>NZ_CP109659.1:0-4800000 GCF_052660475.1 Pseudomonas sp. G7(2022) | reverse complement strand
GTGCAGCGAAAGCCGCACAGCGGATCGGTGGCATATTTGTCGACTTCGACCGGGTCGCGACTCAGCCAGTCGAACCGGGTGCGCGCCGGTTTGAATTTATTGTTGAACGAGCCGAACGACAGCCATTCGATCAGCGCGCTGCGTCCCTTGGCGCCCTGACGCAGTTTTTCGAACCGGGCGATCTGCCGTGCCGCGCGGTACAGCGCAACCGGCTGAAAATTCGAGCCGCTGAGAATCGCGCCGTGAAGGCTGGCACTGTGATGCAGCAGATAAGCCTGGGCAATATAGCTGCCCATGCTGTGCCCGAGCAGCACGATCGGCACGCCGGGATGGCGCTGGCCGATGTGTTGGTTGAGGCTCGCCAGATCACCGACCACCTTGCACCAGCCATCGTCGTCGGCGAAATGTCCGAGCGTCCCATGATCGGCTGTTTTGCCATGGCCGCGCTGATCGGGCGCGTACACACCGTAGCCTTCGGCGCAGAACGAGTCTGCCAGTCGCGCATACCGAGCGCTGTGCTCGGCCATGCCGTGGGCCAGCAGAATCACCGCTTTGAGCGGTGCGTTGGGCAGCCACTGGTTGACGAAGAGGCGGCTGCGGTCATTCGCGTCCAGCCAGAAAGTGTCGTGGATCATGGCGATTCCTTTGCGGCATGCTTTTGCTGCAGGGGCTTGCAGAGATTGCATTGTATAGCGCGTCCGATCAGCTCACGCCACGGCAGGAAGATTCACACGATCAATGAGGACGTCGCTCATATTTGCCTGATTGACCATAGCTGCTAGTGTCCGTGAAGCCCCGCTTTTTGCTCTCGGCTTTTTCACGGATGGAAAGAAATGACAGCGAAGCGGCCCCGGATCGGCTCAGGTAAAGAGGACAAGAACAATGCAACCTGATTTCTGGAATGACAAACGCCCGGCGGGCGTACCCCTGGATATCGACGCGAATGAATTCAAGTCGGTGATCGAGGTGTTCGAGCGTTCCTGCAAGAAATTTGCTGACCGCCCAGCGTTCAGCAACATGGGTGTGACACTGACCTACGCCGAACTCGAGCGCCAGAGCGCTGCGTTCGCCGGTTATCTGCAAGCCCACACCGATCTGGCGCCGGGGGATCGCATCGCGGTGCAGATGCCCAACGTCCTGCATTATCCGATTGCCGTGTTCGGTGCGCTGCGTGCCGGGCTGATCGTGGTCAATACCAACCCGCTGTACACCGCGCGGGAGATGCGTCACCAGTTCAAGGACTCCGGTGCCCGGGCGCTGGTGTACCTGAACATGTTCGGCCAGAAGGTCCAGGAAGTGCTGCCGGACACCGACATTCAATATCTCATCGAAGCGAAGATGGGCGACCTGATGCCCACCGCCAAGGGCTGGCTGGTCAACACCGTGGTCAGCAAAGTGAAGAAAATGGTCCCGGCGTATTCGCTGCCCCAGGCGATTTCCTTCAAGCGCGCGTTGCGCATGGGCCGGGGCCTGGGCATCAAGTCGCTGAAGGTCGGCCTGGACGACATCGCCGTGCTGCAATACACCGGCGGCACTACCGGCCTGGCCAAGGGCGCGATGCTGACCCATGGCAACCTGGTGGCGAACATGCAACAGGTGCGCGCCTGCCTCGGTCAGTTCGGCAGCGACGGCCAGCCGCTGTTGCGCGAAGGGCAGGAGGTGATGATCGCGCCGCTGCCGCTTTACCACATCTATGCCTTCACCGCGAATTGCATGTGCATGATGGTGTCCGGCAACCACAACGTATTGATCACCAACCCGCGTGACATCGGCGGCTTCATCAAGGAGCTGAAGAACTGGAAGTTCTCGGCGTTGCTGGGGCTCAACACCCTGTTCGTCGCCCTGATGGACCATCCGGACTTCAAGACCCTGGATTTCTCCACCCTCAAGCTCACCAACTCCGGCGGCACCGCGCTGGTCAAGGCCACCGCCGAGCGCTGGGAGCAGCTCACCGGTTGCCGCATCACCGAAGGCTACGGCCTGACCGAAACCTCGCCGGTGGCCTGCACCAACCCGTATGGTGAGCTGTCGCGAATCGGCACGGTCGGCCTGCCGGTACCCGGTACCTTGTTGAAAGTCATCAACGACGACGGCGCTGAACAGCCTCTGGGCGAGCGCGGCGAACTGTGCATCAAGGGCCCGCAGATCATGAAGGGCTACTGGAACAAACCCGAGGCCACCGCCGAAGTGCTGGATGCCGAGGGCTGGTTCAAGTCCGGCGACATTGCGGTGATCGACCCGGACGGATTCGTGCGCATCGTCGACCGCAAGAAAGACATGATCATCGTCTCGGGTTTCAACGTGTACCCGAACGAGATCGAAGACGTGGTGATGGCCCACCCCAAAGTCGCCAACTGCGCGGTGATCGGCGTCCCGGACGAGCGCTCCGGCGAGGCGGTGAAGTTGTTTGTGGTGGCGCGGGAAACCGGGGTCAGCCTGGAAGAACTGAAGGCCTACTGCAAAGAGAATTTCACCGCGTACAAGGTGCCGAAACACATCGTGCTGCGTGAGTCGTTGCCGATGACGCCTGTCGGGAAAATTCTGCGGCGGGAGTTGCGCGATATCGCATAAACAGACCGCGCCAAGCGAAATCGTCGGATCGCCGCCCGGAGCGGGCTCGCTCCCTGAGGTTCACTGATGACCCTGTGGGAGCGAGCCCGCTCGCGTTTCCAGCCCCGAAAACCGGGACTTTCAAAGCGTTATAGGATTTTTGCTCTAAAATGACTGCTAGTGGTTCTTGAGTCATGAAAATGACTGTAGGGGCCGCTTTTGGCTCTAGTCGACCCTTGGCAAAGCTGCTACTCTCGGCGCGCTTTGTGACTTCTCGGCCTTGTAAAAAGCCAGACTCACCAATAAACAAACACCAATAATAATCGCATCAAATGCGGTGCTGAATTCGCGTTGCTGAGGAGTGGGCTTCCATGATCGAAGACTTTTGGAAGGATAAGTACCCCGCTGGAATTGCTGCCGACATCAATCCAGACGAGTACCCGAATATTCAGGCAGTGTTGAAGCAATCCTGCCAACGCTTCGCCGACAAACCGGCGTTCAGCAACCTGGGCAAGACCATCACCTACGGTGAACTGTACGAATTGTCCGGTGCGTTTGCCGCTTATCTGCAACAGCATACCGACTTGCAGCCCGGTGATCGAATCGCCGTGCAACTGCCCAATGTGTTGCAGTACCCGGTCGCCGTTTTCGGTGCCATCCGCGCCGGCCTGATCGTGGTCAACACCAACCCGCTGTACACCGCGCGGGAAATGGAACACCAGTTCAACGATTCCGGCGCCAAGGCGTTGGTGTGCCTGGCGAACATGGCTCACCTGGCCGAAGCCGTGGTGCCGAAAACCGGGGTCAAACACGTTATCGTCACTGAAGTCGCCGACCTGCTGCCGCCGCTCAAGCGCCTGCTGATCAACAGCGTCATCAAGTACGTGAAGAAAATGGTTCCGGCCTACCACCTGCCCAAAGCCGTCAAGTTCAACGACGTGCTGAGCAAGGGCCAGGGCCAGCCTGTAGCGGAAGCCAATCCGGACAGCGGCGATGTCGCGGTGCTGCAATACACTGGCGGCACCACCGGTGTGGCCAAGGGCGCGATGCTCACCCATCGCAACCTCGTTGCCAACATGCTGCAGTGCAAGGCGCTGATGGGCTCCAACCTCAATGAAGGTTGCGAGATCCTGATCACCCCGCTGCCGCTGTACCACATCTATGCGTTCACCTTTCATTGCATGGCGATGATGCTGATCGGCAACCACAACATCCTGATCAGCAACCCGCGCGACCTGCCGGCGATGGTCAAGGAACTGTCGAAGTGGAAGTTCAGCGGTTTCGTCGGCCTCAACACGCTGTTCGTGGCCCTGTGCAACAACGAAGGTTTCCGCAAGCTGGACTTCTCGGCGTTGAAAGTCACCCTGTCCGGCGGCATGGCTCTGCAACTGGCCGCCGCCGAGCGCTGGAAAGCGGTCACCGGTTGCCCGATCTGCGAAGGTTACGGCATGACCGAAACCAGCCCGGTGGCCACGGTCAACCCGATCCAGAACATCCAGATCGGCACCATCGGCATTCCGGTGCCGTCGACCCTGTGCAAAGTCATCAATGACGCCGGCGTCGAGCAGCCGCTGGGCGAAATCGGCGAGCTGTGCGTCAAGGGCCCGCAAGTGATGAAGGGCTACTGGCAGCGTCAGGAAGCCACCGACGAGATGCTCGACAGCGAAGGCTGGCTGAAGACCGGTGACATCGCGCTGATCCAGCCGGACGGCTACATGCGCATCGTCGATCGCAAGAAAGACATGATCCTGGTCTCCGGTTTCAACGTGTACCCGAACGAACTGGAAGACGTGCTGGCGACCCTGCCGGGCGTGTTGCAGTGTGCGGCCATCGGTATTCCGGACGAGAAGTCGGGCGAGGCGATCAAGATCTTCATCGTCGCCAAGCCAGGCGTCACGCTGACCAAGGAAACGGTGATGGAGCACATGCGCGCCAACGTCACTGGCTACAAGGTGCCACGTTCGGTGGAGTTCCGCGATGCGCTGCCGACCACCAACGTCGGCAAGATCCTGCGTCGCGAACTGCGCGACGAAGAGCTGAAGAAGATCAAGGCGAAGAGCGCCGCATAAAACAAAAAGCCCCGCAGATGCGGGGCTTTTTGTTGGTGCAGGTTGTAGATTTGTAGTGACTGTGAGGTCGCTTTCGCGAGCAAGCCCGCTCCCACATTCGCCTGTATTCCAATTGGAGGAACGCGGTTGAATGTGGGAGCGGGCTTGCTCGCGAAGCTTTTTCTGCTACTGGCGGAACGGCGCGAAGTTCACGTTGGTGCCCGCCGGGCGCATGTCCTGCAGGTAAGAATCCTTGTCGGCACTCAGTTCCAGGCTCAGGGCCGCCTTGCGCTTGCCTTCGTTGCGGATCACCAGGCCTTCGAGCTTTTCGCGCAGAAACACGGTCGGCACTTTCAGGTGCAGCAGTTCGTCGGTGGCCGGGGTGTGCATCAACAGGTGAATCCACTCGTACTGACCGATGGCCAGGCGCGACACCGGCAGATCGAACCACCAGATGTTACGGTTGCGGTTCAGTTCGGCGAAGTGGCAGTTGTTGGTGCCGAGCACGGCACCGCCCAGCTCCTGGTTGCGACGGGCGATGGCCTGCTTTTTATCGAGTTTCATAACATTCCTGCGGGATCGGTTCTGTGGCGCCTGGCGCCCTTATGGTGGGCATTCTCGGGGCTACGCTCGCAAACATAAAGCCCAACCTGCACGCCGCGACGAAATGAAGTTCTGAAAATAAATGAAACTTGGCGCAAACGGGGCCAGTCAATCGTTACGTACTGACTTTTCCCCTTCAATGCACCAAGGAGAAACACCATGAGTAGCACAGGCGATAAAGTAAAAGGCATGGCCAACGAAGCCGTCGGCAACGTCAAGCAAGGCGTCGGTAAAGCTACCGACAACACCAGGCTGCAAGCCGAAGGCAAATTGCAAGAGAAGAAAGGCGAGGCCCAGCAAGCAGTGGGCAAAGCCAAGGACGCGATCAAGAAAGGCGTCGACAAGGCTTGATCCAGCCTTGAACGAAACACCGAAGCGGCCATCCAAGGATGGCCGTTTTTGTGTGTCGTTCACATGCAGTCACGGATCACAGTGTTTCAGAGTCGCCAAGTAGGCTACTTTGATGAGAGAAAACGGCCCCAGTCGCCACGACTTCAACCTGTTTTGCGGCGAAAGGAGACGCGAATGATTTTCCCCGACATGAAAGGCCTGCCCCTGCACCGGGTCATCGTGCGTACCGTCACCGAGTTCATGGACGACGAGATGTCGACCTATGCCTCGGCACTGGCCTACCAGATGCTGTTCTCGCTGTTCCCGTTCATTCTGTTCCTGATTGCCCTGATCGGTTTCCTGCACCTGCCGGACTTCTTTTCCTGGCTGCGTCTGCAATCGGAGTTGGTGTTGCCGCCCCAGGCGCTGGAGCAGGTCAACCCGGTGATCGATCAGTTGCAACAGTCCAAGGGCGGCCTGCTTTCCGTGGGTATCGTCATCGCCCTGTACACCGCGTCCGCCGGTGTGCGCCTGATGATGAGCGCGATGAATGCGGCCTACGACGTGGTCGAAGGCCGGCCGATCTGGAAGCGCTTCCCGCTGTCGATTTTCTACACCGTCGGCATCGCCGGCATGCTGCTGGCCGCCGCGGCGCTGATGGTGCTGGGGCCTCAGGTTATGGGCTGGATTGCCGGTCAGGTCGGGCTGGAAGATTTCATCGTCACGGTGTGGACCATCGCCCGCTGGCCGGTGATCGTGATCCTGATGATGGTGGCCGTCGCCTTGATCTACTACGTGATGCCCGACGTCAAACAGGAGTTCCGCTTCATCACCCCGGGCTCGGTGCTGGCGGTGGTGGTGTGGATCATCGCCTCCCTGGGTTTCGCGTTCTACGTCAAGACCTTCGCCAACTACAACGCCATGTATGGCAGCATCGGTGCGATCATCGTGCTGTTGCTGTATTTCTATATTTCCTCTGCCGTGTTGTTGCTCGGCGCGGAGATGAATGCGGTGATCGAACACATGTCCAGCGAGGGCAAGGATTCGGGCGAGAAAGTCCCCGGCGAACTCGATGAACATCCCAAACAACACGTTTCCGGTCTCGGGCGCGATCACTCGCTCAAGCCGAACACAGACGAAGCCTGATCATGATCCGTGAAATCCTGAAGATGGGCGACGAGCGCCTGCTGCGCATTGCCCCGCCGGTGCCGGCCGAGATGTTCGACAGCCCGCAATTGTGGCAACTGATCGACGACATGTTCCAGACCATGGAAAGCGTCGGTGGTGTTGGCCTGGCCGCACCGCAGATCGGCGTCGACCTGCAACTGGTGATCTTCGGCTTCGAGCACAGCGAGCGTTACCCGGACGCCGAAGCCGTGCCGCAGACGATCCTGATCAATCCGCTGATCACGCCGTTGAGCCCGCTGATGGAAGAGGGCTTTGAAGGCTGTCTGTCAGTGCCCGGCCTGCGTGGCGCGGTGGATCGTTATCAACAGATCCGCTACGAGGGTTTCGATCCCAAGGGCGAGCCGATCGTGCGCGTGGCCTCGGGATTCCATGCGCGGGTGGTGCAGCATGAGTGCGATCACCTGATCGGACGGCTGTACCCGTCGCGCATCACCGATTTCAGCAAGTTCGGTTTTACCGAAGTGATGTTCCCGGATCTCGATCCCGACGCTGACGATTGATCAGCCAGTGCGCGGCGCCAGTTCCATGGCAATCATCGGCTTGCTCCGCGCATAGCGGCTCAAACGTTCGGCCATGGCCTGCGGCAGGGCGGGGTCGAAGGTGAAGCCGCGCCGCTCGTAGAATCCACGCAGGTCCGGATGGCAGAACAGCCACACCGGCGCCTCCACATCTTTCACCGCCGCCGCGATCAATTGCGCAGCGATGCCCTGTTCGCGGCAGGCCGGATCAACGAACAACCCGGTCAGCCAATGCCCGCCGAACACCGGCCGCAGGCACAGCGCCGCCACGATTTCCTCCTGCCGCGCCACCCACAATTGCGCTTCGCGCACCGCTTTCATCGACGATTGATGCTGGCGGTAGAACTTGTTCATCAAGGGCCAGGACAGGTCGTCGAGCTGGCTGTAACGGGTGTCGGTCATGAATCGGACTGCCGGTGCAAAAGTCGCGGATTATAAAACAACGTCCTCGCCGGGATAGGTGTATACCTGATCTCACATCCCCTCTGAGTGGAGTACGCATCATGTCCAAAGGTATGGATTCGAAGAAAGCCGCGAAGAAGAAACCGGCCAAGACCGCGATTGAGAAACGCCACGAGAAAAGAGCGAAAAAAGTCGACATTTTTGGCCATTGATCACGCCTTTCGGGAGCCCGGATCCGGGCTCCCGTCTTGTCCTTGAAAGCAGCCCGCAAAAATAATCTGCAAGATTTCCCGATGGTGTTGCACAGAACGAACAGACCTTCGTTCCGAGCCACGCCATGCCCCATTATTTCGACGACGCCCATCGCCAACAGATCGAAGCCCTGCGCCAACGCTTCACCGCTCGTACCGACTGGCCGACCTGGCTGCTGCTGATTGGCGTGTATGCCGGTTGGTTCTGCGTGATGCTCGGCAGCGAATGGCTCGGTCTCTGGTGGAGCACGCTGCTGCTGATTCCGTTGCTGGTGCTGTGGCTGTCGGTGCAGCACGAATTACTCCATGGCCATCCGACGCGCTGGACCTGGGTGAACAAAGTCCTCGGCTACGCGCCATTCGCCGTGTGGTATCCCTACACGCTCTATCGCGACAGCCATTTGCAGCACCATCGCGACGAAGACCTGACGATCCCCGGTGTCGATCCCGAAAGCCGTTACCTGAGCGCCCAGCGCTGGCAGGGCAGTTCGCTGTTCGAACGCAGCCTGCACTGGCTGAACAAGACTGTGCTTGGTCGATTCGTCCTCGGCGCACCGTTGGCCTTGCTGACGCTGGCCGGTGAAGAACTGCAACGCCTCAAAAGCGGCGAACGGCAGGCCTGGTTGATGTGGCTGACCCACGGTGCCTTGACCGTGCTGATGCTGGTGTTCATTGCCCGCTACAGCGTGTTGCCGGTCTGGCATTACCTGCTGCTGATCAGCATCCCGGCGCTGTCGATTGCGATGGTCCGCTCCTACTATGAGCATCGGCCCCACGCACAACCGCAGCAGCGCACAGTGCTCAATGAAGCCGGATGGCCATGGCGCTGGCTGTTCCTGAACCTTAATTTCCATCTGGTGCACCACGATTTGCCGAAGCTGGCGTGGTACGACTTGCCCAAGGCCTATCGCATGCGCCGGGAGCAATGGGTCGAACGCAGCGGCGGATTTCTGGTACAGGGTTATGGGCAATTGTGGCGCCGGCACGGCATCAAGCCGATCGACAGTCCGCAGCATCCATTCATTTGAGACCACCATGACGTCAGGTTACGCAGAGCTGTTGATGTACATCGCCCCCGAGCCGATCCGCGCGGCGAACGAGCAGTGGCTGGCGCGGCTTCTCGAACACCTCGGCGGTTCGCGGCTCGATGCCGAGGGCTTGTCCTTGCTCGAACTCTGGCGCTCGCCCGAGTTGCTGTTGACCCAGACCTGCGGTTACCCGTTGATGACCGCGTTGCGTGGCCAGGTCAGGATTGTCGGCCGTCCGCGCTACGAGTTGCCGGACGCCAGCGCGGGTCATCATTGCAGCCTGATCCTCAGCCGCGCCGATGATCCGCGCCGCAGTCTGGCGGCGTTCTTCGACAGTCGCGGGGTGATCAACAGCGAAGACTCCAACAGCGGCATGAACCTGTTGCGCCAGCGCCTGGCGCCGTTGCAGCGGGACGGGCGGTTTTTCGCTTCGGTGGGTCTTAGTGGCGGACATCGGGAAAGCCTGCGCTGGTTGCGCGAAGACCGCGCCGATCTGGCGGCCATCGACAGTGTGACCTTCGCGTACCTGGCGCAGCACGCCGCTGAAGAGGTCGGCGGATTGCGGGTGGTGGCGCGCAGTGCGTTCAGCCCGACCTTGCCCTTCATCACCGCAGCCAGTACGACGCACGAGCAGATCGAACACCTGCGCCGGGCCATGAACCGCAGCCTGCAAGACTTGCCCGATGTGGCCCGCATGCTCGGTTTGCCCGATGTCCTGCCCGCCAGCGAAAGCGATTACCTCGTTCTGCTGGATTATCAGCGCGAGGCCGAAGAACTGGGTTATGGCCGCTTGCGTTAGTGGCTTCTTGTAATGCACTAATGGAATATAAGAATTCTTTTTAAGTATTTTTAACGCATAAGGCACCTTGCTAGGATCGCGCCACCGGACGACCGGACATTCAGCGACCCTTGACCAAGGAGCCCCCATGTCCGGCGCCGACTCATCCCATCGCAATCATGTGAACACCTTGTTTCGCGACCATTACCAGTGGTTGTGCACACGTCTGCGTCGGCAATCGAATGATGCGGCCACCGCCGAAGACATCGCCGCCGAAACCTTCGCGCAACTGCTCGAAGCGCCGGGCCTGACCGCCATCCGCGAACCCCGCGCCTTGCTCACCATCATTGCCCAACGCCTGCTGTACGAGCGCTGGCGGCGGGGCGACCTGGAGCGTCGGCATCTGAATCAACTGCAACAAGTGGATCTCGATCACGCGCCATCTCCCGAACAACTCGCCGACCTGTCACAGAGCCTCAAACATCTGGACCGGACACTCCAACGCCTCCCGGGCAAGGTGCGCTCGACCTTTCTGCTGGCCCGCATCGACGGCCTGACCTACCCGCAAATTGCTGCCGAACTGGGCATCTCCCAGCGTTCGGTGAGCCTGTACATGACCCGTTCCCAGGCCCTGTGCAACCGCCACAGCGCCAACCAAACCCTGATTTCCTCCCAGAACAAGAGGTCCGCATGAGATCGATCAAAACCCTGCTCGGCAGTTCGCTGCTGGCCCTGACCCTGACTGCCGGGCACGCCGTGGCAGTGGAAAAAGCCGCGCCGATTCACTTCGGTGACATCACCTGGGAAAGCGGCAGCTTCATCACCGAAGTACTGCGCCTGATCGTTGAAAAAGGTTATGGCTATTCGACCGACACGCTGCCGGGCAGCACCGTCAGTCTGGAAGCGGCGCTGGCGAAAAACGACATCCAAGTGATCGGCGAGGAGTGGGCCGGGCGCAGTCCGGCGTGGGTCAAGGCTGCTGCCGAGGGCAAGGTGTTCGGCCTTGGCGACACGGTGAAGGGCGCTACCGAAGGCTGGTGGGTGCCGGAATACGTGATCAAGGGCGACCCCGAGCGCGGGATCAAACCGCTGGCGCCGGAGCTGAAATCGGTGGCCGACCTGCCGCGCTACAAGGATGTGTTCAAGGATCCGGAAGACCCGAGCCGTGGGCGTTTCCTCAATAGCCCGACCGGCTGGACCTCGGAAATCGTCAACAGCCAGAAGCTCAAGGCCTATGCGCTGAACGACAGTTACGTCAACTTCCGCACCGGTTCCGGCGCGGCGCTGGATGCCGAGGTGGCGTCGTCGATCAAGCGCGGCAAACCGGTGCTGTTCTACTACTGGTCGCCGACGCCGCTGCTCGGTCGCTTCAAACTGGTGAAGCTCGAAGAGCCGCCGTTCGACGCCGACGCCTGGAAAACCCTGGCCGATGCCAACAACCCCCATCCGAAAGGCACCCGCTCGATGCCGGCGAGCCTGGCAATTGGCGTGTCGGCGCCGTTCAAGGCACAGTACCCGGAACTGGTGACATTCTTTGAAAAGGTCGACTTGCCGATCGATCTGCTGAACCAGACCCTGGCCGGGATGAGCGAGAAGCGTCAGCAGCCACGCCAGGTCGCCGAAGCGTTCCTGCGTGATCAACCGCAAGTGTGGAAGCCTTGGGTGCCGGGTGATGTGGCGAATAAAGTCAGCGGGAGTCTGTAGTACTTTTGCGATAATTGTGTCGTTTCAAAAGTTGCCATTGCGAGTCGGTCGCAATGGCAACCAACACCCCCGCCGCTGAACCGTTTCTTGTCCGCTTTTTGTCCTTATTCCCCGTGGTGCTGGCCGACTAGTGGCCTTGCGCAAGGCTTTACGCTGTCTATGCTCAAACCTAACTAACTATGTCGACCGTCATCCAAAGCGCCTCGACGGCATTAGGTTAGCCACGAACAAAGCTGCCAGAGTGCGCAATCCAAGGCACCGGACACTGAACCGACAAGGAAAATTTTTTAAATGGAAGTTCTTCTACACGTTAGGAATGGCCCGCCTGCGGGCTATCAAGAGAAGGATGTCTTGATTAAAGCGTCGCTACATGGACTCTTTGATTAATCATCGTTTATCACCTGACAACTTCCTCCTGTGGAGGAAGGCGTGTGCCTGTTCTCTGGAACGTAGTGGTGGATTCTGAAAGACCCGAACTTTCATCAAATCAAAAGAACGCGCGGAAGGTGATAGAGACATGTTCAACCTACATCACAAGGCTGACCTGCAGGAAATCGAGCGCTTCAGCTGTGCCCTGACCGAAACCAACGCGAAGTTGGCGGCGATCAGCCGTTCGATGGCAATGATCGAATTCACCCCCGAGGGCATCGTGCTGGATGCCAATGAGAACTTCTGCAAGACCATGGGTTACAGCGCCGAAGAAGTGCGTGGCAAACATCACCGGATCTTTTGTGAAGAGGCGTTTTACCGCAGCGAGGAATACGCCAAGTTGTGGCGTGACCTGGCCCGTGGCGAACCCATCAGCGGCACTTTCCTGCGTTTGAACAAAAGCGGTCGGGAGATCTGGCTGGAAGCCAGTTACATGCCGGTGTATGGCCCGGACAAACAAGTCCGAAGTGTGATCAAAGTGGCGGCGGACATCACCGCGCGCGTGAACAAGGAAAAGGAAGAAGAAAGCATGCTGGCCGCCATCGGCCGTTCGATGGCGGTGATCGAGTTCACCCCGCAAGGCAATGTAATCACCGCCAACGACAACTTTCTCAAGACCATGCAGTACTCGCTCAACGAAATCGTCGGCCATCACCACAGTCTGTTCTGTCACCGGGTCGAGGCCGAATCCGCGCAGTACAAAGCGTTCTGGGCTTCGCTCAATCGCGGCGAATATCACTCGCACCGCTTCGAGCGCAAGAACAAGTCCGGGCAAACCGTTTACCTCGAAGCTTCTTACAACCCGCTGTTCGACGCCAAGGGCCGGTTGTACAAAGTGGTGAAGTTCGCCAGCGACATCACCCATCAGATGACCACGCTGCAGACCGCCGCGGAATCGGCCCACAGCACCTCGGTACAAAACGACGCCTGCGCGCAAAAAGGCTCACAGGTCGTGCAGCAAACGGTGCAGATCATTCAGGACATTTCCCGCGACCTCAACGAAGCGGCGCTGAGCATCGATGCGGTCAGCAAACAGTCGGACATCATCGGCACCATCGTCCAGACCATTCGCGGGATTGCCGACCAGACCAACCTGCTGGCGCTCAACGCGGCCATCGAAGCAGCGCGGGCCGGTGAGCACGGGCGTGGTTTTGCGGTGGTGGCGGACGAGGTGCGCAGTCTTGCGGCGCGGACCAGTCAGGCGACCCTGGAGATCGTCGATGTGGTGCGCAAGAACCATGAGCTGTCACTGAGCGCAGTGTCGAGCATGCAGTCGAGCCTGAGCCGCACCGGGCTCGGGGTGGAACTGGCGAACGAGGCGGGCGACGCAATCCGGGAGATCCAGCAGGGTTCGCGGCATGTGGTGGATGCGATCAGCCAGTTCAATGAGACTTTGCAGTTGAACTGACGGTTTCACGGCTGAAAAAAAGGATCCCCGGTGGGGATCCTTTTTTATTGCGCCGCTGCGCAGCGTGATGCGGGTCAGAGTGAAGCGAGGAACTTGTCTGCCGACTGGTCGCTGATCTTGGCCGAGTTGGCGTCCTGTTTGTTCTGTTTCTCGGCTTCGGCCAGCTTCATCTTGTCCTGCAGTCGCTCGGCGATCTCTTTGCCGATGGCCAGTTGTTTCTCCGGCGGCATGGCTTTGATGTCGTCCTCGGTCAGGCCCATTTCCTGAAGGATACTGTCGCGCAGACGCTGTTCCGGCGTTTTGCTCATGTAGTCCTTGAACTCGTCCAGGGCCGATGAGCCTGTGGATTTGCTCGGCGAAGTATCGGAGGTTTGCAGGGCGACACGGGTCTTGGCGAATGCTTCGTCGACGTTGTCGCTGATGCGGGTGGCTTCGCTGACTTGCCGGGTCGCCAGTTGGGTGGCCGATTCCTGCACTTTGGCGGTGGCTTCGGCGGTTTGCGCCTGGGTCTGGTTTTGCAGGGTCTGCAGCATCGCGCCGTGCAGGCCGCCTTGCAGACCGGCCGCTGCCGTGGCGGTTGCATCGTCATTCAGCGGCTTGGGCAGGTGGATGATTTGCTGTTGTTTTGCACTGACCAACATGATGAAAGGACCTGTAGGTAATGACTGTCAGTCCTGGGCAGCAAATACCGTGCCTTTCGAATAAGTCCTTCTATTTCAATTGCTTGTGTCTGGCGTGAACAGGCCAAGCGGTCATCCCTTGCCGGTAGGCGGCAGAGGATGACCGTTGTTCGTCAGCGATGGGCGATGTTTTCCAGTGCGAGGTTTCGGGTGCGGGGGCCGAAGTAGCCGATGGTAAGCATCACGATCAGCATGCTGGCGACGATGAACGCCAACACGCCCGGCGTGCCGAAGTGGTCGAGGAACAAACCGATCAGCAGGCTGCTGAACACCGTCGACAAGCGACTGAACGAATAGCAGAACCCCACGGCCCGGGCGCGGATGTTGGTGGGGAACAATTCGCTCTGATAGGAGTGATAACTGAAGCTCAGCCAGGCGTTGCAGAAGGTGATCATCACCCCGCAGAAGATCAGGCCGAAGGCGCTGGTCTGCAACGCGAACAAGGTGCCGAAGCTCATGGCGCCGAGGGCCGAGCCGACGATCTGCCACTTGTTCTCGAAGCGGTTGGCGAATTTGACGAACAGCAACGGCCCGAGCGGGTAGGCGAGGGTGATGATGAACGCGTACATCAGGCTGTGAGTGACGCTGACACCCTGACCGGAAAGCAGCGCCGGCAGCCAGTTGCCGAAGCCGAAAAAGCCGATGGCCTGGAAGATGTGGAAGACGATCAGCATCAACGCGCGGCGGCGATAGGGCGGTTGCCAGATATCGGCGAAACGGCCCTTGCCCTCGACATCGACTGCCACGGCTTCCGGTGCGTCGAGTGGCTGGCGATGATCTTTCTCACAGCGCGCCTCAATGTCGTCGAGAATCCGGTTCGCCTCATCGAAACGGCCATGCTGGGCCAGCCAGCGCGGCGACTCCGGCAGACGTTTGCGCAGCCACCAGATGAACAGCGCAAACACTGCGCTGGCCAACACCACCCAGCGCCAGCCGGACACCCCGAACGGCGCCTGCGGCACCAGCCACCAGGACATCAACGCCACCGCTGGCACCGACAGGAACTGCACGAAAAACGCGAAAGCGAACGCCGAACTGCGCATGCGCTTGGGCACCAGTTCCGAGAGGTAGGCGTCGATGGTCACCAGTTCGATGCCGAGACCGATGCCCACCAGAAAACGCATGCAGATGATCCCCAGCGCCGAACTCTGCACGCCCATCAAAACTGTGGCCACGGTGTACCAGACCAGCGCGAAGGTGAAGATTGCCCGCCGCCCGAAACGGTCCGCCATCGGGCTCAGCAGGCTGGCACCGAGAAACAGTCCGAGGAACGTCGCCGAGGCGAACGCAGCCTGATCGGAGAACCCGAACACGCCCTGATTGCCGGTGGCGAAAATGCCGTCGCGGATCAGGCCGGGGCTGATGTAGGCGGTCTGGAACAGGTCGTAGAGTTCGAAGAAACCACCGATCGACAGCAGCGCCACCAGCCGCCAGATCGTGGCGACTGCCGGGAGGCGGTCGATGCGGGCGGAAATCTCGGCGGCGCGTATCGGGTCGATGCCGTCGCGTTGCGCGGCGGGGGCGTGTGCAGTCATGGGCTGGTCCATTTTTTATTGATGGAAAAGCTTAGCCTGCTATCGGAAATCAAGGATTGTTTATATCGACGGTTGGCGAGGGAAAACCGCCGATTTCTTGCAATATCCGCTTACCAATTAACGATTTATGTCGCGGGCTGCGGATCCGGCAGCGCAGACGCTGGCAAGCCGAACACCCGGTCAAACAACCAGTTGAACGCGAAGGTGTAGCAAGGGATGAACACGATCAGCGCCAGATCCAGCAAAAAGGCCTGCACCAGACTGATGTTCATCCACCAGGCGATCAGCGGAATCAGGAACACGATCAGCGTCAGCTGGAAGCCGACGGCGTGGGCAATGCGCCGTTTCACCGTGCGGGTGCGCGAGGCCTGGCGGCTTTCCCAGCGTTCGAACAACGAGGTGTAGATGAAGTTCCAGGTCACGGCGATGGTGGTGATGATCAACGCCAGCGGGCCGGTGCTGCCGGGCGAGGTGCCGGACAACAGGGCCAGGCCGAGGGCCGAGAAGGTCATGCCGATCACTTCATAGAGCGACACATAAACCAGTTTGCGTTTGACGCCTTGCATGGGGAATTGCCTCTTTCTTGCGACTTGTGGCCAGTGGGGCTGGCGAAGGCGACGAAAGATAGCTTCAATGGAAGTGACAGAAAAAGTCAGTAGCTTTCAGTTTTATTGATAGGTGTGCGAAGTGAATTTCAACAGTGAAAGCATCGAGCTGTTTCTCGCCGTGATCGAGCGCGGCTCGTTTTCCGCCGCTGCCAGGGCGTTGGGCAAAGTCCCGTCGGCGGTGAGCATGGCCATCGGTAATCTGGAGGCGGAACTCGGTTACTCGCTGTTTGATCGCAGTCACCGAGAACCGCAACCCACGGCCATGGCACTTTCGCTGGTTCCCCATGCGCGATTGATCGCCGATCAGCTCAAGCAATTGCAGGTGCACGCGGTGCAGTTGTCGTTGGGGCTGGAGAGCAAGTTATCGATCGGCGTGGCGGCGGATATCGATCGCCGACGGTTGCTGACGGCGATCAAGGACATCAGCGAGCGCCATCCGCTGCTCGACATTGAAGTGCTGACCGCGCCACAGGACGATGTGCTGGCGATGCTCCACAGTGGCCGGATCAGCGTGTGCCTGGCGTTCGCCGGGTTGAGCGTGAATGTGCTGGAGCGTTTTCAGTTTGTCGGCACTGAGCGGATGATCGCCACGCTGGCGGCGGACAGTCCGCTGTTGCAGGGGCAGGACCTGTTTCTCGAGGATCTGGTGCATGTCCGGCAGATCGTCGTCGGCAGTCGCGACTTGCCGATCAGCGAAACCCGGCCGCTGGTGGCCGAATCCCACTGGCGCACCGACAGCCTGGAAACGGCGCTGGAAATGGTCGAGGCGGGGTTGGGCTGGGGCAATTTTCCGTTGTCGGTGGTACAGCCGTGGCTCGATAGCGGACGCTTGAAACGGCTGAATTTTCGCAACATCGAAAACGGTCTGGTGCTGCCGGTGCACGCGGTGTGGCTCAAGAGCCAGCCGTTGCAGAAGGGCGCGCTGGCTCTGGTGGAGTTGCTGGGAGGTTGAGTCAGGTGCTCTCGCGAATCTTCAGTTCGAAGCCCATGTCCTCCACCGGCCGCGCCACGCTGTTACCGGCCATCAGCGTCAGCATCTGCTCCGCCGCACGCTTGCCGATCGCTTCGCGGGGCGTGTTGATGCTGCTCAGGCGCGGCACCATGTGCTCCGACATCGGCAGGTCGTTGAAACCGAGGATCGCCACTTGTTCGGGGATTTTGATTCCGTTGCGCAGCGCTTCCAGCAGGGCGCCCTGGGCCAGGTCGTCATTGCCGAAGAAGATCGCATCGACATCCGGGTGCGCCGCCAGCAGTTGCAGGAACAACTCGCCACCCAGGCCCACGGACGATGAGCGCGGTGTCAGCACTTCCAGATCCGGGTCATAGCGACCAGCCTTCTGCAACGCCTTGCGAAAGCCTTCACCGCGCAGCAGGGTGCGCTGATCGAGCTGCGCGCCGATGTACGCCAGACGCTTGCGGCCACGGGACAGCAAATGCTCGGCGGCGGTTTCCCCGGCGCTGAGTTGGGAGAAACCGACGCAGTTCACCCCGGCGGCGCTGTCCAGTTCCATCATGTACACGCAGGGAATGTTGCTGGCCTCGATCATCCGTCGCGAACTTTCGGTGCGGTCGAAGCCGGTCAGCAGCAAACCGCGTGGCTGATAGGCCATGTAGTTGCGCAGCAGGTTTTCTTCTTCATCGCGCGAGTAGTGGAAGTTGCCGATCAACACTTCAAAGCCTTTGGGCGTCAGCACCCGATGAATGGCTTCCAGGGTGTCGATGAACAGCAGGTTGGACAGCGAAGGCACCAGCACCACCACCGAATGGCTCTGGGCCGAGGCCAGGGCGCGGGCGGCGGGGTTGACCACGTAGTTGAGTTCCAGCGCGGCTTTTTGCACTTTTTCCACCAGCTCGGTGGCAACCGTGCTGACCCCGCGCAAGGCGCGCGAGGCGGTAATCGGACTGACCCCGGCCAGCCGGGCGACTTCATTGAGGGTGGGACGGCCGGTGGTGCGGGTGTTTTTATCGTTTTTAGGGGTGGTCATCGGGCGGCTTGCCAAACAAAAATCAAGGCACTAAGGTAGCGCTGTCCTTATGCAGCTGCAAATGCGTAAGCGAGGTCCTGCCTGATCCTCGCTTTTTGGCGTACGGACAAAACCTGCTGCAACCCAAAAAAACGACAAGAAGGCGTCGGCAACTTCTGCCTGTGCACTAGAGTCATAGCTAGCAAAGGTAGCGCTGTCTGCGCGCTGAGGTGTTACATGAATCATCCCATCACCGCCCTGGTCATCATGGGCGTTGCCGGTTGCGGCAAGACGTGCGTCAGCGAGGCCCTGTGCCAATTGAGCGGCGCCACTGCCATTGAAGGCGATACTTTCCATCCGGCCGCGAACATCGAAAAGATGAGCGCGGGGATCCCCCTGAACGACGAAGACCGTGCCGGCTGGCTCGACAGCCTGTGCGATGAACTGCGCCGCGTCGACGCCCTGGGCGAACGTCCGGTGCTGACCTGCTCGGCCCTCAAACACAGTTACCGCGAAGTGCTGCGTAGCGCCTTGCCGGGTCTGGGCTTCGTGTTCCTCGAATTGACGCCTGAAGTGGCCGCCGAACGTGTGTCCCACCGTCCGGGTCACTTCATGCCGGCGACCTTGATCGAAAGCCAGTTCGCCACCCTCGAATCGCCCAAGGGCGAGCCGTTGACCCTGGCCCTGAATGCTTCGATCCACAGCGTTGAAGAACTGGCGTCGCAAGCCCACGTCTGGTGGCAGGCCCATGGCCTGAAACAGGCGGTATGAGTGTGATTGCGAAGATAGCGCTGTCCTTTCGACTTCTGATTAACCCGCTTTAATAACAACAACAAACCAGGAGACACCCCCAATGTTTGGCATGTCCCATGACGCCTACCTGCTGCTTGATGCAGTGGTCACGGTGATCGGGCTTATCGTCCTGATCACCAAGTTCAAGCTCCATCCCTTCATTGCCCTGACCATCGCCGCCGCGTTCCTCGGCCTGACGTCCGGCATGCCGATCGGCACCATCATCAAGGCGTTCCAGGACGGCTTCGGTGGTGTGCTCGGTTTCGTCGGCATCATCCTCGCGCTGGGCACCATGCTCGGCAAAATGATGGCGGAATCCGGCGGTGCCGATCAGATCGCCCAGACCCTGATCCGCGCCTTCGGCAAGGACAAGGTTCAGTGGGCGATGATGTTCGCCGCGTTCCTGGTGGGCATTCCGCTGTTCTTCGAAATCGGCTTCGTGCTGCTGATTCCGCTGGTGTTCATCGTCGCTCGCCGCACCGGTGTGTCGATCATCAAGATCGGTATTCCGCTGCTCGCCGGCCTGTCCGCCGTGCACGGTCTGGTGCCGCCGCACCCGGGCCCGCTGCTGGCCATCGGCGTGTTCGGTGCCGACATCGGCAAGACCATTCTCTACGGTCTGATCGTCGCGCTGCCGACCGCCATCATTGCCGGTCCGATCTTCGGTACGTTCATCGCCAAGCACATCCCGGGTCATCCGAACCAGGAACTGGTCGATCAACTGGCCCGTGAAACCGATTCGACCAAACTGCCAAGCTTCGGCATCACCCTGGTCACCGTGCTGCTGCCGGTGTTCCTGATGCTGCTGAAAACCTTCGCTGATGTGGCGCTGCCGGACGGTCATTTCTTCCGCACCTGGATGGACATGATCGGTCACCCGATTTCGGCGCTGCTGCTGGCATTGCTGCTGTCGCTGTACACCTTCGGCGCCAAGCAGGGCATCGGTTCCCAACAGATGCTCAAGTGGCTCGACGCCAGCCTGGCGCCAACCGCCGCGATCATCCTGATCATCGGCGCCGGCGGTGGCTTCAAGCAGATGCTGGTGACCAGCGGTGTGGGCGACGTGATCGGCCACATGGCGGTCAGCGCGCAGATCTCGCCGATCCTGCTGGCGTGGCTGGTGGCGGCGGTGATCCGCATCGCGACCGGTTCGGCCACCGTGGCGACCATCACCGGTGCGGGTATTGTGGTGCCAGTCGTGGGGATGATCCCGGGCGTGAACCGTGAGCTGCTGGTGCTGGCCACCGGTGCCGGCTCCTTGATCCTGTCCCACGTCAACGATGCCGGTTTCTGGCTGGTGAAGCAGTACTTCAACATGACCGTGGCCGAGACCTTCAAGACCTGGACGGCGATGGAAACCATCCTGTCGGTGGTTGGCCTGGGCTTTATTCTGTTGTTGTCGCTGTTCGTTTAAGCAGGCACATCGCAAAACAAATGTGGGAGCGAGCCTGCTCGCGATGAGGGCATAACATTCAATGAAAATGTTGAATGTCAGCCCGCAATCGCGAGCAGGCTCGCTCCCACAGTGTTATGTGCCCAGCGTCAGGATTTGGTCACCAGGCCATCCGCCCGGAACATCCCGCGAATCCCGCGTACGGCCTGGCGAATCCGGTCCTGGTTCTCGATCAGCGCGAAGCGCACATGATCGTCGCCGTACTCACCGAAACCAACGCCCGGCGAGACGCAGACCTTGGCCTCGGCCAGCAGCTTCTTGGCGAACTCCAGCGAACCGAGATGGGCGTAGGCGTCGGGAATCTTCGCCCAGACGTACATCGAGGCTTTCGGGTTTTCGACCATCCAGCCCAGTTCATGCAGGCCTTTGACCAGTACGTTGCGACGCTGGCGATATTGCTCGGCGATGTCGCGCACGCATTGCTGATCGCCTTCAAGCGCAGCAATTGCGGCCACCTGCAGCGGGGTGAAGGTGCCATAGTCGTGGTAGCTCTTGATTCGCGCCAGGGCGCTGACCAGTTCCGGGTTGCCGACCATGAAACCAATGCGCCAGCCCGCCATGTTGTAGCTCTTGGACAGGGTGAAAAACTCCACCGCGATGTCCTTGGCGCCCGGCACCTGCATGATCGACGGGGCTTTCCAGCCGTCGTAGACGATGTCGGCGTAAGCCAGGTCGTGCACCACCAGCACGTCGTACTGTTTGGCGAGGGCGATCACCCGCTCGAAGAAATCCAGCTCCACGCACTGGGCGGTGGGGTTGGACGGGAAGCCGAGGATCATCATCTTCGGTTTCGGGATCGAGCCGCGAATCGCCCGTTCCAGCTCGGCAAAGAAATCCACGCCCGGTACCAGCGGCACCGACCGCACCTGGGCGCCGGCAATCACGGCACCGTAGATGTGAATCGGGTAGCTCGGGTTCGGCACCAGCACGGTGTCGCCCTGATCCAGGGTCGCCAGCATCAGGTGCGCCAGGCCTTCCTTGGAACCGATGGTGACGATGGCTTCGCTTTCCGGGTCGATCTCGACCTCGTAGCGTTCCTTGTACCAGTTGGAAATCGCCCGACGCAGGCGCGGAATGCCCTTGGACGTGGAGTAACCGTGGGTGTCTTCGCGTTGTGCAACCTGCACCAGTTTTTCAACGATGTGCGGCGGCGTGGCGCCGTCGGGGTTGCCCATGCTCAAGTCGATGATGTCTTCGCCACGACGTCGGGCGGCCATCTTCAGCTCGGCAGTGATGTTGAAAACGTAAGGGGGGAGTCGATCTATGCGCGCAAAGCGGCGCGGCGAACCTTGTTCAGCCATTGTTGCCTCGGATAACGTAAGCGCCCGGAACCGTCCGAGCGACGCTGGTCACTGCGGTGACCTGTGGCGGAAGATAAGGGCAGCGATGGCAGGCTGTCCAGCGTGCACGACAACAATTTTTTCCCAAGGAAAACGGTTAATGGAATTCACCAGCGGCTTTTTGTTGAGCCTTTCGCTGTGCCTGGATATCGGCGTGGCCAACATCGCGATGATTACCCTGGCGATGCAGCGCGGTTATTTTCAGGGCTTCGCACTGGGTCTCGGCACCTGCGTCGGCGACCTGATCTACGCGGTGCTGGCGCTGGCCGGAATGACCGTTCTGCTGCAATACGAAACCGTGCGCTGGGTGCTGTGGATCGGCGGTTCGGCGTTGTTGATCTACTTCGCGGCGAAGATGATCTATTCGGCGATCCACCACGAGGCGCAATTGGCGGCGACCGCCGAGGTTGGCCAGAACTCCCATCGCAAGGAATTCTTCCGTGGGATTTTTCTCGCCATGTCGTCGCCGAGCGCCATTCTCTGGTTCGCGGCCGTGGGCGGTACGTTGATCGCCCGCTCCGGCGGCGGCGGTCCTTTGAGCTCGGCGCTGTTCCTTGGCGGCTTCCTGTGCGCCGGGCTGCTGTGGTCGGCGGGGCTGTGTTTCGCCGCGAGCCATGGCGGCAAGTTGCTGGGCGACAAACTGCTGCGCTATTCCTACATGGCATCGGCAGCGATCTTCTGCTATTTCGCGGTCTACGTGATCGTATCGGGCTATAACGAGTTCGTCGGTTCCGGCGCCGCCGAGGCCCTGCATACGCTGTAAATGTGCGAATCGGGTTTGGCTTCTATACTCCCAGCCGAACCCACTTTTTTCGTTCAAGGAGTCGAGTCATGGATGAGCAAAAACGCGTCGAAGTGGCTGAACCTCGCTTCGAACATGGACACTTCCTGCTGATTGCAGGTTTTCGCGATCGCTTCACCAAAGAGACCGTTCAGGACATCCCTGCGCTGTGGGAAAAATTGATCCCGCACATCGGAAACATTCCGGGGCAGAAGGGCGAATTGACCTACGGCGTTTGCAGCAATTTCGACGGCAACGGCGGTTTCGATTACATGGCCGGAGTCGAAATCCGCAAGCTGGACGACTTCCCGCAGGAAAAGTATCCGTGGATCGAAGTCCTGCCGCGCCAGTACGCGGTGTTCGAACACAAGGGTTCGCTGGATCAGCTGCCGCAGACCATTGATTACATCTACAACACCTGGCTGCCGGCGTCCGAGTACAAAGGGCTCAACGCCCCGGAGCTGGAACGCTACAGCGCCGATTTCAATCCCAAAACCAACACCGGCAAGCTGGAAATCTGCGTCCCGGTGGAAAAGAAAACCTGATCTACAACCGGCAGCGCGAACCCGTTTCGCGCTGCCGGTCCAGTCTTACTTGCCCTTGATCCGTCGCGCCCGCAACAGGTCGATGCCCAAGGTGATGAAGCCGAAAAAGCTGATGCCCAACACCATCAACAAACCGATTTCCACGCTGCTCATAAGCTGTTTCCCCTTCGGGTGATCAGAGACAGTGCTCAGGAATAGACCGTCCCGATTGCGAAGAAAAGCGCTTATACGCAGGCTTTACGCTGCCCGTGCGGATCGATATGAACACCTTATTCCTTTATCCTTGGCGGCCTTGTTTTCACTGATTTCGAGCCGCCATGAACACCGTCATCCGCCACGTCACCGCCGCCGACCTGGACCGCTGCTACGCCATCGAAACCCTCGCCTACGAAGGCGACGAAGCCGCGACCCGCGAGAAGATCGCCACGCGCATCGCCACCTGGCCGGACGGTTTCATCGTCGCCGAAGTGGACGGGCAGGTGGCCGGCTTCATCAACTCCGGCGCGGCATTTGATGTGCAGATGTCCGACGAGGCGTTCAAGGAACTGATCGGCCACGACCCGGCCGGGCCGAACGTGGTGATCATGTCGGTGGTGGTGCACCCGGATTATCAGGGCCTGGGGCTGGCCAAGCGCCTGCTGGGCGAGTTCATCGAACGCATGCGCGAGCAGGGCAGGGCAACGATTCACCTGATGTGCAAGGAACGGCACATCCCGCTGTACGCCGGGTTCGGTTTTGCCTACATCAAACCGTCCGAGTCCGACCACGGCGGGATGGCGTGGCACGAGATGATCCTCACTCTGTGAGCCAACACTAAACCCCTGTGGGAGATTGGTTACTCATTTGTACGTGTCATGCACTCACCCGGGTAGGCGGGATTTCTAGTTTTTAATAAGGATTTTTTGTACCGCGCCTACCGCTCTATCAAGTACTGCCTCTTCACTTAAATCGGTGGTGTCAATCACCACCCAATTTGCCAAACCACAGCGCTCATAACTGGATCGGACTCGGTTCTGATATGCAATGAAACTTTTAAGGCGATCCTCATTGCCACCGTCATAAGCTCCGCTCTCGCTTAGACGGAACGATCCCTTTCTTTGTGCCGCGAGAGCTGGGTCAATATCGAGGAAAATCACGAAGTCTGGCTTTCTAATTGTTGAAAATACTGTTAGGGCTTCTTCTGCTAAATCTGTACTTTTAAGCAAGAAGCGCGCTAGGTATTTGTGGTACCAGCCATCTGCGATGCAATTTTCGCCAGAGCTAACTATTGGAGATATAGCAGCATGGTCTGTCGCTTGAAACCATGCAGTTATAAGGCTCATCCAGTGTTTGTCGCCTAATTGCTCAAGAGGGGCGTTGTCCGGATAGTCCCAAAGAACTTCCCGCAGTCGTGACATGTGGTATTCGGTATATCCTGAAGAAACGGGTGGGCGGTTTTTGTCGACGTAGTGCAAATCTATATTAGATTGGGAGAGGATTTCGTATGTTGCTCTTGCGATAGTAGACTTTCCTGCACCATCCGTTCCTTCAAATGCGATAAATATTCCTTGCTCTGAGGTGTAGTTCATGCGAACGCTCCTAGGTAAGCCTCAGTATCTAGAGAGTTTCTACCGCTACCCTCTATCAATGGTCGAAATCCTTCTCTTTGATAAATTTCTGACATCTTTTTACCAATTGAACTCAGAAACTCTACGGAAGGTCGTTTTCTCGCACTGTATTGCGAGCTAGCATCTGGGTGAAATGCTGCCACTGCTGGAACTACGCCCATCTGACCAAAGTATTCGATACCCTCTATGATTGACTCTAATGGCTCCATTCCGGCAACGAATCCGGCATATACGTTGCCGCGCCCGAGAGTTTCTACAGCGGCTTCAAAAGCTTCGAGGAAACGATCCCGAGTGTAGTCACGAGATTTGCCTGGGCATACTTCTGAAAAAAGTCCAGGGTTGAATACCTCCAGGCTCATTGACATATTATTGCCGACAGCCTTGAATTTTTCGAAAAGACGGAAGTCTTTGGGTGGCATAGAAATCAAGTGGTAGTCCAAGTGGTTATGTGCATTCTTTTCTTTTACTCTATTCAGCAAATCGATATGCATCCCATACCCTTTGTCGTAGTTAGGGATTGTACCTCCGTTCAATAAGACTCTTCGGTATCGGCGACTCTCATCTTTGACAGCCATCGCTACTGCTTCTCCAGCGATGTCGCCCTTAATTCGCATTCTATGATCTGACAGGCTTTCTCGAGCTGAACCCAGAGAGCAAAATTTACACTCATGACCGTCATTGAAGTAGTAGCAATGGCCGGGGGAGAAAATTCCAAGCGTAGAATTTCCATATATAGTCAGATGTTTTTCAAATAACTCGCCATTACTTAAGATTTTTCCGTAAGATTTAGGCCTGGCTGGAAAAGTAATGTCAATGATGTTTTTATTGTAGCTTAGTGCGGGAGTGTTTCGCTCTAAGATGATTTTGTATTTTGAGTGTGGGTTGTAGTTGGCGGCAGTAATGATATCGCCATCAAGAACAATTTCTTGTGGGGTTCGGATCGTTGGGTTGATTATGACGCTGTCACCTGTTCCGTATGCACGTCTTTTTTCAATATGATTCACCTCTGTTTGGAAATGCTCTAAGAAATCCCTGCTGAAATTAACGCCGTTAGCCAGTAGGGCGAGTTTCAATTTTACTGTATCGAATAGCATGATTCGGCTTCCAGTTAATTGCACTACAAGAATATTTTTATTAGATCTTCTGAAGATAAGGCAATCAATGTTCCATTATCCTTCAGGGCTTCTACGGATGGCGGTAAGCAATGCCTTGAGTGACCTTTTTCATCGAATAATGCTCCGCCTGACTCTCTCAAAATAAGTTCTGCCGCCGCAATATCACAGCTTCTCTCGTGCCCAGGTGAACCGATATCAATAAACGCATCAAGAACCCCAGCAGCAATCAGGCAGATTTCTAACGAAGAGCAAGAGTAAATACGAACTTTGTCCGCTGACCATAAAAGCCGTTCTATTTTATGTCTTTCTTTACTGCCACGAGGACGGTGAAATGAAAGTCGCATTTGTTCTAATGATTCGGTTTTTCGAGTGGTTAACCGTTTCACAATTATTGCGGACTGAAGATACGCTCCTTCACCAAGCGCAGCGGTATAGACTAAATCTCTAGAGATGTCGTAAATCCATCCAAATACGTACTCGTTACCATGATAGATGGCAACACTAGATGTGTAGTTCGGGAAACCCATAAGCGCATTGTGTGTGCCATCTAGGGGGTCAATCAGAGCGTAAAGGTCACCGTGATCTCCAAGTTTTATTGGTGAAGTGCTTTCTTCTGAGTAAATTGTCATTTTGAGACGAGATTTTGACAGGCAACTAAAGAGTATGTTTTGGCAATTTATGTCGTATTGTGTTTGGTTGAAATGCTGGTCTGTATTGGTTTTGTTAAATTCTGGAAGACTGGACAATGTGCCGGCCCAATAGCGCCGTAACTGCTTTCTGGCTTCATAAAGACTTACTTCCAGTTCTGGAATGTATTCACGCTTGAATAGTGCTCTCATACCGACTTCTCAGATATTAATTGCGTATGCCAGTTTTTCCGATTGAGTTTAGATGCGTAGACTTTTACGTCGAATAGTTTTCCTGCGTAAACGGCGTAGTCTGCACTCATAAAGGCGCTGAAGGTTTTGGGGAAAAGTGCTAGTGTTTTAACTTCGAAATTATAACCAAGTTTCTTTCTGATCATATTCGCCGCTTGCCTGAGGCTTCCGCCGGTATAGGCCTTGTCTATAATCAGCCATGAATCATTCGGCGAAGTTATATGGGGGAATATGTCTAGAAAATTTTCATCTCTAGTTAGAAGGCTCGGGTCATTTTGGCGATGAATTTCAGAAAAGAATATATCTGTATCTTTGGTAGCTGCCAGATATCCAAGTGCAAGTGGTAGGCCGGCTGATAATAAAAAGAGCTTATTTTTTGATATGTTTTTGATTTTTAGCCAGATAGAGTGGTCGTCATAGATGTATCTGGTATTGAGAGCAAGACTGCTATCCCAGTGTTCATAAGAAATGTATTTGCTGTAGAAGGCGCAGAATTTATTGTGGAAATCCAAGGTTTCATTATCAGTATCTATTAGCAGTCTGGTTTTTGTAAGGCCTCTATTCGTTGGCTTTACGCAGGGGAAAGGCTGGTGGGATGTCGCGAGTGCTTCTTTAATCAGGTCGCTCTTGAAATCTAATAATTTGGCTTTGGAAGGTCCTGACACGGCTAGTTCTGGTGAGAGACCATCTCCCTTTATCTTGCAAATGTCAGATGATTGTAATTGGGTTGTCCTTGAGTTTAAGTACTCCCATATTCGTATTATCTCTTCGTCTGACATGCCATCATAAATTGGGTCGAGGTTGCTCAAGTCGCAAACCATGACTTCTGGATGGCGGAGTTCAAAGGAGGCTCTCTGGAGATGGCACCCGTTCATTAGTGCTTTGCGGTAAGCGTAATAATCACTGGTTTGTAAACCGGTCAGAGTTCTCCATGCGTGATGTTCGCTGATAATGGTTGTGGAATTTAAGTGCGAGTTGTAGAGCAAAGGTAACGCGCTAGCATGATTCATGTTTGGAGTCTCACGAAAATGCAATCGGTTAGATGTTTTAACTTGCGTTGTGAATTAGTAAAAGCGGGATCAAGTATCTAAAGTTTACCTATTGGCTGGTTGCTGTGTGTTTTCAATAAAAATGTCAATCGCCAAAACATTGCCAGCATCAGAATGAATGAGCAGATTATTAAGGTTATAAATATAGAATGTATGTTGCGGTAAAAATTTAGAAGAATTGCGCAAAGGGTAATGCCAAAAATGTTCAGCGTCAGAATAGTTAGAAGTGTGGGAACCCAGAAATCGTCCATGCTCCTCAAAATCGTCCTGGTTAAAACATAGATGAATTCAAAAGTTAAAAAAGGAATCGAGTAAAGAGTATTGGTTTCAATTAGTTTCCTGATCGTTGAATCTGACGTATAGGTCATGGAAATGTTTTCTTTCCAAAGGACACTGGCTAGCAAAAAGGGCGTTAGTGCTAATAGGCCTGATTTTAGTCCTTGGATATAAGTTTTTTTAAGCGATCCTAAATCCCTTCTGGTAAATTGACGGGCGGCGATAAGCCCAGTCGCATTCCCTATTCCAATTGATATCATATATATGATGCTTATAAAGTGTAGTGAGGCTTGGTAGGCGGATAAATTGTTTTCACCTAAGTTTTTCGAAATGAATGATAATATGAAAAATAGAAAGCTTTCACCCCCAAAGCATAAGGCCATTGGCAAACCTCGAGCTATATACTTAAGATACTGTTCTTTCGGTATTTGTATGGCTTTCTGGAAGTTTTTTATATACAGGTGGATTTTAGAGTTGAAGTAGAAAAGTGCGAGGGTTGCGAAAGCACATCGTAAGCAAGAATATATGAGTATGAAGTCAGGTAGCGTGATTGCCGAGTTCGTGTTAATCAAGATTATGCAGGCTGAAGTGAGGCAAATGTTAAATGTCCACGTATAAATTACTTCGTAGTGTGTTTTTTGTACTCCGTTAAAAAAATTGAATATTGTAACCTGTAGGTATATGGCTGGAATTGATAGGGATATTAACAGCAGTGCTTGGATGTCTTCCGTGTTGGTTAGGTTTGTCATTGGCGTAAGCGCGATTGTGTGCGCAAAAGAAATCATAGATATGATCAGGGCTCCAAATAAAATCGAGAGCCTTAGTGATATTGTTATTTCGGATTTTATGTTGTTTGTGTTTAGATTATTTGATCCCGCTATCTTGATTAGTGTTGGAGAAAAAAATCCGATACCGATGACAGTAATAAACGATATTGATGCCAAGGCAAATGAAGCGGAATCAAGTGAGTCAACGATAAAGTGGCCAGCGAAGGAAAAGTAGATCAGTGAAGCTGTCATGTCGCCCAATCTAGAGAATATGAGCGGAATTGCTATTTTGTAAATTTCCATAAGCGGGCCGCCAGCGAGTAGCACCAATTAACAAGTGTGGTGTTGTAAAGGCGCTTTATTCCCACTCTTTCAGTAAACTCAAAAGCGGCGGAGTGTCTTTTGCGGCAAAGTATTTTTTTCTGAAATAGTATTCGCACATTGAAACTTTGTGTGTGGTCTGCTTGCGCTCATTGAATTCATTGTCGAGGGCAGCGAGAGACTGTTCTGCAGTTGGATATATTTTTGAGTTGTTTAGAGTTTTTTCAATTTCTAAAAATAGCAGATCCATATATTTGAGGGTTTCTTGAATGTACGATCTGCATTCGTCTCTTGTGCTGGAACCTTGTCTGGCTAGTGCGAAGAATTTATTCTTGATCTCATCAAATCCTTCAATGCGGTACATGTTTGAGTATACCCACTTATAATGTTTGTTTGTTGTACCCGTAAGGTAGGTGAAACTCATTGCGGTTTTAAACATCATGTCTCGAGCTATCTCACAACCCATCCATAGATTTTCTGATTGCCAGCAACCTTGAATATCCTGAAAGGCATAGAAAACTGGAAGCTTTTCGCGATGAGCTAAGTAAATATGTTTCTCTAGGGGAATTCTTGATTTAAGTTGAGAGAATTTTTCATGATTGCTCAGGGCGTGACCAATTATTAGCCTATGGATTACATTGTTTTCTGTGTTTGTCAAAACGGGAGCGTAGAGGAAACGTTGGTCAGAGGTGATTTCTTCAAATGTTTTTTCGATTTTTAAAAAAATATTATCTATTTCTGAATACGTTACATAGTCGGCATCAATGTGAATACTGGTGTCGCCGTAGAAGTTGGTTGTATTATGGACGTCTTCATCTTTGGTAATATGTCGATAGTTACTGTCGGTGACAAACGCGTGCCCGATGTGTTTCATATTTTGTGCTTTGGGGCGTTTTTCGCAAATGATAATGCAGTCGATATCAGAGTGAATCGTTCCGATTCCCTCAATTAAAGAGCCTGATACAATCAGTGTGCTTGTGTGTTCTAGATAAGCTTTTTCGAGTAAATAGCTTTTTGGTAGTGATAAATGCCCATCTAAAATTGTTATGGTGTTTTCCGTAATAGAGGATTTTGATGTTGTTATTAATGTTTCCATTTTTGGATATCCCGTTTATTTAAATTTTCTGTAAGCCTCGCTCATGAAGAAACCCTAGTTTTTACTTAGGTCTTTCGTCAATATTTGGATCCAAAATCAGAAACGCCCTACAAGTTGTTGAAGGGCGAGAGTATTTTTAGTGAAGGAAAATTCTCTTTTAGATAATTAAACTCCTATAGATAGCTTCCGCAGAATCAGTAGGAGCTTTGGCTGAGATTTTTTCTTAATAGAGACTATCGCGCACTCTGATCGGGGCCTCGCGATCATAAGCCTCGGCATCAAACTGCCCATCATTCAGACGCTTGTGAAACGCGCCCGCCGTCGGCAGCGCCGAGCGCGGCAGATGGGTTTGCGGATTCCACGCATCCGAACGCACGAACGCTTTCGAGCAATGAAAGAACGCCGCCTCCACCGTCACCAGCAACACCGTGCGCGCCGGTTTGCCGTTGACCGCGAAGCTTTCCAGTAACTCGGGATCAGCGCTGATGGTCGCGGTGCCATTGACCCGCAACGTCTCGCCAATCCCCGGAATGATGAACAACAGCGACACTCGCGGATCGTGCAGCACGTTGCGCAGGGTATCGATGCGGTTGTTCCCCGGGCGATCCGGCAGGGCCAGGGTGCGCTCGTCGATGATCCGCACAAAACCCGGCGCATCGCCGCGCGGGGAGCCGTCGATGCCGTCGGCGCCAACCGAGCTGACAATCACCAGCGGCGAGACCCGCACCATCGCCTGATAGTCCTCGTTGAGAAAACCGATCTGCTTGCGTACCGCCCGTTCGTGGGGCAATCCGTAAATGGCTTCCAGCGCTTGGATTGAATCGATCATCGTTGATCTCTCGACGATTAGAAGAACAGCCCCATGCGCCGCTCGTAGCCGATGCGGCCCTTGTACGCTTCACCGCTGTCGACGAAACCGTACTTGGCGTACAGCGCAATCGCGGCGTCGTTGTCGGCGTCCACCGACAGTTCCAGTCCTTTGATTTCCGGCCAGGCCTGGCGCGCAACGTCCGGCAACGCCAGCAGGCAAGCCTTGCCATAACCCTTGCCCTGTGCGCGGTGATCGACTTGCAGTGCATGCAGGGTGGCGCTGTGTTCATTGGCCCATTCCGGCAACACCGGCGGGCGCTTGAGCAGCAGGAACGCCACCGGCACTTCTTCGGCTAGCAGCGCAAAACCCTTCACGCCGGGGCCGGGTTTCGACAGCAGGGTGTGCAATGCACCGTGGATGTCGCCGGAGAATTTGATCTGCTCGGCGTGGATTTCAATCGCTTCGACCTGCTGACGCTGCAAGGCGTTAAGGCTCTCGTACGGCACGAGTTTGGCTGACAAGGGAATTTCCTTTTTCCTACAAAGATGAGCCTCGGATTCTAGCGACTTTGCGTTCTCTGGATTTTTTTTGTTTCAGCTGTCGATCCGGCAAATCGCCGAACGACAAAGGGTGTCTTCACAACAAAAAATACGGAGAACACCATGAGCGCACAAAGCGATATCCAGACCCTGATCAACACCTACCGCGAAGCCGTCATGACCAAGGACGTCGAGAAAGTCATGGCGCTGTACGCCGACGACATCCTCTCGTTCGATGCGATCAAGGCCCTGCAATTCAAGGGCAAAGAGGCCTATCGCGCACACTGGGTGGATTGCATGGAAATGTGCCCCGGCCCGCACATCTTCGAGTTCCACGAAATCGCGATCGAAACAGGCGACAACATCGCCTTCGCCCACTGGGTCGCCAATTGCGGCGGGACCAATGACAAGGGCGAAACCCAGAGTTGCTGGATGCGCGCCACCGCCTGCTATCGGCTGGTCGGCGGGGCATGGAAAATTGCCCACGAACACTGGTCGGCACCGTTCGATCCGATGACCGGCTCGACGCTGTTTGATGCGAAACCCTGATCTTCAGCCATAGTTGATCCGTCCGATTCAGGAGAACGCCATGAAGTATTTATGCCTGGTCTACAGCGATGAGCGCCTGCTGCATTCCTCGCCCGACAGCCCGGAAGACGCCGAATGCTGGGCCTACGCCGAGTCGATCCAGGGCAGCGGCCGGATGGTTGCCGCCGAAGCACTGGAGTCGGTGCAGACCGCCACCACGGTGCGCATGCGCAACGGCAAGTTGTCGATCACCGACGGCCCGTTCGCCGAGACCAAGGAGCAACTGGCCGGTTTCTACCTGATCGACGCACGGGACCTCAACGAAGCGATTCAGGTCGCCGGCAACATTCCGGCGGCCCGGGTCGGCAGTGTCGAAGTGCGTCCCGTGCGGCAGTTGAATGTCTGAGGTCGCGGCACGGGTCGCGCAGGTCTACCGCGAAGACTCGCGGCGGATCCTCGCGACCCTGATCCGTCTGCTCGGCGATTTCGACCTCGCCGAAGAAGCCTTGCACGAGGCGTTCTTCGTCGCGGTCGAACGCTGGCAGCGCGATGGTGTGCCGGATAACCCGCGTGCGTGGCTGGTGTCCACCGGGCGCTTCAAGGCCATTGACGTGTTGCGCCGGCGCGCACGGTTCAAGGCCTCGCAGCCGTTGTTGCTGGCGCAACTGGAAGAGCTGGAACAGTCCGAATGGGACGTTGAAGACGTGGAAGACGATCGCCTGCGCCTGATCTTCACCTGCTGCCACCCGGCGCTGGCGGCCGACGCGCAAGTGCCGCTGACCCTGCGTGAAGTCTGCGACCTCACCACTGAAGAAATCGCCCGCGCATTTCTCTCGGCCCCGGCAGCGATTGCCCAGCGCATCGTGCGGGCCAAGGCGAAGATTCGCGATGCGAAAATCCCTTATCAAGTCCCGAGTTTGAGCGAATTGCCCGAACGCCTCGACAGTGTGCTGCGGGTGATTTATCTGGTGTTCAACGAGGGCTATTCGGCGTCCGGCGGCGCCCAGGTGACCCGCGAGGATTTGACCCGCGAGGCGATTCGCCTCGGGCGGTTGCTGCTGGAGTTGTTGCCGGACCCGGAAGTCATGGGGTTGCTGGCGCTGATGTTGCTGCATGAATCGCGGCGGTCGGCGCGCTCATCGCCCGATGGTGAGTTGATTTTGCTGGATGATCAGGATCGCGGATTGTGGAATGCCGAGCTGATTGCCGAAGGCTGCGATCTGGTGGAAAAAGCGCTGACCACCGGACGCTTCGGACCGTATTGCCTGCAAGCGGCGATAGCGGCGGTGCACGCCGAAGCGCCGACGGCGGGGGAGACGGACTGGGCGCAGATCGTCGGGCTGTATGACGTGTTGCTGCGGGCGGTGCCGTCGCCGGTGATCGAGTTGAACCGGGCGGTGGCGGTGGCCAAGCGGGACGGGGCGCTGGCCGGGTTGACCTTGATCGAGGGAATTCTGGACCGTGGGGAGTTGCAGGATTACCACCTGGCGCATTCGGCGCGGGCGGAGTTTTGTCGGCAGTTGGGGCGGGTTGAAGAGGCGCGGGCGGCTTACCGGCGTGCCTTGGAATTGACCCGGCAAGAGCCGGAGCGGCGGTTTATTGAAGGGCGGCTCATGGCTTTGGACCGCTTGCCCTCACCCTAGCCCTCTCCCGGAGGGAGAGGGGACCGATCCGGGTATATTGCAGAAAACCACCGAGCTGAACGAATTTCCGTGAATCCATAATCGGCTCGGTCTTGCAGATCGGCGTATTACGTAAGACACCCCGGTCAGTCCCCTCTCCCTCCGGGAGAGGGTTAGGGTGAGGGCGCTTTTGATTTTGCCTTTCGCCTTTAGGCCTGTTGCCGAGTCGCAGCCATCACAATCTCCCGAATACAAACCCCCTGCGGCTGCCCATACGCATAGGCAATCGCCGTAGCCACATCTTCGGCGCTCAACACCGTCCCACCCATGTCCTGCTTCCAAGCCTGATACCCGGTCTTGATCGCCTCGTCCGTGGTGTGGCTCAACAATTCGGTCTCCACCGCACCCGGCGCAATCGTGGTCACCCGCACGTTATGCGGCGACAACTCTTCACGCAGGTTTTCCGACAATCCATGCACCGCAAACTTGGTGCCGACATACGCCACATGGTTCGGGAACGTCTTGCGCCCGGCCACCGAGCTGACGTTGATGATGGTGCCCTGCTTGCGCTCGATCATCCCGGCGACCACCGCGTGCACGCCGTTGAGCAAACCCTTCACGTTGACGTCGAGCATCTGGTCCCACTGCGCCGGGTCCTGTTTGCTCATCTCGCCCAACAGCATCACCCCGGCGTTGTTGATCAGCGCATCGGCCGGGCCGAACTGCGCTTCCGCTTCGGCCACGGCGGCCAGCAATGCGGCGCGGTCGGTGATGTCGACGCGGCGGCTGAGTGTGTTCGGCAGGGCCAGTGCTTCGAGGCGTTCGATGCGCCGGGCCAGCAACAGCAGCGGATGGCCGGCAGCGCTCAAGCGGCGGGCGGTGGCTTCGCCGATGCCCGAGCTGGCGCCGGTGATGATGATCAATGGCTTGCTCATGGTTGAACTCCTGAGATAAGAAAAACAAATAACCAGATTCGGGACGCAGTATATTTAGCCCGTTGGAGGCTGAAAAATGCCTTATTCCTCTGTCTGCTATCGGAATCTCCTATGGATATCCGCCATCTCAAAGCCTTCCTCGCTGTGTTCGAGGAACGCAATATCACCGCTGCCGCGCAACGGCTGTTCATCAGCCAGCCCACGTTGTCGGTGACCATCAAACAGCTGGAAGAAGAACTCGGCGCGACGCTGTTCGTGCGTCAGCCCCGTGGTGTGGAAGTCAGCGACGAAGCGCGACTGCTGTACCCCCAGGCGCGGCGGATGGTGGCCGAGTCCGAGGCGCTGAGCCGGATGTTTCGCGGCCGCGAAAACCGCACGCCACTGACCCTCGGCATCGAGGGCGATATCGCCGCCAGCCATATCGAAGCCTTTGTGCGCATGGCCCATCAGGCGTTGCCCAATCTGCTGCTGACTCTGGAAGAGGGCTGTCACGGCGATGGTCGATTGGCGGTCGAGGAAATGTGCTGCGAAGACGAACTGTTCCTGCCGCTGTGGGAAGAATCCTATGTGATGGCGCTGCCTCTCGATCACCCGATGGCCAACGCGCAGGCCGGCTGGGCGCCGATCGAGGACTGGATCACCTGCCCGCAGCATCCTTCCCATCAGCGATTGATGGCTCTGTACGGGCGTTCGCCGGAAGCGGTGGCGGGACATGCCGGTTCACTGCAACAGGCGCTGCACATGGTGGCGGCGGGTGTCGGCGTGGCGATGTTGCCGCAGTCCTTGGTCAACGGGCATGCGCACATCGTGGTGCGAGCGCTGCACCTGCCGGCGCCGACCCGGCGGGTGGGATTGTGTTATGCGGCGCAGGCGTTGGAGCTGCCGACAATGCGCGGGTTGCACGAGTACTTTCAGGTCAACCGCCCGGCAGCCATCGAAGCCGCCTGAGCTATTCCAGCATCTTGCTGAGCAACCAGCTCCCCGCCGGCCCCGGCGGGTACAGCCGCGACCACAGCGCATCGACGAACACCGGTTTCGGCCAGCCGCGCACCTTCAGTTCAACCAGCAGATCATTGCCGAAACGCTCCACCAGCCAGCGCGGCAGCGGCGCCCAGCCGAAACCTTTTTCGGCCATTTCCAGCAGCATCAGATAACTCGGCGCCGACCACACCCGACCTTTGCCGCGACTGTCATAAGGATTGACGATGGTGGCCAGGCGCAGCTCGCGATGTTGCTCCAGGACTGTTTGATCGACGGATTCCAGCGCCGCCAACGGATGATTACGGCCAACGAACAAGGCAATTTCAGTACGTTCGGCGACGGTCGCGGTCGCCAGATCCGGCGGGTAATTGTCCTGCATCTCGGCGAATGCCAGGTGCGCTCGACCGCGCTGCACCAGTTCGATCAGGTCTTCACATTCGGCGATCAGGCATTCCAGCTCCAGATCCGGATAGCGCTGCTCGAAACCCACCAGTGCCGCTTCGAAACGGTCGGACTGATAAGTGTCGGAGATCGCCACCGTGAGTTTCGGCTCGACGCCCTGGGCCAATTGCCGGGCGGTCATTTCCAGGCGGCTGGTGGCCGACAGAATCGCTTCGGCCCGCTGCAGCATCACGTGGCCGGCCGGGGTCAGCGTCGGCTTGCGGCTGCTGCGGTCGAACAGGACCAGGTCCAGATCGATTTCCAGGCTGGCCACCGCTGCACTGACGGTGGACTGACTGCGCCCGAGTTTGCGCGCCGCCGCTGAAAAAGAGCCTTGAGTCGCCGCCTGGACGAACGCCAGCAACACTTCCTGAGAAGCCATGAACTATCGCCTCGATCGATGGTTATTGGTTATGAAGTATCGGTGGGGTGCTGGATCATGGCAACCATCTTCACAGAGGACTTCGGCCATGACTGCCAACAAATCCATCACTGAACGTATCTTCCAGGCCATCGGTTTCGAACTGCTGGCGATCCTGATCTGTACCCCTTTGCTGGCGTGGATCATGGGCAAGCCGCTGGTCGAAATGGGCGCCGTCACTATCGCCATTGCACTGCTCGCCCTGGGCTGGAACGTGGTGTTCAACGGTTTCTTCGACCGCCTGCTCAAACGCTGGAACATCGCCCACAACGCCTGGGTGCGGGTGGTGCACGCGCTGCTGTTCGAGGGCGGGTTGATCGTGATGGGCGTGCCGCTGATTGCCTGGTGGTTGTCGGTCAGCCTGTGGCAGGCGTTCCTCCTCGACATCGGTGTGTTGCTGTTCTTCCTGCCGTACACCTACGTCTATCACTGGGGTTATGACGTGGTGCGCGAGCGACTGGTAATGCGCAGCGTCTGCCAGCACTGAAACAAAAAAATCGCAGCCTGTGAGGGCTGCGATTTTTTTGTCCGGGATTTTTGCCGGGTTTAGAGAAACATCCCGCCCGACGCTTCAATCCGCTGACCGTTGATCCATTGCGCCCCCGGCGCCAGCAGCAGTGCCAGCGCACCACCAATGTCATCCGGCTGCCCCGCACGGCCCAGCGCGGTGTTGCTGGCGACCATCGCGTTCAGCGCCGAATTGTCGCGCACCGCGCCGCCGCCGAAGTCGGTTTCGATGGCGCCCGGTGCCAGGATGTTCACGGCGATCTGCCGCGCACCGAGCTCCTTGGCCTGATAACGGGTCAGCACTTCCATCGCGCCTTTCATCGCCGCGTAAGCGGCGTAACCCGGCAGGGTGAAGCGGGCCAGACCGCTGGAGATGTTGATGATCCGCCCGCCATCGTTGATCAGCGGCAGCAGTTGCTGAGTCAGGAAGAACGGCCCTTTCAACTGCACATTCATCAGCAGGTCGAACTGCTCCGGCGTGGTCTCGGCGAAGGATGCATGCACACCAATCCCGGCGTTATTGATCAGGAAGTCGAAGCGTGGTTGTCCAAGCTGTTGCAGCGCTTGCCCGACCCGCACGGCGAAATCGGCAAAGCCTTCGCTGCGGCCGACATCCAGTTGCAGCATCACGGCGTTGGCGCCGAGTGCTTTCAGTTCCTCGACCAGCGCCTGGGCTTCATCGGCGCGGCTGTTATAGGTGCCGATAATGTCCACGCCTTGCGCGGCGAGGTGCAGGGCGGCGTTCTTGCCGAGGCCACGGCTGGCACCGGTGATCAATGCGATTTTGCGGTTCATGGGGTTTCCTCGAGAGCAGTGACGGTTGATGCAGCAAAGTTTATTTATCCGCCATGAGGTGATAAACAGGCCTGAACCGGAATCACTGGTCGGATTGTCCGAACAATCAATGGGTGGCCCATGAACAAACTGGAACTACTGCGCACCTTCGTCCGGGTCAGCGAATTGTCGAGTTTCACGATGGCGGGGGAGAGTCTCGGGCTGCCGCGCTCGACGGTGTCCGAGCAGGTGCAGGCGCTGGAAACCCTGCTCGGCACGCGTCTGCTGCAACGCACCACGCGCAAGGTCCAGGCGACTCAGGACGGCCTGGCGCTGTACGAGCGGAGCAAGGATCTGCTGTCGCACATGGACGAAATCGAGAACCTGTTCCGACAGGACGAAGCGTCGCTGACCGGGCGGATCCGGGTCGACATGCCGAACATTCTGTCGCGGCGACTGATCATGCCGAAGCTGCCGGAATTCATGGCGCGCCATCCGAATCTGGAGCTGGAAATCAGCAGCACCGATCGCCGGGTCGACCTGCTCGCCGAAGGCTTCGATTGCGTGGTGCGCATCGGCGCGCAGCCCGATCAGTCGGTGGTGGCGCGGCACCTGGGGGACTTCAGCATGATCAACTGCGCCAGCCCCGCGTATCTCGAGCGCTACGGCGTGCCGCAAACGCTTGAGGATCTGGCGCAGCATCGGTTGGTGCACTACGTCGGTGTTCTGGGTTCGCGTTCGGAAGGGTTTGTCTACGAGCAGGACGGGCAGGTCCACCGTGTACCGATGGCCGGGAGTGTGACGGTCAACAGCACCGATGCGTACGAGTCGGCGTGCCTGGGCGGGTTCGGTCTGATCCAGGTGCCGCGTACCGGCATGAACACCTATCTGGACAGCGGCGAGATTGTCACCGTGCTGCCGCAGTACACCGCGCCGGCGATGGGCATTTCACTGCTGTACGCGAGGCAGCGGCATCTGCCGTTACGGGTGCGGGTGTTCATGGACTGGCTGGGGGATTTGATTCGTTCGACGCTCTAACAGTCCTGCACAGATCAAAAGTGGGAGCGGGCTTGCTCGCGAAAGGGGAGTGTCAGTCGACATCATCGTGACTGGCAGACCGCATTCGTCGGATCGCCGCCCGGACCAAGCCCGCTCCCACAAGGACCTGAAGTGTTCAGAAGATCTGGGTAAACAGCCAATACAGACTGCCCGACAGCAGAATCGCCGCCGGCAAGGTCAGCACCCACGCCATCAGCAGATTGCGGATGGTCTTCATCTGCAGGCCGCCGCCGTTGGCGACCATGGTCCCGGCCACGCCCGAGGACAACACATGGGTGGTCGACACCGGCAGGCCGAACATGTCGGCGGCGCCGATGGTCAGCATCGCCACGGTTTCCGCCGAGGCGCCCTGGGCGTAGGTCAGGTGGGTCTTGCCGATCTTCTCGCCGACCGTGACCACGATCCGCTTCCAGCCGACCATGGTGCCCAGACCCAACGCAATCGCCACGGCGATCTTCACCCACAGCGGAATGAACCGCGTGGCATTGTCGATCTGTTGCTTGAACAGTTGCAGCTTGCCGCTGGTGTCGGCGTCGAAGCTGCCGACCTTGTTCTTGTCCATCAGGCGAATGGTTTCGCTGGCCAGGTACATGTCGTTGCGCACGTTGCCCATGGCCTGCGCCGGGACTTTCGACAGCGAACCGTAGCCTTTCACTTCCTCACCGATGTGCCCGATCAGCGCGGCGAGGGCGGGGATCAATTGTGGTGCGGCTTCCTTGCTGCGCACGTAATCCGAGAGCACCGGACGCGGATCGGCCGGGGCCGGCTGCGGGGCGCTTTTCACCAGCGCCTGCTGGGTGACTTCGGCCACCGCAGCGAACTGCAACGTTTGATCGGCAGGCATGGTGCGGTTCAGCGCGTAGGCCATCGGCAGGGTGCCGACCAGAATCAGCATGATCAGGCCCATGCCTTTCTGGCCGTCGTTGGATCCGTGGGCGAACGACACGCCGGTGCAGGTCAAAATCAGCAGACCGCGAATCCACCATGGCGGTGGCGTGTTGCCTTTCGGGGCCTTGTACAGCGAACGATTCTTCACGAAGGCGCGCAGGGCCAGCAGCAACAGCGCCGCGCAACCGAACCCCACCAGCGGCGACAGCAGCAGTGCGTAACCGATCTTGGTCGCCTGGGCCCAGTCCACGCCGCTGGTGCCGTCACGACCGTGCATCAAGGCATTGGCCACGCCAACGCCGATGATCGAACCGATCAGCGTGTGCGACGACGAGGCCGGCAGGCCCAGCCACCAGGTGCCGAGGTTCCACAGGATCGCGGCGATCAGCAGGGCGAAGATCATCGCGAAACCGGCGGATGAGCCGACTTGCAGAATCAGCTCCACCGGCAGTAACGCAATGATGCCGAACGCTACCGCGCCACTGGACAGCAACACGCCGAGGAAGTTGAAAAAGCCCGACCAGACCACGGCCACATTCGGCGGCAGCGAGTGTGTGTAGATCACCGTGGCCACGGCGTTTGCGGTGTCGTGGAAACCGTTGACGAACTCGAAGCCCAGCGCAATCAACAGCGCCACGCCGAGCAGCAGGAACGGGGTCCAGGTGGTGACCACCGTGCCGAGTTCGTGCATGTCGTGCATCAGGCTGTAGGCGGTGAACAGCATCCCCATGGCCAGCACGGCGAAGAACACCACGTAAGTGAAGGGGCCGGTTTTTGTGTCGAGCGCCGGCCTGCCGCTGGCAGCGGAGGCCGGGCTGACGGTCAGGGAGGGAGTAGCCATGGGCGGACAATCCTGAGCGAGGGAAGGAGTGTCGCCCATGATCGTTGCTAAATATTACAGAGAGGCTGCGGCAGATCAGTGTTTGGCGGATTAGCCGCGCCGCCGGTCTTAATAATCCCGCCGCTTGCGAAACGCCCAGCGCCCGGCAATCACGGTGAACGTAGCCACCAGCGCCACCAGAATCCAGAACCCTTCCGGATCGGTGGCCAGCGGCACGCCGCCGACGTTCATGCCGAAGAAACCGGCAATGATGTTGATCGGCAGCGCCAGCACCGTGACCACGGTCAGGGTGAACAGCGTGCGGTTGCTCTGTTCGTTGAGGTTGGCGGCGATCTCTTCCTGCAACAGCTTGATCCGCTCGCCGAGGGCCGTGAGGTCGTTAATGATCAGCGCGAACTCCTCGGTGGACTTGCGCAACTCCTTCACGTCTTCCTTCTGCAACCACGGTGGCGGGCGGTTGAGCAGGCGCAGCAGCGAGCCCGGCTCCAGCGCCAGCAGCCGTTGCAGGCGCACCAGCACCCGTCGGTTGGCGCCGAGTTCGGCGCGGTTGGTCGACAACCGCGAGGAGAGCAATTCGTCCTCGACCTGATCGACGCTCATGCTGGTCTTGCGCACGATCTGGGTCAGCACTTCACCCTGGTCGCGCAGCAGGTGCACGAGCAATTCCGACGGCGAACGAAAACACTCGCCGGCCTTCACCGATGAACGCAGCTTGTCCACCGAGTGCAACGGTTGCAGGCGCGCACTGACGATCAGTTTGCTGCGCACACAGACCCACAGCGTCGACACGTCCGACGACACCATGCTGCTGAGGTTGAACACCACGTCGTTGACCACCGCCAGCAGTGCTGAATCGACATGCTCGATGCGGGTCGAGCGCGAGCCTTCGTGCAGCGCTTCGAAAAACTCCTCGGGCAATTGCAGATGACTTTTCATCCAGCGCTCGCACGCGGCGTGGGCCAGGTTCAGGTGCAGCCAGAGGAATTCGTCGCTGTCGCTGTCGTCCTGCAGACAGCGCAGGGCGGTCGCCGAATCCACTTCGCGCCCGCGCTCGCCGGGACGAAAACGGAAGCCGTAAAGCAGGCCAAACAGATCAGGATCGCGATGGCTGATATCCAGGCTGTGGTTCATGAAGTCTCGCTGCAAGGAAGGCGTCTGTTGCGGGATTTGCAGATTCACCTGAGCCGCATCATCGCAACCGTGCATGACGTTTCTGTGACTGCGAAATGACGTAAAAAATCAATGCCTTACCGGCGGTCGGAATTTTCTCAAGAAGCGCTCTGGCACGCCGATCACGCATGCGTTAGGTTGCGCGCCTTCGGCCATGAGCCAAGGTCCGCCGACACGGATGTCCGGCAACAATTCACGTCTTACCGGACGTGCCTCATCCCTGTCCCGAGTACCTGCGATGCTGCAAAAATCCCTGAGAGCGCAAATTCTCGTCCTGCTGAGCGGCAGCCTGCTGGCGATGCTGTTGATCGCGCTGGCCTGCTTTCATTTCCTGTCCAACGGCGTGCAAAACTACAGCCAGTTGATCGCCGGTCCCTTGCACACCTCGCAACTGATCGACGAAGCCAACCTGCAATTCAAGGTGCAGGTGCAGGAATGGAAAAACGTCTTGCTGCGCGGCAAACAACCGGCGGACCTGGCCAAGTACTGGGGCCAGTTCGAAGATCGTCAGCGCGACGTGCAGAACATCCTCGGTGAACTGGCCAATCAGAAAGGCCTCGAGCCTGCGCTGAAAACCCGCATCGAGCGTCTGCGTGAAGAACACCGTGTGCTCGGTGCCGCGTACCAGAAAGGTCGCGATGCCTACGTCGCCGCCGGTGCCGATCCGACGGCGGGCGATGCTGCTGTCAAAGGCGTCGACCGAGCTGCCAGCGAGCAGATGAGCGAGCTGGTGGCCGACTTGCGCAAGCAGGGCATAGAGCAATCGGCGCAGATCAGCGCCAGTGCCGATCGCACCGTATGGCTGGGGCTGCTGGTGATGCTCGCGTCAGGCTTGCTGATCGGTTTGTTGAGCCTGTGGCTGGTCAACCGCAATCTGGTTGAACCGATCCGCAAGCTCATCGACTACGTCACCCAACTGAGCAAAGGGCGTCTGGTCGAGCGTGTGGCAAGCGACCGTCAGGACGAGTTGGGCAATCTCGCCGCTGCGGCCAACACCCTGCGCGATTTCCTCGCCGAAACCTTCAACCATCTGCAGCGCAGCGCCAAGGATCTGGACAGCGCCAGCGGCGAGTTGAACGCCATCGCCACCGTGATGGCCGGCGGCACCAATGAGCAGTTCAACCGCACCGATCAGGTGGCCACGGCGATGAACGAAATGTCCGCCACTGCCCAGGAAGTCGCCCGTCATGCGGCCGACGCGGCGCGCGCCGCCGACGATGCCGACCAGTCCGCGCAACAGGGCGAGAAGGTCATGCAGAGCACCATCCACAGCATCACCCAGATGCGCGGCGAAATCGCCAACACCGCCACGGTGATCCGTCGTCTGGAAGCCGACAGCGGCCGCATCGGCAAGGTGCTGGAAGTGATTCGCGGCATCGCCGAACAGACCAATCTGCTGGCGCTCAACGCCGCCATCGAAGCGGCCCGGGCCGGTGAAGCGGGGCGTGGTTTTGCGGTGGTGGCCGATGAGGTGCGCAACCTGGCGCAGCGCACGGCGGAGTCGATCATCGAGATCAACCAGATCATCCACAGCGTGCAGACCGGCGCGGTGGACGCGGCCCAGGCCATCGACAGCGGCCAGACCCGCAGCGATGAAAGCGTCGAGCAAGTGACCCAGGCCGGGGCCATGCTCGAGCGCATCACCCACGCGGTGGAAGCGATCCGCGACATGAACCGCCAGATCGCCACCGCCGCCGAAGAGCAGACCTCGGTGGCCGAAGACATCTCGCGCAACCTGACCGAGATCACGTCGATTGCCAGCACCAACCTCGACAACGTGCAGCGCACTGAAAGCGCCAGCCAGAACCTGCACGGCCTGTCCGGGCAACTCAACAACGTCACCGCTCGCCTGAGCGTCTGACCGGCCAGTGACTGTGTACCGGTTCGGTTACCGAGTCGGTACACAGTCGATCTCAATTCGTGCAGACCGCCGCCGATGCCCGGTCATCCATAACCGGCATTGGAGATTTCCCATGGTCAGCCTCACGTCAGTTTCGATCAATCAGACCGTCACCACGCCCACCAGCAAAACCTCGATTGCCGACACCGGTGACGACACCTCGACCACCGCGGCGGCCAGCACCGGCGTGAAAGCCGACACCAGCAAAGTGGCGGCGGGCGGTGGCGCGGCGCCGACGGGGGACAGCGGTTCCAGCAGCGAAGAATCGGACACCGTGAAAGAACTGCGCAAGCAGATTGCCGAGCTGCAGAAGCAATTGCAGGAAGAACAACAGGCGCTGCAAGCGGCTCAGGCGAAGCAGGAAAGCCAGGATGCCAAGGCGGCGGATGTTGCGGCGGCGCAGTCGCAGATCGCGACGACGTCGGCTTCGTTGCAGACGGCGACGGCGGCGTTGTTGGCGGCGTTGCAGGGTTCGGATTCGAGTACGTCGGGTTCGCTGGTCAGTACCTCCGCGTGAAGCCTTTTCCCCTCACCCTAGCCCTCTCCCCGAGGGAGAGGGGACTGACGGAGTTGAATGTTCGAGTTACGCCGACCTGAAAATCTTGTGTCGAACTCAGGTTTAGAAACCCATGGAGATCGGCTCCCTTTCCCCCTCGCCCCCTTGGGGGAGAGGGCTGGGGTGAGGGGGTAGGGGCTGACTGACGAAACATGGTTTCAGCCAGACACCAGACACAAAAAAGCCGCACAACCCAAAAGTCGTGCGGCTTTGTTTTATCAGTCAATCAAGTGTCTTGCTTGTCGCTCAGCACTTTGCCGGTGGTCGCATCGAAGTCCACATCGAACTCCTTGCCATCAGCAGTACGCAATTCAACTTCATACTCATAACCATTGAAGTGGTTATCCAGATCCGTGTCAGTAATGGTCGCGCCCGGATGCAGTTTCAGCGCTTGTTCGTTCATCGACTCCAGCGATTTGATCTTGCCGGACTTGACCAGCTCAGGGATCTGATCGACGCGAACGTCAGCCTGGGCCAGGCCGGCGGTGAGGGTCAGGGCGGCAGCGGTAAACAGGGCAGTCAAAGTTTTCATCGGTTATTCCTTTGGGTGATTCGTTCAAGTGAGTTCAGGTTAATCACCGCAACTTAATTCACCCTTAAAACGCAGCGAGCAGGCCGTACTCCCGGTGGGAGTGGGCCTGCTCGCGATACTGACGCCCGATTTACGGATCAGAAACCGTTGTTCTTCAACACCTGATCCACACTGGCGGCGGCCGGGCGTTTGTAGAACTTCAGCAGTTCGCTGGCGCGGTTGGTGAAGATGCCGTCGACGCCGGCGGCCATGACTTTCTCGAAGTCCACCGGCTCATCCACGGTGTAGACGTGCACCAGCAGACCCTGATCGTGGGTGTACTGGTTCATCCATGGCTGCACCAGATCCGAATAGCTCTGATCGCCGCCGTGGGTCAGCTTGGCCGAAGGGCCGGTGCCGATGGCGCCCTGAGCCTTGGCGTAGTCGATCCATTGCTTGAATTCAGCTTCGGATTTCGGCTCTTGCTTGCCGTAGAAAACGTTCTTGTCCTTCTCGCCGGATTCGGCAAAGGTCACTTTGGATTTCGGTTCGATGCTGCCTTCGCCGACCCACAGCAACAGGATTTTCGGCACCTGCGGCATTTCTTTCTGCAGCAGTTCCAGGCTGTTTTTCTCGAAGGTTTGCAGGATCACCTTGCCGTTGCTATCGCCGACGCTGGCGACGTTTTTGGCCGGTTTGGCGCCCGCCGGGATCAACCAGCCGCGAGCCTGGAGTTTTTCCTTCAGGTCATGCTCGATACCGGGGAACAGTTGCGGTTCCTTGGTCTCGATGTACAGGCCCGGTTTGTGCTTCGGGTTGGCCTGGGCGATGTCGATGATTTCGTCCAGGGTCAGAATCTTAAGGCCGGCGTAGGACGGACGCGCGCGATCCGGGTACTGGGCGTTGTACCAGCTGCCGGCGTCGAGGGTTTTCAGTTCGGCCATGGTGAAGGCGTTGGCCGGGCTGTCCTTGCGATCCGGGAACTTGGTGGCGACGTCGGTGGTGCGTTGCAGGTTGTTGTCATGCAGGGCGAACAGCACGCCGTCCTTGCTGCGCTGCAGGTCCATTTCCAGGTAGTCGGCGCCCAGGTCGCGGGCCAGTTTGTAGGAGGCGGCGGTGGATTCCGGGGCATCGAAGGACGCGCCACGGTGGGCGATCACCGCCGGGTGCGGTATGCCCTCGGAGGCGGCAAGCGCAACCGGGCCTGGCTGGGCAGCGGCGTGGGCCTGACCGAGGCCGAGCATCAGGCTCAGCAGCAGAGCGCTTTTGGTAAACGTGGCGGGCATGTCGAGGTCCTTTCGCAGGTATTTTCGAAGATGTCCCTTTTAGCAACTCAAACGAAAACGTGCTATCGCAAGACCGACATAAACGTACTGAAAGCGAAAATTTCCGCACTTTTGTGCGTTTGTTTGCAGTACGCTTGGCCACGACAACCGCCCCGGCAGAGGGCGCGCCACTCATTGCCCTGCGTGTAGACCATCGATCCTTTTCGTGAGGTTTACCATGCGCATCACATCGCAACTCATCTGCCAGGCCGCCGACGACCTCAAGGGCTTTGTCGGCCTCAACCGCAAGACCGGCCAGTACATCGTGCGCTTCAGTGAGGATTCGTTCGGCATGGACGTGGCCGATGACGGCATCATTCCGTGCAGCGAATTCGTCTGGGCGCCGGCCACCGAACAGACCATGACCCTCAAGCGCGAACGGATCCAGTTGCTGCTGGAGCAGAACATCGATGACCGGATCAACATCACCGAGCCGTTGCGTGTTTACATGAATAAGCGCGAAGTGCCGGAGATTGAGGCGGTGCGCAGTCTGGTGAAGGGCTGAGATTCTGCTGCGACTGTTGCGGCCCTTTCGCGGGCAAGCCCGCGAAAGGGCCAGTGAATACACCTCAATACTCACTGGCCGAACCGATATTCCCGCTCCACCCGACATACCCGCGTATGAAACGCCGAATACCACTCGGCCCGCCCTCGCGCCTGGATCACCCGGTGTTCCGGATGCTCGCGCCAGGCCAGAATCGCCGCCTCGCTTTCCCAGTACGAAACCGTAATCCCCACCCCGTCCGCGCCCCGAATCGAATCGATACCGAGAAACCCCGGTTGATCGGCCACCAGTTGCATCATGCGCTCGGAGGCTTCGGTATAGCCGTTATCGCCCTCGGTGCGGGTCGAGGTGAAGATCACGGCGAAACACTCATTGTTCGACTTCATCGAGATTGCTCCACACAGGCTTCAACGAACGCCCGCACCAGTGGCGGCAATTGCCCTTTGAGCGCTGCACGTTCCGGCTGGAACAATGTGGCGACAAAGAACACATGATTTTTCAACTCGATGGCGCGCAGATCGCCTGCCGAATCGTGGCCCACGGCGTGCAGGTCATGGGTCAGCAATTCACGTTCGAACTGCGGATTCACACCAAAACGGCAGCGATAGCCTTCGCGAATCTCCGACGTTTCGTACGCCTTGGCGATCAACGAACCGGGCACCAGATGAATGCTGTCCACCGCTTCCACCAGCGAGCAGGTCAGCGGCGTGAGCACCGCACGGCTCGCGTCGGGCGAGGTTTCGCCATGCTCGGCGTCGGCCCAGCCCAGCACGTAGCGGGAAAACTCCAGCACCGCATGCTGAAAACCGCCGCAGGTGCCAAGGAACGGTCGCTGTTGCTCGCGGGCAAAGCGGATGGCTCGCAGCGCACCGACTTCGCTTTTGTAGGGGCTGGCCGGCACGCACCAGAAGCCGTCGAAATGTTCCAGCGGCGTTTCGGGCAGAATCTGGTCGGTGGCCAACCATTCGAAATCGACCGAATGGCGAAGGTGTTCCACCGCCAGTCCGAGGGCGACCGGGATGGCCTGGTGGGCAGTGACTTGCGGGTCGTAGTCACCGATCAGGGCGATGCGCAGGGCTCTGGGTTCCATGAGGGTTCGCTGTGCTTGTTGAGGGATGACGCTCACTATAGATTGGCGTTCACGCACTCAATATGGGCGTTTACCCAAGTGATTAATGCAGCAACGCACTATCGACTCGACTTCCCGGATCTGGCGCTGATTCTCGCCCTGGTGCGCGGCGGGTCGCTGGCCCGGGCCTCACAGTTGTTGAAGGTCGATGTATCGACGGTGTTTCGCGCCGTGCGCCGACTGGAAGCGTCACTCGGCCAGCAACTGTTCGAAAAAAGCCGCGCCGGTTACCTGCCCACCAGCCTCGCGCAGACCCTGGCCGAGCAGGCCGAGCGTGCAGAACAAGCTCTGGAAGCGGCGCGAATCGGCGTCGAGCAGGGTGGGGAAGTGGTCAGCGGCACTGTGCGCCTGACCTGTACCGACTCGGTGTTGCAAGGTCTGCTACTGCCGGCGCTGGCGCAGTTCATGCCGAACTATCCGGCACTGGCCATCGAGCTGAGCACCTCCAACGATTTCGCCAACCTCAGCCGCCGCGATGCCGACATCGCCCTGCGTCTGACGCGTACACCGCCGGAGCATCTGGTCGGACGGGAGCTGGCGAAGATTTCCTACCGGGTCTGTGGCAGTGAGCGCTATCTGCAAAACACCGATGTATCCGATCTGGCTGCCATGACCTGGATCGCCCCGGACGATTTCCTGCCCGATCATCCGACTGTCGTATGGCGTCGCCAGCACTTGCCGGGAGTCATGCCGGGCTATCGCTGCAACAGCATGCTGTCGGTGACGGAACTGGTGCGTGCCGGGCTCGGCGTGGCGGCGTTGCCGGACTTTCTGATCACCGAAGGTCTGCAAGCCTTGAGCGAACCGCTGCACGGTTATGACACCGCACTGTGGTTGCTGACCCGCCCGGACTGCCGCGCATTGCGCTCGGTGGTCACGTTGTTCGATGAACTGGGGCGGGCGCTGCGTTTGCCGTGATCAGCGCTGCTGGCTTTGGCGCATGTGATCGTGCAGCTCGCGGGTCAATCCTTCGATGCGTTCGGTGAGATTCTTGGTCATTTCGGTGAGCCGGGTGTTCTGCTCCAGCAGCTCCAGCAATTGCGCGGTGTTCTTCGCGGCCTGGACCTGACGTTCGCTGTTGGCGACGGCCAGGGCTTCGCGGTGCTGTGCGTCGGCTTCCGATTGCGCCTTGTCCCGCGCAGCCTGACGGGTCTGGGCCAACAGAATCAGCGGTGCGGCGTAGGCCGATTGCAGGCTGAACGCCAGGTTCAAGAGGATGAACGGGTAGACGTCGAAGGTCGTGATGCCAGACACGTTCAGGCATATCCACAGCACCACGATCAGGGTCTGAGCACCGAGGAAGGTCGGCGTCCCGAAGAACCGTGCAAACGCCTCGGCGCGCAGGGCGAAATTGTCGTTGCCGAAGGTGGTGTTGAGGTGGGCGTGGGGGCGGTGGAAGCGCAGGTGATCGACAGGCGCGCAGGGGGATTCGTTTTTTTCGGTGGTCATGACGGACTCGGCAGGGCTTGGGACGTTGAGTCACTATAGCCCTGCGTCGCCTATGGTGGCTTATCCCGGTGCTCGTTCGCCGGCGAACATGCTGACGGCGTCCACCGCTTCGCTGGCGCCATCGCGAATCTGCAGAATCACCGTGCCCGCCTGATCCGCCAACTCGACGCCTTGCGCGGCGCGCCCACGGGTGCCTTCCATGCTTTTGATCGCCTGACGGGTTTCGCTCTGGATCAGGCCGATCATGTTGGAAATCTCCGTCGTCGAGCCACTGGTGCGCGCCGCCAGTTGTCGCACTTCATCGGCCACCACCGCAAAACCACGACCTTGCTCACCGGCCCGCGCCGCCTCGATTGCCGCGTTGAGTGCCAGCAGATTGGTCTGGTCGGCAATCGCGCGGATGGTGTTGACGATGGCGGTGATCTGCTCGGAGCGCTCGCCAAGTTGCGCGATCAGGGTCGACGACTCGGCGATGTCATCGGCGATTTCGCGCATCTCGCTGGCCGCTTGCTGGATGACTTGTGTGCCTTGCTCGGCGACTTTTCGGGTGGAGACGGAAATGTGATAAGCGGTGCTGGCGCTGCGGGCATCCTGCTCGTGCTGCTCGACCCGGGCGGTGACGTCCGAGGCGAACTTCACCACTTTGCACAAGCGCCCGGCGGCGTCGTAGACCGGGTTGTAATTGGCTTCCAGCCAGACGGTTCGCCCGTGTTTATCGATGCGCTCGAATTGCCCGTGGAAAAACTCGCCCTGATTGAGCCGGCGCCAGAAGTCCTGATACGCGCTGCTGTTGGCCAGATGCGCGGGGCAGAACAAGCGGTGATGTTTGCCCTTGAGTTCGGTTTGGGTATAGCCCATGCGCGTCAGAAAATTCTGATTGGCCGTAAGAATGTTGCCGTCGAGATCGAACTCGATCACTGCCATGGCCCGGTCGATGGCCTGCAATTTGGCGTTGGCTTCGCTTTCGCGCTGCACCTTGGCGGTGACGTCCATGGCGTACTTGACCACTTTCACTACGCGACCCGAGGCATCCTTGATCGGGTTGTAACTGGCTTCGAGCCAGATCGGCCGACCCTGGCTGTCGACGCGCTCGAAAGTACCGGACTGGAACTGCCCGTTTTTCAGTCGCGACCACAACTCGGTGTACTGGCTGCTGCGGGCAAATTCGGGTGGGCAGAACTGGCGGTGGGACTGACCAATCACCTGTTCGGCCTTGTAGCCCGTGGTCTTCAGAAAGTTGTCGTTGGCGCGCAGAACCACTGCGTCGAGATCGAATTCGATCACCGCCATGGAACGGTCGATGGCTTCGAGCAAACCGGATTGTTCGGTGATGGTGTGTTGCAGGTCGTCGATGACCGACTGATGACGATTGAAAAACATGCTGGGTGCGCTCCGGAAATAGGGCTGAAGTGTTATCCCTGTTCCTGCGCTGGCCGGCCGAACGCGCTGACGACATTGGGCGATGACCACTAAAGTGCCAGCATCCAGGCTGGCGACCAGATCTTATACAAACTTATCAATCTTGTACAAGAAATAGCGATGTCACTTTGTTGTACAAATCTTGTCAGGCACTGGAGCGGCTCAGCGCGACGCTGATCGTGTTGCGGCCCGTGTGCTTGGCGGTGTACAGCGCCTTGTCGGCGTCATCCAGCCAGTGCAGCGCATCCGGGTAGGTCGGGTGAAAGCGTGCCAGTCCGATACTCAGGCTGACCCGCAACTCTGGCACATCGGGATGACGGTATTGGTGCAGGGACTGGCGCAGTTGCTCCATCAGCGCTTCGGCTTTGCTCAGTGGCAGGTTTGGCAGGATCACGCAGAATTCGTCGCCGCCGTAACGACCGGCCAGTTCACTTTCAGTCAGCAGGAGTTTGAGTTCTCGACTGAGTTGCTGAAGCACCGCATCGCCGACGATGTGTCCGTAGCTGTCGTTGATCACCTTGAAGTGATCGACGTCGATCAGCGCGAGGGTGGCCTGCCTGTTGTGTTCGCGGCACTGCTGGAACTTCAGATGCAGCAAATCTTTCCAGGCGCCGTGGTTGAGCAGGCCGGTCAGGCTGTCGGTGCGGCTCAGGGCACTCAAGGTGCGCTTGTGTTCTGCGAGCTTGATCGCCAGCCGATAGCAAACCATGCCCAGTGCCAGCGGATAAAGGGTGAGCATCGGCAGGCACGCCCAGACCTGGGTCTGCGATGCCGTCAGGGTGAATTTGACCCCGAACAGCGACCAGCCCAGCAGCACGCCAATCACCTGGGAGAGGGCGCCGAGCAGGAACAGCCGCCGGCCGCCGGCCGCGACATTGTTCATGGTCATCATCGACAGAATGGTCACGGTAACCAATGGATTGAATTGGAAACACGCGGTCCAGAAACCGCCGAACACCGAGTCATAGAGCAGATTGCGGCGCTCGGCGCGGTAGGGGAACGCCGAGCGGGCCGACCATTGATAGGCGACATGGGGCCAGATAAAACCGTTGAACAGCAGGAGCGCCCAGAGCCATGCCGGCACATTCAATGGATACAGCGCAGCCCCGACGCTGAAGAAACCGATTCCCAGTCCAATGGCACGTGGCAAGTAGAGACGTCTGGCGAATGACAAGCCTTTGCCGCGTTGGTTTTCCATGATGTTCTTCGCCAGATTCATTCTGAAACACTTTGCAGGGTAATGCTTCAGAGCGACCGTTCATCGGTCAATGACAGGTATTGTCATTTATTCCAGCGGGAAGATTCAGTGTCCTTGTGAGCCATTTACGCGGCGCAGACGTGATTTAGAGCTGGTAGCAGGCCAGAAACATGTCCAGTGCCGATTCGACCACGGCATTTTGCGTGGCGCTGTCGAGTGAGGGTTGGCCCATGGAAATCTGCGGCCAGAAGGCGAAGGATTTGAGCAGCCCCTGTACCTGATGCGCGGCGAACTCCGGATCGACCGGTTTCAACCGACCATCTGCCTGAGCGGCGCGGATCCACACGGTCACGCTTTCCTCACGTTCGCCCATACGCGCCACCATGTTCTGTGCGCGCTCGGGCGAGTGGATCGCGGCGGCAATGGCGACCCGCGCCAGATCCATGAAATTGTCGTCCGCCATCATCTGCAGTTTGGCCAGCAGCATCGTTCGCAATTGATCACGCAAGGGCTGGTCGGGTTGATACGACACGGCCTGCTCGGTGCTGATTCGTGCCCACAACTGGTTGAGAATTTCGGCGAAAAGCTCTTCCTTGCTCGGGAAATGGTTGTAAACCGTGCGCTTCGACACCCCGGCGGTGGCCGCGATCCTGTCCATGCTGGTGACCTCGAAACCGTTGGCCCGAAACTCGGAAATGGCCGCCAGGATGATGGCTTCGCGTTTGCGGTCGGTGAGGCGCGTTGGAGCTGTCATAAATTCGATTCGGCAAGAAAAAGAGGAAATTACACTCGGCAGTTTACTTGTCATCCGGTTTGATGCAACCTAGAAAGTACACCGATCAGTGTAATGCTGCGTTAATCGGTGCAACCTAAAACCCGATGTCCGGCTGATGCGTGCGTGCCTTGGCCATTTATCGTCCCACCGTGGAAAACCGTGAATTGCGCGGTTTTTCTGGAGTCACTCAGTCATGGCCAAATCAATTTCTTCCGCGGTCAGTCCTGTACCTGAAGCTTCGCGCCAGGCCGAAGGGACATTCCGCAACCATGCGCCTGTGCAGCGCGAAGGTTTGCGCAAGATGCTGCGCATCATGTGGAACATGATCTTCCACAAACCGCGCAACACCCGTCCTGCGTCGTCCATCCCTGTACAGCCATTGACCCGCGCCGACCTGATCGCCGCGCCCAACCATAGTTTCTATCGCCTCGGTCACTCGACCTTGCTGCTCAAACTGCAAGACAAGTTCTGGATCACCGACCCGGTCTTCGCCGAGCGTGCCTCGCCGGTGCAATGGGCCGGGCCGAAACGCTTCCACCAGCCACCGATCAGCATCGACGAGTTGCCACCGATCGAAGCGGTGATCCTGTCGCACAACCACTACGATCACCTCGACTACGAAGCGGTGTTGAAACTGGCGGACAAGGTCAACGTGTTCCTCACCCCGCTGGGCGTCGGCGATACTCTGATCAAATGGGGCATCGATGCCGGCAAGGTTCGCCAGAACGATTGGTGGCAGGGCACCGAAGTCGCCGGCATCCACTTCATCGCCACCCCGTCGCAGCACTTCTCCGGCCGTGGCCTGTTCGACGGCAACCAGACACTGTGGGCGTCCTGGGTGATCATCGACAGCGACAAGCGGATTTTCTTCAGCGGCGACAGCGGTTATTTCGACGGCTTCAAACGCATCGGCGAACAATACGGCCCGTTCGACCTGACCCTGATGGAAACCGGCGCCTACAACGTCGAATGGCCCCACGTGCACATGCAACCGGAAGAAACCCTGCAAGCCCACCTCGACCTCAAGGGCCGCTGGCTGTTCCCGATCCACAACGGCACGTTCGATCTGGCGATGCACGCCTGGCATGAACCGTTCGACCGCATTCTTGCGCTGGCCTGGGAACGCAGTGTTTCCATCACCACGCCGCAAATGGGCGAGGCGTTCAACCTGGCACATCCACAACGCGGGGATGCGTGGTGGTTGGTGGTTGAAGGGGAGAGTGAGGCGGTGGTGCAAGGGGCCTGACTCACTGATGCAGGTTCGCCTCCATGAGGCGAACCGGATCACTCCGCCATCGCATAATCCCCACGCACCGATTCGGCAGTCGAACCATTGCTTGTCGAACGCCCCGGCGCAAACCCCGGAAAGAACACCAGCCCCTGCGCCTCGAACCGATAGGTCAGCGCCAGCCGCGCCGCATCCGCCACGTCCTGCTGCGCTTCGAACCGTTGGATGTCATCGACCGAAACCCCTGTCTCCCGCGACAGTTGCTCCACGCTCCAGCCCAACATCCCTCGGGCCTGGGCGCAATGGGTCGGGGTGAACTGGAAAAGGGCGATACGTTCGAGGATGAGGTTCATCGCTGAAGAGGCCATGGTGTGCTCCGGGCTCGAGAGTGCTGATGGAAAATGTACTGTGTTTTTGTACAGTTGTTTTCGGCCGGGATCAAACGCATTTTTTGATTTGCCCTAGTTCGCCGCCTCCAACCAGACGGACGGTGCCTGACCGAGGATCCGGCGGAACATCGTCGAGAACGCCGCCGGGCTGTCATAGCCGAAATCCAGGGCAATCCGCGTCACCGCCTCACCCGCCGCCAGCCGTGCCAGCGCCAGTACCACGCAGGCGCGCTGGCGCCACTGACTGAAGCTCAGGCCGGTCTGCTGACGAAACAACCTGTTGAAGGTGCGTAAGCTTACGTGCAGCTGGTCGGCCCATTGCTGGGGCGATTGGTGGGCATTCGGCTGATGCAGAAAGGTCTGACACAGCTCGAGCAGTCTTCCGTCAGACGGCAGCGGGATATGCAACGGAAGAGGCGCACTGCGCACCAATTCATGCAGCAACAAATCAATGAGCACGCCGTCACGCCCGCTCAGGTCATACGTCAGCGGCAGCTCCACGGCTTCCATCAGCAAATGCCGCATCAACGGCGACACACTGATCACCTGACAGCGCTCACCCAGATCCACCGCCCCCGGCTCGATATACAAACTGCGCGTGCTGACCCCCAGCATCAACACCTCATGCGCCACACCCGGCGGAATCCACACCGCCCGTTGCGGCGGCACCACCCAGTTGCCGTCATGCGTGCTGACCTGCATCACCCCAGTCGCGCCGTACAACAATTGCGCCCGCCGATGCGTATGACGTGGCAACAGATAGCCGTGGGAATAATCCGTACCGATCGCCACCACCGGGCGCGGCGTGTCATCCAGCAGATTGATCGAAACATTGCGCATCGAGCGGCCCCCGGCGATTGGCGTAAACGCGAACATTATTGGCTGACTTGCTGAGGCGGGCCAAGCACCGCCGCTCTATCGTCGACCGCTCCCCAACAACGGACGACGCAACATGCTCTACCTCCTGCTGACACTCTTCGGCTGCCTGACCGGCGTCACCGCTGTGCTCTTCGGCTTCGGCGGCGGCTTCGTCGTCGTGCCGCTGCTGTACCGCATGCTTACCGCGAGCCACGGCGCCGACGACCCGATCAGCCAATCCGCCATGCACATCGCCGTCGCCACCTCGACCTGCGTGATGATCGTCAACGCCCTGGTCGCCACCGACAAACACCGCCGCGCCGGCAACCTCATCCGTGATTACCTGTGGCCCTTGGGCGGGTTCATCGGATTGGGCGCTATCGTCGGCGCAATCGCCGCAGTGTGGGTAAGCGGCGAAGTCATTCGCTATGCCTTCATCGCCTACCTTGGCGTGACGATTATCGACTGCCTGCTGCGACGCGGATTTCTTACACAATCCCAAGGCGCCGTCCCACGTCGACTGGGAACGGTGGAAACATCTGGCGGCGGTGTAGGCATTGGCGCCATCGCAACCTTTCTCGGCGTAGGAGGAAGCGTCATGACCGTGCCGTTGTTGCGGCGTTGCGGGTTGAGCATGTCGCAGGCGACGTCCATGGCCAATCCGCTGAGCGTGCCCGTGGCGCTGGCGGGGACGCTGACGTACATGATGTTGGCGGGGTTCAGCGAGACAGAACTCGGGCCATGGTTTATCGGGTATGTGGATCTGCTGGCATTTGCGGGGCTGACGCTGGGCTCGATGCTGGGGATTCGACTGGCCACGCCGTGGATCGGGCGGATACCGGATCGGGTGCATGCTTGGGTGTATATCGCGCTACTCATCGTCGTGATGTTGGGCATGACACTGAAGTAGCACCTCGATTCCTGCGCGCATCCTCTTCATACTCCGCAGCCTTACTCACTCAGGGATCGATCCATGCTCAAGGGACTGTTGCGCCTGGCGCCATACGCCGCCGTGCTGTTTTCACTGCTTTCCACCGCTCAGGCTGACGACGGCAGACGTGTGTTCACCGGCACGCTGGGCAAGACGCCGATTGTGGTCGAGCTCAATACCCAGCAGCCGGATGAAGTGACCGGTCGTTACTTCTACGAGAAATACCATCGCGATCTGCCCCTCAGTGGCGCGTTGCAGGACAGCACGCTGACGCTGGTCGAGGGCAACAATCGCTACGGCGATGACAAGCCGCTGTCGACCCTGAAACTTAAATCCACCGTCAATGGTTGGCAGGGCGAATGGCAAAACCCGAAGGGCAAAAAGCTGCCGGTGCAACTGGTCGAGGCCAAACTTCCAACTCCGACTGCAACGACGTTGCCCTTCATTGCCACGTTGCCGAAAGATGATCCCTACGAGTATTTGCGCCTGCAGGGGCTCAAGCTCAAACCGGGGAAGAAAGACAACTTCATGGGCTACGACCTGCAATGGTGGGTGGAGCCTGAGTCGAAGCTTTCGCTGTTCAGTGTCGAGTCCGGCTACACAAAAGAAGAGCAGCAGCGCATCAACAACCACCTGCTCGGACGGCTCTGGACGGAAGTCATCGACTATCACCGCTGCATGATGGATGGCGGTGAATACGCGGAGTTCGAACAAGGCGCTGCCCCAGAGTTTCTCTCGCCCGACGTGGTCAGCCTGGACATCTCAACCGGCTACAGTTGCGGTGGCGCCCACCCGGACTTCGGCAGTTCGCCGATTAACTTGAATGTTCACACGGGCGAGTTGTTGAAACTCAAAGACGTTATGTGGATTGGTAAACCCGATAACGCAGCCAGCGAATACGATCAACAAAAAATCATGGCGCCGTGGCTGGTCAAACAGTTCACCACGTTGTACCCGGATGAAATGAAGAAACCGGCTGAAGACGACGGCAGTTGCGATTACACCGATGAGAGCGTCTGGGGTTATTCCAATTGGCACTTCACGCCGAAGGGTATTTACCTGGGCGCCTACTTCGCCCGTTACCAGCGCAATTGCGATAACCCCGAGTGGTCGGTGCTGCCGTACTCAGTCGTCAACCAACACCCCGGCGCAGTCAAACTGCAACTGCCCCAGGGCTGACCATCACGCCAGACCCGGCGCTTCACGAATGATGAAGTGATCCAGGTTCTCGATATTGGCATTGAAGACCTCGAAAGGCTTTTCGGGGTTCTTCTTGCCCGGCACCTGCTTCAACTCCGGCGTCACGCCATAGAAGAAGCAGAACAACTCCTTGTCGCTGTCGATGGCGTGCTTGATCTCTTCCAGAAACGCCTTGCGCTTGCGGTAGTTGTCGATCAGCTTTTTGTTGAGATAGACACTGACCGGATAAGGCTTCTTCTTGCTGTCATCCGGCTTCTTGAACCAGACCTTGTCCTCGAAATCGATCCGGAAACTGGCGCTGTGGAAGTCCTCGATCTTCTTGATCCGGCCCCAGTAAATCAGCCCCTTGTTGTCCATCAAGTACTCGATCTTCTTGAAGAACGAACTGTACGGCGCCGTATGCTCGCCAATCTTCAACGGCATGCGCTTGAGCAAATCCTTGTCCGCGAAGTTCGACACAAAACACTCCACGGGGTGAGCGAACACACTGGTCTTGTCCGGCGCCGTCTCACGACTCGGCGATTCTTTTGAGGGGGTAGCCGCCACCCGCACCGGATCATCCCGCAACACATCCGCCCCCCCCGCAGGCGCGGCAGGCTTGCGCACGTACTCACGGCGCGTCAGCAACAACTCCGACGGGAAATGCTCCTCACGCCCGTCATCCAATTCCCCATCCGCCGCCTCAACCCCCGACGCCGACGTCTTCAAACTCACATACGGACAACCCGCCACATGCTGCGTACCGGGCAGATTCTTGAAGTGCGGCGTGCGCACGTAATTCACGTTCTTGGCGTTGAACGTGCCCAACTCGTTCGAAGCATCGAACGCCGCACGACAGGCGTCGTTGGGGCACTGGAAGTGTTCCTTCGCGGAATCAAACGCCACCGTCTCATCGAAATTGAGATCGCGAACGTCATAGATCGACAACTTGTCGTCGAGGCTGAGGCAGTAGGCGAGGTCGAATTTCATGGTGGGGCTCGGGTCCTTGAGTGGGGGAGGGAAATTATCCCCGATGGGTTGTAAAGCTGCCCCAAAACGGACAACTGGGTTAATGCGTTCTAACTGGCTGACTGCCAAATACCTTCTAGCTATTCAGCCTCTAACCCCTCGACGCTCCTATAAAACTTAGCAGTGAACTCTTCTTTGTCGCTCGAGTAATGGCAACGTCGATGGCAGTTTGGGCACAGGGCTACTGCGTTGCTCGTACGGTCTGTCCCCCCGTTAACGAGATGTTTCAGATGATGAACTTCAAGAAAAGGTTTGCCATCAGCATCTTGGAATGGCGCTTTTTGGCCACACCCTTCGCAAATGCCTTGAGAACGTTTCAGAACCCATTTTTTCACATTTAATTTGCGCGAAAGCCTAACTACCGTCGCGCTAGTCTGCTTCGGGTTGAGTACACCCGGGGGCGCATCATTCAATTCAGGTGCGGAAGGTTCGATCAGCCGGAGTCGAGTCAGCTGAGTGCCTCTTCGTGAGCCGTTTCGTATCGCTTCCATGTCTTTTTTAGCCAGGATCTCTTTGATACGCGTAATGACACCGGAGCCGAGATTTTTCGCCGAAACATAGCCTGTAATTCTCGGCAGCCCCAATAAATCCATCACAGCAGAGATGTTCTGCATGCGGTACTCGACTGAAGAGGCGCTGCGTTTGCTCAGCGGGCCTTTTCGCAAGAGTCGATTCTCGTCCGCTTTATTGAATGGCTGATTTTGTTGTTCAAGAACCAGCATTTTTAGATAAGCGTCTACAGAAGCTTCTAGCTCCTCATCACTCCAGCCAGTTTTTTCTTTCGAAGTGTCCATACAGTCGCCGAGGGTTGAAAACCCTCGGACGATACTGAGTGGCCACCAAAGCTGTCTACGAAAATTCCTACAGAAAATATCGACGGATCTTGCAAGGTCCTACGACCACCATCACTAGCCCATCGAATGCTTTGAAGCCTGAAACACCTGCGCAACCTTTCGCCACCAAGGCTTCCCCGGTCTCCGCCGTTGCATCTGATCATTCAGCAGATAAGGCATATCCCGCAGCCGGATCCAGCCTTCATCCTGCCAATGCAGCAGGCTCAACGACATCTCCGGCCAATCCAACAAACTCAACATCGGTCGTTCTGAATGTCCTGAGTGCTCTGCATCGCGCAAGGCCGGCACCACCTGCAGAGTTAGCCACTCACGCAACAAACGGTTTCCAGGAACGTAGTGATACACCAGCAGCGCATACACACCGGATTCACTGAGCATCAACTGCTTTTCGGGTTGCCGAAAGTACTCAATCCACAAAACGCGACGTTGATCCTTGTCTAGTTTATTGACCATGCGTTCGCACAGATGGACACCCATCAAACGGCCGACATCGCGAGCACAGAACCACGTTTGGTTTTCGAGCAGGAGGGCATGTAGAGCGAGGTTGTGACGCGAGAAGACAGTTACAGAAAAAGGATCGGGCATATCCATTACCTCTACGTTTAGATTTTTGGAGGGCCTGACCCCAACGTAGAGTGGACTTAAGAAATCCCAACGAGCGATACAGCTCCACCGACGGCATATGCGTCTGTGTGACTGATCTAGCTTTCTACGTTGGGTGTTTCTTAGGCACCTGCAATTGAGCTTAGAGGTGCTTGCAGTTGGCTTCAATGCGAAGCGGCTGTAAGTGCTGTAGGAGATTGAGCGCTGCAACGTAGGGATGGAAAAGGGCTACCAGCCGCCCATAAAAAAGCCCCGATCAAATCGGGGCTTTTTGCTTTCTCAATTCGACGACTCAAGCAGCAATCGTCAAATCTTGTCTCGCGAGACGATTAGTCCCAGCTCAACGCACCACCAGTTTGGTATTCGATCACACGAGTCTCAAAGAAATTCTTCTCTTTCTTCAAGTCCATGATCTCGCTCATCCAAGGGAACGGGTTAGTCGTTCCTGGGTACTCTTCCTTCAAACCGATCTGCGACAAGCGACGGTTAGCGATGAACTTCAGGTAGTCCTCCATCATCGCAGCATTCATACCCAGCACACCGCGAGGCATGGTGTCGCGGGCGTATTCGATTTCCAGTTGGGTGCCCTGCAGGATCATCTGCGAGGCTTCTTCCTTCATTTCGGCATCCCACAGGTGTGGGTTTTCGATTTTGATCTGGTTGATCACGTCGATGCCGAAGTTCAGGTGCATGGATTCGTCGCGCAGGATGTACTGGAACTGCTCGGCGACGCCGGTCATTTTGTTGCGGCGGCCCATGGAGAGGATCTGGGTGAAGCCGCAGTAGAAGAAGATGCCTTCCAGAACGCAGTAGTAGGCGATCAGGTTGCGCAGCAGTTCTTTGTCGGTCTCTACGGTGCCGGTGTTGAATTCCGGGTCGGAGATGGCGCGGGTGTATTTCAGGCCCCAGGCGGCTTTTTTCGCGACCGACGGGATCTCGTGGTACATGTTGAAGATCTCGCCTTCATCCATGCCCAGCGATTCGATGCAGTACTGGTAGGCGTGGGTGTGGATCGCCTCTTCGAACGCCTGGCGCAGGATGTACTGGCGGCATTCCGGGTTGGTGATCAGGCGGTACACGGCCAGGGCCAGGTTGTTGGCAACCAGGGAGTCGGCGGTGGAGAAGAAGCCGAGGTTGCGCATCACGATGCGGCGCTCGTCGTCGGTCAGGCCTTCCGGGTTTTTCCAGAGGGCGATGTCGGCGGTCATGTTGACTTCTTGCGGCATCCAGTGGTTTGCGCAGCCGTCCAGGTATTTCTGCCAGGCCCAGTCGTACTTGAATGGCACGAGCTGGTTGAGGTCGGCGCGGCAGTTGATCATGCGCTTTTCGTCAACGGCGACACGGGCGGCGGAGCCTTCGAGTTCGGCGAGGCCTTCGGCGACGTCGAGGGAATCCAGTGCAGCCTTGGCGCGGGCCACGGCGGCCGAGTCTTCGGCGGTCACGGCGCGGGCTTCGAGGGCGGCGGCACCGCCGGCGCTGTCGAGGCGGTCCATGTTGGCTTCGCTAGCGTGGCCGGCGTTGGCGCCTTTCACTGCTGCTACTTCACTGTCTTCTTTGTCGAATTCGTCCCAGCTCAGCATGACGTGTCGTCTCCTGCGTGAGGGCCTGTGCCCGTGTGAAAACTGATTGTTGGTTTTTCACACGGCCGTACAGGCCGCGTTGGATGTCGTTTTTTGCAGCGGTGCTACGCAGGCAATAAACAGAAAATTTTTTCGGGTTTCCGAGAGCCTCTGACGGGCGCAGGTCAGCGTTGTCGCTGCTGCGGGGCTTCAGAATGGCTTTGATCCCTGTAAGGGAATATTGCTGACCCGATTGGGCGGCATTATAGGGAAAAAAACACGGGCGTGGGGGAGGGCGAAACAGCGCAGGGCGGTCGAGCGCTGGGGTGATTTCGATCGGAGCGAGGGTTTACAGGGCTTTCGCCGGGATTGGCCCCGGAGAATTTTTTTTCATTAATTTTTTGGCGTGTGATTGATTGCTCAAAAAACGAGCAAAAAACCGCGTTTTTCACTATATCTTGTGTTTTGCAACCCTTTTACGTCGCTTCAAACACAACTGAGCCCGACCGAAGTCGGGCTGGAATCGACCCTCGATGTTGCGCGGAGTGATCCGATTCGGTGCAGTCTCAACGCATCAATTGGTGCAGCCGTTACCCATCACGCTGTAACGCAGGATGTGACGCTGACCTTTGGAGTCGTCGTACTCCATTTTCGCCGGAACAACTTCGCAGACATTTGGAACTTCGCTCATCGATACAACTTTGGCGATGTCCAGGTGAGTGGAGTAAGTGTATTCCTCGATAGCCGGTTGTTGCTGTGCGACATCAGTCGGAACCTCGTCTGCCATGGCGGTTGCGCACAGACTGCTGAGGGCCAGAACCAATAAAGCTTTCATCTGAAATTTACCTTCTTGAGGTCGAGTGGGGTCACGCAACCTTTTTGGGGTTGCGTGTGGAGCTTCATCGTTTTGCTTTGTTACTTCGGAGCTGGATTAACGGCCTTCGTGGGGGCTGTAACGTTGTTAATCACTTTGCCTTGTCGGCGAGGCAGATTTTAGGGAGGCGGGGTGGGTGTAAACAGATGTGGTTTTGATAAACACCTTTGGCAGATTTGGTAACAATCGCTGGATATCGTGTTATCAGCGCTGCGGTTTTCCCGGGAAACCGAGTCGTCTGAATCGCTGGCAAGCCAGCTCCAGCAAGGGTTGCGTGCTTTGCTTCAGAGGCGCTTGGGTCATTTCTGGATGTTTTGTAGGGGCTTGTTACTACCATCGTCGAATGGTTCTATACGGGCGCCCCGGCTACAACAGGGTCATACAAAAACAACTATTACACCGAGGTAGGAAAGATGAGTGCGGCTTCCCTGTATCCCGTTCGTCCCGAGGTTCTGGCCAATACGCTGACCGACGAGGCGACCTACAAAGCCATGTACCAACAGTCGGTCGTCAACCCTGACGGCTTCTGGCGCGAACAAGCCAAGCGCCTCGACTGGATCAAGCCTTTCACCACGGTGAAACAGACGTCGTTCGACGATCACCACGTCGACATCAAGTGGTTTGCCGACGGCACCCTGAACGTTTCCTACAACTGCCTCGACCGTCATCTGGCCGAGCGCGGCGATCAGGTCGCCATCATCTGGGAAGGCGACGATCCTTCCGAAAGCCGCAACATCACCTACCGCGAACTGCACGAACAAGTGTGCAAATTCGCCAACGCCCTGCGTGGTCAGGATGTGCACCGCGGCGACGTGGTGACCATTTATATGCCGATGATCCCCGAAGCCGTGGTCGCCATGCTGGCCTGCACCCGGATCGGCGCGATTCACTCGGTGGTGTTCGGCGGTTTCTCGCCGGAGGCCCTGGCCGGTCGCATCATCGACTGCCGCTCGAAAGTGGTGATCACCGCTGACGAAGGCATTCGTGCCGGCAAGAAGATTTCCCTCAAGGCCAACGTCGATGACGCGCTGACCAACCCGGAAACCAGCAGCATCCAGAAAGTCATCGTGTGCAAGCGCACCGGCGGCGACATCAAGTGGAACCAGCATCGCGACATCTGGTACGAGGACCTGATGAAAGTGGCGGGCACCGTCTGTGCGCCGAAAGAGATGGGCGCCGAAGAAGCGCTGTTCATCCTTTATACCTCCGGCTCCACCGGCAAGCCGAAGGGCGTGCAGCACACCACCGGCGGTTACCTGTTGTACGCGGCGATGACTCACGAGCGCGTGTTCGACTACCGTCCGGGCGAAATCTACTGGTGCACCGCTGACGTGGGCTGGGTCACCGGTCACTCCTACATCGTCTACGGCCCGCTGGCCAACGGCGCGACCACGCTGCTGTTCGAAGGCGTGCCGAACTACCCGGACATCACCCGGGTGGCGAAGATCGTCGACAAGCACAAGGTCAACATCCTTTACACCGCGCCGACCGCGATCCGCGCGATGATGGCCTCCGGCACCGCCGCTGTTGAAGGCGCGGACGGCAGCAGCCTGCGTCTGCTCGGTTCGGTGGGCGAGCCGATCAACCCGGAAGCCTGGGACTGGTACTACAAGAACGTCGGCAAGTCCCGTTGCCCGATCGTCGACACCTGGTGGCAGACCGAAACCGGCGGCAACATGATGAGCCCGCTGCCAGGCGCCCATGCGCTGAAGCCAGGTTCGGCTGCACGTCCGTTCTTCGGTGTGGTGCCGGCGCTGGTGGACAACCTCGGCAACATCATCGAGGGCGAGGCTGAAGGCAATCTGGTGATTCTCGATTCGTGGCCAGGTCAGGCCCGTACTCTGTACGGCGACCACGACCGTTTCGTCGACACCTACTTCAAGACCTTCCGTGGCATGTACTTCACCGGTGACGGCGCCCGTCGCGACGCCGACGGTTACTACTGGATCACCGGTCGTGTGGACGACGTGCTCAACGTCTCCGGCCACCGCATGGGGACCGCCGAGATCGAAAGCGCGATGGTCGCTCACCCGAAAGTCGCCGAAGCGGCGGTGGTCGGTGTGCCGCACGACATCAAGGGGCAGGGCATTTATGTCTACGTCACCCTGAAAAATGGCGAAGAGCCGAGCGAGCAACTGCGTCTGGAACTGAAAAACTGGGTGCGCAAGGAGATCGGCCCGATTGCTTCACCGGACGTGATCCAGTGGGCGCCGGGGCTGCCGAAGACCCGTTCGGGCAAGATCATGCGCCGCATCCTGCGCAAGATCGCTACCGCCGAATATGAAGGGTTGGGCGACATCTCCACCCTGGCCGATCCGAGTGTGGTGCAGCACCTGATCGATACGCACAAGACCATGAACGTCGCGTAAGCGTTAGAGCCATAGAAGGCCCTGCCCGGTAATGCCGGGCAGGGCTTTTTTATGCCTGCAGGGTTTGTAGTGGGCTTGCTGACCTCTTCGCGAGCAGGCTCGCTCCCACAGGGGGTTGCATTTCAATGTGGGAGCGAGCCTGCTCGCGAAGGCAATTTGTACGGCACCGGTGTTGTCCGCTGTCGGAACTCAAAACCATCCAACCAATAATTATCGATTTCAGGCGTAAGACATTTCCCGTTGTTACCCAGGGAGCTTCACGTAACCGAATGTGTAACCGCCCGCTCCGCAACGGGGCATCCGGAAACGCATTGCCCTGTTTAAGGGCCTCAAAACCCCCGGTGAAAAATAAGACATCACCCCGCGCTTGCCGGATTAGAAGGGTTTGCGAATAATAGGCCCGCAATTTGCAGCATAGATCGGTTCACTGTCTTTCGCTCTTGCATGAAATTGCGGAGCTGTCAATGTGCTCAAGCGGGTTTCTCGGTGCATCTGTAATTAGTTGTCGCATTGAAGAAATATCGGCTTCGGGCCTGTCGTTAGAATGCCGATCACTCGCTCGTCGTGGCTCGCGTTGAAGCCTTTAGGGTTTGTTCGGAAATATCCCACGCACGCAGCAACCGCTTTCGTTCCACCCATTCGCATATTGGGCTGTCGCTCACTCTGCCGTTTTTGCCCTTTACCGATGGAGTCCCAAGATGAAGAAACTTGTGCTGCTTGGCGCCCTGGCACTGTCCGTGCTGTCCCTGCCGACATTCGCCGATGAAAAGCCTCTGAAAATCGGTATCGAAGCGGCTTACCCTCCATTCGCCTCCAAAGCGCCGGACGGCAGCATCGTCGGTTTCGACTACGACATCGGCAACGCGCTGTGCGAAGAAATGAAGGTCAAGTGCCAGTGGGTCGAGCAAGAGTTCGACGGTCTGATCCCGGCACTCAAAGTGCGCAAGATCGACGCGATCCTGTCGTCCATGTCGATCACTGAAGATCGCAAGAAGTCCGTGGACTTCACCAACAAGTACTACAACACCCCGGCCCGCCTGGTCATGAAAGAAGGCACTCAGGTCAGCGAAGGTCTGACTGAGCTCAAGGGCAAGAACATCGGCGTGCAGCGTGGTTCGATCCACGAGCGTTTCGCCCGCGAAGTCCTGGCCCCGCTGGGTGCCGAGATCAAGCCGTACGGTTCGCAGAACGAAATCTACCTCGACGTGGCCGCCGGCCGCCTCGACGGCACCGTGGCGGACGCTACGCTGTTGAATGACGGCTTCCTGAAAACCGACGCCGGCAAAGGCTTCGCGTTCGTCGGCCCGGCGTTCACCGACGTCAAATACTTCGGCGACGGCGTAGGCATCGCGGTACGCAAGGGCGACGCCCTGAAAGACAAGATCAACACCGCCATCGCGGCCATCCGCGAGAACGGCAAGTACAAGGCAATCCAGGACAAGTACTTCGACTTCGACATTTACGGCAAGTAAAGACGTCGCTCGACCCGTCCGAAATGGCGCAAGCAACAGGATCTCTGCGGTTTGCGCCATTTTTTCATCCCAACTTTCGAGGACCTGAATCATGTTGAAAGGCTACGGGGCTGTCATCCTCGATGGCGCTTGGCTGACGCTTCAGCTCGCCTTGTCGTCCATGGCCCTGGCCATCGTTCTCGGGCTGATCGGTGTCGCATTGCGCCTGTCGCCGGTGCGCTGGCTGGCGTGGCTGGGCGATCTGTATTCCACGGTGATCCGCGGGATTCCCGACCTGGTGCTGATCCTGCTGATCTTCTACGGCGGCCAGGACCTGCTCAATCGCGTCGCACCGATGCTCGGCTATGACGACTATATCGACCTGAATCCGCTGGCCGCCGGTATCGGTACCCTCGGTTTCATCTTCGGTGCGTACCTGTCGGAAACCTTCCGCGGCGCGTTCATGGCAATCCCCAAAGGTCAGGCCGAAGCCGGCATGGCATACGGCATGAGCAGCTTCCAGGTGTTCTTCCGGGTGCTGGTGCCGCAGATGATTCGTCTGGCGATTCCGGGATTCACCAACAACTGGCTGGTGTTGACCAAGGCCACCGCGCTGATTTCCGTGGTCGGTCTGCAAGACATGATGTTCAAGGCCAAGCAGGCGGCCGACGCCACCCGCGAGCCTTTCACCTTCTTCCTCGCAGTGGCGGCGATGTACCTGGTGATCACCAGTGTTTCGTTGCTGGCGCTGCGTCACCTTGAGAAGCGCTACTCGGTAGGCGTAAGGGCGGCTGATCTATGATCTTCGACTACAACGTCATTTGGGAGGCCCTGCCGCTGTACTTCGGCGGTCTGGTCACCACCCTCAAGTTGCTCGCGCTGTCGTTGTTCTTCGGTCTGCTCGCGGCCCTGCCGCTGGGGCTGATGCGTGTGTCCAAGAACGCCGTGGTCAACGGTGCGGCGTGGCTTTACACCTACGTGATCCGCGGCACGCCGATGCTGGTTCAGCTGTTCCTGATCTACTACGGTCTGGCCCAGTTCGAAGCGGTGCGTGAAAGCTTCCTCTGGCCGTGGCTGTCCAGCGCGACGTTCTGTGCGTGCCTGGCGTTCGCGATCAACACCAGCGCCTACACCGCCGAAATCATCGCCGGCAGCCTCAAGGCCACGCCGAACGGCGAGATCGAAGCGGCCAAGGCCATGGGCATGTCGCGGGTCAAGATGTACAAGCGCATCCTGCTGCCATCGGCCCTGCGTCGGGCGCTGCCGCAGTACAGCAACGAAGTGATCATGATGCTGCAGACCACCAGTCTGGCGTCCATCGTGACCCTGATCGACATCACCGGCGCGGCCCGTACCGTCAACGCGCAGTTCTATCTGCCGTTCGAGGCGTACATTACCGCCGGCGTGTTCTACCTGTGCCTGACCTTCATTCTGGTGCGCCTGTTCAAGCTGGCCGAACGTCGCTGGCTGAGCTACCTGGCCCCGAGGAAGCACTGATATGGAACGCATCGACCACATTCTGCCGTGGAGCCACCTGGGCAGCGAGCGCCGGATTTCGGTGTTTCGCTTCGGCAGCGGCGAGCGCAAGGCCTACATCCAGGCCAGCCTCCACGCTGACGAACTGCCCGGCATGCGCACCGCCTGGGAACTGAAAAAACGCCTCGGCGAACTCGAAGCCAAGGGCTTGCTCAACGGCGTCATCGAGCTTGTGCCGGTGGCCAACCCGCTGGGCCTTGGCCAGTTGCTGCAAGGCAACCATCAGGGGCGTTTCGAGGCTGGCAGCGGCAAGAATTTCAACCGTGATTTCGTCGAGCTCAGCGGCCCCGTGGCCACTGCGCTGGAAGGACAACTCGGTGATGATCCGCACGCCAACATCCGTCTGATCCGTCAGGCGATGGCTGATCATCTGGCGGCATTGCCCGAGGCCGGCAGCCAGTTGCAAGGCATGCAGCGCATCCTGCTGCAGCATGCCGCCACCGCCGATGTGGTGCTGGATCTGCATTGTGACTGCGAAGCCGCACTGCACATGTACGCCTTGCCGCAACACTGGCCGCAGTGGCGTTCGCTCGCTGCACACCTGGACGTGAAGGTCGGCCTGCTGGCGGAAGACTCCGGCGGCAGCTCGTTCGATGAAGCCTGTTCGTTGCCGTGGCTGCGTCTGTCGCGCCTGTTTCCGGACGCGCAGATTCCTCTGGCGTGCCTGGCGACGACCGTTGAACTCGGCGGTCAGGCTGACACCACGCCGGCACAGGCCGAAGCCTGGGCCGAAGGCATTCTGGCGTTCCTCGCCGAGCAGGGCCTGATCCGTGGGGAGTGGCCGAACGCAGGGCGCGAACCGTGTGAAGGCATGCCGTTCGAGGGCACTGAATTGCTCCTGCCGCCGCATCCCGGTGTGGTGAGTTTTCTGCGCAAGCCCGGCGAGTGGGTTGAAGCCGGTGACAAGATTTTCGAAGTGATCGATCCGCTGTCGGATCGGGTCAGCACGGTGTGTGCTGGTACGTCCGGGGTGCTGTTTGCCATTGAGCGGCTGCGTTACGCCCAACCCGGTTTCTGGCTGGCCAAAGTGGCGGGGCGCGATGCGCTGCGCGACGGCCCTTTGCTCAACGACTGACTGTTTTTGTGAGAACCGACCGCATGTACAAACTTGAAGTCCAAGACCTGCATAAACGCTATGGCAGTCACGAAGTGCTCAAGGGCGTTTCCCTGAAAGCGGCCGCCGGCGATGTGATCAGCATCATCGGCTCCAGTGGCTCCGGCAAAAGTACTTTCCTGCGCTGCATCAACCTGCTTGAGCAGCCGCACGCGGGCAAGATCCTGCTCAACAACGAAGAGCTGAAACTGGTGGCGAACAAGGACGGCGCGCTGAAAGCGGCTGATCCGAAACAGCTGCAACGCATGCGTTCGCGCCTGTCGATGGTGTTCCAGCACTTCAACCTGTGGTCGCACATGACCGCGCTGGAAAACATCATGGAAGCGCCGGTTCACGTGCTGGGCGTGTCCAAGGCCGAAGCCCGCGAGAAAGCCGAGCACTACTTGAACAAGGTTGGCGTGGCCCATCGTAAAGACGCGTTCCCGGGGCACATGTCCGGTGGCGAGCAACAGCGTGTGGCGATCGCCCGCGCGCTGGCGATGGAACCGGAAGTGATGCTGTTCGACGAACCGACTTCTGCCCTCGACCCGGAACTGGTCGGTGACGTGCTGAAAGTCATGCAGGCCCTCGCTCAGGAAGGCCGGACCATGGTGGTGGTGACCCACGAAATGGGCTTCGCCCGTGAAGTGTCGAACCAGTTGGTGTTCCTGCACAAAGGCGTCGTCGAAGAAAGCGGCAACCCGCGTGAAGTGCTGGTCAATCCGCAATCGGAACGTTTGCAACAATTCCTCTCGGGCAGCCTCAAGTAATCGCTCCCGTTATGCACCAGATTAGGTCATGCTGCGCAGCGCGCCAGATGGTCTAATTTGGTTGCAGCCGATTTCGGTTTTTCCCTCTGTTTACGTTTCGGATCGCCCGCCATGACTGCCCATCGAATTGGTTTCCTGATTTGGCCCAGCACTAAAGCTCTGACTTTGGCGCTGGCAGAGGAGGCCTTGCGTGTTGCCCAGCGTGTGCATCCGGACGTGGTTTACGAGCTGTCGTTCCTGCAGGCCGAAGCACCGACCGACGGTGAATGGCAACTGCCCGGCGAACCCTGGGCCGGCAAACTCGAAAATTTCCAGAAACTGTTCCTGCTCGCCGATGAGCCACCGACGACGTTGGCGCCGGCGCTCAGCAGCGCGCTGAAACAACTGGTGCGTGCCGGTTGTGTGATTGGCGGTCTGTCGGCCGGTGTGTACCCGCTGGCGCAACTCGGCCTGCTCGACGGCTACCGCGCGGCGGTGCACTGGCGCTGGCAGGACGATTTCGCCGAGCGTTTTCCGAAAGTCATCGCCACCAGCCATCTGTTCGACTGGGATCGCGATCGCCTGACCGCGTGCGGCGGCATGTCGGTACTCGATTTGCTGCTGGCCGTCCTGGCCCGCGATCACGGTGCGGAACTGGCCGGTGCGGTTTCCGAAGAACTGGTGGTCGAACGCATCCGTGAAGGTGGCGAGCGTCAGCGCATTCCATTGCAGAACCGTCTCGGCTCCAGCCATCCAAAGCTCACCCAGGCGGTGCTGCTGATGGAAGCCAACATCGAAGAGCCGCTGACCACCGACGAGATCGCCCAGCATGTGTGCGTGTCCCGTCGCCAACTGGAGCGGATCTTCAAGCAGTACCTCAACCGCGTGCCGAGCCAGTATTACCTGGAGCTGCGCCTGAACAAGGCCCGGCAGATGTTGATGCAAACCAGCAAGTCGATCATCCAGATCGGCCTGTCGTGCGGTTTCTCTTCGGGGCCGCATTTCTCCAGCGCCTACCGCAACTTCTTCGGCGCCACGCCGCGGGAGGACCGCAACCAGCGGCGCAGCAGCAGCCCGTTCGAATTATCGTCAGTGCCGCCAGAGCGCGGTTGATTGATCTGCAGCAGCGCCATGGAGGCAACGTCCATGGCGCTGTTGTTTCAGGCGTTCGTCAATCTTCGATTTCGACCCCGGCGCGCGTTCGCACCGGCGGATGTACCATTACGCCGTCGACGTTCAGTGTCATTCCCGTTTGCTGGTAGTAGGCCCGGATTCGCTGCATGGCCCGGGCGGAGAATGGATTGCCGCGCAAGTCGTAGCGATCGCCGACATGCGCAGGCACCTCCATGAGCTCGTCGGGCATTTCAGTGATTTCATTGCCCGACAGATCCACTTCCATCCAGTTGAAATTCTCCAGTACGCCGTGGGGGATTTCCCTGATGCCGGTGGTGCTCAGGTCCAGATCGGTCAGCCCCTGCAGGTTGCTGAGGTCAGGTGTCAGACCGAGGGGGTTGTCGTGCAGATGCAGCAGATCAAGACCGTCCAGCGTGTTCAGCCCGGCCACGTCGCTCGGCGACAGCGTGATTCTGCAGGAGGGCAGGCTCAACGTGTTGAGTCGCCTCATGTGGAAGATGGCTTGAGGGATGCCAGCCAGGTCGTAGCCTCGAATATCGATGCTTTCCAGACTGGGAAATGCCTCGAGAAACCGGCCGATTCGCGGCCAGTGATCGCTGATGCTGGTCAGGTACAGGTCCGACACATGGCTGAAGCTTACGCTCAGCGTGGGCAATTGACCCATGACCGACAACCGGGAAGTGAAATGGTGGCCAGCCGTGCTTGCCCCTTCCACCGGCGTTTTGCGCCAGCACCTCAGCAGTGCTTCGCGAAGTGCCGACCGGATCTGTTCTTCCGCCAGGCGCTCGCGCGGGCTGAGCGGCAGCCCGGTCAAGGGATCAACCGGTATATCGGACTCCCAGGCTGTAAGGTCGCCCAGCAGTCTGTCCAGTTCGGCTTCCCGGCGCGTCAGTTCAACTCGACCGTCGACCAGCGTGCCTTCGAGGTGATAAATGAAATCGCTGGCCTGTTTATCGTTCAGGGTTGGGTAGAGTGTCCGGGTCCGTGCGATGTCTGACGGCTCGGCCAGTACGCCAAGGTCTTCTCCGGTCCGACGGAAGTAGTCCTTGATGCGCTCGCGGGTGGCCGCGTTCAGCGGATTGTCGCCCAAGTCATAGCCGTTGCTGGCGGAGGCAGGCAGGTCGAAGATCTCCGCGGGCAGTTCGGTAAGGCGATTGCCGCTCAGCAATGCCGTCTCCAGCCAGGGCGGATCGAGCAAGCCCGGTGGCAGCCCGGTAATCCCGGTGTTCGAAAGATCGAGGAATTCCAGTGCCGGCCAGTTGCGGATATCCGGCAGCCGGCCCAACGGATTGTTGTAAAGGTCGAGCCTGACCAGGTGCCTCAGCGAGTACAGTGTGGCGCTGCCCCTGTCATCCAGTACGATCGCGCAGTTGCTCAGAACCAGTTGCTGGAGGTCCGGCATCCCGGTCAGTGCCGGCGGAACCTCTGCCAATGCCAGGTCGCGCAGCTCAAGCGAATCGAGGCCGGTGAACCCTCGCAGGAAACCGGTGCCGGCACGCAGTTGGGGATTGCCGGTGATCGCGAGTACCGTGACGTGAGCAAAGTCTGCACTCAAGGTCGGCAGATCACCGATGAAAGCCGGATTCAGGTTGAGCACCGTGGTCCTTTTTTCGGGGCTCTCCGGGGACCGGTCGCGCCAGAATGATTCGATCTCCAGTCGAAACATCATGCGGCTGGAGCGTTCGTCGGAGCGATCGTTGTCGGTCAGCGCCAGGTCGGTGGCCGGATAGCGTTCAGGAATCGCGGTCACCCAGCTTTCAAGGTCATCTTCCAGTTGCCGCAATTCGGCTTCCCAGCGATGGATCTGTAACCGGCCGTCATCAAGCGTTCCCGGCAGCAGGTACAACACTCGATTGGCACCTTCGTCGTCCAGGGACGGGAACAGAGCGCGGATCCGCTGGATTTCTTCCCATGGCATTGAAACGCCGAAACTCTGCCTGAACTGCCGATAACAGACCTTGATGCGTTCACGCATGGCGGGCGACAGCGGGTTGCCGGCAAGGTTGAGTTGTCTGGGCGGGCGGGCGGAGATATCGAAGAGGAGGTCGGGCAGTTCGCGGATCAGGTTGCGTTCGAAGGTGGCGAAGACCAGTCGTTGATGTTCGAACAGGCCATCCGGCAGGCTCGATATGCCGGTGTCGGCCAGGCGCAGTTGAACCAGGGCCGGCAATGTTTCGAGGGTGGGAGGTGTCCCCAGCGGGTTTCGGCTCAGGTTCAGGTACTGCAGGTTGCCAAGGGATGACAGGGTTGCCCGGGTTTGCGGAGTCAGCGTCAATCCGCAGTTCTCAATGATCAGTCGTTCCAGCGAAGGCATGCGCAGGGCTGTCAGCGGGCCCTGACCCAGCCTGAAATCATGCAGTTCCAGATGACGCAACGTGGAGAAGGGTTGAAGGAACCCGTCAATGTTGCTCAGCGCTCCGTGTCCCACGAGTGACACTTCGCGAATATGGCTGAAGTCGGTGGTCAGCGTGGGCAGGTCGCCGATGAATGCCAGATGGGCTACCAGGGAGTCGCCCCTGCGCCTGGGGTTTTCCGGCATTCGCGTACGCCACAGGGTTTGCAGTTGCTCGGCAAACTCAGTTCGTGCCGAGTGCTCCGTCAGAAATTCCCCAGGTGTCAGTGGCTGATGACTGGAAGGATGAGTCTGGGGAATTGCCATTTTCCATTGCGCCAGATCGGCGGTGAGTTGCTCGAACTCCGCTTTCCAGTGCCTGAGTTGACGGCGCCCGTGCTCGAGGTCGCCGGGCAATCCATAGAAGACATCGCTGGCCTCTTCGCCGTCCAGGGTAGGAAACAGCGCCTGGGTGGCATCGATGTCGGCCTGTTCGGCGAGCACCCCGAAGTCCTGACCGGTTTTTCCGGAGTAACGCTTGATCCTCTCAAGCGTATCGGCGGTCAACGGGTTGCCGGAGAAGTCGAATCCTTCGCTGGCTGCCGCCGGCAGCTCAAAGAACGCCTCGGGCAGTTCGCTGATCCGGTTGTCGCTGATAATGGCCGTTCGCAATGTCGGGTGTCCGATCAATCCGGCAGGAACATCGCTGATACCGGTGCGTGAGAGATCCAGATAGACGAGCGCTGGCAGGCTGCTTGCATCGGGCGCGCTGCCCAGGGGGTTGTTGGGCAGTTCGAGTGATTCAAGCTCGCGCATCGCCGCCAGAGCAATCTGCAGCTCGCCGGTAAATGTCACACCGCAATTGCTGAGAAGCAGTATCTCGAGTGAGGGCAGGGCCGTGAGTGACTGTGGCAGTTGCTCCAGTGCAAAGTCATGCAGGATCAAACGCTTGAGTCGGGGGAAGCTTTGCAGAAATGGCGAGGTGGCTTGAATGTGTTTGTTTCCCTTCAGCGACAGTGCGGTGATATGACTGAAATCTGCCGACAGCTCGGGCATGTCGCCGATGAATGTGGCTTGCGCCGAGAACACGTCCGCTCTGGTCAGCGGATGTGCAGTCGAGCGGTGGCGCCACAGCCTTTCAATTCTTCCGGCGAATATTTCACGCTCGTAAAACTGATTGAAGTGTTCGTTGGGATTGAGCCTTTCACCGGTGGACGGATCACGGTCTGGCGTGTCCCGCGCCCATGTGGCCAGGTCGGCGGTCAGCCGGGTGATTTCGCTCTCCCAGCGATCCAGTTGCAGCCGACCCTGTAACAGCGAGCCAGGCAGGCCGTAGATCAGTTCGCTGGATTGGCGTTCATTCAAGTCGGTAAACAGCGCCTTGACCCGGTTTATATCCGCTTGCTCGGGGCGAACGCCCAGATCGCTGCCGGTCCGGTTGAAATAGATCTTCACCTTTTCACGGGTCGCGGCGGAAAGCGGATTGCCGAAAAAATCGTACCCGGCGGTGGACGCGGCCGGTTGTTCGAACAGGGCGTCCGGCAGCGTGGTGATCTGGTTGTCGGTAAGCCATGCGCTGATGAGGCGCGGATGATCCAGTATGCCTGTGGGGACTTGGGAGATGCCTGTACTGGAAAGGTTCAGATGAGTCAGGTCCGGCATGAGGCCGAAATCGAACGTGGCACCCAGTGGATTGCCCTCCAGATCCAGTGTGCTCAGGGCATTGAGGGTCGACAGGATCGACTGGTTTTGCGGTGTAAGGACGACGCGGCAGTTTTGCAGCGTCAACTGTTTAAGACCCGGAAAATTCGTCAGGCGTGGCGGGAGATTGTGCAGATCGAAGTCGCGCAGTTCCATTCGCACCAGCCCCGAAAAGCTTTCGAGAAAGTCGCTCACCGCGCCTGGCTCGCCACTGCCGATCAGCTCCAGGCTGCTGACGTGGGAGAAGTCGGCCGTCAAGGCGGGGAGGTCACCTGCCAGCGGCTCCGAAAAGCGCATCTGGTAACCGTTCGGGCCTCGAATTTCTCTGCGCCAGCAGCTGCGCAGGTCGCTGGCGAATGTCTGGCGATCACGGATGGCGGCCATCTGCTGCTCCTGTGAGCGTCGGGTGCCGTTTGCCGGGTTGATCTCCGGGAAGTCGAACAGCCATTGATTGAGATGGCTATCAAGTTGGGCGTATTCCAGTTGCAGCCGGGACAGCTCGGCGAGTGCGCCGTCCGGGTGGCTTTCAAGGCGCTGGGCCATGATCAGTCGTTCGTCTTCGGACATTCCCGGATAGACCTGCCTGATCCGGTTGTCCAGGGTGCGGGGCGTTTGCGAGGTCGTTGGCGGGTTGCGGGAGTAGCCGTCCGTGCCGAGCAATCGCAGCGTATCGATGGTGGGAGGCGGCACAGGGTCGGGCATGATCGCCAGTCGCAGTTCGCTGCGTGCCATTGGATTGTCACGGATGGCCTGCCTGAGCTTTTCACCTTCGCCGATCTGCAGCTTCAAGGCTTTTCTCTGCATGTCCGGCAGGGCTTGCAGGACGGCAGTGTAGAAATCGGTGTAGCCGTGCAGTTCCAGACCCTGTTCGTCGTACGGTTGCCAGAGCCCCCCGGATTTGAGAACCAGCACTTTCTGAATGGGGGCCTCGACGGGGCCGGTGCTGTCGATCAATTGCCCTTCCCGGGATTGGGCGCGGACTTCAAGGCGTACGTCAGCCGACCAGCCCGGCAATAGTTGAAGGCTGTGCAGCGCCAGGGTGTCGGTGTCCGGATTGTGCACCGAATCCAGTACCAGCCCTTCGAAGGCACGAGTGACGCGCAGTTCCTGTCTGGCGTGTTCTGTCAGGGCCTGCTGCCGTTCTGGCCATTGTCCTTTGTTGATCGCCACCAGTTCCGAACCGGTGGCCGTGTTCAACAGTTCTTCGGTAATTCTGGCGGGCAATTGCGGTTCATGCAGGGCCGCACGCCTGAACAGGGGCTCCTCGCGATGTTGAAGCGCTTGATAGCGTGCCTCGAACAGTGAGCTGCGCTGCTGCCGGGCGATCTGCGCAAGCCTGGCTCTGAGTTTGCGCGCACGCGCATCAAGGGCGAGCCTCTCACCGAAATCTTCCCCGAGCAGCGTATTGATTTCCGATTCACTGAGGGTCTGGATCAGGGTCTTGAGCAAATCGCCACTGGACAGGCTGTCCTGGCGAATCTCGGTCAGCGCAAGCTCTTGATCGGTTGAGGATTGCCACGCGATCTCGCCTTGCAGATTGATAAAACGCAGTCTTTTAGTGTCGGGCCATAAGTTCTGTTCTTTGAGAATCTGCAGCTGGGTCAAGGGATCTGCGGTCAGATAGACCTCGGGTCTGTCACTGGAGATACGTTCAATGAAGTCTTGCAGGTCCTGATCGATCCTGAAGCGATGAATACTGTCGGCCAGCAGCGGCGGCAAGCGCTCCTGGTTGACGTGCATTTTGCGCAGCGCATCTTCCGGATACCCGCTGACCTTGAGGATCTGCTCGCGTCGGGCGGGGGATATCGATTCGACGTTGTGACCGATCCGTTGCAATGCGGTTGTGGTGTCCCATTCAAGCGGTTGCTCTAACTCGGTGTGGAAGGCGCCTTCGCCGTTATGGCGTACGAAGGGGCGATAGGCATCTGCCCGGCTCGGATGCTCGATGTAAAGCTTGTCGGGATGTTCATGCGGGCTGACGGCGTAATGCGTCTGATCGAGAGTGAGCAGGTTTTCTCCCTGGTGTCGGTACAGTCCCTGCCGGTCGGGCCCGGATCCTTCGGGCGGCTGGACCTGACGCTCGTAAGGTTTCAGATCGGGTTTCCAGTAGAGGGTTTTGCCGTTGCGCAGCTTGACCGGCTGAAAGCGGTCGATGAATGACACGACGCTTGCCGGCAGGACCCCGGGAAGCTCGGCCATCGCGATGCTGCCGCCAATGCCGAACGCCCCCAGCTGAATCAATGACTCAAGCGCCGCGAACAGGTGTTCGCCGGCTTCGGCGGCCGAGCCTTGCGCCCAGTCGACGACCCCCTCGAACACTTCATCAACGAACTGATAGGCCATGTACGCCATCATCATTTCACCCAAAAACGGCACGAACGGCAGCACGACAAACGAAGCGATTTCCAGCAGCGACGACGCGACGTTGACCAACGAGTCCCACAACGCCCAACGGGCATTGCGGTCCACGGTGGCGGTGGCAACGGCGATGACGGCAGCGTCATTGAGGATCTTGTCCAGTTTGCGTTGGTAGAGGTGCTGCCACAGATCACCGGCGATCGGGGAGACGGCCAGCTGCAGATCGGGGCGATCGAGCGGCGTGTCACGCCAGGCAGGCTGCTGGCTACCCCGTTCAGGTTGATGCCACTGCACCCGGCTGAGGCGGTGATTGAGCTGTGAAAAAAAGTAGCCTCGCTGCTCGTGCAGTACGAATCGGCTGAAATAGCGCTGGTAGTCCGGCGAGCGCAATTGCCGGGTCAGTTCTACTGCCATTTCAACCGACGAGGCGTACTGCTTGACGGGGTGCTCGGGATCGTCAGGCAGGTAGGCCACCAATCCCGCCGGCGCGTTGGCCTGTTCGAGATCAGGGGCAAAAATGACAACTCCCGTCAGGGTGGCGGACATCATCGTCAAGTCCTGACATTGCAGCGCCTGACGGTTCATTCGCACTCCCTGCACGCCGTCGATCAGGGCCTCGATCATGCGAAACCAGACCTCGTCGATGTCTCCGTTCATCCGCGCCAGTTGCAGGGCGGCCTTGAGCGCTGATCGCTGACTGGCCTTGATTCTGGGGTGCAGGGTGGTTGCGACGACCTGGTCGGTGACGCCCAGTCTCTGTTCAAGAAAGTTCTTGTAGCCCGCGCCAATATCCAGCTCTCGGCACAGATGGGTGAATGCAGTGATGCTGAGCTTTTCGTTGACGTGCGGCAGCGTCTCGAACTGACCTTGGGAGGACGGTCGGGAGATGAAACATGAACCGCTTTCGTGGGGTTCCTCTTCTTCGAAATTGTGCAGTGCGGCTTCCAGCAGGGAAACGGTCCAGACTCTGGAGCCTGTCCGGATGGAAAGGCCTGGGGGGGTGATCGGGATGTAGAGGCGCAGAAATGTTTCCTGGGTGTCCAGATCCAGGCCAAATCGTGATTTCAGCGCACTTTTGAGCAACGGTTCGGCAAACGCCTTGATGTCTTGCAGGTGCATCAGGTCCCGGTCGATGGCGTTCTGCGTATTCATGTGTTCGGCAATGGCGGTTCGCAGATCGTCGTGCCGGGCTCGCGGTGCAGCCTTGATCCGGTCACTGACCGGCCGCTGAGGGTTGCTCAGTGCCTTGCGTCTGGCCGGGGACGCGAGGGGCAGCCATTCAGGAATGCCCTTGATGAGGGGTTGATAGTGAGCGGGTGGGTTGAGCGGGACAGCGGCTGGGGTTGCCGGCGATTGCCCTTCGTTCAGTGACTGCATGTCGAGTGCGCCTTGATGTTCGGAAAGGGCTCAAGCAAATCAGAATGCTTTCGACGAAGTGCGGTACATAGTTATGACATTGGCCGCTGCGGCAATTGATATCTTCCTGGGCCTGCTGCAATTGCTGTCGACGGTTTAAACTGCGCCTTTGCGACGCTATATGTCGCATTGCCGTAAACCCGGGAAAATCCGGGGTTTGCGCTATAAGAAGTTGTCGCTTGGCGACAAGGCCGGGCTGAAAACTGTCCTTACAATCCCCCCATCGCTCGCCAGTTTCAGGCGGGTGGCCCTCATCAGGAGACTCCGATGTCCGTTGAGCACGCTGCGGTACAACGCGCCGATTTCGACCAGGTTATGGTTCCCAACTACGCGCCTGCCGCTTTCATTCCGGTGCGTGGCGCCGGTTCCCGTGTCTGGGATCAGGCCGGCCGCGAGCTGATCGACTTCGCCGGCGGCATCGCCGTCAACGTATTGGGCCATGCGCACCCGGCGCTGGTCGGTGCCTTGACCGAGCAAGCGAACAAGCTGTGGCACGTGTCCAACGTGTTCACCAACGAGCCGGCCCTGCGCCTGGCGCACAAGCTGATCGACGCCACCTTTGCCGAGCGCGTGTTCTTCTGCAACTCCGGCGCCGAAGCCAACGAGGCCGCTTTCAAGCTGGCCCGTCGCGTCGCGTTCGATCGCTTCGGCACCGAGAAGTACGAAATCATCGCCGCGCTCAACAGCTTCCACGGCCGCACCCTGTTCACCGTGAACGTCGGTGGCCAGTCGAAGTACTCCGACGGTTTCGGTCCGAAAATCACTGGCATCACCCACGTGCCGTACAACGATCTGGCGGCGCTGAAAGCCGCTGTTTCCGACAAGACCTGCGCGGTCGTTCTGGAACCTATCCAGGGTGAGGGCGGCGTGCTGCCGGCCGAGCTGGCTTACCTGCAAGGCGCCCGTGAACTGTGCGACGCGAACAACGCGTTGCTGGTGTTCGACGAAGTGCAGACTGGCATGGGCCGTACCGGCAACCTGTTCGCCTACCAGCATTTCGGTGTGGTTCCGGACATCCTGACCAGCGCCAAGAGCCTGGGTGGCGGTTTCCCGATCGCCGCGATGCTGACCACCGAAGCACTGGCCAAGCATCTGGTCGTCGGCACTCACGGCACCACTTACGGCGGCAACCCGCTGGCGTGCGCCGTGGCTGAAGCGGTGATCGACGTGATCAACACCCCTGAGGTGCTGAACGGCGTCAACGCCAAGCACGACAAGTTCAAGACCCGCCTGCAACAGATCGGCGAGAAGTACGGCCTGTTCACCCAGGTGCGTGGTCTCGGTCTGCTGATCGGTTGCGTGCTGAGCGACGCCTGGAAAGGCAAGGCCAAGGACATCTTCAACGCCGCTGAACAAGAAGGCCTGATGATTCTGCAGGCCGGCCCGGATGTGATCCGTTTCGCCCCGAGCCTGGTGGTTGAAGACGCGGACATCGACGCCGGTCTGGACCGCTTTGAACGTGCTGCCGCGAAACTGACGCAAGCCTGATAGACCCTTCGGCGCCTGACTTGATCAGGCGCTGACCCCAATTTTGATGCCGGGCAAAATCAAATGTGGGAGCGGGCTTGCTCGCGAAAGCGGTGGGTCAGACAGCGAAAATGTTGACTGACAATCCGCTTTCGCGAGCAGGCCCGCTCCCACACTGATCTCTGTGTATGCAGTAGCTGCCCGGTTATTTTTCTGTGAATGAATAAGAGAAAGGAGTGACACCATGCTGGTGATGCGCCCCGCGCAAATGGCTGATCTGGGCGAGGTACAGCGTCTGGCTGCGGACAGCCCGATTGGTGTCACTTCCTTGCCGGATGACGTTGAACGCCTGAGCGACAAGATCGCCGCGAGCGAAGCCTCGTTTGCCGCCGAAGTGAGCTTCAACGGCGAGGAGAGTTACTTCTTCGTCCTGGAAGACACCGCCACCGGCAAACTGGTGGGCTGCTCGGCGATCGTTGCGTCGGCCGGTTATTCCGAGCCGTTCTACAGCTTTCGCAACGAGACCTTCGTGCATGCTTCCCGCGAACTGAAGATCCACAACAAGATCCACGTGCTCTCGCAATGTCACGACCTGACCGGCAACAGCTTGCTGACCAGTTTCTACGTGCAGCGCGAGCTGGTGGGTTCGCCTTGGGCCGAACTCAACTCCCGTGGCCGTCTGCTGTTCGTCGCCAGCCACCCGGAGCGGTTTGCCGATTCGGTGGTGACCGAGATCGTCGGTTACAGCGATGAAAACGGTGACTCGCCATTCTGGGACGCCATCGGTCGCAACTTCTTCGACCTGAACTACGCCGAGGCCGAGCGTCTGTGTGGCCTGAAAAGCCGTACGTTCCTCGCCGAACTGATGCCGCATTACCCGATCTACGTGCCGCTGCTGCCGGATTCCGCCCAGGAAGCGATGGGCCAGGTACACCCGCGTGCGCAGATCACCTTCGACATCCTGATGCGCGAAGGCTTCGAGACCGATCACTACATCGACATTTTCGACGGTGGCCCGACCCTGCATGCGCGCGTTTCGGGGATCCGCTCGATCGCCCAGAGCCGTGTGGTACCGGTGAAGCTCGGCGAGCCGGTCAAAGGTGCCGGTCGCCAGTATCTGGTGGCCAATGCCCAGTTGCAGGATTACCGCGCGGTATTGCTCGAGCTGGATTACGCGCCGGGCAAACCGGTGACCCTGGATCTGGAAGCGGCCGAAGCCCTGGGCGTCGGTGAAGGTGCCAGCGTGCGCCTGGTGGCGGTTTAACGCCTTAGCGAGTTTCACGGGTGGCCACGGCGGCCCGTTTGAGGAGGTAGCATGATTGTTCGTCCCGTACGCAGCAGCGATTTGTCCGCTCTGATCGACCTGGCCCGCAGCACCGGCACCGGCCTGACCACCTTGCCGGCCAACGAAGAGCGCCTGACCCACCGGGTCGGCTGGGCCGAGAAGACCTTTCGCGGTGAAGCCGGCCGTGGCGACGCGGACTACCTGTTCGTGCTCGAAGACGACAACGGTCGCGTGGTGGGGATTTCCGCCATTGCCGGCGCCGTCGGTCTGCGCGAGCCGTGGTACAACTTCCGCGTCGGCCTGACCGTCAGCGCCTCGCAGGAACTGAACATCTATCGCGAGATTCCGACGTTGTTCCTGGCCAACGACCTGACCGGCAACTCCGAGCTGTGCTCGCTGTTCCTGCACGCCGACTACCGCACCGGCCTCAATGGCCGCATGCTGTCCAAGGCGCGGATGCTGTTCATCGCCGAATTCCCGGAGCTGTTCGGCAACAAGATCATTGCCGAGATGCGCGGCGTATCCGATGAAGCCGGTCGTTCGCCGTTCTGGGAAAGTCTGGGCCGTCACTTCTTCAAGATGGAATTCAGCCAGGCCGATTACCTGACGGGTGTGGGCAACAAGGCATTCATTGCCGAACTGATGCCGAAATTCCCGCTGTACACCTGCTTCCTGTCGCCGGACGCGCGCAACGTCATCGGCCAGGTGCACCCGGACACTGAGCCTGCGCTGGCGATGCTCAAGAGCGAAGGCTTCAGTTATCAGGGTTACGTCGACATCTTCGACGCCGGCCCGGCCATCGAGTGCGAGACCAGCAAGATCCGCGCGGTGCGTGACAGCGAAGCGCTGGTGCTGGCCATCGGCACCCCGGGCGACGACGCCACGCCGTTCATCATCCATAACCGCAAACGCGAAGACTGCCGCATCACGGCGGCGCCAGCCCGACTGGCCGCCGGTACGCTGGTGGTCGATCCGCTGACCGCCAAACGTCTTCAACTCAACGCTGGCGATCAGGTTCGCGCCGTGGCGTTGTCCGCTGCCCGGGAGTCCAAACAATGAATTCGCTATACATCGCAGGTGAGTGGCTGGCCGGTCAGGGCGAGGCCTTTCAATCGCTGAACCCGGTGACCCAGCAAGTGCTGTGGTCGGGGGAGGGTGCCACTGCCGCTCAGGTCGAGTCGGCCGTGCAGGCTGCGCGTCAGGCGTTCCCGAGCTGGGCCCGTCGCACCTTGGAAGAACGCATCAGCGTGCTCGAAGCGTTCGCCGCTGCGCTGAAAAAACACGCCGACGAACTGGCCCGCACCATCGGTGAGGAAACCGGTAAACCGTTGTGGGAAGCCGCGACCGAAGTCACCAGCATGGTCAACAAGATTGCGATTTCGGTGCAAAGCTATCGCGAACGCACAGGTGAGAAGAGCGGCCCGCTGGGCGACGCCACCGCCGTGTTGCGCCACAAGCCCCATGGCGTGGTGGCGGTGTTCGGCCCTTACAACTTCCCTGGCCACTTGCCGAACGGCCACATCGTGCCGGCGCTGCTGGCGGGTAACAGCGTGCTGTTCAAACCGAGCGAGCTGACCCCGAAAGTCGCCGAGCTGACGGTCAAGTGCTGGATCGAAGCCGGTCTGCCGGCCGGCGTTCTGAACCTGCTGCAAGGCGCCCGTGAAACCGGGATCGCGCTGGCGGCGAATCCGGGCATCGACGGTCTGTTCTTCACCGGTTCGAGCCGCACCGGTAATCACCTGCACCAGCAGTTCGCCGGGCGTCCGGACAAGATCCTCGCGCTGGAAATGGGCGGCAACAACCCGCTGGTGGTCGATCAGGTCGCGGACCTCGACGCTGCGGTGTACACGATCATTCAATCGGCATTCATTTCCGCCGGTCAGCGTTGCACCTGCGCCCGTCGTCTGCTGGTGCCGCAAGGCGCGTGGGGCGACAGCCTGCTCAAGCGTCTGGTGGAAGTCAGCTCGACCATCGAGGTCGGCGCGTTCGATCAGCAGCCGGCGCCGTTCATGGGCTCGGTGATTTCCCTCGGCGCGGCAAAAGCCTTGATGGATGCCCAGGCACATTTGCTGGCCAACGGCGCAGTGTCGCTGCTGGCAATGACTCAACCGCAGGCGCAGTCGGCGCTGCTGACTCCGGGCATCGTGGATGTGACGGCGGTTGCCGATCGTTCCGACGAAGAACTGTTCGGTCCGTTGCTGCAGGTGATCCGCTACGCCGATTTCGAAGCCGCGATTGCTGAAGCCAACAACACCGCGTTTGGCCTGGCCGCTGGCCTGCTGTCGGATTCCGAAGAGCGCTACCAGCAGTTCTGGCTGGAAAGCCGTGCCGGGATCGTCAACTGGAACAAGCAACTGACGGGGGCTGCGAGCAGCGCGCCGTTCGGCGGTGTCGGCGCCTCGGGCAACCACCGCGCCAGCGCCTATTACGCGGCGGATTACTGCGCGTACCCGGTGGCCTCGCTGGAAACCCCGAGCCTGGTGTTGCCGGCGGCCCTGACGCCTGGCGTGAAGATGGCGTGATGCCCATCGCTGGCAAGCCAGCTCCCACAAGGGCGATGAGGTCCCTGTGGGAGCTGGCTTGCCAGCGATGACCGCGCCGCGGTCTCAAAGAATAGTTACTGAAGCCTATAACAACAGATTCTCGTGGAGCCTCGCTGATGAAATCCTATGAAGTCAATTTTGACGGTCTAGTGGGGCCGACCCATAACTACGGTGGTCTGTCCTACGGCAACGTTGCGTCCCAGAGCAACAGCCAGCAGTCTTCGAACCCGAAGGAAGCGGCGCTGCAAGGCCTGGCGAAAATGAAAGCGCTGATGGAAATGGGCTTTCAGCAGGGCGTTCTCGCTCCACAGGAACGTCCGGACGTGGCTGCTCTGCGCCGTCTGGGTTTCAGCGGTACCGACGCTCAGGTGATCGAGCGCGCTGCGAAAGAAGCGATGCCGCTGCTGGTCGCCAGTTGCTCGGCGTCGAGCATGTGGGTGGCCAATGCCGCCACGGTCAGCCCGAGTGCCGACACCGCTGACGGTCGCGTGCACTTCACCGCCGCCAACCTGAACTGCAAATACCACCGCAGCATCGAGCACCCGACCACCAGTCGCGTGCTGGGTGCGATGTTCGCCAATCAGCAGCACTTCGCTCACCACGCCGCGTTGCCGGCGGTGGCGCAGTTCGGTGATGAGGGCGCCGCGAACCACACGCGTTTCTGCCGTGAGTATGGCGAGGCTGGGGTCGAGTTCTTCGTGTTCGGTCGCAGTGCGTTCGACACCCGTTACCCGGCGCCGCAGAAATACCCGGCGCGCCAGACCCTCGAAGCGTCGCAAGCGGTCGCCCGTCTGCATGGTCTGCGTGAAGACGGCGTGGTCTACGCGCAGCAGAATCCGGCGGTGATCGATCAGGGCGTGTTCCATAACGACGTGATCGCGGTGGGCAACGGCGAGGTGCTGTTCTATCACGAGGACGCGTTCCTCGACACCGATCAGATGCTGGCCGAACTGCAAGTCAAACTGGCCAAGGTCGGCGGCAAGTTCCAGTCGGTCTGCGTGCCGCGTTCGGCGGTCACCGTAGACGACGCAGTGCGTTCCTACCTGTTCAACAGCCAGCTGCTGTCGCGTCCTGACGGTTCGATGCTGTTGATCGTGCCGGAAGAGTGTCGTGGTAACGATCGCGTGTGGAACTACCTGCAAGGCCTGACCGGTTCCGGCGGCGTGATCCGTGAAGTGAAAGTCTTCGATCTCAAGCAAAGCATGCAGAACGGCGGTGGCCCGGCGTGCCTGCGTCTGCGCGTCGCGCTCAACGAAACCGAGCTGGCGGCCGTCAACCCAGGGGTTATCATGACCGCCCCGTTGTACGGTTCGTTGACCGCGTGGGTTGAAAAGCACTACCGCGACCGTCTGAGCGAAAGCGACCTGGCGGATCCGCAATTGCTGCTTGAATGCCGGACGGCACTGGATGAACTGACGCAAATCCTTAAACTGGGCGCGGTTTATCCATTCCAGATCAATTGATGACCGATGCGCCGCTTCGGCGCGGCGCACGGTTCCATCTCCCCAAGAGAGCGTTAAAACATGAGCGATTCCCTGCAGCTGATCCTTGAAGACACCGACGGCACGCAACTGCAAACGTCCTGCACCCGCGTCGCGGTCATGTGGCAAGGCAAAGAGCTGTGGATCCAGCAGGATGGCCGCGGCCAACTGTTGATCGGCGTGGACGTCGAAGAGGGCGACGAAGAGTACGCCAACCTGCTGTTGCGCCCATTGGCGACTAATCTGGTAAGTCTGCAACTGGAGATGGAACCGGCTGACCTCGGCGACGATGATGGCCACGTGCACGGCCCGGATTGCAACCACGACCACTAAGGAAACCGCTCTATGCTCGCCCTCGGCAAACTGCTTGAACTGACCCTCGCCGGCCGCGAACCGGCGGAGAAGACTCAACTGACTGTCGAAGGCGTGCGCATGCGCTGGTTGAGCGAGGGTGCGCTGGAAGTCCGGCCACCCGAAGCGCGCGACAATGGCCTGGACCTGCTGCTGTCGGCAGGCATCCACGGCAACGAAACGGCACCGATCGAATTGCTCGACCGGTTGCTGCATGACATCGCCCGCGGCGACTTGAAGCCGCGTGCACGCATTCTGTTCCTGTTCGGCAACCCGGAAGCGATTCGCAAGGGCGAGCGTTTCGTCGAGCAGGACGTCAATCGGCTGTTCAACGGCCGTCACGAACAAAGCAGCGGTTCCGAAGCCCTGCGTGCCTGTGAGCTGGAACGTCTGGCCGCGAGTTTCTTCAGCGTGCCGGATCGTCAGCGTCTGCACTACGACCTGCACACCGCGATTCGCGGTTCGAAGATTGAGCAGTTCGCCCTGTATCCGTGGAAGGAAGGTCGCCAGCATTCGCGTCTTGAACTGGCCCGTCTGCGCGCCGCCGGCATGGAAGCGGTGCTGTTGCAGAACAAACCGTCGATCGTCTTCAGCTCCTACACCTACGACAAGCTGGGGGCCGAGTCCTTCACTCTGGAACTGGGCAAGGCGCGGCCATTCGGGCAGAACGCCGGGGTCAACGTGTCACTGCTGGAAACCCGCCTCAAGCAGATCATCGAAGGCACCGAGCCGGAGATGGCCGAGCAGGGCCTGGACGGTCTGCAGTTGTTCAGTGTGGCGCGGGAAATCATCAAGCACAGCGACTCGTTCCGCCTGAACCTGCCGGCGGACATCGAAAACTTCTCGGAACTGGATGTGGGTTATGTGCTGGCCGAAGACCTGGCCAATACCCGCTGGATCATCGAAGAGCAGGGCGCGCGGATTATCTTCCCCAACCCCAAGGTCAAGAACGGCCTGCGGGCGGGCATTCTGATCGTGCCGACCACTGACGAAAATCTTGCCTGACTCTATTTTCGGTTCGACATAAACCACTGTGGGAGCGGGCTTGCTCGCGAATGCGGTGTGTCAGTGAAACATCTATTACTGACACACCGCATTCGCGAGCAAGCCCGCTCCCACATTTGGATTTGAGTGAGGCTGAGACCTCACTCAGTTCCGGATCGGTTTACACCGCGACAGCACGCGGCTCCGTGCGGCGCAATGCACGCACTTTCTGCAACGTATCGGCGCAGGTCTTCGCCGCTTCCTGACCCTTGTGCACGAAGTGCTCGAAGAAGAACTTCTGGTGTTCTTCGCCGGCATGGAAGTGGTGCGGGGTCAGGGACACCGAGAACACCGGCACTTCGGTTTCCAGCTGAACCTGCATCAGGCCGCTGACCACTGACTGGGCGACGAACTCGTGACGGTAGATCCCGCCGTCCACCACCAGGGCGGCCGCGACGATACCGGCATAACGGCCGGTCTTGGCCAGCAGCTTGGCGTGCAGAGGCATTTCGAAGGCGCCGCCGACTTCGAAGAAGTCGATGTCCGATTCCTGATAGCCCTGAGCGATCATTTCAGCGAGGAAGCCTTTACGGCTCTGGTCGACGATTTCCTTGTGCCAGCAGGCCTGAATGAACGCGACGCGCTCGCCGTGGCTGTGTTTGCTTTTGCTGTCGATAGCGGTGGGTTGCATGTTCTGACTCCTGTTTGTGTGAAAAACAGGGCGTTATGAATCGAAAGGGATTCAAGGGTACGCACGCTCGCGCAAACACGGCGGACGGCCCTTTGGCGTCAATCCCGTTCTCTCTTCATCCGGACTGTGACCGTCGGCCCCGGAATCACACCGGGTCTGCTGACCTTGCCGCCGCTCACGGCTTTTGCCGTGCCCGTCACCAAGCGCTCGCGGGCTATGCGCATTGCGCGCAATTACCGCCGGTGGGGAATTGCACCCCGCCCTGAGAACGTTTCGCCGCCCTTTATCGGGCGGCGCAGCGTTTTTAACACAGATTGCCGGGCTGTGCATTGCGCCTTTGTGATGATTGCCATCGGATTTTTCGAAGCACGAAAACGACTTTTCCTTGCCCGAGGGTTGATTAATCTGCGCCATGCCCGCAGTAATTCGTCTTCGTAAAGGGATTTCCCCTGCTGACCAGAGGCCAGGTTCATGAGCGTTATCGATCTTCGCAGCGACACCGTCACTCAACCGACTCCCGCCATGCTCGATGCGATGACCCGCGCCGACACCGGCGATGATGTGTATGGCGAAGATCCGACGGTCAATCGTCTGGAAGCCGAACTGGCAAAACGGCTGGGTTTTGCTGCCGCGCTGTTCGTCCCGACCGGGACCATGAGCAATTTGCTGGGCCTGATGGCGCACTGCGAGCGCGGTGACGAATACATCGTCGGTCAACAGGCGCACACCTATAAGTACGAGGGCGGTGGCGCAGCGGTGCTCGGTTCGATTCAGCCGCAGCCGCTGGAAGTGCAGGCCGATGGTTCGCTGGACCTGGATCAGGTGGCAGCGGCGATCAAGCCTGATGATTTCCACTTTGCCCGCACCCGTCTGCTGGCGCTGGAAAACACCATGCAAGGCAAAGTGCTGCCGCTGGACTATCTGGCCCGGGCCCGCCAGTTCACACAGAACAACGGCCTGCAACTGCATCTGGACGGCGCGCGGCTTTACAACGCGGCGGTCAAGCTCGGGGTCGATGCCCGGGAAATCACCCAATATTTCGATTCGGTCTCGGTGTGCCTGTCCAAAGGTCTCGGCGCGCCGGTCGGCTCGGTGCTGTGCGGTTCGTCGGCGTTGATTGCAAAGGCCCGGCGCCTGCGCAAAATGGTCGGTGGCGGCATGCGACAGGCCGGATTGCTGGCGGCGGCGGGGCTGTATGCGCTGGATCACAACGTCGAGCGTCTGGCGGATGACCATGCCAACGCGCAGTTTCTTGCCGAAGGCCTGCGCGAGGCCGGTTTCAGTGTCGAGCCGGTGCAGACCAACATGGTTTACGTGCAGATGGGCGACCGTGCCGAGGTAATCAAGGCATTTGCCGCCGAACGCGGGATCAAGTTGAGCGCTGCCGCCCGGTTGCGGATGGTCACGCACATGGACGTCAATCGCTCGCAAATCGAGCAAGTGGTCGCGACATTCGTCGAGTTTTCGCGCAAGTGACAGCGTTAGCGGCCCAATTGACCGTTTCTATCGTATAAACACGCTGTACCCCGCGCGCAGGGCCGATATAATGCGGCCCTTTGCCGTCGTTTCGTCTGTTGACGTTTCGTACAGGCCTTTGGCCGCAGCCTCCGTGGAAGAACCTAATGAAAAGCGCAGAAATCCGTGAAGCCTTCCTTCGCTTCTTCGAAGAGCAAGGCCACACCCGTGTAGCCTCCAGCTCTTTGATTCCGGGCAACGACCCAACCCTGCTGTTCACCAACGCGGGGATGAACCAGTTCAAGGACTGCTTCCTGGGCCAGGAAAAGCGCGCCTACACCCGCGCCGTCTCCAGCCAGAAATGCGTGCGCGCCGGCGGCAAGCACAACGACCTGGAAAACGTCGGTTATACCGCCCGTCACCACACCTTCTTCGAAATGCTGGGCAACTTCAGCTTCGGTGATTACTTCAAGCGTGATGCCATCACCTACGCCTGGAACTTCCTGACCTCCGAGAAGTGGCTGAACCTGCCAAAGGAAAAGCTGTGGGTCACCGTCTACGCCAGCGATGACGAGGCCTACGACATCTGGACCAAGGAAGTCGGTGTGCCGGCCGAGCGCATGGTGCGCATCGGCGACAACAAGGGCGCGCCTTACGCGTCCGACAACTTCTGGACCATGGGCGATACCGGTCCGTGCGGTCCTTGCACCGAGATCTTCTACGATCACGGCGCCGATATCTGGGGTGGCCCACCGGGCTCGCCGGAAGAAGACGGCGACCGTTACATCGAAATCTGGAACAACGTGTTCATGCAGTTCAACCGCACCGCCGATGGCGTGTTGCATCCGCTGCCAGCCCCGTCGGTGGACACCGGCATGGGTCTTGAGCGGATCAGTGCCGTGCTGCAGCACGTTCACTCGAACTATGAAATCGATCTGTTCCAGAGCCTGCTGGCCGCTTCGGCCAAGGCCATCGGTTGCAGCAACGACAATCAGGCGTCCCTGAAAGTCGTGGCTGACCACATCCGTTCCTGCGGCTTCCTGATTGCCGACGGTGTGCTGCCGTCCAACGAAGGCCGCGGTTATGTGCTGCGCCGGATCATTCGCCGCGCTTGCCGTCACGGCAACAAGCTGGGCGCCAAAGGCAGCTTCTTCTACCAGATCGTTGCCGCTCTCGTGGCCGAGATGGGCGAAGCCTTCCCTGAGCTGAAATCCCAGCAGGCGCACATCGAGCGCGTACTGAAAGCCGAAGAAGAGCAATTCGCCAAGACCCTGGAGCAGGGCCTGAAAATCCTTGAGCAGGATCTGGCCGAGCTCAAGGGCGACGTAGTCCCGGGCGACGTGGTGTTCAAACTCTACGACACCTACGGTTTCCCGATGGACCTGACCGCGGACATCGCTCGCGAGCGCAGCCTGACCATCGACGAAGCCGGGTTCGAGCGTGAGATGGAAGCCCAGCGCGTCCGTGCACGTTCCGCCAGCTCGTTCGGTCTGGATTACAACAGCCTGGTCAAGGTCGACGTCGACACCGAGTTCACCGGTTATCACGCCACCAGCGGTTCGGCGAAAGTCGTTGCTCTCTATAAAGATGGCCAGTCTGTGGACGTCTTGAGTGAAGGGCAGGAAGGCGTTGTGGTTCTGAACCAGACCCCGTTCTACGCCGAATCCGGCGGCCAGGTCGGCGATTGCGGTTACCTGCAGGCCGGCAACAGCCGTTTCGACGTGCGCGACACCACCAAGACCGGCGGCGCATTCCTGCACCACGGTGTATTGGCGTCGGGTAGCCTGATCGTTGGCGCGCCAGTAGAAACCCACGTCGAAGCCGACGTGCGTCACGCCACTTCGCTGAACCACTCGGCCACTCACTTGCTGCACGCTGCATTGCGCAAAGTGCTGGGCGACCACGTTCAACAGAAAGGCTCGCTGGTCGACAGTCAGCGCCTGCGTTTCGACTTCAGCCACTTTGAAGCGATCAAGCCTGAGCAGATCAAGGCGCTGGAAGACATCGTCAACGCCGAGATCCGCAAGAACTCGGCGGTGGAAACCGAAGAAACCGACATCGAAACCGCCAAGCAGAAAGGCGCGATGGCGCTGTTCGGCGAGAAGTACGGTGACAACGTGCGCGTGCTGAGCATGGGCGGTGATTTCTCCGTCGAGCTGTGCGGCGGTATCCACGCCAACCGTACCGGCGACATCGGCCTGCTGAAAATCATCAGCGAAGGCGGTGTGGCATCGGGCGTGCGTCGTATCGAAGCAGTCACCGGCGCTGCGGCGCTGGCTTACTTGAACGCTGCTGAAGAACAACTCAAGGAAGCGGCCAGCCTGGTCAAGGGCAGCCGCGACAACCTGATCGACAAGCTGTCGGCTGTGCTGGAGCGCAATCGTGCGCTTGAAAAGCAGCTCGAGCAGTTGCAGGCCAAGGCTGCCGCCGCTGCGGGAGACGATCTGTCGGCTTCGGCTGTGGACGTCAAGGGCGTGAAGGTGCTGGCCGTGCGTCTGGATGGTCAGGACGGCAAGGCGCTGCTGGCGCTGGTCGATCAGCTGAAAAACAAACTCGGCCGCGCAGTGATCCTGCTCGGCAGTGTCCATGAGGAAAAGGTCGTACTGGTTGCAGGCGTGACCAAGGACCTGACTGGCCAACTCAAAGCCGGTGATTTGATGAAGCAGGCTGCTGCGGCAGTGGGCGGGAAGGGCGGTGGTCGTCCGGACATGGCGCAGGGCGGCGGTGTCGACGCCGGCGCACTGGATAGCGCACTGGCGCTGACCGTTCCATTCGTCGAGCAGGGTTTATAAGGCAGCCCGTCGGGTCCGCAGTCTAGTGGCGGGCCCGGCGGCTGTTCGAGTGATTATTGGGCGCCCTTCATGGGCAGAGGCGGCTTTGAAATGGCTTTGATCGTACAGAAATTTGGAGGCACCTCGGTCGGCACTGTCGAGAGAATCGAGCAGGTCGCCGACAAGGTTAAGAAATTCCGCGATGCCGGCGATGACCTGGTGGTTGTGCTGTCTGCAATGAGCGGCGAGACCAACCGTCTGATCGATCTGGCCAAGCAAATCAGTGGTGACGATCAACCGGTTCCGCGCGAGCTGGACGTGATCGTTTCCACCGGTGAGCAGGTGACGATCGCCCTGTTGGCCATGGCGCTGATCAAGCGCGGTGTGCCGGCGGTGTCGTACACCGGCAATCAGGTGCGGATCCTGACGGACAGTGCGCACAATAAAGCGCGTATCTTGCAGATTGATGACCAGAAGATTCGTGGTGACCTGAAAGCCGGTCGCGTGGTTGTGGTCGCCGGTTTCCAGGGCGTCGACGAGCACGGCAACATCACGACCCTGGGGCGTGGCGGTTCCGACACTACTGGCGTAGCGCTGGCCGCTGCGTTGAAGGCTGACGAATGCCAGATCTACACCGACGTCGATGGTGTCTACACCACTGACCCGCGTGTGGTGTCGGTCGCTCAGCGTCTGGACAAGATCACCTTCGAAGAGATGCTGGAAATGGCCAGTCTCGGCTCCAAGGTGCTGCAGATCCGCGCCGTGGAGTTCGCCGGCAAGTACAACGTTCCGCTGCGCGTACTGCACAGCTTCAAGGAGGGTCCGGGCACCCTCATTACTATTGATGAAGAGGAAACCATGGAACAGCCGATCATTTCCGGCATCGCTTTCAACCGCGATGAAGCCAAGCTGACCATCCGTGGCGTGCCAGACACCCCGGGCGTGGCGTTCAAGATTCTCGGCCCGATCAGTGCCGCGAACATCGAAGTCGACATGATCGTGCAGAACGTCGCGCACGATAACACCACCGACTTCACCTTCACCGTGCACCGCAACGACTACCAGTCCGCGCAGACCGTGCTGGAAAACACCGCTCGCGAGATCGGTGCCCGTGAAGTCGTCGGCGACACCAAGATCGCCAAAGTCTCGATCGTCGGCGTCGGCATGCGCTCTCACGCAGGCGTGGCCAGCCGTATGTTCGAATCCCTGGCGAAAGAAAGCATCAACATCCAGATGATCTCGACTTCGGAAATCAAGGTTTCCGTAGTGATCGAGGAGAAATACCTGGAACTGGCCGTGCGCGCCCTGCACACGGCTTTCGAACTGGATGCTCCGGCCCGTCAGGGCGAGTAATCCTGGTCAGTGAAGGGCGCGGTCTGACCGCGCCCTTTATTTTTTGAATGGCGCGAGCCCCTGAACTGTTCTTTTGCTCGCGCTGGTCAATACTCAGGCATGTAGGGCTACGATCGCTCCGGTTGTAGGTCGGGTGCCTTTTTTTTGCAGACTGTTGTCCCTGAAATGATTCGCGTGAGGAGAAAGGTATGCTGATTCTGACTCGTCGGTGCGCAGAAAGCCTGATTATCGGTGATGGCGAAATCACCGTGACCGTGCTCGGCGTCAAAGGAAATCAAGTGCGTATCGGCGTCAACGCCCCGAAAGAGGTGGCCGTGCACCGTGAGGAAATTTACCTGCGTATAAAGAAAGAGAAGGACGAAGAACCAAGCCATTAATTTTTATCGATTTTTATGTTTGCAAACGGGGAAGAAGGTGGTTAATATACGCCCCGTGTTGCGGAGAGCTGGCCGAGTGGCCGAAGGCGCTCCCCTGCTAAGGGAGTACACCTCACAAGGGTGTCGGGGGTTCGAATCCCCCGTTCTCCGCCATTATTTGCTTAGTACGTTGTAATCTGGCTTTTTCTGTAAGTTGTTGAAATTAATAGAAAAAGTGGTTGGAATAGAGATTAGACGGGCTATAATGCGGCGCAACAAATGCACTCGTAGCTCAGCTGGATAGAGTACTCGGCTACGAACCGAGCGGTCACAGGTTCGAATCCTGTCGAGTGCACCATTTAAGAGTTGGTTACAGCAATGTAAATGACTCGGCTTCAACCAGGTGTGATCTGGTCTAACAAACACAAATGCACTCGTAGCTCAGCTGGATAGAGTACTCGGCTACGAACCGAGCGGTCACAGGTTCGAATCCTGTCGAGTGCACCATTTAAGAGTTAGTTGCAGCAATGCAAATAACTTGGTTTCAGTCAGTTGTGGTCTGGCCTAAAAACACAAAATGCACTCGTAGCTCAGCTGGATAGAGTACTCGGCTACGAACCGAGCGGTCACAGGTTCGAATCCTGTCGAGTGCACCATATACCAAAAAGCCCGCGTTTAACGCGGGCTTTTTGCTGTCCGGGATTTGGCTTTTCCCGTCACACATCCTTTCTCATCAAAATCGACTTGAGCACTGCGGCCTCGCTTGAGGTCGTAACGATAGCTCGTTACCGAATTGCGAATGCTGATCTTGTCGGGTTTGCCCAAGGCACTTTCAACATCCTGTTGGCTCATGCCGGCGATGATTCGTTGATTGATGATTGCTTCGCGTTTCTGTCGCGCGTCGATCAGGTCTCCGCATTTGTCCTGGGTGCGCCCGACGACGGCCATTTCTCGTTTTCTGATATTCATACCGGATATTTCTTCGTGTCGGGCTTCGGGTATCAGTGTCACGGTCGAGCCAGGCGAGTAGGGGCGAACTTCCTGCAGTGAAAGGTGCTCATCGTTCGCACAACTCAATGTCGTGAACGTGACGCGACCATCAGAAGCTTCGCAGCGATGAAGTGTCGTTGCGTTCCCGATGGCGGGCAGGCAGAGCAGGGTGGTCAGCATGAATCGAGATGTTTTCGATGGCATTCGGCGTCCTCCTTGACGATCCTCATCAAGCGTAGCCGGCAGTTTTTTCATCGCCGGTGTGTTTTCTTTTCAGGATGAGTCGTCGCAGTGTGGAGAATCAGGACAGCGCTCAGGTTTGTCTCGCAAGCGCTTGTTTCAGGCTGGATTTTTTAACGTTTAAAACCGTCAGGCGGTGTATCATTGCGCCCGTCAGCCCCGCCGGGGCTTATGGAAAACCTCCATGGACTTACCCAGTAGTTACTCAGTACCCCGTTTCACCAATCATGAATTGACTGATTGATCCTTCCGGCGTGCCCCGCTGCTGGGAGTGGAGTTCGCCTATGTCCGAAATCGAAGTAAAGAAAACACAGGAAAGCCTGCAGGATCGCCTGGCTCAGGTCGTTGAGCTGCTGCAGCGCCAGCGGGTCGTCGAGGATCTGACGCACCGCCAGGAAGGCCCGCATCATGACCGGGTCGAGAACCTGGTCCACCGGCAAAATCTCGTCGAGCTGCAACGCAAGCTCGATGATCTGCACTCCGCCGACGTCGCCTATATTCTTGAAGCCCTGCCGCTGGACGACCGTCTGACGCTCTGGCAACTGGTCAAGGCTGATCGCGACGGCGACATTCTTCTTGAAGTATCCGATTCCGTCCGTGAAACGCTGATCGCGGACATGGATGACCACGAGCTCCTGGCTGCGGCCAAGGACATGGATGCCGACGAACTTGCTGACCTGGCCTCCGAGCTGCCGCGAGACGTCGTCCATGAGCTGATGGAGACTCTGGATCAGCAGCAACGCGAGCGTGTGCGTTCGGCTCTCTCCTACGACGAGGAGCAGGTCGGTGCGCTGATGGACTTCGAGATGGTGACCATCCGTGAGGACGTCAGTCTTGAAGTGGTTCTGCGCTACCTGCGTCGCCTGAAAGAGCTGCCGGGCCACACCGACAAACTGTTCGTGGTCGATTACGACGGTGTGCTCAAGGGTGTACTGCCGATCAAGCGTTTGCTGGTCAACGATCCGGAGAAACAGGTTTCCGAGGTGATGGCCAGCGATCCGGTGAGTTTCCACCCGGATGAAGACGCCTACGACGCCGCGCAGGCGTTCGAGCGTTACGACTTGATCTCGGCCCCGGTGGTCGACAAGAACGGCAAGCTGATCGGCCGTCTGACCATCGACGAAATGGTCGACCTGATTCGTGAGGAGAGCGAAAGCGAAGTCCTCAACATGGCGGGTCTGCGTGAAGAGGAAGACATCTTCGCGTCTGTCTGGAAGTCCCTGCGCAACCGTTGGGCGTGGCTGGCGATCAACCTGATCACGGCATTCGTCGCATCCCGGGTGATCGGCCTGTTCGAGGGCTCGATCGAGAAGCTGGTGGCTCTGGCGGCGCTGATGCCGATCGTGGCAGGCATCGGCGGCAACTCCGGCAACCAGACGATCACCATGATCGTTCGCGCCATGGCGCTCGATCAGGTCAGCACCGGTAATACTTCGCGCCTGATGCGCAAAGAGCTGGCTGTGGCGTTGATCAACGGCCTGGTCTGGGGCGGAGTGATTGGTGTGGTGGCTTACATGCTCTATGGCAGCTGGTCACTGGGGGTAGTGATGACTGCCGCCATGACGTTGAACCTGCTGCTGGCAGCGTTGATGGGGGTGTTGATTCCGATGACCCTGGCCAAGATGGGCCGCGATCCGGCGATGGGCGCCAGTGTGATGATCACGGCCATGACCGACAGTGGTGGCTTCTTCATCTTCCTGGGGCTGGCGACGATTTTCCTGCTCTGATTGCCTGTATCGAAACAGCCCGCCAATTGGCGGGCTTTTTTTCGTCCCTGAAAAACTCAAATTGCGGGCAAAAAAAAGCCAGCATTCATGCTGGCTTGAGATGTTCGGCTTGACTCAGGATGCGTCTGCGGCCATTTCGGCGTCGTGGGCGATCAGAGACACCAGCGCGTTCTGCTGGCGATGGGAGAGTTGACGGAAGCGTTGCAGCAACTCGCGTTCGTGCAGCGAAAGCTCCGGGCTGTCGAGGCGCATGCTCAGCTCTTCGCCCAGTGCGCCTTCCTGAATAAGACTCTGCTCAAGGCGCGCAATGATCTCGGAGTTCATGCTGCGATGATGATTGCGAGCCACCTCGGCAATGCGTTCACGCATTCCGTCTGGCAGACGTACGACGAACTTGTCAGCCGTACGGCTGGAATAAATTGCCTGTTTCAATGGGCGCATATATTTAACCGGTTAGTTCAGGGGAGCGGTTCTCGGGATTGGCCGCAGGATGAGTTGTAGGACATGCATCCGGGCCAAATGGTTCAACCTGAATTGTTAAGAGGCTCGCATCATGCCTCAAAATTGCCAGATCATTGGCGTCAATTCTGTGACAAATATTGATCCGGGTAAAGGCGTAATGCCAGCACCAATTATCAGAAATGCGGACTGGTTTGAAAAGAATGCATCGGCCCGTATCGCTGACCGCGTCCTGAAGCGCACGAACTGATGTCTGAAGACTTCGGACCGTGCATGCTATGCGGCTAAAATCCTTGTTCCTTACCTTGTACAGGATAGTGGCAAATGGCCGATTTACTAGGGGCAAATGCCCGTCGGAGGGCGTTTTCAGGATGGATGGCAGGCTGATTTATCTCATGGGGCCTTCCGGCTCCGGCAAGGACAGTCTGATTGAGGCTGCACGCGTGCCACTGCATGCGTTGAGCTGCGAAGTAATACGTCGGGTGATCACGCGTTCGGCTGAATCGGTGGGGGAAGATGCGATCGGTGTGGCGCCGCAAGAGTTCGAACGGCGGCAGCGTGCAGGTGAGTTTTCTCTGGCATGGGAGGCCAATGGCCTGGCCTACGGGATCCCGGTGGAAATGGACCAATGGTTGAAAGCCGGGAAGCATGTGCTGGTGAACGGCTCGCGTGCGAACCTTCGACAAGCGCTGGAAAGCTACCCCACACTGGTGCCAGTGTTGTTGACGGTTCGGGATGATGTCCTGCGCGAGCGCCTGCTTCGGCGCGGTCGGGAGACCCTTGAACAGATCGATGCACGGCTCGCCCGCAATGCGCTGTTCAAGGAAAGGCGTTCAATCGACAGGCCTGTGCACCTGATCGACAACTCGGGCGACCTGGCGGATGCCGTCGGTCATTTGCTGGAACTGGTCAGGCTCAGCGCAGTACCGGATCAAACTTGATTTTGCGCCCGGCAACCAGGGCCAGTACAAACAGGACAGCGAAAACGCCGCAGCCAATCAGGGGCAAAGAGATTTCTGTCTCTTCGAATAGCGAGAAATGCAGAACACCGCTCAAGAAAGCGAGGATCAACAACCCCAGGGCGGATTTGGACATGCGGTACTCCGGAAAATGATTCAAAACACCAGGCGTTCAGGCATCTGTGTCGTCGGTGCCTGATCTGGCTCGCTGACGTCTTGCGCGGTAAAACCATGCTGGTCGTTCAACACCGCCCATTGCGGCGCCTTCTGCACCTGCAGGTAATGGGGCATACGCTGGGCCACGTCCTCGTTGTGCTGGGGGATGAAATGAAAACCCACCAGAACCGTCAGGGCAACTGCGTTTGCGAGCAAGAGGAAGCGGTTCATGAGGCAATGCTCCGTTTGTTCTTTTGCAAGAACCTGAAGCAGCCGTCGTGCCAATAGTCTAACCGCTGTTAAGTCCTTTAAAAACAAGCATTTGGAAGGGTTTCCAGAGAGGCGTGGGTTGCATTCTGCAATGATGGCTTTTTTGCGGTGATGCAAATTGCACGACAAAACGTCCCACGGCTTTGCGAGGCGCCTGCCTACACTTAAAAAGCCCTGCGGACGACATGACAAATCAGGGCCCGGCCGTTAACATGCACGCCGTCTGTCGCACCGGCAGTCCTGTGTCCCAGTAGCTCAATTGGATAGAGCATCCCCCTCCTAAGGGGAAGGTTGGCAGTTCGAACCTGCCCTGGGACACCATATTTTAAAAGGCTTTCAGGCTTTTTCCTCAACCAGGTTTCTGTCGTATGGGTGCAGGGTGGGTGCAGAAAGCTGGAAATGCTACCCGATAACCATTGCTCGAACTGAATGCAAAGGATTGTGTCGTGATTGATTTCTTAATCAGCAACTGGATATCGATCGCTTCCATTTTTATCGGCTTCGGCGGCTCTTACCTTTTTTACCGACTTCAGCAGAACAATTCGGTTTCAGCCTCTTCTGAGAGGACCAAGCACGCGACGGTCGAGCTTCTAGACGTTGTTGAGAGCTACATCATCAACAAGCAAGATCTGTCTCGATCTCTGATAGATAACCTAATCCAAGCTTCAGAGCGCTTCCACACCGTGCTCCTGCGCCCCTCTTGCACACCCGTCACTCTTCTTCAAGACGTGGCTTTGCGGCTCCAGAGAAGCCGTCATCTTAATATTCCTCAAAAAACTGAGTATTCGACCAAGATTGATGAGCTGATCACTAAGGTCAAATCAGAGCTAGAGCCATTAACTTGGGAAAAGATGAAGGCTGATACCGCTCAAATCATCAGTGGTGTTCTCGAGGTTGTGCCGGAAGAGCACAAAGAACAAGTGGAAAAAAGCCTTCATGTCCTTGGTATGATTGGGGAGATTGCCAAGAATGAGGGGCTGTTAGTAAGCATGGCAGATAAGGTAGGACCGTCCAGTTGGATGTCTGTTACGGCCATGGGAGTCGCTGCCTCACTGGCCGTATCTGTAGTTGCCAGCCGTGTATTTTTCGGATCGGGAGATCTGCTGAGCTCGGAGGAGGGGCGCCTTATACTCATTCTGGCGACCGGAACAATTGCCGTTCTTTCCGCCGCTGTCGGTGTTCAAGCGTTCCGCAGCTACTTCCGATATCGCGAAGTAATTAAGGATTTTTAGAGGCTGTCTCTAATCCTTAGCACAGTAGTTGTGGAGCAATTTGCATGGCGCGCTGTCGCGCGAATGCCTATGCCGGCATTAAGTAGCTCCCTGACCCGTTTGTGTAGATCCATATCGACCGGCCGCCCTTGGTATTTGCCGGCTAGTTTAGCCTTTTCGATCCCCTGGGCTTGGCGTTCGCGACGCTGCTCGTAATCCTTTCGAGCGATCGCCGCCATCATCTCTACCAACATCGAATTGATTGCGCCCAACATCCGGCCGGTGAATTCGTCCCCCTTCGTGTCCTGCATTCCCTGGTGACTAGTCGGTAGGTCGAGCGCGACAATGCGCAAACCCTTTGAGTCGATCGCAGCCTTAAGTTTCTGCCAATCCTCTACAGGAAGACGTGAGAGGCGGTCTATCGACTCCACCAGCAACACGTCACCCTTGCGCGAATCTTTGAGCAGGCGCAATAGCTCAGGCCGATCTGCCGAGGCCCCGCTGGCGTTCTCCAGGTAAATGCTCGCGATCACCTTGTTGTGGTCGGTGGCGAATTGCTCAAGTGAGGCCCGGGCTCGGCCGGCGTCCTGCTCTTCGGTCGATGCTCGGAGGTATGCGCGGATGAACATGATGTGCTGCCCGTATCAGTTAAGGTGTTCTACTAATACTGTTGCACTATGAGTGTCACTTATCAAGCCGAATGCGCAAATAAACGTGAATTTGCGCGTATCAGCTCGGGCATGGCTTTATGCTACGATGAGCCTCGCCCCGTTTTTCAGCTAGATAATGCCAAACGGGTTAAATGTAAAAGGTGTTTCGTTATTATAGGGAGTTAATGATGTATGCCGGTTTTGATTTGAGCGTCGATCTAGGTTTTTGCCAAGATTTTTATACAGACGGAAAAATTTTGCACGATGCGCACAAGAGATTGGTAAAAAATAAGCTAGACTCTTTTAAGAAGCCTGATGGCGGACTTTGGGCTGAAAAAATTGTTGCTGAATGGTTTCCTCCAGTCAAAGCTGATGTTTTTCTTTCTCATTCACATAAGGATGAACCAGCTATTATAGCTTTGTCAGGCTGGCTTCATAAGCAATTTGGATTGAGCTGCTTTATTGACTCGTCAATATGGGGGTATTCGGCTGATCTTTTAAAGATGATTGATGACGAGTATTGCTACGATAAAGAGCGAAAAATCTATAATTACGATGATCGCAATAAATCTACTAGTCACGTCCATATGATGCTGTCCACTGCACTGACAAAGACAATGGACTCTTGCGAGTGCGTGTTCTTCGTTAATACTCCAAACTCAATAAAGATTGATGAGTCTATAAAAGGTTCAGGCACAACTGAGTCGCCTTGGATTTTTTCTGAAATTGCAATGACTAAGCTTCTGAGAAAGAAGGAGCTTCGTGAGCATCGCCGTATGATTGGCGAAGCAATGGATAGCGCCGGTTTGGAGAGCTTCGAGAAGAGCTTGCGCATCCACTATGATGTTGATTTATCTCATTTGCAGCATATAAATAATTCAACACTCTCAAGCTGGCTTGAATATCAACGGCGCGAAGCTCCAAAGTATCCTCTTGATTTCCTTTACGGAGTTAAAAAAGAGGGGGCTATTTATGGATGAGAAAATTGCACACCTCACATTTATACAAGGTGTGGTCAATCGAATGGCTGCAAATTCATTTCTTGTAAAGGGATGGACGATCGCCCTTATTGCGGCGCTATTAGCTATCGCTGCTGATAAAATAACCTTTGCATATATGTTGGTTGTTTTGGTGCCGGTTATGTTGTTCTGGTGGTTGGATAGTTATTATTTGATGCAGGAACGGCTTTATCGTGAGCTTTATAAAGAAGTTTCGCAGAAGGCCTCTGGTTCTATAGATTTTAATATGGATTCTTCAATTTATAAGGGAAGGGTAGAATCTTTTTTTAAAATTGCGAGAAGCTCTTCGGTGGGCCCCTTCTATCTTGTTATCGTAGCTTTGCTGGTAGTGATGTATTTTAGATCGTGCCATTGATTTTTCTATTTAGCCCGCCATTTGGTGGGCTTTTAGGTCATTAATAGTCATTTTTTGGTTGGTATCAGGTTGGCTAGAACCTGTCTTCAGCATGGATCGACGCCGAAATGATGATGCCGCCCCATCGGCGCACGCCGATGCAAATCGGCACCGGGTTGCCGCTGGCCGTGGTGTTCTTGGCGCTGCCGAAGGCGTATGACGGCGCGTTTTCCGGGGATGCGCTCTGCTTCAGGCCGGTGGCTTGTGGGCTGAGCATCTGAATGACGCCGCCGGCGGCGAGTGCAATACCTGGTGCTAAGGTCGCGCCGTTCGTTACAGAGCTCATGGCGATCAGAACCACGCCAAGTACAGTTTGAAATAGACCTGCACGCTTGCTCCCAGCGATTACCGGGACGATCCGGATCTCCTGAGCGCCACCCATCTTCAGCTCGCGCTCGCCGATGTTCTTGCGGTTCCGAAACACTGCGAATTCGAGACCTTTCCGTTTGGCATCTGCGAGGTACTTCGCAAACCCAGGGTGATTGACGTCGATCGCTTTCACAGCTTCCCGCGTGTCGCCGGTGGAGAGTTCGTAAATGTGTTCACGCCCGAACAGCTTGCCGGCCGATCCGCTCAGCAGGATTCGGGTTTTGGTTCCGTAGTTGGTGGTCATAGCCATGGTTTACTCCTTGGCGCCCTGGGCGCTGTTGTTGGGTACCGAAACACCCAGTCGGATGGCGAGCAGCGAGCGCGACATATGTGCCTGGTCGACAGTCACCAGTTCGTGGCGTGGGTCGTAGTTCCAGATCCGGTCATAGATCCCCTGGTAGGCCCTTGCACCGCGGTAGGTGCCGCGCAGAAGATCGGCCGATACCCGGGCTTCATCCTCGGTGAAGAACGGCCCGTCAATGGTCACCTTCTGGCCGTCGCGGACGTGCTGGACATCCCACACCACGTAGCCGGAGTCAGGACCTTGTTTGAGTGGGTAGGACGCAAAGCAAGTTGTCTTGCACGCCTCGGCGAAGCACTGTTGGTAGGTGGTCAAGGTATTTGCTCCTGTTTGACGGCCGCACGCCGAACCGATTACGCGGCTTCGGTTTCTTCTTCTGCGGCTTTTGGCTTGCCTCGAGCTGGGATCTTTTCCAGCCAAGCGCGCAACGCTTCCGAGCCGTCACACCCCGATCGCCATTTTTCGAATCGACCTGCGTAGCCTGTCGAGTTGGCAATCATCCCGCTGAGCGACACCCCGACCTGCGAAGTGGTGGCGAGCACATCGTCGTAGACGGCTAGCATTTGGCGAAGAGCGTCAATATCGTCTGCGCGAGAGGCGGCGATGCCCGCCCGGGAAAGGCTCGCTGCTGCTTCAGAGTTGAGGCCAGAGAGCATCGGATTTGCTCTTAGCACTGCTTCGACGATATCGGGGTGACCACCCTGGCGCGCTTCTGACATGAGGTTGCGGCGTTCTTCCGGACTGAGGCTTCGCACAAGGGCTCTCAGTTCTTGGTCTGCGAGAAAGCCTGCGATATCGCTACTCGCGCGCGGAGTGACAGGAGAGAAGCCTTGGGTGACGGTTTGGGCCAGGGTGAGCATATCCTTCGCGACCGACTGCATCGCGGGAAGGAGGGTGTCTGTCACGCCTGCGATTTTTTCTTTGCTCAAGCGCTCGATCGCGGACGAGTTGAAATCTTTGTTTTCTCGGATCGAGACGATCTCTTCGCCGAAGTCTTTGAAGGTCTCCAGCGCCAGTGTTTGAAGCTGGCGAGCGGACTTCATCAAGCCGCCGGCTTGCCATACTCCTTTGGTCCCGTCCGGACGCTGGATAGAGAACGTGTGAGACTCAATGCGGGAGTGCTCGTATTCGGAGTAGTGGAGGTTGGCCAAGCCGACCTTGAGAACTGAGCGTTTGCCGATTTTCATTGCGTTACCTTTGGATTGTTTGGGATTGGAGTCGGGCGGTAGGAGCACGTAGAGGCGTTGAGAATTTCGAGGAGAGACGTTTCCCCAACAGCGGCGCCGCCGACGGCTTCGGCGCTCAACTCGTCCATCAGCTGACTGATCTGCCGAACGTCGCTACTAAACTGGGAGTCGCCGGCGGTCTGCTTCAGGCGGGCGATTTGGTTACGGATGTTCATTGCGTGCCTCCACGATCCGCTGGTATTGCTCTGCAGCGTGTTGCTCAACAGTGACCCCTTCAGGAGGCCACGTAACGATCCAAGCCCCTTCCTCGGGGGCGACGCGCATATCGAGAATGCCCACTTGAGCTGTCCGGCCGGCGCGCTCAATTTGTCGAGTGTGAAGAATGATGGCTTTCGCCATTTGCTCACCCTGGTCGCTATCCATCTCTGCGAAGGGGAAAAAAAGCGATACGTTCCGCCCCTGAATTCGATAGTCGACTTGGTGCCCAGCGGTTTTCGGGAAGTCTTCTTCCGCTTGGATCTCTCTGGTATTTGCTCGGATCACCGCGAGCACAATCAGCAGCACTGTTTCATCTGCGGCACCGATCTTTTGGGCGATCCTTTGCAGTTCTGCTTTCAATGACTTGATGCTCATTGCTGCATTCCCTCCATTTGCGTTCGGAGTTCTTCGACGGCCTTTTGAAGCTCGGCAACCTCGATCACTCGGGCGACGGCGCCCAAGCCTTCAATGAGTGACTTGCCTTGGTCGGGCGCGAGTTGTCCGCCGGCAACTGCACGCATGATTGATTTGGCTGCGCTCGGTAGGTCCGTATCGTCCAGTTCAAATTGCACCGGCTCGGAGGTCGGTTTGATTGGAGGGACAAGGCGTTCAAGGATCAGTCGGCAGGCTTGCATATCGCCCTTCTTAGCAGCCGCGAGCACCTTCTTTGTAACTGCGTCCGCACCCTCGGCAAGTCGAGCGCGAAGTTCCTGTGTTTGCCCGGAGCGCCCACCTGGGTTGCCTGACTGCCCGGGCTTCCATTTCCCGCTCTTGTCGCGCTCAGTCATGCGGCGGGCGATTCCATGGCTATGACCGGTTTGTTTTCCGCAAGCGCGATGAGTAGGGCGGATGCCTGGATGCTTCCTTCGCTGGCAGCGTCGCGCAGGCGACCCCACGCCGCGGCTACCTCTGAGCGAGTCGGTTTGTGTTGTCGACCTCGAGCGGTCTTGGCTGTGTTCATGGGATGGCCTCGAGTGGATTTGAATAGCTTCAAACCCACATTAGGCATGATCTGATCTTATATCCAGTATTTTTTGGGTGCACCTCAGGTGATACACGGAATGGGACTGAATGGGACTGAAATAGTGGTTTTGCCGGGCGAGAAGGGGAGGGATTTTGTTGCAGTAAGTAGCCGGAATCCAAAGTGATACGCGGCTGAGTTTTCAGCCCAGTCATTCATCCTGCAATGCAGGTTGGGAAATTAGAGTGATGGGACTTTTCCTCAATTTGAGGAACTCTCCCCAATGGGGGGAGTTGACGTATCCAGCCCCCAGTGGGGGCTGGACCTGCCATCCCATTTCGGAATGGCAGGTGTCGCGACACGTTTTGCGAATTATGAAAACGTGTCGCGTACTCGATGCGCTCAGTTTTGAGCACATCTTCCCCCGGCGGGGTTTCGAACTACCGAGAAATCCTCAGCGCTTCATCGCAAAGCGAAGTGAGGCAAAATCACTTCGGCCTGGAGGCTCAAAGGTGAGCTAGGATCACCATTAAATAGGCCTGTTCCGGCCTGCTGTCAGGCGTAGCTTCAGCCATACTTGCAAACTGAATTTGACCACTTTCCGAGTGCCTATGAAGCCTTCCGATAAAGCACAGATTTCGAATGGTGATGATTGGAGACTCCAGCTAATCACCCATCTAACGCAGGATTTCACCTCGCCATGGACCGGTACCTTTTCACCCGCGGGGACACGAGTCACTCTCTCGTCAGTGATTCAAATGACGAAGAAGAAACAACTGACAATCCCTCTACCCAATGCCTCAGCTCTGCTACTCAATTCGGCGGCCACAGCGTTTATTGCCGCACGCGAAATTCGTGAGCGAAGTGGCATTGATAAAACCCTTCATTCAGAGGTCAGTTTCCCCTCAGATGAGGAGGCCTTTGATTACATTGAGAAAATGATTGAGTCGATTGTCTTGTCCTTCACGGCGCTTGAGGCGTTCGTTAACGAAACTATTCCTGCAGATTATTTCTATGCACGTCACCGTCGAAGTGAGGTTGTGCTTGAAGCGGTAAATAAGAAAACTGTTGAGCGTCACACACCCATTGATGAAAAGCTGACTATAGTTTTGCCTGAGGTCCTGAAGTGCTCTTCACCCAAGGGGGCTCGGTGCTGGCAGGGATACAAGCAACTAAAGAGTGTTCGAGATCGCATTATTCACATGAAAACCGAAGATCGACGCTCTTCGGGAGTTGAGATAGACAGCATTTGGAAAGCAATTATCCTAGCTCCTGCGCCTCATTTTGCAGCCAAAGCGGTCATTGATCATTTTGTAAGCACTATGAAAGAGAAACCGGCTTGGCATAGAAGATTTCCTCATTCCACCCCATGAAATTCTAATATCGGTGAAGGGTGGGTTTTCCACTTTCGGATTTGAAATCCAGAAGGGTCAAATTTGAGATCTGAGCAAAGCAGGTTGGCTAGCACTGTGGCGACTCCCTCGAACCTGACCGCGTTAGCCGGATGTGAGCAATTCTGCTCGTATCGCGTTTACGCGCGGTGTGTTCAGATTTGAGGTATGAGGACAGACCCTTAGTCATGGTGTACGGCCTGAGAGTATTGGTTAAACTCCACTACTTTTCGCGCGATGAGTTTTTTGGACAAGGAGCATATGGTAGAAATGGCGATTACATCTGAGCAGGAAGCTTTTGCAGTTATTCTTATTGATGGCACTTTGAGCGTATTTGAGAATGCTGACCGGCTGTTTTATGAGGCAGGCGTTTTGGCTGATGTAAAGGCATTTTCTCGAGGGTATTTGTTACATCAGATATCACTTGAAGAGTGCGGAAAAATAGAGATGTTGTGTGCTGCAGTTTGCTCGTGTTTAGTTGGTAATAGGGTGAATATAAAATCGCTTTCTAAGGCGTTTCGGCGGCACGAGGGGAAAAATAAAATGAATGCGTACTTTCTTCCTCGTTCGGAGGCTGAGAAAGTTGCAGAAGAAAATAATGATGTTGCCGCAGCAGTTGGCGCATTTAAGGTGGTTCAGGAAGAGTTTCATCAAGAGTCAAATCGCTTGAAGAACTCATCTTTGTATGTTGATTTTGATGAGGTGTTTACCTCCCCTCAGGATGTTATATCTAAGGATGACTACGAAAAAATTCGCGCGCAAAATGCTGATTTTATGGCACTGACCAATCATAAGGTGCAGACACTATCCAGGTGGAAAAGCGATCTCGCTTCAGCTGCCGGTGAGATTCAAGAGGTTTATGCATTGGTAACGGAAGATCGGCCGGAGGAAAAGTCGCTAACTGAAGCTCGTGAAGCACTGTGGGAGCGTATAAAGACGACTGTGACGCGGCGTAATGGGTGAGCTAGTACGTCAGACTGACACCCACTCGTCACGCAGAGCTCTAACCTGGGCTTTAATGCACTCAAAGCAGAGTGCATCAAAGCTCAGTTGTTGATCACTGAAGGGTCGTCGCGAGGAAGCGCTCCACGTCATCAATCATGCCCCTCACGTCCGCGGCCGTGAACTCCTCCGGTTTACCATGGGCGGCACTGTTGCGGATTGCAGCCAAAGCGGTGATCCGCTTTTTCTGACTGGCGTTGTATGCGCCGGCCTTTGCCAGATCATCGTTCATTTTGTTAAGGCTACCGTGCTCTAGCTCATGGTTAGTACACAGGTCGCGTAAAGTGGTTTCGAGCACAACTCCAGCAATGACTGCCGCGGCTGTTGCGTAGCCCGACTTGAGGAGTTCCTCCGCTTGCTCAAGCTCATTCGTGAAGACATCTGCCTGCACCAGATTCCGGAGTGAGTTGAGGTAACCGCCTTCATAGTCCTCTTTAGCCGCAAGGAAAACCGCGCTCATACGAGTGAGGCGATCGACATTGGAGTCATAAGAGCTGTGCTCTTCTGCTTTGTTGAATGTCTGGAGATGGCTTGAGTTCTCACCACAGGTGCGCTCTATGAGGGATCTTGCTTTAACGCCCCAATTGAGAACCACGTCCGGGGAGAGGTAAGGCTCCATCCTGTCCGTAAAACCATTTCTCCTCATGACGGTATTTTTTTTGAGCTCAATCCATTGTTGCTCAAGTTCGTTGAAGCGCTTCCCGAACAATGCCGTCATTTGGTTTTCCTTCCGTGAGAGATTGCCGATCTTGGCGCGTGGCCAGTAGAGAGGCAAGACTCAGATCGTCAATCCTGCTCCAGCCGTTTGATCGGTCTGTATCAGCAGGGTCAGTCCGCGTCAGATTGCCAAGCAGATGCGCCTGTAACTCCCACCAGTGGTGGACGTCTGGGCGTTACACCAACGGTGGGGCATCGAGGTTTCCACCATTGGAGTAAACCTCCCATGCTTTTTATGACCGCCTCACGAAAGTGTCGGCGAGCCCGGCAGATAAGGCAAAGCGGGAATTCCCAATTTCAGATCTGTAACGCAGATGTGAGCAGCTTTGCGCGCATCTGCCTGACCAATTGTGGCCACGTGGTGATGCGATATAACGGAAGTTCTCCCGGCATCGCTGATGTGCTCAGTTTTGAGCACACCTACGGTGGTTCAGATCTAGATCACACTCACTTTTTGGATTTTAAACCCAGAAGTGTCCTATTTGAGATAGGACGCTCGACTAGTGCTCAGTCGACAGCTTTTGCACACGGTTCAAATAGTATGTCGCGCGAAAGCGGTTTAACGGATTTACGCTTGCATTAAGTTTTTTGTTAGGCAATTTGGTTTGCGCGCTTTACCACGACCAAGGGTTTTGGTTTTAACTCGTACGACTGCAATAATCGCTTAGCCGACTTTCTATTGAAATGTTTTAATTCTGCTTCGGCTAGTACTTCAGTCGTAGGTGAGGTGGAGCGGTGTAGCAATAATGCAAAAGCCTCCTGTTTCAGATCGTCGCTGGCGATCTCAATCTCATCAATTGTAAGGTAGGATTTTGTTATCTGCTCCCAGATACATATCTCTCGCTCTGGGTCGAGGTCTCGAGTGAAATCTTCAAGCCATTCCTCTACCTTGGATGGGAAGATCTTGGAGAGTAACATTGCAATTATTTTTATTCTGTCTGCTTGCTCTGGAGATATACTGCTTGTTCCAATAGGACTGCTTTTGATTTTTTTTAGTTCGATGCCAATTGTTTCTTGATTGTCTTCAGGGACGGAAATTCGCCGTTCAATCGCATCTATTTCATGCTTTTTGTTTTTAGGTGATCTTACTTTGATAACATATGGCTTTGGAGATGTTAGGCCAAGCGAGTCATTAATCTTCGCACACGTCTCATAGGCTAGCGAGGCCGCCACTGATGGGCTTGTTCGGAAGAATTCACGCCTTCCATTTACTCGAAAAGCTCTAAGCCGCTTGTGAATTTGTGTTTCGGCTTGTTTGCAATCACCGACAGAATAAGCAGTGAGAACATCAAATGGGGTGGGTACTCCTGATGAGCCATTGTAAAGCTGTAACGCTCTAGCATCAGGCTCCAATGTAGTGAGACCAATTTTTACGACGTAAGGTCCAAAGAGCTCGTTTTGAAGAACATATATGTAGCCTGGTGTCATTATTTTCTTCCCTGATGTAGATGAGCGTGAGCTGCAGTAAGTATTTTCTAAATATTCAGTTAGCTTAGAATATTCTCTGGGCTTTCAAGTGCTCTTTGTCGCTTGCCTTGATGTGATCCAAGGATGTGAAGAAAGCTGGATGGGTATCCAGTTTTCCATCAACGATTTTATGGCAATGAATTTGTGCTTTCTTGCCATGAGCTTCAAGATACTGGTGGGCTGCTTTGTGGCCTTCGAGTAGAAGCGAGTCGATATCTATGCCTTCTGTGGTTTTGAGCAATAGACGGATCACTACGGAGGTGTCGATATCTTCAAAGTAAACTATATCTCGGTATTCCAAGTATGCATGATCTGGTAGCTTTACGTTTTTTATTATTGTGTCCACCATCACGCCGACCGGGCGCTTTAGTAGGCGGTCATAGAATTCGTCAAAAATTTTTTTTGCAAAGCAGGTGCCAAGAAATAATATTACCGTACCAGCAACTTCAAGTCCACCGAATGCCTTTGGTCTAAGGTCCAATCTTAGAGAAGGTATGGTTTGAAAAGACTTACTAGAGTATTCCCACTCTTCACCTTCAAGCAGAGGTTCTAATAAGTTTTCGCGGATTGTTGTTACTTCCGAGATAAATCGGCTGTGCCCTTCCAGCGCGAATGTATAAGTGGTTTTCATATCATCCCATTCTTCGTTGTTCTCACGCTCAATGTGCCATATGGCTTCAACAGGCATAAGGCCATCATCGTAGCGCTCGATCCAATGGTTCGCAAATGAGGACATTTTTGCACCCTATCTATTGCGTGACTGCTAACGATGGTCCATTATTGGTTCATTGTGACTGCTAACGGAGGTTTTTATGAAGAAAGAGGAGCCGAAAGGCCCGCTATCTGCGGCCGATCGCCAGAGGATCTACAAAGAACGTCAGCGCGAAGCTGGTTTTAGGCAAACAACGGTATGGATTCACGGTGAAACCGAGGAGGAGGGCAGGCAGGCAGCGCGGGATGGCAAACCACTCAAGCCGATCGGCACAAAAGACCCACTGAGCTGGGCGGCGGGCTGGATCAGCGAGAAGAGCAAGCAGTAACGGGTGAAGCGGTGGCTCAGATTTGAGCCATCAGAGAAGAGGTGCCAAGCCGCTGCGTCAACAGCGGCCTGGCGATCACACGACGTAACTTAAAGGGACACGTCATGCAATTTAAACAGAATACCATCCAAATCCTCGATGCACGTGGGGAAGTCATAGGCTCGATGAATTTGCCGGCCAGCATCAAACTCACTGATCTGGCCTCGCTGAAAATGCTCGGCGCCGTCAGCGTGAGGGTAGTGCCTTGCGTCGGTTCATTCAGCGGGATCGTCGCCGGGGGTGTGCAATGAGTCAGCCAACCGCTCGCATCGCCGACGAAGCCCTAGAGCTTCTGCGCGCCACTCACGAACGCATCAGCAATATGCGGGTGCTGTTCAACGCGATCACGAAGGACCTGAAACACGGCAAGTCGCACGATATCGAAGAGTTGGCCAGCCTCGGCAGCTTTTTAGGGTATGACTGGGCGAATTACGTCGACAGCGAAGTTGAGCAGATGCAGAAGGCGCTCGACGCGGCGGAGGTGGCTCAATGAGTGCTGCTATTCGATCACGGGACGACCTGAGCTTCACACAGCGCGATGATGCCGGTCGACTCATCAATTGGCCGCGGTACAACTATGGCGTGCCTGGAGACTGGGAAAAGGGCATCGCGTGCTTCGATGCCGAGATTGCCGAGCTGGCCACCTACGACGAGACAGAGGCGTTTCATGCGATCCAATTCGCGATCGTGGGAATGGGAGGGCGCTGCACAAGTCTGGAGACGGGATTCATCGATCGCGTAGCCCGGGCGGCGGTGATTGGTCTCCGTTCGCTGCGGGCTGGTGCTGAGCAGTTCGCTCCCACAGACATTGACTGACAAATTACGAAACCTTCGCAGTATCAAGGGCACTACCCCGAAACAGGGTGGTGCCCTTTTTCATTGGCGGGCGGTTGGTGCCATCTTGGCAAAGTAGATCAGGTGGAGCTATATGCCTCCAGCCACTCATCCACACTCTGCTCTTGGGGAGGCTTAGGGGAAGGTAAATCAGTTATGGGGGCTGTCTTGTTATCATCCCTTCTTGTTAACTTGCTTTCGTAGTTTGAAGAACACGTAGTTGAAATTGGCTGTGGCCCACGTTTTTCATGGTCTGCAGCCGTTTCCTTGTGCCCTGACCTTGTGCCCTCCTTGTGACCTAGTTGTGCCCAAGTTGTGCCCAAGTTGTTCCCTAAAAATGCTCGGTGTGCCTGGTCTGCGGTGATGGTCAAAGGCTGAAGCGACTGCACATTAAGTCGATCCTTGCTCAACTCTCCAGCCAGCAAGATGCTGGAGAGCTTTCCCATGCATTTGTGGAATCGCTGCATCCGCTCGGGTAGTGGTAGGCCAGTGCCCCGCCAGAACTTGTAAAAATGGCTTCGCTCGCCGACACGGAACTCACCGGCCGGAAGAGGTGCACCAGCTTTGCCTCCTACCGTTGTGCGTTTGCGGGTCAGGTCAACATTGAAAATGGCGTAGGCAGTTTTGCCAGTCACTACCGATGTGAAGCGCAGGGTGACGCCGGCCGATTTATGCTCTCCGTATCGGCCCGTGCTATAGCCTTCATATCTGAATGCATCGACTCCAATTGCCGCCAGTACCGATCGGCAAATCTCCAGTGCTTTTTGATCCATCCACTCAGGCGGTACGGGCTTGCCGCTCGCCGGTTGAATGGCGAGCTGCCCAAGCTCGATGCTAACCGTGTCCCCACGGCTAAGTAGTTTTGTGGCTAGGCATTCCACTGAATCGACCTCAGCGTAATCCGGCTGGGTAACCAAACCAGTAGTTCACAGGCAGGCGCGGGGGTGTCCTCAAAACTGAGGACACCCCCGCTTTTCTGGTTTACGACGCTTCGCGCATGAGGATGTACTTGGCGACGCGGTGAGGCGGGCGACCAGGCTCAGTGGACTGGTGCGTCCAGTAGGTGCGAATCTCGTGCCCCTTTTTCCTGAGGCGGCGGATGGTGTTGGGTGGCTGGACGATATCCAGATCCTTGGCGGCTTCGATGGTCGATACCGGCCCGTTTCGAAGGGCCTCCATCATTTTGCGATCTTGCTCAGTTGAAGAATGGCGTGTCATAGTTTGCCCCTCACGTTGGTGCTAGCCAGTGTGTTTTCGCTAAGGCGGTGCTCCAACACCGCCTTGGCAATCTGCAGCGCAATCGTGCGCAAAACCTCTCCCTCATTTTTGAGCCTCACCGTGCGCCGGCCTTAGCTGCGCGTTCAATCCAAGCCTTCAGTTCGGCCACAAGAATCAATCGGCGTTTGCCAAGCTTGAACGCCTTCAGATCTCCATTAGCCATGACTTCATAAATTCCGGACCGCGAGTAGCCGGTCATACGTGCTGCTTCCTCAACGCTGACTGAGAGAGGTGGCAGTGCGGCTAGTTGTGACATAACGACTCCTTCTGGCAGGGTTAGGTTGGTGCCAGTTGTTGCTAGTCTATATTCATAAATTATAAATGATCAAGCAATTGCTAAATTCATTCGTACTCAGTCGGATTGACGAGAGAATGCGAGTGCAGCAAGCTATGCACCTGGGGTCGGTTGGGCCGATCTATTGAGGTGGCAGCTATATGGCGACGAAAACGAGCAAGCGGACCGGCGAGACCAGCACTACGGTTGCCGTTGGGATCAGGATTGATCCGAAAATTAAATTCGCATTGGACATAATGGGGAGGCTGCAGAAGCGATCGCTGACGGCTGTGATTGAGTGGGCGATATCTAACGCAATCGCCCAGCAATCTTTGGACTTTGACGGAGGTACGCTGTCGAGTGTGCTCGATAAAGTTTGGTCGACCGATGAATCCGCGCGCTTAGCAAAGCTGGCGATTCATATGCCGGAGGCGCTGACTTATGATGAGCTCAGGATATGGGAAACCATCAAGGCCACTTCATATTTTTGGCTTGAGTACAGTGACGGCTCTTTTGACAATGACCCGAATAGGTTGATGTTAGATCGGGTGAGACGGGCGTGGAAGGAAACCATTGATCACGTTGAAAAGCATAAAATGTCTCCGACAATAGTCCCTATGACTGCCGATGATCTTATGCCGGATATTCCTTTCTAAATCAGCTCCACCGCAGCTGCTTTCGTACCTGGCGCTAGGTGCGCATAGCGAAGCGTCATCTTGATATCGGCGTGCCCCAGCAGATCCCGTACTGTGTTGAGCGGTACGCCGGCCATCACCAGGCGTGACGCGAAGTCGTGCCGCATATCGTGCCAGCGGAAGCCTTCAATCTCGGCGCGCTCTAGCAGCCTGAGCCAGGCGCTTTTAACGTCCTCCAGACGGCCGCCTTCCTGACTCGGGAACACGTATCGAGATTTGCCGGCCAGCTTTTTCCAGTCTTCCAGCACGCGCACCGTTTCCTTGTTCATCGGGATGTGTCGTGTGTCGCTGGTTTTGGTGGTGGCGCCGGCGGCGGTGATCGTCTTCGTATGGAAGTTCACCGCCGACCATTTCAGGTCGAACAGCTCTCCACGTCTCATGCCTGTATTCAGCGATACCAGGATCATAGGCTTTAGGTGGTCGGTGAATGGGACCTGCAGCAAGCTCGGCATCAGTTCCTTGCCGCGATCCGCTCTCCACTTGTTAGCACTCTCGCGCTCCACCCGCGCCTCGTCTTGACGGGCGTCGAGTGCTTCCCGAAGTCGTTTCGTCTCTTCAGCATCTAAGTAGCGGACCAGTCCCATCGAGTCGACCTTTAAGGCTTTGAGCCTGTCCATCGGGTGGGCATCGATGTACTCCCATTCAACGGCTCTGCTGAATACGCCGCTGATAGAGCCCATTTTCCTGTTGACCGTCGACGGCTTATTGCCTGACTGCATCCATCCCGTACGGATCTGGTCCAGGTCGCGGCCAGTGATCGCATCGAGACGCTGGGGCATAATTGCTTCGAAGTTGTGGTCGAGCGTGTGTAGGGTTTTCTCATGCCCTTTGTGGTGCGTCATGAACCAAGGCATGTATATGTCATCGATGAACTCGCGTAAGGTGGGGAGGGTAGCGCCTTTACGTCCTTGGGTAACGGCTAGCGGTTCCCCCAGGGTTCTTGCCTCCGCGAGATATTGAGTAGCCTCCGCTCGCGCTTGCTCCAACGTCAGTATGCCAATGCGACCCAATGTCTTCTTGCGGCCCCTGGCCCAGGTCACTACATAGGACTTGGCGCCAGCGGCAGTGACGCGCACGAACAGACCGCCGACGGTGGTATCGTGGACCTCATATTCCTGGCCGGTTATCTGCAGGGACGCCAGCAGCTTGGCGGTGAGCTTCTCTTTCAATTTGTTCCCATGGGTGCATGGTGGGTGCAAAAAGAACTATACGGCGTCGTTTTCACGGACACAACCGGACTAAAATCCCAATAAATGCGGGGTTTGGCCGCTGTTTGCTGGGGTTTGAATAGCCCTCCTAAGGGGAAGGTTGGCAGTTCGAACCTGCCCTGGGACACCATCTATTAAAAAGCCCCGCGCAGAGTGATCTGGCGGGGCTTTTTTGTGGCTCTCGGCGGCGCAGAATCAACTGCTAGAAAAGCTCGGCTCCGCGAGTACTGATCTCGGAACTGACCTGCGTCACATGTCGACGTCCTTTGACCGAGTAACTCTGCTCCGGATCCGTCGACCCAGGCTTGCGCAACATCAACTTTGCATACAGCCCGTCTTTATCGCCGTAACGCCCATACCAATTGATCAATCTTGCGATGTAGCACTCTTTGCCGATGATCACCGGCATATCGGTCACAGGTTCGTCTACGTAGTAGCCGGCACCATAGCTGTAGTAGGTATCGTCGCCTTCTCCCGATGCAGGAATGGGGCAGAGAGGGCTTTTATGCTCGCTCGGCTGCTGTGGTTTGCCAGCGTTCGATTTGGTCAACGCTTGGCTGAGCGTCTTTTGCAAACCTGGTTGAAGCTTGTAGGCGGTATTGTCGTTCTCGCGGTTTTGGTTGTGGGGCACGGTCAGTTGGTAGTCGTACCGAACCGTAATTGTTGGTATCTGACGATTGATCTTCAGGGGATTGATCAAGTACAGCTCATCAACACCGTATGAGCCATTGCGGAAGGCGAGATACGTTCTCCCGTGAGACTTGATCCAGCTTGCCGATTGTTCGGCTCCGCGTTCACTAACGGAAAACAACGAGCTGCCAGCGCCTGATTCAGGATCATAAGGCGTCAATCGGCGAGTAAACCGCTTTCCATCACGGCGAAAGGTTTCATAGAACGTGAACAGGCCGGTGCCGCCGGTGTAGGTTGCAATGAGTAAGTCGCGTTGACCGTCACCGTCCAGATCCACAAGTGTGTAACTGGCCCGACCTTGCTCTGCATCTGCTTCGAGTCCTGATGCGGTCAGCGCCTTCCATTCATCCTGTGTGACACCCTTGGGAATGGTTTTGGGAAACAGTGTGTGATCCTCGGACGGGTCATCATTTGGATCGCCATCGAATGAGGTTTGACCCTTGCTGATCGTGAGAGAACCCAGCGCCCGTTCCAGGGCGAACTCCGGTTTGACCTTGGTCGCGGCGCGAATGCGTTGTTGCAGATCTTGCATGACCTGTTTGTCGGTGTCGTCAGGTTGATAGGCGACGGCGTCGATCCACTGCGCATGCAATCCTTCTATGCGATGTGAATAGCTCCGATTCAGGCAATCCACATCTTCGCCGCACGCTTCCCTTGTCTTCAGCCACTCGCGCTGGGCAGTCTTGATCCCGGCCTGTCCCGGCGCAATAGCCCTGATTAACCGTCCATAAATCGAGGCCATCTGCGCATCCAGCTCATACAGAGGCTTGTTCGCACAAATGGTGGTTTCCACAACACTCACAGCCTTTGTGCAGTCCATTCCACTCGCCAGTGCCTGCTGGAAAAACAGCAGTGCGCAGGCCGACACGATGTAGCGTCCTTTGATGTACACGATGAAAACCTTGAAGTAGGAGGGTGGGAGCAGGCGCGCAGGGTAATCGCTGTACAACGAATCTTGAACCCCCGCTTCAAGAGAACCATTGATCCGGCCGATAACCCGTTCGGTGCCTTCAGAGTCGCACGAAATTGCTTGATAGCATTTGGCCGCCAGCTATCATCTGCGCGCCTGAAATGTGCCCTCGGTCCATTCTCTTCAATTGCCTGGAAATCCTCGATGTTGTCGTATCACCAAAAGAGTTTTCTGATCGTCGATGATTTCTCGGATTTCCGCAGTTCCGTTCGCTCGATGTTGCGCGAGTTGGGCGTCAAGGACGTGGACACCGCCGACACCGGTGAGCAGGCGCTGAAAATGTGTGCGCAGAAGTCCTACGATTTCATCCTTCAGGACTTTCACCTCGGTGACGGCAAGAAAAACGGCCAGCAGGTGCTGGAAGACCTGATGATGGAGAAGCTGATCAGTCACGAAGCGGTGTTCGTGATGGTCACTGCCGAAACCAGTCAGGCGATGGTGCTCAGTGCTCTTGAGCACGAGCCGGACGCATATCTGACCAAGCCGTTCAACCGGATCGGTCTGGCCCAGCGCCTGGAGCGTCTGGAGCAGCGCAAGACCCTGCTCAAGCCGATTCTGCAAGCCCTTGACCGTGGCAAGCCGGTGGAGGTGCTTAACGCCTGTATCGCCCTGTGCAAGCAGGACATCCGCTATTCGCCGTTGTGCCTGCGTTACCGCGCCGATGCCCTGCGCGACATGAATCAGAACGAAGCGCTGGAGCGGCTGTATGACAGCATCATCGCTGACCGGCCGTTGCCGTGGGCTTTTGCCGGGCTGGGCAAGTTGTTGTTCAAGCGTGGTCAGGTGGCCCAGGCCAAAGGCGTGTATGAAAAAGCCCTGAAAGTATTCCCGATGATGCCGGCGCTGTACGACGGCATGGCCGATGTGTTGGTGGCCGAGGGTGATACCAAGGGAGCGCAGAAGGTGCTGGAAGAAGCGATTCGCCTGTCGCCGCTGGCGGTGCGCCGGCAGGCGCTGCTTGGCAAGCTGGCAATGACCAACGAAGATTTTGACACGGCCTCGAAGGCTTACCGTCAGGCGGTGGCGCAGGGTGCGCAGTCGCGATTCAAGGATCCGGAAAGTAACCTGGGTCTGGCCCACGCTCTGATCAGCAAGGGCAGCGAGAAGGGCCTCGATACTCGCACGCGGCTGGAGATCAACACCACCCTCAGTGCCGTGGCCAAGGAAAACCCGAGCGATCCGGGTCTGCAGATTCGCGCGCGTCTGATGAAGGCCACCAGTCTGCTGCTCAACGACGCCGAGACCGCCGAGAAGCTCACTGAGCAAGCACTGTTGCGCCTCGACGGCATGGAGCAGTTCATGAGTCCCGAGGCCGCGTTGCTCGTTGCCAAGCAATTGCAGATGCTCGGCCAGGCCGAAGCGGGCACGTCGATGCTCAAGAGTTGCGCGGAAATCTACGGCGATGACCCGACGGTGATGAAAGACATCGCCAAGCTCACCGACGACCCGACTATTCTCAGTTCCAGCAACGCTGCCGCCGACCTCAACCGTCAGGGCGTGCGCGTGTACAAGACCGGCAACCTGGTGGAGGCCCGCGAGGTGTTCCGCAAGGCGCTGAAGATGCAACCGAAGAACATCAGCATCGCGCTGAACATGGCGCAGTCGCTGCTGCATGGCACCGATACCAGTGTGCCGTCGGCGGAGCTGGAAGAATGTCGGGCCTGCCTGAAAATGGTCGGCCTGATGCCCGACACCGACGCGCGTTATCCGCGTTATCAGAAGCTGAAAAGCAAGGCGTTTGGCGAATGAATGAAGACGATCAGGCACTGGATTTTTCTACGGTGATTGCCTCCACCGTGCACGATATGAAGAACTCCCTGGCCATGCTGATGCAGGCCCACAGCCGATGGCTGGCGCATCTGCCCGAGGACCAGCGCAAGGTGCCGGAGCAGGGCGTGATCGACTTCGAGTTCGCACACCTCAACGGCATGCTGGTGCAGTTGCTCGGGCTGTACAAGCTTGGGGTCAACCAGATGCCGTTGCAGCCGGCGTATCACGAGCTGGACGATTTCATCGAGGCGCAACTGGCGGCTCATCAAGAGGTTTTCGCCAGTCGCGGCATCATCGCCACTTACGAAGTCGATCCGCTGAGCCCTCTGGGTTTCTTCGACCGTGAGCTGATCGCCTCGGTGCTGGGCAACTGCATCAACAACGCGATCCGCCATGCCCGTGAATCGCTGTTGATCACGGTCAGCGACGAGGCCGGGCAACTGGTGTTGAGCATCAACGATGACGGCGATGGTTACCCGGTCGAGATGCTCGAGCGCCAGGCCGATTATGTGCAGGGCATCAATCACAGCAGTGGCAGTACCGGGCTGGGTCTGTACTTCGCCGGACGCATTGCCGCGCTGCACCAGCGCAACGGTGTCGGTGGTCGAACCGAGCTTCGCAATGGCGGGCCGTTGGGCGGTGGCGTGTTCAGTATTTACTTGCCCTGAAGCACAGATTCGCCGTACTGACGTCTTTTTGTTGGCCGCTGCTTGAAATTCCGAACAGGCGAAGCCTATTTTGTCCGGGTCGCCGTTCGCGGCTCGCACAATAACAAGGATTGCGTCATGACAACCGATGGCCAGCGTTCACTCGCGCAGCGATTGACGGGCATTGATGAGATTGAATGTGTCACGCCGGATTTGAACGGCGTACCACGAGGCAAGGTAATGACCGCCGAGGGTTTCCTCGAAGGGCGGCGTTTGCAGATGGCCCGGGGGGTGCTGCTGCAATGCATCATGGGCGGTTATCCCGCTGCGCGGTTCTACGGCAGCGATGACGGCGACCTGGCGCTGGTGGCCGATCCGGCGCAGATCCATCCCCTGCCGTGGAGTCAGGAGCCGCGCGCTCTGGCCATCTGTGATGCCGACGAGCTGAGCGGCGAGAGCTCCAACCTGTCGACCCGTGGCCAGCTCAAGAAAGTCATCGCCCGTTATGCGGCCCGTGGCCTGGCTCCGGTGGTGGCGACCGAGCTTGAGTTCTTCGTGTTCGCACCGAACACCGATCCGAACCAGCCGTTCCAGCCGCCAGTCGGTCTCGACGGTCGTCGCGAGGACGGTCACTCGGCGTTCAGCGTCAGCTCCAACAACGGTCTGCGACCGTTCTTCAGTGAAGTCTACAAATGCATGGCGGCCCTCGGCCTGCCTCGCGATACCTTCATGCACGAAATGGGCGTCAGCCAGTTCGAGATCAACTTGCTGCACGGCGATCCGCTGTTGCTGGCCGACCAGACCTTCCTGTTCAAGCACCTGCTCAAGGAAGTTGCGCTCAAGCATGGCCTGACCGTGGTCTGCATGGCCAAGCCGCTGGCGCACACGCCGGGCAGTTCGATGCACATTCACCAGAGCATCGTCGAGATTGGCAGTGGCAAGAATGTGTTCAGCGACGCCGACGGTCAGCCGACCGCGATGTTCCGCCATTTCATCGGCGGGCAGCAGGCAGGCATGGCTGACTTCACCGCACTGTTTGCGCCGAACGTCAATTCGTACCAGCGTCTTTGCCATCCGTTTGCATCGCCGAACAATGCCTGCTGGTCCCACGACAACCGCGCTGCCGGCCTGCGTATTCCGGCCAGTTCGCCGGTTGCGCGTCGGGTCGAGAACCGTTTGCCGGGTGCCGATGCCAACCCTTATCTGGCGATTGCCGCGAGTCTGGCGGCCGGTCTGCACGGTATCGAGCATGAGCTGGAACCGAGCGCGCCGATTCAGGGTGAATTCGAAGTGCCGGACAATCTTTCGCTGCCGTGCACCCTGCACGCTGCGCTCGAGCGTTTGAAGCGCAGCCAGTTGGCCCGGGAACTGTTCGGCAACGAGTTCATCGAAGGCTACATCGCTTCGAAGACCATGGAGCTGACCAGTTTCTTTGATGAGATCACTCCCTGGGAACGGCGCGTTCTGGCAGCCCAGGCCTGACGAAATGTCGTCATCGGGCTATCGTTCGATAGCCCGACACTCACCGCAAGGAGCCGCTCGGAACGCCGATGCGCCAAATCTGGAAATCCTTTCGAGCGCTGTATTTCGCCTCGCTGATGATGTTGATCGGCTCGGGCCTTCTTTCTACTTATCTGGCCTTGCGCCTGGCAGCCGACCATGTCGACGGACTGTGGGTCGGTGCGCTGATGGCGGCCAACTATTTCGGTCTGGTGCTGGGTGGCAAGATCGGTCACCGCCTGATCGCCCGGGTCGGACATATTCGTGCGTACTCCGCGTGTGCAGGGATCGTCGGCGCGGCGGTGCTCGGTCATGGTCTGGTGGACTGGCTGCCGGCCTGGCTGGTGCTGCGGACGATCGTCGGCCTCGGCATGATGTGCCAATACATGGTGATCGAGAGCTGGCTGAACGAGCAGGCCGACGCGAACCAGCGCGGGGTGGTGTTCAGCGGCTACATGATTGCTTCGTATCTGGGGCTGGTGCTTGGTCAGCTGATTCTGGTCATGCACCCGGGGCTGGGTCTGGAACTGCTGATGCTGGTCGCCCTGTGTTTTGCCCTGTGTCTGGTGCCGGTGGCACTGACCCGGCGGATTCACCCGGCGCCGTTGCACCCGGCACCGATGGAGCCGCGCTTCTTCATCAAGCGTGTGCCGCAGTCATTGAGTACGGTGCTCGGTGCCGGTCTGATCATCGGCTCGTTCTACGGTCTGGCACCGCTGTATGCGTCGCAGCAGGGGCTATCGACCGAGCAGGTCGGTCTGTTCATGGGTACGTGCATTTTTGCCGGGTTGTTGGTGCAGTGGCCACTGGGCTGGCTCTCTGATCGTTATGACCGGGCCTTGCTGATTCGCTGCTTTGCCGGGTTTCTGGCGGTGGCTTCTCTGCCGTTGGCGATCATGCCGCAGGTGCCGCTGGAGATCTTGTTCGTCGTCGGCTTCCTGTGCTCGCTGGTGCAGTTCTGCCTGTACCCGCTGGCCGTGGCGTTTTCCAACGACCATGTCGAAGGGGATCGACGCGTGTCGCTGACGGCGATGCTGCTGGTGACCTACGGGGTTGGCGCCAGTATCGGGCCGTTGCTCGCCGGGGTGCTGATGAAAATGTTCGGTAGTCAGAGCCTGTATGCGTTCTTCACCTTTTTCGCGCTGGTGCTGGTATGGCGCATCCGGCCGAAAGCCGTGACCAATCTGCATCAGGTCGACGACGCACCGCTGCATCATGTGGCGATGCCGGACAGTATGTCCAGTTCGCCGCTGGTGGCGGCGCTCGATCCACGGGTCGACGAGCAAGTGGTGCAGGAGCAGATGCAGACTACGGTTGCGCCGGAGCCAGCACCTGAGCCCGTCACCGAGCCTGAATCGCCTGTGGCGCCCGAGACCGGCAACGACAGCCCGGCCCCGGACATCAGTGGTGCCAGGCCTTGATGCTGAAAAAACATCGGGCATAAAAAAACGGGCAGTCGCTGCAAGCGACTGCCCGTTTTTTTATGGCGCGTACGAATCAGAGATCGTCTTTGTCGAAGCGCCGTGCTTCACGTTGTAACTGATAGACGAAACGCTCGACGTTGCGCGCTGCCGGGCCGCTGATGTTGTGAAAGCGCAGGCCGGCGAAGGTGATGTTGAGTTTTTCTTCGAAGTGCAGGTAACGCAGCTCGACCGAGGTCGGTTGGTTGCCGAACAGCGGCGCGGCGATCAGGCGATCGTAGACCTGGCCCAGTTGCAGGCGGTCGGTGATGTCGCCTTCGAAGCGCAGCTTGCAGCCGGTGGCAGAGATATCCAGCAGTTTGCCGCCGATCGGTGCCTTGAGCTTTTCGCCACCCAGTTCGACGCTAACCAGATCGGTCAGCTTCAGGGCTGCGCGGAAGGCATTGCGGCGCTGGTGATAAACCACTTCGGTGGGCAGGTCGCCGGTGTAGAAGCGATCGCCACTGGATTCTTCGATGTTCAGCGTGCCGTTGCATTCCCAGGCAATGCGCACGCCGTCATGAAAGCCTTCGACCTTGAACGGCTCGCCGGCGAGCAGGAAGCGCTCGCCATCGCGCGGGATCATTTCGTCCAGGGCAATGCTGGCGTTTTCCCGGTCGACCTTGATCAGGTAGCTCTGGAAGCGCTGGCTGCGTTCGTGGAAGGTGATGATCAGCGGATCGTGGCTCTCTTGCAGCTGGCGCAGATTGCTGGAGATCTCCAGGGGCGTGGTAAGCACCTTTGGGGGCTGCGGAGCGTCATCATTGGACACGTTAAATCAATCTCCAGACAAAATTTGACTACGGCTGGCCAGTATTTTGCCAGCATGTATCGCGCGTTGATAGGGCGCAAGAATAGAAGAAAGAATCACGCCTGACTGAGCGCGCGCGGTTTCTGCAGTTTGGAGAAGGTGCCGCTGGCGTCGTAGAGCGCAGGAGGCTCGCCGCCGGTAAGGATTTTCAGCTGATTGGCCGTGGCGGCCTGCTGCATCACGATCGATTGGCCGTTTCTGGCGTTGGCCGCCTGGCACTGGGCGATCAGGTCGGTCAGTACATCGCTCTGGCTCAGCAATTGCTCGCCGATGCTCGACTGGCTGGCCAGTTGTTCGAGACCCTGGCGGTCGAGCGACAGGTTGAGACTGGCGAGGATTTCGCTGCGTTTGCGGCCATGCTGTTCGAGCAGAATGATCAATGCCTGTTTGCGTGCCAGAATTTCTTCCAGCAGTGGCATGTCGCGACCGTGCAAGGCGAGGGACTCGGTATGCAGTAACTCCAGCAGTTGTTGAGCTGGAGCAAAGTCGTCGGTGATCAGTTGCAATAAATTAGTGTCGTGCATGGCTGGCCTTGGGTTTTAAGCGTCCAAAAGCCTGGCGCAGGCCGAGGCCTAGCGCTGGGCTTCGAAGTTGAGCAGTTTGCTGGCTACACGGTTGCTGTCGACTTTATAGCTGCCATCGGCAATCGCTGCTTTCAACTCGGCCACGCGGGCTTTGTCGACTGCAGGCTGATCGCGCAGCTTGTCAGTGACCTTCTGCAACTGTTGAGCCTCATTGCTGAGGTGTACCGATTCCCCGCTTTTTGCGGTACTGGCCTGTTCGGCCGGGGTATTCAGCGGCGCGGAAGTGCCGGTTTCGGCGGTTTCCTTGGGCGCGCTGGTACGTGTACTGCCCGTAAGTGACGAGGAGCTGTTCAAACGGCTGAAATCGATGACCATGTTAAAAACCTCTGGGAATTTGGACGCTTGCCATGTTCTCGGCCATCCCCTGGAAAACTTTAGGCTCTTTTACCAATGAGCCTGCATGCGCCGCACAGATCCTGCTGCGGCACAGTTTAGGGAACAGCCGGGGTCGGCGCCAGTTTTCTCCTTGCCTGTTTTACATGGCCACTTCCACCTGGCCCGGCGCCATGACCTGCGCCTTGATGACCCGCTGGGAGTTGAGGTTTTTCACGCGAATCTGTTCTTTCAGGCCGCCGTTGGACAGGGCTTCTCCGGGCATGCGCACGGCGAGCGTGCCGCTGCGGGCAGTAATCACCACCTGATCGCCTTTGCGAACGACTTCTGCCTGTTCCATGTGCACCAGGGTCAGCACCTGGTCGGCGACCGTTGGTCGGGTCAGTTTTTGCCCGATGGCTTCGTCTACCGACGTCAGGAAACCCTGATTGATCTGGCTGACGTCATGCTCGCGCAGCGTCACGTCCTGAGGCTCGATTATCCCCGCGCGCTTGAGGGGGCGAGTGGTGGTCACGACCTCGCGAAACAGGCGGACTTGAGCGGGCACGAACACTGTCCAGGGAGACGCGCCTTCACAGCGGACCTTGACGGTCACACGACCCAAAGGACGCCCCGGACTCTCCAGGGAGGCTGTCAATTCCTTGTCGCACATAGGCATGCGCATGCGCGGATCGAGCTGCTTGACCTCGATTTCGTAACGGCCTTCCGTTTGACTGGTAGCCAGATAGTCTTCTACGGTGAATTCAAGAAAGCCCTGAGTGACGCCGATAAGCATGTCAGGCAAGGTAACCGCATCAGCACTGGCAGGGCTGCCCGCAAAAAACAGGCAAACGGCGGACGCCGCGCAAAGTCCTCTGCGGATAGGGGATGTCAGGCGTCGGAAAAATGTCGTTTGAATGTTCATACGAGTTAAAAAGCAAGCGCCGTGCCGTTTAGCAATGAATGTGCGTCGCAACAACACTTGGCGTTGGTGTAGGAGTCTGGGCATGGCTGGTGTAATGGATTCGGTGAACCAGCGCACGCAACTGGTAGGGCAGAATCGCCTGGAGCTGCTGTTGTTCCGTCTCGACGGCCAGCAGCTCTACGGGATCAACGTGTTCAAGGTTCGGGAAGTGCTGCAATGCCCGCAACTGACGCTGATGCCCAAGTCCAGTCCTGTCGTGTGCGGGGTGGCGAATATCCGGGGGGCGACCATTCCGATCCTTGATCTGGCAATGGCGACCGGCTCCGGGGCGTTGAAAGACAAGAACAGTCCGTTCGTGATCATCACGGAATACAACACCAAGACCCAGGGTTTCCTGGTGCGCTCGGTGGAACGTATCGTCAACATGAACTGGGAAGAGATCCATCCGCCACCCAAGGGGACCGGTCGCGATCATTACCTGACCGCTGTGACTCGGGTGGACAATCAGTTAGTCGAAATCATCGACGTCGAAAAGGTGCTGGCGGAAGTCGCACCGACACCGGAAGCGATTTCGGTCGGCGTGGTGGATGTCGAGACCCAGAGCAAGGCGCTGTCGCTGCGGGTACTGACGGTCGATGACTCGTCGGTGGCGCGCAAGCAGGTGACGCGTTGCCTGCAGACGGTCGGTGTCGAAGTGGTGGCGTTGAACGACGGCAAGCAGGCGCTGGATTACCTGCGCAAGCTGGTCGATGAGGGCAAGAAGCCGGAAGAAGAGTTCCTGATGATGATTTCCGACATCGAAATGCCGGAGATGGACGGGTACACCCTGACGGCGGAAATCCGCGGCGATCCTCGCATGCAAAAGCTTCATATCATCCTGCATACTTCGTTGTCGGGTGTGTTCAACCAGGCGATGGTCAAGAAGGTCGGTGCCGATGACTTCCTGGCCAAATTCCGTCCTGATGACCTGGCATCCCGGGTAGTCGACCGGATCAAAGCAGCAGATATCAGCTAGGGGCCTTTTGCCCCTGGCGTTCAACACGATTTAAGAGGCGGCATCATTTGTCTACGGGTAATTTGGATTTCGAACAGTTCCGGGTCTTCCTGGAAAAAGCCTGTGGCATTTTGCTCGGTGAAAACAAGCAGTACCTGGTGTCGAGCCGTCTCAACAAACTGATGGAGCAGCAAGGCATCAAGTCCCTGGGTGAGCTGGTACAGCGCATCCAGACACAGCCGCGCAGCGGTTTGCGCGAGCAGGTGGTCGATGCCATGACGACCAACGAAACCCTGTGGTTTCGCGACACCTATCCGTTTGAAGTCTTGAAGAACAAGGTGCTGCCCGAGGCAATCAAGGCGGCTCCCAACCAGCGTCTGCGGATCTGGTCGGCGGCCTGCTCGTCGGGTCAGGAACCCTATTCGCTGTCGATGTCGATCGACGAGTTCGAGCGGACCAACATCGGTCAGTTGAAGATGGGCGTGCAGATCGTCGCCACCGATCTGTCCGGCAGCATGCTGACCAACTGCAAGACCGGCGAGTACGACAGCCTGGCGATCGGTCGCGGCTTGTCCGCCGATCGTCTGCAGCGCTACTTCGACCCGAAAGGGCCCGGACGCTGGGTGATCAAGGCGCCGATCAAGAACCGGGTGGAATTCCGCTCGTTCAACCTGCTCGACAGCTACGCAAGCCTGGGCAAGTTCGACATCGTGTTCTGCCGCAACGTGCTGATCTACTTCTCCGCCGAGGTGAAGAAAGACATCCTGTTGCGCATTCACAGCACGCTGAAGCCGGGCGGCTATCTGTTCCTTGGCGCTTCCGAAGCGCTGAACGGTTTGCCGGATCATTACCAGATGGTCCAGTGCAGCCCGGGAATCATCTACCAGGCGAAGTGATCAAGACCGGCAACACAAGAAACGGGAGTCCTCAGGGCTTCCGTTTTTTTATGCCTGAAGGTTTTGCCGGTGGCGGCAGGCGGCAGAAAAGCGGCAGCCGGCGGAAACCGGTTGCCGCTTTTCTGGCATTGCCGCGTCGTCTGTTCAGTGCAAAGCCCCGTAATCCGGGGCTTTCTAAAGCTGGCACGACGCTTGCTATAACCCTGTTACGAAAAATCCGGTCACCTGAAGGTTCCCGACATGAGCATCAGCTTCGATAAAGCGCTCGGCATTCACGAAAAGGCTCTGGGCTTCCGCGCCCAGCGTGCCGAAGTGCTGGCCAACAACATCGCCAACGCCGACACCCCGAACTACAAGGCTCGGGATCTGGACTTCTCCAAAGTGCTCGAAGCACAGAGCCAGAAGAACGCCAATGGCACCATCGCCCTGAACATGACCAACAGCCGTCACATTGAGGCTGAGGGCCTGGGCAATGGCGACGAGTCGCTGATGTATCGCACGCCGATGCAGCCGTCGATCGACCAGAACACCGTGGATGCCCAACTGGAACAGTCGAACTACGCGCAAAACGCCGTCGGCTTCCAGGCCAGCTTCACGCTGCTCAACAGCAAATTCAAAGGGCTGGTGTCAGCCCTGCGCGGAGAGTAATCCATGTCCCTGTCCAGCGTTTTCAACATTGCCGGCAGCGGCATGAGCGCCCAGACCACGCGTTTGAACACCGTGGCCTCGAACATCGCCAACGCCGAGACCGTCTCGTCGAGCATCGACCAGACCTACCGTGCCCGTCACCCGGTATTCGCCACCATGTTCCAGGGTGGTCAGAGCGGTGGCAGCAATTCGCTGTTCCAGAACCAGGACGCGGCAGGTCAAGGCGTGCAGGTCCTGGGCGTGGTCGAAGACCAGAGCAACCTCGAAGCGCGCTACGAGCCGAATCATCCGGCAGCCGACGCCAAGGGCTACGTCTACTACCCGAACGTCAACGTGGTGGAAGAAATGGCTGACATGATTTCCGCGAGCCGGTCGTTCCAGACCAACGCCGAAATGATGAACACCGCCAAAACCATGATGCAGAAGGTACTGACCCTCGGTCAGTAATAAGGGGCGACTGCCATGAGCGTTACCGATACCACCAGCAGCCTGACGATGAAGGACATACTGGCCAACTCTTCGAAGAAGACCAGTAGCACCACCACCGGCGGCATTGCTTCGGCCACCAACAGTGCGACCGGCGGCCAGGCCCTGGGCAAGGATGCGTTTCTGCAACTGCTGGTGACCCAGCTGAAGAACCAGAACCCGCTCGACCCGCAGGACAACAGTGCATTCGTTGCGCAGTTGGCGCAGTTCAGCAGCCTCGAGGGCATCACTACCCTCAACAGTACCGTCAGTTCGCTGGCCGGCAACTACAACTCCTCGCAAGCGTTGCAGGCGTCGTCGCTGGTCGGCCGTAATGTGATCGTGCAGACCAACACGGTTCAACTGGACGATCCGAGCAAAGGCATGACCGGTTCGGTCACCGTCCCGTCGTCGATTGCCGGCGGCACCGTCACCATCACCGACAGCAGTGGCACGGCGATTCGCACCATCGATCTGGGCAGTCGCGCCGCAGGTGCCGCGAGCTTCACATGGGACGGCAAGGACAAGGACGGCAACCTGGTGAAAACCGGTAACTACACCGTCAAGGCCAACGCCTCGATCAATGGCACCGCGACCGACCTGGCGACCTACCTGCCAGCCACGGTCACCAGCGTGACCATCAGCCAGACCGGCGGTGAGCTGATGCTCAACCTGTCCGGCAAGGGCACCGTTGCTCTGTCCAAAGTACAAACCATTGGTATATAGAGCCGACTAACCGGCACAAAGGAGTGGAATATGTCTTTCAATATCGGCCTTAGCGGTCTCTATGCAGCCAACAAACAACTGGACGTGACCGGCAACAACATCGCCAACGTCGCGACCGCCGGTTTCAAATCCTCCCGCGCGGAATTCGAAGACGTATATTCGTCGACTCGTCTGGGCAGCGGCAGCAAGGTCATCGGTAACGGTGTGCGCCTGGCCAACGTTTCCCAGCAGTTCACCCAGGGTGACATCAACAACACCGGCAACGTGCTGGACATGGGCATCAACGGCTCCGGCTTCTTCACCATGAGCAACAACGGCTCGATTTCCTACACCCGTGCCGGTACGTTCAAAGTTGATAACAACGGCTACATCACCAACACCGACTACACCTCGCGCCTGCAAGGTTACGGTGTGGATTCCAACGGCAAGATCCTCAACGGCGTACTGACCGACCTCAAGATCGACACCTCGAACCTGGCGCCGAAGTCCACTTCGCTGGTGACGTCGACGATCAACCTGGACTCGTCCGCGCCGAAGATCATTGATACCGGCGCCAGTGCTGTCGTGTTCGATCCGACCAAGATCGAGACTTACACCAAGCAATTCAGCACCCCGATCTATGACAGCCAGGGCAACTCGCACGTCATGGATCAGTACGTGGTGAAAACCGGTGACAACATCTGGAAGGTATACACCCTGGTGGACGGTCGTAACCCGGATGCTACCGGCAGCGATCCGAAAACCACCCCGCCAGTCGCATCCACCATGACGTTTGACTCGAGTGGCAAACTGACTCAGATCAGCACGCCTGACCCGGCGAACCCGGGGACCCCGATCATCAGCAGTGATCTGGTCCTGAGAAACTGGAAGCCAGGCACCGTGACCAACGGCACCTTTACGCCGAACGGCGCGGCCGCCAACCCGAATGGCGTGACCATTTCCATGGCCAAGACCACTCAGTACAACGCTGACACCGCCCGTTCGATCCCGACTCAGGATGGCTACGCCACCGGCCAGATCACCAACCTGACCATCGACGGTACCGGCACGCTGTTCGCCAACTTCAGCAACAACCAGAGCAAGGCCATCGGCCAGGTCGCACTGGCCAGTTTCACCAACGAGCAGGGCCTTCAGGCGATCGGCGGCACCAGTTGGAAAGAAACCTACGCTTCGGGTATCCCGGGCTACGACGCGCCGAAAACCGGTACGTTGGGTGAGGTGGTATCCAACTCGCTGGAAGAGTCGAACGTCAACCTGACCAACGAGCTGGTGGACCTGATCAAGGGCCAGAGCAACTATCAGGCGAACGCCAAGACCATTTCCACCCAGAGCACCATCATGCAGACCATCATTCAGATGACCTGATTCCGGTTTCTGGCTGTACAAGGAGCCCCTCTTTGAGGGGCTTTTTTGTGTCCGGGTATCGGGTGGCTATCGGTATCACTTGAACGGGCGACTCGGTCGTTCCTCGTTCTCCCTGGCAGGGCCGGGCTGGGGCTTTTTCTTGCGGGCAAAAGAAAACCCCCGACAAACCGGAGGTCTGTCGGGGGCTTCTCGAATCGGGCGTTTCGCAACGCCCGATTCAGCTCAGCTTACTGGCAAGCTTCGCAATCCGGCTCGTCGATGGCGCACGCCTTCGGCACTGGAGCAGGGCCGGCAGGCGCTGCCAGGACCGAATCGTCACCGTGGTTGCCGCCGCTGGAAACAGCGTTCAGCTTGCCGGTGTTGATGGTCGACTTCTCGGTGCTGGTCGCGGCCAGGGCACGGAGGTAGTAGGTGGTTTTCAGACCACGGTACCAGGCCATGCGGTAGGTCACATCGAGTTTCTTGCCCGATGCACCAGCGATGTACAGGTTCAGCGACTGGGCCTGGTCGATCCACTTCTGACGACGGCTGGCGGCGTCAACGATCCACTTGGTGTCCACTTCGAACGCGGTCGCGTAGAGCTCTTTGAGTTCCTGCGGGATGCGCTCGATCTGCTGAACCGAACCGTCGTAGTACTTCAGGTCGTTGATCATGACCGAGTCCCACAGACCGCGAGCCTTCAGGTCGCGAACCAGGTACGGGTTGATCACGGTGAATTCGCCCGACAGGTTCGATTTCACATACAGGTTCTGGTAGGTCGGTTCGATCGACTGCGAGACGCCGGTGATGTTGGCGATGGTCGCGGTCGGTGCGATGGCCATGATGTTCGAGTTACGGATGCCTTTCTGTACACGGGCGCGAACCGGTGCCCAGTCCAGGGACTCGGTCAGGTCGACGTCGATGTACTTCTGGCCACGTGCTTCGATCAGGATCTGTTGCGAATCCAGCGGCAGAACGCCTTTGGACCACAGCGAACCCTGGAACGTCTCGTACGAGCCGCGCTCGTCAGCCAGGTCGCAGGAAGCCTGGATCGCGTAGTAGCTGACCGCTTCCATCGACTTGTCGGCGAACTCGACAGCAGCGTCGGAACCGTAAGGGATGTGCTGCAGGTACAGCGCGTCCTGGAAGCCCATGATGCCCAGGCCGACCGGACGGTGGCGGAAGTTGGAGTTCTTCGCCTGCGGTACCGAGTAGTAGTTGATGTCGATCACGTTGTCGAGCATGCGCACGGCGACGTCGATGGTGCGCTTGAGCTTGGCGGTGTCCAGCTTGCCGTCGACGATGTGGTTCGGCAGGTTGATCGAGCCCAGGTTGCAGACCGCGATCTCGTCCTTGTTGGTGTTCAAGGTGATCTCGGTGCACAGGTTCGAGCTGTGAACGACGCCGACGTGCTGCTGCGGGCTGCGCAGGTTGCACGGGTCCTTGAAGGTCAGCCATGGGTGGCCGGTTTCGAACAGCATCGACAGCATCTTGCGCCACAGGTCTTTGGCCTGGATGGTCTTGAACAGCTTGATCTTGCCCGGGTACTCGGTCAGGGCTTCGTAGTACTCGTAGCGCTCTTCGAAGGCCTTGCCGGTCAGGTCGTGCAGGTCCGGTACTTCGGATGGCGAGAACAGGGTCCACTTGCCGTCATCGAAGACACGCTTCATGAACAGGTCAGGGATCCAGTTGGCGGTGTTCATGTCGTGGGTACGACGACGATCATCACCGGTGTTCTTGCGCAGCTCGATGAACTCTTCGATGTCCATGTGCCAGGTTTCCAGGTAGGCACACACAGCGCCTTTGCGCTTGCCACCCTGGTTGACGGCGACGGCGGTGTCGTTCACCACTTTCAGGAACGGAACCACGCCTTGCGACTTGCCGTTGGTGCCCTTGATGTACGAACCCAGTGCACGAACCGGCGTCCAGTCGTTGCCCAGGCCGCCGGCGAATTTCGACAGCATGGCGTTGTCGTGGATCGCGTGGTAGATGCCCGACAGGTCATCCGGCACGGTGGTCAGGTAGCAGCTCGACAGCTGTGGACGCAGGGTACCGGCGTTGAACAGGGTCGGAGTCGATGCCATGTAGTCGAAGGACGACAGCAGGTTGTAGAACTCGATCGCACGGTCTTCTTTCTGCTTCTCTTCGATCGCCAGGCCCATGGCCACGCGCATGAAGAAGATCTGCGGCAGTTCGAAGCGCACGCCATCCTTGTGGATGAAGTAACGGTCGTACAGGGTCTGCAGGCCCAGGTAGGTGAATTGCTGGTCGCGCTCGTGGTTGATCGCCTTGCCCAGTTTTTCCAGGTCGAAGGAGGCCAGCACAGGGTTCAGCAGTTCGAATTCGATACCTTTGGCAACGTAGGCCGGCAGCGCCTTGGCGTAGAGGTCGGCCATCTCGTGGTGAGTGGCGCTCTCGGCCACGCCCAGGAAGCCCAGGCCTTCGGCGCGCAGGGTGTCCATCAGCAGACGGGCGGTCACGAACGAGTAGTTCGGCTCGCGCTCGACCAGGGTGCGCGCGGTCATTACCAGCGCAGTGTTGACGTCGTTCAGGGCCACGCCGTCGTACAGGTTCTTCAGGGTTTCGCGCTGGATCAGGTCGCCGTCGACTTCGGCCAGACCTTCGCAGGCCTCGGTCACGATGGTGTTCAGGCGGCCCATGTCCAGTGGCGCGAGGCTGCCGTCGGCGCGGGTGATGCGGATCGACGGGTGCGCCTGAACCGGAGCATCGGCGGTGGTGCGGGTGGCGCGCTCTTTGGAGCGGGCATCGCGGTAGATCACGTAGTCGCGAGCCACTTTCTGCTCGCCGGCACGCATCAGGGCCAGTTCGACCTGGTCCTGGATTTCTTCGATGTGGATGGTGCCGCCCGACGGCATGCGACGCTTGAAGGTCGCGGTGACCTGTTCGGTCAGGCGGGCAACGGTGTCGTGGATTCGCGACGAAGCGGCAGCGGTGCCGCCCTCAACTGCGAGAAACGCTTTGGTGATAGCGACGGTGATCTTGTCATCGGTGTAAGGAACGACAGTGCCATTACGCTTGATCACGCGCAGTTGACCAGGCGCGGTGGCAGCCAGATCCGAATTCGAATCGGCGGCCTGCGGCAAGGTGCCCTGCGGGTTCTCGCGAGTTGTGTCGGTTTGCATGGGTGTCTCCACGTTCTCTATGTTTGTTTGGGCACCATCACGGTGCCCACCGTTCCGTCCTGAAGCACTACGACCGGCCAGCGCCGGGTAACGACTTCGGGACAGTTCAGGAAGGGGGCCTTGTGGGCGCCGCTTCCATGCCGAAGTCTTCGGTTCGCGCGATACGCGTGAAACCGCATTCCTTTCGGGGAGCAGTTTGGAACTGCAACACCCGTACCGTTTACGCCGTGATCGGCTGAAAAACGGTAGCCATCCGCAGGCGCGGTTTGGGCTTCTCAAAATACGTTTGGTTCAACCCGACAATGGCAATAAAAAGCCTTGAATTCACTGTCCGGTTTGTGTTTGGTTTTTTGCGTCAAACCCTATATGTAGGGTTTTTTTGAGCGCGGGCTACAAGATAATGCGTTTTGGGGGGCGATTGCAATGGACAGCCTGTGGATAACCCTGTGCGTAAATTGTGTGCGAAACAGGGAAAACCTTTGTAGGCCGTGAACCTGCTGAGCTAGACCGTTTGTCACTGTTTTTCAGTCGGGAAAAACGCTTCAGCGGATTTTTAAGGGCGCGAACCCTATCACAAAAATCCGCCTTGTCCGAACGCATTTACCGACTTGTGTTCTGGCTGTACGCCGTTTATACAATCGGCCCGTGCGCACGCATTCTTATCCTCCTTAAAGATGACAAAAAGACGGGAGGATCCTTCCTTTATAAGCAGCATCGGCAAGCAGAGGTCACCCGTGGAGCATGAAGCCTGGCAGGTATTGATAGTCGAGGACGACCAGCGTCTGGCCGAACTGACCCGCGAATACCTGCAAGCCAACGGATTGCATGTGGAGATCGAGGGCAACGGAGCCCACGCGGCGGCGCGGATCATCAAGGAACAGCCGGATCTGGTGATCCTCGACCTGATGCTCCCCGGCGAAGACGGCCTGAGCATCTGCCGCAAGGTGCGCGACCAGTACGACGGACCGATCCTCATGCTGACCGCGCGCACCGACGATGCCGACCAGATCCTCGGCCTCGACATCGGCGCCGATGATTATGTGTGCAAACCGGTGCGTCCGCGGCTGTTGCTGGCGCGTATCCAGGCGTTGTTGCGACGCAGTGACGCACCGGAGCCGGCGTCGGGCAAACCTCGTCGTCTGCAGTTCGGCCCTTTGGTGGTCGACAACGCCTTGCGCGAAGCCTGGCTGAGCGACAGCGGCATCGAGTTGACCAGCGCCGAATTCGACCTGTTGTGGCTGCTGGTATCCAACGCCGGAAGGATTCTGTCGCGGGAAGAAATCTTCACCGCGCTGCGCGGCATCGGTTACGACGGCCAGGACCGCTCGATCGATGTGCGCATCTCGCGCATCCGCCCGAAGATCGGCGACGACCCCGATCACCCGCGCCTGATCAAGACCGTGCGCAGCAAAGGCTATCTGTTCGTGCCTGAAGCCTGCGTAGAACTGCCACTGTGAACTCGATCTTCCTGCGCATCTACGGCGGCATGTGCGCGGCGCTGATTCTGGTGGCGGTGCTCGGCGTACTGGCGCTGCACCTGCTCAATCAGGTGCGCAGCGAGCAATACCGCGAGCGCCTGGCCCACGGCACGTTTTCCCTGATGGCGGACAACCTGCAGCCGATGAACGAGACCGAGCGTCACCGTGCCTTGCTGGTCTGGGAGCGGCTGCTGGGAATTCCGCTGGCATTGAAAACCTTTGCCCAGACCGATCTCGATCTCACCCAGCGCACCCGCGTGCAGCGCGGCCAGGCACTGGTCGAACAGACCGGGCCGCACGCGGCAAAGGTCTACCGGATGGTCAGCGACAAGGAGCAGCTTGTGCTGGTGGGCGAGGTGCAGCAGATCAGCGAGCAACTGGCCCGGGCGACGATCTACCTGCTGGCCGATGAACTGGTGCGGGTGCCGGTGGGTGAACAACCCAGACGCCTGGCGCAATTAAAGGAAGAGAAAGGGTTCGGCTTCGACCTGCGACTGGTCACCGTGGACGAAGCCGACATGGACGAAGACCAGAGCCGTCGTGTATCGGAGGGCGATACGGTGATGGCGCTGGGCAAGGGCGGTGATTCGATCCGTGTGTTCGCCGGGATGGTCGGCACGCCGTGGGTGCTGGAAATCGGCCCGCTCTATCAGATGAATCCGTACCCGCCGCAATGGCTGGTGCTGATTGCGGCATTGGGTCTGACCCTGATCGGTCTCATCGTCTATTTACTGGTGCGTCAGCTCGAACGGCGCTTGCGTGGTCTCGAAGCGGCGGCCACGCGTATCGCCAAGGGCAGCCTGGAAACTCGCGTGCCGGCGCGCGGTGCCGACTCGGTGGGAAAACTGGCGGCCGCGTTCAACGGCATGGCCGAGCATCTGCAGCAATTGCTGGCGATCCAGCGTGAGCTGGTGCGCGCGGTGTCCCATGAGTTGCGCACGCCGGTGGCGCGCCTGCGGTTCGGTCTGGAAATGATCGGCTCGGCCACCACCCCGCAGGCCCTGGAGAAATACCGTGAAGGCATGGACCACGATATCGAGGACCTCGATAAGCTGGTGGACGAAATGCTCACCTATGCGCGGCTGGAGCAGGGCTCGCCGGCCTTGACGTTCCAGCGTCTGGACCTCGATGCGCTGGTCAATCAGGTGATCGAGGAACTGGCGCCGTTACGTGCGGATGTCATCGTGCAGCGCGGTCTGTGCCTGTCGGCGGCCGATTGTGATGGCGCCTGGGTCGAGGCCGAACCGCGCTTCCTGCACCGTGCCTTGCAGAATCTGGTGAGCAACGCCATGCGCCATGCGCGCTCGAAGGTCACGGTGAGTTATCAGGTCGGACAGATGCGTTGCCGGGTGGATGTCGAGGACGACGGTCCCGGTGTGCCGGAAAGTGCCTGGGAGAAAATCTTCACGCCGTTTCTGCGGCTGGACGACAGCCGTACCCGGGCGTCCGGTGGGCACGGGTTGGGGCTGTCGATCGTGCGGCGGATCATCCACTGGCATGACGGCCGGGCGCTGATCGGCAAGAGCAAGAGTCTGGGCGGGGCGTGTTTCAGCCTGAGCTGGCCGCGAAATCAGGAGCGACGCTGAAGGTGCTCAAGCCTGGATGCTGACCAGACTCAACAACTGCCCGTCGTGTACCCCGAACTGTGCGTCCAGTTCGGTCCCGTTGCACCATTCGCTAGACAGGTCCGTCAGCAGTCGCAGCCGTACCTGACCCTGTTCGGTCCATTCGAGCATTTCGGCGTGCTCGAAATAGAAACGCTTCTGGACAATCGGGTACAGCGCCTTGAAGAGGCTTTCCTTCACCGAAAACGTCAGGGTCACCCACAGCGCCAGTTGATCGCGGGCGCCGGCGGCCATGCGCTGCATTTCTGGCGGGGTGAGAATTTCTCCGGCCAGCCGCTCGGCCCGTTCGGCGTTGAGCAGGTTTTCCAGGTCCATGCCCAGCCCGCGCCAGTGTTGCTTGTTGGCGACAATCGCCGCCGCCCGGCCGGTGCTGTGGGTGATCGAGCCGCAGATGTGTGCCGGCCACACCGGTGCGCGATCCTCGCCAATCGCCGGAACATTGCTTGAACCTTCCAGTTGTTGCAGCGCGGCCCGGGCGCAAATCCGCCCTGCCAGAAACTCCGCCTGACGCTTGGCCACCGAACGCTGGATACTCGGCGGCGGTTCGATGGCACTGCGGCGGAAGTCATCGCCGAGCAGTTGTGACGGGTCGAAGTGGGTGCTCAGCAGCACGGTGTCCGGCAGCACGATCGGCAATGGCCAGTGGGCATCGAGCGGGGTGCAGCAAGCGGGGAGGAGAGGGCTGGAATTCATGGCGGGCATTTTGCCGGGTTGCTTTGAGGCTGGATAGTGCGCAGGTGTGGAACGTTCCCGCGCAGGGCGCGGGAACGAGTGGGCTCAGCCAAAGATTTTCTTGAAGAAGGCCTGCATGTCCGCCCAGGACTTTTCATCCGCGGCCTTGTTGTAACCGATATCCGGGCCACCGTGATCGCCATGGCTCAGGCGATCCGCGTCGGGGTTGGTGAAGCCATGCTTGGCGCCGTCGAGGCTGACGAATTGATAGTCGGCGCCGGCCTTGTCCATTTCAGACTTGAACGCCGTGACGTTGTCGGCAGTCACCATGCTGTCCAGTGCGCCGTGCTCGACGAGGATCTTCGACTTAACGCTGCCCGGTGTCGCCGGGGTCTTGGTGGCCAGTGCGCCGTGGAAACTCACTACGCCGGCCAATGGCACCCCCTGGCGCGCCGCATTCAACACCACGCCTCCACCGAAGCAGTAACCGATGGCGGCCAGCTTGCCGGTGTCGGTCTGTGGCTGCTTCTTCAGCAGGTCGAGGCCGGCCTCGAAGCGTTTGCTGGCAGCATCGGCGTTCTGCGTGGCCGCCTGCATGAACGCCATCGCATCTTTCGGGTGCTCGGTGTTCTTGCCGTCACCGTACATGTCGATAGCCAGCGCGCTGTAGCCGAGCCCGGCGAGATCCCGGGCGCGGCGCTTGGCGTAGTCATTCAGCCCCCACCATTCATGGACCACTACCACGCCGGGACGAGGGCCCTTGATCGCGTCGTCATAGGCGTAATAACCGATCAGTTTCGTGCCATCGGCGCTCTGATAAGGTATTTCCTGAGTCTTGATCGCCGCCGCGCTGAGGCTGCTGAAGGCGAGCAGGGTGAGGGCAAGGAACAGGCGCATGATCGGGTCTCCTGACAGTAAAAGGTCAAGACAGCCTAGTTCATTTGATTGCGCCCGGGTTCAGGGTGCGTTCAGGGCAGGTACAGGCCGGGTTCAGTAATCTTGAGCCACGTGCGAGGGATGAAATGAACAGAACCCTCAAAAGCGGCAGTACACCGTTGTCGCAGGTATGCTGTTGCAGATGCTGATTGGCCCGGGAGAGTGTCATGAAACTGTTGGTCGTCGAAGATGAAGCGCTGTTGCGCCATCACCTGCAAACCCGCCTGACGGAAAGCGGTCACGTGGTCGAGTCCGTGGCCAATGCCGAAGAGGCGCTGTATCAGACCGGGCAATTCAATTTTGACCTGGCGGTGATCGACCTTGGCCTGCCGGGCATGGGCGGGCTCGATCTGATCCGCCAGCTGCGCCAGGACGGCAAAAGCTTTCCGATCCTGATCCTCACCGCCCGTGGCAACTGGCAGGACAAGGTCGAAGGCCTGGCTGCCGGTGCCGACGATTACCTGGTCAAGCCGTTTCAGTTCGAAGAGCTGGAAGCGCGGCTCAATGCGCTGTTGCGTCGTTCCAGCGGCTTTACCCAGTCGACCATTGTCGCCGGTCCGTTGTTGCTCGACCTCAATCGCAAGCAGGCGACCCTCGATGAGCAGCCATTGGCCCTGACCGCCTACGAATACCGGATTCTGGAATACCTGATGCGCCATCACCAGCAAGTGGTGCCCAAGGATCGCCTGATGGAGCAGCTCTACCCGGACGACGACGAGCGTGATCCGAACGTGATCGAAGTGCTGGTCGGGCGTCTGCGGCGCAAGCTCGAAGGCACGGCCGGGTTCAAGCCGATCGACACGGTGCGCGGGCTCGGCTATCTGTTCAATGAGCGCTGCACTTGATCCGTTCGCTTCGCGTTCGCTTGATGCTGGCCGCCACGACGTTGGCGGTGTTGTTCATGCTCGCCCTGCTTCCGGCGATGCAAGGGGCGTTCAGTCTGGCGCTGCAGGATTCCATCGAGCAGCGCCTGGCATCGGACGTCACCACACTGATTTCCGCGGCACGGATTGAAAACGGTCGGCTGGTGATGCCGATGCAGTTGCCGGACGAGCGATTCAACCTCGCCGACTTCCGTCTGCTCGGCTACATCTACGACCGCGAAGGTCATCTGGTCTGGCGCTCGAAAGCGACCCAGGAAGAGCAGATCAACTACAAACCGCGTTACGACGGGATGGGCAGCGAGTTTGCGCGGATTCGCGAAGCCAGCGGTCAGGAGTTCTTCGTCTACGACGTCGAGGTCAAACTGCTCGGTGGCAAGAATGCGGCGTTCAGCATCGTCGCGCTGCAACCGGTGCGTGAGTACGAAACCACCCTCGAAGGCCTGCGGGAAAACCTCTACCTCGGTTTCGGCGCGGCGCTGCTGGTCTTGCTTTCGTTGCTGTGGATCGGCCTGACCTGGGGCCTCAAGGCGTTGCGCCGGCTCAGCCAGGAGCTGGACGAAATCGAAAGCGGCACCCGCGAAAGCCTCACCGAACAGCACCCCCGTGAGCTGTTGCGTCTGACCGGCTCGCTCAACCGCTTGCTGCACAGCGAGCGCCAGCAACGCAGCCGTTACCGCGACTCCCTCGACGATCTGGCCCACAGCCTGAAAACCCCGCTGGCGGTCTTGCAGGGGGTCAGTGAAGACATGGCCCAGCGTCCCGAAGATCGCGATCAGGCCTGGGTGCTGCAAACCCAGATTGAACGCATGAGTCAGCAAATCAGCTACCAGTTGCAGCGCGCGAGCCTGCGCAAAAGTGGTCTGGTGCGCCATCAGGTACGCTTGCGCCCGGTACTCAAAAGCCTGTGCGATACCCTGGACAAGGTCTACCGCGATAAACACGTACGGGTGGCGTTCGACCTGCCGGAGCACTGCTATGTGCCGATCGAGCAGGGCGCCTTGCTGGAGATGATGGGCAACCTGCTGGAAAATGCCTATCGCCTGTGCCTGGGCGAAGTGCGTATCAGCGTGCGCGAAACCCTGGCCGGGATCGAGTTGTGCATCGAAGACGACGGCCCCGGTGTTCCGCAGCATCAGCGGGCGCGGATACTTGAGCGGGGAGAGCGTCTGGATCGCCAGCACCCGGGGCAGGGGATCGGCCTGGCGGTGGTCAAGGACATCATCGAGAGCTACAACGCGAAACTGACATTGGGCGATTCGCCGATGGGCGGGGCGGCGTTCAGGATTCATTTCCCGGCGATGTGACCGCCTACTGTTCCTGCGCCCGATAAGCCCCCGGCGTCAGCCCCGTCCACTTCTTGAACGCCCGATGAAACGCCGACGGTTCGGAAAACCCGAGCTGTTCGGCGATCTGTTGCAACGACAGATCGGCCCGCCCCAGGTGATAAATCGCGATGTCCCGCCGCAGTTGATCCTTCAATTCCTGAAAACTGGTGCCTTCCTCGCGCAAATGCCGGCGCAGGGTTTGCGGGCTGATGTGCAGGTGCGCGGCCACCGCTTCGAGGTCCGGCCAGCGTGCGCTGTCATGGCTGAGCAGGCGGCGCAATCGGCTGCTCAGGCTATTGCCGTCATCCGGGCGGGACAGCAGGTCGGCGGGGGAGCGTTCGAGGAAATGCTTGAGGGTGCGTTCGTCCTGCAGCAGCGGCATGTGCAGATAGCGACTGTGAAACACCAGGCTGCTCTGGGAGGCGGAAAACGCCAGCGGGCAGGAGAACAGCAAATCGTATTCAGCCCCGTGCGCCGGTTTCGGGTAGCTGAAACCGGCCTGTTCCAGGCGAATCCGCTGGCCGATCAGCCAGCTGCCGAGGCGGTGCCAGATCACCAGCAGGCTCTCGCTGAGAAAGTGATCCGGGTCCCACCATTGCGCATCGTCGAGGCTCAGGCGTACCCATTCGTCTTCATGGGTCAGCGTCAGGCGCGGGGCTTCGGGGAATAGGCTATAAAACAATAAGCCGCGTTGCAGAGCCTTTTCCAGGCTGCGGCAATGAATGATGGCGTGGCACATCATGGCGAAGCTGCCGGGTTTGCTCGGCGCGTTGCCGAAGCCCAGGTATTCGTCGTCCAGGGCCAGCCACAGGTTCTGGATCAGTTGAGTGAATTGCTCCGGGGCGATCCGCGCGCGCGGTTCGTCGAGCAGTTCGGGGCTGATGCCCAGTTGCTGCAGCAGGTCCGAATAGTCGTAACCCGAGCGCCGCGCGCCACCGAGGGCGGCGCGGGCAAAGTGACTGGCGATGGTGCGTTCGCGCATGGGCGGCAGATCCTTCCTCTGGCCGATCGATGGTAGCGGCTGCCTTTGATCGGTAACAAGGCGGATTTCCGCCAAATTGTAGGACGAGGTCGGGCGAGTTGGCGGAAATCCGCCACACTTGAGTAACCGAACGGTGACACAGAAAAACCCGTATCCCCTGATATCAAAAGGCTTGCAGCGATTTGCACCAAAGTGGCACGACGTTTGCGATAAGAGCAACAGAAGCGTGCGCCGAGCCGGTCCGGAACAGCGCCGTTCGACACAACAAATCCCTCCAGTGCAGGAGGGTTCGCAATTCAAGTGTCGCGTACAACAGATGGATGTTGCCGCGCGGGACTCTTGAGGAACTTTGCAATGACGACTCGTCAGCCACTGTACAAATCCCTGTATTTTCAGGTGATCGTCGCAATTTGTATCGGTATCGCGCTCGGTCACTACTACCCGCAGTTCGGTGTGGCCGTAAAGCCGCTGGGTGACGGGTTCATCAAACTGATCAAAATGATCATCGCCCCGATCATCTTCTGCACCGTAGTCAGCGGCATCGCCGGCATGCAGAACATGAAATCGGTCGGCAAGACCGGCGGTTACGCACTCCTGTACTTCGAAATCGTTTCGACCATTGCCCTGCTGGTCGGCCTGATCGTGGTCAACATCGTGCAACCGGGCAACGGCATGCACATCGACGTCAGCACCCTCGACGCCTCGAAAGTCGCCACCTACGTACAGCAAGGTGCTGACCAGAGCGTCGTCGGCTTCCTGCTCAACGTGATCCCGACCACCATCGTCGGCGCGTTCGCCACCGGTGACATCCTGCAAGTGCTGATGTTCTCGGTGATCTTCGGTTTCGCCCTGCACCGCCTGGGTGCCTACGGCAAGCCGATCCTGGACTTCATCGATCGCTTCGCCCACGTGATGTTCAACATCATCAACATGATCATGAAGCTCGCGCCAATCGGTGCCTTCGGTGCGATGGCCTTCACCATCGGTGCCTACGGCGTCGGCTCGCTGGTGCAACTGGGTCAACTGATGGCGTGCTTCTACATTACTTGCCTGGCGTTCATCCTGATCGTGCTCGGCGGTATCGCCCGCATGCACGGCTTCAGCGTGCTGAAGATGATCCGCTACATCCGTGAAGAACTGCTGATCGTGCTGGGTACTTCCTCGTCGGAATCGGTACTGCCACGCATGCTGATCAAGATGGAGCGTCTGGGCGCGAAGAAATCGGTAGTGGGTCTGGTGATTCCGACCGGTTACTCGTTCAACCTTGACGGTACCGCGATCTACCTGACCATGGCGGCCGTGTTCATCGCTCAGGCGACCGATACCCACATGGACATCACTCACCAGATCACTCTGTTGGTGGTGTTGCTGCTGTCCTCCAAAGGCGCCGCCGGTGTGACCGGTTCGGGCTTCATCGTGCTGGCCGCCACCCTGTCGGCGGTAGGTCACCTGCCGGTGGCCGGTCTGGCGCTGATCCTGGGTATCGACCGCTTCATGTCCGAAGCCCGCGCCCTGACCAACCTGGTCGGCAACGCCGTTGCCACCATCGTTGTGGCCAAGTGGGTCAAGGAACTGGATACCGACGTGCTGCAAACCGAGCTGGCCTCGGGCGGTCGCGGTATCGTTGACCAGCGTCACGAAGATGACCTGGGTGTGGCCGAAGGCCCAACCCCGAGCAATGTGAAGTAAGCATCGCTTGAATGGAAAAACCCGCTTCGGCGGGTTTTTTCTTGCCTGCGATTTGAGCGCAACGGTCAGTGCAACTGATGCATCCGGTAATTGCCCCATCGCCGACGGCTGCCTAGGCTGCATGCATCGTTGATGGAGATCGCCCATGTCTGCACCGCTGGCCTCACTGAAGATTCTCGATTTCTCGACCCTGCTGCCGGGACCGTTCGCCTCACTGCTGCTGGCGGACATGGGCGCCGAAGTGCTGCGCATCGAATCGCCGACCCGACTCGATCTGCTGAGGGTGTTGCCGCCCCACGATCACGGGATCTCGGCCAGCCACGCTTATCTCAACCGCAACAAGCGCAGTCTGGCACTGGACCTCAAACAGCCCGAGGCGCAGGAGCTGGTCAAGCGGTTGCTGGCGGACTACGACATCGTGCTGGAGCAGTTTCGTCCCGGCGTGATGGAGCGGCTGGGGCTGGGTTACGAGGCGCTGAAGGCGATCAATCCGAAGCTGATTTATGTCTCGATCACCGGTTACGGCCAGACCGGGCCGTTCAGGGACCGCGCCGGCCACGACATCAACTATCTGGCGCTGGCCGGGCTCTCCAGCTACACCGGGCGCGCCGACAGCGGGCCGTTGCCGCTGGGCATGCAGGTGGCGGATATCGCGGGTGGCTCGCTGCACGGGGTGATCGGTCTGCTGGCAGCGGTAATCTCTCGCCAACAGACCGGGCAGGGCACGCACCTGGACGTGAGCATGACCGACTGTGCGTTCAGCCTGAACGCCATGGCCGGCGCCGGGTATCTGGCCTGCGGCGAGGAACCGGGCCGGGAGGATCAGATGCTCAATGGCGGCAGTTTCTATGACTATTACCGTTCCCGGGACGGGCGCTGGATGTCGGTGGGCAGTCTGGAACCGGCCTTCATGCAGCCATTGTGTGCGGCGCTGGGCCGGCCGGAACTGGCGGCGCAGGGTTTGTCACCCAAGCCCGAGCAACAGCGCGCGCTCAAGGACGCCTTGAAGATCGAGTTCGAGAAGCACGACTTTGCTGAACTGTGCGAGCTGTTCGCCGGGATCGACGCCTGTGTCGAACCGGTGTTGAACCTGGGCGAGGCGGTGCAGCATCCGCAATTGCAGGCCCGGGAACTGGTGACGCAGGTGCCCCGTGGCGATGGCTCTGTGCAGGCGCAGATGGCGTGTCCGCTGAAGTTTTCCCAAGCGTTGCCGGCGCCTCGATATGTCGGTGCGGCGCTGGGGCAGCATACGGATCAGGTGTTGGGGGAGTTGGGTTTAAGTCCTGAGCGGATTGCCGAACTGCGTGCCGCGAAAGTGGTTTTATAGATCGTTCCCACGCTCTGCGTGGGAACGAGGTGGGGCTTACTCGACCCGCGTTTCGCCACTGAACACCAGCGTGTTGCGACAGCGTCGGCACAAATACCGCCGCCCCTGTCTGACGAGGCTATGGCGCTGCGCCGAAAACGGAAAATCGCTGTCCGCACACGGGCATTTGTAGATGTAGCGGGTCACGCTTCGGCGTTTGATTTCATAGGTGTGGCAGCGGTCCGGCGGCAGCTCGTAAACGCCGCGCATGATCAGTTGCCACTCCTCGCCGTGGGGCTGGACGCGATCGCCGAACAGTTGATGGGCGATCAGGTGCGCGACTTCATGGGCCACGGTCTGCTTGAGGAAGTGTTCGGCGTTTTCCCGGTACAGCTGCGGATTGAAGCGCAGCAGGTTCTCGTGCAGATGCGCGACCCCGGCTTTTTGCCCGCGCAGCTTGAGGCTCACCACGGGGCGTTTGAAAGGACGTTTGAAAAAGGATTCAGCGAGTTGGAAACAGTCTTCGACGCGGGTATTGAGTTGCTCGGGCATGCTTGATGGATCTCCAGAGGTTTGGAGTATGCCGCAACCGTCCATTCTTGCGAATCACCCGTCTGCCGAATGGTCGCGACGTCTGTTTCAGGCATGAGAAGGCCGCCTTGCGGCGGCCTGTGTTGGCGGATCTTGTTCTTCTCGGAAGGAGCCGGTTGCTAATTGGTGTAGACGGGCCCCACGCCCAGTCCCCAGACAATCACGGTAAACGCCATGATGGCCACCAGCACCACCAGACCCACCGCCAGCACCGAACTGGAGAACAGGAAACCCTCATCGGACGGAATGTTCATGAAGGTCGGCAGCCCCACGTACAACAGGTACACCGTGTAGCAAATGGCCGCCGTGCCGACGATCATCCCCAGCCACATGTGCGGATAGAGCGCCGCCAGGCCGCCGACGAACAACGGCGTCGCGGTGTAGGTGGCAAACGCGACGCAACGGGCCAGGCTCGGGTTGGCGTCATAGGTGCGGGCCATCCAGTGCACGAAGGCACCCATGACCGCGACCCCGCCGAGCATTGCCAGGTACGACATGACCGTCATCCAGATTGCGCTTTCGACGGTGAGCATGACCGGCGCGCGGTTGCCGATCACCCAGCCGACCTGGGTGGTGCCGATAAACGCCGAAACAGCGGGGATCGCCGCCAGAATCAGCGTGTGCGTCAGGTACATGTGGCTGATGCTTTCTTCCTGGTCGCCACGGATTTCCTTCCATTCCTGATCGGGGTGGGTAAAAAGTCCCACTACGTGATGGATCATGCCAGTCACTCCTCTCGTTATTGCCATCGCCCCCCAGCGGAGCGCCTACGGGCCAATGTGGCCGAGCAAATACAGGTCTTCAGATTGTGTGCGACCTTATGTCGCAGTATAGAAAGGTCTTAACCGCACAGGTATTAGGGTCTTAGAGCAAATCGCGCTGTAAACCGGCGGGGTAATCGCGTCGGGGTCTGTGCAAGCGGGCATTCGAGGGGGCGACAACCTGTGGCCACAAGCCAGGTGTTTTTGCGTAAAATGCCCGCCTTTCGTCACACCTCACGGATTTCGCGTCATGGGCACTCTTACGGTCAACCAGAACAAACTGCAAAAGCGCCTGCGCCGCCTGGCCGGCGAAGCGGTCGCCGACTTCAACATGATCGAAGACGGCGACAAGGTCATGGTCTGCCTGTCCGGGGGCAAGGACAGCTACACCATGCTCGACGTGCTGATGCACCTGCAGAAGGTTGCGCCGATCAAGTTCGATATCGTCGCCGTGAACATGGACCAGAAGCAGCCGGGTTTCCCCGAGCACGTGCTGCCGGCCTACCTCAAAGAGCTGGGCATCGAGTACCACATCGTCGAGAAGGACACCTACTCGGTGGTCAAGGAGCTGATCCCGGAAGGCAAGACCACCTGCTCGCTGTGCTCGCGCCTGCGTCGCGGCACGCTGTACACCTTCGCCGACGAAATCGGTGCGACCAAAATGGCCCTCGGTCATCACCGCGACGACATCGTCGAGACGTTTTTCCTCAACATGTTCTTCAACGGCAGCCTCAAGGCCATGCCGCCGAAGCTGCGCGCCGATGACGGGCGCAACGTGGTGATCCGTCCACTGGCCTACTGCAACGAGAAAGACATTCAGGCCTACTCGGACTTCAAGCAATTCCCGATCATTCCGTGCAACCTCTGCGGTTCTCAGGAAAATCTGCAACGTCAGGTGGTCAAGGAAATGCTCCAGGACTGGGAGCGCAAGACCCCGGGCCGTACCGAGAGCATTTTCCGCAGCCTGCAGAACGTGATCCCGTCGCAACTGGCTGACCGTAACCTGTTTGACTTCACCAGCCTGAAGATCGACGAGACGGCGGCTTCGCGATTCGTCAACGTGGTGAACCTGTAAGCGATCTGATCGCTCGAAAGAAACGGCGCTCGCGGGCGCCGTTTTCAATTCATTTTTTAGGAGAGGGCATGCGCGACTACAAGTGGCTGCACGAATACTGTCTGAACCGCTTCGGTTCGGCGGCTGAACTGGAAGCCCATCTGCCCGTTCCCAAGACCCCGGCGCAATTGCGCAAGATCAGCGACGACCGTTACCTCTCGACCATGGCCCTGCGGGTGTTTCGCGCCGGCCTCAAGCACAGTCTGGTGGACGCCAAGTGGCCAGCCTTTGAAGAAGTGTTCTTCAAGTTCGACCCGGAAAAGGTCGTGCTGATGAGCGCCGAACACCTTGAGCGGTTGATGCAGGATGCGCGGATCATCCGTCACCTGGGCAAGCTCAAAAGCGTGCCGCGCAATGCGCAGTTCATTCTGGACGTCGAGAAAGAGAAGGGCAGCTTCGGCGCGTTGCTGGCCGACTGGCCGGTGACCGACATCGTCGGTTTGTGGACGTACCTGAAAAAGCACGGCCATCAATTGGGCGGGCTGTCGGCGCCACGCTTCTTGCGCATGGTCGGCAAGGATACGTTTGTGCCGAGCTACGACGTGGTCGCGGCGCTGAATGCGCAAAAGATTGTCGACAAGGTGCCGAGCAGTCTGCGGGATCTGGCGACGGTGCAGAATGCGTTCAACCAGTGGCATGAAGAGAGCGGTGGACGGCCGATGAGCCAGATATCGATGATGTTGGCCTATACCGTCAACCATTGAGACTGAGTCGCCCGCATCGCTAGCAGGCTAGCTCCCACAGAAGATTTGTGAATGACGCAAATCCAGTGTGGGAGCCAGCCTGCTGGCGATAGCGGTCTGTCAGGCGACGGAGACTTCGCCTTCGCCGGCCAGCTTGCGATTCAACTGATACCGCCACCGCACATACAGCAGCGCCGAGCAGAACACCGCCAGACTGGCGATCATCTCCAGCACGCCAAACAGCTGACGGCTCGGGTCATACGCCGCCAGCGCGCCCTTGATGAAATACAGATTCACCACAAAGCACATCCACGAATGCCCGCGTGCGCTGCCCATGATCATGCCCGGTGCGAGCACAATCCACGGGATCAGTTCGATCAGCAGAATCACCCACGGCCGCGCGCCATGCAGGTCGGCGAACACCAGGTAATAAGCGGCGAGCAATCCGGCCAGGCCGAAAAAGCACAGCAGACTGATCACCCGCATCGCCCGTACCCGTGGCTCCAGCCATTCGACGGCGGGCAGGACTTTCGGCTTTCTGGCCATCTCAGTTCCCCAGCTTCTGGGCCGTCTTGGCCAGACGTGCGCCGAGGGCGCGGCACAGCGCCACTTCGTGCTGATCGAGACCGCTTTTGCCGTCGGCTCCGGCGTGATGGCTGGCGCCGTAAGGGGTGCCGCCACCCTGGGTTTCCAGCAGCGCCGATTCGCTGTAGGGCAGGCCGGTGATCAGCATGCCGTGGTGCAACAGCGGCAGCATCATCGACAGCAGCGTGGTTTCCTGACCGCCGTGCAGGCTGGCGGTGGAGGTGAATACCCCGGCCGGTTTGCCGACCAGCGCGCCGGTCAGCCACAGGTTGCTGGTGCCGTCGAGGAAATACTTGAGCGGCGCGGCCATGTTGCCGAAACGGGTCGGGCTGCCGAGGGCCAGGCCGGCGCAGTTTTTCAGGTCATCCAGCGTGGCGTACAGCGCGCCTTCATCCGGAATGTCCGGCGATACGGCTTCGCACTCGGTGGAGATCGCCGGCACGGTGCGCAGACGCGCTTCGAGGCCGGCTTGCTCGACACCGCGGGCAATCTGCCGGGCCATCTCGTTGGTCGAGCCGCTGCGGCTGTAATACAGAACCAGAATGTACGGCGCACTCACGGCAGCAGCTCCAGGATCTGCTCCGGCGGACGGCCGATGACGGCTTTGTCGCCGGCTTCGAGAATCGGTCGCTCCATCAGCTTGGGATGCGCCGCGATGGCGTCGATCAATTGTTTCTCGGTGAGACTGGCATCGGCCAGGTTCAGGGTCTTGTATTCGTCTTCGCCGGTGCGCAGCAGTTGCCGGGCGCTGATTCCCAGCTTGCCGAGCAAGGCCTTGATCTGCGCGGCGTCCAGCGGGGTTTCGAGGTAGCGCACCACGTTCGGCGTCAGGCCACGGGCTTCGAGCAGTTCGAGCGCACCGCGGGATTTCGAGCAGCGCGGGTTGTGATAAAGCGTCAGATCGGTCATGGGCGGGTCGCTTCTTGCGTAGAGTGGCGGCTATTCTAACTGTGCAGCGCGCAATCCAGAACCTTGGGAGGCGATGGGTCGCAGGCGCATTCAATTTTTCACAAGGAACACGACATGACACGGGCACTGGCAGCGGCATTGACGATCATCGGGGCGTTGATGCTGGGGGGCTGCGGTAACGACTACGGCATCGATCAGAACGGGCAGAAAGTCGCGTCCGAGCGCCTGGACAAGCAATGGGTGGTACTCAATTACTGGGCCGAATGGTGCGGTCCGTGCCGCACGGAAATCCCGGAACTCAATCATCTGGCCGACGAGCTCAAGGGCAAGAAGATCGGTGTGTTCGGGGTCAATTTCGACAACGTGCAGGGTGAAGAGCTGAAGAGCGCCAGCGAAAAACTGGGCATCAAGTTCACCGTGCTGGCGCAGGATCCGGCGGAACTGTTCGAGCTGCCGCGCAGTGAAGCCTTGCCGGTGACCTACATCATCGACAACAAGGGCAAGGTGCGGGAACAGCTGATGGGCGAGCAGACGGCGGCGGGGGTGATGGCGAAGCTTGAGGCGTTGCAGGCGACCAACTGAGGGATCGTTCCCACGCTCCGCGTGGTAACGCCGCCCCGGACGCTCCGCGTCCGCTGTGACGCAGAGCGTGGGAACGATCATTCAGTGCAGCAGGCTCAGCCTTCTTCCAGCCACCAGCGCAACGGCTTGCCTTCAGCCGGCCAGAAACGCATCTGCTCGATGGGCGAAACGTCCCAGCGCTCCACTTTCTCCAGAGCCTGGAGGAAGCGTTGCTCTTGCTCCATCAGCGCCGGAGCACACAGTTTGCGGGTCTTGCCGATCTTGCCGAAGCTGAGCTTGTCGCCATCGAGGGTGTAGGGCGCAAACCAGTGGTTGCAGCCGCCGTTGCCGTATGCCCGGCCATCATCGCCGAGGGTCACGGTCAGGTGGCTGTAGTCCATCAGCGGCCGTTCACCGATCCATTCCAGAATGTAGCTGCGGTCCTGTTGCAGTTGCACAGGCTCCGCGGCGCAGCCCATCAGGCCGGCGCCGACAGCGGCGGTCAGGGCCAGGTGTTTCATCATGCAGGCTCCTGGCAGTTCGGGCACAGGTGCTTGTCACCGACGGCTTTCCAGCCCAATTCGGCAATGCGTGCCGTGGCGGCCGGTTTCTCTGCCGATTTGCCGAGCTTGGCGTCTACTGCGAATTCGAAGCTCAGTTCCTTGGCGCAACTGTCACAGTTGACCTGCCAGGTATGGATCGCCAGCTCGCCGAACACCGGGCCGGTGGTCATCGCGGTCCATTGTCCCGGCGGGTTGATCAGGTGACGCACGGTGTCGACGGTCAGGCGCATGGACAAGTCCTTGCTGCCCTTGAGGGTCACGACCAGCACGTCACCGATACGGATCGAGCCACCGTTGCCAGTGACCTGATAACGGCCCGGCACGAGGGCGCGGCATTCGGTGAGGGTGTGTTGCGGGTTCATCAGGGTGTAGCGGAAATCGTGTTCGACCATGGGTCCTCCAAATATGCGCGACATGCTAGCACGGGCTTGATTGCAGAATGACGCGGGCGTGCGACCTTCGATCAGGTTCAAATCGACAGCACAGTCGTGGCAAACTGCCGCCTTCATCTCTAAGGAACGGAACATGGCGCTGATCGAATGTTATGAATGCAAGCGGAGCATCAGTTCCGAAGCCAGGACGTGCATTCATTGCGGGGCTCCGATAGCGGAGGGACAGGCACAGGCTGCACGACCGGCCAGCGCCGCATCGACGATTTCCTTCGGCAGTCTGCCCCGCAACAGGGCTGTCCCCGAAGCCTTCGTCGCTACGCCTGCCGCGCAGCCTGAACCGAAAGTGCTGCCGGCCGCCGCCGGCCGCAGGCGCCGTGCGCAGGCGGCCCGGCCGGTTGAGCCCGCGTGGGATCAGCAGGGCGTGCGCCCGGTGGAAGGCTGGCTGAAGATCATGGCGTTTCTGATGCCGATGGTTTTTGTCTGGTTCCTGCTGCGCCGGGGTCACTCTTTCCAACAGCGACTGATCGGCTTCGGCTGGCTCGGTCTGTTGATTCTGTGTGTGGCGATTTCTCCAGAGTCGCCACCTGCCTGACGCCTGATCGTTCAGCCTTGGACCTGGTTCTGCGGTGATCCCGCCGCCCAGGTCGCGATGTTGTGCAGGGTGGTCGCGGCAATCGCCCCCAGCGCCTCGCGGGTCAGGAATGCCTGGTGCGCCGTGACGATCACGTTGGGAAAGGTCAGTAATCGCGCCAGCACATCGTCCTGCAACGGCAGGTCGGAACGGTCTTCGAAAAACAGCTGCGCCTCTTCTTCGTAGACATCGAGCCCCAGATAACCCAGCTGACCGTCCTTCAGGGCATCGATCAGTGCCGGTGTGTCCACCAGACCGCCGCGGCCGGTGTTGATCAACATCGCCCCCGGCCGCATGTGCGCCAGCGAATCACGATTGATCAGGTGTTTACTCTGTTCGTTGAGCGGGCAGTGCAGGCTGATGATCTGCGATTGTTCGAGCAGTTGCGCCAGGCTCAGGTAGCGTGCGCCCAGCGCTTCGACCGCCGGGTTCGGATACGGATCGAAGGCCAGCAGCTCACAGCCGAAACCGTGCATGATTTTGGCGAATGTCGCGCCGATCTGGCCGGTGCCGACAATCCCGACGGTCTTGCCCACCAGATCGAAACCGGTGAGGCCGTGCAGGCTGAAATCGCCTTCGCGGGTGCGGTTGTAGGCGCGGTGCAGGCGCCTGTTGAGCGCGAGAATCAATGCCACGGCATGCTCGGCCACCGCGTGGGGCGAGTAGGCCGGAACACGCACGACCATCAGCCCCAGGCGTTTGGCCGCGTTCAGGTCGACATGGTTGTAACCGGCCGAGCGCAGGGCGATCAGTCGGGTGCCGCCGGCCGCCAGGCGCTCCAGCACGGGAGCGCTGAGGTCGTCATTGATGAAGGCGCAGACCACCTCGTGCCGCTCGGCCAGTGGTGCCGTGTCGAGACTGAGCCGGGCCGGCTGAAAATGCAGTTCGATGCCGGCCGGGCAATCGGCTGCTAGGAAACTGTCGCGGTCGTAGGTCTGGCTGCTGAAAACGATCGTGCGCATGCAATCCTCCTGAAGCATCGACGCGGGCGCAAATCACCCGCGCCCACTTTAGCCGTGTCGGCACGGGTCGGCATTGCCGTGGATCAGGCGCTGATCTTCGCCTGCGCCGCCAGACGATTGATCGCCCGCTCCAGTTCATCAAGGGCGGTGGCAGCCTTGGGGTCTTCCTGTTTGAGCAGGGTTTCGCTGCGCTGGCAGGCTGCGCGCAATTGTGGAACGCCACAGTAGCGGGTCGCGCCGTGCAAGCGATGGACCCGTTCGAGCAGACCGTTCTGGTCCTGGTTGTCACGGGCTGTGCGAATGGCTTCGCGGTCGGCCTCGAGCGAGGCCAGCAGCATCGCGAGCATGTCCGCCGCCAGATCGGCCTTGCCGGCAGCCAGACGCAAGCCTTCTTCATGATCGAGTACCGGCAGGTCCTGATGCCCCGTCGCGTTTTCACCACCACGGTCCGGTGCCTGATTGCGCAGCGCAAGGCCGGTCCACTTCAGCACCACTTGCGCCAGTTGCCGCTCACTGATCGGCTTGGTCAGGTAGTCGTCCATGCCGCTTTGCAGCAGTGCACGTTTTTCGTTGGCCATGGCGTGGGCGGTGAGGGCGACGATCGGCAGCGGCGTGCAATGGCGCTCGCTTTCCCACTGGCGGATGGTCTCGGTGCTTTGACGTCCGTCCATGCCAGGCATCTGCACGTCCATCAGCACCAGGTCGAAGGATTCGTTCTGTACGGCCTTGACCGCCGCATACCCGCTTTCCACGGCCAGCACCTTGGCGCCCATGTCTTCAAGCAGCGTCTGTACCAGCAGCAGGTTGGCCGGGTTGTCGTCGACACACAGCACTTTCGGTGCACGGCTCGACAGCGGTTCACCGGGCTCGCTGCGTATTTGCCGCGGGTTGACCATGTCCGACAATGCCCGGCGCAACTTGCGGGTACAGGCCGGTTTGGACTGGAGCTGGCTGTGGGGGTTGGGCACCGAAAGATGGAACAGCGTCAGTTCGGTGGTCGGGCACAGCACCAGTACCCGGCAACCGAGGTGTTCGAGATCCCAGATGTGCTGGTTGAGTCGTTCCGGCGGCATGTCGTTGCTGGTGATGCCGAGCACCGCGAGGTCGATTGCCTGATCGGTCTGATGGGCGCCGGTGATGCCATTGGTCAGGCTTTCCAGGGTATTGAACGGGGTGACGTCCAGACCGCAGTCTTCCAGTTGATGCTGCAATGCCTGACGCGCCAGTTCGTGGTTTTCCAGTACCGCGACCCGGCGCCCGAGCAATGGTGCGACGGGCAGGTCTTCGGCATCGTCGCGGGTCTTGGGCAGGCTCAGGCTGATCCAGAATTCCGAGCCTTCGCCCGGGGTGCTGTCGACGCCGATTTCGCCGCCCATCTGTTCGATCAGGCGCTTGGAAATCACCAGCCCCAGACCGGTGCCGCCAGGCTGGCGCGACAGCGAATTGTCGGCCTGGCTGAACGCCTGGAACAACGCCCGCACGTCCTGGTTCGACAGACCGATGCCGGTGTCCTGAATGCTGATGCGCAGTTGCACGCTGTCTTCGTGTTCTTCTTCGAGCATGGCGCGGGCGACGATGGTGCCCTCGCGGGTGAACTTGATGGCGTTGCTCACCAGATTGGTGAGGATCTGCTTGAGTCGCAGCGGATCTCCGACCAGCGACAGCGGCGTGTCGCGGTACACCAGACTCACCAGTTCCAGCTGCTTGGCATGGGCAGCGGGGGCGAGGATGGTCAGGGTGTCCTGCAACAGGTCGCGCAGATTGAACGGGATGTGATCAAGCACCAGTTTGCCGGCCTCGATCTTCGAGAAGTCGAGGATTTCGTTGATGATCCCCAGCAGGCTGTCGGCGGACTTTTCGATGGTACCCAGGTAGTCGAGCTGGCGCGGGGTCAGCTCGCTTTTCTGCAGCAGGTGGGTGAAGCCGAGAATGCCGTTGAGCGGTGTGCGGATCTCATGGCTCATGTTGGCGAGGAACTCGGACTTGATCCGGCTCGCTTCCAGGGCTTCCTTGCGGGCCAGGTCCAGTTCGATGTTCTGGATCTCGATGGTCTCCAGGTTCTGGCGCACGTCTTCGGTGGCCTGGTCGACGCTGTGCTGCAGTTCTTCCCGGGCGTTCTGCAGGGTGCCGGCCATGCGGTTGATGCCGGACGCCAGTTCATCCAGCTCCTGACTGCCGAGGGGTGGCAGGCGGGTTTCCAGATGACCGTCCTTGAGCTGCGCGACCGCTTGTTTGATCTGGCTGATCGGGCGGTTGATCGTGCGCCCCATGCGCAGGGCCAGCAATGCGGCGCCGGCCAGTCCTGCGGCAATCAGCAACAGGCTGGCGAACAGGCTGCGGTAACCGCGCAGCAACATGCCGTTGTGCGAGAGTTCCAGCTCGACCCAGCCGAGCAACCGTTCGGACTCGTCAGGGATCATCTCGCCGGCCAGATTGCGGTGCTTGCCGAATACCGGCAGCAGATAGCGAGTGGCATCGTTGCCGCTGCGACGCAGCAAATGCGTACTGTCGCCGCTCGGCGCCTGATTGAGCATGGTCGGGCCGGCGTGGGCCAGTGGCGAACGGTCCGGGCCGAGGAAGGTCACCGCACGGACATCCGGTTGTTCAAGCGACTGGGTGGCGATGCGTTCGAGCAGCTCGGCATCGCCGTGGCCCATGGCTCGCGCCACCAATGGGGCCAGTTGTTCGGCGATCATTTCGCCGCGCTGCATGAGTTGGGCCTGCAGGTCCGATTGCTGCGTCCAGGTGAAATAGCCGCCCAGCACCAGTGCCATCAGGCTGGTCGGCAACAGGGTCAGCAACAATACGCGACCTTTGATCCCCAGTTTCTTGAGCACGCCTTTCTCCTGCATCCCGCCGATCGTTGACTCACACGTGCTTCCAGCACGCGACATGGGCGCAGTGTAGCGATTTGCTTGCGGGCATTCCCGGGAAAAATGATGTCGTGGTTCGTCCTTCCTGACATCGGTCATTTGTCCGACGGGTCAACCTGGGGTTGCCCGGCAGCGGGCAATCTTGAATAATCGCTCAACTGAGAATTATTTGCAGATAGTCATGACTCCTGTCTCTGTTGGCCAGCCACGCATTCTTTCCATCGAAGACGATCCTGTGCTCGGTGCCTATGTTCACGAACAACTGGGACGCAGCGGTTTTCAGGTCACCTGGTGCCAGAACGGCAGCGAAGGCCTGAGCATCGCCCGTCGCCAGCCGTTCGATGTGGTGTTGATGGACATTCTGCTGCCGGGCCTCGACGGTCTGAACGTGCTGACTCAACTGCGCCAGAGCCATTCGACGCCGGTGCTGCTGATGTCGGCGCTGGGGGCCGAGGCCGATCGCATCAGCGGATTTCGCCTCGGTGCCGACGACTACCTGCCCAAACCCTTCAGCATGGCCGAGCTGCATGTGCGGATCGAAGCGATCCTGCGCCGGGTCGCCCTCGACCGTCGTCCGACGGCCGTCGCCCCGGTGGTGCCGGTCGGCGGGCTGCGTTTCGACGACGAGCAGTGCGACGTTTTCTACCTCGACCAGCCCGCCGGCCTGACCCGCAGCGAATTCCGTCTGCTGGAAACCCTCAATCGCAATGATGAAGAGGTGCTGAGCAAGGCTTTCCTTTATCAGCACGTTCTCCAGCGTGGCTACGCGGCTCACGACCGCAGCCTCGACATGCACATCAGCCAGATCCGGCGCAAACTCAAATCGATCGGCTACACCGAACGGGAAGTGCGCACGGTGTGGGGCAAGGGCTACGTGCTGAGCGCCGTCGATGAAGGTGTCTGACCTGCCGGGACGGCATTCACTGTTCTGGAAACTGGCGTGTCTGCTGGTGGCGTTCTGTCTGCTGATGATCTGGCTGAGCTGGTCCTGGGGCCGGTACATGGAGGAGCGCAACCAGTTCCTCTCCGACGAGGCGCGGGGCACGCTGACGCGTTATGCCGCCGAAGCCGAGCGCGCCTGGCAGCAGAACGAGCGCGATGGCATCGATAGCTGGTTGCAAAGCATGGAGCTGCGCGAAGCCGGCTGGGTCGGGGTGATCGGTGGCAATCTGCAGTCGCTGGGCAGCCAGCCGTTGAACGCTCAAGAGCTTCAGCGCCTGACCTTCCTGCGCGGCCTTGAGTGGCCGATTCACAAAAAGGGCCGGCCGTGGCTGCGGGTTCCATTTCCCACTGACCCGACCGCCGGCAGTCTGGTCATCGAGTTGCCGGAGCGATTTCTGCCGGGCAAATACCGGGTGTTCTGGCGGGTCATCACCAACGGTGTGATTCCCGGTCTGTTCACCCTGCTGCTGTGCGTCGGCCTGTATCGCCTGCTGGTGGTGCCGCTGAACAATCTGCGCGAGCAGGCCAATGCGTGGCGCGCCGATCAACTGAATGTGCGGTTGTCGAGCGGCATCACCGAGCGCCAGGATGAGCTTGGCGAACTGGCCCGTGCTTTCGACTCGATGTCCGAACGCCTGCAATCCACCGTGGCCCTGCAACAGCAACTGTTGCGCGACCTGTCCCACGAGCTGCGCACACCCCTGAGCCGGTTGCGAGTCGCCAGCGAAAGCGAGCAGCAGTTGCAATCGTTGCGCGAACGTATCGGTCGTGAAGTTGACGTGATGCAGCGACTGGTGGAGGACACCCTGCAACTGGCCTGGCTCGACACCGAACGCGCACCGTTGCCGGACGAAGCGATCCAGATCCAGGCACTGTGGGAAATGCTCACCGAAAACGCCTGCTACGAAAGCTGCTGTCCGGTGGGGCAGTTGCAGTGTGGGGTAGAAGCTTGCTGCTGGGTGCGCGGCAATCTCAACACCCTGGCCCAGGCCTTGGAAAACATCCTGCGCAACGCCATTCGTCATTCGCCACCGGGCGGTATCGTGCGGCTCGACGGGCGACGGGACGGCGATTACTGGCACTTGTGGCTGGAGGACGAGGGTGGCGGTGTGGCGGAAGCGGATCTGGAGCGGATCTTCTCGCCGTTCATCCGACTCGACGGCTCGCGGCCGGGGGACGGTGGATTTGGTCTGGGGCTGAGCATCGCGAGGAACGCGGTGCAACGCCAGGGCGGAACTCTTTGGGCCGAGAACGGCCCGTCGGGATTGCGCTTGAATCTGCGCTTGGTGGCGGATGACAGTGCTGTCAGTCCCGAAGCGTTTGCTGGTACACCGGTGCCCGCTGTGGACATGGGGCGCCCGCAGATTGTGTGAGCGGCACAACAGTCGCACCACTGGCGCGACTTTTACTGCTTATTCCAAGAAACCATAAGCACCACACTTTGCGTGATATGGCCTGCGCAGGTTTGCCGGTATGATAGGCGCCCCCGCTGTCCGGATTGCGAAAAACGCCATGACCTTGCAGTACCCAACCATCGCCGATTGCGTCGGCAACACGCCGCTGGTGCGTTTGCAGCGCCTGCCCGGTGTCACCAGCAACACCCTATTGCTCAAGCTCGAAGGGAACAATCCTGCGGGTTCGGTGAAGGATCGTCCGGCGCTGTCGATGATCACCCGTGCCGAGTTGCGCGGGCAGATCCACGCCGGCGATACGCTGATCGAAGCGACCTCGGGCAATACGGGGATCGCGCTGGCCATGGCTGCCGCGATCAAGGGTTACAAGATGATCCTGATCATGCCGGACAACTCCAGCGCCGAGCGCAAGGCGGCGATGACCGCTTATGGCGCGCAGCTGATTCTGGTCAGCCAGGAAGAGGGCATGGAAGGTGCTCGCGATCTGGCTCAGCGAATGGAAGCCGAAGGCCGTGGCAAGGTGCTGGATCAGTTCGCCAACGGGGACAACCCCGAAGCGCACTACACCACCACCGGCCCGGAAATCTGGCGTCAGACCCAGGGCTCCATCACCCATTTCGTCAGCTCCATGGGGACCACCGGGACCATCATGGGCGTGTCGCGCTACCTGAAAGAGCAGAACGACAACGTACAGATCATCGGCCTGCAACCGATGGAAGGCTCGGCCATTCCCGGCATTCGCCGCTGGCCGCAGGAATACCTGCCGAAGATCTATCAGGCCGACCGCGTCGACCGCATCGTCGACATGGCGCAAAGCGAAGCCGAGGACGTCACCCGGCGTCTGGCCCGCGAAGAAGGCATCTTTTGTGGCGTGTCCTCGGGCGGTGCAGTGGCAGCAATGCTGCGCCTGTCCAAAGAAGTTGAAAACGCGGTGATCGTCGCGATCATTTGCGACCGTGGCGACCGTTACCTGTCGACCGGCATTTTCGACGCGCCCAACTGATGGCCAAGCATGAGAGAGGCCTGCGCTTTCAGCCCACCGGTGGCAGCAAGGCCCCGCAAATCCCGACCGGCAAAAAGCAGCGCCTGAGCATCGAGCGCCTGGCCAATGACGGTCGCGGTATCGCGTTTTTTGAAGGCAAAACCTGGTTCGTCCTCGGCGCTCTCGCCGGCGAAGAGGTCGAAGCGCGGGTGCTCGGCGCCCACGGCAAAGTGGTCGAGGCGCGTACCGAACGCGTGTTCAGCGCCAGTGAGTTGCGTCGTCCCGCACCGTGCCAGCACGCCGGCCGCTGTGGCGGTTGCAGTGTTCAGCATCTGCCCCACAACGAACAGCTTGCCCTGAAACAGCGCATGCTCGCCGAGCAGTTGTCGCGAGTCGCCGGTGTTGAACCCGAGGAATGGGCCGCACCCTTGACCGGTCCGGAATTCGGCTACCGTCGTCGCGCCCGGATCGCTGTGCGCTGGGACAGCAAAGCCAGGAAGCTCGAAGTGGGTTTCCGTGCCGCCGGGAGCCAGGACATCGTCGCGATCAACGAATGCCCGGTGCTGGTACAGCCCTTGCAGCCGATCATGACCCGCTTGCCGGAGATGCTCCGTCGCCTGAGCAAACCGCAGGCGCTGGGGCATGTGGAATTATTCAGTGGCTCGTCCCTGGCCGTTCTGCTGCGTCACATGGCGCCGTTGTCCGAGGCCGACCTGACGATCCTCAAGGATTTCTGCGTGTTCCATGAAGCGCAGTTGTGGCTGCACGGCGAAAACGGGCCGCAACCAGTTGATGCCACGCAGTCGCTGGGCTATCGCCTGGAACAGTGGGATCTGGAGCTGGCCTGGCGACCGGGGGATTTCATCCAGGTCAATGCCGGCGTCAACGAAGGCATGGTTGCCCAGGCGCTGCAGTGGTTGAAACCAACCGCCGATGAGCGCGTGCTCGATCTGTTCTGTGGTCTGGGCAACTTTGCCCTGCCGCTGGCCAAAATCGTGCGCGAAGTGGTGGCGGTCGAGGGCGTGCAGACGATGGTCGATCGCGCCGCAGCCAATGCCGCTAGTAACAATTTGCATAACACAAAGTTTTTTCAAGCCGATTTATCCCAGCCTTTGACCGATGCCGAGTGGATCGGAAACGGCTTTTCTGCGGTACTCTTGGACCCACCGCGTGACGGTGCTTTCGAGGTGGTGCGCAAGCTAGCGACACTGGGTGCCGAGCGGTTGGTGTATGTGTCGTGCAACCCTGCAACTCTGGCGCGCGATACGGTCGAATTGATCAAGCAGGGCTACCGGTTAAAACGTGCCGGGATTCTCGATATGTTTCCTCAGACGGCACATGTCGAGGCCATGGCGTTATTTGAAGCGAGCCAGGATGGCTCGTCTGATCCGACTGATCGGCCCGTGCAGCACTTGTCTTAGCCCCACGAGTGCGAACGGGCAATCAAGGTCAGTGATTTGACGCATTGAGTCTGCGTCGTAGGGAAGGTAAAGCAAGATGGTACAGGTGAGAGCACACCAGCCGATCAACACCGACGGCAGTATCAATCTCGAGGCTTGGCTCGATCATGCGGTCAGTGTCGATCTGGCACTGGATCGCGAAGCCTTGAAGGAGGCCTGCGAGTACGCTCGCCAGGCCGAGCAACAGTCCAACGCGGCGAAGAATCTCTGGTCCGAAGGCAGCGGCAGTTTCAGCACCGGCCTCGAGATCGCAGAGATTCTCGCCGACCTCAAGCTCGATCAGGATTCGCTGGTCGCGGCGGTGCTTTACCGTGGCGTACGCGAAGGTCAGATCGAACTGTCGGCGGTCAGCCAGCGCTTCGGGCCGGTGGTTGCCAAGCTGATTGACGGCGTGCAGCGCATGGCCGCCATCAGCGCCAGTCTCAGCCCGCGCCAGTCGATGGTGATGGGCACTCAGGGGCAGGTGGAAAACCTGCGCAAGATGCTGGTGGCGATGGTCGACGACGTGCGCGTCGCGCTGATCAAGCTTGCCGAACGTACCTGTGCGATCCGTGCGGTGAAGACCGCCGATGACGAAAAGCGCAACCGGGTCGCCCGGGAGGTCTTCGACATTTATGCGCCACTGGCCCACCGTCTCGGCATCGGCCATATCAAATGGGAACTGGAGGACCTGTCCTTCCGTTACCTTGAGCCCGATCAATACAAACAGATCGCCAAGCTGCTGCACGAGCGGCGGCTCGACCGTGAGCGTTTCATCGCCGACGTGATGACCCAGCTCAAGGACGAATTGCAGGCTACCGGCGTCGACGCCGACATCAGCGGCCGGGCCAAACACATCTATTCGATCTGGCGCAAAATGCAGCGCAAGGGACTGGAGTTCAGCCAGATCTACGACGTGCGTGCGGTGCGCGTGCTGGTGCCGGAAATGCGCGACTGCTACACCGCGCTCGGTATCGTCCACACCCTGTGGCGGCACATTCCGAAAGAGTTCGACGACTACATCGCCAACCCGAAAGAGAACGGCTACCGCTCGTTGCACACGGCGGTGATCGGCCCCGAAGGCAAGGTGCTGGAAGTCCAGATCCGTACGCATTCGATGCACGAAGAGGCCGAACTCGGCGTCTGCGCGCACTGGCGCTACAAGGGTACCGACGTCAAATCCGGCTCGAATCACTACGAAGAGAAAATCTCCTGGCTGCGTCAGGTGCTCGAGTGGCACGAAGAGCTGGGCGACATCGGTGGTCTCGCCGAACAGCTGCGGGTCGACATCGAACCGGACCGGGTCTACATCTTCACCCCGGACGGTCACGCCATCGACTTGCCGAAGGGCGCGACGCCGCTGGACTTCGCCTACCGCGTGCACACCGAAATCGGTCACAACTGCCGCGGCGCGAAGATCAACGGGCGCATCGTGCCGCTCAACTACAGCCTGCAGACCGGCGAGCAGGTCGAGATCATCACCAGCAAGCACGGTACGCCGAGCCGTGACTGGCTGAACCCGAACCTGGGGTACGTCACCACGTCCCGGGCGCGGGCGAAGATCGTTCACTGGTTCAAGCTGCAGGCTCGCGACCAGAACGTCGCAGCGGGCAAGACCCTGATCGAGCGCGAGCTCAATCGCCTCGGTCTGCCGGCGGTGGATTTCGACAAGCTGGCCGACAAGGCCAATATGAAAACCGCCGAAGACATGTTCGCCGCCCTCGGGGCCGGCGACCTGCGTCTGGCGCAACTGGTCAATCTGGCCCAGCAACTGGTCGAGCCGGAGCGCGGCAACGAACAACTGGAGCTGATTCCACGCAAGGCCACCGGCTACAAGCCGGGCAAGCGCGGCGACATCCAGATCCAGGGCGTCGGCAACCTGATGACCCAGATGGCCGGCTGCTGCCAGCCGTTGCCGGGCGACGCGATTGTCGGTTACATCACCCAGGGCCGCGGCGTGAGCATTCACCGTCAGGACTGCGCCTCGGTGCTGCAATTGGCCGGGCGCGAGCCGGAGCGAATCATCCAGGTCAGCTGGGGGCCGGTTCCGGTGCTCACCTATCCGGTGGACATCGTCATTCGCGCCTATGACCGTTCCGGTCTGCTGCGTGATGTCTCGCAGGTGCTGCTCAACGAGCGGATCAACGTGCTGGCGGTCAACACCCGCTCGAACAAGGAGGACAACACGGCGCTGATGTCCCTGACCATCGAGATTCCGGGGCTGGACGCGCTGGGCCGGTTGCTGGGGCGGATTTCCCAGTTGCCGAACATCATCGAGACACGGCGTAACCGGACTCCATGAAACCGACCTACAGCCTTGAAGACCTGCTGCACCTGATGAACCGTCTGCGCGACCCGCAGTTCGGCTGCCCATGGGACATCAAGCAGACTTACGCGACCATCGTCCCGCACACCCTTGAAGAGGCCTACGAAGTCGCCGATGCCATCGAGCGCGGCGATTTCGACCACTTGCAGGGCGAGTTGGGCGATCTGCTGTTTCAGGTGGTGTATTACAGTCAGCTGGCGCGGGAGGAGGGACGGTTCGAATTCGCCGGAGTGGTCGACAGCATCACCCGCAAGCTGATCCGTCGCCATCCGCACGTGTTTCCCACTGGCGATCTGTATGCGCCGCTGGACGTGCCGCGTCTGAACGAAGAGCAGGTCAAGCAGCGCTGGGAGGAGATCAAGGCCGAAGAACGCGCCGAGAAATCCGCCGAGCCGCAGCAACTGTCACTGCTCGACGATGTGCCGGCCGCATTGCCGGCACTGTCCCGCTCGGCCAAGTTGCAGAAGCGCGCGGGGCAGGTCGGTTTCGATTGGCCGGATGCCTTGCCGGTGCTGGACAAGGTGCGCGAAGAGCTCGATGAAGTGCTCGAAGCCATGTCCGAGAATGACCCGCAAGCGGTGGCGGACGAGATCGGCGATCTGCTGTTTTCCGTGGTCAATCTGGCCCGGCATCTGAAGGTCGATCCGGAAACCGCATTGCGTGGCGCCAACGGCAAGTTCGAGCGGCGCTTCCGTTTTATTGAACAGGCATTGCGCGACACCCACCGACCCATGGAAGATTGCACCCTCGAAGAGTTGGACGCCCTGTGGGGCGAAGCCAAACGTCAGGAAAAGAATTTGCCCAGCTGCGGCTGAGCCGTTGCCCAAGTGAGTAAGCATCAATGAGCCTTTCCCTTCGCGACCAGTTGCTCAAGGCAGGACTGGTCAACCAAAAGCAGGCCAAGCAGGTCAGCAAAGACAAACAGAAGCAACAGCGCCTGGCCCACAAAGGCCAGATCGAACTGGATGACTCCCAGCAGCGCGCCGCCCAGGAAGCCATGGCCGAGAAGGTCAAGCGCGATCAGGAACTGAACCGTCAGCAGCAGGAGAAGGCGGAAGCCAAGGCCCGCGCTGCCCAGGTCAAGCAGTTGATCGAAGTCTCGCGGTTGCCGAAGCTGACCACCGAGGACTACTACAACTTCGTTGACGACAAGAAGGTCAAGCGCATCTCCGTCAACACGCTGATGCGCAACAAGCTCAGCAGCGGCTCGCTGGCGATCGTGCACCATGCCGGCGGCTACGAAGTGATTCCTCGTGAGGCGGCCCTGAAGATTCAGGAACGCGATCCACAGCGCATCGTGCAGCTCAACGAGAAGGTCGAAGAGGTCAATGCCGAGGACGATCCGTACGCGGCCTATGTGATCCCTGATGATCTGATGTGGTAAGCGGCTTGCGGCCAGCTGCGAAGCGGCCCTGAAACCCGAAAACGACAAACCCCGCTCATGGCGGGGTTTGTCGTTTTCAATGCTGTGGTTTTCGGTTCAAGCGGATTTCAGATCCCGCTGCCGCTCTTGCAGTTCCAGTTCGGCCTTGTAGTTGTGGGCGTCTGTCTCGTTGTGGAACATGCCGACCAGCAAGTCTTGTTGATGCACATCCCAGATCCGTACACCGGCGGCTACGCCTTCATGGGACATGTGTGAATCGTCGCGTTCAGTTACTTTTACAGTCATCTGCTAGCTCCAATCTCTGTTATCTGCAGCAAGGCGTGTGCAGGGCTCTTTTATAGAATTTGTTAGCCTGCTAAGTAAACGCTTGATTTGTGCAACGTATCCTTGCGAAATCTGCAACAGTCCTGGAGCCCGCAGAAACCGCGACATTCAGTCGCAGGGCATTGAGTTCCATGACAAAAGCTTCATCTTTGTCGCGCACCGAATCCCTTGTGGGAGCGAGCCTGCTCGCGATAGCGGTATTCCGGTTAGCGTCTCGGGCGGCTGACACTCCGCCATCGCGAGCAGGCTCGCTCCCACAGGTTTTGCGTTTGTCCGGAGAGTTTTGTGCAGGTGAAAAAAAACGCCCCGAACCAGTCGGGGCGTTTTCATGTGCGGCTCAACGGAAGGGAATTACTTGCCTTCCCAGCGTTTCAGCACGAGGGTGGCGTTGGTGCCACCGAAGCCGAAGCTGTTGCTCATCACGGTGTTGATGGTGGCGTTTTCGCGGGTCTTGGTCAGCACCGGCAGATCGGCCACTTCAGGGTCCAGTTCGTCGATGTTGGCGGAACCGGCAATGAAGTTGCCTTCCATCATCAGCATGCAGTAGATCGCTTCGTGAACGCCGGCAGCGCCCAGGGAGTGACCCGACAGGCTCTTGGTGGAGCTGATGGCCGGCGCCTTGTCGCCGAACACTTCACGCACACCTTTCATTTCCGCGACGTCGCCGACCGGAGTCGAAGTGCCGTGGGTGTTGAGGTAGTCGATCGGGGTGTCGACGGTGGACATTGCCATCTGCATGCAGCGGATGGCGCCTTCGCCGCTTGGGGCCACCATGTCGTAGCCGTCGGAGGTCGCGCCGTAGCCAACGATTTCCGCGTAGATCTTCGCGCCACGGGCCAGAGCGTGCTCCAGCTCCTCGACCACGACCATGCCGCCACCGCCTGCGATGACGAAACCGTCACGGTCGGCGTCGTAGGCACGGGAGGCTTTTTCCGGGGTGTCGTTGCGCTTGCTGGACAAGGCGCCCATTGCGTCGAACAGGAACGACTGGCTCCAGTGCTCCTCTTCACCGCCACCGGCGAACACGATGTCCTGCTTGCCCATCTGGATCTGTTCCATGGCGGTACCGATGCAGTGAGCACTGGTGGCGCAGGCAGAAGCGATGGAGTAGTTCAGGCCCTTGATCTTGAACGGAGTGGCCAGGCATGCCGAAACGGTGCTGCTCATGGTCCGCGTTACACGGTATGGGCCGACGCGCTTGACGCCTTTCTCGCGCAGGACATCCAGCGCTTCCATCTGGTTCAGGGTCGACGCACCACCGGAACCTGCGATCAGGCCGGTACGCGGGTTGGACACCTGCTCTTCGGTCAGACCGGAGTCGGCGATGGCGTCTTTCATGGCCAGGTAGGCGTAAGCCGCTGCGTGGCCGACGAAACGATAGATCTTGCGATCGATCAGTTCTTCAAGGTTGAGGTCGATGGAGCCGGAAACCTGGCTACGCAGACCCATTTCGGCATATTCCGGGTTGAACCGGATGCCAGGGCGGCTTGCACGCAGGTTAGCGGAGACGGTCTCTTTGTCATTGCCCAGGCAAGAAACAATGCCCAGACCAGTGATAACGACGCGGCGCATGCGGATAACCCTTAGAAGTTGTCAGTGGAGGTGAACACGCCGACCCGGAGGCCTTCGGCGGTGTAGATTTCGCGACCGTCGACAGTCACCGAACCGTCGGCGATGGCCAGGTTCAGCTTGCCCTTGAGGACGCGTTTGATATGAATGTTGTAGGTGACTTTCTTGGCGGTCGGCAGGACCTGGCCGAAGAATTTCACTTCGCCCGAACCCAGCGCACGGCCACGGCCCGGCAGGCCTTGCCAGCCCAGGAAGAAGCCGACCAGTTGCCACATGGCATCCAGACCCAGGCAGCCCGGCATCACCGGATCGCCTTCGAAGTGACAGGCGAAGAACCACAGGTCAGGGTTGATATCCAGCTCGGCGACCAATTCACCTTTGCCGTACTTGCCGCCTTCTTCGCTGATCAGGGTGATGCGATCCACCATCAGCATGTTCGGGGCGGGCAGTTGCGCGTTACCTGGGCCGAACAGCTCACCGCGACTGCAGCGCAGCAGGTCTTCCCGAGTAAAGGCGTTTTGTTTGGTCATGCGAGCTCCTCAATAATCCCATGCGGCAGGTGGGGCAAATCTTCCCGACCGATCGACGCGTTCATGCCTCGAACCGGCAGCCTACTCATAGACTATTGCGTTGTGGTGAAAGTCACAGCACCAAGGACATGAATGTACACTTGTGCACTGAAATTTTTATTCAAGCCCCTTTTGAGGCCCGATTGGGTGCCTAAGACTGCCGCACTTTCGCTTTTCACGCCAGTCGCAGATGCTCGAAAGGGCCTTCCTACTGCACCCAGCGCTGCAGAATCTGCTGCAGGTCATTACGTTTGAACGGCTTGGCCAGGTAATCGTTCATGCCTGCCGACAGGCAGTTTTCCCGGTCGCCCTGCAAGGCGTTGGCGGTCAGGGCGATGATCGGAACCTGGCCGCAGCCGGGCAGACGACGAATCTGTCGGGTCGCCTCGTAACCGTCGATGATCGGCAAACGGCAGTCCATCAGGATCGCCTCGAACCGATTGCCCCCGGCGCTGTGCACGGCCTGCATGCCATCGGTGGCAACGCTGACAGTAAAGCCCAGGCTGCGCAGCATGGCTTCGATCACAGTCTGGTTGACCGGGTTGTCTTCCACCAACAGCACGTTGCGACCTTCGCCGTGACCGTCGCCATTCGCCGCTCGTGGCGCGGCCAGTGTCGGCAAGGCCTGTTTATATAGAGCCAGCGGAATTTCCAGGGTAAACACCGAGCCGCGACCTTCTTCGCTTTGCGCGCGCAAGGTGCCGCCCATGCGTTCGGCCAGGGTACGGGCGATCGGCAGGCCCAGGCCGGTGCCGCCATAACGGCGCGAAATCGAGCTGTCGGCCTGCTGGAACGCGTTGAACATCAATTCCAGGCTTTGCGAAGAAATCCCGATGCCGCTGTCGCGCACCGAGCAGGTGAACCACAGCAACTCGTGATCCAGAGACTGCCACTGCGCCTCGATGCTGACGCGACCCTGTTCGGTGAACTTCAACGCGTTGCCCACCAGATTGACCAGAATCTGTCGGATCCGCGTCGGGTCGCCCTGCACCTGCAAGCCGCGCAGGTCTTCGGGAATCCGCAGTTGCAGGGCCAGGCCACGCTGTGCCGCGCTGTGCTGGAAAGACTGAGCGCAGGCGCCGATCAGGTCGGCGAGGTTGAACGGAATATGTTCCAGCTCCAGCTCCGAACGCTCGATACGCGAGAAATCCAGAATGTCGTTGATCACTTTGAGCAAATGCTCGGTGGACTCGGAAGCCAGCGCCGCGTATTCGATCTGCTCCTCGGTCATGTCGGTGGTTTCGAGCAGTTGCAGCATGCCCAGGACACCGTTCATCGGGGTGCGCAGTTCATGGCTCATCATTGCCAGGAAATCCGATTTGGCGTTGTTGGCCTTCTCCGCCTCTTCGCGGGTCTGGATCAGTTGCGCCATGGCTTGATGCTGTTCACGACTGGCCTGTTCCAGCGCCTGGGCCAGATTGTTGATGTGCTGCGACAAGGCCCCCAATTCGGTGTCATCGACAATCGGCAACGGGGTCTTGTAGTCGCCGTCCTGAATCGCCTTGACCGCATCGCCGATATCGCGGATCGGCTGCGACAGGCTGCCGGCCAGACGTCGTGCGAGGACAAAGGTGAAGAGCAGGGCGAACAGTGCCAGGATCCCGGCCTTGAGCAGGATCTCCTGTTGGCGCTGACTGAACGCATCGTTGGACAGGCCGACGATCACCCGCCCCAGATAATCCTCGGCGGCACCGCCGTTGGTGCTTTTGCCGTCCTGAAAGAAATCATTGTGCAAGGCAATCCGTTGCAGCCGCACCGGCGCCTGGAACACTTCGACCTGATGCGGGCGCTTGTGGGTGTCCGACGGTTGTTCGACATACGCCAGAATCCGGTTGGCGCTGTCCTGGATTTCGAGGAACCGCACATTGGGCGTGGCCAGTGTGGCTTTGAGCAGGCCTTCCAATACTTCGTTGTTGCCGGAAATCACCCCGTACTCGGTAGCGGGCGCGAGCTGGTTGGCGATCAGTTGGCCAGTATGGTTCAGCTCCTGGCGCAAATCCTGGATGCGCACGAAGGTGAAAAAGCTGATCAGTAGCAAGGTCAGCAATAGCGCAGGGCCCAGGCTGATCAACTGGGTGCGGGTATTGATGTCCCAACGGCGGAAAATCATGGGCGGCGCTCTCCTTCGGCCAGCTCTGCGGCGACAGACGCTTCATTTATCGGCTCTATCCCTAATGAACGAGCCACCTGCGCATTGCTTGAGACTTTGAAGCGCCCGGGGTAGAGCGATCGCGGCCAGGCGGTCGGTGGGCGGTCGAGCAGTTCGTCGAGTACTGCCAGCCAATCGCTCTGATCGCTGTAGGTACTGGCGAGGCTGCCGGCGCGCACGAACGAGACGTTGGGGCCGACCAGCGCCAGTTGCCGTGAATAGCTGCTCAGCAGCAGGTTCTTTGCTGTTTTCGGGTTGTACAGGTCAGGGTCGTCCAGGCCCAGCAGCACATCACTGTTTTTCAGCACGGTCTGCAAGGGACGGTTGTCGTGGGTGTTGTCCCAGCGTTGCGGGACCACGTGCAGGTTCATTGGTTGTGCAGCGGCGAGCAGCTCCTTGAGCAGGAACTCGCTGTGCTGGTCGAACAGCACACCGACACGCCGGGCCTGAGGCAGGATCCGTCGGATCAGCTGCAACTGGCGACTCAGCGGCGGATCGCTCCACAGCAGGCTCAAGTGCGGCGGTTGCGCGGTACCAAAGCGTTGCCGGGCCTGCAATCGGCTGATGCGCAGAACCAGAGTCGCCGGGCCCTGGCTTTCCTGCATGCGCCAGTCGAGGCTCGGCAGGTCGAGCAGAATCAGGCGCAGGCTGGACGGCAACTTGCCCGGCGCCGGCAGGCTCGCCAGCGGCTGGAAATGCACGCGGTCGGTGGGGCGCAGTTCGCTCAGGGCCTGGACGAAGGACTGCACGCCGGGGCTTTCCTCGGCGCCGGTCAGCAGAATGTCGGCCGCCTGCACCGCCACGCCGTGCAGCCAGGCCGTCACGAACAGACACAGCCCGGCCAGCCATTGGCCGGCCGTTGGCATCTTCCGTGACAGGGCGTAACGCATCTAGAACTCCAGCTCTGCGCTGAAATACATCACCCGGCGTTCGTCGTAATTGTTGTCGACGAAGGTGGTCGGCTCATTGTCCAGACGCTGTTGCAGCACCCCGGCCAGTTGCAGTTGGGCCTTGCCCAACGGGATGCGTTTGGCGATGCGCGTGTCGACCCGCTCGAAGCGATAGCCATTGAGTGCGTTGTCGCCGTAATAGAAGAGGGCACTGTTCCAGCCGTGGCCCCAATCGCGCAGCCAACCGGCCGATCCGCTGTTGCGCGCGGTGAATTGCTGGTCCAGCGGGTTGCTTGCTTCGGCGTCGACGTAGGCGTAAGTCAGGCGCAGTCGATCGGCTGCACTCACGCGCCAGTCAACCTGGGTTTCGGTGCCGCGAAAGCGCGAGTCGTTGGCGTTGCTGGCGATGTACTGATTGTTGCGCAGCGGCTCACTGATCATCCCGGTGATTTCGTCGTAGAACAGCTTCACGTCCAGCGCCAGGCCCCATTCCGGAAAAAAGCCGTTGTAGCCCAGTTCTCGCGAGCGCATGTGTTCCTGGTCCAGATCGCCGGGGCCCCGGGTCTTGACGAAGTAGCGGGCCGATGTCTGGCCATAGGCGGAGGGGCGCAGGTTGGTTACCTGATAACTCCAGTTGACGTTGTTTTCGAACATGTCCGGAGAACGGATGGCTTCCGAGTACACCGCGCGCAGGCTGTGTCGCGGGTTGATCAGGTAATTGACGGCAAACCTGGGCGTCAGCGAGCTGCCGATCAGTTGAGTGTTTTCAAACATGGCGCCGCCCTGCAACAGCCAGTGTTCGCTGGCGCGCCACTCCAGTTGGCCGAATGCGCGCCATGTGGTGTCGTCCAGCATTCCGTTGAAATAGGTCTCGGAGTCGGCCCGGTCGTAACGATAGTTCAAACCGCTGACCAGACGCAGGCTGTCGGACAGGCTGAGAGTGTCCTGTAATTCCAGGTCATAGCGCGATTCCCGGGTGCTCTGGTCGATGTCCCCGCACAGGGTACGGCTGGCGCCATTGCGCCATTGATCGAGCACCTGATTGGCCAGGGCCATTTCCGCGGGTGTGCCGGGCGCAGCACCGGGTCCGGTGAAGCGGGTGATGTTGCGCGCCAGTTGCTCGGTGTAATTGGGGTTGAGTTGCCACAGCTCCGTCAGTTGCGGGCTGAACGAGACCTCGGCGTCGCAGGCGCGCCAGGTCTGCTGACGATCCCAGTGTTGCGCCGAGCCTTGTACATAAAGGCTGTGATCGGGGTTGATGTCCAGGTTCCAGCGCACCGAGCCGGCGTAGTCCTTGGCGATCACGTCGGAATTGTTTCCGGCAGCGGTAATCCCGGAGAACACCGGGCGGTAGGTGTAGGGCCGCTGGTTGGTCCCGTCCTTGGCATTGAGCTGCCAGTCCACGCTCTGGTTGTCGCTCAGCGTCTGGCTGACTGCAAGGCTGAAGCGGTTCAAACGGCGGCTGTCGCGGTAATCGGCGCCGGTGCGATCGCTGTCGAAGCCGTCGTCCTCCTGGCCCGACAGCGACAGGCGCAGGTCGCCGCCATTCCAGCCTGTTCCCTGACTGGCATAGAAATCGTTGATGCCACGCTGGCCACGGGTGATTTTCAGCCGTGTGCCGTGGCTGTCGGCGGGGTTGCGGGTGATGATGTTGACCACCGCCATCAGCGCGTTGGCGCCATAGCTGACGGTGTTCGGGCCGCGAAAGACTTCGATGCGCTCGATGTCTTCCATGGCCACCGGGATGTCGCTCCAGTCCACCGTGGCCAGGCCGGCGCGGTACACCGAGCGGCCATCGATCAGCACTTGCATGCGCCGCGCTTCGGTGGCGTTGGTGCCGTGATAGTTCACCACCGCCTGATTGCCGCTGATGTTGCCGACCATCATCCCCGGCACCAGGCGCAGCAGTTCGCTGATGTCCCTGGCGCCGCTGGCGTTGATCAGTTCGCTGTCGAGTACGGTCATGCTGCCGGGGACCTCCGCCGGCGATTGTTTCAGGCGCGTGGCCGTGAGGATCTGGGGCAAGGCCTCGCTGTCGACAAACAGGTCGTCCGCCAGCAGCATCGGGCTGAACACCAGCGCCAGCAGCAGGGACGAACGCGGGGAGGGAATGCCAGAAAACACGACGCAGCCTTGATAGCAAAGAATTGGCGCGCATGTTAACCGAGGACAGTGACTTTTCCAGTCACGTTGCGGGCATTTTCCTCGGTTTTATTGGTCTTCTTCCTACAAGTGCGGGTAATTGACGCCGGGGCTGTCCGAGAAGGGGCCGCTCCGTATAATGCCCGCATCGCCACTGGTATGGATTAACGGATTACATATGACTGAACAGCGCCCGATTGCGGTCCTGGGAGGCGGAAGTTTCGGTACCGCCGTGGCCAATCTGTTGGCCGAGAACGGCCATCAAGTCCGGCAGTGGATGCGTGACCCCGAGCAGGCCGAGGCCATCCGGGTCAATCGCGAGAACCCGCGTTATCTCAAGGGCATCAAGATTCTGCCGGGCGTGACTGCCGTCACCGACCTGCAGGAAACCCTCGATGCCTGCGATTTGTGTTTCGTGGCGTTGCCGTCCAGCGCGCTGCGCACGGTTTTGGCGCCTCATGCCGAGCGCCTGAGCGGCAAGATGTTGGTCAGCCTGACCAAGGGCATCGAAGCCCATACCTTCAAACTGATGAGCCAGATTCTCGAAGAGATCGCCCCCCAGGCGCGCATCGGCGTGCTTTCCGGGCCGAACCTGGCACGGGAAATCGCCGAGCACGCGCTGACCGCCACGGTGGTTGCCAGCGAAGACGAAGAACTCTGCAAGGCCGTGCAGGCCGCGCTGCATGGCCGTACCTTCCGCGTTTACGCCAGCGCCGACCGCTTCGGCGTGGAGCTGGGCGGCGCACTGAAAAACGTTTACGCGATCATCGCCGGCATGGCGGTGGCACTGAATATGGGCGAAAACACCAAGAGCATGCTGATCACCCGCGCCCTGGCCGAGATGACCCGGTTTGCGGTGAATCAGGGTGCCAACCCGATGACGTTCCTCGGTCTGGCCGGTGTCGGCGATCTGATCGTCACCTGCTCGTCGCCCAAGAGCCGCAACTACCAGGTCGGTTTCGCCCTCGGTCAGGGCTTGAGTCTCGACGAAGCGGTGTCGCGCCTGGGTGAAGTGGCCGAAGGCGTCAACACCCTGAAAGTGCTCAAGGCCAAGGCTCAGGAGGTTGGCGTGTACATGCCGCTGGTCGCCGGACTGCATGCGATCCTGTTCGAAGGGCGCACGCTTGAGCAGGTGATCGGTCTGCTGATGCGTGCCGAGCCGAAAACCGATGTCGACTTTATTTCCACCAGTGGTTTCAACTGATTCAGCAGGGAACAGGCCATGAACGATCCGAAAACCGAAGCCAAATATGAATCCATCCTCCTGCGGGTGTTGTGGATGATTGTCTACATCCTGGTCTGGCAGGTGGCGCAGTTCATCCTCGGCGCGTTGGTGCTGGTGCAGTTGATCTATCGTTTGATCTATGGCGCCCCGAGCGCCGGTCTGATGAATTTCGGCGACAGCCTGAGCCAGTTCCTGGCCCAGATCGGCCGGTTCGGCAGTTTCCACAGCGACCAGAAGCCTTGGCCGTTCGCCGACTGGCCGGCGCCGCGTACCCCGGAAGGTGAAGCGCCACACGTTGTCGCGCCAGCACCGCATCCGGCCCGCGATGAGGAACCCAAGCTATGAAACTCTGGGTATTGCGTCACGGCGAGGCCGAGCCCTATGGCTCACGACCCGATTCGGAGCGGGAACTGACCGCTCACGGTCGCAAGGAAGTGCTCAGCAGCGCCGCCCGGTTGATGGGCCAGCCACTGACGGCGATCTACGCCAGCCCGTACTTGCGGGCGCAGCAGACCGCACAGCTGGTGCGCGAGGCGCTGGGCTTCGAACCGGAGATCCGCACGGTCGAATGGCTGACACCGGAAGTCGATCCGGACCGCGTCGCCGAGCAACTGGTGTCGGTAAGCAATGTGCTGCTGGTCAGCCACAATCCGCTGGTCGGGCATCTGCTCAGCTACCTGCAACACGGCGCCGGCTATCCGCCGGAAAAGGTCAGCACCGCCGGGCTCGCCGAGCTCGAACACAGCGAGTTGCTGATCGGGTCGATGACGCTCAACAGCCTCAAGCATCCGTGAAATTTTTTGTATGAAATAGTCAACCAAGCACTTGCTTGGTTGACTACGCTTGCTCCATCCCAAAAAGAAAGGAGCGAGTCGCATGTCTGCTGCTTTTCGATTGCCGCTGGACGTGTTCTACGAACGCGAGGCCCGGCACCCGCGCCAACGCTTTCTGGTGCAACCCGTCGGCGGCGGGCAGGTCGAGACGCTGACCTGGGCCGACGTCGGTCATCAGGCCCGTTGTGCCGCACACTGGCTGCGCTCCCGGGAGTTGCCACAGGGCAGCCACATCGCGCTGATCTCGAAAAACTGCGCCCACTGGATCATCGCCGACCTGGCCATCTGGATGGCCGGGCATGTTTCGGTGCCGCTCTATCCCAATCTCACGGCCGACTCGGTCAATCAGGTACTCACTCACTCGCAAAGCGTACTGGCGTTTATCGGCAAACTGGATGACTGGCCGGGGATGTCGACCGGTGTTCCGGCTGATCTGCCGACCATCAGCCTGCCGCTGCACCCGCCGGGCGACTTCGATTTCAACTGGGGCGACCTGCAACGCTATTCCCCGATCCAGGACGATCCACGTCCCGCCGCCGATCAACTGGCGACGATCATCTACACCTCCGGCACCACCGGCCTGCCTAAAGGCGTGATGCACAGCTTCGCCAATCTCGGTTTCGCCACCACCCGCGGCACGCAGTTGTTCGGCCTCAATGAAAACGACCGGCTGCTGTCCTATCTGCCGTTGTGTCATGTCGCCGAGCGCATGTTCGTCGAACTGGCGTCGATCTATACCGGGCAGACGGTGTTCTTTGCCGAGAGCCTCGATACCTTTCTCACCGATCTGAAGCGCGCGCGGCCCACGGCGATGTTTGGCGTGCCGCGGATCTGGACCAAATTCCAGATGGGCGTCTACAGCAAGATCCCGGCGAAACGTCTGGATTTCCTCCTGGGTCTGCCCTTTATCGGCAAACGGATCGGCCACAAAGTGTTGGTCGGATTGGGGCTGGATGCCTTGCGCGTGGCGTTGTCCGGTGCCGCGCCGGTGCCGCTGACCTTGTTGCGCTGGTATCAGAAGCTCGGGCTCGACGTGCTGGAGGTCTACGGCATGACCGAGAGCTGCGGCTATTCGCATATCTGCCTGCCGGGGCAATACAAGGAAGGCTGGATCGGCCGGCCATGTCCTGACGTCGAGGTGCGAATCGACGAATCCGGCGAAGTGCAGGTGCGCAGCCAGGCCAACATGCTTGGCTATTTCAAGGAACCGCAGAAAACCGCCGAAACCCTGACCGCCGACGGTTTCCTGCGCACGGGTGACAAGGGCGAGCAGGACGCCGAAGGCCGTTTGCGCCTGACCGGGCGGCTCAAGGAAATCTTCAAGACCAGCAAAGGCAAGTACGTCGCCCCGGCGCCGATCGAAAACCGCCTCGCCGTACACACCCGGATCGAGCAGGTCTGTGTGGTCGGCGATGGTCTGAGTGCACCGCTGGGGCTGTGTGTGATCTCGGCAGCCGGGCATGAAGACGCACGACCGCAACTGCATTCGAGCCTGGAAAAGCTGCTGGAGGAGGTCAACGCCGCGCTCGACAAGCATGAGCGGCTGCGCCGTCTGGTGGTGGTCAAGGACAGTTGGGCGGTGGAGAACGGTTTCCTCACGCCGACCCTGAAAATCAAGCGCAACGTCATCGAAGACACCTACGGCGCGCGCTTCGAAGAATGGAGCGAGCGCAGCGAGGCGGTGCTGTGGCAGGATTGAGTGACGATCAAAACAACAAAGGAAAGCCTGCGATGACCTTGTGGCGCACCACTCCCGACATCGAGCAGTTGAACGCAATCCAGAAAAACACCATCGGCGAAGTGCTGGACATCCGTTTCGAGTCCTTCGACGAAGAGTCCCTGACGGCCAGCATGGTGATCGACCATCGCACCCACCAGCCTTATGGCTTGCTGCACGGCGGCGCCTCGGTGGTGCTGGCCGAGACGGTCGGCTCGATGGCCAGTTACCTGTGCATCGACGCCAGCAAGTTCTATTGCGTGGGTCTGGAGATCAACGCCAACCACCTGCGGGGCCTGCGCAGTGGGCGGGTGACGGCGGTGGCCAAGCCGATTCACATCGGCCGCACCACTCACGTCTGGGACATCCGCCTGACCAGCGATGAAGGCAAGGCCAGTTGCGTGTCGCGGCTGACCATGGCGGTGGTGCCGTTGGGCGAACAGCCACCCGCACGCTGACCGATCCGTCATGGCCCTGACCGGACTGTCATCATTCCTGGCAGTTACGGTCATTGCTGTGCAACGCGGTCTTGCGGACAATCAACGCCTGTTTACCGCTCATGGATTTACCGGTATGTCGCAACCGATCTTTTTCGCTCATGCCAACGGTTTCCCGTCGGGCACCTACGGCAAGCTGTTCTCGGCGCTGGCGCCCGAGTTCCGGGTGACGCATCTGGAGCAACATGCCCACGATCCGCGTTTCCCGGCGGGTGACAACTGGTACCACCTGGTCGACGAGCTGATTCATCACCTGCAGCAGCAGGAGGAGCCGGTGTGGGGCGTTGGCCATTCCTTCGGCGGGATGCTGCATCTGCACGCCGCACTGCGTTGCCCGGAGCTGTATCGCGGGGTGGTGATGCTCGATTCGCCAGTGCTGACCCGCACCGATCAATGGGTGATCCGCGCTGCCAAACGCTTTGGTTTCATCGACAAACTCACCCCGGCCGGTCGCACCCTGGGGCGGCGTGAAGAGTTCGCCGACCTTGACAGTGCCCGCAGCTACTTTGCCGGCAAGACCCTGTTCCGCGGCTTCGATCCCGAGTGCTTCGACGCCTACCTGCAACACGGTTTGCACAAGGTCGGTGACAAGTTGCGCCTGCGCTTCGATCCGGCCACCGAGATCAGCATCTATCGAGGCGTGCCGCACACCAGTCCCGGGCGTACCCGGCAGCTTAAGGTGCCGCTGGCGGTGGTGCGCGGGCACAAGAGTCGTGTGGTGATGAACCATCACACCCGGTTCGTCGGCCGTCTGCCTCAGGGCGAGTCGCTCACAGTGCCGGGCGGTCACATGTTTCCCCTTGAACGTCCGCAGGACACCGCGCAGCTGCTGAAAAAACTGTTCAGTCGCTGGGAAAACCGCCAGCAAAAGGATTGTGCATGAGCCCTGTGGTCGAGGAAGTGCGCCTGAGCCTGCCGCATATCGAACTGGCGGCGCATATTTTCGGCCCGGAAGACGGGTTGCCGGTGATCGCCCTGCACGGCTGGCTGGACAATGCCAACAGCTTCGCCCGCCTTGCGCCCAAACTTGAAGGCTTGCGCATTGTTGCGCTGGACATGGCCGGCCACGGTCATTCGGGGCATCGTCCGGTCGGCGCAGGTTACGCGTTGTGGGACTACGCCTATGACGTGCTGCAAGTGGCCGAACAATTGGGCTGGAAGCGCTTCGGCCTGCTCGGCCATTCGCTGGGGGCGATAGTTTCACTGGTGCTGGCGGGGTCGTTGCCGGAGCGCATCACCCATCTGGCATTGATCGACGGGGTGATTCCTCCCACGGATAAAGGCGAAAACGCCGCCGAACGCATGGGCATGGCCCTGCAGGCGCAGCTTGATTTGCGAGAAAAACGCAAACCGGTCTACGCCACCCTCGACCGGGCCATCGAAGTGCGCATGAAAGGCCTGGTGGCGGTCAGCCGGGAGGCCGCCGAACTGCTGGCGCAACGAGGCCTGATGCCAGTGCCCGGCGGTTACACCTGGCGCACCGACAGCCGGCTGACCCTGCCATCGCCATTGCGTCTGACCCAGGAGCAGGCGATGGCCTTCATCCAGCGGATCGCCTGTCCTGCACAATTGGTGGTGGCGGCCGACGGCATGCTGGCCAAGCATCCAGAGCTGCTGGAACGTCTACCCTTTAGCCGGGAACAGCTGCCCGGCGGGCACCATTTGCACCTGAACGACGAGTCGGGTGCGGTCCTTGTCGCAGACTGTTTCAATCGGTTCTTCGCCATTCCTTGACTTGCCCCGGGCAACTGTCGAGGCTGGGCGGGTTGAAATGGGAGACAACCACAATGGATTTCTACACCGCTGCGAACCCGAATAGCCAGAAAGACGCTCCGGCCATGCCGATCCGATGAGCCTGTCCATGCGATCTTTCAGTCTGCTGGCGCTGTGCTGTTTCAGTCCCGTGTTGCTCGCTGCCGACCTGCCGGGCAGTCAGGATCTGCCGATCGTGCCGCGTCTGGCCGATGCGCAGATCGTTGACTATCGCCCGGCCGCGACGCTGGAGCGGATCTACCCGATGGGCTCGATCCGCAAGATCAGCGGCCAGTTGCGTTTCGACGGTCAGGTCGGCGCCCGGGGGCAGACCACCTCGGTCACCTACGAACTGCCACCCGAACACTCCGCCAACGAAGCCTTCACCGTCGCCCGCGAGGCCCTGCAAAAACAGGACGCTGAACTGTTGTTCTGGTGTCAGGCCAGGGATTGCGGCGAAAGCAGCCTGTGGGCCAACGAGGTATTCGGCAATGCCAAGCTGTACGGCGCCGACGAGCAGCAGGCCTATCTGCTGCTGAGGCTGGCGGCACCTCGCGACAACACGCTGGTGGCGCTGTACAGCATCACTCGCGGCAATCGCAAAGCCTATCTGCACGTCGAGCAATTCGAGGCCGCCACGCCGTTGGGTGAGCTGCTGCCGACATCCGCGACCCTGTTGCGCCAGTTGAAAGACACCGGTGAGCTGAAATTGCCGAAACTGGCCGGTGATCCGGATGACACCTGGCTGCGTCTGCTGTCTCGTGGCCTGAACCTCGACACCACTTTGCGGGTGACGGTTTCCGGGCTCAAAGCCGAAGCCTGGCGTCAGGCGCTGATCGCGCAGGGTGTGCGCGCGGCACGCATGGAGACCGGCAATGTCGAAGGTGCCGGCCTGCGCATCGATCTGTTGCGATAAGGTGTCTCTGGCGGACACGCCCGGCGTGTTCGCCTACTCTTTGCCTGACTGACTTTTTCGAGATTTCACATGCCCAATAATGATCGTCTGCTGGTGCAGATCCTGTTGCTGGTGTTGTTCGGTGCCAGTTTCTGGGTGATGGCGCCGTTCTGGTCGGCGCTGTTCTGGGGCGCGGTGCTGGCGTTCGCCAGTTGGCCGTTGATGCTTCTGCTGACGCGCTGGCTCGGTGGCCGCGAATCACTGGCGGCAGGCATCCTGACCCTGGGCTGGATGTTGCTGGTGGCGGCACCGCTGGTATGGCTGGGGTTCAACCTGGCCGATCACGTGCGCGATGCCACAGTGTTCATCAAGGATGTGCAGGTTGATGGCCTGCCGGAGGCGCCGGCCTGGCTCGGCACGATTCCGCTGGTGGGGGAGCGGCTGGTCGGGTTCTGGAACAGCGTCGATCAGCAGGGGGCGGCGCTGATGGTATCGCTCAAGCCTTATCTGGGGCAGGTCGGCAACTGGCTGCTGGCGCGCAGTGCGCAGATCGGCGGCGGGATTCTCGAGCTGACCCTGAGCATTGTCTTCGTGTTCTTTTTCTACCGTGACGGGCCGCGGCTGGCGGCGTTCGTGCACGGTCTGCTGGAGCGCTTGATCGGTGATCGTGCCGGGTATTACATCGAGTTGGTGGCCGGTACGGTGCAGCGGGTGGTCAACGGGGTGATCGGTACGGCGGCGGCGCAAGCGGTGCTGGCGCTGATCGGTTTCTTGATTGCCGGGGTGCCGGGGGCTTTAGTGCTGGGGATCGTGACGTTCCTGCTCAGTCTGATTCCGATGGGGCCGCCGCTGGTGTGGATTCCGGCCACGGCCTGGCTGGCCTGGAAGGGCGAGTACGGGATGGCGGTATTTCTCGGAATCTGGGGGACGTTCATCATCAGTGGTGTGGATAACGTGCTCAAGCCGTATCTGATCAGCCGTGGCGGGAATCTGCCGCTGGTGATTGTGTTGCTCGGGGTGTTTGGCGGGTTGATTGCGTTTGGGTTTATCGGGTTGTTTATCGGGCCTACGCTTTTGGCGGTTGCTTATAGTTTGTTGACGGATTGGAGCAAGAGTCAGGCTCGGGTTGAGGATCGGCGTTGAAGGTTAGCCTTGGCGGCCTTCGGGCCGGCCAGGCTTTGGGTTGTTTTGGGTGAATATCCGTTTCTTCGGGTGTTGCGGCTGGCGGTTTCGCCCTTACGGCGAGTCCCTTTTTCAGACGCCAAAAAGGAACCAAAAGGCTTGGCCCCAACGTTCGGCGCCTCGCTGTGGCTCGGCGTCCCTTCGCTCCGGGATTCATCCGGGGGCATCGCCTACGGTTTGCTTCGCTGCACCTCCTCTCGATGTGTTTGGCTTCGCCAAACGGCGCTTCGCGCCCACCCCCGGATAAATCCCTCCACTCAGCCTCTCAACGGGGCCGGTACGTCAAAAGCGGTACTTGAGCTAACGCTCATCGTGTTGAGTGGTGGGAAGCCAAAGCCAAGGCAGAAGCAGAGGTAGAGGTAGAGGTAGAGGAGGCCGGTGCGGGATGTGTGCTTTTAAAGACCCGAGTTCACCTCGGTATGTCACGTCGGCGTACCTCTCCCAAACAACTCGGTCAGTCCCCTCTCCCTATGGGAGAGGGCTAGGGTGGGGGGTGGCTTTCATTGACACCCCGCAAAACGAAGGCAAACGACTAACCTGGCAAGCTCTGATCGCCCAGCGATCACTTCACCGCATTACTTCAAGTCGCCACATTCAAATACTTGCCCACCGACGCCGTTCCACCGAGCGAATACTGCTTGCTCAGATTGGCAATCATCCGGTTCAGTGCTTCGGTCGTGGTTTGAGTAGTACTGGCAGTCTGTTCATCGCCCGGACGCTGGCGCCCCGCCTGTAACGCCACCTTCAACTCGTCACTGCTCACGCCACCACTGCTGTCGCTATCCAGTACCTTGAGCAGCGCCGCACTGCTATCGCTGCTGGAGGACGAGGTGCTTTCGCTGGCCTGCAACGCGCTGCTCAGTTCGTCGCCGCTGATGGCGCCGTCGCCGTCGGTGTCGAGGGCTTTGATCAGGGCGTCGGCCAGGTCGGTATTGGGGGCCTGGTTGTGGTCGGGTGGTGGCGGTGGGGCCATGGCGGCCATTTCTTCGGCGCTGAGGCTGCCGTTGCTGTCGCTGTCCAGGTCGCCGAATTGTTTGCTCAGGTTGACCAGCAAACCGTCATTGGATTTTTGCGACAGGGCGCTGCTCAGTTCGTCCTGATCCACCGCGCTGTCGCCGTTGCTGTCGAGTTTGGCGAACAGTTCTTTTTGCAGTTGCTGGCTGCGGGCGTTTTGCGTGGTGGTGCTGCTGGTGCTGGTGTAGCTCGTGTAGTTGCTCACGCTACCGATCATCGGGCTCTCTCCTTGGGCTGGAAAACCGGTTTGTGTACCGGCTTATGCAGCGTCAAGGCGGGAGGTGTCGTGGGTATGTGGATTTTGTACCGGGCGGTACACAGTCGGCTTCAGTGGCGGGGCAGGCGAATTACGGCGGTGAGGCCGCCGCCGGGGGTGTCTTCGAGGTTCAGTTGTCCGCCCTGGCGTTGCGCGGCTTCCCGGGCGATGGTCATGCCCAGGCCCACGCCGCCGGAGTTGCGGTTGCGCGAGCCTTCCAGGCGGAAGAACGGTTCGAACACCGCTTCACGCTTGTCCGCAGCGATGCCCGGGCCGTGGTCGATGACGCGGATCAGCAGGTGTTCGCGCTGATCCTGCAGTTCGATGTGAGCTTGGCCGGCGTAGCGCAGGGCGTTGTCCATCAGGTTGTTGATGCACGAGCGCAGTGCCATCGGCTGCACCTGCAAGGGCGCGCAGTGGCCGCTGACCTGTACGTCGGCGCCTTGATCCTGGGCGTTTTCGCACAGTGATTCGACCAGCGCCTGCACGTCCATCATCTGCAGCGCTTCGCTGGTGCGCTGTTCGTGCAGGTAGGTGAGGGTGGCGTCGAGCATGCCGATCATGTCGTTCAGGTCCTGACGCATCTGGCCCTGGAGCTTGTCGTCGTCGATCTTTTCCAGGCGCAGTTTCAGCCGCGACAGTGGCGTGCGCAGGTCGTGGGAGACGGCGCCGAGCATTCGTGCGCGTTGCTGAACCTGTTCGCGAATCCGCTGTTGCATCAGGTTGAAGGTGTGAGCGGCCTGTCGGGCTTCTCGCGGGCCTGATTCATCCAGCGGCGGGCTGTCGAGGTTTTCGCTGAGGCGTTCGGCGGCGTCGCTCAGACGCTGGATCGGCCGGCTCAAGAGTTTGGCGCCGTACCACGCAGCGATCATCAGTGAGATGAACTGAAAGGTCAGTGGCACCAGCGGCCCGCCGAACCAGGGGCGCGGCGGTCGATGGGAGAAGCGCGGATCTGGTGTCGGACGTTGTCCTTCGACGCCTTGGGAAAATTCCGGCGGCGGAGGGGGCGGAGGCGGGCCGTAATGGTGGAACCAGGCGAAGGCCAACAGGTGCGCCAGGACGATCGCCACGAACAGCACGCCAAACAGGCGGCCGAACAGCGTGTCGAAGCGCGCCCGCATCAGCCGATGTCCCGTGCGTCGAACAGGTAACCTTCACCGCGTACGGTCTTGATCAGTTGGGGGGCTTTCGGGTCGTCGCCGAGTTTTTGCCGCAGGCGCGAGACCAGCAGGTCGATGCTGCGGTCGAAGGCTTCGATCGAACGGCCACGGGCGGCGTCCAGCAGTTGTTCGCGGCTGAGCACCCGGCGCGGACGTTCGATGAACACCCAGAGCAGGCGGAATTCGGCGTTGGACAGCGGCACCACCAGACCATCGTCGGCGATCAACTGGCGCAGGACGCTGTTCAGGCGCCAGTTGTCGAAGCGAATGTTCGCACGCTGTTCGGTGCGGTCGTCGCGCACCCGACGCAGGATCGTCTGGATCCGCGCCACCAGCTCGCGGGGTTCGAACGGTTTGGCCATATAGTCATCGGCGCCGAGTTCCAGGCCGATGATGCGGTCGGTCGGTTCGCAGCGCGCAGTGAGCATCAGGATCGGGATGTCAGACTCTGCGCGCAGCCAGCGGCACAGCGACAGGCCGTCTTCGCCGGGCAGCATCAGGTCGAGTACCACCACGTCGAAATGTTCGGCCTGCATCGCCTGGCGCATGGCTGCGCCGTCGGTGACGCCGCTGGCGTGAATGTTGAAACGCGCCAGGTAGTCGATCATCAGTTCGCGGATCGGCACGTCATCGTCGACGATCAGGGCCCGGATGCTCCAGCGCTTGTCGTCTTTCTGCTCTTCATTCACGGAGGCTTGGGAATTGTGCATGAGGCTGTTCATCTGCCAGTAGGCCGCCAACCACAAAGATAGGCTGCGAGGTTGTGGTTTCAGCATAGGCGTCCGGCCGTGAGGCGGGAAGGGCTGCTGTAAGGACATGTTGCGGCTGGCGAGGCTAGCGCGGACGCATGTTGTCGGCGTGTCGGTTGTGTATCGGCTTCGACACAATACCCGGCAAGGCTATGCTGATCACGTCCGGCGCGACGATTTACCGATCATCGGGTGCCGCGCCGCCGCCGGTTCCGCTACAATGCGCGCCGATTTCGACTTGCCTGAGAGCCCATCCATGTCCGCCTGCCAGACTCCTATCATCGTCGCCCTGGATTTCCCCACCCGTGACGCCGCACTGAAGCTGGCCGACCAGTTGGACCCGAAACTGTGCCGGGTCAAAGTGGGCAAGGAACTGTTCACCAGCTGTGCCTCGGAAATCGTCGGCACCCTGCGTGACAAGGGTTTTGAAGTGTTTCTCGACCTGAAATTCCACGACATTCCCAACACCACCGCGATGGCGGTCAAGGCCGCTGCCGAGATGGGGGTGTGGATGGTCAACGTTCACTGCTCCGGCGGCCTGCGCATGATGGCGGCCTGCCGTGAAGAGCTGGACAAGCGCAGCGGCCCGCAACCCCTGCTGATCGGCGTGACCGTGCTGACCAGCATGGAGCGTGAGGATCTGGCGGGTATCGGTCTGGACATCGAGCCGCAGGAGCAGGTGCTGCGTCTGGCGGCACTGGCCGAGAAGGCCGGGATGGACGGTCTGGTGTGCTCGGCGCTGGAAGCCACTGCGCTGAAAACCGCACACCCGTCGCTGCAACTGGTGACCCCGGGGATTCGTCCGGCCGGCAGCGCCCAGGACGACCAGCGTCGCATCCTGACCCCGCGTCAGGCGCTGGATGCCGGTTCCGACTATCTGGTGATCGGCCGTCCGATCAGCCAGGCGGCGGATCCGGCCAAGGCGCTGGCCTCGGTGGTTGCCGAACTGGCCTGAGCGAACAGCTGAAGCATCAAGGAAGGGAGCCCGATGGCTCCCTTCCTTGTTTTCAGACTTTCAATACCAGCTTGCCGAAGTTCTCTCCGCTGAACAGTTTGCCCAGGGTTTCCGGAAAGGTTTCCAGGCCTTCGACGATGTCTTCCTTGCTCTTGAGCTGACCTTTGGCCATCCACCCGGCCATTTCCTGGGCGGCGCTGGCGTACTGCGCGGCGTAATCCATCACCACGAAACCTTCCATCCGCGCGCGGTTGACCAGCAGCGACAGGTAGTTGGCCGGGCCTTTGACCGCTTCCTTGTTGTTGTACTGGCTGATGGCGCCGCAGATCACCACGCGTGCTTTCAGGTTGATACGACTGAGTACGGCGTCGAGGATGTCGCCGCCGACGTTGTCGAAATACACGTCCACGCCTTTCGGGCATTCGCGCTTGAGTCCGGCGAGTACGTCTTCGCTCTTGTAGTCGATGGCGCCGTCAAAACCCAGTTCATCAATCAGGAACTTGCACTTGTCTGCGCCGCCGGCGATGCCGATCACCCGGCAACCTTTGATCTTGGCAATCTGCCCGGCAATGCTGCCGACCGCGCCCGCAGCGCCGGACAACACCACGGTGTCGCCGGCCTTCGGTGCGCCGACATCGAGCAGGGCGAAGTAGGCTGTCATGCCGGTCATGCCCAGTGCGGACAGATAAACCGGCAGCGGTGCCAGTTTCGGATCGACCTTGTAGAAACCTCTTGGCTCACCGAGGAAATAATCCTGCACGCCCAGGGCACCGTTGACGTAGTCCCCGACCGCGAACCCCGGATTGTTTGACGCGATGACTTTGCCTACGCCCAGCGCGCGCATGACTTCACCCAGACCCACCGGCGGGATGTAGGATTTGCCTTCGTTCATCCAGCCGCGCATGGCCGGATCGAGGGACAGGTATTCGTTCTTGACCAGAATCTGCCCCGCCGCCGGCTCGCCGACCGGTACTTCCTGATAGGTGAAGGTCTCGCGGGTGGCGGCGCCTACCGGGCGTTTGGCGAGCAGGAACTGGCGATTGGTCTGGTTGGTCATGACAGGCACTCGAATTGAATGAAGCCTTGTTGATAGACCTTCATGGACGATGCCGCAAGGTTGGCTCACGGGGCGAATGCAGGTTGATCCAGTACGGTGATAGTCCCCTGCGGGGTTTCATCACTGCGATTCATGAAAGGCTAACCGGCCTTTTGATAGTGCTGACGTCACTCAGGCCCCTGTGGCTATGCTGCCTTCATCAATTCCCCCGCATTCGAGGACATAACAATGAGCATGACGTTTTCCGGTCAGGTAGCCGTCGTCACCGGCGCGGCCAACGGCATCGGCCGCGCGACGGCCCAGGCTTTCGCCGCCGAAGGTCTGAAAGTGGTGGTGGCCGATCTGGATGCGGCCGGGGGCGAGGGCACCGTGGCGCTGATTCGTACAGCCGGAGGGGAAGCGACCTTCGTGCGTTGTAATGTGACCGTCGAGAGCGAAGTGAAAAATCTGATGGACGAGGTGATCAAGACCTACGGCCGTCTCGACTATGCCTTCAACAACGCCGGCATCGAAATCGAGAAAGGCAAGCTGGCCGAGGGCTCGATGGATGAGTTCGACGCAATCATGGGCGTCAACGTCAAAGGCGTATGGCTGTGCATGAAGTACCAGTTGCCGTTGCTGCTGGCCCAGGGTGGCGGGGCGATCGTCAACACCGCGTCGGTGGCCGGACTGGGCGCTGCGCCGAAGATGAGCATCTACGCCGCCTCCAAGCATGCGGTGATCGGCCTGACCAAATCGGCTGCTATCGAATATGCCAAGAAGAAAATCCGCGTCAACGCCGTATGCCCGGCAGTGATCGATACCGACATGTTCCGTCGCGCCTATGAGGCCGACCCGAAGAAAGGCGAATTCGCCAACGCCATGCACCCCGTCGGCCGTATCGGCAAGGTCGAGGAAATCGCCAGTGCCGTGCTGTACCTGTGCAGCGATGGTGCAGCGTTCACCACCGGCCATTCACTGGCCGTGGACGGGGGTGTGACCGCGTTCTGAAAAGGCATCCGTTGTTGCAGGAAAAAGACCCGCCCGCTCGCGGGTTTTTTTTCGCCTGCGCCCGGCTCCATGTGATTGATAAACATTGTGTTTCAAATGGTTAGAACGGTGGCTTTTGACGGCGTTGTCGCACAGCCTGACCGACGCGGCTGTGATTTACTGCCGCGAGTAAAACGGACAGGAGTTTGGCCACTCATGGAATTGAGAATTGACCGACAGGCAATGGTGCCGGTCGTACAGCAGATTGTTGATGGATTGACCGAGTGGATCGTGCGGGGTCAGGTACCGCCGACGACGCGCCTGCCTTCAGTACGGCAAATCGCGCGATCGAATCTGCTCAGCCAGTCGAATGTCGTGGAAGCCTGCGAGCGTCTGGTAGCGCAGGGCGTTCTCGCCTCACGGCAGGGTGCCGGTTTCATGGTCGCAAGCGCGTTGCCAGTGTGTTGCAAGGCCTTTGACAGTCCGGCTTTCGCGGGCGAACACCGCGGCTGTGATACGGATCCGCAATGGCGTGCAGGCCTGAAACTGGGTGATGGTGTCTTGCCGCAGAGCTGGCGAGAACCTGACGATCTCAGCTACGCGATCCGTCAGGTGGCCCGCGCCGACATGTTCAGTCTGTTCAACTACAACACGCCCCTGGGGCTCCCCGCGTTGCGCGAACAAATCGTCAAACGCCTCGGGTTGCTGGAAATCAAGGCTGATGACGATCGCGTGCTGACCACGACCGGTGCCAGCCACGCGCTTGACCTGATCGTGCGGACCCTGTTTCGGGCCGGCGATTGTGTGGTGGTCGAGACACCGGGCTACGCACCGCTGTTCGATCTCCTGCGGCTGCACGGCGTGCGCATGCTGGAGGTCAGCCGCACACCCGGCGGGCCGGACATCGAAGCGCTCGAGATTCTGCTGCGGCAATTCCGGCCGGCGGCGATGTTCATCAACAGTCATCACCACAATCCCACCGGAAGTTGTCTGACGCCGGCGGTCGCGCGTCGCATTCTGCAATTGAGCAAAACCTACGACCTGCGGCTGATCGAAGATGACGTCTTTGCCGATCTGCACAATGGCAGCGGCACGCGACTGGCGGCGCTGGACGATGAAGGGCGGGTGATCTATGTCGGCAGTTTTTCCAAGACACTCAGCAGCTCGTTACGGGTAGGCTTCGTGCTGGCCGGTTTCGAGGTGATCGAGCAACTGGCACGGGTCAAGATGATCAGTTGCATGGGCACCTCGAGGTTCAGCGAGGCAGTACTGGCAACGCTGCTGGCCAGTGGCGCCTATCGCAAGCTGGTGCAGCGCCAGCGTCAGCGGCTCAATACCGATCGTGCCGCAGCCCTTCAGGCGCTGGAGGATGCCGATTGGGAAGTGTTCGGCAAGCCGACGGGCGGCCTGTTCATCTGGGCCCGTTCGCCGTTGGCAAATGAAGAGCACTTGCGCAGGCAGGCCTTGCACTTTGGCGTGCAATTGTCCTGCGGAGCATCGTTCAGGCCCGGTGGCGAAGCCTGCGACTGGCAGCGGATCAATATCGCCTATGCCTGTGATCCGAGGGCACGGCAGTTCTTTCGCAGTACAGTCGTGGATCGACCTCAAGTGTTCTGAAAACGACGCGGACCTAGCTTTTTGCCATTATTCCGACGCCAGAGTCTTGTGCTGGTTCATGGCCATTGCGACTCTTCGGCAACAGACTTTGGCAGAGGACTACGCGCAATGATTTCGGCCGTGCAAGGACGTTTTGCCAACCTCGGTATGGCGAAAAAACTGGGTATCGGGTTTGTGCTGGTTTTGCTTTTGACCGCGCTGGTGGCGGCCATTGGCGTCTGGTCCCTGCAAACCATCAGCCAGCGCTTCGGCGGGCTCAAGCAGATGTCCTCGCTCAATAGCGGTCTGCTCAATGTGCGCTTGCTGGAGCGGGACTACGCCCTGCACGGCAACCCGAAAACGGTCGATGCCCTGCATGAAGGTGTGGATGGCCTGATCGCCATGGCCGACCAACTCAAGGCTTTGTCGCCGGGCAATGAATCGGGCATGAACGACGTCCAGCAGTCGTTGGGCGCGTACCGCAAGGCGTTCGATGAATTTGTTTCGCTGACCCAGGCCAAGGATCTGGCGCTGGAAATGGCCAGTTGGTCGGTTTCCAGCGTCGCCAACAACCTTGACGTCCTGCAGGCCGGGCTCGCCGATGATGGCGCCTATACCCTGAAAGACAGCGAAGGCAAGGATGGGGCGCAGTTCATCGAGCAGGCCAGCCAGGTCAGCCAGGTTTCGCGTCTGATGCTCCAGGCCATGAATGAAGCCCGGGTGCGCCTGGATCAGAGCCGCAAGGGCGACGACAGCGCCAAGGGCAATATCGAACAGGCCGCCCAGGCCCAGACGCAAGCCGAACAGTTGAAATCCACGGTCAAGGATGAGGGCTATCTGACGGTCCTCAATGAGGTGTCAGGCCACATCGCCGGTTTCAATGACAAGCTCGCCGAGTACACCGGACTGCTCGCTCAAGAAAAAACCGTGTCCGAACAATTGCACCAGCGTGCTGCGCAGGTGGTGGAGCGAGTCGATCAGGCGTATGTCGCCCAAGATGTCGCGATGCAGGCCGAGTTGAAAAAGAACTCGGTGCTGATCATCGGCTCGTCGGCGCTGGCGCTGCTGGTCGGGCTGATTGCGGCCTGGTTGATCACCCGGCTGATCGTCGCGCCGTTGCGCAGCGTGATGCGGGTCGCTCAGCGGATTGCTGACGGCGACTTGAGTGCGACGGTGGAAGTCACCCGTCGTGACGAAATCGGTCAATTGATGCTGTCCATGCAGCAGATGGGCGCGGGCCTGAGCCGCATTGTCAGCGGGTTGCAGGCGGGCATTGAGCAGTTGGCCAGCTCGGCCCAATCGCTGTCGGCTGTGACCGAGCAGACCAACCTCGAAGTCAGCAGCCAGAAAGAGGAGACCGAGCAGGTCGCCACGGCCATGAACCAGATGACCGCCACCGTCCACGACGTGGCACGCAATGCCGAGGAAGCGGCGCTTGCGGCGCAGACCGCCGACGGCAAGGTCGAGAGCGGTCAGCAGGTGGTGCGTCAGAGCATGGCGCGGATCGAGCAGTTGGCGGATTCGGCGACGTCGGCCAGCTCGAGCATCGAAAGCCTGAGTGCGGAAATCCAGAACATCGGCACGGTGCTCGAAGTGATCAAGAGCGTCGCCGAACAGACCAATCTGCTGGCACTCAACGCTGCGATTGAAGCGGCGCGGGCGGGCGAGCAGGGCAGGGGGTTTGCGGTGGTTGCCGACGAGGTACGGGCGCTGGCACGGCGTACGCAGCAGTCGACCGAAGAGATTGAGCGGCTGGTCAGTGCCTTGCGTTCGGCAGCCCATTCGTCGGTGCAGCAGATCCAGAGCAGTGGCGAGCTGGTGAAGCTGGCGGTGAGCGATGCGCTGCAGACCGAAAGTGCGCTGGGGAGTATTGCGGCGGCGGTTTCGTTGATTCAGCAGATGAACCAGCAAATTGCGGCGGCGGCCGAGGAGCAGAGTTCGGTGGCCGAGGAGATCAATCGCAGTGTGACCAGTATTCGGGCGAGTGCGGATCAGTCGTCGATTGCGATGCGCGGGAATGCGGCTTCGAGTGTTGAGCTGGCGCAGTTGGGGAGTGAGCTCAAGGGGATGGTGGGGCACTTTCGGCTTTGATTTGGATTTGACCTTGGCGGCCTTTGGGCCGACCAGGTTGCTGGTTGTTTGGTGTGAATATCCGTTGCTTCGGGTGCTGCGGCTGACGGTTTCGCCCTTACGGCGAGTCCCTTTGGCAAACGCCCCAAAGGAACCAAAGGTCTGGGCCCCGGCGTTCGGCACCTCGCTTTGGCTCGGCGTTCCTTCGTTCCGGGATTCATCCGGGGGCATCGCCTACGGTTTGCTTCGCTGCACCTCCTCTCGATGCATGCGGCTTCGCCGCACGGTCGCTGCGCTCCCACCCCCGGATAAATCCCTCCACTCAGCCTTCCGATGGGGCCGGCACGTCAAAAGCGGTACTCGAGCTAACGCTCATCGTGTTGAGTGGTGAAAGCCAAAGCTAAAGCCAAAGCAGGAGTCGAGTTGCATGCGTTTCAAAAACCGAGTTCGACTCGGTATCTCACGTCGGCGTACCTCTCCCAAACACCTCGGTCAGTCCCCTCTCCCTCCGGGAGAGGGTTAGGGTGAGGGCGCTTTTGATTTGGATCTTTCCAGCGGCCAATAAAAAAGCCACCTCTCGGTGGCTTCTCTCAACATCTGCACTCAGTCGTAAATCACTTTCTTCTTCCAGTCCGCATCAGCCTCGACATCTTTGAGGCCGGCAGTCAGTTGGTTTTCTTCGCCTTCGACCGGGGCAATCTTGTCCATGACCTGCGCGTTGGCGCGGACCAGCAGTTTTTCCAGGTATTGCAGTTGTTCGGCGTAGATCTGCGGGTCCTGCTGTTTGCGCAGGTACTGCACGCCGCGTTCGAAGGCAAGGCGGGCCTGGCCTGGCTGGTTTTGTTGCAGGGCGTGCTGGCCGAGGTTGTTGAAGAACTCGATGTGCAGCAGCACCAGGATATGGCGGACTTCGCGAATCCAGTGCTTGGCTTCGTTCGGTGGCAGGAAACCGTCCTGGGCGGCGCGGGTGATCTGGCCGTGCAGGGCTTCGAGCAGGAAGCGGACGTCCTTGGCCTTGGCTTCGGTCTGGATCGGCGCCGGCGGGTTGTTGACCGGGATCGATTCGCCCTGGGCGACCAGAGCGCTCAGTTCGGTGATGCGGGCCTTGACGGTAGCGCTGGTTTTTTCCAGGTTCAGCAGGCGCTGGCAGACGTTCAGTTCCAGGCGGGTCATCAAAAGCTTGAGGGCCGGGGTCATGAACTGGCCGGGGAAGGTTTCGGTCAGCTCGCCACAACGGCGCAGGCGGTCGTTGAGTTCGACCTTGGTGCGGGCCTTCTCCAGTTTGGTGTTTTCCACCACATGGTTCATGTAGCCAATGGCGATCAAGATTGCAATCCCGGCTATGACTAGCAGGGTGATCATGAGTGGTGTCACCGGTAAGACCTCTTTATAGGGTTCACGTGCGAGTGTAGTGGCTTGGCATATAGGAGCCTAGCGCCGCTCGACGGGTTGGATCAGCGAAGCTTCATCTGTATCGGCCGCAGGCCTGCTTATATAAATGCTGGCCCTTGGGGTGCAGATTGCCATCACCTGTGCCGTGGACTATAGCGCCTTGGCGAGTGTCGGAATATAGGCGTCAATCGTCGGGCAGCGGAAAAGTCCGATTCGGCCTGCAAAGCGGTTCGAAGTCATTGATTTAAATAAATTTATATCAGGGGGTTGACGACCTTCCAATCCATCCATAGAATGCGCGCCACTTGCAGCGTAAAGCTCACAGCGAAACGCGGCAGGGAGTGAATGTTGTAGTGTGTCCCCTTCGTCTAGTGGCCTAGGACACCGCCCTTTCACGGCGGTAACAGGGGTTCGAGTCCCCTAGGGGACGCCAATGCGGGAATAGCTCAGTTGGTAGAGCACGACCTTGCCAAGGTCGGGGTCGCGAGTTCGAGTCTCGTTTCCCGCTCCAATTTTAAACGGCAGTGCTTTCGGGCGGTGCTGAGTGAAACCAGAACCAAGTCTTCGGATGCGGATCTGGACACCGAAACACACACCATGTGTTCCGGGTAGCGTGTCCCCTTCGTCTAGTGGCCTAGGACACCGCCCTTTCACGGCGGTAACAGGGGTTCGAGTCCCCTAGGGGACGCCATTTGCGGGAATAGCTCAGTTGGTAGAGCACGACCTTGCCAAGGTCGGGGTCGCGAGTTCGAGTCTCGTTTCCCGCTCCAAATTCAAAAAGCGCCGCTTTGCAAAGAGCGGCGTTTTTATTAGTGAAAGTTGTAGCCTGTCCCCTTCGTCTAGTGGCCTAGGACACCGCCCTTTCACGGCGGTAACAGGGGTTCGAGTCCCCTAGGGGACGCCATTGCGGGAATAGCTCAGTTGGTAGAGCACGACCTTGCCAAGGTCGGGGTCGCGAGTTCGAGTCTCGTTTCCCGCTCCATATTCAACAAAAACGCCGCTCAGTGATGAGCGGCGTTTTTGTTTGTGCGTTTTTTGTCAGGCAATAGAAAAGGACCTCGCGGTCCTTTTTTTGTGGGCCCGCCCATGTGGCGGACCCGATACGCGATCAGAGCTTCGGCAGTTGCCCGATCCGTCCCATCATTTCCGTAACGATCTGCAGGTCCAGCAAGAACTGGTCAACGGTCTTGAATTCGCCATCGGTGTGGCCGGTGTACTTGACCTCAGGTCGTGCCAGGCCGAATTGCACGCCGTTAGGCAGTTCATGCACCGAGGTGGCGCCGGCCGACGTACCGAATTCGTGTTTCATGCCCAGGTTTTCGGTGGCCACGGCCAGCAGCGCCTTGACCCACTCGCCTTCAGGGTTGCGGTACATCGGCTCGGCGATTGAGTAATCGAAGTTGACCGCGACGTGGGTTTTCTTGCTCCAGGCCGCCAGTTTGTCGGCGATTTCGGTCTTGAGCACTTCCGGCGACTTGCCCTTCGGCACACGCAGGTTGACCGCAAGTTTGAAGGTCTTGTCATCCATGCCGACGTACGTCAGCGAGGTGGTCAACGGGCCCATGAAGTCATCGGCGAAACCGACGCCCAGCTTGCTACCCTTGTAGTCCAGACCCCAGTTGTCGGCGGCGTAACGGGCAGCATCGGTGATGTGGTTGTGTTTGAACGCGATTTTGCCATCCACGCTGTGGATGAAGTCCAGCATGCGGGCGACCGGGTTGACACCGGATTCAGGCTCGGAGGAGTGCGCAGAAACGCCGGTTACGCTGAGTTTCACGTCTTTGCCATCGACCTTGGCATTCACTTCGAAATCGCCGCCATGTTGTTTGGCGTATTCAGTGCCAGCCTTTTGCAAGCTGGCGGCCAGTTCGGCAGGTTTGTCTGTCACCAGGGTGATGAGCGAAACCGATGGAATCTGGTTGGTCGCCATACCGCCAGTCATCGAGATGATTTCCGCGCCTTTGCCCTCGGCCTTGCGTTTTGCGAACTTGGCCATGACCGTGCCGTAACCTTTTTCGGCAATCACCACCGGGTAGCCGCCATCCAGTGCAAGGTTGTACTCCGGCGTTGGGTTGCGCTCGAAGTAGTAAGGAATCGCGTCGCCGGTGGTTTCTTCGGTGGTGTCTACCAGCAGTTTGAAATTGCGCGCCAGTGGCAGCTTCTCTTCCTTGATCACCTTCATGGCATACAGCGTCACGACGATGCCGTTTTTATCGTCCTCGGTGCCGCGGCCGTACATGCGGTCGCCGATCAGCGTGACCTTGAACGGGTCGAGCTTGGTGCCGTCCTTCAGAACCCAGTTTTCCGGTGTCACCGGTACAACGTCGGCGTGCGCGTGAATGCCCACGACTTCTTTGCCGCTGCCGTCGAGGGAGATTTCGTAGACGCGGTTGTCGATGTTGCGGTAGTTCAGGCCGAAAGACTCGGCGAGGCTTTTGATCTTGGCGGCGATCTTGATGAATTCAGGATTTTCGTGCTGGGCAACACCCTCTTTGCGATCCGTCGGGATCTCCACCAGTTCGCGCAGGGTTTCCAGAGCGGCTTTGCCGTATTTCGCTCGAGTGTAGAGGCCGAGCAGGCGATAGATTTCGTTTTGCTGTTCGGCGGTCAGGGGCTTGTTGTCGAGAAAGGCGCTGATGGAGGGGCGCAGGTCGTCGGTCTTGCTCAGATCGCTCTTGGCCAATTCGCCGAGGAACTGGCGGAAATCGCTGACCTTGGTATCACTGAATGTCTTGAGGATGGTCGCGCTTTGCTGCGGTGTGATGTTGGCGTGTGCGGGCAGTGTCACGCACGAAAGGCTGGCCAGAATCAGGGTCGATGCGGCCAGTTGCTTGAGCGAAAAGTCCATTGCTAAGGGCATTCCTTTGCAGGTGGTGAGTAGGAAGTATCTGATCGATGTGTCAGACGGTTTCGCAAACTAACACCACAAGCAAGTGATAGGGGAGCCCCCGAAGTGGGACGCGTCGCACAGAAATGCAAAAGCGGCGCAGAATCGTAAAAGCCCGTCCGATCTGTCTGGGCCGGGCTTCTTCGAGCTGCGTATTTACATCGACAACACCAGTCGCCCGGCGAACAGGATCAGGATCACCCCCATGCTGCGCTCGAACCAATGCCCCATGCGCATGAACAGCACCCGCACTTTGCTGCTTGAAAAGAACAGCGCGACGATCACAAACCACAACGCGTTCACGCCGCACATCCACAATCCGTACAGGGCCTGGATCTCCAACGGTGTGCTGGCGCTGATGATCGTGGTGAAGATCGCCAGGAAAAACAGTGTGGCCTTGGGGTTGGTGGCGTTGGTCAGGAAACCGGTGGAGAACGCCTTGAACAGCGATTGCTCGACCAGCGGTTCATCGGTTGTCTTTTCGCCTTCGAGTGTTGTCTTGGGTTTGCTGCGGATCAGGCTGATGCCGAGGTAAAAAATGTAGGCACCGCCCACGACCTTGGCCACCGTCAGCAGCCAGGGCGTGGTGTGCATCAAGGCACCGACACCCAGCAGGGTGTACAGCACGTGCACGGAAATCCCTGCGCCGATGCCCAGTGCCGTGCAGATGCCGACCAGTCGACCGAAACGCACACTCTGGCGGATGGTCACGGCGAAGTCCGGGCCGGGAGCGACCACGGCCAGAAAGTGAATGGTAGCCAGTGCCAGAAATTCGCCCAGATAATTCGATGTCATTTCAGCTCCAGAAAGTCAGGGGTGATGCATTACCGCGATAGCCGACAAAAAAAGAAAGGCTCAAGCGCGGGTCTGCCACACCCGGTGTTACCGAGTGCATGCGACGCGAATTGAACATGATGAAATCCCCCGGCTCCGGGCGTACTTCGAGGGCTGGCGGGCCAAGCAGCATCGGGTCGATGCCATAGCTGTCGCCGCGCATTTCGTCGAAGCGGTCCGGTGAAATGTCGTCTTCCCACATCTGCAACGCGCCACCCTCGGTCGGCATGTTCAGGTAGACGTTGCAGGCGAATTGCGCCTCCAGGCTACGGGCCTGGAAACTCTCCGGCGCATCCTTGGCGAAGATGTCGTGGTGGGCGAGGAAGCAGACGCCAGGTTTGACCACCCGTGACAGGCCGACATACATCTTGCGCCCGTACAGGTTTTCCAGATGGGCGCCCGCCGGCCAGGATTCGTCGAGCATGCAGCGCAGGGTGTCGATCGGCGAGGAGTAGGGTGCGCAGCGGTTGCGCAGTTCGGCAATGTTGCTGGTGGCGCGCTCGAAGTAGTCCTCGATCAGCAGCGGCTGGTTTTCCGCCTCGTAGAACGCCATGCCGATGCGGCCGATGCTGGGGGCGTTGATATACCCTTCGAAGCCGGGGGCGAGGATCTTGTCGCCAATCCGGATCGCCTGGTCTTCAGGCAAGAAGCCTTTGACGCGGATGGCGAGGACTTCTTCGTTGGCCAGTTTTTTTATGCACGTCTCATCGAGACGCTCGACGTCAAGCATCATGGTTTCAGGTCCATCTAACGAGTAGTCAACGGAACCGGCGAGCGCGGTTCCCCCGGCGTCGGACGCTGCATCTGGCAGCGCCCGAAATCCTCAATCCACGTTGTAGTGGACGGACAACGTGCCCTTCTTCTGCGAAAGGGACGCGATCGTGACTGTGCCCAGATCCTTCAGGCTGCGTACATGGGTGCCACCGCAACCATAGGCGGGCAGTTCACCGAAGCCGATTTCCCGCGCGCCTTCGCGCAGGGACGTCAGGCGTGGCAGATCGTGTTCGATCCATTGCCCGATGCCGTATTGGACGGTTTGCGCGTCGACTTCCTGAGCCGAATCCCCGGGCTTGAATTGCACACGCCCTTCGTCAGGCCAATGGTGCCCTTTGATCGGCATCCAGCCCATGGCTTGAACGAAATGGCCGATCAGATGACCGGCGGAATGCATACGGGTGTTGAAGCGACGACGCTCTTCATCGATGCGGATCTGGGTCATGCCCAGTGGCACCGGCTGGTCGACGAAGTGAATGATCCGGTCCGGTTCCTGTACGACTCGCAGGACTTGTGCATCGCCAATCCAGCCGGTATCGCAAGGCTGCCCGCCCCCTTGCGGATGAAACAACGTGGCGCGCAGCACCACGGCGAATTCGTTCTCGTGGGGCGTGCAGTCGAGGACTTCCACATTGGCCTTGAGGTCATCACTATGGAAAAAGAGGCGGAGCGTCATATTCCATGCCCTTATTAAAGTTTCTTTTTTAATTATATGAATCGTGCAATAACGTGATAATCCGTTCAAACATCAAAGGACTGTTGCGCTGTGAGCATAAATCTCCCTCTGCCGTTGCTCGGTGAAATGGCGATCTTCGTCAAGGTCGTGGAGACCGGCAGCTTCTCTGAAGCCGCTCGCCAATTGGGCTCGTCGCCCTCGGCGGTCAGTCGCAGCATTTCCCGGCTGGAGAAGGCATTGGCCACACGGTTGCTGCAACGCACCACACGCAAATTGCGCTTGAGCGATGGTGGAGAAGAAGTGTTCAAGCGCTGTCAGGAAATGGTCAGTGCGGCCCGGTCAGTAATGGAAATCAGCGGTCAGTTCACCCACGAAGCCGAGGGACTGGTGCGGGTCAGCGTGCCGAAAGCGGTCGGGCGCTTCGTGATTCATCCGCACATGCCGGAGTTTCTTCGTCGCTATCCAAAGGTCGATGTGGAATTGCTGCTGGAAGACCGACAAGTGGACCTGATCGACGATCATGTCGATCTGGCGATTCGGATTACGGAGCGGCCGCCGGCAGGGCTGGTCGGGCGACAGTTGCTGACCATCGACCATTTGCTCTGCGCGACCCCGCAATACCTGGCCGAACATGGCACACCGACTCATCCCCATGACTTGCTCAATCACAGCTGCATCTATCTGGGCGAAACCCCGAGCGATGCGCGCTGGAAATTCAAGAAGGGCAGCAAAGCCGTGACGGTCGGCGTGCGTGGCCGGTATGCCGCCAATCACACCGGCGTGCGCCTTGGGGCTGTTCTGCAGCACATCGGTATCGGCAGCCTGCCGTATTTCACGGCTCGTTATGCCCTGGAACAGGGGCTGGTCGTGCAAGTCCTGCCGGACTGGACATTCCTGGCGTCTTATCACGGTGGGTTATGGTTGCTGCACTCGCCGACACGCTATCTGCCACCGAAGCTGCGGGTGTTCATTGATTATCTGGTGGAGTGTCTGGAGAAAGAGCCGACATTGAGCAAACCGGGAAAATCCACTGTTTCAAAAGCCTTGGCCGAGTACGAACTGCCTGAAAGTGAAGGGCTGCTTTGACTACATGAAAAAGGCCCGCATGGATCACCATGCGGGCCTTTTTTTATCGGGCGAAAATCAGTGCTTGCTGTCCTGGGCGGACATCGCCAGCAGCTGTTTTTCCTGGTTCCAGTCGAACGGTTCGTCGTTCTGTTCGGCTTCGTAACGGCGCTCTTCCAGCGTCTGATACAGGTCGATTTCTTCGTCGGACAGGTAGTGCAGGCAGTCGCCGGCGAAGAACCACAACAGATCCCGCGGGATCAGGTGGGCAATTTGCGGATAGCGGGTAATCACTTGAGTCAGGATGTCCTGGCCCAGGTATTGGCTTTCGATCGGCTCGATCGGCAGTGACGCCAGCAGTTCGTCGAAACGCTCCAGGAACAGGGCATGGCTTTCTTCGGGAACCTGATCGGCCTCACCTACGGCGACCAGGATACTGCGCAGGTGGTCGAGCAAAACCAGATGATCGGCAACGACATTGGACACGAGATAAGTCCTCAAGAGCAAAACGGGCGCGGGAGTATAAAGCCCCTGCGCCCGTTTTTCACTGATTGAAGGAATCAGCGGACTTTCCCCAGCGCCGGTTTCAGTTCCTCTTTGTCAAAGTCATCGACATCGATCACCTTGCGCCGCGCCGCTTCGGCATCACGCAGGGTCTGGGCTTCCACGGCTTGCAGCACGCCGGCTTCCAGTGCCGCATCGATGGCGTGTTCGCCGGCGACCGGTTTGACCTGGCCACTTTTGAGCGACGTATGCAGCTTTTTGTGCAGCGGTTGCGCAGCGTTCAACTGATCGCAGGCATGTTGCAGAGCACCGACTGCGTCATCCGCCGATTGTGGGCGATAGCAGCCGGCAAGCAGTTCTTCCAGCGCCGGATCGCCCTTGGCCCGACCGATGACGGCGGCCACTTCGGCACCGAGTCTGTCTGACGGGCCTTTGTGGCGGCGACCGAACGGGAACACGATCACCCGCAACAGGCAACCGAAGACCCGGTTCGGGAAGTTGGTCAGCAGTTCATCGAGTGCCTTTTCCGACTGGCCGAGGCTTTCTTCCATGGCCCAGGTGAACAGCGGTTCCATGTACGCCGGGGAATCAAGGTCGTGATAACGCTTGAGCGCTGCGGAGGCGAGATACAGGTTGCTCAGCACATCGCCCAGACGGGCCGACAGCCGTTCGCGGCGCTTCAGCTCGCCACCCAGCAGCATCATGCTCAGGTCGGCGAGCATGGCAAACGCGGCAGCCTGACGGTTGAGCGCGCGGAAATAACCCTGGCTGAGCTTGTCTCCCGGTGCGTGTTCGAAGTGGCCGAAACCAAGGTTCAATACCAGCGTGCTGGCAGCGTTGCTCACGGCAAATCCGATGTGCTTGAGCAGCAGGCCGTCGAACTCCTTGAGTGCCTGATCCTTGTCTTCACGCCCGGCGAGGGCCATTTCCTTGAGCACGAACGGATGGCAGCGGATCGCGCCCTGGCCGAAGATCATCAGGTTGCGCGAAAGAATGTTCGCGCCCTCCACCGTGATGAAGATCGGTGCGCCGTTCCAGCTGCGACCCAGGTAGTTGTTCGGACCCATGATGATCGCCTTGCCACCGTGCACATCCATGGCGTGGCTGATGCACTCGCGACCGCGTTCGGTGAGGTGGTACTTGAGGATTGCCGACAGCACCGAAGGCTTCTCGCCCAGATCCACTGCGTTGGCGGTCAGCATCCTTGCGGCGTCCATCATCCAGGCGTTGCCACCGATGCGCGCCATGGCTTCCTGAATGCCTTCGAACGCGGACAGTGGAACGTTGAATTGCTCACGAATCTGCGCGTACTGCCCGGTCACCAGACTGGTGAACTTGGCCGCGCCGGTGCCCACCGCCGGCAGCGAGATCGAACGCCCGACCGACAGGCAGTTCATCAGCATCATCCAGCCTTTGCCGAGCATGTCCTGGCCGCCGATGAGGAAATCCAGCGGGATGAACACGTCCTTGCCGGAATTTGGGCCGTTCATGAACGCCGCACCCAGCGGCAAGTGGCGACGACCGATTTCCACGCCGGGAGTATCGGTCGGAATCAATGCCAGGCTGATGCCCAGGTCTTCCTTGTCGCCAAGCAAGTGATCCGGGTCATAGGCCTTGAAGGCGAGGCCAAGCAAGGTCGCGACCGGGCCGAGGGTGATGTAGCGTTTTTCCCAGTTCAGGCGCAGGCCGAGGGTTTCCTGGCCTTCCCACTGGCCTTTGCAGATGATCCCGGTGTCAGGCATGGCGCCGGCATCGGAGCCGGCGAGTGGACCGGTCAGCGCGAAGCACGGAATATCGTCGCCCCGGGCCAGTCGCGGCAGGTAATGATTACGTTGTTCGTCGGTGCCGTAATGCAGCAGCAGTTCGGCCGGGCCGAGGGAGTTGGGCACCATCACGGTGGAGGCGAGGTCGCCGCTGCGGGTCGCCAGTTTCATCGCCACCTGGGAGTGGGCGTAGGCAGAGAATCCCTTGCCGCCGAACTCCTTGGGAATGATCAGGGCGAAGAAACCGTGTTCCTTGATGTGAGTCCACGCTTCGGGTGGAAGGTCCATCGATTGGCCGATCTGCCAGTCGGTAACCATCGCGCAGAGCTCTTCGGTCGGGCCGTCGATGAACGCCTGTTCCTCGTCGCTCAACTGCGCCTTGGGATAGGACAGCAGCTTGTCCCAGTCCGGACGGCCGCTGAACAGTTCGCCGTCCCACCACACCGTGCCGGCGTCGATCGCGTCGCGTTCGGTCTGCGACATCGGTGGCAGGGTTTTCTGGAACCAACTGAACAGCGGCGCGGTGAAGTGTTTGCGGCGCAGGTCAGGTAAGAGCAGCGGGGCGGCCACGAGGGCCAGCACGACCCAGAAGATCAGCAGCAACCAGCCCGGTGCGTGGCTGAAAATCCCCATCGCTAACAGGTAAGCGGCAACGATGCCCAGTGCAGGCAGCGGGGCGATGCGTCGGTGGGCCAGATACGCCACGCCGACGATCAGAACCAGTATCCACAACAACAGCATATTTAATCCTCCGTGAACCAGGGCGAACGACCCTCCAGAGCTTAGACGGCATCTGCAAATCAGGGTGGTCAGAGCAAGGTGATTGAGTTCGTGGGAAACCTTGGACGGCTTTTGTAGTTTCGGTGGGCAACACCCGTGGGAAATCGTTCGCTGACTCCGCGGCTTTGCGTCCATGTTTGGCCGAAACGTCGTTATCTCTGTGCTGATCCTCTCGCTAGACTCCGGGTTCACCCAGGAGAATGTCGTCATGCGCGAATATCTGAGTCCCGGCCGCTTCATCGATAGTGACCACCCCTCGGTGGTGGAGTTCGCAGAACAGCACCGTGGTACCAGTCGCGATCCGCTGGCGCAGGCGATCAGTCTTTATTACGCCGTGCGCGAGGCGGTGCGTTACAACATGTACACCTTCAGCCGCGACCCGCAGACCTTGCGCGGCAGCTACGCGCTGGCGGCGGGTGAAAGTTATTGCGTGCCCAAGGCCACGTTGCTCGCCGGTTGTGCGCGTCATTGCGGGATCCCCGCACGCATTGGTCTGGCGGATGTGAAAAATCATCTGTCGACGCCGCGTCTGCTTGAACTGCTGAGAAGCGAAGTGTTCGCCATGCATGGTTATACCGAACTGTTTCTCAATGAGCGCTGGGTGAAAGCCACACCCGCGTTCAACCAGAAGCTCTGCGAAATGTTCAACGTTGCGCCGCTGGAATTCGACGGTATGAACGACAGCGTTTTCCATCCGTACAACAGCGATGGCGCGCTGCTGATGGAGTACCTGGTCGACCACGGCCAGTTCGCCGATGTACCGGAATCCTTTTTTTTCGAACATCTGCACAAATGCTATCCGCACCTGTTCAACGATCAGCAGACGCCACTGTCCAGTGACATGCGCGGTAATGTCGGCAGCCGCTGATCCGGCGTATGCTGCTCGCCCACTCAATGGAAAAGAGGCGGTCATGCTGAAGATCTGGGGTCGCAAGAATTCGTCGAATGTCAGAAAGCCGTTGTGGGCTGCCGAAGAGCTCGGGCTGGCCTACGAGGCCATCGATGCCGGTGGCGCGTTTGGTGTGGTCGACACGCCGGAGTACCGGGCGATGAACCCGAACGGGCGGGTGCCGGTGATTCAGGACGATGGTTTCGTGTTGTGGGAATCGAATGCCATCGTGCGTTACCTGCTGGCAAAACATGCGGCCGACACTGCGTGGTATCCGACGGATCCACAGACCCGCGCCACCGCTGACAAATGGATGGACTGGACCACGTCCAGTTTCGCCGGGCCATTTCGCACGGTGTTCTGGGGCGTTTTGCGCACGCCGGCGGACAAGCAGGACTGGCCGGCGATTCATGCCGCGATCAAGGAATGTGAAGGCTTGCTGGCGATGGCCGATCAGGCCCTGAAAAACCAGCCGTACCTGTCCGGCAGTGAAATCGGCATGGGCGACATTCCCCTCGGCAGTTTCATTTATGCCTGGTTCGAGATGCCGATCGAGCGTGCGCCGATGCCGCATCTGGAGGCCTGGTACGCGCGACTGAAGCAGCGTCCGGCGTATCGCAAAGCCGTCATGACCGCGTTGACTTAATACCTACTATCGACACACTTGACTGTACTTGTGCGGCGGCGGCAAGCACCATTGCGCTTGTGCGCCGCGGTTGTCTCCCTCGCCGCCCGCCGTCATTCAGTCCTTTTTCTCTTCTTGGTGCGTAATCCGATATGAGTTCCGCTCTGTCCATCCGGCAGCTAACCAAAACCTACGGCAACGGGTTCCAGGCCTTGAGTGGTATCGATCTGGACGTCGCCGAAGGTGACTTCTTCGCGTTGCTCGGCCCCAACGGCGCCGGCAAATCCACGACCATCGGCATTCTTTCGACCCTGGTGAACAAGACCAGTGGCACGGTGAATATTTTCGGCCACGATCTGGACAAGAACCCCGCAGCGCTCAAGCGCTCGATCGGCGTGGTCCCCCAGGAATTCAACTTCAACCAGTTCGAAAAAACCTTCGACATCGTCGTGACCCAGGCCGGGTACTACGGCATTCCGGCGAAAATCGCCAAGGAACGCGCCGAGCAGTACCTGACCCAGCTCGGCCTGTGGGACAAGCGCGATGTGCCTTCGCGTTCGTTGTCCGGCGGCATGAAACGCCGCTTGATGATTGCCCGGGCACTGGTGCATGAACCGCGCCTGCTGATCCTCGACGAACCGACGGCCGGGGTGGATATCGAGCTGCGCCGTTCGATGTGGACGTTCCTCACCGAACTGAATCAGAAAGGCATCACCATCATCCTCACCACGCACTATCTGGAAGAGGCTGAACAACTGTGCCGCAACATCGGCATCATCGACCACGGCACCATCGTCGAGAACACCAGCATGCGTCAGTTGCTCGGGCAACTGCATGTGGAGACCTTCCTGCTCGACCTCAAGAACGATCTGGCGGTTGCGCCGCAACTGGTCGGTTATCCGTCCCGTTTGGTGGATGCGCATACCCTGGAAGTCCAGGTCGACAAGTCCATGGGCATCACTGCGTTGTTCGGCCAACTGGCCCTGCAGAACATCGAAGTGCTGAGCCTGCGCAATAAAACCAATCGCCTCGAGGAGTTGTTCGTGTCCCTGGTGGAGAAAAATCTGTCGAAGGTGGCGGTATGAGTTCCGAACTGCGCCCCAACCTCGTCGCCCTCAACACCATCGTTTACCGCGAGGTCCGGCGCTTCACGCGGATCTGGCCGCAGACCCTGCTGCCGCCGGCGATCACCATGGTTCTGTACTTCGTGATCTTCGGTAACCTGATCGGCAAACAGATCGGCGGCATGGGTGGTTTCTCCTACATGGAATACATCGTGCCGGGGCTGATCATGATGTCGGTGATCACCAACTCCTACGGCAACGTGGTGTCGAGTTTCTTCGGCAGCAAGTTCCAGCGTTCCATCGAAGAACTGATGGTGTCGCCGGTATCGCCGCACACGATCCTGATCGGCTACACCCTCGGCGGCGTGCTGCGCGGCCTGATGGTGGGCGTCATCGTGACGATCCTGTCGCTGTTTTTCACCAGCCTGCAGGTGCATCACCTGGGTGTCACCGTGCTGGTGGTGGTGCTGACGGCCACGATCTTCTCGCTGCTGGGTTTCATCAACGCCGTGTTTGCGCGCAACTTCGATGACATTTCGATTATCCCGACGTTTGTGCTGACCCCGCTGACCTACCTCGGTGGTGTGTTCTACTCGATCACCTTGCTGCCGCCGTTCTGGCAGACCGTGTCGCTGGCCAACCCGGTGCTGCATATGGTCAACGCCTTCCGTTACGGCATCCTGGGCGTGTCGGATATCCGCATCGGTATCGCGATCACCTTCATGCTGGTGGCAACCGTGGTGCTGTATTTCGGTTGCGCGCGGCTGCTGGTGAGCGGGCGCGGCATGCGTACCTGATTCGATCAGTGCTGCAACAAAAACGGCCTCCTGCACGGAGGCCGTTTTGCATTCAGGACCGGCGACTTTTCTTTCGTCGCGCCCATTGCCGGGCCACCCACCAGCGCCAGTACATCATCACCAGGCAATAGGCGAGGGCGCCCAGCACCAGCCCGACCACCACCGAGCCGAGCAGGAACGGTTGCCACAGTGTCGAGAGTTCGCCGCTGATCCATTCCCAGGTCAACTCGTCGGGGAGCGTGCGGGCGGGGACATCCATCAGCCAGGCCCCGGCCTGATACGTACAGAAGAACACCGCCGGCATGGTGATCGGATTGGTCAGCCAAACCAGGCTGACGGCAATCGGCATGTTGCCGCGCACCATGATCGCGAGGACGGCGGCCACCAGCATTTGCGCCGGAATCGGCAGGAACGCGGCGAACAGGCCAACGGCCATGGCACGGGCCACGGAATGTCGGTTGAGGTGCCAGAGGTTCGGGTCATGCAGCAACGTGCCGAGAAAGCGTAAGGATTTATGTTCCCTGATGCTCGTCGGGTCGGGCATGTAACGTTTGAATAAGCGCCGGGGCATAAGGCTTCTCGGTCGGTTAAGGCGGCAAGTATGTCTGGATTCTACGAACCGCCCATTCAGACTTTGTGACAATTGTTGACGACGCCTGCGCTCCACAGGGGCTATGCCTGAAGAGGGGACTCTCAAGGACGGGCATATGCGCACAGGGATGATGGCGCTGGCAGTCGGTCTGCTGGCCCCGGTTTTTTTGCCGGCGTTGCCGCCGGTCGGATGGGTGCTGTTGCTGCCGGTGGTGGCACTGATGCTGTTGCCGTTTCGCAGCTATCCGCTGGCATTTTTGCTGTTCGGCTTCGTCTGGTCGTGCATCGGTGCGCAGTGGGCGCTGGATGATCGGCTGCCGCTGGAGCTGGATGGTGAAACGCGCTGGGTGGAGGGGCGGGTGGTCGGCCTGCCGCAGAGCGGCGACGGGGTCGTGCGGTTTGAACTGGCCGATGCCCGTTCGCGTCACGGGAAACTGCCATCGCTGATGCGCCTGGCCTGGTACGCCGGGCCACCGGTCAACAGTGGCGAGCGCTGGAGGCTGGCCGTGAAACTCAAGCGTCCCGGCGGGCTGCTCAATCCCGATGCCTTCGATTACGAAGCCTGGCTGTTGGCGCAACGCATCGGCGCCACCGGCACGGTGAAGGACGGCAACCGGCTGGCGGCGGCGCAGTGGGCCTGGCGGGACGGCATCCGACAGCGCCTGCTGGAAGTGGACACTCAGGGGCGGGGCGCAGCGCTGACGGCGTTGGTGCTGGGTGACGGCTCGGGACTCGGTCGCGAGGACTGGCAGATCCTGCAGGACACCGGCACCGTGCACCTGTTGGTGATTTCCGGACAGCACATCGGTCTGCTGGCGGCGGTGATGTATGGGCTGATCGCCGGGCTGGCGCGATTCGGTCTGTGGCCATTGCGTTGGCCATGGCTGCCGTGGGCGTGTGGTCTCGCATTCTCGGCGGCGCTGGGTTACGGCTTGCTGGCAGGATTCGATGTGCCGGTACGGCGGGCCTGTGTGATGGTTGCGCTGGTGTTGCTGTGGCGATTGCGATTTCGCCATCTGGGTGCCTGGTGGCCGTTGTTGCTGGCCTTCAACGGGGTGTTGTTGATGGACCCGCTGGCCAGTCTGCGTCCAGGATTATGGCTGTCCTTCACGGCGGTGGCGGTGCTGATTTTTACCTTCGGCGGTCGTCTGGGGCCGTGGCGCTGGTGGCAGACCTGGACGCGAGCCCAATGGCTGATCGCAATCGGTTTGTGCCCGGTGTTGCTGATCCAGGGCCTGCCGATCAGCCTCAGCGGACCATTGGCCAATCTGCTGGCGGTACCGTGGATCAGTTTTGCGGTGCTCCCGCCGGCGTTGCTTGGCACTTTGTTGTTGCCGATTCCCTATATCGGCGAAGGTCTGTTATGGCTGGCCGGCGGGCTGGTCGATGGATTGTTCCGGGCTCTGGCCTTGATTGCCGGGCGCTGGCCGGCATGGGTTGCAGTCTCGATGCCGGGATGGATCCTGGCTCTGGGCTGCATCGGTGCCGTGCTGTTGTTGCTGCCCCGAGGTGTTCCATTGCGTCCCTTGGGCTGGCCCTTGCTGCTGGTGCTGGCATTGCCGCCCCGGGAGCGACTGGCCGAAGGTGTGGCGGATGTCTGGCAACTCGACGTCGGCCAGGGATTGGCGATTCTGATCCGCACCCGTCACCACACATTGCTGTACGACACTGGCCCGCGTTTCGGCGATTTCGACGTCGGTGAGCGCGTAGTGTTGCCGGCCTTGCACAAACTGGGTGTGGCGCGACTGGACCTGATGCTGCTCAGTCATGCCGACGCCGACCATGCCGGTGGGGCACTGGCCGTGGCAAACGGCTTGCCGGTCAGCCGGGTGATCAGCGGCGATCCGCCAGGGCTGCCCGAAGCGCTGAGCGCTGAAACCTGTGAAAGCGGTCGGCAATGGCAGTGGGACGGCGTTGCCTTCCATCTATGGCAGTGGGCCGGCGCACAAGACAGCAACCAGCGCTCCTGCGTCCTGCAGATCGAAGCCAACGGCGAGCGGTTGCTGCTGACCGGCGATATCGACACCGCTGCCGAACGGGACTTGCTCAATAGCGTGCTGGCGGTTCCGACTCAATGGCTGCAGGCCCCGCACCATGGCAGCCGCAGTTCCTCATCAATGGCGTTGCTCAAGGTTTTGCAGCCGCGGGACGTGCTGATCTCCCGGGGGCACGGCAACTCGTTCGGGCATCCGCATCCGACGGTCATCGCCCGTTACCGCAAGCTGGGCCTGCGCATCCATGACAGCGCGGAGCAGGGTGCCATTCATCTGCAACTGGGCAGATTCCAGCCGGCCCGGTCTATGCGTCAGCAGCGCCGGTTCTGGCGAGAGCCGCCGCTGCCGGGGGCCGAGTACCGTTGAGCACGGGTCGCGCACGGTCGTCGGGGCGACGGGTCTTTATCGCGAACCGGTATGTTAAAGTGGCGCACTTTTTCGAGGGGGCTGTCACTGTGTGGGAATTGGTCAAATCCGGCGGCTGGATGATGTTGCCGATCATTCTGAGTTCCATCGCTGCCATGGCGATCGTCGCGGAGCGCCTGTGGACGCTGCGCGCCAGTCGCGTCACCCCCGAGCATCTGCTGGGTCAGGTCTGGGTCTGGATCAAGGACAAGCAGCTCAACAAGGAAAAACTCAAGGAATTGCGCGCCAACTCGCCGCTGGGTGAAATCCTCGCCGCGGGCCTGGCCAACTCCAAGCATGGTCGCGAGATCATGAAAGAGTGCATTGAAGAAGCCGCCGCCCGGGTCATCCACGAGCTGGAGCGTTACGTCAATGCGCTGGGCACCATCGCCGCCATGTCGCCGTTGCTGGGTCTGCTGGGTACGGTGCTGGGCATGATCGATATTTTCAGTGCCTTCACCGGTTCCGGCATGACCACCAATGCTTCGGTGCTGGCCGGTGGTATCTCCAAGGCGCTGATCACCACGGCAGCGGGTCTGATGGTCGGTATCCCGTCGGTATTCTTCCACCGTTTCCTGCAACGCCGCATCGATGAGCTGGTGGTGGGCATGGAACAGGAAGCGATCAAACTGGTGGAAGTGGTGCAGGGCGACCGTGACGTCGATCTGGCCGGGGGCAAAGCGTGAAATTCCGTCGCAAACCCCGGGAAACCATCGATATCAACCTCGCGTCGCTGATCGACGTGGTGTTCATTTTGTTGCTGTTTTTCGTCGTGACCACTACGTTCACCCGCGAAACCCAGTTGCGCGTCGACCTGCCGGAAGCCGTGAGCGGCTCGCCGGCCGAGGATCAGCAGGTCAAGCAACTGGACGTGGCCATCAGCGCTGAAGGCGTGTTCTCGGTGAACAACAGGATTCTGCCGAAAAACGATCTGGCCACCCTGATGGAAGCCATGCAGAAAGAATCCAACGGCGACACCAACATGCCGTTGTCGATCAGTGCTGACGGCAAGACTCAGCACCAATCCGTGATTACCGCCATGGATGCGGCCGGCAAGCTCGGTTTCAGCCATTTGCGCATGACCACGGTCGAGGCGGCGCCCAAATCCTGATGGCCATGTCCGATCGTCTGCTCGCCGCGTGGTACGAGGGGCACCCGGCCCTGACGCTGTTGCGGCCGCTGGAGTGGCTGTACCGCCGCGTCGTGGCCGGCAAGCGTCAGCGTTTTCTCGACGGCGAAGGCGAGATCTATCAATCGCCGGTGCCGGTGATCGTGGTCGGCAACATCACCGTTGGCGGCACCGGCAAGACGCCGATGATCCTGTGGCTGATCGAACACTGTCGACGCAGCGGGCTGCGGGTCGGTGTGGTCAGTCGCGGTTACGGCGCCAAGCCGCCGCAATTGCCGTGGCGGGTCGAAGCCGATCAAGACGCCGACATCGCCGGCGACGAACCGTTGCTGATCGTGCAGCGTACCGGTGTGCCGCTGATGATCGACCCGAATCGCGGCGCTGCCGTCAAAGCCTTGCTGGCCAGCGAGCCGCTGGACTTGATCCTGTCCGACGACGGCATGCAGCATTATCGTCTGGCGCGTGACCTTGAGCTGGTGCTGATCGATGCCGCCCGTGGGCTCGGTAACAAGCGCTGTCTGCCCGCCGGCCCCCTGCGCGAACCCATTGAGCGTCTGCAAAGCGTCGATGGCGTACTGTTCAATGGCGCCCCCGAGGATCGCGACGGCGGTTTCGCCTTCCGTCTGCAACCCACGGCGCTGGTCAATCTGCTCAGCGGCGAACGCCAGCCCCTCGATCATTTTCCAGCCGGACAGTCGCTGCATGCGGTGGCCGGGATCGGTAATCCGCAACGTTTCTTCAATACCCTCGAAGCGCTAGACTGGCGACCTGTGCCCCACGCATTTGCCGATCACGCCGAATACAGCGTGCAGGCCTTGAGTTTCACGCCGTCATTGCCGCTGGTGATGACCGAAAAGGACGCGGTGAAGTGCCGCACCTTCGCTGCCGCCGACTGGTGGTACCTGGCGGTCGATGCCGTGCCGTCGCCGGCCTTCGTGGCCTGGTTCGACACGCAACTGATGCGCCTGTTGCCGGATCGTCTTTTGCCTTAAACCGTTTTTATCCAGGGAATGTTCATGGACACCAAATTGCTCGACATCCTCGCCTGCCCGATCTGCAAAGGCCCACTCAAGCTCAGCGCCGACAAGACCGAACTGATCAGCAAGGGCGCCGGCCTGGCCTACCCGATCCGTGATGGCATCCCGGTCATGCTGGAAAGCGAAGCCCGCACCCTGACCACCGACGAGCGTCTGGATAAATGACCACAGCCTTCACCGTTGTCATCCCGTCGCGCTACGCCTCGACCCGCCTGCCGGGCAAACCGCTGCTGGACATCGCCGGCAAGCCGATGATCCAGCACGTCTGGGAGCAGGCGAGCAAAAGCAGCGCCAGCCGCGTGGTCGTGGCGACTGACGATGCGCGCATCGTCGAAGCCTGCAAGGCTTTCGGCGCCGAAGTGGTGCTGACCCGTGAAGATCACAACTCCGGCACCGATCGTCTGGCCGAAGTGGCCGCGAAGCTGGGTCTGGAACCGGATGCCATCGTGGTCAACGTGCAGGGTGACGAACCGCTGATCCCGCCGAGCGTGATCGATCAGGTCGCTGCCAACCTCGCGGCCCATACCGAAGCGCGCATGGCCACCCTGGCCGAGCCGATCGAAGACGTCGAAACCCTGTTCAACCCGAATGTGGTCAAGGTCGTCAGCGACCTCAACGGTCTGGCGCTGACCTTCAGTCGCGCGACTCTGCCATGGGCCCGCGACGCGTTCGCCAAAAGCCGTGACGTGCTGCCGGAAGGCGTGCCGTATCGCCGTCACATCGGCATCTATGCCTACCGCGCCGGCTTCCTTCAGGACTTCGTGAGCTGGGGGCCGTGCTGGCTGGAAAATACCGAATCTCTCGAACAACTGCGTGCCTTGTGGCACGGCGTGCGGATTCATGTGGCTGACGCCTTGATCGCACCGCCGACCGGGGTCGACACCGCCGAAGACCTCGAGCGCGTCCGTCGCCTGCTGGAGGCCTGATGCGCGTTCTGTTCGTGTGCCTGGGCAATATCTGCCGTTCGCCCACCGCCGAAGGCGTTTTGCGCCATAAATTGCGCGAAGCGGGGCTGGCGGATCAGGTCGAAGTGGCCTCCGCCGGCACCGGCGACTGGCACGTCGGCAATCCGCCGGACAAGCGCAGCCAGGCTGCGGCCAGACTGCGTGGCTATGACCTTTCGGCGCAACGCGCTCAGCAGGTCAGCCGCGCCGATTTCGCCAGCTACGACCTGATCCTCGCCATGGACAACAGCAACCTGCGCAACCTCAAGGCCTTGCGACCGTCCACCGGCAAGGCCGAGCTGGACTTGTTCCTGCGCCGTTACGAAGGTGAAGTCGACGAGGTGCCGGATCCGTATTACGACGGCGATCAGGGGTTCGAGCAGGTATTGGATCTGATCGAGCGCGCCTGCGACCGGTTGCTGGTTGAAGTGAAGGGCCGGTTATGAGTTTGCAGGTACACCCTCAGGTTTCCTTGAAACCGTTCAACACTTTTGGCGTGGACGTTCGCGCGCAGCTGTTTGCCGAGGCCCACAGTGATGCGGATGTGCGTGAAGCCCTGGCTTACGCGATCGCTCACGATGTGCCATTGCTGGTGATCGGCGGCGGCAGCAATCTGTTGCTCACGGCGGACATCCCGGCGCTGGTGCTGCGCATGGCCACTCGTGGCATCCGCGTCCTCAGCGACGATGGCAATCGCGTGGTCATCGAAGCCGAGGCGGGTGAGCCGTGGCATCCGTTTGTCCAGCACACGCTGGCGCTGGGTTTTTCGGGTCTGGAAAACCTCAGCCTGATCCCCGGCACCGTCGGCGCCGCGCCGATGCAGAACATCGGTGCCTACGGTGTCGAGATCAAGGATGTGTTCGCCGGCCTGACGGCGCTGGATCGCCAGACCGGCGAGCTGCGCGACTTCAGTCTGGAAGAGTGCAACTTCGCCTACCGCGATAGCGTGTTCAAGCAGCAGCCGGGTCGTTGGCTGATCCTGCGGGTGCGCTTCGCACTGGATCGAGTCGCCCATCTACACCTGGAATACGGCCCGGTGCGTCAGCGCCTGACCGAGCAGGGTATCGAACAACCAACGCCGACAGACGTCAGCCGCGCCATTTGCAGCATCCGCAGCGAAAAACTGCCGGACCCGGCGGTGCTCGGCAATGCCGGCAGCTTCTTCAAGAACCCGCTTGTGTCGGCGGCCGTGGTCGCACAGATCAAGCAACAGCACCCGGATCTGGTGGCCTACGCGCAACCGGACGGGCAGATGAAACTGGCGGCCGGCTGGCTGATCGAGCGCGCGGGCTGGAAAGGTTTCCGTGAGGCCGATGCCGGCGTGCATAAATTGCAGGCGCTGGTGCTGGTCAACTACGGCGCGGCGACCGGGCTGCAATTGCTCGATCTGGCGCAGCGTATCCAGAAAGACATTGCAGAACGTTTCAATGTCGAGCTGGAAATGGAGCCCAACCGTTATTGAGGCTACGCTTTCAAGGCTCAATCCAAAGCCCTGCATTATTTAAAAAGTGCAGGGCTTTTTTGTTAATCCCGGGTTAACTTAGCCAGCTAACGATACAACCATTTGCTCCACCAAAGGCCCGGTGCAGACGTTTGCGTCTGCACAAGAGAGCCTCATTAGCCTGAGTCGATCTGCGTGAACCCACCGCTGATTTCCGGCGGCAGATTGCTCGACCCCATAACCTCCATGAATATGCGGGCGTGCCCATGATTACCCTGAAACTCAATGGTCAAGACCATCCACTCGATGTCACCGAGGACATGCCGCTGTTGTGGGCGATCCGTGACGTCGCCGGTTACAACGGCACCAAGTTCGGCTGCGGCATGGGCCTGTGCGGTGCGTGCACCATTCATATCGACGGCGCGCCGGCGCGCAGTTGCATCACGCCGATCGGTTCGGTGGTCGGGCAGAACGTGACCACCATCGACAATCTGCATGCCGACCCGGTTGGCCAGATCGTCCAGCAAGCCTGGCTCGACACGGCTGTGGCCCAATGCGGTTACTGCCAGGGCGGGCAAATCATGTCCGCCACCGCGTTGCTCAAGACCAACCCGAACCCAAGCGACGAGCAGATTGAAGAGGCGATGGTCGGCAACATCTGCCGCTGCGGTACCTACAACCGGATCAAGACTGCGATCCGTCAGGCATCCACTCACTTGAAGGAGGCCAAGGCATGAGCCGTCTACCGAACGATTTTGCCCTGAGTAACCTGAGTCGCCGGGGCTTCCTCAAAGGTGTCGGCGCTACCGGTGCGCTGGTGCTGGCGGCGAGCTGGGGCTGGCAGGATGCGCTGGCCGAAGACAAACCGAAGAAGTTCGGTGCCGATGGCATGCCCAACGGCTGGATCGATGATCCGAAGGTCTACGTCAGCATTGCCGCCGACGGTACGGTGACTGTGGTCTGCAACCGCTCGGAAATGGGCCAGGGCGTGCGCACCAGCCTGACCATGGTGGTCGCTGATGAGCTGGAAGCCGACTGGGCCCACGTCAAGGTTCAGCAGGCGCCGGGTGATGAGGTGCGCTTCGGCAATCAGGACACCGATGGCTCGCGCAGCATGCGTCACTGGTACGAACCGATGCGTCGTTGCGGCGCCGCTGCCCGGACCATGCTGGAGCAGGCAGCCGCCGCGCAGTGGAAGGTTCCGGTCAGTGAGTGCCACGCGCAACTGCACAAAGTCATTCACACACCGTCCGGGCGCGAGCTGGGTTACGGTGAGCTGGCCGCTGCGGCCAGTGCGCTGCCGGTTCCGGGCCGAGACAGCCTGCGGCTCAAGCAGCCGTCGGAGTTCCGTTACATCGGCAAGGAAGGCACCAAAGCCATCGACGGTGCCGACATCGTCAATGGCCGTGCGGTTTACGGGGCCGACGTGCATTTCGACGATATGCTGTTTGCGGTGATTGCGCGTCCGGCGGTGTACGGTGGCAAGGTCAAATCGGTGGATGACAGCGCCGCGCTGAAAGTGCCGGGCGTACTCAAAGTCATCCAGATCGAACCGCGGCCTTTGCCTTCGGAATTTCAGCCGTTGGGCGGCGTGGCCGTGGTGGCCAGCAATACCTGGGCGGCATTGAAGGGCCGTGAAGCGCTGAAAATCGAGTGGGACGATGGCCCGAATGCCAGTTACGACTCCGTTGCCTATCGCAAGGAGATCGAAGCCGCTTCGCTGAAACCGGGCAAAGTGGTGCGCAATACCGGCGACATCGATAAAGCCATCGGCAGTGCCGCCAGTACCCTCGAAGCCTCTTATTACTTGCCGCATCTGGCCCAGGCACCGATGGAGCCGATGGTCGCCATCGCTCGCTATAAAGAAGGCGTGTGCGAGGCCTGGGCGCCGAGTCAGGCACCGCAGGTCACCCGTGAGCGGATCGCTGAACGCCTCGGTTTGCCGTTCGATAACGTGACCTTCAACGTGACGCTGCTCGGCGGTGGTTTCGGTCGCAAGTCCAAGCCGGATTTCGTTGTTGAAGCTGCCATTCTGGCGAAGGAATTTCCCGGCAAGGCTGTACGGGTCCAGTGGACGCGCGAAGACGACATCCACAATTCCTATTTCCACACCGTGTCGGCCGAATACCTCAAGGCCGGTGTGGGCAAGGACGGTTTGCCGTCCGCCTGGCTGCACCGCACGGTGGCGCCGAGCATCACCGCGCTGTTTGCGCCGGGCATGAATCACGAAGCCGCGTTTGAGCTGGGCATGGGCTTCACCAACATGGCCTACGCGATTCCCAACGTGCGCCTGGAAAACCCTGAGGCCACGGTGCATACGCGGGTGGGCTGGTATCGCTCGGTGTCGAACATTCCCCATGGTTTTGCGATCCAGAGCTTCGTCGACGAACTGGCGCACAAGGCCAAGGAAGACCCGCTCAAGTACCAGATCAAATTGCTCGGCCCGGATCGGCAGATCGACCCGCGCACGCTCAGTGAAGAATGGAACTACGGCGAATCCCCCGAGCGTTATCCGATCGACACCGGGCGCATGCGCACCGTGCTGGAAACCGCGGCCAAGGCCGCCGGTTGGGGGCGCAAATTGCCCAAAGGGCGCGGCCTCGGGCTGGCAGTGCATTACAGCTTCGTGACTTATGTGGCGGCGGTGATTGAGGTCGAGGTCAAGGACGATGGCACGCTGATCGTGCACAAGGCCGATATCGCCGTGGATTGCGGGCCGCAAATCAACCCTGAGCGGATCCGTTCGCAGTTCGAAGGCGCTTGTGTGATGGGCCTGGGCAATGCCGTGTGGGGCGAAATCAGCTTCAAGGACGGCAAGGTGCAACAGGACAACTTCCATATGTATGAAGTGGCGCGCATGTCGCTGGCGCCGAAGGAAGTGGCGGTGCATCTGGTGTCGCCGCCGGGCGAGGTGCCGCTGGGTGGTGTCGGTGAGCCGGGCGTACCGCCGATTGCGCCGGCACTGTGCAACGCGATCTTCGCTGCCACTGGCCAACGCATTCGCAACCTGCCGGTGCGCTACCAGTTGCAGGGCTGGCAGAAGGCGCAAGCGTGATGGACAGCGCCGATCTGAATGTCCTGCGTAGCGTGCTCGAATGGCGTCGTGCCGGGCAGCGGGTGGTGTTGTTCACCGTGGTGCAGACCTGGGGCACCGCGCCCCGGGCACCCGGCGCGATGCTGGCGCTGCGCGAAGATGGCGTGGTGATCGGCTCGGTGTCCGGCGGTTGCGTCGAAGACGATCTGATTGCCCGGCTGCACGATGGGCGAATCAGCACCGACGGACCGCCGGTGCAGTTGATCACCTACGGCGTGACGCAGGAAGAAGCCGCGCGCTTCGGCCTGCCTTGCGGCGGCACCCTGCGCCTGACCGAGGAACGGGTCGGTGATCCGGCGTGGGTCGCCGAGTTGCTGGCCCGCTGCGAGGCCCACGAAATTGTCGCTCGCGAGCTGAGCATCGGCACTGGTGAGGTGGTGTTGCGCCCGGCCGGCAAGACTGACACCTTGAGCTTCGACGGCCAGACCCTGCGCGCCATTTACGGTCCGCGCTGGCGCCTGCTGTTGATCGGCGCCGGGCAGTTGTCGCGGTATGTGGCCGAGATGGCGCGACTGCTGGATTTCGAAGTGCTGATCTGTGATCCACGTACCGAGTTCGTCTATGGCTGGGAAGAGCAGCATGGGCGGTTTGTGCCCGGCATGCCGGACGAGGCGGTGCTGAATATCCAGACCGATGAGCGCACGGCGATTGTCGCGCTGACTCACGATCCACGGCTGGATGACATGGCGCTGCTCACGGCGCTCGACTCCAAAGCATTCTATGTCGGTGCGCTTGGCTCACGGGTCAACAGCCGCAAACGTCGGGAAAATCTGGCTGAGCTAGGCTTGTCGGAAGCGGCCATCGCCCGTTTGCACGGGCCGATCGGTTTGCATATCGGCAGCCATTCCCCGGCGGAAATCGCCCTGTCGCTGTTGGCGGAAATCGTCGCGATCAAGAATGGTGTCGAGCTCAAGCAGAAGAAGACCGTGGAGAGTGTATGAGCCGATCCATCGGAGTGATTGTGCTGGCGGCGGGCGAGGGCAGCCGCTTTCGCGAAGTGGCGGGTGCCGACAAGGACAAGCTGCTGGCCGATTGCACCGGGCGTGACGGCGCGGTGCGTTCGGTGATCGAGCAGGTGTTGGTGAATCTGCCGGCCAGCCTCGACAAGCGAGTGCTGGTGACGACCGAGGCGCGGCCGCAAGCGATGCGCATGGCGCAGGCTTACGGGTGCGACATTGTCTCGATCGAGTCCACGGGAATGGGCGACAGCATCGCGGCGGGTGTGGCAGCTTGCCCGGATGCCGATGGCTGGTTGATTGTGCTGGGCGACATGCCGTTCATCCTGCCGTCGAGTATTGAGCGAGTCGTGGCGGCGATTGCCGAGGATACGGTCAGCGTACCGACGTTGAACGGTGACTATGGGCATCCGGTCGGGTTTGGTTGCTCGTTCGCCGCAGGGCTGATGGCCTTGTCCGGTGACCGGGGCGCCAGGCCGTTGTTCGCCCAAGGGCGGGTGATTGAAGTCGCGGTGGATGATCCGGGGGTGTTGTGGGATATCGACGTGCCGGATGCGCTGGTTTTCCCGCCATCCTGATAAAACCTTGAGGCAAAAAAAGCCCCGCCTGGATCACCAGGCGGGGCTTTTTAGTGGCGGTCGGAATCAGACGAGAGGTTTAGGCTCGTGTTCTTTTTCCTGGGCCTGTTCGTGGTGCTCGACCGCGTCCTGAACGGAACGTGGCGCTTCGGCAATCACGGCTTCAACGGCAACTTCTTCAGCGACCGGGGCAGGGGCTGCCTCGACCACTTCGGCAGCTGGAGCAGCAGCGGTGGCAGCGGCAGCCAGTTCGGCTTCCTTCTGCAGACGCTCTTCTTCACGCTTGCGACGACGCACTTCACGCGGGTCGTTCGGCGCACGGCCGCTTGGGGTCAGGGCGCTGACCGGAGCAGGCGCAGCAACTGGCGCTGGCGCTTCGGCTGCGACTGGCGCTTCTACGACCGGCGCTGGTTCTGTAACAACCACTGGCTCGGCGGCCTTGGCTTCTTCCACGGCAGGCGCTTCAACCACTGGCGCTGGTGTTTCAGCGACAGCCGGCTCGGCCACCCAGTTGAAAGCGGTCTGCTCTTCGCGAACTTCACGCACGGTTTCGGTCACGGTTTCAGCGACGGTTTCGACAACCGACTCTTCAACTACGGCTGGTGCTTCGAAGGTCACCGCGGGTTCGGCAGCCGCTTCAGCCTGAGGCTGAGCTTCGCGAACCGGCGCCACTTCGACTTCCGGAGCAGCAGCTACTTCGACCGGAGTGGTTGCTTCAACAACCGGCGCTTCTACTGGAGCAGTTTCCAGGGTTGCAGCGGTGGCGCGTTCAGCTTGCTCGTGGGCCTGAGCTTCGGCCGGAGCGCTGATCACGGTGCTGGCAACAGCGGCAGTAACAGCCAGGCCGGCAGCCAGATCGGCAGTGCTTGGCTCGGCGGCTTCAGCGTTTTCGGTGGATTCTTCCGAACCTTCGATCACGTTGCCATTGGCGTCACGCTGACGCTCGCGACGGTTGCTGCGACGACGCTGACCACGGGAGCGGCGGCGTGGACGATCGCCTTCGGCGTTCTCCGAACCATCTTCCGGCAGTTGCTCTTCACTGGTGGTGATTTCTTCTTCGGCTACGGCAGCAGCGGCCTGTTCGGCACGCGGTTGACGCTCTTCACGCGGAGGACGTGGCGCACGTTCTTCACGCGGCTGACGGGCCGGACGCTCTTCAGCGGTGGCGGCGGCAGCAACGGCCGGAGCGGCATCCAGAGGTTCGCGCAGTTCACGTACGCGCTCTTCACGCTCGCCACGCGGCTTGCGATCTTCACGCGGAGCACGCGGTGCACGTTCTTCACGAGGGGCGCGTGGTGCGCGTTCTTCACGGGCTACCGGTGCTTCGTCACGGGATTCGCGTGGCTCGCGGACTTCACGTGGCTCTCGCGGTTGACGCTCTTCACGCGGCTCACGTGGTGCGCGTTCTTCACGCGGTGCACGTTCTTCGCGAGGCTTGCGTTCTTCATCGCGGCGACCGTTACGGTTGCGGCTCTGCTGACGACCGTTGCGACGCTCTTCGTTGCGGGCCGGACGCTCGGCGGCAGGTTTTTCAACCACAACCGGAGCAACAGGCTCTTCTTTAGTGGCGAACAGGCTGACCAGCGACTTCACCAGGCCTTTGAACAGGCTTGGCTCTGGCGCGGCAACCGGAGCAGGTGCCGGGGCCGGCGCTGCGACTTCGGTCGGAACCGGAGCGTTGGCGCGGGCCGGAGCGGTCTTGACGGCGGCTTCCTGGCGAACCAGGGTGCGGGTCGCGGCGGCTGGCTGGACGTCTTCGACATCGGCGGCAGCGGCAGCGATTTCGTAGCTGGACTGGTTGGTCGCGGCTTCCGGGCTGTCGTCACGCAGACGCTGAACTTCGAAATGCGGGGTTTCGAGGTGATCGTTCGGCAGGATGACGATGCGGGCGCGGGTGCGCAGTTCGATCTTGGTGATCGAGTTGCGTTTTTCGTTGAGCAGGAACGCGGCCACCGGGATCGGCACTTGAGCGCGAACTTCGGCGGTGCGGTCTTTCAGGGCTTCTTCTTCGATCAGGCGCAGGATCGCCAGGGACAGCGATTCGACGTCACGGATGATGCCGGTACCGCTGCAGCGCGGGCAGACGATGCCGCTGCTTTCGCCAAGCGAAGGACGCAGGCGCTGACGGGACATTTCCAGCAGGCCGAAGCGCGAGATGCGGCCGATCTGCACGCGGGCGCGGTCGGCTTCCAGGCATTCGCGGACTTTCTCTTCCACGGCGCGCTGGTTCTTGGCAGGGGTCATGTCGATGAAGTCGATGACGATCAGGCCGCCGATGTCGCGCAGGCGCAACTGACGGGCGATTTCTTCAGCCGCTTCAAGGTTGGTCTGCAGGGCGGTTTCTTCGATGTCGCTGCCTTTGGTGGCGCGCGCCGAGTTGATGTCGATGGACACCAGGGCTTCGGTCGGATCGATGACGATGGAGCCGCCGGACGGCAGTTCGACGACGCGCTGGAAAGCGGTCTCGATCTGGCTTTCGATCTGGAAACGGTTGAACAGCGGAACGCTGTCTTCGTACAGCTTGATCTTGCTGGCGTACTGCGGCATCACCTGGCGGATGAAGGTCAGGGCTTCGTCCTGGGCTTCAACGCTGTCGATCAGCACTTCGCCGATGTCCTGGCGCAGGTAATCGCGGATGGCGCGGATGATGACGTTGCTTTCCTGGTAGATCAGGAACGGCGCGGAACGATCCAGCGAGGCTTCCTTGATCGCGGTCCAGAGTTGCAGCAGGTAGTCGAGGTCCCACTGCATTTCTTCGCTGCTGCGGCCAAGGCCGGCAGTGCGCACGATCAGGCCCATGTCGGCTGGAGCGACCAGGCCGTTCAGCGCTTCACGCAGTTCGTTGCGTTCTTCGCCTTCGATGCGACGGGAGATGCCGCCGGCACGCGGGTTGTTCGGCATCAGGACCAGATAACGACCGGCCAGGCTGATGAAGGTGGTCAGGGCTGCGCCCTTGTTGCCACGTTCTTCTTTTTCGACCTGAACGATGACTTCCTGGCCTTCGCTCAGGACGTCCTTGATGTTGACGCGGCCTTCGGGGGCTTTCTTGAAGTATTCGCGGGAGATTTCTTTGAGGGGCAGGAAGCCGTGGCGCTCGGAGCCGAAATCGACAAAGGCAGCCTCAAGGCTTGGTTCGATGCGAGTGATACGGCCTTTATAGATGTTGGCCTTTTTCTGCTCGCGTGCACCGGATTCGATGTCCAGGTCGTAGAGGCGCTGGCCATCTACCAGTGCAACACGCAACTCTTCGGGTTGAGTTGCGTTAATCAGCATTCTTTTCATGTAGTACCGTCGGTTTCCGGGCTGCCGGAAACGGCGTTCGGCACACACGACTTCTCACGGTCGGTGTCAGGTGCGTCGGGAGTGGTTGGCCATTCCCGTGTCCAGCGATGTCCGGCCAATTGGGCCGTTATCGCGACGTACGCGTCCTGCTTGCTGTGGCTACTTAAGCACTCAGTCAGGAGGAGGAATCAACCGTGGCTGTGGACGAGATGAAGCGTCTTGATAAAACCTGTTGCTACACAGTCCAGCGGTTGTGCATCTCCACCCTACACGTATCCCTGATAATTCGGGTGCTGCCGCGCGCAGAATCCGCAGCGGGTTGGCATTTACCGTGAGCTCCGAAAGGGGAGGTCACGCATCATGGCTAATTCAGGCGGTGTTTCCGGCGTCTTCGCTCGGGGTCATCCGCGGCTGACTGCACTTTGTGAACTGGCCGTGAATATGGCTCGCGTGGCGAGTCAGAACTCTGCTTTGCGGCGTGATTCAGGCCTCATGTCACCTGCGCTTGTTACAGCTGCAAACTCCACCGTTACGTAGCGAAAGCCCCGTAGGACGGCCTCGCGTCCTGGTGAATTGCGTTGGTCAGGGCCGGTTTTTGACCGTGGTTCCGCTGTCCAGGCCGCTTTTGGCGGCGTTCGCGACTATAGCAGCAATGATTAAGTGCTTCAATTCCATAAAAATTGTTATCATCCGCGCCATGACGACTACTGCCCCTTCGACTCCAGGCGTTCAATTGCTTGAGGTCTCGCCGGAATATGCCGGCCAACGAATCGACAATTTTCTCCTCGCCCGGCTAAAAGGCGTGCCCAAGACCTTGATTTACCGCATTTTGCGCAAAGGCGAAGTGCGCGTGAACAAAGGTCGGATCAAGCCCGAATACAAGCTGCAGGCCGGCGACATCGTGCGCGTGCCGCCCGTTCGCGTGCCTGAGCGCGACGAGCCAGTGCCTTTGGCCCAGGGTCTGTTGCAGCGCCTGGAAGCCTCGATTGTCTACGAAGACAAGGCCCTGATCGTGATCAACAAGCCCGCCGGCATTGCGGTTCACGGTGGCAGTGGCTTGAATTACGGCGTTATCGAAGCCTTTCGTCAGTTGCGTCCCGATGCCAAGGAGCTCGAGCTGGTTCACCGTCTCGACCGTGATACCTCCGGCCTGCTGATGATCGCCAAGAAACGCAGCATGTTGCGTCACTTGCATGCCGCGTTGCGCGGTGATGGCGTCGATAAGCGCTACATGGCACTGGTTCGCGGCAACTGGGCGACCTCGATCAAGCAAGTCCGTGCATCGCTCGGCAAGAGCAATCTGCGCTCCGGTGAGCGCATGGTCGAGGTTGACGAGGAGGAGGGCAAGGAGTCTGTGACCGTGTTCAAGGTCCTGCGTCGCTTTGGCGATTTTGCCACTCTGATTGAAGCCAAGCCGATCACCGGTCGCACGCACCAGATCCGCGTCCACACATTGCACGCCGGGCACTGCATTGCCGGTGACACCAAATACGGCGATGACAGTTTCAGTAAGGAAATTCGTGATCTGGGCGGCAAGCGCCTGTTCCTGCACGCTTACATGCTGACCGTGCCGCTGCCCGATGGCGGTGAACTCAAGTTGCAGGCGCCGGTCGATGAAATGTGGGCCAAGACTGTGGAGCGATTGAGTGCGCCCATCTGATTACAAGCTGCTGATTTTCGATTGGGACGGCACGCTGGCTGATTCCATTCATCGGATTGTCGAGGCAATGCACTCGGCGTCCGGGCGCTCCGGTTTCGAGCTGCGTGATGACTTTGCCGTCAAAGGCATTATCGGTCTGGGATTGCCCGAGGCGATCCGTACGCTGTATCCCGAAATCAGCGATGCTGAAATGACCTCGTTTCGCGAGTATTACGCCGATCACTACATCGCCGCGGAAGCCGAGCCTTCGCCGTTGTTCGAGGGCGTAGTCGAGTCGATGGCGTCTTTTCGCGAACAGGGTTACCACCTGGCGGTCGCGACCGGCAAGAATCGTCGCGGGCTGGATCGGGTGCTCAAGGCCAATGGCTGGGAAGATTATTTCGATATCACCCGGGCTGCCGATGAAACTGCAAGCAAACCGCACCCTCTGATGCTGGAGCAGATCCTTGCGCATTGCGGTGTGCGTGCCGAACAGGCGCTGATGGTCGGCGATTCGTCCTTTGATCTGTTGATGGCGCGCAATGCGGGGATGGATTCGGTGGCGGTCAGCTACGGCGCGCAGTCGATCGAATCGCTGCAGCAGTTCGAGCCGCGACTGTCGATCGACCATTTTTCCGAATTGCATGCCTGGCTGGGGAAGCAGGCTTAATACGTTTTTGCTGGGGTGGATGGCATGACCGACGAATGGAAAGCACCGGCCAAGGCAACCGCCGACGACGGTGACGCGAAAAGCTGGAAGCTGCTGGAAAAGACTCTGCTGGCCAGCGTGCAGGAGCAGCGTCGTTCGCGCCGCTGGGGTATCTTCTTCAAGCTGTTGACCTTTGTTTATCTGTTCGTTGCGCTGATCCTGTTTACGCCGTTGATGGATATGGAGAAAAGCGCCACGCGCAGTGGCAATTACACCGCGTTGATCGACGTCACCGGCATGATCGCCGATAAAGAACCTGCCAGTGCCGACAATATCGTCGGCAGTCTGCGCGCGGCGTTCGAGGACAAGAAGGTCAAGGGCGTAATCCTGCGCATCAACAGTCCGGGCGGCAGCCCAGTGCAGTCGGGTTATGTTTATGACGAGATCAAGCGCCTGCGCGGCCTGCATCCTGATATCAAGCTGTATGCGGTGATTTCTGATCTGGGCGCCTCCGGTGCTTATTACATTGCCAGCGCGGCGGATCAAATTTATGCCGACAAGGCCAGTCTGGTGGGCTCAATTGGCGTGACGGCAGCCGGCTACGGGTTTGTCGGTACGATGGAGAAGCTTGGCGTCGAGCGTCGCACTTACACCTCTGGCGAGCACAAGGCGTTCCTGGATCCGTTCCAGCCGCAAAAGCCGGAAGAGACAGCGTTCTGGCAGAGCGTGCTGGATACCACGCACAAGCAGTTCATCAACAGCGTCAAGCAGGGGCGTGGTGATCGCCTGAAGGACAAGGATCATCCGGAGCTGTTCTCCGGTCTGGTCTGGTCGGGTGAGCAGGCGCTGCCGCTGGGTTTGATCGACGGCCTGGGTAATGCCAGTTCGGTGGCGCGTGATGTGATTGGCGAAAAAGAGCTGGTGGATTTCACCGTTCAGGAATCGCCGTTCGATCGCTTCTCGAAGAAGCTCGGAGCCAGCGTTGCCGAGAAACTGGCAATGTGGATGGGTTTTAACGGCCCGTCTTTACGCTGATCGAATGCTGCAAGAAAAACCGGCCTGAGGGCCGGTTTTTTGTGGGTCAGGGAATCTGTACGCCTTCGGCCAGCAGCATGTCGATCAGGCGAATCAGTGGCAGGCCGATCAGGCTGGTGGCGTCCGGGCCTTCGGTGGACTGGAACAGGCTCACGCCCAGCCCCTCGGCCTTGAAGCTGCCGGCGCAGTCGTAGGGCTGCTCGGCGCGCAGGTAGCGCTCGACGCGGGCCTGATCCAGTGTGCGCATGTGCACAGTGAAGGGCACGCAGTCGACCTGGCACTGGCCGGTCTGGCTATTGAGCAGTGCCAGGCCGGTGAGGAAGGTCACGCTGGCGCCGCTGGCGGCCAGCAGTTGTTGGCGAGCGTTTTCGAAAGTGTGGGGCTTGCCGATAATGCGCTCGCCGAGTACGGCGACCTGGTCGGAGCCGATGATCAGGTGAGCAGGGTGGCTGTCGGCCAGTGCCCGTGCTTTCTGTTCGGCGAGGCGTTTGACCAGTTCGATTGCCGATTCTCCCGGGCGATGACTTTCGTCGATGTCCGGCGAGCTGCAGACGAACGGCAAGCGCAGGCGATTGAGCAATTCCCGACGATAGGTCGAGCTTGAAGCGAGTAATAAAGGCAGCATTCGCGTCTCCAGAGGCAGGTTGCAGATTCTAGCGGAGGCTCGCAAGTGACGGACAGGGCACAATTTCCTTTGACATGGGTGGGGGCATCCCTATAATGCTGCGCCTATGTTGAATGACCCGATTCCACCTCACGTTGACCCGCGCAAATTGGCTGACCGTGGCACCACCCTTCAAGGTGAACTGCTGCTGGCCGATTTGAAGAGACTCTGCGACCCGCTTTCCGACGATGTCGGTACGGTGCAGGCCAAACTCGTTTTTGAACGAGATGAACGTAAATCTGTGGTGATCCACAGCTTTATCGACACCGAAGTCAAAATGGTTTGCCAGCGTTGTCTTGAGCTGGTCACCCTGCCGATCCACAGCGAGTGCAGTTACGCTGTAGTGAAGGAGGGTGCGAATACCCAGTCGTTACCGAAAGGTTATGACGTGCTGGAACTGGGCGAAGATCCATTGGATCTGCAGTCACTGATCGAGGAGGAGCTTCTGCTCGCCTTGCCCATTGTGCCTGCTCATCATCCGGAAGAATGCCAGCAGCCGGCGGGAGCAGATGAGCCCGAACCGAGCGAGGACGAGGTAACGCGGTCCAACCCGTTCAGTGTATTGGCGCAGTTAAAGCGTGACCCAAACGTTTAGGAGTTAATCAATTATGGCTGTTCAGCAGAACAAAAAATCCCGCTCTGCCCGTGACATGCGCCGTTCGCACGACGCTCTCGAGGCTAGCACCCTGTCTGTAGAAAAAACCACTGGTGAAGTTCACCTGCGTCACCACGTATCGCCAGAAGGCGTATACCGTGGCCGTAAAGTGATCGACAAGGGCGCTGACGAGTAATCACTTGTCCGCTCAAGTCATCGCGATTGACGCAATGGGCGGGGACTTCGGTCCCCGCAGCATTGTTCAGGCCAGCCTTGCTTGCCTTTCTGCTACGCCCTCGCTGCACCTGACCCTCGTCGGTCAACCCTCCCTTCTTGAAGAATTGATCACCGGCCAATCGGCTGCCGATCGCGCGCGCCTGACGATTGTTCCGGCGTCCGAAGTCATCACCATGGACGAAAAACCTGCCCAGGCTCTGCGTGGCAAGCCGGATTCGTCGATGCGTGTCGCCCTCGAATTGCTGCGTGACGGCAAGGTCCAGGCCTGTGTCAGTGCCGGTAATACCGGTGCGCTGATGGCTCTGTCGCGCTTTGTGCTCAAGACTCTGCCGGGGATTGATCGTCCGGCCATGGTGGCCGCGATTCCTACGCAGAAGGGCTACTGCCAGTTGCTCGATCTGGGCGCCAACGTCGATTGCAGTGCCGAGCATCTGCTGCAATTCGCTGTGATGGGTTCCGTGGCCGCGCAAACCCTGGGCATTGCCCGTCCGCGCGTCGCGCTGCTCAATATCGGCACCGAAGACATCAAGGGCAATCAGCAGGTCAAGCTGGCGGCGACTTTGTTGCAGGCCGCCAGAGGCATCAATTACATCGGTTTCATCGAAGGCGACGGCCTGTATCGTGGCGAGGCGGACGTGGTGGTGTGCGACGGTTTCGTCGGCAATATCCTGCTCAAGTCCAGCGAAGGCCTGGCGACGATGATCGCCGCTCGCATCGAGGCCCTGTTCAAGAAAAACCTCCCTTCGCGCATCGTGGGTGCCTTGGCGTTGCCATTGATGAAGCGTCTGCAGGCTGATCTGGCGCCTGCGCGACATAACGGCGCAAGCTTTCTCGGCTTGCAGGGGATCGTGGTGAAAAGTCACGGTTCCGCCGGGGTTCAGGGCTTTCAGAGTGCCATTCAGCGGGCGTTGATCGAGATTCAGGAGAATCTTCCGGAGCGCCTGCACGGTCGTCTGGAGGATTTGTTGTCTTAGGCGTTTTCGTCGGACAATGCTTAAATGTGACCGCCCGGTTCAAAGGGCCATCCAACTGTCAGTTTCTTGCGTCCCTCTAGCGGGATGCCATTTTTCCGACGACAAGATCATTAGGGGCTTGTTACATGTCTGCTTCCCTCGCATTCGTCTTTCCAGGACAGGGTTCGCAGTCCCTCGGCATGCTGGCCGAGCTGGGCGCGCAACATCCGCTGATCCTCGAAACTTTCAAAGAAGCATCCGATGCTCTGGGCTACGACCTGTGGGCACTGACCCAGCAGGGCCCGGAAGAGCTGCTCAATCAAACCGACAAAACCCAACCGGCCATTCTGACCGCTTCGATCGCCCTGTGGCGTCTGTGGCTGGCTGAAGGTGGTGCGCGTCCGGCCTTCGTTGCCGGTCACAGCCTGGGTGAATACAGCGCACTGGTCGCTGCCGGCAGCCTGAGCCTGGCGGACGCGGTAAAACTCGTCGAGCGCCGTGGCCAACTGATGCAGGAAGCCGTTCCAGCCGGGCAGGGCGGCATGGCTGCCATCCTCGGTCTGGAAGATGCTGACGTGCTGGCAGCTTGTGCCGAAGCGGCTCAAGGCGAAGTGGTCAGCGCGGTGAATTTCAATTCCCCGGGTCAGGTGGTGATCGCTGGCGCCAAGGCGGCTGTCGAGCGCGCCATTGAAGGCTGCAAGGCTCGTGGCGCCAAGCGAGCCATGCCGCTGCCGGTCAGCGTGCCATCGCACTGTGAGCTGATGCGCCCGGCTGCCGAGCGCTTTGCCGAGTCCATCGCCGCCATCGACTGGCAGGCGCCGCAGATCCCTGTGGTGCAGAACGTCAGCGCTCAGGTGCCGGCGGATCTGGAAACCCTCAAGCGCGACCTGCTGGAGCAACTCTACAAGCCGGTTCGCTGGGTCGAGTCCGTACAGACTCTGGCAGCGAAAGGCGCGACCAATCTGGTCGAGTGCGGCCCTGGCAAAGTGCTGGCCGGCCTGAACAAGCGTTGCGCCGAAGGCGTTTCGACTTCCAACCTCAATACCCCAGACGCTTTCGCTGCTGCTCGCGCAGCGGCTGTCTGAATCAGGAGAAGCTTGCATGAGTCTGCAAGGTAAAGTTGCACTGGTCACCGGCGCAAGCCGTGGTATCGGCCAGGCTATCGCACTGGAACTGGGTCGTCAGGGCGCCATCGTTGTTGGCACCGCGACTTCCGCTTCGGGCGCTGAGCGTATTGCTGCGACCCTGAAGGAAAACGGCATTCAGGGCGCAGGTTTCGAACTGAACGTCACCAGCGATGAGTCGGTCACCAAGGTGCTCGCGAGCATCCAGGAGCAGTTCGGTGCTCCGGTGGCGATCCTGGTCAACAATGCCGGCATCACTCGCGATAACCTGATGATGCGCATGAAAGACGACGAGTGGTACGACGTGATCGATACCAACCTGAACAGTCTGTATCGCCTGTCCAAGGGCGTTCTGCGCGGCATGACCAAGGCGCGTTGGGGTCGAATTATCAGTATTGGCTCGGTGGTGGGTGCCATGGGCAACGCTGGCCAAGTAAACTATGCAGCCGCCAAGGCCGGTCTGGAAGGTTTCAGCCGTGCCATGGCGCGTGAAGTCGGTTCGCGTTCGATTACGGTCAACTCGGTAACCCCAGGGTTCATCGACACCGATATGACTCGCGAGCTGCCTGAAGCACAGCGTGAAGCCTTGCAGACGCAGATTCCGCTGGGCCGTCTGGGACAAGCTCAAGAGATCGCTTCCGTGGTCGCTTTTCTTGCATCCGACGGTGCGGCATACGTGACCGGGGCTACAATCCCGGTGAACGGCGGGATGTACATGTAATTCAAATGTGACGGATTGCTTCAAAAAAATGTCATACGAGCTGTCTAAAATCCGTTATAAAGCTGCAATCTATTTATAGGCAGAGGGCCGCAGGGTTTGAGGAGTGAAGCTTTCAGTTGAAAAGCTGAAAAGTCTTTCTATACACTTACCCACTGGCCAGCTGCCTGAATTTGTCCATTAGGAGTGAAAACAAGGTATGAGCACCATCGAAGAGCGCGTCAAGAAAATCGTTGCCGAGCAACTGGGTGTTAAAGAAGAAGAAGTGGTAAACACCGCTTCCTTCGTAGAAGACCTGGGTGCCGACTCCCTTGACACCGTTGAGCTGGTGATGGCTCTGGAAGAGGAATTCGAGACCGAAATCCCTGACGAAGAAGCTGAGAAGATCACTACTGTACAAGCTGCAATCGACTACGTTACTAGCCACCAGGCGTAATAGTTTGTAATCGTTGCTTGCTGTCATGGAAAAACCGCACTGCCATCATGGCGTGCGGTTTTTTCTTTAGGCCTGATGCAAAGTCGTCATTTGAAAAAGGAGAGTGCTGTGTCGCGTAGACGCGTCGTAGTCACCGGTATGGGTATGTTGTCGCCACTGGGCACGGATGTGCCGAGCAGTTGGCAGGGCATTCTGGCTGGCCGCAGTGGCATTGGTCTGATCGAACACACCGACCTTTCTGCCTATTCCACCCGCTTTGGCGGCTCGGTAAAGGGCTTCAATGTCGAGGAATACCTGTCGGTCAAGGAAGCGCGCAAGCTCGACCTGTTCATTCAGTATGGTCTGGCGGCCGGCTTTCAAGCCGTACGCAATGCCGGTCTGGAAGTCACCGATGCCAACCGTGAACGCATTGGCGTGGCCATGGGTTCGGGTATCGGCGGTCTGACCAACATCGAAGAAACCAGCCGCACCTTGCACGAGACCGGTCCGCGCCGGATTTCTCCGTTCTTTGTGCCTGGCTCGATCATCAATATGATTTCCGGTTTCCTGTCCATCCACCTGGGTGCACAGGGGCCTAACTACGCTATCGCCACGGCGTGTACCACCGGTACGCACTGCATCGGCATGGCAGCCCGTAACATCATGTACGACGAAGCCGACGTGATGATTGCCGGCGGCGCCGAAATGGCCGCGTGCGGTCTGGGCATGGGCGGCTTTGGCGCTTCTCGCGCACTGTCGACCCGCAACGATGAACCGACCCGCGCCAGCCGTCCATGGGACAAGGGCCGTGACGGCTTCGTACTGTCCGACGGTGCCGGTGCGCTGGTGCTCGAAGAGCTCGAGCACGCCAAGGCCCGTGGCGCGACCATCTACGCCGAGCTGATCGGTTTCGGCACCAGTGGCGATGCGTTCCACATGACGTCGCCACCTGCCGACGGCGCCGGTGCCGCACGCTGCATCACCAATGCGCTGCGTGACGCGAAGATCAATGTCGATCAAGTGCAATACATCAACGCCCACGGTACTTCGACGCCGGCCGGCGACCTCGCCGAAGCCAATGCGATCAAGTCGGTGTTCGGTGATCACGCCTACAAACTGGCGGTCAGCTCCACCAAGTCCATGACCGGTCACCTGTTGGGTGCAGCGGGCGCGGTCGAGGCGATCTTCAGTGTGCTGGCGATCAACAGCCAGGTGGCGCCACCGACCATCAACCTCGATGAGCCGGATGAAGGCTGCGATCTCGACTTTGTGCCGCACACCGCACGCAACATGGACATCGATGTCGTACTGTCCAACTCGTTCGGGTTTGGCGGCACCAACGGCACGTTGGCGTTCCGTCGGTTCGCCGGCTGATGGACTGCTGGGTCGACGGTCAACCGGCTGACGCTCTGTCGCTGAAAGATCGCGGCCTGGCTTACGGCGACGGTCTGTTCGAGACCATCGCCGTATGTGGCGGCCAGCCTTTGCTGCTGGAACGTCACCTGACTCGGCTGGCCGAGGGCTGTTCACGCCTGGCCATCGCGGCCGATATCGAGCTGATCCGTAGCGAGCTGCAAGCCTATGCAGCGGCCATGGGCGAGGGGGTGCTCAAACTCATCCTCACCCGCGGCGACGGTTTGCGCGGTTATGCGCCGGATCCTTCGGCGCAGGGCCGACGGATTCTGCAAGGCAATCCTCCTGCGGCGTATCCTGCTGTCCATGGCGAGCAAGGCGTTCGCCTGTTCCCGTGTACGACGCGTTTATCTGTTCAGCCCTTGCTGGCAGGTCTCAAGCACCTCAATCGTCTGGAACAGGTCCTCGCTCGCGCCGAATGGCAGGACAGCGAGCACGCGGAAGGCCTGATGCTCGACCAGGCGGGGCGTGTGATCGAAGGTGTGTTCAGCAACCTGTTTCTGGTACGTGACGGCGTGTTGGTCACGGCGGATCTGAAACGTTGCGGCGTGGCTGGCGTGATGCGCGCCGAATTATTGTTTCAGGCAGCGTCATCGGGTATCCCCGTGCAAATCACCGATATCAGCCTTGAACAGCTGCAATGGGCCGATGAAGTCTTTGTCTGCAACAGCGTGTATGGCGTCTGGCCGGTACGCGCGTACGCTGCACTGAGCTGGCCGGTTGGGCCGCTCACCCGTAAACTGCAAACCATTGCCCGCACGCTACTGGATGCCTGATTCGTGAGACGTAAACTTTTGCTGCTGCTGGAAACCGGACTGGTTCTGGCAGGGCTGCTGCTGGGCGCCAGCGCCTGGAAGATTCATTCGGCGCTGGAACAGCCCCTGAACATCACGCAGGAAGAATTGCTGGATGTGCCGAAGGGTTCCACGCCGACCCGTACTATTCTCGGCCTTGAAGCGGATGGTGTGATCAAGGACGCATTCTGGCTGCGCATTTACTGGCGCTTCAATCTGTCCGGCACCCCGATCCATACGGGCGAGTACCGCATGCAGCCGGGCATGACCGTCAAGGGCCTGATCGAACTGTGGAAGCGTGGCGAAGTGGTTCAATACAGCCTGACACTCGTCGAGGGCTGGAATTTCCATCAGGTGCGCGCCGCACTGGCGAAAGATGAAAAGATCGAACAGACCCTGACCGGCCTGAGCGACAGTGATGTGATGAGCAAGATCGGCCACAAGGGCGTGTTTCCCGAAGGTCGATTCTTCCCCGATACCTACCGCTTTGTGCGCGGGGTTTCCGATACCGAGCTGCTGAAAAAGGCGTTCGACCGCCTTGACGAAGTGCTGGCCAAGGAATGGGAAAGTCGTTCCGCCGATGCGCCGTATACCGAACCGTATCAGGCACTGATCATGGCCTCGCTGGTGGAGAAGGAAACCGGCGTTCCCCAGGAGCGTGGCCAGATTGCCGGTGTGTTCGTGCGCCGCATGGCCCTGGGCATGCAGCTGCAGACCGACCCGACGGTGATCTACGGTCTGGGTGATCGCTACAACGGCAAGCTGACCCGTGCTCATCTCAAGGAAGCCACGCCGTACAACACCTATGTGATTCCCGGGTTGCCGCCGACGCCGATTGCGATGGTCGGCCGCGAGGCGATTCACGCGGCGTTGAACCCGGTGGAAGGAACCAGCCTCTACTTTGTCGCCCGTGGCGACGGCAGCCACGTATTCTCCGACGACCTCGATGCACACAACAGTGCGGTGCGTGAGTTCCAGCTCAAACGGCGCTCGGATTACCGCTCGAGCCCGGCGCCGGCCTCGACGCCGGAAGCCACTCCGGCCACTGGCGAGGCCGTTCCTGCCGCATCCCCCGACACGGCGCCCGAGTCGTTGCCGCAAGTTCCTGCGCAGGAACCCGCGCCGACGCCGGAAACTGGAGCGGTCTCACCGCAAAACGCGCAATGACTTTGATTAAGGACTGCCTGTGACTGGCTTGTTTATTACCCTGGAAGGCCCGGAAGGCGCCGGCAAAAGCACCAACCGCGAATACCTCGCCGAGCGCCTGCGCGCCGCCGGTATCGAAGTGGTGCTGACCCGTGAGCCAGGCGGTACGCCGCTGGCCGAGCGCATTCGAGAGGTGTTGCTGGCACCGGTCGACGAAGTGATGAACCCGGACACCGAGCTGCTGCTGGTGTTCGCCTCCCGTGCCCAGCATCTGGCTGAAGTCATCCGACCGGCGCTCGCCCGTGGCGCGGTAGTGTTGTGTGACCGTTTCACTGATTCGACTTACGCCTATCAGGGTGGCGGCCGCGGCTTGTCGCTGGAACGCATCGCGGCGCTGGAGACTTTCGTTCAGGGTGATCTGCGCCCCGATCTGACATTGATTTTCGATCTGCCGGTGGAAATCGGCCTGGCCCGTGCCAGCGCTCGGGGTCGTCTGGATCGCTTCGAGCTGGAAGGCCGTGAGTTTTTCGAGGCTGTGCGCAGTGCGTTCCTCAAGCGTGCCGAGGCCGATCCTGCACGTTACGTGCGGATCGACGCCGGTCAGCCGTTGGTCAAGGTTCAACAATCGCTGGATACCCTGATTCCGAACTTGCTGGAGCTTTGCCGTGGCTGAGGCCTATCCATGGCAGGACAGCCTCTGGCAGCAACTGGCCGGGCGTACTCAACACGCCCACGCGTATCTGCTGCACGGGCCGGCCGGGATCGGCAAGCGTGCGCTGGCCGAGCGGCTGATGGCCAGCCTGTTGTGCCAGCGTCCGACGCCTGAAGCCTGCGGCGAGTGCAAGTCCTGCCTGCTGCTCAAGGCGGGCAGCCATCCGGACAATTACATTTTGGAGCCGGAAGAGGCGGACAAGGCGATCAAGGTCGACCAGGTGCGCGATCTGGTCAGTTTCGTGGTGCAGACCGCGCAACTGGGCGGGCGCAAGGTGGTGCTGATCGAGCCGGTGGAGTCGATGAACATCAACGCCGCCAACGCCTTGCTCAAGAGCCTTGAAGAGCCGTCCGGCGACACCGTGCTGTTGCTGGTCAGTCACCAGCCGAGCCGTCTGCTGCCGACCATCAAGAGTCGTTGTGTGCAGCAGGCCTGTCCGCTGCCGAGCGAGGCCATGAGCCTGCAATGGCTGGCTCGGGCGCTGCCGGAATGTTCCGAAGACGAACGTGTCGAACTCTTGACCCTGGCCGCTGGTTCGCCGCTGGCGGCCGTGACGTTGCAGGGACAGGGCGTGCGCGAACAGCGCGCGCAAGTTGTGGAAGGCGTGAAGAAGCTGCTCAAGCAGCAGCAATCGCCGACGCAGCTGGCCGAGGAGTGGAAAAACATTCCGATGCTGCGTCTGTTCGACTGGTTCTGCGACTGGTCGAGCCTGATCCTGCGTTATCAATTGACCCAGGATGAAGCGGGCCTGGGCCTGACCGACATGCGCAAGGTTGTGCAGTATCTGGCGCAGAAAAGCGCTCAGGCTAAAGTGCTCGATATCCAGGACTGGATTCTCGCCCAGCGCCAGAAAGTCCTGAGCAAGGCCAACCTCAACGCGGCATTGCTGCTGGAAGCGTTGTTGGTGCAATGGGCGAGTCTGCCTGGCCAAAGATAAGAATGTGTACCTAGACTCTGAACATCAGCAGTGGAGGTCAACATGAATGAACCCGTCAGCCCGGGGCCGCGCAACGGCATTTTGTCCCTGACCATCAAGGACAAATCCGTGCTTTATGCCGCTTACATGCCGTTCATCAGGAACGGTGGCCTGTTCATCCCCACCAACAAGAGCTACAAGTTGGGCGACGAGGTGTTCATGCTGTTGCATCTGATGGATGAAGCGGAAAAGATTCCGGTGGCCGGCAAAGTCGCCTGGATCACCCCCAAAGGCGCCCAGGGCAATCGCGCGGCCGGCGTCGGCGTGCAATTCAACGATGGCGACAACACCGCCCGCAGTCGCATCGAAACCCATCTGGCCGGAGCCCTGAAGTCCGACCGTCCCACTCATACGATGTAAGTTGCAGTCCTTTTTATGCTCGTAGATTCCCATTGTCACCTTGATCGCCTCGACCTTGCCGTCCACGACGGCTCTCTGGATGCCGCACTGGATGCGGCTCGTCAGCGCGGAGTCGGTCACTTTCTGTGCATCGGCGTCAGTGCCGACAACGCCGCCGATGTCAAAGCGCTGGCCGAGCGCTATGAAGACGTCGATTGTTCGGTCGGCGTGCATCCGCTGGATGTGCAGCCCGGCGCGGCACCGGCACTGGACTGGCTGCTGCACGAGCTCAATCACCCGAAAGTGGTGGCGATCGGTGAAACCGGTCTGGACTACCACTACGAGCCGGAAGCCGCCCAGCTGCAGCAGGAATCGTTCCGTCTGCACCTGCAGGCCGCCCGGCAGACCGGCAAGCCAGTGATCATCCATACCCGTGGCGCCCGCGCCGACACGCTTGAGCTGTTGCGCGAAGCCGCGCTGCCCCAGGCCGGCGTGCTGCATTGCTTCACTGAAGACTGGGACATGGCCAAGGCAGCGCTGGACATGGGTTATTACATTTCCCTGTCGGGCATCGTCACCTTCCGCAATGCCGATGCGCTGCGCGATGTGGCGAGCAAGGTTCCGGCTGATCGCCTGCTGGTGGAAACCGATTCGCCATACCTGGCGCCGATCCCCTATCGCGGCAAGCCGAACCTGCCGCAATACGTGCGGGAAGTGGCAGAGTTTCTGGCGATGCTGCGGGGTGAAAACTACGAGCGTTTTGCCGAGCAGACCACGCAGAACTTCAAGCGGCTGTTTCCGCTGGCCCACGTAAAAGCCTGAATCGCAGGCAAAAAAAACCCGGGTTCTGGGGGGTGAATCCGGGTTAAGACCATTAGGAGTAAAACAAAGGCACGCGGTCCTTTGGTACCTTTACCGGCGCGACACTTGGGGGAGATGTCGCCCGACAGTTCAAGTATTGATCAGTCTGGCGTTCAGTCCAGTGGGGCAGTCGGGGTTTTTAAACAAATTTGGAATACGTTCGCTTCGGTTATGTTCTCATTGCCGTGCAAACGTTCGTGAAATGAACAAGAAACACAGATATGGTCGGATGATCCGTGCATTTTTGCGCAAGTTAGGCATAATACGCGGCTTCGAATTTTGACCCCTACAGACCTTTTCTTATGCACAAAGAACCTCGTAAGGTCCGTGAGTTTCGTCGCCGCGAGCAAGAAATTCTCGATACCGCGCTCAAGCTGTTCCTCGAACAAGGTGAAGACAGTGTCACCGTCGAGATGATTGCTGATGCCGTGGGTATCGGCAAAGGCACGATCTACAAGCACTTCAAGTCCAAGGCCGAGATCTACCTGCGCCTGATGCTCGATTACGAGCGCGACTTGAACGAGCTGTTGCATTCGGCCGATGTCGACAAGGACAAGGAAGCCCTGTCCCGTGCCTACTTTGAATTCCGCATGCGTGACCCGCAGCGCTATCGCCTGTTCGATCGCCTGGAAGAGAAGGTGGTCAAGGGCAATCAGGTGCCGGAGATGGTCGAGGAGCTGCACAAGATCCGTGCCTCGAACTTCGAACGTCTGACGCTGCTCATCAAGGGCCGCATCAGCGAAGGCAAGCTCGAAGACGTGCCGCCGTACTTCCACTACTGCGCATCCTGGGCGCTGGTGCACGGCGCGGTGGCGCTGTATCACTCGCCGTTCTGGAGCAATGTGCTGGAAGATCAGGAAGGTTTCTTCCAGTTCCTGATGGATATCGGCGTGCGCATGGGCAACAAGCGCAAGCGCGACCCTGAAACGCCGAGCAGCTGAATCATTCAGTTGCCTTATGCGCCGTGTTTTTCGCTACATGGCGCAGTACCTCAGGAATATACTCAGGCATAGGGCTTGCTAAAACTTGAATTGTGAGTCAAGTTTTAGCCGCTCGATTTTCCATCGCCGGAGTGCTTCATGATCGTTGACCGTCAAGGCAGGCGTTTTCGCAATTTGCGGATCAGTCTGACTTCAGCCTGCAATTACGCCTGTACCTACTGCGTGCCCAACGGCAAGCGGCTGGTGGCTGCGCAGGATGAACTGTCGGCCGAGGCCATGGCACGTGGCGTGGCTTATCTGATCGAAGCCGCCGGCATCGAGCGCCTGCGCATCACCGGTGGCGAGCCGCTGGTCAGCCCCAAACTCGAATCGTTCATGAGCGCCGTCGGCAAGATGGGCCTGGAAGACATCAGCCTGACCACCAACGGCCAGCTCCTGGCGAAAAAACTTCCGTTGCTGGTCGATGCCGGCCTGCGACGCATCAACGTTTCCCTCGATACGCTGGACGCCGGCGCGTTCCGCAGCATCGCCCGTGGTGGCGATCTGGCCACTGTGCTGGATGGCATGGATCAGGCGGCAGCGGCGGGAATGAAGATCAAGGTCAACATGGTGCCGCTGCGCGGGCAGAACCTCGACCAGGTGATGCCGTTGCTCGATTACTGCCTTGAACGCGGCTTTGAACTGCGTTTCATCGAGTTGATGCGAATGGGTCACCTGGCCACCGACTCCAATGCCTTCCTGCAACAGTTTGTCAGCCTGCAACAGCTGCTGAGTCTGATCGGCGAGCATTACGAGTATGCGCAAACCGACGCGCCGGTGGACGCCACGGCTGTTCGCTATGCGATTCCCGGTCTGGGCAATTTCGGCGTGATCGCCAACGAAAGCGTGCCGTTCTGCCGAACCTGCTCGCGCTTGCGCCTGTCGTCCACCGGATGGCTGCATGGCTGCCTGTCGTCGAGCAACCGCCACTATGTCGGTGACCTGCTCGACAAACCGCGCCACGAGGCGCTGCCGGCGTTGCAACGACTACTGGTCAAGGCGTTGGGCGACAAGCAGGAAGTCGCATTCTCCGGTGGCGCCACCGTCATGAAGATCATCGGCGGCTAAGTCTCTCGCCACAGAAACTCTATTTCAAAGCGGATACCTGCACATTTCCAAGGACTGGCGCAAAAGCTGCATCCTACGGCCATTCGCCGGTTTTCCGTCACCGGCTTCTGGAGGATTAGGATGCGTAGCCTGGTTTTGCTGCTGGCCGTTTTGGCGCTGGGCGGCTGTATGACTGTCAGTGACATGGCCGAAGGGACTCGCTACCAGATGAGCGACGCGGGTCTGCTGGATCACAGCGACAGCCGCCGCGTTAACAATTTCCGTATTCAGCCCGATTCGTTCATCTACATCGCGCAAGGCTCGTTCGCGCCGCCGGGTGGTTCCTACCCGCGCCCCAACGTAGTCGCTGAAGAGGCCTTCAAAGGCTTCGTCGAATACTTCCCGATGGTCCGCCGCGCCCGCGTGCCGGAAGGCCTCGACCAGGCGATGGGCGAAGCCCGCGACGCCGGTGCTCATTACTTACTTTACACCCGTTTCGCCAAGGCCGACGACCGCATCGGCAACTCCGATGAGTGGCTCGATCAGGAAGCCGTGGATCGCCTCGGTATCGACGGCGGCGTGATTCAGATCATGTTGATCGAGACCAGCACCCAGTATTTGATTGATACTGCACGGATCAAGAGTCGTGGCGGTTTACTGACGTTCCACGATAACAAGCCCGAAGACCTGATCGGCCCACCGCTCGCGCAATATGCGCGCAGCCTGCTGGGCGTCGGGGACCAGTAATTCAAGGAGTACGCCATGAGTGGCCCGCAAAAAGCCAATGACCTGCTGGGGCAAATCCCCAAAACCAAAGGCTTGCCGCCGGTGCACTTGTGGAACCCGGACTTCTGCGGCGACATCGACATGCGCATCGCCCGCGACGGCACCTGGTATTACCTGGGTACGCCGATCGGGCGCAAGCCGATGGTCAAGCTGTTCTCCACCATCATCCGCCGCGATGGCGATGATTACTTCCTGATCACGCCGGTTGAGAAAGTCGGGATCAAGGTCGATGACGCGCCCTTCGTGGCGATTGCCGTCGAGGTGGAAGGCGAGGGCGAGTCGCAAGTGCTGCGCTTTACCACCAATGTCGATGAAACCACCGAGGCCGGCGCGCAACATCCGCTCCGCGTCGAGATCGACCCGGTCACTCAAGAACCAGCCCCTTATGTGCATGTACGCACCAACCTCGAAGCGCTGATCCATCGCAACGTGTTCTACCAATTGGTTGAACTGGCAGTCAGCCGGGAAATCGATGGCCAGCGCTGGCTCGGCGTCTGGAGTAGCGGCGAATTCTTCCGCATCGGCCTCGAACCCTAAGAAACCGCAGTCTGTGAAAGCAGGCTGCGGTTTTTTGTCGTTGACTCCCAATCGTATGATGATTAGCGTAGACACTCACAGCGAACGGCTTCGGGGTGTCCATGTCGAGCAGTTTTCACGCATCAACGGTTGACTGGCTGGGCGCCTGGATCGCCGCCGGCCAGGTAAAACCGGGGCAGGCGATCAAGGTCGAGGCCGATCTGGGCGAGCAGCTCGGGGTCAGCCGCACCGTCATCCGCGAAGCCATCAAGACCCTCGTCGCCAAAGGCATGCTTGAAGTCGGGCCGAAAGTCGGCACGCGGGTGCTGCCGATCAAGCGTTGGAACCTGTTCGATCCGCAAGTCGTGGGCTGGTTGTCACGTAGCGGCCTGCCGGAAAACTTCGTCGATGACCTGCTCGACCTGCGCCGCACCATCGAACCGATGGCGGTGCGCTGGGCCTGCGAGCGGGCGACCGTGGAACAGGTGCAAGCCGTGCAGCAGGCCTACAACGCGCTTGAGCGGGCAGTGGACAGCGGCATCGATTACAACCGTGCCGACCAGTTCTTCCACGAATGCATACTCGCCGCCAGCCATAATCAATTCATCGAGCAAATGGTGCCGGCCCTCGGCGCGCTGCTCGCCGTGTCTTTCGAAGTTTCCGCAGCCGACCCCGACGAATTGCGCCGGACACTGCCCATCCACAAAGACATGGCCGACGCCATCGCCGCCCGGGATGCCGCGCGCGGGGTGTGGGCCTGCATGACCCTGATCGACAATGCCGACCTGGCCATCAAGCGGTTTTACCCGCAGGTGATGGCCGACAAGAAAGCCAGCTGACAAAAACAACAAGACAGGAGGTTGCATGACGTGGACTGCGGTGACAGAGCATCGGGCGCAACTGGGCGAAGGCCCGTTCTGGGACGCACCGACTCAGGCGCTGTACTGGGTGGACATCGCTGGCAGGCAGGCGCTGCGGCTGATCGGGCAGAACGTGCAGATCTGGCAGATGCCGGAACACGTCTCGGCGTTCATTCCCTGCGCCAGCGGCGATGCGCTGGTGACCCTGAGCAGCGGCGTCTACCGACTTGATCTGGATTCTCCCGGACTTGAACCGCGACTGTCGCTGTTCTGCGTCGCCGATCCGCAACCGGGCAATCGTGCCAACGAAGCGCGCTGCGATGGTCAGGGCCGCTTGTGGCTAGGCACCATGCAAAACAACATCGGCGAACACGGCGAGGATCTGCCGATCACCCGTCGTTCCGGCGGGCTGTTCCGGATTGATCCGGACAAAAGAGTCACGCCGTTGCTACGGGGTCTTGGCATTCCCAACACGCTGCTCTGGAGTGACGACGGCACCACGTTGCTGTTCGGCGACAGCCTCGACAGCACGCTGTACCGCTACTTCATTCACACCGACGGCAACCTCGACACCGCCCAGCCTTGGTACAGCGCCGATCAGAACGGCGGCCCGGACGGTTCGGCGATGGACGCCGAAGGCTACGTGTGGAATGCCCGTTGGGACGGCAGTTGCCTGCTGCGCCTGACACCGAATGGCCAGATCGACCGCAAGATCGACCTGCCGATCAGCCGCCCGACCAGTTGTGTATTTGGCGGCGCAGACCTGAAAACGCTGTACATCACCAGCGCCAAAAGTCCGCTGAACCACTCGCTGGACGGCGCCGTGCTGTCGATGCGGGTTGATGTTGCCGGAAAGCTCTGTACGCGATTTGCCAGTTAAATCCCAAAATATGGGATGCAAAATTATATATTGAGATTATTTGGCGGTCGGGTTTATAGTCGGCTCCAGCAGTAACACGCACTCACACTTAAAAAGAACAAAACAGGTGAAGTGATGCAGCGAATTTTCATCGCACTCCACAGCGGAGTCAGCGCTTCGGGCCGTTTCGGTTCCGTGGCGTGCGCTCGCCTGTTTTGTTCCACAAGCCTTCCAGACCGGACATCGTCAGATGCCCGGTTTTTTTATGCTTTCGAACAGGAGTCCTGATCCATGGCTGAACCTCTGTCCCTGCCGCCCGTGCCCGAGCCACCGAAAGGCGAGCGCCTGAAAAACAAGGTCGTGCTGCTGACCGGCGCCGCCCAAGGCATCGGTGAAGCAATCGTCGCGACCTTTGCCTCGCAACAGGCCAAACTGGTGATCAGCGATATCCAGGCCGAAAAGGTCGAGAAAGTCGCCGCGCACTGGCGCGAGCAGGGCGCCGACGTGCAAGCGATCAAGGCCGATGTATCGCGTCAGCAGGATCTGCACGCCATGGCCAAACTGGCCATCGAACTGCACGGTCGCATCGATGTGCTGGTCAATTGCGCCGGGGTCAACGTGTTCCGTGATCCGCTGGAAATGACCGAAGAAGACTGGAAACGCTGCTTCGCCATTGATCTCGACGGCGCCTGGTACGGCTGCAAAGCCGTGCTGCCGCAGATGATCGAGCAGGGCATCGGCAGCATCATCAACATTGCCTCGACCCATTCGACAAACATCATTCCCGGCTGCTTCCCCTACCCGGTGGCCAAGCACGGCCTGCTCGGGCTGACCCGCGCGCTGGGTATCGAGTACGCGCCGAAGGGCATTCGTGTCAACGCCATCGCCCCGGGCTACATCGAAACCCAGCTCAACGTCGATTACTGGAACGGCTTCGCCGACCCGCACGCCGAACGCCAGCGCGCTTTCGATCTGCATCCGCCGAAACGCATCGGCCAGCCGATTGAAGTGGCGATGACCGCCGTGTTCCTGGCCAGTGATGAAGCGCCGTTCATCAATGCCTCGTGCATCACCATCGATGGTGGCCGCTCGGTGATGTACCACGACTGAGAAAAGCGGATTTCAGGTGGAAAGGTCCGCCTGAAATCCAATCATCATACGATATGACTATTTTCGTCATGATGCGCAGGAAACGCTTCGACCGCTTTAACGTTTTTCAAATAACGCTCAAGAAAAATAACAAGGAGTCTGCTTATGAAACGTCGTTTCGGGATTCGTACCCTGTGCAGTACCGCGTTGGCGGTCACTGCGTTCAGCCTGAGCAGTTCGCTGCTGGCCGCCGATCCGGTGAAGATCGGTTTTCTGGTCAAGCAGGCTGAAGAGCCGTGGTTCCAGACTGAATGGGCCTTCGCCGAGAAAGCCGCCAAGGACAAGGGCTTCGAACTGATCAAGATCGCCGTGCCGGACGGCGAGAAAACCCTCTCGGCCATCGACAGCCTCGCAGCCAATGGCGCCAAGGGCTTCGTCATCTGCCCGCCGGACGTGTCCCTCGGCCCAGCGATCATGGCCAAGGCCAAACTCAATGATCTGAAAGTGATTGCCGTCGACGACCGCTTCGTCGACGCCAATGGCAAGTTCATGGAAGACGTGCCGTACCTCGGCATGGCCGCGTTCGAAGTCGGCCAGAAGCAGGGCGCCGCGATGGCCGCCGAAGCGAAAAAGCGTAACTGGGACTGGAAAGACACCTACGCGGTGGTCAACACCTACAACGAACTCGACACCGGCAAGAAGCGCACCGACGGCTCGATGAAGGCGCTCGAAGACGCGGGCATGCCGAAAGATCACATTTTGACAGCCGCTCTGAAAACCCTCGACGTACCGGGCAGCATGGACGCCACCAACTCGGCGCTGGTCAAGCTGCCGGGCGCGGCGAAGAACCTGATCATCGGCGGCATGAACGACAACACCGTGCTGGGCGGCGTGCGCGCCACCGAAGCCGCCGGGTTTGCTGCGGCCAACGTGATCGGCATCGGCATCAACGGCACCGACGCCATCGGCGAGTTGAAAAAGCCCAACAGTGGCTTCTACGGTTCGATGCTGCCGAGCCCGCACATCGAAGGCTACAAGACCGCCGAGATGATGTACGAGTGGGTCACCACCGGCAAAGAACCGCCGAAGTACACCGCGATGGACGACGTGACCCTGATCACCCGCGACAACTTCAAGCAGGAGCTGGAAAAGATCGGCCTGTGGAACTGACGGCAGCGACGGCCCGGGCAGCCGGGCCGTTTGAACGGTGTGATGAGGTGGCTTAAATGCACGCGCAAGTACAAACACAAGAACACAGCGCCAGCGGCAGCCTGCGTTTCAACGGGATCGGCAAGACCTTCCCGGGCGTGAAGGCGCTGGACGGCATCAGTTTCGTCGCTCACCCCGGGCAGGTTCACGCCTTGATGGGCGAGAACGGCGCCGGCAAATCGACCCTGCTGAAAATCCTCGGCGGTGCCTACATCCCGAGCAGCGGCGAGTTGCAGATCGGTGAGCGGGCAATGGCCTTCAAGTCCACCGCCGACAGCATCGGCAGCGGCGTGGCGGTGATTCACCAGGAGTTGCATCTGGTGCCGGAAATGACCGTGGCCGAGAACCTGTTCCTCGGTCACCTGCCGGCCAGCTTCGGCCTGATCAATCGTGGCGCGCTGCGTCAGCAAGCCTTGGCTTGCCTCAAGGGCCTGGCCGATGAAATCGACCCGCAGACCAAGGTCGGACGCCTGTCCCTCGGCCAGCGGCAACTGGTGGAGATCGCCAAGGCGTTGTCCCGTGGCGCCCATGTGATTGCCTTCGACGAACCGACCAGCAGCCTCTCGGCGCGGGAAATCGACCGCTTGATGGCAATCATCGGCCGGCTGCGCGACGAGGGCAAAGTGGTGCTCTACGTCTCCCATCGCATGGAGGAAGTGTTCCGCATCTGCGACGCGGTGACGGTGTTCAAGGACGGTCGCTACGTGCGCACCTTCGACGACATGAGCCAGCTGACCCACGATCAACTGGTGACTTGCATGGTCGGGCGCGACATTCAGGACATCTACGATTATCGCGGTCGCCCCCGTGGCGCAGTGGCATTGAGAGTCGATGGATTGCTCGGCCCGGGCCTGCGCGAGCCGATCAGTTTCGATGCGCACAAAGGCGAGATTCTGGGGCTGTTCGGACTGGTCGGGGCAGGGCGCACCGAGCTGTTCCGGCTGCTCAGTGGTCTGGAGCGCAACACTGCCGGACGCCTGGAATTGCGCGGCCATGAACTGAAACTGCGTTCGCCCCGCGATGCGATTGCCGCCGGGATTCTGCTGTGCCCGGAGGATCGCAAGAAGGAAGGCATCATCCCGCTCGCCAGCGTCGCCGAGAACATCAACATCAGTGCACGCGGCGCGCATTCCGGGCTCGGTTGCCTGCTGCGCGGGATCTGGGAAAAGGGCAATGCCGAGAAACAGATCAAGGCCCTGAAAGTGAAAACGCCCCACGCCGGGCAACAGATCAAGTTCCTGTCCGGTGGCAATCAGCAGAAAGCCATTCTCGGCCGCTGGCTGTCGATGCCGATGAAAGTCCTGCTGCTCGACGAGCCGACCCGCGGCATCGACATCGGTGCCAAGGCCGAGATCTATCAGATCATCCATAACCTGGCCGCCGACGGTATTTCGGTGATCGTGGTGTCCAGCGATCTGATGGAAGTGATGGGTATTTCCGACCGCATTCTGGTGCTGTGCGAGGGCGCCCTGCGTGGCGAAGTCAGCCGCGACCAGGCCAACGAATCCAACCTGCTGCAACTGGCTTTGCCGCGCCACCGCGCTGACGGCGTGGCGAACTGAGAGGTGACTATGATGACAACCCAAAACGAAACCCTGCCGACCGAGCGCAAACCCCTGGATATGCGGCGCTTTCTCGATGACTGGGTGATGCTGCTGGCGGCGGTGGGCATTTTTGTCGCCTGCACCTTGCTGATCGACAACTTCCTCTCGCCGCTGAACATGCGTGGCCTGGGCCTGGCGATTTCCACCACCGGGATCGCCGCGTGCACCATGTTGTATTGCCTGGCGTCGGGGCACTTCGACTTGTCGGTGGGGTCGGTGATTGCCTGCGCCGGGGTGGTCGCAGCGGTGGTGATGCGCGACACCAACAGCGTGTTTCTCGGCGTCAGCGCGGCGCTGGTGATGGGCCTGATCGTCGGCCTGATCAACGGCATCGTGATCGCCAAGTTGCGGGTCAATGCGCTGATCACGACGCTGGCGACCATGCAGATCGTCCGTGGCCTGGCTTACATCTTTGCCAATGGCAAAGCGGTGGGCGTATCGCAGGAATCGTTTTTCGTGTTCGGCAACGGCCAGTTGTTCGGCGTACCGGTGCCGATTCTGATTACCATCGTCTGCTTCCTGTTTTTTGGCTGGTTGCTGAACTACACGACCTACGGGCGCAACACCATGGCCATCGGCGGCAACCAGGAAGCGGCGTTGCTGGCGGGGGTGAATGTTGATCGAACCAAGATCATCATCTTCGCCGTGCATGGGGTGATTGGTGCGTTGGCCGGGGTGATTCTGGCGTCGCGGATGACTTCGGGTCAGCCGATGATCGGCCAGGGTTTTGAGCTGACGGTGATTTCGGCCTGCGTGCTGGGCGGAGTGTCGCTGAGTGGCGGGATCGGGATGATCCGGCATGTGATTGCCGGGGTCTTGATTCTGGCGATTATCGAGAATGCGATGAACCTGAAGAATATCGACACGTTCTACCAGTACGTGATTCGAGGGTCGATTCTGCTGCTGGCTGTGGTTATCGACCGTCTCAAGCAACGCTAAGATCAAAAGCTCCCTCACCCCAGCCCTTTCCCGGAGGGAGAGGGAGCCGACCGAGGTGTCTTGCACTCTACATTGACCTGAAGAATCCAGTCGATTAAGGATTCGGCAAAGCCTTTTCAGGTCGGCGTACCTCCCGAATATCCCCCATTCAGTCCCCTCTCCCTCGGGAGAGGGCTAGGCGGGCGGCGTTCCGATGAGGGCGCTCTTGATCTTCCCGCCTTCCGTCACCCCACCCAAAATTTCCCTTGCCCGTCCCAACCCGTTTCGGTTATCACTTTGTACATGATTAGACAGGTACGATTTGACAAGAAACAACGGGTGGTCGACGAGCTCGTCCGACGCATCGAAAGCGGCCTCATGGAGGACGGCTTTCTGTTGCCCGGCGAGCATCAGTTGGCTCAGGAATTCAACGTCAGCCGTGGCACGTTGCGCGAAGCGTTGGCCGAACTGAAGCGGCGCAATTACATCGCCACGCAAAGCGGGGTCGGTTCCATCGTCACGTTTGACGGGGTGGCGCTGGATCAGCGCAGTGGCTGGGCTCAGGCCTTGGCCGACAGCGGGGCGATGATCAATACCGACGTGTTGCGCCTGGAAGCCGTGACCCGCGAGGATCTGCTGCCGCGTTTCGGCTCCGATCAATTCATTCTTCTCGAACGTCGCCGCCGTTCCAACGATGGCACGGCGGTGTCCCTTGAACGCTCTCTGATGCCCGCCAGCGGAGGCCTGGAAAGCCTGCCGCGAGTCGGCCTGATCGATAACTCCCTGACCATCACCCTGGCCGCCTACGGTTACATCGGCGAGCGCGGCGACCAGTGGATCGGCGCCGAGCCGCTCAACGCTGTCGATGCCGAACTGCTCGGGCGCCCTGAAGGCACGGTGTTTCTGAAAGCGCTGCGCACCACTTACGACCGGCAAAACCGCTTCATGGAGCAAGTTGAAAGCCTGCTCGACCCGGTGCATTTCCGTCTGCACCTGCAATTTGGAGAATCGAAATGACCGCCCTCGACCGTGCCCTGGGCGCGTTTTATGGCCTGGCCCTGGGCGACGCGCTGGGCATGCCGACGCAATCGCTGAACCGCGAAGCCATCAAGCAGCGCTTCGGCCAGATCACCGATCTGCAAGATGCCGGCCCCTTGCAACCGATTGCCGCGAACATGCCCAAAGGCTCGATCACTGACGACACCGAACAGGCGATTCTGGTCGGCGAGTTGCTGATCGAAGGCAAGGGCCGGATCGAGCCGGCGGTGCTCGCGCAACGGTTGATCGAATGGGAAGCCGAGATGCAGGCCAAGGGCTCGCAGGACTTGCTCGGTCCGTCGACCAAACGTGCAATCGAAATGATCCTCGCCGGCCATTCGCCGGAAGAGGCCGGGCGCTACGGCACCACCAACGGCGCAGCGATGCGCATCACCCCGGTGGGGATCGCGGCGGATGTCGCCGATCCGGAGCGCTTCATCGCGGCGGTGGTGCAGGCCTGTCAGGTCACTCACAACACCACGCTGGGGATTTCCAGCGCGGCAGCGGTGGCGGCGGTGGTTTCGGCCGGCATCAACGGCCTCGATCTGGGCGCGGCGCTGAACCTCGGCCAACAGATCGCTCAGCAAGCGGAAACCCACGGGCACTGGGTGGCCGGTGGGCGCATCGCTTCGCGGATCAGTTGGGCGCGCAGCATCAGTGTCGAGAGCGACCCGGTGTTGCTCGCGGATCTGCTGTACGACGTGATCGGCACCTCGGTGGCCTCGCAGGAATCGGTGGTGGTGTCGTTCGCCCTCGCGCAGCAAGTCGCGGTCGGTGAAATGACGCCGTTCGATGCGCTGTGCATGGCCGCGAGCCTGGGTGGCGACACCGATACCATCGCCGCGATTCTCGGCGCCATGCTCGGGGCCTGCCTGGGCCTGCAGAGCTGGCCGGCACCGATGATCGAGACGGTGAAGGCCGTCAACGATCTGGAGCTGGAACCGTTGGTGCAGGGGCTGTTGGCCTTGCGCTGATTGAACTGGCGTCATCGCGAAATGGCGCACCACAAATCTCGAATTTTCACCCGCAATGGATCGCGCAGACAGGCCCAGGAAGGGCGGGATGTCTGGTCGTTCTGCGTCATTGCCACAACCACAATAAAGGCAAACAGGAGCATTTTTCATGAGTTCATCGAACGCCGGGCAAAGCGCCGGGCAACTGGAAACCCGGGGCATCGAACCGGTGCCGGAAGGCGAGTGCAACGGCCATCCGCTGCAACTGTTCTGGGTCTGGTTCGCGGCCAACATTTCCATCCTCGGCCTGCCGCTGGGCGCCACGCTGGTTGCGTTTCGCGGCCTGGCGATCTGGCAGGCGATTATCGTCGCCATTCTCGGTGCTGCCGGTTCGTTCGCGGTGGTGGGGATCATCTCGATTGCCGGCCGCCGCGGTCGTGCGCCGAGCCTGACGTTGTCCCGGGCGATCTTCGGTGTGCGCGGCAATATCGGCCCGACGCTGGTGTCGCTGATGTCGCGCCTGGGCTGGGAAACGGTCAATACCACCACCGCGGCGTTCGTGCTGTTGTCGTTGTGCTCGATCCTGTTTGGCTCGCCGGTTGAAGCCAAAAGCGCGCCGGTGTTGACCCTGATTTTCATCGCGATTTTCGTGTTGCTGACCTTGTCGGTTTCCGGCCTCGGCCACGCCACCTTGCTGGTGATCCAGAAATGGGCGACCTACGTGTTCGGCGCGCTGAACATTCTGGTCGGCGGCTTCCTCTGCGCGACCATCGACTGGAGCGCGGTGTTCAATGCCACGCCAGCGCCGATGAGCGCGATGATCATCGGCATCGGCACCATGGCCGCCGGCACCGGGATCGGCTGGGCCAACGCCGGCGCCGACATGTCGCGCTATCAGCATCGCAGCGTCAAAGCCGTGCGCCTGGTTGCATCTGCAGCATTCGGTGCGGGTATTCCGCTGGTACTGCTGATCACCCTCGGCGGCCTGCTCTCGGTGGGCAACAACGACCTGGCGTCGGCGACTGACCCGATCGTGGCGATCCGCGACATGCTGCCCACCTGGATGGCTGTGCCGTATCTGATCACCGCGTTCGGTGGTCTGTTGCTGTCGAACAACCTGTCGGTGTATTCCGCCGGCCTGACCACGCTGACCCTCGGCCTGAAGGTCAAACGCGTGTACGCGGTGGTGGTCGACATCGTCGCGATCTTCGCCGGTTCGATCTACTTCATGCTGATCGCCGACAGTTTCTACGGCCCGTTCATCACTTTCATTTCGCTGCTGGCGGTACCGATCACCGCGTGGGTCGGGATCTTCGTGGTCGACCTGATTCACCGTCACTACTACAGCCCCAAAGATCTGCTCGACGTCAGCCCGAGCAGCGCCTACTGGTACAGCGGCGGCATCGAGTGGCGCGCATTCGGCGCGTGGGCGATTGCCATCGTGCTGGGCTTCAGTTTCACCACCATCGGCACCACGGCTGAAAATGTCTGGTTCAAGGGTTTCCTGTCCGACTCGTGGCTGGGCCACAACGGCCTCGGCTGGATCGTGACCTTCGTGGTCGCCGGCGGCATTTACTTCGTACTCGGCGGGGCGAGAGATCGCCGCGCTGCGCAATCCGAGAATGCTCATGCCTAAGATGTTGCACACCGGCCAGGTCATCATTGACCTGGTCATGGCCGTGGATGCGCTGCCGCAAATTGGCGGTGACGTGCTGGCGCAGTCCGCCAGTTTCGAAGCCGGCGGCGGCTTCAATGTGATGGCCGCCGCCGCGCGCAATGGCTTGCCGGTGGTCTATCTCGGCCGCCACGGCAACGGTCGGTTCGGCGATCTGGCGCGGCAGGCGATGAACGCCGAAGGCATCCGCATGGGCATCGACCAGCCTGCAGAGCGTGACACCGGGATCTGCGTGGCGCTGACCGATGCGTCCGCCGAGCGCAGTTTCATTTCCTACATCGGCGCTGAAGGCGAGGTCACGGCGGCGGAGCTGAACAGCGTTGCAGCCGAGGCGGGGGACTACGTCTACGTCAGCGGCTACAGCCTGCTGCACAGCGGCAAGGCCCAGGCGTTGCTGGACTGGACGCTGGCGCTGCCGAGGACGATCAACGTGGTGTTCGATCCGGGCCCGCTGGTGGAATCGCCGGACTCACCGATGATGCAGGCGTTGCTGCCGCGCATCGATGTGTGGACCAGCAACAGCGTCGAGGCGCTGCGTTTCACAGGCGCGGCGGACATCGAAACAGCGCTGGACCGCTTGGCCGTGCACCTGCCACAGGATGTGCTGATGGTGGTGCGCGACGGCCCGCAGGGTTGCTGGACTCACCAGCGCGGCGAACGCCGGCATGTACCGGGTTTCAAAGTGCAAGCCGTGGACAGCAACGGCGCGGGTGACGCGCATGCAGGCGTATTCGTCGCTGGACTGGCGCGAGGGCTGTCCGCTCACGAAGCCGCAAGGCGCGCCAACGCCGCGGCTGCGTTGGCCGTCACCCGCTGGGGCCCGGCGACCGCACCGGGGACTGCCCAAGTCGATGCGCTGATCCGTGAGACTTGCGATCACTGATCGATCGCGAAAAGGCCAGAATATTCAGCGCAAAGCCTGATTCAACTCGCCTTGCGCAATGCCGCAATCAACTCATCCTTGCGCATCGACGAGCGCCCGGGAATCTTCCGTTCGCGGGCCTCCTTTCGCAGGCTGTCGACCGTCTGCACTTCGCGCGAAGCCTTGCTGTCGCGCGAATGCCCTTCACGACTCACCGCCGCGCGCCGCGCCGATTCCTTGCGATCCTCGGCCTTGGCGCCGGCAGGTTTGCGGCGCCCGGAACCTCCGGCCTTCTCACCGCCTCCGGACTGTTTGTTCACCGTTGCCCAGGCGCGGGCTTCAGCTTCGTCCTTGGACATCCCTTTGTTCTGATAGCTGTCTTCGATGTGTTTGGCTTTGCGCTTTTGCTCTTCAGTGTATTTGGCTTTGCTTCCACGAGGCATGACGATTCTCCTTGTATCCGGATAAATCTCTGCATGAACTGGCGCAGGCAGTGCATTCGACCATTGCCTGCGCCAGCGACTGGAGGCGTCAGGTATCGAGTTTACGGGCCGCTTCCACACCCGCAGCGCTGAGCTTGATCGGCAGATTCAGCGAATGTTCTCCCGCTTCATTGCAAGTGATGTGTCCGTGGTGAATCAGTCCACGCTCCTGCAAGGCGGCGAGGGCGCTGGCCACGACTTTCTCGCCGCGATAATTGTCCAGCACCTCTTTGCCGAGGCCGCTTGGATGTGCATGCAACAGGCGGGTGAGGACTTCTTTTTCCAGGTTTTTATCGACGTTCATGGTTACCTCTTCAGGGAAGTGGATAAGACATGTTGCGTGTTGCGTGGATCACGCACGGATCACTGGCCTGCGCCTTCAGAGCCCGAACCACCCGTGGTGGTTTTCGAGCCGACGCCTGGACCGGCGTTATCCGGGGTAGCCGGAGCGTTGGGTGTGTTCATCCCGCCCTGGCGACCGGGATCGCTGCCCTGGGTGCGAGGATCGGTTCCCGTGGCGGGTGGCTGATTGATCAGCGGTACACCCGAACCGTCGGTATTCATACCGGGGGCGCTGTTGATGGCGGGGGCTCTTGGCTGGGTAACCGGATCGGTCGGCCCGGTTCCGGCAGCGGTAGTCGAGGCGGCAAATACCGCCGGGCTGAGGAGGGTAGCGAATACGAGCGCAGTCAACCTTGACGAGATCATAGGGGGTCTCCAGTGATTGAAATCCTTACCTCCTGTTGGTCTGCCCTCGTGAAAGATTGGTGCCTGATGATCGACGAACGGTTCAGAAAGGCTGAGCGCTTTCGAGGCCGATCTCTTCCTTGAATTGCTCCATGAAACCTTTCAAGCGTCGATGACGGAGCTGCGCCAGGCGCTGACCGGCAACGGTCTGGAAACCGTCGGCAAGGTGCAGCAGTCTGGTCTGGAAAGGATTGCCATGTGACGAGCGCCGCGCGCCGCCTTAGTATGGCGTTTTCTTTTTTCCGACAAGGCCCGTCCATGACGATCGAAATCCGCCCGGCGACCCCCAGCGATGCTCCGCAAATCCTCGCGTTCATCACTGAACTTGCAGACTTCGAAAAGGCCCGTCACGAAGTCATCGCCAGCGTCGCCGACATCGAGCGCAGCCTGTTCAGCGAAGGCGCCACTGCTCATGGCCTGATCTGCCTGCGCGACGGTCTGCCGATCGGTTTTGCGGTGTTTTTCTTCAGCTATTCGACCTGGCTGGGCAGCAACTGCCTGTACCTCGAAGACCTGTACATCACCCCCGAACAGCGTGGCGGCGGCGCCGGCAAAACCCTGCTGCGCCACCTCGCGAAAATCGCCTGCGCCAATGACTGCGGCCGCTTCGAATGGAGCGTGCTGGACTGGAACACCCCGGCCATCGAATTCTACAAATCCCTTGGCGCCCAACCGCAGGAAGAGTGGGTGCGTTACCGCATGGATGGCAAGGTGTTGCGGGAGTTTGCCGAGGGCAACTGAGCCCGGCGTAAAAGATCGCAGCTGTCGGCAGCTACTGCAGGGAAATTGTTATTCCCGCAAGCACTGCCGACGGCTGCGATCTTTTTTTGTCTTCGTCCCATAATGTGGGAATGATATTTATATATTGAGATTTTGCTTTACTCAGGTTTATAGTCCGGCTCACTCACTGCCAATAACAAAACAGGTGAAGCGATGCTGGCGCAATTGATCGCGCTCGATTGGGGGACGACCTCACTACGTGCTTACAAACTCGCGGCGGGCGGGCAGGTGCTGGCGCAGCGGTCGCTGTCGTTCGGGATCATGCAGTTGCCGAAGACGCCGCGGCTCATCAACGGTTGCGAATGCGCCGAGGGTTTTGAACTGGCGTTCGACGAGGCGTGCGGCGACTGGCTCGATGCGCAACCCGGCTTGCCGGTGATCGCGTGCGGCATGGTCGGCAGCGCTCAGGGCTGGCGCGAAGCGTCCTACCGCGATACGCCGGCCAACGTGGCCGATCTCGGAAAATCCCTGCAAACCGTTCGCAGTCTTCGCGGTGTCGACGTGCATATCGTGCCGGGTGTGATTCAGCGTTCGGCACTGCCGAACGTGATGCGCGGCGAGGAAACCCAGGTCCTCGGCGTCCTGCAGAACCTGCCGATCGAGGCGGGCAATGATCTGCTGATCGGCCTGCCGGGCAGTCATTCGAAATGGGTGGAAGTGGCCGATGGCTGCATCACTCGTTTCGACACCTTCATGACCGGCGAAGTGTTCGCCGTGCTCAGCGAACACAGCATTCTCGGCCGTACCCAACAGCACAGCGCAACGTTCAATGCCGAGGCGTTTGATCGCGGCGTGCAGGTGGCGTTGTCGGCGGAGGGCGAGATCGGCGTGCTGTCGACCTTGTTCAGCGCCCGCAGCCTGGGCCTGACCGGTGAACTCAGCGCCACCGCGCAACCGGACTATCTGTCCGGCCTGCTGATTGGCCACGAACTGACGGCGCTGGCCAACGTGCAACGACGCCGGCGCAACAGCGCACAGCTTCCTTCGATCGTCCTCATCGGCAACGCACAGTTGTGCGCCCGTTACAGCCGGGCCCTCGACGCCTGCGGTTTTGCCCGGGTGACGCTGGCCGAGCAAGCCACCGAGCGTGGGCTGTGGCAACTGGCGCTCGCCGCCGGACTGATCGATTCCTCATCCCGTTAACCCTGACTGGAGGCCTGACATGCTCAAGCAAGCACTGGCGCAAAACGGTCTGATCGCGATCCTGCGCGGCCTGCATCCGCAGGAAGCCGCCGCTGTCGGAGAAGTCCTGTATGCGGCCGGATTTCGCGTCATCGAAGTACCGCTCAATTCCCCCGAACCGTACGAAAGCATTCGCATCCTGCGTGAGACCCTGCCCGCCGATTGCCTGATCGGTGCCGGCACGGTGCTGACCCCGGAACAGGTCGAACGGGTGAAGGAGGCTGGCGGCCAGGTGATCGTCATGCCCCACAGCGATGCCAAGGTATTGCGGGCCGCGAAAGCGGCGGGGCTGTACCTGTCGCCGGGCGTCGCCACGCCGACCGAAGCCTTCGCGGCGCTGGAGGAGGGGGCCGACATTCTCAAGCTGTTCCCGGCCGAACAGATGGGGCCTGCGGTGGTGAAAGCCTGGCTGGCGGTGCTGCCGGTGGGGACGATCCTGGCGCCCGTCGGCGGCATTACACCGGACAACATGCAGGTGTTCATCGACGCTGGCGTCAAAGGCTTCGGCCTCGGTTCCGGGCTGTTCAAGCCAGGCATGACGACTGAGCAAGTAGCGGCCAATGCCAAGGCCTACGTGGCGGCCTGGAAAGCCCTTCGCTGAGACTTTTTGGCGCTGCGTGCGCTGCATCTAACAAGAGAGATAAAAAGATGAAAATCACCAAACTGACCACCTTCATCGTCCCGCCGCGCTGGTGCTTCCTGAAAGTCGAAACCGACGAGGGCGTGACCGGTTGGGGCGAGCCCGTGGTCGAGGGCCGCGCCCACACCGTCGCCGCTGCGGTCGAGGAATTGTCCGACTACCTGATCGGCAAAGACCCACGCAATATCGAGGACATCTGGACCGTGCTGTATCGCGGCGGCTTCTACCGGGGCGGCGCGATCCACATGAGCGCACTGGCCGGCATCGACCAGGCGCTGTGGGACATCAAGGGCAAGGCGCTGGGCGTGTCGGTCAGTGACCTGCTCGGCGGTCAGGTGCGGGACAAGATCCGTGTGTATTCGTGGATCGGCGGCGACCGTCCGGCGGACACTGCGCGGGCCGCGAAAGAGGCGGTGGGCCGTGGTTTTACGGCGGTGAAAATGAACGGCACCGAAGAGCTGCAATTTCTCGATACCTTCGAAAAGGTCGACCTGGCGCTGGCCAACGTTGCCGCCGTGCGTGATGCGGTGGGGCCGAACGTCGGCATCGGCGTCGACTTCCATGGCCGGGTGCACAAGCCCATGGCCAAGGTGCTGATGAAGGAGCTCGACCCGTACAAACTGATGTTCATCGAAGAGCCGGTGCTCAGCGAAAACTACGAAGCGTTGAAAGAACTGGCTCCGCTGACCAGCACCCCGATTGCCCTCGGCGAGCGACTGTTTTCGCGCTGGGACTTTAAACGGGTGTTGAGCGAAGGTTACGTCGACATCATCCAGCCCGATGCCTCCCACGCCGGCGGCATCACCGAGACCCGCAAGATCGCCAACATGGCCGAAGCCTACGACGTGGCGCTGGCGCTGCACTGCCCGCTGGGGCCGATTGCACTGGCGGCGTGTCTGCAACTGGACGCCGCTTGTTACAACGCGTTTATCCAGGAACAGAGCCTGGGCATCCATTACAACGAGAGCAATGACCTGCTCGATTATGTGAAGGATCCACGGGTGTTCGACTACGACAAGGGCTTCGTGAAAATTCCGAACGGCCCGGGGCTGGGGATCGAGATCAACGAGGAATACGTGATCGAACGCGCGTCGGTCGGCCACCGCTGGCGCAACCCGATCTGGCGTCATGCCGATGGCAGTTTTGCCGAGTGGTGAGTCGCTGATTTCCTGCCGTATCCAGTAAGTCAGATCTCCAGGGAGCGGAGATCTGCATCCCCCCGACCTCAATAAACATAAAAAGAGGCGCTTCCCATGCAACCGCAAACCCTCACCGGGCAAGCGACGTTAGTCACGCCCAGCCGCAAGCGGTTTTTCATCATGGTGTTGCTGTTCATCACCGTGGTCATCAACTACCTCGATCGTAGCAATCTGTCGATTGCCGCCCCGGCGCTCACTTCCGAGCTGGGCATCGACCCGGTGCATGTCGGGCTGATCTTTTCCGCATTCGGCTGGACCTACGCTGCCATGCAGATCCCCGGCGGTTGGCTGGTGGATCGCGTGCCGCCGCGCATTCTTTACAGCGTTGCGCTGTTGTTGTGGTCGCTGGCCACCGTGATGCTCGGGTTCGCCGCCAGTTTCATCGCGCTGTTCGTGCTGCGCATGGCGGTCGGTGCGCTGGAAGCGCCGGCGTACCCGATCAACAGCCGTGTGGTGACGACCTGGTTCCCCGAGCGTGAGCGGGCCACGGCCATCGGTTTCTATACCTCCGGGCAGTTTGTCGGGCTGGCGTTTCTGACCCCGGTGCTCGCGTGGCTGCAACACGAGTTCGGCTGGCACATGGTGTTTGTCGTGACCGGCGCGGTGGGCATCATCTGGGCGGCGATCTGGTACGCGGTGTATCGCGAGCCGCGTGATTTCAAAGGCGCCAACGAAGCGGAAATCGACCTGATCCGCGAGGGCGGCGGCCTGGTGGATATCGCCGCTGAAACTGCAAAAGTGAAGGCGAAATTCAGCTGGACCGATCTCGGCATCGTCCTGAGCAAACGCAAGTTGTGGGGGATCTACCTCGGCCAGTTCTGCCTCAACTCGACGCTGTGGTTTTTCCTGACGTGGTTCCCGACCTACCTGGTGAAATACCGCGGCATGGACTTCATCAAGTCCGGTCTGCTGGCTTCGCTGCCGTTTCTCGCCGCGTTCATCGGCGTGCTGTGCTCCGGGTTCTTTTCCGATTTCCTGATCCGCCGTGGCTGCACCGTCGGGTTTGCGCGCAAGCTGCCGATCATTGGCGGGTTGCTGATTTCTACCTCGATCATCGGGGCCAACTTCGTCGAGTCGACGCCGCTGGTGATTGCCTTCCTGGCCCTGGCGTTTTTCGGCAACGGGCTGGCGTCGATCACCTGGTCGCTGGTCTCGACGCTGGCGCCGGCGCGGTTGCTGGGCTTGACCGGTGGGGTGTTCAACTTCATCGGCAATCTGTCGGCGATTGCCACGCCGATTGTCATCGGCTTTCTCGCCAGCGGCGATTCGTTCGCGCCGGCGATCACCTACATCGCGGTTCTGGCATTGATCGGTGCTTTGTCCTACGTGCTGCTGGTGGGCAAGGTCGAGCGCATCGAGTTGTAGTCGTCCCTGTCGGGCGACCATAATGCCGCCCGTTCCCTCGCTCAACGCTAAAGGCTGGATATGCAGGAAGACGCCCCGAAAAATGCCAAGGACGCCGCGCCGACCGGCACCCAGACCCTGCTTCGCGGGTTGGGTGTGGTGCAGGCGGTTGCCAGTGGCGCCCGCGATCTCAAAGAGATTGCCCGCCTGATCGGCACCACCCGCAGCACCACTCATCGTCTGGCCAGTTGTCTGGTGGACGAGCGTTACCTGCGCGTCGTGCCGCAAGTCGGTTACCTGCTGGGGCCGAAGCTGATCGAACTGGGTTTTCAGGCGCGTGAAGAGTTGCCGTTGGCGACATTGGCCGGGCCGTATCTGGACGAGTTGTCGGCGCTGACCGGCGACACCGTTCACCTGGGGATTCGTGAAGGCGACGAAGTGCTTTACCTGCTGAAGAATCCGGGACGCAACGGCCCGGAAATGCGTTCGCGGGTTGGCCATCGCATGCCGTTGGCACGAACCGGAATCGGTAAGGCGCTAATGCTGGATGATTCGCCGCAGGATTGGCAGCGGCTGTACGAAATCAGCCTGCCGGCGGGCGGGAAAAGTCAGTTCTGGCCGCAGCATCCCCAGCAGTCGTGGGAGCAAATGGCGCAACGGATGACCGAGTACGTGGCCGGTGGCTATGCGTTCGATCTGGAAGACAACGAGCCGGCGATCCGCTGCGTGGCGGCGCCGATCCGCGACGCGAGCAAGCGCATCGTCGCAGCGATCAGCATCGCCAGCACCGTGCCGTACATGCCGCTGGAAAAAATGGCCGAGCTGATTCCCCTGATCAAAGGAGTCACAACCCGGCTCTCGGCGGAGCTTGGCTTGAAGGTCTGAGGAATCAGAGCTTCAGAGTCGCCATGTCGATGACGAAGCGATACTTCACATCACCGGCGATCATGCGGGTGTAGGCCTCGTTGATCTGGCGGATGTCGAGCATTTCGATGTCGCAGCTAATGTTGTGCTCGGCGCAGAAATCCAGCACTTCCTGGGTTTCGGCGACGCCACCGATCAGCGAACCGGCCAATACACGACGACCCAGTACCAGTTTGGCGGCGTGGACCGGCGGATCGATCGGTTCGATCAGACCCACCAGAATGTGCACGCCGTCGAAGCGCAGAGTGTCGAGGTACGGGTTGAGGTCGTGCTGCACCGGAATGGTGTCCAGCAGGAAGTCGAAACGACCGGCTGCGGCTTTCATCTGTTCTTCGTCGGTGGAGACGATCACGTGATCGGCGCCCTGACGACGACCTTCCTCGGCCTTGCTTGCCGAACGGGTGAACAGCGTCACTTCGGCACCCATGGCCTTGGCGAACTTGATGCCCATGTGGCCGAGGCCGCCCATGCCGAGAATCCCGACCTTGTCGCCAGCCTTCACGCCGTAGTGCTTGAGTGGCGAGTAGGTGGTGATGCCGGCGCAGAGAATCGGCGCGGCAGCCGCCAGATCCAGCTTCTCGGGGATGCGCACCACGAAGTGCTCGCTGACCACGATGCTGTCCGAATAACCGCCCATGGTGTTGCTGCCATCGACCCGGTCCGGGGTGGCGTAGGTCATGGTCGGGCCTTCGAGGCAGTATTGCTCGAGGTTCGACTGGCAGGCTTCGCAGGTGCGGCAGGAATCGACCATGCAGCCGACGCCGACCAGATCGCCGACCTTGTGCTTGGTGACATTCGCACCGACGGCGGTGACTTTTCCGACGATCTCATGGCCGGGCATCAACGGGTAAACGGCGATGCCCCATTCGTTGCGCGCCTGGTGGATGTCGGAATGGCAGACGCCGCAGTACAGGATTTCGATGGCGACGTCGTCGGCACGAGGGCTGCGGCGTTCGAATTTCATCGGGGCGAGGGGCGTGGTGGCCGTTTGAGCGGCATAGCCGATGGCGGTGTACATGTGAAACCTCGCAAAAGCAGTGACAAGTGAGGTGGCGCATTCTGGGCGCCATCTGGTCGCCCGGCCATGGCGATTCCTCCGGGTGTCATGCCTAATCCTCCGGCATGCGGGGTTGATCGGTCGCATTGGCAAAAGGATCTGCGATGATGCTTTTATCCCTTTTTCCGTGATTTTTTCTGAAGAGCCAGCCGATGCAATTGACTCGTCACCTTGATGCCAACGCCACCCTGGTTTCGCTGATCGAACCCCTGGCGCTGCGCGATGGTTACAGCCAGACCGGGCTGCCGGGCGTGCAGGTGTTGCGCGCCAGTTGCGACGTCGCCCGTGGCCCGCACATTTATGAACCGAGCCTGATGATCATTGCTCAGGGCAGCAAACTGGCGTATCTCGGCCCTCGCACCATGGAATATGGCGCGGGGCATTATCTGATCCAGGCGCTGCCGGTGCCGTTCGAGTGCGAGACCTATGCGTTGCCGGACGCGCCGTTGCTCGGCGTGTCGGTGGCGATCGACCGGGTGCTGCTCGGTGAGCTGGTGCTGGCAATGGGGCTGGCACCGGGGCGGCATATTCCGGCGCAGACACCGGAGTCGATGACCTCGGTGGTGCTCGACGATGACATGCGCGGTTGTGTCGAACGCTTGCTGCGCTGTCTGCACGATCCGCTGGAATGCCAGATTCTCGGACCGGCGCGGGTGCGTGAATTGTTGTTCGTCGCGTTGCGCGGGCCTCAGGCGGACGTGCTGCGGGCATTGGTGGAACAGCAGGGGCAATTTGCCCGGGTGGCGGCTTCGATCAGTCATCTGCATGCGCATTACACCGAGCCGTTGAACGTCGAGACGCTGGCCAGTTGCGCGAACATGAGCGTTTCGACCTTTCACGAACACTTCAAGCGCAGCACGCTGCTGTCGCCGGTGCAGTATCTGAAGCGTTTGCGCTTGTTGAAGGCGCAGACGTTGTTGATCGCCGAGGGGCTGGGTGTCGCCCAGGTTGCGCATCGGGTGGGGTATCAGAGCACGTCGCAGTTCAGTCGCGAGTACAAGCGCTATTTCGAACGCAGCCCCGGGGATGAGCGCGCTGCCTGAGTTGCCACAGTACCTGTGGGAGCGGGCTTGCTCGCGAATGCAGTGTGTCAGTTGACAGATATGCTGCCTGACACGACGCCTTCGCGAGCAAGCCCGCTCCCACATTGGTTTTGTGGCGTTGCAGGAATAGTGGGCAACAAAAAGGCCCCCATACAGGGAGCCTTGATGTTCAGCGATTCGACTTACATGTTCGGGTAAGTAGGGCCGCCAGCGCCTTCCGGCGTCACCCAGGTGATGTTCTGCGAAGGGTCCTTGATGTCGCAGGTCTTGCAGTGCACGCAGTTCTGGGCGTTGATCTGGAAGCGCTTCTCGCCGTCTTCCTTGGTGATCACCTCATACACGCCGGCCGGGCAGTAACGCTGCGCCGGTTCGTCGTACATCGGAAGGTTGCGGCTCAACGGGATGGTCGGGTCGGTCAGTTTCAAGTGGCACGGCTGTTCTTCTTCATGGTTGGTACCGGAGATGAACACCGAGCTCAGTTTGTCGAAACTGATCTTGCCGTCGGGTTTCGGGTAGTCGATCTTCTTGCAGTCGGCCGCGAGCTTGAGGCAGGCGTAGTCCGGCTTGGTGTCGTGCAGGGTGAACGGCAGTTTGCCGCCGAAGATGTTCTGGTCCAGCCAGTTGAAACCACCGCCAACGATGGCGCCGAACTTGTGGATCGCCGGGCCGAAGTTGCGGCTGGCGAACAGTTCTTCGTAGAGCCAGCTCTTCTTGAACGCGTCGACGTAGGTGGTCAGCTCTTCAGTGCCGTCTTTCTCGGCGAACAGCGCGTCAGCCACGGATTCAGCGGCGAGCATGCCGGACTTCATCGCAGTGTGGCTGCCTTTGATCTTGGCGAAGTTCAGGGTGCCAAGGTCGCAACCGATCAGCGCGCCACCCTTGAACACCATTTTCGGCAGCGAGTTCAGGCCGCCCTTGCAGATTGCACGTGCGCCGTAGCTGATTCGCTTGCCGCCTTCCAGGTACTGCTTGAGTACCGGGTGATGCTTGAGGCGCTGGAACTCGTCGAACGGCGACAGGTAGGTGTTGCTGTAGGACAGATCGACGATCAGACCGACCACCACCTGATTGTTTTCCAGGTGATAAAGGAAGGAGCCACCGGTGTTCTCGGTGCCCATGATGTCCATCGGCCAACCGGCGGTGTGTACTACCAGGCCTGGCTGGTGTTTGGCCGGGTCGACTTCCCAGATTTCCTTCAGGCCGATGCCGTAGTGCTGGGCGTCGGCATCGCTGTCGAGGTTGTAGCGCTTGATCAGCTGCTTGCCGATGTGGCCACGGCAGCCTTCGGCGAACAGCGTGTATTTGCCACGCAGTTCCATGCCCGGGGTGTACAGGCCGTCTTTCGGATGACCTTCGCGGTCGACACCGAGGTCGCCGGTGATGATCCCGCGCACCACACCGTTTTCATCGATCAGCGCTTCCTGAGCGGCGAAGCCCGGGTAGATTTCCACGCCCAGGTTCTCGGCCTGCTGAGCGAGCCAGCGGCACAGGTTGCCGAGGGAAATAATGTAGTTGCCTTCGTTGTGCATGGTCTTGGGCACAAAGAAGTCAGGAATTTTCTGCGCGCTTTCGGCGTTTTTCAGCACGAAGATGTCATCGCGGGTGACAGGCGTGTTCAGCGGAGCGCCGAGTTCTTTCCAGTCCGGGAACAGTTCGTTCAGGGCCCGTGGTTCAAATACGGCACCGGACAGGATATGCGCGCCGACTTCGGAGCCTTTTTCGACCACGCAGACGCTGATTTCCTTACCGGCTTCGGCGGCCTTCTGCTTCAGACGGCAGGCGGCGGACAGGCCAGCGGGGCCGGCACCGACGATGACCACGTCGAATTCCATGTATTCGCGTTCCACAGGCTATCTCCTACTCAAGGCTCAACAGTTTTTTTTCTAATTTGGAGGTTCGGTGTCGTATCCGTTATTGCCTTTACGTTAACGTCAAGGGTAATAATGGGCAAACCACCTTTCTCTCTAGGCGGCGCATTATATCTACACCACTCTTAGCGTCCAATACAAACGTTTGTTTGAATCGGCTCCAGCCCAGAGAAATCAAAGAAGCGCGGCTTATGACAGGGCATTTTGGCGTATTGACCAGAATGGGCGTTCCGGTCAAGATACGGGCGGTTTTGCGCTCGCCGTAGGCTGAATGGTGGTTTCAAGAGCACCTCTAAAGACAGGGCGTAGGCGGTAACCGGTGATGCGCAGCGCAGGTTCGGCGCGCAGTTTACACACCGCGAAGCGGCATGACTCGTCGGTCACGACTGACGAACGGTCATCCCGCTCAGCCGGCGTTTTTAGAGGTGCCCTTGTGCCCGATGAGCATCAACCGCCAGGTTCGCCTAGGCGACTTTCTTTTCACCGGAGAGTAACGAGGAATCCATGAAGGTTCTTGTAGCTGTCAAACGCGTTGTGGATTACAACGTCAAGGTTCGCGTCAAGGCGGACAATTCCGGCGTAGACCTCGCCAACGTCAAGATGTCGATGAACCCGTTCTGCGAAATCGCAGTGGAAGAAGCCGTACGCCTGAAAGAGAAAGGCGTTGCGACTGAAATCGTCGTCGTCTCCATCGGCCCGTCCACCGCTCAGGAACAGCTGCGTACCGCACTGGCTCTGGGTGCCGACCGCGCCATCCTCGTCGAATCCGCTGAAGACCTGACTTCCCTGGCCGTGGCCAAGCTGCTCAAGGCCGTGGTCGACAAGGAACAGCCTCAGCTGGTGATCCTGGGCAAACAGGCCATCGACAGCGACAACAACCAGACCGGCCAGATGCTCGCTGCACTGAGCGGCTACGGTCAGGGCACTTTCGCCTCGAAAGTCGAAGTCTCCGGCGACAGCGTTGCCGTGACCCGCGAAATCGACGGCGGCGCGCAGACCGTTTCCCTGAAACTGCCGGCCATCGTCACCACCGACCTGCGTTTGAACGAGCCGCGCTACGCGTCCCTGCCAAACATCATGAAAGCCAAGAAGAAGCCTCTCGAGACGCTGACTCCGGACGCTTTGGGCGTTTCCACCGCCTCCACCAACAAGACCCTGAAAGTCGAAGCGCCAGCTGCACGCAGCGCGGGTATCAAGGTCAAGTCGGTGGCTGAACTGGTCGAGAAACTGAAAAACGAAGCGAAGGTAATCTGATCATGACTATCTTGGTAATCGCCGAACACGACAACAAGGTGCTGGCTCCGGCCACCCTGAACACCGTGGCTGCCGCTGCCAAAATCGGCGGCGACATCCACGTTCTGGTTGCTGGTCAAGGCGCTGGCGCCGTGGCTGAAGCCGCCGCGAAAATCGCTGGCGTGAGCAAAGTCCTGAACGCTGACAATGCCGCTTACGCGCATCAGTTGCCGGAAAACGTTGCTCCGCTGGTTGCTGCTCTTGCCCATGAAGGCGGGGGCGCGGGTTACAGCCACATCCTGGCTGCCGCCACTTCCAACGGCAAAAACATCCTGCCGCGCGTTGCCGCCCAGCTGGACGTTGACCAGATCTCCGAGATCATCTCGGTAGAAAGCGCTGACACCTTCAAGCGTCCGATCTACGCTGGTAACGCCATCGCTACCGTGCAATCGACCGCTGCGATCAAAGTGATCACCGTGCGTGCCACCGGTTTCGACCCGGTTGCCGCTGAAGGTGGTTCGGCTGCCGTTGAAGCGGTTGCTGCTGCCCATAACGCCGGCACTTCCAGCTTCGTCAGCGAAGAGTTGGCCAAGTCTGATCGTCCTGAGCTGACCGCTGCCAAGATCGTCGTTTCCGGCGGCCGTGGCATGCAAAACGGCGACAACTTCAAACACCTGTACGCCCTGGCCGACAAGCTGGGCGCTGCCGTCGGTGCTTCCCGCGCTGCGGTCGACGCAGGTTTCGTCCCGAACGACATGCAGGTCGGTCAGACCGGCAAGATCGTTGCACCTCAGCTGTACATCGCCGTCGGTATTTCCGGCGCGATCCAGCACCTGGCCGGCATGAAAGACTCCAAAGTGATCGTTGCGATCAACAAGGATGAAGAAGCGCCGATCTTCCAGGTGGCCGACTACGGCCTGGTGGCGGATCTGTTCGAAGCCGTACCTGAGCTGGAGAAGCTGGTCTAATCCGGCGGCTTCACTTATAAAGAGCCCGGCCTGTTGGTCGGGCTTTTTTTTGTCTCGGATTTGAGTGGGAGCGTTTCGCCATGGATCTGCATCGCCGGTTAGGCTTCTCGTTATTGCTGTTCTCCAGTCTGTTGCCGGGGTTGTCCAATGCAGCGGGCAAATGCGAGCGACTGGTCGTCACTGGCAGCCCTGACGCTCCGCCCTATCTGTGGCAGGACCCGCAAAACCCGAAACAACTGATCGGTGCCAGCGCTGACCTGCTGCAGCAGGTTGCGAAGGACCTGGGGATCAAGGTCGAGTTGCTCTATGCCGGTAAACGCGCCCAGGCCCTCGACGAAGTTCGCAGTGGTCGCATGGATGTGCTGGCGGACGCTCCCCTGAACTTCAACGAGCTGGAAAATCTCGACTACATCCATCCTCCGCTACTGGAAAACGATTACCTGGTGTGGACGCGCAAGGGCTCGACGCTCGTCTATAACGAAGCCAAAGACCTGCATGGACATACCGGAGGCTTGTCGGAAAAGTCTCGAATGACCCAGGCATTCAGCACTTTTGCCGAGCAGCAATTGACCCTGACCCGGACGGCAAACCTGACCCAGGCGTTTCAGAAACTTCTGCTGGGGGAGGTTGAATATGTACTCGCCGGCCGCTACTCGGGGATGGCAGCCGCGCAGGCACTGGGCATGGCCAATGATCTGCTGGCTTTCGAGCAACCGATTGACCGGCCCGGTCTGTTCCTTGCGCTTTCCCACAACTCGGCTTGCAACGATCCGTGGTTGCGCGGACAGCTGGCCAAAAAGATGACAGAATTGCCCGCGTCCGGCCTGACGGAAGCCGCGCTGCAACGCAACATCGAGCGCTGGAAGGCGCAGCAGCAACAATCGCCGCAGCAACCTGTCAGCGCCCCAAAACAGTAGGGATTCTTAGTGAGTAATCGACTTCTTTTCGCGGCTCTGGCCGTTCTGGCCCTGGCCGGTTGCGCCAGTGATCCGGCACCCCACGAACAAATGCGGCTGACCGAGCAGGCGCTCGAGCAAGCCAAGGCTGTCGGCGCCACTGCCGATGAAGTGCCCGAGATGAAACTGGCCGAAGACAAATTCAATCGGGCCAAGGGCAGCATGGCTGGCGAATCCTTCAAGAATGCACGGATGCGCGCCGAACAGGCCGAGCTGGACGCCCGTCTGGCTGAAGCCAAGGTGCTGACCCAGAAAAGCGAGGAGCAACTGAACGTGCTCAATACCCGCATCGTCCGTCTGCGCAAGCAACTGGGGGATGCCCGATGAATTCGATGTCCAAATTGTTCGGCGGGCTGGTGCTCGTCGGTTGTACCAGCCTCTTTGGCTGCGCCGGTCAACACAGCGAGGGCGCCTTGCAGGAGGCCAGCGCTGACTTTCAGAAGGTCAAGGAAGATTCCAATGTGCTGCGTATCGCGCCGAAAGACGTGATTCGGGCCGGTGAGTCCCTGGCCCGTGCCGACCGTCTCTCCACCTATTGGGGAAGCGGTGCGGACGTGGTGCATTATTCCTACTTGAGCCAGCGTTACAGCCAGATCGCCCGAGAGCATACCAATCTGGTACTCAACGAGGAACGCGCGGCCAAGCTTGAGCTCGAGCGCCAACGCCTGCAGTTGGCATTGCGCGAATCCAAACTGTTGAGCGTGCAGCAGCAGGGCAAGTGGCTGGAGGAGCAGATCGTTGCACTGGCCACTACCCAGACCGATCGCGGACTGGTGATGACCCTCGGTGACGTGCTGTTCGATACCGGCGAAGCCGAACTGAAGAACTCGGCCAATCGTGTGGTGTTGAAGATCGTGCAATTCCTGCAGCTCAATCCCAAGCGCGTAGTGCGAATCGAGGGCTATACCGACAGCACCGGTGGCAAGCAGGAAAATCTCAAATTGTCTCGTGATCGCGCACAATCCGTAGCTGACGTACTGACGGATCTGGGCATCGACGAAAAACGTATTCAGGTCGAAGGCTACGGCGACGAGTACCCGGTAGACGCCAACGCTTCCGAACGTGGGCGTGCGCAGAACCGTCGGGTGGAAATCGTGTTCTCCGACGAAAAAGGCCAGCTCGGCGCCGCCCGCTGAGGGTGGCGTTACTGGAAAGCCCGGCCTGTCATGCAGCGCCGGGCTTTTTCACGTCTGTCGATTACCTCACAAAGCAGTACAGATTTAACCGACACTGCACTGTATGGTTGACTAATATGGCAACTGTCCCAGTACACTTCAGAACTGTTCCGGTATTGTTTCGCACAAGAATAAAACGCCCGTGAAATCGAGTGCTGCGTCATGACCAATCTTTTGCTCTACCAACGTATTGCTCAACAGCTGGCCGAAGACATCCGTCGTGGTGTCTATCAACCCGGCGAGCGCGTGCCCTCGGTGCGCAAGATGAGTTCGCAGCTCAATGTCAGCCACGCGACGGTGTTGCAGGCTTACGCCAATCTTGAAGATCAGGGGTTGATCCGGGCGCGACCGCAGTCCGGTTATTACGTACACCAGACGCCGGCGCTGACGGCGCCGACCCCGGACATCGCCCGGGTCGAACGGCCCGGCCTGGTCACCCGTGCCAGCATCATTCAGCAAGTGTTGGTCGAGTCGCGTCGAGAAGGCGTGTTCCCGCTGGGGGCAGCGGTGCCAAGTGTTGATTATTTACCGGTGCGCGCACTGCATCAGCAATTGGCCAAAGTCACCCGATTCCATAGCCCGCGGGCCTTCAGCTACATGTTCAGCCCGGGTTTCGAACCGTTGCGTCGGCAAGTGGCGATCCGTATGCGCGATGCCGGGGTGGTGGTTGACCCTTCGGAAGTAGTGATCACCCATGGCTGTGTCGATGCCCTGCAGATGTCATTGCGGGTGCTGACCCGTCCGGGCGATCTGATTGCCGCCGAGTCACCGACTTATTACGGCCTCTTGCAGTTGGCCGACCTGCTGGGCCTGAAAGTCATCGAAATCCCCAGCGACCCGGCCACCGGCATGAGCCTTGAAGCCTTGCAACTGGCGGCCAATCAATGGTCGATCAAAGCCCTCGTGCTGACGACTCGGCTGAGCAATCCGCTGGGTGGCACCATGCCCGAGGATCGGCAAAAACAATTGCTGCGTCTGGCCTCGGACTTCGATATCCAGATCGTCGAAGACGACATCTACGGCGAACTGATGTTCGAGCAGGGTCGCACCAAGGCGCTCAAGGCCTATGATCGGCTGGATCGGGTCATTTACTGTTCGAGTTTCTCCAAGACGCTGTCGCCGGGTGTGCGCGTCGGCTGGATGATTGCCGGTAAATATCAGCAGGAAATCCAGCGTCTGCAGACCTTCACCACCCATTCGGCTTGCAGCGTCACGCAAATGGCGATTGCCGCTTATCTGGAAAATGGCGGTTATGACCGGCATTTACGGTACATCCGCCAGGAATACCGAAAAAACCTCAGTGCGTTCCAGCTGGCGGTGCAGCAGTACTTTCCTGAAGGCACGCAAATGACCCGGCCCACTGGCGGTTTCATCCTGTGGGTGAGCCTGCCCGGGCGGGTCAACACGCAGGAGTTGCATGTCCGCGCGCTGCAGCAGGGCATCAGCATCGCCCCCGGACTGATCTTCAGTAATACCGAGCAGTTCAATCACTGTATCCGCCTGAACTGCGGTACCCCGTGGAATCGTGAGGCGGAACGCGCCCTCATGACACTCGGCCTGCTGGCGACCCAGCTCTGTCAAGAGATGGCTGCGGGCTTCTGAGATTTCGGCGGAGCTTGTCATGCCGCGCCCAACAGGCGAGCATATGGCCCTCTGCCGTTAGTTTTGTTGGGTTCATGAAAGCGAATTTTCCTGCCGCCTGGGTTGTTCTTTGCCTGTTGCTGTCGGGCCACGTGTCCGGGGTCATGGCGGCCTCCGTTCAGGAAAAGGCGCCAGCCACGACGACGGCCAGACAACCGGCCTCCGCGAAAAAGACCGCAGCAACGCCAAAGGTTACGCAGAAGAAAGCGGCTCCCGTAAAGAAGCGGCCTCCCATCGCCTCCAAGTCGAAACCTGCCAGCGAAGTGGTTAAAACGCAGTTGCCACCGGCCAGACTCGACCTGAGCCTGCCAAGGGAAATGGTTCAGCAGTTGAAACCTGCCGGTACCGTGCCGTTGCCCAGGCACGATACGGTCCTGCCGCAGATGTTCGGTGAAAAGAACAGCGGGTTCCAGCTCAACGGTCGCCTGTTGAGCAATGAAATGCAGTTGCAGCTGCGCAATGAAGAGCGCAGAGACGTCGAAGGCGCGGCGCTGGATTTCGAATTCAAGCAGTAAATTCAAATGATCCGTGACCCGCAGACCAGACGCTTTGTCGGAGACTGGTCAGTCACTTTCATTTCTGCGTAAAAACCCGGGTTCAGGGAATTTAACACAGCCGTTTTAGCGGTTACTCTGTTCCGCGTCCCTTTAACACATTGCTCGTCGCGAGGAGCTCGTCGTCATGAAATGCCGTGAAGGCTGTGGCGCCTGTTGCATTGCCCCTTCAATCAGCTCGCCGATCCCGGGCATGCCCGATGGCAAACCTGCCGGCGAACGTTGCGTTCAGCTGTCGGTCGAAAACCTGTGCAGCATTTTCGGCCGACCGGAACGTCCAGCGGTCTGTTCAGGGTTCAGCGCCGATGTCGAAGTCTGCGGAAGCAGTCAGGAAGAGGCGATCAGATTGCTCGGTTGGTGGGAGCAGATGACGGCGGCGTGATGTGTCAAACGTACGGAACTTCAACAATAAGGAATAAGACTATGGGTTCGCTGCATCGTATCGCTGTGTTGTGTGGTTTGACTGCCGTGCTGGCCACTTCGGCTGCCCAGGCTGAAGACTGGAAAGTGGTCAAGAACGAAGACGGCATCAAGGTCTCCCTGAGCGAAGTGCCGGGTTCGGACTACAAGTCTTACCAGGGCGTGACCTTGATGAAGACTACCGTCGCCAAACTGCGCGCACTGCAGGAAGACGTCCCCGGTGCCTGTGCCTGGATTCACGAGTGCAAGACCCAGAAACTGCTCAAGCATGAAGGCGACCAGAGCTGGACCTATACCCAGTTCAATACGCCATGGCCGGTGACCCCGCGCGATTCGATCCTGCATGTCACCACCGTTGAGGGGGCCGATGGCAGCCTGACCCGCAACCTGGAAGGCGTGCCGAAGTATCTTCCGGAAGAAAAAGGCTTTGTCCGGGTCGCTCAGATCAAAGGCTTCTGGAAGTTCGTGCCGAAGGGCGATCAGGTCGAAGTGACCTATCAGGTCCACACCGAGCCGGGTGGCAGCGTGCCGTCGATGATTGCCAACAAGTTCGTGGTCGACGCACCGTTCAATACCCTGAAAGCCCTGAAAGAACGCGCCGAGAAGTAAGCGTCGCGTGCTCCGCAAACGCCCCGAAGAACTCGGGGCGTTTTGCTTTGTAGCGATATTGTGTTTCCGGATATGCGTTGAACGAAATTTTCACAAAGTCTTCAAGACAATTCGCCCGCGCAGTTTTTATCTGTCCGGGTATGCCGTGCCTTTAATGAAAGAGTCCGGCAGCCGGGCAGTAATCAATGGCAATGCCGCCGGTGATCGTGCAACATTTGCGCACCGCGCAAGCCCCGGGGCCTGGAATGGCCAACAGAGGGCAGGGCGCAGCTGTATTTTTGCAACTTCAACTTTCAATGGGTCCTAAAACGACATGGCAAACCCGGACGCCCTGAATCAGCAGCGATCTTCCAGTCGCCTGCTGCAACCGACCGTCAAATCGCATCTGGCCTACACGCTCTTGTGCGCGCTGGTCATGATGGTGATGTTTTCCGTGCTGCGCCTCGCGCTGCTGGTCTACAACCGCGAGATGATCCTCGACACCCCGGCTTCGACCTTCTTCGAAGCTTTCGCCAACGGCCTGCGTTTCGACCTGCGCCTGGTGGTCTACCTCTGCGTTCCGATGGTGCTGGCGCTGTTCAGTGCCCGGGCCATGGCTGCGCGCGGGTTCTTCCGCCTGTGGCTGACCGTGACCTCCAGCATCGCGCTGTTCCTCGGCCTGATGGAGATGGACTTCTACCGCGAGTTCCACCAGCGCCTCAACGGCCTGGTGTTCCAGTATGTGAAGGAAGACCCGAAAACCGTGATGAGCATGCTCTGGTACGGTTTCCCGGTGGTGCGTTACCTGCTGGCCTGGGCCGTGGGCACGGTGATCCTGACCCTGGCGTTCAAGGCCGCCGACCGTCTGACCCGTCCGCGTGGCCCGTTCAGCGGTGGCAACGTCGGCACCCGTCAGGTGGCGCCATGGTATGCGCGTCTGGCGGTGTTCGTGGTGTGCCTGCTGATCTGTGTGGTCGCCGTGCGCGGCACCCTGCGTCAGGGCCCGCCGCTGCGTTGGGGTGATGTGTACACCACCGAATCGAACTTCGCCAACCAGCTCGGCCTCAATGGCACCCTGTCGCTGATCGCGGCCGCCAAGGACCGCATGGGCGAAGACCGCAACAACATCTGGAAAGCCACGCTGCCGCAGGATCAGGCGCAGAAAGTGGTGCGCGAAATGCTGGTGATGCCGGACGACAAACTGGTCGATGCCGACATCGCCGCCGTACGTCGCGACTACACCCCGCCAGCCGACAAGACCCTGCCGATCAAGAATGTCGTCGTGATCCTGATGGAAAGCATGGCCGGTCACTCGGTGGGCGCTCTGGGCGCGCCGGGCAACATCACGCCGTACCTCGACAAACTGTCGAAGGAAGGCCTGCTGTTCGACCGTTTCTTCTCCAACGGCACCCACACCCACCAGGGTATGTTCGCCACCATGGCGTGCTTTCCGAACCTGCCGGGTTTCGAGTACCTGATGCAGACCCCGGAAGGCAGCCACAAACTGTCCGGCCTGCCGCAGCTGCTTAGTGCGCGCAAGTATGACGACGTCTACGTCTACAACGGTGACTTCGCCTGGGATAACCAGTCCGGTTTCTTCAGCAACCAGGGCATGACCAACTTCGTTGGCCGCAACGACTTCGTCAATCCGGTGTTCTCCGATCCGACCTGGGGCGTGTCCGACCAGGACATGTTCGACCGTGGTCTGGTGGAGCTCAAGGCGCGGGAAAACGGCAAGCCGTTCTATGCACTGCTGCAGACCCTGTCCAACCACACGCCGTACGCCTTGCCGACGCCATTGCCGGTCGAGCGCGTGACCGATCGTGGCACGCTCAACGAACACCTGACCGCCATGCGTTATGCGGATTGGGCGCTGGGCCAGTTCTTCGAGAAGGCCCGCAAGGAGCCGTACTTCAAGGAAACCCTGTTCGTCATCGTCGGCGATCACGGTTTTGGCAACGAGCGTCAGATTACCGAAATGGACCTGGGCCGCTTCAACGTACCGATGCTGATGATCGCACCGGGCATCCAGGAAAAATTCGGTACCCGTGACCACACCGTAGGGACGCAGATCGACATCGTGCCGACCATCATGGGTCGTCTGGGCGGCGAAGTGCGCCATCAGTGCTGGGGTCGTGACCTGCTCAACCTGCCGGCAGGCGACACCGGTTTCGGTGTGATCAAGCCGTCGGGCAGCGAGCAGACCACGGCGATCGTGACCGCTGACCAGATCCTGGTTCTGCCAAAGGAAAAGGAAATGGCGCCGAAGATCTACCAGTACCAACTGGGCGCGAACCCTTCTGCCGAAATCATTCCGGACGCACCGCGTACCGCCGAACTGAAACTCAAGCTCGAAGCGTTCCTGCAGACGGCCACCAAGAGCCTGATCGACAACACCGCCGGTGTGATTAACGGCAAGCCGGACTGATCATTCGGCGCAATAAAAAAGAGGCCCTTTGAAGGGCCTCTTTTTTTGTCGGTCAAATAGTCATATCCGACCGAGTAACAGCAGCACCAACAGGACTACCAGCACCACACCGATAATGCCCGAAGGGCCATAACCCCAACTTCTGGAGTGCGGGAAGACCGGCAGACCACCGATCAGCAACAGGATCAGGATAATGATAAGAATTGTGCCCATGTCGATTTCCTTGTTGATAGTGTCTGAAAAGTCTTGGTGTTCAAGGGCGGCTGGAAGTTGAACTAAATCCAGACGGCTTACAAATTCCGACTGCTGCGCATGAAAGAAAATTCAATGTTTTTTCAGTGTATTTGGCTAACACTCTTATTTCGTTTGATGCCGCAGTTTGCTCCTGCCATTCAGCAATCTGATGGAGCGTGGGTCGCTCCGGTTCCTTCGCTACACTGCGCGCATCTTCCCCGGAACAACAAGGCTGTCTGCTATGCAAAATCGCATGATGATCACTGGCGCGGGCTCCGGCCTGGGTCGCGAAATCGCGCTGCGCTGGGCGCGTGAAGGCTGGCAACTGGCGTTGTCCGATGTCAGCGAGCCCGGCTTGCAGGAGACTCTGAAACTGGTTCGCGAGGCGGGTGGCGACGGTTTCATCCAGCGCTGCGATGTGCGCGATTACAGCCAGCTCACTGCGTTCGCTCAGGCCTGTGAAGAGAAGTTCGGCGGCATCGACATCATCGTCAACAACGCCGGTGTGGCCTCGGGTGGATTCTTCAGCGAGCTGTCGCTGGAAGACTGGGACTGGCAGATCGCGATCAACCTGATGGGCGTGGTCAAGGGCTGCAAGGCGTTCCTGCCGTTGCTGGAGCAAAGCAAGGGCAAGATCATCAACATCGCCTCGATGGCGGCACTGATGCAAGGTCCGGCGATGAGCAACTACAACGTCGCCAAGGCCGGCGTGGTGGCGTTGTCCGAAAGCCTGTTGATCGAACTGGCCCAGCAGGAAGTCGGTGTCCATGTGGTCTGCCCGTCGTTCTTCCAGACCAATCTGCTGGACTCGTTCCGTGGTCCGACACCGGCCATGAAAGCCCAGGTTGGCAAGTTGCTGGAGAGTTCGCCGATCACCGCCGCCGATATTGCCGATTACATCTACAAGCAGGTTGCGGCCGGCGAGTTCATGATCCTGCCCCATGAGCAAGGGCGAATGGCCTGGGCGATCAAGCAGAAGAACCCGCAGCTGCTGTACAACGAAATGACCGCGATGGCCGAAAAGATGCGCGCCAAGGCCAAGCAGAACAACGGCTGAACTTGCCCGGGGTTCGTCGCATCGTTAGGGTGGCCGCAACAGTCACCCTGACGAGATGTCTTGCATGCTCAATTACCTGTGGTTTTTCCTCGCCGCGCTGTTTGAAATCGCCGGCTGTTTCGCGTTCTGGATGTGGCTGCGCCAGGGCAAGAGCGCCTTGTGGGTTATCCCGGCGCTGCTCAGCCTGACCCTGTTTGCGCTGCTGTTGACGCGTGTTGAAGCAACCTACGCCGGCCGCGCCTACGCTGCTTACGGCGGCATCTACATCATTGCCTCGATTGGCTGGCTGGCCGTGGTCGAGCGTATCCGTCCGCTGGGATCAGACTGGATCGGTGTCGCCTTGTGTGTAATCGGGGCCAGCGTGATTCTGTTCGGGCCTCGGTTTTCGGCGACCTGAAGCATCGGCTTGAAGGAAACATCTGAAGGCCAAGGCGCCCGGGCCTGTAGGGTTTGACTGATTTGCCCGCAGCGCATTGTAGGGTGCTCGAAAGCCGCGCATCTTCAAGGCTCGAAAACCTTGAAGGACACCCCCCATGCTTGTACTCAGCCGTGTTGTCGGTGAACTGATTTCCATCGGCGACAACATCACTTTGCGCGTTCTGGCGGTCAACGGCTCCAGCGTGCGGTTCGGCGTCGAGGCGCCAAAGCAGGTCAATGTGCACCGCGCCGAAGTCTACGAGCGGATCCAGCGCAAACAGGCCAGCGGCAAGGGCCGCTGACCGTTTCAGTCGAACAGGTGCTTGGGCACGTCGTGCTTGAGCATCAACTGGCATTGCTCGCTTTCCGGATCGAAAACGATCAGCGCCTGGCCTTTGATCAGGGCCTGGCGAACCCGCAGAACGCGGGTTTCCAATGGCGTGTCGTCACCGTTGTCGGTGCCGTCGCGGGTGACGAAATCCTCGATCAGGCGGGTCAGGGTGTCGACTTCGAGCGCGTCGTAGGGAATCAGCATGGGCACCTCGGCTAAATCAATCTCGGGATGCTACGGCGAATGATCGCCGAGGGCCAGACTCAACTGTCCGAGCGTTGCCCCACCAGGCTGTCCACCGATGGCACACGGGTGTCGCTCTCCATTTGCGTTTCGTGTTCGATCTGATGACTGAAACGGTCCAGTGACCCGGTGGCCGGTTGGGCATCGCTGGCGAACACTGGCGGGCTCAGAATGTACGCCCCCAGCAAGCGACTGAGCGCGGCCAGGCTGTCGATGTGCGTGCGTTCGTAGCCGTGGGTTGCGTCGCAGCCGAAGGCGAGCAGGGCGGTGCGGATGTCGTGACCGGCGGTGACCGCCGAGTGGGCATCGCTGAAGTAGTAGCGGAACAGGTCACGGCGCACCGGCAGTTCGTGTTCGCCGGCCAGGCGCAACAAGTGCCGCGACAGGTGATAGTCGTACGGTCCACCGGAATCCTGCATCGCCACGCTCACGGCATGTTCGCTGGAGTGCTGGCCGGGCGCGACCGGGGCGATGTCGATACCGACGAATTCGCTGACGTCCCACGGCAACGCCGCGGCTGCACCGCTGCCGGTTTCCTCGGTGATGGTGAACAGCGGATGGCAATCGATCATCAACTCCTGACCGCTGTCGACGATGGCTTTCAATGCTGCCAGCAGTGCGGCGACGCCGGCCTTGTCATCCAGGTGACGAGCGCTGATGTGACCACTTTCGGTGAATTCCGGCAGCGGGTCGAAGGCGACGACATCGCCGACGCTGATGCCCAGCGAATCGCAATCGGCGCGGGTCGCACAATAGGCGTCCAGCCGCAGCTCGACGTGATCCCAGCTGATCGGCATCTCGTCCACGGCCGTGTTGAAGGCATGCCCGGACGCCATCAGCGGCAACACGCTGCCGCGGATCACGCCGTTGTCGGTGAACAGGCTGACGCGGCTGCCTTCGGCGAAGCGGCTCGACCAGCAGCCCACCGGCGCCAGGGTGAGACGGCCGTTGTCTTTCACCGCGCGCACGGCGGCGCCGATGGTGTCCAGGTGCGCCGAGACAGCGCGGTCAGGGCTGTTTTTCTTGCCCTTGAGGGTGGCGCGAATCGTGCCGCGACGGGTCATTTCGAAGGGAATGCCAAGTTCCTCCAGACGTTCGGCGACGTAACGCACGATGGTGTCGGTAAACCCGGTAGGGCTGGGAATGGCGAGCATTTCCAGCAGGACTTTCTGCAGGTAATTCAGATCCGGTTCGGGAATTTGGGTGGTCATGGAAACTCCTGTTGCGGGGCGTCATTCGCGCGTTCAACGCGGGAATGACGCTGAAGAGGGATCAAGCGGCCGGCTGACTGTGCGGAAACAACAGATCGACAAAGCGCTCGGCCGTCGGTTGAGGCTCATGGTTGGCAAGACCCGCCCGCTCGTTGGCTTCGATGAACACGTAAGCCGGTTGATCTGCCGCCGGTACCATCAGGTCGAGTCCGACCATGGGGATTTCCAGTGCCCGGGCCGCACGCACGGCAGCGTCGGCCAGGGTCGGGTGCAGGATCGCGGTGACGTCTTCCAGCGTGCCACCGGTGTGGAGGTTCGCCGTGCGTCGCACGAACAGATGCTCACCCGCCGGCAGAATGCTGCTGTAGTCGTAACCGGCCGCGTGCAGAGTGCGCTGGGTTTCATGATCCAGCGGGATCTTGCTTTCGCCACTGGTGGCCGCTTGCCGTCGCCGACTCTGCGCTTCGATCAGCGCGCCGATGGAATGATGGCCGTCGCCGACCACTTCCGCCGGCCGGCGGATCGCTGCGGCCACGACCTCGAAACCGATCACCAGAATCCGCAGGTCGAAGCCTTCGTGGAAGCTCTCGAGCAGCACGCGAGTGTCGAACTGCCTGGCTGCTTCGATGGCTTGCTGCACGTCCTCGATGGTCTGCAGATCCACCGCCACGCCTTGGCCCTGTTCGCCATCCAGCGGTTTGACCACCACTCGCTGGTGTTCATCGAGGAAGGCCAGGTTGTCGTCCGCGTTCCCTGCCAACTGCTGCGACGGCACATTCAACCCGGCGGCTTTCAACACTTTGTGGGTCAGGCTTTTGTCCTGGCACAGGTTCATGCTGATGGCGCTGGTCAGGTCGCTCAGGGATTCGCGGCAACGCACCCGGCGCCCGCCATGACTGAGGGTGAACAGCCCGGCATCGGCGTCATCCACTTGCACATCGATGCCGCGCCGATGGGCTTCCTCGACGATGATCCGCGCATAAGGGTTGAATTGCGCCTCCGGCCCCGGGCCGAGGAACAGCGGCTGGTTGATGCCGTTCTTGCGCTTGATGGCAAACGTCGGCAGGTTGCGAAAACCGAGTTTGGCGTAGAGGTTTTTCGCCTGCCGGTTGTCATGCAGCACCGACAGATCGAGGTAGCTCAGACCCCGACTCATGAAATGCTCGATCAGATGGCGCACCAGCACTTCACCGACCCCGGGACGCGAGCACTGCGGATCGACTGCCAGGCACCACAGGCTGCTGCCGTTTTCCGGGTCGTTGTAAGCCTTCTGGTGATTGAGGCCCATGACGCTGCCGATCACCGCGCCACTGTCGTCGTCTTCCGCCAGCCAGTACACCGGGCCGCCCTGATGATGCGGAGTGAGCAGGGAGGCGTCGATCGGCAACATGCCGCGTGCCTGATACAGCTGATTGATCGACTGCCAGTCCTCTTCGCTTTGCGCACGACGGATGCGGAAACCGCGAAACACCCGCGTTGCCTGACGGTAATCGCTGAACCATAGGCGCAAGGTATCGGACGGATCGAGAAACAGTTGAGTCGGTTCCAGGCCGAGAACCTGCTGTGGCGCAGCCACGTACAACGCGATATCGCGCTCACCCGGATGCTCGTTGAGCAATTCCCGGGCGAGGCTCGCCGGGTCGGGAAAGGTGTGGCCGATCAGCAACCGGCCCCAGCCGCAATGCACGGCAATCGGCTCGGCGCTCGGTTGATTGCCATCTTCGGCCAGGCGCGCCTGCAATCGTTCGTAGGAGGGTGTCTGACCGCGCAGCAGCCGTTGGCTGTAAGCCGTGGCGTGAGGTTTCATCAATCAGATTCCTTGTTCGCTGAGCCACAGGTTCAAAGCCGCCAGTTGCCACAGCTTGGAGCCGCGCAGCGGGGTCAACTGGCTTTGTGGATCAGTCAGCAGCTTGTCGAGCATGGCGGGGTTGAACAGGCCGCGATCCTGACTCGGATCCAGCAGCAGTTCGCGCACCCAGTTCAGGGTGTCGCCTTGCAAATGTTTGAGGCCCGGCACCGGGAAGTAACCTTTTTTGCGGTCGATCACTTCACTTGGGATGACCCGTCGCGCGGCTTCTTTCAAGACCTGCTTGCCGCCGTCGGGGAGTTTGAATTTGCCGGGAATACGGGCCGACAATTCCACCAGGCGATAGTCGAGAAACGGCGTGCGCGCCTCCAGGCCCCAGGCCATGGTCATGTTGTCGACGCGTTTGACCGGGTCGTCCACCAGCATCACCGTGCTGTCCAGACGCAGGGCCTTGTCGACTGCGGCATCGGCGCCGGGTTGTGCGAAATGCTCCTTCACGAAGTCGCCGGCAGCGTCATTGGCGGTCAGCCATTTCGGCTGCACCGTGGCCGCATAGTCGTCGTAGCTGCGGTCGAAAAACGCCTCGCGATAGGCCGCATACGGATCGGCCGCGCCGTCCACTTGCGGATACCAGTGATAACCGGCGAACAACTCGTCGGCGCCCTGGCCGCTCTGTACAACCTTGCAATGCTTGGCCACTTCTCGAGACAGCAGATAGAAGGCGATGCAGTCGTGGCTGACCATCGGCTCGCTCATGGCGCGGAACGCGGCGGGCAGTTGCTCGATGATTTCTCTTTCGTCGATGCGCAGTTGGTGGTGATGGGTGCCGTAGTGTTGGGCGATCAGATCGGAGTACTGAAACTCGTCGCCGCGTTCACCGCCGGCATCCTGGAAACCGATGGAAAAGGTCGACAGGTTCTCCACGCCCACTTCGCGCAGCAGGCCAACGAGCATGCTTGAATCGACGCCGCCGGAAAGCAGCACGCCGACATCCACCGCCGCCCGTTGGCGGATCGCTACCGCCTCACGGGTGCTGTCGAGCACGCGGTCGCGCCAGTCTTCCAAAGTCAGGTTTTTCTCGTCTTCGCGTGGGCCGTAGGGCAGCGTCCACCAGGTTTTCTGCTCAGTGGTGCCGTCTGCCTCAATCCGCATCCAGCTCGCCGGCGGCAGCTTTTCGATGCCTGCCAGCAAGGTGCGCGGCGCAGGCACCACGGCGTGGAAATTCAGGTAATGGTTGAGCGCCACCGGATCGAGGATCGGGTTGATATCGCCGCCCTTGAGCAACGCCGGCAGGGCCGAGGCGAAGCGCAGGCGCTGGCCGGTGCGCGACAGGTACAGCGGTTTGACGCCGAGGCGGTCGCGGGCGATGAACAGGCGCTGGGCATCGCGCTCCCAGATGGCGAAGGCAAACATGCCGTTGAGTTTCGGCAGCAGCGCTTCGCCCCAGGCGTGATAACCCTTGAGCAGCACTTCGGTGTCGCCGCCGGAGTAGAACGCATAACCGAGCGCTTCAAGTTCGGCGCGCAGTTCCGGGAAGTTGTAGATCGCGCCATTGAAGGCCAGGGACAGGCCCAGTCGACTGTCGATCATCGGCTGCGCCGAGCCGTCCGACAGGTCCATGATTTTCAGGCGTCGATGGCCCAGGGCAATCGGCCCCTGAGCGTGAAAGCCCCAGGCGTCGGGGCCGCGAGGCGCCAGGTGATGGGTGATTCGCTCGATGGCTGCAAGGTCTGCAGGTTGTTGATCAAAACGTAACTCGCCAGCTAATCCGCACATAAAGTCCTTACCGGTTTTTCCGTTGGGGAGGGCATTTCTGAACCGCGCCGAAATGGACGGTACCCAGAAACTGACCCGGCTCGGATGTGGGAGTTTTAGAACGATCAGTTATAAGTGGGCTGAGCTGACCGATGGGCCTTTAGCATCCCGGAGGATGCCGCGGGTGGTAAATATGTATTCGAAACATGCGGATTACTGCTGGTTTGCGGGCCCGAACGGGCAGTTATTCGTGTTTTTTATTCGCTTTCGGGATCGCTAGGGTGGGAGGACTGCACAGCAATAAAGGAATATTGCCCATGTCCACTCCACCGCTATCCGTGACACCGGTCACCCTCTCGGAAGAACAGAAACTGAGCTTTTTGCTGGAAGCCACAGGCGATCTGGACACGGCCCAGGCCTTGCAGAAGAACCTGCCTGCGGCGCTGCTCAACGCCACTGCCGACACACTGGCAGCGCTGGACAAGGCTGCGCGTGATCTGCAAGCCATTCAGTCGACAGTCGAGACACATCTTGGCCGGCTGCAACCTTTGAACAATTTTTGCATTGATCTGTTGAACCGCACGCTGAGCGCCCGATGGTCCGCAGTGTTCGATGTCGAGAAAGACCACCTGCAATTGCCCGGGAGCTATTGTGGATGTGAGCCTGTGGTCCCGCCGGGGGGCGGCCCGGCGGTTATTCCGTTCGCCACTCCGACGTTGCTCGAGGCTGCCATGCAGAACTTCACGGAGGACGAGGCACAGCCCGATTACTTCCCCGAGGGAAGTGTGGTTCGGATAACCAGCATGCCGGAGGGGGTTCCCGGTCTGACGCCCACAGCGTTCGCTGCTTTTTGTCGTGAGCTGAACCTGGGGCAGCAGTATCAGCAACATTTCCAGCAGGTGTTCGGTGTCAAGACGGTGGATGGAAACCGGACAGCCACCGGTCCTCTGGTTCTCGACATCACCACCATGAAAAAACACCTGCTGCAACTGGACCTGCTTCTGGCGCTGGTGAGGGAGCACGTCTCTCAGGAGGGTTTTCAGACGGTTCAGCGCTTGATTGATGCCGGTGGCGTTGTCGACACCCAAAGCCTGCGGTTTCAGGGGCGGCCGTTGATCATGCAAGGGATCGAATTGCTCGAGAGTTGTATCTGGGGGGTTGTGGTGTTCTCCGAACGTTCGGTCGAGTCGGACCCGGATCAATGGTGCCTGGTGTACATGCCGGGAGAGCCTGATCAACCCCTGTACGAGTACGCCAGTTTCACGGCGTTCACGACGTATCTTGAATTCAAGTTGGGGGTGGACAGCTACAAAAGCTATTTCACTCACTGCATCGGCGAAGGCGACAAGATCGACTTTTTCAAGACCTTCGCCGATACCGGCAGCCTGGGGCGCGTCAGACAATTGGAAATGCCCGGTCCGCTGTTCGACTTCATGTTCAAGAGTCATGTCGGCAAGCTGCAACTCGATGCCCGTGTGCTCGCCGTGCCGACCGAGGATGTCGATGAGGAGGCGCGCAGGACGCGTCTGCTGCATTACCTGGAAACCGGTATGACGGTCGCTAACGCAGCGGGATTTGTCGTACCGGTGTTGGGGCAGTTGATGATGGGGGTCGCCATCGGACAGATGCTCGCAGAGATATATGAAGGGATCGAGGACTGGAGCCAGGGAGATCGTCAGGAAGCGTTTTCACACCTGCTCAGCGTCGCTGAGAACATTGTCCTGATGGCCGTCGTGGGGGCCGGCGTCAAAGGCCTGAAATCCCTGGCGATCAGAACGATTCGAAAACATCCTGATTTTTTCCACGCATTCACGGCCATTCTGGACAATAAGGGGCAGCCACGCTTGTGGAAGCCACAGTTGGACGGTTATGAACAGCCTTTGCCAGTGGGGGCCGATCCCGATCCCGAGGTGACGGGTTTGTACCGGGGGGAAGGCAGGTTCTTTGCCCGTATTGACCACCATTTCTATGAAGTGGTGCTGGAGCCGGCTTCCGACACCTGGCGTATCCGGCATCCTGTCCGTCCGGATGCCTACGCTCCGCCACTCAAGCCCCACCGGCATGGTGGCTGGCGTCACCCCGGGGAGGCGAGCGAGCAGTGGAACGGCGCCTACACCCTCAGACGCATAGACCCGAATCTGGGCAGGTTCGAGGACAGTCGCCTGGAGATGATCCGGCGATTGACCGACACTCGATTCGACGAATTGCATCGTCTGAGTGATGACAATCTGTCGTTGCCCCCACGGTTGCGCGACATGATCGAGCGATTTGGAATCGAACGCAGATTGCGTGATTTCGTTCGCGCCATGGAGCGTGGCGAGGCGACCGACGCCCGTCATGTCCAGGAGCAGTTGCACGTGTTGCCCGAACTCGCGAACTGGCCGGCCGATCGCTACATCAAGGTCGTGGATGAAAGCGACCGTATCACCGCGACCTATCCTCCTGCATCGATTGACGATGACACGGTGAGCATTATCGTGAGTCATGAGCAACTGGAAAAAGGAGAGCTGCTGCAAACTGTTCTGGACGGCATGTACCCCTGGGAGGTCGAGGCACTTGTGGGGGCGAACGTTGCCCCGGCTGATGCCAGCGTGCAGCTGGCGAAAGTGATCGGGGCTGCGGTCAAGGCCGATTGCAGGTCGGTCTTCGATCACCTTTACCACCAATTCGACCGCGGCGTCTTCGGTGAGTCGGTCAGGCTGCGCAGCGCTTTTCCCGGTTTGCCGAGGAGGTATGCTCGGGAGCTGCTCAGGCGTACGCCAAGCGTCGAACGGACACGTTTGCGCAGGACCGGGCGAGTGCCCATGGGGTTGGCACAGAGGGCCCGTCAGGCCTTGAGCGATGTGCGTGTGGATCGGGCATTGGCAGGTTTTTACCTGGCGGATATCGCCAGTGCCGATACCAGGACACTGGCGATACGGTTGTTACCCCGGCTAGGTGGCTGGGATCCTGAGTTCTATCTGGAACTGCGGGCGAAAACACTGAACGGTGATGTGCTGGAAACGTTGGGCGAGAAACCGCTCGTTATTTCAAGTTCATGTACGTTGGTCGAACTCGACAATGGCTACGAAGTGTTTGGCCGTGACAGGAAGTCGCTCGGCAAAGTCGTGTCCGGCCCGGAAGACCTTTATCACGCGATTCTCAAAGGGCTGTCAAAGGAGCAGCGCAAGGCCATCGGATTTGCGCAGCCGAAGCCGGAAGATGGCGCACGCCTGCGCAGTATGCTGCTGGAAGGCGCCCTGGATGAGCGCGAGGGGTGCGCTCGGGTGTTGGCGGGGGGGAAGTTGCAAGCGGCGATCGCCGAACCTGTGTGTATGTCTGCCGACTCCCCCGTCGGTTCGAAAACGCATTCGCGTCGTTTATTGCGTCAGGTGAAAAAGCTTTACCCCTTGTTTTCCGACGTGCAAGCCAATGAGTTTCTGGATCAGTCGGGGAGTGATCATCTGTCCAGGGCGATCAGGGTCCGGCAGTTGCGAGAGGACTTGAGCCGGCTGCGGGAAGTGATGGATACCTGGGTCGAGGATGAAGCTGCCATGAAGGCCCTGGGCGGTGATCTGAATGAAATACACGAGTGCCGGCAAATCGTGGCGTTCGAAATCGAGGACTGTTTTCGACGTTTGATCTTCCTGCCCGATGAGGCCGGGCGACTTGTCTACGGTCTGAAGCTCGATGGCATGCGCTTCGGTAAATTTCCGACCTTGCCGGTGGGTTTGACGTTTGACCATGTCAGGCAATTGTCCATGCAGGACATGTTGCTGGACAACGATGCCGTTTATTTCCTCAAAGCCTTCACGAAAATCGAGTCCCTCGAGCTGGATCGCAATCAAATCACCCGATTGCCCGAGATCATTTCGCATATGCCGAATCTCAAGCGGCTGAGCCTGGCCGACAACAGGATTCAGCTGACCGAGCACTCGCTGGTGACGTTAGCCAGGTTACGCACCCTGCAAAGCCTGAATCTCAGCGGGAACTTCCTCGGCGCTACGGTGGATGTCGGTAATCTGTTCGATTTGACGTACCTCTCCTTGCGTAATACCCGCGCCACCGAGTTTCCGAAGGGTCTGCAATTGCTGCCCAATCTGGATCGGGTGGATCTGCGGGACAACGAAATCCGTGATCTGCCTGCCTGGCTGTTTGAAACGCCCCGATGCTTCAGTGAAACGATCAATTTGCGCCATAACCCGATTTCCGATGTCAGCAGAACTTATCTTTATGACTACCGCAGGGCGGTCGGAATCGGTATGGGTTATCTGGATAACGATATCGCGCGACTGGACGAAAACCAGGCGCGTTCGATCTGGTTGACCGAGACGGGAGGAGAAGAGGGCTCCCGGCATCTGCAGATGTGGAACGCGATCAAGGATGATCCGAGGGCCGAAGGTCTGTTCGCTCTGCTGGCGGAGCTGGGCAATTCCGCCGAGTCCGCCAATGTGCGCGAGGATATGTACCGGCGGGTCTGGACGGTTCTGGACGCGACGCAGAGCGATGCCGAACTGCGGGAGCAGATTTTCGATCTGGCGGCCAACCCGATCAATTGCACGGACAATGCGGCGTTGAACTTCAGCCACCTGGAAGTTGCAGTGCAGGTCCACCATGTGACACGTGCCAGCAAGGGGCAACGCCCTTCGACGAAGGCGCTGCTGAAACTGGCGAGGGGCCTGTTCCGGCTTGAGCAGATTGACCGGATCGCCGCGCAACACGCGCAGGCCCAAGCGGCACCTGACCCGCTGGAAGTGACTCTTGCCTACCGCTCGGGTCTGGCGCAGGCACTCGAATTGCCCGGACAACCTTCGCACATGCGTTACGCCTCACTCGCGAAGGTGACAGGGGCGGATCTGGTGGAGGCCATCAATCGAATCCAGACGGCAGAACTGTCTCCCGAGTGGCTGGCGTTTCTGGTTCGCCAGCCCTTCTGGGTCGAATACGTGAAAAGCAGTTTTGCCCGGCAGTTCGACGATGCCCGCGCACTTCATCAGGAGCAAGCCCTGGCGTTATTCGAGAAAGCTGAAGAACTCAGCTCAGCCGACTATCTGAGCGAAATGAACCTGTGTGCCGCCCGGCAGGAGCAAACGGAAAGCGCCTTGCTCGAGCAATTGACCGAGCAGGTGCTGCGGCGGGTGGAGGGCAATATCTGCCTGCTGTCCGGTGGCTGAGCATTATCATTTGCCCCGGATCAGCCGCCGCAAGGCAAACCGGTTCGGATGACACGCCTCTGCGACACCTCTGGGCAGGGGCAGCGGTTCGTTTTCCAGCCAGGCTGCCAGCAGCTCACCGGACAGTGGTGCCGTGATCAGCCCCCGGGAACCGTGGCCACTGTTGACGTACAGACCGTCCAGCCAGGGGCAGGGCATGTCCGGCACCTGTCGGGCATCCTTGCTCAAGGCGCGATAGGCCTCGGTGAAGGCTTCGCGATCGGCGAGCGGGCCGACGATCGGCAGGTAGTCGGGGCTGGTACAACGGAAGGCTGCGCGGCCCTGAAGGCTGTCGGCGTCGAGTTCACTGATGTGCAGGCGTGCGACCAGATCCGTGGAGATCTCTTCGAGCATCGCCAGATTGCCCAGGTGTTCGGCGGTGGTCGGGGTCAGGTCGTCGCTGTTGAAATCGAAACTGGCACCGAGGGTGTGCTCTCCCAGCCGTGCCGGTGCGACGTAACCTTCGGCGCACACGACGGTGGTCAGCGCCTGGCTTTGTGTGGTCTGCGCCAGGCGGGTGATCTGCCCGCGAATGCGCTTGAGGGGCAGGTCGGCGCTCTGGGCAAAACGTTTGATTTCAGCGGCACCGGCCAGCACCACGACGGGTGCTGTTGCGATCAACCGTTCCCCGTCGAAGGCGTGCCACTGACCGTCGGCCTTGCGCAGTTCAAGGGCCTGCTGATGAGTCAGCAGCGTGACGCCCGGTTGTGCCGATTGCGCCTGACACAACGCCGGCGGATGCACCCAGCCGCCCTCGGGATAATACAAACCACCGTGTTCCAGACCGACCCCGGCGCGGGCCTGTGCCTCGGGTTGATCGAGCCATTGCACAAGGTCTTCGGGGAACGCGGCTGCCAGTTGCGCCTGACGTTCGCGTTCCTTTTCATTGAACGCCAGTTGCAGCACCCCGCAGTCATCCCAGTCGGTGCCGCGTTGCAGGTTTTCGAGCAGGCGTCGGGTGTAGCCGAAACCGCTGACGATCAACTGCGACAGTGCCGTGCCGTGGGCGGACAGTTTCAGATACAGCACGCCTTGTGGGTTACCCGATGCTTCCTGTGCAACCGCGTCATGCCGTTCCAGCAGACTGACCTGCCAGCCCCGCGCCGCGAGGCTGGCCGCCGTGGCACAGCCGGCCAGACCGGCACCGATCACCAGCGCCCGTCGCTCTCCGGTGACGGGAGCCGGGCGGGCGAACCACGGTTTTTCAACGGCGGGAGGTGCAACGCCCTCGGGCCAGCCGAGAAATTCGCCGCGCAGGATTTCCCATTTGTGTCCAATGCCCGGCGTGCGCTTCATCTTGAAGCCGGCAGCGTTGAGCAGGCGCCGTACCCAGCCGGTGCTGGTAAACGTGCTGATGGTCGAACCGGGCGCCGCCAGCCGCGCCAGTTCGGCGAACAGTTCGGCGGTCCACATTTCGGGATTTTTCGCCGGAGCAAAACCGTCGAGAAACCAGGCGTCGATCTGTGCGTCGAGTTGCGGCAACTGCTCCAGCGCATCACCGATCAACAGCGTCAGGGTGACTCGACCGTTGTCCAGAACAATGCGCTGAAATCCCTGATGGATTGCCACGTAATGCTTGAGCAACTGATCGGAGAATTGCTTCAGGTCGGGCCACAACGCCAGCGCCCGTTGCAGGTCGGCAGGGCTCAACGGAAATTTTTCGACGCTGACAAAATGCAGTCGCGCACCGGCCACCGCGTGCTGTTCGAACCACTGCCAGGCGCAGAGAAAATTCAGCCCGGTGCCGAAGCCGGTTTCGCCGATCACCAGTCGCCCACCCGACGGCAGCGCGGCAAAGCGCTCGGCCAGACGGTTCTGTTCGAGGAACACGTAGCGGGTTTCATCCAGCCCCGACTGATCGGAAAAATACACATCGTCGAACACTCGCGAACGCGGGCGTCCCTGGTCATCCCAGTCGAGTTGGGCGTGGGGCATTACAGGTTTCATGGCAGGCTCGGCAACGACAAGGCGGCCATTCTAGCCGATCACGCGGGCGCCGCTTGATCCATGGCAAGCCTGGTTGCGCACGACTCATGGACAATCCGCCGCCAGCGGGAATTTCTGTGCCGCCCCCATGCCCAATCCGCTAGTCTTGCTGAATCCTGGAAGGAGCCGTCCCTATGTTCGAATCCGCTGAAATCGGTCACGCCATCGACAAAGACACCTACGAAGCCGCCGTTCCCGCCCTGCGTGAAGCCTTGCTTGAAGCCCAGTTCGAGTTGCAGCAGCAGAAGCGTTTCCCGGTGATCATTCTGATCAACGGCATCGAAGGCGCCGGCAAGGGCGAGACGGTGAAGTTGCTCAACGAATGGATGGACCCGCGCCTGATCGAAGTGCGTACCTTCGACCAGCAGACCGACGAAGAACTGGCACGGCCACCGGCCTGGCGTTACTGGCGGATGCTGCCGGCCAAGGGGCGCATGGGGGTCTTCTTCGGCAACTGGTACAGCCAGATGCTGCAGGGCAGGGTGCACGGGTTGTTCAAGGACCCACGACTGGACCAGGCCATTGCCGGCGCCGAGCGCCTGGAAAAAATGCTGTGCGATGAAGGCGCGCTGATCTTCAAGTTCTGGTTCCATCTGTCCAAGAAGCAGATGAAGGCGCGGCTCAAGGCACTCGCCGATGATCCGTTGCACAGTTGGCGGATCAGTCCGCTGGACTGGCAGCAATCGGAGACCTACGACAAGTTCGTCAAGTATGGCGAGAGGGTTCTGCGTCGCACCAGTCGCGACTACGCACCCTGGCATGTCATCGAAGGGGTGGACGTGCATTACCGTAGCCTGACGGTGGGCAAGCTCCTGCTCGAAGGCCTGCAAAATGCGCTGAAACGTCCGGACGTGCATTCGAACGCTGTCAGTGCCCAGCCGCTGGGCACATCGGTGGATCAGTTGAACCTGCTCGACAGCCTCAACCTGAGCCAGAACCTGGACAAGAAGGATTACGAAGAGCAACTGATCACCGAGCAGGCGCGACTGTCCGGGTTGATGCGTGACAAGCGCATGCGCCGTCATGCGTTGGTGGCGGTCTTCGAAGGCAACGATGCGGCGGGCAAGGGCGGGGCGATCCGGCGGGTCGCGGCGGCGCTCGATCCACGTCAGTACAACATCGTGCCGATTGCCGCGCCGACCGAAGAGGAACGGGCGCAGCCGTACCTGTGGCGTTTCTGGCGACACATTCCGGCCCGGGGCAAGTTCACCGTGTTCGACCGTTCGTGGTACGGCCGGGTGCTGGTGGAGCGGATCGAAGGCTTTTGCAGCACGGCGGACTGGATGCGTGCCTACGGCGAAATCAACGACTTCGAAGAGCAACTGGCCGATGCCGGGGTGATCGTGGTCAAGTTCTGGCTGGCCATCGACAAGGATACGCAGATGGAGCGTTTCCAGGCCCGTGAGGAAATCCCCTTCAAGCGTTTCAAGATCACCGAGGACGACTGGCGCAACCGCGACAAGTGGGACGCCTATCGTGCGGCGGTGGGCGACATGGTCGACCGCACCAGTACCGAAATTTCACCGTGGACACTGGTCGAGGCCAACGACAAGCGCTGGGCCCGGGTCAAGGTGCTGCGCACGATCAACCGGGCGCTGGAAGAAGCCTTCGAGAAATCCGACAAGAAGGAAAAGAAGCACAAGGACTGACCGATGGGCACGCATACGCGAGGTGAATGATTGTCGCGGTCGGTGAGGGGGGGACTTATGCTCGGTTCACTCTCAACCGACTACAACAATGAGGTATGCCATGCGTGAAGTGGTGATCGTCGACAGTGTACGGACCGGCCTGGCGAAGTCCTTTCGCGGCAAGTTCAACCAGACCCGCCCCGATGACATGGCGGCTCATTGTGTCAACGCCTTGCTGTCGCGCAACGACGTCGATCCCGCCAGCGTCGAGGACTGCATCGTCGGTGCCGGCTCCAACGAAGGCGCCCAGGGCTACAACATCGGGCGCAACGTGGCGGTGCTCTCGCAACTGGGCACCGGCACGGCGGGCATGACCCTCAACCGTTTCTGCTCTTCGGGTTTGCAGGCGATTGCGATTGCCGCCAACCAGATCGCCTCGGGTTGCAGCGACATCATTGTCGCCGGCGGTGTCGAGTCGATCAGCCTGACCCTCAAAAGCGTCAACACCGATCACCTGATCAACCCGTTGCTCAAGCAGCAGACCCCGGGCATCTACTACACCATGGGCCAGACCGCCGAGGTGGTGGCGCGCCGTTATGGCGTCAGCCGCGAGGCTCAGGATCGCTACTCGCTGCAAAGTCAGATCCGCACCGCTCAGGCGCAGGCAGCCGGCCTGTTCAATGATGAGATCGTGCCGATGGCGGTGAAGTACCGGGTCGAAGACAAGCACAGTGGTGAAGTGCAGATCCTCGACGGCGTCGTCGATCGTGATGATTGCAACCGCCCGGACACCACCTATGAAAGCCTTGCCGGATTGAAACCGGTGTTCGCCGAAGACGGTTCGGTGACCGCAGGCAACTCGTCGCAGTTGTCCGACGGCGCCTCGATGACGCTGGTGATGAGCCTGGAAAAAGCCCTGCAACTGGGGCTCAAGCCAAAGGCGTTTTTCCGCGGTTTCACCGTGGCCGGTTGCGAGCCGGACGAAATGGGCATCGGTCCGGTGTTCTCGGTGCCGAAGCTGCTCAAGGCCAAGGGTTTGCAGGTAGCGGACATCGACCTGTGGGAGTTGAACGAAGCGTTTGCCTCGCAGTGCCTGTACGCCCGTGACCGGCTGGAAATCGATAACGAGAAGTACAACGTCAACGGCGGCTCGATTTCCATCGGTCATCCGTTCGGCATGACCGGTTCACGGCAGGTCGGGCATCTGGTGCGCGAGTTGCAGCGGCGCAACCTGCGCTACGGGATCGTGACCATGTGCGTAGGCGGCGGGATGGGCGCGACCGGCTTGTTTGAAGCAGTGCGCTAGGCCTGACTGCCGGCATCCATCCATTGCATCCGCGCGATGTACGCGCGGATTTCCTGCTCGGCTTTCTCGGGGCTGTCGAACGGCCCTTCGAGCGTGTTCTCACGGGTGCTGAAAAACAGTTCGCCGTTGACCCGGCACACCCGGTCGCTGCGAAAGTGCGTGGCGGGGGCGGTGTCCTGGGCACGCATTCCGAACATGATCGATCTCCTTGAGCGCTGCGCGGATGGGGTCCAAAGAGCTTATGCCTGAACCACTTGCAGTGGTTCGCCAGCCGATCAACGGCAGCACGTCAATTTAATGCTGCGACCTGCACAGTTTCATTTGCGGCTGGAGCGCAACTGTCCCTGTGTCGGCCGAGGCTCTGCGCCTAGAATGAGCGCTCCTGTCTCTGGCGCTTGGGGTTCTCATGCACGTTTCATCGGGTCGTTGGGTGTACGGCATGTTCCTGGCGTTGTTGACGGCGTTTCTGTGGGGAATCCTGCCGATCAAGCTCAAGCAGGTGCTGGTGGTGATGGACCCGGTCACGGTGACCTGGTTTCGCCTGCTGGTGTCCGGCGGTTGTCTGTTCATTTATCTGGCGGCGACCAAACGATTGCCGAGCCGCAAGGTGCTCGGGCCGAAGGGCGGCTGGCTGGTGCTGATGGCGGTGCTGGGGCTGGTGGGCAACTACGTGCTGTACCTGATGGGCCTGAACCTGCTCAGCCCCGGCACCGCGCAACTGGTGGTGCAGATGGGGCCGATCATGTTGCTGATCGCCAGCCTGTTCGTGTTCAAGGAACGCTTCAGTATCGGCCAGGGCATTGGGCTGGCGGTGCTGTTGGTCGGCTTTGCGTTGTTCTTCAATCAGCGTCTGGCTGAATTGCTCACGTCTTTATCCGACTACACCGCCGGCGTGTTGCTGGTGCTGCTGGCGTCGACGGTCTGGACGTTTTATGCACTGGGTCAGAAGCAATTGCTGACGGTGTGGAATTCGCTGCAGGTGATGATGGTGATCTACCTGTTCTGCGCCTTGCTGCTGACGCCTTGGGTGCATCCGCTCGAAGCACTGTCGCTGAACCCGTTGCAGGGCTGGCTGCTGCTGGCGTGCTGCATGAACACCCTGATCGCCTACGGCGCGTTTGCCGAGGCGCTTGCGCATTGGGAAGCTTCGCGGGTCAGTGCGACGCTGGCGATCACGCCGTTGGTGACGTTCGGTGCGGTGGCCGTGGCAGCCGGGGTGTGGCCGGAATATGTGCATGCCGAGCAAATCAATCTGCTGGGGTATGGCGGGGCGGTGCTGGTGGTGCTGGGGTCGGCGCTGGTAGCGCTGGGGCCTTCGCTGATTGCCGGACTCAAGGCCCGGCGGATGCGCATGGCAGCAGGTTAATCGAGTCATCGTTCCTCGCGAGCAAGCCCGCTCCCACTTTTAACCGCATTCCTCACATGGGATTGCGGTCAAAAGTGGGAGCGGGCTTGCTCGCGAAGACTGACTTACAGACGCTGATGATTTCAGCCCTTTGCACCGGCCTCGATCATGTTCTCCGGCCGCACCCAGGCATCGAATTCTTCATCGGTCAGATAGCCCAGCTCCAGCGCCGCTTCGCGCAAAGTCTTGCCTTCGCTGTAGGCCTTCTTGGCGATTTCCGCCGATTTGTCGTAGCCGATGTGCGGATTCAGCGCCGTCACCAGCATCAGGCCGCGTTCCAGATGTTTCGCCATGACTTCGGCATCCGGTTCAAGCCCGGCGATGCAGTGCTGCTGGAAGTTGCTGCAGCCATCGGCCAGCAGGCGAATCGATTGCAGCAGGTTGTGGATGATCACCGGTTTGAACACGTTCAGTTGCAGGTGACCCTGGCTGGCGGCAAAGCCGATCGCGACGTCGTTGCCCAGCACCTGACAGGCGAGCATCGACAGCGCCTCGCACTGGGTCGGGTTGACCTTGCCAGGCATGATCGAGCTGCCCGGTTCGTTGGCCGGCAGACGTACTTCGGCAAAACCTGCACGAGGGCCGGAGCCCAGCAGACGCAGGTCATTGGCGATCTTCATCAGTGCCACGGCGAGGGTTTTCAGGGCGCCGGAGAGGGTGGTCAGTGGTTCATGGCCGGCGAGGGCGGCGAACTTGTTCGGCGCGGTGACGAACGGCAGACCGGAAAGTGCAGCCAGCTCGGCGGCAATCGCTTCGCCGAAACCGTGGGGCGAATTGAGCCCGGTGCCGACGGCTGTACCGCCCTGGGCCAGTTCGCACACGGCCGGCAACGCTGAGCGAATTGCCCGTTCGGCGTAATCCAGCTGCGCTATGAAACCGGAGAGTTCCTGGCCGAAGGTGATCGGCGTGGCGTCCATCATGTGGGTGCGACCGGTCTTCACCAGCTGCATGTGCCGCGCCGACAGCTCGGCCAGGCCCCCCGACAGCTCGGCGATGGCCGGCAGCAGTTGGGTTTGTACAGCCTGCGCGGTGGCGATGCTCATCGCAGTGGGGAAGCAGTCGTTGGAGCTCTGCGAGCGGTTGACGTGATCGTTCGGGTGTACGGGCGTTTTGCCGCCGCGTGGGTTGCCGGCCAGTTCGTTGGCGCGACCGGCAATCACTTCATTGACGTTCATGTTGCTTTGCGTGCCGCTGCCGGTCTGCCAGACCACCAGCGGAAACTGGTCGTCGTGCTGGCCGTCGAGCACTTCGTCGGCGGCCTGTTCGATCAGGCGGGCGATGTCGGCCGGCAAGTCGCCGTTGCGGTCGTTGACCCGGGCGGCGGCTTTCTTGATCAGGGCCAGGGCGTGCAGTACCGGCAATGGCATGCGTTCCTGGCCGATGGCGAAGTTGATCAGCGAGCGTTGCGTCTGAGCGCCCCAGTAAGCGTCGTCCGGGACCTCGATCTGGCCCAGGCTGTCGGTTTCGATACGGCTCATCGTGCACACTCCTGTTGGTCTGTTTGCGCAGTTTAGGCCGGTGTCGGCCCGGGTGGTTCCCTCCGGCCGATTGTTGACCGGCAAATCCCCGCCAATCAAGCGCGGCAAGGGCCGGGGGTTGAGCCGCAGCGTTATTCAGGCGCAGAATGGTCGCCCTTGGGGTTTTACCTCGCCTAGCTGAAAAGGAAACTCGATGACTCGTCTTCGTGCCATCTGCACCGCGGTTGCCCTGGTTTGCGCCAGCGGCCAGGTGCTTGCCGATACCGCCAGCCACAACGCCAGTGCCGAAGCTTTCCTGACCCTGGCGCACGCTGACAAGCTGGGCACTCCGGTGTACATGCAGGTGCAGCAGATGTTCGCCCAGCGTTTTGAACAGACCAAGGCTCCGGAATCCAAGAAAGCCGTACTGGATACCTACCAGGCCAAGGCCAACGCCGCCCTGGATCAGGCCATTGGCTGGAACAAGCTGAAACCGGACATGGTCAAGCTCTACACCAGCACCTTCAGTGAGCAGGAGCTCAAAGACCTGGTCGCGTTCTACCAGTCGCCACTGGGCAAGAAAGTCCTGGAAAAAATGCCGCAGCTGACCCAGCAATCGGCCCAGATGACCCAGGCCAAACTGGAGCCCGCCGTTCCTGTGGTCAACAAGCTGCTGGATGACATGACCAACGAGCTGGCACCCAAAGGCGCGGCTGCGGCCAAGAAGAAGTAAGCGGAGTTCGTGATGACCATGCAACAACGCATCGAATCGACGCTGGCGCTGCTTCAGCCTGAGCATCTGCAAGTGCTGGACGAAAGCCACATGCACAGTCGCGGGTTGCAGACCCACTTCAAGGCAGTGGTGGTCAGTGCACAGTTCGAAGGCCTGAACCGCGTCAAGCGCCACCAGAAAGTCTATGGCACGCTCGGCGAGCTGATGGGCGAGTTCCATGCGTTGGCGCTGCACACCTACACCCCGCAGGAATGGGCAGAAGTGGGCGTCGCTCCAGCGTCGCCGACCTGTGCCGGCGGCAGCAAGCATTGAGCCTTGCAGCAATGAACTGAGGTTTTTTGCTAGAATCCGTAACGCGCCGCTGACCCGGCGCGTTTTTTTTCGCATCCGGTTCACCCTTTACGAGGGTAGCCACCTGGAGAAATACCCATGACACAACCGATTGTCGTGGCGGCACTGTACAAGTTCGTCACCCTCGAAGATTACGTCAACCTGCGCGAGCCGCTGCTGCAAGCGATGGTCGACAACGGCATCAAAGGCACCCTGCTGATCGCCGAAGAAGGCATCAACGGCACGGTTTCCGGCAGCCGTGAAGGCATCGACGGCCTGCTGGCCTGGCTGCGCAACGATCCGCGCATGGTCGATATCGATCACAAGGAATCGTACTGCGACGAGCAGCCGTTCTATCGCACCAAGGTCAAGCTCAAGAAAGAGATCGTGACCCTGGGCGTGCAAGGCGTCGACCCGAACAAGAAGGTCGGCACCTACGTCGAGCCCAAGGACTGGAACGCGCTGATCAGCGATCCGGAAGTGCTGCTGATCGACACCCGCAACGATTACGAAGTCTCGATCGGCACTTTCGAAGGCGCCATCGATCCGAAAACCACCAGTTTTCGTGAATTCCCTGACTACATCAAAGAGCACTTCGACCCGGCCGTGCACAAGAAGGTCGCAATGTTCTGCACCGGCGGCATCCGCTGCGAGAAGGCGTCGAGCTACATGCTGGGCGAAGGCTTCGAAGAGGTTTACCACCTCAAGGGCGGCATCCTGAAGTACCTCGAAGAAGTGCCGCAGGAAGAAACCAAATGGCAGGGCGACTGCTTCGTCTTCGACAACCGCGTGACCGTTCGTCATGACCTGAGCGAGGGCGACTACGATCAGTGCCATGCCTGCCGCACCCCGGTCAGCGTCGAGGATCGCGCCTCCGAGCATTATGTGGCCGGCATCAGTTGCCCGCACTGCTGGAACAGCCTGAGCGAAAAGACCCGCCGCAGCGCCATCGATCGGCAGAAGCAGATCGAGCTGGCCAAAGCGCGCAACATGCCGCACCCGATCGGCTACAACTATAAGCAAGCATCCACCGAGGCTTAATCATGTCTGCACGCCTGCTCTATGTGATGGATCCGATGTGTTCGTGGTGCTGGGGATTTGCCCCGGTGGCCAAGGCATTGGTGGAGCAGGCGCAGGCGGCCGGGGTGGAACTGCACCTGGTGGTCGGCGGGTTGCGCACCGGCAGCGGTGCGGCGCTGGAGCCGACCACTCGGCGCTACATTCTCGAACACTGGCAGGCGGTCACCGAGGCCACCGGCCAGCCGTTCAAGTTCGAAGGCGCGCTGCCGGACGGCTTTGTCTACGACACCGAGCCAGCTTGTCGGGCCATCGTCACCGCGCGCAGCCTGGCGCCGGATTGCGCGTGGAAACTGGTGGGGTTGATCCAGCACGCGTTTTACGCCGAAGGTCGCGATGTCACCCAGGCCAGCGTTCTGGTGGAACTGGCAGAGAAGGCCGGCGTCCCCCGTATCGAATTTGCTGCCCTGTTTGATCATGCCGATCAACACAAGGCGACCCAGGCCGATTTCACTTGGGTGCAGGATCTGGGCATCGCCGGCTTCCCGACCCTGCTCGCCGAACGCAACGGTCAACTGGCGTTGCTGACCAACGGCTACCAGCCGCTCAGTGAACTGTCGCCGTTGCTCGGCCGATGGCTGGAGCGCGCCGCCTGTGTCTGACCCGGCCGATGACACGCCAGCCGTCAAGCGTGTCGACCGGCTGAGCTGGGCTGAAGTCCGGCGTCTGGCACTTCATCACAAAAAATCCCTGTGGATCGCCAACGGCGTGGCCGTACTGGCGACGCTGTGCAGCGTGCCGATTCCGTTGCTGCTGCCGTTGCTGGTGGACGAAGTCCTGCTCGGCCACGGCGATGCCGCGCTGAAAGTCATGAACCATGTGCTGCCTTCGATGTGGCAGCAAGCGGCGGGCTACATCGGCCTGATGCTGGTGGTGACGCTGACCCTGCGCTGCAGCGCCCTGTGTTTTGGCGTGTTGCAGGCCCGTCTGTTTGCGCGGTTGGCCAAGGACATCGTGTATCGCATCCGCGTGCGCCTGATCGAACGTCTGAAACGGATCTCCCTCGGCGAATACGAAAGCCTGGGCAGCGGCACGGTCACCACGCACCTGGTCACCGACCTCGACACCCTCGACAAGTTTGTCGGCGAAACCCTCAGCCGTTTCCTCGTGGCGATGCTGACCCTGGTCGGCACCGCCAGCATCCTGATGTGGATGCACTGGAAACTGGCACTGCTGATCCTGCTGTTCAACCCGTTGGTGATCTACGCCACGGTGCAGTTGGGCAAACGGGTCAAACACCTGAAGAAACTGGAGAACGACAGTACCTCGCGCTTCACCCAGGCGCTGAGCGAAACCCTCGATGCGATCCAGGAAGTGCGCGCCGGCAACCGTCAGGGCTTCTTCCTCGGACGGCTGGGTCTACGGGCTCAGGAAGTGCGCAACTACGCGGTCAACTCGCAGTGGAAGACCGACGCTTCGAATCGTGCCAGTGGCCTGCTGTTCCAGTTCGGCATCGACATCTTCCGCGCGGCGGCGATGCTCACGGTGCTGTTCTCCGATCTTTCGATCGGCCAGATGCTCGCGGTGTTCAGTTACCTGTGGTTCATGATCGGCCCGGTCGAACAATTGCTGAACCTGCAATACGCCTATTACGCGGCGGGCGGTGCGCTGTCGCGGATCAACGAACTGCTGGCCCGCGCCGACGAGCCGCAATACCCCGGCGGCGTCGATCCGTTCAAGGGCCGCGATACCGTCGGGATTCAGGTGCAGGGTCTGAGCTTCGGTTACGGTGACGAACTGGTGCTGGATCAGTTGGACCTGTCCATCGCCCCCGGCGAGAAAGTGGCGATTGTCGGCGCCAGCGGCGGCGGCAAAAGTACCTTGGTGCAATTGCTGCTGGGCCTGTACACGCCACTGGCCGGGACGATCCGTTTCGGTGGATCGTCCCAGCAGGAAATCGGCCTGGAAACGGTTCGGGACAATGTCGCGGTGGTGCTGCAGCATCCGGCGCTGTTCAACGACACCGTACGCGCCAATCTGACCATGGGCCGTACCCGCAGCGATGAGGCCTGCTGGCAGGCGCTGGAAATCGCCCAGCTCGAACCCGCCATCCGCGCATTGCCGGACGGTCTGGACAGCATCGTCGGCCGCTCCGGCGTGCGCCTGTCCGGTGGTCAGCGGCAACGTTTGGCCATCGCCCGGATGATCCTCGCCGAACCCAAAGTGGTGATCCTCGACGAAGCCACATCAGCCCTTGACGCCGCCACCGAATACAACCTGCACCAGGCCATGGCGCGGTTCCTCCATGGCCGCACCACGCTGATCATCGCTCACCGTCTGTCGGCGGTTAAGCAGGCAGACCGGGTGCTGGTGTTCGACGGCGGACAAGTGGCCGAGGATGGCGACCATCAGCAACTGATTGCCGATGGTGGGTTGTACGCCAAGCTTTATGGGCATTTGCAGCGCTTGTAGGTCAGCCCCACAAGACCTTCAGTGCATCCGCTCCAGCGTTGTGGCCGAACGCCTTCATGACGACTGAACAGCTGGTGCATGGAGGCATGGTGGTCGCCACATCCACCGATGTGATCATCGAGTTGTCCGGGTACTTTTGCCGAAGCACACTGATCAGCTTGGATTCACTGTCCAGCGAGGTCGGTCGACTGGTCATCTCCGGCTTGTAGTTGTGTACGTCCTTGATCGTACGGGGAATAGCCAATATTTTCCCCTCGGGGGAGACGTTCAAAGAAGTTCTGGTAAATGTCTGGCCGAAGTCGATGTTGAAGTAGGTCGTATCGCCTACGATGACCTTGTCCGGGGCGAATGGATGTTTGAACAGTGGCAGTTCCCCTGTAAGTCCCTTTGCGCCGGAGATACTGACGTAAACCTCCCGCTTGCCGGTCGAGGTTACGATGTCGGCGTAAGCGATGTTTCTCGCGTTCTCGGTTTGCAGGTGGCTCGGGAGCAGCTTCTGGAATTTTTTCATCGTTTTATTGATCCGCAAGTCGGCGCCTGCCACGACATTGATGGTTTTCTTGACAAACAGTGTGTCGAATATGTCCGCAGCCCTTTGGCGCAGGGCGGCTGGTGCGGTGCCGCTGCGAGACCAGGACGCTGCTCCGGTCTGGAGTTGGCTGACAATCATCCGCGTGGAGTGGTCGAACAGCACCGCCTCGCCGGGACTTGTGTCGACCTTGAGCAGATTGAGGGTATTGGGTGGATGATTGTGGCCACCAATCGGAATGGCAATTTCCTCCATGGTTTTCAGAGCGCGCTCCACCGCCGGCACACCATAGATCCTCGCCGTGTTGTTGGCGTTGAGTGAGCCGGTATAAACAGTCATCAGTTCTTTTCGCAAATTGTTGGGCAGGGTTTTGGCCTGGCGCAGTTTCAGGGGGCCGGAAATGTTTTGCCCCTTGGGGAGTTCGGCAACGTAGAAGGCTCCGGCATCCAGCCGGGTAAACACATAGCGCTTCGATTCGTCCATGGCGGGAACGATGATGGCACCGGCCTGGAAGGTGTCGAATTCACCTCGGGTTCCATAGGGCGTTTTTACGTTGATTCTGCCGTATATCCCTTTCTGAAATTCCATCGTCGCGTCGAGCCGGTTCTTCCTTTTCAGGTGTTTGAACAGCTTCGCTCGCCCTTCAACTGCTGGCGTATAGATGCTGTCTCCGAACCAGGGGGCCCAGCCTTTGCTTTCGTCGAAACTGCCGATATCCGGGTGCGGGGCGAGATCACCGGTGACAAAACGTGTCTTGCAGGCTATGGGACCCTTGCGCCGTACCCGACAGGGCAGCGTTTTTAAAAGCGATGCATCATCGATCAGATCGGCGCGACGCAATTGATCGCCGTCCAGACGATAGGGGATGTCATCAATCAACATCGTGGTTCGACCATCAACCTCCAGGAATTCTCGTACATGGGCGTGTTCCGGGAGTTCGGACAGGGCATGGGATTCGGTTGGCGGCAACTTCTTGAAAGTGGACCTGCCCTGGATGAGATTCCTGGTGTTGTTGTGCAGGCGCGGGCCGTAAGGCAGGGATGTGACCGGGTCGACCAGGTGCAGTTGTTTCAGATCCAACGCATTGGTGTGACGCACAATGATGTCATCAATGCCGTTGACCGTTGCCAGCTCGTCGGTATTGGTCAGCGGCTTCCAGCTCCCGGGATCGATGGCCTGGGGCAGGTTTTGAACCAGTCGGTAGCTGTCTGCATGTCCCGTGAGTCTTCTGATGCCGCCGATACTCGCCCGACCGATGAAGAGCAGTCCTCTGCCGGCACCGCTCCCCAGACCTCTGAGTAGTGAGGGGATACCGTCCAGCGGATTGAGGTTTGCCAGTGAAGCGGTCAGAAGCTTGCGAGTCAGCGTCGAGAAGGGCGGAAGACTCGCTTTGACGGCCATGCGAGTAGTGCCGGCAGCGGCACGGAGCAGGCGCACCGAGCCCGAGATAAATTTGCCGATAGGGAGAAGGAATGACGCCAGGTCAAACAGGAGTCCGACCCCGCCCAGGACTTTGCTGGTGGTGCTGTCCGACAGAAGATCATCGATGCTGCCCCAGAAAGGCACAAATCCTTTGACGATGGACAGGAACGTCTCCAGTCGCTTCTCGGTTTTCGCCCGAGCGGTGTCGAAGGTCGTGATGCCTCGGGCCTGCTGGCGCAAATGCTGCTCATCGACGAAGAGGAAGTTCGTTGAAATATAGCGAGCCACCTCATTCAGTCGGGATGCCGTCAGGCTGGTTTCCTCCTCGGTAACGGTTTGAACGGGCGATACCGCTGCCGGCATGAACCCCATGATATCGAGGAATCCAGGACACGATGCTCGCTCTGCGGGCGCTCTGCCGTGGAGGTGGGCGGACCAGTCGAGCAGAAGGGAAGTACTCAGATTGCGCTCGGGGGAATAGCTTTGTCCCGGAATCGAGGCATGCAGTGGAAACTCGGTGCGAACGCCATTGATGGTGGAAAACCTCAAACCGGTCCGCTGACGAATGACGCCCGCACTCGGAATGAGCTCGTAGTAGGTGATGTCTGTGCCGTGGATCACTTTCAGAACAAAGCCCTTCCTTGCGCGGACCTGCTCCGAATTGGCATTCGGCCCGGGTTTCTGCCGCAGGCTCAGCACCTGGACTTCACCTTGAACCAGCGCCCGGCGATCAGCCGCTGGCAGTGATATCAGTAAACTGGCAATCAGCGATTGATATGCCTGTCTGATGGTTGTCAGGTAGTCGTTGAAGGCGGTTTCGAACCGGGCGTTGATGTCAGGCAAAAAATAGCCTGCCCAACTGTAGACATCGTCGTCCACCCGGTCATAACCGCCACGCCGGTTTTCCCGCTCGGCATAGAGCATTCGCTGTCCATCGAGCCTTAGTGCTGTCGTCGAGCGCGTGGTGCCATCGGGCATGGAGACGATCCATCGCTTCCCGCCATCAAGCTGACCGTCTGCATAGACATCCAGAAAGTCGTGGCCTTGCTGTTTATTCAGGTCCAGTGGTGCTCTGGAATGACTATGACTCGGATCCGCAGACATCAATTTGCGCCCGTCCCGTTCGAACGTGACGCCTCTGAACAAGTCAGTCATGACCTGCCTGGCCATCTGCAATCGTTCAGGAGGACGCAAGTCCAGTGTCGTCACGGCTTTGTTCAGGCGCTCGGTTTGTTCTTCCAGTGCTGTCAGCGCGCGCCTGATATCTTCCGGGTCGTAATCGGTTGTCGTTCGCTGCGCAATGGCTCCGGTGCAGACGGCCCATTCCAGGGCAGGGCCTGTACGCAATCGTGCAATCGCCTCAAGTTGTTCGGCCGACGCGCCGGTGCTGCGCTCCAGAGGCAGATCGACAAGTTGCTGGAAGGACAATGGCTGCGACGGATCCAGGCCCAGATCCTCGGCCAGCAATACGCCGTGCATGAAGTTCACCCATACCACCGAGGTCTTGTAGCGAAGCTCCGGTGGTACATCGCGTACCCTGAAGTCTTTCGAAAGGCGGGTCTGGAATACCTGAGCCAGCAGGATCGCCTCTTTGGTAGTGGCCACCCGGCCGGTGCGCAGCAAATGCTGTTCGAAATCGTGGCGCAAGGTTTGGTAGCTCTTGCCCCGGTGATTCGGGTCCTGCCAGTGGAAACCGGCGAGCTCTTGCGGCTCGTCAGCTGAAGGGGCGTGCAGATAGAGGCAGATGGCTTTGCAGATCAATTGATAACGCACCGATGCCGGCGTCTGTTCGCCGGGGGATGCGCCGTACCATTTGAGCTTTTTCAGCAGCCGTTCTGTCAGATCCAGTGATTCGGGGGTATCCAGTATTCGCTGGAGGAAAACCGAAGGTGTCGCGCGCAGTTCTTCCGGGTCCGCGAGGCGCAATATACTGCCGCTCAAATGACGGATCAGCGAGGGCTTGCCGATCAGAAAGGATCTGACCGTTTCGATTATTTGCTCATTGATGCGTTTCGCCTTGTACTGCTCAAGGGTCATGGAGGGCGCAAGGGGCGGTGTCGCAAGCTGCGCGGTCTTGAACCTTTTGCGGTCCCTGGCGGTCGGCCGGGGAATCAGGGATTCGATATCCGGGCTGGCATCCAGACCCAGAGTCTTGCGAGCGTTCGATTCTGCGGTTGCTGATGGATCGATTGAAGCTGGAGACGTCGAGGACATATCACACTCCTTGTGAAAGCATTCCCGCCACAGAGGGGGATGCCTGGAGCGCACAGTTAATCGGTCCCGCCCACAATGGTGGCCGTACATATGTCTATCGAGCTTCTGTCCTGAACTGAGGCTGATCCGCCGCTTGCCGGAACCGTGAAGGCCTCCTAGTCTTGGGGGGATGTTCGCAGGACGATCAGGCAGTGCTCATGCAAGGAATACCATGAAGCAAAAGCGGACTCTCGGAACGCCTCGGTTGCTGGGCATCGTCTGGCCATTCATCGCCGTCGTGTTGTTTCAGGCATTGCTGGGGGGCGTGAGTCTTTACGTCCTGTCGGCCGTTCGCGGCTATGTCGCGGGCGAGAGCCTGTGGTCCAAGGGCCAGAAAGACGCCATCTATTACCTCAACCTCTATGCCGACAGCCGTGACGAGGCGATTTACCTCAAATACCAGAGCGCAATCGCCGTGCCCCAGGGCGGCCACCAGTTGCGCCTGGCACTGGACAGGCAACCGCCCGACCTGCAATCGGCGCGCGAGGGCATTCTCAAGGGGGGCAACCACCCTGACGATGTCTCCAGCCTGATCTGGCTGTACCTGAATTTCCGTCACTTCAGCTATCTGGAAACCGCCATCGACCGCTGGACGCTGGGGGACGCCTACCTGGTGGAGCTCGACGGCGTGGCGCGAGAGATGCATCAGCGCATCATTGCCAATGCCGCCACCGAGGCCGATATCCACCGCTGGAAGGACCGGATCTTTGCGATCAACGACGGCGTGACGCCGGCCGCCAAGGCGTTCAGCGATGCCTTGGGTGAAGGCTCGCGGATGATCATGCGCCTGCTGCTGTTCACCAACCTCGCCACCGCGCTGGGCCTGATCGTGCTGGCGCTGCTGCGCACCCACAAATTGCTCAAGCAGCGGCACGCCTTTGCCGAAGCGCTGCAGATGGAAAAGGATCGGGCTCATGTCACCCTGCATTCCATTGGCGACGGGGTGATCACTACCGATGTGAGCGGGGCGATCGACTACATGAACCCGGCCGCCGAAGCATTGACTCACTGGAAGGCTGAACAGGCTTCCGGTCTGCCGCTGGCGGCGTTGTTCAATCTGCTGGATGACAACGCCCAGACCGAAGGGCTGACCCTGATCGAGCACATTCTCAGCGGCCAGCTCACCGGCGGCAGTGAACACTCGAAGCTGATCCAGCGACTGGACGGCAGCACCGTGTCGGTGACCCTGGTCGGCGCGCCGATCCGCAACGCCGGCAAGGTCAGCGGCACGGTGCTGGTGCTGCATGACATGACCCAGGAGCGGCAATACATCGCCAATCTGTCGTGGCAGGCCACCCACGATGCACTGACCGGCCTGGCCAACCGTCGCGAGTTCGAATACCGCCTCGAACAGGCCCTGCACAACCTGACCCGGCAGCCGGGGCGGCATGCATTGATGTTCCTCGATCTCGATCAATTCAAACTGGTCAACGACACCTGCGGTCACGCGGCCGGCGACGAGTTGCTGCGGCATATCTGCGCGTTGCTGCAGTCAGGTCTGCGCGAGGGCGACACCCTGGCTCGGCTGGGCGGCGATGAGTTCGGCATCCTGCTGGAGAACTGCGCGCCGGAGGCGGCCGAGAAGATCGCCGAAAGCTTGCGTCAGACCGTGCAGAATCTGCATTTCGTCTGGAAGGGACGCCCGTTCCTGACCACTGTCAGCATCGGTCTGGTGCATGTTTCCCAGACTCCGACCACCCTCGAGACCTCGTTGCGGGCCGCCGACATGGCCTGCTACATGGCCAAGGAAAAGGGCCGCAACCGGGTGCAGGTCTACCATGCCGACGACTCGGAATTGTCCCTGCGTTTTGGCGAGATGGCGTGGGTGCAACGCCTGCACATGGCCCTGGAGGAAAACCGTTTTTGTCTCTACGCCCAGGAAATCGCCCCGTTGGGTTCGGTCGCTGGTGGCGACCGCGGGCACATCGAGATTCTGTTGCGCCTGCATGACGAGGCAGGCCGGATGATTCTGCCGGACAGTTTCATACCGGCAGCGGAACGTTACGGTTTGATGACCTCGCTGGATCGCTGGGTTGTGGAGAATGTATTTAAGGTTATCGCCCAATGTATTAACGAAGAGTGCGAAGGCCCTCTGGCAATGTGTGCGATTAATCTTTCAGGCATTACTATCGGAGATGACGCTTTCTTGCACTTTCTACGGGAACAGTTTGATATCTATTGCGTACCGCCTGAAATGATTTGTTTTGAAATTACGGAAACCAGTGCTATTGCAAATCTCGGCAGTGCAATCAGATTTATTAATGAACTCAAAGGCTTAGGTTGTTACTTCTCCCTTGATGATTTTTGTGCCGGAATGTCTTCATTCGCTTATCTGAAACATTTGCCTGTAGACTTCCTGAAGATCGACGGGAGTTTCGTAAAGGATATGCTGGACGACCCGATTAACCGCGCTATGGTCGAAGTGATCAACCACATCGGGCATGTCATGGGTAAGCAGACAATTGCCGAGTTTGTTGAAACAGTGCAAATCGAGCAGGCGTTGCTTGAAATTGGTGTGGATTACGCTCAGGGTTATGTAGTCGAGCGCCCGCAATTGTTTACCTGCGACAGTTTGCAAAGCCGGCCCGCCAGACCGCAGCCGCTGTTATTCAAAGCGCCTGGCACGTTCCGTTGAAGACTCTTGCCGATCCTTACAATCACAAATCAAAAGGAGCCGAACAGTGATCGACACATTCAACCGAACCGGACCACTCATGGAAGCTGCAAGTTATCCCGCCTGGGCGCAACAGTTGATCCAGGATTGCAGCGAGAGCAAACGCCGGGTTGTCGAACATGAACTTTATCTGCGCATGCGTGATAACAAGCTCAGCGCCAAGACCATGCGCCAGTACCTGATCGGGGGCTGGCCCGTCGTTGAGCAGTTCGCGTTGTACATGGCGCAGAATCTCACCAAAACCAAATTTGCCCGTCACCCCGGGGAAGACATGGCGCGGCGCTGGCTGATGCGCAACATCCGCGTCGAACTCAATCACGCCGATTACTGGTTGAACTGGAGTCGGGCCCACGGTGTAAGTCTGGAAGACTTGCAGGCGCAGCAAGTGCCGCCGGAGTTGCACGCCCTGAGTCACTGGTGCTGGCACACCAGTTCGGCGGATTCGCTGATCGTGGCCATTGCCGCCACCAACTATGCGATCGAAGGCGCGACCGGGGAGTGGTCGGCGCTGGTTTGCTCGACCGGTGTGTATGCCGCCGCATTCCCTGAAGAGGATCGCAAACGGGCAATGAAGTGGCTGAAGATGCACGCCCAGTACGATGACGCTCACCCCTGGGAGGCGCTGGAAATCATCTGCACCCTGGCCGGGACAAATCCGAGTCGTGCGTTGCAAACGGAGCTGCGCCAGGCCGTGTGCAAGAGTTATGACTACATGTATCTGTTCCTCGAGCGCTGCATGCAGCTGGAGTTGACGGAGCGGGTGCTGGCCGGTCGCGAGCGACGGGCACTGGTCGAGAGCTAGTTCCGACAGCGCCCATAAAAACGGGAGCCCACACAGACCGTGTGAAAACCTGGCAATCTGCTGGCCGGTTAAAGAAAATGCCCGTATCGCAAGATACGGGCATTTTTCTTATGCGCTATATCCAAGGTGAAAACCGGACCTTGGCAGGCTGTGTTTTCACACGGTCCGCCACAGGCTCCTGTTTTTTATTGCCGGTAGCTGTCTAGCCGGCCATCGTCAGGCGATTGCGTCCCTCGCGCTTGGCCACATAGAGCGCGCTGTCGGCGCGGCGCAGCAGGCTGTCGGACGATTCGCCGGGCAGCAGGGTGGCGCAGCCAAGGCTCACGGTCAGCTCGATCAGCTGGCCATCGGCATAGTAGTCCTGGGCTTGCGTTGCATGGCGCAGACGTTCACCGACCATTGCGGCGGCTTCGCGACTGGTGTTGGACAGCAGAATCAGAAACTCTTCCCCGCCATAACGAAAAACCATGTCGACATTGCGCAACTGATTCTTGATCGACGCCGCCACGGCTTTGAGCACTTCATCGCCAGCACTGTGACCATGACTGTCATTGACCTGTTTGAAGTGGTCGATGTCCAGCATCAGCAACGACAAGGGTTGCAAATGCCGCCGGGACATCTCGATCTCCCGCTGCAGGGTCTGCTCCATGGCGATGCGATTGCCGGTGCCGGTCAGCGCATCGCGCAGGGCTGTTTGCGTGGCGACGCGATAGAGCAGCGCGTTGCGCATCGGGTACAGCAGCGAAGACAGGAGCGACTCGAAGTTGCCCAACTCGACTTCGCTGAACCGCTGATTGCGCCGCAATACCAGTTCACCCATGTGCTCGCCTTCGTGGCTGAGGCTGTAGCTGACCGAGTGGTGGCCGCGGGCGCCGAACTCCAGGCGTAAATCGCTGCCGCTGTGCACATAGGTCATGGCGTCCAAGGGCACCAGGCGTTGAGCTTCGCGGAAAAACAGGCCGAGGATGCGCTGGGGCTCAAGGCTGGTTTGCAGTTGCAGGCTCAGTTGCTGGCGCAATTGCGCCGCGCTGACAGGTCGCTGCAGAAGCGGAGGCAACTGACCAAAGCCCAGGCGTTGCAATTTGGCACTGTCGAAGTCAATTGCAGTGGTCTGGGAGGGTGATTTCATACGGCGTGAGCCCCTAAGCAGTAAGTCTGTCTTACAGGCTGGGTGAGAGCGGCTATGGGCTGCGCGTCATACTGATCCATCAGTCCCGTAGGACGTTTGGCGTAAGTTTAGTCTGCCCGATGACGATTAGTCAGCTATCGAATCAGGCCTTGCCCGACTGCCTTCACTCGGCGTGCTTTGAGGAAATGTAGAGCGAAAGTCGTGCCATTCAGTTCAGGTTTTATTAAAACCTTTATGAATCAACGATTTGAATTTTTAACGTTGAGCGGGATGGTGGTTATTTGACTGAAACGGGTCTGCGCAAAGCGGCAAATGTATGCCATGACGGGAAACCGCCACGGCCACAAATGCGACGTATGGCATTACTGGGCGTTGAATGCCTGGCCATTGATGCCCGTGCTGTCCGGGCCCATCAGGTACAGATAGACCGGCATGATCTCTTCCGGCGTCGGGTTGTTCAGCGGGTTTTCCCCCGGGTACGCCTGGGCGCGCATGCTGGTGCGGGTGCCGCCCGGGTTGATGCTGTTGGAACGCACCGGGGCCACGCCGTCGACTTCGTCGGCCAGGGTCTGCATCAGACCTTCGGTGGCGAACTTGGACACGCCATAGGCACCCCAGTAAGCGCGTCCCTTGCGCCCGACACTGCTGGAAGTGAACACCACCGAGGCGTCCCGGGACAGTTTGAGCAGTGGCAACAAGGTGCTGGTCAGCATGAACATCGCGTTGACGTTGACCTGCATGACGCGCATGAAGTTTTCACCGGACAACTGCTCGATCGGCGTGCGCGGGCCAATGATCGAGGCGTTGTGCAGCAAGCCGTCGAGGTGACCGAATTCGGTCTCGATCATCGCCGCCAGCTCATCGTATTGATGGGGCAGGGCGGTTTCGAGGTTGAAAGGGATCACGGCCGGCTGAGGATGCCCGGCCGCCTCGATCTCGTCATAGACCTGGGTCAGATTGGCTTCCGTCTTGCCCAGCAGCAGAACGGTGGCACCGTGGGCTGCGTAGGTTTTCGCGGCAGCGGCGCCGATGCCGCGACCGGCACCGGTGACCAGAATGACCCGATCCTTGAGCAATTCGGGGCGAGCGGTGTAATCAAACATAAAAAACCTCATCAAGAGTCAGATCGTTCCCACGTCGAGGCGTCGAACGCGACCGCGTGGGAATGCAGCCAATGACGCTCAGCGTCAGGTCTCAGCAACTGCAGAGTGCGTTGTCGAGCACCTTGCGCAACTCCAGCGGGTGATCCACCACGACATCCGCCCCCCAGTGCCGAGGGTTGTCGTCCGGGTGAATGTAGCCATAGGTCACGGCGGCGGTCCTGGTGCCGGCATCGCGGCCGGATTCGATGTCACGCAAATCATCGCCGATAAACAGAACGCTCGACGGATCCAGGTCAAGCATCTTGCAGGCAAGGATCAGCATCTCGGGATCCGGTTTGCTGTTCTTGACGTGATCCGGGCAGATCAGCAACGCCGAGCGCTCGGCCAGCCCCAGCTGCTGCATGATCGGCTCGGCGAAGCGCAGCGGCTTGTTGGTGACCACGCCCCAGACCAGATTGGCTTTTTCGATGTCGGCCAGCAATTCGCCCATGCCGTCGAACAGCTTGCTGTGCACGGCGCAACCGGCGAGGTAGCGCTCGAGGAACTCCAGGCGCAGCTCCTCGAAGCCCGGCGACTCCGGATCCATCGAGAATGTCACCGCGACCATGGCTTTGGCGCCGCCGGAGATTTCGTCGCGGATGTGCTTGTCGTTCATCGGCGGCAAGCCGCGATCCGCGCGCATCGCCTGGCAGATGGCGATGAAGTCCGGCGCGGTGTCGAGCAGCGTGCCGTCCATGTCGAAAAGGACTGCTCTGATGGCCATCGGCTTATTCCTCGCGCAGGGTCTGGATCATGTAGTTGACGTCAACGTCCGCCGCCAGCTTGTAGTGCTTGGTCAGCGGGTTGTAGGTCAGGCCGATGATGTCCTTGACGGTCAGGCCGGCCATGCGGCTCCAGGCGCCCAGCTCGGAGGGGCGGATGAATTTCTTGAAGTCGTGGGTGCCGCGCGGCAGCAGTTTCATGATGTATTCGGCGCCGACGATGGCGAACAGGTACGCCTTCGGGTTGCGGTTGATGGTGGAGAAGAACACCTGGCCACCGGGCTTGACCATGCGGAAACAGGCGCGGATCACCGAGGAGGGGTCCGGCACGTGCTCGAGCATTTCCAGGCAGGTGACGACATCGAACTGCTCGGGCATTTCTTCGGCCAGGGCTTCGGCGGTGATCTGGCGGTATTCGACGTTCACGCCGGATTCCAGCTGATGCAGCTGTGCAACCGCCAGCGGCGCTTCACCCATGTCGATGCCAGTGACGGTCGCGCCGCGCTGGGCCATGGCTTCGCTGAGGATGCCGCCGCCGCAGCCGACGTCGAGCACCTTCTTGCCGGCCAGATTGACGCGCTCGTCAATCCAGTTGACCCGCAGCGGGTTGATGTCATGCAGCGGTTTGAACTCGCTTTCGCGGTCCCACCAGCGATGGGCCAGGGCTTCGAATTTGGCGATTTCGGCGTGGTCGACGTTGCTCATGATTCAATCCTCTAAAACTTGAAAAAGGGTTGTAGTCCCGAAGTCTGCTCCGGGGTGTTTACGATTCGGTGTGGCCGCTGATGCGTCGGCCCCAGGCCCGGGCGGTTTCGCCGAGCTGCTGTTCGTCCAGGCGCGTCAGGCGGCGGTCGTCGAGCAACTGCTTGCCGGCGACCCACAGGTGTTTTACGCAGTCGCGGCCGGTGGCGTAAATGAGTTGCGAAACCGGGTCATAGACCGGTTGTTGCGCAAGGCCGGACAGGTCGAAAGCGACAATGTCCGCAGCCTTGCCGAGTTCCAGGGAGCCGGTCTCGGCTTCAATCCCCAATGCCCGTGCACCGTTCAGCGTGGCCATGCGCAGCGCCCGGTGGGCGTCCAGCGCGGTGGCCGAGCCGGCGACGGCTTTGGCCAGCAGGGCGGCGGTGCGGGTTTCACCCAGCAGGTCCAGATCATTGTTGCTCGCCGCGCCATCGGTGCCGACCGCGACGTTGACCCCGGCCTGCCACAGACGCTCTACCGGGCAGAAGCCGCTGGCCAGTTTCAGGTTCGACTCCGGGCAATGGATCACGCTGGTGTTGCTTTCTACCAGTAACGCCAGGTCGTCATCGCTGATCTGGGTCATGTGCACGGCCTGGAAGCGCGGTCCGAGCAGGCCCAGTCGGCCGAGGCGGGCCAATGGGCGTTCACCGCGTTGTTCGACCGCTTGCTGCACTTCGAAGGCGGTTTCGTGGACGTGCATGTGAACCGAAGCATCCAGTTCTTCGGCGATCACGCGGATTTTTTCCAGGTTCTCGTCACCAACGGTGTAGGGTGCATGAGGTCCGAAGGTAATCTTGATGCGCTCGTGATGCTTCAGGTCGCCGAACAATTCGACACCCTGACGAATGGCTTCATCGGCGCTGGCGGCGCCCGGAATCGGGAAGTCGAGGATCGGAATCGCGATCTGCGCGCGAATTCCGCTGTTGTGTACGCGCTCACTGGCAACCTTCGGGAAGAAGTACATGTCCGAGAAACAGGTGATGCCGCCTTTTATCTGCTCGGCGATGGCCAGGTCGGTGCCGTCACGCACGAAATCTTCATCGACCCACTTGCCCTCGGCCGGCCAGATATGGTTTTCCAGCCAGGTCATCAACGGCAGATCGTCGGCGAGGCCGCGGAACAGGGTCATGGCGGCATGGCCATGAGCATTGATCAGGCCGGGGGCGAGCAGAACGTCCGGCAATTCGCGGACTTCAGCGGCGTTACACTTCAAGGCTTCGGCGCGCGGGCCGATGAAAACGATGCGACCGTCGCGGATGCCCAGGCCATGCTCCTTGAGCACAACGCCTGCGGGTTCGACGGGTACCAGCCAGGTCGGCAGCAATAATAAGTCGAGCGCAATGGCAGGTTTCGGCATCGAGGGTCGGTTCCAGTGCTTTTGTAAAGGATGGCGAAGTATACCCGAGCGTCTTCACGGGGGGATCGCTATAATCGGCGGCTTTTGTTCATGAGTGCGGGGTGAGGGATGCGCGATCGACTGTTGGCTGCGGAGAAAGTGAAGGCCATCGATTGGCGTGATGGCGCGCTCCACCTGCTGGATCAGCGCGTTTTGCCGTTCGAGGAAAACTGGATCGCCTACACCAGCGCTGCCGGCGTGGCCGAGGCGATTCGCTCGATGGTGGTGCGCGGTGCGCCGGCCATCGGCATCAGTGCCGCGTACGGCATCGTGTTGGCCGCCCGTGCCCGAATTGCCGAGGGTGGCGATTGGTATGCCGCGCTGGAAGAGGATTTCATGCTGCTGGCCGATTCCCGTCCAACGGCGGTCAACCTGTTCTGGGCACTGAACCGCATGCATGACCGGCTGGATCGCCTGAAGGACAACGCCGATCCGCTGGAGGCGCTCGAAGCCGAGGCCATTGCCATTCATGAAAGCGATCGCGAAGCCAACCTGACCATGGCCCAGCTCGGCGTCGACCTGATCCGCAAGCATCAGGGCAACGCCCAGGCGATCCTGACCCACTGCAACACCGGCGCCCTGGCCACCGGCGGTTTTGGTACCGCGCTCGGGGTGATTCGCGCAGCGTTCATCGAAGGCATGGTGGAGCGCGTCTACGCCGACGAAACCCGTCCCTGGCTGCAAGGCTCGCGCCTGACCGCGTGGGAACTGGCCAACGAAGGCATTCCGGTAACCCTCAACGCCGACTCCGCCGCCGCGCACATCATGAAAACCAAAGGTGTGACCTGGGTGATCGTCGGCGCCGACCGGATCACCGCCAACGGCGACGTGGCGAACAAGATCGGCACCTACCAACTGGCGGTCAACGCCATGCACCACGGCGTGCGTTTCATGGTCGTGGCGCCGAGTTCGACCATCGACATGAACCTGGCCAGCGGTGATGACATTCCGATCGAGGAGCGCGACGGCGCCGAGTTGCTGGAAGTTGGCGGCAAGCGTGTCGGGGCGGATGTCGAGGCGTTCAATCCGGTGTTCGACGTGACGCCGGCGGACCTGATTGATGCGATCGTTACCGAGAAAGGCATCGTCGAACGTCCCGATACCGCGAAAATGGCGCAGTTGATGTGCCGCAAGCGCTTGCATTGATTGGCTTGATGTTTGCGTTGTCCTCTTCGCGAGCAGGCTCGCTCCCACAGGTTTTGTGATCGCCACAGAACCTTGTGGGAGCGAGCCTGCTCGCGATGGTGCCTTGAAAGTCAATAAACATCCGCAATTTCGTCCCGAAATTTGCATTCAGGGAAGCTCTGAGCCTCTCTCGTCCCCTTTAAGCCTGTCATCGGTCATCTAACTATGCTCCATGCGCATCTGGGGGATAGGTGCGTGGCGGCTCTTGTGATAACATCCGGCGTTTTCCGAGGCAGTCCCACGGGGTTGTCTTCACTGCGCAAATCCAGGGTCAACTTGTCGATTTGTCGTAAGTCGGCGCATGGCACTCGGCCTGCATCGACGAGCTTCGTGCGTCCCCTATGGATATGGCGAAGTTTCACCAGAAAAAGGAATCAGGCTTCTCATGGGCGAACTGGCCAAAGAAATCCTCCCGGTCAATATCGAAGACGAGCTGAAACAGTCCTATCTCGACTACGCGATGAGCGTGATCGTCGGCCGTGCACTGCCGGATGCGCGCGATGGCTTGAAGCCCGTGCACCGTCGCGTGCTGTTCGCGATGAGCGAGCTGGGCAACGACTTCAACAAGCCGTACAAGAAATCTGCCCGTGTCGTCGGTGACGTGATCGGTAAGTATCACCCGCACGGTGATACCGCGGTGTACGACACCATCGTCCGCATGGCGCAGCCTTTCTCCCTCCGTTACCTGCTGGTCGACGGCCAGGGCAACTTCGGTTCGGTGGACGGCGACAACGCCGCGGCCATGCGATACACCGAAGTGCGCATGACCAAGCTGGCGCACGAGCTGCTGGCCGACCTGCACAAGGAAACCGTGGACTGGGTGCCGAACTACGACGGCACCGAACTGATCCCGGCGGTCATGCCGACCCGCGTTCCGAACCTGCTGGTCAACGGTTCCAGCGGTATTGCCGTGGGCATGGCGACCAACATTCCGCCGCACAACCTCGGTGAAGTCATCGACGGTTGCCTGGCTCTCATCGACAATCCCGAACTGACCGTCGATGAGCTGATGCAATACATCCCCGGTCCGGACTTCCCGACCGCCGCGATCATCAATGGTCGCGCCGGCATCATTGAAGCCTACCGCACCGGCCGTGGCCGCATTTACATGCGCGCCCGTTCGATCATCGAAGACATCGACAAGGTCGGTGGCCGTCAGCAGATCGTCATCACCGAGCTGCCTTACCAGCTGAACAAGGCGCGTCTGATCGAGAAGATCGCCGAGCTGGTAAAAGAGAAGAAACTCGAAGGCATCACCGAACTGCGCGACGAGTCCGACAAGGACGGTATGCGTGTCGTGATCGAACTGCGTCGCGGCGAAGTGCCTGAGGTGATCCTCAACAACCTCTATGCCCAGACCCAGCTGCAATCGGTATTCGGCATCAACATCGTTGCGCTGATCGACGGCCGTCCGCGGATCCTCAACCTCAAGGATCTGCTGGAAGCCTTCGTCCGTCACCGTCGCGAAGTCGTTACCCGCCGTACCGTGTTCGAACTGCGCAAGGCTCGTGAGCGTGGCCACATCCTCGAAGGTCAGGCCGTTGCCCTGTCGAACATCGACCCGGTCATCGCCCTGATCAAGGCTTCGCCGACGCCGTCGGAAGCCAAGGAAGCGCTGGTCAGCACGCCGTGGGAGTCCTCGGCTGTGGTCGCGATGGTGGAGCGTGCCGGTGCCGATTCGTGCCGTCCGGAAAACCTTGATCCGCAATACGGTCTGCGTGAAGGCAAGTACTTCCTCTCGCCGGAACAGGCGCAAGCCATTCTGGAGCTGCGTCTGCACCGTCTGACCGGTCTGGAACACGAGAAACTGCTGGCCGAGTATCAAGAGATCCTCAACCAGATCGGCGAGCTGATCCGCATCCTCAACAGCGCCACGCGCCTGATGGAAGTGATCCGCGAAGAGCTGGAAGTGATTCGCGCCGAATACGGCGACGTGCGCCGCACCGAGATCCTCGATGCCCGTCTCGACCTGACCCTGGGTGACATGATCCCGGAAGAAGAGCGCGTCGTGACCATCTCCCACGGTGGCTATGCCAAGACCCAGCCACTGGCTGCGTACCAGGCTCAGCGTCGTGGCGGTAAAGGCAAATCGGCTACCGGCGTGAAGGATGAGGACTACATCGCTCACCTGCTGGTCGCCAACAGTCACACCACGCTGCTGCTGTTCTCCAGCAAGGGCAAGGTGTACTGGCTCAAGACCTACGAGATTCCGGAAGCGTCCCGCGCTGCCCGTGGCCGTCCACTGGTCAACCTGCTGCCGCTCGATGACGGTGAATACATCACCACCATGCTGCCGGTCGATCTCGAAGCCATGAAGCGTCAGGCTGATGAGGAAGAAGCCGAAGGCGCCGAGACCGATGTAGAAGACATCGAAAACAGCAACGAGACCGAAGAGGAGCGCCGCGCGCGCATCAGGGCTGCCGACCGCAAGAAGGCACCGTTCATCTTCATGTCGACCGCCAATGGTACCGTCAAGAAGACCCCGCTGGTGGCCTTCAGCCGTCAGCGCAGCGTCGGTCTGATCGCGCTGGAGCTGGACGAAGGCGACATCCTGATCTCCGCTGCCATCACCGATGGCGAGCAGGAAATCATGCTGTTCTCCGACGGTGGCAAGGTGACACGCTTCAAGGAATCCGAAGTCCGCGCCATGGGCCGTACCGCTCGCGGTGTGCGTGGCATGCGTCTGCCGGAAGGGCAGAAACTGATTTCGATGCTGATCCCGGAAGAGGGCAGCCAGATCCTGACGGCTTCCGAGCGTGGCTACGGCAAGCGCACGGCAATCACCGAGTTCCCTGAATACAAGCGTGGCGGTCAGGGCGTTATCGCCATGGTCAGCAACGAGCGTAACGGCCGTCTGGTCGGCGCGGTTCAGGTGCAGGATGGCGAAGAAATCATGCTGATTTCCGACCAGGGCACGCTGGTGCGTACCCGTGTCGACGAAGTCTCCAGTCTGGGTCGTAACACCCAGGGCGTGACCCTGATCAAGCTGGCCAAGGATGAAACCCTGGTCGGTCTGGAGCGGGTTCAGGAGCCGTCGGAAGTCGAGGGTGAAGAGCTTGAAGGTGAAGAAGGTGTCGAACTGGAAGAGGGCGTGATCGGCGCCGAACCGGACGATGCAGTCGACAACCTGCAGGCGGATGCCGCAGACGAAGAAGAGTCGCAAGACTAACCAAATCGTAGCAGGGCAGAGTGTTTGCTCTGTCCGCTACCGTGATTGCATAGCGAGAGTGGATGTGAGCAAACGAGCCTTTAACTTCTGCGCAGGTCCCGCTGCGCTGCCTGAAGCTGTCCTGTTGCGTGCCCAGTCTGAGATGCTCGACTGGCACGGCAAGGGTCTGTCGGTCATGGAAATGAGCCATCGTAGCGACGACTATGTGGCCATTGCCGAGAAAGCCGAGCAGGACCTGCGCGACCTGCTGTCCATCCCCTCCAACTACAAAGTGCTGTTCCTGCAGGGCGGCGCGAGCCAGCAGTTCGCCGAGATTCCGCTGAACCTGTTGCCCGAGAACGGCACTGCCGACTATGTCGAAACCGGCATCTGGTCGAAGAAAGCCATCGAAGAAGCGCGTCGCTTTGGCAATATCAACGTTGCCGCCAGCGCCAAGCCTTATGACTACCTGGCCATTCCCGGTCAGAACGAGTGGAAACTGACCCCGGGTGCGTCCTATCTGCACTATGCGTCCAACGAAACCATCGGCGGCCTGCAGTTCGACTGGGTTCCCGAGGCCGGTGACGTTCCGCTGGTGGTCGACATGTCCTCCGATATCCTCTCGCGTCCGATCGATGTGTCGCAGTACGGCCTGATCTACGCCGGTGCGCAGAAGAACATCGGCCCGAGCGGTCTGGTGGTGGTGATCGTCCGTGAAGACCTGCTGGGCCGCGCCCGCAGTTCGTGCCCGACCATGCTCGATTACAAGATCTCGGCCGACAACGGTTCGATGTACAACACGCCGGCCACCTATTCCTGGTACCTCTCGGGCCTGGTCTTCGAGTGGCTGAAGGAGCAGGGCGGCGTCGCCGCGATGGAGCAGCGCAACAAGGCGAAGAAAGATCGCCTGTACGGCTTCATCGACAACAGCGACTTCTATACCAACCCGATCAGCACCAATGCCCGTTCCTGGATGAACGTACCGTTCCGCCTGGCGGATGAGCGTCTGGACAAGGCGTTCCTGGCCGGCGCTGACGCCCGCGGCCTGCTCAATCTCAAGGGGCATCGCTCGGTCGGCGGCATGCGCGCCTCGATCTACAACGCCCTGGGTCTGGACGCCGTCGAGGCTCTGGTCGGCTACATGGCTGAATTCGAGAAGGAGCATTCCTGATGTCCGAGCAGGAACTCAAGGCGCTGCGCGTTCGCATCGACAGCCTCGATGAGAAGATCCTCCAGCTGATCAGCGATCGCGCTCGCTGCGCCGAGGAGGTTGCCCGGGTCAAGATGGCCAGTCTGGCCGAAGGCGAGCAGCCGGTGTTCTATCGTCCCGAGCGCGAGGCGCAAGTCCTCAAGCGCGTGATGGAACGCAACAAGGGGCCGTTGGGCAACGAAGAGATGGCGCGGCTGTTCCGTGAAATCATGTCCTCGTGCCTGGCCCTGGAGAATCCGCTGAAAGTGGCCTATCTCGGTCCGGAAGGCACCTTTACCCAAGCGGCGGCCATGAAGCACTTCGGTCACGCGGTGATCAGCAAGCCGATGGCCGCGATCGACGAAGTGTTCCGTGAAGTGGCGGCCGGTGCGGTGAATTTTGGCGTGGTGCCGGTGGAGAACTCCACCGAAGGCGCGGTCAACCATACCCTCGACAGCTTCCTTGAGCACGACATGGTGATCTGCGGCGAAGTGGAACTGCGGATTCACCACCACCTGTTGGTCGGTGAAAACACCAAGACTGACAGCATCAGTCGTATCTATTCTCACGCCCAGTCGCTGGCCCAGTGCCGCAAGTGGCTAGATGCCCATTACCCGAATGTCGAGCGCGTGGCGGTTGCCAGCAACGCCGAAGCGGCCAAGCGGGTCAAGGGCGAATGGAATTCGGCGGCGATCGCCGGTGACATGGCGGCCGGGCTGTATGGCCTGACCCGTCTGGCGGAGAAGATCGAGGATCGCCCGGACAACTCCACGCGCTTCCTGATGATCGGTAACCAGGAAGTGCCGCCGACCGGCGACGACAAGACCTCGATCATCGTGTCCATGAGCAACAAGCCCGGCGCGCTCCACGAGCTGCTGGTGCCGTTCCATGACAACGGGATTGACCTGACCCGGATCGAAACCCGTCCGTCGCGCAGTGGCAAATGGACCTACGTGTTCTTCATCGACTTCGTCGGCCATCACCGTGATCCGCTGATCAAGGGTGTACTGGAAAAGATCAGTCAGGAAGCAGTAGCACTCAAGGTGCTGGGTTCCTACCCGAAAGCAGTTCTTTAAGGGGCGGTAGCAAATGAGTGGCAACTTCCTCGCTCTGGCACAGCCGGGCGTGCAACAACTTTCGCCATACGTGCCGGGCAAGCCCGTGGACGAACTGGCACGCGAGCTGGATCTGGATCCGGCGAGCATCGTCAAACTGGCGAGCAACGAAAACCCGTTGGGCGCCAGCCCGAAAGCGCTGGCCGCCATCCGCGAAGCGCTGGACGAACTGACCCGCTATCCGGACGGCAACGGTTTCGCGCTCAAATCCCTGCTGGCCGAGCAGTGCCGCGTCGAGCTGAACCAGGTGACTCTGGGTAACGGCTCCAACGACATTCTCGAACTGGTAGCGCGTGCCTATCTGGCGCCGGGCCTGAATGCGGTGTTCAGCGAGCACGCGTTCGCGGTCTATCCGATTGCGACCCAGGCAGTCGGTGCTCAGGCCAAGGTCGTGCCGGCCAAGGACTGGGGCCATGACTTGCCGGCGATGCTGGCCGCCATCGATGCCAACACGCGCGTGGTGTTCATTGCCAACCCGAACAATCCAACTGGTACCTGGTTCGGCGCCGAGGCGCTGGACGAGTTCCTGCAGGACGTGCCGGAGCACGTGCTGGTGGTGCTGGACGAGGCCTACATCGAATACGCCGAAGGCAGCGATCTGCCGGATGGCCTGGATTTCCTCGCGGCTTATCCGAACCTGCTGGTCTCGCGCACCTTCTCCAAGGCTTATGGCCTGGCGGCACTGCGCGTTGGCTATGGGCTGTCCACCCCGGTGGTGGCAGACGTGCTGAATCGTGTACGCCAGCCGTTCAACGTCAACAGCCTGGCCTTGGCTGCGGCCTGTGCGGCACTGAAGGACGAGGAATACCTGGCGCAGAGCCGTCAGCTCAACGAATCCGGCATGCAACAGCTGGAAGCGGGTTTTCGCGAGCTGGGTCTGAGCTGGATTCCGTCCAAGGGCAACTTTATCTGTGTCGATCTCGGTCACGTGGCGGCTCCGGTGTTCCAGGGCCTGCTGCGCGAAGGCGTGATCGTGCGTCCGGTGGCCAACTACGGCATGCCGAACCATCTGCGGGTGACCATCGGTCTGCCGGCGGAAAACAGCCGCTTCCTCGAAGCGCTGCGCAAGGTTTTGGCTCGTGGGTGATGTCACTGCGCTGCAATCTGCTGCACCTATGATCGGGCGCCTGGTGGTGGTCGGTCTGGGGTTGATCGGTGGATCGTTTGCCAAGGGCTTGCGTGAGAGCGGCGTGTGCCGCGAAGTGGTCGGGGTCGATCTCGACCCGCAATCGCGCAAGCTGGCGGTCGAGTTGGGCGTGGTGGATCGTTGCGAAGATGACCTGGTGGCGGCTTGCCAGGGCGCGGACGTGATTCAGTTGGCGGTGCCGATCCTGGCCATGGAAAAAGTGCTGGCCCGCCTGGCCGGCATGGATCTGGGTCAGGCGATCCTCACGGATGTCGGCAGCGCCAAGGGCAATGTGGTGCGCGCGGCGACCGAAGCGTTCGGCGGCATGCCGGCGCGTTTCGTGCCGGGCCATCCGATTGCCGGCTCCGAGCAGAGCGGGGTGGAAGCCTCCAACTCGGAGCTGTTTCGTCGTCACAAGGTGATTCTGACCCCGCTGGAGCAGACCGATCCGGCTGCCCTGGCGGTGGTTGATCGCTTGTGGCGCGAGCTGGGCGCCGACGTCGAGCACATGCAGGTCGAGCGTCACGATGAAGTGCTGGCCGCGACCAGTCATCTGCCGCACCTGCTGGCCTTCGGTCTGGTCGATTCGCTGGCCAAGCGCAATGAAAACCTTGAGATCTTCCGTTACGCTGCGGGTGGTTTTCGCGATTTCACAAGAATCGCCGGAAGCGACCCGGTCATGTGGCATGACATCTTTCTCGCCAACCGCGAGGCTGTCCTGCGCACACTCGATACATTTCGCAGCGACCTCGACGCCTTGCGCGACGCGGTCGATGCAGAGGATGGGCACCAATTGTTGGGCGTCTTCACGCGCGCCCGGGTTGCCCGCGAGCATTTCAGTAAAATCCTGGCCCGCAGGGCCTATGTGGACGCTATGAATTCCAACGATCTGATTTTCCTGGCTCAACCTGGTGGCCGCCTGTCCGGTCGGATTCGCGTACCGGGTGACAAATCGATTTCCCACCGTTCGATCATGCTCGGCTCCCTGGCTGATGGCGTCACCGAAGTCGAAGGCTTCCTTGAGGGCGAAGATGCCCTGGCGACCTTGCAGGCGTTTCGCGACATGGGTGTGGTCATCGAAGGCCCGCATCATGGTCGCGTGACCATCCATGGTGTCGGCCTGCATGGCCTGAAACCTGCGCCGGGCCCGATCTATCTGGGCAACTCCGGCACTTCGATGCGCCTGCTGTCCGGCCTGCTGGCCGCGCAGGACTTCGACAGCACCCTGACCGGTGATGCTTCGCTGTCCAAGCGTCCGATGAATCGCGTGGCCAACCCGCTGCGGGAAATGGGCGCCGTGATCGAAACCGCTGCCGACGGTCGTCCGCCGATGACCATTCGCGGCGGTCACAAGCTCAAAGGCCTGACCTACACCATGCCGATGGCCAGTGCTCAGGTGAAATCCTGCCTGCTGCTGGCGGGTCTGTACGCCGAAGGCAAGACCACTGTTACCGAGCCGGCACCTACCCGTGATCATACCGAGCGCATGTTGCGCGGCTTCGGCTATTCGGTGAGCGTCGACGGTGCGACGGCATCGGTCGAGTCCGGCGGCAAGCTGGCCGCGACCCAAATCGAAGTGCCAGGCGACATCTCGTCGTCGGCATTCTTCCTGGTGGCGGCGTCGATCGCCGAAGGTTCCGAGCTGGTGCTCGAGCACGTCGGCATCAACCCGACCCGCACCGGTGTGATCGACATCCTGCGTCTGATGGGCGCCGATATCACCCTGGAAAACCAGCGTGAGGTGGGTGGCGAGCCAGTAGCGGATCTTCGCGTGCGAGCAGCTAAACTCAAGGGTATCGAGATTCCGGAAGCGCTGGTTCCGCTGGCCATCGACGAATTCCCGGTACTGTTCGTGGCTGCAGCCTGTGCCGAAGGGCGCACCGTGCTGACTGGCGCCGAAGAGCTGCGGGTCAAGGAATCGGATCGTATCCAGGTCATGGCGGACGGTTTGCTGGCGCTGGGCGTCAAGTGCGAACCGACCCCGGACGGCATCATTATCGACGGCGGCCAGATCGGCGGCGGCGAAGTGCATGGTCATGGCGATCACCGTATCGCGATGGCTTTCAGCGTGGCCTCGCTGCGTGCCTCTGCACCGATCCGCATCCATGATTGCGCCAACGTCGCGACATCGTTCCCGAACTTCCTGGCGCTGTGCGCGCAGGTCGGCATTCGTGTGGCGCAAGAGGCTCAGTCGTGAACAACATTGCTCCGGTCATCACCATCGATGGGCCAAGCGGCTCGGGCAAAGGCACCGTAGCCGGGATTTTGGCCAAGCGTCTGGGCTGGAATCTGCTGGATTCCGGAGCGCTGTATCGCCTGTTGGCGTTTGCTGCGCACAACCATGGTGTCGACCTGACCAATGAAGAACTGCTGAAAAAACTCGCCGCTCATCTGGATGTGCAGTTTATTGCAGCGACCGACGGTCAGTTGCAGCGCATCATTCTGGAAGGTGATGAAGTCAGCGATGTCATCCGCACCGAGAGCGTCGGTTCCGGCGCTTCCCAGGTGGCTGCATTGCCGGCCGTGCGCGAGGCGCTGCTTCAACGCCAGCGTGCTTTCCAGGAAGCACCGGGTCTGGTGGCCGATGGTCGCGACATGGGAACGGTGGTGTTTCCGAATGCGCCTTTGAAGATTTTCCTGACCGCCAGTGCCGAGGAGCGGGCGCGCCGTCGATATTTGCAGTTGAAGGGCAAAGTCGAGGGTGTTAGTCTGTCGAGTCTGCTAGATGAGATCCGTGCGCGCGACGAGCGTGATACCCAGCGAGCGGTGGCCCCGCTCAAGCCGGCGGCCGACGCCATACAGCTGGATTCCACGGAGTTGTCCATCGATCAGGTGCTTGAACGCATCATGAGCGAGATCGCCATTCGCGATATCGCCGGGTGACCAAGAAGGCCACAGGGGACCAGTCATAGTCCTGCGGTGCTTCTTTTTAATGAAACTAACCCACATTGTCTGGGATGTGGAGATGGGCGTACTTTTTCGCCCTAATCAACAGGAATTAAAATGAGCGAAAGCTTTGCGGAACTCTTTGAAGAAAGCCTAAAGACCCTGAACCTTCAGGCAGGCTCCATCATCACCGGTGTTATCGTTGATATCGATTACCAGGCTCGCTGGGTAACCGTTCACGCTGGCTTGAAGTCCGAAGCACTGATCCCTCTGGAGCAGTTCTACAACGACGCTGGCGAACTGAACATCAACGTCGGTGACGAAGTTCACGTTGCTCTGGACTCGGTTGAAGACGGTTTCGGTGAAACCAAGCTGTCCCGTGAAAAAGCCAAGCGCGCTGAATGCTGGATCGTTCTGGAAGCAGCCTTCGCAGCTGAGGAAGTGGTCAAGGGCGTTATCAACGGTAAGGTTAAAGGCGGCTTCACTGTCGACGTTAACGGCATCCGTGCGTTCCTGCCAGGTTCCCTGGTTGACGTCCGTCCAGTGCGCGACACCACGCATCTGGAAGGCAAAGAGCTGGAATTCAAGGTCATCAAGCTGGACCAGAAGCGCAACAACGTTGTCGTTTCCCGTCGCAGCGTCCTGGAAGCCGAGAACTCCGCCGAGCGTGAAGCTCTGCTGGAATCCCTGCAGGAAGGCCAGCAAGTCAAAGGTATCGTCAAAAACCTCACCGATTACGGCGCATTCGTCGATCTGGGTGGCGTGGACGGCCTGCTGCACATCACCGACATGGCGTGGAAGCGTATCAAGCACCCTTCCGAAATCGTCAATGTTGGCGACGAGATCGACGTCAAGGTTCTGAAGTACGATCGCGAGCGCAATCGTGTTTCCCTGGGCCTGAAGCAACTGGGCGAAGATCCATGGGTTGCTATCAAAGCCCGTTACCCAGAAAGCACTCGCGTTACCGCTCGTGTAACCAACCTGACCGACTACGGCTGCTTCGCTGAGCTGGAAGAAGGCGTTGAAGGTCTGGTACACGTTTCGGAAATGGACTGGACCAACAAGAACATCCACCCTTCGAAAGTCGTACAAGTCGGCGACGAAGTGGAAGTTATGGTTCTGGACATCGACGAAGAGCGTCGTCGTATCTCCCTGGGCATCAAGCAGTGCAAGTCGAACCCATGGGAAGACTTCTCTGGCCAGTTCAACAAGGGCGACAAGATCTCCGGCACCATCAAGTCGATCACCGATTTCGGTATCTTCATTGGTCTGGACGGCGGCATCGACGGTCTGGTTCACCTGTCCGACATCTCCTGGAACGAAGTGGGCGAAGAAGCCGTACGTCGTTTCAAGAAGGGCGACGAGCTGGACACCGTTATCCTGTCGGTTGACCCGGAGCGTGAGCGTATCTCCCTGGGTATCAAGCAGCTGGAAAGCGATCCGTTCTCCGAGTACGTCTCGGTTAACGACAAAGGCGCAATCGTTACTGGCACCGTGAAAGAAGTTGACGCCAAAGGCGCCATCATCGTTCTGGCCGACGATATCGAAGCGACTCTGAAAGCCTCCGAAATCAGCCGTGACCGCGTTGAAGACGCGCGCAACGTTCTGAAAGAAGGCCAGCAAGTAGAAGCCAAGATCATCAGCGTTGATCGCAAGAGCCGCGTAATCCAGCTCTCGATCAAGTCGAAAGATGATGCTGAAGAGAAAGAAGCCATCCAGAGCCTGAAAGCAGCTCCGGAAGGTGAAGCAGCTGACACCACCATGGCGGCACTGCTGCGTCAAGCAATGGCCAAACAGAACTGAGTTCTGTCTGATCATTAAAAAGGGCGACTTCGGTCGCCCTTTTTTGTGCCTGCGATTCAGTGGTCGGTCAGGGGTGTGGTGCGCCAGCGAAACCAATCGAGTTTCTAAGTGGTCTGTTTCTTTATTGGGATCAATCGCCTGTTAGCAGCTAGGCTTGGTTTGAGATCGCAGTAGTCGGGCTGCCGGCCTGGCATAAGGAAATGAATGAACAAGCTGATTGTCTTGATGGGTGCACTGGCATTGGCCGGTTGCGTCACAAATGCAAAGACTCACGCGGCGCGTGGAGTCAGCGGTATCGAAGTTGATTGCTCCGGTCTGGGGTCTGGCTGGGAGAAGTGTCAAAAGCGCGCGGCAAAGGAGTGTAAGGGGGCGGGCTATAAGGTTGTTACTCGATCCGATGATGCGAAGGATGAGGATGGGTTTCCGTTCGGCTTCAATCCTGCAGGGTTCGTGACTCGAACCATGCTGGTGATTTGTCGTTAGGTTCGGGCTGATCTGTCCGGAGTGGTTGGGTGTCCGGAAAACAGGCCTTTCGATGCGGTGAAAGATATGTCAACCCCTGGGCTGTTCAAATTCTTCCGGGCGTGCTAAAACCTTTCAAGCGCTGATCTAGCTGCTTGAAAAAGAAGGGAAAAATATGACGAAGTCGGAGTTGATCGAACGAATTGTCACCCATCAAGGGCTGCTCTCATCGAAGGATGTGGAGTTGGCCATCAAGACTATGCTTGAGCAAATGTCCCAATGTCTGGCCACTGGCGATCGCATCGAGATCCGTGGTTTTGGCAGCTTTTCCCTGCACTATCGCGCACCGCGCGTGGGGCGTAATCCAAAGACAGGTCAGTCTGTCAGTCTCGACGGCAAGTTCGTTCCGCATTTCAAGCCTGGAAAAGAGCTGCGTGATCGAGTGAATGACGAAGAGGAGGAGGGGGTTTGACGGCCGCTATCAAACCGGGAGTTGCTTATGCGTAACTTCAAGCGCCTGTTTCTGGGTATTTTCATTCTTTTACTTGTGTTGGTGATTCTGGCTTTTGTCCTTGAGAATCAGCAATCGGTTTCCCTGTTGTTTCTCGGGTGGTCGGGGCCTGCACTTCCAGTGTCCTTGATAGTCGTCACGGCGTTGCTCGTCGGTATGCTGATCGGGCCGATCCTGGGGTGGCTTCTTGGACGTTCGTCCAGAATTCTGAGAAAGCCTCTGGTATAGAGCTGATTGCAGCGGGGCGTTTGTCGAATTGCTCCGTCGCATGGCTTTATCCATTAGTAAAACGTTAATTAAGCTGTAAAATGCATCCCTTGTTCGATAGTGGCTTGACCCCGCATCGATTCAGACTGACTTTGACAGAGGCCGTATCTTTGACGGCTTTTGCATTCATGGATTAGACAGCGCTCGTTTGGGAGCGCAGTCCGCAGCTCAAGGGTATGGTTTCGCGTGAAAATTCTAGTTACCGGCGGCGCCGGGTTTATCGGCTCGGCTGTCATCCGTCACATCATTTCCAACACTAACGACGCTGTCGTCAACGTCGATAAGCTGACTTACGCCGGTAACCTGGAGTCGCTGGCCGAGGTGAGTCAGAACTCGCGTTATGCGTTTGAGCGCGTCGATATCTGCGATCGCGAGCAGATCGACCGTGTTCTGCGTGAGCATCAGCCGGATGCCATCATGCATCTCGCGGCCGAGTCCCACGTTGATCGCTCGATTTCCGGCCCTTCGGAGTTCATCCAGACCAATATCATCGGTACTTACACGTTGCTTGAGGCTGCGCGCCACTATTGGGCAGCGTTGGATGATGCGCGCAAGGCTGCTTTCCGTTTTCATCATATTTCTACGGATGAGGTTTACGGCGACCTGGAAGGTCCAGAGGATCTCTTTACCGAAACTACCCCGTATCAGCCAAGTTCGCCGTACTCGGCCAGCAAGGCCAGCTCTGATCACCTGGTTCGTGCCTGGGCCCGTACGTACGGTCTGCCGACCCTGGTTACCAACTGCTCGAACAACTATGGCCCTTGCCACTTCCCGGAGAAACTGATCCCGCTGATCATTCTCAATGCGCTGGAAGGCAAGCCTTTGCCGGTTTATGGCAAGGGTAATCAGGTTCGAGACTGGCTGTATGTCGAGGATCATGCCCGCGCCCTGTACAAGGTCGTGACTGAAGGCGTTATCGGCGAGACCTATAACATCGGCGGTCATAACGAAAAGCAAAACATCGAAGTGGTGAACACTTTGTGTGCTCTGCTCGACGAGTTGCGTCCTGATTCCCTGCATCGTCCTCATGCCAAGCTGATCACTTACGTTCAGGATCGTCCGGGCCATGACCAGCGCTACGCGATCGATGCGAGCAAAATCCAGCGGGAGCTGGGCTGGACCCCGGAAGAAACCTTTGATTCCGGCATCCGCAAGACCGTTGAGTGGTACTTGAACAACTCTGAGTGGGTGGAGCACGTCAAGAGCGGCAGCTATCAGCAGTGGATCGATCAGAATTATTCGGATCGCTCGAATCAGGCATGAAGATTCTTCTGCTGGGTAAGAATGGGCAGGTGGGGTGGGAGCTGCAACGCTCACTTGCTCCGCTTGGCGAGCTGATTGCGCTGGATCGGCAGACGATTGACGGCTTGTGCGGTGATCTGGCAAACCTGTCGGCCTTGCGTGACACCATCGATCAGGTCCGGCCGGATGTGATCGTCAATGCAGCCGCCTACAATGCGGTTGACAAGGCGGAGTCGGAATCCGAGCTGGCTCTGCGGGTCAACGGTCAGGCGATCCAGGTGATGGCCGAAGAGGCTGTGCGCCTGGGGGCCTGGCTCGTTCACTATTCCACGGACTATGTGTTTGACGGCAAGGGTCAGACGCCATGGCAGGAAAGCGATGTTCCCGCGCCGTTGAATCGCTATGGCGAAAGCAAGCTTGCTGGAGAGATGGCGATCCAGGCGTCGGGGTGCAAGCACCTGATTTTTCGCACCAGTTGGGTTTTTGCAGCGCGAGGCCAGAACTTTGCCAAGACCATGTTGCGTCTGGCAAGGGAGCGTCAAGAGCTGAATGTCATCAATGACCAGGTGGGGGCGCCGACCGGTGCTGAACTGATCGCTGATGTCACCGCCCTTGCGCTGCAGCAAGCGTTGACCCGGCCTGAGCTGGCGGGTTTGTATCATCTGGCCGCCGCAGGGGAGGTTTCCTGGCACGGTTACGCCCGGCATGTGCTTGATTTTGCCAAGGCCAGCGGTGAAGAGCTGGCTGTTCAGGTGATCAATCCGATCGATGCCGTCGCCTACCCGACTCCCGCTCGTCGTCCGCTGAATTCGCGATTGAATACTCAGAAACTGCGCACCAATTTTTCTCTACACTTGCCGGACTGGCAAAGTGGTGTAACTCGAATGCTTAGGGAAGTTCTAAACAAATGATAACGACAAATCGTAAAGGCATCATCCTCGCCGGCGGATCGGGCACTCGCCTGCACCCGCTTACTCTGGGTGTGTCCAAGCAGATGCTGCCGATTTACGACAAGCCGATGATCTTCTATCCGCTGTCGGTGCTGATGCTTGCGGGCATGCGCGAAATCCTGATCATTTCCACTCCGGAAGATCTGCCGAACTTCAAAAAATTGCTCGGTGACGGCAGCTTGTACGGCATCAAGCTGACCTATGCGGAACAACCTAGCCCGGATGGTCTGGCGCAAGCGTTCATCATCGGCGAAGAGTTCATCGGCAAGGACCCTTGCTGCCTGATTCTGGGTGACAACATCTTCTACGGCCAGCATTTCTCGGACAACCTGCGCTCTGCCAGTTCGCAGCAGTCCGGTGCTACCGTGTTCGGTTACCACGTATCCGATCCAGAGCGCTTCGGTGTGGTCGAATTCGATGAAACGGGTCGGGCGCTGAGCATTGAAGAGAAACCGTTGAAGCCGAAGTCCAACTACGCGGTGACGGGGCTGTATTTCTACGACAATCAGGTTGTCGAGATCGCCAAGAATATCAAGCCGTCCGAGCGTGGCGAGCTGGAAATTACCGATGTGAACAGCGCCTATCTCAATCAGAAGTCGCTCAACGTCGAGATGCTTGGTCGTGGATTCGCCTGGCTTGATACCGGTACTCACGACTCGTTGCTGGAAGCCAGTCACTTCGTGCATACCATCGAGCAGCGTCAGGGCTTGAAAGTGGCGTGCCTGGAAGAGATTGCCTACAACAACAAATGGATCACTGCCGAGCAGTTGAAGGCTCAGGCGGATGCACTGAAGAAAACAGGTTACGGCCAGTATTTGCAGAAACTGCTGGACTCGCCTTCTCGCTGATTTGAAAGCGAAGAGCTTTCAATCGATGCGTACAAATGCTGCAAGCAGGAATGGCATGCCAGTAAAACATCCGAAGATCGCGGTTTTGCTGGCAGCCTATAATGGCATGCAGTGGATCGAGGAGCAGTTGGCCTCGATCCTTGACCAGTCTGGCGTCGATGTCACTGTATATATCAGTGTTGACTTGTCCGATGACGGTACCGAAGCGTGGTGCGAGGCATTCGCAGCTCTCGACGATCGTGTGATTCTCTTGCCGCCCGCCGGTCGTTTTGGTGGGGCTGCACGCAACTTTTTTCGCTTGATTCGCGATGTCGATCCGCACGGTTACGATGCGGTAGCCTTTGCCGATCAGGATGATATCTGGCAACCCGACAAGCTTTTGCGTGCGACTCAGCAGATCGCTTCTCGCGGTGTCGATGCTTATTCAAGCAATGTCACGGCTTTCTGGCCGGATGGAAAAACGGTCCTTCTTGACAAGAGCCAGCCGCAAGTTGCCTGGGATTTTCTGTTCGAGGCAGCGGGGCCGGGCTGTACCTACGTGTTCAGCCCGGCGCTCGCGGGTTCGCTGCGCCAGCAGGTCGTTTGCGACTGGGAGTCGTTGCAGCAGGTCACGCTGCATGACTGGTACAGCTATGCGTTTGCCCGAAGTCATGGGTTCGAATGGTTTATCGATTCCCACTCCAGCATGCTTTATCGGCAGCACGAGAATAATCAGGTCGGGGCCAATACGGGGTTGGCATCGTTGTTTCAGCGCTATGTCACTATTCATGAAGGGTGGTGGTTCAAGCAGGTCAGAACAATCGCGCAGCTTGTCGGAGTAGGTAATGCGCCATTTGTCAGAAGCTGGTTGAAGTTGAGGCGGCGCGATCTGCTATTGCTTTCGGTCCGGGGAGGGCAGTGCCGGCGCCGCTTTCGGGACAAGGTTTTATTCTTTTTTGTGTGCTGTCTTACGGCTGTGATCGGTACGAAATCCTGATCGGGCCTTGAATGCCTTTTGTGTTTTTAACGGGCGTGCTTGAAGCCTAACAATCGATGATGAAAGTTCTCTATAATCGCGCGCTTCGTGAAAGGATCGGATGGAGCAGGTGTGGCGTGAGGCACTGGAGATGATTCGGGGCCCGTGGCCGGCGTTTAATTGAAATGGAGCATACAGTGTCAAGCCCAATATCAGCGGATGCGGCGAATTCCAGTCCGGATTTTGGCGCAGTCGAAGTGCCATCGAAGGATGAGTCTGTCGCGATCCTGATGTGCTCTTACAATGGTGATCGATTCCTTGCTGAGCAATTGGCGTCTATTGAGCATCAGGATCACACGCGGTGGCACTTGTTTGTTTCCGATGACGGTTCGACCGATTCGACACTGGATGTTCTCAAGGCTTTTCAGGCGCGCCATGGAAAAGAAAAAGTCTCTTTGCTTTCCGGGCCTCAAACAGGGTTCGCCGATAATTTCATGTCGGTCACCTGTCTGGAAACGGTCAGTGCTGATTTCTACGCCTGGTCGGATCAGGATGATATCTGGTCTCGCGACAAGCTGAGTTCCGCTTTGGCGTGGTTGCGCCAGGTGCCGGTTGAGGTGCCTGCGCTGTACGCCTCTCGGACAACGGTGGTCAATGAGTCCGGTGCGGATGTTGGCAGTACGCCAGCGTTCTCCCGCGCTTTCGGCTTTCCCAATGCGCTTGTGCAGAACGTCGCTGCCGGAAATACCATGGTCTTCAACCGGGCGACGCATGAGCTGCTGAAGGCTGGACCGTCTCAGGGCATTGTGGCTCATGACTGGTGGGCCTATCTGCTTGTGACTGGAGCGGGGGGGCGGTTCTATTTCGATCAGGTTCCGCGTCTTTTCTACCGTCAGCATCAGTCAAACTCTATTGGTGCCAATGCTGGTTTCATGGCGGCATTGATGCGTATTCACAAGCTGTTTCAAGGGCGTCTCAGAGGCTGGATCGATCAGAACATCTGCGCTCTGGATGCTGTCGAATTTCTTCTTACAGAAAAAAATCGCGAGGTGCTTCGTCGATTCAAGGCGGCTCGTAGTCAAAGCATGCCTGGTCGTTTGATCAAGATGTGGCGCTCGGGCGTTTATCGACAGACGCTCCTCGGTAATCTGGGACTGATAGTGGCAACCATTTTCAAAGGAATTTGAGAATGAGTGCTTTCAAAAGGGGTTGAAGATGAGTTTTTTTGAGGTCGCGGGTTAATGCAGAAATTTTCGGCGGCACCTGGCGCCATGTTTACCGGCGTCTGGCAAAATCGCGCACTTATTGTTGCGCTTATCAAGCGGGAGGTCATCGGTCGTTATCGAGGCTCCTTCATGGGCATTCTCTGGTCGTTCTTCAATCCGATCGTGATGCTTGCCATCTATACGTTCGTATTCAGCTACGTTTTCAATTCTCGCTGGGCCGGTGCTAGTGGTTCAAAAGCGGAATTCGCTCTAATACTGTTTGCGGGTTTGATGGTTTTCAACCTGTTTTCCGAGTGCGTGACCAGAGCGCCAAACCTGATCATTTCGAATGCCAATTACGTAAAAAAGGTAGTGTTTCCATTGGAGATATTGCCCTGCGTGATTGCAGGATCCTCCGTGTTTCACGCGTTCGTCAGCTTGATAGTCTGGCTGCTTGCCTACGCGGTGTTTTTTGGCTTGCCGCCGGTTACGGCCCTTTACCTGCCACTGGTTGTTGCGCCTTTGCTGTTGATCATCCTTGGACTTTCCTGGGGATTGGCCTCCATAGGCGTTTACATGCGGGATGTCGCGCATTTCATCGCACTGGTGACAAGCGGCCTGATGTTTCTTGCACCGATCTTTTATCCTGCGACGGCTGTACCGGAGGACTATCGAGGTCTTCTGGCGCTCAATCCGTTGACCATTGTTGTCGAAAATGTCAGGGCCGTTCTGTTTTTTGGACAGGAGCCCGACTGGCAGGCGCTCGGCATCTACGCAGGCGTGGCTATTGCGGTGGCTTACCTCGGGTTCGCCTTCTTCCAGAAGACCAGAAAGGGGTTTGCCGATGTCCTCTGAAATTGCGATTAATCTTCAGAATGTCAGTAAGTGTTATCACATTTATGACAAGCCGCGTGATCGGCTCCTGCAAATGTTCGCCGGTCAGCGCAAGCAGTATTACCGTGAGTTCTGGGCGCTCAAAAACGTTTCCTTCGATATCAAGAAAGGCGAAACCGTCGGTATCGTCGGCCGTAACGGAAGCGGCAAGTCGACATTGCTTCAGGTCATTTGTGGAACGTTGAACCAGAGTGTCGGCGATGTTCAGACCCAGGGCCGGATCGGTGCCCTGCTTGAGCTTGGGTCGGGGTTCAATCCGGAGTTCACCGGGCATGAGAACGTCTACATGAATGCCGCGATTCTCGGATTGAGCCGCGCAGAAGTGGATGAGCGCTATGATGACATTGCCGCTTTTGCCGACATTGGCGAGTTCATTCATCAACCGGTCAAGACTTACTCGAGTGGCATGATCGTACGCTTGGCATTTGCCGTTCAGGCGATGGTTGACCCGGACATCCTGATTGTCGATGAGGCGTTGGCTGTCGGAGATGAGCGCTTTCAGCGCAAGTGCTTTGCGAGACTCGATGAGTTGAAGGCCAAGGGCACTTCAATTTTGTTTGTGTCCCACTCGGGGCCTCAAGTTGTCGAGCTGTGTGATCGGGCGATCTTGATGGAGCGCGGCGAGCGGATCTGCACGGGATCGCCGATGGAAGTCGTACGGGCTTATCAGAAGCTCATCTACGCTCCAGTCGAAGAGCAGCCGCGCTTGATTGAAGAGTTCAAGTCGATTGGCTCCGACAAGATAGTCGCCGAGACCCGGGAGGTGGAGGTGACGCAGGACGCTCCCCCGGAAGATCAGTTCTTCGATGCGGGAATGGTGCCTGAATCGACTACCGTTTATCCGGAGCAGGGTGCCCGGATCGACGCCTTCGAAATTTTCGACAAGCAGGGGCGACGCTGCAATGTGCTTAAGGCTGGTGGGGAATACGATATCGTCATGCGTGGTGTCATCACCGAAAACGTATCACGGATTTTCTTCGCCATGCATGTTCGTACAGTGTCGGGTGTGGTGATTACGGGTCAGCGTTTTCCCGAGGAAGGAAAATATTTTGAATGTGAAGGTGCCGAGCGGGCATTCAGAATCACTTTCAGCTTTCAGATGGTGATGCTGCCCGGCGTATACTTTGTCGGTGGTGGAGTTTGGTCGGAGACTGAGCCCACGTTGTGCCACAGAATTCTGGATGCGATCATGTTCCGGCTCGTATCGGATCAAGGTGCGAGATCTTTCGGTTATATGGATGCGTCTATCGATGAGCCAGCGCTTGAGCTGTTCTGAAGGCAAAGCGTTTGCTCAGCCCCGGAATGTTGGATTGTTTCAAACGCCAGCTGACAGCATGCCTGAATTTGAGGGTTGTCAGGCGGATACGCAGATAACGTGCATTAATGCCGCTAAAATTTCCATTCCCAAGAAAAAAAACAAGCCTGAGTAGACGGTAATGACGAGCAGTGATCACCAGCGCTTGCTGGACTATTTTTCTTGGAATAGCTGTGTTTCGGATGAGCGCAAGTTGCTCTACATCGCTACGCCGAAGGTGGCCTGCACCTCGTTGAAGTGGTGGTTCGCGGAGCTTGAGGGGGTTGCTGAGGCTGTCAAGCAATTGAAGATCAGCTCCGAGACGGATCCCGAACTGGTGATTCATGACACGTTGCTGGCCGTTGCTCCTCAATTGCTCGTGCGTTCTCCCGAGCAGCTTGAGCGTGCCAGGGCAGAGGGATATTTCAGTTTTGCCCTGGTGAGAAATCCCTACAAGCGAATATTTTCTGCATGGCAGTCGAAGATCCTTTTGCGCGAGCCTTTGCAAGTCGAGCCGTATGAAGGCCAGGCGTTTGTGGATTTTCCGGTCGAGACCATGTCGGATGTGACCGCGTCTTTCGAGTGTTTTCTTGAGTTTCTGTTCGCCAATGAACGAAACGACTTCAAGGACGCCCACTGGACACCGCAATATGATTTGCTACAGCCGGATATATTTTCCTACAGTGCCGTTTCCAAAATCGAGGACACCGCAGCGCTCAATGCTGCGCTGCGCAGCCATCTCGGTGACGGGTACATCAGTCCGTTCAGTAAGGCCAGAGCAAACGAAAGCCTGATCCCTTATCTTCCGCAGTTCATCAGTCCGCGATCCAAGGCAGTGATCGATGAGCTCTATGCGAAAGACTTCGAATTCTATAACTACTCAACTTCCATCCCTCCTGCGAAAGAAGCGTTCTCGCAAGAGCAGTTGACGGTAGCGCTCAAGGGGATTGAATTGCTGCGTGGGCGGCATCAGCGCATTGGAGAAATGCGCCGGTATTTCATTGAGCAAATTTCCGGGTTGTTGAAAGATAAGGAGTGGCTCGCAGAGCAGCGTCTGACATGGATGGATTTCGGCAAGAGCAAGGAAGATCAGCTATTTGCGCTCCAGGCTGCCTTTAGCGAACAGGCAGGGCAGGTCGAGGCGGATCGAAGCCAGCAACTCAGGATAGAGCTGGAGCGCTCGAAGGCAGAGACTGAGTTCTCAAAAAAGGAACTCGATCAGTCCAGGATTGAACTTGACGAGTTGAAATTCGTAATTGAGCAGGCGAGGGACGAGCGCGAACGGACGAAAGCAGAGTACGAGCAGGCAAGAGTCGAGCACGAACGGACGAAAGTTGAGTACGAGCAGGCAAGAGCCGAGCACGAACGGACGAAAGTTGTGTGCGAGCAGGCAAAAGCCGAACTGGAAAATTTGAGAACTGATTTTCTTCAGTTGAAGTTACTGCACGAACAGGCGCAGGTCGACCACGAACAGACGAAAGCCGAGCACGAGCAGACTAAAGTTGCGCACGAGCAGACAAGAGGCGAGCTGGCACAATTGAGGACTGATTTTAGTCAGTTGAAATCACTCCTCGATCAGTCTCAGGTCGACCATGGACACACGAAGGGCGAGCACGAGCGGACGAAAGTTGCACACGAGCAGACTAAGGCCGAGTCAGCACAGTTGAGGGCTGATCTTGAGCGGTCGCGGTTGGAGGTGGCCTCACTTGTTTCTGAGCGTGAAGCGTTTGCTCTTAAGCACAAGCGCTATCTAACCTCCTACAAATATATTGATGCAAAAATCGTCGCTCGATTGCGCAGGACGGTGCATATTATGAAAAGGCGCAAGGGAGATTAAGGTGGCAAAGGTTTCGGTTGTACTGACTTCCTATAATCACGATAAGTATATTGGGCAGGCGATTGATACTGTTCTCAATCAAACCTATAGTGACTGGGAACTGATTGTCGTTGATGATGTTTCGCCAGATGCTTCCTGGGAAGTTATCGAGCGCTATGATGATCCGCGGATTATCAAGGTTCGAAATGATCGAACTCGCCGTTATATTTACAATATTAATCGCGCTATCCAATCGCAGAGCACCGGTGACTACATCGCTATTCATCATTCGGATGATGCCTGGGCATTGGACAAGCTGGAGAAGCAAGTCGCTGTGCTGGATGCCAATCCGCACATCGGTGCTGTGTTCTCCCATGTGCAATGTATTGACGAAAACAATCAGCCATTGTCTATCGATTGGTTCAACCAGCCAAACAAGTCACGAGCGGCCTGGCTGCGTGCGCTGTTTTTCAACGAGAACAGATTGTGCCATCCGAGTGCCCTGGTCAGGCGCAGTGCCTACGAGCAAAGCGAACTGTACAAGTGTGCGCATGCTCAGATCGATGACGCGGAGCTTTGGACCCGTTTGTTGAAGGTGTCCGATATCCATGTCGTTCAGGAAAAGCTGACATTGCACCGGATCTTCTCTGATCAGTCCAATGCCAGTGGTGATCGTCCGGATAGACGAGCCCGCTTGAAGCTGGAATGGCATCTGCAGAAACAACACTATGTCGATTTGCCACAAGCGGATATTCTTGAGATCTTTCCGGAAGCTGCGCAATGGGTAACGCCTCAGGGTGCAAATACCCAGTTTCTATTGGCAATGGTTGCAATTCATGCAGGCACCTGTTCAGGTACGAGGCTCTTCGGTATCGAATTGCTTTATCGATTGATGACGAACGCCGAATCCCAGGTGCAGATTGAAGCGCTGCATGGCTTCAATTACCTGGACTTCATCGGGCTTACGGGTAAAGAAGATTTTTTTAGCCCGGCAGTGATCACCGAGCAGCCTGCGGTTGCTGTTGCTACTGGATGGCGAGCTCTGGTGGGTAAGTTTCTTCGTAAGCTAGGCGCCGTCTGACGCGGCGCACCGAATTTTCCAGCGCTGCGGCGCCGTAACCAGTGACTCTCTTTGATATGGAACCGAGGGTGTCGCTGGTTTTATTGTTTGTGAAGTAGAGGCACTGAGTGAAGATTGACCTGAAGATTCTGAGTTCTGTTTCTTTTTTTATCTGTTTGGCGGCCGGCGTTTTGTATTTTACCCGTTGGGGAGATACCGAGGCGCCTGTTGAACGTGCTGCGTCGATAGCGGTTTCGGATCACGTGACGCTGGATGTCGTCAGCAATGCCCTCAAGCTGGAGCTCAAAGGCTGCGATGTTGCTCAGGTTCCGGATAACTTTTTTCTCCATATTTATCCACGAGACACCTCAAAGGCGGGGGCAGAAGGCTTTATCAACAAGGATTTCAACCTGAATTCCCTCAAGCCTACGTCCACGGAGACGCGATCGGGGATTGCTTACTGTCGCTATGAGGTTGCGTACGGGCTTTCAACCGTTGATCGGGTTGCGGTTGGCCAGTTCCGTTCGCCGCAGGGCAACTGCTGCGAAATCCTCTGGGACAAGCAGGTCTCCTTTAACAAATAGTCTTCGGTAGTGAATTGATATGAGCACAGCTGTTGCGGATCCCAATCGTTCTTTCGGACTTGATGTCTGTCGGACGCTTGCATGCCTGCTTGTCGTATTCGGGCATATGCTGGGGCACTCTCTTCCCAGCCCAATTCTGTCAAATTTCGCATTTCTGGCCATTTTTGGTGTGGATTTGTTTTTTTGCCTGAGTGGTTTCCTGATCGGTCGAATTCTGCTTAAAGAGGCCGCGCGTTGGGGTGAAACGAAAACGGCAGGGCTCACGAACTTCTGGTATCGCCGATGGATGAGAACATTGCCGCTTTACGTGTTCTTTTTCTTTGTTTCGTTGAAGTTTGACTGGCAAGGTGCAACGACCTTCGGCGAGCAATTTCGATACTTGGTGTTTGCTCAGAATTTCGCCTGGACCATGACAGACTTTTATCGATTGTCGTGGAGCTTGGCTGTAGAAGAATGGTTTTACTATACGTTCCCTTTGCTCATATTGCTGATGATCGGTTTTGGCGCCAGCGTAAAACGGGCGGCGATGATAACGATCGCGGTTTTTATCGTGGTTCCGTTTCTTGCCCGTGTTGGCATGCCAATCCAGCCGGTCAGGTATGACGATGCCCGCTATGTGGTTCTCTATCGTCTGGATGCCATTGGGTTCGGTGTGCTGGTGGCTTATCTCTATACGTGGCATAAACCGTTGTTTGATCGGATTATCCGCTTTTGGTATATCCCTTTGGCATTTGTAGTCGGCATCATTGTTCTGACAAAGCAGGGAGTGCCTTGGACGTTAAATGACAAAGTTTTGCAGTCAGTGTTTTTCTCCTGTTCCGCGATTTTTTTTGCTGCTCTGATTCCCGCATTCTTCCATTTGCGTCCTTCGCGTTCGCAATTACTCAACCGTTTTGTCAAGTTTACGAGCCTGGTCTCCTACTCGATCTACCTTGGGCATATTTTTGCCTTCACCCTGGTGATTTCGGTGTTGAACAGATTTGGGTTGCATGAGGCTATATATAATAATCCCTGGATCGTTTATCCAATATTCACTCTGTGTGTTTACCTGCTCGCTTATTTGACTTATCGCTTGGTTGAGAAGCCGTTCCTGAAGCTTCGAGATGTCGATGGGTTTTCATTCGTAAAATTTCTGAAGAGCCTCCAGCGTCTTGGCGCAGGGAAGTAGGTCTTGTTATGCAAAACTCAACACCGCCGGATTTCTCCAGCTATTGTGGTACGGTCGCACTGGCTAATGATTACGTAGCTGCTCAAGCCGAAGGGGGGCAGGCTGCGCCTGTTCTTGTTGTCAGTTTGGCAAGTGAGCGCGCATGTGATTTGTCAGGTGTTTACAAGTCACTGCGGGTGCAGACCTTTCAAAGTTGGCAGTGGCTAGTTTGTTACGACGGCAACTCGGATGAACAGTTGAGTGCGGCGTTTATTGCTGAAGTTGCGAAAGATGAGCGCGTTCTTTTACGCCCACGTGCCGAGTGTGCATCCACAAGTGCGGTTTGGTCTGCATTTGATTACGTGGTGCTGGTGGATGCCAAAACTCAACTGAAATCAACGTTTATCGAAAAGGCCATCTGGTCCTTGGTATCGAATCCGGAATTTGCTTTTTGCAACTCCTTGGGAATGATTCCGGGCGAGCATAGGTGGTTGATCAACCATCATTTGAGTGAGGGTAAACATTACCTTGCCAGTGCTCAATTGAGGGTCAGAGCGGCGGTATTCCGCAGTTCGGTGTTGTTGGAGACTTTCTCCGATATCGCGATTTTGTCTGACGGTCGAGATCCGCTCGCGATGCTTTCTTGCCTGGCTGACAAGGGGTATTGGGGATACACGATTCCCGAGTATCTGCAGTGGTGCGCTTTCTCGGAGGTGGGGCATGATGTTGATTCTGACCAGATAAAGGCCGGTAAGGCAATTCCACAGGTCAATCGGCGTTTTCCTTCAGCCTATGAAACGTTGCCGGTTGCGTTTCCTTTCCGCAACCCGCTCAAGCGCAATGCAAGTGGCCGGCGGGTCATGTTTCTCTTGCCGTGGATGGTTGAAGGGGGGGCTGATCGGGTCAATATTGACCTTATCGAAGGCCTGGTTGCTGGTGGCGCTGATGTCACTGTGTGCGCGACCCTGGAAGCAGATCATCGCTGGCTCGGAAAGTTTGCCGAATTGACTCGTGATGTTTTCGTGCTGCCGAATTTTCTGTCTTTGTCGGATTTTCCACGCTTTATTTTGTATCTGATTGAATCCCGGAGCATCGACACGGTACTGATCGCCGGCAGTACATTGGGCTATCAGCTTTTGCCTTACTTGCGCACCATGGCGCCTGAAACGGCGTTTGTGGATTTGTGCCATACCGAAGAGATGCATTGGCTCAATGGTGGGCACCCGCGATTCGCGGTTGGTTACCAGGACGCGCTTGATCTGAATGTGGTGAGCACGCGTCACTTGTCCGATTGGATGGAGAGGCTCGGCGCCGATCCGGAAAAGATTCGAGTGATGTATACGGGAATCAAATCTCATCCGGTGTCCCTGTCCGAAGGCGAGCGCGGTGCTGTATTGCGCGGTTTTGCTTTGGATGAGCAGGCTCTCACCATTATTTTTGCCGGTCGTATGTGTGATCAGAAGCGGCCACTGAAGCTTGCCGAGATTTTAAGCGTGGCGAAGCAGAAGGGGGTTCGCTTCAATGCCTTGGTCATTGGCGAGGGGGAGCTGCGCCCTGCGTTTGAAAGTCTGATCGCGCAGTATGACCTGGGCACAGAGGTACGGGTGCTGGGGGCGAAGGCTCATGCTGACTGGCTTTCCCTGCTGGCAGTGTCCGACGTCTTGTTGATGCCATCCGAATATGAAGGCATTTCGGTTGCGCTTATCGAATCCATGGCGGCGGGTGTGGTTCCGGTTGTGGCTGATGTGGGTGGCCAGGACGAGTTGGTGGGTGTGGAAACCGGATACCTGGTCCAGCATGGCGAGGATGAAGTCGCTCGTTATGTGCAGGTGCTTCAAGAGTTGGCGGCGGACGCCGAGACACGTCGTCGCAAGGCGCTGGCCTGTCGGCAGTTGATTGAGGCGAACTATACTGCCGCTGCAACCAGTCGTCAGTGGCTGGAAATCATGGATGAGGCACGAGCCAACAGAAAGCATTCGTCTCAACCATTTTTGCCGCTGGGGTTGGCCAGAGAAATAGCGACGAATGCGTTGGAAAACAGACGAGTCACTTCCTATCTCGATCATCTGTACTCAACGCACTGTCTGACGAATGAAGCACAGACCGCTGCTCCATTCAATCAAGGTATTCTTGCTTTCCTGATAGCGAAGGTGCGTCGAAATCGCTGGGCCAAGTTCATTTTCAACAGGCCTTTAATCAGGAGGGTTGCGCGAAGGTTGAAAGTGTCTGTTTCTTGACGCGTTTCTGCTTGTGTGGTAGGTTTTTCGTCTTTTTTATTGCAGATTAACGTCAATGTTTTTTCGACAGTTTCGATGTTAGTCGAGAGTTTTTATGAAAATCACAGTGTTTGGCGGCGGCGGCTTTATCGGATCGACTATCGTTGATCGTTTGTTACAGGATAAGCATTCGATCCGCGTTTTCGAACGCCCGAGAGTGCCTGCCTATCGTGCGTTTCTGCCTGATGAGCAAGTCGAGTGGATGACGGGTGATCTGTCGGATATCAGTAGTATCAAAGAGGCAATCGACGGCGTTGATGTTGTTTTGCATCTTGTTTCGACGACCTTGCCAAAAAGCTCGAATGAAAACCCGATCTATGATGTGCAAAGCAACGTAATTGCAACTTTGCAATTGCTTGATGCCATGGTTGAAAAAAAGGTCGGTCGAATTGTTTTCATTTCGTCGGGCGGGACTGTTTACGGCGCTCCGAAGTACATTCCTATTGATGAGAAACATCCGACTGATCCAGAGGTTTCTTATGGCATAACCAAGTTGGCCATCGAGAAATATTTGCATCTATACAGCCACCTTCATGGCATTAAACAAGTGTCTCTGCGGGTTGCCAATCCGTATGGCGAGCGCCAGCGCGTGGAAACAGCCCAAGGTGCTGTGGGTGTGTTCATTCATAATGTATTGAAGGGCACGCCGATCGAAATCTGGGGAGACGGCAACGTCCAGCGCGATTTTCTTCATGTCAGCGACGTGGCGGAGGCATTTGCAAAAGCGGTGACCTACACCGGCGAAACCAGTGTTTTCAATATCAGTTCGGGTATCGGTACAAGTTTGAACAGCCTCATGTCGATGATCGAAGAGGTCAGCGGCGCCCCGGTTGCCAGAAACTACAAGCCTGGGCGTTCTTTCGATGTACCCGTGAGTGTGTTGTGCAATAAATTGGCGCAGGATGATCTCGGATGGTCGCCCAGGATTTCCATGAAAGACGGTATCTTCAGAACGTTTGAATGGGCCAAGAAAGAATCGCAGAAGTGAGGGTTATCGGGTGAGCTGCCTTTTGCTCTCCAGCAATGCTGGCTGCAACCTCGAATGAAGGTACTGCTCACCGTACATCAGTTTTTTCCGGAATTTTCTGCAGGCACCGAAGTTCTGACTCTGTCCGTCGCTCGCGAGCTGAAGGGGCGGGGGCATGAGGTAAGGATCTTCACAGGTTTTCCGGCCACTGAAGCGCTGACGGATCAAGAGCGATTCGACCAATATCATTACGACGGGCTTCTGGTGGACCGATTTCGGCACGCATATGTGCCGATGGGTGATCAGACGTCGAAAATCGAAATTGGCTATGATAACCATCTGGCTGCGGACTTTTTTCAGCAATTGCTGAAAGAGTTCCAGCCGGACGTTGTGCACTTCTTTCACCTTAACCGCCTCGGCACCGGACTGATTGAAAAGGCCGTGATGGCAGGTGTGCCTGCTTATTACACGCCGACCGACTTCTGGAGTATTTGTCCCACTGGGCAGTTGCTGCGCTGCGGCGGGCAGACCTGTGCCGGGCCGAGTCCGGACGCGGGAAATTGTGCGGTGCATTTCGCGGCCAATCTGCTGCCCGGTCGAATCGCGACTCTGGTCAGTGCAATTCCCGACAGTGTCAGCGATAGTTTGGTGCGTCTGGCTCGTTCTCCTCGGATTCCAACGGTTTCGTTCGTGGGTGAGGTGCGTGCTCTCGATAAGCGTCTTGACCGCAACATTCGTCGGTTGAATCTTCTGCAGGCTGTCATTGCGCCCAATCGGATGATTGAGTCACTGCTTCTGCGTAACGGCGTGCGATCCGAAATAATGGTCAGGTCGTCGTATGGCATCAACCTGGCCCAGCCTGTCGTGGTGCGCGAGCGGACGTTGAATGATAGGCCGCTGGTATTGGGTTTCATCGGTACGCTCGCCTCGCATAAAGGCTGCCATGTGTTGCTGGAGGCGCTGCAGCAGTTCTCTTCCCGCGAGGTGCATCTCAAGATATACGGCAAACAAACCGAATTTCCGGAATATGTAGCCAAACTGCATCGTCTGTCGGATGGGAATGAGTCGGTGACGTTCTGCGGCACATTTTCGAATGATGACATTTTCAACGTGTTGGGTGGCCTGGATGCACTGGTAGTGCCATCTGTCTGGAATGAAAATACCCCGCTTGTTGTCTACTCGGCTCAGGCTGCCGGTTGTCCCGTTGTGGCGTCCGATGTACCCGGAATCGCCGAGGCGGTTACTCATGATGTCAACGGATTGCTATTTGCGCCAGGCAGCGTTATTGGGCTCCAACACGCTCTCGCACGCCTGATCGGCGAAGAGAGGTTGCTGGAGGAGTTGTCTGCGAATTCCATGCCTCCAAAATCTGTTTCTGTCTATGTGGATGAGTTGTTTCAGATTTGGAACTCATCCATGTAGAAATAGTCGGTTCTTTTCGGCTCGTAGAGGTTTTTCTTGGCGCGGGCAATGGCCCGGTCTATCCTTCACGCTTATTTCAGGACTTGGGCTTTTACGTCAGAGATTAATCATCTTCAAGCGTTAAATACCTGATTCAAGTCAATGTATATATATCAGCGGTGTGTTTGCGATGGCGGAAAATCTTGTCGCTCATAAAATGGTCGTCGATCGGGAGCAGCGTAGTGCTCTCAAGTCTCAACGACCTGTGGTTTTGTGGTTTACCGGGCTAAGCGGTGCCGGTAAGTCGACGATTGCCAACGCTCTTGAGCAGGCGTTACTGGAGGAACATCGTCACACCTACCTGCTGGATGGAGACAACATTCGTCTCGGTCTGTGTCGTGATCTGAAATTTAGCGATCAGGACCGTACGGAAAATATCCGGCGAGTTGCAGAAGTTGCCAAGTTGTTCGTCGATGCCGGGCTGATTGTGGTGAGTGCGTTCATCTCGCCGTTTCGGCGTGACCGGGCATTGGCTCGGCAGGTGATCGGTGATGCTTTTTTTATTGAAGTCCATATCGACACATCCTTGGAAGAGTGCGAGCGCCGCGATACAAAGGGGCTCTACGCCAAGGCGCGCTCGGGCGAGCTGAAAAACTTCACCGGTATCGATTCTTCCTATGAGCCGCCGGAAGCGCCGGATGTTCACATCAATACACTCAAGGATGATGTGCCAGAGGCTGTAAGAAAAATCATGCAATTTATGGAAGGGCGGAAGGATCATTGAAGACCCTGGTCATTATCGGTGCGGGATTCAGTGGTGCGGTGACGGCCGTGCAGTTCTTGCAAGTCTGCGAGCCTGGTACACATGTGGTGCTGCTCAACCGGTCCGGTGAAATGGCTCGAGGTTTGGCGTATGGCACCAGTAGTTCAAGGCATTTGCTGAATGTGCCGGCCGGCAACATGTCGGCATTGGTCGATCAGCCAGATCACTTTCTGCACTTTTGCGAAGGTCGCCTGCCGGGTACGACGTCATCTACTTTTGTGCCGCGAAAGCTCTATGGCGACTACCTCTCATGGTTATTGGCCGATGCCGGGCACAATTGTCGAGAGGGGGTGACTTTCGAGCGGATCACTTGCGAGGCCAACAGTCTTGAGTATCAAGATGGAAAGGCCCGGATCAGCTTGGTTGATGGGCGCAATCTGATTGCCGATCATGTGATCCTGGCATTCGGAAATTTTTCACCGTTCAACCCATCCATCACCTCGGTTGCCCGAGACGCAGGTCGTTATCTGGCTGATCCCTGGTCGGGGGCCATCGAAGAACCGATCGATCCGCAAGCTCCGATTCTGCTGTTGGGAGCCGGATTGACTGCGTTGGATGTGGCGTTGACTTTGGATCAACAGGGGCATCGGGGGGGGGTGTACATGCTCTCCCGGCGTGGTGTCCGGCCATTGCCACACCGTGCCTCTCGCCATGTCGAGTCCATTGCAGGCGAGGTCGTTCAGAGCCTTCAGTCCGCTTCTCCGACTGCTTTGGGTTACCTTCGCCGCATACGCGAGCTGGTTCGCCTGGCGGCCGAGAGAGAAATCGACTGGCGCGATATTGTCGGCGCCTTGCGACCGATTACAGCGCACTTGTGGGGCCGCTTGAATGAAGTGGAGCGGCGGCGTTTTCTGCGTCATCTGCAAGTCTACTGGGATGCTCATCGCCACAGAGTCGCACCTGAGTCTTTCAAAGCATTTTCAGCGCAGATCGAACAGGGCCGACTTCGGCCAATGGCAGGAAGAATCCAGAGTATCGAGCGGTTGGCAAAAGGCTTGCGTGTTCATGTTGAACAGCGAGGAAAGTCCACGGTCGAGACCGTTGACGTTTCGCATGTCATCAATTGCACCGGACCGAACTCAAACCTTGCCCGCGTCGATGATCGTCTGATCGTTCAGTTGCGTCAGGCAGGTCTGATAAAGCTGGACAGCCTGGGATTGGGTATCCGTGTTGATGAATCGCTTTGCGTATTGGATGCGCACGGCAACACGGTGCCTTGGTTGAGTTATGTTGGCCCGATGCTCAAGGCGCAATTCTGGGAGGCCACTGCCGTCCCGGAATTGAGAAAATATGCGAAGGATCTGGCCTTGCGGGTCGCTACAAGCATCAGTCGGTAGTGGGAGCATTCGCCCGGTCTTCAGGTCGGGCGACTTCTCTCGTTTTTGGACAGTGATCAAACAATCAACAACGCCTGAGTGAATAATAAATGGTGCCGGTTAGCAGGTCTGATCTCGATGACGTTGTCGTGAGTTATTCGTCCCCGTTCACCTGTCGTTTGATTTCAAAGGTTCGGCGTCCTCGGGTTGAGCCTTTTCAATGAGTGTTCAATCCGTGCTTGTGACGGGCGGGTCGGGATTTCTGGGTGGGGCCTTGCTGCGACATCTGGCAACTTCCAAAAGTTATCTGCCAGTTGCCGCGTTGAGACGGGAGTGTCTCGATCTGCCTCGGGAAATTCGTCGTTTCATGCTTGCAGACATGACGGCCAATGCTGATTGGCGAGATGCGTTAACCGGGATTGATGTCGTAGTGCATTGCGGTGCGCGAGTGCACGTCATGGATGAGACGGCAACGGATCCGCTGGCGGAGTTTCGGCGGGTGAATGTCGATGCCACTCTGAATCTCGCCCGACAGGCAGCAAACGCCGGTGTGAAACGTTTTATCTTCATCAGCTCAATCAAGGTAAATGGTGAGTTCACCGAGCCGGGTAGCGTATTTACTGCCGATGACACACCGGCTCCCGTCGATCCTTACGGTATCTCCAAGCTCGAAGCAGAAATTGGATTGAAACAACTCTCAACAACCACTGAAATGGAAGTTGTGATCATCCGGCCCGTTCTGGTTTATGGGGCGGGTGTAAAAGCCAATTTCTTGAGTATGATCCGCTGGTTGCAGCGCGGAATTCCTCTGCCATTGGGCGCGGTACACAACCGACGAAGCCTGGTAAGCCTTGATAACCTGATTGATCTGATCGTGACGTGCTTTGTACACCCCGCTGCGGCTGGTCAGGTCTTTTTGGCCAGTGACGGGCATGATGTATCAACCACTGAGTTGTTGCGTAGTATCGCCGCCGCCCTGAAAAAGCGCGCTGTACTGCTCCCATTGCCAGTCAGTCTGGTGAGTGCCATGGCAAGACTGGTGGGGCGAGGTGCGGTTGCCCAGCGAGTTTTCGGTTCGCTCCAGGTTGATATCGGTAAGAACCAGCGTTTGCTGGGTTGGGTTCCGCCATTCAGCTTTGAGCAGGGTCTGGCCGCCACCGTGAAACCATTTCTGGAAAACCGAAAACCATGAATCATTGGTGGCTCATCCCGGCGGTGGCCGGGCTATCTTTCGTCCTGACCGCCTGTCTGCGCCGTTACGCGCTGTCGCGAAGTCTGATGGATATACCCAATCAGCGCAGTTCCCATTCGGTTCCCACTCCGCGAGGAGGAGGGGTCGCCATCGTGCTGGTGTTCATCCTTGCATTGTTGGTGCTGTTCCAGGTCGGGCTTATTGGCCAAGGAGCATTGATTGCATTAATGGGGGCAGGCGGTATCACCGCTGTTGTAGGTTTTTTGGACGACCATGGTCATGTCGCTGCGCGCTGGCGCCTTCTGGCTCATTTTTTTGCAGCAGCATGGGGTGTTTACTGGATTGGTGGGCTGCCACCCGTGATGATCGGCGGCTTCAGTATTCAACTGGGCTGGTTGGGGCATCTTGTGGCAGTCATCTACCTGGTCTGGATGCTTAATCTGTACAACTTCATGGACGGCATTGACGGTATTGCCGGTGTCGAAGCCGTTACGATCGGCTTGGGTGCGGGGTTGTTGTATTGGGTGATCGGCTTGCCCGAACTGGCGTGGCCACCCATCTTGCTCGCAATTTGCGCAGGTGGTTTTCTGTGCTGGAACTTCCCGCCGGCAAAAATTTTCATGGGGGATGCGGGCAGCGGATTTCTGGGAATCATCCTGGGTGTCCTGTCACTCCAGGCTGCCTGGGTGGAGCCAGGATTGCTGTGGGCCTGGCTGATATTGTTAGGTGTGTTCATTGTCGATGCGACATTTACCCTGTTACGTCGGTTGTTGCGCGGGGATAAGGTCTACGAGGCGCATCGCAGTCACGCCTATCAGTTTGCGTCCCGTCGGGTCGGCAGTCATTTGCCGGTGACTTCCGTGGTCGGACTGATCAATCTCCTGTGGTTGCTGCCGATTGCACTCTGTGTCGTCTGCTTCAAGGTTGATGGCGTACTCGCGTTGGTGATGGCATACGTGCCTCTTGTTTGGCTGGCGGTAAAGTATCAAGCAGGCCAGCTGGAAACCAGTTGAGAAACCTTGGTGCGCATGGCATTTGCTGTGCAGGCGTGCGTCCCACCTGCCAGAGCGGGGCAGGTGGGACGAGTTGCACGCAACATCCTCATTGCGATCTGAAACGCCAATACGCTCTGTCACCGCAGAAAAGCGAGTGCCTATGGCCAAGACTGATCCGTAAATTGTAAAAAGTGTGTATCCCTGCGCGTACAACGGCAACCGCAATGCCGCCTCGAGGCCTGAAGTCCTCGAAATTAATACTGAATTCGTCGATGGAACGTTTGGTGTCTACGTCGGGTCGGAATCAACACTGGAGCTGGCTTTGTCCGGTAAGTGATTTGACTCATCAGGTGTATAACAGTATTTCTAATGATGCTTTGTTCTTGGAATAAAGCGATCGGAGAGGAGCAGATTTTGTCTCGCAGTATCTTCCTGTCAAAACTTCTAGGGTTTGTGAATGCTGCACGGTTAAGGCTGGCGAATCCCAATCTTCCTCCGAAGCTGCAAAAGAATAATTCGCCGTTGGCTGTGGGGGTGATGTCACCGGCTGGCATCGGAGAAACTCACGATGCGAGCCTGCTTCCTGAGAATTTTGATCCGGAATTCTATTTACGAATGAACCCTGACCTGGGCGCCGTTGACCCTGTCGATCATTACTTGAACCACGGTCGGCATGATGCCTGGCGGGTCGTGACGTTGCCGCTAGTGCATCGTTCCGAGACGCATGCCTTTAATCCTGAGCTGGACACCATCCTGGTTGTCAGTCATGAGGCATCGCGTTCGGGAGCCCCCATTCTGGCGCTCAATCTCGTCGAGCGCTTGTCGGTTCGATATAACGTGGTTGTATTACTGCTTGGAAATGGCCCGCTCCTGGGGGCGTTTAAGGATGCCGCTGTTGCAACCGTGAGCAGTCCCGCACTCAGACATAATGCTGAGTATGCGCAACTTGCAATACAACAGTTGAGTGTCGAGTTCAGTTTCCAGTTTGCACTGGTCAATAGTATGGAGTGCAACCTCGTTCTCGAACCGCTTGCCAGGAACTTTATTCCATCTGTTTATCTGATTCATGAGTTTGCCTCTGCCTACCCCAATTCACAGGCTTTGTTGTCGGATACATTATTGTGGAGTAGTGAAGTTGTGTTTTCTGCGGGGTTGACGCAGGAGAACGCACAGGATTCATTTCCGGCATTTAAGCACTTCCCCACGCACATCCTTCCACAAGGGCGGTGCGTTCTTACCGAGCAAAAAGGCAGTGAAGATCAAGCACGGATGGAGGCGGATAAGCTTCGGGAACAAATTCGACCGAAAAGTGACACTGACAGAAAGTTTGTTGTATTTGGCGCCGGGTATGTCAATTTTCGTAAGGGCGTAGATCTTTTTATCCAATGTGCGATCAAGGCCATGAATAGCCCCGGGGGAGAGCGGTTTCGTTTCGTCTGGATTGGTCAGGGCTACATGCAGGGTGCCGAAGATGGGTATTCGGTCTATCTCGCTGATCAGATCAAACGATCGGGTTTGCGAGACCGGTTCGTGATACTGGGGGAGACCTCCGCAATCAGCACCGCATATGAAGAAGCGGATGTGCTGTTCATTTCCTCAAGGCTGGATCCATTGCCTAACGTCGCCATTGATGCCATTGCGGAGCGGCTGCCGGTAGTCTGTTTCGACAAGGCGAGCGGGATTTCAGATTTTCTTTCGTCCTGCGGATTGCGGGATGTGTGTGTTGCCAATTATCTGGATGTCACCAGTGCCGCCGAGAAGATATTCGCGCTGGCTGATTCGAGTTCGTTGTATGAGCAAGCAGTCAATCTGAGTTATGACGCGGCGGCGACCTATTTCGACATGGATTCCTATGTCAGAAAAATCGAAGGGTTGGGTGTAAGTGCATCCAGACGAACCCGACAGGAAAAGCAGGATGTCGATACCATCGTCGAGTCGGGCCTGTTGGTCGGAGGCAATGGAGCAACCGTCGTTCAAGATGTCTTGAGCAATATACGGGGAAGGGCGCGGGGTATGAGTGTTCCGCCACTCGTTGCGGGTTTTCAGCCTGACGCCTACGTGTCCGAACGCGGTCTGGCGGTCGCCGGATCCGATCCCTTTGCCGACTACCTTCGTGCGGGAAGCCCTCGAGGCGTTTGGGACAGGTGTGGGTAGCCGCTGACTTATTTTTTACTCGACATTGCTCGCCACAGTCTGCTGAGAAGATTACAACGGTCAGGTCTATCGGCGGCATTGGCGTCCAGGCTGTCAATGCCTTCGTGCTCCATGCGCCGGCAGTGTTCAAGCAGGGGCGCCAAGCAGGGCGCGATCATGAGAGCGTGGGCCGATGGGTCATAGTGATGGTCACTGGGATCAGGGTTGCGCAAGGATTCCTTGAGGCGTCCGGATGCATCTATCGAGTGACTGTCGAGATTCAAGTAACTGAAGCGTTCACGGCGGCAGAACTCTTCCATGCGGTTGTTGAACTCAATGGTCAATCGAGTTCTGTCAGCCAGTGACGCTTTTACTTCTTTTCGCAGGTTTGCAACTTCACCCCATTCCATTTCATCCTGAATCGTCGGCAAGGGCGTACTGAGGGCGATTACTTGATGCGTCCGAGCAATGTCTTTCAGAAGCTTTTGATAGTTATCAAGGGCCAACTGCAGCATTTGCTCAACTGAGCTATCGTGTTTCTGTGCTCTATACCAAATCACAAATCCGGTATCGACCTCGCCGAGCATGACGATGACTGTCTTGGCGTGCGTTGCATCCAGTGCGGCCGTGAATTGTGGCATCGCCTGAGTGACGGCATTTGGATTTTTCAATCCCGATACAGTTGCTCCTCCGACGGAAATGACCTCGAACGAATACTCGGACAGCAGCGTTCTCATTTCATCCGAACTGAAAACTGACGCGTGAGAGTCGCCGAGTACTAGTACTGGGGTCATTGTCTGAGAGCTTCCTGATTTCAGTGATTTGAGGTGGTGCATTGACCAGAGCGAAATTCTATAGGGTCAGGGCATGTGCGCCTAGTTGAGTCACAAGTCTGCTCAGCGAGCACCTTGAGCAGGCTGTCGATGTCTGGAGGTGACTGTCTGAAGTCATTGATCCGGGACTCTTGTCGAATCATGCCGACAGTACAATTCACGGGCTCGCTTTTGGGGGATCAAATCCGCTTTTTGTCGACTGTAAAGCGCTTGAACCGTTCGAAATGCTGATGTCGAAATGCCGTACCAATTCACGGGCTGTAGCCGGTCAATATTCAGATAGTGCCTCCTGCATTGAGGTTACAATGCGGGTCGTCGACTGTCGAAGGAGGGAGCCAAGTGCTCGAACGAGTGAATGGATAAAGTGCGTACTGTTCTGTTGGGTTTGCCTCGCAAACAGAAACGTTTGCTTCAGGTGGCTACCGACATTGTTCTGGTATGGGTCGCCCTGTGGTTGTCGTTCATCGTGCGTCTGGGTATCGATGATATGTATAACCCGTTCAAGGCACACATCTGGCTCTTCGCCTGCGCTCCCGTTATCGCCATTCCGCTGTTCATACGCTTCGGCATGTATCGAGCGGTCATGCGTTACTTCGGCAATGACGCGCTGATTGCCATCGTCAAGGCAGTCAGTCTGTCCTCGCTGATTCTGGCGGTGGTCGTTTACTGGTACAGCAATCACGAATCCGTGGTTCCGCGCTCGATCATCTTCAACTACTGGTGGTTAAGCATGATGATCATTGGCGGCTTGCGACTTTGCATGCGTCAGTTTTTCATGGGGGACTGGTTCACCGCCGCTCAACATGTGCCGTTCACCAGTCGTGATGATGGATTGATCAAGGTAGCGGTTTACGGGGCGGGTGTTGCTGGCAATCAACTTGTCGCTGCCCTTCGAATGGGTCGGGTCATGCGTCCGGTGGCCTTCATTGACGATGATCCCGACATCTCGGATCGCTCGATTTCAGGGCTCCAGGTTTACAAGCCCAGAAACATTCAACAGATGATCGACGTGACCGGCGCTCAGGAAATGCTCCTGGCATTGCCGTCTTCGACCCGAGCCCGGCGTCGGGAGATTCTCAATCTGCTGGAAGGTTTTCCTCTTCACGTGCGCAGTGTCCCGAACTTCACGGATCTGGCCAGTGGCCGGGTCAAGGTCGAAGACATTCAGGAAGTCGATATTGCCGACTTGCTGGGCAGGGACTCGGTACCGGCTCAGCCGGATCTGCTGGCGCGTTGCATCAATGGCAAGGTTGTGATGGTCACGGGAGCTGGTGGCTCTATCGGTGCCGAACTGTGCCGGCAGATTTTCACCCTGGGTCCGACGACCCTGGTGCTCTACGAACACAGCGAGTTCAACCTGTACAGCATTCTCTCGGAACTCGAACATCGTGGTTGCAGGGAGTCGACACCCGTTCGCCTGTTGCCGATCCTCGGCTCCATCCGTAACGAGGACAAGCTGCTCGATGTGATGAAAACCTGGAAGGTGGACACCGTCTATCACGCGGCAGCCTACAAGCATGTGCCAATGGTTGAGCACAATATCGCGGAGGGTGTGCTCAACAATGTGATCGGCACACTCAACACGGCACAGGCTGCACTTCAGTCCGGTGTCTCGAATTTTGTGCTCATTTCCACTGACAAGGCGGTGCGCCCCACCAACATCATGGGCAGTACAAAGCGTCTTGCGGAACTGACGCTGCAGGCTTTGAGCCGCGAGACCGCGCCGGTATTGTTCGGAGACAACGCCAACGTATCCCGGGTCAATAAAACCCGCTTTACCATGGTGCGTTTCGGCAATGTGCTGGGCTCCTCCGGCTCAGTGATTCCACTGTTTCACAGCCAGATCAAATCGGGCGGTCCGCTGACTGTCACTCATCCGAAAATAACCCGCTATTTCATGACCATCCCTGAGGCCGCACAACTCGTCATTCAGGCGGGGTCGATGGGACAAGGTGGCGATGTATTCGTACTCGATATGGGGGAGCCGGTCAGAATCGTCGAACTCGCCGAGAAAATGATTCATCTCTCCGGTCTGAGCATTCGCTCCGAGCGCAATCCGCAGGGTGACATTTCGATTGAATTCACTGGACTGCGCCCTGGTGAAAAACTCTATGAAGAGCTTTTGATAGGCGACAACGTAGCTGCCACGCCGCATCCGATGATCATGACCGCCAATGAAGATCATTTGCCGTGGGACCTATTGAAGTCACGATTGACTGAATTGCTTGCAGCCCTTGATCGCGATGATTATTCCCGGGTTCGTCAATTACTGCGCGAAACCGTGAGCGGCTACGCACCTGACGGCGAGATCGTCGACTGGATTTATCAGCAGCGCAGGCTTGAACCCTGATTGTTTCATATCCTGTAATAGACACACTTTTGACTCTCGCCAGACATGACCTAAGTTTGGGAGGCAGCTTGGGAAAAGCTGCTCTCTCAATCGATGTCATGGAGCGTCATTTATGCGTAACGGTTTTTTCTACTCTCTGTTTTTTGCACTGCTTGCCAGCGCCTCAATAGCCACTGTTGCTGCCCCTCTTGCCGTCTCTCAAACGGAGAAGACGACAGTGGTCGCGGAAGTGACCGACAGGTTGGCGTCGACTGAAAAGGTCGATCTCAACGGCGCCGATGCCGCTACCTTGCAAAAGCAGTTATCCGGTGTAGGGGAAGCGAAAGCCAAGGCGATTGTTGCCTACCGTGATGCTAATGGGCCATTTGCCTCGGTAGAAGAATTGCTGGAAGTGAAGGGCATCGGCAAAGCGATCCTGGATCGCAATCGCGACAAGCTGGAAGTGAACTAAGCTGATTGTTAGACGCCAAGGGGCCGGTCATTGACCGGCCCTTTTCATTCTCGCCCGAAAGATGAAGTGCGGTGGATGGTCGTAGCCCTCCTGTCGGGCGGTAGAAAATTATGGCTATCATATAAGCTTGAGATTATGCCTATAATATATTCGTCGACACTGAGGCACAGGCTCGCCTTCAGATGCGACCCTTCCCATTTGCTTCAGGAGTATTGCCATGAATTCCTCGAAATCCCAGGGCACCGCGCTTGTCACCGGTGCGTCCTCCGGCATCGGTGCCGTGTATGCGGAACGATTGGCTGCGCGTGGTTTTGATCTGTTGCTGGTCGCCCGAGATCAGGAGCGCCTGGAAGCGGCGGCCAGCAAGTTGCGGGACGCTCATGGTGTCCGGGTCGACGTGCTGAAGGCCGATCTCACGCAAAAGGCTGAAGTGCTCAAACTCGAGCAACGCCTGCGCAGCGACTCCAGCATCAATCTGTTGGTCAACAATGCCGGGGTTGCAGTGAACGGATTGCTGGCCAATGCCGACCCGGACCAACTGGAAAACCTGATTCAACTGAACGTCACGACCCTTACCCGGCTGGCCTCGGCAGCCGCAGCCGCGTTCACCAAGGCCGGGCGCGGCACGATCATCAATATCGCGTCGGTCGTCGCCTTGTTCCCGGAACGTTTCAATGCGACCTACAGTGCCAGCAAGGCTTATGTTTTGAGTCTCACTCAGTCGCTCAATACGGAACTGGAAGGCACCGGGGTCAAGGTGCAAGCGGTGTTGCCTGGAGTGACCCGTACCGAGATCTGGGAGCGTTCAGGCTTTGACGCCAGTGGTATTCCGGCGGAAATGGTCATGGAGGCGGGTGAGATGGTCGATGCAGCGCTGTCCGGTCTGGATCAGGGCGAGCTCGTCACGATTCCTTCGCTGCCCGACGCCGGGGAATGGCAAGCCTTCGTGGCTGCGCGTCACGTGATGGCTCCCAACCTGTCCCACAGTTCGGCGGCCAGCCGATACAAATAAAAAACTTCTGAGTCGTGAGAGGTCAACCCGATATGGATCAGCGTCGAATAGTTGTCACGGGTATGGGCCTGGTGTCGCCCTTGGGCAGCGTTGTCGAAGTCGTCTGGCAGCGTTTGTTGGCCGGGCGTTCGGGATTGCGAAACCTGCCGGAAGCGGTCATTGCCGATCTGCCGACGCGGGTCGGCGGTGTAGTGCCGACGATGGAAGAGGATGCCGAAGCCGGTTTCGATCCGGATCGGGCGACGCCGCCGAAGGAGCAGAAGAAAATGGATCGTTTCATTCTGTTCGCCATGGAGGCTGCCCGTCAGGCGCTTGAGCAGGCCGGTTGGCATCCGTCCGATTCTCACGCTCAGGAGCGCACTGCGACCATTATCGGCTCGGGTGTCGGTGGGTTCGGTGCAATCGCCGATGCCGTGCGCACCACCGACAGCCGTGGTCCGCGTCGCTTGTCGCCCTTCACCATCCCATCGTTTCTGGTCAATCTCGCGGCGGGTAATGTCTCGATCCAGCACGGGCTCAAGGGACCGCTTGGTGCGCCAGTCACCGCGTGTGCGGCCGGCGTGCAGGCGATCGGTGACGCCGCTCGGCTGATTCGCGCCGGCGAGGCCGACATCGCGTTGTGCGGCGGTGCGGAAGCCTGCATCGACCGCGTCAGCCTTGCCGGTTTTGCGGCAGCGCGTGCTTTATCCAGCGGCTACAACGACACGCCCGAACGCGCTTCGCGGCCGTTTGACAGTGGCAGGGACGGGTTTGTGATGGGCGAGGGCGCCGGGCTGCTGGTGATCGAATCTTTGGAGCATGCGCTGGCGCGCGGTGCACAACCGTTGGTCGAACTGGTCGGCTACGGCACCAGCGCCGACGCTTATCACCTGACTGCCGGGCCGGAAGACGGCAGCGGTGCCCGGCGAGCCATGACGCTGGCGCTGGCTCAGGCGGGTATCGCGCCGGATCAGGTGCAGCATCTCAATGCGCACGCAACCTCGACGCCGGTAGGTGATCTTGGCGAACTGGCGGCCATCAAGTCGGTGTTCGGGAGGCAGAACAAGATCGCCGTGACCTCGACCAAATCCGCCACCGGGCATTTGTTGGGCGCTGCCGGCGGTCTTGAAGCGATCTTCACGCTGTTGGCGATCCGCGATCAGGTCGTTCCGCCCACTCTCAATCTGGACAATCCCGATCCGGCCAGCGAAGGCGTGGACATTGTCCACGGTCCGGCGCGGTCGATGCCGATCGAGTACGCGCTGTCCAACGGGTTCGGATTCGGTGGGGTCAATGCCAGTGTGCTGTTCAAGCGTTGGCAGGATTAGTCTTCGGAACGCTTGAGGTGTTCGCGGGTGACGTCGAGGATCTGCTGCGCCAACCCGGCATCCGCGACGCTGCGTGAGAGCAGGAGCGCGCCGGCCAGTGTCGCCATGATGACGATACTGCGCTCGGCCGCGTTTTCGCCTTCGAGGGTGTTCTGGATCTGATCCAGGCGAGCCTTGAGCACGAGATCGCTGGTCGGACTCGGCTGGCCGCGCAATCCCAGTTCCGAAGAGATGGTCAACAGCGGGCAGCCTTCATGTGGAGAGGTCTGATGCCATTCGGAGAGGTACGTATCGACGAAGGCTTCCAGCGGTTTTTCCTGGGCGAACAGTTCTTCGCACAGGCCTGCCACCTGATCGCCGGCAGCTTGCAGGGCTTTTTCGACCAGGTCGTCCTTGGATTTGAAATGCGAATAAAAGCCGCCGTGGGTCAGTCCCAGTGCCTTCATCAAGGGCTGCAGGCCGGTCGCACCAATGCCGTCCTTGCGAAACCGCTCGGACGCCTCCTTGATGATGCGCTGATGGGTCTGGGCTTTATGATCTTGCGAGTAACGCATTTAAACTCTCCGCAACGTGACCACCATCTTAACCAATGAAAATTGAATGGTGACTGTACTTCTACTTCTAAAAAGCCTGCGTGTGAATCCAAGATGATCCTGTCAGCGGATGTCGGTTGGCACGGATAGTGGTTGCAGCTCACAAAGTTGCCATCACCCAAGGAGCAGGAGAACCATGTACAAAGACTATCCGGCCGCCTATCAAGTCAGTAAAGGCTCGGCCTTGCAGGTCAATGCACCGTTCTACGAGCGGATTCGCGACGAAAAGGGCGCGCGAACCCTGATCGAGCAATTCGAAGTGCCGATCCGCACCGGTCGCGCCTGGCATGTTCCGGCGGGACATGTGTTTCGTGTCACCACACCGGTGGGGCCGCAGGTGGGCGACTTCAATGTGTGGAATGCCCACGATCCACGCGAGCGGATGTGGGCGGCCCGGACCCGGCAACTTCAGGGCGCCCATGTCAGCACACATGATCGCCTCTGGTCGAACTTGCCTTTTCTGCGGCCGCTGATCACCATCACTGATGACAGCCTGGCCGGTTACGGCATCGACGAGCACGGCGGTCGCCTGCATGATTTGCTCGGTACGCGCTGTGATCCCTATGTGAACAAGATGCTCACCGGCGAAGACTTTCATCATCATTGCCATTCCAACCTGACCCGCGCTGTGCTGCCCCATGGTCTGACCGAATTCGACGTGCACGACGTGCTGAATATCTTTCAGTGCACGGGCCTGAATCACGATGACTTGTATTTCATGAAGGCCTGCCCGGCGCAGAAGGGCGATTATCTGGAATTCTTCGCGGAAATCGACTTGCTGTGTGCGTTGTCGACGTGCCCCGGCGGTGATCTGTCGTTGGCGATGTGGGGGCCGGATGCGCAGGATCCGCTGAGTGTGTGCCGTCCGCTGGGGGTGGAAATCTATCGGCTGGACGAATCGCTACTCGAAGGCTGGAGTTCGCCGGAACGCGCCGCGTACAAAGGCCTGCATGGTTTGCACATCGCCAAGGCCGAGTGGGAAAAATAACCGCCGTCAAAAACAAACCCCGCCGATTCAGGCGGGGTTTTTCGTTCAACGATCCTGAGCGTCCTTGATGTCCGCTTCGGCATTGCGCTCGGCAACGCGTTGACGTTGTTCTTCGGTCAGTTCGACCTTGTTGGCGGTGTCGCGCAGCATCATCAGACCCCCCACGATCGAGCCGATTGCAACGACCAGAATCAACCAGGCATACCAGGGCATAGCGGCTCTCCTTAATGGCAGGTCGCCGGGCGAGGATTTCGCCGGCGATGCTGCTTACCACGTTTGAGCGATGGGAAATCGCAGTGGTTCCATTCTAGGCCGCTTATGCCCGGGGCGGTTAAAGCCCGGTCAGCATGGCGTCCGCCGGAGCATTCGCGCGCAATTGTCCGGTGAGCAAAAAGTAGCCGAAGCCGACAGCCATGAAACCCAGGAAAATCAGGCCGATCAGCGCATTGAACCAGGCCATCGCCACCAGGCAGACGATCGCCAGCACCAGCGCAATGAACGGGACCAATGGGTAGCACGGCGCGCGGAAAGTCCGCTCCAGATTCGGCTCGCTTTTGCGCAGCTTGAACAGACTGAGCATGCTCATGATGTACATCACGATGGCGCCGAACACGGCCATGGTGATCATTGCGGCCGTGAGCGTCATGCCGCCGAGATTGATCAGTCCGTCGCTGTAAATGGCGGCAATGCCGATGATGCCGCCGGCGATGATCGCCCGGTGCGGGGTCTGGAAGCGCGACAGCTTCGCCAGCGAGGCGGGCAGGTAACCGGCGCGGGCGAGGGCGAAGAATTGGCGCGAGTAGCCGAGAATGATCCCGTGAAAACTCGCCACCAGACCGAAAAGACCGATCCACACCAGCATGTGCAACCAGCCGGAATTGTCGCCGACCACCGCTTTCATTGCCTGTGGCAACGGATCGTTGATGTTCGACAGGGTACGCCAGTCGCCGACGCCTCCCGCGAAGAACATCACGCCCATCGCCAGCAGCACCAGGGTCAGGATGCCGCTGATGTAAGCCTTGGGAATCGTGCGTTTCGGATCCTTGGCCTCTTCGGCCGCCATGGCCGCGCCTTCGATGGCGAGGAAGAACCAGATCGCAAACGGAATCGCCGCGAACATCCCGGCAATCGCCGGTGCGCCAAATACGTCCGCGCCGGCCCAGCCATTGAGCGCGAAGTTGCTGAAACTGAAGGCCGGGGCGACCACCCCCATGAACACCAACAGCTCGGCGACGGCCAGCACGCAGACGATCAATTCGAAGGTCGCCGCCAGTTTCACGCCGAGGATGTTCAGCCCCATGAAGACGATGTACGCACCGACTGCTGCGTGTTTCGGATCGAGGGCAGGAAACTGCACGTTCAGATAGGCGCCAATCGCCAGCGCAATCGCCGGCGGGGCAAAGACAAACTCGATCAGTGTTGCCAGTCCTGCGATCAATCCGCCTTTTTCACCGAACGCCCGACGACTGTAGGCAAACGGCCCGCCCGCGTGCGGGATCGCCGTGGTCAGTTCGGTAAAGCTGAAAATGAAGCAGGTGTACATGGTTGCGACCATGAATGAGGTCACCAGAAAGCCCAGGGTTCCCGCGACGCCCCAGCCGTAACTCCAGCCGAAATACTCCCCGGAAATCACCAGCCCCACCGCGATGCCCCACAGGTGCAACGTGCCCAGCGTGGGTTTGAGTTGTGTGTTCATGCGTTTGCTCCCTGAACGGTTTGGAAAGCCCGGGGAGGGCGTGTGCAGTGGGCGTGCCATTTTGTATTGGCGAGTCGTAATGGGCTGAAATGCGTCGTATCGGGGATGTTCGCGACGCAATGCCCACAAAGTTGTGCGCCAGTCGGGTGCGATGTTGTCTGTGCTGCCGTCTTCGCGGGCAAGCCCGCTTCCACATTTTGAAATGCGCTCGTCCAAACAACGCATCCCCCTGCGGGAGCGGGCTTGGTCCGGGCGGCGATCCGACGAAGAGGCCCGCCCAGGCAACGCGAAACTCTGCTGTAACGCCCGCGTAAACCCACTCTTTACGCTTTCTTTATGCCCCGCCCGCACCCTCGGCCTCGTTCCTTTACAGCCACTTTTCCGACAATGCCTCCACACGCGGCAATACGCCGTAACACGGAGATCTTCCATGAGCGTTCTGGACGGGGTGTCCCTGCTGCTGGCAGTGGGGCTGTTCATTTATCTGTTGGTTGCGCTGTTGCGCGCGGACCGGAACTAGGAGCGGCTATGCACAGTTATGACTATTGGCAGATCCTCGCGTTTTTCGCGTTGGTGTTGCTGCCCGCGCCGTTCCTCGGGCGCTTCTACTACAAGGTGATGGAAGGTCAGCGCACCTGGCTGACGCCTATTCTCGGCCCGGTCGAGCGCGGCTGTTACCGCCTCGCGGGGGTCAATCCGCAGGACGAACAGAGCTGGCAGAAGTACACGCTGGCGCTGTTGGCGTTCAACCTCGCAGGTTTCCTGTTGCTGTTCGCGATCCTGTTGTTCCAGGACCACCTGCCGCTGAACCCGCAAAACCTGCCGGGCCAGGAATGGACGCAAGCGTTCAACACTGCGGTCAGTTTCATGACCAACACCAACTGGCAGTCCTACAGCGGTGAAGCGACCCTCAGTTACCTGAGCCAGATGGTCGGCCTGACCGTGCAGAACTTCGTCAGCGCCGCCACCGGCCTCGCCGTGCTGGTCGCGTTGTGCCGTGGTATCGGTCGCAAATCCACCAAGACCTTGGGCAACTTCTGGGCCGACATGACCCGTGCCACCCTTTACGGTCTGCTGCCGCTGTGCCTGCTGCTGGCGCTGTACCTGGTGTGGCAGGGCGTGCCGCAGACCTTCGCGCAATATGTGAATGCGGTGACCCTGCAAGGCGTCGACCAGGTGATTCCGCTCGGTCCTGCGGCCAGCCAGATTGCGATCAAGCAACTGGGCACCAACGGCGGCGGCTTCTTCGGGGTCAACTCGGCGCATCCGTTCGAGAACCCAACCGCGTGGAGCAATCTGTTCGAAGTGTCGTCGATCATCCTGATCCCGGTGGCGCTGGTGTTCACCTTTGGGCACTACGTGAAGGACCTGCGTCAGAGCCGCGCCATCATCGGCTGCATGCTGGCGCTGTTCCTGATCGGCGGCGCTACCTCGATGTGGGCCGAGTATCAGCCGAACCCTGCGCTGAACAATGTCGCTGTCGAACAGACCGCGCCGCTGGAAGGCAAGGAATCTCGTTTTGGCACCACCGCCACGGTGCTGTGGTCGGTGACCACCACCGCTGCATCGAACGGTTCGGTCAACGGCATGCATGACAGCCTCAACCCGCTCAGCGGCATGGTGGCGCTGGTCAACATGATGGTCGGCGAAGTGATCTTCGGCGGCGTCGGTGCCGGGCTCTACGGCATGTTGCTGAACGTGCTGATTGCGGTGTTCCTCGCCGGCCTGATGATCGGCCGTACCCCGGAATACCTCGGCAAGAAACTCCAGGCCCGCGAAGTGCAACTGCTGGTCGTGACCCTGCTGGTGATGCCGGTCGGCGTGCTGGTGCTGGGCGCGATTGCCGCTGCCTTGCCAGGCCCGGCGGCGACCATCAGCAACCCCGGTCCCCATGGTTTCAGCCAGTTGCTGTACGCCTACACCTCGGCCAGTGCCAACAACGGTTCGGCGTTTGGTGGCCTGAGTGCCAACACCCCGTTCCACAACCTGATGCTCGGCCTGGGCATGTTGATCGGTCGCTTCGGTTACATCCTCCCGGTACTGGCCCTGGCCGGCAGCCTGGCGATGAAGAAAACCGCACCGATCGGCCAGAACAGCTTCCCGACCCACGGCCCGCTGTTCGTGACCCTGTTGACCGTGACCATTTTGCTGGTAGGCGGCCTGACCTTCTTGCCAACCCTGGCGCTCGGCCCGATCGCCGAACATTTGAGCATGGGTTTCTAAGGAGCTGATGATGAATATGCCCGCAATCAAACCCGTCGTCGCCAAGGCGCCGGAACACGCGAAAACCACGATCAGCGCTCTGTGGCGCCCGGCGCTGGTGCAAGCGTTCGTCAAGCTTGACCCTCGTCAGCTGGTGCGCTCACCGGTAATGCTGGTGGTCGAACTGACCGCGATTTTCACCACCGTGCTGTGCTTCATTCCGGACAACATCGTGCCGACCTTCGTCGCGGCGCAAATCGCGCTGTGGCTGTGGTTCACCGTGCTGTTCGCCAACTTTGCCGAGGCGCTGGCCGAAGGTCGCGGCAAGGCCCGCGCCGACAGCCTCAAGGCCGGCAGCGAAGGCCTCAGCGCCCGACGTAAACTGGCCAACGGCAGCTTTCAGGTGGTGCCCGCCGCCAGCCTGCGCAAGGGTGACGTGGTGCGGGTCGAAGCCGGGGAAATGATCCCTGGCGACGGCGAAGTCATCGAAGGCATCGCGGCCGTTAACGAAGCGGCAATTACCGGTGAGTCCGCTCCGGTAATCCGTGAATCCGGCGGCGACCGTTCCGCCGTTACCGGTAACACGCGACTGGTGTCCGACTGGCTGCTGGTGAAAATCACCGCCAACCCCGGTGAATCGACTCTTGACCGCATGATCGCGCTGGTCGAAGGCGCCAAACGCCAGAAGACCCCGAACGAAGTGGCGCTGGATATTCTGCTGATCGGTCTGACCCTGATCTTTCTGCTGGTGGTCGTGACGCTGCAGCCGTTCGCCCACTTCGCTAACGGCAGCCTGCCGCTGGTGTTCCTGGTGGCGTTATTGGTCACGCTGATTCCGACCACCATCGGCGGTCTGCTGTCGGCCATTGGTATCGCCGGGATGGATCGTCTGGTGCGCCTGAACGTGATTGCCAAGTCCGGTCGTGCGGTGGAAGCGGCGGGTGACGTGCATGTGTTGCTGCTGGATAAGACCGGCACCATCACTTTCGGTAACCGTCGTTGCAGCGCCGTGTATGCGGCGCCCGGTGTGAACGCCCGTGAACTGGCCGAAGGTGCGCTGTTCGCTTCGCTGGCCGATGAAACTGCCGAAGGCAAGTCCATCGTCGAGTACCTGCGCGGTTCCAATCCGCAGCCGGAACCTTCGCCGGAAACCCTGATCGCCGTGCCGTTCAGCGCCGAAACCCGCTTGTCCGGTGTCGACTATCAGGGCCGTGTGTTCCGCAAGGGCGCGGTGGATTCGTTGCTGGCGTTTCTCGGTCAACAACGCAAGGATCTGGCCCCGGCGCTCTCCCGGGAAATCGACAAGATCGCCCAGAGCGGTGGTACGCCATTGCTGGTCTGCGCCGACGGCAAACTGCTCGGTGTGATCCACCTGAAGGACGTGGTCAAGCCGGGCATCCGCGAGCGTTTCGCCGAGCTGCGCAAACTGGGGATTCGCACCGTGATGGTCACCGGCGACAACCCGCTGACCGCTGCCGCGATTGCCGCTGAAGCAGGCGTCGACGATGTGCTGGCCGAAGCCACACCGGAGAAAAAACTGGCGCGCATCCGTCACGAGCAGAACGACGGTCGCCTGGTCGCCATGTGCGGTGACGGTGCCAACGATGCTCCGGCGCTGGCTCAGGCTGACGTCGGCATGGCAATGAACGACGGCACTCAGGCAGCGCGTGAAGCGGCCAACATGGTCGACCTCGACAGCGACCCGACCAAGCTGCTGGATGTGGTGCAGATCGGCAAGGAATTGCTGGTGACTCGTGGCGCGCTGACGACCTTTTCCATCGCCAACGACGTGGCCAAGTACTTCGCGATCCTGCCGGCACTGTTCGCCGCGATCTACCCGCAGCTGGGCGTGCTGAACATCATGCACTTGAGCAGTCCGCAGAGCGCGATCCTGTCGGCCATCGTCTTCAACGCCTTGATCATCGTCGTGCTGATCCCGCTGGCCCTGCGCGGCGTGCGGGTGCAGGCCGCGAGTGCGGCGGCGTTGCTGCGTCGCAATCTGCTGATCTATGGCCTGGGCGGGATTCTGGTGCCGTTTGTGGGGATCAAGGCAATCGACATGTTGCTGACGGCGTTGCATCTGGTGTGAGGCTGATATCGCAGCCCCTCACCCTAACCCTCCCGAAACGTCGGACCGCCCGGAGGGAGAGGGGACTGACCGAGGTGTTTTCTGGAGATACATCGACCTGAGATATCGAGTCGGACTCCGGTTTTGAAAAGCATAGAGATCGGCTCCCTCTCCCTCCGGGAGAGGGCTGGGGTGAGGGGAAAGATGTCCCTGACACCCCAAGTCTGTAAGCCCAATGAATTCGAGGATTTTGAAATGTCCACAATGTTACGTCCGGCCCTGAGCCTGCTGGTGTTGATGACCCTGGTCACCGGCGTTGCCTATCCACTGGTCGTCACCGGCGTCGCACAGGTCGCCTTTCCCGAGCAGGCCAACGGCAGCTTGGTGCGCGATGCCGAAGGCAAGGTGCGCGGCTCGTCGCTGATCGCGCAGGATTTTGTCGGCGATGCCTGGTTCCATCCACGTCCTTCAGCCGGTGCCTTTGCCACCGTTTCGAGCAGCGCGAGCAACCTGGCGCCGAGCAATCCGGCGCTGGCCACTCGAGTGATCGATGACGCCAACAAGCTGCTGGTGCCCGGGCAAGGGCCCGTGCCGCTGGCGCTGCTGACTACGTCCGGCAGCGGTCTCGATCCGCACTTGCCACCGGCCGCGATTGCCTATCAACTGGCGCGTGTCGCGGCAGCGCGTAATGTGCCGGTGGCGACCTTGCAGCAGTTGCTCGACGCGCATATCGAACAGCCACTGGTGGGCCCGCCGGTGGTAAATGTGCTGGCGTTGAACATGGCGCTGGAAAAGCTGTAATGAATCCTTCAGGAAGAGATCTTCAAGCATGAGTGACTCCGGCCGCGCCGACGCGCTGTTAGCAGAACTGCCCCGCGACGGACGCGGCCGGCTCAAGGTTTTTCTTGGCGCGGCGCCGGGCGTGGGCAAGACCTACGCGATGTTGCAGGCAGCTCACAGCCAACTGCGTCAGGGCGTGAAAGTCATTGCAGGCGTGGTCGAAACCCACGGCCGCGCCGAAACCGAAGCGCTGCTCGGCGGCTTGCCGCAACTGCCGCTGGTGCGATCGGAATACCGTGGCGTGACGCTCGAAGAAATGGACCTCGACGGCCTTCTCGCCGCCAAACCGAAGCTTGTGCTGGTGGATGAACTCGCCCACAGCAACGCCCCCGGCAGTCGCCATGCCAAACGCTGGCAGGATATTCAGGAACTGCTCGCCGCCGGCATCGACGTCTACACCACGGTCAACGTCCAGCACCTGGAAAGTCTCAACGATCAGGTGCGCGGCATCACCGGTGTGCAGGTGCGCGAAACCCTGCCGGACTGGGTGCTGCAGGAAGCCTACGAACTGCTGCTGATCGACCTGCCGCCCCGGGAATTGCTCGAGCGCTTGCGCGAAGGCAAGGTCTACGTGCCGGAGCAGGCCCGGGCCGCGATCGATGCGTTTTTCACCCAGACCAATCTCACCGCGTTGCGGGAACTGGCGATGCAGACTGCGGCGGCGCAGGTCGACAACGATCTGGCACAGGGCTACCGCAAGCTCGGTCAAGCTGCGCCGGCAGTACGCGGACGCTTGCTGGTCGGCGTCGATGGCAATGCCGATGCCGAACGTCTGGTGCGTCACGCCAGCCGTGTCGCCCAGCGTCGGCATTTGCCGTGGAGCCTGGTGCACGTCGACAACGGCAGTGTGCGCGATGAGCAATCGCGGCTGCGCCTGCAAAGCGCCCAGCAACTGGCCGAACGGCTTGGCGGGGAAGTGGTGCTGTTGCGGGCCGGAGAGGTGGCGAAGACCCTGATCCAGCATGCCACCGAGCGCCGGGCCAGTCTGGTGCTGGTCGGCCAGTCGCGCCCGAGTCTGCGACGGCGCCTGTTCGGTGGTGGTCTGGCGGCGCGTTTGCTGCGTCAGTCCCACGGACTGGAAATCAACGTGCTGGACAGCGATCACGAACAGCATCCACCGCGCCTGCGGACGGCGCCAACGCTGGTGTGGTTCGACTATGCACTGGCGCTGGTGGCCACGGTGTTGGCCAGTGCGCTGGCGTGGGCGGTGTCCAGCGTATTGCCGCTGCCGAACATTTCGCTGGTGTTCCTCGCGGCGGTGTTGCTGGTGGCGGTGCGCAGCAGCCTGGGACCTGCGCTGGCCTGTGCGGCGCTGTCGTTCCTGACTTACGACTTTCTGTTCATCCCGCCGAATTTTTCCTTCGCCATCCAGCGTGAAGAAGACGTACTGACTTTGCTGTTCTTCCTGTTGATGGCAGCGCTCACCGGCAATCTGGCGGCGCGTCAGCGGCGGCAATTGCAGGCGTTGCGCGATACCCAGGAAGAGACCACCGAGTTGCTCGACCTGTCGCGCAAACTCACTGCAGCCACCGACCGTCAGGCCGTGGTCAGTGCCGCCGCGCAGCACCTCAATGGCTGGAGCGATCTGCAATTGTGCCTGCTCAATCGTGATGGGCAGGGCGGCTGGAAAGTCGAAACCGGCGGGCCGTTGCAGTTCACTGAATCCGAACGCGCCGCTGCCGACTGGGCCTGGCAACACGACCAACCGGCGGGCATGGGTACCGGCACGTTGCCATTCGGGCGCTGGTGGTGGTGGCCGCTGTCGGTGGAAGACGGGCCGCTGGCACTGCTTGGGGTGTGTGCCAAAGAAGGTCAGACATTGAGCGGCCAGCGTCGTCGCTTGCTGACCGCGCTGAGCCAGCCGCTGGCGCAGGCACTGGCCCGTGCGCAACTGGCCGATGACCTGGAGGCCGCGCGTCTGCATGGCGAAACCGAGCAACTGCGCAGCGCCTTGCTGGCCTCGGTGTCTCACGATCTGCGCACGCCGCTGACCTCGATGCGCGGCAGCATCGACAGCCTGCTGGCACTCGGCGAAGCGATCCCGCTGGAGGATCGTCGTGAATTGCTCGAAGGCACTCGCGATGAGGCCGAGCGTCTGGACCGTTACATCCAGAACCTGCTGGACATGACCCGACTCGGCCACGGCGCCCTGAAACTGGCGCGGGACTGGGTATCGCCGGCGGACATCGTCGGCAGTGCGCTCAATCGTCTGCGCGCCGTGCTGTCGTCGTTGCAAGTCAGCACCGATGTGCCGGCCGAGTTGCCGCTGTTGTACGTGCATGCCGCGTTGATCGAGCAGGCGCTGGTGAACGTGCTGGAAAACGCCGCGCGGTTTTCGCCGTCCCATGGCCGTCTGCAATTGCGTGCCGGAGCGGATGACAGCGAAGTGTTTTTCTCGGTGAGCGATGAAGGGCCGGGGATTCCGGTCGATGAGCGGGCGAAGATTTTCGACATGTTCTACACCGCTGCCCGGGGTGATCGTGGTGGTCAGGGCACGGGCCTGGGGCTGGCAATCTGTCAGGGCATGGTCGGCGCCCATGGCGGGCGGATCAGTGTCGGTGACGGCATCGACGGACGCGGCACCTGCATCACTCTGCACCTGCCCTTGCAGACGCAACCGGGGATGGACGGTGAAGCCTGAATCCGCCTGCGCTACTCTCTTGCCAATCTTTTGTATTGATGTGAACCCATGAGCCAGACCGCGACCATTTTGGTTATCGACGATGAACCGCAGATCCGCAAGTTCCTGCGTATCAGCCTCGCCTCACAAGGCTACAAAGTGCTGGAGGCCGGCACCGGAGCCGAGGGCCTGGCCCAGGCGGCGCTGAACAAACCCGATCTGCTGGTGCTCGACCTCGGCCTGCCGGACATGGATGGCCAGCAAGTGCTGCGCGAGTTTCGCGAGTGGGCCACGGCGCCGGTGCTGGTCCTGTCGGTGCGCGCCAGCGAAGGACAGAAAGTCCAGGCGCTGGATGGCGGCGCCAATGACTACGTGACCAAACCGTTTGGCATTCAGGAGTTTCTCGCTCGGGTCCGTGCATTGTTGCGCCAGGCCCCGGTCGGAGAGGCGCAACAAGCGGCGCTGGCCTTCGGCCCGCTGACGGTGGATCTCGCCTATCGCCGAGTGCTGCTCGACGGCGTCGAAGTGGCCCTGACCCGCAAGGAATACGCTGTGCTGGCGCAACTGGCGCGGCATCCGGGGCGGGTGATCACCCAGCAGCAATTGCTCAAGGACATCTGGGGCCCGACTCACACCGAGGACAGCCACTACCTGCGGATCGTGGTCGGCCATCTGCGACAGAAACTGGCGGACGATCCGACCCGGCCCCGGTTTATCGTGACCGAGGCGGGCGTCGGTTATCGCTTGTTGAGCGAGAGCAGCCTTTAGTTCTGTTCGCTCTCGTAGCGATCCAGCGTATCCCGGGCAATCTCGCGACCCAGCGCGATCAGCTCCGGCGCCTTGTAGAACTCGAAGAACCGGCAGACGCGTTTCGGCACGTTGATCAGGATGTCCGGCGGATACCCGGCGATCTTGTACTGGGCCAGCGAGGTCTGCATCACCTCGAAACTCTGGTTGATCAGGTCGAGCAATGACGCCGGCCCGACATTATCGATGATGAACGAACCGGTGGCGGATTTCGGCGCGCCATCGTGTTCAGGGGCGGCGGCCGGTTGCTGGGCTTGCGGCTCGGCGCCTTCGACCCACGGATTGATGTCTGCGGCTTCGGCGCGCAGCGCTTCCTGTTCCAATAACAGAAGTTGCTCGGCCTGTTTGCGGCGGAACGGCATCTTCGAGCCCAGTGAACTGATCAGGCTGTCAAAGCGCGTACGGAACGCGGCGGGGCGCTGGATCACCGGCAATTTGTAATGGCGCTGGTTGGTCGAGTTGAGATTGACCGCGATGATCAGATCGCAGTGGCTCGACACCACCGGCACGATCGGCAACGGATTGAGAATGCCGCCGTCCACCAGCATCCGGTTGCCCTGCATCACTGGCGTGAACAGGCTGGGAATCGCGGCCGAGGCGCGCATCGCCTGGTGCAGGCAGCCTTCCTGAAACCAGATTTCCTGCTGGTTGGTAAGGTCGGCGGCGACCGCCGTGTAAGGGATGCGCAGCTCTTCGATATTGATTTCGCCGACGATCTTGCGGATCTGGCCAAAGACCTTTTCGCCACGGATCGCCCCGAGGCGAAAACTCACGTCCACCAGTCGCAACACATCGAGGTAATCCAGGCTTTCGATCCAGCGTCGGTACTCGTCCAGCTTCCCTGCGGCGTAGATTCCGCCGACCACTGCGCCCATCGAACAACCGGCGATGCAGGCAATGTCGTAACCCCGCCGTTCGAGCTCTTCGATGACCCCGATATGGGCATAGCCCCGGGCGCCACCGGAACCCAGTACCAGTGCGACACGCTTTTTCATCAGACTTCCTCCCCCGACAGGTTTCCACAATGCACCCATCGAGGGCCGGGCTACAATCGCCGGGGTCGTTCGGGGCGGCACTGGCGTCGTTTTTTCGATACTTCTTGACCCGCTGGCGTTATCTTTTGCCGTGCGTTGGATTCATGGGGCACAAGGCACTTTTTCACCGCCCCAACGTCTTAATTGCACGACTGTTGACCTATCTTTGAGGTGTAAGTGATGAAAGCCTGGATCTGTGTGCCCTTGATTGCCCTGGCATTGGCCGGTTGCGCCGGCAAGACCGCCTACCGCGACAGCTGCGGCAGCCAGCTCGATGCGGCGTGGCATGAGCTGGATCTGGCCAAGGCCGAGGGTTTTGCCGGTACGGTGAGCTACTCCAAGGCCCTGTCGTTGCTGACGGCGGCCAAGACCCAGCAGCAATTCGAAGGCTTCGAGGGTTGCAGCAAAAAAGCCGAGAAAGCGCGTTTCTACATTCGCGAATCCCGCGCCGGACGCTAAGCTGCTGACTTAGCGCAACGGCGGATCAGCCACACCGGTGCACCCTCATGCAATGGGATTGAAGTCAGGAGCAAGCGATGTCTGCGTTGGTTGACCGGTTGGTGGCTCATGTCCTGAGCCTGGAGGTCAGGCTGCTGGCCTGTCAGGCACGTCTGACCGCACGTACCGACCCGGAGGCGCTGCACGATCTGCGGACCACGGTGCGTCGCTTGCGCAGTCTGCTGAGGCCGCTGCGTGGCTTGCCTGGCGTCGAGCAACTGGAAGACGCGGCGGCCGCGGTGGGGCAACTGACCACGCCGTGGCGTGACCGCGAGGTGCTGGCGGCCTGGCTGACCGAACATGGCCAGCCTGAGGCCGCGCAGCGGCGCATGGCGCAGATGGCCGAGGCCTATCCGGCATTGGCGGCCAGTGCGCAGGTGGCCTCGCTGCTGATGATCCTCGATGCGTTTCCACGTTTCCTGCGCGCGTCCCAGCGTCAGGGCTTGCTCGATGACCTGGACAAGCGCATCGAAAAGCGTCTGGGCAAGCAATGGAAGAACCTCGACGTGGCGCTGCACGATCCGGCACACGATCGTCATCGTCTGCGCCTGTTGATCAAACGGGTGCGCTACGGGATCGAAGCCTACCCCGAGCTTGATCGTCTGCCGAAGGTCGCGTTGCCACGTCTGAAGTCCGCACAAGGCGCACTGGGTGACTGGCACGATTGCTGGCAATGGCTGGCGAAGGCCGAACAGGAAGCGGATCTGCAACCCTGCGTCGCCACCTGGCAGGCGACCATGGTCGAGGCCGAAATCAAGGCTGACCGGGTGCTGGAAAAACTCAGCACGACTTGTTTTAAAAAGTCCTGAAACGCACTTCAAAACCTGTAGAAGCCAGCAGTCTGACTTCCACAGGTTTTTTATTGTGTCTTAAACCGGCGCAAGGCCTATCTGTCAGCCTGTTTGACCGGAATGGACGCTGCGCCGCTCTGCCGCGCTGGTTAAGATCCGGTCATTCCCTTTTTCGTGTCCGAGGTTCCCATGCGCTTTTGCGATCTGATCGATGCAGTCCGTCGTCAACCGGAGGTCGTCATTCCGGCCGAGTGGGGCCAGGGGCGCGCCAGCTTCGGCGGGCTGGTGGCGGCGTTGCAATACGAATTGATGCGAGCGCGGGTGCCGTCGGAGCGTCCGGTGCGTTCGCTGGCAATCACCTTCGTCGGTCCGGTCGAGCCCGAAGTGCCGGTGAGCTTTGAGGTGCAAATCCTGCGCGAAGGCAAAGCGGTGATTCAGGTGCTGGGGCGCGCCGTACAGAACGGTCAGGTGGTGACGATGGTGCAAGGCAGCTTCGGTGCTTCACGTCCGTCGGAAGTGGCCGTTGAAGCATACCCGGCGCCGGAGATGAAACACTGGGACGACTGCCAGGAGCTGCCGTACATCAAAGGTGTGACCCCGGAATTCATGCGTCATCTGGCGATGCGCTGGAGTGTCGGCGGCATGCCATTCACCGGCATTCAATCACGGTTGATGGGCGGCTGGGTGCGCTTGCGTGGGGATGTGAAAGAGGAACCGGTCAACGAAGCGCATCTGCTGGCGCTGGTCGATGCCTGGCCGCCTGCGCTGTTGCCGTATCTGAAGAAGCCGGCGCCGGGCAGCACGCTGACCTGGACCATCGAATTCGTTCAGCCGTTACGGGCGCTGAGCACGCTGGATTGGTGCCAATATCTGGCGGACATCGAGTACGCCGCCGACGGTTATGGTCATGTTGCCGCCAAACTGTGGAGCGCCGAGGGCGAACTGATCGCCATGAGCCGGCAGACGGTGACGATCTTCGCCTGACTCAATGACGGCGGTGGCGTTCACGCCAGGCACGATACCAGCCGCCGCTGAGCAGAAAGCGCGGGAAGGTCAGAAACTGCTCGACCAGCAGACGCGAAACGGCGTCCATGCGATCACTGAACGGCTCGGAGGCTTGCGCCTCCAGACGGTGGCCGTGACGCTGCAGACCCAGCGCTGCGACAATCCCGATCACGCCGATGGCCACGCTCGCCAGGCTCAGGCTGAACACCCCCGAGACGATCACCAGAAACGCAACGATGAACAGCGGTACGGCAATCAGATGCAGCACCAGATTGGTCGGATGCTGGTGATTATTCGGGTAGGCGCGCCATTGCCAGGCGGGAAGGTTGGGGTGACGTTTGCCCATGTTGCTGCTCCTCATTCCATGTTTGGTTCATGGTTGAAGAATAGGCCCGGGCAGGGAGGGCGGCGAATCAAGGTTGGCTATTGCCGCGATAGGCGTCATCGCCGGATTCGATGTTCCCGGCCTGACGCCATCGCCAGCAGTCCCTCAAAGTTTAAGCTGACCAATTGCCTTGTTGAGTTCGCCGGCCAGCGTCGCCAGCTCATTGCTGGTGGTCGCTGAGTCCACCGTCTGCTGCACGGTGTTCTCGGTCACGTCGCGAATGCTCACCACCGCGCGGTTCATCTCTTCGGCAACCTGACTCTGCTGTTCTGCCGCCACCGCAATCTGCGTGTTGCTCTCGCGCATCTGCGCCACCGCGCCGGTGATTTCTGCCAGCGCTTCACCGGCCTCCTGGGCCTGCTGCACGCAATCGTCAGCCTTGTACGAACTCTCCTGCATGAAGTCCACCGCATCGCGGGTCCCGGCCTGCAGCGCCGACACCATGGTGGTGATTTCGTCGGTGGACGTCTGCACGCGTTTGGCGAGGTTGCGCACTTCATCGGCGACCACCGCGAACCCGCGGCCCATTTCCCCGGCGCGCGCTGCTTCGATGGCTGCATTGAGGGCCAGCAGATTGGTCTGCTCGGCGATGCTGTGGATCACGCTGACCACGCCGTTGATCTTCTGGCTGTCTTCGGCCAGGCGCTGGATCATCTCGGCAGTCTGCTGTACGCCGCTGGACAGGCCGGCGATCGAATGCTGGACGCGGGTGACCACTTGTTGGCCGCTGCCGGCCAGGCCGTCGGCAGTCTGCGACAGATCGCGAGTGGCACCAGCGTGCTGGGCGATGTGGTAGACGGTGGCGGTCATTTCGTTGATCGCCGTGGCGGCCTGATCGGTTTCACTTTGCTGGCCAAGCATGCCGTGACGCACCTCGTTCATGCTCGATGCCAGCCGTGCCGCGCCGACGTCCAGTTGTCGTGCAGTGTTGGCCACGGTAGTGACCACGCGCTGGTAGCCGGCCTGCATCGCGTTGAAGGCATTGGCCATCTGCCCGACTTCGTCTTTGCAGGCCAGTGGCACCCGGGCGGAAAGATCGCCGGTTTTTTCGACGTGCAGCATTACGTCCTTGAGCGTGTTGAGCTGGCTGAGCAAGAAGCGGATCAGCAACTGCGAGGCACCGAGCATCGCCAGCATCAGGATGAACACCGCTACCGCGTAGTTGGCGAACCGTTCGCTGAACACTTGACTGAGGCTGGGGGCGTAGGCGATCACGGCGACCTGCTGGCCATCGGCACGGCTGAATACCTCGGCGCCGAGCAGCGGGTTTTCGCCGAAAAACGGCAAGTGACTGATGTCGATCCAGCCGTTGCTGTCGGTGATTTCCAGCAGCGGTTGATCGTTGAGGCGAGGCGCTTCACCGCGTTTGAACGTCAGCACCTGATCACTCTTGGGCAGGGCCTGACCTGCGGGCCAGGCTTTGAGCAATTGCGCTTGCGCCTGTGCCGACGCCTGTGCGGCGTGGCTGCGTGCCTGCTGTTCGAGCTGCACCGCGTACAGCACTAACAGCAAGGTGGTGACGAAGGCGACCGCGTTGACCGCCCAGAATTTGTATTTCAGCGAGATATTGCTAAGCCAGGCACCCATGGAGGTCTTCTCTGATAGCGGAAACAGTTTTGGCAAGGTGCCATTATTGTGCCGCTACGCAGGTGCCCGGATCTTGATGTGCATCAACAAGTAATGAGTTCCCGGCTCAGGGCAGGGCAGGCAAACCGTAGAACGCCCGGGCGCAACCGGTGGTGTGGCTCGCCAGATCTTCCTCGGTCTCACCTCGATGCAGCGCCACTTCACGCAACACTTCGGTTAAATAGGCCGGCTCGTTTCGTCCGTTCTTCGGCTTCGGTCGTAGTGTGCGCGGCAGCAGATACGGTGCATCGCTTTCCAGCATCAGACGCCCGCGTTTGATCTCCTTCACCAACGGATGCAAATGGGTGCCGCGACGCTCGTCGCAGATCCAGCCGGTGATGCCGATGTGCAGATCCAGGTCGAGGTAACTGAACAACGCTTTCTGCTCGCCGGTGAAACAATGCACTACGGCGGCCGGCAACTGGTCGCGAAAGTCACGGAGAATCTCCAGCAGACGCGGGCTCGCGTCGCGCTCATGGAGGAACACCGGCAGTTGCAGCTCCACGGCCAGGGCCAGATGTTCTTCGAGGACTTTTTCCTGTTGCGGTCGTGGCGAGAAATCACGGTTGAAATCCAGCCCGCATTCGCCCACCGCCACCACGTTCGATTCCTTCAGCAGACTGCGCAGACGCCGTGCGCTGTCGGCGTTCCAGTCACTGGCCGAATGCGGGTGAATGCCGGCGGTGGCGAACAGTCGCTGGCCGTCCGCATCCAGTTGCTGGCACAACTCCAGCGCCTGTTCGCTTCCCTCGATGCTGGTGCCGGTCAGCACCAGTTGGCAGACCCCGGCAGCGTAGGCGCGATCGAGCACGACCTGATGTTTGTCGGCGAAACTGGGGTTGGTCAGGTTGACGCCGATATCGATGAGTTGCATGGTGCTACCTCGGGCCGAAGGCCGGAAAGCATATCAGAGCTGTAGATTTATCAGAAAAGCCAAGAACTACAACGGCTTATGACTGTCTGTTGAGGCCGCGAGGCAACACGGGTTGGCAGAATTGCCATCACTGTGCCAGTCTCTCGCACTTTATCAGCGCTCCTGGCGCTCTGTTTTCGTCGGTGTTTTGCGACCGTTCAGCGGTGAAAACGCCCCGTATTCTTTCCGGAGAGTGGATGGTTCGTCCCTCGGTTTTGCTCCTGCTGTGTGGTTCGCTGCTGCTGCCGATGACGGCGGTTGCGCGCTTGCCCGGGCCGCTGCAAGCCGTGCCGGCTGCCAAGGTTCGCGACCTGACCGAGATCCGCAGCAGCCGTGTGTTGCGGGTGCTCGTCAATCAGAGCCGCAACAGCTCCGGCGAAGTCCAGGGCCAGACCATTGGCGTCGAATATCACCGTTTGCGCGCCTTCGAGCAGTACCTCAATGGCCATGCCCGCGACGGTCAGGAAATCACCCTCAAGATCATTCCCAAAGCCAAGGATCAATTGCTCGGCGCGCTACAGCGTGGCGAGGGCGATCTGGTGGCGCCGGGCGAATTGCTCGATCTGCAACCGGGCCATGCGGTCGCCAGCAGCGAACCGATCGCCAGTAATGTGCCGCTGGTGCTGGTCGGCATCAAGGGCGAGAAGCGCTACACCAAAGTCGAGCAGCTGGCCGGCAAAACCCTGGCACTGCCCACCGGCAGTGCGGCGGGGGAGGCGGTCAGTCAACTCAACCAGAAACTGGCGCTGCACAAACTGGCGCCAATCAAGATCGAATGGGTCGATCCTACGCTGGCCGTCGAGGACGTGCTGGAGATGGTCCAGGGCGGCATCTTCCACCTGACCATCGTCGAGCAACCGATTGCCGAGCGCTGGGGCAAGATCCTGCCGAAGTTGCGTGTTGACCGGCAGTTGATGATCAGCGAGCCGGGCGAGGAGTACTGGTTCGTGCGGCGAGATGCTTCGATGCTGCGAGCGAGCATCGACCGTTTCCTGACCGGCTACAAGACGCCGTCGAACGAAGACGCAGCGTTTCTGCGGATCTACCGTCGCCTCTATCAAGTCCACTATCCATTGGCCAAGGCTGACCGCCAGCGTCTGGAAAAACTGCGTCCAACCCTGCAAAAGCATGCCGAAGCGCAGAACATGGACTGGCTCAATCTGGCCGCGCTGGCGTTCAAGGAATCGGCGTTGCAACCCGCTGCGCGCAGCGGTGGCGGGCCTACCGGGCTGATGCAGATCACGCCGTCCGCCGCGCAGCGGGTCGGCGTCAATAACATCCAGAATCTCGATGCGAATGTGCAGGCCGGGGCCAAGTATCTGGCGATGATCCGCCGCAAGTTCTTCAACAGTCCGAAGCTCAATGAGCGCGAGCGCATGGCGTTTACCCTGGCCGCCTACAACATCGGCCCGGAGCGCGTGCAGGGCATGCGCGCCGAGGCCCGGCGTCGTGGTCTGAACCCTAATCAGTGGTTCTTCCAGGTCGAGCGCATTGCCATGGAGCAGGTCGGGATGGGCGCCGTCAGCTATGTTAATAGTGTGAACAAGTATTACTTGGCGTTCGACCGGGAGCGGGAGTCGTTGGAGCCCGGGGGACAGAAAGTTGTCTCACGCAAATGATCTAATAAATTGATTGTTATGGCGGAATATTTGCGCTTTTAACATAAATTTAACTGATTAATATGGCGACCAACCAACAAGCCCTTCTGACAACAAGGAAACGCAACATGAGCTCTCTGATCAACAAAGTCCTGTTCACCCGCGCCGGCTACGGTCTGACCATTCTGCGCATTGCTGTCGGCGTGATCTTCGCCGCCCACGGCTCGCAGAAACTCTTCGGTCTGTTCGGTGGCTACGGCCTGGCCGGCACCGCGCAATACATGGAAAGCATCGGTCTGACGCCTGGTTATCTGATGGCGACCCTGGCAGGCGGCACTGAGTTTTTCGCTGGTCTGGCGCTGATCATCGGTCTGCTGGTACGGCCGGCGGCACTGGGTCTGACCTTCCTGTCGCTGGTGGCCATCTTCACCGTGCACATCAGCAACGGTCTGTTCATGGCCAACAACGGTTATGAGTTCGCCCTGGCCCTGCTCGGTGGCAGCCTTGCGGTGCTGATCGAAGGTGCCGGCAAGCTTTCGGTGGATCGCGCCATCGCCGGCTGACCGCTCTGGCTCAAGCAAAAGGCCCGCATTGTGCGGGCCTTTTTTGTTGTGGCTGATTCTTGACACTGGCCGGTCACGTTCTCTAGGATGCCGCTCATGCGCCGATTTAAACAGCTACTTGCGGGGCGCCAGGTGACTATTCTTCAGTTGCCGTCAGAAGCCGGAACAGGGCTTCGAAATACCGCTAAAGCGCTGGTTCGGTGTTGCCTCTCACCTGCCATGCAGACTTTTGAGGCAGAGACACGACACGATGAATGCACTTCGCCCTCCAGCACGCCCCGCGCCAATCACGGCACATGTCACTCAGCGCAACCCAAAAATCCTGCTTGGCGGTAAACATCAGCCGACGCTGTTGCGTTATCTCGATGGCTGGCCACGTCGCAGCGGCGGTCCTGCCGCATTCCTGATCCAGTTTGTCGAAGACGGCGAGTCGCTGGCGCGTTTTGCCAATGACAGTTTCGACCTCGCAGTGATCCAGTCGCCCAGCGCTGAAGACGCTCCGGAAATGATCCGTCAACTGACCCGCGTTGCCCGCCAGGGTCTGATTGCACGGCGTTGAGCGTCAGGGATAGTCGATTGCCACGATGTAAACGAATTGCTCGCCGGTTGGCGTCTGGACCCGTACTTCGGCGTCCAGCGCCTTGCCGATCAGGGCGCGGGCCAGCGGTGAGTCGATGCTGATCAGGCCCAGTTTCAGGTCCAGTTCGTCCGGGCCGACGATGCGGTAGCGCGACTGTTTGCCGTCCTCATCCTCGATGGTCACCCAGGCGCCGAAGTAGACTTTGTTCGGATCGCTCGGTTTTTCGCTGACGACTTTCAACGCCTCCAGTCGCTTGGTGAGAAAGCGCACGCGGCTGTCGATCTCGCGCAGCATCTTTTTGCCGTAGGTGTACTCGGCATTTTCCGACCGATCGCCCTGAGCCGCGGCTTCGCTGACCGATTGCGTCACCTGCGGACGGCGTACGTGCCACAACTCATGGAATTCGGCGCGCATCCGCGCTTCACCTTCGGGGGTGATCAGCGCGGTGCCGGCAGTGCGGGGAGGGCGATAACGGCTCATGGCTACTTCTTGTGGTATTGAGGGCTGGAGTCTATCAACCCTCGCGCAGCACTGTCAGCGGGCTCGCGTTCAGTGCCCGACGGGTGCCGAATACGCCGGCGCCACCGATCAGCGCCGCGCCGATCAACGGCAACAACAGCAACCAAGGGTGCGGGTGCCAGGGCAGGTCGAACGCAAAGCGATACAACACCAGACTCACCACTTCCGAACCGAGGGCCGCCAGCAACCCGCTGACTGCGCCCAGCAGGCCGAACTCGATCCTCCGCGCCTTGACCAGCAACTGCCGTTCCGCCCCCAGCGCACGCAACAGCGCGCCCTGACGGATGCGTTCATCCAGCGTCGCCTGCAACCCGGAAAACAGCACCGCCATTCCGGCCGCCAACACAAACAACAATACGTACTCCACCGCCAGGGTGACCTGGGCGAGGATGCTGCGCAGCTGTTCGAGCAAGGCTTCGACCTGCAGGATGGTCACCGCCGGGAATGCTCGCGACAACTCGACGATCTGCTGGTCGTGACCGGGCGCCAGATAGAAGCTGGTCAGGTAGGTCGCCGGCAGATCCTTCAGGGTGCCGGGCTGGAAGATCATGAAGAAGTTTGGTTGGAAGTTGTCCCAGTTGATCTCCCGCAGGCTGGTGACTTTCGCTTCGCGGTTCACTCCGCCAACGGTAAACACCAGGTGATCGCCAAGTTTGAGCTTGAGGCTTTCGGCGACCTTACCCTCCACCGACACACCCGGAACCTCGTCCGAGGGTTGCCCGCTCCACCACGAACCTGCGGTGATCTTGTTGCCCGCCGGCAAGTCGGCAGCCCAGGTCAGGCTCAGGTCGCGCTGGATCGCCCGATCGCCGGCCGAATCCTTGCTGACGATTTGCTGCACTGCTTCACCGTTGATGCTGATCAGCCGTCCCGGCACCACCGGATACAACGGCGCGGCCTGGGCCGAGACATTGATCAGGTGATCGGTGAAGGCCTGTTTGTCCGCCGGCAGGATGTTCAGGGCGAAATAGTTCGGAGCATTCTTCGGCAACTGGTTTTGCCAGGTGTCGAGCAGTTCGCCGCGCAGCAAAGCGATCAGTGCCATGGACAGCAGGATCAGACCGAATGCCAGGGACTGTCCTGCTGCTGCGAGCGGATGACGCAGCAACTGACCCAGGCCGAGGCGCCATGGCAGCGAGGCGCGAGCCAGCAGGCGACGCAGGCTGTTGAGCAGTAGCAACAGCAAACCACCGAGCACCAGGGCGGCGACCACACCACCGCCGAGCAAAGCAAAGGTCAGCAGCAGATCCAGGCTCAGGCGCCACATGATCAATCCGAGTGCACCGAGTGCAGCGCCGTAGACCATCCAGGTGCTCGACGGAATCGGCAGCATGTCCCGGCGCAAAACCCGTAGCGGCGGCACGCGGCCCAGCGCAGCGAGCGGTGGCAGGGCGAAACCGGCCAGTGCCACGAGTCCGGTGCCGATCCCCGCCAGCGCCGGCAGCAAGCCACCCGGCGGTACGTCGGTCGGTAACAGATCATGCAGCAGCGCGAACAAACCCAATTGAGCAAGCCAGCCAAGCAGGGCACCGCCGAGGCTGGCAAGCAGACCCAGTACCGCCAGTTGCAGGCTGAACAGCACCATGGTTTCCCGGCGTGACAGTCCCAGGCAACGGAGCAGGGCGCTGGCATCGAAACGACGGCTGGCGAAGCGGTTTGCCGACAGCGCCACGGCCACACCGGCCAACAGCACGGCGACCAGACTGGCCATGTTCAGATAGCGCTCGGCCTTGCCCAAGGCGCCACCGATCTGCCGGTTGCCGTCCCGGGCATCCTGAATCCGCTGGTTGGCGGCAAGTCCCGGCTTGATCAGTTGGCGATAGGTTTCCAGCGCTTTGGGTTCGCCGCGCCACAGCTCGCGATAGCTCACCCGGCTGCCGGGCTGGACGACGCCGGTCGCGGCGAGGTCGTCGAGGTTGATCAGCACGCGTGGCGTCAGGCTGTAAAAGTTGCCGGCGCGATCCGGTTCGTAAGTCAGCACTCGCGTCAGTTTCAACGTTTTCATGCCGACGTCGATGCTGTCGCCGATCTTCAGGTCCAGTGCGGTGAGCAGGCGCGATTCGACCCAGGCTTCGCCCGGCTGCGGTTCGCCACCGGCTTCTTCGGCAGCGAAAGGGGAGGGGGCGCTTTTCAGCTCGCCGCGCAGCGGATAGGCACGGTCGACGGCCTTGATGCTCGATAACTGAATGCCGTTGTCGGTGGCGATGACGCTGGAGAATTCGACGATCTGCGCGTGGTCGAGGCGCAGATCGGTACCGCTCCTGATTTGTTCCGGTCGCGCCGGTGAACTGCCTTCGAGTACCAGATCCGCGCCGAGAAACTCGGTGGCGCGCAACGTCATTGCGCCATTCAGGCGGGCGCCGAAGTAGCCGATGGCGGTACTTGCCGCCACGGCCACCAGCAAGGCGAAGAACAACACCCGCAACTCCCCGGCGCGGGCATCGCGCAGGAGCTGGCGCAGGGCAAGGCTGAACAGGCGCAACAGCGGCAGACGTGCCATCAAGGCTCCAGGGGGGCGACCAGCAGGCCGGCTTCAAGTCGGATCAGGCGCCGGCACCGATGGGCCAGGCGTTCGTCGTGGGTCACCAGCACCAGCGTGGTGCCGCGTTCCTTGTTCAGTTCGAACAGCAAGTCGCTGATGCGCTCGCCGGTATGGCTGTCAAGGTTGCCGGTGGGCTCGTCGGCGAACAGTACATCCGGCTCGGCGGCAAAAGCCCGGGCAATCGCCACCCGTTGTTGCTCGCCGCCGGACAGCTGGCGCGGCGAGTGGGTCAGGCGCTGGCCGAGGCCGACCCGTTGCAGCAATTCGGTGGCGCGACCGCGAGCGTCTTTACGGCCGTCGAGCTCCAGCGGCAGCATGACGTTTTCCAGGGCATTGAGGCTGTCGAGCAGCTGGAAGGATTGAAAGACAAAACCCACGTGTTCGGCACGGATGCGCGCGCGCTGGTCTTCGTCGAGATTGCTCAGGGACTGGCCGGCGAGAACAACTTCGCCGCCGCTCGGCAGATCGAGGCCGGCAAGCAGGCCGAGCAGGGTGGATTTTCCGGAGCCGGACGCGCCGACGATGGCCAGGCTGTCGCCCTTGTTCAGTTCCAGGCTGAGTTCGTGCAGGATGGTCAGTTCACCTTCCGCGCTGGGAACCACTTTGCTAAGGTTCTTCGCGGTGAGAATGCTTGCGCCCATGGAGAATCCGATGCGTGTGTGGTTTTTGAGTGCTGGCCTGGCCTTGATGTGCATGGCCCAGAACGCAGCGGCGGGTACAGTCCTGATCGTTGGCGATAGTATCAGCGCCGGTTTCGGGCTGGATACCCGGTTGGGGTGGGTGTCGCTGCTCGAGCAGCGGCTCAAGGCCGAAGGTTTTGACGATAAAGTGGTCAACGCCTCCATCAGCGGCGACACCAGTGCCGGAGGCCAGGCGCGGCTGCCGGCGCTGCTTGCAGAGCACAAGCCGGAGCTCGTGATCCTCGAACTGGGCGGTAATGACGGCCTGCGCGGAATGCCTCCAACGCAATTGCAACAAAATCTTGCGTCGATGATCGACAGCTCCCGTGAACAGGGGGCCAAGGTGCTATTGCTCGGCATGCAGTTGCCACCCAACTACGGCAAGCGCTACACCGATGCCTTTGCCCGGGTTTACGGCAAGCTCGCCGAGGAGAAGAAAATCCCGCTGGTGCCGTTTTTCCTCGAAGGCGTGGGCGGGCATCCGGACTTGATGCAGGCCGACGGTCTGCACCCGGCAGCCGGGGCTCAGGGCAAGTTGCTGGAAAATGTCTGGCCGACGCTAAAACCGCTGCTATGAGGCTTTTCTAGCGGCAGGCTTTCGGCTAATGTGGCGCCCCCCTAAATGGAGCCCCCGATGTCGCGTTCTGCCTGGTCCCTGTTTGCCTACCAACTGATCGAGCCTGACGAACAGCTGGATCTGTTCGCCTGCCAGGAAGTGCGGGTGCATCTGGTGACCCGTCAACTGGAGCTCGGTGGCTCGGCGGACCGAACCCTGTGCGGCAGTCTGCTGCCGGCGCAACCGCGCTGGTCGAGTGTGGATCGCCGGGTGTTCCAGGATCAGCGCCTGTGCTCGCTGTGCCGGGCGATCCTCGAATCGCAGAAGCGTGGGACGTCGCCGATCTGGCCTGAGCTGCGTTTCGAACTGTAGGTCCACCCGTTTCCAGTTGGCGGCAGGTCGAACATGAAGAGTTCTGTCTGCCCATCGGCGGATCTCCCCGAATTCCCGAGGCGCGGTGTACAATCGCGCTCCTATACCCTTGTCGATCTGCGAAGGATTCTCCGGATGTTGCCGCGTTTTCCTGCCGTCACCCGCTGCCTGTCTCTTGCCGCCCTGTGTGTGGCCGGTCCCGTTGCCGCATTGGAGTTTCCCCTGCCACCGCCTGGCGAAGACATCATCGGCCAGGTGCAGGTGATCAAGGCCAAGTACGAAGATACTTTTGCCGATCTGGGCACCACCTACGATCTGGGCTATTCGGAGATGGTCGCGGCCAACCCGGGCGTCGATGCCTGGTTGCCGGGCGCCGGCACTGAAGTGGTCCTGCCGACCCGCTTCATCCTGCCGCCGGGCCCGCGCGAAGGCATTGTGATCAACCTGGCCGAGTATCGCCTCTACTACTTCCCGAAAGGCAAGAACGTGGTGTACACCTTCCCGCTGGGTATCGGTCGTGAAGGCTGGGGTTCACCGATCGCCCACACCACGATCACCGCCAAAACGCCGAATCCGACCTGGACGCCGCCAGCCTCGATCAAGGCCGAGCACGCCGCCGATGGCGATCCGTTGCCGAACGTGGTGCCGGCCGGTCCGGACAACCCGCTGGGGCCGTTCAAGTTCACCCTGGGCACACCGGGCTACCTGATTCACGGTTCGAACAAGAAATTCGGCATCGGCATGCGCACCAGTCACGGCTGCTTCCGCATGTTCAACAATAACGTGCTGGAAATGGCCGGCATGGTGCCGGTGGGGACTTCGGTACGGATCATCAACGATGCGTACAAGTTCGGTCGCAGCGGCGGCAAGGTCTATCTGGAGGCGCACACACCGATCGACGACAAAGGCAACCCGTCGGTGGTCGACAAGCACACTGCCGTGATCAACGCGATGCTCAAGCGTGAAGACATCACCAACAACCTGCGCATGAACTGGGACGTGGTGCGTGATGTGGTCGCAGCCGAAGATGGACTGCCAACCGAAATCGGCACGCCCAATACCTCGGCGCCGATCGTGTCGAGCGCACCGATCGACCTGCAGCAGTAAGCTGAAAGACAAACCCGCCGACGCTTGCGTGTCGGCGGGTTTTTTATTGCATGAAGAAAATTTCAGGCAAAAAAAAGCCGACCCGAAAAACGGGTCGGCTTGATAACAATCCCGAAGGACTATTACTTGCGGCTAGCTTTGTCCAGCATGCGCAGAGCACGCTCGTTAGCTTCGTCAGCAGTCTGTTGTGCTTTTTGAGCAGCAGCCAGAGCTTCATCAGCTTTACGGTAAGCTTCGTCTGCACGAGCCTGGGAGCGAGCAGCTGCGTCTTCAGTAGCGGTCAGACGTGCTTCGGTTTCTTTCGATGCGCTGCTGCAACCGGTAGCCAGAACTGCGGCCAGAGCCAGAGCAGAGAATTTCAGAACGTTGTTCATCGTGTTCCCCTTCAAGGACTTTCAATTAAGTGGCTGTCTCCTCCGATTGAGGAAATAGCCGGCGTACATACTACCCATTACTTGTAGTAAGTAAACTGACGTAAGGCAAGAAGCAAAAAAAATTGTAGGCGTTGATTCTTTTTCGAGCAACTTTTAGCGGTGCTGTATAAAAAATACTCAGCTGTAAGGCCCACCGTGAGCGAGTTATTGAGAAAAAGTTCCCGTTGTCGGCTGCTGTTTTGCCGATCTTGGCTAAAGGACGTGTATATGGATTCGTCCACACTTTTGTTGCGATTTTGCGTGGCGGCTCGCATATCTTTGTCCATGTTCAGGTGACTTTAAAAAAGGCGGCACGTCTTAAGTCTCAACATCCGGCGATGTTCAGCCTTACGGTGCGGGAGAAGCTTCTTCCGAGCCGGCCCTGAGTCCACCGGAGCCGCCCCGCCAATCAGCCTGATGACGAGTGTGCCTTGAGCATTTTCGCCATTGGTGCCTACTATTTGATACGTGCTCGTCTTGCGCGAGATCGGTGCGGTTGTTCTCGGTGTCCATCAGGCACGGGGTGGCGTAGATGTTCCTTCGCCGGGAAAACATCGGTAAGGTAGGGGTCAGAATTCGAGACCCGCGAGGAGAAGTGATGAGCGAGGCGTTGTCCATCCACCATGACCAGGCTGGTCATCAGTTCGAGACCAATGTGGACGGTCATCGTGCCTACCTGACCTATATGGATCTGGGGAAACAGACCCTGGATATCTACCGCACCTTTGTGCCCAACGCACTGCGTGGCCGAGGCATCGCGGCAGCCCTGACCGAACGGGCGCTGCAGTACGCCGACGAGATGGGTTACACGGTCATTCCTTCGTGCTCCTACGTGGAGCGCTACATGGAGCGGCATCAGCGGCGCACCGCGAAGATCTGATTGGCCTCACATCACACACAAAAACGCCGGGCAATGCCCGGCGTTTTTATGCCTGCGAAAACGCGATCAGCTGCGCTGACGTTTCGGCAGAACATCCTTGAGCTTGGCGTGCATGCTGCGCAAGGTGTTCTCGGTGGCCGACCAGTCGATGCAGGCATCGGTGATCGACACGCCGTATTGCAGGTCGGCGAGGTCTTTCGGGATCGCCTGGCAGCCCCAGTTCAGGTGACTCTCGACCATCAGGCCGATGATCGACTGGTTGCCTTCGAGGATCTGGTTGGCGACGTTCTCCATCACCAGCGGTTGCAGGGCCGGATCCTTGTTGGAGTTGGCGTGGCTGCAGTCGACCATGATGTTCGGCTTGATCTTCGCCTTGTTCAGCGCCTGTTCGCACAGGGCGACGCTGACCGAGTCGTAGTTCGGCTTGCCATTACCGCCGCGCAGCACCACGTGACCGTAGGCGTTGCCTTTGGTGGTGACGATCGACACACCACCTTCCTGGTTGATCCCCAGGAAACGGTGCGGGCTGGAAACCGACTGCAAGGCGTTGATCGCCACGGTCAGGCCGCCGTCGGTGCCGTTCTTGAAGCCGACGGCCGAAGACAGGCCGGAAGCCATTTCGCGGTGGGTCTGGGATTCGGTGGTGCGGGCGCCGATGGCCGACCAGCTGATCAGATCCTGCAGATACTGCGGGGAGATCGGATCGAGGGCTTCGGTCGCCGTCGGCAGGCCTTTCTCGGCCAGGTCCAGCAACAACTGGCGACCGATGTGCAGACCGTCCTGGATCTTGAACGAGTCGTCCAGATACGGGTCGTTGATCAGGCCCTTCCAGCCGACGGTGGTGCGCGGTTTTTCGAAATACACGCGCATGACCAGGTACAGGGTGTCCGAAACTTCCGCCGCCAGCACTTTCAGGCGATCGGCGTATTCGTGGGCAGCCTTGATGTCGTGAATCGAGCAGGGGCCGATCACCACGAACAGACGATGGTCGGTGCCATCGAGAATGTTGCGGATGACTTCGCGACCCTTGGTGACGGTGCGCAGGGCAGCGTCGCTCAGAGGGATATCACGCTTGAGCTGATCGGGAGTGATCAGGGTCTCGTTGGAGGCGACGTTTAGGTCGTTGATCGGTAAATCAGCCATCGTTTACTCGTCAGGTCACGGATGCCGGCCGCCAGCGATCCCCGCGCGGCGGAGCACAGCAGATTTAAGCGCGTCGGGGAGCCGAACCTTAGCGCGTCGGGCGCCTGTCGACAATGGGCATGTAACCGTTCAGTCCAGCACGGGTTGCGCAAATGCCTTGCGAACGGTGTCGTGGGAAAACTCTTCGGCGTGCTGTTCGACCCATTGCAGCGCTCGTGCCTGGATATCCTGCAGGTCATCGTGGGCATCGTTGATTCGGCAATAACGCTCGATCTGACACACCTGCTCACCCATTCTCGCGCTGAAAAGAGTTTGTTCATCGGTGAACGCAATCCCCACCAGATAACCCTTTTTACGGCGCAGGCACCAGGCTACATAGCCCGGGCAGGCGAAGTCGGCATTGAGTGTGGGCATGCGCACTTGCAGTGCGGTGCCATGACGCCAGGCACGGTGGTAATTGCAAGCGATGCCGCCGAGGCTGATAGTGTGCAGCTGTTGCCGCGAAATGCACTCAGGTTTGAGCAACGTCAGTTCGACGGGCACATCATCCGGATGAGGAATAAACCGTCCCATGAGCACAGACTCCCTGTGTCGGCCATTTGACATTGTTTCCCCCAGTATAGTGTTCGAATCGGAACTGACTGATTTCGACGCCGACCAACGGCTGCTGGCGATGAGTGGCGTTTCGCTGGTGATTTTCACCAGTGTCGGCTGCGCCAGTTGCAGGTATGCCCGCGAGGTATTGCCCGGGCTGGAACTGGCAGTCGATCGCGTGTGCTGGATCGACGCCGGCGACAACGGTGGTCTTGTCGAGCGTTATCAGGTCTTTCATTTGCCGGCGTTGTTCGTGGTGCGCGACGGCGAGTTCTTCGGGGCAGTACACACGCGCCTGAATGCCACTGAGTTGAATGCAGCCGTGGCGCAGGCGCTGGGTCGAGTTGCAGAGGAGTTGCCGTGATGGGGGCAGTAGTCGATAAACCGGTGGTAGGGATTATCGGTACCGGTGCAATCGGAGGGTTTTACGGCTTGATGCTGGCGCGGGCCGGGTTCGATGTGCATTTTTTGCTGCGCAGCGAATTTACTGCGGTTGCCGAGCGTGGCTTGCAGGTGAACAGCGCGGTGCACGGCGCACTGACGCTGAACCCGGTGCAGGCCTATTCGTCGGCAGAAGACATGCCGCCCTGCGACTGGCTGCTGGTCGGCGCCAAGACCACCAGCAATGCGGGGCTTGCACCGTCGATCATTCAGGCGGCGAAACCCGACGCGAAAGTGCTGGTACTGCAAAACGGTCTCGATGTCGAAGACAGCTTGCGGGCGTTGCTGCCCGATACCCTGCATTTGCTCGGCGGCTTGTGCCTGATCTGCGTCCACCGCGAAGGGCCGGGGCAGATCACCCATCAGGCGCTGGGGGCAGTGAACGTCGGCTATCACAGCGGCCCTGCACCGGATGATGCGGCGCGCATGGCAATCGTCGAGGCGGGCGCCGGCCTGTTCCGGGCCGCCGGTCTCGATTCCCAGGCGATGCCGAACCTGCATCAGGCGCGCTGGCAGAAACTGGTGTGGAACATTCCCTATAACGGGCTCTCGGTGTTGCTCGGTGCCAGCACCACGCCATTGATGGCCGACACTGACAGCCGCGCGTTGATTCAGGCGCTGATGGCTGAAGTGGTGCTGGGCGCCAAGGCCTGCGGTCATGACATGCCACCGGGTTACGCCCAGTACCTGTTCATGATGACCGAGAAAATGCCCGACTATTGGCCGAGCATGTACCACGACTTTCTGCACAAGCGACCGCTGGAACTGGACGCCATCTACGCTCGACCCTTGGCGGCGGCAAAAGCGGCGGGCTGCGAGTTGCCGCGAATCGAATCGTTGTACCGCACATTGAGCTTTATCGACCGGCGCAACGTTTAAACCGGTCGCACTGGGGGGGAAGGCATGGCCAAGAACATCGATGACAAACTGGTGCTGGCGATTTCGTCCCGTGCCCTGTTCGACCTGAGCGAAAGCCACAAGGTCTACCTGTCGAGCGGCGTCGAAGCCTATCGGCAATATCAGATCGAGCATGAAGACGAAATCCTGGCGCCGGGCGATGCCTTTGCGCTGGTGGAAAAACTGCTCAACCTCAACACTCGCCTCGGTCGCGCGCGGGTCGAGGTGATTCTGGTATCGCGCAACAGTGCCGACACGGGGCTGCGGGTGTTCCACTCGATCGATCACTACGGCCTGGCGATTTCCCGTGCGGCGTTTGTCGGCGGGCGCAGCCCCTATCCTTATCTCAAAGCCTTCGGTTGCGACCTGTTTCTTTCCACCCACGCCGAAGACGTGCGCTCGGCACTGGACAACGGCTTTGCGGCGGCCACCATTCTTTCCGGTGGCGCCAGCCGTGCAGCCAGCGATGAATTGCGCATTGCCTTCGACGGTGACGCGGTGCTGTTTTCCGACGAATCGGAGCGGATCTATCAGTCCGGCGGCCTCGAAGCCTTCCAGGCCAAGGAGCGTGAATCCGCGCGCGAGCCATTGCGCGGTGGGCCGTTCAAAGGCTTTCTGGCGGCGCTCAATCTGTTGCAGCGCGAGTTCCCTGACGATGCCTGCCCGATCCGTACTGCCCTGGTCACGGCACGTTCGGCCCCGGCCCACGAGCGGGTGATCCGCACCTTGCGCGAATGGGACATCCGCCTGGACGAGTCGCTGTTTCTGGGTGGACTGACCAAGTCGGCGTTTCTCGAAGCGTTCGCCGCCGACGTGTTCTTCGATGATCAGGCCGGTCACTGCGAGCTGGCCCGCGAGGTGGTCGCCACCGGCCATGTCCCCCATGGCATCAGCAACGAACCGGCGGTCTAAAGCCCACGTGGTTCAAGACGTTGCGTCGCACGTCGTACTCGCCAAGGCACTGCTAAGCTGAATCAAATCTCCGCCATGTTGGCTTGCGAGGAGGTCATATGATTCGTTCGATGCTGTATGCCACTGACCTCGGTCTGTACGCACCGTTAGTGATGCAGCATGCCCTGACGATGGCTCGAACGTTCAATGCCGACTTGTATGTGGTGCATGCGGTGGAGCCCATGGGGCTGTTTGCCGAATCGGTGTTGCAGAGCTATCTCGACGAACAGGCATTGAACGAGTTCCATAGCCAGGGTCTGAAAACCGTGATTGCCAATATCGAGCAACGGGTGCTCGACAGCTTTCGCGAAGAGTTGGGGGACGAGGGTGAGCAGGACCTGCTGCGGATTCGTGCGGTACGGGTGCTGCAGGGCGATCCGTCACAGGTGATTCTCGATCAGGTGCAGAAACTCTCTGTCGATTTGCTGATCGTAGGAAGTCACAGCCACGGGGTCGGGGCGGAAACACCGTTGGGACGCACGGCGACCCGCGTGCTGCAGTTGTCCAAGGTGCCGGTTTACATGGTGCCGCTGGTTGAGCGTCGGCGTCGGGGGGATCGCTGAAGCAGGAATAATGGCCTTTTGATGAAAAAGTTCTAGATTTATTCTCCAAACCATTAATATAGTTATATACCGTCGCTGATGCCCGTGGCGTCTACCTGCTTTGAGGGATTCATATGAAGCTTCAACAATTGCGCTACATCTGGGAAGTGGCGCACCACGACCTCAACGTTTCCGCTACCGCCCAAAGCCTTTACACCTCGCAACCGGGCATCAGTAAACAGATCCGCCTGCTGGAAGACGAACTGGGTGTCGAAGTGTTCGCCCGCAGCGGCAAACACCTGACCCGCGTCACCCCGGCCGGCGAGCGCATCATCACCACCGCTGGTGAGATTCTGCGCAAGGTCGAAAGCATCAAGCAGATCGCTCAAGAGTTCTCCAACGAGAAGAAAGGCACCCTGTCGATCGCCACCACTCACACCCAGGCACGTTACGCACTGCCGCCGGTGATCAGCAATTTCATCAAGCAATACCCGGACGTGGCGCTGCACATGCACCAGGGTTCGCCGATGCAGATCGCCGAAATGGCCGCTGACGGCACTGTGGATTTCGCCATCGCCACCGAAGCGCTGGAACTGTTCGGCGATCTGGTGATGATGCCGTGCTACCGCTGGAACCGCTGCGTGGTCGTGCCTCAGGGCCACCCGCTGACCAAGCTGCCGAAGCTGACCCTCGAGGCACTGGCCGAATACCCGATCGTGACTTACGTGTTCGGTTTCACCGGCCGTTCGAAACTCGACGAAGCCTTCAGCCATCGCGGCCTGACGCCGAAAGTGGTGTTCACCGCCGCCGACGCCGACGTCATCAAAACCTACGTACGTCTGGGGCTGGGTGTCGGCATCGTGGCCAAAATGGCCGTCGATACCAAGCTCGATAATGACCTGGTTGTGCTCGATGCCAGCGAGCTGTTCGAGTCCAGCGTGACCAAGATCGGTTTCCGTCGTGGCACCTTCCTGCGTGGCTTCATGTGCGACTTCATCGAGAAATTCGCACCGCATCTGACTCGCGAAGTCATGGCCAAGGCCATCCAGTGTCACAACAAGCAGGAACTGGAAGAGCTGTTCGAAGGCGTCGAACTGCCCGTCCACTGAGTCCCTCTCTACAGCACCTCGGTGACAGCGAACTGTTGCCGGGTGCCTGCCACCAGAATCTCCACTTCATCGCCCTCGCACTTTCCCAGCAGGCTTTTGCCCAGCGGCGAGCGTGGGGTGATGACGGTGATCGGCTGACCCACCACGTCGACCTTCAGGCCCGCCGCATCGGGCGCCAGAAACAGCCATTGCTCGCGACCCTTTTCGTCTTCCAGACCGAGCAGGGCGCCGATTTCGATTCCGCGCTGATCGTCGTAGGCCCGAAGCGTCAGGTTCTGGCAAACCGCCAGTGACTGGCGGATTTCCTCGACCCGTTTCGCTTGCCCGGCCGCCAGGTACGACGCCTCGAGCCCCAGAGTGTCGTACTTGTTTTCAGCGATGTTCTCTTCGTGAGTCGCGGTTTCGTATGCGGTTTGCGCGGCACGTTCAGCGATGTCGAGGTCGACGCGCAGTTTGTCGAGAATCAGTTGGTGGACAGTGTGTTTGTTCATGATCAATCGCAGAATTGCAGGACATTGGCGCGGCTCTTTTCGCTCGGAGCGGTCTGATCCTGCTGGAGCCAGAACTGGCATTTAGGGTTCGACTGGTTGCGCGTGCTGCTGCGGGCCTGATCCAGGCGATTGTGCTGCTCGTTCTTGCGCAGGTTTTCTTCGTATTGTTCGAACAGGCGGTTCTGCGGCTGCGGATCTTCCTGAGGCTGCGTGACTACCGCCGGTTTGCTCAGTTGCTGAACGGCTTCCGTCACTGGTTGCAATTGACGGCTGAAGAGCAGCGAGGCGAGCCAGCAAGTCAGCGCAATGGCCAGGAAACCCAGCCACAATCCCAGGGCAATGCTGCCGGTCAATTGCAGCGCGCTAAGCTGAACAGGCAAGGGGCGACGCGGGGTTGGGCGGTAGGGCATGGCTGCCTCCTGGCGGATGATTGCGGGCAAGTGGCGATTGTCGCACGAAGATTAATCGTCGTCGGCTCTTCTGCACGCGGACATTTATGCGGACAATCGCCGCTTTTGCCAACGGGAGTCTTGAATGCCGCAACCGAAAACCCGCTGGGACATCTTTTGCACCGTGGTCGACAACTACGGCGATATCGGGGTGACCTGGCGTCTGGCCAGGCAACTGGTGGCCGAGCATGCGCTGGCGGTGCGACTGTGGGTCGATGACCTGCGTGCGTTCGAGCGGATTTGCCCGGCGCTCGACATCCGCCTCGAAGCTCAGTGGCAAGAGGGCGTCGAGGTCCGGCACTGGTCGGGCGAGTGGCTGGAAACGGACGCCGCCGACGTGGTGATCGCTGCATTCGCCTGTCAGTTGCCGAGTGCCTGCATGGATGTCATGGCGGCACGGGAAACACCACCGTTGTGGATTAACCTCGACTATCTCAGCGCCGAAGACTGGGTGGTTGGCTGCCACGGCCTGCCTTCGGTGAAATACAAAACGGTGCAGAAGTACTTTTTCTTTCCGGGATTTCAGCCCGGCACTGGCGGCTTGTTGCGTGAAAGCGGTTTGCTGGAGCGTCGTCGTCTGTTTCAGCAGGATCGCGAAGCGCAGCGACAATTCCTGCAGGGGCTGGGTGTGGAGCCTGCGGGCGATGCCCGGTTGATCTCACTGTTCGCCTACGAAAATGCCGGCCTTGCCAGTTGGCTGGATGTACTGGCCGCGGACTCGACGCCCACTCATCTGCTGGTACCGGAAGGGCGAATCCTTGGCGACGTCGCCCGCTGGCTCGGGGTCGAGTCGCTGGCGATCGGCGAGGTGAATGTGCGCCAGGCGCTGACCGTGCAGGTGTTGCCGTTCGTCCGGCAGGATCAATACGATCAATTGCTCTGGTGCTGCGATTTCAACGCGGTGCGCGGCGAGGATTCGTTTGTCCGCGCGCAGTGGGCCGGTCGTCCGATGCTGTGGCACATCTATCAGCAGGACGAAGATATCCATCTGGACAAGCTGGATGCCTTCCTTGCGCTCTATACGAAAGGCCTTTCGCCGGATGCTGCCGAGGCGATGAACGGTCTCTGGCACGCCTGGAGTTCCGGGCAGCCGATCGGCGATCACTGGCTGGCGGCCCGTAAACACTGGCCAGAACTGCAGGAACATGCCGAAGCATGGTGTCTGGAACAGGCCTTGCAGGCCGATCTTGCGACGGCGCTGGTACAGTTTTACCGAAATTGGATATGATACGCGGCCTAGATTTTTGTAAATCCCATCCAAATTCGGATATTCGCAATGAAAACTGGTAAAGAACTCAAACCCGGTACCGTGATTCGTATCGACAACGATCCTTGGCTGGTTCAGAAAGCTGAATTCACCAAATCGGGTCGTAACAGCGCGATCATGAAGACCAAGCTGAAGAACCTGCTGACCGGTTACAAGACCGAAACCGTTTACGGTGCGGACGACAAGCTGGACGACGTGATCCTCGACCGCAAAGAAGCGACCCTGTCCTTCATCAGCGGCGACACCTACACGTTCATGGACACCACCGACTACACCATGTACGAGCTGAACGCCGAAGACATCGAAAGCGTTCTGCCTTTCGTTGAAGAAGGCATGACCGACGTTTGCGAAGCCGTGTTCTTCGAAGAGCGTCTGGTATCCGTAGAGCTGCCGACCACCATCGTGCGTCAGGTTGACTACACCGAAGGTTCCGCTCGCGGCGACACTTCCGGCAAGGTGATGAAGCCTGCCAAACTGAAGAACGGTACCGAGCTGTCGGTTGCTGACTTCATCGAAATCGGCGACATGATCGAGATCGATACCCGCGAAGGCGGTTCCTACAAAGGCCGTGCCAAATAAGCACTGGTTTTTGCGCAAAGAAAAAGCCCGACCATTGAGTCGGGCTTTTTTGTGCCTGATGAAAATTACTGCTTCAGGTGCTGCTTCAGTTCTTCCGAGGCCTGCAGCATCGCCGAACGCACTGCCGGTACCTGGCTGACTACGTTGAGCAAACCGTAGTCGTGGATCATGCCGTTGTAGCGCACCGAGGTCACCGGCACGCCGGCTTCGTCGAGTTTGCGGGCATAGGCTTCACCTTCGTCACGCAGCACATCGGCCCCCGCGGTCTGCACCAGTGCAGGCGGCAGACCTTTCAATTGCGCGGTCGTTGCCCGCAGCGGCGAGGCGTAGATCTCGTTCCGCTGGTTGGCGTCGGTGGTGTAGTTGTCCCAGAACCACTTCATCATGTTGCGGGTGAGGAAGTGCCCCTCGGCATACTGGTTGTACGAACCGGTGTCGAAACTGGCATCGGTCACCGGCCACAGCAGCAGCTGGAATTTGATCGCCGGGGTGCCTTTGTCTTTGGCCATCAGGGCGACAACTGCCGCCATGTTGCCGCCGACGCTGTTGCCCGCCACCGCCAGACGCTTGCCGTCGACGTTGATCTCTTTGCCGTGTTCGGCCACCCATTTGGTCGCGGCGTAAGCCTGGTTGATCGCCACCGGATAATGCGCCTCCGGCGACGGGGTGTAGTTGACGAACACTGCCGCCGCACCCGAGCCGACCACCAGATCCCGCACCAGACGTTCGTGGGTCGGGAAATCCCCCAGCACCCAGCCGCCGCCGTGGAAGAACATAAACACCGGCAGCTCGCCCTTGACCCCGGCCGGCCGGACGATGGTCAGGCTCAACGGTTGGCCATCGACCTGGATGGTCTTCTCGCTGACGTCCGCTTTGGGCAGCGTCAGTTTGACCCCGGACTGCGCGCCCGCCAGCACGGCGCGGGCATCCTTGGGTGTCAGCTGTTCCATCGGTTTGCCGGTGCTGGCGTTCAGCACATCGAGGAATGCCTGGGTGTTGTGTTCAACCTCCCCGGCGAATGCGCTGTGGATGGACAGGGCGAGAAGGGTACCGGTCAAGACTTTGCTGAAAGTGTTCATGTTCATTTCCTGTACGGGCCTGGTTGTCAGTGATTACACGGTGACGTGCAGACGCACATCGACGTTGCCGCGAGTGGCGTTGGAGTACGGGCAAACCTGGTGGGCTGCGTCGACCAGGCTTTGTGCATCAGCCTGTTCCAGGCCCGGCAGGCTGATATGCAGGTCGATGTCCAGACCGAAGCCGCCAGGAATCTGGCCGATGCCGACGTGAGCGGTGATCGACGCGTCGTCCGGGATTTTGCGTTTGGTCTGGCTGGCAACAAATTTCAGGGCGCCGATGAAGCAGGCCGAGTAACCGGCGGCGAACAGTTGCTCAGGGTTGGTGGCCGCGCCGCCAGCACCGCCGAGTTCTTTCGGAGTGGCCAGTTTGACGTCGAGGATGTTGTCGCTGGAGATCGCACGACCGTCACGGCCGCCAGTGGAGGTTGCGATTGCGGTGTAGAGAGTTTGCATGGTGTGAGCCTCATTCAGTGTGGTTTGTTGCGCTAATTGTTTGCGCGCTAACTAGGTGCGAAGTAAATGTACTTCGCTAATATTTAGTGCGCAAGATAAATTTTTGAAGAAAGCTCGAACCCGTACTGGGATCAGGGTGAGTCGTGATCTCAAGCTTTTGATATGGAAGGTTTTTTTGAATGTGAATCGAGAGGAAAATTTTTTCGGTGATAAGCCGGGAAGGGGGGACGCCTGCAGGCGCAAGGCTGCGCCCACAGGAAAGGGGGGGAGTCTTAAGTGAGGCTGTCCTGCAAATGACCACGCAAGGCCTGCAACTCGGCTTGCAGGTTTTGCAGGCGCTCCAGCGTGAAGCCGCTGGCCCCGAGGATGCATTGCGGCACGGTTCGGGCCTTGTCTTTCAAGGCGCGTCCCTGGGCAGTCAGTTCAACGATCACCACACGCTCATCTTCCCGGCTGCGGGTTCGGCTGAGCAAACCTTCACCTTCCAGCCGCTTGAGCAACGGAGTCAGCGAGCCCGGATCGGTCAGCAGGCGCGTGCTGATTTCCCCGACGGTCAGACCATCCTTCTCCCACAGCACCATCATCGCCAGATACTGCGGATACGTCAGGCCAAGCGCTTGCAGGAGTGGCTTGTAGACCTTGGTCATCATCAGCGAGGTGGAATGCAGGGCGAAGCAGGCCTGATTGTCGAGCAGCAGGTCTTCGCAGTGGTCGGTGGTGTTGCGGTCGGTGGTCATGTCGGTGCCTTGAACGGTGATGCAGATGAATCTAGCGCTCGAATCTTTAATGCGCCAGACAATTGTGCCCGGTGGCGACTCGGTTAGTGCCGGCCCAGTTCTCGTTGCAGTGCCAGATCCCACGGCGGCACGGGGCTGAACCGGGTCTTGAGATATTCCAGCAGCAGGCGGCTGCGGGAACTGGCCTGTTGCTGCAGTCGCAGCGCATAGATGCCAGCACTTTCCGGTTGCGGCAGACCGTTTTCGCAGAACAGCGGCAACAACTCGCCACGCAACAGGTATTCGCTGGCCAGCCAGGTCGGCAGATGTGCGATCCCGAGTCCCGCGAGCGCACCGCAAACCAGCGCTTCGGCGTTGTTGGCGCTCATGCGCACCCGCGCCGGGCGGTGCAATTGCATCTGCCCGTCCTGTTCGAAACGCCAGGCGAAGGGCGGGGCAAGGCCGTCCCAATCGAGGCCATCATGCTCGCTCAATTGCGCGGGCTCACTCGGCACGCCCCGGCGCTTGAGATAGTCGGGGCTGGCGCAGGCGATGCGCACCATGCTCGCCAGCGGTGTGGCGACCAGCCGGGTGTCGGCCATTTGCCCGGCGCGCAACACCAGATCGACCTTGCCCAGGTTCGAACCGTCCATGTCGACGAAGCTGTCGATCAGATGCAATTGCACATCCAGTCCCGGGTACAGCACCAGAAAATCGGCAATCACCGGTGCCAGATGCCGCCGTCCGAACGCCGCCGGCGCATCCACCCGGATCAGACCCTCCGGCGCGCTGCTCAGGGACACCGCTTCGGCCCGGGCCAATTGCAACTCGGCCACAATGCGTCGCGCTCGCTCGGCAAACGCCAGGCCGGCCGGCGTGGCGCGCACTGCGTGAGTGCTGCGAATAAACAACTGACTGCCGACAGCGCTTTCCAGACTGTCGATGCGCCGGGCGACAGCAGATGGTGTCAGCGGATGTCGGCGCGAGGCAGCAGAAAAACTGCCACTCTCCAGCACATCGAGAAACAGCCCGAGTTGTTCGGTCAATTGATTGGGGTTCATGAATCAGCTCATTGCCTATGCGGATTTGGCACAGCCATTGTGCGTTGCTGTGCGTTTCCGTGCCAGCGCCGACTGCGTAGGATGAACCGCCTGACGTATGAGGAATTACGCTGTGATCGAGTTTTTGTTGTACCTGTTGTTTGGCGCTGCCCTCGGCACACTGGGCGGAATATTCGGCATCGGCGGCGGTTTGATCGCCATCCCCTTGCTGGGCGTGTGGTTCGGGCTTGATCAGCAGATCGCCCAAGGCACAGCGCTGGTGATGGTGGTGCCGAATGTGATGCTGGCGCTGTGGCGTTATCACCAGCGCAATCGCATCGAACTCAGGCATGCGTTGCCGCTGGCGGTCATGGGGTTCTTTTTCGCGTGGATCGGTTCGATCTGGGCCGTGGGCATCGACGCGCAAACCATGCGCATCGGTTTTGTCGCGTTCCTCGTGGCATTGTCGGCCTACAACCTCGTGCGCATGTTTGGCGCGCGTCCGGCGGCGACCTCCGAGATGCGTTATTCATGGCCATGGCTGGGCGTGCTCGGCGCGGCGTCGGGCACCATGGGCGGGTTGTTCGGTGTCGGCGGGGCTGTGGTGGCGACGCCGGTGCTGACCAGCCTGTTCGGCACGACTCAGGTGGTTGCTCAAGGCCTGTCGCTGGCGCTGGCATTGCCGAGCACCGGTGTCACGCTGGTGACGTACGCCGTGCACCACGAGGTGGACTGGATGATCGGGCTACCGCTGGCCATCGGCGGTCTGGCCAGTATCAGTTGGGGCGTGAAGGTTGCCCACGCAATGCCGGAAAAACTCCTGCGCGGGCTGTTCTGCGGGTTCCTGGTGCTGTGCGCGGTGATGCTCGCCTTTAAAGTTTGAAGCCTTCGACGATGTGCTCGGCCAGGCATTCGGTGATCGGCGACGGATTGTTGAGGTTGCGGATCAGCATGATACTGGCCTCGGGCAGCAGCGGCAGATCCTCGGCGGCACCGAGAATGCGCATGTCCGGGGTGATCAGGCTTTCCAGTTGCGCGGTAATCGCCAGACCCGCGCTCACCACTGCCATCAACGCTGAAAGACTGGTGCTGTTATACGCGATCCGGTATTCGCGGCCCATGGCGTCCAGCGCATTGCAGGCCCACAGGCGACAGAAGCAATCACTGTTGAACATCGCCAGCGGCAACGGCGTCTGTTCGTGGGCGCTGAAGTTCTGCGCTTCAGCCCAGACAAAACGCTCCTTGCGCAGCAGCTGGCCAATCTCGTTGCCCGGCTCGCGGGTGACGATTGAAAGGTCCAGATCCGTGCGTTGCAGCAGTTGTTTGGTCGATTCGCAATGCACTTCGATCTGGATCAGCGGATAGAACTGCGCGAAGCGCGACAGGATCCCCGGCAGAAACCGCATCACGTAATCGTCCGGCGTGCCGATGCGTACCGTGCCGACCATGTGCGGCTCGCGCAGGGTGTTGAACACTTCGCTGTGCAATTTCAGGATGCGCCGTGCGTAGCCGAGCAGTACCTGTCCTTCAGCGGTCAGGCGCACCTGACGCCCGTCACGCTCGAACAACTGGCGCTGCAACACGTCCTCTTCCAGACGCTTCATCTGCATGCTCACTGCTGACTGCGTGCGGTTGACCATTTCGCCAGCGCGGGTGAACCCGCCCTGATCGGCAATGGCGACAAAGGTACGCAGGACATCGGTATCGATACTGGGGTACGCCGACAATTGATGAATCTCCGTGATGCATGCCATCAGAAACATTCGTTGGATTGATCGTAGCGCCAGCGCGAGACTTGAGCCATCCCAAAAAGGAGGCAACACGATGAAAGGTCAAAGAGAGTATGCAGGCGAAGAAAAATTTTCCGGCCATATCGTTTCCGATCTGTTGCACAAGTTTAGCCGGTGGTACGAATTGCACCGCGAACGTGAGCTGCTTGCCAGTCTGAGCGACGAAGCGTTGAAGGACATCGGGGTCAGCCGTGCCGATGTCGAACATGAGGCGATTCGGCCGTTCTGGGACGATCCGATGCATAAATGATGAGGCCATCGCTACACAAACCACTTTCAAGTGAGGTAGGTTGCGAGCAGACATGGAGGTACACATGCCCGCGACTCTGTCCTTCTCCCTTAAACAGGCTCGACGTCTGGCACTGGCTGCCCAAGGGTTTCACGGGCGCCAGCCGCCGGCTGTCAAGGCCATGCACCTCAACCGGCTGATCGAACGTCTCGGCCTGCTGCAGATCGACTCCGTCAACGCTGTGGTGCGCTCGCACTACCTGCCGCTGTTTTCCCGTCTCGGTTCCTATTCTGCTGACTTGCTCGACCAGGCTGCCTGGAGTTCGGGGCGACGCCGTTCGCTGTTCGAATACTGGGGCCATGAAGCTTCTTTGCTGCCGCTGTCGATGTACCCGTTGATGGGCTGGCGCATGCAGCGGGCCAGGCGCGGCGAAGACATTTATCAGCAATTGGCGCGCTTCGGCCGCGAGCAACAAGACACCATTCGCCGGGTGCTGGCGTCGGTCGAAGAGCAGGGGGCACTGGGCGCCGGCAGCCTGTCGACCCGTCAGGAAAAGGCCGGGCCGTGGTGGGACTGGAGTGCGGAAAAGCATGCGCTGGAATGGCTGTTCGCCGCGGGCGAAGTCACCGTCGCCGGGCGCCGAGGCTTCGAGCGGTTGTATGACTTGCCGGAGCGGGTGATTCCGGCTTCTGTGTTGCAACAGCCGTTGCCCGATGAGGCCGAGGCGCAGCGCGGTTTGCTGTTGCACGCGGCCGAGGCACTGGGCGCGGCGACGGAAAAAGACCTGCGCGATTACTTCCGCCTGAACCCTGCCGATGCCCGCCCGCGTCTGGCGGAACTGGTGGAAGACGGGAAGTTGCTGACCTGCGAAGTCGCTGGCTGGCGCCAGATTGCCTACTGCCTGCCCGAGCCGAAAATCCCGCGAAAAGTCGAAGCCAGTGCGCTGCTGTCGCCGTTTGACTCACTGATCTGGGAGCGCAGTCGCACCGAGCGGCTGTTCGATTTCCGCTACCGGCTGGAGATTTACACGCCGCAGGACAAACGCGTTTACGGCTATTACGTATTGCCGTTCCTGCACAACGAGCGGATTGCCGCGCGGGTTGACCTGCGCGCCGAACGGGCGGCGGGGCGCCTGGCAGTGCATGCGGTGCACGAGGAAGCAACCGGACTGGATGACGCGGGGATGCAGGCACTGGCGCTGAACCTGCGGCGCATGGCGGACTGGTTGGGACTTGAGCGGGTGCAGCTCAATTGTCAGCGTGAAAGTGCGGGGCGATTGCGAGTGGCGTTGGCTCGGTTCGGCGGTGACTGAACTGGCGCCATCGCTGGCAAGCCAGGCTCCCACAAGTAATGCGTCGTATACATAAATTGCGTACGACACAAATCCTGTGGGAGCGGGCTTGCCCGCGAAGAGGCCAGTTCAGACGCTAAAGATATCGAACCTTAGCGCCGAACCTGCTTCAGGGTTTCGGCGATCAGGAACGCCAGTTCCAGCGACTGATCGGCATTCATCCGTGGGTCGCAGTGGGTGTGATAGCGATCCGACAAACCATCTTCAGTGATCGGCCGCGCGCCACCGATGCACTCGGTGACGTTCTGCCCGGTCATTTCGATGTGGATGCCACCGGCGTAGCTGCCTTCGGCTTCGTGAACCTGGAAGAACTGCTTTACCTCGCCAAGAATCTGCGCGAAGTCGCGGGTCTTGTAGCCGCTGCTGGCCTTGATGGTGTTGCCGTGCATCGGGTCGCAACTCCACAGCACCTGCTTGCCTTCGCGCTGCACCGCACGGATCAGCGCCGGCAGGTGATCGCCGACCTTGTTCGCACCCATTCGCGCAATCAGGTTGAGGCGGCCCGGATCGTTGTCCGGGTTGAGCACATCAATCAGGCGGATCAGATCGTCGGGGTTCATGCTCGGGCCGACTTTCACCCCGATCGGGTTGTTCACCCCGCGCAGGAATTCGACGTGGGCGCCGTCGAGCTGACGGGTGCGGTCGCCGATCCACAGCATGTGCGCCGAGCAATCGTAGTAATCGTTGGTCAGGCTGTCGCGACGCACGAAGGCTTCTTCGTAGTTCAGCAGCAGGGCTTCGTGGGCGGTGAAGAAACTGGTCTCGCGCAGTTGCGGCGAGCTGTCCATGCCGCAGGCGCGCATGAACGCCAGGGTCTCATCGATGCGATCGGCGAGGTGGCTGTACTTTTCGGCCAGCGCCGAGTTGGCGATGAAATCGAGGTTCCACTTGTGCACCTGATGCAGGTCGGCAAAACCGCCCTGGGCGAAGGCGCGCAGCAGGTTGAGGGTGGCGGTGGACTGGTGATACGACTGCAGCAGACGCTCCGGATCCGGCACGCGGCTGGCGGAATCGAAACCGATGCCGTTGACGATGTCGCCACGGTAGGCCGGCAGGGTCACACCGTCGATGGTCTCGTCGTTGGCCGAACGCGGCTTGGCGAACTGACCGGCCATGCGCCCGACCTTGACCACCGGGCAACCGGCAGCGAAGGTCATGACGATCGCCATTTGCAGCAACACTTTGAAAGTGTCGCGAATCTTCGCGGCGGAGAACTCGGCGAAGCTTTCCGCGCAGTCGCCACCCTGCAGCAAGAAGGCCCGACCCTGGGTGACTTCGGCAAACTGACGACGCAGCTCGCGCGCTTCGCCGGCAAACACCAGCGGCGGGTAGCTGGCCAGCGTCTGCTCGACCTGGCGCAAGTGCGCGGCGTCGGGGTATCGGGGTTGTTGCTGGATCGGCAAGGCGCGCCAGCTGTCAGGGCTCCAGGGTTGGCTCATCACGGTCTCTAAGGTTCTACGCACGGACGGCCATGTTAGCAGCAATTAGTGCGTGACCTGCTCCCGCCGCTTCGCCGACAATCGCCGTTTTGCCACGGCACCACAGCGGTGCCATCGCGTCACCGCGCCCGGTGACCACCAGGAGACGAAATGACTGAGGAGCGCGTCGAGCGGTTGCTCGCCGAGGTACAGGATGAGTTCGGCGTGATTCGCGTGCTGGAAGTGGCCGACTACCGCTTTCTGGAGTTCGGCGATGCCATCGAGCAAAGCTGCGTGTTTACCGCCGACCCGAGCTGGCTGGAGTACGACTACACCCGGGCGATGCTGATTGGCGCGTTGTGCCATGAGCAACCGGAGAGTGCGTTGTTTCTCGGGCTGGGTGCGGGGACGTTGACCCAGGCCTGCCTCAAGTTCCTGCCGCTGGAAGACGTTGAAGCCATCGAGCTGCGCCCCGATGTGCCGCGCCTGGCCATCGAATATCTCGGGCTGGACGACGATCCTCGGTTGTACATCCGCGTTGGCGATGCAATCGAACTGCTGCCGACGGCGGAACCTGCGGATCTGATCTTCGTCGACCTTTACACCGATGTCGGCCCGGGCGCCGCGCACCTCGCGTGGAATTTCCTCGGTGATTGTCAGAAACGTCTGAATCCCGGTGGCTGGCTGGTGATCAACCAGTGGGCCACCGATGACGGCAAGCCGTTGGGGGCGGCACTGTTGCGCGGGCTCTATCACCGGCATTACTGGGAGCTGCCGGTGAAGGAGGGCAACGTCATTCTGATCGTGCCGGCAGATCTCGATCAGGTGCTGGACATGCAGGCGCTGACTGCACGGGCTGAAGCGCTGGCACCGAAGCTGGGTTACTCGTTGCAGTCGTTGATCAACTGCATCCGTCCGGCGACCTGATCTTCAAAGGCCTTTGAAAACGCCGGGCCTGCGCTCCACCAGCGAGCGCACTCCTTCCTTGGCATCTTCAGTGGCCAGCAACTTCTTCACCAACGGCGGCAAGCTCTTAGCCGCCGCAGTTTCGCCTTCATAGCGCGCCTGACGTGCCGACATCAGCGTCGCCTGCACGCCTAGCGGCGCCTGTCGGGCAATCCGTTCGGCCAGTTCGAGGGCGCGAGGCAGCAAGTCTTCGCTGGCCATGACTTCCTGCACCAGGCCCAGGTGCAAGGCGTCATGGGCATCGAACTCATCGCCGGTCAGCAACCAGCGCATCGCATTGCCCCAGCCGGCGACCTGATGAAAGCGTAAAGTCGCACCGCCGAACGGAAAGATCCCGCGCTGCACTTCCATCTGGGCGAACCGGGTGTTGCTGGCGCACAGGTTGATGTCGGCCGCGAGCATCAGCTCGATACCGATGGTCAGGCAATAGCCCTGCGCGGCGACGATCACCGGTTTACTGACTCTCGGTCCGACGAACACGCCCCATGGATCGCAACCACCGGGCGGCACCTGCCAGCCTTGGGCGAGGGCGGAACTGGCGTTGACCAGATCGAGCCCGGCGGTGAAATGCTCGCCATGCCCGAACACCACGGCCACCCGCGCATCGCTGTCGGCTTCGAATTCGCCGTAGGCCAGGGCCAGGTCGTTGAGCAGGTCAAGGTCGAAGGCATTGCGCTTGGTTGCTCGGTCCAGGCCGATCAAATGCACGTGACCATGGCGCTCGCGGCTGACGCGGCCGGGGCAGGGCTGATTCATGGGTGTTTCCTCGGAGGGGAAGAAAGGGTGCAGCGACCACATGCCGCACATCGGTGAATCGTTTAAGCGCCATCGCCCGCAGGGCCGGGCCTTTGAAAAATAGACCGTCGCACGATTATCCGCAAAACCCCGTTACACAGCGGTGACAACTGTTTTTTCTCGATAAAAAAAGCTCCCTTTTCGGGCAAATTCCGGTATAGTGCGCGCCGGCCTTTAACCGGGCCGCGTTTAGGTAGCGCAATTCCCCGAAGTCAGCTTCGGCTGCACGTCCGCACTGCGGGCTCTTCCTTGACGATTCTTTTTCATTCATTCGTTTTCGCAAATCCCCGCCGACAAAGCTGCCAGGGCGACTCTTGAGTCTCAACACGGCATGTGCAGCTTTGGAGCATGGGTCTTTGCGGATGCACTTAGAGGCAGACCCATGACCCAGGAAATCGGCGGCTTCGCCGCTCTTGAACTTCATCCCAATATTGTCGCTGCAGTAGTCGCTACCGGCTATGAAGAGCCTTCGGCCATTCAGCAGCAGTCGATCCCGATCATCCTCGCCGGTCACGATATGATTGGTCAGGCGCAAACCGGTACCGGTAAAACCGCTGCCTTTGCCCTGCCTATCCTGCACCGCATTGATCCGTCCAAGCGCGAGCCGCAAGCTCTGATCCTGGCCCCAACTCGTGAGTTGGCGCTACAAGTTGCAACCGCTTTCGAAACCTACGCCAAGCAAATGCCGGGCGTAACTGTTGTGGCTGTCTACGGCGGCGCGCCGATGGGCCCACAATTGAAAGCAATCCGTAATGGCGCACAGATCGTTGTCGCCACTCCGGGCCGTCTGTGCGACCACCTGCGTCGCGACGAAAAAGTACTGCAGACCGTGAACCACCTGGTTCTCGACGAAGCAGACGAAATGCTCAAACTGGGCTTCATGGACGACCTCGAAGTCATCTTCAAGGCCATGCCGGAAACCCGTCAGACCGTATTGTTCTCGGCGACCCTGCCGCAATCGATCCGTGCCATCGCCGAGCGTCACCTGCGCGATCCAAAGCACGTGAAGATCCAGAGCAAGACCCAGACTGTTACCGCGATCGAACAGGCTCACCTGTTGGTTCACGCTGACCAGAAGACCTCTGCCGTTCTCAGCTTGCTGGAAGTGGAAGACTTCGACGCTCTGATCATGTTCGTGCGCACCAAGCAAGCGACCCTGGATCTGGCCAGCGCCCTCGACGCCAAAGGCTACAAAGCCGCAGCGTTGAACGGCGACATCGCCCAGAACCAGCGTGAGCGCGTGATCGACTCGCTCAAGGATGGCCGTCTGGACATCGTTGTGGCGACCGACGTAGCCGCCCGTGGTCTGGACGTACCGCGCATCACCCACGTATTCAACGTGGACATGCCGTACGATCCGGAATCCTACGTGCACCGTATCGGCCGTACCGGCCGTGCCGGTCGCGAAGGCCGCGCGCTGCTGCTGGTGACTCCGCGTGAGCGCCGCATGCTGCAGGTTATCGAGCGTGTAACCGGTCAGAAAGTTGCCGAAGTGCGTCTGCCGGACGCCCAGGCCGTTCTCGATGCCCGCATCAAGAAACTGACCAACAGCCTGTCGCCGCTGGTGGCTGACGCCGAATCGACTCACGGTGATCTGCTGGATCGCCTGACCGCCGACATCGGTTGCACCCCGCGTGCCCTGGCTGCCGCTCTGCTGCGCAAGGCCACCAATGGTCAGGCGCTGAATCTGGCAGCGATCGAGAAGGAACGCCCACTGGTGCCGAACAGCGCGCCACGTGGCGACCGTCCTGAGCGTTCCGGTGATCGTCCGGACCGTGGTGATCGCGAGCGTCGTGCACCGATGCCGCTGGGCGAAGGCCGTGCCCGTTGCCGTACCGCGCTGGGCGCGCGTGACGGTATCGCGGCGAAAAACCTGCTGGGCGCCATCCTCAACGAAGGTGGTCTGGCGCGTGAAGCCATCGGTCGCATCCAGGTGCGTGACAGCTTCAGCCTCGTCGAGCTGCCGGAAGATGGTCTGGACAAACTCCTGACCAAACTGAAGGACACTCGCGTTGCCGGCAAGCAGTTGAAGCTGCGTCGCTACCGCGAAGATTGATCCGCCTCTGGGCTGATTGATCGAACAAAAAAATCCCCGACTGGTTCGGGGATTTTTTTTGCCTGCGATTCGAGCCGGGACCGAGCTCGTCAGCCGAAGCGGTAGATGTCCATGCCCAGCGCGCCCATGGTGAACCCTTGGTGCGCAATGCCGAAATCACCACCAGCGCCACGAACGAAGTAGAGCGGTAACAGGTGCTCGTCACTCGGATGGGCGCGCACGGCGCTCGGCGCTTGCTGGCGGTAGTCGTGCAGGGCGGCTTCATCGTTGGCGGCGAGCTTGTCGACCATCCAGTCGCGGAAATCCCGTGCCCACGGCTCTACGCTTTCCGGGCCGGCATGCCAGTCCAGTTCACGCAGGTTGTGGGTGATGCTGCCGGAGCCGATCAGGAGAATGCCTTGTTCGCGCAGGCCTGCCAGCGCCTGGCCGACACGTGTCTGCAGTGCCGGGCCGCCACGGCTGGGCAGGGAGACCTGAACCACCGGGATATCGGCTTGCGGATACATCAGCGACAGTGGCACCCATACGCCATGGTCGAAGGGCCGTTGCGGATCGAGGCGCGCGGGCAGGTTGTTGGCGGTCAGCCGTTCAGCGACCGCTTGGGCCAGTTGCGGATTACCCGGTGCCGGATACTGCACTTCGAACAGCGCGCGGGGGAAACCGCCGAAATCATGCCAGGTTTCCGGTTGCGGATGGCTGCTGACCAGCAGCTCATGGCTTTCCCAGTGGGCGGAAACGATGACGATGGCTTTCGGGCGTGGCAGTTCGGCGGCCAGACGCGCCAGGGCCGGGCCGCTGGCGCCGGGCTCCAGCGCCAACATGGGCGAGCCGTGGGAGATAAACAGGCTGGGAAACATGGAAGGGTTCCTGAGCGTTAAGATGGTTCATCTTCAGTCAGTTCATTGATCTAATTCCAATATAAGTTTTAATGCTTTTTGATCGAATTCTTAGGGGGGAAGCATGCAGCCGGAGTTTTGGCACAAGAAGTGGGAGTCGAACCAGATCGGCTTTCATCAGCCCGAAGTGAACCCTTATTTGCAGCGACATTGGTCCGGTCTGGCAATCCCGCCTCAGTCGCGGGTGCTGGTGCCGTTGTGCGGGAAAAGCCTGGATCTGTTGTGGCTGGCCGGTCAGGGGCATCGGGTTCTCGGTGTCGAGTTGTCCGAGAAGGCTGTCGAGGATTTCTTCCGCGAGCAGCAACTACAGCCGCAAATCAGCGAAGAGGGTGGCTTCAAGGTTTATCGGGCCGGGGCGATCGAGTTGTGGTGTGGGGACTTCTTTGCCTTGTCCGCGAGCGATGTGGCTGATTGCACGGCGCTGTATGACCGGGCCGCGCTGATTGCCTTGCCGGCGCCGATGCGCGAGCGCTATGCCGCGCATTTGCTGAGCATCCTGCCGACGGGCTTGCGTGGTTTGCTGATCACGCTGGATTACGATCAGGCTCAGATGCCTGGGCCACCGTTTGCGGTGACAGATGGCGAGGTGCAGCAGCTGTTCGGTGGCGACTGGGCGGTGGAGGCGCTGGAGGGACAGGATGTGTTGAGCGAAAGCGGGAAGTTCCTGCAGGCGGGAGTGACAAGGCTGGAGGAGCGGGTGTACCGGCTGGCCGCTCAGTAACAGGCACAAAAAAGGCCCGCATCACTGCGGGCCTTTTGTTTGTAGCCGGGCTGATCAGCCGCGACGACGCAGGGCGTCGATACGCTCCTCCAGCGGCGGGTGGCTCATGAACATGCGGGCGAACCCCTGTTTGATGCCACCATTGATGCCGAAGGCGTTCAGGGTGTCAGGCATGTGCACCGGCAGGCCCTGTTCGGCACGCAGGCGTTGCAGAGCGCCGATCATCGCGCTGGTGCCGGCCAAGCGGGCACCGGCTTCGTCGGCACGGAATTCCCGTTTGCGCGAGAACCACATCACGATCGCGCTGGCCAGGATACCCAGAACCAGTTCGGCGAAAATGGTCGCGATGTAGTACGCGATACCCTGGCCTTCCTCGTTCTTGAAGATCACCTTGTCAACGAAGTTGCCGATGATCCGCGCAAAGAACATCACGAAGGTGTTCACCACGCCCTGGATCAGCGCCAGGGTGACCATGTCGCCATTGGCGACGTGGCCGATTTCGTGGGCCAGCACCGCTTTCACTTCATCGGGCGAGAAACGCTCCAGCAAACCCTGGCTGACGGCAACCAGTGCGTCGTTCTTGTTCCAGCCGGTGGCGAAGGCGTTTGCTTCGTAGGCCGGGAAGATCCCGACTTCGGGCATCTTGATCCCGGCTTCCCGGGACAGTTGCTCGACGGTTTGCAGCAGCCATTGTTCGTGGCGGGTGCGCGGCTGGGTGATGATCTGGGTGCTGGTGCTCATCTTCGCCATCCACTTGGAGATGAATAGCGAGAAAAGCGAACCGGCGAAACCAAAGACTGCACAGAAAACCAGCAGCTGACTGAGGTTGAGGTCAACCCCGTTGGCCGCCATGAACCCGTTGAAGCCGAAGAGGCTCAGGGTGATGCTGGCTATCAGCACGACCGCCAGGTTAGTGGCCAAAAACAGCAGGATGCGCATCATGGTTGTAGAAATCTCCTCAAGCTAAAGATGTAGCGTACTGCGGGGTATATAAGGTGCGGCACCGGGCGATTCAACCGGGTGACTATTTCAAACTGTGTCCTACATCGGGTTCTGCAGTGTGCGGGACATTTCCCACCCCCTGAGCCGACATGGACGACAGCCATGCGCGGCCCACGGCCATTGCGTCGAGCTCGCGTGATCGATACGAATCGAAAGTGTAGAAGGCGTACGGAAGGGGGCAGGGCAGAAGTGTTGCTGAATCAGACAGTGCGCAACGAAAGGCTCGTTACGCACCGATGTCCGGTTACTGGCGGTAGGACTTGAGGAAGTTGCCGATGCGCCCGATGGCCATGTCCAGGTCATCAACACGGGGCAGGGTCACGACACGGAAGTGATCCGGCCACGGCCAGTTGAACGCCGTACCCTGCACCACCAGCAGCTTCTCGGAGAGCAGCAGGTCGAGCACGAATTTCTCGTCGTTGTGGATCGGACAGACTTTCGGGTCGATCTTCGGGAATGCATACAGGGCGCCCATCGGCTTCACGCAGCTCACGCCGGGAATGTCGTTGAGCAACTCCCAGGTGCGGTTGCGCTGTTCCAGCAGGCGGCCTTGCGGCAGCACCAGGTCGTTGATGCTCTGGTAGCCGCCGAGTGCGGTCTGGATCGCGTGCTGGCTCGGCACGTTGGCGCACAGGCGCATGTTGGCCAGCATGTCGATGCCTTCGATGTAGCTATGGGCGTTGTGTTTCGGTCCGGAGATGGCGATCCAGCCGGAACGGAAACCCGCCACGCGATACGACTTCGACAGACCGTTGAAGGTCAGGCACAGCAGATCGGGTGCCAGGGACGCGGTGCAGATGTGTACGGCATCGTCGTAAAGGATCTTGTCGTAGATCTCGTCGGAGAACACCACCAGGTTGTGCTGACGGGCCAGTTCCAGCATGCCCAGCAACACTTCCTTCGAATACACCGCGCCGGTCGGGTTGTTCGGGTTGATGATCACCATGGCCTTGGTGTTCGGGGTGATCTTGGCCTTCATGTCGGCCAGGTCCGGGAACCAGTCGGCGCCTTCGTCACACAGGTAATGCACCGCGTTACCGCCGGCCAGGCTCACGGCAGCGGTCCACAGCGGATAGTCCGGCGCCGGCACCAGCACTTCATCGCCGTTGTTGAGCAGCGCCTGCAACGACATCACGATCAGCTCGGACACGCCGTTGCCCAGGTAGATGTCTTCGATGCCGACACCTTCGACCTGCTTCTGCTGGTAGTACTGCATCACGGCCTTGCGCGCGCTGAACAGGCCTTTGGAGTCGCTGTAGCCCTGGGCGGTCGGCAGGTTGCGGATCACATCCTGGAGAATTTCGTCCGGCGCTTCGAAACCAAAGGGCGCCGGGTTGCCGATGTTCAGCTTGAGGATGCGATGGCCTTCCTCCTCCAGGCGTTTGGCGTGCTTGAGCACCGGGCCGCGAATGTCGTAGCAGACGTTGGCGAGCTTGTTCGATTTGCTGAACTGCATGGCGATGTGATCCCGAAAATGAACGATCCAGGCGGCGAATGGACAACCGTGCTGGGAATCCTGCGTCTTCACACAGGCAGGCGTCTTGAGCGGCGGTTTCCAACAATCCGTTTGAATGCGCAGGATCCCGCTGCCAGACTGGCGTGTGACGAGGCGCAATCATACGTGCCGCCCGATCCGTGGAAAAGGTACAGATCGGGCTTTTTCAGCCGCTGAGGTGTGATGATGGAAAAGATAGAAAAGACCCTGGAAGAATGGCGCGCGATGCTCGACCCGGAGCAATACAACGTGTGTCGTCTCAGTGCCACCGAGCGACCGTTCTCGGGCAAATACAACGCCACCAAGACCGACGGTGTCTATCACTGCGTGTGCTGCAATGAGCCGCTGTTCGATTCCAAGACCAAATTCGACTCCGGTTGCGGCTGGCCGAGCTTCTACGCACCGATCGGCGAGAGCGCGATGACCGAAATTCGTGACACCAGCCACGGCATGATCCGCACCGAAGTCAAGTGCGCCCGATGCGATGCGCACCTGGGCCACGTATTCCCCGACGGCCCGCCGCCGACCGGGCTGCGTTACTGCATCAACTCGGTGTGCCTGGATCTGGTGCCGCGCGAGTAACCGATGCGGGCGATCCACGGATCGCCTGTCGGATAATTGAATTGCACACAATTCAATTGCTCGCTATTTTTGCAGCTTCTCAACTTTCCAGAGTGCGCACCATGAGCGATAACCTGCTGACCATCCCGTGCACCACCATCAAGGGCGAGCAAAAGACCCTGGCCGATTTCGCCGGCAAGGCTGTGCTGGTGGTCAACACCGCCAGCAAGTGCGGTTTTACCCCACAGTACAAGGGCCTTGAGGAGCTGTGGCAGACCTACAAGGATCAGGGCCTGGTGGTACTGGGCTTCCCGTGCAATCAGTTTGGCAAGCAGGAACCGGGCAACGAGGGGGCGATCAGCGAGTTCTGCGAGTTGAATTACGGCGTCAGCTTCCCGCTGTTCAAGAAGATCGAAGTCAACGGTAACGGTGCGCATCCGCTGTTCGTGCAACTGAAAAAACGCGCGCCGGGCGTGCTGGGCTCCCAGGGCATCAAGTGGAACTTCACCAAATTCCTGATCGGCAAGGACGGCCAGTTGGTCAAGCGCTTCGCCCCGGCCACCAAGCCGCAGGACTTGAGCCGCGAGATCGAAGCCCTGCTCAAATGAATGAACTGTCCACCGATGCCCTGAAGCTCGACAGTCAGCTGTGCTTCAAGTTGTATGCCGCCTCCCGAGCGGTGATCCGTGCCTACAAGCCGATGCTCGACCAGCTCGGCCTGACCTACCCGCAATACCTGGCGATGCTGGTGCTGTGGGAGTGGCAGGAAGCGGCACCGGAGCAACCGACCGTCAAGGCGCTGGGCGAGCGCCTGGCGCTGGATTCCGGGACACTGACGCCGCTGCTCAAGCGTCTGGAGCAGTTGCAACTGGTGCAGCGACAGCGTTCGGCGCGGGACGAGCGTGAGGTTCACTTGAGCCTCACGCCTGAGGGCCAGGCGCTGCGCGAGCAGGTCGGGCCGCTGAAGGACCGGTTGCTGTGCGACAGCGGTGTGGACCTGGATCGACTCAACGAACTGCGCACCGGGCTTGACCATCTGTTAGGGCAAATCAAAGCGCTGTCGTAGTCGGTATCCACTGATCCAGCAGCGCTGCCAGTTCCTCGCGGCGAAACGGCTTGGCCAGGTAGTCGCTCATGCCTGCCGCCCGGCAGCGTTCACGCTCTTCGGACATGGCGTTGGCGGTCAGCGCCACGATCGGCAAGTGGGGCCAGCGGCCGCTCTGGCGGATCTGCCGGCTTGCTTCGTAGCCGTCCATCACCGGCATGTTGCAGTCCATCAGCACCAGGTCGAATTCGTGGTGTTCCAGTTGATCCAGCGCTTCTGCACCATGGGCCGCGACGATGACCTCGCAGCCGAGTTTGCCGAGCATGCCCTTGGCCACCAGTTGGTTGACCGGGTTGTCCTCCACCAGCAGCACCCGCCCGCGGCGTTGTGACGGCGTACTTTCGAACCGCGCACGATCGATGGTGATGATGTCCGGTTGCAGGGTTCTGCGCAGATTCTGGTACAGCGCGTTGCGTGCCAGTGGGCGGGCCTGCTGTTGCAGTGGAGCGAGGGCGGCAGCTTCTTCGCCGGGCATGAAGCTGCCGTAGGCTGTTACCAGCAGGATCGGCGCCGTCATGGTCGGCCGCAGACCGAACAGGCATTCGGGGCAGTCGGTGATGATGATGTCCGGCTTCAGGCCAATCAGCGAGTCGTCCATCGTGCGCTGTTCGTACGTCAGGCCCCAGACCGGCAGCAGGCTGCGAAGCAGTTCCGAGAGGCCGCTGGCCGCTGTGGAGATGGCAAGAACGTTGCCATGCAGCGGTGCCGGAATGACGGCGCGGGTATGACAGGGCAGCGGCAGTTCGGCACAGAACTGGCTGCCGAAACCGACTTCGGAGCTGATCGTCAGGCGTCCCTCCATGGCTTCGCACAGGTTGTAGGTCAGTGCCAGGCCCAGACCGGTGCCGCCGTACTGGCGGGTGATACCGGCCCCGGCCTGGGTGAAGGGCTGGAATATCTTCACCTGGGCTTCCTGGGCGATGCCGATACCGGTATCGCATACCTCGATGCGCACGCCGTCCTTCCAGGTCGACAGACGCACATCCACCCGGCCGAAGCGGGTGAATTTCAGTGCGTTGGACAGCAGGTTGCTGACGATTTGCCTGACCCGGGTCGGGTCGCCGAGTACCAGCGCCGGAAAGTGCGGATCGATCAGACACGTCAGCTCGACGCTGGGCGCGGCGTTCTGCGACAGCAGGTTGGCCGTGTCTTCGATCAGCGAGCCCAGATCGAACGGGATGTGTTCGAGCTCCAGTTGCCCGGCATCGAATTTCGATAGATCAAGAATATCGTTGAGCAACTCCACCAGCACCTTGCCCGAGTCGTGGGCGATGGACAGTTGCTGCTGCTGTTCGCCGGTCAGCGGACCGTCGAGGGACAGCGCGATCATCCCCAGCAGCCCATTGAGCGGGGTGCGGATCTCGTGGCTCATGTTGGCCAGGAACGCCGAGCGCGCTTCGGCCATGTCCAGCGCCGTGCTGCGGGCCACTTCCAGTTCCTCGTTGGACTGACTGAGGCGGGCATTGATGGCCTTCAGTTCGGCGGTGCGGGCCGACACGATGTCTTCGAGTTGAGCGAGGTAGTCGGTGAGGCGGTTTTCCGCGGTGCGCCGTTGCTGGATTTCCGTGGCGATGTTCTCGAACTGCTGGTTGGCGACCTTCACCAGCACGCCGATCTCGTCGTTGGCGTGGCCACCCGGACATTCCAGCGTGGTCGGTTCGGCACTGCGCGGATCGCGCCCGCTGAGTTCGCGGATCACCCGCACCAGCGGCTTGGTCAGCATCACATAGAACAATGCCAGCAGGATGCCGGTCAGGATCAGGCTGCGGGCGAAACCGTTGAGCAGCGTGACTTCGGCCCGGCGCAGGAAGCGGCTGCCGAAGGCGTAGGTATCCACTTCCAGACTCAGGGTGCCGAGAGACTCATTGGGCAAGTGGTCGAGATAGAGCCGGTCTTCGAACTCGCGTTTGGCGCCGAACAGGAAGTCGCTGATGACCCGGTAACCGCTTTGCAGCTCCGGCCGCTTGACGCTGGCCAGCACCGTCTGGTTGTTGTCGGTCAGTTGCGCGGAAATGATCGCCGGTGAACGCAACAGGCCCAATGTGAGTTCCTGGGCGAGCTCGGCGTCAATGTTGTAGGCGATGCGTGACGCCGGGTTGTGGCTGATTTCCAGCAGAGAAAGGATTTCACGGTTGATGGAGGCGTCTTCACTGGCATAATCGATGCCAATTTGCAGCAGACTGAGCAGCGTGCCCAGAATGAACCCGACCAGCACGGTAAGCCTGGCTTGCTTGTAAGACAGCCGGTGGGTGAATTTGATATCCATGGGGTGTTGAACCACTTACGTTTCCCTTCGCTGCTCAAGCATAGTCGATCATGCATGGATACCGGAGTTCCCGCATCGCCTTGTAACAAGGGCCGGGACGGGTGTCGAACGCTATCGGTTGTCGCTGTATCGCCATCATCACTGTGAACCAGCCCGAGGAGAAGACGTGGATTCCCGATTGAATGCTTTTCTTGAGCGCGCCGAGTCGGTTCTGGCGCGGATCGAACCGCTGCTGCCGGCACCACGCCCGGTCATCGACTGGGGCACTTGCCTGGCCGCCCGCTGGCAACGCGATGGACGCAGCGGCTACCTGCTGCCACTGGAAGTCAGTCTCGACATGCGCCTGTCGGACCTGATCGGTGTCGATCGGCAACTGGAACAGCTGGGGCGCAATACCCAGCAGTTCCTCGACGGCATGCCGGCCAACCATGCGCTGCTCTGGGGTTCGCGCGGTACCGGCAAATCCTCGCTGGTGCGGGCATTGCTGGCTGAGCACGCCAAGGCAGGCCTGCGTCTGATCGAGATCGAGCGCGATCACCTGGCCGACCTGCCACGTGTGGTGGAGCAGATCGCCAAACTGCCGCAACGTTTCGTGCTGTTTTGCGATGACCTGTCGTTCGAGTCCGGTGAGGGTGATTACCGGGTACTGAAAAGCGTGCTGGATGGCTCGCTGGAGCAGGCACCGGACAACGTGTTGCTGTACGCCACTTCCAACCGTCGCCACCTGGTGCCGGAAAAGGAAAGCGACAACGAAAACTGGAAACGCGTCGACGGCGAGCTGCATCCAAGCGAAGCGGTGGAAGACAAGATCGCCCTGTCGGATCGCTTTGGCCTGTGGCTGTCGTTCTATCCGTTCACCCAGGAACATTTCCTCAATGTCGTCGAACACTGGATCGGCCAGTTGGCCGCCAAGGCCGGGCTGACCTGGCAGCGCGACGAACAACTGGACATTCTCGCCGTGCGCTGGGCAACCGGCCGTGGCAACCGCAACGGACGTTGCGCGTACCAATTCGCCCGCTACTGGGTGGGACTCAAATTGCTGGAGCACAAGGCATGATTGATTTGCAACAAAGCGGCCAGGGCCTCGAAGGCTATGGCATGTTGGCCGCGCAACTGGAGTCGCTGCTGGCGGACGAGCGCGATTTCATCGCCAACGCCGCACAGTTTTCGGCGTTCCTGTTCAACCAGCTCGATGATCTGAACTGGGCCGGTTTCTACCTCAATCGTAATGAAGAGCTGGTGCTCGGCCCGTTTCAGGGCCAGATTGCCTGCGTACGCATACCGTTCGGTCGCGGCGTGTGTGGCGCTGCAGCGGCCAGCCTGCAGACCCAACGGGTCGAGGATGTTCACGCGTTTCCCGGTCACATCGCCTGTGACAGCGCATCGAACAGCGAGCTGGTGGTGCCGCTGGTCAAGGAAGGTCGCCTGATCGGTGTGCTCGACCTCGACAGCCCGAAGCTTTCGCGTTTCGGTGCAGACGATCAGGCCGGTATCGAACGGCTGGCGGCGATTTTCCTGCGCCTGACCGACTGCTGATCACGCCGCAAGCCCCGCCTTGTGCAACACGCCAGCGGGGTCGACCGCATCGATCTGTTGCGGGTCGAGGAAACGGCTGGCGTACTGCAGGTACAGGCCCTCGCGGATGAACAGGCCGAACAGCTCGGCATCGATGTGCGCCTCGCGGCACATGGTGGCCATGATTCCCAGCGCTTCGCTGAGAGTCTTGGCCTTTTTGTAGGGGCGGTCGGCGGCGGTCAGTGCTTCGAAAATATCGGCGATCGCCATCATCCGTGCCGGCAGGCTCATTTCTTCGCGCTTCAAACGTTTCGGGTAACCGGTGCCGTCCATTTTCTCATGGTGGCCGCCGGCAATTTCCGCCACGTTGTTCAGATGCCCGGGGAAGGGCAGATGGCTGAGCATCAGGATCGTCTGCACTATGTGGTGATTGATGATGTAACGCTCCTCGCGGGTCAGGGTGCCACGGGGGATGCTCAGGTTGTACAGTTCGCCGCGATTGTATTTGTAGCGCGGGACGTCGAGTTTGAATCCCCACCGATTGTCTTCCGGAATCAGCTCGCTGTCGGCGCGTTCGAGCAAGTGCTCGGGCTTGTCCGCCAATAACCTTTCGCTGACCGGCAGCGTCGGCGTCGACGTGCGTGCCTGGCGTCGGTTTTCCTCCCATGAAACGCCCAGGCGATCATCCAGCGTGCGTGTCCAGGTGCGTTGTGCAATACCTTCAAGACGCTGCAGGTCGGCATCGGCCATGGTCTCACTGCCCAGGTTGCAGCGGGCGACAAAACTGAAATCGTCATCCAGAGCCGTCAATGTCGCGTCGCGCAGGCGGGCCAATTGTCCTTCGTCACCCCCCGACGCCAGCGCTTGCCAGTAGCTGATCCACGCATCGCGTTTGAGCACTTCGAAGCGGGTGCGGATTTCATGGATGCGATCGTTCAGGGTTTCCAGTTTGGTGGCTTTGTCGACGACGTATTCCGGGGTCGTGACTTTGCCGCAGTCGTGCAGCCACGCGGCGATATGCAGGGCTTCCCATTCATCTTCGGTGGGCTGGTAGTCGCTGAAGGCCGGGGCCTCGCTGGCCGCCGCGGCATGGGCGAGCATCAGCGTCAGTTCCGGTACGCGCTGACAGTGGCCGCCGGTGTAAGGGCTCTTGGCATCGATGGCGCCGGCCAGCAGTTGAATGAACGCATCGAGCAGCTGTTTTTGCCGGGCTTGCAGGCGCTGGCTCTCGATGCACACCGCTGCGGCACCGGACACCGCCTGCAGAAAAGCGATGCGGTCGGGCCGCAGCTTTTCCAGGTCGAGGGTGGTGCCGCTGTCGTTGAGCAGCAACAGCAGCAGGCCGACCGTCTCGTTGTGTCGGTTGTGCAGGCGCAGACCGATCAGATGGACCCGTGGCGTGGCCATGGCCAGCAGGACCTTTTGCAGGTCGGCGGCCTGTTCGAAGCCCAGGCTGCTCACGGCGTTGTCGGCACGCCCCAGTTGCTCGAACCACTCGGGGCTTTGCGTGGCATCAAGGTTGTAGCCTTGAACATCGAACTCGGCCAGTGTCCGGGAACTGCCATCGATCACCAGACCGTAAGGCTCCATGCGATTGCCATCGTTTTCGCGCAGATAAATCAGGCCTGCCTGGGCCTGGGCAATCTGTACCGTTTCGAACAGAACCCTTTGCAGCAAAGGGGCGAAGCGGGTTTCGGCGGTCAGGCTGTCGGTGATGCGAAAGAAGCTGGCCAGGGTGTCTTTCATGCGTGCCATCGACAGGCTCAACTGATCGATCTCCAGCACCAGCGAGCGCCGGGTCACCGGGAAGTTGAAATCGAAACTGCGGATTGCGTCGGCCTCCCTGACCAGTGCATGCAGAGGTTTGACCAGAATCCGCGAGATCAGCCAGCCCAGTGGCAGGCACAGCAACAACGTGGCCAGGGTGATCAGTGCGCCTTGCCAGCGCATGCGATAGGCATCGACCAGTAACTCATCCTCCGGGACCAACAAGGCCAACTGCAGGCCTGTCGGTCCGCCTTCCTGCAAGTGGCTGCGGGCGACGATCCAGCGTCGCCCGTCGGCTTTCAGTCGATTGCTCTGGTGTTCACTGGACAACAGGGCATGCAGGCTCGGGCTCAGGTCGGCCGCCCGGGCCAGGCGGGCGGTCCGGTCGTCGACGATCAGCCGGCTGCTGTCGGGATACGCCACGGCGTTGCCATCGGCATCGAAGAGGACAATTTCGGTCGCCGGCGTCACCACATGCTTGGTCAGGGTCGCCGACAGCGCGTCGAGGGTCAGGTCGGCAGCAATCACCGCGTGTTCGCCGCTGCGTCGGGCGAGAGTAGTGCCGACATTGCGGGTGGAAAAAAATACGTAGGGCTCGGTGGTGACTTGCTCGTCCTGCTGCTGCGCGAGTGTGTACCAGGCCCGGCCGCGCGGGTCGTAGGCGTCGTCCTGATTGTCGGTGCGACCGAGCGCGGTCAACGCCCGGTCGAAGAACAGCGATTGCGAGCGGGCCTTGCCGCTGGCGTCATGCTCGATGCTCCAGACCTGATACGCCGCTGCATCCGGCGCCTTGAGCAAGGCTTTCAGTGAGGCGGTGCGCAATGGCCGCACCATGAAGAAGTCACCGTTGTCGTAACCCAGATACAGCGAAGCCAGGTCCGGATTGTCCGCCAGTGACTGGCTGAACGGCTTGAGCAAGGTCAGGCGTTGTTCGAGGGTGGTTGCCCGGGATCCCGGAGTGTCTGCAAGCAGACTCAACAAGTGCCGGATCGGTGCATAGGTCGATTGCAGATCGACGCGTACATCCTGTTCGATGCGTTCGAAGAGCTTTTCGCCGCTCGACAGAATGATCTGCGTGGTCTGCCGGTAGTTGAACAATCCCAGCACCACGCCGGTGAGCAACAGCAGAAAGGTGAACATGACGCTGATGTGCACGTGCAATGGGAACCGGCGTTGTTCCGGGCGCAGTGGGCTGGGCATTGCGGACTCTCCGTGTTGATAAACACACTGCTCAGCGTTCAAGCATAGTTAAGGCCCGCTCACTCTGCTCTGGTCGGATGTCATCTGTCGTTGCTCAAGTGCTTTCTCCAACGCATTTTCCAGTTCGAGGATGGCGTCATGGCTGTCTTCGCAACGGCGTGCGATCTCGCTCTGCGGCAATGTCTGCAGACAGGCCTGTTCAAGTGCATCGCAACTGTCGATCAGGCGGGTGGCCTGAGCAATGCGTGCGGCGCCTTTGATCCTGTGCGCAATCTCGGCCAGTGCCTGGTGGTTTCCTCCTCGGGACAGGGCTTGCAGGTCCTGGCGGTCCAGGCGACTGCTGTTGAGCAGTTCGGTCAGCAGTCGCCGGACCTGTGCCGGGTTTCCACCCGTCAGCGAGTGCATTCCCTGCAGGTTGAACGCGGGTGTGCGGAACAGTGGCCGTACGCTGTCGACCCACTGGCTCAAGACGCTCAGGCTCAGGGGTTTGAACAGGCACTCATTCATGCCGGCCTGTCTGCAGCGAAGGATCTCTTCCGGCTGGGCATTGGCGGTAAACCCGAGCACCGCGCAGGCCGGACGCTGCGTGAGCCTTTCGTGACGGCGGATCGCACGGGTCAGTTCGTAGCCGTTCATGACAGGCATGTTGCAATCGGCAATGACCAGGTCGAATTCGTTGTCTTTCCATAATTCCAGTGCGCTGCGCCCCTCTTCGGCGATGCTGAAGCGATGGCCGAGGTACTCCAGTTGCTGGCACATCAGCAGGCGATTGGCTGGATGATCGTCGACCACCAGAACATTGAGTGGCGTCAGGGCGGTCTCGATCTGCGGTTCCTGTTTCGGGTTCGTCACTTCGGCGGGCAGGATTGTCAGTGGCAACGACACACTCACCTGTGTGCCGATCCCCGACTGGCTGCTCAGTTGCAATGTTCCGCCCATCATTTCGCAGAGGTTGCGACTGATGACCAGCCCCAGGCCGGCACCACTGATTGCCCGGCACTTTCCATGGCGAGCCTGGGCGAAAGGCTCGAAGAGACGCCGTTGATCCTCGGCAGTGATACCGATACCGCTGTCCTGTACGGTCAACTGCACCCGTGAACATTCAGGGGGCTCGCCGGCCACAAGCTCCAGCGTGATCCTCACTTGCCCTTGTTCGGTGAACTTGATCGCATTGCTGATCAGGTTCGACAACACCTGCTTGAAGCGCAGCGGATCCAGATGCACGTCGACGTCCAGTTCGGGAGGGGAGAGGTTCAGCACCAGGCTCAGATGCTTCTGGCGAGCCAGGCCTTCGAATATCCTGATCACCGAGCCGATGGTTGCAACGAGGTTGACCCGCTCGGGGCTCAGGCTCAGGCGCCCGGATTCGATTCTGGCGATATCCAGAATGTCGCCGATCAGCCCCAGCAGGTCCTTGGCCGAACTGTAGGCGGTTTCGATGCTGGAGCGGTCCGGATGTGTCTTGTCCAGGCGTTTGAGGGTCAGTTCGAGCATGCCGATCACCGCGTTCATCGGCGTGCGGATTTCGTGGCTCATGGTCGCCAGGAACGTACTCTTGGCCCGGTTGGCTTCATCCGCCCGTTCCTTGGCGGCGCGAAGTTCGTCGAACAGTTCATGTCGCTCGCTGATGTCGATCCAGCCGCCGATGATGCCCTGAACTTCACCGCTGGAGTCGCGGTACGGCAGGATCCAGTGGTAGATCGTCAGGCGCCGGTTACCGATGTGCAGGGGCCGGTCGAGCACGAGCGGCTTGCCCTCACTCACCACTCGCTGGTAATCGGCCTGAAAGACCCGTGCTTCGAAGGCGTTGTTCAGTGCGCCCTCCATGACGCTTTTGCCAATGACGTCCTCGCGCCGGGCATTGAAGGCTTCGAGGTAACTGTCGTTGCAGCTTTGCAGCAGTCCCTGTCGATCACGTACGTAGATCGGGTGTGGCGTACCGTTGAGCAAGGAGCGCATGAACTCCAGTTGATCGTTCAGGGCGCGTTCGGCTGCTTTGCGCTGCCTGATCTGGCGGCGCATGTAGGCATTCCACAGCAGTGACAGCAGCAGGAGCAGGCCGGCTCCGCCGATGACCTGGTAGAACAGACGCCGATACTGGTGCCAGGCGCCCTGGGAAAGACTTGAATAGCCGCGCCAGCGACCATTGATGATGCCCAGTTCCTCGGGCGTGATGCTCATCAACGTCTTGTCGATGATCGAACTCAGCTCCGGGTTGTCACGGGCTGTTGCGACGGAAAATGCCGCCTGACTCGTGCCGATGGTGGTGGTGATCTGCAGTGGCTGTTCGAAAATGTGTGAGGCGATGAAATAGTTGGCGATCACCAGCGAGTTCACCGCCCCGTCGACCTGGCCTTCGTCGAGCAATGCCACCGCACTGAAGGTGTCCGGCGTTTCGATCAACTGGATGCGCGGAAACTCGCGGCGCAAGTAGCCGATCATCGGATTGCCCTGGGCTATGGCAAGGCGCTTGCGCTTGAGCTGCCCGAGATGCGTCGGGCTGTCGGCAGCTTTGCGGGTCAGCAGGACGTAGGAGTTTTCAAGGTAAGGACGACTGAACCTGAGGGTTTCCTCCCGTTGGGGCGTGGGCAGCAGGGCGGCGATCAGGTCGACCTGATGATTTTCGATCTGTTTGATCATCTCGGCGTCACTGCGGCTGCGGTGGACTTCGAAGCGCAGCCCGGTGCGCAGGCGGATGAGTTCGAACAGGTCGGCGCTGATGCCGCGAAAATTGCCGTCGGTGTCGAAGAACGTCAGGGGGGCGAAGGCCTCGTTGACGACCACGCTTACCACCGGATGTCTTTTCAACCATTGTTCTTCACGGTGGGTCAGTTGCAGTTTCTGGTCAGTCAGCAAGGTGTCGCTGCCGGCGCTCCAGCGTTTGGCGATGTTTTCCCGCTCGCTGGCCGGGACGGCCTTGAGCACGGCATCGATGATGCCCAGCAATTGAGGGTTGTCGCGACGCACGGCAAAACTGAAACCATGGGCTTCGTGCTTGCCGAAGTTGGCCATGCGGATGTTGTTCAGGTATCCCTTGCTGATCATGTAGTGAGTGGAAATGGTGTCGCCGAGAAACACATCGGCCTGATCGAATGCCACTGCGTTGATTGCATTCTGGTACGACGGGTAGGCCGTGATAAGGGCTTTGGGGTACAAGGCCTTGACCTCGTCCAGCGGCAGATAGTGATACAGCATGCTCAGCCGCAGACCGGCCAGTCCCTCGCTCAGTGAGCGGGTTTCGCCTTCGCGGGTCACCAGTACCGGTTGATCGATGGCGTAGGGTCTGGACAGGACGAGGCTGGCGTTTTCCGCTTCCAGCCCATTGGACGTCCCGAGCATGTCGATGCTGCCATCGATCAGTGCCTGTATCGCGGCATCTCGTGTGGCAAAACGCTTTACCCTGACAGGCAGACCGGTTGCCTGGCCGACCAGGCCTGCGTAATCGGCCGTGAAACCTTCGTAGTCGCGGCCGCTGGAGGTCATGTCAAAAGGCGGATAGTCCGGAGCGGATGTGCCCAGAATCAACTCGTTGCGCTTGTGCAACCAGCCTCGTTGCGAAGGTTCAAGCACGTCCGGCAGCAGCCTTTCGGTCGCACGGCTGATCAGGGTCAGGTCTTGTGAAGTGACGGACATGGCGCTTGCAGGCGTGATTAGCCCCAGACATGCACTCACTACAATCAGACAGTTCTTTAGACGGCTGGGCATGTTGGCTCTCACACGAGTGCGTTACGTTTGGCCATTTCGATAAGTTCTACAAGGGACTTGGCCTTGAGTTTCTGCATCAGCCGTTTTTTATAAGTGCTGACGGTCTTGTTGCTGAGGAACATGCCTTTGGCGATTTCCTTGTTAGTGCGACCTTGGGCAAATAGTTGCAATACCATTAATTCCCGGTCATTAACGGCTTTGAACAGTTCCAGCTCCGTGTAGCGCACATCATCGCTGCGCACCGGGTTCAGGGCCTGACTGGGGAAGTAGTTGTAACCGGAAAGAACAGCCTTGATGGCGCTGACCAGTTCACTCAGGTCTTCCTGCTTGCACACATAACCCGATGCGCCGGACTGCATGCAGCGAATGCCGAACAGTGTGGGGCACTGCGCGGTCAGTATCAGTGTCTTGAACGGAGAGCTCATGGCATTGAAACGGGCCAGAACTTCCAGACCGTCCAGCTTCGGAATGCTGATGTCGAGAATGATCAGGTCGGGGGCGCATTCACGAACCATTTGCATGGCATCGACCCCGTTATCGGTTTCACCGACGACTTTGTAACCTTCATGTTCCAACAACATTCGAACGGCAAGACGAATAACGGGATGATCGTCGACGATAAAAACGGAGTTCATATAAAGTTCCATGCGGGCGCGAATAAAGGGCGCACCTTAGCTCAGTTGGATGAGCGGTCGCATGAAGCCCCAGTGCTTCAGTGGCAATCTAGGATTGTTCCTACAAGTAAAGAGGAATAAGACTACGCGTGAACTAGTTTTGGCTTAGGTAGAGAGTAGGGTTTCAAGTTCGGCTTTCATATTGCAAGACAGTGCCATTTTGAAGAAGCAGCTTGTTTAATGTTTGTCGTCCATCCGTGGATTGTTGTTTCGGGTTTTGACGGCGACATAGAGCGCAACTGTCAACTTGAAGCAGGAAGCTTGTTGCGCTCCCGCAATTCGCGCCCGACCGGTCAAGGCTTTGAACGGTCGGGCAGCGACTCAATGACTGGAACGCCCCGTCATTTCCAGAGCCATGTCACTGGCGTAGCTGTCGGTCATGCCGGCGATGAAGTCGATCATGCGCAGGAACGATGCGTGCAACGGGCCGTGTGGATCTGGTGCGTTGTTGCCCAGCAAATCGAGAATCCTGCGGCTCTTGAAGGACGGTGTACGGCCGTTGTGCTGTTCCAGGGCGGCGCCGCAAAACGCGTTGAGCAGAATTTCCAGTGTTGTGTAGGCACCGATCTCATGCAGGGTCTTGCGTTTGTCCTGAAAGATTTTCTTTCGGGCGATGTCCTTGGCATTCAGCACGCAACGTTTGGCCGGACCATGCATGTGCTCCACAAGATCACCATGCAGCGTCCCGGCCAGCAGTGCGTCCTGTTGCTCGACGAAGGCCCGGGCGGCGGCGTTGGTCAGGTGCTCGATGGCCTTGCCCCGCAGGATCGCCAGTTTGCGCCGGCGTGAATCCAGCGGACCCAGTTGCCGATAGGTTTCCGGCAGATCATCGCCGACCAGACCGAGCAGCAGCGACTCGACCTCGGCGTATTCCAGCAACTCCATCTCCAGGCCATCTTCCAGATCGATCAGCGCATAGCAGATATCGTCCGCCGCCTCCATCAGATAGACCAGCGGATGACGGGCCCAGCGTTGCTCCTCAAGTTGCGGCAGGCCGAGCTTGTGGGCTATTTGCTCCAGCAGAGGCAGCTCGCTCTGATAGCAGCCGAACTTGTGTTTCTTGTAACCCAGAGAGTCGGCGTGACGGGCGGTCCACGGGTACTTGAGGTAAGTGCCGAGGGTCGCGTAGGTCAACCGGGTGCCCCCGTCGAACTGGTGATATTCCAGTTGCGTGAGAACCCGGAACCCTTGGGCATTGCCTTCGAAATTCAGGAAGTCCCCGCGCTCGGCATCACTCATCGCATCCAGCCAGCCGCGTCCGGCGGCCTGCTGGAACCAATGGCGAATGGCGTCTTCGCCGGAATGGCCGAAAGGCGGATTGCCGATGTCATGGGCCAGGCAGGCGGACTGCACGACCATGCCCAGGTCGCTCGGTTCGCACCATTCGGGCAGTGCGCGACGCAGGGTTTCACCGACGCGCATGCCCAATGAACGACCGACGCAACTGACTTCCAGCGAGTGGGTCAGGCGTGTGTGGATGTGGTCGTTGCTCGACACGGGATGCACCTGAGTCTTGCGGCCCAGGCGGCGAAAGGCGCCGGAGAAAATGATGCGGTCATGATCTTTGTGGAACGGGCTGCGGCCGAGTTCCTGCGGGCTGTGCAGCGGCTTGCCGAGACGTTCGCGGTTGAGCAGGGTTTGCCAATCCAAGGCTGATTCTCTCCGTCGGGTGACTGGTGCCCTAGCTTCCCGGTTCGGGCGAGTGTCTGCAAGCGCAACTACAACCCGGCGGCGTCGATGTCGATCAACAGCAGGCGCTCGCCATTGTCGAAAAACTGTCCGGCGGTCAGGCAGTACTGGTTGCTGGTGGCATCGCGGTAGGTGTTGGAAAGCGTCAGCCGGCGTTCTTCCCAGCCTTCGGCCAGAAGATGGTAGAAGTAGGGGCGCCAGGACCAGTTGTGGCCCAGATAACGGTTGTCGGCGACCCAACCACTTTGGCGCCATTCCAGATTCGGTGTCAGTTGCGTGCCCTGGCGATCGCACTGATAAAACCGCAGCAACCACGGAAAGGCATCCAGTTGCGGCAACGCACTGAGCGGTGCATGGGTCTGGGCCCAGGTCTGCAGGATCGTCATCAATTCGCTGAGCTGTTGACGCATGGTCATCAACTTGCCGCGCTCGACGAGTTTTTGCTTTACATAGGCCTGGCGCAGTTCGGCGAAGCGCTGGACGAAAGCGTCCGTCGCGAAAAATGCCTCCTGTGCCCGGGCGAACAGAAAACCCTGCACATAGCGTGAACCACATTCCAGCGCGAAATTCAGCTGCGCTGCGGTCTCCACGCCTTCGGCGATGATCCGGCAACCGGTCTTTTCCGCCATCTGCGCCAGTGCCTTGACCACATCGCTGCTGGGTCCGCCGAGAGCTGCGGCCTGAAACAGACGCATGTCGAGCTTGAGGATGTCCGGCTGCAACGCCAGCACGCGATCGAGCTGTGAATACCCGGCGCCGAAATCGTCGATAGCGATCCGCGCCCCGGCATCCCGATAGCGCGCGACCACTTCGGACAGGCGCTGACTGTTGCCGCCCAGCTCGGTGATCTCGAAGACAATCCGCTGCGGATCGACGCCATGCCGGGCGAGTTGTTTGAGACTGGGCAGCGCCTGGTCTGCGCGCAAGCGGCTGATCCAGCGCGGAGACATGTTGAGGCTGAGAAACCAGTCCGGCGGTGCTTCGTGAAATCGGCTCAACGCATTGTCACGAATCTGCCGGTCTAGGCGGCGCAAAGCGGTAGCGGGGGTTCGCGGGTCGGCGAACAGCGGCCCGACCGATGTCAGTTGCCCGTGCGTCTGGCGCAATCGACCCAATGCCTCGACGCCTGCAATGCGTCCGGTAGCGGTATCGATGAAAGGCTGAAAGCAGGCGAGCGGTTGCCCGTCGATCACGGGGCCTCCTTGGTCATTGTTGTTCTGGTCGAGTCCTGCCCGCCAGAAAGGCGAACGGGATTGAATCTCCGGGTGAAGAGATTCAATCCCGCCAGCAGTGCAAGAATGCAGCCAGATGTGGAGCTCAGCGTTTGCCCGAGTTCTGCATCACCAGTTTGATCAGCGGCGCAAGGCTGGTGCCGAGGCGGATCAACCGACTCAGACCGCCGACGCCACCGCTTTTCGCACCCTTGCCGGTGAGAAAGCCCAGCAGCGTCACCGCCGCCACGCCCCATAAAGGCGCGTGCTTGATGCCGAAACCGTCCTGCAGGTTTTGCGTCATGCCACGCATGCGATGCAGGGGCTGCAGCACCTGGCCGGTTTCGTGGCGGATTTCCTGACGATGCATCTCCATGCGCAGGCGGATCAGGGCCTTGCGCATTTCCCGGCGTGAGCTGTTGTGCGGAAGTTCAGGCAGGCTCATGGCAGCAGGCGCTCCCGGTCGTTGGCCAGCTCTTCCAGGGTGCCGTGGAAGGGCGAGGATTCATCGAAGATCGCAGCCTTCAGACGCAGCCCGCAGAAGATCGCTGCCAGGGTGTAGAACACACACAGGCCGATGATGGCGGCGAGTCGATACGTGTCCCAGAACACGATCAGGACGAGGGTCGACAGGCCCACCAGCAACAGCAGTGCAAACACCAGCGCCAGGCCGGCGAACAGCAACAGGCTGACGGTTCGTGCCTTCTGTTCCTGCAGCTCGATGCCGAACAATTCGACGTGACTGTGCAAAAGACCGAGTACGGCTGCACCCAGGCGCCGTGTGGAAGAGGCAGTGCCCGCAGTCGGGCCCGATTCACCGATCGACATGATCAGCGCCGCGTGGCCAGCAGGCCGATCAGAAAGCCTACCCCGGCGGCGATGCCCACCGATTGCCATGGATTGGCCGACACGTAATCTTCAGTGGCGGTGACCGCAGCCTTTCCACGCTGGCGCAGGGTGTCTTCGGTCAGCTTCAGGGTTTCCCGCGCGCGCAGCAGACTTTCATGGATCTGTTCACGCAACTCATCAGCCTGGTCACCGGCCAGCGTGGCGGTGTGTTCCAGCAACCGTTCGGTGTCGCTGACCAGGGTCTGGAAGTCGTTCATCAGGATTTCTTGAGCAGTCTTTGCCTTGGTGCTGGCCATTGGGGATCTCCGTAAGTGGCGGTCTGAAGCGGCTTCTGAAACTTTCGAGTATGAGCCTTGCGTGAAGGTTCAGTACAAATGACTGGTACATCTTTTGCTGTGTCGTGGTGCGTCATACGGCATCAGTGCGCTGTTGCCGGGCGCGACACCGGGAAATCATAGCCCGGATGATACGGGTTCAGCTCAGGACATCGACCTCGTGCGCCAAAGCGGTTCAGCGGCCCCTTGGGTTCGTGACTGCGCGGTCGCAACTTGGTGCATGAAATGTCTGCATGAACCGATTTGGTGCCTTTTTCAGCCTTGGGTCTGCCTCTTCATGGAAAATCTGCAAAGCGCGGTGGATACGCTCGTTCACAGTTCCAACACGTTGTTCATTCTTATCGGCGCGGTCATGGTGCTGGCCATGCACGCCGGTTTCGCCTTTCTGGAGGTCGGAACGGTTCGACAGAAGAATCAGGTCAACGCCCTGTCGAAGATTCTCAGCGACTTCGCAGTGTCGACGCTGGCCTATTTCTTTATAGGCTATTGGATTTCGTACGGGGTGACGTTCCTGCAACCGGCGGCGGTGCTCAGCGCCGATCATGGTTACGGGTTGGTGAAGTTTTTCTTCCTGCTGACGTTCGCCGCGGCGATTCCGGCAATCATTTCCGGCGGCATTGCCGAGCGGGCACGGTTCGTTCCGCAGTTGTGCGCGACGGCGCTGATCGTTGCATTCATCTATCCGTTTTTCGAGGGGATGATCTGGAACGGCAACTATGGTCTGCAAGCCTGGCTGGCCGCGCGATTCGGCGCCGCGTTTCATGATTTCGCCGGCTCCGTGGTGGTTCACGCCATGGGCGGCTGGCTGGCGCTGGCGGCGGTGCTGTTGCTGGGCCCGCGCAACGGCCGCTATCGCGATGGCCGGTTGGTGGCCTTCGCGCCTTCGAGCATTCCGTTTCTGGCGCTGGGCTCGTGGATCCTGATTGTCGGCTGGTTCGGCTTCAACGTGATGAGCGCGCAAACCCTGCAAGGCGTTAGCGGGCTGGTGGCGGTCAATTCGTTGATGGCGATGGTGGGCGGCACGGTGGCGGCGCTGATCGTCGGGCGCAATGACCCGGGCTTTCTGCACAACGGCCCGTTGGCCGGTCTGGTGGCGGTGTGTGCCGGCTCTGACCTGATGCATCCGGTGGGCGCGCTGGTGACCGGTGTGATTGCTGGCGCCCTGTTTGTCTGGTGCTTCACGGCGGCGCAGGTCAAATGGCGGATCGACGACGTGCTGGGTGTCTGGCCGTTGCACGGCTTGTGTGGCGTGTGGGGTGGCATCGCCTGCGGGATCTTCGGCTCGACCGCGTTGGGCGGGCTTGGCGGCGTCAGCCTGATCAGCCAGTTGATCGGCACGGCGTTGGGCGTGCTGGTCGCGCTGGTCGGCGGTTTCGCCGTGTATGGTTCGATCAAGGCGATGCATGGTCTGCGCCTCAGCCAGGAGCAGGAGTATTACGGCGCTGATCTTTCGCTGCACAAGATCGGCGCGGTGAGCCAGGACTAGATCTCTTCATCTTCGGCACCCGGGTAAAAACCATGCAGCAGGCGATAGCGGTCGATGCGCACCCGATCGACTTTCTCCTGCACCTGGTGTGCCGGCAGACCAAGCAGAATCAAGGCATGAGAGGCAAGCATCAGGCTTGATTCCAACAACTCCGGCACCACTTCGCTGGCGCCGGCGGCTTTCAGTTCGGCCCACTGGCTGTCATCGCGGGTGCGTACCAGAATCGGCACTTTCGGGTTGAGTCGCCGGGCTTCCTTGAGCACCCGCAAGGCGACATCGCTCTGATCCACGGCAATCACCAGCAATCTGGCGCGGAGCAAGCCGACCGCGGTCAGCAGGTCGGCGCGGGAGGAGTCGCCGTAATGCACGTCTCGTTCGACGGTTGCCGCTTCCTGTATGCGCACCGGGTCATTGTCCAGCGCGACATAAGGCTGCCCGGCATTGCGCATGAAGCGTCCGATCGACTGACCGACACGGCCGTAACCGCAGATCACCACATGCTGGTCGAGGCCGGCATTAAGGGCGCTGATTTCCTCGATCTGTGCTTCCTGATTGGGTTTGCGGTGCAGTGCGGCGGCGATGCGCGGTGCAGCGCGGAGCATCAGCGGCGTCAGCAGCATCGAGCAAAATGTCGCGGCCAGCAGAAGGGCACCGAGGTCGGCGGGCATCAGTTGATTCTGCTGCATCTGCGCCATCAGGGCGAAACAGAACTCGCCTCCCTGAGCCAGTGCCAGGCCGCTGCGCCAGGCGGTTTCATTGTCGTTGCCACGCCATTTCACCAGCAGCGCCACCACTGAGCCCTTGATCACCAGCAGACCCAGAGTCATGGCGAGAATCAGCAGACTGTGGCTGGCGAACAGTTGCAGGTCGATCAGCATGCCGATGCTGACGAAGAACAGGCCGAGCAGGATGTCGCGGAACGGCCGGAGATCGGCTTCGATCTGGTGCCGGTAATGACTCTCCCCCAGCAGCATGCCAGCGAGGAACGCGCCGAGGGCTGGCGACAGACCGAGCAGGTGAGTCAGCCATGCCGTGAGCAATACGATCACCAGCGCCAACAGCACAAACAGCTCGGCCGAACGTGATGCCGCCACTTCCTGGAACAAGCGCGGCAACAGCCAGCGACTGGCCAGCAGCAAACCGAAAAACAGCACCACGGTCTTGATCAGTGTCAGGGGTAATGCCCAATACCAGGCCTGATCGCTGCTTCCGGCAAATACGGGCACCAGTGTCAGCAACAACACGGCCACCACATCCTGAAACAACAGGACGCCCACTGCGTTCTGGCCGTGGCTGCTGAAGATTTCTCCGAGGCTGCCCAGTTCCTTGGTGACGATGGCCGTCGATGACAACGAAAGGCCCGCGCCAAGTAACAACGCCGGCGTGAAGGGCATGCCCAGCAGCATCAGCACGCCTCCCAGCAAGGCCGTGCTGATCAGTACTTGCTGACTGCCCAGGCGAAACACCACCTGGCGCAGGGCAATCATTTTCGACAGGGAGAATTCCAGTCCCAGGGAAAACAACAGAAACACCACACCCAGTTCGGCAAGGTCAGGCAGATGCTCGCTTTCGTTGATCCAGTCGAACGCCTGCGGGCCGACCATCAATCCCACACACAGATATCCCAGCACTGGCGGCAGACGCAGGCGTCGGAACAGGGCAATCACTACCAGGGACGAGGCGAGAATGATCAACAGGTTGGCGAACACAAGACACTCCGGCAATGGTGGCGAGCTAAACAAGCGTAGAGGCAAAAAACACTGGAGCATCATGCAATTCGCCTTTTCCCGGGCTGATTTGCGTCAGGGTTTTACGAGGATGATTCTGCTCGAAGGTTTGAAGCTTCCGATCGCTCGACGGGTCTGCGGGTCGGGCCTAGAATGACCACTCAAATTTCTGGATACAGCGCACATGCTTCCTGAATGCCAGTTGTTCGGCACCCTGGGGTGCCATCTGTGTGAAGTCGCCGAAGCCGAGTTGATGCCATTTGTCGAGCATGGCCTGCTGGTGGAACTGGTGGACATCGCTGAGGATGAGTCCTGGTTCGAGGCCTACAGTCTGCGAATTCCGGTTCTGCGACGAACCGATACCGGCGCGGAACTGGGGTGGCCATTCAGCGCCGATCAGGTGGTGGCATTCCTGCGTTGATCCTCTTGCGCCCATTCATCGCGGCGATCATCCATCCTTGGCACTGGCCGGATTATTCGGTTACTGTATGCGCATACAGTAATTGAGTGTGACTGGTCATGCTGTGTCCTCTCTGGACAATGTGCAGGGCAGTCGGTACGCCAGAGGGATGAATCGTGGTCAATGTCGAACAGTTGAAAAGCAGCGTGAACCGGATGTCGGTCGACGTGGTGCGCGAGGCGGTCCACGAGTTGCGTCTGGACGGTCTGGTCACGGAAGGCAAGACGCCGTTCAACAAGCTCCATTTCAATACCTGCTTTGCCGAGATCGAGGCGTTGTTTCAGCGCGCCGGCTACCACAAGCAACTGGATGTGGTCGGCTATCAGGGATTGCTGTACGCGTTGTATGACCCGGGTCGCTGGGAGGCCGTCGATGTGCTGCGTTGGTTGAAGGAATTCACTGAAGCGGCGGCTCTCAAGTCGATCCCGGCCTGATTCCGCTAGGCCCGTCGTGTGCTGTGCTGGATAATGCCGCTCTGTTTTGAGGGTTCGAGTTTTCCGTATGTCCAGCGCACCAACATTTTCCGCCGCACAGAATCAGGCCAGCACGCTTTATCTGCCCCCCGGTGACTGGCGGACGGTGTTCGATTGTCTCTGCGATCATTTCAGTGCCATCGGGCGTGAGCAATGGCTCGACAGGATTGCCCGGGGGCGTGTACTGGACGGTCAGGGGCAACCGATAGCAGTGGACTTGCCCTACAAAGAAGGCATGCGTATCCACTATTTTCGTGAAGTCCCGGATGAAAAACCGATTCCGGTGATCGAGTCGATTCTGTATACGGACGAGCATCTGGTCGTGGCGGACAAGCCGCACTTTCTCCCCGTGACTCCGGCGGGTGAATATGTAGAGCAGACGTTACTGCGCAGGTTGATTCGCCGTCTGGACAATCCGCATCTGGTGCCGCTGCACCGAATTGACCGGCACACCGCCGGTTTGGTGATTTTCTCGGCCAATCCCCAGAGTCGTTCGGCCTATCAGTCATTGTTCCCGACACGGCAAATCGAAAAGCGTTATGAGGCGATTGCAGCCGCGCTTCCGGGACTGGACTTTCCTTTGGTGCACAAAAGCCGGCTGGTTGATGGAGAGCCTTTTTTCCGCATGCAGGAGGTTCCGGGCGTCAGTAATACCGAGACTGCAGTGGAGGTTCGAGAACGCAACGGCGAACTCTGGCGCTATGGCCTGTTTCCAGTGACCGGAAAAAAACATCAGTTGCGGGTGCATATGACGGCGCTGGGCGCGAGCATCTGCAATGATCCGTTCTATCCCGAGGTGCTCAAGGATGTTGAGGATGACTACTCAAAACCACTCAAGCTTCTGGCGCAGGGTTTGCGGTTCATCGATCCGGTCACGGGGCAGGTACGTGAATTTGAAAGCCGGATCACTCTGGACTGGTGATCTGTAGAGCAACATTCTACCGCCCACGAAAAAGCCCGCATCATGCGGGCTTTTTCGTGTCAGGGGGCGCTTACAGCTCTTTAACGGTGCGAACCTGATCCTTGTTGATGCGAGTCTGCTTGCCGTCCAGTTGCTCGAACTCGTAGAAGCCCGAATCCTTGTCGTATTTAGGCGAGTCGACGGCCTGGATTTCGCGACCGTCATTCAAGGTGATCACCGTTGGCGAAGCGCAACCGGCGAGGGTGGCCAGGCCCAGTGCGAGCATGAAAGTGGCGAGAGTCCGTTGAGTCATGTGTTTGTCTCCGAAGGGAATTCTTTTGGTTACTGAACTTGTAGACGTATGCAAGGCGTGAGAGTTCCTTGAATGCGGTCAGTCTGACACAGTGTTATGAGAGCTTAACAGTTCCGGGGTATTGAGATTGGCCAGTCGCGGGTCGTTGTCCGGGCAGATCAGAGCCTGGGCGCCAAGGCTGCGCATGAGCCGGCCCGGGCTGCGTTCTCCTTCGTGCCAGGCGTCTTCGAACGCTGGCAGCAGCGCCACCGGGATGACGCAAAGCAAGGGTTCCCAGTGGTCATCATGACGCAGCATCAACGGATTTTCAGGGTACAGGCTGGCGGTCTCGCGCATTTCCTGGAGCAAGGGGAGGTCGATTCGCGGTACATCACAAGGCAGGACCAGCAAGTGGGTGTGGCGGGCAGCGCGCAAACCTGCGCGAATACCGGCCAGCGGCCCCGGAAAGTCCTCCACGTCATCGCTCACCAGTTGATCTGCGAAAGATGCGTAACGTTCATGATTGCGGTTGCAGGAGATGATCAGGTCATCCGTCATGGGGCGTACCTTGCGCTGCAGATGAGCGATCAGCGGTTCGCCCTGCCACTCGACGAGTCCCTTGTCCTGGCCGCCCATGCGCTGGCCGCGTCCGCCGGCCAGCAAGAGGACGGAGCAGGGTGGCAATAGCGTATTCGAAGTCATGGCGACTCTCCGCAGGTTCGGCGAAAAAATGGAGCGCTGTGATATAACACCGGGCTGTTTCCCCTACAACTGGACGAGCCTATGAAAGCCAAGGCTGATGTACCTTTCGCACCGCTCAATATCGCGGTACTCACAGTCAGTGACACCCGTACGCTGGAAACCGATACCTCCGGCCAGATTTTCGTCGACCGTTTGACCGCTGCCGGCCATAACCTGGCTGAGCGGGTATTGCTCAAAGATGACCTCTACAAAATCCGTGCACAAGTCGCCCATTGGATCGCCGAAGACGTCGTGCAAGTGGTGCTGATCACTGGAGGCACCGGGTTTACCGGTCGAGACAGCACGCCGGAAGCCGTTGCATGCCTGCTCGACAAACAAGTCGATGGTTTTGGTGAGCTGTTCCGCCAGATTTCGGTGGCCGATATCGGCACTTCCACTGTGCAATCCCGGGCATTGGCGGGGCTGGCCAACGGTACGCTAGTCTGCTGCCTGCCGGGCTCGACCAACGCGGTACGCACCGGTTGGGACGGCATCCTGGCCGAGCAACTGGATTCACGGCACCGCCCGTGCAATTTCGTCCCTCATCTGAAACAGGCGGCTCCCTGTGAATCCCGCGGGTAAGCCTGGCAAGACCGGCAGCCTGATGCCGGTCGAGGAAGCATTGGCGCGTCTGCTGGAAATGGCGGACGCCTCGCGGATTGTCGAATCCGAGTATCTGCCACTGGCGCAGGTCGAGGGCCGGGTGCTGGCACAGGATCTGGTTTCGACACTGGATCTGCCGCCATGGCCCAACAGTGCCATGGACGGTTATGCCCTGAACCTGGCCGACCGGACCGGTGAGACGATGCCTGTCAGTCAGAAGATTTTTGCCGGTCAGGCGCCTGAACCGCTGGAGCCGGGCACCTGTGCCCGTATCTTTACAGGGGCACCCGTTCCGCCGGGCGCCGATTGCGTCGAGATGCAGGAAAACGCCGTGATCGAGTCCGACGGACGAGTGCGGTTTATCGAGCCCATGGTGTCCGGTCAGAACATCCGTCCGCAGGGACAGGAAACCACCGTCGGCGAGTTGATCCTGTCTGCCGGAACCCGTCTCGGTCCGATCGAGCAAGGGTTGGCGGCGTCTTTGGGCTGCGCCGGCCTTGATGTGGTCCGCAAGATCCGCGTGGCAGTATTGTCCACTGGTGATGAGCTGGTTGAACCGGGAACGGCACTGGGTCCGGGGCAGATTTACAACAGCAACCGGGTGGTGCTGTGCAGCTGGCTGCAGCGATTGGGCTGTGAAGTGCTGGATGCCGGGATTCTTCCGGATGACTTGCCCACCACCCGCGCACGTCTTGGGGAGCTCAAGGAGGCCGATCTGATTCTGTCGACCGGAGGCGTATCGGTTGGGGAAGCGGATTTCCTTGGCGTTGCGCTGAGGGAAGAGGGAGAGCTGACACTCTGGAAGCTGGCAATCAAACCCGGGAAACCTTTGACTGTCGGTCACTTTCGAAGTGTTCCGGTCATCGGCCTGCCTGGTAATCCGGCATCCACCCTGGTGACCTTTGCGCTGTTGACCAAGCCCTATCTGCTGCGTCGCCAGGGTGTGCAGGATGTAGAACCTCTCAAGTTTCCAGTACCGGCTGGATTCGTCTGGCCCCAGGCCGGCAATCGGCGTGAGTTCCTGCGGGGACGCATGGAACAGGGGCACGCAACCATCTACCGAAACCAGAGTTCAGGTGTTCTGCGTAGCGCCGCCTGGGCTGATGGGTTGGTAGAAGTGCAGGAGGGGCGCACCCTGATCCAGGGAGAGATGGTGCCCTTTATTCCTCTGAGTGACCTTCTCGGCTGAACATTGAAATGCAGGCCCGGCGGGGGCCTGCATTTCTGTAAGTCATCGGCTGATCAGTGTCACGAGCTGGTCGAAGCGGCTATTGGCAACCCAGCCCAACAATCCAAGGACCACTGCTGTGGCGCCCGCAGAGTAGGCGAGACGGTGTTTGATGGCTTTGACGTCTCCTTTTACTTCGTCCATGTCACGGCGGATATATTTGAGGTGGGTTTCCAGCTCGGTGACACGAGGGTCCATGATTTTTTCTCCAGTGTTTTTGGCGCTGCTCTTGAATTCGGATTGATGGCAGGCGCGACTGCCGGAGAGGGGGGCAACCGGACTTGCTGTCATTCTTGCTTCATGACTGTGCATGGAAAATTCCGCCTGCCGCCATGAGTTTCTGCCGGCAGAAACTGATTCTCGAATGATCTAAAGTCCGGGTGATGTTTTGACTCATTACCTGCACGTCCTTGTGTGTTATCGGGTTAAAGATTACTGCCTCAGAACCACAGTGTACGAATGGTCAGGACGGGTCAATTGAGCCGATTCCTTACATTTCGTACGAAAAAATACCGCCTTGTAGGACGAGGAAGCCGCGCCGCTGGAAATACTTGGGATTGCGGCGGCTCTTTTACGTGCTGTGAAGGTCAAGATGTCCCGAACTGATTTAATAACGGGAGTGGCCAAGATGGATGAGCGCAGGGCATTGCTGATTCTGCATGGCAAGCAGGCACTTAACGAAGCGGTTCGCGCCGCCGTTGAACACAAACGCAAGCAGGGCTGGGAATTGGCGGTACGTCTGACCTGGGAGGCCGGTGATGCCCAGCGTCTGGTGGAAGAGGCGCTGGCGGCCGGATACAGGCAGATCATCGCTGGCGGCGGTGATGGCACTTTGCGCGATATCGCCGAGGCGTTGGCGGCTCATTCACACAAGGCCAGTCTGGTATTGTTGCCGCTGGGAACCGCCAACGATTTTTCCCGCGCGGCCGGTATTCCTCTGGAGCCGGCCGAAGCGCTCGAGTTGCTCGATAGACCTCCACGTGAAATCGATCTTGGCGAAGTGGGCGGGCAGATATTCCTGAACATGGCCACCGGTGGATTTGGCAGCCAGGTCACTGCCAACACCTCGGAGGATCTGAAAAAAGTGCTGGGGGGCGCGGCCTATCTGTTTACGGGACTGTCGCGATTCAGTGAACTGCGTACCGCCTATGGCGAATTACAGGGACCGGGCTTCCACTGGAGCGGTGAAATGCTCGCGCTGGGCATCGGTAACGGTCGCCAGGCGGGTGGAGGGCATGTCTTGTGTCCGGAGGCGCTGGTGAACGACGGTCTGCTGGATATCAGTATCCTGCCGGCACCGCAGGAGTTGGTCGGGACACTGAAAAGCCTGCTCAGCGACGGTTTCGGCATCGACAACATGTTTGTGCGCGCGCGTTTGCCCTGGGTTGAAATCAAGGCCGCCGAAGGGCTCTGCATCAATCTCGATGGCGAGCCGCTGGAAGGTGACAATCTGCGGTTTGCCGCGCGCCCGGCGGCGTTGCGTATGCATTTGCCGGAGAACTCACCGCTGTTGAGCGGTACGCGGCGGGTCAGTCGTCCAGGCTGATGATCTGTTCCCGCACGGCAAACAGCACCAGTCCTGCCACGTCGTAGATCTGCAGGCGTTTCATGATTTGCGAGCGGTGGGTTTCCACGGTCTTGATGCTCAGGCCCAGGCCATTGGCGATCTCGCGTGTGGACTTGCCGCGCACGATCAGGCGCAAAATTTCCAGTTGGCGGGCCGTGAGGTTATGCGAGTCGGCGACTTCCGGTTGCAGCTTCTGGTTGCGGGTCAGCGCCTGATTGATCACCGTGTGGGCGATGGCGGGGCTCAGGTAGCGTTCGTTGTTGCGCAGCGCTTCCAGTGCATGCTCCAGTTCGGTGGCGGTGGTGTCCTTGAGCAGATAGCCATGGGCACCGGACTCCAGCGCCTGCATGATCAGGGCAGGGTCGGTATGCATCGAAAGGATCAGCACTTTGCTGTGCGGGCGGACTCGTCTGAGTCGCTGCAAGGCTTCGAGGCCGCCGGTTTCTTTCATGGAAATGTCCAGAAGGACGATATCGGGATTCAGTTGCTCGACCATTTCAAGCAACTGCGAGCCGTCATTGGCCTCGCCGATTACCGCATAGCCCGGAATATCCAGCACCAGAGCGCGCACGCCGGCTCTGATCAGCGAGTGGTCATCCACCAGAAGTAAGTTACAAGTCAACGCATAACCTTATTCGTACTGGCCCGCTCGAGTGCCCTTGGCGCCCAGGGGAATAGTGCTTCGATTTGAGTGCCTTTGTCCGGCTCGCTCGTCACGTTCAGGGTGCCGCCCAGTTGCTCGATTCTTTCGGCCATCCCGGCCATCCCTCGTTGCCCTTCACGACCGGGATCGGCAGCCGGGGCAAAACCCAGACCGTCATCGCTGATCAGCAGGGTCAGGCCTTGCTGAAGACGCTGTACGCGGATCAGCAGGTTTTTGGCCTGCGCATGACGCAGGATGTTGGTCACCGCTTCCTGAGTGATTCGAAAGGCCGCGACCGCCATTTCTTCAGGAATGCCATTGAGTCGCTGCTGGCAGTCGAGACTCCAGTGAATCGAGGTATTGGCCAGGGTCTTGAGCAAGTGCGCGCGCAGGCTGGCTTCCAGGCCGAGGCTAGTCAGTTGCCGCGGGTTGAGAATGGCCGAAACGTCGCGGACTTTGTCGAGGGTTTCCTCAAGGGTGTCACAGAGTGCCGAGCACTGTTCCTGGAGATCGTCCGGCAGGCGTCGCCTGAGCCATTCGCTCTGCAGTTTGGCGGCGGTCAGCAGCTGACCGATGTCGTCATGCAGTTCGCGACTGAGACGATGACGTTCGTTTTCCTGCACTTCGAGCAAGCGGTCGGCCAGCTCCTGGGGCTGGAACTTGATCGATTTTCGCGACAGGCGATGCTGTGTCCAGACGCAACCTGCGGCTGCGACATTGATCAGCAGCAAACCAATCGACACCGGCGCGGCCAAGCCATAAGTCAACAGGCTGCCGGCCGCCGCGCCAATGCAGAGCATGAGCGTGAACCGGCGTGCGTTTTCTCGGGAGGGAGGCCATGTGATGATTGACTTGAGGCTGGCGTACATAGCGGATGGAGCCAATGGATGTTCGCTGCGGGCAGACCGGTCTGAGTGACTGGCGGTCTCTGTCTGAAAATACTGTGGTTCAGGCTGTTGATTCAACAAGGTTCAGTGATCGGTAATTGACTGCCAACTTTGCTGCAGACCGGTCATTGAAGTCACTGTGCCATTAAGTGAAAGCAACTAACGGGCGGCATAATACCACTTAACATACCGTTGGTCGCGTTCACCCTATATGTCCGAAGAGTCAGGAAATACGCCATGTTGGACGCGAGTTCCATAATGGAAAAAGTTGATTTGCCGAACCCGATAATTATCCATGTAATCCGAAGTTTTCATTTCTCATACACGGGTAAACCCTGACTTCAGTGGTGGTGAGTCTGGATGTGTGAAACATGATTATTTGTTTGGAGGTGTCGCGGGCAGGCATGAGTTAATCAATTGCGACATTCGATGCTTCAAACTAACGGTGTTGCAAAGGACGCCAGGTGCTCGCGTTTAAGCTTGTCGCTCCGAGTAAGACACGAGGGACAGGGGTTTGCCTTTGAGTGGTGGCTGAAACTGGCTCTGTCCGACCTGAAAGGCGAACGCTTCGATGAGGGACGTCTGCTCGCTGTCGTCCAGGCTCAACTGGCCGGTGCTCGGGTCGATCAGTTCAAGCTGCCAGGCCATCAAGGTGAAGCAGTCCTTCAGGGCATCCAGAGCCTCGGCATGCAGGTCGACACGGTCCTGTGCCTGGCTGAGCAGGCCATGCAGGTGCAGAGAGAATTCGGAGACCGCCTCCAGCGCCAGGGCATCGGCCTTGTTCGCCAGCTTGAGGAGGGTGCTGAGCATGCAGTCGATGGCGTCCCTGTCATTGCTGATCAGTTGCAAGTGACTCAGGCACTCTTCGGACTTGGCCAGGAGCATTTCAGCCTCGACGAGAAATTCGGGGAACCGCTGTGCCCACTCTTTACGGTCGTTCGGCATGCTTATCTCCACAACGTCATGTCTGATGAGCGAATGTCGTGTGTGTCGACGATCATGAACCGTCGTGAGATCGCGCCCTGCAGAGCCGAGGAGGCTGGTGCCGGGGGTTTCGAGAGGAGAGGGTTCCACTGACCTGCGATCGCACACAAAAGCCTGACTCCGTTCATGCAATGAGAATGGCGTCACATTAATGGCTATTGGATATTGCGAACATCAGGTTGGGCCTGATTGTTCCTAGGGGAATCCCTTAGGCACGGGAACCTGCCGCGCAAACCGTGGTCGCGCCGCAGAGAATGTAGCAGATGAAGTCACGGGGCCAGTAAAGCATGATGTTAATGTGACATCAATGCTTCCTCATGGCATTTTGTAGGTGATTTGTATGGGGATCAAGATCGGCTGGAGTCAGCCGATAACCCTCTTTAATGAATTCACCAGTACAAGCCCCAGGAGTCATTTGATGGCCGGCATTCTCGATACGGTAGACCAACGCACGCAACTGGTGGGTGAGAATCGCCTGGAAATTCTCATGTTTCGACTGGCCGGGCGCCAATTGTTCGCGATCAACGTGTTCAAGGTCCAGGAAGTCCTGCAACTGCCCAAGCTGACCCTGATGCCCCAGCGTCATCCGTTTGTCTGCGGTGTGGTCAACCTGCGCGGTCAGACCCTGCCGGTGATCGACCTGTCGCAGGCCATCGGCATGCGTCCTCTGGTGCCGGGCCCCAACAGCACGATCATCGTCACCGAGTACAACCGCTCGGTGCAGGCGTTCCTCGTCGGTGGCGTGGATCGCATCGTCAACATGAACTGGGAAGCCATCCTGCCGCCACCGACCAGTGCCGGCCGACAGCACTACCTGACCGCCATCAGCAAGGTCGACGATCAACTGGTGGAAATCATCGACGTCGAGAAAGTCCTCGCTGAAATCGTTCCCTATAACGCCAAGGTGTCCCGCGACAAGCTCGAAGACCCGGTTCTGGAGCGGGCTCGCGGTCGTGAGGTGCTGTTGGTGGACGACTCCAATGTGGCCCTGTCGCAACTGCGCGACACCCTCGGCCAGTTGGGCGTGAAAATGCACATTGCCAGTGACGGTCTGAAAGCCCTGAACATGCTCAAGGCGTGGGCGGATACAGGGGTCAACATGACTGACAAGCTGTTGATGATCTTCACCGACGCGGAAATGCCGGAAATGGACGGCTATCGCCTGACCACCGAAATCCGCAACGACCCGCGTCTGCGTGGCCTGTATGTGGTGCTGCATACCTCGCTGTCCGGCAGCTTCAACGATTCGATGGTGAAGAAGGTCGGTTGCGACAACTTCCTCTCCAAGTTCCAGCCGGACAAACTGGTCGATGTGGTGCGCCAGCGTCTGATGCTCGACGAAGTACCGGCCTGATCAACTTGTCGAGGCTGATCCGGCGTCAGACTTTGATTCGGCGACAAAGCTCATATAGGGTGGCGTTTTTCACCCACCAGGGAGCTGGCCATGCTGCGTCTGAGCGCGCTTTATCGTTACCCGTTGAAATCCGCCAAGGGCGAGGTCCTGCAAGGGATTGGTCTGGACAAACTGGGGCTTGAGGGCGACCGACGCTGGATGCTGGTAGACGAGGCCAGCGGGCGCTTCCTGACTCAGCGTGCCGAAGCGAAGATGAGCCAATTGTCGGCGCTGTGGAATGCCGACGGTGGCCTGAACCTCGAGGCGCCGGGGCATTCGGCGATTGATATCGCGCTGCCTGGCAACGAAGCCGAACTGCGCGGCGTGACCATCTGGCGCGACACCCTGCGTGTGCCGGATGCCGGCGAAGAAGCGGCCCGTTGGGTCAGCGAGTTCATTGGCAAACCGACCCGGCTGGTGCAAGTGCCGCTGGACCGCGCCCGGACGACTCAGGCCGGGTATGGCAACGATGACGACCAGGTGGCCTTCGCCGACGGTTTCCCGCTGCTGCTGATTGGCGAGGCATCGCTGCAGCATTTGTCGCAGGAAGTCGGACGTCCGCTGGAAATGCTGCGGTTCCGGCCGAATCTGGTGATCGAGGGCAGCGAGGCGTATGCCGAGGATGGCTGGAAGCGCATCCGCATCGGTGATGTCGAGTTCCGCGTGGTCAAGTCGTGTTCACGCTGCATTCTCACCACCATCGACCCGCAGACAGGCGAGCGCAGCGCCGATCGCGAGCCATTGGCGACGCTGCAGAAGACCCGCGCCCAGGCCGACGGTGCAATGTTCGGTCAAAACCTGGTCAATGACAGCAATGGCCGACTCGAAGTCGGCATGCCTGTGGAAATCCTCGAGTAATCTGCCCCGAAACGAAAAATGCCCGTGTCCTTGGACACGGGCATTTTTCATGGCCGCAGAAAACCGGGATCTCAGCCGCGGTATTCGCACAGGTAAGCGGTGTCGACGGCCACTTTCAGCTGGAACTTGCTGTTGGCTGGCACGTTGAACTGGCTGCCGGCGGCGAAAGTTTCCCAGTCGCTGCTGTCCGGCAGTTTGACGGTCAGTGCACCCGAAACCACGTGCATGATTTCACGCTGGCTGGTGCCGAATTCGTATTCGCCCGGGGCCATGACGCCGATGGTCGCAGGGCCTTCAGCAGTGCCGAAAGCGATCGACTTGACGGTGCCGTCGAAGTACTCGTTGACTTTAAACATGGGCGATTCCTCTCGAAAAGGGCTTAAAAGGGTCAAAAAGGTCGGCCAGTATGCACAAGGCTCATGGCGCCGTCACCTGCGCTAGAGCGGCAGCACCAGCGGCAATAATCGGGCGGTATTGCGCGCATCTTCCAGCGCCCGGTGCTGCTGACCGGTGAACTGCATACCCGCCAGTTGCAGCGCGCCATTGAGTCCCAGGGGCCGTTCGAGGCGTCGGGCCTTGGCAAAACGCTGTTTGAGGTTCATGTGCGGCACACGGTTCAGCGCACTGTCGAGTTGCAGGCGCTGCCATTCCTGAAGCAATTGCCTGCGGTCGTAGTCGCCCCAACTGGCCCAGCCTTCAAGACGAGTCTGGTGCTGACCGAGCCAGCGCTCGAACGCCGGCCAGACTTCGGTCAGCGGTTGCGCGGCGTCAATGTTGGCCTGGGTGATGTGGGTGAGTTCGCGACAGAACGGCGTCAGCAGGGGCCGACGCACCGGTTTGACGAAGCGCTGAAAGTGGTCCTGCTCGCGACCGGCGCGATCCACCAGGGTGGCGCCGATCTCGATGATTTCCATTTCCGTAACCGGCCAGCCACCCTCATCGGTGGTGGCTTCCAGATCAATGACCAGCCAATGGGGCATCGCAGGGTTCCTGATTTCCGCGTCCTGATAGTCAGAGCGTAGTCAAACCTTGCGGATGCGTTTGACCACTCACTCGACCTGCAACAGAACCTGACGATTTTTGACCTGATCGCCGACCTTGACCTGCACCCGCTTGAGCACGCCGTCGATGCCGGCCTTGAGCGGGTGCTCCATTTTCATCGCCTCCAGCACCACCAGCAACTGACCTTTGCTGACCGGGCTGCCTTCGCTGACAAGCACGTCGATGATTGCGCCATCCATCGGAGCTTTCAAGGTGCCGGAGCTGACGCTGGTCTGACTGTCGATCACCGCATGAGTTCGATCCACCAGGCGCAGGCTGCCGGGGCGGGTGAATAGCCAGAGCTGGTCGTCGTGCAGGCGATAGGCGTGGCGCTGGCGCAGGCCTTCGATTTCCAGGGATATCGAGCGTTCGCTGTATTCGATGAGCTTCAGTTCGAAGGCTCGTTCAGCCACCTGAACCCGAACGATGCCATCCGGGGCGGCAAGCAATTGCACACTCCACGCCTGATCGTCGAGACCCAGCCGATAGTGCAATGGCGCCCCGGCATTGTTGCGCCAACCGGCCAAGGGTGAACGATGCGCCCCGGCGCAGGATTGATAAAACAGCAACGCCGCAACCGCGAGTTCTTCGGCACTCGGTTTATGGGGATGCAGACAAGGATGGTCGGCGAAATGCTGCGGGATAAACCCGGTGCCGAATTCGCCGCTGATGAACTGCGGATGCTGCAACAGACTGGCCAGCAGTCGCTGATTGCTCTGCACACCCAGCAACACGCTGTCCTGTACCGCACGCAGCAATTTGCGCCGGGCTTCTTCGCGGGTTGCGCCGTGGGCGATCAGTTTCCCGAGCAACGGGTCGTAGAACGGTGAGATCGACTGCCCTTCGATCAGGCCGTGATCAATCCGCGCACCGCGATCCAGTGCCGGCGCCCAGACTTCGACACGCCCGGTCTGCGGCAGAAAATCCTGGGCCGGATCTTCGGCGTAGAGGCGCACTTCCATGGCATGGCCATCGAGCTTCACCTGCGCTTGGGTCAGCGGCAGCGGCTGGCCTTCGGCGACCGACAGTTGCCAAGCCACCAGATCCAGCCCGGTAATCAATTCAGTCACCGGGTGCTCGACCTGCAACCGGGTGTTCATCTCCAGAAAGTAGAACCGGCCATCGGCATCAAGCAAAAACTCCACGGTGCCGGCGCCGACATAGTTCACCGCACGCCCGGCCTTGAGCGCCGCTTCGCCCATCGCCTGACGCAGTTTTTCGGTCATCACCGGACAAGGCGCTTCTTCGATCACTTTCTGGTGGCGGCGCTGAATCGAACAGTCGCGCTCGCCGAGGTAGATCAGGTTGCCGTGGTGGTCGCCGAACAACTGCACCTCGACGTGACGCGGTTCGATCAGCGCCTGTTCGAGAATCAGTTCGTCGCTGCCGAAGCCGTTCAAGGCTTCCGAGCGGGCCGTGCGCAACTGCGCCGGCAGTTCCTCGGCGCTGTGCACCAGACGCATGCCGCGCCCGCCACCGCCGGCGCTGGCCTTGATCATCAACGGGTAACCGATGCGTTCGGCTTCGCGGGTCAGCGTTGCGTCATCCTGCTCGGCGCCCTGATAGCCGGCGATGCACGGCACACCGGCGGCGAGCATGGCGATTTTCGACTGGCGTTTGCTGCCCATCAGTTTGATGGCTTCGACGCTGGGGCCGATGAACGTCAGGCCGGCCTGTTCGCAGGCACGGGCGAACTCGGCGTTTTCCGAGAGAAAACCATAGCCGGGATGGATCGCGTCGGCACCGCTGCGCCGGGCGGCGTCGAGGATGGCCGGGATGTTCAGGTAGGACTGCTGCACGGACGCCGGGCCGATGTTCACCGCCTCATCCGCCATTTGGACATGCAGCGCATTGGCGTCGGCGTCGCTGAACACCGCAACCGTGCGATAGCCCAGAGCCTGGGCGGTGAGCTGGATGCGGCAGGCGATTTCACCGCGGTTGGCGATCAGGATTTTGTGGATGACGGGCATGGTGGTTTTTCCTGAATGTTGGCGGTGGATTGAAGGGCCTCATCGCGGGCAAGCCCGCTCCCACAGAGTCAGGTGCTCCATCCGGGTTTGCGCTTTTGCACGAACGCCATCGTGCCTTCTATGCCTTCGGCACCGGTCACCGCTTCGCTGAACCACTGCGCCGCTTCATCCAGCAATTCGTTCGATGGCTGGCCGGCGCTGGCCAGCAAGAGTTTCTTGGTGGTGGCATTCGCTTCGGGAGCACAGCACAGGACATGCTGCAACACCTCGTCCAGCCGCTCGGCCAACGCCTGTGGATCCTCTTCGACAAAATGCACCAGCCCCAGACGCCGTGCCTGATGACCGTCGAATCGTGCAGCGGTCAGCGCCAGGCGCCGGGCTTCGGTGAGGCCGATGCGTTGCACTACAAACGGCGCGATCTGTGCCGGCAACAGACCGAGACTGGTTTCCGGCAGGCCGAATTGCGCCTGATGATCGGCCATCGCGATATCGCTCACGCACGCCAGTCCGAAACCGCCCCCGAGCACCGCGCCCTGCAGCACGGTGATCAACACTTGTGGCGCGTGCTGGGCTTCTTCCAGCATCGACCCGAAGGCACGGTTCAACTCGCGATAGGCATCGCTGCCCTGAGCGCGGGCGTTGGCCATGTCCTTGATGTCGCCGCCGGCACAGAAATGCCCGCCGGCGCCGCTGAGCACCAACGCGCGCACGCTGCGGTCATCGCGCACGGCGGCGAAAATCGAACGCAGCTCGGCGACCATCTGCAGGCTCATGGCGTTGCGGTTTTCCGGGCGATTGAGGGTGATGTGCAGCACGCCGTTATGGGGTTCCAGCAACAGCGTCTGGCAAACGGGCAGGGTGGTCATTTCTTTTTCCCCGGCAGGATGCCCATCAGTTTGCAGATGATCCCCAGCATGATTTCGTCGGCGCCCCCGCCAATCGATACCAGACGCACGTCGCGGTAGGCGCGGGCCACCGGGTTGTCCCACATGAAGCCCATGCCGCCCCAGTATTGCAGGCAACTGTCGCTGACTTCGCGGCCGAGGCGCCCGGCCTTGAGTTTGGCCATCGAGGCCAGTCGGGTGACATCCTGGCCTTTCACGTATTGCTCGGTGGCCTGATAGACCAGCGCTCGCAGGCATTCGATTTCGGTCTGCAATTCGGCGAGGCGGAAGTGGATCACCTGATTGTCGATCAGCGCGTTGCCGAAGGTCTTGCGTTCCTTGCAGTACTCGATGGTGCTGTCGATGCAATATTCCAGGCCCTTGATCATGTTGGCCGCGCCGAACAGGCGTTCTTCCTGGAATTGCAGCATTTGCATCATGAACCCGGCGCCTTCATGGCCGATGCGATTGCGCTGGGGCACGCGCACGTTGTCGAAAAACACCTGGGCGGTTTCCGAGCTGCGCATGCCGAGCTTGTCGAGGTGCGAACTGAGGCTGATGCCCGGCGTGTTCATCGGCACCATGATCAGCGACTTGTTGATGTGCGGTTTGTCGTCCGAGGTGTTGGCCAGCAGGCAGATGAAGTCGGCGCTCGGCGAGTTGGTGATCCACATCTTGCTGCCGTTGATCACATAGTCGTCCCCGTCCTTGCGTGCGGTGGTCTTGAGCCCGGCGACATCGGAACCGGCACCGACTTCCGACACGCCGATGCAACCGACCTGTTCACCGGTGATCGCCGGGCGCAGGAATTCCTCGCGCAACTCATCGGAACCGAAGCGGGCGAGGGCGGGAGTGCACATGTCGGTCTGCACGCCGATCGACATCGGAATGCCGCCGCAATGGATGGTGCCGAACTCTTCGGCCGCGACGATCGAATAGCTGTAATCCAGGCCCATGCCGCCGAATTTCTCCGGCTTGGAAATCCCCAACAGGCCGAGGTCGCCGGCCTTGCGGAAAATCTCGTGGATCGGAAAACGTCCGGCCTTTTCCCATTCATCGACGTGGGGGTTGATCTCGTGCTCGACGAACTGGCGGACGGTACGGCGCAGGGCTTCGTGTTCCGGGGTGAAGATCATTTTATTGTTCTCCTTGAGTCCGTGGCGATCAGAACCGGCTGACGCCGAAGCTGTTGGGTTGCAACGTGCGGATGCCGGCTTCGTGGCAGATGTCCAGCAAGTAACCGAGCAGGGTGCGGGTGTCGCGTGGATCGATCAGCCCGTCGTCCCACAGGTTGGCGCTGCCATAGAGGGCGGTGGACTGGCTGTCGAGTTTCTGTGCGGTGACCTGCTCCAGCATGTCGAGCATTTTCGGGTCGGGCGCCAGGCCGTCCTTCAACTGCTTGGCTTCGGTGACGATACGCAACACCTTGCCGGCCTGGGCGCCACCCATCACGGCGGTACGGCTGTTGGGCCAGGCGAAAATGAAGCGCGGATCAAGCCCGCGTCCGCACATTGCGTAGTTGCCCGCGCCATAGGAACCGCCGACCACAATGGTCAGTTTCGGCACCCGCGCATTGGCCACGGCCTGGATCAGTTTCGAGCCGTGCTTGATCACGCCGTGCTGTTCCGATTCGGTGCCGACCATGAACCCGGTGGTGTTATGGAAAAACAGCAGCGGCGTCTGGCTCTGGTCACACAGTTGAATGAACTGCGCGGCCTTGCTCGCGCCGTTGGGCGTGATCGGGCCGTTGTTGCCGATGAAACCGCAGGCGCGGCCCTGAATTTTCAGGTGGCCGCAAACGGTCTGCTGATCGAACTCGCCCTTGAACTCCATGAAGCGCGATTCGTCGGCGATCCGCGCAATGATTTCGCGCACGTCGTAAGGTTTTTTCGGGTCGTCCGGGATCAGGCCGAGCAGCTCGTCGATGGGGTACAACGGTTCCTTGAATTGCGGCTCAGGCAGCCACGGCAGTTGCTCGTTCCAGTTCAGCAGGCTGACGATTTCCCGCACCTGACGCACGCCGTCGGCATCGTTTTCGGCCAGGTATTCGGCGGTGCCGGCGACTTGTGCGTGCATCTCGGCGCCGCCCAGTTCTTCGTCCGTGGCAACTTCACCGGTCGCTGCTTTTAGCAATGGAGGACCTGCGAGAAACAGCTTGGCCTTGCCGCGCACCACCACCACGTAATCCGACAGCCCCGGCTGATAGGCGCCGCCGGCGGTGGCCGAACCGTGCACCACGGTGATCTGCGGCAAACCCATGGCGGACATGCGCGCCTGATTGGCAAAACTGCGCGCACCTTCGACGAAAATCTCCGCCGCATAATTGAGGTTGGCGCCGCCGCTTTCGGCGAGGGTGATGACCGGCAGTTTGTTTTCCTGGGCAATCTGTTGCAGACGCAGGGATTTTTTCAGGCCCGACGGGGAAATCGTCCCGCCCTTGATCGCGCTGTTGTTCGCCACGATCAAGGCGCGAACGCCGGACACGTAACCGATGCCGGCGATCAAGCCGCCACCGGCCGAGCTGCCGTCCTTGTCGTCGTGCAGCTTGTAGCCGGCCAGGCTCGCCAGTTCGAGGAAGGGCGCGCCGGGGTCGAGCAACAGATTCAGGCGCTCACGGGGCAGCAATTGTCCGCGTTTGTCGAATTTGGGCTTGGCTTCGGCAGCCTTGTTCAGCAGGTTCTGTTCCAGCTGCTGGACTTGCTCGATGGCCGCAAGCATCGCTGCGCGGTTGCGGGCGAAGGCTTCGCTGTGCGGATCGAGCTGGGATTGAATGACCGGCATGGCTTACTCCTTGTCCTTCAAGACATCCGGTATATAGGCCCGGTGAAAACCGTTGAAGGATTTGCTGTGGGTCGCCTTGTGCAGCGGCCAGGCGCGACTGCCCAGGCTGGCGGCGCCGTCGATGCGCAAGGTGCTGCCGCTGACGAACGCGGCAGCCGGGCTGAGCAGAAACACGATCGCCGCGCTGACTTCCGATTCCGTGCCGATGCGCTTGAGCGGCACGTGTTCGCGCAAGGTCGGGATCACGGCCTTGAACGCGCCTTCGTAAGTGTCCATGCCGCTGGAAGCGATCCAGCCCGGTGCCACCGCATTCACCCGAACGCCGGCATAACCCCATTCGAACGCCGCGGTTTTGGTGAAGTTGTCCATGCCCGACCGCGCGGCACCGGAGTGGCCCATGCCGGGCATGCCGCCCCACATGTCGGCGAGCATGTTGACGATGTTGCCGCCGTGTTTGCTCATCGACTGATTGAACACTTCCCGGGCCATCAGGAAACCGCCGACCAGATTGGTGCGCAGCACGGTTTCGAAACCTTTCTGGTTGATCGAGGCCAGGGGCGAGGGGTACTGGCCGCCGGCATTGTTGACCAGCCCGTGGATCGGCCCGTGTTCGCGGATCAGTTCGCTGACCAGTGCCTTCACGGCTTCTTCATCGCGGATATCACACGCTTTCCAGTGCGCACGACCACCGTCCTCGGCAATTTCGGCGGCAACGGCTTGCAGCTTTTCCGGTTTGCGTCCGACCAGCACCACGTTGGCCCCGAGCGCCGCCAGTTCATGGGCGGTGCATCGCCCGATGCCGCTGCCGCCACCGGTGACGATCACGGTCTGACCGCTGAACAGATCAGCCCGGAAAATCGATTCATACGCCATGGTGCCAATCCTCTAGTCGAACTGTTCGGCGATGCTCTGCGGCACCGGGATCTGGATTTCCAGTAGTTGTTGGGCGAAAGCCTTGCCTTGCGGGTCGATGCGCAGACTCGCCACGCCGCCACCACCGAGGGCGTTTTCCAGCAGGAAATTCAGGCTGTGAGTACCCGGCAGATACCAGCGCTCGACCCGGCCTTGAATCGGGTCGAGGACATGACTCATCCAGTCGACAACCACCGCCGGGGTCAGCGCTTCGGCAATCCACGGCAGGTATTCGGGGCGGCGCGGCAGTACGCCGATGTTGCTGTGATTGCCTTTGTCGCCGGAGCGCGCCACCGCCAGTTTCACCAACGCTACGCTGGCGTCGGCGCGGCCCTGGGGGCCAGGCGTTTCGTGGGGCAGGGGCAGATCCTGGCTGTCGAGTGGGGTGGGGGCGGGCAGGGCGAACGGATGAGAATGGCCGTCGATGTCGATCTGCAATGTGCAGGCGCTTTTGTCGATCAGGAACGAGAACAGCCGGATCAGCGGATACACCGTCGGACGCCCGCCGACGATGCCGGTCAGCCCCGGTGCCATGCCGGTCGCGGCCTGGGCGATTTCCCGGGAGAACAGGATCAGCGCCTGTTTGTTCGGGTGGCGCACGGCGAGTTTGATCACCACTTCGCGGCTGTCCCGGCGCTGGCCGTGAGGGCCGTAGGTGGCTTCGCTGCCAAGCAGCTCGATATGGGTTTCGGTGTAAGGGCCCCAGCCGCGTTGCTCGAGCATTTCCGAAGTCTTGTCGATGATCGCCTGACTGACGCGCCGAGCCTTTTCCACCGCATCGATGCCGGCGATCAGGCAACTGGCGGTACAGCGGAAACCGTCCGGGTATGTCGCGCTGACCTTGTATTTGTCGCTGGGTGGCAGGCCTTTGGCGCCGTGGACCCGAACCGCGTTCTTGCCTTGTTGCTGAAGTTTGACCTGACTGAAATCGCAGACCACATCGGGCAACAGATAGGCCTGTGGATCGCCGATCTCGTAAAGCATCTGTTCGCCGACGGTCAGCGGCGTGACCAATCCGCCGGAGCCTTCGGGTTTGCTGACGATGAACTGGCCGTCGGCGCTGACTTCGACGATCGGAAAGCCGATGTGTTCGTAATCCGGCACGTCGCGCCAATCGGTGAAGTTGCCGCCGGTGCACTGCGCGCCGCATTCGATGATGTGCCCGGCCAGGGCGGCTTGCGCGAGTTTGTCGTAGTCGTGCCACGACCAGCCGAATTCATGCGCCAGTGCGGCGCTGACCACTGCGCTGTCGACCACCCGGCCTGTAATCACAATATCGGCGCCCAGGCGCAGCGCTTCGACAATGCCCGGCGCGCCGAGGTAGGCGTTGATCGACACGCACGTCGGCGGCAGCGGGGCGCCGCTGAACATTTCCGTGATGCCTTGGGAGGCGAGGTGTTTGAAGTGAGGTTGCAGGTCATCGCCCGACAGCACGGCGATTTTCAGTGCCACGCCGGCCTTGTCGCAGGCCGCTTGCAGGGCGGCGGCACAGGCCTGGGGATTGACCCCGCCGGCATTGCTGATGACGCGTATCTTCTGTTCGGCCAGTTGCGGCAGCAGGGGCGCCAGGACTTCGATGAAGTCCCCGGCGAACCCAGCCTGCGGGTCCTTCATTCGCGCGCCGGCCATGATCGACATCGTGATCTCGGCCAGGTAGTCGAACACCAGATAATCCAGCTTTCCACCGGCTACAAGCTGCGCGGCGGCGGTCGAGGTGTCTCCCCAGAATGCGCTGGCGCATCCGATGCGAACCGTGGTGGGCATTTTCATCTCCGACTCAGCAACCTGTGACAGAAGTGCATCGAGGCTACCAAGCAAGCGCTTGGTTTGTAAACAGGCGAAATTATCTTCTGCCCAAGCGCTTGCTTGGTCGCGGCCGGCGGCTTAAATTGCCCGCGCAACCCTGCGGTTTCAGGGCGGCAGACGACTGAACGACTGTAGGAGAGAACGGGTGGACGAGCAAAAAGCCCTGAAGGTCATGCGCGAACTGGTCGACGAAGGCCAGTTGACCGACCCGGACAGCGCTCGCGGCAAACTGCTGCAAGTGGCGGCCCACCTGTTTCGCAACAAGGGCTACGAACGCACCACGGTGCGCGACCTGGCGGGCGCCGTGGGCATTCAGTCAGGCAGCATCTTTCATCACTTCAAAAGCAAGGATGAAATCCTGCGTGCAGTGATGGAAGAAACCATCCGCTACAACACGGCGCTGATGCGGGCGGCCCTGGCCGATGCGGCCAATGTCCGCGAGCGGGTGCTGGCGCTGATCCGCTGCGAATTGCAGTCGATCATGGGCGGCAGCGGCGAAGCGATGGCGGTGCTGGTGTATGAATGGCGCTCGCTGTCCGAAGACGGTCAGGCCAAAGTGCTGGCGCTGCGGGACATCTACGAAGAACTCTGGCTGCAAGTGCTGGGCGAGGCCAAGGCGGCGGGGTTCATCCGAGGTGACGTGTTCATTACCCGACGTTTTCTCACGGGCGCGCTGTCCTGGACCACCACCTGGTTCCGCGCCGGCGGCAGTCTGAGCCTCGATCAACTGGCCGAAGAAGCGCTGATTCTGGTGCTTGAAGAAGGCTGATCACTTTCTATCGGCCCGGGAAACTGGCTAACTGGGCGAAACCGCCTAGCTTGAATGCATGGAACGGTACTTTTTCGGGGAGTGGGGTGTTTTGAAGTCTTCGTCAAATCGGACGGCCGCCGGGCTGATGCTCGCAGCGCTGGCTGCATCCTGGGTTTTGCCTGCTCAGGCGGTGCAAGTGGTTCGGGTGGGGGCTGCGCATTTCCCGCCTTACACCATTCGCCCGGAAAACGGCGCCGACACGGGGCTGCTGCCGGAATTGGTCGCTGCATTGAACAGTGCTCAGAGCGACTTCCGTTTTGAGCTTGTCCCCACCTCGATTCCACGACGGTTCGGCGATTTCAAGGAGGGCCGCACGGACATGGCGATCTTCGAGAATCCGGACTGGGGCTGGAAAGACATTCCCCACACCACGGTCGACATGGGGCTGGAGGACGCAGAGATTTTCGTCGCGGAAAACGAACCCGGTCGCCAGCAGAATTACTTCGCCGATCTCAAGGGCAAGCGCCTGGCGTTGTACAGCGGCTATCACTACGAGTTCGCCAACTTCAATGCCGACCCCAAATACCTCGCGGAAACCTACAACGCCACGCTGACCTATTCCCACGACAGCAACCTGTTGATGGTGCTGCGCGGTCGGGCGGACATTGCGCTGGTCACTCGCTCGTATCTGTTCGATTACCTGCTGCGCAACGCAAAAGTGCGTGATGAATTGCTGGTGTCTCAGCGCATCGACCAGATCTACCACCACTACGCGATTCTCAGGCCAGAGGCACCGATTACCGGCGAAGCGTTCAGCAAACTGCTGCAAGGCCTGCGTGACAGCGGGCAGATGCTGAAGATCTTCGATCCGTACAAGATCGCCGTGGTGCCGGTGCGTCGTCCATGAGTTGCGGTTTTTACCGTCCGGCCTAAATTTCCCGCCCCGGCTCACGTCCCATCGTTGAACTGTCGACGATTATCGTGAGCCCGACCCATGTCCAATCTGAATGACCTGACTGCCCTGGCCTTGCCTTCGGGCAGTCAACTGATAGCCGATGCCACTGAAAGCCGTCTGAGCCTGAGCCTGGACGGGCAACCGCTGATTCGCCTGCGCCTTGATCGTGAAGGCCAGGGGCCGATCCAGATCGATGAACGTTATGCATTGCCACCGGGCCAGGCGCTGTGGGCGGCCTGTTATTGGCTGTTTGCCCGGGATTCGGCGCGTCAGCAATTGATCTGGCAACTGGATCAGGCGCCGACCGAAGCCTTGCTCAGCGGTTTGCTGGTGAGCACGGACGTGGCGGGCGAGTATCGCTGTGAACGCACGCTCTTCTGGCAACTGCCGCAACCGTGGCTGGGTACTTCGCTGACCGGCAGCTACCCGCAGCAAATGGTCATCAGCAACGGCAAGCGTCATCCGCTGCGTCCGGTGAAGCCGCGAGGTGAAGTCTATCGGCGTTTCGATGCGCGTCTCGGTGCGTGGATTTCTCTGCGGACCGTGGAGATCGAGCAGGATCTGGCGCGTTTCAACCGCTGGCAGAACAGTCCGCGAGTCGCCAGTTTCTGGCAGGAAGAGGGCAGCCTGGAACAGCATCGCGAGTACCTGAGCAAGCTCGACGCCGATCCGCATACGCTGACTCTGATCGGCTGTTTCAACGACCAGCCGTTCGCTTACTTCGAAGCCTACTGGGCCAAGGAAGATCGCATCGCGCCGTTCTACGATGCCGACAATTACGACCGTGGCATTCACATGCTGGTCGGGGAAGAAGACCATCGCGGCCCGCACAAGGTGGCGAGCTGGTTGTCGGCATTGGTGCACTATCTGTTTCTGGATGATCCGCGTACTCAGCGCGTCGTCGCCGAGCCGCGTGCCGACAACGCGAAGATGATCGGCCACATGCACAACCAGTGCTTCCACTGCGAAAAGGAGTTCGACTTCCCGCACAAGCGTGCGGCGTTGATGATCCTGGGGCGCGAGCGGTTTTTTGATCGCTGCAAACTGGCGTGACGTTTCGCTGAAACAAAAAAAGATCGCAGCCCTTCGACGAAGGCTGCGATCTTTTTTTGGGTGGCCTGCTGTCAGCGACGGTTTGCGGTCATGACATCTGCACGGCTGCCCGACACCTTGCGGCAATGCACCAGCGCATCGCGAATCATGAAATTGACCAGGGTCGGCGAAACGCCGAGTTCCTTGGCGATGTCCTTTTGCGGTACGCCGTGCAGACGGTACATCTCGAAGGCGTAGCGCGTGCGGACCGGCAGCTCGGTCAATGCATCGGCAATGTGTTCCAGGGTCGAGAAGTTGATGTGCGAGGTTTCCGGCGAAGCGCCCTGAATGACCACGTTCAACCCTTCCTCCTCGGGGCCGGCGTACTTCTGCTCCAGCGCCTGTTTGCGGTAGTGATCGATGGCCAGATTGCGCACGATCTGGAACAGATAACTCAGCTGGGCCTTGATCGACGACGTGATCGGCGGCGCCGATTGCAGTCGGAAGAACGCATCCTGCACCACATCTTCGGCGCGTGACCGGCAGCCGGTAATGCGAGCTGCAATCTTGACCAGAATCAGTCGATTGTCGACGAATGCCTGAAGTAGCGGTGAATCGCACCTGCTTGTGGATACTTGTTCCGTCATGGAAATCACCTTGCTGCCAATAGGTTAGTGGGACGTCTGGGGGACGGGCCGTCCTACACATCGAGCGACAAATTATGTTGAATGATAATGATTGTCAATTGAGAAAGAGAACTAATGATCCATAACGGTGCGAACTGAGAACTGCGACACGCCGCCGCACTCGTCCACGCGCCCAGCCCCATTGGCGATCCTGCCCGCCGACTAATTATTTCAAGACGTCATCCGTTCTCATTGGTGAATGGATCCGGGTACGCAGCCCCGGACCTACCGCATTCCAATGCCTTGCACGGTCGGCGAAGACCGTGTCCCGCATGCCTTGCACGGGCATGCCGCAGCCAACCCGATTCCACCAGCAAGCCGAATTCAGGCAGGAAACCTCATGACCGACGCGTTCGAACTCCCCAGCACCCTGGTCCAAGCCCTTCAGCGCCGCGCGGCCCTGACGCCGGATCGGCTGGCCTTGCGCTTTCTCGCCGAAACCGAGGAGCAGGCTGTGGTGCTCAGTTATCGCGAACTCGATCAGCGCGCCCGCACCATCGCCGCGGCGTTGCAGGCCGAGGCCGGATTCGGTGATCGCGCGGTGCTGCTGTTTCCCAGCGGCCCGGATTACGTCGCGGCGTTCTTCGGTTGCCTGTACGCGGGTGTGATCGCGGTGCCGGCCTATCCGCCGGAATCGGCCAAGCGTCACCATCAGGAGCGCCTGCTGTCGATCATCGCCGACGCCGAACCGCGTCTGCTGCTGACCAGCGCCGGCCTGCGCGATGCCTTGCAGCAAATCGAAGGCGCGCCGCCGCTGTTGTGCGTCGACACCCTCGAAAACGCGCTGGCCGAGCGTTGGGTCGAGCCGACCTTGCCGCAAGACCACATCGCTTTCCTGCAATACACCTCCGGCTCCACCGCGCTGCCCAAAGGCGTGCAGGTCAGCCACGGTAATCTGGTGGCCAATGAACTGCTGATTCGCCACGGTTTCGGCATCGACGTGAACCCGGACGACGTGATCGTCAGCTGGCTGCCGCTGTACCACGACATGGGCCTGATCGGCGGTCTGCTGCAACCGATCTTCAGCGGCGTACCGTGCATCCTGATGTCGCCGGCATACTTCCTCGGCCGGCCGTTGCGCTGGCTCGAAGCGATCAGCCAATACGGCGGCACCATCAGCGGCGGACCTGACTTTGCCTATCGACTGTGCAGCGAACGGGTCAGCGAATCGGCGCTGGAACGCCTCGACCTGAGTCGCTGGCGCGTCGCCTATTCGGGTTCCGAACCCATCCGTCTCGACACCCTCGAACGCTTCGCCGAGAAATTCACCGCGTGCGGTTTCAGCGAAGACAGCTTCATGGCGTCCTACGGTCTGGCCGAAGCGACCCTGTTCGTCGCCGGCACACCGCGCGGCACAGGGATTCCTGCATTGCGCGTCGACGATCAGGCTCTCGCGCAGAACCGCGCCGAAGCGGGCGAGGGCAGCCCGATCATGAGTTGTGGCATCAGCCAGCCCGATCATGCGGTGCTGATCGTTGAGCCGAGCACGCTTGAAGCGCTGGCCGACAACGCCGTCGGCGAAGTCTGGGCAACCGGCCCGAGTATCGCCCTCGGCTACTGGCGCAACCCCGAGGCGACTGCCAAGACCTTCGTCCAGCACGCCGGCCAGACCTGGCTGCGTACCGGTGACCTGGGCTTCATTCGCGGCGGCGAACTGTTCATCACCGGTCGCCTGAAAGACATGCTGATCGTGCGCGGTCACAACCTCTATCCGCAGGACATCGAGAAGACGGTCGAGAACGAAGTGGAGGTGGTGCGCAAGGGCCGTGTCGCAGCATTCGCGGTCAATCAGAATGGCGAAGAAGGTATCGGCATCGCGGCGGAAATCAGCCGCAGCGTGCAGAAAATCCTCCCGCCCGAAGCGCTGATCAAAGCCATTCGCCAGGCCGTGGCCGAGACGTATCAGGAAGCACCGAGCGTGGTGGTGCTGCTGAACCCGGGCGCGCTGCCGAAGACTTCCAGCGGCAAGCTGCAACGTTCGGCCTGCCGCAATCGCCTGGCGGACGGCAGCCTCGACAGCTACGCCGTATTCCCATCAGGCACTGCTGAAACCGCTCATGAGTCGACCGCGTCCGCCTCCGAACTGGAAACGCTGATCGGCAAAATCTGGGCTGAGCAACTGAACGTCCAGCAAGTCAACGCCGACGATCACTTCTTCCTGCTCGGCGGTAACTCAATCGCCGCCACCCAAGTGATCGCCAAGGTTCGCGAAGAGCTGAGCCTGGAGCTGAACCTGCGCATGTTGTTCGAAGCGCCGACCCTGTCCGCTTTCGCCGTTGCCGTGGCGCAGCAGCAACAGGACGGCGGCAGCGCCCAGGGGGAAATCACTGCGTTGTCGCGCAACGAAGCACTGCCGCAATCCCTTGCGCAAAACCGTCTGTGGATCACCTGGCAGCTCGATCCGCAAAGCAGCGCCTACAACATTCCCGGCGCCCTGCGCCTGCGTGGCGAACTGGACGAGGATGCCCTGCGCGCCAGTTTCCAACAACTGATCGAGCGCCACGAATCCCTGCGCACGCGCTTCTTCGAACGCGACGGTGTGGCCCTGCAACAGGTCGAAGCGGCGGGCGAGTTCAACCTGCAACTGATTGACATCAGCGGCCTGCCGGCCAGCGAACGTGAAGCCCGCGCACAACAGATCCGCGAAGACGAAGCCCGCACCCGGTTCGATCTGGAGAAAGGCCCGCTGCTGCGGGTGACGCTGGTTCGCTTCGACGACGAAGATCACCAACTGCTGGTGACGATGCACCACATCATCGCCGACGGCTGGTCGCTGAATGTGCTGATCGACGAGTTCTCGCGTCTGTACGCCGCCGCTTCCCAAGGCCAGCGTGTCGAGCTGGCGCCGCTGCCGACCCAATACGCCGATTACGGCAGCTGGCAGCGCCAATGGCTGGCGCAAGGCGAGGGCGGGCGACAACTGGCGTACTGGAAAGCGCAGTTGGGTGATGAGCATCCAACGCTGGAACTGGCGACTGACCATCCGCGTTCTGCCAAACAGATTCACAGCGCTGCACGCCACAGCGTTCGACTGGGGACCAGCCTCAGCGATGCAATCCGCCAGACTGCCCAGGCCCATCAATCCACGCCGTTCATGTTGTTGCTCTCGGCGTTCCAGAGTCTTTTGCATCGCTACAGCGGCCAACGCGACATCCGCATCGGCGTACCCAACGCCAACCGTCCGCGTCTGGAAACCCAAGGCCTGATCGGCTTCTTCATCAACACCCAGGTGCTGCGCGCCGACGTCGATTCGCGACTGCCGTTCACCGAACTGCTGGCGCAAACCCGTCAGGCTGCGCTTGATGCTCAGGCGAATCAGGACCTGCCGTTCGAACAACTGCTCGAAGCCTTCCCGCAGGCCCGCGAACAAGGTCTGTTTCAGGTCATGTTCAACCATCAGCAACGCGACCTGAGTGCGCTCAAACGTCTGCCGGGCCTGCTCGCCGAAGAACTGCCGTGGCACAGCCGCGAGGCCAAGTTCGATCTGCAATTGCACAGCGAAGAAGACCGTAATGGTCGCCTGAGCCTGTCGTTCGACTATGCCGATGAACTGTTCGACGCGACGACCATCGAGCGCCTTGCCGAACATTTCAGCAACCTGTTGCGTGCTGTCTGCGAACGCCCGGAGCAGGCCATCGGTGACCTGCCGCTGCTGACCGGCGGCGAATATTCTCAGCAAGACGCGTGGAGCGTCGCCCCGTGCACCCCGGCGCAACAATGGCTGCCGGAGCTGCTGAATGATCAAGCGCGTCAGACGCCTGATCGCACCGCGCTGGTGTGGGACGGCGGCAGCCTCGACTTCGCTGAACTGCACGCCCAGGCCAACCGTCTCGCCCATTACCTGCGCGACAAAGGCGTCGGCCCGGACGTCTGCGTGGCGATCGCCGCCGAGCGTTCGCCGCAACTGTTGATCGGTCTGCTGGCGATCATCAAGGCTGGTGGCGCCTACGTGCCGCTGGACCCGGATTACCCGGCCGAGCGCCTGGCCTACATGCTCAGCGACAGCGGTGTCGAACTGCTGCTGACCCAGACTGCATTGCTCGACCGCTTGCCGGCCAGGGAAGGCGTCAGCATGATCGCCATGGACACCCTGCACCTGGAAAACTGGCCGAGCCAGGCGCCGGGCCTGCACCTGCACGGCGACAACCTCGCCTACGTGATTTACACCTCCGGTTCCACCGGCCAGCCGAAAGGCGTGGGCAACACTCACGCGGCGCTGGCCGAACGGCTGCAATGGATGCAGAACACGTATCGTCTGGACCATACCGACGTGCTGATGCAAAAGGCGCCGATCAGTTTTGATGTGTCGGTGTGGGAATGCTTCTGGCCGCTGATCACCGGCGCGCGCCTGCTGATCGCCGGCTCCGGCGAACACCGCGATCCGCATCGCATTGCGCAGCTGGTTCAACAGTACGGCGTGACCACGCTGCACTTCGTGCCGCCGCTGCTTTCGCTGTTCATCGATGAACCGTTGAGCGCCGAATGCACCAGCCTGCGTCGCGTATTCTCCGGCGGTGAAGCGCTGCCGGCGGAATTGCGCAACCGCGTGCTGGCGCAACTGCCGGCGGTGCAACTGCACAACCGTTATGGCCCGACCGAAACCGCGATCAACGTCACCCATTGGCATTGCAGTGTGGCCGATGGCGAGCGTTCGCCGATTGGCCGTCCGCTGGGCAACGTGGTCTGCCGCGTGCTCGACAGCGATCTCAATCCAGTGCCGTCCGGTGTGCCGGGTGAACTGTGCATCAGCGGCATCGGTCTGGCCCGTGGTTACCTCGGTCGCCCGGCGCTGACCGCCGAGCGTTTCGTGGTCGATCCGCTGGGCGAGCAGGGCGCACGCCTATACCGCACCGGTGACCGCGCACGCTGGACCCACGATGGCGTGATCGAATACCTCGGCCGTCTCGATCAGCAGGTCAAACTGCGCGGCTTCCGCGTCGAACCGGAAGAAATCGAAGCCCGTCTGCTCGTTCAGGATGGTGTGGCCCAGGCCGCCGTGCTGGTGCGTGAAACCGTCGCCGGCCCGCAACTGATCGGCTACTTCACAGCCGCGGACGCCAATGAAGATCAGGACGCGCAAATCGCTCGCCTGAAAACCGCACTGGCCGCCGAACTGCCGGAATACATGGTCCCGGCACAACTGATGCGTCTGGACGAAATGCCCCTGAGCCCGAGCGGCAAACTCGACCGCCGCGCCTTGCCCGAGCCGCAATGGCAGGTGCGCGAACACGTCGAGCCGGTCACCGAGCTGGAACAACAGATCGCCGCGATCTGGCGCGAAGTGCTGGGCCTGAAACAGGTCGGACTGCGCGACGACTTCTTCGCCCTCGGCGGTCACTCGCTGCTGGCCACGCAGATCATTTCCCGCACCCGTCAGGCCTGCGACGTCGAATTGCCGCTGCGTGCCTTGTTCGAACACAGCGAACTGGGTGATTTCGCCGAACAGATCCGCCAGATCCAGGCCAGCGGCCGTACCAACAAACAGCCGCCGATCGCCAAGGTTGATCGCAGCAAACCGGTGCCGCTCTCCTATTCCCAACAGCGCATGTGGTTCCTCTGGCAGATGGAGCCGGACAGCCCTGCGTACAACGTCGGCGGCATGGCGCGGCTGCGTGGCGTCTTGCATGTCGAGCGTTTCGAAGCGGCGCTGCAAGCGCTGATCCTGCGCCACGAAACCCTGCGCACCACGTTCCCGAGCATCGACGGCGTGGCCCGTCAGCAGGTGCATGCCGAGACCGGCGTGCGCATGGACTGGAAGGATTTCTCGACACTCGCCGCCGATGTGCGCGAACAGAAAGTCCAGCAACTGGCCGACGACGAAGCGCACCTGCCGTTCGATCTGGAGACCGGCCCGCTGCTGCGCGCCTGCCTGGTCAAGACCGCCGAGCACGAGCATTACTTCGTCCTGACCCTGCACCACATCGTCACCGAAGGCTGGGCGATGGACATCTTCGCCCGGGAACTCAGCGGGCTGTATGAAGCGTTCGTCGATGACCGCGAATCGCCGCTGGAACCGCTGCCGGTGCAGTACCTCGACTACAGCGTGTGGCAGCGCAACTGGCTGGAGTCCGGCGAGCGTCAGCGTCAGCTCGACTACTGGACCGCGCAACTGGGCCGCGTACATCCACTGCTGGAACTGCCGGGCGACCGTCCGCGTCCGCCGGTGCAAAGTCACCGGGGCGAGCTGTTCCGTTTTGACCTCAACGACGACCTCGCTGCCCGCGTCCGGACATTCAACGCGCAGAACGGCCTGACCCTGTTCATGACCATGACCGCCGCACTCGCGACCCTGCTTTACCGCTACAGCGGCCAGACCGACCTGCGCATCGGCGCGCCGGTCGCCAACCGTATCCGCCCGGAAAGCGAAGGGCTGATCGGTGCGTTCCTCAACACTCAAGTGCTGCGTTGCCAGCTCGACGGCCAGATGTCGGTCGGCGAATTGTTCGAGCAAGTGCGCCATACCGTGATCGAAGGTCAGTCCCATCAGGACCTGCCGTTCGACCATCTGGTAGAGGCGTTGCAGCCACCGCGCAGCGCCGCCTACAACCCGTTGTTCCAGGTGATGTGCAACGTGCAGCGCTGGGAATTCCAGCAGAGCCGCATGCTCGCCGGCATGACTGTCGAGTACCTGGCCAACGATGCGCGGGCGACCAAGTTCGACCTCAACCTGGAAGTCACCGACCTCGACCATCGCCTCGGTTGCTGCCTGACTTACAGCACCGACCTGTTCGACGAACCGACGATTGCACGCATGGCCAGGCACTGGCGCAACCTGCTGGAAGCGCTGATCGCCGACCCGCAGCAGCGCCTCAGCGAATTGCCATTGCTCGATGCACCTGAGCAACAACAGTTGCTCGACAGCCTTGGCGTCGAGCCGGGCGAGCATCGTCTCGACCAGTGCATCCATCACCTGTTCGCCGAACAGGCGCTGGCGCGCAAAGATGCGCCGGCCCTGACCTTCGCCGGGCGAACCCTGAGCTACGCCGAACTCGACGCCCGTGCCAATCGTCTGGCCTGGGCCCTGCGTGAGCGTGGCGTCGGCCCGCAAGTGCGGGTCGGTCTGGCGCTGGAGCGTTCGCTGGAAATGGTCGTCGGCCTGCTGGCGATCCTCAAGGCCGGCGGCGCCTATGTGCCGCTGGATCCGGAATACCCGCTCGACCGTTTGCATTACATGATCGAAGACAGCGGCGTCGGCCTGTTACTCAGTGACCGGGCGATGTTCAAGGCCCTCGGTGAATTGCCGCCGAACGTGGCGCGCTGGTGCCTGGAAGATGACAGCGCCGCGCTGGCCGATTACCCGGCTACCGAACTTCCGTTCATCAGCCTGCCGCAGCATCAGGCGTACCTGATTTACACCTCGGGTTCCACCGGCAAGCCGAAAGGCGTGGTGGTGTCCCACGGTGAAATCGCCATGCACTGCCAGGCGGTGATCGAGCGTTTCGGCATGCGCCCGGACGACTGCGAACTGCACTTCTATTCGATCAACTTCGACGCCGCCACCGAGCGTCTGCTGGTGCCGCTGCTCAGCGGCGCGCAGGTGGTGCTGCGTGCGCAAGGTCAGTGGGACGCGGAAGAAATCTGCGGCCTGATCCGCGAACACCGGATCAATATTCTCGGCTTCACCCCGAGTTACGGCAGCCAGTTGGCGCAGTTCCTCGCCACGCAAAACGACATCCTCCCTGTGCGGATGATCATCACCGGCGGCGAAGCGCTGACCGGCGAACACCTGCAACGGATTCGTGCAGTATTCAAGCCGAGCCTGTTCTTCAACGCCTACGGCCCGACCGAAACCGTGGTCATGCCGCTCGCCAGTCTCGCGCCAGAAGTGCTGGAAGAGGGCGCCGGCAGCGTGCCGATCGGCAGTGTGATCGGTGATCGCGTGGCCTACATTCTCGACGCCGATCTGGCGTTGGTGCCGCAAGGCGCGACCGGTGAATTGTTCGTCGGCGGCGCCGGCCTGGCCCAGGGTTATCACGACCGTGCGGGCATCAGCGCCGAGCGTTTTGTCGCCGACCCGTTTGCCGCCAATGGCGGGCGCATGTACCGCACCGGCGACCTGGTGCGCCAGCGCGCCGACGGTCTGGTGGAGTATCTGGGGCGGATCGACCATCAGGTGAAGATCCGTGGTTTCCGGATCGAACTGGGCGAGATCGAAACGCGCCTGCTCGATCACGACTCGATCCGCGAAGCGGTGGTGCTGGCGCTGGAGGCACCGAGTGGCAAGCAACTGGTCGGCTATCTCGTGACCGAGGTCGCTTCGCGAAGCGAAGCCGAGCAAGCCGAACTGCGCGAAGCCCTGAAGGCGCACCTGAAGACGCAACTGCCGGACTACATGGTGCCGACGCATCTGATTCTGCTGGCGAGCATGCCGCTGACCGCCAACGGCAAACTCGATCGCCGCGCCTTGCCGGCACCGGACCCGGAGCTCAACCGTCAGGATTACGTGGCGCCAAGCAACGAGCTGGAGCAGACCCTGGCGCAGATCTGGTGCGAAGTGCTCAACGTCGAGCAGGTCGGTCTGAACGACAATTTCTTCGAACTGGGCGGCGACTCGATCCTGTCGATTCAAGTGGTCAGCCGGGCACGGCAGCAGGGCATTCACTTCAGCCCTCGCGACCTGTTCCAGCACCAGACCGTGCAGACGTTGGCGGCTGTCGCCAGCCGCAGTGAAACCGTGACCGCCGAGCAAGGTCTGGTGACTGGCGAATCGCGTCTGACGCCGATCCAGCACTGGTTCTTCGACACCGAAATTCCCGAGCGTCAGCACTGGAACCAAGCGTTGCTGCTGGAGCCGACGGTTGCGCTGGAACCGCATCGTCTGGAGCAAGCGCTGTTGGCGGTAATCGAGCAGCATGACGCCCTGCGTCTGCGCTTCAGCGAGGTCAACGGCGCATGGCAGGCAACCCATCAACCGGTGAACGATGCCGCCGTACTGTGGCAAGTCCGCGTGCCGTCGATGGACAAGTGCACCGAGCTGTTCGCCGATGCTCAGCGCAGTCTCGACCTCACCCAGGGCCCGCTGCTGCGCGCAGTGCTGGTCGAGGGGCTGGACGCTCAGCAACGGCTGTTCATTGCGATTCATCACCTGGTGGTCGACGGTGTGTCGTGGCGCGTTCTGCTCGACGATCTGCAAACTGTGTATCACCAACTCGACGCCGATCAGTCGGTGAAACTGCCGGCGAAAACCAGCGCCTTCAAGGACTGGTCGGCGCGCTTGCAGGCTTACGCCGGCAGCGAATCCCTGCGTGAAGAACTGAGCTGGTGGCAGGCGCAACTGGCCGGTCCGAACGCCGATTTGCCGTGCGAACGTCCCGAGGGCGGTCGCGAGAATCGTCACGCGCAAACCGTCAGCGTGCGTCTGGATGCCGAGCGCACCAAGCAGCTATTGCAACAGGCACCGAGCGCCTACCGCACGCAGGTCAACGACCTGTTGCTGACCGCGCTGGCCCGCGTGCTGTGCCGCTGGAGCGGGCAGCCATCGGCGCTGATTCAACTGGAAGGCCACGGCCGCGAAACCCTGTTCGACGAGATCGACCTGACCCGCACCGTCGGCTGGTTCACCAGCGCTTATCCGTTGCGCCTGACCCCGCACAACATCGAAGAAGCGGCCGGGCAGGGCGCTTCGATCAAGGCGATCAAGGAACAACTGCGTGCCGTGCCGCACAAAGGTCTGGGTTACGGCGTGCTGCGTTATCTCGCCGATGACGTCAGTCGTCAGAGCATGGCGGCGTTGCCGAACGCGCCGATCACCTTCAACTACCTCGGCCAGTTCGACCAGAGCTTCGGCAGCGACGCGCTGTTCCGTCCGCTGGATGAATCGGTCGGCGCGGCCCACGATCCACACGCACCGTTGCCGAACGAGTTGAGCGTCGACAGTCAGGTGTATGGCGGTGAGCTGCTGCTGCGCTGGACGTTCAGCGCCGAACGCTACGACGCGCAGACCATCAACGAGCTGGCCGATGCCTACGTCGGCGAGTTGCAGAGCCTGATCGAACATTGCCTGCAGGACGAGGCCGGTGGCCTGACGCCGTCGGACTTCCCGCTGGCGAAACTGACCCAGGCTCAACTTGACGCACTGCCGGTGCCGGCGGCGCACATCGAAGACGTGTACCCGCTGACGCCGATGCAGGAAGGCATGCTGCTGCACACCTTGCTAGAACCGGGCACCGGTCTGTACTACATGCAGGATCGCTACCGCATCAACAGCGAACTCGACCCCGAGCGTTTCGCCCAGGCGTGGCAGGCGGTGGTCGCTCGTCACGAAGCGTTGCGTGCATCGTTCTGCTGGAACGTCGGCGAAGACATGTTGCAAGTGATCCACACTCCGGGTCGCACGCCGATCGAGTACCTGGACTGGAGCGCCATTGCTGACGTGGAGCAGGAACCGAAACTGCAAGCGCTGCTCAAGGCCGAGCGCGAAGCCGGGTTCGATCTGCTCAATCAGGCACCGTTCCACCTGCGCCTGATCAAGGTCGGCGCGGCGCGCTACTGGTTCATGATGAGCAACCACCACATCCTGATCGATGCCTGGTGCCGTTCGCTGCTGATGAACGACTTCTTCGAGATCTACACCGCGCTGGGCGAAGGTCGCCAAGCGCAACTGGCAGTGCCGCCGCGCTACCGCGATTACATCGGCTGGCTGCAACGCCAGAGCCTGGCCGAAGCGCGGCAGTGGTGGCAGCAGAACCTGCAAGGCTTCGAGCGCACCACGCCGATCCCGAGCGACCGTCCGTTCCTGCGTGAACACGCCGGCGAAAGCGGCGGCATGATCGTTGGCGACCGCTACACCCGACTCAAAGTCGAGGACGGCGCTCGTCTGCGCGAACTGGCTCAGGCTCATCAGCTGACCATCAACACCTTCGCCCAGGCGGCTTGGGCGCTGGTGCTGCGCCGCATGAGCGGTGATCGCGACGTGCTGTTCGGCGTGACCGTGGCCGGGCGTCCGGTGGAGATGCCGGAGATGCAATGCACCGTCGGACTGTTCATCAACAGCATCGCGCTGCGGGTGCAGATCCCGGCGGACGACCAGCGCGCCAGCGTGCGTCAGTGGTTGAGCGGTCTGCTCGACAGCAACATGCAATTGCGCGAGTACGAATACCTGCCGCTGGTGAACATCCAGGAACAAAGCGAACTGCCGAAAGGCCAGCCGCTGTTCGACAGCCTGTTCGTGTTCGAAAACGCCCCGGTAGAAGTCTCGGTACTGGACCGTGCGCAGAGCCTCAACGCGACCTCGGACTCGGGCCGTACCCACACCAACTTCCCGCTGACCGCCGTTTGCTATCCGGGCGACGACCTGGGTCTGCATCTGTCTTACGACCAGCGTTATTTCGACGAGTCGACCATCGAACGCATGCTCGGCGAGTTCAAGCGTCTGTTGCTGGCGCTGGTCGACGGCTTCCATGGCGACATGGCTGACCTGCCGCTGCTGGGCCATGAGGAACAGGACTTCCTGCTCCACGGCTGCAACCAGAGCGAGCACGACTATCCGCTGGAACAAAGCTACGTCGAGTTGTTCGAAGCGCGGGTCGCGCAACATCCGCAACGCACCGCCGCCAGTTGCCTCGATCAGCAACTGAGCTATGCCGAGCTGAACCAGAACGCCAACCGTCTCGGCCATGCACTGGTCGCGGCCGGGGTGCAGATGGATCAACCGGTGGCGCTGTTGGGTGAACGTAACCTGGATCTGCTGGGCATGATCATCGGCAGCTTCAAGGCCGGTGCCGGTTACCTGCCGCTGGATCCGGGTCTGCCGAGCCAGCGTCTGCAACGCATCATCGAACTCAGTCGCACGCCAGTGCTGGTGTGCACCGAGGCTTGCCGTGAACAGGCGACGACCTTGCTGGATGAGTTCAGCTGCGCCAACCGCCCACGTCTGCTGGTGTGGGAAGAGGTTCAGGCCGGCGCGGTTTCGTCGGCGAATCCGGGCCTCTTCAGCGGCCCGGACAACCTGGCCTACGTGATTTACACCTCGGGCTCCACCGGATTGCCGAAAGGCGTGATGGTCGAGCAGCGCGGCATGCTCAACAACCAGTTGAGCAAGGTGCCGTACCTGAACCTGAGCGACGCCGATGTGATTGCCCAGACCGCTTCGCAAAGCTTCGACATTTCGGTCTGGCAGTTCCTCGCCGCGCCGCTGTTCGGGGCGCGGGTAGACATCGTGCCGAACACCATCGCCCACGATCCGCAAGGCTTACTGGTGCATGTTCAGCAGCAGGGCATCACCGTGCTGGAAAGTGTGCCGTCGCTGATTCAGGGCATGCTCGCTTCGGATCGCTTGAGCCTGGACGGCCTGCGCTGGATGTTGCCGACCGGTGAAGCAATGCCACCGGAGCTGGCGCATCAGTGGCTGTTGCGTTATCCGGAGATTGGTCTGGTCAACGCCTATGGCCCGGCGGAGTGCTCGGACGACGTGGCGTTCTTCCGCGTCGACATGGCCTCGACTCGCGGCAGCTACCTGCCGATCGGTACGCCGACCGACAACAACTTGCTGTACCTGCTCGATGGCGCACTGGATCTGGTGCCGTTGGGTGCGGTGGGTGAGTTGTGCGTCGCCGGTACCGGGGTCGGTCGTGGATATGTCAGCGATCCGCTGCGCACTGCGCCGGTGTTCGTGCCGAATCCGTTCGGAGCGCCGGGTGAGCGGCTGTACCGCACCGGTGACCTGGCGCGCCGCCGCAGTGACGGCGTGCTGGAGTACGTCGGTCGGGTCGACCATCAGGTGAAGATTCGCGGATACCGGATCGAGCTGGGGGAAATCGAGGCGCGCCTGCATGAGCAACCGGAAGTTCGCGACGGCGCGGTGGGTGTGCAGGAGGGCGTGAACGGTAAGCATCTGGTCGGCTACCTTGTGGCCGCAGATTGCGCACTGAATCAGAGCGAACGCCTGGAGCGGATCAAGCAGCGCCTGCGCGCCGAACTGCCGGAATACATGGTGCCGCTGCACTGGTTGTGGCTCGACCGGTTGCCGCTCAACGCCAACGGCAAACTCGACCGCAAGGCCCTGCCGGCGCTGGAAATCGGCCAGTTGCAGAGCCAGGATTACCTGGCACCGCGCAGCGATCTGGAGCAGACCCTGGCCGATATCTGGGCCGAGGTGCTGAAGGTCGAGAAGGTCGGGGTACGCGACAACTTCTTCGAACTTGGCGGCCATTCGCTGCTCGCCACGCAGATCGCTTCGCGGGTGCAGAAAGCCCTGCAACGGGACGTGCCGCTGCGCGCCATGTTCGAGTGCAGCACGGTGGAGGAACTGGCCGAATACATCGAAGGGCTGGCGGCCAGTGACATTACCGAGGAGAAGGTGGATCGGCTCAATGACCTGATGGCGGCGCTGGAAGGGCTGTAAAGCACAGCCTGCGACAATGGCTATAGAAACCTGCGTTTCGTTGTGGCCGTTGTCGCAGATCGGGCTTTGTAATCCTTTCATATCATTGACGGCCGAGGCCGGTCCGCTCAGTCTTCGGGCTCCAGTTTCTTTGCCACGGGGGTTATCGATGCCTTTTTTCACGGTTGACGGACAGGCGCTTCACTACATTGATCAAGGCACGGGCCCGGCGGTATTGCTGGCCGGCAGCTACCTGTGGGACCAGGCGATGTGGGCGCCGCAGATCGCAGCGCTGTCGCCTCACTATCGGGTGATTGCGCTGGACCTCTGGGGCCATGGTGAATCGGGGCGTTTGCCTGAAGGCACCACATCACTGGATGACATCGCACGCCAGGCGCTGGCCTTGCTCGATCATCTGGACATCGACCGGGTGACGCTGGTCGGGCTGTCGGTCGGCGGCATGTGGGGCGTGCGCCTGGCGTTGTCGGCGCCGCAGCGGCTCAACGGTCTGGTGCTGATGGACACTTACGTCGGCGTCGAGCCGGAGCCGACTCGCCAGTACTACTTCTCGCTGTTCAAACAGATCGAGGAAAGCGGCGGGATCTCCGAGCCACTGCTGGATATCGTGGTGCCGATTTTCTTCCGCCCGGGCATCGATAAAGAGTCGGCGCTGTATCAGGATTTCCGCGCAAAACTCGCCGGCTATTCAGCTGAACGCCTGCGCGAGAGCATCGTGCCGATGGGGCGCATCACCTTTGGCCGTGATGACCTGTTGCCGCGTCTGGGAGAGCTGAATGCGGCGACCACACTGGTGGTCTGCGGCGACCAGGACAAGCCACGCCCGCCGTCGGAAGCACGGGAAATGGCTGAGTTGATTGGCTGTTCGTGTGTGCTGGTGCCGGAAGCGGGGCATATCTCCAATCTGGAGAATCCCGGGTTTGTGACGGAGGTGTTGTTTACCTTTTTGTCTGAACAGAACCCTTCCGTCGACTGAATCACCTTTCTGCGTCCCGCGCTACTGTCAACTCTGACAGTAGCGCGCTCTTCTTGAGCAGGCATTAAATGGTTTTGCCCATTGTGGGCTGAATCGTGTGATCGCCGACAGGAGAGTCGTCATGTCCAGCCAATCAGCAAATGTTCCTGAGCTTCCGGTTCCATTGGTATCTGATGCTTCGCACAACTCAACATTACAACCTGCCAAGGTTCTGGGCGGTACAACCGTAAAAATCGTTTTTCCAGGGCTCACTACGGAACATAGTGTCGGGCTCTTCTGGGCAAGGTCCGGCCATATCGAGAAATTTACCACTCAGTCGAAGGAGGCTTCGCTTCCCGCTGAGGTTTTGATCCCTGCGTCGGTTATCGGTAAGTCTGTCGGTCAAACCGTGAAAATCTGGTACGAGGCAAGCTTGAATGAAGAAGTGCAGCTTTCCCATACACTTGAGCTGACGGTAGAACAAATTTCTCCCGAGGAGTTGCCGAAACCGCAGTTACCCGATGTCGTCAAGACCGAAGGTACTGAATTTCTGGACATGCGCAGGTTTTCAGGCAACGCGCGTGTTCGGCTTTTACCTTGGTTGTTCATCGCGCCGGGGCAGCTCATCTGGATCAACGTTGTCGGACAGCGCAATTATCCAACCCACGAAACGCTTGAATTGGTCAAGGCGCTGGAAGTGACATCCGAGCAGGTGAGCAACGGTCTGGAATTGACTATTGATCGAAACTTTTTGACTCAGCTTGACGATAAATCGGCACTGACGCTACATGTGTTTGTCACGTTCGACAACAATCCGGATATTGGCACCGCGCATGAATTTCCGCGCTGGACAGCACTTTTGCTGCAATCCGACACCGATTTACTGGCACCGACTGTCAAACAGACACAGCATCAGGTGCTGAATCCGGAACTGGTCCTGGACGAGGCGATGATGGTCATCAAGTACAAGGACATGCGCCCTACCGACAGTATCATGCCGTTGTGGCGTGGCACTGCGGGCGAGGGGTCACCTGAACTGAAAGCGATAGATGGCAATTCATCAGGCGAGGTTACAGTCACCGTGAGTGCATCGGCAGTGGCTGCCAGTGAAGGTAAAACGGTTGACGCGAGCTACATCGTCTCGCGGGAGGGTATCGATCGGCCATCACCCATCACTCGAGTAACGGTGCAGAAGCAGCGCTATGTTCATGAGGAAAATTTTGATAATCACGAAATAAAACTTGTCAGCGCCGCTGACAATTACACTTTCACCTTGCCCACCATGTCGATCACGCTGCTGGACGGGGCGGGATCGGCAGGCATCATGCGTTTTGGCTACAACACTATCGGGTTCATTGAAGAACTCTCTTTTGGCATGTGTATCAACTCGGCCAACACATCGCCGCCTCAACAGATTCAGTTTGAATTCAAGGCGGACTACGATCGAATTTCGTTCACTTGGGCCCACCTGCATCTTAAAGGCACCGTCGAATACTTTGATGTCAGTGGTGTATCCCTGGGAAGCAAGGATTACCACGGCCTGAACCAGGGCGGCGCCTTGCATCAATTGATCGACTTTGTGGCGCCACCGCAAACACGCATCAAGTCCATGAAAGTGACATGCGAGGACTATAGCTTTCTCGACCACTTCATAAAGTGCGGTTGATTGTTCGAGCCACAATCAATGCCCGCTCCTGAGAGTGGGCTTTTTTCATTATTTCGGGCCGAGAATCTTCGCCAGTTTGTCCGGCGTCGGCGCGCCTTGCTGTTGTTGCAGTTCACCCTTGTCGTCCATGTAGAAGATCGCCGGGGTGGCCTGCAATTCCAGGTCTTCCATCAACTGCATGTTCGCTGCAAGTTTGGTCTGCACGGCGGCCGGAATGTTTTTCAAGGCCTTGAGTGTGCTGGCCTTGCCGGCCTTCTCGTGATCTTCAAGGGCCTTGGCCGGGTCTTTGGCAGCCAGCAGCGCAGCGGATTTGGCCGGGCTGTCTTCGCGGATGATGCCGACCATGATGTGCCGCAACTGCACCTTGCCGGCCTTGACCCAGGGGCGGGCCTGTTCCCAGAACATGTTGCAGTACGGGCAGTTCGGGTCGCTGAACAGGTACACGGTGCGCGGGGCATCCTTGTTGCCGTCCTGAATCCAGTTGCTCGCCTCGAACTTGGCCCAGACTTCCTTGGCCATCGGTGCATAGACCAGTTTTTGCAGCGGCGCGCTGCTCAGGTCGTTGCCGTCGGCGTCGTACAGGTTGCCCAGCAGCACGTGCTTGCCGTCCGGCGTCAGGTACAGCGCCATCCCGCGGTTCTGGTATTGCGCGGCGTAACCACGCAGGCCGTCGGGCGCGTCGAACTGACCGACGATCCTGGCGCCCTTGGCTTCGATCTTCTTGATCGCTTCAGGCAGTTCTTCAGCGGCCTGGACCGACGGCAAGTGCAGCAGGGCGGCGCCCAGAGACAGCGTCAGCAGGTGGCGGAGGCGGGGCATGGCAGTTTCCTTGAAGAAGTGGTGGCCGGATTCGGGCTGGAGGCCGGGGTGTCGAAGCTTTCCAGGGCGCGGGCCAGGCTGGCGTTCGACAACTCGCCCAGATGGCTGCCCAGCAGACGACCGTCCGGGCTATAGAACAGGGTAGTCGGCAGGGCCATGGAGCCCACGGCCTGGCCGAGGCGTCCGCTGCGGTCGAACAGCACGTTGTTCAGGCTCAGGCCCTGGGTTTCGAGAAACGTGGCGACGCTTTGCATGCTTTCGGCCTGGTTGACGAACAGGAACGTCAGGTCCGGGCGTTGTTGCTGGGCGTTCTCCAGCACCGGCATTTCCCGGCGGCACGGCGGGCACCAGGTGGCCCACAGGTTGATCACCAGCGGTCCGCCCTGATAATCGGTGAGTTTCACGGTTTCCCCGGCGGCGTTGCGCAAGGTGATGTCCGGCAGGCGCGTGCCTTGCTCGTAGATGTTCAGCGACAGGGTCGCCATCACCCAGAACGCCACACCGCTGACCACACCGAAACCCAGCGGTCGACGCAAGCCCGGCCGGCGCCAGCCGCGATACAGCGCCGCCAGCAAGAGCACGATCACCCCCGGCCAGGCGAGGAAACCGCCGTCGCGCAGATCGATGATCTGCCAGAGATCGTTGCGATAGTGGCCCCAGTACACAGCGACAAACGCAATGCGCGCCGCGAGCATGCCCAGCAGGAACAGGCTGAACAGCGCCGACTCGGGATTATCGCCGCCGCGTTTGGCCACCCGCCAGCCGACGAACGTCGCCAGCGCCAGGGCACTGATCAGCAGCAGGTGGTTAAGCGCGATGGCAAAGGTGCCGAGGGTGAAAGTCAGCATTAACGGGCATCTCGGGTGGTGGTCCAGCGTTGCAGGAAGGTGTCGGCATCGACCTCGCCGGTGATGCGCTGGCTGCGGCGCTCTTCACCGTCGGCACCGATCCACACAAAACTCGGTGGCCCCGGCACTTTGTAGCGGCCGAGCAGTTCGCGGCTGGCGGCATTGTCGGCGGTGACGTCGAGCCGCAGCAGACGCACGTCGTTCAAGGCCTGCATGACTCGCGCCTGGCCGAACACCTGTTTTTCCATGATTTTGCAAGACACACACCAGTCGGCGTAATAGTCGATGAGCACCCACTGGCCCTGGGCCTTGGCGGTATCGAGTTCACGTTGCAGGGCCGCGGGGTCCTTGATCGTGGTGAACGCCTCGTGGCCGTCCGGTATCGCGGCACCGGTGCGCCCGGCGCTGTAGATCTGCAGCGGCTGATACGGATCGTCGCCACCGCCCGCCGCGCCCACCAGCAGCAAGCTGCCCCATATGCCCAGCAACAGCGAACTGGCTCCAAACAACTGTGCGACCCGGCCGAAGCCTTCGGACTGTTTCCAGGCGCAATATGCCGCAATCAGCAACAGGGCCCCGCACAGCGCGAGCCACAGCGAAGGATCCAGCACCGGCCGCAACATCAGCACCGCCGTACCCAGGAACAGGAAGCCGAATACACCTTTGAGCAGGTTCATCCACGCGCCGGGTTTTGGCAGGAAGCGATTGCCGACGGTCACCAGCAACAGCAGGGGCACGCCGATGCCAATCCCCAGAGCAAACAGAATCAGCCCACCGTGCAACGCATTGCCGCTTTGCGCGATGTAGAGCAGAGCACCGGCCAGCGGCGCGGTCATGCACGGGCCGACCAACAGGCCCGACAGGGCCCCCAGAACACCTGCACCGATCAGGCTGCCGCCGCTGCGACTGCGCGAGGCATGCTCCAGCCGGTCACGCAGGGCCACCGGCAGTTGCAGTTCGAAAAAGCCGAACATCGGCAGTGCCAGGATCACGAAGATGGCCGCGAAAGCACCCAGCAGCCACGGATTCTGCAACCACGCCTGCAGGTTCGCCCCCAGCAGCGCCGCGATCACGCCCATCGATGCATAGACCAGTGCCATACAGATCACGTAACTGCTGGCGAGCGCGAAACCGCGACGCGGCGTGGCACCGCTGCCGACCACCATGCCGGCCAGAATCGGCAACATCGGCAACGAGCACGGCGCAAAAGCCAGGAGCAGGCCGAGCCCGAAGAACACCAGCAAACTCCACCCCAGTGTGTGTTGTTGCAGGCCGCTGGCCAGCGCTTGATCCTGTGCCTCATCCGCCACCGCAGCGGCCGCTTTGCCTCCGAGGTCGATCACACGGGTCTGCGGTGGATAGCACAGGCCGGCATCGGCGCAGCCCTGATAACTGACCTTGATCTGGCCTTTGGCTGCTGCCGGGATTTTCAGTTCAAGACCCTGGCGATAGACCGGTTGCTCGCCGAAATACTCGTCACTGTGGGATTCGCCTTCGGGCAGGGTCGGGGCATTCTCCGCCGCCAGTCCATCGAATTTCAGGCGTTTCTGATACAGGTAGTAACCGTCGGTGATCTGCCAGAACAGTTGGGTTTCGCCGGAATCCAGACGTTCGGACGTCAGGACGAAGGCCTTGTCGACCGGGAGAAATTCCGGTTTTGTCGAAAAAGGATCGTTCCCTGCCTGGGCCAGACCCGAAATCAAAAATGCTAACAACAAAAAAATATGACGCATGGAGGAGCCTTGTCCCTGTGCAAGTGATGAGCACAATGGGCGGCGGCGATTAACCGATGATTAACCGCGGCACCCTTGTCGCTGTGGCGTTCGGGGCATAATGTCAGCTTAATCGGCCAACCGCCTAATCGGCATTTTTCTACGGGACTCACCATGCACGTACTGGTTTGCGAAGACGATGAGTTGATCGCCAGCGGCATCGTCGCCGGGCTGACGGCCCAGGGCTTGACGGTCGAACACGTCAATACGGCCTCCAAGGCCCGGGCGATCCTCAAGGTCGCCGAATTCGACGTGATGGTGCTCGACCTCGGTCTGCCGGATGAAGATGGCCTCAAACTGTTGCAGCAACTGCGCCAGCAAGGTCTGGAAATTCCTGTACTGATCCTTACCGCGCGGGACTCGGTGACTGACCGGGTCGACGGTTTGCAGTCCGGCGCTGATGATTACCTGCTCAAGCCTTTCGATTTGCGGGAACTGTTCGCCCGTCTGCAAACCCTGTTGCGCCGGGTGGCCGGGCGTAGCGTCAACCTGATCGAGCACGGCGCGCTGACCTACGATCCGAGCAGTCGCGAAACCACTCTTGCGGGCCGTTCGGTGGACCTGTCCCGCCGCGAACAGTCCCTGCTGCAAGCCCTGCTGCACAACCGTGGTCGGGTGCTGTCCACCGAGCAATTGAAGGACAGCGTCTACGGTTTCAGCGATGAACTGGAAAGCAACGCGCTCAACGTGCACATCCATCACCTGCGCAGCAAACTCGGCAAAGGCATCGTCGAAACCGTGCGTGGTCTCGGTTATCGCCTGGGCCCGGCCGATGGTGGAGAACCTGACAAGTGATGAGTCTGCGCCTGCGCCTGAGCCTGACCCTCGGCGCCGCGTTCGCGCTGATCTGGGCCCTGGCGGCTGCCTGGATGCTCAGCGACCTGCGCAATCAGATGATGTTTTCCCTCGACCAGCGGCTGGTGGCGTCGGCGCGGATGGTTGCCGGGCTGCTGGAGCAGTTGCCGGCGATACCGAGCAAGGGCGACGGAACGCACTTCAGTGCAGAACAACTGAACATTCCCGGCGGTATGGCCTGTCAGGTCAGTTCGCTGCGTGGCGAAATCCTCGCCCGCAGCCACAACAACCCGGAACAGGCACTAGAGGCGCAGAAAATGGGCTTCCACGACCAGATGATCGATGGCGCGCCATGGCGCACGTTCACCCTGGCCCGTGGCGATGTGCGCATCACCACCGCCGACCGGGTGATCGAGCGCGAAGCCCTGAACATGTCGATCCTGCTGGCGGCCTCGGTGCCGGTGGGGGTGGCGCTGCTCGGCTGCCTGTGCCTGCTGTGGCTGGGGATCGGCCAGGGGCTGGCGCCACTCAATCGCTTGCGCGAAGCCTTGATGCGCCGCAACGCCGATTCGCTCGAACCGTTGCAGTTGCAGTCATTCCCCAGCGAGCTGAAACCACTGCTTGAAACCCAGAACCAACTGTTCCAGCGCATCGGCAAAACCATCGAGCGCGAACGTCGCCTGACCGGTGACGCGGCCCATGAACTGCGCAGTCCGCTGACGGCGATCAAGACCCACCTGCAAGTGGCGCGGATGACCGATGGCAGTGCCCGCGACCAGTCTCTGGCCCGGGCCGAGGAGGGCGCCGACCGCCTGCACCGGACCCTGGAGCAATTGTTGTTGCTGGCGCGGGTCGAGGGCAGTCTGTCGTTCGACGACGGCGTGCAGTGCAGTGCCGAGCAGGTCGCGAAACTGGCGATTCAGGACTCGGCCGGCGACCAGCGCCAGCGCATCAGGCTGCACCTGCCTGAACACTTGTCCGCTGCGCCCCTGCAAATGCCGGCGGTGCTGTCGATCGCGGCTCTGCGCAACCTGCTGGATAACGCTTTGCGTCACACGCCGACGGATGGCGCGGTGGACCTGAGCCTGGAAACCACCGCCAATCGCGTGCGTTTCGTGGTCCGCGATCATGGGCCGGGGATCGCCCCGGATGATCTGCAACACCTGACCCAACGTTTTTGGCGCAACGGTCAGAGCACCGGTTGCGGGCTCGGACTCGCGATTGTCCAGGCGATTGTCCAGCGCTGTGCCTGCACCCTGCATTTCGACAGCCGCCCGGACGGTTTGCGGGTCGAGCTGACCATGCCGCTGCAACCGGCCTGAGCCCGGCACATCAAATGTAACCTCTCTGCATTGGTCATCGGCCGGTCGCAACGCTATTGTCGCCCGGCCTTTGACTCAATGGACTGAGGGAACTGCGCCATGGATGCACCCATCTACATTTGCCCGGCCTCTGCGGCCGATGCCGGCATCATCAGCCGTATCGTCGAGCGTTCGATCCGCGTCGGCTGCGCGCTCGATCATCGAAATGACCCACTCCTCGTCGAGGCCTGGATTCGCCAGCAATCTCAGGAACACATCAGCGCCTGGCTCGCCGATCCGCAGCATTATCTGAACATTGCCCTGTTGCAGGACAAACCGGTCGGCGTCGGCATGGCCACTGTCGATGGCGATGTCACGCTGTGTCATGTGCAGCCGGAGTGGTTTCGCCGTGGCGCCGGCCGAGCATTGATGGCGGATCTCGAAGGCTGGCTGCGGACCCGCGGCAGCGACCGCTCGATGCTCAGAAGTACCCGCACCGGAGAGGCTTTTTATCGGCGTCTGGGCTACCGCGAGTCGGCGCCGCCGTTCATCCGCCACGGCATGCGCAGCCTGCCGATGCACAAGTCGCTGCCGCTGTCGGCATGACAACTGGCTCAAGGGTGTAAATCCTCGAGCGGCTGGTGCGTTTCCAGAACAGGAAAACCTGCATGTGCGCCCCGCGACCGGAACGCGCACCTGTGCGGTGTGCAGTTTTGGTCACTATCCATAGCGTATTGAGGGGTCGAGAGATGTCAGTCGCCACCAGCCTTATCGAAGAGTCGTCGGCCCGGATCGCCTCCGCGCCGGCTGAAACGCTGTATCAGTTCAGTGAATCGCCGTTGCTGGCCCGTCAGAGCCAGCAGGAGTCCAATGCCCGCAGCTACCCGAGGCGCATTCCCCTGGCGCTCAAACGTGCCAAGGGTCTGTATGTCGAGGACGTTGAAGGGCGCACGTTCATCGATTGCCTCGCCGGTGCCGGCACACTGGCCTTGGGGCACAACCACCCGGTGGTGATCGAGGCGATCCAGCAGGTGCTGGCCGATGAGCTGCCGCTGCATACCCTGGACCTGACCACGCCGGTGAAGGATCAATTCGTTCAGGACCTGTTCGGCCTGTTGCCCCCAGCGCTGGCTTCCCAGGCGAAGATCCAGTTCTGCGGCCCGACCGGCACCGACGCCGTGGAAGCCGCGCTGAAACTGGTGCGCACCGCCACCGGGCGCAGCACCGTGCTGTCGTTCTCCGGCGGTTACCACGGCATGAGCCAGGGCGCGTTGAGCCTGATGGGCAGCCTGGGACCGAAAAAACCGTTGGGCGCGCTGCTCAGCAATGGCGTGCAATTCATGCCGTTCCCGTACGACTACCGTTGCCCGTTCGGCCTCGGCGGCGCGGCGGGCGTGAAGGCCAACCTGAGTTACCTGGAAAACCTGCTCAATGATCCCGAGGCCGGTGTGCAATTGCCGGCGGCGGTGATCGTCGAGGCGGTGCAGGGTGAGGGCGGTGTGATTCCGGCCGACATCGAGTGGCTGCGCGGTCTGCGCCGCATCACCGAAAAGGCCGGCGTTGCACTGATCGTCGACGAGATCCAGAGCGGTTTTGCCCGTACCGGCAAGATGTTTGCCTTCGAGCACGCCGACATCATCCCGGACGTGGTGGTGCTGTCCAAAGCCATCGGCGGCAGCCTGCCGCTGGCGGTGGTGGTCTATCGCGACTGGCTCGATACCTGGCAGCCCGGCGCCCACGCCGGTACCTTCCGTGGCAACCAGATGGCGATGGCCGCCGGTTGCGCGGTGATGCGTTACCTGGTCGAGCACAAGGTCTGCGATCACGCCGCCGCCATGGGCGAACGCCTGAGCGAGCATCTGCACATCCTGCAACGTGACTTCCCGCAACTGGGCGATATTCGCGGTCGAGGCCTGATGCTCGGCGTCGAGCTGGTTGATCCGGACGGTACGCCGGATGCATTGGGCCACCCACCGGTCTTCGCACGTCTGGCGCCGCTGGTACAGCGCGAGTGCCTCAAGCGCGGGCTGATCCTGGAATTGGGCGGCCGTCATGGTGCGGTGGTGCGTTTCCTGCCGCCGCTGGTGATCACCGCCGCTGAAATCGATCGCGTCGCCGAGATCTTCGGCCGTGCGCTGAGTGCGGCGACCGCGGCCCTGTAAATTTTTCGCCGCGCCGAACGTTCCTTCTACATACCCGGCTGCACCCGCCGTGCAGCCCACCCTTACAACGATGGAGACACAGCATGACGTCAGTATTCGACCGCGAGGACATCCTCTTTCAGGTCGTGGTCAACCACGAAGAACAGTACTCGATCTGGCCGGATTACAAGGCCATTCCGCAAGGCTGGCGCGCCGTGGGCAAGAGCGGCATGAAGAAAGAGTGCCTGGCCTACATCGAGGAAGTCTGGACCGACATGCGTCCACTGAGCCTGCGTCAGAAGATGGAAGCGCAAGCGACAGCACAGTAAGTCTTCAGCCAAAAAGAAACCCGCTGGACTGGAAACAGTCAGCGGGTTTTATCATGTCCAGAGGACTGGCTTACGTGCCGCTCAGGCCCTTGAGCAGCGCATCCACATTCCCTTCCAGTTCAGCCACCGGATCCACCGCATCGGTGCTCAGCACCAACAGATGACTGCCCGACTCGGCAATCGCCGCTTTCACCGCATCCGACGGCTGGCGATGGTGCAGCACCACTGCCACGTCGTTGTCCTTGAGCGTTGCCGTCAATTTTTTCAGGTCTTGCGGCGTCCATTCGGTGTCCGGTCGCGGATCCTGTCCGATCAGCTCCAGATTCAGGCTGCCGATCAGATAGCCGAAGTGATCGCTCAGGCTCATCACGCTCAAATTATCGGCACTGGCCAGACGTGCCTCGCTGTCGGCGCTGAGTTTCAACAGACGCTGTTTCAGCGCCGCCAGATTGGCTTCTATCTTCGGTTTGTCCTTCGGCGCCAGGCGCACCAGATCCGCGGCCATCACGTCCGCCATGCGCCCCATGTTGTTGCTCGCGAGCCACGGCTGGCTGTTCAGACCGTCGACCTTGAGCCCCGGTTGCACGGCAATGCCGGGCAGGGCACCGTCCACCGGGCGGGCGGCGTCGACTTCGACGATGCGGATGTTGCTGCGGCGGGCGATCGGGTACAGCGGATCATCGGCCCACAGCGAGCGCACGCCGATCACCGCATCGGCGCCGGTGGCCAGTTTGCTCAGCGCCGGGGCGCCGCGACCGGTGAAGTAGGCCGTCTGGCGACTGCCCGGCAGATTCGCCGGCGCTGCGCGTTCGAGGCTGATGTCGGTGCCTTTGAGCAGGACTTCGCCCAGGCCATAAGTGATGGGCAACGAGGCCAGCACCCGCAACGGTTTCTCGGCAGCCAGCAGAGGGCTCGAAAACGCGCCGCTGAGGGCGATGACCAAGGTCAGTTGTCGCAATGAAAAAGCCATTTATCCAAGGTTCCCTTTCAGACTGGGGACGATGCCCCGGGCAATCGCGGCGAGGGCGAAGGCGATACCGGCGACCAGAATGATCGCGGCGCCGGACGGAATCGGCAGATCGAACACAATGGGCGCGAGAATCCCGCACAGCGTGCTGACCGTGGCAATCAGCACCGAACACCAGAAAAAGCCCTTGAGCGACTGGCTGAGCAACCGGGCGGCGGCTGCCGGAATCACCAGCAGCGCGCCGACCAGAATCGCGCCAATGACTTTCACTGCCGCGACGGTGATCAGCGTCACCAGAATCACGAACAGGTAATCCAGGGTCTTCACCGCGACGCCACGCACCGCCGCCAGCTGCGGGTTGAAGCTGGCCAGCATGATCCGGTTGTACAGCGGCAGGGCCAGCGCCATCACCAGTGAGCCGACAATCGCCAGCACCAGCAGATCGTTGCCGTTCACGGTCAGTACCGAGCCGAACAACACGTTTTCCAGGATGTGCACGTTGATCTTGCCCGCCAGGATCAGCAGCAGGCTGGCACCCAGAGCGAGAGACACCGACAGGAACACGCCGATCAAAGTGTCGGGTGCCAGGCCGGTACGGTTGCGCAGGTAATTGAGCAGAATGCCGAACAGCAGGCAGTAACCAAACAGGCTGCCGTACGGGCCGGTGTAGGGTTCGCCGAGCAGAATACCGATGGCCACGCCGGTCAGCGCCGCATGCCCCACCGCCTCGGAGAAAAACGCGAAGCGCTTGACCACCACCAGCGTGCCGAGGCCACCCAGCACCGGGCCGATCAACAGGCCGGCGAGCAGCGCATTGACCACAAAGCCGTAGGCCAGGGCTTCCGGCAGGTAACCGGAAGAGGCCCAGCCTTGCACCATCAAACGAAAGGCTTCGTAACTCATCAGGCAGCGCTCCGTGGATGGGTGGAGAACAGGGTCAGCAGGCGTTCCGGGGTCAGGGCCTGTTGCGGCGTGGCGTCGAACAGCACCCGGCGGTTGAGGCCGGTGACGCGATTGGCCAGACGCCCGACCGCTTCCAGATCGTGCTCGATCCACAGCACGGTGATGCCCGCCGCACGCCAGTCGCCGAGCAAACGTTCGAACACCTGGATCCCGGCTTCGTCGAGGGCCGACATCGGTTCATCCAGCACCAGCAATTGCGGCGCAGGAATCAGGCCTTGGGCGAGCAGCACCCGCTGGCGTTCACCGCCGGACAGCGCGCCCATCCGGCGCTTGCGTTTATCCTGCATGCCGACCCGCTCCAGCGCATCGCCGATGGCGCCGGCGTAGCGTTTGCTCAGGCCGAGAAAGGCCGGGCGACGCTGACACATCGCAGCCATGAAGTCGTCGACGGTCATCGGCAGTCCCCGGTCGAACTCCAGCGCCTGCGGCACGTAGCCGATGGTGCCGGGCTCGCCGGGCCATTGCAGGCTGAGCCGGCCCTGATGGGGCATCTGTCCGAGCAGGGTCTTGATCAGCGAGCTCTTGCCGCCGCCGTTGGGGCCGACCAGCGCATGTACGTGGCCGGGCTGCACCTGGAAGGTCACCTTGTCCAGGATCGTGGTGCGACCCAGCGTCAGGCTGACCTCGGCAAATTCCAGGGTCGGGCCACTGCTGATGATTGAGAGGTTTTCCTGAGCCGTCATGCACCGGACTCCTGAATCGCCCGAACCACGGTGTTGAGGTTGCCGGTCATTTCCTTTTCATACTTGTCGGCGGTGTATTCGCCGTAGGAAATGTGCGACAGCGGGTACAGCTTCACACCGGATTCACGCTGGATGGTTTCGACGTAAGTGGAGGGGAAGTCCATCTCGGAGAAGATCACTTTCACGTCCAGTTCCCGCAATTGATCGATGGTTTTCTTCAACTGGCTTGGGCTTGGCTCGATGCCGTGGGCCGGCTCGACCACCGCCGTCACTTCCAGACCGAATTCGCGCAGCAGGTAGTCATAAGCGGCGTGCACCGTGGCCACTCGCAGTTCCGCGTTCGGCGCCTGGGTCAGTTTGGCCAGGGCGTCGGCGCGCATCTGCCGCAGGCGTTTGCCGTAGGCGCGGGCGTTCTGGGTGTAGGTCTTGGCGTTGTCCGGGTCGAGCTTGCCCAGTTCCCGGGCGATGTTGTTGACCTGGGCAATCGAGGCGCTGATCGACAGGAACGTGTGCGGGTTCACCACTTTGCCGGCACCGCGCGCGGCCACTCCGGTGGCGGCCAGCAGCGGTACGTTTTCGTTGGCTTCGATGGTCTTGATGTCCGGTGTTTCGCTGGCGGCGATCATGCGGTCGGCGAAGTCGTCATGGCCGACGCCGTTGAGCACGATCACGTCGAGCCCGCTGATGCGCTTGATGTCTTCGGCGCGAGGCTCGTAGGCGTGGGGGTTGAAACCGGCGGGAATCAGCGGCACGACCTCGGCCTTGTCGCCGACGATGTTCGCCACATAGCTGTAATAAGGGTGCAGGGTGATGCCGATGCGCAGGCGCTTGGCCGGATCGGCGCTGGCCAGCGGGCTCAGCAGGCAGGCGCACAGGCCGATCAGCAGCAGGCGCAGGAAGGGGCGGCGTTGAGATGAACTAGGCATGGGCAAGCGGTCTTCTCTCGAATGAAGGCGTGGGTTCAATGACGATGTTCGCGGGTCACCCCGGCATCGAATTGCGCGACGATCTGTTTCCATCCGGCAGCGGTCAGTGCCGCGTCGGACAGGTCTGACGGGGCTTGCAGATCGGCGGCGCGGTTGAGCCAGATGTCCGGCGCGGCGTCATTCGCAGCGTTCAGGCGCATCAGAAACGAGCCGGCCACGGCCGGTGCCTGGCTGTGGCCGAAGTAGGCGGCATTGGCCAGCAATTGCCAGACATGGCCGCCACGACTCACAGAGCTGGCGTCCTGGGCGAACGGTGCGAAACCTTCATTCGCCAGGTTCTGCGGGGTTGGCAGTGTTTGCTGTTCTTCACGCAACAGGTGGATTTCGTCGAGGGTTACCCGCAGGTCGGCGTAGATGCCTTGCTCGCTGGCGCCGAGGTCGCGACGGGCATCGAGCTGATGGCTGGAAACCGGCTCAGGCTCGTGGGAAACCCCGCGCCACGCCACCACGGAACCGGCGACTGTGAGGATCAGCAGGCACATCAGCAGCACATTGAGGGTTTCATGGCCGGCGCCGGCGGGGCGAACAACTTGAGTGGTCGGCGTGGTCATGGGGATTCGATATCCGCTTGGTCGATTTCGACCACATGGCCGGGGCCCGCGTCGAACAGCACGTAGAACTCGGCGCCGGGTTTCTTGAAGGTCAGGGTCGAATCGGCGCCGAGCTTGCCCGGCACCAGGATGGTTTCGTCGTAGCCGATCACATCGAGGGTCACCCCCGGCGCGCCGCTGCCGTCGGAGAAACCGCCGGTGCATTTGATCTGTTCGGCATCGATGGCCTTGCACTCACACATCGGGTTGTGGGCCAGGGCGCTGGTACTGAAAACGGCACACAGCGCCAGCCATGCGGCGCTCATGCCAAGACGGAAAGGACGGCTCATGGTTTGGCTCCTTGTTTGTTCAGCCAGGCAACGGTGGCGGGTGAGGCCTGGCTCAGCGAAATCGAGGCTTGATGCATGCTGCCGTCCCAGCCTTCCATGGTGATCCACAGTTCGGCGTCGGCTCTGGTTTTTTCCGGCACCGGCAACTGGATGCCCATGCGGTACGGCGTGCCGAAGAAGATTGAACCGGCGGCGCGCAGGCTGCGCGGCTTGCCGATGCGCAGGTAGGTGGCCTTGACCGGCTCGATACAGGCATCGCACAGGGCGGCATTGAAACCTTTCAGATAGCCTGCCGGGCCGTCGGAACGCGGCGCTTCGTCACGCAGTTCGGCCAGGCGCAGGCTCCACGGCCCGACCTGGATCTCGCCAATTTCGCGTTCGCCCAGGCCGCTGTCGCCACGGAACAACGCGGCGTCGGCAAAGTATTTGGGCATGAAGCCCAAGGGGATCAGCAGCAACAGCACATTGATGTGGAAGCGCCATTTGTGCCAGATCATGCTCAGCCGTGAAGGCTGAGCCACGCTAGTGGACTTGCTCACAGGTTGGCCTCCGACGTTTCACGGCGCAGGGCCGGTTGCGCCTGAACGCGCTGTTTCTTGTGCTCGCGCTTGAGGGCGTTGGCGGTGGCCAGCGCGGTGCGTTTGGTCCAGATCAGCAGGCCGCTGAGGACCATCATGCTCAGCAGCAGGCCGAAGAAGAACCAGATCAGCTTGATCCACAGGCCGCCGAAATCCCCGGTGTGCAGCGGGCGCATGGATTCGGTAACGAATTCCAGCGACGTGCGATCGGACAGCAGCCGTGAAGCCGCCACGTCGCCGCTGTACGGGTTGAGCGTGGCGGTCTGGTACATCAGCGGATACCAGCCGCGGCCGCCGATATCCATATGCGCGTAGGCATTGCCCGGCAGGCTGATGAAGCTGGCTTCGAGGCCGGGGATTTTCGTCTGGGCGATTTCGATGGCGCGGTCGAGGCTGATCCGCGGCGGTGGTGAACCGTCGCTCGACAGCGGCACGGCTTCACGGGACATGGCCGGGATGATCGGCTCGCTGGAAATGGAGATCTGGTTGTCCGACAGCAGCGCCTGGATCAGGAACCAGGTACCGGTGATCGAAATCACCGCGATGAACCAGATCGACCAGATGCCGCTCAAGCGGTGAAAGTCGCCCCAGAAAATCCGTGCGCCGTGATTGAAGCGCAGGGTCGGGCGGAAAAAGCCTTTCCAGAAGCGCTTGTATACCACCAGCCCGGTCACCAGCGAAGCCAGCATCGGCAGGCCGAGGAAGGACACCAGATACCAGCCCCAGCTGAAACCGTTGGTGAACGGCACCAGCCACCAGCCGTGCAGCGCACGGGTGAAGGCCTTGAAGTTGAAGTTTGGTGCCGTGCCCTGGATCACGCCGGTGTACGGGTTGACGTAGACCGTCAGCGAGCGGCCGTCTGGGTAGCTGACGTCGACGTCGAGGGCAAAGTGCGATTCGTCCGGCCGGTTGATGCTCTGCACCAGGGTCTGCGGTTCGGCCTTTTTGATTTCGGCGAGGATCTGGTCATAGCTCAGGCGGGGCGCATCGTCCGAGGGTGCGCTGGCGCGCATTTGCGGGTTGGCCAGCCAGACGATTTCCTGGCTGACGACCGCCAGGGTGCCGGTGACGCAGACAATCAGGACAAAAAACCAGATCGGCAACGCGAGCCAGCTGTGTACCAGGAACCACAGTTTCGAGCGGGATTTCTTCGACATGATGACCGGTCTTGATTCGGTGAGAGGACTGGACGCTACGGGCTTCGCAGCGTGGGAGTCCCTGAAGGGCCGGTCGTGGCTTTTGCCTACGCGACCGGCCCGCATCTCTATAAGACGGATGACCGAAGCAAATCCCGATGAAAGATATGAAAGTAAATGTTTCGCGATCGCAATCTCACCACGCCGCCGGTCGGCGTTGTGGTGAGCGGGAGGAAGGGATGGCTCAGCGCAGGAACGCCAGCGCTTCGGCGAGCAACAGTTGCGGGACTTCTTCGGCGAGATAGTGGCCGGCTGGCAAAGACTTGCCGCGCACGTCGGTGGCCACCTGCTGCCATTCGCTGAGCGGGTCGAAGCAACGACCGACCGTACCTTCGGCACCCCACAGCACCAGCAGTGGCAAGCTCAGATAATGGCCGGCCTCGAGGTCGGCGCGGTCGTGTTCCAGATCGATGCCGGCACTGGCGCGGTAGTCCTCGCAGATGCCGCGTGCGCTGCCGGGCAGCTTGAGGCAGCGCAGGTATTCGCCGAAAGCCTCGTCGGTAAATGGCTTGAGCCCGGCGCTGCGACTGCCCATGACGCTGCGCAGATAGCCTTCAGGGTCGGCTTCGATCAGGGTTTCCGGCAGTGGTGCCGGGCGGATCAGGAAAAACCAGTGCCAATAGGCCCGTGCAAAAGCTTCGTTGGTCTGGCTGTACATCGCCAGCGTCGGCGCGATGTCCAGCAGGACCATGCGCTGCACGGCTTCGGGATGATCGAGGGCCAGGCGATGGGCAACCCGCGCACCACGATCATGGGCAAGGATCGAGAATTGCTCGAAGCCCAACGCGTTCATCAATTCCACGCCGTCGCGGGCCATCTCGCGCTTGGAATAATTGAGATGAGCTTCATCCGCCGGCGGACGACTGCTGTCGCCGTAACCACGCAGGTCGGCGGCGACCACAGTGAAGTGCTCGGCCAGTTGCTCGGCGACCTTGTGCCAGATGACGTGGGTCTGCGGGTGCCCGTGCAACAACAGCAGGCCAGGCCCGGTGCCTTTGATGCGGTAGGTGATGTCCACGCCATTGACGTGGCGCTGATCTTTGACGAATCCGGCAAACATCGGGGGAGATCCTTTATTCAGGCGGGTGGCCTGCATCGTGGAATTGCCGGGCGTTCATGACAAGACGTGAAGCGTGGTTCGACGGTTCATGAATCGTGTAGGCCCATCCCGCGCGCTGCGCGGGAATGGACTCTCGCCGTTGCTAACCCTGCTGAAACATTTCCTTTGCCCGTTGCTCGATCTGCTCCTGGGTCAGATCTTCCTTGCGGGTGGCCAGGAACCACAGATGCCCGTACGGATCTTTCAACGTACCGCTGCGATCCCCGTAGAACTGATCCTTGACCTGGGACACGGCCGTCGCCCCGGCATCCAGTGCGCGCTGGAACGACTTGTCGACATCGGTCACGTACAGATGCAAACCGACGGACACGGCGTTGTCCGGATTGCTCAATGGCCCTTGGTCACAGGGTGTGCCAAGCATAATGGCGCTGTCGCCGATGCGCAGTTCGCAATGGCCGACGCGACCGTCAGGCATGCTCAGGCGCATGACTTCGGTGGCACCGAATGCTTTTTTGTAGAAGTCGATGGCTTCGGCAGCTTTGTGAATGCCGAGATACGGGGTAATGCTGTGATACCCCTCGGGAATAGGTTGAACGCTCATGGCGTACTCCTTTTTTTGTCGCCCTGTTTTTATGGGTGGTTGAAGGTGTGGCTTCGCCGGGGTTACCGGTCGCTCAACTATAGGCGTGTGTCGCCGGCCCGACCGAGTACCCGACGAGCAGTGTTCAGCCATCGACAGTGAAGCCACAGAATGCGCGGGTTTTTATCGCCCATTCGTCAAACCGACCCTGGCCAGGGAAGGCGTGGATCTGGACATCAAGGTCTTCACCGACTTCATCCGAGAAGGGCAAGAGCCTGTACATCGAGTTTCTGGTCGCCCGTCCCGACCACATCAACGACCCGGGACATCGAGAAAGTGCGCCCCCGGTCCTTGCTCGCCCAGCACATCACCCTGATTGCGCAGCGGACAGGCTTGCATCGACAGACACCCACAACCGATGCAACCGGTCAGTCGATCCCGCAGCAGCGTCAACTGATTGATCCGTTCGTCCAGCTCCCGCCGCCACTGCTCCGACAGCACCTTCCAGTCCGACGCCGTCGGCGCGCGGTTGTCCGGTAGCTGTTTCAACGCCTCGCCGATTTCCGCCAGTGGAATCCCCAGCCGTTGCGCCACTTTGATCAGCGCCACTCGCCGCAGCACTTCCCGTGGATAACGCCGCTGGTTGCCGGCATTGCGCTGGCTCTTGATCAATCCCTTGGATTCATAAAAGTGCAGGGCGGTCACCGCCACGCCGCTGCGTGCCGCGACTTCGCCGACGCTGAGTTGTCTGTGCAGATTTTCCGCAGTGACCATTTGAAAATTGCTCCTTGACCTCAAGTTAACTCGAGGTTTTACCCTGCAGGCCTTCGAACCGCAAGATTCACCTGACAGAGTGGGGATCTCATGCAAGCACCCGCAAAAAACCGCAGCTTCACCCAATTGATCGAATTCGAAATCGAGCCCGGCCAGCAACTGGCGCTGGTCTCGGCGCTGGCGGTGCAGACCGAACGTCTGGCCCAGCGTTATGCCGGCTTCGTCAGCGCCAGTGTCCAGGCCAGTGACGACGGTCGGCGAGTCTTGAGCTTTCTGCAATGGCAATCCCGCGAGGCGGGGGAGGCAGCGTTCCAGAGTTTCGAAACCGGCGAGCAGGACTTCTGGCAACTGATCCGCACCCATCAGGCGCGCACCGTGACCTTCGGTTCATTCCAGGTGCTGAGCAGCATCGCCCGCAGTCACGACGACGGCTTGCACTGCCAACTGGTCGGCTAGATCGACAACTGGATCAAGCGCTCGCCTTGCAGGTTTTCCGTGGGCCGCCGCTTGTTCACCGCCAGTTCGCCGATCTTGATCAGCCGCGTGCGGGTCACGTTGCGGCTCAAGCCGAGCAGTGCGGCGGTGTGTACCTGGTTGTAGTGGCAGAAGCGATAGGCCGAACGCAGCAACGCGTCCTCGACCTTTTCATGCAGGGCGCCGGCCTGTTGTTCGAAGAGTTTCTGGAAGGCACGTTCGAGCAGCGCTTCCGGTGAGTCGTCGACACTGCCGTGCTGATCGTCCGGACGGTCAATGCGCAGGTTCGACAGGCGCAGATCATCGCGCTCGATCACGCCGTTGCGGCAAATCAGCAGCGTGTGGTGGATGACGTTTTCCAGTTCGCGGATGTTGCCCGGCCAACTGTAGCCGCGCAGCTTGTGTTCGGCGCCGGGGCTGATGGTGATGCGCCCGTAACCCAGACGCTGACTGTAGGCCTCGATGAAATGCCGGGTCAGCGGCAGGATGTCGCCGGGCCGTTCGCGCAACGGGCTCAGCTCCAGATTGACCACGTTCAGCCGGTAATACAGATCCTCGCGAAAATGCCCGGCGTTGATGGCTTTCTCCAGTTGCACGTTGGTCGCGGCGAGCACTCGGACATCGATGGGAATACTCTTGCGCGAACCGAGTCGCACCACTTCGCGTTCCTGCAACACCCGCAGCAATTTGACCTGGATGGCCATCGGCAGATCGCCGATTTCATCGAGGAACAATGTGCCGCCATCCGCCTCTTCAAACCACCCGGCCTTGGCGCTGAGAGCGCCGGTGAAGGCGCCTTTTTCATGGCCGAACAGTTCGGCTTCCACCAGCGATTCGGAAAACGCCCCGCAGTTCACCGCAATGAACGGCCGGTTGCGCCGGTTGCTGAGGTTATGGATGTGCCGTGCCACCAACTCCTTGCCGGTGCCGGTTTCGCCGATGATCAGCACGCTGGCTTCGCTCGGCGCGACTTGTTGCAGATGCGCGAGCAGGGCCTGGGATTTCGGGTCTTCGAAGACCTGAGCGGTGGCGCGAATCGAAGTGGCCAGGGCGGGTGAGGGCGGCAGGGTCAGCAGTTGCATGGGTCTCGCTCCACGAAAGGAAATCAGGAATAGAACGTCGGCACCGGCAGGGCCTGATTCAGCGCCCAGTCGCCCAGCTCATGGAGTTTGTAATCCAGAGGGTCGTGCAGGGTTTGCGTGCGCAGGTTGCGCCAGTGGCGGTCGAGGCGCAGCGATGCGTGGGTCGAACGGGCGCCGGTGACTTCGAACAACCGGCTGCAAATCTCCAGGCCCTGGCGGCTGGCGGCGACCTTGGCCGTGGCAATCGCCGTGGCCAGATGACCGCGTTCTTCGGCGCTGAGGTTCGGGCCTTTGGCCCAGGCCTCGTCGAGCAACGCAGCGGCGCGTTCCACCAGCAGGCGGATGCCCTCGAGGGCGACCCAGAACTCGCCGTAATGGGCCAGCACATAAGGATCTTCACGCACCTCGCGCACCGAGGATTTGTGCCAGACACGGGTTTCGCTGAGGGTGTATTGCCGCGCCTCTTCAAAGGCACCTTCGGCGATGCCGAGAAACATGTGGGTGAACGTCAGTTGCGCGATCAACGGGCGCAAACAGGCGAACGGTGTGCTTAACGGGCCCGGATCCAGCAGCAGTTCCGATTCCTCGACCCGCACCCGTTCGAACGTGGCGCTGCCGCTGTCGGTCTGGCGCTGGCCGATGTTGTTCCAGTCGTTGTGTAGAGTGATCCCGCTGCGGCCGCTGGGAATCGCCGCGATCAGCAGTTTGCCGCCGTTGCTTTCATCCACCGCCGAGGCGATCAGCATCTGTGAATCGCTGGCGCCGGAGCAGAAGCTTTTCTTGCCGGAAAACTCGCGCCAGCCACCCAGGTCCTTGACCACGGTGCGGGTGTCCAGCGGATTGAGGGCGTTGCCCCAGAACCAGTTCTGCCGCGCGGTCTGTTCGAACCACGGTTGCCATTGTTCCGGGCGCGAAAACAGGCGCACGGTGGCGAGCATCAAATGATGAAAGCCGAAGACGTGGGCGATCGAGCTGTCGACCTTGGCGAACTCGCGCACGACTTCCAGGGTTTCGCTCCAGCGCGCACCGAGACCGCCGTAACGGGTGGGAATGCTCAGGGCCAGCAGACCGCTGTCGCGCAGGGCGTCACGTTCGGCTTTCGGCGTGCCGCCGCGTTCGTCGCGTTCGACGGCGGTCAGGGCGAATCCGGCGGCCAGTTGGCGGGCGGTCTGCAACGGGGAGAGCAGGGTGCTTTGCGGTTTGGCAGTCACTCGGTCTTCCTCAGGCGTTGGCTTTGGCGGGCAGTACATCGTTGGCGATCATTTCGCCGAACGGCCCGGTGAGGTTGGTCACGCCGCGTCCGGCCAGGCTTGCATAGGGCTCGGGCAACAACGGGAAGACCAGTTCGGCAAAGCGGTAGGCCTCTTCCAGATGCGGGTAGCCGGAGAAAATGAAACTCTCGATGCCCAGGTCCGCGTATTCCTTGATCCGCGCCGCAACCTGCTGAGGGTCGCCGACCAGCGCGGTGCCGGCACCGCCGCGCACCAGGCCGACGCCGGCCCACAGGTTGGGGGCGATTTCCAGGTTGTCGCGGCGCCCGTCGTGCAGGGCGGCCATGCGCCGCTGGCCTTCGGAGTCGAAGCGCGAAAAGGATTTCTGCGCGGCCTCGATGGTTTCGTCGCTGATGTGCTCGATCAGTTTGTCGGCGGCTTTCCAGGCTTCTTCGGCGGTCTCGCGCACGATCACGTGCAGGCGGATGCCGAACTTCACCTTGCGCCCGTGGCGGGCAGCGCGTTCACGCACATCGGCGAGTTTTTCGGCCACGGCTGCCGGTGGTTCGCCCCAGGTCAGGTGCACGTCGACCTGCTCGGCGGCCAGATCATGGGCTGCGTCGGAGGAGCCGCCGAAATACAGCGGCGGATAGGGTTTCTGTACCGGCGGATACAAGGCTTTGGCGTTCTGCACCTTCAGGTGTTTGCCTTCGAAATCCACTGCTTCGCCTTGCAACACGCGGCGCCAGATCTTGAGGAACTCGTCGGTGACTTCGTAGCGTTCGCTGTGGCTGAGGAAACTGCCGTCGCCACGGTTTTCGTCCGGGTCACCGCCGGTCACGACGTTGATCAGCAAGCGGCCGTTGGACAGGCGATCCAGGGTGGCGGCCATGCGCGCCGAGACGGTCGGCGAAATGATTCCCGGACGGATCGCCACCAGATAACGCAGGCGTTCGGTCAGAGGCACCAGCGCCGAGGCGATCACCCACGAATCCTCGCAGGAACGCCCGGTGGGAATCAGCACGCCGTGGTAGCCGAGGCTGTCGGCGGCTTGCGCCACCTGCTTCAGGTAATTGAGGGTAACCGGGCGCGCGCCTTGGGTGGTGCCCAGATAGTGACCGTCGCCGTGGGTCGGCAGGAACCAGAAAACATCCATGAACAGCTCCTCAGGCGATTTTCAGCAAAGGTTTGATAGGTGTGCCGAACAGCGGCGCGGCGCGTTCGGCGGCCAGGCGAATGCGCGCCTTGAGCGGTTCGCTGGTGATCTGGTAGTCGGTGAAATCGGCTTCGGTGGCGTACACGCCGATCGGCAGGGTCACTGCCTGGAAGAAACTGAACAGCGGGCGCAATTGGTGATCGAGGACCAACGCATGGCGTTCGCTGCCACCGGTGGCGGCGAGCAGCACAGGGGTGTCGATCAGCGCATTGAGATCGATCAGGTCGAACAGGTGCTTGAGCAGGCCCGGATAGGAACCGCGATACACCGGCGCGGCGACGATCAACAGGTCAGCCTGTTCGATGGCTTGCAGCTCGGCTTCGATCTCGGCCGGCAGTTCCTGACGCGACAGTGCGGCGCCGAGAGGACGGGCGATGTCACCGAGTTCGATCAGGTGACTCTCGACCGGCAAGTGCCCGGACAATTCGGCCAGCAGGGCCTGGGTCAGCACCAGGGTGCGGGACGGACGCCAGGTTCCGCCGGACAGGGCGACGACTTTCAGTGGACGCGACATGGTCAGTTCCTTTTTCAACAGTTGCTCGGCGAGCAGTGAGTAGTCACCGGAGCAGAGCAAGCGCTGTACCAATTCCTTTGAGGCCCGTATTGCGGGGCTTTGAGCGTTGTCGGTGGCTGTACTTTTGTGATTTTCAGGCCGGTTTGTTGAACCGCTGTTGCCTGGGAAACAGTTGCTGGAGCAACAGTGCCGAACGCGATGAAGGATTTATAAGGGCTGACTGTTATTCCGCAAAAGACTGTTAATTGATATTGATAGAACGTTTGTGAATATTTGAACCTGACCTGTCGGAAACCTGATAGCCACTATTGAGAGCGTTGATTTCTGCCACGGCCAGCTCGGGCGTAGCCTTTGCTCATCGACCAACACCCGCCACGGCAGGACGCTCCCATGAATCGTTTACTGACTGTTTCCCTGATGCTCGCTGTCTCCGTTCTCGCCGGTTGTGCGAGCCACGTTTCCCCGGAACTGCGCCCTTACACGGCGGAAGAAACCCGCGAACTGGCGCTGGAAACCCTGAATCGCAGCGGCTTGTCGTTCGAGGAATACCACGCGAAGAAAGCCCAGCTGCTCGGCCAGCCACAGAAGCCTTTCGGGTTTGATAACAAGGGTGAAATGAGCGCAGAGCGGGCGGTACAGCTGCACGGTCGTCCTAGCTGATCCGTAACTGTACTGCTCGAAGTTTTACCCAACTGTCTGTGGGTTTGCGCGGCGCCGTGGGATAGGGTCAACACCTGAATGACCCTGACGGACTGCCTGCCATGACCCTTTCGCTCGACCTGCTGCTGGGCTTTGCCCTGTTTGCCCTTGTCACCTCGATCACACCGGGGCCGAACAACACCATGTTGCTGGCATCGGGCGTGAATTTCGGCTTTAACCGCACCATCCCCCATATGCTCGGCATTACCTGCGGCTTCTTCGTGCTGGTAGTGGCGGTGGGTTTTGGCCTGGGCGCAGTGTTCCAGACCTATCCGTTGCTCTATACGGTCCTGCGTTACGTCGGCGCGGCGTACTTGCTGTACCTGGCGTGGAAAATCGCGCATTCGGGCCCGGTCAGCGATAGCGAGCAGGGTGATGCGAAGCCGATCAGCTACTTCGGCGCGGCGGCTTTTCAGTGGGTCAATCCCAAGGCGTGGATCATGGCCATCGGTGCCATCAGCACCTACACGCCGATGCAGGGCTATTTCACCAACGTGATCGTGATTGCGGCGGTGTTCGCCATCATCAACCTGCCGAGCGTCGGCGTCTGGGCGGCGTGCGGGACTTTGCTGCGCAATGTGCTCAAGGAGCGCCGCTGGTTGCGGGTGTTCAACTGGGGCATGGCGGCGCTGCTGGTGATTTCGCTGTATCCGTTACTCCTTGAAAGCATTAGCTGACGCAGTGCTACAACCGCCGGCCCGATGCCTGTTAAAGTCGCGTTCAGGAGCGTTCCTACGCACTTTTAAATGAAGTTGTTCTTCTTTAACGGCATCCGATCAGGTATTGATGACGCTCTCGAACCCGGGCGCAGCTCACAAGGCTGCGCCGTGCCGTTTGTAGACACGAGCTTCCTGATCCCGGAACACGCTCTGCGAGTCTTTTTATGAACACACGTGCGCTGTATTTCGATTACGCCGCCACCACCCCGGTGGACGAGCGGGTCATCCAGGTGATGATCGAGTGTCTGGGTTTCAATGGTAACTTCGGCAACCCGGCTTCCAGTTCCCACGCCTTTGGCCAGCAGGCCCGGCAAACGGTCGAGCACGCTCGCCGGCAAGTCGCCGAACTGGTCGGTGCCCAGGCGCAGCAGATCGTCTGGACCTCCGGCGCCACCGAATCCAACAACCTCGCGCTTAAAGGTGTGGCCCAGGCCCGTGGAGTGTCCGGCGGGCACATCATCACCAGTCAGATCGAACACAAGGCCATCCTCGACACCGCCCGGCAATTGCAGGACGCCGGTGTCGCCGTGACCTATCTGGTACCGGACGCCGAAGGCCTGATCACCCCGCAAGCGGTCAGCGAAGCGATGCGTGATGACACCTTTCTGGTGTCGCTGATGCTGGTCAACAACGAACTCGGCACCGTCAACGACATCCCGGCCATCGGCGAAGTGGTGCGTGGGCGCGGGGCGTTGTTCCACGTCGATGCGGCCCAGGGTGCCGGCAAGGTCGCGATCGATCTGGCGCAGTGGCCGGTGGACCTGATGTCGTTCTCGGCGCACAAGCTTTACGGCCCCAAAGGCATTGGCGCGCTGTACGTCGGCCCGCGTGCGCAGCAGCGCTTGCAGGCGCAGATTCACGGCGGTGGCCACGAGGGCGGCTTGCGCTCCGGTACATTGGCGACTCACCAGATTGCTGCCATGGGCTCGGCCTTTGCCCTGGCCGCCGAAGCTTTCGATGACGAGAAGAAAATCATCGTCGCGTTGCGCGAGCGATTGCTCGAACAACTCTTGAGCCTGCCCGGCGTACGCCTCAACGGCAGCTCCACCCAACGTATTCCGCACACCTTGAGCCTGACTTTCAGCGAAGGCGAGTTCAACCCGGCGGCGCTGAGCCATTCGATCGCGTTTTCCGCGACCTCGGCCTGCAATTCCGCGAGCAACGCACCGTCCCATGTTTTGCTGGCATTGGGGTATGACGCGCATCTGGCGGGGCGCACGATTCGCCTGAGCCTCGGCCGTTTCACCACCGCCGAAGACATCGACAAGGCTGTAGAACTGATCAAGGCCGCCTGCGCCAGTGCTCCGGCATTCTGGGCGACAGGGCTTTAACGAGCCGGCTTCGAACGGCACCAAACAATAACGATGAAGTGATTGGCAGGAGACATGATGAGTACCCAGACCTTGACCGAAGGAACGGTTCCCCAGCGCCTCGCGCACACCCGTGAACTGATGCGTCGCGAGGGTATCCACGCATTGCTGGTACCGTCCGCCGACCCGCATCTGTCGGAATACCTGCCGGGTTACTGGCAGGGCCGGCAATGGCTGTCGGGTTTCCATGGCTCGGTCGGCACATTGATTGTCACCACCGATTTCGCCGGGGTCTGGGCCGACAGTCGCTACTGGGAACAGGCGAGCAAGGAACTCAAGGGCAGCGGCATCGAACTGGTGAAACTGCAACCAGGTCAGCCGAGCCCGCTGGACTGGCTGGCCGAGCAGACGCCGGAAGGTGGCGTGGTCGCGGTCGACGGCGCAGTGATGGCCGTCGCGTCAGCGCGTACGCTGGGCAGCAAGCTCGAAGCGCGGGGTGCCCGTCTGCGTACCGACATCGACTTGTTGAAAGAAGTCTGGAGCGACCGCCCGGCGCTGCCGAATGCGCCGATCTATCAGCACCTGCCACCGCAGGCGACTGTCAGCCGTGGCGAGAAACTCGCCAAACTGCGTGAAACCCTGCAGGAACGTGGTGCCGATTGGCACTTCATCGCAACTCTCGACGACATCGCCTGGCTGTTCAACCTGCGCGGCGGCGATGTGTCGTTCAACCCCGTATTCGTTTCCTTCGCGCTGATCAGTCAGCAACAAGCCACGCTGTTTGTGGCCTTGAGCAAGGTTGATGCTGAGCTGCGTGCCGTGCTGGAAAAAGACGGCGTGACCCTGCGTGACTACAGTGAAGTCGCTGACGCCTTGCGTGCGATTCCGAGTGGCGCGAGCCTGCTGGTGGATCCGGCACGGGTCACCAGTGGTTTGCTGGATAACCTCGACAGTGGCGTGAAACTGGTCGAAGGCCTGAACCCGACCACACTGGCCAAGTCGCAGAAGAGCCTGGCGGACGCCGGGCATATTCGTCAGGCAATGGAGCAGGATGGCGCGGCGCTGTGCGAGTTTTTCACCTGGCTGGAATCGGCCTGGGGTCGTGAACGCATTACAGAGCTGACCATTGACGAGAAGCTCACTGCTGCTCGTGAGCGTCGTCCGGATTACGTGTCGCTGAGTTTCAACACCATCGCTGCATTCAATGCCAACGGCGCGATGCCGCATTACCACGCCACCCCGGAAGAACACGCGGTGATCGAGGGTAATGGCTTGTTGCTGATCGACTCCGGTGGACAGTACCTGGGTGGTACTACCGATATCACGCGCATGGTGGCCGTCGGTACGCCGAGCGAAGAGCAGAAGCGTGACTGCACCCGAGTGTTGAAAGGCGTGATTGCCTTGTCCCGCGCACATTTCCCGAAAGGCATTCTGTCGCCGCTGCTGGACGCGATTGCCCGTGCGCCGATCTGGGCTGAGAACGTGGATTACGGCCATGGCACCGGACACGGCGTGGGTTACTTCCTCAACGTTCACGAAGGTCCGCAGGTGATCGCCTATCAGGCAGCGCCGGCGCCACAAACCGCCATGCAACCGGGGATGATCACCTCCATCGAACCGGGTACTTATCGTCCGGGCCGCTGGGGTGTGCGGATCGAGAACCTGGCGATGAACGTTGAAGCGGGAAGCAGCGAGTTCGGCCAATTCCTCAAGTTCGAAACCCTGACCCTGTGCCCGATCGACACCCGTTGCCTGGAGCCGTCGCTGCTGACGCAGGAAGAGAAGCAATGGTTCAATGCCTATCACGCCGAAGTGCGCGAGCGTCTGAGTCCGCTGCTTGATGGCGCGGCACTGGAATGGCTGAACACGCGTACTGCCGCTATTTAAACGGTTGAAGCTCGGGCGCTGCTGCCAGCGCCCGGGTCATGAAATCGACAAACGCGTTGACCCTGGCGGACTGGCGACGGTTCGCCGGGAACACGGCGTGAATCGGCAATGATCGGGTCTGGTAGTCCTGCAACAGGGCGACCACTCGCCCCGCCTTCAAATCCTCGCTGAACAGCCAGACCGGTGACAGCGAAATCCCCAGTCCTCCCAAAACCATTTCGCGGATCGCTTCGGAGTTGTTGCTCTGTGCATTGCCTTTGATGCGCACCTCGTGATGTTGGCCGGCCTTTTCGTAGGTCCACAGGTTTTGCGATTCGAGCAGGTTGAATTGCAGGCAGTTGTGCTGTGCAAGATCCTGCGGCGATTGTGGGTGACCGTGGCGTTGCAGGTAATCCGGCGTCGCCACCGTGAGCCGGTGGGTAGTGCCGATGCGTCGGGCGATCATGCCGCTGTCGTTCAATTCGCCGATGCGCAGGCTGACATCCAGGCCTTCGTTGACCAGATCCAGGTTTTGGTCGTTCAGCTGCAGGTTGATCTGAATCTGTGGGTATTGCTTGAGAAAGTCGGGCAGTCTTGGAGCGATCTGCAGGCGGCCGAAGCTGACTGATGAACCGATTCGTAACGCCCCGGCGACTGTTTCCCGCCCCGACTGGAAACTGTGTTCGGCAGCATCCACCGCAGCAAGGATTTTTCGGCACTCGTTGTAGTACCGCTGACCTTCATCGGTCAGCGACAGCCTGCGCGTACTGCGGGCAATCAGCTTGCCACCCAGCTGGATTTCAAGGGCGCGCAGGACTTTGCTGATGGTCGGCTGGGTGGTCTGCAGTTCCCGGGCAACGGCGGAGAAACTGCCGCGTTCGACCACCCGGACGAAGATCGCCATTGCGTTGAGTTTGTCCATGAAGCGCCTCATTCATGCTGTTTTGGCATGCTCACTATAGTCATTTGGTGTCTTATCGGCATGGGTCTGCTGCGGGAACATGGCTTCACTTTCTCCCACAGGAATGACCGAAATGACCGACTCACTGCATATGCGCGCGCTGATGGTAGACACCGCTGACGGTCCGCTACGCCTGGTTTCCCTTGAACGCCCGGTGGCGGGCGCCGGACAGGTATTGGTGCGGATCAAGGCCAGCGGTGTGAATCCACTGGATCTGAAAATCCGTGCGGGGCAGGCTGCTCATGCCCGACAGCCGTTGCCGGCGGTGTTGGGGCTGGATCTGGCGGGGGTGATCGAGATGGTGGGTGAGGGCGTGCAGGGCTGGGCGCCGGGCGATGAAGTTTATGCGTTGGCAACCGGCATTGGCGGCGTGCAGGGTTCGCTGGCCGAATTTGCGGTGGTTGATGCGCGGCTTCTGGCGCGTAAACCGGTCAACCTGAGCATGCGTGAGGCCGCAGGTTTACCGCTGGTGCTGATTACTGCCTGGGAAGGCCTGGTGGATCGGGCTCGGGTGAGTGCCGGGCAAAAAGTATTGATTCACGGCGGTGCGGGTGGCGTTGGGCATGTGGCGGTGCAAATTGCCCGCGCGTTCGGTGCCGAGGTTTTTGCGACGGGGTCTGCGGGGACGCGCGGAATTATTGAGGGTTATGGCGCGACGTTCATTGATTACCGTGAAATGTCGGTCGAGGACTATGTCAGCCAATACACGGCGGGGGAGGGGTTCGATATCGTTTATGACACGGTTGGCGGTGAAACGCTGGATGCGTCCTTCAAGGCTGCGCGGATCTATCACGGCCATGTCTTGAGTTGCTTGGGCTGGGGGCAGCATAGTCTGGCGCCGCTGTCCTTTCGGGGGGCGACCTACTCTGGCGTGTTTACCTTATTGCCGCTGCTGACTGGAAAGGGTGGCGAGCACCATGGCGAGATCCTGCGCCAGGTTGCCTTGTTGATCGAAGCTGGAGAGGTGAAGCCACTGCTCGATGCGCGTCGGTTCACGCTTGAGTCAGCTGGCGAGGCCCATGAGCTGCTTTCATCGAAAGCAGCCCGGGGACGTCTTGTAGTAGAGATCTAACGCAGGGCTTCTTCAACGAAGTCGAGCCGATCCTGACCGAAGAACAACTGGTTGCCGATGAACATGCTCGGCGCGCCGAAGACGCCACGCTTTACGGCCGTCTCGGTGTTGTCCTTGAGGGCGGCCTTGACCGCTTCATCATTGGTCAGTGCCTGTATCTGTTCAGGATTGAAGCCGTGTTCGGTCAGCACGGCTACGACTGTTGCCGGTTCGTCGAGGCTGCGTCCTTCAACCCACAGCGCTTTGAACAGGCAGTCGATGAACGCCAGGAAGCGCTCCGGGTGCCGTAATTGAATGCCGGTCACCGCTCGCATCAACATCAACGTATTGATCGGGAAGTGCGGGTTGAACTTCAGGGGGACGCCGTAACGTTTGGCGTAGCGGTCGAGATCCTGAAACATGTAACGGCCCTTGGCCGGGATCATCGCCGGTGAAGCATTTCCGGTGGCTTTGAACACGCCGCCCAGCAACATCGGGATATAGATCAACCGGCTACCGGTCTCGGCGCAGATTCTCGGCAGTTGGGTGTACGCCAGATAGGTGGCGGGGCTGCCGAGGTCGAAGTAGAACTCCACGGTTTTGCTCATGGTCGCTGCACTCGTTGTTGTTATTGGAAGGGATTACCAGCGTTCGTTCCAGGGGCGCAGATCCAGCTCGAAGGTCCAGGCGTCCCTTGGCTGGCTGTGCAGGTACCAATAGTTCTCGGCGATGTGCTCTGGATCGAGAATACCGTCCTGATCCCTGGTTGCGTATTTGTCGGGGAAGTTGCTGCGGATGAAGTCGGTGTCGATGGCACCGTCGACTACTATGTGGGCAACGTGAATGTTCATCGGGCCGAGTTCCCGGGCCATGCTTTGCGCCAGTGCGCGGATGCCGTGCTTGGCGCCGGCGAATGCGGCAAAACCGGAGGCTCCGCGCAGTCCGGCAGTGGCACCGGTGAACAGAATGGTGCCGCGCTGGCGGGTGACCATGCGCTTTGCCACCTCGCGAGCGTTGAGAAAACCCGAGAAGCAGGCCATTTCCCAGATCTTGAAATACTTGCGTGCGGTTTCTTCGAGAATGCTGCAAGGCACGTTGGCGCCGATGTTGAAAACGAATGCTTCGATCGGACCGAGGCGGGTTTCGATATCTTCGATCAGCGCAATCACGTCTTCTTCTTTGCGCGCGTCACAGGCAAATCCATGGGCTTGGCCGCCGTCCGCCTGAATCGCTTCCACCAACGGCTGCAGTTTTTCGGCGCTGCGCCGTGTGACGCAAGCGATGAAACCTTCTTTGGCAAACCGCTTGGCGATGGCACCGCCCGTGGCATCACCTGCACCGACAATCAATACGATCTTCTTGTTATTCATGGGTGGATCCCTTTGGTAAACGATCGTTAAGTGAACGAACGTTATGCTAGGATTCGGTCAGCGTCAAGACAGCTCACCCCCGAGGAAAAAACCATGCGTTACTCCGCCAGCCACAAATTGGAAACCCGAGAAAAACTGCTGCAAAGCAGCGCGCTGTCGGCGAAAAGCTCTGGTTTCTCGACGGTTGGGGTTGATGCTCTGATGAAGGCAATCGGATTGAGTGGAGCTGCGTTCTATAGTCACTTTTCATCGAAGAGTGAGTTGTTCGCGGCGATCGTTGAACGTGAGTTGAGTCAAAGTCTGGAGCGGCTGGGCGGGAAGGAAACGCAGGACAGGCAGCGCTTGCAGCGCTGTCTCAAGCAATATCTGAGCATGGCTCATGTCGAGCAGCCCGAGTCGGGCTGTGCGTTACCGGCATTGGGCGCCGAGATAGCCCGTTCGGATGAGTCGGTTCGTGAGCAGGCTGAACTGTGGATCTGCCGACTTCAGGAGAGCTGGGCACTGATACTGGAGAGCGACAGCCTGGCGTGGGCCATTCTGTCGCAATGTGTCGGGGCATTGGTGGTGGCGCGAATGCTTGCTACGCCCGAGATTCAGCGCAGGGTGCTGGACGCGAGCCATCAGGAAATTCAACGCCAGCTCGATGAGCAATGCGCCGAGTGAAATGGCGTCGGACTATTTACAGATGACGATCATGCTGCGGCTGGTATAACCGGCCGGATTCAATCCGAACGGATAATCACCCGGTTCTTCCACGGCGTCGCCAGACTTGGCGATGACTTTGTAACCCTTCGGTGCACAGGAATTGGCAGCGCTGGTATAGCACTTGTCCCAGGAAGACGAGAGACCAGAGCAGTTGATATGCAGCCCTTTCTTGCCGTGCTTCACCTGGGTTTTCGATGTCGCTGCACAGCCCGCAACTGCGAGTACGGCGATCAGTATCAAAATTCGTTTCATTACCATCCTTAATGGCAGCCTCGAGTCTGGCGCTCGGGTCTGCCCGTATTCGCTCGCGCTGTAGGCGTTCTGATGTCCCTATCCGAAAAAGTCCATGTCTGGCACTGAGTTACGAGGCTAAACATGGCCTAAATGAGCGCCAATTGCCAGACCTAAGTCAAATCCTGTCTCAATCTGCCGCAACCGCTGGCTTGGCGGCCGCGCCCATTGTCATGGTTGCACCCACGGAGGCCAGAATAATGCACAGGATTGCCATCCATTGCGCAAACGTCAGGTACTCCTGCAGGAACAGCAGACCCGACAAGGCGCCGAATGCGGGTTCGATACTCATCAGCGTGCCGAAGGTGCGGGCCGGCATACGGGTGAGGGCAACCATTTCCAGGGTGTAGGGCAGGGCGGTGGAAAGAATGGCCACGCCAATTGCGACGGGAATCAGCGATGGTGTCAGTAGCGCCGCACCCGCATGGACGATGCCGATGGGGGCGACAAACAGAGCCGCGATCATGACGCCCAGCGCCGCTGTAGTTACACCGTTGTCGGCACCGGCCTTCTGCCCGAACAGAATATACAGCGCCCAACAGGCACCAGCCCCAAGTGCATAGCCGGCACCAACAAGATCCAGACCGGTACTGGTCGCTCCTGTCGGTATCAGCAGAAGCAGTCCAACAGCGGCAAGGGCGATCCAGAGGAAGTCGATGGCACGACGGGAAGCATAAATGGCAACGGCCAGTGGGCCGGTGAACTCCAGAGCGACGGCAATCCCTAGCGGCACGGTACGCAGCGACATATAAAAGAGGAAGTTCATCCCGCCCAAGGCCATTCCGTAGACGATGACTGTTCGCAGTGACCTGCCGGTCAGCTTCGCTCTCCATGGGCGCAACAGCAACAGCATGATTACGCTGGCAAATATCAGACGCAATGTTGTCGTTCCTTGGGCGCCGACCACGGGAAACATGCTCTTGGCCAGCGATGCTCCGGATTGGATGGACGCCATGGCTATTAATAGCAGGCCAACCGGGAACAGGATTGAGGCCAGGCTGCGGGGTTGCTCATTCATTGCGCTGAGTCGTCCAAAAGAGTAGCGGAGGTGTGTTTTGTTTTTGATATTGGGCAATATATTGCGCACTGATTTCCTGCTCGTCTATATAGCAGGGGGCTTTTCGCATCGCTTGATAGAAAAACGAAATTAAGTGTTGACGGCAGATTCTGGAGGTCTATAATTCGCCCCACTTCCGGCGCAGTCGAAACGGAAAACTCCTTGAAATTCAATGAGTTGCACGGTTTTCGATAGCGGTTTGCTTCAGATCATCGAGGCCTGGAGGGAGTTGAAAATGCCGGTTTTTCTGGCGCTTTCAACGGTTCGATCTTCTCGGTCGAAAGCGGAGAAAAAGAGGTGTTGACAGCAGCGTGTAACGCTGTAGAATTCGCCTCCCGCTGACGAGAGATCGGAAGCGCAAGTGGTTGAAGTTGTTGAGGAAATCTTCGAAAACTTCTGAAAATAATCACTTGACAGTAAATGAGGCTGCTGTAGAATGCGCGCCTCGGTTGAGATGAAAGATCTTAACCAACCGCTCTTTAACAACTGAATCAAGCAATTCGTGTGGGTGCTTGTGGAGTCAGACTGATAGTCAACAAGATTATCAGCATCACAAGTTACTCCGCGAGAAATCAAAGATGTAACCAACGATTGCTGAGCCAAGTTTAGGGTTTCTTAAAAACCCAAAGATGTTTGAACTGAAGAGTTTGATCATGGCTCAGATTGAACGCTGGCGGCAGGCCTAACACATGCAAGTCGAGCGGATGAAGGGAGCTTGCTCCCGGATTCAGCGGCGGACGGGTGAGTAATGCCTAGGAATCTGCCTGGTAGTGGGGGACAACGTTTCGAAAGGAACGCTAATACCGCATACGTCCTACGGGAGAAAGCAGGGGACCTTCGGGCCTTGCGCTATCAGATGAGCCTAGGTCGGATTAGCTAGTTGGTGAGGTAATGGCTCACCAAGGCGACGATCCGTAACTGGTCTGAGAGGATGATCAGTCACACTGGAACTGAGACACGGTCCAGACTCCTACGGGAGGCAGCAGTGGGGAATATTGGACAATGGGCGAAAGCCTGATCCAGCCATGCCGCGTGTGTGAAGAAGGTCTTCGGATTGTAAAGCACTTTAAGTTGGGAGGAAGGGTTGTAGATTAATACTCTGCAATTTTGACGTTACCGACAGAATAAGCACCGGCTAACTCTGTGCCAGCAGCCGCGGTAATACAGAGGGTGCAAGCGTTAATCGGAATTACTGGGCGTAAAGCGCGCGTAGGTGGTTCGTTAAGTTGGATGTGAAATCCCCGGGCTCAACCTGGGAACTGCATCCAAAACTGGCGAGCTAGAGTATGGTAGAGGGTGGTGGAATTTCCTGTGTAGCGGTGAAATGCGTAGATATAGGAAGGAACACCAGTGGCGAAGGCGACCACCTGGACTGATACTGACACTGAGGTGCGAAAGCGTGGGGAGCAAACAGGATTAGATACCCTGGTAGTCCACGCCGTAAACGATGTCAACTAGCCGTTGGGAGCCTTGAGCTCTTAGTGGCGCAGCTAACGCATTAAGTTGACCGCCTGGGGAGTACGGCCGCAAGGTTAAAACTCAAATGAATTGACGGGGGCCCGCACAAGCGGTGGAGCATGTGGTTTAATTCGAAGCAACGCGAAGAACCTTACCAGGCCTTGACATCCAATGAACTTTCCAGAGATGGATTGGTGCCTTCGGGAACATTGAGACAGGTGCTGCATGGCTGTCGTCAGCTCGTGTCGTGAGATGTTGGGTTAAGTCCCGTAACGAGCGCAACCCTTGTCCTTAGTTACCAGCACGTAATGGTGGGCACTCTAAGGAGACTGCCGGTGACAAACCGGAGGAAGGTGGGGATGACGTCAAGTCATCATGGCCCTTACGGCCTGGGCTACACACGTGCTACAATGGTCGGTACAAAGGGTTGCCAAGCCGCGAGGTGGAGCTAATCCCATAAAACCGATCGTAGTCCGGATCGCAGTCTGCAACTCGACTGCGTGAAGTCGGAATCGCTAGTAATCGCGAATCAGAATGTCGCGGTGAATACGTTCCCGGGCCTTGTACACACCGCCCGTCACACCATGGGAGTGGGTTGCACCAGAAGTAGCTAGTCTAACCTTCGGGAGGACGGTTACCACGGTGTGATTCATGACTGGGGTGAAGTCGTAACAAGGTAGCCGTAGGGGAACCTGCGGCTGGATCACCTCCTTAATCGACGACATCAGCTGCTCCATAAGTTCCCACACGAATTGCTTGATTCATTGAAGAAGACGATAGAAGCAGCCCGAAATTGGGTCTGTAGCTCAGTTGGTTAGAGCGCACCCCTGATAAGGGTGAGGTCGGCAGTTCGAATCTGCCCAGACCCACCAATTTTGTGTGGGAAACGCCTGTAGAAATACGGGGCCATAGCTCAGCTGGGAGAGCGCCTGCCTTGCACGCAGGAGGTCAGCGGTTCGATCCCGCTTGGCTCCACCACTACTGCTTCTGAAGTTTGAAAGCTTAGAAATGAGCATTCCATCAGTGTGATGATGAATGTTGATTTCTAGTCTTTGACTGGATCGTTCTTTAAAAATTTGGGTATGTGATAGAAAGATAGACTGAACGTTACTTTCACTGGTAACGGATCAGGCTAAGGTAAAATTTGTGAGTTCTCTTAATTGAGAAATTCGAATTTTCGGCGAATGTCGTCTTCACAGTATAACCAGATTGCTTGGGGTTATATGGTCAAGTGAAGAAGCGCATACGGTGGATGCCTTGGCAGTCAGAGGCGATGAAAGACGTGGTAGCCTGCGAAAAGCTTCGGGGAGTCGGCAAACAGACTTTGATCCGGAGATGTCTGAATGGGGGGAACCCAGCCATCACAAGATGGTTATCTTGTACTGAATACATAGGTGCAAGAGGCGAACCAGGGGAACTGAAACATCTAAGTACCCTGAGGAAAAGAAATCAACCGAGATTCCCTTAGTAGTGGCGAGCGAACGGGGACTAGCCCTTAAGTGGCTTTGAGATTAGCGGAACGCTCTGGAAAGTGCGGCCATAGTGGGTGATAGCCCTGTACGCGAAAATCTCTTGGTCATGAAATCGAGTAGGACGGAGCACGAGAAACTTTGTCTGAATATGGGGGGACCATCCTCCAAGGCTAAATACTACTGACTGACCGATAGTGAACTAGTACCGTGAGGGAAAGGCGAAAAGAACCCCGGAGAGGGGAGTGAAATAGATCCTGAAACCGTATGCGTACAAGCAGTGGGAGCAGACTTTGTTCTGTGACTGCGTACCTTTTGTATAATGGGTCAGCGACTTATTTTCAGTGGCGAGCTTAACCGAATAGGGGAGGCGTAGCGAAAGCGAGTCTTAATAGGGCGTCTAGTCGCTGGGAATAGACCCGAAACCGGGCGATCTATCCATGGGCAGGTTGAAGGTTAGGTAACACTGACTGGAGGACCGAACCGACTACCGTTGAAAAGTTAGCGGATGACCTGTGGATCGGAGTGAAAGGCTAATCAAGCTCGGAGATAGCTGGTTCTCCTCGAAAGCTATTTAGGTAGCGCCTCATGTATCACTGTAGGGGGTAGAGCACTGTTTCGGCTAGGGGGGTCATCCCGACTTACCAAACCGATGCAAACTCCGAATACCTACAAGTGCCGAGCATGGGAGACACACGGCGGGTGCTAACGTCCGTCGTGAAAAGGGAAACAACCCAGACCGTCAGCTAAGGTCCCAAAGTTATGGTTAAGTGGGAAACGATGTGGGAAGGCTTAGACAGCTAGGAGGTTGGCTTAGAAGCAGCCACCCTTTAAAGAAAGCGTAATAGCTCACTAGTCGAGTCGGCCTGCGCGGAAGATGTAACGGGGCTCAAACCATACACCGAAGCTACGGGTATCACGTAAGTGATGCGGTAGAGGAGCGTTCTGTAAGCCTGTGAAGGTGAGTTGAGAAGCTTGCTGGAGGTATCAGAAGTGCGAATGCTGACATGAGTAACGACAATGGGTGTGAAAAACACCCACGCCGAAAGACCAAGGTTTCCTGCGCAACGTTAATCGACGCAGGGTTAGTCGGTCCCTAAGGCGAGGCTGAAAAGCGTAGTCGATGGAAAACAGGTTAATATTCCTGTACTTCTGGTTATTGCGATGGAGGGACGGAGAAGGCTAGGCCAGCTTGGCGTTGGTTGTCCAAGTTTAAGGTGGTAGGCTGAGATCTTAGGTAAATCCGGGATCTTAAGGCCGAGAGCTGATGACGAGTGTTCTTTTAGAACACGAAGTGGTTGATGCCATGCTTCCAAGAAAAGCTTCTAAGCTTCAGATAACCAGGAACCGTACCCCAAACCGACACAGGTGGTTGGGTAGAGAATACCAAGGCGCTTGAGAGAACTCGGGTGAAGGAACTAGGCAAAATGGCACCGTAACTTCGGGAGAAGGTGCGCCGGTGAGGGTGAAGGACTTGCTCCGTAAGCTCATGCCGGTCGAAGATACCAGGCCGCTGCGACTGTTTATTAAAAACACAGCACTCTGCAAACACGAAAGTGGACGTATAGGGTGTGACGCCTGCCCGGTGCCGGAAGGTTAATTGATGGGGTTAGCTAACGCGAAGCTCTTGATCGAAGCCCCGGTAAACGGCGGCCGTAACTATAACGGTCCTAAGGTAGCGAAATTCCTTGTCGGGTAAGTTCCGACCTGCACGAATGGCGTAACGATGGCGGCGCTGTCTCCACCCGAGACTCAGTGAAATTGAAATCGCTGTGAAGATGCAGTGTATCCGCGGCTAGACGGAAAGACCCCGTGAACCTTTACTATAGCTTTGCACTGGACTTTGAATTTGCTTGTGTAGGATAGGTGGGAGGCTTTGAAGCGTGGACGCCAGTTCGCGTGGAGCCATCCTTGAAATACCACCCTGGCAACTTTGAGGTTCTAACTCAGGTCCGTTATCCGGATCGAGGACAGTGTATGGTGGGTAGTTTGACTGGGGCGGTCTCCTCCTAAAGAGTAACGGAGGAGTACGAAGGTGCGCTCAGACCGGTCGGAAATCGGTCGTAGAGTATAAAGGCAAAAGCGCGCTTGACTGCGAGACAGACACGTCGAGCAGGTACGAAAGTAGGTCTTAGTGATCCGGTGGTTCTGTATGGAAGGGCCATCGCTCAACGGATAAAAGGTACTCCGGGGATAACAGGCTGATACCGCCCAAGAGTTCATATCGACGGCGGTGTTTGGCACCTCGATGTCGGCTCATCACATCCTGGGGCTGAAGCCGGTCCCAAGGGTATGGCTGTTCGCCATTTAAAGTGGTACGCGAGCTGGGTTTAGAACGTCGTGAGACAGTTCGGTCCCTATCTGCCGTGGACGTTTGAGATTTGAGAGGGGCTGCTCCTAGTACGAGAGGACCGGAGTGGACGAACCTCTGGTGTTCCGGTTGTCACGCCAGTGGCATTGCCGGGTAGCTATGTTCGGAAAAGATAACCGCTGAAAGCATCTAAGCGGGAAACTTGCCTCAAGATGAGATCTCACTGGAACCTTGAGTTCCCTGAAGGGCCGTCGAAGACTACGACGTTGATAGGTTGGGTGTGTAAGCGCTGTGAGGCGTTGAGCTAACCAATACTAATTGCCCGTGAGGCTTGACCATATAACACCCAAGCAATTTGCGTCGGCTCTCTAAACCAGAGCAACCAGATTGCGGTGTGTGAAGACGAAACGAACCGAAAGTTCGACGATCACAAAGCACCGAAAACTATCCCATACCCAATTTGCTGAAGCGAGGCCGTCCGGTCACGAGTCAGTACCCGAATTTCTTGACGACCATAGAGCGTTGGAACCACCTGATCCCATCCCGAACTCAGAAGTGAAACGATGCATCGCCGATGGTAGTGTGGGGTTTCCCCATGTGAGAGTAGGTCATCGTCAAGATTAAATTCCGAAACCCCAATTGCGAAAGCAGTTGGGGTTTTGTTTTGCCCGCAGGAAAGTGCTCGATGCGAGGGGGCGAGTGTCGCGATGGTAACCATTGGGGAAATCCCTCTGAAATGGCCGGCCGGTTTTTGGTATGGTGCAGCTCGTTTTTTAACGGACTGATGTCACGCTCAAGGATCGGCGCTCATTTTTGTCAAAGAGTTGCTGCAGAAATGCCTGAACCCATACCCATCAAGGATCACGAAAAAGAGACGCGCCTGGTCAACAAGCGGTTGATCGCCTGTGCTTTGTTCGTCTTTGCGATCAGCTGTGCGCTGGTGGTTCGCCTGTACATCCTGCAAGTGGTGGAGTTCGACTACCACTCGACTATCTCTGAAAACAACCGCGTCCATGTCTTGCCGATCCCGCCCACGAGAGGGCTGATCTACGACCGCAACGGCGTGCTGCTGGCTGATAACCGCCCGAGCTACAACCTGACGATCACCCGCGAACGTGCTACCAACGTCAATGAGGAGCTGGACGAGGTCATCAGCCTCCTGCATCTGCCCGCAGAGGACCGCACGGTTTTCGACAAGGCGATGAAGCAGTCGCGCCATCCGTTTACGCCGGTAACGCTGTTCTATGAGCTGACGGAAGAACAGATCGCCGTACTCGCCGTCAACGAGTTCCGTTTGCCGGGCCTTGATGTCGAACCGCAGTTCATCCGCAACTATCCGCTTGGTGCGCACTTCGCACACTCCATCGGCTATGTCGGTCGCATCAACGAAAAAGAATCCAAGACGCTCGACTCCGTCGAGTACCGGGGCACGCAATCCATCGGCAAGACGGGCGTGGAGCGTTTCTACGAAGCGCAACTGCACGGCCATGTCGGTTACGAGGAAGTGGAGACCAATGCTCAGGGCCGCGTACTGCGCGTGCTGAAACACACCGATCCGATACCAGGCAAAAACATCGTCCTGAGCCTCGACGTCAAGCTCCAGGAAGCCGCCGAAGCCGCATTGGGCGACCGTCGCGGCTCAGTGGTTGCACTGGATCCTTCGACCGGTGAAGTGCTGGCCATGGTCAGCAATCCGAGCTTCGACCCCAACCTGTTTGTGACTGGTATCAGTTCCAAGGAATATTCCGCGCTGCGTGATTCCATCGACCGCCCGCTGTTCAACCGCGTATTGCGCGGCCTATACGCGCCCGGTTCGACGATCAAGCCGGAAGTGGCCATCGCTGGCCTCGACACCGGTGTGGTCACGCCACAAACCCGAGTCTTCGACCCCGGCTACTACCAACTGCCTGACTTCGACCACAAGTATCGCAACTGGAACCACAGCGGCGACGGCTGGGTGGACATGGACGCGGCGATCATGCGCTCCAACGACACCTACTTCTACGACCTGGCGCACAAGCTTGGCATCGATCGTCTGCACGATTACATGGCGATGTTCGGTCTTGGCGAGAAAGTCTCGCTCGACATGTTCGAAGAGTCTCCGGGCCTGATGCCGTCCCAGGCCTGGAAGCGCGCCACCCGGCGTCAGGCCTGGTTCCCCGGTGAGACGGTGATCCTCGGTATCGGTCAGGGCTACATGCAGGTCACGCCGCTGCAACTGGCTCAGGCCACTGCGCTGATTGCCAACAAGGGTGTCTGGAACCGTCCGCACCTGGCCAAGACCGTCGACGGTGTTGCCCCGGTGGACGAACACCCGATGCCGAATATCCTGCTCAAGGATCCGCGGGACTGGGATCAGGTCAACCACGGCATGCAGATGGTGATGCACGACGCCCGTGGTATCGCCCGTGCCGCTGCCGCCGGCGCGCAATACCGTATCGCCGGCAAGAGTGGTACGGCGCAGGTGGTGGCGATCAAGCAGGGTGAGCGCTACAACCGCGAGAAAACCCTCGAACGCCATCGTGACAACGCCTTGTTCGTCGGGTTTGCCCCGGCCGAGCATCCGAAGATCGCAATCTCTGTGATGATCGAGAACGGTGAAGCGGGTGGTCGAGTCGCAGGTCCGGTGGTTCGGCAGATCATGGACGCCTGGTTACTCGATCAGGACGGCCACCTCAAACCACAGTATGCCGCGCCAACCAAGCCGCCGGGCGATCCCCACGTGTAAGCCACAGCAGCTTCACAGCACAGGCTCACGCAAGCTGAGCATGTGCTGGAAGCTGTCGAGGAACACGGTTTCCGCCTGAGTCATCTTCTGTTCGCGATTCCACAACAACTGGATATCGAAATCCACCACCCCGTCCTCCGGCGGCAAGCGCCACAGCAGACCCTGCTCGACATCCCGTCTTACCAGGTGAGTCGGCAGACAGCCAATGCCGAACCCTGCACAGATCAGACGATAAATTTCCTCGAAGCTGGTGGAGGAGGCGACGATCTTTCCGGTAAAGCCCTGCTGGTCACGAAACAGGGTCAACGGCGAAAGATTGCCGCCAAGCTGATCGCTGGTGAAGCTGACAAAGTTCTCCGCGGCAAGCTGTTCCAGCGTCAGATTCTGCTGCCCGAACAGTCGATGCCGCTGCCCGCAAAAGTACGCATAGCGCTCACGAAACAATACCCGTTGCTCCAGCCTCGGCTGCGGTAGACGACACAATCCCACTCCCACAGTGGCGGTCTTTTGCAGCAATGAACTGATGATGTTCGAGCTGCCCATCACTTCGACTTCCAGCTCGATTTTTGGATGAGTCTCGTGGAAGTCCGCAAGAAACTCATCGTAATGCCGCGCCTGGACGCCACTGACAGTGAGGATGCGAATCTTGCCCACCACGTCGTCATGACGGTTCTCGACCACGGTGCTCAAACGGGAAATATCGCCGTAGATATCCGCCGCAATCCGCAGGACTTCTTCCCCGGTTTCCGTCAGATCAAAGCGCCGCCCGCTGCGGGCAATCAACACACAATCCAGTTGTTCCTCGAGACGTTTCAACGCCTGACTGACCGCCGACTGCGTGATGTGCAATCGCGCAGCAGCACGGCTCATGCTGCCTTCCTGCCCGATCACCAGATAAGTGCGCAGCAGGTTCCAGTCGAGACGGTCGTTGAGAAAACGCCGGCCGATCCAGGGATTCGCGGAGGAAGTCATGTAGTAGCCACGCTAATAGTAAAGATAAGTTTTTGAAAATTGACTAATCCTGTCATGGAAGCGATAAAGCCCACAAGCGCCACAGAGCGCGACCGTCAGCCGCCTCGACACCTGCCCAAAACTATAAATACACAGGGTTCTTGCATGCACACCACCGCTCAGCCGCGTCGCGCCGCGGCCGCTGCCTTCATTGGCACGACCATCGAGTTCTACGATTTCTACATCTACGCCACCGCCGCCGCGCTGGTGCTCGGGCAAGTGTTCTTTCCCAGCAGCGATCCGGTGACCAGCACACTCGCCGCGTTCGGCAGTTTCGCTGTCGGCTTCATCGCCCGCCCGATGGCCGGGATGGTGTTCGGTCATTTGGGCGATCGTCTCGGTCGCAAGAAAATGCTGCTGGTGACCATGGTGCTGATGGGCCTGGCCACGGCGGGTATTGGTCTATTGCCGAGCTACGCCAGCGTCGGCATCTGGGCGCCCATCGGGTTGATCGTGTTGCGCTTGATCCAGGGCATCTCCGTCGGTGGCGAGTGGGGCGGGGCGGTGTTGATGGCCAGCGAACACGCGCCGGTCAAGCGCAAAACCTTCTATGCCTCGTTTGCGCAACTTGGCAGTCCGGCGGGTTTGCTGCTGGCATTGATCGCGTTCCGTCTGGTCACTTCACTGTCGCCAGAAGACTTCCTCGCCTGGGGTTGGCGTCTGCCTTTTCTTGCCAGTGGCGTGCTGATGATGGTTGGGCTGATGATCCGTTCCGGTGTGCACGAATCGCCTGAGTTCGCCAAGGCCAGGGACAACCATGAAACCGCCAGATACCCGGTGAAAGACGTGATCCGTCAGTGCTGGCGGCAGATTCTGTTCGCGGCCGCCGCCGTCACTATCGGCTCGGCCGGATTCTTCTTCACCAACACTTTCATGATCACCTACGTCACCCAATATCAGGGCATTGCGCGGTCGACCATTCTCGACTGCCTGTTCCTGGTGACGGTCATTCAATTGCTCTCGCAACCGTTGTCGGCGCTGCTGGCCGAGCGCATTGGCGAAGGACGGTTCCTGATGCTGGTCGCCTTGCTGTGCATGGTCACGCCGTATCCGATGTTCCTGCTGGTCGGTACCCAGAACATCTTGTTGATGACACTTGGCATCGCCGTCGCGGTGGTGATTCTCTCGGCGCTGTACGCGGTAATCGCCGGGTACATGACCCAGGCCTTCCCGGTACACCTGCGCTATTCGGGTATTTCCATCGCCTACCAGTTGAGCTGCGCGCTGGCCGGCGGCACCACGCCGCTGATCGGCACGCTGCTGGCCAGCAAGTTTTCCGGGCAATGGCTGCCGCTGGCGGTGTTCTTCACGCTGCTGTCGGCCCTGTCGTTGATCGGTGTCTGCGGCCTCGCGCGTCTGCGGGCCAACCCGGTCGTCCTTCATACCAACAAAGAGGTGTATTCGTGAGTAAGCCCGCCCACATTGACCCGATCGAATGGCAAGCCCGTTGCGAGCTCGCCGCGCTGTATCGCTTGATCGCGCACTTTCGCATGACCGACCTGATCGACACCCACATCACCCTGCGAATTCCCGGGCCTGAGCATCATTTCCTGATCAACCGCTATGGCGTGATTTTCGACCGCATGCGCGCTTCCGATCTGGTGCGCATTGATCAGGACGGGCGCATCGTCGACCCTGAATACGCCGGGCATCGGGTCAATGCTGCCGGGTTCGTGATCCACTCGGCGGTCCACATGGCGCGCCCGGATCTGAACTGCGTGATCCACACCCACACCGCTGCCGGCATGGCCGTCGCCGCGCAGAAACAGGGCCTGCTGCCGATCAGTCAACACGCGCTGAAGTTCTATGGAAAACTCGCTTACCACACCTATGAAGGCATCGCGCTGTCGCTGGATGAGCGCGAGCGTTTAATCGCCGACCTTGGCCCGCACCGGGCGATGATCCTGCGCAATCACGGCTTGCTGGTTGGCGGTTCCGGCGTGGCCCAGGCATTCCAGGAAATCCACTTCCTGGAGCGCGCCTGCCAGGCGCAAGTGCAGGCGCTGGCAGGCGGTTGCGAGCTGCATTTCCCGTCGCCGGAAGTCTGCGCCCACACCGCCGAACAGTTCGACCGCGATGAACAGGACAACATCATCGACCTGGCCTGGGAGGCCGCACTGACCCTGATCGAATCCCAGCGCGAGTCTTATCTCTCATGAACACCGTTGCACTGATGTCCCGCGACATGCTGTTGCTCAAACAATTGCAGGAAGCGTTCGCCCGTTGTGCGCCGCAGCTCTCGGCGGTACTGGCCGACGATCCCCGGGCGGCGGATGCGCAGATCGCGGCGTGCTGGTTTCCGCTGCCGGGCAGCCTTGCCGCGTTGCCCAATCTGCAGGTGGTTCACTCGGTGGCCGCCGGGATCGATCATCTGGAACACGATCCTTCATGCCCGGATCTGCCGGTGTGCCGCGTGGTCGATCCCGGCCACCGTCAAGGCATGAACGAGTACGTGCGCTGGGCGGTGATTCACTTTCATCGCGGCTTCGATCAAGTGTTTGAGCAACAGCGCCAACAGCATTGGGAGCGGCCTCTGCAACGCCCTGCACATGAATTCAGGATCGGTGTGATGGGCCTCGGCTCGCTCGGCAGCGCGATTGCCCAGGACCTGGCCAGCGCCGGTTACGAGGTGCGGGGTTGGGCGCGCAGCAGCAAAGATCTGCCAGGTGTGCAGGCCTTCGCCGGCTCTGACGCCTTCGACCCCTTCCTCGACGGCGTGGAATTGCTGATCAATCTGTTGCCGCTGACTCACGAGACTCGTGGCATCCTCAATCGCCAGACCTTCGAACGTCTGGCCAACGGCGCGGCACTGGTCAACGTCGGTCGCGGCGGGCATCTGAATATCGAGGATCTGCAGCAGGCACTGGCCCGTGGAAAACTGCGCGGGGCACTGCTCGATGTTTTCGAACAGGAGCCGCTGCCCGCCAGCCATTCTCTGTGGAAAACCCCGGGCGTGACCATCACCCCACATATGGCTTCGGCGGCCTCCCACGATTGCATCGCCGAGCAGATCGCCGAGAACTTTCGCCGTCTGAATGCCGGTGAACCGCTGCTCAACAGCGCGGATCGACTGCTCGGTTACTGATCCGCCAGACAGGCCTGCAAACGTTCGATGAACAGCGTCTCGGCGCGGCTCATGCGCTGGTCGCGGTTCCACAACAGATGAATGTCGACATCGGCAATTCCTTCGTGGGGCGGCAGGCGCCAGAGCAATCCGGCCTCGACGTCCGCCGCCACAACGTGTTCCGGCAAACAACCAATTCCAAATCCGGCGATCACCAGGCGGCGCACTTCTTCCAGGCTCGGCGATGACGCAACGATGCGTCCGCTGAAACCCTGTTGATCGCGAAAAATCGTCAGTGGCGAGAGCATCCCGCCAATCTGGTCGCTGGTGAAACTGACGAAGTTTTCCCGCTGCAAATCGCCTTCGCCGATGTCCTGCCGGCCGAACAGCGCGTGGTGTTTGCCACAGAAGAACGCATAGCGTTGACGCAGGAACAGACGCTGTTCCAGACGCGGTTGCGGGCGGCGATTGAGACTCAGACCGAGGGTCGCGGTTTTCTCCTGAAGGGCGCTGACGATGTCCGAACTGCGCATCACATCGACCTCCAGATCAACCCTTGGATATTGGCGATGGAAGTCTGCAAGGAAGTCATCGAAACGCTCGGAAAAGATCCGGCTGATGATCAGCAACCTGACCTTGCCGATCACTTCGTCGGCCGGTTGTTCCAGCAGACTGCTGACCTGGGACATCTGCCCATAGATCTCGCCGGCCAGTTCGAAGATCTGCTCGCCAACTTCGGTGAGGGCAAAGCGCGGGCCGCGTCGGGCGATCAACTGGCGGCCCAGTTGTTCTTCAAGACGCTTGAGCGCCTGGCTCACCGCCGGTTGCGTCAGGTGCAGACGCGCGGCGGCGCGGCTGATGCTCAGCTCCTGGCCGATTACCCGGAAGGTGCGCAACAGGTTCCAGTCGAGGCGGTCGTTGAGCAGGCGTTGCACATCGCGTTCGGCCATGGCGGCTCTCGATTATAAGGTGAAGTAATACTCGGAATAATAAATAGAAAATTGACTGATCATAGCCCCGGAACGATAAATCACCCCACGACAGGCGCCGCCAGAGCGCCTCGGATTTACGTTTTCCTCCTGCCAGAAAAACAATCAAAGGAGCCCGACCCCATGAAGCCCCACGCTTCGAACCAGCCGCGCCGTGCGGCGGCCGCAGCCTTCATCGGCACGATGATCGAGTGGTACGACTTTTACATCTACGCCACCGCCGCCGCGCTGGTGTTCGGCGCGCTGTTCTTTCCCTCCGACGATCCGTTGTTCAGCACCATGGCCGCGTTCGGCACCTTCGCCGTGGGCTTCTTTGCCCGGCCATTGGGCGGGATCATCTTCGGCCACATCGGCGATCGTATCGGCCGCAAGAAATCGCTGGTCATCACGCTGTTGATGATGGGCGTGGTCACGGTGTGCATCGGTCTGTTGCCAACCTACGCGCAGATCGGCGTGGCGGCACCGGTGCTGCTGATTGTGCTGCGCATCGTCCAGGGCATCGCCGTCGGTGGCGAGTGGGGCGGGGCGGTGTTGATGGCCGGTGAGCATGCGCCGAAGGGCCAGCGCAATTTCTTCGCTTCGTTCGCGCAACTGGGCAGCCCGGCGGGTTTGATCCTGTCGCTGTTGGCCTTCAGCGCGGTGACCCGTCTGCCGGAAGAAGATTTGATGAGCTGGGGCTGGCGCCTGCCGTTCCTCGCCAGTGCGCTGTTGCTGCTGGTGGGCCTGGCGATTCGCTTGGGCGTGAACGAGTCGCCGGAATTCCTCGCCAGCCGCGAGCAGGCCAGCAAGCAAATCAAGAAAGAGCAGGCGCCGGTAATGGAGGTTCTGCGCACCGCGTGGCGGCCGCTGTTGCTGTGCATCGGCGCCAACACCCTGGGCATCGCCGGGGTGTATTTCACCAACACCTTCATGATCGCCTACACCACTCAGCAACTGGCGCTGCCGCGTTCGCTGATTCTCGAATGCCTGTTCTTCGTCGCGATCATCCAGTTCTGCATTCAGCCGCTGGCTGCGTGGACGGCACAGAAGATCGGCGCGACGCGTTTCCTGTGCCTGGTGTCGCTGCTGGCGATGGCCTCACCGTATCCGATGTTCGTGCTGGTGAGTTCGGCCCAGGCGCCGCTGATCATCCTCGGCATCGCGCTGGCGGTGGTGTGCATGGCCTCGTTCTACGCGGTGATTGCCGGCTACGTCAGCGGCATGTTCGAGACCCGCGTGCGCTACACCGCGATCTCCCTGACCTATCAGATCTGCGGCGCGGTGGCCGGTGGGCTGACGCCGCTGATCGGCACGATGCTCGCACACAAGTTCACCGGGCAGTGGTGGCCGATGGCGGTTTTCTACAGCCTGATCGCCGGCATTTCGCTGGTTTGCGTGCTGTCCCTCGCCCGTCGTCATGCCAGCGCCCATCGTGCGGAAATGGCCAATGCCTAACCCGGAATGTCAGGAGAACCTCATGTTGAAAATCAATGGCCAGCGCCTGTGGGCGAGCCTGATGGCCATGGCCGAAATCGGTGCGACAGCCCGAGGCGGCAGCTGCCGTCTGGCTTTGAGCGACGAAGACAAGGCCGGTCGCGAACTGTTTGCGCACTGGTGCCGCGAAGCCGGCATGACCCTGAGCGTGGACGCCATCGGCAACCTGTTCGCCCGTCGCGCCGGCACCGATCCGGACGCTGCGCCGGTGATGATGGGCAGCCACCTCGACACCCAGCCCGAGGGCGGGCGATTCGATGGTGTCTACGGTGTGCTCGCCGGACTGGAAGTGGTGCGTTGCCTCAATGACCAGAACATCCAGACCCGCAAACCGCTGGAGGTGGCGGTGTGGACCAACGAAGAAGGTGCGCGCTTCACCCCGGCCATGTTCGGTTCGGCGGTGTTCACCGGGATCATGGAACTGAACGCCGCGCTGGCGGTGCGCGATATCGATGGCGTGAGCGTTGCCGAGGCTTTGCAGCGTACCGGTTACGCCGGTGAACGTCCGTTGGGCGGTGCGGTGGATGCGTATTTTGAGGCGCATATCGAGCAAGGCCCGATCCTCGAAGACAACGCCAAAAGCATCGGCGTAGTCACGGGCGGTCAGGCGATCCGCTGGCTCGATGTGCGCGTGGAAGGCATGGCCGCCCACGCCGGCACCACGCCGATGCCGCTGCGCAAAGACGCCTTGTACGGCGTGGCGCGGATGATTCAGGCGATTGAAGGTCTGGCCGCAGATTTTGCCCCCGAAGGCCTGACCACGGTTGGCGAATTGAACATCAACAAGTCCTCGCGCAACACCATTCCGGGGCTGGTGAATTTCACCGTCGATCTGCGTCATCACCGCGACGACGCCATTGCCGCCATGGAGCAACAAGTCCGCGCCCGGTTGCAGGCGATTGCCGATGGGCGAGGCCTGAACCTGACGATCACTCCGCACTGGATCAGCCCGGCCACACCGTTCGACGCCGAATGCGTGGCGGCGGTGCAAGAGGCGGTGGATGCGCTGGGCTACGCTCAGCAGTCGATTGTCAGCGGCGCCGGGCATGACGCGATCCACTTGGCGCGTTACTGCCCGACGGCGATGGTGTTCATTCCGTGCGTTGGCGGCCTGAGCCACAACGAAGCCGAAGACGTGCTGCCCGAAGATGTGAAGCAGGGCACCGATGTATTGCTTAACGCCGTGCTGGCTCGCGCCGGTCGAATCGAACAGGGAGCCTGAACCATGCGCAGTTTTTTCCACCCCGAACAGTTGCTCCACCATCCACGCAGCTATTACTCGCGCGGGCAGATGCGTACGCCGCAGGAAGTCCCCGAGCGTGCGCAGCGTCTGGTGCAGGCCGCCCACGGTTTGGGCTTCAGTGTCGAGCAACCCGTCGATGCCGGCCTCGCGCCGTTGCTGGCGGTACACGGTGCGCCGTATCTGACGTTCCTTCAGGAAGCCCACGCGCGCTGGAAGGAAATCCCCGAAGACTGGGGCGACGAGGTGATGTCGAACATTTTCGTCCGCGAGCCCAACGCCTTGCGCGGCATTCTTGCCCAGGCGGCGCGCTATCTGGCGGACGGCAGTTGCCCGGTCGGCGAGCAGACCTGGCGCTCGGCCTACTGGTCGGCGCAAAGCGCAGTGGCCGGGGCTCAGGCGCTGATCGATGGCGAGCCGGCCGCCTACGCCTTGTGCCGTCCGCCGGGGCATCACGCCCGGGCCGAGGCGGCAGGCGGTTTCTGCTACGTGAACAACGCAGCGGTGGCGGCGCAGGTATTGCGCGACAAGTTTGAAAAAGTCGCCGTGCTCGACACCGACATGCACCACGGGCAGGGCATCCAGGAAATTTTCTACGACCGCGATGATGTGCTCTACGTCTCGGTGCATGGCGATCCGACCAACTTCTATCCGGGCGTCGCCGGGTTCGCCGACGAACGCGGCAGCGGCGCGGGGGAGGGCTTCAACCTCAACCTGCCGATGGCCCATGGTTCAAGCGAAGCGGATTTCCTCGGGCAACTGGACGTCGCATTGAACGCGGTGCGCGAATTCGGCGCCGAGGTGCTGGTGCTGTCGCTGGGGTTCGACATTTACGAGCTGGACCCGCAAAGCAAAGTCGCCGTGACCCGTGAAGGCTTTGCGGTTTTGGGCGAACGGATCCGTCGCCTGGGCCTGCCATGCCTGATCGTGCAGGAGGGCGGTTATCACCTGGAAAGTCTCGAAGACAACGCCCGGGCATTTTTCGTGAATGCCGAGGTGTGGCAGCGCTGAGGCAATCCACCTGCCGAAGCGCCCTGTGGTGCTTGCCATCGCCCTGACGTTAACGTAAACATTGGCGTCAGGGCGCTGAAGTAAAGAAGCGCAAAGCGGACCGCTCCGGAGCGCTTGATGACTCTTATAAAAACAACCGATCCCAAGTCTCACCACGAAGCCCGGCTGGCCAGGGAAAAACTCCATCTCGAAGGGCAAGTCCCGGATGGCGTGTTGCGTGCCGAGATCGATGCTTCGTGGCGGCGCAGCCTGAGCCACGGCGTGCATTTCAATGGCAAACATGAGCTGACGCTGGAGTCGAGCGCGAGTCTCGAGGTGTTGCTGGCGAGCAACCGCCTGCTGATCGATGCGGCGATACCGACCATCGATTACCTGGCCGAACGTCAGGGCAAGGAAGGCCTGATCATCCTCGCCAATTCCGACGCCACTATCCTCGCCGTCGAAGGGCGTGCCGACCGGCTCAAGGGCAGCGGCCTGCAGGACATTACCCTCGGTGCCTGCTGGAGCGAAGCCGCCCGTGGCACCAACGCCCTCGGCACGGCGCTGGTGGAAGCGCGGCCGACCCTGATCGATTGCGGCGAACACTACCTCGACCGCCTCACCGATTTTTCCTGCACCTCGGTGCCGATTCATTGCCCGCAGGGCGAAATTCTCGGCGTCCTCGACCTGACCCGCGAAGGCCCGCTCGGCCGCGTCCACGACAGCACCGCGCTGCTGAGCATGGCGGTCAGCCAGATCGAGAGCCGGGTGTTCAACAACAGTTTTCCCGATCAGATTGTCCTCGCCTTCCACAGTCGCCGGCAGTATCTGGAATCACCGTGGCAAGGCTTGTTGGCGGTCAGTCTCGGCGGGCAAATTCTGGCGGTCAGCGCCCAGGCCTGTCAGTTGCTGCGGGCCGAGCGTTCGGCATTGGTCGGCAAGCGCTGTGAGGAATTCCTCGGGGTCGATGGCGTGCAGTTGCTGACCCGTCTGCAACAGGGTGGCGTCGGCAGTGTGCAAACCGCCAAGGGCGAGTTTTTCTACAAGACCCTGCGAGCCCCGGCGCGCTCGGTCAACCTCGGCGGCCCGCCGCGCAGCGTGGCGAAAACCGCCAAGGCGCAACCGGATCTGGAAGCACTGGCCGGCAACAACGCCCGCTACGCCCGAGCCCTGCGCATGGCCCGCCAAGGCCTGGCCAATGAACTGCCGGTGCTGCTGCTCGGCGAAACCGGCACCGGTAAAGAAGTGATCGCCCGCGCTCTGCACCTGGCCGGCAGTCGCAGCGACAAACCGTTTGTGGCCGTGAACTGTGCAGCGATTCCCGAAGGCCTGATCGAGTCGGAGCTGTTCGGCTACCGTGAAGGCGCGTTCACCGGATCGCGTCGGGGCGGCATGATCGGGCGGCTGCAGCAGGCCCATGGCGGCACGTTGTTCCTTGATGAAATCGGCGACATGCCGCTGGCCCTGCAGGCGCGTTTGCTTCGCGTTTTGCAGGATCGCAAGGTTGCGCCGCTGGGGGCGGGGGAAGAGCAAGACATCGACGTCGCGCTGATCTGCGCCACCCACCGCGATCTCAAGCGTCAGGTCGAGGACAAGCAATTTCGCGAAGACCTGTTCTACCGGGTCAACGGCATCAGCGTGATGCTCCCGGCCCTTCGCGAGCGCGAGGACTTCAGCGCGCTGGTCGCTCGGCTGCTGGGCAAACTCGACGCCCCGAACGCCGTGCTGCACGACGACCTCAATCGCCTGCTCGCGGGTTACCACTGGCCGGGCAACATCCGCCAACTGGAAATGGTCCTGCGCACCGCGCTGGCCATGCGCGAGCCCGGTGAAACCGTGCTGACCCTCGATCACCTGCCCGACAGCATGCTTGACGAACTCTCCGCCACCGAGAAACCCCAGACCGGCAGCATTCGCGAGCACGAACTGGAGATGATCCGCCAGTCCCTCGACACCCATCAGGGCAACGTCTCGGCCGCCGCCGACGCCCTTGGCATCAGTCGTGCGACCCTGTACCGCAAACTCAAACAGTTGCGCTCGTGATGCAGCGCCTGTTCGTGCGGCTGATCGACAGCCAGAACCCCGCCGCGCTGCAAGCGGCGCTGCGCTGGTTGTACGGTTTCGTGCGGCCGCAGCGGCTGGCGATTGCCGGCCTGCTTGGTCTGTCGGTGTGCGCGTCGCTGCTGGTGCTGGTGCAGCCGTGGCTGGTCAAACTGCTGATCGACGACGGGTTGCTGGCGCGCAATTTCCCGATGCTGGTGCTGATCGCGGTGCTGATGATCATCGCCGGGCTGCTCGGCACCGCATTGTCGGGGATCAACCGCTATCTGCACACGCGGCTGTCCGGGCGGATTCTGTTTGCCCTGCGCGACGACCTTTATCGGCATTTGCAGAAACTGTCGCCAAGCTTCTATGGGCAGCGGCGGATCGGCGATCTGATGTCGCGGCTCGACGGCGATGTGGCCGAGATTCAGCGCTTCGCCGTGGACTCGTTGTTCTCGGCGGTATCGAGCGTGATCGGCCTGGTGGTTGCGATTGCGATGTTGTTCACCTTGTCGTGGAAACTGTCGTTGCTGGCGCTGGTGCTGATCCCGCTCGACGTGCTGTGGCTGCGCTGGATGCGGCGTAAGGTCGAGCGCGATGTGCGACAGTTGCGCGAGCGTTCGGCGGACATGTCGTCGTTCATGGTCGAGACCCTGCCGGTGATGAAGTTCATCCAGTCCGCCGGCCAGCAGCAGCGTGAAGCGCGGCGTCTGGAAAGCCTCGGGCAGGGTTACATGAACCAGTTGCTGCGACTGCAGGTCACCGAATTTTTCACCCAGGCCGTGCCGGGCACGTTGACCTCGCTGTCCCGCGCCTGCGCGTTTCTGATTGGCGGTTATTGGGTGGTGCAGGGCACCTGGCAACTCGGCGCCCTGATCGCGTTTTCCACCTACCTGGGGATGGCGGTCGGGCCTGTGCAGAGCCTGTTGGGTTTGTACGTGGCGATCCAGCGCATGACCGTCAGCCTAGGTCGGGTCATGGAGTTGCGCGGCGAAGAACCCACGGTGTTTTCACCGGCCACGCCGAAACCGTTTCCGACTTCGGGCGAGCTGCGTTTCGACGCGGTGCATTTCAGCCATCCGGGCCGCCCAAGTACGTTGAGCGGCATCGAGGCGACGATTCCCCACGGTTTGAAAGTCGCCTTGAGCGGCGGCTCCGGCGTCGGCAAATCGACGCTGATCGATCTGCTGCAACGGCATCACGATCCGCAGTCCGGGCGGGTGCTGCTTGGCGAAGTGGATTTGCGCGAACTGGAACTGTTCGAACTGCGTCGACGCATCGCCGTGGTCAGTCAGGACATCGTGCTGTTTCGCGGCAGCCTCGCCGACAACCTGGCTTACGCGGTGCCGGACGCCAGCCGCGAAGCTATCGCCGAAGTCGCACGGCTGGCGCAACTCGACAGCCTGATCACGTCGTTGCCCGAAGGCCTCGACAGCCCGTTGGGAGAGCGCGGTCAGCAATTGTCCGGCGGGCAGAAACAGCGCATCGCGATTGCCCGGGCGCTGTTGCAGGACCCGCTGATTCTGGTGCTCGACGAAGCCACCTCGGCAGTGGACGAGGCGACCGAACGCGAAGTGATCGAAGCCATCGACCGCTTGTTTGCCGGGCGCACACGGATCCTCATCAGCCACCGGCCGTCGACCCTGGCCGATGCCGATCTGCGTTTCGAGTTGCTCGACGGTGTGCTCATTTCGAAAACGGTGCTGCATGAAGCCTGAATTGCGTATCGGCGTGGTCGACAGCGGACACTCGGCGGCGCAACGGGTGCAGGTGATTGCCGGGCGACGGTTCTCGTTGCTGGAGGACGGCTTGGCCGAATCGGATTTGCGCGACGATCCGCTCGGGCATGGCAGTGCGGTGATCGAAGCGATCAGCCGACGGGCACCGGCCGCTCGGATTTGCGTGGCTCAGGTGTTCGATCAGCGCGGCGTCACCAGCGCCTTACAGATTTCTGCGGCCATTGACTGGCTGGTGGCGCAGGACGTGCGGCTGATCAATCTGAGTCTGGGCCTGCATCAGGATCGCAGTCTGTTGCGCGAAGCCTGCGTAGCGGCGGTAGCCCGTGGGGTTCTGTTGTGTGCGTCGAGTCCGGCGCAAGGTGCGGCGGTGTTTCCGGCCAGTTATCCGCAGGTGCTGCGGGTGACCGGCGATGCGCGTTGTACCGATGAACAGTGGTCATGGCTCGACAGTGCGCAGGCGGATTTTGCCGCGTGTGTTCGCGGTACTTATCCGGGGCAGTCCGGGGCCAGTCTGGGGTGTGCCGCGTTGAGCGGGCATATCGCCGGCTATCTGCTGGCGCATCCACAGGCGAGCAACGCTGAAGTGCTCGATTGGCTGAAACAGCACGCTCGTTATCGCGGCCCTGAACGGCGTTTCGGCCCATGACGTCGATCCTTATTCTCGGTGCCGGACCGGCTGGCGCGGCGGTGGCATTGGGATTGCGACGACTGGGTCACGCCGTGACGCTGGTCAGCGAGTGGCGCCGGTTTGCGGCGCTCGAAGGCGTGTCGCAACGGGTGCTGGAGGCGCTGCGAAGTGCCGGGTTGAATCATGCTTTGGCGAATGCCACGTTGCCGTCCCAAAGGCAGGTTGCGTGGAACGGTCAGCAGCATGCGCAGAACATCGAGTTCCTGCTGGATCGTCCCACTTTTGATCGCGGCTTGCGCGAAGATCTGCGGTTGGCCGGGGTCGAGGTGATTGAAGGGCGAGTCCTGAATGTTCACTCCTCAGCGGACGGTCATCGGGTGGAACTCGACGGCGGCCAGAGGCTGACGGCGGATTTTCTGGTGGAAGCCCGTGGGCGGCAAGCACCGGCGTCCGGCAGAGGTCTGCGCGGGCCGGAGGCGGTCAGCCTGCTCAATCGCTGGCAAGGCACGCCGGGCGTGACTGCCAGCGCCGTGGAGAGTCTTGAAGACGGTTGGGCGTGGATGGCTCGACGGGACGATGGCCAATGTTATTGGCAATGGACGGTGGACGTGGCCAGCGCCCAATTACCGGGCAAGGCGCAGTTGCTCGATTACTGCCGTGCGCGGCGTCAGGCCTCGGATTTTGCTCAAGCGTTTTTTGCCGGTGGACAGGAGTCGGAGTTGCAACTGCACGCTCGCAGCAGCACCGCGATTCTTGCGCCACAGGTCTGCGGTGATAACTGGATTCGCGTGGGCGATGCGGCGATGGCGGTGGACCCGCTGTCGGGCAACGGGATTTTTCAGTCGTTGTCCTCGGCGTTACAGGCGCCGCTGGTGATCAACACGCTGTTGCGCAAACCCGAGCGGGCGGCGCTGGCGCAACGGTTTCACCAGCAGCGTGTGGAGCAGTTGTTCCTGCGCTTTGCGCGGATCGGCCGGGACTTTTATGCCGATGAACAGCGCTGGCTCGATCAGCCGTTCTGGCAGGCACGACGACAATGGCCGGACGCGGAAGTGGCCCATGCGTCAGCGGATTTTGCCGCGCTGCGCATCGAGCGGATGCCGGTGCTGCGTGATGGTTTTGTCGATGAAGCCGAGGTGGTGATCACGGCGGATCAGCCGCTGGGGATCTGGCATGTGCAAGGTATAGAGCTGGCGCCGCTGGTGCGGCGGTTAAGCGATGAGCCGGCGGATCAGGTGTTGGCGGGGTTGACGCTTGAGCAGGGGCGAGCCGTTCGCGGGTGGCTGTTGGCCCAGGGTTTCAAACCCTGAGCCGTGAGCCCAGTCATTACAACTTGATCAACACCGACTTCAACTCGGTGTAATGCTCGATCGCCGCATACCCCATCTCGCGCCCGACGCCGGACATCTTGTAGCCGCCAAACGGCAGCGCCGGGTCCAGCGCACTGTGGCAGTTGACCCACACCGACCCTGACTTGATCCGCGGAATCATCCGGTGCACCGCCGCCAGGTCGTTCGACCAGATGCTCGCGCCCAAACCGTAAGGGCTTTCATTGGCCATGCGCAGCGCATCGGCCTCGTCATCGAACGGAATCGCCACCAGCACCGGCCCGAAGATTTCTTCCTGCACCAGCGCATGCTGTTGATCGACATCGACAATCACCGTCGGCTTGACGAAGAACCCCGGCCCGAACTGCTCGCCACCGCAGGCGATGGTCGCGCCGCTTTCCCGGCCCATTTCGATGTAGTTGTAGACCCGCTCCTGCTGACGCGCGGAAATCAGTGGGCCCATCTCCACGCTCGGGTCGAGACCGTTGCCGAGTTTCATGGCGTTGGCGATGTCGCTGATATCCGCCACCACATTGTCGAAATGCTTGCGCTGCACGTACAGGCGCGAGCCGGCGCAGCAGACCTGGCCCTGATTGAAGAAAATCGCACTGGCCGCACCTGCTGCAGCGGTTTTCAGGTCGGCGTCGGCCATGACGATGGTCGGTGATTTGCCGCCCAGTTCCAGGGTGACCCGGGTCATCGAGTCCATGGCGATCTTGCCGATCTGCTTGCCGACGGCGGTGGAGCCGGTGAAGGTCAGCTTGTCGACCAGCGGGTTGTGAGTCAGGGCGGAACCGGCCGTGATGCCGGTGCCGGTAACCACGTTGAACACGCCTTCCGGGTAACCCGCTTCCAGCACCAGCTCCGCCAGTTTCAGCGCGGTCAGCGGGGTTTCGTCGGCCGGTTTGAGCACCACGGTGCAACCGGTGGCCAGCGCCGGGCCGAGTTTCCAGCAGGCCAGCAGCAGGGGGAAGTTCCAGGCGACGATGGCGCCAACCACGCCCACGGCTTCGCGGCGGATGAAACTGTGGAACTGATCGCCGGGCATCAGCGGCAACGAAACGTCGACACTGGAACCTTCGATCTTGGTCGCCCAGCCAGCCATGTAACGCAGAAAGTCGATCGCCAGTTGTACATCCATCACCTGCGCCACTGCGGCGCTCTTGCCGTTGTTCAGGCATTCCAGTTGCGCCAGCAGCTCGGCGTCGCGCTGCATCAGGTCGGCGAGTTTCCACAACAGGTTCTGTCGTTCGCGCGGACGGGTACGACTCCAGGCGGAGTCATCGAAAGCCTGACGAGCGGCGAGCACTGCACGGTCGACATCTTCCGGGGTGGCGCGAGGCACCACACACAGCACCTCGCCAGTGGCCGGGTTGTGCAGCGGCATGGTCTGGCCGTCGGCGGCTTCGATCCAGTCGCCGCCGATCAGCATGCGCGGCGGGCGCTGGATGAAGGCCGAGGTGGCAGGGAGCAGATAGGGCAGGGGCATGGTGAAAACCTCTTGTTGTTCGTAGACGTGAAGAGGGCTTCGCAATGGCTGTGCCAAAGGCGTGAAGTGGCCGTGCAGGTCCCGTCGCGCCGGGTTTGCGACGGTGCAGCGATAACGCGGCGGGAAGGTTTTATTCTCAAAAAGCGACAACCGGTGAGACGTCGTGCCACCGGTCGGCGGCTCCGCCACTTGCGCTCGTTGCGGATAAACTTTCCCGTTGGGAGGATGCAGGCATTCAGGTCTGGAACACTCGACCGGGAGGTAGCGACGATGCTTTCAACCCTGGAAATCCAAAACATCATCGAACACAGCTTTCAACCGCTGGTCTGCACCTGCAGCGTGGCAGCGGATCAGTCGCTGACGATCCGTGTCTGCGATTGCATGACCGGCAGGGTCGAACTGCTGGCCAGCCATGTGCCGCTGTGGACGCTGGACAGCACCCATGCGCTGGCCACGCTGATTGCCGACATGCGTCTGGAAATCGAGACGCACAAGAGCCGGCAACCCCTGTAGCACATCTGATCCATCCCGCCCGCGAGCGACGGGCGGGATGGTCCGAAAACTTCAGCAGGCGACCTTGCGGGATATTTCCTGAAAAGTGTGGCTGTCGGCGGCAATCAGCATCCGGCGCTGATCCTTGAGGGTGGCCAGGAACGTCACTTCGGTCTCGTGACCGGCCAGCATGAATCCGGCAATGGCGCCGATGGGCCCCAGCAGCATCGCACCGGCCACGCCATAGCCGATGGCATCCTTGAAGTTATTGATCGACTCTTCGTTGGCCACTTCCAGTGTCTTGATCGATGACAGCGGGAGGGTAAGACCCGGCCAGGGGTGCAACGATGTTCTCAGCGTAAAGTTGCCGTCCCTGTACTCTCCGTCACCTTGCAGAAAGTCTCCCGCCAGGACTGTGATGTTGGCCATTACAGATCTCCTTTTCGGCATTCGGTGAACAACCATTTCGCGCCTGTATCCGGGTGTCGTCAATCGTCGGGCGATGAGTTGCGATGTGGCACAACGCCGCTGCTGTCGCCCGTGACTATGCTTGTCTCACACTGCAACACCTGTCGCGAAATTGGACGCCGGGCCACACCCCGGACGCTGGCAAAACGCAGTGATCTTCACGTAACTGCTTGATTGAACAGCTTATCGGCAAGCTGGCACGCTCCGTGTATTGCTCATGGCAGACGTTTCGCTTGCCTCCGTTCGTGCATCACCCCGAACGGCTGAAACCCTAAAAACGATAAGCCACAAAAATAAGAAAGCACCGTGCGAGGTTCGACGTTGATGAAGAGAAAACTCCGATCAGGCATGAGCGCCAGCCTGCTGGCCGTGGCTGCATGCGTAGCCCTGCATTCGCCCCACAGCCTGGCAGCCCGCGACGCCCAGACCATCCTCAAGGAAACCTGCCAGGGCTGTCACATCCCTGAGGCCGGCGACCGGTTGAGCCGCATCAGCCACCAGCGCAAGACCCCCGAAGGCTGGCTGATGAGCATCGCCCGGATGCAGACCATGCACGGTTTGCAGATCAGCGATGAAGACCGCCGCACGCTGGTCAAATACCTGGCCGACACCCAGGGCCTGGCGCCCAGCGAAACCGATGGCGTGCGTTATGCGCTGGAACGGCGGCTGAACACCGTCGAGCAGTTCGATGAGAAAACCAGCCAGATGTGCGGCCGCTGCCACTCCGGTGCACGGGTCGCCCTGCAGCGGCGTCCGGCCCAGGAATGGGAGCGTCTGGTGAATTTCCACCTCGGCCAATGGCCGTCGCTGGAGTATCAGGCGCTGGCCCGCGACCGTGACTGGTTCGATATCGCCCGCAAGGAAATGGTCCCGCTGCTGGCCAAGCGTTACCCGCTGGACAACCCGGCGTGGCAGGCCTGGCTGAAAACCGCGCCGAAAGCCCAAGCACTGGTCGGCGACTGGAGCTTCAGCGGTCACCTGCCGGGCAAGGGTGAACTGGCCGGCACCATGAGTGTCACCGCCGATGGCAGTGACACCTTCAAAGTCGTCGTCAAAGGTCAGTACGCCGATGGCAGCCCGTTCAACGGCGACGGCAGCGCAATTCTTTACAGCGGTTACGAGTGGCGCGGCAACGTGACCGTCGATGGCGTGACCATGCGTCAGGTGTTCGCCGCACAAGGCAACGCTATGCAGGGCCGGATGTTCGAGGCCGAGCACGATGAGCGCGGTTTGGACTTTGTCGCCGCCAAACAGGGTTCGCAGCGCTTGCTGGCGGTGCAGCCGGGTTACGTGAAGGCCGGCAGCGAAACCGAAGTGACCCTGATCGGCAGCGGTCTGAGCGGCAAGCCGAACTTCGGCAAAGGCGTAGACGTGGTCGAAGTGGTCGAGCAGAGCGCCGACCGGATCAAGGTCAAAGTCAAAGCCGCATCCGATGCCCAGCCGGGTCTGCGCACCGTCAGCGTTGGCAGCCTGAAAGGCCCTGGCCTGTCGGTGTACAGCAAGATTGCCTCGGTCAAAGTGGTGCCGGAGTTCTCGGTGGCACGGATCGGTGAGGGTGGCGGTTCGACGCCGAAAGTCCAGGGCCGTTTCGACGCCGAAGCCTGGGGCAAGGGCGCCGACGGCAAGCCGTATCGCATCGGCGTGTTCCCGGCGCAATGGAAAATCGAAGCGTTCGACGAGCGCGCCAAAGAGGACGAGGACGTCAAGTTCGCCGGCACCATGCAGGCCGACGCAGGCGTGTTCACCCCGGGTGATGCCGGGCCGAATCCGGCACGCAAGATGTCCACCAACAACGCCGGCAACCTCAAGGTGATCGCCGCCGTCGACGACGCCGGGAAATCCCTGACCGGCGAAGGCCACCTGATCGTCACCGTGCAACGCTGGAACAATCCACCCATTCCCTGATGTTGAAACGTGAGTTGTCCTGGGCCACCGCGATTCAGACACTTTTCGGAATGACCGCAAGTCCCCCAAGCGGGGCTTGCACAGGAGGTTTGCAATGGGCGCTATCTTGAATCTGGTCGAACGCAACCTGCACGAAGTGCACGTCGACGCCGACCGCATGCTGTTCCACATCCCCAGCAGTTCGCTGTTCGCCAGTGATGAACTGACCGGCACCATCATCGATGCGTTGCGCGGCCCCGGTTGCTCTTCGGAAGACCTGATCCAGCGCCTCGGTGCGCGGTTCAACGGCGAGGAAATCAACGAGACCCTGCGCGAGCTGATCTCGCTGGAACTGGTCAGCGATGGCTCGCCGCTGACCCCGGACATCGCGGTCAAACGCGTCGAGCGCACCGCGATCAACACCGTGGTGCTCAACGTCAACACCGGCTGCAACCTGAGCTGCACCTACTGCTACAAGGAAGACCTCGACAAGCCGTCCGCCGGCAAGAAAATGGACGTTGAAACCGCCATCGCCTCAGTGGAAATGCTACTGCGTGAATCCCCCGATGAAGAGCGCTTCACCGTGGTGTTTTTCGGCGGCGAACCGCTGAGCAATCGCAAGCTGATCGAGTACATGGTCGATTACTGCGAGAAGCGTTTTGCCGAGGCCGGCAAGTTCGTCGAATTCGTGATGACCACCAACGCCACGCTGCTCACCGAAGAAACCGTGGACTACCTGAATGCCCACCGCTTCGGGCTGTCAGTGAGCATCGACGGACCGAAAACCGTGCACGACCGCAACCGCATCACCGTGGGCGGGCAGGGCACCTATGACGTGGTGCGGCGCAAGGCCGAAATGCTGCTGTCGCGCTACAACAGCCGCCCGGTCGGCGCGCGGGTGACCCTGACTACCGGCGTCACCGACGTCGAAACCATCTGGGATCACCTGTTCAACGAACTGGGTTTTGCCGAGGTCGGATTTGCTCCGGTGACCTCCGGCGACATCAGCAGTTTCAACCTGACCAACGCTGAGTTGATCGAAGTCTTCGCCAGCATGAAACGCCTCGGTCGGCGTTATCTGGAGGCTGCGCTGGAGCACCGCAATATCGGTTTCTCCAACCTGCATCAGTTGATCACCGACATCCACGAAGGCCACAAAAAGGCCCTGCCCTGCGGTGCCGGGCTGAAGATGCTGGCGGTCGATCACAAGGGCGAACTGAACCTGTGCCATCGCTTCACCGGCTCGTCGCTGCCGACCTTCGGCAACGTCCACAGTGGCGTTAAACAGGTTGAGTTGAACGACTTTCTGTCCCAGCGTCTGGATCGCACCAACACCGGTTGCCATGACTGTCAGATCCGTAACCTGTGCTCCGGCGGCTGCTACCACGAGAGCTACGCCCGCTACGGCGATCCGGCCCACCCGACCTATCACTACTGCGAACTGATGCGTGACTGGGTCGACTTCGGCATCGAGGTCTACACCCGGATCATGGCCAACAACCCTGCGTTCATCAGCAGCTACATCACTCCGCGCAAGGCTCACTGATATGAAACATCTCAAGGCAATCAATAACAAAGCGTTGAAGCTGGATCAGGCCGCGATTGATAACCGCATCGAAGAAGTGGTGGCGATGAGCTCGGTCGCGGGCTGCGCCTCGACCACCGACCCGGGTTGGGAAATCGATGCGTTCGGCGGGGTGTCGTCGCTGTGCCAGCCGATGGAAGCCGACCTGTATGGCTGCTCCGACCCATGCTGGTGGCCGGCCCAGGTGCCGGACATGATGAGCACTTACCCGGACTGGAACAAGGATGCCCAGGCGTCCAATGACAACTGGCGCAACCTCGGCACTGTCTTCCCGAAAGACAAGTGATCCACAAGAAGAAGGATTCCAGCATGCACAACATCAAAGCCTGCGGCCTTGCCGCACTCGCGGTTCTGAGCGCCTGTTCGCTCTCGGTTCTGGCCGATGAAAACACCGCGCTGCAAGACGGTCACGAGTACATGTTGACCACCAACTACCCGAACAACCTGCACGTCATCGACCTGGCGACCGACAGTTTGTACAAGACCTGCAAGATGCCCGATGCCTTTGGCCCAGGCACCGTGCAGCTGTCGCCGGATCGCAAGACCGCGTACGTGCTGAACAACCATTACGCCGATGTTTACGGTGTCGAGCTGGACAGCTGCAAGCAGGTATTCCACGCCAGCATCACCCAGCAGCCGGGCGAGAAGGCGCGGTCGATGTTCGCCTTCACCGTCAGCCATGACGGCAAGGAGCTGTACACCATCGCCAACCCGACCCAGATGCTCAACGACCGCTACGAGGTCAAACAACCGCGTCTGGACGTGTACGCCACCGATGCCGGGATGGACGCCAAACCGATACGCAGCTTTCCGGCGCCACGGCAGTTGACGATCATGCAGAGCGGCGATGACGGCACACTCTATGTGGCTGGCGCCGATGTGTACAAGGTCGATGTGAAGAGCGGCAAGTTCGACGTGCTGATCCCCAGCCGTCACTGGAAACGCCCGAACTACAGCGCGCCGGACGTGCTTTACGTGTGGAACCAGCAGACGTATCGGCATGACTTTTCGCTGCTGTACACGGCGGCGAAGTTCAAGGACAAGAAGCAGGATCCGGCCACCGCTGAATACCTGTACGGCTTGTTCAGCGTCGATCTGAAAACCGGCAAGACCGAAACCACCGATTTTGGTCCGCTGACCGAGATCTACTTCAGCGGCATGCGCTCACCGAAGGATCCGAATCTGATGTTCGGTGTGCTCAATCGTCTGGCCAAATACGACATCAAGCAGAAAAAGCTGATCCAGGCGGCGACACTGGACCATTCCTACTACTGCATTTCGTTCAACAAGGACGGCAGCAAGATCTACCTGGCCGGGACGTTCAACGACGTGGCGATTTTTGATGCCGAAACCATGAAGCAGACCGGCAGCATCAAGTTGCCGGGTGGGGATATGGCGATTACCACGGCGCAGATCTTCGTCCGTTGATTGGCGGCGTCAGGGATGACGCCATCGCGAGCAGGCTCGCTCCCACAGGGGATTGGTGAACGACATAAAACCAATGTGGGAGCTAGCCTGCTAGCGATAGGGGCTTGGAGGACACAGCCAAACTCAGGCCCCGGGTACCGGGCAGCTCATGTCACCTTCCTCACATTTCAAATACTGCTTGAGCGCCTCGGTTCGCGTCTTGGTCACCGATGCGATGCAATTGTTGTAGATCAACGGATAAACACTCCCGCCTGCCACGCCGGATGCCGAAAACTTGCACTCGGCATCGCGAAACCCGATCCGCGCCCGTTGCGCGCTCACCAGCAGTTTCTTGCCTTCAGGGTTGTCCTTCAACCGAGCGGTAATCTGCTGATAAACCGTGTTCAACTCCTTGTCCGCCGCCTTGTTTTCCTGCGCGGCGCACTGATTCATCGTCGCCTGATCGCTGGCATTGGCGCAGTCCACGGCGGCGTGGGCAGTGGAGGTCAAAAACAATGGCGCCAGGGCCAGGAGCAGGCGTGGGTACATGGGGGTTCTCGCTGTAGTCATTGAAGATGCCGAGCAGTTTAGCGATTTCGTGGCGTTAACAAGGCTCGCGGTGCCTTGATGCGTTCAGCAACCGTTCTGCAGTTGCTGCAATTTCTTCTCCGTCATGCAGCTTCTCCAGCCACCCGGACGGGATTCCCTGGACGCCGTAATGGGCGCCGGCCAACTGGCCGACGATAGCGGCCGTGGTGTCCGCGTCATCGCCCAGATTTGCCGCTTGCAGAACGGCTGCGGCGAAGCTGTCGGTGTGCTGGAAGCACCATAATGCTGCTTCCAGGGATTCGATGCAGTAGCCACTGCCGCGAATGTCGCGTTCTGTCTTGTGCAGGTACTCGCCCCGGGCAATCGCCGCCACCCTGGTCTCGCTGAAGGCTGTTGGCGGCAGGGTGCGCAGTTGCGCTTTCGATGCGCCTTCCAGGGCTTTGCCGAGCAGTTCGGCGAGCAGTTGGCAGCACTCGATGGCCTCGGGCGCCGCGTGCGTAGTGCGTGAACTGTCGGCGGCGAATCGCCTGGTTTTCCGGGCATCGGGGAAATAAAACAGCACCACGGGCACCAGACGCATCAATGAGCCATTGCCGGCACTGTAGGGATCGGTGGAACCGGCAAACGGCTCTCCGGAGTGTTGATAGCGATCCAGCGCCTGACTCACGGTCATGCCGATATCGAAACATTCGCCGGTCGAACTCAGATAACCCCACTGCCACCAGTTCAGATAGCGGCCCATCTGGTCAGCAGCATCGAAGCCGTTTTTGTTCAGCAGACTTTCCGCCAGGCACAACGCCATCGAGGTGTCGTCGGTCCATTGACCGGGCTTCAGGCGAAACGGCCCGCCACCGACCATGTCGGTCAGGGGCGGGAAGCTGCCGCGAGGCTGGAATTCGACGGCGGTTCCCACTGCATCGCCGCAGGCCATACCGAGGAGGGCGCCGTGGTAACGTTCGGGGAGGGAGGGCTGCATGATGACGTCCTTGTGTCGTTCGGTTCGCTGCAAACGTTATCAGTTTCGCCGCGCTGATCCGCTCGTATTCTGATGAACCGGCACCCCAAAATACTGCCGGATATTTCCATCAGCCCTGACGACTGCACTGGATTGATACAACTTCGCATTGGACATGTGGTCATACAAGCCTACTGTTCAAAACAGGAGGTGACGTATGAAACCAGTACCCAACAGCTTTGAACGTAAAATCATGCTCCGGTCGCCGCGCTCCCATGTCTGGCGCGCGCTGGTCGATGCCGAGGCGTTTGGCCAGTGGTTTGGCGTGGCCCTGGAGGGGCGGCGGTTTATCGCCGGCGAGTGGACCCAGGGGCAGGTCACGTACCCCGGTTATGAACATGTGCTCTGGAACGTGCTGGTGGAGCGGGTCGAGCCCCAGCAGTTGTTTTCCTTCCGCTGGCATCCCTATGCCGTGAACCCGAAAATCGACTACTCCCAAGAACCGACCACACTGGTCAAATTCGAGCTGCAGGACTATGAAAACGGCACGCTGCTGAAGGTTTCCGAGTCAGGTTTCGCGCATATTCCCGATGTCCGTCAGAAAGAGGCGTACTACATGGACAGCCGTGGCTGGGAAGAACAATTGAGCCGACTCGAACACTTTCTCGCCGAGACCGACCGGGCACGCGAGCGTGAAGGTGGCTGACCGCGACTGGTTTGATCCGTGGTTGAAGCGTTGGGCACTGGTGCCCGACGGTGTTCCGATCATCACGCCGGGCAGCAGGCTGTTGCCGGTGCGTCAGGGTGATTTACCGGTGATGCTGAAAGTCGCGGTGGACGATGAGGAAAGTACGGCAACCTGCTGATGACCTGGTGGGACGGTGAGGCTACCCGGATCATGTGCCGAGCCTTGGGCCGGCTGCACGCACCGCGACCGACGCCGCCACCGCCGGACAGCTGAAAGTCGCGGATCTGGCGGCTTCTGCACTCAACGCCCGACACGCCTAAGGGTTTTCGGAAGGGGCGCTATAGCGAATGTCTTACACGCGCTGGTAGCTTTATCGACTATTGCCAATTGGATCCACAGCGTAATCTAGCCTCATCAACTGAAGCACAGGGAGTGTTTCAGGATCATGGATGATCGACCATATGCAAGGATCGCTGCCGACAGGGAGTCGATAATGGTCTTGGGAAAAACCCGCTTCGGCGGGTTTTTTTTCGCGTGTGGAAAAGTGCCGTGCCCAAACAGAAACACCGCCGATCTGGCGGTGTTTCTGCATCTGCCGATATTACGAGGCGATCAACTGCCGCAGCACGTAATGCAGGATCCCACCGGACTTGAAGTACTCCACCTCGTTCAGGGTGTCGATGCGGCACAGCACTTCGATTTTCTCCTGATGCCCGTTTTCGCGGGTGATGACCAGGGTCAGGTTCATCCGTGGCGTCAGCTCGACACCGCTCAGACCCTGAATATCCAGGGTTTCCTTGCCGGTGAGGTTCAGGCTCTTGCGATTCTGATCGAGCTTGAACTGTAACGGCAGCACGCCCATGCCCACCAGGTTGGAACGGTGGATCCGCTCGAAGCTTTCGGCGATCACCGCTTTCACGCCCAGCAGGTTGGTGCCCTTGGCCGCCCAGTCGCGGCTGGAGCCGGTGCCGTATTCTTGCCCGGCAATGACCACCAGCGGGGTGCCCGAGGCCTGATAACGCATGGCCGCGTCGTAGATCGCCAGTTTTTCGCCGGTCGGAATGTAGATCGTGTTGCCACCTTCTTCGCCGCCGAGCATTTCGTTGCGGATACGGATGTTGGCGAAGGTGCCGCGCATCATCACTTCGTGGTTGCCCCGGCGTGAACCGTAGGAGTTGAAGTCCCTTGGTTCGACACCTTGCTCGCGCAAGTACCGCCCGGCCGGGCTGTCGGCCTTGATGTTGCCGGCGGGGGAGATGTGGTCAGTGGTCACCGAATCGCCCAACAGTGCCAGCACCCGCGCGCCTTCCACATCGGCGATCACCGGCAAAGGCCCGGCAATGTCGTCGAAGAACGGCGGGTGCTGGATGTAAGTCGAATCCGCCTGCCAGACGTAGGTTGCGGCTTGTGGCACTTCGATGGCTTGCCACTGCTCGTCACCGGCAAACACTTCGGCATATTCCTTGTGGAACATCGCTGTGTTGACCTGATTCACCGCGTCGGCGATTTCCTTGCTGCTCGGCCAGATGTCACGCAGGTAAACCGGATTGCCCTGCTGGTCATTGCCCAGCGGTTCGCTGCTGATGTCGGTGCGCACACTGCCCGCCAGGGCGTAAGCGACCACCAGCGGCGGCGAGGCCAACCAGTTGGTTTTTACCAGCGGATGCACCCGGCCTTCGAAATTGCGGTTGCCGGACAGCACCGACGCCACGGTCAGATCGGCTTTCTGGATGGCTTTTTCGATCGGTTCCGGCAGCGGTCCGGAGTTGCCGATGCAGGTGGTGCAACCATAACCGACCAGTGAAAACCCGAGCTGATCGAGGTACTGCGTCAACCCGGCGGCTTTGTAGTAATCGGTGACAACCTTCGAACCCGGTGCCAATGAACTCTTCACCCACGGCTTGCGTGTCAGGCCTTTCTCCACGGCTTTTTTCGCCAGCAGACCGGCAGCCATCATCACGCTCGGGTTGGAGGTATTGGTGCAGGACGTGATCGCGGCAATCACCACCGCACCGTTTTTCAGGCGATAGGTGTGGCCATCATCCTCGTAATCGGTTTCACCGACCAGATCGGCATTGCCCACCGCGACACCGCCACCGCCCTCGCTTTCCAGGCGTCCTTCTTCCTTGCTGGTGGGTTTGAATTGCAAATCGAGGAAGTCACTGAACGCCTGGCCGACATTCGGCAGCGAGACGCGATCCTGCGGGCGTTTCGGCCCGGCGAGGCTGGCTTCGACGCTGCCCATGTCCAGCGCCAGGCTGTCGGTGAACACCGGTTCCTGACCGGGCAGGCGCCACAGGCCCTGAGCTTTGGTGTACGCCTCGACCAGTTTCACCACTTCCGGCGGACGGCCGGACAGGCGCAGGTAGTCCAGCGTCACGTCATCCACCGGGAAGAAGCCGCAAGTCGCGCCATATTCTGGGGCCATGTTGGCGATGGTCGCGCGGTCGGCCAGCGGCAGGTCGGCGAGGCCGTCGCCGTAGAACTCGACGAATTTGCCGACCACGCCTTTCTTGCGCAGCATCTGTGTCACCGTCAGCACCAGGTCGGTGGCGGTAATGCCTTCCTTGAGCTTGCCGGTGAGTTTGAAACCGATCACCTCGGGAATCAGCATCGACACCGGTTGCCCGAGCATCGCCGCTTCCGCCTCGATCCCGCCGACACCCCAGCCGAGTACGCCCAGACCGTTGATCATGGTGGTGTGAGAGTCGGTGCCGACCAGCGTGTCGGGGAAGGCATAAGTGCGGCCGTCTTCGTCCTTGGTCCACACGGTGCGCCCGAGGTATTCGAGGTTGACCTGGTGGCAGATCCCGGTGCCCGGCGGCACCACGCTGAAGTTGTCGAAGGCGCTCTGGCCCCAGCGCAGGAAGGCGTAGCGTTCGCCGTTGCGCTGCATTTCGATGTCGACGTTCTGTTCGAAAGCGCTGGCGCTGGCGAATTTATCGACCATCACCGAGTGGTCGATCACCAGATCTACCGGTGACAGCGGGTTGATTCGCTGCGGATCACCGCCGGCCTTGGCCATGGCGGCGCGCATCGCGGCCAGATCGACGACGGCGGGGACGCCGGTAAAATCCTGCATCAGCACCCGGGCAGGGCGATACTGGATTTCCCGGTCGGAGCGACGCTCCTTGAGCCACGCGGCAAGCGCCTTGAGGTCGGCGCCGGTGACGGTTTTTTCATCTTCCCAGCGCAGCAGGTTTTCCAGCAGGACTTTCAGCGACATGGGCAGCCTGTCGAGATCGCCCAAGGTCTTGGCGGCATCCGGCAGGCTGAAATAGTGGTAAGTCTTGTCATCGACTTTCAGGGTTTTCAGAGAATTCAGACTATCGAGGGACGGCATTACGATCACTCCTTTGAGTCCGCACGGCTACGGACTGAGGGGACGGGCAGAGCTATCAACGTAGCCCTGTTTTCAGTAGCTGGCTAATAACTGGACTCTATGGGCAAGTCCAAGGTTCCGACATGGGCTATCATGCGCCGGTTTTCGTGACAGGCTTTGCTTTTACGCAAGCCTGGACATCGCGCAGGGGATGAATGACCGCCCCCGCCCAGGAGTAAGAATGAACACCCTATTCATGCATTGCCGGCCGGGCTTCGAAGGCGAAGTCTGCTCGGAGATTTCCGATCTCGCCGCCCGACTGAACGTGGCCGGCTACGCCAAGGCCAAACCGGCGACCGCTTGCGCCGAGTTCGTCTGCACCGAAGAAGACGGCGCCGAGCGCCTGATGCGCGGTCAGCGTTTCGCCGAGCTGATCTTCCCGCGCCAGTGGGCTCGCGGGTTTTTCATCGATCTGCCGGAAAACGACCGCATCAGCGTGATCCTCGCGCACATGGCCGAATTCCCGGTGTGCGGCAGTCTGTGGCTGGAAGTCGTCGACACCAACGACGGCAAGGAACTGTCGAATTTCTGCAAGAAGTTCGAAGGCCCGCTGCGCAAGGCCCTGACCGGCGCCGGCAAACTGGTGGACGACGCCAGCAAGCCGCGTTTGCTGCTGACCTTCAAGAGCGGTCGTGAAGTGTTTCTCGGTCTGGCCGATGCCGGTAACTCGGCGATGTGGCCGATGGGCATTCCCCGTTTGAAGTTTCCGCGTGAGGCGCCGAGCCGTTCCACGTTGAAACTGGAAGAGGCCTGGCACCACTTCATCCCCCGCGATCAGTGGGAAGATCGCCTGCACAGCGACATGACGGGCGTCGACCTAGGCGCGGCGCCGGGGGGCTGGACCTGGCAACTGGTCAATCGCGGCATGCTGGTGACGGCCATCGACAACGGCCCGATGGCCGAAAGCCTGATGGACACCGGTCTGGTGCAGCACTTGATGGCTGACGGTTTCACATTCAAACCGAAGCAACCGGTGGACTGGATGGTCTGCGACATCGTCGAAAAACCGGCACGCAATGCGGCGATGCTCGAAGAATGGATCGGCGAGGGCCATTGCCGGGAAGCGGTGGTCAACCTGAAGTTGCCGATGAAACAGCGTTACGCCGAAGTGAAGCGTCTGCTGGAGCGCATTGCCGATGGTTTCAAGGCCCGCGGGATCAAGGTCGATATCGGCTGCAAGCAGCTGTACCACGACCGCGAGGAAGTGACCTGCCATTTGCGCCGCCATGACGTGAAGAAAGCCAAAGCCCGCTGAGCGCGCGACAGGTGACCGAACACCCGGCATTGGGCGACAATGCCGGCCAGTTTCAGGAGTGAATCATGAGTGAAATGATCAATACGCCGGTCGACGGCACCCTCGACGCTACGGGCCTAAACTGCCCGGAGCCGGTGATGATGCTGCACCAGCACATCCGTGACCTGGTGCCCGGCGGCCTGCTGAAGGTGATCGCCACCGACCCGTCGACCCGCCGCGACATCCCCAAGTTCTGCGTGTTTCTTGACCATGAACTGGTAGGTCAGCACGAAGAGGCCGGGACCTATCTGTACTGGATCCGCAAGAAGTCCGGTTGATCGAAAGGCAAAAAAAAGACCTGCAAATGCAGGTCTTTTTTTATGGCCGGTCAGCCCATCGAGCGGCTGATGCGAATGCGTTTGCGCGCACTGCGCGTCAGGCGGATCGACAGCATCAGCGCCGCGCAGCTGAGTCCGACGATCAGGCCTTCCCACAAACCGCTCGGGCCGCGAGGTTCGCCGAACCAGTCGGTCAGGCCGAGGGCGTAACCCACCGGCAGGCCGATGCCCCAATAGGCGAACAAGGTCAGGATCATCGTCACCCGCGTGTCCTGATAACCGCGCAGGGCGCCAGCGGCGGTGACCTGGATCGCATCGGAGAACTGGAACAGCGCCGAATACACGATCAGCATCGCCGCGATGTGAATCACCATCGGATCAGAGGTATAGATCGCCGCGATGTGCTCGCGCATCAGCAACATCATGCTCGCCGACAGGCAGGCGTAGGCCAGCGCGGTGCCCATGCCGACACCCGCGGCGAAACGCGCTTCGCGGGGTTCTTCACGGCCCAGAGCCTGGCCGACACGCACGGTCACGGCCATGCCCAGCGAGTACGGAATCATGAACACCAGCGAGCTGACGTTCAGCGCGATCTGGTGTCCGGCCACTACCGTGGCGCCAAGGCTGCCGATCAGCAGCGCGATCACCGCGAAGATGCTCGACTCGGCAAACACCGCGATGCCGATCGGCAGACCGATGGCCAGCAAACGCTTGATCACCGCCCATTGCGGCCAGTCGAAACGGCTGAACAGTTCGCTCGACTTGTAGGCCGGGGCCCAGCGCTCGTAACCAGCCAGGCCTAGTGCCATTACCCACATCACGATCGCCGTGGCCCAGCCGCAACCGACGCCGCCCATGGCCGGCACGCCGAAGTGGCCATAAATGAACACGTAGTTCAGTGGAATGTTCAGCGCCAGACCGCACAGGCCCAGCACCATCGCCGGGCGGGTGCGACCGAGGCCGTCACTGGTGCAGCGCAGCACATGGTAGAAGGCCACGGCCGGCAGACCGCTGGCGATGCCGTGCAGGTATTGCATGCATGGGCCGATCAGTTCCGGATCGACTTTCATCAGGTGCAGAACCGGTTCGGCGCAGAACAGCAGGGTGGTCGCCATCAGTCCGACCACCAGAGCCAGCCACAAGGCCTGACGCACGATCGGGCCGATCTCGCTGTGAGTACCCGCGCCGAAGCGCTGGGCGACTTTCGGCGTGGTGGCCAGCAGGGTGCCGGTCATCAGCAGAAACACCGGCACCCAGATCGAGTTGCCCAGCGCCACGGCCGCCAGATCCTTGGGCCCTACGCGCCCGGCCATCACCGCATCGACGAAGCCCATGGCGGTGGTTGCCAGTTGCGCGATCATGATCGGCAGGGCCAGACCGAGCAGATTCTTCAGCTCCAGGCGAACCCGGGCAGGGCGGTTAAGGGAAACGGCGTCAGGGCGTTCGGTTACGGAGTTCACAGGCAAAGCGTCCACAGGGGGTTGATGCGCAAGGCCGGGCATTCTACGCCGCTGACACAATGGTCAGGAAAATTCCTCTGTTGCGGATTTGTAAACAACAGCCTGCTGGCTCATCGCAGTCCCAGCGCCTACACTGCCGATCCGCCCAAGGAGCCCCGCCATGCTGATTGTTGCCGACGAAAATATCCCGTTGCTCGATGCCTTTTTTGCCGGTTTTGGAGAAATCCGCCGGGTGCCGGGCCGTTCCATTGACCGGGCCACGGTCGAACAGGCCGACGTGCTGCTGGTGCGCTCAGTGACTAACGTCAACCGTGCGTTGCTGGAAGGCAGCAAGGTGCGTTTTGTCGGCACCTGCACCATCGGCACCGATCATCTGGACCTCGATTATTTCAACGAGGCTGGCATCACCTGGTCCAGCGCGCCCGGCTGCAACGCCCGGGGCGTGGTGGATTACGTGCTGGGCAGCCTGATGACGCTCGCCGAAATCGAAGGCGTCGACCTGACGCAGCGCACCTATGGCGTGATCGGCGCCGGTGAAGTCGGCGGTCGCCTGATCAAGGTACTCAAGGGGCTGGGCTGGCAGGTGAAAGTCTGCGATCCGCCGCGTCAGGCGGCCGAGGGCGGCGACTATGTCAGCCTGGAACAGATCATCGAGCAATGCGACGTGATCAGCTTGCACACGCCGCTGACCCGCAGCGGTGAAGGTGCGACCTGGCACTTGTTTGACGAGCCACGTTTGCAACAACTCAAACCCGGTACCTGGCTGATCAACGCCGCCCGTGGCCCGGTGGTGGATAACGTCGCATTACGCAAAGTGCTGCTGGAGCGAGAAGACCTGCAAGCGGTGCTTGACGTCTGGGAAGCCGAGCCGCAAGTCGATGTGGCGCTGGCCGAACTCTGTGTGCTGGCCACTCCGCACATCGCCGGTTACAGCCTCGATGGCAAACAGCGCGGCACGGCGCAGATCTATCAGGCTTACTGCGAATTCATCGGTCAGCCGGCCAGCATTCAGCTCGGCGATCTGTTGCCGGCACCGTGGTTGTCGGAAGTTTCCCTGCATGCCGACAGCGATCCGGCCTGGGCGCTGGCGATGTTGTGCCGAGGCGTGTACGACCCGCGCCGGGACGATGCGGATTTTCGCAGCACCCTGTTGGGCAGCGTCGGCGAGCAACGCGCGGCGTTCGATGTGTTGCGCAAGCAGTATCCGGTGCGTCGCGAAATCGAAGGGTTGAAAGTAAGAATTGAGGGGGATTCACCAGCCCTGCGGCAGATCGTGTCGGCATTGGGGGCGGTGGCCGTTTAAACACCGGACAGAAAAAAACCGGCCTGCAAGGGCCGGGTCAGGAAGACGGTGGCTATATCACTTTTGTTCGGCAGGCTTGACCAATCGCTTCTCCAGTTCGCGGCAGGCGTTCTGGATCATGTCTTCAGTGATTGGCACTTCGCGCCCATCCTTATCGATAATCGAGCAACCCAGAGGTTGGCCGGGCTTGGTGCGGATCACTTGAATCTTGTCGTCGCTGCTGTGTTGCAAGGACATGGCCTGTCTCCTCATCAGGTTGTGTAAGCACAATAAAACCGTCAGGTGACCAGGCTGTGACAACTCCCTTCGATCTTTCCGGAACGGTATCTCCACTCAAGCAGAAATGACCGTTCGTCTCAACCCGGGCATTAGACCGATAGCATCTAGGAGGTAGTCTGGCCGGTCATAATTAACCTGACTCATTGTGATTTGCAGAGTTCCACCCCATTTGACTCTGTAGGCTGGCCCTATCCATCAGCACACGACGTGAACCTGAATGATCCCGATGCTTTCCTCGCGCCACCGCCGGGCCCTGCGCCTGACCAGTCATTTTCTTGCGCCCTATCGCTGGCAGGCCTTCGGTGCGCTACTCGCATTGATCGTCACGGCCGGTATTACGCTGTCGATGGGGCAGGGCATCAAGCTGCTGGTCGATCAGGGCTTCATGACCCAGTCGCCGCACCTGCTCAATCAGTCCATTGGCCTGTTCATGCTCCTGGTGCTGGGGCTCGCGGTCGGCACCTTTGCCCGGTTTTATCTGGTGTCATGGATTGGCGAACGGGTGGTGGCGGACATTCGTCGGCAGGTGTTCAACCATCTGGTTTACCTGCATCCCGGGTTTTATGAGGACAACCGCAGTTCGGAAATCCAGTCGCGCCTGACCGCTGACACGACATTGCTGCAATCGGTGATCGGCTCGTCGCTGTCGTTGTTCCTGCGCAATTTACTGATGGTCATTGGCGGTGTCGTGTTGCTGTTCATCACCAATGCCAAGCTCACCAGCATCGTGGTGATTGCGCTGCCGCTGGTGATTGCGCCGATCCTGATTTTCGGGCGACGGGTACGTAATCTCTCGCGATTGAGCCAGGACCGGATCGCCGACATTGGCAGTTACGTGTCGGAAACCCTCGGCCAGATCAAGACTGTTCAGGCCTACAACCATCAGGTGCAGGACGAACAGCGTTTCGCCTCCACTGTCGAGCAGGCATTCGAAACGGCGCGCAAACGGATTTTCCAGCGGGCCTGGCTTATTACGCTGGTGATTGTGCTGGTGCTCGGCGCCGTGGCGGTGATGTTGTGGGTCGGTGGCATGGACGTGATCGCCGGGCGAATATCTGCCGGTGAACTGGCGGCGTTCGTGTTCTACAGCCTGATCGTCGGCAGTGCGTTCGGCACGTTGAGCGAAGTGATCGGCGAATTGCAGCGCGCAGCGGGCGCCGCCGAGCGCATCGCCGAATTGTTGCGTTCGCAGAACATTATCCAACCGCCCAAAGATGGACTTGTGACCTTGCCGGAGCGGATCAAGGGCGAACTGGCGTTGCAGGACGTGCGCTTTTCCTACCCTTCGCGTCCCGAAAGCTATGCCGTTGACGGCTTGAGTCTGACGGTCAATGCGGGCGAAACCCTCGCGCTGGTCGGGCCGTCCGGTGCGGGCAAGTCCACGGTGTATGACTTGCTGTTGCGCTTTTATGATCCCCGCGAAGGGCAAATCCTGATCGATGGTGTGCCGTTGAAGAGTCTTGATCCGCTGGACCTGCGCCGCTGTTTTGCACTGGTTTCGCAGACCCCGGCGCTGTTCTTCGGCAGTGTCGAAGAAAACATTCGCTACGGTTGCCCGACCGCCACGCCGGAGCAAGTCCGGGAAGCCGCGAAAATCGCCCACGCCCACGACTTCATCGAGCAAATGCCCGACGGCTACCAGACCCACCTGGGCGACGGCGGCCTCGGCCTGTCAGGCGGGCAACGCCAGCGTCTGGCCATTGCCCGGGCGTTGCTGGTCGACGCGCCGATCCTGCTGCTCGACGAAGCCACCAGCGCCCTTGACGCACAGAGCGAACATCTGATCCAGCAAGCGTTGCCGAGCCTGATGCAAAACCGCACCACGCTGGTCATCGCCCACCGGTTGGCGACGGTGAAAAACGCCGACCGGATCGCGGTGATGGATCAGGGCAAACTGGTGGCGATTGGCACGCATCAGGAGCTGATCGCCAGCAATCCGCTGTATGCGCGGTTGGCGGCGTTGCAGTTCAGTGATGGACATCAGGCTTCGACCGAGCCAGTAACCGACTGAGTAACCGACCCTGTAGCCGACCCGGTCGAGCGCCATAAAAAATGCCCGCATCGATCGATGCGGGCATTTTTGTTTACGCTGATCTTTCAGCCAGGCGCTGAACGATCACTGATCGTCAAAGTACCGCTCATGCCAATCCACCAGCGGTTGCGGCGAGTTGAGTTTCTGGCCGTAGATCACCGAGTAGGACAGCACGTTCTGCACGTACTGGCGGGTTTCGTCGAACGGGATGCTTTCCACCCACACGTCGAAGCTCAGGTGGTCGGCGCCACGCAGCCACTGGCGCACGCGGCCGGGGCCGGCGTTGTAGGCGGCGGAGGCAAGTACGCGGTTGCCGTTGAACTGGCTGTGCACCTGACTCAGGTAGGCGGCGCCGAGCTGGATGTTCTTGTCCGGATCGAGCACCTGCTGTGGCGAAGCCATCGGAATGCTGAACTTGCGCGCGGTTTCCTTGGCGGTGCCGGGCATCAGTTGCATCAGGCCGCTGGCGCCGACGCCGGAGCGGGCGTCGTCCATGAAGGCGCTTTCCTGACGGGTGATGGCGAACACCCAGCTCGAGTGCAGGCCACGGACCTTGGCTTCACGCACGAGGGTGTCGCGGTGGGCCATCGGGAAGCGGATGTCCAGGTCGTCCCAGTATTGCGCCTGGCTGATGGTGCGGATCGCCGGGAAGTACCACTTCAGGTCATAAGCCAGTTTGGCCTGGGCGACCATTTCGTCGCGATTGAAGTGACGGCTGACGTGATACCACTCGCGACGGCCGTCGACGATCTGCCCGCGGGCATGGAATTCCAGTGCACGGCGAACACCGGGGGTGTTGCGCACCTTGTTGATGATGGCCTGGCTGAGCACCAGCGGTTTGTTGACCAGCGAATAGGGCTGCTGCGAACGGTCGGCGGCGAGGAAACCGTAGAAGTCCCGCTCCCGCGCCAGACCTTTGTACAGCGTTTGTGCTTCGGGGTTCTGCGGTTGCGCCAGTTCCAGGCTGCGGGCCTGCCAGTAGCGCCAGCGGTTGGTGGTCGCCAGATCCTGCGGCAGGCGACGGGTCAACTGATAGGCATCGTCCCAGCGTGCCAGACGCAGCAGCAGACGCAGGCGCCATTCGGACACGGTGTTATCGCGCAGTTCCGGGTCATATTTGGTCATCACGTCCAGGGCGCGGCTGTCGAAGCGACGGGCCAGGGTCAGACCGATTTCACGGGCGATGGCGACTTTTTCATCCCGGGAGAAATGCATGCTGCTGGCGTAGCCATCGAGCAGATCCATGGCCTTGTCCGGATCCTGACGGGCCAGGCGGCGCAGGCCGAGGCTGACGATGTCCGACATCGGTTCGTCGGCCGGGGTGAAGCGCGACGGCTGGTTGAGCAGTTCAGGTTTTTGCGCCACATCCACCAACAGGCGCCCGCGAGGGGCAAGGGTGGTCAGGCCATTGACCAGGCTGTTGGCCAGCGGATAGTTGCGTGTCTGTGCGGCGAGTTTGGTGCGCTCCCAGCGTTTTTGCTCGGTCAGTTGACCGTCGGCGGCCCAGATCCCGAACAGCGCATCACACGCGGCAGGCTGCGATTTGCCGGTCAGCCACAGTTTGTCGGCGTTGGCGTAGCCCTCGGCCTTGTGGCCGCTGCTGATCTGGTACTGCGCGTTCAGACAGTCCAGTTCGGTGAAGTTGAGCTTCGGGTCGTAATACTTGACGAACGTCGCCCAGTCGCCACGATCGGCCAGCCAGCGCAGCCAGCGCAACTTCATCCAGTTGGCCTGAGGCAGATCACCGTGTTCGGCGAGGAACTTTTCGATTTCCGCGTTGCTGGCAGTCTTGAGGCGGGCGGTCAGCTCGTCGTAGGCCAGGTACGGCTCAAGCGGGTAGTCGGCGAGGGCCTGGCTGTAACGGAAGTACGGGCCGGTGTCGCCCTTGGCCAGGGCGCGCTTGGCCTCATCGTAATACTGACGCTGGGTGGACAGGTCCACCGCCTGGGCGGATTGAGCAGCAGCGGCGGTGAGTAGCAAACAGGACAAAACACTGAGAAGGCGACTGCGCATGAGACATCCGGGCAGAGAAATCATGACAAGTGCCAGCGTGGGCGGCACTGAATTGTCTGTAGCTTAGCCTTTTGCCAGCAGACGGCGAAAGCTTTGCCGGCCTTGCGGCACAAGATCGCAACAAATGTTGTGCAGAGTACGTCAGCGGTGAAATTGCCGGCCTGTTCGGCCCTCGATTCAGGTAGAATGCGCGCCCGGTTTTTGGAGAAGCTCATGACCCTGCTCAAATTCAGCGATGTGTCCCTTGCATTCGGCGCGATGCCGTTGTTGGACAAGGTGTCCTGGCAGATCGCCCGTGGTGAGCGGGTGTGCATCATCGGTCGCAACGGCACTGGCAAGTCCAGCATGATGAAACTGGTCAAGGGCGACCAGAAGCCTGATGACGGCTCGGTGTGGCGTGCCCCCGGTCTGAAAATCGGTGAATTGCCGCAGGAATTGCCGGTGGCCGACGAGCGGACGGTGTTCGACGTGGTCGCCGAAGGCCTCGACGGTGTGGGCGCCTTGCTCGCCGAATACCATCACCTGAGCCAGAACATCGTCACCGACGCCGACCTGGAAAAGCTGATGCACGTCCAGCACGACCTTGAAGCCCGTGACGGCTGGCGCTTGCAGACTCTGGTCGACAGCACCTTGAGCCGCCTGCAACTGCCGGCCGACAAGACCCTCGCCGAGTTGTCCGGCGGCTGGCGTCGTCGTGTGCTGCTGGCGCAGGCGCTGGTATCCGAGCCGGATCTGCTGCTGCTCGACGAGCCAACCAACCACCTGGACATTGGTGCAATTGCCTGGCTTGAAGAAGCCTTGAAGGATTTCCAGGGCGCCGTGTTGTTCATCACGCACGACCGTTCCTTCCTGCAAAACCTCGCCACCCGCATCCTCGAACTGGATCGCGGCGGCCTGATCGACTGGAACGGCGACTACGCCAGTTTCCTGGTTCACAAGGAAGCCGCACTGGCTGCCGAAGAAACGGCCAACGCGCTGTTCGACAAGCGTCTGGCGCAGGAAGAGGTGTGGATCCGTCAGGGCATCAAGGCCCGGCGTACCCGTAACGAAGGCCGGGTTCGCGCACTGAAAGCGTTGCGCGTCGAGCGTAGCGAGCGTCGTGAGCGTACCGGCAAAGCCAACATCCAGCTGGAAACTGCCGAGAAGTCTGGCAAGCAGGTGATGGTGCTGGATAACGTGAGCTTCGCGCATCCGGGCGGCCCGTTCCTGATTCGCGATTTCTCGATGGTGCTGCAGCGCGGCGACCGGATCGGCCTGCTTGGTGCCAACGGCACCGGCAAAACCACCCTGCTGAAACTGATGCTCAGCGGCCTGCAACCGACCAGCGGCAAAGTGGAAGAGGGCACCCGGATCGATGTGGCCTACTTCGATCAGCTGCGTCATCAACTGGATCTGGAAAAGACCGTGATCGACAACGTCGCCGAGGGGCGCGACTTCATCGACATCGACGGCCAGAGCCGCCACGTGCTCAGCTACCTCGGCGACTTCCTGTTCAGCCCGCAGCGTGCCCGCACACCGGTGAAAGCGTTGTCCGGTGGTGAGCGCGCACGTCTGCTGCTGGCCAAACTGTTCAGCAAGCCTGCGAACCTGCTGGTGCTCGACGAACCGACCAACGATCTGGACGTGGAAACCCTCGAGCTGCTCGAAGAAGTGTTGCTGACTTTCAACGGCACCGTACTGATGGTCAGCCACGACCGGGCATTCCTCGACAACGTGGTCACCAGCACTCTGGTCTTCGAAGGTGAAGGCAAGGTTCGCGAGTACGTTGGCGGCTATCAGGACTGGATCCGCCAGGGCGGTTCGCCGCGTCTGTTGGGCGTGACCGAAAGCAAATCCGGCAAGGCCGACCTGAATTCGGCGGTGGTCACTGCCGAACCGGCTCCGGTTGCCGCACCAGTCGCGGCGGCCCCGGCGGCGAAGAAAAAGCTGAGCTACAAGCTTCAGCGCGAGCTGGAAGCGCTGCCGGGCGACATCGATGCCAAGGAACAGCAGATCGCTGCTGTCGAGGCTGAAATGGCTGAGGCTGGTTTCTATCAGCGTCCGCCGGCCGAGACGGCCAAGGTGATTGCTTCACTGGAGCAATTGCAGGCTGAGCTGGATGCGCTGGTGGAGCGTTGGGCCGAGCTGGACGCCTGATTGTTTCAAGGCATGAAAAAGCCCGGCATCCAGTAATGGGTGCCGGGCTTTTCAGCTTTTCACAAGCGAGTGGGATCAGCGTTTGACCAGGTGCACCGCCAGCACATCGCAAGGCGCGCCGTGCAGGACATCGTTGGCGGTCGAGCCCAATAGCAGCGCCAAACCGTGTCGGCCATGGCTGCCGACCACGATCAGGTCGCACTGCTGTTCCTTGGCGAAATGGTGGATTTCCTGACGGGGCTGGCCGTAGGTCAGGTGGCAGTTGGCGCCTTCGAGTTCGGTGTACTTGTGCTTCAGGCGTTCCAGACGTTCCTTGGCCTGATCGAACTGCTGTTGTTGCAGTTGTGACAGATCCATCGGCACGTCACCGCCGAAGGCCATGGCCATCGGTTCGACGATATGCACCAGCGACAGCTTGGCGCCATTGCTCACCGACAGCTCTCGGGCGCGGTGGATCACAGGGTCGCACTCTTCGGTCAGATCTACGGCGACCAGGATATGGTGGTAGGGCATGAGGTGCTCCTCGTGAGGGATCAATATTGGTAAGTATGGCTGGTTTCAAGCGCATTGGTTCCAGCGTCACGCAATGGGCTCATTCAAAATCGGCGCATTTAAAAACGGGAGTAGAGATATGACGGTCTGGCTGGTGGTGTCAATCCTGCTGGTGGTGTTGAGTCCGCTGGCATGGTTGCGTCCGTCCCGCGCACAGAGTGGCCGGATAGCCTTGCGCACGGAGGCCCGGCGCATCGGGCTGGCCATGCAGCTGGCGCCTCAGGAGTGGCCGCACTGGTTGAGCCAGGAGCCGCCAAACCCGTGTGCGCAATACCACCGGCCGCGACGCAGCAGGCAGCCAGCGTGCTGGACGTATTGGCAGAAATCCCCGGGTGTGTGGGTCAATCAGTGGCAGGAAGCCTGTGACGATCCGCTTTTGCTGAATCATTTCGAAAAATTGCCGGGCAACGTGTTCAAGGTTGAGGCCGACAAACAGATGATTGCGCTCTATTGGGGCGAGAAGGGTGACGCTTCGGTTCTGCTGGAAATTGATGCAACGCTGAAAGCGCTGGCATGATTCGCTGAAGTTTCGCGCTGCAACGGTGCGAAACGTCTGGCAGACGAGCAATAAAAAGCCCGACATGATTCATCGGGCGGGGTTGGCCAGGCAGGCCGGAAATTCTTTTCAGTGCTGATTCCGAGTGATCCGGTCAGCAGACGTGCGTCTGTTTTCCTTCGTAGTCCCGCCAGCGTAGCCTGTTAAACAAGGCTTGCAGCGAATTAGGGCGACTTTTCTAACTATTAATCTTATGAATGCCCTGACATGCAGGCATGTGTGGCCGGGCTGCGTCTTACAGAAATGACCGCAAAGTCGCATTTCAACCCGTATTTAGGGCGATTGACAATTGTCGGAAATTCCGTGAAGGTGGCGTACCCAAATCAAACGGGCGTATGAATTGAGCGTTTGTATTGCAGACTGCTCCTACAGAATCCCGACTATCGCGTTGGCGGGTGTGCCGGGTGGATTGGTGTCAGCATTGACGAAAAAGCGTCCTGCCGAGCCATTCGCCTGCGTCCGACGTGTACTGTTCAGCTTCCATATCGTGGAGATCAGTTGATGATTTACGAAGGTAAAGCCATCACGGTTAAAGCTCTTGAAAGTGGCATCGTCGAATTGAAATTCGACCTCAAGGGTGAGTCCGTCAACAAGTTCAACCGTCTTACCCTGAACGAACTGCGTCAGGCCGTAGACACCATCAAGGCAGATGCTTCGATCAAGGGCGTGATCGTCAGCAGTGGCAAGGACGTGTTCATCGTCGGCGCCGACATCACCGAATTTGTCGACAACTTCAAGCTGCCGGATGCCGAGCTGGTTGCAGGCAATCTCGAAGCCAACAAGATCTTCAGCGATTTCGAAGACCTCAACGTTCCGACCGTGGCCGCGATCAACGGCATCGCCCTGGGTGGCGGTCTGGAAATGTGCCTGGCAGCGGACTACCGCGTCATGTCCACCAAGGCCAAGATCGGTCTGCCGGAAGTCAAGCTGGGCATCTACCCGGGCTTCGGCGGTACCGTGCGTCTGCCGCGCCTGATCGGTGCCGACAACGCCATCGAGTGGATTGCCGCCGGCAAGGAAAACCGTCCTGAAGACGCGCTCAAAGTCGGCGCCGTCGATGCGGTGGTTGCTCCCGAGAAGCTGCAGGATGCTGCCCTTGAACTGATCAAGCGCGCCATCTCCGGCGAGTTTGACTACAAGGCCAAGCGTCAGCCGAAGCTGGAAAAGCTCAAGCTGAACGCCATTGAACAAATGATGGCTTTCGAAACCGCCAAGGGTTTTGTGGCTGGCCAGGCCGGCCCGAACTACCCGGCCCCGGTTGAAGCGATCAAGACTATCCAGAAAGCCGCGAACTTCGGTCGCGACAAGGCGCTGGAAGTCGAAGCCGCAGGTTTCGTGAAACTGGCCAAGACCTCTGCCGCGCAGAGCTTGATCGGTCTGTTCCTGAACGATCAGGAACTGAAGAAAAAGGCCAAGGCCTACGACGAAATCGCCAAGGACGTGAAGCAGGCTGCCGTACTGGGCGCCGGCATCATGGGTGGCGGTATCGCCTATCAGTCGGCTTCCAAAGGCACGCCGATCCTGATGAAGGACATCAACGAGCACGGCATCGAGCAAGGTCTGGCTGAAGCCGCCAAGCTGCTGGTCGGTCGCGTTGATAAAGGCCGCATGACCGCTGCGAAAATGGCTGAAGTGCTCAACGGCATTCGTCCTACGCTGTCCTACGGCGATTTCGGTCACGTCGACCTGGTCGTGGAAGCCGTGGTCGAGAACCCGAAGGTCAAGCAAGCCGTTCTGGCGGAAGTCGAAGACAAGGTCAAAGAGGACACCATCCTCGCGTCCAACACCTCGACCATTTCCATCAGCCTGCTGGCCAAGGCTCTCAAACGTCCGGAAAACTTCGTCGGCATGCACTTCTTCAACCCGGTGCACATGATGCCGCTGGTGGAAGTGATTCGTGGCGAGAAATCCAGCGAACAGGCGATTGCCACCACCGTTGCCTACGCCAAGAAAATGGGCAAGAACCCGATCGTCGTCAACGACTGCCCGGGCTTCCTGGTCAACCGCGTACTGTTCCCGTACTTCGGCGGTTTCGCCAAGCTGGTCAGCGCCGGTGTGGACTTCGTCCGTATCGACAAGATCATGGAAAAATTCGGCTGGCCGATGGGCCCGGCGTACCTGATGGACGTGGTCGGCATCGACACCGGCCACCACGGTCGTGACGTGATGGCTGAAGGCTTCCCGGACCGCATGAAGGACGACCGTCGTTCGGCCATCGACGTGCTTTACGAAGCCAAGCGTCTGGGGCAGAAGAACGGCAAGGGCTTCTACGCCTACGAGGCCGACAAGAAAGGCAAGCAGAAGAAGGTTGCTGATCCGTCGGTACTGGAAGTGCTCAAGCCGATCGTCTACGAGCAGCGTGAAGTCACTGACGAAGACATCATCAACTGGATGATGATCCCGCTGTGCCTGGAAACCGTGCGTTGCCTGGAAGACGGCATCGTCGAAACTGCTGCCGAAGCCGACATGGGTCTGGTCTACGGTATTGGTTTCCCTCCATTCCGTGGCGGTGCGCTGCGCTACATCGATTCGATCGGTGTTGCCGAGTTCGTTGCCCTGGCCGACCAGTACGCTGATTTGGGCGCGCTGTACCACCCGACCGCGAAGCTGCGCGAAATGGCCAAGAACGGCCAGAGCTTCTTCGGTTAAGCGCCCCCAACTAGAGTGAGAGTGAACTTATGAGCTTGAATCCTAGAGACGTCGTGATTGTCGACTTCGGTCGTACTCCGATGGGCCGCTCCAAGGGCGGCATGCACCGCAACACCCGCGCCGAAGACATGTCGGCGCACCTGATCAGCAAACTGCTGGAACGCAACACCAAGGTCGATCCTGCCGAAGTCGAGGACGTGATCTGGGGCTGCGTCAACCAGACCCTGGAGCAGGGCTGGAACATCGCGCGGATGGCGTCGCTGATGACCCAGATCCCGCACACCTCGGCCGGCCAGACCGTCAGCCGTCTGTGTGGCTCGTCGATGAGCGCCCTGCACACCGCTGCGCAAGCGATTATGACCGGTAACGGTGACGTATTCGTGGTTGGTGGCGTCGAGCATATGGGCCACGTGAGCATGATGCACGGTGTCGATCCGAACCCGCACATGTCCCTGTACGCGGCGAAAGCCTCGGGCATGATGGGCCTGACCGCTGAAATGCTGGGCAAAATGCACGGCATCACTCGCGAACAGCAGGACGCCTTTGGCGTGCGTTCCCACCAGTTGGCCCACAAGGCGACTGTGGAAGGCAAGTTCAAGGACGAAATCATCCCGATGCAGGGTTACGACGAGAACGGTTTCCTGAAAACCTTCGACTACGACGAAACCATTCGTCCGGAAACCACCCTGGAAAGTCTGGCGGCTCTGAAGCCGGCGTTCAATCCAAAGGGCGGTACCGTGACTGCCGGTACTTCGTCGCAGATCACCGATGGTGCTTCGTGCATGATCGTGATGTCGGCGCAGCGTGCGCAGGACCTGGGCATCCAGCCAATGGCGGTGATTCGTTCGATGGCGGTGGCGGGTGTGGATCCGGCGATCATGGGTTATGGTCCGGTACCGGCGACTCAGAAAGCACTCAAGCGTGCGGGCCTGGGTATCAACGATATCGACTTCTTCGAGCTCAACGAAGCGTTCGCCGCACAGGCCCTACCAGTGCTGAAAGACCTGAAAGTGCTCGACAAGATGAATGAGAAGGTTAACCTGCACGGCGGCGCGATCGCCCTGGGTCACCCGTTCGGTTGCTCCGGTGCCCGTATTTCCGGCACTTTGCTGAACGTGATGAAGCAGAATGGCGGTACCTTCGGGGTGGCCACCATGTGCATTGGCCTCGGCCAAGGCATCTCCACCGTCTTCGAACGCGTTTAAGCGTCTCGTCGATGGAAGCCGGGGCCAAGTGCCCCGGTTTTTGTTTTTGCGGATTTATTTTTGTTTTTATTTTGAAAAAATTTGAGTGAGGGCCGAAGCATGCCGATACAACCTGGGCTCTACCAACATTACAAAGGTCCGCAGTACCGCGTATTCAGTGTCGCGCGGCATTCCGAGACCGAAGAAGAAGTGGTCTTTTACCAAGCCCTGTATGGCGATTACGGCTTCTGGGTACGTCCCTTGAGCATGTTCCTGGAGTCCGTCGAGGTTGACGGCGAGCAGGTCCCACGCTTTGCTTTGGTGCAAGCCGAACCGAGCCTTTTTTCGAAGCCGTAAGGCGAGTGCGCGCAAAACCCTGCGCTTGACCTCACCTTGTAGCCACTATATATAGCGGTGCCGCGTCAGGCGCCAACCGCCTTTCACTTCTAGAATTCAGGAATTTTCTGATCCATGGGCAAATCGCTGGTCATTGTGGAATCCCCGGCTAAGGCCAAGACCATCAACAAGTATCTGGGCAACCAATACGTGGTGAAGTCGAGTATCGGCCATATCCGAGACCTGCCCACCAGCGGTTCGGCTAGCGCCAGCAAGGAGCCAGCCGCCAAGCGCGGCAAGGCAGCTGCAGGCGAAGCGCCAGCGCTGTCGCCGAAAGAGAAGGCGCGCAAGCAGCTGGTCTCGCGCATGGGTGTCGATCCCGATCATGGCTGGAAAGCCAAGTACGAGATCCTCCCGGGCAAGGAAAAGGTCATCGAAGAGCTGCGCCGGCTCGCCAAGGATGCTGACACCATCTATCTCGCAACCGACTTGGATCGCGAGGGGGAAGCCATTGCCTGGCACCTGCGCGAAGCCATCGGCGGTGACGACAGCCGCTACAAGCGTGTGGTGTTCAACGAAATCACCAAGAAGGCGATCCAGGAAGCCTTCTCGGAGCCGGGCGAACTCGACATCGATCGAGTGAACGCGCAGCAGGCCCGTCGTTTCCTCGATCGCGTCGTCGGCTACATGGTCTCGCCGCTGCTGTGGGCGAAGATCGCTCGCGGTTTGTCCGCCGGTCGCGTGCAATCGGTGGCCGTGAAGCTGGTGGTCGAGCGTGAGCGTGAAATTCGCGCGTTCATCCCGGAAGAATACTGGGAAGTGCATGCCGATCTCGGCACTGCAAAAGGCTCGACCGTGCGTTTCGAAGTGGCGCGTGAAAAGGGCGAAGCTTTCAAGCCCCTCAACGAAGCTCAGGCCATGGCGGCGCTGGAGAAGCTGAAGTCCTCCAGCTACAGCATCGTCAAGCGTGAAGACAAGCCGACCAGCAGCAAGCCGTCGGCACCGTTCATCACCTCCACGCTGCAACAGGCCGCGAGCAACCGCCTCGGCTTCGGCGTGAAGAAAACCATGATGATGGCCCAGCGTCTGTACGAAGCCGGCTACATCACTTATATGCGTACCGACTCGACCAACCTCTCGGCGGATGCCGTGACGATGGCGCGTACCTACATCGAAGACGAATTCGGCAAGAAGTACCTGCCGGAAACGCCGAACGTCTACAGCAGCAAGGAAGGCGCACAAGAGGCTCACGAAGCGATTCGTCCTTCCGACGCCAACACCACGCCAAGCAAGCTGGCTGGCATGGAGCGTGACGCTGAGCGCCTCTACGAGCTGATCTGGCGCCAGTTTCTGGCTTGCCAGATGCTGCCGGCCCAATATCTGTCGACCACCGTCAGCGTGGCCGCTGGCGACTTCGAGCTGCGTGCCAAGGGCCGTATCCTGAAGTTTGACGGCTACACCCGTGTCCTGCCGCAAATCACCAAGCCGGGCGACGACGATGTCCTGCCCGACATGGCTCAGGGCGACGTGATGAAGCTGATCAAGCTTGATCCGACCCAGCATTTCACCAAGCCGCCGGCCCGTTACTCGGAAGCCAGCCTGGTGAAGGAAATGGAAAAGCGCGGCATCGGCCGTCCTTCGACCTACGCGGCAATCATCTCGACCATTCAGGATCGCGGTTATGTGACCCTGCATAACCGTCGTTTCTATTCGGAAAAAATGGGCGACATCGTCACCGAGCGTCTGTCCGAGAGCTTCTCGAACCTCATGGACTACGGCTTTACCGCCGGCATGGAAGAGAACCTCGATGACGTGGCTCAGGGCGAGCGCGACTGGAAAAACGTGCTGGACGAGTTCTACGGCGACTTCAAGAAAAAACTCGAAGTGGCGGAGAATCCGGAAGCCGGCATGCGTGCCAACCAGCCGGTGATGACCGATATTCCGTGCACCACCTGCGGCCGCCCGATGCAGATCCGTACTGCGTCGACTGGCGTGTTCCTCGGCTGCTCGGGCTACAGCCTGCCGCCGAAAGAACGCTGCAAGGCCACCGTCAACCTGGTGCCGGGTGATGAAATCGCGGCGGACGACGAGGGCGAATCGGAATCCCTGGTACTGCGCGGCAAGCACCGCTGCCCGATCTGCAGCACGGCGATGGACGCCTACCTGCTCGACGAAAAGCGCAAGCTGCACATCTGCGGTAACAACCCGGATTGCGCCGGCTACGAGATCGAAGAAGGCAGCTACCGCATCAAGGGCTACGAAGGTCCGAGCCTGGAATGCGATAAGTGCGGCAGCGAGATGCAGCTCAAGACCGGCCGTTTCGGCAAGTTCTTCGGTTGCACCAACCCGACGTGCAAGAACACCCGCAAGCTGCTGAAGAGCGGGGACGCGGCGCCGCCGAAGATGGATCCGGTGAAGATGCCTGAGCTGAAATGCGAAAAGGTCAATGACACCTACATCCTGCGCGACGGTGCTTCCGGCCTGTTCCTGGCGGCAAGCCAATTCCCGAAAAACCGCGAGACCCGTGCTCCGCTGGTGATCGAGATTCTGCCGCACAAGGATGAGATCGATCCGAAGTACCACTTCCTGTGCGAAGCGCCGCAGAAGGATCCGGATGGCCTGCCAGCCGTGATCCGCTATAGCCGCAAGACCAAGGAGCAATACGTTCAGACCGAAGTCGACGGCAAGCCGACTGGCTGGAAGGCGTTCTATGACGGTGGCAAGTGGACGGTCGAAGACAAGCGTCCGGCGAAAGCCAAGGCTTGAGCTGGTGCTGATCTGAGGTTGCCCTGATAAGGTGGCTTCAACACAAAAGGCCGCATGACAACCTTCTGGTTTTCATGTGGCCTTTTTGTTTAAAGCTTGCGGTCGGATTGGTTGATCCATGACACTGTCCGACCTGTATGAAGAAATTGTTTCGCTGCGGAGAGTGCCGATATGGCCCACGAGCTCTATACCCGTACCAATCAGAAGATCTATTTCGCGGGTCTGTCGCTGGAAGCGCTGGCCAGGGCTGAAGAGGGGCGGGCGATGAATTCGCTGGCATTGATTCAGGCCGGGCGTGAATCGGCGCTGTTTCATCTCTACGGCGCATTGCTGGGGCTGTGTCACGAAATTGCAGGGTTCTATCGGCTGCCACAGGCTAACGCGCCCCGGGCGGAAACGCTGTTGACCCCTGAAGTGATCGAGTCGATTGCGATCCCCGAGTTGGCCGAGATGGTCGAGTTGGCGGGTAATCCGCAAACCTGGCTGGCTAAATTGCTGTCTGCGCATTCCGCGTTGTTTCAGCCACCACGAGTGCCACACAAGCCAAAAGGTGATGTGACCCAGCCACTGATTCAGGCGGTCAATCTGGATGAAGAGCAGGCGCCCGAAGAGTTGAGTCGTGAAGAGCTGGAGCGCTGGCGGCAGAACCTGAAGGGTCTGGCTATCCGTTTCCGTGAAGGCTTGAACGAGTGCTGATGGCGTCTTGGCTGGCAGCGGCGAGATGCATGCTGCTGGTCAAGATCCTGAGCGAATCCCGAATGATCTCTATATAATCCCTGCCTTTCGTGGAGAACAGACCTTTATGCCAACATCCTTTCTAGAAATTGTCGAGCTACCAGACGGCCGGATCGAACTGCGCAGGGCTGAGGACGAGGGTTCTCTGGTGACTCTGGATTTCTCCGAGGATGCCAAGGCGTTTCTGCAGGGCCAGCATGTTGAAATTGCCAAAGCGATGCTGAGCGTCGGCGTGCAGATGGCCGGTCGAATGGTTGAAGGCGAGTTTGACAAGGAAGAGGGGCCACGGGTTCTTCATTGAGCACCGCCCGTCGAGTATTGCTTCGGTCGGCTTCTCTATCCCTTGAGAAGCCCCGCGCTTCAGACAGTGCGTATCAAGTCAGCCCAATCTAATATTCAGACTTTGAGCGTCCCCGGTGCGGGCGGCGCTGATCAGTTGTTGGCGTGAACCTGAATTGAGCGGGTTCAACCATGTCACCACCGTATGGCTACGACCCAGGCGCAAGGCTTCGCAAGCCAGTTGCTGAGCGCTCTGTGCGCCGCGCGGTTGCAACAACAGGATGCGTTCACGATTCAATCCGGCATCCCGCAACCAGGTTTGGGTCAGGCTCGCAGGTGGCGCAATCAGGGTCAGCCATCGTGCGTCCTGATCATCACTCAATTCACGAAGAATGGGTGCCAGCAGGTTCAGGCAGTTCCCGGCTGCGCCGCGCAGTGACAGCTCGCTGAACGCTTCGGGTTCGGTATTCCACGGACGCTCGACAACATCCTTGAGGATGGGGGCGAGAGGTTGCGCGAGAAACGCTTCGAACAACGGCAGTTGTGTTTGCTGGGGTGCGTGTGGGAACTGCATAAAGCCTCCTTTAGCGGCGGATGACGCCGACACTCAAGCCTTCGATCACCAGTTCCTGATCTTTCAGGTTGACTTCGATGGGGGCAAACTCGGGGTTCTCTGCGATCAACCAGACCTTGCTGCCATCGCGCTTGAAGCGTTTGACCGTCACTTCATCGCCAATCCGGGCGACTACGATCTGGCCGTTACGTGCTTCCCGGGTCGTGTGAACTGCCAGAAGATCACCGTCGAAAATACCGATGTCCTTCATGCTCATCCCGTGGACCCGCAACAGGTAATCTGCGCGAGGGTGGAAGAAGGCCGGGTTGATGTTGCAGGACTCTTCGATGTGCTGCTGGGCGAGAATCGGCGCACCGGCGGCCACTCGACCGATAATCGGGAGGGTCGATTCGTCGACTTTGGCTTCAAAGCCGGGGATTCGAATGCCGCGAGAGGCCCCTGGGGTCATTTCGATCGCGCCTTTGCGAGCGAGCGCCTTGAGATGCTCTTCGGCAGCGTTGGGCGATTTGAAACCCAGTTCCTGAGCGATTTCCGCACGGGTCGGCGGGTAGCCGTTGTCTTCGAGGCAGCGTTTGATGAAGGCCAGAATCTCGGCTTGGCGTGGCGTCAGCTTAAGCATATTGATCGCTCTGTCTTTTTATACAGTGACTGGGATTATATACAGTGAAGTGATCTTGGCAATGATCGTTTTTTGCCAGGCCGCCGGACGGTCAGTGACGGCATCGATTAATGTGGCGTCCTTGTTGTGGTTAAATATCTGACCGACCATTCCCAAAACGAACCGGCAGGCTTGACAAGGCATAGGCTGAAACGTATGTTTCAAACAAGTGTTTGTCAGGCGGAGTAGCCATGGCCCAGTCGGAAACCGTTGAACGCATTCTTGATGCTGCAGAACAGCTGTTCGCGGAAAAAGGTTTCGCTGAAACCTCATTGCGTCTGATCACCAGCAAGGCCGGGGTCAACCTCGCAGCGGTGAATTATCACTTCGGCTCGAAGAAGGCGCTGATCCAGGCGGTGTTCTCGCGCTTCCTCGGCCCATTCTGCATCAGCCTCGACAAAGAGCTGGAGCGCCGCCAGGCCAAACCAGAAAACAAGCCTTCGCTCGAAGAACTGCTGGAAATCCTCGTCGAACAAGCTCTTGTCGTGCAGCCTCGCAGTGGTAACGACTTGTCGATTTTCATGCGCCTGCTGGGGCTGGCCTTCAGTCAGAGCCAGGGCCACCTGCGTCGTTACCTGGAAGACATGTACGGCAAGGTATTCCGCCGCTACATGTTGCTGGTTAACGAAGCCGCACCGCGCATTCCCCCCATCGAACTGTTCTGGCGCGTGCACTTCATGCTCGGCGCTGCGGCGTTCAGCATGTCGGGCATCAAGGCCTTGCGTGCGATTGCCGAGACCGACTTCGGCGTCAACACCTCCATCGAGCAGGTGATGCGTCTGATGGTGCCGTTCCTGGCGGCCGGCATGCGTGCCGAAACCGGTGTCACCGATACCGCGATGGCGACGGCACAACTGCGGCCGCGCAGCAAATCAGCGCCGGCACCGGCCAAGGTTTAACGGTCCATGGGTGGGCGCGGCTGCGGACATCCGCTAAGCTAGCCGCCCATGCCGACTCTCGTTCTGAACCCGTTTCTCATTGAAATCACCAACCTGCCGGGCAATGCCCCTGGTGGTGGTTTCGTGGGCGACGGGTTTTTCGTTTTCAAGGAATTTCTATGACTGCTGGCCTGCAAGGCTCGTTGATGGTGGACGTCGCCGGTACCTGGCTGACGGCCGAAGATCGCCAATTGTTGCGTCAGCCCGAAGTGGGTGGCCTGATCATTTTTGCCCGCAATATCGAGCATCCGCGCCAGGTTCGCGAGCTGAGTGCTGCGATCCGGGCCATCCGTCCGGATCTGCTGCTGGCGGTGGACCAGGAGGGCGGTCGTGTCCAGCGCCTGCGTCAGGGCTTTGTACGCCTGCCAGCCATGCGCGCCATCGCTGACAATCCGAACGCCGAATATCTGGCCGAGCAATGCGGCTGGATAATGGCCACTGAAGTACTGGCGGTCGGTCTCGACCTGAGCTTTGCCCCTGTGCTGGATCTGGATTACCAGCGTAGCGCCGTGGTCGGGACCCGTTCGTTCGAAGGCGATCCGGAGCGTGCCGCATTGCTGGCCGGCGCTTTCATCAAAGGCATGAACAGCGCCGGTATGGCTGCCACTGGCAAGCATTTCCCCGGCCACGGCTGGGCGGAAGCCGACTCTCACGTTGCAATCCCCAACGACGAGCGCAGCCTCGAAGAGATCCGCGCCAACGATCTCGTGCCATTCGCCAGACTGAGCAAACAATTGGCTGCCGTGATGCCCGCCCACGTGATTTATCCGCAAGTCGATGCGCAGCCCGCCGGTTTTTCACGGCGCTGGTTGCAGGATATCCTGCGCGGCGAGTTGCAGTTCGATGGCGTGATTTTCAGTGACGACCTCTCCATGGCTGGCGCGCACGTGGTCGGCGATGCGGCGAGCCGTATCGAGGCGGCACTCAGCGCCGGTTGCGACATGGGCCTGGTGTGCAACGACCGTGCAGCCGCCGAGCTGGCCCTGAGCGCCGCCCAGCGCATGAAGGTCAAGCCGTCGCCGCGCATCGCACGCATGCGCGGTCAGGCGTTCGCCAACACCGAATACCGTCAGGATCCGCGCTGGCTGACCGCTGTCGGCGCGCTCAAAGACGCTCAACTGATCGATTAAGGATTTTTCGCTATGACGGTTTACGCAATCATCGGTGGCACCGGCCTGACCCAGCTGGAAGGCCTGAGCATTCGTCAGTCGCTGGCGGTGGATACGCCTTATGGTGCGCCTTCGGCTGAAGTCCAGATTGGTGAATATGCCGGCAAGGAAGTGCTGTTCCTCGCTCGTCACGGCCACCCGCATCGTTTTCCGCCACACAAGGTCAACTATCGCGCCAATCTGTGGGCGTTGCAGCAGGCCGGGGCAGAAGCAATCATCGCGGTCAACGCCGTGGGCGGGATCCATCCGGCAATGGGCACCGGACATTTCTGCGTGCCGCATCAGATCGTGGACTACACCAGTGGGCGCGAACACACCTATTTCGCCGATGATCTGGAACATGTCACACATATCGACTTCAGCTTTCCCTACAGCGAGCCGCTGCGTCAGCAACTGATTGCAGCGTTGGCTGCCGAAGGTTGCGAATACAGCGATCAAGGCGTTTACGCCTGTACCCAGGGGCCGCGACTGGAAACCGTGGCCGAGATCGTACGTCTGGAGCGAGACGGTTGCGACATCGTCGGCATGACCGGCATGCCGGAAGCGGCGCTGGCTCGTGAGCTGGGTCTGGATTACGCCTGTCTGTCGCTGGTGGTGAACCCGGCGGCGGGCAAGACCACGGAAGTGATCACCATGGCTGAGATTGAGCAGGCGTTGCACGATGGCATGGGCAAGGTGAAATCGACACTGGCGCGCGTACTCAAGGGTTGATTCGGGCTCTGCAATGACTTGAATGAACAGGCGCTGAGAATCTCAGCGCTTTTCAAACTTGTCCGGCAGCGGCGCAAACAGCGCCTCGATATCATCGCTCTGCAACTTCCAGTCCCCGGCCTTGCGCCCATCCAGCACGCCGGCCGCCAGGTCGGATTTCTCCCGCTGCAAGTGCTGAATCTTTTCCTCGACTGTGCCTCGGGCAATCATCTTGTAGACGAACACCGGTTTTTCCTGGCCAATACGATACGCACGGTCGGTAGCCTGATTCTCGGTCGCCGGGTTCCACCACGGATCGTAGTGAATCACCGTGTCCGCTTCCGTCAGGTTCAGACCCACACCACCAGCCTTCAGGCTGATGAGAAAGATCTGACGCTTGCCGCTCTGGAATTCCTTCACCGGGGTACGTCGATCACGGGTCTGCCCCGTCAGCAATGCATAGGCGACATTGCGTTTTTTCAGCTCGTCCTCTATCAGTGACAACATCGAGGTGAACTGCGAAAACAGCAGAATCCGCCGTCCTTCCTCGAACAGCTCTTCGAGCATTTCCATCAGGCTGTCGAGTTTGCCCGAGGTGCTGCCGCGGGCCGGCAGTGTGGCGTCGTTGACCAGGCGCAGGTCGCAGCAGACCTGGCGCAGTTTAAGTAGCGCTTCAAGAATGATGATCTGGCTGCGTGCCACGCCTTTGCGGGTGATCTCGTCGCGCACCTTCTTGTCCATGGCCAGACGCATGGTTTCGTACACGTCACGCTGCGCTTCATTGAGCTCGACCCAGTGGATGATCTCGGTTTTCGGCGGCAGCTCGGTGGCGACCTGTTCCTTGGTGCGGCGCAGCAGGAACGGTTTGATCCGACCGTTGAGGTGCTGAAGTCTGACTTCGCTGGCGCGCTTTTCGATCGGCACGCGGTAATCGGCGTTGAAGCTTTTGACGTCGCCGAGCCAGCCGGGCAGCAGAAAGTGGAACAGCGACCACAGCTCACCCAGGTGGTTTTCCAGAGGGGTGCCGCTCAGGCACAGACGCTGGCGTGCATTGAGTTCGCGGGCAGCCTGAGCGGCTTTGCTGTTCGGGTTCTTGATGTATTGCGCCTCATCCAGCACCAATACATGCAGTGGCTGCTGCGCCAGACGCTCGACATCCTTGGGCAGCAGCGCATAAGTCGTGAGGATCAGGTCGTAATCGGCCAGATGCTCGAAATGCTTTTTGCGGCTGGCACCGTACAGGGCAACCACTTTGAGTTGCGGCGTGAAGTGCGCTGCCTCGTCCAGCCAGTTGGGAATCAGGCTGGTGGGCATCACCACCATGCAGGGGCGATCCAGGCGTCCGGCGTTTTTTTCGCTGAGAATGTGCGCCAGTGTCTGTAGGGTTTTGCCCAGTCCCATGTCGTCCGCGAGAATCCCGCCCACCTCAAGCTGTCGCAGCGACTGCATCCAGCTCAACCCTTCGAGCTGGTAGGGACGCAGTGTCGCGTTCAGTCCTTCCGGTGCTTCGGCGCTGTAATCGCGGATATCACGCAAGCGTTGGGCGAAACTGCGGATCTGCTCCCCGCCTTCCCAAAGCAGGGGAATGCCCTCCAGCGAATTGAGGCGGGTGGCGTCAGCCTTGCTCAGGCGTAGGGTGGTTTCACCCGGCTCTTGCAAATAAAACTCGCCCAGCGTTGCCAGTACCGGTTTCAACCGGCCAAGGGGCAGGGCGACTTGCAGCGGGCCATGCTCGCTGTTGCGCTGCGGGATGTTCACCAGAATCAGCTCATCGTCCCGTCGCCGGGCAAGGCGTTCGGGGTTGAGGATTTCCGTGTGCGAGCGCATCAGATTGAGCAGGATCGGCAGCAGACTCAGGCGTTCGCCGTTGACGATGATGCCCAGTTCCAGGTCAAACCAGTCCCGTTCCGGGGTCTGCTCGACCGTGGCATACCAGTCATCGACGGCCGTCAGATCGAAGCCGAACTCATCGTCGACCAGCAGTTCCCAGCCCTGGGTTCGCAGCTTAGGCAGATCGTTCAGGGTGAAGGTCAGCCACGCACTGTCGTTGACCATTTCATAGAGTTCGCCGGCGCTTTCCGGCAGCGCCTTGCTCTGTCTTGTGGCAATGCGAAAACCGAGAATCCGCAGTTGTTCGCGGTAGCTTTGCTCGACGTCCGGATGACGTTTGACCCGCAGGGTCTGGGTTTCCTGGCGTATCAGGATGTCACTGTTTTTTTGCCCGCTGACGTATTCGTCCAGATAACTGAAGGACAGCGCCGCACGATGCTGGATGTAGCGCTGCATCTTGCCGTTGCGCGGTTCGAACGCGCTGAATTCGACGCTGGCCAGCCACAGGCGTGGCACCGGTTGCACATTGTCCACCAGTACTTGCGGCGGCGCCTTGGGGCTGCGGTTTTCGAGGACGGCCTGGAGCTTTTCCAGCAGTTCGGCGTCTTTGGCGGCGGCGGGGTATTCCAGGGTTTCCTGCACTTGCAGCAATACCGCTGCGCAATGTTTGCAGTTGCTGTGAACCGGGCAGGTGCAGGTGGCATCGACCATCAGCAGGGTGCCCTTGGCTGACTCGCGCAAATGGATCGTCTGGCGATAGATGTTGCCGCCCGAGCCTTCGCAGCTGGCGGTAATGGTCGCATCGCCGACCTGCACGATCCGCACCCGGTTTTCCAGAGCGTAGCGGCGGCCACGCTCCAGGCTTTGTTCCTTGAACCGGCTGACCCAGGAGGAGGCCAGCGGTTTACTCAGAGGCGGGGACATAAGGACTTCGATCAGTCCGGAATGGATTCAGGCGCTTCCCGAGGCGCAGGCGCCGTCAGTGAAGTGATCTTGATCAGCAGGGCCAGGTGGCCGTTGTCCAGGTAGTTGAGCTGGCCATTTTTGGTGTGGCTGTCCTGCTTCAGGCGTTCGCTGGCGCTGACCATGCCATTGGCGTCGATCTGGTTGACCCAGAAATCGGCGTTTACATCGGTGAAACGCCCGAGTTTCATTTCAAGCGTGCCCTCGATGGGGAACTGGCCGAACTGTTCCTTGCCGTCGCTGATCGCGACTTTCGTCGGCACCTCGCCAAGGGTCTGTTGCCAGGCCTTGTGCATCAGCACGCTGTATTCGCCGCTGGCAGTGAGTTTGCTGGCGACTTCGCCCAGTGCCGGTGTGCGCTGGCTGGCATCGTCCAGACGCTGGGCACCGGCGGCCCAATCTTCCGGCGCGGCGCGGCTGACGATCGCCGGAACAGCGTTCTGGCGTACCAGAATCATTTCAACCTGATACAGGTCATCGGCAAACGCCGAGGGTGCCGCCATCGTTATCAAGAACGGGGTCAGCAGCAAGGTCAGAGAGCGAAACAGGCGCATGCGGCGTCCTTCAAGCAGTTTTCGGGAGGAGGCGCTCGAACAGCGCTTCCACAGTATTAAAGCGCTCTTCCGGGCGCTCCATCGGCACCTGGAACTTGAACATCGTGGCGCCTTCGAATTTGTAGCGTTTTGGCTGACTCTGGATCAGTTTGATCAGGGTCATCGGGTCGACTGGCGTCTGCGCGGCGAACTCGATGCGTCCACCCTGCGGGCCGCCGTCGACCTTTTTGATGCCGAGCTGCTCGGCCTGCAATTTCAACGCAGTGATGCGCACCAGATTCTTGGTCGGTTCCGGCAGCAGGCCGAAGCGGTCGATCATCTCCACTTGCAGATCCTTCAGGCCTTCCTCGTCGGTGGCCGAAGCGATGCGCTTGTACAGGATCAGGCGTGCGTGCACATCCGGCAGGTAATCTTCCGGAATCAGCGCCGGCACCCGCAGGTTGACTTCCGAGCCGCCGCCGAGCGGCTGATCGAGGTTCGGCTGTTCGCCCTTGCGGATCGATTTCACCGCGCGCTCAAGCATTTCCATGTACAGCGTGAAACCGACCGCCTGGATCTGCCCGCTCTGGCCGTCGCCCAGCAGTTCGCCGGCGCCACGGATTTCCAGGTCGTTGGTGGCCAGCACGAAGCCCGCCCCCAGATCCTGAGTGTTGGCAATCGCCTCCAGACGTTTTTCCGCATCGCCGGTAATCTGTTGGCGTGGCGGTGTCAGCAGGTAGGCGTAGGCCTGGTGGTGACTGCGGCCAACACGGCCGCGCAACTGGTGCAATTGCGCCAGGCCGAACTTGTCGGCGCGCTCGATGATGATGGTATTGGCGCTCGGCACGTCGATGCCGGTCTCGATGATGGTCGAAGCGATCAGCACGTTGAAGCGCTTGTGGTAGAAGTCGCTCATCACCTGTTCGAGTTCGCGTTCGCGCATCTGCCCGTGGCCGATGCCGATCCGCGCTTCCGGCACCAGTTCGGCCAGTTCGGCGGCGCATTTCTCGATGGTCTTCACGTCGTTGTGCAGGTAGTAAACCTGACCGCCGCGCAGCAGTTCACGCAGCAAGGCTTCCTTGACCGTGCTCTTGTTCTGTTCCATGACGAAGGTGCGCACCGACAGGCGTCGCGCCGGCGGCGTGGCGATGATTGACAGGTCGCGCATGCCCGACACCGCCATGTTCAGCGTGCGCGGAATCGGCGTGGCGGTCAGCGTAAGAATGTCGACTTCGCTGCGCAGGGCCTTGAGCTGTTCCTTCTGACGGACACCGAAACGGTGCTCTTCGTCGATGATTACCAGCCCGAGGTTTTTGATCTTGACGTCGTCCTGCAGCAGCTTGTGGGTGCCGATGACGATGTCGATATTGCCTTCGGCCAGTTGGGCCACCGCTGCGTTCACTTCCTTGGCCGACTTGAAGCGGCTCATCACTTCCACGGTCACCGGCCAGTCGGCGAAACGATCGCGGAAGCTGTTGTAGTGCTGCTGGGCGAGCAGGGTGGTCGGTACCAGAATCGCCACTTGTTTGCCGCCATGCACCGCGATAAACGCGGCGCGCATGGCCACTTCGGTCTTGCCGAAACCGACGTCGCCACAGACCAGTCGATCCATCGGCTTCGGCGCAAGCATGTCTTCGCGCACGGCTTCGATGGTGGATTGCTGGTCCGGGGTTTCTTCGAACGGGAAGCCGGCACTGAAGGTTGCGTAATCGGCCTTCGGATCGGCAAACGCATAACCTTCGCGAGCCGCGCGGCGGGCATAGATGTCGAGCAATTCGGCAGCAACGTCGCGCACCTGTTCGGCAGCCTTGCGCTTGGCTTTCTGCCAGGTCTCGGAGCCGAGGCGATGCAGCGGGGCCAGTGCGTCGTCGCTGCCGGTGTAGCGGGCGATCAGATGCAGGTTGGCCACGGGTACGTAGAGCTTGGCGTTCTCGGCGTATTCCAGGGTCAGGAATTCGGCAGCCTGGCTGTCGATTTCCAGAATCGTCAGACCGAGATAGCGGCCGACACCGTGATCGATGTGCACCACCGGCGCGCCTTCGCGCAGCTCGGTGAGGTTCTTGATCACTGCATCGTTGTTGGCGTCGGCGCGTTTTTCGCGGCGGCGACGCTGCATCACGCGCTGGCCGAACAGTGGACTTTCCGCAACCAGTGCCAGCGCCGGGTCGTCCAGCATCAGGCCTTCGTCGAGCGGAGCGATGGTGATCGCCAGGCGATCCTTGCTCGCGACGAAGTCCGGCCAGCTGTCGACGGTTTTCGGTCGCAGCTTCAGACGGTCCAGCAGTTCCAGCAGCACTTCGCGGCGGCCTGCCGATTCGGCGGTGAACAACACGCGCCCCGGGAATTCGTCGAGGAAGGCGGACAGCGCGGCCAGCGGTTGCGTGGCCTTGGCTTCAATCGCCAGATTCGGCAATGCCTGCGCCGGGAAGCGCTCGCGGCCGACGCCGGTCTCCACGTCCTGCTGGCTGGCAACCACGCGCGGCCAGTTCTTCAGGCGGGCGAAGCAGTCTTCGACCGGCAGGAACAGTTCGGCGGGCGGCAATAAAGGACGCGATGGATCGACGCGGCGCTCTTCATAGCGATTGCGTACGTCGTTCCAGAAGTTTTCCGCCGCTTGCTCGATACCCGGCAGCGAGAACACCTGAGTGTCCTGGGGCAGGTAATCGAAGAGAGTCGAGGTTTCTTCGAAGAACAGCGGCAGGTAGTACTCGATGCCGGCAGGCGTGATACCGCTGCTCAGGTCCTGAAAGATCGGGCAACGCCGGAAGTCGACGTCGAAACGCTCGCGAAAGCGTGCCTTGAAGCGGGTGACCGCTTCTTTCTGTAGCGGGAACTCCTTGGCCGGCAGCAGCTTGACCGAGTCGACCTTTTCGATGGAGCGCTGGTTTTCCGGATCGAAGGTGCGCAGGGTTTCGATTTCGTCGTCGAACAAGTCAATGCGATAAGGCAGTTTGCTGCCCATCGGGAACAGGTCGATCAGGGCGCCACGTACGGTGAACTCGCCGTGTTCGTAGACCGTGTCGACGTAGCGATAGCCGCTGGCTTCGAGCCGCGTGCGCATCTGTTCGACGTCGAGTTTCTGCCCGACATCCAGCACCAGGCTGCTGCCGAGCAGGAAACTGGTCGGTGCCAGGCGATGCAGGGCCGTGGTGATCGGCACCACCAGCACGCCATGTTCCAGCTCCGGCAGCCTGTAAAGGCTGGCGATGCGCTGGGAGATGATGTCCTGGTGCGGCGAGAACAGGTCGTAGGGCAGGGTTTCCCAGTCCGGGAAATGCAGCACCGGCAAATCCGGGGCGAAGAAGCTCAGCTCCTGCTCCAGCCGTTCGGCACTCTGGCTGTCGGCGGTCAGCAGTAACGTGAAGCGCTTGGCAGCGCTGGCAGCCTCGGCAATCGCCAGGCTCAGTGCGGCACCGGGCAGATTGCCCCAGTGCTGTTTACCTGCCGCGGCAGGGAGAAGCGGTAGACGCAGAACAGGCACGGAAGGTTGAGCTCCAGGCGTTGCGACAAAGTCGGTAATTGTAGCGGCGTCCGGTGCCGCCTGTCAGTTGCAGACTGCGTCTATCTGCGCTGTTTGAGCAAAATGTAGTGGTAACCATAAAAACCAGCACTTTTTTGACGGTTATGTAGTGCCGAAAGTGGGTGGTGTTACGGAGGGTTACAGACATCGTCTAACAGTCGTCGAAAAACTGACTGCGCTGAAAGCCCCGGTTTTACTGGGCTGGCGGAGGGCGTTATTTTTTTGGACGGAATTTTGTTACCGATTGCGCGACAAGCGCGCATTGCTACAAGAGGTTCTCGGCGGCATAATGTAGCCCCTTTTTTCTGCCCCTACATGTGGAAGGTTCCCGTGACTCAGAAGCCCGACCAGTGTCTTGGTGAATGGATCGACCGTGAAGCACTCGCAGAAGCGATGATTCCGCTTATCGGTCAGCTCTACCGCAATAACAACGTGGTGAGCTCGATCTATGGCCGCAGCCTGATCAACCAGTCTGTCATCGCGATTCTCAAAGCTCACCGCTTTGCTCGCCATCGTTCTTCCGACGATAGCGAACTCTCCGTCCACGAAACATTCCCTCTGCTCAAGGCCATGAGCGAGCTCAAGCTCGGCGCGGCTTCGGTGGATCTGGGCAAGTTGGCGTTCAAATTCCGCAATGAAGGCAACGGCCGTACCGCCGAGCAGTTCGTGCGTGAAGAAATGGCTGACGTGGTTGGCCAGCAAAACGCTTCGGCCCGCAAAGGCACTGACGTTGTGCTTTACGGCTTCGGTCGTATCGGCCGTCTGCTGGCGCGCATCCTGATCGAGAAAACCGGTGGCGGCGACGGTCTGCGTCTGCGTGCCATCGTGGTGCGCAAGGGCGCCGAAAACGACCTGACCAAACGCGCCAGCCTGCTGCGTCGCGATTCGGTACACGGTTCGTTCAACGGCACCATCACCATCGACGAAGAAAACAACACTATCACCGCCAACGGCAACCTGATCCAGGTTATCTACGCGAAAAACCCTACCGAAGTGGATTACACCCAGTACGGCATCAAAGATGCGCTGCTGGTGGACAACACCGGTGTATGGCGTGATGCCGACGGCCTGGGTCAGCACCTGGCCTGCCCGGGTATCGACCGCGTTGTTCTGACCGCGCCTGGCAAGGGCAAGCTGAAGAACATCGTTCACGGTATCAACCACAACGAAATCACCGCTGACGACAAGATCGTGTCCGCCGCTTCCTGCACCACCAACGCCATCGTGCCGGTGCTGAAAGCCGTGAATGACAAGTTCGGCATCATCAACGGTCACGTCGAAACCGTTCACTCGTACACCAACGACCAGAACCTGATCGACAACTTCCACAAGGGTGATCGCCGTGGTCGTAGCGCCGCGCTGAACATGGTGATCACCGAGACCGGTGCTGCTACCGCTGCTGCCAAGGCCCTGCCTGAGCTGGCTGGCAAGCTGACCGGTAACGCGATCCGTGTTCCAACGCCGAACGTGTCGATGGCCATTCTCAACCTGAACCTCGAGAAAGCCGCCACCCGTGAAGAGATGAACGAGTACCTGCGCTACATGGCGCTGCACTCGGATCTGCACAAGCAGATCGACTTCGTCAATTCCCAGGAAGTGGTTTCCACCGACTTCGTGGGCTCGCGCCACGCCGGTGTGGTCGACGCTGAGGCGACCATCGTTCAGGATAACCGCGTTGTTCTGTACGTCTGGTACGACAACGAGTTCGGTTATAGCTGCCAGGTCGTTCGCGTGATGGAAGACATGGCCGGTGTAAACCCGCCAGCATTCCCGCGCTAAGCCTTAGCTGCAAATGAAAAACGCCCCGACTCTGGTCGGGGCGTTTTTGTTTGTGTGCGATTTGCCTCAGCGGGGGATGGCGGCTTGTGCCGTGCGCAGTTCGTGCCTGTTGCCACGGAACAGCACCAGCGTGGCGATCAGGCCCAGCACGGCTGCTCCACTTAGCCAGATCCCCGGCGCTGCCTTGTTGTCCAGCACATGGATCAGGTAAGTGCAGGCCGCCGGGGTAAAACCACCGAAGGTTGCGGTCGCCAGACTGTAGGCCAGCGAGAAACCCGTGGTGCGAACTTCCACCGGCATAATCTCGGTGAGTGCCACCACCATAGCCCCGTTATACGAGCCGTACAGGAACGACAGCCACAACTCGACGATCAGCAGATGGCTGAAGCTCGGGTTCGCCACCAGCCACGACAACGCAGGGTAAGCGGTCAGAATCGCCAGAATCGTCGCCGCCAACAGTAGGGGTTTGCGTCCGACCTTGTCAGACACCGCGCCCATCACCGGCAGCCAGAAGAAGTTCGACAGGCCGATGCACACCGTCACCAGCAACGCATCGAAGTCCGACAGGTGCAATTCCGCCTTGCCGAACGTCGGGGTGTAGGCGGTGATCAGGTAGAACGACACCGTCGTCATGACCACCAGCGCCATGCCGGCGATGACGATGCCAAAGTTCTGACCGATCGAGCGGACGATTTCCTGCAGGGTAGGGCGATGTTTGCGCGCCTGGAATTCCGGGGTTTCCTCCAGCGAGCGACGGATGACGAAAATCACCGGGACGATCATGCAGCCGATCAGGAACGGCACGCGCCAGCCCCATTCGCCCATCTGTTCCGGGCTCAGCCAGTGGTTGAGGCCAACGCCAAGCAGGCCGGCGAATACCACCGCTGCTTGCTGACTGGCGGACTGCCAGCTGACGAAAAAGCCCTTGCGGCCGGGCGTGGCGATTTCCGCCAGATACACCGATACACCGCCCAATTCGACGCCGGCCGAGAATCCTTGCAGCAAGCGGCCGAACAGCACGATCAGCGGCGCGGCAACGCCGAGCGTGGCATAACCCGGAACGCAGGCAATCAGCACGGTACCGGCAGCCATCAGTGCGAGGGTAATGATCAGGCCCTGACGACGACCGTGTCGGTCAATGTAGGCTCCGAGGAAGATCGCCCCCAGTGGACGCATCAGAAGCCTGCGCCGAAGGTGGCAAGCGAAAGCATCAAGGATGCGAAAGCACTGTCGGTAGGGAAGAACGTCTTGGCGATGGCCGTGGCATAGAAGCCGTAGACCATGAAGTCGAACATTTCGAGAAAGTTGCCGCTGACAACGCGAAAAATCGCTTTGCCTTTGCCCGTGGAGGAGGACATGTTCAGGTACTCACTTTTTAGATTTTGTATGAAAGCGGTGCATCCGTTTGGGAGCGAGCGGGCTCTGTGGCCATAATGGCCGCCGCGGTTTTGCTCGGAGATGAAGAATTGTTAACTGGACGGTTTGTGGTTTTCGTGCTGCTGATCGGCGTTTTGTCCGGGTGCGGCAACGGCGACTCCATGGAGAGCTTCGGCGGCCCGACCATGGGCAGCACCTATTCGATCAAGTACGTGCGCCACGCCAATCTGCCTGCGTCTGAGGATGTCCGTGTCGAAGTCAAGAAGATCCTTGCCGATGTCGATCAGCAGATGTCCACCTACCGCGCGAACTCTGATATTTCACGTTTCAACGCGTTGCCAGCCGATCGTTGTCAGGCCATGCCGGCGGCGATTCTTGAATTGGTCCGTGTGGGCGAACAGCTGTCACAGCAGAGCGAAGGTTCCTACGACCTGACGGTGGAGCCGTTGCTCAATCTTTGGGGCTTCGGCCCGCAAGGGCGCGAGGAGAAAGTTCCGAGCGCTTCGGCGCTGGCCGAGGTGCAGAAGCGCGTGGGTTACCGCCATCTGCGCGTTGAAGGCGACCAACTGTGCAAGGATGCGGCGGTCGAGGTCGACTTCAACAGCATTGCCGCCGGTTATGCGGTCGATACCATTGCGGCGCGGCTCGATGCCATGGGCATTCATGATTACCTCGCCGAAGCCACGGGGGAACTCAAGGCGTCCGGCAAGAAGCTCGACGGCTCCCCCTGGCGCATCGCGCTGGAGGCGCCTCGTGACGATCGGCAAGTGGCCGAGCGGATCATCGACGTTGATGGCTATGGCCTCTCCACGTCCGGCGACTACCGCAACTATTTTCAGCAGGACGGAAGGCGCTATTCCCACACCTTCGATGCCCGCACCGGAGCGCCCGTCCTACACGACCTGGCGTCAGTCACGGTGATTCATCCTTCAGCCTTGATGGCCGATGGACTATCGACACTGTTGCTGATTCTCGGCCCGGAAAGGGCCTGGGACTATGCCGAAAAACACGACATTGGTGCATTCTTTGTGATTCGTGCCGATAAAGGTTTCGTCACACGCACCAGTCACGCTTTCCAACGGCTCAGTGGCGCAAAAGTTGACTGAGAACAGTACGAAAGCTGGCGTTGTAGTGCAGGCAAAAGTAGCCTACGACGCGACCAAGGGTTAATGTGCGCGGCGTTGACGCTTCTATAGACTGTGTCCGGGTTTTCAACTGGCCCCCAATTGTTCCTTCGCGCCGTCGTTCGGCGTGATTTAGCCGCCGGTGCTGCTGGCACCGCGGCCTGTTCTGAGGAGTACGCATGGCTGTCTACAACTACGACGTGGTGGTGCTGGGTTCCGGCCCGGCGGGAGAAGGCGCGGCAATGAACGCCGCCAAAGCAGGGCGCAAGGTGGCGATGGTCGACAGCCGTCGCCAGGTCGGCGGTAACTGCACCCACCTGGGCACCATCCCGTCCAAGGCCTTGCGTCACTCGGTGCGGCAGATCATGCAGTTCAACACCAACCCGATGTTCCGTGCGATCGGTGAACCGCGCTGGTTCTCCTTCCCGGACGTGTTGAAGAGCGCCGAAAAAGTCATCTCCAAGCAAGTCGCTTCGCGTACCGGCTACTACGCCCGTAATCGCGTCGACGTGTTCTTCGGCACCGGCAGCTTCGCCGACGAGCAGACCATCGAAGTGGTCTGCGCCAATGGTGTGGTCGAGAAGCTGGTAGCCAAACACATCATCATTGCCACCGGTTCGCGTCCTTATCGCCCGGCGGACATCGATTTCCACCACCCGCGTATCTACGATAGCGACACCATCCTCAGCCTCGGCCACACCCCGCGCAAACTGATCGTTTACGGCGCCGGCGTGATCGGTTGCGAATACGCTTCGATCTTCAGCGGTTTGGGCGTGCTGGTCGAGCTGGTGGACAACCGCGGGCAGTTGCTGAGCTTCCTCGACTCGGAAATCTCCCAGGCGTTGAGCTACCACTTCAGCAACAACAACATCACCGTGCGTCACAACGAAGAGTATGACCGCGTCGAAGGCGTGGACAACGGCGTAATCCTGCACCTGAAGTCCGGCAAGAAGATCAAGGCCGACGCCTTGCTCTGGTGCAACGGCCGGACCGGCAACACCGATCAGTTGGGTCTGGAAAACATTGGCGTCAAGGTCAACAGCCGCGGCCAGATCGAAGTCGACGAGAATTACCGCACTTGCGTACAGAACATCTACGGCGCCGGTGACGTGATCGGCTGGCCGAGCCTGGCCAGTGCCGCCCACGACCAGGGTCGCTCGGCTGCTGGCAGCATTGTCGACAATGGCAGCTGGCGCTTCGTGAATGACGTGCCGACCGGCATCTACACCATTCCGGAGATCAGCTCGATCGGCAAGAACGAGCAGGAACTGACCCAGGCCAAGGTGCCGTACGAAGTGGGCAAGGCGTTCTTCAAGAGCATGGCGCGGGCGCAGATCGCCGGCGAGCCGCAAGGCATGCTGAAGATCCTGTTCCACCGTGAAACCCTGCAGGTGCTGGGCGTTCACTGCTTCGGTTATCAGGCATCGGAGATCGTGCACATCGGTCAGGCGATCATGAACCAGCCGGGTGAGCTCAATACCCTGAAGTATTTCGTCAACACCACGTTCAACTACCCGACCATGGCCGAAGCCTATCGGGTAGCGGCGTACGACGGCCTCAACCGGCTTTTTTGAGCGGCTCCGGCCGGTGGCCTGAGCCGGCCGGGGAGACCGATTTCAGCTATTCCCGAGGGTGGCAGTGGCCAAACCGGGAAAGTCTGTAATCAGGCTGTCAACGCCGAAGTCGGCGAGTCTGCGCATCAGCGCAGGCTCGTTGACGGTCCACACCGACACATGCAGCCCCTGACGCTGCGCCTTTTGCAGGCGTTCCGGCGTACACAGCGTCCAGTTCAAGGCCAGTATCTCGCAGCCGTAGCTTGCCGCGACCTTCAGCGGGTCGAGCCAGGCGTACTCGGCCACCAGGCCCCGTGACACGTCCGGTACCAGATCCAGTGCAGCCTTCAATACTTCCCGCGAACTTGAGGTGATCGTCACCTTGTCGAGCAGCCCGTGTCTGACCGCCATTTCACGGATGGCCAGAACGGTCGTCGCAGCGCGGGTGCGCGAGGCGCTTTTGACTTCGAGCTGCCAGTGCTCGAAATCACATTTCTCGAACAGTTCTTCCAGGGTCGGAATCGGGCAGGGCTTGATCCAGCCCGGCCCACCCTTGCGGGCGTCGTAGGTCACCAGTTCGGCGGCGGAGTGCTCGACCACCTTGCCACGGCGCTCGGTGGTGCGCTTGAGGGTCGGGTCGTGGATGACCATCAGCTCGCCGTCCTTGGACAGGTGCAGATCCAGTTCGCAGCGGCGAACGCCGTGCTTGAGACATTCCTGAAAACTGGTCAGGGTGTTTTCCGGTGCTTCGCCCTTGGCGCCGCGGTGGCCGTAGATAAGGGTCACGGTTTTTCCTTAATTAAATGCCTGATTCGTTCTGTTCGCGGGCCAGACGTCGTTCCTGGGCCTGCTTTTGCAAGATATAGCGGGCGAGCAGCTGGCGCTGGGCTTCGGTCAGGTGTTCGAACTCGGTGCCGACATCGTAGCCGTCACCCTTGCGGTCGCAATGGGTGACCCGGGCGCGCAGCAACAGGCCAAGCGCCTGGGGCATCAGCACCAGTTTCACCGACAGGTGGGCGCCGGTGGCGATCGGGGTCGGGTGCTGAAAGTCGATGCCGCCCTCGGAGATGATCACCGGTTGCGGTTCGCCGATATGGCCGAGCACGGTCAGGGCGACCACCTGGCTGAGCAGGTCGATGCGTTTGTTCTGGGATTTCAGGAACGCCGCGATGGCGCGGTCGCGTTCACTGATCTGGCGCAGCAGGTGCTGCGACTCGAATTCGCTCAGGTGCAGTTCGCTGAGCAGGTTGAATAGCGGGGAAGCATCCTGCAACACTTCCTGGCCGGCGGCTTCGGGAGCGGACAGGGGCCGAATTTCCAGTGCGATCGTGTCCTCGATACGGTAGTATTCGCGGCGATCTTCTTCATCTAATGTCGACATGGCGAACCCATGGTAGCGGCGGTGGTCTGAGTGTAAAGCTGGTTATCGACCCCCGCCACAAGGACGTTCCTTTTCCCTCCGAACAAGCCCCGACATGTTCAGACCTCTCTTCGTATTTATCGGCACGCGTTATACCCGTGCAAAGCGTCGCAATCATTTTGTGTCATTCATTTCCCTGACTTCGATGATCGGGCTCGCCCTTGGCGTGGTCGTGATGATCGTGGTGCTGTCGGTGATGAACGGCTTCGATCATGAGATGCGCACCCGCGTGCTGGGCATGGTGCCTCACGCGACCATCGAGTCCGGTGAAGCCATCAGCGACTGGCAGAGCCTGGCCGCCAAGGTCAAGCAGAACCCGCAGGTGGCGGCCGTCGCGCCGTTCACCCAGATGCAGGGATTGCTGACCAACAACGGCCAGGTGTCCAAGGTGTTGCTCAATGCCATTGATCCGGCGCTGGAACGCAACGTCTCGATCATCGACAACTTCATGCAGCAGGGCAAACTCGACGACCTGACGCCGGGCAGCTTCGGCATCGTGATCGGCGACAAGGCCGCGACCAAGCTCGGCGTGGGCATCGGTGACAAGATCACCTTCGTCGCCCCGGAGGTCAGTGTGACCCCCGCCGGGATGTTCCCGCGCATGAAGCGTTTCACCGTGGTCGGCATCTTCCATGTCGGCGCCGGCGAGCTGGACGGCTACCTGGGCGTCACCAATCTGCAGGATCTGGCGAAGATGCACCGCTGGAAGCCTGATCAGGTGCAGGGCCTGCGCCTGAAGTTCGACGATCTGTTCCAGGCGCCGCGTGAGGCGTGGAACATCGCCCAGCGGCTCGGCGAAGACCATTACTACGCCCGCGACTGGACCCGCACCCACGGCAACCTGTATCAGGCGATCCGCATGGAAAAAGCCATGATCGGCCTGCTGTTGCTGCTGATCGTCGCGGTTGCCGCGTTCAACATCATCTCCACACTGGTGATGGTGGTGAACGACAAGAAGGGCGACATCGCCATTCTGCGCACGCTCGGCGCCACGCCGGGCACGATCATGCGCACGTTCATGGTGCAGGGCACGGTGATCGGCGTGGTCGGTACGGCCATCGGCGCCGTGGTCGGAATCCTGGCGGCGCTCAATGTCAGCGCGGCGATTTCGGCACTCGAAGGCTTGATCGGGCACAAGTTCCTCAACGCCGACGTGTATTTCATCGATTACCTGCCATCGCAGGTGCAGAGCCAGGACGTAGTCATGGTCTGCGCGGCTGCGTTGGTCCTGAGTTTCCTCGCCACCCTGTATCCAGCCTGGCGTGCCGCACGCACCCAGCCGGCGGAGGCGCTACGTTATGAGTGAGTCGGGCATGAGTGAAAAAGCAATCCTGAGCTGCCGCAACCTGGGCAAGTCCTACGAGGAAGGCCCGGAGTCGGTGCAAGTGCTGGCCAACCTGCAACTGGAGCTGCACCCGGGCGAGCGCGTGGCGATCGTCGGCAAATCCGGTTCGGGCAAAAGTACCTTGCTCAACCTGTTGGGCGGTCTCGATACGCCGACCAAGGGCGGTGTCTGGCTCGACGGTGAAGAGCTGTCGGCGCTGAGCGAGAAGAAGCGCGGCCTGCTGCGTAACCGTGCCCTCGGGTTCGTGTACCAGTTCCACCACCTGCTGCCGGAATTCACCGCGCTGGAAAACGTCTGCATGCCGTTGCTGATCGGCAAGACTGCGATCCCGGAAGCGCGTCAGCGGGCCACGGCGTTGCTGGAACGAGTCGGTCTCGGCCATCGTCTGGAACACAAACCGGCCGAGCTGTCCGGTGGTGAACGCCAGCGTGTGGCCATCGCCCGCGCTCTGGTGAACAATCCGGGCCTGGTGATGCTCGACGAGCCGACCGGCAACCTCGACTCCCACACCGCCGAAGGCATTCAGGACCTGATGCTGGAACTCAGCACGTCGATGCGCACGGCGTTTCTGGTGGTGACTCACGACATGAACCTGGCTCGCCAGATGGACCGCGTCCTGCAGTTGCAGGAAGGTTGCCTGACCCCCATCTGACGGCTTGAAACCCGATGCCTGAAAAGGCGTCGGGTCTTTTATTTTTATACGGTGCCCCAGCGAATGTTCAGACCGTTATCGATCTTTATCGGCACGCGCTATACCCGCGCCAAGCGCCGCAATCGCTTTGTTTCATTCATCTCGATGACCTCGATGATCGGTCTCGCCCTCGGCGTGTTGGCGATGATTGTGGTGTTGTCGGTGATGAACGGCTTTCAGCGCGAAATGAGCTCGCGCATCCTCGGCATGGTGCCCCACGCGACCATCGTGGGCGTCAAGCCGATCGACGACTGGCAACCCGTGGCTGCCGCCGCGATGAAGAACCCCGAAGTCACTGCCGCTGTGCCGTTCACCGAGATGGAAGGCATGCTGTCCTACAAAGGCATGATGCAGCCGATCCAGATCAGCGGTGTCGATCCGGCCCAGGAAGGCAAGGTGTCGATCGTTGCCCAGCACATTGTTCAGGGTCGTCTCGATGCCTTGAAGCCGGGCGAGTTCGGCGTGGTGCTGGGTGAAATCACGGCCCGGCGCTTCCGCCTGAACGTCGGCGACAAAATCACCCTGATCGTGCCGGAAGTCAGTACTGCACCCGGCGGCATCACCCCGCGCATGCAGCGTCTGAATGTGGTCGGCATCTTCAAGGTCGGTGCCGAACTGGATGGTTCCATGGGCCTGATCCATGTGGCCGACGCCGCAACGATGCAGCACTGGGAGCCGAATCAGGTACAGAGCGTGCGTCTGGCAGTGAAAGACCTGTACGCGGCGCCTAAAGTCTCCTCCGATATCGCCACCGGCCTCGGCGTTGATTTCAAGGCTGACGACTGGACCCACACCCAGGGCAGCCTGTTCAGTGCGATGAAAATGGAAAAGACCATGATCGGTCTGTTGCTGCTGATGATCGTCGCGGTGGCGGCGTTCAACATCATTGCGACTTTGATCATGGTGGTGAACGACAAGGGCGCGGACATCGCGATCCTGCGCACCATCGGCGCCACGCCACGGCAGATCATGGCGATCTTCATGGTGCAGGGCACGGTGATCGGCATCGTCGGCACCATCATCGGTGGCGTGCTCGGCGTAATTGCCGCACTCAATGTCAGTGAGATGGTGGGCTGGGTCGAGCGAGTGACCGGGCAGCACATCTTCAGTTCGGACGTGTACTTCGTCAGCAACCTGCCCTCGGAATTGCAGGGCGGCGATGTGCTGCTGATCTGCTCGGCGGGCTTCATTCTCAGCTTCCTGGCCACGGTTTACCCGGCCTGGCGAGCGGCGAAGATCGAGCCGGCGCACGCGTTGCGCTATTCGTAAGCTCTCCTGTTGAGGCCGGCATTGCCGGCCTCAATCTTTTTTCGGCAACTCAATTACAAACCGCGTCCAGCCCTGAGCCGATTCACAATGAATCTGCCCGCCATGGGCCTTGATGATCGACTGAGTGATCGCCAGCCCCAATCCCGCATGCTCGCTGCTGCCTTCCTGGCGCGCCGGATCGGCCCGGTAGAACCGGTCGAACAAGCGCGGCAACAACTCAGCAGAAATCCCCTCGCCACTGTTTTCCACGGTCACCCTCAAGGATTTCGCCTGCTCGGCTATCCTCACACGCACTTCGCCCGCTGCCGGCGTGAAGCGCAACGCGTTATCCAGCAGATTCGACAGCGCCCGGCGCAACATCGCGCGATCACCCTCGAACCGCCCCGCACCGTCACGGCTCAGGCTGACCTGAGCGTCTTCGGCCAGCGGTGCGAAAAACTCCAGCAATGCATCGGCTTCTTTCGCCAGTTCCAGCGGTTCGCGCTTGGGCACCAGCAATCCGTGGTCGGCCTTGGCCAGATAAAGCATGTCGTTGACCAGTTGTGCCATCCATTGCAGCTCTTCGAGGTTGCTGTGCAATGCCTCGCGGTAGTCCTCAAGCTGGCGAGGCCGGGTGAGGGTGACCTGCGTGTGGGTCAGCAGGTTCGACAATGGGGTGCGCAGTTCATGGGCGATGTCGGCAGAGAACGCGGAAAGGCGCTGAAACGAGTCATCGAGGCGTCCGAGCATGGCGTTGAAACTGTGGGCCAGTTCCGTGAGTTCTGCGGGCATCTGCGCTTCCGGGAGTCGGGCATTCAGCGATTGGGCCGAAATCCCACGGGCCACCGCACTCATACGGCGTAACGGACGAAGGCCGCTGCGGGCCGCCCAGGCGCCGAGCAACGCAGTAGCCAGCGCCGAAAGGCCGACGGTCAGCCAGATCAGATGCTGCATGCGTTGCAGGAAGTGCTGGTGGTGGGTGATGTCCAGCAGCAAGGTCAATTGCGGGGAGTCGGGTTGTTCCGGGGAGAGCGGGGCGTTGAGCAGGCGATAGTCCGTACCGTTGTCGGTGATGGTGGCCAGGCCGGGCTGTTTCGGCAGATTCGCCGGGGTATGCAACGAGCGGCCGAACCAGCGTTGTCCCTCAGGGGTGCTGATGCGCAACGAAACATCGCCCTGTTGGCTCAATTCATCGGTGATGTGCGCGGCGTCGCTGCCGCTCAGCAGCGTCTGACGCACACTGAGCAGTTTTCCTTCTAGCAGTTGCTGGTCGAGCTCGATGAAGTGGCCTTCGCTGGCCCGATTGAAAACGACCCCGGCCACCAGCGAAACCACTGCGGTGCAGCCGGCGAACAACAATGCCAGCCGGCTGCTCAAGGACAGTCGGCGCATCAGTCGGCACGCTCTTCAAGCACGTAACCCATGCCACGCACGGTGTGGATCAGTTTGTCGGGAAAGTCATCATCGATCTTCAGCCGCAATCGCCGGATCGCCACTTCGATCACATTGGTGTCGCTGTCGAAGTTCATGTCCCAGACCTGGGATGCGATCAGGGATTTGGGCAGCACTTCACCCTGGCGGCGCAGGAGCATTTCCAGCAAGGCGAACTCCTTTGCAGTGAGGTCGATGCGCTGGCCGCTGCGTTCGACGCGGCGGCGAATCAGGTCCAGACGCAGATCGGCCAATTGCAGGCAGGTTTCCTGCGGTGTGGCGCTGCCGCGGCGCAACAGGCTGCGTACCCGGGCCAGCAGTTCGGAGAAAGCGAACGGCTTGACCAGGTAGTCGTCGGCGCCCAGTTCGAGACCGTGAACCCGGTCTTCCACGGTGTCCTTGGCCGTCAGAAACAGGATCGGCGTTTCCAGCCCGGCGCTGCGCACTGCTTGCAGAATCTGCCAGCCACTGCGCCCGGGCAGCATCACGTCGAGGATCAGCAAGGCGTAGTCACCGCTCAACGCCAGTTGTTGCCCGGTGTTGCCGTCGGCCACCAGCTCGGTATTGAAACCGGCCTCGGTCAGCCCCTGGCGCAGGTATTGGCCGGTTTTCGGTTGGTCTTCGACGATCAGCAGTTTCATGGGCGGCTCGGGTTTGTAGGATCGAAGGCTTTATACCGTGGGACGTTGTCACAAGCGCCAACCTGACAAAGTTGTAATCTCTCTGTCAGGTAGCTGCCAGCGCGGGCGGGCTAGAGTTTCCCACAGGCTGAACCTTTTCTTGTTGGAGTATGACTATGTTTTTGCGCAACCCTCTGGCCGTCGTCGCTTGTCTATTGGCGCTGAGTTCATCCGTCCGGGCCGATCCTGCGCACACGTACGACTTCGGCCAGCCGGCCCCGGCCGCCAAGGCCAGCCGCAGCATTGAAGTGGTGATGGGCGACATGTCGTTCGATCCGAAGGCCATCGACATCAAGGCCGGTGAGACCATTCGCTTTGTATTGGTGAATAAAGGCCAGTTGCTGCACGAATTCAACCTCGGGGATGCAGCGATGCATGCCAAACACCAGCAGGAAATGTTGCAGATGCAGCAAAGTGGCATGCTGACGCCGACCGGCATGAAGGAAATGTCCCACGATATGGCGGGCATGGATCATGGCTCGATGGGGCACGTAATGAAGCATGACGACCCCAACAGCGTGCTGGTCGAGCCCGGCAAGACTGCCGAGTTGACCTGGACGTTCAGCAAGGCGACCAGCCTGGAATTCGCCTGCAACATTCCAGGGCATTACCAGGCCGGGATGGTCGGCAAACTGACTGTCAGTCAGTAAGCACTCAAAGGCGGGAGCAAAGGCTGATAGAATCCGCTGATTCTTCAGTCAGGTTTCCGCCATGCATCCCGCAGCCGAACATTCGCCGCTGGGCAAATCCAGCGAATACATCGCCACTTACACGCCGTCCCTGCTGTTCCCGATTCCGCGCACCGCGAAATGGGCCGAGCTGGGCCTGACCGCCGAAACCCTGCCGTATAAAGGCGTGGATTTCTGGAACTGCTTCGAACTGTCGTGGCTGCTGCCGTCGGGCAAACCGGTGGTGGCAATCGGCGAATTCAGCATTCCGGCGGATTCGCCGAACATCATCGAATCCAAGTCGTTCAAGCTGTACCTGAACTCGCTGAACCAGACGCCGTTCGCCGACATCGCAAGCCTCGAAGCGACGCTGGTCAAAGATCTGTCCGCTGCTGCCGGCAAACCGGTGGGCGTACGGGTTCGCAGCCTGAAAGAGGTTGAAGCCGAAGGCGTGGTTGCGCTACCGGGCGTGTGCATCGACGATCTGGATATCAGCGTCAGCAACTACGAGCATCCGCGTCCCGAGCTGCTGCGCTGCGACGATTCGCGGGTGGTGGAGGAGAGCGTGCACAGCCATCTGCTTAAGTCCAACTGCCCGGTGACCAGTCAGCCGGACTGGGGCAGCGTGGTGGTGGAATATCGCGGCGCGGCGCTGGATCACGCCAGTCTGCTGGAATACATCGTCAGCTTCCGCCAGCACTCGGACTTCCACGAGCAATGTGTGGAGCGGATCTTCCTTGACCTGCAGCGCCTGCTGAAGCCGGAAAAACTCACGGTGTTCGCGCGTTACGTACGTCGGGGCGGGCTGGACATCAACCCGTACCGCAGCACTGAAAGCGTGCAACTGCCGAACCACCGTCTGGTTCGTCAGTAACCCGCATCGCGGACATGAAAAAGCCCTGCCAGTGATGGCAGGGCTTTTTTGCATTCGCGGGTTTCAGATACCCATGCTGACCAGGGAGTTCATGATGTTGCGCAATGTGCCGGCGATGGCGGGGTGTTCGAGTTCGAAGCGATCAACTGCCAGATTGACGCCATCGGCGATGCTGGAATCTTGAGTCGCGGTCTCCAGTTTTATTTCGGATTCAATCTGCGCCATCAGCGCATGTAGATCAGCGCGCTCGGCTTCGGTCAGCGGAGGATTTTGATCCAGTTGCTCGCGCAGGGCATTGAGCTGTTTTTGCAGTTCTTGAGCGGGCATGGTTGTTTCCTTTTATCGAGAGGCACTGGCATAGACCGCAGCCGTGCGCCAAAGGTCTATGGCTCTCTCTAAGACTAATCCACTCTGCTGCAACCTGCATGATCCCGGTCAGGGCTTTTCGCCTTTGAGGCGGCGCAGGCTGATGTCCGCCAGACAAGTGTCGAGTTCGCCCAGATGATCGATCACCGAGTGCACGCCCAGCCCGAACAGCTGCACCGTCGCCTTGCCGCGCAACTGCTCGCGCTCTTTCTGGCTCAGTGCTTGCCATTCGTGAGGCGCGAGGCCGCAGAGTGAACCACAGGACGCCAGGCCAATCGTCCACAACCCGGCATTGAGGCCGGATTGCAGCAGGCGCGGTTCACCGCTGACCAGCACGCAACCCTCGAGGCGGCAGACCCGTAATGCCATCAACGCCTGCCAGCAGGCATCGGGCGCCGGCCACGGATTGATTGTTGCAGGATGTTGCGAAGATTTGACCCAGTCGGGCAGCGTTGCTGAAAGCATTCGGGTGAGGGCAGGGGGGAGTTCGTCCAGCCACGCGCACGGAATCTGTTGCTGTTGCAGGCTGCGGAGGCTGTCGAGGGCTCCGGGAGTGGCCTCGGCGTGATCCGTTGTGGCGTCAGCGTGATTGTGGACGCGGGCACCGAAATCCACCAGGCAGCCGCTGAGTCCGAACAGCACGGCCGTCAGGTTGGGTGCCGCAGGGTGCAGTACTTCGGCGTGTGGCATGAAAAACGTCCCTGAAATAGGGATCAGGCTAAGCAATCCCGGTGACAGTTGGATGACAGATGCATTACGAAGCGTCCTACAGAGCCGATGATGCAGGAAATGCCTAAACAGGTGTTTCCGTCTTATACTGAGCGTCTTATAACCGTGGCCCGCATGCCGCGTATGTACAATCCAAGGAGTTTTTCTATGCGCTGGAGCAACCCTCTCGCTCAGCTTTGTGTATGCGCCAGCGTGATGCTGGTTCCGTTCGTTGCCCAGGCGGCAACGGAAGAAGACCCTTGGGAAAGCGTCAACCGTCCGATTTTCCAGTTCAACGACTTCGTCGATACCTACGCATTGAAGCCTCTGGCGCAGGGCTACGAATTTGTAACGCCGCAATTCCTGGAAGACGGCATCCACAACATGTTCCGTAACGTCGGTGACATCACCAACCTGGCGAACAACATTCTCCAGGCCAAACCGGCCGCTGCCGGTGTCGACACCGCGCGTTTGATCTTCAACACCACCTTCGGCCTGCTGGGCTTCTTCGATGTAGGCACCAAGATGGGCCTGCAGCGCAGCGACGAAGATTTCGGCCAGACCCTCGGTTACTGGGGCGTGAGCAGCGGTCCGTACGTGATGCTGCCGTTGCTGGGCCCGAGCACCCTGCGTGACGCGCCGTCGAAATACGTCGACACCTACACCGCACCGTATCGCTACATGAACGACATTCCGGCGCGCAACACTATTTACGGCCTGAACATCGTCGACACCCGCGCCAGCCTGTTGTCCAGCGAGAAGCTGATCAGCGGCGACAAGTACACCTTCATCCGCAATGCCTACCTGCAGAACCGCGAGTTCAAGGTCAAGGACGGTCACGTCGAAGACGATTTCTGATTTCGGCCCGTGAACCCCGAAAGGCGACCGAAAGGTCGCCTTTTTTTGTCCGTGCGTCCTTCCATTGAGTTACGGTTTCGAACGTTCTTATAACTCTCTGTGATTTGACAAACAAAGTCGTCAAGTGACGATCCGCGCATGCTTGAAACGCTCGAAGGATGGGAGTACCGTCTGCGCCTTAGAAGGGCACCTCTGGTGCATCCGTGTGCGGGGCAAACGCTCCGAAGCGGTGCAGCAGAGAGGCTAGAAAGCGAATCCAGTAGTCTGCGCCGGGCCGTTGCCCCGCCTGCTACGCCAACCTAATTCTGGCGCCGTTTGCCCACATGCCAAAAACCAGTGCCACGCTGCTGATAATCGATGATGACGAAGTAGTGCGCGCGAGCCTCGCGGCCTATTTGGAAGACAGTGGTTTCAGCGTCTTGCAGGCCAGTAACGGTCAGCAGGGTCTTCAGGTATTCGAGCAAGACAAGCCCGACCTCGTCATCTGCGATCTGCGCATGCCGCAGATGGGCGGTCTCGAACTTATCCGTCAGGTCACCGAGCGATCCCCGCAGACACCGGTGATCGTGGTTTCCGGTGCCGGCGTGATGAACGACGCGGTCGAGGCTCTGCGCCTGGGCGCGGCGGATTACCTGATCAAGCCTCTCGAAGATCTGGCCGTGCTCGAGCACTCCGTACGCCGGGCTCTGGATCGTGCGCGCCTGCTGCTGGAAAACCAGCGCTACCGCGAGAAGCTGGAGAAGGCCAATCGCGAGCTCGAAGCCAGCCTGAACCTGCTTCAGGAAGACCAGAACGCCGGTCGCCAGGTGCAGATGAACATGCTGCCGGAAAGCCCCTGGACCATCGACACGTTCAAGTTCGCCCACCAGATCATTCCGTCGTTGTACCTGTCGGGTGATTTTGTCGACTATTTCCGGGTGGACGAACGCCGGGTCGCGTTCTATCTGGCGGACGTTTCAGGCCATGGCGCCTCTTCGGCGTTCGTCACCGTGCTGCTGAAGTTCATGACCACGCGCTTGCTGTTCGAGTCCAGGCGCAGCGGCACCTTGCCGGAATTCAAGCCTTCGGAAGTCCTTGGTCATATCAACCGGGGGCTGATCAGTTGTAAGCTGGGTAAACACGTCACAATGGTCGGTGGAGTCATCGACGAGGAGACCGGTTTGTTGACCTATAGCATCGGCGGCCATCTGCCGTTGCCTGTGTTGTACACGCCTGACAGTGTTCGCTACCTCGAGGGGCGCGGTCTGCCCGTGGGGCTTTTCAACGAAGCCACCTACGAAGACCACGTGCTCGAGCTGCCACCGACGTTCAGCCTGACGCTGATGTCTGATGGCATTCTGGATCTTTTGCCAGAACCCACACTCAAAGAAAAAGAAGCCGCCTTGCCCGAACGGGTCAAGTCGGCGGGCGGCAGCCTGGATGGCCTGCGGCAGGTTTTTGGATTGGCCACGCTAGGGGAGATGCCGGATGATATCGCCCTGTTGGTGTTGAGCAGGAATCTTTAATGAGTACCGGTAGAATCCAGTTCGCCGAGCAGGACGGCACCTTTGTCCTGAAGTTCGTCGGTGAAGTTCGCCTGACCCTGTGTTCGGCGTTGGATGCGACTATTGAAAAAATCTTCACCGCGCTGAATTTCAACGCGATCGTGATCGATTTGACCGAAACCCGCAGCATCGACAGCACCACGCTGGGCCTGCTGGCCAAGCTGTCGATCCTGTCGCGGCAGAAGGTCGGCCTGCTGCCGACCGTGGTCACCACCCATGACGACATCACCCGTCTGCTTCAATCGATGGGTTTCGAGCAGGTGTTCAATATCGTCAACCATCCCGTGCCTTGCCCGGAATGCCTCGATGACCTGCCGGATCAGGATCAGTCGGAGGAAGTCGTGCGGATCAAGGTGCTCGAAGCGCACAAGATCCTCATGGGCCTGAACGACTCCAATCGCGAAGCTTTCCATGATCTGGTGAATGCCCTCGAAAGGCATTGATTCCCCAGCCATCAGGCACAAAAAAGGGCGAACCTGTGAGGGTTCGCCCTTTTTGCGTTTGCCGTCAGCCCATTACAGCTTGGCTTGCAACAACGCCTCGAGCTTTTCCTGGTCACGGGCAAACTGACGGATGCCTTCAGCCAGTTTCTCGGTGGCCATCGCGTCTTCGTTGGACAACCAGCGGAATTGCGATTCGTTGAGGCTCAGACGAGCTTCGCCAGCGTGGCCCGGGGCCAGTTTGCGCTCCAGTTTGCCGGTGTCTGCCGCCAGTTTGTCGATCAGGTCCGGGCTGATGGTCAGGCGGTCGCAGCCGGCCAGTTGCTCGATCTGATTGAGGTTGCGGAAGCTCGCACCCATGACCACGGTCTTGTAGTCATTGGCCTTGTAGTAGTTGTAGATGCGCGTCACGGACTGCACGCCCGGATCGTCGGCGCCGGTGTAGTCGTTGCCGTTGGCTTTCTTGTACCAGTCGTAGATACGGCCCACGAACGGCGAGATCAGGAACACGCCGGCGTCGGCGCAAGCAGCGGCCTGAGCGAAGGAGAACAGCAGGGTCAGGTTGGTCTGGATGCCTTCCTTCTCGAGCACTTCGGCGGCGCGGATGCCTTCCCAGGTCGAAGCGATCTTGATCAGCACGCGGTCGCGACCGACGCCGGCCTTGTCGTACAGCTCGATCAGACGGTGCGCACGCTTGAGCATCGCGTCCTTGTCGAACGACAGGCGTGCATCCACCTCAGTGGAGATACGGCCCGGGATCACCTTGAGGATTTCCTGGCCGACCGCGACGCCGAAACGGTCGCTGGCCAGGCCGACATCGCCCTTGCAGTCGCTAACGGCGGCGTTCAGCAGCTCGGCGTAGGCCGGAATGGCCGCCGCCTTGAGCAGCAGGGAAGGGTTGGTGGTGGCGTCGACCGGCTTGACCCGGGCAATCGCTTCGAAGTCGCCGGTGTCGGCAACCACGGTGGTGAACTGTTTGAGTTGTTCCAGCTTGGAAGTCATGAGCGTGCTCTGTCCTATGGGTCTGAAGACATTACCCGAGCGCTGACAGCCACTCAAGGGCATGTGGGTGTATCGATAGCCCCGCGAGCAACAACCTGAAAACGGCTGTTTGAATGGGCGGGGCGCGGTATCGATCAATACGATGCCAAAAAGGACCACAGGTTCAAAGCAACTGACCCGTTGCGCAGCGGCTATTCGGCGTTGAGCTGGGTCGAGGCCGCCGTTTGTGCCGGTTTCGACTGTCCGTCGGAGGTCAGCAGGCCGAAATTCTTCTCCCGGTCGTTACTGCCCGACTCGCTGTTCTTCCATTCGTAAATCGACGTCAGCTGAATGCTGAGTTTTTTAACATCGGCGATGAACGCGCCGATTTTACTCGCTTGCCCTTCCGGCCCGCCGTTGGAGGCGAGTGCCGAAATGCCCCATTCACTGATGACGCCCGGCAAATGGAAGTTTTGCTGGATGAAGGTTTGCGCGTTACTGATCTGCGTCGCGGTCATGCCGTAAGGGTGATAGGAAATCGCATCCAGGCACTGCGGATAAGTGCCGAGAATGCTGTTGAGTGCCACGGTCGAAGCGGAGCCTGCCGTCGGCGGGCGGGCGAAACCGAATCCCACCAGGGGCGTCGATTGCGGTTTGCCCTGCAGCGTCTTGCACATGGCCGTCATGAACGGCACGAAGGTGTTTTTGAAGTCTCCGGTGGGCCAGTAGGTGTCGAGATCCGGCTCATTCCAGATTTCGATCCCCACCAGTTGCCCGCTCCAGGCTTGCTCAAGACCGGTCACCGCGTTGGCGAAGGCTTCACCGGCGGTTGCCAGGTCTCCGGTCAACGGTTTAGTGGCGCGCACGGTCATCAAGACCGGCAAGCCGGCGGATCGCGCCGCCGCGAACGCATCGCTGATCTGTTTCTGATAGGCCTTGGCGCCGAGGCTGTCGCTCCAGACGCCGAAGCGCACGAAACTGAATCCGGCCGCTTTGATCTGCTCGGCGTCGGTCGGGGTGAAGTTCTGGATCTTGACCTGAACGCCGATGGTTCTGGCGGGCAGTGACGGGAACAGCGCGCTGGCGTGAACCTGCGCGGTAGCACTGAGCATCAACAGGGCGGCGGCACCAAGATGTTTGAAATGTGCTGATTTCATGTCTGCTCTCCTGATGAGAATGACATCTAGCCAATAGTTATCTCGTTGCCTGTATTTCGATGACGAATAGGGCGCGAAGTGCACGAATGTTATTTTTTGTCGGAAAACGTTCGCCTGAAAATCACAGTTATTTTTAGTCCGGTAATTCTAGTTGGGGGACTTTTAGAGGCCGTGGTACTTAATGCATCGGTATTAACGGGTGAATCTATTTCCGAGTGAAGGAAGGTCTTGCGGGTTCATTCGAATTTGCAGGGCATGTTGGCCGATTGACATTACACGGGAAAGTAAACCTTGTTCAAAAAGATTCTTGTCGTTTGCGTAGGCAATATCTGCCGAAGTCCGACAGCGGAACTTCTGTTGCGCAATGCACTGACACCCTCGGCAATCAGCGTGACCTCCGCAGGCCTGTCTGCGCGGGTCGGCGAAGGCATGGAGTCGACCGCGCGCCAGGTTCTGGAAGACCGTGGGCACAGTGCCGAAGGGTTCAAGGCCCGGCAACTGACCGCCGACATCGTCAATGAGTCGGATCTGATTCTGGTCATGGAAAAAGAGCATGTAAAACAAGTACTGAAGATTGCCTCTCACGCCAGGGGCAAAGTGTTTCTTCTTGGCAAATGGCAAAGCGAGCGAGAAATACAGGATCCGTATCGTCAAGGGCAGGCCGCGTTTATTCATGCCCATGCATTGATTGAAGCTGCTGTCAGCTCATGGGCGCAACGCTTGGCGCGTTGATGAATATTCTTCAGATCAGTGAATGGTAAGAAAGACTTATGCAGTTACCGTCAGTAATCGGCACCCGTGAAAACGATCAAGACAGTATTGATCTACTCGGCATATTCGGCAGCCTGATCGATCAGAAATGGCTGATCGGCGCATTGACCGGTGCGTTCATGATGACCGGCGTTGCCTATGCGATTTTGGCCACGCCGGTGTATCTGGCCAACGCGTTGGTGCAGGTCGAACCGAAAAAGAACGACATGCTTGGCTTCTCCGATCTCAACAGCATGCTCGGCGGCCAGTCGCCGTCGGTGACCGAGATCGGCATCATCAAATCCCGCGCAGTGATCGGCAAGACCGTCGATGATCTGCGGCTGGACATCGACGTCACCCCCAACACCTTTCCGCTGATTGGCGGCTTTCTCTCCCGCCGCTATCGCGGTGAAACCGAACTCAGCGTCGCGCCGCCACGTTTCGGGCTGAGCAGCTACGCGTGGGGCGGGGAGCGCCTGGAGTTTGCCCGGCTCGATCTTCCTAAAGAACTGCTGGGCAAGAAACTCAGCCTGATCGCCGGCGAGCAACAGCACTTCCAGTTGTTCGACGACAACGACAACCTGCTGATCGAAGGCGTGGCCGGCGAACCCTTCGCGCAGGATGGGGTAGAAGGGCAGATCACGCATTTGCAGGCCAACTCCGGCACCCGTTTCGAAGTGGTGCGCTACCCACGAATCGTGACCATTCAGGGTTATCAGGACGCGCTGGATATTTCCGAGCAAGGCAAGGAGTCGGGGATCATCCGTCTGGCCCTGGCCAGCAGCGATGCCGCCGAGGCGGTGAAGATCCTCAACAAGATCGCCTCGCTGTACGTGGACCAGAACGTACGCCGTACCTCGGCCGAAGCGGCGCAGAGCCTGGCCTTCCTGCAAAGTCAGTTGCCCCAGGTCAAACGCGATCTGGCCAAGGCCAGTGATGCGCTCAATGCCTACCAGACCCACGGTAAAACCGTGAACATCTCCCTGGAAACCCAATCGGTGCTCGGTCAGTCCGTCGCGCTCGAAACGCGGATTTCCGAGCTGAAACTGCAACAGGCGGAGATGGATCGCAAGTTCACCAAGCAGCATCCCGCCTATCGCGCGTTGATGACTCAGATCGGTGAATTGACCCAGCAACAGCGGTCGCTGGAGGGCAAGGTCCAGGACCTGCCGGCCACGCAACAGGAATTGCTGAACCTGACCCGCGATGTCGAGGTCGCTTCGCAGATCTACACCCAGTTGCTGAACAAATCCCAGGAGCTGGACATCATCCGCGCCGGCGCCGTGGGTAACGTGCGTCTGGTGGATACGGCGGATGTCGATCTGACCAGCCCGGTCAAACCGAAAAAAGCCCTGATCGTGCTGATCGCGACCTTCCTCGGCGCCTTTGTCGGCGTGGCCCTGGTGCTGTTGCGCAAGTCGCTGAGCAAGGGCCTGGAAGGTCCGGAAGCCATCGAGCAGCTCGGCTTGCCGGTCTACGCGTCGATTCCCTACAGCGCCCTGCAACAGGAAGAGGACACCAAGAAAGTCCGCGCCAAAGTCACGACGGATACACCGGCCTATCTGCTGGCTCTGCGCAACCCGACGGACCTGTCCATCGAGTCGATCCGCAGCCTGCGCACCTGCCTGCATTTCGCGGCGCTGGATTCGACCAACAACCGCATCATGATTTCCGGCCCGAGCCCGCAGGTCGGCAAAACGTTCGTGTCTTCCAACCTCGCGGCGGTCATGGCCCAGAGCGGCCAGCGTGTGGTGCTGATCGATGCCGACATGCGCAAGGGGCATCTGCACAAGAGCCTGAACACGCCGATCACCAACGGCCTGTCGGATCTGCTGGTCAAGCGCTGCACCCTGGAGCAGGCGATCAACAAGGTCGAGGTCGACAACCTGCACTTCATCAGCCGTGGCCAGGTTCCGCCCAACCCTTCCGAGCTGCTGATGCACGCGAACTTCCGCGAACTGCTGGCAGAACTCAGCGAGCGCTACGACGTGGTGATCATCGACACGCCGCCGCTGTTGGCGGTGACCGATGCGGCGATTGTCGGCCGCGAGGCGGGCATCAGCCTGATCGTCGCGCGCTTCGGGGTGAACCCGGCCAAAGAGATCGAACTGACCATTCGCCGCTTCGCCCAGAACGGCATCGAGTTGAAGGGCGCGGTGTTCAACGGCGTCGAGAAGCGTGCGGCCAGCTATTACGGCAACGGCAGCTATTACAACTACGAATACGCGTCCGACCAGTCCTGAATCTCAGCGACGGTCCTTACAGGCATGAAAGTGGGTGGGTTGTGAAAAAAATACTGCACGTGGCGGAAACGATCAAAGGCGGGGTGGCGACGGTCATCCGCACGATTTCGGCGGCTCCGGAAGACGGGCGCTATGAGCTGGTGTATCTGGTCCCGCTCGACCAGAAGAAAGAACTGCACGGCATCGATGAACAGCAGATCCGCACCTTCGCCCGAAGCGGGCGGAATGTGCCGTCGCTGCTGCGTTTTGCCTGGCAACTGGCGCGGGTCCTGCTCAAGGAAAAACCCGATGTGGTGCATCTGCACAGCACCTTTTCCGGGGTCATCGGCCGTTGCGTCTGCGTGCTCCTGCGACCGTGGCGCAAGCCGAAAATCGTCTACTGCCCCCATGCGTTTTCGTTCCTGATGGAAAGCTCGCCGATCAAGCAGAAAGCTTATGCGTGGATCGAGCGGGTGCTGCAGAAGGTCACGGACAAGATCATCTGCGTCAGCCAGTTCGAATTGGACAAGGCCGCGAAGTTTGGCATCGAGCGCCAGCGCATGACGCTGATCTACAACGGCATCGATCACAAGGATGACGAACGCAAGATCGACAATCCGGCACCGATTCATCTGCTGTTCGTCGGTCGCCTCGACTACCAGAAAGGCTTCGACGTGTTGCTCAAGGCGTACACCGAAGCAAAGCGCAGCGACCTGAAACTGACGGTGGTGGGCAGCGCGGTGAACGAGGATGTCGTCGAGTGTCCGCCGCTGGATGGGGTGGAATACCTGCCCTGGGTGACGCCGACCGAGGTACACGCGCTGTATCAGAAAGCCGATGCGCTGATCGTCCCCAGTCGCTGGGAAGGCTTTGCCATGGTGCCGCTGGAAGGCATGGCGCTGGGCCTGCCGGTGATCGCCAGCGACTGCACGTCGTTGCCCGAACTGGTCACCCATGGCGTGTCCGGCTACGTGTTCCCCGCCGGTGACCACCAGGCGCTGGCCGATCGCCTGAAGAAAATCCAGAAGCCTGCGTTGTCGGCCCTGGGCATCGAAGGTCGGCGCATCGTCCGCGAGCGTTTCAGCGCCGCGTTGATGATCCGCCAGACCTACGACCTGTATTCCGCTCCCTCTTGTTAAGTAGAACTCCGCTCATGAACGTAACGATTTTGCATGGCTACAGTGCGTCCAATTCCGGTGATGGTCTGCTGGTCGATCTGGCCATCGCGCTGGTGCAGCGTAATTTTGGCGAGGACACCAGGATCAATGTCGTGGCCTCCGATCCGGACTCTTTCAAATACCTGCCGCACCCGCGCTTCGATGCGCCGGTCATGGCCGCGAAGGGGCTGGGCCGGGTCAAGCAGGCGGTGTTTCTCAACCGCTCCTACGCCGGCCTGGCGGATCTGCTGAAGAAAACCGATCTGATCGTCGGCGTCGGTGGCGGCTACATGCGCTCCAAAAGCGCCTTTGAGCACATCAAGCTGAAACTGGGGCATGCCAAGCAGCTGGAAACCGCGATTCTCAGCAAGATCCCCTCGGTGTATCTGCCGCAAAGCATCGGCCCGTTCCATGGCGACAGCGACAAGATCGTCGGCCACTACGCCAGCGCCGATGCGGTGTTCGTGCGCGATAACCGTTCCTCGGCGCTGTTCGATGCCTGTGAAAATGTCTACCGCGCACCGGACCTTGCGGTGCAGGCCCTGGCCGGCAAAATCCTGCAGCAACCCAAGTTCACCCGCTGCGCTTCGACACCGGCCACCGTGTGCGTGGTGCTGCGCAAGCCACCGGCGTGGAGCAAGGAAAAGAAGCTCGCCTACGTGGCCAATTTGAAGGTGCTGCTGCAGCGTTTGAAGAACAAAAGCAAAGTGGTCTGCGCGGTGCAGAGCGCTGTACGCGGCAACGATGACGGCGCGTTCTATCGCGAGCTGGGCATCACCGAAGACCTGCTGCCGTTGAAAGCGACGCTGGCCAAATACCAACCGGACCTGGTGATTTCCGTGCGCCTGCACGGGGCGATCGAATCGCTGCTGTCCGGCGTGCCGGCGTACCACATCAGCTACGAACGCAAAGGCTTCGGCGCCTATCAGGACATGGGCGTCGAGGACTGGGTCATCAACGGGGGTGACATCAATGTCGACACCATCATCGACACGGTCTACGCACCGAACGCACTGTCGAATTTCGGCAAGCGCCTGACCGATACCTGCCGCGAGATCGAAGCGAAAACCGTGGCCATGGACGACATCATCAAGGGCGTCATTCGATGATATTCCGCTTGTTGCTGCGGGGCGGAGCACTGGGCGCGAAGTTTCTGCTGGTGCTCGCCATCACCCATTACCTCGGGTACGAGGCGCTGGGTTTTTATGGCGTGGTAGTCGCCGCATCGTTGATCGCGTCGAAGTTCTACAGCGTCGGTTTCAGTTCCGAAATCAACCGGCTGATCAGCGTCGGCGGCAGTTCGAAGCGAGTCGTCGACAAGGTTCTGCTGCTGTACCTGGCCGTGGGTCTGGTGCTGTCGGTGGTGACGGTGCTGATCTACTCACTGTTCCAGCAGGTCGAAGCGACGGCGGCATTGATCGCCTGCGTGACGCTGGTACTGCTGACCGAGCACCTGTCGTTCGAGATCAACTCGTTCGTGTTTTCCGCGCAGAAAGCCACGGCGGGGGCGCTGCTGTTCTTCGTCAAGACCGGCCTCTGGGCACTGCTGGCCGTGGGCGGAATGATGCTCGGCCGGGTGTCCGCAATTGCCAGCGTGCTGTGGTTGTGGGTCATCGCCAACGTGCTGGTGATCGTCGCCGGTTACCTGATCATGGTGAGCGTCCATCGTGGGCGCGAAGAGGGCACGCTGGCGACGGCGGCCGTGTGGAAAGCCGGATTGCCGTTCTACCTGGGCACCGGCCTGATCGCGCTGAGTCAGTACGCCGAGCGCTTTCTGATCATCGACCTCGAACCCTACGCCAGTCTCGGTAAATACGTGTACGCGTGGTCGGCGGCCAACACCTTGCAGGCGTTGTCCTATGCGGTGGTGGCGGTGGTCGGTATTCCGGTGCTCGCCAAGCGTTACCAGGCCGATCAGCAACCGTTCACCGTCAAGCAGTTGTTCGTGAACAAATGGGTCGCGCGTTCGCTGGTGGTGTCGGCGGCGGTCGCGGTGGCGATTTATCTGTTCTTCAATATCGTGCTCGATTATGTCGGCGCAGCGGTGCCGCGTCCGGACAACGGGATTCTTGGCGTGCTGATCTTTTCCTTCGCCCTGCGTGCCATCGGCGACATCGTCTGGGGCGGGTTGATCGCGTCGAAAAACAGCCGGGTATCCCTCGCCAGCTCGGCCATTTGCCTGCTGATTTCGGTGCCGGTCAGCTATGTGTTGATCAAGCACTGGTCCATCTACGGCGCAGCCTGGGGCAACGTCTTCGCAATCATCGTGCAGCTCGCCGTGATCGCGCTGCTGACTCGTGCGACGCGAGCAAAAAAGGCTGTCGTGTCATGGGCCTGAAACTGCCGTGCATCGAGTTTCGCGGCAAGAAACTCGACTCGTCACTGTCGTTCCTGATCCTGTTCACCGGGCTGTTTCTGTCAGTGGCCATGCCGCTGCTGGTCCCCCGGGATCCGGGGCCGGATGCGATGACCCTGTGGTCGTCCTATGCCCGGGCCGACAATTGCAATTTCTGGAATCCGTTCTCGCCGGATCGCTCGTCCTACGAGTGTTCGGCGTTCCTGCTGCGGCCCACCGGGATCAACCTGACCAACGCCTGGGCCTACGGAATGTTCTGCAATTTTTTCCTCACGGCGATTCCGGTGGTGGTGTTCCGGCGCATGCCGCTGGCGATTTTCGGGACTCTGTGTCTGTGGGGTGTGGTGCGCTCGTTCTTCCTGGAGAACCTGACCAAGGAAATCATCGTGTCGGTGGCGGTGCTGAGCATTCTGTTCAGCTCGCTGTCGCGCAAGTATCGCGGCGGATTTTTCCTGTCGGCGGTGATCTATGGCGTGCTGATCCGGCCCTACTGGATTCTGTTTTCCCTGTCCTGGGTCGGCGTCTGCGTGATGAAGAAGTATGTGTCGCGCACGACCTTCTTTCTGATGCTGTTCCTGTTTTATCTGGCGGTGGCCATGGCGATTCAACTGGCGTTGGGCTTTCCGGTGTCGTCGATTCGCGCCAGCAACAACGAACTGCGCACCGCGGGCGAAGAGGGGTCCAAATCGCTGATCGTCTCGTGGCTCAGCGGCAGCGACTTTGTTTCGCAGGCACTGGACTCGATGATCATCTTCTTCCGCTTGTCGTTCCCCGTGGAGCTGATCCTGCTGTCCGGGCCGGGTCAGGTGATCTTCGTGGCGTTGATGATCATGACCGCGTTGCTGCTGTTCAAAGTGATCACCTCGACCGATTACAAAGGCGCGCCGATCCAGACCAAACCCAAGGAGCTGATCGCGATTCCCTTGGCGTTTCTGCTGGTTCAAGGCTTGTTCGAACCCGACTTCGGCTCGTTCGCCCGGCACTTTTCCATGGTGGTGCCGGTGTTGTTCGTGGGCCTGGGGTTGATGTTGCGGGCGAACAAACCGGTGCGGGTCGAATCCAGAATTCTGAATTGAGGCAGGTGCTTTATGTCGAGCAAGAAAAAGTCCCTGGAGATCGAAACCCTGCGCGGCCTGGCGTGCCTGCTGCTGGTGCTCTATCACGTGATCGGTCCGCTGGGCGGCGGTTTGAAGATCGATATCGGCTCACCGTTCCGGGTGATCGCCGATTCGATGGTGTACGTGCGCATGCCGCTGTTCACCTTCATCTCGGGCTACATCTATTCCATCTACAAGATTCGCGGCAATGACTTTTCGGCGTTCTTCACCGGCAAGGTGCGGCGCTTGATCGTGCCGCTGTTTTGCGTGGGTGTGCCGTTCTCGGTGTTGCAGGCGGTAGGCCCCGGTGTGAACAAGGACGTCAGCGTGATCGATGCCTTGCTGGCGTTTTATGTGCCGGTGAACCACTTCTGGTTCCTGCAGGCGGTGTTCATCATCTTCATGTTTGTCGGCCTGCTGGAATGGCGTGGTTGGCTGCGTTCGGCGACGCGTCTGTACCTGCTGTTCGCGTTCTCCGCCGCGGTGTTTCTGCTGCCGCCGTTCAAGTTCGATGCGTTCGGCATCAACGGTGCGACTTATCTGTTGCCGTTCTTTGTGGCCGGGATGATCGGCCAGGAAAATGTCAGCACGCTGAAGCAGCGGTTCAAAGTGCTCGGCCCGTTAGTGTTCGTGCTGATTTCCGTGACGCTGTTGTACATCGCGGCGCTGGATCGCGAGCTGATCATCGATCGTCGCAGCCTGATCGGCCTGACGGTGGGTTGTGTGTCCTGCTTTGCGCTGCTGTCGAGCGACATGCGCTCGAAGGCGCTGACCTGGCTCGGTGGTTACTCTTACGCGATTTTCCTGTTTCATGTGTTGTTCGCCGCGACATCGCGCTCGGTGCTCGGACGTCTGGGCATCAAGGACGAAAGCGTGCTGGTGTTCTGTGGCGTGGCGTGCGGCTTGCTCGGGCCGGTGCTGCTGTCGACGATCTTCAGCCGGTTCAACTTCACTTCGGTGCTGTTTTTGGGCGAGCGCGCAGCGGCGAAAAAACCGCTGGCGGATGTCTCCCCGGTGCAGGTCTCGGCTAAAGGAAGCGCTTGATGGTTGCAGTAGATGACGCAGCGCCGGTCGCGGTGTCGGTGGTCGAAGTCGGTGACGCCCGCCAGCGGTTTGCCCAGTGGCGCGAAGGCAAGGCCGGGAAGGTGTTGTCGGTCTCGGTGATCGGCGACAGCTACAGCGCCGGGCAGGATTTCTATCTGAACAAACTGGTGCAGCGGCTGGTCGGGGAGGTCGGTTTTGCCGGTCCCGGTTACGTCGGTTTCAACCACGGCGCGGCGTTGGGCGGCAGCCATTTCAAATACACCCGCAGCAGCGAAAAATACTTCGGCGGCGACTGGCGGGTGTCCGGCCTCGGACAGCCTAGTCCCGACAGCCGCACGGAGACGGGACGGCCCGGTGCATGGCTGCAGGTCGATGCGCATCCGAGCGAAGCGATAAACACTGCCGTCACCCAGGCAAAGTTACTTTATCTGGGGGATGGCGAATCCAGTGAACTTCGCTATCGCTGGTCGCCCTCGGCGAACTGGCAGCCGCTGAATCTCACCGGCGCGGGCGTTCAGGAAGTCCCGTTACCGGGCACGTCCGCTGCCACGGACTGGTCGTTCAGGCTGGAAGTGGTGAAAGGTGCGCCCACCCTGTTCGGCCTGTGGATGAGCAACGACCAGGCCGGTTTGCGGGTGTCGAAACTGGCCGCGTCGGGGGCAGCGTCCGGTGATTTCTATCATGCCGACGGTCAGTGGCAGGCGCAGTGGAAAGCGGTGGTGTCGAAGATTCCGGCGGATATCTACCTGATCATGCTCGGTGGCAACGACCAGGGTTTTGGTGTGAAGCCCGAGCAGTACCTGAAGAATGTCCAGGGGCTGGTCGCAATGATCCGCGAGATTCAGCCGGCAGCGAGCGTCAACCTGATCATGCGCCAGGACACCACGCGTTCCAGTGCCTATCCGATGTCGGCGTATGCGCAAGTGCTGGAGCCCTGGGCCCGCGAGCAGCATCTGGGTTACGCCAACCTGCAATGCGCGTTCGGTACGGACGTCAAACGTTATGCGGCGGCGATGATCGGCCCGGACAGAATTCATCCGGTGCCGGCCACGGGCGGGAAGGTGATTGCCGATTACTTCTATCGGATGATCGTCGGCGGCAACCACGGGGCAACGCCGCAGGAGGCTTGCGGCGCTGCCTCACAGTAGGTCTCAGTCCTTGTCGAAACCTTCGAGCTGACCCAAAAGCTCCGCTGTCTTTTGCGGCATCAATTGCGTCAGGCAACGGGTTTCCACATTGATGATGATCGCCGGTTCGTTGCAGCAGATGCGCACGCGGAATCGCCAGTCGCTGAAAATCACTTTCAGGCCGTCGCGGTCATCGACCTCCAGCGCCTGTTCGCTGTAAATCCGTTTCAGATGGGCGAGCAGGGGATAGGGATCGCGCAGCGGTCGGCGAATGTCCCCGGACGATGGAAACATGCCGATCCGCTCCACCAGCAGAATGGTCCCCAGCCAGGATTCATTGGCGCTGGGCAACGGCTGGTGACGAGACAGCCAGCTCATCACCCCGAGGCTGTCCACCTCCCGTTCAATGTCTGTCGAATGTTGTGCAATGTTCATGGTTGCCTCGTCGGAGATGCGCGGGCGCCTGTCAGCGGCCTTTGAGGTAGACGTTTTCGTAGCAGAAGTTGGTCGCCTGCAGGTAACCCTCGGCGTCACCGCAGTCAAAGCGCAGGCCCTTGAATTTGTAGGCCAGCACGCAACCGTTCTGCGCCTGTTTCATCAGGGCGTCGGTGATCTGGATTTCCCCGCCCTTGCCGGGCTCGGTGTCGGCGATCAGGTCGAAGATGTCGGGCGTCAGGATGTAGCGGCCAATGATCGCCAGGTTGGACGGAGCGTCCTGCGGCGCGGGTTTTTCCACCATGTGGTTGACCCGGTAGATGCCCTCGGAAATCGCCTCGCCGGCAATCACACCGTACTTGTGGGTCTGGTCCCGCGGGACTTCCTGGATGGCCACGATCGAGCAGCGGAATTTCTTGTAGAGCTGGATCATCTGCGTGAGTACGCCGTCACCTTCCAGGTTCAGGCACAGGTCGTCGGCCAGGACCACGGCGAAGGGCTCGTCGCCGATCAACGGGCGGCCGCTGAGAATCGCGTGGCCCAGACCTTTCATTTCCACCTGACGGGTGTAGGAGAAGGTGCAGGTGTCGATCAGTTCGCGAGTGCCGGCCAGGAACTTCTCTTTTTCGGTGCCGCGAATCTGGTGTTCGAGTTCGTAGCTGATGTCGAAATGGTCTTCCAGTGCACGCTTGCCCCGGCCAGTGACGATTGCCATGTGCTGCAGGCCGGCGTCCCGTGCTTCTTCAACGGCGTATTCGATCAACGGCTTGTTGACGATCGGCAGCATCTCTTTTGGCATGGCTTTGGTGGCCGGCAAGAAACGCGTGCCGTAGCCGGCCGCGGGGAACAAACATTTACGAATCATAGAAGTTTCCTGGACATTCATGGCATACAGCCATCGGTTACATTGCAATAAAGAAAGTTGCAAGTTGATGAAGCTGTACTTTAATACCTGAGTCAGGTTGTCAGTGACAATGTTAGCTTAGTGTAAAAGAGGATAATGTTATTAGATGTCGACTTGATAAATAACAGTTATTTTTAGTCGGTATCTGTCGATAGTGGTGAAAGTGCGGGAGTGCTAATAAGTACCGGGCAATACAGTTTGGCCTTTAAAAATATTGTTGGCCAGCGATGGAACTGTTTTTGTCCTGGATTGTTGTCGCCTTGTTTGTGTGAAGCAAGACACACATTAAACAAATGAGGCTTGACACGTTGGCAGGCATTCTCCCACTACGGACCGCGCTATGAAGATTCTGGTAACCGGTGGCGCCGGATATATTGGCTCGCACACCACACTCGCATTGCTTGAAGCAGGTCATGAAGTTGTCGTTCTGGATAATCTTTGCAACAGCAGCGATGCGGCATTGCATGCGATAGAAGCCATTTGCGGTAAAAGTGCGCTGATGATTCGCGGCGATGTGTGTGACCGGGCGTTGCTGGACCGGATATTCCAGCAGCACTCGATCGACGCCGTGCTGCACTTTGCCGGGCTCAAGGCCGTGGGCGAAAGCGTACGCAAGCCGCTCGAGTATTACGAAACCAACGTCAGTGGCAGCATCACGCTGTGCCAGGCAATGGCAGCGGCGGGGGTTTTCCGTCTGGTGTTCAGCTCTTCGGCCACGGTCTATGGCGAGCCTGAGCAGATGCCGATCCGCGAGGATTTCCCCACCGGCATCCCCACCAACCCCTATGGCCAGTCCAAGCTGATCGTCGAAAACGTGCTGCGCGACCTGGCCCTGGCCGAGCCGCGCTGGAGCATCGCGCTGCTGCGCTACTTCAACCCGATCGGCGCCCACGACAGCGGCCACATGGGCGAAGACCCGAGTGGCATCCCCAATAACCTGGTGCCTTACATCAGTCGCGTAGCGGTCGGCAGCCTGCAAGAGTTATCGATCTTCGGCAACGACTACCCCACGGTCGACGGCACCGGCGTGCGTGATTACATCCATGTCGTGGATCTGGCAGACGGGCACCTGAAAGCGTTGCAGGCCATCGACGGGCGTACCGGCATTCACACCTGGAACCTCGGCACCGGCGCCGGTTACAGCGTGATGCAAGTGCTGCGGGCCTTCGAGCAGGCATGTGGAAAACCCGTGCCTTTTCGGGTGATGCCACGGCGTTCGGGGGATATTGCCGAGAGTTGGGCCGACGCTTCCAAAGCGGAAAAAGAACTGGGCTGGAAAGCCACCCGCAACTTGCAGGACATGGTCACCGATAGCTGGCGATGGCAATCGAATCACCCCAGAGGCTATCTGGAGTGATGGCCTTTTAGTCCGATGTTATTTTCGGTCAGGTTGTTAGATATCGTCGGGAAATTACACTGGCAATGCCTTTTGCAAGTCCGTAGATATAAACCTGCCGTTCGACTTTTATCAGTTGCGTATGACTGTGAAAGAACGACGGATCTTGTTCGCGCTTTTTGCGACTTGAACTCTACCACCTCTAACGGAACACCCGATGTACCGGTGCAATGTTAGAAAGGAGTTGATATGAAAAAAGTGATGGCGATTGCCTTGTTGACGATGTTGAGCAACTGGGCATCCGCAGCTGAAGCACCGCTTACTGCGGTGACCAATGTATCTGGCAGTGTCGCGGCTTCTACAGCGCCTGCTGCCAGTACTGCAATGGTTGCCAGTGCCGTAGCGGCGTCCAACAGTGGTGGAAGTGCCAACGGCGGTACAACGGGTACCACCGGTACCACGGGTACAACCGGCACGCACAACTAACTGAAGTAACTGTTGGTGCAGTACAGGGTCGCCCGACGAAAGTCGGGTGACTTTGTTTTGGATTCGCCCTTGAATAGCGTAGTGCCATTATGACTCGTAGTTTTTCTCTTTTAATGCTGGCAAGTCTCGCTCTGCAAGGTTGCATGTTTTCCCCCGGTCAACACCTGAACACCTTTGGCATCACCCGCCAGGGTGCCAGTGAAAGCAGCCGGGTCGAGTTGATTCCGATCACACCCAAGCTGATTTCCATGAACCGGGCCACGCAGAAGCGCGAGTCGGTTCCAACGGAACTGCTGGCGACGCCGGCCGAGTACCGCATCGGCAACAACGACGTGCTGTACATCACCGTGTGGGATCACCCCGAGCTGACCGCGCCGTCGGGCGCGCAGCAGCAGATCGACGCCAACGGCCGTCTGGTGCGCTCCGACGGCACGCTGTATTACCCGTACATCAAGGAAGTCCAGGCCGCCGGCCGGACCATCCAGCAACTGCGCGACGACATCGAACAACGGCTGTCGGCGTTCATCGCCGAGCCGCAAGTGGATGTCGCCGTGCTGCGTTTCGCCAGCCAGAAAGTCGTGGTCACCGGTGCGGTCGCCAAGGCTGGCCCGCAGGCGATTTCCACCAACCCGCTGAGCGTGGTCGAAGCCCTCGGTTCGGCGGGCATCGACACCAACAATGCCGACCTGTCCGGGTTGTTGCTGACGCGCAACGGGCGGGTCTATCCGCTGAATCTGGATACCCTCAATCAACAGGATTCCGAGTTGCAGAACGTCTACCTCCAGGGTGGCGACAAGCTGTATCTGCCGTACAACGACAACAAGCGCATCTACGTGATGGGCGAGGTCAACCAGCCGCGCGCGCTGAGCTTCAAGACGGCGACGATGAATCTCTCCGACGTGCTTGGATCGGTCGGCGGCTTGAGCCAGACCACCGCCAATGGCAACGCCGTGTACGTCATTCGCGGGGTGGAAAACCTCGATGTGGAGCCGGCCAAAATCTATCAACTGGAAGCTGAATCGCCCACCGCCATGGTCCTTGCCACGCACTTCGAAGTGCGCCCCCAGGACGTCGTTTATGTAGGGCCTGCCAACGTGACTCGCTGGAACCGTCTGATCAGCCAGTTGGTGCCGTCGGCATCGATTGTCGGTACCGGTGCTTCCGCTGCGAAGAACTGGAGCGAATTCACCAACAACAGCAAATAAGGCCCGCCGACTTTGAAAATCCTGAATGTTGGCGTCTGCCTGATGGCGGCCTTGTTGCTGTGTGGCTGTAATCCGCTGATGGTTGCCTCGGTGACCAACCTCAAGTCGGCGATGGTCGGTCCGGATGACATCGACGTAACGCCGGCCCAGGTGGCCGACGTCAATTATCCGCAACTCAAACTCACCACGCCGTCCGGTTCCGGTGTGCTGGCGCTAGTGCGCAAGCGCGATGACCTGCAGTTCTGGGTGGCGTCCGGCAAGCAGGTCCTGCTGCTGCGCGACGGTCTTGCGGTGCGCAGCATCGGCCTGGGCGTGGAGGGCGATCTGGACGGCACGCGGTTGTCCGATGCGTCGCCGTTCAAGCGCGGCCTGCAAAACGTTACCGATGGCCAGACCAGCCAGCGCTGGATCGATCTCTACAAAGGCCAGGAAGTCGGCTTGATCGTCAACAGCCGCTTCACCCGAAAATCCATGGAAACCCTGAATATCCTGAACAAGGACTACGCCGTGCTGCGTGTCGATGAACGTATCGACGTCCCGGCCATCGGCCTGCGGGCGACCAATCGTTATTGGGTCGATCCGGTGGACGGTTTCATTGTGCAGAGCGAGCAGCAACTGACCTCGCAACTGCGGGTGAAGATCGTGCAGCTGACCCCTGATCGCAGGCATCTGCCATGAAGCGCTTGAGGGTTCTGTCGGCGTGTTTGATGTTGTTCGCCGGCGCAAGTCAGGCGGCGGTCACCGTCAGCGGCGATGTCGCCAACCCCGGGCCGGTGGAGTTGCCGCCCGGTGGCCGATTGACCGATGTCATCAGCGAGGCTGTGCCCAACGCCGAGGGTTACTGGCTGGCGGGTGCGCTGCTGCGACAGTCGTTGCTGGAAGAGCAGACCCGGCTCAAGGTCGGCGTGCTGTTTGACCTGGACGTGTTGCAGCGCATGGCCGATCTGTTCGATCGACCGAGCCGAAAAGCGTTGGCGGTGCGCATGGCGGAGGACGTGCGGCAGATGCCGGTCACCGGGCGCCAGATCGCGGATCTGGACCCGGTGGCGCTGGAAGTCGGCTTCGCCCGCAACATTCGCCTGGATGACGGCGATCGCCTGATCTACCCGCGACGGGTCGATGAAGTCGAAGTGCTCGGCGCGGTCGCCGGCACCTGCCGACTGCCTTATCAGCCGTTGCTCGAGGCCCGTGAATACCTCAGCCGCTGCGTGCTGCTGGAGGACGATGCCGACGCTGATTACCTGTGGCTGATCCAGCCCAACGGTGTTACGCGGCGCGTCGGCATTGCTCACTGGAATCGTGAGAGCGGGCAGTTCCCCGTCGCCGGCAGCAAGATTCTGGTGCCGTTGAAAAGCGATGATCTGGATCCGCCTGTCCCTGAACTGAATCAGCAGTTGGCCGAATTTATTGCCACGCAGTTGGCTGAGGTGGTTCGTTGAATTTGCGTTTTGCAGCTGTGTTGTTATTGCCGTGCGGCCTGGTCCATGCCGAGCCGCGTATTACCCAGGGCGATTTCGGTGGCACCGGTCTGTTGCAGACGCCCACCGCACGCATGTCTCCGGCCGGTGAGTTGAGCGTCAACGCCAACCGCACCGAGCCTTACAGCCGCTACAGCGTTTCGTTGCAACCGCTGGACTGGCTCGAAGGTTCGTTTCGCTACACCGCCATCACCAACCGCCCGTACGGCCCTGAGTCGATGAGCGGCAACCAGAGCTACAAGGACAAGGCGGTCGACGTCAAAGTCCGGCTCTGGGAGGAATCACACTGGGCGCCCGACATCGCTCTGGGCTTCCGAGACGTCGGCGGTACGGGTTTGTTCGCCAGTGAATTCCTGGTGGCCAACAAGCGCTTCGACAACCTGGATTTCAGTGCCGGCATTGCCTGGGGCTACATCGGCAATCGCGGCGATATCGACAACCCGCTTGGCTATCTCGATGATCGCTTCAAGACCCGGCCGGCGATGGAAGGCACCGGTGACGTCAACGCCGGTTCGTACTTTCGCGGCCAGCCCTCGTTCTTCGGCGGCGTGAGTTACCAGACGCCCTGGGACCGGCTGAGCCTGAAACTCGAATACGAAGGCAACGATTACAAGCACGAACCCAAGGACAACGTGATCAAGCAGGACTCGCCGATCAACCTTGGCGCGGTGTTCAAGGTGACGGACTCCCTCGACGTGAGCGCCGCGTGGGAGCGGGGCAACACGGCGATGTTCGGCGTTACCTTCCACACCAACTTTGTCAGCCGCAAGGCGCCGGCCAAGAATTTCGATCCGCTTCCGGAGCCGCTGCCGGCGAAGGCGCCGACCACCTCGATGGATCAGGTCGATTGGGCCAACGTGTCGCAGCGCCTGCAACAGAATGCGGGCTACCGGGTCGAGCGCATCGCCCAGCGTGATTCCGAGCTGATCGTGTACGGCGAGCAGCAGCGCTACTTTCATTCGGCCAAAGCGGTGGGCCGTGCGAGCCGGGTGCTGGACAACAGCGTCAACGCCGACATCGACTGGTTCACCCTGGTGAACAAGCGCTACGACCTGCCGCTGGAAGAAACCAGCGTGCCGCGCCAGACCTTCCGCGAAGTGATCAACAACGAGGAACCGCTGCAAGCGTTGCACCGCACCACCGAGGTCAACCCGGCGATGCCGCACAATGAGAAGACGCTCTACACCCAGCCGCTGCAGCACTTCAGTTATGGCGCCGGTCTGGGCTTCAAGCAGAACGTCGGCGGTCCGGATGGTTTGCTCTATCAGTTCAGTGCAGACCTGGACGCCGAGTTCCGCTTCAACCGCAACACCTGGTGGAGCGGCATGCTCAGCCAGAACCTGACGAACAACTTCGACAAGTTCAAATACGACGCCCCCAGCGGCTTGCCGCGTGTGCGTACGGACCTGCGTCAGTACCTGACCACGTCCGACACCACCATGCCGTTGTTTCAGGTCAGCCACGCCGAGCAACTGGACAAGGATCTGTATGGCATGGTCTACGGCGGTTATCTGGAGTCGATGTTCGCCGGTGTCGGCGGCGAGGTGCTGTTCCGTCCGACCGGCGAGCGCTGGGCGATCGGTGCGGACCTGAACTACGTGCGTCAGCGCGAATTCGACCAGGGTTTCGGCCTGCGGGACTACTCGGTGCTGACCGGCCACATCACCGGTTACACCGACCTGCCTTATGAAACGCTGGCGGCGGTCAGCGTCGGCCGTTATCTGGCGGGCGACTTCGGTGGCACGCTGGATATCTCCCGGGAGTTTTCCAACGGCGTGCGTTTCGGTGCCTGGGCGACCATCACCACGGCGGGCAGTACGGAATACGGCGAGGGTAGCTTCGACAAGGGCATCTATCTGTCGATTCCGTTCGACGAAATGATGAGCATGTCGACCATGCGCCGGGCCAACCTGGTCTGGGCGCCGCTGACCCGTGACGGTGGTGCGCGGCTCAGTCGCAGCTTCCAGCTGCACTCCATGACCGATAGCCGTGAAGACGACATGTTCTATCGCAACTTCGGGAAGATTACCGAGTAAGTCCGCGAGCCTGCGGCAACAAGCAGGCTCCGGGCGGTGATCAGGCGAAGGCGTCGGCCCTGTCGACATCCATATTGACCGATTCACCGAAATCCCCAGCCAGTCCAACCCCCAAATCCGGCCCACAAAAAAGGGGACTTTCGTCCCCTTGCGGTCTTGCCTTGTGAAGCTCTGCGTCTCAGTAAATATCCTTCGACAGCAGGGTAAACGGCGTCTTCACCAGAATCTTCACATCCAGCCACAGCGACCAGTTGTTGATGTACTTGAGGTCGATCTCGACACGCTTTTCCATCTTGTCGAGGGTGTCGGTCTCGCCACGGCAACCGCTGATCTGTGCCAGGCCAGTAATGCCCGGTTTGATTCGGTGGCGGGCCATGTAGGCGAGGATTTTCCCCGAGTAGTAGTTGTTGTGCGCCACGGCATGCGGGCGCGGGCCGACGAGCGCCATATGACCTTGCAACACGTTGAACAGTTGCGGCAGTTCATCCAGCGACGTGCGGCGGATAAAGCGCCCGACGGCGGTGATGCGCGAGTCGTTACGGCTGGCCTGCTTGACGTCGCGATCATCGTGGACGCGCATCGAGCGGAACTTCCAGACCTGAATCACCTTGCCGTTCCAGCCATGGCGATCCTGCTTGAAGAACACCGGGCCTGGCGAGCTGAGCTTCACCGCCAACGAGATCAGCAGCAGCACCGGGCTCAACAGGATGATGGCCAGCAGCGCGACACTTTTCTCCATCAGGCTCTTGCTCAGGGCGGCGGTCGGGCGGCTGGTCAGCGGACTTTCATTGAGGTAGATCGCCGGCAGGCCGTCCACGACTTTTACCGAGTGATTGAGCAGCGTCAGGCTGTTCAGGTCCGGCACCCAGACCACGTCGACGTTGGCATCCAGCAGATCGACATACATCGCCTCGATCTTCGCCGCTTCGGACAGCGACAGCGTGATGTAGAGACGACGGATGTCGTGGCGTTTGATCAGCTCCAGAAGGTTTTCCTGATCGCCGACCACGCGTGGAGCGTCTGCGTCCAGAGCGGGCAGGGTGCCGTTGCTGACCAGACCTACCAACGGCAGGTTTTCGTGTTCGCTGAGCTTCTTCGCCAGGCCCAGGGCCAGTTCGCCGGTGCCGACGATCAGGGTCTTGTGCTCGCTTTTGCGTGAGCGCTGGTAGTACTTCGAAAACGCGTGCAGCGGGGCATACAGCAGCGCCTGACCGAGGAAACCGTACACCGCCCAGTCAAGGATCACCTGACGGGAAAACAGCTCGTCGGCCTTGCAGATAAACGCGATGAACGTCAGTCCGGCCATGGTCATCGACCAGCCCATCAGCAGCCGTCCCAGTCCGGTCAGGTAGTTGTCGCGTTTTCGGTAGGCGCCGCTGAAGGTGTAGGCCGGAACCGAAGCCAACACGGCCAGCATGGTGCACATCCGGTAATAGAACTCGACCGTTCCCGTGTGCTGCTCAGCCAATATAAACAACAGTGAAACAATAAAGCACTGTGCCAGTGCCCATTGGCCCCAGAAGGTAAGTCCCTTGAGGCCGGTGTTTCGGTTGATACGTAGAGTGAGATCCATATGCGATATCCCCAAAAGACTTCCATTCAGGTTTCGACAGTTGAAATCCGAGTTGTCAAACAGACTTGTTTTTGTTGTAGGTGCCGGTGTCTTGAGGGAACAACATCGGTATGCCGAACTGTCGTCAGTGAATAGACTAAGTTATTGGAGAAGATGCTGTCTGACGAGTTCTAACAAGATGGCAAAGTGCCAATCAATTGTATTGGGAAATAATCGAACGTTAGAAAAGGTCAAAGGGCAAAGGGTGAACAAACAATAATGTGTTTGCTATCGTAGGAAGGGTGAGGAGGGAGGCATTAGCGAAAAGGAGGTTCAAACAAGCAAAGTGCTTTTTTATTTTTGTTATTGCACTTGCTTCGATTTCTGGATGTGCAGGCTGTGCTTAGGCAACCACTTCCTGGATCAGGCAATAACCACGATTGCGCACGGCACGAAACAGTCGTTCACCATTGCTGGCACTTTTGAACTTGTCTTGAAGACGGCTCAGGCACATTTCCAGTCCGCGATATTGTTCCGGTTCCCGGCCGATGCTGAGGATCAGTTCGTCACGACTGACGACGCGTTCTTCATGGTGCAGCATCTTTCTGACCAGTGCGGTTTCAAGGCCGGTAAGGCTGATCTCGACACCTTCTTTGACGAGTGCGCCCTGATCATTGTCCAGATGCCAGGCTTCTGTGCAGGGAACATTGCCTTCAATGGAACCGGTATCTTCTATTACCGGCGAGTTCTGGGATGAGTTCACCGATTGTGCTGCCAGCCACTCGGATTCGAGTGTGGCCAATATGCGCTGTGTATCATGTTCAATACTGCGAGCGACGCTTTTCCTTGTGCCGCGTGGGTAAGTGAACTCCATGAGCGTGGGAGTGGAAGAGGGCGAAGCAACACCTTCAACAAACATTTGTGCCCGGGACGTACCGAACGAATTGAAACGTTCACTGGAGAGGATGCTCTCGAGTTCACGTTGCGACGCTGAGTTATTGGTCACGACAACAAAATATTTTCTTGGGAGGGTTGTACTGGTTTCCATGTCTCTCTCCTGAATAACGCACCAAATTTGGCTAAAAGGTAATCGGCAGACGAGTTATAACGCGCTCGGAATAATCGACAGGCAGGGTCTGGGCCCAATTATGGCCCGCGACAAGTTCCACTGGGTCTGCTTTTAGAGTAATGATTTATTGTTATGTTTAAGTGTTGCAGCGCTCATTCAATTGACAGCTTTTTATTGGATGGATATTGCAAATAAAGCGGTGAGACCGTGGATTGTTGAAGCGTTGCATCAGACGTTCCCTCGTATGCTGCAATGGTGATTTCCCTGATTCAGGCGGTTGAGATCAACCCCCTCATCAGACGGTAGCCATACCCGCGAATGCTCTGTATGGCGTTCGTACCGTACACGTCCTTGATTTTCCCACGCAAGCGGCTGATGGATTTTTCCAGCGCGCGAGGGTCGTAGAAATGCGTGTTGAGCCCCATGATGCCGGCAATTTCGTCATGGCTGAGAATGTGATTGCTGGTTTGCGAGAACGCTTCCAGGATCTTCATCTCGGCAAAGGAAATGTCCAGTTTCTTGCTGGTGTCGGAGAGGCAGATACGGGTCGGGTCCAGTATCAGATCAATATCACGCAGCCATTCTTCACTGCTGAAGAAATCCCCCAGCAACTCGCCACCTTCTTCGGAAAGGGTATTGAGCTTGATACAGAAGTCTGCGCCGGCAAGATGGTATTTGATCTTGTTATGGGCGCCGCGACCGGTAATCACCGCACAAATGATTGGCTTCAAGTTCTCGGTGCGCAGGTTCTCCACCAGCGCCAGATTGTCTTCCAGTGCTTGCGGAGTATCGATGACGATGAAAATGGCGCGATAGGCGCCTTGATATTCGTTTGGCTGATATGAACTAGTGAAAGAGTCGGCTTCCAGTGCCAGACCGGACTGCACATGCTGGGCGATTAGCGTTTTGAAGTGTTCGGCCACAGCACGGGTACGCGCCAGGGCAAGAACACCTGGCGCGTCGTTTGTCTGGTGCGAGCTTCTAGTCGCTAAGTTCCCTGTAAGCATCATGCCTTGACTCGAAAAAGTGCGGACATCGGGATGTTAAAGCACCGGTTCTCATCTGTGACTGACAATTGGTAACATTCGCGCGATTTTTAGACGTGGCTCCCGAGTTTTTTAACAATAATTAAGCTTTTCAAGCTTTTAGTTGATTTTCTCGGAGTGCTGAACTAACGAAACGAACGTCGTTAGATAGTGGCGATGTGCAATGGTGCCACTATTTTGTAATTATGGCGACCGATTTTTATGTCCTATGGCCAGTATGGTTCGTCGCCAGAATCATGGGGAGTGTGAGGTGGGTCACATTTTAAGGGGTGAAGGTTATTTTTGCCACTAAGTGAACAAGTTCACAGACGGACGATTATTAACATGGCTTGAGTGTGTCTTTTGATAAGACCTATTCTCCGTCACCGAATCGGGCAAGGGGCGTTGATCTGCCAATTGTTTAATTTCAGATACCCAATGCCTGAGTGCAGTTGACCGGGCGCTCTTCAAGAGCGTTCTGACGGAGGATTAATGGATTTACTGACCTTGTTCAAGGTGTTGGTTTTAGGGGCGGTAGAAGGTCTCACCGAGTTCTTGCCCATCTCCAGTACGGGCCACCAGATTATCGTTGCCGACTTGCTCGATTTCGGTGGCGAACGCGCCATGGCGTTCAACATTATTATTCAACTGGGTGCCATTCTGGCCGTGGTCTGGGAGTTCCGTCCGAAGATCTTCGAGATCGTCAAAGGCCTGCCGACCCAACGCACTGCACAACGATTCACCGTTAATCTGCTGATCGCATTCTTTCCGGCAGTGATTCTCGGCGTGTTATTCGCCGACGCCATTCATCATTACCTGTTCAACCCGATCACCGTGGCGGTCGCACTGGTGGTGGGCGGTATCGTGATGTTGTGGGCCGAACGGCGCAAACACGTGGTGAGCGTCGAACATGTCGACGACATGGTCTGGTCCGACGCGCTGAAGATCGGTTGCGTACAGTGCCTGGCGATGATTCCCGGCACCTCGCGCTCCGGCTCCACCATTATCGGCGGCTTGCTGTTCGGCCTGTCGCGCAAGGCTGCCACGGAGTTCTCGTTCTTCCTGGCAATGCCGACCATGGTCGGTGCGGCGGTGTATTCCGGCTACAAGTACCGCGACCTGTTTCAGGCAGGCGACCTGCCGGTCTTCGCCCTGGGCTTCGTCACCGCATTCGTGTTCGCGATGATCGCCGTACGCGGCTTGCTCAAGTTCATCGCGAACCACAGCTACGCCGCGTTCGCCTGGTACCGGATCGCGTTTGGTTTGCTGATCCTGGCGACGTGGATGTTTGGCTGGGTGAACTGGACAGAAGCGGCGGCCTGATCACTGACTGCTGATCAGCGCGGCGATGGCGAGGTCACTCAACTCCGTATCAGGCAATTCCTGACGAAAACGCTGCAAGGCCGAGCTGAAATACGCGGCTTGCAGCATGCCGTCGCTGGCGAGGAAATAACGTGCCGCTTCTCTTTCCTCTACCGAATACACACGTTTTTTCAGTCCGGAAATGTCCGACATCCCGTCGACCGTGACCATCGTCGTCGTGAAAACCAGAAAACCAGACATCTGGGTCGATTGAAAAGGGCCATCTCCCCCCTCACCGCATCCCTTCGCGAAATCGCAGGAGGCGTAGGCGTTGGCATAGAGAGTCGAGAGTAAAGCGAGGAGGGTGAAACGCTTGAATAAAACGCGGCTGAAGGCGGGCATAACCAAAAGACATCCTGTCAGTACAACAAAACACCGGGCAACGCTCATTCGTTGCCCGCACGCTCAACGCATCGATCAACGACCCGCCAGCAACTCCGCCGCCTGATCCAGCAACGCCAGCGGATCCTTGGCCTTGTGAATATCCACCGACAACAACTGCCGAAACTTGCGCGCCCCCGGGAACCCGGTGCCCAGGCCCAGCACATGGCGCGTGATGTGATGCATCGCCCCGCCTGCGGCTAGATGCGCGGCAATATAAGGTCGCAACTGCGCCAAGGCCTCGGCCCGGGTGATCACCGGCGCCGAACTGCCGAACAACTGCTGATCCACCTCGGCCAGCAAGTAAGGATTGTGATAAGCCTCACGGCCCAGCATCACACCGTCAAAGGTCTGCAAATGCTCATGGCAGGCCTCCATCGTCTTGATCCCGCCGTTCAGAATGAACTCCAGCTCCGGAAAATCCGCCTTCAACCGCGCCGCCACGTCATAACGCAGCGGCGGAATGTCACGGTTCTCCTTCGGCGACAACCCCTCCAGAATCGCAATCCGCGCATGCACCGTAAAACTGGTGCACCCGGCATCCCGTACCGTGCCGACGAAATCACACAGCTCTTCGTAGCTGTCCCGCCCATTGATCCCGATCCGATGCTTCACCGTCACCGGAATCGACACCGCATCACGCATCGCCTTCACACAATCCGCCACCAACTGCGGATGCCCCATCAGGCACGCACCGATCATATTGTTCTGCACCCGATCACTCGGGCAGCCAACGTTCAGATTCACCTCGTCGTAACCGTGCTCCTGCGCCATGCGTGCGCACGCGCCCAGGTCCAGCGGAACACTACCGCCCAGTTGCAGAGCCAACGGGTGCTCGGCTTCGTTGTGACGGAGGAAACGTTCGTGATCGCCGTTGAGCAGCGCGCCGGTGGTGACCATTTCGGTGTAGAGCAGGGCGTTTTTCGACAGCAGGCGTAGGAAGTACCGGCAGTGACGGTCAGTCCAATCCATCATCGGTGCCACACTGAAGCGGCGAGACGGCTCGGAATGGGTATGGCTAGTGTTTACAGGCGCTTCAGGTTTTTCGAAATTCATTGATACTGATCTTTTATACAGCGGTTTTTACCCATTTTTCCTTGTTTTCTGAAGTCGGTTGCTACAATGTAGCAAGCGAATTCGGCAATGTAGCAACTGGAAATGGGCACGATCACATCACGCAAGCGCAAGGACAACTCGACGGCCTACACGGCGCAGATACGGATCAATCGGGACGGGCGCACAGTTTATCAGGAAAGCCAAACCTTCGACCGAAAGCAGGTCGCGCAGGCTTGGATCAAACGGCGTGAGACGGAACTGGCAGAGCCGGGTGCGATTGAGCGTGCAAACCGTAAGGGTGTGACGATCAGGAAGATGATCGAGCAGTACCTAGACGAGTACGAGAAGATCCGGCCGCTGGGCAAAACCAAGAACGCGACGTTGAAGGCGATCAAGGATACCTGGTTGGGCGACCTCGACGACTCGGGTCTCACCAGTCAGAAGCTCGTGGAGTTCGCACAGTGGCGGATGAGTAAAGAGGGTGGCGGTGTTCAGGCGCAGACGGTCGGTAATGATCTATCACACCTGGGCGCGGTTCTGTCCGTGGCGCGACCGGCGTGGGGCTACGAGGTAGATCCGCTGGCCATGCCGGACGCACGTAAGGTTCTGCGAAAGCTAGGTATGGTGAGCAAGAGCAGGGAGCGTAACCGTCGTCCAACGCTGGAAGAGCTAGACAAGCTAATGACGCATTTCTTCGAGATGCAGACGCGTCAAAAAGCCCAGATCGACATGCCGAAGTTGATTGCGTTTGCTCTCTTCTCGACGCGCCGGCAGGAGGAGATCACGCGGATCCGCTGGGATGATCTCGACGAGTCCCGACAGGCCGTCCTGGTGCGAGACATGAAGAACCCTGGACAGAAGATCGGCAACGATGTGTGGTGCCATTTGCCGGATGAAGCTTGGGCGATCCTGCAGAGCATGCCGAGGGCCGAGCGAGAGATCTTCCCGTACAACTCCAGGTCTGTATCTGCATCGTTCACGCGGGCGTGCCCGCTGTTGGGGATTGAGGACCTCCACTTCCATGATCTAAGGCACGAAGGGGTGAGCCGCCTGTTCGAGATGGACTGGGACATTCCTAGGGTATCGAGTGTTTCAGGTCATCGTGACTGGAACTCGCTGCGTCGATATACGCATTTGCGAGGAAGAGGCGATATCTATAAGAATTGGCAGTGGTTGAGCAAAGTTTGCGCTAAATAACAGAAGGGACTTGAATGAAAAACATATTGGATGTGAAGCGAAGTGTTCTATTGTTGTGGGGTGTGGCGGTTAGTTTGTTTCTCTGGTACTTCGTGATGATTTCGCAAAATGAGTTCAGTGTGTTCCAGTATCTGATCTTCTCTACCATTCTGTTTGGCGGTGGATTGGCATATCATGTGATGTCAGAATTGGCAGCTTGCCCCTATACTGAAGATAACTCACCACTATGGAGAAAGATTCGACGCATATTGTGCATCGTTTTCGTTGGCTATTTGATCGCGGGGTCTGCGCTGTGGGCGGGTATCGGCTGGGGCGGGGCGAAAGGCATTCTGTTTGCGATGGTTGGTCTTGTGGCTGGAATGTTTTGGGCGATGCATTTCTTGATGAGGCTGAAAGCGCCGGTTCTTGAACTGCTCGCCTCAAAATGATTTGCGGGGTCGCTTAGACCCCGCTATAACCAGCTTATGCGGCTCTGCCCATCAACTGATTCTGTTCTTTTAGTGCTTTCTCCCGTTGTCGATCAATGTAATCCGCTAAATCTTTTAAGTGAATTCCAAGCGAAGCTTTTTGTGAGTTTGCCCCCAATCTTACGACGGGAATGTCAATCTCTCCATCTAGTTGTTTCCGCTTGAACTTCTCTACTGTTAAGTGCATATAGTCCGCACATACCCGATCAAGCGTAATTACAGCTTGCCCATCGTACTGGGCCATAAGTAAGAACAAGGTGTTCATAGCACCACCTGCTTGATCAATTCGACCTGCTTCCACGCTCTGCGATTCCAAGCTGCGAAGCCAGCGCGATACGCGTAATGCTCACGGGCGAACGAGTCGGATGTCTTCGCACCTGGTACGGTGATGTAGGTGCCCCGCTGGGCGCAGTACTGCAGGCCCTCGGGGACAGGGAACTCTTTCTCGAACTCGACGCGTTCGTCGATCTGCGCTTCGTCGACGGCTTCTTGTGATGGACTTTCAGAGTTGCTGTCAGGGTGCGTATACCCCACAGCAAGCTGCGCGGGCGGGCGATTCTGAGCGGTTAGCGTTGCATTGGGTGTGGCTGCCTCGCGCAGCCTTTCGTGGGGTATGAGCGCCTCGGTGGTGCTGCTGGAAGGGGCAATAATGCCTGCTGCTGCGCAGCAGAGGCTGTTTGTTTCTAGTGTGTTGACGCTGGCTTCCTCGCGGAGCAAAGCGGTCGGGGATTGGGTGTTGTGCTGGTCCTTTTGCATGCCGCTTTCCTCCGAGGTTCGATTGCGCGTTGGTTCATCAGCCGTTGGTGAGACGTGAGCCGTGTTGCGGTATGTGTGGGATTGGGAGTAGGCCTGGCTCATGCGGCGCTCTCCTGATCTGCCGGCTCCAGCAGGGCAGCCATGGCGAGTGCTTGGTCGCGGAGGAGGCGGGTTTCGCGTTCGAGTTTTTTACCCGTGCGGAAGGCGGCGAATGTCTCGGCTGCGATCCGCAGTTTCTCGGCAATCTCCAGCAGGGTGATCCGTTCAGGTTCTCCAAGCTGTGAGGCCTCTACGGCGCGTTTGTAGAAGTCGTAGAGTTGCTCGTGTTTGTTTTGAACCTGCTTGAGCGATAGCGTGAGGTTGCGGATCTCTTCAGATTTGTCAGCGCTCTGAACGGCTATGCCTTCGCTGTAGCCTTCTGCATAACCCTCGGTGAGGCCGTTGCTGAATCCGTTCCGGTAGGCGAGCCAGTAAATGCCGGCGGTCATGAGGACGATTGCTATCAGCGCGCAGATTTGAATTGCAGTCATGTGGTGTGCTCCTGGTGATGTCATCGGCCGGTGGTGGCAGCCGCTTGGTTTGTGGTTGTTACTCGTTGGTGTCGTCCTTTTGTCGCTGCATGTCTTCGTCGGCCTTGTAGGCGCGGATGTCGATCAGTGAGGCGACGTGGCGGATGTGGGCGTACTTCGGTGCCTTGCGGCTCGTGTCCAGCGTCGTGATGGGGAGCTGGATGCGGCCACTGCTGATTTCGGCCGCGAACGATTGCTCGTTGAGGTTGCGAAAGTAGCGTTCGCGAACTCTGTCTAGCGGGATCAGAACGTCGCCGAAGGTGCGAAAGAGCAGCTCGACGGTGGCTGACTCCGGTGCCGGGTGTAGGCGCAGCGGATTTTGGGCTGTGTTACTCATGGCTCTGTTGGGCCTCCTTGCGTTGTTTTCGGGCCGGGTGGTTCCAGGCGTTCAGGCAGTGGGTTCTGGTCAGCTCGCGCAGATGTTCGGGCACTTCGAGGAGCGCGGCGTTGCGCTCCTCTCGTGTCCGCATGGCGATGATCTGGCGGGCGTATTCCCTAGGCCACGTCACGGTTGTCTGCCGGAATGGCAGGCAGGTCGATGCCCAGCTGTTCGGCCAGCCAGCGGATTCCGGGTTGTTTCACCCTGGTCGACTGGCTGTACTGCATGCCGAACTGGTCGTGGTACCACTGACCGTTATTGATTCGTAGGTAGTCGCGGTCACGGTTGGGGTAGGCCGGTAGGTTCTTCTCGTTGAGCAGGCCTTTTTCCCGCATGCGAGCGATGAGCTTTGGCCGAGTAAGGCCGAGTTTAATTGCGGCTTGGGCGAGGGTGCGTTCCATGGCGCCCCCCTTATGCCGCGTGCGCGGCTGGGGTGGCCGCTGCAGCGAGGTGGTTGATGGACTCGGTGACCTTGCCGTAGATCTCGACATCGGTGCCGTACGCGGTGAAGCAGCGGGTGTGCGGGCTTTTGTTGCCGATGCTCAGGATGGTGGTGACACCTGAGCGCGATTGGGTGCGATGCACCGCGACTTGCAAGGGGTAATCGAAGCCCATGTCGAGGCTCAGCACGCCGCCGGTGCGTACCAGCTCGAACACGCGTTGCTTGTCGGAGACCTCGAAGCGGCCGTATTCACGGCTGGCATGCGGGCGGTGCACCAGGTCGCTGGTGTTGCTTGCGTCGAACGGGCCATTGGCAATCTCTTCGATAAAGTCGGCCAGCTTGAGGTGCGTTTTCTTGTCGTTCGGCAAAGTCAGCGTGTGGCGTTCGCTGCCCAGCTCGACGACGAAGGTGCTCTCTGTTGTGCCGCGTTCGACCTTGAGCCGGAACGCCAGGCACTCACGCTTGGGGGCTGTCCGGAGAACGTGGTTAAAGGTCTCGGTCAGGTTGACCTGGGCGTTGAGCAACTGCAGGGTACGGTTGTCGATTTTGTACTTGATCATGCGGCGTGCCCTCCGCCGTTCGGGTCGAATGGGGTGGGGGCAGTGCGAGCTTGCTGCTTCGGTTTGCTGGTGACAAACGAGCAGCCGCTCTCGCGGGCCAAGCGTCGGAGTTCGAAGATTCGGAAGGGATCAGCAGCGGCCGGATGGACGTGCAGGGTTGCGGTGGTGTGCATGGTTTTGCCTCGCTCTGTGGTGGAAGAGTGAGGCGAATATCAACTCTCGGTTGTTAAATGTCAACCTTTGGTTGATTTTGTCTGCGCGAACGCAGCCCGGTGCAATTCGGGCGTTTCTCTTTAGAAATCTTTACAGATTTAGAAAATTCTGATTGATATCTGCCACAAGAGTATTCGAAGATGCGCGATCAAATTCTCATACCTGACGTGAAGCAAGGGATACCGCCATGTCAAAAGAAGTGACAGATGATAGAGACAAAGGGATTAGTGGTAGAGAATGCGTTCCATACTTTGACACTCATAAGGGTCAAATAATTTTCGAGTTTTGGTATTTAGTGGTATTGCTTGCCGCTGCTACTACAATTATGTTTTTGGTCCAGTTCAAATGTATAAGCATGGAGTACAACAATAAAACGTTTGTCTATGCATTGTTTGGTGGCTTTTTGGGCGGCTGGGTCTACGATGCGAAGTGGTTTTATAGGGTCACTGCAAGAGGCAAGGATGATCAATACAAGTATCTATGGCAATGTCATAAGTTTTATTGGCGGGTCCTAACACCGTTCCTCTCGTGCTTAGTGGCATTTGTGACCTATATTATTATTTCTTCAGGAATGTTTCCTGTTGTTTTGAAAAACTCAACTTCTGCTGGTGCTGCTTTTTCAATTTGTTTTATTTTTGGATATTTTTCTGATTTGGTTTTAAGTCGACTAGCAGCTTGGGCGGAGGAGCTTTTGCCTAAGATAAAGAAAAAAAATGCGAATAGTAGTGAGAGCGATGAAGAAGTGTAATGTTTGCCAAGAACTGCATTCTGCAACTATAGAGGGCTGTGATCCTCGGTATCAGGCTCTGGTCGATAGTCGCCAAAACATAATTCACGAAAGTCCAGATTTCGTTGTTCTACCTAGCTTGGGGCCACTCAACGATTCGCACGTGATGATAGTTCCGAAAGCTCATATAAATAATTTTTCTGTAATTCCTGATGCGAAATTAGTGCAGGTTCGCATGATCGCACAGGCCTTATCGTCCTATGTTGAGTTGAGGCATGGTAAAAGTTTGGTTTTCTTCGAAAGTGGGGCTGGGGTTCGGTCTAACCATTCGGGGGGGTGTATAGTTCATGCCCATATTCATTGTGTGTATGAGCATGAGGAATTTGAGCGCCGTTTGTTTCAAGAGATAGATTTTCAGGAAAGTGGTCTAAGTTGGTACAATGGTGCAGATGGTGATCTCGGATATGTATGGTATAAGAGCGGCAAGGGTAAAGCTGTTCTATGCAATAATCCACAGTTGCCGTCTCAGTTTTTGCGATACGTGTACTCTATGAGCGCTGGAGATATCCGATTTTGGAACTGGAGGCGCCATAATAATATCGAGGGCGTACTCAAGGTTGTTGAATGCTACAAAGGTTTTCAGAAATATATAGAAACTTCTCAATCTATTCCGGAATAAATGAACCAACAACTTTTCCGCATATGTGCGTTTCTTCTGTGATTTCTATTATCGGATATTGGGGGTTGATCGGCCTTAAGAACTGTCGACCAGCATCAGCCACTAATATTTTGAAAGTTGCCTCATTGGTTCGCGGTACCCTTGCAATGACCCGATCCCCGGTCTTGGTTTCTGCTTCTGGATCAACAAAAATTATGCATCCAGTCGGATAGCTGCGACCTGGTCCTGGATTCGTCATTGAATCGCCGAGTACCTTCAATGCATATCCTTGATTACTGATTGGGACAGGACAAGACAGCCAAGAGTCGGCATCGTAAGCTTCAAAATTCGAAACTGCTTCGCACCATGCGCCGGCCTGCACCCATGATATTAGCGGTACTTTGCCAAATCGTTGATTGATTTCGCTTACATTACTCCCGCTGGCAATGACGAGCTGATGAACATTGCTTTCACCGCTCTGTATTTTTGGCAAAACGCCATATTCAAGCCATTCGCGTCTAACCTTCAGCCACGAGCAGAGCGCAACCATACTGTCCGCCTCCGCAATCGCTTCACCATTCAGCCACTTGCTTATGGCCTGCGTTGTTTTATCGACCCCCAATTTTTTCAGCTGACGATGGATGTCGACGCCTCGACCCCTGCTGCGTACACCTGCATCGTCGAGGGCTTCATGTAAGCGCTCGCTGAAAGCTGCGCGGAGAGAATTTTTATCAACCATGAGTTGAGAGTCTCATAAAGGTTGCGCAATAGTCAGTTGATCTATAACATCAACCACGAGTTGATAAATGGAGGTTGTCATGCTGGACCCCGCAGATTTTCCGAGCGCGATTGCATTCGCGTTTGAAGCCGTAGGCGGCATCGGGGCCGCCGCGAAGGTATGCAATAGAAGCTATCAGGCGTTGAACAAATGGCGTCAGGCCGCATGCCTGCCGCGAACGGATTACACAGGTGAAACCAAATACGCCGAGCTGCTGGCGACCGCTGCAAATCAGAAAGGCAACGCCTTCCAAGCAGCTTGGCTGCTGAACGCTTCGGCCCCTAACAAAGCTGCAGCGTAGCAAGAAAAAAGGCGACCTAATGGCCGCCCAGTTCCTCCCGGCACGCACCACCACAGCGCTGCCGGGACGCGATGAAGGTAGGAGGGCACACCACATGCAACCACCTCTCTTTATCGCGCTTTTCCAAGGCTCGGAAGCCTTGGTGTTGCTGCCTCTTCCACCACAGATTAGGCAGCTGTTGCGCCAAGGGTGAACAACGGATTGTTCGCCCCGGCACGGTGCCGGTATCGATCCCGAAGATCTAGCCGGCGTTTGGGCCCTTTCAAGCCACGCGGCAAATGTATCACCACTGCATGTCGCGCGGCACTGGCAACTTACAAGGATTAATGCCATGAGCCGAATTGTTCTGAGCTCTCTAGACCGGGCGCAGCGGGAAGTTTTGCCGCTCGATCTTGCGCTTTACCATGCCGCACGGGACTACCCCGGCGGCGCCGCTGCTATCGCCGCCACCACCGGCCGAAATGCGACCACGCTGCAGCACAAGCTTTCCCCAACCCACCCAAGCCACACGGTGAACATCCAAGAGTTCGGCGAGATTCTGGAGCTGACCAAGGATCGCCGCATTCTGGATGCGGTGCATGCGCTGGTCGGTGACACGACCTGGCAGGAGCTGGCCGAGGCGTACACCAATGACATGCCCGAGACGTTGACCACCGGTATCGCGGAATACTTCCGCAAGGTGGCGGATCTCGCAGACACCTGGGCCAAGAGCATTGGCGACGGTGTCGTTACTGATGAGGAACTGGCCGCGATTCGCCTGCAGGTGTTTCGTGGGATTCAGGGGCTGCTGGGGATGTTCAACCGCGCCACGTATGTCAATCAGACGACGCGGGGTGTTGATCGTGGCTGATATCGCTGACTTCGCTAATGATCTGGTGCAAGAGCGCCTCGATCAAGCGCTCGCTGCTCGCAACGCCGCCAAGCCCGCTTTGGCGGCGCATTCGTTTCTGTTCTGCGAAACGTGTGATGACCCGATCCCTGAGGCCCGTCGTTTGGCGCAGCCCGGCTGTACGCAATGCGTGGGATGCCTTTCTGTCGACGAACTGAAGGGGGGTCGCCATGCTGGATGAGGTACTGGGGCAATTCGCGGATTATGGTCTTGAGCCTGCGCAGCCGCTGGTCTTTGGCAAGCTGACCCGGTGCAAAACAGCACAGGACAAGGGCAAGGAAAAGAACGGCTGGTACATCGCCCATGAGCATCGCACCGAGAAGGGTGAGACGCTGATTTTCGGCGCGTTTGGTGACTGGCGTTCGGGTGAGTCGCAGAAGATCAAGGTCAAGGCCGGGCGGATGTCGCCGGAAGAGCGTGAGGTCATGCGCGCTCGACAGGAGGAGGCCAAGCGCCGCGCTGCAGAGATTGCGGCCAGTGCGGCACGTCGTGCAGCCAAGCGAGCGGCGGGCATGTTCAAGCGCATGCCGGAGAAGGGCCGTAGCGACTATCTGGATCGTAAGCAGATCGTCGGTATCGGTGTTCGGTATGCGCCGCGCACCGGTGCGTTCCTGGTGCCGATGTGCAACGTGCGTGACGAGATTGTCGGCCTGCAGGTGGTTTTTCCAACCAAGCAGGAAGACACCGGCCGCGACAAGACGTATTGGCCCTATGGGATGTCGAAGGAGGGCGCTTTTCACCTGATCGGTCCGCATCCGGATCCCGGTGAGCCGGTGTTGGTGTGTGAGGGCTATGCCACGGGCGCAAGCCTGCATATGGCGACGTCGCTGACCGTGGCCATCGCATTTGACGCCGGCAATTTGCTGGTGGTGTGCAAGGCAATGCGTGAGCGCTTCGCCGGCTGCCCGCTGATCATTTGCCGGGACGATGACTGGAAGACCACGAAGCCTAACGGTGATGCCTGGAACCCTGGTGAAGAGAAGGCCAACAATGCGGCGCTGATCGTCGGTGGCCAGGTGGTTGCGCCGATCTTTTCCGGTGAGCGGGAGATCAAGTGGACCGACTTCAACGACCTGCATGTTGCCGAAGGTTTGGAGGCTGTGCGCCGTCAGGTGCTGGCGGTGGTCAAGCCGCCGGCCGCTGGTGGCTGGAAAGACATGTTGGCTCGGAGCGAAAGCGGCGCGCTGATCGCGCACATGCAGAATGTCGAGTTGATCCTGGCCAACGATGAACGTTGGGCCGGGGTGATCAGTTACAGCGCGTTCAGTTCGAAGATCGTGAAGCTGCGTGCGGCGCCGTACGGCGGCGGCACGGGCGATTGGGCGGACATCGATGATGTGCGGGTGATGAAGTGGCTCGCGCAGCAGTACAACTTGCGGGTCAAGGCGTCGCATGTGATCGAGGCGGTGAGTGTGGTTGCGCATGACCATGCGTTTCATCCGGTGCGGCAGTACCTGCGCAAGCTTGAGTGGGATCGCGTGCCGCGCCTGGAAAGCTGGCTCACGGATGTCATGGGCGTGAAGGCCACCGATTACTCGTCCAAGGTGGGTAAGCGCTGGATGTTGTCGGCGGTGGCCCGGGTGATGAAGCCGGGCTGCAAGGCTGATTCGGTGATGATCCTTGAGGGTGCGCAGGGCGCCGGTAAGTCTACGGCAATGAGCATTCTCGGCGGCGAGTGGTTCATGGATACGCCGTTCGCCCTCGGCGACAAGGACGGCTTTCAGGCGATCCGGGGCAAGTGGATCGTCGAGCTGGGCGAGTTGGACAGTTTCAACAAGGCCGAGAGCACCAAGGCCAAGCAGTTTTTCTCGGCGTCCACCGATACCTACCGTGAGAGTTACGGCCGGCGCACGATGGACGTGCCGCGTCAGTGCGTGTTCGTGGGGACGACGAACCAGGACGAGTACCTGAAGGACGCGACCGGTAACCGCCGTTATTGGCCGGTGGCGTGTACGAAGGTGGATCTGGAGCTGTTGCGCTCGATCCGCGATCAGCTATGGGCCGAGGCGGTGTTCTGTTACGACGCGGGCGACCTTTGGTGGGTGACGCTGGATGAAGCGGCGATGTTCGGCGAAGAGCAGGACGAGCGTTTTGTGGTGGACGAGTGGGAAGGGCCGATTCTGACCTGGTTGGAAGAATCCCAGATCGGCGAGACCACCACCGGCAGTGAAGTGCTGAGCAGTGCGTTGAAGTTGGACTTCGGGCATTGGGGCAAGCCGGAGCAGATGCGGGTCGGGGCGATCATGCATCGGTTGGGATGGCGTCGTGTTCGGATGCCGCCGCTGGTGAAGAGTGGTCAGCGGCCCTGGGCTTACAAGAAACCTGCAGGGTGGGGCGGTGCTTCGGCGTTGAAGCGGGAACCGATTGAGGAGCCTTGCTTTGATTAAGGAGATCGATTCGCTGCTTCGATTGTGGGCGCAGGAACTGCATTCCGAACATTCGAAAGGGGGGCTTGCTGGGGGGAACATGGTTGCCATGATGATGGAGAGCAATGGGCAACTGATTCGTGGGCGGCGGGCCTTCCGTGCGCCGCTGGAGAGTTCTCTCGACATCGAGCTGATTGTGACCAAGCATCTGGCGCCCGAGCTGGTGACGGTTGTACGGGAGCATTACTGCACGCTCGACGTTGATATGCGCTTGCGGTATGCACACTGCGGTTGTGGTCGCGACACGTACTACCAGCGTTTGCATGAGGCACACCTGCAGATCTACTGGGTGCTGATGGGGGCGGCTGCGTGACCCCAGGCATTCGTCCGGCTGTTGCTGTCCCACTGGCCCGTCTTGTCCCGCTGCGTTTTGATGCAGTGGGACAGGTGCGGGCCTTGTCGTTGTTGGGCTGTCCCACCGTCCCGCTAAAAAGTGCCTCCCGCCCGTGTAAGCGTAGCGGGCAGCAATACGCGCGTTTCACGCGCACGCGTGTTCTTTAAGATTCTTCCTTTACACGAGAAAGGAGAGAAATGAGTAGGACAGTGGGGCGAAGCCCCGAATTTAGGCGCTCTCAGGCGTCCCACTTCGATTCTGAATGGTGGGACAGATGGGACGCCGCCGAAACAGCAGAATGCCGGGGTGGGATATTCGCCGACATTCGCTAGGCGTTCACCCGGTGTTACCCACATATTCGCCGGGTGGCATTAAACCGGGGTTGCTGCCACCGGAATCGACCTGTAAAAAGTAGTCATCTTCGATAGGTGCGACCAGAGCTACTGACGGTTTCGAGGCGTTGGATTTATCCAGATCATCAATAGCGCCATGCCTGATAGCAGGTACACAAAGAAATTGAGCATGTAGAAAAACAGGCCAACAATTTCTAGCCTTTGGATAGGCGCTTCCGAGTAAGCAAAACTGTAGAACTCGAACGCACAACTGATGACCATTGCGACGGCGCCGACTAGCCCCAGAACCTTATACAAAATGCTCCCCATGATTTTCAGGCGGCGTAAGGCTCTGAGATTCGCATCTGCTGGACCATACAACCATGTGACAAAAGCCCCTCCGATAACGGTAGTGATAAGGCCCACGGTTACGCTCGAAATATCCATGTAACATCCTGTTTTTACTTGAGTTGAAAGCACGACGATATCAATAAACCCGGCCATCGCGCCGGGTTTTTGCATTGGGAGCAAGCGATGACAAACGAGCAACAAGCGCTGGCAGAGATGCCGATCTGGTTAGTGATCGTCCTGGCCCTGGTCGGCGGCGTATCGGGAGAGATGTGGCGGGCTGACAAGGATGGTGCGCGGGGCTGGGCATTGTTGCGCCGCCTCGCGCTTCGATCCGGTGCCTGCATAGTCTGCGGGGTGTCGGCGATGATGCTGATGATCGCGGCCGGCATGACGATCTGGACGGCGGGCGCCTTGGGTTGCCTGACGGCAATGGCCGGTGCCGATGTTGCCATCGGTTTGTATGAACGGTGGGCTGCCAAGCGGTTGGGCGTTTCGGAGTCGGCATCGACCGACCGAAGTTAGGTCGGTGGCCCGGTGGGGGCGCCATTTTTCCGGGTCCTCCCTGAGGGCCGCCCCCTACACGGGTTAGCGAACTCGCGGGATCTCTGCAGCTGAGAATTTTGCAGTGATGTCCGTCTTTTCAAAGGGTTAGATATGGGCAGGACAGTTAGCAAGGCCGACTTAAGCGAGATCGTCGGTCGTGATGAACGCACCCTGACCCGTTGGCAGAACGACGGCATGCCAGTGACCGAGTTCGGCCTCGGTCGGGGCAACGAAAACCAATATGACACTGAAGCAGTGATTCAGTGGCTGATGCACCAGGCCTCGCTCAACGGCAAGAAAGAATCTTCCCGCGACCGCCTCGACCGGATCCGCGCTGATCGCGAAGAACTCGCGATGGCCAAGGATCTGGGAGAGGTTGTCATCGCCGATGATTTGGTCGAGCGCTTTGAAGCAATGATCACCGCCGCAAAGGTGGAGCTACTCAACACATTTCCCGACGCCTTGGCCGCCGAACTTTCGGCGCGCTACGGGGTGGAGGTTGACGACCAACTGATCAGGGATCCCATTGAAGCCATCCTGAGGAGGCTTTCTGACTATGACAAGGATGATGCCCCGTCAGATGGATATTCTGACGAACCGGACGATCCGGAGGGCTTTGAAGAAAACAGCGACTAAGGCGCTGCGCGGCGCCTGCCGCAAGTGGGCGCCACCGCCTCGCATGAGCATCATCGAGTGGGCGGACAAGTACCGTTGGCTCGCTCCCGAGGAAGCGGCACGCCCCGGCAAATATCGCTTCGACGTGACGCCGCACCTGACCTGGCCCGGTGGACCGTTGGAAGCGTTGGACGATCCAGCCGTCAGCGAGATTGTCGGCCGCAAGTCGGCACAGGTGGCCTGGACCTCTGGCGTACTGGGCAACGCCTTGGGCAAGTGGATCGACATCGACCCATCGCCCATCCTGGTGCTGTTCCCCAAGGCGGAAGCGGCCAAGCAGTACGTCGGCGAAAAGCTCGAACCGATGATCGAAGCCACGCCACGCCTGCGCAAGAAAGTCGACTTGCGAAGTCGCAAGCTGCAGCAGCGTCAGGACTTCAAACGCTTCCCTGGCGGCTTTCTGAAGATGGTCGGCTCCAATAGTCCGGCCAGCGTGAAATCCACGCCGGTGCCACGAGTGGCCATTGAGGAGCCTGATGACTGCAACCTCAACCTGCGCGGACAGGGCGACAGCATCAAGCTGGCCAAAGAGCGACTGAAAACCTTCCGTCGCTCGAAGATCATCATCGGTGGGACACCGACCATCAAAGGCCTGTCGGCGATTGATGCAGAGCTGGAACTGTCGGATAAGCGTGTCGGTTTGGTGCCCTGCCATGAATGTGGCCAGGAACACGCGCTGAGCTTTGACAACCTGCATTGCGATGAGGATCCGGATTACCTGCACGAGGTGTACGGTAAGAAGCGTCCGGAGAAAGCGTTTTATTCCTGCCCGCACTGCGGTGGGATCTGGGACGACAACCAGAAAAACGCCAACCTCAAACACGGGCGCTGGTCGGCAACGGCAGAATTTCGCGGGATTGCGGGTTACATCCTGAACGAGCTGTACGCGACGTTCTGGGGATCGCGCTTTCAGGTGCTGATGGAGAAGAAACTTCAAGCCGAACACGCGGCTTCGCAGGGCAACATCGGACCGATGATCGCCTTCGTCAACAGCTCCAAAGGTGAAAGCTACGAGTACCAGAATGACGCGCCGAAGACCGACGAACTGGAGAAGCGCGCCGAGCCGTACGCGGAGCTGACAGCACCGAAAGGTGTGTTGTTGGTCACCGTGGGTGTCGATGTGCAGGGTGATCGCCTAGCTCTGGTTATCACCGGTTGGGGGCGTGGTGAGGAGTCATGGCGGCTGTATTGGGGCGAACTTCATGGCAACCCCATCGACCCGCATGATGCTGTATGGCAGGAACTGGACCGGGTGATCTCCCGGCCGATTCCCACCGAGGGCGGCGCCCAACTGGCGGTGTCGGCGGTAAGTATCGACAGCTCCGACGGCAACACCAGCGATGCGGTTTATGCCTACGTTCGGGATCGCCAGCGCTACAACGTCATGGCGATCAAAGGGGCTTCCGTCGATAGCCGTGACAAGGAAATTTTCACCAAACCACCACAGTCAGTGGACACCTCGCAAGACAACACCAAGGCTGCGAAATACGGCCTGCGGGTACACATCGTCGGCACGCACAAAGCCAAAACGTTGATCGACGGCCGACTCCGACTTAAGGGCAGTGGTCCAGGTCGTATGCACTGGTACAGCGAGATTCGCTCGGACTACTACGAGCAACTCACCAACGAAGTGCTGGCCCCACACGCACGCAACCCCAGCAAGATGGTGTGGCAGAAAAAAGCGGGTCGCCGCAACGAAGCGCTCGACTGCGAAGTGTATTCACTGCACGCCGCTCGCAGTTTGAAAACTCACCTGCTGCGTGATCACGAATGGGACCAATTGGAGCAGCAACTGCTACAGCCAACCCTGTTCACCACTGAACAACCGGTCGCACCGGTACCGCGCCGAGCAGTCGCTCGCGGGCGGGGCACCCGCAGTCGAGCGGGCTACTAAGGAAAACATCATGACAGACGCACAACAGCGCCTCGCGGAAGTCCGGGCGGCGATCTCTGACGTCCTGAAAAAAGGCCAGCGCCTGCGCCGTGCGGACCGTGAACTGTATCGCGCCGAACTGAACAGCCTGCGCCTTCTTGAGCAGCAATATGCCAAGGAGGTCGCGTTAGAACAGGCCCAACAACAGGGACGTGGCCGCAACCGCGTCTCCTACCTGGCGATCTGATTATGGGCTTCTTTCGAAAGGATCCGGCCGAGTTGCTGATGCGCGAGGCCATCAGACTGGCCAAGTCGGCAACGGGAGCCAAGCCCATCGTCGCCCAAGGTGGTGGAGGTGGGGTTGAGACTCGCTGGCGTGGTGCCTCACGCGTGCTGCGCAGTATGGCCAGCTGGATACCCGGTCTCGGCAGTCCTCGACGCGACCTCGACCAAAACGAGCGGCGCATGCTGGTGGCCCGTTCGCGGGATGCCATGCGCAATCATCTGATCGCAAGAGCGGCAATCACCCGTCTGCGCACCAATGTGGTCGGAACCGGCCTGGTCTGCCGCTCGCAGATTGATCACGCGGCGCTCGGGTTGAGTGAAGAGCAGGCCGAAGACCTCAATGCTCAGCTCGACCGCCTCTGGTCACTGTATGCCGATGATCCACGCGAGTGCGACGCGGAGGCGACGCTCAATCATTACCAGCTACAGGCGCTCGTGATGGTCTCGTCGATGGTCGGTGGTGATGTATTGATTGCCAGCCCTGACGACGAACGTCCGGGTTGCGTCTTCAGTACACGGCTGCAGTTGATCGAGTCCGATCGGGTGTGCAATCCGGCTGGACAACTGGATAGCACGAACCTGGTGGACGGCGTCGAATTCGACAGACTCGGCGCACCGTTGGCTTATCACGTCTGCACCGGTTACCCGAACGAGTTCACCGCCGGCCAAGCCCTCAAATGGGAGCGATTGCCAGCCTTCGGTGAAGCCACCGGCAGACGCCGAGTCATGCATGTGATGGCAGACAAGGAGCGTCCAGGTCAGAGGCGAGGCGCGCCGTACCTGGCCCCAGTGCTGGAACCACTGCAGAAATTGGAGCGGTACAGCAGCGCCGAACTGATGGCGGCGGTGATCTCGGCCATGTTCACTGTGTTCATCAAGAAGACCAACGACTTTCAGGTTGGGAATCTACCGCTGACAGCGCTGGCCAACGAAGGCGATGGCCCTGGTGGGGACACCACCGGGGATGGCGAACTGGCGCTGGGCGAGGGCGCAATTGTCGACTTGGGGCAGGGCGAAGAACCGGTCATTGCCAACCCGGCTCGGCCCAATGCGCAGTTCGATCCATTCTTTACTGCCGTGGTCAAGGAGATCGGCGCGGCCCTGGAGCAGCCGATGGAGGAACTGCTGCTGCACTACAGCAGCAGTTACAGCGCGGCCCGCGCAGCGATGTTGCAGGCTTGGCGCTTCTACAGCCTGCGCCGCTGGTGGCTGATCTGCGATTTCTGCCAGCCCAGTCGCGAACTGCTGATCGACGAAGCCGTAGCCCGAGGTCTGATCAGGTTGCCCGGCTATGCGGATCCGGCCAAGCGCAAGGCTTACTGCCAGGCGATCTGGATCGGTCCGGCCCGAGGCGCCATCGATGAATTGAAGGAGGCCAACGCCGCCGGCAAACGCATCGAAATCGGCGTCAGCAACGAGACGCTCGAAACCGCAGCGATGACCGGCGAGCCGTGGCAGCAGGTGTACCGGCAGCGCGTGCGCGAAGTCGAGCAGCGCCGCAAGGACGGTTTGCACGTCTTGCCCAAAGGGCGCGAGCAGGAGACCCCACCCAACAACCCCAACGAGGAGTAACCCATGCCCCGCGCATTTGAGCTGGCTGCCTCGCAGCCTTGGCTGATGCTGCCCGGCGCCCTGGAAAACCTGCTGACCATCGCAGACCGAATGGGCGACCCGGCGGCGCTGGAGACACGCTCCGGCATGCGGCTGGACAACAGCCGTACCGTCAGCGTGCGCAACGGGGTGGCGATCATCCCGGTGGTCGGCCCCGTGTTCCGCTACGCCAATCTCTTCACTGAGATCAGTGGAGCGACCAGTACCCAGGTGCTGGCGACCGACCTGCAAAAAGCGCTGGACGACCCCAAGGTCAGCGCAATCATCCTGAACATCGACAGCCCAGGCGGTGTGGCCGCCGGCATCAACGAGCTGGCCGACCACATCCATGCAGCCCGAGATCGTAAACGCATTGTTGCTTACATCGGCGGCACCGGTGCCAGCGCGGCCTACTGGATCGCCTCGGCGGCTGGCGAGATCGTCATCGACGAGACCGCGCTCGCCGGCAGCATTGGCGTCGTGGTCGAGGCGGTGGTGGAAGGCGAGGCCGCCACTGGGCGCAAGCGTTACCAGATCGTCAGCCGCAACGCACCCAACAAGCGGGTGGATCTGTCCACCGAAGAGGGCCGGGCCAAAGTTGGCGAAACCGTTGACGCCATGGGCGACGTGTTCGTAGCCAAGGTGGCCCGCAACCTTGGTGTGGATCCGGAGCGCGTTCCGGAGATGGGCGACTTCGGCGGACTGCGTGTCGGCGCTGCCGCTGTCGAGTCCGGCTTGGCCCATCGTCTGGGCTCGCTTGAAGCATTGATTACTGAACTGGCCAAAACGGCCGTAACCCAACCGAGGAAATTCAACATGACCACTGTCAGCAGCACGGCGGAGTTGCGTGAGGCGCTAGCCGCCGGCACGGATCCGCAAACCATACAGATCGCACAGGCGAGTCAGCCGGATCTGGAGAGCATCCGCACCCAGAGCCGCCAGGAGGGCGCAACCGCTGAACGGCAGCGCATCACCGGCATCAACGCCATGGCCAGCAAGGGATTCGAGACTGAGATCGCTGCCGCCATCGATGCCGGCACCTCGGTCGAGGCCACCGCCCTGCAACTGTTCAAGGCGGCGCAGGATCGCGGCATTTCACTGAACGCGATCAAGTCCGATGCCACCGGCGCCTCGACCTCGACTCCAACCGATAACGATGACCAAGGCGAACGCAAGACCGTGGTCAACGCCATCGTCGTGGGCGCCTCGCGCCGCTGACAGGAGAAAAATATGAGCAATCCAGAGCGCCAAACTTATGTGCCCGAGCAGCTTTCAGCGGGCGCCTTCCCGGTGATGATTGATATTGCTGTGATCGCCGCCGGCCAGAACCTTCCGCGAGGTGCTGTTCTAGGCCAGATCCATGCGAGCGGCGAATACGTTTTGTGCAAGACCGCCGCCACCGACGGCTCAGAGGTGCCTTCAGCGATCCTCGATCAAGCCACGGATGCCAGTAAAGGTGCACAAGCGGCGCCGATCCGACTGACCGGTGAAGTGCTGGCCACCCAACTCACTCTCGGCGAAGGGCTCACCGCAGCGAAGGCGAAAGCCGCGCTACGAGCCTTGTGCCTGTTCGTTCGTTAACCGGAGTTTCCGATGGATATTTTTGATACCCGCACCATGCTGGAAGCGGTCGAGCAGATGCCGACCGCACGCCGCTTTCTTCTGAACACTTTTTTCAATGGCGGCAGTCCGGTGACGTTCCCGACCAAGACCGTTGACATCGACATCATCAAGGGCAAACGCAAGATGGCGCCGTTCGTCAATCCGCGTCTGCCGGGCAGTCTGTCGTTGCGCGAGGGGTACACCACCAGCACCTACGCGCCGCCGTACATTCAGCCCAAGCGCGAGACCACTGCCGAGCTTGTGCTTAAGCGTGCGGCCGGCGACAACCCTTACTCTACGCGCACCCCGCTGGAGCGTGCCGGCCAGTTGCTGGGCAAGGATCTGCGTGACCTGGACGACGAGATCGTCCGTCGCGAAGAGTGGATGTGCGCCCAGGCGCTGACCACCGGCAAGGTTCGCGTGATCGGCGAGGGCGTGGACGACACCATCGACTTTCTGATGGCAAGCGACCACCGGATCAGCCTCGGCAGCGGGCAATGGGGCACGGCCGACAGCGACCCCATCGGCAACCTGCGCAGTTGGAAACGCAAGATCGCCAAGGACTCCGGCCGCACGGCCAATACTGTGGCCATGAGCGGCGAAGCTCTGGACGCCTTCCAATCCAATGCGACGGTGATGAAGCAACTCAATACCCGCCGCGTCGACATGGGCATGATCAAGCCAGAGGAGTTGCCCGACGGCGTGACCTACTTGGGTTACCTGAATGATCCAGGCGTCGACCTGTACGGCTATGACGAGTGGTATCTGGCCGATGACGACGAAGATGAAGAACTGCCGATGATCCCGGCCGGCGGTTTGATCCTCGGCTCAACTTCTACGCGCAACGCCATGCTCTACGGCGCGATTCAGGATCTGGAAGCCGTCGAAAGCGGTCTGGTTGAAGCGGCCCGCTTTCCGAAAAGCTGGCTCACCCAAGAACCGAGCGCCCGCTGGCTGAAGCTGCAGAGTGCCGCCTTGGCCGGCCTGCTGGAGCCGGACGCTTTCATCTACGCCAAGGTGGTGTGACATGGCCAAAAAAGCTGAATACCTGGTGATCGATGGCTGCGTGCAGGACGGCCGCAGCGTGGTGGTCAAAGGCGAGCCCTATAGCCCACCCAGCAAAGAGGTGGCGGATGCGCTGTTGGCTGAGGGGCGCATTGCCGCCATCAAGGACCCGCGTGCGCAGCAATTGCTGCGAGACAACCCAGCTACAGTCGACGACGGTGAATGACTGTGGGCTTTCGCGAGTTGAGCGAAGACATGGATGCCCTGGTGCTGGATGGGCTGGGCGACATGGGGACGGTCGGCGGTCGCGAGATCGCCGGTTTCTTTTCAGCACCCTGGTTACAACCGCGCATGGGCCGGATCAACACCGCACTACGAGAGCCGCAGTTCGAGATCCGCGTCAGCGATGCTTCAGGAATTGAGCCGGGCCAACTGGTTCTTATTGATCTACCGGTGCAAGACGGCGGCGGACAGTACGACCTGGTGAAACTTGAACCGGATGGCACCGGGTGGGTCGCGTTGTTATTGAGGGCTAAACCATGAGCGTCGGCAGCTACTTCAAGCCCTCGGCCGGCGGCGGGATGATCTCGCTGCAGACCTCGGCGGCAGACCTGAAAGCTTTTCAGGATTTCGCCGCCCTGGTACCCAAGGCCGCCGCCGCTGCCCAGCGGCGAGCAATCAACAAAACCCTGCGTTGGCTCGCCACACACATCGCCCGCGCTGTCGGCCGTCAGGAGCGTATCGCCGTGGCGGCCGTGCGTCAGCGTTTGCGGGCGTACCCGGTCAACGGGGGAGCCAACAGCGGCAAACTCTGGTTCGGCCTCAACGCCATGGAAGCCAGCCGCATCGGTCGTCCTCGGCAGAGTCGGTCCGGTGTATCGGTGGCCGGTCGACGCTTTCAGGGCGCGTTCTTCAAGAAGGTCTACGGCAACAGCGCGGACGTCTGGATCCGTACAGCCAGCAAGCATTTCGACGCCAGTGACTACCCCGACAGCGATGTCAGCGGGGCAGGCGGAGCCAGTTCGGGCTGGATCGCCGAACACGGCAGCCGCTTTCCACTGGCGAAAGCCAAGGTATCGCTTGAGCAGGCGCGGCCACACTTCGAAAGCTGGATCCGCAAGGCCGACGAACAGTTGCTGCACGTCCTGCAGCAGGAACTCAATTTTGAACTGCAGAAGCATCTGAAGGGGACATGACATGACGGATCAAGTCGACGAGCCTTTCAGCCTGGAGCAGTTATATCAAGCCATTGAACGGCATATTCAGGATCACCTGCCAGGTATTCAGACAGTTGCAGTCTGGCCGAACATTGATGATCGCATCGCATTGCCGGCAGTTCTGGTCGAATTAGGAGAGATGGAGCCGGGACTGGATCCGGGAACCGGCGAAACGGGTCTGTCCTGCAAGTTCGAGGCGCGTGTTATTACCGACCCGATCCAGCCCGATCACCATCAGCAAGCGGTGTTCATAGCCGGTCAGTTGGCCGTGCTGCTGCGAATGCAGTCGTGGGGTGTGGAAGTTGAACCGGCGGAGTTTGTTCAGGCCATGCAGGACTGGACCAAGCCGGAATTGGACGGCTACACCGTCTGGGTTGTGGAATGGACGCAGCAGATCTACCTCGGCGAAACGCAATGGCCGTGGCCCGATCAGCCACCGGGTACGTTGCTGTTCGGCATGGAGCCGGACACCGGCCTGGCCAACAAGGACAAGTACTTTGCGCCGGAGAATCTACCATGAGCGGCGGCTACGTGAGCGCCCAGCATGACCGCATGCTCGCCGGCCTGGTTAAGGACTGCTACGTGGTGGCGGTGGATCTTACGGCGTCACCACCGGTGTGCCGCGTTTCGGACGGTGAATGGGTCAGCGGTTGGGTGCGCTGGCACAGCGTTGCCGCCGGCAAGGCACGACACTGGCGAGCGCCAAGCCTGAATGAGCAGGGCACCTTGATCAGTGCCAGTGGCGAAGTGGCACAAGGCACGTTCATTCCCGGCTTATACGGTAACGGCGGGCCACCGCCTGACAACCGTGGCCACGTCGAAGTCTGGCGCTTTGAGGACGGCGGGTCCCTGATCTACGACTGGGAAGCCAAGAGCTACACCATCAGCCTGCCAACCGGCACCGTCATCATCAAGGTCGGGTCAACTCAAGCCGAGGTGACCGACAGCGCTGTCACTGTGAGGTCGGGAACGATCGATCTCGAAGCCAAGGTGAACATCAAGGGACCGCTGCACGTCACCGGAGACATCACCAGCGATGGTGCAATCCTGGACACTACCGGCAACAGCAACCACCACAAACATTAGTGAAACTATCCAACTCGGCCCGCCTTGTGCGGGCTTTTTCATGCCCGGAGCAATCATGGCCAAACCTCAAGACGATACATCGGGGCAGGATCCTGTCGCCGTAACCCCACCGGTTCCGATCACATCCGCAGTGAAATTTCGCGACACCCTCTACACCTCACGTACGGTGATCCTTCCGGACGGTCGCACCCTTCCTGTGGCCAAGAGCCTGGTCTCGGTCGAGGCGGGCGATGACATCGCGCTGAAATACCTCAAGGCTCACCCTGAATACGAGCAGCTCAAGGAGTAGACCCGATGATCGGAATGGATCGCCACACCGGGCAGCCCATCTCCGGTATCGAGCATCTACGTCAGTCGGTTGCGGACATCCTCGGCACACCTTTGCTGAGCCGTCGTGAACGGCCGGAGTACGGCAGCAAGCTACGGCGCATGGTCGACCTGCCCATCAACGAAGGCTGGAAAAGCGCGGCGCAGGCTGAGGCCGTGCGGGCGCTCAACCAATGGGAGCCACGGCTCAAGCTTGAGCGCGTGGTGGTTGTCTCCGTCCTCGGCGGGAAAATCAATTTCAAGATCAGCGGCGAATACCTCGGTGAGCGCGGCACGTTGGAGGTGTGGGTATGAGTACCCTGGTGGATCTGTCGGAGCTACCGGCACCGGACGTGCTGGAACCGCTGGACTTTGAAGACACGTACAGCGAAGCGCTGGGCGTGTTCCGAGGGCATATGGGGCAGAACTGGACCGCCTCGCTGGAAAGCGATCCGGTGACCAAGCTGCTGGAGCTCGGCAGCTATATCAAGCTCGGTAATCGGGCACGTGTGAACGACGCGGCCAAGGCTCAGTTACTGGCCTACGCCACCGGCGCCGATCTGGATCACCTGGCCGCCAACGTCAACCTCAAGCGCCTGGTGATCCAGGCGGCGGATCCTCTGGCTGTGCCGCCGATTGCAGCGGTCATGGAGTCTCATGATGCGTTACGTGAGCGCGTGCAACTGGCCTATGAGGGGCTGACAACGGCCGGCCCCCGCAATAGCTACATTCTCCATGCACGGAACGCTTCGGCGCTGGTCGCCGATGCCACGGCGGAAAGCCCAGCGCCGGCCTGCGTGGATGTCACGGTGCTGGGACTTGAGGGGGACGGTACGGCCGAGCCGGAACTGCTGGCCTTGGTCGCGGAGGCGGTGAACGATGACGACGTGCGCCCGGTTGGCGACCGCGTCACTGTGCGCGGTGCGGAGATCCTTCGTTACCGGGTCGACGCCGTGCTGCACATGAAGGGCGCCGGCCCCGAGAACGACGCGGCGCTTACCGAGGCGATCCGTCGATTGGAAGCCTGGATTAATCCAAGGCGCCGACTGGGCGTCGAGGTGGCCCGGTCTGGGGTCGATGCGCAATTACACGTTGCCGGTGTTGCGCGGGTGGAACTGAAGGATTGGCAGGATCTGAAACCCACCAAGGGGCAGGCCGCTTACTGCACGGGTTACACCGTTGTGTTAGGAGGCTGACATGCGCAGTCTTTTGCCGCTCAACAGCACTCCATTGGAACGGGGTATCGAGGCGACATTCGCCGAAACCACGTTGATTCCGTTGCGCACGCTTTACAACCCCGACACCTGTCCGGAGCACCTGCTGCCGCACTTGGCCTGGGCTTGGTCGGTCGACCGTTGGGATCCGTCCTGGTCGGAGCCGGTCAAGCGCGCCGCAATCAAGGCGTCGTTCTTCATCCACAAACACAAGGGCACCATCGGTGCCTTGCGCAGAGTCGTCGAACCGCTGGGCTACCTGATTGAGATCGTCGAATGGTTCAACACGGTGCCACAAGGGGTGCCGGGCACCTTCGCCTTGAAGGTCGGGGTGCTGGATACCGGCATCACCGAGGAAATGTACCTCGAACTTGAACGCCTGATTGATGACGCCAAACCGGTTAGCCGCAAGTTGACGGGGCTGGCCATCAGCCTTGAAACGCAAGGCAACCTGAATGTTGGTGCATGCCTCTACGACGGCGACGAGCTCGACATCTACCCGCCTGAAATGCAGGACATCAACCTCACCGGCAACTTCGGTGTGGTTGGGCGGGAACACTCCATTGACACCTTGGACATTTATTCATGATTGATGAGAATTCGAAATTCTTCGCGATCCTCACGGACGTGGGTGCCGCCAAGCTGGCGAATGCCAACGTGCTTGGGGTTCCCTGGAACATTACACAGATGGGCCTGGGCGATGCGAATGGCACTGACCCGCAACCCAGCGCCAAGCAAACAAAACTGATCAACGAGTGGCGTCGGCGGCCGCTGAATCAGCTACGAATTGATCCGGTCAATGCGGCGGTAATCATCGCCGAGCAGGTGATTCCAGCCGATGAGGGGGGGCGCTGGATTCGTGAGGTCGGACTGTACGACGCGGACGGCGACCTGGTAGCGGTGGCCAACTGTGCGCCGAGCTTCAAACCAATTCTGTCGCAGGGCTCGGGACGTACGCAGGTAGTGCGGATGAACCTTATTGTTTCCAGTACCGCGCAGATCAGTCTCAAGATCGATCCGGCGGTGGTGCTGGCAACGCGTGAGTGGGTCGATTCACGCATTCTTGAGGAACTGAGCAAGCTCGACATCAAACAGTCGGTGCGAGCAGCCACCACGGCCAATATCAACCTGGTCGGTTTGCAGGTGGTGGACGGGGTTTCGCTGAACGCCGGTGACCGGGTACTGGTGAAGAACCAGACGTTGGCCAAGGACAATGGTCCATGGGTGGCGGCGGTAGGTGCTTGGGTGCGGGCCAAGGATGCGGACAACAACACCAAGGTGACGCCGAATCTGACGGTGGCGGTCGAGGTTGGCGCAACTCAGGCCGACACGATCTGGCAGCTGGTAACGGATGGCCCGATTGTCGTGGGCACCACCGCGCTGACGTTCAAGGACATCACAGACGGTTTTGCCCGGTTGTTCTCGCCGACGTTTTCCGGCAACCCCACGGCTCCCACGCCGGCGCAGTTCGACAGCAGCAAGTCGCTGGCGACGACTGAATTTCTCAAGCGGCGCGGTATCGAGTTCTCGGGGTTCACGACCAACGATGCGAGCCTGGTGCTGTCGGCGGCGCACGTCGGCGGCCTTCACAGTTTCTCCGCCGCAGCACAGCTCACGGCGACCTTGCCACCGACAGCAGGTGTTGCGCAGGGAGCTACGATCACGCTGGTCAGCGCCGGCGCGGGCGGGTTGAAAATCGTGGGTTCGGGGACTGACGTTATCTATACGTCGACCGGCGTGGCCGGCCCGTTGGTGCTGGCCTTGGGCGACACGGCCGAATTCATCCGCCTGCAAGATCAATGGCGATTGGTTGGCGGCTCGGTGATGTTTCGCTTTGCGGGCACGATGGGCGGCGCGCACTTCATCACGCAACCGCAGTTTGACAGCAGCAAGGCGCTGGCCACGACGGAATTTGCGCAGCGGGCGCAGGGGAATTTTGCCGGGCGTGTGGATATCGGAGCATTGCCCGCGACGCTCAGTGCCTCGGCTGCTGGCTATCGTATTGTGCTAGCGGCATCAGGGACACTGACCTTGCCGCCTGTTGCTTCAGTACCCACCGGCACTAATTTTTTTCTATTCAACACGACGCCGGGGGTGGTCACTATTGCTCGGCAGGGTACGGACATTATCAGCGCGATGTCCGTTAACTCTATGACTTCTGTGTCTCTCCAATCGCTTTCTACCATCGTGATAACGGCGGGGAACGGGCAATGGGTCGTTGAAAGCGGTATGTCTGCTTTGAAGTATGCGCCCGAGTTCGGCAGCTTTTGGGGGGGCAGCGGTTATCACCGACTGCCATCGGGGGCGATCGAGCAATGGGGGTCAGGCGTTACGGATGCTAACGGGTACGTTTATGTCACGTTCCCTATTCCGTTCCCTAACGCGCCGCGCAACATTACGCCAATGCACGTCGGGTCATTGTGTTTGATGCACGCAGTTATGGGGGCGGGGCTGGGTGCGGCCGGCTGTACGTTGCGCGTACAAAATCAGTCGGGTGCGTCTCAGGCTGGATGGACGGTTTGGTGGCGAGCAGTGGGGAACTAAATATGAGCAAGATTGTTTTTTTCAGTCCGTCCATCTGTGGGGCTTATCGCCCCGAGGTTCACGGCGCCGACATGCCGGCGGACGTGGTCGAGGTGTCGGAAAGTGTTTGGCAGGCGCTGCTCGATGAGTTGTCGGTCAGCCCCAAGAAAATGTCGTCACGACCCGATGGTCAGCCGGTGCTGATCGATCCGCCGCCGCTGAATGCTGATGAGCTGACGTCTGTCGAGCGATCTTGGCGTGATGCGCAACTGGCGCTGACTGATCCGTTGGTGTCTCGCCACCGCGACGAGCTCGAGGAGGGTGGCGAGACTTCGCTCGCGGTCGATCAGTACGCGGAGTTGCAGGCCTACCGCCGGACGTTGCGCGGCTGGCCGCAAGGCGAGCAATTTCCTCTTTCGGAACACCGTCCGCCAGCGCCGATCTGGCTGGCAACGCAAATCACCTGAACGCCCCGCACTGACGGGGCGTTTTTCATTCCGCCTCATGCAATACCAACACCTCAAGCCTCGCAGACACGCGGGGCTTTTTCGTTTCTGGAGAACGAGCCTTATGAGTTTCTTTCACGGCGTCACGACCACAGCGGTCGACACCGGCGCGCGCACCATCACGCTGCCGTCTTCCTCGATCATCGGTTTGTGCGACACCTTCACGCCGGGTGTGTTGGGCGGCGGCACTGCCAAGGCAGGGGAACTGAAGCTGATCACCACTGAGCGCGAAGCCATAGCAGCATTCGGCGCTGAATCGGCAATGACCCGAGCCTGCCAGGCGATTTACAAAAAAGCCAAGGCGGTAATCGTCGCCATCGGCGTGCCGAAGATGGATGATCCGGCGCTGCAGACATCGGCCATTATCGGCGGCGTGTTGGCTTCGGGTCAGCGTACTGGCCTGCAGGCACTGCTCGATGGCAAAAGCCTGTTCAACGCCCAACCGCGTTTGCTGATCGCACCTGGTCATTCGGCCACCAAGGCGGTGGCCACCGCCATCGATGGTCTGGCGCAGAAGCTGCGCGCCATTGGCATCATCGACGGGCCATGCACCACCGACGAGGAAGCCATGGCCTACGCCGACAATTTCGGCAGTCGCAACCTGTTCATGGTCGACCCCGGTGTGCAGTTCTGGGATACCGGCGAAAGCAAGACCGTAGATGCGCCGGGTTCTGCATGGACCGCCGGCCTGTTTGCCTGGACGGATGCGACCTACGGCTTCTGGGCTTCGCCGTCGAACAAAGAGTTCACCGGCATCACCGGCACCACCCGCGCAGTCGAGTACCTGGACGGCGACGAGACCTGTCGGGCAAACCTGCTCAACAACGCCAATATCACCACGATCATTCGCGACGACGGCTACCGCCTTTGGGGTAACCGCACGCTGTCGAGCGATCCGAAGTGGGCGTTCGTCACCCGCGTACGCACGCTGTTCATCCTCATGGATGCGGTGCAGGCCGGCCACAAGTGGGCGGTCGACCGCTCGATCACCAAGACCTACGTCAAGGATGTCACTGACGGCCTGGAAGCGTTCATGCGTGACCTGAAAAACCAAGGTGCGGTGATCAACTTCGAGGTGTTTCCGGATCACGAATTGAACACCGCCAGCCAGATCGAGCAGGGCAAGGTGTACTGGCGCATCCGCTTCACCGACGTACCGCCGGCCGAAAACCCGAACTTCCTTTTTGAGGTCACCAACGAGTGGATGACCGAAGTGCTTGAGCCCGCCTAAGGAGGCACCCTGATGATTCCTGAAGTTCTCTCCAACTGCGCCGGGTTTATCGACGGCGTCAGTTTTGCCGGCGAAATGCCGAGCCTGACCCTGCCTAAGGTGGTGCTGAAAACCGAAGCCTATCGAGGCGGCGGTATGGCCGGCGAGGTCGAGATCCCGACCGGCGTGGAAAAACTGGAGGCCGGCTTTACCACCAACGGTGTGCGGCGCGAAGCGCTCAAATTCTTCGGTTTGTCCGACCGCACCGCCTGCAGCGCTGTGTTCCGAGGTTCGTTCAAGGGGCTCAAGGGCAAGGTCACCCCGGTGATCGTCACCATGCGTGGCGGTATCAAGGAGGTCGACATGGGCGACTGGAAGGCCGGTGAGAAGGCCGAGACCAAACACAACATGGCATTGACCTACTACAAGCTCGAAGTCGCCGGCCGGGTGATTTACGAGATCGACATGCTGGGCATGGTGCTGGTCGTCGATGGCGTCGACCAACTCGCTGACGAACGTTCGGCCCTGGGCCTTTAAGGACACAATGAAATGACGCAAACCAATCAAGCCACTCAAGAAAAACCACTGCCAAGCTGGCTGCAACTGACCGAGGAAGGCTTTCGCATCTCCCTGCGACACCCCACCGAGCTGTCGGGTGTGCTGGTCGACACGCTGACTATTCGTACACCTTGCGTGCGAGACATTCGGGCCGCGCAAGCAGCCTGCAACGGCGATGAAGAAAAGCGCGAAATGTCGCTGTTCTCCTCGCTGACTCAGACCCCGGAACAGGATCTGATGGCCCTCAAGTTGGTCGACTACATGCGCCTGCAGAAAGGCTATTTTCGTCTGGTCCAAGACGACGAGATTTGACGGGCCGACATTGAAAGGACTGGCCAAGCGACTCGCCAAGGAGACTGGTTTCTCGGCAGCCGAGATCATGGCCATGCCCTTCAACGACATCGTGTGGTGGCTCACGGACTGAGCCATTTCCAATCATCCTCGACCCAAGGACACGCACATGGCGAAGAACCTCGCACTCGGCTTTGTCATCGGCGGCGCCGTCGATCCGACGGTGGGCAAAGCGTTCAAGGACGTCGAAAGCAAGATCAAGCACCTGGGTACGGTCGGCAGTAAAGCCCGGGTGCTGCAGAACACCATCGGCGACACCATGCGTCTGCGCGAGGAATGGCGCAAGGCGCACGCAACCGGCGCCGCCGGTGCCGACAAGCTGTTGTCCAAATACGAAAAGAACCTCGACCTTCTCAAGAAACAGGGCGTCGAGGTCGGACGTTTGAGCAAGGCCTACGCCACGATGGGTCGTGTCGCGGCCGGTGCGGAACTCAAAGCGCTCGGTTACCGACAACTGGACGAAGGTCGGCAGGGGATGAAAAGCACCCTCGGCCAGGCCGGCGCACTGACTGCTGCCGTGGCCATTCCGACAAAGGTCAGTGCGGACTACGGCGCGATCATTCGTGACATCGCGATCAAGGCCAACATTGCCAACACGCCAGAAGAAACGCAGCTCTCCAAAACCGTGATCGACACGTCGCGTGATACGGGCATGGCGCGCAACCAGGTCGCCGAGTTGGTCAACGCCCTGGTCGGCGCCGGCATGGAGCTGGATAAGGCACTGGCCTATGCACCGACGGCGGCCAAGTTCGCTGTGGGGCAGGGTTCGGACGGCTCTGAAACCGCCAAGATGATCAATGCCTTGGGCCAGAACGCCAAGATCACCGATCCGGCTGTGATGCAAAAGGCGCTGGAGGCCATCGCCTACCAGGGACAGGCAGGCAGTTTTGAAGCGGTCGACATGGCCAAGTGGTTTCCTGAACTGTTGGCTGGTATGGGCAAGCTGGGCATCACCGGTATGGACTCGGTGTCGCAGTTGGGCGCGATGTTGCAAGTGCAGATGAAGACGGCCGGCGGCTCGGACGAAGCGGCCAATAATCTAAAAAACTGGATGGAGAAAATCGGTTCCGGCGAAACGGTCAAGGCCTATGAAAAGGCGGGTATCGACTACAAGAAGTCGCTGCAAACCGGACTGCAGAACGGCAAGTCTACGCTGGAGTCGAGTTTTGCCTTGGCCCAGAAATACATCGAGGCGACCGATCCTAAACGGGCGGCCGAAATGGCCAAGGCCACAGCTGCGATCAGTAAAGAGGCCGATCCCGAGAAAGCCAAGGCTATGATGAAGTCCTTGGAGGAGGCTTTGCGTACCGGTGATCTGTTCGCCGACATGCAGGTCAAGGCCGCTTTGACCGCGTACATGCAGAACAAGGATCTGTATGAGCAACTGAAGAAAGACTCGGCCAATGCCACCGGGATCCTCGACAAGAACCTGGCTGAACGCCGGCAGACTTCCGCGCAAAAATGGTCCGAGATGGCCCAGAGCATGGACGATGCCATGCGCAGCATCGGTGATGCGATTCGGCCGGTCACTGATGCGGTCGCGGACGGCATCACCAACGTCAGCCGACAGCTCGCGGGCCTGTCCGACGAATCACCGCGTTTGGTTACCGCCATCGGTACAGCCGTGGCGGGTCTGGTCGCGCTCAAGGGCGCCGTCAGTGCGTTCAAGATGGGTAAGGGCCTGATGAATATCGGGCGCGGCACCTTGATGGGTAACCCGAACATTCCGCAAAAAGTCATCGTCACTAACCTGCCGGCCATGGGCGGTGGACTGGATGCCGGCGACTTCGATAGCGGTCGTGATGGGAAAAAAGGTAAGGGCGGCAAGGGCGGTGGGGGCGGCGGCAAAGAGCGTGTTACCCGTGGAGGCGGGGGCGGTCCTAGCGTTGGTTCTGTGGTGAAAGGAACCGCCGTGGTCGCCATCGTTGAGGCGGGATACAAGGCCTGGGACACCTATCAGAATGCCGAAACTCAAGATGAAAAAGCCGAAGGGTACGGGCAAGCGGCGGGTGGGTTGGCCGGCACTCTCGCCGGCGCTGCTGCGGGGGCCGCTATCGGATCGGCCATTCCCATCATTGGCACCATGGTCGGCGGATTGATTGGCGGTTATCTCGGTTACATGGGCGGCGACGCACTCGGCGGCTTTGCGGGTAAAGAGTTGTTCGGAACCCCTGAAGCGCTCAAGAAAGTGCCGGATGCCGGGCCGCTGATGATGGTCAATGCAGGGCAGAACATCCCGCCAGTGATGGGCGATATCGCCCGTTCATTCGCGCCGGTACCGGTCGTCAAAGACATGGTCCAGCCGCAACCGAAAATGTTGCCGCTGCTGACCGGCGCGGCGCCCGTTCCTCAAGCGACTCTCGACCGTCCCAAGCCAATATCGGCTCCGACGCAAGCGTTGCCGGCACAGGTTCCAACACTGCCTGTTTCCAAGCCATTGTTGCCTGAACGGGAGTCGACTGCAACAGCAATGGGGGATGTCACGCGTGCATTGAATCAGCCGGCATCCCCGGCGGTACCGGCGATGCTCGCACCGCCTGTTGCTGCGAAACCCCAGTCGACTAAGGTTGAGCAGCGGTTCGATATTCAGGCGCCTCTGCATGTCACCGTACAGGGCGACGTAAAGGATCCGGCGCAACTGGCGCGAGAGCTTCAACCCTACATCGATCAGCAGTGGCGTCAGTCCACACAGCAGTTGCAAAACCGCTCGCTGTTCGACGAACCGCATGTGTAACGAGGAGGGCCAATGGCCTACATGGAACAGCTGCAGTCGGGACTGAAAAATCTGGCGGCAGCAGGAGAGAGTGGCCGGCGCAGCCTCGACGGCATGATGGGGCCAGTCAACGGCGCGATCAGCGAGATCAGCGGCGCGGCTTCGGAGCTGGAAGGCATTCCGATTGTCGGTCCGGCAGTCGGTGAAAAACTGCAGCGCGTCATGCGCGGGGTGAACGCCGCCCAGGCCAAGGTCGGTCAGGTGGTGGCCACCTACAACAAGGCCACGCGTGCCTTGTCGCAGATTGATGAGCGCATGGGCCAACTCAAGGAGCAAGCCGCCCGGGCGTCGACCGCCATCAACAAAATCGCTGGCAAAGTCAGCCCATCGCTGGGGAACATCCTGCCAACCGGATCGCTGGCCGGTGACGCGACACCGGTACCGGAAGCTGTGAAGCCATTCCCACACCTGCTGATCGTGCAGCCACTGGATCCCAAGGCTGTCCCGTATTACTTCAACCTGGATACCGCCGCCTTCGAGGAACTGCGGCGCTCAACGGAATACCGCTGGGCCTCGCAGGAACGCCTGACCCGGCGACCGGCGCAGCAAGCGGTGGGCATCGGCGAGGACAAGATCACCCTCAAGGGCGCGATCTTTCCCGGATTCAAAGGCGGCATCAAGCAGTTGGACACCCTGCGCAGCTTGGGCGCCCAGCTCTTGCCCCTGACGCTGACCACCGGCTATGGCGACGTGCTCGGCACCTGGTGCCTGAAGAACGTCGAAGAAGAACAGAGCGCGCTGCTGCAGGGTGGTATCCCGCGTAAACAGGCGTTCACCTTGGAGTTTGTGCGCTATGGCGATGACTTGCAGAACGTCTGACGGGGATCTGCTCGACACCCTGTGTTACCACGCCTACGGGCATCTGAACGGAACGGTCGAGGCGGTGCTGGATACTAATCAGGGCCTGGCCGATGAGCCGCAACCGTACCGCGCCGGCATAGTGATCGAGCTGCCAGATTTGCCGGCACCCGATGACAGCGAGGTGATGTTGTGGGGCTGAATTGTCTTTCTGCATCCCGAGTAAGCACTCAATCAGCCCGCCCTGTGCGGGCTTTCTTTTGGACAGAACAATGACCCCCATCTTTCGCGTCGTGGCCGATGGCGCCGATATCACCCAGCGGATCAATGACCGACTCCTGCAGCTGAAAACCACAGATAAACCCGGCATGGAGTCCGACGAGTTCGAACTGCGTATCGATGACCGCGATGGTGCGGTGGTTCTGCCCTCGCGTGGGGCCAACATCGAGATCTACCTGGGCTACGCAGAAACCAGACTGACTCGCATCGGCCGCTACGTCGTTGATGAGATCGAGCTGTCCGGCCCGCCGGACACACTGGTGATCACCGGCAAGGCCAGCGACATGCGTGGCAGCGGCAAGACCACTCGCAGCGGCAGCTGGGAAAACGTGCCGTTGTCGCGGATCGTCGCCGACGTCGCCGCTCGCAACGGCTGGCAGGCGGTCTGCCCGGTGCAGACCAAGGTGCCCCGCGCCGATCAGCTCAACGAGTCGGACTTCAATTTCATTACGCGCCTGGCCAAGCAATACGACTGCACGGCCAAGGTGGCCGACGGCAAGCTGCTGGTGATGCAGCGTCAGGGCGGGGAGAGTGCTTCGGGAAAGGCGCTAGGCACTGTGAATATCTATCGCCGAGACGTCAGCCGTTTTCAGTTCCGGCTCGGTGACCGCAACACCCACAAGGCTGTGTCGACCAAACACCAGGACAAGAAGACCGGCAAGCTCGCCGTGGTCACTCTCGACAACGACGAATCACCGGACGGCTTGCCGACGGTGCACACCGACCGGCACATATACCCGAACAAGTCAGCCGCCGAAGCTGCTGCCCAAGCCCGCCTCACTGCATTCAATCGATCTACGGCCGGCGTCCGACTGGAGATGGCAGGGCGCACCGACCTGTTTGCCGAACGATCGATCAACGCCCAAGACTTTAAGGTCGGACTCGACGGCGAGTACCTGGTCGACTCCGTGGAGCAGGTATTCACCCAGGCCGGCTGGAGCACGACGGTCGAGTGCAACGGCGGCAAGAAGGGCAAGGCGAAAGCCAAAGGCAAAAAGAAAAAGCCGGCGAAGGATCTGAAGGTTGTTCAGATCAAGCAGTAGCGCCGAAGTCTCACAACCAAGGAGAACTCCATGTCACTGACAGAGCAACAACTGCAACGCATCATGCCCAACGCCCGCCGCCAAGCGGGCGTTTTTGTTTCTGCGCTCAATGCCGCGATGATCCGCCGGCAGATCAACACACCGCAACGCCAAGCTGCATTTCTCGCCCAGGTCGGACACGAATCCGGCGAGCTGAATTACGTGCGCGAACTGGGCGGCGACCAGTACCTGAGCAAGTATGACACCGGGACTCTGGCCGCACGGCTGGGCAACACGCCCGAGGCCGACGGCGATGGCCAGCGCTACCGTGGCCGGGGGCTGATTCAGATCACCGGCCACAACAACTACCTGCGCTGCAGCTTGGCGCTGTTCGGCGACGAGCGTTTGTTGCGCACGCCTGAGCTGCTGGAGCTGCCGCAGTGGGCCGCCGAGTCGGCCGCGTGGTTCTGGTGGGTTCGTGAGCTGAACGCTCTGGCGGATCGAAACGAATTCGAAGCGATCACCCGCAAGATCAACGGCGGCCTGAATGGTCTGCAGGATCGCTTGCAGTTGTGGGAGCGGGCGAGGGCGGTGCTATGCGCCTCGGCGAAATAATCCCGGCGCCGTATCGGTTGTTGGTCAGCGCGGCGCTGCTGGCCACCCTGGCCGGCGGATCCGCTGCCATCGCCTGGCAAGTGCAGGATTGGCGCTACGGCAAACAGCTCGCCGAGCAGGCTCGCCTCCACACCGAAACGCTCAATCAACTGGCCCTGGCCTCCGCCGCGCAGCAGCGCGCCGAACAAGACAAACGCCTCGCGCTCGAGCAGCGCCTGGCTACCAGTGAACAAACCCATTACCGAGCCTTGACCGATGTCCAACGTAATCAAGATCGCCTGCGCGACCGTCTTGCCACTGCTGATCTGCGCCTGTCAGTCCTACTCGATGCCACCACCGATGCCGGCAACGGATCGGTGCCAACCTCCGCCACCACCAGCGGCATGGTTCATGGTTCCAAAAGAGCCGAACTTGACCCAGCGCATGCTCAACGAATTGTTGGAATCACCGACGACGGTGACCGAGGACTAATAGCGCTTAGAGCGTGTCAAGCTTACGTGTCTGCAATAAATTTACAGAGCGAAAAATGATTACTTAAGTCTAGGGTCGAACTTTAACGGGTTGCTACTAGCAGCTCTATTCGTATGTTCGATAAGCGTATCTTTTCCAAGGGCAAGTGCGCAGTTAGCTATGGTGAGTGAAAATATCATAACCAACAAAGACGTAATTTGCTGAGTTGAGATTGTGATGATGTTTGAGCTCAATCCTATTATTAATATTCCGAAAACTGCACCCAGTCCCGTTCGCGTGATGGTTAGAAAGCCGGTTCCAATCTCTGCAATGACTTTGTGGGTGAACTCAAATATCCACATGCTCTTGTCTGATCTGAATCGTATCCCATATTTAATAAGAAATACTAAGCCATAAGGGGCAATTAAGTAAGCGGAGTAATCAATAAGTGGACCGATAGCAAGTAGTCCTTGAACAATGTCGTCCACATCTTTTTGAGTGTGGCTGAAAAGCCAAAGCGGCACAGCACCTAACAAAAAGGCTATAGCCCATTCGCTTGGTAGGTTTCTTAAAAGCGCAATCGTATCTTTTTTGAAATTACTGCTTTTTTTTTCCATTGGCTTTCCTTGAGGACACAATGAGTTGATCTTCAAAAAAGAGCGGCCGATCTGGATGCGCCAACATCCGGATCGACCGCCGTCCCTGCAGATTGTCCCTGCAAGTCCAGCCAAGGCTCTTGCTCCGTGCACAAAGCGCGGCGAGCCTAACACCTGTTTATCCATACAGTAAAGGTCTTGCTCTCAATGTATTCACCCATCATCCCTTGGATGGGCGGCAAACGCCGCCTGGCCGACCGCCTCCTTCCGCTTTTTCCGCCACACGAATGCTACGTCGAAGTCTTTGCCGGCGGTGCTGCGCTGTACTTCATGAAGCCCCAGCCATCACCAGTCGAAGTCCTCAACGACATCAACGGCGACCTGGTCACGCTATACCGCGTCGTGCAGAACCACCTCGAAGAATTCGTGCGCCAGTTCAAATGGGCGCTCAGTTCTCGGCAAGTGTTCGAATGGCAGAAAATGACCCGCCCTGAAACCCTCACCGACATCCAGCGCGCCGCCCGATTCTTCTACCTGCAGCACCATGCCTTCGCCGGCAAGGTCTCGGGTCAGACATTCGGCACGGCGACCACTGCCCCGGCCATCAACCTGCTACGCATCGAGGAAAACCTCTCGGCCGCGTGGCAGCGCCTGTCCGGCACCTACGTCGAAAACCTCCCCTGGCTTGAGTGCGCTGAACGCTACGACCGTGCCCACACCTTCCATTACATGGACCCGCCTTACTGGCAGACCGCCGGCTACGGCGTCGACTTTCCGTTCGAGAACTATGAACGGATGGCCGACTTCATGCGCCGGTGCAAAGGCAAAGTGATGGTCAGCATCAACGATCATCCGGACATCCGCCGTGTGTTCGAAGGCTTCCACTTCGAGACTCTGGACATCCGCTACACCACAGCCAATCAGCGGCAGGGGAAGGCTGAAGTCAGTGGCGAGCTGGTAATCATGAACTGGGAACCGGTAGCGTTGGGCGGGTTGTTCTGACGGATTCCGATAATCATTTCGTTAATTCCCAGCCTCCCGTTTATCCGATATTTCCTACAGAAATTGACCGAGTGCCGTTCTGAACGTTAACTGTATATTTGTACAGTATCGGAAGTCGTGCGTCATGAGCTTTTCAATCCTAGGCCCTATTGCTGTGGCCGGTCGGAAATTACCTCTTTGTCTTTTTCGGGTGCCGGCAGGTTTTCCTTCGCCAGCAGCGGATCACATCGAAACCCACATATCACTCGACGAAGTGCTCAACATCCGGGCTCCGCATGTTTACTTGGTGAAAATTGCCGGAGAGAGCATGCAGGGGGCTGGAATCTTTGACGGCGATTTGGCGGTAGTGGATCGTTCACTGGAGCCGGCTCACGGGCATATTGTTGTTGCGCTGCTTAACAATGATCCGCTTTGCAAGCGACTGTGCATCCGTGGAAATGAGGTGATCCTCCTGTCCGAAAATCCCAAGTATCCACCGCGCTACGTGCTGGAAGGCGATGAGCTGGCGATCTGGGGCGTGATCATTGGTAGTGTGCGCAGTCATGTCTAAGCGGGTGCCGGTGTTCGGCCTGATCGATTGCAACAGTTTTTACGCCAGTTGCGAGCGAGTGTTCCGTCCTGACCTGGCAAAGGTCCCCATCGTTGTCTTATCGAATAATGACGGGTGCGTCATCGCCCGCAGCTACGATGCCAAGCCATACGTGAAAATGGGCGAGCCGTACTTCCAGATCAAACACAAGCTCAAGCAGCACGGCATCGTCCCGTTCTCCTCGAATTACGCGCTGTACGGTGACATGAGTGAGCGCGTCATGACGCTGATCGAGTCCATGGTTCCCGCAGTCGAGGTCTACAGCATCGACGAAGCCTTCGTCGATTTCGCCGGAATCACCAATTTGGACGGCCTCGGTAGACAGATCCGTAGTCAGGTGCTGAGGTGCGCCGGCATTCCGGTGGGCGTGGGGATCGCTCACACCAAGACCTTGGCCAAGCTAGCCAACCATACGGCCAAACGCCTGCAGGCGCAGACGGGTGGCGTCGTCAATATTTGCGACCCAACTAAGCGTGACTGGGTGCTGCGTAACACTGACGTTTCAGAGGTGTGGGGTGTAGGGCGTCGAATGAAAGCGCACCTGGATACATTGGGCATCAAGAGTGCGATGGATCTGGCAAAAGCAGATCCTTGGACGCTACGCAAAAACTTCAGTGTGGTGATCGAAAAGACGGCGCGCGAACTGGCCGGCACCCCCTGTCTGGAACTAGAGGAACCCGATCCTCCGAAGCAGGAGATCTGCTGCAGTCGAATGTTCGGCACCCGGCTGACGGAACTGGCACCGATCAAGGAGGCGGTGGCCACGTACATGATGCGCGCCTCAGAAAAGCTCAGGGCGCAAAAGTCGCTGTGCAAGAAAGTGCGCGTGAGCATCCGTACTGGGATGTTCAATCCTGAGGAAGCGAAGTACGCCAATGGTGTGGTGATCGATATGCCTTACCCCACGGATGATGTCCGGCTACTGACCAAAGCCGCAGTTGCTGCGGTGGATCGGGTATATCGCCCTGGCTTCAAGTACAGCAAGGCGGAGGTATTGCTGATGAGCCTGTGTCAGCCAGGCGAATACACGGATGATCTGTTTGCGGCTTCTCAACCGACCGAATCTACCAAGGTGATGGCCGTACTGGATCAGATCAACGAACGGTGGGGAAGGGGGACGCTGCGAGCGGCGAGTGTCCCTAGTAGCCCAGCGTGGGCCATGCGGCGTGAAATGATGAGTCAGAGCTACACGACTCGCTTGGACCAATTGTGGACGATCAACTGTAGGTAGTAAATCGTCCGCTATCGGCCATAAGCGGACAGTAACGATGAAGCTTTAAGATTGTTGGTGGCAAAAGTTGTTGGAGTTCGAACCTCTCCTGAACCGCCAAATTTGGTAAGCGCAGGCCATTGATTTTCCGAAAGTATCTTGGATTTGTGGGTTTTGGCGTTAGGAGAATGCCGATATGGTGCTGATAAGGGACTGGCGTGGATACTGTCACAAGAATAAGCCTCTGCGCGCTATTGATCGAAATGCCTACAATCAGCGCTTACACATTTAATTCGCGGAGAGGCATTAATGGATCCAGGGAACGTTTCAGCAATAATCTCGGCTGTGGCGGGTATCAGCGGCGTCTTGCTTGGCAACGCATTTGTCCTGATTAAAGAGTGGAGGATCAAGCGGAAAACGATTAACCAAGCCACCACTTATCTAGGAATTATTGTTGTTTCCCATTTGGATCGATTCGCCACCGAATGCTTCGACTGCTGCAAAGACGATGGCACCTGGCATGGGCAGCCAGCGGGCCAAGATGGTTATTGCCAGACCACGACCGCGGACCCAGTATTTCGGCCGCTGGAGCTTGATGTTGATTGGCGACTACTACCTAGAGATTTGATGTATTTGATTCTTCGAATTCCCGATCAACAAGATCAGCTCCATGGAAAGCTTCGAGGCATCCAAGACTTTGATTGCGATCCGCCGGATCACCCCGAATTTTTCTGGGTAAGGAGACGGGGGTATGCCTTACTAGGGCTGCAGGCATCTGCCATCGTAAAAAAACTTCGTTTACATGCAGGGCTACCTGCTGAAGATCCTCTACCCGGAGAATGGGACCGGGATAAGAGTATGAACGAGGTGATTGCCTGGCTCGATGAGCTGGAAAGGAAAAGTCGTTCCGCTCCAGACGCAGGCGAATAGCTTCTAATAACGAACGCGAGGGAACTCGTTATGCCTATCGCATCCTGCCGAAGCGGTCGGCGTGCAGATCCAAATTACCGCTTACGACGCATCAGGTTCTCCGGTAGCAACCGACGAAGTGTGGCCAGCGAGTGTTCGTAATATCCCGTCTGGCAGCTACACCTTATCGCTGAAACAATACCTACTATATGACCCGTCGATTACCTTTTTCGGCCTAAAGCCGATTGATGTCAACCATTGGAAACCGTGACCAGCCGACTGTTAATAATACCGCCCTACGTTCAATCGGCTCCCACACCTCACCCCGGTGCGGGGGCCTTTTCTTACCCGCCTGGCAATCCTACCCCCTTGGTTGCCCTTGATCTACCACCAGAAGTGAAGGCGCAGCGGAGCACATGGGGTTAACCAATGGGTATATTACTCGCAGACATTTAAATCCTTGAAACGAAGAATGAAGGAGGCTTGCACAATTTATTTTTTCGCGGCCTCTTTGTAATAGTCGCCAGGTTCTATTGCAGGATAAAGTACACTTAAACGCTCAACACACCTGCGCTCAAACTCTGCGTTCACTGACATTTTTCCTTGAAATTTTCTCCCTTTACCGGTGGCCGCTTCGACAGTCATCTCACTAGTGATAAGATTGAGAACCTTCTGCCTACATAAAGCCTCGTAAGCTACTACAGCTTGTAGGAAGCAAACGCTAAAAAGCGTTTTCAAAACTTCAACGCTGTCCTTCTCTCCCAGAAAAGTCTTAGGAACCACCGGGCGCGGATGGGAAAGCAATAGGCCTTTTGCCTTAACTACATCCTTGTCCTGGAAGGTTGCATATGGATTGTGCGCGAACGTATTCCTTATACTATTACAATAGTCAAAAAACTTACGAACATCTCTGCTTAAGACGTTTAAGGCAGATAGAAAATCAAATTTCAATAAAAAAGAAACCCTTCTTAGCTCCATAGCGTTAGCCATAGGTAGAGCCTCATAAAGAGCTCTATCTAGTACCTTATCTATCGAGAAGTGGAACTTCACGACCAAATTCAACAAATCGGCCTCACCTTCGACTAAAGCCTTAAAATCTTTCTCAATGTGCTCAACGTCCATCCCTCACCCCGTACAGCGTCTCAAAGCGGATAAACATTGTCTAAAATCATTCATAGAGATGCCATAGACTAAAAAGTAAGCAATAGCCAACTTATTTAAACAGGCTAAGCACGCGATCCAGCTCAATACATGGCGTACCCTGATCGATAAATTTAAGTATGTTTCGATATTCGTTACTTACTCTATATTGTCGCAAAGTCGGTTTTTTATCATCCGTATAATCCTCGATTACACCGTTCTTAAGAAGGATTGGTAGCAAATTATTAGTGACAATCTTGGACTTGATGTATTGCTGCTTTTGAGGGTAAAAATTACCGCGCTCCTTGAATAGTTCGAAAACTTTTTTTAGATTCTCGGTAATTCGTTCACTCTGCTCGTTTTCTTCCTCTATTCTTTTGTTAATGACGTGCTGAATGTCTATAGTGTCGCAATCTTCAAAACTAGGAATCACTGTAGGACGAAGTCCCTTTCGAGGCTCCAACTGATAAAAATTTGAAGTAACGAAATGTGTATTTTCGTCCATCGCACAATCCCAAAAGAAATCATAGCGTTCAAAATGTGATTTTCTTATGGTTTTTGACTTAAGATCAAACGTTAGTTTCTTCGAGTCGCCAGCTAAAATATTTATTAATGCAACGCCAGAAATCTCGCCTCCACCAGAGTCGCCAAAAATTGTAGTAAGAAGATCTGTAGCTGAAGAACTATCGAATTTTTTGTCACCCGACTCGATCAACAAAGTTATTGCCATAACAAAACACGACGAAATTGCTGACAAGTATTTGCCTTTCTCGGACGGCTCTGCGTAATCAACCAGCTTGTTAAGCTGTTCAACTGTTTCCATTGTAAAATAGACAAGGCTGTCGCTATATTCTAGCTTCCGGCTGAGAGTGCTACACAGTTGATTGCCATAGCGCAGATATGAACCAATTAACTCGATAAGTTTATCATCCAGCTTTAATACATTTAAGTCGAGATAATAGCTATAAATATACAATCCCTTGAAGTATTCATAGAAAAAATCATACCTAAAATTAATTTTTCCGTGACTATACCTAAGCAGAGGATGTGCTTTTAACTTTTCAACGGTTAGGTCATCTATATCGCAATTAGACAGATTTTTTATATTGTAATCAGTTACGTAACCGCTTTCTTGTATCGCTAGATTTATCAGAAATCCTACCTGATCATCTATGCTGAAGTTGCCAAGCTTAGTTACCTCGCGCTCGCAAACACTAAGCACTAAGAAATCATTGGACATTGCCGGAGAGAGCAATCTTGCCTTGGCCTTGACATTGTTATGGCCTCCAAACTCAGAATGCTGCTTAATCAAGTATCCGATCATGTCTAACACATAAGGGATGTAAATTAAGTCGCTATCCTTTTTGTCGCTACTCAGTCTGAACTCCGAAGCCATTTTCAAAGCTTTTGAGATTTTAGCCTGATCTCCAGCGAAATATTTCTGAAAAAACACGGCAGCGAGATCTTCACTAAACGGCTCGAGAGTAATTTCTTCAACCTTTGTTTTATACTCCAAGGTATCCCAAAAATAATCTCGGCAAGTAATGATGATCTTTGTCTTCTCTAAATTCGTTGTATAGCTTTCCGAGATTGAAGTAATAAAAGAAGAAACATCGAATCCCGTCCCAAGTTTGGCAATAACTTCGTCTATACCGTCTAAAACTATGAGCAAATTCCCGTTATCTACAGAAAGTTTTAAAAGCTCTTTACTAAACCCTTTGCCATCAAAATCCTTTTTCTTCATTTGAGCCAGGTAGAAATCATAAATATCGTCAATATTATGATCCGACCTGGCAATCTTTATCAGTTCGTCAACAATTTCATTTGAGTCGATAAATAGAATCCCCACGTCATCATGATGATCGTGCACGTGGTCGAGAAACTGTTTTACTAAGGTGGTTTTACCAATCCCGCCATATCCCTTTATTACCATCAACGGATTCGACACTGCGCCGTACCAATCCTTCAATTGGTCAAGTGCTTTTTTCTTTTCGTCACTGCCGATATCGGCAACCCCCTCAACGTAGTTCTCCAATCGATAAGGTTGGTAATCTAACATGTATTCGGAATAGAGATTTTTGTAACCGAACTCGTCAATAAAAAAAACATGCTCAGTTTGAAAGCGCGCCTTCAAGTTGCTTTTTCTTCTGCCAAGGTCTTTTAGTTCACTTGGGCGCTCAGTCAATATAATTAAGGTATCATTAGCACTTGTTAGCTTTTCGCGCTTGATATGTTCGAATGTTTTATTTTGCGCGGCATTTTCGTGTATGTATAAGAAAACGGTTGGATTTGAGAATTTTTGGTTTAGCCTGTAAAGTTCAAAAAGAACATTTTCGCTCCAATCTCTTTTTGATACAGGAAAATCTTTCTCAATACTCAGGCTTCTGTTCTTATCTATATACAGCTCAACAGTACTCTTAATGCTTCTATCGCGTTTTTGATCTGGCTTTGGCTTTTTGTCGAGCGAATCTTTGAATTTCGAAAAATCAGAAACTAGAAGGGATATTTCTTCTGTTGAGGCTGCGCGCACAGAATCATTGTCCTGTCCCTTTCGAACGAGAACAACTCCAGCCATCACGGTCAGAGTTTTGGTGTCTAGATTATTTTTTATTTCGGTAATAGACGTTGGGCTGGGGACTTTAAATGCTAGAAGTGTGTGTCCATCTATCAGCACTGTTTCAATTTCAATGTTAAGTGGCGGAGTGTTAACTATCTTCTCCAGCCGCGCTAATAGATCTTTTTTAAAAAGCTTGAGATCTCTAAGCTTTTTTATACTGGATATATCTATGGGATATACTTTTTTATCTACTTCGCTAAACCCAATTATCAGATATCGATCAATTCCGCAATACCCGACGTAAGAGTTGCAAAGTGAAATTATGTCTTTGAGGAACTCACCCCATTGCCTTGAGATTTCTACCGGCGATGAAGCATCGGTCCAATACCAATCACGTTTAAACTCTAGGACAGGCGACTCTTCTTCCTGGAGGCAGGCATAAATTTCATCTACGGTTATCATGACCATGTCCCTATGTATTAGAAGCAATTTTCTAACACTAGGCGATTCGAATGGCTGATGTCAATTTGACACCCCTTCAGGCTTTGTACTGAGGTGGATTTTTAGGCTCCCGCCTCTGCAGCGCCCCTCCAAGTCACAGAGATTTATTGGGGATTCCGTTGAGTTAGGCTGCACCACTGCTAAAAGGTAGTTTTGCCTTGGAACGCCGGCTTCTGGCCGTTAGCGGCCAGTTGTGAACGTCCGTTTTTGGCCGGTAGCGGTCGCGTACGAACGTCCGCTTCTGGCCGGGAGCTGCCGTTCCCAGCAATCCTCTTTGGTCGACTGTCGTCGCTGACGAGGGGCGCTAAGGGCCAATAGCTTCCAGGTGGGCGTCCGGGAAATCCGGGGCGATCCAATTCATGAATCATGTTTTTTTGATCGGTTGGTAATGTAGATGATAGATGTTGCAGCGAACTCAAGAAAAAACTCTGCTTCTGCTTTTGAAAGAGCTGACTCGACTGTACCGCCGTGCCTAACGAAATCTTTGTTACTCGCATACCCATAGGCTTGGGTGATCAAGCGCTCAATATCTGCATCGAGATTTGCTTTCTTGATGACCTTGCCGAGCGTTCCGTTGGGCTCGTTCATCAACACCATGAGGCTTGACTCAATAGAGCTGATTGACTCCTTTATAGAGTTTTCGAAGTCAGGCGTTGCTGAGTAAATGAAGTTCTTCGCCTTTAGCCATTGGGCACGAATTGGCGTCAATTCATCAGCCAAGGCTTCATTTGCCTTATTCCAGTTCCTAGATGATGGGGCGTGTCGTTGTCTCCGTTTGAGGTCGAGCAAAATGTCGGCATAGAGCTCCTGCACGTAAACGCGTCTGCTCGCATAAGTGCTCATTTCCTGGAGCTTGCAAAATGCCATGAAGACTTCGAGCGATTTGTGCGGGTTGGGGTTCGCATATTTCGCATCTTCCAGATCAATTGTTACCTCTGGATAAAGCTCTCGATATTCGGCAGGCTGAGCAGAGGTTCGTCCATCGGTAGCGTACGCGATCATTAATGTTTGTATCTCAATGATTTTTGCACCCAGTTCAATCGCTCGCTTGCTGTCCACAGATTACTCCTGGCTTCCTGATGAACGCGTTTCACCTAGTTTAGTCATGGGAAAGTGAGGGAGTAAGGAAGCTTACCTGTATTGATTGACGCATCCGAGCGGCTGCTTTTGGCTGAAAGCTGCCGCTCACGGAATGCCGCTTTTGGCCGATTGCTGCCTGCAAAGACGATATTAGGATTGCCGTATCCGCATAATCGCATCTGTGATCGCTCTTGCATTTGTGTCTAAGGTCTCCATAGCCATCACAGCGTTATCTGCAACCACTGCCGCGCCACTGGCTGCAAGCCAAACGGCAACCTCCTCGATTGCTGCCGCCAGTGCGTGCTGGTTGTGCAGGAGCAATGTCAGGGCGTCAGCAGTGGCGATATTAGAAGCTGAGTTATTTGGCATACGATCCATCCTGGAAATGAGGGGTTCGCGAAGCCTAGCTCATGCGGCCGCCGCAGAGAGGCTTAGCTACCGCATGCTTAAAAATTGCTACACCGCGCAGATGATTTGAGACTTTAGCCAATCAGTTGGGAGGGGAGGCGGGCTACTGCATCCAATCCATCATGGGCGCGACGGAGAAACGGCGGGAGAGTGGGGCGGGTGTAGCGGTGATTGGGGGCATTGGGGGTACGGAATCGGTGTGGCTGGGAGGTGGGGGAGTTTATCAGGAATGGGAGGAGGGGGCTTGGCGGAGGGAATGGCAGAGTGGTTTCACAGCGTCCGAATTCTGGATCTGCTGAGCTCGCTCAGCTTGCACTGGATTGAATGAGACAAATCCGCCGCAGGATTGATAGCATGTGGCTATCAATCTCCACATCCTTGCAGGAACGGAATCCATGTCGAACAAAATCCATGCGTTAGTGCTTTGCCTGGCCGGTCTCGTTGGTGCTATGCAAAATGCCGTTGCAGCGGACAACCTGTTCAAGAGCTATGCCTACGACACGCCAATCACGAAATACACCGAGGCTGGCGGTTACTATGATTGCTCGGCAGAGGTGGGCGCGCCCGCCCGGTGTATTGATGACGTGGATTTCATTGATCAGAAATTCACCGCAGGCTTGGTGTTCAGCAGTGACAAGCTGATTATGGTTTCACTGTTCGCGCCCTATGAGCGTGAACTGTTCGGGCGTGCCATCGGTGCGCTGGCCAAGTCGTTCGGTCTGGTCGCACTGGCTGACGGCAAGTCCATGCTGGATCTCGTCGATCTGGCGGCTAAAGCTAAAAGCAAGGATGAGTACTACGCTAAGCTCAACAACTATGAAAGTGTTGCTCTAAACGCCGATAATTTGACTTACTCGTTTATTGAGGGCGCTGCCTCGATCAAAGGGACACCTAGCGTTTCTGGTTTAATGGCAGCCGCCCCTGCGAACGTTAGGGGGGCTGATCTGATTGTCACGGGTAAGGGTGAGGAATCGATCATTATGATCAAGTTTTCTTTCCCGAAGCTTGACGAGAGTAAACTTGTAGAACAGACCAAAAAACCGGTGGAATCTTTCTAAGTTTGATGCTTTGGCGTGTAACGCGCTTCATCAGCAATAGAAAAGGGACAGATTTTTTTGGATCATTTTTTGCGAAAAATAAATCTGTCCCCATTGCCCATAAAGCGTCGCGGAAAAGAGAAACTAGATCACCCGCTAGGTACGCTATGGCTCTCAAATATGGGGAATGGGATGGATAATTTTTGGGGATCAGACGTTGGTAAAGTCGCCTTAGGCGGTGCCATCGCCATCGCGGGACAGCTAATGGTCTTTCTTCTCAGTTGGGGGAAAGAACACATCGTGGCCTGGAGAAAGAGTGAGCTCGAAGCACAGCACCTAGGTATTCAGCTGGTCTATGTCTTCGAGAAACTCGCTGGTGACTGCTACTCAGCGGTGAACGACCACACATTCACAGATCAGTCTGGTAGGACCTTTAATGCTGTCGATAATCCAGAACTTACGCTTCCGCCAAATGGCGATTACCGAGTTCTGCCCACAGCGATTATGTACGACGTAATGTCGATCCCAAGCCGCCTCGAAGCAATCAGGGAGGGATTGGCAGCGATGCATGAATTCGCTTCTCCACCTGACTACTCAGAGTATTACGAATACCGACGCGAAACATTATCGAGGCTCGGTTTGAAAGCTTTGGAGCTTGTAGACGCGCTCTGTAATAAATACAAATTTCCGCGCCCCGAACGCATCGAGCACTACGACCCTAAAGAGGTATTTCTGCATTACGTGCGTAAGAGCGCCGAAGTCCCCATCTGACAAGATGCGGAACAGGCGGTAGCTTCGGGCTAACAGCTTCCCAGCTAACCAGATCCGTCCGGTAAAAGGTTCAAGCTTCCGGCAACGCAGGGGGGAAGTACACAAGCTGGCTAACTTTGTGAGCTGAGGGCGCGAATCAATGTTGCCGTGGAAAGCACCAAACGAAGCGGATTATTTGTCGAGGGTATAAAGCCCAGCTTATTCCGGTAGTAATCAGCAGCGTCATCATCTTTGGCGTCGACGACGATAAAGGCCACGCCGGACTGCTTCGAAATCGCATACACGCGGCGGAAGAAATCAGACATCAGGCGCTGACCAAGTCCCTGCCCCCGTACAGCTTTGTCCACCGCCAAGCGACTCAATAATACGGCAGGCATAGGGTAGCGAGGCATTCTCTTGGTGTGCTCTTCACTAAGTTCACTGAGAGCAACGGAGGTATTTGCTAAGGTGTAATAACCCAGCAACGATTCGTTTTCGACGTACAAAAATGTTCGAGATACATTGCGTTTTTGATCTTGACTGGCGTGTTCGGCAATATAGAGATTCAATGCCGGGTGTACCCCACAATCAAACACAGAGCGATCAATCGATTTGTCGAAATCGACAGTAATAAAATCCATTTAATAGCTCTTATCGCAAGGTAAGCAGATTAAGAAGTGCCTCAGTAGGCTCCGGTGGGGTGTCAAGCAGCTGGTACGCTGCCTCAGCATCAAGAACGGTTACACCCTCAACGTCGAAGTCGGTTGCCTTTTCTTCATGCACAACAGAACGCACGGCCAACGCCGCGACGACCTTTTTAAGTTCGGCCATATCGCGCTCAAGATCCGACAGGTGGGGAGCACGTACAGGCTTAGCTCTGACGCTAACCTTTTGGCTCAGCACGCTGCCTGCGAGACTCTTCGTTACATGTCTCTCCACGACATCATCCGCTTTCAACAGGAAAGCTTTGATGCTGCCATCCTCCCTGTGAACGGTAATCTCACCCTTTTTGCCGAATGTGATACGGGTATGTTTTTTACGTTGCTCTGCTCTATCCACGTTGTTCCCCTCTCGATTCCACATACTACCCCATTTCAGCTTGACATCTAAGAGCCAACCGTCGTAGGAGCTTCCCTTAGGCTAGCTTCCTAATGTGATGATTCCTACATCTCAAACCGTCAACTCGTCGGCCTGTGAAGCATGGAACTGGCTATTTTTCCGTCCAAATGAGGGAGATTTCATTGCTGCACATATGCACAGAAAATCCTTGAAGCTATTGGTTTTTCTGGTTCCCCCACCTAAAGCGGCCATCCTAACTCGGGCTCAGAATCCCTTGCTCATACCGGCCGCGAACCGCGATTTCATCCAAGGACGCGTACACCTGCGAATCAGATGCTAAAACACCACGCCACGCAGGTCTGAGAGGATCCAGCTTCTTGAGGTTCTTTTTGATCAAGAATGCGGACAGCCCCGATCTCCTGACTATCGGCTTGAGAAAAAAGGGGACTGAGAAAAAAGGGGACAGATTTATTTGTTTTTGTTTTGGATTTCTAGGTGGTAAATAAATCTGTCCCCATTATTCGATTGTTTCCCGCGCTGTGAAGTAGCGTGAGTTCCAAGAACTTGCCAGTCAAACCGTCACGTCGACCTTATTGGCGCCTACGGGCATCTGGGTGACTGTTTCATGCGTCATTCGCGCGCCCTTGCTCCACAACTGGGAGGAGAAGAAACCGTTCAGGGTATCAGTGTTTGGGGTTGTCCCTTTTTTAAGGAATAGGGCACCCAGATCGATTGTGTTGGCGAAGTTGTCCTTGTTCAGAATATACCCGCCCGTAAAGTTACCACCCCACGTAGCGTCGGCGGCCACCAGGGCGATGGAGGCGTCGCGGTAGCTGCTCGCTGCCGATTTCAATTCACTGGAAGCATTCAACAGCTCGTTCAGCCGATCCATGTCGGAAGCGCTGAGCTGGCGTGAACTGTCGAGAACCTTGAGGCTGCCATCCGCTTCGATGGTGAAGCCAAATTTCTTGTCGGCGAGATCCGGATCGCTGTGAGCCAACGCTGATTGGAACTCCTCGAAAGAGAGTTTCAGCGATTGATGGGCGCTTTTGTGCCCTTCGGCAATTTGCGGGTAATCCGGCGACTGGGTGCGCGCGATCATGCTCTCGATCGATTCCGTTTCCGGGCTCGGCGCGGGGAGGTCATTGTTTGGATGGTAAATTGCAGCCGGATTGATGTTGACCGTGGTTTTCAGCAAGTTTTCACTGAGGGATTTGGTGGTCAATGGCTGGCTGGTTTGGCTCAACTGAGCGGTTGATGGCCGGATAAATACAGAATTGATTGAAAGGGGCATGTCGTCATTCCTTGAACGTCTGAATTAGCAGGGTATCGACGGCCTATGAAAAAACATGAGGGTGGAAGGGAAGGTCCAGACGGATTGCATACGTGAAGCCTTTTTTAAACGGTCAGCTCCAGCACGGCGTTTTGTCCGGACAAAAGGGACGACAAACGGGATGTACGACAAAAGGGACGGATTGGTTTGTTTTTGACTTCTATGTGGTAAATAAATCTGTCCCCATTGTTTTCCAAACCAAAAAAACTGTGACTGTTTTAAGCCTAAAAAACCACTCGTTTAAATGACTCATTCTCTCGTAATCCAAACCCTACACATCCTTGCGCCACCCCCTACACCTAAGACAGAATCCGCCGGCTTGTACGTCTAGACCGGGGCTTTTATCGTTCTCGGATCACTGAAAACCAGTGATCGGGTTTGGTAGCCCGCTTCGTGTCTAGATTCATGGCGTCACCGTGTGCAGTCCTTTTCAGGGCTCGGATTTCATGGTGGTCATGCGTGGGGCCCATTCGTGGGCGCCGGGTTCTAGTGCGACCGGTCTACCAACCCGCGTATGGCCGCCACCCAACGTTTGGTAGCGAAGGGTGATGGTTCCTTTTGGTAATCGCGCTAGAGGATTCATCCATGTTCAAACCAACACCCAACCCACCCGAAACCGATCCGGTTTCACCTTATCAATTCCCAGATTCCAAAAAGCTCAACGAAGCCGCCGAACGCGCCCTCGACCATTACCTCACCCCGCAACAACGCATCATGGGCAGCCACACCGAACACGACCCCATGTTCCTGGCCAACCCCGCCTACACCAGCGAATCGCTGTTGGCCAACGCCAGCGAGTCCCTCGATTCCGCCAGTGAAATGCTCAGCAACTTCGCCGCCATCCTGGAACCCTCGCACCGCAAAACGGCGCTGGGCATCGCGCAGGTGGTGATGGTTGCGGGGCTGGCGGTGAATCAGGCGCTGGATCACGTCGAGCCGAAGTCGTAAGTGCAAACCCCTTCCGTGGCGAATGCCGCCACGGGAGAGCCATGTATCTTCAGATTTCCCCAACATGGACGACAACTTACGCATTCCATTCCGCGTTTTGAGTCGTTTATGAAAAAACTAGTTGTCGTGATGTTCGCCGTCCTGTTGCTCGCAGGCTGTGCCAATCAGAAGTTCAAACCCGAATACCGCACGCAGATCCACACGGTGAAGATTCTCCCGGTGACCTGGAGTAACAAGGAAATGACCTACATGGGCCGAGAGCAGGCCTGGGGTGCGGCGTTGGGTGCCGGTGTCGGCGCGGGTGTTGGCATGGCGTCCCATGCCGGGAAGCTCGGGACGGCGGCGCTCAGTGGGGCCGGGTTTGCGGCGGGGTTGAAGGCTGGAGATCTGGCGTCGATGTCCACGGTCGAGGCGATTCAGTACAACATGGCGACGGCCGATATCGATCTGGGCAAGTTGGTGAAGAAGGGTTTCGAGGATCAACTGGCGGCGACCGGTCGTTTCAAGGTGGTTGCCGAGAATGAGCCGGCCGATGCGGAGATCAAGTTGACCGTGGTCAATTGGGGTTTTGCGCTGACGCAGGGTTTCAGCAGCGTGGTGTACCCGACGATTGTGGTGAACGGTTCGTTGAAGCGCGGCGAAGAGTTAATCTGGCAGCGCAATGAGCCGATTACCGCGTTCAACGGTGCCAACACCTATGGCTACGAGCCGCTGCGTTATCGCACCGAACCGGAGCTGGTCCGTGAAGCGTTGACCGGTGTTTCGCAGATTGTGGGGACCTATCTGGTCAAGGATCTGAACGAGTAATCACCGTTCTTCCTGAACCCGCGCTGTCGATGGCGAAAGTTTCATGTTGTCGGCACGCGGGGGCGCCTAGGATGCAGCGATAAGATCGTTTCATCCAAGGGGAGCCCGACCATGCGTGCCAATGTCGTCAAAGTGCTGTTGATCGCTGCGGCTGTCTCGGTATTGAGTGCCTGTTCGGGCTCCGGTGGGTTGACCACCACCAGTTGTTTTTCTTCCGATTGCCAGTCGCCGGAAGGGCGCGCCAGCGCCAATACGCTGAAGTTCGGCGGCACCGGTATTGGTGCCAGTCTCAACCAGTACAGCTCTGGCATGTTGCATGACGATTGAATAGAAAAGGGCGCCCATCGGGGCGCCCTTTTTTCGTCTTGAAGCGTTTTACTGCGGTCCTGCCAGCCACTCGCCAATGACCTTCTGATATTTCCCGGTCACCTTGCTCAGGTGCAGCCACTGATCGACATACAGCTTCCAGCTCATGTCATCACGCGGCAGCAAGTAGGCCTTTTCCCCGTACTGCATGAACTGCTCCGGGTTGACCGCGCACAAACCGGGTTTCTGTTTCTGCTGATACCGCGCTTCGGAGGCGTCGGTGATCATCACGTCGGCCTTGTTGTCGAGCAGTTGTTCGAAGATCGTCACGTTGTCATGCAAGGCCAGTTGCGCCTTGGGCAGGAAGGCGTGGACGAAGGCTTCGTTGGTGCCGCCGGCGGGTTCGACCAGGCGCACGTTCGGCTGGTTGATCTGCTCGATGGTCTGGTATTTGGACTGGTCGGCGCAGCGCACCAGCGGGATCTTGCCGTCGACGTCGAGGGTGTTGCTGAAGTAGGCCTTTTTCTGCCGTTCCAGCGTCACCGAGATCCCGCCCATGCCGATGTCGCACTTGCCGGCCTGCATGTCCGGCATCAGGGTTTTCCAGGTGGTCTGCACCCACTCGATCTTGACGCCGAGGCTGTCGGCCAGGGATTGGGCCATGGCGATGTCGATGCCTTCGAACCCGCCGTCCGTGCGCTTGAAGGTGTAGGGTTTGTAGTCGCCGGTGGTGCAGACGCGCAACTGGCCTTGTTGCTGGATGGTGTCCAGGTGCGAAACCGGCTCTTGTGCCTGAGCAGCGCTCGCCATGGCCAGCAGGCTGCAAAAGATCATCGTGCTTTTTTGAATTGTCATGGAGATCGGGCTTGTGCAGTGGGAGTGGGGGCCAGTGTAGTGAAAGGGTTTGCCGGGTGTCATCCCGCGTCCGGCCCGAGTGTGCCCAGCCACGCCACCAGCACCACGATCAACAGCGCGATGCCCAACTCCACTGCAACACTGCGCCGCAGAGCATTGGCCGCCACTGGGTGTTGACCGTCGCGCAACGATTGCTCCAGCAGCGGGCCGAGGTGAAAGCGGTTCAACGCCGCTAAAACCAGCATGCCGGCGAACAGCACAACCTTGATCGCCAGCAGCATCCCGTAGCTGCGGAGCAAGACCTCGTCCAGTGTCGGGCCGACGATGAACAGGTAGTTCAGCACGCCGGTCACCGAGAGGACGATCACGATCGCCGCGCCCACGCCTTCGAAACGTTTGACGGCACCGGCCAGCGAACGAATACGCGCTTCGCAGAACAGCGCATCGAGCCGCGACATCAAGATCAGCGCCAACATCGCGCCCATCCATGCACCCGCCGCGAGCAGGTGCAGGATGTCGCTGAGCAGGTGCCAGGCGCCATCCATCGCGCCGTGCCCGCTCCAGGCCAGAGAGGCGAGGGCGAGAGCACCGGCGGTCGACGCCAGCCACAACCCCGGCCAGAGCATCACGATGCTCAGCGCAACCATCCGCACCGCCCATGCCGTCCCGACATCGGTTTCAAACAGCATCATTTGCAGATGCGGCCACAGCGCGGCGAATTCCGTTTCGCCACTCATGGTGCGGGTCATCAGCACCAGTCCCGCCACTGACAGCAATGCCCCGATCAACGCCGTCCCGCGCAACATCGGCCGAAACCGCAGCGTCGCGTCAGTGTTGTACAACCCAAACAACGCCACCCCGAACAACAGCAGCAAATCCACGTACAACGCCATCCGCAGCAGGATGTTGATCAGGTCGGTCATCGATCACTTCACTTTGAACGTGACGTTGCCGGTGATCGGGTGCGTGTCCGACGACACCGCGCGCCATTCGACCTTGTAGGTGCCGGCCGGCAGAGGTGCGAGCGGGGTGACGAGCATGGTTTTCGGGTCGCTGCCGGCGCTGACCCTGGCCTTCATCGGCATCGGCGAGTGAGCCATGCCGGGCATTTCGGTCATCACCAGTTTGGCGCCGGAGAACTGGGTCAGCAGATCCTCCGAAAAACGCAGTTCGATCTTGCCGGGCGCCGCACCGTCGGCACCTTCGGCCGGGGTCGACGACAGCAGTTTCGGATGAGCCTGGGCCAGGGTGCTCAAGAGCAGACCGCCGGCGAGAACAAGGGTGAATTTCAATGTGCGCATGCAAGACCTCTGTGTTGTTTTTTGAAGGGATTCAGAACCACATCCGCACGCCGAGGACGAGTCGCGCTTCGCTGCGATCCGCGCCTTCTTCCCGTGCGTAATCGGCGGTGTTGCCGTAGGTGCGGTTCCAGGTCACGCCGATGTACGGCGCAAATTCACGGCGGATTTCATAGCGCAGGCGCAATCCGGCTTCGGTGTTCGCGAGGCCCGAGCCGATCCCGCGTTGCGGATCGTTTTTGCCGTAGACGTTGAGTTCGGCGGTCGGCTGCAGGATCAGGCGGTTGGTCAGCAGGATGTCGTAGTCGCCCTCCAGCCGCACCGCGCTCTGGCCGTTTTCGCCGAGGAACGCCGTGGCTTCGGCTTCGAAGTTGTACAGCGCCATGCCCTGCAAACCGAACGCGGCCCAGGTTTGCGGGGCGCCGGGCTTGAAGTCCTGACGCACGCCGCTGACCACGTCCCACCACGGCGAAATCGCGTGGCCCCACAGCGCCTGGATTTCCGCGTCTTCGGTCTTGCCGTTGCTGCGTTCGCCCTCGGAGCGCAGCCACAGGCGATCGGTGTCACCGCCGATCCAGCCGGACAAATCCCAGGCCAGCGTGCTGGCGTCGTCGGCGTTCTGCCATTCGAGTTTGTCGGCGAGCAAGTAAGTGTTGATCGCGCTGTCGTGCACCTGGTGGCCACCGTGGCTGGTGAACACGGCGGCACGGTCGGCGTCGGTCAGAACCGGGATCGGCGTGCGGCTTTTGGTCGGCGCGGCGGGCTGCATCATGCCGTCGTCCATGCTTTGCATATCGCCCATCTGGCTGTGGTCCATGCCCTGCATATCGCTGGCGGCGAACGCCGAAGACATCGACAGAAGTGACAACGAAAACACGGCAAATCGAGTCATGGTCGGCGTCCTCATTCTTCCACCCGCACTTCGCGGAACATGCCCATTTCCATGTGGTACAGGAGATGGCAGTGATAGGCCCAACGGCCGAGCGCATCGGCGGTAACGCGGTAAGTGCGGCGTGTGCCGGGCGGCATGTCGATAGTGTGTTTGCGTACCTGGAAATTGCCGTTTTCGTCTTCCAGATCGCTCCACATACCGTGCAGGTGGATGGGGTGGGTCATCATTGTGTCGTTGACCAGCACCAGGCGGATCCGCTCGCCGTACTTCAAGCGCAGCGGCTCGGCGTCGGAGAACTTGATGCCGTTGAACGACCAGGCGAATTTCTCCATGTGGCCGGTCAGGTGCAGTTCGACGGTGCGGCCCGGGTCGCGGCCGTCTGGGTCTTCGAAAGTGCTGCGCAGGTCGGCGTAGGTCAGCACGCGGCGCCCGTTGTTGCGCAGGCCGAGGCCGGGGTCGTCGAGTTTCGGCGCGGTGGTCATGGCTTGCATGTCCACCAATGGATTGTCCTTTTCGCTGTCGGGGTGCGACTGCATCGGGCCCATGTTCATGCTGGAGTGATCCATGCCACTCATGTCCATCGAACCATGATTCATTCCACCCATGCCCATGTCGTCCATGGTCACCAGCGGGCGCGGGTCCAGCGCCGGCACCGGGGCCGACAAACCGGCGCGGGCGGCGAGGGTGCCTCGGGCGTAACCGGTGCGGTCCATGGCCTGGGCGAACAGGGTGTAGGCATCGGCGGCGGGCTCCACGATCACGTCATAGGTTTCCGCCACGGCGATGCGCAGTTCATCGACGGTCACCGGTTTGACGTGCAGGCCATCGGCGGCGACCACGGTCATTTTCAATCCCGGGATGCGCACGTCGAAGTAGGTCATGGCCGAGCCGTTGATCAGCCGCAGCCGCAGCTTTTCGCCGGGCCGGAACAGCCCCGTCCAATTGGAATCGGGTGCGTGGCCGTTCATCAGGAAGGTGTACGTGGCGCCGCTGACATCGGCGATGTCGGTGGGATTCATCTTCATCTGCGCCCACATCGTGCGATCGGCAACGGTGGCGCCCCAGCCTTTTTCGCCGACGTCATGGATGAAATCGCCGACGGTGCGCTTGTGGAAGTTGTAGTAGTCGGACTGTTTTTTCAGGGTCTTCATCAGGCTGGCCGGGTCTTCGTCGGACCAGTCGCTGAGCATCACCACATGTTCGCGGTCGTACTGGAACGGCTCCGGCTCCCGGGCGTCGATCACCAGCGGTCCGTAGACGCCGGCCTGTTCCTGCAACCCGGAATGGCTGTGATACCAGTAGGTGCCGTGCTGGCGAACCTTGAACTGGTAAACGTACACGCCACCCGGCTCGATGCCCTTGAAACTCAGGCCGGGCACGCCGTCCATGTTGGCCGGCAGCAGAATGCCGTGCCAGTGGATCGACGTGCTGTCCTTGAGCCGGTTGCGCACCCGCAGCGTCACCGTATCGCCCTCGCGCCAGCGCAGCAGCGGGCCGGGCAGGCTGCCGTTGATGGTCATGGCGGTGCGGGGCCGGCCGGTGAAGTTGACTGGAGTTTCGCCGATGAACAGCTCGAAGTCTTTGCCGCTTAACTCGTTCACCTGGCCGGGGCTGTTCAAGGCCCAGACCGGCGTGCGCCACAGGCCGAGGCCGCCGAGCAGACTGCCGGCGGCGAGGCCTTTGACGAAGGTGCGTCTTGAGGTGGTGGAAGGCATGCGCTGGAAGTCCCCGTTTGACCAATGACGGGGAGGCTAACCAGCGGCAGCTTTCAGCTGGCTGAGGCGCGGATTACAGTTGTGTCAGGTTCGACCTACAAACCTAATCCTTCCTGGACCACCGACAACAAGTTGTTTTCCGTCAGCGCAATGGCATCCAGCTGTTGCCCGGTCTCAAGGGTCTGCAACCACCAATGGCTTTCGCCGTGTTCGTCGACCGTACGCAGCAGCGACGCTTCCCGGCCCGGCAGGTTGATCTGCACACGCCCGGCGCCGTCTTCGGTGAAACGGGCGATGGGATCGAACGTAAGACTGTGGTGGTTGGCTTCGATGATCAACTGGTCGATGGCGTAGTCGTGGGTCTCGCCATCCGGCGAACTTTCGCAAACATGGGTAGGATTGCGCCGAATCTTCAGGCCGACCTCGGTGACCGGTTGCAACCAGCCTTCGATTCGGTGATACAAGGCGTAGACCTGAGCCGGCCAGCAATCGATTTCCAGTTCGGCGCAGGTGATTTCGTCAGCATGGGTGTGCCGTGTCTGTTTGAGTTTCGCGGCGAGTTCGTCTGCTTTACTCATGTCGGTTCCCTGTGGTGATTTCACTGTCATCGTAGTCCTTTCAAAGTAATGCAGGTTTTGCCCTGCGTCATGTGCTTGCAACACGGGCATGACTCAATCAGCGTCTGGCCAAGTGATGGTCGGACCACAGAAACCACGGACGCACGCGTCCCAAGGAACGGGAACATGAAAAAGCTTTTTACAATTATGGCGCTGATTGCGCTGACGGTCGGTAGCATCGGCCTGAGTTCGGCGCGCCAGCCACACGCCAACAAGGCACCGACGGAATCGGTGGCGGGAGTGTTCGATTACTACCTGCTGACACTGTCCTGGTCGCCAACGTTTTGCCTGACCCACAAGGGCGACCCTCAGTGCACCGGCAAGGGTTACGGTTTTGTCCTGCATGGCCTGTGGCCGCAATACACCAAGGGCGGCTGGCCGCAATCCTGCCCGCCCTTGACCAACCTGTCGGCCGCCGAAACGGCCAAAGGCCTGACGCTGTTCCCGACCAAAAAACTCCTCGATCACGAATGGAGCAAGCACGGCACCTGCAGCGGCCTCGGCGCGATGGGCTATCTGGACGAAGCGGACAAAGCCGTGGCCGCGGTGAACATCCCGCAAGAGCTGCAACCGTTCAGCAGCTCGTATTACTTCGAAGCACAGGAAATTGCCGACCTGTTCCGCAGGAGCAATCCGGGCATCCCGTCAGACGGCATCGCCGTCATCTGCAACGGCCCGGAACTCTCGGAAGTACGGGTGTGCATGGGCAAGGACCTGCAATTCGGTGCATGCGGCAAGGGCGTGAAAACCCAGTGCCGGGCGGGGGATATTCGAGTACCGCCATCGCGTTGACCGGAGCGGATACCGTCCCTAGAAAACAGGCGCCTTTTCAGGCGCCTGTTTTTTTGCATGCGGGTTTGAACAACGCCGCGACTTTGTTCATGCTTGCGCGCCAATGGATGATGACGCGACACCGCAAGGAGCTTTTCATGAGCGGAAAACCCGCTGCCCGAGTGACCGACCCGACGGCTTGCCCGTTGCCGGGGCATGGCACCAGCGGTAAGAAAACCTTATTGCTTCTTCTATTGACCATCTTGTGTTCAGCCTGCGCTAAAAACCATACGGTCCAGCCTGCAAATCTCAATTTTCTGACGATAGAGAGAAAACCCAGCAGCCTGTATTACGAAATTTACTACGCCTCTGATGTAAACCTTTTGGATCTGTTTGGGAGAGGAATGAGGGAAGGCGCCGCTTCGACAATGTTGGAGTGTGCGCTGGGTGACGATCAGGACTTCTCTATCACTAACCGATTCAGGTATTCGGCGTACGGGCTGATTGATGTAGATGAGGCCAACAAAGCCGGCGGGAAATACAACTACGTGACCAGTGCAACTTTAAGGCAGACCGTGAATAACGGTTCAACTCAGGAATTTCTTTCAACTCAGGAATTGAATGGCCTGTTGTCCGGAAAGCTCCAGGTCCCCTGCAAAGTCGTCATTACCGCCTGGGGCTACAAACCCTACTACTCAAACACCATGAACCTCCCGGTCGCAGACCTGTTGCGCGAAGTCAACAAGCCCTGAGCTCAGCGCCCATCGGGGGGATCAAGCCAATCCCCCCGCATCCACCCCCAGTTCCCCCCTCAGAAACTCCACCAACCCTCGCTGCAACCCACTCAACACCCCCTCGCGGCTGACCAGCGCCAGCTCTGTCGGTGGAAGCGGCGGCAAGTCTGTGCACACCTGATGCTCCGGCAATACCGCTGATGCCGGCAGCACCGAAACCCCAAGCCCTGAGGCGACCGCCGCTTGAATGCCGGTCAGACTGTGGCTGCCGAAGGCTACACGCCATGGGCGTTGCGCCACGTCGAGCAGGCGAATCGCTCGTTGTCGGTACAGGCAGCCTTGGGGAAACAGCGCCAGCGGCAATACACCATTGGAAGAATCGAACTCAGCACCCTTGACCCACACCAGTCGCTCCGGCCAGGTCGCCCAGGCGGGGCCGCTGTCGGGTTCGCGTTTGATCAGGGCGATGTCGATTTCGCCGCTGTCGAGGCGTTGCCTCAGATCGAGGCTCATGCCGCTGACGGTTTCCAGCCGCGCTTGCGGGTGGCTGCGGGTGAAGCCGGCGAGGATCAGCGCCATGCGTCGGGCGTCGAAGTCTTCCGGCATGCCGATGCGCAGGATTTCCAGATCCAGATCGCTGGCAAGGGCTTCGCTGGCCTCGGCGGACAAGGCCAGCAGGCGGCGGGCGTAGTGGATCAGCAGTTCGCCGTGCTCGGTGACGCTGACGTTCAGCCCGGTGCGGTCGCGCAACAGCAAGGCGTGGCCGACCAGGTCCTCAAGTTTGCGCACTTGTTGGCTGACCGTGGATTGGGTGCGGTGGACGCGTTCGGCGGCGCGGGTGAAGCTGCCTTCATCGACCACGCAGACGAAGGTTTTCAGCAGTTCCAGATCCAGCATGGCAGCGGTCTCGATATTTGTTTGGCAACTGAGGGTTGGCTATTTATTTAATTTCACACTATCACCCCGAGTTCATAAGCTGAAGCCCTCACTTGCAGAGGAATGCCCCCATGACGTTGATCAATACACCACGCCCGCAATGGCTGACCTTCGATTGCTACGGCACCTTGATTCAATGGGACGAAGGCCTGCGCGCCGTGGCCGAGCAGATCCTGAGCGAGAAGGGCGAACACCGGGTCGATGCCGGGCGCCTGATCGAGGTCTATGACCGCCACGAACATCGCCTGGAACAGACGCCGCCGCACCGCTCGTTTCGCGAGCTGAGCACCCTCGGCCTGCAACTGGCCCTGGAGGAACTGGGGCTGGCGAGTGCCAGCCAAGACAGCAAGCGCCTGGCCGCCGCGATCCCGCAGATGCCGCCGTTTGCCGAAGTCGTCGAGACCCTCGGGCAGCTCAAGGCCAAGGGCTTCAAGCTGTGCATCGTCTCCAACACCGATGACGACATCATCGCCGGCAACGTCGCTCAACTCGGTGGCCATATCGACCGGGTGATCACCGCGCAACAGGCCGGCGCCTACAAACCGGCGCCGAGGCTGTTCGACTACGCTCATGAGCAATTGGGCGTCAGCCGTGATCAGGTGGTGCACATCTGCGCCAGCCCGATGCTCGACCACACGGCGGCCCGCGACCTGCATTTTCGCTGCGTATGGATCGACCGCAGGACCGGTCGTCAGTTACTGCCGGACTATCGGCCCGACGCGATCCTCAACACGCTGGACGAAGTGCTGCCGATGTTCGCGTCCCTTGGCTGGGAATAAAGGAGTTTCGCCATGGCCCACACCCTGACTGGCTGCGCCCGACCTGCGCGTTCCGGCTCGTTGAACCTCGACAGCGAAGCCATTACCACCGCCCGCCACGAACTGGCAGCGTGCTTTCAACTGGCGGCGCTGCACGGGCTGGAGGAGGGGATCTGCAATCATTTTTCGGCGATGTTGCCGGGGCACGATGACCTGTTTCTGGTCAATCCCTACGGTTATGCGTTTTCCGAAGTGACGGCGCACAACCTGCTGGTCTGCGACTTCGAAGGGAACGTGGTGGACGGCGAGGGCCAGCCAGAGGCAACGGCGTTCTATATCCATGCACGCCTGCACCAGCGACTGCCAAGGGTGAAGGTTGCGTTCCACACTCACATGCCGAACGCGACGGCGTTGTGCCTGTTGGAGGGGCCGCCGCTGTTGTGGCTGAGTCAGACCGCGCTGAAGTTCTACGGGCGCACGGCGGTGGACGAGCACTACAACGGGTTGGCGCTGGACGAGCGCGAAGGCGACCGGATTGCCGGGGTGATGGGTGATGCCGACATTCTGTTCCTGAAAAATCACGGGGTGATTGTCGCGGCGCCGACCATCGCCGAAGCCTGGGACGATCTGTATTACCTGGAGCGCGCCGCGCAGGTGCAACTATTGGCGATGGCCACGCAACGGGTGCTGGAACCGGTGCCGCATGCGGTTGCGCAACGGGCGTACGCGCAGATGCGCGAAGGCGATCCGCAAAGTGCGCGGGCGCATCTGCGCAGTGCGATGCGGCGTTTGGCCCGTCAGGGCTGATGCGGGCAAAAACGGACAGGCAAAAATAATTTGCGTCGCAGGTCATCCAATTGCCCTGCGCGCCGATAGTAACTGGGTCGGGATGTCTCGAAGGCACTTGGTTGCCCCGTACAACCCGGTGGGCTACGCTCACAAAAACAAGGGTTTCGGGCTTTTGCCCCTGTCGTACCTGCCCAGGACACGCTTTTGCCTATCCCCATTCACGATCCGAACCAAGCCCCCGGCGGCACCCTCAAGCGTTTGCCCCTGCGCAAGGCGGCGGTACTGTTCATCGTTGCCGTGTGTCTGTGCCTGTCCGGCTTGCTGTATCTGCAGATCGAGCAGTCGCGGCGCCAGGATCTGGCGAATGCTCAAGTGGCCTCGGCCAACCTGACCCGGGCGATGGCGCAGCAGGCCGAGGACACCTTTCTGGCGGCGGATCTGGTGATGACCAGTCTGGTCGACTGGATTCAGGAAGACGGCTATGGCGCAGCGCAGAGACCGCGCCTGCAGAGGACTTTCGCGCGCCGGGTGCAGCAGCTGGAACAGTTGGACGGCATGTTTCTGTTCGATCGCGAAGGGCAGTGGGTGATTACTTCGTTCCCGGATCTGCCGCGCGGCAATGGCGTGGCCGATCGCGAGTACTTCAGGTTTCACCAGCAGAACGTCTCGATCGTGGCACACATCGGGCCGGCGATCCGCAGCCGCGAGAACGGCGAGTGGATTATCCCGATCTCGAAACGGGTGAACGACCACGCCGGCCATTTCCAGGGCGTATTGCTGGCCGGGATCAAGATGTCGTACTTCGACAAGTTCTTCAAAAGCTTCAGCCTGGATGACAACGGCACGATGTTCCTCGGCCTGACTGACGGCACGTTGCTCGCCCGTCGGCCATTCGATGAGGCTTTGATCGGCACCTCGATGGCCAAGGGCGAGATCTATCAGAAGCTGTTGCCCAATGCCCCCGCCGGCACCGCGATGATCGATTCGGTGGTTGACGGTGTGACGCGGCTTTACGGTTACCGGCAGCTGGAAAGTTATCCGCTGGTGGTGTCCTCCTCTTCGTCCCGGGACACGATTTTGCAGGGCTGGCATGACCGGGCGTTCCAGTCCAGCGTCATCGTGGCGCTGGTGGTGCTGGGCGTGGGGTTGTTTGGTTGGGTGTTCATCCGTCAGGTGCGCGACGGCGAACGGATCGAGAAAAACCTGCGCAAGGCCCAGCAGGCGCTGGAGGAGATCGCTACCCACGACAGCCTGACCGGGCTGGCCAACCGGCGTCTGTTCGAGCGCTCGCTGGAGGTGGAATTTGCCCGGGGGGCGCGGCAGTCGAGCCCGGTCAGCCTGATCATGCTCGATATCGATTTCTTCAAACGCTACAACGATGCCTACGGCCATGTGGCTGGCGACCATTGCCTGACGCAGGTCGCGCAGGTGGTGAAGAACTGCTGCCAGCGCCAGTCCGATCTGGCGGTGCGCTATGGCGGTGAAGAGTTCGCGGTGTTGCTGCCGGACACCGACATCAACGGCGCGCTGACAATTGCCGGGCAGATCCGCCGCAGCGTCATGGACAAACACATCACCCACAGCGGCTCGCCCACCGGGTATCTCACGGTGAGCCTGGGCTGCTATGCGTTTATTCCGACTGGCAACGACAGCCCGGAACTGTTCATTCAACGGGCGGATGCGGCGCTGTATCAGGCCAAGAACTCCGGTCGCAACCGCGCGGCGGTGTTGTCCATGGACGTTGGCGTTGGCGAATTGATGCGTTCGGATCGCTGATTAAACCGAATCGGTTCAGACACAGGCCATGGCCTTCACCATGACCTGCTCTTGTCCGTCCAGCCGCCCGCACCACTGCCGGGCCGGATGACGAGCGGTCAGAAGTCCACGGTGGCCGACACCTTCAGGGTGCGCGGCGTGCCCTGAGTCAGGTAACCGCCGTTGGCCGAGGCCCAATAGGCTTCGTTGGCGACGTTCTCCAGGTTGGCCCGCAGGGTGATCTGCTTCTCATCCAGCTTGAAGGCATAGCGCGTGCCCAGGTCGAAACGGTTCCACGCCGGAATGCTTTGAGTATTCGCCGCGTTCAGGTACTGGCCGCCGGTGCGCAACATTCGCGCGCTGAGAGCGGCGCCTTCGAGGCCCGGAATGTCCCAGTCGGCGCCGAGGTTGAACTGGAAGCGCGGCACCCCGACGGCGCGGTGGCCGTCATTCACGCCGTTGCTGCTGCCTTCCAGTTCAGTCTTCATCAGCGTCGCGCCGCTGAGCAGGCGCAGGCCGTCGAGCGGTTCGCCGTAGACGTTGAGTTCCACGCCTTTGTTGGTCTGCTGGCCGTCAACCCGGAAGATCCCGTCCTGGGTGTAGCTCGACGGTTGCTCGATGCGATAGACGCCGAGGCTGGCGCCGTAGCTGCCCATGTCCAGGCGCACACCGGCTTCGACCTGCTTGCTGCGCACCGGGGCGAAGGTTTCGTCGCGGTTGATCGCCGTGGTCGGCGGCGTCGGGCCTTTGGCCAGGCCTTCGATACGGTTGGCGTAGAACGACACGTGTTCCCAGGGCTTGATCACCAGGCCGTAGACCGGGGTGGTGATCGACTCTTCGTAACTCGAGGTGCGGGCGCCGGTGGCCGTGGCCCAGCCATCGACTTTCATCTGCTGGCGACGCACGCCGAGGGTCAGCAGGATGCGGTCATCGACGAAGCCGAGAGTGTCGGAAATCGCCTCGCTGCGCAGGATGTTCTTGCCGGTGATGCGCGGGTCGTTGATGTCGCTGGCGAACGAGGTGGGTGCCGGGCGCGGCTTGTCGGTGACGTTGTACAGGTTGGTGCTGTAGCGCCCGGCCGCGCCGACGGTTTCGAACGCCGAGCGCTGCTCGCCCCAGATGCCCGCCCAGCCGAGGTTCAATTGATGGGTGACGGGGCCGGTGTCGAAGCGGCCGTTGAGCCCGGCCATGGCGCTCTGGTTATCTTCATCGTGGGGCGAATAGAGCATGCCGCCACGGGCGTTGCCGTTGAGGTCGGTAACGGTCAGCGACGAGTACACGCCGTTTTCCCGGGTGTGCTTGGCGCCACCGGAAATGTAGGCGGTCCAGTTGTCGTTCAGATCATATTCGGCGCGGGCCATGCCGAAGGTGTCTTCGAGCTGCGAATAGCTCCAGCTCTGGGCGTAGCTGGCATTGGCGTGCGGCACCTTGGGGGCTTTGGTCAGGCTCGAATCGACATAGACCACCGAGCGCCCTTGATTGATCACCTGCTTCTGATAGCCGCAGTCGCTCGAGACCCGCAGGCGCTCACCGCGATAGTCCAGGCCGAGGCTGAACAGCGACGAGCGCTGGTCTTCGTCATCGACGGCGGTGTCGCCTTCGCGCTGCATCAGGTTGACCCGGGCGCCGAAGCGGTTGTCTTCGCCAAAACGCTGGCCGAGGTCCAGATGCGTGCCGACCCGGCCGTCGGCGCTGTAGTCGAGAGTGACGCTGCGCGTTGGCGTGTCCATGGCGCGTTTGGGTTGCAGGTTGATCCCGCCGCCGATGCCGCTGCCGCTCGGGGTCACGCCGTTGACGAAGGCGTTCGGGCCTTTGAACAGTTCCACCCGGTCCAGCGCTTCGACGGCGATGATCTGCCGCGGCAGCACGCCATAGAGGCCGTTATAGGAAATGTCATCGGAGGCCAGCGGCAGGCCGCGGATCATGAACATTTGCGAGAAGTTGCCGAAGCCGTTGGACTGGCGCACCGAGGCATCGTTGAGCAACACATCGCCAATGGTTTGCGCCTGCTGATCGGCCATGGTCCTGGCGGTGTAGCTGGTGACGCTGAAGGGCAGGTCGTTGACCGCTTGATCACCGAGCATGCCGACCTGCGCGCGACGGGCGACCTGTTCGCCACCGTAGGTTTCATCGCTGCTGTCGTGCAGGGCGCTGACGGTGGTGGCGCCGAGTTCCAGCGCACCGTCCGCCGCGACTTTCGGCGCCACGGTGTAACCATTGTTGCCGGTGCTGATCAGTTCGAAGCCGCTGCCTTCCAGCAATCGGGCGAAACCGCTTTGCGCGGTGTAATTGCCTTGCAGGCCCGGGCTCTGGCGATTGCCCAGTTGTGCCGGGTCGAACGACAACGGCACGCCGACGCTCACCGCAAATTGCGCCAGTACATGGCTGAGCAGGCCGGGGCCGATGCTGACACTTTGGCTGGCGCTTTCGCGGGTGCTGTCGGCGGCCTGGCCGAGGGTCGGCAGCAGCGCGCCGAAGGCCAAGGCAAGACTCAGGTTTAGGGCCTTGAGCGGTAAAGTGGCAGGGCGGGGCGTGGGCAATGCGGTCATTCGGCGATCCTGTCGGGCGCGTGGAATTGAAAGGTCTATCCACTCACCGAACGTGGCGCGAAAAGGTATCAGTGAACATTGAAAATATTTTCCGAAGGCTCAGACGCGGGGCTCCACCGACAGCCAATAGCGGGTCAGGCTGTTGATGTTCAGCGGCAGGGTGTCGCTGAGCAGGCGCAGGCTGGCGTCGGTGTCGCGCAGGGAAAACGCCCCGGACACACGCATCGCCGCGACGTCCGGATGACAGCGCAAGACGCCGCGACGATAACGGCTGAGTTCGCCGAGCAATTCGTCCAGACGCATGTTGCTGGCCAGCAGCATGCCCTTGTCCCAGGCCAGGCTGGCGGTGTCGAAGGTTTCAGCGCTGTCTAAGCCGTTCAGCTTGAAGCGCTGGCGTTCGCCGGCCTTGATGATCGTATTTTGCTTGAGCAATTGCGGGGTGATTTGGACTTGCCCCTCCAGCACCGACACCAGGCTGCGCGAACCTTCGGTGCGCACGCAGAACCGCGTGCCGAGCGCACGAGCGAGACCTTGTGGGGTTTGGACCATGAACGGGCGGGCGGCGGCATCGCTGGCAGTGGTGATCAGCACCTCGCCGTTGAGCAGCAGCACCCGGCGCTCGACCGGGCTGTAAGCGATGTTCACGGCGCTGTCGGTGTTGAGCAGCAATTGGGTGCCGTCCGGCAGTTGCAGGTTCTTCTGTTCGCCGACGGCGGTGCGCTGATCGGCCGTCCACTGCTGCCACGGAACATGTTGCGAGGCGATGCCCACCGGCCCGGCCATCAACAGCAGACCGAGGCGGGTAAGGGTCTGGCGACGGCTGAGGCCTTCTTTGCGCGAAGCCCGTTGCAGGGTCTGGATGGCGACGTTGGCCGGCACGCTGCGCAAGTCCCCCAGCAGCGCTTCGGCCCGTTGCCAGGCAATGGCGTGTTCGGCGCTGCGGTTGCGCCACTGCGCGATGGCCTGATGATCGGACGGCGAGGCGGTGCCCGAATGCAATTGCACCAGCCAGTCGGCGGCTTCACCGAGAATCTGCGGATTGATCATCGATGAATTCATCAGGCGACACTCAGGCAGGCAATGAACGCGGCGCGCATGTGGCGTTTCACGGTGATCAGCGAAACCCTCAGCCGCGTGGCGATCTGCGCATAGGTCAGGCCTTCGATCTGCGACAGCAGGAAGGTGTCGCGGGTCTGCGCAGGCAGCTCGCGCAGCAACGCTTCTATGCGCCACAGGGTTTCAAGAATCAGATAGCGGGTCTCCGGCGACGGCACTTCGGCAGGCGGCAGATGGGCGATGGTTTCCAGGTAGGCGCGCTCCAGGTCCTGGCGCCGCCAGCGGTCGATCACCAGACCTTTGGCGATGTGCGTCAGCAGTGCCCGGGGTTCGCTGCCCAGAGGCTTGAGCACCTGACGGCTGAGCAGGCGCAAAAACGTATCGTGAGCCAGGTCGGCCGCATCGCAGCGATTACCCAGCTTGCGTTGCAGCCAGCCTTGCAGCCACCCGTGGTGTTCGCTGTAGAGCGTCTGGACTTGCTGATTCAATGGCGGATCGAGAGACGACATGAGCGGCAGATACTCGTTGCGGGCATCCGATGCCTGGCTGCAATTAGAGTGCAATTAAGAATTGATCGCATTCTAGTGGCACCGAACGAGCGCTGGCAATTGCCCCTTTGCACTTTCTTTTCTGGCGCCAGAAAGGAGTGGCCTACACGTCTTCCGGGAGATTGGCTATTTGTTTGGCCCGGCCCCGGGACTAACGTAGCCACACATTCACTTGCCCCGGAGAACCACCATGAAACCTCGTGCCGATTTCTATACCGCTTCCCCAGACGCCCTGAAAGCGATGATCGCCCTGGAAACCGCCGTCTCGAAACTGCCGCTGGAAAAGACCCTGATCGAACTGGTCAAACTGCGCGCTTCGCAAATCAACGGCTGTGCGTTCTGCATCGACATGCACACCGCTGACGCGATCAAGGGCGGCGAAACCCCACGCCGGTTGTTCGCCGTGACCGCCTGGCGTGAAGCGCCGTTCTTCACCGACCGCGAACGCGCCGCGCTGCTGTGGACCGAGTCCCTGACCCAACTGAGCCTGACCCATGCCCCGGACGAAGATTACGAAGCGGTCGCTGCCCAGTTCTCGCCAAAAGAAATGGTCGACCTGACCGTGGCGATCAGCACCATCAACAGCTGGAACCGTCTGGCCGTGGGCTTTCGCAAAATCCCGCAAGCCTGATCGCTCAATGTGCATCGGCACTCGGCGCCGCCGGTGGTTGCACCTTGCGCATCAAGGGCACCATCGCCGTGGCGATGACGAAGCACACCATGATCATCAGGAACGTGTCGCCGTAGGTCTGTGTCTGTGCCTCGCGGTAGGTCAGCAGCCATAGCTGACGCAGGCTGGCGGTAAGGCCTGCATCGCCGCTCTGACCCAGTGCGGCGAAGTTGCCGCCGACCTGGGCCAGCCACTGATTCACTGCTTCGTTGCTGCTGTTCAGATGCTCCGCCAACCGCGTGAAGTGCAGGTTGGTGCGGTCGTTGAGAATGGTCGCGCACGCCGCAATCCCGATTGCACCGCCCAGATTACGCATCAGGTTGAACAGGCCCGAGGCGTGCTTAAGCCGCGCTGGCGCCAGACCACCCAACGTCAATGTCACCGCCGGCGGTACCGCCAGTTGCTGGGCAATCCCGCGCAGGGCTTGCGGCAACATCAATTGCCCGGCACCCCAGTCGTGGGTGATCGGACTGAATTCCCACATCGACAAGGCGAACAACGCCAGGCCCGCCATCATGATCCAGCGCAGATCGAGGCGATTGGCCAGAAAGGCGTACAGCGGAATCGCCATGATCTGGAACACCCCGGTAGAGAAAACCGCCAGACCAATGTCCAGCGCGCCGTAACCACGCACCCGGCCGAGAAACAGCGGCGTCAGGTAAATCGTCGCGAACAGGCCGATGCCGGTGACGAAGGAAAAGAAGCAGCCCAGGGCGAAGTTGCGATCCTTGAGGGCGCGCAGGTCGACGATCGGATTGGCCACGTGCAGCGTGCGGCCGACAAACGCCACGCCGGCCAGGGCGCTGATCCACGCGGTGGTCAGGATGGTCTGATCGCTGAACCAGTTCCAGCGCGGGCCTTCTTCGAGGGTGTATTCCAGGCAGCCGAGAAACAGCGCCAGCAACACCATGCTCAGATAATCCGCGCCCTTGAGCAGCGACAGTTCCGGCTGATCAATCTTGACCAGCATCGGCACCGCCACGGCAACGAAAATCCCCGGCACCAGGTTGATGTAGAACAGCCAGTGCCAGGACGAAATGTCGGTGATCCAGCCGCCGATCACCGGACCCAATGTCGGTGCCAGCGAAGCCACGGCGCCAATGGTCGCAGCGGCAATCACCCGTTGCTTGCCGGTAAAGAAAAAGAATGCGGTGGTGAACACCAGCGGAATCATCGAGCCGCCGAGAAAGCCTTGCAGCGCGCGAAAGGCGATCATGCTCTGGATGTTCCAGGCGATGCCGCACAACAGGCTGGCGAGGGTGAAACCGACTGCCGAAGCGCAGAACAGCCAGCGCGTGGAAAACACTCGCGACAGCCAGCCCGACAGCGGAATCACGATGATTTCGGCGATCAGGTAACTGGTCTGCACCCACGCCGTTTCATCGGTGCCGGCGGACAACCCGCCGCCAATATCGCGCAGCGAGGCCGAGACGATCTGGATGTCCAGCAGCGCGATGAACATGCCGATGCACATCGTGGCGAAGGCGAACACTTTGGTCGCCGTCGCCATCTCGGCGGCATTGAATGGCTGCGCGGAGGCGGTGAGGGCGGTGCTCATGGCGCGCTGGCCACGGCGGTGGTTTCAGGTTGGGCGCGGGTGTCGACTTCGGCCGTCACCGACAGGCCCGGACGCAGGTGACCGAGTACGCCGTCGGCGGGGTCGAGCAGGATTCGCACCGGCACACGCTGGACGATCTTGGTGAAGTTGCCGGTGGCGTTTTCCGGCGGCAGCACGCTGAACTGCGAACCGGTGGCCGGGGCGAGGCTGTCGAGGCGGCCGTGGAATTCCTGGCCGGACAACACGTCGGCGCGGATGCTCACGCGCTGGCCGGGTTTCATCCGCGCCAGTTGGTCTTCCTTGAAATTGGCATCGACCCACAGACCGCTGGCCGGCACCACCGACAACTGTTGCGAGCCGGCCTGGGCATAAGCGCCGACCCGCGCGCGGCGGTTGCCGATCACGCCGTCGACCGGGGCGCGCAATTCGGTGTAGCCGAGGTTGAGTTGCGCCAGATCACGCTCGGCCCGGGCTTGCTGGAGGGCGGCGCGGGCCTGCTGTTTCTGGGTTTCGATCACGTTGAGCTGGCGTTGCGCGGCCAGCAGTTCGGCCTGGGCCTTGGCGCTCAAGGCTTGGGCGGTTTTGAAGGTGGCGTCGGCCCGTTGTGCGGCTTCCACCGAAACCGCATTGGTCGTTACCAGACGTTTGTAGCGTGCGTTGTCGTCCCGGGAACGGGCGGTTTCGGCGCTGGCGGCATCGATGCCGGCGCGGGCCTGACCGATTACCGCCTGTTGCAGTTGTTCGGTGGCATCGAGGTTGGCCAGCAGCGCTTCCTCGGCGGCAACGGCGCCTTCAGCCTTGGCCAGATTGGCGCGGTAGTCGCGGGCGTCGAGGCGAATCAGCACGTCGCCGGCCTTCACCTTCTGGTTGTCGCTGACCAGCACTTCCTCGATGTATCCGGCCACCTTCGGCCCGATGACCGTGACGTCGCCGCCGATGTAGGCATCGTCGGTTTCTTCGAGAAATCGCCCGGCGCCCCACCAATGCACGGCATACAACCCGGCGAACACCAGCGCGGCCAGGCCCGCAGTGGGCAACAGCAAGCGTTTGAACAGGGGAGGTCGGGGGGCGCTGACCGGAACGGCGAGATCGGGTTCTACGGTGGGCATGCTGGTCATGGCGTAATACCTGAGGAAGCGGAATGGCTATTACGACCGTAATATGACGCGAGTAATATTTTGTGGCAATTGGTTTTTATCGCCGGTCGTCAGATGGGGGGTGTTGAAAGAAAAGCTGATCATTTGTTTAAGAAATGTAAGCGCTGTAGGAAGCGTCTTGCAATTGCGTAGGAACGCTCTGACTATCACCGCTATTGATGGGGTGGCATTAAGCCAGTTGATTGCAAGGATGTTGAGTGCCGTATTCGCTTTGCGCTGTTTCTCGTAGTCGTTTCCTGCCTCGCCCGCTGTTGTCGGCCTTGTTGTTGAGTGTGTGTGCGCCCAGCATTTTGGCCGCCGAATCGTCGAACCCGGGCCAGGAAGTGCTGCGCCAGCAGCAACAGCAGCAGCGCGATCTGCAACAACTGCAAATCGAACAGCGCAAGCGGCAACTGGAGCGTGGCGCGTTCGGCGCGCCGCCTGCCGCTCCGGCCATCCCCGAATCGATCAAACCCGACGAACGCTGCTGGCCCCTGAGCGGCACGCGCATCGGCGGCGTCACGCTGATCGATAAGGACAAGCTCAACGCCCGGCTCAAGCCGCTGCTGGCGCCGTGCATGGGCGTCGGTCAGATCAACCATCTGCTGGCGACCATCACCGCGCTTTATGTGGAGAAGGGCTACATCGCCAGTCGCCCGTACCTGAGCAGTGCGCCGGCGGCGGGACAGTCGCTGGATATTCTGGTCGACGAAGGCTACATCGAGTCCATCGAACTGGCCGACCAGAGCCTGCCGGTGTCGCTCGGCGGCGCGTTCCCGGGCATGCTCGGCAAACCCTTGAACCTGCGGGATCTGGAGCAGGGGCTGGATCAGTTGAACCGCCTGCGCTCGCTCGATCTGACCGCCGACATCGCTCCCGGCAGCCAGCCCGGCGCGTCGAAAATCATCCTGCGTTCGCGGACCTCGGGGCAGTCGCGCTGGGCCCTCGGTGCCGGTTTCGACAACCTCGGCAGTGCCAGCACCGGTCGTGACCGTGACACGCTGAGCCTGACCCTCGACAGCCCGCTCGAACTCAACGACCTGTTGAGCCTCAGCGCCAGCGACACCCTCAATCAGGGCGACCGCTACAGCCGCAACGCCAGCCTCTATTACGCGATTCCCTACGGTTACTGGACGTTCAGCACATTCGCCAGCCATGCCGAATATCGTGCGCCGTTCAAACTCAGCGCGGCGACCCTGCACAGCACCGGCATCACCAATCAACTCAGCCTGCGCGCCGACCGGGTGTTGTGGCGCGACCAGAGTCATCAGCTCAGCGCCAACCTGCAGCTGGCGCACAAGGACGTCGACAGCTATCTGCAAAACGTCCGCCTCGGCATCCAGAGCCCGACCCTGACCGTGGCCGAGGCCGGGCTCAATCTGTTCTGGCTCGATCGCGCGGTGTGGAACCTTGACTTCAATTACGCGCAGGGGCTGCGCTGGCTCGGCGCCGACGACGATGCCGATCATCAGGTCAGGAACCTGCCCAAAGCGCAGTTTCGCAAGTACCGCGCCGGCCTCAGCCAATGGCGCAACGGCCAGCTCGGCACGCAAGCCTGGCAATGGCAGAGCCAACTCAATCTGCAATACAGCCCCGATCCACTACCCGCCATCGAACAACTGCTCGGCACCGACGATTCCGCCGTGCGCGGTTACCGGGTCAGCAGCGCGTCCGGGGCCAGCGGTGCGATCTGGCGCAACACCTTGCGCCTGCCGCTACGCACCGATTTGCCGGTGCAGCTCACCCCGCGTGTCGGACTCGACCACGGCTGGATCAAGGCCGACCACGGCGCCTCGGTTCAACGCCTGAGCGGCGCCAGCATCGGCCTCAACCTGGGCTGGAAAAACCTGCAAGTGGATGTCGATTACCAACGCAGCCTGAACACTCCGACCGGCCTGCACCGCGAGCCTGAAACCTGGCTGATGCGCGTCGGACTGCAGATATGAACGTCAGTGAACAACAGCCATCGGATCTGAGCGCGACAGCCGTGGCCTTTAACTCAACGCGCAACGTGATGCCGCACTACATGGAGAGTTTTTTATGCCAATGAACACCTTTGCGTTTCACCTTTCCCCACGGGGCAAACTGCGCTGGGCCATCGCCAGCCTGTTCCTGGTCGCTCACCTGCCGGGCGCCATGGCCGGCGGTGTGGTGGTCGCGCCCGGCCCCGGCGGCACCGCGCAATTGCAGACCCAGGGCGGCGTCCCGATCGTCAACATCGTCGCGCCCAACGGCTCGGGCCTGTCGCACAACCAGTTCCTCGACTACAACGTCGACCGTCAGGGCCTGGTGTTGAACAATGCCTTGCAGGCCGGCCAATCACAGCTTGCCGGGCAACTGGCGGCCAACCCGCAATTGCAGGGCCAGGCCGCAAGCGTGATCCTCAACGAAGTGATCAGCCGCAACCCGTCGGCCATCAACGGCGCCCAGGAAATCTTCGGTCGCGCCGCCGACTACGTACTCGCCAACCCGAACGGCATTTCGGTGAACGGCGGCAGTTTCATCAACACGCCGAACGCCAACCTGGTGGTCGGCCGTCCCGAGCTGAATGACGGCAAGCTGCAAGCCCTGAGCACCCGCGATGCCACCGGTCAGTTGCAGATTCAGAGCGGTGGCCTGCGCAATGGCGAAGGCTCGATCAACCTGATCGCACCGCGCATCGACAGCCTGGGTGCGATCACTGCGCGTGACCAACTGAACCTCACGGTCGGGCGCAATCAGATCGACTACGCCAGCGGCCAGGTGAAAGCCGTGGACCCGGCGGGCGGCACCACCGATCAGCGGATCGACGCCAGCCTTTTCGGCGCGATGCAGGCCGGACGCATCAACATCGTCAGCACCGCTGAAGGCGCGGGCGTGAAGGTCGGCGCGGTGCAAGTCGCCGGGCGCGACGGCGTGCAGATTGGTTCGGCGGGCGACTTAAGCGTCAGCGGTCAGGCGATTCCGGACAGTCTCGATGTGACCCGTGCCGGCATTCGCAGCAGCCAGGGCGACGTCGCCCTGCACAGCGGCAAGGACCTGACGCTGGCCGCCACCGACCTCAGCGGTCGTGATGTGAAGGTCGATGCCAAGCGCAATCTGACCCTGACCACCGTCGAGAGCCGCAAGCTCCAGGAACAACGCGAGAACTGGAACAACAGCACCATCGGCATCACCTGGGAAACCTACGAACGCACCAAGACCGACAGCGATTCGCGCCAGCACGGCAGCCAGATCGTCGCCAGCCGCGACGCGCAACTGTCGTCCGGCAAAGACACCGAACTGAAAGCCGCCAAGGTCGACGCGAAGAACAATCTCAGCGTGCAAAGCGGCGGCGACCTGCGCCTGACCGCCGCCACTGAAAGCCACACCCAGACCGATCAGGGCAAGCATCGCAAGCACCTGTGGAAAGCCGATTGGGACAGCAGCAGCGAAGAGCAGCGCAGCGTCACCAGCCAGTTGAAGGCCGGCAACATTGCCCTGCAAACCGCTGCGCTGCTGCGCTCCGAAGGTGCCGAACTGAACAGCACCGGCGATCTGCGACTGGCCGGCAAACAAGTGGAAGTCACCACCGCGACCCGCACCAACCGCAGCAGCGACAACCGCTATTCCGGTGATCTGGTCGGTGGCGGTTTCTTCGGCAAGACCGGCGACGCCGACAAGGGCCAGACCCAGCATCAGGGCAGCAAGATCAACGCGGCCGGCAAACTGCTGGTCAAGGCGGACGATGTGCGCATCAGCGGCAGCCAGGTGCGTGGCGGCAAGGATGCCAGCGTGATCAGCGACAACGGTTCACTGACCATCGATGGCGTGCAGGACACCTCGCACAGCAACAACCACGACAAGGACAGCAAGTTCTTCGGCATCACCAAGGACGAGTCCCGGCAGAACAGCAAGGACAGCACCACGGTGCGCAGCGAGCTGGCTTCCGACAGCAACCTCAAGCTGAAAAGCGCCAAGGACATCGAAGTCGCCGGCTCCACGGTCAAGGCCGGCGGTTCGCTGACGGCGGATGCGGCCGGTGATGTGAATGTGCATTCGACGCAGAACACCCACGACAGCAACAACAGCACGCAGACCCGTGGCTTCGACGCCTACGCCAAGGAGCAAACGGCGGAGCAGTATCGCGCCGGCGTGCATTACGAAGACAAGGCGCAAACCGTCACCGCCAACGACGTCACGCAGCAGGGTTCCAGCCTCAGCGGCGGCACTGTGCAAGTGAAGGCGGGCGGCGATGTGACGCTCAAGGGCACCGAGGTGAAATCCACCGCCGGCGACACCACCCTGAGTGGCAAGAACGTCTCGTTGCTGGCCGAGCAAGACAGCCACAGCACCTCGACCGAAACTCGCAGCACTGGCGGTGGTTTCTACTACACCGGCGGCCTCGACCGCGCGGGCAGCGGCGTGGATTTCTCGCACAGCACCTCGCAAGACACCACCGCTAAAACCACCGCGCAAACCACGGGTGTGCAGAGCAGCGGCAGCCTGAACATCAACGCGGACAGACTCGCCACCGAAGGCGCGCAACTCAAGTCCGGCAACGGTCTGAACGTCGCCGCCAACGAAGTCGACAACCGTGCTGCCAGCAACACCGAGAGCAGCACCCACAAGGAGAGCAACTGGTCGGCGGACATCGGCGCCAACGTCGAGTACAAAGACATCGCCCGGCCGATTGCCGTCGCGGTGAAAGACGTGCTCGACGGCAAGGTGCCGGACAAGGACGCACTGGCCAATCTCGGCCAGCCGAACGTCGGTATCGACGTGGCGGTCGGTCATGCCAGCGCCGATAAAACCGAGCAGAGCAGCAACGCCGTGGTCAGCCGGTTCGACGGCCAGACCGTGGACGTGAAGGTCGGCGGCACGCTGCACGACCAGGGCACCCAGTACAACGCCAGCGCCGGCAAAGTGAACATCAGCGCTGACAAACTGGTGGCCGACGCCGCGAACAACACCCGCAGCAGCACCGACAACGCGGTGGATGCCAAGGTCGATGTGCGCGTCTACACCAAGACCGGTGAAGACGTGAACGTGGCCGGCAGCGGCGCGGGTGGCAGCAGCCAGTCGAGCAAGAACAGCGCCACGGCGGTGGTCGGCGGTTACGCCGGTAGCCAGGGCGTGAATATCAATGTCGGCGGCGACGCACAGTTCGAAGGCAGCCGTTTCGACGGCGGGCAGGGCGGTGTCAGCGTCAAGACCGGCGGTGACCTGGCCCTGAATCAGGCCAACGACCGCCAGAGCAGCGACAGCTCCAGCCTGCGCGGCAACGGCTCGCTGACTGTCGGCACCTTGCCGGGTACCGATGGCACCAACGTCGATCTCGGCGCTGGCTTCCAGCTCGATCACAAAGGCAACCAGACCACCGACAGCCAGGCGCACGTTGCCAGCCTCAGCGGCAATGGCCCGGTGCAATTGAGCAGCGGTGGCAATCAGGTTCAGCAGGGCACGAAGATCGACAGCGCTGGCGCTATCGACCTGAAGGCTGGCGGCAAGCTCGACCTGCAAGCAGCCATCGATTCGCACATCGCCACCGGCAGCAATCTCGGCGGCGGCCTGAAGGCCGGCGGCAGCAAGACCGGCAGCGAGAAGAGCCGCGATCAGGGCGGTAACCTCAGCGGCAACTTCAACATCGGTCGGGTCAACGAGAACACTCAGCCCCTCACCGGTGGCCAGCTCAACAGCCAGAACGGCATCGCGTTGAGCGGCGATTCGGTGCACCTGCAAGGCACCCAGGTCAGCGCGCCAAACGTCACCATCGACGCGCAGAAGGGCGGCTTCGTTCAGGAGTCCGCGCAGTCCACCGACAACCGCAACAACTGGAATGTGGCGTTGAGCGCCGGTGGCAATCTGAGCAAAAGCACACCGACCGCCGCCGATGAAAAAGTCAGCAGCGATCACGGCTTCAATGCCGGGGCCAAAGTCGGCGTGGATTACCTGCAAGGCACCACCCAGCAGAACAGCCAGATCAAGGCTGACACGGTGGTGTTGAACAGCGGCGGTGATGCGAGCCTGAACGGTGCGCGGATTGATGCGCGCAATGTCAGCGGCAAAGTGTCGGGTGATCTCTCGGTTGAAAGCCGTCAGGACTCCAGCACTCACGCCAAGGTTGACGTGGATCTGGGCCTGACCGCCAAGAAGACCCCAGCCGACGACAAAGGCAAACTCGCGGGCACCGACTACAAGCCAACGCTGAAAGTCGATGGCGAATACGCACACAAGGACAGCGTGAAACAGGCCTCCGGCATCAGCGGTAGCCAGGGTGTGAATCTCACGGTCGGCGGCGCTACCCAACTGACCGGCGCGCGGATTTCCACGACTGAAGGCAAGGTCGATCTGGGCGGTTCGAAGGTCAGCAGCAGCGACCTGAGCAACCTCGACTACGGCGTTAAAGCCGGTCTGGACCTGCCACACAAAACCGAAGAAAACGCACCGAAGGTGTCCCTTGAAAACGGCAATCTGAAAGTTGGTCCGGTGACCCTGAGCGGTCATCTGGACAGTCAGCCCCTGCAAGCGGGGATCGACGAAAAAGGTTGATTCACCGTTAGTGAAACCGGCGGGGGCGAGCCTGCTCGCTCCCGCTTCTAAGAGGTACCCCGCTCAAAACGGCAGCCACTGTCGTTTCACGTCAAGTCGAAAAAAGCATGGTGACGGATTCGATGGCATGGGACTGGGTGAAGAAGCGGAGCGCGTGAACAGGCTGCTCGGTGACAAGCCGATCCTGCTGATGGGCAATCAGGGCTTGCTGGTCGCGGCACCGAACGTGAATTGCGCGTGGCCCGTGATGAAGTGGCGCGCAAGACCTGTCGGCAATGGCTGGATTATCCGGGGTTTGCGGAAAAGCATTTCAACTCGTTGATGGGCATCCTCGACGAAGAGGAACCCGTCTACCGCCAGCAAAATGAGTGCTGCGTTTTCGGATGGTCGATCCAGAACCGCGCGGGTTTGTGCCCAGTGAAATCGAGTTTGGCTGGAAAGAACAAATTGTTATAGCGAATGGTTCTTGCTGGACTGTCAGTTCTGACAGTGTGCAAACAGCTGCCAAGGGGAGACGATTGGCTTGCGGTGTGTGGTTCCGATTGAACCTGCGCTGACATCAAACCGATCAATTCAGGGAGCTGAAAATGAGCGACATTACTTTTCCAGGCGCAATTAACGGTGTGATCACTTGCCTTTCTGACCCAATGAACGGCATCAGGGTAAAAATTGGACCACTTACCGGTGCGCAAATCGGTGGTGTTTTGAAAATCACATGGCAGGGATACAGTGATCCAAGTGGCACGGTGCCCATCCCCGGCACTCAGACCTCGCGGAATCATTTTATTACCCAGAATGACGTCGACAACGGGTTGGAAAAAACCATCGGTGACTGGCACGCACATATCAAACCCATTCAAACCGGCTCGGCTCGCGTTGGCTACACGATCAATGGCGGTGGTGAGAAAAATGCGTTGGCAGCGGTCCGGTTATTGAACCCAATTGGCCAATCGTGCGACGAGGTCTGAACGCACAACTGAACGTTCGAGTTTCAACAGTGCCTGCCTGTTGCGGGCATTTTTTTGCCGAAAGCCGGCCCCGGGGAACAGATCCCGCAGCGACAGTGCATTCGGGTCGAGGTTGAAGTAGATGAAGCCGCCGAGTTCTTCGGTGTGCACTTGGGAAATGTTGAACTGTGCCAGCTCGAAACTCTTTATCCACTTGCAACGCGGCGTACCGTGCGGAACGGGTGTGGGGTTGATGGATTGCGACCAGTCGATGGGCGGAATGATCAATCGCCTGCTTCACGCGAGAGCCTTGACAGCCCTGCGATAATGAGACTTCACCGCGATCTGCGCGGTGCACTCGATCATGATGCAGAGGAAGGTTTTCCATGGACAATCAAGCACTCAAGGCCCTGTTCGACCAGCAGTCCGCCGTCTATGACAAACAGTGGAGCGGAATGGCGCCCCTGCGTGATGCCCTGTATTTGCTGCTGAATTCAGTATTCGCGGGCCTGCCGGAGAATGCCCGGATACTCTGCGTCGGCGTGGGCACGGGTGTGGAAATGGCCCATCTGGCGCAGCAGTTTCCCGGCTGGCAATTCACCGCAGTCGACCCTTCGGGCGCCATGCTCGACGTGTGCCGTCAGCGAGCGACAGAGGGCGGTTTTCTCTCCCGCTGCCGTTTTCACGAAGGCTACCTCGATACGCTGACGGATGAATCCGGTTACGACGGTGCGACCTGTTTTCTGGTGTCGCAGTTTTTGCTCGACCCCCAGACCCGTATCGATTTTTTCCATGAGATTGCCCGTCGTCTGGTACCGGGCGGGGTTCTGGCGAATGCTGATTTGGCCTCTGACACCGAATCTCCGGCCTACGAAGCATTGCTGCGTCACTGGATGACGCTGATGGCGTCGGCCCAGGTGCCGGCGCAGATGCTTGAGCGAGCGCGTTTGGCCTATGCCCGGGATGTGGCGATTCTGCCAGCGCCGCAGGTCGCCGGTCTGATCGAGTCGGCCGGGTTCGAGGCGCCGGTGCAGTTCTTTCAGGCGGGTTTGATGCACGGGTGGTTCTGTCCGCGCAAGGCAGAGATTGCCGCGGGTTAGAGCGCTGGGTTGATAGGGGGAAACAGCTTCGTCGGCATTCCCGAGGAATCCATTGCCTCGGCTTAATGGGAAGTATTACCATTCGCTCCCCTTTCCTCAGCACACCGCAATGATCCCCATGCTGCCCCGCAGACCCGGCTTTCTCGAGCATTACGAAGAGTTGATCGGCACCTGGACCCGCCGCCTGCGCAATCGCTCGCAGGCCGAGGATCTGGCGCACGACACCTTTGTACGGGTGCTCGAATCCGATTCGTCGGCGGTGCAGCAGCCCCGGGCGTATTTGCACCAGACGGCGCGCAATATCGCGGTGGACGGCTATCGGCGTGAGGACCGGCGGGGTGCCATGGAGTCGGAGGCGATCGATCTCAGTGAGTCGCCGACCGGCGATCCGGAGCATTACATGCATGCGATCCAGCTGGCCGATTCCATCGAACGGGCGCTCTGCGAATTGCCGGTCAATTGCCGGCGAATCTTCGTCTGGCAGAAGATCGAAGGCCTGACCCAGGCCGAAATCGCCGAGCGCCTGGGCCTGTCCAGGAACATGGTGGAAAAGTATATGATCCGCACCCTGCGGCATCTGCGTGATCGCCTGGACGGGGCGCAATCATGAGCCGCGGCGTCTTTTCATCCCCAGCCAGACAGGACATTCCATGATGGATACTCGTGATTGCGCGTGCGGGCAAACAACGGTGCGTGATGAGGCGGCACGCTGGTTTGTGCGTTTGCAGGAGCCTGCTGTCGACGCTGAACAATATCGCAGCTTCGAAGCCTGGCTGAACGAACATCCCCAGCACCATGACGAATTCCAGTTGCTGCAAGGCCTGTGGACGGCGGCGGATCTGCTGCCGGCGCCGCGGCTCAAGGCCCTGTGCGAAACTCCGCCAGCACGGCGCGAACGCCGTCCGTTGTTGCGTTATGCCGTGGCGGCCAGCGTGGTCGCGGTGGCGCTGGGGCTCGGTCTGTTCAGTGGCTTGAATCATCCGCAAGGTTACAGCGCCGAATTCGCCACCGCGCTGGGTGAGCGCAAGCATGTGGCGCTGCCGGACGGTTCGGTGATCGACCTCAACAGCCGCAGTCGCTTGCAGGTGCGTTTCGAGAAGGATCGGCGACTGATCCAGTTGACTGAAGGCGAAGCGATGTTCAGCGTCGAGCACGATACTTCGCGTCCGTTCGTGGTCGAGGCCGGCAGCGGCAAGGTGACGGTCACCGGGACTCGTTTCGATGTGCGCCGCGACGTGACGCAGACCCGGGTCGCGGTGGAGCAGGGGACGGTCAAGGTGCAGGGGCGTGATGCGGCCGATGCCGATTTCATCAGCCTCACTGCCGGCCTCGGCACGCGGATCAATGCCCAGGGCAAAGTGGCACCGGCCTACGCGGTCAATCCGGCAGAGCTGACGGCCTGGCGCAGCGGCAAACTGGTGTTCAACAACGCCAGCCTCAGCGAAGTCGTCGAAGAGGTTTCCCGTTATCGCGACAAGCCGTTGACCGTCGCCAACCCGACCGTGGCCAACCTGCGCCTGACCAGTGTGTTCAAATCCGACAACACCGATGCCTTGCTCAAGGCCTTGCCGAACATCCTTCCGGTGGCCGTGCGAACACTCGCCGACGGCAGTCAGGAAATAATTTCAAAATAAAATTCAGGTTTTTTTCGAGTTCGTCGTCTTCCTGTTCAACTGCAACTGGTTTGCATTAACAGCCGCACACTCTTGCGATCCACAGGACTCCGTTCGACGTGAAAAACTCCACCGCCAAAAACAATAAATCCCCTTGGTTACCGCTGGCGCTCGCGCTGGCGGTCAACGCTGCGATGCCGCTGGCCTTCGCCGCCGACCCCATTCATATCCGCGCGCAGCCACTGGGCCAGGCGCTGAGCGAACTGGGACAGCAAACCTCGCTGCAGGTGTTTTTCAGCCCTGATCTGGTGGCCGGCAAGCAGGCCCCGGCGGTCGATGGCAACCTCTCTCCCGAGGACGCGTTGCGCCGGTTGCTGCAAGGCAGCGGCCTGGACTATCAGATCAATGAAGGTTCGGTGACTCTGTCGCCAGCGCCGAGCGCAGCCGCCAACGGCCCGCTGGAACTGGGCGTGACCGACATCAAGATGGTCGGTGACTGGCTCGGCGACGCCGATGCCGCGGTGGTGCAGAACCACCCCGGCGCACGCACGGTGATCCGCCGCGAAGCCATGGTCGAACAGGGCGCGATGAATGTCAGTGACGTCCTCAAGCGTGTGCCGGGTGTGCAGGTGCAGGACTCCAACGGCACCGGCGGCAGTGATATTTCGCTGAACGTCGGCGTGCGTGGCCTGACTTCTCGTCTGTCGCCGCGCTCCACCGTGCTGATCGACGGCGTGCCGGCGGCGTTCGCGCCGTATGGTCAGCCGCAACTGTCGATGGCACCGATTTCCTCCGGCAACCTCGACAGCATCGACGTGGTGCGCGGCGCAGGTTCCGTGCGTTACGGGCCACAGAACGTGGGTGGCGTGATCAACTTTGTGACCCGTGCCATCCCGGAAAACCCCACCGGTGAAATCGGCACCACCCTGGAAACCACGCGCTATGGCGGCTGGAAACACATCGACACCGCGTTCCTCGGTGGCACCGCCGACAACGGGATGGGTGTGGCGCTCTTGTATTCCGGGGTTAACGGAAACGGTTACCGCGAGCGCAACAACGGCAACGACATCGACGACGTGCTGCTCAAGACCCACTGGGCGCCGACCGATCAGGACGACTTCAGCCTCAACTTCCACTACTACGATGCCAGCGCCGACATGCCGGGCGGGCTGACGCAGAAACAGTACGACGACAAACCGTACGACTCGGTGCGCGACTACGACAACTTCAGTGGCCGTCGCAAGGACGTGTCGTTCAAGTGGATCCGCCAGATCGACGAACGCACCCAGGCCGAAGTGCTGACCTATTACACCGACAGCTTCCGTGGCAGCACCATCGCCGCCCGCGACCAGAAAACCCTGAGCTCGTACCCGCGTTCCTACTACACCCTGGGCATCGAACCACGTGTGTCCCGGGTGTTTGATGTGGGCTCGACCACTCAGGAGGTCAGCGTCGGTTATCGCTACCTGAAAGAAGCGATGCACGAGCAGTCGAGCCGCCTGGCGCTGATCAACAATGAGCCGGTGGTCACCAAGACTTCAGACGGCCATGTGTTCCAGGACCGTACCGGCGGCACTGAAGCCAACTCGGTCTACGTCGACAACAAGATTGACGTCGGCAAATGGACCATCACCCCGGGTATTCGCTTCGAGCACATCAACACCGACTGGCACGATCGCGCCGTGCTCGACACCGCCGGCAAACGCGTGCCGGAAAAAAACCGCAGCATCGAGAGCAACGAACCGCTGCCGGCGCTGAGCGTGATGTATCACCTGTCGGATGCATGGAAGCTGTTCGCCAACTACGAAACCTCCTTCGGCAGCCTGCAGTATTTCCAGCTCGGTCAGGGCGGCTCGGGTGACCAGACCGCCAATGGCCTGGAGCCGGAGAAGGCCAAGACCTACGAAATCGGCACCCGCTACAACGATGACGTGTGGGGCGGTGAAGTGACGTTGTTCTACATCGACTTCGATGACGAGCTGCAATACATCAGCAACGACGTGGGCTGGACCAACCTCGGTGCGACCAAGCACCAAGGCATCGAGGCTTCGGTGCACTACGACATGGCGGCGCTTGATCCGCGCCTCGATGGCCTGACCGCCAACGCCGGTTTCACTTACACCCGCGCTACATACGAAGGCGAGATCCCGGGCTTCAAGGGTCGCGACCTGCCGTTCTATTCGCGTCAGGTGGCAACCGTCGGCCTGCGTTACGACATCAACCGCTGGACCTACAACATCGACGGTTTCGCCCAGTCCAAACAGCGCTCGCCGGGCACCGGCGTGAATGCCGATGGCAGCTTCAACGGCAATTACATCACCGAAGGCACGGCGGACGGTCAGTACGGCGACATCCCGGGCTACATGACCTGGAACGTGCGCGGCGGCTATGACTTCGGTGCGCAGCTGTCGAACCTGAAGCTAGGCGCCGGGGTGAAAAACATCTTCGACAAGCAGTACTTCACCCGCTCCAGCGACAACAACTCGGGGATGTATGTCGGCGCGCCGCGGACGTTCTTCGTGCAGGCCAGCGTAGGCTTCTGATCGGCTGAGCAGGCGGCCGGCAACAGCCGCCTGTTATTCATTCGGTTTGAACGGGCCAGTTGCCGAGCATCACTGATCGGGCAATGCAAAATCAGTAATTGGAGAGGGATTGCCTGCCATGTCTGTGGTCTTGAGGCAGACTTTCTTCGGGCCGTCCTCCACCGAAACCTGAAAGTCCAGTAGCGGTGGCCTGACTAACGTGTAACCGTCACTGTCCTGGCAGTCGACCGCTCCTGGTTCACCACTTTTGTATTGGTAGTGACTGACGTCCAGATCCGGCGTTATCCCGATCGGTTTTACGGTGAACTCATCCTTTGTACTTTCAAGTACACGATAGGTAGGCGGCGTCTTGACGGGTTCTGCCAGAGCCCAGCGGTAATAGATCCTTGCATTGCGGCCGTCCCACCTCTGCGCAGGGCCTGCATTGTGTGGCTGCCCCACCACGCACATGAAATACAGGCCCGGCCCTTCACGTAATTCCTGACTTGAACTGTCTGATCCGTCTCCACGGCTTGGCTGAACCGGACCATAACCGACGTCGAGCGCACAGTCAGCCAGTGTACGTACGAGTTTCACGCGATAGAACGGTTGATCGCTGGTAAACGACTGCGTCCATTGCACCGGAATGAGCTCGCCATTTGCGTCACGGATCAACCTTGTGTAGACGTCACCAAATGCATGCTCGAAATTGGTCGCGCGACCCAGCTGGCACGCAGAGTTTTTCGGTTCGAAACGGGTAGCTGCAAAGCACTGCTCCAATTGCACTGCGCTTGTCGCGTAGTTGGTCTCAGGTATTTTTATCGAGTCACCGTTTCTGACTTCGCAGGGGGCGTTGCGAGTGCAACGTGAAAGCCCGCTGCCTTGCGTCGTGGTACCGACGATCGCCACGATTTCATTGCTGTAGCGATTCAAGACCGGTGAACCCGAGATGCCGGGGCGTACATCCCGACAACGATTGCTGAGCTGCCCGAGCCATGCCCAACCCGCTTCGAAAACATCCGCACTATGTTCCTGGAGGCAGGCGGCGCGTTGCACATGGCCATCCATGGGCGCGCCCACCACCAGCACATCGCTGTCGACGGCAAGGGGCCGAGTTGCAAGCTTGAGCGGTGTGATGCCATCGCTCATCAATTGGCCCAGGGAGCGGTCGAGTTTGAGAATCGCAATGTCGATGCCGCGCATGGTGCTCCACGCGATTTCTGTAATCGGGTAGGGCTTCTGCCGGTGCTGAGTGTCCTGGAAATAATTGAAAGTCACGACGCCGGAAGCCGGGGCGTTTTCGATGTACCGGTCAGCGTCACCTTTGGCGCAATGTCCCGAAGTCAGGACATAGGCCGGGCCGCTGCGGTCATCGTTTGCGCTTCGGGTGTCAATCAGGCTGCCCGAGCAGTCAGCCCCGTCTTCAACCTGGACACGAGCGATGGCTTGCCAGTGATCGTAACGCCCGGCTGCATTGTTCAGAGGTTGCGCTGGAGAGAGGTTTGCTGCGCCTTCTCCCCAATCCTGAGTGGCCGTTCGGTCAGGCGTAACGCAACCGCTCGTACTGATGAGAAGCGTCAAGGCGATGGACTTTTGCAGGCTGGAACACTTCATGGCTTCAGCACCCGAGAAGATTTCTCTGATGCTGGAGCCTCAGACGGTTGGCGTCTACTGTCAGATCTGACAGTCAACTGCGCCGCTGGTCGTTCTTTGATTCACACCTTCAGCGCTTTCCCGCCAATCGCCACCGCCACCAGCAGCGTCGCCATCAATCCGAAGGCGAAACTCAGGCTGCTGGCATGGGCGACAAACCCGATCACCGCCGGCCCCGCGAGAATCCCCGCATAACCCAGCGTGGTGATCGCCGGCACCGCGATACTTTCCGGCATCACCGTCTGCTTGCCCACTGCGGTGTACAGCACCGGCACGATGTTCGAGCAGCCGGCCCCGACCAGCGCATAGCCGACCAGCGCGGCTTCCCAGCCCGGCGCGAACGTTGCCAGAAACAGTCCCGCCGCTGCCAGCAGGCCGCCAAACAGAATGATCCGGGTCGCGCCCAAGGCGCGGACGATCCGGTCACCGGTCAATCGACCTGCGGTCATCGTCAGTGCGAATGCTGCGTAGCCCAGGCCTGCATAGGCGGTGTCGATCCCGCGTTCCTGCGCCAGGAACACCGCACTCCAGTCCAGCGCCGCGCCTTCGGTGAGGAACACGATAAAGCACATCCCGCCGATGAACAGCACGACGCCGTGAGGCACGGCAAACGCCGGCCCCGAGCTTTCACTGCCGTAAGGCAGCATGTGCGGCACAGCTTTGAACAGCGCCGCGATCAGCACCACGACCACCACCAGCATTGCCGCCAATGGCGACAAGCCGAGACCGAGCAGAGCGCTCACGCCCGCTGCGCCGACGATCCCGCCGAGGCTGAACAGACCGTGAAACCCCGACATCATGTTCTTGCCGCTGGCCCGCTCGACGATCACCGCTTGCAGATTCACTGTCGAATCCACCGTGCCCAGTCCGGCGCCGAACATGAACAGTGTGGCGATCAACGCGGGTATCGACGACACCGTCGCCAACAACGGCAATGCCGCACAAATCAGCAGCGTCCCGCCGGTGGCCACGCGCCGGCAGCCAAATCGCGTGGCCAGAATCCCCGCCAGCGGCATCGCCAGAATCGAGCCGACGCCCAGGCACAGCAGCAACAACCCCAGCGTGCCTTCATCGAGCCCGGCCCGTGCCTTGGCGTAGGGCACCAGTGGCGCCCACGCAGCGATGCCGAGCCCGGCGATGAAGAAGGCGATACGCGTGGACATCTGTTCGAGGCGTCCGGGAACGAACGTGTCTTGAGGGGTGAGGCTGGTCATAACGATCCTTGGCAAAAAAAACGTTTCCGCAGCGGGCATCCTTGCACAGCCCTTTCGCTGGAGCGAGCCTGCTCGCCTCTGCATGGCGTTGCGATTTACAGTGACGCTTCTGTCGACAGGAAAAACAAGGGCGGGTTCATGACGCAGTTCTACGATGCACGGGGCAATATCTACGGGGTCGTTTCGCCGCGAGTGCTACGCGATGCGGGAATCGATTTGCCGACCAGCGCCGCGCAGTGCGCGTTGTCGCGCCAGACGTGGAGTACCGCAGCCATCGCGCAGTGTTGCGATTGGCCCGACGGTCAACGTCCCGTCGGCAGCAAGTCCCATCGCAGCGATGGTTTGCTGATCGGCCCGTTTCAGGCCTCGCCACCCTTTGACCTGCTGATCGTCAACACCGACGGCACGCTGGCCGAGCGCAGCGGCAACGGCCTGACGATTTTTTCCCGGGCACTCTTTGAACAAGGGCTGATGCCGCAGGAGGGCGCGACGCTGCGGGTGCATCACGACAAACAGGATGCACAATCGCCAGTGTCGACCTCGGTGAAACCGGCGCAGCTGGCAAGCGTGCAGGGCTTCTGGCTGGACCTCGGCCAGCCCGGTTTCGGCCCGGCGGCCGTCGATGCGCTCGGCGTTGAACCGGTGCCGTTCAACGGTGTGGAGCTCAGCCGTGTTCGGCCGTTGGCACAACTCGATCCCGCCTGGGCCCACAGCCAGTTCGTGCGTATCGGCAATCCGCATTGCGTGACTCTGGTGCAGGATGAAGCCGCATTGCCGAGCAACGCACAGATGCTTGAATCGCCGCTGACGGACTGTCTGACCGCCATCGCCTACGCCATGCCCACCGGCGCCGGTCAGCCGTGCCGTGCCGGGGTCAACCTGCAATGGGCGACGCGCGCCGGCGATCAACGCATTGTGGCGCGGGTGTTCGAACGGGGCGAGGGGCCGACGGCGTCTTCCGGCACCAGCGCCAGTGCGGTGGCCAGCGCTGCGTGGCGAGTGGGTTGGGTGTCGGCGGGAGAAGTTCAGGTGGTGATGCCGGGCGGTACGGCGCCGATTTTACTGGAGGAGTGCGATGGCGAGTTGGCGTGCGTGCGTCTGTTCGGTACCGCGCAGCGGACAAAGAGGTGAAGTCCCTTTCATGATCGTCCCCCCGGGAACGATGGATCCCTTGGGGCTTACTGTGAGCCGGATCACAGCGCTTGTCGCCTGTCAGATCTGACAGGTCGGCTCTATCGTTTTGCGATAAAGCCGCCCCGATCCATAACCATGGAATCGTTCATTGGGCCTTGAACAATTTCACGGCGACAACAATGTCATCGACCACCGTCACATACAGCAGGGCTTTCGGCTGCGTCTCGGGGCTTTGAAAGCACTCGACGATCACAGCCTGCGCTGCGCAGGCTTGCAGCGCCAAACGGTCCGCCTGGCGTAACTGGCGTTTCACGGCGGCACTCAGTGGAATCGGTGAATGGCCCGCGCGAACGTCTGCGCAAAATCTTGAAGTGACGTCTCTCGGGGTGGGGGGCGGTGGTGATTCAAGGCCCGCGTCTGCAAACAGATGATTGAGTTGCTCTGCCGCACTGACGGCCCGCGGGAAACCGGCGAAGGCCGAAGCCTGCAGCAGTATTTCAGTCAGTTCACCCGGTGCGAGGCCCGATGCCAGGCCGGTTTTGAGGTGCACGCTCAGCGGAGGCCCGACCATGCCCGAGGCGATAATGGCGGCAAATGACACCGCTTCGCGCAATCGCGGATCAAGGCCGGGGCGCGAGTGCAGATGTCCGTACACCACGCCAACGGCAAGTTCGCGCAGTGCGGGAACGGTATGGAACAAGGTATCGAGCCTGGCCTCGCCATCGGGTACGAGTTCGACAAACGTATGGCGGCCTTCCTGGTAAAGCGTGGCCATCGGATCGGAAGTGGTCTTTTGATTCATGTCGCGTCCTCACGGATCAATGAGGATGGCAGCGGAGCAACAGCGCGCGAACTACGGCATGACAGGCTTCCATCGGAAGAAGTCGGCGCCGTTGCGACGCCGACTTCTACACCTTAGACGAACTCCACCACCGGCATCTGCCGCTTCATCAACACCTTGCCGTTGCGGATTGAATATAGCGGCAGGCCCTGGCTGCGGATCACTTCGTAATCGCTGTCCGCCGACAGGATTAGCAGGTTCGCCGGGCGGCCCTGTTCCAGGCCGTAGCGTTCACCGAGGTGCATGGCCTTGGCGCTGTTGTCGGTGACCAGATCCAGCGCGCTCTGCAGGTTGCGGTAACCGAGCATGTGGCAGATGTGCAGGCCGGCTTCGAGCACCCGCAGGATGTTGCCGTTGCCCAGCGGATACCACGGATCGACGATCGAGTCCTGGCCGAAGCAGACGTTCATGCCGGCTTCGAGCAACTCGTTCACGCGAGTCACGCCACGGCGTTTCGGGAAGTTGTCGAAGCGGCCTTGCAGGTGAATGCTTTCGGTCGGGCAGGAGACAAAACTGATCCCCGAATGCCCGAGCAGGCGGAACAGTTTGGCGCAGTAGGCGTTGTCGTAAGAGCCCATCGCGGTGGTGTGGCTGGCGGTCACGAGGGCGCCCATGTCGCGGCTGCGGGCCTCTTCGGCCAGCACCTCGAGGAAGCGCGAATGCGGGTCGTCGGTTTCGTCGCAGTGCACGTCCACCAGGCAACCGGTGCGTTCGGCCAGGTCCATCAGGAACTTCACCGAGCTGACGCCCTGATCGCGGGTGTATTCGAAGTGCGGGATCCCGCCGACTACATCGGCGCCCATGCGGATCGCTTCTTCCATCAGTTCGCGACCGTTGCGGAACGACTCGATGCCTTCCTGGGGGAACGCGACGATTTGCAGGTCGATCAGGTGACGGCTTTCTTCGCGCACTTCGAGCATGGCCTTGAGCGCGGTGAGTTGCGGATCGGTGACATCGACGTGAGTGCGCACGTGCTGGATGCCGTGGGCGGCGAGGGTCTGAATGGTTTTCCTGGCCCGGGTCTTGGTGTCTTCCTGGGTGATGGTGACCTTGCGCTCGCCCCAGCACTCGATGCCTTCGAACAGCGTACCGCTCATGTTCCAGCGCGGCTCGCCGGCGGTCAGGGTGGCGTCGAGGTGAATGTGCGGCTCGACGAAGGGCGGCACCACCAGATTGCCGCCGGCGTCGAGGTCGTCGGGCCCCAGGGTCGGCGCTTCGGTCTGGCGTGCGATGCTGCGGATCAGGCCGTCTTCGAGGTGCAATTCGTGCAGACCTTCCTGGTTGCGCAGTCGGGCGTTGATGATGTGCATCGGGCGAATCCTTTTATAGATCTTGTAGAGGGGCGGCCGCGTTGCGGGCGCCGAGCAGGCCGGTCACTGCGATATACGTTAACGCGGCAACGGCGATGCCCACCAGCGGCGCGACCCATGGCGAGCCGAACGCCGCGACGGTTCCGGCCGCGTAAGCCGCGAGCCCCGGCCAGTTGAACGCCGGTAACCGTGCGTCGGCCAGACGCGGATAGCGCCCGCGCCAGCGGAAGAAAAAGTCCGCCATGATCACCCCGCCAATCGGTGGGATCACCGTGCCGAGCAGGATCAGATAAGGCACCAGCATGTCGTACATGCCCAACAGTGCGAGCACCGTGCCGATCACGGCACCGGCCAGGGTCACGGTCTTGCGGCGCCCGGTGCGCAGCAGGTTGCAACCGGCGACGGCGAAGTTGTAGATGGTGTTGTCCTGGGTGCTCCAGATGTTCAGCAACAGCATCGCCATCGCTGCCATGGCGAAGCCCTGCAACAGCAATACTTCGACCACGTCGGGCTGTTGATAAACGATCGCGCCATAGGCGCCGATCAGTACCATCAGGCCGTTGCCGATGAAGAAACCGATCAGGCTGGCCAGCACCGCGACCCGCGCCGAACGGGAAAAACGCGTCCAGTTGGTGGCTTGGGTCGCGCCGCTGACGAAGGTGCCGAACACCAGTGTGATGGCGGTCGACCAGTCCAGCGAACCCGTCGGTACGACGCTGAGCAAACCATCGAGGCCGCCGACTTTCACGGTGGCGACCCACATCGACAGCATCAGCAGCAACATCATCGCCGGTACCGCGATGTACGACAGAATCTCCAGCCCGCGATAACCGACATACGCCGTGGCGCAGAACACCAGGCCGAACAGCACCATCAGCCCCAGCACCGTGGCTTCGTTCAAGTCGAAATACTTGCCGAGCACCACCGCCGCCGTCGCGGTGCCCCAGGCGTACCAGCCGATCTGGGTGAACCCGAGGATCAGGTCGCTGAGCTTGCTGCCGACTTCGCCAAAACAGAAGCGCCCCATCAGCACCGAATTCAGCCCGCTCTTGAAAGCGATGTAACCGAGACCGGCGGCGTACACGCCGAGCAGCAGGTTGCCGATGACGATGACGGCGAGCATCTCACCGAAGTTGAACGCCACACCGAGCTTGCCGCCGGCGAACATGGTCGCGGTGAAAAAGGTAAACCCCAGCAGCACCATCGCCGTGGAGGCCAGGCCTTTGCGCGCGTGCATCGGGACTTCGCTGAGGGGGTAATCGTTGCCGGGATCGTTTTGCGTCATGGGGGCGTTCCTTGCTGGAAAGGGGGAGGACGCGAAGAGGTTGCAGTGGTCGTGCCAGTCACGGATTGACGGGGTTATGTATAGACGAGGTGGCGGATTTGGCGCGAAAGCGGTGCGCCTGCATCCACCAAAGCACAATGTGGGAGCCAGCCTGCTGGCGAAGCCGGTGTGTCAAACAGCGCAAGCGTTGAATGTGCCGGCCCTATCGCCAGCAGGCTGGCTCCCACGAGTTATGTTTCGGCTCACAGGAACCGCAGCAGCGCAGCGACAATGGCTTCAGGCGCATCTTCCTGCACCAGGTGCCCGGCATTCGGGACCGGATGAAACTGCGATCCCGGAATCATCTTGTGCAACTCGCGTCCGCGTTCGATGGGAATCCACTGATCGTCTTCACCCCAGAGAATCTGCACCGGGCAGCGGATCGTCGGGTACAGCGGCTGCGCTTCCAGCGTGTAGCGCTGGTCCATCTGCGCGATCTGCCGGTAGAACGCCGCTTGCCCCGGATCGCCGAGCCACGGCTGCACATAGGGCGCCAGTTCATCATCCGGAATGTTGCGATGAATCGCCCCACGAATGTAGGCCGGCACGATGGCACGCTGGATGTAGTCCGGCAGACCACTGAACGCCGCCTCATGCTGGCGCACGTGCTGCACGAACGGCGAACCCCATGGCGTCAGCGCCACCGGATCGATCAGGGTCAGGCTGCGGTAGTCCTTGCCATTGAGCAGATGCGCGCGCAGGGCGGTGGCGCCGCCGAAGTCGTGGGCAACCACGTCCGGGCGTTGCAGGCCCCAGTGATCCAACAGTTGCGCGAGCAATTCGTTTTGCACGCCGAGGGAGACATCGGCGTCCGGTTGCTCGGATCGTCCGTAGCCCAGCAGGTCGAAGTAATGCACCCGATGCGTGGCGAAAAAGTGCGGCGCGATGCGGTGCCACACGTAGGAAGAGAAGGGCGTGCCGTGCACGAACACCAGCGGCGGGCCGTCGCCGCGCACCCCGTGGCGAATCTGTCGCCCGTTGAATTCAAAGACCTGATCCAGCAGCCAGTCCGTCATGGGGCCTGTCCTCTTGGCGGGTTCGAGCCAAAAAGCATAGGCGTAAAAAAACCACCGGTCTCGGTGGTTTTTTTGTCGCGGGATTCACTCGCCGCGATAGATGCAACCGCTGGTGCAGGTCTCGTGGATGCGGATCGCACTGAGTTCCGGCAGCAGGGGTTTCAATTCATTCCAGATGAATTTGGCCAGCACTTCGCTGGTCGGGTTTTCGAGGCCCGGAATGTCGTTCAGGTAGTTGTGGTCCAGACGCTCGTACAGTGGCTTGAAAATCGCCTTGATCTCGGAAAAATCACGGATCCAGCCCGTGTGCGGGTCGAGGTCGCCGCTCAGGTGAATCGCCACTTTGAACGAGTGACCGTGCAGGCGTCCGCACTTGTGGCCGTCCGGTACGTGGGGCAGGCGGTGGGCGGATTCGAACGTAAATTCCTTGAAGATTTCCACAGTGATTTCAGCTCTGTTCAGATGGCGTTCGCCGCAGCGAATTCGGGCAGGCGGCGAGTTTACCAGCTTGTCCAGGGCTGTGCTGACTAAAGGGTCAGCAAGCGCTCGGCGAGGCGACCATTGGCAGTCAGTTCGAGAAACTCGTCGCCCAATCGGCGGCTCTCGTCCATTGCCGCCCGCCAGTATTTCTGCCGGCTCGGTGCATCGCCCATGAAGCGCTTGAAGTCGTTGCGGTCGGGGAGTTTGCCGTAGGGCAGGCGCGCCAGGTATTCCTTCGACGGTGCGAGCAACAGCACGTCCTGCAAGCGCTCGGTCGAGGCTTTGCGCCACGGCAGGGTCTTGTCGAACCAGCCCGGGATCACCCGGTCGGTGAAGTGCGGATAGAGCACGATGCCGTCGCCGCTGTAGGGCAGGTCGAGGTGATAGTCCAGCAGGCCGCCGTCGCGGAATGTGCCGGCGCCGGCGCCCGGCAGGTCGCGCACGCCTTCCATGACCATCGGGATCGAGCCGGAAGCCAGCAGCGCCTGACGCAGATTGCCGGCATTGAGGGCGACGAAGCGCGACGGGAAATCGTTCAGCGCATGCACCGGCGGCGCCAGGCGCGGGTCGTGGATGATCAGCCTTTCGAAGTGCCGCGACAGCCGTGCGCGACCCCGCAGGTTGTCGGCGATCACCGAACCCAGTGCCAATCCGAGCCGGGCACGATGGTCGTCGGCCAGCCCGCCGTGGCTTTTGACCACCATGATGTTCAAGCGGTAATGGGCGTTGTCGAGCAGTACCGCATCGCGCCCCTCGAGCAGGTCATCGAGCATGCGCTGCGAACTGCGGCTGACGTCGCTGATGGTCACGCCTTTGTTGAAGTTCTGCTCGGTGTACAGATGACCGAGGCGGCGAATGCCTTCAGCGGCGTCCGGCAGACAGGCGCTGGCGAAGCGCCAGGAGCCCACCGACGCACCGATCAGCGAACGTTCACGGGGAGCCGCCGGTAGCCACTCGCCGAACAACGCCAGATCCAGCCCCTGAATCCCCAGCGCCTTCGGCCCGCCGGCCGCACCGGGCAGCGTGCCGACGTCGGCAGCATTCAGACCCTGGGCGCGAATGCGTGCCATCGCCCGTGGGCCGGCCTTGAGGGTCAGGGAAGGGAACTTGATGTGGATGGCTGTCATACCGGTCTCGATCGTTAGCAAGCGAAAGATTATAAGCACATGTTGCCGGCCCTGCTGAAGCTGGCCCAGTGATGGCCATTCAGTTTCAGTTAAGTTCGCACCGTTATGGTGCTGTCCGTAGCGGCACTGAAAACACGGAGACCCCATGAAAACCCTGACTGCTCTGAGCCTCGCCTCGTTCATCGGTCTGGGCGCAAGCCTGGCTCACGCTCGGGATCTTGGCCCGGATGAAGCCCAACGTTTGCACGACGCTGGTACTATCGTGCCCTTCGAGCAGCTCAATGCCACGGCGCTGGCCCGGCATCCCGGCTCCACCATTACCGACGCCGAACTGAAAGAGAAGTACGGCAAGTACCTTTACCAGGTCGATCTGCGGGACCCGCAGGGGGTGGAGTGGGATGTGGAACTGGACGCGGTCAGCGGGCAAGTGCTCAAGGATCATCAGGATACGTAATGAAGGTGAATGCTCGCGCCACCGGTCGAACCGCGTTGGCGCTTTTGATTTTCTGCTCAGTGGCCGGGGCTCGTGATCTCGATCAGGACGAAGCCCTGCGCCTGCGCCAGCAGGGGGTGATTCTGCCGCTGGAGCAAGTGCTGCATAACGCGCTGGATCGCTACCCCGGCGCGAAACTGCTGGAAGTCGAGCTGGAAGAAAAGCACGACGTCTACATTTACGAAGTCGAGTTGCTGACCGTCGACGGGGTGGCCCGCGAACTCCATCTCGAAGCCGCCACCGGCCGTTTACTGAAAGACAAGGAAGATTGATCGATGCGTTTGCTTCTGGTGGAAGACCACGTCCCTCTGGCCGATGAACTGATCGCCGGCCTGCAACGCCAGGGTTATGCCGTGGACTGGCTGGCGGACGGGCGCGACGCGGTCTATCAGGGTCGTAGCGAGCCGTACGACCTGATCGTTCTCGACCTCGGTCTGCCGGGCGTGCCCGGCCTTGAAGTGCTGGCGCAATGGCGCGCCAGCGGGCTGGCAACGCCGGTGCTGATCCTTACGGCCCGGGATTCCTGGGCCGAGCGCATCGAAGGCCTGAAGGCCGGCGCCGATGATTACCTGACCAAACCCTTTCACCCGGAAGAACTGCACTTGCGCATCCAGTCGCTGCTGCGCCGCTCCAAGGGGCAGGCCAACCAGCCGACGCTCAAGGCGGCAGGGCTGCACCTGGACGAGGGCCGACAGTGTGTCGTGCGTGACGGCGCCGATATTCAACTGACCGCCGCCGAGTTCCGCCTGCTGCGCTATTTCATGCTGCACCCGGAGCAGATCCTTTCCAAAAGCCACCTCGCCGAACACCTCTACGACGGCGAGACCGAACGCGATTCCAATGTGCTTGAAGTCCACGTCAACCACCTGCGGCGCAAGCTTGGCAAAAGCGTGATCGAAACCCGGCGCGGCCAGGGTTATCTGTTCGGCGGGCAGGCTTCGTGAGATCGATCCAGCGCCGCTTGAGTCTTGGCCTGATCAGCGTGATGGTGGTTGTCGGCGTGGTACTGGCGCAAACCAGCCTGTGGTTGTTCGAAGTGGGTTTGCAGCGCTACCTCGAAGCCGGCCTGCGCAATGACAGTGAGAGCCTGCTGGTGGCGCTGGTGCGTGGCCCGCAAGGCCTGCAACTGGATGAGCGACACCTGTCGCCGGCCTACCAACGGCCATTTTCCGGCCATTATTTCCGTATCGACTTTGCCGACAGTCACTGGCGTTCGCGTTCGCTGTGGGATCAGGACCTGCCGCTGCTGCCGCAGCCGGGCCTGCACAGCAACCTGCAACTGGGGCCGGACGGGCAGCAACTGCTGGTGCTGCGCTCGGATTACCGACGGCTCGGCCAGTCGATCTCCATCAGCGTGGCCCAGGATTACACCCCGGTGCGCGAGAGCTTCCAGCGCATGCGCCAGATCGGTCTGGGTCTTGGTTTGGCCGGGTTGCTGCTGATCCTGATCCTGCAACGACTGACCGTGCATCGCGCCTTGCGTCCACTGGAAAAGGCTCGCGAACAGATCGCCCAATTGCAGCAGGGCCAGCGCTCGCAGCTTGATGAGCAGGTGCCGGCGGAGCTGGAGCCGCTGGTGGCGCAGATCAATCATCTGCTGGCCCACACCGAAGACAGCCTCAAGCGCTCGCGCAATGCCTTGGGCAATCTCGGGCATGCGCTGAAAACCCCGCTGGCGGTGCTGCTGAGTCTGGCGTCGAACGAAAAGCTCGATGCCCATCCCGAGTTGCGCAAGATCCTCAAGGAACAACTGGAGCAGGTTCAGCAACGGCTGAATCGCGAGCTCAACCGTGCGCGGCTTTCCGGCGATGCGCTGCCGGGGGCGCTGTTCGATTGCGATACGGAACTGCCGGGGTTGTTGGCGACGTTGAACATGATCCACGGCGAACATCTGGCGCTGAGCTACGTTGCGCCATCGGGACTGCAATTGCCGTGGGATCGTGAAGACCTGCTGGAACTGCTCGGCAACCTGCTGGACAACGCCTGCAAATGGGCGGATGCCGAGGTGCGACTGAGCGTGGTCGAAACCGCCGAAGGCTTCGCATTGAGCGTGGAAGACGACGGGCCGGGGATTCCCGAGGCGCAACGCGATCAGGTGTTCAGTCGGGGCACGCGGCTGGATGAACAGACCGACGGGCATGGCTTGGGGCTGGGGATTGTGCGGGATATTGTCGAGACGTGGGGCGGGGTGCTGGTGTTGGGCGAAAGCGAGTGGGGCGGGTTGAAGGTGGAGATTCAGTTGCCTCGGCGATGAGCCCGCCCCCACAAGGCTGTGGTGAGCGGGCTTGAGCGTCAGACCCGGAACTGGTCCATCAAACTCTGCTGCTGATTCGCCAGACTATTGAGCGACTGACTCACCCGCGCCGATTCGTTCGCCTGTCCCGACAACGACTCCGTCACATCACGAATCGTCGCCACGTTGTTGTTGATCTCTTCGGCCACTGCGCTTTGCTCTTCGGCAGCGCTGGCAATCTGCAGGTTCATGTCGCTGATCACCGTTACCGCATCGCCGATCTGGCGCAGTGCGGTCACGGCCTGGCCGACCTGTTCGACGCTGCCCTGAGCCTGACGATGGCTGTTGCCCATCGAGCCGACCACGTCCTGGGTGCCGCTTTGCAGCTGCTCGATCACCTGGCGGGTTTCTTCCACCGATTCCTGGGTGCGGCGGGCGAGGTTGCGGACCTCGTCGGCGACCACCGCAAAGCCACGACCGGCCTCACCGGCGCGGGCGGCTTCGATGGCGGCGTTCAGAGCCAGCAGGTTGGTCTGCTCGGCGATGGCGCGGATGGTTTCCAGCACGGTGCCGATCTTCTCGCTGTTGGCGGCCAGGCCTTCGACTTGCACCATCGCTGCACTCATGTCGGCGGCGAGGTGGTCGATGCTGGTGGTGGTGCGGTCGATCACGGTCAATCCTTGGCGGGTGGCGCGGTCGGCATCCTTGGCCGCTTCGGCGGCTTGTGCGGCGCTGCGGGCCACGTCCTGGGCGGTGGCGCTCATTTCGTGGGACGCGGTGGCCACCTGATCGACCTGACGGTATTGCTGTTCCATGCCGGCGCTGGTCTGGGTGGCGATGGCCGAGGACTGGTCGGCGGTGTTGCGCGCATCCTGCACCGAGCGTTTCACCTCGGCGATGATCGGTTGCAACTTGTCGAGGAAACGGTTGAACCAGCCGGCCAGTTGGCCGAGCTCGTCCTTCTTGTCGTAGGCCAGACGACGGGTCAGGTCGCCTTCACCGCTGGCGATGTCTTCCAGCATGTGGGCCACACCGAGGATCGGTCTGGTCACGCTGCGCGCCATCAGCCACACCAGCAGCAGGCCGACCAGCGCGGCGAGCACGCCCAGGCTCAGTTCGATCAGGGTGCCCGAGGTGTTGCTGGCATCCAGTTGTTGCTTGAGTGCTTCGGCGCGACTCACCAGCACTTTCTCCGGCACATCGAGCAGCACGCCCCACGACGGGCCGCCGGGAATCGGCTGGAACGGCGACAGCACTTTCAGTTGCGCGTTGCTGTGCAGGCTGCTGACGGTGTGGCTCGAAGCGAGCAGACGCAGCAGCTCGGCGCCGCTGGCGGTGTCCACCGCGTCGAGGCGCTGACTGAGTTTGCCAGCGTCCGGGCTGTAACCGGCGAGCAGGCCGGCGGGGCTGACGATGCTCACGGCGGTCTGGCCGTCGTAGAGCTTTTTGCTGGCGCTCTGGCTGATCGCTTGCAGGCTGTTGAGGTTGATGTCCACCGACAGCGAGGCGATGACTTTGCCGTTGACCATCAGCGGGAACACGATGCTGGTCATCAGCACCTTTTGCCCGTCGATCACATAGAAGTAGGGTTCGATCACGCACGGCTTGAGCGTGGTGCGCGGGCAGGTGAACCAGGCGTTGGCAGCCTGGCCGCTGGGCCCGGTGCTGGTGTCGGCCATGTCGCTTTCCGGCAGGGCCATCGAGGTCACTTTGCCCGGGGTCGGCTGCGACCAGTACAGGGCGAAGCGGCCCTTGTCGTTGCTGCCTAATTCATTTTGCCCGGCGAATAGTTCGTCCTTGCCGTCCAGTGCGTTGGCTTCGAACACCAGCGACAGGCCGAGCAGTTCCGGGTTGGCCTGCAACGCGGATTTCACCTGACGGGTCATGTCTTCGCGCAAGTCGAAGGCATCGAGGAAGCGCTTCTCGGCCTGTTCGCGCAGGAACAGCACCTGACGCGAGAAGCCGTGGCCATATTGATAGGCGTCCATGAACTGCTGGCGAATGCCCGCTGCCTGAACTTCGCCCTGGGATTCGATGCGAGCCTGGGCCGATTCGGTGAGCATTTCCATGCTCGAAGCTTTCACCAGTTCGGAACTGTGCTCCATGCGATACAGTGAAAGACCCACCAACAGGGTCACGATACCGGCCAGGCAGAGCCCGGCGAGCAGGGTGATTTTCCATTGGATGGAAAGTTGTCTGAGCGACATGGAAACGTCCTTATTCGATAAATATCTGAGACTTTGCACTGTAACGGCCGCGTTTCGGCTTTCTTTATGGCGCAAATGCAATATGGCGAATTGACGCATGTTGTGGCGGATATGCCCTGTTCAGCGGCTTGATCATGGAAAGTTACACAGTGTTACGACCAGTCGCTTTGACACTGCGCCCGCGCTGCGGCACAGTGCGCGCCCTTCTAATAAGACCCTCTATGCAAATCCGCTGGCGACCCTCGTGGCTTGCCGGCCGGACTCATCCTGTCTGGCGGTGAATGGCTTTACCGTCGTGTTTTCGAGGTAGTGAAATGAATGCAGTGATTGCTGCGGTCGGCGTCATGCTGATCCTCAGCCTGTCCCGGGTGCATGTGGTGATCGCGTTGATCGTCGGTGCGCTGGTCGGTGGCCTGACCGGTGGTCTGGGTATCGACGCCACGCTCAAGGCTTTCAACAGTGGCCTGGGTGGCGGGGCGACGGTGGCGTTGTCCTACGCGTTGCTCGGCGCTTTCGCCGTGGCGATTGCCAAGTCCGGTCTGGCCCATGCGCTGGCCGACAAGGCCCTGGCGATGGTCGACCGTCAGCATGCGACCGGTGGCGGCAGCGTCAAATGGCTGCTGATCGGTCTGCTGTGGGTGGTGGCGATTGCTTCGCAGAACATCCTGCCGATTCACATTGCGTTCATTCCATTGCTGGTGCCGCCGCTTTTATATGTGCTGACCAAGCTGCAACTGGATCGTCGGCTGATCGCCTGCGTCATGACCTTCGGCCTGATTACGCCGTACATGTTCCTGCCAGTGGGCTTCGGCAATATTTTCCTCAACGAGATCCTGCTGGCCAACGTTGCCCGCAGTGGCGTTGACATCAGCGGCATCAACGTCACCCATGCCATGGGCATTCCGGCGCTGGGCATGCTGGTGGGGCTGGGCATTGCTTTTATCAGTTATCGCAAGAAGCGCGTCTATGACCTGGGGAAAATCGAGCAGGTCGAGCAGGTGGCGGTGCAGTACAACCCGCGAAGCCTGGTGATCGCCGGTGTCGCCATTGCCGCAGCCTTCATTATTCAGTTGCTGCTGGACTCGATGATTATCGGGGCGCTGGCCGGTTTCCTGATCTTCTCGGCGTCGGGCATCGTCAAATGGCGCGAGACGGATGACCTGTTCACCGAGGGCATGAAGATGATGGCGATGATCGGTTTCATCATGATCGCCGCCTCCGGTTTCGCCGAAGTGATGAAGGCCACCGGCGAGGTGCAGACGCTGGTCGAGTCTTCGGCGTCGTGGATCAATCACAGCAAGGGCATCGGTGCCTTGCTGATGCTGCTGGTCGGTCTTCTGGTGACCATGGGCATCGGCTCGTCGTTTTCCACGGTGCCGATCCTGGCGGCGATTTTCGTGCCGCTGTGCGTGCAACTGGGCTTCAGTCCGATTGCCATTGTCTGCATCGTCGGGACGGCCGGCGCGTTGGGCGATGCCGGTTCGCCCGCGTCTGACTCGACCCTGGGCCCGACCTCCGGCCTGAACATCGACGGTCAGCACCATCATATCTGGGACACCGTGGTCCCGACCTTCCTGCACTACAACCTGCCGTTGCTGGCGTTTGGCTGGGTGGCCGCGATGGTCCTGTAACACTACAAATCCCCCTGTGGGAGCCAGCCTGCTGGCGATGACGCCGGATCAGTCAGCACATTGGGCGGCTGATACATCGCTATCGCCAGCAGGCTGGCTCCCACAAGGTGCGGGTTAATCCGAAGCTCAACTTTTGCTTTCGCGTGCCGTTAACGCCTTTAACCACGCCAATAAAACCAAAAGAGTGAGCCCCCATGCGCCTGAGTCTCAAGGCTAAAGTCCTGTCCCTTGCCGTCCTTCCGGTCTTGCTCTTTGCGCTGGTCATCAGCCTGACCACGCTGTTCATCCTTCAGGAGCAGGCGCACAAGGAAGTCGAACAGACCCGCGAACGCCTGCTCGGTGACGCCAAGGCCACGCTGGCCAGCTATGTCGCCGTGGCCATGACCACCATCAAACCGCTCTACGCCGCCGCCGCCCCCGGTGACACCGACGCACGGGCGCAAGTCATCAAACTGCTGTCGGGCATCAAGTACGGCAAGGACGGCTACTTCTTCGGCTACGACTCCGAGACCGTGCGCCTGTTCAAGTCCACCGATCCCGAAGGCGTGGGCAAAAGCTTCAAGGACAACCGCGACCCGAACGGCGTCTACGTCAACCGCGACCTGGTGAAAGTGGCGAAGGACGGCACTCATTACCTGCAATACAGCTCGCCGCTGCCAGGCAATGCGCAAGTGTTGGTACCGAAACTCGGCTACACCGAATACCTGGCGAAGTGGGACATGGCGGTTGGTACGTCGGTCAACCTCGACGGCATCGAGGCGCAAGTGGCGCTGGTGCAGGCTCAGGTTCAGGAACGCATGCAAGGCGTGGTGCTGAGCATCGTTGGTGTGGCGGTGGTGGTGCTGCTGGTGATCGCGGCAGCGGGGCTGCTGCTGGCCAACACCATTCTGCGCCCGCTGACCCTGATGAAAGCCAACCTCGATGACATCGCGGCCGGCGAGGGCGACCTGACCCGGCGCCTGAGCATCACCAGCCAGGACGAACTCGGCGAACTGGCCGGCTCGTTCAACCGTTTCGTCGACAAGATCCACGGCCTGGTGCGGCAAATTACCGAGATGACCACACAACTGACCGGGCTGGTGACGCAGGTCTCGGATCAGGCTCACCGTTCCGATCAGGCCATGGAGCGTCAGCGCCATGAGACCGATCAGGTCGCCACGGCGATCAACGAGATGTCCGCTGCCGCCCAGGAAGTCGCCAAGAGCGCACAGAACGCCGCCGTCGCCGCGCAGCAGACCGACGAAGAAGGCCAGACCGCCAAGCGTGTGGTGGCCGGCAGCATCAAGCAGATTCATGCGCTGGTGGACGACATCCGCAGCAGTGGCGTGTCCCTCGATAGTCTGCAGCAGGATGTGTCGTCGATTGTCGGCGTGCTCGGGGTGATCCGCTCGATTGCCGAGCAGACCAACCTGCTGGCGCTCAACGCCGCAATTGAAGCGGCCCGGGCCGGCGAGGCCGGGCGCGGGTTTGCGGTGGTGGCGGACGAGGTGCGGGCGCTGGCGTCGCGCACGCAGATCAGCACTCAGGAAATTCAGGGGATGATTGATCGCTTGCAGGCGGGGACACAGTCGGCGGTGGAAGCGATGCGCCGTTCCAGCGAAGCGGGTGACGGTACATCGGCGCAGGCCAACCAGGCGGGGGCGTCGCTGGATGCGATGGCGGATCTGATTGCGACCATCAACTCGATGAACGCGCAGATTGCCAGTGCTGCCGAGGAGCAGACGGCGGTGGCCGAAGAGATCAACCGCAGCGTGCATCAGATTGCGGTGGCGGTGGATAACGTGGCGGATGAGACACAGTTGGGGGCGCAGACTTCGCGCAGTCTCGCGGAGTTGGGGCAGCGGCTTGGGAAGTTGGTGGGGCAGTTCCGGATCTGACCCCCAAAGGCCCCCTCACCCTAACCCTCTCCCGGAGGGAGAGGGGACTGACCGCAGTGTCTTGCGTCATACATCGACCTGAAAAATCGTGTCGATTATGGATTCACAGCCGATCGCTCATGTCGGCGTATCTCTCGAATTTCCCCCGTTCGGTTCCCTCTCCCTCCGGGAGTGTATGTACCGGAGACATGGTGGACAGGTGTTCGGAGACATGGTGGACACTTTTAAATAGACACATTGCTCATCGCGAAGGAGATGGCCTGTGTCTTGGGAAGAGGTGTCTACCGTGCAGCTACGTACAGAATTCGTGCTTTTGGCTCGGCAAGAAGGGGCCAATGTTCGGCAGCTTTGCCGTCGATTCAACATCAGCCCAAGCACTGCCTACAAATGGCTCAGCAGGTTTGAAAAATCAGGGGCCGAGGGGCTGAACAATCAGTCACGACGACCGAAGACGTCCCCCAAACGTTGTGCTGACGAGGTGGAGAAGCAGATTCTGACCGTGAGTCAGGAGTACGCGGCTTGGGGCGCTCGCAAGCTCAAACGCGTGCTGGAAGACAAAGGTTTAGCGATGCCTTCCGTCAGTACTGTGCATGCAGTTTTACAGCGTCATTCGCGCGTTGATCCAAAGGCTGCTGAGATCAAACCGTTTATCCGGTTCGAGCATGAAGCGCCCAACGATCTCTGGCAGATGGACTTCAAGGGCCATTTCAGCCTGAGTCAGGGGCGTTGCCATCCATTGACGATACTGGACGATCACTCGCGGTTTTCGATGTGTATCGCCGCGTGCGCCAATGAGCAGCGCGACACCGTCCAGGAGCATCTAATCCGGGTCTTTCGGCGTTACGGCTTGCCTTTGCGCATAACGATGGACAACGGTTCGCCCTGGGGTGACCAGACTGGGGTTTATACCGCGCTGGAAGTCTGGCTGATGGGTCAGGGCATCAAGGTAGGTCACTCCCGGCCTTATCATCCGCAGACCCAGGGAAAACTGGAGCGTTTCCACCGCAGCCTGAAGAGTGAAGTGCTGCAAGGTCGGCACTTCACGGACCTCAACAGCGCACAACAGGCATTTGATATCTGGCGTGATGTCTACAACCAGAAACGTCCTCATCAAGCGCTGGATATGCAGGTGCCGGCGACTCGCTACAGCAGCAGCCCTCGGGAGTATCAGGAGCAGCAAATGGCGCCGGAATACGCCGACGGAGATGTGGTCAGAAAGGTCCAGGTGAAGGGCGAGATTTACTGGAGGAACCGTGAATACTCAATCGGAAAAGCATTTCACGGGCTGTCGATAGCGATCAGGGAAACAGCGGAGGATGGCATCCACGATGTCTACTGGAGTAGACATCGTATCGCCCGAATCGACTTGAACTTGCAGATTGTTACGGCAGGTAAGAGGATCTAAAAACCGTCCACCATGTCTCCGAACATGTGTTCACCATGTCTCCGGTACATACAGGGAGAGGGCTAGGGTGAGGGGGCTTTTGATCTTCAGGGACGATCCCAATAAGGAACCTCCCCAAAACACTCAACAAAGAAATCAATCACCGTCCGCACCTTCACCGACAACCGCCGGCTCCCCGGCCACAGCACCGCAATCTGCTGCGGCTCCACACTGTTCGACACCTGATACTCCCCCAGCACCGGCACCAGCGTGCCTTCGCGCACGGCTTCACCAATCAGCCATGACGGAAACATCACCAGCCCCAGGCCTTGTTCGGCGGCCTGGGTCAGGGTGTCCGCATGGTTGCCAGTGATTGGACCTTTGACCGAATAGGGTGTCCATTCGCCCTGATCCTGCCGGAAGAACCAGCGCTGCTGGCCGGCCGCACCCTTGTAGGCCAGGCACTGGTGGTGGGCGAGGTCAGCGGGCTGCTGTGGCGTACCGAAACGCTCGAGATACGCCGGGCTGGCTGCGACCTGAAAGCGATGTGGCGCGAGGATCCGCGCCTGCATGCTCGAGTCGTGCAACGGGCCGATGCGAAACAGCAGGTCGGCGCCTTCCTGCAGCGGGTCGATGTAGTGGTCGGTTTGCTGGATGTCCAGTTGCAGCTTCGGATAGCGCTCGCACAAGCGGCCCAGCCATGGCGTCAGATGGCGCTGGCCGAACACCACCGGGGCGTTGATCCGCACCAGTCCGGTCGGTTCGCTTTGCTGTTCCTGCAGCGCCTGCTCGGCTTCCTCCAGTTGCACCAGCACCAGCCGCGCGTGGTGGCCGAGCATGCGCCCGGCCTCGGTCGGCGTGACCGCGCGGGTGTGGCGGTAGAGCAATTGCTGGTTCAGCGCCTGCTCCATCAACTGGATCTGCCGGGAAATCGAGGAGGGCGCCACGCCCTCGCGGCGGGCGACTTCGGAAAAACTGCCGTGATCGAGCACCGCCACAAACAGCCTGAGTGCCTTGAATCCCAGTTCGTTAAGCCCGTGCATTGTGTGTCCTGCTGTGCGAGTTGCGCAAAAGTGTTGTCCGGATGCTCCCATTTATCGCACAGCTGCACCAGCCGATAATCCGCGCCATCGTTTACTTGTACGGGTTTGGGTTATGCAGACGTTGGATGAGGTCAGTGTGGCGGCGCCGGTGAGCAAGCCGGGGTTGCGCCTGTTGTTGCTGCCGCTGGTGATTCTGGCCGGCATGGGCTTGTCGGTGGAGGCCGGGTTGCTTGGGCCGTTGGGTGAGCAGGTCGGTCACTTGTGGGCGACCTTGAGCATCTTCGGGGTCGGTTCGGCGATTCTGTTTTTGCTGTTGCTGTTTGCGGGACCACAGAAGGGCCCGGCACTGACCGATCTGCCGCGCTGGCAGTTGATCGGCGGATTTCTGGGGCCGATGTATGTGGTGGTGCTGACCCTGGCCACACCGCATATCGGGATTGCCATGACGATGATTGCGATTCTGTCGGGGCAGGTTGGCAAGAGTGTGCTGATCGACCATTTCGGCTGGTTCGGGGCTACGCGCAAGAAGGTCAACGGCGAACGCTGGCTGGCGTTGGGGTTGATTGTGGCGGCACTGGTTTTGATTGCGCGGGGTTGATGCGATGAGTCTGGTTATTTTGTTGGCGGTGGTGGTGTTGGCCGGTGCGGTGTTGAGTGTGCAGGCGGCGATCAATGGGCGTCTGGGTGAAACCGTTGGGGTGTTGCGCAGTAGTTTGTTGACGTTCGTGGTGGGGGCGGTTTCTACGGGGTTGTTGATTTTGTTTTTTGAGCCTGCTCAGGCGGTGAGTCTGCTTGAGGTGCCGAAGTGGCAGCTCAGTGGCGCTTTGTTTGGTGTGGTTTACATGATGGTGATGGTGGGGGCGGTGCCTCGGGTGGGGACTGCTGTGGCGACGGTGGCGGTGATTGTCGGGCAGTTGGGGATGGGGATGTTGATTGATAATTTTGGGTGGTTGGGGAATCCCGCTATTGAGTTGTCTTCGAGTCGGGTTTGGGCGATGGTTTGTTTGGGGCTGGCGCTGGTTTTCATGTATCGCAGTAGCGTGCGTCAGGCTGTTTGAACTTGGCGGCCTTTGGGCCGACCAGGCTCTTGTTCGTTTTGCGTGTATATCCGTTTCTTCGGGGGTTGCGGCTGGCGGTTTCGCTCTTACAGCGAGTCACTTTGGCAAACGCCCCAAAGTAACCAAAGGTCTTGGGCCCTGACGTACGGCCCTCGCTGTGGCTCGGGTTCCTTCGCTCCGGGATTGATCTGGGGGCATCGCCTACGGTTTGCTTCGCTGCACCTCCTCTCGATGCATGCGGCTGCGCCGCACGGTCGCTGCGCTCCCACCCCCGGATCAATCCCTCCACTCAGCCTGCCGACGGGCCTTGAGATCAAAAGCTTTACTCGAGCTAACGCTCATCGTGGTGAGTGGTGGGGGGATGGTTGAAGGGGGAGTGGTGAGTTGTGAGTGGTTTGGTTGTTGGGTTGTTTTCACCTTCTACACTGGTAGCACGGCTTGTTCCTTCAGCCTCAGACAACCACCACCAAAGGAGTCTGTTCCATGGCCGATAGAAAATGCGATTGCCCGGGATGTAGCTGCAAGATCAAGGAAGGTGAGCATTCCTATGTGGCGCACGGCAAGCACTATTGCTGTGAGGCCTGCGCTCATCACCACAAGGGCGGTGAGGAGTGCTCTGGCAAGGGTTGCCATTGCGCGCACCCGAAATAACGCACTGCATGAAAAAGTGGAGCCTAGTCAGGCTCCACTTCCAGTTTCAGGCTGTCGTCGTCCAGGCGTTCGGTGTGGCGGACGTTGCCTTGCAGGCGGCGGCCTTCGACGTTGACGACGATGGTCTTGGCCTTTTCAAGGTCTTCCGGCAAGGGGGCCGGGACGCGCAGGGCGAAGCGGAAGGGATCGTTTTCGACCGGTTCCAGGCCAACCGGGCAGTCGACGCTTTTGGTGATGCGGCCGAAGAGGGTGTCCAGGCCGTAGTCCAGGTGCGCCGGGCTGTTGATGGTTGTCATGTGTGTTCCCCCGAAATAGTCCCCACCTGCGCCAAAGCTTAGCTTGCCGGTCGCCAGGTGACGTTTTCCACGCCGAATTTTTCCGCCATCGGCTTGCTGGTCTTTTGCACTTTCTCCCGGCCGAAACGCGGGATGCGACCCACCCCTGCGTCGCAGCTTGCCCAGTGCCACGCCTCGGTGTTGTCCATTTTGTCCGAGCGGATAATGAACGACTTTGGCGTGCCGTGAAGGGTGTAATCGATGACGTACAGTTTTGCGTTGTTCATAAAGCCCATCTTCCTCCCTGTGGTAATAGAAGGATCGCTGGGCTGCGGGAAAATTCACTCGGATTGTCCGACGGTATCTATCAATGGCGAGCGAGGGGGCGCACTGGTTACCATGGCGCTCTCGTCAATCCCGATGAATGTTCGCCATGGCCCTCGCTGCGCCCCCCGATCTGAGTGATACCGATGTGCCGGTGCAGCCGCTGGCGCGTACGTATCCGCGTGGGTTGTTCATCGAGCCCCATGAGCACGTCTGGGGGCAGTTGCTGTATGCGATGAGCGGGGTGATGTGGGTCGAGACGCCGCACGAGGCGTTGGTGGTGCCGCCGCAGCGGGCGGTGTGGTTGCCGCCGGGCGTACCCCACGGGATTCGCGTGGTGTCGGATTTGCAGATGCGCAATATCTACCTGCGCCCGGCGCTGGCGGCGACGCTGGATGAGACGGTGCAGGTGATCGAGGTCGGTGGGCTGCTGCGCGAGTTGATTGTCGGGCTGGTGGCGCAGGGCGACAGCGGTGATGCCGAGTATTACGAGGCGCTGGTCGGGCTGGCGTTGCTGGAACTGAAACGCGCAAGGCGTTCACAGTTGAAGATTCCGCTGCCGGACGATGCCGACCGGCGGCTGATGAGTCTGTGCCAGGCGGTGATGGCGGCGCCGTCGCTGGATATTCCCTTTGAGCAGCACGCCGAAAACGCCGGGGCCAGTGTGCGTACCCTCGCACGTCTGTTCAAGGAAGGCCTGGGCATGGGCTTCGCCGAGTGGCGGCGTCAGGTGCAATTGGCGACGGCGGTGGCGGAGTTGATTCAGGGCGTGCCGGTCAGCGCGATAGCCCGTGAGCTGGGTTATTCGCCGAGCAGTTTCAGCGACATGTTCCGTCGTGAACTGGGCGTGGCGCCTTCGCAGTTCAGTGCCGGTCAGCTTCCAGGCTGATTTGGCCGAAATTCAGAAGTCCTTGGCCGGTATCGGTCTTAGCCTTTCCCTAGACTTTGCCCATTCTCTTTATGTGGCGGAGTGATCCCATGAACTACCTGATTTCCCTGGGCATCGGGCTGGGCGTCGGCCTGTTGTATGGCGCGCTGGATTTCCGTTCCCCGGCACCACCGGCCATCGCGCTGGTCGGCCTGTTGGGCATGCTGGCGGGCGAGCAGTTGTGGCCGTTGGGCCGGCAACTGGTCAGCGGCTGGTTGTCCTGAGAATCCCTTTTCATTCGGTGGAGATATCCATGAAAGCACTGCAATTCGATAAGACCGGCGATCTTTCCTCCCTGCGCTTCGTCGAGGTGCCGACGCCGATGCCGGGCGCCGGCGAGGTGCTGGTGCAGATCAAGGCTGCGGGCCTCAATCCCAGCGACGTGAAGAACGTGCTCGGGCGTTTTCCGTACACCACGCTGCCGCGTATTCCCGGTCGGGACTTTGCCGGGGTGGTGGTCGAAGGTCCGCAGGCGCTGATCGGTCAGGAGGTCTGGGGCACCGGGCGCGAGCTGGGCTTTTTCGCCGATGGCTCCCATGCGCAGTTCGTCAAACTGCCGGCCAACGGCGTGGCGCACAAACCTTCGCATTTGAGTTTCACCCAGGCCGCGAGCCTCGGGGTGCCTTACACCACGGCGTGGGATGCGCTGGAACGCAGTCTGGTCAGCGCTGAAACCCGTTTGCTGGTGATCGGCGGCGGGGCGGTGGCGACGGCGGCACTGGCGCTGGCCAAAGTGCGCGGCGCGCAGTTGCTGGCAGCGGCGCGGCGGCCGGAGCAGGTCAAGGATTTGCAGGCGCAGGGTTATCAGACAATTCAGCTGGATAAACCCGAGGATCTGGGCGCGCAGGTCAACGCGGTGTATCGCGGCGGCGCCGATGTGATTTTCGACACCACTGGCTTCTGGCTGCCGGCCTCGGTCGCGGCGCTGGCGACCTTCGGGCGGATCGCGATCATCGCTGCGCCGGTGGACGGGCATGTTCAACTGCCAGCGCTGGCCCTGTATCGCAAGGGCGGCTCCGTGGTCGGCATCAACTCGTTGCTGTACGGCGTTGAAGCCTGCGCGGCGATGCTCGAGCAGTTCGGCCGGTTCTTCGACGAAGACCTGCTGCCGCTGCCGCAAGGGCTTGTCGAAGCGCCGCTGGCCGAAGGGCTGGCGCGGTATGCCGATGTGAATCAGGGCAGTGGCGACAAATTTATTCTTATCCCCTGACGGTCTCTGTTCTTCATGACATCCCAAAACCGTGGGAGCGAGTTCGCTCCCACGGTTTTTTGGGGTCTCAGGATTGCGGGACGCCGTTCTCCCATGCCGACCAGTTTTTCAGGATGTCCTGCACCAGCGGATGACCCGCGCGGTAGAGGTTTTCCAGTGCCGGCACGAATCCGCCCTGATCGGCGTACTTGAGCAGGTTGTCCACTTCGCTGCCGCCCGGCGCCGGGCGGTCGAAGTCGGAGCCGGCGCGCACCACGGCCAGGCGCTGCACGTCCACCAGGCCCTCGCGGCTGGCGCGCAGCAAGGCTTCGTAGGTGGAGTTGTCTTCCTGTTGGGTGGTGCAGTATTCGCCCTTGTTATCGGTCAGCAGTTTGGTCCAGACCTCGGCGCGTTCGCTCAGACGCGTGCCGGAGAACCAGGTGTTGCCCGCCAGCGTGTCGCAACGGGTGACCACGGGGGGCTGATTGGCCGGCGCTGCCGGGTATTTCTGGCGCCACGCGGCCGATTCCTTGCTCTCGCTCAGTTCGACCTTGTGGCTCAGGGCGAAGGCCTTGGCCTGCAGTTTCGGGTTGAGTTCGAAGACTTCGGTCTTGTAGTCCAGCGGCGGTTTTTCGTTCGGGCCTTTCGTGTTGATGCCGAGGTAACCGGTCGGCCAACTTGAGGGCGCATCGCGCGAATCCAGCTCCCACTGGGTGCCGAACTCGACCAGGTAATGGGCCCAGGCGGCGGTGCCGATGGTCCCGTGTTTGGGGCTGATGCCGGCAATCCCGGCAATCAGGAAGTAGCTTTTGCGCAGGTCGAATTTCGGCGACAGCGCCAGTGCCAGGGTCGAGGCGGCGGCGTTGGTCTGGCCCATGCCGGTGGTCATCAGGCACACCTGCTGCGTGTTGCAGCGAATGGTCGGGTATTCGGCCGACAGGCCCGGCACGCGGATTTCCTGCTTGAGCTCGAGGCGATCGATCCAGTGCTGCGCCTCCGGGGCGAACATGGTGATCAGCACCACTTTCGGTTGAATCGGCGCCTCGCCCGACCAAGCGTTGGAAGAGAGCAGGGCCGCAGCGGCCAGTGATACACGCGTCATTGCTTTCATGATGGCTCCTGGATTCAGAACTGATAACCGATGCCGGCGTAGTAACCCCAGCCATTGGAACGTGCGCGGAAATTGCCGTCGCCAAAATTCAGCTCGCTGCCGTCCTCCCAGTTGCCGCCGTTGTGGAAGTAGCGGCCGACCAGGGTGAAACGCAGGTGGGTGAACGAGTACAGCAACACATTGGTCGCCACCGTGGCATTGGCGGTGCGCGCCGGGTTGTCCTTGTGCAGGTCCGAACCGAAATCGAAGTTGGTGAAGCCGATGTAGGTCAGCGAGGCGCCGTTGCTGAATTTGTCGATCGGCACGATGTACTTCAGCTGCGCGCGGTAGCCGTCCCACGAATATTCGTTGCTGGCGCCGTAGTTTTCCCACTGGTAGCGCCCGTACAGGTTGGCCGACAGGTTGACCCGCGAGTGGGTGTCGATGTCGGTACCCAAACCGCTGTACAGCGTGTTGGCGCGGTTTTCCTTGCGGCTGCCGTGGTCGTAGATCCAGTCGAACGCCACGTACCATTCCTTGAACGGCCCGATGGCCAGGCTGCGGCCGGCGAGGTAGTCGATGGAGATGCGCGGTTCGTGCTCCATGAACACCGGCGAGCCGTGATCCCACACGCCTTTGTCGTGGCTGTTGCCGATGTTGAAGATCTTCGGAATGTCGATGTAGCCGTACAGCTCGAACGGACCCTTGCGCCCGAAGTACTCGTATTCCAGGTAAATATCATCGGCCGGCTGCGGGCCGAAGCTGATGTCCTTGCTGCCGATCAGCATCAGGTCCTGGTTGTACCAGTCCGACAGGTACGCGCCTTTTTTCGGCGGACTGGCTTCGGGGCTGAGGGCTTCGCCCTGGGCGGATTCCTCAGGCAGGGCAGGCTGCGCCAGCGTGGTCTGACTGAGAACTCCGGTAACGCCGGTCAGTAGCAGGGAAACAGCAAAGGTGCGCACACCGCGACGGCGGTGGCAGGAAGAAACGTGCATTCAAAGTCCTTTTTGCGGATCAAGGCCCGGAGCGGCGGGCCTGTACGGGTGTGTTACGAAAGTGGCGGCATTGACGCTTCGCAAACGTTTGCACAAGCCGTACCAATTATCAAAGTTGAAAACTGAAAAAGTTCGCAATGGCTTTGATTTTTGAAAGTGGGGTATCGCTTGGATTCGGATGGGAAACTGTTGCTGAATGTTAGAGATCTGCTTGATTAGTCTGTCGAATCTGCCTACTTTCGCACGCCTCGAAGGACGAAATTGACCACATAGGGAGTTGTTTGTGGAAGCAAGGTTTGGTGTTGGCCTCGGATCACGTATTTCCCCCCTTTCTCTTGCTGTTCACCTGAGCGTCGTCGGACTCCTGTTTGGCGGTTTCAGCGCACCGGCGTTCGCCAGTTGCGCAACCGTCGGCTCGTCCGTGACGTGCACCGGTGTGCCGACCTTGCCGCTGCTCCTCAACACCTACGCCAGTGCTGCCAACGGTCTGACGGTAAATGTCGATGCTGGCGCAGCGATGAATGCCGTTCCGGGAGGCTCCGCGATAGCCCTGACGGGAAGCAACGTCACGCTGAACAACTCCGGCACCATCGACCCGGCGTACACCGGCCCCATGTCGCAATTGAGCGGTGCTCTGTTGCTGGGGGCGAGTGGCGCGCCAGGCGTGATCAACGTGCTCAACAATGCCGGCGGTATCCTCCGTGGCACCGGCATGGTGCAGGGGCCGAACCTGACTGATCTCGGTGGCCTGGCGATCAATGTCGTCAACCCGGCGGGCGGCGTCACCCGAATTATCAATAACGGCACCATTACCTCAACCGGAGTCCAGCCCGGCATTCCTCTGGCCGATACTCCCGTGGTCGCGGTACACGGTGGTGGTTCCCAGGTGAACATGGTCAACGGCGCCACAGGCCAGATTACCGGGCGGGTGGCGTTCGAATCGTCGGCGGGTGGCAACGCATTCACCAACGCCGGCAGCATCAATGGCAGTGTTTCGCTGGGTGCGAACAGTCACAACACCTTCACTGCGGTGACCGGCTCCAGCGTTGGAATCGGTGATGGCGTGCAGAGTGGTGCCGGGCTCGGCGGCATGGCAGGCGTCAATCTGACCTTTGCCCCCACCGGGCAGATCGACGGCGGCGCAGGTGGCACCAACAACCTGATTCTGCAGAACACGGCCGGTGTCGGCGGCGGCACCAGCGGTGTCGGCACGGCATCGAGCGCCACCTACGTCAACTTCGACAACCTGACCGTCAACAGCGGCAACTGGACCTTGGAGGGGGCATTGGTCAGCGGCAGCACCACCCTCAATGGCGGTATTGCCCGGTTCAATGACAACGCCACGTTCGGTAACGGTGTCCTGACTTCCAACGGCGGAACTATCGAGGCCGGCAATGCCGGGTTGACACTGACCAACGAGATCAGCCTCGGGGCCGACGGCCTGACCGTGCAGGGCAGCAACGACATAATCTTGAGCGGGATGATATCCGGCAGCGGCGGTCTGACCAAGACCGGCTCTGGCAATCTGACGCTCGGGGCTCTGTACAACATCTTCAAAGGTCCTTTGAATATCGTTTCCGGCAACGTCTACACGCATGACGGCGGCGCGGTCGGCAGCTATCCCATCGTCAACCTCAGTGCCGGCACCAATCTCTACGTTGAACGCAATCTCTCTCTCGGCGGGCTGAATGGCGCCGGTAACGTGTACGTGTCGGGCTACGGCAGCCTTTACGTGGGCAATGACGTCAGCAATACCTTTGACGGCGAGATCCATACGTCTCGCTTGATCAAAGATGGCACCGGTACCCTGACGCTCACCGGTAACAACGACTTTCATAATGGTTCAAGCATTGTCGATGGCGGTACCTTGAACGTCGGCGGATTGCTGAACAGCTCGGTTGACGTCAAAAGCGGCGCCATCCTGACCGGCAGTGGTTCGATTCAGCAACAGGTGCACATCGACGACGGCGGACACCTGGCATTGTCCTCAGGCACCACGATGTCCGTAGGCCGACTGATCCTCGATTCCGACAGTAATGTCGATGTGCGCCTTGCAACTCCATCGAGCACGCCGGTGTTGAACATCGGCGGCAACCTGACCCTCGACGGCAACCTCAATGTCAGAGACGCCGGTGGTTTCGGCGTCGGTGTCTATCGCTTGTTCAACTACACCGGCACGCTGACCGACAATGGCCTGACCGTGACCGACGTACCCTTGGGTTACCGTCTCGGCGACATGGTGGTGCAGGCGCTGAGTAACCAGATCAATCTGGTGGTCGCGGCACCGAACAGCAACCTGCGCTTCTGGGACGGCAGCCAGACCATCGCCAATGGAACGGTGGACGGTGGCAGTGGCACGTGGAGCGCCGGCGGCACGAACTGGACCCGTTCCAACGGCACGCTCAATCAGTCCTGGGGTGACGACTTCGGCATCTTTCAGGGCGCGGCCGGCACGGTGTCCGTCAATGGCACACAACCGTTCGCCGGTCTGCAATTTCTCACCGATGGCTACAACCTGGTGAACGGCACAGCGGGGCAACTGACCGCTGTCAACGGCTTCAGTGGCACTACGGTGATGCGGGTCGATCCGGGGGTGACCGCAACGATTGGTGTGAACATCAACGGCAGTGGCATTCTCAATAAAGTCGACAGCGGTACGCTGGTACTCAACGGCGACAACAGTTATTCCGGTGGAACCCGACTGGATGGCGGCACGCTGGTGGTCGGCAGCAACACGGCGCTGGGCAGCGGCGCACTGGTCGCCAATGCGGACACGCAACTGGAGAGCAACAAGGCCGTCGCGCTGGACAACGCGATCACTCTCAACAGCAACCTCACAGTGGGCGGCAATCACGACCTTGCGCTCAACGGCGTTATCAGTGGCACAGGCGGGCTGACCAAGAATGGCGCCTCCGTCCTGACGCTCGCCGGCAATAACAACTTCCTTGGGCCGGTGACGTTGAATGCCGGTGGCCTGCTTCTGGCCTCGAACACGGCGCTGGGTTCCGGCGCCCTGAAAGTGGCGAATGACGCCACGCTGGAAACGACGGGTGGCTTGAATATCGGCAATACGATGTACCTCACAGGCGACCTGCACCTGCTTGGCAATAACGATCTGACGTTGAGCGGTATGATCCTTGGCGAGGGTGGCCTGATCAAGGACGGTACAGGCAACCTGACGTTGATCGGAAGTAACAGCTCCTTCCGTGGAACGGTGTTGAATGGCGGGACACTGACTCTGCAAGACTATCGCTCTACGGGCCCAGGGCCTATCGTTGTCAACGGCGCATCGGTTCTCACCGCTATTGATCGGGTCGAGCTTACCAACCGCCTGGTGCTCAACGCTGACCTGACGCTCCCCGGCGACGTACCGACATTTCTGCGCGACGTCAGCGGCAGCGGTCGGCTGATCAAAAACGGTTCGTCCAGACTGAGCATCGTTGAGGCCAGAAACTGGACCGGTGGCCTCACGTTGAATGGCGGCTCGCTGAGCGCATTTTCCGGTGCTTTGGGCACTGGCAAGCTGATCGTAGGCGGTGATTCGAGTCTTGAATCGGGTAATCCGACGACTTTTGACAACGACATCGACCTCAACGCCAACCTGACGGTGACTCGCAGTCAATATCTGACCTACGGTATGGTCTTCAACGGAGTGATTGCCGGCACCGGCACGTTGACCCATCTGAGCAAAGTTGATCTGAAACTGACGGGCGCCAACACGTTCAGTGGTCTCCTGGATTTCCGGGCCGGCAGCCTGACAACCGTCGGCGACTCGGCACTGGGCAACGGCGCCAGTCTCAACCTTGAAGCGCCTGCGACGCTCAATCTGGGTGGCTCGGCGAATCTGGCCAGACTGACCGGCTCCGGCACTGCATTGATCGGCGCTGGCCACACCTTGAGCATCGGCAGCAACGACGCCAGCAGCGCCTTCAACGGTCGCCTCGGCGGAGCCGGTGCGCTGGCCAAACGCGGTACCGGGACCTTCCTGTTGACCGGCGATCAGCCGTTCAACGGCGCGGTCTCGGTGGATCAAGGCATGCTGCAGGTCGGCAGCCGCGCGGCGCGGGGCTCCCTGGGCGGGCAAGTGAGCGTGGCCAATGGCGCAATCTTGAGCGGTAACGGCAGTGTCGGTTCGGTGGTCAACCACGGTGTGCTGGTTTCGGGTGCCGAGGCCGGCACCCTGAGCGTGGCCGGCAACCTGACCAACGCCGCCGACGGCGTGTTGGCCCTGACCGTCAGTTCGCCGACCGCTACACCTCTGGCCGTTGGTGGTACAGCGGCGCTGGGTGGAAGCCTGCAAGTGAACAGCCTGACGCCGTTCACCGGCAACACGGTGTATTCGCTGATCACTGCCGGCGGTGGAGTGACTGGCACCTTTAGCGCGGCCGATCTGCCGCAGTACACGTTCCTCAATACAGCGCTGGTGTATGACGCCAACGCAGTGAATCTGGTGGTCAGCCGTAACGACACCTCGTTCGCTGACGCTGCGACTACCGGGAACCAGCGCAACACGGCCTCGGCGTTGACGCGCAATGGCCCGGCGGGCGCGGCGTTGCAGAACGAAATCGCCAACCTCAACGTGGCAGGTGCTCGGCAGGCCTTCGACAATCTGTCCGGGGAGATCCATGCGAGCACCGCCAGTGCGGTTCTCGAGGATTCGCGTTTCCTGCGTGAAGCGGTCAATGACCGTATGCGCCAGCCAACCTGCAGCGCTGCGGATGATCCACGCCGTACGCTGGCCCCGAGCGATACCCAATTGAGCAGCAACGGCTGTCACGGTGAAATGGTCGGCTGGGCCCGTGCCATTGGCGCATGGGGCGATATGGGCGGCGACAGCAACACGGCCAGTGTCGATCGTAGCCTCAGCGGTTTCATGCTCGGCACCGACAAGCAACTGGACGAGCAATGGCGCGCCGGTATGGCGGCCGGCTACACCCGCAGCAATCTCAATGCCCATGATCGAAACTCCGATGCCAAGGTCGACAGCTACCACCTGGCGACTTACCTGAATTCGCAGTTCGATGCCCTGGCAGTGCGACTTGGCGCCGCCTACAGCTGGCACCGTCTCGACACCAAACGTGAAGTCAACGTCGGCAGTTACAATGACCGCTTGAAGGCTCGCTACGATGCCCGCAGTGCCCAGGTGTTCGGTGAAGTGGGTTACGCCATCAATGCGGCAGGTGTGGCCATCGAACCGTTCGCCGGTCTGGCTTACGTCAACTACGACAGCGACACCGCCAGGGAAAAAGGTGGAATGGGGCGGCTGAAGGGCGATGCCGATCAGGACATCACCTATTCGACCCTCGGTGTGCGTATCGGCAAGTTGGTGACACTGGCCAACGGCAGTCAACTGACCCCGCGAGCGGCCATCGGCTGGCGGCATGCCTATGGCGATACCCAGCCTGATGCCGACCTGACCTTCATCGACGGCGGCGCTTCGTTCAGCACCCAGGGCGCGCCGATTGCCAGAGACAGCGCGCTGCTCGAGGCCGGTGTGGACTTCCAGATCACCCCGACCGGCAAACTCGGCATCGGCTACTCGGGCCAGGTGTCCAGCGACAGCCACGACAGCGCGATGAGCATCAGCTTCAGCCAAAGCTTCTGATCGTTGCCGAAGCACTCAGACCGCCCGCCAGGGCGGTTTTTTGTTTCCGGGGGCAGAACGCGAAAGCGTTGAAGATCCCTCTGTCTGGCGCCTGAAAAAGCCCCCAACCCCTTGCTCAGAACGGCTGGAAGTATCCAAGCAGGGCCTTATCGCACAAAAGTATTAACACTATTTAACCGGTGCCCCATCGCAGGGCATCAACTAGCGTGTGTCTGGAATAGACGGTTTATCTGATGACCGTCATACGCTTGATACGTGTGCGGTATCTCGCCGCCGTTGCACGCCTTCAAGGACGAAATCGGCCACGAAAGGAGTAGCCCGTGGAATCAAGGTTTGGTGTCGCCCTCGTTTCGCGCTTTTCCCCACTGTCCCTTGCCGTGCATCTGAGTGTCGCCGGGCTACTGTTCGGTGGTGTCAGCGAGCAGGCGTTCGCCACCTGCTCGGCGGCAGGCTCCACGATTACCTGTTCGGGTGTTCCGACGCTGCCGCTGTTTCTCAACGACTACAGCAGTGCGACCAGCGGGCTGACGGTCAACGTCAGCTCCGGGGCGCAGATGAACGCGACCCTGGGCGGCAAGGTGATCAACCTGACCGGGGCCAACATCAACCTGAACAACTCCGGCACCCTCGATCCTGCCTTGCTGGGCCTGGTTTCTATCCTCAGTGGCGGTGCGTTCATCGGCACCGGCGCGACCAGCACGGTAAGCATCGTCAACAACACCACCGGGATCATTCGCGGCACCGGCATGTTGCTCGGCCTCAACCTGACCAGCATCGACGGTCTGGGGATTGGCGTGAACAACTCCGTGTCGGGCACTACGACCATCACCAACGACGGCACGATTACCTCGACCGGGCTGTCGGTCGGCGGCATCACCCTGGCCGATACGCCAGTGGTCGGGGTGTATGGCGGTTCGCAAGTCAACATGACCAACAGTGCCAGCGGCACGATCAACGGCCGGATCGCGTTCGAGACGTCGGTGGCGGGCAACACCTTCACCAACGCCGGTAACATCACTGGCGGCGTGTCGATGGGGGCGGGCAGTACCAACACCTTCTACGCGATCACAGGTTCCAGCGTTAACGTCGGCGACGGTGTGCAAGTGTCCGTCGGCCTCGGTGGCCTGATCGGCATCAACCTGACCTTCGCTCCGACCGGGACGATCGATGGCGGCGCGGCCGGTACCAACACGCTGATCCTGCAAAACCCGATCGGCCTCGGCGGCGGCACCACCGGGACCGGCACGGCGTCCAGCGCGACGTACGTCAACTTCAACAACCTGACCCTCAACAGCGGCACCTGGACCTTGCAAGGGCCGTTGGTCAGTGGTGCGACCACGCTCAATGGCGGTGTCGCGCAGTTCAACGACAACGCGGCATTCGGCAGTGGCGTGCTGACGTCCAACGGCGGGATCCTGCAGCCGAGCAATGCCGGTTTGTCGCTGGCCAACCAGATCAATCTAGGCGCCGGTGGCCTGACCCTGCAGGGCATCAACGGCACGACCCTGAACGGCGTGATTTCCGGTACTGGCGGCTTGACCAAGATTGGCAGCGGTCAGCTCAACCTCAACGGCATCAACACTTACACCGGCAACACCGTGCTCAACGGCGGCACAGTGCTTGTGGGTAACAACTCGGCATTCAGCACTGGCGGCATTACGGTCGGCGGCGCTTCGAGCATCTCGGCAACGACGCCGATTTCGCTGGCCAACGCGATCACGCTCAACAGCACCCTGACCGCGACCGGCACCGGTGCGCTGACTCTGGGCGGGGTGATCAGCGGCGCCAGCAACCTGACCAAAACCGGCAGCGGCAGCCTGACCCTCAACGGCATCAACACCTACACCGGGACCACCAGCCTCAGTGCCGGCACCTTGCGCGTCGGCAACAACAACGCCTTGGGCACCGGTGTACTCAACACCAGCAACGGCACCAGCCTCGACAGCACCGGCAACGTGACCCTGGCCAACAACGTCGGTATCACCGGTACGTTGAACGTGCTCGGCAGCAATGCCCTGACCCTGGCCGGCGTCGTGTCCGGCACCGGGGCGATCACCAAGAGCGGCAGCGCCAGCCTGACCCTGACCGGCAACAACACCAACAGCGGCGCCACCGCGCTCAACGGCGGCAGTTTGCTCGTCGGCAGCAACACCGCCCTCGGCACGGGCGCACTGAATGCGGCGGCCGGCACCACGCTGGATGCGACCACGGCGGTGACTTTGGCCAACGCCGTGGCGCTGGCGGGCGGGCTGACCATCGGCGGTACTCAGGCGCTGGGCTTGAGTGGCGTCATCAGTGGCGCCGGCAACCTGATCAAGAACGGCACCGCGAACCTGACCCTCAGCGGCAACAACACCTTCTCCGGCGGCACCGCGCTGAACAACGGGACGCTGATCGTCGGCTCCAACACTGCGCTCGGTACCGGCGCACTGACCACGGCAGCGGGCACCACCCTCGACGCCAGCACCAGCGTGGCGCTGAGCAACGCCGTCGCCCTCGGCGGCAATCTGAACATCGCCGGCAATGCCAACCTGACCCTTGGCGGTGTGGTCAGCGGCAGCGGCGGGTTGACCAAGAACGGCGTGGCGAACCTGATTCTCAACGGCGCCAACACCTTCAGCGGTGGCACCACCCTGAACGCCGGCACCCTGACCGTCGGCAATGCCGCCGCGCTGGGCAGCGGCGACCTGACCGTCGCCAATGCCGCGACTCTCGACAGCAACACCTCGGTCATCCTGAACAACAACGTTGCACTCAACGGCAACCTGGCCATCGGCGGCAGCAACGGCATGATTCTGGGTGGCGTGCTCAGCGGCGCCAGTCAGTTGATCAAGAACGGCACGGCCAACCTGACCCTCAACGGCGCCAACACCTTCACCGGCGGCACCGCGCTCAACGACGGCAGCCTGACCGTCGGCAACGGCGCGGCACTCGGCACCGGCACGCTGACCGTAGGCGGGGCGGGCGCAACGCTCAACAGTAGCGCCAACGTGACACTGAACAACGCGATTGCGCTGAACGCCAACCTTACTGCCGGCGGCGCCAACCCGCTAACCCTCGGTGGAGTGATCAGCGGTGGTAGCAGCCTGATCAAGACAGGCGCCTCGACCCTGACTCTCAACGGTAACAACACCTACAGCGGCGCTACATCGCTAAACGCCGGGACGCTGATCGTCGGCTCCAACACCGCCCTCGGCAGCGGCGTACTCAACGCCGCCAACGGCACCACGCTGGATGCCGGCACCGCGACCAGCCTCGCCAACAACGTCAACCTCGGCGGCAACGTGACGGTCGGTGGCAGCAACGCGCTGACCCTTACCGGCGTGGTTGCCGGGGTTGGCGGCCTGATCAAGAGCGGCCCGGCCGACCTGATCCTCAACGGCGCCAATACCTACTTCGGCAACACCGCACTCAACGTCGGCAAGTTGATTGTCGGCAGCAACACCGCGATCGGCAGCGGCGCATTGAACGCAGCGGCTGGCACCACGCTGGACACCAACACCGCCGTAACCCTGGGCAACCAGGTCAACCTGGCCGGTGCGATGAACATCGGCGGCAGCGCGGATCTGACCCTCACCGGGACCGTCGCCGGAGCCGGCAGCCTGGTGAAAAACGGCGCGGAAAATCTGAACCTCAACGGCACCAACACCTACGTCGGTGGCACCACGCTAAACGCCGGTACAGTGACCGTCGGCAACAGCTCCGCACTGGGCACCGGTGCCTTGACCGTCGGCGGTGCGGCAACGCTCGACAGCAGTTCGCCGCTGGTCAGCCTGGCCAACGCGGTGGTGCTCAATGCGGCGCTGAGCGTCGGCGGTACCCAGGACCTGACCCTCGGTGGCGTGGTCAGCGGCGCAGGCCAGTTGATCAAGAACGGCGCGGCCAACCTGACCGTCAACGGCACCAACACCTACAGCGGCGGCACCACTCTCAATGCCGGTACGCTGACACTGGGCTCGGCCGCTGCCTTGGGCAGTGGCGGTCTGACCGTCGGTGGTGCGTCGACGCTGGACACCAGCACCGGCATGAGCGTCGGCAACAACATCACCCTCAACGCCGGCCTGACCCTGGCCGGCAGCAACACCCTGAACCTCAGCGGTGTGATCGATGGTGCAGGTAGCCTGACCAAGGACGGCTTTGGCGACCTGACGCTCAGCGGCAACAACACCTTCACCGGTGCACTGAACATCGCCTCCGGCAGCGTCACCACCGTGAGCAGCGGGGCACTCGGCAACACCTCCGGCGCCAATATCAGCGCCGGTGCCAATCTCTATCTCAACAGCAGCACCAGCCTCAACGGGCTGAGCGGCAGCGGCAGTGTGCAGATCGCTGGTGGCAACACCCTGACGGTGGGTGGCGTGAGCAGCACCAGCACGTTCGACGGCGACCTCGGTGGCAGCGGTGCGCTGACCAAAGTCGGTACCGGCACGCTGAATCTGACCGGCAGCAGCGGCCTCACCGGCAACACCAACGTCAACGCCGGTACGTTGAATCTCACCGGATCGCTGGCCAGCACCCAGCTCAACATCAACAACGGCGCGACCCTCACGGGCACCGGTTCGGCGCTGGGCGTCATCACCGTCAACAGCGGCGGTCATCTGGCGTTGTCCTCGGGCAATACCTTGTCCGCCTCGTCACTGATTCTCACCGCTAACAGCAATGTTGACGCGAGCCTCGCCACGCCATCGACCACGTCGCTGATGAACATCGGCGGCAACCTGACCCTGGACGGCAATCTCAACGTCACCGATGCCGGCGGTTTCGGTGTCGGTGTCTATCGCTTGTTCAACTACATCGGCGCACTGACCGACAACGGCCTGACCGTGGCCGGTGTACCGGTGGGTTACGGCCTCGGCGACATCCTGGTGCAGACCCTGGGTAATCAGGTGAATCTGGTCGTGTCGGCGCCGAACACCAACCTGCGCTTCTGGGACGGCAGCCAGACGATCCCCAACGGCACAGTGGATGGCGGCAGCGGCACCTGGAATGCCGGGGGGACCAACTGGACCAATTCCAACGGCACGTTGAACCAGACCTGGGCCGGCGACTTCGCTGTGTTCCAGGGTACGGCCGGTACCGTTTCGGTCAACGGCACGCAACTGTTCACCGGGATGCAGTTCCTCACCGATGGCTACAACGTGGTGAATGGTTCCTCGGGGCTGTTGACCGCGGTCAACGGCACAGGCGGCACCACCGCGATGCGGGTCGATCCGGGCGTGACCGCCACGGTCGGGGTGAACATCGACGGCAGCGGTATCCTCAACAAACTCGACGCCGGCACCCTGGTGCTCAACGGCGCCAACAGCTACACCGGTGGCACACAACTGGACGGCGGCACCCTGGTGGTCGGCAGCAACACCGCACTGGGCACTGGCGCGTTGATCGCCAACGCCGGCACGCAACTGGACAGCAACACCGCCGTGACCCTGGCCAACGCGGCCACGCTGAATGGCAACCTCACCGTGCTCGGCAGCAATGCGCTGACCCTCAACGGTGTCATTTCCGGCACTGGCGGCTTGATCAAGAACGGCTCGGCCAGCCTGACCCTCGGCGGCAACAACGCCTTCCTCGGGCCAGTGGCGTTGAATGCGGGCGGACTGGTTCTGGCGTCGAACAGCGCGCTGGGTTCGGCCACCCTGAACGCGGCGAACGGCACCACCCTGGATGCCAGCGGTGCTTTCACGGCGGGGAATGCAATCAATCTGGCGGGCAACCTCGGCATCGTCGGCAGCAACGATCTGACGCTGAGCGGGGCCATCAATGGCGCCGGCAGCCTGACCAAAAACGGCGCGGCCAACCTGATCCTGAGCGGTGCCAACAACTTCCTCGGCGGCGTTACCCTCAATGCCGGCACCCTGACCGCCGGCAGCAACGGCGCTCTGGGCCTGGGCAACCTGACCGTGGCCGGTGCGTCCTCGCTGGACAGCAACACGTCGGCGTCGCTCGGCAACAACGTAGTGCTCAACGCCAATCTGACCAACACCGGCAGCAGCGACGTAGCGCTCGGCGGCGTGGTCAGCGGCACCGGCGGTCTGATCAAGAACGGCGCGTCCAACCTGACCCTCAACGGCATCAACACCTACAGCGGCGGCACCACGCTGAACGCCGGTACCGTGACCCTCGGCACCTCGTCGGGCCTGGGCTCCGGCGCGGTGACCGTGGCGGGCGCTTCGACCCTCGACACCACGGCGCCACTGGTGCTGGCCAACAACATCAACGTCAATGCCAACCTGAGCGTGGCCGGCAACAACAACCTGACGTTGGGCGGCGTGATTGCGGGGGCGGGCACCTTGACCAAGAACGGTCTGGCCGACCTGACGCTGTCCGGCAACAACAGCTTCAGCGGCACATTCGACGTGCAGTCCGGCAGCCTGACCACCCTGGGCAACTCGGCGCTGGGCAGCAACGCCGGGGTCAATCTCGGCAATGCCGCGACGCTGAACCTCGGCGGTTCGGGCAGCCTCGCCAGCCTGACCGGCAGCGGTACCGCACTGATCGGTGGCGGAAACACACTGAGCATCGGCGGCAACAACGCCAGCAGCATTTTCGGTGGTGTGCTCACCGGCACCGGCGAGTTGAGCAAACTCGGCACCGGCACGCTGACCCTGACCGGCCTCAACAGCCTGACCGGTAACACCACGGTCAACGCCGGGACCTTGAACGTCAGCGGCTCGCTGGACAGTGCCAGTGTGCTGGTCAACAGCGGCGGCACCCTGACCGGCGGCGGCTCGCTCGGCGGGGCCGTGACCGTGGCGGACGGCGGTCATCTGGCGGGCGCCACCGGCAGCACGCTTTCGGTGAATTCGCTGGTGTTCAACGCCAACGCCAACTTCGATGTCGGCCTCGGCACACCGGTCTCCGGTGGCGGCAACGCGCTGGTCAACGTCGGCGGCAACCTGACCCTGGACGGTACCCTCAACGTCAGCGACATCGGCGGTTTCGGCAGCGGCGTGTACCGGTTGATCAACTACACCGGTGGCCTGACCGACAACGGCATGCTGATCGGCACCGTGCCGGGCAGCGTCACGCCGGGCGACCTGACCCTGCAAACCGCGCTGGCCAACCAGATTAACCTGCTGGTCACCGCACCGGGCGTCACCGTGCAGTTCTGGGACGGCAACCAACTGGTCGCCAACGGTTCGGTCGATGGCGGCAGCGGCACCTGGGGCACCGGCACCACCAACTGGACCGACGTCAACGGCACCACCAATCAGGCCTGGACCAACAACTTCGCGGTGTTCCAGGGCACAGCGGGCACCGTCACGGTGAACGGCGCGCAAACCCTCACCGGCATGCAGTTCGTCACCGATGGCTACAGCCTGCAGAACGGCACGGCCGGTTCGCTGAATCTGGTCAACGGATCGCTGGGCAATGCCACCGTGCGGGTCGATCCGAACGTCACCGCGACCGTGGGCGTGGCGCTCAACGGTGCCGGCACACTGGGCAAATACGACACCGGCACCCTGGTGCTCAACGCCGCCAACGGCTACACCGGTGGCACCGCACTCAATGGCGGCAAGATTGTGGTCGGCAACAACGCCGCCCTCGGCACTGGCGTGTTGACCGCTGCCAACGGCACCGCGCTGGACAGCAACACCGCCGTCAGCCTGGCCAACGCGGTGGTGCTCGACGGCGGACTCACCGTCGCCGGCTCCAATGCATTGACTCTCGGTGGGGTGGTCAGCGGCAGCGGCAGTCTGATCAAGACCGGCGCATCGAGCCTGACCCTCAATGGCAGCAACACTTACAGCGGCGGTACTCAACTGTCCGGCGGCTCGCTGATCCTGGGCAACAACAGTGCGATCAGCAGCGGCGCGCTGAATGTGTCGGGTAACGGAACGCTCGACAGCACCTCTGCGCTGCAACTGGCCAACACCATCAACCTGGGGGCGCAACTGACCTTGGCCGGCAACCAGAACACCACGCTGATCGGTGCGATCACCGGCAGCGGCAGTCTGGTGAAAAACGGCAGTGGCGACCTGCTGCTCAGCGGCGCCAACACCTACAGCGGCGGCACCACGTTGAACGGCGGCAACACCCGTGGCGACACCAGCAGCCTGCAGGGCGCCATCGTCAACAACGCGGCGCTGACCTTCGAGCAGAACAGCGATGGCAGCTACACCGGCAATCTGACGGGCGCCGGCACCCTCAACAAAACCGGCGCCGGCGCCTTGCTGCTGACCGGCAACAACACCTTCACCGGCAACACCGCGGTGCAGGCTGGTGCGCTGAACGTCAACGGTGTGCTCAACAGTGCCAACGTCAACGTTGCCAGCGGGGCGGCCATCGGCGGCAGCGGCGTGATCGCCGGCACCGTGCAACTGGCCAACGGTGCGACGCTGACCGGCGGCGGCATTGCAACGCCGTTGTCCGTCGGTTCGCTGGCGTTGTCGTCGGGGACCAACCTGGATTTCAGCCTTGGCTCGGCCGCCAGCTCCACCACCGTGGTCAACGTCGCCGGCAACCTGACCCTCGACGGTACGTTGAACATCAGCAATGCCGGCGGCTTCGGCACCGGTGTCTACCAGCTGTTTACCTACGGCGGCAGCCTGACCAACAACGGCCTGGTCTTCGGCAGCCTGCCGGTTTCAGCGTCAAACCTGACCCTGCAAACCGCCTTGGCCAATCAGATCAATCTGCTGGTGCAGGGTACGCCGGGTGAGGTGCAGTTCTGGAACGGTGGCAAAACCAATCCGGATGGCAGCATCGGTGGTGGCAGCGGCGTATGGGGACCCGGCACCAACTGGACCGACGCGACCGGCACTCAGGCGCAAGGCTCCAGTGGACAGTTCGCGGTGTTCGGCGGGCAGGGCGGTACGGTCACCGTGCAAGGCAATCAGAACTTCACCGGGCTGCAGTTCCTCGTCAACGGCTACAGCCTGGTGCCGGATGCCGGCGACACGCTGACGCCGGTCAATGGCGCGGGCGGTACACCGGCGCCGATCCGCGTCAATGCCGGTGCCAGCGCGCAAATCGATGTGCCGTTGATCGGCGCTGGTGGTATCGAGAAACTCGACGCCGGCACGTTGATTCTCACTGGTGCCAACACCTACAGCGGTGGCACCACCGTCAGCGGCGGTACGCTGATCGGTAACAGCACCAGCCTGCAAGGCAACATCCTCGACAACGCGGCGCTGGTGTTCCAGCAGAATGCCGATGGCAGGTTCAACGGTCGCCTCAGCGGTACCGGTGCGCTGGCCAAACGCGGTAGCGGAACCTTGCTGTTGACCGGTGATCAGCCGTTCAGTGGCACTGTTTCGGTGGATCAAGGCGTGCTGCAGGTCGGCAGCCGTGCGGCGCGGGCTTCTCTGGGCGGGCAAGTGACCGTGGCCAACGGCGCCGGTTTGAGCGGTAACGGCAGCGTCGGTTCGGTGGTCAACCACGGGGTAGTGGCCTCCGGTGGTGGTGACGGAAACCTGAGCGTGGCCGGCAACCTGACCAACGCCGCCGATGGCGTGTTGGCTCTGACCGTCAGTTCGCCGACCGCTACGCCACTGACCGTCGGTGGTACAGCCAACCTGAGCGGTGGCCTGCAAGTGAACAGCCTGGCGCCGTTCACCGGCAACACCGTGTATTCGCTGATCACTGCCGGCGGTGGAGTGACTGGCACCTTCAGCGCGGCCGATCTGCCGCAGTACGCGTTCCTCTCCTCAACGCTGGTGTACAGCCCTGATGCGGTAAACCTGCTGGTCAGTCGCAACGGCAACTCGTTCACCGACGTCGCCGCCACCGGTAACCAGCGCAGCACCGCCTCGGCGTTGACGCGCAACGGCCCGGCGGGCGCGGCACTGCAGAACGAAATCGTCAACCTCAGTGTGGCGGGTGCGCGGCAGGCCTTCGACAACCTGTCCGGGGAAATCCACGCCAGCACCGCCAGCGCGGTTCTGGAGGATTCACGCTTTGTGCGCGAAGCGGTCAATGACCGTATGCGTCAACCTACCTGCGGTGCTGCGGATGATCCGCGTCGCACGCTGGCGCCGAGCGACACGCAACTGAGCAGCAACGGCTGTCACGGTGAAATGGTCGGCTGGGCCCGCGCCATCGGTGCCTGGGGTGACATGGGCGGCGACAGCAACACGGCGAAAGTCGATCGCAGCCTCGGCGGTTTCATGCTCGGCACCGACAAGCAACTCGACGATCAATGGCGCGCCGGGATGGCGGCGGGCTACACCCGCAGCAACCTCAACGCGCATGACCGCAACTCCGATGCCAAAGTCGACAGCTACCACCTGGCGGCCTACCTGAGCTCGCAGTTCGATGCCCTGGCCGTGCGCCTCGGTGCGGCCTACAGCTGGCACAGCATCGAGACCAAGCGCGACGTCAGCGTCGGCAGCTACAACGACCGCCTGAAGGCTGATTACGATGCCCGCAGTGCCCAGGTGTTCGGTGAAGTGGGTTATGCGATCAATGCAGCAGGCGTGGCCATCGAACCCTTCGCCGGCCTGGCCTACGTCAACTACGACAGCGACACCGCCAAGGAAAAAGGCGGAGTGGGGCGCCTGAAGGGCGATGCCGATCAGGACATCACCTACTCGACCCTCGGTGTGCGCATCGGCAAGTTGGTGACCCTGGCCAATGGCAGCCAACTCACCCCACGGGCAGCGATCGGCTGGCGGCATGCCTACGGCGACACCAAGCCTGACGCCGACCTGACCTTCATCGACGGTGGCGCGTCGTTCAGCACCCAAGGCGTGCCGATTGCCAAGGACAGTGCGCTGCTCGAAGCCGGCGTGGACTTCCAGATCAGCCCGACCGGCAAGCTCGGGATCGGCTATTCGGGCCAGGTGTCCAGCGACAACAACGACAGCGCGATGACCATCAGCTTCAGCCAAAGCTTCTGATCATGGTCGAAGCACTTTAGCCGCCCGCAAGGGCGGTTTTTTTTGCTCGACAATCGCCTCTGCTAGAATCCGCCCCATTCCCTGCCAGAGGTTGCCCCATGAGCGAACCCATCCGTCTGACCCAATACAGCCACGGTGCCGGTTGCGGCTGCAAGATTTCGCCGCAGGTGCTGGAAGTGATCCTTGCCGGCAGCGGCGCACAGAACCTCGACCCGAAACTGTGGGTCGGCAACGCCTCGCGCGATGACGCGGCGGTGTATGAAATCGATGCCGAGCGCGGTGTGGTGTCGACCACCGATTTTTTCATGCCGATTGTCGACGACCCGTTCGACTTCGGCCGAATCGCCGCGACTAACGCGATCAGTGATATCTACGCCATGGGCGGTGACCCGTTGATGGCCATTGCCATTCTTGGCTGGCCGGTGAACGTGCTGGCGCCGGAAGTGGCGCGGGAAGTGATTCGCGGTGGTCGCGCAGTGTGCGACGCGGCGGGTATTCCATTGGCCGGTGGCCATTCGATCGATGCGCCGGAGCCGATTTTCGGCCTCGCCGTCACCGGCCTGGTCGAAAAGCGCTTCATGAAGCGCAACGACACCGCCACCGCCGGTTGCCTGCTGTACCTGACCAAACCGCTGGGTATCGGCATCCTCACCACCGCAGAAAAGAAGGGCAAGTTGCGTAACGCCGACATCGGCGTGGCCCGGGACTGGATGTGCACGCTGAACAAACCCGGCAGCCGCTTCGGCAAACTGGCCGGCGTCACTGCGATGACCGACGTCACCGGTTTCGGCCTGCTCGGGCATCTGGTGGAAATGGCCGATGGCAGCCACCTCACCGCGCGTATCGCCTATGACCGCGTGCCGCGTCTGGACAGCGTCGAGTATTACCTCGAACAAGGCTGCGTACCCGGCGGCACCTTGCGCAATTTCGACAGTTATTCAAGCAAGCTCGGACGCGTGCAGGAACTGCACAAGCGCGTGCTGTGCGATCCGCAGACCAGCGGCGGCCTGCTGTTGGCCGTAACCCCGGACGGCAACGCCGAATTCCTCGCCGTGGCCGCAGAGCTGGGCCTGAATCTGGAGCCGATCGGTGAACTGGTCGAGCGACAGACCCACGCAGTCGAGGTGATTTGATGCTCCGCGACTGCACCGATTACCGCGACATTTTCCTCAACGACCGGCCGCTGATGGATGCCCGCGCGCCGGTGGAGTTTCACAAGGGGGCGTTCCCCGGGGCAGTCAATCTGCCGCTGATGAATGACCTGGAGCGGCAAAAGGTCGGCACCTGCTACAAACAGCATGGTCAGCAGGCGGCCATCGAACTGGGCCACCGTCTGGTGTCCGGCGCGGTGAAGGCCGAACGCATCGAGGCCTGGGCTGAATTCGCCCGGGCCCATCCCGACGGCTATCTCTATTGCTTTCGTGGTGGCCTGCGCTCGCAGATCACCCAGCAGTGGCTCAAGAGCGAGGCCGGGATCGACTATCCGCGAGTCGGCGGCGGCTACAAGGCACTGCGCAACTTCCTGATCGACACCCTCGAACAAGCGGTGACCCAATGTGATTTTGTGCTGCTGGGCGGCATGACCGGCACCGGCAAGACCGAACTGCTGGTACAGCTGGATAATGGTCTGGATCTTGAGGGGCACGCCAATCATCGCGGTTCCAGTTTCGGCAAGCGCGCCACCGGGCAACCGTCGAACATCGATTTCGAGAACCGACTGGCCATCGACATCCTCAAGAAGCGTGACGCCGGTATCGGCCAGTTTGTGCTCGAAGACGAGAGCCGGGTGGTGGGCAGTTGCGCGTTGCCGCTGCCGTTGTATCAGGGCATGCAGCATTACCCGATGGTCTGGCTGGAGGACCGCTTCGAGGACCGTGTGCAGCGCATCCTGCGTGATTACGTGGTGGACCTGTCGGCCGAGTTTTCGACGGTGCATGGCGAGCAGGGTTTTGCGCTGTTCTCTGAACGCTTGCTCGAAAGCCTGAACAATGTGCAGAAACGCTTGGGCGGTGAACGCCATCGACGGATGCTGCTGTTGATGGAGGACGCACTGGCCGAGCAGGGGCGCAGCGGCTCGGTGGATTTGCACCGGGGCTGGATCGAAGGGTTGCTGCGCGAGTATTACGACCCGATGTATGTGTTTCAGCGCGAGAAGAAGGGGGCGCGAATCGAGTTTGCGGGCGAGCAGAAAGCAGTCATTGAATATCTGCACGATCGCGTGAATCAGAAGGCTTGATGCGCTATTCAGCGGCCTCTTCGCGGGCAAGCCCGCTCCCACACTGGAAATCCGCTGAACCCGTCATTTGAGTTCGGCGCAAGCTTGAATGTGGGAGCGGGCTTGCTCGCGAAAAGGTTAAGGCTGGCAGCGCAAAACTCAGGTCGGGCAAGTGACCTTGCCGTTATCCAGCCCCTGCTTGTAGCTGTGGCTCTGCAGGCTGGCCTTGCCGTTGTGCCAGGTGAGGGTCAGCACGTACAGCGAGTCATAGTCGCCGGATGCCCAGTCTTCGGTGATGGTCTGTTTCTCGCCCACGGCCTTGCCCGCGACCTTGTTGATCAGCTCGGGCAGATAGCCGTGGGACCACGCGGTGTAGATGGTCGAGTTGTGATATTTGTCGGCGGTCAGCTCCCGGGCCAGGTCGTTGGTGTCGTTGGCCGAAAACTCGATGTTCACCGGCAGGCCGAGTTTGATGGCGGCGGGGCTGATGGTCATCAGGGGGCGGATGTAGCTGTAGGAATTGTCCAGCTCGCCTTCCTCGACATTGCGCGTGGGGTTGGCGGCGAATACGTAGTCGGCCTTGCCGAATTTTTCCGGTAGCAGGGTCGACAGCTCGATGGCCCGGTTCAGGCCCTGGCAGTTGAGCTGGCCGAGGCCGCCGTCGGGTTTTTCACCGTGGCGCAGGAAGATCAGGGTCTGGGTGCCATCCACCGGTTGCGCGCGGCTTTCGCTGGACTCAAGGGACAGGAACAGTGCGCTCATCGCCAGCAGCGAGGGCAGGGCCACATAGGCGCGATGTTTGAAGCGTTTGGCGACTTTCATCAGGTTCGTCATCAAATGAGGCGTCTTCAGTCTGTTCGGTTAAGGCTGACAAACCTCTGCACCGCAGGCAGTCGGGGCCGGGTGTTTTCCCTGTCTTGAATGGTTTCCTTGGAGCCCTCGGAAGGCCTTTGGTTCGATCCGCCTGGCGGGGCACACCTTAAAGGCGTCGCCGGATGGCTGGAGGCAGGTTAGCGACAGGATGTTGCGGATTTAAGTAAGTCCGGCTGCCAGGACAAAAAGAACCCGAGCCAGCGCGGAAAACGTGGATTATGCTCGGGGCTTTCATTTTGTGACTGGATGCTACCCATGACCGATCTGTCCGCGTTCCCGATCACCCAGAAGTGGCCGGCGCAGTACCCCGACTGGATTCAGCTCTATTCCCTGCCGACCCCCAACGGCGTCAAGGTCTCGATCATGCTCGAAGAGATCGGTCTGCCCTACGAGCCGCACCGTGTGGGGTTCGACATTAATGACCAGATGTCCCCGGAATTCCTGTCGCTGAACCCGAACAACAAGATCCCGGCGATCCTCGACCCCCATGGCCCCGAGGACAAACCGCTGCCCTTGTTCGAGTCCGGCGCAATCCTGATTTACCTCGCCGACAAAAGCGGTCAGTTGCTGGCCCAGGAAGGCGCACTGCGCTACGAAACCATTCAGTGGCTGATGTTCCAGATGGGCGGCATCGGCCCGATGTTCGGCCAGCTCGGTTTCTTCAACAAATTCGCCGGCAAGGATTACGAAGACAAACGTCCCCGTAACCGTTACGTCGACGAAAGCAAACGCCTGCTCAAAGTCCTCGACGGCCGCCTCCAGGGACGCGACTGGATCATGGGCGAGCGCTACACCATCGCCGACATCGCCACGTTCCCGTGGGTGCGCAACCTGATCGGTTTCTATGAGGCGGGCGATCTGGTGGGCATCAAGGACTTCCCGAACGTTACCCGGGTGCTGGAGCGTTTTCTGGCGCGACCGGCGGTGGTGCGTGGTCTGACCATTCCTTCCTGACCCTGTGTCTGCCGGGTGCGCAGATTGTTGCGTCCCCGGTAATGCACTCTTGATTGATCCAGGTTTGTACCTCATCCCCCGCAAGGCATAAGCTTCGCCCCCTACGACTTTCGTCTCATCTGCCCGTTTTTCAGGAAAGGCCCCATGTCCAGTCAGTTCCCCGAAGCACGTCCACGCCGTCTGCGTCGCAATGCGAGCCTGCGCAGCCTGTTCCAGGAAACCGAGTTTTCCCTCAACGATCTGGTGCTGCCGATTTTCGTCGAGGAAGAAATCGATGACTTCGTGCCGATCAAGAGCATGCCCGGCGTGATGCGTATTCCGGAGCGCAAACTGGCCAGCGAGATCGAGCGTTACGCCCGTGCCGGGATCAAGTCGGTGATGACCTTCGGCGTGTCCCATCACCTGGACGCCAACGGCAGCGACACCTGGCGCGAAAACGGGCTGGTGTCGCGCATGTCGCGGATCGCCAAGGACGCGGTGCCGGACATGATCGTAATGTCCGATACTTGCTTCTGCGAATACACCGATCACGGCCATTGCGGTGTGATGCACAATCATGAAGTCGACAACGACCAGACCCTGATCAATCTCGGCAAACAAGCCGTGGCGGCGGCCCGTGCCGGCGCCGATGTGATTGCGCCGTCGGCGGCAATGGACGGCCAGGTGCGGGCAATTCGCCGGGCGCTGGACGACGCCGGGTTCACGCAAATCCCGATCATGGCCTACTCGACCAAATTCGCCTCGGCACTCTACGGCCCGTTCCGCGAGGCCGGCGGCAGCGCGCTGAAAGGCGATCGCAAAAGCTATCAGATGAACCCGATGAACCGCCGCGAAGCCCTGCGTGAATCGTTGCTCGACGAACAGGAAGGTGCCGATGCACTGATGGTCAAACCGGCCGGCGCATACCTGGACATCATCCGCGAGATCCGCGAAGCCTCGAACCTGCCGCTGGCGGCGTATCAGGTCAGCGGCGAGTACGCGATGATCAAGTTCGGCGCCCAGGCCGGGGCTATCGACGAAGATCGCGTGGTGCGCGAAAGCCTCGGTGCGATCAAACGCGCCGGTGCGGATCTGATCTTCACCTACTTTGCGATGGACCTGGCCTTGGCCGGAATTTGAAGACGTTGCCCGGCCATCGGTAGCGATGGCCGGGCATTGCTTATACTTTCAAATGATTTTCTTGCTATAGAAAACCCGGTCCACATAGCCATCCGCTTTTTTGTAGTAATGCCCCAGTGTGCCAGCGAGCTCAAAGCCACAAGCGCGGACAATATCGATGCCCTGACGCTGTGTTGCCAAATGGAAGTAATACAGCAGTTCGATACCGATAGCGCGGGCTCGTTCTTCGAGTTGTTTGACCAATTCAATGCCTTCGTCCAGATGATCAGGCAGAAGCCCGAACCGGATCTCTGCAACATGGCGCTCGATCCAGCGGGGCCGACGTTCGATCTCGCCCAGACCGATGATCGCCGTGTCCTTCAAAATGCACAGGGTCACGGCATTCTGCTGTTTTTCCTTTTCTAACAAAGACTCAATCCAGAGAACTTCCTTTTCATGATCGATCGATCGGACATCCTCGGGCCTTTCCACCCGTTCCGGATCCTGTTGGACGAGCGTGTTGAAGTAATGCAATAGATCATCTGCATCCGAAGTTTGAGGTTGTCTAAATTGCATGAAGGTATTCTTTCTCGTAATAGGTCGCACAGCATTTGCAAAGGGGATTTCTAGGGATGTCATCAACTTGAAATTTGCCGCTCAGCAACAGTGATGAGAATGTCAGCCTGCGGTTAACGTACATGTTGGCTTTGTGTCCGAGAAACCATTTGAACACTTCGGCTGCACCCAGGGTTCCGGCGATGGAAGTTGATAAAACATTTACCGGGACGGGGCCGGTATGTTCCTTTCGGGAGTGGTCAGTTGGAAATAAACAAGCGAAACAGGCACTTTTCAGTTCCGGGATCATGGTGAATACATAACCATAGGAAAACTGAGCAGAGGCGTGAATCATGGGTTTGTTTGTGCGCAGGCAATATTCATTGATGGTGTTTCTACCATCGGGGGAGTCGCCGCCTTCGACAATGACTTCATATTGATCGAGCAGTCGGTCGACATTGTGTCGCGTTATTTTTTCTTCAAATAACCGGATATCAATATCCGGGTTGAGGTCGACCAGCGTTCTAAACGCTGCGACACCCTTGGTACTGCCTATGTCCGGAGTGCGATACAGCAACTGACGATTCAAGTTGGATAACTCGACCGTGTCGAACTCTACGATCCCGACTTTTCCGATCCCTCCGGCAACCAATGCCATCAGCAGCGTGGACTTGACGCCACCGGCGCCGATTACAGCAACAGAGCCTTGCGAAACCCTCTGTTGACCGGTCTTTCCCCACTCCGGCATGTTCTCCTGACGATTGTATCGCTCATCCTTGAAATCAAAGTGCATGGGCATCGGCCTCGAAGCGGGTTAGACAAGAAAGTGAAACAGACTCCCCACGGATTCTGTTTCGAATCCGCAGGGCTGGCGTTCAGGCCAGGAGGATTGCCTGTCGTTCAACAATCAACCATCGCATGCCCGAAAACTTCTTGCAGTGCAGGCGCCGCCACTGACTTCTTCAAGTTCTTCCTGAAAGAGTTCCAGAACGGGATAGTCCTGAAGGGCGGCTTCAAGAGACTCAGCTTCTATTTCCGACTTTCCTATAAGACCTTCTGGTAAACCACGCAGAAAAATTTTCATTGATATCCTATCTAATGAGTTGTTTTGGATTTGTGTTAGTTGAAGATCTCTTTCGATAGCCGCAGTCTCGGGCTGTCTAAGGGGTGTTGACTATAAAAATTGGATTCCAGTAGTGTCAATGTGAGCTTTAGATTGTATTGGTGTGGTGCGGAAGACTTTGGTTATATAGGAGGTGTGTCAGGTGGGTATTGAAAAATTAGATAGGGAAAGGCCTTCTCTTTTTCGCAAGGAGGCGATAGCGTTCGCCTCCGAAAGATTTTATGGAAACTATCTCGATATAAAAATCGATAAGTCTCTCGACGGCCTGGCATTATGTTTGGGTGTGTTTGTTTTCTTCCTGCTTGGAGTGGGCGCAAGCTATATGCAAGGACGCAATATTGAACCTGTTGCCATTACACAGCGCGTCGGTGATGTTTCTCACCTGCACCTGGTCAAATGACCAGACAAGGAAACACCCCTTTGCGCTGGGGTAACAGAAAGTTGCCGGTCTTACTGCAGACAGAAGCCAGTGAATGTGGTCTCGCGTGTCTCGCCATGATTGCCCGCTATTGGGGGCGTGCAACTGACCTGATTCTGCTTCGTCAGCGTTTCAGCGTTTCACTCAAGGGCTCTACCCTTAAAAGCCTGATATCGATGGCGCAACGGCTCGGGTTCCAGTCCCGCCCATTACGCGTGGAGTTACCGCAACTTTCGAGTCTGAAATTGCCGTGTATTTTGCATTGGGACATGAACCATTTCGTGGTGCTTGAGAAAGTGACGCGCAACGAGTTGCTGATTCACGACCCGGCAAGCGGCAAACGGAGCATTTCCTGGTCTCGGGCATCCAGTCATTTCACAGGCGTGGTACTGGAATTGACGCCCGGGGAACTGTTTGAACGCCTGCCGTCCCAAAAGAAGATTTCCTGGCAATCCATGCTCGGCAAAGTCGATGGGCTCTACGCAGGACTGGCAAGATTGTTGTTGATGGGCGCGCTGTTGCAAGCGCTTGCATTGGCGCTCCCGTTCTACTTGCAATGGGTCGTGGACGACGTGCTGACCACGGGTGATCACCGGTTGATGACTGTTCTGGGCAGCGGATTCTTGTTGCTGGTACTGCTTCAGACCGGATTGGGGTGGTTGCGATCATGGATGGCCGCGTCGTTGTCCGCCTATTTGGGGTATCAATGGTTGGGCAATGCCTTTGCCCATTTGCTGCGCTTGCCGGTTGCCTGGTTCGAGAAGCGGCATCTGGGTGATATCGCGTCGAGATTTCAGGCTATACAGGTCATTCAGAAAACACTGACCACGCAATTGATTGAAGGACTCATCGACGGTTTATGGGTGTTTTCCACGCTGGTCGTCATGTTTTTCTACAGTGCCACGCTCGCATTTGTCAGTCTGTCGGCCGTGGTGCTTTATGCAGCTTTGCGCTGGGGTGTTTTTCAAAAGCAGCGTGAAGCTACAGCGGTGCATATCGCCTGCGCGGCCAGGCAAGGCACGCTGTTTATCGAGTCTGCCCGGGGTATTCAAAGCATTCGGTTATATGGTCGCGAGCAGGAGCGACGGTGCGCTTGGAGTAACGCCCTGACGGATCAGCTCAATGCTGAGTTACGGATCGCGCGCATAGCGATATCGTTCCAGTCAGCCAGCACCCTTGTTTTTAACGGGGAGCGGATTGTCGTGGTCTGGTTGGCAGCAATGGCCGTTATGGATAGCCACTTTTCCGTCGGTATGCTGTTTGCGTTTCTGAGCTACAAGGATCAGTTCAGCCAGCGTATTGCTGCGTTGCTGGATAAGTCGTTCGAACTGCGGATGTTGCGTCTGCACAGTGAGCGCATCGCGGATATTTTGCTGACGGCACCGGAAGAGGGGGCTGACGACGCTGAAATCGACATTCGGGAGATAGAAACGGATATTGAGTTACGCAATGTCTCCTTTCGATACGCGGAACATGAGCCCAATGTCATCGACAATTTGAGTTTGCGCATCCCGGCGGGCGAGTGCATTGCGATTGCGGGGGTGTCGGGTTGTGGCAAGACCACTTTGCTCAAATTGATACTGGGGCTGTTGACACCAACCGAGGGGGAGATTTTTCTGGGCGGGGTTGAGCTGACGCGTCTTGGGTTGAGGAACTATCGCCAGATGACTGGAACAGTGATGCAGGACGATCAACTGTTCACCGGAACGCTTTCGGACAATATCTGTTTTTTCGACGCTCAGCCGGACCCGGGGCAAGTGATCAGGTGCTCGGAACAAGCGGCGGTGCATGATGAAATCATGGCGCTGCCGATGAAGTACAACACGCTTGTCGGTGATCTTGGATCAGGCCTGTCAGGCGGCCAGAGACAACGCATACTGCTGGCTCGCGCATTGTACCGATCGCCGAGGTTGCTGGTGCTGGACGAAGCCACCAGTCATCTGGATGTCTGGAACGAGCAACGGGTCAATGCCGCCATCACACAGGAGGCAATGACCCGAATACTGGTTGCCCATCGTCCGCAAACCCTTGCAATGGCGCAACGGGTAGTGACTTTGGATCAAGGGCGAATCATCGCGGATCTCACGCATAGGGTCGATGATTGCCCTGGTCGCTAGCGTTCACTGGACGGGTTGCTGCAAATAACATCTGATCCCGTGATCACGAAAGTACCGTTCGATCACCTTCGGATCCGCGCTGTTGTCGGCAATCGCCACGTAGGTATCCGGGCGCAGCAGGTAAAAACCGTTGCGCCCCAGGCCCGCCGTTTCAAACGCCGGGCGCCAGTCGAACACGTGCAGCGGCAAGTGGTGTTCATTGCACCAGGCGATCATTTCGTCGCTGGTGTCACCGTATACATGCACCTGCCAACACGGGTTGCGCAACGGTTCGTAATTGTCCCCCTCGCCATCATGGGCCCACGGCAAGCGGTCGCCGCCGTGCACATGCCCGGCCACTCCCTCGCTCAACGCCATGCCCCGATAATTGACGGTAATCTGCGAGACGGTGCGAAACAGGAATTCGCGACTGGTTTCGAATGACGCCATTTTCGGGATCAGGAACGGTGCCAGCCGCGTGCGCAACAGATCGGCCATGCGGCCTTCGGCGGTGACGAAGCTGAAGACCTTGTCGGTGGTCGACACCAGCCGCCGGGCGAAGGCGATGCGTTCGGTTTCGTAGCTGTCGAGCAGCTTCGCCGTGGCGCCGCCGCTGAGCACTGCCGCGAGTTTCCACGCCAGATTGATCGCATCGCCGATGCCAGTATTCATGCCCTGACCGCCGGCCGGGCTGTGTACGTGCGCCGCATCGCCGAGCAGAAACGCCCGGCCCTGGCGAAAGTGGTCTGCCACTCGATGATGCACACGGTAGGTGGAGAACCAGTTGACGTCCTCGATGTGCACGTTCAGATGTTCGATGGCGCGACTGCTGACATCGGAAAATTCCAGGGTTTCGGCGCGATCCGCACGTTCGTCGCGCACGGTGCCGATCAGCCGTGCGCGACCTTCGCCGGCCAGCGGGAACACCGCGAGAAAATCCGCCTCATCCAGATCCAGATGCAACTCGCCGTTGAGCGCCGGGCCGCTGGCCTGCACGTCGGCGACATAGAAAATCTGCTGATAGGTGCCACCGGGGAAACCGGTGTCGAGGGTCTTGCGCACCACCGAACGGGCGCCGTCACATCCGGCCAGGTAACAGGCCTGGCAGATCTCCTGTTCGCCATCCGGCAGACGCAAATGGGCGGTGAGACCGTCGCCGTTTTCCGTGAAGCTTTCGAGGGTGGTATTGCGCTCGACGAACACGTCGTAGTCTTCGAGGCGGTCGATCAGCAGTCGCTCGTGTTCGTCCTGCGGATAGATTTTCAGAAAGGCATAGGGCGTCAGGCCTTCGCCGATCCGGTTGAGCGGCAACTGTGCCACGGGTTTGCCCTTGACCCAGAAATTCGCCGCTGCCACCCGATGCCCGTTGCGCACCACGGCTTCGGCGAGATCCAGTTGCCGGTACAACTCCAGCGTGCGCGCCTGCACCGCCAGCGCCCGCGAGGTGGTGCCCAGCGCGGAGGTCTTGTCGATGATGCGCACGCGCACGCCCAGTTTGCTCAGCCACAGGGCCAGTACCAGTCCGGTGGGACCCGCGCCGATGATCAGAACGTCACTGCGGTTCATGGTCTGTCCTCCTCGCGTGCCCTTTGCCACTGAGTGTGCAGCACCAAGTATGGATCAGCGGGCGGGCACGGCCAGTTCGCCTGCCAAACGGGGGGATGGAACAGTGTCGCCGGCCCGCAGTCCTATCCTGCACCCTGCGATAGAGCGTAGGGTTAACCCGGCTCAACGGACTGGATGAAGCGTTATGCACACCCCTCGATTATTCGTCAGCCTTGCCGCACTGCTGGTACTGGCCGGTTGCGCCGGGCAGCGCAGCCAGGAACCGGCGCCGCGCGCACCGGCCGAGGTCAAGGCGCAGATCGTGCGCCTGCTGCCGGCGAAAACCGCCGACCGCCAGGGCTGGGCCACGGACATCTACACCGCGTTCGCCGCCCAGGGCATCAGCCCGACGACGCAAAACCTGTGTTCGGTGCTGGCCGTCGCCGAGCAGGAATCCACTTTCCAGGTCGATCCGCCGGTGCCCGGACTGGGCAAGATCGCCCGTGACGAAATCGACCGCCGCGCCGCCAAGGTGCATATCCCGAGCCTGTTGGTCAGCGGTGCCTTGCAGGTGCGCTCGCCGAACGGCAAGACCTACAGCGAACGCCTGAGCGCCGCCCGCAGCGAAAAGGAATTGAGCGCGATCTTCGACGACTTCATCGGCTCGGTGCCGATGGGCCGCACGCTGTTCAGCGGTTTCAACCCGGTGCACACCGGCGGGCCGATGCAGGTCAGCATCGAATTCGCCGAACAGCATGCCAAAGACTATCCGTACCCGGTGGACGGGACGATTCGTCGCGAGGTGTTCAGTCGTCGGGGCGGCATGTACTTCGGCATCGCCCATCTGCTGGGTTATCCGGTGAGTTATCGCGAGCCGCTGTACCGTTTTGCGGACTTCAATGCCGGGTGGTACGCCAGTCGCAACGCAGCGTTTCAGAATGCAGTCAGTCGGGCCTCGGGCGTTCCGCTGGCGCTGGATGGCGACCTGATTCGCTATGACTCGATCATGCCGGGCACCACCGAGCTGGCGGTACGCAGACTTGGCAAATCACTGGGCATGCGTAATCCACAGATCCGCGATCAACTGGAGAAGGGCAATACGCTGGGGTTCGAGGAGACCAGGCTCTATCAGCGGGTCTTCGAACTGGCGGATAAGGCAGAAGGCAAATCATTGCCCCGGGCGGTGCTGCCGGGGATTGTCCTGCAAAGCCCGAAGATCACTCGCAAACTGACCACTGCGTGGTTCGCCAAACGGGTCGATGAGCGCTATCGGCGCTGCATGGCCAGGGACTGACGAGGTAAAAAAAAGACGTTAAAAACCCGGCTGACGGGAGCCGGGTTTTTTCCGGGTTGCTGCGATGAAGCCCTTCATTCAGGCAACGCGGCGTTCGATCAGACGATCCGAACCGCCTTCGGCCACACGACGTTCGATCAGACGATCGGAGCCACCTTCGGCCACACGACGTTCCAGCAGACGATCGGAGCCACCTTCGGCCACACGACGTTCCAGCAGACGATCGGAGCCACCTTCGGCAACACGACGTTCCAGCAGACGATCGGAGCCACCTTCGGCCACACGGCGTTCTTGCAGGCGATCCGAGCCGCCTTCGGCGACGCGCTGTTCGATCAACCGATCCGAACCGCCTTCAGCGATCATGGTGTGGGCCGGTTTGGCGGCAAATGCGTTGAAGGCCAGAACCGAAAGGGCAATGCTGAGGATGACTTGGCGTTTCATGATTTTGTGCTCCGGGGGTTTTGTTTGTTGGGTATGGAGCCGATGTTACGCCCGGGATTTTTTAAGAGAACTTCATTGACGTGATGGTGAACATCGACGTCGATGATGGTTTGTCACAGCACCTTCACCGCGCGGCCAATCGCCTGGATCGGCCCGGTGGGTTTGCCGATCGGCGAGCCGTTGGCGCCTTCCAGCGTCAGCTCGAACAACTGGTTCGGTTGCAGCGGCGGCAGCTTGTCCAGCGGGATCGACAGCGCCTGGCCCGGTTTGACCAGCCCCAGCGACACCGGACCCTGCCAGCCGTCGGCCTTGGTCCAGAATTCCAGCGCCTTATCCGTCGGCACCTCGACCACGCCCAGCGGAATCAACTGAATCTCCCGTGGGTTGCTGGCCTGGATCACCCAGCCCGGCGCCTTGTCCTGCGGGGCGACAAGCACCACCAGAAAGCTTGGTTTCGGCGTGGTCTGGGTCAACAGGATCGAGCCCAATAACAAGGTTGCAGCCAGTCCGGCAGCGCTCAAGCCGCGCCACAGCGACAGGCGGTTCCACCATGAAATCTCTGGCGCCCTCTTATGGGTAAGTTGCCCGACACTGCGTTCGATGCGTTGCCACAGCTGCGACGAGGGTTGATGCGCCGGGGCGAGGTCGGTCAGCTCCAGCAGACGTCGCTCCCAGGCGTCCACGGCCGCTTGCAGCTCGGGATCGTTGGGCAAGCGCCGTTGCAGTTCGGCGCGCACTTCGGCCGAAAGAGTGCCGAGCACGTATTCGCTGGCCAGTTCATCGCGTTCCTGCGCCGATTCGGTGGTCATCCCATGCACTCCCGCAACGCATTGAGGCTGCGTTTGATCCAGGCTTTGACGGTGCCCAGTGGCGTGTCGAGGCGCTGGGCGATCTGCGCGTGGCTGTAACCGTCGACGTAGGCGTGAAGGATGCAGCGGCGGCGTTGCGGTTCCAGTTGATGCAGGCAGCGGTGGATGCGGGTCGATTGCGCCAGTGCGTCGAAACCGTCATCACTCGCCGGAAATTCGTTGCTGTCGTTGAGCGGCGTTTCCCGGTCGTGATTGCGCAACACATTCAGCGCCAGATGCCGGGTCACGCTGAACATCCAGCCCCGGGCCGAACCGCGCGCCGGATCGAAACCCGCCGCGCCGGCCCAGATCTTGATGAATGCGTCGTGAACGATGTCTTCGGCCAGCGCCGTGTCGCGCACCAGACGTCGGGCCACACCGAGCAGCCGCGGACTTTCCTGCACATACAATTCGCGCAGGGCCCCGCGCTCGCCGCGGGCACAGGCGGCGAGGCGGGCTTCGTAATCGAACGCGGTTTCGGGCAAGGGCATGTCCTGCAATCTAGCAAGCATCGGCCAAACGTCCAGCCAGGCTCAGTTCGCCGCCCAGAAAATGTAGTCGGCCTGGTACTTCACCACTTCCTGTTTGCCCTTGTTCGCCGCCGTGCATTCGCTGCCCGGCGCCACGCCGCCCTTGAGCGCGACGCGCTGGATGTAGCTCACGCCGCTCATGGCGCCTTTGCCCTCGGCGGGGTTGGCCTTGACCAGTTGATAGGGCAGGTTGCCCGGACTCGATGGCGCTACGGCCAGTTGCGTGCCGGTGACTTTCGAACCGTCCTGCGCCTGCCAAGTGGCGGGCGGGCCGAAGTAGGTGCCGACCTGTTTGCCGCTGCGATCGTTGAGCACTGCTTTCGGGCCGACGAACACCCACTCGGTCTGGCCGGCGACATTGGCCTTGTCACGGCATTCGTAGGTGATCTCGCCGACCCCGGTGGTTTCCATCGCGATCTTGTGGCCGTCCGGCACCTTGATCGCGTCGGGATAACTGCTTTGGGCGAAGCTTGTCGAGGCGACGGCGAGCAAACCGGTGAAGCCGATCAGTTGGGTGATGTTCATCAGTGTTTCTCCGAAAAGGGTAAACCGCTGACAGCCGAAAGAGGGCTGTTACAGGGACTACCCGTGACGGAGGGGTTTGGATGCAGTGGCCGGAAAATAAATCTGAAAGCACTGACGGTCAGATTGCTGTAACCCGCTCACCCCCGGTTTTTGCCAATGCCAGGCCGGAGGCTTTCAGGAGTTCCTGGGTATAGGCATGCTGCGGCGCCGCAAAAATCTGGCGCGACGCTCCCTGTTCCACCACCTTGCCGTCCTTGATCACCATCAAATCGTGCGCCAGCGCATGCACCACCGCCAGGTCATGGCTGATGAACAGGTACGTCAGCCCGTGGCGGATCTGCAACTGCCGCAGCAATTCCACTATCTGTTTCTGCACCGTGCGGTCCAGCGCCGAGGTCGGTTCGTCGAGCAGAATCAGCGCCGGTTCCAGCACCAGCGCCCGGGCGATGGAAATGCGCTGGCGCTGGCCGCCGGAGAACTCGTGGGGATAGCGATGGCGGCTCTGCGGGTCGAGGCCGACTTCCTCCAGCACGCGGATCACCGCCGCCTCGCGTTCTTCGGGCGTGCCGATGCCGTGGGTCAGCAGGCCTTCGGCGATGATCTGTTGCACCGACATCCGTGGGCTGAGACTGCCGAACGGGTCCTGGAACACCACCTGAATCTGCCGGCGCAACGGGCGCATCAAACGCTGATTGAGCAGGCTCAACTGCTTGTTGCCAAAACGAATATCGCCCTCGGATTCCACCAGCCGCAGAATCGCCTGGCCCAGCGTCGATTTGCCCGAGCCGGACTCGCCGACAATCCCCAGAGTCTTGCCCCGCTGCAGACGGAAACTCACGCCGTCCACGGCCTTGATGTATTCCTGAGTGCGGCTGAACAACGCCTTGGGCAGCGGGAACCAGACTTTCAGGTCATCCACCTCCAGCAGGTTGTGATCGTAGCGACTCGGCACCGGCGCGCCCGACGGTTCTGCCTCGATCAGCAGGCGGCTGTAAGGATGCTGCGGGGTGCGGAACAGCGTTGCGCAATCGGCCTGTTCGACGATTTCCCCGTGGCGCATCACGCACACCCGTTGGGCGATGCGCCGCACCAGGTTGAGGTCATGGCTGATCAGCAGCAGCGACATGCCGAGGCGTTGCTGCAACTCGATCAACAGCTCGAGAATCTTCTGTTGCACGGTCACGTCCAGCGCCGTGGTCGGTTCGTCGGCGATCAGCAATTCCGGTTCGTTGGCCAGCGCCATGGCGATCATCACTCGCTGTCGCTGGCCGCCGGAGAGCTGGTGCGGATAGGCCTTCAAACGCTGCAACGGTTGGCGAATGCCCACCAGTTCCAGCAACTCCAGCGTGCGCTGGCGCGCGGCGCGGCCCTTGAGCCCCTTGTGGATCTCCAGCACTTCGCTGATCTGTTTTTCAACCGTGTGTAGCGGGTTCAGCGAGGTCATCGGCTCCTGGAAAATCATCGCGATGCGGTTGCCGCGCAAGCCGCGCAGCTGCTGTTCGCTGGCGTGCAGCAAGTCCACGCCGTTGTAGCGGATGCTGCCCGTGCTGCTGACGGTTTTGCCCGGCAGCAAACGCAGGATCGAGTGCGCCGTCACCGACTTGCCCGAGCCGGATTCGCCGACCAGTGCCAGGCACTCGCCGCGGCGGATGTCGAGGTTCACGCCGTGCACCACTTCGTGCCCGGCGAAGGCGACGCGCAGGTCGCGGATTTCAATCAGGTTGTCGGTCATTTCAGCTCCGGGGATCAGGATCGCGGATCGAACGCGTCACGGCAGGCTTCGCCGATGAACACCAGCAAGGACAGAATCAGCGCCAGGGCAAAAAACGCCGTCAGCCCCAGCCACGGCGCTTGCAGATTGCGCTTGGCCTGGCCGATCAGTTCGCCCAGCGACGCGGTGCCGGCGGGCATGCCGAAGCCGAGAAAATCCAGCGCGGTGAGGGTGGCAATGGCGCCGGTCAGGATGAACGGCAGGTAGGTGAGGGTGGAGGTCATGGCGTTGGGCAGAATGTGCCGGCGCATCAGCTCGCTGTCCGTCAGGCCCAGGGCCCGCGCGGCCTTGACGTACTCCAGGCTGCGCCCGCGCAGGAACTCGGCGCGCACCACGTCCACCAGTGCCAGCCAGGAAAACAGCGCCATGATCCCCAGCAGCCACCAGAAACTCGGCGAGACGAACCCGGACAAAATAATCAGCAGGTACAGCACCGGCAGTCCCGACCAGATCTCCAGCACCCGCTGCCCGAGCAAGTCGACCCAGCCGCCGTAATAACCCTGCAACGCCCCGGCGACGATACCGACCAACGCACTGACGGCGGTGAGGATCAGCGCAAACAGGATCGAAACCCGCGTGCCGAAAATCACCCGCGCCAATACGTCCCGCGCCTGATCGTCGGTGCCCAGCCAGTTGCTGGAGGACGGCGGGCTCGGCGCCGGTTCCGTGAGGTCGTAATTGACCGTGTCGTAGCTGAACGGGATCGGCGGGAACAGCATCCAGCCGCCCTGATCCTCAATCAGTTTGTGTACGTAACTGCTGGCGTAATCCGGCTGGAACGGCAGTTCGCCGCCGAAATCGGTTTCCAGGTAGTCGCTGAGGATCGGGAAGTAGAAGGCGTTGTGGTAGCGAATCACCAGCGGCTTGTCGTTGGCGATCAGCTCGCCGCCGAGGCAGATCAGGCACAGCCCGATGAACAGCCACAGCGACCAGCGCCCGCGACGATTGGCCTTGAATTGCGCGATGCGCCGCCGGCCCAGAGGGGAAAGTGTGAACATCAGGCAGTCCTCGCCGAGAAGTCGATGCGCGGGTCGAGCAGGGTGTAGCAGAGGTCGCCGATCAGCTTGATCAACAGGCCGAACAGGGTGAACAGGAACAGCGTGCCGAACACCACCGGGTAGTCCCGCGACACCGCCGCTTCGTAGCTCATGCGCCCGAGGCCGTCGAGGTTGAAGAGGGTTTCGATCAGCAGCGAGCCGGCGAAAAACACCTCGATCAACGCCGACGGCACACCGGCCACCACCAGCAGCATCGCGTTGCGAAACACATGGCCGTAGAGCACGCGTCTTTCGGTCAGGCCCTTGGCGCGTGCGGTGATCACGTACTGGCGGCTGATCTCGTTGAGGAAGCTGTTTTTGGTCAGGATCGTCAGCGTCGCAAAACCACCGATCACCAGCGCCGTCACTGGCAGCACCAGGTGCCAGAGGTAGTCGCCGGCCTTGCCCCACAGGCTCAGGCTGTCGAAGTTGTCCGAGACCAGCCCCTGTACCGGAAACCAGTTGACGTAGCTGCCCCCGGCGAACACCACGATCAACAGGATCGCGAACAGAAACGCCGGCATCGCGTAGCCGACGATGATTGCCGTGCTGCTCCAGACATCGAATGCGCTGCCGTTTTTGATTGCCTTGCGAATGCCCAGCGGGATCGAAATCAGGTAGGTGATCAAGGTCGCCCACAGGCCGAGGGACAGCGACACCGGCAGCTTCTGCACGATCAGGTCCGTCACCTTCGCACCGCGAAAGAAGCTGCTGCCCAGGTCCAGTTGCGCGTAGTTCTTGAGCATCAGCCACAGGCGTTCGTGCATCGGTCGGTCGAAACCGTAGTGGTGTTTGATCTCTTCGATCAGCGCCGGATCCAGACCACGGCTGCTGCGCCCGGCACCGCCGATCGCGGTCACCTCGCTGGCGCCGCCCATGCTGTGCCCGCCGAAGCCTTGCAGGCGGGCGATGGCCTGTTCCACCGGGCCGCCGGGCGCGGCCTGCACGATGACGAAGTTGACCACCAGAATGCACAGCAGCGTCGGGATGATCAGCAACAGACGTCGACTCAGATAACGCCACATGTCACTGGCCCCCCGCGAGCTGATGCAAGGCGCTCATCTGCTGATTGGTCAGCGGCTTGGCCGAGACCTCCCACCAGGTATCGAGGCCTTCGCTGTAAATCGGCTGCACCGGTGGCCTGCCGAAGCGGTTCTGAAACACCGTCGGCGTGCCTTTGGAGTAGTAGTTGGGAATCATGTAGTCACCCCATTGCAGCACCCGGTCGAGGGCGCGGGCGTAACGCACCATGGCGTCGCGGGTATTGGCCTGCACCAGGCCGTCGATCAGCCGGTCCACCGCCGGGTCCGCCAGCACCATCGAATTGGAGCTGCCGACCTGGGTCGCGCTCTGCGAGGCATACAGGCTGTATAACTCGCGGCCCGGCGAGACGATCGGATCGCCGCTGCGGGGGAAACTGGTAACGATCATGTCGTAGTCCCGGGCGTTGAGCCGGTTGATGTATTGCGCCGAATCGATGCGCCGCAGACTCAGCGTGATGCCGATCTGCGCCAGGGTGCGTTTGTACGGCAGCAACATGCGGTCGAAACCGCCCTGGCCGTCGAGGAAGGTGAATTCGAGTGGCTCGCCGGCAGCGTTCACCAGCCGATTGTTTTTCGGCGTCCACCCGGCCTCGGCCAACAGCTTCAGGGCCTGCAACTGCTTGTCGCGGATGTAGCCGCTGCCATCGGTTTTCGGCGCCTGATAGACCTGGGTGAACACCTCGTCCGGAATCTGTCCGCGCAGCGGTTCGAGGATCGCCAGCTCCCTGGCGTCGGGCAGGGCGGTGGCGGCCATTTCACTCTTCGGCCAGTAGCTGTTCTGGCGCACGTAGAAGCCGCGCATCATCTGCTTGTTGGTCCACTCGAAATCCCACAGCAGGCTCAGCGCCTGCCGCACGCGGCGATCCTTGAACAGCGGGTTCTGCAGGTTGAACACAAACCCCTGGGCGCTGGTCGGTTTGTCCGGGGCGAGAATCGCTTGTTGCAGGCGACCGTCGCGCAGCGCCGGGCTGTCGTAGCCGACCACGTAGCCGGATGAGGAAAACTCGCGGTTGTAGTCGAACGCCCCGGCCTGCAGCAGTTGCCGGGCGACGTCGGTGTCGCCGTAGAAATTCACGGTCAGGCTGTCAAAGTTGTACATCCCGCGACTGACCGGCAGGTCCTTGCCCCACCAATTCGGATCGCGCTGGAAACCGATGCTGCGCCCCGCATCGACCTTGCTCACCCGGTACGGGCCGCTGCCCAGCGGGGGTTCGAAGCCGCCGCCGTTGGCAAAGTCGCGGGTCTTCCACCAGTGCTCGGGCACCGGTCGCAGCGACGCCAGATCCAGCGCGAGGGTGCGGTTGAGGTTGTTCTTGAAGGTGAAGCGAATCTGCCGCGGGCCTTCGATCAGCACATCCTGCACGTCGGCGTACTGCTGGCGATAACTCAGGCTGCCCTTGGTCATCAACAGCTCGAAGGTGTAGCGCACGTCCTCGGCGGTGATCGGCGTGCCGTCGGCGAAACGCGCCTCGGGATTCAGGTTGAAACGCACCCACAGACCGACTGGGTCACGCTCCATGGATTGCGCCACCAGACCGTAGACGGTGTAGGGCTCGTCCAGCGAGCGGAACGCCAGCGGCGAATACACCCAGTCGTTGACCTGGACCACGGAAATGCCCTGATCGGCATAGGGGGTGATGTAGTTGTACTGACCGATCTCCATCGATGCGCGGCTGAGCGAGCCGCCCTTCGGGGCGTCGGGATTGACGAAATCGAAGTGCTGGAAACCGGCGGGGTATTTCGGCGCCTCGCCGTACACCGTCATCGCGTAGCTGCCGCCGGCCAGCGCAGCTGCCGCGTTGCACAGCAGCGCGCTGCCGAGCAGCAGGCCGGCCATGTTGCGCATGAATGTCATGAAGTCGTTCCTCTGAGCCGGAAAAACCCGAAGCGGCGGTTGGCCGCTGCGGGATGCGAATTCGCAAGGGGAAGGGGCCGGCCGGAGTCTTGCGCGGCCCCGACCTGTACTCAGAAGTGGTACGTCATGCGCGCAAACAGCGTGCGGCCCAGCGGGTCGGTGTAACGTGGGTCATAGCCGCTCTGGAAGTTGTAGGCCTGGTTGGAGAACGGCGGATCGCGGTCGAACAGGTTCTTCACCCCGGCGTCCACGTCCAGCACCTTGTCGAAGGTGTAGCCGGCCGACAGGTCCCACACCGAATACGACGCGACCCGTGCGTTGGTTTCGCGGTCGTAGTCGTTGTAGCCGGTGGTAAAGCGGTTGGTCAGCGCTGCACGGGCGGCGCCGAAGGTCCAGGAACCGGTCAGGTTGTGTTTCCAGCGGGCAATCACCCCGTCACCCTTGAAGTCGCCGACCTTATCGGTGAACGGGCCCTTGATGGTGCTCTGGAAGTCGTACTCGTCGACATAGGTGCCTTGCAGGCCCAGGCCGAACTGGCCGTAAGGCGTGTTCGGGAAGCGATAGTCCAGCGACACATCGACGCCGTTGGTTTCGACGATGCCGAGGTTGGCGTTGCCGGTGACGATGTAATTGAGCGTGCCGTCGGCGTTGCGCACGAAACGGTCAGGGTAGCTGCCGGCCTGATCGAACACGGTGGATTCCGGGAACGGCTGGATCTGGTTGGAGATGTGAATCCACCAGAAATCCAGGCCCACGGACAGGTTGCTGACCGGCTGATAAACGAAGCCGAGCGTCACGTTGCGCGCTTTCTCCGGGGCCAGGTCTTCGTTGCCGCCGATCTGGTTGAGGAACTGCTGACCGCAATCGCGTCCGCCGTTGCCGCCCGGTTGCACCACGCCGCCGGTACACAGCACCGGGTCGTTGTAGTAGCCCTGGGTGTAGGTGATGCTGCGTGGCGAATACAACTCGTACAGTGACGGCGCGCGGAAACCTTCGCTGTAGGCGCCGCGCACCACCAGCTCCTTGAGTGGCTGATAACGGAACGAATATTTCGGGTTGGTGGTGCTGCCGAAGTCGCTGTATTTGTCGTGACGCACGGCGGCCGACAATTCCAGGCTGTCGAGCACCGGCACGTTGATTTCCGCGTAGGCGGCTTTCACGCTGCGGTCGCCCTCGACGCTGCCGGCGGGGTCGATGCCCAGGCTCTGGATGTCGCCGGCGAAAGCTTCGAAGTCCTGGTGGAATTTCTCTTTGCGGTACTCGCCGCCCAACGCCAGCCCCGACGGGCCGGCACCGAACCAGTCACCGATCTCGCGGCTGATCCGCCCGTCGAAACCGGCGACCCGACCGACCGCCGTGGAATAGGCGCCGTGGTACATGGCCTGATCGATGTACTGCTGACCGGCGCTGGTCTGCGGACCGAACGGGTTGAGCAGGCCGCTGGCCAGACCGTTGATCATTGCCTGATCGCTGACATAGCCGCTGGTGACGCTGGAGACAATCTTGTTCTGGTTGTACGAGGCGCCGACGTTGTAGTCCCAGCCGCCGACCAGACCGTCGAAACTCAGCAAAAAGCGCTGGCTGGTGTTCTGGTCTTTCGATTCACGCGGGCCGGCGGCGGTTTCGCGCCAGTTCACGTCCACCGGTTGCGTCGGGTCGAGGGCGAAGCCGGTGGGCGCCGGGGTGATGCCGTTGCCGGGGTAGTAGGGCGAGGACGAATCCAGGCTCAGGCCGGTCAATGGCGCCGGGCCGACGGCGGTGGCGTTGTTGTTGCGTGACCAGAAATATTCGAGGTTGATGTTGTGGTCGTCGGCCAGTTTGCCGGTGGTCTTGCCGAAGAACGAAGTCTTCTCGGTCTGTGGCACCAGGTCGATGAATTCCCGGGTACTGAAGCGGCAGAGGCCGTCGCGGGCCACCAGGTTGGGGCCGTTGCAATTGCTGTTGGCCAGCGGGTTGGTGGCGTTGCCGTTCTGGCTGTAGTTGCCGGGGAACGCGGTGCCTGAGGTCTGGTCCAGGCCACGGCCGGGCACGTAGTCGCGGGCGAAGGAGCGGTCGTTGGCGTCGAGGTTCTGCTGCTTGTTGTAGTTGAACACGCCGAGCACGTTGAAGCGGTCCTGTTCCAGGTCGCCGTAGCCCCAGCTGGCGCTCATGTCCTTGGTCGCACCGCCGCCGCTGTGGGTCGGGGTTTCGCCACCAAGGGTGAGCTGGCCGTCGGTCATGGATTTTTTGGTGATGAAGTTGATCACGCCACCGATGGCGTCGGTGCCGTACAGGGCCGAGGCGCCGTCGCGCAGCACTTCCACGCGCTCGATCGCGGCAAACGGGATCATGTTCAGATCCACCGCGCCGCCGGCCGAGTTGGTGCCCGACAGGGCGTTGTTGGCCAGCCGGCGACCGTTGAGCAGCACCAGTGTCTTGTTCGCGCCAATGCCGCGCATGTCGGCAAACGATGCGCCGCCGGTGGCCGCGCCGACCGAGCCTGCGCTGTTGTTGATCGACTGGCTGCCGGTGATGCGCTGCACCAGTTCGGCGGTGGTGGTCACGCCCTGTTTGCGCAGTTCATCGGCCTTGAGCACGGTGATCGGCACCGCCGTTTCCGCATCGACCCGGCGAATCGCCGAACCGGTCACTTCGACCCGTTGCAGTTGCGTGGTCGGCGCAACCACCGCAGCGGCGGCCGGGACGCCGTTGTCGTCCTCGGCAGCCTGAACCCCGGCACCCATCCCCATGGCCACCAGGTACAACGGAACGAAACGGTGGCGGGAAATCGTTGCCACCAAGGGTTTGAGCGTGAAGCGTGGAGTGTTCATCAGCATGGTTGTTTCCGACTTTGTTAGACGTTTATCGAAATGGCCTTGTGAGCCCTCTTTGCACGGAGCACGGTGGTGCCGCGCCGCGAAAACCACTTTCTTCAAGCAAGCCGATCCCCTCCGAAGACGCGCTGCGTTTTTTCGGTCGGCCGATTGCGACGGGATTCAACGAACGGTGCCGGGCGCGTCCCTCACTGCGCGCCCGGCACCGCCGTCAGCGGGTGGTCATCACCGATATTTTGGTAATGCCCGAGCGCTCGATGGACGCCATGGCTTTGGCCACCTGGCCGTAATTCACGGCGGAGTCGGCCTGCAGCTGCACGCGGACGTCGGCATCTTTGGCCTTGACCTCCTTGAGGCTGGCCTCCAGTGATTCCGGTGCCAGCTCGGTCTTGGCCAGGAAGAACTTGCCGTCCTGATCGACGCTGACCACCACCGGATCCTTCTTTTCGGCGGGGGCGACGGCGTCGGTTTTCGGCAGGTTGACCTTGATCGCGTTGGTCATCAGCGGCGCGGTGACGATGAACACCACCAGCAGCACGAGCATCACGTCCACCAGCGGCGTGACGTTCATTTCGCTGAGCACTTCATCGCTGTCTTGAGTGGAAAAGGACATCAGCTGGCCTCCCGCACGGCGGCCGTGGATTTGGCGATGGCCTGGCGGCTGATGGAAAACGCGCTGCGCGAGGCGAGGGCGTCGAAGTCGTGGGCGAAGTCATCCATGTCGGCGGAGGCCAGTTTCAGGCGTCGCAGGAAGAAGTTGTAAATCAGCACCGCCGGCACCGCGACGGCAATGCCCACACCGGTGGCGATCAGCGCGTGGCCGATGGGCCCGGCCACGGTTTCCAGGCTGGCCGAACCGCTGGCGCCGATGCTTTGCAGGGCTTCCATGATTCCCCACACGGTGCCGAACAGGCCAATGAACGGCGCGGTGCTGCCGATACTGGCGAGGATCGCCTGGCCGTTTTCCAGCGAGCGACGTTCCTTCTGGATCTGCTGGCGCAGGTTGCGTTCCAGTCGGTCGGAACGGTTGATGGTGTGCGCCAGTTGCTGGGTGGTGCGCGGGGACTCTTCCACCAGCAAGGCTTCGAAACCGCTGCTGGCGATCCGCGCCAGCGAGCCCGGATATTGACTGGCGTGTTCGGCGGCGGTCAGCAGATCCGGCGCGCCCCAGAAGGCTTTGCTGAACTGCTTGTTCTGGGTTTTCTGACGCAGGTATTGCGCCGACTTGACCAGCAGGATCGCCCAGCTGACCACGGAAAACAGCACCAGCCCCCAGAGCACGCCGGGGACAATCATCGAAGACAGAGAATCGTTCATGGCTACACCTCGCTTGCGTTAATCGGTTGTGAGTTCGGTTGTCGCGCCGTCATTGCGGCAATTTGAAATCGATGGTCTGGGTGGCGAAGCCGTCGATCGGTGTGTCGCCGCGCTTGGCCGGAATGAACTTCCAGGCCTTCACCGCCGCGACCGCCGCGTCATCCAGTTGCGGCTTGCCGCTGGACTTGGTCACGGTCACCGAGCCGGCGCGACCGTTGGCCAGCACCTGAATCCGCAGCACCACGCTGCCTTCCCAGTTGCGCCGCAGAGCCAGCGACGGGTATTCCGGCGGCGGGTTGCCGAGGCTGGCGAGACCGGAAATCGCCGCCGACTCTTTCACCGGGCCCGGTGCCGCCGCAGGTGCCGGTGGCGCGCTCGGGGTGGCCGGAGCAGCAGGCGCCGCCGGTTGCGCAGGGGCGGGCGGTGCTTTTGGCGGCTCGGCCTTTTTCACCGGTTTGGGTTTCTCGACCGGTTTCGGTTTTTCGATCGGCTTGGGTTTCTCCACCGGTTTGGGCGGCGGCTTGACCGCGTCCTCGTCTTCCACCGGTTGTTCCGGTTCGGGAGGGGGCGGCGGTGGGGGCGGCGGCTCCGGTGTCGGCGGTGCCGGAGGTGTCGGGCTGGTCAGCTCGACGGTCATTTCCGGGATTTCCGGTGGCGTGGGCAGCGGTTCGGCCCGCGCCTGCTGGAAAGACCACCAGGCGCCGCCGTGTATCAGCGCCGATACCGCCACCAGCAACAGCATCTGCTGTTTGTTCAGGCCGCCGGGCTGAGAAGTGTTGGCCTTGTAGACGGGCCGACCCGCTCCCGACGCAAGCGCTGCGTTCGGTACTGGCCCCGGCGGCGTTCTGTGCTTTACCGCATCGTTCATTAAAGCTCCCTCGGGTGGATGAAGGGCAATAAGGTGCCGTTCGAACAACAAGGCGTTGTTCGAGTGAGTGGTCGCAACTTTCATACAGGTGTGCAGAAGCCGATAGTTGAACTATCTATTGAACAGGGCTTGTGCAGCTTGTTGCTTCAGTAATGCCGACTTCGATGGTTCATTGATCCGGTCCGTGGCTGTTCTTTTATAAGTGGGTGTGCAATTGAGTGGCTAACATCATTCTTGCCCTCATGGTTGATGCAATAGCAACCGCTGTGCCAAAGAGTGATCAATTGTGTAGCGGTTATTTCACGGATGATACGTATGTCGCATTTATATAAGTTTCATCAAACATGCCGGTTTTCATGGGCGCACAACCTCCCGAAGGCCCTCTTTGCAGGACTTTTTTCAGGGCGAGACAGGCCGGGCGCGGTATCGCGCTGTTCAGCGAGATAGAGCGGCTGTTCTCGTGTCGGCCAGGACGCGTGATGGTGCGTGGCGGACTGAATTGGTGCGGGTCAGTGTTTTAGCGGGTCACAGGCGATATTCCTTGTTCTTGTTTAAGTAAAGTCGGTCGTTCCACTGGAACGGTGTATTGGCTGCAAGTGCAGTTTTGGTGCGCTTCGGACATTAACGCCAAACAGCGAAAGTTGTAGCGGTGTGCTGTCTGGAAGTTATTGTCGAACAATGTTTTCTTGCATTCATTAAAGCAGCGCGCACGCAATGACTTCTTGCGTGCTATTTAAAAAATAAATAGTGCAGACGTTCAGGTAATAAAAGGCATGCACGCACTGTTCGCAGGACGAACACGGCGCAGGTACAGGGGCACGGAGAGAAGAGTGTGGCGCAGCAGATGAAGATTCACGCGGTGAACTCCTTGTTGCCAGCTCGGATACGCGAACTTTTGGTTCGGTATCGCACCTTACAAGAACGCGGATAGCGTTCGCTGATTGCTCTTGGTGCGGGATGGGCACCGCCAGCGCTGTTTTGCGAGATCAGGGATTCGCAAGCTGCCGATGAATGCGCAATCCGTGCCAAATTCGATACAACAGCTATAAATAGGGCCAGGGCAGGATGCCTTTCGCAGTGGAGGAGGGGATATGTATCAGCTCTACGGACATCGCAATTCAGGGGCGGCGGCCATCGAGGCGGCACTCGAGCTGTGCCAGGTGGCTTACCGCTTCATCGATATCGAGGCCGGTGCGGAAGCGGCGCAGGAGCTGGCGCGGCTCAATCCGCTCAAACAGATCCCGACCCTGCAACTGCCGGACGGCAGTGTAATCACCGAAAGTGCGGCGATCCTGATTCATCTGGGGCTGAGTTTTCCGCAATCCGGCCTGTTGCCCGCCGCGGGCGCTGACCGTGACCAAGCGATTCGCGGCCTGGTGTACATCGTCAGCAATTGCTATGCGGCCATCGGCATCATTGATTACCCCGAGCGCTGGCTGGTGATGCCGGACGAGGCCTCGCGGCAGAATCTGATGACGGGTGCGCGGGAACGATTGCACTGGACCTGGGAGGTGTTTGCCGACCAGTTCTCCGCCGAGCTGTACCTGGACGATGAAACACCGGGGGCGCTGGATGTATTGGCAGCGGTGGTCTCGCGCTGGGCCGGTGCCCGTGAACACCTGCGTCAGGCCCGGCCCGGTTTCCATGCGTGGCTGCAACGCATCGACCGACACCCGGTGCTGGCGCCGGTCTTCGCGCGGCATTGGCCTGCCTGAACAAAAAACAAACCTGTGGGAGCGAGCCTGCTCGCGATTGCGGTCTGTCAGCAGATACTTTTACCTGATACACCGCTATCGCGAGCAGGCTCGCTCCCACAAAGGACAGTAGTGGCTGTAAGAGTCACTCCCCGCGAATGTACTGCTCCAGCTGTTTGATCAGCTCGGCCTGTTCGGCAATCGCTTCCTTGACCAGGTCGCCGATCGACAGCAGGCCCAGCAGTTTGCCGTTTTCTACCACCGGCAAGTGGCGCAGACGCTTGTCGGACATGATGCTCAGGCAGGTATCGACGGTCTGGTGGGTATCCACCGTGATCACGTTCGCCACCATGATGTCGCGTACCGGCGTGCCTACCGAGGAGCGCCCGTGCAGCACCAGCTTGCGTGCGTAATCGCGCTCGCTGATGATGCCCACCACTTTTTCGTCCTCCACCACGAGCAAGGCGCCGACGTTTTTCTCGGCCATCTTCATCAGCGCTTCGAGCACCATGTGATCGGGCTTGATCTGATGCACTTCCTGATTTTTCTGATCTTTGAGCTTGAGCAGCTGGGCGACGGTTTTCATGGCGGTTACTCAGGTGTTGTCGTTGTTCTCCAAGCATCGTAGACCGTGGCGCGCAGAGCAAGGCCGCAAAACGGCAGATAACACGCAAAAAACGTCATTTGACGGGTTTTTTCATTGCCAGACCTGTGCCACCGGTTGTGGCAATGCCGCGTAGAATGCCTTTCTGAATCAATTCTTGAGGTCGCAGTGGTGGATTTACAGCAGGGCTTCGTCCTGACCCGGCATTGGCGCGACACCCCGGCCGGCACCGAAGTCGAGTTCTGGCTGGCGACCGACGCCGGGCCGCGCCGTGTGCGCCTGCCGCATCAGCCGTCGGTGGCGTTCATTCCGGCGGCGCAGCGCGAGCAGGCCGAGCGGGTGCTGGCGGACGAAAAGAACGTCGAGCTGCGCCCTTTGGCTTTGCAGGATTTCGAGCATCGCCCGGTGCTCGGGCTGTATTGCCAGCAACACGGTCAGTTGATGCGTCTGGAAACGGCGCTCAACCGTCACAGTGTCGATGTCTTCGAAGCCGATGTGCGACCGCCCGAGCGCTACCTGATGGAGCGTTTCATCACCGCGCCGGTGTGGTTCAGCGGCACGCCCGATGCCGACGGCGTGCTGCTCGACGCCCACCTCAAGCCTGCGCCCGACTATCGACCGCAACTGCGACTGGTCTCGCTGGACATCGAAACCACCGAGCAGGGCGAGTTGTATTCCATTGCGCTGGAAGGCTGCGGTGAACGTCAGGTGTACATGCTCGGCGCGCCAAACGGCGATGACAGCCTTGTCGATTTCGACCTTGAGTACTGCGAATCGCGCACCTTGATCCTGAAGAAGCTCAACGAATGGTTCGCCCGCCATGACCCTGACGCGATCATCGGCTGGAACCTCGTGCAGTTCGATCTGCGCATCCTCCACGAACACGCCCGGCGCCTCGGCGTGCCGCTCAAGCTAGGGCGTGGCGGCGAGGAAATGCAGTGGCGCGAACACGGCAGCCGCAATCATTACTTCGCGGCAGCGGCAGGAAGGCTGATCATCGATGGCATCGAATCCCTGCGTTCGGCAACCTGGAGCTTCCCCTCGTTCAGCCTGGAAAACGTCGCCCAGACCTTGCTCGGTGAGGGCAAGTCCATCGACAACCCGTACCAGCGCATGGACGAAATCAACCGTATGTTCGCCGAGGACAAACCGGCGCTGGCCAAGTACAACCTCAAGGACTGCGAACTGGTCACGCGGATTTTCGCCAAGACCGAGTTGCTGAAGTTTTTACTGGAGCGTGCCAGCGTCACCGGTCTGCCGGCGGATCGCAGCGGCGGTTCGGTGGCGGCGTTCACTCATTTGTACATGCCGTTGATGCACCGTCAGGGTTTTGTGGCGCCGAATCTCGGCACCAATCCCCCGCAGGCCAGCCCCGGCGGGTTTGTCATGGACTCGCAGCCGGGGCTGTACGAGTCGGTGCTGGTGCTCGACTACAAGAGCCTTTATCCGTCGATCATTCGCACCTTCCTGATTGATCCGGTGGGGTTGATCGAAGGCTTGCAGCATCCCGACGACAGCGATTCGGTGCCGGGCTTTCGCGGCGCTCGTTTCTCTCGCACGCGGCATTGCCTGCCGTCCATCGTCGCCCGTGTCGCCGAGGGTCGCGAGACCGCCAAGCGCGAACACAATGCGCCGTTGTCCCAGGCGCTGAAGATCATCATGAACGCCTTTTACGGCGTGCTCGGTTCCAGCGGTTGCCGGTTCTTCGATACGCGGCTGGCATCGTCGATCACCCTGCGTGGCCACGAAATCATGCTGCGCACCCGTCAGTTGATCGAGGCCCAGGGGCATGCGGTGATTTATGGCGACACCGACTCGACGTTCGTCTGGCTGCGTCGCCCTCACGGTCAGGAAGAGGCGGCGACCATCGGCCGGGCGCTGGTTGCGCACGTCAACGACTGGTGGCGCGAGCATGTACGCGAGCAGTACGGGCTGGAAAGCGCCCTCGAATTGCAGTTCGAAACCCACTACAAACGCTTCCTGATGCCGACCATTCGCGGCGCCGAGGAGGGCAGCAAAAAGCGCTACGCCGGCCTGGTGACCCGCGCCGACGGCAGCGAAGAAATGGTCTATAAAGGCCTGGAAACCGTGCGCACCGACTGGTCGCTGCTGGCCCGGCAATTCCAGCAGGAACTGTACGAACGGATCTTCCAGCGCAAGCCTTATCAGGATTACGTGCGCGAGTACGTGCGCAAGACCCTGGCCGGCGAGTTCGACGAGCGACTGGTCTACCGCAAGCGCCTGCGCCGCACTCTCGACGACTATGAGCGCAACGTTCCGCCGCATGTGCGTGCGGCGCGTCTGGCGGACGATTACAACGCGCAGCATGGCCGCCCGCGGCAATACCAGAACGGCGGCTGGATCAGCTACGTCATCACCCTGGCCGGGCCCGAACCGCTGGAAGTGCGTCGCGCCGCCATCGACTACGACCACTACATCACCCGCCAGCTGCAACCGGTGGCGGATGCGATCCTGCCGTTTGTCGACGACGATTTCTCAACCCTGATCGGGGGGCAACTGGGCCTGTTTTGAGTCCAGCAGTTGCAGGGTCCATTCGTCCTGGATGCCGTGGAAGTAACGCTCGAGCGCCTGATGCCAGAGGCTGTCGTCGTCGGCGAACTGGGCGAACAGGGTCATCGATGAGTGGAATTTCAGGTCGTCCGGATGGCCGAAAATCTCGGCAATCGAACGCTGCTGCACGTTCAGCACCAGCTGCGTGCAGGTCCGCAAACGGGCGCCGAGCAACGGGTGGGCGAGGAAGGCACGGGTTTCCGGGGCCGAGTTGATCGCGAACCGCCGCGACATCTCGCTGCCACCCAGCCCGGCGAACTGCGGGAATACGAACCACATCCAGTGGCTGCGCTTGCGGCCCTCGCCGAGTTCGCGCTGGACCCGATCAAACACCGGGTCCTGGGCAAGCACGAAGCGTTGCAGATCGTACGGGTCTTCCTGATCAGTGCTTCTCATGGCGAAGCCCTCTGTCAGTCGGCGGTGGCTCAGACCATGGCCAGCCGCTGCTTGCGTTGTGGCGCGTGAAACGCCTGGTCCAGCGCCGCCAGATCCCCGGCCTCGAGTTGCAGCTGCGCCGCTTGTGCATTGAGCTGCACGTGTTCCGGGCGCACGGCCTTGGGAATCGCAATCACCCCATCCTGACGCAGAATCCACGCCAGCGAAACCTGTGCCGGGGTCACGCCGTGACGAGCGGCAATCTGTTTCAGCACCGGCTCGACAAGCATCGCCCCGCCCTGGCCGATCGGGCAGTACGCCATCAGCGGCATGCGCTGCTGTTGGCACCACGGCAGCAGGTCGAATTCGATGCCGCGTTCTTCCAGGTTGTACAGCACCTGATTGGTCGCGCAGGCGGAATTCGACAGTTCCTCAAGATCGCCGACGTCGAAGTTTGACACGCCCCAGCGGCCGATCTTGCCGTCCTCGCGCAGACGCTCGAAGGCCTCGACGGTTTCTTCCAGCGGATACTGGCCGCGCCAATGCAGCAGATAGAGATCGATGTAATCGGTGTCGAGTCGGCGCAGACTGCGCTCGCAGGCCTGGGGAATGCCTTTGCGGCTGGCGTTGTGCGGGTAGACCTTGCTCACCAGGAACACTTGATCGCGCAGGCCGGCAATGGCTTCGCCGACCACGCTTTCGGCACCGCCCTCGGCGTACATTTCGGCGGTGTCGATCAAGGTCATGCCCAGTTCGATGCCGCTGCGCAGGGCCGCGACTTCACGCTTGTGCGCCGAGCGGTCTTCGCCCATGCGCCAGGTGCCCTGGCCAATCACCGGCACCTGCACGCCAGCCAATTCGAGGGTACGCATTCCAACCTCCTATCTGAAAACGGTCGATACCTAGAGTGGGCAGCAGGATAGCCCACGGGTTCCAAATGAGGTGTGTCGGCTAGTGAGCGGGAGTTTGGGAAGTGCGCAAGAAGTTGCGCAGTTATACGTAATAAAACCATGGTCAAAAACGCTACAGTCCTTGCCGATCAAGGTCTCCAGCCAAGTGCGCAAGAAGTTGCACAGCACTGCGCAACTTCTTGCGCACTTTTCGACGGAATCAGTGGGAATTTTCGCCGCATCTGCGAAGAAAACTTACCGAACCCCCGGTTTATAAGGGTTTGAAAAAGTTGGCATGCTAATTGATGGCCATTGGCCGCCTCTTGGGTGATATCACCTATCGGCGCACCCAATGATTCAGCAAGGAGAGCATCCCATGGCAACACCCGCGTACATGTCGGTTACCGGCGAAAAACAAGGCTTGATCACTGCCGGCGCCTTCACCGCCGACTCCGTTGGCAACACCTACCAGGAAGGCCACGAAGACCAGGTCATGGTTCAGGCGTTCACCCACGACGTGATCATCCCGCGTGACCCGCAATCCGGTCAGCCAACCGGTCAGCGCGTGCACAAGCCAGTTGTGATCACCAAGGTCTACGACAAGGCTTCGCCGCTGCTGCAAGCAGCTCTGACTTCCGGCGAGCGCATGAGCGAAATCGTCATCCAGTGGTACCGCACCTCGGCGCAAGGCACCCAGGAGCACTACTACACCACCAAACTGGAAGACGCGATCATCGTCGCCATCAACAACAAAATGCACAACTGCCAGGACCCGGCGAACGCCCACTTCACTCATCTGGAAGAAGTGCAGTTCACCTACCGCAAAATCACCTGGACCCACGAAGTCTCCGGTACTTCGGGTTCCGATGACTGGCGTGCTCCGGTCGTTTAATTACGGCTGATCGTTTTACTGTCTCGGCCAGCGCTGCTGGCCGAGATCATGAATTTCAAAAGAATTTTTTGCCGCCAGATCCTTATCGATCTGGCGCGCATCGCAGCACTGTGCGAGGGACAAGGGAATGTTCTCACCGGCCAACCAGCCCCATTTCAATCTGACCATCGATGGCGCGGACAGCGATTTTCAGGTGCTGTCGTTCACCGGTCGGGAAGCCCTCAATACGCCCTTCGAATTCGAGCTGGAACTGGTCAGTGAAAAGGCCTCGATCAACCTCGAAAGCCTGCTGCACAAACTGGCGTTTCTGCAGCTGTCGCCGAGCGGAAGCGGGATTCACGGGCTGATCTACAGCATCGCCCAGGGCGAGGCGGGCAAGCGCCTGACCCGTTATAAAATCTCCCTGCGGCCACAGCTTTCCTATCTGGCGCACCGCTTCAACCAGCGCATTTTTCAGCAGATGACGGTGCAGCAGATCATCAGTCAGGTGCTGGAAGAACACGGCATTCTGGCCAGCGATTACCACTTTCAGTTGAGTGCGGTGTATCCCGAGCGGATCTACTGCACGCAGTACGACGAATCGGACCTGCATTTCGTCCAGCGCCTGTGCGAAGAGGAGGGGATTCACTACCACTTTCAGCACACGTCCAGCGGCCACAAACTGACCTTCGGCGATGACCAGACGGTGTTCCCGAAACTCGCGCCCGTGGCCTATCAGCAGGACTCCGGGCTGGTGGCGGACAAGCCGGTGGTCAAGCGTTTCGGCCTGCGCCTGGCCACCCGTACCAGCCGCACCACGCGGCGCGATTACGACTTCGTCAAACCGAAGATCGAGCTGGAAAGCGACGCCAAAAGCAGCGCCCAACCGGACCTGGAAGACTACGATTACCCGGGCCGTTTCGTGGACCGTGAGCGCGGCAAGCACCTGGCCAACCGCAACCTCGAACGCCACCGCAGCGACTATCGCCTGGCTGAGGGCAACAGCGATCAGCCGATCCTGGTCACCGGGCATTTTCTGGCCCTGACCGACCACGCCAACCCGACGTGGAACGACCTGTGGCTGCTCACGGAAATCTTCCACGAAGGCAAACAACCGCAAGTGCTGGAAGAGTCGGTGACCAGCGACACCACCGACAACAAAGACGATTTCCATCAGGGTTACCGCAACCGCTTTAGCGCGATTCCGTGGGACGTGCCATACCGTCCGCCGCTGGACCACCCGAAACCCAAAGTCCTCGGTTCGCAAAGCGCCGTGGTCACCGGTCCCGAAGGCGAAGAAATCTTCTGCGACCAATACGGCCGGGTGAAGGTCCAGTTCTTCTGGGACCGCGAAGGCCAGCACGATGACAAGACCACCTGCTGGATGCGCGTGGCCTCCAGCTGGGCGGCGGAAACCTTTGGCTCGATCAACATTCCGCGGGTCGGCATGGAAGTGCTGATCACCTTCCTCGAAGGCGATCCCGACCAGCCGCTGATCACCGGTTGCCTGTACCACGGCGCCAACCTGCCGCCGTACAAACTGCCGGATTTCAAGACCCTGGCCACGGTCAAGAGCAAGGAATACAAGGGCAGCCGCGCCAACGAACTGCGCATCGACGACACCACCAGCGAGATCAGCATCGCGCTGCGCAGTGATCACGGTGCGAGCGCGATCAACCTGGGTTACCTGACCCATCCGCGTCCAAGCGGCGGCCAGCCGCGCGGCGAAGGTTTCGAACTACGCACCGACCGCCACGGCGCCGTGCGTGCTGGCGCCGGTCTGTTGATCACCACCGAACCGCGTCCGAACGAATCCAAGCACCACAAGGACTTGCCGGAAACCGCCGAACGCCTGGCCACCGCCAGCGATCAACAGGACGGTTTCGCCACGCAGGCCAAAGAGCTTCAGGCCCAGGAAGCCGGCGATCAGGACGACGTGGCCAAGGCCTTGCACGCGCAGCATCAGGGCGTGCTCGGCAGCGGCCCGGCAAACCTCACCGCCAATGAATTTCCCGAGTTCACCGAGCCGCATCTGGTGTTGGCGAGCCCGGCCGGCATCGCCCTGACTACGCCGCGCTCCAGCCACATCGCCACCGGCGAACACCTGGCGCTGAGCAGTACCGGTCACACCAGTTTTTCCATCGGCAACCGCCTGCTGGCCAGCGCCAGTCGCGGCATGCGCCTGTTCGTGCAGAGCATGGGCTGGCGGCTGGTGGCGGCGTCCGGCGACATCGACGTCAAGGCACTCAAGGACAGCATCAACCTGCTGGCCAAGCTCAACATCACCGCCAACGCCGACCGCATCACCATCACCGCCAAGACCGAACTGGTGATCCAGGGCGGCGGCAGCGCCACGACCTACAACGCCGGCGGCATCACCCACGCCACCAGCGGCCCGTACACCGCCCACGCGGCGAACTTTGCTTACACCGGTGCCAAGAGCCTCGCGGGCGTGTTCCCGGAACCGCCGAAACCGGGCAAGGGCAACCTCGAACTGTTCAACCAGTACGCCGGTCGCCAGGGCATCAAGGACGGCGATTACGAAGTCATCGATGCGCTGGGCAAAAGCATCAAGGGCAAGCTCGACGCCAAAGGTTTTGCCAGCGTCGCCGGCGCCGCACCGGGGCCGGCGCGGGTGCTGTTCGGCAAGGATCCTGCGGACACCTGGAGTGAAGGCAGCTACATCGGCAAGCCGGAATGGCCGTTGAATCCGCCGGGTGCGGATGACGTGCCGAGCCAGGTGCAGGCGATGGTAGCGCAGGCGCTGCCGAGCAAGAACTGGGACATGTTGGAGAAGGGCAAGGAATTGGCACAGACAGGGATGGGTGCGATGCAGACCGCGCAAGGTGCGATGCAAACGGCACAGCAGGTGAAAGGCGTGATGCAGGGCGGGGTGGCCGGGTTGCCGAAACTGGCGAGTGCGGCGATGCCGAGTGCGTCGGGGATTCTCGGGGCGGCGAGCAAGGCTGGCAAGTTGCCGAGTCTGCCGGCGCCGACGCTTCCAAAAACTTCCTTGAAAACCCCGGGCCTGCTGGCGGGTGAGAAGCTGTCATGACCACTGAAAATGCTGTTGTAAAACGTGAACCTCAGGTTGCCATTGTTCCCCTGAGTGCCATCGACATTCAGGATGTCGCCAGCGGTGCGGCGACCTTCGATGCCTGGCTTCAATCCGCCAGCGGCGGGGTGGTCACCCTCGACCGGATCAAGAACGTTGCCGGCTCCTTGCCGGTGGTCGGCAACATCATGGCGCTGGTCGATGCGCTGGGTGACATCGTCACCCTGTCGAACGCCAAGCAGCGCGACTTGCTCGCGTGGGCCAGCCTTGGCATCAACCTGATCGGCGTATTGCCTTTACCACCGGCGATGGCAGCTGCACGGATGACCCTTCGTCCGACTCTGTTTCTGGTGCGCCAGGAGATGAGGGCCAGCAGCAAGTTGTTGCTCAGCACTTCCGTGATCGAGGTGCTGGTCGGTCACCTGAACGCCTCGATTATCGGCACGCTGGATGATTTTGTTGAACAGGCCAAAGGCAAGTTGCCCGGTATTTTGGCGGACGCTGGCAAGCTCGGCGAAGAAGTCGTTAACGAAATTGCCAAGGGCATCGAAGCGGTGGCGTTTGGCAATCTGGATGCCAAAGGTGATCTGAATGCAGCCAGCGCCCAGGCAAGCGCTGCGGCCGACCAATTCAAGAATGATCCGCTGGCGTCTTTCAGCAATATTTTTGGGGCTGCCAACAGCGCGCTGAAGTCAGCAGGCAAAGGCCTGGCCAACAGCGTGGCGCAAAATCTCGTTCCTGATGACCTCAAAAAAACCGTTTCCGACGAAACCAAAAAACTGCGGGCGATGGGTCCGGAACTTCGCACCCAATTGAGCAAGCTGGACGACGAGTCCGTTCAGAACTCCATCGGTTGGTTGCTGCTGATTCTTTCCAGCGCCGTGACGTTGTGGCGCAAGCGCAATGCCCATGGCCAGAACGCCGCCGTCCATCCGGAGAAGACCGGACAGGCGAAGCGTACGGCATCTGAGGGGCAGTTGGCCGCCCACGGCCAACAGGCACCGGCGAAAGGCGCGCCCAACCCGAAGAAAGGTCCCTGCGAATGCGCCACGGACTTCAGCATCAATTTCGCCTTGGGTTCGGAAAGTCTCAGCCATACCGATTTCAGCCTGCCCGGACCCTTTCCGATCGAGTGGACCCGCACTTACAACTCACGCCTCGACGCCTACGATCAGAGCGATCTCGGTGCACGCTGGATCAGCGAGTTCACCACGCGTTTCGACTGCGTGGATGATGGCCTGACCTTCTACGGCGCCGACGGCCGCGATCACAGCTATCCGTTGCCCAAAGTCGGTCTGTTCCACTACGACGCCATCGAAAACATCACCCTCGTTCGTGCCAGCGAAGATCAGTTGCTGGTGTGTCACGGTTTCGAACGCAAGGAAACCTACGTCCGCCGTGGCCAGCGTTATGTACTGACCAACATTTCTCTGCGCAACGGCGCCGGGATCATGCTGCATTACGAGCATCGTCACGGCGAACAGTCGGTGCTTTCGGACCTGATCACCTATCAGGAAAACGACTTCACCAAAGTCCACCTGCACCTCGGCACGATGATCGACGATCACGGCCGGTTTATCGGCCTCTGGCAAATCGTTGACGGCGAACCGCTGCGCCAGCTCTGCGCCTATCAATACGACGCCTATGGCGACCTGATTCAAGCGCAGGACGAGAACGGTGCAGTCTGGTCGTATCAGTTCCAGCATCACCTGATCACTCGCTACACCGACCGCACCGGACGCGGCATGAACCTGCAGTGGGACGGCCCCGGCGCCAAGGCCAAAGCCATCCGCGAATGGGCCGATGACGGCAGCTTCGACACGCGCCTGGAATGGGACGACAACATCCGTCTGACCTACGTCACCGACGCCCTTGGCAACGAGACCTGGCACTACTACGACATCCTTGGCTACACCTACCGCATCCGTTACGCGGATGAGCGTTCGGAATGGTTCTTCCGCGACGAGGCCAAGAACATCGTTCGCCGCGTGAATGCCGACGGCAGCACCGATCGCTACAGCTACGATGAACGCAGCAACCTGCTCGAACACATCCGTGCCGATCACACGGTGATTCATTACGCCTACGACGATCAGGATTTGCTGATCAAGATCAGCGACGCCGAGGGTGGTCAGTGGCAACGCGCCTATGACGACCAAGGCAACCTGGTCGAAGCGCTCGATCCGCTGGGCAACAAAACCCAATACGCCTACAACAAATCCGGTCAGCCCACGGCGATCAAGGACGCCAACGGCAACGAGAAGACGTTGGACTACAACGACGCCGGGCAACTGGTCGAGTACGTCGACTGCTCAGGCAAGACCAGCACCTGGGAATACAACGAACTGGGGCAGATGATCTGCTTCACCGACGCCGCCGGTAACGCCACCGAATACGAATACAAGGCTGGCCAACTGGTGCTGATCAAGCACCCGGACAAGACTGAAGAGCGCTTCGAACGCGACGCCGAAGGCCGGCTGTTGACGCATGTCGACGGTCTCGATCGCTGCACCACCTGGAGTTATAGCGCGGCCGGTTTGATCGCCGAACGTGTCGATGCCGCCGAGCAAACCCTGCGCTATCGCTGGGACCGTCTCGGACGGTTAACCGCCCTGGAAAACGAAAACGAACAACGCGCTCACTTCCACTACGACCCGGTCGGTCGTCTGCTCGAAGAGCGCGGTTTCGATGGGCGCAGCACACGCTATCAGTACGACCCGCTCACCGGTCGCCTCGCCCAATCGATCAATGGCCAACGCATCATTTCGGTGAGCTTTGACCCGATGGGTCGCTTGACCGAGCGTCGCGCCACTCTGGGTGACCAATCGCAAAGCGAAACCTTTGCCTATGACGGCAACGGCAATATGGTGCTGGCCGACAACGCCGACAGCCGTCTGCAATGGTTCCACGACCCGGCCGGCAATCTGCTGCGCGAACACCAACATTACCTCGGACTGGAAAAGCCCACCGTCGCGATCTGGCAGCACGAGTACGACGTGCTCAATCAACGTGTTGCCACCGTTCGCCCGGACGGTCACCGCGTCAGTTGGCTCACTTACGGTAGCGGCCACCTGCTGGGCATGCGTCTGGATGAGCATGAACTGATCGGCTACGAACGCGACGACCTGCACCGCGAAATCGCCCGCCATCAAGGCAATCATCTGCTGCAAACTCAAAGCTGGGACCCGGCCGGACGCTTGCAGGAGCAACTGCTGGGGCGCAGCGATGACAAAAGCATCCTGCTCAAGCGCGAATACAAATACGACGCTGCCGGCCAACTGACTGACATCAATGACAGTCGCCGCGGCCCGCTCGCCTATCGTTACGATCCCGTCGGTCGACTGCTCAGCGCCGTGACGCGTCAAGGCGTTGAAACGTTCGCCTTCGACCCGGCCGGTAACCTGCTGGATGACAAGACCGCCGAAATCCGTCGTCCACTGGATCTGACGCCACCGCGCAGCAAACTGGTCGACAACCTGCTGCGCGAATACGCCGGCACCCACTACGACTACGACGAGCGCGGTAACCAGATCCAGCGCTGGCACAACGGTCAGCGTAGCGATCTGCGTTGGGACCTGTTTGATCGACTGGTGCATTTCGAGGACACGCGCCTGAGCGTGGATTTCGCCTACGACGCGTTGGGACGACGTCTGCACAAAAACTCCCGCGCCCACTACAAACAGCGCCCGGAAGCCGGTTCCCTCTGGAACAGAAACGAGCACGCCCGCAAACAGCGTGAACTGGGCTGCGGTTTTACGCTTTACGGTTGGGATGGCGACAATCTTGCGTGGGAAAGCAGTCTGGCGCAGGGCGATGGCGAACCGGGTCGCACGGTGCATTACGTCTTTGAACCGGGCACTTTTGTACCCGTTGCACAGGCTGTACGGCATGCGCCGATCAAGCTGATGGGGCTGCCGGATTACAGCGGTGAATACAGCCTTGATGAAGACCCAGTGTGGAATCACAAGGCAACGGCGTTACCGTTTGATGCGTTGGCCTGGTATCAATGTGATCACCTCGGTACACCGCAGGAACTGACGGATTCACAAGGCAATATGGCTTGGACCGCGCAGTACAAGGCGTGGGGGCAGGTGAAGGAACAGCGCTCGGACTGGGCGCGGCAGCATGGCGTGACGAACCCTATACGGTTCCAAGGGCAGTATCACGATCATGAGACGGGGCTGCATTACAATCGACACCGGTACTATGACCCAAGTGTTGGCCGTTTCATTAGCAAAGACCCGATCGGTTACATGGGAGGGCTAAATCTTTATGCATATGCACCAAATCCGACAGGCTGGGTCGATAGCCTTGGTTTGAGTGCAACATGCCCATGTGAATGTAATAAAGTACTTGAAGCTGAAGGTGTAGTGACAGGTCGCCATGGCGACCTTCGAAAAATAGGGGGGCTCCAAGACTCCCACCACATCTATCAGGATGCGTCGATGAATGGAATTTCAGGTTATAAATACAATGATGCGCCAGCGATAAGCCTTCAAGGAAGAAACCCAGACGGAACCACACGAGGAACTCCGCATTATAATGCTAATCGAGCCCAAGATAAGGCATCAACTGCCGGCCTGCTAGGAAGTGAGACTGTCGTAGCCTTCAAGTCGCTACGTGCTGCGGGACTTAGTCCGAAGGCAGCGAAGTGTGCGACACTCCAGGCTCGTGGCTACTTCACCGGTATTAAAGCCAACGCGGGTACCAGCACCGCAACACCTTCCAAGAGACGGAGTCGATAAATGAGTACACCCACCAATCACGAAGCTTATGCCAAGACCCAATTGCTCGTAGAGGCCATCGATCGACGTGACACGTCTACACTTGAGCAAGATTTTGGAATATCCAGCGCGGTTGCTGATGAGATTTTTGAGTGTATTGATGATTATTTCGCTAAAGGCACCAAGATATCCATCGCGCCTGAAGAAAAGGCTTTTGACTCAAGCAAGCAAGGCCGGCCTTACATTGATGTATATGAAACTAATGAAAAAGCGCTCGGCTTAGAATGTGTTCTTTTTGCTGATGGTGCACCTGGTGAAGCGATCCTTCACCTCGAGATTTCCGGAGTTAATGGGGGGCTGAGGGTTTATTACAAGTACATTGGTTCCTAATGGCTCGCAGAAATGCTAAAGTTATCGCGGTCATTGAATGCAATTGATTACTAATACACCGGTTTAGGAGAGTTGCCCTATGAAAGACGTTATCCGACTGGGCGACTCCACAACTCACGGTGGCAAAGTTCTTGAAGCATTCACCCAAGCCGACTTCAACGGCAAACCTATAGCTGGGGTGGGTCACAAGGTGAGTTGCCCTCTGTGTAAAGGGATTTTTCCAATCGCCGAGGGCAGCAGCACCTATACCGTCGATGGCACGCCAATCGCCTTGCACGGCATGAAAACCGTTTGTGGGGCCGCATTGATTGCTAGTGGTCCTAAAGGGACGGTTATCTGCTGAGTCTTGTGGGTGTGAACTATCCATTTTGAATCGCACTAATTTCGAAGGCTCTGATCGGCCGCACTTTGCCGATACTTCAATCAAGGCTGCTTACGACCCAGAGTGTGTAAAAACGCTTCGCCAAAACTGAAGTATGGGCATCTACGTTAAATCTGATATTTAACGGCACGTTAGAAGATGTGGATTTCTCGTAGAAGCGAGATTTTTAGTTCGGTTTTGAGTACCTGTCGCGCTCAAAAACAATTTTATACAGCTTTGGCCATTTGTAGTGGTTCCTCTGCACTATATGACTCTGTCACCTTTAACGCTTGGTGCTGGCCAAAAACGCCGACAGCCGTCTGCAATGGTTCCACGACCCGGCCGGCAATCTGCTGCGCGAACACCAACATTACCTCGGACTGGAAAAGCCCACCGTCGCGATCTGGCAGCACGAGTACGACGTGCTCAATCAACGTGTTGCCACCGTTCGCCCGGACGGTCACCGCGTCAGTTGGCTCACTTACGGTAGCGGCCACCTGCTGGGCATGCGTCTGGATCAGCATGAACTGATCGGCTACGAACGCGACGACCTGCACCGCGAAATCGCCCGCCATCAAGGCAATCACCTGCTGCAAACTCAAAGCTGGGACCCGGCCGGACGCTTGCAGGAGCAACTGCTGGGGCGCAGCGATGACAAAAGCACTCTGCTCAAGCGCGAATACAAATATGACGCTGCCGGCCAACTGACTGACATCAACGACAGTCGTCGCGGCCCGCTCGCCTATCGTTACGATCCTGTCGGCCGACTGCTCAGCGCCGTGACGCGTCAAGGCGTGGAAACGTTCGCCTTCGACCCGGCCGGTAACCTGCTGGATGACAAGACTGCTGAAATCCGCCGCCCACTGGATCTGACGCCGCCGCGCAGCAAACTGGTCGACAACCTGCTGCGCGAATACGCCGGCACCCACTACGACTACGACGAACGCGGCAACCAGATCCAGCGCTGGCACAACGGCCAACGCAGCGATATGCGTTGGGACCTGTTTGATCGACTGGTGCATTTCGAAGACTCGCGCCTGAGCGTGGATTTCGCCTACGACGCACTGGGACGCCGCCTGCACAAGAACTCCCGCGCCCACTACAAACAGCGCCCGGAAGCCGGTTCCCTCTGGAACAGAAACGAGCACGCCCGCAAACAGCGTGAACTGGGCTGCGGTTTTACGCTTTACGGTTGGGATGGCGACAATCTTGCGTGGGAAAGCAGTCTGGCGCAGGGCGATGGCGAGCCGGGACGCACGGTGCATTACGTCTTCGAACCGGGCACTTTTGTCCCGATCGCTCAAGCTGTGCGCCATGCGCCGATCAAGCTCATGGGGCAGCCGGATTACAGCGGTGAATACAGCCTTGATGAAGACCCGGTGTGGAATCACAAGGCAATGGCATTGCCTTTCGATGCGCTGGCCTGGTACCAGTGCGATCACCTGGGAACACCGCAGGAACTGACGGATTCACAAGGAAACATGGCCTGGACCGCGCAGTACAAGGCGTGGGGGCAGGTGACGGAGCAGCGCTCGGAATGGGCGCGGCAGCATGGCGTGACGAACCCGATACGGTTTCAGGGGCAGTATCACGATCATGAGACGGGGCTGCATTACAACCGGTATCGGTACTATGATCCGGGGGTTGGGCGGTTCATTTCTCAGGATCCTATACGCTACGAGGGAGGCTTAAACCTTTACAAGTATGCGCCAAACCCGGTTGAGTGGATTGACCCATTGGGGTTGGAGACTGTTGTTGCTACCAAAAGCCGCGCAAGCGCAATGAGGAAGGCACAACAACACGCACAGGTTCCAAGAGTAGGAAGAGGTGGAAAAGATATCCCCACACAAGAGTTGAACGGTGAAAGTGACGGGCGATTTTGTGCATGTTTGAAAAAGCGTGGAGTTACAACGCTGGGAAGGCGTGGACACGATAATTCTGAGGTCTTTGATCACCCGGATGGTCACCCTCATATGGTCGGAGAGGGGCACCCGGAGCATCACAGCTCCCCACATGTTCATGCAATGAACAAAAAAGGCGAGTCAAAAATATTCACTTATCCGGGAGAGATGTAGCGTGAACGACTACAAAATTATATGCTATCGGGCTAAATTTGATGATTTCAAAAAAACCTCAAGTGCTCGCATTAAAAATATTCCTGCGGAAGTTAATGATGATTTTGCACTTTTGGCTTCTGTTGATCAAAAAGGCACTATCGGTTTCAATAAAACCATCCAGGGCTCCGCTGCGATCAAAGCTTTGATTGCTAGTTGCTACTACATTGATATCGATGGAAGGCTTCAGTCGCCTTCAAATAATGAACTTTGCTATATGCCGTTCTTTATGTTTAGGGATAAAGATGGGGAGTTTGAGCTCGCAGTTCGCGCGCACAGGCAATACGAAATAGATATCAAAAAATATGAAGTGCTCTCACGGCATCGAAGCGTAGATAAACCCATTGCCCCTATGCTGACTACTTTTTTGCAAAATGATGAGTTATCCATAAGTCATGATGTATATGAACTTCTCAAAAGGTCCTGCCACTATGTCGCTATTGCGAAAATTTCTGGCGAATATGGGCATGGTGCGTTCGATGTGTTTTCTAACGATTTGACTTATTTTTTTGAAGAGTTTGGCAGTATTACCGCGGGAACAGCTGAATGGGTGATGGTTGATGCTTCGTCGCAACTTCCAATAAATTAGTTGGCGAGTGTTCTTAACCTCATGGAGGCAGGTCGCGTTTTTAATAGTGTTTAAATGTGGTCTGTCTCTGATAAAACCCCACAAGGCCGAACGCAATGGTGGGGGCGGGTTTGTTTTTTAATTAGGGGGGGGCGTCCGTGATGTGAATGGCACTAACAAGCCGCCTGGTTCAGTTTGTAGTCCCTTAGTAAAGAAGTTTGACTTTAGGGTGCGGAGGAAATTCTTGATGTCAGAGTTTTCGAACAGGCTTTTAAAACTTTCTCCGATAGATTTGCAACTCTATGCATCGAAATCTTTAAATGCTTATTGCGCAGCAAAGTCTATTCAGCACGTGACGGTCGATGAGTTGATAGCCCACCTTAATAGTCGTCCTGAAGGCCGTGACTTGGCTGAGTGGGAGAGAAGGGGGGCGCTATTGCCGCTCAATGGAAGGGGGGATGATATGCCTCAAGAACTTAGGCAATCGATTCCATCTCAAGATATTGACGATTTTTGTCATATTGTGGATAGCGCGGTCGAGGTCGGAATAGTAGATGTCTATGGAACTCCAAGCGAGCTGCCGGCCATGTTCTTAGAGAAAATAACTTCAATTCTTCGCAAAAATAACATTGATATTCCTCAGTTGTAATTTGTGGAGTAATGGGGGATTTATTTTTGTATGATTTTTGCATTATATAAATCTGTCACCTTTGTTCAGGTCGGTACCTTTCTGAGTGGGCACTATGCCGCAGGAAAGAACCCGATGGCGCGTAAATAAGGAGATATAAGATTTTTACTGATTTTTATAAGCTGATTGCGCTGTTTTTAGAAGGAGCGGGTAATCTTCAACCAAATATTTTTGAATTGAAGGGTTTCTCTGAGTCTGAGTTTTTAAATGCCGATTTTGAGTTGGTCGGGGATCTGGATGATTTTCATTTTTTCGAGAAGGAATACAGCGTTTCTTATTTGTGTCGAAAAGTATCGATTGTATTTAAGCAATATTTTTTTGTAAGTGAGGCGTTAGGGTGCGGCCTTGGTGTTGCATGTGGGGTGAGGCTGACTTCTCTTTTGAAAAAGCAGCCATTTGCTGCAGCGTTGAGGCAGATAGGCGATAATCGGATTTCGTTCTATTTTTCCGAAGATGAAAGTGAAGGGGCACTGATTTTTGATGAAAGCATTGTAATAAGATTTGGTCGGCGATCCAAAAGAAGCTCGTACATGATTTCAACTGTTGAATGCGATTTTGATAATGAGCGTTTTGGTGACATAGCAAGGAAAGCAGTGCATGAAACGTTCGAGTGCCTTACTCCCGAATCGATGATAAGCGAAGCCAGTTCAAAAGGCTGCTCAAATGCTTTCAAACGGCTGGTTCGACAGATTTATTTGGGCAGTACTATGCAATGAATAGTGCCATCCGCTCACAACTAAAAGAGTGATAGCATGACTTTTGCTTTTTATAAATTTGTCACCTTTAAAGGTTGTAATTTTTAAAGCTTTCGGGATAAAGGTCTCAATCTATGAAAAGGCTGACTGAGTTTACTGTGCACGGGACCGCTGTCGGTAGTGATGCGAGTATTCAGCTGGATGAGGTTTCGATTCTTGCTGATCCACAAACGATTAGAGAGCTTGGTGTTTTTCTTATTAATGCATCGTATGAGATGTCAACGAATGGTCTTGAGCATAAGCACCTTCAAGATATAGTTGAAGACTTCGACTATGACGCGAATGTGGACTTCATCGCGTTGAATAACAGCTTGGTGAAGCCTGTGTAAGTATCGGATCATGAGTCATGAATACAAGCTGGTGTTCGGCGACACAACCTCTGCCAGCAAAGTAATGAAGAAAATAAAGGGCAGCGATGCATGTATTCGCGCACAACAACCTGGCGACCTCTACCTGAAAGATCAGTCGCTCAACAGTAGCGCCGATTATGACGCTCGATTGATCTATGAAAGTGGGAGCGTTTTGTGGCTTCAGGTCAATTTCAAGTCATTGAACCTATACCAAACCTTGCTCTCGGCGTTGGGTGACAGCGACTATAGATGTCTTGAGGAAGGTGATGATGAGGTGCCGCTTAAGGATGCATTTCGCATCAAGGGCAATGTTTGAAGAACGCTTGAATGTCTGCATCGTGCATTAGTGCGAATAAACAGGCCTTGGTCAAAGGAGTGACAACATGAAAGACGCAATCCGCCTCGGCGACTCCACCACTCACGGTGGCAAAGTCCTCGAAGCCTTTTCCCATACCGACCTCAACGGCAAACCGATTGCCGGAGTCGGTCACAAGGTCAGTTGCCCATTGTGCAAAGGGGTTTTCCCGATCGCCGAGGGCAGTAGCACCTACACCGTCGATGGCGTGCCCATCGCGCTGGACGGCATGAAAACCGCCTGTGGAGCCGCGTTGATTTCCAGTGGCCCGAAAGGCGCCGTAATCAGCTGAGTCCCTGAATTTCGGTTACTTCTGTCTGCCTTGGTCGATATTTAGAGTGGGCAGGGCCAGTCCAGGGGTTCAAAAAGCAAAAAGATCGCAACCTGCAACAGCTCCTACATCAGGATCAATTTTCCCCTATAGACGCTGCCACAGCCTGCGATCTTCTGCTCTTACTTCGCAGAAAACTTCAACACCACGCTCTGGGTGTAGGTCTGTCCCGGATCCAGCCGGGTGCTCGGGAAGTTCGGCTGGTTCGGCGAGTCTGGATAGTGCTGAGTCTCCAGGGTGAACGCGCCCCAGTGCGGATAGACCTTGCCACCTTTGCCCTTGACCGTGCCGTCGAGGAAGTTGCTGGTGTAGAACTGCACGCCCGGTTCGTTGGTGAACAGCTGCAAGTGGCGACCGGATTGCGGGTCGCTGACTTCGGCGGCGAGTTTGCTGACGTCACCCTTGGTGTCCAGCGCCCAGTTGAAATCGAAGCCGCCTTGTTTCTCTTCAGCGAATTTCAACTGCGGATGGTCGGCCTTAATGTGCTGGCCGATGGCGGTGGGTTTGGTGAAGTCCATCGGTGTGCCGGCCACGGGCGCCAGTTCGCCGGTCGGGATCAGTTTGGCGGTGACCGGGGTGTAATGGCTGGCGTGCAGGGTGGCGACCTGTTTGAGGATGTCGCCGTTGCCGGCGCCGGCGAGGTTGAAGTAGCTGTGGTTGGTCAGGTTGAGCACCGTCGGTTTGTCGGTGCTGGCCTTGTAGTCGATGCGCAGTTCGTTGCTGTCGGTGAGGCGGTAGGTCACTTCGGTGGTGAGGTTGCCGGGGAAACCCATTTCGCCATCCGCCGACAGGTAGGTCAGGGTCACGCCGACCGAATCCTTGTCCTTGGTTTCCTTCGCCTTCCAGACCTTTTTGTCGAAGCCCTGCGTGCCGCCGTGCAAGGCGTTGGTCTTGTCGTTCTGCGGCACTTGATAACGCTTGCCGTCGAGTTCGAAAGCGCCATCGGCCAGACGATTGCCGAAGCGGCCGATGGTCGCGCCAAAGTACGCGGTGCCTTTCTGGTAGCCCTGCACATCGTCGAAACCGAGGACGATGTCGTCGAGCTTGCCGTGTTTGTCCGGCACTTGCAGCGCCTGCAAGGTCGCGCCGTAGGTGATGACCGTGGCCTGCATGCCGTGGCTGTTGCGCAGGATGTATTGCTCGACGGGGGTGCCGTCATTGGTTTTACCGAAGGCTTTGTGTTCGCTGGACAGGCCGGCGGCCTGGGCGGAGAGGGTGGCGATCATCAGGGACAGTCCGAGGCCGCAGAGTGAGTGTCTGGATTGAAGCATGGTTGACCTTCCATTTTGTTGTTGTTTTGAAAATCGTTAAATAGTCATGCTAATTATCGTGTGAATGAAGATTTATAGCGGATTTAGCGTTTATTGCAAAAATAAAGTCCGACTAAATGAAAAAGGCAACCAGCACCGAAGGTCGGGAATCCACCCTGGCACCGCACTTTTGCGAAATCCCCGGCTCTATCCATGGCCAGGTTGCGGTGACTCCCGCCGCACAGGAATGTGTCCTTCAAAGAATTCATGCCGAGAGTTTTGCCTCACATCGCTGCATTCATTCACCGCCCGTGCCTGCTGCTGGCCTGCCTGTCGACGCTGCTGTTCGGCGGTTGCAGCCATCAGGACGGCAACAATTTCATCAGCCAGATGCGCGAGGGCAGGCCTCAGGAATTTCTCCAGACCAGCGTCGACCGCATGGCTACGCTGGCGATGCGCGACAACCTCGACAGCCTCTATCGCTTGATGGGCAAGTTGTACCTGCGCAACCCGGACGAGCTGCGCAAATCCGGCTACCTCGACATCCGCACGGCGGTCAAACAGGTGCGACTGGCCATCGAACAGCAGCAACCTCTGCCAACTCTCGGCGGCAAGAAAGATCTGGCGGCACTGAGCTATGCGATGAGCCCCGAGTTTCTCGGTGACCGGGTCGGCGCCTTCATCTATGCGATCGGCAGCATGCTGGTCACTGCCCACGGCAACCGCACCGAGTTCTACATGACCGATGCGATCAACCCGACCTTCGTCAACAACGCCGCACGCAACATTGAAAAAGCCACATGGATCCTTGCCCAGCGGCAGAACAAGGAAGGCCAGCCGCTGCTGTTCTCCAACGAAATTTCAGAAGAGGGCAGCAACCTGAGCTTTGCCACGGAGTTCGGCAAAGTCGTGGCGCGCCTGGATCTGCTGACCCAGATGCTCGATGAGCGCTATCGGCGCATCGGTTTGAATTACGCCCAGAGCCTGCTGTTTTTGAATTTTTTGCCAGTGCAGTGAAATGGCATAACGATAGATCGGATCGATATAGGAGGTTATAAGAAAAATCGCTATGCTGCGGGCCAGATTTTTCCTGTCGTCTTCTGGATGTCTTAATGGAATTGGCAAATTTCGGTCTGGTGATTGCCGGGCTGGTCGTGGGGTTCATCGTCGGCATGACCGGTGTCGGCGGCGGTTCGTTGATGACGCCGATCCTGCTGTGGTTCGGCATCAATCCGGCCACGGCGGTGGGCACGGATCTGCTGTACGCGGCCATCACCAAATCCAGCGGCGTGCTGGTTCACAGGAAGAACAAGAACATCGACTGGGCCATCACCGGCTGGCTGACCCTGGGCAGTGTCCCGGCGGTGGCGATGACCTTGTGGTTCCTGAGCACCCTGCACACCGCGCCGGACGCGATGAACGCCATCATCAAGCAGGCGCTGGGCTTCGTGCTGTTCGCCACGGCGCTGGCGATTCTGTTCAAGAAGCGCCTGCTGGAATTCGCCCACAAACGCGCCGGCGGCAACTACAACCCCAGCGGCACGCGCTTGAATATCATGACGGTGATTACCGGTCTGATCCTCGGCACCATGGTCGCCCTGACCTCCATCGGTGCCGGCGCCCTCGGCACCGTCGCGCTGTTCATCCTCTATCCGCTGCTGCCGACCCGCCGCCTGGTCGGCACCGAAATCGCCCACGCCGTACCGCTGACGCTGGTGGCCGGCCTCGGCCACGCGAGCATGGGCAACATGGACTGGGGCGTGCTGGGCTTTCTGCTGGTCGGCTCGCTGCCGGGCATCTGGCTCGGCAGCCACCTGACCGGCCGCGTCTCCGATGAACTGCTGCGTCCGTGCCTGGCGACGATGCTGGTGTTGATCGGTTACAAGCTGGCGTTCTGATCGGCACGCAGCCATGAGCGAAACCACATTCCATTGCAATGGCCGTCTCGCCATCACGGTCGAGCCCCGGGAAATGCGCATGAGCCACTGGCTCTACGCGCCATTGGTGGTTGACCAGCATCGTCAACAGACGCTGCTGGACTTGAGTGGCAGCCAGTGGGACCTGATTTCCACTACCAATGAAACCGCTGGTGCTATTGATCTACTGCTGCGCAAATATCCGGGCGACAAGCCAACTTTGATCTTGAACGTCAGCCTCGATGACGGAAGGCTTCGCCTTGACGGCCGATGCGTTGATCCATCGGGGCTGGAAGCGGCGCTCGATTTGGCGCTGAGCTAAGTGCTTAATGGCTGAGCGAGCGCTTCATCACCGTCACCGGCAAACCGTCGTATTCCGTTTCTTCCAGCACCTCCCAACCCAGCCGCGCATACAGCGACTGCGCGGCATCGGTGTACAGGTACAGCTGCGGGACGCCCAGGGCGGCGGCTTCCTCGACGATGCGGTTGACCAGTTGCGAGGCGATGCCGCGGCCACGCTGTTCGGCCTTCACGTAGACCCCGGCCAGCCACGGCGTCAGTTGCGGGCGCGTGTCCATGTCGCTGTCGATCAGCAGCGCACCGCCGAGCAGTTTTCCGTCTTCGATCGCCACCACCACGCTGGGAATCGCACCTTTGCCGCAGGCGGCGCGCATACGTTCAGTGCGGCTGGCGAGGGTGTCTTTGGGGCTGTACTGGCCCCATTCCTTGAAGTTCAGTTCAGCCAGTTCCTCGATCAGTTGCGGGTGATGGCAGAGATAGTCGATGTGCATGCGCGTTGAACTCCATTTCACAGGTTGAACAGCCACCCTAATGCGCTCATAAAAGGTAATCAAATGCGCGAGAGGATCGTGCGTATCCGGTTGCGCAAAATCGGTGCTGACCTAAGCTTTGGGCAAGGCGAAACACTTTTGCCGGGCAGCCCCCGGAACAATCGCCGCGATGCGCAATCATTAGAGCGTGGATATCAAAAGGAGATGCGCATGCTCATCAGGTCACTGACCCTGACACTCTTGCTGGCGATTGCCGGCCCCCTGTTCGCCGCCGACGGCGATTCCCCTCTGGACGTCGACAAGGGCATCAACCGCCCGGTGATCGTGATCGCTTCCAGTACGGTCGATTCTTATTGGGTCAGCCTGAAAAAAGCGCTGGACGACCCGGCCAACAAACAAGGCATCGCCGACCGCAAGATCAAGGTTTACACCATCCTGAGCATGAGCGGTCAGGTCGATGGCAAAAGCCTGGAGCAGCAGCAGACCATGGCGTTGCTGCGCTCGCTGAAGCTTGGCGCCGGGGCGTATCCGAAGGTCTTTCTGGTGGGCAAGGATGGCGAGACCAAGCTCTCGGCTTCGGGGGATGAAGCGGCGGCGGTCGATTTGAAGAAGATTTTCGACACCATTGATGCGCTGCCTGCCGCCGAGAAAGAAGCCACTTCCACTGTGGTGACTGCCCCGGCTGCTGCTGAACCGGCGCCGGCCAAGGGTGCGAAAGGGACAAAACCGACGAAGCCAACCAAACCGGCCAAGCCGCCGGAAATGCCGGATGATTGATGTTCCGATTCAGCGGTTATCAAAAAACGGGCGACCTTCTCAGGTCGCCCGTTTTTTATGCCGTGATTACCGGGTCAACTCACCCAGAATCCTGTGCGCAATCTTCACCCGCTCTCCATTCGGATAGTTGCGGTTCGCCAGAATCACGATCCCGACTTTCTTCGACGGCACGAACGCGACGTAGGCGCCGTAGCCTGCTGTAGAGCCGGTCTTGTTCAGCAGCACGTTCGCCGGTTCCGCCTGTGGCGGGTTGAGCCATTTGACCTTGTGCGGTTCCATGGCCATCGGCGTCGAGTTGCCGTCCAGCAGGCGGTCGAGGCTGATCGGGTAGGTATAGCGTTCCCAGCCCAGGCCTTGAGTCATGTCGCCGACGGTGTAGTAGCCGGTGTGGGTGAGGGCGATGGCTTTTTGCAGGGGTGTTTCGAGTTTGGCGGTGTCGAGGTTGGCCTCGACGTATTGCAGCAGGTCGGCGGCGCTGGTTTTCACGCCGTAGGCTTCGGAGTCGAGGGCACCGGGGCTGACTCGAACCGGCTTGTTGTTCTTGTCATAGCCCTGGGCGTAGAGCTTTTCCTCAGAAGCCGGCACGGACAGGAAGGTGTGCTTGAGCCCGAGTTTCGGCAGCAGGGTTTCGGTCATGACCTGATTGAACGGCTGGCCGAGGTTTTTCGCCGCCAGAAAACCGAACAGGCCGATGCTCGGGTTGGAATACAGGCGATGGCTCCCGGCCGGAAAGGTCGGTTTCCACTGTTGGTAATAGCCGAGCATCTTGTCGGCAGAGTCCGCGGCATCCGGGAATTGCAGCGGCAGGCCTCCCGCGCTGTAGGTGCCCAGTTGCAGCAGGCTGATGTGGTCGAAAGCGCTGCCTTTCAGTTCGGGCCAGTGCTGGCTGGCCTTGTCGGAGAATTGCAGTTTGCCGCTGGCCTGGGCGTAGGCGGCGAGGGTTGCGGTGAAGGTTTTGCTCACCGAGCCGATTTCGAACAGGGTGTTTTCATTCACCGCTTGCCCGGTGCTTTTGTCAGCGACACCGTAGTTAAAGTAATGCGCCTTGCCATCGACAGTCACGGCCACCGCCAGACCCGCGATGTCCTGTTGCTGCATGACCGGGGGCACGGTGGCCTTGACCAGCGCCTGTAATTGATCGTCGGTTTGTGGGGCGGCCAGGCAGGTGGCGGCGCTGAAGAAAAGTCCGAAAGCGCTGAAAGACTTGAGTTTGTTCAGGTTGATCGAAGACATGCTTGAATCACTCTCCATGAGTGCTAATGGTGTTATCCCGCTACACTGCGAGTGTTTTTTTCATTGGGCTGCTGATCGGCGCCGCCAAATCTAGGCAGTCCGGCGTCGTTCGACAAACGATGAAAACTCGGACGAGCCATTAGAAAAATTTGGGACTTGGCATGATTCGACCTCAATTGCCGTTGAATGCATTGCGCGCCTTTGAAGCTTCTGCGCGCCACCTGAGCTTCACACGTGCGGCGGTGGAGTTGTGCGTGACTCAGGCGGCCGTCAGCCATCAGGTCAAAAGTCTGGAGGCGCAACTCGGCGTGATCCTGTTCAAACGCCTGCCCCGTGGGCTGATGCTGACCGGCGAGGGCGAAACTCTGCTGCCGGTGCTGACCACCTCGTTCGATCATATCGCGCAGATGCTCGAGCGTCTGGCGGGCGGGCAATATCGGGAAATGCTCACCGTCGGCGCGGTCGGGACTTTCGCCGTGGGTTGGTTGTTGCCGAGGCTGGCAGACTTTCAGGCGAAACATCCGCTCATAGATTTGCGACTGTCGACCAACAACAATCGAGTGGACGTCGCCGCCGAAGGGCTGGATTACGCAATCCGGTTTGGCGCCGGGGCGTGGCACGGTATCGAGGCGACCCGTTTGCTGGAGGCGCCGTTGTCGGTGCTCTGCGTGCCGGAAATCGCCCGACAGTTGCACACGCCGGGGGATCTTCTGCAGCAGCGTTTGTTGCGCTCCTATCGCACCGATGAGTGGCCTGAATGGTTTCACGCGGCCGGTCTGGCGACCCATGCCGCGCCGCCCCAGAGCATCGTGTTCGACTCGTCGCTGGCGATGATGGAGGCGGCATTGCAAGGCGGCGGGGTGGCACTGGCGCCGCCGTTGATGTTTGCCCGGCAACTGGCGGCGGATCTGATCCGCCAACCCTTTGCCATCGAAATCACCACCGGCAGCTATTGGCTGACGCGGTTGCAGTCACGGCCGGAGACGTCGGCGATGGCGGCGTTCAGACACTGGTTACTGGAGGTTGCGCAGGCTTAGCGCACCAGGCACGGCTTCTTGTTATCGAACGTCCAGCCCGGAATCAGAAACTGCATCGCCACGCTGTCATCCCGCGCGCCCAGTCCCATGCTTTTATAGAGTTCATGGGCCTTGGCCACCTGGTCCATGTCCAACTCCACGCCCAGCCCCGGTTTCTTCGGCACCTGCACGCAGCCGTCGACGATTTGCAGCGGTGCCTTGGTCAGGCGCTGGCCGTCCTGCCAGATCCAGTGGGTGTCGATGGCGGTGATGTCGCCCGGCGCGGCGGCCGCGACGTGGGTGAACATCGCCAGGGAAATGTCAAAGTGGTTGTTGGAGTGTGAGCCCCAGGTCAGGCCCCATTCGTGGCACATCTGCGCCACGCGCACCGAACCCTGCATGGTCCAGAAATGTGGGTCGGCCAGCGGAATGTCCACCGACTGCAACTGAATCGCGTGGCCCATTTCACGCCAGTCGGTGGCGATCATGTTGGTAGCGGTTTTCAGGCCGGTGGCGCGACGAAATTCCGCCATCACTTCACGGCCCGAATAACCGTTTTCCGCACCGCACGGGTCTTCGGCGTAGGCCAGCACATGATGTTGGTCGCGGCACAGTCGGATCGCTTCTTTCAGTGACCACGCACCGTTCGGATCGAGAGTAATGCGTGCGTCGGGAAAGCGCTCGGCCAGTGCGGTCACCGCTTCGATTTCGGCATCGCCACTGAGCACGCCGCCCTTGAGTTTGAAGTCCTTGAAGCCGTAACGCGCATGGGCCGCCTCTGCCAGACGCACTACGGCGTCGGCGGTCATGGCTTTCTCGTGACGCACGCGGAACCAGTCGTTGTCGGCATCCGGTTCGCTGCGATAGGCGAGGTCGGTTTCCCGGCGATCACCGACGTAGAACAGATAACCGAGCATCTTCACTTCATCGCGCTGCTGGCCTTCGCCGAGCAACGCAGCCACCGGCACGTCGAGGTGCTGGCCGAGCAGGTCGAGCAGGGCGGCTTCGAGCCCGGTGACCGCGTGAATGGTAATGCGCAGGTCGAAGGTCTGCAGACCACGGCCGCCGGCATCGCGGTCGGCGAAGGTCTGGCGCACCTGGTTGAGGATCTTCTGATACGTGCCGATCGGGCTGCCGACCACCAGGCTGCGGGCGTCTTCGAGGGTCTGGCGGATGCGTTCGCCGCCGGGCACTTCACCGACGCCGGTGTGGCCGGCGTTGTCCTTGAGGATGACGATGTTACGGGTGAAAAACGGCCCGTGGGCGCCGCTCAGGTTGAGCAGCATACCGTCGTGGCCGGCCACCGGGATGACTTGCATCTCGGTGATGATCGGGGCTTTGGCGATGTCGTGTGCGGTCATGTCTTGTTGTCCTTTCAAACGGATTCAGGCGTGTTTCGGCGCGGCATCGGCTACGGCGATGTCAGGAGCGGATTTGGGTGTCATGCGGGCGGCGAACACGATGATTGCGGCGATGATCGAGGTTGCGGCCAGACCATAGAGGCCGCCCTGAATCGAACCGGTGTGTTGTTCCAGCAGGCCGAAAGTGGTGGGGGCGACGAAGCCGCCGAGGTTGCCCACCGAGTTGATCAGCGCGATGACGGCAGCGGCGATCCGTGCGTCAAGGTAAGCCTGCGGAATCGGCCAGAACAGTGACGACGCAGATTTGAAACCCAGCGCAGCAAAGCAGATCGCGACGAAGGCAAAAATCGGTCCGCCAGTGGTGGACATGAACATCCCCGCGGCGGCGATCAACAGCGCCGTGGCCACCCACGCCTGCTGGTGTTTCCACTTCGCCGAGAACGAGGCGAACGCGTACATGCCGATGATCGACAGCAGCCACGGAATCGAGTTGAACAGGCCGACCTGGAAGTCGCTCATCTCGCCCATCTTCTTGATGATGCTCGGCAGCCAGAACGTCGCGGCGTAGATCGTCAATTGAATGAAGAAGTAGATCAGGCAGAACAGGATGATCTGGCGATCCTTGAGCAGCTTGCCCAGCGACGGCCGGATCGGCGTTGCGGCTTCGCGGGCCTTCTGTTCATCGTCGATGGCTATGACCAGCGCATCCTGCTCGGCGCGGGTCAGCCACTTCGCATCGTGGGGTTTAGCGTCGAGCCAGAACCAGACGAACACGCACAGGCCGACCGAGAACATCCCTTCAATGAAATACATCCACTGCCAGCCGTGCAGGCCCAGGCCTTCGATCTGCAACAGCAGGCCGGACAGCGGACCGGAAATCAGCGAGGCCACGGCCGAACCGCTCAAGAAAATCGCAATCGCCTTGCCGCGCTCGGCCCCCGGCAACCAGCGGGTGAAGTAGTAGATCACTCCGGGAAAGAACCCGGCTTCGGCCACGCCGAGCAAAAAACGCAGGATGTAGAAGTGGGTTTCGTTCTGGATGAACGCCATCCCGGCGGCCACCAGACCCCAGGTGAGCATGATGCGGGTCAGCCAGATTCGTGCGCCGACCTTTTGCAGCAGCATGTTGGAGGGGACTTCGAACAGCGCGTAACCGATGAAGAACAGTCCGGCACCGAAACCGTAGGCCGCGGCACCGATGCCGAGGTCATGTTCCATGTGAGTGCGGACGAAGCCGATGTTCACCCGGTCAATGTAATTGACGATGAACATGATCACGAACAGCGGCAGGACGTGGCGTTTGACTTTGGCAATGGCGGAGGACAGCACCGAATCGGCGCCCTCGTTCATCCCGGCAATGGATGATTTCACTTGGTTTTCTCCCACTCGTTATTTTTATGCGGGGTGTGGCTGGGTGTTGTGTTGTTGATAGACATCATACAACTAGATTTTTTTGTCCTACAAGCGGGAGAGGTCAATCAAATTTGTCTACGGCGATCGGTTTTTATGCTCTTTTAGGTTTTCAGTGCCGTTTTTGTTGGCTTTCATAGGGATTTTGACAGGCGTGGCAAAGCATTCCATGCCAGTGGTTGTGGTGCGACTGCTCGGCGCAACGGGAGATTTTCTAGCTGAAATCTAGTGTTGTCATACAAGTTGATCCCCGGAGTTCATAGGAGCTCATACAAGTCATCGCACCCAGTGCTACGATCGGTGTGCCCTGATCACCGGAACCGACCATGCAAGAAGACCTCGACGCACCTGCTCGCAAACGCGCGCACAACCTGGCCCACGACCTGGTGGAAAAACTCACCCAGAGCATCCTGCTCGGCCAGATGCTGCCCGGTGACAAGCTGCCGTCAGAAAACTCGATCGTTCAGGAACACGGCGTCAGTCGCACCGTGGTGCGTGAGGCGATTTCCAAGTTGCAGGCGTCTGGGCTGGTGGAGACGCGGCACGGCATCGGCACCTTCGTGATCGAACGCGCACCGGAGCAGGGGTTGCGGCTGAATGTCGACACCGCACTGGGCGTGCGCAGCATTCTCGAGTTGCGCATGGGGCTGGAGACACAAGCTGCGGCGCTGGCCGCGCAGCGTCGCACCGAGCAACAACTGGTGCAGATGCGTCAGGCGCTGGATGACTATCAGCGTCTATTGGCCAACAACGACAGCTGCGTTGAAGCCGACCGGCGCTTTCATCTGCTGATTGCCGAAGCCACCGGCAATGTCTGCTTCACCGAAATCATGCAGCACCTGGGCAGCGCGATGATTCCGCGCACGCGGGTCAATGCGGCCGAGCGCGGAGCGGTGGATTTGAGCAAGCTCGGGCAACTGGCGAATCTTGAGCATGAGGCGATTTTCAACGCGATCAAACGTCAGGATCCGGACGCGGCGCGGGCGGCGATGTGGCTGCACCTGAGCAACAGTCGTGACCGGTTTTCGGCAGGCGGAGCCTGAAGCGCAGCGGCTCACATCTCAATGGCCCGCACCACCGCCGGCCGCTCCAGATTCAACGCCAGCACGCTGATCAACACCACCGCCGACCCCACCAGCACCAGCAGCGTCGGGCGTTCACCCAGGCCCACCGAAGCAATCCCCATCGCAGTCGGTGGAATCAGGTACAGCGTCATCGTCGCCCGGCTCAGGTCCACATGCTTTAGCACGAATGCCCACGCCAGGTAGGCGAGGGCGCTGGGAAACACCCCCAGACCAAGCACCGCCCATTGCACCCGCAGCGGCGCATTGATCACGCTGTCGACCAGCCCCGGCAAGTAGATCAACAGCAACAGCGTGCCGGACCACACCGTGTAGCAAACCAGCGTCAGTCCGTCGTAGCGCCGGGCGTAGTGTTTTTGCAGGGCGAAGTAAACGCTCCACGACACCGCCGCCAGCAGGATCAGCAAACCATGGGCGTCGATGCTGCCGAGACCGCGATCGCCGCTCACCACAATCACCACGCCGACCAATCCCAGCAACACGCAACCCCAGCGCCAGACGCTGACCCGATCCTTGAACAGAAACCGCGCCAGCAGCGTGCTGAACAGCGGCGTCGATTGCGCCAGCACACTCGACGCGCCGGCGCTGACGCTTTGCTGGCCGATGTTCAACACGACGTGATGCAGGCTGACGGCAAAAAAGCCCAGGGCCAATAACAGTGGCAGGTCTTGAAAGCGCGGTAGGTGAATGCCTTTGAAGCCTGCAATCACTGCCATGAACAGCGACGCCAGCAGAAACCGCAGCAACGCCAGATGACCGGGATCGTAAGCTTGCAGGCCGATGTGGATGCCGGTCGGCGAATAGGCCCAGCAGCCGACGACGAAGGCCATGGCCAACAGGATTTTCAAGGGCGAAGTGGAAGGCATGAGCGAGGCACCAAGAGGGTTGATGCGTCGAGTATCCGGGTCGCCAATCATTCGTCACAACTGACTTATACTGCGCAAACCGTTCACTCAGAGTGATGATTATGGAGCTGGCACAGATCCGCATGTTCAAGACCGTGGCCGAGGTCGGCAGCATCGCCAAAGCCGCCGAAAGGCTGTTTTGCGTGCCGTCGAACATCACGGCGCGGATCAAATCCCTGGAAGCGGAGCTGGGTGTGGCGCTGTTTCTGCGTGAAGGGCGGGGGTTGCGGATCAGTCCTGCGGGGCAGACTTTTCTCGCCTATGCAGAAAGGATTCTGGCACTGACGGCCGAAGCCAAGCGCGCAGTCGATCCCGGCGCCGAACCGTCCGGGCCGCTGCGCATCGGCGCCATTGAATCCTCGGCCACCGGGCGACTGCCGCGCCTGCTGGCGAAATTTCACAAACGCTATCCGAACGTGGCGCTGGAACTGACCACCGGTACCTGGGGGCAATTGCTCGACGATACGGTCAGTCATCGCCTGGACGGCGCGATCGTTGCGGTGGACGTCGAACGCTCCCGGCTCAAGCGCACGCCGATGTATCGCGAAGAATTGCTGTTGATCGCATCGACCTCGTTCGGGCCGGTGCGCAACCTCGCCGATTTGCAGGACAAGACCGTGTTCATGTGGCCGCAGGGTTGTCCGTATCGCGCCGCGCTGGAGCACTGGCTGTTGCGCCAGGGGCTGTCGCTGCCGATTGTCAGCCTGGCCAGTTACGGGGCGATTGTCGGTTGTGTGAGTGCCGGGGCGGGTGTGGCGCTGGTGCCCAAGGGCGTGTTCGAGCAATACGCCAAAGGTGCGGGGTGTACGGGTTTCGAGTTTCCCGAACTGACGGCCATCGACAATTTGTTCTACTGGCATGAAAACGCCGGGGTGCACCCGGCGCGTGAGGCGTTTGTGGCGATGTTGCGTGAGGAGTTTGCCTGAGCCGGATCAGGCTCCGCTCACGTCGCGCATCAACAGCCCGAAGTGCAGATCAACGGCGTCCGGAATCGGCAAGTACACGGTGTGCCCATCTCCCGGTGCCACGTCGATGGCTTCGCCCTTGAGGTTCTGCAGTTCCTGCAGATCAAAATGGAAATTGCCCTTGGGTGTCATCAGTTCCAGATGATCGCCCAGGGCAAATCGGTTCTTCACCTTGACCTCGGCGAGCCTGTCCCGGCGTTCGCCGGTCAACTCACCTACAAACTGCTGACGCTCTGACACCGAGCTGCCGTTCTGGTAGTTCTGGTATTCGTCATGGACGTGCCGACGCAGGAAACCTTCGGTGTAGCCGCGCTGGGCCAATGACTCCAGATCGGTCATCAGGCTGCGGTCGAATTCACGGCCGGCCACTGCATCGTCGATGGCCCGGCGGTACACCTGGGTAGTGCGTGCGCAATAAAAGTGGGATTTGGTCCGGCCTTCGATCTTCAGCGAGTGTACGCCCATGCGGGTCAGGCGCTCGACGTGCTGCACCGCGCGCAGGTCCTTGGCGTTCATGATGTAGGTGCCGTGCTCGTCTTCGAAGGCCGGCATCATCTCGCCGGGACGATTGGCTTCCTGCAACAGGAACACCTGATCGGTGGGGGCGCCGAGGCCGAGGGTCGGTTGCGGTTCGAAGCTCTGCACGATTTCGCCGAGCGGGTTCTCGGTGGCTTCCTGGGCCGAGTATTTCCAGCGGCAGGCGTTGGTGCAGGTGCCTTGATTGGCGTCGCGTTTGTTCATGTAGCCCGAGAGCAGGCAGCGGCCGGAATAGGCCATGCACAGCGCGCCGTGGACGAATACTTCCAGCTCCATGCCCGGCACTTGCTCGCGGATTTCGCCGATCTCTTCCAGCGACAACTCACGGGACAGGATGATCCGGCTCAACCCCTGCTGTTGCCAGAACTCGACACTCGCCCAATTCACCGTGTTGGCCTGCACCGAGAGGTGGATCGGCATCTGCGGGAAGTGCCGGCGCACCAGCATGATCAGGCCGGGGTCGGACATGATCAGCGCGTCCGGTGCCATTTCGATCACCGGCGCCAAGTCCTTGAGGAAGGTCTTCAGTTTGGCATTGTGTGGCGCGATGTTGACCACCACGTAGAAGCGCTTGCCCTGGGCCTGGGCTTCACGAATGCCGAGCGCCAGATTGGCGTGATCGAACTCGTTGTTGCGCACCCGCAGGCTGTAGCGCGGCTGGCCGGCATACACCGCATCGGCCCCATAGGCGAAGGCATAACGCATGTTTTTCAGGGTGCCGGCGGGGGCGAGCAGTTCGGGGGTGAAGGAGGTCGTCATGGCGGCGTCGGTCGCAAAAGCGCGGCAGGGTAGAGCAGTTGCGCCGAGGGTTTATTGATCTGGATCTATGCTCCATGAAGAAACACGGCACTCGCGCTGATGCTGGCTGACTAAACGGGACGGGCGCGGGTGGCGCCTGACTGACCTGGACCGGACATGAACCAAAAGAGTCTGCAATTCAAATCCCTCACCGTGCTGCTGTTTCTGGTGACGGTCGCCTTCATCTGGATCCTGCTGCCGTTCTACGGCGCGGTGTTCTGGGCAGTGATCCTTGGCATCCTGTTCGCACCGATGCAACGTCAGTTGCAGCTGAAATTCGGCTGGCAACGCAACCTGACCTCACTGTGTACCTTGAGCATCTGCCTGGTGATCGCGATCTTGCCGGTGATCGTCCTCAGTGTGCTGCTGGTGCAGGAAGGCGCGACGCTTTACGACAATATCGAAAGCGGCAAGCTCGATATCGGCGCCTATCTGGCGCAGTTCAAGCACAGTCTGCCGCCTTACTTTCAGCACCTGCTTGATCGCTTCGGCATGGGCGAGCTCAATGCCTTGCGCGAGAAGATCGTCAAGGCTGCCATGCAGGGCAGTCAGGCGCTGGCGAGCCAGGCATTCAGTTTCGGCCAAGGGACTTTCGAGTTCGTGGTGAGTTTTTTCATCATGTTGTATTTGCTGTTTTTCTTCCTGCGCGACGGCGCCGAACTGGCGCGCAAAGTCCGCACGGCGGTGCCGCTGGAAGAGCATCACAAGCGGCGTCTGCAACTGAAATTCAATCGGGTGGTGCGGGCCACGGTCAAAGGCAACCTGCTGGTGGCCATTACGCAAGGTGCGTTGGGCGGGGCGATTTTCTGGTTTCTCGACATTCCCAGTGCCTTGCTCTGGGCGGTGCTGATGGCGTTTCTGTCGCTGCTGCCGGCGGTGGGGGCAGGGATCGTCTGGGCGCCGGTGGCGGTTTACTTCCTGCTCAGCGGGATGATCTGGCAGGGCGTGGTGCTGGGGCTGTTCGGGGTGTTCGTGATCGGTCTGGTGGATAACGTGCTGCGCCCGATCCTGGTGGGCAAGGACACCCGGATGCCGGACTACATGATTCTGATCTCGACCCTGGGCGGACTGGCCGTGTTCGGTCTCAGCGGTTTCGTGATCGGGCCGCTGATCGCTGCATTGTTCATGTCGAGCTGGGCGTTGTTCATCGAGTCCAAACCGAAAGTGCAGCTGCCTTAAGCCTTGAACGGTCCGTCGATCAGTCGTTGCGACAGCGCCTGAGCGGCTGGCAAGGAGGTGAGCGGACCGCTGACCGGCTCGCCGTCGCGCACCAGATACCAGCAGGCGAGCAGGCCCAGCTCTCTGAGCGATGCGGGAACCGCGCTGCCGACAACGGACATGATTTGAACCTGAGCCATGACAAGTACCTCCATCAATCGATGGAGCTACCTTAGGGACTCGGCCGTTTCAGGGACAATCAACGCTTTCGATAGTGGTCATTGATGCCGTTGAGGGCTGGGTCAATCGACCACCTGGTCAAGCATGTGCACGATCTCGTGCTCGTTGAGCAGGCCCTTGCGCACCAGGTTTTCCGCCAGCAGCGAGAGAAATTTCGCCGTGCGGTGGCCTTCCAGGTGCTTGAGCTCGGTCAGGGCGTTGTAGACCTTGCCCGACGTGCATAAACCGACGATGCGGTGCGGATTCTGTGTTGGCATTCCAGTCGTCCTTGTTTTTATCAACCTGTTGTATGCGGACGGATTCAGATTGCGGTTCCGTCATGACAAATAGATGACCGTTGTGTGTTTCGGCCCAACGGTCGAGTCCATCATGCCGACTTTAACGGGTGGAACTGTCTCCACAGCGACCTTGGCGAGATTTTTTCAGACGTTGGCCGACGGACGGTCGGCTTTCTCAAGGCCAAAAAAAGCCCCGCTGTAAAAGCGGGGCTTTGTCTGTGTGCTTACCAGCGACCACCATAGTAGTGCGGGTGGCCGTAATAACCACGGGGTGGACCGTAGTAGACCGGACCCGGAACATAAACCGGTTGCTGCACATAAACCGGGGCCGGCTGGTAGTAGACCGGTGGCGGCGGTTGCTGCACGTAGACCGGTGCCGGTTGAGCGTAAACAGGCTGTTGGACGTACACCGGCCGATCCTGGTTGATGAGCGCCGAGCCGATGATGGCCGAGCCGACGATCGCACCAAATACCGCCGGACCCTGCCAGCCACCGCCGTGGGCTTCTGCCTGACCCGTGATCGCGAATGCACCAATCAACAAGGCCACGATGGGGAGTTTACGAATCATGATTAATCCTCGGTTCTTCGACCCGGCGTCCGGGCCTGCATCAGGCTCGGGATAGCGCGGGGATACTTCTAAGACAGCAACATTTGGAAAAACAGCACGGCGGCTGGGTAAATTTTGTGTAAGGTCTGTACCGGTTTGCTTACCGGGTTTCGTGCGTCGGCTGCGATGCCCGGAACAGACCGCCTTATGATCGTTCAGAACCCGATGGCCTGGCTAATCCCGTCCATCCGAAAGTGCATTCAAAGGAGCCTCCCATGCAGATGAACCCCAACAAAGACACCCAATTGTGCATGTCCCTGTCTGGGCGTCCCGGGAATTTCGGTCTGCGTTTTCATAACCATTTGTATGAGCAATTGGGCCTGAATTTTTATTACAAGGCTTTCAGCAGCCAGGATCTGCCGGGGGCTGTCGGCGGGATTCGGGCGCTGGGCATCCGCGGTTGCGGGGTGTCGATGCCGTTCAAGGAAGCGAGCATTGCGCTGGTCGATGAGCTGGATGCCTCGGCGGCAGCGATCCAGTCGATCAACACCATCGTCAACACCAACGGCCATCTCAAGGCCTACAACACCGATTACATTGCGATTGCCCAGTTGCTGGAAACCCACGCGGTGCCGAAGGACTCGACTTTCGCCCTGCGTGGCAGCGGTGGCATGGCCAAGGCTGTGGCCAGTGCCTTGCGCGATGGTGGTTACAAAAACGGTTTGATCGTGGCCCGCAACGAGCGCGCCGGGCGTGCACTGGCGGACTCCCTGGGCTATCGCTGGCAGGCGGAATTGGGTGACGAGCGCCCGCAGATGCTGATCAACGTGACGCCGGTCGGGATGGACGGCGGCCCGGAAGCGGGACAGCTTTCTTTTGACGTGGATGTGATCAAGTCTGCCGACACTGTGTTCGATGTGGTGGCGATCCCGTCGGAAACCCCGCTGATCGTGCGTGGGCGTGCCGAAGGTAAAAAAGTGATCACCGGGCTGGAAGTGATCGCGATCCAGGCGCTGGAGCAGTTTGTGCTGTACACCGGTGTGCGGCCGACGGTGGAGCAGTTCGATGCGGCGGTGGCGTTTGCCCGCAGCTGAGTCCTTCGTTTTTGTGTTGGCTTGGCGGGCCTCATCGCTAGCAGGCTAGCTCCCACAGTGGAAATGCATACCTCCCGTGGGAGCTAGCCTGCTAGCGATTGCCGCGACGCGGTTTCTTGCCTTGCTTTGTTTATACTGCCGGATCAGCAAGCACAGACTTGCCCTTCACAAAAGCCGAGGTTTGCATGCATCCGCCCATTCTCAACCTGAATGACGTCGAACTCGAACCGCTGCCCGAAGCCCTGGCCCCCGATGGCGAAACCGCCGGGCGTTATCAGCAACGATTCGCCCGGGTCGGCCAGCAACTGGGCGCGCAGAAGCTCGGTTATCGGCTGTATGCGCTGCCGCCGGGCATGCGTGGCAGCCCGTTTCACAGTCATCGGGTCAATGAGGAAATGTTTTACGTGGTGGCCGGGGAAGGGGAGGTGCGCCTCGGCGCCGAACGTTTCCCGATCCGCGCCGGCGACGTGATCGCCTGCCCGCCGGGCGGCCCGGAAGCGGCGCACCAGATTATCAATACCAGCTCGCAGGAACTGCGCTATCTGGCGGTCAGCACTCAGCAGCAACCGGAAATCTGCGAGTACCCGGATTCGAACAAATACGCGGTGATGGACAACTTTAATATCGATGCCGAAGGCAATGCCTCGGGCTTCGTGGCGGTGGCGCGGCAGGCGGACGGGGTGGATTACTGGGACGGCGAATAACGCCGTCCCCGGTGTGCTTATTCCTCGAGGCGGGCCAGACGCTCTTCCAGTGCCGCAATGCGCGCTTCCAGCTCTTCGATGCGCTCCACTGACACACCGCTGGCAGCCCCGCGATCACTCGGGTTCTGCCGCGCCGCGATAATCGCCTCGATGTCCGCCGGATCGCCCAGTGCGTGGGTGTAGCGATCCTCGCGCTGGCCGGCCTGGCGTGGAATCAACACCGCCAGATCGCGAGCGATCAGGCGTTCCAGCTGATGCACCACTTGTTCGGCGTCTTCGAACTCATGCATGCGACCGCTGCGGGTCAGCAGCTCGTTGACGGTCTGCGGGCCGCGAAGAAACATCAAACCGGTCAGGATCAATTGCGCCGGCACGAGTTCCAGCGCCTTGTCGACCTTGTGCTCCCAGCGGTCGGCGCGACTGCCCATCACCAGTTTGGCAAAGCCGCGACCTTCGAGGGCGCGCAGGCTCTGGCCGACCTGGCCCTGGGTCAGGTTCATCACCGGTTCCCGGCTGGTCTTCTGATTGCAGGCCAGCACCAGCGCGTTGAGGGTCAGCGGATAGGTTTCCGGGCTGGTGGCCTGTTTCTCGATCAGCGAACCCAGAATGCGGATTTCCGTGGCGTTGAGCCGTGGTTCGTCGGAGCGGGTTTCAAATTCTGTGGTCATCGCGCGTTCCCTCTGCAGTCGAAGGCGCCTAGCCTAATCCTTGCTGGATAAAAGACAAGCCGCGCCGCCATGCGAGCATGGCTATAATCGCCCCACGATTCACCCAGCCACCACGTGAGACTGCCATGACCATTTCCTTGTACGCCGCATCCGTTCCGGTTTTCCAACAAATGCTCAACGCCCTGAGCGATGTGCTGAAAAAGGCTGAAACCCACGCCACCGAGAAAAACATCGACCCGAACGCCTTCCTGCAGGCCCGCCTGTACCCGGACATGTTCCCGCTGGTGCGCCAGGTGCAGATCGCGGTGGACTTCGCCAAAGGCGTTTCCTCGCGTCTGGCTGAAGTCGAAATCCCGAAATACGACGACACAGAAACCACCTTCGCCGAGCTGCAAGCGCTGATCGCCAAGGTCCTGGCCTTCATCGGCGAGTTCAAGCCTGAGCAAATCAACGGCAAGGAAGGCATCGAGATCGTGACCCGTCCGGGCACGCCGAAAGAGAAGCGCTTCAGTGGCCAGGCTTACCTGCTGAGCTACGGCCTGCCGCAGTTCTTCTTCCACGTCACCACCGCTTACGACCTGCTGCGCCACAACGGTGTGGAAGTGGGCAAGCGCGATTACATGGGCGCGTACTAAGCCCGGCGCATGAAAAAGCCCGCCAAGGTTTGCGCCTTGGCGGGCTTTTTGTTGCGCTGGATTTTTACGCCGGACGCTGGGTTTTCTGTTCTTCGCCCAGGCACGCGGCGGCGGTGAACAGTACGTCGGTGGAGGAGTTCAGCGCCGTCTCGGCCGAGTCCTGCAGCACGCCGATGATGAAACCGACTGCGACCACTTGCATGGCAATCTCGCTCGGAATGCCGAACAGGCTGCACGCCAGCGGGATCAACAGCAGCGAACCGCCAGCTACACCGGATGCGCCACAAGCGCAGATCGCAGCAACAACACTGAGCAGGATCGCGGTCGGGATGTCCACGGCGATGCCCAAGGTGTGCACGGCGGCGAGGGTCAGCACGGTGATGGTGATCGACGCGCCGGCCATGTTGATGGTCGCGCCCAGCGGAATCGAGACCGAATAGGTGTCTTCGTGCAGGCCCAGACGCTTGCTCAGCTCCAGGTTGACCGGAATGTTCGCTGCCGAGCTGCGGGTGAAGAACGCGGTGATGCCGCTTTCACGCAGGCACTGGAGCGTCAGCGGGTACGGGTTGCGGCGCAGCTTCCAGAACACGATCAGCGGGTTCATCACCAGCGCCACGAACAGCATGCAGCCCAGCAATACCGCCAGCAGGTGCGCGTAACCGACCAGCGCGCCGAAACCGGAGGTGGCCAGGGTCGAGGCCACCAGGCCGAAAATCCCCAGCGGTGCGAAGCGAATTACCACGCGCACGATCAGGGTCACGCCGTTGGACAGGTCACTGACGACTTCGCGGGTGGTGTCGCCGGCGTGGCGGATGGCCACGCCCATGCCGATGGCCCAGGCCAGAATGCCGATGAAGTTGGCGTTCATCAGTGCGCTTACCGGGTTATCGACCACGCTCAGCAGCAGGCTTTGCAGCACTTCGCCGATGCCGCCCGGGGCGGTCACGGCAATGTTGTCGGTGGACAGCACCAGATGCGACGGGAACATCGTGCTGGCGATCACCGCGACTACGGCGGCGGCGAAGGTGCCCAGCAGATAGAGGAACAGGATCGGCCGGATATGGGTTTCCTGGCCGTGCTTGTGGTTGGCGATCGACGCCATGACCAGCACGAACACCAGGATCGGGGCCACGGCTTTCAGCGCCGAGACGAACACCTTGCCGATGAATGCGGTGCCCTTGGCGGCCTCCGGCGCGAACAGTGCCAGGGCGATGCCGGCAATCAGGCCAATCAGGATCTGCGTGACCAGGCTGAGGCTTTTAAGGCGTTGCAATAGAGAAGGGGATGAAACGGTCATGACGGCATCTCTGGTTTTTTATAGGGTGCAAGGTCGCGTGATCCGGGCGTTGAATCGGGGGCAGGCCACAGACACGAACCGAAAGGGCTGGCGCGACAGTCACACCGTTAAACGGGTGGCTGAACAGGGTGTACGTTTTGCAGGGCGCGGACTTTATCACAGCGTAGGCCTTGTCCTTCAGGCCTGTGACGATCTGCCACCGAAACGTTCGGCCACATAGACAGGTTTGTGCAAGTCACCCGGGAAACACTCTGTTAAGATTGCGCATCCTTATTTTCAAGTTCTGCCGGCGGGCCTTCGGGTCAGCGCTGGTGTCGTCGTTTTGCTGGAGTTCCTCATGCTGTTGCCCATCCTTCTGTTGTCCGCCGCCGGGTTTACGGTGCTGACCACAGAGTTCGTCATCGTCGGCCTGTTGCCGGCAATTGCCCGCGACCTGGCCGTCACCATCCCGCAAGCCGGGCTGCTGGTGACGCTATTCGCTTTCACCGTGGCCATGTTCGGCCCGTTCTTGACGGCATATTTCGCCCGTTTCGAACGGCGCAAACTGTTTATCACCATCCTGATCATGTTCGGCCTGGCCAACACCGTGGCAGCACTGGCGCCGAACATCTGGGTCATGGCGATTGCCCGGTTGATTCCGGCGTTGGGGCTGCCGGTATTCTGGGCCCTGGCCAGTGAAACGGCGGTAGACATCGTCGGCCCGGACTTCGCTGGTCGCGCCATCGCCAAGATCGGCTTCGGGATCGTCTGCGCCACGGTGTTCGGCATCCCCGTCGGCACGCTGATTTCCGATGCATTCGGCTGGCGCAGTGCGTTCGCCATTCTGGCGGTGATCGCGTTCGCCAAGGCCTTGTTGCTGTTTGTCTACTTGCCGAAAACCAGCCTGCACCAGCATCAGGTCAGTTTCGCTTCGCAGTTCAAGATCCTGCGCAGCCCGCTGATGCTGGGTCATGTGCTGCTGTCGATCCTGGTGTTCAGCGGCATGTTCACCGCTTACACCTATCTGGCGGACATCCTTGAGCGTCTGGCCGGCTTCAATGGCACCGTGGTCGGCTGGTGCCTGATGGGCTTTGGCGCGGTCGGTCTGATCGGCAACTCGCTGGGCGGTCGCGCGGTGGATCGCCATCCGCTGATGGCCTCGGTGATGTTCTGCGCGTTCATGATTCCCGGGATGGTGGCATTGGTGCCGAACATCAATTCGTCGCTGGGTCTGGCGGCGGCGATGGGCATCTGGGGCGTGACTCAGGCAGCGCTGTTTCTGGTCAGTCATGTGCGCTTGATGAAAGCCGCACCGGAAGCGCCGGCCTTCGCCGCGTCGCTGAACATCGCCGGGGCCAACCTGGGGATTGGTCTGGGCGCGATCATTGGCGGTCGGGTGATCGACAGCGCCGGTCTGGGCTTCGTGGGTTTCGCCGCCGCCGGGTTCATTCTGCTGTCGATTTTCCTCGCCATGGTGCTGATGGTGCTCAAGCCGCGTGACGTCTGTGCGCCGGCTTAAAAGGCTGTAAACAGCTCGCGTCGGGCACCTTCGGTAATCGCTTTGATGCCGGGGTGCTTGACCTTGCGCTCCACCGAGATCGCGTAGAACGACTCGCTCACCGCATCGGTCTGGCCGATCAACTCGACGCCATACTGGCGTTTCACCTCATCGGCAATCACGCTCGGGCCAATGAAAATCCCGCTGCCGGACTGGCCGAACGCCTGCATCAAGGCGCTGTCATCGAACTCCCCGACAATCCTCGGCTGAATCTGCTGCTCCGCGAACCAGCGCTGTAAACGGCTGCGCACCACGGTTTCTGCGCCGGGGATCAACAGTGGCGCACCGTGCAGGCTGCGCGGGAAATCCTGACCGTATTGCGCCGCCAGTTCGGCGGTGGCGAAGAAGCTGATCCCGCATTCGCCGAGCTTCTGGCTGTAACCCTTGATGTCCAGATGCGAGGGCATCGGGCTGTCGGAGATCACCAGGTCCAGGCGCTGGATCGCCAGATCCGCCAGTAATCGCTCGAGTTTGTCTTCGCGGCAGGTGATTCGCAGCGGTTCGCTCAACTCCATGGTCGGCGCGATCAGTCGATAGACGATGGATTTGGGCACCACGTCCGCCACTCCCACGCGGAACAGGATCTGTTGCTCATTGGGCTGGGCGCGCAGCATCAGTTCCAGCTCGCCGCCGAGCTGAAACATCTGCTCGGCGTAGGGCAGGGCCTGGCGTCCGGCTTCTGTGAGTTCGAGTTGCCGGCCGACCCGTTGAAACAACTCGATGCCATAGGTCTGTTCGAGCAGTGAAATCTGACCGCTGATGGTCTGTGGCGTCAGGTTCAGTTGCTCGCACGCGCGTACGATGCTGCCGGTCTTGGCCACCACCCAGAAGTAATGCAGTTGTCGGTAATTGAGCATGGGGTTGGGTCCGCCAGATACAGTTCGTATAAATCGAAGTATAGCCGCTAAAAATACGAATTTTCCTGAAGTGTTTGTCTCCCTAGAATGCCCAGCCATCGACGGGCGGTCTGTGACCCTGTCTGTTCATACGAAGGAAACCTCATGAAATACACGATCCCGGCACTGATGTTTACGTCTTTACTGCTTATGGCGGGTTGCGACCAGGCGGAAAAAAGCGCCCAGCAACTGATGGGCAAGGCCGCCGAGAGCGCCAAGCAGGCGATCGACGATACGCACAAAGCCGCCGAGCAGGCGCTCAGTGAGGCCACTGGCGGTCTGATCGAGAAAAAAGAAGCGCCGGAAAAAGATGCGGACAAATCCGAATCTTCCTCCAAGACCATCTAAATCGTCTTACAAGAGTCAGGACTGACCCATGGAATACCTGTTAGAACTCGCTTCCAGCCCGACGGCCTGGATTGCTTTGGCCACACTGGTGGTGATGGAAATCGTGCTCGGCATCGATAACCTGATCTTCATCTCGATCCTGACCAACAAGCTGCCCGAACAGTACCGGCAGAAAGCCCGCCGTCTGGGTATCGGCATGGCGCTGATCATGCGTCTGGCCCTGTTGAGCACCATCGCGTTCATCGTGCAGTTGACCGAGCCTGTCATCGAGATCCTTGGTCAGGCGTTCTCCTGGAAGGACATGATCCTGATCGCCGGTGGCCTGTTCCTGGTGTGGAAAGCGACGACCGAGATCCATCACAGCATGGACCCGGTGCCTGACGATCCGAAGTCGGCGACCTCGACAGTGACCCTGGGTTTTGCCGCCGCCATCGGGCAGATCCTGATGCTGGACATGGTGTTCTCGATCGACAGCATCATTACCGCTGTCGGCATGACCGAACACTTGCCGATCATGGTGATCGCGGTGGTGGTTTCGGTACTGGTGATGCTGTTTGCGGCTGACCCGCTGGCGAAGTTCATCAACGATAACCCGTCGGTGGTGATGCTGGCCCTGGGCTTCCTGATCATGATCGGCATGACGCTGATCGCCGAAGGCTTCGGTGCCCACGTGCCGAAAGGTTATGTGTATGCCGCCATGGTGTTCTCGGCCGCGATTGAGGTGTTGAACATGATGTCCCGTCGGGCGAAGCAGAAGAAGCTGGCTGCCCAGGCGTAACCGCTGAAAAATCGAAGGCCGCGTGACTGGCAAGAGTCGCGCGGCCTTTTTTGTTTGAATCGATTGAAAGAAGTCAGTGCGCAGTGGCGTGACGGGCGTTGTGTTTTTCGATCTTCCTGGTCGGTGCAGGCTGCACAGGGTGGTGATGGCGGCGGGAAATACGCAGCACACCCCACAGCATGGCGGCGGCTACGGCCAGCCAGCCGGCAATCAACATCACAATGGTCATGGTCAGGCTCATCGGTGCCTCCTCTTTGCCCTGCGTCGGGCGCTTACTCTTTTGCTGTCTATCGAGTGACAGTCTAGTCGCTGGCGTGTTTCAGCCTATTGACCAAAGGTCGGTGGTGACCAATCACTTCGCTCTATGCAATCGATGCATCTGCCTCTTTGGGCTATACCGCAGCGTTGCGCCGTCCTATGATCCTCGACCACGCCGGAACACGATGACCGGTAACTGATCAAGAGAGTGACGATGGTGCAGCTATTTTCCCGGATTCGCGCGGCCCTGCTGGTGGCCGGTTGTGTGACAGCGTTGGTGGGGTGTGCAGGCAGTGTGGCGCCGGAAGTCCAGCGTCTGCCGGAACGGGTCGAGCTCAGCGGCACCTTCTATAGGGGCGAAGCCAATCAGAGCGGGCCACAGGTGCTGGCCAGCCTGCTGTCGCAGCAAGGCATCGTGATCACCCCCGGGCTGTTGGAAAAACCTCTGCACCTGCCGGGTGCCGAGGACAAGCTTCAGCAGAACATGCAGAACCTTGCCCGCGAATACGGCATGGTCGTATACCCGGTAGATGCCCGCTTGCCGGCGCTGCTGACCCAGGTGGCGGCGGGGTATCCGGTGATGGTGCGTTTCAGTGAAGGATCGGCGTTCTGGGCAGAACCGCGTTACGCGATCCTTTCCGGCTATGACCGCAAGAAGCAGAAGGTTCTCCTGCGCGCGGGGATGAACCGCCGTGAACTGATGAGTTTCAGTGCTTTTGAATCAGCGCTCGAGAAGTCGGGGGGCTGGGCGGTATTGATTCAGAAACCGACCCAGATCCCGGCGTCCGTCGATCGGCAGCGCTGGTTGAAAGCCGCCGACGAACTGGCGCAGGCCGGCCAGGAGCGTGAAGCCGCGCAAGCGCGCAAGGCATTGGGAGCGCAGTGAGAGTCCGTTCGTCCCCTGCCGGGCACCCGGGAACGGGGCTGCGCTCTTAAAGGTAACGCCCGATTATTCGGGTGATTACCCGAATGAGAGGTGCGTATGAGTACGGATTCGAGCTTTGACGACCATAAACCGGACAGTGTGCCGACCACGCCGGAGCCTGACGTGGATCCGGTGCTCGATCCGGACAGTCCCCTGCGTGATCCGCTGGCGCGTCCTGCGGTAGTGACCCCGGAGCATCGCCCCGACCCCTGTGCTGGTGACGGCATTCCCGATGATGATCAGATGCCGCTGCCCAACGACTGAACCGGCAGACGTAAAAAAGCCCCGAATGTTCGGGGCTTTTTCTTGTGTCGCGGGTTACTTGGAGGCTTCGACCACGCCGCTCTGGCGACCCTTGAGGTTCTTCTCGGCCTTGTACTGCTGGGCCACCGCCGGAACGTTGGTGCTCCGGCCGGTTTCCATCCAGCTGCGGATACGGCTGGCATCGGCGAAGTGGGTGTATTTGCCGAATGCATCGAGAATCACCAACGCAACCGGGCGATTGCTCATTCGCGTCACGAGCACCAGGCAGTGGCCGGCGGGATTGGTGAAGCCGGTCTTGGTGATCTTGATGTCCCAGTCAGCCTTGTTCACCAAGTGGTCGGTGTTGCGGAAACCCAGGGTGTAATTGGGTTTGCGGAACGAGACGGTCTTTTCCTTGGTGGTGGTGAGTTCGGTCAGGATCGGATGCTTTTGCGCAGCCATCAGCAATTTGCTCAGGTCGCGGGCGGTGGAAACGTTGCGCTCCGACAGACCGGTCGGTTCCACAAAGTGGGTGCTGGTCATGCCCAGCGCCTTGGCCTTGGCGTTCATCGCTGCGATGAAGGCTGCATAACCGCCGGGATAGTGATGGGCGAGGCTCGCGGCGGCGCGGTTCTCCGAGGACATCAGGGCGATCAGCAGCATCTCGCGGCGCGGCAGTTCGCTGCGCAGTTTGACCCGGGAAAACACGCCTTTCATTTCCGGGGTGTGGCTGATGTCGACGTCAATCCATTCGTCCATGTTCTGGTGGGCTTCAACCACGACCAGACCGGTCATCAACTTGCTGACGGAAGCGATCGGTACGATCACGTCCGGATTGCTGGAGTAGATGACTTTGTTGGTCTGCAGATCCATCAGCAGAGCGCTGCCGGAGGCAATCTTCAACTGTGAAGCGTCTCGGGGAGCAGCGGTGGTTTCGGCGGCGTTGACCGTTGGCGTGAGGAGCGTGCCTGAAAATGCAAAAACCAGGCTCAGGATGGACAGACGAATATTCACGCGGGCGAACTCATGAAGGTTGGATATGCCGTTTTTTGTAACGGACTGTGTCGTAAAACGACGCATTCTAGGAGTATGGCTGAAGATCTGTCGATGGTTGTTTGAAGGGCATGAAAAAGTCGTGAAAAGCCCTGTAAAAATAGGGGTTTCCGGCGAACGGTAAAGGTTTATTCGAGGATATGAAAAACCCCGCACTGGGCGGGGTTCTCGGAGTGCGGAAAACGCGACTCAGGCGTGCAGGGTTTCTGCTGCGTAGAGGGTGTTTTCCAGCAGGCAGGCACGGGTCATCGGGCCGACGCCGCCCGGGACCGGAGTTATCCAGCCAGCGCGAGGCAGGGCGGTTTCGTACACGACGTCACCGACCAGTTTGCCGTCGTCCTGACGGTTGATGCCGACGTCGATCACGATCGCGCCTTCCTTGATCCACTCGCCCTTGACAAGGCCCGGCTTGCCGGCGGCCACCACCACCAGATCGGCGCGGCCGACGTGGCCGGCCAGGTCCTTGGTGAAGCGGTGGGTCACGGTCACGGTGCAGCCGGCCAACAGCAGTTCCATGGCCATCGGGCGACCGACGATGTTGGAAGCGCCGACGACCACTGCGTCCATACCGTAAAGATCGACACCGGTGCTTTCCAGCAGGGTCATGATGCCTTTCGGGGTGCAGGGGCGCAGCAGCGGAATGCGCTGGGCCAGGCGACCGACGTTATAAGGATGGAAACCGTCGACGTCCTTGTCGGGGCGGATGCGCTCCAACAGCTTGGACGCGTCCAGGTGCTCAGGCAGAGGAAGTTGAAGCAGAACGCCGTCGATTGCCGGGTCGTCGTTCAGTCGATCGATCAGATCGGTCAGTGCTTCCTGAGTGGTTTCGGAAGGCAGGTCATAGGCTTGGGAGAGGAAGCCGACCTCTTCACAGTCTTTACGCTTGTGCGAGACATAAACCTGAGAGGCAGGATCGCTGCCGACCAGGATCACCGCGAGGCCAGGAGTGCGCAAGCCTTGCTCGCGACGTTCGGCTACCCGTTGAGCGATCTGCTGGCGCAGGCTGGCGGCGATTGATTTGCCGTCGATTAGTTGTGCAGTCATTGCGCGTGATTAACCATCGAGAGGGGAAAAAAAGAGAACGCATTCTCGCATGTCAGACGGTGAGGGCAAAGGCGCTTGGTCAGCAAATTCCCCTAAGCCCTTTAATTAAATGAATTTTTTTCAAAAAGGATTTGACGACCTTCAGGGCTCTCTATACTATTCGTCGCACTTGTCGGGCACAGCCTAGCACTGGTTAAGAAGGTCGAGCGAAATCAACGTTTTGCGAGACTGGAAAGCACTTAGTTTGTAGTCCTCCAAGGGTACAGCTAACAAGGCGCCCGTAGCTCAGCTGGATAGAGCATCCGCCTTCTAAGCGGATGGTCGCAGGTTCGAGTCCTGCCGGGTGCGCCATTAGGCAGCATTGGCACAAGTAGCGCGATATGGTGGGCGTAGCTCAGTTGGTAGAGCACGGGATTGTGACTCCCGTTGTCGTGGGTTCGATCCCCATCGTCCACCCCATATTTCGAAAGGCGCCAGATGTAACAGTCTGGCGCCTTTGCTTTAAAAAGCTTCATCCGCGGATGTGGTGGAATTGGTAGACACACTGGATTTAGGTTCCAGCGCCGCGAGGCGTAAGAGTTCGAGTCTCTTCATCCGCACCAATCAAAGCTTCATTCATGCCGTTGGCCAGGTGAAGTTCTACAAAGAAGTTGTTTGGCTTCTTTGGCACGCAATATGGTGGGCGTAGCTCAGTTGGTAGAGCACGGGATTGTGACTCCCGTTGTCGTGGGTTCGATCCCCATCGTCCACCCCATATTTCGAAAAGGCGCCAGACTTAACAGTCTGGCGCCTTTTTTTGTTTTACGGTTTCGGGTTTTCGGCGACTGCCGGTTTCGGGTCGCAGGGCAGGGCGCTTCGTCGTATCAATGTTGCTCGATGATGCCGCGCTGCCCGCCAGCCTTGTTTGCAGGGCTGGCTGTCAGGGAGATGATTCAATCGCCTCTATATATAGAAGAGGTTGGTGCAGGGCCCTGGCTTGATTGGCTGTATTTGCTAACAGGGCGAGGCGCAACCGTTTGTCCCCGTCTTCAATTTGCCTGCTGTTTTTTTACCCGTTTTCAGTAGGGTGACTTCTTGAGTTTGACCTACTAGAATGCTTGCCCTTGATTCTTGGGTCGGAAACGGCCGGCTAACGTCTGTGCAACGAGGAATATCCATGCAAGTTTCTGTTGAAAATACTACTGCTCTTGAGCGCCGCATGAGCATCACCGTGCCGGCTGAGCGCATCGAGACTCAGGTCAACAAGCGTCTGCAGCAGACTGCCCAGAAGGCCAAGATTGCTGGCTTCCGTCCAGGCAAAGTGCCAATGAGCGAAATCAAGCGTCGTTTCGGTGCTGATGCGCGTCAGGAAGCGATCGGCGACGTGATCCAGTCCTCCTTCTACGAAGCTGTGGTTGAGCAGAAGCTGAACCCGGCCGGTTCGCCGTCGATCGAGCCTAAGTCGCTCGAAGCTGGCAAGGACCTGGAATACGTAGCCGTATTCGAAGTGTTCCCTGAGTTCACCGTTGCCGGCTTCGAAGGCATCACCGTTGAGCGTCTGAGCGCTGACGTGGCTGACGCCGATCTGGACAAGATGCTGGACATCCTGCGCAAGCAGAACACCCGTTTTGAAGTGGCCGATCGCGCTGCTCAGAACGAAGACCAACTGAACATCGATTTCGTTGGCAAGGTTGACGGCGAAGTATTCGCTGGCGGTTCCGCCAAGGGTACTCAGCTGGTGCTGGGTTCCGGCCGCATGATCCCTGGCTTCGAAGAAGGCCTGGTTGGCGCCAAGGCCGGCGAAGAGCGCGTTCTGAACCTGACCTTCCCAGAGGACTATCAGAATCTGGACCTGGCTGGCAAAGTCGCCGAGTTCACCGTGACCGTCAACACCGTTTCCGAGCCAAAACTGCCTGAGCTGAACGAAGAGTTCTTCGCTCAATTCGGCATCAAGGAAAGCGGCATCGACGGCTTCCGCACCGAAGTTCGCAAGAACATGGAGCGTGAACTGCGTCAGGCGATCAAATCCAAGGTCAAGAATCAGGTAATGGACGGTCTGCTGGCCACCAACCCGATCGAAGTGCCTAAGGCTCTGCTGTCCAACGAAGTCGACCGTCTGCGCGTTCAGGCTGTTCAGCAGTTTGGTGGCAACATCAAGCCTGACCAGCTGCCGGCCGAGCTGTTCGAAGAACAAGCCAAGCGTCGCGTTGTCCTGGGTCTGATCGTGGCTGAAGTGGTCAAGCAATTCGACCTGAAGCCAGACGAAGCCCGCGTTCGCGAAATGATCCAGGAAATGGCTTCGGCTTACCAAGAGCCTGAGCAGGTTGTGTCCTGGTACTACAAGAACGAGCAGCAACTGAACGAAGTCCGTTCGGTTGTGCTGGAAGAACAAGTTGTGGATACTGTTCTGCAGAAAGCTAGCGTGACCGACAAATCGGTCTCTTACGAAGAAGCGGTCAAGCCGGTAGAAGCTCCAAAAGCCGACTGATTGTTTCTGCGTTAGAAGCACACACCATAAGCCAGCCTTCGAGCTGGCTTATGCGTATTCAAGACATGACTATTTGGGAGTGACTGCAGAGCATGTTCCGTAATTCCTATATTCAGCAGAACTCTGATATCCAGGCCGCAGGCGGCCTGGTCCCGATGGTTGTCGAGCAGTCTGCTCGTGGCGAGCGCGCCTACGACATTTACTCGCGCCTGCTCAAGGAGCGAGTGATCTTTCTGGTGGGTCCGGTAGAGGACTACATGGCCAACCTGATCTGTGCGCAATTGCTGTTCCTTGAAGCGGAAAACCCGGACAAGGACATCCATCTTTATATCAACTCCCCGGGCGGCTCGGTGACAGCGGGTATGTCGATCTACGACACCATGCAGTTCATCAAGCCAAACGTATCGACTACCTGTATCGGTCAGGCGTGCAGCATGGGCGCGTTCCTGCTGACCGCAGGGGCTCCAGGCAAGCGTTACTGCCTGCCGAACTCGCGTGTGATGATTCACCAGCCACTGGGCGGTTTCCAGGGCCAGGCGTCGGACATCGAAATCCATGCCAAGGAAATCCTCTTCATTCGCGAGCGTCTGAACACGCTGATGGCCAAGCATAGCGGTCGCACGCTTGAAGAAATCGAGCGCGACACCAACCGCGACAACTTCATGAGTGCTGAAGCTGCGAAGGAATATGGCTTGATCGATGAAGTGATCAACCAGCGTCCAGCTTAAAATAAGCAGCTCAAAACAGGCCTGATCGGCTGGTCCGATCAGTGGCGGGCTTGAAAAAGCCCGCAATAGCCTTCATCTTGTGTTGCAAGCCTATCGGATTTGGATCGAACGAATGACTGACACCCGCAACGGCGAGGACAACGGCAAGCTGCTCTATTGCTCCTTCTGTGGCAAAAGCCAGCATGAAGTGCGCAAATTGATTGCCGGCCCCTCGGTCTTTATCTGCGACGAGTGCGTCGACCTGTGCAATGACATCATCCGTGAGGAGGTGCAGGAAGCACAGGCCGAAAGCAGCGCGCATAAATTGCCTTCGCCTAAAGAAATCAGCGGCATCCTTGACCAGTACGTCATTGGTCAGGAACGTGCCAAGAAGGTTCTCGCGGTAGCGGTGTACAACCACTACAAGCGCTTGAACCAGCGTGACAAAAAGGCTGACGACGTCGAACTCGGCAAGAGCAACATCCTGCTGATCGGCCCGACAGGCTCCGGTAAAACCCTGCTGGCCGAAACACTGGCCCGCCTCCTGAACGTTCCGTTCACCATCGCCGACGCAACCACCCTCACCGAGGCGGGTTATGTAGGTGAAGACGTCGAGAACATCATTCAGAAGCTGTTGCAGAAGTGCGATTACGACGTAGAGAAAGCCCAGATGGGCATTGTCTACATCGATGAAATCGACAAGATTTCGCGCAAGTCCGACAACCCGTCGATCACCCGGGACGTTTCCGGTGAAGGCGTGCAGCAGGCCTTGCTGAAGTTGATCGAAGGCACGGTCGCTTCCGTTCCGCCGCAAGGTGGCCGCAAGCATCCGCAGCAGGAATTCCTGCAGGTCGACACCCGTAACATCCTGTTCATCTGCGGTGGTGCGTTCTCCGGTCTGGAGAAAGTGATTCAGAACCGTTCCACCAAAGGTGGCATCGGTTTCAACGCGGAAGTGCGCAGCAAGGAAGAAGGCAAGAAAGTCGGTGAGTCCCTGCGTGAAGTCGAGCCTGACGATCTGGTCAAGTTCGGTCTGATCCCGGAATTCGTCGGTCGTCTGCCGGTCCTTGCGACGCTGGACGAGCTGGATGAGGCTGCATTGATGCAGATTCTCACCGAGCCGAAAAATGCCCTGACCAAACAGTACGCCAAGCTGTTCGAGATGGAAGGCGTGGATCTGGAATTCCGTTCAGACGCGCTGAAATCGGTCGCAAAACGTGCCCTGGAACGTAAAACCGGTGCCCGTGGCCTGCGTTCGATTCTCGAAGGTGTTCTGCTCGACACGATGTATGAAATCCCCTCGCAGTCCGAGGTGAGCAAAGTCGTGATCGATGAAAGCGTAATCGAAGGCAAGTCCAAGCCACTGTATATCTACGAAAACAGTGAGCCGACGGCCAAGGCAGCGCCGGACGCGTAAGTGTCCACCCTGCCGGAACAAAGAAGGGGCCTTCGGGCCTCTTTTTTTTTATGTCGTTTTTTACATCCGCTTTGCGCTTGTTTTTTTTCAAGGCAGCCCCCATCTTGGTTTCAAGCTTAATTCCATCTGATTACGGCCGTATGGCCGCCGTAGAGGCGAAATCATGAAGACCACCATCGAATTGCCTCTCCTGCCATTGCGTGATGTCGTTGTGTATCCGCACATGGTTATCCCGCTGTTCGTGGGGCGCGAGAAGTCCATCGAAGCCCTCGAGGCCGCGATGACGGGTGACAAGCAGATCCTGCTGCTGGCCCAGAGAAACCCGGCTGACGATGATCCCGGAGAAGATGCCCTCTATCGCGTAGGCACCATTGCCACGGTTCTGCAGCTTCTCAAGCTGCCCGATGGCACCGTCAAGGTTCTGGTCGAAGGCGAGCAGCGTGGCGCGGTCGAGCGCTTCAGCGAAGTCGACGGCCACTGTCGTGCCGAAGTGGCGTTGATCGACGAAGTCGATGCCGCCGAGCGCGAGTCCGAAGTGTTCGTGCGCACGCTGCTGTCGCAGTTCGAGCAATATGTCCAGTTGGGCAAGAAGGTCCCGGCTGAAGTCCTGTCGTCACTCAACAGCATCGATGAGCCAGGCCGTCTGGTAGACACCATGGCTGCGCACATGGCGCTGAAAATCGAGCAGAAGCAGGAAATCCTCGAAATCATCGATCTGGCTGCCCGGGTCGAGCACGTTCTGGCACTGCTGGATGCCGAAATCGACCTGCTGCAGGTCGAAAAACGCATCCGCGGCCGCGTCAAGAAACAAATGGAGCGCAGTCAGCGCGAGTACTACCTGAATGAGCAGATGAAGGCCATTCAGAAAGAGCTCGGTGACAGCGACGAAGGCCACAACGAAATCGAAGACCTGAAAAAGCGTATCGACGCTGCCGGTCTGCCGAAAGATGCCCTGGCCAAGGCCACCGCCGAGCTGAACAAGCTCAAGCAGATGTCACCGATGTCGGCCGAAGCCACCGTCGTGCGTTCTTACATCGACTGGCTGGTGCAGGTGCCGTGGAAGGCCCAGAGCAAGGTGCGTCTGGACCTGGCCCGTGCCGAAGACATTCTCGATGCCGATCACTACGGTCTGGAAGAGGTCAAGGAACGCATCCTTGAGTACCTCGCCGTGCAGAAACGTGTGAAAAAGATTCGTGGTCCGGTGTTGTGCCTGGTTGGTCCTCCGGGTGTGGGTAAAACCTCGCTGGCGGAGTCGATTGCCCACGCCACCAACCGTAAATTCGTGCGCATGGCCCTCGGTGGGGTGCGTGACGAAGCGGAAATCCGTGGTCACCGTCGGACTTACATCGGTTCGATGCCAGGAAGATTGATTCAAAAGATGACAAAGGTGGGCGTCCGTAACCCGCTGTTCCTGCTCGATGAAATCGACAAGATGGGCAGCGACATGCGTGGCGATCCGGCGTCGGCGTTGCTGGAAGTGCTCGATCCGGAGCAGAACCACAACTTCAACGATCACTATCTGGAAGTCGATTACGACCTGTCGGATGTGATGTTCCTGTGTACCTCGAACTCGATGAACATTCCGCCGGCGTTGCTCGACCGGATGGAAGTGATCCGTCTGCCGGGTTATACCGAAGACGAAAAGATCAACATCGCCGTCAAGTACCTGTCGCCAAAGCAGATTGCCGCCAACGGCCTGAAGAAGGGCGAGCTGGAATTCGACGAAGAAGCGATCCGTGACATCATCCGTTACTACACCCGCGAAGCTGGTGTGCGTGGCCTCGAGCGGCAGATTGCCAAGGTCTGCCGCAAGGCGGTCAAAGAGCATGCGCTGGAAAAACGCTTCTCGGTGAAAGTGACAGCTGATCTGCTGGAGCACTTCCTCGGCGTGCGCAAGTTCCGCTACGGTCTGGCCGAGCAGCAGGATCAGATCGGTCAGGTGACCGGCCTGGCCTGGACTCAGGTTGGTGGTGAATTGCTCACCATCGAAGCGGCCGTTGTGCCGGGCAAAGGGCAACTGATCAAGACCGGTTCGCTGGGTGATGTAATGGTCGAATCGATCACTGCCGCCCTGACCGTGGTGCGCAGCCGTGCCAAGAGCCTGGGCATTCCCCTGGACTTCCATGAGAAGCGCGACACGCACATCCACATGCCGGAAGGTGCTACGCCGAAAGACGGCCCTAGCGCCGGTGTAGGCATGTGTACCGCATTGGTGTCGGCGTTGACGGGTATTCCTGTGCGCGCCGACGTCGCCATGACCGGCGAGATCACCCTGCGTGGTCAAGTCCTCGCCATTGGCGGCCTGAAGGAAAAACTCCTGGCTGCACACCGTGGCGGAATCAAGGTCGTGATTATTCCGGAAGAGAACGTGCGTGATCTGAAGGAGATTCCTGACAATATCAAGCAGGATCTGCAGATTAAACCGGTTAAATGGATTGACGAGGTCCTGCAAATTGCGCTGCAATACGCGCCGGAGCCCTTGCCGGATGTGGCTCCGGAGATAGTTGCCAAGGACGAAAAACGTGAGTCTGACTCTAAGGAAAGAATTAGCACGCATTAGTACGCATTTGCCTGGGGGGCTTCCTTGACAGCTTTTTAGAGCCCTTGTTATAAAGCGGCTCTTAAGTGTCTGTAGGCCATTCAGCACTCGTTTTTGCTTTCACCAAAAAACTTAGAATCATACTCAAATAGATATAAGGGGACTTAGAGTGAACAAGTCGGAACTGATTGATGCTATCGCTGCATCCGCTGATATCCCGAAAGCTGCTGCTGGCCGTGCGCTGGACGCTGTAATCGAATCCGTCACTGGCGCTCTGAAGGCTGGCGACTCCGTAGTTCTGGTAGGTTTCGGTACGTTCTCGGTAACCGATCGTCCAGCTCGTATCGGTCGTAACCCACAGACCGGCAAGACTCTGGAAATCGCGGCTGCCAAGAAGCCAGGTTTCAAAGCCGGTAAAGCCCTGAAAGAAGCTGTCAACTAAGTTTGATTCAGGTTTTTACCCATCCGGGTCGGGGTCAAGCCTGACTTGGCAGCGGAGCGGTAGAGCAGGCAGTTTGGAATAATTGTCTGCTACGCCGGGATCGAGGGTTCGAGCCCTGTCCGCTCCGCCAGTTACGAGAAGGCGCATCCTCGGATGCGCCTTTCTTCTATCCGGATTCTACCCACGCTCCACGGTTGCCTAATTTTGAAGTTCAACCGTTTCTGGGGGACGCATGCTGCAGAATATCAGGGACAATTCACAAGGCTGGATTGCCAAGACCATTATCGGGGTCATCGTTGCACTGATGGCCCTGACCGGTTTCGATGCCATTTTCAAGGCCACGACTCACACCAACGAGGCGGCCAAGGTCAATGGTGAAGAAATCAGCCAGAACGAGCTGAGCCAGGCCGTTGACATGCAACGCCGTCAGCTGATGCAACAGCTGGGCAAGGACTTCGATGCTTCCTTGCTCGACGAAAAAATGCTGCGCGAATCGGCCCTCAAGGGTCTGATCGATCGCAAGCTGCTGCTGCAAGGCGCAGAAAAATCGAAGTTCGCTTTCTCCGAAGCGGCGCTGGATCAAGTGATCCTGCAAACGCCTGAGTTTCAGGTCGATGGCAAGTTCAGTTCCGACCGCTTTGACCAGGTGATCCGTCAACTGGGCTACAGCCGGATGCAATTTCGCCAGATGCTGGCTCAGGAAATGCTGATCGGTCAGCTGCGCGCCGGTGTGGCAGGCAGCGGCTTCGTCACCGACGCCCAGGTCCTGGCTTTCGCCCGCCTGGAAAAGCAGACCCGCGATTTCGCCTCGCTGAACATCAAGGCTGACCCGGCCGCCGTCAAGCTGACCGACGATGAGGTCAAGGCTTACTACGACGAGCACGCGAAGGAATTCATGACCCCGGATCAAGTGGTCATCGATTACCTCGAGCTGAAGAAGTCCTCGTTCTTCGATCAAGTTGCCGTCAAGGACGAAGACCTGCAGGCGGCATATCAGAAAGAAATTGCCAACCTGTCGGAACAGCGTCGTGCGGCGCACATTCTGATCGAAGTGAACGACAAGACCACCGAGGCCCAGGCCAAGGCGAAGATCGAGGAAGTTCAGGCACGTCTGGCCAAGGGCGAGAAATTCGAAGCGCTGGCCAAGGAGTTCTCGCAGGATCCGGGCTCGGCCAACAATGGCGGCGACCTGGGTTATGCCGGCCCTGGCGTGTACGATCCGGCCTTCGAGAAAGCCCTGTATTCGCTCTCCAAGGATCAAGTATCCGAGCCGGTTCGCACCGACTTCGGTTTCCACCTGATCAAGCTGCTGGGTATCGAAGCACCTGAGGTGCCGACCCTGGCCAGCCTGAAAGACAAGCTGACTCGCGAACTGAAAGCCCAGCAGGTCGAGCAGCGTTTCGTCGAGGCGACCAAGCAGCTGGAAGACTCCTCGTTCGAGGCGTCTGACCTGGCTCAGCCGGCGCAGGATCTGAAACTGACCGTGCACACCTCCAAGCCGTTCGGCCGTGAAGGTGGCGAAGGTGTTGCCGCCAACCGCGCCGTGGTCACGGCCGCGTTCAGCAACGAAGTGCTGGATGATGGTGCCAACAGCACCGCCATCGAACTGGATCCGGAAACCGTGATCGTGCTGCGCGCCAAGGAACACCTCAAGCCTGCACAACTGCCGCTGGAGGCTGTGGCGACTGCCATTCGCACCCAGTTGGCCAAAGAGCACGCCAGTGCGGCCGCCAAGACCAAGGCTGATGAGCTGATCACCAGCCTGCGTGAGGGCAAGACCCCGCTGGACAAGGCAATTGACAGTCAGAACTGGAAAGTCACCCAGGCCGCCACTCGCGCTCAGGAAGGTGTGGATCCTGTGGTGCTGCAAGCGCTGTTCCGCATGCCGAAGCCGGCCGCCAAGGACAAGCCGACTTTCAGCAGCGTGACACTGCCTGATGGCAGCCTGACCATCGTGCGTCTGAACGCTGTGAACGAAGCCGCTGCGCCGACCGATGAAGAGAAAGCGCAATACCGTCGCTTCCTCGCTTCTCGTGAAGGCCAGCAGGACTTCGCTGCATACCGCAAGCAGCTGGAAAGCGAAGCTGACATCAAGCGTTTCTGATGTCTGACTGAGCGACAAAAAATGAGCCCCGGATGAACATTCGGGGCTTTTTTTTGCCTATCAATCACTGGGTGACAGGATTTTCATCGACCATTGACCAGTTTGCCTTTTTCCCTGCACCCATGACCGGTAGAGTTGTAACTGTTTTAAGACACTAATCGGTAAGCCGCGGGGCAGCGATATGTTGCACAATACGCCCCGGACCGTTTTTCCCTCAGGATGTTTAATGTTGAATTCTATTTCCGTGCGTTTTTTCGGGTTGGCGTTGTTGCTGACCGCCGCTGCCGGCTGCTCCAAGGACAAACCTATCTACGAGCATGAGAACTTCGACGACTCCGGCACCTTCTCGCGCAACTATCCAGTCACCGATGCCGCCAGCTGCGAAGCGGCGCGCCGTGCGTTGCTCAGCCAGGGCTACATCATCACCAGCAGCGACCCGAAACTGGTCAGCGGACACAAGAGCTTCCAGCAGACCGGTGAAACCCACATGGAGATCAGCTTCAACGTGGTGTGCACCGATGACGGCAGCGCCGCGCACCACGCGACGGTGTTCGCCAACGCCCTGCAGGACCGTTACGCGCTGAAGAAGACCAACAACTCGGCCAGCCTCGGGGTTGGCGTGCTGGGCTCGGTATCGATGCCGATCGGCTCCTCTGACGACTCGATGGTGAAGGTGGCCAGCGAAACCGTGTCTTCGCAGAAGTTCTACGAGCGCTTCTTCACCCTGGTCGAGCTGTTCCTGCCGGCCGAAGCCAAGAAAGCCGCACACATCACCGAAAAGCCTAAAACCGACCTCGGCATGCCTGAAGCCAAGGCAACACCGGCAGCGCTGACTCCGACGCCGGCTGCTGAACCGACACCTGTCGCCGCACCTGCGGTGCCTGCCACACCTGCCGCGACTCCAGCCCCTGCCGCTGCGGAGCCGACTCCAGTCAGCTCGGAGCCGGTCGTTCCGCCAGCTGAAGCGGCACCGATCACTCCGGCACCGGGTTCAGAGCTGGTTCCAACACCTGGGCCGGCAACTGAAGTCATTACGCCACCGGCCAACCCGACCGACCTGCCGCCACCTTCCGAGCCGATCCCGGCCATGCCCGCCTCCGGGCAGTGATCTTCACGCCATGGATTCGACAACTGTCGGATCCATGGCGTTTTCATCGAAAAATCCCGCGATAAATTCCTGACTGCCTGCTACGTTTGTTGCATGAAGGCCGTGTTTCATTTTTCCTTCATGCGGGCACTTTATGCTCGGGGCACTGGTCGATTGTTTCAGGCCATTTTCAAGTTTGCGGTCAGGGGGATTACACGATGGATGACTATCAAGAAGAACTGCTTGAATTCCAGGCCTACGAGCTGGATTCACCGGAGCCTGCGGAAGACGCCACCGAGCTCTGACGCTTCAACCGGTCTTGCGGTGACTGCGGCGAAATTCGCCCGGTGTCTGGCCGTTCCAGCGCTTGAAGGCACGCTGGAAAGCTTCGGCCGAGGCAAAACCCAGCAGGTAGGCGATTTCACCGAACGCCAGTTCAGTGTCGCGGATGTAGGTCATCGCCAGATCACGGCGAGTATCGTTGAGGATGGCGCGGAACTGTGTGCCTTCCTCGGCCAGTTTTCGCCGTAACGTCCAGGTCGGCAGCTTCAGGCGCGCCGCCACTTCTTCCAGGTCCGGTTCGCGACCCCCATTGAGCAACGGCCCGAGCAATTGCGTGATGCGTTCACGCAGGCTGCGGGTGCGGGTCAGTTGTTCCAGTTCCCGTTCACACAGTTGCAGCAGATGTTTCCAGGTGCTGGGGCAGTGCTGTGGGTTGCGTTGGGCCAGGCTGGCGAGGCTCAGACGCAGTTGGTTGTGTTCGGCGCCGAACTGGATCGGGCACTCGCCGAGCACGGCGTAGGCGTCGCGGTAGTCAGGTGTGTCGAATTCGATCTCTATCCGTTCGGCGCGCAGCGGTTCGGGGCTGAGGCTGGACAACTGATGCAGCCAGCCGGCGATGATCGAGTCCACGACAAAGCGGTTGTAGGCGTTGTATGGGCTGATTGAGTAGAAGCGCAGCCAGGCTCCGCTGGCATCCTCGTGGAAACTCGACTGGCCGCGATAATTAGAGCCATACAACGGCTCGAAGCGCGTCAGGCAGCGGGCGGCTTCGCGCACGGTCGGGGCCTGCGCTGCCGTGACGCCGGCCAACCCCGCTTGGCTCAGACGACTGAGCTGGCCCATGCGCAGGCCGAGGGCCGGATCGCCAGTCAACTGGATCGCACCATGACCCAGGCGCATATAGCGCGGGATCGACAGGCGTGCGCCGGCCTCGGCCAGCCGCGCGGTGTCGAGCCCATATTGTTCAAGCAGCGGCTGCGGGTCGGCGTCATGGCTGCGCACGGCATCGGCCAGGCTATGGACGAAGCCCACTGACAGATCCCCGAGACGCATCGGCAGCGGTTTCATGGTTTACAGCCAGAGGTTCAGCAGACGTGCACCACGGGCTTCGCCGTCGGCGAACTGCTGGCCATTGCTGCTGAGGAAGCTCTGCCCGGAACTCGGTTTGTCCCAGAACTGCCCGCGCAAAAACACGCTCATGCCGGCAATCGCCCGGCTGCCCGGCGGTTGTGCCGTCAGGGTCAGGCGATGCCAGGCCTGGCCTTCGCTGACCTCTCCCGGTTTGAGGCTGACCGAGTCCGGCACGTTCAAGCCTCTATAGCCCTGCCAGGGTTGATCCCACACACCATGGCCGATGACGAACGCAGGCACCGCGATCAGTTGCGCGCCTTGCGCGTCGAGCTTGCGATAGTTGTCTGGATACCAGCTGTCGTTGCCGATCAGCACGCCGAGGCGTCCAGCGGGGGTGTCGACCACATTGATCTGTGAAGCCTCGCCAGTGCCGGTCGCGTCATCCTGATCGAAGATCGGGCGCATCTGCCGCTGAGGCTGGCCGAGCGGGGCACCGTCACGACCGAACACCACACTGGTGTTGTACAGCGCGCCGCTGCCGGTCTTGAGTCGCCCGTCGATAATGTTCGGCTCGGGCAGCACGATCGAACCGGCCACCAGGGTGATATGAAATTCTTTGGCCAGACCGCCGAACAGCAGTTGATAGTCCTTGGCCATGTCTCGGGATTTCATCCGCAGGTGGGCGTCATCCAGACGGTTGCTGCCCCTGGCGGTGAGCCAGGCGCGGGCAAACTGCAACGGGTTGCTGGCGGCCAGCCAGTTCATCGCTTCCTCGAGGGTGGGGGCCTGGTACAACTCGTCTTTTTCGCCGCTGATCATCAGCCAGGTGCCGACATGCTCGGGCAACACCACGATGGTTTTGTCATTGAGCAAACCCTGATCCTGCGCTTGCTGCAGATAGGCCGCGAGTTTGCGGTGCAGGCGTTCGGAACTTTGATAATCGGTGGGGAACAGTTCCGGCTGAATGCCCAGCAGGTTGCCACGATCGGCGCGGGTGCCCTGATCGACCGCCAGTTTGATCCGCAGGTCCGACAGGTAATGACCGGCCGGGCGGTCAGCCGCCCACATGGCGTAGAAGGTGAGCGCGGCGACGAGCGCCATGGAAAGGGTCAGGTACAAAAGTTTGCGCATGAAATCCAACAACAGCCGGGTACAGGGTGTGCGGACAGGGTAGGGCGCCAGCCCCGGCTTGCCAAGGGGCGCTGCGCATTTGGATCAATAACTTGTCAGTTCCGGTCATTGAGTGACAGCGATGCGACTCCTAATCTGTCGAACATGACTGACGGGGGACACAGAGCTCCCGCATTTTCCGTGATCGCTCGCTGTGGAGTTACCGATGACCGCCACTTACCCGCACCTGCTGGCCCCGCTGGACCTGGGATTCACCACGTTGCGCAACCGCACCCTGATGGGCTCGATGCACACCGGCCTTGAAGAGAAACCGGGTGGCTTCGAACGGATGGCGGCGTACTTCGCCGAACGCGCCCGTGGCGGCGTCGGCCTGATGGTGACGGGCGGTATCGGCCCGAACGACGAGGGTGGCGTGTACTCAGGCGCGGCCAAGCTGACCACCGAGGAAGAAGCGCTCAAGCACCGCATCGTCACCCGCGCCGTGCATGAAGCGGGCGGCAAGATCTGCATGCAGATCCTCCACGCCGGCCGTTATGCCTACAGCCCGAAACAGGTCGCACCGAGCGCGATCCAGGCGCCGATCAACCCGTTCAAGCCCAAAGAGCTGGACGAGGAAGGCATTGAAAAGCAGATCCGCGATTTCGTCACCTGCTCGGTACTGGCCCAGACTGCCGAGTACGACGGTGTGGAAATCATGGGCTCGGAAGGTTATTTCATTAACCAGTTCCTCGCGGCCCACACCAACCACCGCACCGACCGTTGGGGCGGCAGTTACGAAAACCGCATGCGCCTGCCGGTGGAAATCGTTCGCCGCGTACGTGAAGCGGTTGGCCCGAACTTCATCATCATCTTCCGCCTGTCGATGCTCGATCTGGTGGAAGGCGGCAGCACCTGGGAAGAAATCGTCACCCTGGCCAAAGCCATCGAGCAGGCTGGCGCAACCCTCATCAACACCGGTATCGGCTGGCACGAGGCGCGGATCCCGACCATCGCCACCAAAGTGCCGCGTGCGGCGTTCAGCAAGGTCACGGCCAAGCTGCGCGGATCGGTGAACATTCCGCTGATCACCACCAACCGCATCAACACCCCGGAAGTCGCCGAGCAGATTCTCGCTGAAGGCGATGCCGACATGGTTTCGATGGCGCGGCCGTTTCTCGCCGACCCGGATTTCGTCCGCAAAGCCGCTGAAGGCCGCGCCGACGAAATCAATACCTGCATCGGTTGCAACCAGGCCTGTCTCGATCACACCTTTGGCGGCAAGCTCACCAGCTGCCTGGTCAATCCGCGTGCCTGCCACGAGACCGAGCTCAACTACCTGCCGGTCCAGCAGATCAAGAAGATTGCCGTGGTCGGTGCCGGCCCTGCCGGTCTGTCCGCCGCAACCGTGGCCGCCGAGCGTGGGCATCAGGTGACGCTGTTCGATTCGGCCAGCGAGATCGGTGGTCAGTTCAACGTCGCCAAGCGTGTGCCGGGCAAGGAAGAGTTCTACGAAACCCTGCGTTACTTCAAACGCAAACTGCAGACCACCAACGTCGAGGTGTGCCTGAACACTCGCGTTGATGTGGCAAAACTGGTGGAAGGCGGTTACGACGAAGTCATTTTGGCCACCGGCATTGCGCCGCGCCTGCCGGCAATTCCGGGTGTCGAGAACGCCAAAGTGCTGAGCTATCTGGATGTGCTGCTCGAGCGCAAACCGGTAGGCAAGCGTGTGGCAGTGATCGGCGCCGGCGGTATCGGTTTTGACGTGTCGGAATTCCTCGTGCATGAAGGTGTGGCCACCAGTCAGGATCGCGCTGCGTTCTGGAAAGAGTGGGGCATCGACACGAATCTGGAAGCCCGTGGTGGCGTGGCCGGGATCAAGGCTGCCCCGCACGCGCCGGCCCGTGAGGTGTTCCTGCTGCAACGCAAGAAGTCCAAGGTCGGCGACGGTCTGGGCAAGACCACCGGCTGGATTCACCGCACCGGTCTGAAGAACAAGCAGGTGCAGATGCTCAACAGCGTCGAATACCTGAAGATCGACGACGAAGGCCTGCACATCCGCATCGGCGAAACCGGCGAGCCGCAAGTGTTGCCGGTGGACAACATCGTCATCTGCGCCGGCCAGGATCCGCTGCGCGAGCTGCACGACGGTCTGGTTGAAGCCGGGCAGAACGTGCACCTGATCGGCGGCGCCGATGTGGCGGCCGAGCTGGATGCCAAACGCGCGATCAATCAGGGTTCGCGTCTGGCCGCCGAGCTCTGATCCACCCTAGAATGCCGGCTCTTTTTACAGAGCCGGCATTCATGTTTCCGCCTCCCACCGACTGGCTGGCCCCAGCCCCTCTCGAACCGCTTCATCTGGACTGGCTCACTGCCGCCGGGGTTGAAGTGGCCATCCTGCGTCTGGACCGGATCGACCCGCTGATCAGCGGCAACAAGTGGTTCAAACTCGTTGAACACCTGAAAGCCGCCGACCGTGCGGGCGCCGAAGGCATCATCAGCCTGGGCGGCGCGCACTCCAATCACCTGCATGCACTGGCCGCGGCGGGTAAACGCTTGGGATTCACGACAGTCGGGCTGTTGCGCGGTCATCCGCAGGACACGCCGACGGTCAGGGATCTGCAGGATTTCGGCATGCAACTGCACTGGCTCGGTTACGGCGGTTATCGGGCGCGGTACGCGCCAGGGTTCTGGCAGCCGTGGCGGGCGCAATACCCGACGCTGCATCCGGTGCCTGAAGGGGGCGGCGGGTTGCCGGGTGCGCAGGGTTGCGCATCGTTGAAGGATCAGGTCAGTCAACAACTCGGCAAGCTCGGCTGGGACAACCATGACGGTTGGTGGCTGGCCTGTGGCACCGGCACGACGCTCGCGGGACTGGTGCTGGCAGAGGCGGGTGAACACTCGGTGTATGGCGCAATGGCCGTGCCCGACGATCACGGTGTCGCGGCCAACGTTGAAGCGATCGTCGGAGATCTCGGAGGCTACGAACTGATCGACGCCAGCCGTGGCGGCTTCGCCAAAATCGATGCGCCGTTGCTTGAATTCATCGCGCAGACCGAACAGGCCAGCGGCGTTCCCCTCGAACCGCTGTACACCGGCAAGGCCTTGCTCGCGCTCAAACAACACATCGAGGCGGGCCGTTTCAAGAGTGGAACGCGCCTGATCTTCATCCACACCGGCGGCTTGCAGGGCCGGCGTGGATTCGAAGGCTAGGTTTCGTTGCGCTTGGGCATCATCCGCAGCAACGTGTTATCGCCCACCACGTAATGGTGATACAGCCCCGCCAATGCATGCAGGCCGATCAGCCAGTAGCCGGCGTTGCCGATCAACACATGCCAGTGTTCGACCTGTTTGGCGAGGGCTTTATCTTCGTGCACCAGCAACGGCAGGTCGAAGCCGTAGAACATCACCTGATGGCCCTCGGCGCTGGTAATCAGCCAGCCAAGAATCGGCATGCTGATCATGAACAGGTACAGCGCCCAGTGCATCAGACGGGCCAGTACGGTCTGCCATTGCGGGGAAGCGGGGAAAATCTTCGGCGCCGGGCCGATGCTGCGGGCCAGCAGGCGAAACCACACCAGGACGAACACGGTCAGGCCGAGCATGTAATGCACTTCGCGGATCAGCGAGCGGCCGCCGCTGCCCTTGGGGAAGATGCCACGCAACTCCATGCTGGCGTACACCAGCACCAACAACACCAGCATCAACCAGTGCAACAGGACTGACACGGTGCTGTAGCGTGATTCGGAACTTGTCCACGGCATACGGTGTTTCCTCACGGATCAGGGTCGAAACGTGCCGTTCTTGAGCGACGGCATGCTGTAACTGTAATCGCGTTTAAGTATTTTTGCCCGGCGTCGAACAGTTTTTTTCCAGTCGTCCAGTAGTTGAATTACATCAAGCGTATCGGATGTATTTTTTGCTGAGTATTGGTCAGGTGTAAGGTTTTATTGTTTATGTTTTGTATTGGTGTGGGTTTGAGTGGTTTTAGCGAAGTGGTTAATGTCGTTGAGCAGCAGTCAGTATCGTTTGTGTCAGGTATTGAGTTGCGATAAAAATTTCAGGTTATTTAAAAAGGATTTGAATATGGCAGTCAGTATTATTCTGGATAAAAAGCAACAGCAACAAATGACCCGCAAGGCCATGGCAAAACGTCCGGTCTCGCGGCCATCGGTAAAGCCACCTGTCAAACCTCCTGTTACTCCGGTCAAGCCACCCGTGAAACCCCCGGTGACTCCAGTCAAGCCACCCGTGAAACCCCCGGTGACTCCGGTCAAGCCACCCGTGAAACCACCCGTGAAACCAGTCACTCCACCCGCCAAACCTTCATCGCCAAACAAGCCTGCTCCAGCCAAACCACCGGTAAAGCCTGCGCCACCGACCGGCAAACCGCCGGTAACGCCGGTCAAGCCACCTGTCAGTGTAAGGCCGCCCATGCCGTGGCCGACCTTGAACATCAATGTCGATCCTGTGGCATTGATCAATTTGCTCAGTGCAATGGGCGTGGCGAAAAATCCCGATGGTTCGATTTCGCTGAGCGATGGCAGCCTCGTCAATCCCGGGCAAACGGCAGTCACACGTCCCGACGGGATCATCCAGCACGTTGATGGCAGGGTGGAGCACCCTGACGGGCGCATCGTCTGGCCGGACGATACTGTTGAATACCCGGACGGGCGTATTGTCTGGGCCGATGGAACCGAGCAACTTGCCGATGGTTCTATCAAGTATCCGGACGGTCTTGCTTACGATGCGCAAGGTAACTTGCAGGAGCTGTAATCAGTAATAATTCGAAAGGGATTTTTGATATTTGTGCTTGTTGTCGGCAGGCATAAATAAATGCCGCCAACTTTTTAAAAAAGTTGGCGGCGTTCTTTTATATCAAATGAAATTATCCGTTCTGCGGCATCTCGCCATTGGCCAGACGCTTGTTGATGTCAGCGATCACTTCCGGCAGATCGCTGATGGTGTCGATCATGTAGTGCGGACGCGAGCCTTCGAACAGGGCGTGAATGCGCTTGCGTTCGCTGGCCAGGGCATCGCTGCCCAGTGCGCGATAGCCTTCGTAATCCAGGCCCAGCGCATTGCCGGAGCAGGTCAGTGCCACGGTCCACATCCCGGCGCGTCGGCCTTCGAGAATACCCGGCACGGTGTCGTCGATCTTCACGCAGGCGGCGACATCGTCGATGCCCAGCGCAATCACGTTGGCCAGCGCCTGGGCCGGCCATGGACGGCCGTTCGGCACTTCGTCGGTGGCCACGACGTGGTCGGCGATGTAGCCGTTGGTGGCGGCCAGTGCCACGACCTTGTCCATCACTTGCTTCGGATAGCCCGAGCAGGAACCGATCTTGATGCCTTGCTGGCGCAGGTTGGCGATGGTCTCCAGTGCGCCGGGAATCAGCGCCGAATGCTCGGCGATTTTCTCGATCTGCAACGGCATGAAGCGGTTGTAGATCGCGGTTACGTCATCGTCGGTCGGGGTGCGGCCGAACGCCTTGCGATAGCGCTCGGCAACCTGCGGCTGATCGCACAGGGTGCGGATGTGATCCCACTTGCCCATGCCCATCGGGCCACGGGCCTCCTCGATGGACACCTGGACGTCGAACTCGGCGAAGGCTTCGACAAAGATCTGGGTCGGCGCGAAGGAACCGAAGTCGACCACGGTGCCGGCCCAGTCGAGGATGGCGGCTTGCAGCTGGGTTGGGTTGTTGTAGTTCATGGAGAAATCCTGCAGGAATGAGTTGTTTTGGCGTTCGGTGTACCTGTGGGAGCGGGCTTGCCCGCGATGGCGGTCTGACATTCACCATGGATGTCGACTGCCAAGGCCTCATCGCGGGCAAGCCCGCTCCCACAGGGGATTTGTGGTGTCGCTCAAATTTCCAGAACTTCCATCTCGCGCAGCACTTCACCCACCGCCGCGACGGCTTCGCGCATCTGCGCCGGGGTGACGTGGCCGATGCAGCCGACGCGGAAGGTTTCGACCTGGGTCAGCTTGCCGGGGTAGAGGATGTAACCCTTGGCCTTGACCCGTTCGTAGAAGTCCTTGAACTGGTAGCGCGGATCTTTCGGTGCGTGGAACGTCGCGATGATCGGCGCCTGGATCGCAGCGGGCAGGAAACTGCGCAAGCCGAGTTTGCCCATCTCTTCCATCAGCGCCTGGCAGTTGGCGGCGTAACGCGCATGCCGTGCGGGCAGGCCACCTTCTTCGTTGTATTGCAGCAGCGCTTCGTGCAGCGCGGCGACGACATGGGTCGGCGGGGTGAAGCGCCACTGACCGGTCTTCTTCATGTAGCTGTGCTGGTCGAACAGGTCCATCGCCAGCGAATGCGAATTGCCGGCGGCAGCGGCCAGAGATTCCTTGCGGGCAAACACGAAGCCCATGCCCGGTACGCCTTCCAGGCATTTGCCGGAGGCGGCGATCAGTGCATCGAACGGGACTTTTTGCGCATCCACCGGCAAGGCGCCGAAGGAGCTCATGGCGTCGATGATCAGGCGTTTGCCGTGTTGCTCGACAACCTGAGCGATTTCCGGCAGCGGATTGAGGATGCCGGTGCTGGTTTCGCAGTGGATCAGCGCGACGTGGGTAACGGCGTTGTCGGCGCGCAGCAGGCGGTCGACGTCGGCGGCGGTGGTCGGTTCGTCTTCAGCGGTTTCGAAGGTGCTGAACGAGCGGCCGAGCACTTCGCAGATTTTCGCCAGACGCTTGCCGTAAGCACCGTTGATCAGCACCAGCACCTTGCCGTCGCGGGGGACGAGGGTGCCGATCGCGGCTTCGACGGCGAAGGTGCCGCTGCCCTGCAAAGGCACGCAATGGTGGCTGGCGGCGCCGTTGAGGATCGCCAGCAGTTGCTCGCAGAGGCTGGCGGTCAATTGGTTGAAGCGGTCATCCCATGAACCCCAGTCGACCATCATCGCCTGACGGGTGCGGGCCGAGGTGGTCAACGGGCCGGGAGTGAGCAGGATGGGTGCGGCAGTACTCATTCATGTGTCCTCGCGATAGCGCTGTGGGATGAAGCTACGGGGCCTACGTTGCAATTCGGCGGGTCATCAATCAAATTGTTTGTTGTTATGCCAGCCATCAGTGAGGGTTATCCATGAACCTGTTCCAGCTCCGCGCCTTCGACGCCGTGGCCCGGGAAGGCAGCTTCACCCGTGCCGCCGCGCGGTTGTTCATCAGCCAGCCGGCAGTCACCGGGCACATAAAGGCGCTGGAGGAGCACTACCAGATCACGCTGTTGCGACGCACGGCGCGCCGGGTCGAGCTGACGGAGGAGGGCACCAAACTGGCGGCGATCACCCGGGCGATGTTCGGCATGGCCGAAGAGGCGCAGGCGCTGCTGGAAGCCAATCGGCAGTTGCTGACCGGGCGTCTCGAGGTGGCGGCGGACGGTCCGCACATGGTCATGCCGATGCTGGCCAGCTTGCGGGCGCGGTATCCGGGGATCACGGTGAATCTGCGGTTGGGCAACGCTCAGGAAACGTTGGCGGCGTTGTTGTCCGAGCATGCTGACGTGGCGGTGCTGACCGAGGTCGAACCGCGCAAAGGGCTGCATCTGCAAGCGTTGAGTGAATCGCGGATCTGCGCGCTGGTGCCGGCGGGGCATCCGTGGGCGACACGTGCCGGCGAGGTCAGGCTCAAGGAGCTGGATCAGGTGATCATGGTCTTGCGCGAGCCGAGTTCGATTACCCGGCGCACGTTTGATCAGGCCTGTGCGCAAGCGTCAGTCAGCCCGCGGGTGCTGCTGGAACTGGACAGCCGCGAGGCGGTGACAGAGGCGGTGGCGGCTGAGTTGGGGGTTGGGGTGGTGTCATCGGTGGAGGTCAGCCATGACCCCCGCGTCGTCGCGATTCCCATTGCCGGAGAAGGGTTGGTGAACCGGCACATGATCGGCTGCGTGGAGCGGCGGCGGGAGTTGCGCTTGATTCAGGCGTTTTTCGGATTGGCCCCGGTCTGAACAAGACTCTCGCGAACCATCTCGAGAAACGTCGCCACCACCCGCCGCGAACTTTGCTCGCGCAGGCACACCAGCGTTTCGGTCAACCTCCGGGTGCAATCGGTGATCGGCAACGCGCAAACCCGTGAGTCCGCACCAAACTCCGCCGCCGACACCACGCCCACGCCAATCCCCACCACCACTGCCTCCCGCGCCGCTTCCCGGCCCTCGACCTGGATCGCCGGGCGGATGCGGAAGCCGGCGCGGGCCATTTCCTCTTCCAGGGTCTGGCGGGTCACCGAGCCGTGTTCGCGCAGCACCAGCGGCGTGTCGTCCAGATCCTCCAGGCAGATCGATTCACGCTCGGCCCATGGGTGATGGCGCGAGACGAACGCCACCATCGGGTCGTTGCGCAGCGGCACGCACAACAGACGTTCATCGCTGACATCGCGCCCAAGCAACGCCAGATCAGCCTGATAGTTGAACAACCGAAACAGCGATTCATCGGTGTTACCGGTCTCGATCTTCACGCTGATCCCCGGGTAACGCTCGCAGAACCGAGCGATCTGCGGCAACACGTGCACCGGCGCGTCCACTGCCAGAATCAGGCTGCCGGTCTGCAAGGCCTGGGATTCCTGCAGCAACTCCTGGGCTTCGGCCTCGACCACGAACAGGCGCTGGGTGATTGCCAGCAAGCGTTCGCCGAGATCCGTCAGGCGCACCGAGCGCTTGTTGCGATGGAACAGCAACACGCCGAAGCGTTCTTCGAGTTTGCGCACCTGGTCGGAAATCGCCGGTTGCGTCAGATAAAGCCGCTCGGCGGCCTTGGTGAAGCTTCCGTGCACGGCCACGGCGTGAAAGGCTTTGAGCTGGGCGTGTGAAACCGACATGGCTGATTCCTCGTTTACAGGGGCAGTCCAGTAACAAGCTGAGCTTATGTGTGAAATACGATAAATCGATTTTATTTATTAAACAGTAATTGCTTTGATCCGCTCACGCCAACGCTGACTGCCCGGTCGGGCAGCGACGCTGGCCATGAGCCTGTGCGTGCAATACCAGGACTCATCTGACCGGTATCGCCGTAGGGACGGGGTGATATCGCAGTGCTCAACAATAAAAACACAGGCGTTTACTCATCGATTCTGCCGGCACACTCACACCCTGAGGTCAGAACCACAATGAACAAGCACATCGGCACCCTTGCGCGTTGGCGCATGCAGATCTTCGCTGTCACCTGGCTCGCTTACGCCGCGTTCTATTTCACCCGCAAAGCCTTTTCGGTGGCCAAACTGGGCATCGCCGAAGACCCAAGCTTCACCCTCGACAAAATGGCCATGGCCAACCTCGACGCGATTTACCTGGCGGCCTACGCCATCGGCCAGTTCACCTGGGGCATGCTCGCCGATCGCTTCGGCCCGCGGGTCGTGGTGCTCGGCGGCTTGCTGATTTCCGCTGCGGCAGCGCTGGTGATGGGCAGCTTCGCCACCTTGCCGATCTTCGCCACCTGCATGCTGATTCAGGGGCTGGCACAGTCCACCGGCTGGTCGGGTCTGTGCAAGAACCTCGGCAGTTTCTTCCCCTCCGAACAGCGCGGGCGAGTGCTCGGGTTGTGGAGTTCCTGCTACGCCTTCGGCGGATTGGTGGCCTCGCCGTTCGCCGGTTGGTGGGCGTACACGCTGATCGGTACCTGGCACGCGGCGTTCATTTCCAGTGCGGCGGTGGTCGCGGTGGTGGCGGTGTTGTTCTTCATCTTTCAGCGCAACAAACCGCAAGACGTCGGCCTGCCCGCCGTGGAGCCGGAGCCGCTCATCAGCGCCGAAGAGGCCGAAGCCAACAGCAAGCTCAGCGTGTGGGAACCGCTCAAGGAAATCCTGCGCAACCGCACGGTGCTGGTGCTGGGTCTGGCGTACTTTCTGTTGAAGCCGGCGCGTTACGCGATTCTGTTGTGGGGCCCGGTGATCGTGTTCGAACAGATGCCCTCGGTCGGCAAGGTCGGGGCGGCGATCATTCCGACGGCATTCGAACTGGCCGGGCTGCTGGGGCCGATCATGATCGGCCTGGCCTCGGACAAACTGTTCGGCGCCCGACGCATGCCGGCCTGCGTGTTGAGCCTGCTGGCGCTGACTGTGACCCTCGCGCTGTTCATGGGCGCCCTGCACACCGGCAGCGTGATGCTGGTGGTCGCACTGTTGTTCGTGATGGGCCTGACCCTGTATGGCCCGGACTCGATGATCAGCGGCGCGGCCGCCATCGATTTCGGCAAGGCCAAGGCCGGCGCCACGGCGGCGGGATTCGTCAACGGCTGCGGCTCGGTCGGTGCGGTGCTCGGCGGGTTGCTGCCGGGCTACTTCGATTCGGTGACGGTATTCATTGTGTTCGCCGGTTGCGCGCTGTTTTCGGCGCTGGTGCTGATTCCGCACTGGAACAGCCGTCCGGTCGGCGTCATGGAACCGCGTGCCTCTGTGCCCAATCGGGCCCTGACCATCAAACCTTTGCGTAACTGAATAAACCCTGCCTCGCGGCCTGCTGCGGCATTCGCGGCAGGCTGTACCGTGGCTGACTGACTGGAGAATGTTCATGAGACCGTTTTGGCTGGAGCAGGCCTTGCAGCTCGATTCGTCCGAACCGTGCCCGCCGCTGCAAGGCGACGTGCGCACCGATGTGTGCATCGTTGGCGGTGGTTACACCGGATTGTGGACGGCGATCATGCTCAAGCAGCAGAACCCCGAACTCGATGTACTGTTGATCGAGGCCGACATCTGCGGCGCCGGCGCCAGTGGGCGCAACGGCGGTTGCGCGCTGTCGTGGTCGGCGAAGTACTTCACCCTCGAGCGGCTGTTCGGCGTCGAAGAGGCGGTGCGGCTGGTCAAGGAATCCGAGCGCAGTATCCACGCCATCGGCGAGTTCTGCGAGCAGTACGGCGTCGATGCCGATTACCGCCTCGACGGTACGCTTTACACCGCCACCAACCGGGCGCAATGCGGTTCGACCGATGCGGTGATTGCGGCGCTGGAGGGCAACGGCATCAATTCGTTCACCCAACGGCCGGTCGCCGATGTACAGCGCATGGCCGGTTCGGAAAAACACTTGGAGGGCTGGTTCTCGCCGGCCGCCGCCAGCGTGCAGCCGGGCAAACTGGTGCGTGGCTTGCGCCGGGTGGCGTTGCAGCTGGGTGTGCGGATTCATGAAGGCACGGCGATGACCGGGCTGGAAGAGGGCCGTCCGGCGCGCCTGCACACGGCGAACGGCTGCGTGACCGCCGACCGCGTGGTACTGGCGATGAACGCGTGGATGGCCCGTGCCTTTCCGCAGTTCGAGCGCAGCGTAGCGATCGTGTCCAGCGACATGTTGATCACCGAACCCCGCCCGGAGCTGTTGCAGGAAATCGGTTTGACCAGCGGCGTGACCGTGCTCGATTCGCGGATTTTCGTGCACTACTACCACAACACCCCGGACGGCCGGATCATGCTCGGCAAGGGCGGCAACACTTTCGCTTATGGCGGACGGATGCTGCCAGTGTTTGACCAGCCATCGCCTTACGCCGGGTTGCTCAAGCGCAGCCTCGACGATTTTTTCCCGGCCTTCGCCGATGTGAAGGTCGACGCAACGTGGAACGGCCCGTCGGATCGCTCGGTCACCGGCCTGCCGTTTTTCGGCCAGATGAGTGCCAGCGGAAATGTGTTCTACGGGTTCGGTTATTCCGGCAGCGGTGTGGGGCCATGTCACATGGGTGGGCAGATCCTTGCCTCGCTGGTGCAGGGTCTCGACAACCCCTGGACACGCTCGCCGCTGGTCAACGGGCCGCTGGGCTATTTTCCGCCGGAACCGATCCGCTATCTCGGCTCGTTGATGGTGCGCAACGCCATTCGCCGCAAGGAGCGCGCCGAGGATCACGGACGGCGTCCTCGGCATCTGGATGTACGCCTGGCGAAATTCGCCGCTGCTGCGGGCAAGGCCGACAAGGCCTGAACGTCATGCTGACGGCGGGGTGTGCTTGAGCAGCCAGTCGAGCAACAGGCCGTCATCGTGTTGTTCCGGCGCTTGCCTTGTCTTGCGGGTGTGGCTGACATCCAGGCACAGAATCGGTCGGTCCGGATCGCTGTCGAGAAAACTCACCCAAACTTCACTGCCGGCGCGAGGCAGGGTTTCCCTGGCGATCGGTCCGTCACCACCGACCATGGCTATCGTCAGCCATAACCTGTCACTGTCGGCATCCAGACCCCGTCCAGGCCATAGCCGGACGGCGATACGTCCCTGGTCATCCAACTGAGGCGGCTGTCCGGGCGGGCCGAGCACTTTTGCCGGATGATACCCCGGAATGCTCGGGCGCGGCTGCGTGAGCGGCGGGCGAAACTCGGTCGACCACGGCAGCGCAGTGAAGTCGTTGTGATAGCGGCGAGGCGCAGGTACCGGGTCGAGAATCGAAGGTTGCTGGCCCTGATGGTGCAACTCGGTGATCAACCACTGATCGTTGAACGCGCCCACCGGGTGATCCGTGACCTGCAGCAAGCGGCCACTGAGCAGTTGAGTACAGTCGCTGCGTCCCTGAATGCATCGATACTGGCAACGCTGGCGCTCCAGTTGGCGGCGGCTGCGCTGATCGGCGTAGCGTTGCCCGCTCGGCAGGAAACCACGCTCGGGCCAGATATTGGCCAGGGGATGGTTGGCCGCCTCATCCTCGTTGCTCGGTTGTCCACGATCACGGACGTTGGGTGATACCCGCGCCATGACAGCGTCGTGACGCTGGTAAAGGGCGCTGAGGGCGGGCGATGGCGGCTCGATTTCTGTGCTGAAGGGCACGGGCAGTGGCGGCTGCGGCAGGCCAAGGCTGTCATCGGCGAACACCACGACATGGCCGTCCGGCCGGTGTTCGAAGTGGTAGTGAATGCCTTCTTCTTCACACAGTCGCTGCAACAGTGCCAGGTCGGACTCGTCGTACTGGATGCAGAAGGGGCGCGGCGGATAGTGCCCTGTCGTCAGGTCGAACCGATATCCGTGCGCAGGCCACCGATGTTCGACAAGCAATTGTTCGAGAATGTCAGGCACGCTCGATCGGGTGAATACCCGGCGTCGGGTCTGCTGTTCCAGTTGTTGCAGGTGTGGCACCAGTACCAGCCGATAATCGATCCGATGGGCGCCGCGATGCTCGCAACTGGCGCTGTGCAGGGTGCCGTGAATGCCATGGTCGTCATTCAATTGCAGGTAAGCCGACCGATGCAACAAGGTGGCGGGAGCCAGTGCCGGGGCCAGACCAATGACGTCGATCTCGAAGCGATAGGGCCGGTTCAGCGCTTCATGACCGCGAAAACGCAGTACCGGCAGACTCAGGCCACCCTCGATGAGGGTCAGCGTGAAGGGACTTTCCTTGTCATTGAGCATTCGTAAGGGGCTCTGTCGGGTAATACGGACGACAGAGGGTACGAAACCGCAGCAGGAAATGGTCATGACAAACCGGTTTTTCAGAATCGCCCTACAAAGTGTGTAGAAGATGTCGACGGGCAACGGATTTTTTGGTCGATTGCCGACTTTAGGCCGTATAAACTTGCGCCACGCGTCGGCCAATAGATGTCTCGGCGCCACAGATCAAGAGAGTGAGTAATGGGCGCACAGTGGAAGGTTAAACACAAAGAAGCGGCAGCCAACGCCAAGGGCAAGATCTTCGGCAAACTGGTGAAAGAGATCACCATCGCTGCCCGCAACGGTGCCGATACCGCCACCAACGCACACCTGCGTCTGGTGGTCGAACAGGCCAAGAAAGCCTCGATGCCCAAGGAAACCCTGGACCGCGCCATCAAGAAGGGTGCAGGTCTGCTGGGCGAGACCGTTCAGTACCATCGCGTGACTTACGAAGGTTTCGCACCGCATCAGGTTCCGTTGATCGTCGAGTGCGTTACCGACAACATCAACCGCACCGTGGCGGAAATCCGCGTGGCGTTCCGCAAGGGCCAACTGGGCGCTTCCGGCTCGGTGGCCTGGGACTTCAACCACGTCGGCATGATCGAAGCCTCGCCGGACACCCCTGACGCCGATCCGGAAATGGCCGCGATCGAAGCCGGTGCCCAGGATTTCGAGCCGGGCGAAGAGGGCGCGACCCTGTTCCTGACCGACCCGACTGACCTGGACGCCGTTCAGAAAGCCCTGCCGGAGCAAGGTTTCACCGTGCTGTCGGCCAAACTGGGCTATCAGCCAAAGAACCCGGTCAGCGGCCTGAGCGACGAGCAGATGGCTGAAGTCGAAGCGTTCCTCGAAGGCCTCGACAACCATGACGACGTGCAGGAAATGTTCGTCGGCCTGGCGGGCTGATTCATCGCGTCAGCGATCGACCCGGTGGTGGCGCAGCAGGCGTCATCACCACCGGGTCATTGCGGTCAAATCCTGTTGATCTGCCCGACCACCTCATCGAACCCCGGCCGCGCCAGCACATCCGGCTGACAGCAGCGCTGTTCAAGCGCTTCCAGCGCCTCCCGTTGCCCGTCACTCAACCCCGAGTCGATGCGCGCCAGCAATTCCCCCAGCAAGATCCCGAACGCCCGCACTTCGATGCGTTGCAGTGCGCGGGTTTCCAGGTTGTCCGTCGTGGCATGGAATGACGCCGCGCCGAAGTCACCCAACAGGCAGTCGCCTTCCTCGTTCAACAATATGTTGTGGCCATACAGATCGCCATGGGTGATGCCCTGCCGATGCAGATGCTCGGCGACCGACGCGATGCCGCGGGCAATGCGCAACGCGACATCTGCGCTGAAACGGCAGTCATCGGTGTAGATATCCCGCGAACAGGAGGCCAGGCTCGGCAGCGCGGCGAGGTTGCGATAGCTCGGGTCGATCAGTTGCATCACCAGCCCTTGCTGGCCATCTGGGTGATTGCCGATGCGCCCCTCGACCCGGATCAGATTCGAGTGCAGGCCGGCGGTGATGCAGGCGTTCATCTCGTGCAGCGGCGAGCCGTCGCTGGTCATCTCGCCCTTGTAGAGTTTGACTGCCACTGAACGCTCAGGCTGGTCTGCCGATTGCCACACGGCACGGGAAATCACCCCGGAAGCTCCTTCGCCGAGCCGCTGCTGCAGACGCAGGCTCGACCAGTCGATCAGCGGCGTGGCTTCCAGCGCAGCGGCGTCGGCCTCGGTTTCCAGCGGGTTGCCGGCGTAGGCCAGCCAGGTCAGGCTCGGCAGGGTCAGCAACCACTGTGGCAGCTCCGTCAGCTGGTTGGCGGCGATGCGGATCAGTTCCAGCCGATGGCACTGGCTCAGCGATGGCGGCAAGGCACGCAGGCGATTGCCGGCGAGCATCAGCTTTTGCAGGAGCGGGCGTTCGCCCAGTTCGGCTGGCAGGGCTTCAATCAGGTTGTCGGTCAGGATCAGCCAGCGCAACTGCGGTGGCAGCGCTGCGCCGGATACCCGGGCAATCCGGTTGGCCTTGAAGCCGATCATGCTCAGGGCCTCGCACTGGCCGAGGCACTCGGGCAGCTCGGTGAACCGGTTGTCGGAGCAGAACAGCACGCGCAGACGGGGCAGGCGATGCAGGTCGTGCGGCAGGCTGCTCAAGGCATTGCCGCTGAGGTTGAGCACCTCCAGCGTGTCGGCCAGGTCGAATATCTCACGGGGGAACTCGGTCAGGCCTTCGACCAGGTCCAGCCGGGTGATGCCCGACAGTTCGCCGGCGCGCAATTGAGCAAGGGTGTGCATGTCATGAATCGCTATCAAATAGGGCGCAGTGACGCCGGGAATGGGCGGCATGATAACGGCAAATCAGGCCGGCTCGCGCACTTCCGGCAATTGCCCCAGCCGGCTGCGGGTACGCGCCAGATCGATGGCGTTGCCGGCCAGGCTTTCGCGCAGGGGCAGGTGCCCGAGCAGCGTCAGGCGTTTGTCCTGATCGTAGAGCACGTCAATCAGGTTGATGAAGCGCTGCTGGACGGCTATCGAGCACTCCTCCAGTTCCGGCAGCTCATCGATGATCCAGTGGTCGAAGCGGCGGCACAGTTCCAGATAATCCATCACGGCCGTGGGCTGTTCACACAGGTCATTGAAGGTAAAGGCGACGCGGCGGCCCTCACACAGACGGGCCTGTAAAACCCGGTTGCCCACCGCCAGCGGCTGCGGCGCGGCGTGCCGTGGCGGCAAATCAAGGGTCAAGCGTTGCGCCGGCGTGGCTGGCCACACGTAATGACCCTGAGTGAACATTTGATGGGCGTGATTGCGCGCCTGGCTGCGGTAGTCGTGGGGGCCGCCGACTTCCATGACCTGCATGCGGGCATGGATCAGGTCGATCACCGGTTTGAACCGTGCGTGATACAGCGGGTTGGGCAGCAGGCCTTCGGGCGGGTAATTGGAGGTCACAAGCAGCAGGATTGCGCGCTGGAACAGGGCCTTGTACAACCGGGTGATGAGCATCGCGTCGCCGATGTCATGCACGTGGAACTCGTCGAAACACAGCACCCGGCAGTCCAGCAGCAGTTCGTCGAGCGAGGCAGCGAGGGCGTCTTCCTGCTCGCGATGCCGGAACATGGCCTGGTGCAGGTCGGCGAAGAACTGATGGAAATGCAGACGTTGTTTCTGCGACGTCGGCAGGGCCTGGAAGAAACCGTCGAGCAGCCAGCTCTTGCCGCGTCCGACGGCACCGTGCAGGTACAGACCGGGCGGGGTTTGCGCCGCAGGCCCGAACAACATGGCGGCCTGTTGCGCCATGTAGTCGATCACGCGCAGCTGGCTGTGGCTGAGGGTGTAGCCCTGGTCATGGGCCTTTTGCCTGAAGTAGTCGCGGATCGCCTGGGCGCTGGCGCAATGGCCGGCACTGGCAAGGTTTCGGTGGCCGAACAAACGGCGTAACCCTGAAAGACGCTGGGACAGGCGCGAACGTTCGGGCGGTCGGGCGGGCACGGTGGAGTCACTCCGTCAGGGTCGGGCCGGCTCCCCCCGAGCGCGGCAGCGTAGTGTAACCAGACGGATAGTTTTCCATCCACTGCGCTTTGTCGGCCGACGGTCTTGCTGGACAGCAATCTGCGGCGCGTACAGGTTTTTGCAGCGTGATGGGGGTGGTAGATCGACAACTTTTCGAAACATATCCCGCACGATCAATGGATCCAATCGACTGGCGCATTCGGCGTCCGTTGCTAACCTGAAACACTGTAACGGCAGAGATGCTGTCGCCATCAAGGATCGGACGGTGAATGCAGGAGTGGTCTGGGCACTGCTGGGCGGGCTCGCGGCACCGGCGCATGGCGCCGATCTGCAGGTTGAAGTGCGGGTCGACGTGCAGCGTGGCTGTCAGTTGATCGGTCAGCAGCGTGACGCGGGTATCGGGCAATTGGGTGTGCTCGATTTCGGCAGTACGGCGCGGCTCGATGATCCGGCCGGACCGCTCGGGGCGGCGTTGACCCCTTCGCGCCTGCCACGCCTGGAGTGCAACCCGGACACGCCGTACCAGCTGCGTGTCGATGGCGGACTGCACGGCGGGACCGGCGAGGTGCGTTACATGGCGGGCGAGGCGGGGGGCAAGGCGATTCCCTACCGTCTGTATCAGGATGCCGCGCGGCAGGTGCCGCTGGTGGTGGATGTACCGGTCAGCGGACGTGTACCGGACAGCGGTTCGGTGACGTTGCCGCTGTACGGGCGGATCGAGCGGATGGCCGAGGTGCCACGGGTCAGTCGGTACTCGGATCTGGTCAAGGTGACCGTCACCTGGTGATCAACCGGAGTGATGCGGCAATGGTGCGTTCAATGACGAGCGCGGTGGACGATCTTCAGGGACCGGAAGGAGTAGGGATGCAATGACGGGCAAGCACTGGCTGGTCATCACCGCAGGCGCATTGCTGTTGCTCACCGAAGGTGCGCAGGCGTCGGTCAACGGACAGATCCACGCCCGCCTGACCCTGATCGCAGGCTGCGAAGTGACCAACACCTCCACGTCCGCCAGCCCGGTGGGGGATTTCGGCAAGCTCGACTTCGGCCAGCAGGGCCCCACCTGGAATACTCCCATCAAGGCCAGTCTGGCCAATGACAGCAGCGGCAGGCTCAACGTCGCCTGCAATCCGTCGGTGACCGGTTTCACCGTGAGTATCGACGGCGGCACCCATGGCGACGGCAATACCCGCCGCCTGAGCAACGGTCGTCAGACCATCCCCTATCAACTGTTTCTCGATGCCTCGGGCAGCCAGAGCTACAGCATCGGCCAGCAACACAATTTCGCGGTCACCAGCGGCGCACAGATTCCGATTCCGGTATTTGGCACGGTGGTGGCGAACACCCGCGCGGTACCGGCCGGTGTCTATACCGACACCCTGACGGTGACGCTCGACTGGTAAATCGTAGAGGAAGGACACCATGGGTACGATTGCATCAAGGATAGGTCTGTCGCTGCTCGGTCTGACGCTGGCTTCCAGCGTCAACGCCGCCACCACGGTCACCGGCCAGATCACCTCCAGCCTGATCCTGATCAGCAGTTGCCAGGTCAACGGCTCTGGCGGATCCACCGGACTGAACTTCGGCGCCCTGAATTTCGGCACGGCCGACAGTCTGTTCACCACCGCGACCGGGCAGGTGCTGGGTGGCGGTGGCGGGGCCTTGTCGATTCTCTGTTCTGCCGGCACCACGCCGACGGTCAAGGTGCGGGCCGGTGCCCATGACGGCCAGTCGCCCGGTGGCAGTCGCGCGTTGTACGACGGGGTTGCCAACTATGTGCCCTATGACTTGTACACCGATGCCGGGCACTCGCAGCTGCTGGCCATCGACGGGGTGATCAGCCTTGCCGCCAGCACAGGGGTGGCGCAAACCGTGAATATCTATGGTCAGGCGGTGGGCAAGGCCGGCCTGCCGGCGGGCACCTACACCGACACCATTGCCGTTGAACTGACGTTCTAGTGCCATGGGCCGGCATGGCTGTGCGGCACTGCTGGTGCTGTGCGCGGGGGCGGCGCCGTTACCGCTGGCAGCAGTGACCAGCCAGAGCTTTCAGGTCAGCGCGACAATCACACCTGGCTGCCTGGTGGTGGGAGGGGTGTCGAACTATGGCGGACTGAATTTCGGTTCGAGTTCGGCCCTGGCCACCGGCACGGTGCAAGTGGCGTTGACCGGCGGCGTGCAGTTGCAATGCACGCCGGGCGTGACATTGAACATGACGGTCGATGGCGGCCAGTACAACAGCAGCGGTCGACACATGCAGCTCAACAGCGGCAGCGCGCGGGTGGCTTATGCGCTGTTTCGCGATGCGGCCTACAGCCAGAGCCTGGGAGTCGGTCAGACCGTGGCGGTGGCCTACAGCGACGCCAACAACATCAGCCTGCCGATCTACGGTCAGGTGCAGTTGCCGGGCACGGTGCCCGGGGGGACGTACAGCGACGTGTTGCAGGTGCAACTGTCGTGGTGATGAATGGCACAAGGAGCGGGGTTATGGGGGTTGTCTCGTCGCGGCTGTTGCGGGCGGGTTGCGCAATGTTGATGTTGGCTTCACTCGGGGCGATCAAGGCTCAGGCGGCCAGTTCGGTGCTGATCTGGCCCATCGATCCGGTGCTTGAGGCCGATCAGCAGGCCAGTGCGTTATGGCTGGAGAACCGTGGCAGCGAGACCGCCAACCTGCAGATCCGTGTGTTTGGCTGGAGCCAGAACGGTTATCAAGAGCAGTACCAGAACCAGCGTGACGTGATTGGCAGTCCGCCGGTGGCGAAGATTGAACCGGGGCAGAAACAACTGGTGCGCCTGACCCGGACCAAAGACGTGCCGCCCGGTCAGGAACTGGCCTACCGGATCATCATCGACGAAATTCCTTCGGCTCAGCCTCCCGTCGCCGATGCGGGGAAAACCGCTGCGGCGATCCGTTTCCAGATGCGTTATTCGGTGCCGCTGTTCGCCTACGGAGCAGGGCTCTGGAGCAAGGAAGACAGCACCCGGCAGCGCGATCCCAAGGGGATCGGCCTGCCGCAATTGAGCTGGCGCACGGTCTCGGTCGACGGCAAACCCTATGTGGAAGTGCGCAACCAGGGCGCGGTGCATGCGCGACTGACGGATGTCGCGCTCAAACAGGGCGGGCAGAGCCAACCTTTGGCGCAGGGGCTGCTGGGTTATGTGCTGCCTGGCGCGGTCATGCGCTGGCCGGCGCCGGGATCTGTGACGGGGGAGCTGGTGGGCCGGATCAATGGCGCGACGCAGGTGCAAGGCATCGCCCCGGCGAAGTAGGGACTTCAACCTGCGGGTCTGGTAGTGCGCGGCCGCCGGGCAAGCGACAGGTTGGCGGGCAACAGCGGTTTCAGGAGGAACCAGTCCATTGACGGACGAAGCACGCTAATGAGTCCGGGATGGGCTCGCCGTATTCAGCGTCCGTTGTGGCTTGTCACCGGCGCGTGTTGCCTGATGTTCATTCATCCATCCGGGGCCGGCGATCTGCCGCCGCCTCCCAGCGGCATGGAGGCCGTCAGCGATGCACAGTTGTTTCTGGAACTGGTGGTCAACCAGATGAATACCGGTCGCGTGGTGGCGGTGGATCAGCGCGGCGGGCGGTTGTTCCTGCCGGCCAGTGTGTTGCATGACACCGGCATGACGCTGCCCGAAAGTGCCGGTGCCGAAGTCGATCTCGACGGCCTGCCGGGGCTGCACAGCGACTACGACAGCGTGGGCCAGCGGCTGTTGCTCGATGTGCCACCGGACTGGCTGCCGGAGCAGTTCATCGGTAACCGTCAGGTCTATCCACGCACCCCGGCGCTGAGCAGTTTCGGCGCGTTGTTCAACTATGACCTGTACCTCAACGACACCGATGATGCCGGCACTTATCTGGCGGCGTGGAACGAGATACGGGTATTCGACAGTTGGGGCACGCTGTCCAGCACCGGTCAGTACCGGCAGACCTTGTCCGGGGATTCGGCCAGTACGCTGAACAACGGCTATTTGCGCTACGACACCACCTGGCGGTACTCCGACGACGAGCGGATGCTGACGTACGAGGCAGGGGATGTGGTCAGCGGCGCCTTGCCCTGGAGCAGTTCGGTGCGTCTGGGGGGCGTGCAGTTTTCGCGGGATTTCGCCGTGCGCCCGGATCTTGTGACCTATCCGCTGCCGCAATTCGCCGGTGAAGCGGCGGTACCGTCCTCGGTGGATTTGTTCATCAACGGCTACAAGTCCAGCAGCACCGATTTGCAACCGGGTCCGTACACACTGACCAACATCCCGTTCATCAACGGCGCGGGCGAGGCTGTGGTGGTGACCACCGATGCGCTGGGCCGGCAGGTGTCCACCACCGTACCGTTTTATGTCACCAGCAGTCTGTTGCAAAAGGGCCTGAGCGACTTCTCGGTGGCGGCCGGTACGCTGCGCCGGGATTACGGGCTGAAGGATTTCAGCTACGGGTCGGGTATGACGTCGGGCAGCCTGCGTTATGGCATCAGCGACAGCTTCACGCTGGAAAGTCACGCCGAAGCCGCCGAGTCGCTGACCCTCGGCGGCCTCGGTGGCAACCTGCGTCTGGGCAATTTCGGGGTGCTCAACAGTGCGATCAGTCAAAGCCGTTTCGACGGAGATGGCGGTCAGCAATACAGTCTCGGTTACCAGTACAGCGCCCAGCGTTTCAGCTTTTCCTGGCAACGGTTACAGCGCCGCGACCAGTACGCCGACCTCACGGTCGTCGACAGTCCTTACACCAGCCTCAGCAAGCGCAGCGAACAGGCGACCCTGAGCCTCAACCTTGAGCGCTGGGGCAGTCTGGGTGTCGGTTACTTCGATATCCGGGCGGCGGACGATAGCCGCACGCGGCTGCTCAACCTGAGCTGGAACAAGCCGTTGTGGCGCAACAGCAGTTTCTACCTCTCCGCCAACCGCGAAATAGGCGACGCCAACTGGGCGGTGCAGGCGCAACTGGTGATCCCGTTCGACCTGCACGGCAGTCTGGCCATCAGCAGCGAGCGCAACAAGAACGGGCAAAGCCAACAGCGGGTCAACTACAGCCGTGCCGTGCCTTCCGAGGGCGGGGTGGGTTTCAACCTGGGTTATGCCAAGGGTGACGGCGCCGATTACCGTCAGGCTGACGTCACCTGGCGCTTGCAGTCGGTGCAATTGCAGGCTGGTGTCTACGGCACCTCGGACGCCGAAACGCGTTGGGCCGATGCCAGCGGTTCGCTGGTGTGGATGGACCATCAAGTGTTTGCCGCCAACCGCATCGACGATGCGTTTGTGGTGGTCAGTACCGACGGTTACGCGGATGTCCCGGTGCGTTACGAGAACCAGCAGATCGGCCAGACCGACCGCAACGGCCACTTGCTGGTGCCGTGGAGCAGCGCCTACTACCGTGGCAAATACGAAATCGATCCGTTGAACCTGCCGGCCAACGTACGCAGCCCGAATGTCGAACAGCGCATTGCCGTGCGCCGTGGCAGTGGCTATCTGTTGGAGTTTGCGCTGAGCCGGGTGATTGCCGCGAGCATCGTGCTGGTGGACGCGCAACAGCAGCAATTGCCGCTGGGCAGCGGCGTGTTGCATGAAGAGAGCGGCACGCGCACGGTGGTGGGCTGGGACGGTCTGGTCTATCTGGAAAACCTTCAGGTGCAAAATTCGCTGAGGGTGACGCTGGCCGATGGCAAGACCTGTCAGGCGCAATTCAACGTCGATCTGCAGCAGGATCAGGTGCCGCTGATCGGGCCGTTGGTATGTCAATGAAGGCGATGCGGCTGTGCCTGTGGCTGGTGCTGATGCTGCCCGGTGCAGTACAGGCGTTGTGCTCGGTGGTCACCACCACACCGGCCGCGTTCGGAACCATCAGTTCGATTGCGGTGCGCACCACATCGCAACCCAGTTCCACGCTGAACGGCGGTCTGAGCTGTACCGGATCGCTGTTGTCGCTGCTGACCAGCAACGACCATTTCTGGGCTACGGTCACCTCGACCCAGAGCGGTCTGCTCGGGCCGAGCGGCGATGTCATCAGCTATACGATCTATGCCAACAACAGCACCAGTTACCCGCTGACTCGCGGCACGGCCTACGATTTCGCCCGAAATGGCATCATCGACGCGCTGGGATTGCTCAACGGTACCGTGCCGAAAACCGTGCCGTTGTATCTCGGCACCACGATTGGCAGCAACGTGGCGGCCGGGGTTTATACCGAAACCCTGAGCATTTTCTGGAACTGGAATTACTGTTCGGGCATCGGGGTCGGCGGACTCTGCCTGGGGCGCGATATCAATAGCGGTACTACGACGCTGACGGTCAACCTGACCGTGGCCAACGATTGCACCATCACCGCGCCCAACATCGCCTTCGGCAGCGCTCCGGTGATCAGCGCGTTTACCCCGGTGACCGGGCAGACCATCAACCTGGCCTGCACCAAGGGCAGCGCCTATACCGTGGGTTTGAGCGACGGACAGAACGCGCTCAGTGTCGGCGGTCGACGGCAAATGATCTCGGGCAGCAATTACCTGGCCTACGACATTTTCAAAAGCGCCGGCACTACCCGCTGGGGCAGTGTCGGCGCTGCACGTCGGGCGAGCACCGATGCCGAGGTCAATCCCGGCAATGGCCTGGGCACCGGCAGCCAGATCTTCAACTACAACGCGAAGATCTACACCGACCAGACCACGCCGCCCGCCGGTACCTATCTGGACAACGTGGTGCTGGATGTCGGCTTCTGAACCGGCTAGAAGCGCTCGGTGTGCTGGAGCAATGGCGCCGCCGGAGTGTCGGTCGGGCTGACCATTGCATAGTTGTAACCTTCGCCGGACCAGTACTCGGCCTGCAGATCACCGTCGCGACGGCTACCCCGTGGCAGGAAGGTGTTTTTCGGCCCCGGCGGGCGCACGTAGAAACTGACCTTGTGCCCGTCTCGATCCTCATACATCACCATCGCCGCCGGACCTTCGTCAGTGCTCAGCAAGCGCCCGCTGACCGGTCGGAAACCCGCTGCGGTCAGGTCCGGCAGTCGATTGGCCTGCATGAAGTAGCGGTCGAGCCAGCCCTGCATGTCGCCGGCGCCGCCGACCTTGTAGTCCGCCGGCAGAATCCCTTGCTGAGCGATCAAGCGGTACGCCTGCAGGGCATCGCTCATGGGCGCTACCGAACGCACCAAGGTCATTTCCCGGGCCTGCCAGCCACTGACACCGCCGAGGCTGACCGCGATCAGCAACACCGCCGCGCTGGCCCAGTGTCGACGTGATCGATGCTTGAGCCGCTGGCGGATCAACACGGGGTCCAGGTCCGGATTGGCCGGTTGTTGCAAGGCGCCACCGAGGGCGGCGCGAAGGTGCTGGGCGTCCTGTTGCCAGGCGCGGATCAACGCGGCCTCGTCGGGGTGGCTGGCCAGCCAGTTTTCCAGTACACGCCGGTCGGCGTCGCTGAGCTGGTGGTCGATGTACGCGTGCAAATCACGCTCGCTGGGGGGCAGGCTGATCATTTGAGTATCCGCAAGGAAGGGCTGCTGATTTCGCCGTCACTGAGCTGGCGCAAAGCCTGGCGGGCGCGGGACAGGCGCGACATCACGGTGCCGGTGGGGACGTCGAGGATCTCGGCGACCTCCTTATAGGTCAGGCCTTCCACCGAGACCATCAGCAGCAGGGCGCGCTGTTCGGTGGGCAGGCGATCGAAGGCTTGCAGGGTCGACTGGGCAATGACGGTGCGCTCCACCGAGGGTTCGGTGTCATCGCGGCCGGTAAAGAATTCGAGCATCCGGGCGTAGCGCCGGGAGCGCCGGTGCGCATCGAGGAACTGGCGGTACAGGATCGAAAACAGCCAGGCGCGCAGATCGCCCTCGGCGCGCTTGTCGCCCCAACTGGACAGGGCACGCTCCAGGCTGGCCTGGACCAGATCGTCGGCGCTGCTGGCGTTGCGCGTCAACGACACGGCAAAGCGTCGCAATCGGGGGATCACTTCGCGAAGTTGTTCGTCGAGTGTGTTCATGGCAGGGGCATGCTCTGGCTCAGAAGCGCGGTAGTCATAAGGAGAGACGCCTCTCGACACAGCTTATTCCATCCTGTGGGCTGAAAGATTTCATAACCTGCTACGTAGGAAAGCTCACCGCATCTTGCAGTCCATGTAATGGATTCAAATTTCCCGGCTCAACCCGTCCGACAAGCGCAAACAACCACCGAAGCAGTCTGCCGTCGGTGGCTGATCTGGCTGAAACGATAATTTGAGCAATAGGGATGTTAGAGATGCATGCAATCGCAAGGGATACCCGGTTCTCCTCGTGCGTCGAACAAGACGCATGGCGTCAGTTCGGTTGCGGTCCGGTGGTCGAGCCTGGATTCTCGTTGATCCATCGCGCAATCGAAGAGCAGGCTGCAGCTCATCCGCAGAATCTGGCCGCGTGTTTTCAGGGGCAAACCCTCACCTATGGTGAACTGAATCGCCAGGCCAACCGGCTGGCCACAGCGCTGAAGGCTCATGGTGTAGTGCCGGGTGATCATGTCGCCTTGTTTGTCGAGCGTTCCATCCCGATGCTGGTGGGCATGCTTGCCGCATTGAAGGTAGGGGCTGCCTATATTCCACAACATGTTGGCATTACACCTGCGACTCAATTGCGCCACATCATGGAAGTCGCTTCGACGCGGGTGGTGCTGACGCTTTCAACGCTGGCGCATGCCATTCCCCTGACGGCGGAACAGCACTGCATCTTTCTGGACGCGTTCATCGATTCGCCAGGCTCGATTGCCGATGACTTGAACGTGGGGAGTGATGCGTCGTCACCGGATGCGCTGTGCTTTGTGTTGTTCACTTCCGGCACGACCGGGCAACCCAATGGCGTCAGGGTTACCCAACGCAATGTCTGCAATATTCTGCTCACCGCTCCCGGCAATCTCGGTATGCGGCCAGGTTTGAAAGTCGGCCAGATCCTCAACATCGCTTTCGACATGGCGGCCTGGGAAATTCTGGGCTGCCTGGCCCATGGCGCAACGCTGATGATTCGCGGCAAGGACATCGCCGCGACGGCCGAGCAATGTGATGTGCTGATCGCAACGCCGTCGATTCTCGCCACGCTGGACCCCGCGTGCTGCAGTCAGGTGAAGGTGGTAGCCCTTGCAGGCGAACCCTGCCCGCAGCCGTTGGCCGATCGTTGGGCGTCCTTTTGCACTTTTTACAACGCCTGTGGGCCCACCGAAACCACCATCATCAACACCTTGCAGCACTACAAGGGGACGGGCCGATTGACGATCGGCAGGCCGACGCCGAACAACACGGTTTATGTGCTGGATGAAACGGGGCAATTGTGTGGGCCGGGCGAACAGGGCGAGATGTGGGCCGGTGGTGATTGCGTGACGGTTGGCTATCTGGGTAACCCTGCACTGACTGCCGAACGTTATCGTCTCGATCCGTTTCTGGGGCAGGGGCGGATGATGTTTCGTACCCGGGATCTGGGGCGCTGGACGGATGAGGGCGAACTGGAGCACCTGGGCCGTGTGGATGATCAGGTGAAAGTCAGGGGCTTTCGAGTCGAGCTGGATTCGGTGTCAGCAGCGCTGGAATCGTCACCGGGATGTGAGCGCGCCGTCACATTGAAATTCGATAACCGCAATCTGGTGGCTTTCGTCTACCCCGTTTCCACGGACATCGATGCGGCACGACGCCGTTGTGAAGAGCGCCTGGCCTATTACTGCATCCCCTCAATGATTCTGCCGGTGGATGAAATTCCGCTGACCTCGCGGGGCAAAGTCGACAAACGCCTGTTGCTTGAGCGAGCCCAGGCGTACCACGCACAACGTACCGCCGCCGAACAGGAGGCGGGGCAATGAGCGGGTTGGACACAGGCGTCACTTTGCCCGAGCCGCGTGCGTTATGGCGACGTCTGGGGGCGCTGCCGCTGTTTTCTCATTACAACCGGCTGGTCGCGCTGGTGTTGATCTGCAATTTCGCTGCGCTCGGGCATGGACTGACCGCCGGACAGTGGTGGTCAGCTTCGGGACACGATCTGGAAGCGTTGTCGCAACTGGTGTTGATCAACCTGTCGATGGCGATCCTGATTCGTCAGCAATATCTGATCAACGTGTTGTTCTGGCTGGCCACGCGTGCGCCTGCGACCTGGCCGTTGGCGATTCGCCGGTCACTGGCCAAGGTCTATCACTTTGGTGGTTTGCACAGTGGTGGCGCGATGGCGGCGATTGCCTGGTTTTTCGCGTTGTTCGGCTCGCTGGTCTGGCAACGGATCGAAGGCGTAGGTGGGGTTTCGCTGACGCTGTTGGCGATCAGCGGCACGTTGCTGGGGTTGTTGTTGCTGATGGCGATCATGGCGATGCCAGGGATTCGTTCGCGGTTTCATAACGGTTTTGAACGTACACACCGTTTTGCCGGTTGGGCTGCCTTGCTGCTGTTCTGGGCCATGACGCTGGTGTTTGCCCGGGACCGCAATCCAGCGACAGATCTGACACAGGTGTTGCTGACGTCTGCGTCGTTCTGGATGCTGCCGGTGCTGACGCTCAGCATTGCGTTGCCCTGGCTGCGCCTTCGCAGGGTGCCGGTGACGTTGGTCAAGCCATCGTCACATGCAGTCATTGCCCGCTTCGATCACCATACGCCGTTCGCCGGATCCTCCACCGCGATCAGTCGCAATCCGCTGTGGGAATGGCATTCCTTTGCCAACATTCCTGCACCGGGCGAGCGGGGTTTTCGCTTGATCATTTCCCGAGCGGGTGACTGGACAGGCGAACTGATCGAGCAACCGCCAACCCATGTCTGGGTCAAGGGCATCACCACCGCCGGGGTCGCTCGCATTGAAACCCTGTTCAAGTCGGTGGTTTACGTCGCCACGGGCAGCGGGATCGGCCCGGTGCTGCCGCATCTTTTGGCGCGGCAGGTGCCCATTCATCTGATCTGGTCGACCCGCAGCCCGAGAAAGACCTACGGCGACGCATTGGTCGATGAAATTCTTCAAGCCCAACCCGATGCGCATATCTGGGATACCGATCTGCTGGGCAAGCCAGACCTGGTGAGGCTGGCCTACTCGGCGGTTCAACGCCACGGCGCGGAGGCGGTGATTTGCATTTCCAACCAGACGTTGACGGAGCGCGTGGTCAAGGAAATGGAGGGACGGGGCATTCCGGCCTATGGCGCGATCTGGGATTCCTGACGGGCGTATTACCGTTTTCCTTCCCCTTACATAGAAAGAGACTGCGATGAATATATTGATCGAAAGACTGGGTCGCGTGGTGTTGATCCGCCTCAACCGGCCCCACGCCCGTAACGCGCTCAGCGCACAATTGATGCGCGAGCTGCTGGAAACCCTGCAAGCACTTGATGGCGATCCGGGTGTCGGGTGTTTCCTGATCACCGGTACGAAGGATTACTTCGCGGCAGGCGCTGATATCAAGGAGATGTACGAAAAGTCTTGTCTGGACATGATTCAGGAAGATTACTTTGCCGGTTGGGACGCGTTCGCCGCGCTGCGTACTCCGAAGGTTGCGGCAGTAGCGGGGTTCGCCTATGGCGGAGGGTGTGAGCTGGCAATGATGTGCGATGTGATCGTAGCGGCCGAGTCCGCACAATTCGGTCTGCCTGAAATCACTTTGGGGGTGATGCCGGGCATGGGTGGCACGCAGCGACTGACTCGCTTGATCGGTCGTGCAAAAGCCATGGACATGATTCTGACGGGGCGCTCGATGTCCGCTCGTGAGGCCGAGCAGTCGGGGCTGGTATCGCGGGTGATCGCCGCCGAGCATTTGCTTGAAGAGGGATTGGCGGTTGCGCGGCGGATTGGCGGATTCCCTCGCACCGCGACACGGGCTGCGCGAGAGGCGGTGGACCGGGCCGATGAATCAGGGATGCGCGAAGGCCTTCTGTTCGAGCGGCGTTCGTTTCACGGCTTGTTTGCTACGCCCGGCCAAAAGGAAGGCATGCAGGCATTTCTGGAAAAGCGCGAGCCACGGTTCGATCTGATGTAAACGGCCCGGAGGTGGGCTTGCGCGTCACCGCGTGAAAGAAACTACAGTTCAAAGGGAATAAACCTACGAGGCGTGCGTCTCATAGCACCTTTCCCTATGGCCGATGGCCCTGGAGTTTTTCATGGTTGATCGCAGCTCACCGCCCGGCGGCCCCCAACGCCCGCCACTGAGTGCCGCGAGCCTGGTGTTGCGTCTCGGCGGAATCGCCGTGGTGGTCGCAGCCGTGGCCGGGGCGTTTGCCTACGTTCATGGCAACTTTGACCCACAACGCCTGACGCCCAAGGCGCTGGTCGATGTGCTGGAAAAGAACAACGGCGTGCATCCGGGGTTCCGTCGCAATCACGCCAAGGGTGTTTGCGTCAGCGGTCATTTCGAAAGCAGTGGTGAGGCGCGTCCTTACTCTGTCGCGCAAGTGTTCAATGAGCCACGCACTCCGGTAGTCGGTCGATTCGCGCTGCCGGCGGGCAATCCTTATGCGCCGGACAGCGCGGTACCGATTCGCAGTCTGGCGCTGCGCTTCACCCAGGCCAACGGGCAGCAATGGCGCACCGGAATGAACAGCATGCCGGTGTTTCCGGTCGGCACGCCCGAGGCGTTCTATCAGTTGCAGCAGGCGCAATTGCCGGACCCGGCGACCGGCAAACCCGATCCCGCCAAAGTGCCGGCATTTTTCGCCGCGCATCCGGAGGCCGTACCGTTCCTGACCTGGGTGAAGACGGCCAAACCTTCGGCCAGCTACGTGACCGAGACTTACAACAGTATCAACGCGTTCTATCTGGTCGACGCGAGCGGCAAGAAACAGGCCGTGCGCTGGAGCATGGCGCCGTTGGCCCAGGATGCAGCGGGAGCTGTGGCTCCAGAAGGCAGCGATTTTCTCGAGAAGGATCTGGTGCGACGGCTGGCCGAAGGGCCGCTGCGTTTTCAGTTGAACCTCACGCTGGCCAATGCCGACGATCCGGTGAATGACGCGAGCAAAGTCTGGCCTGCCGGTCGCAAAATGCTGAACGCCGGCACCCTGGTCCTGGAAAAGACTCAGCCGCAACTCAGCGGCGAATGCCGCGACATCAACTATGACCCACTGGTTCTGCCCGCCGGGATAGAAGGCTCCGACGACCCGTTGCTGGCTGCGCGCTCAGCCGGCTACGCCGATTCCTATCTGCGCCGCACCAGTGAAGTCAGTCAATTGCCCACTGGCAAACAGGAGGCACGCCCATGAGAACGCCACCGACGCATTTCAATCCGCTGGCGCGGCTGCTGCACTGGCTGATGGCACTCATGATCATCGCCATGTTGTTCATCGGGGCCGGCATGGTGACCTCGGTGTCAGCGCGGCATGAATGGCTGATCAACCTGCACAAACCTTTGGGTATCGCAATTCTGTTGCTGGTGATCGTGCGCATCCTTGTCCGGTTGGGGACTCGTCAGCCACCGCTGCCGGAGGACCTGCCGGGATGGCAGGTGATGGCAGCCAAGGCGTCGCACCTGTTGCTTTACGCATTGATGCTGGTGTTGCCGCTGCTGGGCTGGGCGATGATCAGTGCGGCGGGGGATCCGGTGATGTTGGGGCGATCCCTGCAATTACCGTCAATCCTGCCGGCGGATGCCCAGGTGTTCGCCTTGCTGCGCAAGGCGCATGGCTATCTGGCCTATCTGCTGTTTCTGACCGTGTTGCTGCATCTGGCTGCCGCGTTGTTTCATGGCTGGGTGCGCCGCGACGAGGTACTCGACAGCATGCTGCGGGGACGGAGTCGCGACTGACCCCGGAGGTTATTCCGACGTGGCGAGGGAGCACTGCTCGCCACGTTTTTGCGGTGCCAATGTTCGCCACCAGTAAAGCAGCGCGACGATATTGATTGCGGCACCCAACCAGCAGACACCCGACCATCCTGCCCAGGCGTACATGGCCGTCGAGGCCATGGATCCCAGGGCGCTGCCAACCGAATAAAACAGCATGTAGCCGGCAGTCAGTCGGCTCTGTGCCTGTGGGCGAACGCTGTAGATCATGCTCTGGCTCGTGACATGCACGGCTTGCAAGCCCAGATCCAGAGTGATCACGCCGATCAGTAGCGCCCACAACGAGGATTGGGTCAATGCGATCGGCAGCCACGAACCGAGCATCAGCAACAAGGACAGGCCGCTGACCCATTGCCCGAGACCACTGTCCGCCAAGCGTCCGGCTCTCGCAGCCGCCAGTGCGCCAGCCGCGCCGGCCAGTCCGAACAATCCGATTTCACTGTGGGAAAGCGACAGCGGCGGGGCGGCCAGCGGCAGGACCATGGGTGTCCATAGCACCATGGCGCTGGCGAAGGTCAACAACGCCAGAATCGCCCGTTGTCGCAGCACGGGCTCCTCTCGAAACAGGCTGAACACCGAAGCAATCAATGCTGCGTAGGAGGTTGCCGGTTGGGGGCTCTCATCCTTGGGCAGCGCGCGAAACAGCAACAGCGCCATGATCAGCGTCATTCCTGCCGACAACAGATAGATCGCCCGCCAGCCGGCCAGATCCGCCATCCCGCCGGCTACGGTGCGTGCGAGCAAGATGCCGACCACTATGCCGCTGGTGATCACGCCGACGACGTGTCCGCGTTGCGCCGGGATGGCCAGGGTTGCGGCATAGGCCACCAGCACTTGAGTGACGACGGCGAGCAGGCCGGTCAGGGTCATGCCTACCAGCAGCCAGGTGCTGTTGGTGGCCAGTGCGATCATCAACAATGCTGCGGCGGACAGCAGGGTTTGCGTGACGATCAAGCGTCGGCGGTTGAGCAGATCGCCGAGCGGCACGAGCAATACCAGTCCGATGCCGTAGCCGACCTGGGTCAGCGTGATGACGATGCCGATGCTCGCGGGTGACAGGTTGAATGCTTCGGCCATGGCGTCCAGCAACGGTTGCGCGTAGTACACATTACCGACGGCCAGCCCGCAGGCGATGGCGAACAGCAGCACGACACCGCTGCCGAGTGTTTGCGCTTTCATGTTCTGATTCCTTTTCAGGTTTTAAATTAAAACTGGATTGACGGTAGGTAATCTGGTTTTGTTTTGCAACCTGATTAGGCAAAAAGTGCAACGCGAAAAAAAAGATCGCAGACAGCGCTGCGATCTTTCATGTGGCGAAAAACAGGGGATATCAGCGCAGGGTGTCGACCATGTCGGCGATGGTGGTCAGCACATCCTTGCCCAATTGCTTCGACCGCTGGCCCGACCAACCGGTAAGCGGGTTCGGCGCATCGTCGTGATCCTTGAACGGCATTTCCAGGGTCAACGACAGGCAGTCGAACTTCTGGCCGACGCTGTTGCAGGCCAGGGTCATGTTGGCCTGACCCGGTTCATCGCGGGTGTAGCCGTACTTGGTCTGGAAGTCTTTGGTGGTGTGTTTCAGATGGCTGCGAAAGTGCTCTTCGAGTTTCTCGATCCGCGGGGTGTAGCCTGGATTGCCTTCGCAGCCGGCAGTGAACACGTGAGGAATTTCTTCGTCGCCGTGTACGTCGAGGAACAGATCGACGCCATATTTTTCCATCTGCTGCTGTACGAAAAGCACTTCCGGGCTGACGTCCTGACTGGCGTTCTGCCAGGCGCGATTCAGGTCCTGGCCCATGGCGTTGGTACGCAGGTGACCGTGGAAGGCACCGTCCGGGTTCATGTTCGGCACCAGATACAGATCGGCACTTTCCAGCAGTTTGTTCAGCACTGGATCGTTGTGATGCTCCAGACGTTCGATCACGCCTTCCATGAACCACTCGGCCATGTGTTCGCCGGGGTGCTGCTGGGCGATGATCCAGATCTTGCGGCGGCCTTCGGCACCGGTGCCTTTGCGCAGGAGCTGGATGTCGCGGCCTTCAACGCTTTTGCCGGTGGCCAGCAGTTCGGTGCCGGCCTTGGTCAGCGCTTGCTCGATCAGCCAGTCATGACGGCCACGGCTGTAAGGCTCGAAGTAGGCGAACCAGGCGTGAGTCTGCTCGGCTTCGAGGCAGAAGCGCAGGCTGTCGCCTTCGAATTGGGTCGGAATGCGGAACCAGTTGACGTGGTCGTAGGAAGCGACCGCCTGATAGCCGGTCCAGGCTTTGTTGTAGGAGGACTGGCTGGCGTTGACCAGGCGGAACCAGTGCTCCTGATGAACATGCAGGCCGCTGGCCTTGAAGTGGAACCACTGGAAATGGGCGCTGCGGGTATCTGGCCGAATGGCCAGAACCGGGTTGAGCGGGTTGCTGATGTCGATGACTTGGATGTTGCCGCTGTCGAAGTTGGCGCTGATGTCGAACGAAGATTTGGCCACGGTCATAATCGGTTCCTGAATATGATTTTTATGGCGGCTACTTTACACGCAAGGCAGGGGTGAAACCGAGGGAAATTGCGGGTTGCGGCGGGGGGCGTCTTCCATGACGCGCAGGCAGCTTAGTGGCTGTGCGATTGATTCTCAAGTGCTAATTGGCATTAGTTCGCCCCAATGTGGCCGGGGTTCGCTTGCCAAGCAATATTCTTTTGATATTATCCGCGCCATCGAATTTGCGGCACCCAAAGACTTCATTAGCCTGAAGCCAAAAGCCAGAAAACTGGCAAAAAAAAGACCCGGCAAAAAGCCGGGTCAAAAACCGTGATTAGCCTGATGAGGAGATAGTCCAGAAGACCGACCTAAGGTCTCTGGCCCATCGACTGATCTCGCGACCAGCTGCTTGCAATAATAATCATTATCATTTGCAAGTCAAACGTTTTTATCTGCGCGATTGGAAAATTCTTTCCTGTCCGTCTTCATCGAACACCGCCATCCAGCGAGTGATCGACCATCGCCCGTGCCATGTCCACCATGTGCACTACCGAAAACGCCAGATCCCGACTGACACCCTGCAGACCATCCGCTGCCTTGAATGCCGTGGCCGCCGCGCATCGCAGCAGATCGGAGGCGTGGACCAGGGATTCTTCGCCGCTCAGGTTGCTGTTTACGCCGAAAAATCGTTCTTCCACGTCCGGCGCTGACACAGCCGGTTTCAAGTAATAGTCCAATGCCCGCTGCGCTGCGGCACAGCCCTGCGGTGACTTGAAAGTGGTGTCTATCTGCAGGTCGGGCAAGTCGTTGCTGGTGATATTCATGGTGAAAGGTCACTCCTTGGTCGATTCAAATCCGTGACCCAAGAATAGTACTTATAGTATTTGTGACCAGAATTTAAATACTACAATATGTGTTTTGCCGGCCGAAGGCGTCCACGTATGGTGCCGCACATGGATAAATGGATTGAGTTGGTCAAAGCCAAAATGAGTGAACTCAACGTCACTCAAGTCGAGCTCGGCGAGCGCGTCGGCATGTCTCAGGGTGGCATCGGCCATTGGCTGAACAAGCGCCGCGAGCCCGGCATCACGCAGATGAACCGCGTGCTGAAAGCACTGGGCATGGAGTATCTCGAAGTCGCGGTGGTAATTCGTGAACCGCAGATCGATGCGGACGACGAAATGCCTCTGGCACAGAAGTACAACCCTTACTTTCGCTATCCGGTCAGCGAGTGGAATGCGCCGGTCGAGGCCCGTGAAAGTCAGCCAGCGTATTCGAGTGCCAAAGACAAGCGACGTTTCGAACTGACGGATTACCACGCCCGTGGCCCGGCGTTCTGGCTCACGGTAACGGGCAACGCGATGACTGCGCCCACCGGGCAGAGCATTGGCGAGGGGATGATGATCCTGGTGGATCCGGCGCTGGAAGCCGAGCCCGGCAAACTGGTGATCGCCCAGTGGCCGGACAGCGACGAGGCAATCTTCCGCAAGCTGATCGAAGAGGGCGGTCAGCGTTACCTGGTGCCGCTCAATCCGACCTGGCCGAAAGCCTTGTTGACCGAAGAATGCCGAATCATCGGTGTCGTGGTTCAGGCAACCGCCAAATACTAGTCAGATCGATCCTCGCCAGGCGTAGGATCGATCCACCTTTCACGCTTCTTCCAGTTCGACCAGTGCACTGCCTTCGCTGACCATTTCGCCTTCCTGGCAATACAGCGCCTTGATCACGCCGGCATGGGGCGCGCGGATGCTGTGCTCCATCTTCATCGCTTCCAGCACCACCAATTGAGCGCCGGCCTCAACCGATTGCCCGGCCTCCACCAGCACCCGCACGATGCTGCCGTTCATCGGCGCCGTCAGACCGCCCTGATGGCTGTGACTGGCTTCGACAGCGCTGATCGGATCGTACGTTTCAACGTGTCGCAGCTCGCCGTCCCATTGCAGATACAGAAACTCTCCACGACGAATCGCACGCAGCTGTCGACGCAGCCCATCGTGCTCGAGCACCAGATGCTCGCCGATCAGTTTTGCATTGCCGCCAGCACCGAGCGTCAACGCCCGATCCTGCCCCTCGCAGCTCAAATGCAGAGTGATTTCCCGTGGCAACCCAGCGCGCAAACCACTGTGAAGCGCCCAAGGCGAAGCGGGATCATCCGCCCGAGCCATCCCCGGCAGGCTCTGTGCAAAAGCCTGCGCCGCCGCCTCCCAGAATTCATCGCTCAGCGCAGCAGGCGCTGGCAGCAACTGTTCCTGATAACGCGGAATGAACCCGGTATCCAGCTCCGCCGCCGCAAACGCCGGATGCCCGATGATCCGCCGCAGGAAGTTGATGTTGGTCTTCAGCCCGCCAATCGCAAGCTCGTCGAGCATGCTCAGCAGCCGTAAACGCGCCTGCTCACGATCCTCGCCCCAGGCAATCAGCTTGCCGAGCATCGGGTCATAGAACGGCGAAATCTCATCGCCTTCCTCAACGCCGCTGTCCACACGACGCCCCGGCCCGGCGGCGGATTCACGGTACAGATCCAGACGCCCGGTCGCCGGCAGGAAGTCATTCGACGGATCTTCCGCATACAGCCGCACCTCAATCGCATGCCCGTTCAGCGGCACCTGATCCTGAGTGATCGGCAACGCTTCGCCACGGGCGACTCGAATCTGCCAGGCCACCAGATCGAGACCGGTAATGGCTTCGGTGACCGGGTGTTCGACCTGTAGCCGCGTGTTCATCTCCATGAAGAAGAACTCGCCGCGCGCGTCCAGCAGAAACTCCACTGTGCCGGCGCCGACGTAACCGATGGCCTGCGCCGAACGCACAGCCGCTTCACCCATCGCCCGACGCAGTTCCGGACTCAAGCCCGGTGCCGGTGCTTCTTCAACGACCTTCTGGTGCCGGCGCTGGATCGAGCAGTCACGCTCGTTCAGGTACAGGCAATTGCCATGCTGATCGGCGAACACCTGGATTTCCACGTGACGCGGCTTGAGCAGGTATTTCTCCACAAGCATCCGCGAATCGCCGAACGACGACTGCGCTTCACGCTGGGCCGAGGCCAACGCTTCAGCCAGTTGGCTGACGTCTTCAACGACCTTCATGCCTTTACCGCCACCACCGGCGGTGGCCTTGAGCAGTACCGGATAGCCGATGCGCTCGCAAGCATCGCGGAAGGTGTCCAGATCCTGGGCTTCACCGTGATAGCCCGGCACCAGCGGTACGCCAGCCGTTTCCATCAGGGCCTTGGCGGCGGATTTGCTGCCCATCGCGTCGATGGCCGAGGCGGGTGGGCCGAGGAAGATCAGGCCGGCGGCTTCGATGGCGCGGGCAAACCCGGCGTTCTCCGACAGAAAACCATAACCCGGGTGAATCGCCTGAGCGCCGCTGGCTTTGGCCGCCGCGATCAGTTTGTCGATTTGCAGGTAACTGTCGGCGGCTTTGCTGCCGCCCAGATCGACACGAATATCCGCTTCACGGCTGTGCCGCGCTTCACGGTCGGTGGCGCTGTGCACGGCAACGGTGGTCAGGCCCAAAGCCTTGGCGGTACGCATGACCCGGCAAGCGATTTCGCCACGGTTGGCCACCAGCAGGGTGGTGAGAACAGGTGCGCTCATCAACGCGACTCCTTGGTGGTGGTTGCGGCTTGCCAACTCGGTGGGCGTTTCTGCAGAAAGGCCCGCAGACCTTCCTGACCTTCCGGGCTGACGCGGATGCGGGCGATGGCATTTTCGGTGTAGCGACGCAGGGCCGGGGTCAGCGCGCCGTTGCCGACTTCACGCAGCAGATCCTTGCTGGCGCGCATGGCGGCGGGGCTGTTGAGCAGCAGGTTGTCGATCCATTGCTCGACTTTCTGTTCAAGCTCGCTTGCGGGATAGCTTTCCGACAACAAACCGATTTCCCGCGCCCGCTGCCCGCCGAAACGCTCGGCCGTCAGCGCATAACGCCGCGCCGCCCGTTCGCCGATGGCTTGCACCACGAACGGGCTGATCACCGCCGGCGCCAGACCAATGCGCACTTCCGACAGGCAGAACTGCGCGTCATCGGCGCCAATCGCCATGTCGCAGCAACTGATCAGACCCAGCGCGCCGCCGAACGCCGCGCCTTGCACCACGGCCACGGTCGGGATTTTCAGTTTGGCGAGGTTGTACATCAGCTCCGCCAATTCCCGGGCGTCGTCGAGGTTGGTGTGGTAATCGAGCTCGGCCGATTGCTGCATCCAGGCCAGATCCGCGCCGGCGCTGAAGTGTTTGCCGCGTCCGCGCACCAGCAGGAAACGCAGGCTGGCGTCGCTGGCGACCTTGTCCAGCGCCAGGATCAGTTCGCGGATCATCTCGGCGTTGAACGCGTTGTTCTTTTCTTCGCGGCTCAGCCACAGGGTCGCGAAACCCCGTGGATCGCTCTGCAATTCGAGGGTGTTGAAGTCGCTCATGAGGTTCTCCCGATCACATCCGGAACACGCCGAAGCGGCTCGGTTCGATAGGCGCGTTCAACGACGCGGACAAGGCCAGGGCCAGTACATCGCGGGTTTGTGCCGGGTCGATGACGCCGTCGTCCCACAGCCGTGCGCTGGAGTAATAGGGGTGACCCTGTTCTTCGTACTGGTCGAGAATCGGTTGCTTGATTTCGCTTTCCTGCTCGGCACTGAATGCCTGGCCACTGCGTTCGGCCTGCTCGCGCTTGACCTGAACCAGCACGCCGGCTGCCTGTTCGGCGCCCATCACGCCGATCCGCGCGTTCGGCCACATCCACAGGAAACGCGGATCGTAGGCCCGCCCGCACATGCCGTAGTTACCGGCGCCGAAGCTGCCGCCGATGATCACGGTGAATTTCGGCACCTTGGCGCACGCCACGGCGGTCACCAGTTTGGCGCCGTGTTTGGCGATGCCGCCGGCCTCGTATTTCTGGCCGACCATGAAGCCTGTGATGTTCTGCAAGAACAGCAGCGGAATGCCGCGCTGGCAGGCCAGTTCGATGAAGTGCGCGCCTTTTTGCGCGGCTTCGGCGAACAGGATGCCGTTGTTGGCGAGGATCGCGATCGGGTAGCCGTGCAGGTGGGCGAAACCGCAGACCAGCGTGGTGCCGAACAAGGCTTTGAATTCATCGAACACCGAACCGTCGACCAGTCGCGCAATCACTTCACGCACATCGAACGGCTGCTTGGCGTCCGCCGAAACCACGCCGTACAACTCGTCGCTGGCGTACAGCGGCGCAATCGGCGCGCGCTGCTGCACTTCGCCGAGCTTGCGCCAGTTGAGGTTGGCGACGCTGCGGCGGGCGAGGGCGAGGGCGTGCTCGTCGCTTTCGGCGTAGTGGTCGGCGACCCCGGAAATCTTGCAATGCACATCGGCCCCGCCGAGGTCTTCGGCGCTGACCACTTCACCGGTCGCGGCTTTCACCAAGGGTGGGCCGGCGAGGAAAATCGTCGCCTGATTGCGCACCATGATCGCTTCGTCAGCCATCGCCGGCACGTAAGCGCCGCCGGCGGTGCAGGAGCCCATGACCACGGCAATCTGCGGAATGCCCATGGCGCTCATGTTGGCCTGGTTGAAGAAGATCCGCCCAAAGTGCTCGCGATCCGGGAACACTTCGTCCTGACGCGGCAGGTTGGCGCCGCCCGAGTCCACCAGATAGATGCACGGCAGGCGATTCTGCTGGGCGATAGTCTGGGCGCGCAGGTGTTTCTTCACGGTCAGAGGGTAGTACGAGCCACCTTTCACGGTCGCGTCGTTGGCGACGATCATGCACTCGACGCCTTCCACGCGACCGATCCCGGCAATCACGCCTGCGGCCGGCACGTCTTCGCCATAAACGGCGTGGGCGGCCAATTGACTGATTTCCAGAAACGGCGAGCCCGGATCGAGCAAGCGGTTGATCCGCTCACGGGGCAGCAGTTTGCCGCGCGAGGTGTGCCGTTCCTGAGCTTTCGCGCCGCCGCCCTGAGCCACTTGGGCGAGCAGGGTGTGCAGGGCGTCGACCTGTTTGAGCATCGCCGCGCTGTTGGCAGCGAACTCCGCTGAACGAGGGTTGAGCTGGGTATGCAGGATAGCCATGGGCAGCTCCGTTTAGCGGGTTTCGTTGAACAGTTCGCGACCGATGAGCATGCGACGGATTTCACTGGTGCCGGCGCCGATTTCGTACAGCTTGGCGTCACGCAACAGACGGCCGGCGGGGAATTCGTTGATGTAACCGTTACCGCCGAGAATCTGGATCGCGTCCAGGGCCATTTGCGTGGCGCGTTCGGCGGTGTAAAGGATCACGCCGGCGGCGTCCTTGCGCGTGGTCTCGTTGCGCTCGCAGGCCTGGGCCACGGCGTAGAGGTAGGCGCGGCTGGCGTTGAGCTGGGTGTACATGTCGGCGACTTTGCCCTGGATCAGCTGGAATTCGCCGATGCTCTGGCCGAACTGCTTGCGGTCGTGGATGTACGGCACGATCAGGTCCATGCACGACTGCATGATCCCGGTCGGGCCACCGGACAGCACGACGCGTTCGTAATCGAGGCCGCTCATCAACACTTTCACGCCGCCGTTGAGTACGCCGAGGATGTTTTCTTCCGGCACTTCGACGTCATCGAAGAACAGCTCGCAAGTGTTGGAGCCGCGCATGCCGAGCTTGTCGAACTTGTTGCTGCGGCTGAAGCCTTTCCAGTCGCGCTCGACGATGAACGCGGTGATGCCGTGAGGGCCTTTTTCCAGGTCGGTCTTGGCGTAGATCACGTAGGTGTTGGCGTCGGGGCCGTTGGTGATCCAGGTTTTGCTGCCGTTGAGTACGAAACGGTCGCCGCGTTTATCGGCGCGCAGTTTCATCGAAACCACGTCGGAACCGGCGTTCGGCTCGCTCATCGCGAGTGCGCCGACGTGTTCGCCGCTGATCAGCTTCGGCAGGTATTTGGTTTTCTGTTCGTGGTTGCCGTTGCGGTTGATCTGGTTCACGCAGAGGTTGGAATGGGCGCCGTAGGACAACGCCACGGAAGCCGAGCCACGGCTGATTTCTTCCATCGCCACCACGTGCGCCAGGTAACCCAGACCAGCGCCGCCGTACTCTTCCGGTACGGTGATGCCGAGCAGGCCCATGTCGCCGAACTTGCGCCACAGATCAGCCGGGAACAGGTTGTCGCTGTCGATCTGCGCGGCACGCGGAGCGATCTCTTTGGCGACAAAGGACTGAACCTGATCGCGCAGCATGTCGATGGTTTCACCGAGGGCAAAGTTCAGGGATGGGTAGCTCATGGGTCACCTTTTGGCTTTTTTGTAGGGTGGGGAGGGCGGCGTTTCGGCTCTCACCTTTACGTTAACGTAAGCCTGTGACGAATGGCTGTCAATCACCCTTTACGTTAACGTCAACTTGAGCGAGAGTAGGGCCAGTTCTGAATGGTCGGAGCTCATATGGCTCCGGTCCAACACCCACTAATAAAGACAATAGGGGTCGTCATGGATCAACCCAGTGCAAACCCGCAGCGCAGCTACACCCGTGGTTCCCAGGACAAAGCCTTGCTGGCGATGACCATCGGGCAGAAGTTCGACGAAACTGTCGCGCAGTACCCGGACGGCGAGGCGCTGGTGGTGCGCCATCAGCAGCTGCGTTACACCTGGCGGCAACTTGCCGACGCGGTGGACGTGCATGCCAGAGCCCTGCTGGCGTTGGGTTTGCAGGCCGGTGATCGGCTCGGCATCTGGGCACCGAACTGCGCGCAGTGGTGCATCGCTCAGTTCTCCACCGCGAAGCTCGGCGTGATTCTGGTCAACATCAACCCGGCCTACCGCAGCTCCGAACTCGAATACGTGCTCAAGCAATCCGGTTGCCAATGGCTGGTCTGCGCCGGGGCGTTCAAGAGCTCCAACTATCACGGCATGTTGCAAGGCTTGCTGCCGGAACTGGCCGAGCAATCCATCGGCGAACTGCGCAGCGAGCGCCTGCCGGAGTTGCGTGGCCTGATCAGCCTCGATTCACAGCCGCCTTCGGGTTTTCTCCCGTGGTCGCAACTGGCCGATCTGGCCGCCAGTGTCTCTCCAGAACAATTGCGTGAACGCAGCGACAGCCTGCACTTCGATCAGCCCGTCAACATTCAGTACACCTCCGGCACCACCGGTTTCCCCAAGGGCGCGACCCTCAGTCATTACAACATCCTCAACAACGGTTACATGGTCGGCGAAAGCCTCGGCCTGACCGCCGCTGATCGGCTGGTGATCCCGGTGCCGCTGTATCACTGCTTCGGCATGGTCATGGGCAACCTCGGCTGCATCACCCACGGCAGCACGATGATTTACCCCAACGACGCCTTCGATCCGCTGCTGACCCTGAGCACCGTCGCCGAAGAAAAGGCCACCGCGCTGTACGGTGTGCCGACCATGTTCATCGCCATGCTCGATCAGCCGCAGCGTGCCGAGTTCGACCTGTCGACCCTGCGAACCGGGATCATGGCCGGCGCCACCTGCCCGATCGAGGTGATGCGCCGGGTCATCAATGAAATGCACATGAGCGAAGTGCAGATCGCCTACGGCATGACCGAAACCAGCCCGGTCTCGCTGCAGACCGGCCCATCCGATGAACTGGAATTGCGCGTCACCACCGTCGGCCGCACCCAGCCACAACTCGAAAGCAAAATCATCGACGAGGCCGGCAACCCGGTACCGCGCGGCACCATCGGCGAACTGTGCACCCGTGGCTACAGCGTGATGCTCGGCTACTGGAACAACCCGAATGCCACCGCCGAAGCCATCGACGCAGCAGGCTGGATGCACACCGGCGACCTGGCGAGCATGAACGACGAGGGTTACGTGTGCATCGCCGGCCGCAACAAGGACATGATCATCCGTGGCGGCGAAAACATTTACCCGCGTGAACTGGAAGAGTTCTTCTTCACCCATCCAGCGGTGGCGGACGTGCAGGTGATCGGCATTCCCTGCTCGCGTTACGGCGAGGAAATCGTCGCCTGGATCAAATTCCACCCCGGCCACAGCGCGACCGAACAAGAACTGCAAGCGTGGTGCAAGGAGCGCATCGCCCACTTCAAGACGCCGCGTTACTTCAAGTTTGTGGAGGAGTTTCCGATGACGGTGACGGGCAAGATCCAGAAATTCCGGATGCGTGAGATCAGTATCGAAGAATTACGCGAAAAGCACGCCTGACACAGATCAAATGTGGGAGCGAGCTTGCCCGCGAATGCAGTGTGCCATTCACCAAGCATGTTGGCTGACCTGACGCATTCGCGAGCAAGCCCGCTCCCACATGGCGGCGGTGAAAACAGGAATCACAGGAAGCACAAAGGGGAGCCGAAGCTCCCCTTTAATTTTGTCGTCGCGTGCTCTTTTTATTATTGAGGGTCGGTCTGTTGTTGTTTTTGGCAACCGTGGCCCTTTACCGCTGTTTTTGGCGACCCCCATCCGGGGTCAAGAGCAAACGTATTTTTTTGAGCGCTGATCTACTTTCTCGTCTAGCGATCCAACCGATTCGGGAGCTACCTGAAGGTAGTTTTATTGTTCTCTGCCCGGTTGCGGGTCATTCCGAGGAACACCCTGAAAAGCACACCTTCTCCAAAAAAATCTGTTAGCTGCGTCTCTGCCGTGTTGTTTTTGTTATGTCAGAGTCGGTACGTCTTATTTTTATTGGTTTGCTGCTTTTTATTCTTGTTATGCCATAGAGATAGCAGAAGCCGTGCCAACTTTTCAAAACCCTTGTAAATCAATGGTTTGAGATTTTTGAGGGATTTTTCCTTCAGGCTAAACCAGACAATTTGTTTCCGTGTTACTCGCTTGCGCCCACGTTTCGCACTCGGCGGTAACACCATCCCCTCACTGTGCGCTACGGGCCTTGGCCACGCGCGAACCGGTCGGGCGACCCAGCACCGCACTGATCTGCTGGCCGGCGGCAATCAAGGCGTCGAGGTCGATACCGGTCTCGATGCCCAGGCCGTTGAGCAGGTACACCACGTCTTCGGTGGCGACGTTACCGCTGGCGCCTTTGGCGTACGGGCAGCCGCCGAGGCCGGCGATCGAGCTGTCGAACACCGCGATGCCTTCCAGCAGGCTGGCGTAAATGTTGGCCATGGCCTGGCCATAGGTATCGTGGAAGTGGCCGGCGAGTTTCTCTCGCGGCACCTCCTTCGAGACCACTTCGAACAGCCGGCGGGTCGCGCCCGCGGTGCCGGTGCCGATGGTGTCGCCCAGCGACACTTCATAGCAGCCCATCGCGTACAACTCGTGGGCTACCACCGCCACTTGCTCCGGGGCGACCTCGCCTTCATAAGGACAGCCGAGCACGCAGGACACGTAACCGCGCACGGTAACGCCGTGCTGTTTCGCCGACTCCATGATCGGCGTGAACCGCGCCAGGCTTTCGCTGATCGAGCAATTGATGTTGCGCTGCGAGAACGCCTCGGACGCAGCGGCAAACACCGCGACTTCCTTGACCCCGGCGGCCAGCGCATCTTCAAAGCCGCGCAGGTTCGGCGCCAGCGCGCCGTAGGTCACGCCGGGCTTGCGCTGGATTTGCGCGAACACCTCGGCGGAACCGGCCATCTGCGGCACCCACTTGGGCGAGACGAAACTGCCGACTTCTATATAGCCGAGGCCGGCGGCGCTCAACGCGTCGACCAGTTGCACCTTGTCGGCGACGCTGATGGGCTGGGCTTCGTTCTGCAGGCCGTCACGCGGGCCGACTTCGATCAGGCGTACTTGGGAGGGGAGGGACATGGCGTTGACCTGCTGTTTGAATTCCTGCGGAACCCTTGTGGGAGCGGGCTTGCTCGCGAAGGCGGAGTGTCAGCCGACAAATCTGATTCTGAAACACCGCATTCGCGGGCAAGCCCGCTCCCACAGGAGATGAATTGTGGCTGTTACTGCGCGACTTGCTGACTCTTGAGCGTCTGCTCCAGCGCCTGCACGCAGCGTTCTTCGGCGGTGTCGAGTTCCAGCTTCATCTGTTCGATGTCCAGCAGTTGCTGTTCAAGCTGTTCACGGCGTTCGCTGATTTTCGCCAGCATGCTGTTGAGTTGTTTGGTGTTACCGCTGGAGGGGTCGTAGAGCTCGATCAGCTCGCGGCACTCGGCCAGGGAAAAACCGATGCGCTTGCCCCGCAGGATCAGCTTCAGGCTGACCTTGTCGCGTGGCGAATAGATACGTTCCTGGCCTCGGCGCTCGGGGCTGAGCAGGCCTTGTTCTTCATAGAAACGGATCGCCCGGGTGGTGATGTCCAGCTCGCGGGCGAGGTCGGAAATGCTGTAGGTCTGGCTGCTCATGAAAGCGCTCGAAGAAGGGTCTTGGCGCTAAGCTAATGGCAGGTTGACGTTTACGTCAAGTGGCGGGCGCCTGCAGCTTGTCGAGCTTCTTCTCGTGCGCTGTCACTTGCTGGCACAACTCGATCATCTGCTCGCGCATCCAGCGGTTGGCCGGGTCCTGATCGGTGCTTTCGTGCCAGTACAAATGGGTTTCCACCGGTGGCACATCGTTGACCGGCAGATTGAACGCATGCAGATCATGGCGACGGGCGAAACGCTCCGGCACGGTCATCACCATGTCGGTCTGCTGCAACACCTGGGAAGCCATCAGGTAATGCTGCGAGCGCAGGGCGATCTTGCGCTGGATGCCCATCTTCCCCAACGCCAGATCGACATGGCCCAGGCCACTGCGCCGGCTGGAAATATGAATGTGGGTCAGCGACAGGTAATCGTCGAGTGTGAATTTTTCCTTGGTCGCCAGCGGATGACCCTTGCGCATCGCGCAGACGTAACGGTCTTCCATCAGCTTGACGTGACGCACCTGCGGGTCGGTGTTGAGCGGCGCATCCACTGCGAAATCGAGGCGCCCGGCGGCCAGTTCCTTTGTGGTTTCCCGGCGCTTGGACAGGAAACTCTCGATGATCACCGTCGGTGCCAGCCGACGCAGGCGCTGGAACAGCGGGGGCAGAATCACCGCTTCGGTAAGGTCAGTCATGCTGATGCGGTAGGTCTTGACCGCTTGCGATGGGTTGAAAATCCGGCTTTCCTGAACCGATACCCGCAGCAGCGACAGCGCGTTGCGCACCGGGCCGATGATGTTCTGCGCCATGGGCGTCGGCACCATGCCCTGGGCGGTGCGTACGAAGAGCGGGTCGTTGAAGGTCTCGCGCAACCGCGCCAAGGCGTTGGACACCGCTGGCTGGGTGATGCCGACAATCTGCCCGGCGCGGGTCAGGTTGGCTTCGGTGTAGATCGCGTCGAAGACGATGAAAAGGTTGAGGTCGACCTTGCTCAGATTCATTACGCGGCTCTCTTGTTATAGGGGCTTGTTATAGGTGAATGGCGCGGGTCAGGGCGGCCAGGAAAATCAACCAATCATATATCGGTGATGAATGTTTATACACGCCGAGAATAGGCTAGGTAAATTATCAACGCTGTTCTAGCATCGATTGCATGACTTAAACAACCTGCCGAAAAAAGGTAATTGCTCATGGATTTCGCTTATTCGCCCAAGGTGCAAGAACTGCGTGAGCGCGTGACCGCGTTCATGGACACTTACGTTTACCCGGCCGAAGCCGTGTTCGAACGGCAGGTTGCCGAGGGCGACCGCTGGCAGCCGACCGCAATCATGGAAGAGCTCAAGGCCAAGGCGAAAGCTGAAGGGCTGTGGAATTTGTTTCTGCCTGAGTCGGAGCTCGGCGCCGGCCTGACCAACCTCGAATACGCGCCATTGGCAGAAATCATGGGCCGTTCGCTGCTCGGTCCCGAGCCGTTCAACTGCTCGGCGCCGGACACCGGCAACATGGAAGTGCTGGTGCGTTACGCCAACGAAGAACAGAAGCAGCGCTGGCTTGAACCGCTGTTGCGCGGCGAGATCCGCTCGGCGTTTGCCATGACCGAACCTGACGTCGCGTCCTCCGACGCCACCAACATGGCCGCCCGTGCCGTGCGCGATGGCGACGAGTGGGTCATCAATGGCAAGAAATGGTGGACCTCCGGCGCCTGCGATCCGCGCTGCAAGATCCTGATCTTCATGGGCCTGAGCAACCCCGACGCTCCGCGCCACGCCCAGCACTCGATGATCCTGGTGCCGGTCGACACCCCCGGCGTGAAGATTGTCCGCCCGCTGCCGGTGTTCGGTTACGACGACGCACCTCACGGCCACGCCGAAGTGCTGTTCGACAACGTGCGAGTGCCGTACGAAAACGTCCTGCTCGGTGAAGGACGCGGCTTCGAAATCGCTCAAGGTCGCCTTGGCCCGGGCCGGATTCACCACTGCATGCGTTCGATCGGCATGGCCGAGCGTGCACTGGAACTGATGTGCAAACGTTCGGTAAGCCGTACCGCGTTCGGCAAACCGCTGGCGCGCCTGGGCGGTAACGTCGACAAGATCGCCGACTCGCGGATGGAGATCGACATGGCGCGCCTGCTGACCCTGAAAGCGGCGTATATGATGGACACCGTGGGTAACAAGGTCGCCAAGAGCGAAATCGCGCAGATCAAGGTCGTCGCACCGAACGTCGCGTTGCGGGTGATCGACCGGGCGATCCAGATCCATGGCGGGGCCGGGGTGTCGAACGATTTTCCGCTGGCCTACATGTACGCCATGCAACGCACCCTGCGCCTGGCCGACGGCCCGGACGAAGTGCACCGCGCGGCGATCGGCAAGTTCGAGATCGGCAAGTACGTGCCGAAGGAAATGCTGCGTAGCGGTCATTAAGACCGCGGTGCCTGCTATCGCGAGCAGGCTCGCTCCCACGGGTTCGCTGGTGTCCACACACTTTGTGTTCACTGGAGATCTAATGTGGGAGCGAGCCTGCTCGCGATGGGGCCTGCTCGTTCAACGCATCACCAACAAATTCAGTAAACCCAAACCTCAACCCGCCGATTCTTGATCCTGCCTTCATCCCCGCTGTTGGTCGCCACCGGCATCAGCGCGCCAAACCCGCGCACTTCGCGCAACACCACGCCGTTTTTCACCAACTCCCGGCGTACCGCCATCGCCCGCAGCTTCGACAGCAAATCCGCCCGGGCCGGGTCGTCCTTGGCGTCGCCGAATCCCACCAGCGTTACCGCGCGGTCGGTCTTGTCGTGGTGCTTTATATAGTCGAACACCCGGGCCAGATCCTGCCGGGCCTTGTTGTCGAGGCTGGCGCTGCCTTCTTCGAAGCGGAAGTTCACGGTCAGACGCTGGGCGTGCCGGCTGAGGGATTGATAACCCTCGGGCATCAGCGCATTGGGCGTGACCGAGATGGCGTGCACGGTCTGGGCGATAAAACCGTTGGCCGCGACAATCGCCTGGCCCTGGCGGCTTTGCGCAAAATCCACCAAGGCTGCGGCCCACGGATTTTGATTGTCGGGTGGCAAATAGAAAAACAAGCGCCGAGACAGTGGATAGTCTTCGGTGGCGATCAGGCTGGCCAGTGGCAGCATGGCCTGGGATTGCCCGTCGACAATCGCCACGGCTTTGGCCTGGCGCACATAGGGCAAACCAATAAAACCGATGGCCTGGGGATCGGCGCTCACGGCGTCGGACAATTGCTCGCTGGATTCGAAACGTTTCGCCGAGCTGTTCAGGGTTTTCCCACGACGGCTGAGGACAAGTTCCTTGAACGTGTCATAGGTGCCGGACTGATCATCCCGCGCATATAAATGAATCGTCCCACCCTTGCCGCCGACGTCTTCCCACGTCTTCGCCTCGCCGCTGAAGATTCGCGCCAGTTGTTCTGTGTTCAGTTGATTCAGCGGATTGTCGGGATGGAGGATGATCGCCAGACCATCGATGGCGATGACTTGCTCGGCGCCGGGGCTTTTCAGGTCACCGAGAGGTAGCAGGCTAGCGAGTTCGCTGTCCTTGATCGGACGGGAGGAGGCGGCCAGATCGGCGCTTTTGCTTTTGAGAGCGGTGAAACCGGTGCTGGAACCATGGGCGGCGATTTCCACCACGACCCGCTTACCTTGAGCCGTGAGGCCGACGACCCGTTGTTCGTTGGCGGTGTCCGGGGTTTCGCTGTGGATTTTCAACAGCCCCTGATCTTGCAGCAAGCCTTCCACCAATGCCGGACCCAGCGCCGCACCAATGGTGTTGGAACCCTGGATGCGCAAGGCCGGGCCGTTCTCGGGAATGGGTAACGCCGCGGCCGAAACCTGCAGCCAGCCGCTCAGGAGAAAGACGAACAGAACACGCAGGGTCATGCCGGCACCGATTGCAGCCAAGGGGATTGCCGGGGAGATTAAGTCAGTTAGGTTGCTGAAAGATGACAGGACAGAAGATCACAACCGCCGGCCGTGATCTTCTGCTTCAAGCGGGTCAGCTCAATTCCAGCCAGATCGGCGCATGATCCGAAGGCTTTTCCATCCCGCGCAATTCATAGTCAACGCCGGCCGCTTTCACCCGTGGCAGCAAGCCATGGGACGCCAGAATCACATCGATGCGCAGACCGCGCTTCGGCTCGTCTTCAAACCCGCGGCTGCGGTAGTCGAACCAGCTGAACATGTCCGTCACGTCCGGGTTCAGGTGACGGAAGCTGTCGGTCAGGCCCCAGTTTTTCAGGCGGGCCATCCATTCGCGTTCTTCCGGCAGGAAGCTGCATTTACCGGTTTTCAGCCAGCGCTTCATGTTGTCCGGGCCAATGCCGATGTCGCTGTCTTCCGGGGAAATGTTCACGTCGCCCATCACCACCAGTGGCTGTTGATTGTGGAACTGGCTTTCCAGCAACGCCTGCAAATCGCTGTAGAAGCGCTGCTTGGCCGGGAATTTGGTCGGGTGGTCGCGGCTTTCGCCCTGTGGGAAATAGCCGTTCATGATCGTCACCGGCACGCCGTTGGCGTCGGCGAATGTGCCCCAGATAAAGCGCCGCTGCGCGTCTTCTTCATCGGTGGCAAAGCCCTTGTGCACGGCAATCGGCTCCTGGCGCGAGAGCAGGGCAACGCCGTAATGACCTTTCTGACCGTGGAAATACACGTGATAACCCAGGGCCCGTACGTCTTCCAGCGGGAACTGGTCGTCGTGGACTTTGGTTTCCTGCAGGCCGATGACGTCCGGCTGATGCTTTTCGATCAGCGCCGCCAGCTGATGCGGGCGAGCCCGCAGTCCGTTGATGTTGAAGGAAACGATCTTCATGGTCGGCAGTCCTGGCAAAAGGGCGATGCTAGCTGACATGTAGGATCTGGGCCAGCGTGGCGGTAGTCCATATGCGCTGCTAATGTCTTTCGGGTGTGGGAACGATCCCTTCAGCCCAAGGCTCGTATAACAAGAACGGGGCCTGTTGAGTTCCGTCCAGGGAGAATCACCGTCATGCCTGAAACCTCGACCGCCATCGCCGACATCCACATGCTCGACCGCGGCTATTCCCGTGAAGCGCGCTCCTTGCTGTATCAGGCCTATCGTCACGAGCCGACTTTCGCTTACCTGTTCGAGGCCGAACGTCCGGGGTACGAACAACGCGTGCGCGCCACGGTGCGGGAACTGGTCAAACAGCATTTCCTGCAGGATCTGCCGGCCATCGGCCTGCTGGTCAACGATCGCTTGATCGGCATTGCCCTGATCGCGCCGCCGCAACGACGACTGGGTGTCACCGAAAGCTGGGCCTGGCGTTTGCGCATGGTGTTGAGCACCGGTTTTCGCTGCACCCGGCGCTATCTGGAATATCACGCCGCCGTTGAAGCCTGCGTGCCCACCGACTCGGTGCACATGCTGCCGCTGCTGGGCGTGCATCCGCAATTTCAGGGCAAACACTTCGGCGAACAGCTGCTGCAAGCGGTACATAACTGGTGCGCGGTGGACGAAAACTCCCAGGGCGTGATCCTCGATACCGGCAACCCGAGATACCTGGAGTTTTACAAGCGTCAGGGCTACGAGGAAATCGGCGAAGTCGCCGTCGGCCCGGTGCGTGAACACGTGTTTTTCCACGCCAACCCGCAGGTGTTACAAACTGCAACGGCTTGAGGGTCGAACTTTCCGCGCACCCCAAGGCTCTATCACGCTCCCAAGCTCGTGATAGCATCCGCGCCTATGAAGTTTCCAGGAAGATTTACCAGTGGCGTGCTCATGCTGTTAACCAGCTGCGCGGCGCTGGCGCAAAGTGAATTGGATGTGCGGGTCAAACCGTCCAACGATGAACTCAAGGCCAATATAGAAGGCTATATCGGCAGCCTCGGCGATCGTGACGAAGAAGCCTTGCAGCGCTTCAGTCGCGGTGCCGAAGAGCAGGCGCGCAAGGCCGCCCAGGCTTTGGGCTACTACCAGCCGCAGATCGACAGCGAAGTGAAGGGCGGTGAAAAACCGCGTCTGGTGCTGAAGATCGATCCCGGCGAGCCGATTCGCCTGCGCAACGTGACCGTGCGCGTCGACGGCCCGGCGGCCTCCCTCAAATCCTTTCGAGTCCCCAAGAGCGACGTGCTCAAGCCCGGCGCGGTGCTCAACCATGGGCGTTACGAAGACGCCAAGCGCCTGATTCAGAACCAGGCGTCGCGCTACGGCTTCTTCAGCGGTCGTTTCACCAGTCAGAAATTGATGGTCGATCCCCGCGCCGGGGTCGCCGACGTAGAACTGATCTACGAAAGCGGCCCGCGTTATGCGCTGGGCAAAGTCAGTTTCGAGGGCGACACGCCGTTCGATGAAGACCTGCTCCAGCGCATGGTGCCGTTCAAGCCGGGCGAGCCTTACGACTCCGAACTGATCGCCGAACTCAACCGCGACCTGCAATCGAGCGGCTATTTCGAAGGCGTGCGGGTCGACGCCGCGCCGACCGCCGCAAAAAACGACGTGATCCCGGTGGACGTCAAACTCGACACCCGCAAGCCGCGCACCATGGGCCTGGGCCTTGGTTATTCCACCGACGTCGGCCCGCGGATCAAGGCCAACTGGACCCGTCACTGGGTCAACCCGCAAGGCGACAGTTATGGCTGGGAGGCCGAGCTGTCGGCGCCACGGCAGAACGTCGGTCTGTTCTACGACATTCCGCTGGATCCGCCACTGACCGACAAGTTGCGCTGGGCCGGTGGTTATCAGTACGAAGACATCGACGGCTCCGACACCCTGAGCAAACTGCTGACCTTCGGCCCGGAATGGCACAGCAAGTTGCCCAGCGGCTGGCAACGGGTCATTTCGCTGAAATGGCAGCGTGAGGAATATCAGCTCGGTGACGATTCGGGCCTGAGTACCTTGCTGATGCCCGGCATCAGTTACTCCTATCTGAAAAGTGACAATCGTATCGACCCGCACAACGGCTATCGCCTGACCTTCGAAAGCAAGGTGGCGAAAGAAGGCCTCGGTTCGGACAACAACTTGCTGTATGGCACCGCGCTGATCAAAGGCCTGACCACGGTGTTCGACAACCACCGCTTTCTCGGACGTGTCCAGGTCGGTGGCAGTGCCACTAACGGTTACAGTTCGGTGCCGCCATCGCTGCGTTTCTTCGCCGGTGGCGACCAGAGTGTGCGCGGTTACGACTATCAGAGTCTGTCCCCGGAGAACTCCAAAGGCGACCGCATCGGTGGGCGCTACATGGTGGCCGGCAGTGTCGAGTATCAATACTCGATCGCCGAGAAATGGCGGGTCGCGACTTTCGTAGACCAGGGCAACTCCTTCAACAAACTCGAACTGCCGAACCTCAAGACCGGGGTCGGTATCGGTGTGCGCTGGGTTTCACCGGTGGGGCCGATCCGCCTCGACCTGGCCCATGCGCTGGACGATGACGGCGGCATCCGGCTGCACTTTTCCATGGGGCCTGAGCTGTGAAGCGTGGTTTGAAAATATCGGCGCTGGTGCTGTTGTCGTTGGTGCTGCTGATGGTGTTGAGCATCACCGCTGTGCTCGGAACGCAGGCTGGCAGCCGGTGGGTGTTGGGGGTGGTGCCGGGCCTGAGCGTCGACAACTTCCAGGGTCGCCTCGGCGGGCAGTGGAGCGCCGATCATCTGTTGTGGCAGCAAGACAGCAGCCGCGTTGAGTTGAGCAAGCCGATCTTCGAATGGTCGCCACTGTGCCTGACGCGTATGACGCTGTGCATCGAGCAGCTCAAGGCTGATCAAGTCATCCTGCAGTTCCCGCCCAGTGAAGAAACCACCGAAAGCGGTCCGATCAAACTGCCGGACCTGCAATTGCCGGTGGCCATCGAGCTGGGCGACGTGCAAGTCGGCAGCCTGCTGTTCAACGGCAGCGAACAGCTCAAAGGCCTGCAACTGGCGGCGCACTGGACTGCCAAGGGCATGCAGATCGACAGCGTGAAGCTGCAACGCGATGACTTGAGCCTGAAGCTGTCTGGTCTGTTGCAACCCACCGGTAACTGGCCGCTGAGCATTGCCGGTGATCTGACGCTGCCGTCGCCGGGCAGTGGTCCATGGACACTGGCACTCAAAGTCGACGGCGACCTGCTGAAAACCCTCAACCTGCACGCCGACAGCCGTGGCTACCTCGACGGCCAGTTGAGCGGCGAGCTGCAACCGCTGGTGGAAAACCTGCCGGCCAAGGTGCGGATCACCTCGGAAGCGTTCAAACCGAGCGCGGATCTGCCGGATACCCTGCAATTGAATCAACTGGTATTGACCGGCGAAGGCGACCTGAAAAACGGTTACCAATTGCTCGGCAACGCCACGTTGCCTGCGGATAAAGGCCCGGTAGCGCTATTGCTCAAGGGCAAGGTCGACGCCAAGGGCGCACAGATTGCCGGCCTCGACCTGACGGCCAACGACAAGCAAAGCCTCAAGCTCACCGGCAACGTCGACTGGAGCAAAGGCCTCAGTGCCCAGGCCACTATCAACTGGCTGGATTTTCCGTGGCACCGGCTCTATCCGGAGATCGACGAACCGCAGGTCACGTTGCGTACCTTCACCGGCGAAGTCTCCTACACCGACGGTCAGTACATCGGTAACTTCGCCGCCGCCGCAGATGGACCGGCGGGGGCGTTCAGCCTGAGCAGTCCGTTCAGCGGCAATCTCAAGCAGATTTTCCTGCCACAACTGAAACTCGAAGCCGGGCAGGGTAAAGCCGAAGGCCATGTGAACGTGCAGTTCGCCGATGGCATCGCCTGGGACACTGCGCTGGAACTGTCGGCGCTCAACCCGGCGTACTGGGTTGCGGAGTTGCCGGGCACCCTGGCCGGCCCGTTGAAAAGCAAAGGTGAAATGAAGAACGAGCGCCTGAGCCTCAACGCCGACCTCGATCTGAAGGGCAAACTGCGCGGGCAACCGGCGATCCTGCAAGCCAAGGCCGACGGCGCGGGCGAGCAGTGGAATCTGAATGCCCTGCAAATCCGCCTCGGCGACAACAGCATCAACGGCAAGGGCAGCCTGCAACAGAAGCTCGCCGGGCAGATCGACATCAAGCTGCCGCGTCTGGCCCAACTCTGGCCGCAGCTGCGCGGACAGGTCAACGGGCGGGTCGATGTCGCCGGCACGCTGAAGGCGCCGCAGGGCAAGCTCGGCCTGCAAGGTTCGCAACTGGCGTTCCAGGACAATCGCCTGCAAAGCCTCAACCTCGACGCCACTCTCGACAGCGCGCAACGGGCAAAAATCGACCTCAAGGGCAGCGGCATCCAGGCCGGCGATACGTCGCTGGGCACCCTGACCGCCAGCGCCCAAGGTGACATCAAAAGCCAGAAACTCAATCTCGACCTGCTCGGGCCGAAGCTGAAACTGGCGCTGGGCCTGGACGGCAATCTGGACAAGGGCAACTGGCGCGGTCGTCTGGCCAGCGGTGATATTCAGGCTGGCGGCCAGGACTGGAAGCTGCAAAACCCGGCCAGGCTCGAACGACTGGCCGACGGCAAGATCAACTTCGGGGCCCATTGCTGGATGTCCGGCAATGCCAGCCTGTGTGGCGAAGACCAGCGGTTGATGCCGGAGCCGAAGCTGCGTTATCACCTCAAGCAATTCCCGATCGAAAGCCTGGCACAGTGGCTGCCGAAGGATTTCGCCTGGCAGGGCAAGCTCAACGCCGACCTGCAACTGGACCTGCCGGCCAGCGGCCCGAACGGCCAGATCAGCATCGACGCCAGCGGCGGCACCTTGCGCATGAAGGAAAAGGATCAGTGGCTGGACTTCCCGTACCAGACCCTCAAGCTCACCAGCAAACTCACGCCGAAACGCATCGACACCGACCTCAATTTCGTCGGCGGCAAACTGGGTGAACTGATGGTGCAGGCGCAGCTCAATCCGTTGCCGAAGAACAAACCGCTGAACGGCTCGTTCCGTCTCAGCGGGTTGGATCTGTCGGTGGCACGGCCGTTCGTGCCGATGGTCGAGAAACTCACCGGGCACCTGAACGGCAGCGGCACGATCTCCGGCGGACTGCTCGCGCCGCTGGTCAACGGCACCGTGCAACTCAGTGACGGTGAAGTGTCCGGCCCGGAACTGCCGCTGGAGTTGCAGGCGCTGCAACTGCAAGCAGTGATCGCCGGGGAAACCGTGCGACTGAACGGCGGCTGGAAAAGCGGCAAGGCCGGGCAGGGCAGCCTCAGCGGCAATGTTGCCTGGGGCCAGGCGCTGGTGGTGGATCTGGCGCTCAAGGGCACGCAATTGCCGGTCACCGTCGAACCCTACGCCAAGCTTGAAGTGGCGCCGGACCTGAAGATTTCCATGGCCGGCGATGAGCTGGCGATTGCCGGCAAGGTGCTGGTGCCCAGAGGCGAAATCACCGTGCGCGAATTGCCGCCATCGACGGTGAAAGTCTCCGATGACACGATCATCGTCGGTGCGCAGACCGAAGAGGGCAAACCGCCGCTGGCGATGAAAATGGACATCGACGTGGTGGTCGGCGAGGACAAACTGAGCTTTGCCGGGTTCGGCCTGACCGCCAACCTGCAAGGTCACGTGCACATCGGCGACAACATGGACACCCGTGGCGAGCTGTGGCTCAACGACGGCAAATACCGCGCCTACGGCCAACGCCTGACGGTGCGCCGGGCGCGTCTGCTGTTCGCCGGGCCACTGGATCAGCCGTATCTGGACATCGAAGCGATTCGCCAGACCGACGATGTGATCGCCGGTATCCGCCTGAGCGGCAGCGCCGAGCAGCCGACCACGCAGATCTTCTCGGAACCGGCCATGAGCCAGGAACAGGCGCTGTCCTATCTGGTGCTGGGGCGTCCGCTGAGCACCACGGGCGAAGACAACAACATGCTCGCGCAAGCAGCGCTCGGTCTGGGGTTGATGGGCAGTTCCGGGGTGACCAGCGGTCTGGCCAAGGATCTGGGGATTCAAGACTTCCAGCTCGACACCCAGGGCAGCGGCAACACCACCAGCGTGGTGGCCAGCGGCAACATCTCCGAGAAGCTCAGCCTGCGTTACGGCGTCGGCGTATTCGAACCGGCCAACACCATCGCCTTGCGCTACAAGCTGAGCAAGAAGGTCTACCTGGAAGCCGCCAGCGGCGTGGCCAGTTCGCTGGATATCTTCTACAAGCGGGATTTCTAGCCCGCTTTTCCCTCCCTTTATACCAAGTTGGTGCAATCGCCAGCAGGCTGACTCCCGCAGGGTTTTTGATGTTCACAACTCTGTGGGAGCGAGCTTGCTCGCGAAGGCATTCGCCTGGGCACCCGAAAACCCCAGTCCGCTGGTCAACTAATTACAAAGCAACCTAACTATTACGTTGACATTCGCTGCCTAGGCAGTAACATCTCGACATACATTCACTGCCTAGGCAGTTATTAGGTGAGCACATGAAGCATTTCACCCCCGACGAATTCAAGCATTGCCATCTCGGCCTGTTGCTCGGCCGTGCCGCTTTACTCAAGGACAAGATCATCGACACCCACATGGAACCCCACGGCATTACCGCCGCGCAGTTCAAGGTGTTGATCATCATGGCCCAGTTCGGCGTCGACACCCCGGCCGAGCTGTGCCGGCATCTGTCGCTGGACAGCGGTTCGATGACGCGCATGCTCGACCGTCTGGAGCAGAAAGGCTTTCTGGTTCGCCAACGCAGTGAAGGCGATCGCCGTCAGGTGCAACTGAAACTCACCGAGCAAGGCCAGCAACTGGCCGATCGCCTGCCATACATCGGCGCTGACGCGATGAATGAACTGGCCGGCGCCGTCACTCCGGACGAGTTGAAGACCCTGGAATACATCCTCAAGAAAATCCTGCTGGCAGCCGGTGACCCGATCACTATCCAGCGGTTAGGTGAACACAATGAGCGGTAAAACCTTGCGCAGCAGCCTGACACTGGTGCTGTCGGCGATGATTCTCGCCGGTTGTGCCAACTACAGTGGCCTCGATACCCAAGGCAAAAACCTTGATGCGAAAGACCTGAAGGTCGGCCAATCCCTCAATGGCGTGACGCTGTCCCAGGCCGCGTGGCCCAAGAGCGACTGGTGGACCAGCCTCGGCGATCCGCAGCTCGACGGTCTGATCCGCGAAGCCCTGCACGACAGCCCGGACATGCAGATCGCCGACGCCCGCGCCCATCAGGCCAGCGCCGCTGCGTATGCCGCCGATGCCGAGCGCTATCCGACCCTCGACGCCAGTGCCGGCATTACCCGTTCACGCCTGGCCAAGGATCAGGACCCGCGAGGGCAGGGCGATGCCTACGCCACCGTGCGCAACATCAGCGCCGGCTTCAATTACAACTTCGACCTGTGGGGCGGTCAGCGTGACGCCTGGGAAGCTGCACTCGGCCAGGCCCGCGCCGCCGAGGTCGACCGTCAGGCTGCGCAACTGACCCTCGCCGCTGATGTGGCCCGTGCCTACAGCGATCTCGGTCAGGCGCACATCGTTTATGACCTGGCCAACGAAGATTTGAAGCGCACCAAACAGATGCTCGACCTGAGCCAGCGCCGTTTGAGCTCGGGGATCGACAGCCAGTACCAGTTCCAGCAGACCCAAAGTCTGGAAGCCAGCTCCGAAGCCAGTCTGATCGACGCCGAAAAACGCCTGAACAGCGCGAAAATCGCTCTGGCCGTATTGCTCGGCAAAGGCCCGGATCGTGGCAACGAAATCGCCCGGCCGAAAGTCCTGCAAGCCAGCGCTGTCGCACTGCCATCGGTGCTGCCGGCCGAACTGCTGGGGCGTCGCCCGGATCTGGTCGCCGCGCGCTGGCGTGTCGAGGCGGCGAGCAAGGACATCGACTCCGCCAAGACCCGCTTCTATCCCAACTTGAACCTGTCGGCCTCCGCCGGTGCCGAATCTCTGTTGGGTGACGCGATGTTCGGTTCCGCCAGTCGCTTCTTCAACATTGCCCCGACGATTTCGGTGCCGATCTTCGATGGCGGACGCCTGCGCGCCAACCTCGATGCCCGCGACGCCGATTACGACCTCGCCGTGGCGCAGTACAACAAAAGTCTGGTGAAAGCCTTGGGCGATGTTGGCGACACCATCAACCAGTTGCGTGACATCGGCCGGCAGATCGGCGCCCAGCAGCACGCGACCGAGATTGCCCAGGACTCTTACAACACCGTCGTCCAGCGTTACGGTTCCGGCATCGGCAACTACCTGGACGTGCTCAGCATCGAGCAGCAATTGCTGCAGGCCCAGCGTCAGCTGGCGACCCTGAATGCCGAGCAGATCGACCTGTCGATTCAACTGATGCAAGCGCTGGGCGGCGGCTTCCAGGGTGAAACCCTGACCGCAGCCAACGCCACCCCAGCCACGCCGCACAACTAATTCAAGGTACTTGTCATGGCCACTGCCGAAAACACACAAGCTCAAGACAACGCCCAAGACACTGGCAATCCGCGCAAACGCAAGGTGATGCTGCTGGTGCTGGCCGTTGTGGTTGCCCTCGCCGGTGCCGGTGTCTGGGCGTATCACGAATTCATCGGGCGCTGGAGCGAAAGCACCGACGACGCCTATGTCAACGGCAACGTGGTGGAAATCACTCCGCTGGTGACCGGCACCGTGGTCAGCATCGGCGCCGACGATGGTGACCTGGTTCATGAAGGCCAGGTGCTGATCAACTTCGACCCGAATGATGCCGAAGTCGGCCTGCAAAGTGCCAAGGCCAATCTGGCCCGCACTGTGCGTCAGGTTCGCGGCCTGTACAGCAACGTCGATGGCATGAAGGCCCAGGTCAACGCGCAACAGGCCGAAGTGCAGAAAGCCCAGGACAACTTCAACCGCCGGAAAAATCTTGCCGCCGGCGGGGCGATTTCCCAGGAAGAACTGTCCCACGCCCGCGATGACCTGACCTCGGCGCAAAATGCCCTGGCCAACGCCAAACAGCAGCTGAAAACCACCAGCGCGCTGGTCGATGACACCGTAGTCTCGTCGCACCCGGACGTGATGGCTGCCGCCGCGCAACTGCGCCAGGCCTACCTGACCAACGCCCGCAGCACCTTGATCGCCCCGGTCACCGGTTACGTCGCCAAGCGCACCGTGCAACTCGGCCAGCGTGTGCAGCCGGGCACCGCGCTGATGGCGGTGATCCCGCTGGATCAACTGTGGATCGATGCCAACTTCAAGGAAACCCAGCTGCGTGACATGCGCATCGGCCAACCGGTGGAGATCGAGTCGGACATCTACGGCAGCGACGTGAAGTTCAGCGGCACCATCGACAGCCTCGGCGCGGGCACCGGCAGCGCGTTCGCCCTGCTGCCGGCGCAGAACGCCACCGGTAACTGGATCAAGATCGTGCAACGTGTGCCGGTGCGGATTCACGTCAACGCCGAAGAGCTGGCCAAACACCCGCTGCGCGTCGGGCTGTCGACCAATGTCGAGGTCAACCTGCACGACCAGAGCGGCCCGGTACTGGCCCAGCAGCCGCCGCAACAGGCCTCGTTCAGCACCAACGTCTACGACCGTCAACTGGCCGAAGCCGACGCGATGATCACCCAGCTGATCCACGACAACAGCGCGGCGGTCAGCAAGACCGCGCAACGCTGATCCGCCACTGACCCTGTGGGAGCGGGCTTGCTCGCGAAAGCGGTGTGTCATTCAGCATTGATTTGTCTGACAGACCGCCTTCGTCGGAACGCCGCCCGGAGCAAGCCCGCTCCCACAAAGGTGACTGCGTCTGTAACAAGCGCGGCACCCGCCGAGTTCCAAAGGATTCACGATGAGCAATAACGCCTCTTTTTCGCCGCCCAGCCTGTTGCTCAGCACCATCGGCCTGTCGCTGGCGACCTTCATGCAAGTGCTCGACACCACCATCGCCAACGTGGCGCTGCCGACCATTTCCGGCAACCTCGGCGTGAGTTCGGAACAGGGCACCTGGGTCATCACTTCGTTCGCCGTGAGTAACGCCATCGCGTTGCCGCTCACTGGCTGGCTGAGCCGTCGCTTCGGCGAGGTGAAGCTGTTTCTGTGGGCGACCATTCTGTTTGTGCTGGCCTCGTTCCTGTGCGGTATTTCCACCTCGATGCCGGAGCTGATCGGCTTCCGCGTGCTGCAAGGCCTGGTGGCCGGGCCGTTGTACCCGATGACCCAGACGCTGCTGATTGCGGTGTATCCGCCAGCGAGGCGGGGCATGGCCCTGGCGTTGCTGGCGATGGTCACGGTGGTGGCGCCGATTGCCGGGCCGATCCTCGGCGGCTGGATCACCGACAGTTACAGCTGGCCGTGGATTTTCTTCATCAACGTGCCGATCGGGATTTTCGCGGTAATGGTGGTGCGCCAGCAGCTGGCCAAGCGCCCGGTGGTCACCAGTCATCAGCCGATGGATTACGTCGGGCTGATCACGCTGATCATTGGCGTGGGCGCGTTGCAGGTGATCCTCGACAAGGGCAATGACCTGGATTGGTTCGAGTCGAACTTCATCATCATCGGCGCGGCGATTTCGGTGATCGCGCTGGCGGTGTTCGTGATCTGGGAAATGACCGACCAGCATCCGGTGGTCAACCTGCGGCTGTTCGCCTATCGCAACTTCCGCATCGGTACGCTGGTGCTGGTGTTGGGTTACGCCGGTTTCTTCGGCATCAACCTGATCCTGCCGCAGTGGCTGCAGACCCAGATGGGCTACACCGCGACCTGGGCCGGGCTGGCGGTGGCGCCGATCGGCATTCTGCCGGTGCTGCTGTCACCGTTTGTCGGCAAGTACGCACACAAGTTCGACCTGCGTCTGCTGGCCGGGCTGGCGTTCCTGGCGATCGGCCTGAGCTGCTTCATGCGCGCCGAGTTCACCAACGAAGTGGACTTCCAGCACATCGCCTTGGTGCAATTGTTCATGGGGATTGGTGTGGCGCTGTTCTTCATGCCGACCCTGAGCATCCTGATGTCGGACCTGCCGCCGAGTCAGATTGCTGACGGTGCCGGCCTGGCGACGTTCCTGCGGACACTGGGCGGCAGCTTTGCGGCGTCGTTGACCACCTGGATCTGGATTCGCCGGGCGGATCAGCATCATGCCTATATGAGCGAGAGCATCAGCACCTTCGAGCCAGCGACTCGCGAGACCTTGCATTCGCTGGGTGGCGCGAGCCAATCGGCCTATGCGCAGATGGATCAGATCCTCACCAGTCAGGCGTACATGCTCTCCACCGTGGATTACTTCACGCTGTTGGGGTGGGGGTTCATGGGGCTGATATTGATTGTGTGGCTGGCGAAACCGCCCTTTGCTGCCAAGGCAGGCCCTGCGGCCAGCGGCCACTGATCTGCAATCCGATCAAATGTGGGAGCGAGCCTGCTCGCGATAGCGCAATCACACTCAGCATTAATGTTGACTGATTCGCCACTATCGCGAGCAGGCTCGCTCCCACAATTGGACCTGTATTCACTCAGATGGCGGGTGCTGCCAGCTGTGGCGGCGGGGCGAAGTCGAACGGCGCCAACGCAAACCCGTTCTCATCCACCTGCAACGCCCAGCCCTGACGATCCCAATCCCCCAGCACAATCCGCTTCGCCGCCTGATCGCCGATCTGCAACTTGTGGATGGCCGGGCGATGGGTGTGTCCGTGAACCAGGGTTTTCACCCCGTATTCCTGCATGATCCGCGGGATTTCCTCCGGCGTGACATCGACGATGTCATTGGCCTTCATCCGCGTCTGCGCCCGGCTTTCGCTGCGCAGTTTGCGCGCAAGCTTATGTCGGGTGCGCAGGGGCAGGTTGCGCAATATGAACAGGCTGATCGGATTGCGCAGGTAACGACGCAGCTTCATATAGGCTTCGTCGCGGGTGCACAGGCTGTCGCCGTGCATCAGCAGCACCGGTTCGCCGTAAAACTGCACGACACTCGGATCCTTCAACAGCGTGCAGCCGGCTTCCTTGCAGAAAGCCTTGCCGAGCAGAAAGTCGCGATTGCCGTGCATCAGAAAAATGGCCGTGCCGCTGTCGCTCAATTCGCGCAGGGCCTGGCAGATGGAACGCTGGAAGGGGGTCATGGCGTCGTCGCCAATCCACGCCTCGAAAAAGTCGCCCAGGATGTACAACGCACTCGCCGAGCGGGCGCGTCCGGCGAGCAAATCCAGAAACGCCCGGGTAATGTCCGGGCGCTCCTCTTCCAGATGCAAGTCTGAAATCAGCAATATCACGCTTCGATGATCTCGGCTTTCTCGATGATCACGTCGTCTGCGGGTACGTCCTGGTGGCCTGCCTTGGACGTGGTGGAAACGCCTTCGATCTTGTCGACAACGTCGGTGCCCGCAACCACTTTACCGAACACGGCATAACCCCAGCCCTGGGCGGTCTTGGCGGTGTGGTTCAGGAAGCTGTTGTCGGAGGCGTTGATGAAGAACTGCGCCGAAGCCGAATGCGGGTCCATGGTACGGGCCATGGCGATGGTGTACTTGTCGTTCTTCAGACCGTTGTCGGCTTCGTTCTGGATGCTCGGGCTCTTGTCTTTCTTTTCTTTCATGCCTGGCTCGAAACCGCCGCCCTGGATCATGAAGCCTTTGATGACGCGGTGGAACACGACGTTCTCGTAGTGACCTTTCTTGACGTATTCGATGAAGTTGGCGGTGGTGACAGGCGCCTTTTCAGCGTTCAGTTCGATGACGATGTCACCGAAGTTGGTGGTCAATTTAACTTGAGTCATGATCGATGCTCTTTGTGAGGAATTCGTGGGTATTGGGACATGTCGGCCCCGTACCGGTTCAGCCCGAGAGGGCCAAGGTGCGCAGTTTAGCGTGACAGGCGCGAATTTCGAGGCAGTTTTTCAATTGCCGGCGATTAAATGCGCGCCTTTATAAGAGTGTGCTCTGTCAGGCCCTTGACAGCATCGGCTATGATAGCGGCTTTGTTTTGTCTGGCCCCCTTTGCGGCCGCGCACATGTAAGTCAAGGATCCTATGAGCAAGCCCACTGTCGACCCTACCTCGAATGCCAAGTCCGGCCCTGCCGTGCCGGTCAATTTCCTGCGGCCGATCATCCAGGCAGACCTGGACTCGGGCAAGCACACCCAGATCGTCACCCGTTTCCCGCCTGAGCCCAACGGCTACCTGCACATCGGCCACGCCAAGTCGATCTGCGTGAACTTCGGCCTGGCCCAGGAGTTCGGCGGTGTCACGCACTTGCGTTTCGACGACACCAACCCCGCCAAGGAAGACCAGGAATACATCGACGCGATCGAAAGTGACGTCAAATGGCTGGGGTTCGAATGGTCCGGCGAAGTGCGCTACGCCTCGCAATACTTCGACCAGTTGCACGACTGGGCCGTCGAGCTGATCAAGGCCGGCAAGGCCTACGTCGACGACCTGACGCCTGAACAGGCCAGGGAATACCGCGGCAGCCTGACCGAGCCGGGCAAGAACAGCCCGTTCCGCGACCGTTCGGTGGAAGAGAACCTGGACTGGTTCGCCCGCATGCGCGCCGGTGAGTTCCCGGACGGTGCCCGCGTACTGCGCGCCAAGATCGACATGGCCTCGCCGAACATGAACCTGCGCGACCCGATCATGTACCGCATCCGCCACGCTCATCACCATCAGACCGGTGACAAGTGGTGCATCTACCCGAACTACGACTTCACCCACGGTCAGTCGGACGCCATCGAAGGCATCACCCACTCGATCTGCACCCTGGAGTTCGAAAGCCATCGTCCGCTGTACGAGTGGTTCCTCGACGCACTGCCGGTGCCGGCGCACCCGCGTCAGTACGAGTTCAGCCGTCTGAACCTCAACTACACCATCACCAGCAAGCGCAAGCTCAAGCAATTGGTTGACGAGAAACACGTCAACGGCTGGGACGATCCGCGCATGTCCACGCTGTCGGGCTTCCGCCGCCGTGGCTACACCCCGGCATCGATCCGCAATTTCTGCGAGATGATCGGCACCAACCGTTCCGACGGCGTGGTTGACTTCGGCATGCTCGAGTTCAGCATCCGTCAGGATCTGGACGCGAACGCCCCGCGCGCCATGTGCGTGCTGCGCCCGTTGAAAGTCGTGATCACCAACTACCCGGAAGGCCAGGTCGAGAACCTCGAACTGCCGCGTCATCCGCAGAAAGAAGAACTCGGCGTGCGCCAGCTGCCGTTCGCCCGTGAAATCTACATCGACCGCGATGACTTCATGGAAGAGCCGCCAAAGGGCTACAAGCGCCTGGAGCCGAATGGCGAAGTGCGCCTGCGCGGCAGCTACGTGATCCGTGCCGAAGAAGCGATCAAGGACGCCGACGGCAACATCGTCGAACTGCGTTGCTCCTACGATCCGGACACCCTGGGCAAGAACCCTGAAGGCCGCAAGGTCAAGGGCGTGATCCACTGGGTGCCGGCCGCTGCCAGCGTCGAGTGCGAAGTGCGTCTGTACGATCGCCTGTTCCGTTCTCCGAACCCGGAGAAGGCCGAAGACAGCGCGAGTTTCCTGGACAACATCAACCCTGACTCACTGCAAGTGCTGACCGGTTGTCGTGCGGAGCCTTCGCTGGGCAATGCACAGCCGGAAGACCGTTTCCAGTTCGAGCGCGAAGGCTACTTCGTCGCGGATATCAAGGACTCGAAACCAGGCCAGCCGGTATTCAACCGTACCGTGACCCTGCGCGATTCGTGGGGCCAGTGATCAAGTCTTAAGGAAACACCGTGCTTACGATCTACAACACGCTCACCAAGAGCAAAGAAGTCTTCAAGCCGCTGGATGGCAACAAGGTGCGCATGTACGTCTGCGGGATGACCGTGTACGACTACTGCCACCTGGGCCACGGCCGCAGCATGGTCGCGTTCGACCTGGTGACCCGCTGGTTGCGGTTCAGCGGTTATGACCTGACCTATGTGCGCAACATCACCGACATCGACGACAAGATCATCAACCGGGCCAACGAGAACGGCGAGTCGTTCGAAGCGTTGACCGAGCGCATGATCGCCGCGATGCACGAAGACGAAGCGCGCCTGAACATCAAGAAGCCGGACATGGAGCCGCGCGCCACGGATCACATCCCAGGCATGCACGCGATGATCCAGACCCTGATCGACAAGGGTTACGCCTACGCCCCGGGCAATGGCGACGTGTACTACCGCGTCGGCAAGTTCATGGGCTACGGCAAGCTGTCGCGCAAGAAGATCGAAGACCTGCGCATCGGTGCGCGGATCGAGGTCGACGAAGCCAAGGAAGATCCGCTGGACTTCGTGCTGTGGAAAGGCGTCAAGCCGGGCGAGCCGAGCTGGGAATCGCCGTGGGGCGCCGGGCGTCCGGGCTGGCACATCGAGTGCTCGGTGATGTCGACCTGCTGCCTCGGTGAGACGTTCGACATTCATGGCGGCGGCAGCGATCTCGAGTTCCCGCACCACGAAAACGAAATCGCCCAGAGCGAAGCGGCCACCGGCAAGACCTACGCCAACGCGTGGATGCATTGCGGCATGATTCGTATCAATGGCGAGAAGATGTCCAAGTCCTTGAACAACTTCTTCACCATTCGCGACGTGCTCGACAAGTACCACCCGGAAGTCGTGCGGTACCTGCTGGTGTCGAGCCACTACCGCAGTGCGATCAACTACTCGGAAGACAACCTCAAGGACGCCAAGGGCGCCCTGGAGCGTTTCTACCACGCGTTGAAAGGCCTGCCGAACGTGGCGCCGGCTGGCGGCGAAGCGTTCGTCGAGCGTTTCACCACGGTGATGAACGACGACTTCGGCACGCCGGAAGCCTGCGCGGTGCTGTTCGAGATGGTCCGTGAGATCAACCGCCTGCGCGAGAGCGACCTCGAGGCAGCGGCGGGTCTGGCGGCGCGCCTGAAAGAACTGGCCAGCGTGCTGGGTGTGTTGCAGCTCGAAGCCGATGACTTCCTGCAGGCCGGCGCCGCAGGGCGTGTCGATGCCGCCGAGGTCGAGGCGCTGATCGCTGCGCGTCTGGCGGCACGTGCCGGCAAGGACTGGGCCGAATCCGACCGCATCCGCGACCAGCTCACCGCCATGGGTGTGGTGCTGGAAGACGGCAAGGGCGGCACGACCTGGCGTCTGGCTGACTGATCCGCTCGGCATGTTTGTTCCCACGCTCAGCGTGGGAATGTTTCAAGAAAACAAAACCCGCCCAGTGCGGGTTTTGTTTTTTGCGGCGGGCCTCAGCTCAAGAGCCCGGTGCTGACCGCGACGATCAGGAAAATCCCGAGTGCAGCGCGGTAAATCACGAAAGGCCAGGTGGAGAACTTCTCCAGAAAGCGCATCAGGCCCCAGATCGCGAAAAACGCCGAGATACTGGCAATCACCAGACCGAAAATCAGGTGCGCCCAGGCTTGCGCCGGCAGTTGCGCATGGAACAACACCCACAACTCCTTCAAACCCGCCAGCGCGATGGCCGGCAATCCGAGCAGGAAGGAGAAGCGCGCGGCTTCTTCACGTTTGAAATTGAGGAACAGCGCCGCCGTCAGCGTCGACCCGGAGCGCGAAACGCCCGGAATCAGTGCCCCGATCTGAGCAATACCCACGATCAGCGCATCGCGCAGACGCATTTCGCCAACAGTGCGGCGGTGGCGGCACGTAAGTTCAGCGATGGCCAGCAATACCGCCATCACCACGGAGGAAATCCCGATCACCATCAAGCCGCGCAACGGCGAGTTGCAGGCGTTGAGCGTCGAGGACAAGGCGATGCCGGCAATACCGATGGGGATGGTCGCCAGCACGATGGCCACCGCAAGGACGAACCACTGATTGTTGAAATCCCGTTGTCGCACCGCCGCCAGACTGCCCGTGGCGACCTGTCTGACGTCCCGCCAGAAATAACTCACCACCGCGGCCAGTGCGGCCAGTTGCATGGCGGCGGAAAACGCCGAGCCGGGATCCGGCCAGCCGAGCAGGGCCGGGACGATGCGCATGTGGGCGGTGGAAGAAACGGGCAATAGCTCGGTGATGCCTTGAATGATGCCGAGGATGCCGATTTGCAGGTAATCGAGAGAAGCAAAGCCGGTATCAAGGCCGGTGGTGCAGATGTTGGTCAAAGAGCTTGTCCTGTGAGGGGCAGGAGGAGGGAGGTGTCTGGATCAAAGGTACGCAGCGAAAATCTGAAACATTTCGTCACAGTCTGGTCGGTGTGGTCAATGGGTGGGCTTGATGGTTGTTGATGGCCACACTGGCGTCATCGCGAGCAGGCTCGCTCCCACAGGGGATTCGTGTCGTAGACAAAACCGCAGATGACGAAAATTTAATGTGGGAGCGACGATTTGACGTGCCTTCGGCCGACGATCACTCAGCCTGACGCAAGCGCTTGTAGAGCGTATTGCGACTGACCCCCAACCGCCGCGCCAGATGAGAAATATTGCCCCCGGCCGCCTGCAGTTCCCGATTCAACGCCTCGCTGTCATTCAGATCGATCCCCAACGGTTCTGGCGTTTCCAGCGGCTCCATCTCCAGATCGACAAAGAAATCATCCGGCAGATGCTCAGGTCTTACCGGTTGCTCTTCGGCCATGGCCAGCGCGACCTGCATCACGCTACTGACCTGCCGCAGATTCCCCGGCCACGGATGACGATCGAACAACTCCAGCACTTCGCGACTCAATCCCGCCCATTGCGTCGGTTCGCGATGCTGTTCCCACAAGCGTTTGAACAGCGCTTGCTTGTCACTGCGCTCGCGCAGCGGTGGCAATTCAAGGGTCAAACCGCCGATGCGGTAATACAAATCCTCGCGGAATCGCCCCAGTTGCACCTGTTCCCTGAGCGAGCGGTTGGTAGCGGAGATGATCCGCAGATCCACCGGGAACAACTCACTGCTGCCCACCGGTTGCACACAGCGTTCCTGCAGTACCCGCAGCAATCGGGCCTGAGTCGGCAGCGGCATGTCGCCGATTTCATCGAGAAACAGCGTGCCTTTGTCGGCCTTGCGGATCAGGCCGATGCTGCCTTTCTGGTTGGCGCCGGTGAACGCACCTTTTTCGTAGCCGAACAGCTCGGACTCCACCAGTTCGGCGGGAATCGCCGCGCAGTTGACGGCGATGAACGCTTGTTTGCTGCGAGAGCTGGCCTGATGCAGTGCTTTGACGAAGACTTCCTTGCCAACCCCGGTTTCTCCGTGAATCAGCAGCGGAATGTCCTTTTCCAGCAGTCGCTCGGCCTGACGCACGGCTTTTTCCACGCGGCTGTCGCCGAAGTGCAGACTGCTCAGACTGATGGTCGTGGAGGTCGTAACTTGCGGTTCGGTGACTTTGGCTTCAGCAAACACCCGCGCCTGAATGGGCGCCTGTTTAGGCCGCTTCAACAAACACTGGAAACGATTGCGCCCGGAGGTCTGCAAGGCAAACGGCAAACCGTCCGGCTGATTGATCAACTCCAGCAATGACACCTTGAACAGGCTCTCGACACTCACCCGCGACAGTCGCACGCCCAACAGATTGTCGGCCCGGCGGTTGGCCGACAGCACCTGACCGCTCTCATCGAAAATCAGCAACCCTGCCCACTGGCTGTCGAGGTTGTTCAACCCGGTGTTGAAGGTCAGTTGGAAGTGCTGGCCATGGAACAGGTTGAGGATCAGCCGGTTTTCCACGGTCTGGCTCATCATCTTGACCATGCCGAGGGTGTGCGAGGGCGGCAGGTAGCTGTCGCTGGACACATCGAGTACGGCGATGACTTTGCGCTCGGCGTTGAAGATCGGTGCGGCGGAGCCGGTCATGAAACGGTTGGCCTTGAGGAAATGCTCATCGTGCTCGATGTGCACTGCCTGTTCGCAGGCCAGCGCTGTGCCGATTGCATTGGTGCCGCTGGCGTGTTCCATCCAGCTTGCCCCGGCCTGGAAGCCGCGCGCCAGGTTCGGCTCGATAAAGCGTTGGGTGCCCCAGGACGTCAGTACCTGGCCCTGATTGTCGGCCAGCATGATCAGGCAGTTGGAATTGCTCAGGATGTTTTCGTAGTACGGCAGCACTTCCTGATGGGTGGTCTGCACCAGCGAATGGTGGCTGTCGAGCAACTGCGCAATGCCGGAGGCGGGCAACTGGTCGAACGCCGGAGCACTTTGATGCTTGAGGCCGAAGGCGCGGCAACGGGACCAGGAGTCCTGAACGATGGCCTCGTGAGAAAGCGGCGGGACAGGTGCGGCCATGACAGTCAGCCTCTGAAAGCAGCGTTTTTATTATTGTTATGAGGCCCGTCGGGACCTGAAAGCATCGATAGAGTGTTGTTCACTATTGTTCATTGTCAATCGTTGAACTGTTCAAATGTGTTCAGCAATGAAGGTGGTTTGCCCGTGTTTTCGGCGATTTTCGCGGCGAATCAACGGCTTGGGATTTCTGGCACGAATGTCGCTCTACTGCACACGTCGCTTGACTCCAATAATAAAAAGGCCGAGCCATGTCACTCACCCTGGAGCACGTCAGCCGCATCGTCGAGGGCCAGACCTGGATCGACGATGCGAACCTGAAATTCGAAGCCGGATCCTTCAACGTCCTGCTCGGACGGACGCTGTCGGGCAAGACCAGCCTCATGCGTTTGATGGCCGGTCTGGACAAGCCCGACAGCGGTCGCATTCTGATGAACGGCGTCGACGTCACCCAGCGTCCGGTGCGTCTGCGCAACGTGTCGATGGTCTATCAGCAGTTCATCAATTACCCGACCATGACGGTGTTCGAAAACATCGCCTCGCCGTTGCGTCAGGCCGGGATCTCCAACGAGCAGATCCAGAGCAAGGTGCAGGAAACCGCGAAGATGCTGCGCATCGAGAAATTCCTGAAGCGCTATCCGCTGGAACTGTCCGGCGGCCAGCAACAGCGCACAGCCATGGCCCGGGCGCTGGTCAAGGATGCCGAACTGATCCTGTTCGACGAGCCGCTGGTCAACCTCGATTACAAACTGCGCGAAGAATTACGCCAGGAAATGCGCGAGCTGTTCAAGGCGCGCCACACCATCGCCATCTACGCCACCACCGAACCCAACGAAGCGCTGGCGCTGGGCGGCACCACCACCATTCTTCATGAAGGCCGGGTGATCCAGAGCGGCCCGTCGACCGAGGTCTATCACCAGCCGCAAACGGTGCTGGCGGCCGAATTGTTCTCCGAGCCGCCGATCAACCTGATGCCGGGGCGTATTGCGGGCAACGAAGTGAGCTTTGCCAATTTCGTGCACTTCCCGTTGAACGTCGATCTGCGGCCGGTGGGCGAGGGCGAGTTCCGTTTCGGTGTGCGTCCGAGCCACATCTCACTGGTCCCGAGCAACGACGATGACCTCGAATTGGCCGTGACCGTCGAGGTGGCGGAAATCAGCGGTTCGGAAACTTTCCTGCATGTGCGCAACGAGCATTTCCTGCTGGTGCTGCACTTGCCCGGCGTTCACGAATATGACGTCGATGCGCCGATCCGCATCTACATCCCGACCCATAAACTGTTTGTGTTCGATGCACAGGGCCGTCTGGTGCAGGCACCGGGCCGGCGCGTCGCGAGGGTTGCCTGATGGCCGAAATCCGTTTGCAACACCTCGCCCACAGTTACAGCAAGAACCCGAGCGGGGCGGAAGACTACGCGATCCGCGAAATGGACCACATCTGGGAGCAGGGCGGCGCCTATGCCTTGCTCGGGCCGTCGGGTTGCGGCAAGTCGACCTTGCTCAACATCATTTCCGGCCTGCTCAGCCCGTCTCAGGGGCATGTGTTGTTCGACGGCAAAGCGGTCAACGACCTGACTCCGGAGAAACGCAACATCGCCCAGGTTTTCCAGTTTCCGGTGGTCTACGACACCATGACGGTGTTCGACAACCTGGCTTTCCCGCTGCGCAATCAGGGCATGGCCGAGGCGAAAGTCCACAGCAAGGTCCAGGAAATCGCCGAAGTCCTTGACCTGCAAAACCTGTTGAGCAAAAAGGCACGCAACCTCACCGCCGACGAAAAACAGAAAGTTTCCATGGGCCGTGGTCTGGTGCGCGACGACGTCTCGGCGATCCTGTTCGACGAGCCGCTGACGGTGATCGACCCGCACCTGAAATGGAAACTGCGGCGCAAGCTCAAGCAGATCCACGAGCAGTTCAACATCACCATGGTCTACGTCACCCACGATCAACTGGAGGCCTCGACCTTCGCCGACAAGATCGCGGTGATGTACGGCGGCCAGATCGTCCAGTTCGGCACGCCACGGGAATTGTTCGAGCGGCCGAGTCATACCTTTGTCGGTTATTTCATCGGCAGTCCGGGGATGAACCTGATCGAGGTGCAGCCGCAACCGGGCGGGGTCGGTTTCAACTCGACCCACCTGCCGCTTTCCGACGCCTTGCAGCGCCATATCGAACACGGACAGTGGAAAAACCTGAAGGTCGGCATCCGCCCCGAGTTCATTCATGTGTGGGACGAGCCTTTCGATGACGCGATGCGGGCGCGGGTCGTACACGTCGAAGACCTTGGCACCTACAAGATCATGACCCTGGATCTGGACGGCGCACCGCTGAAGGTGCGTCTGGCCGAAGACAAACCGGTGCCGCAGGGCACGGCGTACATCAGTTTCCCGGCGCAGTGGCTGATGGTCTACGCCGACGAATTTCTGCTGGATGCCACCGAAAGCGAGGTACAGCCATGAACAAGGTGCAGAACAACAAGGCCTGGTGGCTGGTGTTGCCGGTGTTTCTGCTGGTGGCCTTCAGTGCGGTGATCCCGATGATGACCGTGGTCAATTATTCGGTGCAGGACATCTTCGACCAGTCGAGCCGCTACTTCGTCGGTGCCGACTGGTACAAGCAGGTGCTGCTCGATCCGCGTCTGCACGATTCGTTGCTGCGCCAGTTCATCTATTCGGCGTGCGTGCTGCTGATCGAAATCCCACTCGGGATCGCCATTGCCCTGACCATGCCGACCAAGGGCCGCTGGTCGTCGGTGGTGTTGATCGTGCTGGCGATTCCGTTGCTGATTCCCTGGAACGTGGTCGGCACCATCTGGCAGATCTTCGGCCGTGCCGACATCGGTCTGCTCGGTTCGAGCCTCAACGCCATGGGCATCAGCTACAACTATGCGGCCAACACCATGGACGCCTGGGTCACGGTTCTGGTGATGGACGTGTGGCACTGGACCTCGCTGGTGGCGCTGCTGTGTTTCTCGGGGTTGCGGGCGATTCCCGATGTGTATTACCAGGCGGCGCGGATTGATCGGGCCTCGGCCTGGGCGGTGTTCCGTCACATTCAATTGCCCAAGCTGAAAAGCGTGCTGCTGATCGCGGTGATGCTGCGCTTCATGGACAGCTTCATGATCTACACCGAGCCCTTCGTGCTCACTGGTGGCGGACCGGGCAATGCCACGACCTTCTTGAGTCAGACCTTGACCCAGATGGCTGTAGGCCAATTCGACCTGGGGCCGGCGGCAGCCTTTTCGCTGGTGTACTTCCTGATCATCCTGCTGGTGTCCTGGCTGTTCTATACCGCCATGACCCACAGCGATGCCAACCGCTGAGGCCCGGCCATGAGCAAAAGAAAGCTTGTTCCACTGCTGCTCTACATCCTGTTCCTGCTGGTGCCGATCTACTGGCTGCTGAACATGTCGTTCAAGAGCAACACCGAAATCCTCGGCGGCCTGACGCTGTTCCCCCAGGATTTCACCTTCCACAACTACAAGGTGATCTTCACCGATCCGAGCTGGTACACCGGTTATCTCAACTCGCTGTACTACGTGAGCCTGAACACGGTGATTTCCCTGAGCGTGGCGTTGCCGGCGGCTTATGCGTTTTCCCGTTATCGCTTTCTCGGCGACAAGCACCTGTTCTTCTGGCTGCTGACCAACCGCATGGCGCCGCCGGCGGTGTTCCTGCTGCCGTTCTTCCAGCTGTATTCGTCGATCGGTCTGTTCGACACCCACATCGCCGTGGCGCTGGCGCACTGCCTGTTCAACGTGCCGCTGGCGGTTTGGATTCTCGAAGGGTTCATGTCCGGGGTGCCGAAGGAAATCGACGAAACCGCCTACATCGACGGCTACAGCTTTCCCAAGTTCTTCGTGAAGATCTTCATTCCGCTGATCGGCTCCGGCATCGGGGTGACGGCGTTTTTCTGCTTCATGTTTTCCTGGGTCGAACTGCTGCTGGCGCGCACGCTGACCTCGGTGAACGCCAAGCCGATCGCGGCGGTGATGACGCGCACGGTGTCGGCGTCCGGCATCGACTGGGGCGTGCTGGCCGCGGCGGGGGTGCTGACCATCCTGCCGGGCATGCTGGTGATCTGGTTTGTTCGCAACCACGTGGCCAAGGGCTTTGCCCTGGGCCGGGTCTGAGGAACTGATGATGGAATGGATGAGCTGGACCGTCCCGACGGCGGCGTTTTTCATCGTTATAGGTTTGATCCTGGTGGGCATGACCACCTGGGAACTGCGCTCGCCAAGCATCCTGCGGCGCGGGTTTCTGCCGATTGCCACTACCCGTGGCGATCGCTTGTTCATCGGTCTTCTCGGCAGCGCCTACCTGCATCTGCTGGTCATCGGCGTGACCGACTGGAGCATCTGGGTGGCGTCCGCGTTGTCCCTGGTGTGGCTGTTGGCTGTGATGCGTTGGGGCTAGTCGAATCGCTCGGCAATGTTGCTCCAGAACTTAAACAGGAGGTCTCTATGTTCGACAAAAACAATAAGCTGCGACATAGCATTTCATTGGCAGCCATGCTGGCACTCAGCGGTTTGAGCGCAACCGCCTGGGCCGATGCGTACGAAGACGCGGCAAAAAAATGGATCGGCAGCGAGTTCAAGCCGTCGACCCTGACACCCGAGCAGCAACTTGAAGAACTGAAGTGGTTCATCAAGGCCGCCGAGCCGTTCCGCGGGATGGACATCAAGGTCGTCTCGGAAACCCTGACCACCCACGAATATGAATCCAAGGTGCTGGCCAAGGCCTTCAGCGAAATCACCGGGATCAAGCTGACCCATGACCTGCTGCAGGAGGGCGACGTCGTGGAAAAAATGCAGACGGTGATGCAGTCGGACAAGAACATCTACGACGGCTGGGTCAACGACTCGGACCTGATCGGTACGCACTTTCGCTACGGCAAGACTGAATCGATCACCGACCTGATGGCCAACGAAGGCAAGAACTTCACCTCGCCGACCCTCGACATCAAAGACTTCATCGGCATCTCCTTCACCACTGCGCCGGACGGCAAGATCTATCAATTGCCTGACCAACAGTTCGCCAACCTGTACTGGTTCCGTGCCGACTGGTTCGAACGTGCCGACCTGAAAGCCAAGTTCAAGGAAAAGTACGGCTATGAGCTGGGCGTGCCGGTGAACTGGTCCGCCTATGAAGACATCGCCAAGTTCTTCAGCGAAGACGTCAAGGAAATCGACGGCAAGCGCATCTACGGGCACATGGACTACGGCAAGAAAGACCCGTCGCTGGGCTGGCGCTTCACCGATGCCTGGTTCTCCATGGCCGGTGGCGGCGACAAGGGCTTGCCCAACGGTTTGCCGGTGGACGAGTGGGGGATTCGCGTCGAGGACTGCCATCCGGTAGGCTCCAGCGTGACCCGCGGCGGCGACACCAACGGCCCGGCGGCGGTGTTCGCCACCACCAAATACGTCGACTGGCTGAAGAAGTACGCGCCACCGGAAGCGGCGGGCATGACCTTCTCCGAGTCCGGCCCCGTGCCGTCCCAGGGCAACATCGCCCAGCAGATTTTCTGGTACACCGCGTTCACCGCCGACATGACCAAACCGGGCCTGCCGGTGGTCAACGCCGATGGCACGCCGAAATGGCGCATGGCGCCGTCGCCGCGCGGACCGTACTGGGAAGAGGGCATGAAGTTGGGTTATCAGGACGTGGGTTCCTGGACTTTCATGAAGTCCACGCCTGAGAAACAGAAGCTCGCGGCCTGGCTGTACGCGCAGTTCGTAACCTCGAAAACCGTGTCGCTGAAGAAAACCATTGTCGGCCTGACGCCAATCCGCGAGTCGGACATCAACTCGCAAGCCATGACCGACCTGGCACCGAAACTCGGTGGTCTGGTGGAGTTCTACCGCAGCCCGGCCCGGGTGCAATGGACGCCGACCGGCACCAACGTGCCGGACTATCCACGTCTGGCACAACTGTGGTGGAGCCACATCGCCGAAGCCGCCAGCGGCGACAAGACCCCACAACAGGCGCTCGATGGTCTGGCCAAGGATCAGGACGCGATCATGACCCGCCTGGAACGCTCCAAGGCCCAAGCAGTGTGCGCACCGAAAATGAACCCCGAGCGCGACGCACAATACTGGTTCGACCAACCGGGCGCACCAAAACCGAAACTGGCCAACGAGAAGCCGAAGGGCGAAACCGTGAGCTACAACGAACTGCTCAAGTCGTGGGAGGCGGCGCGCAAGTAAGCGTTTTTGCGGGACGGAACGGCACCTTCGGGTGCCGTTTTTTTCAGCCCTCGATTTCACGTTTCACCGCCCGGCGCACCGCTTTGAGGATGGCGTTTTCAAAGGCGTTGTGCCCGGCGTGCAGCAAACGGCAGTGAATGTCCATCCGTTGCCTGAGCCAGCGCACGCTGGCCATGCCGAAGGTATCGCGGATGCCCTGGATCAGCAGGGTGTTGTCATCGAGGATCAGGTCATGGTCCCGTGGCCGGAAGAAATAGCCTTGGAGGTGGTAATGCAGCTCCAGACGGATCGCGAGCACCGCTTCCTGATCGACAAAACTCTCCAGCGTACCGGGGCAAACCGTCTGCCCCGTACGGCGCAAAAGAGCATTCAACCATTCGATGGCGGCGACGCGCTGTTGCAGTGGACAGCCTTCGCCGAGTATCCGGAAGATGTCCCTGGCGCGATGGCCTGACGCAGTTTGCGGCGATTGCGTCAGCCCCTCATTGAGTGACCGGTCATAAGCCCGGACATTGGCGGCGAAAGGTACGAACACCGAAACCAGTGTGGTTTTCAGAAGGTGCTGCGGATAGCGCTGCTGGTACTGGATCGCCAGCCAACTGCCCCAGGAAACACCGAGCACACTGATTTTTTCGAAGCCGAAGTGCTGGCGCAGGGCGTCAATGTCTTCGACACAAAGGCCGGTGGTGTTGTCGCGCAGTTCGCCGTAGGGCGTCGAGCGCCCGCATCCGCGCTGATCGAACAGGATGATGTCGAAACGGCGCAGATCGAAGAAGTCCAGATGATGACGGCTGCAGCGCCCGCCGGGACCGCCATGCAGGAAAAACACCGGTTCGCCTCCCGTAATGCCATGGCGTTCCCAATAGAGTTGATGGCCATCGCCGGTCGGGTAATAGCCTCTGCTTTGCAGGGAAAAGGTCATGCTGACAGGACCTTCAGACGATAGAACTGGAACAGTTCGACCTGCCCCGGGCGCGCTGCAACGCTGGACTCCAGTTGCAGGTGATGGGTGGCAGCGAGCCAGGCGACAGGGATCAGCACCGGCGTGTGACCAAAGACGAGGATCGTGCCGCCAGGCTTGACGCAGCGGATCAGCGACTCGAATGCGGTTCGGGCTTCTCGGCGGGTCAAGACCTCGGCGTTCAGGAAGCGCAGGATCAACACATCGCAGTGAATCCCGGCATCAAAGGCCTCACTCGCGTCGAGCAAGCGGAACTCGACGGGTGTCCTCCCATGAGCTCGTCGGGCGTGTTCGATCATCGAGGCTGAGCGATCAGTCCCCAGGCACAGACAGTCGGGGAGGGCGCGGGCGACATGGGCGATGAATTCACCCGTGGAGCAGGCCGGGTCGTAAATCAACGCGCCGGTTTTTGTGATCGCCTGGAGCAATCCGGCACAGTGCTCGCGCAAGTGTTGTTCATCGGTGTTCAACTGTTCGGCCAGTGATTCGTTGCATTGCCAGAACTCTGCCGGACAGACTGCTTCCCGGCCTGCTGCGTCAACGATCGGAAACGGAAACAGAATCTCGCTGTCAGCCTGACGCAATGCTCGTTCGAAGGTTTGCACTTTCTGTTCGGCGGAGACCGTCCGATAGCCGATCGACAAACCTTCATCACCCCACAATGAGTGGAGATGCGGACCCAGCAACATGCAGGGTTCAAGTACGCTGCCGGCCTGCCATCGAAACTGCCGGTCACGTTGCAGGCGTTTGCGGCCAACCCAGACTTCGTCGTGCAACCGCAGGAAAAAAAGGTGGTGCAATCCGTTGCCTGGCGGTTCGAGGTAATGGCCGACGCCACCGTTCTCGTTCAGGTGACGGGGCATGGAACGGGCCAGTGCCAGCTCACGGGTTTGATCGAGTCGGTTCATGGGACTGATCTTTCCAGCGTTCGTCCCCGGGCCTGCGGGATGACAACATTGCCGCTGGAAACAACAAAGAAACGCTCCAGCCCGGGAATCACCACGTTGAGCAGGGTTGTGCCGAACTCGGTTTGCTGCAGGATCGAAGCACCCAGCGTACGACCGTGGTTTTGCAGGTCTTGAGTCAGCAAGTGAAGTTGATCGTCCACCGACAGCTCTTCAATTGAACCGGGCAGTTTCACTTCGTGCTGCGGGCAGCGATGCAACAGCGTCTGCGGATCGAACTGCGCACAGCGCAGCAGGCGCGGGAAGGGCTGCAGGTTGCGCAGTGCATTGGTCAGCGTCCGATGGTATTCGGGCTCGGCGGCGCTCAGTTGCAATTGCACCAGTTCACTGAGCGCACGCGATGCAGCGTGGCGCGGATCAAGTGAACAGCCACTGCCGTAGACCTGTGGATGAGACCCCGGCTGCGTTGTGAAGGCCAGAAAGGTTCGTGCCTTGAATTCGCTGCTGATATCCACCAGCACGATTTCTCCGCCGATTTCCTGTTCGGCATCGGTCCACAGACGGCCGAGGTCGTCGTGGTCACTGAGACGAGCCACTCTTCGCAGGGGTGGGTGATTCTCGTAATAGAAATGGTTGAGCAGAAACAGCGATACCGCATCGCGCTCGATGCATTCGTTGGCGGCATGCAACAACGCCTCGCTGTAAGTGGCGCCAATGGCGGTGCCGCTGTTGCTGGCGTAGCGTCGCACGGCGCTGCAGTCCGCAGTGCCCGGTGACGAAGGCTGACGTGAACCGTTTGGCAAAGTCAGCGCCACCGGATAGGAAAAACGGTCATGCCACGGAGGACAGACATAGGTCCTGCAGATGATGCGCGCGTTTTGCTGACAGGTGAGCCTGTGCACAAGCGAGTCATCGGCAAAGATCGGTGTGTCTTTGAAGTAATGCTCTGTCTCGTGGTGAACCTCGGTCGCGAAGTGTTCATCCGTCCAATAATGCTCAAGCGCTTCATAGAGTGCGCCCAGGTGTGCCTGATCCGCATAACCCTTGCCGCAGCCACGGGCATGACGGTTGTCGCTGCCGTGAAGAATCGCCTCAACGGCAACGACCTTGCTGCCGAGTGTACGGGTTACCGGCGTGAGGCCCAGTCGTGAAAGCTCGGCCTGAATACGTCGCTCTGCCTGATCGGCCGTCAGCTCACGCTCGGCCATCCATGTCTTGTCCATGATGTCTTTCCTGGAAAGTCCGCAGGGGCGCGAGGCCCCTGCGGGTCATGTCACTCGGCGCTCAGTTCCGCCCGTTCTTCTTCGGTCAGTTGCAGTGCTTCAATCTGCTCCGCCGAGGGCGTTTCCTGCTCTTCAAGTTCATCGATAGGGTTTGCGTTCCAGCTGCCCATGTAGCCCATGAGGTTTCTCCTTGGTTATTGTTTGAGTGTGCTGGTGCAAGCACGAGTCGAATCTAAGAGCGCAGCGACGGTGGGGTCAAAAATGTCCAGACGTTTCCGTTCGCGGTTTTTAACCGCCCTGAAATACGTACTGATAAATCTTGAAGGGATGCGTCGGGATCACCGAAAACGCTTGTTTTAGAGGGGGTTGGCTGAGTGCAAAAAGGCGAACGAAACGATCAGGAACCAACCGTCTGCGAAGTTTTTTCCCTGTCTTTGTCAGACGTTTCATCGTGAGGCTGCCGCAAAATCCCACTGAAGGATTTACATGGCGCTATGGCGTACTTGTGCGGTGATTTTTCAGACGGAAATTGAGAAAACACCGCACAAATCTGTTTGAGGGTTTTAGTGCTTTTCCGCGAACACGGGGAACACCAGGCTGAATACCGTCATCGCCCCCGGGCGGCTTTGCACCTGCGTGGTGCCCTGATGCAGGGTCATGATCGAGCGCACGATGGCCAGCCCCAGACCGGTGCTGCCCTGCGAGCGGGTGCGACTGCTGTCGACGCGGTAAAAACGGTCGAACAGATGCGGCAAGTGCTGCGCTTCGATGCCAGCGCCGGGATTGCTCACTCGCAGTGCCACCTGTGTCGGCGCCTGTTCAATGAACAGCGAAACGGTTTTGCCGGCGGGGCAGTGGCGCAGGGCGTTGGACAGCAGGTTGGATATCGCCCGCTGGATCATCAAGCGGTCGCCCGAAACCTGAGCACTGCCGACCACCTTCAGATGGATTTGCTTGTCTTGCGCCGGGAGGGAAAACAGATCGGCCACCCGTAACGCCTCGTTTTCCAGCGCAATCGGCTCGAACGACGCGTGTGCCATCGGCTGGCTGGCCTGGGCCAGGAACAACATGTCCGAGACAATCCGCGCTACCCGCTCCAGCTCCTCGGTGCACGACACCAGAACGTCGGTGTATTCCTCGACCGTGCGCTCGCGTGAAAGCGTTACCTGAGCCTTGCCCATCAAATTGTTGATCGGCGTGCGCAGCTCGTGGGCCAGATCATCGGAGAACTGCGACAACTGCTGCACACCGCTGTCCAGGCGATCGAGCATGACGTTGATGCCTTGCGCCAGTTCGCTCAGTTCCTGAGGCATGTTCACCACCGACAACCGGTGGTCGAGGTCCTGGGTGGTCACCCGGGCCGCCACTTTGCGAAACTCGCGCAGCGGCGCCAGTCCGCGCTGCACCGCGCCCCAGGCGGTCAGGCCGATGAACACCAGGAGCAACGGCAAGGCAATCAGCGTCGAGCGCAGGTAGGCGCTGAGCAACGCCTGATCGTGGGCATTGTCCATCGACAGCAACACCGGTACGTTGCTGCCGTCCTTCAGGCGAATCAATTTCGAGGCGGTGAGAAATTTCGCACCTTCGGCATCGAAGCTGTCGGTATAGGACAACTGATCGGTCGTCGCCCGCACCGCTTTCAATTCAATCCGTGGGTCCGTCAATCCCGACCCGGACTTGAGCAGCGGCGAGCGCAGGTTGCCTCGGTCATAAATCGTCAGCGTCAGGTTGTCATGCCCCATGACCTGATCGAGCAGAATGTGCGGCTTGCTGCTGACTTCATTGGCATCGACGTACAGCGAGAGGCTGTGTTCCACCTGCGCCATCTTCTTTTCCAGGCTGTCCCGGGACAATGCATCGAGCTCATGAGTCAGGGCGAAATACGCAAGGATCGCCAGGAACACCACCAGCAACGCACCAAGAGTACTGACGGTCAGACCCAATCGCAGCGACAGGCTGGCGGGCTTCATTCCCGTGCCTCCAGCACATAGCCGACACCGCGCAGGGTGTGGATCAGTTTGCTGTCGAACGGGTCGTCGATCTTCGCCCGCAAGCGGCGGATCGAGACTTCGACCACGTTGGTGTCGCAGTCGAAGTTCATGTCCCATACCAACGAGATGATTTGAGTGCGGGTCAGCACTTCGCCGGACTGGCGCATCAGCAGATGCAGCAGGGCGAATTCCTTGGTGGTGAGGTCGATACGCTGGGTGCCACGAAAGGCCCGGTGACGGCCCGGATCGAGTTCCAGATCGGCGACCTTGAGTACTTGCGGCACCGGGATGTTTTCGCTGCGGCGCATCAAGGTGCGTACCCGCGCCAGCAATTCCGGGAATTCGAACGGCTTGACCAGATAGTCGTCGGCGCCCAGATCCAGGCCCCGGATCTTGTCTGCCAGGCGACCGCGTGCGGTGAGCATCATCACTCGCGTGGAATGGGTGCGGCGCAGTTGCTCCAGCACGCCCCAACCGTCGAGTTCCGGCAGATTCACATCCAGAATGATCAGGTCATAAACCTGTTGTTGGGCCAGGTGCAAACCATCCGCGCCATTAATGGCGTGGTCAACGATATAACCACTTTCGGTCAGGCCCTGATGCAAGTATTCGGCAGCTTTAAGCTCGTCCTCGACGACAAGGATTCGCATGATCTTTCACCACTTTTATTCAATGGATATTTAATTAAGGTGGCCGGGAAAGTTATTGTTTTTGTTGGGGCTTCCGGACGGTTTCAATAACGGGATGGCGTGCAAGGTAAAGGCTGTAGTGGCTACAGAGTCAACGCCTGAGTCCTTTAAAACAGCCGTCCGCGACAGCCTGTCGCAGCGAAGTGGTCAATTTTTCATGACTTCCATTTCGGCAAGTGCTGTTCGGCTGATAACTAATATGCATTTGTTTCGGTGTGTTGCAGCAAAGCCATTCGAACTTCGAATCCTAGAGCAAAACAACTTCAATTAACCGTGGATAACGGATTTGTAATGTTCACGTCACCTTGTCGATAAGTTCAAAACCCTACCGTGGCGCCATCAACGATTCTTGATTGAAGGAAGTCTTCCATTGCCCGGTTTAATTGAACTGACGGCGCGCTCACGCCTGAAAAAAACCGCCAGCGGCCTCTTGTTGCTGGCCTGCACAGGCCTTGCCAGTGCATCGACCCTGACGCTGGATCAGGCGCTGCAAACCGCGTTCGCCGGCAACCCGGAGCTGGCCGCCGCGCAGTGGGAAATCGGCATTGCCGAAGGTGACCGCAAACAGGCCGGGCTGATCCCCAATCCCGAGGTTTCGTGGGAGGCTGAAGACACTCGGCGCCAGTCACGCACCACCACGGTGATGCTCAGTCAGCCGATCGAGCTGGGCGGCAAGCGTGGTGCGCGGATTGATGTGGCGAGTCGTGCGCAGGATGCCGCCGGCATCGAGCTGGAGCGCAAGCGCAACGCACTGCGCGCCGACGTGCTTCAAGCGTTCAATGGCGCGCAAACTGCGCAGCAACGTTTGCAACTGGCCCGGCAGTCGCTGCAGCTCGCCGAGCACGGTTTGCGTGTGGCGCAGGGGCGGATCGAGGCGGGCAAGTCGTCGCCGGTCGAAGGCACACGGGCGCAAGTGCAGCTTTCGCAAGTGCGCCTGGAGCTAAGCCGCGCTGAGCGCGATCAGGCCAATGCGTACCAGCAATTGGCCCAGGTCATGGGCGCACCGTTGCCGACGTCGACCACGGTGCAGACCGCGACTCAAAGCCTGCCCAGCGTACCGACGCCCAGCCGTTTGCTTGAGCGCCTGAACGAGACGGCGGAGCTGCGCCTGGCCAGGTTGCAGATCGATCAGCGCGAGGCGTCGCTGGGGCTGGAAAAGTCCCAGCGGATACCCGATCTCACCGTCAGCATCGGCAGCCAGTACAGCGAAACCGAGCGCGAGCGGGTCAACGTGGTCGGGCTGTCGATGCCGATTCCGCTGTTCAACCGCAATCAGGGCAATGTGCTGGCGGCGGCGCGGCGTGCCGATCAGGCACGGGACCTGCGCAACGCCACTGAGCTGCGCCTGCGCACGGAAATCCAGACCACGCTGGAGCAGTGGCAGACCGCCAACGGCGAAATCAAGGCGTTCAATCAGACCATCCTGCCCGCCGCGCAAAGTGCGGTGGACAGCGCCACTCGCGGTTTCGAAATGGGCAAGTTCGGCTTCCTCGACGTGCTCGACGCCCAGCGCACGTTGATCGCCGCTCGCAGCCAATACATCCAGGCGGTGAGCGAGGCCACCGACGCCCAAGTCCGCATCGAACGCATCTTCGGCGACCTCAGCGCCAACCCTTGAATTTCAACCTTCTGATCACTGCGCGACGGTACGGCGCAGAGGAGTTTCCATGGATAAAAAACTGATCGTGGTCGCTGCGGCGACCTTGGCGCTGGGCATTGGCATCGGCTCGATGTGGGGCGGCAGTGGGTCTATCGATGCGCATGCCGATGAAGCGGCGGAACACGCCGATCACGCCGAAGAAGGCGCCGCCGCTGACGGCGAGCATGGCGAAGAAGGGCACATCGAATTGACTGCCGAGCAGATCGCGGCGGCGGGGATTCAACTGGCCGCCGCCCAGGCGCAGAACTTCAGCCTCGGTCTGTCATTCCCCGGCGAAGTGCGCTTCGACGAAGACCGCACCGCGCATGTGGTGCCGCGCGTACCGGGCGTGGTCGAGTCAGTGTCGGTCAATCTCGGGCAGTCGGTGAAGAAAGGTCAGTTGCTGGCCGTGATCGCCAGCCAGCAGATCTCCGATCAGCGCAGCGAGCAGGCGGCCGCGCAACGCCGTCTGGCTCTGGCCCGCACGACGTTCGAGCGCGAGAAAAAACTGTGGCAGGACAAGATTTCCGCCGAGCAGGATTTCCTTCAGGCGCGTCAGGCCCTGGAAGAAGCCGAAATCGCCGTGAGCAACGCCCGGCAAAAGATCAGTGTGCTCAGCGGCAGTGTGGTCGCCACTGGCGGCAATCGTTATGAACTGCGGGCGCCGTTCGATGGCGTGGTGGTGGAAAAACACCTCACGCCGGGGGAGGTGGTCGATGAAACCACGGCGGCGTTCACGCTCTCGGACTTGTCCCGGGTGTGGGTCACGTTCGGCGTTTCGCCCAAGGAGCTGAACAAGGTGCAAGTGGGCAAACCCGTCACCGTCAGTGCGGCGGAATTGAACGCCGAAGTCAGCGGCACCGTGGCTTACGTCGGCAGCCTGCTCGGCGAACAGACCCGCACCGCGACCGTGCGCGTGACGTTGGAAAACCCGCAAGGCTCATGGCGCCCGGGCCTGTTTGTCACCGCGCTGGTCGCCACCGACAGCCGTCAGGCCAAAGTCGCCGTGCCGGAAACCGCGATCCAGACCTTCGAGGACAAACCCACGGTATTCGTGCGCACCGACGACGGCTTCAAAGCGCAAGCGGTGGAGCTGGGCAGTCGGGCGGCGGGGCAAGTGGAAGTCACCGCCGGGCTGGAGCCGGGCGTGCAAGTCGCCAGCGCCGGCAGCTTCGTCCTCAAATCGGAGCTGGGCAAAGCCTCGGCCGAGCACAGTCATTAATCGCGGAAGACTCCCATGTTCGAACGCCTGATCCAGTTTGCCATCGAGCAGCGCATCATCGTGCTGCTCGCCGTTCTGCTCATGGCCGGCCTCGGCATCGCCAGTTATCAGAAGCTGCCGATCGACGCTGTGCCTGATATCACCAACGTCCAGGTGCAGATCAACACCGGTGCGGCGGGGTTCTCGCCGCTGGAGACCGAGCAGCGCATCACCTTCCCGATTGAAACCGCGATGGCCGGTCTGCCGGCGCTGGAGCAGACCCGCTCGCTGTCGCGCTCGGGGTTGTCCCAGGTCACGGTGATCTTCAAGGACGGCACTGATCTGTTCTTTGCCCGGCAATTGGTCAACGAACGCTTGCAGTCCGCCAAGGAGCAATTGCCCGAAGGTGTGGAAGCGGTGATGGGGCCGATCTCAACAGGGCTCGGCGAGATCTTTTTGTGGACGGTCGAGACCAGGGAAGGTGCGCTGAAGGACGACGGCACGCCCTACACGCCGACCGACTTGCGGGTGATTCAGGACTGGATCATCAAGCCGCAACTGCGCAACGTCCCCGGCGTGGCCGAGATCAACACCATCGGCGGTTTTGCCAAGGAATACCAGATCGCGCCCGACCCCAAAAAACTTGCGGCCTACAAGCTGACCCTCAGCGATCTGGTAACGGCGCTGGAGCGTAACAACGCCAACGTCGGCGCCGGCTACATCGAACGCAGCGGCGAGCAATTGCTGATTCGCGCGCCGGGGCAGGTGGCGAGCACCGAGGACATCGCCAATATCGTCATGGCCAATGTCGACGGCACGCCGATCCGCATCAAGAACGTCGCCACCGTGGAGATCGGTCGTGAGCTGCGCAGCGGCGCCGCCACGGAAAATGGCCGTGAAGTGGTGCTGGGCACCGTGTTCATGTTGATCGGTGAAAACAGCCGCACGGTCTCCCAGGCCGTCGCCGCCAAGCTCGAACAGATCAACAAATCCTTGCCCGGCGGCGTGATCGCGGTGCCGGTGTACGACCGCACGCATCTGGTCGACAAGGCCATCGCCACGGTGAAGAAGAACCTCGTCGAGGGCGCGATTCTGGTGATCGCGATTTTGTTTTTGTTTCTCGGCAACATCCGCGCCGCGCTGATCACGGCGATGGTGATTCCGCTGTCGATGCTGTTCACCTTCACCGGCATGTTCAGCAACAAGGTCAGCGCCAACCTGATGAGCCTCGGCGCGCTGGACTTCGGCATCATCGTCGACGGCGCGGTGGTGATCGTCGAAAACACCCTGCGACGGCTGGCTCATGCGCAGCAGCATCACGGGCGACTGTTGACGCGATCCGAGCGTTTCCATGAAGTGTTTGCGGCGGCAAAAGAGGCGCGGCGACCGCTGATTTTCGGACAGCTGATCATTATGGTGGTGTACCTGCCGATCTTCGCCTTGAGCGGTGTCGAAGGGAAAATGTTCCACCCGATGGCGTTCACCGTGGTCATCGCGTTGCTCGGCGCAATGCTGTTGTCGGTGACGTTTGTACCGGCGGCGATTGCGCTGTTCGTGACCGGCAAGGTCAAGGAAGAAGAGGGCGTGGTGATGCGCGGCGCACGTCGTGTTTATGCACCGGCGCTGGCCTGGGTCATGTCCCATCGGGCGATGGCGGTCGGCGCGGCGCTGGGGGTGATTGTGCTCAGCGGTGTGATCACCAGCCGCATGGGCAGCGAGTTTGTGCCGAGCCTCAGCGAAGGTGATTTTGCCTTGCAGGCATTGCGCGTGCCGGGCACCAGCCTGACGCAATCGGTGGACATGCAGCAGCGTCTGGAAACGCTGATCCTGAATAAAGTACCGGAAGTCGAGCGGGTGTTCGCCCGCACCGGCACCGCCGAAATCGCTTCCGACCCGATGCCGCCGAACATCTCCGACAGCTACGTGATGCTCAAGCCCAAAGAACAATGGCCGGACCCGGGCAAGTCCCGCGAAACTCTGATGGCCGAACTGCAACAGGCCGCCGCGACGTTGCCGGGCAGCAACTATGAATTGTCGCAGCCGATCCAGTTGCGCTTCAACGAACTGATCTCCGGCGTGCGCAGCGACGTGGCGGTCAAGGTGTTCGGTGATGACATGGACGTGCTCAACGACACGGCGACAAAGATTGCCGCCGCGATGCAGAAGGTCGACGGTGCGTCCGAGGTCAAGGTCGAACAAACCAGCGGTCTGCCGGTGCTGACCATCAACATCGATCGCGATAAGGCCGCGCGTTACGGGCTCAACGTCGGCGATGTACAGGACACCATTGCGGTGGCTGTCGGTGGGCAGAAGGCCGGGACAATGTACGAAGGTGATCGCCGGTTCGACATGGTCGTGCGTTTGTCCGACGCGATGCGCAAGGACATCGACGGGTTGTCGGCGCTGCTGATCCCGGTGCCGGCGGCGGGTGGTGATGCCTCCAGTCAGATCGGCTTCATTGCGCTCAAGGACGTGGCCAGCCTCGATCTGGTGCTGGGGCCGAATCAGGTCAGCCGCGAGAACGGCAAGCGCCTGGTGATCGTCAGCGCCAACGTGCGTGGGCGTGACATCGGTTCTTTCGTCGCCGAGGCGGGCGAAGTGATCGAGCGCGACGTGCAGGTGCCGCCGGGTTACTGGACCACCTGGGGCGGGCAGTTCGAGCAACTGCAATCGGCGGCCAAGCGCTTGCAGATCGTGGTGCCGGTGGCGTTGCTGCTGGTGTTCGGGTTGCTGTTCATGATGTTCAACAACCTCAAGGACGGCTTGCTGGTGTTTACCGGGATTCCGTTTGCGCTGACCGGCGGGGTCATGGCGTTGTGGCTGCGGGACATTCCTTTGTCGATTTCGGCGGGTGTCGGTTTTATTGCGTTGTCCGGTGTGGCGGTGCTTAACGGGCTGGTGATGATCGCGTTCATTCGCAACTTGCGAGAGGAGGGGCGCTCGCTTGCCGACGCGATCAACGTCGGTGCACTGACTCGGTTGCGCCCGGTGTTGATGACGGCGCTGGTGGCGTCCCTGGGCTTCATTCCGATGGCCCTGGCGACCGGCACCGGGGCCGAGGTGCAGCGACCGCTGGCGACGGTGGTGATTGGCGGGATCCTGTCCTCGACCATTCTCACGTTGCTGATCCTGCCGGCGCTGTATCAGATTGCGCACCGTCGGGACGAGGAATCGCCCACGGCGGTCTAGTCACTTTTTGCCTCAACAACAGGCCCGCCCATGCGGGCCTTTCTACATGACGGATATGTAATTTCGGCGCCACCGTCACGAAAGGTTCGGATTGTTACCTTGATCCCGTCAGTTACTTGAATGAGGAATCAACGATGAAACTTGCACAGATTGGCGCGTTTGCCGTGGCTCTGATGATGTCTTCCCTGGTGTTGGCCGAAGGTGGCGGCGACCGCACTTTCGAAAAAATGATGGCTGCCAATGGCCGCTCGATGGAGGTGTTTGCCGCCAGGGAAAAGGCCCGTGATCCGGTCGTTGTGAACGACAAGAAGGACGACAAGACCCAAGACCTGTAAGCGTGCTGCCAGTGAATGAGCCCGTCATCGCGCATCGATGGTGGGCTTTTTTATGAGTTTGTTTTGAGGGAGATGGATATGAAGCTTCTCAAGTGGATGGCGTTCACCGGTGTCATGGCAATGTCTTGGAATGCGCTGGCCGAAGGCGGTGGCGACAGAACGTTCGACCGGGCGCTCAGCGCCAACACCAAAGCCATGGAGCAGTACGCGGCCAGTCAGGGCAAAGCGGCACCGGTGGTCAAGGAATACGAGTACGGAATGAAGCTGGACGTGAAAAAAGTGGTGAGTGTTGTCCGGCCGAAAAATGAATGTGCGGTGGTGCCGGCCGCGATGACTTACGAAGACTCCAAGGGGCAGCTCAATACGGTCACCTACAGCGTGATGGGCAACTGTCGTCAGCAGGGTGGATAGCGTCTGTAACGGCTCAAGCGCCCGGTTCATATTCAGTGAGTCGGGCTTTTTTTCAGGCATAAAAAGGCGTCCCGAAGGACGCCAAAGATTCACCTCTTACCAAAGGAGCAAGGAGCTTCTAAAGGTGAATGGGCATTGCTCGTGAAACTCAGAGAATCGCCAGCGGGTATTCGACGATCACCCGCACTTCGTCCAGGTCCGATTCGAATGCGGTGGCCCGGGTGGTGGCCTGGCGCAGACGCAGCGACAGATCTTTCATCGAACCGCTTTGCACCACGTATTTGACTTCGATGTCACGCTCCCAGCGTTTCTGATCGGTCAGCGGATTACCGTCGGCATCACGGCGCATGTACACGGCGTTGGCGTTGGAGTAGTCGGCGTCGGTGCCGCGTGCGTAACGGGTCATGAACGACAGGCCCGGCACACCATAGGTGGTCATGTCGACGTCGTAGCGGACCATCCAGGAGCGCTCTTTCGGCGAGTTGAAGTCGCTGTACTGGATCGAGTTGTCGAGGAAGATCGAGTCGGACTGGCGCAGGTAATCGAAGTCGTCGTTGCCGTTGTTGCGCTGGTGGGAGAGCGCGACCGAGTGGGCGCCAAGCTTCACGCCGACGCGGCCGCTCCAGATGTTGTTGTCGAACTGACCGAGCAACTGTTTGCCTTCATCGACTGCCTTGTAATAGTTCAGGCCACCGAACAGCGACAGGTCATCCGATAGCGGATACGTCCAGGTGGTGCCGGCGTAATACTGGTTCCAGGCATCTTTGAGGCGACTGGAGTACAGGCTGAAACTCAGGTTTTTGTTCAGCGCATAATCGCCGCCGCCGTAAGCGATCCAGGGCGAGTTGACCGGGCCGGCATAGAAGGTCGCGAAGTTTTCGCGCATGTCGCTGGACACCGGCTGGCTCATCGCATGCAACCGGCCGCCCTGGATCGACAGACCTTCGATGCTGGTGTTGGTCGCCGTCACGCCGCGAAAGCTTTCCGGCAGCAGTCGCGAATCACCTGCTGCAACCACCGGGTTGGCCGGGAACACGTCGCCGACTTTCACCACCGTATCGAAGGCCCGCACTTTGGCGGCACCACCGATCTTGGTGTATTCGTCCCGTGCTTTGCCTTCGCTGTCGACCGGCAATACATCGAACGAACTGCGGCCACCGTTGCGTCCGTCACCGGTGTCGAGTTTCAGGCCGATCATCGCGAAAGCATCCACCCCGACCCCGACAGTGCCTTGGGTGAAGCCAGATTCGAACTTGCTGATGACCGCATGGGCCCAGGCCTCGGAATAACCATTGCCGGTGGGACTGGACTGGCCGTTGCGGTGATCACGATTGAAATAGAAGTTGCGGTTGAGTACCGACAGGCTGCTGCCTTCGATAAACCCTTCGGGTTTGTCTTCTGCAAACACCATGGACGGCCCGGCGCCGACGACCACTGCTAAAGCGGCCATCGATATTTTTGTGTTGTTAACCATCAATCACTCCTGAGTTCGGCAGAACGGGAACGTGCTTCGGCGTGGGTTTTATTGTTCGACGGGCAAGGGCCCGCCTGTAGGGTCGCCGGGTGACATCGTTGCAGGCTGCGGATAACGCGGAGGTGATTGGGGGATTACAATTTTGTTAGGTGGGTGCGGAAAGGGCAGGGCACTCGTAATGAATTCCCCAAACGCAAAAACGGCACCCGAAGGTGCCGTTTCTGTTTGTAGCCATTCCAGCAGAGCAATCAGCCCGCCAGACCCGCCTGCTGAACCAGGGTCAGCAACGGCTGCGGGTAAACACCCAGGAAGAACGCAACCACAGCGATCGCCAGCAGCATCACGCCGCCTGCTTTCTGTTCCCAGTGCAGTTGGGCGTCGTGGCGGCGCAGGTTCGGTTCGATCAGGTACAGGGTGACCATCACGCGCAGGTAGTAGAACACGCCGATGGCGCTGCCCAGTACCAGCGAACCTACCAGCCACCATTGGTGAGATTCGACACCGGTGGCGATGATGTAGAACTTGCCGATGAAGCCTGCAGTCAGCGGGATACCGGCCAGGGACAGCATCATCACGGTCAGTACGGCGGTCAGGTACGGACGGCGCCAGAACAGGCCGCGGTATTCGTACAGGGCGTCTGCGTCACGGCCGTTGTACGGCGAGGACATCAGGGTGATCACACCGAAGGCGCCGAGGCTGGTGATCACGTAGGTGACCAGGTACACGCCGATGGCTTCCACTGCCAGACCCTTGCTCGCCACCAGTGCGATCAGCAGGTAGCCGAAGTGCGCGATGGACGAGTAACCGAGCAGACGCTTGAGGTTGCTCTGGGTCAGGGCCAGCAGGTTACCGAACAGGATCGAGGCGATGGCGATGATGGTCAGCACGTTGCTCAAAACGCCACTGCTGGCGGCAGGGGAGATCTGGAACAGACGAACCATGACCGCGAACACAGCCACTTTCGACGCGGTGGCGAGGAACGCGGCCACTGGTGCCGGAGCACCTTCGTACACGTCCGGCGTCCACAGGTGGAACGGTACCAGCGACAGCTTGAATGCCAGACCGATCAGCATCATGCCCAGGCCCAGTTGCGCCAGCGAGCTTGGCAGGCCGGTCGCGGCCAGTGCCTGACCGATACCGACGAAGCTCAGCGAACCCGAGTCGGCGTACAGCAGCGCCATACCGAACAGCAGGAACGCGGAACCGGCGGCCGATAGCACCATGTACTTGATGCCGGCTTCCAGCGAACGCTTGTTGAAGAAGGCGTAGGCCACCAGACCGTAGACCGGCACCGACAGCAGTTCCAGACCGATGAACAAGCCGGCCAGGTGCTGCGCGCTGACCAGAACCAGGCCACCGGCGGCGGCCATCAGGATCAGCAGGTACAGTTCTTCACGGTTGCCCGGGTAACCCGAACCGCCATCGCCGAGGTAGGCGTGGGCGAGGGTGACGCAAGCGAGGGTGGCGACCAGGATCAGCGCCATGTACAGGCAGGCAAAGGTGTCGATCTGCAGCAATGGAGTCACGGCCAGAGGCGCGACTTTCAGGGCCGGCAGGATCGACAGCAAGGCCAGGTTCAGACCCGCCACCGAAATCAGGAAGGTCTGCGAGTGGTTGCGGCGCCAGGCGATTGCCAGCATCACCACGATAATGGTGAGGCTGGTGATCAACAGTGGCGCAAGCGCAATAAAGTGTTGAATCGTGAATTCCATAGCGCTCTTACCGGGCCGAAGCGAGTTGAGTGAAGGCGGTGCCGAGCCACTGCTGCACGCCATGCATCGTGGCGGCGGAAGTGTCGAGGAACGGTTGCGGGTAGACGCCGAGGTAAATCAGCAGTACCGCAAGGCCCAGCACCATGATCAGTTCGCGACCGTCCATGCCGTGCAGGATCGAATCCGATTTCGACGGACCGAAGTAGGCACGGTGGATCATGATCAGCGAGTAGACCGAACCGAACACCAGACCGGAGGTAGCGATCGCGGTGATCCATGGAGCACTGGCGAACGTACCGATCAGGATCAGGAACTCGCCGACGAAGTTACCGGTACCCGGCAGACCCAGAGAGGCGGCTGCAAAGAACAGGCTGATCGCCGGCAGGTAAGCGATACGCGACCACAGGCCGCCCATCTCGCGCATGTCACGCGTGTGCAGACGCTCGTACAGCTGACCGCTGAGGATAAACAGTGCCGCGGCCGACAGACCGTGCGCCAGCATCTGGATCACTGCACCTTGCAGCGCCAGTTGGCTGCCGGAGTAGATGCCGATCAGTACGAAGCCCATGTGGGAAACGGACGAGAAGGCGATCAGACGCTTGATGTCGGTTTGTGCGAACGCCAGGAACGCACCGTAGAAGATCCCGATCAGACCGAGGGTCATGGCGATCGGCGCGAACTCGGCCGAGGCGTTCGGGAACAGCGGCAGGGCGAAACGCAGCAGACCGTAGGCCGCGGTTTTCAGCAAGATACCGGCGAGGTCAACGGAACCTGCAGTCGGCGCCTGGGCGTGAGCGTCAGGCAGCCAGGAGTGGAACGGAACCACTGGCAGCTTGACCGCGAAGGCGATGAAGAAGCCGAGCATCAGAATGTACTCGGTGGTCATCGACATCTTGGTCTTCAACAGGTCGGCGTAGTTGAAGGTGATCACGCCGGTGCTGTTGTAGTTGACCAGGACCAGACCGAGGATCGCCACCAGCATGATCAGGCCGGAAGCCTGAGTGAAGATGAAGAACTTGGTCGCCGCGTAGATACGGGTTTTCTTGCCGTCCGAAGAACTGTGACCCCAGAGCGCGATGAGGAAGTACATCGGCACCAGCATCATTTCCCAGAAGAAGAAGAACATGAACAGGTCGAGGGCGAGGAACACGCCGACAACGCCGCCCAGGATCCACATCAGGTTCAGGTGGAAGAAGCCAACGTGACGTTGAATTTCTTTCCACGAGCAGAGTACCGACAGGATACCCAGCAGGCCGGTCAGCAGGATCATCAGCAGCGACAGGCCGTCGAGGGCCAGGTGCACGTTGATGCCGAAGCGCTGGATCCAGACGTGCTTGAACTCAAGCGCCCAGGTCGGATCGGCGCCAGGCGCCGGTGCAAATGAATAGTCACCGTGGGCCCACAGCCAGAGGCCGAGGGCGAGTTCCAGGGTCATGGTCAACAGCGCAATCCAGCGGGGGAGGGTAGCGCCGAAGCGCTCACCCATCCAGCACAGCAGGCCGCCGATGAAGGGGATCAGGATTAGCCAAGGCAGAATCATGACGGGCTCGTTTCCTTTCGCAAATTCGCAAGGTTCATATCAGACCGCTACCAGCACGACAGCGCCGATGACCAACACGGCACCAGCAGCCATCGAAGCAGCGTACCAACGCAGTTGACCGGTTTCGGTACGGCTCAGGGCGGTGTGACCCCCCTTGGCCATGCGCGGGATCAGACCGATGGTCTGGTCGAGCGGGTCTTTGCGCAGCATGTGGCTGATCGCAAGGTACGGCTTGACGAACAGTTTGTCGTAGATCCAGTCGAAGCCCCAGGCCGCGAACCACCAGGCCGAGAGGAGACGGCCGATGCCGCTGTTGGCGATCGCGGTCACGAAGCGACGCTTGCCGAGGAACAGCAGGGCCGCCAGCAGGATACCGGCCAGGGCGATGGCGCCCGAGGCGATTTCCAGACTGTGCTTGGCTTCGCCACCGGCATGGCCAACGCTCTCGGGCAGTACGCCGTGCAGCGGTGGAACGATCATGGCGCCGACGAAGGTCGACAGCACGATCAGCACCGACAGTGGCAGCCAGTGAGCGATGCCGTGACCGGCGTGAGCTTCGGTCTTGGCTTCACCGTGGAACGCGATGAAGATCAGGCGGAAGGTGTACAGCGAGGTCATGAACGCACCGACCAGACCGGCGTACAACAGACCGTTGTGGCCGCTGGCGAACGCTTCCCAGAGGATTTCGTCCTTGGAGTAGAAGCCTGCGGTCACCAGCGGCAGGGCGGCCAGAGCGGCACCACCGACGATGAAGCTGGCGTAGGCCAGTGGCAGTTTCTTCCACAGGCCGCCCATCTTGAAGATGTTCTGCTCGTGGTGGCAGGCAACGATCACCGCACCGGAAGCGAGGAACAGCAGGGCCTTGAAGAAGGCGTGGGTCATCAGGTGGAAGATCGCGCCTTCCCAGGCACCAACGCCCAGCGCCAGGAACATGTAGCCGATCTGGCTCATGGTCGAATAGGCGAGGATACGTTTGATGTCGGTTTGCACCAGTGCCGCGAAACCGGCCAGAACCAGCGTCACACCGCCAACGATGCCGACCAGGTGCAGGATGTCCGGCGCCAGGGCGAACAGACCGTGGGTACGGGCGATCAGGTAGACACCGGCGGTCACCATGGTTGCGGCGTGGATCAGTGCCGAAACCGGGGTAGGACCGGCCATCGCGTCCGCCAGCCAGGTCTGCAGCGGCAGTTGAGCCGATTTGCCGACCGCACCACCCAGCAGCATCAGGGTTGCCAGCACGATCCAGAAATCGCCGACCTTGAAGTGCTCAGGCGCTTTCACCAGCAGTTCCTGAACGTTCAGCGTGCCCAGTTGCTGGAACAGGATGAACAGGCCGATCGCCATGAACACGTCGCCGATACGGGTGACGATGAAGGCTTTCAGTGCGGCGTTACCGTTGTTGCGGTTGCTGTAGTAGAAACCGATCAACAGGTACGAGCACAGGCCCACGCCTTCCCAACCGAAGTAGATGAACAGCAGGTTGTCGCCCAGGACCAGGAACAACATGCTGGCGATGAACAGGTTGGTGTAGGCGAAGAAGCGCGAGTAACCGGCTTCACCGCGCATGTACCAGGAGGCGAACAGGTGGATCAGGAAACCCACGCCGACCACCACACCGAGCATGGTCACGGACAGACCATCCAGGTACAGGGCGAAGTTCGGCTGGAAGCCTTCCACCGAGATCCATTTCCACAGTACGTGGACGTACACGCCACCTTCCGGTGGAGCGACGTTGAACTGCCAGATCACGTAGGCCGCGACGATGGCAGACAGGCCGATGGAGCCGACACCGATCAGCGCCGACAGGTTTTCCGAGAGGCGGCCGCGCGAGAACGACAGCAACAGGAACCCGATCAGAGGGAATACGAAAGTCAGAAAGAGTAGGTTCATCCGCGCATCTCACTGGCAGCGTCGATATCGAGCGTGTGGAAGCGGCGATACAGTTGCAGCAGGATCGCCAGGCCAATACTGGCTTCGGCGGCTGCAAGGCTGATCACCAGGATGAACATGATCTGTCCATCCGGTTGCGCCCAGCGGGCGCCCGCGACGATGAAGGCCAGTGCAGAGGCGTTCATCATCACTTCCAGACTCATCAACACGAACAAAATGTTGCGGCGGACCATCAGGCCGACCAGACCAAGGCAGAACAGGATGCCGGCAACGGCCAATCCATGCTCGAGAGGGATAGCAGGCATGTCTTACTCCTTCGCCTCGTTACGGCCCAAATGGAACGCCGTGACGGCTGCAGCGAGCAGCAGCATCGAGGCGAGTTCGACCACCAGCAGATACGGACCGAACAGGCTGATGCCCACGGCTTTCGCGTCAACGGTGGTTTGACCGATGGCCTGACCGCTCTGGTGAGCGAACAGCACATACAGCAGTTCGGCCAGCAGCAGGGCGGCGAGAATCACCGGTCCTGCCCAGATGCCGGGCTTGAGCCAGGTGCGTTCCTGCTGAACCGAGGCAGGCCCCAGGTTCAGCATCATCACCACAAACACGAACAGCACCATGATGGCGCCGGCGTAGGCGATCACTTCCAGCACGCCGGCGAACGGTGCGCCGAGAGCGAAGAAGGTCATGGCCACGGAGATCAGCGAAATGATCAGGTAGAGCAGGGCGTGCACAGGATTGGTGTTGGTGACCACACGCAGTGTGGACACAACAGCGATACCCGATGCGAAATAGAAAGCGAATTCCATCGTTCTTCCTTAAGGCAGCAAGCTCTTCACGTTGATCGGCTCGGCTTCGTTTTGTGCGGCGCCTTTCGGCTTGCCCGCAACGGCCATACCTGCAACACGATAGAAGTTGTAATCAGGGTTTTTGCCGGGGCCGGAGATCAGCAGATCTTCTTTCTCGTACACCAGGTCCTGACGTTTGAACTCGGCCATCTCGAAATCCGGTGTGAGCTGGATCGCGGTGGTCGGGCAGGCTTCCTCGCAGAGACCGCAGAAAATGCAGCGCGAGAAGTTGATACGGAAGAAGTCCGGGTACCAGCGACCGTCTTCGGTTTCAGCTTTCTGCAGCGAGATGCAACCCACCGGGCACGCCACGGCGCACAGGTTGCAGGCTACGCAGCGTTCTTCGCCATCGGGGTCGCGGGTCAGGACGATACGGCCACGGTAGCGTGGCGGCAGGTAGACCGGCTCTTCCGGGTATTGCAGGGTGTCGCGCTTGCGAAAGCCATGACCGAAGATCATGACCAGGCTGCGCAACTGGGTACCGGTACCCTTAACGATGTCGCCAATATATTTGAACATGGGTCAAATCCTCACTGAACCGCAACCGCAGGCGTGTTCCACAACACGATTGCAGCGGTCACCAGCAAATTGATCAGGGTCAGTGGCAGGCAGAATTTCCAGCTGAAATCCATCACCTGGTCATAACGCGGACGCGGGATGGAGGCGCGCAGCAGGATGAACAGCATGATAAAGAACGCGGTCTTCAGTGCGAACCAGACGAAGGACAGTTGCGGCAGGATGCCGAACGGACCGTGCCAGCCACCGAAGAACAGGGTGACCAGCAGTGCCGAGATCAGGATGATGCCGATGTATTCACCGACGAAGAACATGCCCCATTTCATACCGGCGTATTCAATGTGGTAACCGTCGGCCAGTTCCTGTTCCGCTTCCGGCTGGTCGAACGGGTGACGGTGAGTCACGGCCACGCCAGCGATGAAGAAGGTACAGAAGCCGAAGAACTGCGGAATGATGAACCACAGGTTCTGCGCCTGGTACTCGACGATGTCGCGCATGTTGAACGAGCCGACCTGCACCACGATGCCCATCAGGGCCAGGCCCATGAACACTTCGTAGGACACGGTCTGCGCCGAGGCACGCAAGCTGCCCAGCAGGGCGAACTTGTTGTTACTCGACCAGCCGGCGAACAGTACCGCGTAGACCGAAAGACCGGCCATGGCGAAGAAGAACAGCAGGCCGATGTTCAGGTCCGCCACGCCCCAGGTCGGGGTGATCGGGATGATCGCGAACGCGATCAGCAGGGCGGACATGGCCACCACCGGCGCCAGGGTGAAGATCACCTTGTCGGCAAACGGAGGGGTCCAGTCTTCCTTGAAGAACATCTTCAGCATGTCGGCTGCGATCTGGAACATGCCGAACGGGCCGACGCGGTTCGGACCGTAACGGTCCTGCCACCAGCCCAGCAGGCGACGTTCGACAAAGCTGAGCAACGCGCCTGCGACCACCACGGCCAGCAGGATCACGATGGCCTTGATGACCGTCAGGATCACATCGATCACTTCAGGGGTGAACCAGGTCATTGCGCTGCCTCCTGCAGACCATCAACGGTTTGGCCGAAAATCGCCGGCGGAATGCCTGCCAGACCGGCCGGCAGTGCAACCAGGCCAGCGCCCAGCTCTTCATTGATGCGCAGCGGCAGACGCAGGGTCTGGCCGGCAACATTGAGGCTCAGCAGTGCGCCGTCGTTGACGCCCAGGCGGTCCGCTTCGGACTTGGCCAGTGCGACGTAGGCAGCCGGAATGCGTTCCTGGACCGGAGCGGCTTTCGACGAGGTCTCGTCGCTGCCGAACAGGTGGTAGAACGGCACGGCTTGCCAGGTGCCCTGGGCCGGGTTGAACGCGCGCGGAACACTGGCGAACCAGTTCAGCGAATCACCGGTGCTTTCGATCAGGCGGGTGCCCGGATCGCCAGCGCGCAGGTGACCACCGACTTCGTCCTGGAACTTGTTCCAGGCTTGCGGCGAGTTCCAGCCCGGCGACCATGCAAAAGGAACCTGCTGACGCGGTTCGGCGGAGCCCGAGTAACCTTCCATCGAGAAGGCGAACGCGGTGTCCTTGTCTTGCGGGGTGCGTGGTTCGTGAACGCTGATGTCAGCGCGCATCGCCGTGCGACCGGAGTAACGCAGCGGTTCACGGGCCAGTTTCAGACCCTTGATGCGGAACGAGGCGGACGGTGCGGCGTCGACGATTCGGGCCAGTTGCGGGGTGCTCGAAGCAACGGCAGCGGTCACGTGGTCGAGTTGCGTCCAGTCGATCGGCTGGTTCAGCAGGGTGGCGCGCAGGGCGTGCAGCCAGCGCCAGCCTTCGTGGACCAGAATGCTCGCGTCCATGTATTGCGGGTCGAAAACCTGGAAGAAGCGCTGGGCGCGGCCTTCCTGGCTGACCAGCGTACCGTCGCCTTCAGCGAAGCTCGCGGCCGGTAGAACCAGATGCGCGCGGTCGCTGGTGGCCGTCTTCTGATGGTCGGCAACGATCACTACTTTCGCAGCGTTCAGTGCCGCATCGACCTTGGCCTTGGCGGTACGGGTGTACAGATCGTTTTCCAGCACGACGATGGCGTCGGCCTTGCCGTCAATCACTGCTTGCAGCGCAGCATCAACCGATTCGCCACCGAGCATGGCCAGGCCGAGGCTGTTGGCTTCCGGCACGATCAGGCTGATCGAACCGTTCTTCTCGCGCAGCTTCAGGGCCTTGGCGATGTTTGCAGCGGCTTCGATCAAGGCTTTGGAGCCCAGCGAAGTACCGGCGATGATCAGCGGACGCTTGGCAGCGAGCAGGGCATCGGCGATGCGCTTGGCCAGTTCCAGGGCTTCGGCGTCCAGACCTTCGACGGCCGGTGCGCTGGCGTCCAGGGCGTGAGCCACGGCGAAACCGATGCGCGCCAGATCGTCGGGAGCGGCGTGTACACACTCTTCGGCGATATCGTCGAGCTTGGTTTCAGCCAGGCTGGCGATGAACAGCGGGTTCAGTTCGTGCTGACCGATGTTCTTCACCGCCGCGTCGAGCCACGGCTGAACGCGCATGGCTTCGGCCATGTCTTCGGCCTTGCCTTTGACCGACTGACGCAGGGCCAGGGCCATGCGGGCGGCGGTCTGGGTCAGGTCTTCACCGAGGACGAACACGGCGTCGTGGTCTTCGATGTCGCGCATGTTCGGCACGGGCAGCGGGCTGTCCTTCAGCACTTGCAGGACCAGACGGATGCGTTCCAGTTCGGACGCTTCGATACCGGAGTAGAAGTGCTCGGCGCCGACCAGTTCACGCAACGCGTAGTTGCTTTCGAGGCTGGCACGTGGCGAACCGATACCGACGATGTTGCGACCGCGCAGCAGGTCGGCGGCTTTGTCCAGCGCAGCATCCAGCCCAAGCTTGGTGCCGTCGGCCAGCAGCGGCTGACGTGGACGGTCGGTGCGGTTGACGTAGCCATAACCGAAACGGCCACGGTCGCACAGGAAGTACTGGTTCACCGAACCGTTGTAACGGTTTTCGATGCGACGCAGTTCGCCGTAACGCTCGCCCGGGGAGATGTTGCAACCGCTGGAGCAGCCATGGCAGATGCTTGGCGAGAATTGCATGTCCCACTTGCGGTTGTAGCGCTCGGAGTGAGTCTTGTCGGTGAACACACCGGTCGGGCAGACCTCGGTGAGGTTGCCGGAGAACTCGCTTTCGAGGGTGCCGTCTTCAACGCGACCGAAGTACACGTTGTCGTGGGCGCCGAATACACCCAGGTCGGTGCCGCCGGCGTAGTCCTTGTAGAAACGCACGCAGCGGTAGCAGGCGATGCAGCGGTTCATTTCGTGGGAAATGAACGGGCCCAGTTGCTGGTTCTGGTGGGTGCGCTTGGTGAAGCGATAACGGCGCTCGTTGTGGCCGGTCATCACCGTCATGTCTTGCAGGTGGCAGTGACCGCCTTCCTCGCACACAGGGCAGTCGTGCGGGTGGTTGGTCATCAGCCATTCAACAACACTGGCGCGGAACGCCTTGGATTCTTCATCGTCGATGGAGATCCAGGTGTTGTCGGTGGCAGGCGTCATGCAGGACATGACGATACGACCACGGGTGTCGTTCTCATCGGTGTACTGCTTGACCGCGCACTGGCGGCAGGCCCCGACGCTACCAAGCGCGGGGTGCCAGCAGAAATAAGGGATGTCGAGGCCCAGCGACAGACATGCCTGTAACAGGTTGTCTGCCCCGTCGACTTCGAGCGCTTTGCCGTCTACGTGGATAGTGGCCATGGTTCAAAGGTCTTCGTTGGCCCGGTGTCAGCGGGCGTGGCTAATGGAATCTTGTTATCCGTCCGAATCCAGTCAGCCCCGAAAGGCGTCATCGGACGAAAGGCGAAGGGCACGGACCCTTCGCCTTTTTTAAGCGTTTACGCGCCGACTGTGATCGGCTTCGCCAGAGGCGGGACGGCGGCGCTTGCAGGCGCGATACCGGCTTCGAACTCTGGACGGAAGTATTTGATGGCACTGCCCAATGGTTCCACGGCACCCGGTGCGTGAGCACAGAAGGTCTTGCCCGGGCCGAGGAAGTTGACCAGACCCAGCAGAGTCTCGATGTCACCCGGCTGGCCGCGGCCTTGTTCGATGGCCATCAGCAGCTTGACGCTCCATGGCAGGCCATCACGGCAAGGAGTGCAGAAACCGCAGGATTCGCGAGCGAAGAACTGTTCCATGTTGCGCAGCAGGGACACCATGTTGACGCTGTCGTCCACCGCCATGGCCAGGCCGGTACCCATACGGGTGCCCACCTTGGCGATGCCGCCGGCGTACATTTGGGCGTCGAGGTGTTCCGGCAACAGGAAACCGGTACCGGCGCCGCCCGGCTGCCAGGCCTTGAGCTTGTAACCGTCGCGCATGCCGCCGGCGTAGTCTTCGAACAATTCGCGACCGGTCACGCCGAAGGGCAGTTCCCACAGGCCGGGGTTCTTGACCTTGCCGGAGAAGCCCATGAGCTTGGTGCCCATGTCTTCGCTGCCGTCGCGGGCCAACGATTTGTACCAGTCCACGCCGTCGGCGATGATCGCCGGCACGTTGCACAGGGTTTCAACGTTGTTCACGCAGGTCGGCTTGCCCCACACACCAACGGCGGCAGGGAAGGGCGGCTTGGAGCGCGGGTTGGCGCGGCGGCCTTCGAGGGAGTTGATCAGTGCGGTTTCTTCACCGCAGATGTAACGCCCGGCGCCGGTGTGGACGAACAGCTCGAAATCGAAGCCGCTGCCCAGGATGTTCTTGCCCAGCAGACCGGCTGCCTTGGCTTCTTCCACGGCACGGTTCAGGTGCTTGGCGGCGGTGGTGTACTCCCCGCGCAGGAAGATGTAGCCACGGTAGGTTTTCAGCGCGCGGGCACTGATCAGCATGCCTTCGATCAGCAGATGGGGCAGTTGCTCCATCAGCATGCGGTCTTTCCAGGTGTTCGGCTCCATTTCATCCGCGTTGCACAGCAGGTAGCGGATGTTGATGGATTCGTCCTTTGGCATCAGGCCCCACTTCACGCCAGTGGGGAAGCCTGCACCGCCGCGACCCTTGAGGCCGGCGTCTTTCACGGTCTGGACGATGGCGTCCTGATCCATGTCGGCGAAGGCCTTGCGCGCAGCGGCGTAACCGTTCTTGGCCTGGTACTCGTCGAGCCACACGGCTTCGCCGTCGTCGCGCAGGCGCCAGGTCAGCGGGTGAGTCTCGGCCGAACGCTGGATGCGGTTGGCAGGACCGAAAGAAGTCAGGGTCATACGTAGCCCTCGAGCAGTTTGGCGACGCCGGCAGGCTGGACATCGCCAAAGGTGTCGTCATCGATCATCAGCGCCGGTGCCTTGTCGCAGTTGCCGAGGCAGCAGACCGGCAGCAGGGTGAAACGACCGTCGGCGGTGGTCTGACCCAGGCCGATACCCAGGTTGTTCTGGATTTCGCTGACCACCGACTCGTGGCCACCGATGTAGCAGACCATGCTGTCGCAGACGCGAATGATGTGACGGCCGACCGGTTGACGGAAGATCTGGCTGTAGAACGTGGCCACGCCTTCAACGTCGCTGGCCGGGATGCCGAGGATCTCGCCGATGGCGTACAGGGCGCCGTCCGGCACCCAGCCGCGTTCCTTCTGGACGATCTTCAGGGCTTCGATCGACGCCGCGCGCGGGTCTTCGTAGTGATGCAGCTCGTGCTCGATGGCCGAGCGCTCGGTTTCACTCAAGGTGAAACGGTCTGTCTGGATAAGCGTGCTGTTCATGCTTAGCGGTCCACGTCGGCCATAACGAAATCGATACTACCCAGGTACGCAATCAGGTCCGCGACCATGCTGCCTTTGATCACCGAAGGGATCTGCTGCAGGTGGGCGAAGCTCGGAGTACGGATCCGGGTACGGTAGCTCATGGTGCCGCCGTCGCTCGTCAGGTAATAGCTGTTGATGCCCTTGGTCGCTTCGATCATCTGGAAGGATTCGTTGGCCGGCATGACCGGGCCCCACGAAACCTGCAGGAAGTGCGTGATCAAGGTTTCGATGTGCTGCAGCGTGCGCTCTTTCGGCGGCGGCGTGGTCAGCGGGTGATCCGCCTTGTACGGGCCTTCCGGCATGTTGCGCAGGCACTGGTCGATGATCTTGACGCTCTGGCGCATTTCTTCGACGCGAACCATGCAGCGGTCATAGGCATCGCCGTTGGCGGCCAGCGGCACTTCGAACTCGAAGTTCTCGTAGCCGGAATATGGACGCGCTTTACGCAGGTCGAAGTCGCAACCGGTGGAACGCAGGCCGGCACCGGTGACGCCCCATTCCAGGGCCTCTTTGGTGTTGTACTGGGCAACGCCGATGGTACGACCCTTGAGGATGCTGTTCTGCAGGGCGGCCTTGGTGTATTCGTCGAGGCGCTTTGGCAGCCATTCAACGAAGTCTTTCACCAGTTTTTCCCAGCCACGCGGCAGGTCGTGGGCAACACCGCCGATGCGGTACCAGGCCGGGTGCAGACGGAAGCCGGTGATGGCTTCGATCACCGTGTACGCCTTCTGGCGGTCGGTGAAGGTGAAGAACACCGGGGTCATCGCGCCGACGTCCTGGATGTAGGTACCCAGGAACAGCAGGTGGCTGGTGATCCGGAAGAACTCGGCCATCATGATGCGGATGACGTCGACCTTCTCGGGCACCTTGATGCCGGCCAGCTTCTCGACCGAGAGCACGTACGGCAGGTTGTTCATCACGCCGCCGAGGTAGTCGATACGGTCGGTGTACGGAATGAAGCTGTGCCAGGACTGACGCTCGGCCATCTTCTCGGCACCACGGTGGTGGTAACCGATGTCCGGGACGCAGTCGACGATCTCTTCGCCGTCCAGTTGCAGGATGATGCGGAACGCACCGTGCGCCGAAGGGTGGTTCGGCCCCAGGTTGAGGAACATGTAGTCCTCGTTCGGGCCGGAACGCTTCATGCCCCAGTCTTCCGGACGGAAGCGCGCGGCTTCTTCCTCGAGCTGTTGCTTGGCCAGGTTCAGGCTGAACGGGTCGAATTCGGTGGCGCGCGCCGGGAAGTCCTTGCGCAGCGGGTGACCTTCCCAGGTCGGCGGCATCATAATGCGCGACAGGTGAGGGTGACCTTTGAAGTCGATACCGTACATGTCCCAGACTTCACGCTCGTACCAGTTGGCGTTCGGCCAGATGCTGGTGACGGTCGGCAAGCTGAGGTCGCTCTCGGACAAGGCAACCTTGATCATCACGTCACTATTACGTTCCAGCGACATGAGGTGATAGAACACGGTGAAATCGGCACCGCTTGGCAGCCCTTGACGCTTGGTGCGCAGACGCTCATCCACGCCGTGCAGGTCATAGAGCATGACGTACGGCTTGGGCAGGTTGCGCAGGAAGGTCAGGACTTCGACGAGCTTGGCGCGGGCCACCCACAGCACCGGCATGCCGGTGCGGGTCGGCTGGGCGGTGAACGCCTCGGCACCAAAACGGTTGTTCAGTTCGACGACCACATCCTGGTCGTCTGCCTTGTAAGGCGGGATGTACAGAGCACTGCCTGTAGTCATGGTTATTTTTTCGCTTTCGGTCAACGTAAAGAATGAAGCCAGCTTCTCGTTTCTTTGAAACAGATCTGGATCAGACTTCGTCAGGGCTGCGCAGATTGGTGACTGCGATTCGCTGTTCGCGGCGCTGTTCCTTCTGCGAAGGCATGTCGGCGCGATAAACGCCTTGATCGCCAACGACCCAGGAAAGTGGGCGACGCTCCTGGCCAATGGATTCCTGCAGCAGCATCAAGCCTTGCAGAAATGCTTCTGGACGGGGCGGGCAGCCAGGTACGTAGACGTCCACGGGCAGGAACTTGTCCACCCCTTGAACCACGGAGTAGATGTCGTACATGCCACCGGAGTTGGCGCACGAACCCATGGAGATAACCCATTTCGGCTCGAGCATCTGCTCGTAGAGACGCTGAATGATCGGCGCCATCTTGATGAAGCAGGTCCCGGCGATAACCATGAAGTCGGCCTGACGCGGTGATGCCCGGATAACTTCGGCGCCGAAGCGCGCGATGTCGTGGGGCGCCGTGAAGGCGGTGGTCATTTCCACGTAGCAGCACGACAGACCGAAGTTGTACGGCCACAGGGAGTTTTTACGTCCCCAGTTGACCGCGCCGCTCAGCACGTCTTCCAGCTTGCCCATGAAAATGTTTTTGTGGACTTGATCCTCTAACGGATCGGAAACGGTTTCCCGCTGGCCGATCGGATACTGCTCGTTAGGAGCATCGGGGTCGATTCTGGTGAGATTGTATTGCATTGCCAAAGCCTCATTGTTTCAGCTTCGCCTGCCGCTTGCGACGAGCTTCCGGAGCCCAGTCAAGGGCGCCCACTCGGAACAGGTAGACAAGACCTGCCAACAGAATTGCTATGAAAACGAGAGCTTCGACGAATCCGGTCCAGCCGCTTTCGCGGACGGACACAGACCATGCAAAGAGAAAGAGGGCTTCGATATCGAAGATCACGAACAGCATCGCGACCAGATAGAATTTGGCTGAGAGCCGCAAGCGGGCGCCACCGGTAGGTAGCATGCCGGACTCGAACGGTTCGTTTTTGCTGCGGCCCCAGGCTTTTGACCCGAGGAGGCTGGAGACGCCGAGCATGAAGGCACACAGGCCGACTACACCCAGAAGGAAAATGGCAAAGCCCCAGTTGTGGGCCATGAGTCCTGTCGCTTCGGGCATGCTGGAAATCCTTAACAGAGAGCAAAGGTCTCTGAGCTTGATAAAGAAATAAGGCAGTGACGATATGTCGCAGCAATCAATCGCGCTGATTTTATGGCTAAACACCCTGCAAGTAAAATTCCTATAGCGAAATTATTTATTGGAATAAGGACATAGCGCACCTCTATGGCCCTGTAGCCCATGCGTTGCGGGCATTAGCCGGGATTTCACGAATTATGTTTTGTCGAAAATGTAACGAATATAGTTGCCGCTAAATGATAATTAATATCGTTTGTGATGGTTTTGTAACTGTTTAGCGATTGGGCAGTTGGGAAGTTGTCTTATATCCGCGTTACTGCAAGTAGCGGCGGCACACGTTTTAACCGATTTTTGTGACGTGGATAGCGCTCTGGATCAATGTTTTGCCTGACGGACTGTGCCAGCCCTGGGTTGGTCAGAAGGTCGCAGGCAAAAAAACGCCCCGAACCAGTCGGGGCGTCAGTTCTTCGGCAATGCGGTTAGCTTTCTACACGGTCCGCAAAGGCCGTTCGCTCAGGCGAAGTCGATCAGTGGAACTGTTCTTCTTCGGTCGAACCGGTCAGCGCGGTCACCGAGGACGTGCCGCCCTGGATCACGGTGGTCATGTCGTCGAAGTAGCCGGTGCCCACTTCCTGCTGGTGAGCCACGAAGGTGTAACCCTTGGCGGCATCAGCGAATTCCTGCTCCTGCAGCTTCACGTAGGCAGTCATGTCGTTGCGGGCGTAGTCGTGCGCCAGGTTGAACATGCTGTGCCACATGTTGTGAATGCCGGCCAGGGTGATGAACTGGTGCTTGTAACCCATGGCGGACAGTTCGCGCTGGAACTTGGCGATGGTCGCGTCGTCCAGGTTTTTCTTCCAGTTGAAGGAAGGCGAGCAGTTGTACGACAGGATCTGGTCCGGGTATTCCTTCTTGATCGCTTCGGCGAAGCGACGGGCTTCTTCCAGGTCCGGCTTGGCGGTTTCGCACCAGATCAGGTCGGCGTACGGCGCGTAGGCCAGGCCACGGGCGATGGCCTGGTCCAGACCTGCACGAACCTTGTAGAAGCCTTCCTGGGTGCGGGTGCCAGTCACGAACGGCTGGTCGTACGGGTCGCAGTCGGAAGTCAGCAGGTCGGCAGCGTTGGCGTCGGTACGGGCCAGGATGATGGTCGGTACGCCGGCAACGTCGGCAGCCAGACGAGCAGCGGTCAGCTTCTGTACGGCTTCCTGGGTTGGAACCAGAACCTTGCCGCCCATGTGGCCGCACTTCTTCACGGAAGCCAGCTGGTCTTCGAAGTGAACGCCGGCGGCGCCTGCTTCGATCATGCTCTTCATCAGCTCGTAGGCGTTCAGTACGCCGCCGAAGCCGGCTTCGGCGTCAGCCACGATCGGCGCGAAGTAGTCGATGTAGCCCTCGTCGCCCGGGTTCTTGCCGGCTTTCCACTGGATCTGGTCGGCACGACGGAACGAGTTGTTGATGCGCTTGACCACGGTTGGAACCGAGTCCACCGGGTACAGCGACTGGTCCGGGTACATCGATTCGGCGGAGTTGTTGTCCGCAGCGACTTGCCAGCCCGACAGGTAGATCGCCTGGATACCGGCTTTAACCTGTTGAACAGCCTGGCCACCGGTCAGGGCGCCCATGCAGTTGACGAAATCTTTCTCTGGGCGGAAGGACGGCTTGGCACCCTGGGTGACCAGGTTCCACAGTTTTTCGGCGCCCATTTTTGCAAAGGTGTGCTCTGGTTGAACCGAGCCACGCAGACGGACGACGTCAGCAGCGGAGTAATTGCGAGTCACGCCTTTCCAGCGCGGGTTTTCAGCCCAGTCTTTTTCAAGGGCTGCAATTTGCTGTTCGCGTGTCAGTGCCATGGAGATAAACCTCGTCGCGTCTTTATGAAAAGTTGTTCTGCGGTGGAAAATTCCTTGCGCTCGCTGACCAGAAGCTTAGGTGGTCAGGTCGGGTTCGGCGGGGCAGGCGACGGGATGAACGATGGGCTCGAGGGGAGGTGAGCAGGTAAAGGCGAACTGGCGGGCGCATTCGGGCGTCGTGGGCCTTTATGCGAACTACAGTGTAAAGCCGGGTTACCTAATTACGCTTCCGTCCCTCGGGACAACTTCGTTCCAGTCGGCAACCTCGTCAAACACACCTTGTGGGCGGTACAGACACGAAACGGCTCGCGGGGATGGTTGCGAGCAGCGCTTCGAAGGCCCTTGCCAGGGCCTCTGATTAGCGGGAGCGAGGCCATCATGCCTTCGCTTTTTTGGCTCGTCAAACGTTTTGTAGTGCTTTTTTTCATGCACTACATCTTTCGTCTAATACGACTAATCAGTCAGTTTTCGGTGCTTTAGTCCAGGGTGTCGACTTTCACCCGCAACGTCATGTCATCCCGGCCTTGAGTCGAGTAGCTGCGGGCCAGGCCCTGTTTGTCGGCCTGAGTCTCACGGTTCACGCCGGCGAGGGTGATCCATTCGCCCAGGCGTCCTGTGACAGTTGTGTCGGTGCTTTGCACGTTCACTACATCGGGACGTTCCTGGCTCATTCGGTCACGGTTGGTACTGATGGACAGGTGAACGGTGTCACCGGTGACGCTGGCAGTGACGTAGAAACCCTGAGTGACGTTGCGATACTGGGTCTGGCTGCTGTAATCGCCCCAGGAGTTGCTCTGGCTGCTGGTGATCGGCACGCTCTGTCCGACCTGGATCAGCGCCGGTGCACCCTCGCTGGCCTGTACCTGTTGAATGCCGCCGTCACGGCTGGCGGTGCTGTAGTCAATGATCCTGGTTTGCTGGTCGCCGGTGTTCTGTTGGTTGTTTTCGTTGGTGTCGACGGTGATCAGCAGGCGTTTGGGGGCGGTATCGAGCTGCGTGAGCAGGGCTTTCAATTCCTGGATCTTGTCCGGCTCAGCCTTGACGATCAGTTGATTGCCATAGGCGCTGACCTGACCGTCCTTGCCGATGAAATCCTGAGCCACCGGCAGCATGTCGGCGCTGGTGTGGTACTTGAGGGGCACGATTTCTGTGGCTGCCATCACCGAAAAACTGCAGCCGAGCAGCAGGGTGGTGAGCAGGGTGCGTAGGGACATGTCCGTTATCTCCGCTTTCGAAAGGCTTGATATTGCCAGTTTGTCGGCCCGGGGTGGGGCAAATTGAATCGTAGACAGCAAAACGCCCCGGCATCCGAAAATGGCGGGGCGTTTTGTGGTGTTCTGAAGGGCCTCTTCGCGAGCAAGCCCGCTCCCACATTGGATCTCTGCCGGGCACAAAATCTGTGTTCGCTGGAGGTTTCCTGTGGGAGCGGGCTTGTCCGCGAATGCCGCGACGCGGACTTAAGCCGAGTGACGAACCATGTCGACATGCGGAATCCCTGCTTCCAGGAATTCCTCGCTGACCAGATTGAACCCCAGGCGCTCATAGAACGCCGTGGCCTGCACCTGGGCGCTGAGCATCTGCTGCTTCAGGCCCCGTGCTTCCGCTTCGGCAATCACCGCGTGCATCAGCGCATCGCCGACCTTTAGCCCGCGCCAGTCCTTCAGTACCGAAACCCGGCCAACATGCCCGTCGGGCAGCAGGCGGGCGGTGCCGATCGGAAAGTCGCCTTCGAAGGCCAGAAAATGCACGGCGGTGGCGTCATCGGCGTCCCACTCAAGCTCGGGTGGAACCGACTGTTCGGCAATGAACACCGTTTCGCGAATGCGGCGGATCTCGGCGTTGTCCTTTTGCCAGTCTGCAACGCGTACGCGAATCTTATTCATCGTCGGCGAACCCCAGGCTTCCCTGTTTGACCAGTTCGCACAGCAGGCCGCGGCCATCTTCGTCGCTCAGCCAGTCGCCGAGGTTGTCGGTGTGCAGGGCGTCAGCCGAGCAGATCAGCTTCAGCAGCTCGCGCAACTTGCCAGGCAGGTAACGGCTCTGGCCGCTGGCGAACAGCAGCAGATCGTCATCGACGTTGGACCATGCCAGGCGTGCACTCGGGTTGCGGATCAGGATGGCACCGTCTTCGAGGGCGCTGAGGAGGTCTTCTTCCTCGACTTCCTCCGGGCCGACGACCAGCTCTGGATAACGCGGCTCGGTCATGTACTGGCCGAACCAGGTCAGCAGCAGGCGTTCGTCGCTCATGTGCTCGGCGAGCAGTGCCTTCAGGCGGCCAAGAGCATCGTGCTGGATCTGGTGCGGGTCATCGCTGACCGGCTTCGCATCGGCGTCGGTGTAGCGCTCTTCGTCAGTCAGGAACTGGCTGAGGAAGTCGGTGAAGTGGGTCAGCACTTCAGCGGCGCTTGGTGCGCGGAAGCCGACCGAGTAGGTCATGCAGTCATCGACGGCCACGCCGCAGTGAGCCAGGCGCGGCGGCAGGTACAGCATGTCGCCCGGTTCCAGAACCCACTCTTCGGTTTCGTGGAATTCGGCGAGGATGCGCAGGTCCGCGTGCTGCAGCAGCGGGCTTTCGGAGTCGCACATCTGGCCGATTTTCCAGTTGCGCTTGCCGTGGCCTTGCAGCAGGAACACGTCGTAGTTGTCGAAATGCGGGCCAACGCTGCCACCCGGGGCGGCGAAGCTGATCATCACGTCATCGACGCGCCAGCTCGGCAGAAAGCGGAAGTTTTCCAGCAGTTCGCTGACTTCCGGCACGAACTGATCGACAGCCTGCACCAGCAGGGTCCACTCGCGTTCCGGCAGTTTGCTGAATTCGTCTTCGGCGAACGGGCCGCGGCGCAGTTCCCATGGGCGCTCGCCGTGTTCGATCACCAGGCGCGATTCGACTTCTTCTTCCAGGGCCAGGCCGGCGAGTTCGTCGGCGTCGATCGGGCTTTCGAAATCAGGAATCGCCTGACGGATCAGCAGTGGTTTTTTCTGCCAGTAATCGCGCATGAACTCGCGCGCCGTAAGACCACCCAGAAGTTGAAGAGGAATATCGGGATTCATATGTAACCTATTGAAAAAAAGCATTTTTCAGACGGGAATAAAAACGCCCGGCGCGGCCGGGCGTCTCAAACGGGTCAAGCAGTCGATCAGATGCGTTTGGCTTGCGCTACAGCGTTGCCGATGTAGTTGGCCGGGGTCAGTTGCTTGAGCTCGGCTTTCGCAGCGGCCGGCATGTCCAGGCCATCGATGAAAGTCTGCAGCGCTTCAGGGCTGATGCCCTTGCCGCGCGTCAGTTCTTTCAGCTTCTCGTACGGGTTTTCGATGTTGTAGCGGCGCATTACGGTCTGGATCGGCTCGGCCAGGACTTCCCAGCAGGCGTCCAGATCGGCAGCAATCTTGTCAGCGTTCAGCTCGAGTTTGCTGATGCCTTTGAGGCTCGCTTCGTACGCGATCACGCTGTGGGCGAAGCCGACACCGAGGTTGCGCAGAACGGTGGAGTCGGTCAGGTCGCGCTGCCAGCGGGAGATCGGCAGTTTGCTCGCCAGGTGCTGGAACAGCGCGTTGGCGATGCCCAGGTTGCCTTCGGAGTTTTCGAAGTCGATCGGGTTGACCTTGTGCGGCATGGTCGACGAACCGATTTCGCCGGCAATGGTGCGCTGCTTGAAGTAACCCAGGGAGATGTAGCCCCAGATGTCACGGTCGAAGTCGATCAGGATGGTGTTGAAGCGCGCAATGGCGTCGAACAGCTCGGCGATGTAGTCGTGCGGCTCGATCTGCGTGGTGTACGGGTTGAAGGCCAGGCCCAGCTCGTCTTCGATGAAGGCGCGGGCGTTGGCTTCCCAGTCGATCTGCGGGTAGGCCGACAGGTGCGCGTTGTAGTTGCCGACAGCGCCGTTGATCTTGCCCAGCAGCGGAACGGCAGCGACCTGAGCGATCTGGCGCTCGAGACGGTAAACCACGTTCGCCAGCTCTTTACCCAGGGTGGTCGGCGAAGCCGGCTGGCCGTGGGTGCGCGACAGCATTGGCACGTCGGCGAAGCGCAGGGCCAGTTCGCGGATGGCGTTGGCGGTCTGGCGCATCAGCGGCAGCATCACGTCGTCACGACCTTCGCGCAGCATCAGGGCGTGGGACAGGTTGTTGATGTCCTCGCTGGTGCAGGCGAAGTGGATGAACTCGCTGACCTTGGCCAGTTCCGGCAGCTTGGCTGCCTGTTCCTTGAGCAGGTACTCGATCGCTTTCACGTCGTGGTTGGTGGTGCGCTCGATCTCTTTCACGCGCTCGGCGTGTTCCAGCGAGAAGTTTTCGGCCAGTTCGTTCAGAACGGCGTTGGCTTCGGCGGAGAAGGCTGGCACTTCCGGGATGCCGGCGTGAGCGGCCAGGCGCTGGAGCCAGCGCACTTCAACCAGGACGCGGGCACGGATCAGGCCGTACTCGCTGAAAATCGGGCGCAGGGCCTGGGTTTTGCCGGCGTAGCGGCCGTCAACAGGGGAAACCGCAGTGAGCGAAGAGAGCTGCATGGGGTGTTCTCGGACAGTCGGGCAACGAAATGGGGCGCGTATCATACATGAAAAAATCCGCCGGTCCGTCGCCAACTGACCGGCGTATTACGCGTTACAGACTACAAAGCTTTTATTGCGCGGCGATTTACTCGCTGCGCATCAACGGATACAGCTCTTTGAGCAGCTTGCGACGACTGATCACCAACTGCCAGCGATGGCCGCCGAGTTGACGCCACAGGCGTGCCGAACGAATACCGGCGAGCAACAGGGCGCGAATCTTCGACGCGTTGCTCGGCTGCTGCAGGTTGCGCATGTCGCCGTGCACTTGAATGCGTTGGCGCAGCGTGCTCAGGGTGTCCTGATACAGCGCACCGCAGGCCGCGATCACGTTTTCGTGGGCCGGGCCGAAATGCTCGACCTGCGACTGAATCTGCGGCAGGCGCTTGCCGATCACGTCGAGCATGTCGTTGCGCTTGGCCAGTTGCCGCTCGAGGCCGAGCATCGACAATGCGTAGCGCAATGGCTCGCGCTGCAAGGTGCTCGGGTCGCGCTCGAGGGCGCCGATCAGCGCACGGTAACCCTCGCGCAGATTGATGTCGTCGCCACCGTACACGTCCAGCGTGTCCTTCGGATCGCGGACCAGCAGGCTGCCGAGCATGCAGCTCAGGCCGGCCTCGTTGGTCTGGCCGGTCTTGGCGATCCGGTCGACCAGTACGGCGGCAAGAAACACGCCACCCAGAGCCGTCAGTTGCTCCTGAGTCGGGCTCATGCCTGGCCGCTCCACGGCTCGGCGACTTCGATCACGCCGCCGCCGAGGCAGATTTCACCGTCATAGAACACCACCGACTGACCCGGCGTGACCGCGCGTTGCGGTTCGTCGAACACGGCGCGATAGCCGGTCTCGGTTTTTTCCAGCGTGCAGGTCTGATCGCTCTGGCGATAACGAACCTTGGCGGTCAGGCGCAGCGGCTGGCTCAAATCGATCGGGTTGACCCAGTAGATTTCCGAAGCGAGCAGGGCGCTGGAGAACAGCCATGGATGGTTGTTGCCCTGGCCGACGATCAGCTCGTTGGTGTCCAGATCCTTGCGCAGCACGTACCACGGCTCATCACCGGCGTCTTTCAGGCCGCCGATGCCCAGGCCCTGGCGCTGACCGATGGTGTGGTACATCAGGCCGTGGTGACGGCCGATGACTTCGCCTTCGGTGGTCTTGATCTCGCCCGGTTGCGCCGGCAGGTATTGCTTGAGGAAATCGCTGAAACGGCGCTCGCCGATGAAGCAGATCCCGGTGGAATCCTTCTTCTTGGCAGTCGCCAGCTCGTATTTCTCGGCGATTGCACGGACTTCCGGTTTTTCCAGCTCGCCGACCGGGAACAGGGTCTTGGCGATCTGTTCGCCGCCGACAGCGTGCAGGAAGTAGCTCTGATCCTTGTTCGGATCCAGGCCCTTGAGCAGTTCGGTGCGGCCATCAATGTCGCGGCGGCGCACGTAGTGACCGGTGGCGATCAGGTCGGCGCCGAGCATCATGGCGTAGTCGAGGAACGCCTTGAACTTGATCTCGCGGTTGCACAGGATGTCCGGGTTCGGCGTGCGGCCGGCCTTGTACTCGGCCAGGAAGTGCTCGAACACGTTGTCCCAGTACTCGGCGGCGAAGTTGGCGGTGTGCAGCTTGATACCGATCTTGTCGCACACGGCCTGGGCATCCGCCAGGTCGTCCATGGCGGTGCAGTATTCCGTTCCGTCGTCTTCTTCCCAGTTCTTCATGAACAGGCCTTCCACTTCATAGCCCTGCTCGATCAGCAGGAGAGCGGAAACGGAAGAGTCCACGCCGCCGGACATGCCGACAATGACGCGCTTCTTGGATGTGTCAGAAGGGGCTGGATCACGCATAGGGATTCAATGAGTGTCTTGAAAAAGGACGCGATTCTATCAGGCTCACGGCCTCAAGGCTAAAGGGAAGGGCGTATCAGTTCGAGGCCGAAGCGATTGCCGGCCAGATAATCGTCGATGCAACGGATGATCAGCTCGCTGCGCCAGTTATCGCGCTGGGCCAATAATTCGTCGCGGGTCAGCCACTTGGCGCCGACGATGCCGTCGTCCAGCTGATATTCCGGGTAATGTTTCACGGCTTTGGCGCTGAAGCACACGCGCTGGTAAGTCACGCCGTTGCTCGGAGCGGTGTACAGATAAATGCCGATCACGGCGGTGGGTTCGACGTCCCAGCCGGTTTCTTCGAGGGTTTCGCGCACGGCGGCTTCGATCAGGGTTTCGTCCGGATCCAGATGGCCGGCGGGCTGATTGAGCACGTTACGCCCGGCTTTGTGTTCCTCGACCATCAGGAAACGGCCGTTATCCTCGACGATGGTGGCGACGGTGATGTGGGGGAGCCATTGCATTGATTGAATCTCCTGGGCGAAAGGCAGAAACACAAACCCCGGCGCATGGCCGGGGTTTGTGATGTTCCCTTTACAACCTTATACCAGCGCAGCAATCGCCGCGTTGAAGGTTGCGCTTGGGCGCATGGCCTTGCTGATCAGCTCGGCATCGGCGTGGTAGTAACCACCGATGTTCACTGGCTTGCCTTGAACGGCGTTGAGCTCGGCGACGATGGTCGCTTCGTTCTCGGTCAGGGTCTTGGCCAGGGTCGCGAACTGCGCTTGCAGTGCAGCGTCTTCGGTCTGGGCGGCCAGGGCTTGTGCCCAGTACATCGCCAGGTAGAAGTGGCTGCCGCGGTTGTCGATGTTGCCGACTTTGCGCGATGGCGACTTGTTGTTGTCGAGGAATTGGCCAGTAGCCTGGTCCAGGGTCTTGGACAGCACCAGCGCTTTCGGGTTGTTGTAGTTCACACCCAAGTGCTCGAGAGAAGCGGCCAGGGCCAGGAATTCGCCCAGCGAATCCCAGCGCAGGAAGTTCTCTTCGACCAGTTGCTGCACGTGCTTCGGAGCCGAACCGCCGGCGCCGGTTTCGAACAGGCCACCGCCGTTCATCAGCGGCACGATCGACAGCATCTTGGCGCTGGTGCCCAGTTCCATGATCGGGAACAGGTCGGTCAGGTAGTCGCGCAGTACGTTGCCGGTCACCGAAATGGTGTCCTTGCCTTCGCGGGTGCGCTGCAGGGTGTATTTCATGGCGTCGACCGGTGCCATGATCTGGATGTCCAAACCAGCGGTGTCGTGATCCTTCAGGTAAGCCTGAACCTTCTCGATCACTACGCCGTCGTGGGCGCGCATCGGGTCCAGCCAGAAGATGGCCGGGGTGCTGCTTGCGCGAGCACGGTTGACGGCCAGTTTGACCCAGTCCTGGATCGGCGCGTCTTTGGTCTGGCACATGCGGAAGATGTCGCCGGCTTCAACAGCCTGTTCCATCAGCAGGTTGCCTTTGCTGTCGGTCACGCGAACCACGCCGTCGGCCTTGATCTGGAAGGTCTTGTCGTGGGAGCCGTACTCTTCAGCCTTTTTAGCCATCAGGCCAACGTTCGGCACGCTGCCCATGGTGGTCGGATCGAAAGCGCCATTGGCTTTGCAATCTTCGATCACGGCCTGGTAGATGGTGGCGTAGCAACGGTCCGGGATCACAGCCTTGGTGTCGTGCAGCTGGCCGTCGGTGCCCCACATCTTGCCGGAGTCACGGATCATGGCCGGCATCGAGGCGTCGACGATGACGTCGCTCGGCACGTGCAGGTTGGTGATGCCTTTGTCGGAGTTGACCATCGCCAGCGACGGACGAGCGGCGTAGACCGCCTGAATGTCAGCTTCGATCTGCGCTTGTTGCTCGGCCGGCAGGGATTTGATGCGGGCGTACAGGTCGCCGATGCCGTTGTTCAGGTTGAAGCCGACCTCGGCCAGCACGTCGGCGTGCTTGGTCAGGGCGTCTTTGTAGAACTCGGCAACGATCTGGCCGAACATGATCGGGTCGGAGACCTTCATCATGGTGGCTTTCAGGTGAACCGACAGCAGCACGCCTTGTTGCTTGGCGCTGTCGATTTCAGCGGCGATGAACGCGCGCAGGGCCTTTTTGCTCATCACGGAGCAGTCGAGGATCTCGCCCGCCTGAACGTTGGTTTTTTCTTTCAGGACGGTGGCGGTGCCGTCTTGGGCGATCAGCTCGATCTTCACGGTGTCAGCGGCGTCGATCAGGGCGGCTTTTTCGCTGCCGTAGAAATCGCCGGTGCTCATATGAGCGACGTGGGACTTGGAGTCTTTGGCCCAGGCGCCCATTTTGTGCGGGTGCTTGCGAGCGTAGTTCTTGACCGACAGCGGAGCGCGACGGTCGGAGTTGCCTTCACGCAGAACCGGGTTCACGGCGCTGCCCTTGACCTTGTCGTAGCGCGCCTTGGCGTCTTTGTCGGCGTCGCTGGTCACGGTTTCCGGGTAGTCCGGCAGGTTGTAGCCCTGGGCTTGCAGTTCTTTGATCGCGGCTTGCAGTTGCGGAACCGAGGCGCTGATGTTCGGCAGCTTGATGATGTTGGCTTCAGGCGTAACGGCCAGGTCGCCCAGTTCGGCGAGGTGGTCGGCTACGGCTTTGTCGCCCAGTTGCTCGGGGAAGCTGGCCAGAATACGTGCTGCAAGAGAGATATCGCGGGTTTCCACGGCGATATCGGCCGAGGCGGTGTAAGCCTCGATGATTGGCAGCAGGGAATAGGTGGCGAGGGCTGGAGCTTCGTCGGTGAAGGTATAGATGATCTTCGAGCGGGTGGGCATATTCGGATTAACTCTCTCTTCTTTGCTAAAGCGTGCGCAGAAACTCGAGGGGCGCCGGGTAAGCGCGTTCGTTCAAAGTCATCCATGAACCGAATGTCGAGAATCTTCGCGGTGATGTTGGGTGCATCAGTAGAGCGTCAAGCAGTCGGACTGCGGTAACAACCCGACCAATCAGGCGGAAAGTCTCGTGCTAGAGAGGCCAGCCGTCGTGACCCTTTGGTCAGCGGGCGGCATTATACATAGGTAGCTGGCAATCTGCCGATGCTTCATATGCAACGATTCTCGTCCATTGGTCTAAAGGTCGCAGGGCGGGGTGGGGCGTAGAGTCGCCGTGAATGCTTGAGATTGGCGCTTTTCCCTTTGCTTTCAGGCTTGTACGAAACGAGATGTCGCCGCGCCCGGAACAGAGGGTTTGCGTGTTGATTCAACTGGGTTACGCTCGAACCAAGCCAGATGTTCAATCCAAACAATGGAGTTCAGCATGGGTTACAAGAAGATTCAGGTTCCAGCCGTCGGCGACAAAATCACCGTCAACGCAGACCATTCTCTCAATGTCCCTGATAACCCGATCATTCCCTTCATCGAAGGTGACGGCATTGGCGTCGACGTCAGCCCTGTGATGATCAAAGTGGTTGATGCTGCCGTGGCCAAGGCCTACGGGGGCAAGCGCAAGATTTCCTGGATGGAGGTTTATGCTGGCGAAAAAGCAACTCAGGTCTATGACCAGGACACCTGGCTGCCCCAGGAAACCCTGGACGCCGTCAAGGATTACGTGGTTTCCATCAAAGGCCCGCTGACCACCCCGGTCGGTGGCGGCATCCGTTCCCTCAACGTTGCCCTGCGCCAACAGCTCGATCTCTATGTCTGCCTGCGCCCTGTGGTGTGGTTCGAAGGCGTGCCGAGCCCGGTGAAAAAGCCCGGCGACGTCGACATGGTGATCTTTCGCGAGAACTCCGAAGACATTTATGCCGGTATCGAATGGAAGGCCGGTTCTCCTGAGGCCACCAAGGTCATCAAATTCCTGAAAGAAGAAATGGGCGTCACCAAGATCCGTTTCGACCAGGATTGCGGCATTGGTATCAAGCCGGTTTCGAAAGAAGGCACCAAGCGTCTGGTGCGCAAGGCCCTGCAATACGTGGTGGACAACGACCGCAAGTCGCTGACCATTGTGCACAAGGGCAACATCATGAAATTCACCGAAGGTGCCTTCAAGGACTGGGGTTACGAGGTGGCGAAGGAAGAATTCGGCGCCGAGCTGCTCGATGGCGGCCCATGGATGAAATTCAAGAACCCGAAAACCGGCCGCGAAGTCGTCGTCAAGGATGCCATCGCCGATGCCATGCTCCAGCAGATCCTGCTGCGTCCGGCCGAATACGATGTGATCGCCACCCTCAACCTCAACGGTGACTACCTGTCCGACGCCCTGGCGGCGGAAGTGGGCGGTATTGGTATCGCGCCGGGTGCCAACCTGTCCGACACCGTGGCCATGTTCGAGGCGACCCACGGTACCGCGCCGAAGTACGCCGGCAAGGATCAGGTCAACCCGGGTTCGGTGATTCTGTCGGCCGAGATGATGTTGCGTCATCTGGGCTGGACCGAGGCGGCGGACCTGATCATCAAGGGTACCAATGGCGCGATCAAGGCCAAGACGGTGACCTATGACTTCGAACGTCTGATGGAAGGCGCCACGCTGGTGTCTTCTTCGGGCTTCGGTGAGGCGATCGTCAAGCATATGTAAGTCGTGCAGGTACAAAAAAACCGCCTTCGGGCGGTTTTTTCATGACCAGGTGACGGTTGAGTCAGCCTGACACTTTTTCTGTATGAGGGGCATGCGTAGCCGCTTCACTTGCCACGGTTGCCGCCGTGATATTCACCGCATGCAGTCCCTTGGGGCCCTGGACGATTTCGAAAGTCACGATCTGTCCGGCCTTGAGGGTCTTATACCCGTCCATCTCAATGGCGGAGTAGTGGGCAAAGAAATCAATGTCTTTGCCATCCTCGTCACGTCCTTCGCGGGCATCGGTATTGATGAAGCCGAATCCCTTGGCATTGTTGAACCACTTGACCTTGCCGACAGCCATGCTCAAATCCCTCTGCAACAGACTCCATCGCTGGAGTATCATCCAAGACATCCGCAGTCGAATCCGTTAAAAGGATTGACTCCGCGGATCTTTTTTCCCCACTGTGGGTTCTATTGGTTGTAACACCGTTTTCCCGATAGTCAAGGTGACCGGGCAGTCGGAGTTGAAAACGTGTCAAGCCGCCCCCACCACTGTATTTGCACAACTGACGAACCTTTCTTTCCATGCATGCAATCAGCCAGATTCGACTAACATTCAATCAGGATCGCCCGCTTCTCCAAAAGGATCTTCCACAGGAGCACGACGACGATTCGGCAGGCGTTGCTGTTCAGGAAGCAAAGCCTGCGTTACAGGCGCCGCCGATGTACAAGGTGGTTTTGTTCAACGATGACTACACACCGATGGATTTCGTCGTCGAAGTGCTCGAGGTGTTTTTTAACCTGAATCGCGAGCTGGCGACCAAGGTCATGCTGGCCGTCCACACAGAAGGACGGGCAGTATGTGGAGTGTTTACCCGCGACATCGCCGAGACAAAGGCCATGCAGGTCAACCAGTACGCCAGGGAAAGCCAGCATCCGCTACTCTGTGAAATCGAGAAGGACGGTTAATCGCCGACCACTTGGGTATGAGGTGAAGCTATGTTAAACCGCGAGCTCGAAGTCACCCTCAATCTTGCCTTCAAGGAGGCTCGTTCGAAGCGTCATGAGTTCATGACCGTCGAACACCTGCTGCTGGCCCTATTGGATAATGAGGCTGCCGCCACCGTATTGCGTGCCTGCGGCGCAAACCTCGACAAACTCAAGCACGACCTGCAGGAGTTCATCGACTCCACCACGCCGCTGATCCCCGTCCATGACGAAGATCGCGAAACCCAGCCAACCCTGGGCTTCCAGCGTGTGTTGCAACGTGCTGTCTTCCATGTGCAGAGCTCGGGCAAACGCGAAGTAACCGGCGCCAACGTGCTGGTTGCAATCTTCAGTGAGCAAGAGAGTCAGGCGGTGTTCCTGCTGAAACAGCAGAGCGTTGCACGCATTGATGTCGTCAACTATATCGCCCATGGCATTTCCAAGGTGCCGGGGCATGGCGATCACTCTGAAGGTGAACAAGACATGCAGGACGACGAGGGCGGTGAGTCTTCTTCTTCAGGCAATCCGCTGGATGCGTATGCCAGCAACCTTAACGAACTCGCACGCCAGGGCCGGATCGATCCGCTGGTCGGGCGAGAGTCGGAAGTCGAGCGCGTTGCGCAGATTCTCGCGCGTCGCCGCAAGAACAATCCGTTGCTGGTGGGCGAGGCGGGCGTGGGCAAGACCGCGATTGCCGAAGGCCTGGCCAAACGCATTGTCGACAACCAGGTGCCGGACCTGCTGGCCAACAGCGTCGTTTATTCCCTCGATCTGGGTGCCTTGCTCGCAGGCACCAAATATCGCGGCGATTTCGAGAAGCGCTTCAAGGCGCTGCTCGGCGAACTGAAAAAACGTCCGCAGGCGATCCTGTTCATCGACGAGATTCACACCATTATTGGTGCGGGCGCTGCGTCCGGTGGCGTCATGGACGCCTCTAACCTGCTCAAGCCGCTGCTGTCGTCGGGTGATATCCGCTGCATCGGGTCGACCACGTTCCAGGAATTCCGCGGCATCTTCGAGAAGGATCGGGCTCTGGCCCGCCGCTTCCAGAAGGTCGATGTGGTCGAGCCGTCGGTGGAAGACACCATCGGTATCCTGCGTGGTCTGAAAGGGCGTTTCGAACAGCACCACAACATCGAGTACAGCGATGAGTCGCTGCGCGCCGCTGCGGAACTGGCATCGCGCTACATCAATGACCGGCATATGCCGGACAAGGCCATCGATGTGATCGACGAGGCGGGCGCCTACCAGCGCCTGCAACCGGTCGACAAGCGTGTGAAGCGCATCGACGTGCCGCAGGTCGAGGATATCGTGGCGAAGATCGCACGTATTCCACCAAAACACGTCACCAGTTCCGACAAGGAGCTGTTGCGTAACCTGGAGCGCGACCTGAAGCTGACGGTGTTTGGTCAGGATGCGGCGATCGATTCGTTGTCGACTGCGATCAAGCTGTCCCGTGCCGGTCTGAAGTCGCCGGACAAGCCTGTCGGTTCGTTCCTGTTTGCAGGGCCGACCGGTGTTGGTAAAACCGAAGCTGCGCGGCAATTGGCCAAGGCGCTGGGGATCGAGCTGGTTCGTTTCGACATGTCCGAGTACATGGAGCGCCACACCGTATCGCGTCTGATCGGTGCGCCTCCGGGCTATGTCGGTTTCGACCAGGGCGGTCTGTTGACCGAAGCGATCACCAAGCAACCGCATTGCGTATTGCTGCTCGATGAAATCGAGAAGGCGCATCCGGAAGTCTTCAACCTGCTGCTGCAGGTGATGGACCACGGTACGCTGACCGACAACAACGGGCGCAAGGCGGACTTCCGCAACGTGATCGTGATCATGACCACCAATGCCGGTGCTGAAACGGCGGCACGTGCTTCGATCGGTTTCACCCATCAGGACCACTCGTCCGATGCGATGGAAGTGATCAAGAAGAGCTTCACGCCGGAATTTCGTAACCGTCTGGACACCATCATTCAGTTTGGTCGCCTCAGTCATGAGGTCATCAAAAGCGTGGTGGACAAGTTCCTCACCGAACTTCAGGCGCAGCTGGAGGACAAGCGTGTACTTCTGGAAGTTACCGACGCAGCGCGCAGTTGGCTGGCGGCCGGTGGTTACGATTCGGCCATGGGCGCTCGTCCGATGGCGCGTCTGATTCAGGACAAGATCAAGCGTCCGCTGGCAGAGGAGATTCTGTTTGGCGAGCTGGCCGAGCATGGCGGTGTGGTGCACATCGACATCAAGGATGGTGAGCTGACGTTTGACTTCGAGACTACTGCGGAAATGGCTTGATGGTTGTTGGTCTGTTGTAAAGCGAAAGGCGCCTTTGGGCGCCTTTTTGCTGTCTGCGGTTTTTGGTTTGGGGGCATATCCGTTGCTGCGGTAACGGCTTCTTAGGGTTCCGCCCTTACGGCGGGTCACTTTGGCAAACGCCGGAATGCCGGCCCAGCCCAAAGTAACCAAAGGTCTTGAGCCCTGACGTACGGCCCTCGCTGTGGCTCGGGTTCCTTCGCTCCGGGATTGATCCGGGGGCATCGCCTACGGTTTGCTTCGCTGCACCTCCTCTCGATGTGTTTGGCTTCGCCAAACGGTCGCTGCGCTCCCACCCCCGGATCAATCCCTCCACTCAGCCTGCCGATGGGCCTTGAGATCAAAAGCTTTACTCGAGCTAACGCTCATCGTTTGAGTGGTGGGAGCAGGGCGTGTTTGGCTTTGGTTTTGTTGTGGGTTTACCCCTCACCCCAGCCCTCTCCCCAAGGAGAGGGAGCCGATTTGTGGGCTTTTCAAAACTTGAGTTCGACCGGTATTGCACGTCGGCGCAGTTCTCCCAAACACCTCAATCAGTTCCCTCTCCCTACGGGCGGTCCGACGTTTCGGGAGGGCTAGGGTGAGGGGCTCTTGATCTGGCCTTTGCTCTTGATCTGGCCTTTGCTCTGGCTCTGGCTTTTGATCTCAAGCCCCTTCGGCAGGCCGAGCGGAGGTGTCCATCAGGGGGTAGGCGCGCAGCGCCGTGCGGCGAAGCCGCATACATCGAGAGGAGGTGCAGCGAAGCAAACCGTAGGCGATGCCCCCTGATGGACACCGTAGCGAGGGAACGCTGAGCCTAAGCGAAGTGCCGTACGCCGGGGCGTAGACTTTTTGGTTACTTTTGAGGCGTTTGTCAAAAGTGACTCGCTGTAAGAGCGAAACCGCCAGCGGCAGCTCCCGAAGCAACGGATATACACTCAAAACTCAAGCACAAACCCAAAACCCAGACAAACAAAAACGCCCGGCAAATGCCGGGCGTCTTGTATTGACTTGATTAGCGAGCGCGGTAAGTGATACGCCCTTTGCTCAAGTCATAGGGCGTCAGTTCGACGCGCACTTTGTCACCGGTAAGAATACGAATGTAGTTCTTGCGCATCTTGCCGGAGATATGCGCGGTTACGACGTGCCCATTTTCCAACTCCACACGAAACATGGTGTTGGGCAGGGTGTCGACGACAGTGCCTTCCATTTCGAAGCTGTCTTCTTTCGACATGCAGTAAAGCCCTCGGTATCCAGTGAATGGCCCGGTGCAACTGCGCCAGGCAAAAGCGGCGTGCATTGTGCCCGAAAAATGGGGTTTACGCCAAGGGGTTTAGGGTTTGCATTCAGTTCAGGATGACCCAGCGCTGGTTAATCAGCAGTTCTATGGGGCGATACTGGGTCTTGTAGTTCATCTTTTTGCAGTTTTTGATCCAATAGCCAAGGTACACGGCTTCGAGCCCAAGGCGTCTGGCTTCGGTGATTTGCCAGAGGATTGCATAGCGTCCGAGGCTGCGGCGTTCTTCTTCCGGCTCGTAAAAGGTGTAGACCGCCGACAGGCCGTTGGGCAGGAGGTCGGTGACGGCAACTGCCAGTAACCGTCCGTCGAGCCGGAACTCGTAAAAACGTGAGAAGGGCAGATCGCGAACCAGAAAAGTCGAGAATTGATCGCGGCTCGGTGGGTACATGTCGCCGTCGGCATGGCGTTGTTCGATGTAGCGTTGATAAAGATCAAAATATTCTTCGCTGAAACCGGGCTTGACCGGCCGCACCTGCAAATCGGCGTTGCGTTTGAAAATGCGTTTCTGCTGGCGATTGGGGTTGAACTGCGCCACCGGAATACGCGCAGGCACGCACGCGTTGCAGTTCTGGCAATGCGGACGGTACAGGTGATCGCCGCTGCGACGAAAGCCCATTTCCGACAGGTCTGCGTAGACATGCACATCCATGGGCTGGCTGGGATCGAGAAACAGGGTCGTGGCCTGCTCCTCGGGCAGATAGCTGCAAGAGTGAGGCTGAGTGGCATAGAACTTCAACCGCGCCAACTCGGTCATGATCAACCCTCGGGGGTAAGCTGGTGAATTAAGTGTAAGCCACGCACGCAAAAGTCGCTCAGCAAACCCAGGTGGCGAGGTTGGGTTGGTCAAGGTGCCGGGACAGATAATCGGCAAATGTACTGCGAGAAATGGCCCGAGCACCGAGGCTGTGCAGGTGATCGGTCGGCATCTGGCAGTCGATCAGCACGAACCCGGAGTCCTTCAGATGTTGCACCAGGGTGGCGAAACCATATTTGGAGGCGTTGTCGGCGCGGCTGAACATTGATTCACCGAAAAACAGCTGCCCCATCGCCAGGCCATAGAGGCCGCCAACCAGTTCGCCTTGATCCCATACTTCTACCGAGTGGGCAAAGCCGCGCTGGTGCAGTTCGATGTAGGCATCCTGCATGGCCTGGGTGATCCAGGTGCCATCGGCGTAATCCCTTGGTGCGGCGCAGGCACGGATGACCCCCGTGAAGTCCTGGTCAAAGGTCACTTGATAGCGCTTTTTGCGCAGCAGTTTGCCCAGGCTGCGTGAGATGTGCAGTTCGTCGGGAAACAGAACGGTGCGCGGATCCGGCGACCACCAGAGGATCGGCTGACCTTCGGAGAACCACGGAAAGCAGCCGTGACGATAAGCCTGGATCAGGCGATCGGCGGACAGGTCGCCGCCGGCTGCGAGCAATCCATTGGGATCGCGCATGGCTTTTTCCAGGGGCGGGAAAGTCAGTGAATTGCGTTGTAACCAAGTCAGCATGGCGTCCAGGCTTGCAGAAGGGGAGGGAGGTGGGCGTCTGGGCCCGATGCAAAGTGTGCCGTTAAATGAGGTGAATGTCCTCCCGAACGTGCCCGATGATTGCGCTCCTGCAACTTGACCGTATCGATGCGGTCGTAGACGGGCGATGAGTGCGGGCGCAGATGCTTCGCTACGTTCATCAAATACACCTCATAAGCCTTTGTCACAAAAGACAATGCATGCTCAAATTGCGGCGCAGGTCGCGTCTGTTTGGCTATGCTTGAGCTTGGGATGCGAAGCATGGCATCGAGCGCGCAAACCCGTACAATGCCGGGCTGTTACAGAATATTCGCAGTGTGCCGTGTTTATAAAAGACCGGACGCAGTGTTAAAAGTAGTCTCAGTTGCGCCCGTCAATTTTTTTACCTGCCTGGAATGGGCAGTTTTTATCGTCATTCAATAGATGGACGCGCCTCTGGCGCAGGAAAAGAAGCGTTTTGAAGAAATCCACGGAAGCACCAAAAACAGTCGTTCCGCTCTGGCGTCAGCAATTGCACTACCGGCTCAAGGAAGGTGCATTGATCGCCATCGGTGCCTTGTGCCTGTTCCTGATGATGGCCTTGCTGACTTACGGCAAGGACGATCCGGGCTGGAGCCACAACAGCAAGATCGACGACGTGCAGAATTTCGGCGGCCCAGCGGGTTCCTACAGCGCCGACATTCTGTTCATGGTGCTGGGTTACTTTGCCTATATCTTCCCGCTGCTGCTGGCGATCAAGGCCTATCAGATCTTCCGTCAGCGCCACGAGCCGTGGCAGTGGAGCGGCTGGCTGTTTTCCTGGCGCCTGATCGGCCTTGTGTTTCTGGTGCTGTCCGGTGCTGCGCTGGCGCACATTCATTTCCATGCGGCCACCGGGTTGCCGGCCGGTGCGGGTGGCGCGCTGGGTGAAAGCCTCGGTGACCTGGCCCGCAATGCCCTGAACATTCAGGGCAGCACATTGCTGTTCATCGCGCTGTTCCTGTTCGGCCTGACCGTATTCACCGATCTGTCCTGGTTCAAGGTGATGGATGTCACCGGCAAGATCACCCTCGACCTGTTCGAACTGTTCCAGGGTGCGATCAATCGCTGGTGGTCGGCGCGTACCGAGCGCAAGCAACTGGTGGCGCAACTGCGTGAAGTCGATGACCGGGTGCACGACGTGGTCGCACCGACCGTCACCGACAAGCGCGAGCAGGCCAAGGTCAAGGAACGTCTGATCGAACGCGAGCAGGCCCTGAGCAAACACATGTCCGAGCGTGAGAAACAGGTTCCGCCGGTCATTGCCCCGGCCCCGGTCAAGGCGCCGGAACCCAGCAAGCGCGTGCAGAAAGAGAAGCAGGTGCCGTTGTTCGTCGACAGCGCCGTGGAAGGCACCTTGCCGCCGATCTCGATTCTCGATCCTGCAGAAAAGAAACAACTCAATTATTCGCCTGAATCCCTGGCGGCGGTCGGCCACTTGCTGGAGATCAAGCTCAAGGAATTCGGCGTCGAAGTCACCGTGGACTCGATCCATCCCGGCCCGGTCATTACCCGTTACGAAATCCAGCCGGCTGCCGGTGTGAAGGTCAGCCGTATCGCCAACCTGGCGAAAGACCTTGCACGTTCGCTGGCCGTGACCAGTGTGCGGGTGGTGGAAGTGATTCCGGGCAAGACCACGGTCGGTATCGAGATTCCCAACGAAGACCGGCAGATCGTGCGCTTCTCCGAAGTGCTGTCGACGCCTGAGTACGACAACTTCAAATCGCCGGTCACCCTGGCCCTGGGTCACGACATCGGCGGCAAGCCGGTCATCACCGACCTGGCGAAGATGCCGCACCTGCTGGTGGCCGGTACCACCGGTTCCGGTAAGTCGGTGGGCGTGAACGCGATGATCCTGTCGATCCTGTTCAAGTCCGGTCCGGACGACGCCAAGCTGATCATGATCGACCCGAAAATGCTCGAACTGTCGATCTACGAAGGCATTCCGCACCTGCTGTGCCCGGTCGTGACCGACATGAAAGACGCCGCCAATGCCCTGCGCTGGAGCGTTGCCGAGATGGAGCGTCGCTACAAGCTGATGGCGAAGATGGGTGTACGAAACCTGTCCGGCTTCAACGCCAAGGTCAAGGAAGCCCAGGACGCCGGCGAGCCGCTGAGCGATCCGCTGTACAAACGCGAAAGCATCCACGACGAAGCGCCGCTGCTGCAGAAGCTGCCAACCATCGTCGTGGTCGTGGACGAATTTGCCGACATGATGATGATCGTCGGCAAGAAGGTAGAAGAATTGATCGCCCGTATCGCCCAGAAGGCGCGGGCGGCCGGTATCCACTTGATCCTCGCGACCCAACGTCCGTCGGTGGACGTGATCACCGGTCTGATCAAGGCCAACATCCCGACGCGGATGGCGTTCCAGGTATCGAGCAAGATCGACTCCCGGACCATCATCGACCAGGGTGGTGCCGAACAATTGCTTGGTCACGGTGACATGCTCTACATGCCGCCGGGCACCAGCCTGCCGATCCGGGTTCACGGCGCATTTGTATCCGACGATGAAGTTCACCGGGTGGTGGAAGCCTGGAAACTGCGCGGCGCGCCGGAATACAACGACGACATCCTCAACGGTGTCGAAGAGGCGGGCAGTGGTTTCGAAGGCAGCAGTGGCGGCGGTGACGGTGATGATCCGGAAGCTGACGCGCTGTACGACGAAGCCGTGCAGTTCGTGCTGGAAAGCCGTCGTGCCTCCATCTCTGCTGTACAGCGCAAGCTGAAGATCGGTTACAACCGCGCCGCGCGCATGATCGAAGCCATGGAAATGGCCGGCGTCGTGACGTCCATGAACACCAACGGTTCCCGCGAAGTCCTGGCCCCTGGCCCGGTGCGCGACTGATTCAAATGCAATGGACGGTGCATGAGGCGCCGTCCACTTTCCCACGCGTATTCAAGAGGACTCCCATGCGTCTTATCCGCATGCTGCTGCCGGTACTGGCTCTGACCACCCTCACGGCTCACGCCGATGACAAGGATGTGGCTCGCCTGACCCAATTGCTCGAAACATCCAAGACCCTGACCGCCAATTTTTCCCAGCTGACCCTCGACGGCAGCGGCACCCAGCTGCAGGAAACCACCGGCGACATGACCCTGCAGCGTCCGGGCCTGTTCTACTGGCACACCAATGCGCCGGCCGAGCAGACCATGGTCTCCGACGGCAAGAAAGTCACCCTGTGGGACCCGGATCTGGAGCAGGCCACCATCAAGAAACTGGACGAGCGCCTGACCCAGACCCCGGCCCTGTTGCTGTCCGGTGACGTATCGAAAATCAGCCAGAGCTTCGATATCAGCGCGAAAGAGGCGGGTGGTGTGATCGATTTCACCCTGAAGCCGAAAACCAAGGACACCCTGTTCGACAGCCTGCGTCTGTCGTTCCGCAACGGTCTGGTCAATGACATGCAACTGATCGACAGCGTCGGTCAGCGCACCAACATCCTGTTCACCGGGGTGAAGGCCAACGAAGCGGTCCCGGCCTCGAAGTTCAAGTTCGACATCCCCAAGGGTGCCGATGTGATCCAGGAATAAACACAGAGGTTTCAACGCTACGTGATGGATCTGTTTCGCAGTGCACCGATTGCCCAGCCACTGGCCGCCCGTTTGCGGGCGACCAATCTGGACGAGTACGTCGGTCAGGAACATGTGCTCGCTCGCGGCAAGCCTTTGCGCGAAGCGCTGGAGCAGGGTGCCCTGCATTCGATGATCTTCTGGGGCCCGCCGGGCGTGGGCAAGACCACCCTGGCGCGGTTGCTGGCGGAAGTCTCGGATGCGCATTTCGAAACGGTGTCGGCCGTATTGGCTGGCGTCAAAGAGATCCGTCAGGCGGTGGAAATCGCCAAGCAGCAGGCCGGTCAGTACGGCAAGCGCACGATCCTGTTTGTCGACGAAGTGCACCGCTTCAACAAGTCCCAGCAGGACGCCTTTCTGCCGTACGTTGAAGACGGCACGCTGATCTTCATCGGCGCAACCACCGAAAACCCTTCCTTCGAATTGAACAACGCGTTGCTGTCGCGGGCGCGGGTCTATGTACTCAAGAGTCTCGACGAAGCAGCGTTGCGCAAACTGGTGCACCGCGCGCTCACCGAAGACCGAGGTCTGGGCAAGCGGCATCTGACCCTCAGCGATGAAGGCTTCCAGATGCTGCTGTCCGCCGCCGACGGTGATGGCCGGCGGTTGCTCAATCTGCTGGAGAACGCTTCGGACCTGGCCGAAGACAACAGCGAGATGGGCACCGAGCTGCTGCAAAGCCTGCTCGGCGATACCCGTCGGCGTTTCGACAAGGGCGGCGAAGCGTTCTACGACCAGATTTCCGCGCTGCACAAATCGGTGCGTGGCTCGAACCCGGACGGCGCGCTGTACTGGTTTGCGCGGATGATCGACGGTGGCTGCGATCCGCTGTATCTGGCCCGCCGCGTGGTGCGCATGGCCAGCGAAGACATCGGCAATGCCGACCCCCGCGCCCTGAGTCTGTGCCTGGCCGCGTGGGAAGTGCAGGAACGCCTTGGCAGCCCGGAGGGTGAGTTGGCAGTGGCTCAGGCCATCACCTACCTGGCGTGTGCGCCGAAAAGCAACGCGGTGTACATGGGCCTCAAGACCGCGCTGCGCGCCGCCGCCGAGCACGGTTCGCTGGAAGTGCCGCTGCACCTGCGCAATGCGCCGACCAAATTGATGAAGCAATTGGGTTACGGCGACGAATACCGTTATGCCCACGACGAACCGGACGCCTACGCGGCCGGCGAAGACTATTTCCCGGAAGAACTCGACCCGATTCCGTTCTACCAACCGGTGCCCCGTGGCCTGGAGTTGAAGATCGGCGAAAAGCTCAACCACCTCGCCCAACTCGATCGTTTAAGCCCCCGGCAGCGGAGAAAATAGTGGTTCCATTGATTGTTGCAGTCTCCGTCGGCGGGATTGCCGGCACCTTGTTGCGCTTCGCCACTGGCAATTGGGTCAACGCCAATTGGCCGCGGCACTTCTATACCGCGACGCTGGCCGTTAATATCGTGGGCTGTCTGCTGATTGGCGTGTTGTACGGCCTGTTTTTGATACGCCCGGAAGTACCGATCGAGGTACGTGCCGGGTTGATGGTCGGCTTCCTCGGGGGGCTGACGACTTTTTCATCCTTTTCACTGGATACGGTGCGCCTGCTGGAAAGCGGGCAAGTGCCGCTGGCCCTGGGCTATGCGGCCATCAGCGTATTCGGCGGGCTGCTCGCGACCTGGGCCGGCCTGTCCCTGACCAAACTTTGATAACGAGAAACCGACATGCTCGATTCCAAACTGTTACGTAGCAACCTTCAGGACGTAGCGGACCGCCTGGCTTCCCGTGGCTTTGCCCTGGATGTCGCGCGCATCGAAGCGCTGGAAGAACAGCGCAAGACCGTCCAGACCCGCACCGAAGCACTGCAGGCTGAGCGTAATGCGCGTTCCAAATCCATCGGTCAGGCCAAGCAGCGCGGCGAAGACATCGCGCCGCTGATGGCGGACGTCGAGCGCATGGCGGGCGAATTGAGCGCCGGTAAAGTCGAACTCGACGCGATCCAGACCGAACTGGATTCGATCCTGCTGGGCATCCCGAACCTGCCGCACGAGTCGGTACCGGTCGGTGAAGACGAAGACGGCAACGTCGAAGTCCGTCGCTGGGGTACGCCGACTGCGTTCGACTTCCCGGTTCAGGACCACGTGGCCCTGGGCGAGAAATTCGGCTGGCTCGACTTCGAAACCGCCGCCAAGCTGTCCGGCGCACGTTTCGCCCTGCTGCGTGGCCCGATTGCCCGTCTGCACCGCGCACTGGCGCAGTTCATGATCAACCTGCACGTCACCGAGCACGGCTACGAAGAGGCTTACACGCCTTATCTGGTTCAGGCTCCTGCGCTGCAAGGCACCGGTCAACTGCCGAAGTTCGAAGAAGACCTGTTCAAGATTGGTCGCGAAGGCGAAGCCGATCTGTACCTGATCCCGACCGCCGAAGTGTCGCTGACCAACATCGTGGCCGGTGAAATCGTCGATTCGAAACAGCTGCCGATCAAGTTCGTCGCTCACACTCCGTGCTTCCGCAGCGAAGCCGGTGCGTCCGGCCGTGACACTCGCGGCATGATCCGCCAGCACCAGTTCGACAAGGTCGAGATGGTGCAGATCGTCGAGCCGTCGAAGTCGATGGAAGCGCTGGAAAGTCTGACCGCCAACGCCGAGAAAGTCCTGCAACTGCTGGGTCTGCCTTACCGTACCCTGGCACTGTGCACCGGCGACATGGGCTTCAGCGCGGTCAAGACTTACGACCTGGAAGTGTGGATCCCGAGCCAGGACAAGTACCGTGAAATCTCGTCGTGCTCCAACTGCGGCGACTTCCAGGCCCGCCGCATGCAGGCGCGTTTCCGCAACCCGGAAACCGGCAAGCCTGAGCTGGTACACACCCTGAACGGTTCCGGTCTGGCGGTCGGTCGTACGCTGGTGGCCGTGCTGGAAAACTACCAGCAGGCCGACGGTTCGATCCGCGTGCCGGACGTGCTGAAGCCGTACATGGGTGGCCTTGAGGTCATCGGCTAAATGAAATATCTGCCGCTGTTTCACAACCTGCGCGGCAGTCGTGTGTTGGTTGTCGGTGGGGGGGAGATTGCCTTGCGCAAGTCCCGCCTGCTGGCCGATGCCGGTGCGCTGCTGCGGGTGGTTGCACCTGAAATCGAAGCGCAACTGCGCGAACTGGTCGCCACCAGCGGTGGCGAGTGCCTGTTGCGTGGCTACGCCGAAACGGATCTGGACGGTTGCGGGCTGATCATTGCCGCCACCGACGACGAAGCGTTAAACGCGCAAGTCTCCGCTGATGCTCATCGGCGTTGCGTTCCGGTCAATGTGGTGGACGCGCCGGCGTTGTGCAGCGTGATTTTCCCGGCGATCGTCGACCGCTCGCCGCTGATCATCGCGGTCTCAAGCGGCGGCGATGCGCCGGTGCTGGCGCGGTTGATCCGCGCCAAGATCGAAACCTGGATTCCTTCGACCTACGGCCATCTGGCCGGTCTGGCTGCACGCTTTCGTGATCAGGTCAAAGGCCTGTTTCCCGATGTGCAGCAGCGTCGCGGTTTTTGGGAAGACGTGTTCCAGGGGCCGATTGCCGACCGCCAACTGGCTGGGCAGGGCGCCGAGGCCGAACGTTTGCTGCAAGCCAAGATTGACGGCGAAGCCATGGTTACGACCGGTGAGGTGTATCTGGTGGGCGCAGGGCCGGGCGATCCGGATCTGCTGACCTTCCGCGCCTTGCGTCTGATGCAGCAAGCCGACGTGGTGTTGTATGACCGCTTGGTGGCACCTGCGATTCTTGAGCTGTGCCGTCGCGATGCCGAACGGGTTTACGTCGGCAAGCGTCGCGCCGATCACGCTGTGCCGCAGGATCAGATCAACCAGCAACTGGTGGACCTGGCCAAGGCTGGCAAGCGTGTGGTGCGGTTGAAGGGCGGGGATCCGTTCATCTTCGGCCGTGGTGGTGAAGAGATCGAAGAGCTGGCGGCCCACGGCATCCCGTTCCAGGTGGTGCCGGGTATCACGGCGGCCAGCGGTTGCGCGGCCTATGCCGGGATTCCGCTGACCCATCGCGATTACGCGCAGTCGGTACGTTTCGTCACCGGGCACTTGAAGGACGGTTCCACCGATCTGCCGTGGGCCGACCTTGTCGCGCCGGCGCAGACGCTGGTGTTCTACATGGGGCTGGTGGGGCTGCCAGTCATCTGCGAGCAGTTGATCAAGCATGGTCGTGCGGCCGATACCCCGGCAGCGTTGATCCAGCAGGGCACCACGGTCAATCAGCGGGTCTTCACCGGCACGCTGGCTGATCTGCCGCGTCTGGTGGCGGAGCATGAAGTGCATGCGCCGACGCTGGTGATCGTCGGCGAGGTGGTGCAACTGCGCGAGAAACTGGCGTGGTTCGAGGGCGCTCAGGGTCAGGTCTGACCCTGAAAAAAAGATCGTTCCCACGCGGTGGGAACGATCAGGCTCTCAACCTCTGCGCCAAACCCCTTTACCGCCCAACCGGTTCCGGTCATGGGCAACATTGAAATCCTGCTTCGGCCCCTTTGGCACAACTCCGGTCGGGTTGATGGTCTTGTGGCTGCCGTAGTAGTGATTCTTGATGTGCTGGAAATCCACGGTCTCGGCCACGCCCGGCCACTGGTACATCTCCCGCAGCCAGTTCGACAGGTTCGAATAATCGCTGATCCGCCGCAGATTGCATTTGAAGTGCCCGTGATACACCGCGTCGAAACGAATCAGCGTGGTGAACAACCGCACGTCTGCCTCGGTCAGGTATTCGCCCGTCAGATATCGATTGGCGCCCAGCAACTGCTCCAGATGATCGAGTTCGGCAAACACGTCGTCGAACGCTTCTTCATAGGCGTTCTGCGAGGTGGCAAACCCGGCGCGGTATACGCCGTTGTTCACCGCCGGATAGATGCGTTCGTTCAGCGCATCGATCTCGCTGCGCAGTGGCGCCGGGTAGAAGTCCAGATCGTTGCCGGTCAAGTCGTCGAACGCGCTGTTGAACATGCGGATGATTTCCGCCGATTCATTGCTGACGATGCGCTTGAGCTTCTTGTCCCACAGCACCGGCACGGTGACGCGGCCGGTGTAGTCGGCGGTGTCAGCGGTGTAGCGTTGGTGCATGAAGTCGAGGTGGTCGAGTTTGTCGCCGCTCGAGCCGAGGGTCTGGTCGAAGGTCCAGCCGTTTTCCAGCATCAGCCAGCTGACGACTGACACGTCGATCAGACTTTCCAAGCCTTTGAGCTTGCGCAGGATCAGCGTGCGATGGGCCCACGGACAGGCGAGGGAAACGTAGAGGTGATAACGCCCGGCTTCGGCGGCGAAACCGCCTTCACCGCTCGGGCCCGGCTCGCCGTTGCGCGTGACCCAGTTGCGACGCTGCGCCTGTTCGCGCTGGAACGCGCCGTCCTTGCTGCTTTCGTACCACTTGTCCTGCCAGCGGCCGTCGACGAGTAAACCCATGATCAAGACTCCATAAACCCATAATCGTTGGAGCTGAGTCTATTCCGATGAGTTCGAACAAAAAGCGCAAAGATCGGGCGTTAATGATCGGCTAAATCGATCTGTTCCGTGCGGCCCAGTATTTCTCGGCGGTTTCGAAAGCCTGTTCACGGCTCTGACCGAGGCCGCGCAGCGCCAGCGCCATGGTCGAGATCAACGCCATTTGCGGGTAACTGTCGACCACATCGCCACGCCAGACGGCTTTCAAATGCTCGATATCCAGCGACGCTGGTTTGACATGACGTTGCGCCGATAGCTGCGGCCATTCCTCGTCCCAGCTCTCGCCGCCGGTAGTGCCGTAAAGGTGGCTGTCGGCATCCGGGTTGATCTCGATTTCGCCGCCGTCGCCCTTGATCACGATTGCCGTATCGCCGAGCAGACCGCTCGCATCGCGGTGTACCGCTTGGTAGCCAGGGTGGAAAATGCTCTGCAAGCCGCAGCGCGCGCCCAACGGATTGAGAATCCGCGCCAGCGAATGGATCGGCGAGCGCAGACCGAGGGTGTTGCGCAGGTCGATCATCCGTTGCAGCTGCGGTGCCCAGTCCACCAGTGGCATGAACGCCAGACCGCCGTTGTCCAGCGAGTCGCCCACCTGTTGCCAGTTGCGGCACAGCGGGATGTTCAGCTCGCCGAGCAATTGTTCGGAATACAAGCGCCCGGCGGTATGTGCGCCGCCGCCGTGCATGAAGATGCGCACGCCGTTCTGCGCCAGGCACTTGGCGGCCAGCAGATACCAGGGCAGATGACGCTTCTTGCCTGCGTAAGTCGGCCAGTCCAGATCGACCTTCAGCGCCGGTGCCTGCAAGCGTTCACGCAAGGCCTCGGTGAAGCCGGCCATCTCCTCGGCGCTTTCTTCCTTGTGCCGCAGCAACATCAGGAACGCGCCGAGCTGGGTTTCTTCGACCGCTTCGTCGAGCACCATGCCCATGGCCTCCCGGGCTTCCTCGCGGGTCAGGTCGCGGGCGCCGCGCTTGCCTTTGCCGAGGATGCGTACGAACTGGGCGAACGGATGTTCGGCGGGCGTTTCGAGGGTCAGCGCTGGATAGTCGGTCATAGGCAATTCGTCGGTTTGGGCAGGCCCGCCAGTTTCGCGGCGAGTTTGGCAGGGGTGCCTTTGAACAGTCGGTTCAGGTGCAGGCTGTTGCCTTTCTCCGCGCCGAGCTTGAGCGCGGTGTACTTGATCAGTGGCCGGGTCGCGGGGGACAGCTGGAATTCGGCGTAGAAGCTGCGCAGCAGTTCGAGGATTTCCCAGTGTTCGGCGCTCAGTTCGATGTCTTCGGCAGCGGCGAGGGCGCTGGCGACTTCAGCCGACCAGTCGTTGAGGTCGACCAGGAAGCCGTCCTTGTCCAGTTCGATGGCGCGGGCGCCGACGGTCAGCGCATTCATAGCCAGCTGTTGACCTTGTCGTGGCGGATCGACAGTTCGACGAAGGCCGGATAATCGATGGCTTCGGCCCAGTCCGGAACCTGCACGGCACGGGCTTGCGCGTCTTCGGCCAGGACAAAGAGTTTCACCCGACGGGTTTCCAGCGCGCTGAACGGCGCGGTGCCGGGTTGCAGCGCATAAGCGGCATCGCCAGACAGCAACAACGCGTCGGCAGCGCCCAGCAGGCGCAGGCAACTGGACAGGCGTTCGTCGCCGAACGGGGAGTGGGACAACACATGCAAAGTCGACATCAGAGGGTGATCACCTGGTCGTAACGGTCAATGAGGGCGGTGATTTGCTCGGCGGCCAAAGGCTGCGCCTCGTCCAGCGAGCGATCGCCGAGGCCGCGAACACTGGCGCTGTCGGCGCAGTAGAACAGCTCCTCGACACCGAACATCGGCAACGCTTGCAGGTTGGCGCTCAGGTCTTTCTGTTGCAGGGCCTTGGCGTTTTGCCCGGCGGCCAGTTGCAACACGCCGTCGTCGAGAAACAGCAGGCCGATCGGCAGATCGAAGGCCCCGCCGGCCAGCACGATGTCCAGTGCTTCGCGGGCGCCGGGGCCGGACCACGGCGATTGACGGCTGATAATCAGAAGGGACTTGGCCATGTCACGCGCCTCCGAAACAGACGAGGCGGTCGGCATCCTGCACCGCGTCATGCAACTGGCCGAGGCCGGACAATTCCCACGGCGCGCTGACGGCCACTGCATCACGCTGATAACGCCCGGCTTCCTCGGCATTCAACACGCCACGGCGCAGGGCCGCGGCGATGCACACCACGCCGTCGAGGTTTTGTTCGGCAATGAAGCTGCGCCACTGCCTGGGCAGGTCCAGTTCGTCCTGGGGCGTGACCACAGCGTCGGACGCGTTGTAGACCCCGTCCTGATAGAAAAACAGCCGGACAATCTCATGCCCGCCGGCCAGCGCGGCCTGCGCGAACAGCAGGGCGCGGCGCGAGGAGGGCGCATGGGCGGCGGAAAACAATGCAATGGCGAACTTCATGACGGACTCGATCAGCAAAACTGCGGCCATGATAAAGCTTTCTCGGCAGAGCAGCGAAGTCGATGTTGCCGCAGACTTCAGCGCGGCATGTACCCCAACTGCCAGCGCCGGGGGATTTTCAGCGAAACCAGGCCGATCAACGCCGCCAGCAAACCGCTGGCGTACAGCGCTTTGAGTCCCAGATGATGCTCCAGTACGGCGCCGAGGATGGCGCCGATGAACATGCCGCTCCACGGCACCAGTTGCACGCGCCAGCCATTGCGCCGCTCCCCCATTATCCAGCGCCCCAGACCGCGACCGAACCGCGAGAGTGCACCGGTGACATAGGTCAACCCGACCGCCAGACCGTTCACTTCCTCCACCGCCGCATTGAGCATGCCCATGGCGACGATCGCCGCCAGCAGTGCCGGCAGTTGAACATCGGACGGCCAGGCGGCAGCTCCGCAGAGCAGCGTTGCGATGCACAGCAGCAACGGCAGCGCGCGGCGCCCGCCGAGGCGACCGATCACCACGCCGAGAGCGTTGCCGAAGACGAACGTGGCGACCAGAATCACCAGTCGCACCGTCAGACTCACATCGCCATCACTGATCGCCACCGCCAGTCGCGTAGTGTTGCCGCTCATGAAGGAAACGAAGTCACCACTGGCCATGAAACCGATGGCATCGGTCATCCCGGCCAGCACCGAGAGCGCGGCCACCATTGCCAGCCCTACGCGACCGCGCCATTTCTGTTTATGCAGGTGGCCGGGGCTGGCGCGGTGAGTCGAGGCGGTTGGCAGCATTGGCGTGGATGTCCTTGCGTAGAGGTCAGGGTTCTATGCCATAAAGGTCGCAATATTCCAACCAGTCCATCCCGGCCATCTCCGCCACTTCGCGGTGCACTTCCAGGCGTTGCGCCTGATACTCCTCGAGTGTGGCTGCGGTCAGTTGCAGCGTCAGTTCCCAGGCAAACAGTCCCTGGCTTTCGGCCTCGGCTTCAAAGGCTTCGTGCAGGCGTTCTTCACGATATTGTGCCTGTGTTTCGCCCTTGGCCTGGGCCAGCAGCGGGTTGAGATGGTCGAGGGTTTCGCGCAGCTCGGGGCGTGCATCGAGAAACAGTTTCAGAGCCTGTTCATGTCGCTGATCGGTAGGCGCCATAGGGGGTCCTTGTGGGGCTGATGACCTTTAATGTGCCGCAGCTGCCGGCCGGTGTCGCGCTCTAAATGCAGTAAAGCAGAACGATTTTGCGCGTTGCGATGATACAGTCCGCTTTTTTCCGAATGAGCGAATGCAATGCGAATGCTGATGGTGGCACTGGCGGCAACCCTGCTGGCCGGTTGCGCGGGTTCGGTGATGGAAGACGCCCGCACTCAAACCCCTTACAAGGTCCTGAACTCGGACAAACCCGAGAAAGTCGTGGCCCAGTGCGTGCAGTTCGCCTGGCAGGACGAAGCGGTGTTCGGTGTGGATGCGGCGGCGTATCTGCAACCGGGCAAGAAGGGTGGCTCGACGGTCTACACCCGTTCGGCGGAGTCGTTCGTCGACTTGACCACTGATGCGTCCGGCACGGTTCTGAATTACTACGCGCAGAAGGACGACTTTGTCGCCAAGCGGCGGTTGGCAGCGCTGGCGACCTGTCTGTAAACCTGGCGATCCGTGGGGCTCAGGCGTCCAGACGTTTCTGGAAAAACATTCGTTTGTGCCCCGGCGGGTAGTCCGCCAGCTCGCCAAACTGGCTATACCCCAGCTTTTTGTAGAACTCAGGCGCCTGAAAATCGAAGGTGTCGAGCCACGCCCCGATGCAACCTTTCTCCCGCGCCAGGTCTTCGGCCATGCGCATCAGTTTGGAGCCGATCCCCTGATGGCGACCTTGCTCCGGCACCGACAACAGATCGATGAACAACCACTGGCAGACCAACCGGCCATAGAGCCCACCCAGAATGGTGTCGTGTTCATCGCGTACCAGCAACGTGAGCGGCTCCGATACGGCAATTCCGGCCTGAGCGACGTTATAGGCGTGCAGGGGCGCCAGAATGGCCCGGCGTTCTTCTTCCGTGGAGTCTTGCGACAGCTCGATCCGTAAACTCATGTGCAACATCCTTATGGCAGCGAACCGGCAGACTATCGCGCCTCGGTCAATTGATCCATCCCGGCATCGAACAGTTGGAACCGTCGCTCCAGCGTTGGGGTCTAGCCCTTCAAGGCGTTCATTCCGAATGCGTTTGTCGAGGAGAGTCCATGAACATTTTCGAAGCCCTTCGCCAGAGCCACGACCGCCAGCGCCGCTACGCCAGGGCATTGATCGAGACCAGCGGCGACACCCCGGAACGCGTCGAGGCCTACAAGCAACTGAAAGCCGAACTGCAAGCTCACGAAACGGCCGAAGAGCGCCACTTCTACATCCCGCTGATGGAGTTCGACAACGGCGTCGACCTCAGTCGCCACGCTATCGCCGAGCACCATGAAATGGACGAAATGATGGAGGAACTCGACGAGACCGAAATGTCCAGCCCGGCCTGGCTGGCCACGGCGAAAAAGCTCTCGGACAAGGTCCATCACCACTTGAAGGAAGAGGAGCAGAAGTTCTTTCAGATGGCCGGCAAGCTGCTCGATGACAAGCAGAAAGAACAGCTCGCCGGGCAGTATGAAAAAGAGTTCAAGGCGCAGCTGGCCTGAGCCGGTGAATGCAGGTGTTTGTAATAACGCCGTGTAGTCTTTTTGCCATGCGCAGGGTGAGAAACATCGCAATGTACTGTATTTATATCCAGTATTATCGGGGTTTTCCGAGCCTGTCCGCGGCAGGCTGCGACAAAACCGCCGATGGACAAAAAATCCCCCTCCGTTAGTTTCAAGGCCTCTCCTCGGAAAGGAGAGTTCTTAAATCAACGGAGTGAAAAACATGAACCAACCACAAGCTCAAACCCAACTGCGACACGGTCGCGTCATTTCCCCTGCAAGCCGCGGTGCGGTGGCCATCGAGCAAGGATTGCTCGGCGGCTGGCAGGTCAACGAGATGGAGGGTGGCAAGAACTTCCCGGCACTGGTGGCCGGCCCGTTTCCGGCACCTTTCGAGTCGGATAACCCGAGTGTCGTGCCGCCGGCCGACGGTCACATTCTCAGCGGCGGCAAGGACGATGCCCGTGACTGTGTGAACTTCACCGACGAGGAAATGAGCAAGAAACTCGGTCGTCCGTTCACCTGGCCACTGCTCAATGTCACTCCTGGCCAGACCCTCGAAGTGAAATGGGAATACACCGCGCCGCACACCACCCGCGGCTACCGCTGGCTGATCACCAAGGATGGCTGGGACCCGAAACAACGCATCACCCGTGCACAACTGGAAGCAAAACCGTTCGCCGAGGACTTCTATCCGCAAGTGCCGTACTACAGCCATTCGGCGGAGCTGAAGGCCAAGGTCAATCATGCGGTAACACTCCCGGCCAACAAGCACGGGCGTCACGTCATTGTTCTGATGTGGATCGTCGCCAACACCGGCAACGCCTTCTATCAGGCCTTCGATGTGGACTTCAAATAAGTCTGCAACCTCCAGCCACACGTTCTGAAGGATTAGAACATGTCAAACATCGACTTCACCTTAATGCAAAACCAGGCGAGCGACGCTGCCTCGCTGATGCCGAGCATCGCCGGCAAGAAGATCCTCATGGGCTTCTGGCACAACTGGCCCGCCGGCCCGAGTGATGGCTATCAGCGTGGTCAGTTCGCCAACATCGCCCTGACGGACGTCCCCAAGGACTACAACGTGGTCGCCGTGGCGTTCATGAAGGGCAGCGGGATTCCGACCTTCAAGCCGTACAACGTCTCCGACGCCGAGTTCCGCCGCCAGGTCGGGGTGCTCAACAGCCAGGGTCGGGCGGTGCTGATTTCCCTCGGCGGCGCAGACGCGCACATCGAGTTGCGTGCCGGCCAGGAGCAACCGCTGGCCAATGAAATCATCCGTCTGGTGGAAACCTACGGCTTCGACGGTCTGGACATCGATCTTGAACAGAGCGCGATTGATTTCGCTGCCAACAAGACCGTCCTGCCGGCCGCCCTGAAACTGGTCAAGGATCACTACGCAGGCCAGGGCAAGCATTTCATCATCAGCATGGCGCCGGAGTTTCCGTACCTGACCACCTCCGGCAAATATGTCGGTTACCTGCAGGCGCTGGAAGGCTATTACGATTTCATCGCGCCGCAGTTCTATAACCAGGGAGGCGATGGCGTCTGGGTACCGGAGGCCAACAACGGTAACGGGGCGTGGATCGCGCAAAACAACGACGCGATGAAGGAGGACTTTCTCTATTACCTGACGGAAAGTCTGGTGACCGGCACGCGCGGGTTCACGAAAATCCCTGCGGACAAGTTTGTCATTGGCCTGCCAGCCAACAACGATGCGGCGGCCACCGGTTACGTGATTGACAAAAACGCGGTCGGCAACGCGATGAAACGTCTGGCCGTCAAAGGGCACCCGATCAAGGGCCTGATGACCTGGTCGGTGAACTGGGACAACGGCACCAGCAAGGATCGGGTGCCATACAACTGGCAGTTCAGTCGGCGTTACGGACCGCTGATCAATGGCGTGGCGGTTGTCGCGCAGGAGCCCGATGTCGCAATGGCCGACATGGCCCGTCAGCAGTAAACGAATGAAAAAGCCCGGTAGCGCTGCCGGGCTTTTTTTCGCCTAACATGGGGGCTTTTCCGATGACAGAAAAGGATCGATCGTCATGCCCGACACCGCCGAACGGATCAACATCGTCGACACTCAGGTGTTGTCCCACGACTGGTACCTGCTGAAGAAAATCACGTTCGATTACCTGCGCAACAACGGTGAATGGCAACGCCAGACTCGCGAGGTTTACGACCGTGGCAATGGTGCAGCGATTCTGTTGTTCAACCGCGAAAAACGTACCGTGGTGCTGACCCGCCAGTTCCGTCTGCCGGTGTTCGTCAACGGTCATGACGGCTTGCTGATCGAGGTCGCTGCAGGATTGCTGGAAGGCGCGGCGCCGGAGCAGCGAATCCGTGACGAGGCTGAGGAAGAAACCGGTTACCGCGTACATGACGTGAGGAAGGTCTTCGAGGCTTACATGAGTCCGGGGTCTGTGACCGAGAAATTGCACTTCTTCGTGGCCGAGTACGATGCAGCGTCGAAGGTCAGCAGTGGCGGCGGGCTGGAAGAGGAAACCGAAGAACTGGAGGTGCTGGAGTGGCTTTTCGATGACGCGCTCAAGGCGTTTGCGCGCGGCGAAATCTGCGATGCCAAGACCATCATGCTGTTGCAGTACGCGGCGATGAATAATTTCTTTGATGCTTAAAACAGCTCGCCGGTTTTGCCGATGTCTGATCCCGGACCGCTCTCCAGCGTCAACAATCGTTCCTTGGCCTCCAGGCCTCCGGCAAATCCGGTCAACTGGCCCGACGCGCCGATGACCCGGTGGCAGGGCGCGATGATCGAAATCGGATTGCGCCCGTTCGCCGCGCCGACGGCGCGCACTGCGCTCGGGTGGCCGATCTGCTGCGCAATCTGGCTGTAGGTGCGGGTCTCGCCGAATGGAATGGTCAGCAATGCGGCCCAGACCTTTTTCTGGAACTCGGTGCCGGCAAAGTCCAGCGCCACATCGAACGCATCGCGCGTGCCGGCAAAATATTCTTCCAGTTGTCGTGCGGTTTTCATCAACACCGGATTGTCCGGCGCTTCGCTCATCGGTCCAAGGCGCACCCGGTTCGGTTTGTCGTTTTCCCAGAGGATGGCGGCCAGTCGTGAACCGTTCGCGACCAGCTTCAACTCGCCGACGGGCGAGGGCAGGGTGATGAACGTGTAGGCCATAAGGAAAACTCCGGGGCGGGTCGGCAACAGCGCCCAGCATACTGCCGGATCGGGGAGGCGCAAACCGCAATCGCGACCATACTGGCTGTTGCTTTTGAAGCGTTTTCCTACCTTATAAAAAGAAGAGACTGACTCATGAAGTACGAACCTTTTGCCAAATCGCTGATTGCGACCTCATTGGCGCTCAGTTGCCTCATGGCCCACGCGGCCTCCGTGGCACCGGTGGCCGCCGAAAACGGCATGGTGGTCACCGCCCAGCATCTGGCGACTCACGTGGGTGTCGATGTACTGAAAAGTGGCGGCAACGCGGTGGATGCGGCAGTCGCGGTGGGCTACGCGCTGGCGGTGGTTTACCCGGCAGCGGGTAACCTCGGCGGTGGTGGTTTCATGACCATCCAGCTGGCGGACGGACGCAAGACCTTCCTCGACTTCCGGGAAAAAGCCCCATTGGCTGCGACGGCCGACATGTACCTCGACAAGCAGGGCAATGTCATTCCTGATCTGAGCACCCGTGGTCACCTCGCGGTGGGCGTTCCGGGCACCGTGTCCGGCATGGAGCTGGCGCTGAGCAAGTACGGCACCAAACCGCGCAAGGACATGATCGCCCCGGCGATCAAACTGGCGGAGGAAGGTTTCGAACTGGAGCAGGGTGACGTCGATCTGCTGGACTACGCCACTGACGTGTTCAAGAAGGACATGAAAGACTCCGGCGCGATATTCCTCAGTAATGGCGAACCGATGCAGGTCGGGCAGAAACTGGTGCAGAAGGACCTGGGCAAAACCCTGCGCACCATTTCCGAGAAAGGCGCCGATGGCTTCTACAAAGGCTGGGTGGCCGACGCCATCGTCACCTCCAGCCAGGCCAACAAGGGCATCATCACCCAGGCCGACCTGGACAAATACAAGACCCGCGAACTGGCTCCGGTGGAGTGCGACTATCGCGGCTACCACGTCGTGTCGGCGCCACCACCGAGTTCCGGCGGGGTGGTGATCTGCCAGATCATGAACATTCTCGAAGGCTATCCCATGAAGGACCTGGGCTTCCATTCGGCCCAGGGCATGCACTACCAGATCGAAGCGATGCGCCACGCCTACGTGGATCGCAATAGCTATCTGGGTGACCCGGATTTCGTGAAAAACCCGATCGAGCACCTGCTGGACAAGAACTACGCCACCCAATTGCGCAACGCGATCCAGCCGCAGAAGGCCGGCGTTTCCGCTGAGCTGAAACCTGGCGTTGCGCCTCACGAAGGCAGCAACACCACGCACTATTCGATCGTCGACAAATGGGGCAACGCGGTGTCCGTCACCTACACCCTCAACGACTGGTTCGGCGCGGGCGTGATGGCGAGCAAGACCGGGGTGATCCTCAACGATGAAATGGACGACTTCACCTCGAAAGTCGGCGTGCCGAACATGTACGGCCTGGTGCAGGGCGAAGCCAACGCCATCGCGCCCGGCAAGGCGCCTCTGTCGTCGATGAGCCCGACCATCGTGACCAAGGACGGCAAAGTGGTGATGGTGGTCGGTACGCCGGGCGGCAGTCGCATCATCACGGCAACCTTGCTGACCATGCTCAATGTCATCGACTACGGCATGGGCCTGCAGGAAGCGGTCGATGCGCCGCGTTTCCACCAGCAGTGGATGCCGGAACAGACCAACCTCGAAGACTTCGCCGCGAGCCCCGACACGAAGAAGATTCTCGAGAGCTGGGGCCACAAGTTTGCGGGCCCGCAGGACGCCAACCACATCGCCGCGATTCTGGTCGGTGCACCGTCGCTGGGTGGTAAACCGGTCGGCAAGAACCGCTTCTACGGCGCCAACGATCCACGGCGCAACACCGGGTTGTCACTGGGTTACTGAGCAGAGTAAAAAGGGGGCGGGCACACGTCCGCCCCTGTCTCAAGGACCGATCAAGGAAGGCTCACCATGACCACCGCATTGCTGATCATCGATGTCCAGCGCGCCCTGTGCACAGGCGAATACGAGTGTCACGACATCAAACGGGTGATCGACACCATCAACGGCCTCAGCGCCCGGGCGCGCAAGGCTGGCGTTACAGTCGTACTGATCCAGCATAATGAAAAGGACAGTCCGCTCGCCCACGGCGCCGAGGGCTGGCAACTGGCTGACGGCCTGGCCACCGCGCCCGGCGACCTGCGCGTCGACAAGACCGCCAACGACTCGTTCTACCAGACCAACCTGCTGAAACTGATCCCCCGGGAAGACTTCGATCGCCTGGTGATTTGCGGTCTGCAGACCGATTACTGCGTCAACGCCACCGTGCGCCAGGCCCATCAACTGGGCTACGACGTGGAGCTGGCGGCCGACGCGCATTCCACCGTCGACAACGGCAACATGAGCGCCGAAGACATCATCGCCGAACACAACAAGGACTGGGCGCACCTGACCGGCTCCGTGGCGCGGATCGATGTGAAGCCCGCGGCGGAAATCGCGTTCTGACTCTCTCTTGCAGAAGATCCCGGTAACCGGTGAAAAATCCAGAGCATCGATAGCCCGGGCCCGGCATACTGCCGCCGCCTCAGGAATGGAATCTGTCGATGCTCGCTTTCAATCTCCGTCACGCCTTGCTGCTGACGTCTCTCGTTTTTGCTGCCAATACACACGCTGCCAGTTTCGACTGCGCTGGCGCTTCCAGCCCGGTTGAAAAAGCCATTTGTGCCGATCCGTATACCTCGAGTCTTGATGAGAAACTTGGGGTGCTTTGGCGGACAACGTTGGCGCAGGTGGCTGACCCGCAAGCGCTCAAGGCCGATCAAAGAGCATGGTTGAAGAACCGCAGCCTTTGTGGCGCTGAACTGGCGTGCTTGAGTCGTGAATATCTGATGCGCCTGACTGAGCTGAAATATGCGACCAGAACGTTCTCATGGGATGCCACATGGCAGTTGATTCCTCACGGGGTGAACTCGGGATCTGAAGTGATCATCAAGCGTCAGGACGCCACACACATCCGCTTTGAGGTTTCAGCACAAGACGGCGCCAATTCTGGTGATCTGGAAGGTATTGCTGTGTTGAACGGTGGTGAAGCCCGTTTCGAGGAGGGTAGTTGCACGCTTGTTTTTCGAGCGATCAATGGTGTACTGGACGTCACACAGAATGGCGATGACGTTGATTGCGGTGCCGGGATGGGTGTCTTTTACTCAGGTCGTTATGTGGCGTCTGATAAACCAGTTTCGATGAATTACAACTTGCTCAGCGTTGGACTTGCTCGTACGCAGCAAGAGGATCAGGCGTTGCATAAACTGCTCAAGGGTGATTATCAGAAGCTGGTGGACCGTACGAGTACCATGACTGTCGGCGACCCGGCGGTTGACGTGCCTGATGCAGAGGTCATCGAGATGTGGGTGCGCGGACTGGGCAATGTGAACGCGGCCATTCTGATGCGTGCGGCCAGTAATCGTTTCTGGGTGCTGATGTTGGTGCCTGATAAAGAGGGCCATACGCGAGCCCGTTACTACACCAATGTACCGGAATGGAAAAAGCGCCTGCCTGCTCAGTTCCAGGCATGGTACGAGCGGATGGAAGGCGACCGCGCGCTACCGCTGGATTTCATGCCCTGAACCTTCAGGTCGCAAACAGCACGCCACGGATTTCCCCCGTTCGTGGCGCCACCACGCCCTCCAGCACCAATCGCGTAATCGTCTCCGCCGCCAGCGCATAGTCCTCATCCTGCGGCACTTCCCGACCGGTGATGCGCCCCATCTGCCATCCAATGTTGGTGTAGGTGCGCGTCGCCGACCAGATAAACAGCATCAAATGCTCGGGATCCACCGGGGCCAGCAAGCCGCGCCCGATCCAGCTGCGCAGGCACTCGACGTTGCGCCGGGCTTCAGCGTGCAGCAGGTCGCGGCATTCGTCCGGCAACTGGCGACCGCCCAGCAGCAGTTCACCACTGAACACCTTGGCAATCGCCGGATGTTCGCGGGCGATGCGGATGCGTGCCGCGACGTAGGCGCGCAGACCGATCAGCGGGTCGTCGCTTTCGCGCAGCACCGCCGAGGCTTCGAGCAGCGGTTCGACAAAACCGAGCAACACTTTACCGTAGAGGTTTTCCTTGCTCTGGAAGTAGTAATAGAGATTGGCCTTGGGCACACCGGCCCGGGCGGCAATGTCGCGGGTCTGGGTCGCGTCGAAGCCGTTGGCGGCAAACTCTTCGCTGGCGGCGGCCAGGATCAGTTGCTGGTTGCGTTCGCGGATGCTGCTCATGGAAGGCGTTGAACGTCTGGCGATTTCGGATTCGAAATATACAAAACTATATAGCGAATAGGCCAGCGAACTCGCTTCTCAACGCTATGCTGGTTTCAATTTCGATAACCTCAGGAATATGACAATGACCCTTCAGGCACTGCGCGCCACGACGATTCACCTCGACGCGGTGGCGAAGCTGTTCGACGCTTATCGCGGTTTTTACGGCCAGCCGTCGAATCTCGAGCAATCGCGGGCCTTCATCGCCGAGCGCATGGCCGGCAATGAATCGGCGATTTTTCTGGTTGAGGATGAAAGCGGGGAGGTGCTGGGATTCGTGCAGCTTTACCCGACGTTCTCTTCGATAGACGCCCACCGGACCTGGCTGCTCAGCGACCTGTTCACCACGCCGGCCGCCCGTGGCCGTGGAGTGGGGCGACTATTGATGAACACCGCCCGCGACTTCGCCGTCGAAACCGGTGCCAAGGGGCTGATGCTGGAAACCGCCACCGACAATTTCACCGCCCAGGGTTTGTACGAGTCGCTCGGTTGGGTTCGTGACACCGGTTATTACACCTACCTGCTGGATCTGCGACAGGGCTGATCCGCTCATTCGGTCCGCGCCAGCAACCGTTCGATCTGCGCCAGTTCCCAGGTGCTGAGCAAGCTGACCGGGTCGGTGCCGAAACGTTGAGTCGTGTCGAGTCGCCACTCACGATCTTCCGGGCACCGGCATTGCAGGCAGTGGTGCAGGCGTTGACCGTCAAAATCGAGCGACAGGTGCCAGCCGTCGATCTCGATCGAGATCTGGCCGGTCTCGGATTCCTGTGCAATACGCCGTAATGCGCAAACGCCCAATGCCGCCTCACGCAAGCGCTGGCAGACTTCGCGGGTGGATAGCGGTGACATGTTCAGACCCGTCGATCAACGAAGTGCGCAAGCATAGAGCGTCGGGCCGCCCCTGTCAGTGATCGCTGGCCCGCTCCCCGGCATTTGCGTAACATCCGCAACCCTCTTTTCCCGTCGATATCAGCAGCCGCGTCCGCCGCCGCTCTGTCAGGTAAGCCATGAAACCTATTCGTCTGCGCGCCGATGTCCTGGCCGGACTCACCACCTCGTTCGCCCTGTTGCCCGAATGCATTGCGTTTGCGCTGGTGGCTCATCTCAATCCGCTGATGGGCCTGTACGGCGCTTTCATTATTTGCACGTTGACCGCGCTGTTCGGCGGCCGGCCGGGCATGGTCTCCGGAGCGGCCGGTTCGATGGCGGTGGTGATCGTCGCGCTGGTAGTCCAGCACGGCGTGCAGTACCTGCTAGCGACGGTGTTGCTCGGCGGTTTGATCATGATGGCGTTCGGGCTGTTGCGCTTGGGCAAGCTGGTGCGCATGGTGCCGCATCCGGTGATGCTCGGGTTCGTCAACGGTCTGGCGATCATCATTGCGCTGGCGCAACTGGAGCATTTCAAGAGCGGCGAGCAGTGGCTCAGCGGCACGCCGTTGTACCTGATGACCGGGCTGGTGCTGCTGACCATGGCCATCGTCTACATTCTGCCGCGTCTGACTCGCGCCGTGCCGCCGGCGCTGGTGGCGATCCTCGGCGTCGGCTTGCTGGTTTATCTGCTCGGTCTGCCAACTCGCACCCTCGGTGACATGGCGCACATCGCCGGTGGTCTTCCGAAGTTCGCGTTGCCGGACATCCCGTGGACGCTGGACACCCTGCGCATCATCGCGCCTTACGCCATCCTGATGGCGCTGGTCGGCCTGCTGGAAACCCTGCTGACCCTCAACCTCACCGATGAAATCACCGAAAGCCGTGGTTATCCGGATCGCGAGTGTGTGGCGCTGGGGGCGGCGAACATGGTCTCCGGTGCGTTGGGCGGCATGGGCGGTTGCGCGATGATCGGCCAGACTGTGATCAACCTCAGTTCCGGCGGGCGCGGACGGTTGTCCGGGGTGGTGGCGGGGGTGTTGATCCTGCTGTTCATTCTGTTTCTGTCGCCGCTGATCGAGCGAATTCCGCTGGCGGCGCTGGTGGGGGTGATGTTTGTGGTGTCGCAGCAGACGTTTGCCTGGGCCTCGTTGCGGGTGCTGAACAAAGTGCCGCTCAACGATGTGCTGGTGATCATCGCGGTGACCATCATCACGGTATTTACCGATCTGGCCACGGCAGTGTTGTGCGGGATCATCATCGCGGCGCTGAATTTTGCCTGGCAGCAGGCACGCGAGCTGTACGCTGATGAGCATCTGGAAGCGGACGGCAGCAAACTCTATCGCCTGCATGGCACGCTGTTTTTTGCCTCGACCACGCCGTTCCTCAATCAGTTCGACCCGGCCAATGACCCGCAACGCGTGACGCTGGACTGTCGGCACCTGAGTTTTGTCGATTACTCGGCCATCGCCGCACTGAAAACCCTGCGCGAACGCTACGCCAAGGCCGGCAAGCAGTTGCAGGTGTTTCACCTGTCCGAACGTTGCAAGAAATTGCTGAAACGTGCCGGGGTCGATCACGACTGAGATCGACCCCGGTCACTGATCAGGCGTCGATGGCCGGGAAATCGATGTCGGTCAGCGCCACGTTGTTGAGGTAGTTGGTCAGGGTTTGCGCGGCGACGATGGCGATCACTTCGATGATCTTCTTGTCGTCGATGCCGGCAGCGCGGGCGGCGCCGATCTGTTCATCATTCAGGTGACCACGGGTTTGCGTCAGTTGATGGGCGAGGGTGGCGAAGGCATTCAGCCGACCATGACGCGCCTCGATGATTTCCTCTGCGGCCAGCCCGGCCTTGCCGGCAAACAAAGTGTGCGCCGCCAGGCAGTAATCGCAGCCGTTGACCTGCGACGTGGCGAGGTACACCGCTTCTTTTTCCTTGGCGCTCAGGGACGTTTTGCCCAGCGTCGCGGAGATTTGCACGTAGGCATCCAGCGCAACCGGCGCGACGGCCAGGGTCTTGAACAGGTTCGGCAGGAAACCGATTTTTTTCTGCACGCCTTCCAGTGTCGGGCGAGTGGCGTCGGTGGCGTTTTCAATGCTGATCGGGGCGATACGGCTCATGGTGATTCTCCGAAGTTCCGGTGCGAAGTGCGCCGGGGATGGAGGTCATGTTATTCAGCGCGACTGGTGCTTTGGATGCAAATCGTCGAGGATATGCGACAGATCGTCCAAACCTGTTGCCCCGGAGTTGCTCTCATGGATCGCTTGTCCACGTTGCTCAGTCACTTCGGCGTGAATGCCGGCACCTTCCACAGCGGTACTTTCTGCGGCATCAGCGCGTACGGCGGCGATCAGATCTGTGGCCATGTGCATCTGTTGCAGGCCGGGCAAGTGCTGCTCAAACCGGGAAATGAACCGGAACTCACCCTCAATGAACCGACGCTGATTTTCTTCCCTCGACCGTTTGCCCACCGATTGTTCGCCGACGAGGCGATGAACACGCAATTGGTGTGCGCCTCGCTGACATTTGACGGCGGCGCGGGCAACGCACTGGCGGCGGCGCTGCCGGATTATCTGGTGCTGAAACTTGCCGACCTTCCGGAAATGGCCAGTACCCTGGAGTGGCTGTTCAAGGAAGCATTCGACGGTCATTGCGGGCGCGAGGCCGTGATGGACCGGCTGTTCGAATTGCTGGTGATTCTGCTGCTGCGCCACCTCATCAGCAGTCACAACCAGCAGCCGGGCATGATGGCTGGGTTGGCGGATTCGAAGATTGCCCGCGCATTGAGCCTGATGCACGACCAACCGGCCAAGGCCTGGAGCGTCGCCGAATTGGCCGCGACCGCACATTTGTCCCGTGCCGGGTTTGCCGAGCATTTTCGGCGAGTGGTGGGGCAGACGCCGATGGATTATCTGGTGAGCTGGCGGATCAGCCTCGCGCAGAAACGCCTTCGCGAGGGGCGGCCGATTGCCTTGATTGCCGAAGAGGTTGGCTATGAAAGTCCTTCGGCGCTGGCCCGGGCGTTTCGGCGCAAGACCGGGCTCAGTCCGCGGGAGTGGAAAGCGGGAGTGAGCTGAAGATTATCTGGCGAATTTTTTCGCCCCGGCCACGCACAGGATCACCCCCAACGTGACCACCAACATGCCGACACTGACCTGCTCATGCAGCAACGTCGCCGCCAGTGCCAGTCCGAAGAATGGCTGCAACAACTGCAACTGTCCGACCGCCGCAATCCCGCCCTGGGCCAGGCCGCGATACCAGAACACAAAACCGATCAGCATGCTGAACAGCGAAACGTAAGCCAGGCACACCCACGCCGAGACGCTGAAACCGCTGAACGAGGCGGGCGCCCGCCATACGCTGAGCACGGCCATCACCGGCAACGACAACACCAGCGCCCAGCAGATCACCTGCCAGCCGCCGAGGGTGCGCGACAGTTTTGCGCCCTCGGCATAGCCGAGTCCGCAGGCAAGAATCGCCGCCAGCATCAACAGATCCCCGGTGGGCGAGGCGGTCAGTCCCTGGGAAACCGCAAAACCGACCACCAGCGAACTGCCCATCACCGAAAAAAACCAAAACACTGGGCGCGGCCGTTCGCCTCCGCGCAGCACGCCAAAAATCGCCGTTGCCAGCGGCAGCAGTCCTACAAACACGATGGAATGCGCCGACGTCACGTATTGCAGCGCGAGGGCGGTCAACAGCGGGAACCCCACGACAACGCCCAGCGCGACAATCAACAGCGACGTCCACTGATTCCGCGCCGGGCGACGTTCGCGAAACAGCCACAACAGGCACAGCGCCAGCACCCCGGCGAGGGTGGCGCGGATGACGGTGAGAAATACCGGGTCGAATTCCAGCACCGCCAGCCGCGTGGCCGGCAGCGAGCCGCTGAAAATCACGACGCCGATGAAACCGTTGATCCAGCCACTGGTTTTTTCCAGGGTTGGCGCGGGCAGATCCGTGGTTCGTTCCATGTTGGGTCATGCTCAAGGGTGGGGTTGCCTGGGGTTCATCCTAGGGTTGAGAATCAGCACAATCAAAGAATTGTCATGGATACATCCCGACATGCCGCGCTCCCGTTACAAGACGCTCGTTGATACCTACGCCGCCGATATTCGCAGCGGTCGCCTTTTACCCGGCACGCGTTTGCCGACCCACCGGCAACTGGCGGCGAGTGAAGGGCTGGCGCTGGTCACGGCCTCGCGGGTGTACGCCGAGCTTGAGGCCATGGGCCTGGTCAGCGGCGAAACCGGGCGGGGCACGTTTGTCCGGGAAACCTCGTTATTGCCGGGGCAGGGGATCGACCAGAAAGACATTGCCGTTGGCATGATCGACCTTAACTTCAACTACCCGTCGCTGCCGGGGCAGGCCGATCTGCTGCGCACTGCTTTGCGGCAATTGGCGTTGTCCGGCGATCTCGAAGCGCTGCTGCGTTATCAACCTCACGCCGGGCGCCAGCATGAAAGGGCCTCGGTTGCCCGGCACTTGCAAGCCCGAGGCCTGAGTGTCGACGCCGAGCAGGTGTTGATCGTCAACGGCGCCCAGCAAGGTCTGGCGGTGACGTTGATGGCACAACTCAATCCCGGCGATGTGATCGCGGCCGATGCGCTGACCTATTCCGGCTTCAAGGTGCTCGCCGAAGCGCTGCACCTTGAAGTGGTCGCGCTCCCCGTGACCGAGCACGGGCCGGATCTGGCGGCGCTCGACAAACTCTGTCGCAGTCGCCCGGTGCGTGCCGTGTACAGCATGCCGACCCTGCACAATCCGCTCGGCTGGGTGATGCCTTTGGCGCAGCGCGAACAATTGGTGGCGATTGCCCGACAGCATGATCTGACGATCATCGAAGACGCTGCCTACGCCTTTCTGGTCGATAACCCGCCACCACCGCTGGCGGATCTGGCGCCGGAGCGCACGGTGTACGTCTCGGGACTTTCGAAAAACATCGCCACGGGCCTGCGCGTCGGCTTCATCGCCGCGCCGCTGAAAATCATCCCGGCACTGGAACGCATCATCCGCGCCACCACCTGGAACACCCCCGGAGTGATGACCGCGATTGCCTGCGGCTGGCTCGACGACGGCACCGTTACCTGGCTGGAGGCGCAAAAGCGCGCTGACGCCCGGGCCCGTCAGGTGCTGGCCGCGGAAGTCCTGCAAGGCTTGCCGAGCATGGGCCATCCGTCTTCGTATTTCCTGTGGCTGCCGCTGCCGGAAGACGCCCGATCCGATCAGGTGGTGATCGAGCTGATGAAGGCGCAGATTTCGGTCACCAACGCCGAGCCGTTCACCGTGTCGGCCCATGTGCCCCACGCGATCCGGCTGGCGCTGGGCTCGGTGGACCTGCTTGTCCTGCGTCAAGCCTTGCTCAAAGTCCGGCAGGTGATCGCGGCTTACCTGTAGCGCAACGCTCCCTGCAGGATTACCCTTGGCGCCGCCGAAGATCTGGATACTCCCGATGAAAAACACCGCGTTACTGCCCCTCGCTCTGATCCTCAGCGCAGGCCTGCTCAGCACAGCCACCTATGCGGCCGGCGACGCCGAGGCCGGCGGCAAAATCTTCCCGCGCCTGTGCGGCGGCTGCCATCAGGTCGGCGAATCCGCCCGCCCGGGATTCGGCCCACAGCTCAACGGCATCATCGGCCGTCCGGCGGGAACGTCGGCGAACTACGTGTATTCCGATGCGATGAAGAACTCTGGCATCACCTGGAACCGCGAAACGCTGACGGCGTATCTGAAGGACCCGAAAGGTGTGGTGCCAGGGACGCGGATGATCTTCTGGGGGCTGAGTGACGAGGAGAAGATCGACAATCTGTTGGCGTATCTTCAGACGTTTCAATCCGAGTAGGACGTGTAGCTCATTCAGCTGCCAGGCTGCCGAAAGAATGGACAAATGGTTCAGAGCTGCCGGCGGCGATTGCCCGTCTGACGACGCGGTTGTGGACCCAACTGAAAACCAATACTTGAAGTGACTCATGAGGCGCTGTGCCGATGGCGCTTCATGAAAAATGTCGTGGTTGATACTAATGTGCCACTATCTCCGGTAAAGTGTGCGCCGCCCGAGAGATGGATCCCGGGCGTTTACCCATGGAGTCTTGCAGTGAAATACCTCAGCAAAGTCGTCGCCGCCGCACTGTTCGGTGTGGTTCTGGCAGGTTGCACCGGCACCCCGATGAACACCAAACAATACGACAGCAGCCAGTACACCGTGATTGGCCACAGCGAAGCCACCGCTACCGGTCTGCTGCTGTTCGGCGTGATCCCGATCCGCCAGAACAGCCGTTTCGTCCGCGCACAGGATGCCGCGATCAAAGCCCGCGGCGGCGATGCGATGATCAACACCCAGGTTCAGGAAAACTGGTTCTGGGCATGGGTTCTGACCGGCTACACCACCAAAATCTCCGGTGACGTGGTCAAGCTGAAAACCGCTCAGTAAGCGACGGTTGGATGTGAAAAAGCCCGGCTGATCAGGCCGGGCTTTTCTTTGTCTTGGGAAAGAGCGTTCAGGTCATGCGACGCGACGTTCGATCAGGCGATCCGAGCCACCTTCGGCAACGCGGCGTTCTTGCAGACGATCCGAGCCACCTTCAGCTACACGACGTTCCAGCAGACGATCAGCGCCACCTTCAGCTACGCGACGTTCCAGCAGACGATCGGCGCCACCTTCGGCAACGCGGCGTTCTTGCAGACGATCCGAGCCACCTTCAGTTACGCGGCGTTCTTGCAGACGATCCGAGCCACCTTCGGCAACGCGACGTTCTTGCAGACGCTCAGCGCCACCTTCGGCAACGCGACGTTCTAGCAGACGATCAGAACCCCCTTCAGCTACGCGGTGTTCAATCAACCGATCCGAACCGCCTTCGGCGATCAGGGTGTGAGCGGGTTTGGCTGCAAAAGCGTTGACTGCAAGAACCGAGAAAGCGATGCCGAGAAGGATTTGGCGTTTCATGATCGTGTGCTCCGGGGTGTTGTTTGTTGGGTATGGAGCCGATCTTACGCCCGGGATTTTTTATGAGAACTTCATTGGCGTGATGGTGACTATCGATGCCGGCGATGGATGCCCAAGCCCCGGTTCACGGGGCGGTTGCCCGGATACATAGCTCGCCGGTGGCGCGAGTCAGGGCCAGTTCGTGCAGTGCATCTTGAGTCAAACCGCTGCGTGCCTTGGCCAGCCATACCGGGCAGTTCGGGTCGTGACGGTAGGGCGTGAAGTCGGCGTATTGCTGCAACAGGCGGGTTTGCAGTTCATCAAGGCGCGGCCGAATCTGCTTGCCCAGATCCGGACGCGGCGTGTCCGGCGCAGCACCGGCCGCTTGCCACTTCGCGAGCAAACCGTATTGCACCAGTTTGTTGGCTTCCATTTGCGCGGCGATCAATTGCGCGACGTCTTCCGGGTCGAGTTTGCGTTCGGTGGCCAGCGTTCGGGCATTGGCAATGACCTGGGCTTCGCGGGGACTGTCCTGGATCGGCTTGCCACTGTCCCATTTGGTCAGGGCGACGAGGTCGCCGATGTTCAGGCGTTCGTTCAGGGTTGCCACCAATGGCTGCAGAGTCTTGGGAGCTGGAGAGGGCGCGGCTGCGCCGGCGATACCGGCACACAGAGACAAAAGAACGACTGCAGATAAACGCAAGGCGCGAGGCATGGGGCATGATCTCAATGGTTATGAACAAGCCTGCGGTTTATCACGGTTATGCAGAAGAGGGCACCTGCAACTTGCATTCAACTCCCTTCGTTGGCGACCGATACAGGCTTGTCTCTATTAATGGCTCGGTGGTGATCTCCGAGAAAAAAAGGAATTTCGATGCTGCGCAATCTGATGTCACTGATGATTTTCTTTGTGTGTTCAACCGCTGTTGCCGAGACGGAGCCGCCCGGTACTGACTCGTTCAATCAATACCTCACGGCATACTGGGACGGACAAGCGTTGTCGAAAGAGCTTCTGTTGATGGCGACCGAAGACTCGCCGGACAAGGCAAAAGCGAAAGTTGTAGGTGAAAAAATTCTTGAGAACAAAAACAAGGCTGAACGCTACCTGGCTCAGTCCATCACCGAAGGTAATGCCGCCGCTGTATTTTACAAAGCGCGGATGACAGAGTTCGGCGACCCGATGAATCCCGATCTGCAACAAAAACGTGAGAAGGCCTGCGCCCTCTATGGCGACTCCGCCAGAAAAGGTCTGCTGGTCGGCGCCATCGTTTATGCAAAGTGCAGTGACACGGTTCCCAAGACGCCTCGTTACGACGAGAGCCGGATGCTTTTGCGCAATGTGTTGAACGCCGAGGATGCCTACCTGGGCTATTACCCGTTTGCCGTTAGCCATGCGTACTGTTTCGAGCGCACGGTTGAACCACCCAAGACGGATGAAGATCCATTCGCACGGATAAGATTGTTGGGGCAACCGACGTTGCTTGAAGCGCAACAGGCACGTGCCGAAGGCTTCTATTATCTGGCCGCCGATTACTCGTCCCCTGTCAGCGCTCAATCGCAACAGGATCTGCAGCACGCACTTGAAGCCGGGTGCCAGACAGACGGTTTACGGCTGAAAAAAAAGAGTCAAAACCCGAAGCAGCCATAGCTGGCGTGAGGGAAAACAATCAGCGATGAGGATGAATCTGTCGAGCCTTGAGGGGCGCAGATGAAAACTTCTGCAATATCCGAGAAGTTCATTGCTCATCGCTCGGAACTCGCCGAAGCTACCCTCAATCTGTTCCCGGCTGTCGAGATGGATCTCCCTTCAATGCAAACCACCGCCCCAACACCGCTCTGGAAAACCTACCTGCTGTTCCTCGCCCCGATGGTGCTGTCGAATTTCCTGCAGTCGATGTCGGGTACGGTCAACAGCATCTACATCGGCCAGATGCTCGGCACTCAGGCGCTGGCGGCGGTGTCGGGGATGTTTCCGATCATCTTTTTCTTCATCGCGCTGGTCATCGGTCTGGGTGCCGGGGCCGGGGTGTTGATCGGGCAGGCGTGGGGCGCGCGCGAGTCGCACATGGTGAAGGCGATCGCCGGGGCGACGCTGTTGCTGGGGGTGTTGATCGGGCTGGTGGCGGCGGTGTTTGGCAGTGTGTTCGCGCGTCAGGCGCTGCAGGGGTTGGGCACGCCGGCGGATGTGCTGGATGACGCGGTGGCCTATGCTCGCGTGATGATGTGGACGTTGCCGTTTGTGCTGGTGTACGTGCTGTTCACTCAGCTGTTGCGCGGGGTGAGCGACACGCTGTCACCGATGCTGGCGCTGCTGCTGTCGACCATTGTCGGTCTGGCGCTGACCCCGGCGTTCATTCGCGGCTGGATTGGCTTGCCGCAACTGGGGATCCAGAGCGCGGCGGTTGCGGGGCTGGCCGGCACGCTGACATCGATGGCGTGGCTGTCATGGAGTCTGATTCGCAAGGGCCATCCGCTGGCGCCGGACCGGGAGTTCTTCGCGGCGCTGCGCCTGGACGGCGAGATTCTCGGCAAGGTGTTGCGCATCGGCCTGCCGACCGGGGTGCAGATGATTGTGCTGTCGCTGTCGGAGCTCGTCATTCTGGCGCTGGTCAACCAGCACGGCTCCCAGGCGACGGCGGCCTATGGCGCGGTGACGCAGATCGTCAACTACGTGCAGTTTCCGGCGCTGTCGATTGCGATCACCGCGTCGATCCTCGGTGCCCAGGCAATCGGTGCCGGGCGGCTGGAGCGGATGGGGCCGATCCTGCGCACCGGGCTGTGGATCAACGTGTGCCTGACCGGTGGCTTGATCGTGCTCGGTTATCTGTTGTCGCACTGGCTGCTGGGGCTGTTCCTGACCGAAGACTCGACCCGGGCGATGGCCGAGCACTTGCTGCACATCATGCTGTGGAGCCTGTTGATCTTCGGCTTCCAGGCGATCGTCGGCGGCATCATGCGCGCCAGCGGCACGGTTCTGGTGCCGGTGGCCATCGCGATCATTTGCGTGGTCGGCGTGCAATTGCCGGCGGCGTACTGGCTGGACGGGCAGTTTGGTTTGCAGGGTGTGTGGATGGCGTTTCCGGTAGCGTACCTCGGGATGCTGGTCTTGCAGACGCTGTACTACAAACGGGTCTGGCAGCATCAGAAGATCGAGCGGCTGGTTTGAATGAATAACCGCTGTGGGCGCTGGCATTAGCGTCGGATGTTTGCTTAAGTCAGTCGAGGTCCACCGAGGCACCGGAGCATCCCATGTCGATTCGATTGTTGTTGGCTGCCGTGTGTTGCCTGATCGTCATGCCGGCGGCGCAGGCCGTGGAGTACACCCGGGTCAACACCACCGCCAGCCAGATCAATTTCACCTACAACCAGATGGGCTCGCGGATGTACGGCACGTTCGGCAAGTTCGACGCGACGCTGGATTTCGACACTGCAAATCTGAGCAACGCCCGCACCACGTTGCACATCGACCTCACCAGCATCGATGCCGGCAGTGAAGACGCCAACACCGAGCTGGTGAAACCCGCATGGTTCGACACGCAAAAATTCCCGGTGGCGGTGTTTGAATCGACCCGTTTCAGCCGGGTCGATGACAACCACTATCTGGTTGCCGGCCAGCTCACGCTCAAAGGCATCACCCATGAAGTACAGGTGCCGGTGCATGTGAAACCGGACAGCAGCATCGGCATCTTCGACGGTGAACTGGTGCTCAAGCGCGATGCCTTCGGCCTCGGTGCCGGGGAGTGGGCCGATACCGTGGTTTCGAACGACATCGCGATCAAGTTCAAGGTGGTTGCACCGGCCCAGTGAGCGGCCTCAATACGCCCGCCAGTGCCCCGGCACCCAGCGCCATTGGTTGCCGGCCCAGCGGTAATGCCCGGCGACCCAGTGATAACCCGGCGCAGGCATCGCCGGAACGACCTCCACCACCGGCGGTGGGCGATGCGGGCGCACCGGTTCGACGACGCAGCCCGACAGTGTGATTGCCACCAGCGAGGCGGCGAGCAAGGTTTTTATGGTTTTCGACATGACGATTTTCCTGGTGTATGACGTTGGCGGGCTGGCGAGCGATCAACGCACCCAATGACCTTCAATCCAGTACCAGTTCGGCCCGCGCGCCTGCCAGTGGCCCGGTTCCCAGCGTGCGCCGTGGTGACGTACCGGTTGCCAGTGACCGGGCATCCAGACATAACCCCGGCCTTCCCAGCGCCAGTGGCCGCGATCCCATGCATAACCAGGCCGTGGGCCGGGCATCGGTTCCATGCGCATCGGTGGCGGTGCTTCGCGGATGATCATTTCGGGTTGGGCAAACACAGGGGAACTGGCCAGCGTGGCCAGCGTCACTGGCACCAGCAGCAGGGCTTTTCGCCATTTGAACAGGGAACGCAGAACGTTCATGACAACTCCTCAGGGCCTGCGTCGGGAATTGAACGCAGCTGAAGAATTGGACGCCAAATCGGCGAAATATCCGTTCTCGGGCAGATGAAATTTTTGTCAGGCTTGCACAGGGTATGATGTCGCGGTTCGCCGGCCGCTCAACCCGCCCGGCAACTTGTGTTTTACCGCCGGAGTTCACCCGTCATGCCCCGCATCACCCACTACAAATCCCCGTGCCCCGAAGGCGTCAACAGCCAGATCCTGCAAATGGTGGTCGATTACCTGACCGACATCAGCGCCATCGGTCTGGGCCCGAGCAACCTGCTGTACAACGTTTATCAATACGCGGTCGGCTACGAAGTGCATTTGTATCTGGAGGCGCTGAACGGCGAGAAGGGCACCGAAGTGGAACTGCTGGTGGCCACTGATGAGGATGACCCGGAGCAGGTGATCGGCTTCCTGTTGTACTTGCCGGTGCAGGGCGATTGGGAGGCATGCAACGTGGCGTATCTGGCGGTCCGGCAGCCGTACCGACGTCAGGGTGTGGCCCGGGCTTTGATCGCCGACATGGTGACGCGTTACCCCCATGCCGAGTTGACGTGCAGCGTGGGTAAAGTCCCGTATTTCGAGGCGCTGGGCTTTGAAGTGCTGGGCCAGCTGGAGACTCAGGTGCTGATGAGCACCCGGCATTACCGCAGCAACGGCTTGCGCGGCTTTATCGACACCACGCCGATCTACCGCTCGCTGGAAGTGCAGCAGATTCACACCTACCTCCTGCACAAACATGGCAAGCGGGCGATGGTCGATGCCGAAAAACAGCGCGACCGGCACCTGGATCAAGTCACGCGCCATACCGAGGAATTTGTCCGCCAGCGCCTGACCGTGCACTGATCCGGCCAACGGCAAAAAGCCCTTGTTGCGATGACGGCAACAAGGGCTTTTTTGTGCCCGTGATTTCAGGACAGCTTCACGTTCATGGTGATCCGCGCCGTGAACACTTTCTTGCCCTCGGCATCGTGAATGTCGACCGGCACGATCTTGTCGCCTTCGGTCTGCCAGTCCAGTCCTTCGCCATTGGCCACGGCGGTCACGTCGGATTTGGCTTTGGCCAGGTACTCGACCGTCATGCCCTTTGGAATCCAGCGTGCGCCGGCGGGAATCGACACGTCGGTCATCATCCCGGCGGCCAGCTCGGCGGCGTTGCACATGGCGATGGCGTGGACGGTGCCAAGGTGGTTGGTGATCTCGCGGCGAAACGGCACTTGTACAGTCGCCGAGCCTGCCCGCAGCTCGCTGACCAACGGATTGATGCTGCTGAAATACGGCGCGACCTGACAGGCCATCTGGCTGAACGCTTGTGGGCCGGCGCTGGTGAACATGGCGAGAAACTGACTCATGGGAAATCCTCGTGATTGGATGAATTTACAGAATGATATTCCGTTACAGAATATTGTTCTGTAACGGAACGGTATTCTGTCAGCGGGAAATCTGTCAACCTAGGCGCGTTTCGATTACCGGCACGGGTGTGCCTTTCCACAGGATTTACCAGGCCTTCAACCCCATGGACACCGCAGATCTACTCGAGCGCAGCTACCCCGGACGACGGGCCGAACTCAAGCGCGACATCTTTCGCAAAGCCTTGCGCCTGTTCAATGAACAAGGTATCGAGGCCACGACCATCGAAATGATCAGGGCCGAGTGCGACACCAGTGTCGGCGCGATCTACCACCACTTCGGCAACAAGGAAGGGCTGGTGGCCGCGTTGTTTTTCACCGCACTGGAAGATCAGGCGCGTTTGCGCGATGCGTATCTGGCCGACGCGACGACCACCGAAGAGGGCGTGCAGGCCCTGGTTTTCAGTTATGTGGACTGGGTCGAGAACCAGCCTGAATGGGCGCGATTCCAGTACCACGCGCGTTATGCCGTGACCCGGGGGCCGCACAAGGACGAACTCGCCGCTCGCAACAAGACCCGCAATCTGGGGCTGCGCACCTGGCTGGCCGAATCCGGGCGCGCCGCCGAACTCAACGATTGCCCGGCCGAATTGCTGCCATCGCTGATCGTCGGTCAGGCCGACAGCTATTGCCGGGCGTGGTTGTCCGGGCGAGTGCAGGGCAGTCCGAAGGCTTATCGCGAGCTGCTGGCGCAAGCCGCGTGGCGTTCGATCCGTCGCGAACCGGAGCGCTGATTTTCGGAGACAAAAAAAGAGCCTCAAGACTCTTTGATGGGGAGGAAGTAGAGCCCGTGAGGCTCAAGATGCGCATGAACAAGGTGCGGGCTTGATTGGGGTTCAGGACACCCGCACCTACGCAGCGGTTTGGCAAACCAAGCGACTGCGTATCTCCATCCTAGGAAGGTGCACGGACGGTCTCAAGTACCGTCAGTCACTTGCTTTTGCGGCACTGACGGCGGCCCTTTCGACCATCGCTGCGATGCTCGCAGACAGCTCCTCACGGGCCTCGGCCGGGCTGATTTCGCCGGTGGCCGCGGCTTGGGACAACGCCTCGGCGGCGCCGAGCATGGCACGCAATCCCGCCTGGGTAATGTCACCACCGTCAGCGAACGGCGACAGCACACTGCGGCATTTCTCCAGGAAAACCGCCTCGTATTCGCGTTTGATCTTCTCCAGTTCCGGCGTGCTGGCCAGGGCGGCGATCACCCCCGGAATCTCGTTGCCCTGGGTCAGCACGCAATCGACATACGCCGTGGCAATCACCGTCGCGGTGCCACTCAGGGTCGCCTCGGCATCGGCCAGCGCCGCATCCATCAACGCCGTCTGGCGCCTGTCGAAATCCTGATACAGCGCAGCCAGCAAACCGGCGCGGGTGATGAAGTGGTCATACACCACCGGTTTGGTCACGCCGGCCTTTTCCGCCAGATAACCCAGCGTCAGGGCATCGGTGCCTTCTTCGCGAATCAATTGCCAGGCCATGTCGAGCAACTGGCGCTGACGGTCTTCCCGGGACAGGCGTCGGCGCGGTTGAGCGGGTTCGGGGATTTCAGTGGTTGCCATTGCTTATATACCAAACGTAACTTACTGAAGGTAACTTACTAACTGTAGCTTACCAAGTGTAACTTATCGAAAGGATAAGCCCTTGGTCAGCAATCACCAACCGGAGATTTCCCCCATGCATGCATTGATTGTTGTAGACCATGATGATCCCCGCTCGCTGACCCATGGGCTGGCGCATCAGATTGCCAAAGGCCTGTCGGAGAGTGATTCGTCCAACACCTTCGAAATCGCTGACCTGCACGCCGAGGCATTCGATCCGCGTTTCGGTGTGGCCGACTGGGCCGTGCACCACCGCGAGTCCGCACCGCCGGCAGACGTTCTGGCCGAGCAGGTGCGAATCGATCGCGCCGATGCGCTGGTGCTGGTCTATCCGGTTTTCTGGTGGTCGATGCCGGCGCTGCTCAAAGGCTGGATCGACCGGGTGTTCAGCAATGGCTGGGCGTTTGATTTCGACGGCGATTCGACCCTGAAAAAACTCGGACGACTGCGTGTGCAGTTGGTCGCACTCGGCGGGGCGGATGCACGTACTTACGAACGCCACGGCTACGGCGCGGCGATGAAGGCGCAGATCGATCACGGCATCTTCGATTACTGCGGTGCAACGGTGACGGGCTCGGCGTTGTTGCTGGAGTCCGAGTCGGGCGATCCTGCGATCCAGCTGCAGGCAGCGCGCGAACTCGGACAAGGGCTGTTTCGCTGAAGCTCTTTGCGAACGGTTTCAGCGAGTGCCCGGCCAGCCGGCTTTTTCGAGAGTGGCGAGCAGGGTGGCGGCATCCAGCCCCGGCACCGAATGCCCGTTACCTTCGGTGCTGTCGCTGGCCAGCAAGGCGTTGATGATCGCCTCTTCAACGGCCTCGGTCGCCGCCAGAAACAGCTCGCTGATGTGGTCGTTGTTGACCATCCGCAAGCCGTCGCAGGTTGGCGCGCCTTTGCCCTCGTAGGCGGCGGGCGGGATGTGGCCGTTGCCAGTGGCGAAGGCGAGGAAGATGTCACCGCTGTGGTCTTCGTTGCCACCGCCGGTACGCGCCAGACCGAGACTGGCCCGTTGTGCCAGCCGCGTGCATTGATGCGGCAGCAACGGTGCATCGGTGGCCAGGCACACCACGATCGAACCCATGCCCGGGTGCGGCAGCGAAGCGCGCAGGAACGGCGAATCCACCTGTTCCATGTAACGCCCGACCGGGTAGCCATCGACCCGCAGTTCGCTGCGAATCCCATGGTTGGCCTGGACGATGGCGCCCACCGTCCAGCCGCCCTGAGCCTTGCTCAAGCGGCGCGACGCGGTGCCGATCCCACCCTTGAATTCATGGCAGATCATGCCGCTGCCACCGCCCACTGCGCCTTCCTGCACCGGGCCGTCAACGGCATTGCTCATCGCCTCGGCCACGTGCCCGGGCTTCACGTGAAAGCCGTTGATGTCGTTGAGCAATCCATCGAAGGTCTCCAGCACCACGGGCATGTTCCAGTAGAGACGACCGTCGTCCGGTTGCTGCGCTCGATCCAATTCGATCAAGGCGTCGCGTACTACGCCGAGGCTATGGGTGTTGGTGAAGGCGATCGGACTGGTCAGCAGGCCGGCTTCGCGAATCCATTCCAGCCCCGTCGCATCACCGTTGCCGTTGAGTACGTGAACGCCGGCAAAACACGGTTGCGCATTGGTCGATCCGGCGCGAGGTTCGATCAGGGTGACGCCGCTGCAGACATCACGACCGCTGGCGCTGCGGCCGCGCACATTGCTGTGGCCGACCCGCACGCCGGGTACGTCGGTGATGGCGTTGAGCGGGCCGGGCTGCAGTTGGCCGATGCGGATGTGGAGATCGCGGGCTCTTGGTTTCATGGTGTTTTCTTCTCTGTTCAATGTTGATTATTGGCCGTTCTTGACCTTGCTCCAGACCCGCGTGCGTACCCGCTCGGTGGCTTTGGGCAGGGGCTCGAGGGTGAACAGCGTGGTCATCGCCGTGGCCGACGGATACACCGCCGGGTTGTCGCGGGTGGCTTCGCCGACCAGCGCGGTGGCGGCCCGATTGCCGTTGGGGTAAGACAGGTGATCGCTGACCGGCGCAATCACCTCGGGCCGCAGCAGGTAGTCGATGAACGCCAGGCCCTGGGTCGGATGCGGTGCGTCCTTGAGCAGCACCAGCGTGTCGAACCACACCGGCGCGCCTTCCTTCGGCAGGCTGTACTGGATCTTCACGCCGTTGCCGGCCTGCTCGGCGTTGGTCTTGGCTTCGAGCATCGCACCGGACCAGCCGACTGCCACGCAGATGTTGCCGTTGGACAGATCACTGATGAATTTGGAGGAATTGAAGTAGGCGATGTGCGGGCGCAGTTTCAGCAGCAGCGCTTCGGCTTTCTGATAGTCCTCGGCGTTGGTGCTGTTGGGCGGCAGGCCGAGATAGTGCAACGCAACCGGGAGCATTTCCGATGGCGAGTCAAGCATCGCCACGCCGCACTCGCCGAGCTTGGCGAGGTTCTCTTCCTTGAACACCAGATCCCAGGAGTCCACCGGGGCCTTGTCGCCCAGCGCGGCGCGCACCTTGTCGACGTTGTAGCCGATGCCGTTGGTGCCCCACAGATACGGCACGGCGTACTGGTTGCCGGGGTCGTTGTTGGCCAGTTTGCGCAGCAGATCGTTGTCGAGGTTCTTCCAGCCCGGCAGTTGATCGCGGGGCAGCGGAGCGAGGGCGCCGGCCTTGATCAGGGTCGGCAGGCTGAAGTTGCTCGCCACCACCACGTCGTAGCCGCTGCGGCTGGTCATCAGTTTGCCTTCCAGCACTTCGGCGCTGTCGAAGGTGTCGTAGACCGGTTCGATACCGCTGTCACGCTTGAAGTCATGCAGGGTGTTCGGGCCGATGTAGTCGTACCAGTTGTAGACATGCACGCTCGGCGCATCGGCCGCCTGCGCGCTCAGTGCTGCGGACAAAACGCCCATCAGACCCAGGTTGATATACCCACGATGACTATGCATGATGCGGCACTCCTGGCCTGTTGGCAGGCCGGTGATGAACAGGAGTGGTCAGCCTATCGGGCGGGCTGCGCCACACCCATTCCCATCATGGGTTACTCGAAAGGGGTAGTGCGTGGACGCGTTGCTGCAGGAATTGCCGGTGCATCAGAGTCTGTCGCGAGTGTTCGCCACGGTGGGGCAGGACGGTTTCTGGCGGGCGCTGGTCGATACGCTGCGATTGCTGGTGCCGCTGGACAATGCGCTGGTGGCGGTGATGCAGGCGGGGCGGCCGCCGCAGTTGCTGATCGACTTCGACAGTCAGGGCCGTGCCGACGAGCAGGAAGAACTGGCCGGTTACTGTGCTGGCATGTACCTGCTTGATCCCTTCTACCAGGCCGCTGTCTCCGGGATCGCCGACGGTTTGCACAGCCTCGCGTCCGTGGCGCCGGACCAGTTTCTGCACAGCGAGTACTACCTGAGCTACTTCCGTTCTGTGGTCGGCGCGGATGAACTGCAATTTCTGGTCAACACCGATGACGGTGTGCTCGGCTTGTCGATGGGCCGGGCGACGGCGTTCGGTTTGCAGGAGCAGGGGCGTCTGCTCTGCGTGCGGGACTGGGTGCTGTCAGCAATGCGTCGGCATGTGCAGTTGATGCCGCCGCAAGGCGCAGTCGTTGAGGCGCCGGTCGGAGATCTGGCCGCATTGCTGGATCGTTTCGACGCCCGCCTGACCGTGCGCGAAATCGATACGGCGCGCCTGATTCTTCAGGGCTTTTCCAGCAAGGCCATCGCCCAGCGCATGAACATATCGCCGGAGACCGTGAAGGTGCATCGGCGCAATCTCTATCACAAGCTCAATGTCACCGGGCATGGCGAATTGTTTGCGCTGGTGTTGCGGCCGCGCTGAGCAGGTCAGCCGATCTGCTTGAACAGCAGCGCCTTCAGGCCGCTTTCAGGATCGACGTCGGGAAACTCCGGCGGATTTTCCAGCCGCTGCTCGAAACGCAGGCTCGGCGCCTCCTGGGTCACGCCGTCGATCAGGAAATCCGAACCGAACGAAGGATCGTTCATGCACGCCAGCACCGTGCCCTGTGCCGTCAGCAGTTCCGGCAGGCGGCGCAGTACGCGCTGGTAATCCTTGGTCAGCAGAAAACTGCCTTTCTGGAACGACGGCGGGTCGATGATCACCAGATCGTACGGGCCGCTGTTGATCACCTTGCCCCAGGATTTGAACAGGTCGTGGCCGAGGAAACTGACCTTGCTCAGGTCATGCCCGTTCAGGCGGTGATTGTCGCGGCCCCGGCTCAGCGCGGCGCGGGACATGTCGAGGTTGACCACATGGCTGGCGCCGCCCTCGATAGCCGCCACCGAAAAACCGCAGGTGTAGGCGAACAGGTTCAGCACCCGTTTGCCCGCCGCTTGTTCGCGCACCCAGTTGCGCCCGTAGCGCATGTCGAGGAACAGCCCGGCGTTCTGCTTGCGGCCCAGATCCACGCGGTATTTCAGCCCGCCCTCGACGATGGTCATCTCATCGATCTCTTCCCCCAGCAGCCATTCGGCAGTGCTTTGCGGCAGGTATCGGTGCTGAATCAGCAGGGTGTGGGCGCCGGACTGCTGCCATGGCGCCGAGCCGGTGATTTCCAGCAGCAGGCGCTTGAGGTCTTCCAGCTGCGAAGCCTCGGGTTCCTTGAACAGCGACACCAGCACCACGCCTTGCAGCCAGTCCACGGTGACCTGTTCCAGCCCCGGCCAGCAACGCCCGCGCCCGTGGAACAGACGCCGGGTTTCGGCCGGTGCCGAAGTCAGTGCGGTGAGCAGGTGGGCGTGGAGAACGGCGAGGGCTTGAGGGTTCATCAATCGGAATCGGCCAGCAAAAGGGCGGGCATTTTAACCACAAATGCGCCATGGCGATGGTCCGCCGACCGACGTTATCGAAAAGACCTGTATCAAAAATGAATTTATGTACGAGGCGCCGCTCATACCAGATAAGCAGCGGGATCATGCCGCTAAATCGTTCATGCAATTCGGGGAGTGCCAGTTCATGTGTCCAATTCCGACGTCGAGCGCGCACCTTCCTGGCGGGTTGATTCTGGTAGTGGAAGACGATCCGTTGATTCTGGAGTTTCTGTGCGAAATTCTTCAGGAGGAAGGTTTCAAGGTCGAGCCGCAGACCAGTGCCGATGCGGCGTCGCTATACCTGGAAAAGCACGCGCCGGAAGTCGCGCTGCTGCTCACCGACATCACCATGCCCGGCACCCTCAATGGGGCGGACCTGGCCAATCTGGTGGGCGAACGCTGGCCGGAAAAACCGGTGATGGTCATGTCCGGTTATGAAACGCCGGAGACCTCCGGCGTCCGCCATCCGGTGGCGTTCATCAAGAAGCCCTGGGCCATCGGCCAGTTGCTCGATTGTGTGGACGACGCGTTCAAATCCAAGGCACCGCGTTTGCACTGAGGCCAGCGGCAAATGCTACATTGCCGGGCACATTTGCCCGGCTCTGCCTAAGGATGCGATCCCTTGTCCGCTCAAGATGCTGTTTTCAATCGCGCGTTCGGCGCGTTCCTGTTCGACATGGACGGCACCGTCCTCAACTCCATCGCCGCCGCCGAGCGGATCTGGGCTGCCTGGGCCGAGCGTCATGGCGTGGATGTCGAAACGTTCCTGCCGACCATCCATGGCGTGCGCGCCATCGATACCATCACGCGTCTGAACTTGCCGGGCGTGGACGCCGAGGCGCAAGCGGCGTTCATCACCGAAGCGGAAATCGAAGACGTTGAAGGCATTGTCGAGATTCCTGGTGCGGCGGCGTTTCTCAAGTCGTTGCCGGCAAATCAGTGGGCCATGGTGACTTCGGCGCCACGGGATCTGGCGTTGCGGCGGATGGCGGCGGCGGGGATTCCCGAGCCTGCGGTGATGATCACGGCCGAAGACGTGAGCGCCGGCAAACCTGATCCGGCCGGTTACCGCCTGGCTGCCAGGCGTCTGGGGCTGGACCCGGTCGATTGCCTGATATTCGAAGATGCGACCGTCGGTATTCAGGCGGCTGAAGCGGCGGGTGCGCCGTTGATGATCATTACCGCCACTCACCAGCATCCGGTCGAGACGCGGCACGCGACCATCGCCAGTTACTGCGACGTTACGCTGAGCATCGACAGCGACGGCCAGTTGCGTCTGCAACCTCAGTAAACCCCCGGCAACAACCGCCAGCTGCGTGCGCAATAGGCATCGTATTCGGCGCCGAACCGGGCGCGCAGCAGGGCCTCTTCTGAGTGGATACGGGCAATCAGCGGGATCAGGGTCAGCGCTGCCAGCAGGATCCCGACCACCGACCGAAACGCCAACGCCCAGCCTAAAGCATTGACGACCAGCCCCAGATAGCTGGGATTGCGCAGGTGCGTGTAGATGCCATCGGTGACCAGACGATGCCCCGGCTGAATCGCCACCAGGCCGCTGAACCGATGCCCCAGCACAAACACCGGCCACAACCGCAACGCACCGCCGGCAATGAACAGCAACGCTCCCAGCCAGCGGGTGCCTTCGCGACCAATGGTCCAGAAACCGATGCGGTCGCAGTAAGCCGGCAGAAACGCACTGACCAGACCGATCACGCCGAACGCCGGGATCACCCAGCGATTGGCCCGGTCTTCACGTTCACCGGAGCTCAGGTTCACTTCGCTGAACAACGACACCACCACCATCACCAACGTCGCCAGGGTCACGACCACCAAGGCCCCGTGGGAAAAGAACACCGCCACGCCACCGATGCCCCACATCGCCAGACCCAGATAGGCAAGGGTGGCAAGCACCGCGACGACGGTCATTTGCGCTGACATTTTCATAGGCACCTCACGGCTGATCCGTTCAGTGTAGATCCCGGCACGATCCCCGGCGTTCAACGTTGGGGGCGGGGTGAACTACGCTTCAGGCAGGGACGTTCACCTTGCATTCGTCCACGCTCCGGCGCAGCGGTCGTCCGGACGTGACCTCAACAGGAGCCCGCCATGTTGCACATCCGCACGCCGTTGATCCTCCATCCGACCCTGTCGACCACTTCCCGGCGTATCTGGCTGAAACTGGAAAACCTGCAACCCAGCGGCTCCTTCAAGCTGCGGGGCATGGGGTTGTTGTGCAGTCAGGCGGCGGCGCAGGGCAAGCGCAAAGTCGTCTGTCCGTCCGGCGGCAATGCCGGCCTCGCCACGGCGGTGGCGGCGGCCAGCCTGGGTCTGCAAGCCTGCATCGTGGTGCCGCACACCACCCCGGAAGCGACCCGCGCGCGCATCCGTCGCACCGGCGCCGAAGTCATTGTGCATGGCAAGGTCTGGGACGAGGCCAACCAGCGCGCCCGTGAATTGGCCGGTGCGACGGACACCGAATATGTTCCGGCCTTCGACCACCCGGTGTTGTGGCAAGGGCACAGCACGATGATCGATGAAATCCTCGAAGACTGCCCGCAGGTCGACACGGTGGTCACTTCTGTGGGCGGCGGGGGATTGCTGGCAGGGATCCTTACCGGACTGCTGCGCCATGACCGGCGTGACTGCCGGATCATCGCCTGCGAAACCCGCGGCGCCGCCTCGTTTGCCGCCGCCGTCGAGGCCGGCCACCCGGTGCGCCTGAGCAAGATCGACACCGTCGCCACCTCCCTGGGGGCCGCTCAGGTAGCGGATTGGCCGGTGCAGCACATCGGCGAGTTCGATCACGAATGCCTGGTGCTGTCCGATGACGACGCGATCATGGGCGTGGTGCGTTACGCCAGTGATTTGCGGCAACTGGTGGAGCCGGCGTGCGGGGTGTCGCTGGCGGTGGCCTACCTCGATCACCCGGCGTTGGCGGAGGCTCGTGATGTGGTGATTGTGGTGTGTGGCGGGGTGAGTATCAGTGCGCAGTTGGTGGCGGGGTGGGCGCGTTTCGGGATTTGAATGCTCGGATTTCTGCGTCGACCGCTTTCCCTCACCCCAGCCCTCTCCCGGAGGGAGAGGGGGCCGACCGAGGTGTATTGAGGGATACATCGACCTGAAAAACCGAGTCGATTATGGATTCACTGCAGATCTTTCAGGTCGATGTATTACGGCAATATCCCCCAATCAGTTCCCTCTCCCTCTGGGAGAGGGCTAGGGTGAGGGCGCTTTCCGGATCAGGACCGCGATCTCAAATCCTCTGCGATCCTGACAATCTGCTCCAACACATCCCCCATCTGCCGAATCACCTCCAGATTACTGAACCGCACCACCTCAATCCCAAGCCGCTGAAGATAGAGCGTACGCCGCCGATCATGAACCTCTCCCGCTTCCTCATAGTGCTGCCCCCCATCCAGCTCCACCGCCAACCTCAACTCTACGCAATAAAAATCCAGCACAAACGGTGGGATCGGCACCTGCCGCCGAAACTTCAGTCCCGCCACCTGCCGCGCACGCAGCCGTTGCCGGAGCATCTGCTCGCAATCGGTCTGGCTGGCGCGTAAACGGCGGGCGAACCGGCGTTGGTCGAGGGTAGGGCGATTTTGCATGCTTCACGTCCTTGTGAAGTGGGATGGAAAATTCACTGTAGACCGGACAAACCGTCAGTGCCGGATCAACCTGATTATGGATTCACACTAGATTTTTCAGGTCGCTGCATCACGTCAATATCCCCCGATCAGTTCCCTCTCCCTCGGGGAGAGGGTTAGGGTGAGGGGCCAGCAGATTATCTGGCGCCCGAGATGTCCGGCCCCGTCAGCATCGTCCTGAATGTCTCCACCAACGGCCGCAAATTGACCCGGTGCCACGCCGCCCACAACGGCGTGGTAAACGCCAGCCACGGCACTTCCCGCAACACCACACCTGGCGGCGCGTTGTGGCTCAGGCCTTTCTGGATCATGGCAATCCCCAGCCCCGAAGCGACCAGCCCCAGCGCGGTGAACGGCTCGGTCGCCTGCATCCGCACATCCGGGGTGAAGCCAGCGCGCAGGCAGGCGCTCAGGAAGTCGTCGCGCGCCTCCTGGCGCGGTTGCACGCCGATCCACTCCTGAGTGGCCAGATCCTGCGGGGTCAGCGATGCCTGTGCGGCCAGTGGATGCTGCTCCGGCAGCGCCAGCAGCATCGGGTCGTCCAGCACCTGAAAGCCCAGCAAGTCAGGATCGTCGGTCGTCGGCGGTTCGCTGACCAGGGCGATATCGAGGCTACGCTGACGCAGCCCTTCGAGCTGTTCGGCGGAGTTGAGGTTGTACAGCGCGACATGCACATTCGGTCGATCCACCCGCAGCACGCGCAAGGCGTTGGGCAGGACGCCCGCGTGCATGGCGTTCTCGATGTAGCCGATGCACAGGCCACCTTCCTCGCCACGGCCCAGGCGTTTGCCGAGGGATTCGAGGCGATTGGCGTGGGTCAGCAGGGCGCGGGTTTCGGCGAGAAACGTCTGGCCGTCACGGGTCAGGCGGATACGTTGCTGGCTACGTTCGAACAGGGTCAGGCCCAGGCGTTCTTCAAGCTGGGCGATCTGCCGGCTCAGGGGCGACTGGGAAATGTGCAGGCGCTCGGCGGCGCGGCCGACGTGTTCTTCCTCGGCGACGGCGACGAAGTAACGCAATTGGCGGATGTCGATCATGTCAGACCTTAAAGGACTCAAGTGCTGCGGATTATGTCTTGGACGGTCTGAGTGGCGCAATCTAGGATCTGCTCAACGGTCAACCACGACCCAGACACTACGAGGAAATCCCCAATGAGTTTGAATGACAAACTGCCCGGCCAACTGGGCTTCGGCACCGCGCCACTGGGCAACATGTTCCGTGCCATCCCCGAGGAAGAAGCCCAGGCCACCGTGCATGCGGCGTGGGATGCCGGCGTGCGTTATTTCGATACCGCGCCGTTCTACGGCTCGGGCCTGTCGGAAATACGCCTCGGCGAAGCACTGTCCCGCTACAAGCGCGACGACTATGTGCTCAGCACCAAGGTCGGCCGGGTGATTCTCGACGAAGTCGAAGACGCCGCCGCCCGTGATCTGGGCGAAAAGAGCGGGGTGTTCGAACACGGCCGCCCGAACAAGATCGTCAACGACTACAGCGCCGATGCCACCTTGCGCTCGATCGAAGACAGCCTAGAACGCCTGAAAACCGATCGCCTGGACATCGTCTGGGTCCACGACATCGCTCAGGATTTCTACGGTGACCAATGGCTGGAGTATTTCAATCAGGCCCGTACCGGCGCCTTCAAAGTCCTCACCCGCCTGCGTGAAGAAGGCGTGATCAAGGGCTGGGGGCTGGGCGTGAACAAGGTCGAACCCTGCGAATTGACCCTTGATCTGACCGAGGCGCAGCCCGACGGCTTTCTACTGGCCGGCCGCTACACTCTTCTCGACCACGAGCGGGCCCTGCAACGCCTGATGGATTCGGCGCGGGCGCAGAACGTTGAAATCGTCGTCGGCGGCCCTTATAGCTCGGGGATTCTGGCCGGTGGCGCGCACTTCGAATACCAGAAGGCCAGCCCTGAGATCGTTGCCAGGGTCGAGCAGATCAAACGTATCGCGGCGGCCCATGGTGTGGATGTAAAAGCGGCGGCGCTGCAATTCTCCCTGGCCAATCCGGCGGTGGCAGCGGTGATTCCCGGCGCGAGCAAACCCGGGCGGATCGCCGAGGACGTGGCGGCGCTGTCAGCGGTAATTCCTGCCGGTTTCTGGCAGGCCATGCGAGAAGCGAAACTGGTGTCCGAACGTGCACCATTACCTATTGATGAGGTGAAAGCATGAAGATCGATCTGAGCGGAAAACTGGCGATTGTCAGCGGCAGTACGGCGGGCATCGGTTTGGGCATCAGCCAGTCGCTGGCCGAGGCGGGCGCCACGGTGGTGGTGATCGGTCGCGACGCGGCCAAGGTCGAACAGGCGCTGGCAAGCATTCGAGACAAGGTGCCGGGCGCGCAACTGCGCGGTCTGACGGCGGATCTGGGCACGGCCGACGGCGCGCAGAAACTGTTCGCCGCCGAACCGAAAGCCGACATCCTGGTGAACAACCTCGGCATCTACAACGCCGTGGATTTCTTCGACGCGCCGGACGATGAGTGGACGCGCTTCTATGAAATCAACGTGATCTCCGGCGTGCGTCTGTCGCGGCATTACGTACCGGCGATGGTCGAGCAGGGCTGGGGCCGGGTGATCTTCCTGTCCTCGGAATCCGGCGTGGCCACCCCGGCGGACATGATCAACTACGGCGTGACCAAAAGCGCCAACCTGGCGGTATCCCATGGTCTGGCCAAACGGCTGGCCGGCACTGGCGTCACGGTCAATGCAATCCTGCCGGGGCCGACCTTCACCGACGGCGTCGAAGAGATGCTCAAGGATGCCGCCGCCGAGTCCGGCCGCAGCCTGCGGGACGAAGCCGACGCCTTTGTGCGCCGGGCCCGTCCGAGCTCGATCATCCAGCGCGTGGCGGATGTCGAAGAGGTCGCGCACCTGGTCACCTACATCGCATCACCGCTGTCCTCTGCCACCACCGGCGCCGCGTTGCGGGTCGACGGCGGCGTGGTCGACAGCCTGACTATCTGAATTTATCGAGAGAGACTTTTTATTTATGGCAACAGCATCAGCAACGATCGACATCCCGGCTTCGGCCGATCAGGTCTGGCAATTGATTGGCGGCTTCAACACCCTGCCGGACTGGCTGCCGTTCATTCCCAACAGCGAACTGAGCGAAGGCGGGCGTGTGCGCACCCTGCAAACCGCTGACGGCGCGGTGGTGGTCGAGCGCCTGGAGACGTTCGATAACGCGGGCAAAACCTACAGTTATTCGATTCTGCAGGCACCGTTTCCGGCCACCGATTATCTGGCGACGATTCGCGTCGAAGCTCAGGGGCAGGGCGCGAAGGTGACGTGGTCGGGACGCTTCACCGCCCAGGGCGTAAGCGATGAGGAAGTGGTGGCGCTGTTCAGCGGCATCTATCAGGGTGGACTCGAGGCGCTACGCGCGAATTACCCAGCCTGAGTTAGATCGCTGATCGTTCCCATGCAGAGCGTGGGAACGATCGCTTTCACGACTGTGAAATCAGCCTCTGCCGGCAATCCAGCACCAGTTTCGCCCCGCCCAGATCGCTGTGACCCACCTCAAGACTGAACCCGTGCAGGCTGACAATCGCCGCGACGATCGACAGCCCCAGCCCGAAACCGCTTTGCGGTTGCCCACCCTCTGCTCGATAGAAGCGCTGGAACACCGCTTCGCGTTCCGACTCGGGAATACCGGGGCCGGAGTCGTGCACTTCGATCCGTGTATGCCCCGCATCATTCACCCCACGCAAAATTACCGTGCCTCCTGGCGGGGTGAACTTGATCGAGTTGCTCAACAGGTTGGCCAAGGCTTCAAACAACAGCGCCCGGTCACCGTTCAGCTGCGGCAGGGTTTCCGGCATGTTCAGTTTGAAATGCAGTTCGTCTTCCTCGGCCAGCGGCAGATAAAACTCATGCAGTTCCTGCAACAGCCGCACCGGATCGAGCTCGACGAATCCCGAACGCCGCTGGCGATCTTCCAGTTCGGAAATCCTCAGCAAACCCCGAAAGCGCGCCATCAGCGTATCCGCTTCGGCCAGCACCAGATCCAGTTGCGCGGCCTCCGGCGAGCCTTCGCCGGCCTGCTGCTGCATGCGATACAACTGCGCCCGCAGGCGGGTCAGCGGGGTGCGCAGGTCGTGGGCGATGTTGTCGCACACACCTTTGACTTCATTCATCAAGCGCTCGATGCGATCGAGCATGGCGTTGACGATGGCGGCGAGCATGTCCAGTTCGTCACGGCGATTGGACACGGGCAAGCGGTGAGTCAGGTCGCCGGCGACGATCGATTGGGCACTGGCCTGAATCGCGCGGATGCGTCGCAACGGCCGACGACGCAGCAAATGCCAGCCGATGACCCCCGGCACGATCGTCAGCGAAACACCCCAGAGCAGTGCGCGCAGAATGATCCGGGTCACGGCGAACAGCGAGCCGTTGTCGCGCACCAGTACCAGCCAGCGACCGTCGCGGGTCGGGGTGGCGACCGCATCGCAGCTGTCGGCGGGCAGGGTCGGGTCGTCGGATTCGGAGCAGTCGCGCAATTCGTGGATCTTGCCGTCCAGCGGCAGGCCGGCAGGCATCTGCTGCAAGGCCCCGCCGAGGTAGGTGTGGTCGGCGGCGAACAGGCCGTAGGCATCGATGCCGCGAATATCGAACGTCATGCTGGCGGCGAGTGCGTCTTCCAGCTGGTCGCCACGAAAGTGCGAGAACAGATGCTGACGCTGCATCAGCGAATGCTTGGCCAGGTTGTCGAGGTAACCGGAGACCTCGAAATACATGACCCCCATGAGGATCCCGCTCCAGGCCACGAACAACGAACTGTAAAGCGCCAGCAACCGGCTGCTGGAGGAGCGCCAGCCGTCAGACGGGTTCGGCAATGACATAACCCGAGCCTCGCACCGTGCGGATCAGCGGGACGTTGCCCGGCGGGTCGATCTTTTTGCGCAGACGGCCGATGTGCACGTCGATCAGGTTGGTGCCGGGATCGAAGTGATAACCCCAGACCTCCTCGAAAATCATCATCCGCGACAGGATCTGGCCGCTGTTGCGCATCAGAAATTCCAGCAGTTTGTACTCGGTCGGCAGCAGCGTCAGCACCTGCTCGGCGCGGCTCGCTTCGTGGCTGATCAGGTCCAGTTCCAGGTCCGCCACACGCAGGGTGGTGGGCTGGGCGCCACCGTTGTTCTGCCGGCGCAGCAATACTTCGACCCGGGCGGCCATCTCGTCGGTGGCGAAGGGTTTGGTCAGGTAATCGTCACCGCCGGCGCGCAGCCCGCGCACGCGTTCGTCGACATCGGACAGGGCACTGATCATCAGGATCGGCGTGGACACACCCATGGTGCGCAGGGTCGTGACGATGGCGAGGCCATCGAGTTCGGGCAGCATGCGGTCGAGGGTGATCAGGTCGTAATTGCCGCTGACGGCGCGGTCAAGGCCTTCGCGGCCATTGTCGACCCAATCCACGTCAAGGCCGTGGCTGCTCAGTTCGGCGACGATTTCCCGGGCGGTCACGGCGTCGTCTTCAATGGTCAAGATGCGAGTCATGGGAGGCCTGCTGATCGGTTCAAACGGAATGGCACCATTTTGCCAAGATTTTGCAGTAACGCTTTAAATTAACTTTCATGTTTTAACCGCCATTGGCAGCGGCTGCCGAATTATTTTCCGAAACGTTGATATCATCTGGCCATATTTCAACGGAGTGATGACGTGAGCAAGTTGATTCGCGGTGGCTGGAGGCCGGTGGCTGGCATGTTGCTGATGTTGTTGAGTACGTTGACATGGGCGGCCAACACGCCCTGTTCCGGCAAGAAGGGCGGGATCGATCGCTGCGACGGTGATTTGTTTCTGTGCAATGACGGCTCCATCAGCGGCTCGAAAAAGAGTTGCGCCGCGATGTTCGGGATTCGTGAACAGGCGCAGCCGCAGCGGTTCCTGCAAAGCGATGATGGCTGTGATTGCGGCACCGGTTCGTTCTGCACCGGCCCTCGCGGTGGCGTGTATTGCCTGACGCCTGGTGGCAAGAAGAGCTACAAGCGCAAATGACCGGTTTTTGTGCCAATGCATAAAACCCGCTGTTATCGGGTATTTGTTGCAATTTGCATGGTCATGGGAAGTTCAGTCTTTTTAACCTGTTGAAATTGTTGAGTTTATTAAATTCTGGCGACTGGCACGGTCACTGCAATTCATCTGATGACGAGTTGTAACACCTTTTTTCATGCCGGGAGCAGAACAACAATGAATAGATCTTCAGATGGGTTTTATCCTGCCTTTGAAGGCGAGTCGGACAACGTCTCAGGGGTGTCCTGGGGCGCGATCTTCGCTGGGGCCGCGGCGGCTGCGGCGCTGTCGCTGATTCTCGTGCTGCTCGGCTTCGGTCTGGGTTTTTCCGCTGTTTCACCGTGGGCCGGGGAGGGCGTCAGCGCCAAGGGCCTGGGCATTTCAACGATCGTCTGGCTGGCCGCCACGCAAATCATTGCTTCAGGACTCGGTGGCTACATCGCCGGTCGCCTGCGGGTGAAGTGGGCGAACATGCACGGCGACGAGGTGTACTTTCGCGACACTGCCCACGGCTTTCTCGCCTGGTGCGTGGCCACACTGGTCACCGCAACCCTGGTGGTCGGTTCGGTCAGCAGCATTGTCAGCGGTGGCGTGCAGGCCGGTGCGAGTGTTGCCGGTGGAGCGGCCAGCGCCATGACCCAGGCCGCCGGCACTGCCGCAGCCAACACCAACAGCGACCAGTACGGTTACTTCGTCGACAGTCTGTTCCGTGATGACCGTCCTGCCGCCGTCAGTGACGAAGCCGCTCGCGGCACCGTGACCCGGATCTTCGCCCAGAGCCTGGCCAACGGTCAGCTCAGCCCCGAGGATCGCACCTACCTTGCGCAACTGGTCGCTCAGCGAACCAACCTGACTCAGGCCGACGCCGAACGTCGCGTGGACGAAATCTACGCCCGTACGCAAAAAGCCATCGCCGACGCCAAGGTCAAAGCACAGCAAGCGGCTGACACCGCCGCCAAAGTCGCTGCCTGGACTTCGCTGTGGATGTTCATCGCGCTGCTGGCCGGTGCGTTCTTTGCCAGTCTGTCGGCCACCTTCGGCGGTCGCCGCCGGGATGCGGTGGAGTACGTCGAAGTCGAAACCTACACCACGACCACTGTTCCCCCAGTCCGTTAATCAAGGAGCATCATCATGCGCTCACTTCTGCTGTTTTTCCTCGGCGTGCCAATCCCGATCATCATCCTGATCGCCCTGTTCGTGCACTGATCCCTCTGGGGCTTTTGCCTCGGCCGCTTCCACCTTCGGGTTGAAGCGGCTTTTTGCTTTCCAGAGAGCCAGCAGCCAGAATCGACGCCGGAAGCGGATCGGCCGCTTCAATTTCTGTTTAAGGATGAAGACGTTGGACAAGAAGGAAACCAAGCGGCAACTGGATGAAATGCTGGATGCCGGTCGTTCGAAGACCGAAACCTTCAAGGCGTTGTCGGGTGGGGCGGTCAAGGATCGAGTGTTGGCTTACTGGATCGGTTCGCGCATTGACCCGGCACTGCGACGGCAGCATGCGCGCAAGGTCACGATTCTGATTGTGTTATTCGGCATTCAGGCGTTGATCGGTGCCCTGATCGGATTTGCCCTGGGCTGGAACTCCAGTCTCGGGTTGGCTCTGGTGCTTACGCTGATCGGGGGCGCTATCCCTCTGCTGTTTGCGTGGGGTTTTTACAAGTACTCCGCGCAGACCTACACCGTTTTCGTGATCCTCTCGCTCAGCCAGTTTTCACGTCTGTTCAAGGACTACGCCGAAGATCCGGTGGCCACGCTGGTCAGCGCAGGCCTCACCCTGGCCCTGGTGTTTTATGTCGCGTGGCTGAAAACCAAGCTGTTCCCCGACCTCGGTTTCATCGGCTCGAAAAAGATCAAAGGGCAGTTTGTGTTTTCCAACTGATCGGCGGCAGAACCGTACAGTCATTTCCATGGCCTGGATCAATATTCCTCGGTGCGATATCCCCTACCGTGAAATTTCCAGGCCCTTGCCGCTGGATCGACTACATTGCTTGCGCGCACGTTGCTGCGCGAGCGGGATAAACCTGCCGGCCCGATAGAGAGATAACCCCCACGAGCCGGCGAGGTGTAGTGCAGCAAGGAGCTGTTTCAACCTCACCTGAACTTTTCACGGATGATCATTGCAATGCACTGCCTAGAAAGAACCTTCGATATCCAGCCTTTGACGCAGGCGGATATGACTGTCCACATCAACGGCCAGCCGGTCACTGCCGCCATCGGCGAAACCGTGCTCAGCGTCATTCAGTCCCTCGGCGTGCGCCAGGTCGCGCGCAACGATCACAACCAGGTCAGCGGTGCCTATTGCGGCATGGGCGTGTGCCAGTGCTGCCTGGTGAAAATCAACGGCCGGCACAAGCGTCGCGCCTGTCAGACCGTGGTGCGTGACGGCATGCACGTCGAAACCCAGGCCAACCGCATTCACGGACAGGAGGCGCCATGAGTCAGCATCCGGTCATCGTCGGCGGTGGGCCGGCGGCCATGGCGGCGGCCATTGAGCTGGCGCGCCATGGCGTGCGCAGCACCTTGCTGGAGGAGGCGTCGCGCCTTGGCGGCGTGGTTTATCGCGGGCCGCTGCGTGACGGTGTGCAGCTGGACTATCTGGGGCCGCGTTATTCGGAAGCATTGAGCAAACTGCACGGCGACTTTCAGGAACAGGCCGGGCTGATCGATGTGCGCCTGCATCACCGGGTGGTCGGCGCCGAAGGCACGCGTTCACTGGTGGTGCTTGATGGCGATGAGCGCCTCCACGAAATCAGCTACCCGCAGCTGGTGCTGGCCGCCGGTTGCCATGAACGCAGCGTGCCGTTTCCTGGCTGGACATTGCCCGGCGTAATCATGCTCGGCGGCCTGCAATTACAGATCAAAAGTGGCGTGGTCAAACCCCAGGGTCCGGTGGTAATCGCCGGAACCGGGCCGTTGTTGCCGCTGGTGGCGACCCAGTTGCACGCGTCGGGCGTGAGCGTGGTCGGTGTCTACGAGGCCTGCGCGTTCGGCAAGATTGCCAAGGAAAGTCTGGCGCTGTTGAACAAGCCGCAACTGTTTCTCGACGGCTTGAGCATGCTGGCCTACCTGAAACTGCACGGCATCCCGATGAACTACGGCTGGGGCGTGGTCGAGGCACACGGCGAAGGCGAACTGAAAAGCGTCAGCGTGGCGCCGTACTCGGCGACGTGGGAGCCGGACATGAGCCGCGTCGAACGCTTCGAAGCGAAGACCCTGGCGGTCGGCTACGGCTTTATTCCGCGCACGCAACTGAGTCAGCAGATGGGCCTGGATCACGGCTTCAGCGATGACGGTTACCTGCGCGCCAACGCCAACATCTGGCAGCAGAGCAGCGAACCCCACGTGCATCTGGCCGGTGACATGGGCGGGATTCGCGGCGGTGAAGCAGCGATGCTGGCCGGCAAGATTGCCGCCACCTCGATCCTGCTGCAACGCGGTGTGCTCGAAGAGGAACTGGCGCGTGTCCGTCGCGACCGTTACCTGGGCAAACTCAAAGCCATCGTGCGTTTCCGCGCGGCGGTGGATCGCTACACCGAACGCGGCGTCGGGCAGATCGCATTGCCGGCGGCCGACACGGTGATCTGCCGCTGTGAACACACCACTCGCGCCGACATCGACCGGGCGCTGGAGCAGGGCGTGCAAGACATCGCCAGCCTGAAAATGCGCACCCGCGTGAGCATGGGCGACTGTCAGGGGCGGATGTGCGTCGGCTATTGCAGCGACCGTTTGCGTCAAGCCACCGGACGCAAGGATGTCGGCTGGCTGCGGCCGCGTTTCCCGGTCGATCCGATTCCATTTTCCGCGTTCCAGTCCCTCGGCACGGAGGCCGTTTCCCATGAGTAAGTTCTATGACGTGGTCATCGCCGGCGGCGGTGTGATCGGCGCGTCCATCGCCTATCAGTTGTCCAAGCGCAAAAACCTCAAGGTCGCGATGATCGATGCCAAGCGCCCGGGCAACGCGACCCGTGCCTCGGCCGGCGGCTTGTGGGCGATTGGCGAGTCGGTGGGGCTGGGCTGCGGGGTGATTTTCTTTCGCATGATGTCGGCCAATCGCAAGCGCGAAACCCAGGGCGCGGCGGTGGCAGTGGATTCAAGCACGCCGCACATCCTGCCTCCGTCGTTCTTCGATTTTGCCTTGCAGTCCAACGCGCTGTACCCGGCACTGCACCGCGAGCTGCGCGACAACCACGGGATGGATTTCAAGTTCGAAAAGACCGGGCTCAAATTCGTCATTTATGACGACGAGGACCGGTTATACGCCGAGCACATCGTCGGCTGCATCCCGCATCTGGCCGATCAGGTGCGCTGGCTCGATCAGGCTGCATTGCGCGAGTCCGAGCCGAGCGTCAGCCATGAAGCACGCGGGGCACTGGAGTTTCTCTGCGACCATCAGGTCAGCCCATTCCGCCTCGCCGACGCCTACGCCGAAGGCGCCCGGCAGAATGGCGTGGACATGTACGTCAACACCAACATCACCGGCGTGCTGCATCACGGTACGCGGGTGACCGGCGTGCAGACGACCGAAGCCGGGGTGTTTCACTGCAAGACCCTGATCAACGCCGCCGGCGCCTGGGCAGCGGACTTGAGCGAGTGGGCCACGGGTATCCGGATTCCGGTGAAACCGGTGAAAGGCCAGATCCTGCTCACCGAACGCCTGCCGAAAATCCTCAACGGTTGCCTGACCACCAGCGATTGCTACATGGCGCAGAAGGACAACGGCGAGATCCTGATCGGCAGCACCACCGAGGACAAAGGCTTTGACGTCACCACCACCTGGCCGGAAATCGCCGGGCTGGTGCAGGGCGCGGTGCGTTGTCTGCCGGAACTGGCGGACATCAACCTCAAGCGCACCTGGGCCGGGCTGCGGCCGGGCTCGCCGGACGAGTTGCCGATTCTCGGGCCGATGGCCGGGGTGGAGGGTTATCTCAACGCCTGCGGGCATTTCCGCACTGGGGTACTGACGTCGGCGATCACCGGGGTGTTGCTGGACAAGCTGATCAACGATGAACCGTTGCCGCTGGACATCACGCCGTTTCTGGCGGACCGGTTTGCAGTGGCGCCGGCCAAAGAAGAGAGGGAGCTGGAGATAGCCTGAACTTGTGGGAGCCAGCCTGCTGGCGATGAGGCCGGTTCAGTCACCCTTGATGGTGGCCGAGCTGTCGCAATCGCCAGCAGGCTGGCTCCCACATTTGGAACTCTGCAAGCTTCAGGACTTGCCCGATTGTTCTTCCAGTTGATCCGACTCGAACAACCGGGCCAGTTCCGCCCGCGCTTCCTGGGCGGTCTGCAGCACTTTGGCCGCGTCGTCGTACACCGCGTGCTGAGCCTCGAGCACCTGTTCGTCATGGTGCTTGAAGCGCTTGATCCGCGCGTCGGCCTGGGCTTGGGTCAAGCCGAGGCCAACCAGCGTGCGACGGCTCATTTCCAGGCTGGAGTAGTAAGTCTCCCGGATCGGATCGGCGCCCACATCCACCAACCGATGAACATGCTGCCGGTTACGCGCCCGGGCGATGATCTTCATGTGCGGGTAGAGCTTGCGCACGATCTCGGCGGTCTTGATGTTGGTCTCCGGATCGTCCGTGGCAATCACGAAATACTCCGCTTCCCCGGCCTTGGCCGCACTGAGGATTTCCGGACGCATCGGGTCACCGTAGAACACCGGCACACCGCCGAAGCTGCGCGACAGTTCGATGGTTTCCACCGAGGTGTCCAGCGCCACGAACTTGATGTTCTGCGCTCGCAGGATCCGCGCCACGATCTGGCCCATCCGGCCCATGCCGGCGATCACCACCCGTGGGGTTTCGGTGTCGATCTGGCGGAACTTCTCCGGCACTTCCACCGGTTGCACCTTCGGGCTGACCAGCCGTGCGCAGATCAACAGCAACAGCGGCGTCACCGCCATCGACAGGGTGATGGTCAGCACCAGCAAGTCGTACAGACGCGGTTCGAACAGGCCCTGATCGCGGCCGATCTTGAACACCACGAAAGCAAATTCACCGCCCGCCGCCAGCACGATGCCGAGGCGAATCGCACTGACTTTGCTCAAGCCGCCGGCCAGACGTCCGACCACAAACAGCAGCGGCAACTTCAGGGCGATCAGCAGCAGCGTCAGCCCCAGCACCGTGATCGGTGCGCTGAGCAGCAGACTGAGGTTGGCGCCCATGCCGACGCTGATGAAAAACAGCCCCAGCAGCAGGCCCTTGAACGGTTCGATCTGCGCTTCCAGCTCATGGCGATATTCCGAATCCGCCAGCAGCAGGCCGGCGAGAAATGCCCCCAGCGCCATCGACACACCGACCATGTCCATCAGCCACGCGGTGCCGATCACCACCAGCAACGCGGTGGCGGTGGAGACTTCCGGCAGGCCGGTTTTCGCCACGATGCGAAACACCGGACGCAACAGATAACGTCCGCCGATCACCACCACGGCGATGCCGCCGAGCACCTGCAAACTGTGACGCACGTCGTCGGCGGTGCTGGTGTGGTGATCGACCCCCGCGAGCATCGGCACAAGGGCGATCAGCGGGATCGCGGCGATGTCCTGGAACAGCAGAATCGCAAAGGCCAGACGGCCGTGGGGGCTGGTCAGCTCTTTGCGTTCAGCCAGACTTTGCAAGCCGAACGCGGTAGACGACAGCGCCAGACCCAGGCCCAGCACAATCGCGCTGTTCAGCGGCTGGCCGAACATCGACAACGCCAGCACGCCAATCACCGAACCGGTCAGCAGCACCTGCGCCAGACCCACGCCGAACACCGATTTGCGCATCACCCACAAGCGTCGCGGGGACAGCTCAAGACCGATGATGAACAACAGCAGCACCACGCCCAGTTCCGAGATATGGCTGACACTTTGCGGATTGCCGATCAGGCCCAGCACCGACGGGCCGATGATCACCCCGGCAAACAGGTAACCGAGCACCGCGCCCAGTTGCAGGCGCTTGGCCAGGGGAACGGTGAGCACGGCGGCCAAGAGAAACACGACAGCGGCTTGCAACAGATTGCCTTCATGGGGCATGAGCGGAACTCCAGTAACGCGGTACGGCGGGGGGCGACAAGGATAAAGGCTGAAACGATTACAGATCTACCGCAGACCCTGATTGAGCACATGTGCTCCTGTAATAATTTGCATCAATTGGTTACATTCATAGCCTCAGCGAATCAATTCCTCCCGAGTTTCCCATGGCTATCAACTTCGACCTCAACGACCTGCAAGCCTTTCGCGCCGTGGTCGAGCAGGGCAGTTTCCGCAAGGCCGCCGACACCGTGCGTATCTCGCAACCGGCCCTGAGCCGGCGCATCGAAAAACTCGAGGACGCCCTCGGCGTGAAGCTGTTCGAACGCACCACACGCAAGGTCAGCCTGACCCAGGCCGGGCGCGGCTTCATGCCCAGCGTCGAGCGTTTGCTGGATGACCTGGACGTGGCGTTGCTCGGCATCAGCGAAGTCGCTTCGAACCGGCAGGGTCACGTCACCGTCGCTTGCGTGCCGTCGGCGGCGTATTACTTCATGCCGCGAGTGGTTGCCCGCTATCACCAGCAGTTCCCGCGAATCAAAGTCAAAGTCCTCGATTCCAGCGCTCACGATGTACTGACGGCGGTGGTCAACGGCGAGGCGGATTTCGGTTTGAGTTTCATGGGCACTCAGGAGGCGGGTGTGGATTTCGATCCGCTGGTACAGGAGAGCTACGTGGTTGCCTGTCGCCGCGACCATCCGCTGGCCGGGCGCAGCAGCGTGACCTGGGACGAGTTTTACCGGCAGGATTACATCTCGCTGGACAAGACCTCGGGCAACCGTTTTCTGCTGGATCAGGCCTTGGCCAAAGTGGTTCCGCAACGCCCGAGTATTTGCGAGACGCGGCATGTGACGACCATGATCGGTCTGGTGGAAGCAGGGTTGGGTGTGGCGGCGGTGCCGCTGATGGCGATGCCGGCGGCGGATCATCCGATCCTGACGCGGGTGCCGCTGATCGATCCGCAAGTGATGCGCAGCGTCGGCATCATCAAACGCCGGGGTCGTACGCTGACCCCGGCGGCACTGGAACTGGAGCGGCTGGTGGTGGAAATGAAAGTCCAGCCGCCGACGGTCAGCGCTTGACCGAATCCAGACCGGTGGCTTGTACGTCAGGCTGGGCGGCGGGTGCGGCCAGATAAGCGAGCAACGCCTTGGCTTCCTGCGGATGCTGCGCACCCACCGGAATCCCTGCCGCAAAGCGCGTCACCGACTGCACCGATTCCGGGATCTTGGCCACAAAACTCACCCCCGGCACCGGCAGCAATTCGCTGACCTGCTGGAAGCCCAGTTGATAGTCGCCAGTCGCGACCACAGAACCGACCGGGATTTTCGGGATCATCTTAGCCTTCGGTTTCAGCTGATCTTCGATACCCAGTTTCTTGAACAGTTGCTGCTCGATGTACACGCCGCTGGCGCTGTCGGAGTAGGCCACCGATTTTGCATCAAGCAGGGTTTTCTTCAGGGCATCGACGGTGCTGATGTCAGGTTTCGATGCACCTTCGCGCACCACCAGGCCGATTCGCGAGTCCGCCAGTTCTACACGGGAGGCCGGGTCGACCTTGCCTTGCTTGATCAAGTCGTCGAGGGCGTAGCCGACCATGATCACCACGTCGGCCGGTTCGCCACGCGCCAGGCGATTGGGGATCGCCTCCGGCGCCTTGCCCATCGACGGGCCGAGTTGGGTGTCCAGCGTGTTGCCGGTGGCGGCAGCGAATTTCGGCCCCAGGATCTTGTAGGCGGCGGTGAAGCCGCCGGAAGTCATGACCCGCAGTTCTTCGGCCTGGGCGGCAACGTTGAACGCCAGGCCGGCGAGCAGGGCTGTAACGGTAAACAGTTTCTTCATGGTGATGTTCTCAGGCAGTAACAGGTTGCAGGCGACCGCCGGCCCGGCGATACAGATAAAGCGTCGCGCACAATGCACACAGTGCGCCGATGCTCATCCAGTAACCCGGTGCGGCTTTGTCGCCGGTGTACTCAATCAGGAAGGTCGACATTGCTGGAGTGAAACCGCCGAACACGGCAGTGGCGAGGCTATAGGCCAGGGAGAAACCGGCCACCCGCACCTCCACCGGCATGATCTCGGTCAGCGCCGGAATCATTGCGCCGTTGTACAGACCGTAGATAAACGACAGCCACAACAGCGACAGCAGCATGTGGCTGAAGCTCGGCGCCTGCACCAGATACGACAGCGCCGGATACGTCGTGGCCAGGGCCAGCAACGACATGGCGATCAGCACCGGACGGCGGCCGACGCGATCAGACAATGCGCCGCCAATCGGCAGCCAGAAGAAGTTGGAAACGCCCACCAGCAGAGTCACCAGCAACGCATCCGATGTGCTCAGGTGCAGCACGGTTTTGCCGAAGGTCGGCGCGTACACGGTAATCAGATAGAACGCGGTGGTGGTCAGGGCAACCATCAACATCCCGCCCAGCACCACGCCCCAGTTCTGGCCGAGGGTGCGGAACACTTCCTTCATGCTCGGACGATGTTTGCGGGCGGCGAACTCTTCGGTTTCCGCCAGATTACGGCGCAGAAAGAAGATGAACGGCACGATCATGCAGCCGACGAAAAACGGAATCCGCCAGCCCCAATCGGCGACGGCTTGCGGCGCCATCCATTGGTTCAGGCCATAACCGAGCGCAGCAGCGACGACGATTGCCACCTGCTGACTGGCCGACTGCCAGGCCGTGAAAAAACCTTTGCGACCGGGTGTAGCGATCTCCGAGAGATACACCGAAACCCCGCCCAATTCCGCGCCGGCGGAGAAGCCTTGCAACAGCCTTCCGATCAACACCAGCGCCGGGGCAAACAGACCGATGGTTTCGTATCCCGGCACCAGCACAATCAATATCGTGCCGCTGGCCATGATCGACAGCGTCACGATCAAACCTTTGCGCCGACCGACGTCATCAATGTACGCGCCGAGCACGATAGCCCCCAGCGGACGCATCAAAAAGCCTGCGCCGAACACTGCAAAGGTCATCATCAGGGAAGCGAACTCACTGCTCGCCGGAAAGAACACCGCCGCGATCTGCGTGGCGTAGAAACCAAACAGAAAGAAGTCGAACTGTTCGAGGAAGTTACCCGAGGTCACCCGGAAAATGGCGCCGGCCCGCGAGCCGCCGTGTGGGATTGAGGCTGTCATCAAAAAATACTCCACCGCTTTTATGACGTGCGCGACGGGGAGGCGGCGCACGGTTCTTATTGGGGCGGATAGTGGCGCGCAGGGATCGATTTGTTAATTGCATTGTTGGCATGGATTGATGTGCAAGACGGATCAATACGCGCAGTGGGCAGCTATACTTTCGACTCCGCCATCATCAAAAAACAAGGAATGATTCCCGAACCCCGCAGTCGGAGTTCTGGTATCACACATCTGAAGGAGGTTCACCGATGAACAACAAGACCCTGATCGCCAGCCTGGCCCTCGTCGCCGGCATCGCCGGGATCAACCCACTCGTTCAAGCGGCGCAACCCTCGAACGACACTGTCGAACACTCACCGACCGGCAACCGCGAACTGAACGTCAACGACCGCGCCCCGGACATCTATCAGCGCAGCGAAAAAGCCATCAAAAACTGGAAACAGAAAGGGCTCAAACAGCCTGAGCCACAGGCGCAGTGGGTGCAGATCAACGATAAATACGTGATGGTGATGATCACCAACGGGACGATTGTGGCGATTCAGCCGGTGGAGCGCTGACCTCAAGCAACAATTGGCCATGGACGGTTGATTGCATTCGAGCGCCGTTCCGGTAAAACGCGAGGGGCGTTTCGAGTGGCTGGATGTCAGGAGCAATTCGTTGGAAAAGAAACCCCTCTACCGCAAAGAAAACACCACGGCCCACAACGTCTGGCGCAACAACCCGGGCGGGCATTATCGGCATCAGCGAAACACCAAGGCTGAAATCCACAGCGAGGCTACACGCGGCTCGATGCATGGCATCAAGCATCATGGCTACGATTACACGCCGTTGTTTCGGTTTTTGCTGTCGCGTGTCGGTGGTGATTGGGACGAGATTTTCAGTGAGGCTGTGTCGCGGCTGGATCGGCAGGAGCCGGTTTTCTGGATGGTCGCTGTGCTTGAAAGTGACCGGGAAGAAATAGTGCGACTCGGTGAGTCGAGTTTCTTCAATGGTCTGTATGTCGATGAACAGAAGCGCCTGCAAATCGTCAATCCCAACCTCAAGGCAGAGGATATGACGCCCAACTGTCAGTGCTGCACTCATACATTCAATGGCGTCGTGTTCGGTACACCCGGGCGCTGAGATTCAGTCAACCCGGCTATGGCTCAGCGCCTGTCCGCCACCCAAACGATACTGATTGTTCCCGCTGCGCTTGGCCTCATACATCGCCAGATCCGCAATGTGCAGTAGCCGGTCCATGGTCGGCGCATGGTCGGGGAAGACGGCGACGCCGAGACTGGTGCCGATGTGGCGTTGTTCGTTGCCGATGGTGATGGGTGGGGACAGTTCGATGAAGATTTTCTGGCAGATGCTGCGGGCTTCGTCCTGCAGATTCAGGCCGGGGGCGAGGCCTTGCAGGATGACCACGAATTCGTCACCGCCGATGCGCGCGACGGTGTCGCTGACCCGCAGGATGCGTTTCAGACGCGTGGCGGTGGTGATCAGCACGCGGTCGCCGGCGGCATGACCGTAACGGTCGTTGATGCTTTTGAAACCGTTGAGATCGACAAACACCAGCGCCACCCGGGTCTCGGTAGCGCGGGCATGTTCCAGCGCTTCCGACAGGCGTTCTTCCAGCACCAGTCGATTGGGCAAACCGGTCAGCGGATCGAAGTGGGCCAGGTGCTGGAGGTAACTGGCCGAGGCCTTCTCTTCGGTGATATCGCGCACTACGCCCATCATCTTGATCATCGCGTCATGATCGTTCTTCACCACGTTGCCGGTTTCCCTCAGCCAGCGAATCGTGCCGTCGGGCCAGACCACGCGGTATTCCTCGTCGTGGTTTTCACCGGTTTCCAGACAACGCAATTCCCCGGCACGGACCTTGGCGCGGTCGTCCGGGTGGACGCAGGAGCAGAACAGGGCGTAGGAAGGCGTCACTTCGCCGATCTTGAACCCGAACATGCCGAAGATCGCGTCGGACCAATAGAGTCGATCCGTGTCGACTTCCCAGTCCCAGGTGCCGATCCGCGCAAAATACTGACTGCGCTTGAAGCGTTCGGCATCGCCATCCTGGTGGATGTTCTGGCCTTCGGCGGCGCGGGTGAGCAGTTCACGGTATTCGTCGAGCTGCCGACGCAGGGCACGCTCCCGGCGGATCAGCACGGCGATCACGACCATCAACACAACGACAATGGCGAGGCTGATCCAGAGTTGAGTCATTCGAGCGGTGCTGACATGGCGTATCGATCAGGATTGGTAGCGGGTGGCCATCATCCGTCACGGCCAGCGTGGGGTCAAACGGTTGCCAAGGGCCGGCATTTCTGGGAAAACGGCGGCCAGCGGAACAATAGAGTGAATGTTATGAATGATGAACTGCAGATAATCGATCTTCAGCCCGGCGACGGAAAAGCCGCCGTCAAAGGCGCATTGATCACCACCCAATACACCGGTTGGCTGGAAGATGGCACTGAGTTCGACTCCTCCTGGAGCCGGGGCAAACCGTTCCAGTGCGTGATCGGCACGGGCCGGGTCATCAAGGGTTGGGACCAAGGGATCATGGGCATGCAGGTGGGTGGCAAGCGCAAACTGCTGGTGCCGGCGCATCTGGGTTATGGCGAGCGGACGATGGGCAAGATTCCGCCGAATTCGAATCTGGTGTTTGAGATTGAGTTGCTGGAGGTTTTGACGCGGGAGGATTGAATCTCGCGGGACGAGTGCGTTGTGATGAGGGAAACCCCTGATCACAACGTTCGGCATGCAAGGACTCGATGAGTCAGGTGAATGCCTCAATATCGTCAAGCGTGTCTGCGATCACGCCTTCCAGCGAGGGGAATCTTGTCTTTACTTCTTCCAGTGCTGAGAGGGCGGCATCTTTGTCCAGCTCGCCGTGCCTGCGAGCGATGTGGCCGAGAGCGGTAATGGCGGAGGTGACAATTGACTCATTGTTGCTGGCGAAATACTTCAGGCAGGTTTGCTGAGCCCAGACTTTGTCTGATTCGTTCAAACCAATAGAAATCAATCCAGCGACAACATTCCTTTTCACGCCGCTTTCAAGAAGCCTCACTGCTTCATCGTGGCTCACTGTTGGTTCTTGATAGGAAAGACTCAACTATTCCCGAACTCCGATAAAAAGATCTAGTTCAGTTGGTAGGTGTTCATTAAGAATTGAAGCAATTTTCCGGGCCTGACCTTCATTCAAGAACCATTCTCCGGCCTCGCTTTCTTCCAAGCTTTCCCAACCCAGCAAAGCCAGAACCGCAGCTTCAGCCTCAGGCCTTACTGTCAGTTCAAACTTCAAAGAATCGTCCTCTTCATCACCTTTCAAAAAGCCACTTATCCATAAAAACATTAAAAGCCTCCTGTATTACTTCGGGGTAGATCTCTCGGGATCTGCGGGATCTATTTGTTCACCGGTTTCGTGGTTGAATTCACCAAGGTGTTTGCCTTGTTTGTTGTAAAGCTCAATAGCGCCAGTCTTGCTATCCCATTCATATATTCGCCCCTTCCGGTCCTTCCAGCGGCTTCGCTTGCCTCCTCCACCCTGAACGCTGCTCTTTGATTTGACTGGCTGGGCATCCGGGAATGCGGGCAGTGTCCGTGGGGGCCTGTGGTATTTGATATCACCGCCCAGTGCTGGCCTGGAAAGCACAACATACAGAGGCTGCACCCCGGAGTCAGCCGGAAACACAAGGATGAAATCCTCGTACTCTGACGGATAGATCGGGTTGACGATGATTTTGTCTGCTTGCTCAGTCGGCGGATAAATCCAGATAGTCGGTGTTTGTGGGGCACCTTCCAGCGGTGGGATACCCGAGGTGCTGGATGAATCGACGGCAGGCGTCCAGGTCAACGTGGCACCATTGCCAAAGTCAGCCACTTGGCGAGAGCCTTGGGCGGTGAACTGCACAACCGGAATCATTTCCCAGTCAGGACGCTTTTGAGTGTTGTACCCGTACCCTTTGAGACTGCCATCGGGCTGTTGCTCTACCTGTAGTCGAATACGTGTTCGGCCTTCCTTCAGCGATCTGAGCTGTTCTTCGGTATAGAGTGAACTGTCACCAAGATTGGATGGCCACAAAAGTGCAACCATGCCCGCCAAAGCACCTGCGGCAACACCGCCCGTGATTGCGCCCACACTGGATATGGCGCTTGTGCTGGTGCCAATAGAAGCCGAGCCTCCCAAGAGAAGCGTGCCTATAGCAGACGGTAACTTGGCACCACCTATTCTTTTAAGGGGGATATTTCCCGCCGCATCTAATTCGCGGCCACCGAGCAAGGTGAATGCTCCAAAGTCAGCCAGTCGTTCGACCGGGATAAACCCTGCGGGGCTTTCATGATTGATGACGCCGTCGGGGAGGTTGCAGCTCTTGGTAAATACACACCCTAGGGCGCTGTGTTGATTCGGTTGTTGAGACTGCCGAAGAAAGCGATCTTCGTAGGCTTGTTGCCTGGCCTGCATCTCGTCGTACTTTTTTTGTCTGGTGTCCTGCTCTGCCAGTTCGGTAGCAGTCATATAGCGGGTAGTGATGTGGTGCCCGTCGCCTGAGGGGGGATTTTGTATTCGGGGAATATCTGATTTTCGAGCCATGAGCGTCCTTGTTCCAACTTTTAAAGCGTTGGGAACGCTATCTGAATGAGCATTTGAAAGATGTAGGACGGTTCTGAAGCTCAAGCGGTTGTTACAAAATAACGCTCTCGGCAAGATCCGTGGAGCGATTTCTTATGAGTTGTAAACACAAAACCCGCTGCCTCCTTCAACGAAGGCAGCGGGTTTTTTCTTGCCTTGCGCCCCGGGTATTACGCAGCCATCGCCATCTCATCCAGCGTCGCGGCAACCGTGCTGGTCAGGCTCGGAAATCTGCGTTTGACGCTGTGAAGTGCCGGCATTACGCGGTCCCGGTCCAGTTTGCCGTGATCGCGGGCGAGCTGGACGAGGGCCTCGAGGGCGGCGGTGACGATGGATTTTCTCTCGCTTTCGAGCAGGAGCAGACAGGCCTTTACGGCCCATTGGCTGTCTTTCTCGTTGAGGCCGATGGAGATCAGGGCGGCGACGACGTGTGCATCGGATTTGCTTTCCATGGGGTGTTCCTCAGGTCGTGGCATCGAGAGTGTCCAGCGCCCGGTTCACGGCGAGTTCGCCACACATCACCACTTGGGCGATGCCCAGGACGGTACTGCGGTAGGGCGGGTCCAACAGCGCGGCGAAGTCGCTGAGCATCACGCTGGCCGAGGCCATCGATTCGCAGGCGTGGGCCAGCAAGGCATGTTGATCGATGTGGGGGGCGATGAGGAACATGCGGCCGGGGCAGTGCTGTTTCGGGGCGGTGGGTTTCAGGTAGTGGTCGAGAGCGCGCTCGGCGGCTTCGTGGAGTTTCTTTGAGTCGGTGGACGAGTAGGGCGAAGTCGGGTCGGACTCGTTGGGAGCGTCTTTTTCGGGTGGATCGGGTACGTATTTGAACATTCGGGAAAGCCTCAAAGTGATGCCGACACCACCTCGCGACTAAACGAATAGGTGGCAGCTGTACGCAGGTTAGTCGACCGGCGACTTCCCAAAACCGGCGCACCCGAGGGTGCCCTGCACACAGCCGCCATAGAGTGCAGATGAAGGTCACCTGACTTGTCTGGAGCACATGTAAAGTTTTGAGAAATCATCGAGCGACTAAACCCGTTCACTGACCATTCAGTGATGCGAATCAAGTTACCGACGCCCTCAAAACCGCACAAGCCGGCGGATTCTGGCGTAGTTGTAGGCAAAGGCGCAAGGCAATGTAGCCTCCCGGATGGAGGCAAAATGATGCGTCATTTTTCAGTCCGCCATCGCGAGCAAGCTCGCTCCCAAAGGGGGGGCTGTGTCGGCTTATCAAGTGTGCCGACTCGCGAATTTCTGCTTTGTGATACCAAATGTCAGATAAGCCAATTCAAACTTGATTTATATCGATTTCGATATAGCCTGCATGGCACATCCAGCACAAGGAAACAGGTTGAACCATGACGGATCATCAAAACTCTTCCCAGCGTTTCGCAAGCGTCTGGGATGCACTGGAAGACACGCCGCAGGAAGCGGCCAACATGCGCCTACGGGCCAAACTGATGCGCACGCTGTGCGAAACGATTCGAGCCTGGGAGCTTCCGCAGAAAGAGGCGGCCAAACGTCTCGGCATCACGCAGCCGCGCCTCAACGACGTACTCAACGGCAAAGTCGACAAGTTCTCTCTCGATGCGCTGGTCAACCTGTCGGCCGCAGCCCAACTGGACGTAGACCTCTGCTTCTCGTCGTCCCCGCCACTGCAATGGGCCTGACAGTCGAGGGTTCTCAACGCCTCTGACAAACCTTCCAGAAGCGGCGCCGTGTGACGCGCCGCCTCATTCTTCCACATCAAAATTTCAAGCCGCGACAGACGGTCGAAAGCAGGCCTTGCCCCTTTCGATCCGAACAGCGACTATGCTCGCCATATAGGGGTAGGGGGTATAGGTATGTCGCACACGCACGAACACAAAGGCGAGTTGCTCAATCGGGTCCGGCGTATTGCCGGGCAGGTTCAGGCGGTTGAACGGGCGCTGGAGTCCGAGGCCGATTGTGCCAAGACGTTGCACCTGATGGCGGCGATTCGCGGCGCGGTCAATGGTTTGATGGAGCAGTTCATCGAGGCCCACGCCCGCGAGCATGTCGCCCATCCCGACCTTAGCGACGAAGCCCGCGCCCAGGGCGTGGAAGAGTTGTTGCAAGCCATCCGCCGTTATTCCAAGTGAGTACCAAAATCATGACTCTCAAGGCTGATGATTTTTCCCATGACCACCAGTTTCTTGGCGCCTCCCACGATGAAAACGCCCGTCGCACCCTGTGGGTGGTGGTCCTGACCTTTGTGATGATGATCGGCGAGATTGCCGCCGGTTACCTCACCGGTTCCATGGCGCTGCTGGCCGACGGTTTCCACATGGCGACCCACGCCGGCGCCCTTGGCATCGCGGCGGCGGCCTATGGTTTTGCCCGTCGTAACGCCAACAACCGCCGTTACAGTTTTGGCACCGGCAAGGTCGGCGATCTGGCGGGTTTTGCCTCGGCCATGGTGCTGGGGCTGGTGTCGCTGGGCATTGCCGGGGAGTCGATTTTCCGCCTGTTCGAGCCCACCAGTGTGGCGTTCGGCGAAGCAACCTTGATCGCCGTGGTCGGTCTGGGCGTCAACCTGCTCAGCGCTTTTCTGCTGGCCGGCCATCACGGTCATCATGACCACGGCCATCGCCACGATCATGGTCATCACCATCATCACGACAACAACCTGCGTTCAGCCTACGTGCATGTACTGGCGGACGCGTTGACGTCGGTGCTGGCGATTGCCGCGCTGCTTGCCGGCCGTTATCTGGGCTGGGTCTGGATGGACCCGGTGATGGGCATCGTCGGTTCCATCGTCATCGCCAAATGGGCCTGGAACCTGATGCGTGACAGCGCCGCCGTACTGCTCGACACCACCGATGAACCGGTGGCCGAAGAGATCCGTGAACTGCTGGAAACCTCCGACGACGTGCGCATCAGCGACCTGCACGTCTGGCAGGTCGGCCCGCAGGCGCGGGCAGCGATTGTCAGTGTGGTGGCGGCTGCGGGCGTAACGGCCGAGGCGATTCGCGAGCGACTGGCGCCTGTGCATGAGTTGTCGCACCTGACGATCGAATTGCGAAACGCTTAACTCGTTGCCTCGCAAAACAATGGAATCCGCCCATTGAGGGAAGGGCGGTAGTGCCAGACGAACCGCTTCAGGTCGATGTCATGGGCGAGGATTTCACCTACGGTGGCGCTGGCAATCGTCAGCGCCAACCTTTGCCCCGGGCATTGGTGACGGCCGCTGCCGAACGTGAAGCTGCGGCGGTTGGGGCGATCCGGCAGAAACTGATCAGGGTTTTTATTCAGTGCCCGGTCGCGGTTGGCTGAGGCGAGCAACACCAGAATCACGTCGCCCGCTTCAAGTCGCACGCCGTCGACTTCGCAGGTGTTCGCGACAAACCGCCGGGTATTCTGCACCGATGGGTCGAAGCGCTGGACTTCGGCCAACAGCGAGTCTACCGATGCGTCGCGTAATTCCGGCTGTCGCTGCAACGCCACCAGCGCATTGCCGATCAGTCCGGCGGTGGCTTCAAAGGTTTGCGAGCAGAGACCGATGAGGTTGGCGATCAGTGCGTCTTCTTCGCCTGAAAAGCGCTGCTGAATGTCGGCGAGAAACGGGTTCGGATCTGCCAGTAATTCAATGAAGTCACCGTGCAATTGCTCCGCCGCTCGATGGGCTGCCGCCAGTTGCAAGTCATTGCTCAGCGGTGACAGGCACGCTGCAAAATCCGCGGTCAGCTCACTGATCGTTCGCGCTTGCGCCGGGGAGAATCCGAGCAGCGCCGCAACCACGCACACCGGCCCGCGAAACATTGCCTTATATAAGCCGTCGGCATCGTGGGTGATCAACCTTGCGGCGACCAGCGCCCTGACAGCTTCGTCCTTGATAAGCCCGAGTGGCGGCTCAATGGCCGAACGGGGGCAGCGCTGACTCTCGCCTTCATTCATGCGCATCAACTGGCCGAACACCTTGCCCGCCATGCCATCGGCAATCGCCTTGGGCACCGGCTCCTGCACCGGACGTACCCGGCAATCCGGATTCGCCAGGACGGCGCAAACCGCCCGGGCACTGCTGGCCACCCACAGTTTCACTTCGTGATGAAAGGTCAGACCTCCCGCCGCGCGCAGTTCGGCGTAGTAGGGATAGGGATCGGCGTGAGTCGCAGCGATGATCGGGTCCATGGATCGCAACCTTGTCGGTGGGGAAAGTGTTGCTACTATCTGCAGTCCTTGAGGGCGATGATTCGTCCGGGAGCGAAATATGCACGCAGAACATCCAGACATCGGCGTCTCGCAAGTGGCCGCCGCCATCGCGGAACCGGCGCGAACGAAAATGCTGTGCTCGCTGATGGACGGCCACGCCCGCACCGCCACGGAGCTGGCGACTCTTGCCGACGTCAGCGCCTCGACCGCCAGTGCGCACCTGGCCAAACTCAAGGAACTGGCGCTGGTGCGCCTGCACGTGCAGGGCCGCCATCGTTATTACAGTCTCGCCGACAAGCGCGTGGCCCAGGCACTGGAAGCGCTGATGGTGATTGGTCAGAGCCCTGCGCCGACCTTCAAACCGCATACACCGGACCGTCTGCAGTTTGCCCGCACCTGTTACGACCACATGGCCGGGACGCTGGCGGTGTTGCTGCATGACCGATTGCTGGAGGGTGGTTGGCTGATGGAAACCGATGAGCAGGCCTACCGCTTGAGCGCGAGCGGAGAGGTGCTGTTCGAAGGGCTGGGAGTCGAGGTCAGGGATTTGTCGACCCTGCGTCGACGCTTTGCCTGCCCATGCCTGGACTGGAGCATGCGTCGGCCACATCTGGGTGGATCACTTGGAGCGGCTTTGCTGCAGACAGCGTTGAAGCGCAAATGGGTGACGCAGGATCTGGACAGTCGGGCGCTGACGTTGACGGCGGTGGGGCGTAAGGAAATGGCGGCGCGGTTCGGGGTGCAATTGCCCGAAGCGATGCAGCCTGTCCCGATGCCCAAATCCTCGACCATCGCAGCTGACACTCGACTGTAAAACGTCTGACTGACAAAGGGTCGTTTTACGGCTTGTGGCCCGTGGACGGACTCTATACTGTATATGCGAACAGTATCGAGTCCGTACCATGCAAATCATCGACAAGCTCAGCATCCTCGCCGACGCCGCCAAGTACGACGCCTCCTGCGCCAGCAGCGGCGCGCCCAAGCGCAGCTCCGAGGGCAGGAGCGGGCTGGGCTCCACCGACGGCATGGGCATCTGCCACAGCTACACGCCGGACGGGCGTTGCGTGTCGCTGCTCAAGGTCCTGTTGACCAATTTCTGCCTCTACGACTGCCAATACTGCGTCAACCGCCGCTCCAGCGACGTGCCGCGGGCGCGTTTCACGCCAGAGGAAGTGGTGACGCTGACCCTGGACTTCTACCGGCGCAATTGCGTCAGCGGGTTGTTTCTCAGCTCGGGGATCATTCGTTCGGCGGACTACACCATGGAGCAACTGGTGCGTGTCGCGAAGCTGTTGCGCGAAGAACATGAGTTCCGTGGCTACATCCATCTCAAGACCATTCCTGACGCCGATCCCGCTCTGATCGAAGAGGCCGGGCGTTACGCCGATCGCCTGAGCGTCAACATCGAATTGCCCACCGATGCCAGCCTGCAAACCCTGGCGCCGGAGAAGCAGATCGGCTCGATCAAGCAGGCGATGAACACGATCTACACCGGCGTACAGACCGTGCTCAACGAACCCCGCGCCCCGAAGTTCGCCCCGGCCGGACAGAGCACGCAGATGATCGTCGGCGCCGATGACACCGACGACAGCACCATCCTCCACAGCGCCCAGGCCTTGTACGGCAACTTCCGTTTGCGCCGGGTCTATTACTCGGCATTCAGCCCGATTCCAGACAGCCCGAAAAGTGTACCGCTGGCGGCGCCGCCGCTGATGCGCGAGCACCGCTTGTATCAAGCGGATTTTCTGTTGCGCAGTTACGGCTACAGCGCCGGTGAGTTGCTTCAGGGGCCGGGCAATCTGGCGCTGGACATTGACCCGAAGCTGGCCTGGGCGCTGCAGAACCGCGAGGTGTTTCCGCTGGACCTCAATCGCGCCGAACCGGCGTTGATCTCACGCATTCCCGGCATCGGCCTACGGACCACCGAACGTCTGGTGGAGCTGCGTCGGCAGCGGCGCATTCGCTACGAAGACGTAGCCCGCATGCGCTGTGTGCTGGCCAAGGCCAAGCCATTCATCATCACCAGCGACTATCACCCGCAGCAAGCGGAGGTCACCAGTCAGATGCTCTATCAGCAGTTGCGCGACCGGCCGATGCCGCAGCAGATGGGGCTGTGGGGATGATCAATCTCGACTGCGACGACCTGTTCGACACTTGGCGCCGACAGGCCCGCTGGCTGCTCAGCCATGAAATCGATCCGAGTCTGGTGAGCTGGGCTTCGGAAGGGGTGAGTGATCTGTTTGCCAGTGACGTGTCGGTACCCGAAGGGCAGGGACCGTTTCAGGCGCGTATTCCACGCGCGTTGCTCGACACCCTCGAACAAGCATCACGCTACCGTGGGGATCAGCGTTGGAGTCTGCTTTATGAAGTGCTGTGGCGGGTCAGCCATGGCGATCGCACGGCAATGATGGCCGGCGACAAGCTGGGCAGCGAGTTGCAACGGCGGATCAAGCAGGTGCAACGCGAAGCCCATCATCTGCATGCGTTTGTGCGTTTCATCGAGCGCCCGCCAGAGCTGCCGGGCCCGCAATACGTGGCGTGGCACGAAGCGGCTCACGACATTCTGCGCAGTGCCAGCGAACACTTCATCGGGCGCATGGGGCGTCATCGCTGGCTGATCGCCACGCCGCGTGATGGGGTTTATTACGATGGCGAACAACTGATCCATCAACGCCAATGCCCAGTGGAATGGCAGCAACTGGCGCAGAACGTCGATGATCCCCACGGTGACTTATGGCTGACGTACTACAGCCACATCTTCAACCCGGCGCGGTTGAACGAGAAAGTCATGCAGGGGCATTTGCCAATGCGGTTCTGGAAGAACCTGCCGGAGGGGGAGCTGATTCCCGGATTGATTACCCAGGCACGAATGGGCAAGCAGCAGAACGGACAGGCGAGCGGAATTGCCGGTCGTGCGGGCAAACGGATTGCCATGAAGGCCAGCGAGCGAGGCGAATAAAAAAGCCCCCATCGATCACTCGATGGGGGCTTTTGTGCATATGGCTGTCAGATCAGACCTTGACGATCCAGCCTGCTGGCGCTTCGATGTCGCCGGTCTGCACGCCGGTCAGCTCTTTGTAGAGCTTCTGGGTCACTGGGCCAACTTCGGTTTCGCTGTGGAACACGTGCAGGTGGTCGTTGTAGCTGATGCCGCCGATCGGGGTGATCACCGCAGCAGTACCGCAGGCACCGGCTTCCTTGAAGTCCGACAGCTTGTCGATGAACACGTCGCCTTCGACCACTTCCAGGCCCAGACGGGACTTGGCCAGTTCGATCAGCGACAGACGGGTGATACCCGGCAGTACCGACGGCGAGTTCGGGGTCACGAACTTGTTGTCGTGGGTGATCCCGAAGAAGTTGGCCGAACCGACTTCTTCGATCTTCTTGTGGGTCAGCGGATCCAGGTAGATGGCGTCAGCGAAGTGCGCTTTCTTGGCCTGGGAGCCCGGCATCAGGCTGGCGGCGTAGTTGCCACCGACCTTGGCGGCACCGGTGCCTTGTGGCGCGGCGCGGTCGAAGGTGGAGATCTGGAAGTTGTGCGGGGTCAGGCCGCCCTTGAAGTAGGCGCCGACCGGGATCGCGAACACCGAGAAGATGAACTCAGGTGCGGTACGCACGCCGATGTTGTCACCCACGCCGATCACGAACGGACGCAGGTACAGCGCGCCGCCGGTGCCGTAAGGCGGGATGAAGCGCTCGTTGGCGCGAACCACTTGCTTGCACGCTTCGATGAACTGCTCGGTGGACACATGCGGCATCAGCAGGCGGGCGCAGCTGCGTTGCATGCGCGCGGCGTTCTGGTCCGGACGGAACAGGTTGATCGAGCCGTCCTTGCAACGATAGGCCTTCAGGCCTTCGAAGCATTGCTGGCCATAGTGAAGGGCAGTGGAGCCTTCGCTGATGTGCAGCACGTTGTCTTCGGTCAGGGTGCCTTTGTCCCACTCGCCATTGCGAAAGTACGACAGATAGCGTTTGTCGGTCTTGATGTAGTCAAAACCCAGCTTGTCCCAGTTGATGCTTTCGTTACCCATGACACCCTCTATCACTGAACAACCGCCGAAGCGGTTCAAGGCTTCTGACGTTTTTTTGGATGGGCACAACAATACTTCATTCTTGAGCGGTTTCGCAGCCCGGGCGATGGGGGGAGCCGCAGATTTATTAGCCTGCTTATGAAAAAACTCCCCCGCAGCGGTTTTTTACAGGTGCAACGCATGCCCAAGCGCACGCAACGCCGCCTCCTGCACCGCTTCACCCAGGGTCGGGTGCGCATGGATGGTGCCGCCGATGTCTTCCAGTCGCGCACCCATTTCCAGGCTTTGGGCGAACGCGGTCGACAATTCCGAGACCCCGACACCCACCGCCTGCCAGCCGACAATCACATGATTGTCCCGACGGGCGACCACTCGCACGAAACCGGTTTTCGATTCCAGGGTCATCGCCCGGCCATTGGCCGCGAACGGGAAGTTCGACACGATGCAGTCCAGTCCCGCCGCCTTGGCTTCATCCGGCGTCTTGCCGACCACGACCAGTTCCGGGTCGGTGAAGCACACGGCAGCGATGGCGGTCGGGTTGAATTCGCGGCGTTTGCCGCTGATCAGCTCGGCGACCATCTCGCCCTGGGCCATGGCGCGGTGGGCCAGCATCGGCTCGCCGCTCAGGTCGCCGATGGCGTAGACGTTGCGCATGCTGGTCTGGCAGCGGCTGTCGATCTTGATTGCCGAACCATTCATGTCCAGGTTCAGCGCTTCGAGGTTCCAGCCCTGGGTATTGGGTTTGCGACCGACGGCCACCAGCACCTGATCGGTTTCCAGGTTCAGGGTGTCGCCGTTCGGATCGCGCACCTGCAACGTACCGTCAAAGCCCAGCACGCTGTGCTTGAGGTACAGCTTCACGCCCAGTTGCTTCAGCGCGTCGTGCACCGGTTGGGTCAGTTCGGCGTCGTAGGCCGGCAGAATCCGATCCTGCGCCTCGACCACACTGACCTCGGCGCCGAGCTTGCGATAGGCAATGCCCAGCTCCAGGCCGATGTAACCACCGCCGACCACGATCAAACGTTTCGGTACCGACTTCGGTGCCAGCGCTTCGGTGGACGAGATGATTGGCCCGCCAATCGGCAGGATCGGCAGGTTGACGCTTTTCGAGCCGGTGGCCAGCACCAGATGCTCGCACTGGATGCGGGTATCGCCGACTTCCACGGTCTTGCCGTCGATGACTTTGGCCCAGCCGTTGATGACCTGAACCTTGTGCTTCTTCAGCAACGCGGCGACGCCGGTGGTCAGGCGATCGACGATGCCGTCCTTCCATTCGACGCTTTTGGTGATGTCGAGGGTCGGCGCCGAAACGCTGATGCCCAGTGCCGAATGCTGGTTGTGGTGTTGAGTCTGGTGAAACTGTTCGGCCACATGAATCAGCGCTTTCGACGGAATGCAGCCGATATTCAGGCAGGTGCCGCCCAGCGATTCGCCCTCGACCAGAATGGTCGAAATGCCCAGTTGCCCGGCCCGAATGGCCGTCACGTAACCGCCAGGACCGCCGCCGATGATCAGCAGCGTGGTGTTCAGAGTTTGCATGCCATCACTCCACAAACAGGGTCGCGGGTTGTTCGAGCAGGCCACGAATGGCCTGGATGAAGAGCGCCGCGTCCATGCCGTCGACCACGCGGTGATCGAAGGAGCTGGAGAGGTTCATCATCTTGCGGATCACCACCTGGCCTTTGACGACCATCGGCCGTTCGACGATTTTGTTGACGCCGACGATGGCCACTTCCGGCAGATTCAGCACCGGGGTGCTGACGATGCCGCCAAGGGCGCCGAGGCTGGTCAGGGTGATGGTCGAACCGGACAGCTCATCGCGGCTGGCCTTGCCATTGCGGGCTGCAGTGGCCAGACGGGCGATTTCCGCCGCGCTGTCCCACAGGCTGCGCGCTTCGGCATGACGCACCACCGGCACCATCAGGCCGACATCGCTTTGGGTGGCGACGCCGACATGCACCGCGCCGAGGCGGGTGATGACCTGGGCTTCGTCGTCGTAACGGGCGTTCATTTGCGGGAAGTCACGCAGGGCGACAACCAGCGCGCGCACCAGGAACGGCAGCAGGGTCAACTTGCCACGGCTGGCGCCGTGTTTTTCGTTCAGATGGGCGCGCAGTTCTTCAATCGCGGTGACATCGATTTCTTCGACATAACTGAAGTGTGCAGCGCGCTGAGTCGCGTCCTGCATGCGCTGAGCAATCTTGCGGCGCATGCCGATAACCTGAATCTGTTCTTCATCGTTACGCTGGGCGTACGCGGCGGCGACCGGCGCCGAAGCGTTCGACTGACCTTGGGCCAGATAAGCCTCGAGGTCTTCGTGCAATACACGACCGGCTGGACCGGAACCGCGCACCAGACGCAATTGAATGCCCAGATCCAGCGCATGTTTGCGCACGGCGGGCGAGGCCAGCGGGCGTTCATTGGCTTCACGGGCAACCATCGGGCCCTGGCAAACCGCAGCCGTACGTGGCGCGGCGGGTTTGCTTTCAACGACAGCTTCAACTTTCGGTGCGACAGGTGTTTCCTTCGCCGCAACGGGAGCTGGCTTGTCGGACTCCTTCAGATTGCCCGCACCTTCAACCTCGATGCTGATCAGCACACTGCCGACTGCCATCACTTCACCCGGCTGACCGCCCAGCGCGATCACCTTGCCGTGTACTGGCGACGGGATATCTACCATCGCCTTGTCGGTCATCACGTCGGCCAGCACCTGATCTTCAACCACCAGATCGCCGACCTTGACGTGCCATTGCGACAGTTCAACTTCTGCGATGCCTTCGCCGATGTCCGGCATCTTGATAACGTGCGTGCCCATTCAGACCTCCATGACCCGTTTCAGCGCCGCGCCCACTCGGGACGGCCCAGGGAAATACGCCCACTCCTGCGCGTGCGGGTAGGGGGTGTCCCAACCGGTGACGCGTTCGATCGGCGCTTCCAGGTGGTGGAAGCAATGCTCTTGCACCAGCGACACCAGCTCGGCGCCGAAACCGCAGGTGCGGGTGGCTTCATGTACCACGACGCAACGGCCGGTTTTCTTAACGGATTTGACGATGGTTTCCAGGTCCAGCGGCCACAGGCTGCGCAGGTCGATGACTTCGGCATCCACGCCGGATTCTTCGGCGGCGACTTGCGACACGTACACGGTGGTGCCGTAGGTCAGGACGGTCACGTCCTTGCCCGGACGGGTAATGGCAGCGACGTCCAGCGGCACGGTGTAGTAACCGTCCGGCACTTGCGCGGCCGGGTGTTTCGACCACGGGGTTACCGGGCGGTCGTGGTGGCCGTCGAACGGACCGTTATACAGGCGTTTCGGCTCGAGGAAGATCACCGGGTCATCGTTTTCGATGGAGGCGATCAGCAGGCCTTTGGCGTCATACGGGTTGGACGGCATGACGGTGCGCAGACCGCAGACCTGAGTGAACATCGCCTCGATGCTCTGGCTGTGGGTCTGGCCGCCGTAGATGCCGCCGCCGCAGGGCATGCGCAGGGTCATCGGCGCAGTGAACTCGCCGGCCGAGCGATAACGCAGGCGGGCGGCTTCGGAAATGATCTGGTCGGACGCCGGGTAGACGTAGTCGGCGAACTGGATTTCAGCGACAGGTCGCAAGCCATAAGCGCCCATGCCCACGGCGACACCGACGATGCCGCTCTCGGAGATCGGCGCGTCGAACACCCGCGAGGTGCCGTACTTGGCCTGCAGGCCTTCGGTGCAACGGAACACGCCGCCGAAGTAGCCGACGTCCTGGCCGAACACCACCACGTTGTCGTCACGCTCAAGCATCACATCCATGGCCGAGCGCAGGGCCTGGATCATGGTCATGGTGGTCGTGGTCATGGCGGTTTCCAACTGAATATTGTTGTTGTGATCGTTCATGTCAGATCCCCAACTGCTGACGCTGGCGCTTCAAGTGCTCCGGCATCTCTTTGTAGACGTCTTCGAACATGGTCGCGGCGCTTGGAATCTGGCCGCCGGCGAGGGTGCCGTACTGTTCGGCCTCTTTCTGTGCAGCGATCACTTCGGCTTCGAGCTCGGCGCTGACGGCGGCGTGCTCTTCTTCCGACCAGTGGCCGACCTTGATCAGGTGCTGTTTCAGGCGGGCAATCGGGTCGCCCAGCGGGAAGTGGCTCCAGTCGTCGGCAGGGCGGTATTTGGACGGATCGTCGGAGGTCGAGTGCGGGCCGGCGCGGTAGGTGACCCATTCGATCATGGTCGGGCCGAGGTTGCGGCGGGCGCGTTCGGCGGCCCAGGCGGAAGCGGCGTAGACCGCGTAGAAGTCGTTGCCGTCAACCCGTAGAGAGGCGATGCCGCAACCGACGCCGCGTCCGGCGAAGGTGGTGGCTTCACCACCGGCGATGGCCTGGAAGGTCGAGATTGCCCACTGGTTATTGACCACGTTGAGGATCACCGGCGCACGGTAAACGTGGGCGAAGGTGAGGGCGGTGTGGAAGTCCGATTCGGCGGTGGCGCCGTCGCCGATCCAGGCCGAGGCGATTTTGGTGTCGCCCTTGATCGCCGAAGCCATGCCCCAGCCCACGCCTTGAATGAATTGAGTGGCGAGGTTGCCGGAAATGGTGAAGAAACCGGCGTCCTTGACCGAGTACATGATCGGCAGCTGACGACCCTTGAGCGGGTCGCGCTCGTTGGACAGCAGTTGGCAGATCAGGTCGACCAATGGCACGTCGCGAGCCATCAGAATGCTTTGCTGGCGGTAGGTCGGGAAGCACATGTCGTCGATGTTCAAGGCCAGGGCCTGGGCGCTGCCGATGGCTTCTTCCCCGAGGCTCTGCATGTAGAACGACATTTTTTTCTGACGCTGGGCGACCACCATGCGGTTGTCGTAGATCCGGGTCTTGAGCATGGCGCGCATGCCTTTGCGCAGGATCTCGACCGGCACGTTTTCGGCCCATGGGCCGAGGGCGTTGCCCTGGTCGTCGAGCACGCGGATCAGGCCACGAGCCAGGTCGGCGGTGTCGGCCGGTTCAACGTCGATGGAAGGTTTGCGCACCGTGCCGGCATCGGTCAGATGCAGGTAGGAGAAGTCGGTTTTGCAGCCTGGGCGGCCCGAGGGTTCAGGGACGTGCAGACGCAGCGGTTCATACGCTTGGGTCATGGCTTCTACGCTCGATCTTGTGAATTTCTTGTAGTGAGCTGGCAGTCATTCTTCGATAAAAGAAATCTTGTCCTACAACAATCATAGGCCCGGGCAAGAAGAATATTTCTCTCTGTTTCGTTGCGCTGGAGATCATTTGCAGATAGAAATTCTGCATAAACATAAAAAACAGGTGGTTTTGTCTCATGCGCAAACTGGACCGTACCGACATCGGCATTCTCAACAGCCTTCAGGAGAATGCGCGCATCACCAACGCCGATCTGGCCCGTTCGGTCAATCTGTCGCCGACGCCGTGCTTCAACCGGGTCAAGGCGATGGAAGAACTGGGGCTGATCCGTGAGCAGGTGACCCTGCTCGATGCCGACCTGCTCGGGCTGCACGTGAACGTGTTCATTCACGTCAGCCTGGAGAAGCAGGTGGAGGAAGCTTTGCAGCATTTCGAAGAGGCGATATCCGACCGCCCGGAAGTTATGGAGTGCTACCTGATGGCCGGCGACCCGGATTATCTGATTCGGGTACTGGTGCCGACCATTCAGTCGCTCGAGCGCTTCATGATGGACTTTCTGACCAAGGTACCGGGCGTGGCGAACATACGGTCAAGCTTTGCACTCAAGCAGGTGCGCTACAAGACCGCTTTGCCGTTGCCGGCGAACGGTTTGACCCTCGGCAACTGATCGCTGAGAGGATTACAGGTAGTCATATCGATAATTCAGCTCCGTCGTATGGATCGTCTGCCCAACCGTGAATGTTTGTGCCCAGGGGGCGGGTTCATTCTCCGGGTGGAAAACCAGTGCTGTTTCATTCATGGCATCGGGATCGCCTTCCCTGGACGTGAATGCCGGGAGGCGCGGATGTTGATGCTTCCAGCGTTCCCACAACAGATCCATGTAGCAGTGATGCAGGAAGAAGACCGGGTCGTTCGGGGACGCCGCGTGTAGCATGTTGCCACCGACCCATGCATGAACCGGATTGTGCAGCTCTCTTTCTGCAACGTTTTCCCAACCGTCGGGCTCCAGCCAGTAGGGCGTCCTGTTAAGGGCAGAAATGACGGCCTCTGCCGAAGGCAGTGCGCCTTCTGCGCCCAGGTTTCGAAGCAGGCCCGTGTTTCCCGGTGCCTCGTCCCATACCGCCACTTCAAATTGAGAGTGCTCCCGGGAAAACGGGCCGGCGGTGACGCGCTGCCCCAGCGTGTTGTCGCCATTTCCCCCCATGAAATCGGAGGTGAAGGGGTTGTCGGCCCCCCCGAGTTGCCAGTTCCAGTAGGGCAGGGTGATGCCCGGATCATTGGCAGCGGCTTGCAGGGCCAGCTCGAACTGGCGAATCAGAATCCGGTGCCAGGGAAAGAACAGGGGATTGCCATGCGGATTGGGGTCCAGCGGGTTGCCCCGTCCCATCGAGTTCTTGTGGATCTGGACGAAGTCATCGTAACGACTCTGCTGACCGGGGCGCAGTACGCTGTCGACGTTGTTTTTCAGCTTGAGGATCGCTTCGATGAAGGCGGATTTTTCATCCCGGGACAGATCCCGATGGTTGCGGCGAATATCCATATTTCAAAAACTCCATTGGTTGATTGCCCAATGAAGTCTGCCTGCTGGCCGGAATTAAACCAGTTCATCGCTATCGACGCGTTATGTGGGAAAAGCTTCCTCCATCACGCCCTGTGCAGCTTTTTCCTATAACGCATTGATCGGAATCTTGAGGTACGTCACGCCATTGCCTTCCGCCGGCGGCAGATTACCCGCCCGCACATTGACCTGGATCGCCGGCAGCAACAGGGTCGGCATTCCCAACCCCGCGTCACGTCTGGTACGCATATCGACGAACGCGGCTTCGTCGACGCCATCATGCACATGGATATTGCTTTTGCGCTGTTCGCCGACGGTGGTCTGGCACTGCGAGGCGCGACCTTGCGGCGGATAGTCGTGGCAGACGTAGAGCTTCACGCTGGCGGGGAAGGCCAGCAGTTTGTGGATCGAATGGAACAGTTGATGGGCATTGCCGCCGGGGAAGTCGCAGCGGGCGGTACCGACGTCGGGCATGAACAACGTGTCACCGACCAGGATCTGCTCGCCGTCGATCAGGTAGGCCATGTCTGCCGGGGTGTGGCCGGGAACGTGCAGGGCGGTCGCCTTGAGGTTGCCGATCCTGAACGACTCGTTCGGTGCGAACAGGTGATCGAACTGTGAGCCGTCGACGCAAAACTCCGGCTCAAGGTTGAACAGAGCCTTGAACACGTTCTGCACTTTGCTGATCGATTCACCAATCGCGATCTTGCCGCCCAATTCACGACGCAGATAGGGCGCGGCGGAGAGGTGATCGGCGTGGGCGTGGGTTTCCAGCAACCACTGCACCTGCAGATTGTGGGCTCGTACGAAGGCAATGATTTTGTCTGCCTGAGCCGTACAGGTACGGCCCGCGGCACCATCGTAATCAAGCACGGAATCGACGATTGCGCACTGTCCGCCAGCGGCCTCGTAGACCACGTAGCTGTAGGTCGAGGAGGCGGGGTCGAGGAACGCTTCAATCATCGCGGGCATGGACAGGGTCCTGTGCAAATAGGTGGAAAGTCAGGGTTGCAACACTTTATGTAAACACATAATGTCCGCAGCTTAAGTGACGTTGAAGGCATCCTGCAAATGCAATCCAGTCTGACCGAATGTGAAGTCGCCCAACTGCGGGCCTCGGCCTCCAAGGCCTGTTCGCTGCTCAAGGCCCTGGCCAATGAGGATCGGCTGCTGATCCTGTGCCAGTTGACCCAGGGCGAACGCAATGTCGGCGAACTGGAAAAAATGACCGGTGTGCGCCAGCCGACCCTGTCCCAGCAATTGGGCATCCTGCGCGATGAAGGGCTGGTCGCGACCCGTCGTGAAGGCAAGTACATTTTCTACGGTCTGGCCAGTCACGAAGTGATCCAGGTAATGAAAACACTGTCCGGACTCTACTGTGGAGCCGTGCTCAAAAGCTGGGCGCAATAGACCCGGCTATCCTTGCGTGCAGCAATAAGGAACAAGCAATGAACGATCAACACTGGGGCCCATCCATCAGTGCGGACATCGTGGTCATCGGCGGCGGCACTGCCGGCATCGGTTTTGTCGCGAGCCTGCTCAAGCGCGATCCCGGCCTGAACATCACGGTGATCGAGCCGAGTGCCCAGCATTACTACCAGCCGGCGTGGACGCTGGTCGGCGGTGGGGCCTACGATGTCAGGGACACCTCCAGACCGATGAACAGGGTGATACCGCGTCAGGCTACCTGGATTCAGGCAGCCGTGACCGGCATCGATCCCGACACACGCCAACTCACCCTCAACGATCAACGTACCGTCAGCTACCAGAACCTGATCGTCTGTCCTGGTCTGCGCCTGGCGTGGGAGAAGATCGAAGGCCTGCAGGAAAGCCTCGGCCAGCACGGCGTCACCTCCAACTACAGTTATCAGCACGCGCAATACACTTGGGATCAGGTGCAGAAACTGCGCGGCGGCAAAGCGCTGTTCACCCAGCCGGCGATGCCGATCAAATGCGCCGGCGCTCCGCAGAAGGCGCTGTACCTGTCCTGCGATCACTGGCTCAAAACAGGCGTATTGAACAAGGTCGAGGTTGAATTCAACCTGGCCGGCGCGGCGTTGTTCGGCGTGGCGACGTTCGTGCCCCCGCTGATGAAATACATCGAAAAATACAACGCCCGTCTCGCGTTCAACGCCAATCTTGTCAAGGTCGACGGGCCGGCAAAAACCGCGTGGTTCGAAGTCAAGGATGCCGATGGCAACGTCACTCAGGTAGCCAAGACCTTCGATCTGCTGCACGTCGTACCGCCACAGGTCTCCCCTGACTTCATCGCACAAAGTCCGCTGGCCGACGCCGCCGGCTGGTGTGAGGTCAACCCGCACAGCCTGCAACATCCGCGTTACCCGCAGGTGTTCGCACTCGGCGATATCTGCAACACCACCAACGCGAAGACCGCTGCCGCCGTGCGCAAGCAGGTCGTGGTGGTCGCCGAGAACCTGCTGGCCCAGCGCAAGTCTCTGGCGTTGCCGCTGAAGTATGACGGCTACGGTTCCTGCCCGCTGACGGTGGAGAAGGGCAAGGTGATCCTCGCCGAGTTCGGCTACGGCGGTAAATTGCTGCCGACCTTCCCCCTCGACCCGACCGTGCCACGACGTTCCGCGTGGTGGCTGAAGGCGTCCCTGCTGCCGTGGTTCTACTGGAACGGCATGCTCAAGGGCCGCGAGTGGCTGACCGGTGTGTCCAAAGTCGACTGAGTACTCCCTATGTTGCTGGCAAGTCTGTTTGGCGTGGTGATGGGATTGATCCTCGGACTGACCGGGGCGGGTGGCGGGATTCTCGCGGTACCGGCGCTGGTGCTCGGTCTGGGCTGGACGATGACGCAGGCAGCACCGGTGGCGCTGTTCGCCGTGGGCAGTGCGGCGGCAGTCGGGGCCATCGATGGTCTGCGCCATGGGCTGGTGCGCTACCGCGCGGCGCTGTTGATCGCTGCGCTAGGCGCCGTGTTTTCGCCACTGGGCATCTACCTCGCGCACCAGTTGCCGGAGAAGGTCCTGATGATCCTCTTCAGCCTGCTGATGGTCATGGTGGCCTGGCGCATGCTGCGTCGCGAACGCCAGCAAGAGGGTCCGAGTGATCATGGCCACGCCAGTTGGGGGCAGAAGAACTGCATGCTCAATGAACAGACCGGCCGTTTCGACTGGACCGCCAAATGCACCGCAACCCTCGCAGCGCTGGGGGCGGTGACCGGTGTGGTGTCCGGACTGCTCGGCGTCGGTGGCGGGTTCCTGATCGTGCCGGCGTTCAAGCAACTGACCGATGTGCAGATGCGCGGCATCGTCGCCACGTCGTTGATGGTCATCAGCCTGATTTCCGCCATCGGCGTGATCGGTGCATTTCATGCCGGGGTGCGGATCGATCACCTGGGCATGGCGTTCATCGTGGCCAGCATCATCGGCATGATCGTTGGCCGAAAACTCTGTGCGCGGGTGCCGGCGCGGACGTTGCAGGTGGGATTTGCCAGTGTGTGCCTGGTCGTCGCCGTGTACATGTTGCTGCGGGCCTGAGTCGTTAAAGAGAAAATCGCAGCCTTGGCTGCGATTTTTTTATCACTGGTTGTACGCTGCCTCGGTGTTGTCGATCAGCGGGTTTTTCTCGGTCAGCACCACCTGCGCGATCTGATCCTTGCGCATGAACGTCACCTTCGGATGTGATTGCGCATAGCGGATGAAGCGCTCCATGGCCTCGACCATTGCCGGCGTGCCGCCGATGCGGTCGTGCAGACTCACCGACATCATCCGCCGCTTGCTTGCGCCTTCTGCATAGAGTCGATCGAACTCCAGCACCAGCTGCTGATAGAACTGCTCGGCGGAGAAATGCCGGCCTTCGATCAGCACGATGTCGTTATTGCGCAGGGTGTAGGGCACCACGGCGAATTTGCGCCCGCGAACCATGGTCACGAAGGGTTCGTCGCGGCTGACGTCATCGATGTGGTAGGTGAAATTCAGGTCCTGCAGCACCTTCAGCGTGTTGGGGCTGCGGCGCAGCCAGTTGGCGTTGTAGCCCACCGAGCGTTGGCCGGTGATTTTCTCTACCGCGGCGACGCCGTCACCGATGAACTGTTTTTCCTGGGCGTAGTTCATGTTGTACGAGTCGGCCCAGCGCATGCCGTGGGCCGCCAGCTCATGGCCGCGTTCGGCAATTGCCTTGGCCAGTTCCGGGTGCTTGAGCGCCGCTTCGCCGACCACGTGGGAGGTGACCTTGATGCCGGTGCGATCCCACAGATCGAGCATGCGCCACAGACCTTCCTTGTAACCGTAATCGAACCAGGTCTGCGCCGGCAGATCCGGGTAGCCTTTGGGCAGCGGTGTGCCGGAGAACGGACTTTCTGCGCCCTCGGGCTGGCCGCCGGTTTCGAATTGCATCGACACCGAAATCACCAGTTGCGCGCCATCCGGCCACGGGCGTTCCTGGGCGAAGGCGAGGGTGGGCAGCAACAGGGCGGCTGCCAGTAGATTTTTCAGCAGACGCGGGGAGCGTTGCCAGCGGGGCGTGGTCATAACGGGCACCTTGCAGGTTGAGAAGTGCAGCAAGGTTGGCATCCGCTACGCTTGGGAAAAATCCGCTGCGGGCGAGATGACTTTTAAACAAAATTTACGAATCCACCCCAAACCCGTGTGAGCAAGCACCCACAGGGATATGTGTTTGGCTGCCGTTTTGCGGCAAACTCAAGCCATCACCGTACAAGGCCATTCAATGAACCAATACACCCCGCGCAACTGGCAGCCTCACGAGAAGCCCAGTCTGCCCGGATCCCCCTCGACGCCGCTGCACTCCAACCCCAAGCGTCTGGCCTATGCGCTGGTGGGGTTGCTGGTGGCGTTGACCGGCGGGTTGGGCAATTCGCTGGTGGTCGCCAACCTGCCTTACCTGCAAGGCGCGCTCGGGGCGACCACGGCGGAGATGGCCTGGTTGCCGGCGGCGTACGTGATGACCAACGTTTCGATGAATCTGCTGCTGGTGAAGTTTCGCCAGCAGTTCGGGCTGCGGGCGTTCACCGAGGTGTTTCTGGTGCTGTATGCGCTGGTGACGTTCGGCCATTTGTTTGTCAATGACCTGAACTCGGCGATCGCCGTGCGTGCCGCTCACGGCATGGTCGGCGCGGCGTTGAGCTCGCTGGGCCTGTATTACATGGTGCAGGCGTTCCCGGCCAAGTGGCGGATGAAGGCGCTGGTGCTGGGCCTCGGTACATCGCAACTGGCCTTGCCACTGGCGCGACTGTTTTCCGAAGACTTGCTGCAGATCGCCGAATGGCGCGGCTTGTATCTGTTCGAATTGGGCATGGCGTTGCTGTCGCTGGGCTGTGTATTGATGCTCAAACTGCCGCCGGGTGACCGGTTCAAGACTTTCGAACCCCTCGACTTCCTCACCTTCGCGATTCTGGCCAGTGGCGTGGCTTTGCTGTGCGCCGTGTTGTCCCTGGGCCGGATCGACTGGTGGCTGGAGGCCGACTGGATCGGCATCGCCCTGGCCGCGTCGATTGCCCTGATTCTCGCGGGACTGGCCATCGAACATAACCGCAGCAACCCGATGCTGATGACCCGCTGGCTCGGCAGCGCAGTGATGATCCGCCTGGCACTGGCGGTGATCCTGATTCGCATGGTCACCTCGGAGCAATCCACCGGTGCCGTGGGCTTTATGCAATACCTGAACATGAGCAGCCAACAGCTTCATAGCCTGTATGTGGTGATGCTGATCGGCAGCGTCGCCGGCCTGCTGACCAGTGCGCTGACCATTGACCCGAAACACCTGCTGATGCCGCTGATCATCTCGCTGGCGTTGATGGCCACCGGTTCGATCATCGACAGTTCCTCGAACAACCTGACCCGCCCCGAGAACCTGTATTTCAGCCAGTTTCTGTTGGCGTTCGGCAGCACTTTTTTCCTCGGCCCGACCATGGTCCTCGGCACCCGCAACGTGCTGACCAATCCGCGCAATCTGGTGAGCTTTTCGGTGCTGTTCGGGATCTGCAACAACCTCGGCGGCCTGATCGGTGCGGCGTTACTGGGGACGTTCCAGATCGTTCGCGAGAAATTTCATTCCAGCCACATCGTCGAGCAACTGGTGCTTTCCGATCCCCGCGTCGCCGCTCGTGTGCAGAGCGGCGGTTCGGCGGTCGGCTCACTGATCGGCGACCCGAGCCTGCGCAACCTGCAAGGCATTCGCAGCCTGGCCAACGCCGCCACCCGCGAGGCCAACGTACTGGCCTATAACGATGTGTTCATGCTGATCGCGGTGATCGCGATCCTGACCATGATCTGGATTTCCATCCGCGCGCTGTGGCTGATCAGCACCACAAGAGCCGTCGCCCCGACACCTTCCGTACCTTCCAGCGGTGCCACTTCTTCATGACCGAACCGACTACCACGACCACCAATGCCATTGCCGCCACCCCTGAAGGCGTGGCGCCGCCGTCATCACCGAATACCGAGCCGCGGTCGTTGCGGGTGCGGATCATCTCGTCGCTGGGCTTTGCCGGGGTCGCCATCGTCGGTGTGCTGATCGTGCTCTATGCCTGGCAGTTGCCGCCGTTCAGCAGCGCGGTGGAGACCACTGAAAACGCCCTGGTGCGCGGGCAGGTGACGATCATCGGCCCGCAGCTCAGTGGCTATGTGTTTGAAGTGCCGGTGCAGGATTTCCAGTTTGTGAAGCAAGGGGATTTGCTGGTGCGTCTCGATGACCGCATCTATCAGCAACGTCTCGATCAGTCGCTGGCGCAACTGGCGGTGCAGAAGGCTGCGCTGGCCAATGTGGTGCAGCAGCGCAACAGCGCCGAGGCGACCATCAAGTTGCGTCAGGCGGTGGTGGCCGACAGCGAGGCGCAGTTGCGCAAAAGCGAGGCGGACCTGCGCCGCAACACGGCGCTGGTCAATGACGGCTCGGTGTCCAAACGCGAGATGGACGTGGCGCTGGCCGCCAACGCGCAAAGCATTGCATCGGTGGCCCAGGCCAAGGCCAATCTGGAAATCGCCCGGCAGGATCTGCAAACCGTGATCGTCAATCGTGGCTCGCTGGAGGCCGCAGTGGCCAGTGCCGAGGCCGCCGTGCAACTGGCGCGAATCGACCTGTCCAACACCCGCATCATTGCCCCGCGTGACGGTCAGCTCGGGCAGATCGGCGTGCGTCTGGGTGCCTACGTCAATTCCGGGGCGCAACTGATGGCGCTGGTGCCGGACCAGAAGTGGGTGATTGCCAACATGAAAGAAACCCAGATGGATAACGTGCGGGTCGGGCAACCGGTGAGCTTCACCGTCGATGCGCTGAACCATCGCAGATTCACCGGACACGTTCAGCACATCTCGCCCGGCACTGGTTCGGAGTTCGCGTTATTGCAGGCCGACAATGCCACCGGCAACTTCGTGAAGATCGCCCAGCGTGTGCCGGTGCGAGTGACCATCGATCCGGACCAACAGGAAATCGAGCGCTTGCGGCCGGGGATGTCGGTGGTGGTCAGCATCGATACGGCGAAGGGTGATACTCAGAAACACTGACCTCAGACCGCAATCATTGGCGGCAGGGTGCCGAGCACGGAAACCGCCGCCACGGCACCGATCCCCAGCAGCCACTCCAGCATCACGCTGCGCTTGAGGGTATCGACGCGCTGTTCGCAATCACGGATGCGCAAGCGATTGAACAGCGCCAGCCCCAGCATCCCGAGCACCAGCCAGGCCTTGATCAACAGGATCAGGGCGAATCCCGAGAACAACGGCGTCGGCCACCACTGGCCGGTGAGAACACGCACGTTGATCAATCCGGTGATCAGCAGGCCGGCAACCAACACATAGCCGATCCCGCTGAACCGCTGCAAGACGTAGCGCACCGTTTCGCCGGACTGGCGCAGAATCGCCACCAGCATCAACAACCCACCGAGCCAGGCGCCGACGCAGGTCAGGTGAATGACCTGATTGAGGATCAACATCTGGCCGCTGAAACCGTCGAGCATCGCCCCGTGGCCGACCGGCGCGAGGGTCATCAGCAGCAACGCGCTCAGGCCCAGCCGCAATGGCTGGCTCGAACGCCAGGGCGTAAACAGTAGCGCCAGCAACAGTGCATTGATCAGCAGGTGCCAGCGCCACACCTGGCCAAAAAACGTATGGCCCAACACCCGCTCGACAGTGTCCGGATCGAACGCCGCAGCGGCTGAACCGGCCATGCTCGCAGTGATCAGCAACGCCCAGGCAACGCCGCTGGCCAGGGCGATCGCCGCCAACCAACGAGCCAGCCGCGCCAGGTGTCGATCCAGCGCCAGCGCTTCACCCTTGAGCAGCAGGGGCCGGAACAGCCAGGCCCCGAACAGCATCAACACCACGATGAAATGCAGGAACCGGCACAGCACCAGCGCGTCATTCATGAATTACTGGCCAACCTTGAACTGATAGGCGCCTTCGCTCTTGTGCGTGTCGACCGACACCGCGTGCCATTCAACCTTGTATTCGCCAGCGGTCAACGGTGCTTCGGGGGTGACGATCAGGGTTTTCCTGTCGCCTTCGGTGGTCAGCGGCTTGATCTTCACCGGCGCGCCGTCGTGGGTCAGGATGACTTTGGTGAAGCCGGCTTCGACGCCTTCGGAAAACACCAGGCGCAAATCCGCAGGCGCGGCGACGGTGCTGTCGGCGGCCGGGGTTTCGCCTTTCAGGTGAGCATGGGCGAACGCCTGGGAAGTGACGACCAGCGAGGCCAGCAGGGCGCTGGCAGTGAGCAGTTGCTTCATCGACATGGGCAGGTTCCTTTCAGTGAAATGGCGGGCTGAGTATAGAGAGAGGATCACAGGGCTTTCAGGCGCATGTGAATGACCGGAAAAGGCCGGCCTTCGCCGTCGAGTGCTGAGCGGCCGATGTCTTCGAATCCGTAGTGCCGGTAGAAGCCGTGGGCCTGCGGATTCTGTTCATTGACGTCGACCTTCAGCAGAGGGCGGCGGACATGATTGAGCAAGCGGCGGCCGATACCTTGGCCACGCCGGGCCGGGTCGATGAACAGCATCTGCACGGTGTCGTCATCGGTGGCGATGAAACCTGCCGGGGAACGGTCGGGGTTCTCGAAGACCCAGACATCCAGCGCGGGCAGGTAGGCGTCACGCACCAGCGGGAACAACCGGTGAATGTCATCTTCCGGAAGAAAATCATGGGTGGCGCGGACCGAGCGTTCCCACAGGTCGGCAAGTTGCGGGTCGTCAGCGGCGATGCGCTTGCGAATGTTCATCGACAGGATCCTTCAGCGTCTGACAGGGTGAAGGGGGGCGATCCTAAACCAGAAAAAAGCCCAAGTGTGTGAAGAATCGTTCTCGCCTGTCGCCCCTTGCCCAGAGCGGATGCTAGTCTTCAACAACGTTGTCTTCAGGGAGCCCTCATGGGCAATCACAAGATCGAAATCCGCCGCAGCAATGTCGAGAAAATCCTTCTGGCGGCGGAAAAAGTGTTCGCCGAAAAAGGCTTCGGCGGCACCGCCATGGCTGACATCGCCGCCGAAGTGCAGCTGCCGCGCTCCAACCTGCATTACTACTTTTCAACCAAGAGCGAGCTGTACAGCGCCGTGCTGTTCGACCTGCTGGAAGTGTGGAAGCAGGACGCGCTGTGCTTCGAGATGTTCGATGATCCCCGTGTGGTGCTCAGCAGCTACATCCGCGCCAAGATGAACCACTCGCGCAGCCGGCCCTACGGCTCGAAAGTCTGGGCCAACGAAATTATCCACGGCGCGCCGACGCTGGGTGAAGCGCTGGATGTGAGCCTCTATGACTGGGCGAAGATGAAGGAAGCGAAGATCCGTCAGTGGGTGGAAGACAAGCGGATTTTGCCGGTGGAACCGTCGAGCCTGCTGTATATGATCTGGGCGTCGACCCAGCACTATGCCGACTTTGATCATCAGGTGAATATTTTGAATGAGCACCAGCCGTTGTCGGACATGCAGTTCGAGCGGGCGGTGCAGACGGTGACGAGTGTGATTTTGCGGGGGATAGGTTTGGAGCCCTGAGTCTTGTGGTGGCCGGGCTGGCCTCTTCGCGAGCAGGCTCGCTCCCACAGGGAAATGCATTCCAAAGGTGGGAGCGAGCCTGCTCGCGAAAGCGTCGGCTCAGACGCCGCTGTCCTCAAGGGCTGACATGGTAGGGATTCCTCGGATCATGATTCCAGTCCAGGAACGGCTTCCCTGTCTCCATCGGCACCATCTCGATGCAATCCGCCACCGGGCAAGTGATCTGGCACAGATTGCACCCCACGCACTCATCATCGATCACTTCATATTTGTGCGTGCCATCGGCCTGTTTCAGGCTGCTGATCGCCTGGTGTGAGGTGTCCTCGCAAGCAATGTGGCAACGCCCGCATCCGATACACGCTTGCTGATCGATCTTCGCGATCACCTGATAGTTGATGTCCAGGTACTTCCAGTCCGTGGTGTTGCCCACCGCACGCCCGGAGAACTCGGCGATGCTGGCGTAACCCTGACTGTCCATCCAGCGGGACAAACCATCCTTCATCTCATCGACAATCCGGAAACCATGCAGCATCGCCGCCGTGCACACCTGCACCGCGCCGCTGCCCAACGCGATGAACTCCGCCGCATCGCGCCAACTGCCGATGCCGCCAATGCCGCAGATCGGCAGGCCTTGAGTCTGCGGGTCACGGGCGATTTCCGCGACCATGTTCAGTGCAATCGGCTTGACCGCCGAGCCGCAATAACCGCCGTGGGTGCTTTTGCTGCCGACGGTGGGCAGGGCGACCATGTGTTCGAGGTCGACACTGGTGATCGAGTTGATGGTGTTGATCAGCGACACCGCATCGGCGCCGCCCCGATGTGCGGCGCGGGCGGCGACGCGGATGTCGGTGATGTTCGGGGTGAGTTTGACAATCACCGGCAGCGAGCAGTAAGTCTTGCACCAGCGCGTGACCTGCTCGACGTACTCCGGCACCTGACCGACCGCCGCGCCCATGCCGCGCTCCGGCATGCCGTGGGGGCAGCCGAAATTCAGCTCGATGCCGTCGGCACCGGTGGCTTCCACCAGCGGCAGGATGTGTTTCCACGACTCTTCGACGCACGGCACCATCAACGACACGATCAGCGCGCGGTCAGGCCAGTCCTTCTTCACCTGAGTGATTTCCCGCAGGTTGATTTCCAGCGAGCGGTCGGTGATCAGTTCGATGTTGTTGATGCCCAGCACTTCGCGGTTGGCGCCGTAATGCGCCGAATAACGCGACGACACGTTGACCGCCGCCGGATCCTCACCCAGGGTTTTCCAGACCACACCGCCCCATCCGGCCTCGAAGGCGCGCACCACGTTGTAGGCCTTGTCGGTCGGCGGCGCGGAGGCCAGCCAGAACGGGTTGGGGGCTTTGATACCGGCGAAGACAATCGAGAGATCGGCCATTTACGCAGCCTCCACGTTGAGCATCAGTTGAGCGTTGATCGCCTCGGCGGCGCGCTTGCCGTGTTGCACCGCTTGCACGGTCAGGTCCTGATCGAGGCTGGTGCAGTCGCCGCCGGCATACACGCCGGGGATGCTGGTGCGCAGGTTTTCATCGACCTGGATGCGTTCGCCCTGACGCTTGAGTTCGCGGGCCAGCGGGTCGGCGAGGGCGCTGCCGTCGAAGGCCTGGCCGATGGCCTTGAAGATCGCATTGGCGGCCAGTTCGAAGGTCTCACCCGTGGTTTGCAGACGACCTTCCACCAGATGGGTACGGGCGAAGCGCATGCCGCGCACCTTGCCCTGAGCGTCGAGCAGGACTTCGTCCGGTTGCGCCCAGGTCAGCAACCGCACCTGATTGGCCTTGGCGATGTCCTGTTCATGGCCGGTGGCGCCCATGTCCGCCGCGCCACGGCGATAGACCAGGTTGACGTCGCGGGCGCCGAGGCGGGCCATTTGCACGGCCATGTCGATGGCGGTGTTGCCAGCGCCGAGGACGATGCAGTGTTCGGCCAGCGGCAGTTGCGACAGGTCATCGGCCTGGCGCAGTTCGCGGATGTAGTCGGTGGCGGCGAGCAGGCCGGGGGCGTCTTCGTGAGCCAGACCCAGTTGTTTGCTCGCATTGAGGCCGAGACCGAGGAACACCGCGTCGAACTGTTGATGCAATTCGCTGAGGGTCAGATTCTCACCGAGTTTCTGTCCGTGACGGATTTCGATGCCGCCGATTTGCAGGAGGAAATCCAGTTCCTTCTGCGCGTAGTCGTCCACCAGTTTGTATTTGGCGATCCCGTATTCGTTGAGCCCGCCAGCCTTCTCCCTCGCTTCGAAAATCACCACGTCATGCCCGTGCATGGCGCTGCGATGGGCACAGGACAGACCCGCCGGGCCGGCACCGACCACGGCGATGCGTTTGCCGGTGGCGGCGGCACGCTGGAACGGATGTTCAGTGAAGTTCGCGTTGTCCACGGCGTAGCGTTGCAGCAGGCCGATCAGCACCGGTGCGCATTCATTGGCGTTGTTGCGCACGCAGGCTTGCTGGCAGAGGATCTCGGTCGGACAGACCCGGGCGCAACTGCCGCCGAGGATGTTCGCCGAGAGGATTTTCTGCGCTGCACCGGGGACGTTGTCCTGATGGATATTGCAGATGAAGGACGGAATGTCGATCTCGCTTGGGCACGCATTCACGCAAGGTGCGTCGTAGCAATACAGGCAGCGCGAGGCTTCCAGGTGCGCCTGACGGTCGTTGAGCGGCGGCGCCAGATCGGTGAAATGGCCGGCGAGGGCGGCCGCACTTTCGTGCGGGTGCGGGAGATGGTTCAGGGTCTCGATCACGGTTTTTTGCCTCACGGTTATTTGAGGTTTTCTGCCTCTGTCGGGCAGTGGTTTTGTGTTGCCTGAACGGGCCTCATCGCCAGCAGGCTGGCTCCCACATTTGGAATGCGTACACCTGTGGGAGCTAGCCTGCTAGCGAAGGCCGAAGGCCTGGGTTTCAGCGTTTAACCGCAACCGGCCTGTGCAACTCAGCCCGCTTGCTCAGCAAATCAAACACCGCCGGATACGCCGGCCGTTCGATATAGCGGCCCGCCCCACGCTCGGCGCGCAGGTCGCCGTCGGCCCAGACCACTCGGCCCTGGCTGACGGTATGGCTCGGTACGCCGGTCACGGTCTTGCCTTCGAAGATGTTGAAGTCCACCTGCTGATGGTGGGTCTTGGCGGAGATGGTGCGGGTTCCTTGCGGGTCCCACAGCACCAGGTCGGCATCGGCGCCGATGCGGATCGCACCCTTGCGCGGGTAGAGATTGAAGATTTTTGCGGTGTGGGTGGAGGTGAGGGCGACGAAGTCCTGCATCGACAACCGTCCGGTGTTCACACCTTCATCCCACAACACCGCCATGCGGTCTTCGATGCCGGCGGTGCCGTTGGGGATCTTGCTGAAATCGTCTCGCCCGGCCGCTTTCTGCTCGGCGCAGAAGCAGCAGTGGTCGGTGGCGGTGGTGTGCAGATTGCCGCTCTGCAAGCCATGCCACAGCGCCTCCTGATGCCCGCGCGGACGGAACGGCGGGCTCATCACGTAACCGGCAGCGGTTTGCCAGTCCGGGTGCTGGTAGACGCTGTCGTCCAGCAGCAGATGCCCGGCCAGCACTTCGCCGTAGACCGGTTGGCCCTTGCTGCGGGCGTAAGTGATTTCGTCGAGGGCTTCCCTGGTCGATACGTGTACCAGGTACAGCGGCGTGCCGATGGTTTCAGCGATACGGATCGCCCGGCTCGCGGCTTCGCCTTCGACCTGCGAGGGCCGCGACAGCGGATGCGCTTCCGGACCGGTGATGCCCTGGGCCATCAACTTGCGTTGCAGGTGATAGACCAGCTCGCCGTTTTCCGCGTGCACGGTCGGCACCGCGCCAAGTTCCAGGCAGCGTTCGAAACTCGCCACCAGCGTGTCGTCGGCAGCCATGATGGCGTTCTTGTAGGCCATGAAATGCTTGAAGCTGTTGATCCCGTGATGACTGACCAGCTCGGCCATTTCCTCACGCACCTGCTCGCTCCACCAAGTGATCGCGACGTGGAAGCCGTAGTCGGAAGCGGATTTTTCCGCCCAGCCACGCCACTGGTGAAAGGCTTCAAGCAGCGATTGCTGCGGATTGGGAATCACGAAATCGATGATCGAGGTGGTGCCGCCGGCCAGACCTGCGGCGGTACCACTGTAGAAGTCTTCGCTGGCCACGGTGCCCATGAAGGGCAGTTGCATGTGGGTGTGCGGATCGATGCCGCCGGGCATCAAGTACTGGCCGCTGCCGTCGAGCACTTCGGCGCCGGCGGGAATATCGAGGTTTTCACCAATGGCTTTGATCACGCCGTCAGCGCAATAGACATCGGCGCGGTAACTTTCATCATGGGTAACAACGGTGGCGCCACGGATCAACAGAGACATTCCGAGTTCCTCGCAGGCATGACCGACTTGTGCCGGTTCTAGTGTTTTATTTGTTTGCAGCGCCGAATGCGTAATCTTGTCAGTGCTGTCAGGAATAGACGCTAGTCGCAGTTCTGCAATTGATCAAGATTATTTTTTATAAGCTTATGAATGTTTTAAATCATTGAAAAATAACGATAAAAATACAAAATCACCAAAATGGTGAGGCGCTTCACCATTTTGACGCACTTGACAGGTTGGAAATATGAGCAAGATTTCCTATGTGAAATCAGCCGCTTGAAGTTGAGCTGAGGCTGATCGCCCACGATGAAAAAAAGTGCAGTGCACCAGATTGAGTCCTGACAGTTCGGACAACTTGCCTGGCAGTTAGCCTGAGTGTTCAGTCAAGTATCCGCGGGCTTGAAAGGTGAATAATTAAAACTGATAGACATCAGTCAGTTACAAGAAGCCAAACGCACGGCCCGATGCGAAAGCGGAGCACCCGGCACGTTTATTGATGCCGCCGCTGACACCTTGGCCGGTGCATGAAAGTTGTCAGTTCCTCCGGCCATCGTCCGGCTCGCACCTGCGTGTGCAGCCGCCTGATGAGCAAAAAAATAATCAGAAGAACAGTGGAGCGGCCATGCAACAGAACAGATCGCAAGTGACCGAGCGCGACGGCTTGTTCGAACTCGAAGCCGGCAGCGACGTCCTCGACAGTCCCCGTTACAACCACGACATGGCACCGACCAAGGTGCGCGAACGAACCTGGAACAAGTGGCACATCACCGCGCTGTGGGTCGGCATGTCGATCTGCGTGCCGACTTACACCCTGGGCGGCGTGCTCACCGCGTATTTCGGTTTGACCGTCGGTGAGGCGCTGCTGGCGATTCTGTTTGCCAACGTCATCGTCCTGATTCCTCTCACGCTCAACGCGTTTCCCGGCACCAAGTACGGGATTCCGTTTCCGGTACTGCTGCGCTCGTCGTTCGGGATTCTCGGCTCCAACGTGCCGTGCCTGATCCGCGCGCTGGTGGCGTGCGGCTGGTTCGGCATCCAGACCATGTTCGGCGGGCTGGCGATTCACCTGTTTCTCGGCTCGGTGTTCGAGGGCTGGAAATCTCTTGGCGGGACGGGGGAGGTGATCGGTTTCATGATCTTCTGGGCGCTGAACCTGTGGGTGGTGATCCGCGGCGCCGAGTCGATCAAATGGCTGGAAACCCTGTCGGCGCCGTTGCTGGTGGCGGTCGGCATCGGGCTGCTGGTGTGGGCCATGCCTAATGTGTCGATGACTGAATTGCTGGCGATTCCGCCGAAGCGTCCCGAAGGCGCGAGCGTGGTCAGTTACTTCGCCGCCGGGCTGACGGCGATGGTCGGTTTCTGGGCCACTCTGTCGCTGAACATTCCCGATTTCAGCCGTTATGCCCGCAGCCAGAAGGATCAGATCCTCGGGCAGATTTTCGGCCTGCCGCTGACCATGTTCCTGTTTGCCGCGCTGGGCGTGGTGATGACCGCCGCGTCGGTGAAACTGGTGGGTGTCAGCGTTTCCGATCCGGTGACTTTGATCGGCCATATCCAGAGCCCGGTTTGGGTCGCGGTGGCCATGGCGCTGATCATCATCGCCACGCTGTCGACCAACACCGCCGCCAACATCGTCTCGCCAACCAACGACTTCCAGAACATCGCGCCCAAGGTCATCAACCGCACCAAAGCGGTGATCCTCACGGGGTTCGTCGGGCTGGCGCTGATGGGCCATGAACTGCTGAAAAAACTCGGCTGGATCGTCTCCGACCTCAGTCTGGAAACCGTGTATTCGAACTGGCTGCTGGGCTATTCCAGCCTGCTCGGGCCGATCGCCGGGATCATGGTGGTGGACTATTTCCTGATCAAGAAACAGCAACTGGACCTGGCCGGCCTGTACCGCGACGACGTCTACCCGGCGTGGAACCGGGCCGGATTCATCGCGTTCGGCGTGCCGGTGGTGCTGACCCTGCTGTCGCTGGGCAGCAGCGCGTTCAGCTGGTTCTACAGCTACGGCTGGTTCACCGGTTCGGCGCTGGGCGGGTTGATCTATTACGGGTTGTGCGCGATGCGTGCGACGCCGGTGGCCGTCAAATCGCCGTTGTAATTCCCATAAGAACTGCCTGAGGAGATCCCCATGAACGCAGCCGTAGACGTTCTGCAATCGACCCATCAGCACATCAACCGCGACCGCTTGTGGGCGTCGCTCATGGAGCTGGCCAAGCTCGGCGCCACCGTCAAGGGCGGGGTCTGTCGCCTGGCCCTGACCGACCTCGACCGCCAGGCCCGCGACCTGTTCGTGCAGTGGTGCAAGGACGCCGGTTGCAGCGTCACGGTCGATGAAGTCGGCAACATTTTCGCCCGTCGCCCCGGCCGTAACCCGAACCTGCCACCGGTGATGACCGGCAGCCACATCGACACCCAGCCCACCGGCGGCAAGTTCGACGGCTGCTTCGGCGTGCTCGCCGGCGTTGAAGTGCTGCGCACCCTCAACGACCTTGGCGTGGAAACCGAGGCGCCGCTGGAAGTGGTGGTCTGGACCAACGAAGAAGGCTCGCGCTTCGCCCCGTGCATGATGGGTTCCGGCGTGTTCGCGGAAAAATTCACCCTCGAAGAAACCCTGGCCAAGGTCGATGCCGACGGCGTAACGGTCGGCGAAGCACTGAACGCCATCGGCTACGCCGGGCCGCGCAAGGTCAGCGGGCACAAGGTCGGCGCCTATTTCGAAGCGCACATCGAACAAGGCCCGATTCTGGAAGACGAGCAGAAGACCATTGGTGTGGTACTCGGCGCACTGGGGCAGAAGTGGTTCGACCTGAAACTGCGCGGCGTCGAAGCCCACGCCGGGCCGACCCCGATGCACCTGCGCAAGGACGCCCTGGTCGGCGCCTCGGTGATTGTCGGTGCAGTCAATCGTGCAGCGCTCGGTCATCAACCCCACGCCTGCGGCACGGTCGGTTGCCTGCAAGCCTATCCCGGTTCGCGCAACGTCATTCCTGGCGAAGTGCGCATGACCCTCGACTTCCGGCACCTGGAACCGGCGCGCCTCGACTCGATGATCGCCGAGGTCAAGCAAGTCATCGAAGCGACCTGCGAAGAACACGGCCTGACCTACGAGTTGACCCCGACCGCCGACTTCCCGCCGCTTTACTTCGAAAAGGGCTGCGTCGAAGCCGTGCGCGGCGCCGCCAAGGGGCTGGGCCTGTCGCACATGGACATCGTCAGCGGCGCCGGCCACGACGCGATTTTCCTCGCCGAACTGGGCCCGGCCGGGATGATCTTCGTGCCGTGCGAAGGCGGCATCAGCCACAACGAAATCGAAAACGCCGCGCCGGACGATCTGGCGGCCGGGTGTGCGGTGTTGCTTCGCGCGATGCTGGCAGCTTCGGCGGCGGTGGCGGGAGGACAGCGGGCCGCCTGACTTCAAACTGTCATCTGTTCGTGCGACGTTGCCGCCCTGAAAAGGAAGTCAGGGACGCGCAATGTCGCCCATCAAAGTCATCACCTCAGGCTCGGCGTATCTGGACATCGATGCCTACGCCTGCTGCATCGCCTACGCCGAATTGCTCAACCTGCAAGGCGTTCCCGCCCGCGCCGTCAGCAGTGCGAAACCCAACGCCAGCGTTTCGAAAACCGTGCTCGGCTGGGGCGCTGTTCTAGACGATTACCGCCCGACATCCAGCGATGAATTCGTGCTGGTCGATGTCTCCGATTACCACCACTTCGATCCGTTGGTCGCACTCGAACGAGTGGTAGAAGTCATCGACCATCATCCGGGCTTCGAAGGATACTGGGCGCGGATACTCGGAGCTGCCGCCGACATTCGCCCGATCGGCGCGGCGGCGACGCAGGTTTTCCAGTGCTGGAAAGCCGCAGGATCGCTGTCGAGTATCAGCAAACAAAGCGCCGCGCTGCTGGCCACGGCGATTCTGGACAACACACTGAATTTCACCGGGCAGATGACCACGGTGGCGGATATCGATGCCTACGCCGAGCTCGTGCCCCACGGGAAACTCACAGCGGACTGGCCCGAGCAATATTTCCTTGAATGCCAGACCGCTATCGAATCAGACATCTGCGCCGCATTGGCCGCAGACTTGAAACGGATGAAACCCGACAGCCTCCTGCCGCAGGTCTTCGCTCAAATGACGGTATGGGATGCCAACGCTTTGCTCGAAAGGCATCGTTCGACGATCAACGAATGGATGGCCGGGCAGGGCGATGACTGGCTGTTGAACCTCATCAGCATCCGCGACCGAAAAAGCTGTCTGCTGGCCAAAACCCTGGTCTCCCAAAAGAAGCTGAGCCATTTGTTGTCACTCGACTGGCACGCTGAAATAGCCGTTCTAGAGCCTTCAATGCTGCGCAAGGAACTGCTGAAGCTTTCTTTATAGTCAGCGCGGGAGGGTTATAAAGCGGGGGCAGGTGAACCGGATCTTCATCATGCGTAACCCTGACAAGCTGGCAGGGTTGCAGGCTTCGGCCAATATCCTGTAGCCGGGCAGCTGCGGGAGCGAGCCGCTCCCACAGTTTTTTGTACCGGCCGGGGAGGTGTTATTCCTTGATCGCCGAACCCTTGCGACGGTTACTGCCGTTCGGGTTGCCAACGTCCAGCAATCGTCTTTCCACCAGCACATTCTCGAGCGCCTGACGTTCGGCCGGCGCCATCTCGTGCTCGCGCTTTTTCAGCTCCAGCAGGATGGGGCTGGACCAGGTGCGATAGGTCTGTTCGATGAGGCGGCGGGATGTCATCAGTCTCTCCTTGATCAAGAGCCCGGTGTGGCTGGCAGGGGCTCAATCCGATGAGGTAATAACGTTAGTCGAGAAACCGTCGGCGCGCGAATGCCCGCGCACCCTTACGGATCACAGAGATTGCGGCGTGTCCGAGATTGTCGGCACGATCACAACGGCCTGCGGTCGTAAACTTCACATGCGCGAACTTGTGGAGAACCAATGAGCCGGGACGTCCTGACCACCGAAACCAACCGCCGTCAGTTGCAGCAAATCATTGCCGGCCTGTCCGACGGGGTGATTCTGCTGGAACTCGACCAGACGATTCTCTGGGCCAACGAAGCCGCGCTGGCGATGCATGGCGTCAGCCGGATCGGCGAGCTGGGCAACAACGCCGGGGAATACGTCGAGCGCTTCAACCTGCGGTATCGCAACAACCACACGCTGACACCGGAGCAGTACCCGATCAGCCGCGTGGCGACCGGTGAAACGTTCTGCGATGTGCTGGTGGAAGTTTCTCCGCGCAGCGATGAAGAACGCACCTGGATGCACAGCGTGCGCAGCATGGTCTTGACCGATCGCGATGGCGATATCGAGTCGCTGGTGCTGATCATGAGCGACGTCACCGATTGGGCCAATGCCGAACAGCGCTTCGAAAAAACCTTCAACGCCAACCCCGCACCGGCGGTGATCTGCCGCCTCAGCGACCTGCGTTACATCAAGGTCAATCCGGGGTTTCTGGAGATGACTGGTTACACCCGCGATCAGGTGATCGGCGCCTCGACCTATGAGCTGGATATTCTCGAACAGGCCGAGCGCAAGGACCTGGCGATCCAGCGCCTGCGCGATGTCGCGACCATTCCGCAGATGCAGGCTGAATTGCGTCTGCCGGACGGCGGCAGCAAGCAGGTGATCGTCGCGGGGCAGCCGCTGGTGCTTAACGACGAGGATTGCATGCTGTTTTCGTTTGTCGACATGGAGCTGCGTCATAAGGCCGAAGTCGCCTTGCGTCAGAGTGAGGAACGGTTTGCCAAGGCCTTTCGCCTGACGCCGGTGCCGATCCTGATTTGCAGCGCCGACGAGCAGCGGCTGATCGACGTCAATCAGGCCTTTCTCGATACCCTGGCTTACGAAAGCGACGAGGTTCTTGGCAAGACAGTCGCGCAACTGGATTTCATCGATGAACCGGCGGAACGCGCCCGGCTGCTGGCGGCGCTGGAGAAGACCGGCCGGGTCGATCGCGTCGATATGCGGATCCGCAGGAAAGACGCCGAGCTGCTGGAGTGCGCGGTGTCCGCCGACACCGTCAGCATTCAGGACACGGTGTGCTATCTGCTGGTGCTGATGGACATCACCGAACGCAAGCGCACCGAGCTTGAGCTGGTGGCGGCGATTGAAGAGGTGATGAAGGATGCGTCGTGGTTCAGCCGGACGCTGATCGAAAAACTGGCCAATGTGAAGAAGATCAACTCGCCGCAACTGCCTAGCGTTTCGTTCACTGATCTCACGGCCCGCGAACGCGATGTGCTGGGGCTGATCTGTGAGGGGCTGGCGGACAAGGAGATTGCTGCGCGGTTGAAGCTGGCGCCGAACACGGTGCGCAACCATGTGGCGACGGTGTATTCGAAGCTGGATGTGCACAGTCGCAGCGAGGCGATTGTCTGGGCTCGCGAGCGCGGGTTGTTCTCAAGCAGTAGCAGGGGACAGCGATAAGGTGCAAATGCACTAGTTCATGGGGTGCAAATTCGGGTGTCTGACGGGGCGGGCTGTTCTTAGTCTGTTGGGGTGCGATGCGGGTTTTGTTCGTGATCGTGTTCCTTCCGTCGTTGTTAATGGATCTGACCATGAATGTGTTGTTTGTTATTGAACCTGGCGTGATGCGTCGATTGTCGGAGCTGGCGCGATGATTTATCTGGCGCGGTTGCGGGCTCGGCTTGAGTGTAGTTTTTCGCCGTTGGCTTGTGAGTGTGTGGTGGATGGGGATCATTCGCTGACGGTGAAGCTGTATCACCCGGCTTCCGGGGAGGTTGATCTGGTGATTAGCGGGTTGAGTCTGGGGGCCTTGCGTACCGATGAGGCGGTGGATGCCTTGATTGATGAATTGCGGTATGAGCTTGAGAGCAATTCTTTGCGCTCGCCCAGTTGAGCTTGGCGGCCTTTGGGCCGACCATGCTGTTTTTGGGTTTGGGTGTGTATCCGTTTCTTCGGGTGTTGCGGCTGGCGGTTCCGCTCTTACAGCGGGTCACTTTTGACAAACGCCCGGAATGCCGGCCCAGCCAAAAGTAACCAAAAAGTCTTTACCCTGACGTACGGCCCTCGCTGTGGCTCGGGTTCCTTCGCTCCGGGATTGATCCGGGGGCATCGCCTACGGTTTGCTTCGCTGCACCTCCTCTCGATGTGTTTGGCTTCGCCAAACGGTCGCTGCGCTCCCACCCCCGGATCAATCCCTCCACTCAGCCTGCCGACGGGCCCTGCGATCAAAAGCGGTACTCGAGCTAACGCTCATCGTGTTGAGTGGTGGAAGCAAAGGCAAAGGCAGGTGCGGGATGTTTGCTTTTTAAGACCCGGGTTCACCTCGGTATGTCACGTCGGTGTACCTTTCCCAAACAACACGGTCAGTCCCCTCTCCCTCCGGGAGAGGGTTAGGGTGAGGGCTGGTTATAAAGGTTGTCCAAAATCTTTCGGCCTCCACGATCCACTCAGCAAACCCACCCCAAAATCGACAGCCAATTCCCCCCAATCCCACCATTTCACTGGCACTCACCCCCCACTGGTCTATAAGGAATGAGTGGTTCGGTTTCCATAACCGGGCGTTGTCCTGCTCGGCGACGGGAGTTTTCTTCCATTCATCGCGGGTCATCCTATGAACAATCCTGGGAAACGCGTGTGTTTTTCGTTGTTGTCGGCGTTCGGTCTGGTGCTGCTCAGTGGTTGCGCCAGTCCACCACCCCCTCCGCCGGCCGCGCCGCCTCCGCCACCTGAGCGGACTTGTCAGGTCATGGAAAATACCGAGGTCGCCGGTGATGCCTATGCCGACGGGCAAGTGACTCGACACATCACCAAGACCCGTTGCGTCACTCAATAACCCGGGCGCCGTTGCAGGCGCGGGTCGAGTGGATTGTGCTGGTGGCCGACCTGGTCGGTACGGCGGTGTTTGCGGTTGAAGGCGCGATTACGGCGATGCGCAGTCAGCTCGATCTGCTCGGGGTGATGGTGATTGCCTTCATCGTCGCACTCGGTGGCGGGGTGACCCGCGATCTGTTGATCGGTGCTACGCCGCCCAAGGCTGTAGCGGACTGGCGTTACCCGGCGCTGGCGTTTGCCATGGGCGGGGTGGCGTTTGTTTTTCATGAGCAGGTGCTGGGCTGGTCCGGTTCGACCCTGATCGTGCTGGACGCGGCTGGGTTGGCGCTGTTTGCCGTGGCCGGGGTGCAGAAGGCGTTGAATTTCGGGATCTCGCCGTTTGTGTCCATGCTGATGGGCACGATTACCGGTGTCGGTGGCGGGGTGCTGCGGGACATGGTGCTGGCGCGGGTGCCGGTGGTGTTGCAGGCGGATCTGTATGCCAGCTCGGCGTTTGTCGGCGCGGCGGTATTGATCGTCGGGCGCAGGCTGGGTGTGTCGCCGGTGGCGGCTGCGTTGCTGGCGGGGGCGGCGTGTCTGTTGTTGCGGTTGTTGTCGGTGCATTTCGGCTGGCAGTTGCCGAAGGTTCTGGAGGCATGAAAAAGGCAGCCCTTGGGCTGCCTTTTCTTTTGCATCAGCGGCGGATCAGGACAGGAAACCGCCGTCCACGTTCAACGATACGCCGGTGGTGTAGCTCGAGGCGTCGCTCGCCAGGTACAGCACGGCGCCGGCCATTTCGCTCGGGTCGGCTACGCGTTTGAGCGGGATCTGCGTCAGGGCCTGTTTCAGGATCGCATCGTTCTTCACCAGCGCCGAGGCGAATTTGGTGTCGGTCAGGCCCGGCAGCAGGGCGTTGCAGCGGATGCCGAATTGCGCGCATTCCTTGGCGAAGACTTTGGTCATATTGATCACGGCGGCCTTGGTCACCGAGTAGATGCCCTGGAAGATCCCCGGGGAAATGCCGTTGATCGACGCCACGTTGATGATGCTGCCGCCGCCGTTTTCGCGCATCAGCTTGCCGGCTTCCACCGACATGAAGAAGTAGCCACGGATGTTCACGTCGACGGTTTTCTGGAAGGCGCCGAGGTCGGTGTCCAGCACGTTGCAGAACTGCGGGTTGGTCGCGGCGTTGTTGACCAGGATGTCCAGGCGCCCGAACTGTTCCTTGATCCCGGCGAAGACCTGGCTGATCTGTTCCATTTCGCCGATGTGGCAGGCGACCGCTGTGGCTTTGCCGCCAGCGGCGATGATGGCATCGGCTACGTGCTGGCAGCCTTCGAGTTTGCGGCTCGAAACGATGACGTGGGCGCCTTGCTGGGCCAGCAGTTTGGCGATGGCTTCACCGATGCCGCGGCTGGCGCCGGAGACGAAAGCGATCTTGCCGTCGAGGTCGAACAACTGAGTCTTGGACATGGGATTCCCTTGTAGTGAGCCTTGTTATAACGCCGTCATCAGAGGCTGGATTTGGCAATGACCTGCAGGCTCATGTGCTCCAGCAGTTTGTTCATGTGAATGAACTGCGCGAAGCGTTTGTCCTGGGTCTGGCCATGAAAGAAGCGGTAGTAGATCTGCTGCACGATGCCGGCCAGACGGAACAGGCCGTAGGTGTAGTAGAAGTCGAAATTGTCGATCTGGATGCCCGAACGCTCGGCGTAATAGTCGACGAATTCGCGGCGGGTCAGCATGCCCGGGGCGTGGCTCGGCTGGCGGCGCATCAGTTGCACCGGTGCCGGGTCGTCGGCCTGGATCCAGTAGGCGAGGGTGTTGCCCAGGTCCATCAGCGGATCGCCGAGGGTGGTCAATTCCCAGTCGAGCACGCCGATGATCTGCATCGGGTTGTTCGGGTCGAGGATGACGTTGTCGAAGCGGTAGTCGTTGTGGACGATGCTGGAGGTCGGGTGGTCGGCCGGCATCTTGTCGTTGAGCCAGGCCTTGACCTTTTCCCAGTGCGGAGCGTCCGGGGTCAGGGCTTTCTCGTAGCGTTCGCTCCAGCCTTTGATCTGGCGCGCGACGTAGCCTTCAGGCTTGCCCAGATCACCGAGGCCGCAGGCGTTGTAATCGACCCGGTGCAGCTCGACGAAACGGTCGATGAAGCTCTTGCACAGCGCCTCGGTTTTCGCCGAGTCCAGGCCCAGTTCCGGCGGCAGGTCAGAGCGCAGGATGATGCCCTTGACCCGTTCCATCACGTAGAACTCGGCGCCGATCACCGATTCGTCGGTGCAGTGCACGTAGGCTTTCGGGCAATACGGGAAACCGTCGCGCAACTGGTTGAGGATGCGGAATTCGCGGCCCATGTCGTGGGCGGACTTGGCCTTGTGGCCGAACGGCGGCCGGCGCAGGACGAATTCCTGGTCCGGGTATTCCAGCAGGTAGGTCAGGTTCGACGCGCCGCCGGGAAACTGGCTGATCTGCGGCGTGCCGGTCAGGCCCGGAATGTGCGCCTTGAGGTACGGATCGATCAGACTGGCATCGAGTTCTTCGCCAGAGCGGATACGGGTGGACTGGTCAGTAAGCGCCATGCTTATCCCTTCTGCTTATTTTGGAGGCCAGACATCATTGGCTAATCTAATGGCGCGCTCGGGTGGTCACAAGCGCGGCTCGGTCTTATAGGTTAGCGTGTTGGACGATAATCACCTTTGGGAATGTGCGCGGCGGGCCGCAGGCGACTAAGGTTTAGCGCGTATGCCTTGTTCACACAGGAGCTTTGAAATGGGCTGCCCGCAAGTCTGTGCCAGCGCTACCCTGCAATGCAGTTTCGGCGCCGCGCCGGCGGTGCTCAACGTGCTGCCGGTCAACCGCACGCTGACCGGCGGGATGCCGGCGGCGAACATCATGGATCACATTCCGCTGGTCAATGTCACCCCGTTCGGCATGTGCATGAGCATGGCCAATCCGATGGTCGCCGCTGCCACGGCTGCGGCGCTGGGCGTACTGACACCGATGCCGTGCATTCCCGCCACCGCCACGCCGTGGATCCCCGGCGGCGCACCGACCCTGCTGCTGGGCGGGATGCCGGCGATCGATGCCAACAGTACGTTGATGTGCAACTGGGCGGGGGTGATCAAAATCGTGATGCCTGGGCAGATGCAGATGTTGATTCCCTGAGCTTCTTTGCTTGTCGTTAAATCCATGGCCCTCACCCCAGCCCTCTCCCGGAGGGAGAGGGAGCTGACCGAGGTGTCATTCGCCCTACATCGACCTGAACGACCGAGTCGATTATGGATTCAGCGCAAATCTTTCACGTCGGTGTAATTCGCCAATATCCCCCAATCGGTTCCCTCTCCCTTTGGGAGAGGGCTAGGGTGAGGGGCTTTTCAGGCCTGCTGCGGATCCGTCCATTTGCGAAACCACCAGCGCACCCGGGAAATCGGCTTGCCATCGGCATCCAGCGGCCGCCCGTCCTCGGCGAACCCTTGCTCCGGCTCCATCAATTGCCCATTCAAATATCGCGCGTCCACCGCCGGTTTGCCGTTGGGATGAAAGCGCTGATAACGCCCCTCGCGCACGCCATCGCGATAGACCTCGGCCTCCGCCACTTGCCCGTCGGGAAAGTAATTGAACGCCTCGCCATGCAATAACCCGCGCCGATAGGTCGCCTTGCGCTGCAGCCAGCCTTCGGGCGCATAGAAACTGGCGATGCCTTGCAGTTTGTCGCGCACGAACGGCATCTGTGCCGAGACCTTGCCGTTGGGGTGGTAGAGCAGGCACGTACCCTGCAATTGACCCTGACTGTATTTCAGATCCGCCTGCTGGCGCCCGTCATCCTTGATACTCAACGGGCCATCGAGCTGACCGTCCTGCAGACGCCCCTTGAGGTGTTTGTCATCCTGCTGCAGATCCAGCGGTGTGATCGCCATGGCTTCTCCTTGTCAGTTGACCTGCACCAGCCCGCCCTTGATGGTCAGCATGCCGCCGCCGTCCACGGTCTGTGAGGCGGCGCCCTTGTTGGTCAGGCTGATGCCGGCGTCGTTGGTCAGCGTCGTCCCGGCCTTGTTGTCCAGCGAGGTACCGGCCTGATTGGTCATGGCGGTGCCGGCCTTCTGGGTGATCGAGGTGCTGGCGGAGGTCGCCAGATCCGCGCCGCTCTTGATCGTGAAACTGCCGCCGCTTTGCAGCGTAAGAGTGCCGCTGACCTTGATCGTCAGGTTGCCGTCCACCGTCAGGCTGTAGTCGCCGGTGACCTTGTCGGTGTAATTGCCGCCGGTACTGTGGTTCTGATCGGCGCCGACCTTCACCGTGCGGCTGTCCTTCACATCAAGGCTGTCGCTGCCGGTCTGGATCGTCACGCTGCGTTTGCCTTTCTCCAGCGTGACCGTTTCGTCGCCGTCCTTGACGGTGCGGGTGCGGGCGTTCTGCACCGTGAGGGTTTCGTCGTGGCCGACGGTGGCGGTGGTGTCGTTGAGTACGTTGATCTTCAGGTCTTTCTGCGCTTGCAGGAACACCTCTTCGGCATCCTTCTTGTCCTCGAAACGCAGCTCGTTGAAACCGCCGCCGCCCTTGGACGACTGGGTCTTGATTCCCGACTGGGTTTGGTTCGCCGGCAAGGCATAGGGCAGGGCGTTGTCGCCGTTGTACACACAACCGGTGACCAGCGGCCGGTCCGGGTCGCCGTCGATAAAGGTCACGATCACCTCCTGACCGATGCGCGGCACAAACTGCATGCCGAACCCCTTGCCGCTCCAGGGCAGCACCACACGCACCCAGCAGGAACTGGTTTCATCGTTCTTGCCGTCGCGATCCCAAGGGAACTGCAACTTGATCCGGCCGTATTCATCGGTCCAGATTTCCTCGCCGGACTTGCCGACGACGATGGCGGTTTGCGGATGCATGCGCGGTTTGGGTGTGAGGCGTTGCGGGCGAAAGGGCGTGGCCTTGGGGATCGCCTCGAAGCGGTTGCGATAGTTTTCATGACTGGCGTCGTGGGTGACCCGCGTGATGACCCAATCGATGTTCAGGCTTGCGTCTTCGTGGCCGTCGAGGGTGAACCAGTGACCCGGAATCAGCCAGCGGCAGTCGCTTTCGCCGACAAAACGTTTCTCCTCGCTGCGCAGCCCGTCGACCCGCTGCTTGGTCAACGCATCGCCCCGGGCCTTGGCGTTGTAACCGCCGGGATGCTCATAGATCGAACGCGGCCCGGCCACGGCTTCGGCCTGACCGTAGAGCGAGGTGGTCGGCGTGGTGAACTCGTAATCCGTCGCCTTGTACACGCCGGCCACCGCTTGCAGACACACCTGGCCCGAACGGATGCCGTGCAGCTCGCGCTCGCCCATTTGCTGGCCTAGATATTTGACCTTCGGCCCGTTGGGGATCTGTACGAAAGCATCATTGCTGTCACCCAGCACCAGCGTGTGCTTGCCGTCCTCGTGGGTGAAGAACCAGAAGATGCCTTCCTCTTCCAGTAGCCGTGAGACGAAAGCGAAATCGCTCTCGCCATACTGCACGCAGTATTCCCTGGGTGCGTAGCTTCCGGTCAGCGAGAGTTTGAAATCGGTGAAACCGTGGGCCTTGAAGATTGTGGTGACAATGTCGGAGGTGGCGAGGTTCTGGAATACGCGGTTGTTGCTGGCCAGGGTCAGCCACCAGAGCCATGGCCTTAGAACCAGTTGATAGCGCTCGGCGGTGGCATCGGCGGGGAGCTGGCGGATCTCGGCGACCAGAGCGTCGAACGGGCGCAACTGCGCATCGTTGTGCAGGGTGGTGGTGACGTGGGTGGCGATGGCGCTGGTCAGGGTCAGAGAAGTGCCGTCGTTGAGCCCGTTGAGGGTTTGCGAGCCCAGAACGTTGAGCGCCTCGTCGCCGGACAGCGAATCAGGGTAAAGCGCCGACAGCGCGGTGGCGGTGAGGGACAGGGTGGTGTTGCTGTCGGTAGACCGGGGCATGAGCTGACCTCAGCTGTTGGTAGAGAAAAAGCTCACCACCTGAACGTACCGCCTTTCCCATGGATTGCAGCCTGGTTGTCACTGACCCACCCATCCATCTCTCTCTCGTTTCCATAAACGTAGCTGTACATCACCACCGAGTTTCTAATGTAAGGCTCGAGTTGCGGCCCACAAAGCGGGCAGGGGCTGAGTTCGATATAGATACGTGTAACGAAGTTGCTGTAATCACCGTCAGGGAGCGCAACACTGTTGATCGCCTGAACCAACGCACTGATTTCAGCGTGCCCGCGAAGGGTTGTGACGACTTTTTTGGTTGTTGTTGTGTAGTTTCCGAGAAGGTCCAGTTTCAGCGCACTGTCGCCGAATTTGTACATCAGTACGCCGCGTGAGGCATCAAAGTGTTCGACGACGGCAAAACAGGTTCCATGGGAGGCGCCCGAGCCGGCCAAGGCTCGGCGAGTTGAAGAGGATTCATGGCAGATGGTGGCCAAGTCAGGAATCGTCCCTCCGTTGGTGGCGTGATTGGCCGCCAGCCAGTTGGCGTATAGCGGGTTTGTTCCTGTCATTGCGACATTGCCTCCTGAGTAACGACCGACTTTATGTATCTCTGCCATGGCAATCTCCGCTGGGATTCTTTCTGTTCGCGTCGTCAACAGGCGGCAACAAAAATTAGTCTGTCCCCTTATAAAGTGCTTTTCAGCTGAAACCCCAAAGTCGATAACCCGTCGACAGACCCTGTTTGTAAGCCGTTGCGACCGCATCCATGCAAAGGGCTACGCCTTGGGCACCCTCCAGCTTGAATTCGCCAAAATTGGGATCGAAAAATACGCAGCTGCTGCTTTTGCCAAACAGTACCCAAGGTCGGTAAAAGGCCACGGAATGCCCGCCGAGCATGCCTTTGATCGACAGAATGAAGTAGCGACAAGACGAGGTGAGCACGAACTCGCCGATGGCTTTACCGGCAGTGGCGAAGCTCTGGTAGGTTTCCGCTTTTGTCTGGCCCAGCGATCCCACCCCGCCGGTTCTCAATGCCCCCAGGGTCGCGGCTGACGGGGATCCGGGCGTATCGCCGCTGATGTCCACATACTCTGACTGGAAGTCCGAGGCCTGGCGCGCCGTCTTCTGTTCGTGCAGCAGTCCGGTTTTCATCGTTGGCTTGACGATGTCCTTGAGGTAGTCGTTGCCTTTTTTCTTGGCGATGAGCCATGCGGTGCTGACACCCCGGCAGATGCCGTCCCGGTTGTCGGCGACGAGCAAAAGAAAGCTGGACTGACCGAAGTTGTAGATGCCTTCGCCATGTCCGTCGATTTTGTCGCATATGGCCTTGTAGCTCATGTTGCCTCCCTGTTTCCGGCGATGCGCTCGCGCACAGCTACTCCAACACCCACTCCGCCAACTTCCCCGTCACCTGCGTCATCAACACGTTCTCGACATCCCGCGCACCCGCCGCACTGCACTTGGCGAGCACTGCTTTAACGATTCCCGAATCGAACTCGAACTGTTTGCCGGTCGCTGCCTTGTAGCGGCCCCGCAGTTTTTCCAGCTTCGCCAGCACAATCCCTTCCAGCGTTGTTTCATCCAGCGGTCGATAGGCGACCACCGTCATGCGTGCCAGAAACGCCGGGCGGAAGGCTTGCAAAAGGACTTTGTGCAGCGCCTCGGTGAAGGCTTCAGAGCCGATGTGTGACGCGGGAGTGTCGAGCAACAGTTCAGCCCCGACGTTACTGGTGGCGAGCATTACGGTGTTCTTGAAGTCGACAACCAGCCCCGTCCCGTCTTCCATCAAACCTTTGTCGAACACGTTGTAAAACGCTTCCAGAACATCCGGGTGCGCCTTCTCGATTTCATCCAGCAACACCACCGAATACGGTTTGCGCCGTACCGCTTCCGTCAGTACGCCGCCACTGCCGTAACCGACGTAACCTGGAGGGGCGCCCTTGAGTTGGCTGACGGTATGGGCTTCCTGATATTCGGAAAGGTTGATGCTGATCAGGTTGCGTTCGCCGCCATACAAGGCATCCGCCAGTGCATACGCGGTTTCGGTTTTACCAACGCCCGTAGGTCCAACCAGCAGGAACACGCCAACCGGTTTCTGCGGGTCGGTCAGTCCGGCGCGGTAGGCCTGTAGGCGCTGCGCGATGGTCGAGAGCGCCGTGGTCTGGCCCATCACACGCAAGCCCATGCGCTGTCCGAGGGTGCGCACGGCATGAGCTTCGTCGGCAAGCATTTTGCCGACGGGGATACCGGTCCAGCCTGCAATAACAGCCGCGACGGTCTTGCTGTCCACCTGTTCGGGCACCAGCGGGTCGTCCTGACGAATCGCATCGAGCCCGGCCTCCAGGCGCAGCAGTTCGGCGGCCAGATGATCGATGCGGCTGTCGGTGGCTTCGTCGGGCTTGTCGCTGTCGGCGCGTTCGCTGAGGTCGAGCAGTTCGCGGCGGGTGTCGAGCAGTTCGCGCACGGCCACGCGTTCTTCGCTCCAGCGGGTTTCCAGTTCGCGGATGGCCTGGACGTTGGTCTTCGATTCGCTTTCCAGCAAGGTGATGCGCTCGCGATGATCCAGCCCGGTGGCCTGTTCGCGGCGCAGGCGTTCGACTTCTTCTTTCAGGCTTTGCTGGCGATGGCGCAGGCTCTCCAGCGGTGGCGGCACGTCGTGCTGACCGAGGGCGACCCGGGCGCAGGCGGTGTCGAGGACGCTGATGGCCTTGTCCGGCAGCTGGCGACCGGAGATGTAGCGATGGGAGAGTTTCACCGCTTCGTGGATCGCCGCGTCCAGCACTTGCACCCCGTGGTGCTGTTCCAGTTTTGCTGCCACGCCACGGAGCATTTCCACGGCGGTGATTTCGTCCGGCTCTTCCACTTGCACCAACTGAAAGCGGCGGGCGAGGGCCGGGTCTTTTTCGAAATACTTTTTATATTCCATCCAGGTCGTGGCGGCCAACGTGCGCAATTCACCTCGGGCCAGCGCGGGTTTGAGCAAGTTGGCCGCGTCGCTGCCGCCTTCGGCACCGCCAGCGCCGATCAGCGTGTGGGCCTCGTCGATGAACAGAATGATCGGCTTGTCGGCGCTGCGAACCGCGTCGATCACACCTTTGAGCCGCTGTTCAAATTCGCCTTTGACCCCGGCCCCGGCCTGCAACAGACCGAGATCGAGCACCCGCAAACTGACTTCCTGTAACGACGGCGGCACGTCCCCGGCGGCGATGCGCAGCGCCAGGCCTTCGACCACAGCGGTTTTGCCAACGCCCGGCGCACCGACCAGAATCGGGTTGTTCTGCCGGCGTCTCAGAAGAATGTCGATGCACTGACGAATCTCGCCGTCGCGACCGACAATCGGGTCAATGCGCCCGGCGTGAGCATCGGCGGTCAGATCCTGGGTGTATTGATCGAGCACCGAGTCTTGCCGTGGTGTTGGACTCCCCGAAGATACAGAGCGCGGGCCAACGTGCTCCCGGGAGTTTTCCGTCCATTCCAGCAGGTTTGCGCGCAACGCTTCTTTCGGAATTCTCAGCAGCGACGAAGCACTGTTGAGCAATAAGCTGCGGCGCTCGTCACGGTCGATCAGCGCCAGCAACAACAGCCCGGAACGAATACTCTCGACGCCCAACACACTGGCCTGTACCACGGCGTCTTCCAGCAATCCCAGGGTGTGCGAAGACAACGCCGGCGTGCGCGTGCTGCCAGCCTTGAACAGGTCCAGCGCCTTGTTGATCTCCGCCGTCAGCGCATCACGCTCCAATCCAAAACGCGGCAGCAGAAAGGCAAAATCGCCGCCCTCGATATCCAGCAACTCCAGCAACAGATGCTCGATCTCGACAAAGTGATGTCCGCGCTGCAAGCACCGTTGCGCGGCACGTTCGAGGGCGCGGCGGTTGTCCGGGTTGAGGCGTCCGATCAGGCTGGCCAGTTCCATTTCAGGTGATCTCCAGCTGACGCAGGCGGGTTTCGATCCGTTGCACGGCCAGGCTGGTCTGGCGTTGCAGGCCACCGTTCCAGCTCAACAGGGCCGGAGTTTGTCGGCCGAGTTGCAGCGGCCCGGCACCGCGCACCAACAGCACCAGTTTCACGTCCAGATCCGGGCCGAAATACAGTGCAGCGAGGCTCGCCAGCGCCGGATGCGTTTCGCCGTCCGGCAGAAAGCGTCCGGCCTGCGCCGAAGACAATGGCCCGAGCGTCAGGCGAATCCCGGCGTGTTCATCCCACACCCGAGTACCGGCGACAGCGCTGCGGCCGAGTTGCAGATTGCGTCCCCCCGCCTTCATGACGCTGCGGCTGGCACGTGGAATCTCACGCCACGCCCCTTCATAGGCGCTCAGTTCCACCGCCACGGCAAATTGCTCGCGGACAATCGCCGCGAATCCGGCCAACGACCGACGGCCATCGGCGTACAACGCCGTGCAGGCCAGAACGGCGCAGTCGGGAATTGCCTGGCGCTCTTGCAGGGATTTGGGCAACAACCCGGTCAGCGCCCGAAGTTGCGCCTGCACCGGCGAGGCGCCGGGCGTGGTGAAACCGAGGGCGATCCGGTGTTTGCGCATCACCTTGTACAGCAGGCTCAGCAACCGATGCTGGAACAGGTCGAGGAACTCGGCGGGCGCATGATCCTTGGCTCGCGCCCGTTGTTGCAGCCATTCCTGATAGGCGTAAGGCAGCGGGCCGTCGGGGCCGCCGAGGCCGAACATCGGCGAGTTCAGGGTCAGCGGTTCACCGGGGATTTCCTCCAGGCTTTCGATCTGGCTGGCGGCGAACAAGGGGGTCAACGGCCCGCGCAATTTCAGCGCTTCGGCCTGTGGCGATGTACCCGAACCGAGGGAGTCGGCCTGCGGCTGTTCGCGCTCCAGCAACAGCAACGCCTGCAACCATTCGAACGCCTGCGGATCACGGCGCAGGCGCTGGCTGAGGGTCAGAGCGACAGAGGCATGCCGGCTTGGGGTTGCCATGCCTTGACCTCCTTGTCTGCCTGCATGAGCACCGTGCGCACAAAGCGATTGGCGGTGGCGTACACCGAAAAGAACTGCGCGAGCACCGCTGAGAACAGCACTGCGCTGCTGCCGACGAAATGCTGTGGATCGAGCTGCAGTTGCACTTCAAGTCCGTTGCGCCAGCCGCGCCAGGCGTCGGCGCCGACATGGCCGATCACCCGCTCGCAACCGAGGCTCACCAGACCTTCAATCTGGCGCAGGGCGCTGGCCTCATCGCGCAGGTTGTGCAGGGTGAGGATTTCCTTCAGTGCATCCAGCGCCTGCGGCCCTTCGACCAGCGACAGATGATTGAGGGTCAGTTGCGACACCAGCCGCCAGCGCGAATCGCCGTTCAGTCGCGGCAGACTCTGCGGGCTCGGCGGATTGCGCAGGCGTGCCCACGCCACCGGGCCCGGCCGCTCGAACCCCAGCGGCGTACCGGCGGGCAGGCTCTGGGCCAGATGCCGATTGGTGCACAGCAGTTCGGCGGTCAGGCTGTAATCGGGCAGGTCGGTCTGCGGTTCGAAACGGGTGTCGACGACGCTGACCAGAAGATCGCTGCCGAGCCGGTTCGGCGTCTGCCCGTTGACCCGTCGCGCATGCCAGTAACGTTGCCGGTCAGCGCTGCTGTGCTGGCTGCCGAAATACGCCGGCAGCCGTTGCACACCGCTGGCGGAGCTGGCGCGGATGCCACGAATGCTGTGAATTTCGACGCTGTTTTCCCGGTGGCTGTCGGCGACCAGTCGATACTCGCTGCGGGTGCCGTCCGGGCGCAGCGGCTCCGAGGTGCGCGGAAACAGGTTGATCACCGGCGCGCAGCCGAGGGTGATGTCGCTGGCCTGCAAGTGCAGGCGACCGGCCGGGGCTCGGTCAAAAACGATGTAGAGGTACAGCGTCTGGCTGTCACTCGAAACGCCGGACAGTGGCAGATCAAAGAAGTGGAATTTGTCCGGGAACGCGAAGTACTCGGCCAGCAGGCGCATGCCCGGATGCACGCCGTCTTCGTCCGGCAGCAGCGCTTCGTCGTCTGCAAAACCGACGATCCTCGGCAGGCCTTTCACGCTGGCGGGAATGCTCCCCGGCGAGCCGGCCAGTACCTGCACCGCGTGGGCGCCGAGCAGGTCATAGAGACTGGCGTTGACCACCGGAGACGCGGCCAGGTGAATGCGCAAGTGTTCGATACCCAGCTCCGACCACTGGCTGTCGCCCAGACAGCGCAGACTCAGACGCAGCGCTGAACGGCACTGCGCCACACCGGTCAGGGCCTGCGCTTCATCGCTTCCCAGCAACAAGGCTTCGCTGACTTCGACCGGCCACAGACGCACGGCGGCATTGGTGCGAAAGTGAAGGCTTTCGCCCTTGCTGGTGGTGACGAACAGCGGCGTGTCCCGGGGCAGGGGATAGCCGCCGTCGAGGTTGCCTTTGCTCGGGTCCGGTTCGAACTGGACGATGGCGCAGGACGGCAACGGGCGCATGGCCAAGGGATAAAGCTGTTCGAGCAATGCGTCGCTGAACTCGGCGTAGTCGTCATCCAGCCGCCGCTGCAGGCGTGCGGCGAGCAGGGCGAAACCCTCGAGCAATCGCTCGACGTGCGGATCCGGGCATTCACCGGGAGACAGCTCCAGCCGCCTCGCGACTTTCGGATAGCGTTCGGCAAACTGGCTGCCGGCATGGCGCAACCAGGTCAGTTCACGTTGGTAATAGTCGAGCAGTTGCGGGTCAATCGAGTCGCTCATGGCGCACCTCCAGCCCTTCGTTGCCGGGCTCGATGACAAAGGCCACCGGCCAGTGCTGCGAGCCGCTGCGCAATTCGCCAAGCAGGCGAATGCTCAATCGCTGTGGCTGCTCGGGGAGGGGATTGACCTGAACCTCGCCCAGCAGCAGGCGCGGTTCGAAATGGGTGATGGCCTCGCGAATGTCCCGCGTCAGCCGACGACGGTCATCGCTGCGCTGCTGTTGCAGAGCGCTCCAGTCGGCGATGCCGTAATCGATCACGCTGGGGGGCACCGTCAATGTGCGCGGGCCACGGCGGGTGTTGAACAGGCGCGCCAGTTCGGCGTGCACCGAGTCGAGCAGGCTCTGACGATCGAACGCCTGCACGCCGTCCGCCTCGCTGGACGCGAGGCGTTCGAACAGCGGCGGGAGAATTCCCGAGCTTGTCATGGCCGTTGCGTCCGGTTACTTGCCGGCCTTGTTCGCGGCCAGGTCCCAGACCGTGCCGGCGGTGCCTTCCTTGGTGCCGTCGTCTTTTTGCGCGGTGAGTTCCCATTTGATCTTGGTGAAGTTCAAAGAAAGCGTCTCCACCGGTTTGCCACCGGTGCCGCCACTGACGCTGACGTTGGAGATCACCACGTTGGTCAAGGTGTAGATGATGAACGGCATGATCTGCCCGCTGCCCTCGGCGGCGTTGCGGCCGATGGTGATCTTGGCTTCCGGGATCGGCTTGCCGGCGCAGCAATATTCGTTGAGCGAAGGGGTCGAGCTGTCGATGAACTTGGTCAGGGTAAATTCACCGATGTGCGGCCGGCCGGAGGTGCGCTCCGAGTTGCTGACGTCATTGGTCACCTGCATCGCCACGTTGTGGCTGTAGGACATGACTTCGATCTTGTCCTTGTAGCCCTCGAGCAGGCTGTCGCCTTTGATGTCGCCGCCGAGGTCGAGAATGATTGCATCCATCGCTTGTAACTCCTGAAGGGTGTCGCGCTAGACAAACAGGGGAGCGCCCGCAGGAATATCCTGCGGGCGCAGGCGGGTCAGGCGGCTACCGGAGGCGGCAGCGTGGCGACCAGGCGGATCGATGCCGTCAGTTCTTCCAGCTGGAAGTGCGGCCGCAGGAACACGGTTGCGCGATAGGCACCGGGTTTGCCGGCGACTTCGGTGACGTCCACCCGCGCTTCACGCAGCGGGTATTGCGCCTTGATTTCCTGCGGTGCGTTGTCGTTGATCAGCACGTAGTCGGCGATCCAGTTGTTGAGGTAGGTCTGCACGTTGTCGCGGGTCATGAAGCTGCCGACCTTGTCGCGCATGATCACCTTCAGATAATGAGCGAAACGCGATGCCGCGAGCACGTAAGGCAACATCGCCGAGATGCGTGCGTTGGCATTGGCCTCGTTGGTGTTGTAGACCTTGGCTTTGTTGGTGGTCTGGCCGCCGAAGAACACCGCGATGTCGCTGTTCTTCTTGTGACACAGGGCGATGAAGCCGAGGTCGTTGAGTTCCTTCTCGCGGCGGTCGGTGATCGCCACTTCAGTCGGGCATTTGAGCGACAGGTCGCCGGAACTGGTGCGGAAGGTGTGTGCCGGCAAGCCTTCGACCGCGCCGCCACCTTCAGCACCACGGATTGCCGCGCACCAGCCGTACTTGGCAAAGGCTTCGGTGATGCGTTGCGACAGCGCCCATGCGGCATTGCCCCACAGGTATTTGCTGTGATCGGTGCCATTGGTGTCTTCGACGTAGTTGATGCCTTCCACCGGCGAAGTGTCCGGGCCGTAAGGCAGACGCAGCAGGAAGTGCGGCAGCACCAGCGAGACGTAGCGCGAGTCTTCGCTTTCACGGAACGAGCGCCACTTGATCAGTTCCTGACTCTCGAAGACCTTCGACAGGTCCCGCGGCACGGCCAGTTCGGTGAAGCTGTTCATGTCGAACAGGCGCGGGCTGGCGGCGGCAATGAACGGCGCGTGGGCAGCGGCGGCGACGTTCGACAGTTTCTCCAGCAGGCCGATGTCCTGCGGGTGACGGCCAAAGGTGTAGTCACCCACCAGCAAGCTGAACGGGTGACCGCCGAAGGTGCCGTATTCCTCTTCGTAGATCTTCTTGAACAGGGCGCTCTGGTCGAATTCGACGGCTTTTTCCAGGTCGTTCTGCAGCTCTTTCTGCGTCACGTTGAGCAGTCGCAGTTTCAGCCGGGTGCTGGTTTCGGTGTTCTGCACCAGCATGTGCAGGCCACGCCAGGACGCTTCGAGTTTTTGCAGGTCCGGGTGATGCAGCACTTCGTTGAGCTGGGCGCTGATCAGCTCGTCGATCTGGCTGATGCGGTCGTTGATCATCGCCACGGTGTCCTTGTCGATGGCCATGCCTTCGTCGAGTACCTGGGTGGCGAATTCCGCGAGCATGTCGCGGGCGTAGTCCTGCTGGCTGTCGTCATGGGCCATGCGGCCCTCGGCGATGATCCGGTCAAGCAGGGATAAAGTCTCGGCGGCAGCATTTTCGCTGGCTTGATTCTGGGCGGCGGCGGGCATGGCGAATTCTTCCTCGGTCAGGTGGACGATCAGGCTTGCGGTTCGGCCGGGGCCTCGGCATCAGCGGCCGGGACAGCGGTGTCCGGGCGAGCCGATTTGATCTCTTGCAAGCCTTCGGTGTTGGCGATGACATCGCGCAACAGCTTGTCGAGATCGTCGTTGCCGTCGAGTTTGGTCAGCAGGTCGCGCAGGCGCTGACGGGCCTCGAACAGGCGGCGCAGCGGGGTGACTTGCTCCACCACCTTGACCGGGTCGAAATCGTCGATGTGTTTGAAGTTGAGCTCGATGTTCAGCTTGCTGTCGTCGCCGCTGAGGGTGTTGTTGACTTGCAGCGTGGCGCGAGGGCCGATGGAGGCGAGCACTTCGTTGAAGTTGTCGCGGTCGATTTCGGTGAAACGGCGTTCGGTCAGTTTTGCCAATGGTTCGAGCGGCTTGCCCGAGAGGTCGGCCAGGATCCCGACGACCAGCGGCAATTCCTTTTTCTCGATGGCGTTGCCGATTTCGACGTCATAGGTGATTTGCACTCGAGGCGGGCGAACCCGGTCGAGCTTGTGCTGGGTACTTTCTGCCATGTCGGCGGACTCCGATGCGATGAGCGGGCGCAATGCATCGGGGAGGCCCGTTCATCGCTTTCCCTTGCTGGACCACAGGTTAGAAAGGGAGGCAGATGACCTGTCGTTCCTTTGACAAACCTTCCACATTCGGCTGTAGGAACCGAACTACCCAAGACGCTAGAACAGGTCTATAAAAATGCAAGCGAAAAACTTTTTTGGACTGGATCACGAAAAGGAAAATTCATTTTGTCTTCACGACTTTTTCTAACAATCGGCTTTGCGCTGCTTGCCGGTTGCTCGTTCTTCGGGCCGAAAGTGGACCTCGACAGCCTGACCCTCGACGTCGCGCCCAAGGCCAATGACGACACGCCGATCGCCGTGGATTTCATCGCGGTCAATGACCCTGATCTGCTCAAGCAACTGTCGGGCATCAGCGCCCAGCAGTGGTTTGCCGGGCGCGAGCAGTATCAGCGCGACTATCGTCAGCTGATGAGCGTGTGGGGACTGGAGCTGGTGCCGGGGCAATTCATCGATCGCCAGCCGTTCCCTTTGGGGGGCAAGCGGGCGGCTGGACTTTTAGTCTTCGCCAGCTATAACACACCCGGAGCGCACCGCTTGCGGCTGGATGATCAGAGCGATGCATGGCTCAAGTTCGACAGCCGCGAGATGACGCTGGTCAGCAAGGAAAACTGAAATACACCGTCCGCCGCCGGTTCGCGGTGCAGTCGAAGGGAGTCGTATGAGTCTGCTACCTGACGCGGTCTGCTGGCATGAAGGCATGCAATTGCTGCCACAGCACTTTCAGTTGCAGGGCCTGCGGGCCGAGGCGCTCGGTGCGCATCTGGCCCAGGCCTGCAATCCGTGGTTCTTTGGTGTCAGTCAGATGGCGTTCGACCCTTCGGCGATGAGTGCGGGGGTGGTGCGGGTGCTGTCGTTGCAGGGGACGATGCCCGACGGTTTACCGGTCAATCTGCAGGCGGGTGTCGGGCCTGCACTGGAGCTGGATGTCGGCCCGTCGATCGGTGAAACCGATGACGCTACCGTCACGGTGTACCTGGCCATCAGCCCTTTGTGGCGTGCCGGTCAACTGCTGCCGCTCAAGGGACGTTTGCAGTCGGTGGTCGGCGAAGCGTTGCCCGATCTCACCAGCGGTGAATTTCCCGAATCGATTACGGTATGGCGACCCAATCCGCGTCTGTGCACGCAACTGAACAAAGCCGATTCGATCTGCCTGCCGCTGCTGAAAGTCCGCAAGGAGGGCGGCGGTTTTTTGCCGTTGCCCTATACGCCACCGACGCCGGTCCTGTTGCCGGAGTCGCCGCTGGGTCGGCGGATCGCCGGGCTCTGCGCGCGAGCCCGGGAGAAATGCCTGTTCCTGGGCGGGCGCCTGCGTCAGGCACAACAGTCCGGCAATCAGGACGATGCGCTGGAGATTCGCCGTCAACTGACCGCGTTGTGGTCGCGTCTACCGGAAGTCGAAGGCTCGCTGAACAGCCGCATTGCTCATCCGCAGGCATTGTATGTGCAGTTGCTGGGCCTGGCCGGGGCGTGGTCGGCGCTGGACCCGCTGGCAGGCGTACCGTCGTTTGCGCCGCTGGATTTTTTCGAGTTGCACCTCGGTTACGAGCCGTTGCTGGAGTGGCTGGAAACCACCCTGGAGCTGATCCGTGCGGGTTACCGCAGCATCGCATTCGAACGCAGCGAACACAGTTTTTCCATTCAGTTGCCGGACGAGCAGCCGAGCCAGCGGCTGGTCATTGGCCTGCGCATGCCCAACGGCGCCAGCGAGCAGGCGGCCGGCGAATGGCTGCGCGGCGCGATCATCGCCTCGGCGCCGCACATCGCCTTGCTCAGCCGCCAGCGCATGAGTGGCTTGACGCACCAGGCCATGAGCCGCAACGAGCAAGTGGCCTACAGCGTGGGTGACGACACCCGGCTGTTTGTGGTGACGGCCGAAGGCAACTGGTTCGACGCGCAATTGCCGCTGGTGATCGCCGCGCCCGCCACCCGGTTGACCAGCAGTCCGTGGCAAGTGGTGCTGTTTGTTGCCCAGAACAGTGAACGTGCCTGATCACACAAGGAACGCCGTATGTCGCAAGGAAGTGTCGCAAACCTTGGGTTGCAGGACGCACCGCTGAGCAGCGCGTTCCGTCAGGCGTGGCAGCAATGGCAACTGGACTGGAGTCAGTTGCCCAAGGACAGCGATGACGAAGCGGTGCTCGTGGAGACCGTCGTCGAACTGTCGACCCAGGCGTCCCAACGGTTGTGGCGTACGGCGTATTCGCGGGTCGGCGATTCGGCCACCGAGCAGGTCAAGGCGCTGGTGTATGCCTTTGTGGCGCTGGTTGATGAAACATTGCTGTTCAGCCCGTGGCCGGGCCAAGTGGCGTGGCAGGACAAACCCCTGGAGTCACGCTTGTACTCGAGTCGTCAGGCCGGTGAACAGTTGCCGGCTGCAATTCAAACCCTGCTCGATGAACAACAGCCCACCAGTCGCGACCTGGCCAACGTCTATCTGCAATGTTTGATTCTCGGTTTTCATGGCCGCCTGCGTGGTGAGCACAGTCAGGCGCAGCTGGAGAAATGGCGTCTGGCGTTGTTCAGTTTTGCCTGGCAGGACGACGCCAGTTACGAAGGCGTGAGCCAGCGGCTGGTGCAGCCTTCGTGGATCCCGCCGTTGCAGTTACCGGTACGTACCGCGCTGCCGGACGGTTTTCGACTGGCGTTGGGCATGCTGGCGATGGTGCTGCTCTTGACCGGGATCGGTCAGTTTCTCTGGCGTGACATTCGTTCCGAGCTGGAACCGGTGTTGCAGATGATCGACTCGGTGACGGTGTCGGAGCAGGATTCATGAGCACACTGACGATCGTCGCCTGGGTCGTCGCCGTGCTGTTGTTGCTGGTGATCATCGCCGTGGCGGTGTGGTGGCTGCGCACACGGAGTGGCGCGGCGATTCGCAGCTTCTACGGTGCCGTGCGCCATATGGAGCAGGAACAGGGCAGTCGCGATCGCTATCAGATGCCGTGGCTGCTGTTGCTGGGCGATGAGACCCAGGGCACCCAGCTGGTGACTGAATGGCGCTTGCAACCCACGGACAAACCCGCGTGGTTCGGCCGTTGGTGGTCGGACCCCGAGGGGGCGGTGCTGGTGGTGCCACAGGCGCTTTTTCTGCCGGACGAAGGCATGCATTTGCAGCGCGGCGGCTGGTGGCGCCTGCTCGGGCTGATCTTGCGCCTGCGCAGCAAACGCCCGCTGGACGGGGTGATCTGGACGGTTCCGGCCAGCCGCCTGAGCAATCTGGAACAGGCCACGCAGCTCGGTCTGGCCGCGCGACGGCGCTTCATCGATCTGCTGCAGCGCTTCGGATTGAGTGTGCCGGTCTATGTGATCGTCACCGGGCTGGAAGAACTGCCCGGGTTTCAGGAACTGATCAGCGCGTTGCCCGAGCAAGCCCGCGAGCGCACCCTGGGCTGGTCGTCACCCTATGCGCGCGACGCGGTGTGGCAGGGGCAGTGGAGCGATCAGGCGCTGGATCGCCTGCATCGTGCCGTCGCCGAAGCGGTCATCGAAATCGGCACGTTGTCCGGGTACCTGAGCGCCGATCTGTATGCCTTGCCAGAGCGCCTGGAAACATTGCGTCGTGGTTTGCAGAACGTGCTCGAGCCGGTGTTCCAGGGCAATGCGCAGGGTGAGGCGCCGTGTTTTCGCGGGGTGTATTTGAGTGCCAGTCAGCCATCGGAAGATGCGCTGGACGGATTCTCTGTTGACGACAGCGGCCTGCAGCGCAGCGCGTTCATGCGTCCCTTGTGGCGCCAGCGGCTGGTAGGCGAGCGCGGCCTGGCTCTGGGCGTACCGCGCCTGTTGCGCTTGCGCCAGCGCTGGCAGCGGGTGACTGCCGGCATTGCGCTGGTGGTCGGGGTGATCTGGGCGGTGGCGATGGTCTGGGTCTGGCGCGATTCGGTCAGGGATGCTCACGAACTGGCGCGACTGATGCAGAGTGCGCAGAAAAGCTACGTCGCGGTCACCGACGATGAGCACCGTGTCGAGCCAACCCGGCGCAACGTGCAGGGTTTCTGGCGGGTGCTGGAGCGAGCGCCGCACTGGCATTACGTTTCGCTGGCGTTTCCGGCTTCGTGGTTTTCCTCGGTGGACGTAAAGATCGAACGGGCACTGTTCAAGTCTGCGCAACGCCAGATGGTGCAGCCGTTGCACGATCTGCTGTTGGCGGAGCTGGCGAAGATCAAGGCGATCCGCGCCACCGATCGGCGCGCCAGCATTGAAAGCGAAGACCCGGCGCAGTGGCAGAACTACCAGAAGGCCACGGATCTGGTCGACCGGGCGTTGCGTCTGGAACAGCAGAACCAGTTGTTTGCCGAGGTGCAGAACAATCAGCGCGCTCCGCTGGAGGATCTGGTGCAGTTGAGCAACAGCGCGCTGTCGTTGAACCTCAACGCTGCCACGGTTCCCCATTCCGCGTATTACAACCGTCTGCTGGCGGCGGGTGATGGCGGTGACTTGCAGGCGCTGGACCTGAGTGTCGAGCGGCCGCTGATCGTCAGTAACTTCAACGGACTTATGGAGCGCTGGCTCGATCAGTATTTCCTCGCCGACAACTTCGTGAGCAAGGCCGGCTACCTCAAGTTGCATCTCGAAAAACTGGAGGCCGGGAGCGGTAACAACCTCAATGAGCTGGAGGATCTCACCGCGCTCATCGACGACCTGCAAGCTGCGGTGGCCCTGACCAATTCGGCCTGGGGCCGGGGCAAGGGACAGGAGCTGGTACCGGGCTATCGCGAGTTTCTCGACAAGGTGCGCAAGAGCGCGCTGCTGGGGCCGCCGGTCCAGCAACAACTGGACATGCAGGCGAACAAGCTGCAACAGAGTTTTCGTGACCAGTGGATCGCCCAGGTCGGCTCGCGCGGCAACCTGCTGGTGCAGCAAGGGAGCGGTCAACTGGCGTTGCAGGATCACGTCGTCAAACTGGACAACGCGGTGCATGCGCTGTTCAAGCGAGACTTCGTTTCGGTGGCGATGCGCGCCGATCAGGACAACGTCAACCTGCAAGGCCAGAGCGTGGACGGCGATGACCTCGATACGTCGTTGAACTATTACGCGAGTTACAAGAGTTATCTCGCCGAAGAGCTGCCCCGCATTCCTCCGGCCTATCGCGGTGCGCTGCTGCAAGCAGCCCAAAGTGCTGCGGCCCAGGCCATGTGGCTGAGCCTCAAGGATCACAACGACCAGACTCATGCTTATGCAGTGTTCAACGTCAAGGCCGAGCAAGCCATGGCTCTGCAAAAGGCGTTTGTCGAAGTCCATCGCAGTGACCTGGCGGCTCGGCTGCAAGGTGCGCTCAACCGCCGGGCCATGGCGCAGATCGTCAGCGGGCTGGATGAAATCACCGCACAACCGCTGTTCGGTGGCCGGACTGAAATCAGCCAGTGGGACGGCTCGAAAAACCTCGGCCTGCAACTGTACGGCGCCAGCGATGTGCAGGATTTGAAGCTGAGCCTCAAGCAGCAATTCAACACCATGCTCGGCATCACCGAGCGGCGTACATCGGCATTGCAGTGGCTGATGACCCAGCAGGGCAATCTGTCGGCGCTGGACTATGAACGGGTGACCCAGTTCAGCGCACTGAACGACGAACTGCTCAAATACAAGGATTCGAATCCGGCCAGTTCACCGGCGCAAATTGAGCAACTGGTCAGCCGCGATTTCATCGACATGGACACCGGTTCCTGCGTGCAGGTGCTACAGACCGCCAATCTGGCAGGCGGGCGCGGCACGCTGGCAATGCGTGCAGTGGAGTTGCAACAGTCGGCCATGCAACGTTGTCAGTACCTGCAACAGCAGCAGGCCGCGGCGGCATGGAATGAACTGGCCAACTATTTCAATCAGTACCTGGCCGATCGCTTTCCCTTTGCCAGCGGCGTGCAGGCCCAGGATGCCGACCCGGCGCGGGTCCAGCACTTTCTGGAAATCATCGAGAAGCGCTTGCCGGTGGCCCAGGCCGGACTGGTTCTGAGCCAGACCCCGGAGCGGCTGGCGGCGGAAGATTTTCTCAACCGCCTGAAGCAGGCGAGCCTGTGGCTGACGCCGCTGTTCGTGCGTGACAAGAGCGGCATTCTCGGTGTCGAGATGGACGTTCGCTGGCGCACTGATCGTGATGATGAGCGCGGCGCCGATCAAGTGATCGCCGGGGGCTTGCTGGCCGGCAGTCAGCAAATCAGCTATCCCGCCGCCGAGCAGCCGAACCTGCGCTGGATGGTCGGCCAGCCGATCCGCCTGACCCTGCGCTGGGCGCGTAACGGTCGCGAGCGCCCGGTCAACGATCCACTGCAACCGAACCTGGTGGTGCGGGACCTGGAGGCAGGGTGGGAATATGGCGGGCCATGGTCGTTATTGCGGCTGATGCGCGCGCACTTTTCGGTCCTGCGCCAACCGAGCACGGATTACACGGATTTCCCGCTGACGCTGCGCTTGCCCGTGACTGCGCTCAACGACAGCGTGACCACCGAATTCACCCGCATGTTCGTGCGCCTGTCGTTGATGAGTCAGGGCTCGAAGCAGCCGTTGTCGATTCCGCCGTTACCGACCCGGGCGCCGCGTTCGCCGTTCCAGGTGACCGCAACCACTGCGTCCATTGAATCTCGAAAGGAGGGCCTGTGAGTCTGCCATCTGCCACGTTGCCGAACCTGATGGATCAATTGCTCGAACCGATCAGCGAAGACGCGCCTTGTGGTGCGGATCTGCGTTACGAACATGAGTTCGATCTGATTCGCGAGCTGCGTCGTGAAGACGACGCCAGCCTGCCGACCGGGGTCTGGCAATCAACGCTGAAACAGGCGAACTGGCCGCAAGTGCAAAGGCTCACCACGACGTTGCTGATCGAACGCAGCAAGGACCTGATGCTCAGTGCCTGGCTCGGCGAAGCCTGGTTGCATCTGCAGGGGCTGGACGGACTGCCTGGCAGCCTGGCGCTGATTGTCGGATTGTGCGAGCGCTATCCGGAACAGTTGCATCCACAGGCCGAGGAGGGCGACCAGTCGTGGCGCGTGATTCCGCTGGAGTGGCTGGTGCGCCGGTACAGTGAAGTGCTGCTGACCCGGGTGCCGCTGTTCGGTTCGCACAACAGCGATTTCGAGGCGTACAACCTGGAAAGCTGGCGCCGTCTGCAGGTGCAGCAGGTGCTGGTCAATGACAGCAAAAATGCCAAGGCTCTCGCTGAATCGGCACGCAATGAACAGAAGAAGCTCAGCGATCAGGTGCGTGCCACGCCGCTGGCGTTCTGGCTGCGGCAACAGGGCAACCTGCTGCTGAGCCAGCAACATCTGCAACGTCTGAGCGCCTGGAGTGATACGTATCTGGGCGATCAGGGGCCGGGATTACGGCCCCTGCAGGACATCCTTCAAGCGCTGCTGACTCTGGTCCAGGAGTTCATCGCCATGCATCCACAAAAACCGGTGCCGGTCGCACCTGTCGAAGCCCTTGCGGTGGAAGCGCAACCGGTCGATGAAGCGCCTGTCGCGGCGCAGGTCTTTCGTGAACCGGCGAGCCGTGAAGAGGCCTATCGGCAATTGCTGCTGATCGCCGAATACCTGGCCCGCACCGAACCCCACAGCCCCGTGCCTTATCTGATCCGGCGCGGGGTCGAGTGGGGCAACAAGCCGTTGAGCGAGTTGCTCGGCGAGTTGATCTCGGCCGACGCCGAGTCGCGGCGCTTGTGGACGTTGCTTGGCGTGCTTTAGTGCACGCGCTGGTTGTTCTGTTTTGGTGGCAGTGTCAGCGGTGTCAGTACCGGTTCTCCGGAAAAAAACGCCACCAGGTTTTTTCCTGCCAGTTCCACCGTACCCTGTGTGGCTTCCGGTGACAGGCCGGCCACATGCGGCGTGAGAATCACGTTGCTCAAGGTTTTCAGTGCATCCGGCACCTGCGGTTCGTGATCGAATACATCCAGTGCAGCGCCGGCGATCCGCCGTTGTTCGAGGGCGGTGATCAGGTCCGCGGTGTTTATGACACTGGCTCGAGCGATATTGACGATGAAGCCTTTCGGTCCCAGGGCATCGAGCACCGGGCGGGTCACCAGATGCTGGCTGCCAATACCGCCGGGCGTTGCGACCACGAGGAAGTCCGAGGCCCGGGCCAGTTCGGTCGGAGTCGAGCAAAACGCGTAAGGCACGTCACTGCGCACCTGACGGTTGTGGTAGCTGATTTCCATGTCGAAACCCAGGTTCGCCCGTTTGGCGATGGCCATGCCCACTGCGCCGAGCCCGAGAATCCCCAGCCGCTTGCCCGCCAGGGACGGGCGCATGATCTTCGGCCATTCACCCCGACGCACGGCGGCATCGCAGCGCGGAATGTCGCGTACCAGCGCCAGCAGCAATGCCATGGCATGGTCGGCCACCGACGAGGCGTTTACCCCGGCGCCGTTGGTTACGGTCAGGCCCCGATTGCTGGCGGCTTGCAGATCCACCTGCTCATAGCCGGCACCGATCACGCAGATGATTTTCAGTGCGGGCAGCGCGGCGATTTCTTCAGCGTACAAACCCAGCGGGCCTCGGGTCAGTACCGCGTCGATGCGGGTGCCATGGGTGGCAATGGCCTGGGCGCGTTCGGCGGGAGTCGGGGCGAGGATCAGGTGAAAGCCCTGTCGTTCAAGAATGGGCAGGTAGTCATTGATGGTTTCAACCAGTACCAGAACGGTGGCGGGCATTGCTCGGCTCCTTTGATCGTCGGTCTTCGGGCGCAAAAGTCGGTTCAGAGTGCTGATTCCAGAGCGGTTTGGCAATGGCTGGCGCGGCCCCGCATCAGGCAGTGTAGGAGCTGATGCGAGGAGCGCGCGGGTGCTTCGTCAGAAGGTGATGTCGGCGCGGGTGGTCGCAGGATCAGGTCACGTACTGGGCGATGCCGTTGCCGAACGACCAGTTCTCTTTTTTCACTTCCACCAGATTGATGAACACGTCTTCCTGGCGCACGGCCAGTTGCTGGTTCAGGTTGCGCGCGATGGACTGGAACAGCCGTTGTTTCATCTCCACGGTACGGCCTTCGCTGATGGTCAGCTGGATGAACACGATGCCGTCGCTGCGCTGGATCCCAAGGTACTGCGGGTCATAGACGAAGTGCTGGTCGTCGTGCTCGGCCAGCACCTGGAAATTGTCGTGTTCCGGCACATTGATCTCGCTGCGCAGTGCGGCGTAGATCACTTCGCCAATGCGTTTGGCGAAAGTCGGGTCCGGGTTTTTCTTGATGTCGACGCGGACGAGGGGCATGGGATGGCTCCACAGGCGAGGGGACTGGACGGGGATGTCAGCCAATTCGCCATTGGGTATAGCCGAAAAATGCCAGTCAGTGAGGTTGTTTAAAAGCGATAGGAAATGGACGCACCGTCCTGCGGGATTTACGGATGTTGCCTACGAATACTGGTGGATTCATCGAAATGCTTCCGATGTTGGGGTTACCGGGTTTCGGCATCTTTTGTATGTCTCTTGGCTTCATGTTGGCCCGATCGATCTGAACAGGCCCTCATGAGCAGGTTCGGCGCCGGCACATGCCATAAAACGACATTTTACGTATCTGTTGCCGACAGTCTTTTTCCCAAAAACGACAACGCTCCCATCTGCTCCGCACAACCATTCCTCAGCTAAGTCTTTGCTTCCGCTCATTTATCGCGGAGAATCGCGCCCCTGTTTCGGCCGGAGCATGTCTGTCGGTTTTTTCCGACGCGTCCTGACCGAGTGGCAAGTGACCGGAATGCGGAGATCCGACCGGATGAATGATCAGGCCAATAGCGTCGAACAACGCTTTGAAGCGGCAGCACCAGCCGAACTGTCGAGCTGGAATCGCCATGACACTACCTGGATGTTGGGACTGTTCGGGACGGCCATCGGCGCCGGTACCCTGTTTTTGCCGATCAACGCAGGTCTGGGTGGCTTCTGGCCGCTGGTGATCCTGGCGCTGCTGGCATTCCCCATGACCTTCTTCGCACACCGCGGCCTGACCCGCTTCGTGCTCTCCGGTCGTGAAGGCGCCGACATCACTGAGGTGGTGGAGCAGCATTTTGGCATCAAGGCCGGTGCGCTGATCACCCTGCTGTACTTTTTCGCGATCTTCCCGATCCTGCTGATCTATAGCGTCGGCCTGACCAACACCGTCGCCAGTTTCCTCGAACACCAACTGCACATCACGCCGCCACCGCGCGCGCTGCTGTCGTTCGTGCTGATCCTCGGCCTGCTGGCTGTTGTTCGTTGCGGCGAGCAGGTGATCGTCAAGGCCATGAGCCTGATGGTGTATCCGTTCATCGTCGCGCTGTTGTTCCTGGCGGTGTACCTGGTTCCGCACTGGAACGGCGGCATCCTGAGCACCGCTTCGCAGGTGCCGGCTCCGTCGGCGCTGTTGCACACGCTGTGGCTGGCGATTCCGGTGATGGTGTTCTCGTTCAACCACTCGCCGATCATCTCGGCGTTTGCGGTGGACCAGAAGCGTCGCTACGGCGTTCACGCCGACGAGCGCAGTTCGCAGATCCTGTCGCGCGCCCACCTGCTGATGGTGGTGATGGTGCTGTTCTTCGTCTTCAGTTGCGTGCTGACCCTGTCGCCGGAACAACTGGCTGAAGCCAAGGCGCAGAACCTGTCGATCCTGTCGTACCTGGCCAACCACTTCAGCAACCCGACCATCGCGTTCGCAGCGCCGTTGATTGCGTTCGTGGCCATCTCCAAGTCGTTCCTCGGTCACTACATCGGTGCCAGCGAAGGCCTGAAAGGTTTGATCGTCAAGAGCGGCAAGCGTCCGGGCGCCAAGGCCCTGGATCGCATCGTCGCGGCGTTCATGCTGGTGGTGTGCTGGATCGTGGCGACCCTGAACCCGAGCATCCTCGGCATGATCGAAACCATCGGTGGCCCGGTCATCGCGGCAATCCTGTTCCTGATGCCGATGTACGCGATCCGCAAGGTGCCGGCGATGGCGCGCTATCGTGGTCAGGCGTCGAACGTGTTTGTCACCGCCGTAGGCCTGGTGGCGATTTCGGCGTTGATCTACTCGCTGGCGGCCTGATTCCAGTCCGGCAGCACCAGACGGGGGCGATCCATGCGCTCCCGTTTTCTGCAAATCCTCCCCGATGCCTGATCCAGGGCACACTTCCCAAGGCATAAACGGCTACGCTTGAAAGGCACTTTTTCCCGGAGATGCCTCATGCCCCGAGCCCGACCGCAACTGATCAGCGCCAAACTGGAAAAACTCCATCCCACGCAGCTTGCGGTGGGCCTCGCTGAAGTCGCCGACAAGCGTCAGGAATGGAAAAAGCTCAAACGCAAGGAGCGGGCGGCAGCGCTGGACAATCACTGGTTCCCCAGTGTGCTTGGGCCTGAAGGCGTCTACTACATCGTTGATCAGCATCACTTTGGTCTTGCGCTGATCGAGGAAGAGGTCAAAAAGGCTTCGCTGCTGGTGCTCAAGGATCTTTCGTTTGTCGACACGGTAACCTTCTGGAACGTGATGAAAGCAGACCAAAGCCATGAACCTGGCGCGCAGCCAGGAGGCTCGGTATCTGCCGGGGTGGGTGGGTCCGATTGTCAACTGAACCGCTGAGTACCGCTTCCCGGCCCGAAGTACCCAGTCGCAGTCAGGACCTGCTGGCCGGGCTGTCGATTGCCGGTCTGTTGCTGCCCGAAGCGGTGGCGTATTCCAGCATTGCCGCTCTGCCACCCCAGGCCGGGGTGATCGCGTTGTTCGCCGGGCTGCTGTGTTACGCGTTGATGGGCACCAGCCGCTTTGCCGTGGTCTCGGCGACGTCGTCATCGGCGGCGGTGCTGGCGGCTGCGACGGCTTCGCTGGCTGGCGGCGATCCGGCATTGCGCCTGAGCCTGGCGGTCGGTCTGGTGATGATGACCGGTGTGCTGTTTCTGCTGGCGGGGTTGTTCAAGCTCGGCAGTGTGACGTCCTTCATCGCCAAACCGGTGTTGCGCGGCTTCGCCCTGGGGTTGGCGGTGACGATCATCCTCAAACAGGTAGCGAGCGTCGTCGATGTCCACCTCACGGACAGCAACCTGATCCGTTTCCTGCCGCAACTGATCGAGCAGTGGCCAAAATGGAACCTGGCCGGCGCTGCAGTAGCGCTGGTGGCGTTGCTGGTGCTGATGGCCTGCGCCCGCTTTCGTCGGGTGCCGGGTGGGCTGATCGTCGTGGCGCTGGGCGTTGCCGCCAGCCAATGGCTGAACCTGCCGGCCTATGGGGTGAAACTGATCGGTGTCATCGACCTGGCGCTGGAGATGCCACAGCTGCCGAACATGCCGTTTGCCGATTGGCTGCGCCTCGGCGAGCTGGCGTTTGCCATGGTGATGATCCTGTACGCCGAGTCCTATGGGTCGATCAGCTCGTTTGCCCTGAAGCACGGTGACCGGGTTTCCTCGAACCGCGATCTGCTGGCTCTTGGCGCGTCCAATCTGTTATCGGGCCTGTTTCACGGCATGCCCGCCGGGGCCGGGTATTCGGCGACTTCGGCCAATGAAGCGGCGGGCGCTACATCGCGGTTGGCGGGCGTTGTCGCCGCGGCAGTGGTGTTGCTGATCGTGTTGACCGTGCTGCCGTACATCGCCCTGACCCCGGAACCTGTGCTGGCCGCGATCGTGATTCACGCCCTGGGACGAGCGTTGAGCCTGCAACCGCTGGGTCGCTACTTCATCTGGCGCCGTGATCGCTTGCTGGTGATCTGCGCGGTGGCCGCGGTGCTGGTGCTGGGCGTGCTCGACGGCTTGCTGCTGGCGGTGGCGATCAGCGTGGTGCTGATGCTGAGGCAGATGTCTTCGGCGGAAATTCAGGTGCTGGGACAAATGGGCGGCGGTCACGATTATGTCGACCTGCAACGTCATCCGGATGCCCGGGAAATCCCCGGCGTGCTGATCGTGCGGCCGAGTGAAGCGCTGTTCTTTGCCAACGTGGAACGGATTCTCGGCGGCGCGCTGCGGTTGGCTCGTCATGCGCCGGCGGCGGTGCACACGATCATCCTGAGTCTGGAGGAGTCACCGGACCTGGACGGCACCAGCATCGAAGCGCTGGAAGCGTTCTTCCTGCAAGTGCGGGCCGAGGACAAACTGTTGATTCTGGCGCGCCTCAAAGATCAGGCGCAGACCGTGCTGGCGCAATTGCCAGAGCTGGAACGCGAGCAGGTGCTGTTGAGCGGTTTGAGTGTGGATGAGGCGGTTCAGCAGGCACTCAAGCTCAATGCCTGAATGTCAGAGGGCATAAAAAACGCCGCTCATCTCGCGATGGGCGGCGTTTTTCATTGCGTTGCAGCGTCAGGCTTGAACGACAGGGATCTTGGCGTTCGCAGCAGCTTCACGGAACTCGGCAATCTGGTCGAAGGACAGGTAGCGGTAAACGTCGGCCGCCATGCTGTCGATCTTGCCAGCGTATTCCATGTACTCCTCGACGGTCGGCAGGCGACCCAGGATCGAAGCAACGGACGCCAGCTCAGCCGAAGCCAGGTAGACGTTCGCGCCGTCGCCCAGACGGTTCGGGAAGTTACGGGTCGACGTCGACACCACGGTGCTGTTCGGCTCAACGCGTGCCTGGTTACCCATGCACAGCGAGCAGCCTGGCATTTCCATGCGGGCGCCGGCCTTGCCGTAGATGCCGTAGTAGCCTTCTTCGGTCAGCTGGTGAGCGTCCATCTTGGTCGGTGGCGACAGCCACAGACGGGTTGGCAGCTGACCCTTGACCTGATCCAGCAGCTTGCCGGCAGCGCGGAAGTGACCGATGTTGGTCATGCACGAACCGATGAACACTTCGTCGATCTTCTCGCCAGCGACGCTGGACAGCAGACGGGCGTCGTCCGGGTCGTTCGGCGCGCACAGTACAGGCTCGCTGATGTCGGCCAGATCGATTTCGATGACTTCGGCGTATTCGGCGTCGGCATCGGCTTCCATCAGTTGCGGGTTGGCGATCCAGGCTTCCATCGCTTGGGCACGACGCTCCAGGGTACGCGCATCGCCGTAGCCTTCGCCGATCATCCAGCGCAGCAGGGTGATGTTGGACTGCAGGTACTCGGTGATCGACTCTTTCGACAGCTTGATGGTGCAACCGGCAGCCGAACGTTCGGCCGAGGCGTCGGACAGTTCGAACGCCTGTTCCAGGGTCAGACCTTCCAGGCCTTCGATTTCCAGGATGCGGCCGGAGAAGGCGTTTTTCTTGCCTTTCTTCTCGACGGTCAGCAGACCGTTCTGGATGGCGAAGTAAGGAATGGCATGAACCAGGTCACGCAGGGTGATGCCAGGTTTCATTTTGCCTTTGAAGCGCACCAGGATCGATTCCGGCATGTCCAGCGGCATGACGCCGGTGGCTGCGGCGAACGCGACCAGACCGGAACCGGCCGGGAACGAGATGCCCATCGGGAAACGGGTGTGCGAGTCACCACCGGTACCCACGGTGTCCGGCAGCAGCATGCGGTTCAGCCACGAGTGGATGATGCCGTCGCCCGGACGCAGGGAAACGCCGCCGCGGGTCATGATGAAGTCAGGCAGGGTGTGGTGGGTGGTCACGTCGATCGGCTTTGGATAGGCCGCGGTGTGGCAGAACGACTGCATCACCAGATCAGCGGAGAAGCCCAGGCACGCCAGGTCTTTCAGTTCGTCACGGGTCATTGGACCGGTGGTGTCCTGAGAACCTACGGTGGTCATCTTCGGTTCGCAGTAGGTGCCAGGACGAACGCCTTTGCCTTCTGCCAGACCGCAAGCCTTGCCGACCATTTTCTGCGCCAGGGTGAAGCCCTTGGTGCTTTCAGCCGGAGCTTCAGGCTTCTTGAACAGGTCGAACGCTGGCAGACCCAGTTCGGCGCGAGCCTTCTCGGTCAGGCCACGGCCGATGATCAGCGGAATACGACCGCCGGCACGGACTTCGTCCAGCAGCACAGGGGTCTTCATTTCGAAGGTGGTGATGACTTCGTCGGTACCGTGCTTGCAGACTTTGCCAGCGTGCGGGTACAGGTCGATCACGTCGCCCATGTTCATGTTCGATACGTCGAACTCGATTGGCAGTGCGCCGGCATCTTCCATGGTGTTGTAGAAGATCGGAGCGATTTTGCTGCCGAAGCAGAAACCGCCAGCGCGCTTGTTCGGTACGTAAGGAATGTCGTCGCCGAAGAACCACAGGACCGAGTTGGTCGCCGATTTACGCGAGGAACCGGTACCGACCACGTCACCGACGTAGGCGATAGGGAAGCCCTGGCCGCGCATTTCTTCGATCTGCTTCATCGGGCCGGTCTTGCCTTGCTCGTCCGGCACGATGCCGTCACGGGCCATTTTCAGCATGGCCAGGGCGTGCAGCGGGATGTCAGGACGCGACCAGGCGTCTGGAGCAGGGGACAGGTCGTCGGTGTTGGTTTCGCCGGTCACCTTGAACACGCGCAGGCTGATCTTGTCGGCCAGCACAGGGCGTTTCTTGAACCACTCGCCGTCAGCCCAGGATTGCAGCACGGCCTTGGCGTGAACGTTGCCGTTCTTGGCTTTTTCAGCCACGTCGTGGAAGGCATCGAACATCAGCAGGGTGTGCTTGAGTTCTTCGGCGGCCACTGGTGCCAGCTCGGCATTGTCCAGCAGTTCGACCAGGGTCACGATGTTGTAGCCGCCCTGCATGGTGCCGAGCAGTTCTACAGCGCGTTTCTTGTCCAGCAGAGGGGAGGAGACTTCGCCCTTGGCCAGTGCGGAGAGGAAACCGGCCTTGACGTAGGCGGCTTCGTCCACTCCTGGTGGTACGCGATTGGTGATCAGGTCAACGAGGAAAGCTTCTTCGCCAGCCGGAGGATTCTTCAGCAGCTCGACCAGGCCTGCAGTTTGTTCGGCGTTAAGCGGCTGGGGAACGATACCCAGGGCTGCACGCTCTTCGATATGTTTGCGGTAGGCTTCAAGCACAGTTATTACCCTCATCAGTGGTCCCAAATGGGTGTCCGGGACGCTCATCCCGAAATTGCCGTACTCATGCTCCTCACGACGTTGTGGGTCGTTCGGCCAGAATTACCGGCAATTCCTTACAGAAGCTGCTTTCAAAGTTTTACGCCTGCAGAACGGGGAGCTGATGAGGGTTGGCGTTGGGCTTTTCCCCGCTGGAAAAACCCTTCGCCAACACCGCTCTGAAGGAACGACTGTGCTCGTGACGCTTTGAAAACAGCTTCTAACGGACATTGGCGCCTAAAAAGGCTGGCTGATTCTACGGCAAAAAAAATTTAAAGGTAAGTCGGGCTCTATTGGACTTTGGTGGCGTTGTGCGCGGGCGGGGCAAACCTTGATCCAGCGCTTGCCCCTGACGTTTGAGGGGTGATGTATGCCGGACAAAGGGCTAACATGCCGACCTGTTCCGCGTTTCAAGTGTTCTGCCCATTTATGCCCAATCAGACCATCAAGACCCCCTGCGTCGGCCTCTGCTCCACTGTTTACGGTGATCTGGTGTGCCGTGGCTGCAAGCGTTTCCACCACGAAGTGATCCACTGGAACGGTTACAACGAGGAAGAAAAGCGCGCGGTGTGGCTGCGTCTTGAGCAATTGCTGTCACAAGTGATGGCGAGCAAGGTCGAGGTCTTCGACCCGGCGCGCCTGCGCCAGCAGCTTGAGCAGAGAAAGATCCGCTTCGTGCCGCATCAGTCGGAGTATTGCTGGGCGTATCAGCTGATCGCCCGGGGCGCGCGGGTGATCATTAATCTGGAAGCCTACGGGATGGTGCTGCTGCCGGAGTTTCGCGACTGGAACCTGCCGGAACTGCGCGATGCCATTGATCGGGAATTTTTCCTGCTGTCGGAAGCGCACTATCAGCGCTACATCGCGCCCGGTTTTCTCAAGGATGCCCTCGGCGACTGAAGATCAAAAGCTTCGCGGGCAAGTCGAATCGTCGCACCGTCGCTCCCACATGGCTTTGTGAACGACACCGGCCTGATGTGGGAGCGGGCTTGCTCGCGAAGGGGACATGACAAACGCCGCAACACCTAATGCTTCACCGCCAACTCCACCAAATGGTCTTCAACCTCTTGGGGTTTTAGCACCAGCACATCACTCTCCAATTGATCCAGCACCTGTTCGGCCGTATTGCCGATCAACGCCCCCGACACACCGCTGCGCGCCACGGTGCCAATCACGGTCACGGCGGCCTGCAGCTTGTGCGCCATGAACGGAATCAGTACATCCGCCGGGCCTTCCTCGACATGCAGATGCTCGTCGTCGACATCGAATTCAGCCTGAAACGCCCGGCATTGCTCGCGATAGCGCGCTTCGATGGTTTCCTTGAGTTGGAACGTCGGGTCGGCCGCCGAGAGCATCGGCGACGGATGGGCGGTAATCACGTGCAGATGCCCTTTGGCCAGGCTCGCGATGTCATAGCCGTGGTCGATGATGGTGGTGTGCAGATGACGGTGCTCGCCGTCGGCATTGCCCACGTCGACCGCGGCCAGAATCACCCGGTCTTTCCAGGAGGCGGCGGTTTTCACCAGCAGCACCGGAGTAGGGCAATGGCGCAGCAGTTTCCAGTCCGCGGGGGTCAGCAGGGCCTTTTTCAGCGAACTGTCGGGGAAGTGCTGCTTGATCACCAGGCCACAGCCTTCGGCCTGCTGCACGTCGATGATGGTTTCGTGCAGGCTCTCGTTCCACGCCTGTTCGGTGGTGACGCTGTAACCGTCCGCCAGCAGCCCGGCCTTGAGCACGCTGAGCATGCCGGCGTGATCGTGCTTCTTGTCGCAGACCAGCAGGTGCAGATGGGCCTGGGTCACCCCGGCGATCAGCTTGGCGCGCTTGAGCGCCAGGCTTTCCGCGTGTTCGGGTTCGATGACCACCAGAATGCTGCGAATGGCTTGCATGAGTGAGTCTCCAGCAATGAAAAGGCACGGCGTTGCACAACTATAGTTGCTGCCGATGCGCCTGCGAGTTGATGCATATCAAGGGCTGGCGCTGGTGGTCTGCGGGCAGGCCGGTATAATCGGCGCCCTTCGCTCGAACACCTTTTGACCGTGAGCCCCATGATCCTTCCCGAAATCCACGAATTCCTTGGCTGCCGCACGCCTGACGCCTGGGTCCAGGCCGCGCTGGCCGATCAGGAAACCCTGCTGATCGACCACAAGAACTGCGAGTTCAAGGCCGCCAGCACCGCGTTGAGCCTGATCGCCAAATACCACTCCCATGTCGATCTGATCAACATGATGTCGCGCCTGGCCCGGGAAGAGCTGGTGCATCACGAACAGGTCATGCGCATCATGAAACGGCGCAAGATCGAACTGCGCCAGCTCCACGCCGGCCGTTATGCCTCAAGCCTGCGCAAAGTGGTGCGCAGCCACGAACCGGTGAAACTGGTCGACACCCTGGTGGTTGGCGCCTTCATCGAAGCGCGCAGTTGCGAACGTTTCGAAGCGCTGGTGCCGCATCTGGACGAAGAACTCGGCAAGTTCTATTTCGGCCTGTTGAAAAGCGAGGCCCGGCATTTCCAGGGTTACCTGAAACTGGCCTACCAGTACGGCGACGCCAAGGACATCGCCCAGGTGATCGAGAGAGTCCGCGCCGCCGAGCAGGACCTGATCGAGTCGCCGGACGAGGAATTCCGTTTCCACAGTGGCGTACCCGTCGCGGCATGAATTGTTAAAAACTCTTAAGAGTATGAAACTTCAACGAAAACCGGCCCCAGAGGCCGGTTTTTGCTGCCCGCAATAAACGTCTCGCGTGTGAATGCCGCCATAATGGCGCCCACTTCACTGAGGGTTGGCGACGATTGTTATGGATAACCTGGGTTTTGGCAGAGTCCTGCTGGTGGAAGACGATGAGCGCCTGGCCGCACTGATCGCCCACTTTCTTGAACAACACGGCTATGAGGTGCGCACGGTGCATCGCGGCGATCTGGCCGTGGCCGCGTTTCTTGAATTCAAGCCCAAAGTCGTGGTGCTCGACCTGATGCTGCCGGGGCAGAGCGGCCTGCATGTGTGCCGGGAAATCCGCAGCGTGTCTGACACGCCGATTGTCATCCTGACGGCCAAGGAAGATGACCTCGACCACATTCTGGGTCTGGAGTCCGGCGCCGACGACTACGTGATCAAACCGATCAAGCCGCCCGTCCTGCTCGCACGCCTGCGGGCGCTGCAACGCCGGCAGGTGCCGGACAGCGGCGTGGTCAGCTCGCTGGAGTTCGGCAACCTGATCATCGACCGCAGTTGTCGCGAAGTGCGTCTGGCGGGCGATTTGATCGAGCTGACCACCATGGAATTTGAACTGCTGTGGCTGCTCGCCAGTGCCGCCGGCACCATCCTGTCGCGCGATGACATTCTCAATCGCATGCGCGGCATCGCTTTCGATGGCCTCAATCGCAGCGTCGATGTGTACATCAGCAAGCTGCGCAACAAACTCAAGGACAATCCCCGCGAACCGGTGTGCATCAAGACCGTGTGGGGCAAGGGCTATCTGTTCAATCCGTTTGCGTGGGAGCTGTAGATGCTGCGGTTATTCCTCGGGCTGTTTCTGGTGATGACCGTCGGGCTGGTGGCGGCGCTGCAAACTGTCGAGCACACTTTCAACGCGTTGCTCGACAACCAGATGCAAGCCTACAACCGTGAGGCGGTGCGCGGTCAGGCCTGGTCGTTGATCGAGCACATGCGCGATCAGCAGGGCGCGGCGCGCGAGGCGCAGTTGGAGGCGTTGCGGCCGCACTACGGGTTGACGCTGAGTCTGGTGGAGGCCGATCAACTGAACCTCAGCGATGAGGAAAAAGCCGAACTGGCCCAAGGCCTGTTGGTGATCCGTCACGACTACACCCAGTTCATCAGTAACATCGACGGCGGCTCGCAACTGCTCAGTATCAAGCTGCCGCCCGAGCCGAGCCTGATGCCGTTCTATATCTCGGCGGCTTACATGATGCTGGCCGTGCTGCTCGGTATCGTCCTGTATTTCTGGGTGCGCCCGCACTGGCGTGACCTGGAAAAACTGCGACTGGCGGCCGAGCGCTTCGGCGACAACGACCTCTCGTCGCGCATCCAGCTCTCCAAGCGTTCGAACATTCGCGATCTGGCCGAACACTTCAACCTGATGGCGGCGCGCATCGAAGGCCTGATCGCCAATCAGCGCGAACTGACCAACGCCGTGTCCCACGAACTGCGCACGCCGATTGCCCGGTTGTCGTTCGAACTCGACCAGCTCAAGCAGCAACCGGACGCCAGCCAGAACCGCGAACTGATCGCCGACATGTACGCCGACCTCGGCGAACTGGAAGAAATGGTCTCCGAACTGCTGACCTACGCCAGCCTCGAACGCGGCGCGACCGTGATCACCCGCGAGAATATTCAAGCTGCCAACTGGCTTGACAGCGTGGTCGGCAGCGTGGCACTGGAAGCCGAGGCGGCCGGGGTGCAGCTATTGATCGTTGATTGCCGGGTCGATGAAGTGCGGATCGAGCCGCGGTTCATGGCGCGGGCGGTGATCAATCTGCTGCGCAACGCCATTCGTTATGCCGAGCAGCGGGTCGAAGTGTCGCTGGTGCGCATCGGCGATCAATACGAAGTGCAGGTCAATGACGACGGGCCGGGTGTGCCGCTGGCAGGGCGGGAGAAAATCTTCGAACCGTTCTCGCGCCTGGACGCCAGTCGCGACCGCCGCACGGGCGGCTTCGGACTTGGTCTGGCGCTGGTGCGGCGGGTGTCGCAATCCCATGGCGGTCAGGTCGAGGTCGGTGATTCCCCGTGGGGCGGAGCATCGTTTCGTATGACCTGGGCGCATCTGGACTGACCCGATCCAAAAAACACCACATGCCCTCTGTGGGAGCCAGCCTGCTGGCGATGACGGTGTGTCAGCTTGCAAATCAGTTGGATCAGGCACCGCTATCGCCAGCAGGCTGGCTCCCACAGGTAAACAGAGGTGCATCAACTTCAGCTGAGTACGTAGTCGACGGGCTTGAGCGCCGGCGGCAACGGCTCAGTCCCCAGCTCCGAAAGAATGTCCCGCTCGATACCCCGCACCAGCGCATCGGTCGGCAGGTCGTTTTCATCCCGGCCGAATGGGTCTTCCAGCTCATCGGCAATCGCATCCAGCCCGAAGAAGGTGTAGCTGACAATCGCCGTGAACAGCGGCGTCAGCCAGCCCAGCGGTTCGGCCATGGCGAACGGCAGCAGGATGCAGAACAGGTAAATCGTGCGGTGCAGCAGCAAGGTGTAAGGGAAGGGCAGCGGCGTGTTCTTGATCCGCTCACACACCGCCTGCGCCTGGGTCAGGCTGGTCAGGTGATTGGCCAGCAGCATGTAGCGCCATTCGCTGAGATCGCCCGCTTCATGCAGATCGGAACATTGCTGACCGACGGTTTGCAGGATCCGCCCGCTGTAGTCCGGCACCTGCGCATCGTGTTGCGGGGTGATCCATTCGGCGCTGGCAGCCGCTTCGTTTTCCCGGCGCAACCGCGCATTCAACGCATGAGCGAACCCACAAAGGTTAAGCAGCAATAACCGACGCTGGGCCGATTCGCGGATCACATGGGTCTCGCGAATCACCGAGCGCACATGCACGATCACTTCACCCCAGGCCTTGCGTGCTTCGTACCAGCGGTCGTAGCAGGCGTTGTTGCGAAAATTCATGAAGATCGACAGCGATAGACCAAGCAAGGTGAACGGCGTGGCGTTGACCTTGGTGAAGTTGCTCGGGTGGAGCATTTCCACCAGCACGATGGCCGACGCCAGCAACGTCACCATCAGGGTGCGCAGGGCGATGCGCTTGGCAATTGAACCCTTGAGGGTAAACAGGACGGCGAACTGATTGATCTTGGGCCGGATGATCATGCTTTTTTTGCCTTGAAAACGTGGCGGCTCAGCCGCCGGTCATGTTCATGAAACGCACCACTTGCACGTCGTCGTTCACTTCGAAATTGTGCCGGTAAGGCTTGAGTTTCATCGCTTCGATAATGGCTTTCTCCAAGCGTTCCGGTTGGCCCGGATGAGCCCGAAGCACCGCTTTCAAGTCCACCGAATGCTCGTTCCCCAGACACAGTAGCAAACGCCCCTCGACGGTCAGCCGCACCCGGTTGCAGGTGCCGCAGAAGTTGTGGCTGTGGGGCGAGATGAACCCCAGCCGAATGTGCGGCGCTTCGGCCAGCCGCCAGTAGCGCGACGGGCCCTGGGTCGACTCGGCGGAGTCGATCAGGGTGTAGCGCTCGGCAATCCGCTCACGCACCTGGGCACTGGAGAAGAACGACTCGGCGCGGCTGTGTTCGCTGATGATCCCCAGCGGCATTTCCTCGATGAAAGAAATATCCAGATCCCGCTCGATGGCGAACTGCACCAGATCGTTGATCTCGTGATCGTTGCGGCCCTGCATCACCACGCAGTTGAGTTTAGTGCGGGTAAATCCGGCGGCGCGTGCGGCGTCGATGCCGTCGATCACCCGGGCCAGGTCACCGGTGCGAGTCATTTGTTTGAAAAGCACAGGGTCAAGGCTGTCGAGGCTGACGTTGAGGCGCTTGAGCCCGGCGTCGAACAACGGGCCCGCAAGTTTGCCGAGCTGCGAGCCGTTGGTGGTCAGGCACAGTTCGCGCAGGCCGGGCAGGGCGGCGATCTGCTTGCACAACCCGACGACCCCGGGACGAATCAGCGGTTCACCACCGGTCAGGCGGATCTTGCGGGTGCCCAGCGCCACAAAACTCTGCGCCATTTGATAGATCTCCTCCAGCGTCAGTACTCGTTGCCGGGGCAGAAACTGCATGTCTTCAGCCATGCAATAGACGCAGCGGAAGTCGCAGCGGTCGGTGACCGACATGCGCAGGTAGTCGACGCGGCGGTTGTAACCATCGATCAAGACGCGCTCTGACATGACAGCCTCGCTTGGGTGAAATCCGCTGTTGAAGGGATTGGGTCGGCGCAGGTTATGAGCAACTTCGAACAGCGTCCAATCACTCTTGATTACCGGCCGATTGATGCTGTCGATGATGAAATAATTATTACGGATTTATCGCTTCCTGGTTTTGCAAGTGCCCGTATTTAAAGGGTTTAAGTCCGTGATAGATGCTTTCGATAACGCAGTCATTAATAGCGATTAGACAAGTTTTTGCAGCGGTTCCTATCCTTGGCCCCGTCAAACGAAACGACCGCTTTTGAACTTGAAAGTCAGTCGTCGCTGTTTAAACCCGATCAGGTTTTTGCCTGTGTGCATCGTCATGGAGAAGTCCCATGTCACAAGTCGACCGTTACAAACCCTACAAGGGCGCCGCTGCGGGTTGGGGCGCTGTGATCAGCCTCACCAGGAACTGGCTGGGCAGTGAAAACGCCCTGAAGAACATCCGCGCCATGCTCAAGACCAACCAGAACGGCGGCTTCGACTGCCCCGGTTGCGCCTGGGGTGAAGCACCCGGCGCGAGCATGCTCAAGTTCTGCGAGAACGGCGCCAAAGCGGTGAACTGGGAAGCCACCGGCCGCCTGGTCGACCCGGCATTCTTCAACAAGTACACGGTGTCGACCCTGGCCGAGCAAAGCGATTACTGGCTCGAATATCAGGGCCGGATCACCCATCCGATGCGCTACGACGCGCGGGTCGACCGCTATGTCGAAACCACCTGGGACGACGCTTTCGCACTGATCGCCAAACACCTCAAAGGCCTGAAATCGCCCCACGAGGCCGAGTTCTACACCTCGGGTCGCGCCAGCAACGAAGCGGCGTTTCTCTATCAGTTGTTCGTTCGTGCCTACGGCACCAACAATTTCCCGGACTGCTCGAACATGTGCCACGAAGCCAGTGCGGTGAGCATGGGCGAGAGCCTGGGCGTGGGCAAAGGCACGGTGGTCTATGAAGACCTGCACCACGCCGACGCGATTTTCGTGATCGGCCAGAACCCCGGCACCAACCACCCGCGCATGCTCGAACCGCTGCGTGAAGCGGTGAAGCGCGGCGCTCAGGTGGTGTGCATCAACCCGCTCAAGGAGCGTGGGCTGGAGCGATTCCAGAACCCGCAGAACCCGATCGAAATGCTCAGCAACGGCTGGGAAGCGACCAACACCGCGTATTTCCGTCCAGCCTTGGGCGGCGACATGGCGATGATTCGCGGCATGGCCAAGTTCCTGCTGGAGTGGGAGCGTGAAGCTCAGGCCACGGGCGGCGAGGCGGTGTTCGATCACGCCTTCATTGCCGAGCACACCTCGGGTCTCGACAGCTATCTGGCCGAAGTCGATGCCACGCGTTGGGAGCACATCGTCGAGCAGTCCGGCGTGCCGCTGCATGACATCGAACTGGCCGCGCGCATGTATGCCCGGGCCAAGAGCGTGATCATGTGCTGGGCCATGGGCCTGACCCAACACGTGCACTCGGTGCCGACCCTGCAGGAAGTCATCAACCTGCAACTGCTGCGCGGCAACGTCGGCCGTCCGGGCGCCGGGCTGTCGCCGGTGCGCGGCCACAGTAACGTGCAGGGCGACCGCACCATGGGCATCAACGAACTGGCCCCGACCGAACTGATGGACGCCCTGGAAAAACGCTTCAACTTCAAGGTGCCGCGCATGCACGGCCACAACACGGTCATGGCGATTGGCGCCATGGAACGTGGCGAAGCCAAGGTGTTTATCGGTCTGGGCGGCAACTTCGCCCAAGCCACGCCGGACACCCCGCGCACCCATGCAGCGATGCGCAAACTTGATCTCACCGTGCACATCTCGACCAAGCTCAACCGCAGCCATCTGGTGACCGGGCGTGATGCGTTGATCCTGCCGTGCCTGGGCCGTACCGACATCGACGTGCAGGCCGAAGGCCCGCAAGGCGTGACCGTGGAAGACACCTTCAGCATGGTGCATTTGTCGTTCGGCCAACTGAAGCCGAAGTCGGCGCACCTGAAATCCGAGCCGGCGATCATTGCCGGGATCGCCGCCGCGACGCTGGGCAAACACCCGATCGACTGGGAATGGGCGGTGGGCGACTACGGGCGCATCCGCAACCTGATCGCCGACGTGATTCCGGGTTTCGAGAACTTCAACGAGAAGCTGCTGATCCCCGGCGGTTTCCACCTCGGCAACAACGCTTCCGACCGGGTCTGGAACACCGAATCCGGCAAGGCCCAGTTCACCCCGTGCGTGCTGCCGGAACATTTGATCAGCGAAGGCGTGCGCAACCTGCCGGTCAAGCCGCACCTGATCCTGCAAACCATGCGTTCCCACGATCAGTACAACACCACGCTGTACGGCCTCGACGACCGTTATCGCGGTGTTTACGGTATGCGCGACGTGGTGTTCGCCAACGAGCAGGACATCCGCCGGCTCGGTTTTGAACCGGGGCAAAAGGTCGATCTGGTGGCGCTGTGGGGCGACGAGCGCGAGCGTCGGGTCAGCGGTTTCACGCTGATCGCCTACGACATTCCCGCCGGGCAGGCTGCCGCGTACTACCCGGAAACCAATCCGCTGGTGCCGCTGGAAAGCTACGGCGACCGCACCTACACGCCAACCTCCAAATTCGTGGCGATCCGCCTCGAAGCGGCCGAGACGAGCAACCTGATTCCGTCGTCGGTGGTGTAACCGACTCACGCGATCCAACCCTTTTGCAATTTGACTGGCTGCAGGCGTTCGCGCCTGGCGGTGGCCCGGCCGTGTGCCGCCGCTTTTCAGCCTGGATGAGGACAACATCATGTTCAACCTGGAGGCACTGGACCTGGCGCGAATTCAATTCGCGTTCACGGTTTCGTTCCACATCATTTTCCCGGCGATCACCATTGGTCTTGCGAGTTTCCTGGCGGTGCTCGAAGGCCTGTGGCTGAAAACCCGCAACGACACTTACCGCGATCTCTACCATTTCTGGTCGAAGATCTTCGCCGTCAACTTCGGCATGGGCGTGGTGTCGGGGCTGGTCATGGCGTACCAGTTCGGCACCAACTGGAGCGGATTCTCTGATTTTGCCGGCAGCGTCACCGGGCCGTTGCTGACCTATGAAGTGCTGACCGCGTTCTTCCTCGAGGCCGGGTTCCTCGGGGTGATGCTGTTCGGCTGGAACCGTGTGGGCCGTGGCTTGCACTTCTTTGCCACGGTGATGGTCGCCATCGGCACGCTGATTTCGACCTTCTGGATTCTCGCCTCCAACAGCTGGATGCAGACCCCGCAAGGCTTCGAAATCGTCGACGGCCGGGTGATGCCGGTCGACTGGCTGGCCATCGTGTTCAACCCGTCGTTCCCGTTCCGCCTGGCGCACATGGCGATTGCCGCGTTCGTCGCCACGGCGTTCTTCGTCGGCGCTTCGGCGGCCTGGCATTTGCTGCGCGGCAATGACAGCAAACCGGTGCGCAAGATGTTTTCCATGGCGCTGTGGATGGCGCTGATCGTTGCACCGATTCAGGCGGTGGTCGGTGACGCCCATGGCTTGAACACCCTGGAGCACCAACCGGCGAAAATCGCTGCCATCGAAGGCCACTGGGAAAACCCCGACAACGGACCGACCCCGCTGGTGCTGTTCGGCATTCCGGACATGCAGGCGGAGAAAACCAAATACGCCATCGAGATTCCGTACCTCGGCAGCCTGATCCTCACCCACAGCCTCGACAAGCAGATCCCGGCGCTCAAGAGTTTCCCGAAAGAAGACCGGCCGAACTCGACCGTGATCTTCTGGAGCTTTCGCGTGATGGCCGGGTTGGGCATGTTGATGATTCTGGTCGGCGTGCTGGGGCTGGCGTTGCGGCGCCACGGCAAGGTCTACCGACATCGCGGCTTCCAGCGACTGGTGCTGTTGATGGGGCCGAGTGGTCTGATCGCGTTGCTGGCCGGCTGGATCACCACTGAGGTCGGGCGTCAGCCGTGGGTGGTGTATGGACTGATGCGTACCCATGACGCCGCGTCCCACCACTCGGTGGCGCAGATGAGCACCTCGCTGGCGCTGTTCGTCGTCATCTACTGCTCGGTGTTCACCGTGGGCATCGGCTACATGATGAAACTGGTGAGCAAGGGCCCGCAGCCGCACCACGAACATCCGCCCGAAGGCACTCAGGTGCAGACCCCGCGCCGGCCACTTTCGGCGGTCACCGACAACCTCGAATCCGCGACCCGGATCCACTGAAAAGGAGCGTTGAGTCATGGGTATTCAAGGTATCGATCTCTCGTTGATCTGGGGCGTAATCATTGCCTTCGGCGTGATGATGTACGTGATCATGGACGGCTTCGATCTGGGCCTCGGGATCCTGTTCCCGCTGATCGGCGACGAGCAGGAACGTGACGTGATGATGAACACCGTCGCGCCGGTCTGGGACGGCAACGAAACCTGGCTGGTGCTTGGCGGTGCGGCGTTGTACGGCGCATTTCCGCTGGCGTACGGAGTGATTCTGGAGGCGCTGTATCTGCCGCTGATCTTCATGCTCGCGGGGCTGATTTTTCGCGGGGTGGCGTTCGAGTTTCGCTTCAAGGCACCGACCGAAAAACGTCATCTGTGGGACTGGGCGTTCATTGGTGGTTCGCTGCTGGCGACGTTCTCCCAGGGCGTGGTGATCGGCGCGTATGTGGCCGGGATTCCGGTGGTGGATCGGCAGTTTGCCGGTGGCGGTCTCGACTGGCTGGCGCCGTTCCCGCTGGTCTGCGGCGTCGGTCTGGTGATTGCTTACGCCTTGCTCGGCAGCACCTGGCTGCTGGTCAAGACCGAAGGCATGCTCGAATCGCGGATGCGTCACTACAGCCGTCCGCTGGCGTGGCTGTTGCTGGCGATGGTGGTGGTGATCGGCGCGTGGACGTTGCAACTGCATCCGGAACTGGCCACTCGCTGGTTCAACCATGCGCACCTGACCGTGTTCGCCGGGCTGGTGGTGCTGGCGGTGCTGTCGCTGTTCGGGCTGTTGCGTTCGCTGCGTCAGCGACACACCCACTGGCCGTTCGTGTTCACCCTGGTGCTGATGTTCCTCGGCTACATCGGGCTGGCGCTGAGCATCTGGCCGAACATCATTCCGCCCTCGGTCAGCCTGTGGGCGGCGGCCTCACCGGCCACCAGCCAGTTGTTCGCCCTGATCGGCGCACTGTTCATCCTGCCGGTGATCCTGATGTACACCTTCTGGAACTACTACGTGTTCCGCGGCAAAGTGAGGATTGGTGATGGCTACCATTGAGATGCGTGAAGTGAAAAGCCGCTGGTACAAACGCCTGGGCTGGCTGCTGCTGATCTGGTCCGGCAGCGTGGTGTCACTGGCGGTGGTGGCGAGCCTGCTGAAACTGGCGATGTATGCGGCGGGAATGAGAATCCACTGACCATAAAAAAACCGGAGCCTGGCTCCGGTTTTTTATTGCCTGCATTTTGGGTTTTCCTCTTGGGGGGAAAGAACCTTGAGGTTTATTCCCCGCCAAACATCGCCGTCCAGTAGATCCCGGCGCTGCTCTTCGGGTCGACTGCGTAAGCAGCACCCAGTTCGCGATACTGCGGGTTCATCAGGTTGGCGCAGTGGCCGGGACTCGCGAGCCAGCCATCGACGACCTTCTGCACGGTGTCCTGCCCGGCGGCGATGTTCTCGCCAACCAGCTGGCCGCTGTAACCGGCCAGTTCCGCGCGATCACCGGGGGTACCGCCGTTGCGGTCCTTGTGGTCGAAATAGTTGTTGTTGGCCATCTCGCGGCTGTGATCCTGAGCGACACCGCCGAGCACCGCATTCCACGCCAATGGCGCAGCCGCGGAGAAGGCCTGGCCGCCGCACTGGCGTGGCTGGCTGCGGGCGGCGTTGAGTTGCGTCAGCAGTTTCTGGCCCTCGGCTTGTCCGTCACCCAGGCGGGCGGACAACAGCGGCCGCGCCAACGTGATGCGCCAGTCTCGGTCGGCGCGGCTGACGCCGATATCGACAAACTGCGGATCCAGCACCACCTGACAGAAGCTCTCCTGAATCGCCTTCATCGCTGAAACCGGATCGCGAGGGCCGTTGAGGGTGATCGCCTGCACGTTGACCATCGGGTAGCTGGCGCTGGCCATGGCCTGTTGCAGATCGACCATGCCACTGGCGGGCAGACGCAGGCGCGGGTCGGCCGACAGCGGCGGCAATTCACTGGACGCCTGCGCACCGCAACGCTGGGGCTGGCTGCGGTAGCTGTTGATCGACTCGATCAATTGCGACTCATCGCTGGCCATGGCCGAAGCGGCCAGCGCCAGGCCCACGGACAACGCGGCGAATCGCAGAACGGATGGCATGAAGCGCATGGAAATCTCCCTTGGGCTGAGAGTGCCCATGATGCGCGAAACGCCCCGGGGTCGTGCAATGTCTTTTTTCTTCATCGAGTGGTTTTCAGCGCGGAACGTTGCGCCGGATTCTGCCGTCTACACTCTGCGAAGTCCCCGGAAACCGGGCGTCTCAGCCACGCAACACTTTGCCCGCATCGGGCGCTGCCGGAAGAAACGATCATGAAATTGCACGGGCTGATCTGTTGTTTTTTATTGACCCTGCTGAGCGGTGCGGTGCTGGCCACCGATCAGGCGCCGATCAAGGAAAAGGCCGAGGCAAAAGCCGAGGTACTGGAAGAGAAAGCGGCCGACAAGCCCAACGCGCCCCCGGCGCCGAAGTCCGAAGCCATCACCCCCAAAGAGGTGCAAGCCGTCGACCCGGCCGGCACCGCGCCGCTCGACGACCCGATCACCTGTCTGGCGCGCAGCATCTATTGGGAGGCCAAGGGCAAGGACACGGCAGAGATGGAAGCCGTGGCCAGCGTGGTGATGAACCGCCTCGGCCACGACGGATTCCCCGGCACCGTGTGCGAGGTGGTCAAACAGGGTTCGGAAACCAAGAGTTGCCAGTTTTCCTGGTGGTGCGACGGCAAGTCCGATCAGGTCAAGGAAGACGCCGAATATGCGCTGGCCAAGGAGATCGCGGGCAAGGCCCTGAACCGTCAGCTCATCGATCGCACCCGCGGCGCTTTGTACTTCCACGATCACAACGTCGACCCGAGTTGGGCCAAGGAGTACACCAAGACCGCCGAGACCGGGAAATTCCTGTTTTACAAACCCAAGGATGGAGAGGCGCGCTAAGCGCAGACTTCCCTCACGCAGTTGCGCAACCAGCGATGCGCCGGGTCGGCGTCCATGCGTGGATGCCAGAGCATGGACACGCTGATGTCCGGCATGCGCAATGGCAGGGCGAAACTGAACAGTCCCGTTCGCAGTTTGCTGGTGTGGCGTTCCGGGACGGTGGCGATCAGGTCGGACTCTCGGACCAGTGTCAGCGCTGCCGAAAACCCGCCGAACGAGGTGACGATGTCCCGCTTCAGGCCGAAAGCAAGCAGCGCCTCGTCTACCGGTCCGCTGCTGCGACCACGGCGTGACACCAGAATATGCTGGCCCGAGGCGAAGCGTTTGGCGCTGACCTTGCCGCTGCTCAGCGGATGTCCCTCACGCACCACACCAATCCACTGATCGCGGAACAGGATGCGGCTGTGCAGCGTCGGGTCGGTGCTGTCGTCGACCACGCCGGTTTCCAGATCCACCCGGCCTGCGCGCAGCAATGTGCTGTCCTTGTCGGCCTTCTGCACAAAGCGCAGGCGCACGCCGGGCGCCTCTTCGGCGATGCGGGCGAGCAGGGCGGCGGCAAAGGTTTCCACAAACCCGTCGGTGTTGCGCAGGGTGAAGGTGCGCCGCAACTGACCGGGATCGAGCACTTCTGCCGGGCGCAGAACCGCTTCGGCTTCCTGCACCAGATAACTGACCCGGTCGCGCAGCTCCAGGGCACGCGGGGTTGGCACCAGCCCACGACCGGCGCGCACCAGCAGCGGATCCCCGGTGGTTTCGCGCAGCCGGGCCAGCGCCCGGCTCATGGCGGAAGGGCTCAGACGCAGGCGCTCGGCGGCGCGGGCGACGCTGCCTTCGCTCAGCAACACGTCGAGGGTAATCAACAGGTTCAGATCCGGTGCATTCATGACATGGCGTTCCATGCAGGTATCAAGTGCAAAGCATGCGTCTTGCGCCTCGTATTGTCGAGGCTCAGGCTATGTCCCACGACCTCTGCCGCAATGAGCCTCCCATGCACCGAGAATCCCTGAGTCCTTCCGCCCGCTGGGCGCTGACCAGTCTGGCGCTGTCGATGTTGATGCCGTCGCTGGACACCAGCATCGCCAACGCCGGATTGCCCACGTTGGCGGCGGCATTCGATGCGACGTTTCAACAAGTGCAGTGGATCGTGCTGGCCTATCTGCTGGCGGTCACCACGTTGATTGTCAGCGTCGGGCGGCTGGGTGACGGCTTCGGGCGGCGGCGCTTGCTGTTGATCGGCATCGGTATTTTCAGCGCCGCTTCCCTGGCTTGCGCACTGGCGCCGAGCCTCGCCTGGCTGATCGGCGCGCGGGCGGTGCAAGGCCTGGGCGCGGCGATCATGTTCGCGCTGACGGTGGCGCTGGTGGCCGATGCGGTGCCCAAATCCCGGGCCGGCAGTGCGATGGGCTTGCTGGCCACGATGTCGGCGACCGGCACCACCCTCGGGCCGTCGCTCGGTGGGCTGTTGATGGCGCATGTTGGCTGGCAGTCGATCTTTGTAATCAACGTGCCGTTGGGATTGCTCAATGGCTGGCTGGTGTATCGCTATCTGCCGAAGGATCGAAGCGCTCGCACGGGTATGGCGTTCGATTATCCCGGCACCGCCGTGCTGATGCTGACATTGGCGGCTTATGCGTTGGCGATGACGGTTGAAGGATTCACCCCGGCATTGCTCTTGCTCAGCCTGTTGGGTGTTGGGTTGTTCGTCCTGGTCGAAAAACGGAGCAAGGCACCGCTGATTCACTTGTCATTGTTCACCGATACGCGAATCAGCAGCAGTCTTGCGCTGACCTTGCTGGTGACGACGGTGATGATGACCACGCTGGTGGTCGGGCCGTTTTATCTGAGCCGAGGCTTGGGCCTCAGCAGTACTCAGGTCGGCCTGGTGTTGTCGGTCGGGCCGTTGCTGGCGGCGTTCAGCGGCGTACCGGCCGGGCGTCTGGTGGATCGTTTCGGCGCGCGGCGGGTGGTGCCCGGCGCTTTGCTCGGCCTGGGCTGCGGTTGCGGTTTGTTGGCGCTGTTGCCGATGAGTCTCGGAGTGCTTGCGTATGTGCTGCCGATCACGGTGGTGGCCTTGAGTTATGCGTTGTTCCAGGCCGCCAACAACACCGGGTTGATGTCCGGCGTCGCGCAGGATCAGCGCGGCGTGGTCTCGGCCATGCTCGGGTTGTCGCGCAATCTGGGCTTGATCACCGGGGCGGCGGCGATGGGCGCGGTGTTTGCCCTGGCCACGGACGATCCGACTCAGGCATCGACTGAAGTGATTGCCAGCGGATTACATGTCACTTTTGGTGTTGCCACGGTGTTAATGATCGCTGCCCTCGGCCTTGGCTGCAGCCCTGTGGGAGCGAGCCTGCTCGCGATGCGGAGTGTCCGGCGCTGATTAAGCTGGCTGATCCGACGCTATCGCGAGCAGGCTCGCTCCCACAAAGAGTACTCAATCCCGAAGTTGGCGGGCCGGAAAGAACAGCTCAAAGCAGGTGACGCCGTCAACGCTGGTGACGCTGTAGCGGCCCTGATGCAACTGCATGATGGTCGCGACAATCGACAGGCCCAGACCGTTGGATTGGGCCGAGCGTTCGCGAGACGGATCGACGCGGTAGAACCGCTCGAACAGTCGCGACAGATGCTCGGGGGGAATCGTCGCCCCGTGATTGCGCACTCGCAGGTAGCTGCCATCCGCTTCGGCGATGGCTTCGACCTGCAACGTCGAATCCGCCGCGCCGTACTTGATCGCGTTGGCGCACAGATTGGCCAGCGCCCGGCGCAGCAGCATCGGCTCGGCCCAGATCACGCCGCTGCCACTGGCCTCGATGGTGACGCCAACGTCCGCCGCCAGCCCTTCGAAGTAATCGGCAATGCGTTGCATCTCATCGCAGGCGTCCAGCTCCTGCCGCTGGCTCAGCGCGCTGGTTGGGTCAGTGCGGGCGAGAAACAGCATGTTGTCGAGCATCCGCGCCAGCCGTTCGAGCTCTTCGACGTTGGAGGCGAGCAACTGCTGGTAGGCGTCGACACTGCGGTGCTGTTGCAGGGCGACCTGGGTTTCGCCGAGCAGGTTGTTGATCGGCGTGCGCAGCTCGTGGGCCATGTCAGTGGAGACCTGGCTCAGTTGCGCAACACCTCGGTCGAGCCGGTCCAGCATCGCATTGAAGGCTTCGATCATCGGCTGCAATTCCCGGGGCGTGCCGTGGCGGTCGAGGCGTTCACCGAGGTTGGCGATGCCGATCCCGTGGGCATGCCGGGCAATCCGCCGCAGCGGCAGCAGGCCGCGATACACCAGCAGACAGCCAACCAGCGCCAGGACAATCGCCGCCAGTGACGCCAGGCCATACACGCTGAGTCGATAGCTGGCGAGCATCGCCGTGCGCTCGCTCATCACCTTGCCGATCAGCACTTGCAGATTGCCCTGATCGCCGGAGTCGATATTGGCCGCCACCGCCGAGAACGGCACGCCGTTGATGCTCGGCAGGTGCTGCACATCGTTGAGGGCCATCACATGGTTGATCGGCACGGCGGGCACGGTCGGCAATGTCAGGTTGCTGGGATTGACCACGAACAAGGGCGGTTGCCCCGGTGCGCCGATGGTCAACAGCGCTTCGCGGTTGCCGAGCATGTTCTGGAACAGCGCCGGTTTGTTCTGGATCAGTTCAAGGGTGTTGCTGTCGTTGAGGATGGTGCGCAACTGATCGATGCGGCTGACCAACTGGATGTCGTCGCGGCGGGTCAGTTGTTCTTCCAGCTGGTTGTAAAGCGCCGCGCCCAGGCCCGCCAGAGACGCGAAGGCGAGCACCGCGAACACCAGCGCCAGGCGCAGCGTCAGGGAATACGTGCCGGCGATTTTCATGGCTGGGTATCGAAGCGGTAGCCGATGCCGCGCACGCTGTGGATCAGCTTGAGCGGGAACGGATCATCGATCTTCGCCCGCAGGCGGCGCACGGCGACATCGACCACATTGGTGTCGCTGTCGAAATTCATGTCCCACACCCGCGAGGCGATCAGCGAGCGCGACAGCACTTGCCCTTCGTGGGTGGCGAACAGTTGCAGCAGGGCGAACTCCTTGTTGGTCAGGGTGATCCGGCTGCCGGCGCGGGTGACCCGGCGCTTGAGCACATCGATCTGCAGATCGGCCACCTGCAATTGCTCTTCTTCGTGAATCGGCCCGCGCCGGGTCAGGGTGCGCAGGCGCGCCACCAGTTCGGCGAAGGAAAACGGTTTGATCAGGTAATCGTCGGCGCCCAGCTCCAGGCCCTTGACCCGGTCGGCGATGTCGTCCCGGGCGGTGAGGAACAGCACCGGCGTGTGGGCTTCCTTGCGCAGCCGGCGCAGGACTTCCCAGCCATCCATTTTCGGCATCATCACGTCCAGCACGATCACGTCGAAATCGAATTCCAGTGCCAGGTGCAGACCGTCGGCGCCGTCCCGGGCCAGGCTCACGCTGTAGCCCAGTTCCTGCAAGCCGTTGAGCAAGTAGTTGCCGGCCTTGGGTTCATCTTCGACGACAAGGATGTTCATGAACGTGCCTCAATGATCATTCGTGCAGCCGCTGCCTTGCACTTGATAGTCCAGCACATGTTCGCGGCCCTGGTGGTCGAGGTAATTGAGCCGGGCGGGGATGATGCCGCAGGCCTGGGAAATATCGGTGCTGGAAAGGACTTTGTCGACATCCAGATGCACGTAAAAGCCGTTGGTGTCGTGAATGACCGTGTGCTCGGGCATTTCGGCGGCGAACACGGAGCCGGTGGCGAGGAGGGCGGTGAAGGCCAGGATCAGGGTTTTCATGATGAGTCACTCGGGTCGGTGAAGTGGATCGGCAGGTGTGCCGGAACAACTTCAGGCTACCGAGCGATCCGCTCGGCAAACCGACAACTCAATGACAAAGTTGTAATGAAACCCTGAAAACAAAAATCCCCTGTGGGAACAGGGGATGATTTTTACAGCGCAGACTTTCAGCTGCCGTGAGTGCTGAGAATGCTCGCAATCTGCTGTGGCTGGCAGTTGAGGTACGGCGAGGACTTCAGCCAATGCTGGTCCGGATACCAGGAAAACATGTACTGCCCGTCCTTCAGGCTGTCGATCACCCGTCTGGCGACCTGCGGCCGCACCGCCGGGCAACCCTGGCTGCGACCCAGTCGGCCCGTACGTTTGCTCCAGAACAGATTCACGTAGTCGGCGGCATGGATCACGATGGCGCGATCGCGGGCCATGTCGTTGACGCCCGGCTCCAGACCGTCCATGCGCAGCGAATAACCGTGGGTGCCTTCGTAACTTTCCTGGGTGCGGAACAGGCCGAGGCTGGATTGAAAGCTGCCTTCACGGTTGGAGAACCGGGTGGCGAAGTTGTCCCCGGAGTTTGAGCCGTGGGCGACCAGGTCGCGCAGGATCAGTTTTTTCTGCGTCAGGTCGAAGATCCACAGGCGCCGCTCGGTGGACGGTTGCGAATAATCGATGATCGCCAGGTGCCGGGACTGCTTCGCGCCGTTGTTGATTGCGCATTGCATGGCGTTCAGGGCACCTTTAAGCGCCTGGGGATTGAGTTCCGGAGCGGCGTGGGCGAGGCTGCTATAGAGAACCGGCTGCGAGGTGCCGGCGGCAAAAACCTGACTGGTCACCAGCCCGATGGCAGTGGCAGTCAGCAGAAGTCGGCGCAAAAACGTCAACATTTAAAGTGAATCCTCACTGGCTACATGTTTGGCACTTTGGCTCCTGACGTCCAGTCGTCCCCGGCAGGCCCGCGAATCGGACCTGACTGTATCACCGCACCTGATGTAAGGTTGACCGTCAATCAAGACGGCCATGGATTGGAGTAAAGCAGTTGTTCAAAAAGTACGCATGCTACTTGAGCATTTGTTTGCTCGCTGCGCCGTTTGTCGCTTGCGCCGAAGAGCCATTGCCGGCACTCCCGGCGCAAGTGCCCGTGGAGCCGCAAAGTCCGTTGCACGCCGTGCTGATCGGTTTGCCGCAGGCTTGCCCGGCGATTGCCGCCCGTCTCAGCGGCCCGGCCCTGGAGCAGTTGCAGTCCTTCTACCAGCAGCAGGACTGGATGCCGGTCTGGGCGGCGGCCGGGCAATTGCCGGCCTTGCACGCGCAATTGCAGCTGTTGGCCGACGATGGCCTCAATCCGAAACGCTATCCGGTCGCCGACACGGCCCCGCAGGATGGCGAGCTGTGCGCTGACATCGACATCAGCCGCAACTACCTGCAGGCCTTGCAGGACCTGCATTACGGTCGCCTTCTGCAGTCTCACTTCGAGCCGCTTTGGCATGCCGACGATACGCCCCGTGACCGACAGGCGGAGCTGCTCGCCATCGCCGTGCCGGGCATGCATGACGTTGCCGCCGCCTTCGATCTGGCCCGCCCGCGCCTGGCGCAATACCAGAATCTGCGCCACCTCTATGCCGCGCAACGCCTGCAGGCCTTGCCGCACTGGCAATCGGTGGGCAACGGGCCGCTGCTGCGCCCGGACATGGAAGACAAACGCGTGCCGGAACTTGCCAGGCGGCTGTACAGCGAAGGTTATTTGAGCCATGTGGTCGGCACGCCGGACAACGCTTATCACGGTGTTTTGGTGGAGGCCGTGAAAAGCTTCCAGGCCAGCCATTCGTTGCAGGCCGACGGCGTGGTCGGGCCGGGAACGATTGCCGAAATGAACATCAGCCCACTGACTCGCCGCGAACAGCTGCGGGTCAACCTTGAGCGTTTCCGCTGGCTGGCCCAGGACATGGAGCCCGACGGCCTGCTGGTCAACGTTGCCGCTGCCGAACTGACCCTGTATCAGGGCGGCCTGCCGGTGTGGCAGACCCGCACCCAGGTCGGTCGCGCCGAACGCCAGACACCATTGCTCAAATCCCGGGTCACTCGCTTGACGCTGAACCCGACCTGGACCGTGCCGCCGACCATCTGGAAGGAGGACAAGCTGCCGGAAATCCGCAAGGACCAGACCTTCCTCAGCCGTCAGAACCTGCAAGTGCTCGACGCCAACGGCCAGCCACTGGCTGCTGCCGACATCGACTGGGACAACCCCGGCAATATCCTTTTGCGCCAGGACGCCGGGCCGCGCAACCCGCTGGGGCAAATGGTCATCCGTTTCCCCAACCCGTTCTCGGTGTACCTGCACGACACACCGAGCAAGGCGCTGTTCGACAAGGGGCCACGGGCGTTCAGTTCCGGTTGTGTGCGGGTCGAGCATCCGATGAAACTGCGCGACTTCCTGCTCAGCCCGGCGGAAAGGGCCCGCACCGACACCTTGCTCGCCACCGGCACCACCCATGAGTTTCGCCTGAGCAATCCGGTGCCGATCCTCATGACTTACTGGACGGCGCAGGTCGACGGGCAGGGCCGGCTGGTGTACGCGCCGGACATCTACAGCCGTGACAGCGCATTGCTGGCGGGGCTCGACCGGGCGCCTTGATCTTCAGTGGCTGGCGCGTTTCCAGAAACGCCGCGCCAGCCACGCATCCACGCTCAACTTGCCGGCCCCGGCGAACACCAGCGGCACCAGTGCGGCCAGGTAGATCGCCGGCAGCTTGAAGTTGCCGAAGCCTTTGTTGGTGATCGCGTAGCCCTGGGCCAGTTCGCTCAAGGACGACCAGTCTGCCGGCCAGTGCACCGCAGCGGTGGCGACGACCGTCACCACGATCAGCGAAATCGCCGAGATCCGCGTACCCAGCCCGATCAGGATCGCCAGGGCGCAGATCAGCTCGGCCCACATCGACAGCTCCCAGTTCAGCGTGGCCGGCAGACGATCGAAGGGAAACGGGAACCGCTCCTGAATGTCTTCGAACCAGTTCTGGCCGTTGAATTTCTCCAGGCCCGATTCGAAAAACTCCCAGGCGATAAACAGGCGCAGGGTCAGCGGCGCCAGCCATTGGCCTGCGCGATCAAGATTCAGGTGCAGGCCTTTGACGACGGTCGAGAGAGCAGTGGTCATGGGATGGCTCCGTTCAATCAAGGGAAAACGGGGCACCGACGTGCCCCGTGAAGAGGGTTATTCGCTGGCACCGCACTTGCCTTCGCCGCACTTGCCTTCCGAGGTTTTTTCCGGGGTGTCGGCCTGGGCCTGGCTGTAGCCGTGATCCAGTTGCTTGACGCTGAAGGCCTCGGAAGCCGAAGCCGCGTTGGACAGGGCCAGGCCGCCAGCCAACAGCAGGCCGAGCGTCAAAGAAGTTTTCGAGAGCTTGGTCATGGTGAATCTCCGATAAAAATGTGGGTTCAAAGGCTTGATCGGGGCTGCCGATCGACAGGTTCATTTGAGCGTCGGGCTGTATCGGGGATGTGTCGCGAAGGGCCGGATTTGTGCGCGGGATGTGTCGGGCGTCGGGCCGTACACACTGCGATACACAGACTGCTAAAAACTGTGGGAGCGAGCCTGCTCGCGATAGCGGTGGCTCAGGCGCCGAGTATGCTGGCTGTGCTGGCCTCATCGCGAGCAGGCTCGCTCCCACAATGGATCTCCAATTATTCCGAATGTGTGATTTGCCTCAGCCCCGCAGCGTCTAGCCACGGTGTCCCCGCAATCCCATGGGGCGAGACTTCGAGACCCGGCATGCAAGCGCTGTTGAACGAGATCCTTGACGCTGTCCGGCCCCTGATCGGGCAGGGCAAGGTGGCTGACTACATTCCCGCCCTCGGCACCGTGCCGCCGGACCAATTGGGCATCGCCGTGTATGGCAACGACGGCGAAATGTATTGCGCCGGCGATGCCGAGACGTTGTTCTCGGTGCAGAGTATTTCCAAGGTGTTCAGCCTGGTTCAGGCCATCGAACACTCCGGCGAGGCAATCTGGGAACGCCTGGGTCACGAGCCGTCCGGCCAGCCGTTCAACTCGCTGGTGCAGCTGGAGTTCGAGCGCGGTCGCCCGCGTAATCCGTTCATCAATGCCGGGGCACTGGTGATCTGCGACATCAACCAGTCGCGCTTTGCCGCCCCGGCGTTGTCGATGCGTGATTTCGTGCGTCGGTTGTCGGGCAATCCGCAGGTGATGGTCGATGGCAAGGTCGCCGATTCCGAATACCAGCACCGCGCACGCAACGCGGCGATGGCCTACCTGATGCAATCCTTCGGCAACTTCCACAACGACGTCGAAGCGGTGCTGCGCAGCTACTTCAGCCACTGCGCGTTGCGCATGAGCTGCATCGACCTGGCCCGGGCGTTCTGCTTCCTGGCCAACGACGGCTATTGCAAGCACAGCGGCGAACAGATCCTGACTCGCCGCCAGACCCAGCAAGTCAACTCGATCATGGCCACCAGCGGTCTGTACGACGAAGCCGGCAACTTCGCCTACCGCGTTGGCCTGCCGGGCAAAAGCGGTGTCGGCGGTGGCATCGTCGCGGTGGTGCCCGGGCAATTCACGGTGTGCGTGTGGTCGCCGGAACTCAATGCGGCGGGCAACTCGCTGGCGGGCATGGCGGCGCTGGAAATGCTCAGTTCGCGGATCGGCTGGTCGGTGTTCTGAGCCTGTGTTGCTTTGAGGGAGGCCAACCTATACATTTTCCGGCCGCCCTCAATATGGTGAATCCGCTCCATGTCTCTCGCGCTCGAACGTCTCGTCGCTGGCACGCCTATCCCTTTCGCCGGTAACCGCGTCACCGTGGTCAGCCCCGAACTGGCCGAGCGTTTCCGACCCGGCGACCACCTGTTGGTGGAGCAGGTGAGCGGCGAGCTGTTGCTGATTCCGGTGGCGGATCAGCAGGCCGCGTCGGTGGCGATCGAGCGTGCAGCGGCGGCGTTTACTGCGTTGTCTGCTGTGTCGGATGAGGCCATTAGCCGCTTCTTCGATCTGTTCGCCCAACGCCTGGAAAGCCCGGACGCCTGGGCACTGATCGAAACCGCCAACCTCGCCGACATCGAACGGGCCAAGGCTCGCGGTCGTTCGACTACCCGTTTGCTCGCCGACGAGCGCATGCGCCGCGACATGATCGCCGGCCTGCGTGCCTGGCGCGACGCGCCGGCCACCCGTGGCAAGGTGATCAGCAGCGTCGAACATGACGGCTGGAAGGTCGAGCAGGTGGTGTCGCCGCTGGGCATCGTTGCGTTCGTGTTCGAAGGTCGGCCGAACGTCTTCGCCGACGCCGCTGGTGTATTGCGCACCGGCAACACAGCCGTACTGCGCATTGGCAGCGATGCATTGGGCACCGCACAGGCCATCGTCACCCATGCCCTGAACCCGGCACTGGCCGATGCCGGTCTGCCGGCGGGGGCGGTGTCGCTGGTGGAGAGCGTCAACCACGCCGCTGGTTGGGCGATGTTCGCCGACCGGCGTCTGTCGCTGGCCGTGGCCCGTGGTTCGGGCCGTGCGGTCAGCCAGTTGGGCAGCATTGCCCAGCAGGCCGGCACCGCTGTCAGCCTGCACGGCACCGGTGGCGCGTGGCTGATTGCCGATCGTGATGCCGACGCCAAACGCTTCTCCGCCGTGGTACGCAACTCGCTGGATCGCAAGGTTTGCAACACCTTGAACGTCTGCCTGATCCAGCGCGATCGCGCCGCTGAACTGGTGCCGTTGTTCCTCGACGCCTTGCAACAGGCCGGTACTGCGCGCGGTCAGGGCTGCAAATTGCACATCGTCGAAGGCAGTGAGGGTTACCTGCCGAGCGATTGGCAGAGCGCGACGGTCGAGGTTTATCGTGCCGAGGGCTATCAGACCGAAGCCTTGGCCGAACCATTGCCGCAAGCACAACTGGGCCGTGAGTGGGAATGGGAAGAAACCCCGGAAACCAGCCTGATGATCGTCGACGATCTGGATCAGGCCATCGCGCTGTTCAACCGCTACAGCCCGCAGTTCACCGTATCGTTGATCAGCGAAGACGCGGCGGTTCAGGAGCGTTTTTACAGCGCGGTCAACGCGCCGTTCGTGGGCAATGGCATCACCCGTTGGGTCGATGGCCAATATGCGCTGAACAAGCCGGAGCTGGGGCTTTCGAACTGGGAAAGCGGTCGCCTGTTTGCTCGCAGCGCGATTCTCTCGGGTGACGGTGTGTTCACCGTCCGCAGCCGCATGACCCAGGTCGATCTGGGCGTAAAACGCTAAAACAAAAACGCCGCGCCTGTCGCAATGACAGGCGCGGCGTTTTCTTGTCACTTGGCGGTGGCGGCGGATTCGATCAGGCTGGCCACGGCTTTCGGATTCGACACCATCGCCACGTGGGACGCGCCCTTAATCACAAGGGTCTTTTTGGCGTGCGCCCGTTCGGCCATGAACGCCATGGCTTGCGGCGGGATGTTCTTGTCCTTGTCGCCATACACGAACCATGACGGAATCGTCTTCCACGCTGGCTCACTGGCGGCTTCGTTGAGCGCCGCCTCGGTAACGGGGCGCTGAGTCGCGGCCATCAGTTTCGCGTCGGCGTTCGGTACGTCGGCGGCAAACTGGTCGTGGAACTTGTCCTGCTGGATGTACAGATCCTTGCCGCCGTCCTTCAACGCAACGGGCGGCGCCAGAGTCGGGCCGAGGGTGCTTCCGGGGAATTTTCCGGCCAGCCCGGCCACGGTTTCACCGGCTTCGGGCGCCAGCGCTGCCACATACACCAGTGCCTTGACGTTGGCGTTGCCGTACGCGGCTTCACTGATCACCGGCCCACCATAAGAATGGCCGACCAGCACCACCGGCGATTTGATGCCGGCCAGCACGTCGGCGACCGATTGCGCATCACCCTTGAGCGTACGCAGCGGGTTGGCCGCCGCGATTACCGGATAACCGTCCTTTTCCAGAATCTTCACCACACCGTTCCAACTGCTGGAATCGGCAAAGGCACCGTGCACCAGCACCACGGTGGGTTTCTCGGCGGCCATCGCCGAGGTGGCGCCGGCCATGGCGGCGGTAAGGGCCAGTCCTGCAAACAGCTTGTTCATCGAGTGTTCCTTGTGTCGGGAGGAGGGATGCAGCGTTCGGGCTTATTCAAGGCGTTCGCTGTATCGGGGATGTGTCCGCCTCCCGGTTCGGGTGCATGGAACTGTGTCTGGCGGGGTGCTGGCTACACGCTGATACAAAGCAAACGCCCCGACAGGTGCGGGGCGTTCGGTTCAGGCGGCATCGACCGTCTGGCCATGCACTGCGCACGTCGACGGCTGTTCGGCCAGCGAGACGAAGGTGCGACGGTCGGCTGTGAGGGCATCGATGGAACCGGTCTCGATGTCGTAGACCCAGCCGTGCAGGTTCAGCAAGCCTTTCTCCTGGGCCAGACGCACACTCGGGTGGGTCTGGATGTTCGCCAGTTGGGCGATCACGTTCTCGCGCACCATCGAACTCAGCTTGGCCGCGTCATTGGCGTGTGGCCGTGATTCGTTGACCACTTTCGCCGACTCGGCATGTTGCAACCAACCGCTGACGGCGGGCAGGTGATCCATGCATTTGCACTGGGCGATGGCGGTCATGGCGCCGCAATCGGAGTGACCGCAGATCACTATGTCGGTGACGCCGAGCACGGCTACCGCGTATTCCACCGTCGCCGAAACCCCGCCCGGATGCGGGCTGTAGGACGGCACGATATTGCCGGCGTTGCGGATCACGAACAGCTCGCCGGGTTCTTGTTGCGTCAGCAGCTCGGGCACTACACGGCTGTCGGAGCAAGTGATGAACAAGGTGCCCGGGGTTTGGGTAGTCGCCAGGTGTTTGAACAGTTCAGTGCGTTGCGGGAACGCTTCGTTCTGGAACTTCAGAAAGCCTTCGATCAGGTTTTTCATGGGGCAGTCCTCTCAGTTCGAGCAGCCGGTGCCGAACTCGCTGTATTGAAGAATGTGTTTTGCGCCGTGACTGTCGAGGTAAGTCATCTCGACCGGCACTACACCGCAGACGTCGGCGACCGGGGTGATGCTCACGACTTCAGCGATATCCAGAGACATGCCGTAGTGATAGGCGACGGCCTCTTCATCAGCCTGGGCCTGGGCGGTAAGGCCGGCGAGCAGGGCCAGAGTCAACAGAATTTTTTGCATGGGGCAGCCTCCAGGCAGGTGGGGTGACGACTTGGCGAATCAGGTTTGGATGAGCCCGCACGCGAGGTGCGGGCCCGGAGGGATCAGAACGGACGCAGCGGGAGGAACTTGCCGTCGAGGGTGACCACGGCGCGGGAACCGCCTTCAGGATCTTCGACTTTCTTGATGTCGAGCTTGAAATTGATCGCGCTGATGATGCCGTCACCGAATTGCTCGTGAACCAGTGCCTTCAGGGTGGTGCCGTAGATCTGGATCATCTCGTGGAAGCGGTAGATGGTCGGGTCGGTCGGCACACCGTCGAGGCTGCCGCGCAGCGGGATGATTTGCAGAGCGGCGACGTCTTCGGCGCTCAGCTCAAGCTTGTCGCCGACCACTTCGGCAGCGGCTTTCGGCAGTGGATGCTGGCCGAGGAGGGCGGCGGTGACGTAGGCCAGGCTCAGGCCGGTGCCGTCGGCCAGATCCTGCCACGACAGGTTTTTCTGAGCCTTGGCATCCAGGGCGCGGGTGGTCAGGGCGATGCGGCTGTCGTTGTAGGCTTGAGATTGCATGGTGTTTCTCCTTTCGGGGTTGGCTTGCTGTGTGGGATTCATCTTCTGCCGATTGATCCATAGCGTCCAAGACCGATATACAATGCAAAGCATAAGCAATGCCTATAGATGGAGCGTCCCATGCTGTTGCGACATTTGCGATACCTGCTGGCCGTGGCCGATCACGGTGGCTTCACCCGGGCGGCCGAGGCGCTGCATGTGTCGCAGCCGACTTTGTCGCAACAGATCCGCCAGTTGGAAGAAAGCCTCGGTGTGGATTTGTTTGATCGCACCTCGCGTTCGGTCAAACCCACCGACGCCGGTCAGGCCTACATAGAATGTGCGCGGCGGGTGCTGGTGGAGCTGGAGGCGGGCAAACGCGCGTTGCATGACGTGAAGGATCTGTCCCGAGGCTCGTTGCGCCTGGCCATGACCCCGACCTTCATGGCATATCTGGTCGGGCCATTGGTGCGAGACTACGTGGCGCGTTATCCGGGGATTCACCTGGAGATTTTCGAGCTGTCGATGGACGACATCGAGGCCGGGCTGGCGGATGACTCGCTGGACATCGCGATTGCCTTCACCCCGGTGCGCAACCCGGACATTGAATGCATTCCGGCGTTTGTCGAGACGCTGGGAGTGATGGTCGGGCGTGGGCATCCGTTGTATGACAGCGCTGCAGTGCTGACGCCGGATGACATTGCGCAACTGGATTTCGCCTTGCTGGCACCGGACTTCATCACGCGCTTGTCGATTGATGAGTACTTCCGCCAGCACGGCATCACGCCCAAGGTGCAGATCGAGGTGAACTCGGTGAGTACGTTGCTTGAAGTGATCCGGCATGCGCCGATTGCGACCATGCTGCCGGAGGCGATTGCGACCGAGGACCGGGCGTTGCGCCGGTTACGTGTGGAGAGTGAGGCGCCGCAGCGAGGGGCGGCGTTGTTGCGGCGCCAGAACAACTATCACAGTGCGGCATCTGTGGCGTTCATGGAGATGGTGCTGGAAACCCGTTCATGAACAGGGTTTGCGATCAATAAAAAAGGGCCTGCTCCTTATCGGAAGCAGGCCCTTTTGTTTATTGAAGATTCAACTTAGCAGAACCGATCAATCACCCGAACTTCGTTCTTGTTCTGCATCGAGTCCCACGCCTGTTTCAGCGTTTGCAGAACATTACCGATGAAGTCCTTGTCGGCCGCGGCTTTCTTGCCGACGTAGCCGTGGCCGCGGCGGTACATCTTCAGGCGGGCCAGCAGGTTCTGGTTGTTCCGGTCGAACTCTTCTTCACCAGCATGGGGCGACAGGCAGTCGATATGCACCTGACCCGACTTGCTGATCCACAGAATATGGCTGTCATGGCTGTCTTTTTGTGCAGCGAACATACGAGCCAGTTCTTCGATAGTAGGTTGATTGTTCAGATTCATGATATTGCCCCTTGACCAGTCTGGTGATCTTTCAAAGTTGATTCGCTAATACAGGTAGCCCATCGGTTAGTTGATCCCTGGCACCGAAACCAGGACGTCAGCGGTCGCCCGTGTGAAGTACGGGGTCATGCGTCTGTTGCATGTAGTCGTGTTGAATAACTGCTACGCAATAGCGTCACAACGAGGAGAAGCAGCGAAAACCGGGAGGCTCCTTGACGACGTTTTCAGGGTCGACCACAAGCGTCTTGAGAATTTTCGCCAGCGCTTCTCGTCCTTGTACTGGACGTTCAGGCCAGGTCAGCTTCTTCAATCTGCCTTGTGGGCAGCGTGTATCCGGAAAAAACAGCTCGGCGGTCAGACGAGCTTGCTCAAGCGTGTTGCCAGTGCTCCCGATCGGGGAGACGTCTGCATCATGCAAAAGCCAAACGACGCCGTCAACGGTTTTGTAGTGATTATTTTTAGTCACTACATATTGTCGGACAAAGTCATTCTGGAATGAAAAAAGGGGGCTTCAGGCAGCGGGAGAAAGGCTTCGCAGGCCGTAGAAGGTGCAGGGGTAGCCGTCCACGGTTTTGGGCTGGCGGGTAAAGTCGCCGCCGCTCAGCTCGGGGATGAGCCGGGCCCAGAACCGCTGCGCAGGCAGGTTGGCGTCGACATGGAAAATCTGCCATCGACCGGGCAGGTGGCTCAAGAGGGCAGAGGCGACAAACTGCGCGACACCTTGGCCACGCCAGCGTCGGCTGACGAAGAAGTAGCCGATGTTGTAGTCGGCGCCTTCGATGAGGAGGTGGTCGTCCACGGTCACGAACCCCGCCAGCTCATCGTCGACGTGGATCAGGAATGGCCGGGTCGCCGGTTGACGCCAGTAATCGTCTTTCAACTGGATCGGGAAAAAACCATGCCCGCCCAACTTCAACGGCACCCACTCGCTGAAGTCATAGGTGTAGAACTGCATCAGGTTTTCGAGGGTTTCCAGTTCGTCGCGCCGGGCGACGCGCAGTTCGATGACAGACATGCCGCAGGCTCCTGACAATCACTGCAGAAACAGTAGCGCGCAACGAGCTATCTGGCAGCCGGTTTTGCCGTACGTTTGCCGGTACCCGTGGTTTTTCGCCGGGTGGTCTTGCGCTTGTTCTTCCACGGTGCTGCGGCCTTGCCGGCAGGCGGCGGGCCGCTGATGGTCAGGTTCAACCCGGCACAACGGGTCACTTGCTTGCTCATCCACGCCGCCTGTTTGGTGACGAACTCTTCCAGACTCATCTCGCCACTCTGCACCATGTCCAGCGCCTGTTCCCAGATTGCCGTGGTGCCGGGGTCGGCAATCGCGCGCGGCACGGCGTCGATCAGGCTGAACGCGGCGGGCGTGGCGGACAATGCCTTGCCGTTCTTCACCAGATAACCGCGATCCAGCAGGCCTTGAATGATCGAGGCGCGGGTGGCTTCGGTGCCGATGCCGGTGGTGTCCTTGAGTTTCTGCTTGAGCAGCGGATCTTCCACCAGTTTGGCGACGTTCTTCATCGCCTTGATCAGGTCGCCTTCGGTGTAGGGTTTGGGCGGTTGCGTCCAAAGGTCCTTGAGCTTCACGTCCGCCACAGCGCATTCGGCACCTTGGGTCAGTGTCGGTAGCGTTTGTGGCGCGGGGGCTTCACGGCCCTTGGCCGGGGCCAGCGCTTCGGGCAATGCGCGTTTCCAGCCCGGCTCGATGATTTGCTTGCCGACGGCGCGCAAGGCCTCCCCGGCGCAATCGAAATCGGCCTGGGTGCGGTCGTATTCATGATTGGGCAGAAACTGCGCCAGATACCGCGCGCGGATCAGCGTGTAGACCGCGCGGTGCTTGCCGGTCAGACGCTCCAGATTTTTCGCGGCAGCGGTGGGGATGATGCCGTGGTGAGCGCTGACCCTGGCGTCGTTCCAGGCGCGGGAGCGGCGCTGTGGCTCCAGATGGTCACGCAACGCTTCGAGGCCCGGATCGGCCTGACGCAACGCCGCGAGAATCCCCGGTGCCTCGCTGTGCTGGCTCAGGGGCAGGTAACCGCAATCGCTGCGCGGGTAGGTGATGACTTTGTAGGTTTCGTAGAGGGCCTGGGCGATGTCGAGGGTTTCCTGGGCGCCGAGGCCGAGCTTCTTCGAGCAGACCTCCTGCAAGGTGCCCAGATCGAAGGGCAGGGGCGCTACTTCGCGCATGCGCTCGGTGCGCAGCTTGACCACCCGGGCGCTGGCGGCGCTGCCGATTGCGGCGGCCGCTTGCTGGGCGAGTGCCTGATTGAGGCAGCGGTCCTGATCATCGCAGGCATCGTTCGGGGCGCGCCATTGGGCGGTGAACGATGTGCCGTTGTGCAGCAGTTGCACATCGATGGCCCAGTACGCGACCGGCACGAAATCGGCGATGCTGCGGTCGCGATCCACCACCAGCCGCAACGTCGGCGTCTGCACCCGGCCTACCGGCAGCACGCCTTGATAACCGGACTGCCGGCCGAGCAGGGTGAACAGGCGACTCATGTTCATCCCGATCAGCCAGTCCGCCCGTGAGCGGCCCAGTGCCGAGTGATACAGGCTGAAGGTTTCGGCGCCCGGCTTGAGCGCCGCCAACGCCTTGCGAATCGAGGCTTCGTCCAGCGCCGACAGCCACAAGCGGCGGATCGGCCCGCGATAGCGACAATGCTCCACCAGTTCCCGGGCGATCATTTCGCCTTCGCGGTCGGCGTCGGTGGCGATGATCAGTTCGCTGGCCTCGCCCAGCAGGCGCTTGACGGCTTTGTACTGGCTGGCGGTACGCGGCTTGACGGTCATTTTCCACTTGTCCGGGATGATCGGCAGGTCGGCCAGCACCCAGCGCTTGTATTTGGCGTCGTAGGCGTCCGGCGGCGCGGTTTCCAGCAGGTGGCCGATGCACCAGGTCACCGTGACGTCCGTTCCCAGCCAGCAGCCGTCGCCTCGGCGCTTTGCGCCCAGCACGGCCGCAATATCCTTGGCCTGGGAAGGTTTTTCACAGAGGTACAGCCGCATAACCACCGTCGTCGATCATTGCCCGAAGAGGCGCACAGAATGGCCTGAGTCGGGCGCCGGGGCAACTTTTATCTGTATGGATATACAGATAAAAGAATTACCGGTGATGACAGACGTCGCCGGGGCAATCGGGGACGCTATCGAGAAATTGAATGGCGTTCACGCCCGGCACTGTGTCAGGTTCGAGTCGCCTCAAAAGGGCGAGTGACAGGACGATCTCGCCAGAAGATCGCCGTTTTACTGTCTGACACTGACTCTTCAGCAACAAGGACGTACACCATGTCTCAACCTTCCTCCCAGGCCAGCAGCGCCTTCACTGCTGTCGACACCTTCAGCCACCTGTATGACCGTGGCACCGGGACCGTCAACGGCAAACCGTCGTTCACCGCCGACCAGGCCGCTGCCGAAATCCTGCGCAAAGGCATGTCCTGGCAAGACAAGAACGCCGACGGCAAGATCGATCTGACTTACACCTTCCTGACCGACAAACCGTCGAACTACAACCCGAAACTCGGCAACTTCAGCGAGTTCAGTGCCCAGCAGAAAGCCCAGGCTGTGCTGTCGATGCAGTCGTGGTCGGATGTGGCCAAAGTCACCTTCACCGAGGGCAAGGGCGGTGACGGTCACATGACCTTCGGCAACTACGATGTCAGCACCGGCGGCGCAGCGTTCGCCTACCTGCCGCAGGGCAGCAGCTACGACGGTCAATCGTGGTATCTGATCAACGATCAATATCAGGTCAACAAGACCCCGGACACCAACAACTACGGGCGTCAGACCCTGACCCACGAAATCGGCCACACCCTCGGCCTGTCGCACCCGGGCGCCTACAACGCCGGCAACGGCAACCCGACCTACGGTGACGCCAAATACGCCGAAGACACCCGTGGCTACAGCCTGATGAGCTACTGGAGCGAGGCCAACACCGACCAGAACTTCAGCAAGGACGGCAGCGGCGCCTACGCTTCGGCACCGTTGATGGACGATATCGTCGCGGTGCAGAAACTCTACGGTGCCAACCTCGAAACCCGTGCCGACAACACTGTGTACGGCTTCAATTCCAACGCCGATCGCGACTTCTACAGCGCCACGTCGAACACCTCGAAAGTGGTGTTCTCGGTGTGGGATGGCGGTGGTAACGACACCCTGGATTTCTCCGGCTTCAGCCAGAACCAGAAGATCAACCTCAATGAAGGCTCGTTCTCCGATGTCGGCGGTCTGGTGGGCAACGTGTCCATCGCTCACGGCGTGACCGTGGAAAACGCCATTGGCGGTTCGGGCAATGATTTGCTGATCGGCAACGCGGCGGCCAACGACCTGATCGGTGGCGCCGGCAACGACATCATTTACGGCGGTGGCGGCGGTGATTCGCTGTGGGGTGGTGAAGGCGCGGACACCTTCGTGTTCGGCGCGGCCAGCGATTCGACCATGACCGCGCCGGACTGGATCATGGATTTCACCAGCGGCCTGGACAAGATCGACCTGTCGGGCATCGCCGGGTTCGCCACCGGCGTAGCCACGCTGAACTTCGTCAGCGGCTTCACCGGCCACGCGGGCGATGCGATCCTCACTTACTTCGAACAGACCAACCAGACCAGCCTGATGATCGACCTGACAGGCCAGGGTTCGGTGGACTTCGCCGTGGGTGTGGTGGGGCAGGCCGTGGCGACCGATATCGTCGCCTGATCTGAAAACGGAAATCTGAAACGAAAAAACCGCAGTCCTTCGCAGGCTGCGGTTTTTTTGTTTTCGGACATCGCTCTACGACATTGAAATCGGTTACTGCTCGGTTTCGAGGATCGAAGCGGCGGATGTATTACGTACTCTGGCAAACCACCAGAGAGCCGCAACGCCCAGCAGCGTCGCCAGCACAGCCAGGATCAGGATCACACGTTGTGCCCCCAAAGGCGCGGCGAGCAGCGCAACAAGCAGTCCCGCGAGCGGTTGTGACAAGTTGTTGAGCAGGGTGATCACGCCCACGGTCTTGCCGAAGTCCTGAGGGGGAATGACTCGCTGGCGAATGCTGCGCATGTAAACGTTGAACATCTTGTCGAAGCCGACGATCAACAGGAAACCCAGCACATAACCCGCCAGGTTCGGGCTCAGGGCGCTGATGAAGGCGCCGGCGGCGAGCATCGAACAGGCAACGCCACCCAATACGCGCAACGGCAATACCACCCGGGCGAGGAAAAACAGAATCACGATGGTGGTCACCGCGCCAGCCGCTTGCAGCACGGCGTAGTCGTCCTTGCCGGCGCTGTATTGACCGAGCACCATGGCCGCCGAAGTGGCCAGGGTGACCCCGACAATCAGGTTGACCCCGATCGCCAGGGTGATGATCTTTTTCAGCTCCGCCAGTTCGCGGATATGCCTGAACGCGATGCGCAGAGGCTGCAGCCAGATGTCCTGATGCTGCTCAAACACCTCGAGGGTGATACGACTGAAACGTTGCCACACCAGCATGCTCAGGTCGGCCAGCAGGAACAGCCCGGCCACCCACAGCACCACCCAGTGCCAGGCCGAAACCTCCAGCAGCAATGCCGCCACCAAGGGTCCCAGAACCAGTCCGGTCTGGTCGGCTATCTGCGAGTAGGAAAGGGTTTTGGTGTAGCTGTAGTGCTGGAAAATATGCGGCATCAGCACTTCGCGGGCCATGATGCCCTGAGTAGTCAGCACGCCGCACAGCGCAGACAGCACCACAAGCCACGCGATACCGCCGAAGACGGCATAAAGCCCAACCGCCAACACGCAGAGCAGCGCCCGGTAGACCTGACTGATGTGCAGAATCCTGATGGGCGAGAACTTGTCGCACAGGGCCCCACATAGTGGAAACGCGAGAAAACGCGGCAGCGACTCGACGAAAAATGCGAGCCCCGCCCAGGACGCGCTGTTGGTGGTCTGGAACACCACCAGCGGCACGATGAACAACAGGATCTGATCCGCCAGCCGCGACAGGAACAGCGAGATGAAGAAAGCCAGGTAATCCTTACGCATGATGACACTCCTGTGGGTGGGCGCCCTGGCGGGGCTGCCGCAACATCAGTAAGCCGAGCCCGAGCTGTCGTTGAGGTTATGTCGCTCGTCGCCACGCAGGGGCGGGTTGAACACGCTGACCAGAATCAGATCCTTTTCCTTGCCCCCGCGCAGATAATGGCGATCGTGCTGGTCAAGCACATACACATCGCCGGGCCGAATCGGGTAGACATTTCCCTGCATATCTTCGACTTCGCCTTCCCCGGCAATGCAATAACACGCCTCCAGATGATTGCGATAGTGCAACAGCGATTCGGTGCCGGCGCGGACCACGGTGTGACACAGGGTAAAGCCCATGGCATCGCGTTCGGTGAGCAGCCGATGGCTGGTGCCGGCGCCCCATTCGACGAAGTACGGGGTTTTTTCTACATCGGATTTGTTGCGAATGAACATGTAAACCTCGCTGAGACAATCGCTAATGAAATATCAGTCAGGCCGTTTTGGCGTCGACGCTGGAAGGGTTCAATATGGCCTCGCCACAGGCCAGCATCGTGTCGTTCCACACCAGGTCGCGGTGCGCGGCGATGGCCTGGATATCGCGCCAGTGACGCTGGAGCGGGTTGCCGGCCACCAGTGACGAGGCACCAAGTCGTTCCACCAGGCGCCGGACCACTTGCACGCATTGCTGTGCCAGATAGGCGCGGTCGCGCTTGAGCTGTAACACCTGGCCGCTGTCCAGTGGGCAATTCTGGACACCTGCCTCATGCAGTCGGGAAACCAGCGAGTCATACAGCAACCCGGCGCTGTACAACTGCGCGGCCGAATGGGCTGCTTGTTCGGCAATCCGTGGGTCACTGGCCAGGGACGATCCGGTGAGCGCCGTCACAAACGCGGCGTGGGCGCCCTCGGCGCAACCCAGCAACGGACCAATGATCGAGGTCGTGAGATAAGGCACCAATGGAGCATGGTCGATGTAGTCGGTGCCGGGCATAGGCGAATGTCGGGCAAATACCTCATGCAGCGCGAACACCCGTTCATGGGGTATTAGCAACTGATGGGTCAGCACATCGTGGGAACCGGTGGCCGACATGCCACAGCTGTCCCAGCTGTCGAGCCGCTGAACATCATTAGCAGCGACCAGCAGCAGGAATCGAGGAGTCTTTTCGGCATCCGGATGGTTCGGGCAGGGAGCATTGAGCATCAGCCAGGTGGCGTCTTCGATACCCGAGCTGAAGCGCCACCGCCCGTTGACCCGAATGCCATCGGATTCTCGGGATAACTGGCTGTTGGTGCTGCCGGACGCCGAAGCGAACAATTGCCGGGACCCTTCGGCGTACAACAGGTCCTGGCAGGCCGGCGGCAGGCGCCGGGCGATGCAGCCGTGGCCGCCGACCAGGGCCAGCATCCAGCCCGTGGAGGCACAGGCTCTGGCGGCGATGCGCGCGCTTTCCACCAACGTTGGCCAGTGCCCGCTGCTGGTGGTCTGCGCGCGCGGCGAGAGCAGGTCCAGCCAGTCGCCAGCGAACAGTTCGCTGAAGGTGCTGCTGCTCAGTCGGCGGTTCTTTTCTGCCGCGGCTGCGCGTTCGCGCCAGACCGGAAGATGCTCCAGCGCCCGTTGGCACAGTGCGGGTGACGCGGCGTGGTGAAACGCTTGGCCGGTGCGATCAATCATCGACTGGCTCCGCGACAGCATTGTGGGGAGCTGACAAGTCGCCAAGGCGCGCCCTTTCAAAACAGAATGCTGCGGGTTGCACTACCGGTCCCAGCAGACCGAGGAAACGTTCGATTTGCGCTGGATCGTCCGAGGCAACGAATTCGCAGAAATTGCTGCTGCTCCACAGCAAGTGGACATGCTTGAATCGGGCCGACAGGGCACTGACCAATTCTTCCAGGGTGACCTGTCCATTCTGCATCTGCTCAAGCATCTGCTGGCGTTTCCAGCGGATTTCTTCCTCGCTGAAGTAGCGAGTCTTGAATACTTCGTCCTTGATCCGTTCGCGCCGCAGGTATTCCTGCGGGTCGGGGTGGTTGAGTTTTTCAAGGAAGAACACCAGCCCCCCAGGTTTGAGAAACTGTTTGATATGACCGATCTGCCGCTCGCGATCGCGGGTATAGAACTGAAACGCGGCCATTTCATAAATGAAATCGAACCCCTGGCTGAAGCGTTCGTAGTCGGGACTTTGCAGCAGCGCAGGGGTGACTTTGAAGACCGATTGCGGATAGAACAGCGACAGCGCCGGGTCTGCATGGCGCTCGAACGGAATCCGGTTGGCCTGGTTGGGCGATGAGGTAAAGCTGCGAATCAGGCCCTGCGAGTGGCCGGCCAATGCGCGGCCGTTGCTGCCATCGAAAGCGTCCACCTCGAACAGACTGAAGGTCTGGTCGACGCTTCGGGTGTTGGCCCGGGCCAGGCGGTTCAGGGCCACGCCGACCCTCGACAGTTCTTCGAGGATGTACGGCACGCTGGCCAGAAAGTGCGAGAACAGCGGACCCGCACCTTCGATCAGACGATCGTGATAGTCGAGGATCTCAGGGTCTCCGATCTCTGACATCAGATGGCTGTGCAGCGACTGCAAAGGCACCTGGCTGGCGCCCGTGGCCAGACTGTGGAAGTGCCCGGCCAGTTTCAGCATGGCGCTCTGTTGCAGATTGTGGTCCAGACCGATGTCATCCAGTGACGACTGCGGACAAGTGTTCATGAAGTAGCTCCTGCTGTCAGATCAGTCCTTTGGCGGTGAACTTGCCCGAATCGGTTTTTGGCAAGGCTTCGAGAAATACGAATTGGGCCGGCACCATGTGCCAGTCCAGGCGGCTTTTGCAGTAATCCAGCAAGGCCTGTTCGCTGGTCTGGCGATGGTCGGTGTCAAGTACGATGCAGGCCTTTGGCACGTGCCCGGCCGATTCGTCGGCGACCGGCACCACCAGCACTTCGGCGACGGCGGGGTGGGAGGCCAGGCACTGTTCGATTTCCCTCGGGTTGACGTTCCAGATGTTGCGCGCAAACACGTCATCCTTGCGCGCCACGTAGTAGAGATAACCCTCGGCATCTCGCTTGAACAGATCGCCGGTGCGGTACAGCCGCGAATGGCCGAACTTATCGTGGACGAAGGCCCTGGCATTAGCCTCGGGCATGTTCCAGTACTCCAGCATCAGGTAGTCGCTGGTCACCAGCAACTCGCCGATTTGTCCGGGTTCGTCAATGGCACGACCCTGTTCGTCGACCAGATAGAGGCTGACGCCGGGCAGAGGTTTGCCCACCGACGTCGGGCGCAGGTCAATCTCTTCAGGGGGGAGATAACTGACACGTTTGCATTCGGTGAGCCCGTAATTGGAAAAAATCCGCACCTGGGGCAAGGCCTGGCGGATTCGCTGAATATGTCGGGTGTGCAAGGCCTGGCCGCTGCTGGAGATATAGCGCAGCTCCGGGACTCGTGCCTGCCACTGCGGGCCGGTATTGGCCAGCAGAAAAAACACTGGGGGAAACACATGCATGGCGGTTACGGACTCGCGCTCGACCACCCTGAGGACATCCTCCGCGCTGGCGGCGGGCTTGCTTTCAATGACGCTGGTGGCGCCGGCAAACAACGGCATCATCACGTTGTAGACGCCGTAGTCGGAGGCCAGCGTCGAGTAGCTGAGGATGCGGTCGTCGGGACTGTTCTGCAGGTAGGTGGTAACCCTGCTGGAAGCCGCCAGCATGATCCGGTGATTGACCAGCACGCCTTTGGGATTGAAGGTCGAGCCTGAGGTATAGAAAATCGAGGTGGCTCGTTCAGGGTCCGCGTAAAGTGGTGCGGTGGCCGGGGTATCTTGTGTACGGTGCGCGGCAAGGGCATCGGCCAGGGGGATGACATTTGGCGTAGCGTCGGGGACGGGAACGGTCAGCAGGATCAGCTCCAGTCCGGCGGCTTCGATCAGGCCAGGCAGGTCGTCAGTGCAATCGGTGATCAGGACCCGGGCGCCCGAATGCTTGAGCTGGTGAATCAGCTTGGCGCGACTCAGTGTGTGATGGGTGGCGGCGGTGATCGCCCCGGCTTGCAGCAGCCCGAGGTAGGCGGCGATGAGTTCGATGGATATGGGCGAATACAGTCCAACGCGTTCGCCGGGGGCGACTCCCAGGGTGGATACAAGGGCGGCGATGGCATCCGCTCGTTGCTGCAGTTGCTGATAAGAGGTTGCGACCCCATCCAGAACGATGGCCGGTTTGGTCGGGTATTGACGGGCGTTATCGGCGATGACCTGATGAAAAAGTTGCATGGCTCAATATCCTTTCAAGCACAACTTCGGGGGAGTTAATTGCGTTTTCTTGCGCACACCGAAACATAGGTGCCCTGCCAGGTATAAGGATCGATGGGCAAGTTGTCAGAGTTGCTCAATGGCCAACTTTGCTTGTCGAAAAATTTATTGAAGGAATAGATATCAAAGTCGCCCAGCCAGGCATCAAAGAAACCTTCGCTGTCTTGAATGGATAGTCCGGCTTCCTTGTCCCAGATAAAAGGCTCGCCGCTTGCTTGGAAGTAACGTGTCAGGTCGGATAACAAGTCGAGAAATATATAGCCACCCGTTTTTACTGCGCTGATGATTTTGGGCATCACCTTGTTAAGCTCCTCCTGAGTGAAGAAGTGCAACACTTCGGAACAGACGAGTACGTCGTAAGTCGCAGGGGCGGGGTCATAGTTGAGGATGTCCGTCTGCTGGAAGTCGAGCTCGCGTAACAAGGGGTTGAGCCTGCGGCTCCGAATCGTGCTGTCAACCATGTCCACACCGCTCAGGCTGTAGCCCTTGCGAGCCAAGGCCGTGAGGTTGCGACCATCGCCGCAACCCAATTCCAGTGCGCGACCCGGGCCGTCGGGAAGACTGGTCAGAAATTGCTTGAATTCATCGCGTAATTCACCGAACAGGGTGCCGTTGTCGCAAGCGCTGTATTCTCTGTCATACCATTCCTTCAGGACGGAACTGTTCACTACTTTCATAGTTATTCTCTGGCATCGATAGATGTGGCACAGGAAAATGCGCTGGGTAAGAGCGTGCGATCAATTGATCAGGCTGGGGGCGGGAAATATGAAATATTTATGAGGGAGAAAGAATGTGGCTGGCGAAAGCAAGGCATGCTGAAACTCCATTTCATTATTTTTTTGAGAGCGTCCATGGTTATCGGAGATTGAAGTTTCTCGATAACGGTAAGGATATTTCCATCGCGTGGCTGGCGCTGTCAAGGCGAACTACGGGAGGACAAGAGTTATTTTTGTCACAAGTTGGTGACCTTCAAAGTTACAGTCTCCACAGGCCACGATTTTATTTGCTCGGCAAAAAACCGTTCGGCTGCGAACCCGACGAGTTTCCCCCGCATGGGTTATACCTGAACCGGTGCCTTCGCCGCCGTCAGGAGAAACCGATGAAAACCTCCGGTCCCAGCCCCGTCATCACCATCGCCGAGCAGCCAGGCTGCCTCCTTGTGAAATTCCACGGCATACAAGTCGCCGCCTCGGCCCGAGCGCTGGTGCTGCTGGAAGCCAATTACCCACCGGTCTACTACATCCCCCGCGAAGACATCGACGAGAAGTACTTCGCCCGCACCGACCACACCACCTACTGCCCGTACAAGGGCGACGCCAACTATTTCAGTCTGCAAGTGCCGGGGCATGAGGGGGCGAACGCGGTGTGGACGTACGAACATCCGAAGATTTCGGTCAGCCAGATCAAGGACTACGTGGCGTTCTATCCCGATCAGGTGAAGTTTGAGTTGCTGGAGGCGGAGGTTTGAGATCCAGCAGGGTGGCGAGGGCATTGCGCCCCCGCCACACGTCGATCAATCAGTTCTTGTCCAGATCGATATTCCTGGTCTCACGCAGGCAGATCATCCCCACCACCAGGCTCACTCCGGTAATCAGCACCGGATACCACAGCCCGTAGAAAATATCCCCGGTGTACACCACCAGCGCAAACGACACGGTTGGCAGGAAACCACCGAACCAGCCGTTGCCAATGTGGTACGGCAGGGACATCGAGGTGTAGCGGATACGGGTCGGGAACAGTTCGACCATCAGCGCCGCGAGCGGGCCGTAGCACATGGCGGAGATGATGATCAGGCCGACGATCAGGGCCACGATCATCGGTTTGTTGATCTGCTGCATGTCGGCCTGTTGCGGGTAGCCGGCGAGGGTGATGGCGCCGCGCAGGGCGGCCTCGTCGAAGCCGTCGAGTTTCACATCGCCGACGCTCACTTGCACCGTGCTGCCCGCCGGGGCGGCGACGCTGGAGTAGGGCAGACCTTGCTTGACCAGGAAGGTCTTGACCTTGTCGCACGGGCTGTCGAATTTGGCCTTGCCTACCGGGTCGAACTGGAAGGTGCAGGTGGCAGGGTCAGCCACCACGGTGATTGGCGCCTGTTGGCTGGCCTGATCGATGGCCGGGTTGGCGTAGTGGGCCAGGGATTTGAAGATCGGGAAGTACAGCGCCGTGGCTAACAACAGGCCGAGCATCAACACCGGTTTGCGCCCGACCTTGTCCGACAGCCAGCCGAAAATGATGAAGAATGGCGCGCCGATCACCACACTGATGATCAGCAAGCTGTTGGCCACCGCCGGGTCCATTTTCAGGAACTGGGTGAGGAAGAACAGTACGTAGAACTGCGCGGCGTAGAAGGTCACCGCTTGCCCGGCGTTGATGCTGAACAGGGCGATCAGCACGACCTTGAGGTTTTCCCATTTGCCGAAGGATTCGCGGATCGGCGCCTTGCTGGCCTTGCCTTCCTCTTTCATCTTCAGATAGGCCGGCGACTCGTGCAGGCTCAGGCGAATCCAGGTGGAAATGCCCAGCAGCACGATCGACAGCAGGAACGGAATACGCCAACCCCAGACTTCGAACTGATCACCGGTGAAGTAGCGGCAACCGAGCACCACCAGCAGCGACAGCAGCAGGCCGAGGGTCGCGGTGGATTGAATCCAGCTGGTGTGGAACCCGCGCTTGCCGATCGGCGCGTGTTCCGCGACGTAAGTCGCGGCGCCGCCGTACTCGCCGCCCAGGGCCAGGCCCTGAAGCATGCGCAGCACCACCAGAATGATCGGTGCGGCGATGCCAATGCTGGCGTAGGTCGGCAGCAGGCCCACCGCGAACGTCGCCACGCCCATCAGGATGATGGTCGCGAGGAAGGTGTATTTGCGCCCGATCATGTCCCCCAACCGACCGAACACCAGCGCCCCGAACGGCCGCACGATGAAGCCTGCGGCAAACGCCATCAGCGCGAAGATGAACGCCGTAGTGTCGTTGACCCCGGCGAAGAACTGCTTGCTGATCACCGCCGCCAGGGCGCCGTAGAGAAAGAAGTCATACCACTCGAACACCGTCCCCAGGGACGAGGCGAAGATGACCTTTCGGGTATCGGGGCTGGCGTCCGCGCTGCGCACGGCATCCAGCGGCTGAACGTGTTCTGACATATCGGTATCCCTCACAGTGATTGTTTTTGTTGTTTCCACTGGTGTTGCGTGTCCGGGTGAAGCGCGATGCCTTTGTGTCTGGTGCAAAAAACTGTGGGAGCGAGCCTGCTCGCGAAGGCGTCCTTTCAGTCAACAACTATGTTGAATGTGTAACCGCATTCGCGAGCAGGCTCGCTCCCACAGGGGCAGTGATTACAGGTGGAGTAAGGATCAGCTGTGCTGCCTTCTCGGCAATCATCAGCGTAGGCGAACAGGTGTTGCCGGAGGTAATGCGCGGCATGATCGACGCATCGGCAATCCGCAGGCCCGGCACGCCGTGCACCCTCAATTGCGCATCGACCACCGCATCTGCGTCGTTGCCCATGCGACAGGTGCCGACCGGGTGGAAAATCGTCGTGCCGATCTTCGCCGCCGCTTCGTGCAGTTGTTCTTCGGTCTGCAGGCTGGCGCCGGGCAGGTACTCCACCGGGTTGAAGGCTCGCAGGGCCGGGGCGCTGACGATGCGGCGGGTCAGGCGGATCGCATCGGCGGCGACGCGCAGGTCTTCGGGATGGCTGAGGTAGTTTGGCTGAATCAGCGGTGCTGTTTGCGGATCGGCGGAGCGGATCTCGACCCGGCCACGGCTCTGCGGACGTAAATCACACACTGAAGCGGTGAACGCGGGGAAGCTGTGCAGCGGCTCGCCAAAACGCTCCAGCGACAGCGGCTGCACGTGGTATTCGAGATTGGCCGAGGTCTGTTCCGGCCCCGAGCGGGCAAACGCGCCCAGCTGACTTGGCGCCATCGACAATGGCCCGCTGCGGTCATACAGATAGCGCAGGCCCATGCCCATCTTGCCCCACACACTGCCGGCGATCTGGTTGAGGGTGCGGGCGTTTTCCAGTTGGTAGATCAGGCGCAGTTGCAGGTGATCCTGCAGGTTGCCGCCCACCCCCGGCAATTCATGCACCACGCCGATCCCGAGTTTTTCCAAAAGCGGACGCGGCCCGATCCCGGAGCGTTGCAGAATGCCTGGCGAGCCCACGGAGCCTGCGCACAACACGATCTCTTTGCGCGCCTTGAAGCGCTTTTCCTGACCCTGCCAACGTGCGCTGATCTTTGCGGCGCGGCCATCCTCGAACAGCACCCGATCAACCTCGACGTCGGTCAACACCGTAAGATTGGCGCGATCTCGAATCGGCTTTAGAAACGCTTTCGCCGCATTCCAGCGGACCCCGGCCTTCTGATTGACCTGAAAGTAGCCGCAACCCTCGTTGTCGCCCTGATTGAAGTCATCGATGCTGGCGATGCCGCTCTGTTCGGCAGCGCTGCGGAATGCATCGAGAATCGGCCACGACAGGCGCTGGCGTTCGACCCGCCATTCACCCTTGTCGCCATGGAATTCCGCTGCGCCGGCAAAGTGGTTTTCGCTCTGTTTGAACAGTGGCAGCACATCATTCCAGGCCCAGCCCGGATTGCCCTCGGCGGCCCAGCCGTCATAGTCGTTGGCCTGGCCGCGCATGTAGATCATGCCGTTGATCGACGAGCAGCCGCCCAGCACCTTGCCGCGCGGATAACTCAGCGCGCGGCCATTGAGGCCCGGTTGTTCTTCGGTCTTGAAGCACCAGTCGGTGCGCGGGTTGCCGATGCAGAACAGGTAACCCACGGGTATGTGAATCCACGGATAGTTGTCACGCCCGCCGGCCTCCAGCAGCAACACACGCTGCTGCGGATCCGCCGACAGCCGATTGGCCAGCAAACACCCGGCCGGCCCGGCGCCGACCACGATGTAATCGAATTCATCGAGGGAAGTCTGCATTCCCTGACCTCGCTTATTGTTTTTGTTATCAGTCATCCTAGTTGTTAGCTTTCGTCAAAAGAATGTTAGTTTTTGCGCAGCCGCTGTGCGTTTTCAAACAGCACTTTCTGACGATAGCCGACAAGGACAAGCCATGTTCGACTGGAACGACCTGCGGTTCTTTCTTGAGTTGCAGCGCAGTGGCCGACTGCTTACCGCTGCCCGCCGCCTCAACACCACCCACGCCACCGTCGCTCGGCACATCGAGGCCATCGAAAAAAGCCTCGGCACCGCGCTGTTCGTCCAGCACGCCCAAGGCTACGAAATGACCCCGGCGGGGGAGGCGCTGCTCAAGCACGCCGAAGCCATGGAAAACGTCGCGCTGCTGGCTCAGGAAGAAATCACCCAGTCCACGGCGCCACTGGGCAAGATTCGAGTCGGCGTGACGGAAGGGCTGGGCATCATGTTCCTGGCCAGCCGCATGATCGGATTGTTCGAGCGCTATCCGGGGCTGGAAGTGGAGTTGGTGGCGGTGCCGCGCTTCGTCAGCATCCTCAACCGCGAGGCGGAAATCAGCATTCACCTGGAGCGCCCGGCGGCGGACATGCTGGTCACCCGCAAACTCACCGATTATCGGCTCGCGCTCTATGCCAGCCGTGCTTACCTCGACCATGCGCCGCCACTGCGTACCCGCGAAGATCTTGGCCAACATGCCTGGATCGGTTACGTGGATGATCTGCTGTTCAGTCAGGAGCTGATGTTTCTCAACAGCTTCTGCCGCAATCCGCGTGTGGTGTTTCGCAGCACCAGCGTGATTGCCCAGCAGCAGGCGGCGCGTTCGGGGCTGGGGATTGCGGTGCTGCCTTGCTATATGGCGGCGTCGGACCCGGATCTGGTGCCGCTGTTGCCGGATGAGAGCATTGAGCGCAGTTACTGGATCAGCACGCGGCGCGAGCTGCACAAGTCGGTGCGGTTGCGAGTGGTCTGGGATTACGTGGTGGGGTTGTGCGAAGGCGAGCGGGAGTTGTTGATGGGCCAGTAAAGACGGCTGTTTCATGCAACTAAAACGCTTGGCAAAAGGTCATTCGATTTGCGGAGGTTGAGTCATTTCGCAGAACCTCGACAACGAAGAAGTTACCCGTGGCTACTCACCTCGATCACCGCAACAACCTGTCCCTCGACAGCCTGAATTTCTTCCTCGCCGATGTACGCGACGGGCTCGGTCCCTATCTGGCGATTTACTTGCTGGCGGTTCATCACTGGGAGCCGGCGAGTATCGGGCTGGTCATGACGATTGCCGGGATCGCCGCGCTCATCACGCAAACCCCGGCGGGTGCGCTGGTCGACAGCACACGCTTCAAACGGGCGCTGATCGCGATTGCCGCGCTGGTGGTCACCGGAAGCTGTCTGCTGCTGCCGTTCGTGACGTCGTTTACCCTGGTGGCCGTGACGCAAGCCATCAGTGCCGTTGCCGCTTCGATCTTCGCGCCGGCCATCTGCGCGATCACTCTCGGCATTACCGGACCTCGCGCGTTTACGCGCAGAACCGGGCGCAACGAAACCTTCAACCACGCCGGCAACGCCTGCGCGGCGCTGTTGGCCGGTTTGTCCGCGTACCTGTTCGGCCCGGTCGCGGTGTTTTATTTGATGGCGGTCATGGCGCTGGCCAGCGTGATTGCCGTTTCGTTCGTATCGGCAGAGGCCATTGATCACGATCTCGCCCGAGGTCTTGCACCGAGCGGGTCGGGGCAGAGCAAGCAGCCTTCGGGCTTTTCCGTATTGCTGACCAACCGACCGTTGCTGATGTTCGCGATTTGCTGCGCGCTGTTTCATCTGGCAAACGCGGCGATGTTGCCGCTGGTGAGTCAGAAACTGGCGCAGGCCAATCTGCAAATGGCCACGCCACTTACGTCCGCCTGCATCGTCGCGGCGCAGCTGGTGATGGTGCCGGTCGCGCTGCTGGTGGGAGCAAAGGCCGATCTGTGGGGACGCAAGCCGTTGCTGCTGGCGGGGTTTCTGATCCTGCCGTTGCGCGGCGTGTTGTATGTGCTGTCGAACGATCCGTGGTGGCTGGTTTCGGTGCAGTTGCTCGATGGCATCGGCGCGGGGATTTTCGGCGCGCTGTTTCCGGTGGTGGTGAAAGACCTGACGCTGGGGACCGGGCACTTCAACGTCAGCCTCGGGGCGATCTCGACGGTGTTCGGTCTGGGCGCGGCATTGAGCAACAGCCTGGCGGGGATTGTGGTTCAGGAGGCGGGGTACAGTGCTGCGTTTCTGACATTGGCCGCCGTTGCGGCGGTGGCGCTCATGTTGCTGTGGGTGACGCTGCCGGAAACCTTGCAGCGCTCCCGAATGGAATCCGCCGAGTCAGACGCTGCCGCACGGCCAATCGTGTCATCTTGAGTTCTCTTCTGAACGGCAAACCGCGCAATGCTCAGCCGACCGGAATCGACAACGTCGCCCGTAACCCGCCCTCTGCCCGGTTGACCAGCGTGATGCGCCCGTGCAAGCGCGTTGCGATGGTGTTGACGATGGCCAATCCCAGTCCTGCCCCCTGCGGATTGCCCCGACTGTAAAAGCGCTCGAACAACCGGGGCCTGTCCGCTTCATCAATGCCTGGCCCCTGATCCTCGACACTCAGGTGATAGAAGCCGTCTGCCTGATGAAGAAACACTGAAATCACGCCATGCTCGGGTGAAAAACTGGCGGCATTGGTGATCAGGTTGTTTAGCGCGATGTCGATGACGGCCGCATCGGCGTGAACGTTGAAAGGGTGGTCGCTGGCATCGAATGCCACTTCCAGATGCCGGCTCAGCAGCCACGGCGTAAGTTGCACCAGCGTGTTGCGCACGGTTTCGCCGAGGTCGATTAGTGGGCGGACGGGCTTGTCGGCCGTGGGTTCCAGGCGGGCCATGGTCAGCAACTGGTTGACCAGACGGCTGGTACGGTCCACGCCTGCGATCAGAAACTCCAGCGATTCACGCCGTTCCTGTTCGGTGCCGGCTTCCTGCAGGTTTTGCGCATGCAAACGCAACACGGCCAGCGGCGTGCGCATTTCATGAGCGGCATCGGCAATGAAGCGACGTTCGCGCCCCAGTACTTCCTGAATCTGCGCAAGCATGCGATTGAGCGCCGCCTGCATGGGTTCCAGCTCGCTGGGCAACGGTGTCAGTTGCAAGGGTTCAAGGGAACCACTGTGCCGGGCACGAAGGGTCGCCGCCATATTGGCCAGGGGCTTGAGCCCCCAGCCGATGGCAAGCCAGACCATCGCCGCGAGGATCAGGCTGCCAACCACGTTCGGCCATAGCGTGTGACGGACGATGCGGTCGACCAGGTCGGCACGGACATCACTGCGTTCGCCGGCCCAGATACGGAAACCGTTCTGCGGGTCTTCGAGGATGAAGGCTCGCCACTGGCGCTGGTCAAGGTCCACCACATCGCTGAAGCCGGGCTGGGACGGCGGCGTGGTGAACGTCGGTGCGCTGGCGGTGTGTACCAATACCTCGCCCTTGGCGTTCCACACCTGAAAGGCGAGCTTTCGCTCATAGGGATGGCCGTCGCCCCGAGGGACCCCTTCAGCCAGCGCAGCGTTGAAGGCGCGGTACAGGTCCGCGTGTTCGTGCCCCGTCAGAGGCATGCGCATGACGCCCTGCAGCAGACGCGCGTTCTGCGCCAGTTGCGCGTCGTAGACTTCGGCGATTTCATGGTTGCTGTCGTGCAGGTTGAACACGCTGAGTACCAACAGGCCGGCAAGCAGCAGGCCGGTTATCAGGGTCAGGGTACGGCGACGGATCGAGGTCATTGACGCTCCTCCACCAGATACCCCACACCACGGATGGTACGGATCAGCTCGGTGGAGAATTTTTTCCGCAGGTGGTGAATGTGCACTTCCAGGGTGTTGCTTTCGGCTTCTTCGTTCCAGCCATAGAGCAGTCGCGTCAAGTGATCGCGGGTCAGGACCCGTCCCGGCGGCGACAACAATTCATGCAGCAGTTGATACTCCTTGGGCGTCAGCACCACCGGTTCGCCCAGATAGCTGACTTGCTGGGTACCGGGGTTGAGGCTGATGCCGGCATGCTCGATCAGCATCTGTGCGCGGCCGGCGCTGCGCCGCAGCAAGGCGCGAAGGCGTGCCTTGAGCTCAGCCAGATCAAAGGGTTTGACCAGGTAATCGTCGGCACCGGCATCGAGACCGGCGATGCGATCCTCGGTGGCATCTCGAGCCGTGAGGATCAGCACCGGCAGGTTGGCGCCGCTGGCCCGGACCCGGCGCAGTACATCGAGGCCGTCCATGCGTGGCAGGCCAAGATCCAGCACCGCCAGGTCAAAGGTTTCGCTGAGCAAGGCGTGCAGGGCGCTGCTGCCATCCTTGAGCCAGTCGACGGTATAACCTTCGCGCCCCAGCGCCTGGTGAATGCCCTCACCGAGCGCTACGTCATCCTCGATCAGTAATAAACGCACACGGACTCCTGTCATTCGAGTTTCTTGTTCACGTCCACCAGCAACGCGTCGATTTCTTCGTGGTGCCCGCTATCGGCACTTTCCCGGCCAGGGTGGGGAGCGGCCTGCCGGGCCTTGAGCAGCGTCGCCCTGGCTTCAGCGTAGCGTTTTTGACGGTAGAGATGATCGCCCCGCGAGCACAGGTTGTCGCTGCTGATCGACGGCGTCCAGTGCCCGGACCGTGCGAGGCACCCGGCAACACAGGTGCGAAGAGTGGTTTCATGGCTTTGGCGTCTCGTTGTCGATTTTTTCACTCAAGCGACGAATCAATGGCAACTGCTTGCGCAGACCGCGATCCACCAGATTGGGCAGCAGGTTGTTCAGGCGCACGAAAAAACGCTCGGGCCAGCCCAGATAGAGGTCGCGTCGATCACCGGCAATCGCATGCACCACCGCCGTGGCCACGGCTTGCGGGTCGTCGACGCTGGCGTTGAGCGCATCGTTCAGTGCCTGGGCTGCGGGACTGTTCATCGATGTGCGGGTGGCTCGGGGAGCGACGTACAACACGCCGACATGGGTGTCAGCCAGCTCGCGGCGCAAGGCTTCGGAAAACCCGCGCAAGGCGAACTTGGTTGCGCAGTAGCTGGCATAGCCGGGGTAGCCGATCGAACCATAAGTCGAACCGACATTGACCACCATCGCGCTGTCAGCCTGCTTGAGCAGCGGCAGCAAGAGTCTGGTCAGGCAGATCGGCGCACTGATGTTCACCGCCAGCATCGCGTTGATTTCGCTGTCGTCGAGCTGTTCGAGCATGGCGAAGTGATTGATCCCGGCCGCGTTGATCAGCAGGTTGAGGCCGCCAATCGCCTCGGCGGCGACCAGCACCTTGCGCCGGTCGCTCAGAAATGTCAGATCGGCGGCGACCCAGCACAGGTTCTGCGGATAACGCTCAAGCAAGGGCTGCAAACGTGCCTGATGCCGGGCGACTGCCAGTACCTGCGCGCCGGCTGCGCAAAGGGCGTCGGCGATGGCGAGGCCGATGCCGCCGCTGGCACCGGTCAGGACCACCCGGGCTTCATGCAACTGCATGATGGGCCTCCGCATCGCGGGGCAGGCCACGGAACATATCGGAGTAGAGCCGGTAGACGACTTTTGAGGCGTGGATCACCGCGGCCTGGTCGGCGGGATCCTGCAACTGATTCATCAGGTGCCGATAGGTTTGCATGTGCTCGATGTCGAGTGCGCCGTGAGAATTGAGGTAACTGAAAGCGGTTTCCGGCAGCCCCAGTTGCTCGCGGATACTGCCCGCCGCATGGGTGGCCAGGGCAATGCTGGTGCCTTCCAGTACATTGACCATACCGAACAGACCCACCGGGTTGCCCCGGGCGATCAGGTCGTAAAGGAAGCTGACCATCAATTCGATCGGCAGTGACGGCTGCCCGCCGCGCACGGCCTCGCGGTCGCCGCCACAGGCTTCGATATCGTCCAGCACCCATTGCTCATGTCCATATTCGTCCTCGATGTATTCGCACACCGCCTTGCGCAGCCATTCAAGGTGCGTCGGCAGGCGAGCACCGCACGCCATCATCAGCGGTACGGTGTGGCGTACGTGGTAGTAGGCCTGGGCAAGAAATGCCCGGTAACTCTCAAGGCTGACCTTGCCCTGCAGGGCATCGTGGATGATCGGCAGGTTGAACAGCGCATGACGCTCCTCGTGCGTGGCTTCTTGCAGGGTGTCGAAAAAACTCATGATGCGGACTCCTGGGATTTGGCGAATTCAGTCAGTTGCGCCTGATACAGCGAAACGATGGCGTCGCGACGCGGGCGGCCATTGGCGGTGAGCAGACCGTTGGACGCGGTGAACGGGTGCGTCAGGCGTGTCCAGTGGTGCACCTGGGCATAGTCGGGCAAGGCCTCGTTGGCGGCGGCGACATCGGCCGCCAGTTGCGCATCGGTACACGCCGGGCTGTGTGGCCAGAGCAGGGCGTGGTTATGTGGCATGGCTTCGCCGTAGACGAAGGCCTGGGCGATGTGACGGCGTTGGGTCAGTTCCGATTCGACCCATTCCGGGTTGACGTTGCGCCCGAAACTGGTGACGAACTGATGCTTCTTGCGACCCTTGAGATAGAGAAAACCTTCCGGATCGAATTCACCCAGATCGCCGCTCGGCCACCACTGCTCGGTGCAGGCCGGCTCACCGAGATAACCGAGCAGGGTCGACCCCTTGATCAGTACCTCTGCGTCTTCGGCCAGGCGCACCTCCACATGGGGAAGAGGGCGGCCAACGCTTCCCGGACGGCACGCCCCGGGACGATTGAGACAGACCACCGAGGCGCACTCGGACAATCCGTAACCCTCGTACACGGGCAGGCCCACTCGTTGGGCACGCTGCAACAGATCTGCGGAAACCCGCGCACCACCGACCGCAGCAAAACGCAGGGATTGCGGATCGAAGGCTTTCTGTTCGGCGGCACTGACCAACAGGAACAACAGTTGCGGCACCAGAATCAGGCTTTCGGGTGCCCGACTGGCCAGACAGTCAAGCAGGCGCGGCACGTCGACACTGCTGGCCCCCTGGATGCCCAGGGTCTTCTGGCTTGGCACACTCAGTGTCACGCCGGCATACAACGCGGCGTAACAACCGAGGTTTTCCAACAGAATCGCCAGCGGCAACAACGCCAGGTGATGGCGCGGTGCGGTGGGTTTGCTGGCCTGATCGAGTTCGCGTGCCACCCGAAGCAGGCTGTCTGCGCTCAGGCATACGCCTTTCGGGGTGCCGGTGGTGCCGGAGGTGAATGTCAGTTTGGCGGTGCCTGGGAGCAACCCACTGGGTCCACTGAAGCGGCGGTGCCAGAACTCGCCGTGTTGTTCATACCCTGCGGCGCGTAACTCTCGCTCCAGCTCCGGTCCCGCGATCACCCATTGCGCCTTGCTCTGCTCCAGGCAATGGGCGCGTTGTGCCGGGCTGAAAAACGGTGGCAGAGTCACGCACGTCAAACCTTCGAACAGCACCGCCAGATCCCAGAGCATTGCCTGGACCCCGTTTTCCAATGCCAGTGCAATGACCGTCACGTGTTCATCGCGCAGACGCTGCTGGCGATACATCACTTCGCTGTACAGCGTCGTGTAATCGAGCTTCAGGTTGTCGCCCCACAGCGCGATAGTGTTGTCGTTGCGCCGGGCATGGCTGCGCAGGGTTTCCTGGAATTGTTGCCGTTCAAGCGACATGGCAGGCTCCTTCCAGCGAGGTCTGCAGGCCAAGCCGGGTAAAAAGGCCGATATTGCGCAAATGAAAGAAGCCGGCGCGGATATTGCCGACATGCACCCAGGGCTTGCTTTCGTAATAACTGCCCCAGTGTTGACGCTCGTCACCCAGGCGTTCCGGATCCGCGGCGCACAATGTCACGGGTTTGAGGCCCAGACGATGGAAGCTGTTGACTAGTCCGACATTGCCGGTGAAGGTCACCCATTCCAGGCCACCCATGGCCAGCAGATAGGTGATGGCGATGATGCTCAAGCGCGCGCTGCCGGCATCGCTGGAGGCGAGGTTGCCGACTTCGACAATGTCGCGGCGCTCCACCGGTTTACCGGCAGCGGCACTGATCAAAGGCTCGATAGGCTCGTCCAGATAACGCTCCAGAAACAGCGGTTCAAGATGGGCGCGGCGTACCCCGGCCACCGCGCACAGCTCGCCATCGCCGGTGTGAACACCGAACAGCTCGGGCATGAAGTGCCGGATGTCGGCGCCATGTGCCTTGCGGAATCGATGCTGGATGAAGGCTTCGAACGTCTCGCGCAGCGCATCGTCCGGCAAGGCGGCGGTCAACGTCATCGGCGGTGTTTCGGCCTGGCCGAAGTGCAGGGGCAGGGGAATATTCCAGACGGGATCGGGCATGGGCTGAACGCCTCCCTCATTAGGTTCGAGGGAAGTATCCAGACCATTTCTTAACGAAGTCTGAAGGTGAAAAAAAGTTTACGGGCAGTCTATCTTCAGACTGCCTTAAGGCTGGGCAGGCAGGGTGGCACCGTCGGTTTGCCCGGCAACAAGATCGAGACTGTCGAACGAATCGACCGTCGCCCACGACAATCACGAGGCGCTTCTTATGACCCGCGACAACGCCGTAACCCGTTATGGAAAACTTTCAATCACGCTTCACTGGCTGATGCTGGCGCTGTTCGTCGGCGTGTATGCGTGTGTTGAAATCAAGGGTTTCATGCCCAAAGGCAGTGAAGCCCGAGGTCTGCTGATGGGCCTGCATGGCGCATTTGGCGCGGGTATCTTCGCCCTGGTATGGGTTCGCCTGCTCGGGCGCCTGACGCCGCGCCCGCCGATCACCCCCAAGCCGCCAGCCTGGCAGACGGGCATATCGCACCTGATGCACCTGGCATTGTACGTGCTGATGATCGCCACTCCGGTACTGGCCTGGCTGATGCTCGCCGCTGCCGACAAACCGTTTCCGTACTTTGGCTTCCATCTTCCGGCCCCGGTGGATATCGACCCGGACTTTGCCAAACGCCTCAAATACTGGCATGAACTGCTGGGCAGCACCGGCTACTGGCTGATCGGTCTGCATGCGGCGGCGGGGCTTTTTCACCACTACTGGGTGCGGGATAACACCTTGGTGCGGATGTTGCCGGGGCGCAGCAATTCGCAGTAGGCCTGTTCGGATCGACTCCTGGAAGGTCGCCATCCTGGCGCCTGCCCGCCGCAAGACCGTGCAGGTAGTGATGTCGGGGGCATTGGTGGTGAAGCAGGCATTGGATAGCGTGGAGCCGAAGGGGCAGAGGCCGTTTCCAAGCGAAAAGGAACAGATTCATGCACTGAGTCTGTTCCTTTTTTCGTCAGCTTCAGCGGTTTCTGCCTCTTTCAGATATGCAACCAGGCCAAGGAGCCCAACATGACACCCAGGCCCGCCGCCCCAAACGAGACGCGTCTGAGCCATTCCTTGCGCGTCAGCAGGGTGATGGCCGCCAGCGAAATAGCGATTTGAATCGCGGTCATGGCCTGGGCCCAGCGGTGATGCTGATGCAGGACCTGCTCTGACTTTTCGTCCCACTCTCGCGCCTGCTGCTCAAGTGTTTCCGCCTTTTTGCGCGCTTGCTCTTTCTGCTCGGCATAGCGCCGAGCCTCGGCAACATAATGAGCGGAATCCAGTCCCGGAAGATGGCTGGCCAGCTCCGACAGGTTCTGCCGACTGGACTTGGCCTGGTAATAGCTCCACTCGTTGGCCGCTTCGGTCTTCTGAATGGCCGCGTTGTTTTTGTCCATGGCCGCCTCACTCTCCGTCGAGCCGGCCTGATAACTCATCAGGGCGCCGACCGTCGCCATGATCGCTGTCATGACCGCAATCTTGCTGGCAAAGCGATCGCCTTTTGCGTGGGCATGATGGGTGGTGTGTTCAACGTGTTGCTCGTGAGGACTGGGGACTTCGAACTCTTCAGGCATGACGGTCGGACTTGGGTTGATGGGGAAATTTGCGCGGATTATGCCGGGTGGCCGGTTTTTTAGACACAGGGCAATGGTGGTGTCTGGGTGAAAGCGGACGGCCTGATTTACGTATTCCCGTCGGACTGCGAAACAGTCTTTTTTGTCAGACATTAAACACAGAATACGTAGCCTGTTTATGCGTGGTCTTTCGTCACATCCCGATGCCCACAACGCCTTGCGCCACGCCCTGCACCTAAGACAGAATCCGCCGGCTTGTGCGTCTGGCGCTCCCTCCGTAACTTTATTCCCGTCACTGCCTATCAGTGATCGGGTCTGCAAGCCCGCCGGAAAAACCAGTCGCACAGCCCTGCCAAAAAGGACGCTCGTTTGTGTCCGCTCAATGGCGGCTTTGTGCGGGAGACCCTCGGGTCTGCCGGGTGCCTGGTTTCCCGGTCTTGCAGACCCGCACTTGGCTGCCACCCATCATCTGCAAGTGATGCTGGTAGCTCCTAATCAAAATCAGGAGTTTCACCATGATCAAACCAACACCTAATCCGCCAGAAACTGATCCGGTCTCACCCTACAAATTCCCCGATTCGCGAACCTTGAACGAAGCCGCAGAACGCGCCCTCGATCATTACCTGACCCCGCAACAACGCATCATGGGCAGCCACACCACACACGACCCCATGTTCCTGGCCAACCCCGCCTACAACAGCGAATCCCTGTTGGCCAGCGCCAGCGAAATGCTCAGCAACTTCGCCGCCATCCTCGAGCCCGCCCACCGTAAAACCGCACTGGGCATCGCACAAGTGGTCATGGTCGCAGGGCTGGCCGTGAATCAGGCGCTGGATAAGCTAGAGCTGAAAGCGTAGAGGCTGCCCTCAAGTAAAAAGGAGCAGATTCATTACCTGAATCTGCCCCCTTTTTTGTTCGATGAGCTCAGCCGTTGGCGCCGGCTCGCTTTTCCGCCGTCACGATGCAAGCCTTGTAGAAATTGGAATGGAAATCGCTGATCGCTTTCTGCTGCAAGCTCTCGCTTGAGTACTGCGGAATCGCGTACGCCTCGCGAATCAGCGTCTTGAACAACTCACCCACATACTCGCTCTGCTTGCCTGCCGCTTCGGCCAGTTCCCACACCGAATCCATGGGCGCGCCTTGCTGCCTGCTTTTCATGACCTGTTTGGCCGAGTTTTCTATTCGCTGGCACTCTTCGAGCTCTTCCTGCGGCACAGGAGAGGCGAGAGCGGAAAGGCTGATGGTGAAGGTTATTGCTGCTGCAAGACATTGTTTGTGCACGAGGTGTCGTCCGTGATTTTGAGGCTGAACCTTATCATTCGGGGCTTGGCGCCACCATTGCACACAGGGTGATAGACAGGAAAAGAACCCGGCGCGTTGCCCGAGTCTTGAGCGTTCGAAAAGATCTCTCCCCTCACTCCATCAGCTTGTCAATAGCACAGTTGAGCGACTGTGCAGCCGGCAGCGCGGTGGTAGGCTTTTTACGAGCGCCCGATCTGTTCAGATTATTGATTAAGGCAGGTCAGGCCAATGCACAAGCCGCATGTCAGATAACTGAAAGGATTCGAAAATGAAAAAGTCCATCACTGCTCTGGCCGTATCCGCAACGCTCGCTTTCACCGCCACCGTTGCGAATGCTTCCGTACATCCGACCACCCTCAAGGCTCCTCAAGCTGTCAATCAAGTAACAGCTTCTATTGGCACGCCTTTCGGTACCCAACAAACAGCGGGCGGAATCCATATGGCCAGTCTGGCCAGAAGTTGCTCCGATGATCGATATTCCTGGTGGGAATACAGCGGTTGGGAAATCGTCGGCTGTCTCGCAAGCGGCCAGTGGTAACTGCTCAAATGAGTCTGGTGCGTGACTTGCGTGGTGAGTGCGCACCAGCGCTTGTTGTGAGGTTGGTTGTGAGTCAGGTGCTGGATGTATCTAAAGGCATAAACCCAATTCTGCTGCGACAAGAGGAGCCGTTCTTCGCCGCATGAAGCCAAGCGCTGGCACTGGGCCACGGCTTGCGCCACCCTGCATCGACTGTCACCCTTCGGCCCGTTCTCAAGGATCAGAACGAGGTATCAAGGATTGAGTGGCTACGTTCCCAACCCGCCTAAACATTTCCGCAACACAGGCACCAAACCCGTCGATATCCATGCCCAGCGTTGGGCGGAGTATGAGAAACACGGGAAAGAGCCTGCGCGTGCGCCTGAAAAAATCGGCATAGCCCTGCGGATCGGAGTGTTCTTCGATGGTACGGGGAATAATGCCAACAACGCTGCGGCCGGACTTCTGTGCGGCGCTCATCATCCGATTGCGGCTAAAGATATCGATGCAAGCTGCAAGCCGTATATGAGTGATCCGGATAGTAGTTATGGCAATGATGTCAGTAACATCAAAAAGCTCAGTGATCTATATGACACTCCCGAGGCAGCTGAAGGCGAGGGGGCGCGAAAGCGTGCTTTTCGCATGGTGTATGTTGAAGGTATCGGTACCCGTTCAGGTCAAGAAGACAGCTCCTTGGGAGCAGGAACCGGGCGCGGCGAAACGGGTGTTGCGGGACGTGTCCAATCTTCGTTTGTATTGATCAAGCAGCGTATCAAGGAGGCGCTGGACGAGAATCCGGGTAGTGAAATCGTCTCCCTGACATTTGACACTTTCGGCTTCAGTCGCGGTGCGGCAGCCGCTCGGCACTTTGCAAATGAGGTCGTCCGGGGAAAACAAGGTCCATTGGGAGAAATCCTTCGCAGCAATGCTGATGCCTTCAGTTCGACTTTCAGCGATCAATATAAAAGCGATATCAATATGGGCTTCATAGGCCTGTTCGATACCGTTCCTTCGATTGCTGGCTGGTCCAATCTGGGCGACATCAAAAGCCCGATTGCGACAGGTATCAAGCTCTACCTGGATCGACGCTATTTCACCGATGTCGTCCAGTTGGTTGCGCGTGATGAATGCAGGGGGAACTTTGCCCTCAGCCGAGTAACACCAGATCACCAGGAAATTGTCTTGCCCGGCGTGCATTCTGATATTGGCGGGGGATACCTTGAGGAGGCTGAAGAATGTGTACTTGTCAGCCCCATGCAAATGCTTGAGGTGTCGCTTAACACTGATGTCGTCAGCACTTCGATTTATCAGGATGCGGTAACGGTCAAAAATCAGTGGCTCGCTAATGGTTGGCCTTCTGAAATGCTGGAAATCGTAACGCCACCTGCACTTGTAATGCCCAACAGCCCACAGGATCGAATGAGCCCTCGCGTCAAACGCGTCTACGCCGCCGTTCAGCTCAGGCGGACGGTGAGCGGAATGCTATCGAGAGTGTGCCTGCGTGTAATGCATCAGCAGGCGAAAGCCAAAGGGGTTCGCTTCAACGACATTCCTGAAACACCCGACTTTTCCATTCCCGCAGAGCTTCAAGGGTTGTCTGATCGTTTTGTCTCTGGCGACTACAGCACGACCCTGTTAGAGGAGAAAACCCTCAAACTCAAGTACATTCATACATCGGCCAACTGGAACCATCCACTTGGCCGAAGGGATGGAAGTGGTGTGAAAGCGGTTTACATCAACGCTCCCACGTCAGACGCAATTCGCGTAAAACACCCGCACGTACCTGATTGGACGCTTTGGTAATGAAGCTACTTTTAACCCTGCTGTGCACTTTGCTTGCTGCTGGTTGTTCCGCAGACCCGCTTTCAGCAAAGAACGATCCAAAATCTCCATGGTGGGAGCTGGGTTTCACTGAGCCTCGCTACATGAAGGTTTGGGTGGAAGACACTTCGGTGGAAGACATCAAAGGAAGAACGTTCCTGCACACGGGCTCTGGATCGGCGTCGGGAGGGCAACCAGAGGATGGCACAGAGTCCGCCAAAGGCTGGCACGGCGTAGGTGGTTCTGCGAAAGCAGTAGTAGGCGCGGATCTTCCCAAACGAATCTTCGTTCGCTGGCAATCTATCGTAGAACCACAAACCTATCGTGTTTGGGTGGACATACCCGAGGAAGCCAGGCAACTGATGCTGACGTCGGTCAACCAGCGATGCGCGAAAACGCCAGAGCAAACGGCTACCTATATTTCTTCGGTTTATCTGGGGTTGGCTCCTGGTGGAGTTGTGCAGGTGTGGGTTAGAGATTCTTGTCATCACCCGGTAAAGGTGGCAAGGGCGCAAGCTGAGATTGAGCCGCTGGGGCCAAGTCAAGGCAAGAATCAAGGGCGTTACGCCTATCCAGTTAATGAAAAGGCTAAGCGCTATATTGAGAAATTTGGTATTCCATATGGCAGTTGGTAATTCTTCGAAGTTGGGAAGAAATGAGGGGGGCAAATAGCGTGGGCGCTTAAGATGTAAAACTGTCCTCGCTCTTTGAATAAATCGCTGCATGATGCGATTTTTCTATGGGTCCCGAATGCCGGATACTGTTTTGCAAATAGTGTACTCGCTTTGGTGATGTTGACCATGAAGTTTGATATGAATACCGTGGTTATAACTACGATATACAGAGTGAAGAGGGTGTGTTTTTAATTAGGGTTTACGATGATGAACCCGGACAGGCAACGGTAGTGCGTCCGACTTCAATGTCTAAAAACGAAAGCCTTGGAAAGCTTGTCGAGTTCTTACGATCCGAACTGGGAGTGGGCAGGGTCTTGCTTTATATGGAGAATGTGGGGGGCTATGCCGAGATTGATCTTGATGGTCTGACATTCTATCCCGCCTGAACTCGGTCTCATGATGGGAAGAGGGAAGATTTACTTCTCGAAAATAAATCTGTCCCGTTATCCTGCGTTATCCTGACACGCCCGATTTGACCATCCCAGCAGAACTTCAAACTTTGTGTGATCGGTTCGTTGCGGGTGACTACAGCACCACGCTTGAAGAGGAGCAACTGCTGAAACTCAAGTACATTCACATGTCCGCAAACTGGAACCATCCACTCGGCCGCAGAGATGGCAGCGGACTAAATGCGGTATACATCAACGCCCCGACGGCCGACACCATCCGCGTGCTGCATCCCCACGTACCTGATTGGACGCTTTGGTAATGAGAGTTCTTGTAACCCTGCTTTGTGCTTTGTTCACGACTGGATGCCAGTCTGCGGATCCACTGTCTGCCAAAAACGACCCTAAATCCGAGTCGTGGGAGCTTGCGTTTACTGAGCCTTACTACATGAAAGTGTGGGTGGAGGACAGCGCCGTCGAAGATATAAACGGCAAGCTGTTCAAGCGTACGGGGGGAGGTACGGCCGCTGGTGGGGAGCTTGAAGACGGTAAAGAATCTGCACGTGGATGGCACGCCGTAGGCGCTGCTGCAAAGCCAGTGATTGGTGCCGACCTCCCCAAACGCATTTACGTGCGTTGGCAATCGATTGTCGAACCTCAGACCTATAGTGTTTGGTTGGATGTGCCCGAAGAGGCTAGGCAACTAATGAGGACGTCGGTCAACCAGCGTTGTTTGGAAACTCCGAAGGAGCAAGCGAGTTATTCCGCTTCTATTTACCTGGGGTTGGCTCCCGGCGGGGTTGTACAAGTCTGGGTCAGGGACTCGTGCCACTATCCGGTGAAAGTGGCCAGGGCCAAAGCCGAAATCGAACCTCTTGGTCCGAGTCAGGGTAAGAACCAAGGGCGTTACGCTTATCCGATCAGTGAAAAATCCAAGCGTTATATCGACAAATTCGGCATTCCATATGGCAGTTGGTAACTCTTGGAAAATGGGGGCGAGTCGGAAAAGATAGGGCGGCTCTTTTGATAAATCGATGAGTCCCCATTTTTTGCATTTCTTTGAAACGATCCTTCTATGGTGATCGAATACTGGATGCCACTTTGAAGATAATAAAAGCTACCCGCTTTGATGATGTCGACCACGACCTCGGGTATGAGTATCGTGGTTATAACTACGAAATACAGAGCGAAGAGGATACGTTTCTGATCAGAATTTACGATGACGAACTCGAACAGGCAACGGTGGTACGTCCGGCTTCGCTGTCCAAAAACAAGAACCTCAGAAAGCTTGTCGAACTCTTACAGTCCGAGCTGGGAGTGTCCAGGGTCTCGCTTTACAAGGGGGATATGGGGTGTTACGCCGAGATCAATCTTGATAGTTTGACATTCCTTCCAGCCTGAAGCCTGCCGCGAGAAAGTGCCACGCGTGTTTACAGGATCTGGGCCAAAAGCAGTCCGAAAGTAAATCTATCCGCATTCCTCCCTGACTTATTGGACAAGCTGCCGGATCCCCAGAGATAAAATCAAAGCGCCGCATAATTGATCAATAGCCTTTTTCCTCCTTTGATACGCTGACGCGATGTCAGGCTGCGAAAGAGCGATTGCGACCATTCCATACCAAGTCATTGAAACCACCACTACGACTGCCAGCATCGACAAAAACGTGCTTGTTGACACGTGGGCGGGGGCTGCCGCTGAGAAAATAGCGGCGTAGAAGGCCATGGATTTAGGGTTGCCGATGTTCGTGATGACTCCTTGAATGAATGATTGCTGAAAATTTCCGACGGCAGCCTCATTACTGGGGGAAAGTGTGGTCTTCCCGGCATTTAGCAGCAGTCGCAGTCCAAACCACATCAGATAGGCTGCCCCCAGAACTTTTACGAATAGCGCCGCCCAAGGAAACGCAGCAAATACAACGCCGATACCTGCTATTGCACAGGTGGCCCAGAGTAAGTTGACCAATACAATGCCTGCCACCAAGGCCAAAGCTTCTGACCGCGACGCAGCTACCGCTTTGTGGACTACCGCAACGAAATTGGGTCCTGGAATAACGACACCGGCCAGGTAAACCAAAAAGACTGTCAAAACAGCGGGACCATCGATCATGTGCGTTCCTTTGCGAGCTCAGTGGTTGGAGAGGTCATCATTCGGTTCAAGATCCAACGTACCTGCTACTTTCGGTTGTCATCCGATGAGCAGACCATTTTTGACGCTTATTAAGTGATGATGTCAACGGCAGTACTCCCCAGCCGCTCCCCGTTAACCACCACATGCACCGCATGTACCCCCGCATAGTGCTTGCGCGTAGTGAAGTCCTTGATCACCTGCCGCCGCGCCACAACCTCACTCCCAAACCCCGCCAACACCAACGTCTTCAACTTGAAAACCTTGGCCGAAGTCCCGCCATTGGCCTTCACGTAGTCAATCGCATAATCAATCACCAACCGCTGCTCCACCGGAACCAACGACTTCACCGTAAACGATAAAGTAATCGTCTCCCCAAGCCGGACAACCGCCGGTTCCACCTTCACATCCAGCAACTCAACTTCAGCCTTCGCCCCTGCGCCGATAACCGTGAGCGCCCGAGAATCCCCCTGTTTGATCAAACTCCGCAACGCATGCTTGGCAATCCATGCCGTGTGCCTGTTCTCCAGCGCCCACCCCTCAATCGTATCCAGCACCCACTCCGGATGTTCCTTGGTCACATCATTCAAATGATTCGCCACGGACTTGCGCACGTACAAACTCTCATCGGCCTTCAATCGATCAAGAATCCCGGCGGCCAATTGTGGATTTGCCTGCACCGGTTCCAGCCGAAACGACCATGGCAGGCGAGGGCGGCTGCCTTCGCTGGCGAGGCGGCGGACGTGGTGGTTTTCGTCTCGTGCCCAGTCGTGCATCAGTTCCAGCGAGCGCTCGAGGTCGCTGCGCAGGAAGTGGCGGATAGCGAATTCGGAGGAGCCGAAGGTGGTGAAGTACTTCAGGGCTTCCATCGAGGTGTCGAATGCGTGCGCGCCGTAGCTCGCGACGTAGTGCGGCAGGCACATGCTGACGAAGCCGCTGTTCAGGCGCGGGGCGAGTTCGCGCAGTACGGAGAGGGAATCGGTGTAGTCCAGTGGCAGCACGGCGTGCAGGCTTTCGCTGACGCGGGCCATGCGTTGCATGACCGAGAGTTCGCCGAGGCCGTCGTTGGCATGCTTGAGAAAGGCCTTGGCCTTGAACGCCGGGTATACGGCGCTCATCTCGCTGGCGATGTGTTGCAGGCGTTCGGCGTTGAAGATTTCTTTCAGGGCCGGGGCGGCGGTTTCGGTTGTGCTCATGGTCAGGTCATCGGGGTGCTGATGAACGCTTGGAGGCCTTCGGCGCAGGCGGTGTATTGGGCGATGCGCGGGAAGCGTTCAGCGTCGATCTGATCGGGAACGACAAGGCCGGTGAAACTCCAGGCGACGGCGAGGGTGATGCCGTCCTGTTGCAGCGTCCCGTCAGTGGACAGTGGGTGTTTTTCCAGTTGGTGTTCCAGGGCGGTGAAAGCGGCGGCGAGCTGGCCTTCGACGCGCTCGACCCACGGCTGGTATTGAATGTCGGCCGGACGCAGGTTGCGTTCATAGTAGAGCTGCACGGCTTTTTCGCAGGCGGCGAGGCCGAGGCCGATCAGGCGCAGGGCTTTTACCCGTCGCGGCAGGTCCGTCGGCAGCAGGGTTTGGCCGGACAGGGCTTCGAGGTAGTCGAGGATCAGCGTCGAGTCGATCAGCACTTCACCATCGTCGAGGACCAGAGTCGGCGCCTTGACCACCGGATTGATCTGTTGGAAGCGCTCGAAATGGCGGAACACCGACACCGGGTCGTGTTCCAGTTCAATCCCCAGGCATTTGGCGGAGATCGCCACGCGACGCACGTAAGGGGAGTCCAGCATGCCGATCAGTTTCATGACGCGTTCCTTCAAGTCGAACCGGGGAGGGCATAACGTAGCTGAGGTTGGGAGGAATGTCAGTCCTGAGGGCGGACTGGTTTTGCCGTCGGCGATTGTAAAGAAATGCGACAAAGCGCCGCTCATCCGCCGTTTGTCTTCTATATACAGCCGCTCGACTGAATTTCTTGCTATAAACGCACTCCGATGAGCGCCGTGAAGCCTGTGTCAGAGCAGTTTCCGGGCTTTGTCGGACAAATTCCCGGTATTTAGAGTTGCTGAGGCCTCAAACGGGCCTTAGACTGCCGCCCCTTCGTAAATTGAGTGCCGGGTGGCGTTTGCAATAAACGATGCCTTTCCGATGACCGCAGGCGGTTCGCCGGAACGCTCCCTAATTCGCCTTAATGCACGTTTTTTATAGAGATATCAATGACAAAGGACAAGTTGCTGGCCATGCCGGCAGATGACTACATGAATGCCGAGCAACACGCTTTCTTCCAGGAGCTGTTGCAGAACATGAAAGTCGAAACCCACGAGCGCATTGAGCAGAACCGTATTGCCATCGAAAGCCTGGACACCCCGGCTGACCCGGCGGACGCCGCATCGGTGGAAGAAGAGCGCACCTGGCTGGTGAACGCGATCGATCGCGACCAGCGCATGCTGCCGCAACTCGAGCAGGCCCTTGAGCGTATCAAGGAAGACAGCTTTGGCTGGTGCGACGACAGCGGCGAGCCTATCGGCCTGAAACGCCTGCTGATCAGCCCGACCACCAAGTACTGCATCGAAGCTCAAGAGCGTCATGAGCAGATCGACAAGCACCAGCGTCAGGCCTGATTCCTGAGGCGACCCCTTCAATGCGGGTCGTCGCGAAAAGATCGCAGCCTTCTGCAGCTTTTGTTTAAAGCTGCAGAAGGCTGCGATCTTTGCTTTTTCTCGTCTGCCGGAAATCCTCCGCACCGTTCCATTGACCTGCCACAGACCCACGACTAACGGACCATGGATAATGGCCTTGTAGTGGCGTTTAATGCAGTCACAACAATGAGAACAAGCGTGGGGTCACAACATGACGAGAGATGGATCTCTGGTTGCAGATCTACCTGCACCAGTTGTTTTGCCGAAAAATCGCTGGCTGATGCCGACCCTTCAAAGCATCGCCCTGATGCTGGTGCTGGCCGGGATAAGCCTGGGTGAATGGCCCTTGTATGTGGGCATGCCATTGGCGGTGCTGATTGTATGGCTGCCGCGCCTGCGTGCCCGTGCCGTCGCCGATGTGCAACCCGTCGTCGGTAACGACGCGATGTCCGAGCTGACTCGCGACCTTTCCTACACCACCAGTCATAACGCGCTGTCGGCCGCCGGTGTGGCTTTTTCCGTCAAGGAACTGGCTGGCCGCCTGCAATCGCAACTCGACGCCGCCGCGCAGATCGTCAACAACGCCGAAGTGATGATTGCCACTGAGCAAGCCACGTCCCAGCTCAGCCGCGAAGCGCTGGGTGCCGCCAGTGAAGCCCATCACAGCAGCGCGGCGGGGCGCACCGAACTGGTGGATTCGATTTCGCGCATGCATCAGCTCAGTCAGCGTGCCAATGCCAGTCGCGAACTGATCGAGGCCTTGAGCGAGCGCAGTGATGACATCCAGCGCGTGACGCTGGTGATTCAGTCGATTGCCAGTCAAACCAATCTCCTGGCATTGAACGCGGCCATCGAAGCGGCCCGGGCCGGTGAGCACGGTCGTGGGTTTGCGGTGGTGGCGGATGAAGTGCGCGGTCTGGCGGCTCGTACGGCGACGGCCACTGGCGAAGTGGGCGAGATGGTCGCCGACATCCAGCAACGTACGGCGCAGGTGGTGGAGCAGATTCGTCAGCTCTCCGACGATTTGCATACCGGCGTCGAGCAGGTCGAACACACCGGTCAGCACCTGGAAAACATCGCAAGGCTGGCGGCCGGGGTTGAAACCCAGGTCGGCGAAATCGCCCGGGGCGCCGAAACCAATCGCGAACAACTCGACAGTCTGTTCACCGCCATCGAGCAAATGCGCAGCGATCTGGCGATCAGCGACCAACAGACCCGGCGCCTGGCCGAAGCAGCGGTGCAGATGGAAGGGCAGGCAGAAACCATCAGCGAACGCCTGGCCGAAGTCGGTCTGGATGACTATCACCAGCGTATCTACGACCTGGCCCGGGAAGGTGCGAGCCAGATTGCCGCGCGTTTCGAGGCTGACATCGAGCAGGGGCGGATCAGCCTCGAAGACTTGTTCGACCGCCAGTATCAGCCAATCCCGAACACCCAGCCCGCCAGGTTCCAGACCCGATTCGACCGTTACACCGATCAGGTGCTGCCGGCGATTCAGGAACCGTTGTTGCCGCGCCACGAAGGCCTGGTGTTCGCCATCGCCTGCACGCAACAGGGTTATGTGCCGACCCACAATCAGGCGTTCAGCCAGCCACTGACCGGGGATGTGCAGGTCGATACCATCAACAATCGCACCAAACGCAAATTCGCCGACCGCACCGGCATCCGCTGCGGCAGCCATCAGCAACCCGTGCTGTTGCAGACCTACACCCGCGATACCGGCGAGCTGATGCACGACCTGTCGGTGCCGATCATGGTCAAGGGCCGCCACTGGGGCGGATTGCGTCTGGGCTACAAACCGGAGAAGCCGCGGTGAGGCATTGTTGCCGGAACTGCAATTAAGCTGTGCACGCGCGTTGCTGTTTCCTCCTGATTCCAATCATTAACATGCCTGCATAGTTAGGTAGCTAATGAAAAGATTGGAGGTCAGCATGCAATGCAGAGTCGATGTCGCCGTGATGATCGGCAGTGGTGTTCCGGCCGGGCTGCGTGCGATGGGGCAGAGTGTCTGCTGGGTGGTGTTGCTCAACGGAGAGCGACGGGGCACGGCGTTCGCCAGTCGTGACGAAGCGGAAGAGTGCAAAGCCGCCTGGCTCGCGCAATTGGGCGACGAGCCCGGAGACTGCGTCCATTGATCGAATTTATTTGCCTCTGTGCAGGCGTACGTTGAGTTCGTCGACCATCACGGCTTCCTCGCCATCGGCACGCAACCACTCCTTGAGCAATTGGGCCTGCTGCGGGCTCCAGAAATCGGCGTCGATCAGTTTGGTCTCGGCATCCAGCGGATGGGCTTCGATGAAGTCGTCTATGGCCATTTCCTCCGAAGGCAGCCCTAATTGATCGAACAGGGTTGTCAGATTGTAGGCAGGCAGTTCCATGGTGTGCTCCTTGGCGGGTGGGGTGGTCGATCACTCTCTTTTATCTGAGGGGGACGTTGGGCAGGAGTTCGATTCGTGATTCCAGCGAACGCGCAAGCGCACACGCGGCATTGTGATCTTCACGGAAACCTCTTACGCGGCCGGTCGACTTTTCCTTGATATGGAAAAAGGCGTTTCCGGCGAGAATCACTTGAAACTGGGGCTCCCGGCCCGAGGAGTCGGGTGCGGAGTCAGTACCAAAGTCAGGGTTATTCAAGTCAAAGGGTTGTTCGTAAGCCACGGCAAAATGCGTCAAAGTGCACATATGAAGTCCTTTTCATGGATTGACCCGCATTTACAGACGGTTGCGGGTAGTCGCGAGCAGCGTCGCTGCTCTAGAATCGCCAACACCTGTTGACGGCATGGCGTTATCTAAAGCAATTTTTTGCGTGCGATATGTCGGAAAAGTGCTTTTCTTGGTGAGTTTTTTCCCTAAAGTTCGTAGTCAGTTTTCTCTGGCCGACCGTGAAGCTTTTTCCTTCAACATTTGGAGAACGTCTTTGCAGGTTTCGCGAGTGCCATTCCAGTAGTCTTGTGAACCTCGCGCTGAATGAGCTCTTTGCTCGCTCAGGCTTTTATCCGAGTCATTGCGCAACACCATCGGCCTGGCCGTTTTTACTGTCGTGCGCGTTTTCCGCGTGCGGCACTCTTTCAAGTGTGGGGATGTTTCTTTGGCAGTCAGTAACCTCGATATGCATGCTTTGTTCGTGCTGGGTGATTTGCGGGCAAAGCTGGTCAAGCAGTTCCAATCGCGTTTTGTTTACATCACCGAGCAAAACGCTGAAGGCATTTACGTTGCCGAGATCGACACCGAAAGCGCATTGGTGGTCGACGACAAGCCTGGCCTGAAGCTCAAGGTCGGCGATCACTTCAGCGCTTCGGTATTGCCCAGCCGTGAAGGCGGCAAGATGGATATCCGTTTTCGCGAGATCAAAATGACCGTGTACGGTCTGGGCGACTATGCCTTTGTCAGCACGGCCGACGGCCATGCCATCGTGTTCAAGGAAGGCCATAGCGCGGTCACCGTGTTTGCCGCCAATGAACAACTGCAGGAAGGCCTGACCAAGACCCTGAAAGCCGTTACCGCCAAGGCTGCCAAATGGCGCAAGGGCGAGCTGGTGACCTTCAAGGCCAGCGAGTGATGACGGTGAGTCGCGCCGATTTCCATTTGCAGAACCTCGACAGCGCCCGCGACGAGGCCCGGCGCCTTTTCGATGCCAGGGCCGAGTTGAAGGGCGTCTGGCTCGGTTGGGTCGCCTCGCAGATCTACGCTTTGCAGCCTGCCGAGTACGCCAGCATGGTCAGACGCGAGCTGCAACGCTTGCAGGAAATGTCTGAAAAGTAGCCTCGCCCGTGGCATGCCCCTGAAAAAGCAGGAACCTCGTCTACAGTCAGTTGACTGAGTATTCAGAGGCTGGCGGACTTCTGTCAGGCCTTCCTGCTATTGCTGCGAACAGCACGAGGTGCAAAGCATGAACGGATTTCGACGGTTGCTGGGCGCTTGTCTGGCCACATTCGGTTTGTTGACAGCGGTGCCAGCGGTCAATGCCGCACAAGCGCCGATTCACTTCGCCGACCTGAACTGGGAAAGCGGAAGCCTGATCACCGATGTCCTGCGGATCATCGTCGAGAAAGGCTACGGCCTGCCGACGGACACGCTGCCGGGCACCACCATCACCCTGGAAACCGCGCTCGCCAACAACGACATCCAGGTGATCGGCGAGGAGTGGGCGGGGCGCAGTCCGGTGTGGGTCAAGGCTGAAGCCGAAGGCAAGGTTGCCAGCCTGGGCGATACGGTCAAGGGGGCTACCGAGGGGTGGTGGGTGCCGGAGTACGTGATCAAGGGCGATGCCGCCAAAGGCATCAAGCCAATGGCGCCGGACCTGCGCAGTGTCAGTGATCTGAAGAAGTACAAGGATGTGTTCAAGGATCCGGAGAACCCGAAAAAGGGACGGTTCCTCAACAGCCCGATCGGCTGGACATCGGAAGTGGTGAACAAGCAGAAGCTCACGGCTTATGGGTTGCAGGATGACTTCACCAATTTCCGCAGCGGCTCCGGTGCGGCGCTGGACGCCGAAATCAGTTCATCGATCCGCCGGGGCAAACCGGTGCTGTTCTATTACTGGTCGCCAACGCCGTTGCTTGGCAAGTTCAAACTGGTGCAGCTGGAAGAGCCGCCGTTCGACGCCGAGGCCTGGAAGACCCTGACCGACGCCGATAACCCCAACCCGAAACCGACCCGTTCACTGGCGTCGAAACTGTCGATCGGTGTGTCCACGCCATTTCAGAAGCAGTATCCGGAGATCGTTGCGTTCTTCAGCAAAGTCCATTTTCCGATCGAGGACCTGAACAAGGCGCTGGCCGAGATGAGCGAGAAGCACACGCCGCCAAGGGATGCGGCGCACGCGTTCATGAAAGCCCATCCGGATGTGTGGCAGGCGTGGCTGCCGAAGGATGTGGCGGACAAGGTTCAGGCAGGTCTTTAGATTTGAGGCGAGGAAGCCTGCTCCCTCGCCCGACCCAATCAGAACCGGGTCTGTACGGCCAGTTCAAAGGTGCGTGGTGTGCCCAGGTAATACGCCGGCGACACATGGGCGAATTCGGCATACACCTCGTTCGTCAGGTTGCGCACCCGCCCCGTGACAGTGGTGTGTGCGTCGACCTTGTAGCTGAGGAAACTCCCGAACAACGTGTACGACGGCACGGTCATGGTATTGGCACTGTCCGCATACACCGACGCCACATACCGCGCATCGACCCCGCCTTGCCATTGTGGGGCGAAGTCATAGGTCAGCCACAGATTGCCGACCCGGTCCGGCACGTTGGTCGGTGTGTTGCCCTTGCGTGAAACCACCCCACCGGCGGCGTTCTTTTCGTTGAACTCATCGTACTCTGCATCGACCCAGGCGAAGTTGACCTCGGCCAGCAGCCTGTCGGTGATCCGCAGTGAGCTGGCAATCTCGATACCCTTGGACGTCTGTTGGCCAACAGGAATGCTGTTGGTCGGGTCCAGCGGATCTGTAACGGCAAAGTCCTTGCGCTCGATGGTGTAAGCCGCGACCGTCGCCGAGCCACGTCCGTTCAGGTAGTCGAACTTGCTGCCGATTTCCCATTGCTTGCCCGTTGAAACATCGAAGTCCTGAGTACCGTTGGGTTGTTCGGCGGCGGTGCTGTATTGCGCGTAGACATTGGCTGATGGCGTGAATTGGTAGGTCAGGCCGACACGCCCGGTGACCGGCTCCCAGCTGCGCTTGAGGTGGCGCGGGTTGCTCGCCGTCACCGTGCGATGGTTGGTCACGTCCAGATCGATGTCGTCATGGCGCAGGCCAGTGAGCAACGAAAGTTTGTCGGTCAATGCCAGGCGGTTTTCAGCGAACAACGCTTTGGTGGTGACCTCGTTGGTCTTGTCGCTGACAAAACCCGGATTCGTGCCCGGTATGTCGTAGAAGTGTCCCGGGCGATAGTTGTTCGGATCCACGGTGCTCGCGCCTTTGACGTTGAGTGGCGAGTTGGTGGTCTGGTTGACCTTGTACTCGAAACCGCCGGACCAGGTGGTGTCGAGGCCGAACAGGCTGTTGTCGTGGCGCAGTTCGAACTGGTTGCCGTTCTGCTCGCCCTGGTGTCGCACCTGATACGCAGTGGAGCGGTTCACTGCGCTGTTGTCGGCGTTGTATTGATAGGTTTCCAGGTTGCGGTAATCACGCTGGCTGTCGAGGTGATAGAGGGTGTTGCGCAGGGTGGTGCTGTCGTTGATCCGGTAGTCGATGATCGAGCGTACCCAGATTGTCCGTTGCTCGTAGCGGCCGTCTTCGACGTTGTAGTTGTTGAAGCGATTGTGCTTGTCGATCCTCAATTCGCCGCCCTTGGGGTTGAGCACCGGCGTGCCCCAGTACGGGCTGTCTTCGTGTTCGTCCTGATATTCCAGGGCCAGGGTGTGCGACAGGTTCGGCGTCAGATCGCTGAGCAGCGAGAACGCCACACTCCAGGCATCGCGTTCCTGGCGGTCGATGTAGCCGTTGCTGGTGTTGTGGCTGACGTCGAGGCGCGCGTAGTGCTGCACGTCGGCACCGGGTTCGGTCAGCGCGTGGTTGAGTCCGAACGCGGCTTCGGTGGTGTCGTAGGTACCGTAGCTGACCCGACCTTCGGCGGCCTGCTCGTCGCGCGTGGCCAGTTTGGTCACGTAGTTCAGCGAGCCGCCGACCGAGCCTGCACCATTGATCAGCGACGACGGGCCGCCGACCAGTTCCACCCGGTCATAAATCCACGAATCCACCGGCCGCGCCAGCCCGCCGGAGACGTTGACGCCGTTGAACATCTGGGTGATCTGGCTGCTGGTGAAACCGCGATAGGAGACGAACCCGCCAAACCCCGGCGGCGCACTGGCGTTCACCCCCGGCAAGGTGTTGGCCGCGTCCTGAAAGTTTTGCGAACCGTGACGTTCGATGTCATTGCGGTTGGCGATGGCCACTGAGGCCGGAGTGTCACGCACGCTGAGGCCGAGGCGCGAGGCCATGCCGCTGGACTGGTCGAGGCTCAGGCCCGGTTCGGCGCCGGACTCGCCATCAATGGTGATCGGCGCCAGATCCACGGTGGATTGCGCCCAGACGTTGACGGACAGGCAGCCGCACAGGCTCGCCAGCAAGGTAAGTTGTTTCATCGTTTGAATCCTGAATGCTTGTTCTCGGAGTCAGCGCACAGGCGAACGCCGCGCGTTGGCGCAGTGGGCTGACAAATCAAAAAGGCAAAGACACTCAGGCGAGCGGTGGGGCGCGGGGGTTGGCCGAAGGCCAGATAAAGCGGGCAGGGAGGTTGATGCTGACGATGACCGGCAGCGGCGGGCTGTGTTGTTCCGGCAGGATCGCCAGCGTCAGGCTGGAGTTGAACGCCGGGCCCATGCCGCCGGTGGAGCACAGCGGACAGCCAAAGGCCTTGGCCAGGGTCGGCAGTTTTTCTTCGGCGGGATTTGAGGCCAGCGGCGCCTGGGTGCTCGGGTCGACGGCGCAGAACTGGCCACCGATTCCGTTGAGCTGCATCCCGACCATTTGTCCGTGACCGATGCTGCAGGCGAACACGTTGAACAGGACGCAGCAATAGAGCATCCAGGCCAGCATTGAGCGATCGGTACGGGTGAATTTCATGGGGCGGCACTTTACCGCACCGCCGATCGGTCGTGCACATGGAAAAATGCCGACTAGGATGTTTTGTTCAAATCCCTTTAAAGGATTCTCGACCATGACCTTTGTGTTGGCTCAATGGCTGGTGACGATATTTGCGGTGATCAGCCTTATGCATGTGTATTGGGCGATGGGTGGGCAGTGGGCGGCCGTGGCGGTGGTGCCACAGGTTCCGGTGGATAACGGCGGACTGACGCTCAGGCCGGCTTTCAAGCCTTCAGGCTGGATCACGCTGGTGGTGGCGGCAGCCCTGCTACTGATTGCCGCATTGGTGTGCATGCGGGTGGGATGGTGGCTGCCCGCCGTGCATCACTGGGCGCTGCAATGGGTGATCAGCGCGATTGCGCTGCTGATGTTTGCGCGGGCGATTGGCGATTCGGAGCTGGTGGGTTTTTTCAAGGAAGTGAAGGGGTCGCGGTTTGCCCGGCTCGACACTTGGGTTTACTCGCCGCTGTGTCTGATATTGGGAGCCGGGCTGTTGGCTGTCGCCTGGATCTAGCTGCCGGTTTCAGTACGCCGGCTGCTGACCTCGGCCGGCACATCATCCCCGGCCATGCGCTTGCGGAACAACGCCGCTCGCGCCAATAGCAAGGTGGTCACCGGCACGGTGATCGACAGAAGAATCGGGATCAGCCACGCGTGCAGCACCGGCCCGGACTTGAGCGCGGAAAAGCAGATGATCGATGCCAGCGCCACGCACCACGCGCCGAGGGTCGAGGCCAGCGCCGGAGGGTGCATGCGCTGGAAGTAGTCCTTCATCCGTAACAGGCCGGTCGCGCCGATCAGGGCAAACACACCACCGAGCACCAGCAGGATCGCCACCGGGATTTCCACCCACAGAGACAATTCAGCGTTCATTCGATCACCTCGCCACGCAGCAGGAATTTGGCCAGGGCAAACGAGCCGACGAATCCGAACAGCGCGATCAGCAGCGCCGCCTCGAAATAGGTGTCGCTGGAGTAGCGAATCCCCAGAGTCAGCATCATCAGCATGGCGACGATGTACAGGTAGTCCAGTGCGAGTACCCGATCCTGTGCCGATGGCCCTTTGAACAGGCGAATCAGCGTGAGCACCATCGCCAGGGAAAACAGGAACAGCGTCAGCAGAATCGCGTTCGACAGCAGCGGGCTCATTCGAAAATCTCCATCAACGGCTGCTCGTAAGTGACCTTGAAGTGCTGGATGAATTGCGCTTCGTCATCCAGGTCCCAGACGTGCAGCAACAGAATGCTGCGATCCAGCGCCAGTTCCGACCATACCGTGCCGGGCACGACCGTGCAGATCATCGACAACGCCGCCAGGCCATGGGCATCGCGCAGGTCCAGCGGCACCTTGATAAAGCGCGAGCGGGGCGGACGGCGACCGGCGTTGAGGACGCCCCACGCCACTTGAAGGTTGGAGACGATCACGTCACGCCCGACCAGCAGAAACAATCGCAGGATGGTGCCCGGGCGGCGGATATGGATCTGTTGCGGGCGCAGCTTGCGCATCATCAGCGGGGCACAGAAACCGAGTACGGCACCCAGCAGCAGGTTGCCCGGGCTGGCCGACAGGTTCAGCACCAGCCACAGCAACCACAGCGCGAGCGACAGCCACGGAGCAGGAAACAGACGCTTCATGGTTGCACCTCCAGCAGCGCAGCCTTGGCTTCCGGGCTCGGCACGGCGCGGGTGCCGAGCACCGCCATCACATATTGCTGCGGATTGTTCAGGGCATCTGCGGCGGCCTGGGTGTAGCGCAGCAGCGGCTCGGCCTTGAAAGTCAGGGCGATGCTCAGGCCCAGCAGCAGGAAAATCGGCACGCATTCGAGTTTGCGCAGCACCGGCGACGGGCGCTCTTCCGGTGACCAGAAACGCTGGATGCCCAGGCGCGAGAAGGCCATCAGCGAACCGAGACCGGTGAGGATCAGCAGAGCCAGCAAACCCCAGGCGGCCATCGAGATCGGTTCGTCGGAACCCAGACCCAACGGATTGAGCAGGGCGCCGATCAGGCTCAATTTGCCGATGAACCCTGATAGCGGCGGCATGCCGATAATCAGCAGCGCACAGGCGATGAAGCTCAGGCCCAGGAAGGCCATGGTCCACGGAATCACCTGGCCGACCACGGCTTTCTGGTCATCATCCAGGTTGATGCCTTTGACTGGCCGCTGCCATTCTTGCGGACGCGGCAGCAGTTCGTTCTCGTCTTCCAGCGGTACTTCGATGGCGGTGCGCGAACGTTCGATCAGTTCCGCCAGCAGGAAGAGTGCGCTCAGGGCCAGGGTCGAGCTGACCAGATAGAACAGCGCCGCGCCGATCAGGTTCGGCTGGGCGAAACCTGCGGCCGACAGCAGAATCCCCGCCGACACCAGAATGCTCAGGCTGGCCATGCGCTCCAGGCGTTGTGCGGCGATGATCGCCACGCCGGCGCAGAGCATGGTCGCCATGCCGCCGTAGATCAGCCAGTCGCCGCCAAAGTAGGCCGAGGCGCCTGCCTGCCCGGAGAACAGCAGCGTCCACAGGCGCAGCAGGGTGTAGACGCCGACCTTGGTCATGATCGCGAACATCGCCGCTACCGGTGCGCTGGCCGAGGAATAGGCCGGCACGAGCCAGAAGTTCAGTGGCCACATTCCGGCCTTGGCCAGGAACGCTACTGCCAGAATGGCCGCGCCAGCATGCAGCAAGCCACGGTCGGCTTCCGGTACCAGCGGAATCTTCATGGCCAGGTCAGCCATGTTCAACGTGCCGGTGACACCATAGATCAGTGCTGCGCCAATCAGGAACAGCGACGAGGCCAGCAGGTTGATCGAAATGTAATGCAGCCCCGACGACACCCGCGCCCGTCCCGAGCCATGAAGCAGCAAGCCATAGGACGCGGCGAGCAGCACTTCGAAGAACACGAACAGGTTGAACAGGTCCGCTGTCAGGAACGCGCCGTACAGGCCCATCAACTGAATCTGGAACAGCGCGTGAAAGCTCGAACCTGCGCCGTCCCAGCGGGCCATGGCGAACAGCAAAGCGCTGACACCGATGATGCCGGTCAGCACCAGCATCAGCGCCGACAGCCGATCGACTACCAGCACGATGCCGAACGGCACCTGCCAGTTGCCCGGCAGGTACACGCCGATGGAACCGGGCACGCCGGTGGTCTGGGTCCATTGCAGCAACATCACCGAGATGCCCAGGCCAAGCAGGCTGGAGAACAGGTTGATTTTCGCCTTCAGCGGACGGTGCTTTTCACCGAGCATCAGCATGATGGCAGCCGTCAGCAGCGGCAGCAGAATCGGTGCGGCGATCAGGTGTGTCATCGCCGTCATTCCTTGGGCTCCCTTCCGTCAACGTGGTCGGTACCGGTCAGGCCCCGCGACGCGAGCAGCACCACCAGAAACAGCGCGGTCATGGCGAAGCTGATGACGATGGCCGTCAGTACCAGTGCCTGGGGCAGCGGATCGGTGTAATTGAGTAGGTCCTGCGGTACGCCGTCCTTGATGATCGGTTCTTTGCCGATGAACAGGCTGCCCATGCTGAAGATGAACAGATTGACGCCGTAGGACAGCAGGCACAGGCCCATGACCACCTGGAACGTCCGCGGACGCAGGATCAGCCAGACGCCGGAGGCAGCGAGCACTCCGATGGCGATTGCGATGACTTCTTCCATCAGACGGCTCCTTTGATGGCAGCGGTTTTGTGGCCCCTGACTGACTGGTGGGCGAGGGCAGTGAGGATCAACAGCGTCGAACCGACCACCACTGCATACACGCCGATGTCGAAGAACAATGCGCTGGCGACATGGATGTCACCCAGCACCGGCAGACTGAAGTGCCAGGTATGCGTGGTGAGAAACGGATAACCCGCCAGCATCGCGCCGAGTCCGGTGACCGTGGCGAACAGCAGTCCGGTGCCCATCCAGCGCAGCGGCCGCAGACTCATTTGAGCCTCGACCCATTGGGTGCCGGCGACCATGTATTGCAGGATGAACGCCACCGACATCACCAGACCGGCAACGAAACCGCCCCCCGGCTGGTTGTGTCCACGCATGAACAGATAGAAAGACACCACCAGCGCAATCGGCAGCAGCAGGCGCACCAGCACCGCCGGCACCATCATGAACCCGAGCGCGGTGTCGCTGGCCGAACGCGGGTTGACCAGATCGGTGACCACGTCCGGTGCCAGCAGGCGTTGCTGGGCGGGCAGTTGCAGGCTCTCTTTCGGTGGGCGGAAGCGGCGCAGCAGGGCGAATACAGTCAGCGCCACGGCCACCAGCACGGTGATTTCACCGAGGGTGTCGAAACCGCGGAAATCCACCAGCATCACGTTGACTACGTTGCTGCCGCCGCCTTCAGGCAAGGCACGGCTCAGGTAGAACGAGGAAATGTCGTTCGGAGTCTGCCGGGTCAGCATCGCGTAGGACAGCAAAGCCATACCCCCACCGACGGCGATCGACAGCAGCAAGTCGCGCAGGCGCCGGACCCGGGCCTTGCGCAGGCTGCTCGGCAACGGCGAAACCTCTTCGATCCGCCGTGGCAGCCAGCGCAGACCGAGCAGGATCAGCACCGTGGTGACCACTTCGACTACCAATTGCGTCAGGGCCAGATCCGGTGCCGAGAACCAGACAAAGGTCACGCAAGTCATCAGACCGCAGACGCTGACCATGGTCAGGGCGGCGAGACGGTGATACTTGGCCTGCCACGCGGCGCCGAGGGCGCAGGCGATTGCCAGCAGCCACAGGGTCACGAACACGATGGAACCGGGGATTTTCGGCCGGTCGCCCCAGCTCAGGCTGCTGTGCAGCATCGGGATCAGCCCGGCGAGCACCGCCGCCAATACCATCAGGAACAACTGGGTTTGCAGGCGTTTGGTGCCGATTCGCCGCTCCAGGCGTCGAGCCAGGCGCATCATCGCCACCAGACTGCGTTCGAACATTCGCTTGCCGTTGAGGCGACCCGCCAGCGGCGGATACTTGAAGCGGCCGCGCTTGAGCTGGTTGCGTAGCAGCAGATACAGCACGATGCCGCCGGACATGGCGATCAGGCTCATGATCATTGGTGCATTGAGGCCGTGCCAGATCGCCAGGCTGTATTCCGGGAGCACGCCGCCGACTACCGGCAGTGCAGCGGCAGCCAGCAACGGGCCGACTATCTGGGCCGGGAAGATCCCTACCAGCAGACAGGTGAACACCAGCAGTTCCACCGGAGCACGCATCCAGCGCGGGGGTTCGTGCGGGGTGTGGGGGAGATCGGTGGCGGTGGTGCCGAAGAACACGTCGACGGTAAAGCGCAGCGAGTAGGCCACGCTGAACGTACCGGCGATGGTCGCCACGATTGGCAAGGTCGCTTCAACCCAAGCGGTGGCATTGATGAACACGGTTTCGGCGAAGAACATTTCTTTCGACAGGAAGCCGTTGAGCAGCGGCACGCCGGCCATGGACGCGCTGGCCACCATCGCCAGGGTGGCGGTGAACGGAATCAGTTTGAACAGACCGTTGAGCTTGCGGATGTCGCGAGTGCCGCTTTCGTGGTCGATGATCCCGGCGGCCATGAACAGCGAGGCCTTGAAAGTCGCGTGGTTGAGAATGTGGAACACCGCCGCGACGGCGGCCAGTGGACTGTTCAAACCCAGCAGCAGCGTGATCAGGCCGAGGTGGCTGATGGTCGAGTAGGCCAGCAGTCCCTTGAGGTCGTTCTGGAACATCGCGCAATACGCGCCAAGCAACAGCGTGGCGGCGCCGGCGCCACTGACGATGTAGAACCATTCTTCGCTGCCGGACAGCGACGGCCACAGGCGGGCCAACAGGAACACCCCGGCCTTGACCATGGTCGCCGAGTGCAGATAGGCCGAAACCGGTGTGGGCGCCGCCATTGCGTGGGGCAGCCAGAAGTGGAAGGGGAACTGGGCGCTTTTGCTGAGGGCGCCGATGAGGATGAGGGGAAGCAGGATAGGGTAGAGGGCATGTGCGCGAATCAGATCGCCGGCGGCCAGGACCTTGTCGAGGTCATAGCTGCCGACCACATGGCCGAGGATCATGACCCCCGCCAGCAGACACAATCCCCCGGCACCGGTAACCATCAACGCCATGTAGGCGCCGCGGCGCGCGTCGTGGCGGTGGTGCCAGTAGCCGATCAACAGGAATGAGAAAAGGCTGGTCAGCTCCCAGAAGAACACGATCTGGATCAGGTTGCCGGAGATCACCAGCCCGAGCATGGCGCCCATGAACGCCAGAAAGAACGCAAAGAAACGCGGCACCGGATCGTCCGGCGACATGTAATAACGGGCATATAAGGAAACGAGGGTGCCGATGCCCAGTACCAGCATCGAGAACAGCCAGGCGAAGCCGTCCATGCGCAGGACGAAGTTCAGGCCCAGGCTGGGCAGCCACGTGAATTCTTCGCGGATCACGCCGCCGTGGGCGATCTGCGGGTACAGCATCGCGACCGAGACAGTGCCGATCAGTGCGACCAGACCTGCGAGCAGGGATTCGGCGTTACGTGCGTTGTGCGGCAGCACGGCTGCCAGACAGCTGCCCAGAAAAGGCAGAAGCAGTAGAACTATCAGGGACATAGGCTTCTAATCTGCGGAAGTTTGTGAAGCATCATACGTGCCAGCTCCCGGATCGCCAAACGCGAGGATGTCTCTGAATCCTACAAAGTAGCCGTAAAACCCCCGTTCAGCCTTCGGTCTCGTGCTCCAATTCTTCCGTGACCGTTTGTGTCTCTTTACCTTTGGTCTTCAGTTCACTGACGATCACTGCCGCCACGATCAGTCCCGCACCCACCAATGCAATCGCTGGCAGACGCTCTCCGGCGATGCGTCCGACGATCCCCGCCCACACGGGCTCACCAGCGTAGATCAGGGTCGCGCGGGTTGGCGAAACACTTTTTTGTGCCCAGTTCATCGCCACCTGAATTGCCGCACTCATCGCGCCCAGGCCCAGGGCGGTGCTCAGCAACAACCACGAGAAGTCCGGAATCGTCTCTCCGGTCGGTACCACCATCAAAAACGACAGCACCGAAGTCGTCGCCAGCTGCACCACGGTTACGCGGCGCACATCGACCTGACCCGCATAGGTGCTGATCAGAATGATCTCGGCCGCTATGGCAATGGCGCTGATCAGCGTGGCGATTTCACCTGGGCTGAAATTCAACGAAGCGCCGGACGGCCCCGACAGCAGCATCAACCCGGTAAACGCCAGCATGATGCCGATGCTCGGCATCAAACCCGGGCGCCGGCCCAGCACCAGCCATTGCAACAGCGGCACGAACGGCACGTAAAGCGCGGTGATGAACGCCGACTGACTGCTGGGAATGCTCTGCAAACCGACGGTCTGCAAGCCATAACCGAGCATGATCGCCACCCCGATAAAAGCGCCGGCCTTTAGTTCGAACAGGGTCAGTTCGCGCAAGTGTTTCCACGAGAACAACGCAACGATGCTCGCGGCGGCGGCAAAGCGCAGACCGACGAAAAACATCGGGCCACTGACGGTCATCGCGTGCTGCACCAGCAGAAAGGTGCCGCCCCAGAGCATGGTGATCAGCACCAGCACGCACTCGGCTTTGCTGAACCGGGAAAATCGCAGGGGAGTTTGAGTGGAGTTAGCTGACGTCATGACCTTGCGTACTTTTAAGGAGGGGACGCACAATGCGCCAAATGTTGCGCAGTATACTGCCCAACCCCAGCCAGTGAGCAATATAGTGCACAGAGATTCCGTTCAGCGGGCTTCGGTCCTGCAACACGTCAGCCAGAACGTCCGACGCCTGCGCCACGCCGCCGACATGAGTCAGACGGCCCTGGCGGAAAAGTCCGGGGTCAGCCGGCGGATGCTGGTGGCCATCGAGGCCGGCGAGAAGAATGTCAGCCTGACCACCCTCGACCGCGTCGCCGAAGCCCTCGAAGTGGCCTTCAGCGATCTGATCCAGGCCCCGGACAATCGCGATCCGGGTCGTATCAACGAACTCGCCTGGGCCGGCAGCATCCCCGGCAGCAAAGCCGTTTTGCTGTCCAAGGCCAACGCCACTCGCGCGGTGGAACAGTGGGAATGGTGCCTGCAACCGGGCGAGGTCTATCCCTCGCAACCGGACGCCGACGGCTGGAGCGAGCAGATTTTTGTGTTCGAAGGCTGCCTGACGCTGATGCTCGGCGATCAACCCCAACAGATCGCGGCCGGGGAGTTTTTCATGTTCGCCAGTAACCAGCCGCACACCTATCGCAACGATGGGGACGTGGCCGCGCGGTTCGTGCGCAATGTGGTGATCTGACTGTTGCAGGGCCGACAGCGGATAAACAGTTTGCTTCACCCTGCGTGCAGACTGCTTTAAGTTGTTATCTCAATCTATTGATAAATAAAGAATATATATTCAGGCATGACTCCTGCTAAGGGTTCTGGATCCTCATCCGGAAACCACGGAGTCGCCTCATATGCGGGTGCCGGAGTTGCAGAGGCGCGGTGTCTACAAGACCGAGTACGCGCCGGGGACCTTGCGCGAGAAACTGTTTGGCGAGGGGCCAGGTTGCCGGAGATCCCTCCGGGCAGCGGGTATCGAAACCTGGGCGAGCTGCATCGGCAGGAGAAAAAAGTCGCGTCCGTCTAGACGCCTTCGCGGCGTCTGCACGACACTGACTTGAGCAAACCCTCAGCAGCGAGAACGGCATGACTCAAACCGATACGACCGCACTGCGTCACGCTGACATCCTGATTGTCGGCGGCGGCCTCAGCGGCACGATGCTGGCGGTGCAATTGCTGCGTTTGCCGGGGCGCAGAAAGATTCTGGTGATCGAGCCCCGGGCCGAACTGGGCCGGGGCGAAGCGTACAGCGCGGTGGAACTGGGCCATACGCTCAACGGCAACGCGGCCCGGATGAGCGTTGATCCGGACAATGCCGATGATTTGACCCAATGGCTGACCGCTCACATTGCCGCTGGCGGTTGGCCGGAGTCGGATCAGCAGCATGTGCCGGTCAGCGAACTGTTTCCGCCACGGGGGCTGTTCGGTGTGTACGTGCAGCAGCGTCTGGCCGAAGCGCAGCAGGTGGGCGCGCAACACGGGTCGACGGTCGAGCATGTGCGCGCCGAAGTGGTCGATGTTCAGGCTGCCAGCGATTCCGTGCAGCTCACCTTGAATGACGGTCAGCAACTGCACGGCGCTTTTGCAGTGTTGGCGACCGGGATGTTCCCGGCTGCCCGCACCCCTCAAAAAGAATCCAGCGGCCTCAATGCAGCGGCGCTCGATCCGTGGGATGTCGCGGCCATGCGTCAACTCGATCCGCAATCCACGGTGCTGATCATCGGCTCCGGCCTGACCATGGTTGATGCCGTGGTCTCGCTGGAACAGGCCGGGCATCGCGGGCCGATCGAGGTGTTTTCCCGGCACGGGCTGCTGCCCCATGTGCGTCGACAACCACCGGCCTGGGCGGATTTCCTTGCCGAGGACCACGGTATTCGCTCACCACGTCAGCTATTGCGCGAGTTGCGCCGGCATTGCAAAGACGCAATCGCTCAGGGTATCGACTGGCAGGCGCCGCTGGACACGGTGCGCGCTCATATCGGCCGGCTGTGGAGCCAGGCCACTGATGTGCAACGCCGGCAATTCGTGCGGCATGTGCGGCCGTGGTGGGAGAGCCATCACCATCGCTCACCGCCGCTGAGTGCGGAACTGGTCGAGCGTCTGCACCGCGAAGGGCGCCTGCAGATTCATGCCGCTTCTTATAAAGGACTTGAACAGGTGTCGGGTGCAGGCGTCGGTATCCGCATCCGTCGTCGGGGCGAAAATGCAACTTGCGTGGTGCAAGGCGCGGCGCTGATCAATTCCAGTGGTATCGAATACGATTGGCGCCGGGTCGATCGGCCTTTGCCGCAGCAGTTGCTGGCCCGTGGGCTGGTGCAACCGGGGCCGTTGGCGCTGGGGATCGCGGCGGCAGAGGATGGTGCGGTGCAGGATGCGCAGGGGAAAGCGTCACAAAGACTGTTCGCGATGGGCCCGCCACTGAGAGGGATGTGGTGGGAAAGTACGGCGGTGACCGATGTTGCGTCGCAGGCCAAGGCGTTGGCCACGCGGCTGGTGGCTCAATAGTCGTAGGCGAATCCGGAATCGTTTTGCGCGACGTAAAGATTCTGCTCCACACTGCCACGGGCCTCACGGTCAATGCCAACGGTGTCGACATTCACGGTACCGGTCATGGCGACAGCCGGCCCGTGGCCATGTGCGCTGGCGATTGCGGCGGAAGTGGCACCGATCAGGGCGACGATAAACCCAAGGGCAATGAAGTCTTTCATGGGTCTGTACCAGAAAGTGGGAGGAAGGTGACTGCCACTTTAGGGCGACCGGCGCCAGAAGAAAAAACACCTTTTCAGATAGTTGTTATCAAAGACGTTGATGCGTGATCAGCGCGGCACGGTGATCCGGCCCAGGTGATCGGCCTCGCGCAGGCTGCGTACCGGTGGCTGTCTTGGGGAAACAGCGGGGCTTTTGTGTCAGAGAACAAGGCTTATCGTTAGTGATCGCTGCGGGGGCAGAGCGCCCCCGGCAGGAATCGACAACAGCCGGTACAAATGATCAGTAGCGCTGGTACTTGGAACCGAACTCGGGACGGTTCTCGGCGACCAGCACGCTGCGGGCGGAACGTTCGCGCAGTTCCTGCAAGCGGTCGGCACCAACCTCGGCGACGCGCTCATGCAACTCCTGCAAGCGGTCGGCGTCACCTTCAGCCACCCGCTCACGCAGTTCCTGCAAGCGATCCGCGCCACCTTCGGCAACGCGATCCTTCTGCAGGTTTTCCGAACCGTATTCGGCGATCAGCGGCTGGGAGCTGGCGGATGCCAGGTCGGCCAAAGCCAGGCCGCCGAGCAGGCTGAGTGCGAGTACCAGGGATTTAGTGGACTTGAACATGGTGCTTCTCCTTGCGTTTGAGATGAGTGAGCCAGTGCTTTCTGGTGGGTTCATTCAATCGCGAGGGTGTATCGCTGATATGTGGTGATGGGGCCCGAAAACACGGGTTACGTATCTGCGCGGCGAATTTATACAGAGCGATACAAATCCATCAGGATTCGGCGCCCGTTTCCAGGCCGAGGACGCGGTCGGTCTGGTCGTCGCGGGCGGTGAGCATCAGGATCGGGATGTGGTGGGTTCACACTCTTTTTGTGGAAGCGAGCTTGCTCGCGAAAGCGGTCTGTCAGTCAACAATGATGCTGAATTCGATGGCGCCTTCGCGGGCAAGCCCGCTTCCACAATGTTGTGGGGTGCCCTGAAGAACGGGTCTTCAGGGCTTGTACATTGATGGTCAGGACACCACGCGGTAGCACGGCACATACGCCGCGCCGCCCGGCAGTTTCATCCGGTGCTGGGCGACGAAGGCTTTGAGCAGCAGATCGAGGGGCTGCATGATCGCGGCGTCACCACGGATCTGGTACGGCCCGTGTTCCTCGATCAGGCGGATGCCCTTGTCCTTGACGTTGCCGGCGACGATCCCGGAAAACGCGCGGCGCAGGTTGGCCGCCAGTTCATGGGGTGGCTGGTCGCGGTGCAGCTTGAGGTTAGCCATGTTTTCGTGGGTCGGATCGAACGGGCGCTGGAAGCCTTCGTCGATCTTCAGCAGCCAGTTGAAGTGGAACGCGTCGGCGCGCTCGCGGCGGAACTGCTTCACGGCTTTGAGGCCCGCGGTCATCTGCCGAGCCACTTCGACCGGGTCGTCAATGATGATTTCGTAGTGCTGCTTCGCTGCCTCGCCGAGGGTGGCGGTGACGAAGGCGTCCAGTTGTTCCAGGTACGGCGCGGCGTGTTTCGGCCCGGTCAGGATCACCGGAAACGGCAGGCCGGCGTTGTCTGGGTGCATCAGGATGCCCAGCAGGTACAGGAATTCTTCGGCAGTGCCGGCGCCGCCCGGGAAGATGATGATGCCGTGGCCAACGCGGACGAAGGCTTCCAGGCGTTTTTCGATGTCTGGCAGGATCACCAGCTCATTGACGATCGGGTTCGGCGCTTCGGCGGCGATGATGCCTGGCTCGGTCAGGCCCAGATAGCGACCGCCATGAATCCGCTGCTTGGCGTGGGCGATGGTCGCACCTTTCATCGGGCCTTTCATCACGCCGGGGCCGCAGCCGGTGCAGATGTCGAGGCTGCGCAGGCCCAGTTCGTGGCCGACTTTCTTGGTGTATTTGTATTCTTCGGTGTTGATCGAGTGACCGCCCCAGCACACGACGATCTTCGGCTCGACGCCCGGGCGCAGGGTGCGCGCGTTGCGCAGCAGGTGGAAGACGTAGTCGCTGATGCCCTGGGAAGTGCTGAGGTCGATGCTCAGGGCATCGAGTTCGTTTTCGGTGTAGACGATGTCGCGCAGGGCGCTGAACAGCATTTCCCGGGTGCTGGCGATCATTTCGCCGTCGACGAAGGCGTCGGCCGGGGCGTTCAGCAGTTCCAGGCGCACACCGCGATCCTGTTGGTGGATGCGGATTTCGAAGTCCTTGTAGGCTTCCAGAATGGTTTTTGCGTTGTCGACATGGGCGCCGGTGTTGAGGATGGCCAGGGCGCACTGGCGGAAGAGGGTGTAGGTGCTGCCGGTTCCGGCCTGGCTCAGTTGCTGAACTTCACGTTGGGAAAGGGTTTCCAGGCTGCCTTTTGGGCTGACCGAGGCGTTGATTACGTGTCGTTGGGTCATGCAGTGATCCTTAAAACGATGTCATTGCCGGCTGGCCAATGGCATCCGAATAGAGTGTATCCATGAATGAAGATGGCACGATCTGCGTGGTATCGCCATGTCCCCCGCTGGACGATGAAAAGATGAAAAGGAGCTCCAGCATAGCTAAATCCGCCTCAGAGGCGATAATGCGCCAGCCTCTTTTTATTTCAAGCCATGGAAGCCTGTCGCGATGTTCGAGATTCAACCGATCGATGCCATTACTTATCGCCAGCAGACCCGGCGCAGCACGCTGATCATCGCGGTGTTGTTCCTGGTGTTGGCGATGGCATTCTCGACCGTGGCGGTGGCGCTGTTCGGCGAGCCGGGCGGGGATAATCTGCGGTTCAATGTTGGCGGGGTATTCGGCGCATTCCTGCTGACGGCGGCGTTGCTGCGCGGGCGTTTCTGGAACCAGACCTGGATGGCCCCGGCGGTATACGGCTGGCGGCTCAAGCGCAGCCTGATGAGCGTCACCAATGTCATGCATCAGGTGACGGCGGCGGTTGAGGCGGGCGATCCGACTGCGATGAAGGTGCTGCGTTTCTATCACCTCGGCCTGACGCAAATGCATGAACTGGACGGCAACTCCAGCGATCACGCGCAATTGAATCGGGAAGTCGAAGCGCACAAGACACGGATGCAGGCGCTCGGTCTGGACACCGATCAGACGCGCCTCGATCCGGCCTGGCTGGACGCTTTGAAAGCGCGCTAAAACGGAATGCGTGCGGCGCGACGCAGTTGCCACTGGCGGATCAGGCGCCCGTAGACGAGCAGGTTGATTGCGAGTACCACGCTGCCCAGCGCGAGTTGAATCTGCGGGGTAAGTCCCGCCGGGTAGATGATCGGCCAGACGTAATGCTCGATGAAACCGCCGGCATATTCGGTTTGCCCGGCGGCGTGGCGCATCAGGTTTTCCCAATAGGTCAACGGGCAGGTCAGGTGCAGTACCTCGACCATCACGCCCCAGGTGGCGGCCGGCAGATGTAGCCATGCCACTCGATGCCACTTGAGCACCAGCAGCCCGCCGAACAGCACGAACAGAATGAACGAAAGGTGAAACAGCACCAGCCCGTCGGCGGCAATTCGATACAGCATGTCGTCTCCCTGACGCAGATGTGAATGGCTGCAATGGTACGCCGGTCGGCGGCTCATGGCAGGGCGAATTCTCGCAACTGAGCAAGATTGTTCAAGCCAGCCGATGGCGTTTGCGGGCAGAGTCCGGGGTCTTGTCTCACGGTTGAAGAGTGTTATGTCTGACTCATTAATGCCGCGCAGTGCCTTTCTTCGCGGAGCCGCGGCGATCATGCCGCTATCCCTGGCAACTGCGCCGTGGGGGCTGTTGGCCGGCTCCATGGCGATCGAAGCCAACCTCACGCCGCTGCAAGGGCAGGGCTTGTCCACCATCGTGTTTGCCGGTGCCGCGCAACTGGTGGCGATCGGCATGCTCAAGGGCGGCGCGGGGATTTTCTCGATTCTGCTGACCACCTTGCTGTTGACGTCGCAGCATTTGCTTTATGGCATGAGCATGCGCCACGTGATCTCACCGTTGCCGGGGCGCTGGCGTGTCGGCCTTGGTTTTTTGCTCACTGACGAACTGTTCGCCCTGACCAGTCAGCACGACCGTCAGCAGTTCAACCGCTGGTACGCCCTCGGCGTCGGCCTGACGTTCTACATCGCGTGGAACCTCTTCACCCTGGCTGGCATCGTTCTGGGCAGCAGTATTCCGGGGCTTGAGCACCTGGGTCTGGACTTCTCGATTGCCGCCACATTCATTGCACTGATCACACCCGTGGTGCGCAATGTGCCGACAGTGGTGTGTGTGGCGGTGTCGCTGTTCTGCTCGGTGTTGTTCAGTTACTGGCAGTGGGGTTCGGCGCTGGTGCTGTCGGGACTGGCGGGAATGATGGCGGGGTTTGTCTGCAACAAGCTGTATCGGGAGCGCACATGATGGTCTGGGCAGTGATTTTCGGCATGGGAATTCTGGTGTTCCTCAACCGCTACGTATTTCTCGAACCTCGATTGCCGGTGCGCTTGAGCAGCAACGCACGACAATTTCTGGGTTTCGCCGTACCGGGCATGTTGACCGCGATTTGTGGACCGATCGTGTTCATGCCGGACAAACAGCTGAATCTGCAGTGGGACAACCCTTATCTGCTGAGTTCGTTAGTGGCCATCGGACTGGTGATCTACACACGCAATACGTTGCTCAGCATGCTATTGAGCATGGCGTTCTTCTTCCTCTTGCGCTGGTGGCTATAAGTTGCGGGTGTTCTACGCTTGAAAGATGACTTTCAGATAGCGAGGTGAACATGGCAACCGAGCAGAAACGTCCCGAAGAAGATGAAGAACCGAGCGAAGAAGAGATCGAGCGGGAGAAACACAAGGAGCAGACCTGGAAACACGACGACAGCCGCGAGTTGTCCGATCGTGACCAGGAACGTCCTCTCAAGCCCTGAACCCTGCAACGAAAAAGCCCCGCGAGTGCGGGGCTTTTTCGTTTCATCAAAGCTCTTCCAATTGTGTGAAGTCGGGGTGTGCGGCCCGATAGCCCAAGGTCTTGTCGATCCAGGCATTGAGCTCGTTGACCATCACTGGCGGGTGGCAGGGATAGCTTTCGAGGGCGGTGCGCAGGATGCGATCGATCTCGGGGACGTCACGCAGGTTTCGAGTCTTTATGTAGTGGCCGATAAAACAGTCGAGCTGAAAGCGTTCTGTCATGGACAGATAGATACACTCCAGGCCATTGGCCTGTTTGATTGCAAAATCGTCGCGCAACTTAGTTCTCTGCAAGGCTTGTTAAGTTTGGAGGGTATTCCTGGTTTTGCTGACTCTTTGGTCAACTGGTATGCCAAAAGGAAATGCGGCGCGCATGCTATCTGTAGTGTTTGTAAATGTATGTATGACGGTTGAAATGTCAGACAGGCGGTTAGTTCAATCAAACGACTGTTTATGTTGAATGTTTCGCGTTTGAAACACCGGGTGTAACGCGCAGGATTCAATTCGTGGAATCCTGCGCTTGATAACGCACCGCATCGGCATTTATTTACGTCACCGCTTCAATCAATTCCGCACCCTGATTGCGGGAGTTGCCCACCGCTTTGCCGACTTTGTGCCATTGGAACGCTTCGCTGGGTTCGGCTTCGAACAGCAACATCTGCTCGGCGCGTTCGGTGGGCGTGGCGGGATCGAGCCATTCCTGCACCCGTTCGGCGCGCAGCACGATCGGGCGCCGGTCATGCACATCGAGCAGGCCGCCTTCGCTGTTGGCAGTGATGATGACGAAGCCGTCGTCTTCCCGTGGAGGTTCGCCGGGTGTCGGAAACTGGCCGATGGCGGCGCAGAAAACCGGTTGATGATCGGCGCGACGAATCAGCCAGGGCTGGCGGCTTTTGTCGGGGGCGTCGACCCATTCGAACCAGTTGTCGACCGGCACGATCAGCCGATGACGCCAGATCGCTCGAAAGAACGGCCCGTGGGCGACTTTTTCCACCCGCGCGTTGATCGGCGCGGCGCGATCCTTGGCCCAGTGCGGGCGCCAGCCCCACCGCAGATTGTCGGCGTATAGCCGTTGTTGGTGCTGATGGAGGATCGCCAGTGACGTGGTGGGTGCGGCGTTGTAATGCGCCAGCGGTGCGTCGCCGACGTGATTGATCAGCGCATCGGGAATGCTCAGCACCGCGACAAAATCGTGGATGCCCCGGTATTGCGACAGTCTTCCGCACATTGGCCGACCCTCCGGCGCACAGCTGCCTGAAGGTTTCAGCTTAGTTGCACGGTTCACTCCTTGCTGCCCTGACCAGTAAACGCGTCGCGCCAGACCAGCCAGCGGCGTTCCACCACCGCAAGCAAACCGTCGCTGAGTTTGCCCAGCAGCGCCAGGACGATGATCGCAGCCAGCACGATGTCCGGCCTTGAAGTTTCGCGACCGTCACTGAGCAGGTAACCCAGCCCTTTGGTCGCTGCGATCAGTTCGGCCGCCACCAGAAACATCCACGCCAGACTCATGCCGCTGCGCAGCCCGGTGAACAGGCCGGGCAGGGCGGCGGGCAGCAGAATCCGGCGCACCAGTTGCAGGTGAGTGAAACCATAGATGTGGCCGACTTCCACCAGTTTGCGGTCGATGTTACGGATCGCCGCGACTACGTTGACGTACACCGGGAAGAAAGCGCCAATGGCGATCAGGACGATTTTCGAGGTCTCGTCGATGCCCAGCCATAAAAGCAACAGCGGCACCCAGGCCAGGCTCGGGATCGAACGCAACGCGGCAAAGGTCGGTTCCAGGTACGCCTCGGCCTCCCGGCTCAGGCCGACCCATGCCGCAAATACCAGGGCAAGGCTTGCGCCAATGGCAAACCCGATCAGCACGCGAATCAGGCTGGCGCCGATGTGTTTCCACAGTGCGCCTTCGGCCAGATCGGTGAGGGTCAGGGCGACTTCGCTCGGTGCAGGCATCTGATAGGACGGCAGCCAGCCGACGCGCACGATGATCTCCAGGGCGATCACGATCAGCAGCGGCAGGGCGAGCCCCTTCAGCCGCCGCTGCCAGAGCGGATTCAACGGCCGGGGTTGCGGGCGCGGCAGCGACACGGCGAGGCGGGCGGGCAGGTCATTGCTCATGGACGGTACTCCGCTCACGACAAATCCGCGTCGGGCGCGGATTTGTCGCGAGCCTGATCGGTTACTGGGCGGCGGCGACTTGCTGGAAACCGGTGTCGATCAATTGATCGATCACCTGATCGACATTCACTCCACGGCGCACCAGCTCTTCGGAGACCAGAATCGGCGCGGCGGCTTTCGAGGCGAGCACGTCCTTCGCCGTCAGTTGCGGACTGCCGAGGTCGGTGCGCGACAGTTGCAGCCTGGCCACGTCCAGCGGCAGGCCGGATTCGCTGGCGAGCAACTTGGCCAGCTCGTCCGGGTTCTTCACCGACCACTCGCGGGCCTGTTCGTAGGCCTTGATCACAGTGTCGATGGTTTGTGGATGTTCCTTGGCGTATTGCTCGGTGACGCTGATCACGCCGTAGCTGTTGAAGTCGCGATTGCGGTACAGCAGGCGTGAGCCTGCCTGTACCTGGCTGGCGGCCATGTGCGGATCGAGTCCGGCCCAGGCGTCGACGTCGCCTTTCTCCAGGGCGGTGCGGCCGTCCGGGTGTTGCAGGTGCACCAGTTCCACATCGTCTTTTTTCAGCCCGGCCTGTTGCAGGCTGCGCAAGGTGAACAGGTACGGGTCGGTGCCTTTGGTGGCGGCGATTTTCTTGCCCTTGAGGTCGGCAACGGTCTGGTATGGCGAGTCCTTGCGCACCACCAGCGCGGTCCATTCGGCGCGGCTGTAGACGTACACCGATTTGATCGGGCTGCCGTTGGCGCGGCTCAGCACGGCGGCAAGACTGGCGGACGAAGCGAAGTCCACGCCGCCGCTGTTGAGGTACTCCAGCGAACGGTTGCTGCCCTGGCTCAACACCCAACTGACCTTGCTCTGAGGCAGGGCCTTTTCCAGATAGCCCAAATGTTTGAGCGCCAGGCTGACCGGCGAGTAATAGGCATAGTCCAGATGCACTTCGGCGGGTGGCGATTGCTCCGCCTGGGCGAAAGGTTGCAGGCTCAGGGCCACAGCGCAGGCCGCGAGCAGGGTTTTGATTCGGGAAAACGGTAAAGGGGATTTCATGGGCACGCTCCGGCAAGGCAACAGGTTCTTATGTCAAAAAAGATATTTTTATCGAATGCTTCCTGCATGAATGGAATATTGCAGGCTCTGTGCCATACGCCTTGAGCGCCGTGTTTACGGGGTTTTCAGAGGGTTTGTGCGCTTTGAACTGTTGCAGGACAAACACTGTGCCGCGCCACTGTTGCCAGACAGACAGCGTTCATCGACAGTGCTGAGCTTATGCGCTAATCGAATTTCAAGTTAGATTTGTAAGAGCGTTATGGTCTATAAAAATCCCCTTTGCAGGACTCGCCATGAAGCTCTCCCGTTTCCTACGCGCCGCGTTGACCAGCGCATTGTTTGCCACGCCATTGACCTACGCTGCTGATCCCTTGGTCCTGCATGTCGGTGACCAGAATTACTACAACATCCGCGCCTCGGTAGAAGCGTCCGGCGTCTTGAAGGACGCGCCTTACACCGTCGACTGGAAACACTTCCAGGCCGCCGCACCGCTGGCTGAGGCGTTGCAGACCGGTTCGCTGGACCTGGGCTTTCTCGGCGATTCGGGCTTTCTGTTTCTCGCTGCCAAGCAGGCGCCGGTAAAACTGATCGGCGTGTCACGGCAGAACCCGGACACCATCGCTCTGTTGGTGCCCAAAGATTCGCCGGTGAAAACCATCGAGGACCTGAAGGGCAAGAAAGTCGCCTACTGGCCGGGTGCCTGGAGTCAGCAGTTGACCCTGCGAGCGCTGGAGCAGGGCGGCCTGCCGGAGAACTACGTCGAATTCGTCAAACTGATGCCGATCGACGCCGCTGCGGCTTTGCCTCAGGGCAGCATCGATGCTTTCCCGGTGTGGGAGCCGTACATTTCCCAGCAGATCGTGTTCTCAGGCGCACGACCGATTCTGACCGCAAAAAACCTCATGCCGGGCTTGAGCGCCATCGCCGCTTCCGCGCCGTCCATCGACAGCAAGCGTGAGGCGATTGCCGACTTTCTTGGGCGTCTGAAACAGGCCCGGGCGTGGGTTGACAACCATACCGACGAATACGCGGACCTGTGGGCGAAGAAAGCCAATCTCGATCAGGAAGTCTCGCGGCACTGGTTGCGCCAGGCGCACATGACTGTCGGTCCGGTGGACCAGCAAGCCGCTGCCGATCTGCAAGGCACCGCGGACTTCCTGTTCAAGGTCAAGGCGCTGCCGGCTCCGCTGGCCACGGCAGGCATTATCGATACCTCGTTCCAGCAGGCATTGGCGCACTGAGTGAGCACTGGAACAAAACCCTGTTATCTTTATCCAACCTCGGCCCATTTCAGTGGGTCGCAGGGAGGCAGCAGCGGCGAGGGAGTTTTGCCAATCGACAACGTGACCGCAACGGTCGGGCTCAAGGCAAAACATGAAACTCTGGTTCAAGCTTTTCTGCGCTGTAGCCATCATCAGCGGGCTGGCGGGGTGTATTGCGGCCCCTATCGAAATGACTGAGCAGACCCGATCGCGTCTGGATGCGCAGGCTCCGGTGAAATTTCTGCTGACCTTCGATGACGGTCCCAGTGCCTCGAGTTTCTACAATCCGACCGAAACCGTACTCGACAGTCTGAAAGACAACCCGCTGCAGCCTGATATCAAAGCGGTGTTTTTCGTCCAGACCCGTGCGCCAAGGGCCGGCAACAGCGAGATCGGCCGGCGGATCATGCATCGCGAACACGATGAAGGTCACATTCTGGGTTTTCATACGGCGACCCACTGGCACACCAACCATCGCTCGCTCGATCCGCAGGAACTCGAAACGTCACTCACCAATGGCACGGCGGACATCGCGGCGATCACCGGCGCGCCTCCGGTGCTGCTGCGTCCGCCATTCTGGAATTACGACAAACGTACGTTCGCGGCGTATCAGAAACATGGTCTGCATGTGTTACTGACCGATCTGAGCGCCAATGACGGCAAGATCTGGGGCTTCAATGCCAGCCCACGGCGTCGGGCGAACCTGTTGCGTCAGCTGTCGCAAGTGCGTGAGCGAATCGCCCTCGGTGAATTGCCGACGGTGGACGGGGTGATCCCGGTGGTAGTGACGTTCCATGACCTCAACCGCTATACCGCGCGACATGCCCGCGAGTATCTGCAGATTCTGCTCGACAGCGCCGCAGCCACCGGCGTGCGCCTGGCGGACAAACCGTTCTACGACGATCATGCGCTGCTGGAAAAAGCCGCGCTGGCGCGTACGGTGCAGAAGAGTTCGGACCCGGTTCGGCTGCCGGGAATCTGGAACTGGATCTGGGGCCGCGACGCCAATTGAGTGTGCCGATTCAAAGATGTGAAGCGCTTGGCATTTTTTCGCTGTCTGCCGCTCGCGCAAGGTCGAAACGCTCATCTATGCTCAATGGGTCGACCGATCCTTCGCCCACGAGGCGTCCACCCATGCTTGCCATTGCCGACATTTGCCGCATCGTCGAATCCGGCTTTTCGCCCCTTTGCTGTGATTGCACGGAAACGGGGCAGGGGCTGTTGCAGATCAAGGTTTACGAACCTGACAGCGGGCGGGTCGATCTGCTGCTCAACGGCGTATCGCCGGAACATCTGGTCACCATTCGTGACATCTCCAACTTCATCGGTGAGTTGCGAACTGAAATGAGTGCCGGGCGCCGGGCGTTCGCCGGCTGACTCAGAGGCGGCGCTGAAAGGCCCGGACGATTTGCAGCGTTGCGTCGCTGACACTCAGGTTCTGCACTGCGTCCAGCGGATGCCAGATGCAATCGACGATTTCGTTCTGCGGCCGGACTTCTTCAATATTCAGCACCGATGCCTCATAGACATGGTGGCGGGTGCTGCCGGCCTCCAGCTCCATCAGATACAGCAAGCCATCGGCGAGCAGGCCGGTTTCTTCCTCAAGTTCGCGTGTCGCGGCGTCAACCCTGGCCTCGCCGGGCTCGACCTTGCCGCCCGGCAAGTTCCAGCGGCATCGGGGTTTGCGTACCAGGAGAATGTGTCGATCCTGTTCGCAGATGATGGTTGCACGTACTTTCATTTGTTACTCGGTTGCTGAATGTCATGATTCTGTCATGAAAATGCAATATTCACGCCGTGCCTTGGTTTAGGCGCCCTTTTGATGTCAGAGTGGTCGAAAAACGCAAAAGTGCCAGACACTTGACGCCGAAGTGGGCGACGTCTGGTCGGCACGCGGTGGCGAACCCGGTGTAAGGTGAAAATGTGCAGTTGGACTATCGATAGTCGACAGGAGGTGCCTATGAGCATGGCGATACTGAACAGAATGCACATGAATGGCTATGACGTACTGAGTGTGAACAACGGCCCGTGGCGGGTCTGCACGCAGGGTGATCGACTGGCGTCTTTCGCCAGCCGAGAGGAGGCGCTGGCGTATGCCGCTGCACTTCCGGGTTACAAGAGCCGCACGCACGGCCGCAAGACAGGTTGAAGGCCTGCAATGAAAAAGCCCCGGTTGTCCGGGGCTTTTTTGTTGCAGGATCAAGGGTCAGTGGACTTTCGTTCGGCTGATGGCGCGGGCTTTTACTTCCCTGGCATAGAGCTGCAGACGTTCCTCGTCACTTTGCAGCACCTCGCAGGATCTGAGCACCGTCTGCGCATCCGCCTCGTTGCCGGATTTGCGCAATTGCTCGGCAATGCGCTTGAGGTCGACTGCCGACCATCGCAGGTCTGATGCAACACTTTGCAGGTCACGCTGAAGTTCATGTTCGTATTCATTGAGCCGCATGATCACCTCCGGAACATTCTCGGTAGAAAATAGTAGCCGCATTTTCGCAAGAGAGGGCAAGGGCGATCGGTCACCGGGCCGAATGGCTGTGAATCGACTGCCATTGGTCGGAGCGGTTCACCTCGAAAGCGGGAAAAGCCCGGGTTTCGGGGCGCGAGCATTGCGCCACGATGGATGTTCAAACAGTAACAGGGTAAATTCGCGACTTTTCAGATGAAGGATTCTTTATGCGGATGTTGATCGGGGGCCTGATGATGGCCGCGTTGGCCGGTTGTTCTCTGCCGGCGTCACTCGTGCCGGGCGAACCGAACTTCAGCAAGATCAGTGGCAAGGCTCCCAAGGAGTACGCCGCCTGCGTGCTGCCGTTGTGGCAACAGGATATCTCCAAGACATCCCAGGTCGCGATTTCCAATGGTTACAGGATCACGGCGCCAAGCATCGTCACTGCCGACGAGATTCTCGATATCGTGAAGTACAAGGATGGCAGCCGTGTGTCGCTGTACCAGGGGCCGCCATGGGCCAAGTCCGGCTCGCTGCGCAAATCGGTGCGCGATTGCCTTTGACGGCCATGCTGTCGATATGAAAAAAGCAGAAAGCGTGTGAGCGTTTTCTGCTTTTTTTTGCCTGTCAGTCGGTGATGTCGGCAAGCGGAATGCTCGTTTACACGGTGGGTTGCGCAGCAGAAACGTAATCCACCCGAACATCGCTCATTCAACTCAGAGCGTCTGTACCAGCCAATCCCGAAACGCCTTCAGCGACGCCAGCGATTCATTACGCGCCGGGTACACCAGGTAGTAGCTGCGCCGACTGCTGATCGGCTCCCCCAGTTGCACCAACTCACCGTTGTGCAGTTCATCCTCCACCAGAATCCTCGGCACCAGTCCGATGCCGATATTGGCGCGCACGGCCTGGATCAGGTGTGAGGTCATCTCGAAGCTGGGACCGATGCGCATGCTGCGATGGGGCAGGGCGTGATGACTGAACCATTCACTCCACGCCTGGGCATTGCTGCTGACGTTGAGCAGCAGTTGCCCGGCGATATCCTTGTCGGCAGCCAGACGTTCGGCATCGGACAGCTGCGTGCTGGCGATCACCACCAGTTCTTCGGTGTGCAGGCGGTGGGCGGTCAGCCCCGGCCAGTCACCGCCGCCGACGTAAATCGCCGCGTCGATCTCGCTGGTGTCGAAGTCGATGGCTTCGATGCGTGAATGCAGGTGCACGGTCATGCCGGGGTGCGCGGTGTAGAAATCCTTCAAGCGTGGCAGCAGCCATTTTGAGCCGAAGGTTGGCAGGGTCGCCAGGCGCAGGCTGTGAATGCCCGAGCCAAACGCCATGGCTTGCAGCGTTGCGCTGCGAATCTGCCCGAGGGCTTCGGACAATTCACGCTGATACATACGCCCGACGTCGGTAAGGACCACCCGCCGGCCTTCGCGGCTGAACAGGCGCATGCCAAGCATCTTTTCCAGGATCTGTACCTGACGACTGACGGCGCTTTGGGTCAGCGACAGTTCGTGAGCGGCGCGGGTGTAGCTTTCATGGCGTGCAGCGGCTTCAAACGCCAGCAGCAACGACATCGAGGGAGTAAGGGTTCGCGGATTCATTCGTTTTAGTCATGGATTGCGGGTCAATTTTACGGTTGTCCCGGCATCGCTCTGCAATGAACATAAGGCCTATGAGATGGCGGGAGCGTGACGCAATCATTCCTTGCGCACAACTGTTCACCGCCACACGGCCCGTTTTTGACCGAGATTGCCCTCCCGATGATTGCCCAGCTGTCGCCTTCCACCACGCTGAACACCGACTACCAACAGTTTCTCAAAGCCCTTGAAACCAGCGGCTTTCGTGGCGAAATCAGTGCCGACTACGCCAGCCGCGTGGTGCTGGCCACCGACAACTCGATCTATCAGCGCTTGCCGCAAGCGGCGGTATTCCCGCGTGACGCCGACGACGTGGCGCTGCTGGCCGGTCTGATCGCCGAACCGGCGTACCAGAAAGTGGTGATCACCCCTCGCGGCGGCGGCACCGGCACCAACGGCCAGTCGTTGACCGACGGTATCGTCGTCGACCTGTCGCGGCATATGAACCGGATCCTCGAGATCAACGTTGAACAGCGTTGGGTGCGGGTGCAGGCCGGTGTTGTGAAGGATCAACTGAACGCCGCGCTGAAATCCGCCGGGCTGTTTTTCGCTCCGGAACTGTCGACCTCGAACCGCGCCACCGTTGGCGGCATGATCAACACCGACGCCAGCGGCCAGGGCAGTTGCACCTACGGCAAGACCCGCGACCACGTACTGGAACTGCACATGGTCCTGCGCGGGGGCGAGCGCTTGCACGGCCGCCCACTTGAAGAAAGTGAGCTGGCAGCGGAATGCGCCCGTGAAGGCCGGGCCGGCGAGGTGTATCGCTGTGCGCGGCAGATCATTGATGAGCAGGGCGAGCTGATCCGGGAAACCTTCCCCGATCTCAACCGCTGCCTGACCGGCTACGACCTGGCGCACCTGCGCGAGGCCGACAACCGTTTCAACCTCAACAGCGTGCTGTGCGGTGCTGAAGGTTCGCTGGGGTTTGTGGTCGAGGCCAAGCTCAACGTCTTGCCAATCCCCAAGCACACCATGCTGGTGAACATTCGCTATGGCGGCTTCATGGACGCGTTGCGTGATGCCCGCGCGTTGATGGCACTCAAGCCGCTGTCGATTGAAACCGTGGACTCCAAAGTGCTGTTGCTGGCGATGCAGGACATCGTCTGGCACGGCGTCGCCGAATACTTCCCGGAAAGCGCCGAGCGTCCGACATTGGGGATCAACCTGGTGGAGTTCTGCGGCGACGATCCCGAGGAACTGAGAGGCCGGGTCGAGGCTTTCGTCCAGCACCTGGGCACTGACGCCTCGGTCGAGCGCCTCGGCCACACGCTGGCCGTCGGGCATGCGGCGGTGAATCGCGTCTATGGCATGCGCAAACGCGCAGTGGGTTTACTCGGCAACGTTGCCGGTGAAGCGCGGCCGCAGCCATTTGTGGAAGACACCGCCGTGCCACCGCAACACCTGGCCGAATACATCGCCGAACTGCGTGACCTGCTCGACAGCCATCAATTGCAATACGGCATGTTCGGCCATGTCGATGCCGGCGTGCTTCACGTACGGCCAATTCTCGACATGAAAGACCCGCAACAAGCCGCGCTGGTGCGACCGGTGTCGGACGGCGTCGCCGCGCTGACCCAGCGTTACGGTGGCCTGCTGTGGGGCGAGCACGGCAAGGGCCTGCGCTCGGAATACGCGCCGGCCTTCTTCGGTGATTTGTACCCGGCGTTGCAAGCCTTGAAGGCGGCGTTCGATCCGTTCAACCAGTTCAACCCCGGCAAGATCGCCACGCCGGATATTCCCGGCGCTGCATTGCTGAAGATTGACGAAGTGACCCTGCGCGGCGAACTGGACCGGCAGATCGACGAGAAAGTCTGGCAGGACTACGGTGCAGCGATGCACTGCAACGGTAACGGCGCCTGCTACAACTTCGATCCTGACGATGCGATGTGCCCGTCGTGGAAAGCCACTCGCCAGCGTGCGCAGTCGCCAAAAGGCCGCGCCTCGCTGATTCGCGAATGGCTGCGTTTGCAGGGCGAGGCGGGTGTCGACGTGTTGTCCGATGCCAGTCGCCGTCCGCCGTTTTTCAGTACGTTGCTGCAGCGCTGGCGCAACAGCCGTGCGCAGGAGCACGACTTCTCCCACGAGGTGTACGACGCCATGGCCGGCTGCCTGGCGTGCAAGTCCTGCGCGGGGCAGTGCCCGGTGAAGGTCAACGTGCCGGACTTCCGTTCGCGGTTTCTGGAGCTGTATCACACGCGTTACCTGCGGCCGGCGCGGGATTATCTGATTGCCTCGCTGGAATACACGATTCCGTACATGGCGCGGATTCCGTTTCTCTATAACGGTCTGATGGGCGCTTCGTTCAGCCGTCGCTTGATCGAGCGTCTTGGTGGAATGGTCGATGTGCCGTTACTCAGTCGTTTCGATTTCCACGCGGCGATGCGCCGCTGGCAGGTTCAGCCGGCGTCGGTCGAGGTGCTTTCGGCGCTGACTCAGCCGCAACGCGAGCGCAGTGTGGTGCTGGTGCAGGACGCGTTCACCCGGTATTTCGAAGCACCATTGCTGGCGGATCTGATCGAGCTGATTTCGCGACTGGGCTATCAGGTTTATCTGGCGCCGTTCAGTGCCAACGGCAAGCCGCTGCACGTGCAGGGTTTCCTCTCGGCGTTCAATCGTGCGGCGTTGCGCAATGCCGGGCAACTGCGCGCACTGGCCGAAATCGGCGTGCCGCTGGTGGGGCTCGACCCGGCGATGACTCTGGTTTATCGCCAGGAATACCTGAAAGTGCCGGGGATGGAAAAATGCCCGGAGGTGGCGCTGGTGCAGGAGTGGCTGCTCAACGTCATGCCGGAGCCAGTCGATCGGCGCCGTGAGGAAACCTTCCGTCTGCTGGCGCACTGCACCGAGAAAACCAATGCGCCCGCCGCGACCCGGCAATGGGAGCAGGTGTTCGAACGGGTCGGCCTGAAGCTGACGACGCAGGCCACCGGTTGCTGCGGAATGTCCGGCACTTACGGGCACGAAGCGCGCAATCGCCAGACCTCGGCGGTGATTTACGAGCAGTCCTGGGCGAAGCAGATCGAGGCTCCGGTGGAGAAGGGAGAGGCACTGGCCACCGGTTATTCCTGCCGCAGTCAGGTCAAGCGCCAGGCCGATCAACAGTTGCGCCATCCGTTGCAAGTCGTGCTGGAAACCCTGCGTACAGCGTGATCGCTGTTCGAGAATCGCTGGCGATTGGATCGGTTTTTCATGTTATAAGGTAACGCAAATTGTGCGGCCGCTTTCGGGCGGCTGCATTGATCAACCTTTCGATTGCGATACCTCCATGACGATTGCGGTTCCCCGTTCTGCCCCCTCGGTGACTGGCCGGTTGCTGTCCATTGATGCGCTGCGTGGCTTGGTGATTCTGTTCATGTTGCTCGATCACGTGCGCGAAACCTTTCTGCTGCATCGTCAGGTGTCCGATCCGATGGACATTGCCAGCACAGAGCCGGCGCTGTTCTTCAGCCGCACTTTGGCGCATTTGTGCGCGCCGGTGTTCGTGCTGCTGACCGGATTGTCGGCGTGGCTGTTCGGCGAGAAGTACGACGGCAAGGCTGACGTCAGTGCCTTTCTGTTCAAGCGCGGACTGTTTCTGGTAGCGCTCGAATTCACCCTGGTGAATTTCGCCTGGACGTTCCAGCTGCCGCCGACCGTGATCTACCTGCAAGTGATCTGGGCCATCGGCCTGAGCATGATCGCGTTGTCGCTGCTGGTCTGGTTGCCACGCTGGTTGTTGTTGATGCTGAGTCTGGCGATCATCGCCGGGCATAACCTGCTCGACGGGCTGCACTTCGCAACGGAGTCGGTGCTGCATGTGCCGTGGGCGATCCTGCATGACCGCGGCTGGATCGAAGTCGGCGAGAGTTTGCGTTTGCGCACGTCGTACCCGTTGCTGCCGTGGATCGGCGTGATCGGTCTGGGTTACGCGCTGGGGCCGTGGTTCGCACGTGCGGCCGATGCAGGCGTGCGGCAGCGACGTTTGCTGATCGTTGGCATCGCCGGGCTGGTGGGTTTCGTGGTGCTGCGACTGGTCAACGGTTACGGCGAGAAACCGTGGTCGATCAATGACAGCAGCCTGCAAACCCTGATGAGTTTTTTCAACATCACCAAATACCCGCCGTCGCTGTTGTTCATCACGCTGACAGTGAGCGTCGGGCTGCTGTTGTTGCTGGTGTTCGAGCGTGCACAGGATCGACGCTGGATTCGCTGGCTGACCGTGTTCGGTTCGGCGCCGATGTTTTTCTACCTGCTGCACCTGTACGCATTGAAGGTGCTGTACCTGATCGGCGTGGCGTTGTTCGGGCTCAATCAGGGCAGCTATTTCGGGTTCTCGGCGGTGACGGCGGTGTGGTTGGCGGCGATGCTGCTGGCGGTCGCGCTGTTTCCGGCGGTGCGCTGGTTCTCGGCATTGAAGTCTCGGCGACGTGACCTCGCCTGGTTGAAGTACCTGTAGCTAGCCCGTTTTGCTGTGGCGAGCGTTGCGGGCAAAATCGATGAAGGCCTTGAGCGGCGACGGTACATGGCGTCGGCTCGGATAATACAGATGCAGCCCGGGATAGTACGGGCACCAGTCTGCCAGCACCTGCACCAGACGCCCGGCGGCGAGGTGTTCGCTGACCATGTCTTCGAACACATAAGCCAGTCCCAGCCCTTGCAGCGCGGGGCCGACCATCAGGCTGACATCGCCCAGGGTCAGCGGGCCGTTGACGTCGATTTCCTGTTCAATGCCATCACGTTCGAATTCCCAGCGGTACATCGAACCACTCGGGAACCGATGGCGGATGCAGGGCAGGGCATGCAGGTCTTCAGGTTGCTGCGGCGCAGGATGTCGCTGGAAAAACGCCGGCGAACCGACCACCACTGAACGCAGGTCCGGCCCGATGGGCAGCGACACCATGTCCGCCTCCAGCCGATTGCCGAAGCGTACGCCGGCATCGAATCCGGCAGCGACGATATCCAGCAGCGCATCGCTTTCGACCACCTCCAGACGAATGTCCGGGTAGGCCTGCAGGAACTCGCTGGCGATCGGCAGCAGCACCAGTTCGCATGCCTGGCGCCCGGAGGTGATGCGCAGGTTGCCCGAGGGTTTGTCACGAAAGTGGTTGAGGTCTTCGAGCGCATCTTCGATATCGCGAAACGCCGGTTTCAGCCGGCCGTAAAGCCGTTCGCCGGCCTCGGTCAGCGCCACGCTGCGGGTGGTGCGATTGAACAGGCGTACGCCCAGGCGATTTTCCAGAGCCCGCAACGAGTGGCTCAACGCTGAAGGTGTCAGGCCCAGATCCACCGCCGCACGGCTGAAATTCAGATGTTGGGCGATGCTCAGAAAGATCGACAGATCCGCCGTGGACGGATTTTTCATTAGTGAGCACCTTTCATAAAGTCATGTAATTTTGTTGGGATTATCGCATCAATGGAACGGCTTTAAAGTCGCATCAAGCCTGATTTTCTATTCATTGGATGAACCCATGACAACTGTCTCCCAATACCCTGGCGAGCGCGACAAGCTGCTGATCCTCGCGGCCATTTGCCTGTCGGCACTGGTCCTTCCGTTAAGTTTTACCGGTGGCGCGGTCGCGACGCCGGCCATGGGGCGTGACTTGGGCGGCAGCCCGGTGGCGCTGACCTGGATCACCAATGCATTCATGTTGTCGTTCGGCAGTCTGCTGATGGCGGCGGGGGCGTTGGCTGACGTTTATGGGCGTAAACGCCTGTTCACCGGCGGCATGCTGTTGTTTACCGCAGCGTCGATTGCCCAGAGCCTGGCGCCTTCGGTGGTCTGGCTGGATGTGTTGCGGGCGATCCAGGGCGTGGCCGGGGCGGCGGCGCTGGCCAGCGGTTCGGCGGCGCTGGCGCAGGAATTCGAAGGCCATGCGCGCACCCGTGCCTACAGCATGCTCGGCACCACGTTTGGCATCGGTCTGGCGTTTGGGCCGCTGGTGGCCGGGGCGTTGATCGAGGCGTTCAACTGGCGTGCAATCTTTGTCTTCACCGCACTGATCGGCGTGATCGCGATGGTGTTCGGCCTGCCGCGCATGCGTGAAACCCGCGACCCCGACGCCAGCGGTCTCGATTGGCCGGGCACCGTGACGTTCAGCTCGATGCTGGCGCTGTTCACGTTCGGTGTGATCCAGGCTCCCGAAAACGGCTGGGGGAGTCCGTTGGTGGTCGGTCTGCTGGGCGCTTCGGCGCTGTTGCTGGCACTGTTTGTCATGATCGAAATGCGTGTCAAACGTCCGATGCTTGATCTGACGCTGTTCCGTTTTCCGCGCTTTATCGGCGTGCAGATGCTGCCGATCGGCACCTGCTTTTGCTACATCGTGCTAGTGGTCATGCTGCCGTTGCGCTTTATCGGCGTCGAAGGCTTGAGTGAAATCGATGCCGGTTTGCTGTTGCTGGCGCTGTCGGCACCGATGCTGGTGGTGCCGATGCTGGCAGCATCGATGACCCGGTTTGTCTCGGCGGGTCTCTTGTCGGGCGTTGGTTTTTTGATTGCCGCCGTGGGTCTGCACTGGCTGAGCCTGTACAACGTCGGCGAGCCGAAATTCGCGCTGGTGGTGCCGATGGTGTTGATCGGGATCGGCGCGGGCCTTCCGTGGGGCTTGATGGACGGACTGTCGGTCAGCGTGGTGCCGAAAGAACGGGCCGGCATGGCGGCCGGGATTTTCAACACGGTGCGGGTGGCGGGAGAGGGGATTGCGCTGGCCAGTGTCGCGGCGATTCTTGCCTCGCTGCTGCACACCGATCTGCAAGCCGTGGCCAGCGGTGCAGACACCGCGCTGATTGCGGAGACGGCGCACCGGGTGACCACCGGCGACATGGCCCATGCGATCAACACGGTTCCGGGGTTGGCCAATGAACGTCTGGTGCAGGGTTACGCCTCGGCGTTCCAGTATCTGCTGCACATCCTGACGATCATCACGCTGGTGTCGGCGGCTGTGGTGCTGGGACTGTTGAGCAAGGATCGGACGGTGTCGGAACCCCGACAGGCTGCGGCATAAATGAAAAAGCCCGGAAGCGCAAAACGCTTCCGGGCTTTTTTTTCAATGGATCAGCGGCGATCCAGCCACACGGTCTGCGCATTGCAGAACTCGCGCACGCCGAAGTGCGACAGCTCGCGGCCGAAACCGCTTTTCTTCACGCCGCCGAAGGTCACGCGCGGGTCGCTGGCGGAGTAGCCGTTGATGAACACGCCACCGGTTTCCAGTTCGCTGGTCAGTTGCTGGGCCAGGGCGACGTTGGCGGTGTAGATCGTTGCAGTCAGACCGAACTCGCTGTCGTTGGCCAACGCCACGGCATGGGCGCAGTCGCGAGCGGTGATGATCGAGGCCACCGGGCCAAACAGCTCCTGCTTGAACGAGGTCATGCTGTCGGTGACGTCGGCCAGTACGGTCGGCTCGTAGTAGTTGCCCGAACCCTCGACTTTGCTGCCGCCGAGCAGCAGGGTGGCGCCTTCTTCCAGGGTATCGCGCACTTGCTGATCCAGTTCGTCGCGCAGATCGAAACGGGCCATCGGGCCGATGTAGTTGTCGGCAGACAACGGATCGCCCATCTTCAACTGGCGGGTGGCTTCGACGAATTTGCGGGTGAATTCCTCGACCACGCCTTCTTCGATGATCAAGCGTTTGGCGGCGGCGCAGACCTGGCCTGAGTTCTGGTAACGACCGATCACTGCCGCTTGCACGGCTTCGTCGATATCGGCGTCGTTGAGCACGATGAACGGATCGGAACCGCCCAGCTCCAGCACGCATTTTTTCAGTGCGGCACCGGCCTGTGCGCCGATGGCCATGCCGGCGCGGACGCTGCCGGTCAGGGTCACGGCGGCGATGCGTGGATCGGCGATGGCGGTGGACACGCCTTCCGGGGTGACGTTGATCACTTCGAACACGCCGTCGGCAAAACCGGCGCGGGTGAAGGCGTCGCGCAGCAGATAGGCGCTGCCCATCACGTTCGGCGCATGCTTGAGCACGTAAGTGTTGCCGGCGATCAGCGCCGGGACGGCGCCACGCAGTACTTGCCAGATCGGGAAGTTCCACGGCATGACGGCGAGGATTGGCCCCAGCGGACGGTATTCGATGCGCGCCTTGCCGCCTTCGACCAGGGTCGCTTCGGCGTTGAGCATGGCCGGGCCGTGTTCGGCGTACCACTCGCAGAGCCTGGCGCATTTCTCGATTTCGCCACGGGCCTGAGCGATCGGCTTGCCCATTTCTTGAGTAATCATGGTCGCCATGGCCTCGCTGCTGTCACGCAGAGCGCCGGCCAGCGCGGTCAGGGCATGGGAGCGGTCCTGCAGCGGCTTGCGTTTCCATTTTCCGAAGCCGAACGCGGCACGGGTCAGTGCAGCGTCGAGGGCTTCAGCGGATTCGAAGGCGTAGTGACCGATCTGTTCCCCGGTGGCGGGGTTGATCGAGATGGCGTGGGTCTGGCTGGAAATCGGGCTCATGGCATCGTCCTGCGAAGTCAGTGGATGCGCTCAGAGTAGGGTGGTGTTTGGTTTCTGGAAACTGAATAATAAAGAGTGTTTCTTTCACGATTGGAGAATGACTGTGGATCTGGTGCAACTGGAAATCTTCAAGGCCGTGGCCGAGCACGGCAGCATCAGCGCGGCAGCGGCGCAGATCCATCGCGTGCCGTCGAACCTGACGACCCGCATCAAACAATTGGAGGAAGACCTGGGCGTCGATCTGTTCATCCGCGAGAAAAGCCGCTTGCGGCTGTCGCCGGCCGGCTGGAGTTTTCTCGAGTACGCACGGCGGATTCTCGATCTGGTTCAGGAAGCCCGCGCCACGGTCGCCGGCGAAGAACCTCAGGGTGCATTCCCGCTGGGTTCGCTGGAAAGCACGGCAGCGGTACGCATTCCCGGTTTGCTGGCGACCTATAACCAGCAGCATCCGAAGGTCGATCTGGACCTGTCGACCGGACCCTCCGGGACGATGATCGACGGTGTGCTTTCGGGACGTCTGGCCGCTGCATTTGTCGATGGTCCGGTGTTGCACCCGGCGCTGGAAGGCATTCCGGCATTCGAAGAGGAAATGGTCATCATCTCGCCGCTCCATCATGGGCCGATCCAGCGTGCTGCGGACGTGAATGGCGAGAACATCTATGCATTCCGTTCGAACTGCTCCTATCGCCATCACTTCGAAAAGTGGTTTAGCACCGACGCTGCGGTGCCCGGCAAGATCTTCGAAATGGAGTCCTATCACGGCATGCTCGCCTGCGTCAGCGCGGGCGCCGGTCTGGCTTTGATGCCGCGCAGCATGCTGCAGAGCATGCCCGGCTGCGCGACGGTGAGTGTCTGGCCGCTGGCGGCGGATTTCCGCTATCTGACGACGTGGCTGGTATGGCGGCGGGGTACGGTTTCGCGCAGTCTGAGCATGTTTGTGCGCTTGCTCGAGGAGCGCGGTGTGGTGCGTGCAGAAGAGAATTGATGCTTTGTGTCATGGTTGTATCTTAGGCGTCCTGTACCGAAATATAAAAAACTATACAGCGCAAGCGATTAGCCAGAAGGAATCAGCGATGACCACAGCCCTGAGCGGTAAAAAAGCAGTAGGTGAGCGTTTTGTGCTGGAAACCATGCGCCACGCCCAGCAGTTGACCTGGAAGGCCGTGGACGAGATCGCCAAGGTGATCAAACCCGGCATGCGCGAATCCGAAGCCCATACGCGGGGCAAGGAAATCCTTGTCGAACTGGGCATGGACCGAATCTGGCACCCGCTGCTGATCCGTTTTGGCGCCAACACGCTGAAGACCTTCAAGGAGCGCTCCGAAGGCGATCCGATCCTGGGTGAAGAGGACATTTTCTTCATCGACATGGGCGTGGTCTGGGAAGGCCACGAAGGCGATGCCGGGGCGACGTTCGTCACCGGGTCCGATCCGCAAATGATTGCCTGCGCAGCCGCCTCCAAAGAACTCTTCGACAAGGTCGAGGCCTTCTGGCGTCAGGGCGTAACCGGTGTCGAACTGTATCGCTACGCCACCGATCAGGCCGAGGCCATGGGCTGGAAGCTGAATCTGGACATCAAAGGGCACCGGGTCAGCGATTTTCCTCACGCGATCTATCGCGGCGGCAATCTGGGTGACTTCGAACAGGCTCCGAATGCCGGTGTGTGGATTCTGGAAATCCAGATCGAACATCCTGAGCTTCCGTACGGCGCCTTCTATGAAGACCTGCTTATTTGATTGAACAAGTGTGCCCGATTCAGCGTCTTCATCGTGCCCTCGGTGGCGGGCACGTCAGTAGCGCCGCGAGGCGTTCAAAAAAATGACCGGAATCATGGCGTGCCGTTGCGTCCATGCAATCGGTAAGCGGGGCGCTGATTCAAGCGTTCGTAATAAGCGCTCACCGCCGGTAGATGCGGATGTTCCAGCGGCGTCTCGAACCAGCGATTGACCGACAGGCCGACAGGGATGTCAGCGAGGGAAAACTGCTCGCCGCTGACATAGGCACCGGTCTTTTGCAGCTGCCGGTCGAGGATCTCCATGTGCCTTGCCCATTCCCGGCAACCGGCCGCAAGAGCAAGGCTGTCCTGATGCACGGGTGACTTGCGCACCAGCGACATGAATGCGTACGACCAGGACTTGTTCAACTCCGAAGCCTGCCAGTCGATCCATTGATCCACCCGCGCGCGGGCGCGCGGCTCGCTCGGGTAAAGTGGTTCGCCGTCATAGCGCGACGCCAGATAGCGAATGATCGAGTTCGACTCCCACAGCGTGAAGTCATCGTCCTGGATCACCGGCACCATCGCGCAGGGATTGAGTGCGAGGAACTCCGGTGTCAACGTCGACTGAAAACCCGAGCCCCAATCTTCGCGTTCGAAGGGAAGGTTCAGTTCAGCACAGGTCCACAGCACTTTGCGCACATTGATCGATGAGGCTTTGCCCAGAATTCGCAGCATGGGATTTCCATCTCCGGTTGTCGTCGGGCGTAAAGAAATAGCACAACGCAAAGCAGAAGGCCCGCACAGGGCGGGCCTTGTTGGTGCATCGTGTCAATCTCAGAGACTGCCCGCCAGTTTTCCCGAGGTCAGCCGCCGGCGATAAGCACTGTCACGACTGGCCAGCCAGAAATACAGCGGCGACGTCACCAGCAATCCCACCAGCCAGGAAAGGTCCGCGCCGTTGATGTGCGCCGACACCGGCCCGACGTACAGCGGCGTGTTCATGAATGGAATCTGCACCGCGATACCGATCGCATAGGCCAGCAAGGCCTGCGGGTTGTAACGGCCGTAGATGCCGCCGTCGACCTGGAAGATCGAGCCGATGTCGTACTGGCCTTTGTGGATGGCGTAGAAGTCGATCAGGTTGATCGCGGTCCACGGCACCAACACCACCAGCAGCACCAGCACCATGTCGACGAAGTGGCCGATGAAGTCTGCCGAGGCGCCGACCGCAGCGAAGCAGCAGGCCAGCAGGACGATGATCGAAATCACCGCGCGGCTCTTGGCGGTCGGAATCCAGCGGTAGGCGAAGGTCTGCACCAGGGTGATCAGCGACAGCACCGCGCCGTACAGGTTGAGGGCGTTGTGGCTTATCACGCTGAGCAGGAACAGCACCAGCATCAACGGGCCGATGGCACCGGTGGCGAGTTTCACCGCGTCCATGGTGTCCATGCCCACTGGCGTTGCCAGCACCGCGACGGCGCCGAACACGAACGACAGGCTCGAACCCAGCGCCGATCCCAGGTAGGTCGTCCAGAAGGTCGCCGCCACCGGCACATTCGCCGGCAGGTAACGCGAGTAGTCCGACACGTAAGGCGCAAACGCGATCTGCCACAGCGCTGCCAGCGACACCGTCGCAAGCCAGCCCGAGATGTTGAAGCTGCCGCGAGTGAGGAAATCATCGGTCTGGATATGGGTGAGGATGTAGCCGAAACCGACCACGATGCCGATCCCCAACACCCAGGTGCCGATGCGGTTGAGCACATGGATGAAGCGGTAACCGATGATCCCGATGATCCCCGAGCCCAGAGCGCCAATCACAATGCCAACCGGCACCGGAACGCTGTCGACCACGCCATGCAGCGACTTGCCGGCGAGCACGATGTTGGAGGCGAAGAAGCCGATGTACATCACGCCGGCAATCAACACCACCAGCAGCGCGCCGAGGGAACCGAATTGTGCGCGACTCTGGATCATCTGCGGGATGCCCATCTGCGGGCCTTGCGCCGAGTGCAGCGCCATCAGCACACCGCCGACCAGATGGCCGACCAGAATGGCGACGATGCCCCACACCAGATTCAGGTGAAACAACTGCACGCCCAGGGCGCCGGTGACGATGGGCAACGGCGCGATATTGCCGCCGAACCAGAGGGTGAACAGATCCCGAACCTTTCCGTGGCGATCTTCGGGCGGCACGTAGCCGATCGTGTGTTTTTCAATGAGCGGTGCAGACGTTGATGCAGAGGTGGTCATGACGAACTCCAAGGCAAGGACGAGTACGTGGACGTACTTCAATGAGCGCCGGCACGGGACGGCGCATTTCTTGTTGGGGTTGATCATGGGCAAGGAACGGGGAGAGATAAATGAGTAGTTTTGTTGCTTCAGACGTTAAAAAAACGAGCTTCGTTTTTCTGTCGTAACCGCTCTGTTTCGGGGCTTTCGTGCATGCAAGCGCGAACGCAGCCGACCTCCCCAGGAGCAGCTGTCTGTCGGTTGCGGCGCATCGAAAATCTGTGCCAGTCGCTGGATTACTGTGGGAGCGGGCTTGCCCGCGAAGAGGCCAACAGCCTCAACATAAGCAGAGACTGATCTGACCCCATCATCGGAGCGCCGCCCGGACCAATTCCGCCCCCCCAGCATGGGGCAGGTGTCAAAGGCGAATCGAAGCCAGCATCCGTTGCAGCATCTCATCGCAGGCCTTGAGCTGATCGCGGCTGACGAACTCGTCCGGCTTGTGCCCCTGATCCATGCTGCCGGGGCCGCACACCACCGTGGGAATACCCACCGCATCGAACAATCCGCCTTCAGTCCCAAACGCAACAGTGCCGAAATCGTCCGAGCCACAGAACGTGGCGATCAGTTCCGCAGCCTGGCTTCGGGCGCCAGTCGCCAGCCCCGGATAGGCCGACAATTCGCTGAAGCGAATATCGCTCTGCTCGTTGACCGCCCGCATGCGCGGCAGCATTTGCTGTTCGGCGTAGGCCTGGAGTTGTTGTGCGACGAGTGCCGGATCCTGCGAGGGCAGGGCGCGGATTTCGAAGTCGAAACGGCAATCGGCGGGGACGATGTTCAACGCCTTTCCACCGCTGATCACGCCGGTTTGCACCGTGGAGTACGGCGGGTCGAAACGCGGATCGACGTGCTCATCCTTGAGTTGCCCACCGATGCGTCCCAGCTCGCCGATCAGCTCGGCGGCGCATTCGATGGCGTTGACCCCAAGTGGCGCGTAGGCCGAGTGACAGGCGTGACCCTGAACATCGCAACGCATCGCCAGTTTGCCCTTGTGCCCAAGCACCGGTTTGAGTTCGGTTGGCTCGCCGATGATGCACAACAGCGGTTTGACCGGACGTTGCTCCAGCACCTTGAGCAGCGAGCGCACACCGAGGCAGCCGACCTCTTCGTCATAGGACAACGCAATGTGCACCGGCATACGCAGCGGTGCTTCGAGCAACGACGGCACCAACGCGAGCACGCAGGCGATGTAGCCCTTCATGTCCGCCGTGCCGCGACCGTAAAGCTTGCCGTCGCGCTCACTGAGTTCGAACGGCGGCAGCGTCCACGGCTGGCCATCGACGGGCACCACATCGGTGTGCCCCGACAGCACGATGCCCGGTTGGTCGGCCGGGCCGATCGTGGCGAACAGATTGGCCTTGCTGCGCTCATCGTTGTAGATCAGCTCGCAAGGCACATCGAACCCTTCGAGGTAGTCGCGCACGAAGTCGATCAATTGCAGGTTGGACTCGCGGCTGGTGGTGTCGAATCCCACCAGCGTCTTGAGCAACGCGACGCTGTCGCTCATCGGTCGTCTCCGGCAACCCCGTAGCCCGGCGCCTTGGCCGGGTCGAGGGCGCGGTCGATGTAGTCCTGCAGCTGCGGGCGATAGGCGTCCCAGAGTTTTTGCAGTTGGCCGATCGGGTCTTCATCGGCCCAGTCCACCCGCAGGTTGACGATGGGCCAGGTCAGTTCGCCGACCACGACCACGGCTGCCGAATGCACCGGGCCCGCTTCACCGCCCAGGGCCTGGGCGGCGTGCAAGGCCTTGATCAGGCGGTCGGCCAATTGGCCTTCGCCATCCTCGAACGCGCTGACCATGGCTTCGATCACCGAGCGCCCGGCGAGCATGTTGCCCGCCGCCACGCATTGCTCGCCGGATACAGCGTTGTGCACGCCCAGGGTTTGCGCGCCGCTGAAATGCGCGGTCTGGCCGAGGTGATTGATCGCCGTGATCTGCCGGTACTGACTGTAGCCGTTGCGGGTCAGCACCTTGTCCAGCGCCGCCTCGGGCGCCAGGCCTTGCTCCATCAAAGCGAGCACTTCCGGGCCGAGGGAGGGCAGGGTGATGTTCTGGCTCGACACCGCGCCGACACCGGGCAGCAGCCACGGGCAGCGGGCGCCGACGGCGATGCTGGAGGAACTGATGGCGATCCCGAACTGACCGGTTTCGGGGCAGCGGGCGGCGATGGAAAATGTCATGTGTGGCCTCCTTTCGCTAAGGTCGAATTACTCGGGAATCACCGCAACCACATCAATCTCCATCAGCCACTGCGGCTGACCCAGGGCCGACACCACCAGCCCGGTGGAGATCGGGAATACGCCCTTCAGCCATTTACCGACTTCCTGATACACCGGCTCGCGGTAGCGCGGATCGATCAGGTACGTGGTGGTCTTGACGATGTGGCTCAGGTCGCTGCCGGCCTCTTCGAGCAATTGCTTGACGTTGCGCATGGCCTGTTCGGTCTGCGCGCGCGGGTCGCCGAGGCCGACCAGTTCGCCATCGAAATTGGTCCCGACCTGACCACGGACATACACGGTATTGCCGGCACGCACGGCCTGGCACAGGTCGTTGTCCAGGGTCTGGTTCGGGTAGGTGTCCTTGGTGTTGAACATGCGAATGCGGGTGTGGGTTGGCTGACTCATGTAAGGCTCCTGACGAAATCGAACCCGGCGCGACGGGCGCCGGTATTGAAGAGGGAAATCAAGCGTCGACGGTGTCGACAGCGTTGTTGTGCAGCGCGGCTTCGCGTTGTTCGGCATCGCGATAAGCCAGGTATTTGCGCTGGGTGGCGATGTGATCAGCCACGTGCCTGGCGTCGTGCCACACGCCCCAGATGAACGAGGATCCACGTCGCGACTGCCACGGCAGACCGAGGAAATACACACCCGCTTCGCTGGACACGCCGCGCTGGTGCTGCGGCTTGCCGTTGTCATCGAACGCGGCGACTTTCAGCCACGAATAGTCCACGGCAAACCCGGTGGCCCAGATGATCGAGGTGATACCGGCGGCGGCCAGATCGAGATTGGCCAGCGGGTTTTTTACGCATTCAGGATCCGGATACGTCTCGCGGGCTTCCGGTTCCAGCGGCAGATCCAGACCGTTGCGTTCGATGTAGGCGTCGGCAGCATCCAGCAGCGCGAGGTAGTTCTCGTCGCCACGCTTGAGGTTGTCGCGCAGGTCCTGTTTGAAGGTCACCACGCCATCGCTGAACGATTCGGTGACGCCGACCAGGGTCATGCCGCGATGGGCCAGACCCCGGAAGTCGATGGTGCGGCCACCGTGGGCGCCGCTCACGGCGATGGTCACGTGCTCGCGGCCGGGTTTCATCGCGGCCTGATCCCACTCGCCGAGCACGCCCAGCCACCAGCAGAAATCACGGTTGCGGTAAGCGCGAGGAGGGCGGTCATGGGCGCCGACCGAGAGGTAAACCTGCTTGCCCGAGCGCTGCAATTCATCGGCGATCTGCACGCCCGACGAACCGGCACCGACCACCAGCACTGCACCGGCCGGCAGCTGTTGCGGGTTGCGATAGTCGGCCGAGTGAATCTGCAGCAGACGCTCATCTTTTGGCGCAATGGCCGGGATCACCGGACGCTGGAACGGACCCGTCGCAGCAACGACCCGGGCCGCTTCAATCACGCCCTCGGAGGTCTCGACGGTAAAACCCGGGCGCCCGACATTGCGCACCACGCTTTTCACATCGACGCCGGTGCGGATCGGCGCATTGAATTTCTTCGCATAGGCCTCGAAGTAATCGGCGACGCGTTCCTTGTGGGCGAAACCGTCCGGATCGACATCATCGAATTCCATCCCCGGAAACCGGTCGTGCCACGCCGGACCGTTGGCTACCAGCGAGTCCCAGCGCCCGGTGCGCCAGCGTTCGGCAATGCGGCTGCGCTCCAGCACCAGGTGCGGCACCCCGAGTTTGCTCAGGTGTTCACTCATGGCCACACCCGCTTGACCGGCGCCGACAACAAGCGTGTCTGTTTTTATTATTTCAGTGGTCATCTCTGATCCCTTCTCACGAGGCCGTTGGATTCAGGTCGCTGTCGACCTGTTCTCTGTGCTTGGGATCAGACTAGGGAGGGGGTGGTTATCGGTAAAATATTATTAAGCTGGCATGTGAAGATAAAAACGTGATGCAGAGGCCTGAACGTCCCGAAAACACGGGGCCTCGCTATGGCGCCGGAAGACTGGACAACGAAAAAAGGGGCCGTCGACAGGTGTGTCGGCGGCCCCTTTTCAGATGGCGCTCGATTTACATCGGACTCAACGATTGAGGAACGCCAGCAGGTCTTCGTTCAATGCCTGCGCATGGGTCACGGCGAAGCCGTGCGGTGCGCCGGCATACACCTTGAGCTCGGCACCCTTGATTTGCTCGGCGGCGCGTTTGCCGGTGGTTTCGAACGGGACGATGACGTCGCCGTCACCATGGATGACCAGGGTGGGTACATCGATTTTCGCCATGTCCGGACGGAAGTCGGTTTCCGAGAATGCGGTGACGCAGTCCACGGTGCCTTTGAGCGAGGCCAGCAGGGCGATGTTCAGGGTTTGTGTCAGCACACCGTCCGAGACTTTCTGACCCTTGTCGAGGCCATAGAACGGCGTGTTGAAATCAGCGATGAACTGCGCGCGATCTTTTAAAAGACCCGCCTTGATCCCGTCGAACACCGACTTGTCGACGCCTTCGGCAAAGTCCGGCTTCTTACCAAACAACGGCGTCACCGCGCCCAGCAACACCAGGCCGGCGACGCGCTCGCTGCCGTGGCGTGCGATGTAGCGGCTGACATCGCCGCCGCCCATGGAGAAACCGACCAGAGTCACATCACGCAGATCCAGGTGCTCGATCAATTGCGCGATGTCGTCGGCGAAGGTGTCGTAGTCGTAGCCGGTCCACGGCTGCTCGGAGCGGCCGAAACCGCGACGGTCGAAGGCAATGGTGCGGTAGCCGCGGCTGCTCAGGTATTCCATCTGGTATTCCCACATGTCGGCGTCCAGTGGCCAACCGTGGCTGAACAGCACGGGCCGGCCGCTGCCCCAGTCCTTGAAATAGATTTCGGTGCCGTCTTGAGTCGTGAACGTGCTCATGGAAACTCCTTGGGTGTAGGCCTGCGTGGATGCCGTGATGGCAACGATCACTATCGCGGCAAAGCGCTTCAGCCACTTGTACGCAGGTGCTAAGTTCGTGGCGCACGGTGTTATCGCTTTTGCAACGTGAGTTGTAAGATGCAACCACAGCCCATCTGTCGTTTGCCGGAGATACCCGAAATGAAGCGCAAAAGCCTTGCAGGCAATGCCTGTCCGGTTGCCCGTACGCTGGACCTGATCGGCGACTGGTGGTCGTTGCTGATCATCCGCGATGCACTGGAAGGCATTTGTCGTTTCAGCGATTTCGAGAAGAGCCTGGAAATCGCCAAGAACATGTTGAGCGTGCGGCTCAAAGGACTGGTGGAACGCGACATCCTGCGCCTGGTGCCGGCGTCCGATGGCAGCGCCTACAAGGAATACGTGCTGACGGAAAAGGGCCGGGCGTTGCAAACCGTGATTGTTGCGCTGTCGCAGTGGGGCGGGGAACACCTGTTCGCGCCAGGCGAGTCGGGCTCGGTGATGGTCGATGCGCAGAAGGGGCAACCGATCCGCAAGCTTGAGTTGATGTCAGCCGATGGTCGAGTGCTTGCGCCGCAGGACGTGGCGACGAAATTGGGCGTTGAGCACTGATTTCGGCCGCTGGCCTGATTGACGGTGCGTATCTGCATCGCCAGGGTGCTGAATCGATGGATTGACGTCAAAATAGTGGCTATCTAATATCGCGCCGCTACTTTGATAACACTTTTGTACTGTTGCGCTGATTAGGGAAGATTCATACGTGAACAAACGTGCACTCGCCACTTTGACCTTGGCGTTCGCGCTTGCAGGCTGCCATTCCAACGTTCGGGACTCGTCTCCCAATCTGCTGAAAGACGGTGTCCAGTTGCATCAGAATACAGTGGCGGTCGATGCGCAGCACGCCAAGGTTGTGATGAAAGCGTCGGGCTCGACGATTCCGGTGGAGTTTTCGATCCGTCGTGCAGACGATCCCGACCGCCGCATGGAGGAGGTGGGAACCGTTGTGGATTCGGGGCGAGGCCAGGTGTTCGGCTGGATTGCCAAGCTCAACGAAGTGGGCAACAGCGCAGTGGCCAAACGCTTCCCGCAACTGGAAACCCAGGCCGATGCGGATAAGACGCTTGAAGTATCGGGCTATGCAAATGGCCCTCGCACCGGCGTTCTCCATACCTGCGGGCCAGTGAGCAATTCGTTTACGCCAGAGCGCGGCAAAACCTATCTGGTGGAGTTTCAATTCATTGGCGACAACTGCGTGCAACATGTCTTCGACATTACCCGTCCCGAAAAGCGTATTCCTGTGAAGAGCTGACCTGCGGAATCGGAACCTGGATACGAAACGCAAACGCCCCGAACATCTCGGGGCGTTTTCATATGCCAGGCGCAGGTTTATCTGAACGCCGGCACCACATGCTTGATAAACAGTTCCAGCGACTTCTTCTTCTGCGCATGCGGCAAGCTGTTGTCACACCAGAAGCTGAACTCATCCACCCCCAGTTCCTGGTAGTACTTGATGCGCGGAATGATCTCTTCCGGCGTGCCGATCATGGCGGTCTTGTGCAGGCTCTCCAGCTCAAATTCCGGACGCCCGGCAAATTTCTCTTCCGGGCTCGGGGCGAGGAAGCCGTTGACCGGCACTTCCTTGTTGCCGAACCACGCATCGAACGTGCGGTAGAAACGTGAGATGGCTTTGGCGCCCACCTTCCAGCCTTCCGGGTCATCCACTGAATGCACGTGGGTGTGGCGCAGCACCATCAATTGCGGACGCGGCACATCGGGGTTGTTGTCCAGCGCCGTCTGGAACTTGTTTTTCAAGTCGAGGACTTCTTCGTCACCCTTCATCAACGGCGTGACCATCACATTGCAGCCGTTGGCCACGGCGAAGTTGTGCGAGTCCGGGTCGCGGGCGGCAATCCACATCGGCGGGTTGGGCTTCTGGATCGGTTTCGGCACGCTGGTGGAGGTGGGGAATTTCCAGATCTCGCCGTTGTGGGCGTAGTCGCCTTGCCACAGGGCGCGGACCACCGGGACCATTTCCCGCAGCGCCTGGCCGCCGGATGAGGCAGGCATGCCGCCAGCCATGCGGTCGAATTCCACCTGATAGGCGCCACGGGCCAGGCCGACTTCCATCCGGCCGTTGCTGATCACGTCGAGCAAGGCGCATTCGCCGGCCACCCGCAGCGGGTGCCAGAACGGCGCGATGATGGTGCCGGCGCCCAGGTGAATGGTGGTGGTCTTGGCGGCGAGGTAGGCCAGCAACGGCATCGGGCTCGGCGAGATGGTGTATTCCATGGCGTGGTGTTCGCCGATCCACACAGTGCTGAAACCGCCGGCCTCGGCCATCAACGTCAGTTCGGTCAGGTCTTCGAACAGTTGACGGTGGCTGACGTTTTCGTCCCAGCGTTCCATGTGTACGAACAGGGAAAATTTCATGACGCTACCTCGAATCTCTTGTGGTCGGCCGGTCGCATGCAGGCCTGTTTAAGTGCAATCGTGGGGATCAGGCGAAGGCGGGCAGGGCGCCCATCTTGCCGTGGCAATACACCAGCGGGCCGGCGTCCTGTTGAGGGACGATGAGGTTTTTCACCGCGCCGACCATGATCGCGTGGTCGCCACCTTCGTATTCGCGCCACAGCTCACATTCGATGATAGCTGTCGCGTTGGCCAGGATTGGATTGCCCAGTTCGCTCAGCGTCCACTCGATGCCCTGCGCCTTGTCCTTGCCTTTGCGGGCGAACGCATAGGCTTCGCTCTGCTGGCCGCCGGACAGTACGTGAATGGCAAAACGTCGGTTCTTGATCAGGACGGGATAGGAATCGGAGCTGTAATTGGGGCAGAACAGCACCAGGGCCGGATCCATCGACAGCGAACTGAAGGCGCTGGCGGTGAGGCCGACGATCTGGCCGTCGTCATCAAGTGTAGTGATGACGGTGACGCCGGACGGGAACGAGCCCATGACTTGTTTGTAGACGGCAGCATCGATCATTGGTCAATCCTCGAGTGCGGTGAAGCGTGTTTTTATTCGTTTGTGGGTCTGATGGTATACCGTAATACATCGATTGCAAGCGCTTTTTTGGTGAAACGATAAACGTGGTTCACCCGTCGGAAACTCAATATTTACGGGCCTTTCGTCTAGCCGTAAAGCCTGGCTATCAGGGAGGATGCCGGATCAGATGCCGTCGTAAACAGCGGATCAGTCTTGTGAAAATGTTGGAATACCATAATATGGTGTTCGTCTGGGGGGCAGCCACGAAGCACCCCCGGTTTGGCTTCATACAACGATAAGAACAGACCCAATCGAGTTCATTTTTATGTCCCAGATGTCCCGGCAAGATCCGTTGATCGAGAATCACACGGTCGACTACGTCCCACTCGCGGAACGCCACGGGAAGGCCCGCGACCTTTTCACCCTTTGGTTCAGCACCAACATTGCGCCACTGCCCATCGTCACCGGCGCCATGGTGGTCCAGGTGTTTCATCTCGACCTGTTCTGGGGGCTGCTGGCGATTGCGCTGGGGCACATGATCGGCGGTGTGGTGATTGCTTTGGCGTCGGCACAGGGACCGCGCATGGGCATTCCGCAGATGGTCCAGAGTCGTGGCCAGTTCGGGCGCTACGGTGCGCTGTTGATCGTGTTCTTCGCGGCGATCATCTATATCGGTTTTTTCATTTCCAACATCGTGCTGGCCGGCAAATCCATCGTCGGCATTGCGCCGTCGGTGCCGGCGCCGCTGAGCATTCTGATCGGCGCCCTCAGCGCCACGGCCATCGGCGTGATCGGCTACAACTTCATCCACACGCTGAACCGCATCGGTACCTGGGTGATGGGTAGCGCGTTGCTGGCCGGGTTCATCTACATCTTTGCCCATGACTTGCCGGCCGACTTCTTCACTCGTGGCAGCTTCAATCTGTCGGGTTGGCTGGCGACGGTGTCGCTGGGGATCATCTGGCAGATCAGCTTCTCGCCGTACGTGTCCGACTATTCGCGCTACCTGCCGGCGGACATCGGTATCAGCAAGCCGTTTATCGCGACTTATCTGGGCGCAACGCTGGGCACGATTCTGTCGTTCACCTTCGGTGCGGTGGCGGTGCTGGCGACCCCCGAAGGCACCGAAGCGATGGCGGCGGTCAAGCAGTCCACCGGTTGGCTGGGGCCGATTCTGATGGTGTTGTTCCTGCTCAACATCATCAGCCACAACGCGCTGAATCTGTATGGCGCGGTGTTGTCGATCATCACCTCGATCCAGACCTTCGCCAGCCGTTGGACGCCGAGCATCAAGGTGCGGGTGGTGCTGTCGAGTGTGGTGTTGGCGGGTTGCTGCGTGGTGGCGCTGGGCGCGTCGGCGGACTTCATTTCCGAGTTCATCGGATTGATTCTGGCGTTGCTGCTGGTCCTGGTGCCGTGGGCGTCGATCAACCTGATCGACTTCTACCTGATCAAACGCGGCCGCTACGACATCGCCTCGATCTTCCGTGCCGATGGCGGGATCTACGGGCGTTTCAATCTGCACGCGATCATTGCCTATTTCATCGGCATCATCGTGCAGCTGCCGTTCGCCAATACCTCGTTGTACGTCGGCCCTTACGCCAACCTGGTGGAAGGCGCGGACCTGTCATGGCTGGTCGGCCTGCTCGTGACCTGCCCGTTGTATTACTGCCTGGCGACTCGCGGGCACACTCAGAAGAGCACGGCGACGCGGCTGGGCTATACCGACTGATCGCTCGCAGGCTGTTCAACAACGCCCGGCACTTTGCCGGGCGTTGTCGTTTGAGCATTCGGGCGGTCACGCAAATTGGCCAGATCGATCCCCTTTTGGCCAACCGGCTACTGTGCTGCGGCTACGCTGTCGGCAAGAATCGAAGCCACAACTAAATGCTGCACCTTCCTTGCCCTTGGCTGACCTGACAGCCGCTGCCGTGTACAGAACATAAAAACCATCGACTCACGCCGCATTCGGGGAAACACAACATGGTCACGATGAAACGCATTCTGGGCGCTACTGTTTGCGGTTTGACGCTGCTGGCCGGCGCCGCACACGCCGAGCAGCGCGAACTGCGGGTATACAACTGGGCGGACTACATCCTGCCGTCGGTGCCCAAGGACTTCGCCGCCAAAAGCAACATCAAAGTGACCTGGGACACCTTCGACACCAACGAATCCCTCGAAGCCAAACTGCTGACCGGCAACTCCGGCTACGACCTGGTGGTGCCGTCGAACCAGTTCCTCGATACCCAGATCAAGGCCGGTGTATTCCAGAAACTCGACAAGTCCAGGCTACCGAACTGGAGTCACCAGGACCCGGCGCTGCTCAAGTTGCTCGACGCCAATGATCCCGGCAATCAGTACGGCGTGCCCTACATGGTCGGCACGGTGCTGATCGGTTTCAACCCGGCCAAAGTCAAGGCTGCGCTCGGCGAGAATGCGCCGGTGGACAGCTGGGATCTGGTGTTCAAACCCGAAAACATGGAAAAACTGAAATCCTGCGGCGTGGCGATGCTCGATTCACCATCGGAAATCCTGCCGCTGGCCTTGCATTATCTCGGTCTGGACCCGAACAGCCAGAACCCGGCCGACTATGAGAAAGCCAAGGACCTGATGCTCAAGGTTCGTCCCTATGTCACCTACTTCAACTCGGCCAAGTACATGACCGACATCGCCAACGGCGACATCTGTGTGGCCATCGGTTATTCCGGCAGCTTCTACCAGTTCGGCAACCGCGCCAAAGAGGCGAAGAACGGCGTGGTGGTCGACTGGCGCCTGCCGAAGGAAGGCGCGCCGATCTGGTTCGATACCTTCGCCATTCCGAAGAGCGCCAAAAACGTCGAGGAGGCCCACGAGTTCCTCAACACGCTGCTGGATCCGAAAGTGATTGCGTCGATCAGCGACTTCCTCGGCTACCCGAATGCCAACAAGGATTCGCTGCCGCTGATCAACAAGGAAATCACCGGCAACCCGAACCTGACACCGACCAGCGAAGCGTTGAAGACACTGTACGTGGTGCAACCGTTGCCGCAGAAACTGGAGCGGGTGCGGACCCGGGTGTGGACCAGCATCAAGTCGGATAAATAAGCTCAAGGTCGCGGGAGCGAATCACATTCGCTCCCGCGGCCGTTATTTCGCCTGACTTTCTTCAGGCGACTTGTCCTTCGTCAGGATCAGACTCAGCAACACCGATGTCAGAATTACCCCGCCGACAATCGCCAGTGACCATTCCACCGGCGTGTGAAACCACGGCATCACCGTCATTTTGCCGCCGATGAACACCAGTACCAGCGCCAGTCCGTACTTGAGCAGATGAAAGCGGTCGGCCATGTCCGCCAGCAAAAAGTACAGCGCCCGCAGACCCATGATCGCGAAGATGTTCGAGGTGAAAATGATGAACGGATCGGTGGTCACCGCGAAAATCGCCGGGATGCTGTCGACCGCAAACATCAAGTCGCTGGCCTCGATCAGCACCAATACCAGAAACATCGGCGTAGCCCAGCGCACACCGTTTTGCCGCACAAAAAAGCGCTCGCCATGGAAGCTATGGGTGATGCGTAAGTGTCCACGAGCCCAACGCACAATCGGATTTTTTTCCAGATCCGGCTTCTGATCGGCGAACATCAACATCTTGATCCCGGTAATGATCAGGAACACACCGAACACATATAGCAGCCACGTGAACTGCGACACCAGCCAAACACCGGCGAAGATCATCGCCGCGCGCATCACGATCGCTCCCAATACGCCGTACAGCAGCACCCGGCGCTGCAACTCCGGCGGCACGGCGAAGTAGCTGAAGATCATCACGAAAATGAACATGTTGTCGATCGACAGCGACTGCTCGATCAGGTAACCGGTGAGGAATTCCAGGGTCTTGACCTTGGCGATTTCGGGCCCGAATTCGCCGTTGAGGTACCACCAGAGCAACCCGGCGAAGGCCATCGCCAGCATGCACCAGGCGATCACCCAGGCTGAGGCTTCACGTACCGAAACCCGATGTGCCTTGCGCCCACCGAAGACGAACAGGTCAACGGCCAGCATGGCGAGGACAAAAACGATGAAGGCGACCCACATCCAGGGTTCGCCGATGTTGATGGGGTGCATGCCGTTCTCCCTGTCTTTATGTTTTTCGGGGTAGACGGGGCCATGCTAGTGGGAGCCTTCCGGCAAAGAAAAATCGTTTATTTCGTGGGTATTGTTCGTGAATAACGAAGTGTCGGACGACTCGGGCAGAGCGAGGGTAATACTTCATTCAACACTTCTTTGCTAACCTCGCTGTCGAGTCAGTCCACCACTCCGGGAGCTACGATCATCGACACGCCAGATCCTCAAGCCGTCTGCAGCCCGATCACCAGTGCTGCCATATTCATCGTGGCGACCCTCAACGCCGAGACTGAGGCCACCGAAAAAGTCCGTGGCTGGTGCGCCGATGTCGCCGGCCTGACGCGCTCGGTCGGCAAGCGTGTCCCTTCTGGAAACTTGTCCTGCGTTTGCGGGTTTTCTTCCAGCGCGTGGGATCGTCTGTTCGGCAGTCCACGCCCCGCGTCATTGCATGACTTTCGCGAGTTTGGCGTAGAAGGGCGGCGCGCCGTTTCCACACCGGGCGATCTGTTGCTGCACATTCGCGCCGATCAGATGGACCTGTGTTTCGAACTGGCGACGCAGCTGATGTCGGCGCTCGACGGCGCCGTTACTGTGACTGATGAAGTGCAGGGTTTCCGCTATTTCGACATGCGCAGCATCATCGGTTTTGTCGATGGCACGGAAAATCCGGTCGGCCGCAAAGCCGAGCATTTCACCCTCGTGGGCGATGAAGATCAGCCGTTCAGTGGCGGCAGTTACGTGCTGGTGCAGAAGTATCTGCACAACATGAAGGCGTGGAACGAATTGTCAGTCGAGGCCCAGGAGCGGGTAATCGGGCGCACCAAACTGTCCGATATCGAGCTGGATGACTCGGTCAAGCCGAGCAATTCCCACAGCGCCTTGACGACCATCACCAAGGACGGCGAAGAGGTGAAAATCCTGCGCGACAACATGCCGTTCGGTCGACCCGGCGCTGGGGAGTTCGGCACTTACTTCATTGGCTACGCGCGTTCGCCGGAGCCGCTGGAGCAGATGCTGGAAAACATGTTCGTCGGCAAGCCGCCGGGCAACTATGACCGGCTGCTGGACTTCAGCACGGCGGTCACCGGCAGTCTGTTCTTTGTGCCTTCGGCGGATTTACTGGAAGCGTTGGCAGAAAGATAAAGAAAAAGGCGGGATCGAAAGATCCCGCCTTTTTCTTATTTGCCGGTTGCCAGCGCTGGCGTGCGCGGCGGCACCAGACGTCTCGAACCGGTCGCCTCGAACGCCGCCGCCAGTCGCAACAGTGTCGAGTCGTCATAGGCACGTCCGGCAAACGTCAGCCCGACCGGCATGCCGATGTCGGCCATCACGCCCATCGGCACGGTGACGGTCGGGACGCCGAGGTGGCGGATCGCGAGGTTGCCGTTGGCGACCCAGATGCCGTTGCTCCAGGCGATGTCGGCCGAGGCCGGGTTGACGTCGGCGTCGGCCGGGCCCACGTCGGCGTTGGTCGGGAACAGCACGGCGTCGAGGCCGAGGCGATCCATCCAGTCTTCGAGGTCGAGCTTGCGGGTCTTCTCCAGGCCGCGCAGGCCGTCCGGCAGCGTCGGGATCTGATCCCACGGCGTGATGCCGCGCTCGGCCATGCGCACGTATTCGTCCATGCCGGCGGCGAGGTCGCCTTCACGGTTGGGCAGGGTGCCCGGGTCATGCGGAAAGATTTTCGGCCCGTCGACGTCCGCCAGACGGTTGAGTTTCGGGTCGCCGTTGGCGCGCAGGAAATCATCGAAGGCCCAGGCCGACAGATCCCACAGTTCGTGGTGCATGAACTCTTTGGAGACGATGCCGCGATTGAACACGGTCGGCGCGCCCGGGCGATCGCCTTCGCAGTTGGAGACCAGCGGGAAATCCACTTCGATGACTTCGGCACCGGCCGCTTCGAGGGCCTGGCGGGCCTGTTTCCACAAATCGATCACCGAGGCGCGGGTGTTGATGCGTTGCCCGGTCGGGCCGCCGATACCCGGTTTTTCACTGGTGCCGGCCTCGGGGTCGGCGTTGATGTACATGCGCGGCACGCCCAGGCGTTTGCCGGCCAGTGCATCACTCTTCACCGCCAGATCGAGGTAAGAAGCGGGGCGCACCGAGGCCACGCTCGGGATCGGCACCCAGGGTTGCAGGCGCCACAGGTCGCCACGGGTGTCGGTGTCTTCGGCGACCACCACGTCGAGCACTTCCAGCAGGTCGGCCATGGTGCGGGCGTAGGGCACCACCACGTCCATGGTCGGTGTCAGCGGCCAGTTGCCACGTACCGAGATCACCCCGCGCGAAGGCGTGTAGGCGCACAGGCCGTTGTTCGAGGCAGGGCCGCGACCGCTCGACCAGGTCTCTTCCGCCAGACCGAATGCCGAGAAGCTTGCAGCAGTGGCGGTGCCGGCACCGTTGGACGAGCCGGAAGCAAACGGCGCAGTCAGATAAGCGGCGTTGTACGGGCTTTCGGCCCGACCGTAGACGCCGCGTTGCATCCCGCCATTGGCCATCGGTGGCATATTGGTCTTGCCGAGGCAGATCGCGCCGCCCGCACGCAGACGCTCGATGGTGAACGCGTCGCGTTGGGCCACCAGATCGGCGAACGCCGGACTGCCGGACGCAGCGGTCAGGCCTTTGACCAGATAGCTGTCCTTGGCGGTATAGGGGATGCCGTCCAGCGGACCGAGGGTTTCGCCCTTGGCGCGACGGGCATCGGAGGCCTGGGCTTCCTTCAGGGCATCGGGGTTGCGCACGATCACCGCGTTCAGGGCGGTGGCGGTGTCCGGGCCGTCATAGGCATCGATACGCGCCAGATAGGCCTGAACCAGTTCAACTGCCGTGGTCTGGCCGGATTCGAGCGCTGCGCGCAGTTGGGCAATGGAGACTTCAGTGACTTCGATCATGCTGTTACCGCCGACAGGTTCGCTAAAGGGTGGTTGATCATTGTTATCGTCGAAACGTGTCAATCATTCTTGATGGACGAAACTCTACCCTGAAGTTTGTCCATTGGCATGTCCTAATTCGATAAATATCGACAAAAATCAGCGAAAAAATTCTCCGGGCGTCTCTCCAAACTGCTGGCGAAAGGCTGCAATGAACGCCGATGTCGAATCATAACCGCAGGCCAGAGCCACTTCGGTGACGCGTTCACCACGCTCCAGCGGCGTCAGCGCACCCAGCAAACGCAAGCGCTGGCGCCAGGCGCGGAAGGTCAGGCCGGTATCGCGCAGGAACAGCCGGCTCAGGGTTTTCTCGGTCACGCCAAACTTTTCGCTCCAGTGACTGAGTGTGGTCTGCTGTTCCGGATGCTGCTCCAGACTCTGATAGATCTGGCGCAAACGGATGTCCTGAGGCAGTGGCAGCATCAGGTCGATCTGCGGGGCTTCGGCCAATTGGTCGAGGATGACCTGCGCCAGCCGACCGTGAGGGCCGCGCTGGTCATACTCGACAGGAATCTGACTGAAGGCCCGGATCAACTCACGCAAAAGATCACTGACACCGAGTACATGACAGCGCTCCAGCGCCCAGCCCGCGACGCTGCAATCGATGTACAGGCTGCGCATTTCCGTGTGCGGCGAACTGAATACCCGATGGGGCACGCCCGCCGGAATCCACACGGCCCGCTCCGGCGGCGCAACGAAGCGGCCGGCGGCGGTCTGCACTTCGAGTACGCCCTGGATCGCGTAGGACAATTGCACCCACGGATGACTGTGGCGGCGGGTCAGGGCGCGATTGGGCAGCGATTCGGTGCGCCCGTACAACGGACGCGGCAGGCTCGGCAGCCCGGGAATGCTGCGTCTGACACTTTTGTCATGTCCTTTTGGCGGCATCTTGAGGCTCTTCGGCGTTAGTCGGTAATTTCCAGCCACGTTAGAGTCGCTTCCACGTACTGGCAACCCCCGGATGAGCAAACCATGACGCGCCCAAGATTCCTGCCCGACAACTTCACCCTGACCCTGATCGGCGTGGTGCTGCTGGCCAGCTTCCTGCCCGCCAGCGGCCAGGTCGCGGCCGGCTTCGGCTGGCTGACCAACATTGCGATTGCGCTGCTGTTTTTTCTGCACGGCGCCAAGCTGTCGCGCGAATCGATCATCGCCGGCGCCGGTCACTGGCGCCTGCATCTGCTGGTGTTCAGCCTGACCTTTGTCCTGTTCCCGTTATTGGGGCTGGCGCTCAAACCGCTGCTGTCGCCGATGATCGGTGACAACCTGTACATGGGCATGCTTTACCTTTGCGCGCTGCCGGCGACGGTGCAGTCGGCGATTGCCTTCACTTCGCTGGCCCGGGGCAACATTCCGGCGGCGATTTGCAGCGCGGCGGCGTCCAGCCTGTTCGGGATCTTTCTGACGCCATTGCTGGTGACGCTGTTGCTGAACGTGCACGGCGACGGCGGTTCGACCGTCGACGCGATCCTGAAGATCAGCGTGCAACTGCTGCTGCCGTTCATTGCCGGGCAGATCGCCCGCCGCTGGATCGGCGCCTGGGTCGGCCGTAACAAGAACTGGCTGAAATTCGTCGATCAGGGTTCGATTCTGCTGGTGGTCTACGGCGCGTTCAGTGAGGCCGTCAACGAGGGCATCTGGCATCAGATTCCGGTCATCGACCTGTTGGGGCTGGTGGTGGCCTGCTGCATCCTACTGGCGCTGGTGCTGCTGGCGTCGACGCTGCTGGGCAAGGCGTTCGGTTTCAGTCAGGAAGACCGAATCACTATTTTGTTCTGCGGCTCGAAGAAAAGCCTGGCCACCGGTGTGCCGATGGCTCAGGTGTTGTTCGCCGGCAGCACCATCGGGGTGCTGATTCTGCCCCTGATGTTGTTTCACCAGATTCAGCTGATGGTCTGCGCGGTGCTGGCGCAGCGGTATGCGAAACGGCAGGAATCAGTGCCCGAATTGATGGCGCAGGTGGATCCTTGATCACGCCTTCCAACGCTAACCCGCACCGGAATACTTGACTGCCGCCGCAGCCCGCGACGGCACGTTGAGCGCCCGCAACAACGACGACACATGAATCCGCACCGTGAACGGCGAAATATCCAGTTCACGGGCGATTTCCTTGTTGGTCTTGCCCTTGGCGATCAGCCGCAAAACCTCTTGCTGACGCGGGGTGAGGGCGGTGCCTGTGTCCAGCGGCAGCAGGCCGGACGGGGCAAACTTCACCAGAACCTCACCTTCACGAATCGCCCGGATCGCCTGACCGATCTCATCGGGGGCGATGTTCTTGCCGATGAAGCCATCGATGCCGGCGGCCATGACTTCACCGATCAACGCTTCGTCGTCGACCATCGACACCACGATCAGCGTGGTTCGCGGCAAGCGGCGGCGTAGTTCCGCGAGCTGGGTGACACAGGTCAGGCCGGGGAAGCGCAGGTCGAGGATCAAGGTGTCGGGCTCATCGCCGGCCGGCAGCAGGGCGAGCACGCTGTCGAGGTCGCCGGCTTCTTCGATCAGCGCTTGCGGCAACAGGCGCCGGACGGTGCGCATCATCGCTTCGCGAAACAGTGGATGATCGTCGGCTATGATGATTCGGCATGTCATTGCACAACCCTCCCTGGGTCAGCATTTCTCACGGCATGCACCTTAGCACCGGGCGAAGGCATTGCCTGTTGGTTCGTGTTGTTTATGACGACTGCCGCACAAGGACGTTCCCCCCATGAAGTTCGAGAAAAACACCGAGCTCGATCAGGCCAATCTACGCATCATCATCGCCAGCATCGCGCTCATTTACATGGGCGTGCTCGGCTTCTTGCCAGGGCAGCGCTTCGAGACTTACCTGCCGGTGGTCACCTACATTGCCCTGTTTTTGCTGGCCTCCGTCGGGCTGCGTCAGGCCATCGTACGTTGGCCGGGGCATTATCCTGCGCGGCGGATATTCGGCATGATCCACGATTACACCGGCACCTGCTTCGGTCTGGTGGTCGGCGGTGAGGCGGCGTTGCCCATCTATGCAGTCATGGTCTGGGTCAACCTCGGTAACGGCATGCGATATGGCTCTCGCTATCTGGCGATTGCCACGGTACTGGCGTTGCTCGCGCTACTGGCGGTCTATCGGTTGACGCCGTACTGGCAGGCGCAACCGTTCATGGTGTTGATGCTGATGATCACCAGCACGGTCATTCCGGTGTATGCGCACCTGCTGCTGGAGCGTACGCGCAAGGCCTCCGAAGAGGCAGTCGCGGCCAATTTGGAGAAGTCGCGCTTCCTGGCCCAGGCCAGCCATGACCTGCGCCAGCCGATTCATTCCATTGGTCTGTTCACGGCGTGCCTGCGCGAATCCCGGTTGGGTGAAGACGAGCGGCAATTGGTGGACAGCATCGACCGTTCGCTGCTCAACGTGTCGCAGCTTTTCCGCTCGATCCTCGATCTGTACACCCTCGATAACGGCCGGGTTCAACCCCGGATGCAAACGCTGGAACTGGGGCAGTGGCTGACGGAGCTGATTCGCCAGAACGTCGAAGCGGCGCGTTGGGCGGGTGTGGAATTACGTCTGCACCGTTGCGAGCATTGGGTGTACACGGATCCGGCCCTGCTGGCGACCATGGTGCAGAACGTGCTGTCCAACTGCTTCAAATATGGCGCGCAGCGACCGGTGCTGGTGGGCGTGCGCAGAAAAGGGACGGGGTTGGCCATCGTGGTTTATGACCGTGGCACAGGCATCGCCGAGGAGCATCTGCCCAAGGTTTTCGAGGAGTTTTATCGGGTTCGTCAATTGCGCGACAAGGACGTTGAAGGCGTGGGGCTGGGCCTTTCGATCGTCAAGCGGCTGGGGCAGATGATCGGCGTCGATGTGCGGATTCGCTCTCGACTGGGGCACGGCACGGCCGTGACGCTGCAGGGGCTGTCACAGGTGGCACCGCAGCTGCCCGTCAATCGCGACGAAGTTCGTCAGGTTGGACTGCTGACGGGGTTGAAGGTGTGTCTGGTGGAGGATGATCGCAACGTCCTGCTGGCGACGTCGGCGTTACTGGAGCGCTGGGGCTGCGTCGTGCAGGCCGAGCTGACGGGGCAGGGGCTGGTCACCGACTGCGACATCATCGTTGCCGACTATGACCTCGGTACCCACAGTACCGGCATCGAGTGCATTGATGAGGTTCGCCGTCAGCGGGGGTATGCGGTGCCGGCCATGATCATCACCGGGCATGACATCGAAAAAATCCAGGCGGCCCTGCATGACCGCCAGATTGCCATTCTGTCCAAACCGGTGCGCCCGGCCGAGCTGCGCGCGACCTTGCGTGCGCTGCGCGACCGGCAGACCGAAGCGGTCAGCGCTTACACAGATAGTCCTGCGTGATGGTGGTTTGCAGGCAGTTGTACTGGCCCATGGTGCGACAGATGTTTTTCTCCGAACCCGACACCTCGGCGCTCTTGTAGCCCCAGACCTTGCAGCGACCTTCGGCCGTCGCCAACCCTTGGGCGGCGGAGGTCTGCCCGCTTTCGAACTGGCCAAGTTCGTAGGAGACCTGGACGACGCCGTCGGTCTTGCTGCCGCCGGTGGCTTCCCATTGTTTCGGTGTGGCGCAGCCGGTGAGCACGACGGCGGCGAGGCTGAGGGTGGCGATGAGTGTTTTCATGATTGAACGCAATCCTTTACCGGATGAGAAGAGGCGTTGGAACGGTTTTGCTGCGCCGGATTACTGGTACGGAATCGGCGACGCGCCTTTGGGCAGGCAGGACAGCGGCGGCGTCATGATGCCCATGCTGGCCACCGCGATGATCGCGCCGCTGGGTAATTCGCAGTTGTACTCGCCGGCGGCGGTGTAGGCGGTGTAGTAGGTCAGTGTGCTGTCGTTGCGGATGTTGCCGATCTTGGTGACCGGTTGGCCAATGACGGTCTGGGCACGTTCGCGCATGCTGTCTTCGGTGGGTTTGGCGGTCTGGCAACCGCTGGCGCCGAGGAGCAGGGCACCGAGAACCGTAATCTTGGCGAGGCTGAGCTGCAGTTTCATGGTGTTTCTTCCTTGGTGTTGTTGTTTTTCCAGGCGCAACGATCCCGCGCACTGCTCAGCGGCAATGTCAGGGAGCGTCGGGGTTGCGAGGGAATATAACGCCAGGGATCGGGGTGGTCGATTAGCACAAATGTGCTAGAGCGGCGCAACCAGCGGCGGGCTGGTTGCGCCGATAGCGGTCATTGAGGGGTGTTGAACTGGTCTGAATAACTGCCGGTCATGAGAGCGGAAGCGACCTGGTCAGAGCCTACGCCAACGCGAGTGGACGCGAATCGACTGGCTCCCACTTTATCGCCGCCATCGGAGGCGAGGGCGCCCGCGCGGACGTGGTCGGAGCCGTCAGAAGCTACAGCGCCGGTACCGACGTGGTCGGAGCCATCAGAAGCCACCGCGCCGGCACCAACATGGTCCGAACCGTCAGAGGCCACAGCGCCGGCACCGACATGATCGGAACCGTCAGAAGCTACAGCGCCAGCGCCAACATGGTCGGAGCCGTCGGAGGCCACAGCCCCAGCGCCAACGTGATCCGAACCATCTGAAGCTACTGCACCCGCGCCCACATGATCCGAACCATCCGAAGCCACAGCCCCAGCGCCAACATGGTCGGAGCCGTCAGACGCTACAGCGCCGGCGCCAACGTGATCGGAACCATCAGAGGCGACTGCGCCAGCGCCCACATGATCAGAGCCGTCAGAAGCCACCGCGCCAGCGCCAACATGGTCTGAACCATCAGAAGCTACTGCCCCTGCGCCGACATGATTCGAACCATCCGAAGCAACCGCCCCGGCTTTGACGTGATCCGCCCCGTCAGACGCCAGCGCCTGAGCCTGCGCAGCCCAGACACTGGGCATCACCACGACCGATGCAGCGACCGCCAGGACGACGCCTGACCAAAGCTTGTGTTTCATGATTTTCTCCACGACCCATCAGCCACAAAGCATCCGAGCATTGCCCGTCATTGGTTCATCGACGGAAGGCTCGTTGGCCTGGGGTTAACCAGATTGGCGATTGGCACGGGCGCACCTCAAGGCGCACGGGTGTCGACGGTTTACAGGAAATCTGAACAGCGAACTGAAAAGTATAGTTCGCCCTTGGCGGGTGGCAGTTGGAAGGGCCCTGAAGGCGATAGTCGGTTAGCTTCCTTGCAGGCGTGCGCTAGAAAACAATCAATCTAAAAACCGCGTAGCGCACCGCAGCGGGTTTGCTAGGCTCAAGGTTGTAGGCGAAGACGCAGACTGATGCGCAAGCGGATAGCGAGGAAGCGTTGGGCGCGTTCCGAAGGGTACACGGTTAGAAAGAACCCCGCGCTGGGTTCCAGCCCTTATGCCGTGTGAAGCAGCAGAGCACATTGCCTGTACTGTGGGAGTCCTGAGAAACCTCGTAAGCCAGAGACCAGCACTGGCCGCCTACTCGAATACCAAAGCCCGCTTCGTGCGGGCTTTGACGTTTCTGCGGATTAGATGCTGGCCAAGGCTTGCGCCAGATCCGCACGCAGGTCTTCGATGTCCTCGACGCCCACCGACAAGCGCACCAGGCTGTCACCGATGCCGAGCCTGGCACGGGTTTCGGCCGGAATGGTCGCGTGAGTCATGATCGCCGGGTGCTCGATCAGGCTTTCCACACCGCCAAGGCTTTCGGCCAAAGCGAAGATCTGCACGTTCTCCAGGAAGCGCCGGGCGCCCGCCAGATCACTGTTCAGATCCAGGGAAATCATCCCGCCGAAACCACGCATCTGCCGTTTGGCCAGTTCATGCTGCGGGTGCGATTCCAGGCCCGGGTAGTAGACGCGTTTGACCTGCGGCTGTTGTTCCAGCCAGCGCGCCAGTTCCAGTGCGTTGCTGCAATGACGCTCCATACGCAGCGCCAGGGTCTTCACGCCGCGCAGGGTGAGGAAGGCGTCGAACGGGCCGGAGATGGCGCCGACAGCGTTCTGCAGGAAGCCCAGGCGCTCGGCCAGCGCAGGATTGTCGCCGACTACCGCAATCCCGCCGATCACGTCGGAGTGACCGTTCAGGTATTTGGTGGTCGAGTGCAGCACGATGTCGAAACCCAGTTCCAGCGGACGCTGGATCCACGGGCTGGCGAAGGTGTTGTCGGCCACGCAGATGATCCCGCGCGCCTTGCAGATGCGCGCGATGGCGGCGAGGTCGGACAGGCTCAGCAACGGGTTGGTCGGCGTTTCCACCATGACCATGCGCGTGTCGTCCTGCAACGATGCTTCGAACGCCGACAGGTCGGCCAGATCGACGTAGCTGAACCGATGCCCGGCACTGCGCTGGCGCACCTTGTCGAACAGGCGGAAGGTGCCGCCATAAAGGTCATTGCCGGAGACGATGTGCGAGCCGGCGTCGATCAGTTCGAGCACGGTGGAAATCGTCGCCAGCCCGGACGCAAAGGCGAATGCCTGGGTGCCGCCCTCAAGGTCCGCCACGCAACGCTCCAGGGCAAAACGCGTCGGGTTGTGCGAGCGGCCGTAGTCGAAACCCTTGTGCACGCCGGGGCTGTCTTGCAGGTACGTGGAGTTGGCGTAGATCGGCGGCATCAGCGCGCCGGTGGTCGGGTCCGGCGTCTGCCCAGCGTGGATCACGCGGGTGGCGAAACCCTGCGGGCGGGCGTTCTTGTCGTGCTGACTCATGCAAGGGATCTCCGTAGTTGGTTGAGCATGTCGACGCGGGTGATCAGGCCGTGGAAGCCTGAAGCGTCGGCAATGATCGCCACCAGGCCACTGCTCAGCACGGCTTCCAGTTCAGCCAGCGTGGCGCCGGGGGCGAGGGTTTGCAGCTTGTCGGTCATCGCGCTGGCGACGGGCTTGCTGAAGAGCGAGGCGTCTTCGTGTACGCGCACCAGAATGTCCGATTCGTCGATCACGCCGACCAGTTGTTTGCCATCCACCAGCACCGGCAACTGCGAGACATCGGCCAGGCGCATGCGCTGGAACGCGGTCATCAGCGTATCGTCGGGGCCTACACTGACGACTTTGCCGTCTTCGAAGCGGCGGGCAATCAAGTCGCGCAGGTCGCCGTAGCGTTTGCGCTGCAACAGGCCCTGATCGGTCATCCATTGGTCGTTGTAGACCTTCGACAGGTAACGGGTGCCGGTGTCGCAGACGAAGCTGACCACCCGCTTCGGCACGGTCTGCTCACGGCAGTAACGCAGCGCGGCGGCGAGCAGGGTGCCGGTGGACGAACCTCCGAGGATGCCTTCGGCTTTCAGCAACTGACGGGCGTGATCGAAGCTTTCTTCGTCGCTGATCGAGTAGGCGCTGCGCACGCTCGACAGGTCGGTAATCGACGGAATGAAGTCTTCGCCGATGCCTTCCACCGCCCACGATCCGGCGGTGCCCAAGTGCTTGCTGCGGCTGTATTCAGCCATCACCGAACCGACCGGGTCAGCCAGGACCATTTCAAGATCCGGCTGCACGCGCTTGAAGAAGCGCGTCAGGCCGGTCAGCGTGCCGGCCGAGCCGACGCCGACCACGATGGCGTCCAGGTCATGCTCGGTCTGCGCCCAGATTTCCGGCGCGGTGCTGCATTCGTGGGCCAGCGGGTTGGCAGGGTTGTTGAACTGGTCGGCGAAGAACGCGCCGGGTATGTCTTTCGCAAGACGGGCGGCGACGTCCTGGTAATACTCGGGGTGACCCTTGCCGACATCGGAGCGAGTGATGTGCACTTCGGCGCCCATGGCCTTGAGGTGCAGGACTTTTTCGGTGGACATCTTGTCCGGCACCACCAGCACCACCCGGTAGCCCTTGGCGCGTCCGACCAGCGCCAGGCCCAGGCCGGTGTTGCCAGCGGTGGCCTCAACGATCGTGCCGCCGGGTTGCAGGCGACCGTCGCGTTCGGCGGCATCGATCATCGCCAGACCGATGCGATCCTTGATCGAGCCGCCGGGGTTCTGTGATTCGAGTTTGAGAAACAGGGTGCAGGGACCGGTATCGAAGCGGGTGACTTGTACCAGCGGCGTATTGCCGATCAGCCCAAGTACGGCAGGGCGTGAATCCTTTGACATTTCTTCACCTCTTTGTGGTGTTGATCGCGTTCCATTCGCGGGGGAAAAGCTCGCGTGCAACATAGGCGCAGACATCAACTGTCGCAACCATTAGTCAGCGTGCAATTCAGCCATTTCGATCTAACCATAGAACGAAATCAGAGAGAGGAAGGGAGCGATTTACCGAGGTTTACACAGAGGCGTCATTGAGTATTCAAAGGGCGTCTTCAGCGTCATCAACGGCTTGATCTGACGATGAATATCCGGCAGCGAAAACCGATCAGTGGTTGCTCATCAGGCCGTGCAGAACACCCAGTCTCAAACCGGGTTCCGATGGTTCCATTTGCGCGATACCGAATACCTTGAAGGCTGCGAGCATGACGACCAGCCCACCGGGCAGAATGCTCTGGCGGTGGGACTGCAGGCCGGCGAGTTTCAGTTGCCGCACGTTGCCGACCTCCAGCAGACGAAGCGACAGCCGCAGCAAGCCGCCGTAGGTAATGCCGCCCTGACCGTAGTCGTTCAGGTGATTGGCCTTGAGCACCTTGGCGAGCATCCGCGCGGTGCCCGAAGAGCCTATGGTCTGCTGCCAGCCCTGTGCGCGATAACGCCGGGCGACCTTTTCGAATTGCAGGATCGCCGCCCGTTCGGCCTCTTGCAGGGCGCCGGGGGAAATCTCGCCGTTGCGAAAGTAGCGCGTGCTCAAGGTGCCACTGCCGATGGCGATGCTTTCGGTCAGCAACGGTTGCGAACCCTGACCGAGGATCAGTTCGGTGGAGCCGCCGCCAATGTCGACCACCAGACGCATGTCATCGGCGACCGGCAGGGTGTGGGCCACACCAGCGTAGACCAGACGCGCTTCTTCGTGACCGGAAATCACATCGATGCGAAACCCCAGATGCCGCTCCGCGCTCGCCAGAAACAGCTGCGCATTGTCCGCCTCGCGCACCGCGCTGGTGGCCACCGCACGCACGCGACCAGGCTCGAAACCGCGCAGCTTCTTGCCGAATCGCGCCAGGGCCTGCCAGCCGCGATCCAGCGCCATTTCATCCAGTGCCCGGCCATCGAAGCCTTCGGCCAGACGCACCGGCTCACGCAAGGTTTTGACTTCCTGAATCATGAAGCCCTTTCTGCTGCGCACCGATTGACCGATCATCATGCGAAACGCATTCGAGCCCAGGTCGATGGCAGCAAACAGCGAGGTGTCTTCTTTCATGGGAATCCTTGCAGATCTTCCGTCGGGAGGCTCGGGACGGTTTGCGAGGATTCTGCCGTGGGTTCGATGACAACCTGATGACGCGGGGAGGGCGGTTCAATGAGTTTGACGCTGTCATGACACTGTCATTATCAGGCACCTATTCTTGGCCCCAATACATCGCGTGCTTTTCATGATTTTGGCTGCCAACTTTGGCAGCTTTTTTTTGCCTGCGATTTGACTTCTCAGCGAAATTTGCAATTCGGGGAGATGCCTGGCTAATATACGATCCATATATATTTCATATCGGATTTTGCCATGGGCATCGTAAAGATTTCAGAGGATATGCACGAGAATCTGCGCATTTCCAGCAACGCACTGAGCCGCTCGATCAACGCGCAGGCCGAGCACTGGATGCGCATCGGCATGCTCGCCGAGCTGTATCCCGACCTTGATCACCATGCCATTTGCCGGTTGCTGATTCGTGCCGAACAGGCCGGAGGCCTGGATCTGCAGCAAGTCTGCGCACTGGCGGACGCCGCGCAGAACGCCTCGGTCAAAGAGGCGGCCAAGGCATGAGAAATCCGATCAAGATCAACTCCCGGGCCGAAATTGCCCAATCCCGCGTGGCCGGCCAACTGGCTGCCGAGGTACTGGCGATGCTGGTGCCGCACGTCAAGGCTGGCGTGACGACCGATCAACTTGATCGCCTGTGCAACGACTACATCGTCAATGTGCAGAAGGCGATCCCGGCGAACGTCGGTTATCACGGCTTCCCGAAAACCGTCTGCGCGTCGGTCAACGACGCGGTTTGCCACGGCATTCCATCCGGTACGCCGTTGAAGGATGGCGACATCCTCAACCTCGATATCGCGGTGATCAAGGACGGTTGGTTCGGCGACACCAGTCGCATGTACGTGGTCGGCCAGGCTTCACCCCAAGCGCAGCATCTGATCAAGACCACCTACGAAGCGATGTGCGCCGGCATCCGTGTCGTGCGCCCGGGTGCTACGTTGGGCGACATCGGCCATGCAATTCAAAGCCTGGCGGAGAAGGAAGGTTTCAGCGTGGTGCGCGAGTACTGCGGGCACGGGATCGGCAAGGTCTACCACGACGAACCGCAGGTGCTGCACTACGGTTATCCGAATCAGGGCATGAAGCTGAAGGCGGGGATGATTTTCACCATCGAACCCATGCTCAACGCCGGCAAACGCCATGTGAAGAACATGCCGGATGGCTGGACCGTGCTGACCAAGGATGGCTCGCTGTCGGCGCAGTGGGAGCACATGATTGCGGTGACTGAGGACGGGTTTGAGGTGTTGACGGCCTGGCCTGACGAAATTGAGGGTTTTGCAGCTATCAAGTGAGACCGCGTCGTCTGCTGGCCCTCACCCTAGCCCTCTCCCGGAGGGAGAGGGGACTGATTGGGGGATATTGAAGAAATACACCGACTTGAGTGAACTGCGTTGAATCCATAATCGACTCGGTTTTTCAGGTCGATGTACAGCGCAAGACAACTCGGTCGGCTCCCTCTCCCTCCGGGAGAGGGCTGGGGTGAGGGCGGGCAGGCGACTCGGTGTTAATGAGCCCCCGCCGCTTTGTTCAAATCACTCTCAGCCCACTCGGTATAGACGCAAGCATCCGCCGTCGCCCAACGCACTTGCACGGGATCCCCGGCCTTCAACGGCATCCCCGCCGCCGACAATGCTTTCACGGTCATGGACGTGCCACCCGACGTGACCACACTGCAAGTCTGGCTCTCCCCCAGAAACAGCACCTCGACCACCTTCGCCGAAACCTCGTTCCAGCCCGCTGCCAACGGCTCGTCATTCGCCTGCTGCACACTCAATGCCAACGCCTTTTCCGGGCGCACCATCAGCAGCACGTCCTGACCGGTCTGCAATCCTGCCGTCAGGCGGATCGACAATGACTGCCCCTCAAAACTCGCCGCCGCGTTGCCCTGTGCCTTGAGCTTGAGGAAGTTCGAGTTGCCAAGGAACGACGCCACAAACGCATTCGGCGGATTCTGGTACAGGTCATAACCGCTGCCGAGCCCGACAATCTTGCCGTGGCTGAAAATCGCGATGCGCTGGGACAGGCGCATGGCTTCTTCCTGATCGTGGGTCACGTAGACGATGGTGATGCCGAGGCGACGGTGCAGCTGGCGCAATTCATCCTGCAAGTCTTCACGCAGTTTCTTGTCCAGTGCGCCGAGCGGTTCGTCCATCAGCAGAATGCGTGGCTCGTAAACCAGAGCGCGAGCGATGGCGACCCGTTGTTGCTGGCCGCCGGACAATTGCGAAGGGCGGCGATGGGCGAATTGCTCCAGTTGCACCAGTTTCAGCATCGCATCGACGCGCTTGTCACGTTCGGCGGCCGCGAGTTTGCGAATCGCCAGCGGGAAGGCGATGTTGTCGCGCACCGATAGATGCGGGAACAGCGAGTAACGCTGGAACACCATGCCGATGTCGCGCTTGTGCGGCGGTACGTTGACCAGCGACTGGCCGTTGACCAGGATCTCGCCACTGCTCGGGGTTTCGAACCCGGCGAGCATCGACAGCGTGGTGCTTTTGCCCGAGCCGCTGGAGCCGAGGAAGGTCAGGAATTCACCGTCCTTGATGTCCAGCGAGATGTTGTCCACGGCCGCGAAGTCGCCGTAGTGCTTGTTCAGGTTGCGCAGGCTGACCAGGGGTTTGTCGTTCTGCTGGGATGCGTCTTTGATCACGGCACTCATGTCGTACTCCTGGGCGCTCAGGCGCTGATTTCGTTGCGCCGGCGCAGGGCGGCGGCGATCACCATGACCAATACCGACAGGCCGATCAGCAGCGTCGAGGCGACGGCGATCACGGGCGTCAGGTCCTGGCGCAGGGTGGTCCACATTTTCACGGGAAGGGTTTGCAGGGTCGGGCTGGCCATCATCACGCTGAGCACCACTTCGTCCCATGAAACCAGGAAGGCGAAGAGGGCGCCGGCCACCATGCCCGGACGGATCGCCGGGAAGGTCACCTTGAACACCGCTTGCAGGCGTGACGCACCGCAGATCACCGCCGCGTCTTCAATCGACTGATCGAACAGCTTCAGCGAGTTGATGATCGAGATGATGGTGAACGGCAGCGCGACGATCACATGGCTGACGACGAAGGCGAACATCGTCCCGGTGTAGCCGAGCTTGAGGAACAGCGCGTACACCGCCACCGCGATGATCACCAGCGGCACGATCATCGGCAGGGTGAACAGGCCGTAGAGCATTTCCCGGCCGGGGAAGCGTCCGCGCACCAGCGCAAAGGCCGTCGGCAAACCGAGGGCCACGGCGCAGATCGTGGTCAGCACCGCGACCTTGAGGCTGGCCGCCGCTGCGTTCATCCAGTCGGCGTTGGAGAAAAACTGGCCGTACCATTTCAGCGTCCAGCCCGGCGGCGGGAATACCAGCCACTGGGACGAACCGAACGACAGCAGGACGATGAACACGATCGGCAACAGCAGGAACAGGCCGATCAGCCCGGTGGTGAAATACAGGCCGAAACGCATCCGGCGGCTCATGGCATTGGGCGTCAGGAGCATGTCGGGTTACCTCGCATTACTGGCGCCAACCGGGGATTCCGGCTGGAGCTTCAGGTAGAAGTAGAACAGCACCAGGGTGATGGCGATCAGCAACGCGGCGCCGGCGCTGGCCAGGCCCCAGTTGAGGAACGACTGCACCTGCTGAATGATGAACTCCGGCAGCATCATGTTCTGCGCCCCGCCCAGCAGCGCCGGGGTGACGTAGTAACCGAGCGACATCACGAACACCATCAACCCGCCGGACGCCAGACCCGGCCGGCACAGCGGCAGGAACACCCGGAAGAAGTTGGTCCAGGGACTCGCGCCGCAGATCGAACCGGCCTGCAGGATCATCGGGTCGATGGCCTGCATGGTCGCCTGCAACGGCAGCACGATGAACGGGATCATGATGTAGCTCATGCCGATCACCACGCCGGTCAGGTTGTGCACCATTTCCAGCGGCTGATCGATGATGCCCATGGCCATCAAGGCTTTATTGATCACGCCCGAAGCCTGCAACAGCACCAGCCAGGAATAGGTGCGGGCGAGGAGGCTGGTCCACATCGACAGCAGCACGATGTTGAGGATCCAGCGGCCCCAGCCCCGCGGCACCAGGGTGATTGCCCAGGCCAGCGGAAAGCCCAGCAGCAGGCTGAAAACCGTCACCAGTCCGGCCACCGAAAAGGTGTTGAACAGCACCCGTGCATACGCCGAGTTGGCGAACAGTTGTTCATAGTTGCCAAGGCCCGGCACCGGTTCCAGCACGCCGCGCAGCAACAAGCCAATCAGCGGCGCGAGAAAGAACAGGCCAAGGAACAACAGCGCCGGCGCGAGATTGCCGGCGCCGCGCCAGCGTTGCTTGAGGGACGGGGCTGGCGCCATGGCACTCGCCTTTTTTCCGGCGGCCGACCCGGCAGCGCTGGCGGCGCTCCCGGTGGCAGTGGAGGGATGGGACGCGGTGGCCGCCATTTTCATTTGACCAGCCATTCGTTCCACCGTGTCGCGATGGCCTGGCCGTTTTTGGCCCAGTACGCGAAATCAAGAGTGATCTGATCCTTAGCGTAGGCAGTCGGCAGGTTCGGGGCCAGCGTCGAGTCCAGACGCGCCACGCTGTCGACGTTGACCGGGGCGTAGGCGGTCAGGTTGGAGAAGTCGGCCTGACCCTTGGCACTGCTGGCGCTGGCCAGGAACTTCATCGCCGCGTCCTTGTTTTTCGAACCCTTTGGCACCACCAGAATGTCGGCCATCACCAGGTTCTGTTTCCAGCTCACGCCGACCGGTGCGCCGTCCTCTTGCAGGGCGTGGACCCGGCCGTTCCAGAATTGGCCCATGCTCGCCTCACCGGAGGCCAGCAGTTGCTGCGACTGCGCACCGCCGCCCCACCAGACGATGTCTTTCTTGATGGTGTCGAGTTTCTTGAAGGCGCGATCCAGGTCCAGCGGGTAGAGCTTGTCGGCTGGCACGCCGTCGGCGAGCAGGGCCAGTTCAAGCACGCCGGGGCTCGGCCATTTGTACAGGGCGCGTTTGCCGGGGAAGGTCTTGGTGTCGAACAGCGCGCTCCAGTCCTGCGGCTTGTTGGCGCCGAGCTTGCCCTCGTTGTAGCCAAGGACGAAGGAGAAGAAGAACGAGCCGACGCCGTAGTCGCTGACAAAACGCGGGTCGATCTTGTCGCGCTGGATCTGTTTGAAGTCGAGGGGTTCGAGCAGGCCTTCGGCTGCGGCGCGCAGGGCGAAGTCGGCTTCGACGTCGACCACGTCCCACTGCACGTTGCCGCTCTCGACCATGGCCTTGAGTTTGCCGTAGTCGGTCGGACCGTCCTGCACGACGGTGATGCCGCTGGCCTTGCTGAACGGATCGGCCCAGGCCTGTTTCTGCGCATCCTGGGTGCTACCGCCCCAGCTGACAAAGTTCACACTCTCGGCGGCCATCGCGGCCTGACCGGTCACGCTCAGCAGTCCCGCAAGAAAGATCGCGGTTGCAGCTTTGTTCAACACCATTTTTACGCCCTCATTGTTGTGTTTTTGAGCGGGCTTGCGTTGTTGCCCGCCTGTCGGGAGCAGTAGCTGGACGGTTTTTCAGGTCGTCCGGTCTATGGAATATCATATTATGGTATTCCAAACTTTGTGCAAGCACTTTGCCGTACCGGCTATCTGGCGAATGTGGGTTTTGTGGGTGTCTGGTTTGATATTTTCAGTGGATTCTAGATCCAGCCCCTCACCCCAGCCCTCTCCCGGAGGGAGAGGGAGCCGACCGAGTTGTTTTACCGCTATACATCGACCTGAAACTCAGAGTCGAACTCGAGTTTTGAAAAGCATAGAGATCTGCTCTCCCTCTGGGAGAGGGCTGGGGTGAGGGCAGCATTAGTCGCTTGAAATGCAACATCCAATCACTCGGTGAACGGAATGCTCTCGACCACTTCCAGATCGTAGCCGGTCAAACCGGCATACTTCAGTGGCGGGCCCAGGTGGCGCAGCTTGCCGACGCCCAGGTTTTGCAGAATCTGCGCCCCGGTGCCGACCTCCGAATAGATCCGAGATTGCGAGCGACTGAACTGACGCGGCGGCTGAGTCAGCTGCGGAATGCGCTCCAGCAGCGCCTGGGAAGATTCATGATTGGCCAGCACCACCACCACGCCATGCCCTTCGGCCGCGACCCGTTGCAGCGCCGCCCACAATGTCCAGTTCGTCGGCCCGCTGTACTCGGCGCCGACCAGATCCCGCAGCGGATCGATCACATGCACCCGCACCAGCGTCGGTTCCTCACGGCGCAGTTCGCCCATGACCATCGCCATGTGCACGCCGCCCTCGATACGGTCTTCGAAAGTGATCAGACGGAACGTGCCATGCACCGTCGGCAGTTCCCGCTCGCCGATGCGTTCGATGGTGTGTTCGGTGCTCAGGCGATAGTGAATCAGGTCGGCGATGGTGCCGATCTTGATCCCGTGCTTGCGCGCGAAGACTTCCAGATCCGGACGGCGGGCCATGGTGCCGTCGTCGTTCATCACTTCGACGATCACCGAGGCCGGCGTAAAGCCCGCCAGCCGAGCCAGGTCGCAACCAGCCTCGGTGTGACCGGCGCGGGTCAGCACGCCACCTTCCTTGGCGCGCAGCGGGAAGATGTGACCGGGCTGCACCAGATCTTCTGCGCGAGCATTTGGCGCCACCGCAGCGGCCACCGTACAAGCGCGGTCGGCAGCGGAAATGCCGGTGGTCACGCCGACTGCCGCTTCGATGGAAACCGTGAATGCGGTGCTGAACACGCTGCCATTGCTCGGCACCATCTGCTCAAGCCCCAGGCGCTGGCAATGATCGTCAGTCAACGTCAGACAAATCAGCCCCCGAGCCTCACGGGCCATGAAACTGATCGCCTCGGGCGTGCAACGGTCGGCGGCCAGCAACAGGTCGCCTTCGTTTTCCCGGTCTTCGTCATCGACCAGCAACACCATTTTGCCGAGGCGATAATCTTCGATGATTTCTTCGATGCTGTTGAAGGCCATGCTGGACTCTCGATAGGGATGAATTCGTGGTATACCATAATACAAAATCAACCAAGAGGTCACTATGAAGGCGTACTGGATTGCACACGTGGACATCATCGATCCCGATCACTACAGCCAATACACCCAACGCGCACCGAAAGCGTTCGCCGAGTTCGGCGCGAAGTTTTTAGCCAGAGGAGGGCGCAGCGAAGCGATGGAAGGACGGGCGACGCCACAGCGCAGCGTGGTGATTGAATTCGACAGCTACGAGCAGGCGGTGGCGTGCTACCGCTCGGTGGCGTATCAGGAAGCGAAGAGCTATCGCGAGGAGTGGGCGAGGGCGGAGATCGTTATTGTGGAAGGGATGGCACCGTAACGGCTTGCCCACAAGCCCTCAGGAACCACAGAATCGAACGTGGCCGCGATCTTTTGATGTTTTTCTGGATCAGGAGATCGCCACCCGGACGGAATTTAATGCCTGCGGTTTTACACGATGTGCTTTAAGGGAAATTGATGCGCATGACAAAAGGAATGTTTGCAGGTAGGCGAGTAAGCCTCTGGCTAGTGGCTGCTCTATCTATAAATGCAGTCTTTTTGGCTTTTCTGATTTTCGGGAACAGTGCGAAGGGACGCGATCTGGAGATGGTTAAAACCAAAGAACCCCTGCTGATCGAAGGGCAAGGTGGCGATGACAATTACTATGTCCTGCCGATGGGAACGACGCTATATCACGATAAAAGCTTTCCTGAAGGGCACGATCGATATGTTGTGTATCTGAATCACAAAGGTGCCATTGCCCACGAAGAAGTCCCAATGAAGCCTGAATATGGCGGTTCTTTTATTGATCCTCTTTGGCTGGCCAATATTGATGCCGATACCTTGAAGGACATTTTCAAGCGTTTCCCGCTCTCCAAGAAAGACATCTCCGCTGCTCTCAAAGCCAATGAAATCACCAAAGATGATCTGGCGGATATCATTCGTGCGATGCCGGACTGAGCACCTATCTACCGAGGAATCGGGCCGGGCTCTGTATCTCTTGCAAGTGATGGCTGATCAACGCATGAAATGAATCTTGCCGCTGTCGTCATTGCCCATGTACATGCCATACACCCCGGCCTGGCGTTCCTCGATGTAGCGTTCGAGGATCTGCCGGATCGCCGGGTAGTAGATCTGCTCCCACGGAATGTCTTCGGGGGCGAAGAATTTGCAGGCGAGGGTTTCCGGGCCGTACTGGCCGGTGATCTCCAGCGCGAGGGCGCGGAAGATGATGTAGACCTCGCTGATCTTCGGCACGCTGAAGATCGAATAAGGCGAGATGATTTCCGCGCGTACGCCGCTTTCTTCCCAGACTTCGCGCAGGGCCGCCTGTTCGGTGGTTTCGCCGCTTTCCATAAAACCGGCGGGCAGGGTCCAGGTGCCGGGGCGCGGGGGAATCGCCCGTTGGCACAAGAGGTATTTGCCGTCCTGCTCGATGATGCAGCCGGCGATGATTTTAGGGTTTACGTAGTGGATGTAGCCGCAGCCGCGGCACATCAGGCGCTCGTGCGTATCGCCCGGCGGCACTTGCTGACCGAGGTCGGCGCCACCGCATTTCGGGCAAAAGCTCGGGCTGAACATGTCAGTGACCTATGCGCGGTTCTTTCAGCGCGATGGGCAGGGTGATTGGCGGTGTGTCGCCGGTCTCTTCCTGTTTGCGCTTGAGGTAATCGAGAGCGACGGCAGCCGCAGCGCGCACGTGATCGACACATGCCTGATGCGCCGCCAGCGGATCGCCGCTCTTGATCGCCTCGACCATTTTTTCCATTTCCTGGTTGCTCGCGCCGCGACGGTTTTCCTGGGACACCGATGTCGCCCGCAGGTAGCTGATACGCGCCTGCAACTGACGCAGTTGAGTGGCCGCGACATGGTTGCCCGAGCCTTCCAGCAGCACGTCGTAGAAGCCCTGCACCGAGTCGATCACCTGTTGCAGCTCGCCGTCCTTGAGCGCCTTGCGGTTCTCGTCGAGGGCTTTTTCCAGAGCCTTGATGTCCTTGGCCTTGGCGCGCAGGGTGAACAGCTGGACGATCAGGCCTTCGAGTACGCAGCGCAGTTCATAGATGTCGACCGCATCGGCGAGGGTGATGATGGCGACACGCGGGCCCTTGGCATCGGCGAATTCCACCAGGCCTTCGGATTCCAGGTGACGCAAGGCTTCACGCACCGACGTACGGCTCACGCCCAGGCGATCGCACAGATCGCGCTCCACCAGGCGATCGCCCGGCAGCAGCTGGAAGTTCATGATGGCGCTTCGCAGTTTATCCAGCACGATTTCGCGCAGGGTGACGGGGTTGCGATTGACCTTGAAGCTGTCGTCGAGTGGCAGGCGTTTCATGGGGTCCGCTCTTTAAGTTGGCTGTCCATGCCAGACGGGCATTCAAACAGCCGAGGGGTTAACTGGAGGCCTCGGCGTCGGCTTCGGCGAAGGCTTCACGGGCGAGCCGGAAACTGTCCACGGCTGCCGGGACGCCGCAATAAATACCGACCTGAAGCAGAATTTCGCGTATTTGCTCACGACTCAGGCCGTTACGCAAGGCGCCGCGCACATGCAGCTTGAGTTCGTGCGGGCGGTTCAGCGCCGAGATCATCGCCAGGTTGATCATGCTGCGCTCCTTGAGCGACAGGCCTTCGCGACCCCAGACGTGGCCCCAGCAGTATTCGGTGACCATTTCCTGCAGCGGGCGGGTGAAGTCGTCGGCGTTCTCGATCGAGCGCTGCACATAGGCTTCGCCCAGCACCTGGGTGCGGATCTTTAAACCCTTTTCATACTTCTCGTTACTCATAAATCCTCCAGTCACCACAATTCCCTTGTGGGAGCGGGCTTGCTCGCGAATGCGGTAGCTCACTCAGCATAGATGTCGACTGACACGACGCCTTCGCGAGCAAGCCCGCTCCCACAGTGGAATCTGTGTGAATCTCTCAGGCCAAGGTCGGCAACGCGCCGAGCTTGCCCTTGTGATAAATCATCGGCGTCACCGGTTGCGCCGGCAGGATCAGGTTCTTCACCGCACCGACGATGATCGCGTGATCGCCGCCGTCGTATTCGCGCCACAGCTCGCACTCGATGATCGCCGTGGCCTTGGCGAGGATCGGGTTACCGAGCTCGCTCAAATGCCAGTCGATGCCGTTGGCCTTGTCCTTGCCCTTACCGGCGAAAGCGTAGGCCTCGGCGGTCTGGTCGGCGGACAGCAGGTGAATTGCGAAACGCTTGCTGTCGCGCAGCACCGGGTAGGTGTCGGAGGCGTAGTTGGGGCAGAACAGCACCAGCGCCGGATCTATCGACAGCGCACTGAAGGCGCTGGCGGTGATCCCGACAATGCCGCCATCCGGGTCGAGGGTGGTGACCACCGTGACCCCGGACGGAAACGAGCTCATGACGTCTTTGTAAATGCCGGGTTCGATCATGTCACGGGACTCCTAACGCATCACAAACGGATCAGGCATCGGTGCCTGAGAGAGGTTGATCCACACCGTTTTCAGTTCGGTGTAGGCCAGCACCGAATCGATGCCGCTTTCGCGTCCATAGCCACTGTTCTTGAAGCCGCCGATCGGTGCCATCGCCGACACTGCGCGGTAGGTGTTGACCCAGATGATCCCCGAACGCACGTCCCGGGCCAGACGATGGGCGCGGCCCAGGTCGCGGGTCCAGATGCCAGCGGCGAGGCCGAACTGCGAGTCGTTGGCAATCGCCAGCGCTTCGGCTTCGTCCTTGAAGCGGATCACCGAGGCGACCGGACCAAAGACTTCTTCCTGCATGATCTTCATCGAGTTGCGGTCGCATTCGAACAACGTCGGCTCGTAGAACCAGCCGTCACCCACGCCGCTCGGCCGCTTGCCACCCAGGCGCAGGCGCGCACCTTCAGCGATGGCATCAGCCACCAGACCTTCAACCACTGCCAGCTGCTGCGCGGTGGCCATCGGGCCCATTTCGCTGCTGTCGTCCTGCGGGTTGCCGATGCGGATGCGCTGGGCGCGCTCCACCAGTCGGCTGACGAATTCGTCGTAGATTTCATCCTGCACCAGCAGTCGCGAACCGGATACGCAGCTCTGGCCGGACGCCGCGTAGATCCCGGCGATGGCGCCGTTGATCGCACTGTCGAGATCGGCGTCGGCGAAGATGATGTTCGGAGACTTGCCGCCCAGCTCCAGCGACAACTTGGCGAAGTTCTCGGCGCTGCTGCGCACCACATGCCGGGCCGTGGCTGCGCCGCCGGTGAAGGCGATCTTGCGGATCAGCGGATGGCGGGTGAGGGCGGCACCGGTGCTCGGGCCGTAGCCGGTGACCACGTTGACCACCCCCGGTGGAATGCCGGCTTCGAGGGCCAGGCGCGCCAGTTCCAGAATGGTCGCCGAGGCGTGTTCGGACGGTTTGATCACGATGGTGTTGCCCGCTGCAAGCGCCGGCGCCAGTTTGATCGCAGTCAGGTACAGCGGGCTGTTCCACGGAATGATCGCGGCGACCACGCCCATGGCTTCGTGCACGGTGTAGGCGAACAGATCGGGTTTATCCAGCGGCAGGGTGCCGCCTTCGAGCTTGTCGGCAAGGCCGGCGGTGTAGTGGAAAAACTCCGGCAGATAACCGACCTGACCCCGGGTTTCGCGGATCAGTTTGCCGTTGTCGCGGCTTTCCAGTTGCGCCAGTTGTTCCTTGTTTTCGGCGATCAGGTCACCGAGACGACGCAGCAGTTTGCCGCGTGCGGTGGCGGTCAAACCACGCCAGGCCGGGCTGTCGAAGGCGGTCTGCGCGGCTTGCACGGCGCGTTCGACGTCGGCCTCGTCAGCGTCGGGCAGTTCGGCCCAGGGTTCGGCCAGCGCCGGGTTGAGGCTTTCGAAAGTCTTGCCGGAGAGGGCGTCGACCCATTCTCCGCCGATGCACATCTGGAAGCGTGCGAGCGTCATGCAACGATCCCCTTTATATGGTTTTGTCGGGCGTGTGCGGTGTCGAGAAACTCCAGCAGCGTCTGGTTGACCAGCCGTGGCGACTCTACCGGCATCATATGCCGTTGCTCAGGCAGCACGGCAACCATCGCACCGGGAATGCGCGCGGCCAGTTGCTCGGCCATTTGCGGGGTCGATCCGGGGTCCAGCTCGCCGGTGGCGATCAGCGTCGGTGCCTGGATGCTGCCCAGGTCGTCGGCGCGGTACATGTCCTGGGTGGCGAACAGTTCGTAAGTGGTCAGGTAGCCCTGCGGATCATTGCCGGCCAGGGTCTGGCGGATCGCGGCGATCTGCGCCGGGTTGGCCGCCTGATATTCACGGCTGAACCAACGCGACAGCGCCGCTTCGGCATTCGCGTCCGGTCCGTGTTCGGCGGCCTGCGCGGTGCGGGCGATGACGCCGGCGCGCTGCTCTTCGCTGCGGTTGAACACGCTGTTGAGCACCACCAGGCTTTTCAGGCGCTCCGGGTAGTGCAGGGCAAACGCCCGCGCCACCAGACCGCCCATGGAAAAACCGATCACCGATGCCTGGGGCAATTGCAGGTGGTCGAGCAGCTCCAGCAACTGATCGGCATAGCCGAGCAGGGCGGTGCCGCTGGCCGGGCGCGGGCTGGCGCCGTGGCCGAGCATGTCGTAGGCGATCACCCGGTATTGCGTGGCCAGGCCAACGATCTGGCCGCCCCACATTTCTTTGTTCAGGCCCACGCCGTGGATCAACACCACGGGTTGGCCAACGCCTGTCGCCAGATAACTGGTGCCGGCCGGGGTGAGTTCAGCGGTGAGCCGAATCATGGAGCGCTCCTGCAATGCCTTTTTTTATTGTGATTACTGGGCTTTTTCGGCGGCCAGTTCTTCCAGATCGATGTAGCGGTTGCCGATGCGCGGGTGCAGGCGACCACCGTCGGCGCAACCGAGTACCACAACGATTTCATCGGCGCGGGGGGCATCTTCGATCTGCATTTCCAGGGTGATGTAGTGCGAGCGCAGGCCCTCGTCGTCCTTGTGCATCATCGGGATCTGAATCGAAGTCCCCGGACCGCCACGCTTGTTGGTGAAGCTCAGGTAGCTCTTGGCCTTGACCGCTTCGCGATAGTGGTTGCCGAAGCGCAAGGTGTGGATCACCGCCGACGCGTGTTCGATCTCGCCATCGGCGCCGACCACCGCGGCCTTGCCGTAAGCCTCGATCTTCTCGGCGCCACCGATGATGCCCACCAGACGCTCGACCATCATCGCGCCGAGGTCGGAGCAATTGGCGCGGATCTGCGGCTTGAGGTCTTCGACAAAGCCATTGCCGACCCAAGGGTTCTTCATCACGACGGCCAGGCCGACCATGGTCACCGGGGTGTCGGAAGCCTTGCCGCCTTCGATGAAGGTCTCTTCGACATAGCTGACGATCTTGCGAATTTCGAAACTCATGAGCTGCTCCGTAGGGGATAAAGAGTGTCTGTGCGTCTGATGGTATACCATAATACCGATCGTGCAAGTCCTCTTCGCAAGAATCCCTGCCATCAGTCGGACGAATGCCCGTGCATTCAGCCGCTGCTGTAATCCCTTTCGGTTAACAAAAGATAACGTTGCGCCGATTGTCAGACGTTTCGAATGCCCGATAGGATGAGCCAGCTTCCGAAGTGGCTCTGGATTGCGGGTTTCAGGACTATGCTTCTGACCAACCGTCGCTGGAGCACACTTGCGGCGCCCTTGAAGGCCGAATGGCCTAACAATAATAAATAGGGGAAGGTCTATGAGTCGTTGCCGCCCGCCGGCGTTTCGCAACACCGCGTTGCTGGCCACAGCACTCTCTCTGCTGGGCTTTGCCACCTTGTCGGCGCCCGTACTGGCCGCCGAAGCGCCCGCCGACATGGTCTACGCCATCGAGTCGGCCAAGGCCCCGAAAAGCCTGATGCTTGATGTCGTCCACGCCGGCGCCCGATTGGTGGCGGTCGGGGATCGCGGGCACATTCTCTACTCCGATGACCAGGGCAAGACCTGGACCCAGGCCAAGGTGCCGAGTCGTCAGTTGCTGACGGCCGTGTATTTCGTCGATGACAAGCACGGCTGGGCCGTCGGCCATGACGCGCAGATCCTCGCCAGTGAAGACGGCGGCCAGACCTGGACCAAACAGTTCGAAGACCTCAAGCGCGAATCGCCGCTGCTCGACCTCTGGTTCAAGGACGTCAACAACGGCCTGGCCGTAGGGGCCTACGGTGTCTTGCTGGAAACCACCGACGGTGGGAAGCACTGGCAAGACGTCAGCGATCGCCTCGACAACCAGGATCAGTTCCACCTCAATGCCATCGCCGCCGTCAAGGACGCCGGGCTGTTCATCGTGGGCGAGCAGGGCGCGATGTTCCGCTCCGCCGATTGGGGCCAGACCTGGGAAAAAATCGAAGGCCCGTATCAAGGCTCGCTGTTCGGTGTGATCGGCACGGCCCAGCCTTCCACGCTGCTGGCCTACGGGTTGCGTGGCAACCTCTACCGCTCCACTGATTTCGGCAGCACCTGGCAGCAGGTCGAACTCAAGGCTGCGCGTGGTGCGCTGGAGTTCGGCCTGTCCGGCGCCACGCGGCTCGACGACGGCTCCATCGTCATCGTCGGCAACGGCGGCACGGTGATCAGCAGCAGCGACAACGGTGAAACCTTCAGCGTGTTCAACCGCCCGGATCGCATCTCGCTGTCGTCGGTCACCGCCGCCGGCAACGGCAATCTGATCCTGAGCGGGCAGGGTGGCGTCCACACCACCACGCCCAACGGCACCGAGCTGGGCAAATGAGCCGAATCAATAATAAGAAGGCGGGGCTATGACTTCCTTGAGCACTCATCATCAGGACAAGGCGACGTTCCTCGAACGCCTGATCTTCAATAACCGCCCGGCAGTGATCGTGATCTGCCTGCTGGTCAGCATTTTTCTGTTCTGGCAGGCCACGCTGATCCGGCCGTCTACCAGCTTCGAAAAAATGATCCCGCTCAAGCATCCGTTCATCGAGAAGATGATGGAGCACCGCAACGATCTGACGAACCTGGGCAACACCGTGCGCATATCGGTGGAGGCCAGGGACGGTGACATCTTCTCCAGGGAGTACATGGAGACCCTGCGCCAGATCAACGACGAGGTGTTCTACATCTCCGGCGTCGACCGTTCCGGCCTGAAGTCGCTGTGGAGCCCGAGCGTGCGCTGGACCGAAGTGACCGAGGAAGGCTTTGCCGGCGGTGAAGTGATCCCGCAGAGCTACGACGGCTCCCAGGACAGCCTCGACATGCTGCGCAACAACGTGCTCAAGTCGGGTCAGGTCGGGCGTCTGGTGGCCAACGACTTCAAGTCGAGCATCGTCGACATCCCGCTGCTGGAGTCCTACCCGGACCCGCAGGACCAGGGCAAGCTGCTGGCGCTGGACTACCGCCAGTTCTCCCATGAACTGGAAGACAAGATCCGCAACAAGTTCGAAGCGCAGAACCCCAACGTCAAGATCCACATCGTTGGTTTCGCCAAGAAGGTCGGTGACCTGATCGACGGCCTGGTGATGGTGGTGATGTTCTTCGGCATCGCCTTCGTCATCACCCTGATCCTGCTGTTGTGGTTCACCAACTGCCTGCGCAGCACCGTGGCGGTGTTGAGCACCACGCTGGTGGCGGTGGTCTGGCAACTGGGGTTGATGCACTTCTTCGGGTTCGGCCTCGATCCGTATTCGATGCTGGTGCCGTTCCTGATTTTCGCCATCGGCATTTCCCATGGCGTGCAGAAGATCAACGGTATCGCCCTGCAATCGAGCGAGGCAGACAACGCTCTGACCGCGGCGCGGCGCACGTTCCGGCAACTGTTCCTGCCGGGGATGATCGCGATTCTCGCCGATGCCGTGGGCTTCATCACGCTGCTGATCATCGACATTGGCGTAATCCGTGAACTGGCCATCGGCGCGTCCATCGGCGTGGCGGTGATCGTGTTCACCAACCTGATCCTGCTGCCGGTGGCGATTTCCTATGTCGGCATCAGCAAGCGCGCCATCGCCAAGAGCAAAAAGGATGCAAACCGCGAGCACCCGTTCTGGCGCCTGCTGTCGAATTTCGCCAGCCCGAAAGTCGCCCCGATCTCCATCGCCCTGGCGCTGGTCGCCTTCGGCGGCGGTCTCTGGTACAGCCAGAACCTGAAGATCGGCGACCTCGACCAGGGCGCGCCGGAACTGCGTCCGGACTCGCGCTACAACAAGGACAACAACTTCATCATCAACAACTACTCGACCAGTTCCGATGTATTGGTGGTGATGGTCAAGACCAAGTCCGAAGGTTGCTCGCGCTACGAAGCCATGGCGCCGATCGACGAGCTGATGTGGAAGATGCAGAACACCGAGGGCGTGCAATCGGCGATCTCGCTGGTGACGGTGTCCAAGCAGATGATCAAGGGCATGAACGAGGGCAACCTCAAATGGGAAACCCTGTCGCGCAACCCGGACGTGCTGAACAACTCCATCGCCCGGGCCGATGGCCTGTACAACAACAGCTGCTCGCTGGCGCCGGTGCTGGTGTTCCTCAACGATCACAAGGCTGAAACCCTGGATCGTGCGGTGAAAGCCGTGCAGGAGTTTGCCAAGGACAACAACAAGGACGGTCTGGAGTTCATCCTCGCGGCCGGTAACGCCGGGATCGAAGCGGCCACCAACGAAGTCATCAAACAGGCTGAGCTGACCATCCTGATTCTGGTGTACATCTGCGTGGCGGTGATGTGCATGATCACCTTCCGTTCCTGGGCGGCGACCCTGTGCATCGTGCTGCCGCTGGTACTGACGTCGGTGCTGGGCAACGCGCTGATGGCGTTCATGGGCATCGGCGTCAAGGTGGCGACCCTGCCGGTGGTGGCGCTGGGCGTGGGGATCGGCGTCGACTACGGCATTTACATCTACAGCCGTCTGGAAAGTTTCCTGCGTGCTGGCCTGCCGTTGCAGGAAGCCTATTACCAGACCCTGAAGTCCACCGGTAAAGCGGTGCTGTTCACCGGTCTGTGCCTGGCCATCGGCGTGTGCACCTGGATCTTCTCGGCGATCAAGTTCCAGGCCGACATGGGCCTGATGCTGACCTTCATGCTGCTGTGGAACATGTTCGGTGCGCTGTGGCTGCTGCCGGCACTGGCCAAGTTCCTGATCAAGCCGGAGAAACTGGCGGGGCAGAAGGGCAACTCTCTGTTTGCTCACTGATCCATTTGGCTGAAATGAAAAAGCCGCAACCTTGAAGGGTTGCGGCTTTTTTTATGGGGCAAGATCGAAAGCTTGCCCTCACCCTAGCCCTCCCGAAACGTCGGACCGCCCGTAGGGAGAGGGAACCGAATGGGGGATATTGGATAGATACACCGACGTGAAAGATTAGCTTTGAATCCATAATCGACTCGGTTTTTCAGGTCGATGTATTACGCAAGACATCGCGGTCAGTTCCCTCTCCCTCCGGGAGAGGGCTAGGGTGAGGGCCAGCGGTATCAAGGCTTAGGAGAGTTCAGTGCCTAGCACGACGCTAAGCGCACTGCGCGCATCATCCAGCTGAACCAGCGTCGCATGCCGAGCCCCCAGCGCATCACGATTCTCGATCGCCGTCAGAATCGCCTTGTGCCGAGGCAACGCCAGTTCATGCAGATTCGGCCGCTGATTCGAATGTTTCAGCGCCTCGGCAATCGCCACCGACAGCATGTTGCACAGGTTGGCCAGCAAATCGTTATGGGTCGCGTCGGCAATCCGGCTGTGGAAGTCCAGATCCGGTTGCAGCAGGGCCTCCGGCGTCGGTGCGGCTTCCATGCGTTGGTAGGCTTCGCCGATGGCTGCAATGTCGGCATCCGTGGCGTGTTGGGCGGCGAGGGCGGCGGCGGCCGGTTCGATGATGCTGCGCACGCTGGTCAGCACATTGAAGAATTCATTCTGCGGGCTGCTTTGCATCAACCAGTGCAGCACGTCCGGATCGAGCATGTGCCATTCGCGGCGCGGTTTGACCACGGTGCCGACCCGGGGCTTGGAGTACACCAGCCCCTTGGCCACCAACACCCGTGTGGCTTCGCGCAACACCGGCCGACTGACCGCGTACTCCTCGCAGAGCAAGGCTTCGGCGGGCAGTTTGTCACAGGGCAAAAAACGTCCGGAAACAATCTGCATGCCCAGTTCCTGAACGATGCGCGAGTGCATGCTTTTGCGGTCTGAAGGTTTGCGGTAATCCATGGGGCGCGGCGCGATCCTGAGCGATGGAGATGCCGCGCATCATAGCAGGCACCACACAATCTTGAGGCAGATACAGAGCAAATGTGGGAGCGGGCTTGCTCGCGAAAGCAGCGTGTCAGACAAACACAGGTTGCTGACACTCCACTTTCGCGAGCAAGCCCGCTCCCACAGGAGGCATGGTGGTGTCAGTGCGAGTGGCGAGGGACCTCAGCACCTCGACAGCCGACAAGGAAATCAAAATCGCAACCTTGATCCGCCTGCAGCACATGGTCGACATACAACTGACGATACCCACCCACCAACAACTGCTGCGGCGGTTGCAGATCCGCCATGCGTGCCGCCAGTTCGGCGTCCGGAATATCCAGGTGCAGACGCCCGCTGGCGCAGTCCAGTTCGATCCAGTCGCCTTCCTTGACCACCGCCAAAGGCCCGCCGGCCGCCGCTTCCGGGGCGACGTGCAACACAACGGTGCCGTACGCCGTGCCGCTCATGCGCGCATCGGAAATGCGCACCATGTCGGTCACGCCCTGGGCCAGCAGTTTGGCCGGCAAACCCATGTTGCCGACTTCGGCCATGCCCGGATAACCCTTCGGCCCGCAGTTCTTCATCACCAGAATCGAGTTGGCATCGACGTCCAGTTCCGGGTCGTTGATGCGCGCCTTGTACAGGTCGAAGTTCTCGAACACCACCGCTCGGCCACGGTGCTGCATCAGTTCCGGCGTGGCGGCTGAGGGTTTGAGCACCGCGCCCAGCGGCGCCAGGTTGCCGCGCAATACACAGATGCCACCGTCAGCGCGGATCGGATTGTCGAGGGTGCGGATCACTTCGTCTTCACCGTAGATCGGTGCATCCTTGGTGTTCTCGCCGATGGATTTGCCATTGACGGTCAATGCGTTCGGATTGGGGATCAGATTGGCTTCGCCGAGTCGACGCAGCACCGCAGGCAAGCCGCCCGCGTAATAGAACTCTTCCATCAGGAAACGCCCGGACGGTTGCAGGTCGACGATGGTCGGCATGCCGCGACCGATGCGGGTCCAGTCGTCCAGATCAAGTTCGACACCGATGCGCCCGGCGATGGCTTTGAGATGGATCACCGCGTTGGTCGAACCGCCAATCGCCGCGTTGACCCGAATCGCATTCTCGAAGGCTTCCTTGGTCAGGATCTTCGACAGTTTAAGGTCTTCACGCACCATCTCGACCGCACGCATGCCGGACATGTGCGCCAGCACATAACGCCGCGCATCCACTGCCGGAATCGCCGCGTTGTGGGGCAGGGATGTGCCCAGCGCTTCGGCCATGCAGGCCATGGTCGATGCGGTGCCCATGGTGTTGCAGGTGCCGGCCGAGCGGGACATGCCGCCCTCGGCCGCCAGGAAGTCGTCGATGGTGATAGTGCCGGCCTTGACCTGTTCGCTGAGCTGCCAGACCACGGTGCCGGAGCCGATGTCCTTGCCCTTGTGCTTGCCATTGAGCATCGGCCCGCCGGTGACGACGATGGCCGGCACGTCGCAACTGGCCGCGCCCATCAGCAGGGCCGGGGTGGTCTTGTCGCAACCGGTCAGCAGCACCACGCCATCAATCGGGTTGCCGCGAATCGCTTCCTCGACGTCCATGCTCGCCAGATTGCGGGTGAGCATGGCGGTCGGGCGCAGGTTCGATTCGCCGTTGGAGAACACCGGGAATTCCACCGGAAAACCACCAGCCTCGATCACACCGCGTTTGACGTGCTCCGCGATCTGGCGGAAATGCGCGTTGCACGGCGTCAGTTCCGACCAGGTGTTGCAGATGCCGATGATCGGCTTGCCATGGAACTGATGGTCGGCGATGCCCTGATTCTTCATCCAGCTGCGGTACATGAAGCCGTTCTTGTCGGCCGTGCCAAACCATTGGGCGGAGCGCAGGGTGGGTTTCTTATCAGACATGATCGATTCTCTTATTGTAAGACTATTGTTTGCGAGCCTCGGCTAAACATAAGCGCAAAATCGACGTTTTGGAAGTGTTGTTGGGTAATTAGTATTACTATATAGTTCTTTTCGACGGAGGGATGGCCCTGGCGGTTTTCCGCGAGAGGCGTCCCCCGAGGTTCCATAAAAACAACAATCGGAGACCGATCCCATGAGCCAGGAACTGCGGCTTGTCCGGCGCATCACGCTGAAACTGATTCCCTTTCTGATCCTGCTGTACCTGATCGCCTATGTGGATCGCTCCGCCGTCGGCTTCGCCAAGCTGCACATGGGCGCCGACATCGGCATTGGCGATGCTGCCTACGGCCTCGGTGCCGGGCTGTTTTTCATTGGCTATTTTCTGCTGGAGATCCCCAGCAACCTGATGCTCGAACGCTTCGGTGCGCGGCGCTGGTTCGCGCGGATCATGATCACCTGGGGCGCGATCACCATCGGCATGGCGTTCGTCCAGGGCCCACACAGTTTTTACGTGATGCGCTTTCTGCTCGGCGCGGCGGAGGCGGGATTCTTTCCCGGCGTTCTGTACTACATCACCCAATGGTTTCCGGTGCGCCATCGCGGCAAGATCCTCGGGCTGTTCATCCTTTCCCAACCCATCGCAATGATGATCACCGGCCCCGTGTCCGGTGGCCTGCTGGGCATGGACGGCATTCTTGGTCTGCACGGCTGGCAGTGGCTGTTCATCGTCATCGGTACTCCTGCGATCCTGCTGACCTGGCCGGTATTGCGCTGGCTGCCGGACGGCCCGCAGCAAGTGACATGGATGGATCAGGCCGAGAAAGACTGGCTTACCGGCGAACTGAAAAAGGATCTGCAGGAATACGGCCAGACCCGCCACGGCAATCCGTTGCATGCGCTGAAAGACAAACGGGTGTTGCTGCTGGCGCTGTTCTATCTGCCGGTGACCCTGAGCATCTATGGGCTTGGCCTGTGGCTGCCGACCCTGATCAAACAGTTCGGCGGCAGCGATCTGGTGACCGGTTTCGTGTCATCGGTGCCCTACATCTTCGGGATCATCGGGTTGCTGATCGTGCCGCGCAGTTCCGACCGCATGAATGATCGCTACGGTCATCTGGCGGTGCTCTATGTGCTGGGCGCCATCGGCCTGTTTCTCAGTGCCTGGCTGTCGTTGCCGGTGGCGCAACTGGCGGCATTGTGTCTGGTGGCGTTTGCGCTGTTTTCCTGCACGGCGGTGTTCTGGACCTTGCCGGGACGTTTCTTTGCCGGCGCCAGCGCGGCGGCGGGCATTGCCTTGATCAACTCGGTGGGCAACCTCGGCGGCTACATCGGGCCGTTCGTGATTGGCGCGTTGAAGGAATACACCGGCAACCTCGCTTCGGGCCTGTACTTCCTGTCCGGGGTGATGGTGTTCGGGCTGGTTCTGACGGGCGTCGTCTATCGCTTGCTGGAGCGCAAGCATGTGCTGCCAGTCGAGCAATTTGCAGCGAGCGCACGCGGTGCGACACGCACCTGATTTCGATCCGGGATTTGTTTCAACAGGAGAACATCATGCATCTGGTTCAATTCGAATTAAGTAGCGGCGAGCGCCGTGTCGGGGTGGTCGAGGGCGGTCTGGTGCGTGAAGTGCAGGATGCTCACACCGTACGTGATCTGGCACTGGCGGCAATCGAGGCCGGCAGTACGTTGGCGCAACAAGTGCAATCCCTCGGCCTCGGTATCAGTCACGATTACGCGCAGTTGCTCAAAGACCTGCGCATCCTGCCGCCGCTGGACCATCCGGACCCGGCGCACCTGCTGGTCAGCGGCACCGGCCTCACGCACCTGGGCAGCGCATCGGCCCGGGACAAGATGCACCAGCAGGCCGGCGACGAAGCAGCGATGACCGACACCATGCGCATCTTCAAGTGGGGCGTGGAGGGTGGAAAACCGGCGGCGGGGCAGGCCGGGGTGCAACCGGAATGGTTCTACAAGGGCGATGGCAGCATTGTCGTGCGTCCCGGTCAGCCGTTCCCGCTGCCGCCGTTTGCCGAAGACGCCGGCGAGGAGCCGGAGATGGCCGGCCTCTACATCATCGGCCACGACGGCAAGCCGTATCGCCTCGGTTTCGCGGTGGGCAACGAGTTCTCCGATCACGTCATGGAACGCAAGAATTACCTGTACCTGGCCCACTCGAAACTGCGCAGTTGCAGCTACGGCCCTGAGCTGCGCGTCGGTGAATTGCCGCAACACCTGGCCGGCACCAGCCGCATCCTGCGCGACGGCGAAGTGCTGTGGCAAAACGAGTTCCTCAGCGGCGAGGCCAACATGTGCCACAGCCTGGCGAACCTCGAATACCACCACTTCAAGTACAGCCAGTTCCTGCGTCCCGGTGACGTACACATTCACTTCTTCGGCACCGCGACCCTGTCGTTCGCCGATGGCATTCGCACTCGACCCGGCGACGTGTTCGAGATCAGCCAGGCCGAATTCGGCGCTCCGCTGGTCAACGGCATCGCCCCGGTCGCAGCGGCATTCGAACCGGACAGCATCGGCACCCTTTAAGGAGATCCCATGACTCAGATTCTCGGTCACAACTACATCGGCGGGCGTCGCAGCGCCGCCGGTAGCGTCAAACTGCACAGCATCGACGCCACGACGGGCGAGGCACTGCCCCACGATTTCATTCAGGCCACGGAAGCGGAAGTGGACGCTGCCGCCAAAGCCGCTGCGGCGGCGTATCCAACGTATCGCAGCCTCAGCGCCGAACGCCGCGCGCAGTTTCTCGATGCGATTGCCGATGAGCTGGATGCGCTGGGCGATGATTTCGTCGCCGTGGTCTGCCGCGAGACCGCACTGCCGGCCGGGCGGATTCAAGGTGAGAGAGGTCGCACCAGCGGCCAGATGCGCTTGTTCGCCAAAGTCCTTCGGCGCGGTGACTTCTATGGTGCGCGCATCGACCTGCCGCTGCCGGATCGTCAACCGTTGCCGCGTCCTGATCTGCGCCAATACCGCATTGGTCTCGGCCCGGTGGCGGTGTTCGGCGCGAGCAACTTTCCATTGGCATTTTCCACCGCCGGTGGCGACACAGCCTCGGCGCTGGCTGCCGGTTGTCCGGTGGTGTTCAAAGCTCACAGCGGCCATATGGCCACAGCCGAACTCGTGGCCGATGCGGTAATTCGTGCAGCAGAGAAAACCGCGATGCCGGGCGGTGTGTTCAACATGATTTATGGTGGCGGAGTGGGCGAATGGCTGGTCAAGCATCCTGCCATTCAAGGCGTCGGTTTTACGGGTTCGCTGAAGGGCGGACGGGCGCTGTGTGACATGGCCGCTGCTCGCCCTCAACCGATTCCGGTGTTCGCCGAGATGTCGAGCATCAATCCAGTGATCGTGTTGCCCCAGGCCCTGGCCGTGCGTTCGGAAACCGTCGCTCGCGATCTGACCGCGTCGGTGGTGCAGGGCTGCGGTCAGTTCTGTACCAACCCGGGTCTGGTGATCGGGATTCGCTCGCCACAGTTCACGGCGTTTGTTGAGCAAGTCGCCGCGCTGATCGGCGATCAACCGGCGCAAACCATGCTCAATGCCGGGACTCTCGGCAGCTACGGCAAGGGCCTGGAAAAGTTGTTGGCACACCCAGGCATCAAGCATCTGGCCGGCAATCCACAGCAGGGCAATCAGGCGCAGCCGCAGTTGTTCAAGGCCGATGTCAGCCTGTTGATCGATGGCGATGAAGTGCTTCAGGAAGAAGTGTTCGGCCCGACCACGGTGATCGTCGAAGTGGCCGATCAGGCGCAGTTGAGCGCTGCACTGCATGGCCTGCACGGGCAGCTCACGGCGACGATCATCGGCGAGCCGGCAGACTTCGCGCTGTTCCCGGAACTGACGCCGTTGCTGGAACAGAAGGTCGGGCGGATCCTGCTCAATGGCTACCCGACCGGGGTTGAAGTGTGCGATTCGATGGTTCACGGCGGGCCGTATCCGGCGACGTCCGATGCTCGCGGCACATCGGTCGGAACCCTGGCCATCGATCGTTTCCTGCGCCCCGTGTGCTTCCAGAACTACCCCGACAGTCTGCTGCCGGAACCGCTGAAAAACGGCAATCCGCTGCGCATTCAGCGGCTGGTGGACGGCAAGCCATCGCGCGAAGCCCTCTAACCGCCGAACCCAGTCAATGTGGGAGCGAGCCTGCTCGCGATAGCGGTGTATCAGTCGACATTCATGTCGCCTGACATTCTGCAATCGCGAGCAGGCTCGCTCCCACAGGGAGAGCTCAGCGGCCACATTGAGCTATCATTGCCCCTTTCCCCCTGAAAGACATGATTGCCATGACTGCCGTAACCGACACCCTTCTCAACGCCCTCGAACACTGCGGTATGGTCGAAATCGACGGCCTGCACGCTTTCGAATTCGCCCTCGATGAAGACGACAACCTGCACATCGAATGCATCGATGGCCGGGAAGCCAAGCATTGGGAGTTCACCCCGGCTCAGGTGGCAGCGGCGACGTTTGATCAGGACCTGCAGAGCTGGTTGATCATCGGTTTTGCCAGCGACACCAAAACCGTTGGCGAACACCGTCTGGTCTGCCTCGGCGACGTACTCAGCAGCGCCGACGACGAGGATGAAACCGAATGAACATGCGTAAATTCTGGCCATTGCTGATGGCCGGCAGCGTCGGCGCGATGGGCCTTTCCAGCGCCTCGGCCGAGAGCTTCCAGTTGCTGGTCGGTTCCTACACTGCCGGCACCAGCCAGGGCATCTACCGGATGAACTTCGACAGCGCCACCGGCCAGATCGACGCCAAACCGCTGCAAGTGATCAAGAGCGAAAACCCGTCGTGGCTGACCCTGTCCAAGGATCAGCACCGGCTGTTCGTGGTCAACGAAAACGGTCCAGGCCAGAAAGACCCGGTCGGTCGCGTCAGCAGTTATTCGATCGATCCCAAGACCCACGCCCTGACCCTGATCAATCAGGTGCAGAGCCTGGGCAACGAGCCAACCCATTCGAGCCTCAGCGGCGACGCCAGTCATCTGTTCGTCAGCAACTACTCGGTGGTCGAGGACCCGGGCGGCACGCTCGCCGTGTTGCCGGTGGGCAGCGACGGCAAACTCAAACCGGTGGTGCAAATGAGCGCGCACCCGGCGAGTCGGGTCAACCCTGAGCGTCAGGCTTCGAACCACGTGCACTCGACGATTTCCTCGCCGGACGGTCGTTATGTGTTCTCCGCCGACTTGGGCGCGGACAAGGTCTTCATCTACCAGTTCGACCCGAAAGCCAATGCGGACCTGCCGCTGACTCCGGCGAAAACCGCCTCGGTGCAATTGCCAGCAGGCAGCGGGCCGCGTCATTTGCTGTTCAGCGCTGATGGCAAGCATGCCTGGCTGACCATGGAAATGAGCGCCCAGGTTGCCGTGTTCGATTACAAGGACGGCGTGCTGACCCAGACGCAAATGGTCGATCTGGCTGCCGGCCAGCCGACTTCGGACAAGGCCGCTGCTGCGTTGCATGCGTCTGCCGATGGCAAGTTTCTCTACGTCAGCAACCGTGGCACCGCCAATCAGTTGCTGGTGTTCGCCATCGACCCGGCCAGCGGCCAGCTCAAGGAATTGCAGCGACGCTCGGTGGAAGGTGATCACCCGCGTGAGTTCAGCCTCGATCCAAGCGGCAAATTCCTGCTGATTGCCAACCAGAAGAGCAACCAGATTGTCGTGGTCGAGCGCGACGGCAAGACCGGTCTGCTGGGCAAAACCGTGCAAAAACTGCCGATGGATGCGCCGAGCGACCTCAAGTTTCTGCTGCGTCAATAAGCCGCAGGCCCCGGTCTACGGGGCCTGAAGCATTGTATTAATCCTGCTGATAACAGGTAATGTTGCAAAGCATTTCAAGCGAGCGACCCTCGAGCGTTAAGTTTGCTTCACGGCCCAACCGGGCAAGCAAGCCAACTGAACACGAGGGTTACCGCCATGAACTTCAATCTCTTCTCGATCATCGCCGCTTCCGCCATCTCCGCCACCGTGGCTCTGCCAGCCAGCGCTAACGTTGAAATCAGCGATAAAAAATCCCACACCCAGAGCTACACCCAGAAATACCTGCAACAAAGCGCGAACTTCTACGCCGCGCTGGATCACAAAGCTCAACACTGAAATTTCCGTCACGCCCTGGAACTGCCCAAGGCTGCGATCCTTTGATCTTGTTTCCCAAAAGCAAAATCAAAAGATCGCAGCCTTGGGCAGTTTTTTGCCTGCGCAGCGACCGACGATAGCTATTTTCGAACGACGAGATAGATCGGCTAAATAATCAACGAAGCTGATGGTTACTATGCCAATCCCTGAGTGGTTACCCCGGCTTTTTTGATCGATTCTGTGGACCTCGAAACATTGTCCACGGAGCACACATCATGGCCACTTCAATCATCACTTCCGCCAAACGCGGCGCCTACGTGGCCATCGGTCTGTACCTGGTCATGGTGCTGTTCGTCAGCCTCGCGTCCCAATCGCAACACAGCCTGGAAGCCCCGATCCAGGTCGCGCATCCCGGCGTCCAGTTCGAACTGCGCTCGCAAAGCGCAGCAGCGGATTCAGTTGAACTCGCAGGAGCCGTCGGAGCATGAAAGGCTACAGATTCTGGATCATCGCCGGTCTGGCGATCATGACCAATGGCGCGTCCCTGTTGGGGTTCGGTCAGGGTTCAGTCGGCGGACTGGCCCGGGCCATAGAGGCCAACCACACCATCGCGCACAATATCGAACGGGCCAATGCATTGGGGCTGCTGGCCGGCAATCCACCGGTGAAAACCGAAGCCAGTTTTCTCGGACCGTTCCAAGTGGATTGCTCGGCCATCGGCATGTGCCAGGTGCTGGCGTAAGGTGCTTACTTTTTCATGATGGCGGTAAACAGATCCGACTCAAGAAAGCGCTGTAACCACGCCTGCAATCGCTCATAAGGCGTTGTCGCAAACCAGTCACGATCAACATGGGCGAACTGGCGAACGAACGGCAACAGCGCGATATCGGCCAGGCTCGGATGCCCGGCCAGCAAGTAATCGCGACCCTCGAGCAACTCATCCAGTTTCTGCAAGAACAGAGCACCTTCCGCCCGATAAACTTCCATCGGCTGTTCCGGGTAGCGCTCGGCGTACTTGTAGCGATTCAGGTGAACCTTGAACACTTGATCGTTGGCTTCGATCAACTCGGCAGTCCTTGAATCGCCACCCAGCAACCAGTCATCCGGATCATTCTGCGCCAGCGCCCAGCGCATGATTTCCAGGCTCTCATCGATCACCTGACCGCCCGCATCCAGCACCGGCACCGTGCCCTTGGGCGAGATCGCCAGCATCTCCGCCGGTTTGGCCTTGAGGCTGACTTCGACGATCTCAACCGGCACGCCCGAATACCGCAGGGCCATCCGCGCCCGCATCGCGTACGGGCAGCGGCGGAAGGAATACAGCGTGTTCATTTCACCTCCAGCGTGCTCAAACCATTGCCCTGGCGCTGCACCTGAATCTGTACCGGAATCCGCTCATGCATTTCCTGCACGTGGGAAATCACCGCGACCTTGCGGCCCTGAGCCTGCAAACCGTCGAGGGCGTCCATGGCCAGTTGCAGGGATTCCGGATCGAGGCTGCCGAAACCTTCGTCGATGAACAGCGATTCGATCTTCAGCGTGCTCGACGCCATCGAGGCCAGACCCAGTGCGAGGGCCAGCGACACCAGGAAGGTTTCGCCGCCGGAAAGGGAATGCACCGAGCGCAGTTCGTCGCCCATTTCCGTGTCCATCACCAGCAGACCCAGCATGCTGCCGCCGCGCTTGAGGCGATAGCGCTTGACCAGTTGCCGCAGCTGCACGTTGGCGTGATGCACCAGCAGGTCGAGGTTGTAGGCCTGGGCGATCTTGCGGAAGGTGTCGCCGGTGGCCGAGCCGATCAGTGCATTGAGTCGTGCCCAGCGTTGATACTCGGCATTGGCGTCGGCGATCTGCTGCGCCAGCGCGGAGTTGGCGTTCTGCCGGCGCTGATCTTCGACTTGCTCGGCACGCAGTTCGGCGCAGCGCTGTTCGCTCGCGCTGCACTGGTTCTGCAAGTCGGCGAGGGCCGCGGCGAGTTGTTCGGCGTCGAGGTTGCCGTTGTGCTGCGCCTGATGTTCGAGCAACTGGCGATCACGTTCCTGCAACAGCACTTTGGCATGTTCCAGGGCCTTTTCGTTGCGCTGCAAACGCTCGCGCAGCTCGCCGACCTGCGCGTCATCGATCCGCAACAGATCTTCCAGGCCGCCGTCATCCAGTTCCGGGTGGCGAGCGCGCCAGTCGGCAATCTTGCCGGCCAGATCACGCTCTTCGGTTTCCAGCGCTAGCACGCGTTCCTGCTGCGCCTTGAGCTCGGCGGCCATTTGCACAAGCTGCGTGCGTACACTTTGCAGCGCCTGAGTCGTGGTGGATTCGGCGTTGCGTGCCTGTTCCACAGCCTGTTCCAGTTGCTGCTGCCAGTGTTCGGCGCGGGTGTGATCGCCCAGCAACTGCGTGAGTTTCTCTTGGCTGGCCTGTTGCTGAGCGGTCAGTGCGTTGAGCTGTTGCTCAGCGGTTTGCAGTTGCTGCACGCGGCTTTGCTGACGATCCTGTTCCTTTTCAAGCGTCTGCTGGCGTTGTTGCTGTTCGGCCAGCTCTTCCTTTTGCTGATCGACTTGCGCCAGACGCTCGGCGATCTGCCGGTCGAGTTGCATGAAGGTCGCGGCCGGTTCGGCGCGCAGGGCTTCGTGAGTCTCGGCGGGCAGCAGCGTGGCGAAGGCTGCCAGTTCTTCGTCCAGACGCTGCCGGTCAGCGCTCAACTCGCGCTGCTGATTGTTCAGGTGCTGGGTTGCTTGCTGATGCGCGGTTTCGGCGTGACGCAATTGCTGGGTCAGGCGCGCCGCGTCCTGTTGCAGTGTGAGCAAGGCGGTCTGGCGCTGTTCGTCCTGGGTGATGCTCTGGTTCAGCTGATCGTTCTGGCGAGTCAGCCAGGCAGCGCGTTTGTCGCTGTCCTGATTGAGCAACTGCGCTGCCAGCGGATGAGCCTCGATGCTCGGCGTCAGCGCCAGCTGTTGTGCCGCCAGTTGTTCCTGCTGTTGCAGCAACTCTTTTTGTTGAGCAATGACACCACCGACACTGGTACGCAGTTCGGTGAGTTTTTCCTTCAGTTGATCGACCGCTTGCTGCGCGTTGGCCTGCTCGCTTTCATCGTGACGGCCGAGGCTCTGCAGCAGGGCTTGCGGCTGGTGATACGGATGTTCGTTGCTGCCGCACACCGGGCACGGCTGGTCGTCCTGCAATTGCGCGCGCAGCTCTTCGACACTGGCGCTGCGGGCCAGACGCTGGCGTTCGAGCAACTCACGAGTGACGCTGAGGGTTTGCTCGGCGACCGTCAGTTCGGACCTGGTTTTCACCCCGTCCTGAGTCAGGCGCTCGCGCTCCTGTTGCGCATCGAGCTGACGCTGTTGCAACTCGGCACTGCGTTTGTCCAGCTCCTGTTGACTGGCCCAAAGGCGCGTCAGCTCTTCGACGGCGCGCAGCTGTTTGCGGTTGTCCTGCAACAGAGTGCCGAGGATGCCGATCTGCTCGGCGACGGCATCCGGCTCGGCGCCGGCCTCCTTGAACAGCACTTCGAGTTGCTGCTTTTGTGTGGCCAGTTCTTCGGTGGCACGGGCGGCGTTCTGTTCGAGATTCGCCAGTTCGCTTTCGCCCTTGTTCAGCCGGTTGCCAATCAGCATCAATTGCTGCAAGCGGTCGCGGTAGGCATTCCAGGCTTCGCTCAACGGTGCCAGATGAGTGCTTTGCTCCAGATCGGCGGCGATTCGTTGCAGGCGCTCGGCGACCTGCGTTTGCTGATCGAGCAGGGCCTGGATTGTGCTCTGGCCCTGGGTGCAGGCCTGTTCGGCGGCCTGCTTGGCTTCAGTGCCGGAGGCGACATCCCTGGCCAGACGGGCGAGGGTGCTTTGCTCATCGAAAGCCTGACGCAGCAACGGTGCACTTTCGCTCTGTTGCTTCTGCGCTTCGGTCAGGGCGATTTGTGCAGCACCGAGGTCTTGTTCAAGTTGCGTCTGGCGCTCAGTCAGCTCGCCTTGTTGCAGCGTATGTGAGCTGATCTGCGCCGTCAGCGGCATCAGCAAGGCATCGATTTCAGCCTTGCGCGCAAACTGATGCCGTTGCGGGGCGAGCTGTTCAAGGTGCGTCAGTCGCAGGCGTTCGCCGGCCAGCGCTTGGCGTTCGTGTTCAGCGCTCTGCAACTGCTCGGCCGCCGCTTGTCGGGCGTCCTGCAACAGGTGCAGATCCTTGAGCCAGGTGTGTTGTTGCTCAAGCTGTTTGAGCTGGGCCTGCTGCAACTTCAATTGCTGTTGGGCAGCGTTGAAGCGCTCGTCGAGTTCGGCGCGGGCTTCGGGCGGCAGCGGGGTCACACCGGTGGCCTGATCCTGCAACTGCTTGTGGGCCTCGCGAGCCTCTTTGGTCTTGTCGAACGCGCGACGGCCGAGGCGGGTGTAGAGCGCGGTGTCGGTGAGTTTTTCCAGCAGTTCGCTGCGGTCGTTGTCGTCGGCCTTGAGAAAGGCGCTGAACTCGCTCTGGGCCAGCAGCACGGCGCGGGTGAACTGTTCGAAGTTCAGGCCCAGCGCGGCTTCGAGCTGAACCTTGTACTCGCCTTTCTGGCTGGCGAGCAGTTGATCCTGATCGATGTCGCGCAGGCTCTGACGGCTGGCCTGCAACTTGCCGCCGGCCTTTTCCCGGGCGCGGTTGGCTTCCCAGCGTGCGCGGTAGCGGCGGCCATCGACGCCGACAAAATCCACCTCGGCAAAACCTTCGCCCGTACCACGACGCAGCAGGGTGCGCGGGTCGCCGGTGGCGATTTCACCGTCGGCGTCCGGCACCTTGGCGTCACGCCCGGTGTTGTTCAGACGCGGCACGGCGCCGAACAGCGCCAGGCACAGGGCATCGAGCAAGGTGCTTTTGCCGGCGCCGGTGGGGCCGGTGATGGCGAACAGGCCGGCGCTGGCCAGCGGTTCAGCGGTGAAGTCGATTTCGAACGGGCCCGCCAGCGAAGCGAGGTTTTTCAAGCGAATGGCGAGAATCTTCATGGCTGCTCGCCCTCCATTTGTACGTCTTGCAGCAGTTCGGCGAAGTCCTTGAGGGTTTGCTCGTCGACTTCGCTGCCGTAATTGTCGAGCCAGGCACGGCTGAATAATTGCTGCGGTGTGAGCTGGTCCAGTTCGATCAACACACTGCCGTCCTCGGCGCCGTCAGCGCCACGGTTGCCGGCGTATTCGGCGGCGATTCGTACCAGTCGCACAGCCTTGCCTTGCAGAGCGCTTTCGACCTGATGACGCAGATCCGGTTGCGGCTCGTCGAGGGTCACGCGCACTTCCAGCCATGGCTGGCGCTGGGTTTCGGCCAGCAGATCGATGTTCGGCAGATCGGCCAGTTGCAGCAGGATTTGCGCCAGCGGCGCAGGGCCGAGGCGTTGCAGATTGACGGAACGGGGGATCAGTATCGGCTCGACGCTGACCAGGGTTTCGCCGTCCAGGACGACGTCGAGAATCTGGTGCTGATAACTGATTTCCGAAAACGATAACGGGATCGGCGAGCCGCTGTAGCGAATTCGTTCTTCACCGTTGACCTTCTGCGGCTTGTGCAAATGCCCGAGCGCGACATAACTGATGCTCGACCCGAACAGGCTGGCGGGCAGGGCTTCGGCGTTGCCGATGATCAGGCTGCGTTCGGAGTCTTCCGACACCGAACCGCCGGCCATGTGCGCATGACTGATGGCAACCAGCGCCTGGCCCGGCTGGCGCTTGGCGTTGGCCGCTTCGATCAACCATTCATGCACCTGACCAATGCCGCGCAGATAGTTGTCACCCAAATGCGCGCCGGTCACCTCGGCCGGGCGCAGGAACGGCAGCGCCAGGCACCACGCGGCGATCTCGCCGGACGCATTCGGCAGCGGCAACAACAGACGTTCTGCATCGAGCTGGCCATCGTCCAGCCACATCACCCGGCCCAACGCATGGGTGCGCAAACGCCGCATCAACGGCGCGGGCAGTTCGATCCGCGAGCCGGAGTCGTGGTTGCCGGCGATCATCACGATGGTCAGCAACGGCTGCTGTTCGTGGGCGCTGACGATGAAATCGTAGAGGCGTTCCTGGGCTTTGACCGGTGGATTGACCGTGTCGAAGATGTCGCCGGCAATCAGCAGCACGTCCGGCTGCGCCAGCTTCAATTGACGCAGCAGCCACTCGAGAAAACAGGCGTGCTCGAAATCGCGCTCCTGGCCGTGCAGGTTCTGCCCAAGGTGCCAGTCGGAGGTGTGAAACAGACGCAAGGCTGACTCCGCAATATAAAGAGGTGATGGCCGCAGGAAAAAACGCGGCGAAAAAAGAAGAGAGTTTACGGGCAAAAGCTTCTATTGAACTGCAACTACTTCGGATAAAGCGGCGGCAATCCACTGTCCCCAACTGGATCCTGCACCCGCTCCGCCGTCGGAATCGTGCGGATCGCCCGCCACAGATCCTCTCCCTGCCAATGCTGCCCGGTCTCGCTGTACAGCGCGCCGTTCAGCCCATCGAGCGCATCCGACAGCGGCACAAAACGCGCAGCCATATCCGCCAGAGTCTCCGGCTGCTGACGGGCCCAGGCGTCGAGGGCCTGGCGGGTGGCGTGGGGGTCGTTGGCCTGGCTTGCGCGTTTGATGTCGTCGAGCAGGGTGCGCGGGCTCGGGCCGGTTTGCGCGGCGCGAAGGATTGCCGGTTGCCAGCGGGCGCGCCACCACAGACCGAAGCCGAGCAGGGTGGTGCACGCCAGAACCAGCGTGCTGAGTTTCCACCACCAGAGTGCTTCGCTGTCGGTGGTGTTGAAGGATTGCGCGCTGCCGGCCGGGGTGTCGACCTGCAGGCTCGGATTGTTCACCACTTGCAGGGTGCGCGCTGGCAGGCTCGTGTGTTCCAGATGATCTTCAAAGGTGTTCCACCACACCACATCCACGGTCGGCAGTTCGATCGAACCGCTGCGGCTCGGCACCAGTGCCTCGCGTTCTTCACGGCTGCCGATCAGGCCACGCTCGCTGCTTTGATTGTTCAGCACCGGTTGGTCCGGGTAGCGACGCAGACCGTTGGCCTCGGTGGCGGGCAGGGCGGGCAGTTGCGAGCCGGCCAGGCCTTCGACCTTGAGAGTCAGGCTGCGTGTCAGGGAGTCCCCGACCTGGGTGTGATCCGGTTCCGGGTTCCAGCTCTCGCTCAGGCTCAGGCTGCGGGCCGGCAGCCACGGCGCATCGGCCGGATAAGTGAGCGGTTTGGGTTTGACCGTCAGCGGGATTTCCGTAGACGTCACTCGCAACACTTTGCCTGGTTTCGGCCCCTGTGCGTTGGCGTCTTTGGCAGGCTGAGTGTCCACCCGTGTGGCGCTGAACGTCTGCGGGGTGATGGTCAGCAAGCCGCTGTGTTGCGGGAAGATCGCATAGCGCATTTCGATCACGCCATGCCGCACGCCGTTGATGTCTTTTTCGTAGGTGCGCGTATCGCCCAGCTGTTCGACTCGTGCATCGTTGATCTGCAACGGGGTGACGCTGCTGTCGTCGTACAGCGACACCGAATGGTAGATGCGCAGGGTCAGGACGGCCTGGGCCTGCACATAGACGCTGCTCTGGTCGAGGCTGGACTCGATGAACACCGGATCAAGCACATTCTTTTCTTCGTGGACGTCGCTTTCGACCACCTGCACGGTGATTGGCTGGCTCTGGGTTTCGCCCAGTTTCAATGATGGAATTTCAACGCTGCCATTCTGTTTCGGCAACAGGGTGATGATCCAGCGCGTGGTGGCGCGGTTCTCGTTGTTGAGCGTGTTCAACTGGTTGACCTGACGCGTGCCGCGCACTTCGAACAGCGGTTCGAGCGGGGTCAGGTCCGGTTTGCCGAACTGCGTGACATCGTTGGATTCGAGGGTGAGTTCGACCGTCTCGCCGGAATTCAGGCGACTGCGATCCACACTGGCCGTCAGCTCGGCCGCCTGAGCGGTGGCCGTGCAGATCAGCAGGGGCAGCAAGAGGGCGGCGAAACGGGTCATCGAGTGTTTTCCTGATCCTGATGTTGTTGCTGTTCGTACCAGAACTTGCGTCGCAGCAGTTCGCCCGGATCGTCCGGAATCTTGCCGAGCCATTGCTCCAGCGCCTGGCGCTGCTCGCCTTCGAGGTTGTCCTCGCCGGGGCTCAGCGTCGGGCTGGTGTGCGGCTCCGTGTCCGGGGCGCTGTCCGGCAGTTCGTTGGGCCCCGGTTGCGGCGGGGTGGTCGGCGGTGGTTCGCTGGCCGATTCCGCAGGCTGGGCCTCGCTGGGCGTGTCATTCTTGATTGCCGGTGGCGGCGCGGTCGCGGGCGGTGGTTCGTCGCCCGGCACGTTCTGTTGTGCCGGTTGCTTTTCGGGCTCGGCGGGCGGCGGGGCGTTTTTCTGCTTGAGCAGGTTTTCCACCAGCGCCTTGTTGGTCAGTGCCGGACGCAAGTCCGGTTGCAATTCCAGAGCCTGTTCATAGGCGTCGATCGCCGCTTCCAGCTCACCGCTTTTCGCCAGTGCGTTGCCTCGATTGTAGTGCGCGCGGGCATCGCTGCCTTCGGCGAAACGCTCGGCGGCGCCACTGTAATCGCCGGCCTCGTACAACGCCAGCCCCTGCCACTGGTGATCTTCGAAGTGTTGCGCGGCCTCGGCCGGGCGCTTCTGTTTCAACAGATGCAAACCCTGTTGGTCGGGGCGCAGCCACAGGTCTTCGAAATTGAAAGCGTAGCTCGGTTGCGGCAGACAAAAGAGCAGCGGCAGACAGAACAACCAGCCACGGCGCCCGGCGCACGCGGCAAGCAGCAAGAGCGGCAACAGCAGCCAGTAACCCTGATCGGCCCAGGTGTCGAGACGCAGGGTCTGGCCGTCGTTGCGCAGGCTGCGCGGGCCATTGAGCAGGCCGAGGCTGCGCAGGTCCGATTCATCCAGCCTGGCACTGTGATACTCGCCACCCACCGCGTTGAGGAAGGCGCCAAGACCTGGGCTGTCGAGTTGCGGCACGCGGATCGCACCCTGTGCGTCCTTGAGGAAACTGCCGTCTTCCTGAGCAATAGGCGCGCCCTCGGCGGTGCCGATGCCGAGCATCAGCAATTGCGCCGATTGCCCGCTCAATGCGCGACGAATGCCTTGGCGTTCTTCTTCCGAGAGGGATGAACCGATCAGCAGAATGCGCCCCTGACCCAGCGCCCCTTGCTTGAGCAATGCCAGCGCCTTGCTCACTGCAAGATCGGCGCGGTGGCCGCTTTCCGGCATCAGCGACGGCTTGAGCGCATCGAGCAGATTGCGACTGGTGGCCAGGTCGTCCGACAGCGGCACCAACGTGTGGGCGCTGCCGGCGTAAACCACGATGGCGGTCTGCGCGTCGCTGCGTGCTTTGAGCAGGTCGAACAACTTGCGCCGGGCCTGTTCCAGACGGGTCGGCGGCGAGTCGGTGGCGAGCATTTCCGGGGTCAGCTCCAGCACGACCACCAGCGGGTCGGCCGGTTTCTGGCTGGTCTGTTCGACCCGTTCCCAGCTCGGGCCGAGCAGCGCCAGGATCGTCAACAACCACGCAACGCCCAACGCCACCCACGGCAACTTGCTGTCGCGGCCGCTGCCGCCACTGAGCAACGCGGCATGGAACGCCGGCGGCAGAATCATCTGCCAGCGTCCGGCGCGCTTCTGCCGATGCCAGAGCTGCCAGATCAACCAGCCGAGCAGCGGCAACAGCAGCAGCCACCAGGGACGAAACCAGTGCGGCCAGAGCGCGATCATCGACGCCTCCGCAAACGCAGGCGCTTGAGGCGTTCGCGCCAGTCAGGCAGTGGGCTTTGCAGATACAGCTCCTTGGTGAACAGTCGTTGCAGCGGGTTGTCCGGCCACAATTCGCGGGCAACCAGCAACATGCTCAACAGCAACGCGAGCGCCAACGGCCATTGATACAACGCCTGGGCCGGGCGCGCCTGGGTCGGTTGCTGGGCCACCGGTTCCAGTCGGTCGAGGGTGTCCTTGATCGCTTGCAGCTCCTTGCCGTCGCGGGCGCGGAAGTAGCGGCCGCCGGTGGCATCGGCGATGGCCTTGAGTGCCGGCTCGTCGAGGTCGAGGGTCGGATTGCCGCCGAGCAGGGCGGTGGCGCCACTTTCTTCAGGGTCGGCACCGATGCCGATCGGATAGATTTTCACGCCTTCGTTGGCGGCCAGTCTGGCGGCGGTCAGCGGATCAATTTCCCCGCCGTTGTTGGCGCCGTCGGTGACCAGAATCAACACCCGGCTCTGCGCCGGGCGCATGCGCAGGCGTTTCAGGGCCAGGCCGATCGCGTCGCCAATCGCGGTGTTCTTGCCGGCGATGCCGATCCGCGCTTCGTCGAGCCACACGCGCACGGTGCGCCGGTCAAACGTCAGCGGCGCCTGCAGGTAGGCCTGGCTGCCGAACAGGATCAGACCGACCCGGTCGCCATCGCGGCTTTCCAGAAAGTCACCGAGCAGATGCTGCACGAGCGAAAGGCGACTGACGTCTTCGTCGTTCCACTGCATGTCGGGAAAGTCCATCGAGCCGGACACGTCCACCGCCACCAGCAGATCGCGACCACTGGCGGCAATCGGCAACGGTTCGCCCAGCCATTGCGGGCGGGCGGCGGCGATCAACAGAAACAACCACAGCAGCATGAACGGCGCCTGCTGGCGCCATGTCGGTAGATTGGCCCGGGCGCGGCGACGGGCGAGGCCTTCCAGGTCACCGAGGAAACTCACCTTCAATGCCGGCTCGCCACTGTCGGCGACAGGCAGCACGAGGCGCATCAGCCACGGCAGCGGCAACAGCACAAAGATCCACGGCCAGGCGAACTCAAACATGCTTGCGGATCCAGGTGTCGACGGCTTGCGTCAGGCCGGCGATGGCCTTGTCGTCGAGTTTGCACTCGGGCTTGTAGGCGCCTTCCACCAGCACCATCCAGCGGGTCAGGCCGGCGGCAGGGCAACGGTTATCGAGGAACGCCAGCCACTTGCGCCCGTTGAGGGTATGACTCTGGCTGTAGGGGTAATGGTTGCGGCACAGGCGCTTGAGCAGGCCGTTGAGCTGCTGCAGCCAGGCTCCGGCCGGTGCGCCGTCGTAGGGTTTGACCATTTGCGCCAGCTCTGCGAGCGCGGCAATGCGCACCGGATCGAGCTGGATTTCGGCGCGTACGACGGGTTTTTTCTTGATCGGAATGAAACGGCGCAGGCGCCACAGCACGAAGGCAATCAACGGCAGTAACAGAAGCAGCAGCCACCAGCCCGGAGCCGGCGGCCAGAAAGCGATCGGTGGCGGAGAAATCAGCGGTTGCAGTTGTTCGAGGCCGTTCATCGAGCGTTCCCCGGACGCTGCGGGTTGAGAAACTCGCGCATCTGCTCGACCATTTCGCTCTGGGTGCTCAGGGGCATCAGCAAGACCCGCAGTTTCTGCGCGAGCAATTCCCAGCGGGCAATGCGCGCTTCAGCCTGGGCCCGGTAGGTCTGGCGCAGATCGAAATTCAGTGTGTCGAGTTCCAGTTGCGCGCCGCGCTCGGCGAACCTCAACAGTCCGGCGGCGGGCAGGGCGTGGTCCAGGGGATCGGACAGCGGCAGCATCAGCAGATCGCAATGGCGCGACAACAGACTCAACTGCTGCTCGGCGCTGTCGCTCAGTGCGCGCTCGTCACAAATCACGATCACCAGACTGCCCGGTCGCAGCACCTCGCGGGCCCGGCGCAGCGCCACGCCAAACGCATCGCGATCCGGCTCCCGCTCGCTGTGCAGCGACTGATTGACTTTCACCAGACGGTTGAGCAGTTGCAGCAGACTCTGCTTGCTGCGGCGCGGTTTGATCTCGTAATGCTCGTTGTCGCCGAACACCAGTCCGCCCACCCGGTCGTTGTGACCCAGCGCGGCCCAGCCGATCAGCGCTGCAGCCTGCGCCGCGAGCACCGACTTGAACATCAGTCCGGAGCCGAAAAACAGCCGCGTGCTTTGCTCGACCATGATGAAAATCGGCCGTTCGCGTTCTTCATGGAACAGCTTGGTGTGCGGTTCCTGGGTCCGTGCGGTGACGCGCCAGTCGATGGTGCGCACGTCGTCCCCGGCCTGGTAGACCCGCACCTGATCGAAGTCCACACCACGACCACGGAATTTCGAGTGGTGCAGGCCGATCAGCGGGCTGCGCTGGCTCGGCGTGGAAAACAGCTGCACTTCGCGCACGCGGTGACGCATCTCGATCAGCTCGGCGAGGCTGATGCGGATGCCCGGTTCGGACGGCAGGGAGGCGTTCATCGGGGTCAAGCGACGGCTACGACGTCGAGAATCCGTTGCACCACCCGATCCTGGTCGATGCCGGCGGCTTCGGCCTCGAACGACAGAATGATGCGGTGGCGCAACACGTCGAACAACACCGCCTGGATGTCTTCCGGGCTGACGAAATCGCGACCGGCCAGCCACGCGTGGGCGCGGGCACAGCGGTCGAGGGCGATCGAGCCACGCGGGCTGGCGCCGTAGGCGATCCACTCGGCCATTTCCGGGTCGAACTTGGCCGGGTTACGCGTGGCCATGACCAGTTGCACGAGGTATTCCTCCACGGCGTCCGCCATGTACAGACCGAGGATTTCCTTGCGGGCGGCGAAGATCGCCTGCTGGCTGACCCGGCGTTCGGGCTTGGTTTCGCCGTTCAGGGCTTCGCCCCGGGCCTGTTGCAGGATCCGCCGTTCGACGGCAGCGTCGGGGAAACCGATTTTCACGTGCATCAGGAAGCGGTCGAGCTGGGCTTCGGGCAGCGGGTACGTGCCTTCCTGCTCGATCGGGTTCTGGGTGGCCATCACCAGAAACAGCGGCGACAGCTCGTAAGTGCTGCGCCCGACACTGACCTGACGTTCGGCCATGGCTTCGAGCAGCGCCGATTGCACCTTGGCCGGGGCCCGGTTGATTTCGTCCGCCAGCACCAGGTTGTGGAAGATCGGGCCTTGCTGGAACACGAAGCTGCCGGTTTCCGGGCGATAGATCTCGGTGCCGGTGATGTCGGCCGGCAACAGGTCGGGCGTGAACTGGATGCGATGGAACTGGGCTTCGATGCCCTCGGCGAGCTCTTTGATCGCTTTGGTCTTGGCCAGACCCGGAGCGCCCTCGACCAGCATGTGGCCATCGGCGAGCAGGGCGATGAGCAAGCGCTCGATGAGTTTTTCCTGGCCGAGAATCTGCGTTGAAAGAAAGGTTCGCAGCGCCAGCAGCGCTTCACGATGTTCCATCGATGACTGTTCCTGGAAAGGGTGGCCACAGGCGTTCGGATAACGCCGGGGCTGGGGGCGTTACTTTAATCCATCGCAGGGGGTGGCGACTAACGGCATTTTGCGCAAAGTGCGGGAAATGACCGGGGCAATTGTTGGAATTTTGTAGAAGGGGAGATGTGCAGTGTTTTTCAAGGCCTCTTCGCGAGCAGGCTCGCTCCCACACTGACCGGTGTACACCGTTCAAATGTGGGAGCGAGCCTGCTCGCGAAAGGGCCAGTCAGGCCAACATCAAATCTGGCTGATATAGGTGCCAGTACCGTCAAGAATGTTCTTCAGGGTCTCCTCGACCTCGGCCAGATCCACCATGTCCGGGTTGTAGGTGATTTCCAGCACATCATCCCCGTTCAACGCATCGGCATCCGCTGCAGCAATTTCGATCTTCAGCAGGGTCTTGGTCAGAGTGACTTTCACGCCGTCGAGGGTCGAAGGCTCGCCATCCAGGGTGATCTCCAGTTCATCCTCGTCCGGATAGCGGCTCATCAGAAACATTTCGCCCTTGTCGCTGTGGCAGCAGAGCATGGCCATGTTGTCTTCTTCGTCGTCGCACGGGTTGACGATCAAAAGGGCGGTGGTCATTTGCATGGGGAATTCCTGACTTGGCGGGCGTGTTGGTCGCATTTGGGCGCGATTCTGCCAGCCCCCGGGAATTTATGCATGTGAGAGTGTCAGAGCATGTGTCGTGAACGCGACACAGGTCAATGGTCATTCCTGGCACGTCTGTACCGTAAAAACGGGCATTCAGACCGACGTTCTGCCCCATGAATGCTAGTGTTTAGCGATGCCCCGGCCTTGGTTTACGTGCCAATGACCGAATATGTCGCAGCACCGCAAGCAGACACATTGTCGCACCCATTAAGCTGCGCAACGGATGTGCACCCGTAAAGACATTGCCATGGCCCCGCGAGCGGCGCCGGACAGTCGTTTTTGCAGATGCCCATTCATGGAAGGTGAATGTGACCTGAGAGTCTCGTCCAGCTTCACCCACCTGTCACCCTGTTTCCTCTGCCCGAGATTCAGGAACAGGGCGACGGAACGCCCCGAAAGGGGTTTTGCACGCGACGCTTTCCATCAATAACAAGCCCAAGCGGAGTACCACAGATGGCGTTCTTCACCGCAGCCAGCAAAGCCGACTTCCAGCACCAACTGCAAGCGGCACTGGCGCAGCACATCAGTGAACAGGCACTGCCACAAGTGGCGCTGTTCGCTGAACAATTCTTCGGCATCATTTCCCTGGACGAGCTGACCCAACGTCGCCTCTCCGACCTCGCTGGCTGTACTCTTTCTGCGTGGCGCCTGCTTGAGCGCTTCGATCACGCGCAGCCGCAGGTGCGCGTCTACAACCCCGATTACGAACGTCACGGCTGGCAGTCGACCCACACCGCTGTCGAAGTGCTGCACCACGACCTGCCATTTCTGGTGGACTCGGTGCGTACCGAGCTGAACCGTCGCGGCTACAGCATCCACACCCTGCAGACCACCGTGCTCAGCGTGCGTCGTGGCAGCAAGGGCGAGCTGCTGGAAATCCTGCCAAAGGGCACCACCGGCGAAGGCATTCAGCACGAGTCGCTGATGTACCTGGAAATCGACCGTTGCGCCAACGCGGCCGAACTGAATGTGCTGAGCAAGGAACTGGAACAGGTTCTGGGTGAAGTCCGCGTCGCGGTCGCCGATTTCGAGCCGATGAAGGCCAAGGTGCAGGAAATCCTCACCAAGCTCGATCACAGCGCATTCGCCGTCGATGCCGACGAGAAGACCGAAATCAAGAGCTTCCTGGAATGGCTGGTGGGCAACCACTTCACCTTCCTCGGCTACGAAGAGTTCACCGTGGTCGATCAGGCCGATGGTGGTCATATCGAATACGACCAGAACTCCTTCCTCGGCCTGACCAAGATGCTGCGCACCGGTCTGACCAACGAAGACCGCCACATCGAAGATTACGCCGTGAACTACCTGCGCGAACCGACGCTGCTGTCGTTCGCCAAGGCTGCACACCCGAGCCGCGTACACCGTCCGGCCTACCCGGACTACGTCTCGATCCGCGAAATCGACGCCGACGGTAAAGTCATCAAGGAACACCGCTTCATGGGCCTGTACACCTCGTCGGTGTATGGCGAAAGCGTACGTGTCATCCCGTTCATCCGCCGCAAGGTCGAAGAGATCGAGCGTCGCTCCGGCTTCCAGGCCAAGGCTCACCTGGGCAAGGAACTGGCCCAGGTACTGGAAGTGCTGCCGCGTGACGACCTGTTCCAGACCCCGGTCGACGAACTGTTCAACACCGTGATGTCGATCGTGCAGATCCAGGAACGCAACAAGATCCGCGTGTTCCTGCGCAAAGACCCGTACGGTCGTTTCTGCTACTGCCTGGCCTACGTGCCGCGCGACATCTACTCCACCGAAGTTCGCCAGAAAATCCAGCAAGTACTGATGGAGCGCCTGAAGGCGACCGACTGCGAATTCTGGACCTTCTTCTCCGAGTCCGTGCTGGCCCGCGTGCAACTGATTCTGCGCGTCGACCCGAAAAACCGCATCGACATCGACCCGCTGCAACTGGAAAACGAAGTCATCCAGGCTTGCCGCAGTTGGCAGGACGACTACGCCGCCCTGACCGTTGAAACCTTCGGCGAAGCCCACGGCACCAACGTGCTGGCAGACTTCCCGAAAGGCTTCCCGGCTGGCTACCGCGAGCGTTTCGCGGCGCATTCGGCCGTGGTCGACATGCAGCACCTGCTGAGCCTGAACGAAAAAAATCCACTGGTGATGAGCTTCTATCAGCCGCTGGGTCAGGTCTCCGGCCAGCGCGAGCTGCATTGCAAGCTGTACCACGCCGACACCCCGCTGGCACTGTCCGACGTCTTGCCGATCCTGGAAAACCTCGGCCTGCGCGTATTGGGTGAATTCCCGTACCGTCTGCGTCACACCAACGGTCGCGAGTTCTGGATTCATGACTTCGCGTTCACCGCTGCCGAAGGCCTGGACCTCGACATCCAGCAGCTCAACGACACCCTGCAGGACGCGTTCGTCCACATCGTCCGTGGCGATGCCGAGAACGATGCGTTCAACCGTCTGGTGCTGACCGCCGGTCTGCCATGGCGCGACGTGGCGCTGCTGCGCGCTTACGCCCGTTACCTGAAGCAGATCCGTCTGGGCTTCGACCTGGGTTACATCGCCAGCACCCTGAACAACCACACAGATATCGCTCGCGAACTGACCCGGTTGTTCAAGACCCGCTTCTACCTGGCGCGCAAGCTGGGCAGCGAAGATCTGGAAGACAAGCAACAGCGCCTGGAACAAGCGATCCTGACCGCGCTGGACGACGTTCAAGTCCTTAACGAAGACCGCATCCTGCGTCGTTACCTGGACCTGATCAAAGCTACCCTGCGCACCAACTTCTACCAGACCGACGCCAACGGCCAGAACAAGTCGTACTTCAGCTTCAAGTTCAACCCGCACTTGATCCCTGAACTGCCGAAGCCTGTTCCGAAGTTCGAAATCTTCGTTTACTCGCCTCGCGTCGAAGGCGTGCACCTGCGCTTCGGCAACGTCGCTCGTGGCGGCCTGCGCTGGTCCGACCGTGAAGAAGACTTCCGTACCGAAGTCCTGGGCCTGGTAAAAGCCCAGCAAGTGAAGAACTCGGTCATCGTGCCGGTGGGTGCGAAGGGCGGCTTCCTGCCGCGTCGCCTGCCACTGGGCGGCAGCCGTGACGAGATCGCGGCCGAGGGCATCGCCTGCTACCGCATCTTCATCTCGGGCCTGTTGGACATCACCGACAACCTGAAGGACGGCAAACTGGTACCGCCGGCCAACGTCGTGCGTCATGACGACGATGACCCGTACCTGGTGGTCGCGGCGGACAAGGGCACTGCAACCTTCTCCGACATCGCCAACGGCATCGCCATCGACTACGGCTTCTGGCTGGGTGACGCGTTCGCGTCCGGTGGTTCGGCCGGTTACGACCACAAGAAAATGGGCATCACCGCCAAAGGCGCGTGGGTCGGCGTACAGCGCCACTTCCGCGAGCGCGGCATCAATGTCCAGGAAGACAGCGTGACCGTGGTCGGCATCGGCGACATGGCCGGCGACGTCTTCGGTAACGGTCTGTTGATGTCCGACAAGCTGCAACTGGTTGCCGCGTTCAACCACCTGCACATCTTCATCGACCCGAACCCGAACCCGGCCACCAGCTTCGTCGAGCGTCAGCGCATGTTCGACCTGCCGCGTTCGGCCTGGTCCGACTACGACACCAGCATCATGTCCGAAGGCGGCGGCATCTTCTCGCGCAGCGCGAAGAGCATCGCCATTTCGCCACAGATGAAAGAGCGCTTCGACATCCAGGCCGACAAGCTGACCCCGACCGAACTGCTGAACGCCTTGCTCAAGGCGCCGGTGGATCTGCTGTGGAACGGCGGTATCGGTACTTACGTCAAGGCGAGTACCGAAAGCCACGCCGATGTCGGCGACAAGGCCAACGATGCACTGCGCGTGAACGGCAACGAACTGCGCTGCAAAGTGGTGGGCGAGGGCGGTAACCTCGGCATGACCCAACTGGGTCGTGTGGAATTCGGTCTCAATGGCGGCGGTTCCAACACCGACTTCATCGACAACGCCGGTGGCGTGGACTGCTCCGACCACGAAGTGAACATCAAGATCCTGCTGAACGAAGTGGTTCAGGCCGGCGACATGACCGGCAAGCAACGCGATCAGTTGCTGGCAAGCATGACCGACGAAGTCGGTGGTCTGGTGCTGGGCAACAACTACAAGCAGACGCAGGCCCTGTCCCTGGCTGCCCGCCGTGCCTACGAGCGTGCTGCCGAGTACAAACGCCTGATGAGCGATCTGGAAGGCCGTGGCAAGCTGGACCGCGCCATCGAGTACCTGCCGACCGAGGAGCAGCTCACCGAGCGCGCCGCGGCTGGCAAGGGCCTGACGCGTCCGGAACTGTCGGTACTGATCTCGTACAGCAAGATCGACCTCAAGCAGCAGCTGCTGGACTCACTGGTGCCGGACGACGACTACCTGACCCGCGACATGGAAACGGCGTTCCCGCCGACTCTGGTCAGCAAGTTCTCCGAAGCCATGCGCCGTCACCGTCTGAAGCGCGAAATCGTCAGCACCCAGATCGCCAACGATCTGGTCAACCACATGGGCATCACCTTCGTTCAAAGGCTCAAAGAGTCCACCGGCATGACCCCGGCGAACGTGGCAGGCGCTTACGTGATCGTGCGCGACATCTTCCACCTCCCGCACTGGTTCCGTCAGATTGAAGCCCTGGACTATCAGGTCTCCGCTGACGTGCAACTGGAGCTGATGGACGAGTTGATGCGTCTGGGCCGTCGCGCTACACGCTGGTTCCTGCGTGCCCGCCGCAACGAGCAGAACGCTGCCCGTGACGTCGCGCATTTCGGTCCGCACCTGAAAGAGCTGGGCCTGAAGCTGGATGAGCTGCTGAGCGGCGAAATCCGTGAAAACTGGCAAGAGCGTTATCAGGCTTACGTAGCCGCCGGTGTACCGGAGCTGCTGGCGCGTATGGTGGCGGGCACAACCCACCTCTACACGCTGCTGCCGATCATCGAAGCGGCCGACGTGACTGGCCAGGATCCAGCCGAAGTGGCCAAGGCCTACTTCGCCGTGGGCAGCGCGCTGGACATCACCTGGTACATCTCGCAGATCAGCGCCTTGCCGGTTGAAAACAACTGGCAGGCCCTGGCCCGTGAAGCGTTCCGCGACGACGTCGACTGGCAGCAACGTGCGATCACCATCGCCGTTCTGCAAGCGGGCGGCGGTGATTCGGACGTGGAAACCCGTCTGGCACTGTGGATGAAGCAGAACGACGCCATGATCGAACGCTGGCGCGCCATGCTGGTGGAAATCCGTGCCGCCAGCGGCACCGACTACGCCATGTATGCGGTGGCCAACCGTGAACTGAACGACGTGGCGCTGAGCGGCCAGGCGGTGGTGCCTGCTGCGGCGACGGCGGAGCTTGAGCTTGCTTGAGTAGCTGCTGAATGAAAAAGCCCCGCTCTCGAGAGAGGCGGGGCTTTTTTATGCCTGTTGTTTGGCGGTATTTGTGTGTTGCTGCACAAATCCAGCCCCTCACCCCAGCCCTCTCCCCAATGGGGCGAGGGGGAAAGGGAGCCGATTTGTGTGTTTTTCGAAACTTGAGTTCGACTCGGTATTTCACGTCGGCGTAACTCTAACAAACACCTCGGTCAGTCCCCTCTCCCTTCGGGCGGTCCGACGTTTCGGGAGGGCTAGGGTGAGGGCCGCGGCCTGACAGTCACTGCAACTTATGTAGTTGTTTACTATCAAGCATCGACACATTACCTGCCGACCTGGTCAGCAAATTACTGAGCGACTGATCAAACTTCTGCAACGCCCGAACCTGAACTTCCTGCTGCTGATTAATATCCGCAACAATCTCTTCCGAACGCTTGAAGTCCGCCCAGACTGGCGTCAACTCTTTCGCCTCGGACCCCTTGGCCGTCCCGATGTAGTTCAACTTCCCGTCATAAAAGTCCGCACTCACATCCGCCTTGATGTCCGAACTGCGCGAAGTCATCAACTGGCTGTGAGTGTCGACGATCGCCACCACATCCGGCTTCGCCGCACGCAAGCTCTGCATGTCCGGGTACACGGTGACCGAGCCGAACTGGCGTTGAAGCGAGGCTTTCACCCAGTCCACGGCCATGTCCGGTTTCGAGGTGGCGACGTAGGCGTCGTGGATCGGCTGCACCAATAAACTCTGGCCGAAACCGGTGCCGGCGTTGGCCTGATAGTCGCGCAGGTATTCGCGGTTGGTCTGGGTGCTTGGGCTGTAGACGACGCCCAACGAAACGCCGGGACCGCTTTTGACCTGGGCCGCGTTGCTGCGGCCGACCGGTTGGGTGAACAGTGTGTCGAGGGAAGAAACCGCTTTTGGAGCGGTGGGAACGGAGCAGGCGGACAACGCTAAAACTGATATCGCCAAGGTACTGGCAAAGGCAAGTTTCATGGTGAGTCTCCCGTGAAGCAACTTCAGTCGGAAAGTCAGAGGTGTCGGGGTTGATTAAATGGAACCGGCGACAGTTGCCTCAGACTACGCCCGCCCAACTGAAAACTTCCTGACAATTTGCTGAATGGCTGTCATCCAATGGTTTTATTGGTTGTAAGCGTTCGGGACTAATTACCGCGAGAAATAAAAAAGGCGCCAATCAACAATTTGCGCCTTTTAGTTATGGCTGGTGGAACAACCATCAGTTTTTCAATGGGATCAACACTTGCTCGTCCGGCGAGAGCACCATGAACACCAGCAACTTGGCCGGCCTGGTTTTGCTGGCGTTTTTCGACACCAGATGTTCGGAGCCGGCGGGTTCGTACCAGAATTGGCCTTTCTTGTAGGTGACCGCTTGTTCACCCTTGACCTGGGACGTCACTTCGCCTTCGAGCACATACGCCATGGCCGTGCCGTCGTGCTTGTGAGCGATGGAGGACTGGCCGGGTTTGTAGTCGACTTCGATCATCATGGCTTTTTTGCCGGGGACATTTTTCAGCATCTGATCCTGCAGGACCGAGATTTTCTCGGACGGGGAATCGGTGTCGTGGGCCAGTGCCGAAGCGCTGATGGTGAGGGCCAGAGCGGCGAGCGGGGCGGCAAGCAAGTGCAGGACTTTCATGGTGATCACCTGATGAAGTGGGGGAGTCGGTCATCACAGTAGTCCGCGTGCCGGGGTATTCAAACGGCCAATGTTCGGGAAGTTTGGGTGACCAATCTGGGGGATTTCAGCGCCTTCAAATACGCCATCGCTGGCAAGCCAGCTCCCACAGGTTTTTGTGTCGTTCATATGATTTGTGAACGATACAAAACCTTGTGGGAGCTGGCTTGCCAGCGATGGCGTCAGTAAGTCAAACGATTGGAAACGAGTTGAAATCGACGCTGTTGGCCAGTCGACTGTCGATCAGATCGATAAACCCCTGCGCCTCAGGCCGGTTGAAGTGCGCCTGCATCGCCGCTTCCGACTGCCAGCGGGCACTCACCGTCCAGCGGTGGCTGTCCTCGGGGCAGCGGTCAACCAGATAGGAATCGCAGCCCGGTGTTTCGCGAAGGGTGTCGACGATCTTCTGCAACTGCTTGCCCAGCTCCTCGGAGCGGCCGGCAGCAGCCTGCACCTGTACGGTGTTGATCACTTCGTTGGACATTGCTCACACTCCTGAATCAGGCCGGACGAATCCTGCTCATTGAGGGATAACGCCTGTGCAGAATAGGCCTGCACCCCCGTATCACCAATAACCAATCGGCGGGTAATCCGTTAGACCAATCTACCCGGCGACCTGTTGCAGAATGTCGCGCAGGCGATCCAGCGCGATATCGATGTCCAGCGTCTCGATGGCACCGAAACCGAAATACAGCCCGCTTCTGGCAGGCTGCTGGTAATAGAAGCCGTCGATGGCGTACAGCCCGACTTCGACCTTTTTCGCCAGTTCGATCACCAGCGGCAAGTCGATCGCCACCCGGCAGAACACCGCCATATGGAAGCCTGCACTCGCCGGCACGGCTTCCAGCCACGGCGAAAGGTCGGTGGCCATGCGGGCCAGGATCCGCTCGCGGCGCTGGGCGTAAATGGTGTGGCAGCGGCGGATGTGCTTGAGCAGGCAACCCTCGGCGATGAACTTGGCCAGCGCCCATTGCGGCAGGGTGGAGGCGTGCAGGTCGGTGAGCTGCTTGGCGCGGATCACCGCTTCGAGGATCGCCGGCGGCAGGATCGCGTAACCGAGCCGCAGCTCGGGCAGCAGGGTCTTGGAGAAGGTGCCGACGTAGGCGACGATGCCGCGCTGATCGAGCTTGTGCAGCGAATCGGTCGGGCGACCCTCGTAGCGGAATTCGCTGTCATAGTCGTCCTCGATGATGATCGCGCCAAGTTCGTAGGCCCGGGCCAGCAACGCCTCGCGCCGCGCCTGGCTCATCGGCATGCCCAGCGGGAACTGGTGCGACGGCGTCACGTAGATCAGCCGGGTGCCATCGGGAATCTGCGCGACCTGAATCCCTTGCGCATCCACCGGCACACCGACCACCGTGGCGCCGTGAGTGCCGAACAACAACCGCGCCGGCGGATAACCCGGATCTTCCATCGCCACCAGACTGCCGGGCCGCAGCAGCACACGGGCGATCAGGTCCAGCGCCTGCTGCGCGCCGTTGCACACCACGATGTCTTCGTCCTGGCAGGTCACGCCACGGGAAAACGCGATGTGCCGGGCAATCGCATTGCGCAGCGCCGGCAAGCCTTCCGCCACGCTGTAGAAACCTTTGGAACCGGCCATTTGCCGCATGGCGTGGGAGACACAGCGGCGCCAGTCATCGTGGGGGAATTGACCCTTGCTGGTGGCGCCGCCGATAAAGTCGTAGCGCAGCGAGCCGTCCAGCGTCGGATGGCGCAGGAACACCGGTAAATTGCACCAGCTCGCGATCACCTCGGAACTGGCCAGTTCGCAATGGCTTTGCTTGCGCTGCACTGGCGTCGAGCGGGCGTTGACGTAAGTGCCTTTGCCGATGACGCCGGTGAGGAAGTTCTCGTAAGTGAGTTGCGCGTAGGTGTCGGAAATGGTCTTGCGCGAAATCCCCAGTTGCTCAGCGAGCAAGCGGCTGGGCGGCAGTTGCGTGCCGGCGGCCAGACGCCCGGATTCAATGGCGCCGCGCAGTTGTTGATACAACTGACCCGCCAGATCCTTGCGGCCGTTGATCACGACGTGAAGTTCCATACCGACGGGGCTCTCCGGGTAATTGAGTGTGCCGGCCAGATTACTCCCGAATGCGGTATCGGCAGAAGTTGAGTAGTGAAAATCCCCCAAATTGGCATAGGGCCCTGTGGGAGCGAGCCTGCTCGCGATAGCGTCCTGTCAGTCACCATTGACGACGCAGACAAACTGCCATCGCTAGCAGGCTAGCTCCCACAAGGTTTTGTGTTTGGCATTGTTCAGTGGTCTGCCGGTTTTTCGTGCAATTGGGGCTGTAACCCTGGCGCGCCAGCGCTTACCGTGAAATCACTCTTCTGCTGCCCGAGGCCCGCCCATGTCCCCGCGTCTGGATTACTACAGCGCTTCACCCAAAGCCATGAAAGCGATGATTGCCCTGGAAGCGCTGACCAGCAGCCTGAGCATCGAGGCGCCATTGCTGCACCTGATCAAGATCCGCGCTTCGCAACTCAACGGGTGCGCGTTCTGCACCGACATGCATTCGGTGGAAGCGCGGCGGGCAGGGGAGACGGACCGGCGGCTGTATGCCATTGCGGTCTGGCGCGACAGCGGCTTCTTCAACCTGCGCGAGCGAGCGGCGCTGGCCTGGACCGACGCGGTGACGCTGCTGGCGGAAAGTCATGTACCGGACGACGTCTATGAGCAGGCACGAGCACAGTTCAACGAAGGCGAACTGGTAGACCTGACAATGGCCGTCAGCACCATCAGCAACTGGAATCGCCTGGCGGTGAGTTTTCGCCAGATTCCCAGCGACTGATCGACGAAACTAGTTCGGTGGCCGCTGCGGTTTGACCGACGTGCCAAACGTGTTGCCCATCCGCGTGCTGGTGGCCGCCGGCGTCGCCAGTCCCACCTGATTCGGCGGGCGCTTGTTGACCGGTACATTCATCGCTTCCTGATTCTTCTGCGCAGCCGCCGCGCCATTGGGGTTGTTGCCCATCTGCTGGCTCAGGCAGTCGTAATTCGGCGCCTTGTAGCCACCCACCGTCACCTCGACACAGCCCAGCGGCTCCTCCGCGTGTGCGCTGCCCAACACCGTCAGCACCAAGCCGCCGAAGACGACTTTCCAGACTGATTTCATGCCTGCCTCCTGGCCGGCCCGAAGGGGCCGTTCTGGTTCAAGAGTCTAGTGCAACGGCGGTGCCGATCCCGTGATGGTTTTTTTGCAGTGGCCGTCACACCAGATTCATAAACAGCCCTCAGGATGACGGTTTTCAGGGGTGCATCAGTCGTGCAGCGAGGCCGTGCCAGGGACGAATTTGCGCGCTCAGCGCTCATGCGCCAGCTCTGTCTGGGGCTGCTGCTTGGCTTGTTTCTGAGCCGTGCCAGCGCCGATCCGGTACCGGCGTCGATGCGCATGACGCTGCACATCCCGGCCCAGGAACTGGCCCGTGCCCTCGATCAGTTCAGCCGCGCCACCGGCATGGCGGTGCTGGTCGACAGCCAGTTGAGTCGCGGTCGACGTTCACTGGCGGTGGATGGCGAATTCACCGCCGCCGAAGCGTTGCGGCGGATGCTCGGTGGCAGCGGCTTGATGGCCAAGTACAGCCGCGACGACGCGTTCACCTTGCAGGTTGCGCAAGTCGAGGAAGTGCCAATGCCGGCGGAGAAACCGACCCCCGCCAGCGCAGCGGTCAACCGCAGTTACGCCACGGCGGTGCAGGCCGCGATTGAGCGCAACCTGTGCCGCTCGCCGCTGACCCGGCCCGGCAGTTTTCGCGCGGTGTTGCAGCTGTGGATCGGTCGCGACGGAGTGGTGCAGCACAACCGGTTGGTCACCACCACCGGCGATGTTCGGCGCGATGCGGCGTTGGTAGACAGTTTTCACACGCTCAAAATCGACCGGCCCACACCCGGCGCATTGCGCCAGCCAGTCACCTTGCTGTTGTTACCCGAATCGTCAGGAAAGCGCATGGAATGCACACAATGGGAAGGAGTTTCCGGGGGATGAAAGACGCCGGGCAAAGTTCGATGGTCCAGCTGTTCCTGACGTCCTACGAGGACTTTCGGGTGCGCCTGCGACGCCGTCTCGGCTCGGAAGACCTGGCCAACGACGTGCTGCAGGAAACCTGGCTGCGGCTCGACCGCATGGAAGCGCCGCCGAACCTGCTGCGGCCCAACGCCTACCTCTATCGCATGGCCCTGAACATCGCCGCCGACCGCCGCCAGGCCGATGCGCGGCTGCTCACCGGCAGCGAAGTCGAAGAACTGCTGCAAGTCAGCGACGAAGCGCTGGACCCGATGCGCGTGGTCGGCGGCCAAAAGGAAATCCAGTCCCTGGTCAGCGCCCTCTACGAGTTGCCGGCCCGGCGCCGCCGGATCTTTATCGCCGCACGGCTGGAAGAAGCGCCGCACCTGGAAATCTCCCAGCGTTTCGGCATTTCCACGCGCATGGTCGAGAAAGAAATCAAGGCTGCACTGGGGTACTGCGCGGCCAAACTGGAAAGAAAAGTGTTTCAGCGGTTCGGTCGCGGGGCCGGAAAACCGTCTAGTGAATGAAGCTCCGATTGAGTGTCCCGATCAACCCGTCGAGTACCTGTGCGTTTGAACATCTTCCGTCTGACACCTGCCGAGCCCACGCCTGCCGAGCGTCTGCAAAGCGAAGCCCGCGACTGGCTGATCCTGCTGACCTCCGGCCGCGCCACGGTCGCCGATGCCCGAGCGCTGCGCCAGTGGTGCGCCCAAAGCCCCGAACACGCCCGCGCCTTCGAAGAGTGCAAAGCGTTGTGGCACCTGCTGCAACCGGCGGCCGAAGCGACGCAGGCGCCACGCCGGTTCGGGCGGCGAGCCTTTCTCGGCGGCGCGATGGCTGCTTCGGCGGCGTTCCTGTTGGTGCGCGGCACGATCCCGGGTGGTTTCTCCGGACTTGGCGCGGATTACATCACCGAAGTCGGCCAGCAACGCCGGGTCGAACCGGCCGATGGCTTGAGCCTGGAACTGAACACCCAGACCCGTATCAACCAGCGTTCGGTGGATGAGGGCGTACAAGGTTTTGAACTGGTCAGCGGCGAAGTCGAAGTGCAGACCGCACGGCTGCCCATGGCGATGCAGGCCGGTGGCGGATGGCTGCGGGCGAGCAGGGCGCGGTTCAACCTGCGCAACCTCGATCAACAGGTGTGCGTGACGTGCCTCGATGGCGCGATAGATGTGGAAGTTGAAGGTCGCAACCTGCGACTGGAACCGGGCCAGCAATTGACCTATGACGCGCAACAAGTCGGTACCGTGCAAAGTGTCGACACGACGGCAGTCACCAACTGGCGCCAACAGGTCCTGGTGTTTAACGGCGCAACCCTGAGCCAGATGATCGACGAGATCAACCGCTACCGTCCTGGCATGTTGTTGCTGCTGAACCGTGAACTCGGCCAGCGCCGCGTTCAGGCGCGTTTCTCTCTTGATCAACTCGCCGGCGTAGGCGCACTGATCCGCGATGCCTACGGCGTCAAATGCACCGAGCTGCCGGGCGGCGTAGTCGTCCTCAGCTAACTAAAAACAGTACTCACAAACACCCTATATCCCTGTGGGAGCCAGCCTGCTGGCGATGAGGGCAGCACATTCGACATCTCATTGCCTGACCCACCGCATCGCCAGCAGGCTGGCTCCCACAAAGTTCAACGGTGACCGCCGCTACTGCAAAGGCCCCATAACCTGCCGATACTTCTCCGGCCCTTGCGGTGTTTGCCGAGTCAACCGCACCTCCAGCCCCAACGGATCCTCCCGCCGATTCCCGCTCAACTGCCGCCACCCGTTGTCCACTTCCCAAACCCGCACCTGCAAATCAGTCACCTCACCCAACACCGCCACCCCAGCGGTCGGCGCCGGCAACGGATAGCGACTGCGCGCCGGCCCCACAGCGCGATACAACGTGTCCCCCTTGAGCCACCACCGCACCCGCTGCAACGCCCCCGGCTGATCCGCCGCGCTCCGAATGATGTCCAGTCGAAACCCCTTGCTGTCACTGCTGCGCACCGTAACGGCAGGCTGGGCCGTCGCCGGTTCATCCTCGGTGCCGACCTTCTTCGGCTCCGTCAGCTCGATCCCGGCGCGCATCTCCACATCTCGCTGCATCTGATTCAACGCCCGCAACAGGCTGTCGCTCTGCTCACCACTGGCCTGCAAATGGCTGTCGGCGCGGGTGACACTGTCCAGCCCCTTCCAGGCGATCAGGCTGACCACCGCCATCAACAGAATCGCGACCATCACCTCGATCAGCGTAAAACCGTGTTGTCTGTTCATTGCACGCTAATCCGGCCCGAAGCATCGCGCAGCACACTCAACCGATTGAGCCCGTCAGACAGCGTCAACTGCAGCGGCGGATTGATCCACTCCGCGTTCAGCACCACTTTCTGCTTCGGCTCCACCCGCACCGCAAGCTTCGGACTCTGCCAGGGACGTGGCCGCAACTGCGGGTCCCGATCGAAATGATCAAAGCCCTTGCCGCTGTCACTGCGCCGACTGAACCGAAACCCCTTGCCATCGCTCAACCACGCAATCGGCCGGCCATCGGCGCGGGCCTCCGCCTGAGCAATCTGCAGCAACTGCGCCACGCGCTCGGCGTCCTTGCGCAGCAACTGCAACGGATCGGGCTTGATACTCAGACTGATCGCCGCACTGGCGATGCCGATGATAACCAGCACCACCATCAACTCGATCAGCGTAAAACCCTGCTGCCTGCACCGGTTCATCGAATGCGCACTCCCTTGCGTCCAGCCCCGTCCCAAAAAACCATCCTGCACGGCCAACATGTAAGGCGTGTGAAATAAAACCGTGAGAATTGCCGCGTAGTCTGGTCACCGGGACTAAAAGGAGATTCAGCCCATGAGATTCACCGCACGCTTTTCACCCCCCCAAATCATCCAGGCCACCGCACTGCTGGCCGCCCTGGTCGGCATCGCCACCTGGTCATCCCTGCTCCTGACCACCGCCGAATCCCACACCCCGGCCGCCGCCCCGCAACTGCTCGCGGCGCGCAGCGATAACCCGGCTTTGCAGTGGTTCTCCAACCGCACGGCGCCGGTGGAGATCAAGGTGAGTGGCGTGATGGCGGGGAGTCGGGGGGCGGTGGCGATACTCAGCCTGAACGACGGACCGCCGAGGAGTTTTTTGCAGGGAGAGCGGGTGAGTCCTGGGGTGAAGTTGGTGGCGGTGGAGGGGGATGGGGTGGTGATTGAGCAGGGTGGGGAGAGGGTGAGGTTGGGGGTGGAGAAGTTGGAGGAGGGGGTGGAGATGCCTAGGTTGGTTAGGCCGTGATGTGGTGAAAGAGGCAGGACCCGGCATTGCTCAGCGAATGGCTGAGTAGAGAATTGCAAAGACTCACCCTCTATTGATGGATTGGCGGCTTTCTTAGCGTGTTGATTGGCTGGCTCGAAACGGAACACACTTTTGTCCCGCGGGTAGGAGTCGCGTTCATTTTTCAACAATTCTTCTATCCGTACGCGATAGTGGCAATTTGCCCGGATGTGGGTTAAGTTTAAAAAAACCTTCATTACGCTAGGGAAAGAGCATGTCGGGCTACTCATTTGAAAATGGCAAAACCAATGGATGTATACACAAAGCAGTGTGTGAAAGTTGCCAAATTGAGCAACGACATGTTGTGGAGACATCTAGACGCGCCAAATGGAAAAGTGATGAATTTACCGCAATTACAGAGTTTGAAATAATCCGCTGCATGAATTGCGATACTATTTCTTTCAGAAAAGAGTCGTCTAATAGTGAGGACTATTATTACAATCCTGAAAGTGAAGAATATAACAGCCACTATGATGTTTCTCTTTATCCTAATCGGACTGCTGGTCGATTTAAAATAGAAGGTAACTGGTATCTTCCGCCGGATGTTCGTGCTGCTTACGAGGAAGTCATTAGTGCAGTCAATGGTGGGCAGCCAATCCTTGCAGGACTTGGAGTGAGGGTTCTTATTGAAGTTATATGTCGAGATCAGAACGCTGCTGGAAAATCTTTGCTCTCAAAAATTGATGATCTAAAAACAAAGGGTGTACTCACTGTTGCAGGTGCTGATATTTTGCACAAGCTTCGGTCCATGGGTAACGACTCCGCTCATGAGGCCAAGCCAAGCAGTGATAAGCAGATATCTCTTGCTATGGATGTTGTAGAGAACCTTTTGCAGAGTGTTTATATTCACCCAGGTGAAGCAAAGTCTGCCTTTAAATGAAGTTTTTTTCAAAGCGGCGAAGGTGGATTGATTTGATATATGAGAATGCGGTTCACGTTTAGGTGTGTCGCTCTGTGCTAAAGATTAACCCTTTAATTGGGGGGGGGTAGTTGCTGTTGTGTTTGGCCTGACGTTTGTAATCATGGTGTCTGATTTCAGTAGTCAATTAATGTAGGAGATCATAATTCAATGAATTGTTTTTGCGCTTTTAAGGTGGTCCTGGAAAAGGAAAAGGGGACGAAAGGAAAAGGGGAGTGATTTATTTTCTGAGTAATAAATCACTCCCCATTGTTTCCAAGGCCGATGTTATCAACAGCATCGGTTAATAGATGGCTTTCAATATGCCCACGATCGCACAGGAATGTTAATGTTTGGTAAATGGGTGAACCCCATATGCAAAAATTGTTCTAAGCAGAAAAGTGGGCTGATCTATTTTTCACTTTTTTACCAAAAATAGATCAGAAAATAGATCAGAAAATAGATCAGTCCTATGTTTTCATGTAGTGTATTCGTTTACGAGGAAGTCATAGGACGATTCAGGAAAGTAGGCGTTCTATCGAATATAGACATATCTAGCTTTTCGGGTCTAACATATGCGTCGTCGCGCATCCAGCTTTCAATGTAGTCAGGAATGAACTGAGGCAAAGGTACAGCTTCTTTGTTCATGCTCTTGAGAAGAATTTTGCAAAGTCGCGTAATTTTTTCAGAGGGGCTATTATCCTGAATGACGGTAAGAAATTGTTGATGCATAAACTGTACAAATTTTCTTTTGTGCTGAACGATGATTAAGTCGCAATATTCAGGCGACATGAAGTCCAGGTCGAATGGGTCCGTATGATAAGCTTCAGGGTCGTCCAATACTAGTCTCTGACGATATATAACCAACATCCTATGATAGTCGCGAATTATGCGTTCCAGTGCTTTGTCTGAGGCTTTAGTTTTACCCTCTGTCGCGATGAGAGAGGGTAATTGGAATGCAAAAAAATCAAAATCAGCTCCTGTGAAGTAGCTAAGCGAATCATTAATGTGTTCTTTCGAAAATTGACTAAAAATCAGTCGCTGCGCTATATTAGTTCGATCATTCGATTTGAATGATATAAGGTAGTTTTCACCAAGATTAAGTGATACGAAATCTACGAGCATTGAACTGTTCATGGGCACTACAACTCCATCCCTCCCAATAATGAACATGCTATCATCATCGTGCCGCTTGATGTACGAGTTAAGATTGAACTCATGATAGGTTGCTGCTCTAGATGGTGACGAAGAAAGCTCCTCTAAGAATATAGCTATTGAATTCTGGTTGTGGTGAGTTTTTGCTCCGTAAATGAAGAGCTTATGCAGGCGCTTTAATTCGAATAGGTGAAGGCCGCCTGTGTGGATTACTGAACATTGTAGAAAACGTTGCATGCACTTGAGGAAGTGGTCGGTTTTGTTGAGAAGGTCATATTGCAAGAGGACGTAAAAACATTCATACGCATTTTGTGATATTTGGCATGCGTTGAAATCCAATGGTGATCCGGATTTTGGTATGTTTGAAAGGTAGAGTGCTTGCTGTTGAAAAGATGATTCCTTTGTTATTACATGGTCTTTTAAATAAGTTATTGTCTTCGCGAGGTCGGAATGACTAAGGGAGGATGCTACTTGATCTAAAGATGCAAGCCTTTTTTCACGCCACTCGTCATGAGGCTGCCCTTTTTTTGGTATGGTTCTGGTAATGGTAAACTCAGGTGTAAGCCGTCGCAGCTTTTCGTAGTTAGGTTGTCCGTTATGCCAAATTTTGCTCAAATTGTAATGCTCGCTCGATCGCAGTTCAACTGACTCTGCCATTATTAACGAGATGGTGTCACCATGGGAGAAGGGTTTACCGTTGTTGCCAGTCCACGGTTGAGTCCAAGAAGGAAACGCGGACCTTATTTCTCTGCCTTTCAATTGTACTTGAATTCTCATCGAGGTCATTGGGTGTTCAACGTTTGCATATCCAACGATGTGATATTCCTGATCAGGAGAAGACGGCTGCACCGAATTTTCCTTGTCAATATTTTGAAGCGCCTGATCAATAATGTTTAGGATCTCGGGCTGTTCTAATTCTTTGGGGAATAATGTTTTCCAAAGGTATCCTGATTTGTAATAGGTCTCAGGTAGTAAGGTTAAGTCTGCTGCTTTACTTGCAAATAGCCGCCTTGGTAATTTAACTGTAAGTACTTTGTTTTGAAGTTCTCGAAGGTAGAACCAGTCATCATCCACTTCCGGATCAAATGCATCCAAGGATGTTATTTTTGGATGCTGGTTTAAAAAATTGACAAGCGCAGAGTAGGTGTGAACTCCCCCAGATATCACATTGGTCACAGTAGATTTTCCACCACCAGCTGGTCGTTCAATCCTAGTTGTGAAGTCGCCTTCGATAATATGTCGAAGTGCTCTCGGGTGAAGTGTGTACGCCCCGTTTGGCCCGAGCTTTATAGTGTTTTCCATAAAAGGTTCCTCAATACTTGAAAAGTTTCATAATTTGGCATTTGAGAAATAAGACGGACATTGAAGGCCATCCAGCGATTAGGGCGTAAAAGGGACTGATCTGTTTTTAAAAATAGATCAGTCCCCTTTTTTGTCCGAAACGCATTTAGAATATTCCACAACCATGGAATACTAGATGATTACCTCGCAGGAATGGATGCTGTCAGGCTAAAGAAATAGAAATTTTAAATCACGGCTTAATCAGACTGTTTGGTTTGTTTAAGCCGCGAGCGATAGGGTCAAAGATTTGGCCAAAGAGTTTCAATATAAGATAATTCAGCATCGATAATTGCTTGAGCATTAGCCATTGCCCCATTAGATACAAAAATTTTTGAGTTTCGGACATCTAGCACACATAATCTATCCCCCTCAAGAACGAGAGCCGACAATGATAACTCCATGATAGAGTGTACGAGGTCGACTCTGTTTTTAGCCAATGTGTCAGATTTTGTATAAAGCTTTATTACGTGCCGATGCCCATCAATTTCAACGCCCAACTCAGGATTAACAGAGATGGTGAAGTTATGATAAGAGTAACTTCCTCTCGGTGGATTGAACCAGGAAATACTCTTCCTTCCCCACCACTTCCTATACCCTTCAACCATCTCAGAATAATTTTCCATCTTATGGATAGGTAAGTTTTGAAGAATTTCTCCAAGCGAGTCTTTAGATTTACCCAAAGAGTGAATTTCAACAATTCCTTCGCGAAAACGACGATAGTAATCCGTCGCGGGAGAATAAACTTCTCGGTTCTTGATTTCGCGAACCTTGGTAACCCGTGGAGTGCCGGCTTTTGAAAAAACGTCAACCAAATCTGTAAGCGATAATGAGGGCATGCTGCATCCTTATAATATCACTAAGATTGTCTATGGCAGGCAAGTGGCCATCACTGGAAGCGTAGTCGCTTAAGTCGTAATGTCAAACGGAGCTAAAGCATTTGAGGATTTTGATGTAACAAGAAAATTGGCGAGCCGCATTGAGAGTGCAATTCGCGTTATTCAAGAGGCATATTAAAAAGGAGACTGATCTATTTTCTGGGAGGCAGCTATTTGATCATGTCCGCACAGCACCGAATGACCCGCACCGGCGGTTACACCGTGGATAAAACAGTCTGTCGCATCTCGGCGCCCTCGATCTCGATGACCCAGGAAAACACCAAGCCGGACCTGGCATTATCGACTTATGGCATTCAGCATGAGGTGGTGGCCTGATGGGTGTTGAGCTGGAGTACGGCGAGGTGAGTGCCGTTGACTATATGACCTGTCGCATCAGGGTGAGGCTGGATGACCGTGACGGCGTTGAAAGCTACTGGCTCAACGTGCCGCAGCGTAACACCCAGGGCACGCAGCGCCGGCCGCTAATGCCCGAGCTAAATGAACAGGTCGCAGTGCTGTTGGATTCTGACGGTGTAGGTGGTGTTTACCTTGGCGGGATCTTTTCGACGGCCGAGCCACCACCCGTGGTCGATGCGGACACGGACTATGTGCGGTTCAGTGACGGGACAGTCTCCACCTACGACCGTGCGGCCGGGGTGATGACGTTGGATTGTGTGGGCGCTTTGCTCTTGAAATGCGGCCGGAATATCACAGTCGAGGCCGGTGAGCCGGTGGTGGTGAAAGCGCCATCAGCGACTTTGGATATCCCGCAGGTCGCCTAGAATGGCAACCTGCAGGTGAATGGCAACATTAATGCGACAGGCACAATCATGGATGCCGGTGGCAACTCGAACCACCATAGCCATTAAGCTGGTTTACCCTCGTCGCGCTTAGCAATCGCTGCTAGGGCACCAGCTGGCAATTTGCCAAAACGTTCCGCTATTTGTTTGGGACGTGCAATCAGTTCCTCAACGATCAGATTGATCATCTCAAACATGATCGTAACGTGTTCAGGACTATCCTCGAGAGACATTTCTCCCGGATGCACAGCCTGATTACCTGTTACACGCACGAGATCCAGCGCTTGCTGAACTTGGGGAGCAAGACCTTTTTGCACGAGAGCCTTTATGTCGTCATTGATATTTTTCCCTTCTCCCCCTAAATGTATGCACAACTTTTGCAATGCCAACCGGAGTAAGGCTGCCGCGCCTCTGGGGGACTGACTCGATATTTCACGAGCTTCATTGAAGTCCTTTTTGCACTCCTCAGGCAGATCGGTGTGAGGCATGGGAGCGCTCACGGAAGAGGGTAAAATCATGTGCCCCGAGTCGGCATCAGCTGCCATCCAAAGGCTAAATTCTTGACAATGGTCGCAATAGCATTTTTGAAACTCTGTTCCCCCATAACCCCGATTCACTCCCCATAGGATTCTTAGGGGATACCAGCTCATTGTTGTTAGAACCCCACAAAAAATGCAGGTAAAAGCCTTTTCCCCGAAGGTTGGTTGAACATATTTCGACATTGAACATTTCCTTTTAAGTTCAGCTGGTCGCCGATCGCCAGATTACCTTCTTTAAACTCGATTAAAAGCCTGTGCCCGCAGGCTTTCGCATTATGGGCGCATGACGACGCCTAAACCGTATACCAGCATCACCGCCGCCCACTGGCAACCCGCCCTCGGTACATCCGGGGAGTTTGTAGAGGGCCTGCGCGATATCGACCAGTCCATTCGCATCATCCTCACCACGCCCAAGGGCGCCGACGCTCATCGGCCGGACTTTGGCAGTGACCTACATCTATATATCGATTGGCCTGTTAACCGAGTGACGCCGCACCTGGTGCGGGAAACGGTCGACGCACTACGTCGCTGGGAAACCCGTATCTCAGTCTTCCAGGTACAGGTGCTGATTGAAGGGGCGCAGATTAGGGTGCGGGTACAGTGGCGTATTGCGGATGGTGTCACCCAGTTGACCGAGGTGCCCTATGCGCGAGCTGCCTAAACCAGTGTTTGTCGAGATCGATCCGGCTGCTACCGAAGCCGCTCTGATTGCCCGCTATGAGGCCAAGTCAGGGAAAACCCTATATCCCGCTCAAATCGAGCGGCTTTTTATCGACTTGATAGCCTATACCAAGACACTCTCGGACATGTCCATCCAGAATGCCGGCGAGCAGCTCCTGGTGCGCTTTGCGGATGCCCCGATTCTGGATTACCTGGGCGAACTGGTTGCAACCCCCAGGTTGTTGGCTGCCCCAGCACGTTGCCCGATACGCTTCAGCGTGCCGGCCGTTCTGCAGCAACCTTTGCTAATTCGTGCCGGCACTCGGGTCAGCACCCAAGACGCCATGGAAAAAAGGGGACTGGAAAAAAGGGGACGGATTTATTTTCCATTGGTCATGATCTGCTTCGGAGTAGCTGTGAAGTCAGGGTTTGTTTAGCGCATTGTGCAATGCGCGGCTCTCACTCCTACGCATAATTAAGCGCCTCGTTTGTACAGTCGGAGGGCTACAGACAAAGGCGTCACAAGAATGAAAAAGCTTCTAATCGCGGTGGTCTTCGCCCTAGTGACCATGCTTTACGTCGGCTACTACGAAGCTCTTGAGGACGGAGACATCGAGACCATTGTCTTCATCAAGAAGCATCCGACGTTTCAGATGAAGTTCTACAACATCCACGCTAACGATGGAGAGATCAGGAACGTAGAACGCCTGACGGCAGAGGAGCGGGGGTGGATTATTGATTACTGCAGGTATCGCTTGGGGATCGACACAGCCCTGAAAACTCAGGATGACGTCGAGATGTGCCGGAAGAAATAGAGCTGTTCACCTGGCTTGGGTTTTCTATTACGACTGGCAACCTGGGCCAATTCCCTCGATCTGTTGGGATAACGGGGCGGATCTGTTGAAGGATAAGTGGCGGAGTGAGTCCCCGATAAACACCAACGTTTAAAAAGACATCTCAAGACACTCTCTCAGGCTACATATCCTTGCGCCGTTGCCTACAGCTACGCCAGAATCCGCCGGCTTGTGCGCCTTGGGGACGGGTTCTATTGTGGTGCGGTCGCTGACGAATCAGTGATCGGATTTGACCGTCCGCCCAACATCAAGGCGCACCAGCGTTCTGCACGTGTTCAGGCATTGTCTGAAATCATGTCGCGGTGGCTGTGCGTGGGACACCTTCGGGTGTGCCGGATTCCTTGATGTCCGGTCGGTCAACCCGCGTACAGCTGCCACCCTGTTTGTTTGACCGCGAACGGTGGCGGCTCCACTCATCAAGGAGCTTCACTCATGATCAAACCAACACCCAACCCGCCCGAAACCGACTCGGTTTCCCCCTACGAATCCATCGATTCCAAAAAACTCCACGAAGCCGCTGACCGCGCGCTCGACCATTACCTCTGTCCGCCCGGCTCCACGCCGCCTCCACGCAGAACCCGCGGGATGTATGCCGTGACTGCGGACAACAAAAACGAAGAACTGCTGATTGATGCCAGTGAAACACTCGCTTCGGCCCAAACCATTGCCCAGAACATCGCCAGTCTGGTACCGGCTTCTCAGCGTCGGGCGTTGGTTGGGATTGCGCAGTTGATCATGCTCGGGGAGTTGGCGGTGAATCGGGCGTTGGATAATTTGCAATTGCCGGTGAAGCAGCCCTCGGGATCACCTGCTGATTAGGCGGGTGTCAATTCTGACGCCTTCGCGAGCAAGCTCGCTCCCACAGGGATTTAGGGGGGGGGGGAGGGGACTGAATTATTTCATTCAGTCCCCTTTGTTTCTTAACCCGCGTCGCCGCGATCTGGCTCTGAAGGCGCATCCGGACACTCATCGGCCCATCGCGTAACCGTCATGTCGTTGAGCTGCTCACCCATGGTGTCGACGCGCAAGTAGGCGCCTTTCTTTGAATAGAACAGGATGCAGCGCGAGCTATAGCTAAAAAGGGGACTGATCTATTTTCAAAAAAATAGATCAGTCCCCTTTTTGCTCTTTTTGCTGAGCGCCTGACAGCAGTGGAGCGGGGGCGGATTACTGATTACTGCTGGTACCGGTTGGGAATCGACACCGACCTGAAGACTCAGGATGACGTCGAGATGTGCTGGAGCAAATAAGGCTGTCTATTTGGCCAAGGTTGCCAGCTAGGGCTGGCAACCAAGACCATCTTCTACCCACTATTGGGATAAGGGAGGCAGCCTGCCTACACAATTCGGCCAGGTGGGCCATGTCGTCACTGATACACTGATTTCGACTCGCCGATTAGCCAGGAGCTGAGATGGATATCAAAGAGTTTTGCGTCGCTCATGGATTTGACTTGAGTAAAAGTGGAGTGGCGTTAGGAGGTGGAAGTTTTGGAATGACAGATCTGAAAATTTCTCCAATGGAATTTTTGATCTTGGCCGAAGAAGATTTTGAGCGGGGCGGATTGGCCGCGCTTGTGAACGCAACGACCAATGTGAAACGAGCCATTGTCGGACAGCTTGATCAGTTACTGATCTCCTTCGGCTATCCATCACTTAGATGGAACGTGCCAAAAAAGATCGAGCGAGTAAGGGCGCTTGGATTATTGGCGCCCAGTCTGTTGCGTAAAGTTGTCGATATGCGAAATTTTCTTGAGCACGAGTACGCTACACCTGAGCTCAAAAACGTTGAGGAAGCATTGGATATTGCGAGTCTATTTGTAATGTCCGCTTCAGCTATGTTCGTTCCGTTCGATGACGTTCTGGAGTTTTCACGGCCTGAGCCCCAAGTGGCAGACGGCGCTATTGCACTTCTCACTGCAGGGTTGAGACGGGAGTCAGGGAGGGTTTTTTACAACGTCTACGCATATGAAGCTGGCGGGTATGCTGGACATTGTGTTGGTCAATGCCAGATTCAATCAGGGCATATCCTGTTTGAAGCAATGGTAAAGCTTTCCGCATCGCTGATGCTTCGATACAAAGTAAACCAAGCGATCAATGATTTTGAAGCTGCGTATGCTCAGTCATGAGTGCTCGATAGGTGAGTACTGCCGGTTATGGGGCGGATTTATTTAAGTGGGGAGGTGCCGCAGTAAGGTCTTGATAAACACCAATGTTTAAAAAGACATTTCCAAACACTCTCTCAGGCTACATATCCTTGCGCCGTTGCCTACAGCTACGCCAGAATCCGCCGGCTTGTGCGCCTTGGGGACGGGTTCTATTGTGGTGCGGTCGCTGACGAGTCAGCGATCGGGTTTGGTAGCCCGGCTTAGACTTGGCGCATAGCGTCACCCGATACAGGCCTTTTTGGGGCTGTGTATTTATGGTGGCCATGCGCAGGGCGTCTTCGGGCGCGCCGGTTCTCCAAGTCACCGGTCTACCAACCTTCGTATGGCCACCACCCCTTCGTTTGGTAGCGAAAGATGATGGCTCCTTTTCTATGATTTGGAGATTCACTCATGATCAAACCAACACCCAACCCGCCCGAAACCGAATCGGTTTCCCCCTACGAATCCATCGATTCCAAAAAACTCCACGAAGCCGCCGATCGCGCGCTCGACCATTACCTCTGTCCGCCCGGCTCCACGCCGCCCCCACGCAGAACCCGCGGGATGTATGCCGTGACGGCGGACAACAAAAACGAAGAACTGCTGATTGATGCCAGTGAAACACTCGCTTCGGCCCAAACCATTGCCCAGAACATCGCCAGTCTGGTGCCGGCTTCGCAGCGTCGGGCGTTGGTTGGGATTGCGCAGTTGATCATGCTCGGGGAGTTGGCGGTGAATCGGGCGTTGGATAATTTGCAATTGCCGGTGAAGCAGCCCTCGGGATCACCTGCTGATTAGGCTGGTGTAAATTCTGACGCCTTCGCGAGCAAGCTCGCTCCCACAGGGATTTAGGGGGGGAGGGGACTGAATTATTTCATTCAGTCCCCTTTGTTTCTTAACCCGCGTCGCCGCGATCTGGCTCTGAAGGCGCATCCGGACACTCATCGGCCCATCGCGTAACCGTCATGTCGTTGAGCTGCTCACCCATGGTGTCGACGCGCAAGCAGGCGCCTTTCTTTGAATAGAACAGGATGCAGCGCGAGCTATCAACAGAGCAGGTATCGAGCTCCAGGAAATTGCGTGCAGCCGCTTTCAGCCGATTCTGTTGAAAAAGTCGGCCATGGTTTGCACATCAAAAAAGTACGCGTCCGAGATTGAAATCTCTACTTTTGGCAGAGGCTTCCGGACTCGGATTTCACGTAGCGGCGTGCAAAAAGGCGTTTTCACCAGTCAATGATCTGGCAGTTTGGGCAGACCGACTGTTTCAACAGAATTGGCCAATAGCAGCCGCTCGCTTTGAAGGCAAATCAACGACTGTCAGACAAATTCGCGCGTCTGAGTTTCGTAAGTAACTTTTACGCCTTACATCAACGGAATTGTATAGCTCACGATCAGGCGATTCTGGTCTTGGTCGCGGGCGATATCACTTCGAGACATCGCGTTCCGCCAGCCAAAACCGACGTTCTTCAACGCACCGCTCTGGATCACATAGTCCAGAGAGATATCGCGCTCCCATTCGCCTGCGTCCTTGCCGCTGGCAGTCTGAATATTGTCGCCCTTGAGGTACATCACCGATGCCTTCAAGCCAGGAGCACCCAGTGCAGCGAAGTCGTAGGCATACTGCGCGAATGCGGTCCGCTCCCCCGCCTGGATGAAGGTCTGAATGGTGCGGTCGGTGTAAAGATAAAGACTGGCACCTGCCTCGCCTTTATCGACCAGGCCACCCTGATTGAGTTGCGCAAAATTGCTGTCATCGGAAACACTTTGATAGCCCGCCGTAATTGCATGGCCACCCAACGAATAAATGAACGCCGCGCTCCAGGTATCGTTGTCGATTTCACCGGTACCGCCTTTGGTGTAACCCCCGAACTTGTAACCGTTGGCGCGACCGGCCGCACTGCTGTTCTTGCCATCGGACGTGGTCTTGAAATAACGCAGATCGGTTTTCAGCGAACCGTATTCACCGAGCGGCAACACATGCAGCAAACCAGCGAAGTGCTGCTGGTAATAGTCTTCCAGATTGGCGTAGTAATACTGAACGGTCAGGTCCTTCGTCAGTTTGTAATCGCCACCGGCAAAGGTGAATTTATTGCTTTCCTTTGTGCCGCCCGCAACGGCCAGACCTGCGCTATCGCTGGAAGCACGCCCGGTGGCGTATTCAAGTTGGCCGGCAGTGACGGTCAGGTTATCGATTTCATTGCTGATGACTTGTCCGCCCTCGAAGGTTTGAGGCAACAGCCGGCCATCATTGGAGACCACTACCGGCAACTTCGGCTGTAAGGTGCCGTAACGCAGCTCTGTCTTCGAGAAACGCATCTTGGCAGTCGCACCGACACGGCCCCATTGGTCCGCAGCCTTGTCGCCGTCATTGGGGAACATCGAACCACCGACATGACGACCCGCACCGCTGTCGAGCTTCAAACCCAGCAGGCCAATGGCATCCAGGCCGAACCCCACAGTGCCGTCGGTAAAACCGGATTGATAATTGAGCATGAAGGCCTGCCCCCACTCTTCGGTCTTCGAAGGAGCAGCGGCCCCATCGCGGTTATCATTGTTGAAGTAGAAGTTGCGCAAGTTCAAATTGGCTTTGCTGTCTTTAATGAAATCAGCAGAGGCGAACGGACTCATGGCAATACTCAGGCCGCCGGTCAAAAAACTTAATACTTGAAGCGTGGCTTTCATCAGGACGAACTCCAGCGCAGAACCTATGTTCCGGGCACATTAAAAGGACAGCGGGAAGCACTCAGCCAATCAGGCGATTGACCAATGCGTTAACTAATCATCAAGAAAGATCTGAACCGTGCGCAGAGAATGATATGGGTTAAAACCTCCGAAGAACTTCGTCAAAAAACGCCTTGAAAAATCTCTGTGCCATCAGTCGATCAATCCATGTGCGTCGTAAAACGGATACGGTCCGGGATACTCACCAAACACGGCGTTATGGGTCACCAGCCCCTGCTGCGCTTGCCAGCGATGCAGCAAATACCCGGCCGGTTCCAGATTGAAATGCGCCGGGGCGGTTTGCTGTAGATCCAGCACGATTTGATGTGAGGTACCGGGACACACACAACTCAGGCTGCCACCGAAACGCCGCTGCATCGGTCGGTGTAAATGTCCGCATAGCAAGCGTTCCACCTGCGGGTGACGGGCGATGATCTGCTCAAGCGCCGACGCGTTGATGAACGGCTCGCGGTCCATATGACCAATACCGCTGATAAATGGCGGGTGATGCAGAATCAATAACGTCGGTGCATCGGGACGACGAGCCAGTTGCTCATCGAGCCAGTGCAACTGGCTGTCCAGCAACTGACCGCCATGAGCGCCGGGGATCGTCGTGTCCAGACCGATCAGGCGCACCGGGTGCTCTTCAACCACCCAATCCAGTGGTGCGCCGGCAGACATCGGCAGGTAGGCATGATCGGCAAATGCCGCCAGCAAATGCTCGCGATTGTCGTGGTTGCCAGGCACGAGGTAGCAAGGCATTGCCAGGCGCGCCAGTTCGGGATGCAGCACGGCATATTCATCAGGTCGACCGAAGTCCACCAGGTCGCCACTGATCACCACGATGTCGGGACGCGGATGGAGGCGATTCAAATGATCGACAGCACGCCGCAACGCGCCGAGGGTATCGACGACGCCGTAAGTCAGCCTTTGACCGGCTTTAAGGTGCAGATCGCTGATCTGCGCAATGAGAAACGGACGATTCAAGATAAGTTCTCTGAAAACTAAAGATCACGAATGCAGGGTAAACAGCATTTGCGGCTCGATGGCCAAGGCAATCAGCGTGCCGGGGGCGAGGATGACGCCATCGGCGCTGTCCACCAACAATGGCTGTGAAGCACCCACATCCACCAGCAAGCGGCTGTGTGCACCCTGGAAAAACTGCCCCACCAGACGCCCGCGCAGATGACCCTGGTTGTCCGTCACCCGCAAATGCTCAGGGCGGCAGTACACGGTGGCGGGCAGACTCGCGCCACTCCACGGCAACTCGCCACCACTGACTCTCAAGCCATGGGACGTACGCTCGGTCACAGAAAAAGCATTGAGGTTGCCAACGAAACTGGCCACGAAAGCGTTGGCCGGCTGCTGATAGATTTCCCGCGGGCAAGCCAATTGCGCGACGCGGCCGTGCTCCATGACCAGGATGCGATCCCCCAACGCCATGGCTTCTCCCTGGTCGTGGGTGACGAACACCGCGGTGATTCCCAAACCACGTAGCAACTGATCCAGCTCGCTGCGCAAGCGCTCACGCAACTGCGCATCCAGCGCAGCCAAGGGTTCGTCGAGCAGTAACACCCGCGGCCGAGGTGCCAGTGCTCGGGCCAAGGCGACACGTTGGCGTTGACCGCCGGACAACTCGTGAATGCTGCGCTTGCCATGTTCTTGCAGACCGACCAATTCCAGCAATTCCGAACAACGCTTGTTGCGTTCGGCGGCGGTAAGACCGCGAATCTTCAGGCCGTAAACAATGTTGCCGGCCACATCCAGGTTCGGAAACAACGCATAGTTCTGGAACACCATGCCCACGTCGCGGCGCTCGATGGGCAGGCGTGTGACATCGCTGTCGCCAAAGAATATCTGCCCCACGTCCGGGCGTTCCAGACCGGCGATCAGGCGCAAGGTGGTGGTTTTACCGCAACCGGACGGGCCGAGAATCGCCAAGGTTTCCCCAGCCTCGATGGTCAGGTTTAAATCATGCACAGCAACGGTGCCGTCAGAGAACGCCTTGCGGCAACCCTCAAGGCGAATGGTGGTTCCGGTCATCGGCTCTTTCCTCGGGAAATACGGGCGCTGATGGCCTGCAGCGCAATGAGCAGCGGCACGATCATCAACAGGAATATGAGGGTGTAGGCGCTGGCGACTTCCAGCCTGGCCGAGGCATAACTGTCGGCCAAGCCCACCGGCAATGTTTTGGTCATCGGGGTATGGAGCATCCAGGTCAGGTTGAACTCACCCAACGACAGGGTGACAACCATCAACACCCCGGCGAGAATCCCGGCCCGGCAGTTGGGCACCACCACACTGAAGAAACGCTGGATCGGCCCGGCGCCAAGACTGGCCGCTGCGTCTTCCAGCGTTGGCAGGTGCTGACGTTGCATCACAGCCATCACCGGGCGAACCAGAAATGGCAGGGTGAACAGCACATGGCCGACGAGAATGAATAACCAGCTGCTGCGAAACCCACCGAACTGACCATAGGTGAGCAGCAAGGCCAAGGCGCTGGCCAGGCCTGGCATCGCCACGGGCAACACCATCAGTTCTTCGAACGCGCGGCTGAAGCGATTGTTCATCCGCACCAACGCGTAAGCCGCCGGTACGCCAATCACGCAGACACACAGAGCACAGGCCACCGCCAGTTGCAGGGATAGCCAGACAGTCGGCGAATAGGTTTGCCAAACCTGTATCAACCAGTCGAATGTGAATCCGCTGGACAGGCCTGCGAAGTAATTGCGCGTCAGCCCCGCCAGCAGCGACATCAGCACGGGCACCAACATAAAGGCACAGACCAGCAAGGTAAAAACCAGTTGCCCGACAAACAGCGTTGAGCGTTTCACAATACAGTCCCCGATTGTTTGACCAGCCGCCGGGTCAGCAGCAGCGCGGCCCAGGTCACCACACCCAACACCACCGACAGCGCAGCCGCCACAGCGAAGTTGGCGTAATTGGTGAACACGTTGTAGATCGCCACAGGGGTCACGTTCAGCCGAGTGCCCAAGGTAAAGGCCGTACCGAATGCGCCCATGGAGGTCGCGAAACAGATCGCCCCACATGAGACCAATGCCGGCGCCAGGCCGGGCACAATGACATCGCAGACCACTCGCCAATGACCCGCCCCCAGTGAATGGGCGGCTTCTTCCAGGCTACGATCCAGGCTTTCGCAAGCGGCCATCACCGTGAGAATCACCCGCGGAATCGAGAAGTACAGATAGCCGATGAACAACCCCGTCAGCGAGTAGGCAAAAATCCAGCGCTCCCCCACCAGCTCAAGGCCGAGTGTGGCGAACAGCCCCTGACGACCGGACAGCAGAATCACCAGAAAGCCGACCACCACGCCGGGAAACGCCAGCGGAAAGGTCAATAAGGCGACCAGTGCCGAGCGGCCGAAGAAGCGCTGGCGAGCCAGAAACACGCCACTGATACCGCCCACCAACAGCGCCGCAAGGGTCACCACGAGAGCAAGAATGCAGGTCTGCGCCAGACTGCCCAGGTATTGCGCGCTGCCAAGCACTTGCCAGTAACCGCTGTCGCTGCTGTCGCGGCTTTGCCCACCCAGCACTATCAGATGCGCCAGCGGCAATAACCAGAATGCGAACAGCACAGCTGCTGCTGGCGCTAGTGCCCAGGCAGCTGTCGGTCGCAAGCGCGGCACGATGGACCAACCCGACCGGACTTCCCGGGCTTTTACTACCGAAGCCGTCACTTACTTGACCTCACTCAGATAACGCGCCGAGAAGGCTTCCTGCACCGCCGCCATGTGTTCGTAATCAACTACGCCGGCCCGTGCATACTCGCTGTCCGGCAGGAACTGCGCGGCGACGTCGGCAGGCATCTTCACCGCACGTACTGGTCGCAGGTACGCCTTAGCCCACAGCGCCTGACCTTGATCGGACAGGACGAAATCCAACACCTTCTCGGCGTTGGCACGATGCGGGGCGTTGGCGACCATGCTCATCACGTAAGGCACGCTGATGCTGCCTTCTTTGGGGATCACGAACGCTACGTTAGCGTTGTCCTTGTAACGCGCCCGATAGGCGTTGAAGTCGTAATCGACCAAAATTGGCAACTCGCCGGACAGTACCCGCGCGTAAGCCGTCTGCTTGGGCACAATGGGCGAGTTTTTCGCCAGTTTCCGGAAGTAATCGATGGCGGGGGCGAAGTTATCCAGGGTGCCACCCATTGCCTGATTGATGGCCACGGCAGATACGTAACCCACGAAAGCGCTGGACGGATCAAGATAACCAACCATGCCTTTGTATTCGGGCTTGAGGAGATCGGCCCAGCTTTGCGGAACCGGCAAACCACCCAGTGCATCGACGTTAACCATGATGCCAAGGGTGCCGGAGTGAATCGCAAACCAATGACCTTCCGGATCTTTCAGACCGACTGGAATCTGATCCCAACCCTTGGGCTTATAAGTTCCAGTCACGCCTTTTTTTTGCGCCTGTAAACCGAACGTCACGCCGTAATACACCACGTCGGCCACCGGAGCGGCCTGTTCGGCCACTAGTTGCGCGAGTGACTGGCCGGAGTTCTTGTTGTCCAGTGGGACCTGCACACCGGTGGTGTCGGCAATCGCCTTGAGCTGCACCCCCCAGTCCGCCCACTCCGGCGGGCAGTTGTAGCAAATCGCCGTTTCGGCGGCTTGTGCCAGGCTGGTCACACCGCATAGCAGCAACGCCGCCAGGGTTTTACTGAATCGGATCATCAAACATCTCCTCGTAGGGCTGAGTACTTTCGCCCGACCGGATATGGCAGGGCAGGCAATGGGAAACCGGTGCGGCGCCAGCGATCTGCGCCAACAGTTGATCGATCACGGTGCAAGCCAGCGCCGCGATGGGTTGAACGACGCTGCACAGCGTCGGGTGCATTTGAGTACCAAGGGAAATACCGTCAAAGCCAATGACCGAGAGCTGCCGGGGCACGTTCCAGCCGTTGCGCCGCAGTTCCGCGATCAGACTGATCGCCAGCAAGTCGTTGGAACAGACCAGCGCACTGGGTGCCTGCGGGCTGCGCAATAAGGGCTCGATGACGGCGAAGTCTGCCTGGGTATGGGCAGGCATTTCGATCACCGGCAGGCTGTCGAGGCCGGCCTCACGCATAGCGTCGAGATAACCGGCGTAACGCAGTCGAGAGCGGTCTGACTGCAAGGCTGGACCGGCAACCATGCCGATCTGCGAGTGTCCCGTTTCCAGCAGATAACGGGTGGCGAGCGCCATGCCGGCGCGATTATCCACCGACACAGCGCTGTAGTCAGGATTGTCGGGCTGGTGATAGGCCAGCACAAAAGGCGTGTCTTCGTTGGCAAGGTTTTGCAGCACGCGACTGCTCTGGGCATCAGTCACGGTAAGGACCAGACCATCGACCCTTTGGCGCAACAAATCCTCGACCACCGCGCTTTCGCGCTCGCTGTTGTAGTCGGTAGTTGCCAGCAACAGGTTGTAACCGTGCAAGCGTGCGGCCTGCTCCATCGCCTGAAATTGCTCGGCGAACACAGGGTTAAGCAGATTGGGCACCACCACGCCGATCAGGTTGGTGGTTTGCAAGCGTAGTTGGCGGCCGAGGCGATTAGGCCGAAAACCTAGCTGACGCGCGGCGGCGAATACTTGCTCTCGGGTCGCCGGACGCACAACTTCGGGGGAGGCAAAGGTTCGCGCGGCGGTCGCCCGCGAAACACCTGCCAGCCGTGCAACCTCTTTCAAATCTGTCATGTTCACTCGCTTGAGATCGATCTCATTGGCGATGACATTACTCGGGAAACATGGCACTCCTGCGATGAACAAATGACGTTTTGATGTCAGACGCTCACCCGTTATCCTGCGCATCCCGCCAAGAAAAAAGGTCTACCGTGGCGTGGAATCGACCTGCACGCCAAGCCCGGGCAGCTCATCGTGTTGAGCGATCCGAACAATCCCCAGTGCACACGTGAAGAAGTGTTGCTCATGGAAGCGGCTCAGAAAGTGGACGCGGCACTCAAGCCCATGTCCGACGAAGAAGCGAGCTTCATGGTCCGCTATCGGAGCCAGATAGAATCCGTTCTTTCGCAAGGCTCTACATCAATCGGTGTTGGAGAATCGATCTTCGCCAAGAACCTTGAAGACCTGAAAACGTCGCTAAAGCAAATCGAAACGCGGCATCAGAAAAGAAAACAGATCAGTCCCCATTGTTCTAAAGAAATGACCATTCATCTTGAAGTTCCACTCACCTGTCAGATATGACAGGTGACAGCCGCTGTGTTTCAAGCCTTCAATCATCCCGTGTATTCATGCCTGAACAGAAATGTTCGCCATGCACAACTAATGATTGCCTGACAGTGGACCGGGTTTACTCCTGGGCCCGTTCGAAGCTTGAGATCGAGGCGCAGCATCATGCAAATGGAATGGACGTGGATGAGGTCGTGGCTGCTGGTATTGCTACTGTTCAATAGCTTGGGTGAAGCCGCAACCGGCCCGGAAATCGCACAGTTGCTCAACAAGCGCTATCAAAACGTGCAAACAGAGTGTGCGGGCGGCAACCCGGCGTATTTTTGCAGCGGCGTCATGTTGCATGGCAGCACTCCGATGATCGAGTTCTGGAAACACGATGATGTGGCCGCGCAATTGGGGGCGGAAAGTTTTGTCTATCTGCGTGCCGATTTGGGTACGCAGACATTGTCGTCAGCCAACGGCATGGTGTTCAGTGATTCATTCACGGCCATCGGCAAGGATCAGCCACTAGACGTTCTTTGCGCCTATCCTTTCGCGTTTGAACCTGTTGAGAGCCGTGCTGGTTTCGGTTGCGGCCTGTCAGCGGCAAGTCGACAGGCCGCCGACGCGAGCTCTTGCGCAAGCGAGGGAGTGAGTGATTCAGCGAGTTGGCTGGCGCACTTCGAGCAACAAGGCCGACAACCCACAAAGCAATGCTCGTTGAGCAGCCTCAATCCCATGCTATTCAAGGCCAGCCTGCTGGCGCATCAAGGCATCGACAGCGATTGGTCGGCCAGACCTACCCAGTTGCAGATACGTAACTGGGACGAAAGCACACCCCAAAAAATTCCGATGCAGGCGCTTTTTTACGATGCGAATAAATCAGGTTCGTTGTTCGCGGCACAGAAAGATCAGTATGACTACTTTGCAACTACCGGGAATTGGCTGCCAATTCTGCGAATGGATTTGGCTCAGGCAGAGCGTGCGGTATTCGGATTCAATCAGCAGGATCAGTTGTACATCGGTTATCAAGTGGCCGATAAGCTGAATGCACGTTATGCCGATACTACGCCTGCTTGTCGTGGTAACACGCCCGCCTACGACTGCAATGGCGTGTTGATCAGAGTGACAAGTGCTTCACCTAACTACCATGCGTGGAACCCAAGCCTCGGATCGGTAGAGCGGAATGGCGTGGCATTTTCCTATGTGCGTGAGGATGTCGGCACCAAGAGTTTTTTGTATTCGAAAAGCCAAGGTTTGATCCTCAAGGAAATGGCGGCACCCACAGGTTTTCCCCTTACCGTACGATGCGCCTATCCGTTTGATGCCGCTACCGATACTCGAAGCGACAGTTGTAACGAGTATATGGCGTTACCCATTAGCAAGCCCTGTTTGGAGCAAGGTGTTATCGATATCGCAACATGGCGCGTTTACTACGATCAGTTGAATGGGGTTTATGGGCACCATTGTAGTTTCGGTCCAAATCAATCCGAATTTGCGATGAGTGTTGATGTTAGATCTCACCTTCCTGATCCTGGTATGCGCAGGCTTCATAACGAGGTCGTCATCGGCGCATGGCCCCAGAACATTCCGCGACAGCTCCCCATTCAAGCCTTTTTCTATACAAATGAAACGGCGTTAACGAGCGCTCGCTTTTTTCAGCGCGATTATTTTCAGCAGACGGGGCAGTTCATGCCCATTGTCCGGGTGGACTTGAGCGCGTCTGATGGCCGCATCTTTGTTTATGATCCTCAGGCCCAAATTGCTCAAAGTCCGATACTGCAAGTGCCACACGCGCCAGATGTCAGCGCGAGTGTGAACCTGGCCGCTCTTGATGCCAAATCAGGTGTACAGGTGAGCGTTGCCTATCCCGGTATGAATAAGGAGCAAAGCATTCAGTTGATAATGTCCGGCACTCCGGGAGTCGGCTCCCCTACGATTCCACCCATGCAGGGCGCGGAGAGTGGGAGTGTGGAGTTTTCGATTGATTCTGAGGCCATTGCTGCCAACGTCGGCAACGCAGCTAAAACCTTCATACTCAAGTACGAAGTCACGGAGGCCGGCAGTAAAACCTCGTCGGGCACGCTGACTGTAAACCTCTTGCCGTTACCTGCCGCGGAGTTGGATAAACTCAGCATCGTACAGGCTGATGGCGATGAGCTGGATCTCAGCGACGTCACGGAGGGCGGTACTTTGCGTGCGGGGATCTGGGCATTCATGAAGGCTGGTCAGCCTGTTTGGCTGGAATTGAAAGGCAAGACTGCCACGGATAAAGAGCACAATCGTCAGGTTTGGAATGTCCCGGGCGCGTCGGTAAATCAGAAATGGATAAATGACGGGGAATATTTTCAGGATGTGCCATACAGCTATCTCAAAGAGCTGGGAAACGATAGCGTGCTTGAGCTGCATTACAAGTTGGCTTTGACCATGAGCCAAGTCAAGGCGGACGCTATCGACGGGCCGGTGAAACGGTACAGGATCAAATCGGTGGGTGCTGTGAAAGCCTCTGTTTCCCGAACAAGGACCTATATAAAAATTCCCGGTACCGCATCGCGGCATCCTTAATAACGTCGTCGCTATTTGGCTCTGAAGGCGCATCCGGACATTCACCGCTCCATCGCGTCACCGTCATGTCTTTGAGCTGCTCACCCAGTGATCGAGCAGGGTGAAAAACGAATACAAGAGAAATGACCGTTGGTCGTAAACATCCGAATACCTGTCAGATCTGACAGGTGACGCTTCCTGCGGTCCACGATTGAATCACTCCGTCAAAACAATCTCACGAAACGGAGTTACTGATATGTCTACATCCAAGTCCAATGCCACCGCACCCGTGATCGTTTCTATCAGGGATTCCAAGGGTGAAGTACCTCAAAACGGAAAAACCTCTGATACCAGTGTGACAGTCGCAGGTCACTCGGAACCAGGGACGAACGTCAAAGTGTTCGATGGAACAATGTTGAAAGGTACTGTCCCTGCTGACACAGCAGGCCATTGGTTACTGGTTTTAAGTGAGCTTGCTCTGGGTGCACACATGATTGCGGCCGTTGCTGACGGTCCTTGGTCAGCTTCCAGAACATTTTCAGTGGTTCAACAGTAGAAAACAGATTCAATGGTTGTGAGTGAAGATCGGGAGATTTGAGGCGCGAGGTCCTCAAGGATCCCGATCTGTTCCTGATACATCGTGCCTGACGTATTTGAGCGGGCTAGGGGGTTTCCGGGCGACTGAGCAACGTTTCAAGCCGAGCCAAAGGGGGCCGCTCTTGTCCCCGATCAAAAACCTGCACCCCCACCTTCAACAACCGCCCATTCTCCGCCCCCCCAATCACCTGCTCACACCGCAACAACAACCGCCCCTGATCACACTCCATCGCCTTGAACCCCATCGGCAACCGCCCCTCCAGCCGCAATTCCGCCATCCGACTCTGCGCCGCAATCATCGCAATCGAGCGATCCCGCAAGATCCCGCTGCTCTGCGTCATCAACCCCGCCACGCGCACGGCGGCGGACATGGCCACGGCGATGATCGCCAGCGCGACGAGCACTTCAATCAGGGTGAATCCGGCTTGCGGAGAGGGGGTGCGCATCGGGGGCTCGGGCTGTTGGGCAGCCCTTGACGCTAACGCCCGTGCTTGACGGCTTGACGACGGAAACTCCCGAGGATTTTCAACATCCCTGACATATCTTCTTGCAACACTGCGCGTCGAATCGAATCAAGCCAGGGAATGACGAGATGGATATCGCGCAATTCAAACAACCCGGTCGACCGAGCCGGATGCCCCGTGGGCAGCAGGGTTTCACGCTGATCGAGATCATGGTGGTCGTGGTGATTCTCGGGATTCTGGCGGCGATGGTGGTGCCCAAGGTGCTCGACCGGCCGGATCAGGCGCGGGCCACGGCGGCGAAGCAGGACATTGGCGGGTTGATGCAGGCGCTGAAGCTGTATCGCCTCGATCACGGCACTTACCCGAGCCAGAGCCAGGGCCTGAAAGTGTTGGTGGAGCGCCCAGCCGATGCGAAGAACACCAACTGGCGCTCATACCTGGAGCGCCTGCCGAATGACCCGTGGGGTCGTCCTTATCAATACCTCAATCCCGGTGCCAACGGCGAGATCGACATCTTTTCCCTCGGCGCCGACGGCCAGCCTGACGGCGAAGGCGTGAATGCCGACATCGGTTCCTGGCAGTTGTAAGGCCGGTCATGAACAGCCAATCGAACCAGCAGGGGATGGCGATCATCAGTGCGCTGCTGATCGCGGCGGTGGTCGCGGTGATCGCCGCCGGGATGCTGACGCGTCAGAGCGTTTCGACCCGGGCGCTGGAAGCCGAACAATTGCGCGTGCAGGGCCGTTGGGTGCTGCACGGCGGGTTGGAGATCAGCCGGCAATTGTTGTGGGATGCGCGGCAACGCGATCCGCTGACCCGACTCGATCAACCCTGGGCGCAGCAGTTGAACACTCAAGGTTTCGAAGGGCGGCTGGAGGATGAGCAGGGCAAGTTCAACCTGCGCAATCTGGTGGCCAACGAACGGATCGACGACGCCCAGGTTCAGGCCTTTGAGCGCCTGTGTGGGTTGATCGGTATCAGCGACGCGTTGAGTCGTCGCATCAGTCAGCGGGTGATCGGCTCGTATCCGCATCTGCTCAATGCACAACTGACGGATAAACCTGTGACGAAAAACACCTTCGACAGCGGCCGCAGCACGTCGCCGTCTGCCTCGCGCAAACCGCAATCGCCAACCTTGCCGATGCTGCGCAATCTTGAAGACCTGCGCAGTGTCGACGGGGTCAACGATGCGGTGCTGATGAAACTGGCGCCGTACCTGACGGTGATTCCGGCGACCACCTGGCTCAACGGCAACACCGCCACGGCGCCGGTGCTGGCAGCTTATGTGCCGGGGCTGTCGCTGGAGCGGGCGCAGGCACTGATCAATGAACGCGACGCCGGGCGCTGGTTCATCAATCGCGGGGATTTCGTCAATCGCCTGCGCTTGCCGCAACTGGAGATCACCAGCGTCAAGGTCGGGATCACCAGCGACTGGTTCCGTTTGCGTGGGCAGGCGCGGCGCGATCAGCGGCGGGTCAGCCTCGATGCGTTGCTGCATCGCAGCGAGGATCGTTTGCCCCAGGTGATCTGGTCGCGGGTGGGCGTATGAACCACTTGCGCGTAAGTTTGCCGCCACTGGCGGAACTCAATCTCGACAGTGAGCTGGACTGCGCGTGGCTGGACCGCCACGGCAAGGTCACTCGCCAGGATCGTCAACGGCTGCGCAAACTGCCGAAGCTGCCGCTGGTGTGTTTCCTGCACCCGACCGACAGCCTGCTGGCGAGCATCAACCTGCCGCCGTTGGCCACCAGCAAAACCGCCGCCGCCGTGCAGTGCGCCGCGCAGGCGCTGATGCTCAGCGACATCACCACGATGCACGTCGCCCATGGCCCGCGCGACGCTTCGGGGCAGGTGCAGATGGCCTGGTTGCCGCGCCGGGACTTGCAATACTTCGGGCAGTTGCTGCACGAGACCGGGTTGAACCTGAAAGGCCTGTACCCGGCGGCCTACAGCTTGCCGGTGATGGCCGGCGGCGTCGGGCAACTGCTCGGCGATCATTTGTTGTTGCGTCAGGGGCCGGACTCGGCGCAGGTGCAACCGTTGATCGATGAAGCGTGGTTGATGGAAATTGCCCTGCCTGCGCACTGGATCGGTGAGGGCGCGCCGCAGGCGGTGCAGTCGACATTGGCCGACGCACAACGCTGGTCCGGGCCATTACCGAGTTGGGGCCTGCACGGCGGCATTCAGCAACCCGGTGCCGAAGGTCGGGGCTGGGGACGGGCGGTGGGTTTGTCTGCGCTGGCGCTGGTGGTCTGGGTGATCGGTTTGAACCTGTACGCCGCCCGCGAGGCCGGGGCAGGGCAACAGATCAAGGCGCAGATGGCGCAGCGGGTGAAGCAGGCGTTCCCCGAGTTGCCGGTGATCCTCAATCCGCTGCAACAGGCCCGTCAGCAAATCGCAGCACGCCAGCAAGGCGCGCAGGACGCGCCGGGTCAGGATTTCAGTCGGCTGGTGTTGCAGGCCGGCAGCGGCATGCCGTTCATGGCGGGCACGGTGCAGCGTCTGGCGTTCGTCGACGGTGTGCTGCAACTGCGTCTGCTGCCTGAGGCCCGGCGCTCGGGTAACGACAAGGACTGGCAGGCGGCGCTGGCCCAGGCAGGAGTCAGTGTCAGCGCCGATGAGGACGGCTGGGTCTTGCGCCCGGCCGGCGAGGTGGCCGCTGTCGCTGACAACGACGACAGCAGCGGAGCCGAAGATGAATAGCCCAGCGCTGGCGAAATACCGCGCCGGTTGGCAGCGCTTGAATGCTCAGTTGCAGGCCCGTTGGCAGCCGTTGGCCGTGCGGGAAAAACGCATGGTCGGCGGCATGGCGGCGCTGTTGCTGGGGCTGTTTGTGTGGGTGGCGCTGATTCAGCCGCCGCTGAAGAAGATCGCCGCCTCGCAAGTCGAAACCCCGAAGCTGCGCGCCCAGGCCGAAGCGCTGGAAGTGCTGTTGCGCGACGTCAGCGTACGTCCAGACGGTCAGAACCTGGAGCAGTCGCTGCAACAGACCTTGCAGGCTGGCGGACTGGGCGGCCATTACCAACTGGCGGCCGCGTCTGCAGGGTGGCAGTTGACCTTCGACGCAGCCCCCGCCGACGCCGTCCTCGACTGGTTGTTGATCCAGCCCCGCCGTTTTTCACTGCAAGTGGTCGAGGCGCGCCTGCAACGCACAGACGACACCGCAACCGATGACACCGCCGGCACTCTGTCGGGCACCGTACGCATGGATCAGGCGCTGGGCGCTAAGGAAGCTTCATGAAGGGGTCAGGATCCAAACGCATGGCGTTGCCGATGCTGTTGATGGCATTGAGCGCGTGCAGCAACACCACGCCACCGAATCAACCGCCGCTGCTGGTGGACAGCGAACTCGGCCGGCCGCTGGCCAACACCCAGCGCAGCGGCGACGCGGTGCTCGACCGCGAGCGGGCGCAGGCTCAGGTCAGACCGGCGCCCAAGCCATTGCACAACATCACCGAGCGCGCCCGCAGCGGCGGTTCGGCGCGGGGCACGACGTTGCCGGCCAATCCGTTGGGCGATCAACCGGTGACGCTGAATTTTGTCGATGCCGATATTCAAGCGGTGGTGCGGGCGTTGTCGCGCTCCACCGGTCAGCAGTTTCTGGTGGATCCTCGGGTCAAGGGCAACCTGACGCTGGTCTCCGAAGGCCAGGTGCCGGCGCATCAGGCTTACGACATGCTGCTGGCGGCGCTGCGCATGCAGGGTTTCAGTGTGGTCGATGTCGGCGGTGTGGCGCAGGTGGTGCCGGAGGCTGACGCCAAGTTGCTCGGCGGGCCGATCTACAGCGCCGACAAACCGGCGGGCAACGGCATGCTCACCCGCACGTTCCGCCTGCAATACGAGAACGCGGTGAACCTGATCCCGGTGCTGCGCCCGATCGTGTCGCCGAACAATCCGATCAATGCCTATCCGGGCAACAACACCATCGTCGTCACCGACTACGCCGAGAACCTCACGCGGGTCGCGCAACTGATTCAAGGCATCGATACGCCGAGCGCCATCGACACCGACGTGGTACAGATCCAGAACGGCATCGCCGCCGACATCGCGCCGATGGTCGCCGACCTGCTCGACGCGCCGGGCAACGATCCAACGCAGAAAATCGCAGTGATCGGCGACCCGCGCTCCAACACCATCATCATCCGCGCCGGCAGCCCCGAGCGCACGGAGCTGGCGCGCAACCTGATCTACAAACTCGACAACGCCCAGAGCAACCCGAGCAACCTGCACGTGGTGTATCTGCGCAACGCCCAGGCCGGCAAACTGGCCCAGACCTTGCGCGGTTTGTTGACCGGCGAGAGCGACAGCGGCACCAGCGACAGTGCACGCTCAGTACTCAGTGCGATGGGCGGCTCCACCAACTCGGGCGGCGGGCAGAACGGCCAGAGCGGTACACAAACCAACGGCAGTACGTCGACCACCAACAACGGCAGCACCGGCGGAAGTTACGCTCAGGGCAGCAGCGCCACCAGCGGCAGCAGTAACGCGCAAAGCAGCGAACAGAACGTCGCGTTCAGCGCTGGCGGCGTGACCATTCAGGCGGATGCGACCACCAACACCTTGCTGATTTCCGCGCCGGAGCCGCTGTACCGCAACCTGCGCGAAGTCATCGATCTGCTCGACCAGCGCCGTGCGCAAGTGGTGATCGAAAGCCTGATCGTCGAAGTCGGCGAGGACGATGCCAGCGAATTCGGCGTGCAATGGCAGACCGGCAATCTGGCCGGCAACGGCGTGATCGGTGGGGCCAACCTTGGTGGCTCGGGGATCAACGTCAACGGCAAGACCAGTGTCGACGTGTTGCCCAAAGGTTTGAACCTTGGCTACGTCAACGGCACCGTCGACATCCCCGGGATCGGCAAGATCCTCGACCTGAAAGTGCTGGCCCGGGCGCTGAAGAGCAAGGGCGGCACCAACGTGCTGTCGACACCGAACCTGCTGACCCTGGACAACGAAGCGGCGAGCATTTTCGTCGGCCAGACCATCCCCTTTGTCAGCGGCAGCTACGTCACCGGTGGCGGTGGCAACAGCAACAACCCGTTTCAGACCGTGACCCGGGAAGAAGTCGGCTTGAAGCTCAACGTGAGGCCGCAGATTTCCGAGGGCGGCACGGTGAAGCTCGACATCTATCAGGAAGTCAGCAGCATCGACGAACGCGCTTCGGCGGCGGCCAACTCGGCGGGGATCGTCACCAGCAAACGCGCACTCGACACCAGCATCCTGTTGGATGACGGGCAGATCATGGTACTCGGCGGCCTGCTGCAGGACGGCTACAGCCAGAGCAATGACGCGGTGCCGTGGCTGTCGAGCATCCCGGGGATCGGCGCGCTGTTTCGCAACGAGCGTCGTTCGATCACCAAGACCAACCTGATGGTGTTCCTGCGCCCGTACATCATCCGCGACAGCGCGGCGGGGCGCAGCATCACGCTTAACCGCTACGACTTCATGCGCCGCGCCCAGGGCGGTCTGCAACCGGAGCGCAGCTGGGCGATGCCGGACATGCAGGCGCCGCAATTGCCCGCCACCGCCCAAGGCGTGCCGGCACCGGTGTCCGGCCCGCGCGCGACGATCAAAGCGGTGCCGTTGCAATGAGCGCATTGCCTTATGCCTGGGCCAAGGCGCAGCGGATTCTGCTGCGCGACGGCGTGCTGACGGTGTGCCCGTCGACGCCGGGCTGGTCGATCAGCGAGGTGCGTCGGCAGTTCGGCGCGGCCAGGCTTGAGCGGGTGCGCGATGACGAACTCGACGGCCTGCTGGCCATGGCCTACGCCGACACCGGCAGCGCGGCGGCTGTGGTCGGTGCGGCGGAAAACGAAGTCGACCTCGACCGCCTGATGCAGGACATGCCGGAAATCACTGACCTGCTCGACACCCAGGACGGCGCGCCGGTGATCCGCATGATCAATGTCTTGCTCACCCAGGCAGCGCGGGACGAGGCCAGCGACATTCATATCGAACCGTTCGAAACCCATTCGGTGGTGCGCTACCGGGTCGACGGCACCCTGCGCGACGTGGTCTCGCCGCGCAAGGCCTTGCACGGTGCACTGGTGTCGCGGATCAAGATCATGGCCCAGCTCGACATCGCCGAAAAACGCCTGCCGCAGGACGGGCGCATTGCGCTGCGCGTAGCGGGGCGACCGATCGACATTCGTGTTTCCACCGTGCCCACCGGCCATGGCGAGCGGGTGGTGATGCGTTTGCTCGACAAGCAGGCCGGGCGCCTGCATCTGGAGACCCTGGGCATGGACGCGCAGGTGCTGGCCAAACTCGATCACCTGATCCGCCAGCCCCACGGCATCGTGCTGGTCACCGGCCCGACCGGCAGCGGCAAGACCACCAGTCTCTACGCGGCGCTGGCGCGGCTGGATGCGAGCACCAGCAACATCCTCACCGTGGAGGACCCGGTGGAATACGATCTGCCGGGCATCAGCCAGATTCAGGTCAACGCCAAGATCGACATGACCTTCGCCCTCGCGTTGCGCGCCATTCTGCGGCAGGACCCGGACATCATCATGATCGGCGAGATCCGCGATTTGGAAACCGCGCAGATTGCGGTGCAGGCTTCGCTGACCGGTCACCTGGTGCTGGCGACGTTGCATACCAACGATGCGGTGTCGGCGGTCAACCGCTTGGTCGACATGGGCGTCGAGCCGTTTCTGCTGGCTTCGTCGATGCTCGGTGTGTTGGCTCAGCGCTTGGTACGACGGTTGTGCAATCAGTGCAAACAAGAAGACCCGGCGATGCCCGGCACCTGGCGCCCGGTCGGTTGCGCGGCGTGCAATCACACCGGTTACAGCGGCCGGACCGGCATTCATGAATTGTTCTGCATCGATGACGACATCCGCACGCTGATCCACCAAGGGGCAGGGGAACAGGCGTTGCGTGCGGCGGCGAGCAAGGCCGGGATGTTCAGCCTGCGCGAGGACGGCGAACGCTGGATTCGCAGCGGTACCACGGCGCCGGAAGAAATCCTTCGTGTGACACGGGACGCCTGATGAATCGCTATCGTTTTGAAGCCGCCGATGCCAGCGGCAAGATCGAATCCGGGCATCTGGAGGCGGACAGTCAGGGCGCCGCGTTTGGCGTGCTGCGCAGTCGTGGCCTGACGGCGTTGTCGGTGGAGAGGGAAAGCAACGTCTCCCAACATGGCGGCGGTGGGTTGTTCAGCGCCAAGCTGTCGGATAACGATCTGGCATGGACCACCCGGCAACTGTCGAGCCTGCTGGGTGCCAGTCTGCCGCTGGAAGCGGCGCTGAGCGCCACGGTCGAACAGGCCGAGAAAAAGCACATCGCTCACACCCTCAGCGCCGTACGCGCCGACGTGCGCAGCGGCATGCGCCTGGCCGAAGCGCTGGCGGCGCGGCCTCGGGATTTTCCGGAGATTTACCGGGCGTTGATTGCGGCGGGCGAGGAGTCCGGGGATCTGGCGCAGGTGATGGAGCGGCTGGCGGATTACATCGAGGAACGCAACAACCTGCGCGGCAAGATTCTCACCGCGTTCATCTATCCGGGTGTGGTCGGGCTGGTGTCGATTGGTATCGTGATTTTCCTGCTCAGCTATGTGGTGCCGCAGGTGGTCAGCGCGTTTTCCCAGGCCCGGCAGGATCTGCCGGGCCTGACGCTGGCGATGCTCAATGCCAGTGATTTCATCCGCGCCTGGGGTTGGTTGTGTGCAGGGGTCATGGCCGCTGCGTTCTGGAGTTGGCGCTTGTATCTGCGCAATCCGGCGGCGCGTTTGAGCTGGCATCATCGGGTGTTGAAGCTGCCGCTGATCGGGCGGTTTGTGCTGGGGTTGAACACCGCACGGTTCGCCTCGACGCTGGCGATTCTCGGTGGCGCCGGCGTGCCGTTGTTGCGGGCGCTGGAAGCGGCGCGGCAGACCTTGTCGAATGATCGTCTGAGCCTGAGCGTCAATGAGGCCACCGCCAAGGTGCGAGAGGGCGTCAACCTGGCGGCAGCGCTGAAAGTGGAGAATGTGTTTCCGCCGGTGCTGATTCACCTGATCGCCAGCGGTGAGAAAACCGGCGCACTGCCGCCGATGCTCGAGCGTGCAGCGCAAACCTTGTCCCGTGATATCGAGCGCCGGGCGATGGGTATGACCGCGTTGCTGGAGCCGCTGATGATCGTGGTGATGGGCGGGGTGGTGCTGGTGATCGTGATGGCGGTGCTGGTGCCGATCATCGAGATCAACCAACTCGTGCAGTAGTTTTTTTATCGGCGCCAGCTCTCACCCGAGCGCCAAAAACAGCATCCTCGGGTTCTCCTTTCTGTCATCTGCAACGGCCCTTCAAGGGCTGTGGCCGATTCCCCCGAAAAGCTTGCCGCAGACACTCCGCACAACGGCGCAAACACCCGAGAAAATCCCTCGAAAATCAGCCTGCACCTCCCGAGGTTTTTTCCTTTATCTGTCACCGGAAACTGCGAATTTCTCAGTGCGACTTAACCACGGACCCCGCTTGCGAAGGTCGGCGGTGAGTCTTCCCAGTGTCATGCAAGTCCCCTGAAAACCTGTGTTCACAACCAACGTTGAAAAGGAGATTCTTCATGTTCAAGCGCACTCTGATCGCAGCTTCCCTGACCGTCGCTGCCCTGGCTTCCGCCCAGGCCATGGCCGCCAACGTAACCGGTGGTGGCGCGACTCTGCCTGCCGCTCTGTACAAAGGCTCTAGCAACAGCATCCTGCCAGCCAACTTCAGCTACGTCGGTACCGGTAGCGGCACCGGCAAGACCGCTTTCCTGACCAACAACTCGGCGCTGTTCAGCACCACCGGTTCGGTGCATTTCGCCGGCAGCGACTCGATCCTCAGCGCTTCGGAAATCAGCACCTACAACACCAACTTCGGTGCTTCGTACGGCCCGCTGATCCAACTGCCGTCGGTCGCCACTTCGGTTGCCATCCCATACAAAAAAGCCGGCCAGACGGCTCTGAACCTGACCAGCGCCCAGCTCTGCAATGTGTTCTCCGGTACTGCGACCACTTGGGGCCAATTGCTGGGCAACTCTGATGCCACGCCGATCCGCGTTGTGTATCGCAGCACTGCCAGCGGCACTTCGGAAATCCTCACCCGTCACCTGAACAACGTTTGCCCGGGCAAGTTCTCGGTCAACACCACGTTCGCCAACTCGTTGCTGCCAGCCGGTACTGCGCTGCCATCGACTTTCGTCGGTGTTGCCAACACCGCTGACGTCGCTGTTGCCGTGAACGCCGTTGACGGCTCCATCGGTTATGTCGGCCCGGACGGCGTGAACGCCAGCAGCAACGCCGTGGTTTCTCGCGTCAACGGCGTACAGCCGACGCCGGCCAACGTCACGACCGCGCTGTCTTCGGTCGCACTGCCAACCGCACCAGCCAACCCGGCGCAATGGGCTCCAGTGGTTGCCAACCCAACCAGCGGTTACCCGATCGCTGCCTACACCAACTTCATCTTCGGCCAGTGCTACAAGGACGCCTCCGTGGCGGCTGACGTCAAAGCCTTCCTGACCACTCACTACAGCGTGCCGGGCAATGCCGCCGCAACCATTGCTCACGGCTTCAGCGTGGTTCCGACCAACTGGAAAAATGCTGTGACCGCCAACTTCATCACCAACTCCACCGGCAACAACCTGAACATCAACAACGCCAGCGTTTGCAACGGCATCGGCCGTCCTCTGTAAGGTTTCATCCGCAGTCCGCCGTTCGAATGGCAGCCCCTTCCGGGGCTGCCATTTTTTTTGCCTGCGGGCGCCGTTACTCGCAAAACATGAAGTTTGTGTGACATCCGTTCGGTCGCGGCACCCGCCAACCGCCTATGTCGTAACAGCAGGTTGTTGCCGACCTGTGGCCATCAAAAGGATCTCGTAGTGATGCTTGCTCGCCCATCCCGCCGCCTTACCGACGTTCAATCTTCCCGACGTGATGCCGTGGACCCGGCGCTGTGGTTGCTCAAGCCTCTGGCGCAGGCCGTGGCGTTGTGCCTGGTGGCGGGCAGCGCGCACGCGCAGACAGCGTTCAGCTCGGGCTGGTTTGCCGCCAAGGGCGCCGCACAGCAATCCGCCGCACGTCCGGGTTCCGGCGCGGCTGGTCTGCCGGGGATGACGCCGCCTCTGGCGCAGCAACAGAAGGCCAGCCAGCAATTGCAGCGTTCGTTGCAGACACTCAATAACACCGTGGCGGCGATTGCTGCGCAGCAGGCCGCTCAGGCTGCCGGACGCGCCGTGGCATCCGGTACCGTCCAATGGGTTCCGGACGGTCTGGGCGAAGGGGGCTTGAAGGTCGACAACAGCCTCACCCAGGGTTGGCAGAACGCCAAGGGGCCGCAGCAGACCCAGGTCGATGGCAAGACCCATGTGCGGATCGAGCAGACCGCCGACAAGGCGATCCTCAACTGGGAAACCTTCAACGTCGGACGCAACACCACGGTCGAGTTCGCCCAGCAGTCGAACTGGGCGGTGCTCAATCGGGTCAACGACCCCAACGCGCGGGCAAGCCAGATCCAGGGCCAGATCAAGGGTGACGGCACGGTGATGCTGATCAACCGCAACGGCATCGTGTTCAGTGGCACCAGCCAGGTCAATGTGCGCAACCTGGTGGCGGCGGCAGCCAATATCACCGATATCCAGTTCCGGGATCGCGGTCTGTACTTCGACAGCAGCGGCAGTCAGCCGACCTTCACTGAAGCCGCCGGCAAGGTCCTGGTGGAGCGCGGTGCATCGATTCAGACGCATGCTCCCGCCACATCCACCGATGCCGGCGGCTATGCGTTGCTGCTGGGCAGCGAGGTGCAGAACGACGGCCACATCGGCACCGCCAAGGGGCAGATCGTCCTCGGCGCTGGCGATCGTTTCTATATCCGCAAAGGCTCGGGCACCGAGGGCAATGGTTTTTCCACCACCTTCGGCAACGAAGTCGTCCCGGGCTTCAAGGCCGACAGCAGCGCCGGCAAGGTCAGCAACAACGGTTTGATCCAGGCGGCCACCGGTGACATCACCCTGACCGGCCACGATGTACAGCAAAACGGTGTGCTGCTGGCCAGCACCTCCGTGTCGACCCGCGGCACCCTCCACTTGCTCAATCCGGCCACTGATACCGGCGGCCGCGTGACGCTGGGGCAGGGCAGTGCCACGGCGATCCTGCTCGACAGCAGCGACCTGACGGCGCTGGACAGCCAGCACAAAGCCGCGCTGACCGGTGTCAACGCCAACAACAGGGTGCGTGGCGACCAGTCGCGCATCGATATCCAGAGTGGCGGCAGTGTCGAGTTCCAGAACGGTTCGATCACTCTGGCCACCGGCGGGCAGGTCGCTGTCACGGCGGGGCTTCGCAGCCTGGTACGCAACGGTGCGCTGATCGATGTGTCGGGGGCCATTGGCGTGAAGGTCGCCATGGAATCCAACAACATCAAGATCAACGTGCAGGGCAACGAGCAGCGCGATTCGTCGGTCAACCGCGAGAAGGGCGCGCTCAACAGCAATGATGTGTGGGTCGATGTGCGCGAACTGGTGTACGTGCCGGCCGGCACCAACGGCTATGCAACCGACCGCTGGTACACCGCCGGCGGACTGCTGGAAGTCGGCGGCTATCTGGGCACCCAGGGCCACGGTATTGGTGAGTGGATGGCGCAGGGGGGCATGGTCAGTTTTGCCGGCAACGATGTGGTGACCGAAAAAGGCTCGTTGATCAACTTGTCCGGTGGCACCCTGGATGTGCAAAGCGGAGAAATCCGCCAGAGCTGGCTGCGCGGTGCCGATGGCCGTCTGTACGAAGTCTCGCGGGCACCGGGGGATATTCTCTACACCGGGTTGTACAAGGGTTACGAAGACAGCAGCGAGCGCTGGGGCCAGACCGACTATTACTTCAACCCGCTGATTGCCCCGCCCCGTCGCCAGGAATCGGGTTACACCGTGGGCCGCGATGCCGGACAACTGGTGATCGCGACCCGCAATGCGCTGCTCGACGGGCAGATGCTCGGGGAGGTCTATCAGGGCGAACGCCAGACCCGGACGCCGCGTGCGGTACTCGACGGTTATGAGCAGAGCCAGACCGCACTGGCGCGGCGTGGACAACTGATCGTCGGCAGTTACGACCCGGCCTATGTCGCGTCGGCCGGGGGCTTGTTGTACGGCCTCAATCCATTGCTCGATCAAGTGCAGATCGGTGCTGACAAACCCATCGATGACGGTGTTCCGGATGTGCTCTCGGCGGTGTCCGGGAACCGCGAGGGCAAGCTGTTCCTCGATGCCGATCAGCTCAATGGATGGCACCTGGGTGCATTGAAGGTTGCGGCCCGGGACCGTATCGACGTCAATCAGGCGCTGACGGTCGACACCGGAGGCGACATCACCCTGTATGGCCCGGATGTGCAGGTCAGTGCCGATCTGATCGCCCGGGGCGGCAGCCTGCACTTGGGCAACGTGCTCAATCAGTTGCAGACCAACGCCACGACCGATACCCGGATCACCGCGCCTGCGGGCCATCCGACCCGAGTGGCCGTGGCCAAGGGCGTGCAACTCGATACCCGTGGCGTGTGGAGCAACCTGTCCACCAACCCGGATGACGCTGCGGGCCTGGCCTACTTGAACGGTGGTCTGATTTCGATCCGCAGCAGCGGCGATATCGATGTCCAGGCCGGCAGTCTGCTGGACGTTTCGTCCGGCGGCGCGGTGCTGGCCAACGGCAAGACCCGGGACGGCAAGGGTGGCAGCCTGACGCTGGAGTCCAGCGCCAACACTGTTGCGGACGCGGCGACACTGCGTCTTGACGGCGACGTGCGCGGCTACGGTGTGAGCGGTGGCGGCACGCTGCTGGTACAAGCCGGCAAGGTGCTGATCGGCAAGACGGACGAAAAACTCGCCGATTCGACCCTGCAGTTGTCACCGAGCCTGTTCGAGAAAGGGTTTTCGGCTTACAACATCATCGGTCTGAACGGGCTGAGCGTGGTCGATGACACACGGATCGACGTCACGATGCCGGTCTATCGTTTCGGTGCTCAGGCGTCGGACCGGGTCAGCGGCGTCGATCCAGGCACGGCGCTGGAGTTGTGGACGCCGGCGCTGTTCCAGGAAAACCCGACCAAGGCTGAGTTGACTCAGCGCGGCGGCGCCAGCCTGTCGTTGCAGGCCGGATCGAGCAATCCCAATCTGCTCGATCCGGTCAAGTCCACGCTGGTTGTCGGCACCGGCTCACGGATTAGCGTCGATCCTGGCCAACGAATCGGCTTGCGCGGGCCCGGACAGATCACCGTTGACGGTGAGCTGAATGCCTGGGGTGGTACGATCGATATTCGCCAGCAGCAGTTCGGTTCGGTGGACCCTGCCGACAGCCAGCAAGAAGCTGCGCGACAGGCGCACAACCGTTCTATCTGGATCGGCGAGCACGCCGTACTGGATGTGGCCGCGCGTGCCGCTACGGCGGTGGATGCACTGGGGCGCGTCTACGGTCTGGTCGGCAAGGGTGGCAGCATCGTCATCGGCGGTGAGCTCGATGCGAAGAAAGCCACTGCCACCTCTGCCGATGCTTACGTCATCGTGCGCAATGGCGCCCGCCTGGACGCTTCCGGTGCCGCGGCGGTGCTGGATATCGCCGGGCAGGGGCCGACGGCGGTCGCCACCGATGGCGGAAGGATTTCCCTGAGTTCCTACAACGGCCTGTTCATCGACGGCCGGTTGCGGGCCGCTGCCGGTGGCACCGGCGCCGCCGGCGGTCGACTGGACATTGCCCTGGAAACCCCGTTGTACCGCATCGGTGAAGCCGCTGACGAGGTGCGTCTGCCCCGGGAAATCGTGATCGGCCAGGGGGCGGTGGAATCGCCGTTGGCGGCCGGCCTGAAACCGGGAGACGCGGCACCGGGTCTGGTCTATGGACGCACACGATTGAGTGCCGACACCTTGATGAGCGGCGGTTTCGATAATCTCGGGCTGCTGAGCAACGGACTGATTTCATTCGACGGCGATGTCGACCTGCATTTCAACCAGAGCCTGAGCCTGTATGCCGGTGCCTTGTCTCTGGCCGAACACGCGAAAGACAATGCCCGGATCAACCTTTTCGCACCTTCTCTGCGCCTGTTGGGGCCTGGGGTCTATTACGGCTCCAACGCGTTCATTCGTCCAAGGGTCATGAACGCACCGACCCCGAATCTGTCGGCAGCGCAGTTCAGTGCGTCGGCCAACCTGCTGGATATCGGCAACAGCCTTTCGTTTGGCACTCTGGGTTCGATCGTGCAACTCAATGCGCCGGCGGTGCAGGTCGGTCGCCGAGGTTTTGCGCAGGTGTCGCTTGCCAGCCAGGGCGACATGCGTTTTCTGGCCTCGGCCACACAACCGCTGACCGAGCTGTGGGCGGCGGGCGATCTGAATTTGAGTGCGGCACAGATCTATCCGGTGTCCGGTGCCAGGGCCAGGGTCAGGGCCGGTTTCCAGCAGGAAACGGCGCCTTCCGACGGCACGTTGCGGATCCTCGCGCAGGGCGCGGCGCCCAGCGCATTGCCGTATTCGGTGTTCGGCGAACTGACGCTGGCCGCCAGCCGTATCGAGCAGGGCGGTGTACTGCGTGCGCCGCTGGGCCTGATCACGCTGGGCGAGAGCACCAGGTCGGTGCTGACCCGCGAAATCCATCTGCTGCCCGGCAGCCTTACGTCCGTCAGCGGCGCCGGGTTGGTCATGCCTTACGGTGGCACCACTGACGGCATCGACTACCGCTACAACGCCAGCTCCGTGCTGTTGAAAGGCATCGCCGGCCTCTCGGCCGGGGTGACCCTGCAGTCTCAATACGTGGATGTGGCACAAGGTGCAGTGATCGATCTTTCCGGCGGTGGCGATCTGCGCGGTGCCGGGTTCATTTCGGGTCGCGGCGGCTCCACCGATGCGCGCTATAACCCGCTGGTGCGTAACGCCAGCGACGGCACGTTCAGCCTGCCGGGGCTGGCGAGCAACCCGGTCTACGCGATTGTGCCGGGTGATCAAAGCCTTTATGCACCAGTGCTCGCGGAAGCGGGGGCGGTCGATCCCCGTGTCGGCCAACGCATCACCCTCGGCGTCGGCGTGCCGGGCCTGGCGGCCGGAACCTATACCTTGCTGCCATCGACGTTCGCGCTGTTGCCCGGTGCGTTCCGGGTCGAGGTCAATGGTCAGGTCGTGGCGGCGCCGGGAAGCGGCACATTGCCGATGCGCAACGGCTCATGGGCTGCCAGCGGCCGGATGTCGATTGCCAATACCGGACTGCGCGACAGCGTTGACAGTGCGATCATCCTGACGTCGGCCGATGTCCTGCGCCGTTATTCGCAATACAACGAAACCGGCTTTACCGCGTTCATCAAGAGCGATGCCGCACGTCGGGGGGTACCACGGGCATTGGCGCCGATGGATGGAAAAACCCTCGATCTGCGCTTTGAAAACGGTGCAGATCGAGAGGTGGCGCTGGACTTCAACGGCCAGGTGCTGTTCAAGCCTGCTGAGGGCGGCGTGACGGGAACCGCTGTCATTCGCGCCTCGGGCGGTGCCCTCGAAGTGCTGGGAGCGGGCCGGCCACGCACGAAGGATTTCAGCGGCGTTTCGCTGTATGCCGACAGTCTCAATAACCTGGAGGCCGGACGCCTGGCCATCGGTGCCGTGCCGACAGTGGATTATGGCTCTGGCGGCAATATCGTTTCTTTCGGCAGCAGCAATTCCAACCACATCGTCCTGCGTGAAGGCGCGGTGCTGTCCGCACCGGAGGTACTGCTGCGAACCCAGAAGACTGACGCAGGCATCACCCTGGAGGCGGGGGCAGGCATCAACACACTGGGTCGCGGTGACGTGCCTTACGACGCCACCGCCGGATTTGTCTATCAACCCGGGGCTGGCAGCGTGTTGCTGGTGTCCAACGGCCAGACCACGATGCTGGCGCCGGCGAAGGCGGTCGGAACCGATGGCGCGGGCAGCATCCGCATCGGCACCTGCGCAGTCGAGACGTGCACGGCGGCGACATCGCTGTATTCCCGAGGCAGCATCACCGCGGCCACCGACAATCGCTTCGAACTGGCGGATTCAGTGGGTTTCGGCACCCGACACCTGAGCCTGGCGGTCGGCGCGGTCAACGTCGGGAACGCTCAGGCACTGTCCGACAGTGCGGGACGTGTACCGGTCGGCCTGACACTCAGCCAGCGTGTGCTCGACCGTCTGCTTCAGGGCGATACCCGGTTGGGTGCGCCGGCACTGGAATCCCTCGGCCTGACGGCTCGGGACTCGTTCAATTTCTTTGGCAGCGTGACGCTCGATACGCTCGACCCACAGACGGGCAGCAGCAAGCTACAGAACCTGGTGCTGACGACGCCGGCGATCTACGGCCTGGGAGAGGCTGCGGATGTGGCAACTCTGCGCACCGCCAGTCTGATCTGGAACGGTGCGCCCCAGGCGCCGGGTGCGGTGGTCAGTGGCGGCGCCGGGACTGGTCGCGGCGCGCTGGATATCCAGGCCCAACGTATCGAATTCGGCTACGGCCCGAACCCGCAACCGAGCGGGCTGGACCAGAACAATCGTTTGGCACTGGGCTTCGCCAACGTGAATCTGACGGCCAGCGAACGCATTACCGCCAACCACAAAGGCAGCCTCGCGGTGTACCGGGAACAGGGCGCTTACGATCCACTGAAGGGATACGCTTACACCGGCGGCAACCTCAATCTGCGCACACCGCTGTTGACCGGTGAAGCGGCTTCGGTCAACTCGCTCAAGGCCGGCGACAGCCTGACCCTGAAGGGCGCCGGTGCTAGCGCAGTGGCCAATGCATTGGGCGCGCAACTGACACTCGATGCCCATGACGTGGTGCTCGAGAGCCGTATCGCGCTGGCCAGCGGCAAGCTGGTAGTCAAGGCGGAAAATGACCTGACGCTGACCGCCGACGCACAACTGGATCTGGCCGGACGTACCTTGCCGTTCAACGATGTGAAGAAATACAGCTGGGGCGGCGACGTGTCGCTCTTCAGCCACAGCGGCAATATTCGCCAGGCGGCTGGCTCGCGGATCGATCTGTCGGCGCAGAACAATCAGGCCGGCCATCTCAGTGCGGTCGCCTTGGCCGAGAATGCGGGCGTGGTTGATCTGCAGGGAGAGATCCTCGGCGCCAGCAGCGGTTATTACGATGCTGGCGGCACGCTGGTGCCGTACAAGGCCGCCGGTGTGGATCTGCGCGCCCGCCATCTGGGAGGTGATCTGAACGGGCAATTCGCGGCGCTCAACCAGCGTCTGAACGCCGGGCACGTGTTCGGCAGCCGCAGTTTCCAGTTCAAAGAGGGCAGCCTGCTGATCGGCGACGGCCTCAAGGCCGGTGAAATCAATGTCTCGGTGGACAATGGCAGCCTTTCGGTTGCCGGTCTGATCGATGCCAGTGGCGAGCGGGTCGGCAGCATCCGGCTGTCCGGCAAGAACGGTCTGACACTCGCCGGCAATGCCGTGCTGGACGCCCATGGCCGGATTCTGCGGGTCGACAGCTACGGCAAGATCATCGACGCACCGAACCGCGCCGTGGTTGAGCTCAATTCCGGCGAAGGATTGTTGACATTGGCCTCTGGCACCCGGTTCGACTTGCGTCACGGCACCGATGCGACCGTTGGCAAACTGCCGGGGCAGAACGACGGGGTGGCGCGCGGCACGCTGGAACTCAATGCGCCGCGCCTGGGCGTTGGCGACATTGCCATCGATGCCAGCGGAGCGCTGAGCATTCAGGGGGCACGCTCCATCGGCCTCAACGGTATGCGTCGTTATACCGATGCCCGTGACGGCGCCGATCCGGCGGCCAGTGGCCGCCCTTATCAAGTGATCGATCAGGCGCTGTTCGATCGCATCGATGGCGACAGCAGCACATTCATCAGTGCCGCGCTGAGCAACAGCGACTTGCTGCAACGCAAACTGGCGGGGCTGAACAACGCGACCTATGCCGACGTGTTCCATTTGCGTCCCGGGGTCGAGATTGCCAGCCAAACCGCCGATGGCGATCTGGTGGTGGAAGGCGATATCGACCTGTCGCGCTACCGATATGCCAGCCTCAATCGGCACTCACAGAAAACCTTGGTCTATGGTTCCGGCGAGTCCGGCAGCCTGGTGATGCGTGCCGGTGGCAATCTCGATATCTACGGCAGCCTCAACGATGGCTTCGCACCACCGCCGGAAACGGTCGACGATGCCGGTTGGAAGCTGTTACCGGGCGTGCAGCCGTTCGGCGGTGACCTGATCGTGCCGGGCACCGGCGTAACGCTGGCCGAGGGCACGCGGTTCCCGGCGGGCACCACGCTCAATTACGACTTGCCGATACAAGCCGTGACCCTGGTCAGCGGCACGTTGCTGCCGACGCAGGCGACGCTGGCTGGCCCCTATTCGCTCAATGCCGGCACGGTGTTGTCCGGCGCGGTGCATGACGCATCGGGCAATCTGCTGTACGCCGCCGGTACGCTGCTCAGCGACAGCGTGATCCTGCCTGCCGGCAGTCGTTTGGGGGCCGGTACCCGATTGAACGGTGCGGTTGCGTTGCAGGCCATGCTCTGGCCCAAGGGCGTGCCGTTGCCGGGTACGGTCGGTGCGGACAATCAGACGGCGGGTGTGACATTGAGCGGTGCACTGGCGCTGCAGCGCGGTTCGCTGATTCCGTCCATGACCGATGTCGTACTGGCCACCGGCACCGCATTCATCGAGCTGCGCGGCTATTCCGGCACCACGCAGCAAGGCAGCAACTGGGCCGTGGCGAGCATGCTGCCATCGGGCAGTACGTCCTGGTCGATGCGGGTGGTGGCCGGGTCTGACCTGGAGGCCGCCGACAGCCGTGCAGTGAAGCCGTTGACCCGTGAAGGCAACCTGCGCCTGGCCGATACCCATTACGGTTTGACTGTGGTGGAGAAAAAACTCGACACCACCTGGGCCGAGGGCAACCCGATGGGGTATCCGGCCGGGGAGGTCGTGAGCGATGACGAACTGTACCTGTGTGACATCCTGCCGGGTGCCTGCATCGCGCCCGCCAGGTTCCTGTGGGCGGTGGACAACATCGCCGGCATGCCGCCGGGAACACCGGTCACGGATGACGAGCTGTTCTGGTGCGATGCCGACCCCAACTCCTGCACACCGAACAAGGGCGGTATCACCGTTTCACCGCACACCCAGATGTTCAGCGTGTTGCGCACCGGCACCGGCGATCTGGACCTGATGGCCGCCGGTGACCTGAGCATGGATTCGCCTTTTGGCGTCTACACCGCGGGCACTCAGTCCCGGGATATCGATCCACGCTTCAATCAGCGCCGGGGTGCCCTCACGGATAACGGTTCAGTGCTCGGCAGCAAAGGCGCCGATTATGAGAAGTGGGTCAATGGCGGCAGCGACAGTCTTTATCAGGCCTGGTACCCGGAGCTGGGCGGTAACCTGACGATCAGTGCGGGTGGGTCGGTCTCGGGGGATACCCTGGGGCGTCGCGGATTCATTCGGGATGCGAACCTGCGCGAACAGGTTTCCAGTGTCTCCGTGGGTAACTGGTTGTGGCGGCAGGGGACGGGCAACAACGACGTGCCGACTGCCTGGTGGATCAACTTCGGCAGCTATGCCACGCAGCCACTGCCCGACCCGGACTTTGACACCGGCCCCTATCTAGTTGGGTTCACCGGATTCGGCGCACTGGGCGGCGGCAACGTCAGCCTGCGCGCCGGAGGCGATGGCGGCATGCTCAAGCCGTTGGGTGACAGCAGCCTGAATCCACGCAGCCAAGGGCTGATCGTGGCGGTGGGCAGCACCGGCAGGGTGGGCAGCGACGGCAGCCTGCAACTGACCGGTGGCGGCGACATGGACATTCGGATCGGCGGCACGTTGAACCCGTCATTACAGGCACGGGCAGGGGAAAGCGGTACGGGAGCACCGAATCATGATCTGCAGGGGGCATTGATCAACCTGCGCGGTGCGGCGCAACTGTCGGGCGGTGCGCTGGGCGGTATCAATCTGCAATACGGTGCCTACACTTCCCTCCAGGACCCTCGTGAAACCCGGGCCTTCGATCCGTTCACCTCGACCCTTGGCAGCGCGTCCGGTGGCCTGGTGCTGATCCCGGGCGACTCCGGCATGCGCCTGACTACCCGTGGCGATCTGGTGCTTGGCGGTGCGGTCGACCCGGCAAGGGTGCGCCTGCAGAACTCCACACCGTTCACCGATACCAATGGCGTTGCCCATGACGGTGGCGGATTGGCCGGTTTCTCGTTGTGGACCGATCACACGGCCATCGATCTGTTCTCGGCGGGGGGTAACCTGACACCTGGCACACAGCTGGGTGAAACCGACACCCAGGGCCCATTGGCCAGCCGCAACACCTCGCCCACTGACGGACGTTTCGTGTACCCGTCGATTCTGCGCGCGGTAGCGGGGCAGGGCTCCATCTATGCCGGCCCTTCGGCCACTTACCGGGCAAGCGGGTTTTCCGCCGCGACGGCTTACTCGATCGTGCTGGCCCCTTCCCGCGCCGGGCAACTGGAGTTGCTGGCCGCAAACTCGATCTACGCCGGCGGCTACGCGATCAACCAGTCTGGCGCCAGTCTGTCCGCCATCGCCACGCCGTTCGCGCCGTCGTTTACCGGTTATGCGCAATACGGTTCCAGCAGGCCGGTCACAAGCAACTACAACAGCGACGGCATTGCTCCGAGCCTGAACGTGCGTTATCCGTTGTTTGCATTCGGTGCCGACAGTTACTCGGGAACCAGCGGCGTTCAGGCACCCGCCCGCTTCTACGCCATGACCGGCGATCTGGTGGGCATTCGCAGCGGCGAAACCTTGCGTTTCGGCACCTCGCTGCGCACCTGGTACGAAAGCGCTTCGCCTGTCTGGATGCTGTCCGGGCGCGATATCGTGGCGTCCGGCACCCACCTGGGCCAACCGGCAACGGCACCGTCGGAAATCGGCTGGAACAACGAAACCATTTCATCGTCAGGCAACCTGCTGATTCACACCAACCTGCATGATGTTTCGCGGATCTCCGCCGGTCGCGACATCCTGTACAGCAGCTTCGATATCGCGGGGCCGGGGCTTCTGGAGATCAACGCCGGGCGCAATATCCTGATGGAGGATCGCGCCGGCATCACCAGCATCGGACCGGTAGCCGCAGGCGATCATCGTTCGGGTGCAAGCATTGTGATGCAGGCCGGCGCCGGCGCTCAGGGGCCGGATTACTCACGGTTCATCGCCCGTTATCTGAGCCCGCAGAACGTCGCCGACCCGAACGCACCGCTCAACGGCCAACCGGGCAAAGTGGTCAAGACCTATCTCGAGGAGTTGCAGAGCTGGCTGACCCTCGGCTACGGCTTCAGCGGCAACGCAGAGCAGGCGCAGTCCTTCTTCGCTGCACTGCCAGGTACCGAGCAGGCGATCTTCGCCCGTCAGGTGTACTTCGCCGAACTACGTGCCGCAGGCCTGGAATACAACGACGCCGATGGTCCACGCAAAGGCAGTTACCTGCGCGGCCGCAACGCAATCGCTGCGTTGTTCCCGACTGCCGATGTGGCCGGTAACGCGATCCGTTATGACGGCGATATCACGCTCTACGGTGGCGCCGGGGTCAAGACGCTGTTCGGTGGTGATATCCAGATGCTCACGCCGGGCGGTGGTCAGGTGTTCGGCATCGAGGGCGCGGCGCCGCCATCGACGGCGGGGATCATCACTCAGGGTTCGGGCAACATTCAGCTCTATTCACAGGGCAGCATTCTGCTCGGACAGAGCCGAATCATGACCACGTTTGGCGGCTCGATCATTGGCTGGTCCGCCGAAGGCGACATCAACGCCGGTCGCGGTTCGAAAACCACCGTGGTCTACACCCCGCCAAAGCGTGTGTACGACACCTGGGGCAACGTGACCCTGTCGCCATCGGTGCCGAGCACCGGCGCCGGTATCGCCACGCTCAACCCGATTGCCGAAGTGAAGCCGGGGGACATCGACCTGATCGCGCCGCTGGGCACCATCGATGCCGGCGAAGCGGGGATTCGCGTGTCGGGCAACGTCAACATCGCTGCGCTGACAGTGGTCAATGCCGCGAACATTTCGGTGCAGGGCAAGGCGACCGGCGTGCCGGTTGTGGCGGCGGTCAACACCGGGGCGATCACCTCGGCCAGCTCCGCCGCGTCATCCGCGACCCAGGCAGCGGAAGATGTCGCTCGTCAGCAACAAGCTGCGTCACGCCAGAATCAGGCTTCGGTGTTCACCGTACAGGTGCTCAGCTTCGGCAACGAACAACTGGCCCCGACCCGCGACGGCGCCAGCCGCGCACCAACACCGGGCTACAACCCCGACAGCCCGGTGCAGGTGCTGGGCGCCGGGGTGCTGGACGAACAGGCGAAACAACAACTGACCGAGGAGGAGCGGGGACAGCTGACGTTGTAAAAGGACTCTCGTGCTGTACGCTTCGGGCGGCCGTTTGGCCGCCCTTTTTTTGCGGTTCTTTTACTTAAAATGCATACGGAATACTCACCTTCGCCCACAACATATCCCCCTCCGGCCGGTTCTCCACGTCGAACTCCCTGGCCCAGCGGATCTCCGCACTGGCGTACTTGAGAAAGGTGAAATGCAGCGCCGGGCCGATGGCGAACACCTGGCCGCGTACGCCATCATCAACGTCCTGGCCGGCGAACTGTACGGTGTGGCCGAACTGTTTGTCGTCGGTGGTCTGCTTGAGGTAATAGCCGTTGATGCCGAGCATCAGGTCGTCGGTGATCTTGTAACTGGCCGAGTAATCGAAGTGGAAGATTTGCCCGGATTTGTAGTCGGTGTCCTTGTTCTTCTCGTTGAAGCTGTAGGTGGTCTTCATCGAGATTTCGGTCTTGTCTGTCGGCAGCCAGGTGAAGGAGAACAGCGGTTTGTAGGTGTAGAAATTGTTGCTGGTGTTGGCCAGGCGATCGACGCTGTACTCACCGGTGGGCACGGTGATTTCCACGGCGGCGCCGAGGGTCAGGTTCTTGCCCATGTCCCACAGGATGATCGGGGCGATGGTGGTATCGCCCATGCCCTCGCGGGTGTCGCTCAGGCCGAACACCGAGACTTCCTGCTTGAGCCAAGGCTGGGCGATGTAACCGGCCAGACGTCCACCGAACACCCGCACCGGGCTCAGGTAGTCGATGCGCGGGATGACGGCGGTGGATTCGATCTCGACGTTTGGCACTTTGCCGCCGAGTGAGCTGATATTGAGCTTCGTCGACTTGTAGTGGTTGTAGTAGAGGTTGAAGGCGACCATGTTCTCCGGAAGGCTGTCGACTTCCAGCGGCAGCATGAAGAATCCGTCGGTGCCGGGGCCGATGTTGTCGACGCCGGCTTCGGTGGCCAGGGCCGGCAGGGCGGTGGCGCCGCCAAGCAGGCTCAGCGCCAGTCGCACAGGGAATGTCGCGCGGTTCGGGGTCATGTCCGTCCTCATTATTATTGTGTTTGGGCGCAACGCCGGCACGCAGGACGTCCGGCCACTATAGAAATAAGCCCTTGGCGCACGACGGGGCAGGGTATTGGCGGACACGGAAGGGGACTTCTGCGGACAGTCCGCCAACCCTGTGCTAACTTCTTTCGACATAACCGGTTACAAAAATAACAATTCAGCGTGATCCGGAATGTCAGCCCCCATGAACGCAAAACTCCAAGACCCCACCTTCGATCTGGCGCTGGTGTCGCCATTTCTGCTGCAGACCCTGGCTGAAGTCGCCGCGAACAAGGGCATAGAGCCGCAAAGCCTGTGCCGTGGCCTGGGTTTTACTTTCGAGGATCTGCAGGACCCTTCGCAGCGCATTTCCTATCGCCAGGCCGTGGCCATGATCCAGCGTGCGCTGAAGGCCTTGCCCAATCAGGGATTGGGCCTGTGGGTCGGTGCGCAGAACGTGCTGGGCACACTCGGATTGCTCGGGCATGTGCTGTCGCTGTGCAAGAACCTGCGCGATGCGTTCGATCTGGGGATTCGTCATCAGCACACCTCCGGCGGGATCGTGGTGATCAGCGTGGATGTCATGGGTGAGCAGGTGCACGTCGACGTGGAATGCCGCTTGCCGTTCGCTGAGGTGCAGATATTTGCCGTCGAAGAGTTTTACGCCAGCCTGCTGGTTTACGGCCGGGCACTGGTGGGCGAGACGTTCCAACCGATTGCCGTGGAGTTCGTCCACGCGGCGCCGGATTACGTCGATGAATACCGGCGGCTGCTGGGGCCGGACGTGCGCTTCGGCTGCCTGCACAACCGCATGCTGATCGACGTGAAGTGGCTGGATGTGAATTTGCCCAATCATCATTCGCTGGCGCTGCGTCAGGCGGTCAAGTTGCTGGAGCTGGAGGCGGCGCAGGTTCATCAGAAACTTGATCTGATCCAGGCTGTGGAGCGGGCGATTGCCCGGGACTTGAGCCGGGGCAGCCACATCGAAAAGATTGCTGGTGACCTGAACATGAGCAGCCGCACCTTGCGCCGGCGCCTGACCGAGCACTCATTGACGTTTGAGGCGCTGCTGGAGCAGGTGCGCCAGGCGCGCACGATGAGTCTGCTGGCCAATCCGGACATGCCGATCGAGCGCATTACCGAGGAAGTCGGCTATAGCGATGTGCGCAGTTTTCGTCGGGCGTTCAAGCGTTGGACGGGGAAGAGTCCGAGTGCGTGGCGCAGTGCTTCGATTTGATCGGAAATCGCTGGCCTCACCAAAACGCCGCCCTCACCCCAGCCCTCTCCCGGAGGGAGAGGGGGCCGACCGAGTTGTCTTGTGCGATACATCGACCTGAAAGTTCTGTGTCGATTATGGATTCCCAGGCGTTTTTTCAGGTCGCAATCCATCTTCAATATTCCCGGATCGGCTCCCTCTCCCTCCGGGAGAGGGCTGGGGTGAGGGGGCTTTTGAATCTATCCAACCCATTTCAATCCCACACAAACCCTCCGCCTACAGTTAAACTCCGCGCTCTTTCCAAGGAGTCGACATGAGTTACTACCAGCCGGGCATCCTCGCCACCCCTGTACCGCCGCAAGCACGTCACCTGTTTTTCGCCCTCGATTCGGTTGAAGCATTGCCGCAGGCGATCGACAACCTGCTGAACCTGGTGGACGGCAAGTCGGCGGTGGTCGGTTTCGGTGAATCCCTGGCCAAGGCCCTGAATGTGAACATCGATGGCCTGCGCAGCTTCCCGGCGCTGACCGGCGTTGGCGTGGAAAACCCGTCGACCCAGCACGCCCTGTGGGTGTGGCTGCACGGCGTCGACCGTGGCGAGCTGCTCAACCGCAGCACTGCGCTTGAGGCCGCCCTGGCCCCGGCGTTGCGCCTGGTGCAGATGCAGGAAGCCTTCCGCCACAAGGACGGCCATGACCTCACCGGTTATGAAGACGGCACCGAAAACCCCCACGACGAAGCCGCCATCGCCGCCGCACTGCAAAGTGAAGGCGCCGACGGTCTGGTCGGTGGCAGTTTTGCCGCGATCCAGCAGTGGCAGCACGACCTCAAGGGTTTCCATGCACTGTCCGCCGAGGACAAGGACAACATCATGGGCCGTCGCCTGAGCGACAACGAAGAGATCGACGATGCCCCGGTGTCCGCCCACGTCAAACGCACCGCCCAGGAAAGCTTCGCTCCGGAAGCCTTCGTCGTGCGTCGTTCGATGCCGTGGATCGAAGGCGACCGCGCCGGCCTGATGTTCCTCGCGTTCGGTTTCTCCCTCGACGCCTTTGAAGCGCAACTGCGCCGCATGAGCGGTCTGGAAGACGGCATCACCGACGGTCTGTACCGCATCAGCCGGCCGATCACCGGCGGCTACTACTGGTGCCCGCCGCTGCAAAACGGCCACCTCGATCTGCGCGCACTGCGTATCGTCTAAGACCCAAGCAATGGCGAGGCTCAAGGAATGGCGATGAACGTGGTGCGCTGGGGCATGATCGGTTGCGGCAGCGTCGCTGAACGCAAGAGCGGGCCGGCCTTCTACAAGGCCCCCGGCTCGGCGTTGGTGGCGGTGATGGGGCGACGCCTCGAAGCGGTGACCGATTACGCCTCGCGCCACGGCATCGCCCGGACTTACACCGACGTCGATGCCCTGATCAACGATCCCGAGGTGGACGCGGTGTACATCGCCACGCCCCCCGACAGCCATCACGCCTACAGCCTGAAAGTTGCCGCCGCCGGCAAGCATTGCTGCGTGGAAAAACCCATGGCGCTCAACGTCGGGCAAAGCCGCGAAATGCAGCAGGTGTTTACCGACGCCGGTTTGCATCTGTTCGTTTCCTATTACCGCCGTTCGCTGCCGCGTTTCCAGCAGGTTCGGCAATGGTTGCAACAAGGGCGCATCGGTGAGGTGCGGCACCTGAGCTGGACGCTGACCAAGGCGCCATCGCCCAAGGATCTGGACGGCAGCGACAACTGGCGCACCGATCCGACGGTGGCCGGTGGCGGCTATTTCGCGGATCTGGCCAGCCATGGTTTCGACCTGTTCCAGTACCTGCTTGGCGACATCGTTGAAGTCGCCGGTTTCACGGCGCGTCAGGCCGGGTTGTACGCGGCGGAAGACGCGGTCAGTGCGAGTTGGCGATTCGCATCCGGCGCGTTGGGCATGGGCTGCTGGAGCTTTGTCGCGGACCGGCGCGAGGATCGGGTCGAGATCATCGGGAGTAAGGGGCGGATCGGCTTTTCGGTGTTCGACGAGCATCCGGTCGAGCTGCACGCCGATGAGGAGATCAGCCTGGAAATCCCCCATCACGAACACATCCAGTGGCACCACGTACTGGGCATGAACGCGCAGATTCGCGGTGAGTCGCAGCATCCGGCCGTTGCCGCAGAGGCCCTGAAGACCGATTGGGTCATGGATCAAATCCTCAAGCGCCACTGAACTTTCAAGCTTCACACCTTTCCTTGTGGGAGCGAGCCTGCTCGCGATAGCGGACTGTCAGCCGATGAAAGTGTTGACTGACCCGACGCTATCGCGAGCAGGCTCGCTCCCACAGTATTTTGTGCGCATCTAACCTTATGCTCATTCGGTATTTCTCAAGCTTGTCATAACGTCTCTATGATCACGTCATAACTCGTTATAACAAGTGATCCCGTGATGACCGATAACGTTCTCTCCCTGGGCAGCGTCCCGCTGCACACCCAACTGCGCGACGTATTGCGCGCCCGCATTCTCGACGGCGAATACCCGCAAGACAGCCAGATGCCGTCCGAAAGCGAGCTCGGCACGCTGTTCAAGGTCAGCCGCATCACCGTGCGCCAGGCCCTGGGCGATCTGCAGAAAGAAGGGCTGATCTTCAAGATCCACGGCAAAGGCACCTTCGTCGCCAAACCCAAGACCTTTCAAAACGTCAGCACCCTGCAAGGCCTCGCCGAGTCCATGACCGGCCGCGGCTACGAGGTGATCAACCGCCTGCGCAGCTTCAAATTCATCGCCGCCGACAAACTGGTTGCCGAGCGTTTGCAGGTCGCCGAAGGCGAAATCGTCGCGCAGATCAAACGTGTACGCCTGATCAACCGCGAACCGATCTCGCTGGAAATCACCTACCTGCCCAAAGCCGTCGGCGAGCGGCTGGAGAAGGCCGATCTGGTGACCCGCGACATCTTCCTGATCCTCGAAAACGACTGCGGTATCGCCCTCGGCCACGCGGATCTGGCCATCGACGCGGTGCTGGCCGACAGCGACCTGACCCAGGCGCTGAACGTCGAGGCCGGCTCGCCGATCATGCGTATCGAACGTCTGACCCACGACGCCCACGGCCGGCCGCTGGACTTCGAACACCTTTACTACCGTGGCGATGCGTTCCAGTACCGCCTGCGGATCGACCGGCAAAAAGGGGCCTGACCATGACCCGCAACACCTTAGAGCAGGAATACGACATCGTCGTGATCGGCGGCGGCACGGCTGGCCCGATGGCGGCGATCAAGGCCAAGGAAAAGAACAAGGACCTGCGCGTGCTGCTGGTCGACAAGGCCAACGTCAAGCGCAGCGGCGCGATCAGCATGGGCATGGACGGCCTGAACAACGCGATCATTCCCGGCCACTCCACACCCGAGCAGTACACCAAGGAAATCACCATCGCCAACGACGGCATCGTCAATCAGGCAGCGGTGTACGCCTACGCGACGCACAGTTTCGAAACCATCGAACAGCTCGACCGTTGGGGCGTGAAGTTCGAGAAGGACGAAACCGGCGATTACGCGGTGAAGAAAGTCCACCACATGGGCGCCTACGTGCTGCCGATGCCGGAAGGGCACGACATCAAGAAAGTCCTGTATCGCCAGTTGAAGCGTGCGCGGGTGAGCATCACCAACCGACTGGTCTGCACCCGTTTGCTGACCGACGAGGAGGGCGCCGTCAACGGCGTGATGGGGTTTGACTGCCGCACCGCCGACTTCCATGTGATCAAGGCCAAGGCTGTGATTCTCGCTTGCGGCGCGGCCGGGCGACTCGGTCTGCCGTCCTCGGGTTACCTGATGGGCACCTACGAAAACCCGACCAACGCCGGCGACGGTTACGCAATGGCGTATCACGCCGGGGCTGAACTGGCGAACCTCGAGTGCTTCCAGATCAACCCGCTGATCAAGGACTACAACGGCCCGGCCTGCGCCTACGTCACCGGTCCGTTGGGTGGCTACACCGCCAACAACAAGGGTGAACGCTTCATCGAGTGCGACTACTGGAGCGGGCAGATGATGTGGGAATTCCACCAGGAACTGGAAAGCGGCAACGGCCCGGTGTTCCTCAAGCTCGATCACCTGGCCGAGGAAACCATCCAGAACATCGAGGAAATCCTGCACAGCAACGAACGCCCGAGTCGCGGCCAGTTTCACGCCAATCGCGGCACTGACTACCGCACGCAGATGGTCGAGATGCACATCTCCGAAATCGGTTTTTGCAGCGGTCATTCGGCGTCCGGCGTGTGGGTGAACGAGCGGGCCGAGACCTCGGTGAAAGGTTTGTACTCGGCCGGTGACATGGCCGCCGTACCGCACAACTACATGCTTGGCGCGTTCACCTACGGCTGGTTTGCGGGCAACAACGCGGCGGAGTTTGTCGCCGGGCGCGAGTTCTCCGCGTTGGATGCCGAGCAGATCGCGAAGGAGAAGGCCCGGGTCTACGCACCGCTGGATCGCGAACACGGCCTGCCGCCGGCGCAGGTCGAGTACAAGCTGCGGCGCTTCGTCAACGATTACCTGCAGCCGCCGAAAGTGACCAAGAAGATGGAAATCGGCCTGCAACGCTTCAGCGACATCGAGCGCGATCTCAACGAGATGAAGGCCAACAACGCCCACGAACTGATGCGCGCCATGGAAACCAGCGTGATCCGCGACTGCGCCGAAATGGCTGCCCGCGCCTCGCTGTTCCGCGCCGAAAGCCGCTGGGGCCTGTACCACTATCGCGTCGATCACCCGCAACGGGACGACCGCGAATGGTTCTGCCACTGCCACCTGAAGAAGGGCGAGGACGGGCGCATGATCAGTTTCAAGAAAGCCGTCGAGCCTTACATCATCCCCCTCGATGCCGAGGAAATGCAGGCCTACGACCGTTTGCGGGTTGGCGCTTTCGCCGCTTGAGGCATCACTAGAGAGAGTCCGAACCATGGCCTATCAAGCCCAGGAAATTTTCTTCCGCTCCAATGCCCCCGTCACCGTGGACGAGGACAAATGCATCGCCGAAAAGGGCTGCACCGTGTGCGTCGACGTCTGCCCGATGGACCTGCTGGCGATCAACCCGGCCACCCAAAAGGCCTACATGGCGTTCGATGAATGCTGGTACTGCATGCCGTGCGAAAAGGACTGCCCGACCGGTGCCGTCAAAGTCGACATCCCTTACTTACTGCGTTGAAACACAGTTCCCTGTGGGAGCGAGCCTGCTCGCGATGAGGCTGGCACAGCTTGCATCTCCATGAACTGAACTGACGCCATCGCGAGCAGGCTCGCTCCCACATGGGATTTGTGGGAACCCCAAAAGCCATCCGTAAACCCCGGACGCTGGATTCACCAAACACCCCTCGTTTCCCACCGCGCCCTGATCGCGGCGGAGACGAACATCCTATAAATGATTCGAGGGGATTCAACCATGTTGCGTGCAGCAATCGCCGGTCTGGTACTGGCTTCGTTCACCCTGTCGGCCTCGGCCGAAACCATCCGCATCGCCATCGGCACCCAGGACACCACCATCAACTGCGCCGCCGGCGGGCTGTTGATTCGCGAGCTGGGCCTGCTCGACAAATACCTGCCTCACGACGGCGCCTACAAAGACGCCAAATACGACGTGCAGTGGAAGAACTTCACCAGCGGCGCACCGCTGACCAACGAGATGGTCGCCGGCAAACTCGACTTCGGCGCCATGGCCGACTTCCCCGGTGCGTTCAACGGCGTGGCGTTCGAAACCGCCGGCAAACACAGCCTGTTCATCAGCGTGCTGTCGGGCAGCATCAAGGGCAGCGGCAACGGCATCGTGGTGCCGAGCGCGTCGGGCGTGCAGTCACTGAGTGAACTCAAGGGCAAGACCATTTCCGTGCCGTTCGCCTCCACCGCCCACGGCATGTTGCTGCGTGCCGTTGCAGAGCAGGGTTGGGATCCGTTGAAGGATGTGAACATCATCGCCCAGCCGCCGGAGGTCGCAGGTTCCGCGTTGCAGGCCGGCAAGATCGACGCTCACGCCGACTTCGTGCCGTTCGCCGAACTGTTCCCGAGCCGTGGCTTCGCCCGCAAGATCTACGACGGCGCCCAGGCCAATGCGCCGACCTTCCACGGTGCGCTGGTGGATCAGGCCTACGCGAAGCAGTACCCGGAAATCGTCGTCGCCTACCTGCGTGCAAGCATCGAGGCCAGTCAACTGTTGGCCGCTGAACCTGAGAAGTACAGCGAGCTGATTGCCAAGGTCACTGGCGTCGATGCCGAGGTCAATTACCTGTTCCACGGCCCGCTCGGCGTGCAGACCCGCGACCTGAGCTGGAAACCGGAATACCGCCAGGCCGTCGGCACGGCCATCGACACGCTGAAGTTGCTGAAGAAAGCCGATCGCGGGCTCGACCTGAACACCTTTATCGACGATCAGTACATCCGTGCGGCGTTCAAGGCTTCCGGTCTGGATTACACCGAGCAACTGGCCAATTACGCGCAGACGCCGTTGAAGTCTGTCGATGCGGTGACTGGAAAAACCATCAGCGACTTCAGTCATGTTGCGGAAATCTGGGTGCGGGGGGAGGACAAGGTCCGGCGCTATGCCTCGGCTGAAGAGGCGTTCACGGCGCTGGCCGGCCTGAAATCGGAAGGCAAGAACATCCGTGCGGTATATGCCCAGGCGAGTGACAGCGGGATCAAGTTGCTGGCGGAGCAGGCTTGGTTTGCCAGTGATGCGAAGGGACGGCTCAGCGCGTTTTTGTTGAAGGGGCAGGCGCAGCAATTTGCCACGGCGCAGGGTGGGAAGGTGTTTGACTTCACCGACGCCACCGCACAGGCCGTCGCCACCCGCTAATTGAAGATCAAGAGCACCCCCTCACCCTAACCCTCTCCCGGAGGGAGAGGGGACTGACGGAGTTGTTCTGGAGAGTTACGCCGACCTGAAATATCGAGCCGAACTCAGGTTTTGAAACGCTTGAAGATCGGCTCCCTTTCCCCCTCGCCCCCTTGGGGGAGAGGGCTGGGGTGAGGGGGTAATCTCAGCCACAACACAGCTCCACAATTGGAAACCCGATCCATGAAGTCACCCACCCTACGCTGGACATCGAGAGCCGCCTCATTACTCCTCTGCCTGCTCTTCTGGCAACTGGCCGCCAGCCACCACTGGAACCTCGGCCTCGTCACCTTCGCCAACGTCCCGACCCCGCTGGCCGTGATCGAAGCCGCCCTCGGCCTGGGCGACTCCGGCAAGCTCATCCAGCACCTGATCGCCAGCCTCGGCCGGGTGTTCGCCGGCTACCTCGCGGCGCTGGTGATCGGCATCGCCCTGGGCCTGGCCATCGGCCGGTCGAAATGGGCCGAAGACCTGCTGCTGCCGCCACTGGAAGTGCTGCGCCCGATCCCCGCCGTGGCGTGGATTCCACTGGCGATCCTGATGTTCCCGTCGTCGGAATTGTCGATGGTGTTCATCACCTTCACCGGCGCGCTGTTCCCGATCCTGCTCAACACTGTGCACGGCGTCGAAGGCGTCGACCCGCGCCTGATCGCCTCGGCCAAAAGCCTCGGGGCGGGGCGTCGGGCGATCCTGCTGGAAGTGATCCTGCCGGGTGCTGCACCGAGCATCATCACTGGGCTGGCGATCGGCATGGGCACCTCGTGGTTCTGTCTGGTGACCGCCGAAATGATCTCCGGCCAGTTCGGCATCGGTTACTACACCTGGGAGTCCTACACCATTCAGAACTACGCCGACATCGTGGTCGGCATGTTGCTGATCGGCGTGTTGGGCATGGGCAGCAGCCTGCTGATCAAACGCCTGGGCGGACTATTCACGCCCTGGCACCGACCACGAGGAAAAGCCTGATGAGCGTGATGCAAACCCCGGAAGGGCGGATCGACATCCGCCAGTTGTCCATCGTCCTCGGCGAAGGCCGGCAAGCGTTCGAAGCGGTGCAGGGCCTGGACTGCCAGATCGAGCCGGGCCAGTTCGTGTGCATTCTCGGCCCGTCCGGTTGCGGCAAATCGACCTTGCTCGGCGCGCTGGCCGGGCATCTGCAACCTCACCGGGGGCAGTTGAAAGTCGACGGCGCCGAAGTGTCCGGCCCGTCACCGCAACGCGGCATGGTGTTCCAGCATCACACCTTGTTCCCGTGGCGCACGGTGCGCGACAACGTTGCCTTCGGCCTGAAAATGCGTGGCATCGGCAAGGCCGAGCGCCTTCGTGGCGCCGACGACATCCTCAAACTGGTCGGCCTCGAAGACTTCGCCGAGCGCTGGCCCGATCAGCTTTCCGGCGGCATGCAGCAACGGGTGGAAATCGCCCGGGTGCTGGTCAACCGGCCACGCCTGTTGCTGATGGACGAACCCTTCGGCGCACTGGACGCGCTGACCCGACTGAACATGCAGGAACTGCTGCTGGACATCTGGACGCGGATTCGCACCACCGTGGTGTTCGTCACCCATGACATCGACGAAGCGCTGTTCCTCGCCGATCGCTTGCTGGTGATGAGCGCGCGGCCGGGGCGGATCATCGAAGACTTGCGCCTGGATTTCCCACGCCCACGCACCACCGAACTGGTCACCAGCCACGCGTTCTCGCGCCTCAAGCGCCACTGCCTCGACCTGCTGCGCCACGACAACGACCGACCGCTGCCGCGCCTCAACCCGCTCGGTTTGCCTCCTGAAAACGCCTTGCCGAGATTTGCCCTGTGACCTCATTTTTTGCTGTGACCGATAACGACGACATTCTCGCCCTGCAACCGCGCCTGACCGCCGATGACGCCGGTGTGCGCCGGATTGCCCTGATCGACCTGGCCGACCTCGAAGAGCCGGACGGCTTGCTCTGGCTGGTCGAGCGACTGGCTGAAGACCCCGCCGAAGAAGTGCGTGCCGAAGCGGCGCGCCTATTGGAGGCCTGGGAAGACGAGCCGGTGGTTGAAGCGCTGTGCCAGGCGCTGACGGATCCGTCGCCCGCAGTGCAAGCCGCAGCGGCGCAGAGCCTGAGCCTGCTCAAGACCGAAGCGGCGGGCAGGGTGATTCTGCCGTGGACCGCCCATGCCGACACCGGCGTGCGGGTTGCTGCGTTCCGGGCCTTGCGCGAACTACGTTTCCCCGGCGCTGCGCCTGCCGCGATTCAGGCGTTGAACGATGCCGACGCCAGTGTCCGTCGCGAAGCCGTCGGCGTGCTCGGCTGGCTCAAGCAACTCGACGCACTGCCGGCCTTGGCCCGACTGGCGAGTGACGACCCGGACACCGAAGTACGCCGCGCCGCCACCGGCGCCCTGGGTCTGGCAAGTGACGCTGAAGTGCTGCCCGCGTTGCGTCAGGCCTTGCAGGACCACGCTTGGCAAGTACGCGAAGAAGCCGCGACCACCCTCGGCAAGGTCGGCCACACCGACGCCGGGCCGGCGCTGATCGAAGCCTTGGCCGACGACTACTGGCAAGTGCGCCTGCGCGCCACCCGCAGCCTCGGCCGTTTGCGTTACGTGCCGGCCCTCGACGCCTTGATCGAAACCCTCGGGCATCGCATCAGCAACCTGCGCAAGGAAGCGGCGCTGGCGCTGGGCGAGTTGAATGATCGCGGCGCCGTGGCAGCGTTGCAGGCCGCGCAGGACGACGGCGACCCGGAAGTGCGCAAAGCCGTGCGGATTGCCTTGAGTCAGCTGCAATGAATCCGCTGGCGGTCGGTAATTCTCAAAGTGAACACCGCTTGCGGTTGAGCTGGCCGGATGGCCGCGAGCAGTTGCTCGACCATGCCGAACTGCGCCGCCAGTGCCCGTGCTCGCAGTGCCGGGCGTTTCGCCTGCGGGGTTCGCCGCCAATGGTTGACCCGCGTGTGCGGGTCATCGAATTGAACGCTCAGGGCTACGGCCTGCAACTGGTGTTCAGCGATGGTCATCAACGCGGGATCTATCCATGGCAGTACCTGGCGCAACTCAAACCTTAGGCTCACCGCAATCAACCGGGGCTCAGAAAGACTTACTGACACTGGCCACGACCGTCGCAGGGGGATCGCGTGGCTGTTCAAGGGCAGCAGGCTCAGGGGGCCGATCTGTTGCTCCAGGCCGATGGTCCGCGCCGCGTTGACGGTGTAGGCGTAGAACGGTTTGAGCTGACTGGCGGTGCTTGTCAGGAAATTCTCGCAGGAGTACAAATGTACTCCATGACGACTCTGACTCCCCGCCGTACCGCCATCCTGACCTTTATCCGCGAACGCATCGCCGAACACGGTCAGCCCCCAAGCCTCGCTGAAATCAGCGAGGCTTTTGGTTTTGCCTCCCGCAGCGTGGCGCGCAAGCATGTGCTGGCGCTCACCGAAGCCGGGTTCATCGAGGTCAATCCGCATCAGGCCCGGGGCATTCGCCTGCTCGGGCAGCCGCCGCGGCCGGAACTGCTCGACGTGCCGGTGCTCGGCCGGGTAGCTGCCGGTGCCCCGATTGGCGCCGATGCCGACATCCACAATCGCCTGATGCTCGATCCCGCGCTGTTCTCCCGTACGCCCGACTACATGCTGCGGGTGCAGGGCGACTCGATGATCGAGGACGGCATTCTCGACGGCGATCTGGTCGGCGTGCGGCGCAACCCCGAGGCCCTCAACGGCCAGATCGTGGTGGCGCGGCTCGACGGCGAGGTCACCATCAAACGCTTCGAGCGGGTCGGCGATGAGGTTCGCCTGCTGCCGCGCAACCCGGCGTACCAGCCGATTGTGGTGCGTGACGATCAGGACCTGGCCATCGAAGGCGTGTTCTGCGGTCTGGTGAGGCAAGGCTGATGGGTGCCGTCGTTGCGCTGGATACGCTGTTCAATGGCGGCCAGGTCTGGAAGGGCCGGCCTGCGCCACCGACCGCCAGCCCGCAACCCACCGGGCACGCCGCGCTGGACGCGGCCTTGCCCAGTGGCGGCTGGCCGGAAGCGGCGCTGAGCGAGATCCTCCTGGCCGGGCCCGGTGTCGGCGAGCTGCAACTGGTGTGGCCGACCCTGGCGCGGCTGTCGGCGGCGGGCGAGCGCATCGTGCTGGTGGCGCCACCGTTCGTGCCGTACCCGCAGGCCTGGGCCAATGCCGGGGTCGATCTGCGTCAGTTGTCGGTGATCCGGGCCAGCGAACGCGATGCCTTGTGGGCGGCGGAACAATGCCTGCGCTCGGGCAGTTGCGGCGCGGTGCTGTGCTGGCCGCACAAGGCCGATGACCGCGCCTTGCGCCGTTTGCAGGTGGCGGCGGAAACCGGCCAGACCCTGGCGTTCGCGTGGCGGCCCTTGAGCGAAGCGGTCAACCCGTCGCCAGCCGCGTTGCGCATCGCCATTGATGCGCGCCCGGCGCAATTGCGCGTGCTCAAGTGCCGGGGCGGTCTGGCGCGCAGCGCACCGATTGCCTTCACCGTGGGGCATTGAGGTCGCCATGCGCTGGGTTTGCATTCTGTTCCCACAATTGGCCCTCGACGCCGTGCTGCGTCAACGGCCCGATCCCGAGCAACCGTTGGCGCTGCTCAGCGGCCCGGCCCAGCGCCGGCTGCTGCAAGCGGTCAACCCGGCAGCGCGGGCATTGGGCTTGCGTCCGGGTCAGTCGATGACCGCCGCGCAAGCCATGAGCAAAGGGTTCGCCACCGTCGATTACGATTCGGCCGAGGTCGAGCACTGGCAGCAGTTTCTCGCCGCCTGGGCCTATCGTTTCAGCGCCCAGGTCAGCGTCCATTACCCGCGCACCGTGGTGTTCGAGATCGAATCGAGCCTTGGGCTGTTCGGTTCCTGGGCGCAGTTCGAGGCGCGATTGCGCACGGAACTGACGGAACTGGGCTTTCGGCACCGCATCGTTGCCGCGCCCAACCCGGTGGCGGCGCGGGTGTTGGCCAACGCCTACGACGGATTGGTGGTGCCCGACGGTGAAGCCCTGCGCCATCACCTCGGGCAACTGCCGGTCGACCGCGTCGGGCTTGAGCCGAGCGTGGCCACGGCGCTGTCGCGCATGGGCCTGCGTAACCTCCATCAGGTGCAGAGCCTGCCGCGTCAGGCCCTGGCTCGGCGTTTCGAGGCGCCGATGCTCAAGCATCTGGATACGCTGTTCGGCGCACGACCGCTGGCGCTGGCGTTCTACCTGCCGCCGGATCGTTTCGATGTGCGCATCGAACTCAACTTCGACGTGCAGTCCCATCAGGCGCTGCTGTTCCCGTTGCGCCGCCTGACATCCGATCTGGCGGCGTTTTTGTGCGGGCGCGACAGCGGCGTGCAGCGCTTCGATCTGCACCTTGAACACGCCGGGTTGCCGGACACGCTGATCAAGGTCGGCCTGCTCAGCGCCGAGCGGGATCCGGCGATGCTCTTTGAACTGGCCCGTGGCCGACTGGAGCAGGTGCAGGTCGAAGCCCCGGTGCGCGGTTTTCGTCTGCGCGCCGAAGATTTGCCGAGTTTCGTGCCGCAGTTTCAGGAACTGTTCGACGAGCGCCCGCAGCAGACCTTGCCCTGGGAGCAATTGCGCGAACGCCTGCGTGCGCGGCTGGGGGATGAGGCGGTGCAGGGCCTGCGCTTTCAGGCCGATCATCGCCCGGAGTGCGCGTGGCAGAACGCCGATGACAAACAGCGTTGCCCTGCATTGCCGGGCGTGCAGCGTCCGGGCTGGTTGCTGGGCGAGCCGCAGTCGGTGCCCGAAGGTTCGGCACGCATCCTCATGGGGCCGGAACGCATCGAGTCCGGCTGGTGGGACGGTGATGATGTGCGCCGCGACTATTACCTGATCCAGAACCGCGCTGGCCAGCAAGGCTGGGCGTACCGGGCAGTGGGTGAGGGCGGCCCGTTGTGGCTGCAGGGCTGGTTCGCGTGAATCTGGGTTATGCCGAGCTGCACTGCCTGTCGAACTTCAGTTTTCAGCGTGGTGCTTCGAGTGCGCTGGAGCTGTTCCAGCGGGCGAAAAAACATGGCTATCAGGCGCTGGCGATCACCGATGAATGCACCCTGGCCGGGATCGTCCGTGCCTGGCAGGCGGCAAAATCTGTGGAGCTGCCGCTGATTATCGGCAGTGAGATGCGCATCGAAAACGGCCCGAAACTGGTGTTGCTGGTCGAAAACATCGAGGGTTATCAAACGCTGTGCGGCTTGATCACCCAGGCTCGACGGCGCACCCAGAAAGGCCAGTATCAAGTGCTGCGCGAAGACTTCAGCGAGCCGCTGCCGGGGCTATTGGTGCTGTGGGTGCCGGAGGCGGTCGATGACATGAAAGAGGGCCGTTGGCTGAAGCAGACCTTCGGTGAACGCCTGTGGCTGGCGGTGCAGTTGCATCGCGGGCAGAACGATCAGCAGCGGTTGACCGCGTTGCTGAGCCTGGCGGATGAACTGCAGATCCCCGCCGTGGCCAGTGGTGATGTGCACATGCACGCCCGTGGCCGGCGAGCCTTGCAGGACACCATGACTGCGATCCGTCACCACGTCCCGGTGGCCGAAGCCGGATTGCGCCTGCACCCCAACGGCGAACGGCATTTGCGCTGCCTCGATGTGTTGCGCGAGTTGTATCCGCAGACCTTGCTGGAAGAGTCCGTGAAACTGGCCCGCCGCTGCACGTTCGATCTGGGCGAGTTGCGCTATCAATACCCCAAAGAACTGGTGCCTGAAGAGCACAACGCCAGCTCCTGGCTGCGCCACCTGACCGAGCAAGGCATCGCCTGGCGTTGGCCGAAAGGCGCACAGCCCAAGGTGCTCAAGCAGATCGATGATGAACTGGAGCTGATCGCCGAACTCGGCTACGAAAGCTACTTCCTCACCGTACACGACGTGGTGCGCTTCGCCCGGGAGCAGAAGATTCTCTGCCAGGGCCGGGGCTCGGCGGCCAACTCGGCGGTGTGTTTTGCCCTGGGCATCACCGAAATCGACCCGGATCGCACCACGCTGCTGTTCGAGCGCTTCATGTCGAGGGAGCGCAACGAGCCGCCGGACATCGACGTGGATTTCGAGCACGAACGCCGGGAAGAAGTCCTGCAATACGTGTTTCGTCGTTATGGCCGTCGTCGTGCGGCACTGACGGCGGTGGTCAGCACCTATCACGCATCCGGCGCGATCCGCGACGTGGCCAAGGCGCTGGGCTTGCCGCCGGACCAGATCAATGCGCTGGCCGATTGCTGCGGCCACTGGAGCGATGAAACGCCGCCCGTGGAACGCCTGCGCGAAAACGGCTTCGACCCGGACAGCCCGATCCTGCACCGGGTACTGAGCCTGACCGGGCAACTGATCGGTTTTCCCCGGCATCTGTCGCAGCACCCCGGTGGTTTCGTGATTTCCGAGCAACCGCTGGACACCCTGGTGCCGGTGGAAAACGCCGCCATGGCCGACCGCACGATCATCCAGTGGGACAAGGACGATCTCGACGCGGTCGGGCTGCTCAAGGTGGATATCCTCGCCCTCGGCATGCTCAGCGCGATTCGCCGTTGCTTCGACCTGCTGCGCCGTCATCGCCATCAGGACCTGAGCCTGGCCACCATCCCGCCTGACGATCGCCCGACCTACGACATGATCAGCCGCGCCGACACCATCGGCGTGTTCCAGATCGAGTCCCGGGCACAGATGTCGATGCTGCCGCGCCTGCGCCCGCAAACCTTCTACGACCTGGTGATCGAAGTGGCCATTGTCCGGCCGGGGCCGATCCAGGGCGGGATGGTGCATCCGTACCTGCGCCGCCGGAACAAGGAAGAAAAGGAAACCTATCCGTCCCCGGAGCTGGAGGTGGTGCTCAAGCGCACCCTCGGCGTGCCGCTGTTTCAGGAACAGGTGATGCAGATCGCCATCGTCGCCGCCGACTACAGCCCCGGCGAGGCCGACCAGTTGCGCCGCTCCATGGCCGCGTGGAAACGCCACGGCGGGCTGGAACCGCACAAGGAACGGCTGGCGGCCGGCATGAAGAAAAACGGCTACAGCCCGGAATTCGCCGCGCAGATCTTCGAGCAGATCAAGGGCTTCGGCAGTTATGGTTTTCCCGAGTCCCACGCCGCCAGTTTTGCCTTGCTGACCTATGCCAGTTGCTGGCTCAAGTGCCATGAACCGGCGGCATTCGCCTGTGCGCTGATCAACAGCTGGCCGATGGGTTTCTACAGCCCGGACCAGATTCTTCAGGATGCGCGCCGGCATCATTTGCAGATCCGCCCGGTGGACGTGCGCGCCAGCGACTGGGATTGCAGTCTGGAGCCGATTGCCGGCGAGCAACCGGCGATCCGCATGGGCCTGCGGATGATCAAGGGTTTTCGCGAGGAAGATGCGCGCAGCATTGAAAGCGCTCGGACGAGGGGCGCGTTTGCCGATGTCGCCGACCTGGGCGAACGGGCCGGGCTCGACAGTCGGGCCCAGGCATTGCTGGCGGATGCCGGGGCGTTGCGCGGCCTGGTCGGTCACCGCCATCGTGCGCGCTGGGAGGTGGCCGGGGTGCAGAAACAGCTCGGGTTGTTTGCCGGATTGCCGAGTCAGGAAGAACCGGATGTGCGGCTGCCCACGCCGAGTGTCAGCGAAGACCTGTTCACCGATTACGCCACGCTGGGCACCACGCTGGGGCCGCATCCGCTGACGCTGTTGCGCGACGAATTGCGGGCGCGGCGCTGTCGCAGTTCCCGGGAATTACTGGAGGTCGAGCACGGGCGACCGGTCAGCGTGGCAGGGCTGGTGACCGGCCGCCAGCGTCCGGGCACTGCCAGCGGCGTGACTTTCGTGACCCTGGAAGACGAGTTCGGCAACGTCAATGTGGTGGTCTGGCGCGATCTCGCCGAGCGCCAGCGTCAGGTGCTGGTCGGTTCGCAGTTGCTCAAGGTTGACGGCCGCTGGGAGCGCGAAGGCGAGGTGCGGCACCTGATCGCCGGACGCCTGAGTGATCTGACTCCGCTGCTCAACGGCATCCGTGTACAGAGCCGCGACTTCCACTGATCAGCGCTGCGGCCAGAACCGTTCGCCACCCCCCGGTGCCTCCGTCCACGCCTGCAACGTGCGGGTTGGCAGATCGAAATAATCCCGGGTTCGCGCATAACCATGCCCGCCCATGCGACCGATCGCATCGAGCCCCAGTTGATTGATGTACAGGGTTTTCGGATCGATCAACTCGTCGCGCACATGGGCCATCAACACCTCGCCAAAAATGATCTCCCGTGACTGGCCGATGTTCAGCGCCATCAATCGCCGACATTCCAGCGCCACCGGTGCTGCGGACGCTCATAAATGTCGGTCGGGGTGCCGATCTGCAGGATCTTGCCGGCAGACATCACCGCGATCCGGTCGGACAGGGTCAACGCTTCTTCCTGAGCGTGGGTGACGAAGAAGACCCAGCATCTCGAGGCCGAAGGCGATATTCTGCGCGACACTCATGTGCGGAAACAGCGCGTAACTCTGGAACACCGTGTTGACCCTACGCTTGAACGGCGGCAGGTGGTTCACGGTTTCGCCCGCCAGCCGGATCGCCAGGGTCATCAGAATACCGCTTGGATACGTTGCGCACTTCAATGGCTAATGATTGACCCGCAATGGTGCAATCCTCTAATTATTGTATGCAATATCTGAATGCAATTTAGAGATGCCCGGATTAATCTGCTGGCGCAACCCCCCATTTACCTGACTGAGTCGTTCGTCGGGCAGCGTTGCCAGCATTGAAGGAGTTTTCAAATGACCGAGAAAAAAACGGAAACCACGGTCCACCGCGTCTACCAAGGGGTTTACGAGGCGATCAGCAAGCGTTCGCTGCGTCCGGGGATGAAGCTGGGCGAGGCGTCGCTGGCGGAATTGTTCAATGTCAGCCGCACGTCGGTTCGCGCGGCACTCAAGCAACTGGAGGCCGACGGACTGGTTACCACCGAGCCTAATAAAGGTGCGTCGGTATCGTTGCCCAGTGATGAAGAAATCCGTTCGCTGTTCGAAACCCGGCGCCTGATCGAGATCGGCATCGTCACCGAGCTGTGCCGGCGCAAGGATTGCGCCGCGATGCAGGACCTGCGCGAACACCTGCTGCTGGAAGATGAGGCCCACGCGGCCGGAGACCACGAACGGCTGATTCACCTGCTCGGCGAGTTCCACCTCAAACTGGCCCGCAGCCTGAACAACCCGGTGCTGCTCGACTGGTTCCAGAAGCTGATTTCCCGCGCTTCGCTGTACGCCGCCGCGCTGGACGACGACAGCCACCAAGCCTGTCGCGACGATGAGCATCTGCGCCTGATCGAGTACATCGAGGCCGGTAATCAGAGCGCGGCCATCGAGCTGACCTGCATGCACCTGGACGGCATCCAGAAGGCGATTCTCGACGTCGCTGCGAAGATGAAGAGCGGCTACCACCCGCTCAAACACCTGATCGAAGTCTGAGTCTTGGCCGGGTCCGAAATCGGCTATACCTCTAATGAAACCAATGAGGCCTCTCGATGCTCGAAACACACGGGCGTGGCGTCAGAGGGCGTTGCGAAATCGGTCGAAAACCACAGGACATTGAGTCAATCGATGCAGTTTTTATCCGATAGTCACGGTTGTGACGGCTGGCAGGGCGAGATGGCCGGGCGAATCCGTGCGTTCGACTGGAGCGGGACCGATCTGGGCCCTCTCGAATCCTGGCCGGCCAGCCTGTGCAGCACGGTGCAGTTGATGCTCGCTTCTCCGTTGCCGATGGTCATGCTCTGGGGCCGTGCCGGCTACATGATCTACAACGATGCCTACTCGCGGTTCGCCGGCGGCCGCCACCCGTACCTGCTCGGCGTGCCGGTGGAGCTGGGCTGGCCGGAGGTCGCCGACTTCAATCGGCATGTGGTCGACACCTGCCTGGCAGGCGGCACCCTGGAGTACCGTAACAAGGTGCTGGTGCTGTTGCGCGATGGCGTGCCCGAGGATGTCTGGCTCGACCTTTATTACAGCCCGGTGGCCAACGATGCCGGGGTTCCGGCCGGCGTCATGGCGATGGTGGTGGAGACTACCGAGCTGGTGCTGTCCGAACGTCTGCGTCAGGCTGCCGAAGACGCCTACCGCGCCGACAATGAACGGGTTCGGCTGGCGCTGAATGCCGGGGCGCTGCTCGGCTCGTTTGTCTGGGACGTCAGAAACAACGTGCTGTCGGCCGACGAGCGATTCGCCCGGACATTTTCCTACCCGCCTGATCAAGACCTGACCAACCTGCCGCAGCATATCGCCGAAGCGCACATTCACCCGGACGATCGCAATTGGGTACGGGAGTGCGTGGAGAATTCGGTACGTACCGGCGAGCCCTACAACGCCGAATACCGAGTGGTGCGTGCCGATGGCAGTTGTCTGTGGGTACTCGCCAGCGGCGCCTGCGAATTTGACGAGCAGGGCCGGCCGTTCCGTTTCCCCGGCGTGCTGATCGACATTCACGAGCGCAAGACCGCCGAAGAATCCCTGCTCAAGTTCACCCGCAACCTCGAACAGCGTGTGGCGGATGAAGTCGAGGCGCGCCTCACCGCCGAAGAGCAATTGCGTCAGTCGCAGAAACTCGAAGCCATCGGCGGCCTCACGGGCGGCGTGGCCCACGACTTCAACAACCTGTTGCAAGTGATCGCCGGCAACCTGCACCTGCTGGCCCGCCATGAACCGGACAATGCCAACGTGCAACGCCGGGTCAGCGCCTCGCTGGCGGCGGTGGAACGCGGGGCCAAGCTGTCCTCGCAACTGCTGGCGTTTGCCCGGCGCCAGCCGCTGTCGCCGGCAGTGTGCGATCCACGGCAGATCTTCGAAGGTGTCGGCGAATTGCTGCAACGGGCACTGGGGGAAACCATTCAGATTGATGTGCAACTGCCCGAGGAACCGTGGCACATCAACGTCGACCGCAATCAACTGGAAAACGCCATTCTCAATCTGGCGATCAACGCCCGGGATGCCATGAAAGGCGAGGGCACCATCGTGCTCGGCGCCGCCAATACGTCACTGGATCGGACGTTCTGCGCCGGCAAGGGCATCGCGCCGGGGGATTTTGTGCGGGTTTCGGTCAGTGACAGCGGCGTCGGCATCGCCCCGCACATGCTGGAGCAGGTCTTCGAACCGTTCTTCACCACCAAGGCTGACGGCCAGGGCACGGGCCTGGGCTTGAGCATGGTGTTCGGTTTCGTCAAACAGAGCGGCGGGCATGTCGAGATCGACAGCCACGTCGGCGAGGGCACGCGGGTGCAGTTGTATTTTCCGCGCAGCTTGCGACCGATGCTCGATGAAACGCCAGGCGCGCAACGTCAGCAGGCGGGCGGCAACGAGACCATTCTGGTGGTCGAAGACAACGAAGCGGTGCGCACCTCCGCTGTCGAACTGTTGCGCGAGGAAGGTTACCGGGTGCTGATCGCCGGCAATGGCGACACGGCCATGCAAATGCTGCTGGAGGGGGCCCGGGTCGACCTGATCTTTACCGACGTGGTCATGCCCGGGCTGATCAAAAGTTCCGATCTCGCCGCCTGGGCCAAGGTGCAAATGCCGCCGGTGGCCGTGCTGTTCACCTCCGGCCACACCCGCGACATCATCTCGCGCAATCACCAGCTCAGCCCGGACACCCATTTGCTCGGCAAGCCCTACGGGCCCGAGGCGTTGTTGCAGATGATCCGTGCGGTGCTGAGTGCCTGAGCCATTTCTCTTCAGACCAAGGTTGGCCGATGACTTCCAAGCGCAGCTCCAGTTCCGCCGCCGGCATGGTCCGGGTGCGCGGTGCCCGCGAACACAATCTGCAGAACGTTGACGTCGATATTCCCCGGGATGCGCTGGTGGTGTTTACCGGGGTGTCCGGTTCGGGCAAGTCGTCGCTGGCGTTTTCGACCTTGTATGCCGAAGCGCAGCGCCGCTATTTCGAATCGGTGGCGCCCTACGCGCGGCGGTTGATCGATCAGGTCGGCGTACCGGACGTCGATTCCATTGAGGGCCTGCCGCCGGCCGTGGCCCTGCAGCAACAACGCGGCACGCCGAGCACGCGCTCGTCGGTGGGCAGCGTCACCACGCTGTCGAGCCTGATCCGCATGCTGTACTCCCGCGCCGGCAGTTACCCGGCGGGTCAGCCGATGCTGTACGCCGAGGACTTCTCGCCGAATACGCCACAAGGTGCCTGTCCGCAATGCCATGGACTGGGCCGGGTTTATGAAGTGACCGAAGCCTTGATGGTGCCGGATCCGAATCTGACCATCCGCCAGCGCGCCGTGGCCTCCTGGCCGTTGGCCTGGCAGGGTCAGAACCTGCGCGACATCCTGGTGACCATGGGCATCGACGTCGACATACCCTGGCGCAAGCTGCCGAAAAAGCAGCGCGACTGGATCCTCTTCACCGAGGAAACGCCAACGGTTCCGGTGTACGCCGGGCTGACGCCGGAAGAAACCCGCGTCGCCCTCGAACGCAAGATGGAGCCCAGTTATCAAGGCACGTTCACCGGTGCCCGGCGCTACATCCTGCACACCTTCACCCATTCGCAAAGTGCGCTGATGAAGAAGCGCGTGTCGCAATTCATGCTCGGCAGCCTGTGCCCGTTGTGCGATGGCAAGCGCCTCAAGCGCGAGGCGCTGTCGGTGACGTTTGCCGGCCATGACATCGGCGAGTTGTCGCGAATGCCGCTGCTGCAAGTCGCTGAGGTCTTGAAGCCGGTAGCTGACGCGAGCTGGCTGGAACAGGTCGATGAGCCCGGCGAAACCCTGACGCACAGCCAGACCCGCGAAGCCCGGCAACAGCGCGTAGCCCATGGTGCCAGCGGCCACACCCACGCACCGGACGTGCGCCACACCCCCAACCTGTCGCTGGAAAAACGCCTGGCGGCGCAGCGCATCGCCGAGGACCTGCTGGAGCGGGTCAGTACCCTGACCGATCTCGGCCTCGGTTATCTGGCGCTGGAGCGCAGCACGCCGACCCTGTCGTCAGGCGAGCTGCAACGCCTGCGACTGGCCACCCAACTGGGCTCGCAATTGTTCGGCGTGATCTATGTGCTCGACGAACCTTCCGCGGGCTTGCACCCGGCTGACGGCGAGGCGCTGTTCGAGGCGTTGCAGCGTCTGAAGGCCGACGGCAACAGCGTGTTTGTGGTCGAGCACGATCTGGACACCATGCGCCGCGCCGACTGGCTGATCGATGTCGGCCCGGCGGCGGGTGAAAAGGGCGGGCAGATTCTCTACAGCGGCCCGCCGCCGGGGCTGGCAGCGGTCGAGCAGTCGCAGACCCGCGCCTATCTGTTCGCCGAACAGCAACGCACCACACGCGCCGCGCGCAAACCGTCGGGCTGGCTGAAGCTCGACGGCGTTACCCGCAACAATCTCGATAACCTCAGCGCCGAATTTCCGCTGGGTTGTTTCACCTCGGTCACCGGCGTCTCCGGTTCCGGCAAATCGAGTCTGGTCAGCCAGGCGCTGCTGGAACTGGTCGGCGCGCAGCTCGGGCGCAGCGTCAGTGATGCCGAGCCGGAGGAACTCAATCTGGAAGACGATACCCCGACTGCCAGCACCGGCCAGGTCAGCGCCGGGCTGGAGTCGATCAAACGTCTGGTGCAGGTCGATCAGAAACCCATCGGCCGTACCCCACGTTCGAATCTGGCGACCTACACCGGGCTGTTCGACAACGTGCGCAAGTTGTTCGCCGCGACCGACGAGGCGAAAGCGGCGGGTTACGACGCCGGGCAGTTTTCCTTCAACGTTGCCAAGGGCCGTTGCCCGACTTGCGAGGGCGAGGGTTTTGTCAGTGTCGAGTTGCTGTTCATGCCCAGCGTTTACGCGCCGTGCCCGACCTGCCATGGCGCACGTTACAACCCCGACACGTTGGCCATCCTCTGGCAGGGCTTGAGCATCGCGCAGGTGCTGCAATTGACCGTGGACGAGGCGGTAACGGTGTTTGCCGAGCAACCGGCGATTCGTCGTTCACTGGAAGTGCTGCGCGATATCGGCCTTGGTTATCTGCGCCTCGGGCAACCGGCGACCGAATTGTCCGGGGGTGAGGCACAGCGGATCAAACTGGCCACCGAGCTGCAGCGCAATCAGCGCGGCGCAACGTTGTATGTGCTGGATGAACCCACCACCGGCCTGCACCCGCGAGACGTCGACCGCTTGCTGGAACAACTGGATACGCTGGTGTCGGCAGGGCACACGGTGATCGTGGTCGAGCATGAAATGCGCGTGGTGGCGCAGAGCGACTGGGTGATCGACATCGGCCCGGGCGCCGGAGACCAGGGCGGAAAGATCGTCGTGGCCGGGACACCGCAGAAAGTGGCGGCGAGCAAGAAGAGCCGGACTGCGCCGTTTCTCGCCCGTGCCTTGAACCGATAACTGCGTCGCCTGGGCGGGCCTCATCGCGGGCAAGCCCGCTCGCACAGAGTCTGATGTGTTCACGAAGTTGTGTACGGCACAAAAAACTGTGGGAGTGGGCTTGCCCGCGATGGCGGCGTATCAGGTGCCGTCGAGCGTGCGGCGTACCTTGTCCAGCAATTCGCTGATCTGGAACGGCTTGACCAGCATGTCCATGCCGGCCCCGAGGAACACTTGCCGGTTGATCGCGGTTTCTGCGTAACCGGTCATGAACAGGATCGGCAACGCTTCGCGCCAGTCCCGTGCAACGTCCGCCAGTTCGCGGCCGGTCATGCGTGGCAGACCGACGTCGGTCAGCAGGAGGTCGATCGACGAGTCGTTCTGCAAGCGCTCCAGCGCCGTTTCGATATCGGCGGCCTGGGTGCAGCGGTAACCGGCGTCTTCCAGCACTTCGGTGACGAACAGGCGTACCGTCGGCATGTCTTCGACGATCAACACATGTTCGCCCGAGCCTTGCGGATCAATGGTCACCGGGGCCAGATCGACAGCGGTCGGATCGCTGGTGGCCGGCAGCATGATCGTCACTTCGGTGCCACGTCGCGCCACGCTGCGGATGTGCGCATCGCCACCGGACTGACGGGCGAATCCGTAGATCGTCGACAGACCCAGCCCGGTGCCCTGGCCCAGCGGTTTGGTGGTGAAGAACGGCTCGAACACCTTGTCGATCACGTTGTGCTCGATGCCGGTACCGTCATCGCGCACCGATAGCGCCACATAGGAACCATCGGCGAGGTTCGGGTCGCCGTGGGAATACGCCGCGTAAGTGCTGACCCAGATATTGCCGCCCCGTGGCAATGCGTCCCGGGCATTGATCACCAGATTGAGCACTGCACTTTCGAGCTGGATCGGGTCGACCAGCGCGATGGCAGATTTGGTGGTCAATTCGAGCTTGAGGGCGATGCGTTCGCCGATGGTACGCACCAGCAATTCTTCGAGCGAGCGGACGTGCTTGTTGATGTCTACCGGACGGGTGTCGAGCGGTTGCTGACGGGCAAACGCCAGCAGACGATGGGTGAGCGAGGCCGCGCTCCTCGCCGAGCTCAGGGCCGCTTCGGCGTAGAACTGCACCTTGTCCGTCCGGGCATCGGCAACACGTTTCTGAATCAGCTCGAGGCTGGTGATGATCCCGGTCAGGAGGTTGTTGAAGTCATGGGCGATGCCGCCGGTGAGCTTGCCCAGCGCATCCATTTTCTGTACTTGCAGCAGTTGCGATTCAACGCGAACCCGGTCGGCGACTTCCTTGGCCAGTTGCGTGGTGGTGTCGTCCAGTTGCGCCAGGTGCGAACGTTCGCGGTGACGGTGCTCGGTGACGTCTTCGACGAACACCAGGCTCAGTTTGGGGGTCCGATAGGGCGAAATCTGCCATTCGGTCTCGCGTATCTCGCCCTGAACGCGCATGTTCAGCGTGCCTTTCCAGCGCTCGCCATCCACCAGTCGCAGGCGCAGTTCGTCGAGGATCGCGCCCTGATCCTCGGCGAAGCACTCGCTGAGGGTCTGCGGGTCGCGGTTGTCCTGGATCAGTTGGGAGAAGGCGTGGTTGCACTCGTGGACTTTCAGGTCGGCGTCGAGCACCGCGATGGGCGCGGAGATGTTGACGAAAATCTCCCGGAAACGCGCCTCGCTTTCGCGCAAGGCGTTCTCCGTGTCGCGCACCCGCAGCAGGGTGCGCAACGTTGCCAGCAGCACATCGGGATCGACCGGGTGAATCAGATAAGCATCGGCCCCGGCGTCGAGGCCGGTGATGATGTCGCCGGTCTGGATCGACGCGGCCGACACGTGGATCACCGGGATCAGGGCGGTGCCCGGGTCGGTGCGCAGTTTACGAACGATGTCGAACCCGCTCATGTCCGGCAGATTGACGTCGAGAATCAGCGCATCGAGCGACTGACTGGCGATCAGGGCCAGACCCTCACCGCCGGTGCCGGCCTCGAGCACTACGTAACCGTGGCGCTCCAGGCGTCGGCGCAGGGCGTAGCGGGTGGCGACGTTGTCATCGACGATCAACAGACGGATGTCATGTTTCATCGACGTTCTCCTGGGCAATCGCCAACGGAATGATCACGAAAAAGCTCGAACCCACGCCCGGTGTACTTTCGACACCCACCTCTCCACCGAGCAATTCGGCGAAGCGCTTGCACAGCGACAAGCCGAGACCGGTGCCGCGCAGGCGTTTTTGCAGCGGTGAGTCGACCTGCGAAAAGTCTTCGAACAGGGTGCCGTGCAATTCAGGGGCGATGCCGATGCCGGTGTCGCTGACCGCAAATCGCACTTTGTCCTGACCTTCCAGGCGTGCCGAGACCCGGACTTCGCCACGGGTGGTGAATTTCAGCGAGTTGGAAATGAAGTTGCGCAGGATCTGCGCCAGTTTCTTGTCATCGGTGTACAGGCGCGGCAAGCCCACCGGTTCTTCGAAAATCAGGTCCACCGCCGTGGCGTCGACAATCGGCCGGAACATCCCCCGCAGTGCGGCGAACAGATCGAACATGTCGAACCACGCCGGAGAAATGCTGATGCGACCGGCCTCGATCTTCGCCAGATCGAGCAGGTCGTCAACCATGTCGCTGAGCTCGCGGGCTGCGGTGCTGACGAAGGCCACCTGCTTGTGTTGCTCGGGGCTGAGCGGGCCGTCGAGCTCGTCGGCCAGCAGGCTGTTGATGCTCAGGATCGAGCCCAGCGGCGTGCGGAATTCGTGACTCATGTACGACAGGAAGCGGCTTTTCAGGTCAGAGGCCTGGCGCAGTTGTTCGGCCTGAGTGTCGAGTTCGGCGTAAAGGGCCAGCACGCCCTGATTGGTTTCGTCGAGCTCTTCACGCAGCGCTGCGGTTTCGCTCTGCAATCGTGCGATCAGTTCTGCCTGTTCGGCGTTGGTCAAGATCGGAGACTCAGTCATGGGCGGATTCCAGGGCAACGACCAGTACGGTGACATCGTCGCGCCCGCGGCAGAAGTCGCGGTGCAGGACGGTGGCAATCACGGCGGGATGGCGATGCACCAGACCGGGGTAATCCTGCAGGTTCCAGCGGGACTGCAAGCCGTCGCTATACATGATCAATAGATGTCCGTTCACGTGAGCATAGTCAAAAGGCTGGGCTTTTCGGTACTGGCCGCCGACGATGCCCGGATGCGAGGCCAGTCCGCGGGACTTGTCGGAGGCGATCAGACAGGCACCGATGTTGCCGACACCGGTGAACGCCAGACTGGCCCGATCGGCGTGAAACTGCGCGAATGCCACAGCGCCGCCACGGGTTCCGATCATCTCCCGGTGCATGTCTTCCATCAGGACCGTCGGCGCACCGAACGGATTCAGGGCAAAGGCTTTTTCTCCGGCCCGGGCCGCACACTCGGCGTCTTCGCCATGACCCAGACCGTCGACCACCAGAGCACTGACGTCAGCGCCGTGGAATGCCAGATGCCAGACATCACCGCAGGCCGGGTCGTTGTGCAGCGAGTGCTGGCTGACACCATACGGCATATCCACCTGCCGGTCGCTGCGCGGGTATAAACGAGCAAGCAGAACCGCGCCGCGATGGTCGGCAAAAACATCAAAGACATCGGCCTGGCGTGCCACGGCGCCCAGGCCGATGCCCTGAGTACCGCCGGTGGAAAAGCCATCGGCCATGCACGCATCCAGATCAAAGCCGTGCGCCCGGTCGACCGCGATCATCTCGATGCCGTCGTCACTCTGACGCGGCAACAGACGCAGGTGCAGTTCGCCGTGTCCGGCATGCTTGAGCACATTGCTCGCCAGCTCCGTGGCCACCAGCGCCACGCGGCCGGCATCGCTTTCGCCAAAACCGTGTTGCTCGGCCAGGCGCTGGGCCGTACGCCGGACATGGCCGATCTGGCTGCTGTCTTCGATCACCAACACCTGGGTCAATGACCCGCTGATGTTCATGTCCATCGGGTGATCGTTATGCGGGTGCCTTTGCCGGGCTCGGTGTCCAGTTCGAATTCGTCCACCAGTCGTTTGGCCCCGGTCAGGCCCAGGCCCAGACCGCTGCCGGAAGTCCAGCCATCGGTCATCGCCAGTTTGATGTCGGGAATGCCCGGGCCCTCATCGCGAAAGGTCAGGCGCAGGCCGACCTTGTGGTTGTCATCGAGGATCTGCCAGTCCATGTCGCCACCCCCTCCATACACCATGGTGTTGCGCGCCAGCTCGCTGACGGCGGTCACCAGTTTGGTCAGGTCGATCAGGCGCATGCCGCATTCGGTGGCCAGTTTGCGCGCCTGTTGCCGGGCCAGCACCACGTCCTGCTCGATGTTGATCGGTTGGGTACCGCTGCTGCGCACGGTCATTGCTGGCGTACTCGTTCCTGCAGCAGTTTCATGCCGCGCTCGACGTTCAGCGCGGTACTGACGCCGGGCAGGTACAGACCGAGCTCGACCAGGGTAATGGCGACCGCAGGCTGCATGCCGACGAGCATGGTTTCGGCATCCATGATTTTCGACAGGCCGGAGATGGTGCCGATCATCCGGCCGATAAACGAATCGACCATGTCCAGCGCCGAGATATCGATCAGCACCCCGCGCGCGGAGGTCTTGCTGATGCGCTCGGACAGGTCGTCTTGCAGGGTGAGGGCGAGCTGGTCGTGCATGTCGACCTGGATGGTCACCAGCAGGAAGTCACCCATCTGAAGAATCGGGATACGTTCCATTGTTCAGACCGTCTTGGTGAGGGTAATGCCCAGACGGGTCAAGGCCAGTTTCAGCGCATCGGCCAGATTGGCCTTGGTCACCACGCCTTGCAGGTCGAGGCCCAGGTGCACGATGGTCTGGGCTATCTGCGGACGTACGCCGCTGATGATGCAGTCGGCGCCCATCAGGCGGATCGCGGTGACGGTCTTGAGCAGGTGCTGGGCGACCAGCGTATCGACGGTCGGCACGCCGGTGATGTCGATGATGGCGATTTCCGAACCGGTGTCGACGATGCGTTGCAGCAGCGATTCCATGACGACCTGAGTGCGTTGCGAATCGAGGGTGCCGATCATCGGCAGCGCCAGTACGCCGTCCCACAATTTGACCACCGGCGTGGACAGCTCCAGCAGTTCTTCCTGCTGACGCTTGATCACCGCTTCACGGGACTTCTGGAACGTGCGGATCGTGTAAAGGCCGAAGGCATCGAACAGTTCGGAGATTTCCCAAAGCTGTTCGGCGAGCAGGGCGGGCTGGTCCTGATAATGGTTCTGCAGCAGGGCGAACAACGGGCCTTTGAGCGAGAAAATGAAATTGGCGGTTTGCTGCGAATCCTGACCGAGCAGGGCGCGGCTGTGGGAGAGCTTTTCGAGGAACTGGCGGATGGCCTCCCAACCGGGGGCGGCAATGTTGGTGCCGTTACCGTTTTCCAGACCACTGAGCACCAGTTGCAGGAATTCGCTGGTCTGTTGCTGTATGTCATGTTCCTTGAGGTTGCGGGTGGTGCCGCTGGCCTGCAATCCGTTGACCCATTCGCTCAACAGTTGTGTCTGTTTGTTCTTCATCGCATCGAGTGTGCTGTTCTGCAGTGCTGCCATGTGCGTTGTGCTCCATTGCGAATTGGGGCCGGCTCTTCGGAAAATGACCGGCGCGAAGTGAATGACCCTGGCCGTTCGAAATAGTTGTTCGTTTCTGTGAGGATATTTTTGATCCGGTGCAAGGAAAGCCCCGTTAACTCTAGTCGGCGTGGCCGGCAACGCCGATTTTTCGCACTTGTGGATGACCCAATAAAAAGAGGCCGCGTCCAGTGGAGGCGGCCTCTTTGCGTGTCTTGCGCTTATTTGGAGGGGTGTTTGGCCTGCAGTTCCTTGGCGGCTGCCAGGTGTTTTTCCAGGCCAGGCAGCATTTTCTGCGCGAAGCCCTTGAGCTCGGTGGCGCCCTTGACCTGGTCGTCGGTCACGGTGTTGGCCTCCTTCTTGAACAGCTCGATGGCTTCTTCGTGGGCTTTCACCTGATTGTTGGCGTAGGCGGCGTCGAAGGATTCATCGCGCATGTCGAGGATTTTTTCCTTGGCCTGTTTCACCAGGGTGGTGGAGTCCGGAACCTTGATGTCGTGGGCCTTGGCAATGGTAGCCAGCTCATCGTTGGCCTTGCCGTGGTCAGTGATCATCATGTTGGCGAATGCCTTGATGTCCGCCGACTGGCTCTTTTCCAGGGCGAGACGAGCGGCTTCGATCTCGGCGATGCCGCCAGCTGTCGCGTTATCGACAAAGTCGTTGTCGGTCGCGGCGAAGGCTGAGCCCATGCCGGTACTCAAGGCAACTGCCAGAAAGAGATGACGCAGTTTGAATCCGTCCATTGATGTTTCTCCACGCAGGTTTTTGTGAGCGTTATTCAATGGAGGGAATGTGCCGATCAAAGGTTTTATCGCATTTGTGCCCAAGGCGACGAACGGCCACCGCTGGTCTGACAGGTGGTCGACAGAAGGGTACAACCAAGGCCATTCTGATAACTGGCCAGCGCAATCGGTCGTGTTGGCTGCCGATCAACTGACGGAGGTGTTCCATGCCGGTGACCCATGATTTGTTACAGGACTTGAAACTCACAAAGGAAGAGATCCAGCAACGACGCACCGCGGATCCACATCTGGATGCACTGATCAACAAGTATTCCCAGGCGGACGCCGAAGTCGTCAAGGCCGAGACGGCGACCTCGGACGCCCCCAGCGATGACACACTGAAAAAACTCAAAGAGAAACGCCTGCAGGTCAAAGACAAGATCGTCGAGCAATTGCAGGCTCGATCCTGACCGTCAGTCGCGCCACCGGCCTTCGGTGGTGAAGCGACTGGAACGACAGCCCTGACTGGCACCTCGAATGTTCAGAGTCTTCACATAGCGACTCTCAGCGAGGTGCCTTATGAAAGATCCAAAATTTCCTAGTGAAGAGCAGGGCGCATTCGACCCGGTTCCCACGCATCCCGAGCCCAATAGCCCGGCGCACACTGTTCGTAATCCTGAAGAGGAACGCAAGAGCGAGGAAGTGCCGGAGGATGAGGATCCGGAAACTTTCGATAGATCCAATAACTGACAATCCGCTATCGCCAGCAGGCTGGCTCCCACATTTGGAATCCAATCCCCCTGTGGGAGCCAGCCTGCTGGCGATAGGGCCATTCGATTCACTACACAAGCCCGGTCCTCACTTCAAGGCTGCCTCCAACGGCATCCGCGCCATGTGCGTGGCTTTCAGCGAGCCGAAATACAACCAGTCGCCATACTCGCGAGCGGTGGTAATCGGCGAGTAATTGCCGTTGCTGGCATCCTGCAGATTGGCGATGACCTTGCCGTTCAGATCCAGCCCGAGGACAAAGCCGCGTTTCTCCACCGGTTTGGGCAGAACCATCATCGCCCGCACGATCATCTTGCGTACGAACGGATGCCCGGCGGTGCCATCGAGCAGCGGATTGCGCGGCGTGTACAGCGCCACCCAGAAGCGGTCCCGGCCATTGAACGCGAGGTTGTCCGGCAGCCCCGGCAGGTTGTCGATGAACAGATCGTGGGTGCCGGCGTTGGGGCCGGTCAGCCAATAGCGGCTGATGCGGTAGGCACCGGTTTCGTTGACCAGCACATAGGCGTCATCCGGGCCGAGGGTGACGCCGTTGGCGAACTCCAGCTTGTCGAGCAGAACGCTGGTCTTGCCGGTCTGGAAGTCGTAACGCAGCAAGCGACCGTCACCGCCATGCTCGATGATCGCCTCGCCGTCATGGCCGTAGCCCCAGCGACTGCTGGCATCGCTGAAGTAGGCGTAATGCCCGGACTTGTCGATGGCCACATCGTCGGTGAAGCCGAACTTCAGGCCGTTGGCTTCAGTGGTCAGCGCGGTCAGCCGTCCTTGGGCATCAAGGGACAGCAAGCCCTTGACCCCATCGGCAATCACCAGCAAGCCGTTGGGGTGTCGCGCCAGACCCAGCGGACGCCCGCCGGTATCGGCGAGCACCTGGCGCTGCTGGCCGTCGAGACTGGTGCGCAGCAGGCGCCCGTCATGCAGGCCGGTGATCAGAAAGTCATCCTCCAGCAGCAGCGCTTCGGGGCCTTCGATACCGCCCGGGCCGACCTGTTTCGCGCTTTTGAGGCGTTGGTTGTCCGCGTAGATCCCATCAGTCAATGATGGGGCGACTTGCGGCTTCCACGCCACAGGCTCGACGTTGGTCGGCATCAGCAACAGGAAGGCCAGAATCAAAATCACCAGCAGCAGGATCAGATGGCGCAGCTTCACACGTGAGCTCCTGCCAGTGCCAGATGTCGGGTGGCCATGTCGCGCAGGGCCAGCATCGAGGCCGCCGACTCGCGTTCGATGCGGCGTTTGAGCAACAGCCGATTGGCGATGCGCATGCCCAGACTGTCGAAGCGGTATTCCAGGGTGCGCACGAAGGCTGTGCCTTCGCCTGCGGCCGAGCATTCATAAGTCAGCCGCAGGGACAGTCCATGATCGCCCTGTGCCCGGGCACACCAGCGCCGTCCCGGCAGATACTCGGTGACCTCCCAGCTCAAATGGCCCTCGCGGCCGCCGGCATGAATGTCTTCCTCGAATCGCCCGCCGGCATGCAACGGGCCGGCGGGACCGTCGATTTTCAGCGAGGACGGATGCCACTCAGGCCAACGGCTCACCGTGGCGGCGTAGGCGAGTACGGCAATCGGGTCGCCGGTGATATCGATCGGATGCTGCATGCGGGTCATGGGCGTTCTCGAATCGGTGAGGGGGATGGGTTCCGGTTCCCGGTAGAGGGTGCCGAACAGGTAATCCATCAACGGCAGGACGATGTTGAAATTGCGCTCCTGCATGTGTTCACGCCGGTGATGCAATTCGTGCAGACGACGCATCTGGCGAATCCAGGGCAGGCGACTCAGCGGATGTTTTTCCGGCAAGTGTTCGCAGGCGTGGAACACCTCGTAGGTCAGGTAACCCAGTACCATGCAGCCACCGAACAGCCCGGCCACGTTGGCGTTGACCTGCGTAAACAGCCACCACAAGGGCAGGGTGATCACCAGTGTGTGCACCACGATCAGCCACGCCGGAAACAGGATCACCCGCCAGTCGCGGGCGCTGTCCCAGGTCATGTGGCCGGGGGTGAAGAAACTGTGATGGTCGCCGGCATGGCGGGCGTAGAACATCTTGGCGAAGGCTTTCTTGTGATGCCCGAGATGGCGGTGCACCACATATACGCCGAAGTTGAAGAACAGCAACGTCAGCGGCACCGTCAGCCATTCCAGCGGGTGAACCTGCTTCACGCTGCTCCAGAACGCGCCGATGGCCAGCATGCCGAACAGCAGCACGAACGCACCGTGCAGCCACGGGTTGTACAGCGGATGAATCGCCGCACGGTAGCGGCTGCGAAATGCCTCGGTGGTCTGCCTCACTGCGGTCACCTGCGGATATTGTCGTTATCCCGGCAGATTAGCCGATCCCGCCGTTTGTGCAGGGTGTACCTTGAGGTCACAACTGCCATGCTCCGGTGCATAGCGGTCGTCAGCTCAACGGGTTCCAGCGCTGCGACCAGTCGTCATCGGCCTTGATCACTTCGCGCAGCAGATCGAACGCCTGTTGCAGGATCGCCGAGTCGCGGTCGCGGGAGTACACGAGGTAGGTGGGATAGCCAAACTCCGGCGCTTTGGTGACAGTTTCCAGTGCGCCGCTTTCCAGGTAGGTGCGAACGACACGGGTACGGAAATAGCCGCTGCCGCCGTTCTCCAGAATGTATTGCAGTGCCAGCGGGCCGAGGTTGAAGCTCAGGGCCGCCTTGGCTTTTTCCGGCAGTGCGGCGTCGTGCTGGCGGCGGAAGTCTTCGCCCCAATCGATGTACACATAGGGGGCGGGGCGGTTGGGTGTCCGGACCAGAATCAGTTTCTCTTCCAGCACTTGCTCGACCTGCAGGCCCGGCCAGTATTCCGGTTGGTAGACGAGCGCGGCATCGAGCACGCCGAGTTCGAGCTGACGCAGCAGGTTCTCGCCGTCGCGGATGTCCATGCGCAGGGCATGGCTGGGGATTTTCTCGCGCAGTTCGGCGGCCCAGCTGAGCATCAACGGGTTGCACAGGCTGACCTCGCCACCGATGTGCAGCACGTTGTCGTAACCCTCGGGCAGCGGCAGGTCGCGGCGGGCGGCTTCCCAGGTCTGCACCAGTTGATTGGCGTAGACCACGAAGGCCTCGCCATTGGCGGTCAGACGCGCGCCGGCGCGGTTGCGCACGAACAGCGTGCTGCCCAACTGGCTTTCGAGCTTTTGTACGCGGGCGGTGATTGCCGTTTGCGTGACAAACAGCTTTTCTGCCGCCGCGGCGAGGCTGCCGTGGCGGACGATTTCCAGAAAGGTGCGGGCGAGGTCGATGTCCATGGGCGGGCCGGAGATTGAGGTGCCGGCATTGTAAGTCAAAAGCGCCCTCACCCTAGCCCTCTCCCCGAGGGAGAGGGGACCGACCGAGTTGTCTTGCGCTATACATCGACCTGAAAGACCGAGTCGATTATGGATTCAAAGCAGATATTCCAAGTCGATGTATCTCGTCAATATCCCCGGATCAGTTCCCTCTCCTGGGGGAGAGGGCTAGGGTGAGGGGAAAAGCAGGCACCGCCGATCAACTGACCAGATCGGTCTCAACCACCCGCGCCCAATCCTCCACCAACCGCGCCGGCGTACAGCAAGTCTTGCGCTTGTACACGAAGTTGCGGCATTTCTCGGCAAACTGATTGCGGTTGTACAGCATGTCTTCCTGCATCTCTTGCAGCTCGCTTTCGCGGCACCGGCGAATCAACTCGTGATCGACCCGCAGCTTGCGCTCACGCACCGCTGCATACGTCGGATCGGTCAGTACCGAATTAGCCCGTTGCAGCAACCACAAACCAAACTCGTCCGGGCAGCGCGGGCCGATTTCCTGGACCATGCCCAGTTGCAACGCTTGAGCAGCGCTGACCGGCAGACAGGCCTGGGTCAATTGTTCGGCCATGGCCGGGCCGACGGCGCGGGGCAGGCTGTAGGTCCAGTATTCCGAGCCGTACAGGCCCATGCTCTTGTAATGCGGGTTGAGCACGATGTCAGCACGGGCGAACACGATGTCAGCCGCCAGGGCGAGCATCACACCGCCCGCGCCGGCATTGCCGGTGACGCCGCTGACCACCAGTTGCCGTGCGCTGAGTAATTCTTCGCACACATCATCGATGGCCTGGATATTGGCCCAGGCTTCGGCACCCGGATCTTCGGCGGCCTGAATCACGTTCAGGTGCACACCGTTGGAGAAACTGCCGCGTCCGCCCTTGATCAGCAGCACGTGCGTGTCGCGGGATTTGGCCCAGCGCAGGGCCTGGACCATGCGTTGGCACTGCTCGGTGCTCATGGCGCCGTTGTAGAACTCCAGGGTCAGCTCGCCGACCTGCCCGGATTCGCGGTAACGGATCGGTTGATACGCCTCATCGCTGAACGGAGCGTTGGCAATCGACCAGTCCAGCACCGGTACGTGCGCCAGTTGCCCGGCCAGCACATGCCGCGCCGGACGCTTGAAGGTTTCCTCGCCCGGTTGCGGTTTGCGTCGCAGCGAGCCGATCCACAGGCTGTGATCACCGGTGGCTACCAGCACGGCGTCGTCGTGTACCGCGAGGATCTCGCCGGGGATGCCGGTGCGTTGATCGAGGTGGGCGTCGTACACGTAATACTGCCCGCCGGCGAGGCTGGCGAGCACGCCGGGCTGGCCGTCCGCCGCGTCGATGCAGCGCTTGATGAAGCGCGAGCAGTCGTGCCAGCTGAAGGTGCGGTCATCCTGTTTCATGTTCGGTTGCAGACAGCCGCGAACCTTGGGATCGGCGTAATCCAGAGGCATCGGGACAAAGCCGTCGATGAATTTTTCCACCACTTCGCGGATGCAACGGATCGCTGCGTCGCTGACCCGGCCGTTGTACAGCTCGGATTTGCGCAGACCGGCCGGCAGGTTGAATTCGCAGGTGGCCCAGACCGGGCCGGCGTCCATTTCTTCCACCGCTTGAAGGGCGGTCACGCCCCAGGACGGCAGCTCGCGCATGATCGCCCAGTCCAGCGCGCTGGCGCCGCGATCGCCGACGATGCCGGGGTGAATGATCACCACGGGACGCTGCAGGTTGCTCCACAGCGCGTGGGGGACACGGTCCTTGAGGAACGGGCAGATCACCAGGTCAGCGCCGCTGTTTTCGATCTGTTCGCACACGGTGGTTTCGTCGGTGAACAGCACCACGCTGGGCGAATGGCCCGCCTGGCGCAGGTCCAGCCAGGCACGTTGGGTCAGACCATTGAACGCCGAAGACAAAAGAATGATGTTGAGTGATCGCATGATTGCTCTTCCTTGAAGGATCAGCCGCAGGCTCCCGGTGAGCCGTCCGTGGCTATCGATGGAGGCGCAAGGTTAGAGAGTGGCGTGGCGCGCGCCACTGATCGAGATCAACGTTGTGTCAGCCAATGTTGCCGGGGCGATAAAACGTCTTATGCTCAATGGTTTGCTTATCCTGTTTTTTTATTACTTCAAATGTCGGCGACGCTATTGCACAGTCGCAACCCTGATCAACGCCGGACGATCCCGGCGTATCCATGGATTTTCGCAGCGGGTGGAGCCCGTTTTCAGGGAGTAAGGCATGGGGAGTCACAACCCGCATTACCAGCTCATCGGGCAAATGTTCCAAAAGGACTACCGATGGTTGTGCGCCGCAGTCAGCCGTACCCTCGGCTGCCCGCACAGTGCACAGGACATTGCTTCGGAAACCTTTCTGCGAGTGCTGGCATTGCCCGATCCGCTGGCCATTCGCGAACCCCGTGCGCTGTTGACCACGATTGCCCGGCGTCTGGTCTATGAAGGCTGGCGCCGGCAGGATCTGGAGCGTGCCTATCTGCAAAGCCTGGCGCTGGCACCGGAGCCGGTGCATCCGTCGCCTGAGGAAAGGGAGTTGGTGATCGAAACGCTGCTGGCGGTGGATCGCTTGCTCAACGGCTTGTCGGCCAAGGCCAAGGCTGCGTTTCTCTACCATCAGCTCGATGGCCTGACCTACAGCGAAATCGGCGAACGCCTCGGCGTGTCCACCAGCCGTGTGCAGCAATACATGGTCGAGGCGTTCAAGCGTTGCTATCAGGCGATGCAGGCATGAGGCCGGACGAAACATTGATCGATGAAGCGGCGCAATGGATGGCGCTGTTGCAGTCGGGGGACGTCAGCCTTCAGGAACGTGCAGCGTTCGAAGCCTGGCGTGCGGCGGATCCACGGCATCAGCAGATCATCGAGCAGATGGGCGGCGGGCTGAACCTTTTGCGCCATGCGAACCTGCGGGGTTTGCCCCGTGAAAGTGTGCTGCACAGCCTGAATGCTCCCCCCAGCAGTCGTCGCCGATTCATCAGCGGTAGCCTGAGCGTACTCGCCGTCGCGGTGCTGGCCGGGTTGCTCGGGCGACGTTATGGCTGGTTGCCCGAGGCTGGCGAGTTGTCGACGGGTACAGGCGAGCGACGTCAATTCACTCTCGAGGACGGCAGCGCCCTGACGTTGAACGCCCGCAGCCGCGTGGTGCCGCGCTTCAACAGTCTCGAGCGTTTGCTGGACCTGCGCAGCGGTGAGCTGCTGATCGATGTGGCGAAAAATCTGCCCCGGCCGTTTGTCGTCGAAACCGGGCATGGGCGGATGCGTGCGCTCGGGACGAAATTCCTGGTGCAGCGTGCAGAGGATTCGACGCGGCTGGTGATGCTGCATTCGCAAGTCGAAGTGGTCACTGCCAGCGGTGCGCGGCAGGTGGTGGAGGCGGGCGAGAGTCTGTTGTTCAACGGCCGGGAAGTCCTCGCGCTGGAACGCAGCAAGGGGCAGGAAAGTGCCTGGGTTCAGGGCCGACTCGAAGTGCGCGACCGCCCCTTGAGCGAAGTCATCGACAGCCTGCGCCGCTACCGTCGCGGCATCCTGCACCTGAGCCCCGACGTTGCTGGTCTGCACCTCAGCGGTCTCTATTCGCTGGACGACAGCGACCGAACGTTGCAGTTGCTCGAACGCTCGCTGCCGATTCGCGTGACCTGGCACAACCCGTACTGGGTGAGCATCGAAGCACGGTTATAAAACCATAACTTCCCGGTCTATCCGTCCCCCTATAAAAAGCGCCGGCCCGCTGCTCATTCCCTGCAGACGCCTTCAACAGGGAAGCCCCTCGATGTTCTCATTCAAACAACAATCAACCCGCCTGACGCTGGCCGCCGCGCTGGCGATGGGCATCGCTCCTTGCGCCGTTCTGGCGCAAGACGCCGCTCAGGTGTTCAGTTTCGATATCGCCCCAGGTGCGCTCGACGAGGTACTGCTGGATATCTCGCGTCAGACCGGCGTGCCGATTTCCTTCAGCCAGAATCTGGTGCAGGGCAAGCGCAGCAGTGCGGTACGGGGTGCGTTGGGTGGCAGGCAAGCAGTTGAAAAGGCGTTATCCGGCAGCGGCCTGCAAGTCGAGCAGGGCACTCAGGGTTTGAGCATTCGTCAGGCCGAGGCGCCGAGCGCCGTGCCCGTGAAAGCCGCCGCCGAGCTGCCCGCCAGCAGCGCCGATTACCGCATGGAAAAAGTCACGGTCACCGGCTCGCGGATCGCCCGGGCGCAGTCCGACGGGGCGACGCCGGTCAACGTCATCACCCACGAAGAAATGGAAGCGCGGGGCTACAAGAACGTCTACGACGCGCTCGCCACGCAAACCCAGAACACCGGCATGACCCAGGGCGAAGACTACGGCAACACCTGGCAGCCGGCCGCCAGCGCCCTCAACCTGCGCGGCCTCGGCCCCAACCACACGCTGGTGCTGATCAACGGCCGGCGGGTCGCCGATTACCCGACGCCGTACGATGGCAAGGTCAACTTCACCAACCTTGCGAACATTCCGTCGGCGATCATCGACCGCATTGAAGTGCTCAGCAGCGGCGCCTCGGCGATCTACGGTTCGGATGCGATTGCCGGGGTGGTGAATATCATCCTCAAGGACAAGATGAATGGTGTCGATGTCAACCTCAAGGGCGGCACCAGTGAGCGCGGCGGCGGCGACAACCAGCGGTTGCAGATCAGCGGCGGCGGCAGTTGGGGCGACTTCGATGGCTTGTTCGGGCTTGAGCTGACCAACCGCGACCCGATCTGGGCCGATGATCGCGGCTTCATGCAGAGCGGGCCGCTGGCGGATGTCGGTTACCGTCGCGATCTGACCAACAACCGTTACCTGGGACCGGGCTGCGGCGCGTATCAGGGCACGTTCGACAACAAGCTGTTCAACAGCGCCGGGCGCTGCCGCACCGACCAGATGTACAACGATTACTGGACGATCCAGACGCAAAAGGAAAACTACGACGGCTACACCCGTGGCACCTGGCATTTCAGCGACAGCGGCCAGGTGTTCGCCGACCTGATGTACGGCCTCGATCACATCCAGAACAACACACGCGGCCCGAGCTTCACCTCGCCGGATTTCATCAACCAGAACAGCGGCAATCTGGAGCGCTGGTACCGGCGTTTCGGTGAAGAGGAAATCGGCGGGCGCACCAGCAACAACAGCAAGTGGCGCGACACCTCATGGACCGGCACGCTGGGGCTTTCGGACAAAATCGCCGACACCGGCTGGCACTATGATCTGGCGGTCAATCGCTCGGAATACAAAAGCGTGCGCACCACACGCTACACGCCGCTGTCGTCGATCCAGGATTTCTACCTCGGACCGCAGCTCGGTACCCGTGGCGGCTACCCGGTGTTCGCGCCGGATGCCTCGCGCCTCGACCGGCCACTGACAACCCAGGAGTGGGAGCAGTTTCGCGGCAATCTGACCCAGAGCAGCAAGTCGGTATCCACCAGTTATAACGCCTCGGTCAATGGCGATCTGTTTGACCTGCCGGCCGGCCCGGTGGGATTCGCCGGGGTGCTGGAGGCGGGCAAACAGGAATACCGCATCGACCCGGATGACAGCCTCAACGACGGCAGTTTCTACGGCGTGACCCCGGCACAAAGCTCCGGCGGCTCTCGCAAACGATACGCGGCCGGTGGCGAATTCAGCATTCCGGTCACCGACACGGTGCTGGCGACAGCCGCAGGGCGTTGGGACCAATACAAATTCAGCGGCCGCACCGAACAACAGAAAACCTACAACCTCGGCCTGGAATGGCGGCCGGTGACCAGCCTGCTGGTGCGCGGCAGCTACGGCACCAGTTTCCGCGCCCCGGACCTGAACTACATCTATCAGTCCGACAGCAACGGTTACTACCCGGCGCAGATCGACTATTACGGTTGCAGCCAGGGCGTGGAGGGCGCGTGTGATCGCGGGCGGGTCGATTACACCCAGAGCGGCACGGCGGATCTGCAATCCGAACGCGGCAAATCCTGGACCTACGGTTTCGTCTGGTCGCCGTCGCGCAACTTCGATTTCTCCACTGACTTCTGGCGGGTGGAGATCGATGACCTGCTGACCACCGTCGACGAAAACCGCCTGTTGCAGCAAGAGAACGAATGCCGCAATGGCATCCAGGACATCAACTCGGCGAACTGCCAATCGACTCTCGCTCGTGTCGATCGCAATCCCGGCAATGCCGCCATCGATCCCAACCAGTTGCAGCGGGTACGGGTGAATGCGATCAACGCGGCGAGCGAACGGGTCAGCGGCCTGGACTTCAAGAGCAACATTCGCTGGGGCGCCGGGCAGTACGGTGCGTTCAGTTCGGCGCTGGGCTACACCCTGGTGCTCTCGCATTACTACAAGGAATCGGACGAAGCCCCGACCCAGGATTGGCGCACCTCGCGCACCAACTACGACTGGCGCAGCAAGGTCAACGCCAGCCTGACCTGGGATTACCAGAAGGCCACAGCGACCCTGATGGGCATTCGCTATGGCTCGGTCACCAACGGCGCGGGCGACGGGCGTCTGTCACCGTGGACGGTGTTCAACGCCAGTGCGCGCTATCGCTTGAACGAGCGGGCAAGCGTCGGGCTGACCGTGAACAACGTGCTCAATCAGGTCAAGCATGACGACTCCGCAGGCTGGCCGTATTACCCGACCGGCAACTACGACCCGTACGGGCGACAGTGGTGGCTGGATGTGAGTTATCACTTTGGGGGATAAGCGGCCCTCCCTGGCGATTGCATGAAGCCTGTCATCACGCTGCTTTGGCATAACGTCAGCATTCAACGGTCTAAATCGGGCTCTATAAATCCCCGACACTCGTCGCACATCCCTGCATAAACCAAAACGCAGGGATGGCTGTTCATGATCCATTTTTCACCCGTTAAATCCCCTTTAAGCCTGGCCTTGCTGCTGGCAATCAACACGTTACCGGCCGTGGCTGCAGACAGCACGGCAACCGAGCCGACCACCCAATTGCAGCGGGTCGAAGTCACAGGTACCGCGATCCGCCGGGTCGATGCCGAAACCGCCGTACCGGTCACCATCCTGCGGGTCGAGGAGTTGCAGAAGCAGGGCGTGACCACCACTGAAGAGCTGGTCAACCGTATCTCGGCCAACCAGTCTTCCGTAGGTTCCGGGCGCTCGGTGGGGTCGAGCAGTGGCGGGGCGTCTTATGCGGACTTGCGCGGGATCGGCCCGAACAAGACCCTGGTGCTGCTCAACGGGCGACGCCTGAGCAACAACGCGACCAACGCCATCAATGGTTCCGGCGTCGACCTCAACACCATCCCGTTCGCCGCCATCGACCGGGTGGAAGTGCTGCGCGACGGCGCCTCGGCGCTGTACGGCACAGATGCCATCGGTGGGGTGATCAACTTCATCACCAAGACCAGCCTCACCGAAGGCCAGATCAGCACCAGCTACGACACGCCGACTCATTCCGGTGGCGGTGAAAGCCGAAACTTCAGCGGCAGCTGGGGTTTCGGTGATTTGCAGGACGATCGCTTCAACGTCTTCGGCGTCGTGAGCTACGACAAGCAGCAGCGCCTTGCGGCCGATGATCGCGCCTACACCTACAACTATCAGCCGGGGCGCGGTCTGGATTACACCTCGGGCACAGCGTCGCCCGCCAACTGGAGCCAGGGCAGCAACGCCACCAACCCATTGGCCGGTTCCGGTTGCAATGCGCCGGGGCTGCTGTCGCGCAACGGCATCTGCCGTCAGAGCCTGTGGAATTACCTGGATCTGGTGCCGGAAACCGAGAAGACCTCCGCGTTCGCCAAGGCCACTGGCAAGCTGTCGGACGATCACAACGTCAGCCTCGAATACTTTTGGGCGCGCAACGAGAACCGGACGCAGATCGGCCCTGGCACTTTGATGGGCAATCAGGTCAATCCCGGCACTGCGTTCTATCCGGGTAACGGCATCACGCCAGGGCCGAGCGGTTTCGCCCTCGACCCGACGCAGCCGGTGGACGTGAACTGGCGCGAAACGACGGTCGGCGCCCGTCAGCATGAGGATGACAACACCGGTCAGCGCCTGCTGTTGAGCTTCGACGGCACGCTGGTCGGGTGGGATTACAACCTCGGCGCGTCGTACAACCAGAACAAAGTGGTCAACACGATTCGCGGCGGATACGTGAACGACCGTGCCGTCAGCCAGGGGATCGCCAACGGCGTGATCAACCCGTTCGGTCCGCAGACGGCTGCCGGTTCAGCATTGCTGGCGGCCAACGCTGTGGACGGTGATTACGCAACCGCCGTGGGCCGGGTGAAGGCGATTGATGGCCGTGTCAGCCGCGAGATCGGTGACTGGTTTGGCGCCGGTCCTTCGGCGCTGGCGCTGGGTGGCGAGTACCGCAAGGAAGATTTCCATCAGGACTTCGCCGCATTTGCCGGGGATGTGCAGAGCCTTGGCGTCGACCCGAACGGCAGTGTGTCAGGGGATCGCAGCGTCTCGGCACAATATGCCGAGGTCAATGTGCCGGTGTTCGACAGCCTGGAATTGTCCGCCGCCGTGCGACACGACAAGTACAGCGATTTCGGCAGCACCACCAATCCGAAATACTCGTTCCGCTTCCAGCCGTTCAAGGAGCTGGTGGTGCGCGGCGCCTACAGCGAAGGATTCCGTGCGCCGTCGCTGTACGAACTCTACAACCCGAACTTCACCACCTTCACCAACGCCAATTACAACGACCCGCGCCTGTGTGCCGGTGGCAATCCGAGCAACGGCGGCATTGCCAACCGCGACTGCGCCCAGCAGTTCAACCGCACCACGGGCGGCAATACTGACCTTAGCCCGGAAACCGCGCGCAACGTCACCCTCGGTTTTGTTTATCAGCCGTTTGATCGCCTGACCACCGGGCTGGACTTCTGGTGGATCAGCATCGCCAATCAGATCGCCGAATTCCCCGAATCCGCGGTGTTCGAGAACCCGGAACTGTATCCGGAGCGTTTGATCCGCAAGCCTGACGGCTCTATCGATCACGTCGTCACCGGTCTGGCCAACCTCGGCAAGATCAAGACCAACGGCGTCGACGTCAGTTTCGACTATCGCCTGCCAAGCACGTCCTTCGGTGACTTCGGCATCGGCCTGCAAGGGACTTATGTCAGCCGTTATGAGTATCAGCAGCAGCTCAAGGGCGATTTCATCGACAAGCTCGGGGATTTTCGCGGGGGTGACTTCGCGTCGGCCGGCGCGGTGGCCCGCTGGCGTCACAGCCTGACCGGCAGCTGGAGCCATGGCCCGTTCGGCGCGAGCCTGACCAACCGCTACACCAGCGGTTACCACGACTCGGATCGCGAGACTCACGATTACGTCGGTTCGTACAACGTCTGGGACGTGGCCGGCACCTACACCTGGCGCAAGACTCTGGCGGTGACCCTCGGGGTGAAAAACCTGTTCGACCGCGAGCCGCCCTTCAGCAATCAGACCTACACGTTCCAGAGCGGCTACGACCCGAAATATGGCGACCCGTTTGGCCGCACGTTGTACACGCGGGTCAATTACAAGTTCTGAGAAAGGTTAGGTAAGGGCGGGTTTTAGTTATTTATCGTTCTAAATCTCGCCCTATAAAAAATGCCGGCCTGTTGCACATCACAGGTAGGCAGGAGGTGTGGTGACTGCTTTGGCCCTATCGCGAGCAGGCTCGCTCCCACAGGTGTTTTGTGTTCATTGCGAACCATTGTGGGAGCGAGCCTGCTCGCGATGGGGCCATCGGAGGCGCCCAATTATCAGGATCTTTCCGATGCTCTCCAGACTCATGCTTTTCAGCATCTTCGTGTTGTCGAGCCCGCTCATTTTCGCCGCGCCCCAACACGCCCTCACGGTCTACGGCGAAGCGCCGAAATACGCCGCGGATTTCCAGCACCTGGCTTACGCCAACCCCGACGCGCCCAAGGGTGGAACCTTGCGCCGCTCTTCGCTGGAGAGCGGTCCGTTCGATCACCTGATTCCCTACATCGACAAAGGCACAGGTGTCGCCGAAATCGATGGCTGGCTCTACGCGCCGCTGGCCTATCGCAGCAAGGACGAGCCTTACAGCGTCTACGGTGTGGTCGCGCAGAGGATGGAGCTGGACGCGGACCGGCGCTGGCTGCGCTTTTACCTCAACCCCAAGGCACGGTTCGAGGACGGCGCGCCGATCACCGCCGAAGACGTGCGTTACACCTTCGAGCTGTTCACCACTCAGGGCAGCCTCAAGTATCGCCAGCAGTTTCGTGATGTCGCCGAGGTGCAGGTCGAGTCGCCGACCCAGGTGCGTTTCATGTTCAAGAACAACGAGAGCCGAACCTTGCCGCTGGATCTGGCGACATTGCCGGTGTTGCCCGAGCATTGGTGGCGTACACGCAATTTCGCCGATGGCGCAGGCTTCGAGATTCCGCCGGGCAGCGGGCCGTACAGGGTCAGCGCGGTGGATGCCGGGCGCAGCGTGAAATTCCAGCGGGTCAAGGACTGGTGGGCCAGGGATCTGCCGATCACTCGCGGGCTTTATAACTTCGATCAATTGAGCGTGGAGTTCTTTGCCGACACTGACGTGTCACGACAAGTGCTCAAGGCCGGCGGCTTCGATTACAACCGCGAGTTCTCCGCCACCAGTTACACCATCGGTTATGCCGGCGCAGCGCTGGAGCAGGGCAAGTTGCTGCGCGAACACCTCGCACCCGGTGCTGCGCAAGGCGCCCAGGGGTTTGTGTTCAATCTGCAAAAACCGATGTTTCAGGATCGCCGGGTGCGGCAGGCAATTGCCATGCTCTGGGATTTCGAATGGAGCAACCGGCAGATGATGCGCAGCCTGTACCTGCGCCAGCGCAGTTACTTTTCCCATAGCGCGTTGTCGGCCACCGAGTTGCCGGATGCCGAAGAACTGAAAATCCTCGAACCGTGGCGCGGCAAGATCCCCGATGAGGTGTTCAGCCAGGTGTTCGAAGCGCCGCGCACTGATGGCAGTGGCAACATCCGTGCGCAACAGTTGCAGGCGCTGAAATTGCTGGAGGCCGCCGGCTGGAAACCCCGTGGCGATCAATTGGTGAATGCCGCCGGCGAGCCGCTGCAATTCACCTTTCTCAACGGCCAGAAAGGATTCGAACGCCTGCTGCTGCCGTTCAAGCGCAACCTGGCGCAGATCGGTATCGGCTTCGATATTCGTCAGGTCGACACCGCGCAATACACCAACCGCGTGCGCAGCCGCGACTACGACATGATTGTCGTCGGTTACCCGGTCAGTCAGGCGCCGGGGCGCGAGCTGTTCAACTATTTCGGTTCCGAGGGTGCCGATGATCCGGGCTCCAACAACTACATGGTGCTGCGCGACCCGGCGGTGGATGCGCTGCTCGAAGGCGTGGTGCAGGCCGACAATCGCGAAAGTCTTCTGCGCCACGCCCATGCTCTGGATCGGGTGTTGCAGTGGGGCTATTACTGGATTCCCAACTATTACCCACCGGGCATCTCCACGGTGTGGTGGAACCGTTTCGGTCGCCCGGCCATTGCGCCGCTGTACGACGCCGGACTCGACACCTGGTGGGAAATCAGCCCGACCGCGCTGACCTCGACGCAGATGCAGCAACAGCAAAAGGAGTACGCCCATGTGGGGTTATAGCCTGCGGCGTCTGCTGCTGATCGTGCCGACCTTGCTGGCAATTCTGCTGGTGAACTTCGTGATCGTGCAGGCTGCGCCCGGTGGCCCGGTCGAGCAGGCCATCGCTCGATTGCAGGGGATTGGTGTCGGTGCCGCGGTGGGTGCCAGTCATGTCGAAACCATTGGCGGTGAGTCCCGCGCCACCCGTGGCCTGGACCCGAAACTGGTGGCCGAGATCGAGCGCCAGTACGGGTTCGACAAAGGTGCCGGTGAGCGTCTGTGGCTGATGCTCAAGAGCTACGCGCAACTGGACTTCGGCAAGAGTTTTTTTCGAGGCGCGTCGGTGACCGAACTGATCTGGCAGAAGCTGCCGGTGACCCTGTCGCTGGGTTTGTGGGCGACGCTGATCACTTATCTGGTGTCGATTCCGCTGGGCATCCGCAAGGCGGTGCACAATGGCTCGGCGTTCGATGTCTGGAGCAGCGCGGCGATCATCATCGGCTATGCGATGCCGGGGTTTCTGTTTGCGCTGCTGCTGATCGTGGTGTTTGCCGGCGGTACGGCGCTGGACTGGTTTCCGGTACGCGGGCTGGTCTCGGACAACTTCGCCGAGCTGTCGCTGTGGGGCAAGGTGGCGGACTACTTCTGGCATCTGGTGCTGCCAGTCAGCGCGCTGGTAATCGGCGGATTCGCGACGCTGACGATCCTGACCAAAAACAGTTTTCTCAACGAGATCTCGCGGCTGTACGTGGTCACCGCCCGGGCCAAGGGCCTGAGTGAGCGGCAGGTGCTGTACGGGCATGTGTTTCGCAACGCGATGCTGTTGGTGGTGGCTGGATTGCCTCAGGCATTGGTCACGGTGTTTTTCGGTGGTTCGCTCTTGATCGAAGTGATTTTCTCCCTCGACGGCCTCGGCCGCCTGAGTTACGAAGCAGCGGTGTCGCGGGATTACCCGGTGGTGTTCGGTTCGCTGTTCATCTTCACTCTGTTCGGGCTCTTGATAAAACTGCTGGGCGACCTGTGTTACACGCTGGTCGATCCGCGTATCGACTTTTCCGCGAGGGCAGCCTGATGCTGACACTTTCTCCCATCGGGCAGCGCCGCTGGGCGCGGTTCAAGGCTCATCGGCGCGGCTGGTGGTCGTTGTGGCTGTTTCTCGCACTGTTCGGCCTGAGCCTGGGCGGCGAGCTGGTCGCCAACGACAAACCGTTGCTGGTGACGTATCAGGGCGAGTGGTATTTCCCGGCGTTCAAGCGCTACACCGAGCAGGATTTCGGTGGCGAGCTGCCGTTCCAGCCCGACTACCGCAGTGCCCAGGTGCGTGAACTGATCGAGGGGCAGGGCGGACGGATGTGGTTTGCGCCGATCCCGTTCGGTTTCGACACGGTCAATTACGACCTGACCCAACCGGCACCAAGCCCGCCTTCCGGCGAAAACTGGCTGGGCACCGACGATCAGGCGCGGGATGTGCTGGCACGGGTGATCTTTGGTACGCGGGTTTCGTTGCTGTTTGCCTTGTCATTGACCGCCGCGAGTGCGCTGATCGGTATCGCAGCCGGTGCCCTGCAAGGTTATTACGGCGCCTGGGTCGATCTGATCGGGCAGCGTTTGCTGGAGGTCTGGTCGGGGCTGCCGGTGTTGTATCTGCTGATCATTCTGTCCGGATTCGTCGAGCCGAATTTCTGGTGGTTGCTGGGGATCATGGCGCTGTTTTCCTGGCTGAGTCTGGTGGACGTGGTGCGCGCCGAGTTCCTGCGCAGCCGGGGCCTGGAGTACGTGAAGGCAGCGCGGGCGCTGGGCGTCGGCGATGCGCAGGTGATCGTGCGACACATTCTGCCCAATGCCATGAGTGCGACGTTGACGTACTTGCCGTTCATTCTGACCGGGGCAATTGCCACGTTGTCGGCGCTGGATTTTCTCGGCTTCGGCATGCCCGCCGGCAGTGCTTCGCTGGGCGAACTGATCGGTCAGGGAAAGAACAATCTGCAAGCGCCGTGGCTGGGCCTGACGGCGTTCTTTGCGCTCGCGCTGATTCTTTCATTGCTCGTCTTCATCGGCGAAGCCTGCCGTGATGCCTTCGACCCCAGGACTTGATATGCGTGAACATTTGATCGAAATACGCGACCTGCGAGTGGCGTTCAAAGGGCAGGAAGTGGTGCACGGCATCGACCTCGACATTTGCCCGGGAGAGTGCCTGGCGCTGGTGGGCGAGTCCGGTTCCGGCAAGTCGGTGACGGCCCACAGCATTCTGCAACTGCTGGACCCGAACATCACGCAGATCGACGGCAGCATTCGTTATGGCGGTGAAGAGTTGCTGGGTGTGCACGAGCGTTATTTGCGGCAACTGCGCGGCAACCGCATCGCGATGATTTTTCAGGAGCCGATGAGTTCGCTCAACCCGTTGCACAGCATCGAGCGGCAACTCGGCGAAAGCCTGGCGCTGCACAAAGGCCTGGCGGGCGCGGCGGCGCGCAAACGGATTCTGGAACTGTTGGAACTGGTCGGCATTCAACGTCCGCGCGAACGGCTGAAGGCGTATCCGCATCAGCTCTCCGGCGGGCAGCGGCAGCGGGTGATGATCGCCATGGCGCTGGCCTGCGAGCCGCAATTGCTGATCGCCGATGAGCCGACCACAGCCCTCGATGTCACGGTGCAACGCAAGATTCTGTTGCTGCTCAAGGAACTGCAACAGCGGTTGGGCATGGCACTGTTGATCATCAGTCACGACCTGAATCTGGTGCGCACCATCGCCCAGCGAGTGGCGGTGATGCGCGCGGGCGAAATCGTCGAACAGGCAAGCTGCGAGCAATTGTTCCGCGCACCGCAGCATCCCTACAGCATCGAGTTGCTCAACGCCGAACCTGGTGGCGCGGCACTGTGCCGTGATGCCGCGGAGGATTTGCTCGAGGTTCGTGATTTGAAGGTGCGTTTTCCACTGGGTGGCGGATGGCTGCGGGCCAAGGCGTATCTGCACGCGGTCAATGGCATCAACCTGAACCTGCAGCGGGGCAAGACGCTGGGCATTGTCGGTGAGTCCGGTTCGGGCAAGTCCACGCTGGGTCAGGCGATTCTGCGGCTGATCGACTCCCAGGGCAGCATCCGCTTCGCAGGCGAGGCGCTGGAGGGCTTGAGCGGCAAACAATTGCGGCCGTTGCGCAAGCGTCTGCAAGTGGTGTTTCAGGATCCGTTCGGCAGCCTCAGTCCGCGTTTGTGCGTGGAGCAGATCATCGCCGAGGGCTTGCAGGTGCACAGTGACTTGAACGTGCGGGAGCGCGAACAGGCCGTGATCGATGTCTTGCGCGACGTGGGCCTCGATCCGGCGACACGCCATCGCTATCCCCACGAGTTTTCCGGCGGGCAGCGGCAACGCATCGCTATCGCCCGGGCGCTGGTACTCAAGCCGGATCTGATCCTGCTGGACGAGCCGACCTCGGCGCTGGATCGCACGGTGCAGAAACAGATCGTCGCACTGTTGCGGCGATTGCAGGAGGAGCACGGCCTGACCTATCTGTTCATCAGTCATGACCTGGCGGTGGTGCGGGCACTGGCCCACGATCTGATCGTGATGAAGGACGGCGAGGTGGTGGAGCGAGGGGAAACGGACAAGTTGTTCGGCTCGGCGCGGCATCCGTATACACAGGAGTTGCTGGCAGCGTCGTTTGCCGGTTCGAGTGCCTGAAACGACAAATCCCGCCACAGGGGCGGGATTTGTTCGCAGTCTGGCTGCCGACTTACGCCGGGAACAGCTCGGACAGTTTCATCGACAGCATCATGTCGCCTTCAACGCGCAGCTTGCCGCCCATGAAGGCCTGCATGCCGTCGGTTTCACCGCTGACGATGCCTTTGAGGGTTTCGCTGTCCAGCACCAGCGTGCAGTTGGCGTCCGGGTTTTCGCCTTCCTGGATGTCGCAGGTGCCGTCTTTGACGATCAGGGCGTATTGCTTGTCTTCGTCAGTGATGTTGAAACCGAAGACCAGATCCAGACCGGCAGCGGCGGCTGGGTTGAACTTGGCTTGCATTGCTTTTACGGCATCAGCTACGGAGGTCATGGTTCGATCCTTTTTGGTTGATTGCAGCAGGGTCACAGTAATCCGGACTCAGCGAAACGTGATGAGTTCCGGGGCCTTCAGCAGTTGCAGATGTGCATGACTGTTGAAGGAAGCCAGCGCCACCTCGCGACCGCGAAACTTCAGCTGGTTGAGCGAGGTGTTGACGATTTGCCAGTTCAGTTCAAAGGCCTGTCGCGCAGGTATTTGAGTGATGAGGTGGAGCAGGGCGGTGATTGTGCCGCCGGAAGTGAACACCGCGATTTTCTGGGTGTTGTCGGCTTGTTCGAGTATTCGGTGCAGACCGGCCTGGACCCGCTCGACGAAACCCAGCCAGCTTTCCAGGCCGGGTGTGTCGTAGGTGCCGGCGAGCCAGCGCTCGATGATCAGCGCGAAAATGCGCTGGAATTCGCCACGGTTCTGTGCGGCGTTGCGCAGAATCTCCAGTGCTTCGGGTTCTTCGGGCAGCATGGCCGGCAGCAGGGCGCGGATCACGGCGTCGGCGTCGAATTCGTTGAAGGCTGAATCGATTTCCAGAACCGGAACCGGCAGGCCGACAGCCGCGAATTGTTCCAGCGCGCTGTTGGCCGTGTGCTGCTGACGACGCAGATCGCCCGACAGGCAGCGGTCGAAGCTGATTCCGAGTTCGGCCAGGTGACGGCCGAGGATTTCTGCCTGGCGAACACCGGTCGGCGACAGGACGTCATAGTCGTCTGCACCAAAGGAGGCCTGGCCATGTCGAATCAAGTAGATGCTGCCCACGTCCGCGTCATCCCGGTACGTTGAAGGTTGTGGCGAGGTTATGGGGATGACGGTGAGCTGTCAATGAAAAAACATACGCTTGTTTGAAATGCCCGTTCCAGCCTTGTTGCCAGAGGTTTCACGGCTGGCCGACCGGCCGGTGCATGGGTATGCTGGAGCCAATTCCCGCGTGTGTTTCACGACCGCGCATCGTTTGAAGGAGTCACTGTGGAGTTTTTGACTGAATACGCCAGTTTCCTGGCCAAGACCGTCACACTGGTCATCGCCATTTTGGTGGTGCTGGCGAGTTTTGCAGCGTTGCGCAGCAAGGGCCGGCGCAAAGCCGCGGGCCAGTTGCAGGTCAGCAAGCTCAACGATTTCTATAAAGGCTTGCGTGAACGCCTGGAGCAAAGCCTGCTCGACAAGGATCAGCTCAAGGCCCTGCGCAAGGGCGAGGCCAAATCCGAGAAGAAACAGAAGAAGAATCCCGAAAGCAAATCCCGGGTGTTCGTGCTGGATTTCGATGGTGACATCAAGGCGTCCGCCACCGAGAGCCTGCGCCATGAAATCACCGCGTTGCTGACGCTTGCCACACCCAAGGACGAAGTGGTCCTGCGTCTGGAAAGCGGTGGCGGTATGGTGCACAGCTACGGCCTGGCGTCGTCGCAACTGGCGCGTATCCGTGAAGCCGGCGTGCCGTTGACCGTGTGCATCGACAAGGTGGCGGCCAGCGGCGGCTACATGATGGCGTGCATTGGCGAGAAGATCATCAGCGCACCGTTCGCCATTCTTGGTTCCATCGGCGTGGTTGCGCAGTTGCCGAATGTCAATCGCCTGCTGAAAAAGCATGATATCGATTTTGAAGTGCTGACAGCCGGCGAATACAAACGCACCCTGACCGTGTTTGGCGAAAACACCGAGAAGGGCCGGGAGAAATTCCAGGAAGACCTGGACATCACCCATCAGTTGTTCAAGAACTTCGTTGCCCGTTATCGCCCGCAGCTGGCGATCGACGAAGTCGCCACCGGTGAAGTCTGGCTCGGCCTCGCGGCGCTGGACAAGCAACTTGTGGACGAACTCAAGACCAGTGACGAGTACCTGGCGGACCGGGCGAAAAAGTCCGAGGTCTATCACCTGCACTACGCCGAGCGCAAAAGCCTGCAGGAGCGCATCGGCATGGCGGCCAGCGGTTCGCTGGATCGTGTGTTGCTGAGCTGGTGGAGCCGGCTGACCCAGCAACGGTTCTGGTAAAGCGGGCATAAAAAACGCCGGTCGAATGACCGGCGTTTTTTTATGCCCCGGGGATTTACCGGCGACGGAACAGCGGCAGCGGTTCGTCAGTGGCGGCCTGATAGGTCACCGAGAAGTCCTTGAGGCTTTCAAGGGCGTCGTACGGGTCTTTGTCCGCGCGCAGGGCGAAGGCGTCGAAACCGCAGCGGCGCATGTAGAACAGCTGGTCGCGCAGCACGTCGCCAATCGCTCGCAGTTCGCCTTTGAAACCGTAACGGTCACGCAGCAGGCGGGCGTTGGAGTAGTTGCGGCCATCGGTGAACGCGGGGAAGTTCAGGGCAATGACCTGGAACTGGTCCACGTCGGCACCGATTTCCTCGGCTTCTTCGTCGGCGTCCAGCCACACACCCAGACCACCGTCGCGGGCCTTGAGCATGCGGCTGTGTTCACGCCACAGCTGCAGCGGGACGATCAGGTCGTCGCAGTTGCTGATCTCGTCGATGTTGAAATCCTTGGGCAGCAGGTGCCAGGTTTCGTCGACGACCTCGTTGTTCTTAATGATTCGCTGCATAGACGCGTTCCTTGAAGAGGTCGATGCCAATACGCTGGTAGGTGTCGATGAAGCGCTCGTCTTCGGTGCGCTGTTCCACGTACACGTCGATCAGTTTGGAGATCACGTCCGGCATGTCTTCCTGAGCGAAAGACGGGCCGAGGATCTTGCCCAGGCTCGCATCACGGCTGGCGCTGCCGCCGAGGGAGACCTGATAGAACTCTTCACCTTTCTTGTCCACCCCGAGGATACCGATGTGGCCGACGTGGTGGTGACCGCAGGCGTTCATGCAGCCGGAGATGTTCAGGTCCAGTTCACCGATGTCGAACAGGTAGTCCAGATCATCGAAACGGCGCTGGATCGATTCGGCGATCGGGATCGACTTGGCGTTGGCCAGGGAGCAGAAATCACCGCCAGGGCAGCAGATGATGTCGGTCAGCAGGCCGATGTTCGGCGTGGCGAAACCGCCTTCACGCAACTCGCCCCACAGGGTGAACAACTGGCTCTGCTCGACATCGGCCAGAATGATGTTCTGCTCGTGGGAGGTGCGCAGTTGACCGAAGCTGTAGCGGTCCGCCAGATCGGCGACGGCATCGAGCTGCTTGTCGGTGATGTCGCCCGGTGCAACGCCGGTCGGCTTCAGGGACAGGGTCACGGCCACGTAGCCCGGCTTCTTGTGCGCCAGAGTGTTGCGGGTGCGCCAGCGGGCGAAGCCCGGGTGTTCCTTGTCGAGGGCGGCCAGTTCGGCGTCATGATTGCTCAGCGCCTTGTAGTCCGGGTCGACGAAGTGTTTGGCGACGCGATGAACTTCGGCTTCGGTCAGCGTGGTCTGGCCGCCGCGCAGGTGTTCCATCTCGGCATCGACTTTCTGCGCGAAGACTTCTGGAGTCAGCGCTTTTACGAGGATCTTGATCCGCGCCTTGTATTTGTTGTCGCGACGGCCGTAGCGGTTGTAGACCCGCAGGATCGCGTCGAGGTAGCTCAACAGGTCCTGCCATGGCAGGAACTCGTTGATGAACGCGCCAACGACCGGAGTACGGCCCAGACCGCCACCGACCAGAACGCGGAAGCCCAGCTCGCCAGCGGCGTTGTGCACCGGTTCAAGTCCGATGTCGTGGACTTCGATGGCGGCACGGTCGGAGGTCGAGCCGTTGACGGCGATCTTGAATTTGCGCGGCAGGTAGGCGAATTCCGGGTGGAACGTGGTCCACTGACGAACGATTTCGCACCATGGCCGCGGGTCGATCAGCTCATCGAACGCCACACCGGCGAACTGGTCGGTGGTGACGTTGCGCAGGCAGTTACCGCTGGTCTGGATCGCGTGCATCTGCACGGTGGCCAGTTCCGCGAGGATGTCCGGGATGTCTTCGACTGCCGGCCAGTTGAACTGCACGTTCTGGCGGGTACTGATGTGGGCGTAGCCCTTGTCGTAGTCGCGGGCAATCTTCGCCATCATGCGCACCTGACGCGAGGTCAGTTGGCCGTAAGGCACCGCCACCCGCAGCATCGGCGCGAAACGCTGGATGTAAAGGCCATTTTGCAGGCGCAGGGGGCGGAATTCTTCTTCGCTCAGCTCACCTGCCAGATAGCGTCGGGTCTGATCACGGAACTGCTTGACGCGGTCCTCGATGATCCGCTGATCGTACTCGTCGTATACGTACATATAAGTCCTGTTCTCAGGCTTTGGGCTACTCGGAAAACGCTGCGTTTTCGCTTGCTGGAGTCCGATGGTGCCTCGGCAATTACGCGCGCACGGCCGCGCACTCCTTAATGGAGCCGGGGCAATATACCCGTTTGCAGTTATGCGCAAAAGTGATGTTTGAGTATATGTAAAGAACCAAATCGCCTAACAGGAACGAGTGTCAACTAACCCACATTTGTCGTGCGGACAATCATCGTCTTAACTGTGGTCGAGTCTTTCTGCAATCACCGATAAAACCGACAAGAGGCGATGCAATGAGCAATCCAACCAAGGCAAGGAAAAGCGATAGCAGTGTCGATGCGTGGGCCATTCTGTTCCTGATCATTCTGGTCGTGGGCACAGCGGTGTTCTGGGTCAGTCATCAATAAAACGACCTCTCCGGGCCCGTTTCCGACGATTGTCGGACAAAAAACGGGATCAGGCGCTAATGGCCGGCGATTGAATGGCTATAATGCGCGGCCATTTTTTCCGGGGCCCGGATGCTTCATGTTCAAGTTTCTCCACATCAGTCTGCTGTTGCTGAGCCTGGCCTTCGGGACCGGCGCGCGGGCGGAATCTGTGTTGTTTTTGAATCCGGGCTCCACCCATGAAGCGTTCTGGGTCAGCTATTCGCAATTCATGCAGGCTGCCGCCCGGGATCTGGGAGTCGACCTGCGCATTCTCTATTCAGAGCGCCAGCCCGAGCTGACCCTGGCCCAGGCGCGGACAGCCCTGCAGGGGCCCGATCGCCCCGATTACCTGATGTTCGCCAATGAGCAATACATCGCGCCACAGATCCTGCGCATGGCCAACCATAGCGGAGTGAAGCTGTTTATCGTCAATACCTCGCTGACCCCCAATCAGCAAGCGCTGGTCGGGGACCGGGCCGACCGGATCGGCAGCCTCGTGCCCAATGACGAGGAGGGCGGTTATCTGTTGATGAAGGAGTTGATTCGTCTGCATCCACCTGTCGCCCCCGGCAGCAGCATCGAATTGCTGGCGTTCTCCGGCCTGAAGATCACCCCCTCATCACAGTTGCGCGAGAAAGGCATGCAACGGGCGCTGGCCGAGCACCCTGAAGTCCGTTTGCGGCAACTGGTCTACGGCGGCTGGACGCAGCAGCGGGCCTATGAGCAGGCCCGTCAGTTGCTCGTTCGTTACCCCGGGATCTCATTGGTGTGGGCCGCGAACGACGAAATGGCCTTCGGTGCGATGCGAGCGGTCTCAGAAATCGGGAAAGTGCCTGGCAAAGACGTTCTGTTCAGCGCGGTCAATACGTCGCCCGCAGCGTTGCAGGCCTTGGTCGACGGGCGTTTGAGCGCCTTGCTCGGCGGCCATTTCACTCTCGGTGGCTGGGCGTTGGTAGAGGTGCACGATCATGCGCAGGGTGTCGACTTGAACCAGTACGGTGGTCGCGACCGGCAGATTCCCTTGTTGCAATTGATCGACAAGGAGCATGCCCGCCGAATGCTGGCCATGGGCGCGTTGCCGGACTACGGCGTGCACTTTCGCAAGCTCTCGGCGAAAGGCCGCCCGGCCTCGTACCGCTACCCGTTCGATTTTCAAACCCTGATGCACTGAGCCCGGTCAAGCGCCTGCCAGATGCACCACCAGTTGCACGATGCCAAACAGCGTCAGGGCGAACACTGCCGTGAACGCAATGCCCAGGAAGATGAAGTGGCTGGGCTTTCCATGGGTGAAGTCCCTTGCCCGGTTCTTGCCACTTTGCACCCCGAACGCCGCCGCCATGACGCTGTGCAGCATCTGCCAGAAGGTGGGTGGCTTGTTGTCGACTGGATCGTCCATAAATCCCTCGTCTGCCGTGTGTGTCAGACAAGCATAGTCAACCCATGAAAAAAGACCGCAGCCTGCGGGGCAGGCTGCGGTCTTTTGATCAGGCTTCTGCTTAGTTGTCGTAACCCAGGTTAGGCGCCAGCCAGCGCTCGGTCAGGCTCAGTTCCTGGCCTTTGCGCGAGGTGTAGCTCTGCACCTGATCCTTGTCGACCTTGCCCACGGCGAAGTATTGCGCCTGCGGATGGGCGAAGTACCAGCCGCTGACCGCTGCCGCCGGGAACATCGCGTAGTGCTCGGTCAGGAACACGCCGCTGCGGCCGGCGCGCATTTCCTGGGCCTCAGGGTCGAGCAGGGCGAACAGCGTGGCCTTCTCGGTGTGATCCGGACACGCCGGGTAGCCTGGGGCCGGGCGGATGCCGGAGTATTGCTCTTTGATCAGCGCCTCGTTGTCGAGGGCTTCATCCTTGGCGTAACCCCAGTGCTCTTTACGCACCTGCTGGTGCAGCCACTCGGCGCAGGCTTCAGCCAGACGGTCGGCCAGGGCTTTGACCATGATCGAGTTGTAGTCGTCGCCAGCGTCCTGATAGGCCTTGGCCACTTCTTCGGCGCCGATCCCGGCGGTGGTGATGAAACCACCGACGTAGTCGGTCACTTCGCTGTCCTTCGGCGCAACGAAGTCGGCCAGGGAGAAGTTCGGCTTGCCGTCGGTCTTGATGATCTGCTGGCGCAGGTGGTGCAGGCGGGCCAATGGCTTGCCGTCATCGCCGTACAGTTCGATATCGTCGTCGTGCACCTGATTGGCCGGCCAGAAGCCGAACACGGCACGGGCGCTGATCAGCTTCTCGTCGATCAGCTTGGTCAGCATCTCGCGGGCGTCCTTGTACAGCGAGGTGGCGGCTTCACCGACCACTTCGTCTTCGAGGATGCGCGGGAACTTGCCGGCCAGGTCCCAGGAGATGAAGAACGGCGTCCAGTCGATGTACTCGGCGAGAACGTTGAGGTCGATGTTGTCCAGCACACGGGTGCCGGTGAAGGTTGGTTTGACCGGCGTGTAAGAGGCCCAGTCGAACTGCGGTTTCTTGGCGATCGCGGCGGCATAGCTCAAGCGCTCGGTGCGGGCGCTGCGGTTGGCGGTGCGCTCGCGGACGTCGATGTACTCTTCGCGGGTCTTCTGGACGAAACCGGCTTTCAGTTCCTTGGACAGCAGCTGCGTCGCCACGCCCACGGCGCGGGAGGCGTCGGTGACATACACCACCGCGTCGTTGCTGTACTTGGGCTCGATCTTCACCGCCGTGTGCGCTTTGGAGGTAGTCGCGCCGCCGATCATCAGCGGAAGGTGGAAGTCCTGACGCTGCATCTCGCGGGCCACGTGGACCATCTCATCCAGCGACGGGGTGATCAGGCCGGACAGGCCGATGATGTCGCATTTCTGCTCCTTGGCCACCTGCAGGATCTTCTCTGCCGGCACCATCACGCCAAGGTCGACGATGTCGTAGCCGTTGCAACCCAGCACCACGCCGACGATGTTCTTGCCGATGTCGTGCACGTCACCTTTTACCGTGGCCATGAGGATCTTGCCCTTGGCTTCCGGCTTGTCGCCTTTTTCCAGTTCGATGAACGGGATCAGGTGGGCCACGGCCTGCTTCATCACGCGGGCGGATTTAACCACTTGCGGCAGGAACATTTTGCCGGCGCCGAACAGGTCGCCAACGATGTTCATGCCGGACATCAGCGGACCTTCGATCACTTCGATCGGGCGAGCGAACGACTGACGGGATTCTTCGGTGTCTTCGACGATGTGGGTGGTGATGCCCTTGACCAGCGCATGCTCCAGACGCTTGTTGACGTCCCAGCCGCGCCATTCTTCGGTCTCGGCTTCCTTGACGCTGCCGTCGCCCTTGTACTTGTCGGCGATGGCGAGGAGGGCGTCGGTGCCTTCCGGCGTCCGGTTGAGGATCACGTCTTCAACGGCATCGCGCAGTTCCTGCGGGATCTGGTCGTAGATTTCCAGCTGACCGGCGTTGACGATACCCATGGTCAGGCCGGCGCGGATCGCGTACAGCAGGAACACCGAGTGGATCGCTTCACGCACCGGGTTGTTGCCGCGGAACGAGAACGACACGTTGGACACGCCGCCGGAACTCAGGGCATACGGCAGCTCGTCACGGATGTAGGCACAGGCGTTGATGAAGTCCACAGCGTAGTTGTTGTGTTCTTCGATGCCGGTGGCCACGGCGAAGATGTTCGGGTCGAAGATGATGTCTTCCGGCGGGAAGCCGACTTCGTTGACCAGAATGTCGTAGGAGCGTTTGCAGATTTCTTTCTTGCGCGCTTCGGTATCGGCCTGGCCGGCTTCGTCGAACGCCATCACCACCACGGCGGCGCCGTAGCGCTTGCACAGTTTGGCGTGGTGGATGAACTGCTCGACGCCTTCTTTCATGCTGATCGAGTTGACGATGCCCTTGCCCTGAATGCACTTGAGGCCGGCTTCGATCACGTCCCATTTCGAGGAGTCGATCATGATCGGTACGCGGGAAATGTCCGGCTCGCCGGCAATCAGATTGAGGAAGGTCACCATGGCCTTCTTCGAATCGAGCATCCCTTCGTCCATGTTGATGTCGATCACCTGGGCACCGGCCTCGACCTGCTGCAGGGCGACTTCCAGGGCTTCGGTGTAGTTGTCTTCACGGATCAGGCGGGCGAATTTCGCGGAGCCGGTGATGTTGGTCCGCTCGCCGACGTTGACGAACAGCGAGCTGCGATCAATGGTGAACGGCTCCAGGCCCGACAGGCGGCAAGCCTTGGGAATGTCCGGAATCTGCCGTGGCGCGTAGCCGGCGACGGCTTTGGCGATGGCTTCGATGTGGCCCGGGGTGGTGCCGCAGCAACCGCCGACGATGTTGAGGAAACCGCTCTGGGCGAATTCTTCGATGACTTTGGCGGTGTCCACCGGCAGTTCGTCGTACTCGCCGAATTCGTTCGGCAGGCCGGCGTTCGGGTGGGCGGATACGTGGGTGCTGGCCTTGTCCGACAGCTCTTCCAGGTACGGACGCAGCTCGCGGGCGCCGAGGGCGCAGTTCAGGCCGACGGAAATCGGTTTGGCGTGAGCCACGGAGTTCCAGAACGCTTCGGTGGTCTGGCCCGACAGGGTACGGCCGGAGGCGTCGGTGATGGTGCCGGAAATCATGATCGGCAATTCGAAGCCCAGTTCTTCGAACACGCCTTGCACGGCGAAAATCGCGGCTTTGGCGTTGAGGGTGTCGAAGATGGTTTCGATCAGGATCAGGTCGGCGCCGCCCTCGATCAGGCCTTTGGTGGCCTCGGTGTAGTTTTCCACCAGCTCATCGAAGGTGACGTTGCGATAGCCCGGGTTGTTGACGTCCGGCGACAGCGAGCAGGTGCGGCTGGTCGGGCCGAGCACGCCGGCGACGAAACGCGGCTTGTCCGGGGTCTCGAGGGTTTTCGCGTCGGCGACCTTGCGCGCCAGACGGGCGCCCTCTACGTTGAGTTCGTAGACCAGTTCTTCCATGCCGTAGTCGGCCATGGAGATCTGGGTGGCGTTGAAGGTGTTGGTCTCGAGGATGTCGGCACCGGCATCCAGGTAGGCTTTCTCGATGCCGCCGATCACGTCGGGACGGGTAATGACCAGAAGGTCATTGTTGCCCTTGACGTCGCTCGGCCAGTCGGCGAAGCGTTTGCCGCGATAATCCTGCTCTTCGAGCTTGTAGCTCTGGATCATCGTGCCCATGCCGCCGTCGAGAATCAGGATGCGCTCTTTGAGAGCTTGCTTGAGAGCTTGAAGGCGGACGCTGCGATCGGACATTGGGGCTACTCGAAAAAGACCATGACTAAGGGGCCGGATCATAACAAACCTGCGCCGATTTAGAGCATGCGCGGCTTTTGCATGAATATCGCTCATGTTGGTACGGGCGTCATAACGGTAGAATCGCGGCGTTTTTCTTCAGGATCAGGATCAGGGACATGTCGTACCGCGTCATCAGCATTGCATTGCTGTTTTTAAGCTTTGGCGCGGCGGCGCAGAGTCCCGCTGTTTCTTCTTCTATCTCCTACACCCGAGACATCCAGCCGATCTTCACCGAGAAGTGCGTGGCCTGCCATGCGTGTTACGACTCTGCCTGTCAGTTGAACCTTGGCAGCGGCGAAGGCGCGGCCCGTGGCGCGAGCAAGATGCCGGTCTACGATGGCGAGCGCACCCAAGCTGCACCGACCACCCGGTTGTTCTATGACGCCTTCGGCAAACGCGCCTGGCAGCAAAAAGACTTTTATTCGGTGCTCGACGCCCAAGGCAGCCAGGCCGCTCTGATGGCACGCATGCTGGAGCTGGGACACAAAACGCCGCTGACACCCAACGCCAAACTGCCGGAAGAAATCGTGCTGGGCCTCAACCGCGAGAACCTTTGCGCGATGCCTGCCGAATTCGACGGCTATGCCGGCGCCCATCCGAAAGAAGGCATGCCGCTGGCGGTGACCGGCCTGACCGACCAGCAATACCAGACGCTGCAACGCTGGCTGGCGTCCGGCGCGCCGATCGATGAGCAAGGCCTGGCGCCTAGCGCTAAAGAGGCGCTGCAGATCGTCCAGTGGGAAAACCTGCTGAATCAGCCCGGCGCGCGTGAAAGTCTGGTCGGACGCTGGCTGTTCGAACACTGGTTCCTGGCGCACATCTACTTCAAGGACGGCGAGCCGGGGCATTTTTTCCAGTGGGTGCGTTCACGCACGCCGACCGGTCAGCCGATCGATCTGATTGCCACCCGTCGCCCGAACGACGATCCGGGCACCCAGGTGTATTACCGTCTGTGGCCGGTGCAGGGCGTGATCGTGCACAAGACCCACATCACCTATCCGCTGAGCGCGGCGAAGATGGCGCGGGTCAAGAGCCTGTTCTACAACGGCAACTGGCAGGTGCATGCGCTGCCGGGCTACGGACCGCAGAGCCGAGCCAATCCGTTCGCCACCTTCGAGGCGATTCCGGCGCAGGCGCGTTATCAGTTCATGCTCGATAACGCCGAATATTTCGTGCGCACGTTCATTCGCGGCCCGGTGTGCCGTGGGCAGATCGCAACCGACGTGATCCGCGACAACTTCTGGGCGCTGTTCCAGGCGCCGGAACATGACCTGTACATCACCGATCCGAACTATCGCGGCCAGGCCACGCCATTGCTGGCCATGCCGGGGCAGAACGACGATGTCGGCAGCGTCCTGAGTCTGTGGCACGACTACCGCAACAAGCGCAACAAGTACGAAGCCTTGCGCCGTGACAGCTACGCCGAACTGCCGGCGCCGAGCTGGTCGACCCTGTGGGCGGGCAACGACAACGCACTCTTGAGTATCTTCCGCCACTTCGACAGCGCTTCGGTGACCAAGGGCCTGATTGGTGAGGTGCCACAGACGATGTGGCTGTTCGACTATCCGTTGCTCGAACGCACCTATTACCAGTTGGCGGTGAATTTCGACGTGTTCGGCAACGTCTCTCATCAGGCGCAGACCCGCTTGTATTTCGACCTGATCCGCAACGGCGCCGAGCAGAACTTCCTGCGGCTGATGCCGGCCGATTCCCGCGAGGATTACCTCGACGATTGGTACCAGAGCAGCGGCCAGTTCAAGATGTGGCTCGATTACGAGTCTATCGACGACGACAAGCCGACCGCGCTGAAACTCGACGAGAAAGACCCGAAACACGATTTCGCCATGCAGCTGCTTGCCCGTTACGGTGACCTCAACGCACGGCCCGATCCGATCAACCGCTGCGTGGATGCCTACTGTTCGCGGCCGAACATCGACCCGGCGCTGCAAAACGCCGAGCAGGCGCTGAGCCGCCTGACGGCGCGTCCGGCGGCGGGGCTGAAGGTGATCGATCAATTGCCGGAAGCCACGATGCTGCGCATCGAAACCCGCAGCGGCCAGCGTGAGGTCTACAGCCTGCTGCGTAACCGGGCCCACAGCAACGTGGCGTTCCTGCTGGGCGAGTCGCTGCGCTATCAGCCGGGGCTCGACACCCTGACCATTTATCCGGGCGTGCTCAGCAGTTATCCGAATTTCATGTTCAACATCCCGGCAGATCAGGTGCCGGCGTTTGTCGATGCCATGGAAAGCGCCAAGGATGCGCCGCAGTTCGAGAAAATCGTCGAACGTTGGGGCATTCGCCGCAGTCATCCGCAGTTCTGGTTCTATTTCCACGATCTTAGCCAGTACATCCATGAAACCGACCCGGTGGAAGAGGGCGTGCTGGACATGAACCGGTACGAGAATCTTTGATCGTTTGAGCGATGGCGATTGTCCCAATCCTGTGAAGTAAGGGATCGGGAGCGCCATCGATGTTGATTTCAGTGCAGGCCCTGCGAGCGCTCGCCGCGTGGGCGGTGGTCTGCCATCACTTCATGCAGATTTTCTTCGACTTCGAGGCGCGCGGGCCGATAGGGCAGTTGTTCATCGACAAGGGTGCCGTGGGTGTCGATATCTTTTTCGTGATCAGCGGGCTGGTGATCTTCCTGTCCACTGAGGGCAGGTCGCTGCCGCCTGCGCGGTTTCTGCTGTATCGACTGTTCCGTATTGTCCCGGCGTATTGGCTCTACACCGTGCTGATGGCGCTGCTGGTGGTGTTTGCCCGGCCGCTGCTGCCGGATCAGACGGTGGACTGGCGTCATTTGCTGCTGTCGTTGCTGTTCATCCCGACCGAAAACCCCGGCGGCTACGGGATCTACCCAACCCTGAATGTCGGCTGGACGCTGAATTACGAAATGCTGTTCTACGTGTTGTTCGCCTGGGCACTGTTGTTTCGACTGCAAGTCCGTTTGCTGGTGGTCGCGGCGCTGCTGTTTGCGGTGTGCCAGACCTGGACCGGGTTTGGCTGGGTCAGCGAGTTTTATCGCTCGGATATCGTCTATGAATTTCTGCTCGGGATCGGTATCGGCATGCTGTATCGCAAGGGCTGGATCGCACAGGGCTTGTGGATGCCGCTGACGGGGATCGGCGCGGCGTTACTGGCGATCTATTATCTGCCGCCAGCGCCCAGGCTGCTGAACTGGGGGGCGCCGAGCGCGGTGCTGGTCATGGCGTGTATGGCGCTGGAGCGGCATGTTGAACGCAACCGAGTGCTCAAGCTGCTGGGCGACTGTTCCTACTCGGTTTATCTGATGCATGTTCTGGTGCTGTCTGCTGGCGGATTTGTGGCCCATCGCTTCGGGATCAACCCCTATTTGATGTTCATCCTGTGTGCCGTGGCGATTGGCGTGGGTTCCTGGCTGAGTTATCACTGGGTGGAAAAGCGCAGTTATCAATGGCTTAGAGCGCGTATCGACGGCAAACCTGCGGATTAGGCGATTGTGAACTATTCCTACGAAAATACTGGGACTTTGTGCCGCGCGCCGATTGGCGTAAACTCCGCCTCAAGCCTGCGAGGAGTTTCCATGACCGCTATTACCATTACCGACGCCGCCCACGATTACCTGGCCGATCTGCTGTCCAAGCAGAACACCCCGGGCATCGGCATCCGCGTTTTTATCACCCAGCCTGGCACCCAGTACGCCGAAACCTGCATTGCCTATTGCAAGCCGGGCGAAGAGAAACCTGAGGACACCGCGCTGGGGCTGAAAAGCTTCACTGCCTACATCGACTCGTTCAGCGAAGCGTTCCTCGATGATGCTGTCGTCGACTACGCCACCGACCGCATGGGCGGCCAGCTGACCATCAAGGCGCCGAACGCCAAAGTCCCGATGGTCAACGCCGACAGCCCGATCAACGAGCGCATCAACTATTACCTGCAAACCGAAATCAACCCGGGGCTGGCCAGCCACGGCGGTCAGGTCAGCCTGATTGATGTGGTTGAAGACGGCATTGCCGTGCTGCAGTTCGGCGGCGGTTGCCAGGGCTGCGGCCAGGCGGACGTGACCCTGAAGGAAGGCATCGAGCGCACCTTGCTCGAGCGCATTCCGGAGCTCAAGGGCGTTCGCGACGTGACCGACCACACGCAGAAAGAAAACGCCTACTACTAAGGTGTTCGCTGCGAGACAAAAAAAACGGCGCCCCGTGAGCGCCGTTTTTTTATGCGTGAGATTCAATGACGCCTTCGCGGGCAAGCCCGCTCCCACATTGGATCGCATTCCAAATGTGGGAGCGGGCTTGCTCGCGAAAGAGCCGTCATGGGCGGTAAAGATGCGCATGCCCCGCGCGATACAGTGAAGATTCACTGAAATGATCGCTGCCCAGCACCCGACCCACCAAAATCAATGCCGTACGCCGAAACCCTTTGGCCGCCACCTTCTCGGCAATGTCCTCCAGCGTCCCGACCACCCAGTCCTGATCCGGCCACGTCGCCCGGTGAATCACCGCGATCGGGCAATCCGCGCCGTAATGCGGCAGCAGTTCAGCCAGGATTTTCTCCAGATGATTGACCCCCAGATGTATTGCCATGGTCGCCCCGTGCTGCGCCAGATTGCCGAGTTCCTCGCCGACAGGCATCGCGGTCTTGTCCGCGTAGCGGGTCAGGATCACGCTTTGCGAGATGTCCGGCAGGGTCAGTTCGGCGCCCAACAGTGCGGCGCACGCGGCGGTGGCGGTTACGCCGGGGATGATCTCGAACGGAATATCCAGCTCGCGCAGATAACGAATCTGCTCGCCAATGGCGCCATACAGGCTCGGATCACCTGAATGCACCCGCGCCACATCCTGGCCGTTGGCGTGGGCTGTCTTGATCAGCTCGATGATCTGTTCCAGGTGCAGTTCGGCGCTGTTGACCACGGTTTCAGCACAATGACCTTCCAGCACCGCCGTCGGCACCAGCGAACCTGCGTAGATGATCACCGGGCAGCTGCGGATCAGCCGCTGGCCTTTGACAGTGATCAATTCCGGGTCGCCGGGGCCGGCGCCGATGAAGTAGACGGTCATCGTTGGATCCTGTGAAAGTCGGGCAGGTGGGGCTTCAGAAGCACTTCAGATGAAGAATGCTCATGATCGAAAGCGAGGATTATCGGGAATTTACGCCGCGCCGGCCAATGCGAGAGTTGCCTGAGCGTACTTTTGCCGGGAAATCAGCAGTTTCGCCGGTGCTTGAATCAGTTGTTCGGCGAGCGCCAGTGCAGCGCTTTCCGCCACGCCGTAGCAACCGGTGCGTTCGAAGGCGATCTGTGAATGGTGGCTCAAGCGTTGCTGATAACTGGCCAATTCCTCGCTGCTGAAATACAGCAACGGCAGCGCCAGTTGGGCGGCGAGTTCTTGCAGGCCGGGTTCATCGCGCTTGAGGTCGATGCTGGCCAGCGCCTTGACCTTCCCAAGGTCAATCCGATGCGCCTGCAAGGCCTGGTCAAGCAAGGCGCGCAGCGTGCTGGCCGGGCAGCCGCGCTGGCAGCCCAGGCCGACCACGAAGGTCGGCGCTGCGCTGTCATCGGTCATGCGTGGTACTGACCTTCGCTTTTACGGCGGAACAACCAGGCGCTGATCAGGCCCAGAGCCAGCCAGAACGCGACGTTGGTCAGCTGCGAAGCGATTTTGAACTGGGCTTCCAGTGCTTCCGGGGCGAGCATCGAGTGCACGTCCGGTTGCGGTGCGCCGATCACATGCGGCACGGCAAGGATCGCCACACCGAGGATCTTCAGCAGCCAGTTGCCGCCAAACGCGATCAACGCCAGGCCGACAGCGGTCGATGCGGCGGTGCCGATCCACCACATTTGGCGCGACGCCAGATCAGCTGCAGCAGTGCCCGGCAGTTCAGGCGGCAGGCCCATGGTCGGTGCAAGCACGAAAGTTGCGTAACCGGCCAGACCCCAGAGCAGACCTTGTGAGGTCTTGGTCGGCGCACGCAGGGTGTACAGACCGGCCAGCATCAGAGCGAAACCCACGGCGACGACCAGATTGCCACCGGTGGTGGACACCACACGCTGCCAGCCGTCTTCCGGTTCCCAGGCTTCGGCATCGTGGGTGTGAGCGGCGGTGCCGGCGGCGTGTTCGTGGACTTCGGCCACCGGTTCGGATTTCTCGTAGGTTTCGGCTTGAAGAATCAGTGGCGAAACCCAGAAGCTTTGCAGCAAGGTCAACAGCAGGGCGGCCAGAAGTCCGGTGAAACCTGCGGTCTGCGCAATACGCTTGATCATGTCGTCAGGTCTCAGTGGCACGGGAACGCAGCGCTGTGGCGGGTATCGTGCGCGGCGTTGTGCACCGCTTCAATGTGCGAGAAACCGGCGAAGTAGACCAGGCTTGCGCCCAGGATCGACGCGAAGATCGCAGCGGTCAGGCGTTGGCTCAGGGTGGTGGTGCTGGAGATTTTGTCCGTATTGCTGCCGGTGCTGCTGATGATCGACATGGCGCTTCCCTCTGGAGTGTCAGCGGGTGAATGGAGCGCATGAAAACCCCTGCGAGTCGGGCACGCAGAGGTTCGAACAGCGCCCGCCCACCGCGGGTTTGTTATGTTCAGTGACGCAAGATGCGTACTGTGTGTTGCGGGCCGGTCTCCGGGCTCACGAGGGGTTGGCGTCTGGCCGACCTGCAAGCGTCACCTTCCCATGCCCTTGGGCACAGTGGATCTGACGCTTCGCTCGCTTACCGTTGCGGGGGCAGCACCGGACTGACATGGCTTTAGAGTAAAGCACATGATTCACCGGTTTCCCGTTTCACCCTGTGAAGGGCACCCGTAACAAGTTGTGTAGGAGACCATGGGTTGGGGAATATAGTCAATTTTTGGGCAGATCCGTTGCTGCGGTAACGGCCACTTAGGGTTCCGCCCTTACGGCGGGTCACTTTGGCAAACGCCGGAATGCCGGCCCAGCCCAAAGTAACCAAAGGTCTTGAGCCCTGACGTACGGCCCTCGCTGTGGCTCGGGTTCCTTCGCTCCGGGATTGATCCGGGGGCATCGCCTACGGTTTGCTTCGCTGCACCTCCTCTCGATGCATGCGGCTGCGCCGCACGGTCGCTGCGCTCCCACCCCCGGATCAATCCCTCCACTCAGCCTGCCGACGGGCCCTGCGATCAAAAACGGTGCTCGAGCTAACGCTCATGGTTTGAGTGGGGGGAGCAGGGCGTGTTTGGCTTTGGTTTTGTTGTGGGTTGGACCTGCCCCATCACAACGGACGCCAAGAAGCTGGCTATTTAGCCGCCTGCCTTAAGACCCTGGCGTATTCGTTCGGAGAACGGTACCCCAAGGCAGAGTGCAGTCGGCTGCTGTTATAAAACCCATGGATGTAGTTAGCGATTGATAGTTGAGCCAGCCTCTTGCTGGGATAGACGCCATACGCCTCCTCCCTTTTCAGAGTAGCGAAAAAGCTCTCAGCCACTGCGTTATCCCAACAATTTCCCTTTCGACTCATGCTTTGCGTGAAGTCTTTCTTGGCCAAGGCCAGTCGGAATTTGCTACTCGCATACTGACGCCCTTGGTCGGAATGAAAAACCACACCACTAGAGCCGGAACAGGCGCTCCAGGCATTCAGGAAGGCATTCTCGACCAAATCGTCGGGCATCCGATCCGACAGGCTATAGCCCAATATTTGGCGCGTCTGAATGCTCAAAACCACTGCGAGATACAACCAACCTTCTTTGGTTGAGATATAGGTGATATCACTGACCCAAGTCGGTGTGGGGTTATCGATGGAAAACTGACGAGCGAGCAAATTTCTCGCAACAGGCAAGTAGTGGTGACTGTCGGTGGTACGGGGCTTGAAACCGCCTTTGGATCTACCACGTATGCGTTCTTCGTGCATCAGCCGGCTCACTCGCTTGTGGCCCACTGTATGCGCTTTTCGCCGTAAGGCCTCGACCAGCCGTGGTCGGCCATATGTATTTCGGCTGGCCATATAAACCTTACGCAAATCAACGCGAATCTGCGCATCCCGATCTGGACGCTCCTCGCGATGCTGGTAGTCGTAAAAACCTGAAATCGAAACATCCATCACCCGACACAGCATGCGCACCAGGAAGTGAGCCCGTTCAGCAGCGACGAAGGCGTATCTCACCTGGACTCTCTGGCAAAGAATACCGCCGCCTTTTTTAGGATTTCGCGCTCCATCTTGAGTTCGGCCACCTCCGCTCGCAAACGCGCAAGCTCGCTGTCTTCTTTGGTGATGGCTTTGCGTTCTGGAGAACTCAACGGTAATCCCTTGCGCGCAGCATCAACCCAGTTATCGAGCGTTTTCACGGACATCTCGAGCTGACGTGCGGCTTCGGTTCTACCAACGCTTTCCGCGAGTGCGATAGCTTGAGCCTTGAACTCATCGGTGTAGTTACGGCGAGTGCTTGGGTACATGGCAACCTCCAAGATAGCGATTTAAGTATCGCTTCTTGGCGTCCGTTGTCACGGGACAGGTCCAGGTTTACCCCTCACCCCAGCCTTCTCCCCAAGGAGAGGGAGCCGATTTGTGGGCTTTTCAAAACTTGAGTTCGACTCGGTATTGCAAGTCGGCACAACTCTCCCAATCAACTCGGTCGGTTCCCTCTCCCTACGGGCGGTCCGACGTTTCGGGAGGGCTAGGGTGAGGGGCTCTTGATCTGGCTCTTGATCTGGCTCTTGATCTGGCTCTTGATCTGCTTTTGATCTTTAGCCCCTTCGGCAGGCCGAGCGGAGGTGTCCATCAGGGGGTAGGCGCGCAGCGCCGTGCGGCGAAGCCGCATACATCGAGAGGAGGTGCAGCGAAGCAAACCGTAGGCGATGCCCCCTGATGGACACCGTAGCGAGGGAACACTGAGCCTAGGCGAAGTGCCGTACGCCGGGGCAAAAGCCTTTTGCTTACTTTTCGGCGTTTGGAAAAGTGAGTCGCTGTAAGAGCGAAACCATAAGAAGCCGTTACCGCAGCAACGGATATGCCCACAAAACCAAAAAGCACCAACCATTGACCCATCACGAACCCATGCGTAGCCTTGCGCTTTCGAGGTTCTTCGGCCCACGTCGAAGCTAAGAAGGGAACGCGGTCCAAGCCGCGGCTGCCCCCGCAACTGTGAACGGTGCTGTTCGCTGCCACGCCACTGCCAACTCAATCCAGAGCCAGCGGGAAGGCGCAGCTAACCCCGGGCCAAGGCCCGAACACCGTCAGCCAGGAGACCTGCCTCGTCACAGATTCTCACTTTCAACCGGGCGGGGTGATCCGGTGGCGAACTCTCCAGGCACGCACCCGCGTTGCCGGTCTCGTCCCGTATGCCCGCCACCTTGCCAAAGGGCATCCGATGAAAACACTGGCCAAACTCCCCGTCACCATCGTCACCGGCTTCCTCGGCTCGGGCAAAACCACCTTGCTGCGGCACATGCTCGACAACGCCCAGGGCCGCCGCATCGCGGTGATTGTCAACGAGTTTGGCGAGCTGGGTATCGACGGTGAAATCCTCAAGCAGTGCACCATCGGCTGCACCGAAGAAGAAGCCACCGGCCGCGTCTACGAACTGGCCAACGGCTGTCTGTGCTGCACAGTTCAGGAAGAGTTCTTCCCGGTAATGCGCGAACTGGTGGCCCGTCGCGGCGACCTCGACCACATCCTGATCGAAACCTCGGGCCTGGCCCTGCCAAAACCTTTGGTGCAAGCCTTCCAGTGGCCGGAAATCCGCAGCGCCTGCACCGTTGACGCGGTGATCACCGTGGTCGACAGCCCGGCCGTGGCCGCCGGCACCTTCGCCGCGTTCCCGGATCAGGTCGACGCCCAGCGCAAACTCGATCCGAACCTGGACCACGAATCGCCACTGCACGAGCTGTTCGCCGACCAACTGGCCAGCGCCGACCTGGTGATCCTCAACAAGGCCGATCAGACCAGCCCTGAAGACCTCGCTCGTGTGCGTCTGGAAGTCGCCGAAGAGCTGCCGCCTGCGGTGAAAATCATCGAAGCCAGCAACGGTCGCCTGCCGCTGGACGTGCTGATCGGCCTCGGTGCCGGTTCCGAAGAACACATCGACAGCCGCCACAGCCATCACGATCACCACCACGGTGAAGGCGATGACGATCACGATGACCATGATCACGACGCCTTCGACTCGATCTCCATCGAACTGCCGCAAGCCGACGAAAGCCTGCTGCTCGATGCGCTGACGCAACTGGTGGTCCAGCACGGCATCCTGCGGGTCAAAGGCTTCGCGGCGATCCCGAACAAGCCGATGCGGTTGCTGATCCAGGGCGTGGGCACTCGTTTCGACAAGCACTTCGACCGTCAGTGGGGCGCTGATGAGGCACGCGTGACGCGTCTGGTGTTGATCGGTCAGGAATTGGATGCCGCTCAACTCGAAGCGCAACTGCGCGCCGCGCTCAGCGTTTAAGCCATGCACCTGCTCAGGACCCAGCCCGGCGGTTTCGTGTCGGATGACAACATTGCCGACCTGGGACAAACCCCCGCCGAGTTGGTGATCCTGTGCAGCGGCGATTCCAGCCTGGCGCTGCTCGCCGAAGCGGCGCAGCAACTGCCCGAGGATTACCCGAGCGTGCGCCTGGCCAACCCGATGCAGGTGCAGAACCATGCGTCGGTCGACCTCTATGTCGATGAGGTGCTGCGCCACGCCAAGGTCATTCTGATCTCGCTGCACGGCGGCATTGCTTATTGGCGCTATGGCGTCGAGCGACTGGTCGAGTTGTCCGAGCGTGGCGTGCAGGTGATTCTGGTGCCGGGCGATGACCGTCCCGACCCGGAGCTCAGTGACTTGAGCACCGTAGGCGCCGAGGATCGTGACCGGCTCTGGCAGTTCCTGCGTCAGGGCGGCATGGGCAATGCGCTGGATTTCTTCCGCTGTCTGGCCAATCGCTGGCTGTCGCGGGACTATGCTTGGGGCGAGCCGCAAACGCTGCCGCGCACGGCGATTTATCACCCGAACAAAAACACCGCCGCACTGAGTGACTGGCAAGCCGATTGGCGGCCTGGTCAACCGGTGGCGGCGGTGTTGTTTTATCGCTCGCATTTGCAAGCGGCGAACACGGCGTTTATCGACGTGTTCTGCCAACGGCTTCAGGCGGCCGGTCTCAATCCGCTGCCGATCGCCGTGGCCAGTTTGAAAGAGCCCGGCTGCCTGTCGGTGGTCGAGGACTGGCTGGATGAGGTCGAAGCCTCGGTGATTTTGAATACCACCGGTTTCGCCCAGTCCAGCCCGGAAGCGCCGCATCTGCGCCCGTTCCGTCGCAACATACCGGTGATTCAGGCGATCTGCGCCCAGGACAACGAGCCCGGCTGGCGCGACAGCGAGCAGGGCCTCGGTCCGCGGGATCTGGCGATGCACATCGCGTTGCCTGAGCTCGACGGTCGGATCATCAGCCGGCCGATCAGCTTCAAGGATCTGGCCTGGCGCAGCGAGCGCAGTCAGTCCGACGTGGTGTGTTATCGGGCCCAGCCCGAGCGCATGGATTTCGTGGCTGAACTGGCGCGGCGCTGGGTCGATCTGGCGCGGGTGCCGAACGCTGAAAAGCGCATCGCCCTGATCCTCGCCAACTACCCGACCCGGGACGGACGCATCGGCAACGGCGTCGGCCTCGACACGCCAACCGCCGCGCTGAATATCCTGCGGGCGTTGCAAGCCGAAGGTTACCCGTTGCCGGCCGACCTGCCGGACAGCGGCACCGAACTGATCCGGCAACTGCTCGGCGGCGTCAGCAACGATCTCGATACCTTGGATCAGCGCCCGTGCCAGCAAAGCCTGGCGATGAATGATTACCTGGCGATGTTCAACGCACTGCCCGAAGTCAATCGAACAGCGGTGCTGGAGCGTTGGGGGCCGCCGCAAAATGATCCGATGTGCCGTGACGGGCGGATGATGATTGCCGGTCTGCGTTTTGGCCTGACTTTCGTCGGCATTCAACCGGCGCGGGGTTATCAGGTCGATCCGAGCGCGGTGTATCACGATCCGGATCTGTTGCCGCCGCACGCGTACCTCGCGTTCTATTTCTGGCTGCGCCAGACCTACGGCGCTCACGGCGTGATCCACGTCGGCAAGCACGGCAACCTCGAATGGCTGCCGGGCAAGGGCGTGGGTCTGTCGGAGAATTGCTGGCCGGACGCGCTGCTCGGGCCGCTGCCGAATATCTATCCGTTCATCGTCAACGACCCTGGCGAGGGCGCCCAGGCCAAGCGTCGCACTCAGGCGGTGATCATCGATCATCTGATGCCGCCGCTGACCCGTGCCGAAACCTACGGCCCGTTGCGCAATCTGGAACTGTTGGCGGACGAGTATTACGAAGCACAGTTGCTCGATCCGCGCCGCGCCCGGGAATTGCAGCGCGACATTCTGCAACTGGTGCGTGACACGCAGATCGATCGCGAACTGCAACTGGATGCCGCCCTCGACAGTGATGCCGACGCGGCGATCTGGCTGCCGCGTCTGGATACCTATCTGTGTGACTTGAAGGAGTCGCAGATCCGCGATGGTCTGCACATCTTCGGTGAGTCGCCGACCGGGCGTTTGCGTATTGATACCTTGCTCGCGTTGCTGCGCATCCCGCGTGGCGATGGCAAAGGGGCGCAGTCGAGTCTGTTGCGGGCGTTGGCCAAAGCGTTTCAGTTGGGGTTCGATCCGCTGGATTGCGCACTGGCTGATCCCTGGGCCGGCCCGCGTCCAATGGAGTTGCTGTCGGTCAGCGACGAGGTCTGGCGCACGGCGGGGGATACCCGCGAGCGTCTGGAGCTGTTCGCGGCGCAATTGATTGAGCAGACACTCAACCAAAATCAAGCCTTGCACAATACCTGTGGGAGCGGGCTTGCCCGCGAAGGCGTCGTGTCAGTCAATATCCCTTTCACTGACATACCGCTTTCGTCGGATCGCCGCCCGGGGACAAGCCCGCTCCCACAGGGACCGCGCTGGGTTGAAGTCGGTGCAATCCTCGACAACCTGCGCGAAGTGATTGCCCCACGCCTCGATGCCTGCGGCCCGGCCGAAATGCACGGCTTGCTCGACGCGTTGAGCGGCCGATTCGTCCCGGCCGGCCCGAGCGGCGCGCCGAGTCGCGGTCGCCTTGACGTGTTGCCCACTGGCCGCAATTTCTATTCGGTGGACGTGCGCAACCTGCCGACCACCACGGCCTGGCGAATCGGTTTCCAGTCGGCCACGCTGATTCTGGAGCGACACCTGCAGGATCACGGCGACCACCTGCGTCAGCTCGGTTTGTCGGTCTGGGGCACCGCGACCATGCGCACCGGCGGTGACGACATCGCACAGGCCATGGCGCTGATGGGCGTGCGCCCGGTGTGGGCCACGGGCAGTCAGCGGGTCGATGATTTCGAGATTCTGCCGCTGAGCCTGCTCGACCGGCCTCGGGTCGATGTCACGCTGCGGGTCTCCGGATTTTTCCGCGATGCGTTCGCCAACCTGATCCGCCTGTTCGATGCCGCCGTACAAGCCGTGGCGGAACTGGACGAGCCGGACGACCTCAATCCGCTGGCCGCCAAAGTCCGCGCCGAACGTGAGGCGCTGCGCCAGTCGGGGCTGGATGAGGAGGCTGCCCGGCGTCAGGCCGGCTGGCGGATCTTCGGTGCCAAACCCGGCGCTTATGGCGCAGGTGTGCAGGGCGCTATCGATGGTCGCCTCTGGCAAACTCGCGAGGATCTGGCCGAGGTCTACCTGAACTGGGGCGCCTACGCTTACGGCGGTTCCGATGAAGGCACCGCCGCTCGCGAGCAATTTGTCCAGCGCCTCAGCCAGGTGCAGGCCGTGCTGCAAAATCAGGACAACCGCGAGCATGACCTGCTCGACTCCAACGACTATTACCAGTTCCAGGGCGGCATGCTCGCTGCCGTGGAAAGCCTGCGCGGCGAAGCGGCGGCCAGTTATCACGGCGACCACAGTCAGCCGGATCTGCCGAAGATCCGTACGCTGAAAGAAGAACTGAACCGTGTGATTCGCTCCCGAGCGGCGAATCCGAAATGGATCGACGGCGTCAAACGCCACGGCTATAAAGGCGCCTTCGAATTGGCGGCGACGGTCGACAACCTGTTTGCCTTCGACGCCACCACGCAATTGATCGACGATCACCAGTACGCGTTGCTGGCCGATGCCTATCTGCTGGACCCGGCGACCCGCGAGTTCGTGCGCGAGCATAATCCCCACGCACTGCGCGACATGACCGAGCGCATGCTCGAAGCGCAGCAGCGCGGGATGTGGCAGGAACCCGGTGCTTACAAGGAAGCGCTGGAGAATCTGCTGCTGGATATAGAAGAAGAGAGCTGAGACTGAACATGACTGACATCCCGCATTTCCCGCTCTCTGCCGTGGTCGGCGCCGAGGATCTGAAGCTCGCGTTGTACCTGACGGCCATCGACCCGAAAATCGGCGGCGTGCTGATCGAAGGCCCCCGCGGCATGGCCAAGTCGACTCTGGCCCGGGGCCTTGCGGATTTGCTGGCCAGCGGTCAGTTCGTCACCTTGCCGTTGGGGGCGACGGAAGAGCGGCTGGTTGGCACGCTGGATCTGGACGCGGCGTTGAGCGACGGTCGCGCGCAGTTTTCTCCGGGCGTACTGGCCAAGGCTGACGGCGGTGTGTTGTATGTCGATGAAGTGAATCTGCTGCCGGATCATCTGGTGGACTTGTTGCTCGATGTCGCCGCCAGCGGCACCAACCTGATCGAGCGCGACGGAATTTCCCATCGGCATTCGGCGAAGTTCGTGCTGATCGGCACGATGAACCCGGAAGAAGGCGAACTGCGCCCGCAATTGCTCGATCGCTTTGGTCTGAACGTCGCCCTGAGCGGTCACACGGCGCCGGTCGAGCGCGGGCAGATCATTCGCCGTCGGCTGGATTTCGACAGCGACCCGCGGGCTTTCTGCGGGCAGTGGGAAACCGAGCAACACGCCCTGCGCGAGCGTTGCGAAAACGCTCGCAATGCGTTGGCAAACATTCCTCTTGACGATCAAGCGCTGGCACAGATTACCGAGCGTTGCTTTGCGGCAGGCGTTGACGGTTTGCGTGCCGATCTGGTCTGGCTGCGTGCCGCCCGGGCGCATGCGGCCTGGCGTGGGGCCGAAGCCATCGGCGAGCAGGACATCGATGCCGTCGCTGAATTTGCCTTGCGTCATCGTCGCCGGGAACAGTCTTCGTCCAATGCACAACCACCGGCTCAATCGCCATCCGGCACTCAGCTCGAGCCGAGTGAAGGGCAGGGGCAATGGGGTGAAATGCCGGCGCCGGCCCTCACCACCGGTGTGCGCCGCGAAGTCCCGACCTGGCCGCCACACCTACAAAAAAAGCCTTAGGCATTCGCCCCCGATCCGACGCGGGGGCGAATGCCAGACCTCGCGCCGGGCGCCTCGATAACGGTCGACAGGGCAAACGTCATGCCGCTCGCAGCGGTTCGGTGAACTGGCCGGGAACATTGCTCAATGGCCGCCCGAAAGTGCGCGCGGATCTGTTGTTTCAACTGCGCACCCGCAGCCCCCATGAATTGTGGTTGGTGATCGTCGATGCCTCGGCCTCGACCCGACGTCATCAAGCATTGAGCGATGCCAAAGGCGTGCTCGCGCAATTGTTCGATGATGCTTACCGGCAACGGGCGCGGCTCGCCTTGCTGACTGCCAGTGGCGCGGCGCCGAAATGGCAGGTGCAGGGTTTGAAAGCTTCCAGCGGACTGCGTGTGTGGCTCGATGACTTGGGAGCGGGAGGCGGCACGCCATTGCTGGCGGCGCTGAACGAGGCCGAGCACTGGCTGACGGTACGCCGCAAGCGGTTCCCGGCCGAACAACAGCGTCTACTGGTATTGACCGATGGGCGCTTGAAAGAATGGTCGGGGTTGCCGGTGCTGGCCTGTCCGGGCCTGTTGATCGATATCGAACGCGGGCCGATCAGGCTGGGCAGGGCGAAGCAGTTGGCGACTGCACTGGAAGCGGATTACCGGCATATCGACGACCTGCTGTCTGTCTGAGGTCTATGCTGCATCCAGCCCACATCACAAGGAGTGAATCATGCGCGTACTGGTTGCCAATCCTCAGGACGATTTTCGCGTAAAGGCTTACGCCGGCACCAACGGCGTGCTGCTGGCAATGGATCTTGCCGAACCCCGCCGCAAAGGCCTGCTGGGGTTTGCCATCGAGAAGCAGCAGGGCGACAGGCCGTGGCAGTTTCTGTTCAACAGCCTGACCTTTCCCGGCAAGGAACACACCTTCGCGCAGTTTCACGCCACGCCCAGTGACATCGCGCCGCTGCAGAAATTTCGCTGGGCCGATTACGCGGTCAATCCGGGCACAACCATGCATTACCGCGTGCACCTGGCCTACGGCACTGCCGACGCGCCGGTGCTTGGGGAGTCGCTGGAACTGAGCATTACCTCGGATGACGGACACCCGACCAACCAGAGCGTGATCTTCAACCGCGCCGTGGCTGCCAGTCAGGCGTTCCAGCGCAAGTTTCCCGATCTCGATGCACAGATCAGCGCCAACAAGAACATGCCCATCGAAGCCTGGCCCGACGCTGCGCGGCAATGGCTGGAAAACGGCCTGCTCGGACGTTTGCAGGGCTTTATCGAGCGAGCCGTCGACGGGCAATGGGCGCTGGACATTGCGATTTACGAGTATCAACTGCAAGCCATCATCGACACGGTGAACGCGGCGTTTGATCGCGGTGTGCAGGTGCGGGTGCTGTATCACGCCAAGCCCGGTGACGAAGACACCACGATGAACGAGGCCAGCCTTGCCAAGCTGCCGGAAGCCAACAAGCGCGGCCGGGTGACCCACGACATTTTCCATGACAAGTTCATCGTCCTCAGTCGCATCGCTGGCGGTGAGCGGCAGCCCCAGGCCGTGCTGTGCGGTAGCACCAATTTCACCGCCAACGGCGTGTATCGCCAGGCCAACGTGGTCCATGTGCTGGACGACACGGTCATTGCAGCCAGCTACCTGCAGACGTTCGAGCAGGTCTGGGCGACGCCGGCGGATGTCGGTGCCGCCCGGGACTGGATCACCCAGCACAACCCGATGAACCCGGCGCAACCGCTGTTTGCCGGGTTCTCGCCGCGCAGTGGTGGTGCCGATCTGCGCGAGTTCGTCGACATCATTAACGCGGCGAGGAAAGACGTGCTGTTCGTCACGGCATTCGCCTTGCCCGACGCGATTCTCAACGCATTGCTCGGTCAGCCTCACGACGACATCCTGCGTTACGGCCTGCAAAACACGGTCAGCCGCATCACCGGGTTTCACGCTGACCGAACCGCTGAGTTCGCCGCCACCGCGCTGCTCAACACCGGGCTGGAAGGCTGGCTGAAAGAGAACATGAAAGGCCAGAAGGGCAACCTGCTGGTGCACACCAAGGCGATCGTCACCGACTTCACCAGCGACAGCCCGACCATCATCAGCGGCAGCCACAACCTCAGCACCTCGGCCAGCAACGGTAATGACGAGAACTACCTGATCATTCGCGGCGACACCGAACTGGCGGACCGTTACGGCCTTGAGCTGCTGCGCTTCTACGAGCATTACCGCTTCCGCTATTTCGCGAAAAAACTGGCGTTGAAGCAGGTGCAGCCGCTGGCGGCGAATGACAGCTGGACCAACGACTATTACGTCGAAGGGGATTTGCGTCAGCTGTCTCGCCTGCGGTTTGCCGGACGCTAGGGTTTATACATCCATTGCCTGACGGTACTGCCGGGTGCGGCGACTGAGATACAACCGGTCGCGAATCAGCGCCCAGAGTGCCGACACTTCGGGATGCGGCTGGCGACCCCGGCTCAGGCGGGCCATCTGGAAACGCACCACGGCCATGTTCGCCAGTGCGGCCAGCGGTTTGCGTTTCCAGCGGATCGGCGGCAGTTGTGGTTCGCTGTGGCGGCCTTCGCGCCAGTGTTTGACCAGACTCGGTTCGATGGCCAGCGCAGTGGCGATGCCGGCCATGGCGATACCGCTGTCGAGCACTTGTTCGACGATGGGCAGGCGCCGGATACCGCCGGTGACCATCACTGGCATGCGGGCCACTCTGGCCAGTTCACTGGCCATCTCCAGAAAGAACGCCTCACGGGCCAGGGTGCGTCCGTCGCGGGCTTCGCCTTGCATCGCCGGCGCTTCGTAGCTGCCACCGGACAGCTCGAGCAGGTCGATTGGCTGTTCGTTGAGCCATTCGATCACCTGACGCGCGTCGTCCGTGTCGAAGCCGCCGCGCTGGAAATCCGCGGAGTTGAGTTTCACCGCCACGCAAAACTGTGGTGAAACGGCCTGACGCACAGCCTCGATCACCGACAGCAGCAGGCGCGCACGGTTTTCCAGCGAACCCCCCCAGCGGTCGGTGCGGCGATTGGTCAGCGGCGAGAGAAACTGGCTCAGCAGATAGCCGTGGGCAGCGTGAATCTGCACGCCGGTGAATCCGGCTTTTTCGGCGAGCGCGGCGCTTTTGGCAAAACGTTGAATGACTTCTTCGATGTCGTCCTCGGTCATTGGCTTGGGCTCGGCGAACAGCTTCGAGAACGAGCCCATTTCCAATGCCACCGCCGACGGCGCCAGCGCTTGCTGGCCCATGTTGGCGAAGGTCTGGCGGCCGGGATGGTTGAGCTGAACCCAGACTTGTGCACCTCCACTGCGGGCGATTTCGGCCCATTGACGGAAACGGTCCAGATGCCGCTCGTCTTCGAGCACCACGCCACCAGGGCCGGTCATGGCGCGGCGGTCGATCATGACATTACCGGTCAGCAGCAAGCCGGCGCCGCCGTCGGCCCAGGCTTGATACAGGCGAAACAGTTCGCGGGAGGGAGCCTGGTCACGATCGGCGAGGTTTTCTTCCATGGCGGCTTTGGCGATACGGTTGCCGACGGTCTGACCGTTGGGCAGTTTCAAAATCTGGAAGGGCGACATTGCTTGACTCCTCATCAGTGATGGAGAAAGGCTAAGCTTAAAGTCAACTTTAATGTCAAGCAGGCAAATCGAGGCTGAAATGAAAATCGGTGAATTGGCGCAACGGAGCGGGCTGAGCGCTTCGAGCATTCGCTTCTACGAGGCCCAGGGCCTGATTCCGAAAGTGGAGCGGCTGGGCAATGGCTACCGGCGTTACCCGCCGCAAGTGCTGCAAACCCTGAACATTATCCGCAGTGCCCAGCAGGCCGGATTTTCCCTGGAAGAACTCAAGCAGTTGCTGCCAGCCGCCGGAACCGGCGAATTCAAGCACGAAGAATTGGTGGAAGGCCTGACGCGCAAGGTCGAGCAGATCGAAGTCATGCAGCAGCATCTGGCCCAAAGCAAGGCGCGGCTGCTGGAGGTGATCGACAGTATTCAATCCAGGCCCGAAGGCATGAGTTGCGGTGCGAATGCCGAACGGGTTCTCGCCGCGATCTACCCGGAATCCTGAGGCGACGGCGAAGGCGTACAGATTTTGAAATGATTTCCAGCTGTAGGAAAAGTCATCTGAGCCTGTACGCTTCAAGGCCTTTTTTCATTCAGGATTTGCATGAATACCCTCTCGGAGCCTCCCAGTTCTACTCAAAGAACAACGTTCCCTTCGCGCCATGGCGCGGTCTTGACGCACTCGCAGCATCCAGTCTTCCGACTCCCGACTATCGTTGATGGCGCAGCCTTTGAGCTTTCGCGCCGCACTTTGCCGTGCCCGGCAGCCTGAAATCACTGAAGAGAGATAGAGACAGAATATGGAATGGTTAGCGGATCCCACGGCGTGGCTGGGCTTGTTGACACTGATCGTGCTGGAACTGGTGCTGGGTATCGACAACCTGGTGTTCATCGCGATCCTGGCGGACAAGCTGCCGCCGCATCAGCGCGATCGTGCGCGAATCATCGGCTTGAGCCTGGCGCTGATCATGCGTCTTGGCCTGCTGGCGAGTATTTCCTGGCTGGTCACCCTCACGGCACCGTTGTTCGAAGTGTTCGGCAAGAGCTTCTCCGGCCGTGACCTGATCATGCTATTCGGTGGCGTGTTCCTGTTGTTCAAGGCGACCATGGAACTGCACGAACGGCTTGAGGGCCACGTCGGCGAGCGTTCGACCAACACCGCTTATGCGCTGTTCTGGCCCATCGTGGCGCAGATTGTCGTGCTCGATGCGGTGTTCTCCCTCGATGCGGTGATTACTGCCGTGGGCATGGTCGATGAACTGGCGGTGATGATGATTGCGGTGATCATTTCCATCGGCCTGATGATCGTTGCCAGCAAGCCGCTGACCCGCTTCGTCAACGCACACCCGACAGTGATCATGCTGTGCCTGGGCTTCCTGATGATGATCGGTTTCGCCCTGACTGCCGAAGGCCTGGGTTTCCACATCCCGAAAGGTTATCTGTACGCCGCGATTGGTTTCTCGATCCTGATCGAGGTGTTCAACCAGATCGCCCGTGCTCGCCGCAAGCGCTCGATGCAAGGCTTGCGCCCGATGCGTGAGCGTACGGCGCACGCGGTGATGCGTCTGTTGGGTGGCCGTAAACTGGCGGTGGAAGAGGTGGGCGAGGAGATTTCCGACTTGCTGGACGATGGTCAGGCGCCAAGCGCGGAGCTGTTCGACCGTCGCGAACGGGTGATGATCAGCGGCGTGCTGCAACTGGCCGAGCGGTCAATCCGCACACTGATGACCGTCCGTGCGGATGTCGATCACATTGATCTGGCGGACGACGCTGCGGCGATTCGTACGCGACTGATGCATTCGTCCTACTCTCGTCTGCCGTTGATTCGCAACGGTGCGGTGGATGAGCCGTTGGGCTTCGTTCACAAAAAGGAGCTGCTCAAGGAGTATCTGGCCGGCAACGAGCCGAACCTTGAACACCTGGTGCGCAAGACCGTCAATCTGCTGGACAGCTATTCGATCCTCAATGCGTTGGAGCAAATGCGTGCGGCGTCGACCCACATCGCGTTTGTGGTCAACGAATTCGGTGACTTCGTCGGCGTATTGACCATGACCGACATTCTCGAATCGATTGCCGGTGAACTGCCGGACGCCAGTGAAATCGCCGGCCCCGATGTGGTCGAGGAGCAGGGCGGGTTCATCGTCAACGGTGCGTTGAACCTGACCCGCATCCGCGAACACACCGGTTTTTGCGCCGAGCCGACCGAGGATTACCAGACCTTGGCCGGGCTGGTGATGAGCCTGCTGGATCGCCTGCCGATGAAAGGTGATCGACTGGAGCATGAAGGCTGGGGCATGACCGTGATGGCGGTCGAAGAGCGTCGCGTGACGCGGGTGTTGCTGGTGCGTGAGGCCTGACGGCACTTTCAGGAAAGGTTCCACCGTTTTGCGCGGTGGACGGTGCAGAGGGTGCGGAGGGTGTGACGCAGCCAGTTCAGGTCATGGGCCGATTTGCGCGGTACAGCGAAGTGTCGGGTTTTGCCGAGGAATTGGGTGAAGTCTTGAAGGAGGGATTCTTTCGAACCGATGCCTTTCAGTTTTTTGACCAGAACGCCTTCCTTGTAGAGCAACACCGTCGGGGTGCTCGTGACATCCGGATGTCGACACGACTGTGCGGTATCGAGCATGAAGATATCCATCCATGACCGAAAGGGCTTGGCGATCTCGAGAAAAACCGGGCCGGAAGACACGCAGGCACCGCAGTGCTCGTTGAAGAAATACAGGACGACGAGGCGCCGGGCTTTCAAGACCTTCCGGTACGTCGGAGGCAATGCTGAATATCGAGTCGGTGTCGTCATCGGAACCTCCTTTATTCGATGTGCTGGACAGTACGACGTTAGGGGAGTCGCGACCGTTGCCGCAACTGTCAGAGTTGACAGGTGCAGCCCGCGCCCAATCGTGCATCGCGCACCAGAATGTGGCCCGGATACCCGCCATGTGTGGCGCAAAGTAGCGAAGTGATTAATCAATGTTCGTTGCAGCGTTTCGCAGGTTTCTTCCATCCCTTTGATTCAAAACACAATTCAATCCTTTGCAGATTCCCCTTGAATCCTGTGGCACACTTTCTGCTGTCTATTCCGTAGTAACAAACCGAGTTCCGGTATAGCGGAATAAACAACTTCCTGGAGTGCTTGCCATGCATCGCCGACCTTCCTTGTTCAAAGCGTGTGTTTTTGTTCTCGCGGCTTCGTCCGCTGTCATGGGTATGGCCCAGGCGGCCGACAGCAAGCTCGACAGCGTCCTGGCCCGTGGAAAACTGATTGTGGGCACCGGCAGCACCAATGCGCCGTGGCACTTCCAGGGCGCGGACGGCAAGTTGCAGGGCTTTGATATCGACATCGCCCGGATGGTGGCCAAAGGTCTGTTCAATGACCCGAGCAAGGTCGAGTTCGTGGTGCAGTCGTCCGATGCGCGGATTCCCAACCTGCTGACCGACAAGGTCGACATGAGCTGCCAGTTCATCACCGTCACCGCCAGCCGTGCGCAGCAAGTGGCGTTCACCTTGCCTTACTATCGCGAGGGCGTCGGTCTGCTGCTGCCGAACAACAGCAAGTACAAGGAAATCGAAGACTTGCAGGCCGCCGGCGACAGCGTGACCGTCGCGGTGCTGCAGAACGTGTACGCCGAAGAGCTGGTGCATCAGGCACTGCCCAAGGCCAAGGTCGATCAGTACGACAGCGTCGATCTGATGTATCAGGCAGTGAATTCCGGCCGCGCCGATGCTGCCGCCACTGACCAGTCATCGGTCAAATACCTGATGGTGCAGAACCCTGGCCGCTACCGCAGCCCGACCTACGCCTGGAGCCCGCAGACCTACGCGTGCGCCGTCAAACGCGGCGATCAGGACTGGCTGAACTTCGTCAACACCACCCTGCATGAAGCCATGACCGGCGTTGAATTCCCGACCTACGCCGCGTCGTTCAAGCAATGGTTCGGCGTGGATCTGCCATCGCCCGCCATCGGTTTCCCTGTCGAATTCAAATGATCCCGTGAGAGCGGGGCGCCCTGATGCGCCCCGCTCAAGGTACTGCCGACCATGAACTATCAGTTGAACTTTGCCGCCGTGTGGCGCGATTTCGACACCTTGCTGGCGGGGCTCGGTCTGGGCCTGGAACTGGCGCTGGTGTCGATCGCCATCGGCTGCGTGATCGGCCTGCTGATGGCGTTTGCCTTGCTGTCCAGGCATCGCGCCTTGCGGGTGCTGGCATCGGTGTATGTGACGGTGATCCGTAACACGCCGATTCTGGTGTTGATTCTGTTGATCTACTTTGCGTTGCCGAGCCTGGGGATCCGGCTGGACAAGATCCCGTCGTTCATCATCACCCTGTCGCTGTATGCCGGGGCCTACCTGACCGAAGTGTTCCGCGGTGGCCTTTTGAGCATTCCCAAGGGCCAGCGTGAAGCGGGGCTGGCCATTGGTCTGGGCGAGTGGCAGGTGAAGGCCTACGTCACCGTGCCGGTGATGTTGCGCAACGTGCTGCCGGCGCTGTCGAACAACTTCATTTCGCTGTTCAAGGACACCTCGCTGGCCGCTGCGATTGCGGTGCCCGAGCTGACCTATTACGCGCGCAAGATCAACGTCGAAAGCTACCGGGTGATCGAAACCTGGCTGGTGACCACGGCGTTGTATGTCGCGGCCTGTTACCTCATTGCCATGCTGCTGCGTTACCTGGAGCAGCGTCTGGCAATTCGCCGATAGGAGGCTGCGATGTACGAATCCCCCAGTTGGTTGCATGAGTTGTGGATTGCCCGCGAAGCCTTGTGGCAAGGCTTTCTGACCAGCGTGCAGGTGTCGGCGCTGGCCATTCTGTTCGGCACGGTCATCGGTGTGTTTGCCGGTCTCGTACTGACCTACGGCAAGTTCTGGATGCGCGCCCCGTTCCGCTTTTACGTCGACCTGATTCGCGGCACCCCGGTGTTCGTGCTGGTGCTGGCCTGCTTCTACATGGCGCCGGCGCTCGGCTGGCAGATCAGCGCATTTCAGGCGGGTGCCTTGGGTCTGACGCTGTTTTGCGGCTCCCACGTCGCCGAGATTGTGCGCGGCGCATTGCAGGCGTTGCCACGCGGGCAGATGGAAGCCAGCAAAGCCATCGGCCTGACGTTCTATCAGTCCCTCGGTTACGTGCTGTTGCCTCAGGCGCTGCGGCAGATCCTGCCGACCTGGGTCAACTCGTCCACGGAAATCGTCAAGGCCTCGACCTTGCTGTCGGTGATCGGCGTGGCCGAGCTGTTGCTCAGCACCCAGCAAATCATCGCCCGGACGTTCATGACCCTGGAGTTTTACCTGTTCGCCGGTTTTCTGTTCTTCGTCATCAACTACGGCATCGAATTACTCGGCCGGCACATTGAAAAGCGGGTGGCCCTGCCATGACTCAAGCTCAAGTTTCCAACGTCCAGAACGCTCAGCCCTTGCTGGACATCCGTGGCCTCCATAAACAATACGGCACGGTCGAAGTGCTCAAGGGCGTCGATCTGAGCATGCAGCGCGGCAACGTGGTGACACTGATCGGCTCCAGCGGCTCGGGCAAGACCACGCTGCTGCGCTGCGTGAACATGCTCGAGGAGTTCCAGGGCGGGCAGATCCTGCTCGACGGTGAATCCATCGGCTATGACGAACTCAACGGCAAGCGCGTGCGCCACCCGGAAAAAGTCATCGCCCGTCATCGGGCAATGACCGGCATGGCGTTCCAGCAATTCAACCTGTTCCCGCACCTCACCGCGTTGCAAAACGTCACGCTCGGCCTGCTGAAAGTCAAAAAGATGCACAAGGACGAAGCCGTGGTCCTGGCCGAGAAATGGCTGGAGCGGGTCGGTCTGCTGGAGCGGCGCAATCACTTTCCCGGTCAGTTGTCCGGCGGTCAGCAGCAGCGCGTGGCGATTGCCCGAGCGATTGCGATGAACCCGAGCCTGATGCTGTTCGACGAAGTCACCTCGGCCCTCGACCCGGAGCTGGTCGGCGAAGTGCTGAACGTGATCAAGGGCCTGGCCGAGGACGGCATGACCATGTTGCTGGTGACCCACGAAATGCGTTTTGCCTTCGAGGTCTCGGACAAGATCGTTTTCATGAATCAGGGGCGCATCGAAGAGCAGGGGCCTCCCAAGGAACTGTTCGAGCGTCCGCAATCGCCGCGGCTGGCGGAATTTCTCAAAAGCACGCGGTTCTGACTTTTCACTTTTTCAATCAGGAGAAACACCCATGAGCATTACTCGTTACGGCACCGGCAGCACCGCCGCTGGCGGCCAGCCTCGTCCATTCGCCCGCGCTGTCGAGGCCGATGGCTGGCTGCATGTTTCCGGGCAGGTGCCGGCGGTGGATGGCGAGATCATTGTGGGCGGTATCGTCGAGCAGACCCACCAGACCATGAAGAACCTGATCGCTATTCTCGAAGAGGCCGGTTATGGCCTGGAAGACGTGGTACGTGCCGGCGTGTGGCTGGACGATCCGCGGGATTTCAGCAGTTTCAACAAGGTCTTCGGCGAGTACTTCAAGCCTGAACACGCGCCGGCCCGGGCCTGTGTGCAGGCGAGCATGATGGTCGACTGCAAGGTCGAGATCGACTGCATTGCGTACAAGAAGAAGGCCTGAGAGATGTGGCGTTGCTGAGGCCGTAGCCCCCTCACCCTAGCCCTCTCCCCCAGGAGAGGGGACTGATCTCTATCGATGCAGATTGTTGTGTCAGACGATGGCATTTGCATCGATGCGATCAGGCTCCTTCTCCCCGTGGGAGAGGGCGGGGGGTGAGGGCTGCGATCCAACTGACACAACGCCAAGGGCCAGTTACCATCCCGGCATCTTTTATGGGAACCACAGAAATGACCGAAGACACCATCAAGCGCCGGGCACGCGGTCTGGACCGGGCGTTCGATATCCTCGATTTCCTCAAGGAAATCGGCCAGCCACTGCGTCCGAACGATATCGCCAACGGTATCGGCAGCCCGAAATCCACGGTCTACGAACTGGTGGCCTCGTTGCTCGAACGACGAATTCTGGAACCGGTGGGCAAGGACGGTCACGTCTATCTCGGTCGTCAGCTGTACTTCCTTGGCCAGGCGCATTTGCGTCATTTCGACCTCAGTCGCGAGGCCGATCACGCCTTGCAGGAGATCGTCAGCCAGACCCGGGAAACCGCGCAAATGTGCCTGCTCAACGGGCGCAAATACACGGTGGCGCTGATGAAGGAGGGCGAGCGGCATTTCCGCATTTCTTCCGATATCGGCGAAAACGCGCCGATCCCGTGGACCGCCTCCGGACGTCTGCTGCTGGCGCACTTGAGCGATCAGCAGATCAGCGACCTGATCGACCCCGACGACTTCATCCTGCCCGGTGGCGAACGCCTGCCGATGGAAACGTTTCTGGCGGAAATCCGTCAGGCCGGCATCGACGGTTTCTTCTCCTTCGACAGTGTTGCCGACACCTTCACCCATTGCTTCGCCGCCCCGGTCAAAGACCCTCAAGGCGTTGCCATCTGCACCCTGTGCATCGTCGCCCCGCGCGCCGATGCCAAGAACAATTACAACGACTATCGCCGGGTCTTGATCGAGAGCGCCAACAGCCTCGCCCGGCGAATCAACGAATAACCGCGCCTGCCTGCGGGCGCGACTGTGAGGAGTTCGACCATGACGACTGCCAACAACACTGCTGCCGTGGAAAAGGGCGATGCCGCCCTCGGCGCGCAACTGGTGCGTGACATCAGCCTGCCGGCGCTGGTGCTGCACCGCGAAGCGCTGGAGCACAACATCCGCTGGATGCAGAAATTCGTCAGCGACAGCGGCGCCGAACTCGCGCCCCACGGCAAGACCAGCATGACCCCGGCGCTGTTTCGTCGTCAGCTCGACGCTGGCGCCTGGGGCATCACCCTGGCCAGCGCCACCCAGACCCGCGCCGCTTACGCTCACGGCGTACGCCGGGTGCTGATGGCCAACCAACTGGTCGGCACGCCGAACATGGCGTTGATTGCCGATCTGCTGGCGGCCGATTCGGGCTTCGATTTCTATTGCATGGTTGATCACCCGGACAACGTCGCCGATCTGGGCGCTTACTTTGCGTCCCGTGGCGTGCGGCTGAACGTGATGATCGAGTACGGCGTGGTCGGAGGCCGTTGCGGTTGCCGCAGCGAACAGGAAGTCATCGAACTGGCCAAGGCCATCGGCGCGCAACCGGCGCTGGCCCTGACTGGCATCGAAGGTTATGAAGGCGTGATCCACGGCGATCATGCGGTCAGCGGTATCCGTGAATTTGCGGCCTCTTTGGTGCGACTGGCGGTGCAGTTGCAGGACAGCGGCGCGTTCGCCATCGCCAAACCGATCATCACCGCATCGGGTTCGGCGTGGTACGACCTGATCGCCGAATCGTTCGAAGCGCAAAACGCGGGCGGTCGTTTCCTCAGCGTGTTGCGCCCAGGCAGTTATGTGGCTCACGACCATGGCATCTATAAAGAGGCGCAGTGCTGCGTGCTCGACCGTCGCAGCGACCTGCACGAAGGCCTGCGCCCGGCGCTGGAAGTCTGGGCCCACGTGCAGTCGCTGCCGGAGCCGGGCTTTGCGGTGATTGCCCTGGGCAAGCGTGACGTGGCGTTCGATGCCGGGATGCCGGTGCCCTTGCTGCGTTACAAGGCCGGCGTGCTGCCAGCAGTGGGCGACGATGTCGGCGCCTGCAAGGTGACGGCGGTGATGGACCAGCACGCGTTCATGACCGTGGCACCGGGCGTGGAATTGCGCGTCGGCGACATTATTTCCTTCGGCACTTCGCACCCGTGCCTGACCTTTGACAAGTGGCGCGTTGGGCTGCTGGTGGATGAACAACTGTCGGTGATCGAAACCATGGAAACCTGTTTCTGATGAACATGCTCAGTGCCTTGGGTCCGAACACCCCGCGCATCGCTTTGATCGGCGAATGCATGATCGAACTCCAGCAACGTGCCGATGGCAGTCTGCAACAGAGCTTCGGCGGTGACACGCTGAACACGGCGGTCTATCTGGCCCGCGCCATGGGCGACAAGGCGCAGGTCGATTACGTGACTGCGCTGGGCGACGACAGCTTCAGTGACGCTATGTGCCGCAGTTGGGTCGATGAAAACATTGGCCTGGATCTGGTTCAGCGCTTGCCCGATCGCCTGCCGGGCCTGTATTGCATCCAGACCGATGCTGCCGGGGAGCGCCGCTTCCTTTACTGGCGTAACGAAGCCGCTGTGCGCGACTGCTTCACCACGCCGGCAGCCGCGCCGATTCTGGCCGCGCTGCCGGATTACGACGTGCTGTATTTCAGCGGCATCACGCTGGCGGTGCTCGGCGTTCAGGGTCGGGAGAGACTGATCGAGACCTTGATCCAAGCCCGCCAGCGTGACGCGCGGATCGTCTTCGACAACAACTATCGGCCACGCTTGTGGGCCTCGGTGGAGGATGCGCGGGCGGCGTATCGCAGCGTGTTGCCTCACGTCGATCTGGCGTTGCTGACGGTGGACGACGAGCAGGCGCTGTTCCATTTCGAGGACTGTGATGCGGTGTTTGCAGCGTACGCGCAGATCGGCACGCCGGAAGTGGTGCTCAAGCGCGGGGCGGAAGCCTGTCTGATCCGTTGTGACGGGGAAGCGTTTGAAGTGCCGGCGCAGAAGGTCGAGAAGGTGGTAGATACCACGGCGGCGGGGGATTCGTTCAGTGCGGCTTATCTGGCGAGTCGTTTGCTTGGGGGTAGCCCGGCGGAAGCGGCGCAGGCCGGCCATCTGCTAGCGAGCCAGGTTATTCAAGTACCCGGAGCTCTGATTCCGAAGTAGTCGGTGACCGATTGCCGGGCAATCGGATCGCGAGCAGGCTCGCTCCCACAGTGATTGTGTGTCGCTCACGATTTTTTGTGGGAGCGAGCCTGCTCGCGATTGGCCCTGAAGCCAAATACTCAATCGCGGTAAAAAACCTGTACCAGGTGATAGCCGAATTTGCTCTTGATCGGCCCGTGCACCGTGCGCAGCGGTTTCTTGAAGATCACCGCGTCGATCGCGCCGACCATCTGCCCTGGCCGCACTTCACCCAGATCGCCGCCGCGCTTGCCGGACGGGCAGGTGGAAAATTTCTTGGCCAGCACATCGAACGCTTCACCGTTGGCGATGCGTTGTTTGAGTTTTTCAGCCTCATCGGCAGTCTTGACCAGAATGTGGCGGGCTTGGGCTTTCATCGTGCAATACCTGTAGCGGGGTGACGGCGGGGCGCGGATTATGCCTCAAGTCACGGGTTTTGGCTGAGCATCGTGCGGATCTTGCCGGCCAGTTGCTCGATGGAAAACGGTTTGGCGACCATGTCCATGCCGTCCTCGAGGAAGCCCTGACGTTCGGCGGCTTTCTGCGCGTACCCGGTCATGAACAACACTTTGAGCCCTGGACGATGCTGACGGGCGATCTCCGCCATTTGCCGGCCGTTCATGCCCGGCAGGCCGACATCCGTCACCAGCAGGTCAACCCGCAGGTCGGATTCGAGCAATGGCAAGGCACCCTTGGCGTCTTCGGCTTCATGGGCGCGATAACCCAGCTCCTTGAGCAGGTCCATGACCAGCATGCGCACCGCCGGATCGTCCTCGACCACCACCACGGTTTCGCCGGTTGCGACGGCAGGGGCCTCGGTGACCGTTTCGATGACTGGCCGCTCCGGTTCCAGTGCATACAAACGAGGCAGGTAAAGGCGCACGCAGGTGCCCTGACCCGGCAGGCTGTCGAGGCTGACGTGCCCACCCGATTGCTGGGCAAAGCCGTAAATCATCGACAACCCGAGCCCGGTGCCCTGGCCGATCGGTTTGGTGGTGAAGAACGGATCGAACGCCTTGGAACGTACCGAGGGCGTCATGCCGGTGCCGTTGTCGCTCACCGCGAGCATCAGGTAATCCCCGGCCTTGACCGGTTCGAGGGTGGTGATGTCGTTGCCGTCGAGGTAGACGTTGGCCGTTTCGATCAGCAGTTCGCCGCCGTCGGGCATGGCATCGCGGGCGTTGATCACCAGGTTGAGCAGGGCGTTTTCCAGTTGGCTGACATCGGTGCTGACCGGCCAGACGTTGTCGGCCAGGCGCAACCTGAGCTCGATCGGATCACCTTTGGTGCGGCGGATCAGGTCCTCCAGCGAATGGATCAGCTCGTTGACGTCGAGGGTCTTGCGATCCAGCGACTGACGCCGGGAGAACGCCAGCAGGCGGTGGGTCAGCGCCGCTGCGCGGTTGGCCGAGGACACGGCTGCGTCGGTGAAGCGGCCGATCTCATCGGCGCGGCCACTGGCGATGTAGCGCTGCATCAGGTCGAGGCTGCCGATGATCCCGGTCAGCATGTTGTTGAAGTCATGGGCGATGCCGCCGGTGAGCTGGCCGACCGCTTCCATTTTCTGCGCGTGGCGCAGGGCGTCCTCGGCGCGCTCGCGTTCGAACATCTCGTTCTGCAAACGCTGATTGGCCTGGGCCAGTTGCTCGGTGCGCGCACTCACGCGCTCCTCAAGGGTTTCATTGAGGTTGCGCAGGGCTTCTTCGGTCTTTTTACGCTCGGTCTCGTCGATCACGAAGATATAGAAACCGTTTACCGCGCCGTCCGCGCCGTGACGCGGCAGGTAATTCATCAGAGCATGGCGCTGGCTGCCGTCGCGGTGTGGGGTGTACAGGCTGAACGAGCAGGGGCGGCCGGCCAGGGCTTCGGCGATGTACGGCGCCCGCAGGAAATAGGCCTCCTCGCCGATCACTTCGCGGATCGTGCGACCGTACAGCTCCTGCGGGGTCAGCCCGTACCAGTCCAGGTACGCGGCGTTGTTCAGGCGAAAGCGTTCTTCGTGGTCGACGTAGCTGATCAGGATCGGCATGGCGTTGATGATCAGTTGCAGCTCGGTCTGGCTCTGTCGCAGCGCCTGCTCGGTGTGCTTGCGCTCGGTCAGGTCCAGCGCCGCGCCGAGGAAACGCATCGGCCGTCCGTGATGATCCTTGTAGCAGCGTCCCCGGGCGAACACCCAGCGCACTTCGCCATCGGCTTGCAGCAGGCGATATTCCTCGGCGTATTCGGTGCCATGGGTGATGCAGTGTTTGATGCTGCGGGCGATCAGTGCGCGGTCTTCAGGGTGCACGCCTTGCAGGTATTCACTGATCGGCAACTGACTGGCCATTGCCGGATCGACACCATGCGATTGGGCAAAATGCGCGTCGGCGATGAAACGGTCCTGGCCGATATCCCAGTCCCAGGTGCCAACCGCGTCGGTAGCCGCCAGTGCCAGTTGCAGCCGTTCTTCGGTCTGTTTTTGCGCCTTGAGGCTTTCTTCGGAACGCTGCTTGAGTTCCAGTGCGATGCGTCGGCGTTCGTTGGTTTCGATGGCGGTAACCAGAATCCCGGCCACTTGCGCGCTTTCATCGCGGATCGGGCTGTAGGTCAAGTCGAGCCAGAAATCGGAATCCTTGCCGTCCCGTTGCAGGGTGAAGCGGCGTTCGCTGTAGGTTCGTACCTGGCCTTGTAGGACGGCGCTGTAAATCGGGTCGGTAAAGTCTCGAAGTTCCGGCCATATCTGGTGCGCCGGCTGTCCGAAAGCGTGCGGATGCTTGTTGCCGGCCAGCACCGCGAAGCCGTTGTTGTAGATCTGGGTGAGCTGCGGGCCCCACAACAGCAGCATTGGCATCGGCGAGTGAATCACGATATCCACCGCGGTGCGCAGGCTCTGCGGCCAGGTATCGGCGCTGCCGAGCGGACTGCGGTTCCAGTCGGTTCGGGCGATCAAGGTCTGGGCGTCGTTGGTGTTCGGTACAGCGTTCATCACATCAATCCTGGGCGTCGGTCGGTGAGGCGGCGTCTACTATCCTAGTGCGGTAGACGCTGTAAGGCCCGTCGCGTCACGACGCACGGTCTTAAGTTCATTGAAAGCTTCGCAGGTGCTTTTGGCCATGGAAATCGACGCATTGCTCAAACAATTGGCGAGCCGTCACGGTTCGGATCTGTTCCTGTCCACGGGCGCACCGCCGAGTGCGCGGTTTGACGGCGTGCTGATGCCCCTGAGCGAACATCCGTTCAAGCCAGGCGAAGTGGCGACTGTAGCCGCTTCCCTGATGGACGCCGAGCAGCGCCGGGAGTTCGACCGGGATCTGGAAATGAACCTGGCGATTTCCCGTACCGGGATCGGCCGCTTTCGGGTCAACATTTTCAAGCAGCGCAACGACGTTTCGATCGTGATCCGCAACGTCAAACTCGACATTCCCCGGTTCGAAGACCTGAAGCTACCGTCGGTATTGCTCGAATCGGTGATGCTCAAGCAAGGCCTGATCCTGTTCGTCGGCGCCACCGACTCGGGAAAGTCCACGTCGCTGGCGGCGCTGATCGACCATCGTAATCGCCACAGCAGCGGGCACATCATCACCATCGAGGATCCGGTGGAATACATCCATCGCCACAAAAAATCGATCATCAACCAGCGAGAAGTCGGGGTCGATACCCGCAGCTTTCACGCTGCGCTCAAGAACACTCTGCGCCAGGCACCAGACGTGGTGCTGATTGGGGAGATCCGTGATCGCGAGACCATGGAGCATGCGCTGGCCTTCGCCGAAACCGGGCATCTGGTGTTGTCGACGTTGCACGCCAACAACGCCAATCAGGCGCTGGACCGGATCATCAATTTCTTCCCCGAAGAGCGTCGGCCGCAATTGCTGCATGCCTTGGGCAACCACCTCAAGGCATTCGTCTCCCAGCGCCTGGTGCGAACCCGGGACGGTCAGCGACGGGCCGCCGCCGAGGTGATGCTCGGTACGCCGACGATTGCCGACCTGATCCGGCGCAATGACTTTGGCGAGCTGAAAACCATCATGGAAAAATCGGCGGAACTGGGCATGCAGACCTTTGACGCTGCACTGTTCGCGCTGGTAGCAGAAGGGGTGATCGATGAAGACGAAGCCCTGAAAAACGCAGATTCGGTGAATAACCTGCGCCTGCGCCTGAAGCTGCATGCCGACACCATGCCGTCCCCACCGCCATCGACCGGCGAGTGGGGACTGATGGACTGACAGGCTTCAGTCGCGAAGTTCGACCCGATTGCGAAACTGCTCAAGCGCTTGCGGATTGGCCAGCGCATCGGTGTTTTTCACCGGCTCGCCGTGCACCACATTGCGCACGGCCAGCTCCACCACTTTGCCGCTGATGGTGCGCGGAATATCGGTGACCGCGACAATCTTCGCCGGTACATGGCGCGGTGTGGTGTTGGCGCGGATCACCTGGCGGATCTGCTGTTGCAGTGCCTCATCCAGCGTTAAGCCGTCCTTGAGGCGCACGAACAGCACCACCCGGACGTCGTCCTGCCACTGCTGGCCGATGGCAACGCTGTCCAGCACTTGCGGGACTTTTTCCACCTGGCGGTAGATTTCCGCCGTGCCGATGCGCACGCCGCCGGGATTGAGCACAGCATCGGAGCGGCCGTGGATCAGCATTCCGCCGTGCGGCAGTTGCTCGGCATAGTCACCCTGGGCCCAGACGCCGGGGAACTGGCTGAAATAGGATTTGCGCAACTTTTCGCCGTCGGGATCGTTCCAGAGTCCGACAGGCATGGCGGGAAATGGCCGGGTGCACACCAGCTCGCCTTTTTCGCCAATCACCGATTGCCCGGCGTCGTTCCACACCTCGACCGCCATGCCCAGGCTCTTGCCCATGATTTCGCCCCGGCGGACTGCGGACATCGGGTTGCCGTTGACGAAGCAGGACACGATGTCCGTGCCGCCGGACATCGAGGACAGGCAAACGTCTGGTTTGAAGTCGCGATAGACGAAGTCATAACTCTGCGGCGACAGCGCGGAGCCGGTGCAGAGCAGGGTTTTCAGGTGGCTCAAGTCGTAGCTTTCACGCGGTTTGATGCCGCTGCTTTCCAGGGTCGCAAGGAATTTCGGGCTGGTGCCGAACACGCTGACCTGCTCGTCGTCGAGCAGCTCCAGCAACCGCTCGTTGTCCGGGTAAAACGGTGAACCGTCATACAGCACCACCGCGCTGCCGACCGCCAGTGCCGAGACCAGCCAGTTCCACATCATCCAGCCGCAGGTGGTGTAGTAGAACAAGCGGTCGCCGGGGCCCAGGTCGACATGCAGCCCGTGTTCCTTGACGTGTTGCAGCAACACGCCGCCGGTGCTGTGAACGATGCATTTCGGCACGCCGGTGGTGCCGCTGGAATACAGCACGTACAGCGGATGATCGAAAGGCACCGGGACGAAGTGCGGTTCATTGCCCGGTTCGTAGAAGTCGTCCCACAGCGTGACATTGGCGGGTGTCCGGTAATCCGTGGCATGGGCGTGAGGGCGTGCGTAAGGCACGATGACCAGCTGTTGCAAGGATGGCAGTTGTTCGAGGATTTCGTTGATCTTGACGGTCTGGTCGATCTCTTTGCCGGCGTAACGGTAACCGGCGCAGGTAATCAGCACCTTCGGTTCGATCTGGCCGAAGCGGTCGATCACACCGTGGGTGCCGAAATCCGGCGACGAACATGACCAGATTGCGCCGAGACTGGTGGTCGCGAGCATCGCCACCAGGGTTTGCCAGGTGTTGGGCATGCACGCTGCAACCCGGTCGCCGAGCACGACGCCGGCTGCTTGCAGGCTGGCCTGGAAGCCGGCGACTTGCTGGGCCAGTTCGGCCCAGGTCAGCAGTTCACGCTGGCCGTTTTCCCCGATAGCGATCACGGCGATGGCATCGTCGCGGCGACTCAGCAGGTGCTCGGCAAAATTCAGGGTGGCGCCGGGAAACCACTCGGCACCTGGCATCTTGAGGCCTTCGCGCAGGACCGCGTCGGGTTGGGTGTGAAAACAGATACCGAAGAAATCCACGATCGCCTGCCAGAACGCTTCACGCTGGTCGATGGACCATTGATGCAGGGCGGGGTAGTCGTCGAGCTTCAGGTGGTGGCGCTGATTGATGAAGCGCCGAAAACCGTCCATGCGGGACCGGGCAATGCGTTTGGCATCGGGTTGCCAGAGGATGTCGGACATGGTTTGCCTCTTATTGTTTGTCAGAAAGCTCCCACCGCAAAGTGGGAGCAATCAGTTGCACGCTTACTGCGCCAGCCATCCGCCATCGATGTTCCACGCGGCGCCTCGTACCTGGCTGCCGGCCTCGCTGCACAGAAACAGCACCAGTTCACCCAGATGCGCCGGGGTGACGAACTCCAGCGACGGCTGTTTCTCGGCCAGCAGATCGTGCTGCGCCTGTTGCGGGTCGACACCCTTGGCCGCGCGATCGTCGATCTGTTTCTGCACCAGCGGCGTCAGCACCCAGCCCGGGCAGATCGCGTTGCAGGTGACGTTGCTGGCGGCGGTTTCCAGGCCGATCACTTTGGTCAGGCCGATCACCCCATGCTTGGCCGCCACATACGCCGCCTTGCCGGTGGAGCCGACCAGACCGTGTACCGAGGCGATGTTGACGATCCGCCCCCAGCCCTTGGCACGCATGCCCGGCAGGCTCAGGCGAGTGCTGTGAAACACAGACGAGAGGTTGATGGCGATGATCGAGTCCCAGCGCTCCACCGGGAACTCTTCAACCGCCGCGACATGCTGGATGCCTGCGTTGTTGACCAGAATGTCCACGCCACCGAATTCGCGTTCGGCGTAGGCGATCATGTCGGCGATCTGCGCCGGGTCGCTGACGTCTGCCGGGTGATGGCCGACCTTGCCGCCGAACTGTTCGACTTCGGCGATCACCTTCGACGCGTCGCCAAAGCCGTTGAGGATCAGGTTGGCGCCGGCCTTGGCCAGCGTCAGGGCGATGCCCAGCCCGATGCCGCTGGTGGAGCCGGTGACCAGTGCGGTCTTGCCAGAAAGAGTCGTCATCAATACCTCACACAATGCCGGTGGCGTAGAAAGTGCCGATCACCACGAAAACTGCCAGTGTCTTGATCAGCGTAATACAGAAAATGTCCTTGTAGGCCTCACGATGGGTCAGGCCGGTGACGGCGAGCAGGGTAATCACCGCGCCGTTGTGTGGCAGGGTGTCCATGCCGCCGCTGGCCATGGCGGCCACCCGGTGCAGCACTTCCAGCGGAATGTTGGCGGCGTGGGCGGCGCTGATGAATTGTTCGGACATCGCCGCGAGCGCGATGCTCATGCCCCCCGAGGCGGAGCCGGTGATACCGGCCAGCAGGGTCACGGTGATCGCTTCGTTGACCAGCGGATTGGGAATGCTCTTGAGCCAGTCAGCCAGCACCAGAAAACCCGGCAATGAGGCAATGACCGCACCGAAACCGTATTCGGACGCGGTGTTCATCGCTGCCAGTAATGCGCCGCTGACTGCACTTTTGCTGCCCTCGGCGAGCTTGCTTTTGATCGCTTTGAAACCGAATGCCAGCACCATCAGGATGCCCACCAGCAAAGCAGCCTGCACCGCCCAGATCGCCGTGAGTTTGGCGATTTCAGTGGTAACCGGTGCAGCCATGCCGGGTAGCGCGAGGCTGTGGGTCTTGCCGTACCACTGCGGAATCCACTGGGTAAACAACAGGTTCATGATGCCCACCGCCAGCAGCGGTGAGAGGGCGATCCACGGGTTGGGCAGTTTCAGGTCTTCGGCGGTTTCCGGTTCGTTGCGCAGTTCGGTGCCATAGCCTTCGCCGGCGCGCTGGGCCTTGTTGCGTTGGCGCTGGAGGAACAGCATGCCGGCGCAAAACACGAAAATCGTGCCGATCATACCCAGCCACGGCGCCGCCCACGCGGTGGTGTTGAAGAAGGTGCTGGGAATGATGTTCTGGATCTGTGGTGTACCGGGCAGGGCGTCCATGGTGAACGAAAACGCACCGAGGGCGATGGTCGCCGGGATCAGGCGCTTGGGGATGTTGCTCTGGCGGAACATCTCTGCAGCGAACGGATACACCGCAAACACCACCACGAACAGCGACACGCCGCCGTAGGTCAGCAGGGCGCAGACCAGCACGATCACCAGCATCGCCTGGCGGGTGCCGAGCAAGCGAATCGCTGCTGCGACAATCGAGCGGGAGAAACCCGAGAGCTCGATCAACTTGCCGAACACGGCGCCGAGTAGGAAGACCGGGAAATACAGTTTGATGAAGCCGACCATCTTCTCCATGAACACCCCGGTGAAGGCAGGGGCGACGGCGGACGGGTCGGTGAGCAGGACGGCGCCGAGGGCGGCGATCGGGGCAAAAAGGATAACGCTGTAGCCACGGTAGGCCGCGAGCATCAGCAGCGCGAGGGCTGCCAAGGCGATGATCACACTCATGGTGTGCTCCTTCGATTGTTATTTTTGTGGGTGGAACAGGTGCAGGAAGGGGCTTTAGCGAGAACTGTGCCAGATGATTAAGTTATTGAAATAAAAGGAATTAGTTTGATTTGTGGCGGCGATTTTTGGGGTTTTGTCTCGGTTTGGAGACTTCTATGACTGAGAGGACGCTTTCGCGGGCAAGCCCGCTCCCACAGTTGAACGCATTCCTCTGTGGGAGCGGGCTTGCTCGCGAAGTTTTTGCTGCAGTCTTGATTTGGAGAATGCTGTCTCTCTATTGAGACTCGGCAATCCCCAGCGCAATCATCTTCTTGTATAGCGTGGAGCGTCCTAGCCCGAGCCGCTCAGCCGCCTCGATCACCTTGCCCCCGCATTGCGCGAGGGTGGATTGAATCAATTGCCGGTCAAACCGCTCGCGAGCCTGACTGAAGGTCTCGTTGATTGCCGGCGCTGACAGAGGCGCCACCGCTCGATCAACTGGTGTAAACGTGCCAATCGCAGCACGAATGTCATCCGCCGTCAGCATCAAGTCATCACTGAGCAATGCCGCACGCTCCAGCACATTGCGCAACTCACGGATATTTCCCGGCCAGGCATGCTGACCCAGCAGCTCCAGTGCTTCGTGGTTGAGTTCATGCTGGCTGCGCAACTCTTCAAGAATCGCTTCACTGAGGGCCGGCAGATCATCCAGCCGCTCTCGCAGAGGCGGTACCTGAATCGGCAGCACGTTGAGGCGGTAATACAAATCCGCGCGGAACTCGCCACGCTTGATCGCCGCCTCCAGATCCGTCGAGGTGGCGGCAATCACCCGCACATCGCTCTGGATCACGTCGTTGGAGCCTACAGGCTCGAATTCCTTTTCCTGCAACACCCGCAGCAATTTGCTTTGCAGAGGCAGCGGCATATCGCCGATCTCGTCGAGAAACAACGTGCCGCCCTGAGCGATCTGCAACTTCCCGGTTCGACCCTTGCGGTCGGCGCCGGTGAAGGCACCGGGCGCGGTGCCGAAGAACTCGGCTTCGAGCAGTGCTTCGGGAATCGCCGCGCTGTTAATGCTGACGAACGCCTTGTGGGCCCGAGGCGAAGCGCCGTGGATGGCCTGCGCCAGCAACTCCTTGCCGCTGCCCGTCTCGCCCAGCAACAGAACCGGCGACTCGGCACTGGCGCTGCGCCGGGCACGGCGTTTGACCTCCAGGCTCGCAGCACTGGTGCCGATGAAATGGGCAAAGTTGTATTTGGTCTGCCGGGCGCGCAACAGCGAACGGGTCGAGGCCAGTTCTTCCTGCATGCTCAGGTAGCGCTTGAGCATCGGCGACAGCGTGCGCAGTTCGTCGAACAGGGCGAAGCCGATGGCGCCGATCACCGCTCCAGCGTCGTCGTGGATCGGCAGACGCATCACCACCAGCGGTTCTTTTGGCGTGTCCTGCATGTCCAGCAGAATCGGTCGCCCGGTGCGCACCACTTCACGCAGCAGACTGCCCGGAATTACGCTTTCGCAAGGCTTGCCGATGGCTCCGGCCGCAGAGTCGAGGCCAAAACGCCGGGCGTAGCGCTCGTTCATCCAGACGATGTTGGCGTCGCGGTCGACAATCACCGTGCCCTCACTGGATTGCTCGATGATCTCGAACAACGAACGGATCGCCAGGGTGCGGACCCGTTGGTAATCCTTGAGGCTGTCAGTGGTGTTCATGGCGGCGTCCATTGGCGGAAGTCAGGTGGCGCGATTATGCCTATCCTGGATGCGCCGCCGCCAACAGCTCTTTGGTATAGGGATGCTGCGGCGAGTCGAACACCTCATGGCTGGCGCCGCGTTCGACCACTTTGCCGTCCTTGATCACGATCATGTCGTGGGCCAGCGCCCGCACCACTGCCAGGTCGTGGCTGATGAACAGGTAGGTCAGGCCGTGTTTTTCCTGAAGCTGGCGGAGCAGGGCGACGACCTGTTTCTGCACGGTGCGATCCAGTGCCGAGGTCGGCTCGTCGAGCAGGATCAGCGCCGGTTTGAGTACCAGCGCCCGGGCAATCGCAATGCGCTGACGCTGGCCGCCGGAAAACTCGTGGGGGTAGCGATGACGGCTTTCGGGGTCGAGGCCGACTTCCCTGAGCACGCGGATCACCTGGTCATCGCACTCCTCAGCCGTTGACTGGCAATGCACCTCCAGCCCTTCGCTGATGATCTGCGCCACGGACATGCGCGGGCTGAGGCTGCCGAATGGATCCTGAAAGACGACCTGCATCTGTCGACGCCACGGGCGCAATTGTTTTTGATTGAGGCCATCGAGAGACTGGCCCTGGAAGCGGATGCTGCCTTCGGAATCAAGCAGGCGCAGGATGGCCTGGCCCAGTGTCGACTTGCCCGAGCCGGACTCGCCGACGATGCCCAGAGTCTTGCCTCGCTGGATATTCAAGCTGATGCCATCCACGGCGCGCAGCAATTGTTTGCGTTGGAACAGACCGCCGCCGACCGCGAAGTCGACCCGCAGATCTTCAACTTCCAGCACATTTTCACGCTCGTCCCGGGGCAAGGCTTCGCCTTCGGGCTCAGCGTTGAGCAACACGCAGCTGTACGGGTGTTTAGGCTCGGTGAACAAAGTTTCGCATGGCGCCTGCTCGACGATTTCCCCGGCCTTCATCACGCACACCCGCTGGGCGATGCTGCGCACCAGATTGAGGTCGTGGCTGATGAGCAGCAGCGACATGCCAAGGCGTTGTTGCAGGGATTTGAGCAGCACCAGGATCTTGCGCTGCACGGTGACGTCGAGGGCCGTGGTCGGTTCGTCGGCGATCAACAGTTCCGGTTCGCAGGCCAGGGCCATGGCGATCATGATCCGCTGTCGCTGGCCGCCGGACAATTGATGGGGGTAGGCCTTCAACCGTTCTTCCGGCTTCTGGATACCCACCAGTTCGAGCAGTTCGAGAATGCGTTTGCGGGCCTCTTTGCCGCCGAGACCTCGGTGCAGCAGGAGGGTTTCGCCGATCTGCTTTTCGATGGTGTGCAGCGGATTGAGTGAAGTCATCGGCTCCTGGAAGATCATGGCGATGCGGTTGCCCCGCAAGTCGCGCAAGGTCTTGGGATCAGCTCCCACCAGCTCCTGGCCGCGATAGCGAATACTGCCGGTGGTGGCGGCTTCGCTGTCGGGGAGCAGTTGCAGGATCGAGTGGGCTGTCACCGATTTACCCGACCCTGACTCGCCGACCAGTGCCAGACACTCGCCGGGGCGGATGTCGAGACACAGGTTGCGCACCACGGTCTGGCCATTGAAGGCGACGCTGAGGTCACGGATTTCGATCAGGTTGTCAGTCATGTCAAGTATCCGTTCATGAGCGCGGGTCAAAGGCATCGCGCAACGCTTCGCCGATGAATACCAGCAAGGACAGAATCAGCGCGAGGGTGAAAAATGCGGTCAATCCCAGCCATGGTGCTTGCAGGTTCTGTTTACCCTGGCCGATCAACTCGCCCAGCGATGCGCTGCCGGCGGGCATGCCGAAACCCAGGAAATCCAGCGCCGTCAGGGTGGAAATCGCCCCGGTCAGAATGAACGGCAGGTAACTCAACGTGGCATTCATCGCGTTGGGCAGGATGTGCCGGAAGATCACCTTGCGGTCGGTCAGGCCCAATGCCCGCGCAGCCTTGACGTATTCGAGGTTGCGCCCGCGCAGGAACTCGGCCCGTACCACGTCCACCAGCGCGAGCCAGGAAAACAGCGCCATGATCCCCAGCAGCCACCAGAAGTTCGGTTCGACAAACCCCGAAAGAATGATCAACAGATACAGCACCGGCAGTCCCGACCAGACTTCGAGCAGGCGCTGACCGAGCAAGTCGATCCAGCCGCCGTAATAGCCTTGCAGGGCGCCGGCCGCGATGCCGATCAGGGCGCTGACGAAGGTCAGCATCAGGGCGAACAGGATCGACACCCGCGCACCGAAAATCACCCGTGCCAGCACGTCCCGCGCCTGATCGTCGGTGCCCAGCCAGTTGACCGAAGTCGGTGGGCTTGGCGCCGGTTTGTTGAGGTCGTAATTCGGTGTGTCGTCACTGAACGGGATCGGCGGAAACAGCAGCCAGCCACCGTCCTTGCGGATCAGGTTCTGGACATAGTCGCTGCGGTAATCGGCCTGGAAGGGCAGTTGGCCGCCGAACTCCTGTTCGGTGTGGCGCTTGAACACCGGGAAATACCATTGACCCTGATAGCTGACGACCAAGGGTTTGTCGTTGGCGATCAGTTCGCCACCGAGGCTGATTACGAACAGACCAATGAACAGCCACAGCGACCACCAGCCTCGACGGTTTTTCTTGAAACGTTCGAAGCGGCGACGGCCCAGAGGCGAGAGCTTGAACATCAGGCGTTCCTCGCGGCGAAGTCGATGCGTGGGTCGACCAGCGTGTAGCACAGGTCGCCGATCAGTTTTATCAGGAGGCCGAACAGGGTGAAGATGAACAGCGAGCCGAACACGACCGGGTAGTCGCGGGAGACCGCTGCTTCGTAGCTCATTCGCCCGAGGCCGTCGAGGGAGAAAATCACTTCGATCAGCAACGAACCGGCGAAAAACACGCTGATGAACGCTTGGGGAATACCCGATACCACCAGCAGCATTGCGTTTCGGAACACATGACCGTACAGCACCCGACGTTCGCTCAGGCCTTTGGCGCGAGCGGTGACCACGTACTGACGGGTGATTTCATTGAGGAACGAGTTCTTGGTGAGGATGGTCAGGGTCGCGAAGCCACCGATCACCAATGCGGTCACTGGTAAAACAAGGTGCCAGAAATAGTCGGCAATCTTGCCCAGCGTCGACAGTGATTCGAAGTTGTCCGAGACGAGTCCGCGCACGGGAAACCAGTTCAGCGACGTGCCGCCGGCAAACACCACAATCAGGAACATCGCGAATAGAAACGCCGGCATCGCGTAACCGATGATGATCGCCGTACTGCTCCAGATATCGAAATGGCTGCCGTGGTGCACCGCTTTACGAATGCCCAGCGGGATCGACACCAGATAGGTGATCAGCGTCGCCCACAGCCCGAGGGAAATGGTCACCGGCATTTTTTGCAGGATCAGGTCGGTGACCGTGGCACCGCGGAAGAAACTCTTTCCGAAATCCAGCTGCGCGTAATTCTTGAGCATCAGCCACAGGCGTTCAGGGGCGGGCTTGTCGAAGCCGTACTGTTTTTCGATGTCCCTGATCAGTTGCGGATCGAGGCCGCGGCTGGCGCGGGAAGTGCCGCTCATGGTCTCGCTCGCGCCGCCGCCGACACTGGCACCGCCTATGCCTTGCAAGTGGGCGATGGCCTGTTCCACCGGACCACCCGGTGCGGCCTGGATGATCACGAAGTTCACCAGCAGGATGATCACCAGCGTCGGGATGATCAGCAGCAGGCGTCGCAGTATGTAACCCCACATCAGTGCGGCCCTCCGGGTCTGCCACGGCTGATTTTCTCGGCCGTCATCTGCTGGTTGGTCAGCGGCGTGCTGCTCATTTCCCACCAGCTCTCGATCGCTTCGTCATTGCTCGCCTGCACGGTCGGGATGCCGAAGCGGTTCCACCACACGGTCGAGGTGCCCGGCGGGTAATAATTGGGAATCCAGTAGTAGTTCCATTGCAGCACGCGATCCAGCGCGTGGGCGTAGTGCAGCATGTCCGTCTGGGTCGAGGCACGGATCAGGCCGTTGATCAAGGTATCGACCGCCGGGTTCTTCAGCACCATGTAATTGTTGGCGCCGGGATCGTTGGCCGAAGCGGACCCGAAGTAATTGAGCAACTCACCGCCGGGAGACGTGGTGACCGGGTAACCGGTGACGATCATGTCGTAGTCGCGGCTCATCAGCCGATTGACGTATTGCGAGGAATCGATGCGGCGGATGTCGAGATTGATACCGATCTGTTTCAAGGTGCGTTTGTAGGGCAGCAGCAATCGGTCCATGCCGTTCTGGCTGACCAGGAAGGTGAAACTCAATGGCTCGCCCTGAGCATTGACCAATTGGTCGCCGTCGGGTTTCCAGCCCGCCTGTTCCAACAACTCCAGTGCCTGCAGCTGCTTGTCACGGATCAGGCCGCTGCCGTCGGTTTTCGGCGCCTCGAAGACCTTCGTGAATACCTCGTCCGGGATTTGCCCGCGCAGCGGTTCAAGGATCTTCAGTTCGGCGGCGTCCGGCAGTTCACTGGCCGCGAGGGCGCTGTTGGAAAAATAACTCTGCTGGCGGATATACATGTTGCGCATCATCTGCCGGTTGCTCCATTCGAAATCCCAGAGCATGGCCAGGGCCTGGCGTACGCGGCGGTCCTGGAACATCGGCTTTTGCAGGTTGAACACGAAGCCCTGGGCCGACTGCGGCGCTTCGGTGGCCAGATGAGCCTTCTGCAGACGACCGTCGCTCAGGGCCGGGCTGTCGTAGCCGATGGAGTAGCCAGTGGCGGAGAATTCACGGTTGTAGTCGTAGGCACCGCCGCGCAGGACCTGGCGGGCGACATCTGTGTCGCCGAAGTACTCGATGCTGAAGTGATCGAAGTTGTACAGACCACGGCTGACCGGCAGGTCCTTGCCCCACCAGTCGGGATTGCGTTCAAAGGTGATGCTGCGCCCGGAGTCGACCTTGCCGACCCGATACGGACCGCTGCCCAGCGGTGGTTCATAGCCGCCACCTCCGGCGAAATCCCGGGTCTTCCACCAGTGCTCGGGAAAGACCGGCAACGTGGCGATGTCCAGTGGCAGGGTGCGATTTTCGTTGCTCTTGAAATCGAAACGCACGGTCAGGGGCGCTTCTATTGCGACGCCTTTGACGTCGGCGAACTGAGTGCGATAACGCAGGCTGCCCTGGGTCATCAGCAATTCGTAGGTGTAGCGCACGTCTTCGGCAGTAATCGGCTTGCCGTCGGCGAAGCGTGCCTTGGGGTTGATGAAAAAGCGCAGGGACAGGCCGTCCTCGGAGCGTTCCATTTTCTCCGCCACCAGTCCGTAAACGGTGTAGGGCTCGTCCATTGAACGCTGGGCCAGCGGGGAGTACAGCAGGCCGTCGATCTGGGTGACGCCGATGCCTTTGTCGATGTACGGCAGAAGATGGTCGAAGTGACCGATCTCGATCGCCGAACGGCGCATCGTACCGCCCTTTGGCGCGTGGGGATTGGTGTAGTCGAAATGGCTGAAATTTGCCGGGTACTTCGCCGGCTCGCCATACACGGTCAATGCATGTTGCGGTGCAGCGTTCACCCCGGTGGCGCCCATCAGCAGAGCCACGGCGGTGAACATCAAGGTGGAGAAAGCCAGTCGCATTGTCAGCCTTAAAGCCGGGTGAACGATAAGCGCAATTTGTACGCGAGCGCAGTGCTGATCGCCAGCCGCGAGGTGTAACCAAAACACAACGGCCCGCCATCAGGCGGGCCGTTGCACAGCAGGACGGTGAGGGGTCAGTCCTGACGGCTGGTAACTTCCAGCAGGTGATAACCGAATTGAGTCTTGACCGGGCCTTGAACGACGTTGATCGGTGCGCTGAACACCACGGTATCGAACTCCTTGACCATCTGGCCCGGGCCGAACGAGCCCAGGTCGCCGCCCTGGCGGCTGGATGGGCAAGTGGAGTTGGCCTTGGCAACTTCTGCGAAATCTGCACCGGCCTCGATCTGGGCCTTGAGTTCGTTGCACTTGTCTTCGCTGGAAACCAGGATGTGGCGGGCAGTGGCTTTAGCCATGGGAAAATCTCCAATCAAATCAGTAAAGGGTGGAGCCTACCGGATTCAGTGGCCGATTTCTCGGCAAAGTTCCGATTGGTTGTCGGATGCGTTCTCAGAGGTTAGCTGCCTGCAGACGCAAGGCGTGCTCGACATACAACTGGATCGAATCGATTGCTCCGGCTTGCTCGCCTGCGGTTCGACCCAGGCTGCGCAAGTGATCAAATGGATAGTCGGATCGGATCACGGTGCCCAGATGAGAGCTGTTGCGACCGACGAAACCGTCGTTCTGCAAAGGTTCGGTCATGAAGTACTGCGACAGGGCCCGGCAGATGTCCTGCACTGGATCGGGTTTGTGCAGGTTTATTGTCGGCACGACACCACTCCAGGAGTAGTAGCGCACATCATTGACCTGTTCGGCGCCTTGCCCGCCCCAACTCTGCGGCAGGCCTTGCGGGTACTTGTCATTGAAGTCGCCGACACCTTCGGTCGTCAGGGCACTCAATGCGGCCAATGCATGTTGCGGCAGCGCCGTGGTCCCGCTGAGCAAGCACAGGAAGTCGGAAAACACGGTGGCCACATTTTGTGCCACGGCTTCCGGCAGCTTTCCGGGTATCAGTGCCTTGCGCAGGAAATCCGCCAGTTCCGAACCGTGATTCGGCCCGCTGACCGACGTCACGGATGCGACCTTGTGTGGGGCAAGCGCTGCTGCGTAGCGAACAGCCAGTGCACCCTGGCTATGGCCAATCAGGTTGACTTTGGCCGCACCTGTGCCTTTGAGCACGGAGTCGATCTGGCAAAGCAGTTGTCTGCCTCGTACTTCATTGTCGTGAATGGCTGACAAGTGCGGCACGAAGACCTGTACGCCAATGGTCTGCAGAGCCTTTTTTACGTCGTGGAAGAGCTCAAAAGGGCCGATACGCTCGAATCCGAACAAACCGTGCACCAGGAGGATGGGGTAAAGAGTGGTGGTATTTTGTCGCATTTTTCATCCTTGATCGCAGAAGTTCATCGATATTTGCAGGCACCACTTTAAAGCAGTCGTTGAGCTCTCGATGTATGACCCATCCTCAACCGAAGTCGGAAACTGGATCAGCGTGCGCAGGAAATGTCCCTGAAATTTGAAATCCGGATCGGAATATCTGGACATCTTTTGCCTCACCCAATGATTTTTTCCTGCTATTGCCTACCTGCTGTGATGCGGTTGCTACCGCTACGCGGGATGGATGGACGACATCATTTTTCTTGTAGGGCGGGTTGAATAGAGATTCTTCGACGCAGCAAGCAAGCTGCAGGGGATTTCCATGGAATGGAGCTACGAATGAATATGCAGAACGCACGGGAACCCGCTAAGAGCGATATTGAAGTTATAACGATGATCGACTCACCGTTACACGCCTGCTTGCAGGAGCGGCCGGGTTCGTTACCCGCACTCAACCTCGAATCGGTGGAAGGAGATGTTCTGGATCCTTCATTGAGCAGGGTTGTCATCCGGATTGCGCCCTATCCCGATATGGCATGCGGTGACAGAGTGACACTGAGTTGGCACGGTCTTGATATCGAGGGGCTTGCGTATCGGCGTGAGTTTGTGCGATCGATCAGCGAGGCTCAGTTGGGGAGGGATACTGTTTTTGTCATCAGGAGCCCTCACATCGCCGCACTGGACGGTGGTTCACTGGAGGTGTTCTGGACATTGAACAGCGTAAAGTGGGGGTTACCCGTCAGCTCAGTCAGGACTCAACTGAATGTGGGAGACGTTCTATACAGTTTGCTGCCGCCCACGGTTGACGAGGCCGTTGGCGGGCATCTTGATCCGGCACGTGTAAATGAAGGCACCACAATCACTCTCCAGCCATATGCCGGGATGTCGGCCGGTGATCGAGTGGCGTTGCTCTGGCAAGGCGCTGCAGAGCATGCCTCATTCCGGGACAGCTTGATCGTCGAACCTTTTGCTGTTGGAGCACCGCTGGTGTTTGGTATCGATCCTCGATTCATCATCCCGCATTCTGGAAGCAAAGTGCTTGTTCGATATGTCATCGAACAAAAGACCGGCGCGTTGCGCGAATCGGGCTCCATGAACATCATCATTGCTCCGTTGGTGCGCGAAGAGCTGTCCGCACCACAAGTGCTTGAAGCACGGGAAGGGACGCTGGACGTACGCGATACCATTGATGGCGTCAGCGTCGTGATCAGCGATGCGCAGGTGGAGGTCGGTGAGCTGGTTTATCTCAAATGCGATGGCGAGTATTTCTTCCATCACGATGATCGGGAAATAACCAGGGCAATGGAGATCGAGCCTCTGGTCTTTATCGTTCCCTATCGCTTCTGGCGCGAACATGTCGGTACGGTTGTTCGAGTGTCCTTTTCGGTCGAGCGACTGGATGATGTCAGTCAAGTATCCGATACGACACTGCTGCGCGTGCAGGGTTGATCCAGCGGCCTTCCGGGCATGCACGCTCCGGAAGGCCGGTTTCATTTTCAGGCCCGGGACGGTTTCCGAAGACGCTCCGCAGCGTTGAGCAGCAGACGTTCCGTGGCAGAGAAACCCAGGCAGCCATCCGTTACCGAGACACCGTAGCGCAACGACTCACTCAGCGGTTGGCACCCTTCGAACAAATGTGACTCGATCATCATGCCGACCAGTGAGTGGTCTCCCTGGAGGCGCTGCTTCAGCACATCATTGAAAACGTCCGGCTGTCGCAGTGGGTCTTTGCCACTGTTGGCATGACTGCAGTCGACCATGATCCGGCCCGGAATCTTCAAGCGGCTCAGTTCCGTATGGATTCGGGCAACACTGGCGGAGTCGTAATTCGGTCCTTGATGGCCGCCGCGCAAGACCAGATGCGTGTCTGGATTGCCTGAGGTCGCGATGATTGCGGGATGTCCCTGGCTGTCCACTCCGAAATGACGATGAGGATGTGCGGCCGAGCGCATGGCGTCGACCGCGATGGCTACGCCGCCATCGGTGCCATTCTTGAAACCAACCGGCATGCCCAGCCCGCTGGCCATCTCGCGATGGATCTGTGACTCGGTGGTTCGCGCACCGATGGCCACCCAGCTGAGCAGGTCATCGAAGTAACCGGCAGCCATGGGCTGCAGCAGTTCGGTGGCAACAGGCAAGCCGAGGCGGATCATTTCCAGCATCAGCTCGCGTGACAGTGTCAGGCCGGCGGCCATGTCATCACTGCCATCGAGATGCGGATCGTAAGCCAGGCCTTTCCAACCGACGGTGGTACGGGGTTTTTCGACGTAAGCGCGCATCACCAGCAGCATCTCGTGATGGACGTCATCGGCCAGTCGGGCGAGCTTGCTTGCGTATTCGAGGGCGGATTGCGGGTCGTGAATCGAGCAAGGGCCGACGACGACCAGCAAGCGAGGGTCTTCGCCGTTGAGAATGGCGCGGATCGCCTGGCGGTGACTGGCGACCTGCTGGCTCAAGGCGCTGGCCAAGGGCAATTGCTGTTTGAGTTGCAGCGAACTGGGCAGACGCAGAGTCAATGCTTCGTTGGCCGGGTTCAGGGTGGACAGTGGCAGAGCAGAAACGGACGAGTTCATATGCGATTTTCCTGGGCTGGTCGCGGGGCTTTCCCGCCGACTCGGCCCTATTGGGGTGTTCGACAGTTGGCCGGATTGGCTACTTTTGTTGGCTTGCCACCTGTGGGTGACCGATCGGAGGCGGCAGGCTGTCCCGAGCGGAGGCTGCTAAATCGCCAGGCGGTAAAGGTGTCGTAGCGGTAATAAGTGGCGTAGTTCATGTGGCAATTCCTCAATTTGTCTGGTGTGTCGCTGAAAATTCGGGGTCTGAAAAAACAAAACCCCCGGTCGGGAGGCCGACCGGGGGTTGAGATTTCTCTGGTAGGCGACCCGTTTGTATGGGCGCCGGTTGGGTATCAGGCGCGCCAGTGGCTAAACCAATACCCAAAATAAAAGCTGGCAGGAGCACAGGCGCCGTTCACGCGGGCAGCAGCAACCGAGCGCAGGGCGCGGGTGTCAGGCAGCTGTACGATGGCGTTGAACATTATGTGTCTCCGATGAATGCGCCGAGCTTACTAGAGCCCGGGGCGCGTCAGCAATCAGAAAATGCTATCGAAGTTCAAAGAGCGTTTCTATGGCTTGAGCCTTCGGTCATGTGTGACACACTCTGCCTCTTTTTCAGCGATTCAGGGCAGAGTCGCGTTGGCGCCGACATCGCGGGAGAAGTCAGTTCATGAGTGAAGGGGACGAGCAGACAGGTTTTCATTTGCGGCAGTCAACGACCGATGACCTGTCATTTGCGCGAGAAATCACTTGCCGGAACATGCTCCGCTACTACATGAACTACGATTTGCTATGGCAGGACGATGCATTCGATATGGCCTGGGCCGGTCGCGAAAACTGGTTGATCGTGTGCGGTACTACTCCTGCAGGCTATTTCAGCCTGAGTCGTGATGCGCGAGCCTTGTATATTCGTGAGCTGCAGGTCTGTGAGGCGTTTCAAAGGCGAGGGGCAGGTTCCTGGGCGATCGATCAGGTTGTGGCAATGGCGTGCCGGGAGCGTCGTCCGGCAGTGCGCCTCACGGTGTTCAAGAACAACCCGGCGCAAAACCTGTATCGCAGAAAGGGATTGGTTGAGCAGGGCGGTGACGACTGTTTCCTGCGGATGCAGCTCGATTTAAGTACACGTGTGCTCTGAAACGCACGTCCGGCAAGCCTTGAATGATGAATTGAAACTTTTTATATGTCGCTTGCCGCTAGGTCTGCCGGGTACTTTTTGCTAAGGTGTCCGGCATCCCAATAAGACCATATCGCGAGGTGTCTGCTTGATTAGGGTGCTAGTGGTCGATGACCATGATCTCGTTCGTACAGGCATTACACGTATGCTGGCCGATATCGATGGCCTGCAAGTGGTTGGTCAGGCCGAGTCCGGGGAAGAATCCCTTATCAAGGCCCGTGAGTTGAAACCCGATGTGGTGCTGATGGACGTCAAGATGCCTGGCATCGGCGGCCTGGAAGCCACGCGCAAATTGCTGCGCAGCCATCCGGACATCAAGGTGGTTGCGGTCACCGTGTGCGAGGAAGATCCTTTTCCTACGCGCTTGTTGCAGGCCGGGGCTGCGGGTTACCTGACCAAGGGCGCCGGACTGCCGGAAATGGTGCAAGCCATTCGCCTGGTGTTCGCCGGTCAGCGTTACATCAGCCCGCAGATTGCCCAGCAACTGGCGATCAAGTCCTTTCAGCCAACCAATGATTCTCCGTTCGACGCCTTGTCGGAGCGGGAAATCCAGATTGCCCTGATGATTGTCGGCTGTCAGAAGGTACAGATCATTTCCGACAAATTGTGCCTGTCGCCTAAGACCGTCAACACTTACCGTTATCGTATTTTCGAGAAGCTTTCGATCAGTAGCGATGTCGAGCTGACGCTGCTTGCGGTACGCCATGGCATGGTCGATGCCAGCGCCTGACCATGACTGAGACATTTGATTCCGGCGCGTTTCTGTCGACGGTCAGCGGGCGCCCCGGCGTTTACCGCATGTTCGACAGTGATGCGCGTCTGTTGTACGTCGGCAAGGCCAAGAACCTCAAGAAACGTCTGGCCAGTTACTTTCGAAAGACCGGGCTGGCGCCTAAAACAGCTGCTCTGGTGGGGCGAATCGCCCAGGTCGAAACGACGATTACGGCCAACGAAACCGAGGCTCTGCTGCTTGAACAGACACTGATCAAGGAATGGCGACCTCCTTACAACATTCTGCTGCGCGACGATAAGTCCTATCCGTACGTTTTTCTGTCTGACGGGCAGTTCCCGCGACTGAGCATTCACCGCGGCGCCAAGAAGGCCAAGGGCAAGTACTTCGGCCCTTACCCGAGTGCCGGGGCCATTCGTGAAAGCCTGAGTCTTCTGCAAAAGACGTTTTTCGTGCGTCAGTGTGAAGACAGCTATTACAAGAACCGGACCCGTCCGTGCCTGCAGTACCAGATCAAGCGATGCAAGGCTCCTTGTGTCGGACTGGTCGAACCTGAGGTCTATGCCGAAGACGTTCGCCACTCGGTGATGTTCCTTGAGGGGCGCAGCCATGCGTTGACCAACGAGCTGTCCGGTGCGATGGAGGAGGCTGCGATCAATCTTGAGTTTGAACGCGCCGCCGAACTGCGCGACCAGATCGCATTACTGCGTCGGGTCCAGGATCAGCAAAGTATGGAAGGTGGTACTGGCGATATCGATGTAATCGCCGCATTCGTCAACCCGGGCGGTGCCTGTGTGCATTTGATCAGTGTGCGAGGTGGACGGGTTCTGGGGAGCAAGAATTTCTTCCCGCAAGTCGGTATCGAAGAGGACGTCGCCGAAGTCATGGCTGCATTTCTCGGCCAGTATTTCATCAGTAGCCCTGAGCGCGACTTGCCGAGCGAACTGATCGTCAACGTGGTTCATGATGATTTCCCTGCATTGATTGACGCGATCCATGAACTGCGGGGGCGCGAGTTGACCATCAGCCATCGGGTCCGCGGAACCAGGGCGCGCTGGCAGCAACTGGCCGTGACCAACGCCGAACAGGCGCTGGGGGCAAGGCTGGCCAATCGTCAGCATGTCGCGGCGCGTTTCGAGGCGTTGGCTGAAGTGCTGAACCTGGATGAGCCGCCACAGCGCCTGGAGTGTTACGACATCAGCCACTCCAGTGGCGAGGCGACGGTGGCGTCCTGTGTGGTATTCGGTCCGGAAGGCGCTATCAAGTCGGATTACCGCCGCTACAACATTGAAGGTGTGACGGCGGGTGACGATTATGCCGCCATGCATCAGGCGCTGACCCGGCGCTTCAGCAAGTTGAAGGACGGGGAGGGCAAGTTGCCGGACATTCTGTTGGTGGATGGTGGCAAGGGCCAGTTGTCGATGGCCCGGGATGTGCTCAATGAACTGGCAGTGCCGGATCTAATTCTGCTGGGGGTTGCGAAAGGCGCGACGCGCAAGGCGGGGTTCGAGACTTTGTATCTGAATGATGCGGCGCACGAGTTCACCCTGCGCGGCGACTCCCCGGCGTTGCACCTGATTCAGCAGATCCGTGACGAAGCTCACCGATTTGCGATTACCGGACACCGTGCCCGTCGCGGTAAAACCCGGCGTACGTCAACACTGGAAGGCGTGGCGGGGGTAGGCCCGACCCGTCGCAGGGATTTGTTGAAACATTTTGGTGGATTGCAGGAGCTGTCTCGTGCAAGCATCGAAGAGATCGCCAAAGCGCCGGGGATCAGCAAAAAGCTAGCAGAGTCGATTTATGCAAACCTGCATAGTGAGTAGAATGCCCATTCACCTCGTAGCCAGTTGTGCCGATGAATATCCCTAATCTGATTACCGTTCTCCGTGTCCTGCTCATCCCGATTTTCATTTTGCTGTTCTATCTGCCTTACCAGTGGAGTTATCTGGCCTCAAGTTCGGTATTTGCCTTCGCGGCAGCCACAGACTGGCTGGACGGTTACCTGGCGCGGCGCCTGGAGCAAAGCACCCCGTTTGGCGCGTTCCTGGATCCTGTCGCTGACAAACTGATGGTTGCCGTTGCACTGGTGTTGCTGGTGCAAGAACACGGTAACCTCTGGCTCACACTGCCGGCAGCCGTGATCATCGGTCGCGAGATCGTGGTTTCTGCATTGCGTGAGTGGATGGCCGAACTCGGTGCGCGGGCTCATGTTGCCGTATCGAACCTGGGTAAGTGGAAAACCGCTGCGCAAATGCTTGCGCTGGTGATTCTCCTGGCCAATCCCAAGGTTTTCAGCTTCTGGGTTTTTCTCGGTTATACGTTGCTGATGGTCTCGGCAGGCCTGACCCTGTGGTCGATGGTTCAATACCTTCGGGCTGCCTGGCCGCATCTGAAGACCGATGTTGAAAAGAAATAAAACTTTTTTGAATCAAAGGGTTGACGGCGCTTCTGATTTCTATAGAATGCGCCACACCAAGCGGGAATAGCTCAGTTGGTAGAGCACGACCTTGCCAAGGTCGGGGTCGCGAGTTCGAGTCTCGTTTCCCGCTCCAAGTTTGTACAGCGTTTGTTGTTGCGCTACTGACGACAAATGTTTTGAGGCCGAGTAGCAAAATGGTTATGCAGCGGATTGCAAATCCGCCTACGCCGGTTCGATTCCGACCTCGGCCTCCACTATAAACAAGCTCCGTAGATCCATGATTTACGGAGCTTTTTTATTTGTATTACGCTGAAAGATTTAGTCTTTAAAACAGCCTTTGCAAACTTGCTTCACAGGGGACTGATGTATATATTTCCCCCTCTGCTGAACGGGGTAACGATCTGTCAGGATTGCTAACCGGCATCAGAGCAATGTAACACCGCGCTACCGCCCGAATGGCGAAACTGGTAGACGCATGGGACTTAAAATCCCCCGCTCGTAAGGGCGTGCCGGTTCGATTCCGGCTTCGGGCACCATTAATATCAAGGGCTTGCATGATATATCTCATGCAAGCCCTTAGTTCTTTTTTCCGCAATCAAAAAATCTTTTCCGCAATTCGTGATCGTCAGTCACTTTGTGGGGTATCCCGCGCTGTGCGCAGGACCAGCAAGTCGATGCTCTCCATCGGGTTCTCCTCTAACGCATCTGCAGAATGATCGGGCTGCTGCTGGCCGGGTCGGTGTGTTTCCGCAGTTTGCCAACCGTCTGTGCGTCGACAGCACTGCTCTGATTACCCCAGGTGCTGCGCATGAAGGTCAGTACTTCGGCGATCTGCTGATCCGACAGCTGCTCACGGAAGGCCGGCATGCGATAGGCATCCGGCACGCCGGCCGCCACCACACGTTGCGCGCCATTGAGGGTGATGTTGATCGCCGAGGCGCTTTCCTTGGCCAGTGCAGAGGTCGCGCCGGCCAGCGGCGGCATCCATTGCGATTGACCCTTGCCGTCCAGACCGTGGCAAGACGCACAGCGTGTCACGTAGGTATGAGCACCGGGCGAGTCCAGACGTTGCGCTGCCGAAACCGCTTGGTACTGCCAGGGTGCGCCATCCCGTTCGCGATCCCCGGGAAGCGACTTCAGGTAGTGGGCAATGGCTGTCAGATCGTCATCGCTCATGAACTGCGTGGAGTTGTTGAACGCCTCGGTCATCGAGCCGTAGACCACCGCATGTTGGTTGCGCCCGGTCTTGAGGAACTGCACGATTTCCGACTCGCTCCAACGGCCCAGGCCGGTGTTGTGATCATCACGCAGGCTCGGCGCGTACCAGCCATCGAGCAAGGCGCCGGCAAGGTAGGGCTTGCCGGACTCATCCAGTGCTTTTTCGTTGAACGCCAGGCTGCGCGGTGTATGACAACTGCCGCAGTGTCCGGCGCCCTGAACGAGGTAAGCGCCACGGTTCCACTGTTCATCCTGCGACGGTTTGGCTACGTAGGGCTCGGCATCGACAAACACACCGTTCCACAGTGCAATCGGCCAGCGCAGGTTCAACGGGAACGGAATCGCACTCGGGATGTTCGCCTGTTTGACCGGCGCCACGCCTTTCATGAAGAACGCATACAACGCACGCACGTCATCGTCACTGAGCTTGGCGTAGGACGGGTAGGGCATCGCCGGGTATAACCGGCGGCTGTCGGGAGCTACGCCGTGGCGCACGGCACGGTCGAAGTCCGCCAGGCTGTAGTAACCGATGCCGGTGTCCATGTCCGGGGTGATATTGGTCGCATGGATCGCGCCCAGCGGTGTGGCCATTTCCAGCCCACCGGCGAACGGCGCGCCATCCGGCACGCTGTGACAGGCTACGCAATCGCTGAGTCTGGCGACGTATTCGCCACGCGAGACCAGTGCCGGGTCGATATCGGCCACGGCGATCTGATGGTTTTCAAGGCGCGAGACGGGCTCGCGGGTGACATACCAGGCCAGCAGGCCTGCCGCGACCAGACATGGCACGGCCAACCAGCCAGCGGTTCTTGCGAATCGGCTGTTGTTCATAAAGGCTCCGGCGATGATCAGGTGAAGGTGTGTCGGCTCAGGGGCAGGCTGCGTACCCGCTGCCCGGTCAGCGTTGCCACCGCATTGGCGACGGCAGGCGCGACGGCAGGCAACGGCGGTTCACCGATGCCACCCATTTTTTCCCCGCTCTCGACCACACGCACATGAACCCGTGCCATCCGCGCAGGCGGCAGGATCGGATACAAGTCGTAGTTGCGCGCCCTAGGCTTGCCATCAATCCACACGGCTTCTTCCACCAGGGTTTGCGACAGTCCCAACGCCACGGCACCATTCACCTGAGCCTCGACAATCGCCGGATTGACGATGCTGCCGGGGTCAATCGCCTGCCAGATGTCATGCACCTTGACCTGGCCGTTTTCGATGGAGACCTCGGCGATCACCGCAGTCTCCGTACCGAACGGCGAAGCCATGGCCACGCCTCTCGCCCGTCGGCTGCCGTCTTCGGCGGTAAACGGGCCACGCTTCCAGCCGCCCGACAATTCACCCACTGCTTGCAATAACGTGGTCAGCCGTTTGTTGTCACGCAGCAAATGCAGGCGCAGGTCGAACGGATCTTTGCCGCCCTTGTCGGCCAGTTCATCGAGGAACGATTCATAGAAGAAGTCGTTGAGGGAATTACCCACCGAGCGCCAGTAACCGAGCATGGCCGGGCCTTTGACGTAGATCTGCGCGATGCGCTTGTTGGGTATCGCATAGGACTTGCCCGACAACCCTTCCAGCGCCGTCGGGTCGAGTTTTTCACCTTGCTTTCCGGCAAGGGCTTCGGTCGGACCTTCGGTGGCACTGATCGCTTCGATTGCCAGCGGCCAGCCGTCGCTGTCCAGCGCGGCACGGAAATTCACCGCCGCAACGGGACGGAGCACGTCACGCAGAAACTCTTCCTCGCGACTCCAGATCAGTTTGACCGGGCGCCCAACCGCTTTGGCCAGCGTGATGGCCTGAGGGTAGGGACTGGCCGAGTCGTAGAGGAAATGCCGACCGAAGAACCCGCCCAGCAGCGGCGAATGCAAGGTGATGCGTGACGGATCGAGCCCGGTGCGCTTGGCGATGTCGGCGCGGAACATATCCGGCGCCTGATTCGGCAGCCAGACCTCCAGCGAACCATCCGGATTGAATCGGGCCAGTGCTGAAGGCGGCTCCAGTTGTCCGTGGTTCAGGTATTGGTTGTGGTAAGTGGCGTCGATCCGGGTCTTGGTCTCCTTGAGAATCGAAGCCACATCGCCTTCATGTTCATCATCTTTGGCGGGGCTTTTATCTTCAGCGAGGCGCTTGAACCACGCATCGCTGGAAAAGTCGGCGGGCATCGGCCGCACTTGGCTGTCGGCCGTCGGCTCTTGCCAGTCGACCTGAATCGCCTCGACGGCACGTTTGGCGTGCCACCAGCGCTCGGCGACCACCGCCACTGCGCCCGGCAGCCGGTGCACGGAATGCACGCCTTTCATTGCCTTGACCTGGTCTTCGTTGCGCAGGTTGCTCACGGTCATGCCCAGGCGCGGCGCATGTTGAACAGCAGCATGCAGCATGTCGTCGACTTTCAGATCGATGCTGTACAGCGCCTTGCCCGTGGACTTGTCGTAAGCGTCGAGACGCTTCACCGGTTTGCCGATCCAGCGGAACTGGCTCGGATCACGCAGCTTCACAGAGGCCGGATCGGGAACCGGCAGATCCATCGCACGCTCGGCCAGTTCACCGTAGGCCAACGAGCGCCCCGACTTGGCGTGCACGACTTTGCCAGGCTCGGTGCTCAACTCGCTCACCGGCACGCCAAGTTGCTGCGCGCCCGCCTGCAACAGCATGGCGCGGGCAAGGGCACCGAGGCGGCGCATGACCGGGTAACTCATGCGCACCGACATACTGCCGCCGGTGATGCGCATACCGTTTTCCATCACCACATAGGCTTCGCCGGGTGGCGCGGCTTCGACCAGAAAGGTCGCCGGGTCGGCATCCAGTTCTTCACCGACGATCTGCGCCATCGCAGTGAACGTGCCTTGTCCGCCTTCCATGAATGGGCAGAGCAGACGCACGCGGTTGTCCGGGCGGATCTCGAGAAACGCCGGGACCTGTGTGCCACGCTCGGCAGTTGCAGTTGCTGCAGCCGCCTGTACGCGTGTCACACCCAGCGGCAGACCGAAGCCGAGCACCAATGCGCCGACGGCGGTACCGGTCAGAAAACGTCTGCGCGACACATTGATCGGTTCATGCAGATCCAGTACTGAAGCGTGTTGTGAAGGGTCGATACGAACGTTCATCACGCGTCCCCCTTGCCGGCAAGCTCATGCACGGCGGCATGAATGGCGTTGTAAGTACCGCAGCGGCACAGATTGACCATCGCCGCCTCGATCTGTGCATCACTCGGTTTGGGGTTCTGCTTGAGCAGCGCGGTGGCGGCCATCACCTGCCCGGACTGGCAGTAGCCGCACTGGGCGACCTGCAGATCGACCCAGGTCGAGACGACTCGTTTGCCCACGTCATCGGTTTCGATGGCTTCAATGGTGGTGACCTCGCGGCCAACTACACCGGCCACTGGCGTGACGCAGGAACGCACCACATTGCCGTCCACCAGCACCGAGCAGGCGCCGCATTGCGCCAGTCCGCAGCCGTACTTTGTCCCGGTCATGCCCAGATCATCGCGGATCACCCACAGCAAGGGCGTATCGGCGTCGGCATCGACCTGATAGGTCTTCTGGTTGATTCGTAGTTCCATGGTTCACCCGCTTGATCATCGGTTGACGTGCATTGTTATGAGCGGTGACACGTGGCGGGGCGAATCACCGGTTTTCGTTCAATTCGCGACTGTGCCGAGCGCTTCTGCCTCGAAGGGCTGCCCGCGCAAAAGGGCCATGTCACGACTCGGCGCGGTGCCGAACAGGCGGCCGTATTCGCGGCTGAACTGCGAAGGGCTTTCATAGCCGACCGCAAACGCTGCCCGCGACACATCGAGGCGCTCGATCAGCATCAGCCGCCGGGCTTCGTTGAGCCGAAGCCATTTCTGGTACTGCAGCGGACTCATGCCGGTGAGCTGGCGGAAATGATGGTGAAAGGTCGGCGCGCTCATCTGTACCCGCGCGGCCAAATCATCGATGCGCAGGGCATCGGTGTAGTTGACCTTGAGCCAGTCGATCGCCTTGGCGATGCGATAACCCTGACCGTCGACGGCAGTGATCTGCCGCAGCCGCGGGCCTTGGTCGGTGTGGAGCAGTCGATAGTGAATTTCTCGCAGAATCAGCGGTGCCAGGACCGGGATCGCCTCGGGTTCATCAAGCAATGCCAGCAAGCGATCGAGCGCGTCCTCCAACGCTGACGACAGGCTGCCAATCGCAGCGCCCGTACCCGTTGATGGCTGGCGTTTCGCGGGCAAGCCGCTCTTGGTAATGACCTCGGCAAGCATGCTGACATCCAGTTTCAGCACAAGGCCGACACAGGGCTGTTCGGGACTGGCGAGCATCACTTCGGAGTTGGCGGGCAGGTCCAGCGACGTGACCAGAAACCGCGATGGGTCATAGCTGTAGCCCTCACCACCGACCCACAAGCGCTTTTCGCCGCGACCCACGAGAATCAGGCTGGGCTCGATCATGCACACAGCGGGGGGCGCCGGCTGGTCGCGACGAAACAGCGTCAGTCCGGGTATGGCCGTGGCGAAGTCACCCGGCGTGCTCAGGCGCGGGTCGATGTGCAAGGCCAAAGGCGATTCCTGGGGCAGAGAGGGCGGGTTCATGTCGGGTCACTCCTGTTGTCCGAACTCTAATCCGCGCGCGAGACGTTTCCTATCCGTCAGCCTGCATCGCCAGAGGATCAGGCAAGCATTCAAGAGGAATGCGCTAGGGAAGGGCCGGATTGACCGGGAGAATGTGTCTATCTGTTACAGGGGCAGTGCCCGCATAGACGAAGAACCGCTGACCCCTGCGCATCACATCCATACGTATTCCGCTCTACAGGTCTTTCTCATGACGTTTCCTTCTACAGATCCTTCTAAAAGAACAGGCGGCTGGAGCGCCGTGCTGGCGATGTCGTTGGCCGCGTTCGCCCTGGTCGCTTCAGAGTTCATGCCCGTCAGCCTGCTGACGCCCATCGCGGCTGACCTGCACATCACCGAAGGTCAGGCAGGGCAGGGGATTTCCGTGTCCGGTGCCTTTGCATTGATCACCAGTCTGTTGATTGCCTCGGTCGCCGCTCGCATCGAACGGAAGAAATTGTTGTTGGGCCTGACCTTGCTGATGATCGTCTCCGGTACGGTCGTCGCGTTCGCCCCGGGCTACGCGTCATTCATGTTTGGACGTGCCTTGATCGGGATTGCGATTGGTGGTTTCTGGTCACTATCGGCGGCGACCGCCATGCGTTTGGTGCAACCTGATCAGGTTGCCCGTGCGTTGGCCATCGTCAATGGTGGTAACGCTCTGGCGACGGTCATCGCCGCTCCGGCGGGCAGCTTCCTTGGCTCGTTGATCGGCTGGCGCGGCGCATTCTTCTGTGTGGTGCCGGTCGCAGCGTTGGCAGCCGTGTGGCTGCTGATCAGCCTGCCGTCCTTCAAGGCCGAACGCCAGGCAGGTAGCGGCAATGTCCTGCGGCTGATGAAGCAGTTGCCAGTTGCTTTGGGCATGGTCGCCGTCAGCGTATTTTTCATGGGCCAGTTCATGCTGTTCACGTACCTGCGGCCCTTTCTTGAGGGCGTGACTGGCGTCAGTGTCTCAACCTTGTCGTTCATGCTGCTGGGGCTGGGGCTGGCCGGTTTTATCGGCACCTTTTTGATCGAGCGGTTTATGGGGCGCAGCCTCTACCGCACGTTGACCATCATCCCGCTGATCATGGCGGCCATCGCGCTGGCGTTGGTCAGCTTCGGCAAATCACCGCTGCTGACCGCCGTGTTGCTCGGAATCTGGGGGCTGGTCGCCACGGCCGCGCCGGTTGGCTGGTGGATGTGGCTGGCGCAGACGCTCCCGGATGATGCGGAAGCCGGAGGCGGCTTGCTGGTGGCCATCGTCCAACTGGCGATCGCCGCCGGCGCAATCATTGGCGGTCTGGCCTTTGATTTGAGCGGCTACAAAGCCACCTTCGAGCTTAGCGCCGCTGTCCTGGTCGCCGCGTCTGTGCTGGCCTGGCTGGCCGGGCGCAATACCACGGAAGTTCATCTTGTCGAGTCGAACGCGACAGCCTGACGAGATTACATTCAACCCGTTTCGCCCTAGGGCTCAAGCATCAAACTGCGCCAAACGATAACGGGCGGTTCAACCCGCGTAACATCCGGTTGCGGCGCTTCCTGTTCCTGCACCTCTGGCGAAATCACCTCGGCTGATGACCGCTCAAGCAGTAAAAGCTGTGCAGTTTCTGTGGTCGACTCATGAGTCGGCGGCGTGGTCATTTGAGCGCAACAACGACCTTGCCCTTGGCGCGTCCCCGCTCAACGTACTTCAATGCCTCGGCCGTTGATTCAAAGGGGAAGGAGCGATCAACCACAGGTTTGATGATTCCGTCCTCCACGAGCGCGGTGATGCGTTGCAGTTGAGCGCCATTGGCCCGCATGAACACGAACGCGTAGCTGACATCCTGCTTGCGCGCTTTGCGACGAATGCCAAGGCTCAACAGGCGCATGACTTGCTGCAATGGCCAGGACAACCCTTGCTCCCTCGCGAACTGCACAGTGGGTGGGCCCGAGATGGAAATGAGTTGACCACCGGGTTTCAGGACCACGAGTGATTTCTCCAACACGTCGGCGCCAAGGCTGTTCAGCACCACGTCGTAGTCACGCAGTACATTTTCGAAGTTCTGCTGTTTATAGTCGATGACTAGATCGGCCCCCAGCGCCTTGACCCATTCGACATTGGCGGTGCTGGTAGTTGTGGCGACAAACGCACCGAGGTGTTTGGCAAGCTGAACCGCAATGGTGCCGACGCCGCCAGAACCTGCGTGAATCAGCACTTTCTGGCCCTTTTGCAGCCGGGCGGTTTCAACCAGTACTTGCCAGGCGGTCAGTGCAACCAAGGGCAGGGATGCGGCTTGTGCCATGTCGGTATTGGCGGGTTTCAGGGCGACCGCGTTTTCGTTCACGGCGATCAATTGGGCGAAGGTCCCGATCCGCGCTTCGGGCGGGCGAGCGTATACCTCGTCTCCCGGTTTGAAGCGTGTCACCTGCGGGCCGACTTCAACCACAACCCCCGCCAGGTCATTACCCAATATCAACGGAAAGGCGTAGGGCAGAATCAGCTTGAAGTCGCCTTTGCGGATCTTCGAATCCAGCACGTTGACACTGCTCGCATGGACCTCGATCAAGACGTCGTGGGCACCGACGGCGGGGGCGGGCGCTTCGCCAATGCGTCCGGGATTCTTGCCATAGCCATCAATCAGAAATGCTTTCATCGTGGTGCGACTCTTGCTGGTTATACGGAGGGTAGTCGGTGGGGTTGCGGTGTTGCTGCGTGACGTGGTCACGCATCGAGAAACGCCTGCGCCTTGGCCACAAAGTCGGCGTGATGCTGGAAAATCCCGCCGTGCCCGGCATCCTCATAAATCACCAACTGTGCGTTGGGGATAAGCCTGGCCAGCTCAAATGAGTTAACGCTGGGCACCATGAGGTCGTTGTCGCCGTTGACGATTAGCGTCGGCGTGCGCAAGTGCCCAAGCGCTTGCCGCTGTTGTCTGCCCCACGCGGTGATGGCTCTCAATTGCCGCAGGAAGGCGCGGGGCGTCGGGCCCTTGTCGCGATTTTTTTTGCGTGCCTTTAGGCGTCTTAAATACTGCGAGGCAGACCGTCGCCCATTGGCCGACGAGGTGAAGAAAAGGTAGAACTTGGGATCGCGCAGGGTCAGCAAGCCTTTGAGGATCAATGGCCATGATACTGTGCCGACCTTGTCGATGCCGGTGCCGCCCGCCGGTCCAGTACCGGTCAGAATCAACCGGCGTACCAAGTCAGGCGCCTTGAGGGCAATATCCTGAGCGACGAAACCTCCGAGGGAGAAACCGAGCACATCCACGGTTTTCAGCCCCAGCGCCCTGATCAGCTGGATGGCATCGTCGGCCATTTCGCTCACTGTCAGTGGCGCGGTTCCCCCCGAGTTGCCGATGCCGCGATAGTCGGTGGTGATGACGCGTCTGGTTTGCGCCAGGCCATCGATGATCGCGGGGTCGAAGTTGTCCAGTACTGCACCCCAATGGTTGAACAGTACCAAGGGCATGCCGGTCGCGGGCCCGGTATCGCGGTAGGCGAAGGGAATGCCGTTGACCGTGATCGACTGGTTCGCCGCGTCAAGAAATGGCGTCGGCAAACCCGAGCGGGAATTTGTCTGCATTGAACTCATTGTCACTCCGGACAGCGGGCAGGATTCGATGCAATGCCGTGTGCCTGCATCGAATCTGCCGCGAATGCTCGCTAGCAAAAAAATCACTGTGGCGTCTGGTAGCGTTGGGCGACCGCAGACTGGCGGATTTGCCCCAGCAGGCCCTGGCGTGCGCCCTGCAGGTCATCCCAGCGCTCAGCTTCGTGCAGCGGCGGGATGGTCACAGGTTCGCGACGATCGAAGCCGACCAGTGCGGCATCCACCAGATCACCCACTTCCATGATTTCGCTCAGGGTATTGATGTCGACGCCGGAGCGATCCCAGATTTCGGTGCGGGTGGCGGCGGGCAACACGGCTTGCACGTAGACGCCCTGAGGCGAAAGCTCCAGGCTCAGGCCTTGGGAAAGGAATAGCACGAAGGCCTTGGTCGCACCGTAGACCGTCATGCCGAACTCCGGCGCCAGACCCACCACCGAACCGATGTTGATGATTGCGCCGTCGCCGGCCTTGGCCAGGCGTGGGGCGATGGCGCTGGCGAGCCGCACCAGCGCTGTGGTGTTGAGGGCGACCAGTTGCGCAACGCTGTCGGTGCTTTGGTCGACGAAGTGGCCGGACAGCGCAGCGCCGGCGTTGTTGACGAGAACGCCGATGCGGGCGTCATCGCGCAGGCGGCTTTCAACGGTGTTGAGATCGCCGAGTTGGGTCAGGTCTGCGGGGATGACATCGACGGCGACGTCGTGCTCGCTGCGCAAACGCGCTGCCAGTGTGTCCAGGCGAGCCTTATCGCGGGCGACCAGTACCAGATCGTGGCCACGTTGCGCGAAGCGTTCGGCGTAGACGGCGCCAATGCCGGTGGAGGCGCCGGTGATGAGAACAGTAGGGCGAGTGCTCATGGGGTATCTCTCTTTCAGGAGGTGAGAAACAGAACGCGCTCAGCTTGCGCTGACGCTTGATTCAGCCAGCGTCGGGTAGTCGATGTAGCCCGCCGCGCCGCCGCCATAGAGGGTGGCGGGATTGAACGCGGACAGCGGCGCGCCCTGCTTGAGGCGCTCCACCAGATCCGGGTTGCCAATGAACGGGCGACCGAAGGCGATCAGGTCGGCCTGGTCTTCGGCGAGCCGCGCGTTCGCCAGGTCCAGGTCATAGCCGTTGTTGGCGATATAGGTGTTTTTGAAGCGCTGGCGCAGGGCACCGAAATCGAAAGGGGCCACGTCGCGCGGGCCGCCGGTCGCGCCTTCGACCATGTGCAGATAAACCACACCGAGGGCGTCGAGTTGCTCGACAACGTAATTGAATTGCGCCTGCGGATCGCTGCTAGACACGCCATTGGCCGGCGACACGGGAGACAGGCGCACGCCAGTGCGATCCGCGCCGATCTCGTTGATGACAGCCGCCGTCACTTCGAGCAACAGACGCGCACGATTTTCAATCGAGCCGCCGTAGGCATCGGTCCGCAGATTGGCGTTGTCCTTGAGGAATTGATCCAGCAAGTAGCCGTTTGCACCGTGAATCTCCACGCCATCGAACCCCGCATCGACCGCGTTGGCCGCAGCCTGGCGGAAATCGGAGACGATCCCCGGCAGTTCGCTGGTTTCCAGGGCGCGGGGTTCGGAGACGTCTTCAAAGCGGTTGTTGACGAACACTTTGGTCGCGGCACGCAGCGCAGAAGGGGCCACCGGTGCGGCGCCGTTTTCTTGCAGGTCAACGTGTGAAACGCGGCCGACATGCCACAGCTGCAGGAAGATTTTTCCGCCCTTGGCGTGGACGGCATCAGTGACTGTGCGCCAACCGTCAATCTGTGCCTGGGTGTAGATCCCGGGGGTGTCCTGATAACCCTGACCCTGTCGGGAAATCTGAGTAGCTTCGCTGATCAGCAAGCCGGCGCTGGCGCGCTGGCTGTAATAGGTCGCCGCGAATTCGCTCGGGACAAAGCCCTGGCCCGCGCGGTTGCGTGTCAGCGGTGCAAGAACGACGCGGTTCGACAGGGCGAGACTGCCTAGCGTGTAAGGGGTGAACAGAGTCTGTTTGGTCATCTGATGAATCTTCCGTGCCCGTGGATGGAGATCGGTGGGTGTGAAATTAGGATGATGATCGAAATCTAAACTGTCAACGGTTTTGATTATGGTCGACATCTATGTATCATCGGACGCAGGAATTCCCGCTGAACACGAGGTATTGCACGTGAGAGTGACCAAGGCCCAGGCGCAGGCCAATCGAGAACACATCGTTGAAACGGCCTCAGAGCTGTTCCGTGTGCGTGGTTTTGACGGCGTCGGTGTAGCGGACCTCATGGCGGCTGCCGGTTTCACTCATGGAGGCTTCTACAAGCACTTCGGTTCGAAGGCCGACCTGATGGCCGAAGCCTCGGCCTGCAGTCTTGGCAAATCGTTAACAGGTGCCCAGGCGCTCGACGTGCCCGGTTTCATCAACGTCTATGTGAGCAGAGAACATCGCGACGGACGCGGCAGCGGTTGCACGATGGCCGCACTGTGTGGCGACGCGGCGCGTCAGACGGACGATGTGAAAGCGACGTTTGCTGAAGGCATTGAACGCACCTTGCAAACCCTGGGGGGAAAATATCCGACAGGGCCGGATGCCGCAGAGGGTGAGGGGAGAAAGAAAATGATCGACCTGCTGTCGCGTGCGGTCGGCGCGATTATTTTGTCGCGTGCTTGCCCCGATGACTCCGCACTTGCTGATGAAATCCTTGAGGTGTGCCGGGCAGAAATGCTTGCTTCATTGCCGGTCGAGGACGTGGAGCCGGAGTAGATAGGGCGCTCACTCAAAGCGTAGTTTCAGTAGAAGTGCGATGTTGATGCAGGGAACAGAAAACCAATTTGAGTCCAAAACTATGGATCACGAATGACGGGTTGCGATCGTTCGTGGGCGGCTGCTATCGGCCGGCCCTTGATGATCTTCGTGATGTTCATGGCGCACTTCCTTGCCCGGGTGAGCGGTGGTTTACGCAGTCAACAACCCTTTCGCCTCGGCTTCATTCCGACATTGCTTCCGGAGCTGACGGGCCGACTCGATGGATTCCTGCTTGGTAATAGCCTTCCTATCGGCACCGGATTTAACGAACTCGCCGCGCAGCTTCCTGCATCGGTAGGTGGCGATTTTTCGGTTCTCGATCTGAGGAATCGGACCGGCCATGGCCTACCTCTTCAATTCCGCTGGCCGGCAATTGCGGCCAGGTCTGTCGGTGACCTCCAGTCGGGCGCTGTCCTCCGTTACCGGATGCGCCGCATAGGGTTATGGCAAAATGATGTCGGATCGGTTAACTTTTGCGGCTCGGCATGAGGCCGAAGGGAGATCAAAATGGCCGTTGTTCGTGAAAGTGCCTTACAAACTGCCCTCATATCTGTGCTGATCGCATCAGAAAGGTTTGGTGTAAATCTTGATGACTTGGTTGCTCACGCGCTTTCAATGACCAAGAGCTGCCCCCGTGAACCTTCGGTATCGGACTTTATTCCGACCCGTGCAAGCATCGAGTTGCAGAATGCCTATGATGCTGTTTTGAGGGGAAAGAGCGAGCCACTCAAGCAGGCATGAGTCCAGGCACGGCAATTTTGTCGTCAGGCTCTGGCGGATCAGGCGGCCGGCGCAGAATCGTGAATCACGTCCATCTGTGCCGCACCGTCGAGCCATGCCGCCGCTATCCGCTGTTCGGCCATGGCTGCATAGTCCGGGTTTAGTTCGCACAGGATCGATTTTCGGCCTTCCTGTATGGCGACCACCGCCTTGATCCTGCCACGGGCGCTGTCTTGACTATAGGTGCCATGCCCCCAGCCAACGCCGTTTGGCTTCCTGGCCACCGCTTTCATATTTCCGTTGCTACTCGGCAGGGTTTCTTCCTGGCCTATCTGCGCGTCGACGCCGTCATCCCGCAACTCGAAGTAGGGCGGTCTGGTCAAACAGCACTGCTCTGACTGGTCGGGCAGAGTCCACATCATGTCGATGCAGTCACCGATCAATATAGGGTGGGAAGGGGCCATGGGCTGCTCCAGGTAGACCTATGAGGCTGGCGTATTGGCGTTTTATTCGGGAATGGTCTATTTCTTGATAGCTGGCATTAAGCTTGGATAAAGAGAAGTAAAAATGCTCGGGCGATAGACCAAGAGTTTGCGTGTGGACAGGGCGCCTGGCCGGCTGTTATATCAAGTCAGGGGTTTTTAGGGGGTAGACAGCTCTCATCATCTAAATTGATGGCGAACTGACGGAACCCGATCTATTTAATCTAGGTGTCTCGTCTTCCTGGAGGGCGATTTACTCAGCCTGTGAGTTTGGATGAATCGTGTAACTTAAATGGAGTTTTCTATGAGATTAATAGGTTTTCACGCTACTAGATCTGGACATAGGGCATCTTTGACAAGCGGTCTGAGAGTCGTGCCAGGGGCTTGGGATCATGCATCAGGCGGGGAGTTGGGAAGTGGATTTTATGTAATAAAATCCTTTAAAAAAACACCGGCCCTTTATACTTATGGATATGGGATTGCTTCTACTGTTGTTCCTCAGGAGGGAGTTGATATATGGGCTGTATATTGCAATCGAGAGTTGGTCGATATGGAGAGCTTTGCGGTTCCAGAAGCTCAGCAGTGGCAAAACATACCTGCGGACTATTGCAATAATTATGATTGGCTGTCGAATGCCAGTGAAAACCCAGCTGTGCAGATCAAATTCAACCCTAGGGCTTATCGTTATCTAAAGATTGAGTTGACTCAGGTGTTGACTCTTGAGCAGGCTGAAGATTTAGTGTTTGGTCCGTGATCGGTTTTATATTTATATGCTGGTCTGTTTTGGGTATGGATTAGATCAATCAATACGTGTTTCAGTGCGTGGATGTTTCTGGCCTCGTTTTTGTTCCGTTATCCCACGTTGGGGACTTTGACCGAGGCGCCGCGCCTGGCGAAGACCACGGCGTCGGTTCGGGTCTCGCCGGGCTGGTGGCTGAATGCATTGTTCGTCGCGTCGTCCAGCCACGTGTGCCGGTGACCGACATTCTGGCCATGGCTCAGCAACCCAGAAATGTGCGGCGCCGCTCACATTTACGAAATATGGCGCCACTGTAACCGTGGGAAATTCGATCAGCGGGCCGCCCTGCGCCCAGTCCGTGCAGGGTGGGCCGCGATTTTGGGGTTAGTTGTTACTCTCGATTGCCTTAACCAAATAGGGTGCAACATATCGAGATCCATCGAAATTTAGATGGCTGTTATCGCTATAGAGCAAGCGTCCATCCTTCGCCAGATAGCAGCGATTTTCATCGCAAAGCTTGGTGGAAAGATCGAGTATTTTAACTTGCGGGAAGTCATTGGTTGCCGCTTCTACAAGCGCTTTGTAATCTGCGAAAGGCTGGTTTTTGTCGAATTGCTCGCGCGGGAAGGAGCAGCGATCAGTGTTCTTTGTAAGCCTGAAAGGGCGTTCGGTACACGCTGAGGGCGCGTAGGGCAGGACTGGGTTATCCAGCAAAACAATGATTTTTTTGTTTGCTTGCGTCAGTGCCGAGAAAGTCCGCTTCATTCCTTCAGTGAGAGCTTTCTTATAGTCGCCATTGGAGGGATCTCTCATGTCAGTGGCATCTTGATAAGAGCAAATCGGAAGGTGAGCCAGAATAACGACTTTGATTTTCGGGTCGTCAATTATGTAGTCATACGCGCGGTTTATAAGCTTGTAGGCGCCTTTCCTGACTTTCTGAGCATTTTTGTCTTGCTGAGCAGTGGCGACATCAATATAGGGCGCCGCACAGCTGGCTGCAAATACCGCAACCCCTTCGCTTGGCTTCAGCAGCTCGCTAATACCCAGAAATAGGTGGCCAGCATGAGAGTCGCCAACAATGGCAACGGAGTTGTCTGCCTCTCTCTGGAAACGGCAGGCATTGTCCGTGATGCTAGTCCAATCCGGGAACCGTTTTTCACAGTTTGCCTGTGACAGAGCCATGGTTTGATAACTCTTTGTCAAGGCCATGGTTTGAGTCTCGTCAGCACTGCTTTGGCTGACAAGGCCCTTATAGCCAATGGCCCCCGCCACCAGCATGACTGAAACCAGTGCGACGACTTTGCCCAATCTGCGGTTGCTGCTGCGGAATGGGGGTTCAACAAACTTGTATGTGAGCCATGCAAGTCCGATTGCGAGCAGTACTGCAGCCAGTCGTATTTCTCGGCCAGGCTCGTCGCTCTGAACAATCCTTGCAAACGACAGCAGTGGCCAATGCCACAGGTACAGCGGGAAGCTGATCAGACCGATAAATACCGCTAGTTTATTCGAAAGCAGGAAACGGTTGACGCGTGCTTGCGGACCCGCAGCAATCAACAGGACAGCTCCGGTAACCGGTGCAAGTGCAAACCAGCCGGGAAACGCGTCAGATTTATGGACAAACAACATTGCCCAAACAACCAGGGCGAAACCAAGTACACCAGCCAGATCATCAAGCAATGCACGAAGTGGCGTCCGCGCTGTTGCCCCGCCGCCTTGAAGAGCGAGCCATGCCAGGATACTCCCTGCAAGCAGTTCCCATGCGCGACTCGGTAGCAGGAAGAATGTCGCAACAGGATTGCTGGTGACATGGGTGATATTGATGGCAAAGGACACAAGTGCGATCACGATGGTCACAGCCAACATGTTTGCGCGCAGTTTCCATGCTCCCCACAGCACCAGTGGCCAAATCAGGTAGAACTGCTCTTCAATAGCCAGAGACCAGAGATGTAACAGTGGTTTAAGTTCTGCGGCAGTGTCGAAATAACCACTTTCACTCCAGAATGCAAAGTTGGCGATGAACGTGGCGCCAGCAGTCACATGTTTGCCAAGTTGTCGATACTCATCATCGAGCAGTACGAGTTTGCCTATTATCAAACAAGATGCCAGAACAACGATTAGCGCGGGGAATATTCGACGTATCCGGCGAGAGTAGAAGTCGCTGAAGCTGAATGTGTCTTTTGCGAGACTTTTAAGTAGTATCGTACCGATCAGAAAACCGGATATCACGAAGAATACATCGACACCAACAAACCCACCGGGAAGTAAAGACGGGAAAGCATGGTAGATGACAACACCCAGAACGGCCAGGGCGCGCAGCCCATCAATATCCGGACGGTATTGGATGTTCGGATTACTCATAATTTTCCTATTGGTTTCAAAGCAGCTTGCCGTGATGGGGGGGAGATTCTAAAGAGTCGCTGCATGAATATTCAACTCTCCCAGCGTTTGGCTCGCTGATGATCCTTTCGATGACTTGTCTCGTGGAGTGGACTTGCACGCTATTTTTCATGCGAGCCCCTTTTGCCTTGCAATAATCATTCACCCCTTTTTCTACCGTTTGTTCACTTTAGAGACTTCCAGACTTCGGTCGAAGCGGTGCGCTTGGCATAAGCGCTGAAGTCGTTCGCAGGCCGCCCCAAAGCTTCGGGCCTGTCAGCTCATAGAGTTTTGCGGTGTGACCCGCAGCTGTGAGGGCCTGCACGGCGACACTCTGCGGTTGAATGTGAGTTGCCCTCATAAAAGTTGCGACGGGGTGACGGGGCGTTTCCGGTGCTGTCTGTAGATTCAAATGGTACTGGCACGATGAGTTTCCAATTGAGGCGTACAAAAACTCACCATAGCATCGGCAGATCTGCACAGGGGTAAACGCATCCGCAAAAAGGGCCGGGCAGGCCGGCCCGTTGTGAGGGGATGTCTAGACGAAGGCCTGGCCGGTAAAGCCCCTTGGCAAACGCTGAAGACCTGCCATGGCCGTCAGGCGGTCGATCCATTCAGAACGCCAATTTGATTCGTGGTGTGACGCCTTGGCATGACGCGCGGCCCGTCGTGCGGCATTGCGCTGGTCCTTGCGTGCATCCTTATAGGCTTCAGTATTGCGGCAGCTGCGGCATTTGACGCGATTGAGCTCGGAGCTCGCGCTGAGATTGTTGCCCTTGTGACCACAGGCAAGATGCCCGTCGACTTTGAAATGAGTGACCATGAGACGTCTCCTTGGTGACGTGTAAAGGGTTTGACCTTTCACCACCAGAGACGTTCTTTGTAACTGACCACACGCAAATCAGCGGATTACCGGAAACGTGGCAGCGGCCGATCGACAGGTTTTAGCGATGACAGGGTGCTGCGGATCAGCGGAGTGTCCTTTTCAATGTCGTTCAGACGGTCACGGATACGCAGGGCGGTCGGGTGCCCGCCTTGATGATCGACCCAGTCGGCGATCTCTTTGCAGGCCGCGGCGAGGCGCGCCTCCCGGGCCTCGAGCAAGGTAAGAAGCGTGGTGATGGACTCTCTTTCGGACATGGGACACCTCCGTTCGGTAAACCGCTCTGAGGCAGCAAAAAGCCCGCGAAGCGCGAGCTCTCTGCCGTTGGGGCGCTGCTCCTTCAGCTCGTTTGAGTATAGACCCGTAAATGACAGCTATCAGCCGCAAGACTCATCGACGGTTACTCGGGCGCTGGCGGCATTGAGCCGCAGGCATTCTTGCCGGGCGTCTTCCTCGAGATCGTAGCCGTCGCCGATGAAGCCGCCGGTGCGGGTGTCGCTGATGCGATACCAGCCAATGGCTTCGGCAGGCTCATGAAGACTTTCTCCGGCGCGGCGACCGTGAATGATGATCTTGTTGCAATGCTTCACGACGAATATGTCTTCCATGGCGTCACCGCAGCTGATGCGTGTCAGATCAACTATAGAAGCCCTGACCGATCATGCAAAAAATACACAGCTCAGTTTGTCGGCTGGAGCAACCAGCCTGAGGGGTGCCAGTGCAGGTTGTGCGTCGGGCGCAACGCTTTTCGGAATTTCTGGTCGTGTGAAACCACAACAATTGCTCCCGGAAATGTCTGCAAGGCCTGTTCAAAAGCTTCAACAGACGGCAGATCCAGATGATTGGTCGGCTCGTCGAGCAGCAACAGTTGTGCGGGCTTTTCCCTCCACAAGGCCAGCGCCAGTGCCGCTTTCAGTCGTTCGCCACCACTCAGTGAACCGCAAGGTTGCGTGGCGCGCCGGGCATCGAGCTGCAACTGAGCAAGGTAACTGCGCAGAGTGCCTTCACTCAGCGTCGAGCCTTGAGCTGTCAGCTGTTCAGTGATGGAGTGCTGCTCGTCCAGCAGATTCAGTTGCTGATCGAGAAATGCGCAAGGCACATGAGTCGTGCAATGTCCGCTGACAGCTTGCAGCTCCCCCGCGAGCATTTTCAGCAAGGTGGACTTGCCGCAGCCGTTTGGGCCACTGACAGCGATCCGCATCGGACCGCGCAACCAGAAGCTCAGTCTGCTTGTCGGCGCATCAGGCGGCAACCAGGGCAAACCTGCATCAATCACTGTACAGACCTGGCGCGCGGTCGGCACGCTGCTGCCCGGCAGGTTGACCAGCACACAATCCTCGGGGGTTACCTTGGCGTAGGCATCACGCACCTGAGCATTCAATTCGGATTTGCGTCGCTCATGTACAGAACGGACATGACCCATGATTTCGCGGGCGGCGCCCTTGATGGCGACGCGTTCGAAACTGGCGATGTTGGCCGTATCGGCATTGCGACTGGAGGTGGCCGCGTGTCGCTGTATGGTGTCGTGCTCGCGCCGCAACCTGATCTGTTCACGATGGCGTTCGCTCCTGGCCTGATCGAGGCGAGCCTGCGCGGCCGCTTGATGAGTTTTCTGCTGCTCTCGAAACGCCGAGTAGTTGCCACCAAACTCGTTCGCGCCTGCGGCGGTCAGCTCGACCGTGCGCTGCATGCAATCAAGCAATTGCCGATCATGACTGATGACGATCAACCCGCTTCGCCAACGTTCGAGCATGCCCAGTAGCCATTGCCGGCCGACAGCATCCAGGTGGTTACTCGGCTCATCGAGAATCAACAGAGAGGTGTGGTTTAAAAAGGCGCCAATCAGCGCAATGCGGGCCTGCTGACCACCACTCAGATTGCCGACCCGGTCGTCAAAGCCAGTCTTTGCCAGCCCTGCGTCATCCAGCAACCGTCGCAGGCGCTCTGCGAAATCCCATTGTTCGCCGACAATGTCGAAATCCTCGATTGAACCCTCGCCCTCGCTCAGACGATCAAGTGCCAGAAGAATGGCTGTGCTGCCTGTTGCGTCGGCGACTGTCAGGTCGGCTGGTACGACAGGGTTTTGCTCCACGCAGGCGGTTGTCACGGAGCGGACCACGCTCCCGTTGGTTGGCTGTAAACGCCCGGCGATCAAGCGTCCCAGTACGCTTTTGCCGACGCCATTGCGCCCGACGATGGCGGTTGGGGTGTGGTCGAATTTCAGATTGAGTTCATTGAAAATCGTCTCGCCATTGGCGAACTGGAAACCCAGTTGATTCAGGGAGACGAGGGCAGGCGTACGCGAGACGTGAGTCATCGGCACCTCCAGAAAATGTCGTGAACACTGACACGCGCCTTGAAAGGCGTGTCGCGATTACATTTTTGAAGGCTTAGTTGTTCACTTCTGCGGTCATCCCGAGGAGGAGAAAGCCGCAAGCCTAGCCAAAACGTCTGCAGGGTTCAAGGTGCGGTTGCCATGTCGGCCATTCGCTCAAGAAACATTGCCAGGGCGACTTCCTCTGCGCGCAAGCCCTTGCGCACCCGGGGCCTTGGAAGTTCAGCCAGCGCGCCCAGCATGAACTGCTCGACCACAGCCGGGTGGATGTAGCACTTGCGACAGACCGCCGGCGTATTGCCCAGTTGCCGGGCGACGCCCTTGACCATCTCCAACACATGGCGCTTGGCCTCGGTTTCCGACGCCCATTGCAGCTCTCGCAATACCGCCAACGCCAGAGCACTGCCGGCCCAGGTGCGGTAGTCCTTGGCGGTGAAGTCTGCGCCGGTGAGGGTTTTCAGGTACGAGTTGACGTCTTGTGAACTGACGGTGTGCCGCTCGCCATTTTCATCCAGATACTGAAACAGATTTTGCCCCGGAATCTCCAGGCAGCGCTTGATGATTCGCGCCAGTCGCCGATCCTTCACGGTGATCTGATGCTCGATGCCGCTCTTGCCCCGGAACTGGAACAGAATCGCGCTGCCATTGATCTCAACGTGCCGACTGCGCAATGTGGTGAGGCCGTATGACCGGTTATCCCGTGCGTATTGAGTGTTGCCGACACGGATCAGCGTGGCGTCAAGCAGTGTGATGACCGTGGCCATGACTTTGTCGCGGCTGAACCCCGGTGCTGCCAGCAGCGCTTCCAGTTGTTTGCGCAGCTTTGGCAACGCCATGCCGAACTCGCGCAGGCGCGAGTATTTGTCGGCATCGCGCACTTCACGCCAGCGTGGGTGATAGCGGTATTGTTTGCGCCCTCGAGCATCGCGGCCGGTGGCTTGCAGATGACCGCGAGGATCGGCGCAGATCCACACATCGGTATAGGCCGGCGGCACGGCCAGCGCATTGAGGCGTTTGACTTCATCGGTATCGACGATTCGCTGTCCATGGGGGTCGAAGTAACAGAACTTGCCACGCAGCTTCTTGCGTGTGATTCCGGGTTGGGTGTCATCGACGTAATGCAGGTCCGAAGGCAACACTTCGGTCAGCGTGGCATCGGGCATGGCGGATTCCTTTGCGGCGGTCATCTGTTACAGCGATTGACCGCATGCCCTGCCAGTCGTGCGAACCGATTCAGGCCAGAACCGCGACTGCCTTGATCTGCGCCCACAATGCCTGGCCCGGATGCACGCCCAGTTGATCCCGCGAGTACCGTGTAATCCGCGCCAGCAGCGGCGTGCCACCGGCGTCAAGGCGAATCAGCACATGCGCGGCATTGTCGGCAGGCATCTCGCTGACCACCCTGACCGGCAGTCGATTGAGAATGCTGCTGTGTTCGGTGTCGTGCAGCGTCAGGCTGATATCGCGGGCCTGTACTTTGCAGCGCAGTGCCTGGCCGACGTCCATCGGTGCATGGGTCACGCGAATGCCCAGCAATGTGTCGGGCAATTGCAGGCAGAGCAACTGGTACTCGTGATCGTAGGAGATGACGTGCCCCTCGATGATCACTCCGGCGTCATCGCCCATCGCCAATGGCAGGTCCAGTCGGGCGAGGGTTTCCCCGATCGGGCCACTGGCCAATGCTTTGCCGTCTTCGAGCAACACCAGATGATCGGCCAGACGCGCCACTTCATCCTGAGCGTGGCTGACGTAAAGAACCGGTATGTCGAGCTCGTCGTGCAGGCGTTGCAGGTAAGGCAGGATTTCACGTTTGCGCTGACTGTCGAGAGCTGCCAGAGGTTCGTCCATCAACAGCAATTTCGGACTGGTCAGCAAGGCGCGGGCGATGCCGACTCGCTGACGTTCGCCGCCGGACAGGTGCTGCGGATGACGTTCCAGCAAATGGCCGATCCCCAGCAGTTCGGTGGCTTGCGCCATGTCGACCCGGCGCTGGGTTCTTGCGATGCGTTTGAGGCCGAATTGCAGATTGGCCAACACCGAAAGGTGCGCAAACAGGCTGGCTTCCTGAAAGACATAGCCGAGCGAACGTTTGTGGGGCGGGACGAAAATACTGTTATCGCTGTCCTGCCAGATTTCATCGTTGATTCTGATGAAGGCATGGGGAGCCCGTTCAAGTCCGGCAATACAGCGCAGGCAGGTGGTCTTGCCCGAACCGGACTGCCCGAACAGCGCGGTAACGCCACGCCCGGGCAGGCTTAGATCGACATCCAGGCCGAAGCCCGACCAGGCGAGTTTCAAGCGTGCTTCTATCATCGGTCAGCTCCAGCCTGAGCGCGACTTGCGGCTGGAATAGAGTGCCAGCAACACCAGGAACGAAAACACCAGCATGGCCCCGGCTAGCCAGTGTGCCTGCGAGTATTCCATGGCTTCGACGTGGTCGTAGATCTGTACCGAAACCACGCGGGTCTTGTCAGGAATATTGCCGCCGATCATCAGCACCACGCCGAATTCGCCCACGGTATGGGCGAAACCGAGGATTGCCGCGGTAACGAAACCCGGACGCGCGAGCGGCAGGATCACGCTGAAAAAAGTGTCCCAGGGATTGGCGCGCAAGGTGGCGGCCACTTCCAGTGGGCGAGTGCCGATGGAGGAAAAGGCGTTTTGTAACGGCTGCACCACAAAAGGCATGGAATAGAGCACCGAACCGATCACCAGCCCGGTGAAACTGAAGGTGAGCGTGCCAAGCCCCAGCCACTGGGTGAAATGGCCAAGAAAGCCATTCGGGCCCATTGCCAGCAACAGATAAAAACCGATGACGGTTGGCGGCAGCACCAAAGGCAAGGCGACGATGGCTCCGATGGGGCCGCGCAGCCAGGAACGGCTGCGCGACAACCACAGGGCAATCGGAGTGCCGATGACCAACAGGATCGCAGTGGTCAGAGACGCCAGTTTCAGGGTCAGCCAGATCGCCGCGAAATCGGCATTCGTCAGCGACATTTAAAGCTGATAACCGTAGGACTTGATGACCGCAGCGGCTTTCGGGCCTTTGAGGTAATCAACCAGCGCCTTGGCAGCGGCGTTCTCCTTGCCTTTGTTCAGGATGACGGCGTCCTGCTTGATCGGGTCGTGCATGCTTGCCGGAACGATCCAGGCCGAGCCGTTGCTGACCTTGCCATCCTTGTAGATCTGCGAGAGGGCGACGAAGCCCAGTTCAGCGTTGCCAGTAGCAACGAACTGGTAGGCCTGGGTGATGTTCTGACCCTCGACGATCTTGGCTTTGGTCGATTCAGTCAGTTTCAGCTTTTCCAGCACCTGAGTGGCAGCCAGGCCATAGGGCGCGGCTTTCGGGTTGGCAATGGACAGGTGCTGATACTCGTTTTTCTTCAGAACCTCGCCTTTCGCATCGACGTAACCTTCTTTAGCCGACCACAGCGCCAGGGTGCCAATGGCGTAGGTAAAGCGCGAGCCTTTGACGGTGTCGCCTTCTTTTTCCAGTTTTTCCGGGGTGGTGTCGTCAGCGGAGAGGAATACCTCGAATGGCGCGCCGTTCTTGATCTGGGTGTAGAACTGCCCGGTGGCACCATACGCGGCAACCAGTTTGTGCCCGGTGTCTTTTTCGAAATCGACGGCGATTGCCTGGATCGGTGCAGTGAAGTTGGCCGCGACGGCGACCTGCACTTCTTCGGCCTGAACAGCGCCAACGGCGAATACCGCAAGCAGGGAGGCCAGGCAGGCAGGGGCAAAACGTGAGGCACGAATGGTCATGTAACAGCTCCGTTGTTGGCAGGTGCAGCGGGCAGTTGTTGTTAGAGGGGTAGACTGCGCCGATACGAGGGTCTGGCCCGCTATATATCTGAATATATAGCGAAATGCCGCTAAACGGAAAGTACTGGTTTCACATCAGGTGAGGGCGCGCAGCCTCTCACCCGATTGCGCTGGTTATCGAGCCAGTTTCGCCAGCGCGCCTTCAGCCAGTTGCCGGGTCAGTTCGGCGCTGCTCAGTTCCTTGCCCAGCGTGAACGCCTGGCCCGCCCACAGGTTGCTGAAGTCTGCTTCATCCTTGGCGCGCAGAGGCATCAGGGCGCCGCCAGCCAAGGGAAATGCGGGTGCCTTGCCCGACATCGGCCCCAGTTCGCGCATCACCCGGTTCATGATCCCCCGTGCGGGACGCCCGGTGAACAGGTTGGTGACCGCCGTTTCGCTTTCTTTCGCTGTGCGCAACGCCTTGTGATGGGAAGCGCTGACTTTCGCCTCCGGAGTGAACAGGTAGGCCGTACCGACTTGCACCGCCGACGCGCCGAGCATGAAGGCGGCTGCAACCCCTCGTGCATCGGCGATCGCGCCGGCAGCGATCACCGGCACTTTGACCGCGTCGACGATTTGCGGAACGAGGGCAAAGGTTCCGACCTGGCTGCTCAGGTCATCGCTGAGAAACATGCCTCGATGCCCGCCGGCCTCATAGCCCATGGCGATGATTGCGTCGCAACCGTTCTGTTCCAGCCAGATGGCTTCGTCGACTGTAGTCGCCGACGACAGGATTTTTGCCCCGGTGGCCTTGACCCGATCCAGCAGGGATTTTTCCGGCAGGCCGAAATGGAAACTCACCACTTCAGGACGAAACTCTTCCAGCACTTCGCAGGCTGCTGCATCAAAAGGCGCACGATTGGAAACCGGTGTGGGAGCGTCGAAATCGGCACCGAGTTCGCGATAGTAAGGTTCCAGCAGATTCTTCCAGTCCCGTGCCCGCTGCTCATCGGGAGTCGGCGGCTGGTGGCAGAAGAAATTGACGTTGAAGGGTTTGTCAGTGCCCTGGCGGATGGTCTTCAACTCTTCGCGCAGTTGCTCGATGCTCAACATTGCCGCCGGCATCGACCCCAGGCCACCTGCGTTGCACACGGCGATGACCATCGAAGACTGGGTGGCACCGGCCATCGGGCCCTGGATGATCGGCAGTTCGATGCCAAACAGGTCGAGAATGCGGGTATCTGGCCATTGGCTCATTGGAAAAGACTCCGAAAGACAAAACAGGGCTGGACGCTCGAGCCGGTTTTTTACCAGCAAAAGCGGGTCGAGGGCCAGCCGGGATTGTGGCTTCACGGTAATTCCGGTCAACGCCGACGCAATCCGCCACCTCCGCAGGAGTGGTTCATGAATCACCCGCCGGTTGCAGCGATTGGCGGAAAGTCGAGTGGGGCAAAATGTTGCGGTGTGCTATTTGAATGCCACAATCCCAGAATCCTTCCCCAGAGAGGCAGCCATGTTCAACGGCATTCTGATCGACAAAGACGACACCGGTTATCGCGCCAGCCTGCAGGAAATCGGCGAGCAGCAACTGCCCGAGGGCGATGTGACCGTGCGTGTGGCTTACAGCACGCTCAACTTCAAGGACGGACTGGCGATTACCGGCAGCAGTCCGGTGGTGCGCAAGTTCCCCATGGTGCCGGGGATCGATCTGGCCGGTACGGTAGACGTCAGCTCGCATCCGGACTACAAGGCTGGCGATCAAGTGTTGCTCAACGGCTGGGGCGTGGGAGAAAGCCACTGGGGCGGCCTGGCCCAGAAGGCGCGGCTCAACGGCGACTGGCTGATCCCGCAGCCCGAAGCGTTTTCCCCGGCACAAGCCATGGCCGTTGGCACGGCCGGTTACACCGCGATGCTGTGCATCATGGCGCTGGAACGTAACGGCGTGACGCCGGAGCAGGGTGAAGTACTGGTCACCGGCGCCAATGGCGGAGTCGGCAGCTTTGCCATCGCGTTGTTGCACACGCTGGGCTATCGGGTGGTGGCCTCCACGGGGCGGATCTCGGAGCATGCGTATCTTCAACAATTGGGCGCCAGCGAAATCATCGATCGCGCAACCTTGTCCGAACCGGGCAAACCATTGGCCAAGGAGCGCTGGGCGGCTGTCATCGATTCGGTCGGCAGCCATGCCCTGGCCAACGCCTGCGCCAGTACCCGCGCCGAAGGTACGGTAGCGGCCTGCGGTCTGGCTCAGGGTATGGATTTCCCGGCGTCGGTGGCACCGTTCATTCTGCGCGGGGTGACGCTGGCCGGGATCAACAGCGTGACTCAGCCGAAGGCGCGACGGATCGAGGCCTGGGAGCGTCTGGCCAAGGATCTGGACTTTTCCTTGCTGCCTCTGATCAGTCACGAGATCGGCCTCGGCGAAGTGATTGAAGCGGCTCCGAAATTGCTCGCCGGCCAGTTGCGCGGACGGGTTGTCGTGGACGTCAATCGCTGACTGGGGCCGGATCTGGAAGCACTTCGAAACCCATCCGCAGGTTTCGCGCCGCTGCGCCACCGACTTCGAGGCCCATCCGGGCTCCGAGTCGGTAGCCATCTACATCGGCATTCGTCAAGAGCGGGTTTCCCGGGACAACAACTCACGCTTGCGTTCCACGCCCCAGCGATAGCCCGAAAGGTTACCGTCGCTGCGGACCACGCGGTGGCAAGGGATTGCTACCGCGAGGCTGTTGGCGCCGCAAGCCTGGGCCACCGCCCGAACCGCTTTGGGTGAGCCAATGCGCTGGGCGATATCGGCGTAACTGGCGGTGCTGCCAACCGGTATTTCGCACAGCGCCTGCCAGACCCGCTCCTGAAACGCGGTGCCCCGCACATCCAGTGGCAGATCGAGGCCGATGGCCGGTGCTTCGATGAAACCGACGACATGGGCGATCAGTTGCTCGAACTCGGCATCAGCCCCGATCAGGTTTGCCCGGCGAAACTGATCCTGCAGGTCACAGACCAATTGATGCGGATCATCTCCCAGCAGAATCGCGCAGATTCCTCGCGCACTCTGGGCCACCAGAATGGCACCGAGCGAACACTGGCCCACCGCAAAACGAATGTCGTTGTTTTGCCCGGCAGCCCGGAAGTCGCCGGGTTTCATGCCCAGCAACTGGTCTGCTGCTTCATAGAAGCGGCTGTTGGAGTTGAAACCGGCGTCGTACAGCGCTTCGGTTACCGAGCTGCCATCCGCCAGGTGTTGCCGTACCCGACGAGACCGGTGCGCGGCAGCGTAGCCTTTGGGAGTCAGGCCGGTGGCGGCTTTGAAAACCCGATGGAAATGAAACGAACTCAGGCCAGCGGCTTGCGCGAGTTCATTGAGCGGCGGCAGGTTTTCGGCTGCTTCGATCTGGCGGCAGGCTGCCGCTACGGTCGCGGCATGTTGCGCGGCGATTTCGCTCTGATCCCTGCTCGCCCGTTTGCTGGGGCGATAACCCGCCGCTTCAGCTGCTTCGGCCGTGTCGAAGAACTCGACATTCTGCGGTTTCGGCAAGCGCGCCAGGCTGCTCGGGCGGCAATAGACGCCCGTGGTTTTGACGGCGTAGACAAATTGTCCATCCGCCCTTGGATCCCGTGCGACGACAGCGGCCCAGCGTGGATCGTCTTGAGTGCTCGAAGTGGTCGAAAGCGTTTTCATGATGGAGAGTCCGTTGACCTGTTGAATGTCAGGTTAACCAGTGCCGCCAACCGTAACACTCCGGCCCTTGCGGTCAAATTCCGCGAGGTTATCCCGCGGTGCGAAACGTCAGGTTGAAACGCTGCTCGCCCAGTTGCGGATGCCGACCGTGTCTGATCGGCAGGACGCCGTGGTAGCGCAGCCGGTCGACACCACCCCAGATCACCATGTCACCGTGCAGCAGCGAAATGCGCTGACTCCTGTCGCTGCGATTGAAGCCGCCGAACAGGAATGTCGCGGGCAAACCCAATGACAGGGAAACGATGGGCGCTGTGTAGGAGCTTTCGTCCTTGTCCTGATGCAAAGACATTTTTGCGCCGGGAATATAGCGGTTGATCAGGCAGGAATCCGGGATGAAACCGCAGAAGCCTGCCTGCAAGGCTGCTGTTTGCGCCAGTTCGCGAAACACGTCAGGCATCTGCGGCCAGGGCCGGTGGCTGATCGGATCTTCGGCCGAGTAGCGGTAACCGCCACGATCGGTGATCCAGCCAAGTGCGCCGCAACTGCTGGTGGCCACCGACATGCTGAACCCGCCAGGCGTCATCATGTGTCGCAACGGTGCGCGTTCGATGATCGAATCCAGAGCTGGCAGTAATCGTTCGGTACAGGACAGCGCGAAGCCGCGCAGCACCCAAGACTGCTCTCCAATCTGTTCAGAGCGGAGTGGCTGCTCGATGTCGGCGAAGAGGTCGAAATTGCTGTGCATGATGGTCAGGTTGCGTCGTGAAAGATGATGCCCAGAGTATGCCGTTTTCCGCTGTGCAAGCGACTTACGCCGTGACGCATGGTGACGCGATAGTCGCCGCGCAGGCCTTTGACCGGGCGCTGGTTGACGGCAAAGATCACCGCATCGCCTTTCTTCAGGTCCATCACCAGTGGGCGAGACTGCATTCTTGGGCGCTGTTCGGTCAGGACGAATTCACCACCGCTGAAATCCTCGCCAGGTTCTGACAGAAGAATCGCCACTTGCAGCGGGAATACGTGTTCGCCGTACAAGTCCTGATGCAGACAGTTGTAGTCCTGGGGGCCGTATTGCAGCAAGAGCGGGGTAGGCCGCAGTTGACCGGCGGCATGGCAGCGCGCAAGAAAATCGCTGTGCAGGGGCGCAAACCGTTCCGGTATTGCCATTCGTTCATGCCAGCGGTTGGCCAAGGGGACCAGGCGCGCGTAAAGCGCACTGCGCAGGTGCTCCACCAATGGCGGCAGCGGGTAGCGCAGATACTTGTATTCGCCGCGCCCGAAACCGTGGCGGGCCATGATCACCTGCGAGCGGAACGGTTCGCTTTGCGGGTAAAGCGTACTCAGGCGATCGCAGGTTTGCGGGCGTAACAAAGAATGGATGACGGTACAGCCGTCCTGATCCAGCTGTTGTTCCAGTGCGACCCAGTCGAGCGTATCGAGGGGAGAGTCGGGTGACATCGGCATACTGATTCCTTGGCTTGCGTCCAGGCGATCAGTCTAGGCAACACGCGAGGCCGGAACACTCCGGCGCTTGCGGTCGAATTGTCATCCGCGTCTTACAACGCCTTGCTGACGCTGATGTCGCTGATCACGTCTTCGCTTTGGCCGTGCAGGGCGTCCAGCGCAGCCTTGGCTTCTTCCGGCGTGCCGTTCTCCAGCTGGGCGAATTCGAAGCGGCGCTCGCCGTTCAATTTGTACTTGATGACATATTTGGTCGTTTGGGCCACGGTCATGCTTACCTGATTGTATTGGTGGGGTCGATCAGCTGAGCTTCGAGCTGGAACGGCGGATGATCTTGATCGAGTGCGTCAGGGTCGGCTTGCGAGTCACGCTGATTGCGCGGCGGCTGACGGTGTCGATGGTGATGTTCCAGAAACCGGTGCTCGGCGCGGTGATACGGGCAGGAAATGTGTCGAACGCGCCGCCGTGATAGGTGTGACGACCGCCGTTCTTGAAGCTGCGGAAGTTGGCGTCGTTCATCAGACGGATGTTGCAGGTTTGCGAGCACTGGATGACGACGATGTCGTCTTCGTTGAGGTGCTCGCGCTGGTGAATAAATTTCATGGTCGCCTCCAGAAGGGCTTTTTCTACAAAATCAAAACGATAGCAAGGTCAATTGGCGGCAGTTTATCAGTCCGGACAGGTTATTATCCGGCCGTCGAGCGCTGCTTTGACAATTAAAAACAGTTATTCGCGATTCCATGTGCGTTAAATGCAATGGGCCTCGGAGAAAAACGGCATTCAGGCTGTCCGAGGGTCTTTATAGGAGATTCTGTATGAAGTGGGGTGTGGTCATTGTGCCGTTCGCATTGGCGATGGGTGGTTGCGCAAGTGTTTCGCAGATCAATGAAACGCTGCCGACCATGAACGTCATTTCCGGCAAAAAACCCCACGAGTACGCACAGTGTCTGGCCGACAAGCTGGCCCAAAGCCGCGGGGCCCTGCAAATGGAGCCGCACAAGGACGGCGTCAGGGTTATCGTGCCGGGGAAATTGTCGTCCGGCCCGGCGGCGGTGTTTGACATCGAGGATCGCTCTGGCGGCAGCAGCATCAAGTTGCATGAGCGCATGTCCAATGTGCCGATACGTCCACGGGATGTACGCAATGCCGCCACGGCGTGCATTTCCGGCTGATAAACTGTCAGTCACCGGTATCGATGCCGTCCAGGTCACGCCTGGACGGCATTTTCATTTCAGGAGACGTGCATGAAGCGAGAACAGGTGCGCGAGCGCCATAGAGAGGGGCTGATTGAAGCCACCCATGTGATCCAGAATCCGGCGAACCCGGGTGAATGGATCGTATTTTTCAAGAAGAGCGCCGGACGCAGTTATTTTCTGGTGGATGAAAACGACGAAGTCGAATCCTTCGACCGGCTCGACGATCTGATCGAGGTGGTACGCGGACTGGGTATCAAGTTCGCCGAGATTCACATGTAGGCCCTTACTTGCAGACCACCACAACACTGCGATTCTTGTAATTGCCGACGTCGACACCCAGCGTCTTGTCACTTTCTTTTGGCGCCGGCGTGCCGTCGGTTCCGACGATGCGGTAGCCGGTGCCGGCGCAGGAAGCATCGGCCTTTTCATAGCAGGCGGCCCAGGAATTGGCCTCACCGGAGCAGTCGATGCTCAGGCCTTGTTCACCATTGTTCAGATAAGTCGTTTCGGAAGTGGCGCAGCCGGCCAGGGCCAGAAGTGCAATCAGTGGCAGCATGCGGTGCAGGGTACGGGTGGTCATGGCGATGTCGTCTTCGGAAGGAGAGGGCTAGACGCTATGACAGCGCCGGTGTGAAAAGGTTATAGCGATTGGCCACGTCTTTGTGTGCGGACCAAAAAAAGCCCTGCGCAGTGGCAGGGCCTGTTTGATCAGTCCTGATCCTTCCCGCGACGCTTCGGTGCAGGAGGTGTGTAATCAAGCACCGCGGCTACCTCAATTGCCATCGCTTCAGTGGGCAATGGGCCGGATACATCTTCGCCGTTGGCGGCGGTGATATGCCACTGGCCATCTTTTGCCTTGGCGACGGTGTACCCGTTGACGATTTTTGCTGCGGACATCTAGCGGCCTCGTTGGCTGGTTCAAAGGCGTCATGATAACGGGAAACGGGCGAACGGGCGCGGGTCGATGCGGTGTTCCTGAATCTTTGGGCTACGCTCAATGCGCAGCTTCTGCGTGCGGATTGAACTATCCGCCAGAATATTTCTCTATGTTGACATCGGTTAGCCAGTGCGGGGCATTGTAAGGTGCACGCCGCCTGATTAGACTGCGCCGAAACTCGTACACACAGCCCTTTCAAGGACTTATATGATCAAGAAATGCTTGTTCCCAGCAGCCGGTTACGGTACTCGCTTCCTTCCAGCGACTAAGGCCATGCCCAAAGAAATGCTGCCGGTGGTAAACAAGCCACTGATCCAGTACGGCGTCGAAGAAGCTCTGGATGCTGGTCTGACTGAGATCTCCATCGTGACCGGCCGTGGCAAGCGTGCTCTGGAAGACCACTTCGACATCAGCTACGAGCTGGAAAACCAGATCAAAGGCACCGACAAGGAAAAATACCTGGTTGGTATCCGCAAACTGTTGGACGAGTGCTCGTTCTCCTACACCCGTCAGACTGAAATGAAAGGCCTGGGTCATGCGATCCTGACCGGTCGTCCGCTGATCGGCGATGAGCCGTTCGCCGTAGTGCTGGCGGACGACCTGTGCGTCAACCTCGAAGGCGACGGCGTGCTGACCCAGATGGTCAAGCTGTACAAGCAGTTCCGCTGCTCGATCATTGCCATTCAGGAAGTCGATCCGCAAGAAACCAGCAAGTACGGCGTAATCGCTGGCGAGATGATCCGCGACGACATCTACCGCGTACACAGCATGGTCGAGAAGCCAAAGCCGGAAGATGCTCCGTCGAACCTGGCGATCATCGGTCGTTATATCCTGACCCCGGACATCTTCGACCTGATCGAACAGACCGAGCCAGGCAAGGGTGGTGAAATCCAGATCACCGACGCCCTGATGAAACAAGCCCAGAACGGTTGCGTAATGGCCTACAAGTTCAAGGGCAAGCGTTTCGACTGCGGTGGTGCTGAAGGCTACATCGAGGCAACCAACTTCTGCTTCGAAAACTTCTACAAGACTGGCAAGGCCTATTGATAGCGCCTGATCTGTCTGAAGGTGCGTCACGCGGTCTGAATCGTGTGACGCTAAAAACAAACGCCCCGACATGTTCGGGGCGTTTGCGTTTGTGGGGAGAAATAGTGCATCTCGATTCGATACGCGATGCAACGTCAAACAAATGTTCGATTGTCAGCCAGAATGTTCGCTGCTGAGCTGACTCGTCTTCGCCAGGGAGGTGCGAAGGAGAGCGTTTGGCAGCTCACTACCGAGCAGACCTGCAGCTTCCAGTGTTTTTGAGCGATGTTCAGACGATGCTGGCAAGTGAAACGCTGGCTGGCGCTCATGTGGCGACGGGGTTGGCGGGGGATCAAGCGCAACAGTTGATGCAGCAGGCGGGAAGTGCATTTGAGGGCGGAATTGCATTGGCATCGTGGCTCGCTTTCGGCCTGGCGCTCGTAGCGATTCTGATCGCCTGGCATACGTTGCGGCTGCCAAAAATTCAACCGGCAGAAAGCCATTAATCAAATGCTAACGGTAGAACCTCCCGGTATTGCCCGTCCCCGTGCAGTAGAGACTTGCTCAATAAGCGTCTGCGGGTATGCTGATCGCCTGCCGAGGAGATAGAAATGGCCTACGATTTTGACCTTTATGTGATTGGTGCCGGTTCCGGCGGTGTGCGGGCTGCGCGTTTTGCTGCCGGGTTCGGTGCGAAAGTGGCGGTGGCCGAGAGCCGTTATCTGGGCGGTACCTGCGTCAACGTCGGTTGCGTACCGAAAAAACTGTTGGTGTACGGCGCCCATTTTGCCGAAGACTTCGAACAGTCCTCGGGTTTTGGCTGGAATCTGGGCGAGGCGGATTTCGATTGGGCCACGCTGATTGCCAACAAGGATCGCGAGATCACTCGCCTGAACGGCATTTATCGCAATCTGCTGGTCAACAGCGGCGTGACCCTGCATGAGGCTCACGCGAAAATCGTTGGCCCGCACGAAGTCGAGGTCAATGGCGAGCGATACACCGCGAAGAATATTCTGATCGCCACCGGTGGCTGGCCGCAGATCCCCGAGATTCCGGGGCATGAGCATGCGATCAGCTCGAACCAGGCGTTCTTCCTCAAAGAGCTGCCCAAGCGTGTACTGGTCGTCGGTGGCGGTTACATCGCCGTCGAATTTGCCGGAATCTTCCATGGTCTGGGCGCCAACACGACGTTGCTGTATCGCGGCGATCTGTTCCTGCGCGGTTTTGACGGTTCGGTACGTAACCATCTCAAGGAAGAGCTGACCAAGCGCGGCATGGATCTGCAGTTCAATGCCGATATCGAGCGGATCGACAAGCAGGCGGATGGCAGCCTGAAAGCGACCCTCACGGATGGTCGCGTGCTGGAGGCCGATTGCGTGTTCTACGCCACCGGCCGACGTCCGATGCTGGACAACCTGGGGCTGGAAAACACTGATGTGCAGCTCGACGACAAAGGCTTCATCAAGGTCGATGAACAATATCAGACCACTGAGCCATCAATTCTGGCGTTGGGCGATGTCATCGGTCGTGTGCAGTTGACGCCGGTGGCGCTGGCTGAAGGCATGGCGGTGGCGCGGCGTCTGTTCAAGCCTGAGCAATACCGCCCGGTGGACTACAAGATGATCCCGACGGCAGTGTTCAGTCTGCCGAATATCGGCACCGTCGGCCTGACCGAAGAAGAGGCCCGGGAAGCGGGTCACGACGTGGTGATCTACGAAAGCCGTTTCCGCCCGATGAAGCTGACCCTGACGGACTGCCAGGAGCGCACGCTGATGAAGCTGGTGGTCGATGGCAAATCTGATAAGGTGCTGGGCTGTCACATGGTTGGTCCGGATGCCGGCGAGATCGTGCAGGGGCTGGCAATTGCGTTGAAGGCTGGCGCCACCAAGCGTGACTTCGACGACACCATCGGGGTGCACCCGACGGCGGCCGAAGAGTTTGTCACGATGCGTACGCCGGTCGGCGTTTAAGTCTTTTTCGGTTCTGCTGCGTCTGGCGCTGCCGCAACGGTGGTAGCCAGACGCAGGCTGTCTTGCACCTTGGTCAATTCCTTTTCCAATGACTGATTGAGCTGCGACTGCTCGTCGACGCTCTGCTTGAGCGTCTGGCTCTCCAGCAGCGCCACGCGCAGGCGTTCCTGGAGGAGGGTGCGCTCGCTGTCGACACGCGTCGCTTGCTCCAGCAATTGATCCTGACGCTGATTGCTGTGCTTGAGCTGATCCTGCATCAGGCTCAGTTCGCGCACGGTGCCGCGATTCTCGGTCAGCAGGCGTTCGTTGTCGCGGTGCAGCTGGGTGATCTCGTCTTGGCGTACCAGCGCGCTTTGTTGCGCCTGGCGCAACTCCATCTGCAACTGCTGAACCTGAGTTTCGTGACGGCTTTGCTCCTGCTCGCGCTGTTCCTTGATGGCGTTGCGGTAGTGCTCAAGTGCATCGCGGGCGTGCAGGTGCTTTTCTTCCAGCGAGCGGATCTGCTCGTCCTTGTCCTGCAGGCGCAATTCAAAATCGGCCAGCGCCTGATTCAGTCCGGCGTTGCGGGTCTGTTCGGTCTGCAGCATTGAGCGGGTATCGCTCAGCACTTCGGATTCCTTGGCCAGCGCGGCAGCCTGAATGTCGTGCTTCTTCTCCAGTTGCGCATGATCCTGACGAAGCTGATTCAGCTCGTCCTCCAGTGCCTGACGCTGTTGCTCGTACTGCTCGCGAGCCTGGTCAATCGGCTCCTGTGCCTGTTCTTTCAGGCGTTGCGCCAGGCGCGTGACGAGGGCGAGGAGTTCGTCATCGACAGGTTCTGCCGACGGATCGGCCGGTTCGCTGCCGTCATCCAGTTCCTTCAGATAACGATGAATCGTGGTTTTGGAACCCGTATTGCCCAGCTCGATGCGTACTGCGTCGATGCTGGGGTGTTCGCCACGGGCGAGGATCGCTGCGCGCGCGATCTGGACTACTGCTTTGTTAACGCCGCCACGGGCCATATGTGCTCCTACGATTACGTACTGTGGTACATGCCACCAAAGTACGCAGTGTACCATGCTGAAAATAAAGTTAAATGTTTCAAGATAAACGGGCGGGATATACTGGTATTACCCCGTGTGAAGCGCCAGAATCCGCTTTTCAATCTTCAAATCAGTACATCTGCGAGAAATCAGCCCATGAGCGATATCGATCGCTATCTGCAAGCCGCCACCCGTGACAACACCCGCCGCAGCTATCGTGCGGCCGTCGAGCACTTTGAAACGGTATGGGGAGGGTTTCTGCCCGCGACGGCTGACAGCGTCGCGCGCTACCTGGTGGCTCACGCGGGTGTGCTGTCGGTCAATACGCTGAAGCTGCGTTTGTCGGCACTCGCGCAGTGGCATAACAGTCAGGGGTTCGCTGATCCCACCAAGTCGCCGGTGGTGCGCAAAGTGTTCAAGGGCATCCGCGCGCTGCATCCCGCGCGGGAAAAACAGGCCGAGCCGTTACAACTGCAGGATCTTGAGCAGACCGTTGCCTGGCTAGAGCAGGAAATGAAAGAGGCGCGAGAAAATCAGGACCGGCCGTTGCTACTCAGAGCCTGTCGGGATCGAGCGTTGATTCTTCTGGGCTTCTGGCGCGGCTTTCGCAGTGATGAGTTGTGCCGGGTGCAAATCGAGCATGTCCAGGCCCACGCCGGTAGCGGCATCACCCTGTACTTGCCGCGCAGCAAGGGCGATCGGGAGAATCTCGGTCAGACCTATCAGGCGCCTGCATTGCTGAAGCTGTGCCCGGTGCAGGCCTACATCGACTGGATCACCGAAGCAGCATTGGTGCGGGGCCCGGTGTTTCGCGCCGTCGACCGCTGGGGCAATCTGAGCGAGGAGGGCTTGCACGCCAACAGTGTGATTCCGTTGTTGCGTCAGGCCCTGGAGCGCGCCGGGATCTCTGCCGAACGCTATAGCAGCCACTCACTGCGGCGCGGCTTTGCAACGTGGGCACATCAAAGTGGCTGGGACCTCAAATCGCTGATGAGTTACGTCGGCTGGAAGGATATGAAGTCCGCCATGCGCTATGTTGAAGCGAGCCCTTTTCACGGGATGGCCCGGATTACGGATAAGCCGCTGTCGCCATAGATATCGTTTTCTTCTATTAATAACCTCAGCTAATAGCGAAAACAAATCAGCAGCATCAGGTTTGCCAATGAGCCATCCGTCGAGTGAGTGGGTAGGATTCACCCATCGAATTCACAACCCTGACGGAGAGTCATCAATGCCTATCATCAACAGCCAAGTAAAACCGTTCAAAGCTACCGCGTTCAAAAACGGCGACTTCGTACAAGTCTCGGACGCTGACCTGAAAGGCAAATGGTCCGTAGTGTTCTTCTACCCGGCCGACTTCACCTTCGTTTGCCCAACCGAGCTGGAAGACCTGGCTGACAACTACGCTGCCTTCCAGAAACTGGGCGTAGAGATCTACAGCGTTTCGACCGACACCCACTTTGCCCATGCTGCCTGGCACAACACTTCGCCAGCCATCGGCAAAATCCAGTACACCATGATCGGCGACCCGACTCAGGTGATCTCCCGCAACTTCGACGTGCTGATCGAAGAAGCTGGTCTGGCGGATCGTGGCACCTTCGTGATCAACCCTGAAGGCCAGATCAAAATCGTTGAACTGAACGATGGCGGCGTTGGCCGTGACGCTTCCGAGCTGCTGCGCAAGATCAAGGCTGCTCAGTACGTTGCTGCACACCCAGGCGAAGTTTGCCCAGCCAAGTGGAAAGAAGGCGAGGCCACTCTGGCTCCGTCCCTGGACCTGGTCGGCAAGATCTAAGTCTGTGACACGCAATGCAGGGCGGAACTCCGCACCTACCTAAGTAAGCTGCACCGCCCAATAGAAAAGCCCGGGCGAGATTCGCTCGGGCTTTTTTTCGCCTCAAATAAAGTCAGGAGATCGCCCGTATGTTGGACGCCAATCTTAAAGCCCAGTTGAAATCGTACCTGGAACGGGTCACCCAGCCGATCGAGATCGTTGCTTCACTCGACGACGGTGCGAAATCCCGTGAAATGCTCGACCTGCTGAAAGACGTTGCCAGTCTTTCGCATCAGATTACTTTGATTGACAGCGGCGACGATGCACGCAAACCGTCGTTCTCGATCAACCGTCCCGGTGCCGACATCAGCCTGCGTTTCGCCGGCATCCCGATGGGCCATGAATTCACTTCGCTGGTGCTGGCCCTGCTGCAAGTCGGCGGCCACCCTTCGAAGGCCAGTGTCGAAGTGATCGAGCAGATCCGCTCGCTCAAGGGCGAGTTCAACTTCGAGACTTACTTCTCGCTGTCCTGCCAGAACTGCCCGGACGTGGTTCAGGCGCTGAACCTGATGGCTGTGCTGAACCCGAACATCCGCCACGTCGCCATCGACGGCGCGCTGTTCCAGGACGAAGTCAATGATCGCAAGATCATGGCCGTGCCAAGCATTTACCTGAATGGCGAAAACTTCGGCCAGGGCCGCATGGGTCTGGAAGAAATCCTCGCCAAACTCGATACCGGCGCCATCGAGCGTCAGGCCGAGAAAATCAGCGCCAAGCAAGCTTTTGATGTGCTGGTGGTCGGGGGTGGCCCGGCCGGTGCGTCGGCAGCGATCTATGCCGCACGTAAAGGCATTCGCACCGGTGTTGCAGCCGAGCGCTTTGGCGGTCAGGTGCTGGACACCATGGCCATCGAGAACTTCATTTCCGTGCAGGAAACCGAAGGCCCGAAACTGGCGACCGCGCTTGAAGAGCACGTCAAGCAGTACGACGTCGACATCATGAATCTGCAGCGCGCCGACAAGCTGATCCCGGGCAAGCATGGCGAGCTGCATGAAGTCCACTTCGCCAGCGGTGCGACCCTCAAGGCCAAGAGCGTGATTCTGGCGACGGGTGCGCGGTGGCGTGAAATGAACGTGCCGGGCGAGCAGGAATACCGCAACAAAGGCGTGGCGTACTGCCCGCACTGCGACGGTCCGCTGTTCAAAGGCAAGCGTGTGGCGGTGATTGGCGGCGGTAACTCCGGCGTCGAAGCGGCCATCGATCTGGCTGGCATCGTGTCCCACGTCACCTTGCTCGAGTTCGATGTACAACTGCGTGCCGACGCTGTGTTGCAACGCAAGCTTCACAGCCTGCCGAACGTCACCGTGATCACCAGTGCGTTGACCACTGAAGTCACTGGCGATGGCCAGAAGGTCAACGGTCTGCGCTACAAGGATCGCAATACTGACGAACTGCGCTCGGTCGAGCTGGAAGGGATCTTCGTGCAGATCGGTTTGCTGCCCAATACCGACTGGCTCAAAGGCACCATCGAGCTGTCGCCGCGCGGCGAGATCATCGTCGACAACCGCGGTGAAACCTCGATCCCCGGCATCTTTGCCGCCGGTGACGTGACCACCGTGCCGTACAAGCAGATCGTGATTGCGGTGGGCGAGGGCGCCAAGGCTTCCCTCAGCGCTTTCGATCACTTGATCCGGACTTCGGCCCCGGCATAAATCCCGGGCCTAAAAAAAGAAAAACCCCATCAGCGATGATGGGGTTTTTTCGTTGCGCGGTGCTTTCTACCCAGGTTCAGCTTTACAGCGGCGCTGGCTGGATGATCTCGACCCAGTAACCATCCGGATCCTTGATGAACGCCAGGCTTTTCATGCGGCCATCGGTCAGGCGCTTCTGGAAGTCGCAGCCCAGTTCTTCAAAGCGTGCACAAGCCGCGACGATGTCCGGGACCGAAATGCAGATGTGGCCGAAACCGCGCGGGTCAGTGTTGCCATTGTGGTAGGCGAAATCGGCATCGCTTTCGGTGCCGTGGTTGTGGGTCAGTTCCAGGATGCCGGGGATCGACTTCATCCACTCGGTACGCGCAGCGGCATCGGCCGGGATCTGCGACTTGTCGACCAATGCGAGGAAGTACAGGCTGAATTCCGCTTCCGGGAAATCACGCTTCTCTACCAGCGAGAAGCCCAGTACACGGGTGTAGAAGTCCAGCGACTTGGTGATGTCCTTGACGCGCAGCATGGTGTGGTTGAACACAAAGTTGCGGGTTGCGCTGTCCGGGGTGGCGGTCACGCCAGGGAAGGTGTTCAGTTCTTGCAGGCTCATGAGCCCTCCGTAACAAATTGGGGCGAGTGAATGGGCGCAATGATACGCATGCGTTGCGGCATCGCCAAACCGAAAGCGCGGGCTTGCCCTGCGAGCGGGCGAGCCTCAGACTTTATGGTTCAATCTGCGAGTGCCTCTGGTAATGATCCGACCGTTCAAATCGCTGTTCGTTTTCTTCGGCTTGTCCCTCGTTGCCATTGCAGCCCTGGCGGACGCTCCGAGCATTACCTGGCCGTCCGGCTGGCAAGTTGAAGCGTTGCCCGACACAACGCCGGAAGTTACCCGTCAGCGGGCGGCGAAGACCGACGCCGATGGTAATCAGGTGATGGTGATGGAGTTGACGATGACGCGTGTGGAGACAGGTCATCAGGTCAATCTGCAAGGCGTGTTGCTGGAGATGCGCAAGTCGGTGCAGAAGGACTTTTTCCAAGGGGGCTACCAGAGTGTCTGCAACAAGGTTCATCCCAGTACGCTGGGTTCATTGGCAGCGCTTGAAACCACTTGTACTGTCACTGAGAACGGGCGTCATGTGTTGTCGCAAACACTGGTCGCCGCAGTAGAGGCGGACAAGGCGTATGTACTTTCGTATGCCGGGCAAGCCGACGTTTACAAGGCCAGCGCGGATGAAATTGCGAGCGCAAGAAACAGCCTGAAATTTTAATCGGCTGTTCGCTGGTCAACGGGCTTCCAGATACCGAAAGTAATTAAATACAAAGTTGTTCGCCTGGCAGGTGCGCAACATCCGGAAGCATAGTTTCAGCGTGCGACGGAGATTTTGCTGCCAACTTTTTCAACAAGAAAATGTTGCATTTGTTAAATATTGTCCAAAAAAAAGCCCTGCATTTGCAGGGCTTTTATGTTTGCCAGGGATTAACCGCGCAACCAGGAATCAACGGTGGCTGCACCGTATTGTTCCTTCCAGGCCTTCAGGCCGCGATGGTTGCCACCCTTGGTCTCGATCAGCTCGCCGGTGTGCGGGTTCTGATAGACCTTGACCACGCGAGCGCGGCGGGTTTTAGGTGCCGAGGCCTGTTGCAGGCCGGATTTTGCCGGATTCGGATCGAGGATGGCGATGATGTCTTTCAGGCCTTTGCCGTAGGTTTTCATCAGCCCCTGGAGCTTTTCTTCGAATTCGATTTCTTTCTTGAGCCCGGCATCGTTCTTCAGCGATTCCAGCTGCTTGAGCTGTTCCTGAAGGGCCTTTTCAGCTGCACGAAATTCAGCGAGTCTGGACAATATCTTTACTCCAATAGTGTGTTTGGCTGATACCAACCGCAAACAAAGCTATAAGCCAAGAGCCTTGAAGCGACTCGGTGATAGTGGCTCACCTGCCAGTCTTGCAACAGGTAAGAAAAATTGTAGTAGTTAATGCGACGAGAGTAAATCCTGACTTTTTCTTTATGTAAAAAACGGCGATGTCTTGAATCAATTTCGTGCGCGCTGTCGGCAAGCCCGGATTTATCAGGCCAAGTTAATGGTGAGTTAATGCGTCAATGAAGTCTATGGCAGAAACGGGCTTGCCGAACAGGTAGCCTTGCAGAAAGTTGACGTGATGCGCCGCCAGGTAATCGCACTGGGCTTGTGTCTCTACACCCTCGGCCACAGTTCCCAGATCCAGTTTGGCGCATAGCTCGATGATGCTGTCCAGAATGTGTCGTGACAGGGCATCTTTATCGATCATGGCGACGAACGTCTGGTCGATCTTGAGGAAGTCGACATTGAGTGTTCTCAGGTAACCCAGGCTCGAATGACCGGTGCCGAAGTCGTCGATGGCGATCTTTACGCCCATGGCGCGCAGTTGCTCAAACAGTTGATGGGTGATGTCGGTGGGCTCGATCAGTTCCCGCTCCGTCAACTCAAGTACCAGGCTGACACTATCGGGCGCGAATGCCGCCAGGAACTCCCGACAGTCTTCCACCAATTCAAGATCGTGGCAGTGGCTGGCTGTAATGTTGATTCCGATGTGGAAGGGGGCTTCGAAGGAAGAAGACAGCGGCCCGAGCACGACAGCGGTCTGCTGCATCAATGAACGGGTCATCGGCACGATCAGCCCGGAATGTTCGGCAAACGGTATGAACAGGTCCGGACGTACCAGGCCTTCTCTGGGATGATTCCAGCGCATCAGTACTTCGCAGCCCGACCAGCGTTTGCTGTCGCCATAGACCACCGGTTGAAAGTAGGGAATGAACTCTCCGGCCTCCAGCGCGCGCAGCATTTCGTGACTGGGGGATGTTGCGCGGTTCTGCACGACATAACCGATTGCTCCGGATACCGCCCCGAAGAAAATCAACAGACTGAACAGCGGCGGATATTCGTCGCTCATGTAGTTCCAGATTTCATCTTCAGGGAAACCGGCGCTCACCGTGTAGGCATAGTGTGGAGAGTTCAACGTACTCTGGGCCACCGGCAACTCGGGAAGGGCGCCTTGATGCACCTTGCCATCGGCTGAAAGCCAATTGTTGCCGACCTGCAGCAATAACAATGTCTGCCGGCCGATCAGGCGCAGGATATTGCTCAAGTGATAGCCGTCCAGCGTCGTCAGGGCGCCGCCCCGGCCATCGTTCAGTCGATACACCAGCAGCGCCGTATCCGGTGTAACCGGGTTGCCGTTCATGAGCCATAACTTGCCTTGGGTGTAGTCCCCCGGATTGACGGCTTCCTTGAAATCACCGAACAACGAACTGCAATAGAGGTTGTTGTCCCACACCAGATTGGTCGAGCGCACGAACGGGCGGCGGGTGACCTATTCGCGCAGTGCCAGTTTGACGTTCTCGCAGGGCTGGCCAGCCAGCGGCAGCAATTCCCGGGCGGACTGGGCGGTGTTGTCGAGCATCAGATCAAACTGGCGCAAAGCTTCCTCGGCGGTTTGTCGGGAACTCTGCTCCAGCGTACGTTCGGCCTGTATATGAAGAATGACGGTGCCGATGAGGATCGGCAGCAAGCCGCACAACAGTGTCACGATGATTCGGGTACTGCGTTTGCGGCGGGGCCTGACGGTCAGAGGCATGGGCGCATCCTGTTGCGATGGTGTGGGGCTCTCGACTGCAGGCGGGGCAAGGGTGCACCTTCCGGAAAGCGATGGGGCTGTGCCCATGATAGTTGGCCGTTGGAACTCGTGCCGCTCAGCGGTAATCCAGCGTTGTTGCCAATTTGATGAATGCCAGGGTCGCGGGTGAAGCCTGGCGTTTATCGAGTACGGCCAGACCGATGTGTCGTTGCACGGCCGGTGACAATGGCTTCTTCACATAGCGCGGATCCGGCTCGTCCGGGAGGGAACCTTCGGCAACGATCGTGATGGCGTCGCCCCGGCTCACGGTATCGAGGGTGCTCAGCAGTTGCGAGCAGCGGTAGCGGATATTCGGGCTCAGCCTTGCCGCGTTGAACAGTCGCGATACCAGTTCCGAAGAGCCGGCTTCGGTGAGTACGAACGGGTCGCTGCACAGATCGTTCAGGCTCAGTGCCGCCTGCGTGGCCAGAGGATGGTCGAGCGGGAGCAGGGCGACCATCCGATCTTCCATCAGGGCGAACGTATCGAAGCGTTCTTCGGGCAACACCACGAAACCGATATCGATCCGTCGCGCATCAAGCCACTGGAGCACCTGGCGGTCCGGCCCTTCGTCGATGTGAACCTCGATGCCCGGGTGCACCTGGCGGAAATGCCGGAGGATTCGCGGCAGCAACCTGATCGATGAGGTCGGGCCGAACGAGCCGATGCGCAAGGTGCCGCTTTTCAGCCCGCGCGCATCGGCGGCTTCCTGGCGCAACGTGTTGGCCAGCCCGAGCATGGCCCGCGCGCGCAACAGCAACTGCTCGCCAATGTCGCTGAGTTCCACTTGCGATTGATGCCGGCGAAATAAATCGACACCCAGTTCCTGCTCCAGCGACTTCAAGGCGTGGGACACCGCCGATTGCGAGATCCCCAGGCGATGGGCCGCGAGGGTGAAGCCGCGCAGTTCGGCCACCAGCGAAAAGATTTCGAGCTGGGTCAAGGTCATGAGTAAAAGCTCATTTTACGATGATCAATAATGACTCGAATGATACGGCATCCGCCCGTTGAGTCGTTGAGAGCGTTATGAGTAGTCATGAATCAATCCGTCCAGAGACCTCGGACATTCCCGTCTATCTGAATCTGGCCATGGTCACCATGATCTGGGGCGGGACCTGGGTCGCCGGGCGCATGCTGGCCGGCAGCCTGAGCCCGATCCTTGCGGCCAGCCTTCGATTCCTGCTGGCCAGCGTCGCGTTGCTCGGATTTCTGTGGCTGGCGCGAATTCCTTTTGCGCGACCCACCGGCCGGCAATGGCTGCAACTGGTGTCGCTGGGTTTCTTCGGGATCTTCTTCTACAACCTGTGCTTCTTTTACGGCTTGCAATACATCAATGCGTCGCGGGCATCGCTCATCGTCGCGTTGAATCCGGCGGTAATCGGTCTGGCGTCATGGCTCTTGTTCAAGGAGCAAATGAGTCGATCCAAAATCATCGGCATTCTGGTGTGTATCGGCGGCGCCGGTGTGGTGATCGTCAGCCGTGATCCACAATGGCTGACCACGCCGCCAGACGCCTGGCTGGGTGACCTGCTGATTTTCGGCTGCGTAATCGGCTGGGGCGTTTATTCGCTTTTTTCCCGCAGCCTTAATCACAGCATCGGCCCGTTGCAGACCGTTACGTTTTCGATCGTACTCGGTACGCTGATGCTTTGGGTGCTGGCTGCCATTCACGGTGAGGTGAGCGTGCAACCGGTGGCCAATCTGGGCACGACGCAATGGCTGAGCCTGATCTACCTGGGCGTACTCGGCTCGGCGGTGGCCTACATCGGTTACTACGACGGTATCCGCAAATTGGGTGCAACTCGCTCTGGCGTGTTCATCGCGCTCAACCCGCTGACTGCCGTGCTGGCTGGTGCCATCCTGCTGGGTGAACCAGTGACGATCCCCATGGGGCTGGGCGGCGCACTGATCCTGACGGGCATTTACCTGTGCAACAAACCCCTTGCACCGGGCCGAAAAAAGCGGATTTTATAGAGAGGGCAGACAACCCTATTTACGCTGTGTAGAATCGGGTTACGCATACAATAATAATCGTCTTCTGGCAGCAGAAGCCTCGCCCGCAAGAGCCTTGGGTCGACAATGAAGATATTCGGGTTTCAACTGATCTACGGTGACTTCCTCGCCCGCAGTGTGCGTGGCATCTCCTGTGCGCCACCCACCGGTCTCAGCATTACTGACAAATAACTCTGGTTAATTGATAAGAATGATGAGGCGCCAACCATGGCAGATTTATACGAAAACCCAATGGGCCTGATGGGCTTCGAGTTCATCGAGTTCGCATCGCCGACGCCTGGCACCCTGGAGCCGATCTTCGAGATCATGGGCTTCACCAAGGTCGCGACCCACCGTTCCAAGAACGTGCACCTGTATCGCCAGGGCGCGATCAACCTGATCCTCAACAACGAACCCCACAGCGTTGCTTCGTACTTCGCGGCCGAACACGGCCCGTCCGTTTGCGGCATGGCGTTCCGGGTCAAGGATTCGCAAAAGGCCTACAACCGCGCACTGGAACTCGGCGCCCAGCCGATCCACATCGAAACCGGTCCGATGGAACTGAACCTGCCGGCGATCAAGGGCATTGGCGGCGCGCCGCTGTACCTGATCGACCGTTTCGGCGAAGGCAGCTCGATCTATGACATCGACTTCGTGTTCCTCGAAGGCGTTGACCGCAACCCGGTCGGTGCCGGCCTGAAAATCATCGACCACCTGACCCACAACGTGTATCGCGGCCGCATGGCCTACTGGGCCAACTTCTACGAGAAGCTGTTCAACTTCCGCGAGATCCGTTACTTCGACATCAAGGGCGAATACACCGGCCTGACCTCGAAAGCGATGACCGCTCCGGACGGCATGATCCGCATCCCGCTCAACGAAGAATCGTCGAAGGGTGCCGGGCAGATCGAAGAATTCCTCATGCAGTTCAACGGCGAGGGCATTCAGCATGTGGCGTTCCTCACTGACGACCTGGTCAAGACCTGGGATCAGCTGAAGAAAATCGGCATGCGCTTCATGACCGCGCCGCCGGACACCTACTACGAAATGCTCGAAGGCCGTCTGCCGAACCACGGCGAACCGGTCGATCAGTTGCAATCGCGCGGCATCCTGCTCGATGGTGCGTCGGATAAAGAAGACAAGCGTCTGCTGCTGCAGATCTTCTCGGAAACCCTGATGGGCCCGGTGTTCTTCGAATTCATCCAGCGAAAGGGCGATGATGGTTTCGGCGAAGGCAACTTCAAGGCACTGTTCGAATCGATCGAGCGTGACCAGGTGCGTCGTGGCGTACTCGCTACCGAGTAATCAGCTGCACCGATAAAAAATGTGGGAGCGGGCTTGCTCGCGAAAGCAATCGTTCATTCAACACTTCAGTTGACTGATCCGACGCCTTCGCGAGCAAGCCCGCTCCCACATTTGTTTTGTGCTGCTTTTAAGGCCTGCGCTGGCGCATCAGATGCTTGAACCCTTCAAACACCAGTACTACCACCGCGAGCCAGATCGGGATGTAAGTCAGCCATTCACCGGGCTTGATGCTCTCGCCCAGCAACAGCGCCACACCGAGCAGCAACACCGGCTCAACGTAACTCAACAAACCAAACAGGCTGAACGGCAGCAAGCGGCTGGCGATGATGTACACCACCAGCGCCGACGCACTGATCAGACCGAGCAGTGGAATCAGCCACGTCAGCGCCGGGTACTGATCGAACACGCCGAAACCCTGTTCGCCGCCGCGCACAAACCAGTACGCCACCGGCAACATCAGCGTCATGTCGACCCACAAACCGCCGAGGTTGTCGGTCTTGAGGTATTTGCGCAGCACGAAATACAACGGGTAACCGACAACTACGACCAGCGTCGCCCAGGAAAACCCGCCGACCTGATACAGCTCGTTCAACACGCCGAGGCTGGCAAAAAACACCGCGACTTTTTGCAGGTATGACAGGTTTTCGCCATAAGCGATGCGTCCGGTCAGCACCATGGCCAACGGCAACAGGAAATAACCCAGCGATACATCGAGGCTGTAGCCGTTGAGCGGCGCCCACATGAACAGCCACAACTGCATGCCCAGCAATGCAGACGACAGGATCAGGCCACCGATCAGCTTCGGCAGCGCAGGGATCCGGCGCAGCAGCTCCAGCGCCCGCCGCCATTCGCCGGACAACATCATGAACACGGTCATGCAGGGCACGGTCAGCAGCATCCGCCAACCGAAAATTTCCACGCCGCTCAACGGAGTGAGCAACGAGGTGTAGTAATACATGACGGCAAACAGCGTCGAGGCTGTTACCGAAAGAGCGATACCTTTAGACAAACTGTCCTCGCGGGGGTGATGGTCAAACGGGGCGCGCAGGATACGTGGTTTTTGTGGTGAATATTGGTCGGAGTGGTCAATATTTTCTACATGAGTTCAAAAGCCCCTCATCGGAACGCCGCCCGCCTAACCCTCTCCCGGAGGGAGAGGGGACTGACCGAGGTGTCTCACGAGTTTCAGCGACGTGAAAGTCCGAGTCGATTACGGATTCAACACAACAGCTTCAGGCAAAAGCGTAGCTTCAATTTCCCCCAATCGGTTCCCTCTCCCCCCGGGAGAGGGATAGGCGGGCGGCGTTCCGATGAGGGCAGCGATCTCACGCCGAACGCGGTTTACGCCCAGACACAAAATGGCTCACATCATTAAACCCCGGCGTAGACGCATGCCCCGGCGTCACCAGCGAATCGATAAACGCTTCGTCTTCCGCCGTAATCTTCACTGCCTGCGCCTTGGTGTACGCATCCCACTGTTCTTCCGTACGCGGCCCGACAATCGCCGACGTCACCGCGCCGTTGTTCAGCACCCAGGCAATCGCAAACTCGACAATCCCGACCCCGCGCTCTTTGGTGTAGTGCTGGATCTGCTGGGCAATGCGCAACGACTCCACGCGCCATTCAGTCTCCAGAATCCGTTTGTCCTGACGCCCGGCGCGGCTGTTGGCGTCCGGGGTCACGTCCGGTGCGTATTTGCCGCTGAGCACGCCACGGGCCAGCGGGCTGTAAGGCACCACGCCGAGGCCGTAGGTCTGGGCGGCGGTGATCTGCTCGGTTTCGGCCTGACGGTTGACGATGTTGTACAGCGGCTGGCTGATCACCGGGCGATCGACACCCAGTTTGTCTGCCACACGAATCACCTCGGCGATCCGCCAGCCGCGATAGTTCGACAGGCCCCAATAACGGATCTTGCCCTGGCGAATCAGATCGCCAATCGCCGAGATCGTCACTTCCAGCGGCGTGTTGTGGTCTTCGCGGTGCAGGTAATAGATGTCGAGGTAGTCGGTGCCGAGCCGTGTCAGGCTGGCTTCCAGACCATTGAAAATGTGCTTGCGGCTCAGTCCGCTGCGATTCGGCACGCCGTCCACCGGGCCGAATCCGACCTTGGTCGCCAGCACCCATTCGTGACGATGACGGGCGATGGCTTCGCCGACGATCTCTTCCGAGCGGCCGTTGGTGTAGACGTCAGCCGTGTCGATGAAGTTGATGCCCTGATCCCACGCCTTGTCGATGATGCGCAGCGAATCCTCTGCGCTGGTCTGCTCGCCGAACATCATCGTGCCGAGGGTGAGGGTGGACACCTGCAACCCCGAATGACCCAGTGTGCGATAGCTCATGCCGAAATCCTTTTGTCGGTGGGAAAGCTTCCATCAAATACCAGAAGCGCCCGGCGCGGCAAAGTGAATTTATCGGCGCAACGCCTCGCAGCGCTCGCGTAAAAACGCCTGCAACACCTTGACCCGTTCCGACACCTGCACCCGGTGCGGGCACAGCAGATTGAACGGCACGCTCTCACCATGCCAGTCATCGACCAGCGTCACCAGTCGTCCGGCGCGTACGTCTTCGGCCACGTCGAGCCAGGCCTTGTAAGCGATGCCGTGCCCGGCGAGTGCCCAGCGGCGGGCGACTTCGCCGTCGTCGCTGAGGTAGTCGCCGCGTACTTCGACTTCAAGCGTTTCGTCTTCGCGATGGAAACGCCAAGTGTTGTAAGGCCGGCCGTTGCGCAGATAGAGCAGGGCGCTGTGATCGCTCAGCTCGGCGGGGTTCTGCGGTGTGCCGTGACGCTCCAGATACGCAGGGCTGGCACAGGCCACGCGACGATGCTCGGACAGAATCGGCAACGCCACCAGCGTCGAATCACTCGGCACGCCAAAGCGCAACGCCACATCCACCGTCTCGCGAAACAGGTCCGCGTGTCGGTCGTTGAGCAGCAATTGCAGCTGAATGTGCGGGTGCTCGCGCTTGAAATCGTCCAGCCACGGCAGCAACACGTTGCGCCCGAAGTCCGACGGTGCCGCCAGTTGCAGCACGCCGCTCAGGCCTTCGGTCTGTTGCTTCAGCGCCTGTTCGCCCTCGGCCAGTGTGGCCAGTGCCAGACGCACGCTTTCCAGATAGCGCCGGCCTTCTTCGGTCAGGCGCATGCTGCGGGTCGAGCGGGCGAAGAGGCGGATGCCGAGGCGGGTTTCCAGGCGTTTCAAGGCGATGCTGGCGGCGGCCGGGGTCAGCTCCAGCGCCCGGGCGGCGGCGGAAATGCTGCCGGAGTCGGCGGTACGGACGAAGATCTCAAGATCCAGAATCGAGCTCATTGGTAAAAATCCTTTAAAGATCCTTCCGATTTACCGGGATTTTTCTGCGATTGGCAACGGGGGAAGATGCAATCTCCTCAAGCCCACCGGAGAACTCCCATGAAACCATTCGACAATCAGACTGTTGTGGTCATCGGCGGCAGCAGCGGCATTGGCGCCGCCGTCGCGTCGAATGCCGCGGAACGTGGCGCCCGTGTTTACTCGGTCGGGCGCCGTGCTGAAACGTCCGAAACTCACGAAGGTATCCGCCACGAGTCAGCCGATGTCACCGATGAGGCCTCGCTGCGTCAACTGTTCGAACGCATCGGCGCGTTCGATCATCTGGTGATGACCGCCGGGCCGAGCGTCAGCGCCAAGCCGTTGGCCGACAGCGATCTGCTCCAGGCGCAGCAGGCGTTCGATGTGAAATTCTGGGGCACTTTGCGCGCGATTCAAGCGGCGCTGCCGTACCTGAGCGAGCGGGGCAGCATCACCCTGACGTCGGGTTTGCTGTCGCGCAAATTCGTCGCAGGGCAATTCATCAAGACCACCCTGAATGCCGCGCTGGACGCTCTGGCCAAACAACTGGCCAAGGAGCTGGCGCCGCGTCGGGTCAACGTGATCAGCCCCGGCGTGACCGACACCGAAGCCTACGCCGGCATGGATGAAAGCCAGCGCAGCGCGATGTTCGCCCGCACCTCGGCGGCGCTGCCGGTGGGCCGTGTCGGCACGCCACAGGACCTGGCCGCCGCGTTTATGCTGGTCATGAAAAACGGCTTTATCAGCGGCAGCATCATCGATGTCGACGGAGGTGGATTGTTATGACCTGGCACTTCGATCACATGGCGTTCAACGCGCCGGACGGGCAACCGATTCAGGATGCTTTCAACGCACTGCTGGGATTGACGCCGGGGCGTCGACCGCCGTTTCCGTTTCCCGGGCGTTGGTTGTATCAGGATGGGCAGGCGTTGGTGCATGTGATTGAGCAAGCGGCGCTGGATGAGGCGGCGTTGAGTCATATCGCGTTTCGGACCGATGAAGACGCGGCGGTGGTTTTGGAGCGGGTGCAGGGCAGTGGGTTGCCGTATCAGGTGGCGCAGGTGCCGGAGGATGGGGTTTGGCAGATTTTTGTGCAGATGCCGGGAGGCCTGGTGCTGGAACTGGATGCAAAAACGGGGATTTTGTGAGTGTTTAATCGTGGCGTTTAAAGGACACGTTCAGACACGCACCTCAGGCTACACAACCTTGCGCCGTTGCCTACGACTGCGCCAGAATCCGCCGGCTTGTGCGCCTTGGACGCGGGCTCTATCGTTTCCCGGTCGCTGACGAATCAGCGATCGGGTTTCGCAGCCCGGATCAATCAAGGCGCCCAGCGCGCCGTTTCCGTTCAGCATTGTTGCCTGATCGTGTAATGGCGGTTGTGCGCGGGATACCTTCGGGTATGCCGGGTTCCTTGATTCCCGGTCTGCGAACCCGCGTACAGCTGCCACCTCTATTCGTTTCGCAGCGAACTGTGGCAGCTCCATCAATCAGGGAGTTTCACCATGATCAAACCAACACCCAACCCACCCGAAGCCGATTCAACGTCCCCCTACGAAACCCTCGATTCAAAGAAATTCCACGAAGCCGCCGAACGCGCCCTCGATCATTACCTCAATCCGCTGCTCCCCCGAAAACCGTTGCTCAAACCCAACACCCGCTACCTCATCGCCCCCGGCATCCCGAGCGAAGAGCTACTGGCCGACGCCTGCGAAACCCTGACCTCGGCCAAAACCATGGCCAGCGATTTCGCCGGAATGCTCGATGCGCCGCAGCGGCATGTGCTGCTGGGCATCGGGCAACTGATCATGCTGGCGGAACTGGCGGTAAATCGGGTGCTGGATAATCTGGACACGGCGGCTGAAGCCCAGCCCTGACCGATCAACGAGCAACAATAAAAACGGCCCGAATCGGGCCGTTTTTGTGTACCTGCCAATAATCAGGCCCGCAACGTCCGCGTCATCCGCAACGCCAGCAGGCTCCCGCCAACAATCACACCCGCCAGCAGGTACAACGCCGCATCCGTCGACCCGGTGCTGTCCTTGACCCAACCCACGAGGTAAGGGCTCAGGAACCCCGCCATCTGCCCCATCGAATTGATCAACGCCAACCCACCCGCCGCAGCGCCTGCACTCAGCATCGCCGTCGGCACGGGCCAGAACATCGGCAGACCGGTCAACGCGCCCATGGTCGCAATGGTCAGACCGAGAATCGCAATCGCCGGATTCGCCGCGAAGTTCACCGCGATCAGCAGACCAATCGCCCCCATCAACATTGGCACCACCAAATGCCAGCGACGCTCTTTACGCAAGTCCGCCGAACGACCCACCACCAGCATGAACACCGCCGCCAGTAGATACGGAATCGCACTCAACCAGCCAATCACCAGGTTGTCGCTGAAACCGAGGTTCTTGATGATCGACGGCAGCCAGAAGTTGATCGCGTACACGCCGCTCTGAATGCAGAAGTAGATCAGGCCGAAGGCCCAGATGGCTGGGTTCTTGAACACGGCGATCAGCGAGTCGGAAGTGGTTTTAGGTTTGTTCGCCAGGTCTTCCGCCTGATCGGCTTCCAGTACCGAACGCTCATGCGGGGTCAGCCACTTGGCGTTGGCGAAGTTGTCGCTGAGCAGGAAGTAGGCGAGTGCGCCGAGGATCACAGTCGGAATACCTTGCAGCAGGAACATCCACTGCCAACCGGCCAAACCGCCCTGGCCCGCAGCGAAGTGATTGAGGATCCAGCCGGAAAACGGGCTGCCCAGCAGGCCGGACACCGGGATCGCCGACATGAACAACGCCATGATCCGGCCACGGCGGAAGGTCGGGAACCACTGCGAGAGATAGAGCACAACGCCCGGGAAGAACCCGGCTTCAGCCGCGCCGGTGAACAGGCGCAGGGTGTAGAACTGGGTCGGTGTGGTGACAAACAGCAGGCAAGTCGACAGCGTGCCCCAGGTGATCATCATCAGCGCGATCCAGCGCCGTGGGCCGAACTTGGTCAGCGCGAGGTTGCTCGGTACGCCGCACAGCACGTAGCCGATGAAGAAGATACCGGCACCGAGGCCGTACACGGTTTCGCTGAATTTCAGCGCGTCGAGCATCTGCAGTTTGGCAAATCCAACGTTGACCCGGTCGAGGTAGTTGAACAGGTAGCAGATGAAGATGAAGGGGATCAAACGCAGGGTGATGCGTTTGTAGACGGCATTTTTATCGTCAGCGATGGTCTGGGCGGCAGCGGCGCTCTGCGACATGGCGGCTCTCTCTTTATTATGATTTTTTGCGATGCAAAGGGTAACGTTGATCGCCCTGAGAGTCTCGGTCACCTTTGGCCGGATTGTCTTTGTGCCTGAGCACAGGGTTTGCCGGCAGACCCTGTGCGGGTGAACAACCGTCCGCGCCTGTTTTCAAGGATTTCAGCCTTTATGTTCGAACTCGATCACGACCTCGCCCAGGACATCGTCGACCGGGCCATGGCCATTTTGCCGTACAACGTCAACGTCATGGACAGCCAGGGACTGATCCTCGGCAGCGGCGAGCCGGAGCGCATCAACACCCGTCACGAAGGTGCGCAATTGGTCCTGGCCAACGGGCGAGTGGTGGAGATCGACGCGCAGACGGCGGTGCATCTCAAAGGCGTGCAGCCGGGGATCAATCTGCCGCTGTTGCTCGATCAGCGCTTGATCGGTGTGCTCGGCATCACCGGCGAACCGGAGCAACTGCGCACTTACGCCGAGCTGGTGCGCATGACCGCCGAAATGCTGGTCGGCCAGCGCAACCAGCAATCCGAGCAGCAATGGCGGCGGCAGCGTTGCGATGACTTGCTGGCGCTGCTGCTGAGTGAGGCGGGGGATTCGCCAAGGCTGGTCGACGAGGCCCAGCAACTGGGCCTCAAACCGCAACTGACGCGGGTGCCGTACCTGTTTGAGCTAGGACTGGAGCACGGGCCGGGGCAAACCGTCGAGGCGCTGAGTGCCTGGCTGACGACACGCTATCCGGACAGTTGGTGCGTGAGTTCGGCCAAGTCGTCGCTGCTGTGGTGTCGGCCGGCGAGTCAGAACGTCGAGCATGATCGCTTGCTGGAAAAGCTCGATGGCCTGGGCTGGAACATCCTGCGCATTGCGGTCGGCGGGCAGGCCGATGGGCTGGCCGGGTTGCGTCGTTGCTATCGACGGGTCGGCGATCTGCTCGCCTATGGCCGCGAAGTGTTGCCGCATTCTCGACTGCTGACCCTCAACCGCTATCGCCTGCCGGTGATGCTCTGGCGCCATCGCAACGATGATGCGCTGGACGAATTGCTCAAACCATTGCGCAAGGTGATCGCCAAGGACAGCAACGGCCAGTTGCTCGCGACCCTGCGCAGTTGGTGCGATCACGACGGGCAGAGTCAGGCCTGCGCCGATGCGTTGGGGATTCACCGCAACAGCCTGCGTTACCGGATGGAGCGGATCGCCGAGTTGAGCGGGGTCGATCCGTTGAAACTGGACGGGATGCTGGCGTTGTATCTGGGTGTGCAATTGCTGCCACAGACCGACGATTTGTCGAAATGAACAATAAACGCCTGCACGACTTGTGCAGCGGACAGGCGTCAACGTGCGAGGCGACTGGCAGCATGAGGGGCATTGGAACTGGAGAATTCGCATGAAAATCGTCATCGCCCCCGATTCGTTCAAGGACAGCCTGAGTGCCCAAGGCGTTGCAGAAGCCATTGCGCTGGGCCTGGCGCAGGTCTGGCCGCAGGCGACGCTGGTCAAGTGCCCGATGGCCGACGGTGGCGAAGGCACGGTGGAGTCAATTCTCGCTGCGTGTGAAGGCGAACTGCGCCGTACCCGCGTGCGCGGCCCGTTGGGCGCGGCGGTCGATGCGGCGTGGGGCTGGCTGCCGCACAACCACACCGCAATCATTGAAATGGCCGAGGCCAGCGGCTTGCAACTGGTGCCGCCGGGGCAGCGCGATGCCTGCATCAGCAGCACGTTCGGCACCGGTGAACTGATCCGTGCAGCGCTGGATGCCGGCGCACAGCGGGTCATTCTGGCCATCGGCGGCAGCGCCACCAATGACGGCGGCGCCGGCGCGATGCAGGCGTTGGGCGTGAAATTGCTGGATGCTCAAGGGCAATCGCTGGTGCCGGGCGGTCTGGCGCTGGCGCAACTCGCACGACTGGACTTGAGCGAATTCGACCCGCGTCTGGCGCAAGTGCGTTTTGACATCGCCGCCGACGTCAACAATCCGCTGTGTGGCCCTCACGGCGCCTCGGCAATCTTCGGTCCGCAGAAGGGCGCATCTCCTGCGCAAGTGCAGCAACTGGATCAGGCCCTCGGCCACTTCGCCGAACTCTGCGCGCAAGCGCTGGGCAAGGATGTCCGCGATGAGCCGGGCAGCGGTGCCGCGGGTGGATTGGGCTTTGCTGCCAAGGCATTTCTCGGCGCACGGTTCCAGGCCGGTGTCGAAGTCGTCGCGGAACTGGTCGGACTGGCCGAGGCCGTGAAGGGCGCACATCTGGTCATCACCGGCGAAGGACGCTTCGATGCCCAGACCCTGCGCGGCAAAACCCCGTTCGGCGTCGCGCGGATCGCCAAGCAGCACGGCGTGCCGGTGATTGTCATTGCCGGCACGCTGGGCGAGGGTTATCAGGCACTCTACGAGCACGGTATCGACGCAGCATTCGCCGTCACCAGCGGCCCGATGACGCTGGAACAAGCCTGCGCCGAGGCGCCACGCCTGCTGCGCGAACGTGCCACAGACATTGCTCGCGTATGGCGTGTGGCAACTGCGGGCTGACCTGTCACCCATCATCTAAAACGTCGGGTGTTTCAATAGCGAAACACTCGCAATAATTAGAAAAATATTTGCTCTTTACCTGCAAAATCCCTCAAGCCTGGCCGATACAGAGATCAGGCGCGCACAAGACTTCCTGAAACAGTGACGCCGGACTGAAGCCCGCACAAGGGCCAGTGAAAGGGCATGGACGCTAGTAGTTTCAACTATCCGAGAGTCCTCCTATGTCCTTGCGTAATCTGAATATCGCGCCCCGTGCCTTCCTCGGTTTTGCCTTTATTGCCCTGCTGGTGATCGTGCTCGGCGTGTTCGCCGTCAACCGCATGTCGATCATCCGTCAGGCTTCCGTCGAGATGCAGACCAATCAGTTGCCCAGCGTCACTTATCTTGGTGTGATGACGGAGAACGTATTGCGTCTGCGGATTCTATCGTTCCGGGTTCTGGTCAACCGTGAAGCTGCAGGCCTGCAGGAAGCACAGACTCGCATCGGCGTGCTGGTGGACAAAGTGCGCAGCGCCCAGGCCGCTTACGCCGCGTTGCCCGCTGAGAGTGAAGAGCGTGCGCAATATCAGGCCTTCGCGACGACGCTGGACAACTATCTGCAAGCCCAGAACCAAATGATGGATTTGTCGCGTCAGGACAAGCTCGAAGAGATGCGCGCCCTGATCAACACGAAGATCAAGGACGGCACGGACCAGATGGGAGAGCAGCTCAACAAACTCATTGCGATCAATGCCGCTGGTGCTAAAGACGCTTCTATTCAGGCCGGTGAGCATTACGACGGTGCCATTACCGGCATCGTCATCGTGGCCGTCATCGCAGCAGTGGCCACGGTATTGCTGGCCTGGCTGCTGACCCGCAGCATCGTCACCCCGCTGAACCGCGCCGTCGCTGCGGCACAAACCATCGCCGGCGGCAACCTGACCAAAGTCATCGAAATCGACGGCAAGGACGAACCGGCGCGTCTGCTCGAGGCCCTGTCTGCCATGCAGGCCAACCTGCGCAAGACCATCGAGCAGATTGCCGGCTCCGCCACGCAACTGGGCGCCGCCGCCGAAGAACTCAACGCCGTGACCGAAGAAGCCTCCCGTGGCCTGCAACAGCAGAACAACGAAATCGAACAGGCCGCCACCGCCGTCAACGAAATGACCGCCGCGGTGGAAGAGGTGGCACGCAACGCGGTGTCGACCTCCGAAGCCTCGAACCAGTCGACCCACGCCGCCCGCGAAGGTCGCGATCAGGTGGTGAAAACCGTTGATGCGATCCAGACCATGACCCACGACGTACAAAACACCGCGCAGATGATCGAAGGCCTGGCCGCTCAGGGTCGCGACATCGGCAAGGTGCTGGACGTGATCCGCGCCATCGCCGAACAGACCAACCTGCTGGCACTCAACGCTGCCATCGAAGCGGCCCGTGCCGGTGAAGCCGGGCGTGGTTTCGCCGTGGTAGCGGACGAGGTTCGCGCCCTGGCCCATCGCACCGCGCAATCGACCCAGGAAATCGAAAAAATGGTCGCCGGCATCCAGAACGGCACCGGCGAAGCGGTCGAGTCGATGCAGCAGAGCAACCAACGCACCCAGACCACTCTGGAAATGGCTCGCGCCGCCGGCGTTGCACTGGAGCAGATCACCCAATCGATTCACCAGATCAACGAGCGCAACCTGGTCATCGCCAGCGCTTCGGAAGAGCAGGCGCAGGTGTCCCGCGAGGTCGACCGCAACCTGGTCAACATCCGCGACCTGGCCACGCAATCGGCCGCCGGGGCCAACCAGACCAGCGCCGCGACCCACGAACTGTCGCGCCTGGCGGTGGATTTGAATGCGATGGTGGCGCGGTTTGTGATTTGACCTAGGGTGTAGGCTGGAGACCGCGCAATCAGGAGACGTACATGCGCTATTCAGCCTTGACCCAACGAATCGCCGGGGAGGGAGCAGCGGCCTGGCGGATTCACGACCGAGCGCTGGAACTGCGCGCCGAAGGGGTCGATGTGTTGCTGCTGTCGGTGGGTGATCCGGATTTCGACACGCCGCTGCCGATCATCCACGGCGCCATCGACAGCCTGTTGGCGGGCGATACGCATTATTCCGAAGTGCGCGGCCGGCGGGAGCTGCGCACGTTGATCGCTGAGCGCCATCGACGCAACAGCGGCCAGGATGTCGATGCCGAGCATGTGATCGTGTTGCCCGGCGCACAATGCGCGGTGTATTCGGTGGCGCAATGCCTGCTTGATCCGGGCGATGAAGTGATCGTCGCCGAACCGATGTATGTGACTTATGAAGGTGTATTCGGTGCCTGTGGCGCAACCGTGGTGCCTGTTCCGGTTCGCCCTGAGAACGGTTTTCGCGTCGACCCGGTGGATGTCGCGGCGCGGATCACTCCGAAGACTCGGGCCATGTTGCTCAACAGCCCCAACAATCCTTCCGGCGCCAGTCTGTCGTTGCTGATCTGGCAGGCGCTTGCGGCGCTGTGCATTCGTCATGACTTGTGGCTGATCAGTGACGAGGTTTACAGCGAATTGTTATACGAAGGTGAGCACGTCAGCCCGGCGAGCCTGCCGGGCATGGCCGAGCGCACCGCGACCGTCAACAGCCTGTCAAAGTCCCACGCGATGACCGGTTGGCGGATCGGCTGGATGATCGGGCCAAAACCGTTGGCCGAGCATTTGGTGAATCTGTCGTTGAGCATGCTGTTCGGTCTGCCGGATTTCGTGCAGAAAGCGGCGCAGGTAGCGCTGGAGACAGACCTGCCGGAAGTGACGCTGATGCGCGAGGAATACCGGTTGCGTCGGGATCTGGTGTGCGAGCGGTTGCGCGGCTGTCCGGGGTTGTACCCGATCAAGCCGGATGGCGGGATGTTTGTGATGGTCGATGTGCGCCAGACCGGGATCGGGGCGCAGGATTTTGCAGAACGATTGCTGGAGGGGTATGGGGTTTCGGTGCTGGCCGGTGAAGCGTTCGGGCCCAGTGCGGCGGGGCATATTCGCATCGGGCTGGTGGTGGATCGGGTGAAGCTGGCGGATGCGTGTTCGCGGATTGCGCTGTGCGCTGCGCAGCTTTTGCAAGTGCGCAGCGCCTGAAGGTTCTGTGTTGTCTTTAATGGCCCCTTCGCGAGCAGGCTCGCTCCCACAGTGTACTGCGGTGTACACAAGACCTGTGGGAGCGAGCCTGCTCGCGAAGGGCCGGTACAAGCGCTGAAAGTTTCAGCTCTGCCAAGCTGATGAGTTCACCAGATTCACCGGCTTCTTCCCAGTTAACGCCGCCAACAGATTCTCCACCGCACACCGCGCCATCGCTTCGCGCGTTTCATGGGTCGCCGAACCCATGTGCGGCGTTGCCACCACATTATTCAGTTGCAACAACGGCGAGTCATGATTCAACGGCTCGCGCTCGAACACATCCAGCCCCGCCGCGCGAATCCGGTTATGGCGCAAGGTATCGATCATGGCCGTCTCGTCTACTACCTTGCCTCGGGAAATGTTGATGAAGATGCTTTCCGGGCGCATCAACGCAAACTGTTCGGCGCCAATCAAACCTTCAGTCTGCGCCGTCAGCGGCAACGTCAGACAGATGAAATCCGCCTGCTGCAGCAAGTCTTCAAGGCTGCGGTACTGCGCGTTGAAGCGTGCCTCGACCGCCGGTTTGCGCGACTGGCTGTGATAGATCACCGGCATCCCGAACCCGAAATGTCCACGCTGCGCCAACGCCTCGCCAATCCGCCCCATACCGATGATGCCCAGGGTCTTGCCGTGCACATCGGTGCCGAAATGCGCCGGGCCGATGCTGCGGTGCCAGTGACCGCCGCGCACCATGTTCGCCAGTTCCACCACTCGCCGGGCGGTGGCCAGGATCAGCGCGAAACCGGTGTCGGCAGTGGTTTCGGTGAGCACATCCGGGGTGTTGGTCAGCAGAATTCTGCGTCGGGTCAGGTAGTCGATGTCGTAGTTGTCGACGCCCACCGAGACGCTGGAAATCGCTTCGAGCTGCGGTGCCAGATCAAGCAATGCCGCATCCAGTTTCAGGCTCGCGCCGAGCAATCCGTGGGCGCCGGGCAGGGCGTCACGCAGTTTCATCAGGCCGTCGGCGTCGAGGCTGTCGATCAGCGTCACGTCGACCTGTTCCTCAAGGCGCGCCATCAGCGCCGCCGACAGTTTTTTGTACAGCACAACCTGCTTTTTCATCGCAGTCATCTCTCTATCAATTCAGGAATGGGCCGGCTGCGGACGCGGTGCGACGCGCTTGGCCGTCACCCGGTCGCTCGCGCCGGGCTTGAGAAAAATCGTCAGCACCACCGAGAGCATCAGTGCGCCGCTCATCAGCAGGTACGAAGCGCCGGGCGAACCGGTGGAGCTGTTGAGGTAACCGACCAGATACGAACCACCGAACGAACCGAGGGCGCCCATGCTGTTGATGAGTGCCATGGCGCCGCCAGCAACGTTGGCCGGCAGGATTTCCGGCACGATCGCGAAGAACGGCCCGTAAGGCGCGTACATGCAGGCGCCGGCAATCACCAGCAGCGTGTACGACCACCAGAAATGCTCGGCACCCAAGGCATACGAACCGTAGAACGCCACCGAGGCAATCAGCAGCGGCGGCCAGACGAAACGTTTGCGCTTTTGCAGTTTGTCCGAGCCCCAGGACACCAGCAGCATCCCGATCACCGCCGCCAGATACGGCAGGGCCGAGAGCCAGCCGGCCTCGATCATGTCCATTTGCGCGCCGGCCTTGAGAATCGACGGCAGCCACAACACGAAGCCGTAGACGCCAATGCTCCAGCAGAAAAACTGCAGCGCCAGAATGATCACCTTCGGCGAGCGGAAAGCTTCAGCGTAGTTCTTAACTGCTTTGATCCCGACCTGTTCGGCGGCGAGAGCGCTTTGCAGATCGTGCTTTTCCCGGTCGCTGAGCCACTTGGCCTGAGCCGGACGATCATCGGCCAGCTTCCACCAGATAAACGCCCAGAGCACCGCCGGCAAACCTTCGATGATGAACATCCAGCGCCAGCTGAAATGCTGCACCAGATACCCCGACACCACCGACATCCACAGCATCGTCACCGGGTTGCCGAGGATCAGGAAGGTGTTGGCCCGGGAGCGTTCGGCACGGGTGAACCAGTGACAGAGATAGACCAGCATCGCCGGCATCACCGCCGCTTCGACCACGCCGAGCATGAAACGGATGACGATCAGCCAATAGGCGTTGGAAACCACGCCGGTCAGCGTGGCGAGCCCGCCCCAGAGGATCAGGCTGACGAAGATCAGCTTCTTGACGCTGTGCTTCTGCGCGTAGATCGCGCCGGGCACCTGGAAGAAAAAGTAACCGAGGAAAAACAGCGCGCCGAGCAGCGAGGACAGGCCCGGCGTGATCATCAGGTCGGCGGCCATCCCGGAGGCGGCAGCGAATCCGTAGTTGGCGCGGTCCAGGTAAGCCAGGCTGTAGGTGATGAACACGATCGGCATGATGTACCACCAGCGGCGGGTGGCGAGGGTTACGGTTTTCATGGTCTTGCTCCTGAGCTTGTTGTTTTTGTCGCAGCAGGTTCAATTAATCGGTTGTTTGTACTGGCCCTATCGCGAGCAGGCTCGCTCCCACAAGGGGGCTGAGTTGGAACCCGATCCAGTGTGGGAGCGAGCCTGCTCGCGATTGACGGCCTCCAGTTCAGCCGAAAGTTCGGATCGGGTCGGCAAACCCTCCATGTCGCCACGGCTCTGCACCGCCCGGCTGCCAATCCAGTTGGCGCGTCTGACGGCTTCGGGAAAGCTCTGGTGCTCCAGCAGGGCACTGATCATCCCCACCGCAAATCCATCTCCGGCACCGACCGTATCGACCACGGTTTCGACCGGCACACCGGCAACAAACCCCTGATCCAGGTGCGTGCGGTAATACGCACCCTGCGGCCCGAGTTTGATCGCCACGGCTTCGGCACCCTGATCCAGATAAAACGCGGCGATGTCCGCCGGATCTTCAAACCCGGTGAGCAAGCGACCTTCGCTCAGCCCCGGCAACACCCAATGGGCGAGGGCGGCGAGGCGGTTGATTTCGGTGATCATCTCCCGTTCGCTGGCCCACAGGCTCGGGCGCAGGTTCGGGTCGAATGACACGCTGCGCCCGGTGTTGCGCATGCGGGTCATCAGTTCATGGGACATTTCCCGGGCCGACGCCGACAGCGCTGGCGGAATGCCGGTGGCGTGCAGATGTCGCGCGCCCAGCAGCGTCGGGGTGATCGACTTCGATGACAGATGACTGGCCGCCGAGCCGCGACGGAAGTACTCGACCGTCGGATCGCTGCCGTCATCGTTGCGCGACTTGAGCTGGAAACCGGTCGGGTGCGCGTTGTCCACTTCGACATGGCTGCAATCCAGACCTTCGCGGGCCAGGGTTTCGACGACAAATCGTCCCAGGGAATCGGCACCGACACGGCTCAGCCACGCAACGTTGAAACCCAACCGGGACAAACCGATGGCCACATTGCTGTCCGCCCCGGCAATCCGCCTGTGGAACTGATCGACGAATGCCAGATCACCGCTCTGTTCGGCAACAAACATGGCCATGGTTTCGCCGAACGACAGAATATCGATCTCAGACATGAGCAGGCTCCAGGCGGGATTGGCCGAGGCAGGCGAGGGCGGCAACGTGTTCGGTGGTCAATTGCACCAGGTCGTCGCCCTGCAACGGGTATTCGGCGGCGCGCATGACCCCTTGGGCCATGTGCCGCAGCAGTTGTTCCCACAGATGCAGGTCGGTGGCGGCCGGCGGAACCGCTACCAGTTTGCCGTCGGCGCGGCGGGCCACGGCTTTGCAATGCACGTAACCGACGTGGCGGCCCAGCAGTCGAGCGGCACTGGTGGCGGACTGGTCCTGCCACTGCCAGTTGCCGATGTCGAAGGTCATCTTGATTGGCAAGTTGTGTTGCTCGACGGCGGCGAAAAAGCGCTGGAACGGTTCGATGCGACCGCCGTGCAAGGTCTGATCGTTCTCCACCAGCAGTTGCACCGGGCTCTGCGCGAGGATTTGCCCCAGCGCCTGCAGATCGTTGTTGTCGGTGAAGAAACCAAGGGAAACCTTCAGCCACTTCGATCCGAACGCTTCAGCGTTTTGCAGTGCAGTGATGAGTTCGGGATTGGGCCGCGACTGGCCGGCCAGCCACAGTTCGGTGGGCGAGGAATAGATACTTTGCAGGCCTTCGGCTTGTGTGGCGGCGGCGAGTTGTTCGGGGACTTCGATGGTCAGCAGTTCTTCGCGCCATTCGATGCGATGGGCACCGGCAGCGGCCAACACCTCGATGAAAGAGCCTTGACCACGGCGGCGCACAAGGTCGGCGCCGTAGCTGGAAAGGCTGATGGAAACGGCGGGTTTATTCATTGTTATCTACCTCTGAAACCGGTTTCATTTTTGTTCAAAAAAAATCATCAAGTTGTGCATTGCTCTTTCGGGTCCCTTCGCGGGCTTGCCCGCGAAGAGGCCATGTCAGTCACCACAAAATCCACGGGTCGAACCGCGCTCAATGAGCAACGGTGCAAAATCCAGCGTCCGCGCCGCTTCATCATCCCCACGCAAGCGCTTGAGCAAGCATTCAAATGCCTGTGCCCCAATCTCGGCGGTTGGCTGGGCGAGGGCCGTAATCCCGCTGCCCACCAATGGATACCAATCCAGATCATCCAGCGCGATCAGCCCGACATCCTCGAACAAGCGGCAGCCGATCTCGCGCAAGGCCAGGGTGCAAGCCAGCGCCGCCACGCCATTGGCGCAGAACAGGGCTTTAGGGCCCGAATCAGGTGTGTTTAAAAAGGTTTGAAGGTCTTTGGCAAGACTCGGGCCGGTTTCCAGTACAGCGCCACGGATGTCCTCGCGCTGGCCAATCTGCTGCTGAAAACCGCTGACCCGCTCGACCCGCGAGCTGGTGCCGTCATAGGGTTCAGTCACCAGCAGTACATCGCGATAGCCGCGTTGCTGAAGATGTTCGAGCGCCATCTCGATGGCTTGCGGGTTATTCAGCCCGGCCATGTCGCTGTCGAGCCCATCGACCTTGCGATCCACCAGCACCAGCGGCATTTCCCGCTTCAGCTCATCCAGTTCATCCCGGTGGTGGCCCAAGGTGTTCACGATCAGCCCTTCGATGTTGTACGAGCGCAACAGCGCCAGATGCTGGCGTTCCTGCTCGTCATCGCGATCGGTGTTGCACACCACCAGGCTGTAACCGTGCCGGCGGCAGGCGGTTTCCACGCCGTGCATCACGGCAATCGAATAGGGGTTGCGAATATCGGCCACCAGCATGCCGATCAGGCGGGTGCGCCCGCGTTTCAGGCCTCGGGCCATTTGATTGGGACGGTAGCCGAGTTCGGCAATCGCCTGCTCGATGCGCTGGGCAATGGCATCGGAGAGCAGGGCGCGGTCATCGCCGATAAAGCGCGAGACGCTGGCCTTGGACACGCCAGCGTGTTCGGCGACGTCGAGCATGGTGACGCGGCTGCGCTGGGCGGCGGAGAAATCGTTCACGGTCTGAAACCTTGTTATTGGATTTGTCAGGTCAGATTATCTGTATCTGAAACCGGTTTCAGGAAACACCAGAAGCGATTGGATCGTCAAGTGAATGATCGGAGGAAAACCCTAAGTCACCGACAAGTGGCGCTCGAGGATGAGCTAGACATCAGCCGAACAGCCCGGCCGCAATGTTGATCGAGAACCCGAGAATGGCAGTGTTGAATACAAAGCCGATCAACGACTGTGCCAGCACGATCTTGCGTATTTCTCGGGTGGCCACGCCGACATCCGCCGTCTGCACAGCGACGCCGATGGTGAACGAGAAGTACAGAAAGTCCCAATAGTTGGGCGTTGTCAGGCCTTCGGCAAAACGCAGCGCCGGCTCCTTGCCGTCCCAGGTATAAAACAGCCTGGCGTAGTGGACACTGAAAATGACCCCGATCAGCAACCATGAGCCAATCACCGTCAACGCGGTAAAGCCGTAGTGCAGGAGCTTGTGGGAAGTTTGCAGATCCTTGCTGCCGACCAGTTCCAGGGTGATGGCCGCCAGACTGGCCAGCGCCGCGATACACACCACGAACAACACCAGTCCGGCGTTCTCGTCCTCGACTTCGGCGATGCGTCTGACGTCCGGTGCTTTCGCGCGAGCTGTCAGCCAGAACATCAGGAGCAGATAGGTCCAGACGCCGGCGTTCCAGCCAATGAGGGTTTTGCTGATGACGGAGTCGGCAGGGACCAGCAGGCCGACGGCAAGACCGAATAATGCGGCGGCGGAAAGGCGAGGGTGGGTGCGGGCGAGGAAGCGCATGGGAACTCGATGGGCCAGGGTGTGCAGACACCTTAGCCCAGCGCGGCGACCTGTGGCCACCGCGCCGGAACCGGTCAATCAATCAGGCTTGGCGAACCTGCGCACAAGCTTGATCACCACCACAAAGAATACCGGCACGAAAATCACCGCCAGCGTCGCCGTAATCATCCCGCCAATCACCCCGGTACCGATGGCTTGCTGGCTCGCCGAACTCGCGCCCGTGGCAATCGCCAGGGGTACCACGCCCAGAATGAACGCCAGCGAAGTCATCACAATCGGCCGCAACCGCAGACGCGCCGCTTGCAATGTGGCATCAATCAGATCGTGACCTTCGTCATACAGGCTTTTGGCAAACTCGATGATCAGGATCGCGTTTTTCGCCGACAGACCGATGATGGTGATCAGGCCGACCTTGAAGAACACATCGTTGGGCATCCCGCGCAAGGTCACCGCCAGCACCGCGCCGAGAACACCGAGCGGTACGACGAGCAGCACGGAAGTCGGAATCGACCAGCTCTCGTACAACGCCGCCAGACACAGGAACACGATCAACAGCGACAGCCCGAGCAGAATCGGTGCCTGACTGCCGGACAAACGTTCCTGCAGCGACAGCCCTGTCCATTCCTGCCCCAGGCCTTTCGGCCCTTGGGCAACCAGCCTTTCGATTTCCGCCATGGCTTCGCCGGTGCTGTGGCCGGGTTTTGGTTCGCCGGAAATCGAGATCGCCGGGTAGCCGTTGTAACGGGTCAGCTGCGCCGGGCCTTGAGTCCAGGTGGCCCGGACAAACGCCGACAGTGGCACCATTTTCCCGGCGTCGTTGCGCACGTGCATTTTCAGCAGGTCATCGACCTGACTGCGGCGATCGCCTTCAGCCTGCACGACCACCCGTTGCATCCGCCCCTGATTGGGGAAGTCGTTGACGTACGAAGAACCGATGGCGGTGGACAGCACGTTGCCGACGTCGGCGAACGAGATGCCCAGTGCGTTGGCCTGCTTGCGGTCCACTTCCAGCTGCACTTGCGGCGCTTCGGCCAGGGCACTTTCACGCACGTTCATCAGGATCGGGCTTTTTTCGGCGGCGTCCAGCAGTTGGGTGCGCGCTTCCATCAAGGTCGCATGACCGAGGCCGCCACGATCCTGCAGGCGGAACTCAAAGCCGCTGGACGTGCCGAGGCCATCCACCGGCGGCGGCAGTACGGCGAAGGCCACCGCGTCCTTGATCTGGCTCAGGGCAATGTTGGCGCGGTCGGCAATCGAGCTCGCCGAGTCGTCGCTACCACGCTGCGACCAGTCCTTGAGCGTAGTGAACGCCAGCGCGGCGTTCTGCCCGCTGCCAGAAAAACTGAATCCGAGAATCACCGTGCTGTCGCCCACGCCCGGTTCGCTGGCGTTGTGCGCTTCGATCTGCTCGACCACCTGCACTGTGCGGTTCTTGCTCGCACCGGGTGGCAGTTGAATGTCGGTGATGGTGTAACCCTGATCCTCGACCGGCAGGAACGAGGAGGGCAGGCGCGCAAAGCACAGGCCCAGACCCACCAGCAACACAACGTAGATCAGCAGATAACGACCGGTGCGTTTCAGCGCGTAGCCGACCCATCCCTGATAACGATCCGTCAGTTGCTCGAAGCGGCGGTTGAACCAGCCGAAGAAACCGGTTTTCTCGTGATGCTCACCCTTGGCAATCGGCTTGAGCAAAGTGGCGCACAGTGCCGGGGTCAAGGTCAGGGCGAGGAATGCCGAGAACAGGATCGAAGTCGCCATCGACAGCGAGAACTGGCGATAGATGACGCCCACCGAGCCCTGCATGAACGCCATCGGAATGAACACTGCCACCAGCACCAGCGTGATGCCGATGATCGCGCCGGTGATCTGGGTCATCGCCTTGCGTGTCGCCTCCTTGGGTGACAAGCCTTCGGTGGCCATGATCCGTTCGACGTTCTCCACCACTACGATGGCGTCGTCCACCAGAATGCCGATGGCCAGCACCATGCCGAACATGGTCAGCACGTTGATCGAGAAACCCAGCGCGAGCATGGTCGCGAAGGTGCCCATGAGCGCCACCGGCACCACCAGCGTCGGAATCAGGGTATAGCGGATGTTCTGCAGGAACAGGAACATCACCGCAAACACCAGCAACATCGCTTCGCCCAGGGTGTAGACCACTTTGGTGATCGAGACCTTCACGAACGGCGACGTGTCGTAGGGAATCTTGTATTCCACGCCCGCCGGGAAATAACGCGACAGTTCATCCATCTTCGCCCGGATCAAGGTCGCGGTGCTGAGGGCATTGGCGCCCGGCGACAGTTGCACGCCGACGGCGGTGGACGGCTTGCCGTTCAGGCGGGTGCCGAACTGGTATTCCTGGCTGCCGATCTCGACCCGAGCCACATCCTTGATGCGCACGGTGGAGCCGTCGGGGTTGGCCTTGAGCACGATATCGGCGAACTCTTCCGGCGTCGAAAGCTGACCCTTGACCAGAATCGTCGCGGTGATTTCCTGACTGCTCGGATTTGGCAAATCACCGATGCTGCCCGCCGAGACCTGAGCGTTCTGCGCGACGATGGCGGCGTTGACGTCCGCGGGCGTCAGATTGAAACCAATCAGCTTCTGCGGATCTACCCAGATCCGCATCGCCCGCTCGGCGCCGTACAACTGGGCCTTGCCGACGCCGTCGATGCGCTTGATCTCGTTCATCACGTTGCGCGCCAGGTAATCGCTGAGCGCCACGTCGTCGAGCTTGCCGTCGCTGGAGGTCAGGGTGATGAGCAGCAGGAAACCGGCGGAGACTTTCTCCACCTGCAAACCTTGCTGGTTCACCGCTTGCGGCAGGCGCGACTCGACCACCTTGAGGCGGTTCTGCACGTCGACCTGGGCCAGCTCCGGGTTGGTGCCTGGTTGGAACGTCGCCTTGATCGTGGCGCTGCCGAGGCTGCTTTGCGATTCGAAATACAGCAGGTGATCGGCGCCGTTGAGTTCTTCCTCGATCAGGCTGACGACGCTCTCATCGACGGTCTGCGCCGAGGCGCCCGGGTACACGGCATAGATTTCGATCTGCGGCGGCGCGACGTCGGGGTATTGAGCCACCGGCAATTGCGGGATGGCCAGCGCACCGGCCAACAGGATGAACAACGCGACGACCCAGGCGAACACCGGGCGGTCGATAAAGAACTGCGGCATAGAAGAGCGTCCTGCTTACTGACCAGAGGTCTGGGCAAGTGGAAGAGGGGTGTCGTCGATCTGCACCACTTCGCCCGGACGGGCGTGTTGCAGGCCTTCGATGACAATGCGGTCGCCGGGCTTGAGGCCGCCGGTGACGATCCAGCGGTCGTTCTGTACCGCGCCGAGCTGCACTGGCTGCTGCGCGACGCGCATCTGGTCGTCGACCGTCAGGACCTGCGCCACACCGGCGCTGTCACGTTGTACCGCGCGCTGCGGCACGGTCAGGCCATGCTGGATCACGCCTTGCTCCAGACGCACGCGAACGTAGCTGCCGGGCAACAGATCGAGGTCCGGGTTGGGGAATTCGCTGCGCAGGATGATCTGCCCGGTGCCCGGATCGACCGTGATGTCACTGAACAGCAGTTTGCCCGGCAGCGGATAGAGGCTGCCGTCGTCCTGGATCAACGTGGCCTTGACCTGATCCTGGCCGACCTGCTGCAACTGACCGGAACGGAACGCCCGGCGCAGCTCATTCAATTCACGGGTCGACTGGGTGAGGTCGGCGTGGATCGGGTTCAACTGCTGGATCAGCGCCATGGGCGTGGTTTCGTTCTGGCCGACCAGTGCGCCTTCAGTCACCAGGGCACGCCCGACGCGCCCGGAGATCGGCGCGGTGACGGTGGCGTAACCGAGATTCAGTTTGGCGCGCTCGACGGCAGCCTTGTTGGCGGCCACGTCGGCGGCGGTCTGCCGGGCGTTGGCGCGGGCGTTGTCGTAGTCCTGAGCGCTGATGGCCTTGTCGTCGATCAACTGGGCGTAGCGCTGCTCCTGCAACTTCGCCTGGAACGCGTTGGCCTCGGCCTTGCGCAGGGCCGCTTCGGCGCTATCGAGGTCAGCCTTGAACGGTGCCGGATCGATGCGGAACAGCACGTCGCCTTTTTTCACGTCGCTGCCTTCGCGGTAGGTGCGTTGCAGCACCACGCCGGCGACCCGGGCGCGGACTTCGGCGATGCGCGGGGCGGCAATCCGCCCGCTCAGTTCGCTGCTGATCGACAGGGGGCGCGCCTCAAGGGTTTCGATCCGCACGGTGGCCGGCGGCGCCTGTTCCTCGGCGTTCGAGGATTTATCACAGGCACTCAGCGTCAGCGCTAATGCGATCAGGCCGAGCCCGGCCAGCAGATTCTTCGACATGTACAACCCCCAATATTGATCTGCGCATCCTACGGACAGTCGCAGAGGGTAGCGGTGAAGCTTTGTAGGTGCTGTGTGAAATTGTGTAAGGGTTTTGCTCAGGGACGAGTGAGGGCGTATATCCTTTACGCCTTGAAATTTATTGCGACAGATATGCCGCCTTCGCGGGCAAGCCAGTCGCCACAGCACTTTCTGGATCATCAATGCCCAACATCCTCCTGGTCGAAGACGACACCGCCCTCGCCGAACTGATCTCCAGCTATCTCGAGCGCAACGGCTATTCCGTCAGCGTGATCGGCCGAGGCGACCATGTGCGCGAACGGGCGCGGCTCAATCCGCCGGACCTGGTGATTCTCGACCTGATGCTGCCGGGCCTCGACGGCTTGCAGGTCTGTCGCCTGCTGCGCGCAGACTCGGCGACGCTGCCGATTTTGATGCTGACCGCCCGCGACGACAGCCACGATCAGGTGCTGGGCCTGGAAATGGGCGCCGACGATTACGTGACCAAACCCTGCGAACCACGGGTTTTGCTGGCGCGGGTACGCACCTTGCTGCGTCGCAGCAGCCTCGGCGAGCCGATGACCGCCAACGACCGCATCCTGATGGGCAACCTGTGCATCGACCTGTCGGAGCGCACGGTGACCTGGCGCGATCAGCCGGTTGAACTGTCCAGCGGCGAATACAACCTGCTGGTGGTGCTGGCCCGTCATGCCGGTGAAGTGCTGAGTCGCGACCAGATTCTGCAACGCCTGCGCGGCATAGAGTTCAACGGCACCGACCGCTCGGTGGATGTGGCGATTTCCAAGCTGCGACGCAAGTTCGACGACCACGCGGGCGAAGCGCGCAAGATCAAGACCGTGTGGGGCAAGGGTTATCTGTTCAGCCGTTCCGAGTGGGAATGCTGATTCGATGTTCAGAATCCTGTTTCGCCTCTATCTGGTGACGATCGTTTCCTACAGCGCGGCGATCTATCTGGTGCCGGATCTGGTGGTGATGGCGTTCAAGCAGCGGTTCGTCACCTACAACCTCGATTATTCCCGTGGCCTGCAATCGCTGATCACCAAGCAGTTTCGCGCCGTGCCGCAGGATCAGTGGCCGGCGGTTGCGGCGTCGATGGACAAGGATTTCCAGCCGCTGCACATCGTCCTCGCCCGTATCGATAACGCCGATTTCACCCCGATCGAACAAGAGCGCCTGCGTCGTGGCGAAAACGTGGTGCGCATCGGCGACTGGGGCTGGCGTACGCTGGCGGTGACGCCGCTGAACGACCAGGTGGCCGTGCAAATGGTGGTCCCGCCGGATCCGATGGACGTGAACCTGTTGTACTGGAGCATCAACGTGCTGATCGGCGCGAGTCTGCTGGCGTGCCTGTTGCTCTGGTTTCGTCCGCACTGGCGCGACCTGGAACGCCTCAAGGGCACGGCCGAACGTTTCGGCAAGGGCCATTTGAGCGAGCGCACGCAGATTGGCCCGAGCTCCAACATCGGCAGCCTGGCCAACGTGTTCGACACCATGGCCGGCGACATCGAAAACCTGCTCAACCAGCAGCGGGACTTGCTCAACGCCGTGTCCCACGAATTGCGCACGCCGCTGACCCGCCTGGACTTCGGCCTGGCGCTGGCGCTGTCCGATGACTTGCCGCAAGCCAGCCGCGAACGCCTGCAAGGGCTGGTCGCGCACATCCGCGAACTGGATGAGCTGGTGCTGGAGTTGCTGTCCTACAGCCGCCTGCAGAATCCGGCGAAGTTGCCGGAGCAGGTCGAAGTGTCGCTGGACGAGTTCATCGACAGCATTCTGGGCAGCGTCGACGAAGAGCTGGAATCACCGGAAATCGTCATCGATGTGCTGCTGCATAATCAGCTGGAACGTTTTTCCCTTGATCCACGCCTGACCGCCCGTGCAATTCAGAACCTGTTGCGTAACGCCATGCGTTACTGCGAAAAGCGCATTCAGATCGGTGTGCAGGTTTGCCCGAAGGGCTGTGAGATCTGGGTGGATGACGACGGGATCGGCATTCCGGAAGACGAGCGGGAGCGGATATTCGAGCCATTCTATCGGCTGGATCGCAGCCGGGATCGGGCGACCGGCGGGTTTGGACTGGGGTTGGCAATCAGCCGTCGGGCGCTGGAAGCCCAGGGCGGGACGTTGACGGTGGAAGGTTCGCCGTTGGGCGGGGCGCGGTTCAGGCTGTGGCTACCAACCCCCGTTTAGCGCTCGTTGATGATCGTTCCCACGCAAAAGGTTCGAGGCCTCGACGTGGGAACGATTAGTGCACAGCGATCAGCGTGAGATAACAGGCGTCAGTCAAAGCAGTTCAGTGGAATGGATCAGGCCGACCCCCGCCACTTGCATCCGCTCGATCGCCGCCGTCAGCGAGCCGTTCAGATCAATCGCCCGGCATGCATCCAGCACCACAAACGCATTGAACCCCGCGGCCCGTGCATCCAGCGCGGAGAACATCACGCAGAAATCCAGCGCCAGGCCGACCATGTACACCGTGTCGATGCCGCGCTCCTTCAGATAACCCGCCAGACCTGTGGTTGTGACGCGGTCCGCTTCCAGAAACGCCGAATAGCTGTCGATGTCCGGGTTGCAGCCCTTGCGGATGATCAGTTGCGCATGGGGCAGGTTCAATTCCGGGTGGAGTTCGGCACCCCGGGTGGCCTGCACGCAATGATCCGGCCACAGGGTCTGTTCGCCGTAGGGCAGTTGAATCACGTCGTAGGGCTTGTGGCCGGGGTGACTGGAGGCGAACGACGCATGGCCGGCAGGGTGCCAGTCCTGTGCGATCACGACCTGTTTGAACTGGCGGGCGAGATCGTTGACCAACGGCACTATCCGATCTCCCTCGGGCACCGGCAATTGGCCGCCGGGAATGAAGTCGTTCTGTACATCGATGACCAGCAATGCACTACGAGGCGTGATAGACATCGGTAATCCTTACTTGGAAAGTCACTGGTCCAGCATAGTACAGCCTGCCTCGTGCGCCTGATCGGGCGAGCGCAATTCAACAGCAATTCTTGATCATTTTCTTCGAGAAAACACCTGTCAGATATGACAGTTGTGGCCTTCGCTGCATGGGTATCTGATGGCAGGCAACGCGATCCTGCAGTGATCAATCCCTTTCGATCCGCTGGCAAAGGACTGAAGACGATGGCCGTCCCTACACTCGTTCAACCTCGTATTCCCGGTATGAAACAACCGGTGTCCGCGCCGCAACCGGTCGATGCCGGACTGCCGTTGGCGCTGACTTATCTCTATCCCGAGGGGGTCAAGGTTTTCATCGAGCCTTCGGCGGGTATGGTTGCGGATGACAGGCTTGTCTTACGACTTGACGGTGTTGTAGTGGCAACTAAACCGATTCCCGTCGGAGAGGAAAACCAACGAGCGGACCTGTATGTTCCGGTGAAATTTTTGAAGGTCGGGCTTAACACGCTGGACTACAGCCTGGAACGAGGCGGCGTCGAGATTGAAACTTCATACCCGTTGCAGGTCTGGTTCCATGACAAACGTCCGGGGCTGGTGGATCGTTTTCCCGAGAAGGAGGGGCATTCGGAGCTGAAGCTGAAAGTCGAGCAAGTGGTCCTCGATGAAGGCGTCAATCCCGAACGGGCACGGGAAGGCGTTGCTGTCACGCTTTCCTATCCGCTGATGAGAGCTTTCGACAAAGTGCAACTTGATTGCAACGGCGTGATCCTGACGCGGCTTGTGACCCAGGCCGACGTCGATAGCGGAGAGCCTTTGGTGATCAGGATCCAGGAAGCGACGTTCATCGAAGCGGGCGACGCGGCGGATTTTCCGTTGAAGTACACGGTGACCGATTGTGTTGGCAACGGTCCGGACACCGACAATCCGTACTCGGTCGCATTGCCTTTGTACGTCAATCTTTTGGGGCAATGGTACGACCCGCCGATTGTCAGTGAAGACCCTGCCGACGCCGAAGATGACCCCGATACGATCGACCTCGACAAGCTTGCCGGCGGGCCCGCGACTGCGCAGGTGTACGTGTCACGCGACTGGATGAAAGGTGACGACATTCACCTGTACTGCCGCTTTCAGGATGCGATCGGTGACGTGCAGTCATTGACGTTGGTCGAGACGGTCAAGAACATTCCGTTCATGTACACGTTCTCGGTACCGAACAATTATCTCACTGCCGCCGCGGACGGCACGGCTAAATTCCGGTATACCCGGGTAAGTGGTGGTGTACCGCTGGATCGTTCCGAGACGTTGACCGTCCGCATCATTGGCGGCGCCACCAGTGATCTGTTGCCTCCAACCCTCGTCGGGACTGGCGATCAGTTTGATCCATTGGACTTTCCCGAGGGTCTGACCGTTCGTGTCGAGCACCTTGAGGCCCAGGACGGCGATCAGGCTCGTCTGCTGGTCAAAGGGGCTCCAGGGCTTGGCTCACCGGTGTTCAAGGCGGTCAACTTCAACAAGAATCACCGTGCCAATTTTGTACTCAGGCCTGAAGTGCTTGCGGCCAATCACGGCCGAACGATGACACTGGGTTGGGAGTTGCTGCAGGCAGGAGGCTCGCAGCCATCGGGCGAGCGGGAGGTCACCGTCCACAGGATCGAAGACGCCGATCGGCGCTTGCCAACCCCGGGGTTGCCACAGGCTCTGGATGAAGTGCTCGAACTGGGCGCATTCAAAGGGCACGCTCAGGCAACCTGCAAACCGTGGCCAGGGATGGCTGTGGGGCAGTTACGCTGGTTTCGTCTATGCGGTGTCGGACACGATGACAAGGACCATGAGATCACGATTGCCAACGGCGCTCCGGTCACGGAGCCAGAAACAAAGGCCGGTCTGGACAATGCGCTGATGCGGGATCTATTGCTGAAATTCAAGCCGGAAACCAAGGTGGTCCTGGAGCTGAAGGTGGCATTTGACGGTCATCACGACGAGCGCTCCGCCGTGGTTTTCAAAACCCGCGAGTATAAGGTTCTGAACCTGCCGGCCATGGTATTGGAGGACTTCACGCAGGCACCCGCGCAAGTGGTGACGAAGGGGGGCATCATGGAAACCGCCAACCTGCTTATCAATTTTGTGTCGGGTAGTGGCGAGTGCGCGATCATGCCACGTGCCGATATCGGCCAATCGTTCGCCGGGCGGGTTGAAGGACAGGTGTTGAGTATCGGTCGCGACAGTAATACTCCGGAGCCGGTGATCGTCGAGCTGGAGTTGAAAGATGCCTGTTCCTGCGCCAGTTTCTGGCATTTAAGCAGTAACTATGAAGACAGTTTCGTGGAGTATCTGTCTGCGCACGGAACCCTGCTTGCAAGCAAGTCTCTCGGCACGTCCTACAGCACGCCACAAAGCGTCTTGCATGAGGCATCGGGGATAAAGTTCATCCGGATTGTCTGTCCGAAGGCAGACTGGTTCTCCCTCGACACGATCAAAGTTGAATATTGATCAGGGTTCGGGCGAAACCATGAAGCTCGGATGTCGGGTTGTATCCGATCAACATCCATGCATGTTCGTGAACGGTCCAGTACACCACATTCATTTTGTGTCGACGCTCCTGCTCCACGGGAAGACTGCCACTGTTCGAGCGCGTCACGCATAGCGCAAGCGGGCCGTATCTGGCGTCCTGATAAACGATTTGCGCAATGGGTACGCCGTCGTATTCGAGTATTTGTGCACGCTTGAACACGGCGCCGGGCAATTTCAGTTTCGCGGGCGACAGGCTCACGCCCAGGCGCGCATCGACGGTTCGCAACTGCGCCAGTTGCGAGGCTTCATCGGTGGGCAAGTGTTCGAGAGTCTGCGGCACGTACAACGCCATGTAATCGCCCACCAGTTCGCGCCAGTTGTGCGATTGCTGCGCTTGCCAGGCCAGGAACAAGCGGTCCGCCGCGACACCTGCGAGCGCCACGCCCGCTGCCGCTGCGCCGATGAACCAGCGTCGGCTGAAACCCGGCTTCTGCGGTGACGGCGCGGCATCGAGGCGGGCCTGCAAGCGATCGAGCGGCGCCTGTTGCGCCAGTTCGTCATAGGCGGTCTTGAACGGCAGGTTGCTGCGGCTCAGCCATTGCACCCGTAGGCTCAGGAGCGGATCGTCGGCGATGAGACTGTCGAGGTGGCTGCGCTGTTCGCGGTCCAGTTCATCGTCCAGATACGCCACCAGTTGCTCGTCGGAAGGCGTATTCATTGCCGGTCTCCTGCGGGGGTGTTCAGTACCGCTTGCAGCGGCGGGTATTCGGCCAGTTTCAGGCGTGCGGTGGCCAGGCGGCTCATGACCGTGCCGATCGGTACTTGCAGAATCTCGGCGACTTCGCGGTAGGACAGGCCCTCGACGTACGCCAGATAAACCGTCTCGCGCTGGGTTTCGGGCAACGCATCGACCCGGCGGATCACCTGCGCCGCCATGACGTGGGTCTGCGCGGCGTATTCGCCATCGAATGTCAGCTGGCTGTCGGCGTCTGCCACGCCCTGGCCCTGGCGCACCCGGCGGGCGCGCACTTCGTTGAGCCAGATCGAATGCAGGATACTCAGCAGCCAGCGATCCATGCGCGTGCCGGCCACGTACTGGCCGGCACGCTCCAGTGCCCGCACGCAGGTGGCTTGCACCAGATCCTCGGCCACGTGCCGATTGCGCGACAGCAGCAAGCCGTAACGCCACAGGCGCGCCAGGTGTTGCCCGAGTTCGGCTCTGAAGGCCTGATCGCTGAAAATGTTCGCCTCCGCGTGTCGTGTCAGGTTTTCGATGAATCGTTGATGGCTTCGGCCAGGTCTCGGTATTCCTCGCAGGTTGTGCCGCAAATCTTCTGGATGTGCTGCAACTGTTCCTGCGCCAGATCGACGCGACCCTTGATGACATAAGCCTCGCCCAGGTACTCGCGGACTTGCGCGTACTGCGGATCAAGCCTCACCGATTGCAGGTAATAGCCGATGCCTTCGTCGGTGCGCCCCAGTTTGCGCGTGGCATAACCGCGATAGTTGAGGGCCTTGGCGGTGTTCGGTTGTTCCAGCGTATCGAGCAGGGCCAGGGCTTCTTCATAACGGCCGGCCTTGGCCAGACGGTAGGCGTAATCGGTCCGGTCGGCGTCGGGCACCAGATGGCTGGTCTGCATCACGCACTTCTGCGTTTTGGTGTCGAACACCTGGCCTTTGGGGCAGTTGGGTTTCTGAACGGGCGCCTCTTCATCGCCATTGGCGAAGGCGAGGGGGCTCACGAAAACGGCGGCCACCAGCAACGGGGCGGCGAACATAACGGAACGGATAGTCATGGGCAAGGCTCCACAGGGGGTCATGTTTCACTTTGAACACCGCAGGGTGAACATTTATTCATTGCTTTGTCAGGCTTTGTTAAAGGAAAGCCCTTTTTCCGGCGCTATGCTGGTCAGCGTTCGTCGTCGATCTGCAGTTCTACCATGGGAGTTTGGCCATGAAAGATCAGGTTCACCATTCGGCCGCCAGCGGCTACAAAACCGCCGCCGACACCTACGTCAAAGGCCGGCCCGACTATCCGCCTGCCGTTACCGAATGGCTGACGGGCACACTGGGCCTCGATGGCCACAAGACCGTTATCGACCTCGGCGCCGGCACCGGCAAGTTCACCGGACGATTGGTGGCGACCGGTGCTCAGGTGATTGCCGTTGAGCCGGTGGCGCAGATGCTGGAGAAGCTGTCGCTGGCCTGGCCGCAGGTGTTGGCCGTCAGCGGTACGGCAAGGGATTTGCCGCTGCCCGATGCCTCGGTGGATGCCGTCGTCTGCGCGCAGGCCTTTCACTGGTTCGCCAGCACCGAGGCGCTGGATGAAATCGCCCGGGTGCTCAAGCCGGGCGGCAAACTGGGCCTGATCTGGAACCTGCGCGACACCCGGATCGACTGGGTGCCCAAGCTGGACGCCATCGTCAATGCGTTGGAAGGCGACACGCCGCGCTTCTACACCGGCGAATGGCGCAAGGCCTTTCCACACCCGGCGTTCGGGCCGTTGCAGGCTCAGCACTTTCAGCATGGTCATACCGGCTCGCCGGAAGATGTGATTTTCAACCGGGTGCGATCCACCAGTTTCATTGCCGCGTTGAACGATCAACAGCGCGCGAAGATCGACGAGCAGATTGCTCAACTGATTGCCGGCGAGCCGCAGCTGCGGGGCAGGGAGGTGGTGACGGTGCCTTACGAGACCGCCGCTTTCGTCGCGGTGAAGAACGGCTAAAGTCCCGCATTTGGCCGAACCGCCGTGCTGATGCCTTGTTATAGTTCGGGCCTCATTTTCAGCCCGGTAAAGGATTTCTGCCATGACTCAATACACCGCCTTCAGCGTCGAACTGGCCGACAACATCGCCCATGTGCAGATCAACCGTCCGGAAAAAATCAACTCGATGAACGCCGCGTTCTGGAGCGAAATCGTCGAGGTGTTTCAGTGGATCGACGACACCGACGAAGTGCGGGTGGTGGTGCTCAGTGGTGCCGGCAAACACTTTTCCTCGGGTATCGACCTGATGATGCTGGCCGGCGTCGCCAACGAGCTGGGCAAGGACGTCGGCCGCAACGCACGCCTGCTGCGCAAAAAGATTCTGACCCTGCAAGCCTCGTTCAACGCTGTCGACAATTGCCGCAAACCGGTGCTGGCGGCGATTCAGGGTTATTGCCTGGGCGGCGCCATCGATCTGATCGCGGCCTGCGACATGCGCTACGCCGCCGAAGATGCACAATTCTCCATTAAAGAAATCGATATCGGCATGGCGGCCGATGTAGGCACTTTGCAACGGTTGCCACGGATCATCGGTGACGGCATGCTGCGGGAACTGGCTTACACCGGTCGCACCTTTGGCGCCGAAGAAGCGCGCAGCATCGGCCTGGTCAACCGCGTCTACAGCGACAAGGACAGCCTGATCGAAGGCGTGATGGACATTGCCCGGGACATCGCCGGCAAGTCGCCGATCGCGGTCACCGGCACCAAGGAAATGATCAGCTACATGCGCGACCATCGTATCGACGATGGTCTGGAGTACGTTGCCACCTGGAACGCCGCCATGTTGCAATCCACCGACTTGCGCGTGGCCATGGCCGCCCATATGAGCAAACAGAAACCCGAATTTCTGGATTGAGAAACCATGACATCTCGCTGGACCACCGCAGTACTGGACACCGATCAACCCGGCGGCTGGGCCGTCGCGCGCAGCCCCGAGGGTTTTCTGTTCGATGACAACGGCGCGCTGTTCCCCCGGGAATGGCTCAAGCGCCAGGACTTGTCGATCCTTGCCGAGCACGGCATCGGCCACCTCGATGGCGAGCCGGTCTACCTGCTGGAATTGCGCAACACCAGCGAGGTGTCGGGTTGTAACTGGAAGGGGCTGCGGGCGTTCATGCTCGACGGCGATCACACGATCTACAAAGTGCTGGGCTATGCTGCACAGATCGGCACCTGGGCCCGTGAACACCGGTTCTGCGGCAACTGCGGTCAGGCCATGACTCAGGTGCCACGGGAGCGGGCGATGTATTGTCAGCCGTGCGAGCTGCGCAGTTATCCGCGCATTTCGCCGAGCATGATCGTGCTGGTGACCCGTGGCGATGAAGTCCTGCTGGCGCGCTCACCGCGTTTCGTCACCGGGGTCTACAGCACGCTGGCCGGGTTCGCGGAGCCTGGGGAATCCGCCGAGGATTGCCTGATCCGCGAAGTACGCGAAGAGGTCAGCATCGAAGTGAAGAACATCCAGTACATGGGCAGCCAGTGCTGGCCATTCCCACACTCGATGATGCTCGGCTTCCATGCCGAATACGCCGGTGGCGAGATTGTCTGTCAGGAAGACGAGATCGAAGACGCCCAGTGGTTCAACGTACACGATCTGCCGCCGTTGCCGGCGTCAAAATCGATTGCCCGTTACCTGATCGACGTCTATGTAGCGCGGCGTTTAGGCCATGCTGAACCAGTGCTGCCAGGCTAGACGCACGGTCAACCCCAGCACCACGGTGATGAACACCGGACGAATGAACTTGGCGCCGCCGCTGATCGCGGTGCGCGCCCCGAAGAAGGCGCCGACCATCACCGACAGGCCCATGCTCAGGCCGATGATCCAGTCCACCTGCCCGGAAAACACGAACACCGACAGCGCCGCAATGTTGCTGACGAAGTTCATGCTGCGCGCCACGCCGCTGGCCTTGACCAGATCGATCGGGTACAGCAGCAGACTGCTGACGGTCCAGAACGCGCCAGTGCCGGGACCCGCCACGCCGTCGTAGAAGCCGAGGCTGAAGCCCTGGGTCGATTGCCACTTTTTCTTGATCGGTGCGTCGCTGTCCAGCGGCGCTTTCGGCGTGCCGCCAAACAACAGGTACAGGCCGCAGGCGAAGACGATTACCGGCAGCATCTTGTTCAGCCATTCCGCCGGCAGATAGTGGGCGACGATGGCGCCGGTCAGGGCGCCGACCAGCGTGCCAATGATGGCGTGCATCCATTGCCTTGGGTGGAACAGCTTGCGCCGGTAGAAAGTAAAACTGGCGGTGGCCGAACCGAAGGTCGAACTCAACTTGTTGGTGCCCAGCACCAGGTGCGGCGGCAGGCCGGCGGTGAGCAGCGCAGGCGTGGTCAACAGACCGCCACCGCCGGCGATGGCGTCGATGAATCCGGCAATGAAAGCGACAAGGGCCAGAACGGCCAGGGTAGTGAGGTCAACGCTGAGATCGAAAGGCATGGAATCGGCTTATTTCGGCAGGGCAGGAGCGGGCGGTCATCATAGCCGTAACACCCGGTCATCGCGACTTGGATCCTCATCGATAAAGTGGAGCTCGGACGGAAGTCGCTACACGACCGAGAACCAGACTTTGCTGATGAGGTAATGCCCTTTGTTTCCAAAGGGATCGTTGGGAATGGCGAAGTGAACACTTAACCACTCGTAACCGGGCCGGATAGTGCCTTTGAGCGTCAGCGTTCTTGTTTGCGGATCGACATAGCGTACTTCGGGCCATACTTCATGCTCACCAGTGTTGCGATTGGTCGTCCAGAGCGTGCAGTAGATGTGCGCGTGAAACATTGGATTGGGGGTTTTGCCGAGGACCGGGATGTGAATTCGTCGATCCTTGGTGTCTTGCAACGGGGCGGCATTGGGAGCCTGGATCCGGGAACTGAAAGCGAACACTCCCGGTTGAATGTGAAAGGTCTTTGTTGCAAGACTCTGCCCCTGGTTTCTACCACCGACCAAGCGTGCGGCATAGCTACCGTTGTGGCGTTCGACGGACATCGGTGTGTCGTAACCTTGTGGAATCCATTCGCTGAAATCACCTGTGCTGAAATCACCATTTGGAACCATGTTTTTCTGGGTCATATCAGTCGCTCACTGTCATGGTCGATAGAGAGGCCGTTAATTCGGCCAAATATGGCTGCATGACAATGATTTGATGAATTTGCTGTTGTCGCTACTGTCATTACTGACAGTCCATAAGTACCTTTTGCGATAAAAACAATGGGCTATTGTTGTTTTGGGGAAAGCACGAAATGGAAGCATCCCTGCTTCCATCGTGAGTGGCGGGCTCCGTGATTACAGACCCAGCTCGGACAACCCCGGATGATCATCCGGGCGTCGGCCCAGCGGCCAGTGGAACTTGCGTTCGCTTTCCTTGATCGGCATGTCGTTGATGCAGGCGTAACGCTGGAACATCAGGCCGTGCTCGTCGAATTCCCAGTTCTCGTTGCCGTAGGAGCGGAACCAGTTGCCCGAGTCGTCGTGCCATTCGTAGGCGTAACGCACGGCGATGCGGGTGTCGGAATAAGCCCAGAGCTCCTTGATCAGACGGTAATCCAGTTCCTTGGCCCATTTGCGGGTCAGGAACCCTTTGGCTTCTTCGCGGTTGTTGGCGAATTCGGCGCGGTTGCGCCATTTGGTGTCCAGGGTGTAGGCCAGCGACACGCGCTCCGGGTCGCGGGAGTTCCAGCCATCTTCGGCCAGACGAACTTTTTCAATGGCCGATTCACGGTTGAACGGTGGCAATGGCGGACGAACTTCGGCTGCAGTAGACATGTTTGTCTCCCGATCTATTAACAGTTAAACAACTTGTCAGGCTTATTAAGGCGTTACAGGTCCAATAACTTTCGCGCCATGCATTGCGCATTATCGGCGGCACTGTGATCACCCATCACAAGCGCTACGGTAATGGCGCCGTCAATCAGGATCAGCAGCTGCTTGGCCAACAGCTGCGGGTCCTCGGCACCATGTTCGGTACACAGCTCGCACAGGTAGTCGAGCAGCTTTTGTTTGTGGTCTTTGGCGACCAGGCGCACCGGATCCTCGGGATCGCCGGTTTCGCCACTGGTATTGATGAAGGCACAGCCCCGAAAGCCTTCCGAGGCGAACCAGCCCTTGAGTACGGTAAACAGGTTGAGCAGGCGGTCGGCCGGGGTTTCGGCCTGATCGACGGCGCTTCTGTACCAGTGCATCCAGCGCACGTCGCGGCGTTGCAGGGCGGCGACGGTCAACTCCTCCTTGTTGGCGAAGTAGCGGTAGATACTCTTTCTGGAGACACCGGCGGTTTTCACCAGAAGATCCATGCCGGTGGCCGCGATGCCACTTTTGTAGATCAACTTTTCGGTGACATCCAGAATGATGTCTCGGGTCGTGTCGTTGCTTGTGATTTCGTTCATGTGATGAACAGTAGAACGATCGTTCTCCTTGGTCAAGAAATTATTTTACGATCGTTCCCGCGCTCTGCATTCCCACGCAGAACGTAGGAACGATCAATCAGGCGTGAAGACCCGAAGGAGTTGATGGTGTAAGCTCTCGGGTTCTTCGGATTCGACCCATTGCGAGCCCTATGCCGTTGCTTTTCAAACGCTCTCTGCTGCCCAAGTTGCGCAGCTTTCCGCTGACCGCCGAGGCCGTGACCATTCTGTCCGGTGCCGCCGAGTTCCGCCGTTGCCTGCTGGAGAAAATCGCCCAGGCGACCCAGCGCATCTACCTCGTCGCGCTCTATCTGCAAAACGATGAGGCCGGCCAGGAAATTCTCGAGGCCTTGCACGCCGCCAAACTCAAGCGTCCCGAGCTTGAAATTGTTGTGGTCGTCGACTGGCTGCGCGCCCAGCGCGGCTTGATCGGTGCCGGCAAGCAACCGGGCAACGCCGCCTGGTATCAGGAGATGACCCGCACCCACCAGAGCGTGGTGCCGGTTTATGGCGTGCCGGTGCAGACCCGCGAGCTGTTCGGCGTGCTGCACCTGAAGGGCTTCGTGATCGACGATTGCGTGGTCTACAGCGGCGCCAGCCTGAACAACGTCTACCTGCACAAGTTCGACAAGTATCGCTTTGACCGTTATCACGTGTTGCAGAACCGTGAATTGGCGGACTCCATGCACCACCTGGTCAAGCACGGCCTGATCGAATCCAAAGCGGTGCATCGCCTCGACCTGCCGAACCTGCCGACCACCCGCAGCCTGCGCAACGACATCGGCGACCTGCGCAGCCGTCTCAAATACGCCGCGTATGACACCAGTGCCGGCAGCACGGCGCATGCCGGCCTGACGGTCAGCCCGTTGCTCGGTGTGGGCAAGAACAATCCGCTGAACCGGGTGATTCTGGAACTGATTGCCAGCGCCCAGAAGCAACTGACCATCTGCACACCGTACTTCAACCTGCCGCTGGGGGTGATCCGCGAGATCAACCGGGCGCTGGCCCGTGGTGTGAAGATCGATATCGTTGTCGGCGACAAGACCGCCAACGACTTCTACATTCCGCCGACCGAGCCATTCAAGGTGATCGCCGCGCTGCCGTATCTCTACGAGATCAGCCTGCGCCGTTTCGCCAAGCGCCATCAGCGCAACATCGACAGCGGCCAGTTGAACCTGCATCTGTGGCGTGAGGGCGACAACAGCTATCACCTCAAGGGCATGTGGATCGACCAGCGCTACACGCTGCTGACCGGCAACAACCTCAACCCGCGGGCGTTCCGTCTCGACCTGGAAAACGCGTTGTTGATCGATGACCCGAAAGGCGAGTGGCTGGAACCGCGCCGCCTTGAGCTGGAAAACATCTTCGAACACACCACGCGGATCGAGCGATTCCAGGACTTGGAAGCCTTGGCGGACTACCCGGCCGGGGTGGCCAAGTTCCTCAAGCGCGTGAGCCGGGTGCGGGTCGAGCGGTTGCTCTATCGCATCCTCTAACGCACAGAGTTTTCAGCGTCGCTAAAAATGTCTTCGCGAGCAAGCCCGCTCCCACACTGATCTTCGCTGAGCACAATTTTGTGTTCAACAAAGACCCTGTGTGGGAGCGGGCTTGCTCGCGAAGGCGGCAGAACAGGCGCTACACGTCTCAGTTCAGACCGAGCTTGCCACGCAACGTCGACAGGTCTTCCGCCAGGGTATTGACCGGGCCCACCAGCGCCTTGCGGTCGTTGTCCTTCACCTTGTCGTAAGTCTCGAAACCACCGTCCCTGGTCTTGTACTTGGCCAGGATCTTGTCCACGGTGGCGAAGTTCTTGTCGACTTTGGCCGCAAACGCCTTGTCCTGCTTCTCGATCTGCGGACGGAACAGGTCGACGATTTTCTTCGCGCCGTCGATGTTGCCCTGGAAGTCATAGAGATCGGTGTGGCTGTAACGGTCTTCCTCACCGGAGATCTTGGTGGCGGCGACTTCTTCCAGCAGTGCGGCAGCACCGCCGACGACTTTCTCGGGCGGGAAGGTCAGGCCGGCGACGCGGGTCTGCAGGTCCTGGACGTCTTTATCCAGCTTGTCGGCCAGATCGTTCAGGCCCTGGGTGCTTTTTTCCGAGAACAACGAGTACTCGAGGCGGTGAAAACCGGTGAAGTCTTCAGCCTTCACGCCTTTTTCGTGGTCGTCGACGCGGGAGTCGATGGATGCATCGAGGTCACTGAACAGCTCGGCAATCGGCTCGATCGACTCGTAGTAGACGCGTGTTGGCGCATAGAGCTTTTGTGCGGTGGCCAGGTCGCCCTTTTTCACGGCATCGGTGAATTGCCTGGTGTGGGTGCCCAGTTGGTCCAGTTGCTCGGTGACGTAGATCTTGTAGTCCGAAACCGGCCCGACCAGATCCAGCGGCGCGGTCGCCGCGAACGCCGACAGCGGGGTGTTGAGTAGACCAAGGGTCAGCAATAACGCGATGGGCGTCTTTTTCATGGGGGCGGCTCCTGTTGAATGCTATGCAGTTGTTTTTGGTTGGGTAGCGTTGAGCAGCGAGCGACCGATGAAATCCTTGTCGCCCGTCACACCCGGCAGGGTGAAGAAGTAACCGCCGCCGACCGGCTTGAGGTATTCCTCCAGCGGCTCGCCGTTGAGGCGGGTCTGAACGGTGATGAAGCCTTTTTCCAGATCGGCCTGGTAGCAGATGAACAACAGGCCCATGTCGAGCTGGCCGTTCTTGTTCACGCCGTTGGAATAGTTGAACGGCCGGCGCAGGATCAGATTGGCCTGGGTCGCGGCGGTGCGCGGGTTGGCCAGACGGATGTGCGCGTCGAGCTTGGTCAGCTTGCCTTCCGGGTCCTTGCTGTAGTCCGGGACTTCGGTTTCATGGCTGGCGCCCATTGGCGCGCCGGTGGTTTTCACCCGGCCGATGATGCTTTCCTGCTCCTGTAACGGCGTGCGGTCCCAGCGTTCGACGAAGTTGCGGATGATCCGCACCGCCTGATAACTGCCGTGGACGGCCCAGGCCGGTTCGTCGCTGCCCGGTTGCACCCAGACGATACGGTCCATGGCCTTGTCGTCGTTGGAATCCGGGTTGGCCGAGCCGTCGCGAAAACCCAGGAAGTTACGCGCCGATTGCGCCGGCACACCGGGTTTGGCCGGGGCTTGCGGCGGCACGCTGCCTTCCTGTTTCCAGCGCACCAGCAGCAGGTCCGGCAGGTTTTTCACGATGTCGCGCAGGGCGTGAATGTTGGTGTCGGCGGTGTTGGAGCAGAACTGCAGGCTCAAGTCGCCGTGACAGCAATCGGCTTCCAGCGCATCGTTGGGGAAGCCGACCATGCGGATCAGGCGCTTGGGCTTGGCAGCGGCGAGGCCGAAACGCTCGTCGAACAGCGATTCGCCTACCGACACGGTGATGGTCAGGTTGTCCGGGGTGACCACCGGGCCGAGGATGCCGGAATCCGGCGGCGGCAGCTTCGGATCGATCTGCGCCACCGGCCCGCCCTTCATCAGGAACGCGATGCGCTCGTTGAGGGTGCGGAACAGGCGTTCGAGGTCTTCACGGTCGCTGGCCAGTACATCGAATGACACCAGCATGCCGGACGCCGGACGCGGGGTGACAATGCCGGTCTGGTGTACGCCATGAAAGTCGTGATGATCCTGGGTCTTGTCGCTGCTCGGTGCTTCGGTGACTTGCGCGGGTACGGCGGCCATGGCCGGGCAGCTCAGGGCGGTGCCGGCCAGTGCGACGCCGGCGGCGCCCATCCCCATCAGTACGCGACGGCGTTGCAGGTTGAAGTGTTCGGAATCGTTCATCGGTATTCGTCTTCTATTTACAGGCCGGAGAGGCCGAGGGCGGGATCGATGCCGTCGAGGGCGTCGGCCAGGGTCTTGGCCTTGTCGGCGATCTGTTTGCGTTGTTCACCGCTGACGGTGTCGTAACTGGCGTAGCCATCCTTGACCTTGAAGCCGTTCAGGGTGTTGTCGAAATCAGTCAGCGCGCTGTCGATTTTCGGCAGCAGTTCGGCGGCGGATTTGCTCAGCAGCGGCCGCAGCAGTTCGACGACTTTGTGCGCGGTCTCCAGATTGGCTGCGAAACCGTTGAGATCGCTGTGGCTGTAGCGTTCCTCTTCGCCGCTGGCGGCGCGCCCGTCGGCCAGGGTGTTGAGGTTGCGCACGAGGATTTCCACCAGTTGCTCCGGCGGCAGCGATTGGGCCAGCAACTGTTGTTTCAGCGTGTTGACGTCGCCCAACAGGCGTTCGGCAACCGGCGACAGGCCGTCGAGACTGCGTTGCTGGAACAGCGCGTATTCGATGCGATGGAAACCGACAAAGGCCGGATCCTGCTCGCGTTTTTCGAAGTAATCGGCGCGGGCGTTGATGCTGTTGTCCAGTTCCGCCAGGCGTTGTGCGGCCGGGGCCAGACGCTGATACGCGGCACGGGCCGGCAAATACGCCGCTTGGGCCTGGGCCAGATCACCGCGGGTGATTGCCTGGTTGAGCGCCGTGACAGCTCTGATCAGCGCGCTGCCCTGAGTGGCCAGATAAACCCGGAACTCCGACAGCGGCCCGACGAAAGCGACCATCGACGGCTTGGCCTTGGCGGCGGCGTCGGAAGCGGCGGTCGGCGTGACATGCAGCACGCCGCGCGGATTGCTCAGCAACCCGCAGGTGATGGCGTAGTCGCCGGGTTGCAGGTTGGCGTTGATCACCTGGCTCAGGCCCGGCGCGATGTTCTCGCGTTCCTCGATCACCAGCACGCCGTCGAGGATTTCCCATTCCACCGCCCGGTCGGAGCGGTTGACGATGCGGAAACTGGCGCGCCCGGCGGGTACGCTCAGCTCGTTCGGCTCGCAACTGCCGGGGTGGATGTTGACCACCACTTCGTCATGATTGTGCTGACGTTTGGCCGCGGCCATTTTCGAGGCGTAGTAGAACAGGCCGCCGGCGGCGATCATCACGACCACCGAACCGGCCACCGCCCAGCGCAAGGCGCGGGGAGGCGAGGCCTGAGGGATATTAGGCTTTGACATGGAGGCCCTTATTGGCTGGACACGGAATTCGAGGCGGCGGCTTTGGGTGCAGGGGCGGGAGCCGGATAGAAGAACATCACCAGCGCCACTACCAGATAGATCAGATACGCACCGAGGGTGCTGACGGTCGGGGCATCCTGATAACCGAACATGCCGGCCAGCACCGAGCCCAGCGGGCCGTCCATCGGCAACGTCGCGCTGAAGTCGAAGAGCACGGTTTGCAGGTGATTCCAGACCCCGGCTTCGTGCAGCGCCTGCACCGAGTTGGAGAGAATCCCGGCAGCGACCACCAGGATGAACAGTCCGGTCCAGCGGAAGAACGCCGACAGGTTCAGGCGCATGCTGCCGCTGTAGATCAGGAAGCCGACGACGATGGCCAGGATCAGGCCGAGCAGGGCGCCAATCGGTGCGCCCGGGCCTTCGCTCTGCTGGAACACGGCGAGCAGGAAGAACACCGTTTCCAGTCCTTCCCGGGCGACGGCGAAAAACACCATGGCGATCAGGGCGATGACCTGATGCTTCGACGAAGTCAGTGCGTGATCGAGAGAGGCTTGCAGCGAATGTTTGATCGAGCGCGCCACCTTGCGCATCCAGAACACCATGGAACTGAGAATCCCCACGGCGACAAGGCCGACCACGCCTTCAAAGAGTTCCTGCTGTTTTTGCGGGAATTCGGCGCTGACCAGTTCCAGGCCACCGCCGACCAGCAACGCCAGCGCAGCGGCGAGAAACACGCCGATCCATACCGCCGGCATCCACTGGCCACGACCAGTCTGTTGCAGGTAGCTGGCGATAATGCCAACGATCAGCGCGGCTTCAATGCCTTCACGCAGCATGATCAGAAAGGGAACGAGCATTCGGCATCCACTGTGTAACGAAATGAGGTTACAAGTTGTAACATAATGAAAGTCATTCTCACATGCCACTCATTGACATTTACCTGAACGATAGCTGAACAGGCCTGAAGAACAATCATTCTCATGTCAGCCAAAAGCATTTCAGAGCGTGAGCGAGCTGTGTCTCGATGGCTGCGTTAAGATGCCAGCCACTCGAACAACAACAGGATTTGCCTCGATCCATGTCGGAAAAAGACACCATCGCCATTCAACTGGTGCGTGAAGCACTGCAGCAAAGTTGTGCGCCGGGCGTGGCCACGGAGGAAGTCTTGAACAAGGTCGGCATCGATCCGGCGCTGCTGGGCACCGATGACGCCCGCGTGCCGGCCGGTCAATATGCGCGGTTGTGGCGGCTGCTGGCGCGGCGGGGAGACGACGAGTTCTTTGGCATGGACCCGCGCAAGCTGAAGTCCGGCAGCCTGGAATTTCTCTGCCGCAGCGCGATGGCCCAACCGAATCTGGCGGCCGGGCTGAGCAGCGGTTTGAGTTTCCTGTCGCTGATGCTTGAACGCCTGCCGGCACAACTCGTGCACCAGCAAAGCCTGGCGGAGATCGTCCTGCTGGAGGACGACCCCAAGCCGCGCCGCGCCTTCACCTATTTCACTTACTGGATGATCGTCCACGGCGTGGCGTGCTGGCTGGCGGGGCGGCGGATTCCGATCCTGGCCATCGAGTTGCGCTGCCCGGCGCCGGATTTCTGTGATGACTATCGGGTGATGTTCTCCGAGAACCTGCGTTTCGACCGGCCGCGCACGCGGATGATTTTCGCCGCCGACGTGCTGGATCTGCCGATCAAGCGCAGTGCCGAGGAGTTAAAGCGTTTTCTGGCCCATGCCCCGGCGAACATTCTGGTGAAGTACCGCGACCCGGAAAGCCTTGCCAGCCGGATCAAGCAGGATCTGCGGCAGTTGCCCGCCGAACAGTGGCCGGAAACCGAAGCCCTGGCCCAGCAACTGTGCATGTCGGCCTCGACCCTGCGTCGGCGTCTGGCGGAAGAGGGGCAGACGTATCAAGGCCTCAAGGACAGCGTGCGCAAGGAATTGGCGATTACCTGGCTGGCAGAGCCTGCGATCAGTTTTGCCGAGATCGCCACGCGGCTGGGGTTTGCCGATGCGAGCTCGTTCTACAAGGCGTTTCGCAAGTGGTCGGGAACCAATCCGGGGCACTATCGCAGCTTGATATTGAATGAGGCCGTCTGATCCGGCCCCATCGCCAGCAGGCTGGCTCCCACATTTGAAACGCGCTCTCCTGTGGGAGCCAGCCTGCTGGCGATAGGGCCAGTCAAGGCAACACACCCTTTGAACCTTGGCCAAACCAGTCATCCACTTTGAGGGCTTTGACCATTGCCGCAACCGGCGTGCGGCGCGAGTATTCCTCTGTTGTTTACGGTTCCCCAACCTAATAAGAACAGAGGGATTCTGGCAATGCGCGATTACTTGTCTGCCACCGCACAGTTTGATTATCAGCACACCGTGGACGCCGCACTCAGCGGCTCGCTCGAGGCGCTCAACGCCTGCGTCGAATGTTGTGACCGTCACGCCTTGCCGGGGCGCATCGCGCTGTTCTGGGAAGGTCGCGACGGCGCCAGTGCGACGTACACCTTCAGCGACCTGCAGGACAAAGCCGCGCGCTTCGCCAATTTCCTTCTCGCCCAGGGCGTGCAGAAGGGCGACAAGGTCGCCGGCCTGCTGCCGCGCAATATCGAATTGCTGATCACCGTGTTCGCCACCTGGCGCATCGGCGCGGTGTATCAACCGCTGTTCACCGCGTTCGGCCCCAAAGCCCTCGAACATCGCCTGAACAGTTCCGGCGCCAAAGTCGTGGTCACCGATGCCGTCAACCGGCCCAAGCTCAGTGAAGTCGCCGATTGCCCGACGCTGGTTACCGTCGGCGGCCCGAAAGGCCAGGGCATCGTCCGAGGCGATTTCAGTTTCTGGGCCGAGTTGCCCAACCATTCCAGTGTCTGCGAACCGGTGATGCTGACCGGCGAAGACCCGTTCCTGCTGATGTTCACTTCGGGCACCACCGGTCCGTCGAAAGCACTGTCGGTGCCGCTCAAGGCCATCGTCGCGTTCCAGAGCTACACCCGCGACGCCGTGGATCTGCGCCCGGAAGATGCGTTCTGGAACGTCGCCGATCCGGGCTGGGCCTACGGCATTTATTTTGGCGTGACCGGCCCGTTGTCGATGGGCCATCCGATCACGTTCTACGATGGCCCCTTCACCCTCGAAAGCACTTGCCGGGTGATCAACAAGTACGGGATCACCAACCTCACCGGTTCGCCCACGGCGTATCGTCTGCTGATTGCCGGCGGCGATGAGTTTGCCAAATCGATCAAGGGCAAGTTGCGCATCGTCAGCAGTGCCGGCGAGCCGTTGAACCCGGAAGTGATCCGCTGGTTCGCCGACAACCTCGGCGTGGTCATTCACGACCACTACGGCCAGACCGAACTGGGCATGGTGCTGTGCAACCACCACGGCCTCGAACACCCGATCCACCTCGGCGCTGCCGGTTTCGCCTCGCCGGGCCATCGCATCGTGGTGCTCGATGATCAGTACAACGAGCTCGGCGTCGGTCAGCCCGGCATCCTTGCCATCGACCGCACACAGTCGCCGATGTGCTGGTTCGCCGGTTACGAAGGTGCACCGACCAAGGCCTTCGTCGGCAATTACTACCTGAGCGGCGACACCGTGGAGTGGAACCCGGACGGCAGCATCAGCTTCGTTGGCCGCAGCGATGACGTGATCACCACGTCCGGCTACCGGGTCGGCCCGTTCGACGTTGAAAGCGCCCTGATCGAGCACCCGGCCGTCGTTGAAGCCGCAGTGGTCGGCAAGCCCGACCCCGAGCGCACCGAACTGGTCAAAGCCTTCGTCGTGCTCAACCCGCAATACCGCGCCGAACCGGCGCTGGCCGAAGAACTGCGCCAGCACGTGCGCAAGCGCCTGGCCGCGCACTCGTACCCCCGTGAAATCGAATTTGTCAGCGAGTTGCCGAAAACCCCGAGCGGCAAATTGCAGCGCTTTATCTTGCGCAACCAGGAAATCGCCAAGGCTCAAGAGGCCGCGGCGCACAACGTTTCAGCTTGAATCAGGAAGTCAGTCATGCAGATCGAGAACAAGGTTTTTATCGTCACCGGCGGCGCATCCGGCCTGGGTGCCGCCACCGCTGAGTTGCTGGTGAGCGCCGGCGCCAAAGTGATGCTGGTGGACATGAACGCCGAAGCCGTCGCCGCCCAGGCCCAACGCCTCGGCGCGCAAAGTGTGGTGGCCGACATCAGCAACGAAGCCGCCGCCGAAGCCGCCGTGCAGGCCACGGTAAAAGCCTTCGGCAGCCTCAATGGCCTGGTGAACTGCGCCGGCATTGTTCGTGGCGAGAAGATCCTCGGCAAGAACGGTCCGCATGCGTTGGCGAGCTTCGCCCAGGTGATCAACGTCAACCTGATCGGCAGTTTCAACATGCTGCGTCTGGCGGCAGCCGCGATTGCCGAAAGCGAAGCCAACGCCGACGGCGAGCGCGGCGTGATCATCAACACCGCATCCGTCGCGGCGTTCGACGGCCAGATCGGCCAGGCGGCGTATTCCGCGTCCAAAGGCGCCATCGCCAGCCTGACTCTGCCTGCCGCCCGTGAACTGGCGCGCTTCGGCATCCGCGTGATGACCATCGCCCCGGGCATTTTCGAAACCCCGATGATGGCCGGCATGACCCCGGAAGTGCGCGACTCGCTGGCCGCCGGCGTACCGTTCCCGCCACGCCTGGGCAAACCTGCCGAGTACGCCGCGCTGGTGCGGCATATCATTGAAAACAGCATGCTCAACGGCGAGGTGATCCGTCTCGACGGTGCCTTGCGCATGGCCGCCAAGTAAGGAGGATTTTTTCATGACCATCTCCAACGATCCGATTGTCATCGTCAGCGCCGTCCGCACCCCGATGGGCGGTTTTCAGGGCGAACTGAAAAGCCTGACCGCGCCGCAACTGGGCGCCGCTGCAATCAAGGCGGCGGTTGAGCGTGCCGGTGTGGCCGCCGATGCGGTCGATGAAGTGTTGTTCGGCTGCGTACTGCCGGCCGGGCTCGGCCAGGCGCCTGCGCGTCAGGCTGCGCTGGGCGCCGGGCTGGATAAATCCACTCGCTGCACCACCGTCAACAAGATGTGCGGCTCGGGCATGGAAACCACCATTCTGGCTCACGACATGTTGATGGCCGGCAGCGCCGATGTGGTGATCGCCGGCGGCATGGAAAGCATGTCCAACGCGCCGTACCTGCTGGACCGCGCCCGTGCCGGTTATCGCATGGGCCACGGCCGGGTGCTGGACTCGATGTTCCTCGACGGCCTCGAAGACGCTTACGACAAGGGCCGCCTGATGGGCACCTTCGCCGAGGATTGCGCCGAAACCAACGACTTCAGCCGCGAGGCTCAGGACGCTTTCGCCATCGCTTCGACCACCCGTGCCCAGCAGGCAATCAAGGACGGCAGCTTCAAGGCCGAGATCGTTCCGCTGACCGTGACCGTCGGCAAAGAACAGGTTGTGATCAGCAACGACGAGCAGCCGCCAAAAGCCAAGCTGGACAAGATCGCGTCACTGAAACCGGCGTTCCGCGAGGGCGGCACTGTGACCGCCGCCAATTCCAGCTCGATCTCCGACGGCGCCGCCGCACTGGTGCTGATGCGCCAGTCGCAAGCGCAGAAGCAAGGTCTGAAACTATTGGCGGTGATTCACGGCCACGCCGCGTTTGCCGACACTCCGGGCCTGTTCCCGGTGGCACCGATTGGCGCGATCAAGAAGCTGATGAAGAAGACCGGCTGGTCGCTGGATCAGGTCGATCTGTTTGAAGTCAACGAAGCCTTCGCCGTGGTCGGCATGGCGGCGATGACCCACCTGGAAATTCCTCACGACAAGCTCAACATCCACGGTGGCGCCTGCGCCCTGGGCCATCCGATCGGTGCCTCCGGTGCGCGGATTCTGGTGACCTTGCTCTCGGCCCTGCGCCAGAAAGGCCTGAAACGCGGCGTTGCGGCAATCTGCATCGGCGGCGGCGAAGCCACGGCGATGGCTGTCGAGTGCCTCTACTAAAGCTCGCGCATCTCGAATTGTGGGAGCGGGCTTGCTCGCGAAAGCGTCCTGTCAGCCAACACTCACTGTGCTGATCCACCGCTTTCGCGAGCAAGCCCGCTCCCACAGGGGATAGACGGTGCCAATGAATAAGGATTTGCCATGATTCCCAATGACGACCAACAACAAATCCGCGACATGGCCCGGCAGTTTGCCGAGGAACGGCTCAAACCGTTTGCCGCCGAGTGGGATCGCGAACACCGCTTCCCGAAAGAAGCCATCGGCGAAATGGCCGGGCTGGGCTTCTTCGGCATGCTGGTGCCGGAGCAGTGGGGCGGTTGCGACACCGGTTATCTGGCCTACGCCATGGCGCTGGAAGAAATCGCCGCCGGCGACGGCGCCTGCTCGACGATCATGAGCGTGCACAACTCGGTGGGTTGTGTGCCGATCCTCAAGTTCGGCAACGACGACCAGCGTGAACGTTTCCTCAAACCGCTGGCCAGCGGCGAGATGCTCGGTGCCTTCGCGCTGACCGAACCCCAGGCCGGCTCCGACGCCAGCAGCCTGAAAACCCGTGCGCGGCTGGAAGGCGATCACTACGTGCTCAACGGCTGCAAACAGTTCATCACCTCCGGGCAGAACGCCGGGGTTGTGATCGTGTTTGCGGTCACCGATCCGAGTGCCGGCAAGCGCGGGATCAGCGCCTTTATCGTGCCGACCGCCTCGCCGGGCTACAAAGTCGCTCGCGTCGAAGACAAGCTCGGCCAGCACGCCTCGGACACCTGCCAGATTCTGTTTGAAGACGTGAAAGTGCCGGTGGCCAACCGGTTGGGCGAGGAGGGCGAGGGCTACAGGATTGCTCTGGCCAACCTCGAAGGCGGACGCGTCGGCATCGCTTCGCAATCGGTGGGCATGGCCCGTGCCGCGTTCGAAGCCGCCCGTGATTACGCCCGCGAGCGTGACACCTTCGGCAAGCCGATCATCGAGCATCAAGCCGTGGCGTTCCGTCTGGCGGACATGGCCACTCAGATCGCCGTGGCGCGGCAGATGGTGCATTACGCCGCCGCCCTGCGTGACAGCGGTCAGCCGGCGCTGGTCGAGGCGTCGATGGCCAAGTTGTTCGCCTCGGAAATGGCCGAGAAGGTCTGCTCCATGGCCTTGCAAACCCTGGGCGGTTACGGTTACCTCAACGACTTCCCGCTGGAGCGCATCTACCGCGACGTGCGGGTTTGCCAGATCTACGAAGGCACCAGCGACATTCAGCGCATGGTCATTTCGCGCAATCTTTGAGAAGGAATCTGCACATGAGTTACGAAACGATTTTGCTGGAAACCCACGGCCGCGTCGGCCTGATCACCCTCAATCGCCCGCAGGCGCTCAATGCCCTCAACGCGCAACTGGTCAGCGAAGTGAACCGCGCCCTCGATGGCCTGGAAGCCGATGCGAACATCGGCTGCATCGTCATCACCGGTTCGAAAAAAGCCTTCGCCGCCGGCGCCGACATCAAGGAAATGGCCGAACTGACCTATCCGCAGATCTACATGGACGATCTGTTCAGTGACAGCGACCGCGTGGCCAACCGCCGCAAGCCGATCATCGCGGCGGTCAACGGTTTTGCCCTCGGCGGTGGCTGCGAACTGGCGCTGATGTGCGACTTCATCCTGGCCGGCGACAACGCCAAATTCGGCCAGCCGGAAATCAACCTCGGTGTGCTGCCGGGCATGGGCGGCACCCAGCGCCTGACCCGCGCCGTGGGCAAGGCCAAAGCCATGGAAATGTGCCTGAGCGGGCGTTTGATCGACGCGGTGGAAGCCGAACGCTGCGGCATCGTCGCTCGGATCGTGCCGAGTGATGAACTGCTGGACGAAGCGCTGAAAGTCGCGGCGGTGATCGCCAGCAAATCGCTGCCGATTGCGATGATGGTCAAGGAAAGCGTCAACCGCGCGTTCGAAGTGAACCTGACCGAAGGCGTGCGCTTCGAGCGCCGGGTGTTCCATGCGGCGTTTGCGACGCAGGATCAGAAGGAAGGGATGGCGGCGTTTGTGGCCAAACGGCCTGCCGAGTTCCAGGGCAAATAACGCGGCGCCCTCAAGAGCCCCCTCACCCTAACCCTCCCGAAACGTCGGACCGCCCGGAGGGAGAGGGGACTGACCGGGTTGTACTCGGGAGTTACGCCGACCTGAATTACCGAGTCGAACTCAGGCTGTAAAAAGCATGTAGTCCGCTATCCATAATCGACGCGATCTTTCAGGTCGATGTATGACGCCAGACACCTCGGTCAGCTCCCTCTCCTGGGGGAGAGGGCTGGGGTGAGGGGGCAGGCGTTACTCGGTTACAACTGATAGTTCTTCAACTCCCGAGCAATCACCATCCGCTGTATCTCGCTCGACCCCTCATAAATCTGGGTAATCCGTGCATCCCGGTAGTACTTCTCAACCGGATAATCCTCCAGATACCCATACCCGCCATGAATCTGAATCGCTGACGAACACACCTTCTCGGCCATTTCCGAAGCAAACAGCTTGGCCTGCGAAGCCTCCGACAGACAGGGTTTGCCCGCCGTGCGCAGCCGCGCCGCGTGCAGGATCATCAAGCGCGCCGCGTTGATCTGCATCTGCATGTCCGCCAGCAGGTTGGCGATGCTCTGGTGCTCGACGATGGCTTTGCCGAACTGCACCCGATCACGGGCGTAACCCAGCGCCGCTTCGAACGCTGCACGGGCGATGCCCAAGGCTTGCGCCGCGATGCCGATGCGTCCGCCTTCCAGGTTGGAGAGGGCGATCGCCAGGCCTTTGCCGCGTTCGCCCAGCAGGTTCGCTTCAGGAATGCTGCAGTTGTTCAGCGTTACGGCACAGGTGTCGGAAGCGCGGATGCCCATCTTGTGTTCGGTACGGTCAACGATGAAGCCCGGCGTATCGGTCGGCACGAGAAACGCCGAGATCCCACGCTTGCCCAGATCCGGATCGGTCACCGCAAACACGATCGCCAGTTTCGCCCGCTTGCCGTTGCTGACAAATTGCTTGGCGCCGTTGATCACCCATTGCCCGTCGCGCAGTTCGGCGCGGGTGCGCAGGTTGTGCGCTTCGGAGCCGGCCTGGGGTTCGGTCAGGCAGAAGCAGCCGATTACTGCGCCGGTAGCCAGATCCGCCAGCCAGGTCTGTTTCTGTTCTTCGCTGCCGTAATTGAGCACCGGCCCGCAGCCCACCGAGTTGTGGATGCTCATGAAGGCGCCGGTGGCGCCGTCGCCGGCGGAAATCTCTTCCACCGCCAGCGCATAGGCTACGTAGTCGACATAGGTGCCGCCCCATTCCTCCGGTACCACCATGCCCAGCAGGCCAAGTTCGCCCATCTTCGCCACAAGACCGTCATCGATCCAGCCGGCCTTTTCCCAGGCTTGCGCGTGGGGGGCGATTTCGCCACGGGCAAAGTCCCGGGCCATGTCGCGGATCATGACCTGGTCTTCAGTCAATTCGAGATCGTGCATGACTCAGCTCCCGCTCTCTTCGAAACCGTGGAAGAAACTCGCGACCTGCTCGGCGTGCAACGCGGCGAGGGTCGGCGGGTTCCAGCGTGGTGATTTGTCTTTGTCGATCAGCAAGGCGCGCACGCCTTCGATCAGGTCGCCGCGCTCGAACCACTGGCGATCCAGATGCAGTTCGAGGGCGAAGCAGTGTTCCAGTGTCAGGTGCCGGCCGCGACGCAGCATCTCCAGGGTCACACCCATGGCCAATGGCGAGCGGGTTTCCAGCAGGTCGGCCGTGGTGGTCGCCCATTCGTGGCTGTCGGCAACCGTCACGGCGCGCAGTTGCTCGACGATGCTCGGCACGTCAGGCAAGGCGAAGAAGTGGTCGATGGCCGGGCGCAAGGCTTCCAGCGGCGCATCCGGCAGGGTTTGCACGGCGTGACGGGCCAACAGGCTTTGCAGATCCTTCAATGGCGTGTCGTGCCACTCCAACTGATCGAGCTGTTCATCGAGGGTGCCGAGTTTGCTGCTGTCCAGATACCAGTCGGCCAGCCCGCAATACAGCGCATCCGCCGCACGAATCTGCACGCCGCTGACGCCCAGGTAAATCCCCAGCTCGCCAGGAATGCGCGGCAGGAAATAACTGCCGCCGACATCCGGGAAATACCCGATCGCCACCTCCGGCATCGCCAGACGACTCTTTTCGGTGACCACCCGCAAATCGGCGCCTTGCACCAGGCCCATGCCGCCGCCGAGAACGAAACCGTCCATCAGCGCCAGCACGGGTTTGCGGTAGCGGTGGATCGTCAGGTCGAGGGCGTATTCCTCGACGAAGAAATCTTCGTGCAGCGTGTCGCCGCTTTTGTGGCTGTCGTACAGCGATCGAATGTCGCCACCGGCACAGAAGGCTTTCTCGCCGGCACCGCGCAGCGCGACCGCGTGGATATCGGCATCGGCGGCCCAGGCGTCCAGGTGTTGCTGGAGCTGGCGCACCATGTCGAGGGTCAGGGCATTGAGGCCGGCGGGGCGGTTGAGGGTCAGATGACCGATGTGATTGCGAACCTCGGCCAGCACTTCGTGTGGCGTGGCATCCATGGACGAAGTCCGCGGGGATGAAGCCTGAGCAGTCATCACTAACTCCCTGCTTTTATTGTCTTTATTCGAGAAGCCCGCGCGCGGGCGTTAGCGGATCGTAACAGTGCAAATTTGCCGTGTACAACGGGGATATGTGCATGGGGTGTCTGCATTTTTACCTTAACCACGAAATGAAAAATTGTGGCCGAAGCGCTAGCTACTGCTAGGCTGCGCGGCGGTTGCGGCGAACCCGCAAACAGACCCTCGCTTCATTAGCGTCTGTAGCAGAAACACGGCGTTTTTTCTCGCCGGAACCCAACGCGCAGTGGAGGCGCAGAATGGCAAAAACAAGGTATTCAACAGGCAGACTGATCGTTGTTTTGCTACTGCTGCTGACGGTTATCAATGTCGCAGCGCTGGCGTTTGTCCTGCGTGGCGGGCTTTCCAGAACGTATGGCATGGCGATGGTCAGGACCAAAGCACCTTTGCTGATCGCGGGGAGTGGCGATGATGAAAGCTATTACGTGCTGCCCGCCAGCACGACGCTTTACTACGACAAAAGCTACCCCGAAGGTTTTAGTCGCTACATGGTCTTTTTCAATCACAAGGGTGTTATCGCTGGCGACCCAGTGCCGATGAAACCAGAGTATGGAGGATCATTGATTGATCCTCGCTGGTTGTCGAATGTCGATACCGACACGTTGAAAGACATGTTCAAACGTTTTCCGCTCTCCAAAGAAGACATCGCGGCGGCTATCAAGGCCAATGAAATCACCAAAGAGGATCTGACGGACATCATCCGGTCGATGCCGGATTGATCCGTTTTCAAGCCGTTGCAACAGGACGCCTTTGTCAGCTGAACACCTGGCCAATGCTCCGCCGTTTGGCATGCAGTTCACTGGCATGAATCAACTGTTCCAGATCCTCCGGCGTGACATCAATGAACGCCTCCATGTCCGCCAGTGCCAATTTCAGATCCTCGGCCGTGATTGCCTGAAAATCGACCGGCGCCAGGGCGGGCGCCGGTTCGGCGGGGCGTTTCGGGTAGCGAATGCGGGTCAGATTGTTGTAGGCCAGTGCGGCCAGCAGCAGGCACGCGGCGCTGAGCATCACCGGTTCCAGGGCTTTCCAGTCCATGGCGATGGTCATCGGATCGGCCAGCACCATGGTCAACGCGACGGCGCCGGCCGGCGGGTGCAGGCAACGCAGCCAGCACATCAGGATCAGCGCCATGCCTGCGGCGAGGCAGGCGCTGCCGAGGGTTCGACCGAGCACGTGGGCCACCAGCAACGCGACGACGCCCGCGCACAGGTAGCCGCCGATGATCGACCATGGCTGGGCGAGGGCGCCGGAGGACACGGCGAACAGCAGCACCGCCGAGGCGCCTAGCGGGCCGATCAGGTGGTAGGCCACTTCGATGTCGAACACCTGACTGCATACCCACACACTGAACAACGTGCCCAGCGCCATGCCGATAGCGGCGCGGCTCCATTCGGTGGGGCGGGTGTTGATGGCAGCGGGCAACCAGCGAGCGAGCATGAAGAACCGTTCCTTTGAAGAAAACCGAAGGCAAAAAAAAGGACTTGTCCGTCAACCCGGAAAGTCCTTCGAAGCGTTCCAACTATTGGGGGAGGAACGCGCACAGTGTGCCAAGCAATCTCGATGCTGACAAATTCATATAAATGCAGTTTCAATGCATTATTTGTGAAGTAAAGCCACTCGCCGACCGCTCATGAAGCACAGGAACCCGCCCATCGCGGTCAGTGCGCTGAGGGCGTAGAACATGGTCGGCGCCGGCGTATGCATCAACAGGAAGCCGCAGATCACCGGGCTCAGTGCGCCACCCAGGGCTGCGAGGTTCTGTGCGCCGTAATAACTGCCGCGCAGCTCTTCGGGGGCCAGGGTGTCGACGAACAGGAATTCCGATGGATAAATGATCATCTCGCCGAGGGTGAAGATGAACATCGCGATGCACCACGTCAGCAGGCTGTCGGCCAGGCTGAAACCGATCAGGCCGAGGATGAACAGGCTGGTGCCGGCGGCGATCCAGTAGCGCAGCTTTTCCCGGTTGAGGAAGCGACCGATCTGGTATTGCAACAGGATCACCGCGATGGCGTTGCAAGCGAGCAGGGCGGCCATGGTTTGCAGCGCACGTTGCGAGTCTTCGACCACCAGCAGGTATTGCGACAGGTACAGCGTGAAACGTCCGTGAACGACGGTGCTGAGCAGGCAACCGCAGGTGAACATGATCAGCGTGCGGTCGTTTTTCAGGGTCACCAGGGTCTTCAGGAATCTTTGTGGCTGGCCGATGGCGGCGATCGGGCTGGCGTCCCTGGGAATCCCGACCATCAGGAAGATGCTGCCGAAGGCGATGCCAGCGGCAATCAGGAATGGCGCAATCGGGTACACCCCGGCGATCACTACACCGAGCATAGGTCCGGTGGCGTAGCCGATGTTGGTCAGGGTATAGCGCAGGGAAAACGCCTTGGCCCGCTGACCCATGGGCAGATTTTCGCTGAGGATCGCCTTGGAACCGATCAGGAACAGCGCCGAGGCGGTTTCGGTGATGACCAGCGTTGCCGTGGTCAGGTAGAGGTTCTGCGCGAACGTCAGCAGCACGAAACCAATGGCGCTGGAAAGCATGGCGAGGATCAGTAACCGGCGTTTTTCCAGCCGGTCGATGATGTAGCCGCCGTACAACGCAAGCAGGGTGGCGATGAACACCGCGATGCCCAGTAACAGCCCGACGTCCTGTTGGTTGAGGCCCAGCTTTTTACTCAAAAACAGGGTGAGCAAAGGACTGGTGATGGCGCGGCTGACAACGATGGTCAGCGAAACGATCATCAGGCGGCGGATAACGAGCGAGTAGGTGGCCACGGAAAATCAAATGTCCTTATTCGGTTAACAGGTGCCCGAGATCGCGCACGCAAGCCAGCGTTTGCAGTTGTCGCAACTGCGCCAATAACGGCTCGGCCTTGACCGGTGAAATGACCCGCAACGCCAGACTGAAAAATTTCTCCTCCAGCGCCGCTTCACTCAGCGGATTGCCCGGCGCGCCCAGCGGCACCTCGACACACAGGCTCGCCTGACGCCCGTCGCGGGTTCGGACAATGACCACCGGCTCGCCATCCTCCGACAGTCGCTCATCCACTTCAAGGCGAATGCGCGTCAGCCATTGAACAATGCGCGGATCGTTGCGCGGCTGTTCGTCGTAAGCCTCCAATCGGCAATGACCGTGCACCAGTCGCGCGGCGAGGGCGTAAGGCAGACTCATCTGCGCGGCGGCCAGACTGCGGGTGTCGCGGCCGCCGCACATGTCGAGCAGAAAACCGCACAGGTTGACCTGCACGTCCTCCACCTGATCTGCGCCGATCTGCAATTGCTCCAGCAACAACCCGAGTGCATCGATGGCCGAGTGGGTGCCACGACATGCGGCATAGGGTTTGATCGAACAGCGCGCGAGTTTCCACACCTGGCCCAATTCAGCATCCAGCGCATCCGGTTGCGCGCTGCCCGGTGCCAGGGTCTTGAGAAAACCACCCCAGACATCCTCGAACAACACCGACGGCCCGCTGACACCTTCGCGAGCAAAACGCGCCGCGAGCAAACCACCCTCGGCAGCGCGTCCGCTGTGCAGTTTCTTGCTTTGCGAACCGTCATGAATGAACGCCCACAACCCGCCGCTGAAACTGCCGGCGATGCCCAGTGCCGACACGGTTTGCGCTGCATCCAGGGCAAAGATCCGCGCACAGGCCGCCGCCGCGCCGAACACGCCGCAGGTGGCGGTGGAATGCCAGCCGGCGCCGTTATGCGCCGAATAACTGCCGCAGGCTTCCAGCACCCGCCGGCCGATTTCGTAGCCGATCACCACGGCGGTGATGAACTCGCGACCGTCCACCGGTCGATCCACCAATGACAGCGCCGCCATCACTGCCGGCAGCACCACCGCACCGGAGTGATCGCACCCGCCGGTGTCGTCCAGTTCCAGCGCATGGGCGGCGATGCCGTTGAGCAACGCCGCGTGCCCCGCACCGACGTGCAAGGACGAACCCCAGACCAGCGCGTTGCCCGGCTCGGCGCCGAACACCTGCCGCGCCTTAAGCGCCACCGCACTGTCGGCCCCGGCCAGCGCTGCGCCGAAGGTGTCGAGAATGTGTCGCTTGGCCTGTTCGACCAACGCCGGGGGCAGATCTTCAAACCGCGTTTCGACGCAAAACCGCGCCAGCCGCTGCATGCGTTCCGTCATACGAGGTAGTCCCGATAATGGCGTTCATACACCGAGGCCGGATGATCCTGCGCGACCGGCGATGCGGTTTGCATCCACCACTGCGCGACGTCGGCGCCGGTGGTGATCCACACGTCGTCATGCTGCTGAATGCCTTGCAGCAACTCACGCAGTACGCCGATACGCCCCGGCGTGGCGATGATTTCCGGGTGCAGGCGCAGCACGTAGCACAGGCCGAAACGGTGGAATCCGGCGAAGTCCATTTGCAGGTTGCCGAGGGTGTGGCTGTAGGAGGCGATCCGTGATTGCGCCGGCGGCACGGCCGGGCTCAGGTTGAAGGCGAAATAGGGTTCGTCTTCCAGTTCGTAATGCAGCGGCAACTCGACCACTTCAGGGGCGGTCGGGTGCAAGAACGGCAGATCATCGCCGCGCCATGACGAAGACCAGTGAATGCCGTGATCTTTCAAGGCTTCGATGAATCCCGGCGCGCCGTTACCCGCAGGAATCCGGAAACCGGTCGGGCGCACGCCAGTCAATACTTCCAGCGCTGCACAACCCTTGGCGACTTCCGCACTTTGCGCCGCCAGATCCAGCGTGTCGTAATCCTGATGGCGGTAACCGGCGCAGGCGATCTCATGGCCGTCAGCCAGAATCGCGGCGATGTGCTGCGGGTTTTCCTCGGCAACGATGCCGGGCACGAACCAGCTGCTGCGCACCCCGAATTCCGTGAACAGACCGAGCAAACGCTCGACACCCCGTTGCGTGCCGTAGCGCCACACCGACAGTGTCTTGTCGCGTCCGGCGACTTCCGGGGCCTGAGTGAGGATGCCGTGAATGTCGTTGTAATCGACAGTCAGCACCACCGCGCAGCGTTTGCCGGCGGGCCAGAGAGTGCTGGAGTCAGCCATGGTGATGCTCCTTCAGCCACCAGCGGGCGACGTCACGGCAGGTGGCGAACCACACGTCATCGCGCTGGCGCATGTGTTCGAAGAGTTTCTCCAGCAACAGGATACGCCCCGGTTTGCCGGTGATTTTCGGGTGGAACAGCGTGGTCAGGCACAGGCCTTCGTCCATCGCGCCGTCGTACTCGCGTTGCCAGTTGTCGAGGGTCAGCTCGTAGCTGGCGGTGCGGTCGAGGCCGGACGGGAAGTTCGGTGCGCGGGTGTAGGCGAGGGACGCGTAGTCGTCCATTTCCCAGCGCCCCGGGATCTCCACCAGCGGCGTGTCGTGGCCGGGGACGTTGACCAGATACGGGCGGTCGTCGCCACGCATGCTGCTGGAATAGATGACGCCGTTGTCGGCCAGCATCGCCGGCGTCCGGGCGCGCCAGTCACCGGACGGGGTGCGAAAACCCTCGGCGCGGATGTGCAGGTATTGCCAGAAAACGTCGCGTGACTTGTTCATCACGGCCTGCTGCTGGTCCAGCGTCAGGGCGTAGAAGGATTCGTGTTTGTAGCCGTGGTAGGCGACTTCATGGCCGCGTTCGACGATGGCCTGGCACTGTTTCGGCCAGTTTTCCACGACCCAGGCGGGGACGAAGAAGGTGGTCGGGATCTTGAAGGTGTCGAGCAGATCCAGCAGGCGTGGCAGGGCGCGGTAGGGGCCGTAGCCGCCGAAGCCGAAGTACTCGGGTTTGTGCCAGATCGAGCCGTTGAGCATGGCGTCGCCAGTCGGGCCGTCGAGGTCGAAGGCCAGGGCGAGGCAGGCTTTGTGCTGGTCGGGCCAGGTGGGTTGCAAGGAGGACATCAAGGGTGCTCCAACTGTCTGAAGATGGGCACCTGACCTGTGGGAGCGAGCCTGCTCGCGATGACGGTATGACTGGCAGCATCAATGTTGAATGTGCCGGCCTCATCGCGAGCAGGCTCGCTCCCACATAGGGTCGCGGTGCCTGCAGCTTTACTTGCCGGCGTTGACGGTCACCGTCTTAATTGCACCCAACTCCAGATCCCACTTCTTCAGAATCGCGTTATAGCTGCCGTCATCCACCATGCTCTGCAACGCCACCTTCACCGCCTCACTCAGCTCAGGCTTCTTCTTGCTCACACCCAACCCGGTGAACTGTACGGAGATCGGCTGGCCGACCGTCTTGTACATGTCCTTTTCCTGGGTCTTGAGGTACGACAGGGTTTCGCTGCCCTGCATCGCCGCATCAATTCGGCTCTGGCGCAGTTGCGCACGGGCGTCGGCCGAGCCTTCGGTGCCGATCACGTTGATTGCGGGCTTGCTCGCGGCTTCACAGTGTTCCTTGCTCCACGCGGCGATTTCTGCCGGGAATGTGGTGCGGCGGCTGGTGCCGACTTTCTTGCCGCACAGGTCGATGATCTCGTTGGTCGCCGTGTTCTTCTGCAAGGTGTAGAACTGCGGGCCGCTGGTGAAGTAGTCGACGAAGGTCACGCTGGCCTGGCGCTCGGCGGTGTCGGTCATGCCCGACAGGACCATGTCCACGCGGTCGGTGGTCAGGGCGTTGATCATTTGCTCGAAGCCGGTTTCCTGCCACTTGATCTTGATCCCGAGGCGCTCGGCCAGGGCGTTGCCCAAGTCGTAGTCCAGGCCGGTGAGCTTGTTGGTGGCCGGATCCTTGAAGTCCATCGGCGGATAGTTGGGCATGATCGCGACGACGATCTCGCCTTTCTCCTTGATGCTCGCCGGCAATTCGGCGGCCATGGCGAAACCGCAAGACATGAGGGAGGTGAGTACTGCTGGAATGACGAAGTTCTTCATGGACGTTCTCTTATGAGTGTTGTGAAGGCCAAAGGGGCCTCAGGTTCGAACGGCAGAAATGAAGCTTTGGGTGCGCGGGTTTTGCGGACTTATTAGTATTTCTTCGGGGCTTCCAGCCTCCACGATCTGCCCGCCGTCCATGAACACCATGCGGTTGGAAACCTCCCGGGCGAAGCCCAGTTCATGGGTGACGACGATCATGGTCATGCCGGTCTGCGCCAGATCGCGCATCACCGACAGCACCTCACCGACCAGTTCCGGGTCGAGTGCCGAAGTGGGTTCATCGAACAGCATCAGCTTGGGGCGCATGGCCAGGGCCCGGGCAATGGCTACCCGTTGCTGCTGACCGCCCGACAGTTCGATCGGGTAACTGTCGCGCTTGTCAGCCAGACCGACCCGGGCCAGCAGTTCCAGGGCTTCTTCGTGCGCCTCCTTGGGCGAACGCTTGAGCACCTGGCACGGGCCCTCGATGATGTTTTGCAGCACAGTCATGTGCGGAAACAGATTGAAACGCTGGAACACCATGCCGGTGGCCAGGCGCTGGCGGGCGATCTGTGACTCGTTGAGTTCGTGCAGTTTGTGCCCGATCACGCGGTAGCCCACCAGTTCGCCGTCGACCCAGAGGCCGCCCTTGTCGATCTTTTCCAGCTGATTGACGCAGCGCAGCAGGGTGCTCTTGCCCGAGCCGGACGGGCCGATGATGCACAGCACTTCGCCTTGCTCGACCTCGATGTTGATGTCCTTGAGCGCGTGGTACTGGTCGTAATATTTGTTCAGGCTCACGGCCTTGACGATGCTTCTCATGACGGATTCCTCAAGAACGCTTGCCGGCGCCGCGAGCGAAACGACGCTCCAGACGGCTTTGACCAAAGGACAGGACGGTGACGGTGGCCAGGTACCAGATACCGGCGACGATCAGCAGCTCCATGACCCGGGCGTTGGCGTAGTAGATGTTCTGGGCGTTGTAGAGCAGTTCCGAGTACTGGATCACGCTCGCCAGCGAGGTCATTTTCACCATGCCGATGAATTCGTTGCCTACCGGCGGGATGATGATGCGCATGGCCTGGGGCAGGATGATCCGGCGCAGCGCTTGCAGGCGCGGCATGCCGATCGACTTGGCGGCTTCGTACTGGCCGGTGTCCACCGACAGCAGGCCGGCGCGCACCACTTCAGCGGTGTAGGCGCCCTGGTTGATGCTCAAGCCGAGCAGGGCGGCCACGAACGGCGTCATCAGGCTGACGGTGTCGAGTTCGAACAGGCCGGGAATGCCGATGGTGGGGAAGATCAGCGCCAGGTTGAACCACAACAGCAGTTGCAGAATCAGCGGCGTACCGCGAAACAGCCAGGTGTAGGTCAGCGCCACGTAGCGCAGGATCGGGTTGGCCGACATGCGCATGATCGCGGTGATCACCCCGAACACGATGCCCAGCGCCATGGCCAGAACGGCCATGATGATCGTGTTGAGCAGGCCCCACATGATCGCTTCGGAAGTCAGGAACTGGCCGATGTACGACCATTCGATCTTGCCTTCGGCGAAGGCCCGCACCAGGCCGATGATGGCGATGACGATCACGGTGGCGAAGAAGATCCGCCCGTAATAGCGCCGTGGCACGTGCTGGTACTGGGTAATGTCGAACTGGTTTTCCGCCAGTTTGCGCTCCGCCTGGAGTCGTTCTGCCTGAGTCTGGCTCATGGTGTTTCTCCGAACTGTACTTTCAAATCCACCGCATTCCACTGTGGGAGCGAGCCTGCTCGCGATTGCGGCAGCACGCTCGACATCTCTGCTCGCTGATCCATCGCCATCGCGAGCAGGCTCGCTCCTACAGGGTTTGCGTATTGGCCGTTAGAGGCGGAAGCCCTGGTAGTTTTCGGTCCACTGTTGCTGCGCGGCGAGGGCGGTTTTCAGGCGGCCGATCTGCTCGCGCACTTGTTGCGGCGCGGTGCCGCCCCAGCCGCTGCGGGCAGCGATGGCGGCTTCTAGGGTCAGGCTGTCACGCACATCTGCCGTCAGGCGCGGGTCGATCTCGGCCAGCAGCGCCGGCGAGGCTTCCCACAATTCGAGGTCGTGTTTTTCGCAGGCCTGCACCAGTGCGCCGGTGATTTCGTGGGCTTCCTTGAACGGCACGCCGCGCACCGCCAGCCAGTCGGCGACTTCGGTGGCGAGGGTGAAACCCAGCGGTGCCTGACGCCGCAGTTCCTCGACGTTGACGGTCATGGTCGCGACCATCCCGGCCATCGCTGGCAGCACCAGCAACAGGGTGTCGACGCTGTCGAGCACGCCGTTCTTGTCTTCGCTCAGGTCGCGGTTGTACGACAGCGGCAGGGATTTGAGCGTCGACAGCAGACCGGTCAGGTTGCCGATCAGGCGTCCAGCCTTGCCCCGGGCCAGTTCGGCGATGTCCGGGTTTTTCTTCTGCGGCATGATCGAACTGCCGGTGGCGTAGGCGTCGTCCAGATCGACCCAGCGGAACTGACGCGACGACCACAGGCAAAACTCTTCGGCCAGACGCGAGATGTTGATCCCGAGCATGCTGGCGATGAACAGGAATTCGGCGACGTGATCGCGGCTGGCCACGGCGTCGATAGAGTTTTCACAGACCCCGGCGTAACCCATTTCCTTGGCCGATTGCTGCGGCTGGCGAGCAATGGCGGAACCGGCCATGGCTGCGGCACCGAGGGGCGACAGCGAAGTGCGTGCGTCCCAATCCACCAGACGTTGCACGTCACGCAGCATCGATTGCGCGTGGGCCAACAGGTGATGGGCAAACACGATCGGTTGCGCCTGCTGCAAGTGAGTGAAGCCCGGGCAGATGCTCTCGACGTGTTGCTCGGCCTGATCCACCAGCGCCGTTTGCAGGGCCAGCACTTCCACGGCCAGGGTGCGGACGTGGTCACGCAGGAACAGGCGCAGATCATTGGCGGTCTGGTCGTTGCGTGAGCGGCCGGCGCGCAGTTTGCCGCCCAGTGCGCCGAGGCGCTCGGTCAACAGGCGCTCGATGAAGGTGTGAACGTCTTCGTCGTCCAGCGTCGGGGCGATGCGCCCGGCAGCGAAATCGGCACCGATGCCGTCCAGGGCTTCGATCATCGTGCGGGTTTCCTGCTCGTCCAGCAGGCCGGCACGTTGCAGTTCCCCGGCGTGGGCCTTGGAGCCGGCCAGATCGTACGGCGTCAGGCGGAAATAGCGCTCGGGGCAACGGGACAGGGCCGCCAGGGCTGCGGACGGGCCGCTTTTGAAACGGGCACCCCAGAGACGGTCGGTGGTTTGAGACATTTGTTGTTTTCCTCGTCGGTAACGCGAACTGAAATCGGTGTGCCGGGCCCTGAAAATCACGCTGAAGAGTTAGCGGACAGAGTCAGGCCAAAGCAGTTTTCAAGAGGGCAGTTGCAAAGAGACAAGAGCTGATCGAAGTGTCAGCTTTTCATGTTTGGCGATCAGTGAGTTGGCACTGATGTTCGAGGTTTTTTGGCGGTTGCCAAGGCCTGTTTTCTGTGATCATTATTATTAGTCGGCGATGTTTTTGTTGTTGGACACAGATTGTTGAACATTGCGCCAGAGGTAAATCAGCATTATGGAAACCCCACTTTCCAATTCCGGAAACCCGCCGCTGAAAACGGCTCACCGAGCACCGCTGGCCCTCAGCGGACTGGATTTCAAACTGCTCAAGGTGTTCAAGGCCGTGGTCGAGGCAGGTGGCTTCAGCGCCGCGCAGAACGAGCTGAACGTGGGCCTTGCGGCCATCAGCAAGCAGATCTCCGACCTGGAAATCCGTATCGGCATGCGCCTGTGTACCCGAGGTCGCGAGGGGTTTCACCTGACCGAAGAGGGGCGTCTGGTTTATCAGGCGTCGATTGATCTGTTTGCGTCGGTTGACAACTTTCGCGACCGGCTTAGTTCGGCGCAGAATGAACTTGTTGGTGACCTTGGTGTGGGGGTTATTGATAATACGATCACGGATGAAAGTTCACCGTTAGTTGCGGCGCTTAAAAGAATCAATGAGGAATCGCCGAAGGTAAGGTTTCAACTTCAATCCACGCAACTGGATGAGGTTGAAAGAGGCGTCGTAGAGGGGCGTCTGGTGGCCGGGATAGTACCTGTATATCAAAAGCGCGAAGAGTTCGATTACTACCCGTTATATGAAGAACGCTCGGAGGTTTACTGCGCTGTCGGCCATCCATTGTTCGACATGCCGGAGTCGCAGATGAACAGCACTGTGCTGCAGGATTACGAGTGCATCAACCACCGCTACGCGATCCATCGTGACAAGCTGAACTTTGCCCGCTACGACAGTTTTTCCGCTTCGGCGACCCAGGTCGAAGCCGTGGCGCTGCTGATCAAGACCGGGCGTTTCGTTGGCTTCCTGCCCCGGCATTACGCGGCCACGCTGGTGGCGGCAGGGCAGTTTCGTGCGGTGCTGCCGGAGCGCATCAACATTGCCACGCCGTTCAATCTGATCCTGCGTCACAACACCGTGCGCAGTCCGTTGGTGAAGGCGTTTGCCCGGGCGTTGGGTGTTGATCTGAAAGCGTCGGTGTGACGTCAATCCAGCGTAAAACGCATTGCACAGCGTCGTGCGCTGGGCAGGCCGTGGGAGATTTCGTCGTTGAGTACCTCGATCAAACGGGGTCCGGCGTCCACTTCGTTCAATGGCACAAAACCCATGCGTTGATAGAACGGCGCATTCCACGGCAGGTCGCGAAAAGTGGTCAGCGTGACGGCTTCAAGTTGCTGCCGTCGTGCGTGTTCAATCACGCCCGACAGTAACTTGCGGCCGATGCCCTGGCCCTGAAAGTGTTGGCCGACGGACAGTTCCTCGATATGCAACTGGCTGTCGGTTTCAACCGCCCTTAAAAAACCGGCAAGTTGTCCGACAGTATGCTCTGCAACCCATACACGTCCCTGTTCGATGGCCTGCAAATGTTGCGTCTCGTCAGGTACATCGCTGTCGGCCAGCCAGGCCAGCGCAGGGTCGAGGCGAAACAGTTCAGCGGCCGAGCGTTCGATGGCGGGGAGGGCGGCCGCGTCTGCGGGTCGGGCGGGGCGAATGAGGAGTGTCATGCAGGAACTGCCGATGGCTGCGATCTTGGGAAGCTCTGCAAGATCGCAGCCTTCAGCGAGGTCTACAAGGGTTTCAGGTACAACAACACGTAATCGTTCTTGTCGAAGCGACCGCTCAGTACCGGTTGCAGGCTGGCCAGCGGCGTACCTAGCAGTGACTGCATATCCTTGCTGTCCATGATCAGCCAGGCCGGCCCCTTTAGTGCCTCCAGTTGCTGAACGGTCTCGGTGAACTGCGGTTGCAGGTCCTGCTCGACGTTGACCATGAACTTGATCGCCTTGGCGTCTTTGCCCATGCCATGCAACACCAGCGGCGCCGGGTTCTGTTGAACCTGTGCGAACGCCGCACGACTGAAAGAGCGGGTGTCGTAGAGTGCGCGCTCCACCGGCTCGAACACGGCTGCATAGACCGTCCACAACGCCAGGACGGCGCTCAGGGCCAACACTTCGGCACGCCAGCGCGCCTTCCACAGTCGGGACAATGCCAGCAGTTGCAGTGCGCCGAGCACGATCAGCACCGGCATGACACCGGTCAACAACTCCGGGAACTTGCGTCGCGCAACCAGCAGGGCAACGATCAGCAACAGTGGTGTCAGCATCCACACGCCCTGAACGATCCCGCGCAACCAGGCGAATACCCGTCCGTGAACCACCTGGAACGGATACGCCGCGATGATCGCTGCCATGGGCAGCATCGGCAGCAGGTAACGCGCTTTCTTTGCCTGTGGAATCGACAGACCGACCATGACGATCAACCCGGCTGCTGCGCAGTACTGCACCAGGCGCAACGCCGGCCCGCGCTGATGCGGTTTGCTCAACCACGCCGCCGCCAGCGCCACAATGGCCAGCGGATAAGCCAGCGCGTAGTTGCCCATTGAACTGGTGAAGTAATACAGCGAACCGCTGACACCTTCACTGCCATCCATGCGCCCCATGAACTGCATGCGGATCACGTCTTGCAGGAAAGCCTCGCCACCGCTGAGTTTGGCCAGCCACAACAACAGACCGACACACACCGCGAGCAGGATCGACGCCAGCACACCGAACACAAACAGCCGTGTCCACTGACGGTTGAGCAGGTAATAACTGCAGAGCATGCCGGTTGGCACCACAAGCCCGATCGGCCCACGGATGCCGAAACCCAGTAACAACAGGACGAAAATCAGCGGCCAGCGCCGGCCGGAGCCGAAATGGTCGTGTGCGTAGCCCAGGTAGAACACCGACAACGCAACGGCGGCCAGCATCAGGTCCTGCGACACTGCGCGGACTTCCGTGACGAAAGTGCTGGTGAGCATCAACAGCGCAATACTGATCAATGCCCAGCGTTGCGAATGCACCGCCAGCAAGCGGTACATCAATGTCACGATCACACCGCCGGCGATGGCGCTGGGCAACCACGCGGTCAGGGTATTGACCGCGCCGAAGGGCAGCGACAACAGCCAGATGAACAGCGTCGAGACGGCCGAATAGTCAGCGTAAGGCTCGCCGTAGGTGGTCGGAAATACCGTCGGCCCGTGTCGCAGCATTTCCTGGGCAAACAGTACAAAGCGTGAATCAAAGCCAATGGGTGCCTGTCCATAAACCCCGGCGATAAACAACAACAGTGCCAGCAGCCCTGCGATCAGGGACTGCCGGCGGATGGCAGGCGACAACGTAATCAAGCGACGGCCGCAGTGTTGGGCCATTGTTGCAGCGGGATCGGCAATTTGCGCGAGTCCCCGCGACCGATCGGGAAGTACTTGAAGCCGTTGCGCGACAGGCGATCGGCGTCGTACAGGTTGCGGCCGTCGAAGATCACCGGATCCTTGAGGCGTTGCTGGATCAGGTCGAAATCCGGTGCCTTGAACTGTTGCCATTCGGTGCAGATGATCAGCGCGTCGGCACCGGCAAGCACCGATTCCGGGGTTCCCATCAGCATCAGTTTCTCTTCATTCGGGTACAGATGCTGGGTTTCCTGCATCGCTTCCGGGTCGAAGGCACGAACGCTGGCGCCGGCGGCGAACAGCGAGTCGAGCAGCACACGGCTTGGCGCATCGCGCATGTCGTCGGTGTTCGGCTTGAACGCCAGCCCCCACAGGGCAAAGGTCTTGCCGCGCAGATCGCCTTTGTAGAACGCGTTGATGCGGTCGAACAGCTTGTGCTTCTGACGCTCGTTGATCGCTTCGACCGCTTGTAGCAGGTCGCTGGAGCAATGGGCCTGTTCGGCACTGTGGATCAGCGCGCGCATGTCTTTGGGGAAGCACGAGCCGCCGTAGCCGCAGCCCGGATAGATGAAGTGGTAACCGATGCGCGTGTCGGCGCCGATGCCCTGGCGTACCGATTCGATGTCGGCGCCCAGGTGCTCGGCCAGTTCGGCGATCTGGTTGATGAAACTGATCTTGGTCGCCAGCATGCAGTTGGCGGCGTACTTGGTCAGCTCGGCGCTGCGCAGGTCCATGAACATGATGCGGTCATGGTTGCGGTTGAACGGCGAGTACAGATCGCGCATTACATCGCGTACTTCATCGCCTTCGCAACCGATGACGATGCGATCCGGGCGACGGCAGTCGGAGACCGCCGAACCTTCCTTGAGGAATTCCGGGTTGGAGACGATATCGAACTGCAGCGTGCGACCGGCCTTGTCCAGCGCGGCCTGGATATGTGCGCGCAGGGTGTCGCCGGTGCCGACCGGTACGGTGGATTTTTCCACCAGGATCAGCGGTTGCTCGCGATGACGGGCGACGGCATCGCCTACCGACAGCACGTATTTCAAATCGGCCGAGCCATCCTCGCTGGACGGAGTGCCCACGGCAATGAACGCCACGCGACCGTGAAGCACGGCGGCTTTCTCATCGGAAGTGAAGTGCAGGCGGCCGGAATCCAGGCCTTCACGGACCAGGCTCGACAGGCCCGGCTCGAAGATGCTGACGTGACCCTGGCTGAGCAGTTCGACCTTCTTCTGATCGATATCCATGCACACGACATCATGGCCGACCTCTGCCAGAACCGCGGCTTGCACCAGGCCGACGTAACCGCTTCCAAATACTGTGATTTTCATGGAGCACTCCTCAAATCGGGCGCTTGTGCCGGACGAGTGTTGATAGTGATGACACCGAGCATGACCAGTGCCACGCCCAGTGATTTGGTGAAACTGAAGGATTCGTTGAACAGCGGCAGACTGGCCGCCAACAGGTACACCAGCGCATAACTGATACTCAGCAGTGAATAGGCCCGGCCCAGCGGCAGGTCACGCAGGGCGGCGAGCCAGCAGAGCATCGACAGCGCATAGGCGACGATGGCCGTGAACACCACCGCCAGCGCCGTCAGGTCGACGTTGCCGGTGGTCAATGCGGACAACCATTGTTCAGGCTGCGGCAGGCGCGTCATGCTCCAGCGCATGCCCAGTTGGGCGCCGCTGACCAGCAGTACGCTGCCTAGCGCGAAGCCGATTCCGCGTTTCTGACTCATGACTGCTGCCCCAGCAGTGCCACGCCGCCGATCACCAGTGCGACGCCGATCCAGTGCCGCCGATCGATCGGTTCGCGAAACACGAAACGCGCGATCAGTGTGATCAGCACAAAGTTGAGGCTGAGCATCGGGTAAGCGATGCCCACTTCAAGGCGTTGCAACACCAACAGCCAGACCAGCAGGCCCGAGCCCAGTGCGAACAGGGCCAGCCACAGCCAGGGCGAGCGCAGTTTGCCGGCCCAGGACGAGTCGACACCGCGCCAGCTCTCTACGGCATATTTCTGTGCAACCTGGCCCAGGCACGTCAGCAGACATGCCGTCAGCAACAGCAACCCACTCATGACGGATCCTTGGGCAGGACGATGATCACCAGGTTGCCTTGCTCGTAACGGGTGCCGTCCTTGGGCAGCAGGTCGACTTCATGCAGCTCGTCGTCACCCTTGACCCGCATGACCACGCCGACCGAGCCGGTGCGGCGGGCATCGCGTACCCACTGCTGGACTTCATCGGTGGTGATGCGCTGTTCCGCGCCTTCTGGATAGCTCAGGCCGTACTTCAGCTCGCCCACGGTGTTGTACAACGCCACTTTGGGTTGCTTCAGGCGCCAGGCCAGTGCCGAAGCGGCACCGAGATCGTTGCTCAGCAGGTGAGCCGTGCCGGACAGTTCGTCGAGGTGATGCAGGATGAACTGGTCCGGAGTCTTGTTGGCTACCACCGACTTTGGCAGCGCGGCCGGCAGGACGCCGATCAGCAACAGACTGCCGAGCGCCGGAGCGGCCCAGCACTGCAGCGGCAGAAACGCTTGCGCCAGGTTGGCGATGATCCAGCCGATCAGGGCAATGAACACCAGCACCATGCTGTGCAGCTCATGGTCGTACACCGGTTTTTTCAGTTGCAGGTAAACCAGTGCGATCAGCGTGACGACACCCAGAACCAGGTTAAGCAAGCCGTTAATGCTCAGTGCCCGGCCCTGTTCCAGACGCAAACGGTCGGCCAGGGCATGACCCAGCAACAGCGCCAGCGGCAGCAGGCACGGCAGGATGTAGGTCGGCAGTTTGCCGTTGGCGGTGCTGAAAAACGCCAGGGGCATCACCAGCCACAGCAGCAGGAAAGCCATGCCCGGTTGGGCACGGGTCTGCCAGGCCTGCTTGAAGGCCGGCGGCAGCATGCCGACCCACGGCAGGCTGAACGCGACCAGCAGCGGCAGGTAGAACCACCACGGTGCGTCGTGCTGGGCATCGTCACCGGCAAAGCGGCGGATGTGTTCGTGCCAGAAGAAGAACCGCCAGTAGTCCGGTTCCTGCGCGTGAACCGCGAGGACCCACGGCAGGCTGACGACGATCGCCACGGCAACCGCCACCGGACCGTAGATCAGCAGTTCACGCCAGCGCTTCTGCCAGAGCATCCAGGGCAGGGCGATCAACACCGGCAGCAGCCAGGCGAGAAAACCCTTGGTCATGAACCCCATGCCGCAGGCCAGCCCCAGGACCGCCCAACTGATCACACGTTGCCAGGTACTGCGGCTGTCAACGGCAAACCACAGGGCGACGAGGCTCAGGTTGACCCAGAAGGTGAACTGCGGATCGAGGTTGGCATAACCCGCCTGACCGGCAACCACCGTGAAGCTCATGTAGAGCAAGGCGCAGATGAAGCTCTTGCTCGGTTCGTTCCACAGGCGACGGGCGACCAGGAAGCACAACAGCACGCTCAAACCGGTGCTGAGAGCCGAGGCGAAGCGGACGCCGAACAGGTTTTGTCCGAACAGTTCCTGACCCAGCGCGATCATCCAGTAACCGGCAATCGGTTTCTCGAAATAACGCAGGCCCATGAAATGCGGGGACACCCAGTTGCCGCTCAGCAGCATGTCCTGGCTGATCTGGGCGTAACGGGTTTCGTCCGGAATCCACAAGCCATGGGTGCCGAGTGGCAGCAGGTAGGCAAGCAGAAACAGTCCGATCAGCAGCGGCAATGCCCAGCGTTTGCTCATGCCCCTTGCACTCCCAGCCAGCCTTCACGGCCTTCGAGGACGCCACGTTGCACACGGCCGACAGGCAATGTGTTGAGAAACTCGGGCAACAGGTCACCCAAGGGCTGGAAGTTGATTTCTCGCTGGCGTGCATCGGCCAGCAAACGGCGAAAATCTTCGGCCATCAGAATCCCTTCTACTTCGGCATGAATGGTGTAGTTGTTGAGGTTGTCCGGGTGGAACCGGTCAAGAATGAAGGCGTTGAAATCCTTCGCCGCCACGGTCGGGCCGACCACCTCATCGAACGTCGGCATGTCCACAGGAATCTGCGGCGCGCCGGCTGAACCATCGGCCAGCAACGGTCGAAACAGCCGATTGCCGCGGCAATCGCTGTTATAGCGAAAACCGAAGGTCTCTTTGGCTTCGATCACGCGCTCGTCCGCGCGCCAGCCGGCGGCGGCCGAGCACTGGATCTTCTCGCCGATGATGTCGCTCAGGGTGTCGACGCCGCGACGGATCTGTTCGATCAGTCGCGCGTCGCTCCAGGTCCCGGCATTGGCCTGCCAGCCGTGGTGATCCCAGGCGTGCAGGCCGACTTCATGGCCGGCGTCCCGGGCCTGACGCATCAGGTGCCCGAGATCGCGACCGATCGGTTTGCCCGGCCAGGCGGTCCCGGCCAGCAGGATGTCCCAGCCATACAGGCCGGCGGCGTTGGAACGCAGCATTTTCCAGAGGAATTGCGGGCGGATCAGGCGCCACAGATGTCGACCCATGTTGTCCGGGCCGACACTGAAGAAAAACGTTGCCTTGACCTGCGCTTCGTCGAGGATTTCCAGCAACCGGGGCACCCCTTCACGGGTGCCTCGGTAGGTGTCGACATCGATACGAAGACCTGCCTGCATCAACGCTTGTCCGCGATTTCGAGCATGGCTTCACGCAGGAAGAAATCCAGGGTGTTGCCGATGGTCTCGCGCATTTCCACGGTTGGCTCCCAGTTCAGCAGGCGCTTGGCGTTGGCGATGCTTGGCTTGCGGTGTTCCACGTCCTGGTAGCCGGCACCGTAGAACGCCTTGCTTTCCACGTCGCGGAAACCGGCGAACGGAGGGAAGTTGCTGCGCAGCGGGTGAGCTTCGAACTGACGCAGCAGTTCTTCGCCCAGCTGACGGATGCTGGCTTCGTTTTCCGGGTTGCCGATGTTGATGATCTGGCCGTTGCAGACATCGTTGTCGTTGTCGATGATGCGTGCCAGGGCTTCGACGCCGTCGGCAATGTCGGTGAAGCAGCGTTTCTGCTCGCCGCCGTCGAACAGGCGGATCGGGGTGCCTTCCACCAGGTTCAGGATCAGTTGGGTGATGGCGCGGGAGCTGCCGATACGGGCCGAATCCAGACGGTCCAGACGCGGGCCCATCCAGTTGAACGGACGGAACAGGGTGAAGTTCAGGCCTTTGGCGCCGTAAGCCCAGATCACGCGGTCCAGCAGTTGCTTGGACACCGAGTAGATCCAGCGCTGCTTGTTGATCGGACCGACGATCAGGTTCGAGTTGTCTTCGTCGAAGTTCTTGTCCTGGCACATGCCATAGACTTCCGAGGTCGACGGGAAGATCACGCGTTTGTTGTACTTGACGCAGTAGCGAACCAGTTTCAGGTTTTCTTCGAAGTCCAGCTCGAATACGCGCAGCGGGTTGCGGGTGTATTCGATCGGGGTGGCGATGGCCACCAGCGGCAGGACCACGTCGCACTTCTTGATGTGGTACTCGATCCACTCGGAGTGAATGCTGATGTCACCTTCGACGAAGTGGAAGTTCGGGTGGCTGCGCAGACGATCAATGGCGTCGGAACCGATGTCCAGACCATAGACTTCGTAGCGGTCGTCACGCAGCAGGCGCTCGGACAGGTGGTTACCGATGAAGCCGTTGACACCGAGGATCAGCACGCGGGTGCGGCGTGGTGCACGGCCGGACTCGGCACCGCGCAGCAGCGAACCGTCTACCAGACCGAGTTCGTTGGCCAGTTGCGGGCCGCTCAGGTACAGACCGTTGTCGTTGCGCTGACCGGCATTGATCACCAGCGAGTCTTCACCGCAGGCGATGCGCAGCGGATCGACGCTGATCACGCGCCCCGGAGCCTGACCTTCATTGCCCTTGACGACTTCGGCGCTCCAGACGATCAGCTTGTGCTCGCCCACGGCGCAGAAGGCGCCCGGGTACGGACGGGTCACGGCGCGAACCAGGTTGAACAGCTGCTCGGCCGGTCTGGCCCAGACCAGCTTGCCGTCAGCCGGCGTACGACGGCCGAATACGGTGGCCTTGGATTCGTCTTGCGGGGTTTCGGTGATCTTGCCTTGCAGCATGTTCGGCAGAGTGTCACGCAGCAGGTCGCTGGCGGCAGTGCGCAGTTTGGCGTGCAGGGTCAGACCGGTATCGCTGCGCTCGATGGCAACGCGTTGCTGGGCAACGATGGCGCCGGCATCGGCGCGCTTGACCATGCGGTGCAGGGTGACGCCGGTTTCGGTTTCGCCGTTGACCAGCACCCAGTTGGCCGGTGCGCGGCCACGGTAGCGTGGCAACAGCGAGCCGTGCAGGTTGAACGCGCCTTTTTTGGCCAGGGCCAGCAGTTGCTCGCTCAGCAGGTTGCGGTAGTAGAACGAGAAAATGTAATCAGGGTCGAGCTTGGCGATGCGCTCGATCCACAGCGGGTGGTTGGCGTCTTCCGGCGCGTGAACCGGGATGCCTTTGCTGGCGCACAGTTGCGCAACCGAGGCGTAGAAGGCGTTTTCTTTCGGATCGTCGGCGTGAGTGAACACTGCTGCAATGTCGTAGCCGCTGTTAAGCAGGGCTTCAATGCCGGCGCAGCCAATATCGTGGTAAGCGAAGACAACAGTTTTTGCACTCATGAGAGAACCTGATCGGAAGTGGAATTGGAAGTAAGGCCGTCAACGGTGACCGCAGGCGCCGGGGAGGCCGGCTGGCTGCGCAACACCTTTTCAATGAAGAAGCGCGGGCGGGCGCGCACGTCGCTGTACATGCGTCCTAGGTATTCACCCAGCAGACCCATGCCGATGAACTGGCCACCGGTGAACACGAACAGCACCGCAAACAGTACGAACGTGCCGTCACCGGCCCAGACCGCGCCGAATGCCAGGCGCAGGACGATCAGCGCAACGGCGAACAGCGCACCCAGACCTGCCATCGCGAAGCCGACGATGCTCAGCAGACGCAGCGGCGTGGTGGTCATGCAGGTGACCAGATCGAACATCAGGTTGATCAGGCGCATCGGGCTGTATTTCGAATCACCGTGTTCACGCTCGGCGTGGGCCACGACAATTTCGGTGGTGTGGCGGGCGAAGCTGTTGGCCAGGATCGGAATGAACGTGCTGCGTTCGCGGCAGGCGAGCATCGCGTCGATGATGGTGCGGCGGTAGGCGCGCAGCATGCAGCCGTAGTCGCTCATGGCCACGCCCGTGGAGCGTTGCACGGCGAGGTTGATCAGCTTTGACGGGTAGCGGCGCAGGGCCGAATCCTGACGGTTGCCGCGCACGGTACCGACGACGTCGTAACCCTTTTCGGCTTCGGCCACCAGGCGCGGAATTTCTTCCGGCGGGTTCTGCAGGTCAGCGTCGAGGGTAATGACCACGTCGCCCTTGCACTGCTCGAAACCGGCCATGATCGCAGCGTGCTGACCATAGTTGCGGTTGAGGATGACCGCCACGAACGGGCTGTTTTCGCGACCGGCGGCTTCTTCCAGCATGCTGGCCGACTCGTCGCGGCTGCCGTCGTCGACCAGCACGATTTCGTAGTCATGTCTGAGTTGGGCGCAGGCTGCCTCTGTGCGTCGAAGCAGCTCGGGCAAACTGTCCTGTTCGTTGTAGACCGGGATGACGATCGACACGCATTTAATCGGGTAAGGTCTCACGAGCGTTTGTCCATAAGAGTGGCGATGGCGCCGACAACACGATCCAGATCCTGGTCGGTCATGTCGGGGAAAAGCGGAATGGAGCACAGCCGCGCCGAGTTCCATTCGGTGTCGGGCAGGTACAGGTCAGGGTCACGCTGGCGGTACCAGGTGTGCAGGTGGGTGGCGATGAAATGGATACCGGTGCCGATGCCTTGGTCCTGCAGGCCCTTCATGAAGGCTTCGCGATCCATCCCGCAGCGCTCGCTGTCGATGCGCAGGATAAACAGGTGCCAAGCGTGTTGCTGGGCGTATTGCTGCGGCACGGCCAGCGGCTGTACGGGCAGGCCTTCGAGCTTTCGCAGGTATTGACCGGCCAGTTCGGTGCGGCGGGCGTTGATGGCGTCCAGACGCTCCAGTTGCACCAGGGCAATGGCGGCGTTGATGTCGGCCAGGTTGTACTTGAAGCCCGGCTCCATGACCTGGGCCTGCGGCTTGCGGCCACCGGTCAGGCGGTCGTAGGCATCGACGCCCAGACCGTGGAACTTGAGCATGCGCACACGGTTGGCCAGGGCTTCGTCGTCGGTGACGAACATCGCGCCTTCGGCGCAGGTCATGTTCTTGATCGCGTGGAACGAGAAGATCGCGGTGCCCCGGGAACCGACATGGCGGCCCTTGTAGCGGGTCCCGGCGGCATGGGCGGCGTCTTCGATCACAGCGATGCCGTGCTTGTCCGCCAGTGCATAGAGCGGATCCAGATCGAAGGCGGCACCGGCGTAGTGCACCGGAATGATGGCCTTGGTGCGTGGCGTGATGGCGGCTTCGATGCGGGCGGCGTCGGTCATCAGGGTGTCGCGGTCGACATCGACGAACACCGGCGTGGCGCCCAGCAGGGAAATCATGTTGGCGGTGGAGACCCAGGTCTGCGACGGCGTGATGACTTCATCGCCGGGGCCGATACCCAGGGCCAGCAGGGTGATGTGCATGCCGCCGGTGGCAGACGACAGTGCAACGGCGTGCTTGCATCCCACGTACTGCGCGAACTGTTCTTCAAGTGCCTGGTTTTTCGGCCCGGTGGTGATCCAGCCCGAGCGCAGAACCTGCTCGACAGCCGCAATTTCTTCATCGCCGATACTCGGGCGAGAGAAGGGGAGAAACGCCTGACTCATGGACACCTCATTGCGAAAAAAATGGACAGATCCATCTGTTCATCGGATCCAATCCCAGCGTAGACGCAAAAAACAGGTTTTGCATCAACGAGTTGCTTGGTAAGCATGACGTCGGGGGTTGGTTGACTTTTCAGGCGATGCCCGGCAGGTTGGGCGTTACCGACTGAGGACCTATCTAGCTAAGGTTATTCCCGATTTTGTGAAAGGAATATGAAAAACCGGTCGGCGAATCGTTTATCTTAAATTCATACAGCCGCTGTTCAGATTTCCGCGGTTTTATCTGAAAAGTCCTACTAAAAGACTCTTCTTTACATCAAGTTCATTGCAGTTGTTAGTTGTTGTGCTGGACTGTTTTTACTCAAGGCCTTTCGTTTGAGCAGCTTACCCATTACCCCTTCAGAATCCATCGCAAGTAATCCTTTGTCCTTGTATCTGGCGCGTTTGGCACCTTCCAGCCAACTCACCATGCGGTACGTTTTACAAGATGCCGCCGATCGTCTCGGCTTTGAAGACATGAATGTCGAGGACATTGCATGGCACGCCTTACAACCCGAGGATGTTGTGGCGTTAGTGGCGGCATTGCGTGCAGACAACTATGCCCCCAACACCTCTTCACTTTATGTAAACGCCATTCGTGGTGTCATGAACGAAGCCTGGCGCATGAGCCTGATCAGCCAGGATCACCTGTTGAAAATGCGCTCGGTCAAGGGGATTGCCGGTACGCGGCTGTCTCAGGGGCGCAATCTGAAGCGCACGCTGATCCATGAGTTGATGGAAGTCTGTGCGGCGGATCCGCGTCCGCAGGGGCTGCGTGATGCGGCCGTGATTGCATTGCTGTACGGCACCGGCATGCGCAAGTCGGAATCGGTGGACCTGGACCTGAGCCAGGTGGATTTCGCCGAGCGCAGTCTTTGCGTCACCGCCAAGGGCAACAAACAACTGATCAAGTACGCGCCGGCCTGGGCCTTTGCCAAGCTCAACGCCTGGCTGGAATTTCGCCGTTCACAGCTCAACGAAGGCGAGAGCGACGATGTGTTTCTGTTCAATCGCATTCGCCGTGGCAGCCATATCACCCGAGAGCGCATCACCAAGCACGCGATCTATTACATTGCCCGCCAGCGTGGCACACAGGTCGGGGTGAAGATCATGCCGCACGATTTCCGGCGTTCCTTCATCACCCGGGTCATTGAAGAGCATGACCTGTCGATTGCCCAGAAACTGGCGCACCACAGCAATATCCAGACCACCGCCAACTACGACGTGCGCGACGACAATGAACGTCGCCGCGCCGTGGACCGTTTCGACCTGTAGAAAAGCGTCACCGCACCTCGAAGACGTGCGCGGCCCCGAGAACCGACAACTGCACCGCGCTGCCCGCCGGCGGCGCGTGCATCCCGGAGCTGCGCACCAGCAATGAACGGCCGCAGGCTTCTCTGGCTCCGGCAAGCAGTTCAACCGTCAACGTGCAGGTATTGCCGCCGAAATCGCGGTCGGTGACGACGGCATTGCAGCCTTGCGGATCGTCGGGGAGATCGGACAATTGCAGCTGCTCGGGGCGCAGCATGATCTGCGCCGGACCGGAAAAGCCGTTGATGTTCACCGCCACCCGTCCCAGATCGCAGTGAGCCCAGCCAGCCTCGATCCGCGCCGGCATGACCACCGCTTCCCCAAGAAACCGCGCAGTCTGCTCGTCGTCCGGGTAGCGGTACAGGTCCATCGGATGCCCCGACTGTACCAGTCGCCCGTCACGCATCACGGCCAACTGGTCGGCAAATGACAGCGCTTCGCTTTGATCGTGGGTGACCAGGATTGTGGTCACGCCGGCGGTCTCCAGCAGGCGGGCGACCATTTTGCGCATGTCGGCGCGCAGGCCGGTGTCGAGGGCGGAAAAGGGCTCGTCCAGCAGCATCAAGCGTGGTTGCTGGGCCAGGGCGCGGGCGAGGGCGACCCGTTGCTGCTGGCCGCCTGACAATTCATGGGGCCAGCGGCTGGCCATGCTGGCATTGAGGGCCACGCTGTCCATCAGCGTCTGAATGCGCTCGGTTCTGGCGCTGCCGGTGACGGCGAGCCCGAAGCCGATGTTGTCGGCCACGCTCATGTGCGGGAACAGCGCGCCATCCTGCGGAACGTAGCCAATCTGGCGCTGGTAGGCAGGCACGGCGTGGGTGCTGTCGACCAGCGTCTGGCCGTTGAGCGACAGGCTGCCGGCGTCGGGAAACTCGAAGCCGGCAATCATCCGCAACAGCGTGGTCTTGCCCGAGCCTGACGGGCCGACGATCACCGTGCGGCTGCCGGTCGGGACCGACAGATTGATGGTATCCAGCGCCGTTTGCGCGCCGAAGGATTTGCTGAGATTGATGATGTCGAGAGCGTTCATCGGCCGGCACTGCGCCTGGATTGGTGATAGAGGATGGCGGTGAGCGGCAGCGAAATCACGATCATCAGCAGCGCGTAAGGCGCTGCGGCGGCGTAGTCGATCTCGCTGGTCATGGCCCAGAAACCGGTGGCCAGGGTGCGCGTGCCGTTGGGCGCGAGCAACAGGGTCGCGGTCAGTTCATTGGTAATCGCCAGGAACACCAGTGCTGCACCCGCCGCCGCACCGGGCGCAGCCAGGCGCAGGGTGATCAGCCACAAGGCGCGCAACGGCGAGCGGCCGAGGCTTTGCGCGATGTTTTCCAGCTCCACGGGCGCCTGAGCGAAACCGGCACGCAGGCTGACCAGTGCCCGCGGCAGGAACATCAGCAGGTACGCCAGCAGCACGGTGATGGTGGTCTGATAGATCGGCCGGGCGAAGTGGATCGTCACGGTGACCAGCGCCAGCGCCACGACAATCCCCGGCAGAGAGCTGGTGATGTAGTTGCAGCCTTCGAGCAGCCGTTGCAGTTTGCCGGGTGCGCGGATCGACAGCCAGGCAATCGGGATCGCCGCAAGGCTGGTCAGTAATGCACCGGCCACGCCGAACGACAGGGTTTGAAGCAAGGCCGGCAACAGTTCTTCGCCCTGCCAGACTTCAGCGCCCCCGGCGATCAGCCATCTGCCCAGCGTGAGCATCGGGACACCGAGGGCCAGCAGGCAGGTCAGGGTTTGCAGGCACAGGCCCAATGTGGCGGTGCTGCGCTTCAGGCCCACGGTGCGCTGTTCCCGGGCGCTGCCGGAACCGACCCGGGCATATCGTGCATGGCCACGAGCGGCGGATTCCACGGTCAGCATCGCCAGACAACACAGCGCCAGAACACTGGCAAGCATGTTGGCGGCCGGGCCGTTAAAAGTGGATTTGAACTGATCGAAAATGGCCGTGGTGAAGGTGTCGAAGCGGATCATCGCGTACAGACCGTACTCGGCAAGCAAGTGCAAGCCCACCAACAGCGCACCGCCACAGATCGCCAGCCGCAATTGCGGCAGCACCACCCGGAAGAATACGGCCCACGGTTTTAGTCCGAGGGATTCGGCAACGTCTTCTATCGCCGGGTCGAGACGACGCAATGTCGCCGCGATCGGCAGATAAAGGAACGGGAAATAGGCGATCACCGACACCAGCACGCCAGCCGGCAGTCCATTGATCGATGGAACCAGACTGACCCACGCATAGCTGTGTACAAACGCCGGTACCGCCAGTGGCGCGACGGCCAGCACTGACCACAATCGCCGTCCCGGCAGGTCGGTACGTTCGGTGAGCCAGGCCAGAGTGATGCCGAGCACAATGCAGATCGGCAGGGTGATCAGTACCAGCAGCACGGTGTTGATCAACAGCTCTGCTACCCGTGGGCGAAAGATCATGGCTTCGATCGTCGCCCAGCCGGTGTACCACGACACCCCGATGACAAATGCGATCGGCAGAAGTGACAGCAGCGACACGCCGACCGCCAATACGACCACCCAGGGACTTCCGCGCCCGTTGAGGGCGCGGGGTCTGCGTGACCGTTTGGCGGGGGGCGCCACAGCGATCCCCGCCGGTAGAGTTTCAGGCATCAATTAAAGCAGTCCCGCCTGAGTCATCAGTTCGACGGCTTTCTTGCTGTCGAGCTTCGACGCATCGACTTTCGGCGCGTCCAGATCCTTCAACGGCACCAGTTTGGGGTTGGAAGTTGCGTCCTTGCCAACGGCGTACTCAAAGGAGTTGCCGGTGCGCAGCACGTCCTGGCCTTGTTTGCCGGTGATGTACTGGAGGAATTTCTGGGCCTCTTCCTGGTGTTTGCTGGACTTCAGCACGCCACCACCGGAGATGCTCACGAACGCGCCCGGATCCTGATGCTTGAAGTAGTGCAAAGCAGTGTTCTTGCTGTTCTCGCCAGTCTTGGACTGATCGACGAACGCGTAATAGTGATAGATCACGCCGCTGTCCACCTGGCCGGCGTTCACCGCTTTGAGCACGGAGCTGTTGCCACGGTAAGCGGTGGAGTTGGTTTTCATGCCCTTGAGCCATTCGAGCGTGGCGGCTTCGCCTTTCTGCTCCAGTACGGCGGCGACGATGGCCTGGAAGTCCGCACCGGCTGGGGATGCAGCCCAGCGACCTTTCCACGCCGGGGTCGCCAGATCCATCAGCGATTTTGGCAGGTCTTTCTCCGGCAGCTTGGCGGGGTTATAGACAAAGACTGTCGAGCGAGCGGCGATGCCGACCCACTGGCCATGGGCCGGGCGATAAGCCGAACCCACTTGCTCGAGGGTGGCCGGTGCCACCGGGGAGAACAACTTGGCATTGTCCACGAGCACCATGGCCGGGGAGTTTTCCGTCAGGAACACGTCCGCCGGAGAGGCTGCGCCTTCCTGCACGAGCTGGTTGCCCATTTCCGTGTCGTCACCGTTGCGGATCGTGACCGGGATCCCGGTTTCCTCGGTGAAACCGGCCACCCAGGCCTTGGTCAGGGTTTCGTGCTGGGCGTTGTAGACCACGATCCCGACGGAATCGGCCGCAAACACCTGTCCGGCTGCAAGCAGCGCGGTTGCCAGAGTAGCGTGCTTGAGAAAGGACGGAAGGGATGGACTCATGACGGAGCAGCTCCTGTTTTTCAGACGTTATGGGCAAGCATTCGCCGAAAATCTTCAATGCGAATGATTTGCATATGTTGGCTGGCTGGCAATGTAGAGCGGCAAATGAGAAAAAAACGTCAAAGAAACCATTAATACATGTAATTTTCATTCAGGTTAGCAGTCGCGGGGCGTGGACGCCGGGTGAACCCGGCGCTGTCTTTCAGGAGCCTTGGGGCAGGTAGGCGACGCTTTGATCCTCGCGGCCATGGAACACTTGTTCGCCGCGAGTCGGGGTGGTCGTGATGACTTGATGGTCTCGACCGAGTTGAGAGAGCGGCACAGGATCGCCGGTGCGGTACTGGGCGACAAAGATCGTACGTTGCGGATCCCAGTGCCGGCCGCTGTTGCGTTCCAGCCATTGGAACATCGCGCCGGCATCGCCATCGCGAGGGAAGTCGCGGGTTTCCGGCACGTAGTAGAACGGCTCGCCGCCGGTCTGCAGGTACATCGGGACCTTGTTGTCCACCTCGACCATGACGAAGTGCCATTGATTCAGCGGCGCCCGCTGGCTGGCCTGCAGGCGCACGGTCTCGCCGAAACGGATCACGCCGCCACCGCTGTTGGTCCAGGGGTAGAGCACGCCGAGGATCCCCAGCAGCAACACCGTGGCCACGGCAAAACCGATTTTCAGGCCACGCCCGCCGAACGGGCTTTCGGCATTGCGCGCGGCCATGCGCCGGGTGATCCACCAGGCCCCGAGCAACTGCGCGAACGGCACCAGTGGCAGCACGTAATAACTGCGTCGGCTGCCGCTGGCGGTGAAGAACAGCATCAACAACCCGAGGCCCTGAATCAGCCAGCGGGTATCCGGTTCGATGTGTTTCCAGTTCCGCGCCGCGACCCACAGGGCAATGATCCAGCACGGTGCCCAGGGCAGGGTGTAGATCGGCAGGTACAGCAAATAGGTGTAGATCGGGCCGATGTTGTCGAACGGCTGGAAAAACCGCACGACGTTTTCCCGCAGGACCAGTCCCAGGCCGCTTTCCCCGTAGTTCGGCGCACCGTAGAGGTGGGACAGCAGGAACGGCGTCATGTAGAACGCCCCGGCAATCACCAGCGCTGCGAGCAGGCGCAGGTTGAGATGACGCTTCCAGCGACCTTCATTCAGAAGGTGCGGCAGCAGCACCAGCCCGGGCAGGATGAAACCGATCAGGCCTTTGAATAACGAGGTCAGGGACAGCAACACGCAGAACACCAGATAGCGCGAAAACCGCGTGTCGTCCGGCCCCCGCCAGTACCACCAGACCGCTGCCAGAACACCACACACCGTCAGGATGTCAGCGGTGGCGACCCGCGCCCAGAACACGAAATAGAACGTGGTTGCCAGCATCCACCCGGCGATCAGGCCCGTGCCTTTGCGAAACAACTGTTCTCCCAGCAGATACACCAGCCAGACGCTGAGCCACGCGGACACCACCGAAGACAGGCGCAGCGACCAGTGATCGAGACTGCCGGTCAACCAGGCGGTCGCGGTGATCAGCCAGTACGACAGCAACGGCTTGTCGTAGTAGGGATCACCTTTGAGGTACGGATCGAAGTAGTCGCCGCTTTGCATCATCTGCAAGGCGATGTTCGCCCAGCGGGTTTCTGCGCCCCACAGTTCGCGGCTGCCCAGACCGAGCAGCAGCATCAGGGCGCTGGCAGCCAGCAGGAGCAGCAGGGCGCCCCGGTCGTTATTGCGCAAGGTCATGGCTGGCGCTGCGGGAAGATGAAGATCTGCAGAGTGCCGCGACGATAATGCTTGCCGTCTACCGGCAGCAATTCGACTTCCTGCTCTTCCTGCGTACTGTTGACGCGCATGACCACCCCGACCGCGCCTTTCTTACGCGCTTCGGTCATCCACTGGCCGACACCGTCCATGGTGACCTTGCGTGCTGCCATGGCCGGGTCTTCGAGGCCGTATTTCAGTTCACCGATGGTGTTGAACAGATCCACTTGCGGCCGCTTCAGGCGCCATGCCAGCGCGGAGGCCGCTCCCAGGTCATTGCTCAGCAGGGACGCGGTTTCACTCAGTTCCTGTTGATGCTCGGCAATGAACTGGTCGGGCATCTTGCTGTTGACGATCTGCCCCGGCATGGCCGCCGGTAACAACGCCACCAGCAGCCCGATACCCAGCGCCGGCATGGCCCACAGCGTCAGCGGGCGCAGCACTTGCAGGGCGTTAACGATGAACCAGCCCACCAGCACGATATAGGCCAGCGACAGGCTGAACATCTCGGTGTTTTCGTAGATTTCCTTGGTCGCTTGCAGATAAAGCAGCGCCACCAGCGCCGCGCTGGCGATGAGGGTGTTGATCACGCCGTTCAGGCGCAGGACGCGGCCACTGTTCTGATCCCGCCAGTTGACCACGGTCTTTCCCATCAACAGGGCGATCGGCAGCAGGCACGGCATGATGTAAGTCGGCAGCTTGCCGCTGCTCAGGCTGAAAAAGGCCAGTGGCAGAAGGAACCACAATGCAAGGTAGGCGGTTTTGGCTTCACGCTTTTCACGCCAGGTGCGCAGAAGTGTCGAAGGCAGCAGAACGGCCCACGGCAGGGTGGAGGCCAACAGCAACGGCAGGTAGAACCACCACGGGCGAGCGTGCTGCGCGGCATCGCCGGCGGCAAAGCGACGAATGTGTTCGTGCCAGAAGAAGAAGCGCCAGAAATCAGGTTCCCGATAATGAACGGCCAGTACCCACGGCAGGCTTACGAGGGTGCAGACCACCACCGCGACCAGTCCGTAACGCACCAGTTCGCCGAAACGGCGTTGCCAGATCATGTACGGCAGGGCGATCAGTACCGGCAGCAGCAGGGCCAGAAATCCTTTGGTCATCAGGCCCATGCCGCACGCGACACCGAGCAGCGCCCAGCCACCCAGGCGCGCCCGAGGCGTCTGGCTGTCGATGGCAAACCACACGGCGACCATGCTCAGGTTGACCCACAAGGTGAACTGCGGATCGAGGTTGGCGTACCCGGCCTGGCCGGCAATCAGCCCGAAGCTCATGTACAGCAGGGCGCTGGCGACGCTGATGCGCGGGTTGTTCCACAGTCGGCGCGCCATCAGATAGGTGAGCCAGACGCTGGCACCGGTACTCAGTGCCGACGCAATGCGCACGCCGAACAGGTTTTCGCCGAAAATCGTCTGGCCGATGGCAATCATCCAGTAGCCGGCAATGGGTTTTTCGAAATAGCGGATACCCATGAAATGCGGCGCGACCCAGTTGCCGCTGAGCAGCATTTCCTGGCTGATCTGTCCGTAGCGGGTTTCATCGGGGATCCACAGGCCGTGAGTCATCAACGGCAACAGGTAAAACACCACGAAGGCCAGAATCAGGCCGGGAATGGCCCAGCGTTCGAAGGTCGTGGTGGGGGAGAAATGACGGGCAGCGTGTCGCAGCGGGATGTTTTCAGACGTCATGACAAAGCCTTGGTACCGAACGAAGTTCTTGTGTCGATGGCCTGCCCGGCGCGTTCCTGAGCGGGCGGGGTCACCGTGTTGAATGAATGCAGGTGTGCGATCGAGCGACGGGCATTTCCTGTATCCAGAGAACTGCCGAACCTCCAGGCCGGAGTTCTCGCACTATAGCCAAGCCTAAAAAAAACCGTTGTCCAGTAAATCGGGGTCGGATACATCTCTCATTACAAATTAATGAAATTCGTACTGGCAAGTTGAAAAAAAGTGCAACGTTGCCGCTCCGCCCCAACTAAAGCATTAATGACTATTGAGTTGAGACCAGGCATTCGCATTCATGATGCCCAATACTTTAAGTTCGCCTTTGTCATCGATGCGTGCAAACAGAGTACTGCCGTATTCGGCGGCAACCGCATGAGGAAAACCGGTCTGTTTTTCGAAATCACTGATGCATCCGCTGTGGGTGATCAGCACCAGATTGCGCCTGGCAACCTTGTGCGCCACCACATCGTTGCGCAGAGAGGAACCGCAGGACTCGAGCCAGATCTGGGCGGTAGCGTCCTGACCGAACATGGCTCGCGCTGTCTGTACGGTACGGGTCAACGGGCTGGTGAACACCTGCGCCTGCTGCATGCCCAGACTCATGAAGCCTTTGCCTACCTGCGCTGCAGAGTCGTTGCCCGCCTGAGTGATGCCGTCGGCCGGGCCCAGGCAAAGGTTGTCGGAACGGTCGCACCGCTCGGCATGACGCACCAGTGCCACGACTTCTCCAGCCTGCCAGGCCCGGGTCCAGTCAGCCCGGGCGGCCTTGCCGGCCTGGCCCAGATCGACGGGCGAGCGGGTCACCCAGACGAAGCCGCTGACCAGTGCAATGGCGACGACTACACCGATGCCGGTCAACAGTTTTCCAAGTCGCAGCGTACGGCGTTGTTTATATGTCGCTGTCAATTGCATCTGTCGCTCCACGGCATGCCCCTTGACGTCGCAGGCGAGATTGGCCGGCGATTTAACCAACTTTTATAGTTGTGTACTTGAATAATGGCTGAACATTACGTTCGTGCACGTCGGGGGGCGGTGAAGAACATGTGAAAATTTCGCGAGAGTTGAAAGTGCGCAATTAATCCGGTGTTTGATAACCAGACTCAAATACCCTTTTTTTACCGGCCAGTCTTAACAAATGTTTATGTTTGCGGTGAAGCTGCGCAGGTTCGGTCAATGTGGCGGTGCTCGCCTGTTATTGACCGCAAAGTCTGAATTCAGCCGTGGAGTCATCGACCCGAATGGATCTCAAGCAAAGCCTGACGAAACGGATCGTCATCGTGTTCGCTTTGATGAGCGCCCTGGTCGCCGGGGTGTTTGCACTGGGCATCGTTGCCGCCGTGCATGTGGTCGAGCACAGGCTGGCCACCAGCACCTTGAGCGGTGGTCTGCACCGCTTGCTGGCGATGGAGGACATCAATCGCTGGAGCCATCAGCCGGAAAAGAGCGAACTGTTTTTCTTCGAAGGCGGACCGGGCCCGATGGCCCTCATTCCTTCGCTGGCGGCACTGGCGCCCGGTTTTCAGGAGATCAGCTTCAATGGCGATGACTTCTTTGCCATGGTCGAGGTGGTCGGTGGACGCAAGTACGTGTTGTTGCGCGATCAGGAAAGCCTCGAACATCGCGAGCGGTTGTTGTTCATGGTGGTCACGGTCGGTTTTGTCCTGAGTGTTCTGCTGGCGCTGGTGCTTGGCCGTTTGCTGGCCCGGCGAGTCATGGCACCGGTCATTCGTCTGGCGCGTCAGGTGCGCCACCGCGATCAGTTGCTGGTGCTGGCGCCGCCGCTGCACCCGGACTACGCAGCAGACGAAGTGGGGGAGCTGGCGCTGTCGTTCGACCAGACCCTGGGGCGCCTGCGTGAAACCCTGAGTCGCGAAAAACTGTTCACCAGCGATGTCAGCCATGAGCTTCGCACGCCGTTGATGGTGCTTGGCGGCTCCTGCGAGTTGCTGCTGGCCAACCCGTCGCTGGACGCCCGCTCGACCGCGCAGGTCAACCGGATCGCCCGCGCCGCCCACGAGATGCGCCAACTGGTCGATACCTTTTTGATGCTGGCCCGGGCGGAGGATGACGCCGGCAATGATGTCTGCGTGACGCTCAAGGAAGTCGCGGACGCTCAATGTGAAATCTGGGGCCGATTGATCCGCGAAAAGGGCCTGCAGTTTTTCTACGAAGTGGATCAGCCGTGCAAGGAGCGCTTCAACCTGACGTTCCTGCAATCGGTCATGGGCAACCTGTTGCGCAATGCCTGGCACTACACGGATCACGGGTTCGTCCGACTGACCCTGACGAGCAACGGTTTTGTAGTGGAAGACAGCGGCATCGGCATTCCGGAGGAACAGCGTCAGGCGGTGTTCCAGCCATTCGTGCGTGGTGATGAGGGCCGAGGTGAAGGCCTTGGCCTGGGGTTGTCGCTGGTGCAGCGGATCTGCAGGCGCCAGCACTGGCGGGTGCAGTTGAGCAGCGGCCAGTCCAGTGGCAGCCGTTTCAGCGTTGAATTGAAGCCGGCGACTCAGGACGGCGGGCAACTGCGCACATTGCCGGCGGCCTGACGGATCAGCGCGGCGAGGCGTTTGACGTTGTTCTGCTGAGCGTTCACCAGATCGTCGATGCTCGATCCGGACGGCGTCTGCAGAATCGAGCGGCAGGTGAGCAGGCCGCTGTCGCCTGCATCGGCCGGACGCAAGCGCCATTTCACGTCCATCAGCCCGTATTGCCCGGGAATCGAATCGAAACGCTGCACATCGATGCGCACCGACGTTCTGCGCGCAACGCCAGCGTTGCTTAGCTGATCCACCAGTGCGCTGCGCAGCTCATCGCCGAGGCTGGCGCCCCACCATTGGGTTTCCAGAATCGCCAGGCCGTTGTTGCCTTCGCGGATGACGATTTGCGGGCGGTCGACCTGGGGCGGAACGCTGATGCTTTCAATCGCGATGTCCTGCCCTGATCGGCCAGGCATCGGCTGTGCCGGGGTCAGGGTGTGGAAGCTGATCGGGTCGCTGCGACAGGCACCCAACAGCAGGCACGCAGCGAGCACGGTGAACTTCAGCGGTAAAGCCATGGCAAAGCTCCTGTGCTCAATTGCGCGGCGGGCCTTTGAGGTCCAGCGGCGCAGCGTTGTCGGGGCGACCGCGAATCAGCGATTCCGGATGGCGACCGAGGTAATCCGACAGTTCACGCAACGAGCGCGACATGCGCCCGAGCTCGTCGAGGGTCTGGGTGAGTTTCTCCCGCTGCGGCGAGTCCTCGGCCAGGGTCGAGCTGGCCGATTGCAGGGTCTTGCTGACGTCGGCCAGGGTGTTCTGGACGCCGGGCAAGGTCTTGGCGTTGAACTGGGTCAGGCTTTTACGCAGCTCGACGAGGTTGCCGTCGAGATTGCCGGCAATGCGCTCCACGGGCAGTTTGTTGAGCTTGTCAACCATGGCCTCGAGTTTTTCCTGCAGCTGTTCAAGGCTGCCGGGGATGGTCGGAATGACGATCGGACGGGCCGTCGTGTCAAACGCGACTTTTTCGGCCTTGGGGAAGAAGTCCAGAGCGATGTACAGCTGCCCCGTCAGGAGGTTGCCGCTGCGGGCCTGGGCGCGCAGACCGTTGTCGACGAAGGTGCCGATCAGGCGCACGGCGGCGGCTTCGTCTTCGGGGTTGTGGTTGAGCACCTGGAGCATCTTTTCGTGGGCGCGTCCGAGGCGTTGCGGGTAGATCACGATGCCGACGTTGACCGGGAAGCTGCGTTTCTTCTCGTCGTAGTCCAGGTTGATACTCACCACCCGGCCGATTTCCATGCCGAGGAATTCAACCGGCGCATCGACCTTGAGACCGCGCATCGCTTGATCGAAACGCAGTCTCAGGTACTGCGGCTTGCCGGCAGGCGGGGCGAGGGCGGTCTGCTGGTCTTCGAACAGGTCGAAGGTCTTTTCTTCAGCGGCGGCGACATCGTTGGGGCTGTACTCCGGGGCGCGGAAGGCGACGCCGCCGATCAGCAAGGTCGACAGCGATTCGGTTTTCACCGCAAAGCCATTGGCGCCGACATTGACGTCAATGCCGCTGGCGTTCCAGAACCGGGTGTTCTCCGTGACGTAGGCATCGTTCGGCGCATGGATGAACACCTCGACATTGACACCCTTGCCATCGGCATCCAGGGCATAGGCCACGACCTGGCCGACCGGGATCTTGCGGTAATAGACCGGTGAGCCGATATCCAGCGACCCCAGGTCCTGGGTGTGCAGATTGAAGCGCTTGCCCGGTTCGCCATAAGTGATCGGTGGCGGGTTTTCCAGCCCCTTGAAGTGTTTGGCGCGCGAGTCGGACTGGCCGATATCGGCTCCGATGTAGTCGCCGGACAGCAGCGTATCGATACCTGAAACACCGCCAGCGCCGATACGGGGTCGCACCACCCAGAACTTCGAGTCTTCGCGGGTAAAGGTTTCGGCCTGTTTGGCCAGTTTGATCGTGGCGTTGACGCTTTTCTGGTCGTCGCTCAGCTCGACGTCCGAGACCTGGCCGATCACCACGTTACGGTATTTGACTTCGGTCTTGTTGGCGGTCAGACCGCTGCCGGTCTTGAATGTCACGACGATGGTCGGGCCTTCCTGCATCAGGTTGTGCACCACCAGTGAAATGCCCACCAGCACCGCGACGATCGGCACGATCCACACCAGGGAAATGCTGAAACGCCGGGTCTTGACCGGGGCTTGGCCGGGTGCCCGCGGTTGATCGGCGGCTGACGACTCCATCCATGACCTCCAGAGTGTGTTGGGCACTGAGCGTCAGGAACGCAAAAGCACTTCATCAATATAGAAGTGCTTTGCGATAGAGCAAATCGGCGAGCCTCAGCCCAGCAGTTCCCGCAGGCGATACCAGAGCATGCCCAGCGCCAGCAGCGGCGAGCGCAACGCCGGACCGCCGGGGAAGGTCATGTGCGGCACGCCGCTGAACACGTCCATGCCCTGGCTGTGGCCGGTATGAATCGCTTCGCCCAACAGCCTGGCGCACCAGTGCGTGACGTTCAGGCCATGGCCGGAGTAACCCTGGGCGTAGAACACGTTCGGGTGCTGCTTGAGCCGCCCGACCTGCGGGAAGCGATTGGCAGTGATGCCGATCTTGCCACCCCATTGATAGTCGATGCGCACATCCGCCAGTTGCGGGAACACCTTGAGCATCTTCGGTCGCATGTAGGCTGCGATGTCCGCCGGATCCCGGCCGGAATAGTGGCAGGCGCCGCCGAACAGCAAGCGTCGGTCCGCCGAGAGCCGGTAATAGTCGAGGCCGACTTTCTGGTCGCAGAGCGCCAGATTCTGCGGGATCAGTTCGGCAGCACGCTCTTTGGACAGGGATTCGGTGGCGATGATGTAGCTGCCCGCCGGCAGGACCTTGCCGCTGAGCTGTTGCTCGAGTTCGTCCAGATGCGCGTTGCAACCGAGCACCAGACTGCCGGCGCGCACCGTGCCCGAAGCGCAGCGCACTTGCACCGTGGCACCGTGGACGATTTCCAGCACCGGGCTTTGCTCGAAGATCCGCACTCCGAGCGACGCCGCCAGCCTCGCTTCGCCCTGGACCAGATCGAGCGGGTGCAGATGGCCTGAACCCATGTCGATCAGGCCTCCTTTGTAGACACCTGAATTGACGACTTGCCGGCGCATGTCTTCAGGGCTGACCAGTCGCGTTTCGTGGGCATAACCCGAGACCGCGAGACTGTCCTGTTCGGCCTTGAACGCCTCGAACTGCGCCGGGGTGTTGGCCAGTTCGCAGAAGCCCCAGCGCAGGTCGCACTCGATGGCGTTGTCGCCGATGCGCCGGCGCACCAGCTCAACCGAATCGACGCCGGCCTGTTGCAGATGGCGCACGCCTTCTGTGCCGACATGACGGGCGAAGCCCTCGACCTCATGGCCGATGCCACGTATCAACTGGCCGCCATTGCGTCCGCTGGCGCCCCAGCCGATGCGCCGACCTTCGAGCAGCACCACCGAGAGGCCGCGCTGCGCCAGCTCGATGGCGGTGTTGACGCCGGTAAAACCGCCGCCGATCACGCAGACATCGGCGGTCAGGTCGGCTTCAAGCGCAGGGTACTGCGTGCTCGTCCGGGCCGACGCGGCGTAGTAGGAGCGAGCATGTTCCTGGGTGTACTGATTCATTTGTTCGACTTCACTTTGCTCCAGGAACGGGTCATCAGACGCATGATCGACTGGGGCGGGGTGGTGGAAATGTAGAGTTTGTCGAGCACTTCCTGAGCCGGATACACCTCTGGATTGCTGACGAGTGCCACGTCCATGTACTGCTTGGCCGGCGGGTTCGGGTTGGCGTAGCCGACCGAGGCGCTGACCTTGGCGATCACTTGCGGGTCGAGCAGGTAATTGATGAAAGCGTGGGCTTCTTTGGTATTGCCGGCATCGGCGGGAATCGCCAGCAGGTCGAACCACAGGTTGGCGCCTTCCTTGGGAATCGCATAAGCGATGTTCACGCCGTTCTTCGCTTCCTTGGCGCGGTTGGCCGCCTGGAACACGTCGCCGGAGTAACCGAAGGCCACGCAGATATCGCCGTTGGCCAGGTCCGACACGTATTTCGACGAGTGGAAGTAGGTGATGTACGGGCGGATGCTCAGCAGTTTGGCTTCAGCTTTCTTGAAGTCTTCCGGGTTCTCGCTGCGTGGGTCCATGCCCATGTAATTGAGGATCGCCGGGAACACTTCGTCCGCCGAGTCCATCATCGATACGCCACATTGGGTGAGTTTTTTCAGGTTCTCCGGTTCGAACAACACGGCCCAGGAATCGATGTGGTCGATGCCCAGCACCTGCTTGACCTTGTCGACGTTGTAGCCGATGCCGTTGGTGCCCCACAGGTACGGCACCGAGTGTTCGTTGCCCGGGTCGTTTTTCTCGAGCAGGGCCAGCAGTTTCGGGTCGAGGTTCTTCCAGTTCGGCAGTTGCGAGCGGTCCAGTTTGAGGAACGCCCCTGCCTTCACCTGACGGGCCAGGAAGTGATTGGACGGCACCACCACGTCGTAGCCGGTACGTCCGGCGAGCAATTTGCCTTCGAGGGTTTCGTTGGAGTCGAAGACGTCGTAGATCACCTTGATCCCGCTGGATGACTGGAAGTCGGCGAGGGTAGTTTCGCCAATGTAATCGGTCCAGTTGTAGACGCTGACCTGCGGTTGGGCGAGGGCTCCGGCACTGCATGCCAGGGCCAGAGCGGCGGGGATCACGGATTTCAACAGACGCATATCGACACCTCTTCGATTGATCGTTCCCACGCTCTGCGTGGGAATGCAGCCCGGGGCGCTTCGCGTCCCAAGCGGACTCAGAACGTGGGAACGATCGTTGGGTTGGTTGTTTTTGTTTTGGTTAAACGCTCAACAACAGGAACTCACGCTCCCAGGAGCTGATCACGCGCTTGAAGTTTTCATGCTCGGCACGCTTCACCGCCACATAACCACGCACAAACTTGCTGCCCAGGTACTCGGCGACGGTGTCGCACTCTTCCATCTGGGTCAGGGCCTCTTCGATGGTGATCGGCAGACGCAAGTTGCGGCGCTCATAGGCGCGACCTTCGACGGCAGCGCTTGGCTCGATACCCTCGACCATGCCGATGTAGCCGCACAGCAGGCTCGCGGCAATCGCCAGGTACGGGTTGGCGTCGGCGCCCGGCAGGCGGTTTTCCACGCGCATTGCTTCAGGACCGGAGGTCGGAACCCGCAGGCCGACGGTGCGGTTTTCTTCGCCCCATTCGACATTGACCGGCGCCGAGGTGTCCGGCAGGAAGCGGCGGAACGAGTTCACGTTGGGCGCAAACATCGGCAGCACTTTCGGGATCAGCTTTTGCAGACCGCCGATGTGATGGCGGAACAGGTCGCTCATGGTGCCGTCGGCGTTGGCGAAAATCGGCTTGCCGGTGGCGATTTCCACCACGCTCTGGTGCAGGTGCATGGCGCTGCCGGGTTCGTCGCCAATCGGTTTGGCCATGAAGGTCGCAGTGACGTTGTGCTTGAGTGCGGCTTCGCGCAGGGTGCGCTTGAACACGGTGATCTGGTCGGCCAGATCCAGCGCGTCGCCATGACGGAAGTTGATTTCCATCTGCGCCGGGCCGTCTTCGTGAATCAGCGTGTCCAGGTCCAGGCCTTGCAGTTCGCACCAGTCGTAGACGTCTTCGAACAGCGGATCGAATTCGTTGGCCGCATCGATGGAGAACGACTGACGACCGCTTTCGGCACGCCCGGAACGGCCCAGCGGTGCCTTCAACGGCAAGTCCGGGTCTTCGCAGCGCTGGGTCAGGTAGAACTCCATTTCCGGCGCCACGATCGGCTTCCAGCCCTTGTCGGTGTACAGCTGCAAGACTTTCTTCAGCACATTGCGCGGTGACAGTTCGATCGGATTGCCAAACTTGTCGAAGGTGTCGTGGATCACGATGGCCGTTGGCTCGATGGCCCATGGCACCACGTACACCGCGTCGCTCACCGGTTTGCAGACCATGTCGATGTCGGCCGGGTCGAGCAGGTCGTAGTAGATGTCGTCGTCGACAAAATCCCCGGTTACCGTTTGCAGCAGCACACTTTCCGGCAGGCGCATGCCTCGCTCATGCAGGAACTTGTTGGTCGGTGCAATTTTGCCGCGGGCGATGCCGGTCAGGTCGCTGACCACGCATTCCACTTCGGTAATCTTGTGATCTTTCAGCCATGTGAACAGCTGATCGAAAGGGGCATTCATAAAGACCTCGTCGTTGGTTTTGTTGACGCGGGGGAATCGCGATTTCATCTTTCGCAGGCTTCCCCTGTGGCGCGTTGACGACTATCTTGGGCGGGCCTTGCCGTTCCATCTATCCACTTTCAGCAGTACCAAAGCGCACCAAAAGAGTGCGCAAGGTCTCCCATGACGACGTGCAATCCGCTACAGGTTCAAGCTTTCAACACCGCCGATGTCGCCGAGCAGATCCGCGCGACACCGGGCTGGGTCCAGCAGTATCAACAGATGTCGCCGGGGCATTTCGCCGGGCGAATCCGCTATCTGGACCTGGAAGGCGTGGAGGTCTACGAAGAACAGATGAACACCCGGGTCGAGCAGAATTTCAGTGCGCCGCCGGGGTCTCTGGCGTTCTGCTTCGATCGCAGTGACAACGCGCTGTATCTGCTGAATGAAGAGAGTCGCAACATCTGGATCACCCCGGAGAACTACCAGGAAATCGCCGTGGTGTTCGGTCCCGAATTCGTCCGCCAGAACGGTCTGGACGTGGCTCGGCTGGAAGGTCTGTTCATGGCGCCACTCAACGGCGCGCAGAATGCGCTGTTCAGCCGCTGGTTAAGCTCCACGCTCACGAAGTTGTCGCAAGCCCTTGATCAGCCAAGCAAAGAAACGCTGACCCAGCAATTGCTGGAGGACTGTCTGTTCATCCTCGATAACGCCTGTGTATGTCTGGACAGCGGTGGTTTGCAGCGCCGCGCCGAAGAGCGGACGACCATGAAACGGGTCGGGGAATGGGCGGCGGACTCGCCGGAAGAAACCCTCAATCTGCTGGAACTGGCCCAGGTCGCCGGGGTGTCGTTGCGGCAGTTGCAGCAGACGTTCAAGGCCTACACCGGGATGTCACCGACTCAATGGCTTCGTCTGCGGCGGCTCAACAGTGCCCGCCGGGAACTGCTCAAGGGTGCCACTTCGGGCACCACGGTGGCCGAAGTGGCGATGAACTGGTCGTTCTGGCATCTGGGGCGGTTTTCCAATAGTTATCGGGCGCTGTTCAATGAGTTGCCGAGTGAGACATTGAAGCGATCGTGCCGCTGACGGAAAGGGATTTCCCTCTCAGGCGCCCTTTCTGAGCAATTGCCCGAGCGCTTCCAGTTCGCCTTTTTCCACATCGGAAACCAGTACGAACCGCATGTGGTTTGCCTGCCAGGAAACCACGTTGAAGCCGCGAATCGCCTGGCTCTGCAAGGGTTTGTCGGCCTCCGGCGTCGGCAGGATAAACACATTGATGATGTGTTTGGCCCGGCCGTAACTCAGGGCGGCGGTGGTCTGGTGTTGCAGGTAATCCAGCCGCCCGCCGAGCAGTGGGAAGCCCTGTGCCGCGTAGTCCACGACCGGCGGCGAGAAATCGAGCTTGCCGGTGAACCAGGGTTTGACGGTATGGCGGTCGGAAGACACCACGTCGTTCAAGTGTTCGCCCATCAACGAGCGGATATGGCTGGAGACGGCTTCGTCCATCAACGGTTGTTCGCTGCCGGGCGTTGCCACGTAGAGCACCAGCGCCAGCGCCAGTGCTGCTGCGGAAAATGCCGGGGCGAACCAGTTTTGCCAACGCCGACTCGGCGAGGCGGGCGTTTGCGCGGCCAACACACTGGCGAGCAGTGATTCCGGTGCCGCGTAATAGGGCGCGTGGCGCTTCACACTGATCTTCAGCACCTTCGCCTCGGCATGCCGTCGGGAACACTCGCCGCAGGTGTTCAGATGCGCAGCCACTTGCGCAGCCACCTCCGGATCAAGTTCCTGATCCAGAAAACCGTGCAGTTGCGTGCGGCAAATCGCGCAATCGAGTTCATTCATGTTCGTGCCACTTCAGTAATTCGAGCTTGAGCATCGCACGGGCCCGGGCCAGCCTCGACATGACCGTGCCGATGGGAATATCGACCACCAGGGCGATGTCCTTGTAGGGCATGTCTTCGAGCTCCTTGAGCACGATGACCTCGCGAAAGGCCGGCGGCAAGGCGCTCAATGCCCGCTGGATCAGTGCCGCGTTTTCCGTGTGAATGGCCAGCAGTTCCGGCGTCTGGTGGTGGCTCAAGGCGCCTTCGTGGTGATCGGTTTCGTAGTCGACAGGCACCCAGTGGCGCCCGGCCGAGGCCTTGAGCCAGGTGTAGCTTTCGTTGCGCACGATGGTCAGGAACCAGGCCTTGGCATTGCCGTCAGTGAAACGCTGCAAATACCGGAAGGCACGCAACGCGCTTTCCTGCACCACGTCTCGCGCGGCGCTGTCGCTGCCCGTAAGCCAGCGCGCGAGGTTGTAAGCCGCGTCCAGGTGCGGCGCAACCAGTTCCTCGAATCGATTCATAGTGATTTCCGCACCGTCACACCCCCTATAACCGTGATGCGTCGTGTTTTATTCCCTGGAAAATTTGTGTTGCGGCGCGGAATAAACGTTCGTCCCGCAAGGTTCTTCCTAGTGTCAGCTACATCACTGTAGTCCGCCCTCGAGGACATACCGATGGACAATCAAACAAAACATCCACTGCGCACCGACGGCTTGCTGCATAACCCGGACCGGCGAACGCTGCTCAAATGCTCGGCATGGGCCGGGGCCGGTGTCCTCTGGGCCTTGAGCGGTGGCATTCCCAGAGCCTTTGCGATGGATGAAGCAGGTAACGTCACCGACCCCAAGGCGTTGGCCAGCACCTTTCATTTCGTGCAGATCAGTGACTCGCACATCGGCTTCAACAAGGACGCCAACCCGGAGCCGGTGAAAACCCTGCAAGTGGCAATCGACAAGGTCATCGCACTGCCGAAACGGCCGTCGCTGATCCTGCACACCGGCGACATCACCCACCTGTCCAAGGCCGAGGAATTTGACACCGCAGCACAGGTACTCAAAGGCCTGCCGTCGACCGTGCATTACATCCCCGGCGAACACGACACCCTCGACGAGGGCGGCGGCAAGCTCTATCTGGAACGCTACGGCAAGGGCACCAAAGGCAATGGCTGGTACAGCTTCGATGACCACGGCGTGCATTTCATCGCGCTGGTCAATGTCTTCAACTTCCAGGCTGGCCATGAAGCCAACCTCGGCGTCGATCAACTGGCGTGGCTGGCCGATGATCTGCGGGCAGTTTCGACCAGCACGCCGATCGTGGTGTTCACCCACATTCCGCTGTGGACGATCTATCAGCCCTGGGGCTGGGGCACCGAGGATGGCGATCAGGCGATTGCGATGCTGCGCAAGTACGGCTCGGTGACGGTGCTGAACGGGCACATTCATCAGGTGATCCAGAAGGTCGAAGGCAACATCACCTTCCACACCGCCCGTGGCACGGCCTATCCGCAACCGGCACCGGGCGCGGCACCGTCGCCGGGGCCGATGACGGTGGCGGCCGATCAGTTGCGCAACTATCTGGGGATTACCGAAGTGCGGGCGACACAGGGCGATCATCCGCTGGCGTTGATCGATTCGACACTGGTCTAGGGGAGGGCAGCCTGATGAAAACGCGACTGTTGGCCGTGGTGTGCCTGATGTTGTCGATGCCGGTGTGGGCGCAGGAGGTGAAAGTCGATATCAAGGAGTTCATGTTCGGCCCCAAGGATCTGACCGTGGCCGTGGGCACCAAGGTGACGTGGGTCAATGACGACCAGATCCCGCACACGGTGGCCGAAACCCACAAGGTGTTTCGCTCCGGGGCGCTGGACACCCATGACAGTTTTTCCTGGGTGTTCAATACGCCGGGCGAGTTCGAGTATTTCTGCGTGCTGCATCCGCAGATGATCGGCAAGATCGTGGTCACTCAATAAACAGAAGGCGCGCCTCTTACAGGGGCGCGCCTTTTTTTCAGCCGTTTTCAGAGCTGTACCCGACGCAGCCTGCCACTCAACGCAACGACTTTATTGTCTGGCGTGGGCAGGAGGCGCCCCGTCAACCCCATGCCTTCGCTCACCAGTACCGCGTCCTGCACCAGACACAGGTTGGACGGGGTATCCAGGTCACGGGCGAGCACGGTTACTTCGCCCGTTTGCAGATTGCAGCTCAACAGTCGCCCGCTGAATCGAGTGAATCCGCCATGCAGCGGTTCGCCATTCCAGTCAGGCGGCAACGGTTGTTGCAGACGGCTACAGAGCTCCAGCACCAACACATCGCCTTGCGGACACAGTGCCAGCCCGGTGGGCAATTGCAGGCCACGAATCAGCACTTCGATCCGGCCGGTGTCGGGCCAGACCCGAATCACCTGACCGGCCTGATCGTCAAAGTCGATGCCTTTGCGAGCCGGGTCGTTGTGCAGCTCGCCGGAGAACAGGCTGAGCAGCACGGCGTCTGTCGCCGGTTCGTGGATCAGTGTGACGGGAACGGCTTCCTGTCCCATGTCCAGATCGGGCAACTGGACCAAGACCTGTTCATCCTCGCCGCTACGGAATTCCACCAGTTGGTTGGTATCGGGTTTGACGGCCAGCCAACTGTGGCGGGTCGGGTGATAACACAGTGCATTGAGATTGCCCCGACTGTGAAACACCGGCTCGGGCGGGGTGTATTGCAGGTCCAGCAGTTTCGAGCCCGCGACATAATCGGTCTGGCTGACCAGACAGCGTCCGTCACCGCAGGCGATGTCCGACAGGCCCATGATTTCATCGCGCAGCATGCGGGCCTGCATGTTCATCGAGCGAAAACCCGGCGCCAGTGTTTCAGGGGCGAGATACGCGCCGGGCTTGAGCGGGTCCGGTCGCAGTCGGCTGATGCGGCCGCTGAACGTCTGGTCCGGCAGGCCTGATCCAGCCTCGACCAGCAGCAGGCTGCCATCGGCTTGCACGCAGGCGCCACGTGGATTCAACAGGCCTTCGGCGATGATAGTGCTGGGGCGCAGCGTCTCGTGGGGGCGCGCAGGAACATGAACAGTCATAGGTTTCTCTCCATGGGCTGAGGGATGCGATTACTGCGGTGGCTGCCAGGGTTCGCCCGTGAGATAAGCCCGCAACAGTGCCCGCTGACAAGGCGACATCGAGCGCACCACGGGCATGAACAGCGTGGTGCCTTTGTAGGCATCCGAAGTGCGGGCGAGGATCGGATTTTTCGCGCCCATGATCGCGTCGGGCTGGTTCAGCGGGATGTAGCGAGACATGGCCGGAAAGGCCAGGTAGTGAAAGCGCAGGACGTTTGGATACATCATTTCCCAGGTGATGGTGGTGCCTCCGGGGATGCCGAAGTCGGTCTGGGCGTATTTGCGGAAGTTAGTGAAATACGTGCCGCTTTGCTGACCGTTGACGGTGTAGGTCAGGGCGACGAAACCGGCGAGGGGCGCCGCTGCGGGTTTTACGTTGACGGAGAACGTGACGGACAACTGACCGGGGCTCACCGTCAGGGCCGGGGGGAAATAAAGGAAGTCGCAGTAGCGCTGTTGTGTGTAATACGGTCCCGAGGGCGCGGCGGTGAGATCGATTTCGGTGGTGCTGGTCACCGCAGCTCCCAGATACCGGACCTGCAGCGTAATCGACAGGCCCTGTGGGTAGTCCTCGGTATAGACGCTGCGCTGATCGGCATAGATCCGGTAGACAGACTCTGTTGCCTGCAACGTAGTCCCGGCGACCGTGCCGGGTGCGTCGATGGCCAGCGCCGAGGATCTGACCGCCGACTGTTGGGCTGTATTAAGAGGCAGATCGACAATGCCACCATACACGTAATAGTCGAGCAGGGGACTGCTGGTCGGATCGAGTGTGGCCAGGGTGGTCTCACCGGCTGTCAGGGTGACAGGACCGTAATTGCCGTTGGGTCCGATAGGGCTGGTGATGTCGTCCCTGACGGCCCTGAACGTCTCTTTCGGAATGATGTTGACCATGTCGACACTCAGCATTGTCGCGCTGCTCAGGTCTGCGTAGCCGGTGCCGCCCGTGTCCTGATTGACGATCTGACGGCCCGCCTGACAGTCCAGCGGCTCATTGGCGAACGCCGGCGCCAATGTACCGATGACCCGGCCGATGCTCGGGTTCGGGGTGTCTCTGCCGGCGGCATAATCGGCTTGCAACTGGGGCGTGGCCATCGTCGGGCACATTTCGAACATCACGAAGCGCAGGACAATACCGGTGGCACCCGGTGCCTGGATGATCGATCGCAAACCGCTGCTGTTCTGGTTCCAGCTGACAATGCTGCTCAGCGGGAAGGTCAGCTGGAAGGTGCCGCTTATACGGCAGGAACCGGGTGCATCCAGCTCCTTCGGCGTTGGCTGCAGCACCCGCTTGCCGAGATCCTGGCTGCTGCAAACTGCATTGTCGTGAATCAGCAATTGGATGTTGTTACTGCCACCGATTTGCAGGCCACCGACAAATATCTGGGTGGTGGTGGTCGAGGTGGGATCGAGGTCCACCATCATCGGGCCCGATACCGGCCCTTGTCCGGTCACCGGGTCCACGGAACCCAGCAGATAGACCGGCTGGCCCACCATATCGCCAGTGGTACTGACGCTGCCCGGGCTGCCCTGAGAACTGATCAGCGCGTTTTGCATGTCGACGACATGCTGCCCGTAATGATTCCAGCCGCCGGCGGTGTAATAGTCGCCCGTAGGCGCATTGATCATGCTGTTCAACTGATCGTCGGTATAAGACCGGGCCCCCGATGCCAGGGTCGAAGTGGTCAGGTCAAAGATCGGCCAGTTGTCATCGCCGTCATAAGGAATGGTCGGGGAGTTGTTCGGCAGGCTGACATCCGTGCGGATGCCGCCCCAGAAATTCAGTCGCGGGCCATTGAGGATGCTCATGATTTATTTCCCGTCCTTGATGGTTTTGCCGAGCGGCGAATGGGCGAATTTGAACAGATAGGAGTAATCGGACTTGTAGGGGCTCTTGACCGGCGTCGCCATGGAGTGACAGTTCATGCAACTGCTGTTGGGCTGGATGTAGCTTTCCATGGTCACGTTGGCCGAGAGTGCCGGCGTCGGCTGGCCCAGCGGGTTGCTCGGGTTATCCGGCATCAACGGGCGCTGGGTGGTGATGAGCTGGTAGTACTTCAATACGCTGTTTTGCAGCCCCGGGTCGGCCTGGTAACGGGCGTTGATCTGGTTTGTGATGTCAGCGATCGGCGTGACCCGGTTCAGCGGGTTCGGGGTCTGGAACGTGGTGCCGGGTTTGGGCACGCAGACCTGATGCGGGCCCTGAGTCTGCCAGTCGCAGGGTGACTGGTTGAGGGATGCGGCGGGCGCAGCGACGTTGAAGTAGGAGTAGGCCGTGCCTGCGACAGGCTGATCGACCCATTTGCCATTCACCAGTGCCTTGGGCGAAACGTTGTCGATCTGTTCGAACGTCGACCAGATCCACTGCGGATAACCGTTGGCCTTGGTGATGATGTGCAGGCCGACCAGCCCCAGAAACGCCTCGGTGATACCGTTCTTTTCGCCCTGATCATTGAAGGTCGCCACCCGGGCGAGCAGGGTCAGGTAACGGCTGGCGTTGTCATGGGCGGTGAGGATTCGCCAGCTCGACTTGATCTCGATGACGCCCCACGGAAACGTGATGTTGTTGGCTTTGGAGACGACATCGGCGTTGTAGAAGTTGTTGCCCACGATGTAGTTGTATGAAGTCTCGTTGGCCGAAATGTCGTAGTAGGTCGGGTTTTTCGCCTGATCGATCAACCAGCCGCCGACCGCCTGATCGACGGCGTTGACCTGAGCGCTGTTTTTCAAAGAAGCGATGTTGATGATGTTGAAGCTTTTTGCGATCTGCGGGGAATTCCACGGCCCCGGATTGGCAGCGTTCGGCAGAAAGATTTCCCCGACGGTCTTGTAGGTCTGCCACACGGTATAGCCGGCTGCACCAGGCTGCTTGGTGCAGTCGGGATTGCCGCGCTGCCCGCTCTTTGCCGGCCAGCTCAGGGCGATGAACATCTGCCAGCTGTATTGATCGAACTGATCCTGACCGGCCGTGGCGGCCGGTGCGGTACCGGGCGGCTGGCAGTTCAACTGGCTGGCCTGCACCGATGGCATGGCTTGTTCCCTGGCCAGCGCCGGCAGGCTGGCCAGACCCAGCAACATCACGGAAAAACAGAGTGTGGTTTTCATGGCGATCCTTCGTCGTTGATCACGGTTTACGCTGCATGAGCTTGTTCCACTGCGCCTTTTGGCCGTTGCTCTGCGACGTCGGCGGCTCGAACAACTGGCAGGGCGGCGGATTCGACGGGCACATGGCGGCAACCTGCGCCCAGGTCTGTTTCGGGTCCGGTTTGGCGATGCGGAAGTCGGTGTAGTTCTGGCTGACGATCGGTGCGTTGGCGACGCTGCTGTCACCGGAAAAGAAGAACGACTGCGGCGGCCGGTAGGGTGGTTGCCCCGACATTTTTTTGTAGAAGGCATAGCCGAACAGGATCGGACCTTGCGGCGAGTCGAGATCCAGGGCGTAGGCCTGCACGCTGCCATCGAGATTCTTGCTGCGCTCGGCGCTGTAGGGCAGGTGTTCGATGAAATCCTGCCGTGGCGGATGATTCATCGGTGAGAACATGCAGCAGGCCGGCATGTCTTTCGGGCGATCCTGCGGATAGGTCAGGAAGTACGCCTTGTTGCCCAGGGAGACGAACGAGCAGGTGTAGTTGTTGTTCTTGATCGGGAAGATCGGCAGGCAGTATTTCTCGTAGTGCTCCATCATCGCGCCGAAGCCGTCGCCGTCCGGCGGAATATAGGTCGTGTCGTAGTAGCTGGTCCCCCGGGAGACGGTGTAGTCCGCAGGCTTCAGGGTCGTTGGCGGGTTGCTGTAGGGCGGCGGGTTGTTTTCGTAGTTATGCATCACCCGGTACATGGTCCAGTTGCTGATCCAGAATGCCGGAAAGAACGGGTCGGAAGGCTCACCCGGATTGCGTTTGGCGATGCAGTTGCCGTTCTGTTCATTGCACCCCAGCGTGTTGTGTACGCCATTGGTGAAGTAGACGGCGCCGCTGTCCTGGGCGAATGCGGATGGACAGAACAACAGGATCAACAGCAACAGACGGTTCAAGAGGCTGACGTTCATGGGTCACTCCCTGGCAAGGCGCACTGCGGGCCTGAACACCCGCAGTGGCTCATCTTTCCTGATGGATCAGAGGTCGTCGTAATCGCTCATCTTCAGTGGCATGGGCGGGAAGTTGCGCTTGACCAGTTTCTGCGCCCACAACTCCAGCACGGCGCGCCGGCTCTGCGACAGGTCGCGGGTGATAGGCATCGCGAGGGTGCTTTCTTCCTGGTACTCCTTGCTGATCAGCCGGATCAACTGGTCGACGGCACCTTCCACACGTGTCCGGGAATTGAGCGGCATGAACTTGTTCATGATCGGGTACAGGTAATAGAACGTCTTGAGGACCCTTGGGTAGATGAAGTCATCCCAGATCGCTTCGGGCGCATTCTTGTCCTTGTAGATGTCGTTCCAGTAATTGACGAAGTCCTGTTGCAGCTGCATGTCCAGAGGCAGGACGCGCAGCGGGGCGAGGAAGTCGGTCTGGGCGTCCGTGAGCGCGAAGCTGAAAGGAATGACCGGGTCGCTGGAGTCTTCCTTGACGACGAAGCGCAGCGTCGGGAAGCCCGGGGCCACAGCCGTGAAGCTCACCTGGGCGATGCCGTTGGCGTCGGTGGTGGTGGCGACGTAGGAGTAATCCACCGTCTGATCGTTATCCAGCGTTCCGCTGACGTACACACCGGCGTCGAATTGCAGGCAAGGGGTCAGGGGGACCGTGATCGGTTGACTTGAGCCATTCATGAATGACTGATAACTGACCTCAACGCCCACCGGTTTGTCTTTGGCTTCCAGATTGACCAGTCGACGACCGCTGCCGGTGGCCAGGTAGTTCGCTACCGGCGCCGTGCCCTTGAACTGTGGCAGGTTGGCGGTGTTTTTGTTGCGGTCTGCGTTGTCGTAAAACAGCGTGAAGTCGGGGTTATTCAGGAACGTCAGGTAGTAGTCGCTGGTGGTCACGTTGTAAGGGTTGCCGTATTCCACCACCCAGAGTGTGGTGTTGGCAGCCGGTTGACCATTTTTCTGCACCATGATGTTCAGCGTCTTGCGGTCGTTCACGTCGACGAAGGTGCCACTTTCTACCACCTCGGCGGTCCAGACTTGCTGAGTGGCGGCTTTCACGGGGCCTGATGACGTCTGTTGTTGCAGCTCCAGCGGGCCGGATTGCAAGGTGGTCGCTTGCGTGGCGCTGAGGGGGATATCCAGCAGGCCCGAGCGCTTGTCGAACGCCGACTGTCGATACTGCTCGAAACCGATGTCGACCACCGGCACGAAATTCCCGTTCTGCGATACGCCCAGCTTGTAGTCGCCGGCCTGGAACTTCTCGGCCGTCAGGACATCGGCGTTCTTGTCCAGCGGATAGAACGGAAACGTGTTGGCCAGATCCAGCGACAGCATGTTGTTGGTGATCTGCGCCGAGGTCACACCCAGATTGGTGCTGGTCGGCTCAGACATGCCGGGGCGAGTGACCATGATCTTCTGGTCGGTGACCAGACGCGGGCCGGCGGGCGCCGTAGGGTATTCGTGGTCGAACCACAGACCCAGGGTCGCTACGGTACGGTTGTAGGCGGGGTTGAAGAAAATATCGGATACGTTGTCCAGCCCCTTCTGATACATCGCCGTCAAACGGGCCTGCGCCGATTTGTCATTGTCGCGGGTGTCGACGTACGGGAAGTCGTTGAACACACCGTTCCTGTCGTAACAGGTGAGGTACGTGGCGAACCTGAACATCAGGCCCTGAGCGTTTTGAGCCTCCATCTGTTGCTGAAGATTGCGCAGCAGGACGGAATCGCCGATGACCCATTCCAGATTGTCCCGGGGAAAGCAGGTCTGCCAGGTGGTGGTGACATACGCCAGACCACCGAAGTCGCCGGCCCAATTGAACGTCAGGAAGCGGTCGAGCATCCGGTATTCACGGTTCAACGTCAGGCCACAGGTGGCATCCCCGAGCTGCAGCTTGTCGAAGTACAGCGCTGTGAAGGTGTTCTGCCACGGGCTGATATCGACGAAGCGCGCGGCCGTCGGGCTCTGACTGCCAAAAGGATTGCCGAGCAGCTGGAAGTCCCTGCCGACCAGTGCGTCCTGAGCAATGTAGGTGTTGGCCTGCAACTCGCCGCCAATAATGGTCGAGCGGGTACTCTGGTAACTCACGGCCCCGCAGGCGTTGTCGCCAAACAGGTCCCATTCGGCGGGTATGAACGGGAAGGTTTTTGGGCTTCCGTTGGTCGGAACCTGCTGCACATAGGGCGGCAGATCATTCTGCTGCACGGGTGAAATGATCCAGGGCATCAGGGTGGTGGAAGCGTTCGCCTGGGTGATGTCGTAGTAGCGGGTGAACGGCCAGTTGATGTCCATCTTCACCGCGTCATAGAGCGGCAGCACATCGTTGTTGTTGGCCGTCGGCGGGTTCCAGAACATATGGCCGTTGAGGTAGATCCGGGGGAAGTTCAATACGCTCATGTCGTGCTCCTTAGCGTTGCCACTGGGCGCGCTTCAGCGACCAGACAAAGTCCAGTTTTTTGTAGCCGTCGAAAGCTGACGGCGGCAGCGGGGTTGTCGGGTAGACGATGCCGCCACCTTGCTTGATGGCGAAGTTGTAGTAGCCCTTGTCGTTCGAATAGGCAGCAGTGCCGTGACAGGCCAGGCAGGACGAGGTGTTCTGGAATGCCGACTCCAGTTGCGAGTTGGCCAGCACCTGGGTGATGGGCTGGAACTCGACCCCGATCAGCTCGTACTTCGACAGCGTCGGGTTGTTGGCCTGGAAACTGACGTTCACCGGTTTCGCGGCCGGGGTCGGCCCGGTGGTGTTGGTCATCGGTTTCGGTGTGGGGTCGTTGGTCACCGTGTATTTGCTGTTGTTGACGTTTTCGAAGGTGGTCCAGACCCAGTTGGCGTCCAGCTTGTTGACCACATGCAGCCCGCTCAACGCCGCATAGCCGACCTGATAGCTGCCGTCGTCCTGCCGGTAATAAGCCTGGCCAATGTAGTAACCGTCGTTGGCCAGGGTTTGCCGATAGGTCGTGTCCGAGCCGATCCACAGCCACGCCGCCTTCAACTCCCACGCGGTGGCCGGGAAGTTCAGGTTGTCCGCCAGCGCGGCCTGACCGTTCATGTTGTAGACCTGACGCGCCACGATGTAGTCGAAGGTGTCTTCACCCATCAACAGTTGAAAGCGCACCGGGTTGCCTCGCTGAGAGGCAGGCACGGCGCCGCCCATGTGCAGCGCCAGGCCATCGACCTGTTGCGTGGCATTGATGTTGTGGAAGGTCCGGTTCAAGTCCATCCCCAGCGTTCGGGCCTGTGTTATCACCTCGGTCGGAGGCGGCACGGGACTGGCGTAGGCGCCGGGCGCAGCGCCATCGGGCAGGTAGACCTGGTCCGAAGGCTTCATGGTTTCCCACACCCGGTTACTGGCCTGGGTGGGGCTGGACTGGTTCAGACAGACAAACCAGTTCCAGGCCATGGTTTCGGGACTCTGCTCGAACGCCGCCCGGGTCTTGGCAATGTCGGTTCCAAATTTCAGAAATTGATTGCAATCGAAACTGTTGGTGTCCTGTGCCTGAGCCAAACCGGCCAGTGCACTGAGAACGGTTATAGAAATGGCTCGCCGCATGGAAGCTCCTTGGCATTGGCCGAGTGGTGGTAGAGGTGCCCCAGAAAATGCTGAAGGAGCAGTTGTTTCACCGCCGTAGCCGCCAGGGTTTGCGGCAACGGCAGATCGCAATTGGTGATGAGCAACGGGCCGTTTTCCTCGCGCTCGGGCAGGCGTCCGTGACTGCCACGGACCAGTCCGGTGTCCAGCGGGATCAGGTCCATGTAGTAGCGAAAGCCGAGTTTTTTCTGCAGCAGACGGCGCGCGACTCTCAATTTCGGGAAGCGAATGGCCGGGTCGATGAACAGTTCCAGCGGGTCGTAGCCCGGCTTGCGGTGGATGTCGACGGTGCGGGCAAAGTCGGGCGCCTTGCGATCGTCGAACCAGTAGAAGTAATCGAACCAGTAACCGGCTGCAGCCACGGCCACCAGCTCGCCGCTGCGCGGGTGATCCAGCTGAAACGCCCGCTGTTCGGCCTTGTCCAGCACCTGCTCGATACCGGGCTGGCACTGCAGCAACGCTTTGACGCGGGGAATGTCCCGGGCGTTTTTCACATAGACATGGGCGATCTGATGATCGGCCACGGCAAAGGCTGCACTGGCGCCGGGGTCGAGCAATTCCCAGGTCAGCGACTGGCGTACTTCCAGCAAACCTTCCGAGCGCAGCACGCGGTTGATGGACACCGATTGGCTGACCGCTTCGATGCCGTATTCGGACAACAGCATCACCGCGGCGCCTTGCGCCTCGGCGAAGGTCAGCAGCCGGCCGACCTCATGGTCGATAGCCCGCACCTCATCGGCAATCGACGGATGCTCGGGCCCCACGCGCTGAAGGCTGTAGTCGAGGTGCGGCAGGTAGATCAATTGCAGATCGGGCCGGTCGAGCTGGAATTCGGCAATCGCGCAATCGACGATCCAGCGGCTCGACGCAATACCCGCCACCGGCCCCCAGAAACCCGGAAAGGGGAACTCGCCGATTTGCCGTTCGATGGTGTCGTGCAACGAAGCCGGTGACGAGTACAGACCGAACAGCTTGCGGCCATCGGCGGGGTAGTGAGGACGCGGGGTGATGGCGGCGTCCACGTCGGCGTACATGTTGTACCACCAGAACAACTGGCTGCAGCGAAACCCGGGGATCTCGCGCTTGAGCGTTTCCCAGACCTTTTCGCCCTGAATCAATGCATTGGGCTGCAGCCAGAACCGCACTTCGGCCTGATCGCGAAAGTACCAGCCGTTGCCGACGATGCCGTGTTCGGACGGCGGCCGCCCGGTGAGAATCGAGGCCTGCACCGACGACGTGACGGCCGGGAACACCGGTTGCAGGCTGGCCATTTTGGCGTTTTTCAGCAGGGCATTGATGTTCGGGGTCGCGTCTCCCAACAATGCTGGCGTCAGCCCGACCACGTTGATCAGCAGCAGCGGTTGGCGTGGTCGTTCAGAGGGCATCGGCGTACGTCTCCTGCGCTTGTGGTTGCAGCAGTTGCCGTTGGCGCAACTGCTCCTCGACCCATTTCAGTTCCGCAGCGATGCCCTGCAGTTGGGCGTGTTCGGTCGTCGGGCGCAATTGGGCGGGGAGGACGCCCCAGCTGTAGGTTTCCACCTCCAGCACAGGGCGAAACTCCCGATGGTCAGCGAGATAGTCGAAGGTCTGCGCCAGAGCTATCTGACTGCCACTCAGCTCGGGCAACACCAGCAGTTCGCTGAACAGCGGGATATGGAAATGAATACGTAACTCGGCATAGCGATCCGGGTGTTTCGCGCAATCGTCGAGAGCGGCAGGCAGATCGGCCCAGGCCACCAGGCGGTCCTGTGCGTCGCGCGCCTTCACTTGATGCAGGTAGGTGGTTTCGCAAAAGTCGCTCAAGGTCTTGAGGACTTGTTCGCGGCGGCTGTCGTCCGGGGAGGGCAGGCGACAGACCAAGGCATTGGACAGCTGGATCTTGCCGATCGGCACCCGCGCCTGACGCAGCCTGACCAGCGAGCGATAACAGTCTTCGAACATCACGGCCTGGTGGCAGACGTCAAAACACAGCGCCAGATAATCGTGGTGCGGATCCGTGATTTGCCAGCGGCGGAAGAAGGCGATGGCTTGATCGGTGTTTTCCAGCACGCAGTCAGGTTCCATCTCCAGGCAGAACAGGATTTTCTTGCCGGTCTCCCGATGCAGTCTGGCCAGTGACGTCGTGAGTTCGCGCAGTTGAAACTCCGCACGTTGTTGCAGCGTCGGGCTCCAGGTGGCGGCGTACCCCAGCGGCACGGTGGAAATCACCCCTTGATGACAGTCCGCCGGCAACGCCTGCGCAAGGATCTGCGCCAGTTCGAGGCTGTACGCCAGGCGCTTCGGCTCGGCCCAACTGGGCAGGTACACGGCGGCTTTCACTGCACCCTCATGAAACTGCCCGTAGGGGAAACCGTTGAGCGAGGTCAGTCGCAATCCACTGCGTTGCAGCAGGCCGAGGAACTCCGTACGTGCGGATTTCTGCTGTAACCCGGTGGCGGCGAGGGCGCTGATCCACAGTCCGCTGTCTTGTTCTTTCAGCCCGCGTTGTGTGCGCACACCCTGAAAGTGCTGTTCGATGGAGGCCTTCAGCCTGGCCAGGTCATGGGTCGGGTGCACGTTGCTGCAATACCCGACCTGCGCGGCAGCCCAACCCATGCCGGCACTCATTTGATCACCGGCTCCTGCCCGCGCAGGGCAGAGTTGTCCTGCCATTGCCGGCGCTGATCGATGGGCAGCGGGGTGCTGATCAGGGCTTTGTCCAGTTGGCCGCTCTGGGCGAAAAAATCCACCGGATTGTGGAACAGCACCTGTTCGACCTGAGCCTCGCTGAAGCCCGCCGCCGACATCGCCTGACCGGTTTTCGGCACTTTGAGCGGGTCGCTGATGCCCCAGTCGGCGGCGCTGTTGACCACCATTTTCTCGGTGCCGTACTCCTGGAGCAGGGCCACCATGCGCTGTTCCGACATCTTGGTGTTGGGATAGATCGAGTGACCGCGCCAGCAGTCGCTGTCCAGTACCAGCGGCAACGTCAGTTCGTTGAGGTGGTCGATGATCACCAGATGTTCATTGATCCCCACCTCGCGAATCACCGCCAGCGTGCGCTTGGTGCCGCCAATCTTGTCGCGGTGCGGCGTGTGCACCAGCACCGGCAGATTGAACTGTCTGGCCAGTTCCAGTTGCGCGGCGAGAAAGCGATCTTCCTCGGGCGTGATGTCGTCGTAGCCGATTTCGCCGACCGCGACGACGCCGTCCTTCACCAGATAGCGCGGCAAGATCTCCAGCACTTCATTGGCCACCGACAAGTCATTGGCCTCTTTGGGATTGAGGCCGATGGTGCAGAAGTGATGGATGCCGAACATGCTGGCGCGAAAGCGCTCCCAGCCCAGCAGGGTGTCGAAGTAATCAATGAAACTGCCGACACTGGTCCGGGCCTGGCCCTGCCAGAAGGCCGGCTCGATCACCCCGGTGATGCCGGCGGCGGCCATGTTCTGGTAGTCGTCGGTGGTGCGGCTGACCATGTGAATGTGCGGGTCGAAGTACTTGGGCATGGTGAATCCTCGTCAAGGGAAAAGAGACGTTGGGTATCAGTTCAGGTGGCTGCGCCATTCCGGCGGCAAACGTTGCTGTTGGTTCAGCTCGACCAGTCGCTGACGCTGCGCCGGGGTGAGCCGGTCGAAGGCAATCGCCAGGGGCAACCCGACGGACACCGCTCGGTCAGCCGCGAGTTGTTCTTCCAGCAGGTCGAGGGCCAGTTGATTGAGGGTGAGGCTGTGTCGCTGGCTCAGACCGGTCAGGCGTCGCACATCCAGCCCCATGCCCAGCGCCTTCAGCACCAGTTGGTGGAAGGCCCGTTCCGGGTAGTGACGTAACGGGTAGGGCGTATCGAGGGCGAGGGCGGCAAACACTTGGCTGTTGCTGGTGCGCCCGGCCTGCAACGCCAGTTCGACGCACACCCCGTGGCTGTCGAGCCAATCGAAGGCTTTGAGGACGGCGATCTTTTCCTGATCGTCGCCCCACAGAAAAAGCTGGCGCAGCAAGGACAATTGTCCGTCCTTGGAGGACTGTTCAAGGACCTGTGCCAGCAATAAGGCGCGCGCCAGCTGGATCAGGCTCCAGTGGCTGTCGGGCAGTGCTCGGTCTCGCAGGTGACGCTTGCACTGGCCGCTCAGGAGCGATGCAGTATTGGCGTCCGGTTGCCGGGCCAATTGTTCCTGTGCCTGACGCCACCAATGCAATTCGGTGTCGTCGAGTTGCCAGGTCAGGGTTTGATGGTGTTCGGCAAGGCAATCCTGGCGCATGCCGAGGGCCGCCATCGGCGGCGCAGTGACGTCCATGTTCATGTCGGTTTGATCCAGCGTTGAAAGTGTGGGAGCAGGAAAAACACCAGAACACACAGCAGGCTGCCCAATGGTTGATTGGCCACGGCCATCACCAACGCATCGAACAGTGGCAGCGCCGCGAGGCCGGCACCGATAAAGGCGCGCACCTTTCGATGCTGCGGGTTGGCAAGGTGCTGCCGGTAATGCCAGCCCAGCCAGCCGAGCCAGAGCAGCAACACCGGCCAGAACCACAGGTTGCCGGCGTAGATCGCCAGGGCTAGCGGGCTCAACATCAAGAGCAGGGGCAAGCGACTGAGCAACAGGTTGTTGTGCTCATTGCGCGCCAGGTAAGTCAGCCCGCTGATATAGACGCCCAGCAACATCGCGCAGAGCCAGATCGGCTCCGGCGGCACCGCCAGACTGGCCGCCGCCGTGAGGTACAGCGCCGAGCGACAGGCGCCCATCAACCACACGCTGTGGGCGTACTTTTTGTGCAGCACGTTGTAGCCAATGATGCAGCCCACCAACAGCGTGACGCTGGCCAGCAGCCAATGCGGCTGATCGATCAGTTGGCTCAGGCCCAGTACCGAGGCTGCTGCCAGTGTCAGCAACAACACAGTGGCGAGGCGCACTTGCTGGCGGCTGACCAGACCCAAAGTGATAGGCCGAGGATTGTGGTGTTGCTGATCCCAGTCGGCATCCAGCAGATCGTTCAGCAACATGCCGGCCAGATACAGCAGCGACAGGGTGAACAGCAGGAGAATCCACACCAGCCACGAGGGCGGCGCCAGTGCACCGGCGCTGCTGGCCAGCAGGGCGGCGGCCAGAGTGTTGGTCCACACCGTGGGCAGGTTGGAGACTCGGCCGAGGGTCAGCCAGGTCTTGAGGTTTTGCGGAGTCTGACTCATTTTGCGAAGCCCTCGCTCAGGTCGGGCACCGGCGTGCTGCGCACGGACAGCTTCTGCAGCGCCCGCTCCATCCGCGCGTCGTCGATTTCATGCAGGTCCACCGACTGGCCGATTCCGCTGAGCATCGGTATCGAGAGTTGTCCGCCGAGGTGTTGGCGGAACTCCTCCAGTCCGAGCAATACAAGCGGGCGACCTTGTGCATCTTTGAGGGTCAGTTCCGGTGGGCACAGGTTGAAGCCGAGCCGGGTCAACAGGCTCATCACCCGTTCACAGTTGACATCGCTCAACAGCCCGAGGGCATTGGCGTAAAGCCCGTCGAGGGCTATGCCCACCGCAACGGCTTCGCCATGGCGCAACCGGTGGTGACTGAGATTCTCCAGTTTGTGTGCGGCCCAGTGCCCGTAATCCAGCGGCCGTCCGTTGCCGCGCTCGAAGGGATCGCCGGCGCCGGTGATGTGCGCCAGGTGCAGTTCGGCGCAGCGGCGAATTGCATAGCGACTGGCCGGATGATCGAAACGGGCGAGGGCGTCGGCCTGTTGCTCCATCCATTCGAAGAATGTCCGGTCCTTGATCAGCGCAACTTTCACCGCTTCGGCGAGCCCGGCGATCTGGTCGCGGCGGGTCAGGCTGGTCAGCAACTGGAAGTCATTGATCACGGCCGTGGCGGGGTAGAAGGCGCCGAGCAGGTTTTTCTGGCCGAAGGCGTTGATGCCGTTTTTCACTCCGATGCCGGCGTCGTTCTGGGACAGCACCGTGCTTGGGACACGGATCAGGCGGATGCCGCGATGGAAGGTGGCGCAGGCGTAGCCCACGGAATCCAGCACCGCGCCACCGCCAAGGGCCAGTACGTAACAATGCCGGTCCAGCCCGTGTTTCAGCATGTCGGCGTAGAGCTGCTGCAGCACCTGTGAATCCTTGCTCAGTTCACCGGCCGGAACGGCAATCGGCGGTGCCTGTAAATGCAGGTCCGCTGCATGGGCGGCAAAGTAACCATCGATCTGATCCAGCAGGTGCGGCGCGCTTTTCAGTAGTTGCTCATCGGCGAACACCATCACCGTCACCCGACCGTTTCGCCGGGCGGTGAGTTGTTGATGCAGGCAGGGGTTGGAAGAATCGAAGAGGTGATCGGTGAACACCACCGGGTAGTCGTAACTGACCTCGAAACGCCCATGCAGCACTTGCCCGACGTCGTGTTTGCGCAAGGTTTTGAAGAGGCTGTAGCCAGCGATGAACAGCCCCGGCAACACCATGCTGGCGAGAATCGTCACCAGCAGCGCGTTCTCTTCGACGAGGAATGTACCGATGGCGCTGTAAGCCAGTGCCAGCCCGGCGTTGGCCAGGGTAGTGACCAGCAGAAATGCCCGCAGCGGATAACGCTGCATGCCGGCGGCCACCACCGAGGTTTCCGCCAATACCGGCACGCCGCGCAGGCAGATCAATGACAGCGTGCCCAGTCGATAGGCCATTTGCCCAGGCTTGCGCTGATGCAATCCAAGGCGACTGGACAGCATCCGGAAATATCCGGCACCCAATGCGTAACCCAATCCGGCGCCCAGACACAGGCCAATGAAGATCACCAGATAACCGCCGACGCTGCCGAGCGTGGCCACGGCCAGTAGCGCGACCACACTTGAAGGCACGGGCAATATAACGTCCAGCGCCAACAGGGCGATCAGCAAAAGCGCCAGGTTGAGTTGCTGGGTGGGGGAAGTCGGCAGGTACAGGTCGAGATGATTGAGGAAGTCCTGGATCTGCCGTTCGAATAACAGGAAGCTGGCAATCACCAGTGCTGCAAAGCAAAACAGTGACAGCCAGAAATGTCCGGCCGATGCATTTTTCGAGAGCGCACGATACCAACGGCTGTGCTTCATCAAGCATCCCTCTTGATTGTGATGACTGAGTTCCGTTCAGCAACTAAAGCAGCGTCTTACTTGTTTCAGAAGAATGAATGCTCCCGCCGGGAAGGCTGTTCTTATTATTCGGTGGATCGTGCCAGTGAGGATATTCATGAACCTAGACGGTTGTTGTGGTTTTGCAAGTCGACTGGGACGTGGTGTTTTTCAGAAAGTGTTTAGTAGGCGTGAGAGTGTCGCAATGTGCAGGATTTTGTTCGTGTATTTACATAGATTTTTCAACATGATGAGCGCTTTTGTTGAAGTGATTTAAATGCTGCTTAAACAGTCGGATGAGTAATTTTTTTCAACCAGGTTTGTTAGCAAGCTACTTAGATGGTGGCGATGTGGCATTATTTTGTTATTTAAGTTATTTCGACTGGCTATAAGCGTCCTTCATAGTTGAGTGATTTACTTGGTTAGTTGGCCTTTAAACTAGCAAGTTCACATTGAAAGAAAGATCCGGATAGAGGGTTGTGGGGGGCAGCTGTTTTCAATAGGTGTTACTGGGCTACCGTTCTGCACCTTTTCCGGGCTCGCAATGAGCCATCAGGTAGCAAATCCCGATCCTCGTGCCGGCAAATCTGATGGTTGTGCACGGCATCTTTTTTCCTTAATTCATTCAAATCAAACGCTTGGTGCATTGCTTCAGGTTTTGGCACGCATTCTGCTTTTGTGTATCCGTGGATTATTGGATACAAAAAGACAAAAGGTGCCGCCATGCAATTCGCTCCCGCCTTCGACCAGCGCCAACCGATGACCGCCGAGGAGGAGGCCTACAACTTTCTTCTGGAAGGCATCTGCGGCGGTCGTTACCGCAAAGGTGACCGGCTGATCGCCGAGGACATCGCCACTGAAATCGGCATGAGCCGGATGCCCGTGCGCGAAGCCTTTCGACGTCTGGATGCTCAGGGGCTGGTGACGCTGCGGCCCAATCGCGGTGCGATTGTCAGCGGTTTGGATGTCGAGCAAATGCACGAAGTCTTCGAGATGCGCAGCGCCCTGGAGGGACTGGCGATCCGGGTGGCGGTGCCGAAGATCAATGAGCGTCAGTTGCTGGCGCTGGAGCGACTGCTCGATGAAATGGATGACTACCGCGACGAGAGTGCGGCTTGGGTCAGCCGTCACCGCAAGTTCCATGAGTATCTGTGCAGTCTCAGTGGACGGCCTCGGCTGGTGAAGCAGATCAGTGCGCTCTATGCGCTGATCGAAGCCCCGATGCGCCTTTGGCTGCAGCACGTGGAAAAGCCGTTGAGTGCACGCCAGGAACACGTGGTGATCCTCGATGCGATACGCGCCGGTGATGCCGCCAAGGCAGAAGCGGTGGTGCGCGAACACATCGAAGGCACGGTGCCTGAGTTGATCAAGTTTCTGCAATCGGAACGATAACCACAGAGCGGGCAACGAACCCGCCAATGTTGTGACTTTGAGAACTGCCCCGTTACTAACCGAACTGGAGTGTCTGGTCATGCATACGTCTCGGCTGTTGTTGGCTGCAATTTCTCTGGGGCTCTGTACGCAGTGGGCGGTTGCCGCTCCTGCCGTACCGGAGCGTTTGCTCAAGGTCGACAAACTGACCTATTGCTCGGGCATGGATTCGCCGCCCCTTGTTTCCTTCGATGAAGCGCAAAAGCCAAAGGGCCTGACCGTCGATCTGGGCCTGGAGGTCGCCAAGCGTCTGGGGGACAAGAAGGTCGAGTGGCGGGTGATTCCGTTTTCCGGATTGCTACCGGCCTTGCTGGCCAAGCAGTGCGACATGATCGTCGACCAGTTGTTCGACAAGCCCGAGCGCCGCGAGGTGATCGACATCGTCAACTACATGTACTCCAGTCAGGCGGTGGTGGTGCCCAAGGGCAATCCGAAGGGGCTCAAGACCCTGGCCGATCTGAGCGGGCACAAGATCGCGGTACTCAACGGGTCGACCATCAAGACCTTGCTCGATACCGAGAATGAAAGCCTGGCCAAGGCCGGCAAGCCGCCGATGAAACTGGTGGTCTACAACACCGACACCGATGCATTCCAGGCCTTGCGGATCAGTCAGGTCGACGCTTACGGCACCACGGTGGAAACCGCCGGTTATTACGCCGCCATGGCCCCGGACCTGTTTGAGGAAGGCGTTCCGGCCTTCAGTCGGATCCTCACCGGCCTGGGTATTCGAAAGGATGATCCACAATTGAGTGCAGCGGTCCAGCAGGTGATCGCCGACATGCGCAGCGATGGCAGCTACAACCAGCTCCTGAGTAAATGGCATGTCTCCAGCGACACGCTTGATTGAGGTAGGCGTTGATGAACTTCAATTGGGATGTGTTCTGGCAGTACCTGTTGCAGCCCAGCGGGGTCTATCTTACCGGGCTCTGGCTGACTTGCCTGATCAGTGTGCTGGCCATGTTGCTGGGTTGTGTTCTGGGGTTGGCCGCGGCGTTGCTGCGATTGTCGAAGAATCCTTTGCTGCATCTGCCGGTGCGCTTTTATGTGTGGCTGATGCGCGGGACGCCATTGCTGGTGCAGATCGTCTTTCTTTACACGGCACTGGCGGCGGGCGGGATTTTCCGCTTCGAAGACATTCAACTGTTCGGGCTGATGATCCCCGGCAATATCCAGGCCGCGATCATTGCGTTGGGCCTCAACGAAGGTGCGTACATGGCCGAGATCATCCGTGCCGGTATCGGCGCCGTCGACAAGGGACAGTACGAGGCCGGGCGTTCCCTGGGCATGACCTTCGCCAAGCTGATGCGTCGTATCGTCTTGCCGCAGGCGTTTCGGGTCATCGTTCCGCCACTGGGCAACGAGTTCAACGTGATGCTCAAAAATACGACCCTGGTCAGCGTGATCGGCGTGCAGGAGTTGTTGCTCAGCACGCAAATGGTCACCTCGGCGACCTTTCGGGTGTTCGAGTTGTACCTCGTGGTGGCGATCTATTTCCTGTTGCTCACGACGCTGTGGGGCTTTTTCCAGCGCTGGCTGGAGACCCGCTTCGGCCAGTCGGATCGACCCTCGTCGCCGCCGCCGGCATCCAGCCGGATGTTCGGCCGCAGCACGCTGAAATTGTTGAGGGGACGTTAATCATGGCGCACCAGAGTGACGAGCTGATCATCGAAGCGCTGAACATTCACAAGTCGTTCGGCGACCTCGAGATTCTCAAAGGGATTTCCCTGCAAGTGCGACGCGGTGAAGTGGTGGTGCTGATCGGCGCGTCGGGGTCGGGCAAAACCACGTTTATCCGCTGCATCAATTTGCTGGAAGACATTCAGTCGGGACAGATCCGGGTCAACGGGCAGTCCATGGGCTATCGCACGAAGGCCGATGGCAGTCTGGTGCGGGATTCGGAGCGCAACATCGCCCGTCAGCGGCGGGACATCGGCATGGTGTTCCAGCGCTTCAATCTTTTTCCGCACATGACCGCACTGGAAAACATCATCGAAGCACCGATTCAAGTGCTGGGTGTGCCGCGCAAAGCGGCGGAGAAACAGGCGAGGGCGCTGCTCAAGCGTGTCGGGCTGGCGGAGAAGGCCGACCATTATCCGTCGATGCTTTCCGGTGGCCAACAGCAACGGGTGGCAATTGCCCGGGCCCTGGCCATGAAACCCCAGGCCATGCTGTTCGACGAGCCCACCAGCGCCCTTGACCCGGAAACGGTTGGCGAGGTCCTGCAAGTGATGAAAGAACTGGCCGAGGAGGGCATGACGATGGTGGTGGTCACCCATGAAATGGGCTTTGCCCGTGAAGTCGCCGACCGTGTGGTGGTGCTCGATCAAGGTGAACTGATCGAGCAGGGACCGCCAGAACAGATCTTCAGTCACCCCACCCACCCCCGTACCCAAGCCTTTCTCAGTCGCGTGCTGTGAGATTCACAAGGATATTGACGATGCGTTTATCAGGCATGTTTGCAGCCCTGTGCTGCGCTGCCGTGGTGCCCATGATTCAGGCTGCCGACGAGGTGGTGAAAGTCGACAACGGGTCCGAGTTGATTGCCCCCGACACCCTGAAAAACTTCGAAAACTTGCTTTGAAGAGCTTTTGCCATGCTGAAATTTTCTGCTCATGAGTATCCGTATCCGTCGCAACGTCAAAGCGTGTTTGCCCGTCGTGGCATGGTGGCGGCGTCTCAGCCTCTGGCCGCTCAGGCCGGCATCGAGATGATGCAAAAGGGTGGCAATGCGATCGATGCTGCCATCGCCACGGCTGCCGCGCTGACCGTGGTCGAGCCAACAGGGTGCGGGATTGGCGGGGACGCTTTTGCTCTGGTCTGGTTCAAGGATCAGTTACATGGACTCAATGCCAACGGCCATGCACCGGCTGCTTTGAGTATCGAAGCAGTCAGGGCCGATGGCCATGAACAAATGCCGCTGTATGGCTGGACGCCGGTGACGGTACCCGGCTGCCCGTCGGCCTGGGCCGAGCTTTCTCAACGCTTTGGGGTCTTGCCGTTTGCTGATTTGCTGCAACCGGCGATCAGCCTTGCGCGGGATGGTTTTCCGTTGTCGCCAGTGGTTGCCCATCAGTGGCAGGTTGCTTTGGATGAGTTCAGCCCTCATCGCGACGAGGTGCTGGACGCCTGGTTCGATACGTTCCTGATTGATGGCCGCGCACCGAGGGCAGGGGAGCTGTTTCGCAATCCAGCGCAAGCGCGGACGCTTGAAGCGTTGGCGCAGAGCCGCTGTGAAAGCTTGTATCGCGGCGCGCTCGCCCAACAGTTGGATGCTCATTCAAGGGCGACTGGCGGGTATCTGCGAGCTACGGATCTGGAACATTACCGTGCGCAGTGGGTGGAGCCGATCCACGTCAATTATCGCGGTGTGGATGTCTGGGAAATTCCGCCAAGCGGCCAGGGTCTGGTTGCGTTGATGGCGCTGAAGATTCTCGAAGGTTTCGAGTTCGATCATCGCGACAGTCAACAGACCTGGCATCGTCAGCTGGAGGCCATGAAACTGGCCTACAGCGATGGTTTGCACTACATCACCGATCCACTGCACATGCGCGTGGCGGTGGCCGATCTGTTGAGTGATGACTACAGCGCACGGCGCCGTGGGCAGATCGGCGATAAAGCTCAGCCACCCAAGCCCGGCGATCCTCACGCCAGCGGTACCGTGTATCTGGCGACGGCCGATGGGCAAGGCAACATGGTGTCGTTCATCCAGAGCAATTACCACGGCTTTGGTTCGGGTGTGGTGCTGCCCGACAGCGGTATTGCACTGCAGAACCGAGGGCAGGAATTCAGTCTTGATCCGGAACATGCCAACTGCCTGGCGCCGGGCAAGAAGACGTTTCATACGATTATTCCGGGGTTCCTGACCAAGGACGGAAAGGCACTTGGGCCGTTTGGTGTGATGGGCGGGTACATGCAGCCTCAGGGGCATGTGCAGATGGTCATGAACCTGGTGGATTTTGGATTGAACCCGCAGTCGGCGCTGGACGCTCCACGCTGGCAATGGCTGGGAGGGATGAAGGTGGGGATTGAGCAGGGGGCTTCGAGGGATTTGGCCAATGCCCTGGCGCGACGTGGGCATGAGGTGCAGATCGCCTGTGATCTGACCGATTATGGACGAGGGCAGATCATTCTTCGTGATCCGGTCAGTGGTGTGCTTTGTGGCGGGACTGAGCCGAGGGCGGATTCGCATATTGCAGCGTGGTAAGGCAAAGAGTGTAAATGTAGCGAACGTCTTCGAATATGTCGCAATTGTAGGTTAACTACACTAAATGAGTCTTTAGTTGAGCTAAGCAAAAACTGTGCTCAGTCAATGGAGAAGGTCATCAAATGAACGCCAAAGACGTGATTTCCGTCCTGGACCTCGAAGCTCACGTCGAGGGCGGCTATTTCCGCAGAACATTTCAGGCAGATCATCGAGACATGCTCGAAACCCGGAGCGGTCCACGTTATTTGATGACGTCCATTTATTACCTGTTGACCGAAGACTCACCGGTCGGCCAGTTTCATTTCAACCAGTCGGACATCCTGCATTTTTTCCATCTGGGCGACGCCATCGAGTACAGCCTGATTCATGCTGACGGTTCGTTGCAGACGTTGGTGATGGGCAGCGATGTTCTGGCAGGACATCATTTGCAATTGCACGTACCGGGCGGAATCTGGAAAGCCTCCAGACTGCTGAACGGCTCGAATGGCTTTGGTTTGATCAGCGAAGCCGTCTCACCAGGGTTTGATTTCGCGGACATGGAAATGGGAAATCGACAGAAGCTTATGGCCCAATATCCACAACACCGGGCGCTGATTGAAAAGCTGACGCGTGACGAGGATTGAGATCCGTACATTTGAAATAACGAGATCATCAGGCATCCATAGCCTTGGGGCGTTGCTGCAGATTGAAATCGTGTGTGCAACCGGGCTGGTCGCGTAATATTTTGTTACGTGTAATGTATATTATGTTAAACGATGGGTCATGTTAGAAATGTTCATGAGGCTCATAAGACACTGATTCGACAAACCCGCTTCTGGCATCCATTCTCTCAACGGGCCATGTTCTCCTGTTCATGGCGAGCCCTTGACTGAGGTGTCTGCCGATGAAGCTGATCCAGTGCCGGTTCTCTTCAGGTCAGCGTGTACCGCTGCTGGTGCAAGTTGGTGATGCCGCGCCGTTGCCCGTACTCATTCCATTCATCTACGTCCAACTAAAACTCAGGCACCGTGCTTACAACACGGCGGCGGCGCATCTGCGTGCGATCCAAGCTTTCTATACCTATGCCCAATGCCGAGACTTGGATATCGATGAGGCCATCTTGGCCTGCCACTTTGAGGCGATTCTGGCTTTATTGGACGGTTATGCCATCTGGCTTCAAAGCGGCCGTCAGGCCGATAATCTGGTCGCCCAAATCGGCAAAGCTGAAACGGCACCTTTTCTGCAGATTGATCCGCGTACCCGTGACCAATACTTGCAACTGCTGAAGCTGTACCTGTCCTGGTGTGTTACCCGTTACATCCCGCGTGCCCGTCAGAACTCAACCACCTTGGTTAACATCGAGACTGTATTTGCAGATGTCGCCGACGTCATTGAGCGGCGCTTTGAGAGCCATATCATCAACGTTCGGCAGGACCGCGCTCGTTACCGCAGCCTGACGGATACGCAACAAGAGATCATTCGCACATTGATTGTACCGGGCTACGCACAGAATCCGTTTCCGGCCCGAGTGCAGTTGCGCAATTGGCTGATGATTGAATTGCTGCTGGAGACCGGTATCCGTCGCGGAGAGCTTCTTAAGCTCTATACCACGGATATCAATCAGGGTTCTCAGCATGCTTATCTCACCGTCAATGACCGCGAGCATGACCCAGGTGACCCGCGCGCCGAAGAGCCTGCGTTGAAAACATACGGACGGACAGTAGGTCTCTCCGCGCAGCTGTATGAGGTTTACGAGCGTTACATACAGAGCGAACGCCGTCCCCAACGTAACGTCCAAGCACTTCGACCACAACGACAACAATTGATCGGGCGCGTCCGCGGTGCCTGAATGCGCTAGCGCAAGCACCTCGAAGGTCGATGCGACGCTTTGCGGCAAATCCAGCACCGATACCGCTTTTTTCCAGGCAACTCCAAGCCACCTCTTGCTCCGAATTCCAACTGATGGGCGCTGGTAGTTGGGCGATCTGACTTGGCGAAAGATGCCTGGTGGCACAGGTGAAGAAATGTTCTGCTTCGGCTGGGTGGATTTGCCATATGTGATTGGCGAATTCGACGAGATCAGCTTCAAGCTCGGCGGTCACACGTTTGGCAGTGATCATGGAATCAAGGGATGCCGCGCTTAGCTTCCTTGAGGTCACGCTGGCCGGCATTGAGCGCCTCCGTAAAGATCGCGTCAGGCATGTACCCGGGATGTACCTGGTCGACCGATGGTCATGTGTCTGCGAAATGCTGATGGAGCTGATTATTCTGAGCGGGGTAGCTGCCAGCTGCTCATACTGGCGCTTCCATCTGCCCACTAGGCTTTCAGCGATGCCGAGCGTCTCGGCGACATGACAAAGCGGCATGCCGGCAAGCACCTGGTCGGCCGCTTTGCGTTTGAAGGATTCGGGAAAACGTCGTCTGGTCTGGGTCATGAACACTCCTTGCGGTGGGCATTATCCACCTTAAGTCAGTGCCCACTCAGCCCGGGACAGACCAACATGAGACAACAGCAACACCCAGCGAAACGACCTGCACTGCTAAACGATAGAGCATGTCGTAAAATTTTCATGTCCCATCTGCGGTACCGCACATACATCAGTGTTATGGCGCATCTGAGCGCGCTCCAGGCTTTCGGTATTTATACCGGTTGCAAGTGGCTGTATCTGATCGACAGCGGTCGTTCCTGAGCGGCAGACATCAGACAGAACGGGCCGTTACACAAATGGGGGCAAGCAATGGGAGATTTGCGAAGCTGTGCATCAGATAATCGGTGAGTTTGTGGGTAGTCGAACCCAGGTAATAAGCAAACACCACATCTGCATTCAAGAATTCTCCCCCCACCACACAAGATTTTTCTTATTCCTATCCCCTGCCCTGATTCCTAGAATTTCCTCGCGCTGCATCACGGCGCTATTTGCCTGATCTAACACTGCAAGGAAGTTTTATCTCCATGAAAGCAATTAAGTTTCTGATGCTGTCCACGGCTGTGTGCGCCATGACCGGCACGGCGATGGCGGCTGACGGCACCATCAATTTCACCGGCGAAATCGTCGCGGCGTCATGCATCGCGTCAGCCGGCGCCGGTTCCACGGTGGGCGGTGGTGCTGGTCAGCAGATCGTTGACGTGAATCTCGGCAAGGTCAGCATGGACGCCATCAACGGTGCGGGCGAAGGCAACATCGCAGCCGGTACTGCCATCAACCTCAACCTGGACTGCGGCAACACCGCCGCCGGCCTGACCACCGTCAAGTTTGGCTTCGACCCGATGTCCGGCTCCGGTGTCGATCCAAAAAACAACAGCCTGCTGAAGATTACAGGCAGTGCCGAGGGCGTGGGAATCGGCATGTTCGACGACAACAACCAACTGATCAACATGTCCGGCAACGAAACGTACTCCGCCCCATTGACGGTCCAAGGTGAAGGTAAGGACGCTAAGTATTCCGCCGATTTGCGCATGCGGGCCTCTTATGTGGCCAACGGTGCCGAACTCAAGCCAGGTACTGCCAACGGCACTCTGCCTTTCACCCTGACGTACGAGTAAATCGTCCAAAAAAGAGGGGCTTACACGCCCCTCGTTTTCTGCGAGTCGCTGATGAATACCGGTAATTTCGTTCGTATCTGTCTTTTACTAACACTTTCGATGCTGTCCGATGCTTCCGACGCGGGCATTCAAGTGGGCGGCACGAGGATCATCTTTCCGGCGTCCAGTCATGAAGCCTCGCTTCAGGTTCGAAATGAAGGCAACGATGACATCATGATCCAGTCCTGGATCGAGGCTGGTCCAGGTCAGGCCGATCATGAGATTCCGTTTGCAATCACTCCGTCACTTGCGCGCCTGGGCCACCGTAAGCAACAGACGTTGCGGATTTTCTACCAGGGCAAAGGGCTGCCGGAGGACCGAGAATCGGTGGTTTGGGTAAGCGTGCAGGAAATCCCTCAAGTCAGCAGTTCCGAGAACAGCCTGCAAGTGGCTTTTCGTCAGCGCCTGAAGCTGTTCTACCGCCCCAACGGGTTACCAGGGAACGCAGAAGAGGCCGCCGGAGCTTTGAAGTGGAACATTCTGAGAACCGCCGGCCAAGCCGTATTGCTGGCGACCAATGACTCAGCCTTTCATGTTTCTTTCGCGAAAATGAGCGTGACGATCGGCGAAAAAGAATACCCACTGGAGCCCGCCATGATCGGTCCACGAGGTTCCCAGAAAATGGCCATCAAAGGATTACCTGCCTCACTGGGCGGGGATGCCCGGGTCGTTTGGGAATCGATCAATGACTACGGCGCACTTATCGAGCACACGGCTTCGATCAAGTTCTGACGCTGCTCCCCTCTCCCGCTTCACCCTCGTTTCATCCGCGCACGTCTTGGGATATGCATCCCAGGATTCCTCGTGCACAGGAAGTAGTGTTTTGACGGAAGTTTGGCCTTATTCCATGCAAATCAGAAAATACAACAGGAAGTCTCGGAAGAAGCGCGCCCAAAAACGCTCAGGCAAGTATCTCTCCTGCCTGGCCGCCGCGAGCATGTTAAGTGCCTCGGCGGCATCCGCCACACAATTCAACCCGATGTTCCTCAAGGACAAGGGAGCCAAGGTCGACTTGCGGTTCTTCGAACAATCCAATGGTGTCGTACCGGGCGACTACAGTGTCGACGTATATCTGAACCAACGCCTGGAACGACGCCAGGACATTTCCTTTATGGCCGACGAAGACACGCCCAATGCTGATGCACGGCCGATCCTGAAATTCGGCATGCTGCGCGAAATGGGCGTGGACGTTGAGCGGCTGCAGAAAGAAGGCATTGTTTCCGAGCACGTTACGGACGACGAATCGGTCAATGTGCTGCGTATCGAGGGGGCGACGGTGGAGATGGATGTCTCCCAACTGGCTCTCTACATCAGCGTACCGCAGGCTTACATCAAGCGCCGCTCACGCGGCTACGTCGATCCGTCTCTGTGGGACGAGGGAATTACCGCCGCCTTCAGTAACTACCAACTGAACTTCAATCGCAACAATGGTGGCGGTTTCAAAAACGATTACGGCTACTTGGGTTTGCGCAACGGGTTCAACATCGGTCAATGGCGCCTGCGTAACAATTCGTCGTTCAGTCAGAGCACTGGAGCATCACGCACCTTTTCCAGCAACCGTACCTATCTGGAACACGACGTTACCTCACTCAAGAGCCGCTTTGCAGTCGGGCAGCTCTATACCAATGGGGACATCTTCGACAGCAGTCGTTTTCGCGGGATTCAGCTCGGTTCGGACATCGGCATGCTGCCCGATGACGAGTCGGGTTATGCGCCCGTTGTACGCGGCATTGCCGAGACGCATGCCACTGTTGAAGTGCGCCAGAACGGCTACGTCATCTATTCCACGACGGTCTCCCCTGGTGCCTTTGAGATTCACGACATCTATCCGGGTGGCTCCAACGGTGACCTTGAGGTGACGATCATCGAGTCCGATGGTCGCGAGCGCAAGTATACGCAAGCCTATTCCTATCTGCCGGTCATGGTGAGGCGAGGCACGTTCCAGTACAGCCTGTCGTTGGGCAAGTACAACAACGAAGGAATGAAGTCACCTCACTTGATGCAGGGCACGGCGGTCTATGGCGCCACCGACAACCTGACGACCTACGGAGGCTTGCTCGCCGCCGAAGATTACAACGCTTTCAACTTTGGTCTTGGCCTCAACACCGGCCTGGGCGGGATGTCCTTGGACATCACCAATAGTCAGTCTCAACCGGCTCACGGCGAGGCGAGTACCGGCCAGAGTGTACGTTTTCTCTATTCAAAGACACTTAACAGCACCAATACGACCTTCACCATGGTGGGCTACCGCTACTCCACTTCGGGTTATCGCACGCTTAGCGAGCATATCCAAGAGATGAGCGAAGTTGATCAGCAGAACTTCATCAGCAGTCGCCCCAAGAGTCGACTGGACCTGAACATCAATCAGAACATCGGAGGTCACGGTTCAGTGTTTGTCAGCGCGGGAGAGACCAGTTACTGGAATCGCGCCGGCAGCACACAGCGCCTGCAATTGGGTTACAGCGGTAACGTCGGTGAAGTCACTTACAGCATCACCGCTTCGCACACACAGGATGGGGGACGTTCGCATGAATCAGACAATCAGCTCGCTCTGTCGGTGAGCTTTCCTTTTGGATCGCGCTCTCGGTCGCAGCGCGTGTACAGCAATTTCACCCGCTCGGGCAAAAGCGACGACAGCCTTCAGACCGGGGTTTCGGGGTATCTCGACGATAACGGCCGGCTCTCGTACTCCGCCCAGGCCGACGTCTACGGCGATCAACGTTCACGCAGTATCGGTATTGGGTGGGATGCGCCAATGGCCAAGGTTGCCGGCAACTACGGTATGTCTGGTTCTGCACGTCATATGGATCTGTCTGCATCGGGGTCGGTCGTTGCTCACAGCGGCGGCGTCACCTTTGGCCAACCGGTGGGAGAAACCTTTGCGCTGGTGGAGGTGCCGGGAGTCAAGGGCGCCAGTATCAACGGTGCCGCGTCGCATACAGACAGTGCCGGATACGCCATCGAGAGTTACGTTCAGCCCTATCGCTACAACGATCTTGACCTGGACACCCAGACTCTGGGCACTGACGTTGAGGTCACCGAAACCTCAGCCCGCGTCGTGCCGCGCCGTGGGGCTGTGGTAAAAGCGCATTTCGATGCTTCGTCCGGCCGGCGCGTGCAGATCGACCTGGTCCTCCATGACGGGAAAAAGCTGCCGTTTGGCGCCCAGGTAGAAGACGAAGGCGGCAAATTACTGGCCGTGGTCGACAACCAGTCCCGTGCCCTGGTCTTCGGCATCAAAAATGAAGGCTGGCTGAAAGTTAAGTGGGCTGACGGTGTCTGCTCGGCTCCCTATCGACTTCCCCCTCAAAACATTGCGTTGACTTATGACCAGATGAATGTCATCTGCGGTCAGCAGGCTGATCAAGGAGTGAAAAGTTGAAGTTTGCATTACATATCGTTGTAGCATTTTTATCCATAGTAGCCAGTACTGTCGCCACTGCAGACAACACAGCTGGGTGCTGGTGGGCACCACAAACGACAAATCAAAGGAAATTTTACTTCAGTTTAGCTATGACTCCTAAGACGCTGAATCTCGCGCCCATTGGTCAGCGCATGAGTTATCAAGCATTTAACTTGCAAAATTTGAACAGCAGTATTGACTTCAAGTGCCCAGCAAAAATAAACCCCATTCATTATAACTATACAGTAGACGCGCCTTTGGAGGATGGTTACGACGATGTCTATCGAACTAATCTACCCGGCATTGGAATTCGGCTTGTAGATTTTAGATTGAAAAAGTCTCTACCTTTTGAACTTAGCTACATCAATGCTGCGAGACAGGTCGGTAGGTTACCAGATCCTTTACATGTAGAACTCGTACGTACAGCCCGTGACATCAAGAAAGGCGACCTCAACTTAAACATTAAAATACATGCTCAAGTTGAAGACTGGGACGCGGCAGAAATAGAAATTGTTGGCCAGGTAGAGGTTATTTCCAGTAAATATTTCTCAGGATGCACCGGTGAAAAACGTCAGGACATCCCACTTGGCAGAGTAGCTATTCCACTTCTCGAACAGCAGACGCCCCGTACAGTAGGCTTGAGCGTACTGTGCAGTGGCCTTCTCCCGGGATCGAATTTGCCCGTGAAAGTATATTTTGAAGGTAATAACGAAGGCGCCGGAATGCTCAACTTGACCCCCGGGGGAGCAGAAGGCATTGGTGTCGCCCTCACCACCCCTGCGGGAATAAAACTTCCGTTTAGTAAATGGGCCGGGTTACCTATGCAATGGATAAAAAGTGAAGAAGATGGCGAGCGTTATACGTTCGAGTTCAATGCAAAATATGCGCGTAAAGGCAGCGCCAAGATAACACCCGGCAGAGCCGATGCGGTTTTGAATTACATCCTCGACTACAACTGATTGGATGATGTTTACAAGTCGGGCACCGATCGCTCGACCGGCGTTGATCAGGCGGCAAAGTCACGGCTCGATGACGAAAGCCAGCCGGACAGGCATTCAACAGGCATCGGACGGGCGCAAAGATATCCCTGTCCGATCCTTACCCCCATCTGCGCAAGGCACAAACGCTGTTCTTGCGTTTCAATGCCTTCAACAACCAGCCGCATACCCAGCTCACGTGCCAACAGGACAGTGGCGCGGGCGACGCTTTGATGCTGCGAGGAACGAAGAACCTCCCGCGTAAACTCGCCGGCCAGCTTGATTTCGTCAAACGGCAGTTGGCACAGACGATACAACGAGGAGTGCCCCGTACCGTAATCATCGAGTGACAAACGAACCCCAAGCTGACGAAGGCGGAGGATGTTCTGCGCGCATCGCGCGCTCGCGATTGCCGGGCCGTCCTCCGTAATCTCGAAAGTCACCAGCGACAACGACATTGGATGTTGTTGCAAACGTGCGATCAAAGCACTGACCCACGTTTCGTTCGCCAACTGATTAAGGCTGAGATTGAATGCAAAACCCAATACGTGGCCCTGATTACGCAACTCGACCTGAGCGGCCAAACCTTGATCCAGCAGCGCGAACAACAAGTCGTCGAGCAGGCCTTCGCGAGCCATCGTCGAGATGAACGCCGCGGGCGTCAGCATCCCGCATTCGGGATGCTGCCAGCGCGCAAGGACTTCCACCGAAAGAATGGCGTTGCTGACAATATCGAATTTCGGCTGTACAAATGCCCCGAATTCCCCTTTTTGCAATCCTCTGCGGATCTCGTCTGCATCGGGAGCAACCGTACGGTGTGGTTCATCATGGGTAGGTCTTGGAGGGGAGAATACTGTGAACATGTGCAAGAGAACCTGGCTCAAATCATTCGCAAAGGGTATGCGAGTCATCGCCCACGTCCTCTAAGACGCGTCTTGAATTCTACCAAGACAAATCTGTTCCTCAGCTCACCTCAATGGGGTTGCAGCGACTGACTTATGCTCTCGAGAGATTCGAGAAGCGTCTGCCCTGCCTCGAGCAGTTCCTGAGTGATTGCTCTCGCCGAAAGTTCTTCCATCTCGACACAGCGCTCCAGAAGTACCTGATGATTGAGCAGATAAGCCGTACCTTTCAGCTTGTGGGCGATGTTTTGAATCGCAAGTGTGTCTCCACTATCCAGCGCCTCACGCAGCGCAATACTTTCCCTCTGATTGCTCCTGCACACCTCCTCGGCCATCCTGGTACGAATATCCTGGGTCCAGGATGTCCCGTCCGGCACGGGTGATTGATCGTTTCCAAATTTGGGAATCATTTGGTTGAGTACTGCCAGGTTCGTCGGCTTGGCTAGCGTGTAGTCCATTCCGGCGTCGGTGCAGGCCTGCTGCACTGACCGCTGCGCATCGGCGGTGAGACCAATGATCAGGCACGGTTTGATTCCTTTGCCCTGCTCCATCCGGCGCAAGGCGCGGGTCATTTCAAGACCGTCCATTTCCGGCATGTTGCAGTCAGTAATCACGATGTCGACATCATGCTCGCTCCATACCGCAAGCCCTTCCAAGCCATTGTTCGCGGTAAGCGGACGATGCCCCAAATAACTTATCTGCTGGACGAGCAAATATTGACTCGGCAGGTGATCCTCGACGATCAGGACCGTAAACAGCTCCTCAGTTTTCCGTGCAGCTCCCTTGCCCTCCTCATGCGTTGCCGCAGAATCGACCACCCTGTTCAGGTCGAGCGAAAAGCTCATGCGAGTACCAGTGCCCAGTTCGCTTTGCACTTGCAGAGTGCTCTGCATCAATTGGCAGAGCGCCTGACTGATTGCCAGCCCCAACCCAGCTCCGGAATTGGAATCGCTGGTCGCACCATCGACCAGGTAGAACGGCTTTAAAACTTGATCCAGATGAGCCGGTGGTATACCCATCCCGGTGTCACTGACTGTGATCTGAAAACTCAAGATGGAGTCTCCAACCGAGTGCACCGAGCAAGAAAGATCGACATTCCCGAGTTCGGTAAACTTAATAGCGTTACTCAGCAGATTTGAAACGATCTGTTTGACCTTAACTGCATCCATCCACACTTGCTCTGCGGCAAGCGAGTCAAGATTGAGTGTCAGGTTCAACCGCTTTTGCCTTGCAAGTCCGGAGAAAACATTGCCTACCGACTCCAGCACATCTTTCATTCGGGCCGGCTCGGGCGTCAGGGTAAGTTTGCCTGATTCGATACGCGATATATCTAGAATATCGCCGATCAGGGCAAGCAAACCGATTGCCGATTCATAGGCGATGTGCACCGACTGTTGATTTAGATCGATATTGCTCTTGCGTGTCAGTACCAGCTCCAGCATGCCGATAATGGCATTGAGCGGCGTACGGATTTCATGGCTCATGGTCGCAAGAAACACCGTTTTGGCTCGACTGGCCCGATCTGCTGACTCTTTGGCGATTTGCAATTCATCGAGCAGCAACTGACGCTGTTGGAGATCCTGCCGCTTGCGCAGGATGCGCCGACGCTGAGCAAAAATCAGCAGGCCTGCTACAAGCAGCAGCCCCGCTAGAACCTCCAGAGAACGCCAGAAGCTCGACCTCAGCCCCTCCCAATATCGGTCATCTGTCGCAGAGTTGGCGCGCCATCGACCGATGATCTGCAGGTTCTTCCTAGGCGTGATATCCAGCATCGCCTTATTAAGAATAGAGATGAAAAGCGCTTGATCCCGAGGTGCCGCAAATACGATTCGTGCCCCGGATCCATTGACGACACCTCCAACTCTCAAGCTGTTTTCATATTTATAGGAGAGGTAGTAACGCGCTACGTGCGCCGGAGCCAAAACTCTGTCGGCGTCACCGTCACGTACCAGTTTAAAGGCCTCACCTATGGTGTCAGTCTGCTTAAAAACCAGGTTCGGGTATTGGCTGCCGAGCATACTCAGGTCAGCATAACCTTTGGCGACTGCAACGATAACCTGGCTTTGCGAGTCCAGGTTTGCCGACGCATCCTCCTGCCTCTCTACGAACAGATAGGGTGCAAAAGTCAGCGGACGAGTATGAAGAAATCTGGACGAATCCGCAGATGATTCGGGTAGAACACTTAGAATCGTAGCCCCATGCCCCAGTTGAGCCGCAGCCTCGCTGATCGAACTGACACGATGGATAGTGAAACGAATCCCGGCTTTGCGCCGGATAATGTCCAGCACGTCCGACGCGATACCATTGAAGCGCCCGCGGCTGTTAAAAAATGCGTAGGGGGCAAGATCCTCGCTGACAACCAGATGCACATCTGAAGAGCGATCTAGCCATTCACGTTCAGCCATGGAGAGCTGATCGCGAAACTCGCTGAAGTTGCAATCCTCAGTATCTCCCCAGAGGTGCTGGGCCTTGATGATCTCGCAGCGGGTAAGTCCGCCCAGTGCTCGATCAAGTATGCCTTGCAGCATATCGTTGCCCGGTTTAAGTCCGAAACCGACGTCCACTTCCGAAAGCTTCGCGCTCTGGTTGACTACCAATTGGCTACTGAATATTTGGCTCGAGAGGTAATGAGTGGACAGCGTATCCCCGAGAAAAACCTGGTTCTCCCCTGTTAGAACCGACGACATCGCCAACAATGCCGATGGGTAATGTTGAAACTGTCCGCGCCCCCCTACACTCTGGAAGAGTTCCAGCATCTTGCCGTTGGCGACTGCAATCTGAGTCTGCCCATCGTCAGCACTATATTCATGCAAATCCCCGGCCTCGGAAAACAGCGCCAGCTCTGTCACGACATAGGGTGAGCTGAGACTCATGCCCTGATTCTGCGCCATCAACCGAGTGACGTTGCTGACCATGTCGATGGTGCCGTCACGCAAGGCGCCATACATGGCAGCACGCGTTTCAAAAGAGCGCAATTGAACTGCCACACCCAGCTCTCGTTGCAGCGCCACCAAATAATCGGCCATCAGGCCTTCGAATTTCTGATTCTCTTCGAAGATGCGATAAGGCGGCAGCGGATCTTCAAAAACGCCGACCACCAACAGTCCTTTCTGCGCAAGCCACTGCCTTTCCCTCTGAGAAAGCTGGACTTTAAGATCGTCAAGAGGTTGTCGGGCGATTGGGCTCAGGTCTCGGGCGTACGACGGACTGCCGTAGCTGAATATCAAAAAAAGCACAAACGACAGGGTTAGCAGGCAGATTTTCATCGTAAGGTGATCAAATGACGTGATGCCTGCGGGCAATGTCTGCCAGCTCAACTACCGATGCAACACCAAGTTTGCTCTGGATATTGACCTTATGCCCACTGACGGTTTTATTGCTCAAGCTGAGACGGCTGGCGATATCACTATTGGAAAGCCCCTCGGCCAGCAACTTGAAAATCTGTAATTCCCTATCGGTAAGATCTTCGAGATCCGCCGTCGCATCGACGCTGCCAGGCAGAGGCATGGCGTCCTTCGGAAAAAAAATGTACCCGTCGGCAATGGTCTCGATGGCCTTGACCAGCTTGCTTATCGGTTCGTTTTTACTGACAAAGCCACTGGCCCCGGCTTGCAGGCAGCGTGATGCATAGTTCTCTTTTGCCTGTGAAGTAAACACCAGTACCCTAGTATTCAGCTTATCCCGCCTGATGCGTTTGAGTACGCTCAAACCATCGAGCTTTTCCAGACCGATATCCAGTATGACAATGTCCGGCGTCAGCGACTCGATCATGCGTATGGCATCTACGCCGTCGGCAGTCTCCCCCACGGACTCGAATCCGATTGTGGCCAAAGCTGAGCGGATCGCGTGGCAAATCAACGGATGATCATCAACGATCAGGACTTTTTTGCTCATGTCGTCACCATAATTTGTAGGACGTGCCTCCTCTCCATGTGATGAAAATGCAGGACTCATAAGCAATATTTTCATCAAATATGTGTGTAGCTGGCTAGCTCGGCCGGTCCGCTTTTTTTCACTTTCCGAAAAACGGTACATGATATCTTCGGATTTGAACCACCACATACACGCCTTTGGAACGCCATGCATTTCGAGAACATACCCGGCTCCAGGCAAGATTTTTCTTGTGCACAACCCTCAACCCATTACATAGGCTTTTGCTTTTTTGGAGACACTGCGATACAGAGAACTCAAGAGAGAGTCGTCATGATAAGTAAGCGGCCACAAAGCGTTCACTCGCACCACTCCGTTTTTGCAACTACCCGTTCGGGGCGAAGATTTGCAAGAGGTTTGAAGCCCGCTCGCAACCCGTAACCCTCGCACTGCGGCACTCTAATATCTATGTCAGTCGCCCCCCCTTCACTTCAGGTCTTTACGCTTCAGAGTATTTGACGTCGTTCCTTTTCCGCTCAGTTCAAAAGCAAGACCGCAGCTCTTGTGCTCGATGAAGGCTGTAGCCATATAGAGTCAAGATTCATATTCACTCAGCTTCGGTCGACTTTCAGAAAGCCAGATTCCTAAAGGCATGCTGTTCTCCCAGAGCGTTTAGTAACGGAGTCAACAGCACATTCGAGTTGTCTCTGGTCAGCCCAATTCCCGAATGATCTTGCAGAACTCCGGGTCATCAAGGTATGCCACGTTCAGACGGGTCCAGGGCACTGCCTTTTTGGGTTGGGTCGCAAAAATCGCCCCGGGTGCCAGCATCACTCCTTGGGCCAGACAGAGCCGGGTCAGGACAATGGCGTCCTCGATATGCGGAAAACGTGCCCACAAATACAGACTTTGTTCGGGACGGCAAAAAACCTCGGCACCCAGTTCGTCAAGTAACGCCAAGCCACGAGCAGTGGCTTGGCGCAGACGATCCTGCAAGCGCGACAAGTGCCGCAGGAACTGGCCTTCGCTAAGGATCACGTCGATGGTCCGTTCACTGTACTCGGCGCCGCTGTTGTGCAGGATCATCTTGATATCGGCCAATTCTTCTACCCGTTGTTTGCTACCGGCGATAAACCCCACCCGCAGCGCGGCCGAAACTGATTTGGAAAAGCTGCCCAGGTACAACGTTCGGTTGAGTTGGTCGAGGGCCGACAGCTTAATCGCTGAACTGGGCTTGAAGTCAGCCATGGAGTCGTTTTCCACCAGCAGCAGGTCGTAAGTCTCGGCGATCCGTAGCAACTGATGCGCCTTGGCCGGTGACAGGTCTGAGCCCGTGGGGTTATGGCCGATGGACTGAAGGAAGAACAGTTTGGGTCGATTGGCCTTGAGCAACTGTTCCAGCACCTCCAGATTCGGTCCGTCGGGCTCACGAGGTACACCTAGCATCATCGCGCCCTGAAGTTGCAATTTGCCGAACAGCGGATAGTAACCGGGGTCTTCCACCAATACCGTATCGCCCGGATTGATGTAGCGGCGGATGATCAGGTCCATGGCATGGTTGGCCCCCAGGGTCGTGACCAGTTGGCGGGGAGAGACCGGGATGTTGTAGTCCGCCAGTTTTTGTACCAGCCGTGCTCGCAGCCCAGCGTTGCCCAGGCGCGTGCCGTAGCGGAACAAGGTGTTGACTCCGGCCCGTACCACCTGCCGATGAAATTTGTCCAAACGCATGTCCATAAGCCATTCAACCGGCGGGAAACCCTCCCCCAGAGGCGAATGTCCAGGGTCGCGCAGGAACTGCTGGCGCATCATCCAGATCGTGTCCAGCGCTCGGTTGTAAGGGAGGCTGTCGTCTTCTTCAAGCGTGTGTGCCAGGCGTTTGATAACGAAAAAACCCTGGCCGTGGCGGGCTTCCACCAGCCCCTCAGCGGATAAGTGCTCGTAGGCGGTGATTACGGTGTTTTTCGAATGACCATGCAGGCGCATGTATTCCCGTAGCGATGGCAGCTTCTCGCCGGCCTTCAACGCGCCGTCGGTGATTTGCTGGGCGATGGCTCCGGCTACTTGTTGCGCAAGGGTTTGGCGCGCCATGGCAAATTTCCTTATGGACTTTTTGTAATGGGTACAGTCGCTGAACTGTCTGAGAAAACTGTACCTTCTTTCAAGGCGACAGATGGGGCAATTTGGCGTCATCCAATAACAAACGACTCCCAGAGGAGCCCTTGATGCCTATCGATTCCCGCTTGCCCAATTTTCGCAGCCTTTCTCCCGACCAGCGTCTTAAATACCTCCAGCAACTGTTGGGGCTCAGCGCCAAAGACGGCGACTTGCTTCGCGGCACCGGTGCTCTGCCTCTGGAGATTGCCGATGGCATGATCGAAAACGTGATCGGCACCTTTGAGCTGCCCTACGCCGTAGCCAGTAACTTTCAGATCAACGGGCGCGACGTGGTTATTCCGCTGGTGGTGGAAGAGCCCTCAATCGTCGCTGCTGCGTCTTTCATGGCCAAGCTGACTCGGCACGCTGGGGGATTCCAGACGTCCAGCAGTGCGCCGCTGATGCGTGCGCAAGTACAGATCGTCGGTATCAGTGACCCGTTAAATGCACGCCTGTGCTTATTGCGTAACAAGGAACAGATCATCGCCCAGGCCAACAGCAAGGACCAATTACTGATCAGTTTGGGCGGCGGTTGCCGTGACATCGAGGTGCACACCTTTGCCGACAGTCCGCGCGGGCCGATGCTGGTAGTCCACCTGATTGTCGATGTCCGCGATGCCATGGGAGCCAACACCGTCAACACCATGGCCGAAGCGGTGGCGCCGCTGATGGAGACCCTGACCGGCGGTAAAGTGCGCCTGCGTATTCTGTCCAATCTGGCGGACCTGCGCCTGGCCCGGGCGCAACTGCGTATCGCCCCGGAGCACCTGGCGACTGCCGAGTACAGCGGTGAGGAAGTCATCGAGGGCATCATCGATGCCTACACCTTTGCGGTCATCGACCCATACCGTGCGGCGACGCATAACAAGGGCATCATGAACGGCATCGATCCGCTGGTAGTTGCCACCGGCAATGATTGGCGCGCCGTGGAGGCTGGCGCCCATGCTTACGCCTGCCGCAACGGTCACTATGGTTCGCTCACCACCTGGGAAAAGGACAGCGCCGGGAACCTGGTCGGCACCCTTGAAATGCCGATGCCGTTGGGGCTGGTGGGCGGAGCGACCAAGACCCATCCACTGGCGCAATTGTCGCTGCACATTCTTGGTGTGAAAACCGCCCAGGAACTGGGCGAGATCGCAGTTGCAGTGGGCCTGGCGCAAAACCTCGGCGCTCTTCGGGCGTTGGCCACAGAAGGCATTCAGCGCGGGCACATGGCGCTGCATGCACGCAATGTCGCGCTGTCGGCGGGCGCTCGTGGCGATGAGCTCGATTGGTTAGTCAAGTGCATGGTCGAGAGTCGCGACGTACGTGCCGACCGCGCCAAGGCCTTGCTGCTTGAAAAGCGCGGGTCGTAAGCGTGGACGCCGTGCGATTGGTGGAAGTGGGGCCACGTGATGGTTTGCAGAACGAAGTCCGCAGCCTGCCGGTGGACACACGGGTAGCGCTAGTGGAACGGTTGGTCGCTGCCGGTTTGCGAACCCTCGAGGTTGGTGCTTTTGTCTCGGCGCGCTGGGTGCCGCAAATGGCGGGTACCGATCAGGTGCTGCGCCGGCTCGGCCAGCGACCCGGGGTGACATACAGCGCCCTGGTGCCCAACCTGCAAGGCCTGGATGCAGCGCTGGCGGTGGGTTGCCAGGAGGTAGCAGTGTTCGCCGCAGCTTCAGAAATGTTTTCCCAGAGGAATATCAATTGCTCTATTGATCAAAGCCTGGCGCGCTTCCGCCCAGTACTGGCCAAGGCCCGCAAGGCGGGTGTCGCGGTGCGGGGCTACGTGTCTTGTATACATGGTTGCCCCTTCAGTGGCGATGTCAGCATCAGCCAAGTGGTACGGGTGGCAGCGGCACTTTATGAGATGGGCTGTTATGAAATCAGTCTCGGCGACACCATCGGCGTTGGCACGCCGCGAGCGACCGCTCGGTTGATAGCCGCCTGTGCCAAAGAGATACCGGTCGTTACGCTGGCCGGACATTTCCACGACACATACGGCATGGCCGTGGCGAATGTTCATGCTGCGCTGGAGGCTGGGGTTCGGGTGTTCGACAGTTCAGTATCCGGCCTGGGCGGCTGTCCTTATTCACCAGGGGCGACCGGAAATGTGGCAACCGAAGAACTGGTGTATTTGCTGGAACGCCAAGGCATAAAAACCGGTGTCGACCTTGAGCAACTGATCGAAGTGGGCGTGTTCATCGATCGCCAACTGCAGCGCAGCGGTGGATCACGCGTGGCCAAGGCGATGCTCACCCGTCAGGCATTAACCAGACCAAACGTGACATGAAGCCGTATACGGCCGGCATCTGCGGCACGGCCGGCCATGCTTTACCAGCCTCAACAAAAACAACAAGCCCGCAAGGGCCGGAGGGCACCATGAAGCATTCTCTTTCACCGCCTGCAAAGCAAAACCTCTACGAGGTATGGGGCGACACTGTCGATAGCCGACACTTGGCAGGTGCCATCGGCATCGGTGCGGTTGTCAGCCTGGGTGCCTACTGCATCGCGCACCACTTGCTGCATCCTATTGTCGAGTCAGCACAGATGGCCAAGACATACGCCATGCTTGTGGGCGTATTCGGTTGCCTGTTAGCCGGCGCGATCTGTGCCAGATTGTTTGTGCCCAAACGCGATGTGCAGGAGCACGCCGCCGATCCTGCTTTTCGCGAGCAAGTGGTGGTTGATCTGCTCAAGGAGTACGGCAGCCTCGGTCGGCTTGAAGACTTGTCCGCCGAAGTGATCGCAGAACTGCGTGAGCTGGGACTGTATGACCTGCTCCGTGAGGCCCAGGCGCGGGAAGAAAATACGCATCGACTGGCAACCCACAGTACCTCCAGTCTGAGTGGAGGGCGTGGCTGATGGAAATGCTCATGCATGAAGTGATGATGGCGTTTGCTCTAGGCTTGTTGGGCGCCGTGGTTTTTTCCGCTATCGGCCTGGTCTCGGGCACAGACGAAACCTCGACCCTCGCCCCCCTGACGATGCTGGTGGTGTTACTTGGCGCACCGCCTGCCGGGGTCTTGACCTTCTTCCTCGCCGGCGCGGTTGCCAAGCATATGACCCACGCAGTGCCCACAGCTTTGTTGGGAATTCCCGGTGATACAGTGGCCACCGCCTTGCTGGGCGACGCAAACTACTTGCGCAAACTCGGCGTGCCACATATCGCCCTGCGCAAAATGATCACTGGTGGCGCCGTGGCCGCGCTGATCGCGGTGCCACTGTCGGTTCTGTTCGCGGTATTACTGGCGCCGTTTGGTGAGGTGATCAAGCAATTCGCGCCTTGGGTGTTCCTCTGCGCGGCGCTGGCTATCGCTTACTTCTCGGCGGGGCGCTGGGCCTCCGTACTCGCGCTGATACCGTTTGTCATGGTAATTGTCGCCTTGCAGGTCTTGACCGGCCACTACGGGGTGAAGTTGTCAGTTAGCTATTTCCTTGGTATTGCCGTGGCGCCGCTGATTGTTTCGCTGTTTTCCCTGTTGGCACCGGCTGAGCGCGAGCGCATGCGCCGCAGTGAATACCGGTTTTTTTCCCTGGCGCCGGACGTTAAGGGTTGGAAAGGTTACTTTCCCAATCCGCTCAAGGTCATCAACCCGCGTCAGATGAAGATCACGGCCATGGCGGCAAGTGTGTCGAGCGCGACCTTCGTGTTCAGCCCGGTAGCAATGACCGTGATCATGGGCGAAGTGATTGGTGCGCGAATCAAGCAGGCATACGACCGCCTGACAACGGTCATCACCGCGCGAAATGGTGTCACTGAGTCTACCTACATCGCCGAAACGCTGATCCCGCTGATCGCCTTCGGGTTGCCCTTGAGTCCGGTGGCTGCTGGCCCTGCAGCGCCGCTGTTCAACGCACCGCCACGCTTTTGGGTGGACAACGCCACCGGCGAAGTCAACAACCTGCACAATCTGCTCAGCACCATGGATTTTCTTGGTTACGGCATGCTTGCAGTGGTCGTGGCGATTCTCGTGGCCTATCCGTTCACTATGAATTTTGCCCACGGCGCCGCGGCTTTCGTGGTGCGCAATATCAGTCATGAAGCAGTGATCTCGACCTTTATCGGCCTGGTGCTCGTGATTGGCATATGGGAGGGAGGTTTGCTGGGCCTATTGGTGATTGTCACGGTGGGTTTGCTCGGCGGTTTCCTTGCGCGCTTCCTCGGCTTCAACACCGGTGTGCAGTTCATGGGGTATTACACGGCGGTCCTTAGCGTTCCGGCGATCATTGCGCTCGTGGGCTAGTTCCGCCCACATAAAACATCCAAGACGTTTTCCCCGCAGATAGCTGTGTTATCCGCGACGGGAGAGTGTTGCCTGCTAAAAAGGAATAACAACAGTGAAAATCCTTTCCCGTTCCACCCCTGCCCTGTTGGTTTGCCTGGTTTTGTCCGCCGACGGCCACGCCGAAGGTTTTATTGACGATGCCAAGGCCTCGCTGAACCTGCGCAACTTTTATATCAATCGCAACTTTGTCGATCGCAATTATTCCCAAGCCAAGGCCGAAGAGTGGACTCAGAGTTCCATCCTCGATGCACGCTCGGGTTTCACCTCGGGCACCATTGGCTTCGGCCTGGATGTGCTGGGCCTGTATTCGGTGAAACTCGACGGGGGCAAGGGCACTGGCAACACTCAATTGCTGCCGGTACATGATAAAGGTCGCCCGGCGGATGATTTTGGCCGGTTCGGAGTGGCATTGAAAGCGAAAATCTCCAGCACCGAATTCAGGGCCGGCGAATGGGCGCCAGTCTTGCCGGTGTTGCGTTCCGACGATGGACGCTCGCTGACCCAGACCTTTCGCGGGGCGCAATTGACGTCTCGCGAACTCAACGGCCTGACCTTGTATGGCGGTCAATTCCGCGCCAACAGTCCACGTAATGACGCAAGCATGGAAGCCATGTTTATGGCTGGCCGTGCGAAGGTAACCTCGGACCGCTTCAACTTCGGCGGCGTCGAATACCAGTTCAACGAGAAAAACACCCAAGCGGGCGTCTGGTATTCGGAGTTGGTTGATATCTACCAGCAACGCTATTTCAACTTGACCCACAGCCAACAGGCAGGCAACTGGGTGCTGGGGGCTAACCTGGGTTATTTCACGGGCAAAGAAAACGGTAAGGCCCTGGCCGGAGATCTGGAAAACCGGGCATGGTCGGCCATGCTGTCGGCGAAAATTGGTGCCCACACGTTTTATCTCGGCGGACAACGGATGTTCGGGGATAACGCTTGGATGCGAGTGAATGGCACCGCGGGCACCAGCTTGGCGAACGACAGCTACAACTCCAGTTATGACGCGGCACAAGAGCGCTCCTGGCAGGTGCGTTATGACCATGACTGCGTGGATCTGGGCCTGCCGGGCCTCACATTGATGACCCGCTACATCAGCGGCAGCAACGCCCACGTCGGTACCGTGAGCGATGGCAAGGAATGGGGCCGTGAATCGGAACTGGCGTATGTGGTGCAAACTGGACTGGCCAAGAACCTCAGTGTGCGGTGGCGCAACTCCACTTTGCGCAGGGATTACAGCTCCCTGGAGTTTGATGAAAACCGCTTGATTGTCAGCTATCCACTGTCGTTACTGTAGGAGCCGGTTTCGGAGCCCCATTTTAATAAGTCGACTAATTCCGAACACATCGATAGGTGGTTCTGACGCCATTGCTTAAATGCTTCTTCATTGAAAAGCTCAGCGATTGGTGTCCGGTTATTTTGTCAAATCAGGACTTTTTCAGGATTTCTCCAGAGCATGGTCAGGCTTGCCTTCCTACTGGTAAGTAATATTGACGGTGGCAGATGCTTTGATGGGGCCGACAGTCACTTTGTCTGGAGCAAACGGGAAGTAGAACGCACCCAGTGAGACGCTAAAGAGATCGGGGCTATAAATACCGGGTTGCAATCTGTGAATCGAAGTCGCTCGTCCGCGTGCCATCGATGATCGTGAAAATATCACGGGCGCCGATGGGTTGTTTGCAGCAACCAGCATGATTCCGACTCCTTGCGCTGCAAGGGGGCGTTGATCAACCAGATAGGTATCCCGAGTGCCCAAGTCAGTACTAGAGAGGAAAATGTCAACCATGCGGTCCGAGAACCCATTCCCCCGGAGGTTGTCACAGCTAAAGTTTAAATTAAATGGAGTATAGCCAATCCGCGAACCTGCGGTAAGGCTTGAAATGCCGACCTCTGGAAGACTGACGGTTAGCCCGGGGTTGTCCAACTTGCAAGTGGTATAGGTGGGCGTGTAGATCAATGCCAAGTTTTGAGTGAACATATTTCTTTTCCAATCGGGCGCTCCGGCCACCAGATAGTACGCCGAGCTGAAAATTGAACCAATCCATTCAAGCAAACCCATGTTTGAGTCGTCGACGACATTTACGAAATTTTTGAGCAGCGCCACGCTACTGCCAAATTTTGTCTCGTCAGGTCCAGTCACGTTTTCCAAGGTAAATCGCATCGTAATGGCCGTATTCACCTCGGCGCCTCGATGTGAACCCGATTTCATGGGTATGGATTCCGGCATCGAGATTATTTCTACCCGAATCCAATAGGCGCCATTGTGAAATCCGATTAATACCCCGCCAGATTTTTTAAGAGCAGATTGATACTTTAGTTGTTCGCCTCCAGAACAACTAAACGGCCGATTCGTAAAATTAGTATAAACTGTCGTCGTCCACGTTGGGGAAATATCCTTTTTTAAGCGCTCCGAAAGATCCAGCACAATATCAGGGCCTCGGGATGTAATATCATCATAGCACGTTGCATTGGCGGCATAGTTGAAAATAAGGTTCAATAACAAAACAGCAAAAAACAACTTGGTTGTTGACCAAACAGACATCAGCACGTCTCCACTTATCGACACGAAACGGACGCTCGAGGCGCGAGTACATCCGGCAGGTTTATAGCGCAGACACTGTCATGCATACGCACTGTTAGCTGTGATGGTCGTTTGTCATAATTTATATATAACGTACTAGCTTGGCCAACATAGCCGATAGAGTTCCCGGCTTGATCCAGCACCTCGGCGCCGAAGGGCAACGGGGAACCATTTGCATGTAAAGCACGAAAGTTCAACGCCTGACGCAAGTCAGTTTTGAATGTGACCTTTGCCACTGCGTCGGCAAACGGCACGCTGTGAGCAACGTTGCCTATGACTCTCCCTCCCGAGGTATTAGCTCCCTCGGACAGCATGATTGAATTTGTGCGGTACGGGCTTGCGTAAGGTACAAGCGCGTAACCATCTTCATCGGTAACGACACTGGCATCACCATTGACAACCATTCCCTTGGCCTTGGGAGCTTCGACAACTAGCATCGTATTACCCATATCATTGGATGCCAGAATTTTTCCTGGAATCATGACCACCGTGCCGCGTGCGTCCAAGCCAAACTGTCGGTAATCGGATGCTTCACCGAGGGTCCCCCCGACGGTGACGTTGTTGGCGCGGTAAGTGCTGCCCACACTGATGGCACGGTTCTCAGGGTCGTGACTCGCCGCCACACTATAACTAAGTCGTTGAGATTGCAGGGCGCTACCGCTGACACTCGTATTGCTTTGCGAATAACGTGATTCGGCAAATGAAACACTACTGGCGAGGGTTGCACGATTGGAGAACATCTCGAATGGAATAGTAAAACCAATATACGACCGCGTCTGCTCATGCCCATGTGAATCACGAACCTTGTTGACGGACAGACTAATGGATACCTGGTTAAACGATTTTGAAAAGCCAAACTGGTACTCCCGACTTTTTTTGTTGGAGCCCCAGTAATCTCGTTGCACGCCTGCGAAATATACAGACCCCCATTCGCCGGGCAGGCGTTGACTAATATTGAGGCTGAAATTGTTACGCGGCCGTGCACCGGTTAACGAATCCCAGGTCTTCATGTCAATAACAGAAGTGTCTTCGGTCTGATGTATGTCAAATCGATTCTGGTATTTTTTTCGATTTTTGCTGAAATTATTTTCTTTCGCATAAATGGCATCATCGAACGTATAGAAATTTGCACTTGAGTACCGAAAAGCGCCTAGCGTAAAATTTGTGGCAGTGGCATCGAGTAGTTTACTGTAGGTGATTCGAATACTCTGACCGGTGAAATTTCGCTCTTTTAGATCCGTGCGTGCATGGGTAACGTCCAGAGACAGAGCACCCACTGGCAAATTAAAGGCGCCGCCGATCAGGTACGCTTGATATTCGGGGCTCATTGTACTTCCGAGGTAACCCGTCGCGCGATTATCAAGCCCTCGTTGCCAGGTAGCCTGAAAAAAATCCGGGGTATAGTTCGTATTAGGTTGTACTGCTGAGCCCAATGTTAAAGCGTATTTACTGACACCAGCTTTCAGCATGCTTGGAACAGACGAAAAAGGTATTGTGAATGAAGTGACCTCTCCGCTAGCCTCTTGAACAATCACTGTGAGATCCCCCGCCGAACCGGTCTGCGGTAATGCATCAATCACGAAGGGACCTGGCGGTACGTTTTCCTGATAGATGATGCTACCGTTCTGCTTCACTATCACCAGTGCATTGGTTCTGGCGGTTCCTCGGACCACTGGAGAAAATGCTTGCATTGAATTAGGAAGCATGTTGATGTCCGAAGACAAACCGACGCCTTTGGTTTTAACAGATTCAAATAATTCCCCGCCGGAATAAAACTCACCGACTCTTACCACGGACTTCAGTGACGCAATATTATTTTGCGCATAACGGAGATTCGACTGGTACTGGATCCGCTCGTCGGACCGCTTACTTGCCGAGCCAAGCTCTCTAAACTGCCACCCGCCGATATTTACACCTAGATTCAGGCCTGAGTAAAAGTCATTGGTGGCGACATTTGTACTTTGGGCTTCCAGCCGGTTATAAACAGCATTGTAGCCAAGGATCAATGCAGGCAGTCCAGGATCCCAGAACTGCGGATCAATGTAGCTTTCATCAGTACGTCGTACATAGGCCTGAGGGACACTCACGCGAAGGCTCTGTGTGCTGATATCCAAGACAAAAGTAGCCCCCTCTGAAATGTATTGGACCGGAATCCAATTATCGGAATCCGCAGCGGGTGACACCCAGGAGGTTTGCAGCCCCAGTTCTGAAATAGCGGTTGAGGCGATTTTAACATCCTCTCGCGTACTACCAAGCAACACCTTAAATCGGCCTTTCCATAGATCATTTACATAAACATCCAATTTATGTCGGCCAGCAGGCAGTTCAACATTACTCAAAAATCTGGAGAGATCTGATTCTTTCGACCTGCCGGCCAGAAGCGAAGTGTCAAACAACTCCGCGCGCGCTTCATGCATCACCGTTGAGACGCTCATTAGTACGCTAAAACAAGCGAAAGTCTTTATTGTTTCTACCTGAGAAATCGATTTAGCGCAATGTGACCACTTCATCTCGGTATGCACCCAGGTCGTCAACATAAGTCAAAATATATTGAGTACCAGGCTCAAGCTTAGTATTGCCTGGTATGTCCAATGAAGAATAAGGAGCAATCATGTTGGACCCCGCGATTTCAACGCTCGAGTTTTTTTCCGCAATTCGCACAATCGTCAAGTGATAGGCGTTGTCATTGAAAACAGACACACCCGTGCCGCGTGCCATAATTCTGATGTTTTCATTACTGAAGCCAGGGAGCGACTTCAGAGCGCTAGGGCGAAAAAAAAGCTTGACGCGTGTTCTAAGGGCTAGTTGCAGCGTATTTTGCCCTTGCAAGTGTTCCGGAAATGCAGGTATTTCTAGAACATTCAAATAAAATACACTTTCACGATCGCCGGCTACCGGTTGGTCAGTTTTTTCGATCCTGAGTTGCTGCCCGCCGTGGCCGAGCACTTTGACGATGGGAGGGGATAACAAAAACGGTACCTGCGCTGTTTCAGGCGTAGAGTTGACATCTCCATCATCAATCCAGGCCTGAACTAAAGAAGCATCCGCCCCCGTGCTCGTCAGTTGTACGGTTTTAAATCCCTTACTTTCATGGTAAATAATTCGCGTACCATTCAAAATTATGTTTGCTTGGGCACAGGCGGAGCCCAAGACGAAACACCCCAATATCAGTAACTTAAACATCGTATGCCTCAAACCAGGCCTGCTGTAGCGGCCTGGAGCTTCGAAGGACGTATCAGAGATACGAAATGGTATATATCAAACTAGAGCTTATTGACCCTACCCTTGCAGCAGCCGTGTTTGTCTTGTAATAGTAAGCGTCGAACACTAGGGTGTCTGAATCGGGCGACTTCTTTGCACCGATGATCCCGGTATTAAACGGCGTATTCAGTTGCACAGGTGTTTGCGTTCCAGGTAAGCCCAGAGAAAAGCCAACGTTTTTGGCAACCGCCGCGTCACTCTCGTTAACCGAGTTATTCAGCAGATATTTTCCATCGGTGGAGATATTATCCGCTGACGAAAAGTACATCATCAGTGGCGTGGTCGGCGCAGCTGGCGTAGTCGCGGAACTGCTGGCCGCATTACAGCCCGAAAAGGTCATTGAAAATGACTTCTTGTTCTTCAAGATTGGACCTATTGTCGTCCCAGCCTCTGCCACCGTGATAGGTGCAAGTGCGACAGTGAAGTCGGCACTCTTGCCACCATTGATTGTGCAAGTGGTGTCGGTGATCATGCCGTTAAAAGAGATCACGCCACCTGACACGTTTGTGGCAGCTACGGAGTGGACACTAGCAATAACAGCCGATACGGCCGCGAACGTTTTAATGTATTGTTTCATAAGATTTCCAATTGCATTAGTAGATTTTAGGAAGCCATGAATGTCGTGCGATTAATTTTGATTTGTTCGCGCTTGGTAACAAGGCGATTAAAAATAACCTCTGCATATTCCTCTCAAAACAACCGAGTACGGGCGCTGGAGACGCCCCTTCCGAATTTACCGCAATATTCAACAAATACTTCCGAAGGCATAGAGCGTGCAAAGAAGAAACCTTGTGCATATTGCACACCGAGCTGAATCAAACGCTGACATTGCGTGCCAGTTTCGACGCCCTCTACCACCATTGACATGCTCAGCTTCTCTGTAAGCGCAAGTGCGAAGGAGATGATCGCCTCAACTTGAAAATCATCCGGAACTCTCTGGACAAATGCCCGATCGAGCTTCACCTCGGTAAACGGCAATACGATAAGTCTCTCCAGCGTTGAGTACCCTGAGCCAAAATCGTCCAATGACAATCCACATCCTGCACGTCTTAAATGCAACGCATTTTCGTAAGCGGCGGAACTACCGGGGAGCGTCGCGGACTCCAAAATTTCAAAAACAATGCTGTTGTGCCTTACGTTATTTCTTTCTATTTCTTCAATTAACCTCTCTACCAAATTTTTGTTCGCTAGTTGCACTGGATGTAAATTCAATGAAAGAGGCACTAGAGCATCCATTTGCGTCAGCTGTCTCTGAAGTGCCAACCCCTGTCTGAATAATATCCAGAGCAGTGAGTCGATCAGCCCGTGCTGCACCATCGCTGGGATAAACTCCCCTGCTGGCAAAACTCCCCTGACAGGATGGTTCCAGCGCGCCAACAACTCGCCGCCCGCGACCTGGCGATCAAGCAGATGAATCTTGGGCTGTATAAAGGCTTTAAATTCCTGTGACTCCAAACCTCGTTTGATATCAGCCACAAGATGTAGCTGAGAGTGGGCAGTGCTTGCTGCTGCAGCTCTGACTCCAGATTCGCTTTCGAGGTATGTTGGGAATTGACGCTTCACGGTATTTCAAATCCCTATATAGAAGGAGTGGTTAAGTCGTGATGGCGGCACTGTAAGCAGGATCAGCTGTGGTATCTGTAGGAAATTTCCCAAGTGGCGAATCGTGGAGAATGCGGCGATCTATTTCTTTTCATGCCAGCATCGTTGCTAGCCAGCATCCTGGAACGCGGGGGCAGTCCACAGACAAGCTAGATCGCACACCACAGATGGAGGCTGGCGTGTCGTAAGAAATTTCCTACATTACCGCTGCTCGAATCTGACCTATCCTTGATCTGCTCTTGGTGACAGCCTGAGCTATTCAAGGTTTGGTGTTACAGAGGTGTCGATGTGAAAGCGATGATTGTGGACGATCACCCTATTATCCGTGTTGGTGTACGGATGCTCTTGAAGGAAGAAAATTTTGATATTGTCGCTGAAACCGGCGATGGTGCTGAGGCGGTACAGATGGTACGCACGCATGCCCCGCAGTTACTGATACTGGACATCGCAATGCCAATGCTTGATGGCTTGGAGGTTCTGACGCGTATAGGTACTTATGGGCTGACGACCAAGGTTTTGATCTTTACGTCTCAAGAGCCAAACTTTTTCGCTCGCCGTTGCATGCAAGCAGGTGCCGCCGGGTATGTGTGTAAAACCGGCGACTTTGCGGAGCTGCGCAGAGCCGTCAGAGCCATCATGAGTGGCTATCCCTTCTTCCCCGAGTTGCCAACAAGTTCGGTGTGCCGTACGGACACAGAGAAATCCGAACAGTTGATGATCCAGAATCTCTCGAACCGTGAGCTCGCTATTTTGCAGCAATTGGCTCGTGGCTTTAGCAATAAAGAAATCGGCGAGGCTATGCTATTGAGCAACAAGACAGTTAGTACGTATAAAACCCGACTTGCCGAAAAACTCCAAGTACGCTCGGTCGTCTATCTTGCCGACTTCGCCAAACGAAACAACCTTATATAAATGAAGTACCGGACAGAATTGCTTTGCGTGTTGGCGATCTGGAGCTTGACATTAGATTCATTTTCGGCAGCCGCTGTAATCGAGTCGTTACCGCTGAACGGGCGGTCGCACATGATGCCACTTATCCAATCCGATAATTTTCCCAATAAGAGCTGGTTACAGCAAAAAAAAATTATCACGTTTGGTACGTCCCTTGCGGGAGCCCCTCCCTTGGAAATCAGAACGTTAAAAGGTGAATACAGCGGAATTACCGCTGATTACCTTGAACTGATTTCCGACGCGCTGGGTGTGGAGATTCGCGTCCGGCGATATGTTGATGAAGCTTCGGCGGAAACCGCGTTACTTAACGGTGAAGTTGACATGTTGGCTCCCCCGGGAACGAGACATACTTCTGAGGAGTCATTTATTGAATCGTCCTCTTATTGGGTGGATCCCAGCGTGATCGTGACTCGACAGAAAGCTTTCCCCCTCAACCCTTCGCAGCGGGTGCTTCATTTATCTGCGGTGACGTCTTCAACTGGACTGGAGGCTCTGCACAAGTCATACCCTAACGTTACAATTACAAATTACCCGACCTCCCTGGAAGCGATTGCGGCTGTCAAATTCGATTTAGTAGATGGCTTTGTGGGTGGTGCCCTGGATGCGGCACATGTGATCAATGCCAATTTTTTTTCTGGTTTGTATTTAAGTCCGATTGAAGAGATGTCGAGTATGAAGCGCTTCAGGTTTCGGCGATCCGATCAACATCTGCAGCGCGCGGTCAACTTGGTATTGTCGGCGGTTAACCAAGAGAAACAAGCAGGCATCATACAGCGCTGGACCGGTACCTCGCTCTACCCCCCGCCCCTCTCTGAGCTGAATTTGACACCCACCCAGCGCCACTGGATCACTGAAAACTCCCCAGTCAAAATTGGTCTCGTCACCGATTATCCGCCCATCTCCTTTAACGATCAAAACTATGCTTACCGGGGTATAGCTGCTGATGTTCTTGAATACGTAAGCGAGATCACGGGTTTACATTTTAAAATTATAGAGTGCTCCTCAGCAGAAGAGGTCAGAACGAAGCTCGCGAATGGTGAGGTCGATATCGTACTTAATTTGTCCGGTATCCGACCCGATGCTGAAATCATTTACACCCGCGCGTTTCTCTCGACTCCGAGAGTTCTGATTTCGCGCGCGTCGGATATGTGGATCACACAAATTTCTGATCTGGCAGGACATCGCGTTGCTTTCGACACTACCAATCTCGATTTTGTGGATTATCTAAGGCGAGAATATCCGGACATAATACAGGTGCCCTCCGATGGCATTTATACATCGCTCCACTTACTCAGAACAGGCCAAGTGGATGCCAGCATCGGGAATTTTGCAACGGCCAAGTATGCGCTTGCGAAAAATCAGAGGGATAATTTGCGCATAGTCAATGTCGTGGATGGCAAATTTTCTCACTTTGCAATGGGGACACGTCCTGAGAATAAGCTTTTATATTCTATTATCGATGCTGCGGTCGCATCGCTTAATCCGGAACAGCTGAGAGCGTTGGCGAGTCGTTGGGGCGGCGACGTGGCTGTCGATAAAACCGAGCTGGTCGCTGCACGCAGTGTCTACTACCGAGGGATAGTGTCGGCCGTTCTTCTTCTCGCGGTCGCCATCGTCTGGATCCTGTACCTTCGGCATCTCATCAACCAGAGAGTCATCGCTGAAAAAGCGCTGCGAGATCAAATGAAGTTCATGGAGACTCTTATTAATAGTCTCCCGCATCCCATATATGTGAGGGATCAAGCTGCACGTTTGATCACCTGCAATCAGCGTTATCTGGCAGAAACAGGACTATCATCGAGCGACGTAACGGGGACGCTCCTGACCGACTACTCATTCATACCGCCAGAGTATGCAAATGTCTTTCAGAATAGATACCTGCATGTGATGGCGAGGGGCGAACAATACTCGGAGGACATGAAGCTTTATCTCCCTGGAGGTCGTTCTATTACCGCCTTCCATTGGGTTGTGCCTTACCAGGATGATGATGGCGTAATCAAAGGTGTTATTGGTGGGTGGGTGGATGTCACAGAGCGTGAAGCGTTGCTATTAAAACTCATAGAAGCGAAACATGAGGCCGATAGCGCCAGTCAAGCCAAAACAAAATTTGTAGCAACCATAAGCCATGAAATCAGGACGCCGATGAACGCTGTCGTGGGTATGTTGGAACTTGCCATGATCAAAGCCCGGCAGGGGGTACTTGATCGACTGGCAATCGAGGTCGCTTACGACTCTTCGAAGAACCTTGTGGGTATCATCGGGAATACATTAGACATCATACGCGTCGAGTCGGGGCATCTGACACTCGCACCTGAGCGTGTGGCGTTGAAGGATCTTATCATTTCGACCACGCGCGTTTTTCACAGTCTCGCTCGGCAGAAAGGGCTCAGTATTGACGTCAAGGTTGATGCGTTGGCTGAATGCGAGGTGTTTATCGATCCACTTCGTTTCAAACAGATACTTTCCAATTTGCTGAGTAATGCGATCAAGTTCACCTCGCAGGGTAATGTCACCGTCGATGTCAGCGCTCATCGATGGAGTACCAGCCACTTGGCGTTAAACGTCTGTGTCCGCGATACCGGCGTGGGAATTAAGGCCGAAGATATACCAAAGCTGTTTACGCCTTTTAGCCAAGTGGGTACTGATAGCGCTTCACTTTCGGTTGGGTCAGGATTGGGATTGAATATCAGCAAGGCACTGTCTTCGATGATGGGTGGAACCTTGAATCTTCGGAGTGTCTTTGGAAAAGGTACGGAGGTTGAGTTAACTCTTAATGTGGAATTTGCACCACCCGAGCTCCGTAACGCGGTCAGCATCCTCGAAATGCCCATGAGTCGCGAACTGAAGATCCTGGTGGTGGATGATCATCCGGCCAATCGCTTGTTGCTGACCCAACAACTCATCTATCTCGGCCATCAGGTGGCCGATGAAGTTGATGGTATCAGTGGATTCCGCGCCTGGAATGCAGGCGGGTTCGACGTCGTGTTCACTGACTGCAATATGCCCATTCTGAACGGCTACGACCTGGCCAAAAAAATCCGTCACGTGGAGAAAACGTCAGCTAGAGCCCCTTGCCTTATCTTAGGCTTTACCGCAAATGCTCAGGCGCGTGAAGTGGAAATGTGCAAGGCAGCAGGAATGGATGACTGTTTGTTCAAGCCTGTCAGCTTGGATGATTTGGCAAAACGCCTGCAACACCTGGCAACGCCGGTTGATGCACGTGACTCAGAAAGCGAATCTTCGCAACAACAGACGAGCTTTAACATTGCCAACCTGACACAACTCGCAAGTCATGATGCCGAGCTCATGACTAAATTGCTACACGACATCATCCGCGAGAGCGAGGAAGATTTACGGCATATTCTCAGGTTGTTCGCCCTGGACGATCATATCGGCTTATATGACCTGGCCCACCGCGTGAAGGGGGTAGCAAGAATCATAATGGCTAACCGCGTGATCAACGCCTGTGATCAATTGCAACTTGCCTGTTCAGGGCCTGATAGTACGGAGTTTGCGAAAGTCGTTGATGAACTGTATCAATCCGTTGAGAACCTGCTCAGCGATTTGAATAACTTTCTGGCCTCGACGGATTCGTGAGCCCCAGAGCATATTCGAGAATATACCCGACCCCAGGCAAGATTTTTCTTGTGCACAACCCTCAATCAATTGCATAGGCTTTTGCGATTTTTTGGAGACGTAGCGATGCAGAGAACTCAAGAGAGAGTCGTCGTGATAGGAAAGCGTTTTGGCGAGATGCTGGAGTTCACACGCTTGCTTAACCGCCTGGGGATTTTCAACATTACGCTTCGTAGCACTGCAAAAGAGGTTGTAGAACTGCTCGAAGCTGGAGATCGATTCGAAACGTTGATCTTCGACAATTTTGAAGTTCGCAGGGACAGCGATTGCCTGAAATCCCTTGCTTGGTATCGCGCGATAAACCTGATCATTCTCACCTCGGATGTGAACTTTCAGGAGCGCCGTCACCTTGCCGAGTGGGCCAAAAAACGCTCACTACCCTCACTTCGTATATTGCAACTACCCGTCCGAGGCGAAGATTTGCAAAGGATCATAAAACCGACCCCAGCCGGAAACCCTCGCGCTACAGCACTCTAGGTTCTAAGTCGGTCGAACTCACCTTTCACTTCAGCTCTTTACGCATCAGCGCATTCGGCAACGACACACCGCGGGTGACCGAGAGCTTTCTCTCCACTACATGAAAACCGTGACGCTCAAAGAAGATCTCAGCGGTGCGACTGACGTCTGAAGTGAGTTCTCGAATTCCCAGCATATTCGCTTCGTCGAGGATACGACCCATAAGAAGAGTGCCGATGCCTTGACGAGCATGGGCACCGGAAACAAAAAAATGGTCGATGTAACCATTGGACTGAATATCGGCATAGCCCACTATTTCGCCGTTGTGTTCAGCGACAAACGGATTGATTGTTCGCATCCGTGTCGTCCAGTACTGCGGGTCAATGTCTTCTGGTGCCCAAGCATCAATTTGATGTTGAGTGTAATCAACCGCTGCGAGTTGATGAATGCTCGAGAAGAAGACACGAAACAACGCGGCCTCATCTCCTGGCGAGAAACGGCGAATTTTCATAAGCATCCATGAGGTTTAGTCAAAGGGAAAAGCCTAGGCTACAGGCTGCACCAGAGAAGGGAAACAGCTCACTCACCGTGTCGGCCTAGCAACTATGAACATACATCGATGAACATACCCTTCTACTCATCGACCGCTTAGCTAGCTCTGATAGGCTTCTTGTAGACTTATGAACATCAGACATCACCCACTTGTTAAACGACAGGTCATGTCGTAGATGTTCATGAGTTGCCTAAGGCGCTGATTCGACAACCCCCTTCTGGCGTCCACTCTCTCAACGGGCCATGTCCTTCGTGTTCATGGCGAGTCATTCAATGAGGGGCTGCCGTTGAAGCTGATTCAGTGCCGTTTCTCTTCAGGTCAGCGTGTACCGCTGCTGGTGCAAGTTGGTAACGCCGCGCCGTTGCCCTTAATCATTCCATTCATCTACGTCCAACTTGAACTCAGGCACCGTGCGTGCAACACGGCTGCGGCGCACCTGCGAGCGATCCAGGACGTCAAAGGCGTTGCATATGCATCAAATGGAACAGGCGCTGCCACCGTGTTTTTCAAGGTAGCGCTGATGTTCTTCATCCGCCTTTTGAAATTCACCCAGTGGCAGGATCACCGTAGCCACTGGCTTGCCCAACTGGCCACTGGCATCCAGCTGCTGCCTGGCGACAAGCGCCAGTCTGGCCTGCTCGGCACTGTTGAAGAACAGCGCGGAACGGTATTTCGCCCCGACGTCCGCACCCTGTCGGTCGACTGACGTGGGATCGTGCAGTGTCCAGAAGTGTTCGACCAGACGGCTGTAGGAAATGAGTCGGGGATCGAAGTCGACTTGCACGACTTCGATCAGGGTGGCGTCGCTCAGGTCTGACCGCGCAAACCCGACGCGTGTGTCGAGCACACCCGGCAATGCCCGGAATGAGGCTTCCGCCCCCCAGAAACAGCCGGCACCCAATGTCGCCTGCTCTGGCAGAACGTCGCCTGGAACATCACTCATGCGCGGCCTCCTCCCCCTTTAGATATTGCAGGTGCAAATGCAACTGGGCGATATGCTCCGGGCCGATCCCACAGCATCCGCCGACAATGCTGGCCCCTGCGGCAACCCATGACTTCGACCAGTCCAGGTAGGACTCGGGGCCCAGATCGCGCCGAATGTCCAACAAATCGCTATTGGCCTCGGCTTTGGCACTGACAGGGGGGAAAGCATTGGCATAAACCCCCAGTTCGACAGGATGATCCAGGTTTTCAATCACAGCGCGTGCCTCAATCAAGGCCGCGGCCATCACTTCCGGCTGGCTGCAATTGAAGAGCACCGCCTTGGCCCCCAGCTCAGCCGCCACGCGAACCGCATCGGCAACGGCCTCGTTTGAGCGTAATCGCGGTTCCCGGCCCTCTTCATCCAACAGCGTGAATGACACCCAGAGTGGCGCGGGATCCGTTCCGAGGGCTTCGACCACCGCCCGCACTTCAGCAATGGAGCTTTGCGTTTCGGCCAGCCACACATCGACGTGCGTTCGCAATCCGGCAATGAGTTCGCGGTGGATCGCTACTGAACGCTGATGATCGAACAGATCCGGCCGGTACGACCCCAACGCCGGCGGCAACGACCCGGCCACGGTGACCGCATCGGTACTTTCGTCGGCGGCCTGCCGCGCCAGCCGTCCGGCACGCTCAGCCAGCGCTCTTCCCTGCTTGGCAAATCGCTCGTCGCCAATATGAAAAGGCACCACCGCATAGCTATTGGTGGTGATGATCCGAGCGCCCGCTGTCACGAACGCCTGATGCGCCTGCAGCACATACTCGGGCGCTTCGATCAGCGCGAGGGCCGACCATTCCGGTTGACGGAACGGCGCGCCGATTCGCTTCAACTCGCGTCCCATGCCACCATCGAGTACACGTACGTTCGCTCTGGTCATTGGGTTGAACTCACTTGCGGCGCCTGCGATACAAACCACTGGTCAACAGTAGAAGGGTTGGCTTGGACCCAAGCCTTGGCGGCGACGTCTGCTGGCTGTTTTTCCTTTTCGATCTTCTGGATCAGTCCGTTCAACTGTGCCGGGTCGATGGCGAAATTGTGCAGAAACTCGGCAATTTTCGGCGCGCGCTTTTGCAGTGCGGTGGAAGCCAGGACGTACACCTTGGCATCCGGGAAGGCGCAGGTGATGTGGCTCTTGTTCAGCCAGTCGGGATCGACGGTCGGGCTGACGAATTTCCAGCAGCCATCCGCCTTGTAGAGAGGATCTTCTTTTTTGTTGTCCTGGGCGTAGCCATCGAACGCGGGTTCTTCCAGGCGACGCAGATCATAGGCCGAGAAAATCCAGTCAGGGGTGTAGGCGTAGAACACCACGCCGCGTTGCGCCTTGTAAGCCGAGGCCAGTTTGGCGTAGGTCACCGAGGCTTCCGTCGACACGGATTCGAATTTATCGGCGAAGCCGTAATCCTTGGCCTTGATCTGGCCGATATACGTCGACTCCCAGCCCGCCGGCCCCACCAGCAGTTCGGCCTTGCCGCCGCCCACTGGCTCGAAGAGCTTGGCCACTTCCGGTTTTTTCAGGTCGTAGATCGATTTGACGCCGTACTTGTCTTGCAGATAACCGGGAATGTAGAAGCCTTGTTCGCCGGTATAAGGATGAGCATTGGGTACCAGTGAGCGGGTGCCTCCCGTGACGTACTTGGCCCAAGCCGCGGACTGATTGGGCAGCCAGATGTCAGTCAGCACATCCACAGAACCGTCGCCCTTGGCCGCCGCACTGAACAGCACCGGCACGTCCCCGGCCAGATACGACACATCACCGTCCAGACGGGTTTTGATCACCTCACCTAGAATGTGTTGAATGGCGATGGCTCCCGTCCAGTTCTGTTCGCCAATGACAATTTTGTCCTTGGCCATCACGCTGGCCGGCACGATCAGGGAAGCCAGCACTGCGGCCGCACTCAGGTTACGCAATAGATGTTTTGTCACGATAAGTCTCACAGTTCAGTTATGCAGATGGTCTTGCTTGCGCAAGCTCGATTGAATGATTCGATCGGGAATCAATGCACACAGCACGATCGCCACGCCGGCCAGCACGCCCTCGCCGCCCTTGATATTGCGCAACGCCGTCATGACGTCGTAACCCAACCCTCCAGCGCCGATCAGGGCAGCAACCACCACCATCGACAGGCTCATGACAATGGTCTGATTGATCCCCAGCAACAGGGATCGTCGCGCCAGCGGCAGTTGCACCTTCACCAGGGTTTGCCAGGGGTTTGCTCCGTGGGCGATTGCCGCTTCCACGGCATCCTTCGGGACTTCCTGAATGCCCAGGGACGTCAGACGAATCATCGGTGCCAGGGCGAAAATCACCGTCGCAATGACCGCCGGGGTCTTGCCCACGGAGAAGAACGCCACAGCGGGAATCAGGTAGACAAAGGTCGGCAGGGTCTGCATGACATCCAGCAAGGGCGTGAGCAGCTTGCGGGCAAACGGCCGCTTCGCCAGCAGAATGCCGGTGGGTACGCCGATCACCAGTGCGATCAATACCGAAGAACCAACCAGCGCCAGGGTGGCAATCGTCCGCTCCCAAAACCCGAACAGGCCGATATACAACAACGCTGCGCTGCTGGTGAGCGCCAGGGCCAGGCCCGCCGAGCGCCAGGCCAGCAATATCAGCGCCAACGCACAAACCGGCCAAGGCAGCCAACCGAGCAGGTTTTCGATCCCTTCAATGACCGTGCGAACCGCAACGATCACGCCGACAAAAGCGCTCTCGAATGTCACCTGTGACCAACCAATAAAATCATCCAGGCTCTGTGCAGTCAGTAACAGCGCCTGGCGGCTGGCCGGGAACTGCAAGAACGCCTGGGTGGTATCGGGCGTCAACACGCGCCAGATCACCAATGCCTGACTGACCAGCAGCACCGCCAGCGGCAACGCCCAACTCGAAACGGCGCGCCGCACCGGTTGACGGCTCAGCGAATACGCGGTGAAACGACTGGCCGCCAGCACGGCCAATCCCACCACGACCGATATCCAGGATGCGCTCGCAATGCCTTGCACCGCAGTGGCCAGGGCCGCGAGTTCTGCGGCGAACCCGAGCCAGAACAACCCGCCTCTGCCCCGCGCCGCCAGCGCTGCCGGCCCGAGCAACAGGGCTTGCCAGCCGCGCAAGCCCGGCTGAACCGCTTGCTCCTTCGGTGCCGTTTCGGGAACCTGACGTACCGCGCCACCGGCATCGTGCAATACCGGTGCGGCTGGAAGGCAATCGCGGAAAAAATCCGCGACCTCAGCATCGGCCGGCGTCTCGAGCAGCTGTTTCGGGGTGCCCGACTGCACCAGACGTCCCTGACGCAATACCGCTATCCGGTCAGCGAGACGTACCGCTTCGGCAGGATCGTGAGTGACCAGCAACGTGGTGATCCCGCGCTCGCGTACCAGCGCCAGAAAGTGGCTTTGCAGGTCTCGCCGGATGGTCGGATCCAGTGCGCTGAAAGGCTCGTCCATCAGGAGAATATCCGGATCAGTCACCAATGCCCGCGCAAGACCGACCCGTTGCTGCATACCGCCGGACAACTCGTGAGGATAATGCTCGCCCCATCCCTCCAGGCCCATCGCCTGTAACTGTCGGGTGGCCGCTGCGTGCCGGACGGCCTCGGATTCGCCGCGCAACTCCAGAGGCAGCGCAACGTTGTCCAGCACCGTGCGATGGGGCAAAAGACCAAAATGCTGGAACACCATGCCGATTCGCCGCGAGCGCAAATCCCGCAACGCTTTGTGGCTCAAGCCGCTGATAGCCTGACCTTCAATCAAGACCTCACCGCTGGTGGGTTCGATCAAACGATTGATATGGCGAAGCAAGGTCGATTTGCCGCTGCCGGAGGTGCCCATCAGGCACAGCACTTCGCCGCGCCGAACCTTCAAGCTGACATGGTTGACAGCCGGCAACGGCGATCCGCCTTTGCGCAGATAAGCTTTAGTGACGCCTCGCAGTTCGAGGACAACATCGCCCTCCTCGGCGCTATCGTCGATGGGTGGGGCCAATCGTTCAGGCAAGTCGATCTGTACCGTTGCCAAAGAGGTTTGAATAAGTGTCACGAGGGCTCCGGGCGACGAACCGCTGACGGCCAGATATATGGCCGTTCAGGGTAAAAAAATGGACAGGAGCCTCAGGCAATGACTGCGGACAGGGTCGGCCGGAGGCAAAAAAAACGCCGCTAGCGAGGCGCTGCACGTTTCCTTTGTTAAAAGCTAAACGATCTTAAAAAGATTAAATAAATATCTTTTTGGAATGAGCTTAGGCCTTCCCACCCAGTTTTCCGGAGGTGCTTTTCAAAGCGATCTGGCTTTGCTGCGTGCCGACGGCTGGACGTGCTGCACACCGACAACGATCCTGTATCGCAGGCCCAAAGCCGTGCCGGTCAACGCTTGATCGACTCATCGACGGGCTGACGTCAGGTATTGTCGACAACCAGCAGGTCGCACCGGCGCGTATGTAGCGGACGCTCACCCCATACCAGCTTCACCTTGTTGATGATTTCGCTAACGGCTACGGACCCAAACCTGAAGATTGAGTAGGCAAGTATCCGGCTCGCATAGCCTGTAAAGATGTCGTTGCAAGTGCCGATAACTCGAAAGAATACTGAATGACCGTGCGTCGATTTTGGCGATGAGCAAGGAACAGGAAATGATGTTTTCTCGTCAGAACGCATTCAAAGCAACAGATGTGAGCCTTTGCGCTCTGGTGTTCCTGGCGGGTGTCGCCGTCACGGTCTTGGTACTGATTCTTTTCGTTGGGTCGGAGCAGCGCACCGTCAACGTTGCGTTCCAACTGGAGGTCGACGAACGATTCAGTCGCCTGCAACGACGCTTCAATACGCAGGTCTTGAAGCTGGACGTTGTGAAGCATTTCTTTATCAATGCCGACGATGTCACTGAAAAGGAGTTTCTGGGATTCGTCACGCCTCTAGTTGGAGAGGACGAAGCCTATAGCTGGGTACCGAGGATTCTCGAGAAGGATCTACAGTCGTTTCGCGCCAAGGCGCTCCTCAACGGTACAAGTGATTTTTCATATCATGAAATTGATCCAGTCACCGGCGAAAAAATTCCCCTCTCCAGCAGGCCGGAACACTGGATATTGCTCTACCTGTTGAAGCGCGATGACGTGAAGATCGTTCCTGGCATGGATGTCATGGCTCGTCCGGGTCGCCAGGCCTTGATGAGCAAGGCGCGAGAAACAAATCAAATAGTCGTGTCGGAACCATTGAAAATGACTAATGGGCAGTCCGGGATTTTCTTCGTCGCCCCCGTATTCCAGAACTACCTTGAGGTTCCAGCCAAGGATGATGGTTTGCAGGGTTTCGTTGTCTCCACCGTACGCTTGGCGTCTTTGATGGAACAGGGCATCCCATTACCCAGTCTGCAACGGCTGAACGTGAGACTTTCACTGATCGACACGCAGCATCAAGGGGAAACCATTTATCAGAGCCAGGCCCCTGCTGCCCCTTCAGAGCTGTACACACAACGGCTGTTGAAAGTGGCCGATCAGAATTACCTGATCCAGTTTCGACCCAGCTCGACTTTTCTGGTCGCCAACAGCAACGCCCTGTCCGTCAGTTTGATTGCATTATTCGGAGTAGGATTGACGCTGCTGCTGACCTTGATGGTGTACTTGCTGATCACACAGCGCGCCCGCGCCCTCTCGCTGGTTGATGAGCGCACGCAAGACTTGCGTTTATTGAACATTACCGACCACCTGACCGGTGTCTATAACCGCCGGCATTTCGAAGATTTGATGGAGCGCCTGCTCATCGAGGCTGACAAGCACGACAAGCCTCTATCGCTGATCCTGTTCGACGTCGATCACTTCAAATGCATCAATGACCACTGGGGGCATCAATGTGGGGATAACGTTCTCAAGTCGTTGTGCGCACGAATACGTTCGGCAACACGCAAAACCGATTTGCTGTGCAGAACGGGTGGAGAAGAGTTCGCATTGATCTGCCCGGACAGCGAATCGAACGATACGAGCCTGCTGGCAGAAAAGCTAAGAGTGCTGATAAGCACCCTCCCATTTGACGAGGCAGGAAAGGTCACTTGTAGCTTCGGCGTTGCAACGTGGGCGCCATCGGAATCGTTTGACGACTTCATTCGGCGTGCCGATAGCGCCATGTACAAAGCTAAATCAAGTGGTCGTGATCAGGTCCAACTGGCGAATCCGTAGCAAACTGGCTATTGAGTTGTCAGGACAAAAGGTTGTCATTCCCCGCCACAAAAAGACATTGACTGAGCGGCTCCGGGCGTTAGCTATCGGCTCTGAAAGTGTCTGGCCAAGTCATCTACCCAGATGCACAAAAAGCCAAGACAGGGTGCGCACTTAAATCAAGTGCGCACCAGTTGTAGCCTTTTACCCGACCCAACTGACGGCGGTTTTGGGAATCACTTCTGACTCGTCGAGTTTGGAGGCGAACATGCTCACCGCCTCGACGGCGTCGCTGGTGCCGCTACGAATCTGCAGGATCACCGAGCCAGCCTGATCGGCCAGACCGACGCCGCGTTGTGCGCTCTCTTGAGTTGCGTTCATGCTGGCGACGGCATCACGGGTTTCAGAAAGGATCTTGCCGATCATTTCGGCAATTTCCGCAGTCGACCGGCTGGTGCGCCCCGCCAGTTGCCGAACTTCGTCGGCCACTACCGCAAAGCCTCGGCCCTGATCGCCCGCTCGGGCCGCTTCAATGGCGGCGTTAAGGGCGAGCAGATTGGTTTGATCAGCGATACCGCGAATAGTATTGACGATGGCCGTGATCTGTTCGGAACGGTCGCCCAACTGACCAACCAGCCTCGCCGACGCGCCAATGTTTTCGGCAATCTGGCGCATCTCTCGAGCTGTTTCCTGAATGACTTGGGCGCCCTGTTCGGCGACTTTCTCGGTCTCGGCGGAAATATGGTACGCCCGGGAAGCGCCGCGCGAATCCTCTTCAAAGCGCTCGATGCGCTCGGTGATATCACTGGCGAACTTGACGATCTTCGACAATTTGCCAGTAGCGTCATACACAGGGTTATAAGTCGCTTCCAGCCAGACCACTCGTCCGTGTTTGCCGATACGTTTGAACTGACCACTGAAAAACTCACCTGCATTCAATCGACGCCAGAAGTCGCTGTAGTCGCTTCCATTTATCAGGCTTGCCTCGCAAAAGAGCCGGTGGTGCTTACCCTTGAGCTCGTTTAGGGCATAGCCCATGGTGTGTAGAAAATTGTCGTTGGCCGAGAGGATATTGCCACTGAGGTCAAACTCAATCACGGCCATGGCGCGATCCAGTGCGGCAAGCTTGCCCCGATTCAGCGCTTCTTGAACGACTTTTTCAGTCACGTCCAGGGCATACTTGACGATCGTAATAACTTGGCCTCGCTCGTCGATCACAGGGTTGTAACTGGCTTCAAGCCAGACATTCTGTCCCATCGAGTTGATTCGCTGGAAAGTACCCGACACGAACTTGCCAGCACGCAGTTGCGACCAAAATTGGCTGTACTCCGCACTGTTAGTTAGCGCAGAGGAGCAGAATTCCCGATGCGATTTCATGAGCAATTGCTCAGCGCTATAGCCCATGGTGGCGAGAAAATTATCGTTGGCTCGCAACACCTTGCCGTCCAGGTCAAACTCGACTACCGCCATGGAGCGGCCCAGTGCTTCGATCAATCCCTTATAGCCCAAGACTTCGGCCTTCCTGGCCTGTAGTTCATCTTTAAGTGATTTATTGAACATGGACTTACCCTCGGAGTGACCTTCAACGGATTCGACTTAAGTAGGTATCGGCGGGCAATCTGGCAAATGAATAGTGCTACACACAACTATGATTTGACGTCAATAAATTGCTTATTTTGTATAAGCGCTCATGCCGCACACCGATGAAACCGGTTGCCACTTATGCGGCAGCAACTGATCAATTTCACTCACCCGCTGCGTCGGCAGGCGCGTGCCGCCAGCCAGACGCCCACTTTGACTCGGGTCGCGCGGCGATTGGCAAACAGATAGACGCAGTGCGGCTTCGCCGCACCGAACACGCTGCATGGAAATACCCGCTTAAAAGGCTGGAACGGGTGCCCACTTAAATTAAAGTGCACACCATGTCCTGGCTTTGCGGGGTCGGGTAGATGACTTGGCCGGACGCATGCCTCTGAAAAGCCCGATCGCACAGAGACAACGTCAGCCCCTGAGATACAGCAGATTATCCCTTGCCGATTTCAAGAACGGCATATTTCGGTTGGGCACTTTTGCTAGCTTATTCAAACCACAGGGCACCGCCTTTACCGGTACCCCGGCGTTGCTCTGACCTCCCTCCTTCCCTGCTGTTAACAGCCCCCATCAGTCCTCTAAGGAGCTAGTTGGATGACAACACAATCTTCGAATACCCACCCCGTGGATTCGCCTACGTCTCAACAGTTTTATATCAATGGTGGCTGGTGCTCGCCGGCAACGCCTGCCAGTTTGCCCGTGGTCAGTCCGGCGACTGAAAGCGTAGTTGCAGAGGTCGCCAGCGGATCGGCCGAAGACGTTGATCGGGCCGTCGCTGCGGCGCGTGCAGCGTTTCCTCGCTGGTCTGCGACCTCCGCCGAAGTACGCGCGGATTTTCTTGGCAAAATTTACGACCTGATCCTTGAGCGAAAAGAGTCGCTTGCGCAGACCCTTTCTCTGGAAATGGGCGCTGCCATCGGTTTCGCCCGAGCGATGCAAGTGCCCTTGGCGGCCGAACACGTTCGGATTGCCCGTGACCTGTTGTCCACCTATCGCTTCCAGACGGTTGAAGGCGGCACCGCGATCGAGCGCGAACCCATCGGCGTCTGCGGTCTCATCACCCCCTGGAATTGGCCGCTTTATCAAATCACCGCCAAAGTGGCCCCGGCGATTGCAGCCGGTTGCACAGTGGTGCTCAAACCCAGTGAACTGTCACCGCTGAGCGCCCTTCTTTTCGCCCAATTGGTGCATGACGCCGGCCTGCCTCCGGGTGTCTTCAATCTGGTAAATGGCACGGGCGCCGAGGTCGGCGGCGCCATGGCTGCGCACCCGGATATCGATATGATTTCGATCACCGGTTCAAACCGTGCAGGTGCCTTGGTCGCACAGGCGGCCGCCCCTACGGTGAAACGCGTCACCCAGGAACTGGGCGGCAAATCACCCAACGTGCTGCTGCCCGATGCCGACTTCGCCAGCGTCGTGCCATTGGGCGTGATGACGGCGTTTCGCAACGTCGGGCAATCCTGCAGCGCCCCGACCAGAATGATCGTACCAAGGGAACGGCTGGCGGAAGTCGAGGCACTGGCCGCCGCAACCGCCAACGCGATCATCGTGGGGGATCCACAATCGGAAGAAACGGTACTCGGTCCGATAGCCAATGAGGCCCAGTTCAAGCGTGTGCAGGCCATGATCGAATCGGGCCTGAGTGAAGGGGCCAAACTCGTGTGCGGCGGTCCAGGACGCGTGCCTGGTCATGAAACCGGCTTCTACGCCCGACCGACCGTATTTTCCGAGGTCGACTCGAGCATGCGCATTGCCCAGGAGGAAATCTTCGGGCCAGTGCTGTGCATCATCGCCTATGAAACGCTCGATGAGGCTGTCGCGATCGCCAACGATACGGTGTACGGACTGAGCGCCCACGTTCAATCCCGCAACCTTGATCATGCACGTGCCGTTGCCTCACGCATCCGCGCTGGACAAGTGCTGCTCAACCACCCTGCCTGGAATCCCATGGCACCGTTCGGTGGCTACAAACGATCCGGCAATGGTCGTGAATTTGGTGTCTACGGCTTTGAGGAGTATCTGGAAACCAAAGCCATCGTTGGCTTTGGTGGCTAGCAAATAATGGGGGACAGTCAGCTGTCCCCCTGTTTGCGCCTGATGGATGTATGGAACTTCAGTGCCGCAACAACTTGCGCAACGGCACGCCGTCCTTGAGTACCGGGGATTTGATGACGATGTAGCTGAAGTACTTGGAAATGCCGATGTTTTTATCCAGCAGGCTTTCAATCACTTCTTGGTAGTGCTGAATACTGCGCGTCATGAAGCGCACCAGATAATCGTAGCCGCCACTGATCAAATGGCATTCGAGCACTTCATCCACCAGCCGGATATTCGACTCGAATTTGGCGAAGTCTTCGCGCTTGTGGTCACTCAGGGTGATTTCGGTGAAGACCGTTACCGATTCGGTGATCTTCGCCAGGTTCAAGTGTGCCTTGTAGCTGGAAATGTAACCGGCCGATTCCAGCCGTTTGACCCGTTGCAGGCAGGGGCTGGCCGACAATCCCACGGCATCGGCCAGACTCACATTGGTCATGCGCCCGTCCTTCTGCAACTCAACCAGGATACTGATGTCGATGCGGTCCAGTTTGACTAAACCTTCCATTGCGAACCTCTTGACTGCCATTTGTAGGACAATCTACTAGCAAAATCAGCGCCGTAAACACATCTGATGCTGTGCGACCAGGTCAGCCATGCTGTTGATGCAATAATCCGCAGCGCATGGGGTCGGTTGTTTCACCCGTTCGCGACCGATCAGACACACATCGGTCAGCGCCTGACCGCGGGCGGCGGGTCGGGTGACCCGCAGAATGTGTACTGGCTTCAGCTCGTTGGCATTCAACCAGTCCTCGTCCCGCAGCGGATCGCTGGCCAGCGAAATAAAGTCATCAGCCACAATCCCCAGGTGCTCGCACAACACGGCGCGATCCTCGGCATCCCGGTCGCCCACGACCAACAGGCGATAAAACTTGCGTAGGTACAGCATCGCTCCGGGCGCGTCTTCGAACAATGACCAGTTGGCAGCAGAACGCGCGAAACTCATGCCCTCCTCCCAACTGGCTTTCAAGCTCCAGCGCTCGGCCAGTTGGCGATGGGCAAAACACAGCAATCCGCTGAAGCCCAGTTCGGCAAAGCGGGGATAGAGCGCCTGCACCACCTCGCGAAATTCGCCCAGCACCTGTTCCTTGTCCGGGCGCCCGCCCCGGCTGTCGAGCAACGGCTGCAGCGCTGCCCAGACCCCCGAATCACGGTCAACCAGGACTTCGTCGCAATCGATGAGCAGTGCTCGATAATCAGTCAGCCCCATGGTGTACACAGCCTCCGATGATGCGTTTCATCAATCCATGCGCCAAAAAGGTTCAGCGACGCTGGCCAGCGACCGCGCCGCTGAACCCGGCGGACATCAGTTCAATACCCGTGCCAACGCAGCCTGCAGAATCTGCAAGGCTTCATCGATCTGCGCTTCGGTCGTCACCAGTGGCGCGAGGAAGCGCAGGACGTTGCGATAGACGCCGCACTTGATCACCAGCAAGCCACCTTTGCGCGCTTCATCGATCACACGCTGGTTCAGATCCGCGTCCGGTGAGCGCGCTTCATCGTTCTTGATCAGCTCGATGGCCAACATGAACCCGGTGCCGCGTACGTCACCGATCTGCGGGTGACGGCGCTGCAACTGCAGCAAACCTTCACGCAGACGCTTGCCCAATGCATCGCCGCGTTCGAGCAGTTTTTCTTCTTCATAAGCGTCGATCACCGCCAGGGCCGCTGCGCAGGACAGTGCATTGCCGCCGTAGGTGCCGCCGAGGCCCCCGGGCAGTGGCGAATCCATGATGTCGGCTTTGCCGACCACGCCCGATAACGGCAGCCCCCCGGCCAGACTCTTGGCGACGGTGACCAGGTCAGGCTGGATGCCGGCGTGCTGGAAACCGAACCACTTGCCGGTGCGGCCGAATCCGGTCTGGATTTCATCGAGGATCAGCACGATGCCGTGCTTGTGGGTCAACTCGCGCAATGCCTGGAGGAATTGTGCCGGCGCGGCAAGGAAGCCACCGTCGCCCTGCACGGGTTCAATGATGATCGCCGCAACCCGCTCCGGCGCAACCTGAGTGGCAAGCAACTCGTCCAGCGCCTTGAGCGCCATCTCACTGGTGACGCCGCGATAGGCATTTGGATATGGGGTGTGAAACACCTCCGGCGCGAAGGGCCCGAAGTTCTGTTTGTAGGGCTGGCTCATGCCGGTCAGCGTGGTGCCGAGCAAGGTGCGTCCATGGAAACCGCCGCGGAAGGAGATCACAGCAGAGCGGTTGGTGTGAGCACGGGCGATTTTCACCGCGTTCTCCACGGCTTCGGCGCCGGAGGTGAAGAACGCCGCTTTGTAGTGCTCCTCGCCGCCTATCATTTCGCACAAGCGCTGGGCGAGATCCAGATACGGCTTGTAGGCCACCACCTGAAAGCAGGCGTGCGAGACTTTTTGCAATTGGGCCTGCACCGCTGCAACCACTTTGGGATGGTTATGGCCGATGTTCAGCACGCCGATGCCGCCGACGAAGTCCAGATAACGCTGGCCGTCTACGTCCCACAATTCAGCCCCTTGGGCGCGATCAATCACCAGCGGATGAGCGGTGACCAGTCCGCGTGGCACGAACTGATCACGCTGACGGAGTAAATGAGGTGTTTGGTCGACTTGGCTGTTCATGGCATTTCCCTTCGTGAGTCCGGCAGCCCGGAGTGAATGCAGGAGGTGGTTACACAGGGTCTTAAGATTAAGACTTGTGCGGAACGAACTACGCCGAACTTGGCCCCTGAGAAATCCGGATCGACTGTTTTCACCCTGCCAAACGGCAGATTCCTTCAGGCCGCCGAATCTGCCGGCCGCGTGCATATATGACATGACGCACAGTGTTCGCAGCGCTGCTTTCGACAGATCCTGCTCTGGCGTTGGGCGATGATGGGAGCACTTTCAACCCTCTCAGGAATTGACCATGGCCCTGCTCTACAAAGCTGACCCCGTGCGCGGCGAACAGTGGAAAGCACTGTTCGCCGAACATGCCCCGGACATCGAATGGCGCGCCTGGCCGGACATCGGTGATCCCGCAGACATCAAGTACCTGGCGGCGTGGCAGGCGCCGGAGGATCTGCAGACGGTGTTGCCGAATCTGCAGGTGTTGTTTGCGTTGTCGGCCGGAGTCGATCAGTTGGACCTGAGCCGTATCCCGGCGAGTCTTCCGGTGGTGCGCCTGCTCGATCCCGGGATCACCCAAGGCATGTGCGAGTACGCCAGTTTTGCCGTGCTCAGCTTGCACCGGGATATGTTGCGCTATCGCCAGCAGCAGATGGCGCGCTGTTGGCAGGCGCACCTGCTGCAGCCGGCGCATCAGCGTCGGGTGGGGGTGATGGGCCTCGGAACTCAGGCGCAGCAGATTCTCGCCACCTTGCAGCCCCTGGGCTTTGCCCTCAAGGGGTGGGCGCGCAGTGCGCATCGGATTGCCGGCGTCGAGTGCTTTGCCGGTCGCGAGCAGTTGCCGGCGTTTCTGAGCCAGTGCGACATTGTGATGTGCGTATTGCCGCTGACCGAGCAGACCCGTGGCATTCTCGACCGCGAGTTGTTTCGCCAATTGCCGCATGGCGCGGCACTGATCAACATGGGGCGCGGTGGGCATCTGGTGGAAGAGGACTTGCTCGAAGCGCTGGACAGCGGGCAACTCAGCGGCGCGGTGCTGGATGTGGTGCAGAACGAACCGGCACCGGCGGATCATCCCTTCTGGGGCCATCCGCAGATTCTGCTGACGCCGCATATCGCGGCGATGACCCAGCCGGAAAGCGCATTTGCTGTCCTGCTGGAGAACATCCGCAGCTTCGAACGCGGCCAGCCCATGAGCGGTCAGATCGACCGCAACAAAGGGTACTGATTCACACCCTCTGCACGAGCGAGCAGGCTCACTCATGCAGAGGATGACGAAGCTTCAGAGGAACTCGGCGATGGCTTTGCCGACATCCTGGGTCGAGCCCTTCCCGCCCAGATCCGGGGTGATCGGTCCCTCGGCGATCACCCGCTCGATCGCCTGCAAGATCCCGTCGTGTGCTGCGCGATAACGCTCGTCACCGTTGCCCAGGAAATCGAGCATCAGCGCCCCTGACCAGATCATCGCAATCGGGTTGGCGATGTTCTGCCCATAGATGTCCGGCGCCGAGCCATGCACTGGCTCGAACAGTGACGGAAAACGTCGCTGCGGATCCAGGTTGGCCGACGGCGCAATGCCGATGGTTCCGGCACACGCGGGCCCCAGGTCGGAGAGGATGTCGCCGAACAGGTTCGACGCCACCACCACATCGAATCGATCCGGTTGCAGAACGAAGCGCGCGCACAAGATATCGATGTGCTGCTTGTCCCACGTCACCTGCGGGTACTGCGCGGCCATCAGCGCGGTGCGCTCGTCCCAGTACGGCATGCTGATCGAAATGCCGTTGGACTTGGTCGCTGCGGTCAGGCGCTTGCGTGGCCGGGTCTGGGCCAGGTCGAAGGCAAACTTGAGAATCCGGTCGACACCCCGGCGGGTGAAGACCGATTCCTGCAGCACGAACTCATGCTCGGTGCCTTCGAACATCTTGCCGCCGACCGATGAATACTCGCCTTCGGTGTTCTCGCGAATCACCACGAAATCGATGTCCCCCGGTTCGCGTCCGGCCAACGGGCATGGCACCCCGGGGAACAAGCGCACCGGGCGGATATTCACGTACTGGTCGAAGTCGCGGCGGAACTTCAGCAGCGACCCCCACAGGGAAATATGGTCCGGCACTTTCTCCGGCCAGCCCACGGCGCCGAAGTAAATCGCGTCGAAACCCTTGAGCTGTTCGAACCAGTCCTCGGGCATCATCTGCCCGTGTTCCAGGTAATAATCGCAATGCGCCCAGTCGAGCACTTCAATGCTCAAGTCCAGTTGCCATTTCTTCGCGGCCTGCTCCAGAACCCGCAGCCCCTCGGGCAGCACTTCCTTGCCAATCCCGTCGCCGGCAATCGCGGCGATCTTGAAGACCTTGCTCATCAGTTGTGGCTCCCCGTTGTTGTGAAGTTACAAGCCGCCGATGTGGAAGGCTTTGACTTCAAGGTATTCGTCGAGACCGTATTTGCTGCCTTCACGGCCCAGGCCCGATTGTTTGATGCCGCCGAACGGCGCGACTTCCATGGAGATGATTCCGGTGTTGAGGCCGACCATGCCGAATTCCAGCGCTTCGCCGAAACGCCATGAGCGACGCAAATCTTGAGTGAAGTAATAGGCGCCGAGGCCAAACGGCGTGGCGTTGGCCAGCGCCAAGGCTTCGGCTTCGTCGGTGAACCGCATCAGCGGCGCGACCGGGCCGAAGGTTTCTTCGTTGGCCAGGAGCATGCCGGCGTGGGCATCGCCAAGCACCGTCGGTTGCACAAATTGACTGTCACCCTCGGGAACGCCGCCGCAGAGCAACTGCGCGCCCTGACTCAAGGCATCATCGATGTGGCGGGCCACCTTGCTCACGGCCGCCTTGTTGATCAGCGGGCCGATGGTCACGTTGTCCTGCAGGCCATTGCCGACCTTGAGTTTGCCGACCTCCTCGACCAGACGCTGGGCAAAACGCTGGTAAATGCCGTCCTGCACCAGAATCCGGTTGGCACAGACGCAGGTCTGCCCGGCGTTGCGAAACTTGCTCAGCATGATCCCGGTAATCGCCTGCTCAAGATCAGCGTCGTCAAACACAATGAACGGTGCGTTGCCGCCGAGCTCCAGGCTCAATCGCTTGATGTGTTCGGCACTCTGGCGCATCAGCAAACGGCCCACCGCAGTGGAACCGGTGAAGGAAATCTTGCGCACCGTCGGGTTGCCGGTCAGCTCCTCGCCAATCCCGGCGGGCATGCCGGTCAGCACATTGAACACCCCGGCCGGAATGCCGACGCGCTCAGCCAACACCGCCAATGCGAGCGCCGACAGCGGCGTCAGATCCGACGGTTTGACGATGATCGGGCACCCCGCCGCCAGGGCCGGAGCACACTTGCGGGTAATCATTGCGTTGGGGAAATTCCACGGCGTGATCGCCGCGCAGACACCCACCGGTTGCTTGAGGGTCAACAGTCGGCGGTCACCGCTGGGCGCCGGCATGGTTTCGCCGTAAATCCGCCGCGCCTCTTCGGCAAACCATTTGACGAAACCCGCGCCGTAGCGGATTTCACCTTTGGCTTCATTCAGCGGCTTGCCTTGTTCGCAAGTCATGATCAGCGCCAGATCGTCGAGGTTGTCGATCATCGCCTGATACCAACGCTCCAACAGCGCCGCACGTTCGGCGGCCGGCCGTGCCCGCCAGGCGGGCCAGGCCCGTTCGGCGGCGTCGATGGCGCGACGGGTTTCCACGCCTTGCATGGCGGGCACGCGGCCGATCAATTCGCCGCTGGCCGGGTCGATGACATCTAGGGTCGCGCCGTCATCGGCGCCGATCCACTGGCCGTTCACATAAGCGAGTTCTGCGAGAAGACCGGGGTCTTTCAAACGATTCTTGAGCATGGTCGAGTCCTGATCCGAGACAGATTCCAGTCTAGGGAGACTCGGCGGATGAGGATGCTGAAAGCGCTTGACGGACAGTGTCGGCTGCTGAAATTGGCGGTGGAACAGCAGAACTGCTGTTTTCTATCGTTTCAGCGAACCGAGCAAGCCCTCCAGAAAGCGCTCCCCCGCCTCCATCTGGCTGTTCTCGATAAACTCGTCGGGCTTGTGCGCCTGCTCGATCGAACCTGGCCCGCAGACAACCACCGGCACATCCAGACGCTGCTTGAACAATCCGCCTTCCGTGCCGAACGAAACCTTGGACGTCGTGGTATCCGGCGCCGCGAAATTTTTCAGGAACCGTACCGCTTCGACGCTCGGGTGGGTGTCCAGGCCAGGATAGACGTTGACCGTTTCAATCTCGATGGCCGCCACGCTCGAAAGCTTCTTCGCCTCGCGCACGATCAACTCGGCACGCTCCTGCATCTGGGCGAGAATCTGTTCCAGATCATCCGCCGGCAAATTGCGCACTTCAAAATCCACCGTGCACAGATTCGGCACGATATTCAGCGCCCGGCCACCGCCGATCTGGCCAACGTGCACGGTGGTGTAAGGCACGTCGTAATCGGCATCCCGGGCGCCCTGCTCCTGCAGTTGACGCTGTGATTCACGCAACGCTGCAATGAAATCGCAGGCCACGTGGATCGCGTTGACCGAGCGCGGCGCCAGCGAAGAATGCGCCTCCAGCCCCCGACAATAGGTGCGGTACGAGCCCTTGCCCTTGTGCCCCAGCACAAACTGCATGTTGGTCGGTTCGCCGATCAGGCACAGGAACGGCCGCACCGGCGCCAGATGCAGCACATCGAGCAAACGTCGCACGCCGACGCAGCCGATTTCCTCGTCGTGTGACAGCGCCAGTTGCAGCGGACGGCTGAGGGAATGGTCAGCAGCATCCAGCATCGCGTCGATGGCCAGCGCGATAAAGCCTTTCATGTCGCAACTGCCGCGCCCGTAAACCCGCCCGTTCTGCTCCGTCACCTGAAACGGTGGAACAGTCCACGCCTGCCCCGCAGCTGGCACCACGTCTGTGTGGCCGGACAGCAGAATGCCCGGTTGGTCTTTCGGGCCGGTGCTGGCAAACAGATTGGCCTTCTTGCCGCTTTCGTCCTTGACGATCAGCGACTCGATGCCCTTGCTCAGCAGCAGCTCGCGAACGTACTCGATCAACGCCATGTTCGATTCCGAGGACACGGTATCGAACGCAATCAATCGTTTGAGAATCTCCAGTACACGGGGTTTCATGAGGCTTTGCTCCGTTGTTCGGCCAAGGGGGCGAACCGGCGTATGGAAAAGGGTTCGATCAGCGTGGAGGTGCTGCCGGTGCTGATCAATTCAGCCATGACATCTCCGACGCCCGGCCCCAACTGGAAGCCATGGCCACAGAAGCCGAATGCGTAATACAGACCCTCGACCGTGCCGCTTGGCCCCATGATCGGCAGCGAGTCCGGCAGATAGCTTTCGATGCCGCTCCAGACCCGAATGATGTTCAGATTGCCGACACCCGGCAGCAGTCGGCGCATTTGCCGGATCTGGTTGAGGATGCTGCGTGGCTCGACATAGGCACGGCGATTGACCATGTCCGGTTTGCTGCGATAGCCGCCGCCAATGATGATGTTGCCGCGTGGAATCTGCCGGAAATAAATGACTTCCTCAGGGATTTTGGTGAACACGCCAATCACCGTCGGCAAGGCGTACGGCACCGGTTCCGTCACCGCCATCTGCGGGCCGTGGGTGTCCAGCGGTACCGGTTCGCCGAACTGCGCGGACAGTTTCTCTCCCCAGGCGCCGGCGGTGATCAGCAGTTGTGCGGCGCGATATTGCCGGCCATCGGTGGTGGTAACGCAGAACTCGCCTGCGGTTTTCTGCACTTCGGCCACTTCGGTCTGTTCTTCGATACGCGCACCGATCCGCCGCGCCGCCCGGGCGAATGCCGGTGCTGCCAGACGCGGGTTGGCGTGACCGTCGTGCGGTGCGTAGGAGCCCCCCTTCACGTCCGGCCCCAGAAACGGAAAGCGCCGATGCAGTTCAGCGCCGCGATAGATCTGCAGATCCAGTTGCGCCGCTTCCGGCGCCGCGGCATACGCTTCGAGCTCGGCAATTTCGTCTTCGCGGTAACACACGCGCATGTGGCCGCTGGCGATGAACTCCAGATCGTCGTCAATCAGCTCCGGCAAGCGCTTCCATAGCGCAAACGAACGGTTGGCCAATTCCAGTTGCCCCAGATAACGGCCCTGACGCCGCACGTTGCCGAAGTTGACGCCGCTGGCGTATTGGCCAATCTGGTCGCGCTCGAGCAGGGTCACGGAGTGCCCGCGCTGGCGCAGAAAAAACGCTGACGCCGCGCCCATGATGCCGCCGCCGATAATCAATACATCACTTTTGTGCGGGTTCATGACGGTTCCTCGATGATCACCATCGGCAGCGGTTTGACGGGGGCCTGACCGCGCTGGCGGCCGACCTGTTGCACACTGACGCCGGCTGCGGCGGCGATCACTTCGGCGCCGGCCTGCGAGCAGTAGCGGCCCTGGCAACGGCCCATGCCGACCCGGCTGAAGGCCTTGGCCCGATTGACTTCGCACGCGCCCTTTTCACTGACCGTACGGCGCAGTTCGCCCGCGCTGATCATCTCGCAGCGACAGACAATCGCCGAATCCGGCAAGGCCCCGGCCTGTTCGGCGGGCCAGGGAAATGCCTGCGCCAGACCGAGGCGGAACTGATCCATCACCGCCAATGCGCGCCGTTGCTCTGCGCGTAATACGGTATCCACCGGTTTTTGCTGATCCTCGAGCAGCGCCATCGCCACCAGACGCCCGGCATGTTCAGCCGCATCGGCACCGCGAATCCTGGCGCCGTCGCCGGCGGCATACACACCGCTGACCGAAGTGCGGCCTTCTTCATCAAGCGCCAGCCACCATTGGCCGGACGCTTCATCAAAACGCATGCGACATCCGGCCAGATCGGCCAGCTGGGTTTCCGGACGCAAGTGATACCCCAGGGCCACGGCATCGCAGTCGATGTCCAGGGTTTCGCCTTTGGCTGAGCGCACGCGCACACCACTGACGCCGCCGGTGGCATCTCCCGATATCAGCTCCGGCTTGATCCCCAGATGCACTGGTATCTTCGCCTGATACAACTGCGCCAACAGTTTCATCCCGGTGAGCAACACGCCGGGCCGCGCGAGCATCTTCGGCAGCGCGACGATGCGTTTGCTCAGTGGCGATGTATCAAGCACCGCAGCGACGTTGGCGCCGGCCTTCACATACTGGCTGGCCACCAGATACAGCAGCGGACCGCTGCCCATGAACACCACGCGATGGCCGATGGAAACCGCCTGCGACTTGAGCGCGATCTGCGCCCCGCCGAGGCTGTAGGTGCCCGCCAGCTGCCAGCCCTCAATGGGCATCAAACGGTCCGTGGCGCCGGTGCAGAGGATCAGCGCGTCGTAGTCCACCGTCGTATGGTGCCCCTGACTGACGCAGCACAATTGCCTGGGCACCAGATTCCACACCAACGTGTCGGGGCGGTAATCGATGTGTGGGCGCAAGCGCTCGAAACTCTCGTGCAGGTCACGCGCCTTGGCCGCTTCAGTGCCGTACAGCGCGCAGTAGTCGCGGGTGAAACCTTCGGGTTGGCGTCGATAGATCTGGCCGCCGTCGCGGCGATTTTCATCGATCAGGACCGGTTTGAAGCCGGCCTTCACCAGCGTCTCGGCGCAGCGAATCCCCGCAGGGCCGGCGCCGACGATAACTACCCGTGCAGTGGCCATGTCGCCTCCGGTTGTGTGGTGACGAGATCCAGTCCTTCACGGACTTCACTGGAGCACGCACGCAGACGCTCGCCGCTGCGCGTCCACACCCAGCAATCCTGGCAGGCGCCCATCAGGCAGAACCCGGCACGTCGACCGGAATCGAATTCCGACTGGCGCAACGCATTGCCCTGAGTGAGCAATGCGACCATCAATGTGTCGCCCTGCAACGCCCTGATGGGCACGCCATCCACGGTCAAGCTGACGGTCGCCCGACCCTGCTCGGCCAGTCTCACAAAACGAGCGCTCATGCATAGGCTCCCTGATTGAAGGTGGTCACGTCCCGCTGGGTTTTCAGCAGTTCGACGCTGTCGTGGTGGCAGAGAATTTCACTGCCACCGTCGATGATTCGGCGGTTGGGTGCCGTACGGTTACACAGGCCATCGACGCGCACCGGGCAGCGATTGAGGAAGGTGCACAGCTCGGCGACGTTGGCTTTTGGCCCGATGGGCGGCAGTTCGCCGCAGGTGGTCCCGCAGGTTTCCAGCCAGCCCTGGCGCAGCTCCGGCACCGAGTGAATCAACAGATCGGTGTAGGGATGGAACGGTGCCTGCGCAAACGACTGGCGGCTGCCGGCCTGAACCTTGTGGCCGCTGTACATCACCACCACGTCATCGCACAGGGCGCGTACGGTGGAGATGTCATGACTGATGAACAGGTAGGACACGCCGAGTTGCTCACGCAAATCGCGGAGCAATTCAAGAATCGCTGCACCGACCACGGTGTCCAGCGCCGAGGTGACTTCATCGCAGAGGATCAGATCGGGTTTGGCCGCCAATGCCCGCGCCAGGTTCACCCGCTGCTTCTGCCCGCCGGACAACTCGCTTGGACGACGCTCGGCCAGGGCTCGCGGCAGGCGCACCAGGTCCAGCAACTCGTCGATACGTTCGCGCAACGCCGCGCCTTTGAGGTTGAAATACATCTTCAGCGGCCGACTCAGAATCGTGCTGATGCTGTGCATCGGATTGAGCGCCGTGTCGGCGTTCTGGAACACCATCTGGATCCGCCGGAATTGCTCGTCACTGCGTTCGGACAGACAACCGCCCAGCGGTTGCCCGTCAAAGGTCAGCTCGCCCAATGCCGGCGTGAGCAAGCCGGCCACCACGCGGGCCAGCGTTGACTTGCCCGAACCTGACTCGCCGATCACGCCAATCGCCTGGCCCCGGCGCACGGTCAGATCAATGTCTTCCAGGACACGAATAGCCGGCATGCCCTGGGTGTTCTTGTTGCCGTAACCGGCGGTCAGGCCGCGAATGGTCAGCAGCGGGGTTTCTTCTGCAATACCACCCGGTGGGCGGATCGTCGTGTCGGGCCGCGCGGCCGCCAGCAAACTGCGGGTGTATTCATGGCTCGGGCCTTTGAGCAGCGCCGCCGTGGCGCTTTGTTCGAATATCTGACCGCCATTGAGCACGACGATCTGATCGGCCATTTGCGCCACTACAGCCAAGTCATGGGACACATACACCGCTGTTGCGCCACGGTCACGCACCACGCGTTTGAACGCCCGCAACACATCGATCTGGGTCGTCACATCGAGCGCCGTGGTCGGTTCGTCGAGGATGACCAGCAACGGATCACTGATCAGCGCCATTGCCGCCATCACTCGCTGCAGTTGCCCGCCGGACACCTGGTGCGGGTAACGCTGGCCGATATGATCCGGGTCCGGCAGGGCCAGATCGCGAAACAGTTCAATGGCCTTGGCCTCAAGGGCGGCGCGGGTGCCGAGGCCGTGAATCAAGGCGCCCTCCACCACTTGGTCGATCAGTTTCTTCGCCGGGTTGAACGCCGCCGCAGCGCTCTGCGCGATATACGACACCCGATTGCCGCGCAGGCCCTGCAATTGCTGCTCGCTCAGCGCAAGCATGTTGTGCTCGCCGACCTGTACCACGCCGCCGGACAACCGACAGCCCCGTCGGGCATAACCCAACAGCGCGAGGGCAATGGTGGTCTTGCCCGAGCCCGATTCGCCGATCAACGCCAGCACTTCACCTTGTTCCAGGGCAAAGCTCACGCCTTTGACGATTTCGGTTTCACCGTGCTCGCCGCAAGCGACCACGCGCAGGTCTTCAACTCGAATCAATTGGGTCATTTCAATGGCCTCCCGTGCGGCGACTGCGTCGCGACGACAATCTGTCGATAAACAGATTCACGCCGATGGTCAGGGTGCCGATGGCCAACGCCGGGATGACGATGGCCGGGGCGCCCTGATTGAGGCCGCCGATGTTTTCCCGCACCAGCGAACCGAGGTCGGCATCCGGCGGTTGCACGCCCAGCCCTAGAAAACTCATGCCGCTGAGCAGCAGCACGATGAAACCGAACCGCAGGCCCAGGTCAGTGAGCACCGGGTTGAGCATGTTCGGCAGGATCTCCACGCAAGCGATATACAAGCGGCGCTCGCCACGGGTCCGGGCGACCTGCACATACTCCAGCGCTTCGATGTTCACTGCCATGCTGCGGGCGATACGGAACGCGCCCGGAGCAAAGCTCAACACCGCCGTGCTGATCAGCAGGGTCACTGAAGAGCCGAACGCCGAGACCATGATCAACGCGAGCATCTTGCTCGGGATCGAGATAAAGGCGTCCATCAAGCGGCTGATCACTTCGTCCAGCCACTTTGGCGACACCACCGACAGCAGCGCGCAACCGGTGCCCAGCGCACTGGCCAGCACCGCCGCAATCAATGCCAGGCCCACGGTGAAGCGTGCGCCGACGAGCACCCGGCTGAGCATGTCGCGGCCCAGATAATCAGTGCCGAACGGGTACAACGCGCTGATGTTGTCGAACACGTTGCCCGAGACCACCTCGCCGACCGGGTGCGGCGCCAGCCACGGGCCGAACAACGCAACCAGCAGCCAGATAACGCAGATGGCGGCGCCGATGAGTCCCAGCCACGCGGGCCCGTGAGACACCTTGCCGGCTGACAGATCGGGGGCTGCGGGCGTCGATTTCACAATGAGATTGTTCATTGGTTTCTCAGCCTCGGATTGGACAGAATCGCGCACAGGTCGGCAATCAGCACCAGACCCAGATAAGCCGTACAGAACAACATGGTGCAGGCCTGCACCAGTGCCATGTCACGGTTGGTCACGGCATCGACCATCAGGCTGGCGATGCCGGGATAGTTGAAGATGGTTTCGACAATCACCACCCCGCCGAGCAGATACGACAGGCTCAGCGCAATCGCGTTGGCAATCGGCCCGATGGCATTGGGCAACGCGTGACGCAGTACGATGCGGATCGGACTGACGCCCTTGAGCCGGGCCATCTCCACGTAGGGGCTGTCGAGCTGGTCGATCACTGCGGCGCGCGTCATCCGTGCCATTTGCGCAACGATCACGCAGCACAGCGTCATCACCGGCAAGGCGTAGGTGCGCATGAATTGCCACGGTGAAGTGATGTCGCTGGCATAGGACAGCGCCGACAGCCAGCCCAGGTTTACCGCAAAGATCAACACCGCGAGGGTCGCCACCAGAAACTCCGGCACCGCGACCATGGCCAGGGTGGTGAAACTCAGGACACTGTCGATCCGTCCGCCCCGCCCCATCGCCGAGCCGATGCCGAGAACCAGCGCCACCGGCACCGACACCAGCGCCGTGGCGGCCGCCAGCATCAGGGTGTTGGGCACGCGCCCGGCCATCAGCTCACCGACCGGCATTGCGTTGGATACCGACACGCCCATATCGCCACCGAGCAGGCTCATCAACCAGTGCAGGTAACGCACCACACCAGGTTGATCGAGCCCCAGTTTCAGGCGCAGTGCCGCCACCTGTTCCGGGGTGGCGAACTGGCCAAGGGATTGTTGCGCCGCGTCTCCCGGCAGTACCGCCGTGATCGCGAACACGACCATCGATACGATCAACAAAGTCACGATCGCGGCGCCCAGCCGCCGTCCGATCAACCACAGTGTGTTGCTATTCATCGCCTACCCTCCTGCACCTGGCTTGCCGTTCATTTCGACGGCTCTGTTCAAGCGTCCAGCCAGACCTGCTCGGCGAACATGTAACCCATGAAACCGCCGAGCGGGTTGCTGCCGTAGCCCTTGATCCGTTGATCGACGCCGTCGATGTTGCTGATGAACACCGGTATGCCGATGCCACAGTGGTCGTGCACCAGGGTCTGCATGTCCGCGTACATCTTGCCGCGCTTGGCATCGTCGGTTTCGCCGCGGGCGAGCATCAGCAACTGATCGAACTGCTCGTTCTTCCAGCCGGACTCGTTCCACGGCGCCTTCGACTGGAAGAACTGCGAGAACATCACGTCGGCGTTCGGCCGTGGGTTGATGTTGCCGAAGCTGATCGGGTGCTTCATCCAGTGGTTGGACCAGTAGCCGTCACTCGGCAGGCGCTTGACGTCGAGCTTGAGCCCGGCCTGTTTGGCCGACTGCTGCAACAGCACTGCGATATCCACGGAACCCGTTGCGGCAGGCGACGCAAACAGCTCCATGCTGATGTTTTCCATGCCCGCTTTTTTCAGCAGGAACTTGGCTTTTTCCGGGTCGTAGACCGTTTGTGGCAGGTCGCTGTTGTAGTAGCGCGAGCCGGGCGCGATCGGATGGTCGTTGCCGACCACGGCAAAGCCGCGGAATACCGCCGACTTGATCTGTTCGCGATCGAGCAGGTACTTCATCGCCTGGGTGAAATCGGCGTTCTGGCCGGGCATCTGATCCTGACGGATGATCAAATCAGTGTAGTTGCCCGACGGCGCATCAACGACCCGGTGCCTGGCGCTGGCCTTGATCCGGTCGGTGGAGCGCGGGTTGACCTCGTTGATCATGTGCACGTCGCCGGACAGCAGCGCGTTGACCCGCGACGGCTCGTCGCCAATGGCGATGAATTCGATTTCGTCGAGGTACGGCAGGCCTGGCTTCCAGTAACCGGTGTTGCGTGCGGCAACCGAACGTACACCCGGTTTGAACTCCTTGACCTTGAACGGTCCGGTGCCAATGCCCTGGTTGAAGTCGGTGGTGCCTTCGGGAACGATCAGCAGATGCGAGACGGCCAGAATCGACGGCAATTCGGCGTTTGGCGCAGTCAGGCGAATCTGTACTTCGTTGGTGCCGGTGGCCTTGATTTCGGCGAACTGCTCCATCAGCGGCATGACTTTGGAGCCGGTCAGCGGATCCTTGTGTCGTGACAGCGAGAACACCACGTCGGCCGCGCTGAGGGTTTTGCCGTTGTGAAAAGTCACGTCTTTGCGCAGGGTGATCGTCCACAACGTCGCGTCGGTGTTGTCGATGCGCTCGGCCAGTTCCAGTTGCGGTACCAGGTGCGCGTCGAAACGAGTCAGGCCGTTGTAGAACATGTAGTGCCGCACATAGTCGGTGGACAGCGCGCCTTTGGCCGGATCGAGGGTGTCGGCGGTGGAGCTGGACATGCCGGCGACGCGTATCCGCCCACCCTGCTTGCCTTTGCCCGGCGTCGCCGTATCGTCAGCCAACAGCTTGCCGGCGGCACCGAACAGGCTGCCGGCGCCGGCAGCCGCTACGCCGGCCACGCCGAGCATTTGTAACGCGTGACGGCGTGACATGCCGCGATTTAGGCCTTCGAACACCCGCAGGCTTTCTTCGCCTGAGATCAACGGTGAATCGTTCTTGTGATCAGTCATTTCAGTGCTACCTGTCGAAATCAAGAAGGCTCAAGTGTTCCGGTTGACCGGAACGTCCTGGAAACGCAAACGACGGTGAAGCCACAACATCAACTCAGTGCAAATAGTCCTGAAAGCGGTAGTAGGCGCCCACCAAAGGCAGGAACCACGGCTTGCCGAAATGCCCGGGGATCGCCGGCCAGTCGAGTTCACGCCAGGGGTTGGCCTCGGCATTGCCGGCCATCACGTCGGCCATGACCTGCCCCATGTGCACCGACATCTGCACGCCGTGGCCGCTGTAGCCCATCGAGTGGAACACGCCGCCGTGCTGGCCGGCTCGCGGCAAACGGTCGGAGGTCATGTCTACCAGGCCGCCCCAGCAGTAATCGATCCTGATGCCTGCCAGTTGCGGGAACATCTGGATCATTGCCGCCTGCAGCACCTTGCCGCTCTTGGCATCGTTGACACTGTCAGACATGGCAAACCGCGCACGCCCGCCAAACAGCAAGCGGTTGTCCGGGGTCAGGCGGAAGTAGTTACCGATCATTCGGCTGGTGACATAAGCGCGGCGTCCCGGCAGCAGCTGATCGATCAGCGCCTGAGGCAGAACCTCGGTGGCAATCACGAAACTGCCCACCGGCACAATCCGCCGCCGATACCAGCCCAGACCACCGTGCTGACAGGCGCCGGTCGCCAGCAGAACCTGCCCGGCGTGCAGCGAACCCTTGCTGGTGTTGACCTGATAACCGCCGGCGCGGGCTTTCCAGTCGAGCACCGAGGTGCCCTGATGAATCAGTGCGCCGTGACGCACCGCCGCTTCTGCCAGACCGACACCGAAACGGCCGACGTGCATCTGCACGCCATTGCGCTGCAGCAGGCCGCCATGGAACTGCGCAGAGTTGACTTCGGTGCGGGTCTGTTCGGCAGACAGCAATTCAACATCGGCATCGACTTCGTTACGAATCAGCTCGCAGGTGCGGGCCAACCCTTCGTAGTGCAGCGGTTTTGCCGCCAGTTTCAGCTTGCCGTTACGCAACAGGTCACAGGCGATCTGCTCCTGCTCAACCAGCGACACAACGCTTTGCACGGCACTTTCGTAAGCCTTGTAATAGGCTCTCGCCCGATCGGCACCGAGACTGGCGCTGAGGCTGGCGTAATCCTGCGCCATCCCCGTGTTGCACTGCCCGCCATTGCGTCCCGAAGCCTCGCCGATCACCCGCCCGGCTTCCAGCACCACCACACTGGCGCCCTTGAGCGCCAGGGCCCGGGCCGCCGCCAGCCCGGTGAAACCGCCACCGACGATGGCTACATCGACTTGCCCGGGCAAACCGCCGAGCTGTGCGCCGGTGAAGGCCGGTGCGCTGTCGAGCCAGTAGGATTCACTGCCCATGTTCAATCCCGCCTTTGCCAATGAGGATGTCGTTACAGGCCGACCAGCCCGGCCAGACCGCCGATGTCCGGGATCTGGTGGTAGCTGTAGAAGGCATTGCCCGGTACTTCGTGGCCGCGGGCGACGAAGGCCTTGTTCTTGATCTTCATGTCGTGGGCCGGCATCAGGTCGTAACGGAAGCTGGAGGACACATGCAAGATGTCTTCCGGGCCGCAGTTGAGGTTGTCGAGCATGTACTCGAACGCCGCCAGACGTGGTTTGTAGGCTTGTGCCTGTTCGGCCGTGAAGACCTTGTGAAAAGGTGCGCCGAGTTTTTCGACGTTGGACATGATCTGGCTGTTGCTGGCGTTGGAGAAAATCACCAGGGGAATCTTGTCGGCGATTTTCGACAGGCCGGCCGGTACGTCCGGGTGCGGACCCCAGGTCGGAACGGCGTCGTAATACAGCTGGCCTTCTTCGCGGTATTCGATTCCCCAGCGCTTGCAGGTACGCGCCAGAGCGGTCTTGAGAATCTCGTCATACGGCATCCAGTCGCCCATGACCTGGTCCAGGCGATAGGCCGAGAAATCCTTGACGAACTGATCCATCTGCTCGGCGGGTACGCGATCAGCGAAGAGTTCGCGGGTCATCGTGCCCATGTGGAAATTGGTCAGCGTTCCGTAGCAGTCGAAGGTAATGAATTTGGGGCGAAGAAAGCTCATTGAGTGCGTTCCTGAAGTTCGTTGAGGTCAATGGCGCTACAAGCATTTGCCTGGATTGCGCAGTAGCGATGCAACGCTGCAGCACACCGTCATTACAACACCGTGAAATCAGCAGATGGCGTTAAAAGCGACCTCCGTTCGATACAAATCACCGTTTTGCTCACGCTGCTCAGCAGACTTTGCGGTGCGCTCCAGCCTTGGGCAAAGCCCCGGTTTATGCGCTCTTATGGACCTGTATCAGCCGCTGTGGATTTCGGATATCGACTTTGCCCGCAGAAACTGCGCCCCCTCGCAGGAGCGTGTCGGTTGCTGCGGCACACGTCGGTCCGGTTCTGAATTGAAGTGATTGAAGGCACATCCTGCGCCTTGAACGACAAGGCTCGGTACAAGCCTTTTATAGGGTAAAAAAGCCCAAGCATTTGCTGCCGGCACAAGGCCGCAATTAAGTAGTAAGTGTGGTCTTCGGGACTGTGCTTCGCGGAATCTGCCGAATATTCCCTCCCCCCTTGTCAGGCTTTCATCCAGATGGGATACAGGCGTCATCTCGCCGGAAAAAACGGCGTAAGCGCACACTCTTTATCGGAGAATCGCCATGTCTACCCCGCGTCCGTCCTACGTCTATCGGCCGATGACTGCCGACGACCTGCCCAAGGCCCATGCACTGTCCGTGCAATTGAAGTGGCCCCATCGACTCGACGACTGGGCCATGCTGCAAAGGGTCAGCAAGGGCTTTGTCGTACTTGATGGCGAACGTTTGATCGGCACCGCGTTCGCCTGCCCGCAAGGTGATTTCACGACTATTGGCCTGGTCATTGTCAGTGACGATTACCAAGGCCAGGGCATCGGGCGAAAGCTCATGGAACACGCGCTGCAGGCTTGCCAGTCAAGCACGGCGATATTGAATGCAACCGTGGCCGGCGCACCGCTGTATGCCAGCCAGGGTTTTGTCGAGTTTGGCCGAATTCAGCAGCATCAGGGCCAGGTGCAAGCTGCCCTGCCCGGGCCATTGGCAGACGGTGAAGAATGCCGCCCACTGCGCGAAGCGGATCATGCGCGGGTGCTGGAACTGGCCAATGCCGGGAGCGGACTGGATCGGCAAGCGGTGCTCACCGATCTGTTCGCTGTCGTCGAGCATTCGGTGGGCATCGTGCGCGACGGTCAGTTGCGCGCCTTCGCCCTGCTGCGCCCGTTCGGTCGCGGTCGTTGCATCGGCCCATTGATCGCCGAAAACCTTGAGCAGGCCCAACACCTGATCACGACATTGCTGGCCAAGGTACCGGACGCCTTTGTGCGCATCGATATTCCAGCGGATTGTGGTCTGGCCGATTGGCTGGAAGGCGCCGGCCTGAAAAAGGTCGACACCGTGGCACAAATGTCCCGCGGTCCGGCACCGCAAGCAAGCAACGGCGTTCGGCAGTTTGCCCTGGTCACTCAAGCCATTGGCTGATCATCGGGTTTGAACTCGTCCCTGCCCAAAAAATCTCTCAATAACTGGAGCGTCACCCGTATGTTCGAACCTTGCATCATGCTGTTGGCTCGCGCCGATGGCAGTCGCGTCGACACCTCTTTCAAACAGCAATCCTTGAACGCTGCCGACCCCTTCTCGACCGGACGTCAGATCGCCTGGTCAGGGAGCGACGGTGCGTCTGCCGGCATCGTCGAAGCAGGCGAAAGCCTTGATATCAAGGACTTCCCGCACACCGAGGTGATCGTGGTTCATGCGGGGCACGTGACGTTGAAAACCCGGGAGCGGACACTGGTACTGGCCGTCGGCGCCAGCGCGGTCATCGGCCGGGGCACGGACGTGCGGATCGAAGCACAGACCGGCACCCGGTGGGCGTTTTGCGCCATGGCCACCCAAGGCGCGACGCCTGGCCTGACCTTGCTCGACCCGCTGGCGCACCTGTCTCCCTCCGCCGCGCCGGAACAACAGATTCTGATCGGTCCAACCCCGCAATGCCGGTCACGTAATGCCTTCGAAGATGCCACAACCGATCTGCGTGTCGGCGTGTGGGACTCGACGCCCTACGAACGTCACGGTCGCCCGCACAAGCTCAATGAGCTGATGTATCTGATCGAAGGAACCGTAACGTTGCAGACGTCTGAGGGGTTGAGCGTGACCGTCAATACCGGCGACAGCGTGTTTGTTGCGCGCGGTGCGCCGTGCGCCTGGAAAAGCACGCGCTATGTACGCAAAGTGTATGCGGTTAAATAGCGTCCGCCAGAAATAACAGTGTTATCACGCCCGTTCCAGCCAAGTCAGAGCGCCCCCCTTCAGGGGCGCCCGCGTTGTTATTCCCCAGGAACGTTCTCTCTGGAATTGGCCGAAACGAAGATATCTGCGCCCTGACCTACAACTGATCGACGTTGCGCGCAGCGACTGCCACGGTCGCCGGTGAATCGGAAAGCTTGACGAAGCTCCGAGTCGCGCCATCCAGTGCATCGATGCAACCCGCCTCGATGTCATAGACCCAGCCATGCAAATTCAAGCGTCCTTGCTCAAGCGCAAGCGCCACCGATGGATGAGTCCGCAAGTTCGCCAGTTGTGCGATCACGTTTTCACGAACCAGGCCATCCAGCTTGGCACGCGGCGTATCGAACTCATGCGCAGCATTGATCGCTTTCGCGGCGTCCGAATGGCGAAGCCAGTTTGCAACGGCCGGAAGGTGATCCAGACATGTGCAGCGTGAAATCGCGCCCATCGCTCCGCAATCCGAGTGGCCGCAGATCACGATGTCCCGTACACCGAGCACTGCAACCGCATATTCCACTGTGGCCGAAACACCGCCCGGTTCAGGACCATACGACGGCACAATGTTGCCGGCGTTGCGGATCACGAACAGCTCACCCGGTTCGCGCTGTGTGAGAAGTTCAGGTACTACACGACTGTCCGAGCATGTTACGAACAACGCCTTCGGGTTTTGCTCGGTCGCGAGCTGCCTGAAAAGCTCGACGCGTTGTGGATACACCTCGCGTTGAAAACGCAGAAAGCCATCAATAATGTCACGCATGGGGTTCTCCAAAGCCTAATTTCAGATGCCGAGACGAGTATTCGACATGCCTTTGCACCTCACTGAGTCGTCATTATCGCAGACGCCGCATGCGTTGATAGCATGCGGATTGCGCAGGAACAGTGTAAAAGCATCCGCCTCAGCCGCCTCCCCCCTCCAGCATCGGCTCCGACACACAGACCTTGCATTGCCCCTTGGCGAGGTCTGCCCTTCACTCCTTGGTCAGATCAACCAGCGGCGTCTGCCGCACTTCAGTTTCCCGCCCACCCTGAATCTCGCTCACCTGTTTCAAGGCCTTATCCACAGCCAGCTTATCCACCAACAAGCTGTAGCTGATGCGGAACTGCTTGTGTTCCTTCGGCCCAATTGTGGGTACCAGGTTCAGTGGCCGTTGATAACGGCGGTTGTAGGAAAAGCTTGTCCCCGGCTCCAGCCCCGTGACATACCCCTGGCCTTGGGTATCGGTGTTTTTCCATAGGGAAAACACCGGCAGTGTCTGAGTATTGAAGCCGACCGAAACGCCCAGGCTGCCGGCCTTGTTATGCAACACGGTCAGCGTATCGCCCTTGGCATCGGCATACGGCACTACGTTGTAAACCGTTTCATCGTAGTCCTTGGTCGGTGCGCGGTAGGTTTGCCATTCGGGCAGATCGCCCTTGGCCTTGTCGTTGAACGGCGACACCTGTTTCACCGGCGCGGCAAAACGAGCGCCTTGCTCCAGGAACGGGGTGCTGAAGTTACTGTGATACAGCGCCTGGTATTCCTTCGGATAGTCGCCGTTGTTGGTGAGCGTGTCGTTGAGCGCGAACACTACGCTGCCGGGTTCGGTGACCAGTTCGGTGGCGACGGAGAAGTCGACCTTCTTGAACGCCTGCTCTTTCAGTTCACCGCGCAGGGTGATGGCGTACGGTGGAGTTTCATCGATGTGCAGGGTGACTTTGTTCGCTGGAATGTTGGCGGCCCGACCGTGCAGGGTCAGCAGTTCGCCGTTGTCGACGCCGGGGTGGCCGACCCATTCGTATCCGCAGCGGGTGACCAGTTCATTGAAACCTTCCAGCCAGCCCAGACCGCCGCGGCCATTGAGTTCGATGAAGGACGGATTGACCACTTCCTTGACCGGCGAATCCCAGCCCATGCGCACATTGCCGACCGAAGCCTGCAAGACGTTCATTCCCCGTGTCGGCACTACCGAGAGTTTCATCGTGCCGTTATCGATGTCGACGATGCTGACGCCCTCCTGCCGACCGCCATGCAAGGTGCGCAGGGTAACGCTGAAGGGTTTGTCGGTTTTCAGGCCGAGTTGCTGGCTGGTGATCTGCCAGTTCTGGGCGGCTTTGTCGGTGTCGAGCAGAACGTAATCCCAGGCCATGGCGTGGGAGGCAGCGGACAGTGTGCTGAGGGCAACGACGAGTTTGAGCGGGGTCATGGCAGTAGCCTTTTTTGGAGTTGTGCCATTTTTATAAACGCGATGAAACGTTTCAGCAAGCTTGAAAAGTGCCACAACACCGGTAATACCAACAAAGACTTGGGCCAAATCGCAATATCGAGTCGATCCAATGCCGCAAATCCGCCGCTTCAGTCGGCGCTGGCCCGTCGCCAATCAGGCGCGCGATTTAGCTGTTTACACACTGCATTCAAAATTAGTGATTTAACTAGGTAGTTACCTAACGATATAATGCCCGCCTCATTTCAACGGGACATTCAACGTGAAGCAGAGTCAACGCCTCTCGGGCATATCAACATTCATTCTGGTCGGGCTCGGGGTGATCATCGCCCTGCTCGGCCTGGCACTGGCCGCTGGCGGTGTGAAATTGGTCAGCCTGGGAGGCTCCTGGTACTTCCTGGTGGGTGGTCTGGCGATGGCTGTCTCCGGTCTGCTGATTGCGCGGCGCAAGCCTGCCGGTGCCTGGCTGTTCGCGGCGTTTCTGGTTGGAACCGCCATCTGGGCCGTGATCGATGCAGGGCTGGTGTTCTGGCCGGTGTTCTCGCGCCTGTTCATGTTCAGCGCCGTGGGGCTGGTGGTTGCGCTGGTCTATCCGCTGCTCAAACGCGCCAATGGTGACGTTGCAGGTCGCGGCGCTTACGGCGTTGCGGCTGTTCTGGCGGTTGGACTCGCGGTAGCTGCCGGCAACATGTTCGTCGCGCACCCGACCGTCGCCCCTACCGGCACCGGCCCGGGCCTCACACCGGTTGAGCCGGAAAAGGCGCAGAAAGACTGGGCGCATTACGGCAATACCGAAGGTGGCAGCCGCTTCGCTGCGCTGGACCAGATCAACCGCAGCAACGTCGACAAGTTGAAAGTCGCGTGGACCTACCACACCGGCGACATCGCCGAGAGCGACGGTAATGGCGCCGAAGACCAGCTCACCCCGCTGCAGATCGGCAACAAAGTATTTATCTGCACCCCGCACAACAACCTGATTGCGCTGGATGCCGACACCGGTAAAGAACTCTGGAAAAACGCGATCAACGCCAAGTCCAAAGTCTGGCAGCGTTGCCGTGGCATGGCCTACTTCGATGCCAGCGCAGCCGTCGCCAAAACGGCCAGCTCGCCGGTAACCGACACGCCGACCGCTCCCGTCGCCAATTGCACGCGCCGTCTGCTGACCAACACCATCGACGCCCGTCTGATTGCAGTCGATGCCGCCACCGGCGAGTTCTGCCAGGGTTTCGGCAACAACGGCCAGGTTGATCTGAAGGCCGGTCTGGGTGATGTCCCGGACAGCTACTATCAACTGTCCTCCGCGCCGCTGATGGCTGGCACGACCGTGGTCGTTGGCGGTCGCGTGGCGGATAACGTGCAGACCGACATGCCGGGCGGCGTGATCCGTGGCTTCGACGTGATGACCGGCGCCATGCGCTGGGCGTTCGACCCGGGCAACCCGCAGGATAAAAAGGCACCTGCCGACGGCAAGACCTATGTTCGCAGCACGCCGAACAGCTGGGCGCCGATGTCTTACGACCCGGCAACCAACACCGTATTCCTGCCGATGGGCAGTTCTTCCACCGACATCTACGGCGTGGAACGCAGCAAACTCGATCACACCTACGGCGCGTCGATCCTGGCGCTGGACGCCAACAGCGGCGAAGAAAAGTGGGTGTACCAGACCGTGCACAACGACCTCTGGGACTTCGACCTGCCGATGCAACCAAGCCTGATCGACTTCACCAAGGACGGCAAAACCGTGCCGGCGCTGGTGATCGGCACCAAGGCCGGGCAGATCTACGTGCTGGATCGCGCCACCGGCAAACCGTTGACCGAAGTGAAAGAAGTGCCGGTCAAGGCAGCCAATATCCCCAACGAGCCGTACTCGCCGACCCAGCCAAAATCGGTGGGCATGCCGCAGATCGGTGCCCAGCACCTGACCGAGTCGGACATGTGGGGCGCTACGCCGTACGACCAGTTGCTGTGCCGGATCGACTTCAAGTCGATGCGTTACGACGGTCTGTACACCGCGCCAGGCACTGACAAATCCCTGAGCTTCCCGGGTTCGCTGGGTGGCATGAACTGGGGCAGCATCTCCACTGACCCGGTGCACGGTTTCATCTTCGTCAACGACATGCGTCTGGGCCTGTGGATTCAGATGATTCCGTCGCAGAACAAGGCTCAGGCCTCTTCCGGTGGCGAAGCGCTGAACACCGGAATGGGCGCGGTGCCACTGAAAGGCACGCCTTACGCCGTGAACAAGAACCGCTTCCTGTCGGTCGCCGGCATTCCGTGCCAGGCCCCGCCGTTCGGTACGCTGACGGCTATCGACATGAAAACCCGGAAAGTCGCCTGGCAGGTTCCGGTCGGCACCGTTGAAGACACCGGCCCGCTCGGCATCCGCATGCACCTGCCGATCAAGATCGGTCTGCCAACCCTCGGCGGCACGCTGTCGACCCAGGGCGGCCTGATCTTCATCGCCGGCACCCAGGATTTCTACCTGCGCGCTTACAACAGCAACAACGGTGAAGAAATCTGGAAAGCCCGCCTGCCGGTCGGCAGCCAGGGTGGCCCGATGACGTATGTGTCGCCGAAAACCGGCAAACAGTACGTGGTCATCACCGCCGGTGGCGCCCGTCAGTCGACCGATCGTGGCGACTACGTAATGGCTTACGCCCTGCCGTAAGCCACTGCGCCCTCCTTCACGTTCTTGTGCGCGACACCTTCGGGTGTCGCGTCGTTTCATGTCCCCAACTCTGGATTTCAGCAATGTCATTCGTTGTTCGTTTTTCCCACACCGGCATCTTCACCGGCGTGCTGTTCGGTATCACCTGTAGCGCCGCCCTGCCCGCTTTCGCTGACACCGATTCGAACGTCTTCACCCGCAATACCCTGACCGGCGACTGGGGTGGCCTGCGCCACCAGTTCGACGAAGACGGCGTCAAGTTCACCGGCGATTACACCGGCGAAACCGCCTACAACGCCGACGGCGGCAAGCACCGCTCAGCCCGTTACTCACAGAACATCAAGCTCGGCGCGCAATTTGATCTGAGCAAAATCTATGGCGTGGACAACGCCGGCAAGGTCCAGCTGACCATCAACGACCGTCGCGGCAACAGCGCCTCGCAAGATCTGGTCGGCAACCGTCTGCCGATCCAGGAAAACTACGGCGGCCTCTACACGCGTCTGACTGAACTGAGTTACGAGCGCACGCTGTTCACACCGGCGCTGAACGTCAAACTCGGCTACATGGCCATGGGCAACGACCTCGGCGGCCTCGACAGCGGCATTCTCTGCAACTTCATGAACGCCGGCTTCTGCGGCCATCCGCTGAACATGTCCGGCGGCAGCGGCTGGACCAACTATCCCAACGCGCACTTGGGCGTGCGGGTGAAATACGACCTGTCGCCGGAATGGCAACTGCGCGTCGCCGCGTTCAACGTCGATCCCGAAAGCAACGGCAACTCCAGCCGCGCCTGGCACCTGGGGCCGAAACACACCACCGGCACCGTGGTGCCTGTCGAACTGGTCTACAAACACGCGGGCACGCTGCCCGGCGAGTACAAGCTCGGTTATTACTACGACAGCTCCGACGTGAAACGCATCGGCAGTGACAAGGAAGTGTCCGGTCGCGGCGGCCATTACCTGCTCATTGATCAGGCGGTGTGGAGTTCGCCAACGTCGGAGGGCCGCAGCCTGCACGCTTTCGGTCAATACTCGGCGGCCAGCGAAGCGGCTTCGCCGTTCAGCAAGTGGTATGGCGCCGGGGTGGTCCTGTACAAACCGTTCGAAGGCCGCCCGCGTGACACCGTCGCACTGGGCTACGGTCGCGCCGTGCAAAACCCGCGCAGTCGCGACGTGCAACAAGACGCCGCGCTGGCCAACGGCACACCGCTCTCCAATATCGACGGCGCTGAACAGCTGATCGAACTCGGTTACGGCTACCAGGCCACGCCATGGCTGACCCTGCGACCGAACCTGCAGTACATCATCGAGCCGGGCGCGTTTTCCGGGCAGGACATCGATAATGCACTGGTGTTTGGACTGCAGGTGAAAGCAAGTCTCTGACCTCGCCGCTGTCAGCGCAACGTTACTTTGCGGGCCACGACATACGACTGACTCAAGTCCGTGGCCCAACCGTCGAGCACGCCTTTGACGTTCTCCGCGGTCATCACCTGTTTGTCGTTTTCCAGCGGCACGCCCATGCCCTTGCGAACGACTTTCGCCACCACCTCGCCGGTGGATCCATCCTCGATCGACACTTCCGTGGCGATCTCACTGTCCTGATCACGAATGCCCGCAGCCGTACTCACTCCGGCCGCAACCAGCGTGATCGGCAGCCATTCGTAGTACCGCAGGCTCTGGGTGCTGGCGGCGACTTGCGTGATGGCTGGCCGCACAACCAGCGTGTTCGGGCCGGGCCCGGATGCCAGCGGCAGCGTTTTGCCCAGTTCCTGCCTGAGGGCTGCGTCGTAGTAGCGGGTCACACCTGACAAGGTGCTCTGCGGAATCCGCCCCGTGGGCTGGACCTGCGGATAGAACTGGCTCGGCGCCAGGTAAATCCGTGTGTAACGCCCCTTCGCCAACGCCGGGCTGACCCAACTCAGAATCGTCTGTCCCGACGGCGTCTGCTGCTCCTTCAACATGCTGTAGTCGTTGAGAAACCCGGAATACAGTTCAGGCTCGACTTTTTTACTGCTGCAGGCCGACAGGCTCAAAGTCGCTGCAAACAACAACGCCAGCGAATGACTGTTTCTCATCAATGCGCTTCCCCAGCGGTCTGAACCTGGCCGAACGGGGTATTTTCAGAACACTCGATGCGCAACTGGCCATGGGTCATGATCCAGTGAATGAATTCGGCCGTGGGAATCGTGTGGATGTATTCCACCCAATGACTGTCGGTCGGGCTGAAGCGCTCGAAGTAGCGGCGCATGACGAGTTGGCTTTGATCCGGAGCGATCCCCAGGCAGGTTTCCTGGAAAAAGATCGGCGCGTTGAGAACGCTGCTTGTGGTGCGCTGGGTCAGGATCAATGGGCGCACGGCGCCATGACTCTGAGTGGAATAAGCGCTTTTCATATCCTTCATATGAACCCCCTTGGATGGAATGCCGGCAGAGTGCCCGAGGTTTTTTGCCCGACGATGTCCGGCTGATGTCCGAGCTGAAGGAATGTTGCTCGATTGAAATAAATGACCCTGGCCACGAAATGGTTTTAGATGCCCTCTTTTGGGTACATGGGTCCTGCAAACGTGAGCAGATTGCTGATCGTCGACGACGACGTGGAAATTCTGTCCCTGCTGAAGAAGTTTTTCGTTCAGCACGCCTACGAGGTCGATGTGGCACCGGATGGCCAGGCCATGTGGGCCGCCATCGAACAGGCGCGACCGGACACGATCATTCTCGACTTGATGCTGCCGGGTGAAGGCGGTTTGAGCCTGTGCCAGAAAATCCGTGCGCAGAGGGGGATCCCGATCATCATGCTGACGGCCATGGCTGAACTGAGCGACCGGATTGTCGGTCTGGAACTGGGGGCCGATGATTACCTGACCAAACCCTTCGCCCCCCAGGAATTGCTGGCCCGGGTGCGCGCCCTGCAACGTCGCGCCGGCGAGCAAAGTCATCCCGCCAGCGAACCGACCCGTCCGGTCATGACCTTCGCCGGTTGGCACCTGGACATCACGTGCCGCGAACTGCGCTCGCCCGACGGTGTGATGATCCCGATGTCCGGCGGAGAATTCGACCTGCTGCTGGTTTTTCTCGAGCATCCCCAACGCATCTTGACCCGTGAGCAACTGATCGACCTGACCCACGGCAAGGGCCACGATGCGTTTGATCGCAGCATCGACGTGCAGGTCAGCCGGCTGCGACGCAAGATCGAACCGGACAGCAAACGCCCGGACCTGATCCGTACCGTGCGCAACGGCGGTTATATGTTCACGGTCAAGGTCAGCCGCTCATGATCGGTCGAATCCTGCCGCGCGACACCCTCAGTCGCCGGATCGCCCTGACGATCATTGCGGCCATGCTCGCCTCGCTGATTCTCAATGCCCTGTTCGTGCAGGTGGCAGGCACCTGGGCCCGTCCCCCCATCGAACGCACCGGACTACTGGAACGGATTGCGGCGAGCACTCGCGTGATCGAGGCGGCCCCCGCTCAATTACGCCCTCAGCTGGCAAACGCGGCCAGCAGTTCGACGCTTGAGGTGTTATGGAGTGCGCAACGCAGCCAGTTCAATCTGCCCGGGGACGGCGAACCGGTCGAGACCGGCAAGGTTCCTGCGCTGCGGCAATTGCTCGGCGATGACCGGGAAATCGAAGTATTCAACCCCGACGACTGGCCACCAGGCAGTGCGCAGGCTCATTACGTCGCCCTCGTGCCTCTGGCCGATGGCAGCTGGCTGACATTCACGCCACCGGAACGCAGCTGGGGACTGAGCCTGGATGCCCGGATCGCGGTCATCATCGCGTTGGGCCTGGTCGCCACGTTGCTGGTCGCCTGGATTGCCACGCGCCAACTGGCCAATCCGCTGCAGCGTTTTGCCGGCGCCGCGAGGCGGTTTGGCAAAGATTTGAACGCGCCCCCCATCGATATCGAAGGCCCCCACGAGATCCGTCAGGCGATCATCGCCTTCAACACGATGCAGGCGCAGATCCAGCACTTCATCGGTGAGCGAACTCACATGCTTGCCTCGATTTCCCATGACTTGCGCGCGCCATTGACCCGGATGCGCCTGCGCAGTGAGTTCATGGAAGACTTGGACAATCAGCAGAAAATGATTCGCGACATCGAAGAAATGCAATCGATGATCAACGCCGCGCTGGCGTTTTTCCGTGAAGGCACACGGCTTGAACAACCGACGGCGTTCGATTTGTCGGAGTTGCTGCAAACCATCCTCGACGACTACCGCGACCAGAACGTCCTCATCGACTTCAACGGCCCGGCCCATCTGGTCTATGACGGCCGGCCGCTGAGCCTGAAGCGGGTGATCGTCAACCTGCTGGAAAACGCCGTGAAATACGCCGAGCGCCCGCACATCGCGCTGAGTCGCAACACACGCTCCATCTGCATCGAAATCTGCGACGAGGGCCCGGGCATTCCCGAGGACGCGCTGCAACGGGTGTTCGACCCGTTCTTGCGCCTCGAAACCTCGCGCAACCGTGAAACCGGCGGCGTCGGCCTCGGCCTATCGGCGGCCCGGGCGATCGTGCGTGAACAGGGTGGAGAACTGACCTTGAGCAATCGCAAGGGCTCGGGGCTGGTGGCGAGGGTCGAGTTGCCGGTTGTCGATTGACACAGCACACCCGCTCAATCATTCAGAGGCAACCGGCACCACAATCCGGCGACATTCCATTTACGCCGGTCACTGACACATGAAAGGATTTCCGCCCTCGGGCATCACACTCGCGTTGCTGCTCGGTGGTGCCGTCAACACAGCCCTGGCCAGCGGTTTTCTGGATGACGCCAAAGGCGAAGTGCTCAGCCGCAATTTCTTTCTGAGCAACGACTACCGCTCGCCCTCGCCCAGTGGCAAGAACTACAAACAGGAATGGGCTCAAGGCTTTATCGGCACCTTCTCATCCGGTTTCACCGAAGGAACAGTCGGTTTTGGCCTCGATGCCCATGCCTTTTATGGCTTGAAACTGGACGGTGGCCGGGGACATTCCGGCACCGGTCTGTTGCCGGTGGACAGCGAAGGTCGCAGCGAAAGCGACTACTCCAGCGCGGGCGGGGCACTCAAGTTGAAGGCCTCGCGCACCACCCTCGCCTTCGGCGAAATGACCGTCGAGACGCCAGTGTTCGACACCTCGGACAAACGCCTGCAACCGGAGTACGCCACCGGGTTTCTGCTCAACAGCCGTGAAATCGACAACGTCAATCTGGTGGCCGGGCATTTCACCGCGTTCAAGAATCAGGACAGTTCTTCCGGCCAAGGCGATTTTCAGGGCTACGGCGCCAGTACAAAGGCCGGCGGAATCAGCTTCATCGGCGCAGACCTGTTCAGTGAAAGCCCTGTAGGTGGCGCGCTATACGCGTCCGACTTGAGCGAAACCTGGCACCAGTACTACGCCAACCTGCATTTCAAACAGTCCGGCGTGCTGCTCGATGCCAACGTCTACCACACCCGCGACACCGGGCAGGCACTGGCCGGTGAAATCGACAACACCGCGTTCAGCCTCTCGGGCAAATACGCCTTCGGCCCGCACGCGGTGATGCTTGGCTGGCAACGGATCAACGGTGACACACCGTTCGATTTCGTCGGCGGCGACTCGATCTACCTCGCCAACTCGATCAAATACGCCGACTTCAACGGCGCCCACGAGCGCTCATGGCAAGCCCGCTACGATCTGGATCTCGGTGCGTTCGGCATTCCCGGCCTGAATTTCATGACCCGCTACGTCTCCGGCAGCCACATCGACGGTACCCACGCGCCCAAGGGCGGCGCCTACAATCCGTTCGACCCGGACAGCGGTCAATACCAACCACAGCAAGGGGATGGCGGCAAACACTGGGAGCGCGACATCGATCTTCGCTACATCGTCCAGTCCGGTGCCGCCAAGGATCTTTCCGTTCAGCTGTCCCACGTCTCGCACCGGGCCAACAGTGCTCAGGCGGGGGATGACATTGACCGGATCTATGTGGTGATTCAGTACCCGCTCACGTTCTGAAAACGGTTGATCAACAGCTACCCTAGCGAGCCGAGGGATCCACCGCGCCATAGGCGTTGAATACCGCGTACTTTTCGAGTTCAGACTGAGTCAGTCTATGTATGGATGTCGAGTCCACCTCCAGACTGTCACTGAGAAGGCGTAGGTGAATCTCGGCTTCATCGGAGCCTTCCAGCATTTTTCGATAGTCCGAAGTGGAAACATAGGGCCAGAATTCGTTGACTTTGAACCGACATACGCAAAAGTCCAACGGAACCCCTGAACTGTGAACTCCAATATTGAAATCACTTCCAAGTGCGGTTCTTGTTTTGCCCATCACCAAGAGATACGGGCAGGCGGATTGGCATTCAACGTTGGAAACATCTATTCCACCCTCGAGTTTGTAATGCTCGGCCATACACGTATTCAAGTTATTGGACTTTATCCAGCGTCCTATACGTGTTGCGACCCCGGCACTGCCACCGGGGCTGCCGAAACACACTGTATCGAATGTCTCCTTTTCAGCCAGTTGTTCGATTGCTTTAACGGTACCGTCGTCAATGGCCCCCAAAATGATCAAGACATTCTTCTTGCAGGTACTGTTTTCCTTGTTGCAGGCCTCACCGAGCATGGCCTTCTTGACCACTTTTGATTTATCGACGGTTTCAAGCGTGTCGTTTGGAAAGATCGAACGCCATACCATCGGCACGTTTGTACAAACAAAGAGCATGACTGCGGACAGCGCAATCGCTACGCCAATGGCGGCTCCCAATCGGATCAATATTTTTTTTAGCAAAACAGTCATCCCTGAAGTTGTTTTTTCATGCCGAAATAGTCTTTACGCAGCACTGCGCTGGCACAAGTGAAATGGGTCGAAAATGCAGGAAACAGGAAAAAGCCTTCCAAAGAAAGGCGGTGCAATCCCTCGGATGATGTCACATTGATGGCACGCTGTAAAATCGCGCTTATGCACTCATGAGCGCACATCCGATCAAAAACATCAGGTATCAAACAGCAGGAATTGGCGGAAGGCAGCCGGAGTCGAACCTGCCCGGGAACGGATGCCGTCCCCAACCGGGTTTGAAGCCCGGCCGCGCCACCGGGCGCGATTGCCTTCCTTGAACTCAATCCGCGCCGGGGTTGGCCAGCGCGTTGTCGTAGCGGATCTGCCGGCCCTCGCCGAGACGCCGGGTCAGGCCGAGGCGGTCGAAGTATTCGAGGATCTGGATACTGCGTTTGCGTCCCAAGCCTAGCGCATCGCGGAACGCCGTGACTTGAATCGGCGGATTTTCTTCACCCAGACGCAGCAGCACGGCGGCCATTTGCCGCAAGGTGATGTCGGTGAAGAACAAGTCCCGCACCACTTGATGCATCACGCCCAGCCGCGCCAGTTTGCGCAGCAACAGCCTGACGGTCGCGTCGTCCTCCTCCACGGCTTTGGCCACGTCGCGCACCCACGGCGGATCGAAACCGGCCTGTTCGAACAGCGGCTGCAACACCAGCCACAGGGCTTCGTCGTCGGCATTCAGGCGCACCTGATGGTCGGGCAAATGCAGCCACGGGCCGCTGGCGGTGAGCGAGCCGGCGCTGCGCAGTTCTTCCAGCAGGCTGATGAACGTCGAATGCTCGATATTCAATCCGCTGAAACGCCGCAGACGATCACGGTCCGGGCCCATCTGGTCGGGCTCCAGCTCATGGAATCGCGCCAGTTGCTCCAGCAACGTGAATTTCAGGATGCCCCAGTGCTGGGCATTGAACAGCCTCGTTCCCTGGCGGGTTTCGATCAGGCGGACGTTGTCCGGCAGCAACCAGCCTTCACGCGGTCGGTTGAACTGACGCTCCAGTCGCTGCGGATCAATGCCGCTGTCGCTGTATTCCAGCAACGTCGGCAACGCTTGTTCAAGATCACTGCTGATTGCCAGTGCCCGCAATTGCGCCAGACGCCCGGGGCTGCGCCGTTGCCGGGCCGGGGCAAACGGATCGAGCAATTGACCGCCGCCGAGCGTGCGCTGGGCGCTGGCATCACGCAGGACCAATCGATCCCCCTTTACGCCGTGTACCGGGACATTGGTCAACAGTTGCGCGAACATGCGCTCGCCCGGAAGCAGTCGTGGTCCTTCGAGCAACGCCACCCGGGCGATCACGTCTTGCGTGCCGAGATGCAGGTGCACAGGCTGAAAGTGTTCGAAGGTGCGCGTCTCTTCGGGCAGCAACTGGAAGTCGATGTCCAGGCGTTGGGTCGGTGCGAACAGTGTTTCGGCGAGCAGCCATTGCCCGCGATGTATTTGCCCAAGCTCCAGGCGATCACCGCTGATGTTCAGGGCCACACGTTGACCAGCAAACGCCAGTTCTGCAGGTTGATTCTGGGCATGCAGCCCTCTCACCCGCACCGTTTTGCCCGAAGGCCCGAGGATCAGTCTGTCGCCCACCGCGATCATTCCCGACAGCGCTGTGCCCGTCACCACAATCCCGGCACCGGCGACACTGAACGCCCGGTCGATGGCCAGACGAAACCCGCCCTCGCGACTGCGTTTCAACACTTCACGTTGCGCCTGTAGCAACGCTTGCCGCAGGTCATCGACGCCCTCACCCGTCATGCTTGAGACCGCGAGCATCGGCGCACCTGCAAACGGACCGGGGGCCAGCAGATTTTCGATTTGCTGGCGCACCTTTGCCACCCTGCCCGCCTCGACCCGATCACACTTGGTGATCGCCACCAGCGCCCGGGGAATTCCCAACAGCTGGGCAATCGCCAGATGCTCGCGGGTCTGCGGCATCACGCCGTCATCCGCCGCCACAACGAGCAGCACCAGATCAATGCCTTGGGCGCCGGCGAGCATATTGTGGGTGAATTTCTCGTGGCCGGGCACGTCGATGAACCCGGTCAGCCCCGCGCCGGGCGCCAGTTCGGCGTAGAGATAACCGAGGTCGATGGTCATGCCCCGCTCACGCTCCTGCGGACGACGGTCGCCGGTTTGCCCGGTCAGAGCCTGGAGCAGCGAGGTCTTGCCGTGGTCGATGTGCCCGGCGGTGCCGACGATCATGGCTGCAACTGCGCGAGTTGCGCGAGCCACGCCGGCTCATCGTCGAGTTGCCGCAGATCCAGCCACAGTGCGTCATCGTCGAGGCGTCCGAGCACCGGAATCGGCAGCTCGCGCAATGCGCTTTGCAGAATCAGCAGCCTGCGTCCGCGTAGGCGTTTCGACACTTGAGGGCGGGCACACAATGCCGCGCTTGGCAGCCGCGCCACCGGCTGGCTGCCGCTGCCGATCATGCCCAGTGTTTTCTGCGCCGTGACCGTCCAGGTTTCACCGAGCACCTTGGCCAATGCCGGTTGCAGGCGTTCGGTCTGGGCCAGAATCTCATCTTGCGGGCGGGTCAACAGACGCAGAGTCGGCAAGCGCTCGGCCAGGCGATCCGGATCGCGATAGAGCCCGAGCACCGCTTCCAGCGCGGCCAGTGTCATCTTGTCGACCCGCAAAGCCCTTTTCAGCGGGTTTTTCTTGATCTTCGCGATCAGTTCCTTGCGCCCGACAATCACCCCCGCCTGCGGTCCGCCGAGCAGTTTGTCGCCGCTGAAGGTGACGATGTCAGCGCCATCGAGCAGTGCCTGACGCACCGTCGGCTCCGCCGGCAGGCCCCAGCGGGTCAGGTCCAGCAGGCTGCCGCTGCCGAGGTCCTCGAGCAACGGCAAACCATGGCGATGGGCCAATTCCGCCAGTTCGGCCGTTGGCACGCGAGCGGTAAACCCTTCGATGCTGTAGTTGCTCGCATGGACACGCATGATCAGGCCGCTGCGAGGGCTGATCGCTGCTTCGTAATCACGGGCATGGGTACGATTGGTGGTACCGACCTCATGCAGACGCACACCGGCCCGGGCCATGATGTCGGGAATGCGGAACGCACCGCCGATCTCGATCAATTCGCCACGGGAGATGATGCCTTCCTTGCGAGCACCAATACTGTTGAGCGTCAGCAGCACGGCGGCGGCATTGTTGTTGACCACGGTGACGGCTTCGGCGCCGGTCAGCTCCCGGATCAGACCTTCAATCAGGTCATCACGGTCACCACGCTTGCCGCTGGCCAGATCGAATTCGAGGTTCAAGGGATAACGGGCCGCCAGTTGCACGGCGGCGATGGCTTCTTCCGGCAACAGCGCACGGCCCAGATTGGTGTGCAGCACGGTGCCGGTCAGGTTGAACACCCGCCGCACCTGACTGCGCTGCTGCAGCGCCAGACGTTCGGCAATCCTGCCGGCAAGTGCTTCAGGGCTGATCTCGACAGCGCAGAGCTGCCCCGCCACAACCGACTCACGCAAGTCATCGAGCAACTGACGCAAAGCCGCCAGCAGCGCCTCGCGCCCGTGCCGCTCGGCCACGGGTTGAAAGGCGTTGTGACGCAACAGACTGTCGATGGAAGGCAAACGCTGGGCAACACTGGCAGGCATCAGGCGCTCCGGATAAAAAGCCGTTGCGCCAGAGTGTAGACGCTCGGTTCATTCGTCTCCGGGCGCCAGCAGCAGATTCGGTGCCAGTCGCTGATAGCCGTCCTGGGCCAGGCGCATGTCCAGCAGCAGACTGCTCAAGTCCGCCGACAAGGCTTCGGCCTCGGCATCATTTTCCAGGTACAGCAATTTCAGATAGCTGTTGCATCCGGGACAGACCTCGGCCCTCAGCGGCGCCTGACTGGCGGCGTGGCGATCGTCTTCCAGACTCAGATATTCCAGCCCCTTGCTCTGCTCGCAATACACGCACTTGACCCGCACCACGTGCCATTCGCAAGCGCACAGCGAGCACACCAGATAACGCAAACCGTTGTGCTTGCCACGGTGGCGGATCACACCGGCCATGGCCGGCGAACCACAGGCCGGGCACTGGCCGAGGCTGTTGCCGGGCGCCAGTTGCAGGTTCGGTGCGCTGAGCAGCCAGTGGCTCCAGGCCGTTTGCAGAGCCGCTCCGAGAAACGGCACCAGCGCCGCCGGCACCAGCGAATACTGGCCGCTGACCAGCGCCACGGCCCAGGCGCGCAACTGTCCGGGGCTGGCAATGCGCAAGTTTGTCAGCGCTTCGGCGACGGCTGTTTGTTGTGGCGCGTTGTAGCGTTGCAGCAAGGCCTCGAGATAGGTCTGCCAGACGTCCTCGCGGATCAACGTATCGGCGGCGAACGGCGGCATGCCGTGTTGCCGGCAGACCTCAAGGCGTTGCTCATCAATCGGGGTGTTTGAGGGGGGATCGTCAAGGACTTGCTGCTGCACGCGGCACAGTCCCGCGACCAGGCGCAGGTAGTCGGCGAGCGGATGTCCGATAGCCAAATGTTCCAGACGCTCGGCGCGCAGCGTGAACAGATTGTGCGGCGGCAAGTGCAGAAACGGCGGCGCACTGGCCGCCGCTTCGATTTCCCCGGGTTCAAGAATGGTTGGCAAGTGTCAGCCCTTTTTGGTGACCGGTCGCTCTGGCGGATCCCTGGATTCCACTTCGCGATACCAGAGTGCGTGGTGTTTTTTCGCCCAGGCGCGGCTGACCCAACCGTGCAGCATCGCGTCCACCGAGCCCTTGATCCAGATCCCGGCATAGATGTGCACGATGATGCTCAGGATCAGCACGAACCCGGCCAATGCATGCAACAACATCGCCCAGCGAATCGTCGTGATGCCAAAGTAATGACTGAAGTACGCGCGCCAGATCACCAGCCCCGTGAACAACAGCCCCAGCATGCACAGCAGTAAAGTCCAGAACAGCATCTTCTGCCCGGCGTTGTACTTGCCCACCGGCGGCACAGTCTCCTCATCGTTGACCAGCACCCGGTCGATGCGCCGCAGCCACTTCCAGTCGTTGTCGATGAAGAAGTTCGAACGCCAGAAACGCAACACCAGGCCAAGGAACAACACGAACATCAGCACGCCCATGAACGGGTGCAGGATCCGCGTCCACGGCCCGCCGCCGAACAGGTGGGTCAGCCAGAACATCGACGGATGAAACAGCGCCAGTCCCGACAGCCCCGCCATGAAGAACAGAATCGCCACCAGCCAGTGATTGGTACGCTGGTTGGCGGTGTAGCGCAGGATCGTCTTGTTGCTCATGGCCGGCCCTCCCCGCGTGGATCGAAGGTGTGAACCGCCGGGTCGACCACGTGGACCGAGGTGTCTGGCGGGTCCGGATGGTCATCCTCTTCGGTGCGGTTCGGGCCGATCCGCACGTAATGGAAGAACCCGGCCAGCACCGCCGCGCCCATGGCCAGCAGACCCAGAGGTTTGCTGATGCCTTTCCACAGGCCCACCAGCGGACTGATCTCGGGGTTGTCCGGCAGGCCTGCGTAGATTTTCGGGGTATCCGCGTGGTGCAGCACGTACATGACATGAGTGCCGCCGACGCCTTCCGGGTCGTACAGACCGGCGTTGTCGAAACCACGGCTTTTCAGGTCGACGATACGTTCGGCGGCGTGGGTCTTCATGTCGTCCTTGGTGCCGAAGACAATCGCCCCAGTCGGGCAGGTTTTCACGCAGGCCGGCTCCAGCCCCACTGCCACCCGGTCCGAACACAGCGTGCATTTGTAGGCCTTGTGGTCCTTCTGCGAAATGCGCGGAATGTTGAACGGGCAGCCGGTGATGCAATAACCGCAACCGATACAGTGATCCTGATCGAAGTCGACGATGCCGTTGGCGTGCTTGATGATCGCGCCGGGGCTGGGGCACGCCGCCAGACAACCGGGCTCGGCGCAGTGCATGCAGCCGTCCTTGCGGATCAGCCATTCGAGGTTGCCGGCGTCGGTTTCGTGCTCGGTGAAGCGCATCAGCGTCCATGACTCTGCGCTCAAATCCTGCGGATTGTCGTAGGTGCCGTGGTTGTGGCCCACCTCGTCGCGCAGCTCGTTCCACTCCGAGCACGCGACCTGACAAGCCTTGCAGCCGATGCATTTGGTGGTGTCGATCAGCTTGGCGACTTCCTCCTGATTGCGCACCGAGGGGGCCGGTGTGGTGGTGGCCGAGCGGGCAATGATGTCTTGGCTGGCCATTTAAAGATTCTCCATCAGAGCTTCTCCACGTTGACCAGGAATGACTTGGATTCCGGGGTCTGTGTATTGCCATCGCCGAGGAACGGCACCAGGGTGTTGGTCAGGTAACCGTGGCGCGTCAGGCCGGTGAAGCCCCAATGCAGGGGAATGCCGATCTGGTGCACCACCTGGTTGTTGACCTGCAACGGCCGGATTCTTTTGGTCACCACCGCCACCGCTTCAATGAACCCGCGCTTGCAGCTGACCCGCACCCGGTCGCCGGCAACGATGCCCTTCTCCTTGGCCAGCACTTCACCGATTTCCACGAACTGCTCCGGTTGGGCAATCGCGTTCAACCGGCAGTGTTTGCTCCAGAAGTGGAAATGCTCGGTCAACCGATAGCTGGTGGCGGCGTACGGGTAATCCTTGGCCACGCCGAGGCTGTCCCACACCGAATCGAAGATCCTGGCCGCCGGGTTGCTGGTGGCTTTCTTGTTTTCGGGGTGCAGCGGGTTGATGCCGATCGGCGTTTCGAACGGCTCGTAGTGCTCCGGGAATGGCCCTTCGTTCATCTTGTCGACGGCGAAGAACCGCGCCACGCCTTCGGGGTTCATGATGAACGGGTTCATCCCGGCTTCCGGCGGCACGTCGGCCTTGTAGTCCGGCACGTCGGTACCGCCCCAGGCCTTGCCGTTCCACCAGACCAGGCGTTTTTTCGGATCCCACGGTTTGCCCTGCATGTCCGCCGAAGCGCGGTTGTAGAGAATCCGCCGGTTGGCCGGCCAGGCCCACGCCCAGCCCTGGTGCTGATGCATGCCGTAAGGATCATTGTTGTCGCGCCGGGCCATCTGGTTGCCGGCCTCGGTCCAGCTGCCGCAGAAGATCCAGCAGCCGGAGGCGGTGCTGCCGTCATCCTTGAGCTGGGCAAATGCGGCCAGTTGCGAGTTGCCCTTGATCGCCGCGCCCGTGGCGTCGGTGAAATCGGTGGTGGCGTAGCCGTTGATCTCCTTGGCGATTTCTTCCGGCGACGGTTCTTGCGCAATCTTGTACGGCCAGGAGAGTTTGAGGATCGGATCGGGATAAGCCCCGCCCTCGGTCTGATACCGCTGACGCAGGCGCATGAACAGTTCGGTCATGATCCGCACATCGGTGCGTGACTCGCCCGGGCCGTCGGCGCCTTTCCAGTGCCATTGCAGCCAGCGGCTGCTGTTGACCAGCGAGCCGTCCTCTTCGGCAAAACAGGTGGTCGGCAGGCGGATGACTTCGGTCTGGATGTCGGCACTTTTCACATCGTTGTACGGCCCGACGTTTTCCCAGAACTGTGAGGTTTCGGTGGCCAGCGGGTCCATCACCACCAGCCATTTCAGTTTGGCGAGAGCAGCCATCACCCGATTCTTGTCCGGCAACGCAGCAATCGGGTTGAAGCCCTGGCACATGTAGCCGTTGACCTTGCCCTGCCCCATCAGGTCGAACACCTTGAGGATGTCGTAGTTGGGGATGTCGAGTTTCGGCAGGTAGTCGTAGGCCCACTGGTTTTCGGCGGTCGCGTTGGCGCCGTACCAGGCTTTCATCAGGCTGACGTGGAACTTGCTGTAGTTCTGCCAGTAGGACAACTGCCCCGGCCGCAACGGCAATTGCGTGCGTTTCTTGATGTAGGCGTTGTAGTCCTGCTCGGCGTCCGTCGGCAGGGTCAGGTAACCCGGCAACGAGTTCGACAGCAACCCGAGGTCAGTCAGGCCCTGAATGTTCGAGTGCCCGCGCAAGGCGTTGACCCCGCCACCGGGCATGCCGACGTTGCCCAGCAACAATTGCACCATCGCCGCGCTGCGGATGATCTGCGAGCCGATCGAATGTTGGGTCCACCCCAGCGCGTAAAGGATCGTCATGGTCTTGCCCGGCGTCGAGCAAGTGGCGATTTCCTCCCAGATTTTCTTCATCGCATCGACCGGCATGCCGCAGATCTGGCTCGCCAGGTCGATGTTGTAGCGGCTGTAATGCTGCTTCATCAGCTGATAGACGCAGCGCGGGTCCTGCAGGGTCGGGTCAACTTTGGCAAAGCCGTCATCGCCCAGTTCATAACCCCAGGAGGACTTGTCGGTGTAGCTGCGTTTGGCCGCGTCGTAACCGGTGAACAGCCCGTCCTCGAAGCCGAATCCGGCTTTGACGATGAACGACACGTCGGTGTAGTTGCGCACGTATTCGTGCTGAATCTTGTCCTCGGTCAGCAGGTAATTGATCAGCCCGCCCATGAACGCGATGTCGCTGCCGGTGCGGATCGGCGCGTAGTAATCGGCCACAGACGCGGTCCGGGTAAACCTCGGATCGACCACGATCAGCCGCGCCGCGTTGTGCGCTTTGGCTTCGGTCACCCATTTGAAGCCGCACGGATGCGCTTCAGCGGAGTTGCCGCCCATCACCAGGATCAGATTCGCGTTGGCGATATCGGTCCAGGTGTTGGTCATGGCTCCACGGCCGTACGTCGGGGCAAGACTTGCCACCGTCGGGCCGTGTCAGACACGCGCCTGGTTATCAAACCCCAGCATGCCGAGACTGCGAACCACCTTGTGGGTGATGTAGCCCGCTTCGTTGGACGCCGCGGACGCTGCAAGGAACCCGGTGGTCAGCCAGCGGTTCACCGTCTGCCCCTGGGCGTTCTTCTCGACGAAATTGGCGTCGCGGTCGGCCTTCATCAGGTCGGCGACACGGTCGAGCGCTTCATCCCAGGTGATCCGGGTCCATTCGCTGCTGCCGGGCTTGCGCACCTGCGGGTACTGCAAGCGGCCCGGGCTGTGAATGAAGTCCAGCAGGCCGGCGCCTTTCGGGCACAGGGTGCCGCGGTTGACCGGGTGGTCGGCGTCGCCCTCGATATGGATGATGTTTTGCGCAACGTTCTTCGCGGCATCGCCCTGGCTGTACATGATCAAGCCGCAACCCACCGAGCAATACGGGCAGGTGTTGCGGGTTTCATGGGTGTGGGCAAGCTTGAAGTGGCGCACCTGCTCGGCGAAGGCCTGCGTCGGGGCCATGCCCAACGCGCCCAGGCTAGAGCCTGCAAGGCCGATACCGGCGACCTTGAAGAACTGACGACGGCTGAGATCCATCGTGCACTCCTGATCAGGTGGAACCCGGTACTTGAGCCGGGTTTTTTCTGGACAATCACGGTGGCGGCACACAAGTGCCGACTTTTTCACTGTAGACAACGTCCCCGCTGCCTGTGTGAAAACCGACCGTCGGCCACCCCTCGGTCATAAGTCAGCCCAAACCTTGTGGGAGCGAGCCTGCTCGCGATGACGGTGGTACATCCACATTCGTAGCGCTTGGTCTGACGCTATCGTCGGATCGCCGCCCGGAGCAGGCTCGCTCCCACAGGGGATGGGGGTTTATCATCGCCGGCACGACCCATCTCCGCCTTCAGAGACTGCGCATGACTTTCAATTTTGATCAGGTATTCGACCGCCACGACACCGGCAGCACCAAGTGGAGCCGCTATGCGGCCGATGTGTTGCCGATGTGGGTCGCTGACATGGATTTCGCGGCACCACCGGTGGTCATCGAGGCGCTGCAGCAGCGTCTGCTGCACCCCTTGGTCGGCTACAGCGTCGCCCAGGACAACCTGCGCGAGGCCATTGTTGCCGACCTCTGGAACAAATTCGCCTGGCGGGTCAAACCGCAAGAGCTGATCTTCCTGCCGGGCGTGGAATCGGGTTTCAACATGGCGCTCAAGGCGCTGGTGCAGCCACAGCAGAATGTCGTGGTGCAAACCCCGAATTACCCGCCGCTGCGACACGCGCCGGGCCATTGGGGCCTGAACAAGGTCGAGCTGGAATTCGACGCCAAGGCCGACGGCACCTACGCCACGCCGCTGGATGCCTTGCGTGAATCCCTCACCGGTGGCGGCGCCCTGCTGCTGAGCAACCCGCACAACCCGATCGGCAAGGTCTTCGGCCGTGAAGAACTGCAAGCGGTGGCCGACATCTGCGTGGCGCAGGACGCCTGGATCATCTCCGACGAAATCCACGCCGAACTGTGCTACGACGGTCGCGTGCACATTCCGACCGCGTCCCTGAGCCCGGACATCGCCCGGCGCACCATCACCCTGATGTCGGCGAGCAAGGCCTACAACATTGCCGGCCTCAAAACCTCGTTCATGATCATTCAGGACAGTGCCCTGCGCGAGCGCGTCAATCACGCCCGCTGCGGCATGGTCGACAGCGTCAACCCGCTGGGCATGGAAGCCACTCGCGTGGCCTACAGCGAGGCCGGGCCGTGGCTGAAGGAACTCAAGCAATATCTGCAAGCCAACCGTGACTGGTTGGTGGAAGCGGTTCGCAGCCGCCTGCCCGGGGTGAAGATCAATGTGCCGCAGGGGACTTATCTGGCGTGGCTCGATTGCTCGGCCCTGGGCCTGGACAATCCGCAGCAGTTCTTCCTCGAACAGGCTCGCGTCGGACTCAGCCCGGGCATCGATTTCGGTGACCATAGCCAGCAATTCGTGCGCCTGAACTTCGGTTGCCCGCGTTCGCTGCTGGAGGAAGGCATTGCGCGGATGGAGCGTGGCCTGACTCAACGCCAGGCCTGAGCCTGACTGACGGCATCGTCAATCCAATCGAACTCATGGCAAATGCGCCGGGTCAACCGCCCATACCCGCCCTGAGCTTCGGAGATTGACGATGACCGACTATCCAAAACCCCCATTCCCGAAACAGCCACAAACGGTGCCCGGCTCTCAACGCCAGATGGAGCCGTACCCCGATTGCGGCGAAAAAAGTTACCGCGGCTCCGGTCGCCTTGCCGGCAAGATCGCCCTGATCACCGGCGCCGACAGCGGCATCGGCCGTGCCGTGGCCATCGCCTTTGCCCGTGAAGGCGCGGACGTGGCCATCGCCTATCTCAACGAACACGAAGATGCACGGGAAACCGCACGCTGGGTCGAACAGGCCGGACGTCAATGCCTGTTGCTGCCCGGCGACATCGCGCAGAAAACCCACTGCCATGCACTGGTGGACCAGACGGTGGAGCGCTTCGGACGCATCGACGTACTGGTCAACAACGCAGCATTTCAGATGACTCACGAAACGTTCGAAGAGATTCCCGATGATGAATGGGTGATGACCTTCGACGTCAACATCACGGCGATTTTCCGACTGTGTCAGGCCGCGATAAAACATATGCGCCCCGGCGCATCTATCATCAACACCAGTTCGGTCAACTCGGACATGCCCAAGCCCACCCTGCTCGCCTATGCCACCACCAAAGGGGCGATCGCCAATTTCACCGGCGGTCTGGCGCAAATGCTCGGACCGCGGGAAATCCGTGTGAACTGCGTGGCGCCGGGGCCGATCTGGACGCCGCTGATCGTCTCGACCATGCCGGACGACCAAGTGCAGCATTTCGGTGAACAGACCCCGCTCGGCCGCCCGGGTCAACCGGTAGAAGTCGCGCCGATCTACGTGTTACTGGCATCGGATGAAGCCAGCTACATCACGGGTCAGCGCTACGGGGTCACGGGTGGCAAGCCGATGCTGTGATTCCTTCACGTCACGCCGGCGCCGAGGCGGAGCAACGACTGTCAGGACGGGCCGCGGACCATGACATTCATTATCTGGGTAGCAGTGCTCGGCGCCGTCCTGCTGACGCTGGCGTTGACCTCGTCGTACCTGCGCTGGATGCCGGTAACGACGTCAGCGGTGTGCCTGCTGCTCGGCGTCGGCATCGGCCCGAGCGGGCTCGATCTGCTGAAGCTGCCGCTGGAGCACGCCGCGTCCTGGATGGAGCACCTGACTGAAGTCGCGGTGCTGTTTTCACTGTTCGTCTGCGGCTTGAAGTTGCGCCTGCCGTTACGCGACAAGCGTTGGCGAATCGCTTTCGGCCTCGCCGGCCCGGTCATGGTGCTGACGATCATTGGCGTCTGTCTGCTCCTGCACTACGGTCTGAAAATGTCGTGGGGACCGTCGTTGCTGATCGGCGCGATTCTGGCGCCCACCGACCCGGTGCTGGCGGCGCTGGTGCAGGTCAACGATGCGCGGGATGTCGACAGTGTGCGCTTTGGACTGTCCGGCGAGGCTGGCCTGAACGACGGAGTGGCCTTTCCCTTTGTGATCCTCGGGCTGTTGCTGCTGCAAGGCGAGGGCCTGGCCGCCGAGTGGAGCAACTGGGTCTTGCGCGATCTGCTCTGGGCAGTCCCCGTCGGCTTGCTGACGGGTTACTGGATGGGGCGCGGCATTGGCCGGGCCACCCTCGCCTTGCAGACGCGCAATGAAGACAGCACTGTCAGCCCGAACGACTATCTGGCACTGGCCTTGATTGCACTTGCCTTTGTGGTGGCCGAGTCCGTGGGGGGCTACGGCTTTCTGTCGGTGTTTACCGCCGGGCTGGGCCTGCGTCAGGAGGAAGTGAAGTCCACCGGCGTCCATCAGCCGCCGGCCGAACATCTGGTGCAACCGGTGGTCGGCCATCAGAACGTCGAACCGCAGCACGCGGTGCACGGTGACACCGAGCGGCTGCAAAGCAGTCAGGTGGCCGCCGGGATCATGATGGGCGATATGCTCGCTTTCGGTGGTCTGGTGGAACGGGCCATGGAAGTGTTTCTGGTGACCCTGCTCGGCGTCGTGCTGGTCACTCACTGGGACTGGCGGGCATTGTGGGTCGGTGGCGTGTTGTTCTGTCTCATTCGGCCAGCCTGTGTGGCACTGATGCCATGGGGATCACTGCTGATGTGGCGTCAGCGGATGCTGATCGGCTGGTTCGGCATTCGTGGCATCGGCAGTCTGTTCTATCTGTTCTACGCCCTGAACCATGGCCTGGGTAACACCGTGGGCGCACAGTGTACCGATCTCACCCTTTCGGTCGTGGCCCTGAGCATTTTGCTGCACGGCATCAGCACCCAGCCGCTCCTGGCTCGCTACGAGCAACAAAAAAAGCAAAAAAACTGATTTTTTCTCCCGGCGCTATCGCCGAAAAACATCGAACTTTTTTCTTTAAATAAATGGATCCGCGTCTGACCGCCGCCGGTCACAGCTTTAACCTCTCGTCGATTCCGTCCGGCGAGATTCGGCAGACTCGGTTCCCCGCGGCTGGACGCCCGGCACAAGGAATCAGGAAGAATAAGGTCAACGGTCATGAAAGAATGTTCGACATCGGCACAAATCAAGGCTTGCAGAACCCTGGCGCTGGAGCGCAACCGGCAGTTGTTCGAAGAGGCCCAGGCGCTCAATCGGGCGGCCCACGAATTGCTCGAAGGCGAGCACCTGGATATCGAACAATTCGAGCGGTATCGACTCCTGCGCCGCAAGGCCGATCTGAAATTCCAGGATGCCATCGAGCACCTGTGCGTCTTGAACGAGGATTTCCCGCCCATTCCCATGTCGCAGCAGAACTCCCGGGGATTGCGCCGCGAGCTCGAAGCCAGCGCCTGACCTCAAAAACGCAAAAGCCCGGCCTGGATGGCCGGGCTTTACTTTTGGGGTCGCTCAATTTCCAGGATTGGTGATCTGTATGAAAACGGCATAGCTGCCGAGCAGTACCCAGAACGTGGCGAAAATCCACGGTGTGCGAAGGGAAAAAAGCAGGGATTTACAGTAACCCTTGTGACTGGACTCCATTTCACTGAACAACGGCGATTCGTCATAAGCCAGACCCATCAACGGTTCGCTGCGCAGCAACTCACTCTGTTTGAAATGCCAGTGGTCGATGATGTCGTAGGCCGCCCGGATTCCCGGCCAGGCATTGAGTGAACTGAGTAGCCCGAGTAATGCCAGAAAGGGCGGAACCACCAACGTAAACAGCTTGCCCCACTCCGGATTGAGGTTGGCCATGCAGGAGGCGAAGGCGATCACCAGAAACGATTGCGCCGCCAGATACGCGTCGGTGCGGTTGGCCAGAATGCTGGTTTCGTACTGGATTTCCCGTCGATAGAAATCCAGGCGCTCCTTGGGCGAGCCGAACATCTTTGCATTGTGTTCGGTCAGGGTCTCTTCGGCGGTCGGATGGGTCAGTATGCGTGGCACGGGATGGACGCTCCGAAAGACAAAGCGTTTGGAGCCGGCCAGCCCCGAACAAGTTCAGCCGGATCCTGACCCGGCTCACTTCATCGACTGAGCGATGATCTCCACCAGATGCATCTGATTGAAAGGTTTCGACAGTCGCGGCAACTCGGCCGCGAAGCCTTCGAGACGCTCGGCATAGCCCGTGGCAAGAATGATCGGCAGATCCGGCTTGAGCAAACGCACCGCATGCGCCAGTTGCGCACCGTTCATTTTCGGCATGGCCATGTCTGTAATCACCAGATCGATCACTTCCCCCTGATTGAACAATTCCAGCGCTTGCACGCCCGAAGCCGCACCGATGACCCGATGTCCCAGATCTTCCAGCAACAGGCTGGTGCTGGTTCGCACCAGACTGTCGTCGTCCACCACCAGAACGCTGAGTCGCGGCACTGCCGCCGTGGGCGGCTTCGGGCTCAGAGGCTTGGCCGCCATCCCGTCGACGGCGACCGGCAGCCAGAGTTCGGCGCAAGTCCCGTGCCCCTTCATGCTTTTGAGCACAAAACGGCCGCCCAACTGCTCGATGAAACCGTGCACCATCGACAGTCCCAGCCCTGTGCCCTTGCCCAGACCTTTGGTGGTAAAGAACGGATCGGTCGCCGAGGCCAGTGTCGCGTCATCCATGCCTTCACCGGTATCGGTCACGCTCAGGCAGACATAACGCCCTGCCGCCAGCGTTGACTGGTTCTGCTGCAGAACCACTCGCGGCTCGGCGCCGATGACCACGCTGCCGCCCTCGGGCATCGCATCCCGTGCGTTGGTGGCCAGGTTGAGGACCGCCAGTTCGAGCTGGTTGGTGTCGGCCAGCACCGCTTCAAGTTCGTCGGGAAACTGTGTTTCGATGCGAATTCCCGGGCCCAGCGAACTGCGAAGCAGGCCAGTGATGCCTTGCACCAGTTTCGCAATCTCCACGGGTTCGGTCTTGAGTTCCTGACGCCGGGCGAAGGCCAGCATGCGCTGGGTCAGGGACACACCGCGCAGCGCGCCTTGCGTGGCATTTTCCAGCAAACGGCTGACCTTGGGGTCGTCACCCACACGTTTGCGCACGATCTCCAGATTGCCGAGGATCACCGTCAGCAGATTGTTGAAATCATGGGCGATGCCACCGCTGAGTTGGCCGATGGCCTGCATCTTCTGCGCCTGGAACAGCGCTTCGCGGGTCTGCTCCAGTGCCAGTTGTGCCTGGTGGGCTTCGGTGACGTCGCGGGTGATCTTGGCAAAACCAAGCAACGTGCCGGTCTCACCGCGAATCGCATCGACCACCACATGCGCCAGAAACCGCGTGCCGTCCTTGCGCAGACGCCAGCTCCTGTTCTCGAAGCGCCCTTCGCGCACGGCGGTTTCCAGCGCTCGCTGCGGCTCACCGATCTCACGGTCTTCCGGGGTGTAGAACATCGAGAAATGCTTGCCGATCACTTCGTCCGGCGCATAGCCCTTGATCCGTTGCGCACCGGGGTTCCAGTTGGTCACGCGGCCTTCCGGGCTGAGCATGTAGATCGCGTAGTCGGTCACGCCCTGCACCAGCAGGCGGAACTGCTGTTCGCTTTGCTTGAGGGTTTCCTCGGCCATCTTGCGGTCGGTGAGGTCACGGGTGATTTTCGCAAAACCGAGTAGTTGCCCGTCCGGACTGTAAATCGGGTCGATCACCACGTGGCACCAGAAGTGCGTACCGTCCTTGCGCACCCGCCAGCCTTCGCCTTCGAACCGTCCTTCGCGGATCGCCGTTTCCAGTGCCCGTTGCGGCATGCCGACAGCGCGGTCTTCATCGGTGTAGAAGCGCGAAAAATGCTCACCGAGAATCTCGGCTTCTTCATACCCCTTGAAACGTTTGGCCCCGGAGTTCCAGCTGGTGATGATGCCAGCCGGATCGATCATGTAGATCGCATAATCGACCACGGCATCGATCAGCAGGCGAAAGCGCATTTCTTCGATCGCAGCGGACGTCTTGTTCTCGCTCATCAGGCTTGGCTCAAAGCAGATTCTCAATAACAGGAGTATGCGTCAAACCGGCGGATAGGAAAGCGGCATCTGCATGATCGAGTTGCCACCAGCGCGGCAACAGTTGCTGGATGCGGCTCTCGGCGAAGCGATCGTCGATCAGCATGACCACGCCACGATCCTGCTGGGTGCGGATCACCCTACCGGCGGCCTGCACCACTTTCTGCACGCCGGGGAACAGGTAGGTGTAGTCGTAACCGGCGCCGAAAATCGCCGCCATGCGCCGTTTCAGCTGTTCGTTGACCGGGTTGAGCTGCGCCAGCCCCAGCGTGGCGACGAAGGCGCCGATCAACCGGGCACCGGGCAGATCGATGCCTTCGCCGAACGCACCGCCGAGTACCGCGAACCCGATGCCCTGGCTGTGCGCCGTGAACTGATCGAGAAACGCCTGCCGCTGCCCTTCGGCCATACCCCGCGATTGCTGCCAGAGCGTGATCTGTGGATGCCGTTCGGCGAGCAATTGCGCGACTTGTTGCAGGTAGTCGAAGCTGCTGAAGAACGCCAGATAATTGCCCGGACGCTCGCCGAACTGGCGAGCGATCAGTTCGACAATCGGCTCCAGCGAAGCCTGGCGATGGGTGAAACGGGTGGAGATCTGGCTGACGATCCGCACCTGCAACTGTTCGGCGTTGAACGGTGATTCGACGTCGATACACACCGTGTCGGCCGGTGTCCCGAGCAGGTCGGCATAATAATGGCGAGGGCTGAGGGTGGCGGAAAACAGCACGCAACTGCGGGCCGCTCTCAGCCGTGGACCAAGCAGCGCTGCCGGCACCACGTTGCGCAGGCACAGCTGCGACAGCGGGCGTTTGCGGTCGAGGTCGCGCTTGCTGATGTCGAACAGGTAATGCGCATCGAACAATTCCGCGACCCGGCCGAATTGCAGCATCTCGAAGTAGGCATTCCGCAAACCGCTGTCCAGCCCTTGCGGATGGTCGTTGAGGTAATCGCCAATGCTTGCGCTGCACGACGTGATCGCCTGCAGCAGTTTTTCCGGCGCCTTGTCGTAGGCCTGATACGGCGCCAGTTGCGCGTTGTGCAGGGCGTTCCATTCACGGTTGACCCGCTGCAAAGGTTTTTTCAAAGCCTCGGGTGCGGTTTTGCGCACGTTGTTGAATATCCCCTGATCGAGGGTGGCGCTGTACATCTGCCGTCCGCGCTCGATCAGGTTGTGCGCCTCGTCCACCAGCACCGCGACTTTCCATTGATTGAGCTGGGCAAGGCCGAACAGCATCGCGGTGAAATCGAAGTAGTAGTTGTAGTCCGCGACCACCACATCGGCCCAGCGCGCCATTTCCTGGCTCAGGTAGTAGGGGCACACCGAGTGTTGCGCGGCGACGTCACGGATTGCAGCCTGATCCTGCAACTTCAATTGACTGGCGGCTTCGCGCGCCGCTGGCAGTCGATCGTAGAAACCTTGCGCCAACGGACAGGATTCACCGTGACAGGCCTTGTCGGGATGCTCGCAAGCCTTGTCCCGCGCGACCATTTCCAGCACCCGCAGCGGCAGGGTTGCGTCGTGATCGAACAGCACTTGCGCCGAATCCAGCGCCAGTTTGCGCCCCGGTGTCTTGGCGGTGAGGAAATACACCTTGTCCAGCTGCTGCGGCGCCAGGGCCTTGAGCATCGGGAACAGCGTGCCGAGGGTCTTGCCGATGCCTGTGGGCGCCTGGGCCATCAGACAGCGGCCGGTGCTGACAGCCTTGAACACCGACTCGGCAAGATGTCGCTGGCCGGGACGGAAACTGTCATGGGGAAAGCGCAGTTGCTGCGCCGCCTGATTACGCGCTTCACGGTGAGCCATTTCCTGCTCGGCCCATGCCAGGAACAAGCCGCACTGCTGTTCGAAAAAAATGCGCAACGCTTCGGCGCTGAAGTCTTCGACCAGACAGGTTTCCTTTTCGCTGACGATATCGAAATACACCAGCGCCAGGTTGATCCGTTCCAGTTCCAGCTTGCGGCACATCAGCCAGCCATAGATCTTCGCCTGCGCCCAGTGCAGTGCGCGGTGGTTGGCCGGTTGTTTACTCAGGTCGCCACGGTAGGTTTTGACTTCCTCCAGGCAGTTCTGCGCCGGATCGTAGCCATCTGCCCGGCCCTTGACCTTCAAGGTACGAAATTCGCCCTCCAGCGCCACTTCGCTTTGATAGGCGTCATTGCGCCGGGAGGCGACGGTGCGGTGGCCGGCAATGCCTTCCAGTGCGGTGGGTGACGGTGTGAATCGCAGGTCCAGGTCACCGCTCTTGGCGGTGAATTCACACAGGGCCCGTACCGCGATGCTGTAGCTCAAGCGCCCTGCTCCGCCCATTGCACGTAACACACGGCTACCGGCATCTGGTGCGCGTGGCAGAACTCCAGCCAGCGCAGCTGGTTATCCTGCAAACGGTCGCCGGGGCCTTTGACTTCGATCATCCGGTAGGTCTTGTGCTGCGGCCAGAACTGGATCAGGTCCGGCATGCCGGCGCGGTTTGCCTTGATGTCGAGCAGCAGGCGATTGAACCAGTGCTTGAGGTGTTCGGCCGGCAGGCAGGTCAGTGCCTGCTCCAGCAGTTCCTCATTGAGGGCCCCCCAGAACACGAACGGTGACTGAATGCCCCACTTGGCGACAAATCGGCTGCGGATGGTGTCGGTGTAGCGGCCGTCGTCAAGTTCGGCCAGGCAGGACTCGAACAACCCGGCGCGGCGAGCGTGGAAATCCTCATGGAGCAAGTCCGCCGGCCCGCGCTGGAACGGGTTGAAAAACGCGCCTGGCAGCGGTGCAAAAATCGCTGGCCAGCACAACAGGCCGAACAGTGAATTGATCAGGCTGTTTTCCACGTAGTGCACGGGGCCTGCGTCTTCATGCAGGTGTGCCTGCACGTGATACTCCACCGACAACGTCGGTTCGAGCCGTGGCAGATGCAGGTCCAGTCGTTCTACAGGTTTTGGCGCGACACGCTTGAGTATCGGGCCGCCAAGTTTGCGCCGCAGGCGTGGCAGCATGCGTTGCAGCCCCTGCTGTTCGGCGGCGCTTTGCGGTGCCTGTTCGGCCACCGTGCCCAGCTCCAGCGCCAGCGCATGTTCGCCGCAACGCTCCAGAACACGGATCATCCGCAATCGCGCGCCGGGATAGGCGCAGTCACGATAAAGACTCAGGGCCAGCGCAAACGCTGCGATGCGTTCGCAATGCTGGCCGATCTGGAACAGCAGCTTGCCGAGCCGACGCTGCAACCACGGGTTATCGAACTGCAGCGTGTTCAACTGCCCGGCAATCGGCTCGATCGCCTCACCCGCCTCGAAGCGCTGCTGGCAATCGTGCAGGAACAGGCAGGCATCAACATCCGCGCGGCTGCGCAGGCCACGGGAGTCGGCGCTGAATTCGACCTTTTCATAGGTGAAGATCCCGAGGTCGGCGAGGACGAACTCCGACCAGTCCTGATACAGGTTGCCGAAGAACATCAGGCGAAACCGGTCGCACAGGTCCATCAGTGTCAGGCTGAACAGTCGGTCTGTCAGTTGCGGGCACCAGTCACGCCACGGGCGTACCTCGGGAAACTGTTCATGCAGGATCGGCAGCCAGTCGACTTTCCTGCCCTTCGGGTCGTCGATGGCCGGGCCGAAGGCTTGCACAACTTCAGCCTTGAGCAGCAGATCGAACAGCTCCGGCATCGACAACAGCGCCTGCTCGTTCAGCCAGCCATGATCGAGCAACGGTTGCGCGGCTGACGCAATGTCACCGATTTCCGGATAATCGAGCTTGCCCGCCCGAAAATGTACGCCCTTGCGCATCACCATTCGCACCAGCAACCCCTGTGACCCGCGTGGCAGCGATGTGAAGTCACGGATGAACGCGTGTTCCGTGTCGCTCATCACGTCGGCATAGCGAAGCTCAAGCCATTCAAGCACTTGTCGAAAGTTGTTGAGGTAATAGAACGGATCGTCGAGGGGGCTGGAAGTCACGATGATAACGGGCCATGGCAAGCGAATACTGGTTATGCGTACAGATACCAGTTCCGCCCCGCCGGGTGCAAACGGAAAAGGATCAATGGCATCCGCGCTTGAGGTTTTTTCGCCAGTCCATCGAACTTTTACAGGCGATCTGGCACCAACCGCGTAAGAGGACCGACACCGGTCGAATTGAATGAGGAAATACCGGTTATGAATTTCAAGACGTTGTTTATGCCGATGACCGTCGTAGCGCTGATGGCACTGGCCGGGTGCTCCACCCCGACGGTGGTGACCTTGCAGAATGGCACGCAGTATCTGACCAAGGACATGCCGAAAACCAAGTCCGAGGACGGCTTTTATGAATTCCGGGATATTTCCGGTGCGAAGATCCGGGTCAAGGCCGACGAAGTGGCCACGGTGCGCAAGGAAGACTGATTGCAACAGCGGAGCTGCCCTTGCGGCAGCTCCCTGAAAGCCGCGATTACTGCGGCAGGGTCATGCCTGGAATGCTGTTGTCACAACTGAAGTAGCGTTCACCTCGACGGGCCAGTTCTGCCTGTAGTCGCTGGCAACGCTCGCGTTCCTGCTGTGCCATCCGGTCGATACTGAGGTTGCCGGTGGTTTCCGGTTGCTTGCCGTCGCCCAGACGGATCGTCACGAAGGGTTGTTCCGGCTGGAGCTGAAAACGGCTTTTTTCTTCGACCGGCTCGGTGTTCTCGGTGGGGGCCGGTTTCGGCAAATCATCGGAACTGACGCCGTAGCGGCTCAGAATCGAGCTGTGAGGCAGATCGGCCCAGGCGTTGGCCGACAGCAGCGCCAACCCGACGATACCGATATACCTCTTGAAACCTTTCACGTTTGAATCTCCTGTACTCATTGGCGGCTTGCCCATACATGACGAGTGCGCATGCGATGGCTTTAGTCCGCATTTCCTGTTGTTGCAGGGCTTTGAGTCAGGTAGTGGCCAATGAGTCACTTTTAATAGGGAGAGGGAAGGAATTCCCTCTCCACCATTACCCTCAAGCGATCACGATGCCATCGGCGCTGAGACTGCTCAGCGAAACCCCGACCAGCGTCACCGAGTCACCGCCGAACTTGAGCAGCGTATCCTGCCCCACCGCCGTGGCGTGGGCGCGGAAGTCATCGCCCGGCAACACGCCCTGCACGCCGAGGAACACCAGTTTGTCGTTGCCGGTGAATCCCACCACCCGGTCCTGACCGAACGCACCGCTGAACAGGAACGTATCCGCCCCGCCGCCCGACTCCATCAGGTCATTGCCGGCACCGCCGACGAATACGTCATTGCCCGCGCCGCCGATCAAGTGATCGTTGCCGTCCAGACCGAACAGCCAGTCACCGCCGGTGTGGGCCTTGAGGCTATCGGAGCCACTGGTGCCCTTGACGCTCGACTCGTACTGGGTGACGTTGTTGCCGACCTTCAGGCCATCGGCGGTCACGCTGTGGGTCACGTCGTCCTTGAACAGCCCCCAAAGGAAACCCGGCTCCTTGGTGACGATGCTGCCGATGTCGCGAGTAATGCTGATGCCGCCGTTGGCATCGCGGATGTACAGGTTGCCGGCGCCGTCGTTGGCGAAGTCGAAGGTATTGACTGACTTCTGCAACTCCAGGGTGTTGTTGCCCGAGCCGCCGAGCAGGATGTTGTAGCCCCCGCCATCGCGGAACGTATCGTTGCCGGCACGGCCCTCCAGATAATCGTTGCCGCTGCCGCCCTGGATCAGGTCATTGCCGTCGCTGCCGATGATGAAGGTACTGCCCTTGTGGGGCTCGGCGTTGCGGTTGAGGTCCTGCACCCAGGTGTTGGCCCGTGCCGGATCCGACAGGTTGGCGACGATGATCGTCGAGTCTCGACTGGTGAGGTCGTAGAACTTCGATTCGATCACACGGTTCATGCCGTCGCCGTAAGCGGTCGGCAGGTGCGAGATCCAGGTCGGAACGTTGACGATCGAGAACGGCAGCACGTTCCAAACGTTCGAGGCGTAGTGGTCGTTGAAGCTGACGATGTTGTCGGTCGCCGACACTTTCGACGCGTCGTGGACGCCCAGCGATGCCCCGGTGAACGTCGAGCCGTCGAGTGCACGGAACACAGGGTCGTTTTCATAGCCGACGTTGAGCACCTTGTCAGTGCTGCTCTGGGTCGGCGAGGCGTAGGCAATGTAGTTGGAGTCCTGGAAGAACCCGCCCCACTTGCTGCCGCTCAAGTCCGCCATGCTGTTGACGGCCAGTCCGCCGAGGCTGTGGCCGCTGACCAGCACGTCCTTGCCGGTGAGCCCGTTGGCCTTGGCGAAGGCCACCACGTTGTTCATCAGGTTGCCGAAGGCTTCGCCGACGTAGTTTTTGGCGTAATCCTTGGGGCCGAAAGCGGCGAGCAGGTCATTGATGGCGTCGGCGATGGAGTCGCCGATCAGGATTTCCCGCGGGCCGCTGGTGCCGCGAAACGCGATGCCGATTTCCGTGAGATGGCCCTGGGCGTCGTACTTGCCGAGGACTTCCACCTGGGCGCTGGTATAACCGGGTTTTTCGCCGAAGAAGGTTCCGCGAACGTCGGTCTTGCCGTCATAGCTCAGTTGCGAAGCGGTGATGGGTGTCCAACCGGCCTTTTTCACGGCGTCGAGGGCGAGTTTTTCCGAGTCGGGGTTCCACGGGACGCCGGGAATCACCCCTTGCGAATCGGTCCCGCCAATCAGCGCGCTGACCAGTGTGGCCGGCAGGCCGAGGCCGAAACCGTTGTGTTGGTAGCCAACCGCGAAACCGTTGTCGAGGTTGTGATAGGAGTACAGCGTGATGGCCATGGCGTCACTGAACAACGCCTTGGAATCCGCTGTGCTGAAGTTCTTGTAGTCATACACACCCATTGCTGTTGCCTCTCTCTTTGTTGGAATTATTCAGAGATAGCTCACAACCAGAACGCCCCTCCCGAGGCGTTCCGGAGCATTTCATTTACAACACTTGTGTCATGCAACCCCAATGGGAACCGTCGCAAGCCGCGGTGGCTCCCACACGGAATCAGGCGAACACGAAACTCGAATCCGACAGATTAGCCACACCCACCCCGATCAGGGTCACGGCATAGTCGCCAATCTTCAGCACGGTATCGGCGCCGGACTGCGCAGCATGTTGCTTGTAGTCGTAGCCCTGCCCTGCGCCCTGAACGCCCATGAACACCAGTTTGTCGCTGCCCTGGTAGCCATGGATCGAGTCAAAGCCGAACGCGCCGCTGAACAGGAAAGTGTTGCTGCCACCCACCGCATTCATCACGTCATTGCCGGCGCCGCCGACGAAGGTCACATGGGCCTTGTCGCTGAACAGGTGATCGTCGCCGCCCAGGCCGAACAGCCAGTCGCCGTCAGCGGTAGCCTTCAGCGTGTCGCCGAGTGCGCCGCCATTGAGCGAATGGTTGTACTGGGTCAGCTCGGCACCGTTGGCCAGGCCTTTGCCGGTGACGGTCCAGGTGATTTCCTTGCTGCTCCACATCGAACCGGACTCTTTGCTCACCAGCGCGCCGATGTCGCGGGTCATGCTGATGCCGCCGTAGGCGTCGCGCACGTACAGCGTGCCGTCGCCGTCGTTGGCAAAACTGAAGTTCTGCAACGGTTTCTGCAGGTCGAAGGTGTTGTGGCCCTGACCGCCCAACAGAATGTTGAAGCCCCCGTCATCGCGGAACAGGTCGTCGCCGGCGCGGCCTTCCAGGAAGTCGTTGCCCGCCCCGCCCTTGAGCCAGTCATTGCTGTCAGTGCCGATGATGAAGGTGCTGCCGGTGTGCGGCTCACCGCTGCGACCCAGATCCTCGACCCAGGTCTTGCCCCGGGACGAGACCTCCAGATTGGACACGATGATGGTCGAGTCCTGACTGGTGAGGTTGTAGAACCTGGAGTCGATCACCCGGTTCAGGCCGTCGGCGTAGCCCAGGGAACTGTGAGCCGACCAGTTCAACGGGTTGACGATACTGAACGGCACCAGGTTCTGCGCGGTGGACGCGTAGTTGTCGTTGAAGTTGACGATGTTGTCAGTGGTCGAGTCGTGCGGCTTGTCGTGTTTGCCCATCGACGCCGTGCTGAACGTGGTGCCGTCGAGCACACGGAACACCGGGTCATTCTCGAAGCCGATGTTCAGCACGTTGGTGCCGGTGCTGCTCTGGGTCGGCGAGGCGAAGGAAATGTAGTTGGCGTCCTTGAAGAAACCACCCCAGTCGCTCGCGCTCAGTTGCGCCACGCTGTTGACTCCGAGCCCGCCGAGGCTGTGGCCGCTGATCAGCACGTCCTTGGCGGCGATGCCATGGGCCGTGGCAAACGCCGCTACTGACTTGAGCAGGTTGTCGAAAGCATTCTTCGCGTAATTTTTGGCGTAATCCACCGGCCCGATGGCGGCCAGCAGATTGTTCTTCATGTCGCCGAAGGTGTCGCTGTAGCCCAGGCCGCCGGTGCCGCGAAAGGCCACGCCGATGCCGATCAGCTTGCCCGCGGCGTCGTACTTGCCGAGCACTTCGGCTTCGGCGCTGGTAAAGCCGTCCTTCTCGCCGAAGAACGTGCCCTTCGCATCGCTCTTGCCTTGATAACCCAGTGCCGTGGCGCCAAGTGGCGCCCACCCGGTGCCGGGCAAAGGCTGCCCGGTCGGTGTGTAGGAATACAGCGTCAGCGCGATGGCGTCGCTGTACAACGCTTTGCCATCGGCTTTCTTGTAATCAAACAATCCCATGTCGTGCTCTCTCTTCCTTTAAAAAGCGGCAGTTCTTTTCCGAACTGCCGCTACACCTTAGAACTGCCAGTCCAGCGTCAGGCCCACACCGTGGTCCTTCTCGTTCGAACCGATGAGTCCGTTGTAGTCCAGGTTGACCCGGACATCGCGATTGAGCGCCAGCCCGGCGCGTACGCCGACCACCGCTGCATCTCGATCCATCGACACACTTTGCACGGTGAACGCACTGTTGCCATTGACGAAGGCCAAGTGGCTGTCGGAATCCACGCTGCTCAGGTTGTGCTGCCAGCCCAGTGTCGCGCCCAGCTCCAGCTGATGTTTGTCCGACAGGGCAAACGTACGCTTGGCGCGAACGCCGAGGGTCGACAATACGGCGTCGCGGTTGTCTTCACCGCCCTTCAGTGCGGCGGCATCACCCTTTTCGGTAAAGCTGTCACTGTTCAGGTGCACGTAAGCCAGATTGGCGAACGGCTCCAGGTTCATCGGCTGCAGACCAAGATCGTAGGCGGCTTCTGTGAACAGTTGTGCGGTGGTCGCATCACGCTTGGTCTTCTGCTTGCCGCTGACGCCCGCGAATTGCAGGTCACGTTTGACGTCGATGCGATGCCAGCTGTAAGCCGCTCCGGCGGTCAGGCGCAGGGCGTCGATCTGATGCCCCAGGTACGTACCCAGGTGATAGCTGTCAATGGACGCCGACGAGTGCGTGCCGCCACCCATGTTCAAAGAACTGTCGCTATAACCGGTAACGAAACCCAGACGGGTATCTTCAGTAATCAGGCCATCGACACCGAGCAACAGTCCGCCAATGGAGCTGTTGGCGTTGGCATTTTCATGGCCGCCGTCGCTCTTGCCCCAGGCACCGAGCACCTTCATCCAGGCGTTGCTGCGATCATCAGTCGGCGCGCCGGCGTCGAACAGATCACGCTCGCGCAGGCGTTCGCCCACGGCATCGCGCAGGTAACGGCTGTCGTTGATCAGCAGAGTGCCAATGGCCGGGTGAATCTCGCCGGACAGTTGCTGGAAAGCGTCCTGCGCCACGGCGGCAGTCGGCGACAGCAGCAGGGTTTCGAACAGCGCATTGCCCGCGCCCAGACGTTCGGCGGCGGCACCGACGGCACGCTGATTCGGGGTCAGGCCGACGCTGGCGAACGAAGCACCGTTACGCCCGACATCCAGTTGCACACCGTTTGCCGAGTAATCGAGAGTGCCGCCAAGGAACGCATAGCTGGGCAGGACCTGACCGAAACGGCCCTGGATGCCACCCGCTGCCTGCAGGATGTTGAACTGGCTGCCGAGCAGGGATTTCACCTCGCCGGTGGTCAGCAAGGTCGGACTGTTTTCCAGTGACAGCGCAACGGTTGCGCCCTCGATGGTGGCAGTACCGCCGGCCACGACGCGGTCGCTGCTGGTCGGGGACACTTCCACCGCATAGGTCGAACCCGGTGCGAAGGTCACGTCACCGGCCACGTTCAAGGTCCCGATGGAATTGCCCGGCGCCACAGTGCCGCCGCTGTTGGCAGTCAGCGCGGCGATCCGGCCGTTACCGCCGAGGATGCCGCCGTCATTGACCGTCACCGCCGATTGCAGCGAGCCGTTGATCGCCAGTCGCCCCTGATTCACCAGCGTCGGACCGGTGTAGGTGTTGGCGCCGGTCATCACCAGGGTGCCAATTCCTTGCTTGGTCAGACCGCCATGGCCGGAAATGTCGTTGCGCCAGGTGTCGAGCCCGCAGGTGATGTCGTTACACACGCGTTCGGTGGGTTTGCCCGCATCGATGATCGCGCCGATTCCCGGCAGATCCGCCACGAACTGACCGGAGCCGTAGGCGCCCTGGATGCGGAACTCTTCGGGAATGTCCTGTTCAGTGACGAACATCGCCGGGCCGTCAATGGCCTTGCGCAGGTTGATCATGCCCCAGCCGTACAGGGCGTCGATGCCCGGTGCGCCGAGGTCGGTGGCGGTGGTACGCAATACGCTGGCAACCTGGTCCCCGGACATGTACGGGAAGCGCTCCATCAACACCGCCATGGAGCCGGCCACGTGTGGCGCGGCCATCGAGGTGCCGTTGTAGTTTTTGTAGCCGGTCGTCAGGTTGTCGGCGTTGGTGCCTTCGATGATCGAGCTGTAGATTTTCGTACCCGGTGCCGAGACGCAGAAACTGGCGGTGTAGCCGCAGCGCGAAGAGAACGTACTCATGATGTACGGGTTGGCGCTGGCCAGATCCGGGTTGTTCTGCAATGCGGCGACGGTGATCCAGTTCGGTGCGATGTCCGGCACGAAGTAACCGAGGCCGGCGATGGCGTCCGGGTTGTTCAGGTTGTAGTCGTTGCCGGCTGCGAAAATTGTCACGATTCCGCTGCGAGCGGCGGCGATCGCGCCGTCATACGCGCCACCGGGTTTGGTGCCGAGCAGCGTGCGGATCTCGTTGAACTGCAATTGCGCGTCGTTGACGGTGAAATGCGGATAAGCAGGGTCGCGGCCGCCGCGGTCGAATCGGTCAGTGATGCCGATACCCCAACTGTTGTTGATGATCCGTGCACCGCTGGCGACCAGGGCATCCCAACCGGCCTTGTACACCGCGCCGTCGTTGCCGCGCACAATGCCGTCTTCCGGCCCCGGGTCGCCGTTATCGGCACTGATGATCTGCGCCCCGAACGCTACGCCGTGCATTGGCCCGCCGTCACGGCTACCTGCGGCGATGCCACCAACGTGGGTGCCGTGGGCACCGAGCTTGCCGTCGGAACCGATCGAGGGCGAACCGTCATAACGGAACGCGTCCCCGGCTTTGACCGGGATGTACGGATCGGTGTATTCGCGGATACCGCTGGTGACCAGGGTGACGACTTTGTTGGTCCCGGAAAATTCCGGGTGCGCGGCATATACCGGCTGGTCGAAAATCCCCAGTTTCACGTTTTTGCCGGTGTAGCCGGCGGCGTAGGCGTAGTCCGCGCCGATCGCGCCCAGGCCCCAGTCCGCCTTGAACTCGGCGCTGCGCCAACTGGCCGGGTCCCCTGCCCGCCCGCTCTCCACGTAGGGCGCAGCCTGTGCGCTGCCCCAGGTGGCCATGGCGCAGAGCAAGGCGCAGTTGAGGGTTTTCAGGCGAAAGCAGCCACCCGATTGCGCGGGGGTGTTGTTATTTTTCATCCAGCGACCTTCCTTAGTGATGTTGCACAAAATCCGTCTATTGAAGTGATCGTCTGATCGTTCTCACGCGGGAGCATGGGAACGATCAGTCAGAACTGCCAGTTCAGGCTCAGGCCCACGCCGTGCTGTTTCTCGCGGCTGGCCAGTTGTCCGTTGTAATCCAGGTTCACCCGCACGTCGCGGCTCAGGGCCAGGCTGGCCTGTACGCCGACCAGCGCGGCGTCGCGCACCAGCGCTGAGCTTTCAACGCTGTAAGGCGCGCTGCCGCTGGCGAAACGCAAATGTTGTTCGGATTCGATGTCGCCAAGGCTGTGCTGCCAGCCGAGGCGACCGCTGAGATCGAGCTTTTGCGAGCCTGACAGGTTGATCGTCTTGATCGCCCTGACACCGAGGGTGCCGAGCACCGCATCGCGCTGGTCGCCATTGCTTTTCAGCGCGGCAGCGTCGCCTTTCTCGGTGAAACCGTCGCTGTCCAGGTGTACGTAGGCGAGATTGGCGAACGGCTCGAGAGCCAGCGGTTGCAGATTCAATCGATACGCCGCTTCGCCGAACACCTGAGTGGTGGCGGCGTCGACCTTGGCCTTCTGTTTGGCGCTCACGTCGCCGTATTGCAGGTCGCGCTTCACGTCCGCGCGATGCCAGCTGTAGACCATGCCGGTGCTCAGACGCCAGTCACCGATAGCGTGGCCGGCGTAGGCACCGAGGTGATAGCTGTCGACCTTGGCCGAAGAATGCGTGCCGGAGCCCATGCTCAACGAACTGTCGCTGTAACCGGTGACCAGACCGATGCGAGTCTGCTCGTCCAGCGCGCCGTCGACCCCTGCCAGCAGGCCGCCAATCGAGGTGCTGTAGCCGGCGGTGTCGTGTCGCGAATCGGTTGTCCCCCAGGCACCGAGGGCCTTGATCCAGCCATTGCTCTGCGAAGTGTTCGCGTCATGCAGGCGTTCACCCAGCGCATCGCGCAACTGGCGGCTGTCGTTGATCAGTACCGAACCGAGGGCCGGGTAGATTTCCCCGCTCAGTTGCTGGAACGCTTGCCGTGCATCGTGGGTGGTAGCCGACAGCAACAGGCTTTCGTAGACGGCATTGCCTGCGCCCATCCCCTCGACCGCGCTGGCCACAGCCCGCTGGTTCGGGGTCTGGCCGACACTGGCAAAAGATGTCGCGTTGCGTTCGACACTCAGCGTGATCCCGGTACCGGTGGACGCGAGGCTGCCACCGATAAACAGGTAGTCCGGCACCACAGCGCCGAACTGGCCCTGAATGCCACCGGCGGCTTGCAGAACGTCGTACTGATGACCGAGCAGGCTTTTCGCTTCGGCGGTACTGAGCAAGGTCGGGCTGTTTTCCAGAGACAGGCTGACCGTGGCACCGCTGATGGTCGCCGTGCCGCCGGCGACGATGCGGTCACTGGCCGTCGGTGACAATTCCACCGCATAAGTCGAACCTGGTGCGAAGGTCACGTCGCCGGCGACGTTCAAGGTGCCGATGGAATTGCCCGGTGCCACACGACTGCCGTTATTGGCGATCAACGCGCCAACCCGTCCGGAACCACCGAGGGTGCCGCTGTCATTGACTGTGACCGCAGAGGTCAGCGAGCCGTTAACGGTCAGCAGGCCGCCATTGACCGTGGTCGGACCGCGATAGGTGCTGTCACCGGTCAACAGCAGGCGGCCGGCGCCGGACTTGATCAGACTGCCCTGATACACCCGATTGGCGGCGGCCGCATCCCGGGCCGTGCCGATGGCGTAATCGGTTTGATCCTGCTGACTCGCACCCGCCGGAACACCGTTCTGCCAACCTTTGGCTTGCAGGGTTTGCTGCCACGCACTGTGTTCGGCGAGGTCTTCGCGCTGACGCTGGATCAGGGCCTTGTCGGAAATGTCATTGCTCCACACATCGCTCTGCCCGGCCGCCAGACGCGCCTCGAACGCGCCAAGCAATTGCCCCGGCCCGCCCATCGCCCGTTTCAGGTTGGCCACGCCCCAGCCGACTCGTTCGGTCGGTGCATCAGTCACCGATCCATCCAGTTGGGTGGCGGTGGTCAGCAGCACTTCCAGCGCCTGCTGATTGCTCATGTACGGGTAGCGCTCCATCACCAGCGCCAGGGCCCCGGTGGCGTGGGGCGCGGCCATCGATGTACCGGACTTGATCGCGTAGCCACCGTCGGGAATGGTGCTGTCGATCTTCGCGCCCGGTGTGGTGATGCACCAGTATTTGGCGAGGCCGCACTGGTTGTATTTTTGCTGATTGCTCTGGTCCAGCCCCGATACCGCCAGCCAGTGGCCTTCCAGGTCCGGCTGAAAATACGGCAGCGCCGAACGCACGCTGGCGTTGGGATAACCGCTGTTACCGGCGCTGAACACATTGATCACGCCGCGGCGCGAAACATCGGCGGCGGCATCGAGCCAGGTACCCTTGTTCCAGTGCTGGGCGTAAGCGGCATGCAGATCTGCAAGGGTTCGATAACTGACATCCGGTGGCTGACTGCCCCAGCTGTTGTTGATGGCCCGCACGCCGGCATCGGCCAGGGCGTCGTACGCTGCTTTGAAGTAGCGCGGATCGGGGTTGGGGCCGAACAGGAAACTGTCGTTCTTGTTGGTGTTGCCAACATAGATCTGCGCATTGAACGCCACGCCGTGCATGCCAATGCCATCACGCGAGGCACCCATGGTGCCGACCACATGGGTGCCGTGGGAGTCATTGTTCGGATTGAGTGTGCCGTTGACGCTGAACAGCGAGCCATCGACATAGCTGCCGCGGCTCAACACCGGGTGATATCGGTCGCCGGCGAACTCGGGATGGGCGGCGTCGAAACCCGAATCCAGCGCACCGACCTTCACGCCTTTGCCGGTAATACCGGCGGCGTAGGCCTGATCGGCCTGCATCCGGCCCAGGCCCCAGTCGCGCAGGAACTCGGCGGATCGCCAACTGGCGGCGTCGCCGGGCTTGCCAGACTCAAGGTACTGCGCCTGTGCCTGGCTGACAGAAATTGCGAGCAACAGCGTGCCGACCGATGCCGGCTTGAAGCGTACGTCCATGTTCACCACTCGTTTTTGTTGTTTTGTGTAAAAGTTACGGCGTTATTGCGTCCGTGGGCCCTGCCCGAATGCTTCGTCCACCCGCGCCAGATCCTGCTCGCTCAAGGTGCCCGCGTAGTAATGCAGCTTGGTCCAGGCCATCAGGTAGTCGTAGCGTGCCTGGGCCAGATCGCGGCGGGTGGTAAATAGTTGTTGTTCGGCGTTCAGGGCGTCCAGATTGGTCCGCTCGCCGCCCAGAATGCTTTGTTTGGTCGAGACCACCAGTGCTTCGGCCGACGCAAGCGCCTTCTGATAGGCACGCAGCTTGTTGACGCCGGACAGGCAGGCACTGAACTGACGGCGCAGTTCGATGAGCGTCTCGCGGGTCTTGCCATCCAGTTCGTATTCGGCCTGTTCCATATTGCGACTGGCCTGACGGGTCGAGGCCGACACACCGCCACCGGCGTACAACGGCACGCTGACTTCGAAACCGATTGTGTTGGTCTCGTAGCGCTGGTTGTAGGTGTTGCCGCTTTCCGACTCGTTCTGGCGCATCGCGGCGTAGGCATTCACTTTCGGCAGATGCCCTGCACGATTGCGTTCGACCTCGTAACGGGCCACTTCCACGGCCTGGCGTTGCGACGCCAGATTCGGGTTGTTGCTGATCGCCAGTTCATGCCAGGTGTCGTAGTTGGCCGGCATCAGGGCGAACGTCTGGAAGTTCTGATCCAGGGGCGCCAGGTCAGTGATGTCCACCGCCGGTACGCCCACCAGTGCGCCGAGCTCGCGCAAGGCCGCATCCTGTTCGTTACGCGCCTCGATCTCTTCGGCGGTCGCCAGCTCATAGCGGGATTCGGCTTCGAGAATGTCGGTTCGCGTGCCCTCACCCTGCTTGAACATGTGCTCGTTCTGCTGGAACTGCTGCTCGTAGGCCTTTTTCTTGGCTTGGGCGATGTCGATCTGATCCTGGGCGAACAGGGCCTTGGTGTAGTTGTCCAGGACGCGAACCAGCAGCTCCTGACTCTTGCCGCGAAAGTTCTCGTCGGCAAACAGCGACTGCGCCACGCCTTTGCGATAGGCCGCGTAGGCTTCGTAGTCGAGCAATGGCTGCTGCAGCGTCAGGGTCGAGCCGTAACTGTTGTAGTTGCGCTCCTCGGTACGGTTTCGGGCACGCTCGTCGAGGGACGTGGCCTTCGATGTGTTGTGGCCCTTGTTGTAGTTGTAACCCAGTTTTGGCAACAACCCGGCGCGGCCAATGGCCCGATTTTCAAGGCCTGCATCACGTTCCTTGATCGCGCCGAGAAACACCGGGTCGTTGCGTAAGGCCTGCTCGTAGATTTCGAACGGCCCCATGGCTGCCACTGCACTGTTGCCCGCGAGCAGCGCGAACGCTGCCGCCAGCATGGAAAGCTTATTCATACAGCCGAACATCCTTATTCTTCAGTCAATGCGGAGCCGGCCCGGTCGAGCAACGGTTTGAACAGATAGTTGAGGAGTGAACGTTCGCCCGTGCGCACGAACATTTCCGCCGGCATGCCCGGCTTGATGACCAGGCCATTGAGCTTCTCCATGGCCTGATCGCTGACGCTGCTGCGCAACACGTAATACGGCGCGCCGGTTTTCTCATCGACCATCTGGTCGGCGGAAATCAGGCTGACTTCGCCGGGAACCCGCGGCGTCTTGCTCTGGTTGAACGCGGTGAAGAGGATGTCCACCGGCAGGTGCGTCCCGACCTTGTCGATCAGGTTGATCGGCAAGTGCCCTTCCACTTCCAGACGGGTGCCTTGCGGGACGATTTCCAGCAGGGTTTCGCCCTGACGCACCACGGCGCCTTCGGTGTGCACGCCAAGATTGACGGCGATGCCGTCCGAGGTGGCGAGGATTTCGCTGTGTTGCAGGTCGAATCCGGCGGAGGTCAGTTGCTCGGACAGGGTGACGCTTTTCAGTTGCGCATCCGCCAGCTGGCTGCGGACTTCTTTCTGGTATTCCTCGCCGTGCTGTTGCAGTTTCAGGCGCGACTCGAGAATGCCCTGCTCCACGCGGCCGCTTTCGCCGGTGTTCTCCGCCAGTTGCTGCTGCACCTGCGACAGCTGACGCTGGTATTCCATCAAACGGTTGCGCGGGATGTAGCCGTTGTCCGCCAGCGGTTGCAGGTTGCTCAACTGCTGTTGCAGGGAAGAGGCCTGGGCATTGAGATCGGTACGGGCGCGGCGCATGCCGGCCAGTTGAGACGTGGCGCCTTCGATGCTGGCGCGCAATGCAGCCTGCTCGCGGGAGAACGCTTCACGGCGGCTGCTGAACAGTTGTCGCTGGCCCTCCAGCACCAGGGCCAGACGCGGGTCGGCGTTGTCGCTCAGCTCTGGCGGAAACGTCACCTGCTTGAGGTTGTCGCGCTCGGCCTGCCAGCGTGCCAGGCTGGCCCAGGCCATGCGGTACTGGGCCTGCAGCGATTGCACGTCGGCGGCAACCTGCGTCTGGTCGAGGCGGAACAAGGGCTGGCCCTGCTTCACAATCTCGCCTTCGCGGACCAGGATCCGGCTGACCACACCGCTGCTCATCGACTGCACGGCCTTGCGTTTACCGGATACCACCACCGTGCCTTGCACCGGAATCCCCTGATCCAGCGGCGCCAGTGCCGCCCAGGCAAAGAAACTGCCGGCCCCGGCCAGCGCCAGAATCCAGCCCATCCGGGCGAAGAACTTTGCGTCGCGCTCCGGGCGTTCGGTGATGTAGGCGTGTTCCATGTTCGCTTCGTTTTCTGTGTTCATGCTCGCGCTGCTCATACACCCGAGTTCCTTGTCGAGGGCTGGTACTGCCGGCTCATGCTGAGTCCGCCCGGTGCCTGCGCGTTTTTTTCTGTTTGTTGTGGCTGTTGTGGCGGGTTGCCGGACAGCGCCTTGAGTACGTCATGGCTCGGACCGAAGGCTTGCAGACGGCCCTCGTTGAGCACCAGCAGCTTGTCGGCCTGGGCCAGCACCGAAGACCGGTGCGTCACCAGCACCACCGTGGTGCCCTGGGCCTTGAGTTGCACGATGGCACTGGACAATGCCGCTTCGCCGACGGTGTCGAGGTTGGAGTTCGGCTCATCCAGCACCACCAGACTTGGCGTGCCGTAAATCGCACGCGCCAGTGCCACACGCTGTTTCTGGCCACCGGACAGACCGCTGCCGTCCTCGCCCAGTTGCGTGTCGTAGCCTTGCGGCATGCGCAGGATCATTTCGTGGACCCCGGCCTGTTGTGCGGCGGCCACGACTTTCTGCGGATCGGTTTCGCTGAAGCGCGCAATGTTCTCGGCGATGGTGCCGCTGAACAGTTCGATATCCTGCGGCAGGTAGCCGATATACGGACCGAGTTGGTCGCGGTTCCAGCGATGGATGTCGGCACCGTCCAGGCGCACTGTCCCGCCAAGGGTCGGCCATACACCGACCAGCACCCGCGCCAGCGTCGACTTGCCGGAGCCGGAGGCACCCAGCACGCCCAGCACTTCACCGGCCGCCAGATTGAAATTGATCATGTGCAAGGTCGCGGCACGTTGCCCGGGCGGGCCGGCACTGACCTGTTCAAAGGTGATCTGGCCTTTCGGCGCCGGCAGTGCCATGGCGTCGTCGCTCGGCGGAAATGCCTGCAACAGGGAATCGAGACGGCGGTAGGCCAGCTTCGCCCCGCTCCACTGTTTCCACACGGCGATCAATTGGTCGATCGGGCTGAGCACCCGGCCCATGAGAATGGAGCCGGCGATCATCATCCCGGCGGTCATGTCGCCCTTGATCACCAGCAAGGCACCCAGGCCCAGCACCAGCGATTGCAGGCACAGACGCAAGGTCTTGCTCAGGGAGCTGATGACCGCGCCGGTGTCACTGGCCTGGTTTTGCAGGCCGAGAAAGCGCGAATGCACCTGGAACCAGCGCTTGCGCAAGGAACCGAGCATGCCCATCGCCTGAATGGTTTCGGCGTTGTGCAGATGGCTGGTGGCCAACTGGCTGGACTTCTGCGAGAAACCGGCGGCTTCGCCCAGCGGCTTTTTGGTCATGTATTCGTTGAGGCACGCCAGGGCGATCAGCAGCAGCGCGCCGGCGGTGGCCAGCACACCGAGCCAGACGTTGAACAGATAAATCACGAACAGATAGACCGGGAACCACGGCGCATCGAAGAAAGCGAACAGCGCCGGCCCGGTGACGAACTGGCGAATGTGGGTCAGGTCGCCGAGGGACTGACCAGCGTTGCCTTCCCCCTTGAACAGGTTGCGCTCGAACGCGGCCTGATAGACCCGCAGGTTGAAGCGGCGCTCCAGCTGGCTGCCGATGCGGATCACGATGAAGCTGCGCACCACCTCCAGCAGGCCGATGAACGCGAAGAACCCCACGACCATCAGAGACAACATCGCCAGGGTGGTTTCGTTTTGCGAAGACAGCACTCGGTCATAGACCTGGAGCATATATATCGAGGGCACCAGCATCAGCACGTTGATCAGTGCGGTAAAGCATCCGACGCTGATCAGAATGCTTTTATAGTCACCCAGTGCCTTGAATAAGGGTGCGGTGGCTGGGGCCTTCGCCATCTTCATTGATTATTCCTGAAATGATATTCCCCGCCGTACTTGGCGAGTCTTCTATTAATTAGCCCGCGCTCGGAGCGGGACATACACCGACAGCATCCGCTTACACTTCAACAACAACTTTCGCGACCAAGTACCACGGCAGAGTTATTGAAGGCAGGCTTATAACTGTAACGAGGTGCCTTATATTTAAACTGCGTGCCGGTTCCGATAATCAAGGCTGCTTTGCAACTCGCTCCAGGGTAATCACCAGACCCGACTTCAAAGCACTCAGATAAAGCCCGTCACGTTGTCGGCTGAAAAACTGGATTCTTGAGCCCTCTTTACCGGTGATGGAGAGCCCGTCGGGATCGGGAAACCAGCCGATGGCACTGTCTTGCAGCCACGCGCTCAGACAATCGGCGCCCTTGCCCAGGGTCTGATTGGCCTCAAGGTCGACCTGGCAGGTGTTCGACGGTTTGTCCTGCATCGCTAGCGCTTCGGGGGTGTCACTGCGGGCGCTCAGTGTCGCCTGCCACGGCCCGGCAAATACCGATGGGTCTTCGAGTCTCAGGCTGCTTGCCATGGTTGTTTCTCCAGAAATCATCATCAGCATCGGCAACAGGTGCGCCGCCGCATTGCGGGTAAAAGCGAATTGGATCATAGGAAATTTCACTCCGGCACGTAGCCTTGCTTACCGGCCAAGACGATGCAAGCAAAGAAAGCGGCGCATGCGCGCCGCTTTCCCGGCTCACATCAAGCCACGATGTCGCTGATCGCTGCCTGGCCAACGGTGCTGACCTGGAAGTCCGCCACGCCGTGCCCGGAGAAATCCACCGACAACAGGCTGTTGCCGCCCGAGGAAGTCAGGATGGCATCGCCCGCCGCGCCGGTGAAGGCGCTGACGAAGTGCAGGCCCGAACCATTGGTGATCGCGCTCAGGTCGATTTTGTCCAGACCGCTGACAAAATCGAGGATCTGATCGATCGCACCCGGCTTGGAATCGGAACTGGCCGCGAACAGGAAAGTGTCCGAACCCGAACCGCCCCACAGCTTGTCGGCACCGCCGCCGCCCCAGATGATGTCGTTGCCGGCACCGCCCTTGAGCTCGTTCGCGGCACTGTTGCCGATGATCAGGTCGTTGCCCGAACCGCCGATGGCGTTCTCGATGGTGACGCCCTTGGCGATGGAGACGTTGCCCACCAGGCCGCCAACGTCGGAGAACGAGGCTTCATTGAGGTTGATCTTCTGGTTCTGGGTGAAACCCGAGAAGTCGAAGGTGTCCTTGCCGCCCGCATCCCACACCGAGAACACCAGCTTGTCCGTCGACGAAGTCGCGCTGAGGAAGTCGCGGCCGGCGTTGGAGTTGAAGCCGTAGGTGGTGTCACCGGTACGGGTGGTCAGGTTGGCGCCGTAAAGCTTCTGGATCGCTGCGATGTCATCCATCAGCGGGCCGGAGGCATAGGCTTCGACGCCGCCCTTGCTGAAGTTCTGGCTGGTGTTGCTTTCACTCCAGTAACTCATGAGGCTGTAGCCGCGGGTGTCTTGCCCGTAGGAAGCGTCATTGTAGGTCGGGTTGCCCGTGCCGGCGTTGTAGTCGCCCGGGTGGGACAGGCCCAGGGTGTGGCCGATTTCGTGGGTCAGCGTCTGACGCCCGTAGTTGTTCACACCTGGAGTTTTGTTGACGTCGTATCCACTGCCGGTCAGGTACCAGGACTGACCGTCATAGCCTGGCTCGGTGCCTGGCAGGAACGCGAATGCCGCTGCGCCTTCCTGACCGCCGCTGTAGTTGCCGAAGGTCATGTGGCCGTCGCCACCTCTGGCCGCTTCGGTAAACGTCACGTTGGCGACATCGGCCCAGGATTGCATGGCGAGCACCGCCTGGGCTTTTTGCAGGGAACTGAACTGACTGAAACCGGTAACGCCCAGGCCACCGAAGTTGGCGGTCTTGGAGGTCAGAAAGGTGTAAGTCAGTTCGATCTTGCCGCTACCGTCGAGGTCGTGCCAGGAGGCACCATCTCGCAGCAGTTGGGTGGCGGCTTGATCCACCGAGAAGGAGGGTTTGCCATTGACCGTGAGGTTGCCGCCACGATCGTACTGATGGCTGAAGCTATTGATCTGGTTATACGCCGAGCTTGGCGCAGCCAGGGGGGCCGCGTTCAGCTGGAAAGCCTGTTCGGCGGTATCAATAGCATTCGCTTTTACTTTCGACATAAACACACTTCCTTGTTTAGCAATGGAACAGTTTTTGTCCGATAGCGACAACCTCTGGCGAGATTGTCCTATCACTCGCCCAATGAAGGCATCAGAAACCTGACACAATTTGAAATCTGTCGTCTAGCGTTTTTTCGAGATCAAATTGAAGTCTTCCGGAAAAGTCCCGTAAACAAAGCGCGTGCCGCTGGAAGAATGTTGCAAGTGTGGTGAGTTTGCCTAATTGTCTGACGATTTCTTATTTAAATATTAAATATCGGTAAGTTGCTTTTTTGTTGGATACGTCTCACTTTCCCGCACTTTATTAGTGCGGTGCCAGCGAAGTGATATCAACCAATTAAATAGACGTTGCCAGCTATCGGAGCGGGATAACCCGCTCCGACAGATTGTCAGCTGCCGGTGCGGATCTTGTTCCACACCCGCGTGCGGATCCGGTCAATGTTCAGCGGCATGGCTTCCAGCGCAAACAGCTTGCCCATCATTTCCGGGCTGGGATAAACCTTGGTGTCGTTCTTTATGGCCGGGTCGATCAGGCTGTCGGCCTGTTCATTGCCGTTGGCGTAATGTACGTAGTTGCTGATGCCGGCCATGACGTCGGGCTGCAGCAGGTAATTCATGAAGGCGTACCCCGCCTTGGCATCCGGGGCATCGGCGGGCATGGCGACCATGTCGAACCAGATCGCGGCGCCCTCCCTGGGGATCGCATAGCCAATGTCGACGCCATTCTTCGCTTCTTTGGCGCGGTTCTCCGCTTGCAGGATGTCGCCGGAGAAGCCGACCGCCACACAGATATCGCCATTGGCCAGATCGCTGGTGTACTTCGAGGAATGGAAGTAACTGACATACGGCCGCACTTTCATCAGCAGTGCTTCGGCTTTCTTGTAGTCTTCGGGATTCTTGCTGTGGTGCGGCAATCCCAGGTAATTCAGCGCAGCCGGCAGCAATTCCGGGCCATTGTCGAGGATCGCCACGCCGCACTTCTGCAGTTTCTGCATGTTCTCGGGCTTGAAGATCAGGTCCCAGGAATCCACGGGCGCGTTATCGCCCAGTACGGCCTTGACCTTGGCGATGTTGTAACCGATGCCAGTACTGCCCCACAGATAGGGGAAGCCGTGTTCATTGCCCGGATCGTTGGTCTGCAAGGCCTTGAGCAATACCGGATTGAGGTTTTTCCAGTTCGGCAACTGGCTCTTGTCCAGTTTCATCAGCGCCCCGCCCTGAATCTGCCGCGCCATGAAGTGGTTGGACGGAAACACCACGTCATAACCGGATTTACCGGTCATCAGCTTGCCGTCGAGGGTTTCGTTGCTGTCGTAGACGTCATAGGTGACGCCAATGCCGCTGGCCTTTTCGAAGTTCTTGGCGGTGTCCGGTGCGATGTAATCGGACCAGTTATAAACCTTGACCGTATCCGCGGCCTGAGCGAGGGACACGGCGAGCATCAAGGGGGCGAGAGCGAGGGTCTTTCGGATCATGGATCGATTCCTGTATTGGCTGTTGTTGTTGGCAGGCAATCAAAAGGATCAAAGCGTCAGAAAATCAGGACATAGGTCTTGCGCACGGTCTCCTGGATGTCCCAGATCCCGAGCGTGTTGGCTGGCAACATCAGTGCGTCGCCACCTTGTATGTGCAGGGTTTCGCTGCCGTCGTCCGGGGTGAACTTGCAGCGACCGGAAATGAAATGGCAGAACTCCTGGGCGGTGATCTGCCGCCGCCAGCGTCCGGGCGTACATTCCCAGACGCCGGTTTCGACGCCGTCGTCGCGCTCGACGCTGGTGGTCGATGCCACCGCGACCGGAGTGCCGAGCGGCACGGCCACCGGATTGGACTCGTCCAGTTGCAACATGGGGGTGTTCTTGAATTGGGTGATGCTCATGGCGTTACCTGTCTGGTAGTAAACATCGTTCAGTGCATGAAACCTTCCATGAACCCGGCCACCCGGCTGGCAAGCTTGCGCCGCCAAGGCGCCGTCGCCGGGTTGGCCAAGGTCTGGTCTTCGTGGACGAAGCTTTTGATGATCGCGTTGTAGCCGAGCCAGCGGCACGGCTCCGGCTCCCACGCTCGCAACGCGTGGATTCCACCGTCGGGGAGAACCCATGGCTGACGGGTCAGTTCGGTGTCGCGCTCGAGGATCAGATCGGCCAGGGTGCGTCCGCCGAGGTTGCTGGCCCCCACGCCTTCCCCGCCATAACCGCCGGACAGCGCGATGCCGTTGGCCCGGTCACACAGCATGTGCGGTTTGAAATGCCGGGACATGCCGAGGTTGCCGCCCCAGGCGTGGGTGATCTGTACGTTTTTCAGTTGCGGGAACAGTTCGCCGAACAGATAGCGTCGCAGTTCCACTTCATCCCGGGTCAGATCAAAGTTGTGGCGCAACTGGCCGGCGAATTGATAGCCGCCACGGGCGCCGAAAATCAGTCGGTTATCGGCGCTGCGCTGGCCGTAGGTGACCTGGCGACTGAACTCGCTGAAAGCCTGGCCCCGATTGAGGCCGATTTCATCCCAGGTCGCAGCGGGCAACGGCTCGGTGGCGACGATCAGGCTTTGCACCGGTATTTGATAACGGCCCAGCGGTGGCAGTGTGACGGAATAACCTTCGATAGCCGGGACGATCCAGCGACTGCGCACGCTGGCCTTGTCGGTGCGCAGGCTGCCGGCCTGCCAATGGGTCACCAGGCTGTTTTCGTAGATTTTCACTCCCAGGCGTTCGACGGTTCGCGCCAGGCCGCGCACCAGTTTTGCCGGGTGAATGGTCGCCACATGCTGGGCGAAGATGGCGCCGTAGGGTTTGGCGATGCGCAACTGCCGCGCCAGTTGCTCCGGGCTTAGCCAGCGGTAATCGTCGTCGGTCAGGCCCTGAGCGTGGAGCTTTTTCAGGTAGTCGCGCAGATTGGCTTCCTGCTCGGGATAGCGCGCGGCGCAGTACAGCACCCCTCCTTTGCGGTAATCGCAGTCGATACCTTCGCGTTCGAGGACAATTTCCACTTCATCGGGAATGCTGTGCAACAGGTCGAATGAAGCGCGGCGTTGTTGTGGCGACAACCCTGCCAGCAGGCGATCCTCGCCCAGCAGATTGCCCATCAACCAGCCACCGTTGCGACCCGAGGCCCCAAATCCGGCGGTTTGCGCCTCGACGATGGCTATATCCAGTCCCGGCGCCAGTTTCTTCAGGTAGTACGCCGTCCATAACCCGGTGTAGCCGGCGCCGATGATCGCCACGTCGACGTCCAGGTCCTGCTCCAGTGCCGGCCGCGCGCTGAGCGGCTCGTCGAGTTGATCCATCCACAAACTGATAGTGCGCCACGCCGGCATGCAAGACTCCGCCAATCCAGATTTCGATGGCGTCGATCCTAGTGGCTGACCTCAAGGACTGTCTTGCGCGCGTGTCCGCAAAGAAATTTGTTTGGCGTAGGCCTTGGGCGACTGCCCGGTGTGCTGGCGAAAACAGCTGTAGAACGCCGACAACGAGTTGAATCCGGCAGCGAACGCCAGTTCATCAATGCGCAGCGGCGGCGCGGCGTTATCCAGCGCTTGCAGCAAATGCTGGAGTCGTGCCTGGTTGACGTAGCGATAGAAGCTTTGCCCCAGCACCTGATTCAGCAGATAAGAAATCTGATTGCGGCTGTAACCGCACTCCTTCGCCACGCGTTGCAGGTCGAGTTCGGGGTCGAGATAAGGCTGCTGACGCTGAAAATACTGCTGCAGGTCTTCGGCCATGAAACTCAACTGTCGTGGCGACAGGCCCAGTCGGCTCGCCGCCGGACGCTGACTCGGCGTCGAGGTACTGGAGCCCTGCTCGCGCACCAGTGATGCGTATTCGTTGACCCGCCAGATTTTGGCGTCCTTGACGGTAATCGCTTCGCTGGAACGGAACGACACCAGACCATTGCCGCCACGCAGGGTCACTTCGTATTGGATGAACGCCGTGTTGCCGTCGATGCGGATCCGGTCGCAATGCTCCAGCGCTTCGTCGGATTCACGGGGCATGCTGACGCGAACGTACTCACGCAACTCGTCGAGACCGAGCACGCGGTTCTGGAAAAAATCGTTGTACTGAATGTCCGGATGGTACAGCGCCATGACGCCGTCCAGATCCCGGTGTTTCCAGCACAGGTGATAGCGCATGACCGTTTCGGCCGTGGCCGGGGTCTGCTGCGGGCCGTCATCATCGGCGTGCATAAGGGACTCTTGGCAAAAGAACCGAGCTTGCCCAACTTCGCGTGCGTCATCAACCAAGCGGCGCATAGTGGCATTTTGGCGACATTTTCATCAGCCGTGACTTACATCAAAAAAATCCCTGCAATCGCCAAACGGCCTGAAAAATCTCACAGGTTTTTCACATCCAGGTGCTACTTTTAAGGACAGTCACCGGTTGAGCCAATGAAGGCTCTTCCCACCTACCATGAGCAAACGGAAGCGCTCGATGAAGAAGGCGGGCAATACATGAACAAAGGGTCAAGCAAAGTCACGTTCCCCAATGCCTGCCAGCTGATGCGCTGGCATTTTCATCCTATGGGTTTCGAGGCCACGATGGACGCGCCGGGCAGCATGATTGCCCGCCTGTTCGACCGGGCCAGCGGCGAAACCATGATCGCCATTGCCGGCATTCCCTGTGCCACGGTGATGAATGCGGCGGATGTCGAGCGAATAATCGAGGCCGTTGAGGATGAGCTGGAGGCCTTCATACCTCCGGATTCCCTCAAGAGTTACGCATAACCTGATGATTTAAAACAAAAAAAGCCCGCCGAGTGCGGGCTTTTTCATGGGCAATCGATTCAAGCGGTTTTCTTTTCCGATCGGTGATCGACGAAGAACGGCTTGCCCTTGGCGACCCGGTCCGACGCACGCGGCATGTTCACCGCTTGGGCATCCTGCGGCTCGACGTACCAGTAGCAATGGCTCACGGCACGGGTGATGCCGACGTAGGCCAGACGCAGGATTTCGTCCTTCTGCGCCGTGTCGTAAGGCTCGTTGTCACCGGACTTGCCCAGTCCGGCCATGCGGTAGACCTGATTCTTGTAGGGCGAACTGGTGAGGTGCTGGCAGTCACCGAGCAAGAACACCGCATCGGCCTGCAAGCCTTTGGCGCTGTGATAGGTCAGCTGTTTCAAGCGTCGAGACTCGTACGGCAAGCTCGAATCAACATTAACTACTGACTGAATATGATGTTCTATCAATGACTTATCGCTACTTTTTCGATAAAGCATCAGGATCGAATCACCGTTCCTGTAATGCTCCGCCAGGCGCTGGCCGAGTGCCTGATCATCGCGCTCCAGCACGTTGACCGGTTGCAAAGGCTTCTCTTCGCCACTGGCTTTTGCTTTCTTGCCCGGGATCGCCGGTGCGGCACGGACAATGTGTTCGGCGGCATCGATGATGTGCTGATGGCTGCGGTAGTTGTCGCTGAGCATCACCCGCGTCGTGCTTGGCGAGGAGAACTCTTTGTTGAACTCCATAAAGTAACTCGGCGAACTGCCGCGCCAGCCATAGATCGACTGCCAGTCATCCCCCACGCACAACAAGGACGAACGCTGCGCCCCGCGTCCGACGTGCATGGCCGGGCCACGGCTGCGGATCTCCGCAAGGCTGGAGCGGATCCACGAGACGATCTGCGGTGAAACGTCCTGAAACTCGTCGATCATAAGGTGCGACATGGGGCGCAGCAGTTCATCGCTCAGTAGCTTGAGGTTCTCCGGCGAATGCTCGCTGAACAGCGCAAACATGCGGTTGTAGGTCATGATCGGCGGTTTCTGATCGAGCAAGTGATCTTCCAGCGCACGCCAGAACAGGCTTAGCGCCTCGAAGAAAAACCGGTCAGGATCATCCTTGGCGAAACTCATGCGACCAACGGCGTCCGGTACGTCCAGCCCCAGGTTCTCGATAAACCCGGCGGCGGCGACAAAACAGTCGAGCAACGGGGCAGACACGAGTTCGCCCTTGACCTTGTAATCGAACCCCGGACCGGCACTCGCATCGCCGGCCAAGGAAGCCAGAACTCGTCGCGAAGATTCATAACTGTCGAGCCATATCAATGGCTTACGACAGAAAGCTTGAAACAGGGTGCGCTTGACTGCCCACTCTGCACGGACCGTCAGCCTGGCATCGGGACGACAGACTTGCGGGTTTTCCTTCGGGTCGAACCCCAGGATGACCCAGGCATCGAGACTTGGAATGTAGCCATGACAATGGAAGGTCGAGCCGTTGATCTCGAACGCCTGGCGGTTCGGCTCGACACCTTTTATCGGCCAGGCACCGGCACGAAACCACAGGTCTTCAATCACGTCGCACAGTTCTTCGTCGCGCCTAGCGGCAAGCTCGGTCACTGCCATGCGTTTTTGCACGTCGGGGTGATCGCGCTCCAGCTCCTTGAGCTGCAAGGCATGCCGGGACAACGGCTGGACCAACTGGCGAAAGCGCTCGTTATCCGTGTAGAGGCGGTAATAGCAGGCATTGAGCTGCTGGCGCTGGGCGTCGTTGATCCGCAGATCGAACGGGTTGCTGTCGACGTCGTCTTCAGCACCCTGCGGCCGGTGGCTGAGATTCTCGAACGCCTGCAAGCGCTCGAACCCTGGCAGGCTGCGCACCATCGGCAGAATCCGCGAGTGAAAGGTGCGCACCAGATCCCGGGCGGTTTTCTGGCTGATGGCCTGTCCCCACAAGGCGAACAGTTCGATCAGTTTATTGATGAAGTCCTTGCGCGACTCCCGGGTGAAGGTCACCACGGTCATCGAGTCCAGCTCAAAGCCCAGATAGTGCGTCAGCAGCAGAATACGCAGCACCAGCGTGGTCGACTTGCCAGCCCCGGCGCCAGCGACTACCGACGTTGACGGCGTATCGCTGAAAATCATTTTCCACTGCGCAACGCTCGGCTGGGCACGGGCCGGCAGCAAACGGGCGACGTCAGCCTTCATACGTTTCTTCAGCTCGGCCGTCAGTGGCAGGCGCCAGTCATCGAACAGGTGGTTGTCGATGCCCGGCGCACGGTGCTCAGTGCTGCGGCTGTCGCGGATCAACAGGACCTGCCGGCCCTCTTCCAGCCCTTCAGCCTTGCCTTCCTTGTAGCCGTAATCGAACCCCGCGGTGTGCCCGCTGCGAAAGCCGTCGGCCTGACCGTGCAGCCACGATGCCCGATGCTGGGCGCGTAATTGCGTCAGACCATGCCCGAGGAAACGCGCCGCCAGGCGTTTGAACCACGGCATCTCGGCCAGGGGACGAAGTTCGGGAGGAAGATCGGGGGTATTTTGCGCCACGCTGACGGACTCCAGAGGCTGAGGCTGTTGAGGGCTATGGTGTCTGCATTTGCCGTTGAGTTCTAGCGAAATGCTTACAGGTCATTGAGTTAGGCGATGAACTGAAGGCTGCATGAGAGCGTTTCGAGATTTATAACATCAGTCAATTCGATGGGAATACGGCACTTTTTACGCTTTTTCTCGATTATCGGTTGATAGATGATGCTCGCCATCAATCACCGGTCTCGCTTCGTGGCTGCGGCCGAAACGCCCCATGACGAACCTTTTGAGGAGAAGATCATGCTTGAACTCAGACCCTTCAGCTCGCTGGGCGGCGCCCATCACGGCTGGCTGGATGCCCATCACCATTTTTCGTTCGCCGAGTACTACGATCCGCAGCGCATGAGCTGGGGCAATCTGCGGGTATGGAACGATGACATCATCGCCCCGGGAACCGGCTTCCCCACTCACCCGCACCGGGACATGGAAATCATCACTTACGTGCGCGAAGGTGCGATCACCCACCAGGACAACCTGGGCAACAAGGGCCGCACTGAAGCCGGCGACGTTCAGGTAATGAGCGCCGGCACCGGCATCGCCCATAGCGAATACAACCTGGAAGCGACCGCCACCAAAATCTTCCAGATCTGGATTCTGCCGACCGAAACCGGTGCACCGCCTTCCTGGGGCGCCAAACCGTTCCCCAAAGGTGAGCGCGAAGGTTTCGTGACGCTCGCCAGCGGCAAGGACGGTGACGATGAAAGTCTGCGGATTCGCGCCAACGCACGTTTGGTGGCGGCCACTATCAAGGCCGGGGAAACCGCTGAATATCGACTCGACGAGGGGCGTCGCGCCTACCTTGTACCGGCCACCGGTGTGATTGAAGTCAACGGCTTGCGTGCACAAGCTCGAGACGGTGTGGCGGTAAGCCATGAGTCGGTATTGAGCGTCACAGCGATTGAAGACTGTGAAATCGTGCTGGTGGATCTGGCCTGATCGGCTGAATGACGGGCAAAAAAGGGCGACCTCTGAGGTCGCCCTTTTCTATTCAGCACTGATCACTGGGTGGAAATTGCACCATCGACCAGCGTTTGCGCTTCGACCACCAGTTGCTTGAGGTGGTCATTGCCAATGAAGCTTTCGGCGTAGATCTTGTAGATGTCTTCGGTACCCGACGGACGTGCAGCGAACCAGCCGTTCTCGGTCATGACTTTCAGACCGCCGATGGCCTGATCGTTGCCCGGGGCCTTGCTGAGAATGCTCTGAATCTTTTCGCCGGCCAGTTCGGTGGAAGTCACCTGCTCCGGCGACAACTTGCTCAGCAGGGCTTTCTGCTCCGGGTCGGCCTTGGCGTCTACACGCACCGAGAACGGTTCGCCCAACTCATCGGTCAGCGCACGATAGGCCTGGCTTGGATCGCGGCCGGTACGGGCGGTCATTTCAGCCGCCAGAAGCGCCGGGATCAGGCCATCCTTGTCGGTGCTCCAAACGCCACCGTCCTTACGCAGGAACGAGGCGCCGGCGCTTTCTTCACCGCCGAAACCCAGTGAGCCGTCGAACAGACCATCGGCAAACCACTTGAAGCCGACCGGCACTTCGTACAGGCGTCGGCCCAGGCGCTTGGCCACGCGATCGATCAGGCCACTGCTGACCACGGTTTTACCCACGGCAGCATCGGCGCGCCATTGCGGGCGGTTCTGGAACAGGTAGTCGATCGACACCGCCAGGTAATTGTTCGGCGCCAACAGACCGCCGGACGGCGTAACGATGCCGTGACGGTCGTGATCAGGATCGCAGGCGAACGCGACATCGAAGCGCTCCTTGAGACCGATCAGGCCCTGCATGGCGTGGCTGGACGATGGGTCCATGCGGATCTGGCCATCCCAGTCGACAGTCATGAAGCGGAACGTCGAATCGACTTCCTTGTTCACCACGTCGAGGTCAAGACGATAGTGCTCGGCGATGGCTGACCAGTAGCGCACCCCTGCTCCACCCAGAGGATCGACGCCCATACGCAGTTTGGCACCGCGGATGGCATCGAAATCGATGACGTTGATCAGGTCGGCCACGTAGGTGTTGACGTAATCGTGACGATGCGTGGTCGGGGCTTTAAGCGCCTGCTCGTAGCCGATGCGTTTAACGCCTGCCAGCTTGTTGGCCAGCAGTTCGTTGGCCTTGGCTTCGATCCACTTGGTGATGTGGGTGTCGGCCGGACCGCCATTGGTTGGGTTGTATTTGTAGCCACCGCTTTGAGGCGGGTTGTGCGACGGCGTGATCACGATACCGTCAGCAAGGCCGGTGGTGCGGCCGCGGTTGTAGCAAAGAATGGCGTGGGACACGGCCGGCGTCGGGGTGTATTCGTCGCCTTCGGCGATCATCACGGTCACGCCGTTGGCTGCCAGCACTTCCAGGGCACTGGCTCCGGCCGGCGTAGACAGCGCGTGAGTATCGATGCCGACGAACAGCGGGCCGGTGATGCCCTGGGCTTCGCGATACAGACAGATCGCCTGGCTGATCGCCAGAACGTGCCACTCGTTGAAACTCAGGTCGAAGGAGCTGCCCCGATGCCCGGAAGTGCCAAATGCCACGCGCTGGGTGGAAATCGAAGCGTCAGGCTGCCCGGTGTAATACGCCGTTACCAGTCGCGGGATATCGACCAACAGTTCTGCCGGTGCCGGTTTGCCCGCAAAAGGACTGAGTGTCATGCAAAACCTCTGAAATAGAGTGGTTCAGGAAATTACAGCGGAGTTTACTGGCAGTTTGACCGTAGTGCGATGGTATCTATCCCGTGCATCCCCGATGTTTTTTAACAGCTCAGTCACCGGGGGCCAGCCGCAATGCATCGCCAAGCAGACCGACGACCCCGGCCAGCTCAGGCCCGCTGCTGCCGATTGCACTCAGGCGCATGTGCTGCCCATGCATGCCCTGGGTACTGAACAGCTCCCCCGGCGCGATCAACACGTGTTGTTTGAGCAGGCGCTGAAACACCGCCCCCATCACCACCCGACGGGACGAGCGCACCCAGATCGTCGCCCCACCCTGCGGCTCGTCGATGTGCAATGCATCGCCCAGCCCGTCTCGCAGCAGCTCGATCAACTGCGTTCGGCGCTCCTTGAGCAGACGCTTGAGCACCGGCAAGTGTTGATCGACACGACCGCTTGCATACAGGCGGGCAATGGCTTTCTGGCGAATCGGCGAGAGACGGAACGAACGCAGCAGGAAGTGCCGTTGCAGATCGGCCCGCCACTGGCGAGCAAGTACAAAGCCGTAAGGGGCTTCGACACCGATCACCTTTTCAAAAGTCGAGAAAACCAGCAGGCGATCGGGGTCCAGCAGATCACGCAGAGGTCGCCGATCACTGTCATCTCTCAGCTCGCTGTAGCTGTCGTTTTCCAGCACCCAGATGCCGTGGCGCGTGAGCAGGCTTGCAATAGCCTCGAGATTATCCTGAGGAGCCAGACTGCCGTGGGGCATGTTCAATTGCGACGACAGCAAGACCAGCCGTACTGGCTCGGTTTCCAGCAACAATGCCAATTGCTGTGGATCGAACACCCCGCCGGGCTGCACCGGCAGCTCGATGATCCGCACATCCGCAGACTGAAGCAGGCGCAATATCATCCAGTCACAGGGCGACTCCACCACCACGGTAGCGTGGCGCAGCTCAAGGACAGCGATCAGGATCTCGAGGACCCCTCTTGCGTCGGCGCCAATATAGACATCTTCGGCATGCCAGCAATGGGTCGGTGAAGAGGTATAACGTGCAGCAAGCAACGTGCGCAGCTCCAGTTCGCCACAGGGCTGAACCACGGCCTGAGGTTGCCGCGGGTACTGGCGCATCAGCTCCCGCTCAAGCGTCAGCAGCGGACCATCCAGCGGTTGTACCGATGCCGGGTCATCTGCGCTCAGCACGCGCATCCCCGAACATCTGGCATTGACATAGACGGTTTCCAGCAGGTCGCTGCCCCGACCGGGCGGCATGACCGTACTGGCTGCTCTTGCGAAATAACCGGACTTGGCAACGGAGTAAACCCGACCTTCCTTTTCCAGCAAGGCATAGGCGTACTGAATGGTTGAAATCGAGACGCCCAGCCGTTCGGCCAATTGCCTCAGGGATGGCAATCGAATCGCACCTTCGCCGCCAGGCTCTTCGATCAACTGGGTAAGGTATCGATAGACGGCCTGGTAGGCGAAGTCGGTTTCACGTGCGGCATTCATGAGCGGGCATCCGCCGGCATGTTTTCGCCTTCAGGCAATACACTCACGCTCAACCTTCCGCGGAGCGGTCGCCCACGGCAACCTCGACGTCGGAGAGCTCCGGAGCCCGCCTGACCTGCTCATCCATGGGAATGGAATCCATGGCATACAACCGGCTGATCAGGTGTACGGGCAACCCGCTGACTTCGGTCATCCATTGCAGAACCTGCTCCGGCGCATGCAGCCCTTGCATCGCCCGGTGCAGATCCGGCATGGCGATCAGCATGCCCGGATGGCAAGTGCGCAGAAAACGTTCCAGGCCGGCACCGCCTTCGATAAACGGCGCAAACAACAGACAAACGAGTTGCGATTCACTGATTCCGACATTTCTGTGCAGTGCGGCCATCGCCACCGATCGGTGTTCGGTCAGATCGGACAGGTTGCCGAATGACGCCAGAAACCGCTCGCAAATCTGTTCGGGAACGTTCCTGCGGCGCATCGAAGCCAGACAACGCTGCACATACTCCGAGACGCCCGCCTCGTAGCTGCGCCCTTCGACATGACAGACTTGCAGGCCGTGCAGGTAGGCAGCGATTACAGGGTCTGTCGACTCGTCGGTGCCCGTTTCGATCTGCAGTTCATTGGCCTGAAAACCAAGAAAATCGCTGAGCAACGGCCACCGCTCGTCCATCTTGCCCACCACGATATCGTCGATGCCGATGTAACTGGTGCGCCGACAGGCTTCGAACTGGCCAAGCGGGCGCCAGGGCTGCAGGTCGGCTTCCGGGTAGAGTTCCCGATAGTAATCGCCGCCCATGCCATCGAGCAGGCTGAACAATTCATCGAAACCGTTGCCCCGCTTTGGCAGTGCACCGATGCCGGCTTTGCGAGCCGCCCGGTCGAGGCCATGCAGAAAAGCCTCCTGACTGCGTGCAGAGTCACTGCTGAGCAGTGCATCGACGCCGTTGTTCCATCGAGCGACCTGGCCGAAAAACTCGCCCGTTGCCAGGTAGTTGTCGTCCCATAGATAAAGCTCTTCATTCCAGCACCGACGATGGCCGACCATCAGCAAATTGATGCAGCTTGCCTCGCGCCCCACCTCCGAGACGGGTGCCTGGTGATTGAAGGGCAACACCTCTCGATGATCGACCATCAACAGTTCGACCCTGGGATCATCATAAAGAAACAGTGCACTGAAGCTGCGATGCATGTTGTGCAGTGCCGACGCGGGTACGGCACCTCCGCGCAGCGTCGCAACCCGCAGCTGAAAGGTGCCCGGAGCGCGCCCGGCGATGCTCAATTGGGCGGCGCGCATAAGGGCCAGGCTGTAACAACAGTCTCGGGTTCCGGATTGAGTCACCAGCACCTTGAATTCGCCGATACGATCCATGCCCCCGGCCGCTACCGCCAGCCGCTGAATCAACAACTGCAATGCCGTGCGCTCGGCACGGGAAAAGAAACTCAGCAATCGCTGCAATACTTGCTGGTAGACATAATTCATTGCCTGATCATGGATCGTGCTCATCAGTACTTCACCCGATATCAAAGGTTTCATATTGCGCAGCCAAGAACATCGGACGCGCAATCATTCTTCATTAATTAATAGACGCTAAAATGCTAACACTTAAAGTTTTGTAGTTATTTGAAACAGTTGCACTTGAAATAATTCACGCCCGCGACACGAATGGCGCAACCCCCTGTCTTTACGGAGGTTTCCCTGGCTTCAAGTTTTCTTAGGAAAATTCTTACAATGACCTGCGCACGATGAGCACAGGAAAAAAAGAAGGGATTACATAGCCGCCCTACAGCAATTAAACAGAAACCGGAACATCGATCTTCAACAGCCGTTTGGTATTGCACAAAGCAAATAGAATGCACAGACATCGCTCATTCCTTGAGATGAAAGTAGTCATTCAATTATCAGGGTCTGGAGGGCGATTAGAAGATACAGATCACGAGTAAAAACCAGTTCAGTTGCTGAACGTCCCCAGGCATCGCGCCCAGGGTTTCTCATGGTCTGAAGGAAAGAACGCACAAGAGTCCGTGGGCCACGGACTCTAAAGGTAAAGGTCAGGCAGGTTCGACTTGCAGTGCAACGCGCTCACGGCAAGGGCATTCATCCATGTAACGATGCGCTTCGACAAACTCGTTGAACGGGAAGACTCGCGTCTTGAGCGGCACCAGCACGCGATCGGCCGTCAACTGATTGATGTCGCGCAGGGCACGTTGCAGCGCAACATGATCCTGGACGATGCCCAGCTCCGGCTTCCCGGTGAAGTTGCCGATGCAATGCACGAAGAACTGGATGTTCTTCTGGAACGCTGCGCAGGCCGGGAATGGCGTCTGGTTGCCACCCTGCAGGCCATACAACACCAAGCTGCCACGAGGTGCCAGCACATCACCCAGCAGTGACATCTGTGGGCCGCCGAGACCGTCGAACACGACGTTGACGCCGCGGTTGTCGGTAATCTTGTTGACCCGCATCAACAGGTCTTCTTCTTCGGTGACGATCACTTTCTCGGCACCCAGAGAGAGCAGGTATTCGCGCTCTTCTGCGTTTTTTGTGGCGGCAATCACTCGCACGCCCAGCGCCTTGCCCAACTGGACAAAGGACGGGCCGGCGCAATGACTGGCGTCAGTGACCAGGGCAAACTGTCCGGGTTTGACGCGTGCCAGATCGACGTAACCGAAGTACGCGATCAACAGCGGCGTGTAATGCACGCTGGCTTCGATCGGGTTCAGCACGTCCGGATAACGGGTCAGCGCGGTACGTGGCAGAACGATCAGTTCGCCGTAGACCGGATAGTCGTTGGGACTTTCCGCCGGGAAACTGGCTACCTTGTCACCGACGATGAGGTCTTCGACACCGTCGCCGATCGCCGTGACCACACCGGCCATCTCATGGCCCAGGCCGGACGGCAGGCGTGCCTGGGACGATGCCAGATTCTGACGCCAGAGTGTGTCGTACCAGCTGATGCCGATTGCCTCGACACGCACCTGCACTTCGCCAGGACCTGGCTGAGCGGCCGCATGCTCTTCGCATTTGAGCACCTCGGCCGGACCAAACTTGTGAAAACGGATCGTGCGGGACATCGCAAACCTCGTCAAAGTAACCTCTAATGCCCTGAACTCTATCTGGGCTTTCCAGCCAAGACCATCAGTGGCTATTAATAGTCGACATGCCTGTCATTGATTCCGCAGCATGGCCAGCATTGAGAAAATCCATGAAAAAACTGCCACTGCCTTCTCAGTAAAGCTGAATTACCCGGTGCAGACTACCAGCCTTTCCCCGTAAGATTCATGCCGGCCATTGTTCTCATATGGCTGCCCTCGTCAAGCTTGATGACTCTGCCAGGACTCCAGATGAATCGTAATGACCTGCGTCGTGTCGACCTGAACCTGTTGATCGTATTCGAAACACTGATGCACGAACGCAGCGTGACCCGCGCTGCGGAAAAACTGTTTCTCGGCCAGCCGGCGATCAGCGCGGCGCTCTCGCGCCTGCGTGGTCTGTTCGATGATCCGCTGTTTGTACGCACCGGGCGCAGCATGGAACCGTCCGCTCGGGCGGTGGAAATCTTTGCCCTGCTCTCCCCGGCCCTGGATTCGATTTCGACTGCCGTGAGCCGCGCGGCCGAATTCGACCCGGCCACCAGCACGTCGGTTTTCCGCATCGGCCTGTCGGACGACGTCGAATTCGCGTTGCTGCCCATGCTGCTCAAGCGCCTGCGCGCCGAGGCGCCGGGCATCGTGCTGGTGGTGCGACGCGTCAACTACATCCTGATGCCTGGCCTGCTCGCCTCCGGCGAAATCTCCATCGGCGTCAGCTACACCACCGACCTGCCGGCCAACGCCAAACGCAAGGTCTTGCGCCGCAGCCAGCCAAAACTGCTGCGCGCCGACACCGTACCCGGGCCGTTGAGCCTGGACGACTACTGCGCCCGCCCCCATGCGCTGGTGTCGTTCGCCGGCGACCTCAGTGGCTTTATTGATGAGGAGTTGGAAAAACTCGGACGCAAACGCCACGTGGTACTGGCCGTACCGCAGTTCAATGGCTTGAGCACGTTGCTGGCCGGAACCGATATCGTCGCGACCGTGCCGGATTACACGGCTGATGCGCTGACGTCTGCGGGTGGCGTTCGGGCGGAAGATCCGCCGTTGCCGACGCGCACGTTCGAACTGCATATGGCCTGGCGCGGGTCGCAGGATAACGATCCGGGGGAGCGGTGGTTGAGGTCGCGGATTCAGATGTTTTTCGGTGATCCGGACAGTCTCTGAGCAACCTTTCCGAAACCGCTTTGCTGTCGTCAGCAAAGCGGTTCAAAAACTCAAACACAAGCCCCGGATCAAGCCACGCGATTGGCCGACAGACAGTAGATCAACAGCGCCAGCGCCGCCAGCGTGCCACCCACGATCCCCACATAAGCAAAGCCGAGCTGGCTGCCCACCCAGCTCCCCATCAGGGCCCCGCCACCAATACCGATGTTGTAGATCCCTGAAAACAGCGCCATCGCCACATCGGTCGCGTCGGGTGCCAGCACCAGGACCCTGGACTGCAGCGCCAAGCCGAATCCCATGATCGCCATTCCCCAGAACACGCTCAGTGCGCACAGGTACGAAACGCTACCGCTCAAAGGCAACAGCAGCACCAGGCACAATGCAAGCAACGAAACGGCGACGATCAGAAAACGCGGCGGGCTGTAGCGGTGCAGCCAGCTGAACAGCAGGGACCCGAAAATACCCGCGCCGCCGAATAACAGCAGGATCAGCGTGACCGTCTCGCCACTCATGCCCGCCACGACCTGCACGAAAGGTTCGATGTAGCTGTAGGCGGTGAAATGCGCCGTCACGACCATGGCCGTCAGGACGTAGATCGCCATGAGCGCAGGTCGCTTCAATAAAATGGGCAGACTTTTGAGCGAGCCAGAGTTCTGGCTCGGCAGCAACGGCAAGACCCTGGCCAGCCAGAACACCAGCGTAGCGGCCAGCACTGCGATCACGATAAAAGTGGTTCGCCAGCCCATCGCCTCGCCCAATATCCGGCCAAGGGGAATGCCGAGCACCATCGCCAGTGAAGTGCCGGTTGCCAGCAGGCCCAACGCTTGAACCTGCTTGCCCGGCGGCGCCAGGCGCACAGCCAGTGAAGCGGTGATGGACCAGAACAGCGCATGCGACAACGCCACGCCAATCCGGCTTACCAGCAGGACAGCGAAGCTGGTCGCCAGACTCGACAGGATGTGACTGAGGATGAATATCCCGAACAGTACGATCAACAGCTTGCGCCGCTCGACATTGCGCGTCAGCAGCATGATCGGAAGTGACGTCAGCGACACCACCCATGCATAAATGGTCAACATCAGGCCGACCTGAGCCGATGTCATGTCGAAACTGCTGCCAATCGAACTCAACAGACCGACAGGAACAAACTCGGTGGTGTTGAAGACGAACGCAGCCAGTGCCAGCGCAATGACCGCATACCAATTGCCGCTGGTGGTCGTCGTAGAATTGCTCATTTGAAAGTCGTGCCCATCTGTCGGTTTTGCGTACACCAATTGCCGGAAAGCCTCAGACGACAGGTGGTTCGATGGCGACTTTACTATAAAGAAACGGCGACTTGTCCGTTGGTGGCGAAACTCTTGGCGCGAGCGCCTCGCTGTTCTTTCTGCAATGCGCGTTATCGGTCGGAGCTGGTGATCCGGACGCCCCTCGCAAGCTCGTCATTTCGGTGCACATCGTGAGTGCTGGCAAAGTGCCTAATGACAAATTCGGCAATAAAGTTTAACGTGTCGCCGCCCCGACACATGGCAGTTCGGGTATACGCACTCAGTTAAGGAAAACGATGGCAATGGTCTATTGTCGTGCTTGCGCCAAGGAGCTTCACGAATCGGCGCTCACCTGCCCCCAATGCGGGGCTCCCCAGCAGGCCTCGGTGCCGCAAACTCAAGCCGAAGCTCCCTGGCTCGCCATCGTTTCATTGATCATCGGAATTATCAGCGCACTCACTTTGTTCGATGATTCCGAATGGGACAGAGACGCGATTGTCGGTGTGGGAGTTCTCAGCATTGCTGGTCTCCTTTGCGGCATCGTCTGCATCAACCAAAAACATCCAGGAAGAAACCTCGCGATTGCCGGCATTATTTTGTCAGGCCTTACCGCGTTCGTTTTGTCCTGCCTATCGATTGAATAATTTTAGGGAAAAAGATATGAGCATGGTTTTCTGCCGCGGTTGCGCCAAGGAAATTAGCAGCCTGGCCGTGGCTTGCCCACAGTGCGGAGCGCCTCAGGCGACCCAACAGTCCTTTGCAAGCGGCCCCGCCATCACGACGGGCAACCCCTATATGGAAGCGTTGAAGAACTACGCCGAGTTCAAGGGGCGCGCCACCCGTCGCGAGTACTGGATGTTCATCCTGATCAACATGGGTATCTGCATTGTCATCGGTGTTCTCGATGCAATCCTCAATACCAAGGGCGTCCTTTACAACCTGTACAGCCTAGCGATGTTGCTGCCAAGCATCGCGGTCGGTGCACGCCGCATGCACGACACCGACCGCAGTGGCTGGTGGTTGCTGTTGCCGATCGTCAACCTGGTGTTTCTGGTGCAGGACAGCCAGCCAGGTCCGAACCGTTTCGGGCCGAACCGCAAAGGCATCAACTGAGTCACCCGCTACACGCTGATCGAGACGGCCGCCATGGCCGTCTCTTTGCATCTGCCGCAAAGAATTCCTGTCGATTTCATCCTTGCAGGTCGCGCAACACAGATTTGTCATCGACCATATTGATAGCCCCCTAACGAAAGGTGCATGCTAGAGGGCTTCACTCGGTCTTATATCATTCCGAATGATAGTTACCTTCGTGTCATTCGATTCGTTTGCTATCTACCTGCCGAGCATCATCCGCCCATCTTCAATACATTGGCGGATGCATCCATGGAACAATCACTCAAACATTTGCGCTTCCCGTTGGCTCTGTTGGCCGTGATGGTGATGAGCGCCTGCGGCAAGACTCCAGAAACCGCCGCCGCCATGCCTGCTGCCAAAGTCAGCGTGGCCAAGGTGCTGGAACAACCCGTCAACGAGTGGGACGAATTCACCGGGCGCCTCGAGGCGCCGGAAACCGTTGAAATCCGTCCACGGGTCTCCGGTCAGATCGACGAAGTCGCCTTCACCGAAGGTGCACTGGTGAAGAAAGGCGACCTGTTGTTCCAGATCGACCCGCGTCCGTTCCAGGCTGAGGTTCGCCGTCTTGAAGCACTGGTCGCCCAGGCCCGCGCCAACGCCACCCGCAGTGAAAACGAAGCTGGCCGTGGCGAACGCCTGCGTGCCAGCAACGCGATTTCCGCCGAACTGGCCGACTCGCGCACCAGCGCTGCACAAGAAGCACGTGCCGCTGTCGGCGCCCTTCAAGCGCAACTGGATCTGGCCAAACTGAACCTGAGCTTCACCCGTGTAACCGCACCGATCAGTGGCCGTGTCAGCCGTGCCGAGATCACCGCCGGTAACCTGGTGACCGCCGACACCACCCCGCTGACCAGCGTGGTTTCCACCGACAAGGTCTACGCCTACTTCGACGCCGACGAGCGTGTGTTCCTCAAATACACCCAACTCGCCCGTCAGGGTCAGCGTGGCGCGACCACCCCGGTGTACATGGGCCTGTCCAACGAAGACGGCAACCCGCACCTGGGCCAGATGAACTTCGTCGACAACCAGGTCAACCCGAAAACCGGCACCATCCGTGGTCGCGCCGTCTTCGACAACAGCGACGGCACCTATACCCCGGGCCTGTATGCGCGTCTGAAACTGGTCGGCAGCGGCACCTACAACGCCATGCTGATCAACGACGAAGCCGTTGGCACCGACCTCGGCAAGAAGTTTGTGCTGGTGATGGATGGCGACAACAAGACCGCCTACCGCGCCGTCGAACTCGGTCCGAAGATCGAAGGCCTGCGTATCGTGCGCAGCGGCCTGAACAAGGACGACACGATCATCGTCAAGGGTCTGCAACGGGTTCGCCCAGGCTCCCCCGTTTCGCCTGAAGTGATTCCGATGGCCAGCGAGCAAACCATTGCCGCTCTCGCTCAACAACGACAAGCGCTGGAAGCCAGCAACCTGCCCAAAGTCGCACCAACCAAAGGCGCGCCGGGTTCGGTTGTGAAACTGGCTGCTGCGACCCCACGCGGTTAAGGGACGACAACTCCGATGAATTTTTCCCAATTCTTCATTTCACGGCCGATCTTCGCAGCGGTGCTGTCGCTGTTGATCCTGATTGCCGGTGCGATTTCGCTGTTCCAATTGCCGATCAGCGAATACCCGGAAGTCGTGCCGCCCACCGTGGTGGTACGTGCCAACTTCCCGGGCGCCAACCCAAAAGTCATCGGTGAAACCGTGGCGGCTCCGCTGGAGCAGGCCATCACCGGGGTCGAGAACATGCTGTACATGTCCTCGCAATCCACCGCTGACGGCAAGATCACCCTGACCATCACCTTCGCCCTGGGTACCGACCTGGACAACGCGCAGGTGCAGGTGCAGAACCGCGTGACCCGGACCGAACCGAAGCTTCCGGAAGAAGTGACGCGCATCGGTATCACCGTCGACAAGGCCTCGCCCGACCTGACCATGGTTGTGCACTTGACCTCGCCGGACAAACGCTACGACATGCTGTACCTGTCCAACTACGCGATCCTCAATATCAAGGATGAGCTCGCTCGCCTCGGTGGTGTCGGTGACGTGCAGCTGTTCGGTATGGGCGACTACTCGCTGCGTGTATGGCTGGATCCGAACAAGACCGCCTCGCGCAATCTGACTGCCACTGATGTAGTGACCGCCATTCGTGAGCAGAACCGCCAGGTGGCCGCCGGCCAATTGGGCGCCCCTCCTGCGCCAACTGCGCAAAGCTTCCAGCTGTCGGTCAACACTCAGGGCCGTCTGGTCTCCGAGGAAGAGTTCGAGAACATCATCATTCGCGCAGGCGACAACGGTGAAATCACTCGCCTGAAGGATATCGCCCGCGTCGAACTGGGTTCCAGCCAGTACGCCCTGCGCTCGTTGCTGAACAACCAGCCAGCCGTAGCGATCCCGATCTTCCAGCGTCCGGGGTCCAACGCCATCGAAATCTCGAACGAAGTTCGCGGCAAGATGGAAGAACTGAAGAAAAGCTTCCCGCAAGGCATGGACTACAGCATCGTCTATGACCCGACGATCTTCGTGCGCGGCTCCATCGAGGCGGTGGTTCACACCCTCTTCGAAGCACTGATCCTCGTGGTTCTGGTGGTGATCCTGTTCCTGCAGACCTGGCGCGCCTCGATCATTCCGTTGGTGGCGGTGCCGGTATCGTTGATCGGTACGTTTGCGGTGATGCACCTGTTCGGCTTCTCGCTCAACGCACTGTCGCTGTTCGGCCTGGTACTGGCGATCGGTATCGTGGTGGACGACGCCATCGTGGTGGTGGAGAACGTCGAGCGGAACATTGAACTGGGGCTCAACCCCTTCGATGCAACCAAAAAGGCCATGGGTGAAGTAACGGGTCCGATCATTGCCACGGCGCTGGTGCTGTGTGCGGTGTTCGTACCGGCGGCATTCATCTCGGGTCTGACCGGCCAGTTCTACAAGCAGTTCGCGTTGACCATTGCGATCTCGACCGTGATCTCGGCCTTCAACTCGCTGACCCTGTCGCCAGCGCTGGCCGCTGTGTTGCTCAAAGGTCACGACGCGCCGAAAGACCGCTTCTCGCGAGTGCTGGACAACATTTTCGGTGGCTGGCTGTTCCGTCCGTTCAACCGTTTCTTCGACCGTGCCAGTCATGGCTACGTCGGAACCGTGCGCCGGGTTATCCGTGGCAGCGGCATCGCCCTCTTCCTGTACGCAGGCCTGATGGTGCTGACCTTCTTCGGGTTCTCCAGCACCCCAACCGGTTTCGTACCCGGCCAGGACAAGCAATACCTGGTGGCCTTCGCACAACTGCCGGACGCCGCGAGCCTGGACCGCACCGAAGACGTGATCAAACGCATGTCCGACCTGGCGCTGAAACAGCCGGGCGTGGAAAGCGCCGTAGCGTTCCCGGGCCTGTCGATCAACGGCTTCACCAACAGCCCGAACGCCGGCATCGTGTTCGTGACCCTCAAACCGTTCGACGAGCGTAAAGACCCGAGCATGTCCGCCGGTGCGATTGCCGGTGCCTTGAACGGCCAGTACGCCGGGATCCAGGAAGCCTACATGGCGATCTTCCCGCCGCCACCGGTACAAGGTCTGGGCACCATCGGTGGTTTCCGCCTGCAAATCGAAGACCGGGGCAACCTGGGCTACGAAGAGCTCTACAAGGAAACCATGAACATCATTGCCAAGAGCCATAACGTTCCGGAACTGGCCAACCTGTTCACCAGCTACACCGTGAACGTGCCGCAGGTCGATGCTGCCATCGACCGCGAAAAAGCCAAGACCCACGGCGTGGCCGTCAGCGACATCTTCGACACCCTGCAGATCTACCTGGGTTCGCTGTATGCCAACGACTTCAACCGCTTCGGGCGCACCTATCAGGTCAACGTTCAGGCCGAGCAGCAGTTCCGCCTCGAATCCGACCAGATCGGCCAGCTGAAAGTACGCAACAACAAAGGCGAAATGATCCCGCTGGCGACCTTCATCAAGGTCAGCGACACCTCGGGCCCGGATCGCGTGATGCACTACAACGGCTTCATCACCGCTGAAATCAACGGTGCAGCAGCACCCGGCTACAGTTCCGGTCAGGCCGAAAAAGCCATCGAGAAATTGCTCAAGGATGAACTTCCGAACGGCATGACCTACGAGTGGACCGACCTGACCTACCAGCAGATTCTGTCCGGCAACACTGCGTTGTTCGTGTTCCCGCTCTGTGTACTGCTGGCGTTCCTGGTGCTCGCCGCTCAATACGAAAGCTGGAGCCTGCCACTGGCGGTGATCCTGATCGTGCCGATGACCCTGCTGTCGGCCATCACGGGTGTGATCATTTCTGGCGGTGACAACAACATCTTCACCCAGATCGGTTTGATCGTATTGGTGGGTCTGGCCTGTAAGAACGCGATTCTGATCGTCGAATTCGCCAAGGACAAACAGCAGGAAGGTCTCGACCCGCTGGCCGCTGTACTGGAAGCCTGCCGTCTGCGTCTGCGGCCGATCCTGATGACCTCGTTCGCGTTCATCATGGGTGTGGTGCCACTGGTGTTCTCCAGCGGTGCCGGTGCCGAGATGCGTCACGCCATGGGTGTGGCGGTGTTCTCCGGGATGCTCGGGGTGACCTTCTTCGGTCTGCTGCTGACGCCGGTGTTCTATGTACTGATCCGCAACTTCGTGGAACGCGGTGAAGCCCGCAAAGCGGCCAAGGCGCAGAATCTTCAAAAGCCACTGGAGGCGCACCAATGAGTCTGAAAGTCTTCCTGCCGAGCCTGCTGGTGCTGGCCCTGAGTGCCTGCGCAGTCGGCCCCGACTACAAGACCCCAGCCACGGAGGCGGCCAACATCACGGCCGCCACCGACGGCGCCGCCGGCCAGAAGAACTTTGACCGTTCGAAGTTCGAAGGCATCTGGTGGCAGCAGTTCGACGATCCGACCCTCAACCAGTTGGTGACTCAATCGCTGCAAGGCAACCGTCAATTGCGCGTGGCGTTCGCCCGCTGGAAAGCCGCCCGGGCGATCCGTGACGACGTCAGCAATGACGCGATGCCGACCATCACCAGCCGCGCCAGCAGCGATCTGGCCAAGGGGCAGATTCCCGGCCAGACCACCAAGCGGGTCAACAGCGAACGCTACGACCTGGGTCTGGACATGGCCTGGGAGGTCGATCTGTTTGGCCGCATCCAGCGCAACCTGGAAGCCAGTGAAGCCGATCAGCAGGCTGCCGAAGCGGATCTGTACCAACTGCAAGTCACCATGATTGCCGAACTAGTGGACGCTTACGGTCAACTGCGCGGTGCACAACTGCGGGAAAAGATCGCCGTGGCCAACCTGGAAAACCAGCAGGAGTCGCGCAAGATCACCATCAGCCTGCGTGATGCCGGCGTTGGCGATCAGCTCGATGTCGAGCGTGCCGATGCCCGTCTGGCCTCGGTCGAAGCCAGCGTGCCGCAATTGCAGGCGGAGCAGGTTCGGCAGAAAAACCGCATCGCCACCCTGCTGGGTGAACGTCCGGACAAGCTGACCGTCGACCTGAGCCCGAAAGACTTGCCAGCCATCGCCAAGGCATTGCCGATCGGTGATCCGGGCGAGCTGCTGCAACGTCGTCCGGACATCCTCAGCGCCGAACGCAAACTGGCTTCGGCCACGGCGCGTATCGGTGTGGCCAAGGCCGACCTGTTTCCTCGGGTCAGCCTCAGCGGTTTCCTGGGTTGGACCGCCGGGCGTGGCTCGCAGATCGGTTCCTCGGCGGCCAACGCCTGGGCACTGGGCCCGAGCATCACCTGGGCGGCGTTCGACCTTGGCAGCGTGCGGGCCCGCCTGCGCGGCGCCGATGCCGATGCCGAAGGCGCACTGGCGACCTACGAGCAACAAGTGCTGCTGGCCCTGGAAGAGTCGGAGAATGCCTTCAGCGATTACGGCAAACGTCAGCAACGCCTGATCTCGCTGATCCGCCAGAGCGAATCAAGCCGCAAGGCTGCCGATCTGGCTGAAATCCGCTATCGCGAAGGCACCACGGATTTCCTCGTGCTGCTCGACGCCCAGCGTGAGCGCCTGAACGCCGAAGACAGTCAGGCCCAGGCCGAAGTCGATCTGTATCGCGGCATCGTCGCGATCTACAAGGCCCTCGGTGGCGGCTGGCAACCGGAAACGGTCGCCAGCAAGTAACAGGTTTTTAAAGAGCTCCTTTGGTTGGCCGCAACCAACCAATTTTTTGCCCCGCGTATCATTCGGTCGCGGGGCTTTTTTGTACCCGTCTTTCGTGGTTTTCCAGAACGGTGACGGTGGCTGTAGTGCCTGCCCTGAGCCGGTCCTTGCCCGCATAGTCGGAGTCGATGCCGATGCGCACCGGTACCCGTTGTGCCAGTTTCACCCAGGTGTAGCTGGGGTTGATGTTGGCCAGCAATCGACTGCCCGGCGCGTTCTCCCGGTCGGCGATGGCGAACGCGATGCTTTGTACGGTGCCGCCGAATTTCTCTCCACTCATCAATTCGATCCGAACCCTGTCACCCTCCTCGATCCGTGGCAATTTGGTCTCTTCGAAGTAACCACTGACGTAGAACGAGTCGCTGTCCACCAGTGCCAGCAATGCGCCGCCGGCCACCGCGTAGTCGCCCTGCCGGGTCAACAGGTTGGTGACGTAGCCGCTGACCGGCGATTCGACACGGGTACGCTGCAAATCCAGTTCCGCCTGGGTCAGTGCCGCAATCGCCAATTGCACGTTGGCCTCAGCCAATCCCAGATTGGCCTGGTTACGCAGCAGGTCAGCCTGGGCCACAGCCACATCGGTGCTGGACTTTTCCCACTCTTCACCGGAAATCGCAAAGCCCTGTTTGAGTGTGCGTCTGCGTCGTTCCTCACTCTCGCGCTGTTTGAGCAAGGCCTCGCTGGCCACGATGGACGCCCGGGACTGACCCAGGGTGGCCTTGGCCACCTCGACCGAACGCCTGGCATGTTCAACCGCCAGACTGTAGCGGGCCGGATCGATCTCGAGCAGCAGTTGCCCCTTTTCAACGTGCTGGTTGTCCTGCACCGCCAGACTGACGATGCGACCCGAAACATCCGCCGACAGTGTCACCACATCTGCCCTCACCCGCGCATCCCGCGTCCAGGGAGCCCGGGTGTAATGCTCCCAGGCGAACCAGCCGAGCACGATGGCCAGCAGCACCACTGCCAATGTCGTCAATCGGGTGAGCAACGTCTTCAAGGCATCAGGCTCCCATCAGCAGAATCAAAGTGGCACAAACGCAGGCGTACAGCGCGCCTTCGAACAACGCTTCGTGCCAGACCAGACGCAGCACGCCGAGGCGACGCAATACCCAGTCCAGCAATAGAAAGACCGGTACGGCGAGGATCAGCACTTGGGCGATTGGTGGCAGGTAAACCCCACCGATCTCGAAATCAATGGGCAAGGCTCGGTTCTCCTTCAGGGGCGTTGTGTTGCAGATACTCGCCATGGCGCTCAAGAAACGACACGACGATCAGCAACGCCACACGCATGCGGAACACAGACCACAGATGTTCATGGGTCGCGGCATGCAGATCATCCAGTTCGTCGCCCAGTGCATGCAGCGTCGTCAACAAGGGTTTCAGGTCGGTGTCCGCCCGACCGGCGACGAACCGCCCGGTCTGGCGCAAGGCTGCCGTCAGTCGTTGACCGAAGGCCTCCGAAAGCAAAGCGTTGTTCTGCATCTGCTGCCTCAGTTGGTGAATCGCAACGCCGAGTGCCACGCAGGCGAGGCTGATTTCATAACGTCTCTGCATGTCCGGATCATTGGCTGCGGGCAATAGCCCCAACATGGTCGTCAGACGATCGACCATACGGCTTTCAAAAGCGAACTGCTGCTCGTCGGTGACGGGCGATTGGGTGAATTGATACACCTGTTCCCGTGCTTCGTTGTAGAAGCGACGGATTCGAAGCACCGGGCGGAACGGAAAAATCCACGCATAGACGATCAGGGCCAGCATCGCCGCACTGACGTAAGCGCCGGCAAACTCGAACCATTGAATGGCAGTGTTCTGACCGGTACCAACGTTCTGCGGCCCGAGCATCAGGAAACTCGACAAACCCAGCCCCATTCCGATACCTGCGGTGGCCGGACTGGCCAGCCCGACCGCAATCACATACAGCAGCGGCGCAAGCAGCAAGGCCAGCCATTCAAAGTCGCTGACCGCCGGCACCAGCATGAACTGGTACAGCGCCGAAACCACCAATGCCAGACCCAGTCCGCGGGCGTAACTCTGCGCGGCTATCAAGGGGCGCGGGAACGTCGCCATCAGCGAACACAGAATCCCGACCAGAATCATTCCGCCACGTGCGCCATCCCAGGCTGTTTCGATCCAGATCAACCCGGCGATCAACAAGGCGCTGAAGGCACGAATGGCATTCATGGTTGCCAGGGTGAAATCCAGATGCAACGGGCTGGCTTGACCACGAAACATGCAACTGGCCTCCCGCCCCTCCTGTATGGCTTCGCTCAGTTCGAGAATCTGCTCGATCTGCTGCAACAGCCGCGCCTGCTCCCAACGCAATGCCCAGGCCAGCGAGCGCAGGGTCGCACTCATTTCTTCCGTCTGCTGTTCGGCCCTGTAGGCCAGTTCCTCGAACTGCTGCTGCAGAATAACCAACCGATGCCTTGGTTCTTCCGGCAATGAACGCCCGTATCGGGCCAGTTCATCGAGAAACGCCAGCTCATCGGCGCGCAATCGCTGAACCTCCAACGGCAAGTCGCCCTCCCAGCGCTCGGTGAGCAACTGGCGTTGATGACGCAGGGCGGTCAGACGTGAGGTCAGCAACATCAGTTGATTGCCCAGCAGCAGCACCAGATTGTTGGCGCTGCGCAAGCGTGGGGCGTCGAAATACAGGTGTCGCCGCAGGCCCTCCAGTGCGCTGATTTCTCCGAGCAACTGCATTTGCCGGCGCTGGAATTCGGCTTCGCTTTCTTCAGTGCGGATCACCGCAGCGGCATGGGTAGCGACCAGTTTGATCACCTGATCGACTTTCGCGAAGTAGTTGCGCGAAACCGCCTCCGGACGGGCCGTCAGCAAGCTGACGATACACACGCAGGCCACGGCCAGCAGCGTTTCCGTCACCCTCGTGACCGCCAGCAGGAATGTACCGTCCTGATCCGGGATCGCCAGCAGCGCCACCACCACGGCGGTATAGCCACTCAGCACAAAGGCCTGTGAACTGGTGTAACGCAACAGCGTGCCGCCGGCCGTGCACAGGGCCAGCCACAACGCGAGGGTTGTAATGAACGGCAACGGCGCCTGGGGAAAGATCGCCATGATCAATACCGCCACCGCCGCGCCGAGGGTGGTGCCGATGACTTGCCCGAAACTGCGGGCCAATGCCATCCCGGCCAGCGGCTGGCTGATGATGACCACAGCCATGATCGACCACTTGGGCTGATCCAGATCGAACAGAAACGCCAGGTACAGGGTCAGCAACCCCGCCGCAATGGTGCGCAGGGCGAACAGCAACACCGTCTGACCAGGATGGATCACTGCCTTGAAGTAACCGAACAGGGCTTGCATGGACACGCTCATCGAAGGAACTTCATCAATCGTAGTCAATGCTTCGAGAGCTGGATGATTTCCGCAGCCGACAGATCTTGTAGGCCGATTCAACATCCGTGGTGGGCCATATCAGGCTCAGTGTTTGACTCACGGCGTCGGCTGACCGAAGCTTGCCCCCTCTGCGTCAATAGAAAGTTTCGGATACCTGCATGCCTCAGTCCCGCCGCTACTTGCTCATCAGTCTTGGCCTCGTGGTCATCCTCGTGGTTGCGTGGCTCTCCCTGCGCAACACCGCTCCGGTGGTGCCGGAGGCGATCAGGCACGGTTACAGCGAAGCGCTTTCCGCCGCCCGTGCCGGGCAACCGGGCGCCGCACGCCTGCTGTATCAGCAACTGGGGCGCCCCGACCTGTCGGTCAGGCGCCGCGTCTGGCTGCATGCCGAACTACCCAACTACCCAAGCCCTCAAGCCTTGAAGCTGGCAGATGCCGATCTGCAGAACACGTCCCCCGAAGTTCGCATGGCGGCGATCAGGAGTGTGACCGGCCTGGTACCGGGTGGGCAACGCAGCCTTCTGCTGGGCCCGTTGCTCGACGATGAAGATCAAACCGTACGATTTGCCGCGATCAACGCCTTGCTCGGCTTGTCGCCGGATCAACTGGGCCTGTATTTCGCGCCGTTGCAGCAAGGTATCGACAGTTGGGAACAGGCCCTGCAAAGCCAGCCGGAAAGCGCCGACAACTTCGTCCAGCTGGCGCGTCTGCACCTGCACAATGCCGAGCTCAAACAGGCGCAGGAAGATCTCGATCAGACCCTGCGCCTGGACCCCGGCAACCTGCCGGCGCTGGTGATGCAGATTGAAGTGCTCGACCGCCAGGGCCAGAGCGATGCCGCCCGCCAGCTATTGGCCAGACAGCTGAAGGCCCAGCCTGACTCCGCCTATCTGCAACATGCATTGGGTCTGTGGCTGCTGCATCACGATCAACGCGAGTTTGCGCTGCTCGGTCTGTCCAAGGCGGTGGAGCTGGAGCCTGATAACAAGGACTATCGCTACGACCTCGCCACCACACTGCACACCGCCGAGGAACTTGAAGCGGCGCAGAAACAATTGCAGGAAATCGTTCAGCGCCACCCCGCCAATCGCAAGGCCCGGGTGCTGCTGATCAATTACTGGAAGGAAAGCGGTCAGTTGCAGAACGTGCAGATTCTGCTGGCCCAGCTCGAACAGATGAACCCGGACGACCCGGCCTTGCAGCAGGGTCTTTGAACGCCTCCAGAAGGTTGCCGGCAAGAAATTCGGAACCGCCATCCCGGCCCGGGGTCAAGTGAACAGGCAGCCCTTGATGGCGTACACCGCCAGCTGCCGCGTTTCCCCTAGTCATGAGAGGGCATTTTTTGTCTACATCGAACGCGTTGATCAGTGCCAAAGCCGCCACCGGCATCGAAGGGCTGGACGATATCCTGGCCGGTGGCTTGTCTCGCAGTCATGTCTTTCTGCTGGAGGGCGAGCCCGGTACCGGTAAAACCACGGTCGCATTGCATTTTCTTCTCGCCGGCGCGCGCGCCGGGGAACGCTCGTTGTACATCACGCTGTCGGAAACCGAGCGGGAGTTGCGCCAGGGCGCGCTGTCCCACGGCTGGGAACTGGACGAGAACATTCACATTTTCGAACTGACTCCGCCGGAAAGCCTGCTCAATGCCGAACATCAGCAGAGCCTGCTGTATTCCTCGGATCTTGAACTGGGCGAAGCCACCCGACAGATTTTTGAAGTGGTCGAGCGCTTCAAACCGACCCGGGTGGTGCTCGACAGCCTCTCCGAGATTCGCCTGCTGGCACAAAGCTCCTTGCGTTATCGTCGACAGATCCTGGCGATCAAGCACTATTTCGTGCGCTATGACGCAACGGTACTGCTGCTGGACGACCTGACCACCGAGTCCCTCGACAAGACCGTCCACAGCGTGGCCCACGGCGTGATCCGCCTCGAAGAACTGACCCCCAACTACGGCGCCGAACGCCGGCGTGTCAGGGTGGTCAAATATCGAGGCCAGAAATATCGCGGCGGCTTTCACGACTTCACCATCATGGGCGATGGCGTGCATGTGTTCCCGCGCCTGGTCGCAGCGGAGCATCGTAACGATTACCCGCGCCTGCAACTGAGCAGCGGGATCAAGGAAATGGACGCGCTGCTGGGGGGCGGAGTCGAGACCGGTTCCAGCACGCTGATCCTCGGCCCTGCGGGTACCGGCAAATCATTGATCTCGATGATTTTCGCCGCGGCGGCAGTCACTCGTGGCGAAAAAGCCGCGCTGTTCATTTTCGATGAAGAACTGGGCCTGCTGTTCGAGCGCATGAAAAACATCGGCATCGACCTCAAGGCCCTGCAAGCCACCGGCAATCTGCTGATCGAACAAGTCGATGCCGCCGAACTGTCTCCCGGGGAGTTCTCTCATCGGGTGCGTCGCTGCGTCGATGACGGTGACATCAAGACGGTGGTGATCGACAGCATCAACGGTTATCAGGCCGCCATGCCGGAAGAGAACGCGCTGGTCCTGCACATGCACGAGCTGTTGCTGTACCTGAATCGCAAGGGCGCCGCGACCTTCATGACCGTGGCCCAGCATGGGCTGGTCGGCGACATGCAGGCGCCGGTGGACATCACGTACCTGGCCGACACGGTGATCCTGTTGCGCTACTTCGAAGCCCTCGGCAAAGTCCGTCGGGCCATTTCGATCATCAAGAAACGCACCGGCAGTCATGAATCGACCATTCGTGAATACCGCATTTCTACCCAGGGCATGACCATCGGCGAACCACTGGAAGCTTTCCAGGGAGTGCTGCGCGGTGTGCCCTCATACTTCGGCGCGAGCAATCCGCTGCTCAAGGAAGACAACTTGTGACCGTCACCGTGCCGCTGTCGGAACGGGCGCTGATTCTGGCGCCCCTGGGTCGTGACAGCCAGATTGCGCTGATGATCCTCAACGAGGCCGGGTATGGTGGCCTGATCACCCCGGATCTGGCCAACTTGTGCAGCGAACTGGAACCCGGCGCGGGTTTGCTGTTGATCGCCGCCGAAGCCCTGCGCGGGCCGGAGCTGGAAACCCTGTTGCGGTATCTTGAGCAACAGCCTGCCTGGTCCGACCTGCCGATCGTATTGCTGACCCATCATGGTGGCTCCGAACAGGGTCCGTCTTCGCAGCTCAGTGATTTGCTGGGCAACGTGACCTTTCTCGAGCGCCCGTTTCATCCGGCGACGCTGGTCAGCATGATTACTGCCGCCCTGCGCGGGCGACGACGACAGTACGAGGCCCGCGACCGCCTGATTGATCTGAGCGAAAGCGAACGGCGCCTGCAGTCAACCCTCGAAACCCTTGAGCAACAGGTTGAAGAACGCACGGCGCAATTGCGGCATAACGAAGAAGCCCTGCGCCAGTCGCAGAAAATGGAAGCGGTCGGCCAGCTTACCGGCGGTATCGCCCACGACTTCAATAACATGCTGACCGGCATCATCGGCAGCCTGGAGTTGTTGCGCCGACGCCTGGCTCGCGGGCGCCTGGAAGATCTCGACAGCCTGATCGATCTGGGCGTGACCTCCGCCAACCGGGCGGCCGGCCTGACCCACCGTCTGCTGGCGTTTTCCCGGCGGCAGTCGCTGGATTCCAAAGCCGTGCAGATGAATGATCTGGTGAAGTCGATGGGCGAGCTTCTGCAGCGCAGCCTCAACGAAAGCATCCAGCTGGACATGCGCCTGCACGAACAATTGTGGGTGGCGGAAGCCGACCCCAATCAACTCGAAAGCGCCCTGCTCAATCTGGTCATCAACGCACGCGACGCCATGCCCGACGGCGGTCATCTGGTGGTCGAGACAGGCAATCAGGTGCTGGATCGCGAATTCACCGCGACCTACAACAACCTTTCACCCGGCGACTATGTCGTGTTGAGCGTCACCGACAACGGCTGCGGAATGCCGCAGAGCGTGATCAGCCGCGCATTCGATCCGTTTTTCACCACTAAACCCATCGGTCAGGGCACCGGGTTGGGCCTGTCGATGATTTATGGCTTCAGCAAGCAATCCGGTGGCCATGTCTCGATCGATAGCGAAATCGACAAAGGCACTACGGTCAAACTCTATCTGCCGCGCTTCCAGGGTGAGTCCCTGCCCCACGTTCCAGTGGGCATGGAGCAGGCGCCGGATGCCGTGGAAGGCGAAACGGTGTTGATCGTCGAAGACGACCCGGCCGTGCGCGTGCTGGTCAGCGCGGTATTGAGTGAACTGGGTTACGGATTTGTCGAAGCCAGCGACGCCGACGGCGCGGTGCCCATCCTGGATTCGGCGCAGCGCATTGATCTGCTGATCAGTGATGTCGGCCTGCCGGGCATGAATGGCCGGCAACTGGCGGAAATCGGCCGACAGTACCGTCCAGAGTTGAAAGTCCTGTTCATCACCGGTTACGCCGAGCACGCGGCGGTACGCGGCGGGTTTCTTGATCCGGGCATGCAGATGATCACCAAGCCGTTCACTTTCGATCTGTTGACGGCGAAGGTGCGGGAGATGATCAAGAGCTGAGGCGGTTGACGCCTCAGGCCAGCAACTCCTGAATCTTCTCCTGCAACACGTCCAGGTCGAACGGTTTTTCCAGGATCGGTGCCCGGCGGGTGATCGGGCTGCCGGTCTCGCGGATTTCCTGCGGATAGCCGCTGATGAAGATCACTTTCAGATCAGGGCGCAACTTGACGGCGGGCTCGGCGATCTGCACGCCGGAAATTCCTCCAGGCAGGCGAAAATCAGTAATCAACATGTCCAGATGCGGCTTGCTCGCCAGAATCTCGAACGCCTGCTCGCCGTTTTCGGCCTGCAATACGCGATAGCCCTGCCCCGACAGATAGTCCGTCAGCACCATCAGGATCACCGGTTCGTCCTCGACGACGAGTACTACATCTTGTGCATCTACGCTCATGGGAAGCCTTTGTTCGGTCAATAGCTGCTGATACGACCGTGTGGTCACTCAGAGGTTGCGTTTGTTTTGCCGTTTTCCTGGAGCGGCAGACAAACGCGAAACAGGGCGCCCTCGTTGATCTTGCTTTCGACGACGATGGAGCCGCCATGGGCGGCGACGATCTGCTCGGAAATGAACAGACCCAGCCCGAGTCCGGCCACCACCGTCTTGGCGGAAACCCGTTCGAACTGTTGAAAAATGCGTTTCTGGTTCTCTTCACTGATGCCGATGCCCTGGTCCTGAACTTCGACCCGGGCCTCATAGCCTTCGCGATAGACCCGTACCTGGATCGGGCTTTTACCGCCGTAACGCAATGCATTGGTCAGCAGGTTCGACACGACCTGCTCGATGCGGAACTCGTCCCACTGCCCTTCCACCGGCTCGGTAGCGGTGAAACTGACCTCAGTCTCGGCGGCTTCGATCTGCTGGGCAAAGTTTTGCAGCAGATTGCCCACCAGTTGCGCGAGATCGAAGCGGCTCGGTCGGATCGACAGCTTGCCGGTGCGGATCCGCGAGACGTCGAGCATGTCCTCGATCAGCCGGATCAGGCTTTTGATCTGACGCTCGTCGCGGTCGACCATGGCGTGCATCTTGTCGAGGGTAAACGCGGCGGCATTGTCCCGGGCTAGGTGCATCTTGCGCAGTTGAGTTTCGAGGATAAGGCCGTTGAGCGGTGTGCGCACTTCGTGGGCGACGATCGACATGAAATCGTCGCGCATGCGCACCGCCTGCTCCAGTTCGCCCTGAGTGCTTTGCAGTTGCTGTAACAGTGCTTCCTGCTCGCGACGGCTCTGCTCCAGGGCTTCGACCTGTTGTTTCATCGCCTTGCTCTGGCGGTACAGGTCGACGAAGACGTTGACCTTGCTCTTCACCGCGTGGATATCCAGCGGCTTGTGCAGGAAGTCCACCGCGCCGCTTTCATAACCCTTGAACGCGTAGTTGAGTTCACGGCCGGCGGCGCTGACAAAAATGATCGGGATATTCTTGGTCTTCTCGGTGCCGCGCATCAGCTCGGCCAGCTCGAAGCCGTTCATGCCGGGCATCTGCACGTCGAGAATGGCCATGGCGAATTCGTGTTGCAGCAGCAGCGACAGCGCTTCGTCCGCCGACAGCGCCTTGTAGACGGTGCGGTCTTCGCGCTTGATCAGCGCTTCGAGGGCCAGAAGGTTCTCGGGCAGATCGTCGACGATCAGCAGTTTTGCCTGGATATTACTCAGCATGCGATTCGTTCCAGCTCGACAAGCAGACGGCCGATGCCGTGTATGGGAAGGATGTAGTCCGGTTGATGCGTCTTCAGCGCCGCACGAGGCATGGTGGCGACCTGCGCCTCGTCGGGGTCCTGCACGATGGTCAGGCCGCCCAGGCGTTTGACTTGCGCCAGTCCCCGCGCGCCATCGTGGTTGGCGCCGGTCAGCAACACGGCGGCCAGCGACGGCCCGTAAGCGTCGGCAGCGGACTCGAACAGGAAGTCGATCGAAGGCCGTGAATGATGCAAACGGTCTTCAAGGCTCAGCGACAGACTGAAATCCTGCTCCACCGACAGGTGATAACCCGGCGTCGCGAAGTACACGGTGCCGGGGGTGATGTCCTGTTTATCGATGGCTTCCGCGACCGGCAGCGCCAGCCGTCGGGCGAAGACCTCGGCGAGCTGGCTGCGACGCTCTTCCGGCAAATGCAGGACGATGATGATCGGCAGCCCGAACCCGGCGCGCAGCGAGCCAAGCATGCTCAGCAGGGCCTCGACGCCACCTGCGGAAGCCCCGACCACAATCGCCTCGATCCGAGGCAAGTCCGCTGCACTGTTCATGATTTGCGGTAGATCCGTTCTTGTTTCACCAGCGGTTCGAACTGGTTGGAATACCCGGAAAAATCCAGGGTTTCCTTGCTGCCCAGCACCAGAAATCCACGATGGCACAACGATTCATGAAATAACCCGAACGCTCGATCCTGAAGTTTTTTATTGAAGTAAATCAACACGTTACGACATGAAATTAACTGAGTTTCGGAGAATACACTATCGGTCGCCAGGCTGTGATCGGCGAAGGTCACGTTCTCGCACAGGCTCTTGTCGAAAATGGCGTAGCCATAGGCAGCAGTGTAGTAGTCGGCGAACGAGCGCTGACCACCGGCCTGCTGATAGTTGGCGGTGTAGGCGCGCACGTTTTCCATCGAAAAGATCCCCTGCTTGGCTTTGTCCAGCGAGCGCGGGTTGATGTCGGTGGCGTAGATGATCGTGCGGTCCAGCAGGCCCTCTTCGCGCAGCAGGATCGCCATCGAGTAGACCTCCTCGCCAGTGCTGCAACCGGCGATCCAGATCTTGATCGACGGATAGGTCTTGAGCAGCGGCACCACCTCCTGGCGGATCGCCAGGAAGTGCGACGGATCGCGGAACATCTCGCTGACCGGGATCGTCAGCAATTGCAGCAACTGCATGAACGCCGTCGGGTCGTGCAGGACTTTCTCCTGCAAGGCCGAGATGGTCGCGCATTCGAACTGGCTCAGCGCATGTTGCACCCGGCGCTTGATCGAAGCGCCGGAGTAATCGCGAAAGTCGTAGCTGTACTTGAGATAAATCGCCTCGATCAGCAACCGCAGTTCGATTTCACTGTTCCGTTCAACGGAATTACTACGTTCCACTAAATGCGTTCCATCTTCGGTAACCACACGCGAATCAGTGAGAACAGGCGATCCAGGTCAATGGGCTTGGCCAGGTAATCATTGGCGCCCGCCTGCAGGCAGCGCTCCTGATCGTCCTTCATGGCCTTGGCCGTCACCGCGATGATCGGCAGCTTGCGCCAGCGCGGATCCTTGCGGATTTCCATGGTGGCTTCAAAACCATCCATTTCCGGCATCATAACGTCCATCAGCACCAGGTCGATGTCCTCGACTTCATTCAGTTTTTCAATCGCTTCGCGACCGTTTCGGCCGATCACCACGACTGCACCTTTGGTTTCCAGGGCACTGGTCAGGGCGAAGATGTTGCGCACATCGTCGTCCACCAGCAGCACTTTACGTCCCTCGAAGACCTTGTCGCGGCTGCGGGCGGTCTTGAGCATCTTCTGCCGTTCATGGGACAACTGCGATTCGACTTTGTGCAGAAAGAGTGTGACCTCATCCAGCAAACGTTCCGGCGAGCGTGCGCCCTTGATGATGATCGAGCGCGAATACTTGCGCAGCTCCGCCTCTTCATCGCGGGTCAGATTACGTCCGGTGTATACGATCACTGGCGGGAACGAACAGATGTCCTCGGTGGACATGCGTTTGAGCAGGTCGTTGCCGAGCATGTCCGGCAGCTTCAGGTCGATGACCATGCAATCGAAGATCGTCGTGCGCAGCAGCTCCAGCGCGTCTTGCGCCAGGCCGACGGCAGTGATTTCGATGTCGTCGTCGCCGATCAGCCGCGCGATACTTTCCCGTTGCAGATCGTCGTCCTCGACCAACAGCACGCGTTTGACCTTCTGGGTCAGTTTGGCCTCGAGACGGGCGAACACGTCCTTGAGCTCTTCGCGGGTGGTCGGTTTGACCGCGTAACCAATGGCACCCATGTGCATCGCCGCTTCGACGCGGTCTTCCACGGAAATGACGTGCACCGGGATGTGTCGGGTTTCGGCGTGTTCTTTCAGGCGTTGCAGGACGGTCAGACCCGAATGATCCGGCAGGCGCATGTCCAGCAGGATCGCGTCCGGCACAAACTCTCTCGCCAGGTCATAGCCTTCATCGGCGCCGTGGGCGACCAGGCACTGATAGCCCAGTTCGTGGGCCAGATCGTAGAGGATGTGGGCGAAATTCGGCTCATCTTCCACCACCAGAATGCAACGGGTATTGAACGGCGCCTTGTTGCGGTCATCGTTGAAGCGCGGGATGTCGATGGTCGCCAAAGGCGAAACCGCTGCGACCGGCGCGATGACCGGAGCAGGGACCGGCGGACTTAAAGTCAATGGCACAACCGGCATGTCACCCGGCTCGCGGTATTGCTGCGGCAACACCAGGGTGAAAGCACTGCCCTGCCCCGGTGCGCTGCTGACGCTGATCGAACCGCCCAGCAGTGTCGCCAGATCCCGGGAAATCGACAGGCCCAGGCCAGTGCCGCCGTATTTGCGGTTGGTGGTGCCGTCGGCCTGGCGGAAGGCTTCGAAAATGCTTTCCTGCTGATCCGCCGCGATCCCGATCCCCGAGTCGCGCACGATGAAGGCGATGCGATCGTCCGGCTGGCCGGCGATGGTCAGGCTGACGGTGCCCTGCTCGGTGAATTTCACCGCGTTGGACAGCAGGTTCTTGATCACCTGTTCCAGACGCTGGCGGTCGGTGAACAAGGTGATCGGCGCATCGGGCTGCAACTCGACGGTGAACGTCAGTTTCTTGTCCGCCGCCAGCGGTTCGAACACGCTGCGCAACCCGTCGGCCAGGCGCGCCACGCTGGTGTTCTCCGGCAAGACTTCGAGTTTGCCGGCCTCCACCTTGGAAATGTCGAGAATATCGTTGATCAGGTTGAGCAGGTCGTTGCCGGCAGAATAGATCGACTCGGCGAACTTGACCTGTTCAGCGGTGAGGTTGTCCTGCGGGTTTTCCGCCAGCAGCTTGGCCAGGATCAGCGAACTGTTCAGCGGCGTGCGCAGTTCGTGAGACATGTTGGCCAGGAACTCGGACTTGTACTTGCTCGAGCGCTGCAATTCTTCGGCGCGTTCTTCGAGTTGTACCTGGGCCTGATTGAGTTCGGTGTTCTTCTGATCCATGGCGTCGCGCTGCTCGGCCAGGGTCAGGGCCTGTTCGGCCAGTTGCTCGTTGGTCTGTTCCAGCTCGACTTGCTGGGTTTCCAGATGCGCCTGGGACTCCTTGAGAATCCGCGACTGTTCTTCCAGCTCTTCGTTGGCGGTTTTCAGCTCTTCCTGCTGCACCTGCAACTCTTCATTGAGTTGCTGGGTTTCGGCCAGCACTTCCTGCAGACGCTGGCGATAACGCGCCGCTTCGATGGACGTGCCGATGTTGCCGGCGATCAGTTCCAGCAGCGCCACATCACGGTCGGTGAGCGGACGCAGGAAACCCAGTTCGATCACGCCGTTGACCCGTTCGTCATCACTGGTCGGCACCACCAGCACACTGTGCGGCAGACCTTCACCCAGACCGGAACTGACCTTGAAGTAGTCGGACGGTACCGAGTCGAGACGAATCAGCCGAGCCTGCTGGGCGACCTGCCCGACAAGACCTTCATTGCTGGAGATCAATTGATCCTGTTGTTCCTGTTCGCGAGAAAAACCGTAAGTTGCCACGCGTTTGAGGCCGCCATGTTCTTCGCGCACATACAGCGCGGCCACTGCGGTGCCGAGGTACTGGGCACAGAACTGCAGAATGTTGCGCCCCAGCAGATTGACCGTCAGTTGCCCCAGCACTTGCTCGGCAAGCTGGGTCTGGCCGTTGCGCAACCAGGCTTGCTGTTCCAGGCGTTTGGCGCTGGCCTCTTGCGCCGCCAGGGTCGCGCCGTAGCTTTGTGACAGGTTGAGCAGATCGCGCCGGCCGACGTAGGCCAGCAGGCCACTGATGCCGGCCACAAACAGCAAGTAAAGGCTGATGCTCCAGATCGTGGTGCGGCGCACGTCCTCGTTACGTGAAGCCCGCAACAACTGTTCGGTTTCAATCACATCTTCGAACTGTTTACGTATTTCGTCGGTCAGGCGCTTGCCCTTCCCCGTTTTGACTGCCGACTTGTAATCACCGCTGGAGCGTTGCAGATCGATCATCGATTGCGCATACGTCGCCCACTCGGTTTGCAGCGCCTGAAGACGACGCAGGCGGTCGGTTTGAGCCGGGTTGTCCGCAGTCAGTTCAAGCAAGGTATTGAGTGCCACGGAGATGCGCGGCTTGGCCGTTTCGTACGGATCGAGAAAATGCTCGTCGCCGCTGAGCAGATAGCCGCGCATTCCCGTTTCCAGGTCCACGGTGAGTTTTACTGCTTCGTTGGCGTTATTGATCACCCGGTCGGTGTGCTCCACCCACTGGATCACCGACAACAGATAAGTAATCAGTGAAACAAAGAACACGGCACTGACGACGCCGACGCCCAACGGCAAACTGACGTTGCGGGTCAGGAGTTTGCGAAACCGTTGCTCATCAACCGAAGACGGAGAGGACATGTGGCAGCCTTGTCGAACTGTTGAAAAACAGGGAGTTTGCCCCAAAACGGCGGCATGGATCCATTTTTCTCACAGAGATAGCACCGTTTTCCCACATTTGCCTGCGCCGAATCCCAAGCCAGCGGTTATCCTTGCCCAACCGTTTGCGCCTACTCTTTTTTTGTATTCATTCGGGAACTTGTGGCCATGCGCCACTTACTCATGCAAGAGCCCGGCATTTTTGATCGACCGGCGCCCCTGCCCCCCATTTTTTGAGAGCCGCCATTATGTCCAGCCCTGTGTCCACCATCCTTGTAGTAGAAGACGACGCCATCGTGCGCATGCTGATCGTCGACGTGCTGGAGGAATTGGAATTCAAGGTTCTGGAGGCGGATGGCAGCGAACAGGCGCTGGCAATTCTCAAGGATGTGAATCAGCACATCGACCTGATGATGACCGACGTCGGCCTGCCGAATATGGATGGCCGTCAACTGGCCACCGAAGCCCGCAACATTCGCCCCGCACTGCCGATTCTGTTTGCCAGCGGTTATGCCGAGACTATTGAAGTACCGGCAGACATGCACGTGATTGGCAAGCCGTTTTCCATTGATCAATTGCGCGACAAGGTGAAAGCGGTTCTTGGGCAATCCTGAACGCTGAACCGGGAACTTGCACTCCAGGCACCCTCTTCGGGCAGACTTGCAACCTGCCCTGACCAACTTTGAAACCAACTGCAGCTATCCACCAACTAAAGCGCGCATTTACTCTGACGCCGCCCCGTAGTTGAAGATTTGTTGCATCCCCAACATTTGCACAAACAGCGAGGTCACTACCAATAAACAATTAAAGGATAACTTGTTAATGCAACTTTCACAGGACGGAAATCTGCTGAGCGCCGACAGTCCGGCATTGGATTCTGGTTATATTGTCGAACGCCAAAAACTTGATCTCGCAGAGAAGTCCAATATCGTATTGGCGCTTTCCGATCTGATCGGGGACCGCGCAAGTGCCGAAATCATTGATCTGCACTTCATTACGGTGCCCCGAACATCGAATAGCGCTTTTGATAACGCCCAGGAATTTGCCCGCGTCGCTCTTGCGAAGATGCTGGAGACCGAGGACTTTCTTTTTCTCGCCGAAAAACATGCACTGCCCGGCGACACCATTGTCTGCATCAATGAACAGGCTCGACTCAGCGTCTCGGCGGGTGGCACCTGGATCGACTTGACGGGTGACAATGTCATCAGTGCAGATCTGCAAGATGAAATCCTCATGGTCGGAGAGTGTGCAGTACGCACCGGTGGTTACGTATTTTCCACCGAGGTCTTCGGCCTTGAGCAATGGCTTAACTTCCATCAATACACCCTCCCGACAACCGTCGCCGAAACACGCAGTCTGATTGCCTGGCTCGAATTCCAACTGCCGACCAGTCCGGTAACGGGGGATTATCACGAATTGCTGTTGGCGCCGGTTGAGTCGCCCTTCCATCTTTCAGCGACCGAGCGTCAAACGATCAAACAGATCGCCAAGGACACGACAAAGGGTCGAGTCAGCCTCCTGCAACATATCGCTACCCCGGATTTCAAGGCACTTGAGGTTGCGTCGAGTCGCGAACGTGCCGGCATTCATCTGGACCAGTTGCTGCAGACACCGAATGCCTGGGCGTTGGGAATCCTTCTGCATGACCGGCTCGGCTGGCATCTGGACCAAGGCAACCATGAAGCGGCTTTGCGACAGATCAAATGCATGGTTGCAACAGCGCTGATTCTGGATCTCGGACTTGAGGTCGAGCGACACGCAAAAGTCATTGCCGGTTTTCAGCTGTATCACCCGGACAATGTCTCGAAAACTGCACCGCAGGTGGTTGAAGCGTTGGAATGGCAACTCACTCGCGACCTGCAACTGGATCCGCTCTACGCACCATTGGCCGCTCACCTTCTGCTGGCCTGCGCTGCGCCACAGTTGCTTGTGCAGCAGGCTCCCGCCGAACTGACGATCGGTAAACCCGGCTGGGTGATCGTGTCCCAGGCCGTTGCGCTGGTCGAACTCACGGCGCCAGGCGCATCGCGCCTGATGACCTATGACCGGATCAAGGCGTTTTCCGAACTGACTCCTGTCAGTGCTGCCCAACGCACGCTGCATGAGTTGGCGACCATTACGCCCATCATCCAATGGGCAATGCTTAACGGCATATTGCCCGGTACTACCGAAGATGATGACGTAAACGCCTTTACAACCGCCGCCAACCGTTTCAGCCAATATGCGCAAGCGTTGAACGAAGTCGAAACCGGTATTGCGATAGTTCCGCCTGATCGACGGCAACTCGCGCTTCAAGAGCTCAAACGCGTCTTGCCAGATGGCAGTTACCTGGAGCAACCGGCATTCAAGGCCAACTTCGATGTTGCGCTTGACGAGCGCAGTGCGCTGGAATGGCTGGCGCTTATCGTTCCCTCCAGCGAATGGAGTGTGAAAGACACTTCTGCTGTAGGGAGGCTGCGTCTCTCGATTCTAGACCTTTACATGTCGGGTGATCTGGTGGTCAACGGCAAACTGACCGACAAGTTTGACAGCGCCAGATACTTCAACCCGCCACGGAATGCCTTTGCCCGACTCGGTGAACTGAAACCGATCGACGCCTTATTTGAAAAATCATTCGAGCAATACCATCTGACGCTAAAGAAAAGTCAGGCCTCCATTCTCAAAATGGCAGTGTCCAACTTGCCCGAACGTGACAGGACAATGATCGCCAATGGTTTTATTACGTTATATACCGTCAGGGAATCGGTAAATCCGCTCAACCCGTTTGAAGAAACTCAGCGACATCGTGAAGCGGCCAGGGGGCGCTACGGCCTGATTATCGGATGCCAGCACGAAAAGGCGTTTCGCTGTTATGAGCTGTTTACCCTCAGAGGGTTGTGTCGTGAACGCCCGGAGCTGGCCGCCCTGTTACGGTCCAGGGGTACACTGTTCGAAGAGCCTTCGCTGGGGTATGACGGCCAGGACACAGACTTCCAGACCAAGAACCCTGCACAACGATGGCCGATCGACTTTAATGCCTACCTGAAGGGCGACGCGCCGAAACATGGAGTCTGGTCCGAAGTGGTCGTGGAAAAACTCTGGAACTTCGTCCTTGCCTCAGATGAAGTCCAGCCAGTCCCACTGTTTTTTTCCCGTGCCTTGGACGCCCTGGCCGAAGGCGTTCTGGGCAATCACCCGGTCGCGACGCGCGACGAACTGTACTCATCGCTGTATCAACAGACTGAACTGCAAAGGATTCGCGCTAAAAACGCTCAGATCAATGAAGCTGTGATCAATGTGATCGTGCCGTTCAAAAAATGTATTGAAGACATCCGCTCAGGCGATGCGCCCCGGGTATCCGAAGGCATCGGTGGTTGCATTCTTGACGGCCTGGCGTTGCTGGGGCTGGTGGTCGGCTTTGGCGCCACGATTGTCGGCATCGCGGGCAAGACAACCTCGACAACCGCCAAGGCTCTGAGCATCGCCAAAGCGGCTGCCCACCTCTCGGTATCGTTCCTGAATCCCCTGGATGGCTTACCGACGCTGGCTTTACAAGGCGGGCGCCTGGCCAAACGAGGCGTTCTGCTTTTGAGCAAACACGGGCTCAACGTGGTGGAAACCGCCACGGGCCAACTGCGTAAACTGACGGGGAGCGCGCAGTCCTACGACCTGGTCAGGGCCGCGCAAAAAAACGACTTGTTTCAAGGCACCTGGAAAGCGGCGGATAACCTGGAGGATACGATCAACCTGCTGGCACTCCAGCGCAACAACGACTGGTATGCGCTGAACCTGAGAGTCGGTGGCGCTTGGGGGCCGAAGCTGAGAAACCTTAAGGTGTCGCCACTGGCGCCGCTTCGCCGGTTCTTCGGCCTTGCCAAACCTTTTGACTATTCTCGGGCAATCGTGAAGAGGGCAATGCCTTTTGCGAAGCGCAAAATCGATAACGCATTGAGTCTGTTGGCGCAGACACCAAACGACGACACGCGCTGGGTGATTAAACATATATTCGGTAGCGATACCGATGATGTCCTGCAACATGTGGCGATGAATCTCAAATCGATGCGTCAGGATCTGGATTCGGTCACCGTCGCCAACATGTCCTTCAGAAAGGGTTCAGATGCCTATGCAGCACTGCGACCGGCAGCGTACAAACGCTGGCAGGCCCGTGTACAGGCGGGTACGCATCGACAGAAGCCAGTCCCGACGTTTCTGGATATCTTCCCCGAAGGACTGGATGACTATTACCGCATGTCGAAATATGACGACAGCCGCGTGGCCGATATCGTGATTCACGAACTGGCGCACGGCGCGCCCGACACCCTGGATCTTTACTACGGAATAGTGAAAGAGAGGGCCACCGGCCCCGCCGAGTTTGACGTGGCCGGTTTGCTCCAGCTAGGAAGTGCCACCGATACGAAGGCGCTGCACCCCAGGAATCTTTCCAACCTGCAGCATAAGAGCGCATACGCACAAGGGCTCGAAGCATTCGATTCCATTTCCAGTACGTTGCCCGAAGTGGTTCGAAAACACCCCGCACTCTTTAATGCCGACTCCTATTCATTGGCAGTTTCCATGCTCGATCAGGCAAGCACTCACCGAGAAGCCTTCCTGATCAATCTCGCGAAGATCAACAAGGGTGTGAAAAACACTTCCGATCTCGGTTTCATCAAGGGTTCATTGCGGGTCAACCTGGCCAAGGCCTCGAACTGAGAAAAAGCGGATCGGCGAGCGCGCGCATTGTGTTTTAATTCGCGCGCATTTTTTTCGTCTCTTCGTCCCAGGAATCGTTTCTCATGAGTCAGCCCGCAACCAAAGTCCTCGTCATTGGTTACGTCTGGCCGGAACCCCGTTCCTCCGCTGCGAGCGGGCATGTGATGCAGATTCTCGAAACATTCCTGCAGCAAGGCTGGCAAATCACCTTTGCCAGCCCGGCCGGCACCGGTGAACATCGCGCCGACCTCAGCGCGCTGGGCATCCGCGAAGTCCCGATTGAGCTGAACAACAGCAGTTTCGACGTTTTCATCAGCGAATTGGCACCGGATATCGTGCTGTTTGACCAGTTCATGATCGAAGAACAGTTCGGCTGGCGCGTGGAAAAACACTGTCCCGACGCCTTGCGTGTTCTGGAGACTTCAGACCTGCAAAGCCTGCGACATGCCCGACACCAGCGATTGAAAGATCGGTTGAAACTCAGCGATGACACCAACGATTTCCAACAATTGTTCGCCCCCGCGCTCGCCGAAGAATTTGAACTGATGGCCGAGACGGATCTGGCCAGGCGCGAGATCGCCGCGCTGTATCGTTGTGATCTGAACCTGATGATTTCACAAGTGGAAATTGAGTTGCTGGTACAGCAGTTCAAATTGCCGCCCCAGCTGATGCATTGGTGCCCCTTGATGGTCGAGCCGCCGAGCACGCCAGCGAAACCCTTTGAGGATCGCGCGCACTTCCTCAGCATCGGCAATTTCCGCCACGCTCCGAACTGGGATGCCGTCCTGTGGCTGAAATCGACAGTCTGGCCGCTGATTCGCAAGCAACTTCCGAAAGCGCAATTGCATATCTACGGTGCGTATACGCCGCCGAAGGCGACAGCCCTGCACAATGCGGCCGAGGGTTTCCACATCATGAATTGGGCAGAGGATGCATTGCAGGTCATGTCCGATGCCCGGGTTTGCCTGGCACCGCTGCGTTTCGGCGCAGGCATCAAGGGCAAACTGGTCGATGCAATGCTCTGCGCAACCCCGAGTGTCACCACGCCGGTCGGAGCCGAAGGGATGCAGGCGGATCATCCCTGGCCGGGCGCTGTCACCGGCACGGCCCAAACATTCGCCGAAGCGGCGGTCCGGCTGTATAACGACCGGGACCTCTGGCAAACCGCACAGGCGCAGGGGCAAGCCCTGCTGGTCGACCGATACCTGCAAACGGTTCACGGGCCCGCACTTATCGAGAAAATTAAGTATTGCCGCGAAAATCTGTCGCAACTCAGAAGGAACAACTTCACCGGCAGCATGTTGCGCCACCATTCACACAAGAGCACCCAATATATGGCTCAGTGGATTGAAGCCAAGAACCAGAACAGATAACTTGGCTGGACAACTATACAAACAATACCCAACAACTTGCATTACTCCCTTCATGGCCAACTAACAAGTTAGACATTATAAACATCCTGCACGTACGGCCTTGACTGTTTTATCGGGCCGTACTTTATAAAAACTTATGCAGGATGCACTGATGAGCACTAATAACTGGATGGGCTCGACACCCGCCATTGATACACTGTCGATCTTCGAACTGACATTGCCCGGCACCCACAATGCCGGCAGTGACTGGCGCGCCTCGTATCCGTTCTTCGGCCCTCCGCGCCACTGGCTCGTCTGCCAGCATGACTCCTTTCTTGCCCAGCTCAATCACGGTTCCAGGGCGCTGGATATTCGTCTGACCCATAACGGCGGCGGCAAAGGTCCGGAAAAATTCGTCGCCCACCATAACGGCTTCCAAAACTCTCGAACCCTGGCGAACCTGATCGCCGACGTCAATAAGTTCCTGGACAACAACCCGGATGAATTCATTATTCTGGACTTTCACAGTCTGGACGGCGCCGACTTCGATTACGACGACTTCAATAAGATCATGATCCATTACCTGGGCCATCGTCTTGTCCCGCGCAACAATTTCTACCTGAGCCTGCGTGAACTCAAGCAAGTCAGTGCGCAACAACGTGTGTTCGCTGCTGCCACGTCACATTGGCAACTGGACTACAAAATATTCCACACTTTCATCAATCACCGATGGTCGGGAAACAACATTACCAGTCCCGATGATTTGAGGCAGTACATTGGCAGCGTCCTGCAAAACTCGACAGACAACAGACGTCTCTGGTCGCTGTCCGCCACCAGTTACACCGCGTTTGGTGGCCCGGTCGACATTCATGACGAATTGAACGAGTGGTTCGATCTGGATAAAAGCGACTGGGCACTGAAGTGCAACATCATCAACGTCGACTTCATGGAAGAGTCGGACCTGGTGGAGTTCTGCCGAATTGCCAGCTTGATGAAGGCCCGACAGCGCGCGCTTTGAGCCGCACTGAAAACTGGCGTAACCCACGCGCAAAGAGGCATGATCGCCGGGCGATAACAAGAAAAGCGCCTTGCCATGACCCGAACCGCCCGCGTGACCGACCCCTCCTACGAGCTGATGGATGACCACAACGGGTTGTCCATCATCTATCGCCAGCACGGTTTCCCCTGCCCGCTGGTGCGCTGGCATTTTCACAAGGAATACGAGCTGCACCTGATCGTCGCCAGTTCCGGCAAAGTGTTCATCGGCGACTACATCGGCAATTTCTACCCGCAGACGCTGTTCCTGACCGGCCCCAATCTGCCGCACAACTGGATCAGCCAGGTGGCCGAAGACGAAGTCGTCGAGAAACGCGACATGCTGGTCAACTTCACCGATGAGTTGTTCGAAAGCGGTCATCAGGTGTTCGCTGAACTCAAGACCCTGGCACCACTGCTTGAGCGCGCGCAGTACGGCATCGAGTTCCGCTCACCGCAGACGATTAGTCAGGCCATGACCCTGATGCAACGCATCGCCGATTCCAACGGCATCACCCGTCTCGGGCACTTTTTCATCCTGATGGAATTGCTCGCTGCCTGCGACGACTACCAACTGCTGTCCGGCGCAACCACCCCGCAACTGGCCGATGAGCACAACATCGACCGCACCAACCGCGCAGTCGATTACATCTTCGCCCACTACGCTCGCGAACTGCCGCTGGAGGAAGTCGCCGAGCACCTGGGCATGAAACCCACCTATTTCAGCCGCGTGTTCAAGCAGGCCACCGGGCGCAATTTCATCGAATTCGTCAATCGCCTGCGCATCAGTAAATCCTGCGAACTGCTGGCGGATGGTGACAAACCGGTGACCGAAGTGTGTTTCGAGTCGGGCTTCAACAATATTTCCAATTTCAACCGGCGCTTTCAGCAGCTCAAAGGCATGACGCCTTCGCATTATCGGCGGCTGGTGGTGCAACGCCTGACCGAGCAAAACCACGGCTGATCGCCGAAAACCTGTACGGATTCATGGCTGTCGCCCTTCTGAAACGCCCTTACTTGCGCTTATCGCGCCAATCCAGAGTGCAAAAAAGTATCGATTCAAGTGCTAGGGATGATTTGTCAGCCCTGCGTCAGAAGGCTGTAATCAGTGCACATTCTTCCCCCGCCGGAAGAACACAAAAACAATAACTGTCCTTCTGCTCCCGCCGGGTGCAGAAAAGGAGTGCACGATGCAACCCACTGCAAAAGCTCTGCTTGCCCTCACCTGCATGACCCTCAGCAGCGTCAGCCTTGGCGCCCAGACCCTGACCATCGCCACCGTCAACAACAGCGACATGATCCGCATGCAGAAGCTCTCGAAAACCTTTGAGACCGAGCATCCGGACATCAAGCTGAACTGGGTGGTACTGGAAGAAAACGTCCTGCGTCAACGGCTGACCACCGACATCGCCACCCAGGGTGGCCAGTTCGACGTGCTGACCATCGGCATGTACGAAGCCGCACTCTGGGGCGCCAAGGGCTGGCTGGAGCCAATGAAGGATCTGCCGGCCAGTTATGCCCTCGACGATGTGTTCCCGTCGGTGCGTGAAGGGCTGTCGGTCAAGGGTTCGCTGTACGCGCTGCCGTTCTACGCCGAAAGCTCCATCACCTATTACCGCACCGACCTGTTCAAGGATGCAGGCCTGACCATGCCGGAGCGTCCGACCTGGGAACAGATCGCCGGCTTCGCCGAAAAACTCACCCACAAGGACAAGGAACAGTACGGCATCTGCCTGCGCGGCAAGGCCGGTTGGGGCGAGAACATGGCGCTGATCACCACCGTGGCCAACGCCTACGGCGCGCGCTGGTTCGATGAGCAGTGGAAACCGGAATTCAACGGTCCGGAATGGAAAAACGCGCTGAACTTCTACGTCGACACCATGAAGAAATCCGGCCCGCCGGGAGCCTCCAGCAACGGCTTCAACGAAAACCTGGCGCTGTTCAACAGCGGCAAATGCGCAATCTGGGTCGATGCCAGCGTCGCCGGCTCGTTCGTCACCGACAAGACCCAGAGCAAGGTCGCCGATCATGTCGGCTTCACCTTTGCGCCGCATCAGGTCACCGACAAAGGCTCGGCGTGGCTGTATTCGTGGGCGCTGGCGATTCCGACCAGCTCCAAGGCCAAAGATGCTGCCAAAGCATTCAGCGCCTGGGCCACGTCCAAGGAATACGGCGAACTGGTTGCCAAGACCGACGGCATCGCCAACGTACCGCCGGGCACTCGCGCCTCGACCTACAGCGACGCCTATATGAGCGCCGCACCGTTTGCCAAGGTCACGCTGGAATCGCTGAAAGCCGCTGACCCGAGCAAACCGACCCTCAAACCGGTGCCTTACATCGGCATTCAACTGGTGACCATTCCTGAATTCCAGGGTGTCGGTACCCAGGTCGGCAAGCTGTTCTCCGCCGCATTGATCGGCCAGACCACCGTCGATCAGGCGCTGACCGCCGCGCAACAAACCACCGAACGCGAGCTGAAGCGCGCGGGTTATCCGAAGTAATCCTGCGCATTTCCATGTGGGAGCGAGCCTGCTCGCGATAGCGGTAATCCGGTCTCAATAAATGTGGCGGATGGACCACCCTCATCGCGAGCAGGCTCGCTCCCACAGTGGATCGAGTCTGCCTTTTAAAACGGTTGTGATCACCATGAATACTTCAACTGCCAAAGCCCACATCGACCTGTCGCAGCCCCGGCGCAAAAACCGCGTGGCCAATCCCGGCTGGTTTCTGGTCAGTCCTTCGGTGGCCCTGTTGCTGCTGTGGATGATCGTGCCGCTGGGCATGACCGTCTATTTCTCGATGATCCGCTACAACCTGCTCGACCCGGGCATCAACGAATTTGTCGGGCTGGATAACTTCACCTACTTTCTCACCGATTCCGGGTTCCTCCCCGGAGCCACCAACACCTTGCTGCTGGTGGGCAGCGTGCTGCTGATCAGCGTGGTGTTCGGTGTGTTGATCAGCGCATTGCTGGAGGCCAGCGAATTCTTCGGCCGCGGCATCGTGCGGGTGATGCTGATTTCGCCGTTCTTCATCATGCCCACGGTCGGTGCGCTGATCTGGAAAAACCTGATCTTCCATCCGGTGTCCGGGATCCTGGCCTACATCTGGAAACTGTTCGGCGCGCAGCCGGTGGACTGGCTGGCCCACTACCCGCTGCTGTCGATCATCATCATTGTCTCGTGGCAATGGCTGCCCTTCGCGATCCTGATCCTGATGACCGCCATGCAGTCCCTCGACCAGGAACAGAAAGAAGCCGCCCGCCTCGACGGCGCAGGCCCCGTCGCGATCTTCTGGCACCTGACCCTGCCGCATCTGGCGCGGCCGATTGCCGTGGTCGTGATGATTGAAACCATCTTCCTGCTGTCGGTGTTCGCCGAAATCTTCACCACCACCAACGGCGGCCCCGGCTACGCTTCGACCAACCTCGCCTACCTGATCTACAACCAGGCGCTGGTGCAGTTCGACGTCGGCATGGCCTCGGCCGGCGGCCTGATCGCCGTGGTCATCGCCAACATCGCCGCGATCATTCTGGTGCGGATGATCGGCAAAAACCTGACTGACAAAGCCTGAGGCCTGCCATGACTCTTCAACAATCCCGCCGGCTGCAAAGCCTGCTGCTCGGCACGCTGGCCTGGGCCATCGCGATCATCATTTTCTTCCCGATCTTCTGGATGGTGCTGACCAGTTTCAAGACCGAAATCGACGCCTTCGCCACACCGCCGCAGTTCATCTTCACGCCGACGATGGAGAACTACCTGCACATCAATGAGCGCAGCGACTACTTCAGTTTCGCCTGGAACTCGGTGGTGATTTCCTTCAGCGCCACGGCTCTGTGCCTGCTGATTGCGGTGCCGGCGGCCTACTCGATGGCGTTCTACGAAACCCAGCGCACCAAAGGTACGCTGCTGTGGATGCTCTCCACCAAGATGCTGCCGCCGGTGGGCGTGCTGATGCCGATCTACCTGCTGGCCAAGAGTTTCGGCCTGCTCGACACGCGCATCGCGCTGATCGTGATCTACACGCTGATCAACCTGCCGATCGTGGTCTGGATGGTTTACACCTACTTCAAGGACATCCCCAAAGACATCCTCGAAGCCGCCCGCCTCGACGGCGCCACCCTCGCCCAGGAAATGCTCCGCGTGCTGCTGCCGATCGCCAAGGGCGGCCTGGCTTCGACCGTGCTGCTGTCGCTGATCCTGTGCTGGAACGAGGCGTTCTGGTCGCTGAACCTGACCTCGTCCAAAGCCGCGCCGCTGACCGCGTTGATCGCCTCCTACTCGAGCCCCGAAGGCTTGTTCTGGGCCAAGTTGTCGGCCGTCTCGACGCTTGCTTGCGCGCCGATTCTGATCTTCGGCTGGATCAGCCAGAAACAACTGGTGCGCGGTCTGTCGTTCGGCGCCGTGAAATAAGAATTCGTAAAAGGAGCGCCACCATGGCCAACCTGAAAATCAAGAATCTGCAAAAAGGCTTCGAAGGTTTTTCCATCATCAAGGGCATCGACCTTGAGGTGAACGACAAGGAATTCGTGGTATTCGTCGGTCCGTCGGGCTGCGGCAAATCGACCCTGCTGCGACTGATCGCCGGCCTTGAAGAAGTCAGCGGCGGCACTATCGAGCTGGACGGGCGTGACATCACCGAAGTCAGCCCGGCCAAACGCGATCTGGCGATGGTGTTCCAGACCTACGCGCTGTACCCGCACATGACCGTGAAGAAAAACATGTCGTTCGCCCTCGACCTGGCCGGCGTACCGAAAGCCGAAGTCGAGAAGAAAGTCGGCGAAGCGGCGCGCATTCTCGAACTGGGCCCGATGCTGGAACGCAAGCCGAAGCAACTGTCCGGCGGCCAGCGTCAGCGCGTGGCCATCGGCCGGGCGATCGTGCGCAACCCGAAAATCTTCCTGTTCGACGAGCCGCTGTCCAACCTCGACGCCGCCCTGCGGGTGCAAATGCGCCTGGAACTGCTGCGCCTGCACAAGGACCTCAAAGCAACCATGATCTACGTGACCCACGATCAGGTCGAAGCCATGACCATGGCCGACAAGGTCGTGGTGCTCAATGGCGGCAAGATCGAACAGGTCGGCTCGCCGCTGGAGCTGTATCACCACCCCGCCAACCTGTTCGTCGCCGGGTTCCTCGGCACGCCGAAAATGGGCTTCCTCAAGGGCAAGATTGCCCGGCTCGATGGTGCAAGCTGCGAAGTCTCGCTGGACGCCGGCACGCGCATCATCCTGCCGTTCAACGCGTCGAACCTGAGCGTCGGCAGCGCCGTGACCCTGGGCATTCGTCCGGAACATCTGGAACTGGCGCAACCGGGCGACTGCACCCTGCAAGTCACCGCCGACGTCAGCGAGCGCCTGGGCAGCGACACCTTCTGCCACGTCAAGACCAACGCCGGCGAAGCCCTGACCATGCGCGTACGCGGTGACCTGGCGAGCCGTTACGGCGAACAACTGAACCTGCACCTGGATGCCGCCCATTGCCATCTGTTCGATGCCGACGGCGTGGCGCTGACCCGCCCGTTGCGCGCAGCCGCCTGATTTCGAGACTGACCCGATGAAACTGAACAAGCAAAACCTCAACCGCCTCGCCGCCGAAGTGAAACTGCCGGCCTACAGCCTCAGCGACACCCGCCAGGGCATTGCACACATTGGCGTCGGTGGTTTCCATCGCGCGCATCAGGCGTATTACACCGATGCGCTGATGAACACCGGCGAAGCACTGGACTGGGCGATCTGCGGCGTCGGCCTGCGCGCCGAAGACCGCCGCGCCCGGGACGACCTCAAGGAGCAGGATTACCTGTTCACCCTGTTCGAACTGGGCGACAGCGACGACACCGAAGTCCGCGTCATCGGTGCGATCCGCGACATGCTGCTGGCCGAGGACAGCGCCCAGGTGCTGATCGACAAACTCGCCGACCCGCAGATCCGCATCGTTTCGCTCACCATCACCGAGGGCGGTTATTGCATCGATGACAGCAACGGCGAGTTCATGGCGCACCTGCCGCAGATTCAGCACGATCTGACGAACCCGCAACAGCCGAAAACCGTGTTCGGCTTCCTCTGCGCGGCACTGGCCAAGCGGCGGGCGGCGGGCATTCCGGCGTTTACCGTGATGTCCTGCGATAACCTGCCGCACAACGGCGCCGTCACCCGCAAGGCGCTGCTGGCGTTTACCGCGCTACTGGATCCGGACTTGCGTGACTGGATTGACGCCAACGTCAGTTTCCCCAACGCCATGGTCGACCGTATCACCCCAATGACCAGCACCGCGCATCGCCTGCAACTGGCGGACAAACACGCCGTCGACGACGCCTGGCCTGTTGTGTGCGAACCGTTCGTGCAATGGGTACTGGAAGACAAGTTCGTCAACAGCCGCCCGGCCTGGGAAAAGGTCGGCGTGCAGTTCACCGACGATGTTTCGCCTTACGAAGAGATGAAGATCAAACTGCTCAACGGCAGCCATCTGGCGCTGACGTATCTGGGCTTTTTGAAGGGTTACCGCTTCGTCCACGAGACCATGAACGACCCACTGTTCGTGCGCTACATGCGTGCCTACATGGACCTGGACGTGACGCCGCAACTGGCGCCGGTGCCGGGCATCGACCTGACCGAGTACAAGAACACGCTGGTGGCGCGGTTCTCCAATCAGGCGATTGCCGATCAGCTTGAACGTGTTTGCTCCGATGGTTCGTCGAAGTTTCCCAAGTTCACCATTCCGACGATCAATCGGTTGATTGCCGATGGGCGGGAAACCAGACGCGCAGCGTTGGTGGTGGCGGCCTGGGCGCTTTACTTGAAGGGCGTGGATGAGAATGGTGACACTTATTCGATTCCGGATCCTCGGGCGGCGTTTTGTCAGGCGTTGGTGGCGGAGGATGCTTTGATCACTGAGCGGTTGTTGGGGGTTGAAGAAATCTTCGGTACGGTGATAGCGCGCTCGAAGGAGTTTGTGACGGCGTTCGAGTGGTGCCTGAACAGCTTGCGCGAAGAAGGCGTGACGCGGACTCTCGAGCGTATTCTGACCTGAAAGCCCCTCACCCCAGCCCTCTCCCAGAGGGAGAGGGAGCCGGCCGAGGTGTTTATCCGAGGTACATCGACCTGAACGTTTTGAGTCGAACTCAGGAATTGAAAGGCTCCACAATCTGCTCCCTTTCCCCCTCTCCCCTCTGAGGAGAGGGTTGGGGTGAGGGGTGGCTTTAGAAGTCGCCAAAAAACCAACAGGTTCACACCATGCACAACCAACAGCTCTTCCTCGGCATCGACTGCGGCACCCAAGGCACCAAAGCCATCATCCTCGACGCCACCAGCGGTCAGGTGTTGGGCCAGGGCGCCGCCGCCCACACGATGATCAGCGGCGCCAACGGCCGTCGCGAACAAGACACCCACCAGTGGCTGGAAGCCTTCGCCCTCGCCACCCGCCGCGCCTTGCTGGCGGCAAATGTCGACGGTCAGGGGATTCTCGGCATCGGTGTTTCCGGCCAGCAACACGGGCTGGTGCTGCTCGACGATCAAGGTCAGGTCCTGCGCCCGGCCAAGCTCTGGTGCGACACCGAAACCACGGCTGAAAACGACCGTCTGCTGGCTCATTTGGGCGGCGAAAACGGTTCGCTGGAACGCCTCGGCGTGGTCATCGCGCCGGGCTACACCGTGTCGAAACTGTTGTGGACCAAAGAACAGCATCCAGACGCGTTTTCCCGAATCGCACGGATTCTGTTGCCCCACGACTACCTTAATTTCTGGCTCACCGGCCGTGCGTGCAGCGAATACGGCGATGCATCCGGCACCGGCTATTTCAACGTGCGCACCCGCCAATGGGATTTGCAGCTGCTTCGCGACATCGATGCCAGCGGTCGTCTGCAATCCGCGCTGCCGGAGCTGATCGACGCCCATCAAGCAGTCGGCACGATCCTGCCCGCAATCGCCGAACAGCTGGGCATCAACCCGAACGCGGTGGTGTCCAGCGGTGGCGGCGACAACATGATGGGCGCCATCGGTACCGGCAATATTCAGCCGGGCGCGATCACCATGAGCCTCGGCTCTTCCGGCACGGTGTACGCCTACGCCGAGGCACCGAAGGTCAGCCCGGACGCTTCGGTCGCGACCTTCTGCTCGTCCAGCGGCGGCTGGCTGCCGTTGATCTGCACCATGAACCTGACCAACGCCACCGGGGCGATCCGCGAACTGTTCGATCTTGACCTTGATACCTTCAACGCCTTGGTGGCCCAAGCGCCGATTGGCGCTGAAGGCGTGAGCATGCTGCCGTTCCTCAACGGCGAACGCGTGCCTCCCCTGCCCCACGCCACCGGCAGCCTGCATGGCCTGACGATCGATAACCTGACCCGGGCCAATCTGTGCCGCGCGGCGGTCGAAGGCACCACCTTCGGCCTGCGTTATGGACTGGATCTGCTGCGCCAGAATGGTTTACAAAGCCGCAGCATTTGCCTGATCGGCGGCGGCTCGAAAAGTGCGGTGTGGCGGCAGATCGTCGCCGACATCATGAACACCCCGGTGATCTGCACCGAGCAGAGCGAAGCCGCCGCCCTCGGCGCGGCGATTCAGGCGGCGTGGTGTAAGTCGTGGTCGAACGGCCACGAAGACACCCTGGCCGACCTGTGCGAGCGCTGCGTGAAGCTCGACCTGAACAGTGAAACCCTGCCGGTTGCCGCGAATGTCGCGGCCTTCCAGCAGGCCTATGAACGCTATCGACTGCATGTCGCAACCTTATAAAGAGCAAACAACTATGTACCTGGTGTGTGGCGAAGCGCTGTTCGATTTCTTCAGCGAAGACGATGCCGGCGGGCAAGCATCGAAAGTCAATTTCAAGGCCATTGCCGGTGGCTCGCCGTTCAACGTGGCGGTGGGTTTGCGCCGTTTGGGTGTGGACTCGGCGCTGTTCGCCGGGTTGTCCACCGACTACCTCGGCCGACGTATGCATCAAGTCCTGCAGGATGAAGGCGTCCGTCCGGATTACCTGGTGGATTTCGCCGCGCCGACCACCCTGGCGATGGTCGCGGTGGGCGCCAATGGCTCGCCCCATTACAGCTTCCGTGGCGAAGGTTGCGCCGACCGGCAGTTGAGTCAGGCACATCTGCCGACGCTGGGCCCGCAAGTGCGCGGCCTGCACTTCGGTTCCTTCTCGCTGGTGGTGCAACCGGTGGCCGATACCCTGCTCGCGCTGATTCAGCGTGAAAGCGGCAAACGCCTGATCAGCCTCGACCCGAACGTGCGCCTCAACCCCGAGCCGAACATCGACCTGTGGCGCGAGCGGATCGCCACGCTGGTGCAACTGGCGGATCTGATCAAGGTCAGCGACGAGGACTTGAGCCTGTTGTATCCCGAGCAGGATCCGCAACGCGTCATCGAAGGCTGGCTGCAGCATCGCTGTCAGGTGGTTTTCCTGACCCGTGGCGGTGAAGGCGCGACCGTGTTCAGCCGTGCTCATGGTTCATGGTCGGTGCCGGCCTCTTCAGTGAAGATCGCCGATACCGTCGGCGCGGGGGATACTTTCCAGGCCGCGTTGATCACCTGGCTGACCGAGCATGAGCTGGATTCGGTGGAGGGTGTTCAGCACCTCGGCCGCGAACAAATCGACGCGATGCTCAGGTTTGCCGTACGGGCCGCCGCCCTTACATGCAGCAAAACAGGTCCGGATTTGCCTTATCGCCACCAGTTGACCTGACCGCGTAGACTGGCGCCCTTTTTTGCACGACGGGATGACGGCTTTTGAATTCGGGGCGCACGGTTGGACTGTTGGTGCTGGCGACACTGTTGAGCGGCTGCGGAACATCACCGCCGCGTTCGCCGGAAAACCTCTGCGAGATTTTTCGGGAAAAGAGTGATTGGTACGACGCGGCGCAAGTCACGCAAAAGCGCTGGGGCGTACCGATCCAGGTGCCGTTCGCGATCATGTATCAGGAGTCCGGCTACCGCTACGACGCCAAGACGCCGCGCAAATACCTGCTGTGGGTGATCCCGTGGGGCCGCGTCACGACAGCGTCGGGTTATGCGCAGGCCAAGGATGAAGTCTGGTCCGACTACCAGAAAAGCACCGGCCGCCACGGCGCCGATCGCGAAGACTTCGACGACGCCATCGACTTCGTCGGCTGGTACATGGACAAGACCACTTCGATCAACGGCGTGTACAAGTACGACGCCTACAACCAGTACCTCAACTACCACGAAGGCTGGGGCGGTTTTCGCCAGAAGACTTATGCCAGCAAAGCGTGGCTGCCGCCGGTGGCGCGCAAGGTGCAGAACCGCTCGGACATGTACGGCCAGCAATACGCGGCGTGCAAGGATGATCTGAATCGCGGGTTCTGGAGCCGGTTCTGGCATTGGCTCTGATCCTCGGTGCTCTTTAGGACGCCATCGCGAGCAAGTCGAATCGTCGCACCGCAGCTCCCACAGGTTTCCCGGGTGCTCACTAACTTGTGGCCACCTAAATCCCTGTGGGAGCGGGCTTGCCCGCGAAGACGTCAGCTCAGACACCGCCGACCTATGGGTTACAACACCGAAAAGTTGTAACTCACAATCAACCGGGTCTCATCCACGTCCCGGGCAAACTTCTCGTAGTTGGTGCGGTACGTCGCATTGCGCAAACGCAGGCTGACGTCCTTGAACGTGCCGGTCTGAATCACGTACTTCAACTCGCTGTCACGCTCCCACTCTTTGCCTTCCTGATCACTGCCCGGCACCTTGATGTGGTCACCGTTCACGTAACGGGTCAGGAAGCTCAGGCCGTTGATGCCGATGGCCTTGAAGTCATAGTCGTAACGCAGCTGCCAGGAAAGTTCCTGCGCGGCGGCGAAGTCGTTGACCTGCACGTAGTTCACCAGGTACGGGTTGCTGCCATCCAGATACGGCATCGAATTGTCGCCGTTCATGCGCTGCCACCCGGCACTGAAGGTGTGACCGCTGATGCCGTAGGACAGCATGCCGCTCAAGGCGCGGTTGTCGATGGAGCCCGCTTTCGCATCACCGCTGTCGGCGCTTTTCAGCAAACGCAGATCGGCTTTCAGCACGCCGTCACCCAGCGGCTGATTGGCCAACAGACCCACGAAGTGCTGGCGATAGATGTCCTCCAGTTCGGCGTAGTGATACTGCGCCGTCAGACGATCGTTGATCTTGTAGTCGAAGCCGTACATGTCGAAATGATCGGCGGTGGTGTTGCAGGCATAGCGCTTGTTTTTGCAGTGCACGCGAATGTCCTGGGAATCGGTCGAGTCCCGGGCGGTGTACTTGTCCAGACGTGCAGCCATGAAGGTCAGGTCCTTCACCTCCTTTGAAGTCAGCATCGCGCCGTTGAACATGGTCGGCAGCAGACGGCCGTCGTTGTACTTGAGCAACGGCAGATCCGGCAGCAATGCGCCGTATTTCAACACCGTGTCCGAAACTTTCACCTTGGCGGTCAGGCCCATTTTCGCGTACTGACCTTTCGAGCCACGCGGGTTATCGCCGCTGGAAGGCAGCAGGCCGCTGTTGCTGCGGTCGGGGCTGGAATCGAGCTGAAAACCCGCCATGCCCAGCGCATCAATGCCGAAACCGACGGTGCCTTCGGTGTAGCCCGATTGCAGATTGAGAATGAAACCCTGCGCCGACTCTTCGCGCTTGGACGCGCCCTGATCACTGGAGGTGTGCCCATCACGGAAATCGCGGTTGAAGTACACCGTGCGCGACTCGATCTTCGCCGTGGTGTCTTCGAAAAAACCGCTGGCCTGGACCTGCGCGGTAAAACCGGCACACAGCACGAAGGCTCCGAAGCCAAGCGACTGGCGCGGGGTGATGAGGGGAAATGGGGGACGCATTGAAAACTCCAACAGAACAACGATTGCGCGGGGGCGCAAACAAACTGAAATAGCTCCCGTCCCGGAACAATGAAGAACCGGGAGGCAGTGAACACGCGGGGGTGAGCGGCAATGATGGCAGATGGCTTTGACGTGCTACAGGCGACTTTAGTCTGAAACTGACTGGTTGTTCTTGAACGCTGGTAGTGGTGATTGCACGGAGTCTCTTGCGCGCAAGTGCCCGTTTCACGGGGGGACACAACCGGCCTAAGGGTTTTCCCTATGGCTTGAGGCCTGTGCTTCTACGGCATTTGCGCCTTGAACGAGGCGGTTTAATCCTGCACCATCCGCCCACGCTAATCCAAAGGACGGAAAACAAGGCATGCTGGACGCCAATGCTACCCACATTACCCTCACGCTCGAAGGCGCTTCGGCCGATCTGCAAGTCCTCAGTTTCACCGGTCGCGAAGCCCTCAACGAGCCGTTCCGTTTCGACCTCGAACTGGTCAGCGCCCGTCCCGACCTCAACCTTGAAGAACTCCTGCACAAGCCCGGCTGCCTGACCTTCGGCGCCACTGGCGAGGGCAAGATTCATGGTCTGGTGTATCGCATCGAGCAAGGCGACTCCGGCAAGACCCTGACCCGCTACAGCCTGAGCCTGGTGCCGCAACTGGCCTACCTGCGGCACAACCATGACCAGCAGATTTTCCAGCAGCTGACGGTGCCGAAGATCATTGCCCAGGTGCTGGAAGATCGCGGGATCCTGGCCGACGCCTACAGCTTCCAGCTCGGCGCCGAGTATCCGGAGCGTGAGTACTGCGTGCAGTACGACGAATCCGACCTGCATTTCATCCAGCGTCTGTGCGAAGAGGAAGGCATTCACTTCCACTTCCAGCACAGCAGCAGCGGCCACAAACTGGTGTTCGGCGATGACCAGACCGTGTTCCGCAAACTGAAACCGGTGAACTACCAGCAAGACTCCGGCATGACCGCCGACAAACCGGTGATCAAGCGTTTCAACCTGCGCCTGGAAACCCGCACCAGCCGCGTCAGCCGCCGCGACTACGATTTCGAAAAACCGAAGATCCTGCCCGAAGGTGCCGTCAAATCCGAGTTCATGCCGGACCTGGAAGACTACGACTACCCCGGCCGCTTCACCACGCGCGAGCGCGGCAAATTCCTCTCGACCCGAGCGCTTGAACGCCATCGCAGCGACTACAAACTCGCCGAAGGCAAAGGTGACGAGCCGACCCTGACCAGCGGCCACTTCCTGACCCTGGCCGAGCATCCCCGCGCCGAATGGAACGACCTGTGGTTGCTGCTGGAAATCTTCCACGAAGGCAAACAGCCGCAAGTGCTGGGCGAAAACGTCACCAGCGACGTCACCGACAACAAGAGCGATTTCCACCAGGGCTATCGCAACTCGTTCGTGGCCACCCCGTGGGACGCCCACTACCGCCCTGCCCTCGAACACCCGAAACCGAAAGTCCTCGGCAGCCAGACTGCCATCGTCACCGGCCCCGCCGGCGAAGAAATCCACTGCGACCAGTACGGCCGCGTGAAAGTGCAATTCCACTGGGACCGAGAAGGCCAGGCCGACGACAAAACCACCTGCTGGCTGCGCGTCGCCAGCGGCTGGGCCGGCGCAGCCTACGGCGGCATCGCCATCCCACGGATCGGCATGGAAGTGCTGGTGACCTTCCTCGAAGGCGACCCCGACCAGCCATTGGTGACCGGCTGCTTGTACCACAAGGAAAACGTCGTCCCCTACGACCTGCCGGCGAACAAGACCCGCAGCACCTTCAAGACCCTGAGTTCACCGGGCGGAAAGGGCTACAACGAATTCCGCATCGAAGACAAGAAAGGCGCGGAACAGATCTACATCCACGCCCAGCGCGACTGGGACGAAAACATCGAGCACGACCAGAAAATCCGCGTCGGCAACGAGCGGCATGACACGGTTGAAGCCAACACCTACAGCGAGTTCAAGGTCGAAGAACACCGCATCACTCACCTGAATCGCATCAGTGAAATGCGCGCCAACGATCACCTGACCGTCGCCGTGACCCAGCACCTCAAGGTCGGCACGGCGCAACTGGTCGAAGCGGGAACCGAGATCCACTACTACGCCGGCCAGAAAGTCGTGATCGAAGGCGCCATGGAACTGACCGCCAAGGCCGGCGGCAGCTTCGTCAAAGCCGATGCCGGCGGCGTGACCATCAGCGGCGCCGAAGTGAAGATCAACACCGGCGGCGCGCCGGGCGTGGGGACACCGGCAGCGCCGTTGTTGCCGGGCCCGATGAAGGTGGTGGATGCGGATAAGGCCGGGAAAGCACCGCTGCCCGCCCGCCTGAACGAATCAGGCATCACGCCGCTGTGCGGAAAACAGAGTAACGGCGCTTGCAGCCGTAAGGATTGCACATGCATGTAAAAGCGCTGAGTGCTTTGCTGGAAGAGCCTCGCTACAACTTCTCGGACCTGCCGGCAGCGAACCCATCGCTGTGTTTCATCATCGACCAGGGGCTTCAGCCGCAAGCCATGAGCCGGCTCTACCGGGTGGGTGAGCCCGTAGTTTGCGAAGGGCTGTTTTTCCGAACGGAATTCGTCGAGATACCCGATGGCCCCTTGTGGCTGGTCGCCCCCCGAGGCAGCAAACTGGCTGCAGAAGCTGCAAAACTCTGTGAAGAACACTTTTCGGGAATTGCGATCTCGACACCTGACCCGGAAAAAGCCCTGGCTCACGCACGCTGGCTGCTCAAAGCCAACGACGGTTCCGGAGGGCAAAGTTTGCTGAGTTACCACAAGCCGAGCCTGTGGGCAGCACTGGCCTATACCGCCGAAAAGACTTTCGATCAGTTGTTGGGTTGCTGGTCGGCCGTTTACGCCCCCGCGCCAGGAAACTTTGGCCAGCAACGTGGTCCATGGTTAGCCTGGGTGGCTAACGCGGAATCGACATGGTCGGGTGACCACGCGGCATTCAACCTTCCAATGGCGGCCGCTCAAGTTCAGGCGCGCCTTGGATGGGTGTATTGGGTGGATGAAGAGTACGAGGCGTTTGGCGAACCCGGCGAGGATCGTTTGAACGATATTGCTGACAATCTCGACCTGCTGCTCAACAACAACATTTATGACGGCGACCACCTGCTCAAACTGGGTCATGCCGTAAACGGTCCACTGTTTGAAACACAGCCTGAGATCATGACGATCCTGCAATCAAAGGATGAGTCGTTTATCAAAGTAGATCGACTCCTGGAATCAGTCGCCGTCGCCCAACGTTAACGGCGACGCGACAACAGAACGGAATCACCATGGAAATCACGAATCACGCCGTCATGCCCGGCGAAACCCTGGGCCAGATTGCCTCGCGCTACAACAGCACCGTGGCGCAACTGCGCCAACTCAATCCCTTCATTACCAATCCGGACAACGTCAAGGTCGGATGGAATCTGAGCGTACCGAAAAGCGCCCAAGCCGCGTCAGCCAAACCAGCCGCTCAGGCACCCGCTGCGTCTCAAGCGCCTGCCCAGGCATCTCCCGATGCGTCAGCTCAGTGCACGGCTGAGGACCTGGTTGAACTGGACCCCGTCAAGGACGCTCCAGACAAAGCCTCGAAGACCTTCAAGCCGCATGCCCCTCCTTGCAGCAAAACCTTTGCCAGCGCCATTTATGCAACAGAGGAACAAGAGTTCTGGCTGCTGCCCGAGCGTGCAGTGTCTGCCATTAAAGAATCGATGCTCACTCTGGAGAAAATGATTGCGCCGAACAAGGCCCGCGATGCGCGCCTAAACGGGCTGCAAGAGTCAGGTCTGCTCGAGTACTTCCTCGAACCCAAGTTGAGCAACTTCCTCACAGGCGCAAAGCGTGCCCGCATGGAAGAGTTCGAAGCGATGGGCGATGAGATCGAAATCGATCCCGCCACCGCCAAAAAGAGACAGAACGAAGCCAATCGAAACAAACCCGCGGCCGCTCCCGCGCAACCTCCTCAAGAAGACACTGCGCAATCTCGTATGGACCGTTTGAATGCGGACATCGCAGGTCAGGAAAGTATCCGCAAAGAATTTGTCGACTTTCACAAACGGCGGGCTGAGTGGCTTGCGCTGAAAAAAGAGGCTGTAGCGGCTGCAAAGCTTGAAGGCTACTCCTACGAAAGCGGGACGTTGTACTCCAAGGATGCAATTGAAGCCCGCGCCCGCGTTCAAGCGTATCTCGAGGCCCGGAAAAAGCTATTCGCCAATAAAGACTTCAAGCAGGTGTCACTCGAAGATGTCGCCAAGGCCCTCGCTGAGAAGAAAAAAAGTTACGAGAACATCTGCACCGGCATGACCGACTGCACCGCCGACCTCGTCGCTTACGCTTACACGTTGCACAAGAACGCCGACGCGCTGAATTACCACGATTACACTGAATCCATTATCAGAGTTTCAGAATACGGTATCGCGCTTCCAGAGTTCGCGCTGATCAGTGACGGCCTGCCATCGGGCATTGCGCAATTCAAGTTGTACATGGACACCGAGAAGAAACAGGCGGAAATAACCGCACAGCTCCAGGAAAAATACAAACGCTGGATCGAAGCCACCGGGCAAAATGCCCAGGCACCGGCGGGCCTGGTTGATGTCGAGCGAGCCGAGTGGGATCGCCTGCAGAAAATCAAGGACGACCTGCAGGCAACAGCCCAGCGGAATGTGATCGCCGCCAAACCGGGACGCCACCTGATCTGGGAACCGGAAGAGTTCCAGCCCAAACCCGTCGACCGCATGGTTAAACCCGGGTTTCCTTTGCGTGAAGTCAGTCTCTCCGATGCCAAGGGCACGCCCTTGGGCTGGTTCAGCATGACGAACCTGAAGGACTTCAAGAAAATCATCAAGGAAGATGGAAAAAAAGCCCTCCTGTCCCCCAAGAAGATCGGCGAAAGCTTACCGACCGATGCCACAGAAGACTCGGATAAAAACAGCGAAACCAGCTCGTTCCGCCAATGGCTTCTTGCGCAGGGTGCGATCAAGTTCAATGATCAGGTAGGTGACTGTTTTGATGAAAAAGGCTGGTTCAAGGCCAATGACTTTTACGCTTATCTGAAAAAGCAGGGCTACAAAGTCACTGAGCTGGAGAACAGTGCAACTTTGACCAGTTGGGGGAAACACCTTCAGCAACTGGTCTTCAAGAAAAGTGTGCGCGGCAAAATCCGACTGTTCGATAACAGCCCTCAGGCTCAATTCGTCCGCTGCCTGACCCCTCCCCAGCCAAGTATTCACGGTGAAGTGAAGCTGGAAGGTCCGAAAATGAGCGCCGCCGAAGGCTTTCAGATGTCGGCCAACATGGGTTTGAGCCTCGACCTGGCCCGCGGCGAAGTGCAGTTGATGAAGGTCGACATGCCCGCCAAGGAAAGCGCCAAAGACATCACCCTGGATTACCTTCTGGACGGCAAAGCCCAGCAGATGAGTTTTGGCCGATTCTCCTTTCACTTTGGTGTAAAGGCCTGGGGCTACGCCGGCGCGTCCCTGTTGCTGGCCGGTACCGTCGAGTTGAACCCCATCCTCGGCAACGTCAAATACGGAGCCTCCCTCAGCCCCGTCAAACGCGCACAGCGCGAGGACGCCTCGGCCAAAGAAGAACGTGCAGATCACGATGCGGCCAAGAAGGCCAAGGCCGACAGCGGTGACAATAGCCCTACTCCCGACCTTGAACACAAATCAACGTCCGGTACCTATGTCGATACCAAAAGCACAGACCAGGTACTCACCGGCAAAAAAGCCAATGTGCAAATTGAAAACGGGGCAAAGGCCACCTTCAACGTTTTCGGAGGTCTGCAAGCGGCCATTGAACTCACCGGCGCACTGAACTGGGCCCCACCCAAAGACCTCGTCGCACTGCGCACTGCACCCACCATGGGTATCGGCAGCGACAAAGACGCGAAAAAAACCAACCCATGGCTGACCCTCGCCAAGCTGAGTGGGTCTGTAGGGGTTGCGCTGGGTGCGGGATTCCAGGGAACCGCGCAGATATCACTCGATAACGGGCGCTTTATTCTCAACCTGAAAGCGGCAGTGGTATTGGGGCCTGGTGCTAACGGCAGCTTCAAGTTCGAGATTGGGTATGAGGCGGTGGTTGACATCATCAATTTGTATCGCAAAGAACTGCATAAAACCAAAGGCCGTAAAGTCGAATGGATGGACCCAGAGGCAAGTGAATATGCGTCAGCGCTCAACGCATTGGGCGCTGCTGGGTTGAACGTGGCGATGGCGTACATGATGCGTTGGGATGTTGTGATGAGTTTGTATGAAGCGTTGACTCGGAGTGGCAAGGGGGGGCCGATTGCGGACACAATCATGTATTACAGTGACAAAAAAGCTCTTGAGGAATGGTGCATCAATGCCATTCCGGATGCTCTAGGGCCCTTGTTCAGAACCTTAATTAGCACTCCGGAAGCGTTCACTATCACTGCAGCATCAGGAACTAATGGAGTAGCTGATGAAAAGCGGGTGTACAACCAAGCTGAGGCTCACGTTCTGCAACAAAAAGCCATTGAACGAATTCTTGATTGGATCGTTACCAACGCAAAAAAAACGAACACTATCGACAAAGCACAAAGTCAGTTTGAGTTTGCATGCATGTCTATGAACGAATTCGGTATAAAAGATACTAACGCAAAAATGTCTTACTGCAAAAATCGGATGCTACTGGATAGCTTCATGTCCGAAAGCGTGCGCGCGCTCTTCGATGACACCGGCGTTGAAGCCCGAAAATACTACAAGTCCCATGTAAAATTGCTTGGCGCCAATTCTGCCGAGTTCTGCGAACAAAACTATATTCCGCAGCCCAACTACTCCCCTAGCGGCGCAACACCATTTTTAAAGAGTTATTAATAAATGGCACCTTTACAATTGAAAGCAAAAGAAAACACAACACTAGCAATCACATATTTGTTTCTAATAGTCTTGAGCAGTGCCGTATTTGCCAGCCCTATCTCAAGCGCCGCACAAAAAGAACAGAAAGGCATAGTTCTGTACAATCAATTAAAGTTGGACTCTGCAATTCAAGAACTAGAGCGCGAGGCCAGCAGTGGGAGTATTGACTCACAATATTACCTAGGAGAAGCGCTTCGCAAGAAAAGTCGTTACATGTCTCCAGAAGCGCAACACTGGTATGAGACTGCAGCAGAAAACAATAACGTATATGCAATGATACAACTGGGCCGAACAAAAAATGACCTTTGTGAAAAAATTGGAAATTGCCCTCCAACCAAAAAAACACAAGCCGAATGGTTTTCACTCGCTAAAGACTTAGTTCTGCCAAGAGCGGAGAAAGGTGATCCTGAATCGCTATACCTAATGTATGAAATCACACTGAACCGGGAATGGTTGGAAAAATCCGCTAACGCCGGATATTCGCTTGCACAATATTGGATGGCTGTTAGCGAACGACAAGGCGAAGGATTCTTTCTGATTCCCGGAAAACGTGATGCCTCTGTTAAAAAATGGTTATTACTGTCCTCTGAGGGCGGATATCCAAAAGCCATGATGGACTACCTTCAAATTCTATTCGAAGAAGGAGATATGGCAAATGTTCGCCATTGGCTAGAGATTGCCGCAGCAACTGGTGATCAGGCTGCCATAAGCAATTACGGCGCCTACGTAGCGCATACGCCTGACAAAGTTGGTTACTCACTAGACTTGGTCAAAGGCTACGCACTGTTCACCTTACTTGGAGAACTTGATGACAGCGGTGGAATTGGAAGGTATGTTGAGCGAAAAAGTGAAGAGATTCGTGAAAAAATGACTCCCGCACAAATCGAGGAGTCAAAGATAATGGCTAAAGAGTGGAAGGCAACTCACCCGCCCCTCTCTTTTTTTCCTGACAAGCTAGGTAACTAACACCAGTGCTGCTGATACGCCACCTTGTTTTGGCATTATCCATTGCCACCTATACTGCGACCGGCTTAGCAACGCCACAAGGAAGCGAGCCAACTTTAGGCGTGAGTTTGTACAACCAGCTTAAAATTAGCTCAGCCATCTCCGAACTGGAAAAGGAAGCACAATCTGGAAACGTGGAGTCACAGTATTACTTGGGTGAGGCTCTAAGGAAGCGCAATCGCTATATGACTTCCGAAGCGCAACACTGGTATGAAGCAGCTGCAAATAACGGCAACATTTACGCGATGATCCAGTTGGGTCGAAGTAGCCACGACCTGTGCCAACAAATTAGAAATTGTCCCTCAAGCGAGGAAAGTCCGGTTGAGTGGTTTGAAAAAGCCAAAAACTTAACATTTCCCAAAGCCAATGAAGGTGATCCCGAGTCTTTGTATTTAATGTACGAAGTGACACTGGAACGCGAATGGTTAGAAAAGTCCGCGCGTGCGGGTTATGCGCTTGCGCAGTACTGGATGGCTATCGGCGACCGGCAAGGTGAGGGATTTTTCCTTATACCGGGAAAACGTGAAGAAGCCGTCAGTCAGTGGTTGAAAATGGCTTCTGAGGGTGGAAACTCAAAAGCAATGTTGGAGTATATTGAGATCCTTTATAAGAAAAATGATCTTGAAGGTGTCCGATACTGGCTTCAAGCCGCAGCTGAAACTGGGGATCAAAAAGCAATCAGCAGCTATGGCTCTTATATTGCCCATGCGCCTGACCAGGTTGGTTACCCATTGGATCAAGTCAAGGGTTATGCACTAATCAGTCTACTGAAAGAGTTGGATGGGGGCGGTGCCATTCAGGAATTCGTCGAGGATACACTCGAAGAGATTGGAGGCAAGATGACTACCGAGCAGATTGAACGGTCGAAAGCCGTGGCAAAGGAATGGAAGGCCACCCATCCACCGCTCTCCTTTTTTCCCGACAAGCTTGGACGGTAGTTCAACGTCGTCCCTCCGATTACAGTAATTCACGCATAAAAATAGCGGAACGAGTGAAGTGCATTGATGCCTCACTCCTTCCGCTTTTTACTTACAACATCAAACCGGCGCCTGCCAGTTCAACATTTTCTGCTGCGCAACCTGCAGCAAATCACTGCCATCCTGCGTCAGCAGGTACAGCGCATGGGTGATGTGGGGAATGTCCTGGACGTCGGCGTGTTTGAAGCACAGGCAGTGCAGGGTTTCGAGCAGGTCGGCTGCGGCGCGGATGCGTTGCACAGCGGCTTCGAAGAGATCTTTCGGGTTGGCTTGGGTGTCGATGACCAGCGGTGCGCTGTCGGTGACGCCGCTGTTGAGCGGGAGATAGCGGGCGGAGCTTAATTTCAGGATTGGCATTGGAATTACTCAAGGCAGCTTGAAAGTAACCGCCAGCACCGTGACCAAACGATGGGGAGGCGGACTGTGTACAGGCTTGGTCAACCGAGAACCACCTGACTCGGCTCGCCCGAAGGCGACCCTGCACACAGCCGCCACAGCAATGCACTCCACGGACACGAATGTCCGTCGGGGCGAATAATGGCACACATGCACAGGTGATTACGTTAGGTGACCAAACCTAAGCCGCTGATTTTGCAGCGACGCCAAACCATAACCTCCCCACTCCAGCCCCCGAAAGCAGACAAGGCATCCACCCTTGTAGGAATACGCCGAGACTCCCCCGCGAAACAATCCCCGCCCAGACAGCCGGCGTTCAGCCCGGTTAACCATCGCTTAACGCCGCGGTCAAAAACTCTACTGAACCGCACACCCTCAGCCCCTGGCTGACGCCGAGTGCGGCAGGTTTGGCTGGCAATCCGCCAAACTCAATTTCCGTCGCACCGGAGTTCATCATGAACATTCGTCCGTTCCTGCTCACCACCGCCCTCGCCTGCACCGCGTTTGCCGGGCTGGCCCAGGCCAATGACACCTCCAAGGCTGTTCCCTATGAATACGGCATGCCGCTGCATGTCGCCAAAGTGGTTTCCCTGACCGAACCGCAGACGCAGGAGTGCAAGGTCATCACCGCCGACATGAAGTACCTCGACAACACCGGGAAACCGGAAGAAATCAGTTACCGGAAATTATCTGACGCCTGCAGCTTCCAGAACTGACAGAAAGCTCTGATTTGCGGCTTTGCGGTAGGCGAGCACGGGTCTCGAAGAGTATGCTCGGGGCCCTCCTCACTGCCGCAAGGATTCGCCATGCAGTTGTCGTTTCGCACGCTCTCGACCCTCACCTTCTCCCTGTGTTTTCTGCTTTCCTTGGCGTGGGGTCTGGCACCACAGATGTTGCTGGCGATCTGGAGTATCGAGTATTCGGAGGCCGCCGGATTCGTCGCACGGCGCAGCGCAGTGCTCTTTGCGGCTTTGGGGGTGATGTTTTATCTGGTGCGCAACGCGCCCGTGTCGATCGCGCGCAATGCGCTGAGCAACGGCTTTATCGTCGGCTGTTTTGGCCTGGCGGTGCTGGGATTTGCTGAATGGCTCAACGGCCACGCCGGCCCCGGGATTCTGCTCGCGGTGCTGGTCGAGTTCGCGCTGGGCCTTGGCTTCTTGCAGGCCCGGCGCGTGACGGTCGAACTGGGTGAAACGGTGCGTTAAACGACCTTCGATCGCGGGGCATAGGGCTGACTTGTCGCGTTTTGCGCCAAATCAGAACGCAACCCGGCAATCAGGCCATTGATTTCGCGACAGCTGTTCAAGTGACTGGCATCGATGCCACTCACCTGCAACTCAACCTGGTCGGTCTGGTGATCGCCATAGACCTTGACGGTCATCGACAGATCCGGGGACAGCGTGCACTGGCAGCGCTTCGGCAGAAAGCTGCTTTCAATGATGTTGCGGAGTTCCAAGGCAGACAGAAACATGGCGAAACCTCTCCTTACTGTGAGACTGCCAATCAAGTATTCACGTCGACCGTTGCCACGGCTTCCCACGGGTGTATCCCCGCTGAATCCTTGGGTGTGACAAGCGGCTGTGATGCGAAATGCCCATTGGAGTGTAGGCGCCCGAACTCGGTGCGCCGCACCAAATCGACGCATAAAACGTGCCTTTCATCGGGTCGCATTCACCCCCTTGCAAATCAATGGCTTGGCGAAAAGGCAGGCAACTGGCCAGTTGCAAAATGCAAGATTCGATTGTGCAGGCACTGCAATTTGCAAGCGGCTGGCGGTTTGCATTCATCGCCTGTGACAGTGAGAATGCCCGTCAACCAACGTACACCCGCCAGGAGGCTTCAATGGGAAATTTCACTGTTTACGCGACCGCCGGCCTGATGCTCGCCAGCCTGTCCACCCTCGCCCACGCCGCCAAACTTGAAGACACCGCGCCTTATCCGAAGGCCGAAGCGGGCTTCACGCGCCAGGTGATCCACCTGCCGCAACAGGCCCAGGAAGAAAACTTCAAAGTCGAAATCCTTGCCGGCAAGACCCTCGAGGTGGACTGCAACCGCCAGCGTCTGGGCGGCACCCTTGAAGAGAAGAACCTGGAAGGCTGGGGCTATCCGTTCTACCGCCTGGAAAAAGTCAGCGGCCCGATGACCACGCTGATGGCTTGTCCGCCCGGCACCCAGAAAAAACGCGCGTTCGTACCGGTGATCGGTGACGGCTTCACCGTTCGCTACAACAGCAAACTGCCGATCGTGGTTTACGCACCGCAGGACGTTGAAGTGCGTTTCCGTATCTGGTCGGCTTCGGACAAGATTGGCGTGGCCATTCCCGAATAATCTCACGCCACAACACCACACGCCGCCGCTCGCTCGGCGACGTGACGCAAGCTGTCAAAGTTGATATTGGCGCCGGAATCGATGGCGATCAGCGTCTGATTCCGTGCGCCGGTCTGCGCCACGTACTGTTTGATGCCCGCAACCGCCAACGCGCCGGAAGGCTCGGTGATCGAGCGGGTATCGTCGTAGATATTCTTGATCGCCGCGCAGAGTTCGTCGTTGCTGACGGTGATCACTTCATCCACGCAGAAGCGACAGACCTCGAATCCATAGGCGCCGATCTGCGCCACCGCCACGCCATCGGCGAAAGTGCCCACGTTGGGCAGCACCACTCGCTCATCCGCTTGCATGGCAGCCTTCAGGCAGGCCGAGTGCTCCGACTCGACACCGATGATCCGCACCTCCGGCCGCAGGTATTTCACGTACGCCGCGATGCCCGCGATCAACCCGCCACCGCCCACCGGAACGAAGATCGCGTCCAGTGCGCCCTGATGCTCGCGCAGGATTTCCATGGCGACCGTACCCTGGCCAGCGATCACATCGGGATCGTCGAATGGTGAGACGAAGGTTCGCCCGGTCTGCTCGGCCAGTTGCAGCGCGTGGGCCAGGGCAAACGGAAAGCTTTCACCATGCAATAGCGCTTCAGCCCCACGACTACTGACGCCCAGCACTTTCAGTTCCGGGGTAGTCGCCGGCATGACAATGGTCGCGGCAATGCCCAGCTCACGCGCCGCCAGCGCTACGCCTTGCGCATGATTGCCCGCCGATGCCGTGATCACGCCACGGGCCTTCTGCGCGTCGCTCAATTGCACCAGTTTGTTGTAGGCACCACGGATCTTGAAAGAGAACGTCGGTTGCAGGTCTTCGCGCTTGAGCAAGATCCGGTTGCCCAGTGTTCCGGACAGGGCCGGCGCAGGTTGCAGCGGCGTGCGCACCGCCAGTTCATACACCGGCGCGGCGAGGATCTTTTTCACGTACTGTTCAAGCAAGGCTTTCTGGTCGGGGCTGTGGCGCATGGTCGTCTCCTGACTTTTTATTCAGACCCCGGAGACAGAAAGTAAAAACCCGCCTCTAGGGCGGGTTGGGTGCTGCAGTCGTGAGCTAGCCCGCCAAATGAGGAATGGCGGTAATAATGCTTGGCTGGCAGCGCAGTACGGTGGAAGTCATGAGCTCGAAATTAGCCCGGGCGCTGCGGGCAAGTCAATGGTGAATTTTGCAGCGAGTCTGTAGGCTGGCCTTTCGCTCATCTGCCCAAGGAAGGAATACCTGATGTCCATCGCCCTGCCCCTCACCGCTTTGATCGCGTTCAGCGGCTACACCGTTAGCGTGATGCTGCAAGCCGAACAATCGCTGATCGACTTCGGCATCAGCCTGATGTCGCGGCCGGACACCGCGCAAGTGGTGATCGATCTCTATCTGCTGGCAACGCTGGCCGGCGTCTGGATGTACAAGGACACGCGCAAGCGTGGGCAGTCGGGCTGGTCGGTGGTGCCTTATCTGTTGCTGACGGCGGTGTTTGTTTCGGTCGGGCCGTTGTTGTACCTGGTAGTCCGGGGCCTGCTGGATCGCAAGCGCCCGGCCCCGGTCATTTCGCCAGACGCCTGAGCCCGAACAGCATCCCTCCCGCCCCCAGCAACATCGCCGCCAGGAACAACGGGTACGACACCCACCACGGCGTGCCGGCGGTCATCATGCTGAATTCCGACATGCCGCCAATGCTGGCAATCAGGTTGAGCGGCAGGAACACCACGTTGATCAGCGTCAGCTTGCGCAGCAGGTTGTTCATGCTGTTGTTCATCAGGTTGCCCCGGGCATCGATCAGCCCGGAAAACACCGTGGAGTAAATTTCCGCCTGCTTGTAGCACTGGTTGTTTTCGATGATCAGGTCGTCGATCAGGCCGAGAACGTCGCTGTCGAAATGTTGTTTCTGTGCGTGATTGCGCAGCCGCGTCAGTACCGCGCCGTTGCTGTGCAGGGCGTTGATGTAATAGATCAGGCTTTCACTGAGGTTGAACATCTGCACCAGATGCTGGTTTTGCATCGAAGCGTTGAATTTTTGCTGCAACTCCCGGGCGACCAGTTTGATCACCTTCAGATGCCCGAGGTAGTGATGGATGTTGTTGAACAACAGGTCCAGCAACACATCCAGCGGCGCATTCAGTGGCCGGCCCGTGCCGAGCCCGTGCAGCGGGGTGTCGTCGGTGGCGATCACCAGCAACTGGCTCGGTGAAAACAGCAAACCGCAAGACGACACCTCGAACGCGAGGCTGCCACCGCCGGAATAGTTCTCGGGGCGTTTCCAGATCAGGAACAGATGATCCGGATGAAACTCGATCCGCGACACCTCGTCCGGGTCCAGCGCCGAGGCCAGCGCGTGTTCATCGAGCTTGAAATGACTGTGCAACAAGTCACGCTCGGCGGCGTCAGGGTTGCTGAACAGCATCACCTCGGCGTCCAGCCGTTCGACACGCTGCAGGGCGCCCTGGCTCAGTGCAAAGCTGTTGATCATCGGCCGGTCACCAGGCCTGGCCACGGCGTTTGAGCTCGAGACGGCGCACGAACTCTTCCAGTACCAACGAATACAGATCGTCCTGTAAGTAAGCGTCTTCGATGCCGGCGTCGAGGTTCGGGTTGTCGTTGACCTCGATCACCACCACTTTGTCGCCGGCCTGTTTCAGGTCGACGCCGTACAAACCGTCGCCGATCAGGTTGGCGGTCTTCACCGCCAGCTCCACTACGGCACGCGGCGCTTCGTGGATCGCCAACGTGCGACATTCGCCGTTGACGTCCTGGCCCTTGGCCTTGTGGTTGTAGATCTGCCAGTGGCCCTTGGACATGAAGTACTGGCAGGCAAAGATCGGTTTGCGGTTGAGCACGCCGATGCGCCAGTCGTACTCGGTGTAGAAAAATTCCTGGGCCAGCAACAGCACCGAGTGTTCGAAGAGTTCGGCGGTGGCTTCGAGCAAAGCCTCCTGGCTCTCGACCTTGATCACACCACGGGAGAAACAGCCATCCGGGATCTTCAGCACCAACGGAAAACCGAGGCGTTCGCCGACCCGTTCGAAGTCTTCGGGTCGCTCCTTGTAGAGAATTTCCGTGGCGGGCATGCCCAGTTGATGGCTGTTGAGCAGGTCAGTGAGATAGACCTTGTTGGTGCAGCGCAGGATCGACGTCGGGTCGTCCATCACCACCAGCCCTTCGCTCTCGGCTTTCTTGGCGAAGCGGTAGGTGTGGTTGTCGACGCTGGTGGTCTCGCGGATCAGCAAGCCGTCGTACTCGGCCAGCCGTGCGTAGTCCTTGCGTTCGATCAGCTCGACATCGATGCCCATGCCTTTGCCGACTCGCACGAAGTTTTCCAGTGCGCGGGCATTGGACGGTGGCAAGGCTTCTTGCGGATCGTGCAGGATTGCCAGGTCATAACGCGCCACTTGCGGCGAACGCGGTACACGCCAGATCTTGCGGCTGAAACCGTCCAGCGCATTGGCGAACTGATCTTCCTGATCGTCGCGCAACTTGTGCAGGGCACCGGACTTTATGCCTTCGATGTGCCATCCGTTAGTTCGACGGAATTCAACTAACAGAATCGGACACGGGAACACTTCAAACAATTGCCGGGCCAGATCCTGTAACGGTTCGATATGCGTTCTGCCGAAATAAAGTGTCAGCGTAAAACCTTCAGTGTCGTTGTAGAGATGATGACTGAGGGCTTTTTCCAGGGTTTTATCCAGGTCGTCCAGCGCCAGACCGTAAAGCGATTTTCGGGTCAGCTCGCTGATGGTGCGTACCGACGGAATCACCTTGTGCCCTCGGGCTTCAGCCAGCAGCGAGCAATAGTAGCCGTGCCCAAGATACTTGTAGCTGCGGCACAGGTTGATCACCTGCACCCGTTTTCCCGGCTCGCTGTCGGGCGGTTGTTCGAGATATTCCTGGGCCGTCAGGATGTCTTCGCTGGGAAAGTACGAGGCCCAGTCCTCCTTGCGTTCGACGATGATCATCACTTGACTGGAAGTTCTGACCTGCGGTTTTAAATAAGTTGCCGGTGGCAAACTTTGAATGGATACTTCGCGCCAATGACCCTGTACCGCTGACATAGAAATTGATCCGTTGGAGAACAAGACCTTTTCTATTAAGCACGAACTTTTTCGAAAGTCCCGTTTCGTTACGCAACTTTTACGGCGGTCATATGAACACTGTTTTTCGATTGGCGACAGTTGATGATTTACCGGCGCTGCTGGCACTGGAAATGCACTGTTTCACCACGGACCGGCTCACCCGCCGCAGCTTTCAATGGATGATCACCCGCGCCCACGGCCAATTGTGGGTGGCCGAACGCGGAGGTCAACTGCTGGGTTATGCGCTGGTGCTGTTTCATCGGGGCACGTCACTTGCGCGGTTGTATTCCATCGCCATTTCCCCCGATGCCCGGGGTGCAGGCCTGGGCAAGCAATTGCTGCAGCGCATCGAGGCCTGTGCCCTTGAGCACGACTGCGTTTACCTGCGGCTGGAGGTGCGCACTGACAACCCCGCCGCCATCGCGCTGTACGAACGCAGTGGCTATCGGCGCTTTGCGCTGATTCACGACTACTACGAAGACCATGCGGACGCGTTGCGTCTGGAAAAGCGCATTCTGCAACACCACGACTCACGCAGCATCAAGGTGCCCTATTACCGGCAGACCACCGATTTCACCTGCGGTCCGGCCTGCTTGCTGATGGCAATGGGTGCCTTGCAGGCAGCTCGTGTGCTGGAGCGTCGCGAAGAATTGCAGGTCTGGCGCGAAGCAACCACGGTGTTCATGACCGCCGGCCATGGTGGCTGCAGCCCTCAAGGGCTGGCTTTGGCTGCATGGCGCAGAGGGTTTTGCGTGCGTTTGCAGCTGAGCATGACCGGGCCGCTGTTTCTCGACGGCGTGCGTGACATGCATAAAAAAGACGTCATGCGCCTGGTGCATGACGAGTTCATGGCACAGCTGAACGACACCGATGTCGATCAAATCATCGGCACGACACTGGATTTGCCCCGCCTGCTCAACGCCGGCGGGCAACCTTTGGTGCTGATCAGCAGCTATCGTCTGACTCGCTCCAAGTCACCGCACTGGGTGATCGTCACCGACTGCGACGAAGACTTCGTTTATCTGCATGACCCGGATGTCGACCACAGCCAGCATCGCCAGCCCATGGACTGCCAGCATGTGCCGGTCAGCCATGGGGAGTTCGAAAAAATGTGTCGGTTCGGCCGGGGCAAGCTGCGGGCAGCAGTGGTGCTCTACGCCCGCTCACCTGTATGACGCGTTCATTTGAGTCCGACCTTGTACAGCGCACCATCGGACTCGTCCGTCAGCACATAAAGGTAACCATCCGGCCCTTGCCGGACGTCGCGGATCCGTCGCTTCAGGTGGCCCAGCAGACGTTCTTCATGCACCACCTTGTCGCCATCGAACTGCAGGCGGATCAGCTCCTGCGTGACAAGCGCGCCGATGAACACGTTGTGCTGCCAGGGTTTGAAGCGGTCGCCATCGTAGAACGCCATACCGCTGACACCCGGTGATTTTTCCCAGACATGATGCGGTGCGACGGTGCCTTCGACGGTTTTACCCTGGGCTTCCGGAATAGGCTGCATCGAGTAGTTGATGCCGTGGGTTGCCAGCGGCCAGCCATAGTTTTTTCCGCGTTCGATGATGTTCACCTCGTCGCCGCCGCGAGGACCGTGTTCGTTTTCCCACAAAGTGCCGCTCCATGGATTGAGCGCTGCCCCCTGCGGGTTGCGATGGCCATAGGACCAGATCTCCGGGCGGACACCGGACTGACCGACAAACGGATTGTCATCCGGCACCTTGCCGTCCGGATAGATCCGCACGACTTTGCCCTGCAGCTTGTCCAGATCCTGTGCGGTCGGGCGGTCGTTGTATTCGCCGAGGGTGATGAACAGATAACCATCACGGTCGAACACCAGGCGCGAGCCAAAGTGATTGCCGACCGACAATTTCGGTTCCTGACGGAAGATCACGTTGAAATCCTTCAGGGTTTTGAGGTCGTCCGACAGACGCCCGCGCCCTACCGCCGTGCCAGCCTTGTCACCGGCCCCACCGCCCTCAGCGTAAGACAGGTACACCAGCCGATCCTGTTTGAAGTCCGGCGACAGCACCACATCCAGCAATCCGCCCTGCCCCTTGGCCCAGACCTTGGGAACGCCATCGATCGGCGCCGACAGCTTGCCGTCAGCCCCGACCACCCGCAGGTTGCCCGGACGTTCTGTCACCAGCATGCCCTGACGATCCGGCAGGAACGCCAGGGCCCACGGATGCTCAAGACCCTGCGTAATGGTGGTGACTTCAAGGGTGCCCTGTTCGCTTTGCAGCGCTTTGGGAGCGTCGGCGGATACCGGGCCGCAGATCACTGCGCTGGCACACAAGCCGGCTAAAAGGGTTTTACGCAACATGCACGATTCCTTTTGTTCGTTTGAAGGGCTGACAGAAACGGTTCTGCCATTCAACGGTTGCTGTCGCCGTCACGGGCGGGTGGATTGGGAATGAATTTCGGCGGTGTGCTCGGCACCGAGCGCAATGGCTGACCATTGCCGATGCCGCCGTTCTCGACGGTAGGCTGGCGCGGCACTGGCGCCGTATTCGGCCCGCGGATCACCGGATTGGCAGGCTGGGTGCCCTGCATGCTGTTGGGATTGGCCCGGTGAATCGGGCTGTTGTAGGGATTGCTGCTGTTGCCGGTCGGACTTTGCGCCAGCCGCAGAGTATCGGCGTGAACCAGCCCGCCAGTGAGGGCCAGCAATGTGATGCCAAACAGAAAACGGTTCATGAACGGCCTCTCTCGATGCGCTGGGGTCAGAGCCTTCGAGTCCACGCTACGCCGAGGGTTCGGATTTGTTAACCCGTCACCGCTAAACAAGATGTAACACGGCTTGACCTGCCGTTTACCGCCGCCCCCGCAAACAACAGAAACTTTTACGCTGGCAAACAGGTCACCCGAACATCACTCGGAGAACAGCACCATGGCTCGGGCAATCTGGAAAGGCGCAATCAGTTTCGGTCTGGTGCACATCCCTGTGGCGCTGGTCTCGGCCACCTCGTCGCAGGGCGTGGACTTTGACTGGCTGGACAGCCGCAGCATGGACCCGGTGGGCTATAAACGGGTCAACAAGGTCACCGGCAAGGAAGTCACCAAGGACCACATTGTCAAAGGCGTGCAATTCGAAAAAGGCCGGTATGTGGTGCTCAGCGAGGAGGAGATTCGCTCGGCGCACCCGGTTTCGACCCAGACCATCGATATTTTTTCCTTCGTCGACAGCGCGCAGATCCCGCTGCAGAACATCGACACGCCCTACTACCTGGCGCCCGACAAGCGCGGCGGCAAGGTCTACGCCCTGCTGCGCGAAACCCTGAACAAAACCCACAAGGTCGCCCTCGCCCGGGTGGTTTTACACACACGTCAGTATCTGGCGGCGTTGATGCCTCTGGAGTCTGCGCTGGTATTGGTCAAACTGCGCTGGCCGCAGGAGGTACGCAGCCTGGACGAACTGGCGCTGGGCAGCGAAGTGACCAAACCCCAGTTAGCCAAAGCCGAACTGGACATGGCCAAACGGCTTGTTGAAGACATGAGCGCCGACTGGAATCCCGAGGATTACCGCGACGAGTTCGAGGACAAGATCATGGCCCTGGTGGACAAGAAGGCCCATGAAGGCAAGATCGAGGACGTTGAGACCGTTGACGGCGAAGAAGAGCGCAAGTCTGCGGATGTGATCGATCTGACGGAACTGCTCAAGCGCAGTCTGGGTGGCAAGGCTGCTGCCAAACCCAAGGCCAAGGCTGCCAGCAAGACAACGACGGCCAAAAAAACCAGAAAGGCCTCGTAAATGAAATCGGGCGACTGTCTTTCAACAGTCGCCCGATCTATCAAATCAGAATGAAGATCGCCAGCAGACCACCAAAGATCGCCCACTTTTCCAGGTAATAGCGCGCGCGATTGCGCTTTTTCAGCTCTTTGCCACGCAGGCGGATCTTGTAGATTTTGGTAAACAAGCGGTTGATACCGCCGGTGCGATCGCCCGCATCGTTCGGTGCACCGGCGGCCGACATCACGGTACGGCTGAACCAGCCATTGAATGCAGCGGCCCAGCGATACTTCATCGGGCGTTCGACGTCGCAGAACAGAATGATGCGGTTCTGGTCGGTGGTGTTTTCCGCGTAGTGAATGTAGGTCTCGTCGAACATCACCGCTTCACCGTCGCGCCAGTGATAGTTCTCGCCATCGACATTGATGTAGCAACCGGCGTTGTTCGGCGTTTCCAGCCCCAGGTGATAACGGTAGGAACCGGCATACGGGTCACGGTGACGCACCAGTTTAGAACCCGGTGGCAGTTCGGCGAACATCGCCGCCTTGATCGAACCGATGCTCTGCACCAGCTCAGTGGTGCGCGGGCACAGTTGCAGCGCCGACGGATGGCTGTCGCCGTACCATTTCAGGTAGAAACGCTTCCAACCGGTCTTGAAGAAGGAGTTGAAACCAACATCGTCATACTGGTTGGAGCGCTTGATCGCACCGGCTCGCAGCAGATTCTGACCTTCCTCGCGGATTTCTTCCCAATGGGCCTGCAACGGGCTCAGATCGGGAAAGTCCTTCGGGTCGAGGTAGGGTTTGTTCGGTTTCTTCGAAAACAGATAAAGGAAGCAGTTGATCGGCGCGAGAAACGTCGAGTGGTCGCTCAACTGACGGCCCAGTTTGTGACGCACACGACCGCGCAGGTGTACGTATGCAATGGAAATGACATAAATAGCAGCAATGATGAGTTTCACGGAAATCGTCACACGTCAAAAATGAACAAACTGCGCGCCTGCCGGCCATTGGCTCAGGGTCTGATGCAGTGGCATGAATACAAATACTGTCCCGGTGGCACTTCCTTGAGCCCTTGCCGTTAGCGGCTATTGGGTGATCGGATGGCATTTTAGCCATACTTTGTAACCAATGGTGAACCTCATCTGTGAAAAACTGTCCGCTGATTCGGCCAAACGGCAGCCGTTGCGATCGCGCGCGCGCCAGCCATGCCAGTGACATCAGCGTTACGGCAGATTGAGTTCGACGAAAAGAAGTGGCGGCAGCGCGCCAGACGTGGTGCTGAAGGCAGCTTGAGGCGTTGATTTCCTGGAACCCTACCGAAGAAATCAGAAGAGCACTGCAGAGTTTGTCTCTGAATGCGCGTGTGCTTGGCAGGACGATTCAGGATCGAAACAGATGGGAATCCGGCCACAACAAACGAATGGCCCGGTGGACTGGAGCAGAGTGCCGCAAATGCTGAAGCGAGATACGGATGATCCGCCAGGCCAAAGGATTAATGAAACCAATCGACCTGGCGAATCATGAAGCGCGTTTATTTGGAGGTGGAAAGGCTGGCCTTGCTCAATCCCTTGGTATTGTGATCGCCTGGCGTTGTAGCCGAGATCGCCGTCGCCTTCGACAAGCCCCGTGTCGCTTTAGAATGTGCAACACCTGAAGTCGCTGTACCGTGTCCACGATCAGCGTTGTGGTCACGTCCCGTGTGCTGACCACTCACGCCGTGATCCCGAACGGCCCTGCCTTCATGATCCGCCTCCTGGCCTTCGGCACGACCATTATTGGAAGCGCTGGCTGAGTGCCCGGCGCTATCGCCGCCATGCCCGGCACCGCCGACACCGCCACCGTGACTGCCGCCACCGCCACCCGCACCACCGTTACCACCACCATGACCACCGCCATCCTTGGCATAGGCAGAAGCCATGACGGACAGTCCGGCAGGCAGTAACGGCGCCGCAGCAAACATCATTACGCACGACATGACGGCAACGAGGTTTTTACTTTTGAAACGCATGATGGCATCCACAAGGGTTGATTTTACTGCCATCTAGGACGCACTCGGGGACATCGAGTTCAACCACGAGCGATAAAACAAGGTAGCGATACCTCACATATAAAGTGGGTGAGAACATGTCGCTATTGCTACCCGTGAAATGGTCAGGAAACATCCGAACCCGGCGGGCTGCTCCTCAGTGAAAAAAATCCCTTGTTGAAACCTGGACGAAATTGCAGGTATTACCGCTTGCGCGGAGTGACCGAAGGACGCGACGCCGCCGGCCGGGCCGCAGGTTCGTTATCGTCCGCCATACAACTGCCGCATTACTTATGCGACAATGCGCGCAATGTCTGGCATGAATCCCGCCTTTATTGCCCAACAGCTTGGACGCTGCGTCCAGAGGCTGCTCTCGCCCCACGCCCGCTGGCTCGACGCTGACGGTGACCGTGCCCGGGAAGAAAAAGCTCCAAAATGCCCCAGAAGTGGCCCAAGCGCCAAATGTGCGGCTCGCAACCCATTGATAGGTAAAGCAATTGATCTCCACAGCTAATATCACGATGCAGTTCGGCGCAAAGCCGCTGTTCGAAAACGTTTCGGTGAAATTCAACAACGGCAACCGTTATGGCCTGATCGGCGCCAACGGATGCGGCAAGTCGACGTTCATGAAAATCCTCGGCGGCGATCTGGAGCCGTCTGCCGGCCAGGTGATGCTCGAGCCGAACGTGCGCCTGGGTAAGCTGCGTCAGGATCAGTTCGCCTACGAAGAGTTCACCGTGATCGACACTGTGATCATGGGTCACGAAGAGCTGTGGAAGGTCAAGGCCGAGCGCGATCGTATCTATTCGCTGCCGGAAATGAGCGAAGAAGACGGAATGGCCGTGGCCGAGCTGGAAACCGAGTTCGCCGAAATGGACGGCTACACCGCTGAATCCCGCGCCGGTGAACTGCTGCTGGGCCTGGGCATTCCGCTGGAACAGCATTTCGGTCCGATGTCCGAAGTCGCGCCGGGCTGGAAGCTGCGTGTTCTGCTGGCTCAGGCACTGTTCTCCGATCCGGAAGTGCTGCTGCTCGACGAACCGACCAACCACCTGGACATCAACACCATTCGCTGGCTGGAATCGATCCTCACCGTGCGTAACAGCACCATGATCATCATTTCCCACGACCGTCACTTCCTGAACAGCGTCTGCACCCACATGGCCGACCTGGACTACGGCGAGCTGCGTCTGTTCCCGGGCAACTACGACGAGTACATGACTGCGGCGACCCAGTCCCGCGAGCAACTGCTGTCGGACAACGCCAAGAAGAAAGCCCAGATTGCCGAACTGCAGACGTTCGTCAGCCGCTTCTCGGCCAACGCCTCGAAAGCCAAGCAGGCCACTTCCCGCGCCAAGCAGATCGACAAGATCCAGCTGGCCGAGGTCAAGCCATCGAGCCGCGTGAGCCCGTTCATCCGTTTCGAACAGACCAAGAAGCTGCACCGCCAGGCCGTGACCATCGAGCAGATGTCCAAGGGCTTCGACGGCAAGACCCTGTTCAAGAACTTCAGCTTCACCGTTGAAGCCGGCGAACGCGTAGCGATCATCGGCCCGAACGGTATCGGCAAGACCACCCTGCTGCGCACCCTGATGGGCGAACTGACCCCGGACGCCGGTTCCGTGAAGTGGACCGAAAGCGCGGAGCTGGGCTACTACGCTCAGGACCACGCCCACGACTTCGAAGACGACGTGAGCCTGTTCGACTGGATGGGTCAGTGGACCCAGGGCGAGCAAGTGATTCGTGGCACCCTGGGCCGCATGCTGTTCTCCAACGACGAGATCCTCAAGTCGGTAAAGGTCATCTCCGGTGGTGAGCAAGGTCGCATGCTGTTCGGCAAGCTGATCCTGCAAAAGCCGAACGTACTGGTGATGGACGAACCGACCAACCACTTGGACATGGAGTCGATCGAGGCGCTGAACCTGGCGCTGGAAAACTACCCGGGCACGCTGATCTTCGTCAGCCACGACCGTGAGTTCGTATCGTCCCTGGCCACGCGCATCATCGAGCTGAGCCCGAACGGCGTGACCGACTTCAGCGGCACCTACGACGATTACCTGCGCAGCCAGGGCGTCGTGTTCTGATAGCGGCCTAGAGTCGAAAGCCCCGCCCCATGGCGGGGCTTTTTATTGCGTCCGGGAAAGATAGTTAGCCTGCTTTCTTTTATTTCACCGCCAAGCCATGATGCGGACTCTCCCACCGCCGCCCGCGAACGAGCCCTCATGTCTGCGCAGCAACAGCCACCTCAAAGCTCCATGGCGATCACCCTGCAGATCGTCTCCATCGTTTTCTACACCTTTATCGCCTTCCTCTGCATCGGCCTGCCGATTGCCGTGTTGCCAGGCTATGTGCACGAACAACTGGGCTTCAGTGCCGTCATCGCGGGTCTGGTGATCGGATCGCAATACCTGGCAACCCTGCTCAGCCGGCCGATGGCCGGGCGCATGTCGGACACCGTCGGGACCAAACGGGCGATCGTTTATGGCTTGTCGGGAATCGTGCTCAGCGGTTTGCTGACGCTCGTTTCCACGCTGCTGCAGGACGTCCCGCTGGCGAGCCTGATCATTCTGATTGCCGGGCGTCTGCTGCTCGGCATCGCGCAGGGCCTGATCGGTGTTGGCACCATCAGTTGGTGCATGGGCCAGGTCGGTGCAGAGCACACCGCCCGCTCCATCGGCTGGAACGGCATCGCTTCTTACGGCGCCATTGCCATCGGAGCGCCGCTGGGTGTGCTGATGGTGGCCGACTATGGGTTTACCAGCCTCGGTATTGCGCTGTCGGTACTGGCCGCTGGCGCCCTGCTGCTGATCCGCAACAAACCCTCCGTACCGGTGGTGCGCGGCGAGCGGTTGCCGTTCTGGGCGGTATTCGGGCGGATTGCGCCGTTCGGTGCCAGTTTGAGCCTGGCCTCGATCGGTTACGGCACCCTGACCACGTTCATCACCCTTTATTACCTCAATCGCGGCTGGAGCGGCGCGGCCTACTGCCTGACGGTGTTCGGCGTGTGCTTCATCCTGTCGCGGCTTCTGTTCATTGGCGCCATCGCCCGATTCGGCGGCTTTGCTTCGGCCATCGCCTGCATGAGCATCGAAACCGTCGGGCTGTTGTTGCTGTGGCTCGCCCCCTCGACCGGTTACGCACTGATCGGCGCCGGGCTGGCGGGGTTCGGGCTGTCGCTGGTGTACCCGGCGCTGGGTGTTGAAGCCATCCAGCAGGTGCCCAACTCCAGCCGTGGTGCCGGGTTGAGTGCTTTCGCAGTGTTTTTCGATCTGGCATTGGCGGTCGCCGGGCCGTTGATGGGCGCGGTGGCGTTGAATCTGGGGTATTCGAGGATATTCCTGGTTGCAGCACTGCTGTCCGTGACCGGACTGGCGCTGACCTTGTGGCTCAAGCGTCGGGCAATGGCCTGACGCTTACTGATCCGCCGTCTGCATCCCCGCCCGGGAAGGCTTGCCCAGTGCATGGGAGAAGAACCGCCCGGCTTCGGAAATCAGGTTGCGGTGAATGTCTTCACGATCCACCCCGTCAGCATCGGTGCACAGTGCCGGCATCGCACGGATCTGCTCTTCATTGCACGGCGCCATGAACACAAAGTGTCCCGCACCGGCCAGCAACTTGAAGTCTGGCGCAGTCGGCAGTTTGCGCGCCAGGGCGGCGGCGTTCTTGTCGAACGCCACCAGTTTGTCGCCGTCGCCGCTGTACAGGAGCACCGGCACATGCACGTCGGCTAGGGTGTGCCGGCCGAACTTCAGGCTCAGCGGCGCCATCAACAGCAAGGCGTGGACTCGCGGGTCGGCCACCGGTTGCAGGTCATCGCGATCGACGATCAGTTCGCCCTGGGTGTTGCAGGCGTCGCGATCATCCGGACGTTCCTGGCAGTAACGACGCAGGCGATCAAGGTCAGGCTGCGCGCCGGAGAGAATCAACGCGGTCTCGCCCCCCGCCGAGTAGCCGATGACGCCCACTTGGTCGGCGTTGACGAACGGCGCCAGCATGCGATCGCCAAGGGTGGCGGTAATGGCTTCGGAAATCTGGATCGGCCGGCCATAAAGATTGCTCAAGGTGCCGAGGCGGCTGTGATCCCTGGAGTTGTCACCGGGATGAATCACCGCCACCACCACAAAGCCCTTGCGGGCCAGGGATGTGGCCAGATCGTGCAAGGCCAGCGGCGTGCCGGTGTTGCCGTGGGACAGCATCAGCATCGGAAAGCGGCCGAGGGCGATCCTGGTGTCTTCGCCGGCCTCGACCGAATAGCCCTCGATCAGGCTCATGTGCTCGCGGTCGCTGGAGGGATAGAACGCGATGGCACGCATGGGTTGCAGGTCGAGCGGATCGAGGAACGTCATCTCGTGATAACCGACGCTCCAGCGTGGGTACTGGCCGGGGGCTGCGTGCACTGAATTCAGGCTGCCGAGCAGGCAAATCAGTAACGTTGCACAAAGACGCATCATGGGATGCCCCACCCTGTTGTTACTCAATCGAAAGATCCGTTGTGTTCGACGCCCGAAACTCCGAGGTTCGGTGATCCGGCGCGGCGCTGCACTCAGACGTTGATCGTAAGACTGCATAACCCGGGCCAGATTATGTAACAGTCAGACACAAAAAACTCCGTATCTGGCCCTTGCAGAACCAGAATACAGAGTTTTTTGGGTGTTGCCTGAACGAGAGCTGTTCTTTACGAAAGCCTTACGCAGCGGCGAACAGTTGCTCGCTGATGCGGGCGTGGGCCGCGCTCATGGCGTTGTTGCGAACTTCTTCGCCGTAGGCCAGGCCTTCGGCACGGACGATTTCGATGTCGGTGATGCCGAGGAAGCCGAAGACCAGTTTCAGGTAGTCTTCGTGAGCCACGCCCGAGGCCTGACCGGCGTGGATGCCGCCCGAAGTCGATACGATGATCACTTTCTTGCCACCGCACAGACCTTCAGGGCCGGCTTCGGTGTAGCGGAAAGTCTGGCCGGCGACGGCGATGCGGTCGATCCAGGCCTTGAGCTGGGTTGGCACGGTGAAGTTGTACATCGGCGCGGCAACGACAATGGCGTCAGCCGCGATGAATTCGGCCAGGGTGTTGGCGCTCAGTTCGGCTTCGTGCTGTTGTGCAGCGTTGCGCAGTTCAGCGGCGGTGCCGGCGGCCACCAGAGTGGTCGACGAGAAGTGGCTGATGGCGTCGGCGGCCAGGTCGCGGTAGGTCACGACAGCGCTTGGCTCGGCGGCTTGCCAGGCTTTCACGACTTCGGTGCTCAGCTGACGGGAAGCGGAGTTGTCGCCCAGAATGCTTGAATCGATGTGCAGCAGTTTCATAGTGGAATCTCCTGGAAAGAATCGCCGGTGGCGACGGAATGGAGACAATCCTACCTACGAAACCAATAGCTGATTAGACGGCAACAATGCGATAGTTCGTCCCACCGATAGAACAGTTGGATTCGCCCCACATGCAAGACCTCAACGATCTCTACTATTTCGCCAAAGTGGTCGAGGCCGGCGGATTCGCTGCTGCCGGCCGCTTGCTCGGCATTCCCAAGTCGCGCCTGTCGCGGCGCATTGCCGAACTGGAAGAACGCCTCGGTGCGCGCTTGCTGCAACGCACTACCCGGCAATTGAAGCTGACTGCGGTTGGCGAGCGCTATTTGCGTCACTGCCAGGCGATGCTGCTGGAAGCGGAAATGGCCGATGAAACGGTGGCCAGCATGTCCAGCGAGCCCCGTGGCCGTTTACGGGTTTCGAGTCCGACGGGGCTGGCCCATGAAATGCTGCCAGTGGTGATCAGCAACTTCCTCGGCAAATACCCGCAGGTGCAACTGGAAGTCACCTTGATCAATCGTCGCGTGGATCTGATCACCGAAGGCATCGATGTAGCCCTGCGCGTGCGCGAACACGGCGACGAAGAGCCGATGCTGGTGACCCGCCGTCTGCGCCAGGCACAGATGGTGGTGGTCGCCAGTCCTTCCTTTATACAGGGCGTGGAAATCAATCATCCGCAGGACCTCAAAGCCCTGCCGGTGCTTGGTGCGCTGGAAGCCGATCGCATGGTGCATGTGCGCCTGCTCGATCAGCACGGCAAGAGTTGCGATCTGGCGCTGGAAGCCCGGCTGGGCATCGACGATTTCATCGTACGCAAGGCCTGCGTGCTGGCCGGCCAGGGTTTCACCCTGCTGCCGATGATGTATTGCGAAGCGGAACTGAACAACGGCACGCTGGTGCAATTGCTGCCGGACTGGTCGTTGCCCGGCGGCTGGCTGCAAGCCGTATACCCGCATCGACGCGGGGTGATGCCGGCGGTACGTGCCTGGATCGATCATTTGGTGGAATCGTTCAATGCCTGTGGAGAACGGCTGTTATGAAACAAGGAAAGATGAGCGAAGCGGACGTTGCGGATTTCTGCCTGACATTGCCGGGCGCCCGGGAAGACTACAAATGGGGCGGTGTGCGGGTGTTTTCGATTGCCGGCAACAAGATGTTCGCCTTGCAGGGGCTGCGCGGTGAGTCGCTGGCGTTCAAGGTCGACAAGGACCTGTTTCTCGGTCATTGCGACCGGCCGGGCATTCACCCGGCGCCTTATCTGGCGCGGGCACAATGGATCATCATGCACCCGCCCTACCCCTTGGGCGCCGAGGAACTGCGAGGGTTGCTGCAACGTTCTCACCAGTTGGTGGTGAGCAAATTGCCGAAGAAAACCCGGGTCGGGTTGCTGCTGTAGCTCTACCCCAACGCCAGCAGGTTCGAACCGAGGAACAACTGATCGATCCAGAACACCTGGTGCAGCGCAACGATCACCCAGAACAAAATCTGGAACGACACCTTGCGCGTCTTGTGCCGCAAGACCTGCTGGGCGATCAACGCGCCCGGCCAGCCACCCGCCAGTTCCACGGCGTGCAGGATGTTTTCCGGAGTGCGCCAGGCATCGGCGCGGGCCTTGCGCTTGTCGGCCCAGTACAGGAAGAACGCCAGCACGCTGACAATCCCGTAGGCCGCCAGCGGCACGCGAGAGATCCCGCGCAACCACATCGACAGCGAGCCGAACAGCGGCAACGCGCAGACGATCAGCAGCACGAACAGCTTCAAATTGAGGTGCTGGATGCGGCCGCCGGACGAGCCGCGATCCGGACGACGTGCGCGGGAATCACTCATGCCCTGGCCGCCGCCCAGTCCACCCAGCCGAACTGCCAGGTCGCCAGAATCAACAGACCGAACACGATCCGGTACCAGGCGAATGCCGCGTAACTGTGGCTGGCAATGAATTTCAGCAAGCCACGCACCGCGATCATGGCGAATATGAACGCCGTGACGAAACCGATGGCGAACACCGGAAAGTCGGCCGGCACGAACAGGTGGCGATACTTGTAGCCCGAATACACCGCCGCACCGACCATGGTCGGCATCGCCAGAAAGAACGAAAACTCGGTGGCGGTCTTGCGCGACAGGCCAAACAACAGGCCACCGATGATGGTCGAGCCGGAGCGCGAGGTGCCGGGGATCATCGCCAGGCACTGGGCGAAGCCGATCTTCAGCGCATCCGTCCAGCGAATTTCGTCGACCGTTTCAGCGTGAACTTCATGCTGACGCTGCTCGGCCCACAACATCACGATCCCGCCCACCACCAGCGCCGCGGCCACGGTGATCGGGTTGAACAGGTATTTGTGAATCAGATCGGCAAAGATCACGCCGAGCACCACGGCGGGCAGGAAGGCGATCAGCAGGTTGGCGGTAAAGCGCCGGGCGCTCGGCTGAGTCGGCAAGCCGATGACCACGTCGAGAATCTTGCGTCGAAATTCCCAGACCACTGCGAGAATCGCGCCAAGCTGAATGATGATGTTGAACGCCATCGCTCGCTCGCCTCCGAAATCGAGCAAGTCGGCAACAATGATCTGGTGTCCGGTACTGGAAATGGGCAAAAACTCCGTCAGCCCTTCTACAACTCCAAGAATCAGTGCCTGCAAGGCGGTCCAAAGGTCCATCAATCCCCCAAAGAGCGATGCGCTCAGGCATGCCCCGATAGTATTTTTTTACGTTCACTGCGTTCAGCGTAGCTGTTTGTCGCTGTACCGATTCCGCGCGCCAAGGATCCACACGAAACGGTCAAAATTCCGTGAAATGGCAACTTGGATTCAGGTTTTCACGCACGGGGCCGAAATCCTATCAGACAAGCCGTAATAGCGCTGCCGCGCTCTACGACTTGGGTCGCGTATGCCCGGGCACGGAAACGTGCTTGGATGCTGGCGGTGATTTATTACAAGAAAAAAAACCGGAGTGACAGCGTTATGAACAGCTTGCGCAGTGTGTCGATCAGCCGACGCTTGTGGCTCATCTTGATTGTGGCGGTGGTCATGCTGCTGACCCTGGGCCTGTTGATGCTCAAGCAGATCCACGATGACCTGTATCACGCCAAGGCCCAGAAAACCCAGCATGTGGTGCAGACCGCCAGTGGATTGCTGGCCTACTACCAAGGCTTGGAAGCGGCGGGGACCCTGACCCGCGACGCCGCCCAGAAACAGGCGCTGACCGCGATTCGCGGCCTGCGCTACGATCAGAACGACTACTTCTGGATCAACGACCTCACCCCCGTGATGGTCATGCACCCGACCAATCCCAAGCTTGAAGGCCAGAACCTCTCGGCGATTCGCGATCCGGACGGTTTTGCGGTGTTCAACGAAATGGTTGCCATCGCCAGGGCCAAGGGCGCCGGCATGGTCGATTACCGTTGGCCGAAACCCGGTGCCAGCGAGCCGGTGGCCAAGACCTCCTACGTGAAACTGTTCGAGCCATGGGGCTGGGTGCTGGGTTCCGGCGTCTACGTCGACGATGTGCAGGCCGAGTTTCAGGGCCAGGTGATCAAGGCGTCCGTTGTAGGGCTGGTCATCGCACTGATCATGGGCGTGCTGGTGATCCTGATTGCCCGCAGCATTGTCCGCCCCTTGCAGGAAACCGTGAACGCCATGGCCAACATCGCCAGCGGCGAAAGCGACCTGACCCGCAGCCTCGATACCCATGGCCAGGACGAAGTCACGCAACTGGCGCATCACTTCAATGCCTTCACTGCCAAGCTGCGCCGGGTCATCGGCGATTTGCAGGTGTCCGCCAGCGCGCTGGGCGAGTCGTCGCGGGAGCTGGGCAACGACGCAACCCAGGCCCAGCAGCGCAGCCAGCAACAGTCGCAGCAGATGGAGCTGGTGGCGACCGCCATCAACGAAGTCACCTACGGCGTGCAAGATGTGGCGAAGAACGCCGAACATGCCGCCAGCGAAATGCGTGACGCAGAAGCCCAGGCTCAACAGGGCCAGGTCAACATCGACGGCAGCTTGCAACAGATCGACAAGCTCTCCGGCACCATCGATCAGGCCGTCGAAGTCATCCGCACGCTGGCGACCGAAAGCACGCAGATCGGCAGCGTGCTGGAAGTGATCCGCTCGATTGCCGAGCAGACCAACCTGCTCGCCCTCAACGCCGCCATTGAAGCAGCCCGTGCCGGTGAACAGGGTCGCGGGTTTGCGGTGGTGGCTGACGAAGTGCGTTTGCTCGCGCAACGCACGCAGAAATCCACGGCGGAAATCCAGTCGATGATCGAGCGTCTGCAAAACCATTCCGAGGCCGCCGTGAAGGTGATCGGCGACAGCAGCAAGGCTTCGCAATTGACTATCGAGCAGGCGGGACTGGCCGGGGCGAGTCTCAATGCCATCGGCCAGGCGTTGCGCAACCTCAACGGTCTGAACGCCTCGATCGCCAGCGCGACCCTGCAACAGGCGCACGTGGTCGAGGACATCAACCAGAACGTTACTCAGGCGGCGGGCTTGTCTCACAGCACGGCGCTGGCGGCCGAGCAGTCGAGCGTGGCGAGTGTGAAACTCGGCCAGCTCAGCGAACAACTGAACGGGCTGCTGCGCCAGTTCCGCGTCTGATCCCTGCAACAGGTGGGAACTCATTTCCCACCTGTTTTTCGGTACAATCCGCTCCCTTCCCAACTCCCCCAAGGATCTTGCATGTCCGGGCTCGAACTGTTTGCCGCCGCCCTCGGTGTAATCGCCGTCTGGCTGACGGTCAAACAGAACCCGTGGTGCTGGCCGATCGGGCTGGTCATGGTGCTGCTCTACAGCTGGGTCTTCTTTGAAGTGAAGCTGTATTCGGACATGTTGCTGCAGGTGGTCTACGCCGCGCTGCAAGTCTACGGCTGGTGGCAATGGACCCGCGTCGGAACGCTGCACGACGGACGTGAGGTCAGCCGGCTCGATTTCCGTTCGATTCTGCAAGGGCTGGCCATCGGCGCCGTCGGCAGCCTTTTGCTGGGCGCGGCCATGGCGCACTGGACGGACGCGGCGCAACCCTGGCTCGACGCGGCGCTGACCGCTTTCAGCCTGGTCGCGCAATTCTGGATGGCCCACAAGCGCCTGCAATGCTGGGCGCTGTGGTTCGTGCTGGATGTGATCTTTGTCGGGCTGTTTCTCTACAAGGCGCTGTATCTCACGGCGGCGCTGTACGCCCTCTTCACCCTGATCGCGGTGCAAGGCTGGCGGGAATGGCGCGCCGATCCGGCGTTGCGCACATGAAAGTCGTGGTTCTGACCGGGCCGGAATCCACCGGCAAGAGCTGGCTGGCGGCCGGACTGCAGCGACAGTTCGGCGGTCTGCGGGTCGACGAGTACGTGCGCTGGTTCATCGAGCAGAATCCCCGTGATACCTGCCTTGCCGATATTCCCGAGATCGCTCGCGGCCAGTTGCGATGGGAAGACGAGGCGCGAGCGCAACAGCCGAGCCTGCTGATTCTCGATACGCATCTTTTGAGCAACATCCTCTGGAGCCAGACGCTGTTCGGCGACTGTCCCGACTGGCTGGAACCGGAACTGCTGGCGCGTCATTACGACCTGCACCTGCTGCTGTCTGCGCAACAGATCGACTGGACAGACGACGGTCAACGTTGCCAGCCAGCGCTCAGCGAACGTCTGGCCTTCTACGACGCCACCAAAACCTGGCTGGAACAGCACCGGCAACCTTTGCAGATCATTCAGGGTGACTGGGCCGAGCGCCAGGCTCAAGCCTTCGACGCCGTACGAAACCTGCTGGCAGGTTGACCCGGGTCCGGGTGCCTGCCCCGTGCATTTTCCCCGATCAGGGGTAAAAGTGTCCGATCCTGAAACACTCCTTCCTCTGCAAAGCCCCCGTCTCAACGGCCTTCATCGCTTTGTCATGCGACTTGTTACATCGCTGAAACACCCTTCTGCAAACCCTTGTCCCAGAGCATTGCAATGGCTTTGCCCCGCAGAAACTGCAGGGACCTGTTTCAGCGTTGAAACAGCATTTGTATCAGCGCTGCACACTCTTCAGCCAACCCATTGAAAACCCGGAAGATTTAAAAACCGGCACAGCTTTCGCTCTCTCCTTCACAACGCTGACTCGGGCCAGCCCACTGAAGAAGGAATTGCCGCCGTGGGAAACATCAACAAAGCCTTCACTTGCCTTCTGCTGATCGGATCAGCCGCCAGCACTTTCCTCAGTGTCAACGTTCAGGCTGAAGGCAATGGCGTGATCGTGCTCAGTCGCGACGTGCAGCCGATTCCGATCGGACGCAGCGCATTCGGCAAAGACCCCTACCCGACCACTGTCAATGCCAACCCGTCCGCGCGTATCGACCAGGCAATGACCAGCACCGAACTCAATGACGGCGACTTTGCCAGTGTAGCCAGTGGCTCATCTATCCGCGGCAACATATCCGTAGGGTCCAGCCTGCCGGGCACCAACGTCTTGACCAATCCAAACGGTCTGCCCGGCATGAGCGCCGGCCATGGCGGCGGCGGTGGCGGGACGATTTCCAACACCATCAACCGCTCGCTCAGCAGTGGTCTGGCTCCGCTGACCCGCATGGCCGGAGGCCAATGAAATGAATCGTTCCCTGCTCCTTTTGGCGCTGCTCGGCTGCACCAGCGTGATGGCCGATCCAGGCGCCGTGGACAGCGCCAACATTCAGAACTCCGGCGCGCAGTACAACGGCAACTTCAACGTCAACCAGGCCGCCGGCGACCAACAGCAACAGACCAACGTCAAATCGATTGCCATCGGCACGTCGGCCAGCGCCACCACCATCATTCACCAGAAACTCGACACCCCCGCCGACCGCTCGATCAATGCGAGCTCCACTATCGGCGGTACCTCATTCAGTAACGGCAACGGCGCACTGGGCGTGAACCAGGGTTCCGGGGCCAACAACCAGATGGCCAACGCCATGCGGATCAGCATCAGTGCTGCACCGCAGAGCATTGACGATAGCGCCCTTTCCCAACAGAACGTGGCGTTGTTACCGAGCTCAGGAGCAACTGGCATCCCCGGCAGTCGCCAGGTCACGACAAGTGATCAGGCCTTCACCGGCAGTCGCGGGGTAATCCAGGTGAACCAGAGTGCCGGGGTGGGGAACCGAATGGCTAACACCCTGAGCATCCGGGTCGCTGACTGACCCAAACAAGAAGCAGTGCAATTAGAAAGTACCAACACTTAACCAACTAATAAGCACGACGGAGAAACACCATGAAACCTACAATGGCTCTCAAACCACTGGTTTTCGCACTCGCCGCAGTGATGGCAATCGCAGCTCAGGCAGGCGGCCGTGATGAACATCACGGTCATGATCACGGACCGAAAGGCCCAACTCTGGAAGAACTGCTGCAAATCTCCGCCGGTGCGGGCGCTGCAGTGATCGACCAGCAAACCAGCGACGGCAACATTGTGCTGAACCAGGGCACCAACAACAACGCCAATGCCAGCAACGCTGTCAACGGCGCCAACGGCAACATCGGCATGAACAACGCCGCAGGCGATGGCAACCAACAAGACAACGCCGCCGCTCTGGCCACTGCTGACGAAAGCTTCATCTTCGGCGCTGCGGTTTCCGCCTCCAGTGCAACTCAAATGAACACCGGCAACACCGTTGCGAACTACTCCAGCACAGCCAATGCCAGCCTCAACAACGTCGGCAACGGTGGCTCGGGTAACATCGGCGTGAACAACGCTGCCGGCGACTTCAACCAACAGAAAAACAACCTGGCAATTGCTGTATCCGGTGGTCGTGTAGCTAACGCCGCTGCTGCCGCCAACCAAACCTCGACGGGTCTGGGCGTCGCCAACAACGGCACTCAAACCTACAAAAAAGATACCCTCACTGGCACTGTCAACGCCGCCGGCGCATTCGTGGCCGCAGGCACCGCAGTCACCAAAGACGATGATCACGGTCACGGTGGCTATGGCAACAACGACAGGGGCCATGGCAAAGATCAGAAATCTGATTTCGTTGCCGTGGGTGTCTTCGGTCTGGCTGGCGTGACCACTCAACAAGTGTTGACTCCAGACGGCTGGAAAAACCCAGTCACCAACACCGCCAGCATGACCAACGTAGGCAACAACTGGTCCGGCAACGGCGGCTTCAACAACGCTGCTGGCGTTGGCAACCAACAAAGCAACTCGCTGTCCATCGCTGCAGGTTGCAAAGCCTGCATGTAATCGCGATCGAAACGAAAGCCCCGGAAACGGGGCTTTTCCTCAGTCCGCAAAGGCGTATCGATCATGCGTAAGACTGCCCTCCTCGCTCTGCTTTGCTTCTGTGGCCTGACCCAGGCTGCTCAGATTCCCGTTGCTGCCCTGCCCGGCGGCACGCTCGTCTACAAAAACGTGCAAAGCATCCGTGAGCGCAAGTTTGCCGACATCGTCGAACAAAAAACCGATTTCAGCTGCGGCGCCGCCGCGCTGGCAACGGTACTGCGCCAGGCTTATTGGCTCGACGTCGATGAAGAGCACATCATCAAAGGCATGCTGGTCAATTCCGACCAGGACCTTGTCCGTACGCAAGGTTTCTCCATGCTCGACATGAAGCGCTACATAGAAAGCATCGGCATGCGTGCCAGGGGCTACAAGATCCCACCGGAAAAACTCGATGCGGTCACTATCCCGGTGGTGGTACTGATGGAAATTCGCGGCTACAAGCATTTCGTGGTGCTGCAGCGGGCGGACAAGGATTGGGTCTACATCGGAGACCCCGTTTTAGGACACAAACGCTACAGCCATGATGACTTTGTCAAAGGTTGGAACGGCATTGTCTTTGCCATCGTCGGCCCCGGATACGACAAGACCAATGCATTACGCAGTCCTCCGGCACCGCTGACCGCCAAGAACAAGCTGGATAACTTCAACCCCGTCAAAGATGCTGAATTGATGGACTTCGGGTTCATACAGAGCGACTTCTTTTAATCGCCGATTATAAAGAGTGGGGCTGGATGTCCCGGGAGCAGCAGATGAAAACCTCATACTGGCTGGCCGCCGCCTGCCTGGCAGCGAGCGCGTCAGGCTATGCCAATGCAGGGTTCAAACCCATCGAAATCCAGGATTCGGAGCTGTCACAGCTTCGCGGTCGTTATGTGATGCCGGGCCGGATCATCAGCTTCGGTGTCGTCATGAGCAGTACCTGGCGCAACGCCAGTGGAGATCTGATCGGGGCCTCGGCCACGATGCAATTGCAGGCCGCTTCGGTAAAACCTGAATTCTACGTCTCGACCATCAAGGAACACGGCAATGGCAGTACCCCGGAACTGGGGACTGGCTCGGTCGTGGGTGGTGCGGGACTCAACTCCAGCCAGGGCGTGACGCAGAGTGTGCGCGCCGCTGGCGACGGCAACTCCGCCTACAACAACGTTGCGATCAACGTCAAAGAAGCCAGTCAGGCACCTGCCCTGATGCCCGCCCAGGGCCAGGCCTTGATGGCCGGCCAGACCATTTCCGGCAGCAACGGTGCCGGCAGCGTCGCGGTTTCAGCCACAAACGGCGGTGTGCAAATGGCCATTCAGGCCTCCGGCAATCAGGGTACAGCCTTGCAACAGGTCGCCCAGGGCGGACTGCTGCAAAATACCCGCTTGCTGGGTAACGCGAACGTAGTCAACAACCTGACACAACTCAACGTTGTCCTTAACAATAACGGTATGAGTGCCGGCGCACTGGACTGCAACCTGACTCAACTCAGAGCACTACGCAATATCGGATATTGAACTACGCTGAGTCTCGATCATTGGGCTTAAAGGGACGGCTTATTCATGTATCGATCAGTATCACTGCGTGCCGCTGTATGTTTGAGTACTCTTCTACCCGCGGCGATGCTGCAAGCAGCACCCGATGCCGATGTAGAAGCCCTGAAACAGGAACTTCTGGAGCTTAAGCAACGATACGAAGTACAACAAAAAGCCTTGGCGGTGCTCGAACAGCGAGTCCGCCAGGTCGAAGAGCAACCCGCTTCTCCACCCCCAAAACGCCTGGCCAAATCGCCTTCGGACATGAAAGGCAACCGGGTCGCCACCGGCACCGGGGCTGCAGCAGCGTCGGGGGGCGCCGCCGGGGGCAGTGGCGCATCCTATGGCCAATCGTTGGCCGACGATTCACAACCGGCACAGAGTGTGTCCAACCTGTACGACGAAGCCAGCGGTTTCTTCGGGGGCGGCAAATTCAGCTTCGAAACCGGTATCACCTATTCGCGTTATGACACGCGCCAGCTGATTCTCAACGGTTTCCTGGCTCTGGACTCGATTTTTCTCGGCAACATCAACCTCGACCGGATCAAGGCCGACACCTGGACGCTGGACCTGACAGGCCGCTACAACTTCGACAACCGCTGGCAATTCGACCTGAACGTGCCAGTGATCTACCGGGAATCGACCTATCAGTCCGGCGGCGGCAACGGCGGCGCCTCCAACGTCACCACCGAACAGGACGTCAGCCGCGACCCGACTATCGGCGACGTCAACTTCGGCATTGCGTACAAGTTCCTGGACGAATCGGCCAACACCCCGGACGCCGTGGTCTCCTTGCGGGTCAAGGCGCCAACCGGCAAGGATCCGTTCGGCATCAAGCTGCGCAAGACCGACGACAACAACAACCTGTTCGTTCCCGACACCTTGCCGACCGGCAACGGCGTCTGGTCGATCACACCGGGCATCTCGCTGGTCAAGACGTTTGACCCGGCCGTGCTGTTCGGCAGTCTGTCCTACACCCACAACTTCGAGGAGTCGTTTGACGACATCAGTTCCGATGTCAACCAGAAGAACCCAGGCAAGGTACGCATCGGCGACAGCTTCCAGATTGGCGCCGGGGTTGCCTTCGCACTGAACGAGAAGATGAGTATGTCGTTCTCCGTATCCGACCTTGTGCAACGCAAGAGCAAGCTGAAACAGGATGGCGGGGATTGGCAATCGGTGGTGTCCAGCGACGCCAACGCCGGTTACTTCAACGTCGGCATGACCATCGCGGCCACCGACAATCTGACCATCGTGCCCAACCTGTCCATCGGCATGACCGACGATGCCCCGGACTTCTCCTTCAGCCTGAAATTCCCGTACTACTTCTAACCCGCCACACTATGAAAAGGCCCGCTGCGAGTGCATCGCAGCGGGCCTTTTCAGCTTCTTGTCGGAAGAAGCACCGCGCCCTAGCGGATCTGGTGTTTATGCAGCAAGCGGTAGAACGTCGGCCGGGAAACCCCCAGCACCTTGGCGGCCACGCTGAGGTTGTCGCTGTGCCGGTTCAGCACATCGCACAATGCCTGGCGTTCGGCGCGGGTCTTGTAGTCTTCGAGGGTACCCATCGGGGTGGCAATCGATTGCTGGCTGATCAGGCCCAGGTCACGGGCTTCGATCTGTCGTCCTTCGGCCAGCACCAGGCCCCGGCGTACACGGTTGGCCAGTTCCCGGACATTGCCCGGCCAGTCGTGCTTGCCCATTGCAATCAAGGCATCTTCACTGAAACTGCGCGGCCGGCGCCCGGTTTCGTGGCTGTAGAAGTGGGAAAAATGGTTGGCCAGCATCGACAGATCGCCATGGCGCTCACGCAAAGGCGCGGTGACGACTTGCAGCACATTCAGCCGGTAGTACAAATCCTCACGAAAGCGCTTCTTCTCGATCGCCGCTTCAAGGTCGACGTGGGTGGCCGCCAGCACGCGCACATCCACCGGGATCGGCTGGCTGCCGCCCACCCGTTCGATGTGTTTTTCCTGGAGAAAGCGCAGCAGATTGGCTTGCAGCTCCAGCGGCAGATCGCCGATTTCATCGAGAAACAATGTCCCGCCGTTGGCCGCCTCGATACGCCCGACCTTGCGCTGGTGGGCACCGGTAAACGCGCCTTTTTCGTGGCCGAACAGCTCGGACTGGATCAAATGCTCGGGGATTGCCCCGCAGTTGATGGCCACGAACGGTTTGTTGTGCCGTTGCGATTGTCGATGCAGGGTACGGGCGACCAGTTCTTTACCGGTGCCGCTTTCGCCGCGAATCAGTACCGGCGACTCGGTGGGCGCCAGTTTACTGAGCAGCTTGCGCAGTTCGCGAATCGGTTTGCTGTCGCCGAGCAGCTCGTGTTCCGGCTGGTCGACATGAATCGTGCCCTGGCCGCGCAGGCGCGCCATGCCGAACGCCCGGCCCAGTGTGACCTGCACCCGCGACACGTCGAAGGGCAAGGTATGAAAGTCGAAAAACCATTCACAAACGAAGTCCCCGACGTTCTGCAGGCGCAACACTTCCTGATTCAGTACGGCGATCCACTCGGTGCCGCTACGGCTGATCAATTCCTTGACCGCTTCGGGTCGCTCCAGGTGAAAAGGCTGCAAACGCAGCAAGCCGACATCGCAACTGCGGTCGGCGGCATTTTCCAGGCTGCAACTGTCAACATCCCAGCCGACCGAACGTAGACCGGGCAGTAATCGGTGACAGTCGTCACAAGGGTCGACTACCAATAAACGTCGTAACGCAGGCGCTTCGCTCATGACTGTTCCTTGGCGCCAAATTATAGGAAATGATTGTAAAAACAGTCATTTGGCAGACCTGGCTGTAACATTAGCAAGAATTTGACGGCGCCTTGTATCAATTGCTTATAGGCGTACAAGCGAAGCAGTTATAAGAACCCGTTTTATTAGTCAGCTATCGACTCGAATCTTTCACCCAGCTTTCAAAAAACGCCGTAACAGAGATTGTATGAAAGAAAGTCGAAATTTCTTTAAATCCGGTGTGACCTGTCAGCGGGTTGCGTGCATCAGTACAAGTAACTCGCCGAACGGTAAGCCCAACCGACGGCACATCACTTGATTGGGCACTATAGAGAGAAGACCCCATGACCGCCCCGCTCCGTATCAACGAAGCTCTTTTGATTGCCAACCACGCCTTCAAACCTTTCCAGTGCGTGGCCTGGGCTCCACAAGACGGCAATGGCGAACTGAGCCTGACCGTCATCGACCGCACCAATTCGCAGATTGGCCGCACCTGCATCCCAAGCAGCGCCTACTCCGATCCTGCGCAACTCGAATACCTGCTGCAACAAGCCCGTGCCGAACTGAGCGACGAAGGTTACGCACTGCAGTCCTGGTCGATGCCACACTGATCCGAGGGCAATGCGGATGACTTTCCAGTCATCCGCCCTCTTCTTCAAGTTGCTGAATCCTTTTTAACTTCAGCCACTTTGTATAACTTTCCTCAATACTTTCGCGCCTGAATGCTTGGCAGGCTTGCGACTGGTTCAAAAAGTCACTGTTCTGGCACAGTGCGACCCTCCACCTGTTAGTTCTGTCAGTTGTACTTGCGCTTGTTCAGGGATTGAATGTTTCGCCATGCCGTTATCGCCCCTCTTCATGAATACGGGTCGACTCGCAAGGAGAAACATGCATGTCAATCCAAACCGCTATTGCGCTGCCGACGCTGGCGAACAATGCCGGACAACTCGACAAGTCGTTTGCCAACAACGGCGTGACTCAGGTTTATTTTGCCGGCAGCACATCCAGCCTGACCCAGCATGTAGCTCTTGACCCGCAAGGTCGTATCCTGATTGCCGCCAAGGTCGGCACGCCCCAAGGCAGCCGTTTCGGCCTGGCCCGTCTGCTGGATGATGGCTCTGCGGATCTAGGCTTCGGCTTTCAGGGCAGCGTGATCGGCCAGTTCGCCTCTGGTTTCGAAGCCACGGGCAGCAAGGTTCAGGTCTTGTCCGACGGGCGAATCCTGCTGGCCGGCCTGCATTACGAGTCCGAACATCGCACCTTGCCCGCCCTCGCCCTGTTCGATGCGCAGGGCCGACGCGCCCCGGAGTTCGGCGACAACGGCCGGAAAATAGTGTGTTTGCCCGGTGATCTGTCCATGGGCACTCGCGACACCTGGCTGCCACCCGGCGTCCCGGGGGCAGAAGCCTGCGATTTCGCAGTCCAGGATGACGGGCATATCCTGCTTATTGCCAATCACCACTGCTCACTGGCGGACCACGTCGGCATGCTGATCCGCGTCACCCCCGATGGCCTTCTGGACAAGACCTTCAATGGCCGGGGCTTTGTGATGGTTCGGCACTTGTTGCTCAACACCTGGCTGGGCGGCCTGTTGTTGCAGAAAGACGGACGCATCGTGGTGGCCGGCGCCATTGACTTCCCCCAGCAAGGCCTGCTCGCACGCTACCTGCCGGACGGGCGGCTCGACGAACGCTTTGCGCTGGATGGTTTCCTGGCCTTCAAGGCTCAAGGGCACAGCGCGCTGGTCAACCAGGTCATCGAATCCTCGGATCACCTGCATTGCTTTGGCAGCAGCCGCGACCCGATCCGCTGCCTGGCGCTCTCTGTCCACATCAACGGCCGCCCCGACCTGCATTGCCACAACGGCCAATCCACCCTGCTGGACATCGGCCCCAGCGGCTGCCAGTGGAGCGCCGCACAGCGCATGCCGGACGGTCGACTCATCGCGGCAGGCGCCACGATTGGCGGGGTCGAGGCCGACTTCATCGTCGCGCGCTATCTGGCCGACGGGCGCCTCGACCAAAGCTTCGGAGCGGGCCGCGGCTGGTTGCGCACGCGACTGGGCCGCAGCCTCGATACCGCCACGTCGCTGGCGCTGCGACCGGAAGGAGGCATTCTGGTGGGCGGCTATTCGCTGGATGGCAATTACCGCGCCGTAGTGGCGCGCTATCTGAACCCATGAACAGAAACTTCCTGCACTTGATCTTGCTCAACGCTTGCGGCACCTTGCGCGCTTCTTAAAGCAAGGAGCAACCGATGTCCGGTTCGATGGCTCAGGCGTTCGCGCACAATTTTCTCGGGCATTCGCCCCGCTGGTACAAGGCGTGCATCGTCGGGTTCCTGATTCTCAATGCCGTGGTGCTGTGGTCGGCAGGCCCGGTGGCCGCTGGCTGGCTGTTGGTGATCGAATTCATTTTCACCCTGGCCATGGCGCTCAAATGCTATCCGCTGATGCCTGGCGGTTTGTTGCTGATCGAAGCCCTGCTGTTGAAGATGACAACACCCCAGGCACTGTACGAAGAGTTGCAGCACAACTTTCCGGTGATTCTGCTGCTGATGTTCATGGTCGCCGGCATCTACTTCATGAAGGATCTGCTGCTGTTTCTGTTCTCGCGCCTGCTGCTTGGCGTGCGTTCGAAGATGCTGCTGGCGTTGATGTTCTGCTTTTTGTCGGCGTTTCTTTCGGCCTTTCTCGACGCATTGACCGTGACCGCCGTGATCATCAGCGCGGCCGTCGGCTTCTATTCGGTCTACCACCGGGTCGCCTCCGGCAACGATCCGCGCCAGGACAGTGAGTTCAGCGACGATCAACATTTGCCCAAGCTGCATCACGAGGATCTGGAGCAGTTCCGTGCCTTCCTGCGCAGCCTGCTGATGCATGGTGCTGTCGGGACTGCACTGGGCGGCGTCTGCACGCTGGTCGGCGAACCACAGAACCTGCTGATCGGCCATGAAATGGGTTGGCACTTCGCCGAATTTTTCCTCAAGGTTGCGCCGGTTTCCCTGCCGGTACTGGTGGCCGGTCTGTTGACCTGCATGCTGCTGGAGAAACTGCGCGTGTTCGGCTACGGCACCTTGCTGCCGGACAACGTCCGCGCCGTTCTCGCCGATTACGCCACCGAAGACGATGCCGAACGCACGCCTCGCCAGCGTGCCGCGCTGCTGGTACAGGGCGCTGCCGCCTTGATCCTGATTGCCGGGCTGGCATTTCATATCGCTGAAGTGGGCCTGATCGGCCTCATGGTGATTGTCCTGATTACCGCTTTCAGCGGCATCACTGATGAGCATCGGCTGGGTAGCGCGTTCAAGGACGCCATGCCGTTCACTGCGCTGTTGGTGGTGTTTTTTGCCGTGGTGGCGGTAATCCATGATCAACAGTTGTTCGCGCCGTTGATCCAGTGGGTGCTGGCATTGCCCGCCGAGCAGCAACCGGGGATGCTGTTCATCGCCAATGGTCTGTTGTCGGCGATCAGTGACAACGTGTTTGTGGCGACGATCTACATCACCGAGGTCAAACAGGCATTCCTGTCCGGCCACATGAGCCGTGAACACTTCGAGACGCTGGCCATTGCCATCAACACCGGCACCAACCTGCCAAGCGTGGCGACACCCAATGGTCAGGCTGCATTTCTGTTTCTGCTGACGTCGGCGATTGCGCCGCTGGTGCGGCTGTCGTACGGGAGAATGGTGTGGATGGCGTTGCCCTACACCGTGGTGATGGGATTGCTGGGCTGGTATGCCGTGAGTTACTGGCTGTAAAAACAACAACGGGAGCCCTGGGGCTCCCGTTTTTTTTATGCATCGATCAACGCGACAGTATGTGCTGCTCGATGACTTGCGCCACACCGTCCTCGGTGTTTGGCCCGGTCACCACATCCGCCTGACGCTTCACTGCGTCTTCTGCCTGGCCCATGGCAATCGACAGGCCGGCGACATGGAACATTGCCGGGTCGTTGCCGCCGTCGCCGATCGCTGCCGTCTGGGCAAGCGGCACGCCCAGATGTTCGGCCAGAGTCACCAGTGCGGCGCCCTTGTTGGCTTCCAGCGCCGTCACGTCCAGATACACCGGCTGCGAACGCGAGACCTGCGCCATCCCCTCGACCGTAGGCAGCAAACGCGCCTCCAGCTCGATCAACAGGCCGGTGTTGTTGCTGGTCGCCACAATCTTGTCGATGCGCTCCAGGTACGGCTCGAAACTGTCGACCACCACCGGCGGATAACCCAGGCCATGCTGTTCACGCGGGACCATCGGCCCGTGCGGATCCTTGAGCAGCCAGTCGCCGCCACTGAACACCCAGATTTCGACCTCCGGCTGATCGGCAAACAGTGCCAGTGCCGTCAGCGCCGCTGTGGCCGGCAGGTAGTGAGCGACCAGAATGCTGCCGTCCGGGTTGACGATCGTGCCGCCGTTGAATGCCGCAGTCGGCAGATCGACGCCCAGGGCTTCGATCTGCTGCAACATGGCCTTGGGCGGGCGCCCGGTAGCGAGGCTGAACAGCACGCCCGCTTCGCGCAACGAGCGCACCGCATCAATGGTGCGCTGACTGAGGCTGTGATCGGGCAGCAACAACGTGCCGTCCATGTCGCTCAGCAGAAAACGGATCGGCTCTCTCATCCGAGACCATGCCAGACGCGACCATCGCGAGTCAGCAGATCATCGGCGGCCTGAGGCCCGTCTTCGCCAGCGGCGTAGCTCTGTACGCTCGCGTCCTGTTGCCAGGCGTCGAGAAACGGCTGCACCGCACGCCAGCCGTTCTCGATGTTGTCGGCACGCTGGAACAGCGTCTGGTCACCGGTCAGGCAGTCGTAGATCAGGGTTTCGTAGCCGGTGGAAGGCTGCATTTCGAAAAAGTCCTTGTAGGCGAAACCCAGTTCGATGTTGGCCATGTTCAGCGCCGGCCCCGGCCGTTTGGCCAGCAGGTCGAACCACATGCCTTCGTTGGGCTGGATCTGGATACGCAGGTAGGTCGGCTGCAACTCATCGACCTCGGTGTCACGGAACTGCGCATACGGCGCCGGTTTGAAACAGATGACGATCTCGGTGTCGCGCACGCTCATGCGCTTGCCGGTGCGCAGGTAGAACGGCACGCCGACCCAGCGCCAGTTGTCGATCATCACCTTCAGCGCCACGTAGGTTTCGGTGGTGCTGTCGGGTGACACGTTGGCCTCTTCGCGATAACCGGCCACCGGTTTGCCTGCGACTTCACCGGCGCTGTACTGGCCGCGCACCGAGTTGGCCCGCGCCTCTTCGGTGGTCCATGGACGAATCGCGCCGACCACCTTGGCCTTCTCGCCCCGCACCGCATCGGCGCCGAACGCGGCCGGCGGCTCCATTGCGACCATGGCCAGCAACTGGAACAGGTGATTGGGCACCATGTCCCGCAGGGCGCCGGTGTGCTCGTAGAAACTGCCACGGGTTTCGACGCCGACGGTTTCGGCGGCGGTGATCTGCACGTGGTCGATGTAGTGGTTGTTCCAGAACGCCTCGAACAGGCTGTTGGAGAACCGGCTGACCAGGATGTTCTGTACGGTTTCCTTGCCCAGATAGTGATCGATCCGGTAGATCTGCTTTTCCGACATGACCTTGAGCAGGCAGGCGTTCAACGCCTCGGCGGTTTGCAGATCGGAGCCGAACGGCTTTTCGATCACCACCCTTCTGAACGCTTCGGGGGTTTCTTCCAGCAGTTTTGCGGCGCCGAGTCGGCGCACCACTTCGCTGAAGAAACGCGGCGCGGTGGCCAGGTAGAACACCGCATTGCCGGTACCGCTGTCGGCGATTTTCGCCGCCAGCGCGGAATAAGTGCTGTCGTCCAGGAAATCGCCCTGGACGTAGCTGATACCTTTGGCGAGCTTGGCCCACAAGGCTGGATCAAGCATCTGATCGCCCTTGCCGACCTTCGCTGCCACTTCGGTGCGGATGAAGTCTTCAAGCTTTTGGGCGAAGGCTTCATCCGTGATGGCGTTGTGATCAACGCCCACGATCCGCAGATTTTCGTCAAGCAAGCCGTCGCGGCTGAGGTTGTACAGCGCCGGCATCAGCAAGCGCTTGACCAGGTCACCGTGGGCACCGAACAAAAACAGCGTGGTCGGTGGTGCGGGTTCTGCCTTGGATTTTCTGCGGATCGTATGGGTCATTTCTTCGCAGTCTCTACGTGGCCGCCGAAGCCGAAGCGCTGGGCCGAGAGGATCTTGTCACCGAACGTGCCCTGGCCGCGGGAGCGGTAGCGCGAGAACAGCGAGTTGGACAGCACCGGTACCGGCACCTTTTGTTCCATGGCCGCTTCGATGGTCCATTGACCTTCACCGCTGTCGGCCACGGAGCCGGAGAAACCGTCGAGTTTCGGGTCGACCGCCAGGGCATCGGCGGTGAGGTCGAGCAGCCACGACGACACCACGCTGCCACGACGCCAGACTTCAGCGATGTCGGCCACGTTCAGGTCGAAACGCTGGTCTTGCGGCAGAAGCTCGCTGGACTTGGTCTTGAGGATGTCGAAGCCCTCGGCGAAGGCCGCCATCATGCCGTACTCGATGCCGTTGTGAATCATCTTCACGAAGTGACCGGCACCGGCGGGACCTGCGTGGATGTAGCCGTGTTCGGCACGCTGGTCATCGGATTTGCGATCCTTGGTGCGCGGGATGTCGCCCATGCCCGGCGCCAGAGCGGCGAACAGCGGATCCAGACGCTTAACGGTGTCGGCATCGCCGCCGATCATCATGCAGTAGCCGCGCTCCAGGCCCCAGACACCGCCGGAGGTACCGACGTCGATGTAGTGCAGGCCCTTCTCGGCCAACGTCTTGGCCCGACGGATGTCATCCTTATAGTTGGTGTTGCCGCCGTCGATGATGGTATCGCCGGCCTCGAGCAGATTGCTCAGCGTTTCGATGGTGTCTTCAGTCGGTGCGCCGGCCGGCAGCATGACCCAGACGGCACGCGGCTTGGCCAGGCCCGCGACCAGCGCAGGCAGATCGGCGACGCCGGTAGAGCCCTCGGCGGCCAGGGTGTCGACAAAGGCGGTATTGCGGTCGTAAACAACGGTGGTGTGACCGTTGAGCATCAGACGCCGTGCAATATTGCCGCCCATGCGGCCCAGTCCAATAATCCCGAGTTGCATGTGCTGATGCTCCTTACTACAAATAAAAGTGTGTCAAAGGTTATAGCCCAACGCTCTCAAGGAGGTTAGTCCAGAGCGTCGGTGTGAAGTTTCCGGGCATTGTGCCCGATCCAGACTGATAACGTCGGGAAACGTGGCGAAGACACAACGACCATGAAAAATAAAAAAGTTCCATTCACGAGCAAAAGAAACCAGAATCGGCGCCGATAGCAGGTCAAGGCTCGAAACCGGGGCTGATCTGCAGTTGAGACACGCCATTTGCGAGGTGAGCAATGGGCACAGTACACACAGCAATGCCGCCACAAACCCTCTACGTCACGATCCGCCGCGATGAACTTCGTCAGCTGAAGGACGAACGCGACCAGCTTAAACAAGAGTTGGCGCAACTGCGTCTGATGACCCAAGGCGTCGAGCCACAGCCTCTGCCACGCGTCCAGCGCTCACCCCACGCCTGACCGCCCGCCTGATCGGGAACCGCTGCCCTGCTGTTCCCGACATGATCCGCCCTCCGCCATTTGCAGCAACTAACGAAGTTTTCACATTCGCTTGTTGATACTCCTGCCCATTCTGCCGTGCGTGTCCGCGCGCGGCTTCCGTTCGTCGGTTTCATGCTCCCGAGTTCATGAAACGTCCCGGCGGTGGCAATGGTGACTGAGTTGGAGTGCTGAATGGCATTGTTTAAACGCAGCAAGACTGCTGCGGCAGGTTTTGACTGGGCCGGTTTCATCTGGCTGTTTGTATTCTTCTGGTACTTCTCCGGAATCACTCAACTGCTGATCCAGCTGACGGGCACCTCCGGCTTCACCGGATTCCGTCAAGCGTTCGTGATGAGCGCCGTCTGGCTGGCGCCGATGCTGCTGTTTCCCAAGCGCACCCGTCTGCTCGCCGCCGTGATCGGCGTGGTGTTGTGGGCCTGTTCGATGGCCAGCCTGGGTTACTTCTTCATCTATCAGCAGGAGTTCTCCCAGAGCGTCATCTTCATCATGTTCGAGTCGAACGTGTCGGAAGCCGGCGAGTACATCACCCAATACTTCGCCTGGTGGATGATCCCCGCGTTCCTCGCTCACACCGCCTTCGCCTACTTCCTGTGGACTCGCCTGCGCCCGGTCTACATGCCTCGCGGGCGGGCCTTCGTGGCGGCCATGGCGATTCTGATCGCAGTGGTCGGTTATCCGCTGGTCAAGCAGACCCAGCGCACCGGCAGCTTCGCCGGCGGTTTCGAGAAGTTCGAAACCCGCATCGAACCGGCCGTGCCATGGCAGATGGCCGTGGCCTATCACCGCTACCTCGAAACCCTCGGCGAAATGCAGGGCATGCTCCACAGCGCGAGCAAGATTCCGCCCCTGCATAACCTCAAGGACTCCGGTGCCAATCAGCCCGCAACACTGGTGCTGGTGATCGGCGAGTCCACCAACCGTCAGCGCATGAGCCTCTACGGCTATCAGCGCAAGACCACACCGGAGCTGGACAAGCTCAAGGATCAACTGTCGGTCTTCGATAACGTCGTCACCCCGCGCCCGTACACCATTGAGGCGCTGCAACAGGTGCTGACCTTCGCCGACGAAGAAAACCCGGATCTGTACCTGTCCACACCATCGCTGGTCAGCATGATGAAACAGGCGGGCTACAAGACCTTCTGGATCACCAACCAGCAGACCATGACCAAGCGCAACACCATGCTCACGACCTTCTCCGAACAGGCCGACGAGCAGGTGTACCTGAACAACAACCGCAACCAGAACGCCGCGCAATACGATGGCGACGTGATCGAGCCGTTCAACAAGGCTCTGACCGATCCGGCACCGCGCAAGCTGATCGTCGTGCATCTGCTCGGCACGCACATGAGCTACCAGTACCGTTATCCGCCGAGCTTCGACAAGTTCCAGGACCGCAACGGCGTTCCGGCCGGCGTGCGTGACGATCAGGTACCGACCTACAACAGCTACGACAACGCAGTGCTGTACAACGATTTTGTGGTCTCGAGCCTGATCAAGGACTACGCCAAGTCCGATCCGAACGGTTTCCTGCTGTACCTCTCCGACCACGGTGAAGACGTGTTCGACTCGGCGGGCCACACCACCCTGGGTCGTAACGAAAACAAACCGACCGCGCCGATGTACACCATTCCGTTCATGGCCTGGGCGTCGCCGAAGTGGCGCGAAAACCACTACTGGAGTTTTGCCGCGGATCTGAGCCGGCCTTACAGCAGCGCGCACCTGATCCACACCTGGGCGGACCTGGCGGGTTTGAGTTTCGATGAACTGGACCGCAGCAAAAGCGTGGTCAGCGACAGCTTCAAGCAGCGTCCGCTGCTGATCGGCAACCCTTACGAACGCGAACAGCGCGCCTTGATCGACTTCAGCCTGATGAAGCCGAAAAAGCCCGAGGACGCACCGAAAGAAGTGGTCAAGCAGTAACCTGGAAAGGGCCGGAAACGGCCCTTTTTTCATGCCCTCGCAACACCTGGAAATGACAATATTTCTCGCTTGTCACTAAATCGCCCTTTCCCCCTTCGTCTTTGAACCAAAGGAAATTTTCCCCCGAAGACAAGGAGTCGGCTGCGATGTTCGCGCCCATCACCCGTTCCATGACCCTCACCCTGGGCCTGTGCAGCGCAGCACTGAGCCCCGACCTGCTGGCTGAAACCGAGGCTGAAAAACAGCCGCAGAGCGCCGCCTCGGCACTGGAACTGGCCTCCACCAGCGTCACCGCCGAAAGTCTCGGCAGCACCACCGAAGACACTGCGTCCTACACCACTGGCGCCATGAACACGGCGACGCGATTGAACCTGTCGATCAAGGAAACCCCGCAATCGGTGTCCGTGGTCACCCGTCAGCAGATGGACGATTTCAAGCTCGGCACGTTATCCGAGGCCATGAGCCAGACCACCGGCGTGGTGGTCCAGCACAACGACTCGGACCGGGTCAGCTATTCGGCACGCGGCTACCCGATCAACAACTTCCAGATCGACGGGATGCTCAACACCTTCAGCCGGATGAAGTCCGACGCCGACACGATTATCTACGACCGGATCGAAGTGGTTCGCGGCGCCACCGGCCTGACCACCGGTGCCGGTGATCCTTCGGCGACGATCAACATGGTGCGCAAGCGCCCCACCGCGCAATTGCAGGCGCTGGCCGGGGTCAGCGGCGGCAGTTACGACGATTACTACAGCTACGTGGATGTGGGCGGGCCGCTTGCCTTCGACGGCCGTCTGCGCGGGCGCAGCGTGCTGGCTTATCGCGACAGCCAGTCGTTTCGCGACAAATATGCCCTGCAACGGGAAGTCGGCTACGGCATTCTCGAAGCCGACCTGACGGAGTCGACGGTACTGGCAGTCGGTTATGACTATCAGGACAAGCAGGTGCAAGGCAGCTCCTGGGGCACGGTGCCCTACTGGAACGCCGACGGCAGCAGGGCCGGCCTGGGTCGTTCGACCAACATGGCGACGTCCTGGAGTTCCTGGCCGATCAAGGACAAGACGGCCTTCGCCACTCTCGATCAGGCACTGGCCGGTGGCTGGCATCTGAAAGCGGCCTACACCCATCGCCAGAGCGATACCGACGGCAAGGTCTACTACGGCGGCGCGGGGTTCCCTGCGCACGACCGCAGCGGGATGACGGCCTATACGTCACACATGATCGGCACGCAGAAAATGAAGACGTATGACTTCAATGTCTCGGGACCCTATACCTTGCTCGGTCGCGAACACGAGTTGATGTTCGGTTACGGCGAAGCCGATCGCAGTGAACGCAATCCTTACACGATCGCAGGCGTGGTGCCGCCAGGTTACGGGCAGATTCGCGACTGGAAATACATGGGTGATATCGCCAAATTTCCGGACACTGTCACCGGCCTGACCGGTTCCACTTCAAGCACCCGGCAGAAGGCCGGTTACCTGGCCACGCGCCTGAGCTTCACCGATGACCTGCATGCGGTACTGGGCAGCCGCTACGGCAGCTGGAAATCCTCGACCTCCTCCACCGCGTTCGATGACCACCTGCAAGTGAGCGGTATCGACGCCAGCCGTCAGCAACACAACGACATGTGGACGCCCTACGCGGGTCTGCTCTACGACCTGACGCCCGAATACACCGTGTATGTCAGCTACACCGACATCTTCAACCCGCAGGAATACCGCGACGCCAACCGCAAGTTCATCGAGCCGGTGGTCGGCAGCAATTATGAAGTGGGCCTCAAGGGCAGTCTGCTCGACGAGCGCCTGAACCTGGCCACCGCCGTGTTCTGGAGCAAGCAGGACAATGTCGCCGAGCTGGACGACTCGGTCGCGCCGGATCCGGTGACGGGCGAAGAGTTCTACAAGTCCGGCGGCAAGGGCAACAAGGTCAACGGTTTCGAAGCCGAAGTCTCGGGCGAGGTCCTCGATGGCTGGAACATGACCGCCGGCTACACCTACACCCACGCGGTCAACGGCGAAAAAAATCGCGCCAATACCAACCAGCCGCTGAACATGCTGCGTCTGTCCACGGCCTATCGCCTGCCGGGCGACTGGCACGCCCTGACCGTGGGCGGCGCGGTGAACTGGCAGAGCGATGTCTATGGCAGTTCGAACCGACCGGTCGGCCGTGGCACCGATGGCCGGATCATCACCGAGCGAGCGCGGATCAGTCAGGGGGCGTACACCGTGGTCAAGCTGATGTCGCGCTATGAATTCGACAAACACTTGTCGGCATCGCTGAACGTCGACAACCTGTTCGACAAGAAGTATTACGACAACGTCGGCTTCTACAACGGCGTTTACTGGGGTGATCCGCGCACCGTAACGCTGAGCCTCGACTGGAAACTTTGAAGCCCTTCCCTGCGACCTGCGCGCGCCATCGGCGCGTGCAGCATTCGTCTGCCACACCTCGGAAACAATCAGTAAAACCTGCACGAAACGCGCGTTAACCCCAGGTTAATACCCGTGGCTGAGAGTGCGCCCCGAGGCACTGATTCATGGACGAACGGCTCCGACATTTTTCCGTAGGAGACAACCATGAAAACCACGACTGCACTCCTGGCCGGTCTGATCACACTTGCATCCGCCAGCGCTTTCGCCGAAGGCGGTGCCGAGCGGATGCGGTATCACTGGGAAAACTTCCCGGTCCACACCGCCCAAAGCCAGCAGGCTGACACCAAAACCAGCGAACTTCGGGTCCCGGACGACCAGACCGCACAGGTCACCGAACATTACCGTCCGTGAGACAAGAGTTTACCGATGGACCTGCGACGGCTGCGTTCTGGCTTCGCAGATGACAGTTGGGCGCCCTTCAGGGCGCCTTTTTTATGCCTGCAATTCCTTGATCCAGAACAGCATGCGCCCGTGACTCGGGTCAAACATGCCCGGCGCAAAGCCGAATTTGGTGTAGGAGCCCTGAGCGACGGCGTTACCTTCGAGCACCTCCAGGGTGATTTTGCAGCAGCCGCGCTGCCGGGCGATTTCCTCGACCTTGCGCAGCATTTTCTGGCTCAGTCCCAGACCACGAAACTTTGTCACCACCGACACGTCGTGGACGTTGACCAGCGGTTTGCAGGCGAAGGTCGAAAAGCCCTCGAAGCAGTTCACCAGCCCGGCCGGTTCTCCACCGACAAAGGCCAGGACGCTGAATGCGTGGGGCCGTTTGGCCAGTTCTGCGGGCAATTGCTGCAACAGTTCAGGGGCAATGGGATGGCCCCCGCCCATCGGGTCTTCGGCGTAATGATTGAGCACCACACCGATGGCCTCGGCATGCAGCGGGTTGGTGTAACTGGCTTGAAGTACAAGAATCTCTGCGGAATCCATTTCCATCCTCGATCGCACGGGGCCCCGGTGCGTTTGATACGCACTGATAGGCTCGGCGACCTTAGCGCGAGGCAGGCCCGGCCACAACCCGACGTTTTCAGTGGCCCCAGATGAGTGCTTCGGTCCAGCCCAGTTCGGCGAAATCCTCGGCCCGCAGACCGGACTCGCCAGCACAGAAAAATTCGTCCAGTTGCGGCGGTTTCACCGGTGTGCCGCTGAGCATGGCGTGGACCTGACCACGATGGTGGATCTGATGTTCGAACAGGTGCGAGATCATCCGCAGACGACTGTCGTGTTGCGGCGTTTCACGAGCGATGGTGACGATGCGCCCCAGATCGGCATCGCGCAGTTGCTCGCAGTAGGCGATCAAGCGGCGGTCGACATGGCCCTGTTCGCGGCGCAAGGCCTGCGCCTCGGTGAAAGGCTCGTGCGCATTGAAGAACACGTAGCAATCGGGATGCGGCTCATCACCCCGCAACTCGCGCTCCAGTGCATCGACGTAGAACCAGTCGCAGGTAAGGATGTGGTTGAGGGTCAGGCGGATGCTCGGGAAGAAACTCACCCGTGGCGCTGCCAGCTGCGCGTCGTCGAGCTGGCTCCAGGCCTTGGCCAGTCGATGGTTGGCCCAGGCATTCTGATAGGCCATGGTCAGCAAATGGTGGGACAGTGGCTGAGTCATGTCGCGCCCTCCGTGCATCAAGTGTCGGCAAAGCGTTGCAGCTGCATCTCCTGCAAACGGCTGAGGGTCCGGCGGAACGGGAATTCCAGGTAGCCCTCGGTGTACAGCGCGTCCATCGGCACATCGGCCTCGATGTACAGCGGCACCTTGCGGTCGTAGCACTCGTCGACCAGGGCAATGAAACGCCGTACGCCGTCATCGTGCACCGACAGTTGCGGCAACTCGCGGTCGCCGGCCACCACCCGCTCGGCGCCGTCCTCGGTGCCACGGGCAATCCGCCCTTCGCGCTTTTGTGCGCTCAGGTTCGGCACCTCGCTCAACAGAATAGCCCGGTAGGTGTCGCACAGCGCGATGAAGTCCATGGCCGCGAACGGTTGCTCGCACAGATCGGCATAACGGCACCACAACACCGACTCGCTGGCCTTCACCACATTCAAGGCACGGTAGCCGACCGGAACCGGTTCCGAGCTGGCGCTCTGCCCGGCCGCCAGCGCGTCGAACACCCCGGCCAGCGCGCAATCCTGCTCCGGCGCCGCCACCCAATAACGTTGCTCGATGGCGCCCGGATGCAAACGATGATCCTCGGCGCCGTTCACCGCGACCACCTGCATATGCTGCTTGATTGCGGTGATCGCCGGCAGGAAGCGGTCGCGGTTGAAGCCGTCGGCATACAGTTGATCCGGCGGCAGATTGGAGGTGCAGACCACCACCACGCCTTCGTCGAACATCACCTGGAACAGGCGCCCGAGAATGATCGCGTCACCGATGTCATTGACGAACAGCTCATCAAAACACAACACCCGCACTTCAGCCGCCAGTTCCCGAGCCAGAGCCCGCAACGGGTCGGCGATGCCGGTCAGTTGAAACGAGCGCTGATGGACCCAGCCCATGAAGTGATGAAAGTGCTGCCGCCGGGCCGGCACCCGCAGGCTTTGATGGAACTGGTCCATCAGCCAGGTCTTGCCGCGCCCGACCGGGCCCCACAGGTAAACGCCGGTGACCGAACGGGCACCGGCGTGCAGGGCTTCATGGCATTTTTGCAACGCCCAGACCGCGTGCTCCTGGGCTTCATCCTGGATGAAGCCCTTGTGCTCGACGGCATGTTGCCAGGCGCTTAAAGGGGAGTCGAAAGTCATGCGCGGCAGTATGCCACGATGGCTACACGGAAATATCCAGCCGTGCGATTTTGCCCTGCTCGTTGAGGCGGAAGGTGTAGCGCAGTTCCAGCGGGCTGCCGGGAAACGTCCCGGAAATCAGCCCTTGCACCAGCACCTTGCCGGTGCGCTGCTGAACGCCGAGCACTTCGACCCGCGGCTGATAGCGCTGCGCAGTATCTTGCATCCACTGCGCGATGGCCTGCGGGCCGACCTGATGATGACCTTCATCGAACACGTGGGCATCCTCGGCAAAAAAACTGCCGACCCGGGACGTATCCCGAGCATTGGCGGCGTTGATGTACTCAACGATGGCCGGAGCGAGTATCGAGGTGGGATGGAACATGAGTGCAACTCCTTGTTTTCGATTCTGTCGCCATCCTAGAACAGCCCTGCGTCAGTTTTTGTCAGGAGTGAAACGCCCGCTTTCGTCCAGTTGCATCTGCCGCTGCCAGGTGCGCAGCAGGTCACTGCGACGTCCCGGATAACGCTCGCCCTGCAGACTGGCGGCGGAGATCCGGTCGGTTCTGAAGGTGCGATACGCGCTGCGCAACTCGCACCACGCCACGATAATCCGCACCTCGTTGAGAAACCCCAGCGCCAGGGGCCAGATCAAGCGCTGGCTCGGCACCTGTTGTGCGTCGGCATAATCGATGTGCAGCTTGGCCTGATCGCGGATCGCCTGACGGAACACATTCAACGGCACCGCGTTCTGCGGGAACCCGTAACCCGGCGGCCCGGGCATCACCGTCGGATTGCGCAGCGCTTCCTGGGCCTGCGGGTCCAGCACCGCCGCAATTTTCGCCAACGCGTCGGCAGCGGCTTTGCTCAGGACCTCGTCGCCACGCTGATCGACATAACGCAGGCCCAGCACAATGGCTTCGGTCTCATCGGCGTTGAGCATCAGCGGCGGCAGAAACAGACCGCTGCGCAACACGTAACCGATGCCCGCCTCGCCATGGATCGGCGCACCGAGTGCGGTCAGTTCGGCGATGTCGCGATAGAGGGTGCGTTCGGAGATTTCCAGCTCGCAGGCCAGCGTCGCCGCGGTCACCGGGCGCTTCTTGCCACGCAGCACTTGCAGCAGGGTCAACAGACGAGTGGTGCGCGACACGGTGTGAGGCTCCGGGCAGAAATTTGCCGGAGCTTAGCAGAGCCTGGTGTCAGAAATTGTCAGGAGCTTTCACCAGGCTCAGAGCTGATCACGCGTCGACTTTGTGCCTGGCCGCGTACAGGCACAGCATCTCCATGGCCAGGGTCGCCGCCGCCAGCGACGTCACGTCCGCATGGTCATAGGCCGGCGCCACTTCCACCACGTCCATGCCCACCAGATGGATCCCGCGCAATCCGCCAAGGATTTCCAGCGCCTGCACCGTGCTCAACCCGCCGCAGACCGGCGTCCCCGTGCCCGGAGCAAAGGCCGGATCCAGACAATCGATGTCAAACGTCAGGTACACCGGGTTGTCCCCGACCCGCGCCCGAATGGCCTCGACAATCGCTTCGCAGCCGCGGCGATGCACCTGCCGCGCGTCCAGCACCTGAAAGCCCTGGTGATCGTCATTGGTGGTGCGCAAACCGATCTGCACCGAACGCGCCGGATCCACCAGCCCTTCCCGCGCCGCGTGCCAGAACATGGTGCCGTGATCGACCCGCTTGCCGCCCTCGTCCGGCCAGGTGTCGCTGTGGGCATCGAAGTGGATCAGCGACAATGTGCCGTGCTTGCGGGCGTGAGCCTTGAGCAGCGGATAGCTGATGAAGTGATCGCCGCCGAATGTCAGCATCGCGCTGCCGGAGCTGAGGATGTGCTCGGCGTGGGCCTCGATGCTTTCGGGGATGGTGTGCGGCGAGCCGTAATCGAAGTCGCAGTCTCCGTAGTCGATCACCGCCAGATGATCGAACGGGTCGAACGCCCACGGCCAGTGCCGTTCCCAGGCAATCCCGGTGGATGCAGCACGAATCCCGCGAGGCCCGAAACGGGCGCCTGGACGGTTGCTGGTGGCGGTGTCGAACGGCACGCCGCTGACCGCCACGTCCACGCCGCGCAAGTCGCGGCTGTAGCGCCGGCGCATGAAACTGGTGATCCCGGCGTAGGTGCTTTCGGCAGCAGTGCCGAAAAGGCTGTTACGGGTCAGGGCCTGATCGTTTTGCGTTGGCACGTCCATCGGTGTGCTCCTGTTGTTAGGGAAGGCTATTGGCGGCTACGGAAAGTGGTCCACAGGCGTGTGCGCTGGCGCATGTCCTTGAGGCTCATGCTGTGGTCGGCGTACAGACGCTCGCGCACTTCGGGTTTCGGGAAAATGTCCGGATCGTTGCGCACCGCTTCATCCACCAGCGGCGTGGCGGCCTGGTTGGCGGTGGCAAAGAACAGCGTATTGGTCAGGGCCGCCACGGATTCGGGGCGCAACATGAACTCGATGAAGGCGCGTGCGGCTTCCGGATGCGGCGCGTCTTTGGGGATGGCGAGGTTGTCCTGCCATACCAGCGTGCCTTCCTTGGGAATCCGGTAAGCCACTTCAAACGGCTTGTTGGCCTTGCGTGCCTGATCGGCGGCCATGCTCGCATCGCCGTTGTAGGTCAGCGCCAGGCAGACGCTGCCGTTGGCCAGATCATTGATCTGCCGGCCCGTGGCGACGTAGAGCACCGAGGGCTGCAACTGCTGCAACAAGGCTTCGGCGGCGGCCAGATCGTTCTTGTCGGTGCTGTAGGGATCTTTACCGAGATAGTGCAGCGCGAGGCCGATCACTTCCTGCGGCGAGTCGAGAATGGCGATCCCGCAATCCTTGAGTTTGCTGGCGTATTCAGGCTTGAACAGCAGATCGAGACTGTTGAGCGGCACATCCGGCAGCCGCTGTTTGACTGCCTCGACGTTCATGCCCAGGCCGAGGGTGCCCCAGGTGTACGGCACGCCGTAGCGGTTGCCGGGATCGACCGCCGCCAGTTTTTCCAGCAGATCGGGATCGAGATTGGCGTAACCCTTGAGCCCTTCGTGGGGAATTTCCTTGAGCGCTCCAGCGGCCAGACCTCGGGCCAACACGCTGGACGAAGGCACCACCACGTCATAACCGCTGCCGCCGGTGAGCAGTTTGGTTTCCAGCACCTCGGACGTATCGAAGGTGTCGTAGCGCACGTGAATGCCGGTTTCCTTTTCGAAGCGCTGCAAGGTTTCCGGTGCCACGTAATCGGCCCAGCTGTAGAGATTGAGCGTCTTCTCTTCGGCCTGGGCGGCGATGGAGACGGAAAGCAACAAAGCGGGCAAACACAGCTTGAAGACGGGAGCCATGACGAACACCTGACCGAAGGAAGTGGTTGCAGGATGCGCCGTCGGATACATTCGAGAAATATCAAGTTTGTTAACCTGACTTTATCCCGGAGTAATGTGATGCTCGGTCAGCTCCATGATGTCGATCTTCAGCTTTTACGGCTGTTTCTCGGCGTGGTCGAAGCCAATGGCTTCAGCGCGGCGCAGGGTGAACTGGGGCTGAGCCAGTCGAGCATCAGCCAGCAAATGGCCAAGCTGGAAACCCGCCTCGGCTACCGGGTGTGCAACCGGGGCAAGGGCGGCTTCAGCCTGACGCCCAAAGGCGAACAACTGCTGATCGCTGCGCGAGGCCTGTTCGATTCGATCGAGACTTTTCGTCATCAATCCAATGGCGTGGCCGGACGCCTGATCGGCGAAGTACGCCTGGGCCTGTCGGAAGCGGTCGATCAATCGGTGCTGCAACGGGTGGCGGATGCGATCCGGCGGTTTCGCGAGCGGGACGAATCGGTGCGCATCGAGCTGATCAGCGCCATGCCCGGCGAAATGGAGCGCCTGCTGCTGCAACAGCGGCTGGACCTGGCCATCGGTTACTTCTCCCAGGTGCAGAACGCGTTCGACTACCGCGAGCTGTTCCGCGAAACCCAGCATCTTTATTGCGCGCCCGGGCATCCACTGTTTAACGACGATGCGCCCGACGACGCGGCGTTAAAGGCGTGCGACCGGGTCGATCACCCCTACAGGTTTCTGCGCAGTGACGAGCCGTTCCAGGGCAAGGTCTGCTCGGCACGTTCGGAACAGGTCGAAGGCACCCTTGCCTTCATTCTGTCCGGCAAACACCTCGGCTACCTGCCCGACCATTACGCCCGCCAGTGGCAGGACAAGGGTCTGCTGCGGCCGGTGCGCGAAGGGGAATTGAGTTTTGACGTGGCGTTCCATCTGGCCCGGCATCGGGCGCAGGTGCCGGGAGATGCACAAAGGGCTTTTGAAGAAGATCTGCTCTCAGCCTTTGGTCGAACCTGACCTTTTGGGCAGTTTTAATGCGTTGCCCTCGCCCCTCGCTTGCGGCATCCTGCGCACCCATTTTCCGACCCGGCCCCGCATTGCGGCACGCAAACCCACCATGACCGCCTCTGAAAAAGCCCCGCGCAACAACGATCTCATCTACGGCCTCAACGACCGTCCGCACTTCACCGCAACGGTGTTTGCCGCGCTGCAGCACGTGCTGGCCAGCTTCGTCGGCATCATCACCCCGACCCTGATCATGGGCGGCGCCCTCGGCCTGCAAAGCGAAATCCCGTACCTGATCAGCATGGCGCTGTTCGTCTCGGGCCTCGGCACCTTCGTTCAGGCCAAGCGCTTCGGCCCGGTCGGTTCGGGGCTGCTGTGCCTGCAAGGCACCAGTTTTTCCTTTATCAGCGTGATTCTCAGCGCCGGTTTCATGGTCAAGGCACGGGGCGGCGGCACCGATGAAATCCTGTCGACGATCTTCGGCGTGTGCTTCTTCGCCGCGTTCATCGAAGTGGTGCTGAGTCAGTTCATCGGCAAGTTGCGCATGCTGATCACCCCGGTGGTGACCGGCACCATCATCACGTTGATGGGCCTGTCGCTGATCAAGGTGGCGATGACCGACATTGCCGGCGGCTTCGGCGCGGCGGATCTGGGCGCGGCCAGCCATGTGTTCCTGGCGGCGCTGGTGCTGGGCACCATCGTGGTGTTGAACCGGGTCGACGTGCCGTTCCTGCGCCTGGGCGCGATCGTCATCGGCCTGACCCTCGGCTACGTGGTGGCGTGGCTGATGGGCACCGTGGACTTCGCCAACCTCCCCGAAGTACCGGTGGTCAGCGTACCGGTGCCGTTCAAGTACGGTTTCAACTTCGACTGGGTGGCGTTCGTGCCGGTGGCAGTGATTTTCCTGGTGTCGCCGCTGGAAGCGGCCGGTGACCTGACTGCCAACTCGATGATTTCCCGGCAACCGGTGAAAGGCCCGCTGTACATTCGCCGGATCAAGTCCGGACTGCTCGCCGATGGCCTCAACTCCGCGATGGCGGCCGTGTTCAACAGCATGCCGATGGTGACCTTCGCCCAGAACAACGGGGTGATTCAGCTCACCGGCGTGGCCAGCCGTTACGTGGCCTTCTTCATTGCCGGCCTGCTGGTGCTGCTGGGTCTGTTTCCGATGATTGGCGCGGTGCTGCAACTGATGCCGAAGCCGGTACTTGGCGGCGCTGAGCTGGTGATGTTCGGCACCGTGGCCGTGGCCGGGATCAAGATCCTCGCCGAGGCCGGCCTGCATCGGCGCAACATGCTGATCGTGGCGATTTCCGTCGGCATGGGCCTGGGCATCGCTGCCGTGCCGGAAGTGCTGCGCGAACTGCCGCAGGCGTTGCGCAATATTTTCGAATCGCCGATCACCGTGGGCGCACTGTGCGCGATCGTGCTGAATATCTTCCTGCCGGAAGAGTTCATCGAACTGGAAGAAGATGACTTCGACCCGGAAGCCTCTATCCTTCAGGTCATGGAAAACCCCGACCTGCCGGCCAAAGCTGAACCCGTCGCGCCGGCCGCTGTCGCACAGTTGAACCGCTGATCCTGTCCGCTCGATGAAAAAAGGGCTGATACCGGCAACGGTTCAGCCCTTTTTCAATGAGAGAGCATCAATGCGTCGTATCCAAGCCGTCATCCTGTCCCTGCTTCTGCTCTCACTCAGCGCCTGTGCGCTGTTTCCCAACCGCGACCCGGTGAACATCAACGTGGTCGGCCTCGAACCGCTGCCGAGCCAGGATCTGGAAGTGCGCTTCGCGATCAAGCTGCGCGTGCAGAACCCCAACGAAACGCCCATCGACTACAACGGCATCGCGCTGGATCTGGAGGTCAACGGCCACTCCCTGGCGTCGGGTGTGAGCGATCAGACCGGCTCGATTCCACGGTTTTCCGAAACCATCGTCAGCGTGCCGGTGAGCATTTCCGCGTTCTCGGTGCTGCGCCAGACCCTGGGCCTGAGCCAGACGCAAACCCTCGACAACCTGCCCTATGTGCTGCGCGGCAAACTGGCGGGCGGGCTGTTTGGCACGATGCGCTTTGTCGACACCGGCAAGCTGAGTCTGCCCAGGGCCAGTGCCGCCACCTGGTAAAGATGCGTTAGGCTGCACGGCCCACCGTCAGAACATGGAAATCGTGGTTTATGGAAGACACGCCCACGCTGTACACCGAACGGCTGATGTTGCGCCCGCTTGAACTCGCGGATGCCGAGGCCATCCAGCAGCAATTTCCCCACTGGGAAGTGGTGCGTTATCTGAACGTCTTCGTGCCCTGGCCGTATCCGGACGACGGCGCCCTCACCTACCTGCGTGACATTGCGCTGCCGGCTATTGCGGCAGGCAAAGAGTGGCACTGGACGATTCGCCTCAGATCGGCGCCAGAGCAATTGATCGGCAACATCAGCCTGATGGACGAGCCGGACAACCATCGCGGGTTCTGGCTCGCACCGGCCTGGCAGGGCCAGGGTTTGATGACCGAAGCCAGTGAAGCCGTGACCCGATATTGGTTCGAAACCCTCGATCGACCGTTGATGCGCGTACCGAAAGCCGCCCCGAACCTTGGCTCGCGAAAGCTATCGGAACGCAGCGGCATGCGCTTGATTCGCACGGACGAGGATGACTTTGTCGGCGGTCGCTTCCCACGGGAAATCTGGGAAATCACCCGCGAAGATTGGCGGCGCCGACAAACCGTCAAACCGTGAAACGCACGCCTGGCTTGGCCCGCTCGTCGACGCTCAGCTCGAACACATCCGGCCGCGCATAGTGGCCGACCACGTCGTAGTCGTAGCGGGCCCGCACCAGTTCATCGGTATCGATCTCGGCGGTGAGCAAGCCAGCCTCGCCGCGCAACGGCCCGGCCAGCACATCGCCCATCGGCCCGACGATCACACTGCCACCGGCAATCAGCGGTCGATTCCCCGGCCAATTGGCGATCTCCACGCCCAGTTCGTTCGGCGAGGCCTGCACCTGACAGGCGCTGACCACGAAGCAGCGCCCTTCATGGGCGATGTGGCGCATGCTGACCTGCCACATCTCGCGCTCATCCACGGTTGGCGCGCACCAGACTTCAATGCCCTTGGCGTACATCGCCGTGCGCAGCAGCGGCATCATGTTTTCCCAGCAGATCACTGCGCCGAGCTTGCCGACCTGAGTGTCGAGCACCGGCAGCGTCGAACCGTCACCCTTGCCCCAGATCAGCCGTTCGGTGCCGGTGGGCATGAGTTTGCGGTGTTTGGCCACCAGGCCTGCCTGCGGGTCGAAATACAGCGCGGTGCAATGCAAGGTGCTGCCGACCCGCTCGATAACGCCGATCACAAGGTTGGCCCCGGTACGCGCCGACAGCCCGGCCAGTGCTTCAGTTTCAGCGCCCGGCACATCGATGGCGTTGGCGAAGTAACGGGCGTAGGCCTCGCGGCCTTCCGGCAAGCGATAACCCAGCTGCGTGCCAAAGCCCTCGCCCTTCGGGTAACCACCGAGCAAGGCTTCGGGCATTACCACCAGCGCGGCGCCGGATTCTATGATTGCGCCTTCCCAGCTCAGGATCTGTTCCAGTGTTTCACCCTTGCCACCGGGCAAGGCGCCGATCTGCAGGGCGGCAACGATTGATTTTGGCATGGCGGTCACTCCGTGAAGTTCAGATGTTGCTCATTCTCCGGCGCCACGGGATCATGAATAAAGCCCGACTCACTGCTGAATGATATGAACCAAATGAATATCGCAGACATCGATCTCAACCTGCTGAAAGTCTTCGAAGCGCTGCATGAAGAATCCAGTGCGAGCCGTGCGGCGTTGCGTCTGGGCGTGACCCAGTCGGCGGTCAGCGCAGCGTTACGGCGATTGCGCGAGGTGTACGGCGATCAATTGTTCGTGCGCACCGGTCGGGGCCTGGCGCCCACCCTCAAGGCCAATCAGTTGAAACCGGTGGTCAGCGATGCGCTGAACAAGTGCCGGCAGAGCCTGGCGATGGTCGACCCGGCGGCCAATCAGTACGACGGGCGCTCGGTCAGCGTCGGGCTGTCGGATGATTTCGAGATTGCTTATGGGCGCCGCCTGATCGAAGAGATCGGCCGCCGCGCGCCGAAGCTGCGTCTGATCTTCCGCCAGACCCACAGCCAGATCGTCGCCCGGGCCCTGATGGAGCGCAGCATCGACCTGGCGATCACCGCCGGCGGGTTCGCCGAGCGGCTGCTCAGCCGTCAGGTGCTGGGTGAAGGGGGTTACGCGTGTCTGGTGGACCCGGCGAGCCTTGAGCCCGGCCAGCAGCAGATCGGTCTGGAAGAGTTTGTCGCCCGGGAACACATTCTGGTGTCGTCGGGTGGTTTTATCGGAATCACCGATGAAGGGTTGGCAGCGCTGGGGCTGACTCGCCGGGTCTGCGCCTCGACCACGCACTTTGCGGCGTTGCCGCATCTGCTCAGGGGCAGTACGGCCGTGGCGACCATCCCGGCCCATGCGGCGCAGGCCATTGCATCGCTGAGCGGGCTGGCACTGCTGCCCTGCCCGCTGGCGCTGCCACGCTATCCGGTCGAACTGGGCTGGCGCACCAATACCCAGATCGATCCAGTGGTGCTGAAGGTTCGCGAAGCGATTGTTGCCAGTTTCAAGACCGAATGATTACTTGTTGGCCGCCATCAGCCGATTGACTTCACTGCGCACCATGTTGGCAAACTCCGGCGGCGACATGCCGTCCAGTTCAGCGCGTACGAACTCGGCCCATTTGCCCTTGCGCTTGGAGCGCTCGCCGAACAACCGCGCGGCTTCGCCCTTGGCTTTGCCCAGATTGTTCTGCCAGAGTTCGAACAGTCGGGATTTCTCGTCTTCCAGCGCAGCGCGCTCTGCGAGGGATTTGTCGGCCAGATTGAAACTCATGGGGAAATACCTGTTGCGTGAAAATGGCGACATCTTACACGCTGGAGGGAAATCTCCGGCGCTGGTTTTTCCTTCGCGGAGAAATTCGCTGCAACTTTTCAAACAGCGCCATACTCCATTGTTCACTGTCCATTCACCTGCAAGGAGTCACCCAATGGCCCGCAAAAGCGCCGTTCAAGCCGCTGAAGACCAAATCAAGGATCAAGCGTTCAGCGAACTTCAGGCTCTGATCGAAGAGTCGGACAAACTGCTCAAAAGCAGTGCTTCACTGGTCGGCGAGGAAGCGGAAACCCTGCGCGGACAAATCGCCCTGAAACTGCAGCAGGCGCTGGACTCCGTCTCCAGCGTGCGTGACCGTACGAAACCGGCGGTGGATGCCACCGAAAACTACATCGGTGGCCATCCGTGGCAGACCGTCGCCATCTCGGCCGGTTTCGGTCTGGTGGTCGGTCTGCTGCTCGGCCGCCGCTGAGCGCAACGAAAAAAAGGCGAGCCCTGCGGCTCGCCTTATTCATGTCCGGCAAATGTCACTCGCCCGCCAGTTCCCGCAACTGCGCCAGGGTTTGCTCATCCAGCACGATGCCCTCAGCCAATGATTTGGCCCGCTGCAAATGCCGCCGATCACCCGGCAAACGCTTGAGCCCTACCCCATGCATCTGCCTGACCAGTTCCTGGCTGCGTTCGGCAAAGCTCTGCCCGGAAGTCTTGCTCGGGTCGATCACGATCAACAACTGACCGGTCCACGGAGTCTTGGCCCCGGGATGATTCTTCCAGTCGAATTCGAACGAGAAGTTGCCACCCGTCAGCGCAGCGGCGAGCAGTTCAACCATCATCGACAGCGCCGAGCCCTTGTGCCCGCCAAACGGCAGCAACGCGCCGCCTTCGAGAATCGCTTTCGGGTCGCAGGTCGGCTGGCCGAGACTATCCACGCCCATGCCCGCCGGCAGTTTTTCGCCCTTGCGCGCGGCAATCTGCACGTCGCCGTGAGCGATGGCACTGGTGGCCAGGTCGAACACGATCGGCGCACCGTCGGCCCGTGGCGCGGCGAAGGCGATCGGGTTGGTGCCGAACAGGGGTCGGTCGGCGCCGTGCGGCACCACGCAGGTCATGCTGTTGACTACGCTCAGCGCCACCAGGCCTTCGTCGGCAAACGGCTCGACGTCCGGCCACAGCGCGGCAAAGTGGTGGGAGTTGCGAATGGCCAATATCGCGATCCCGGCGCTGCGGGCCTTTTCCACCAGCAATGGACGTGCCGCCGCCAGGGCGGGTTGGGCAAAACCGTTGCCGGCATCGACGCTGACAAACCCTGAAGCCACATCCTCGACTTTCGGCACGGCCTGGCCGTCGACCCAGCCACTGTCGAGGGTCGAGACATAACCGGGAATCCGGAAAACGCCATGGCTGTGGGCGCCGTCCCGCTCGGCGTTGGCACAGTTGTATGCCAGAGTCCTGGCGACCTCGTGCGAGGTGCCGTGACGGATGAAGATTATTTCCAGCAGTTGAGTCAACTCGTCCAGAGACACCCTGGACGAGACCGCATGATCGTTTGGCGCAGACATCTGAAGCTCCAGAATGATTATTGGAGGGAACAACAGCGTACGAACTGACGCATCCGGATTAACCACGGGCAGCCGGTGGCCTGTCAACCCTGCAATGCATGCAGCCATGGTTACCGTGCGATACCCCGGTACCACCTTCGTCTGTCTGCCTGCTTTTACTTTCCGGTCTCGAACCTCACTGCACTTTCATTTTTTTCGAGACTTGACGATGACCGTACCCACTGGCGCATTACTGTTCCCCGAAGCGCTCGACAACCCGGGGCTGTGGCCCGAGCTGGGCAGAACCCATGGCCTGGCGGAAAAGGATTTCAGATGGCTGGCCAACGTCAGGCTGGCGTCCGATGCCTTGCGGCGCCAGCAACGGCCGCCCATGCTGGCCGAACGCATTCTGCTCAATCCTGACGGACAGAACCCGGTGCCACTGCCCGGCGCATTCGTTCTGAGTGATATACCGTACGAAAAGGGCCAGATTCTCTACACCCCCTATGACGGCATACGCAAACACCACAGTCGCGCGAACCTGACGGCTCAACTTGAAGAACGCCTCAGAGAGGCCGACGATCAGGACACGTTGCTGGCGTTTGTGCCCTTGACCCAAATTCGAAGGCTGCAAAATGCCAAGCGTGTTTCGGTGACGTTTTCGATCATTGAAGGTGATGTATTCGAGGATCGTGATGCCACCCTGAGCCAGGGTTCGCTGCTCAATGCCCAGGCCATGCTGGACGAACTCAAAAAACTGCCGACCCTTACGCAATTGCTCGACAGCGTGCTGGATGAACTGCTCATGCCTCACTTCGGAGCATTGCAACAAAGCCGCACCCGCGTGAGCGTTTACACAATCAGCGAAAAAGAAGGCAATCAAGAGCCCATCGGGAATACCCGCAAGGCACAGTCCATGACTCTGAGCGAGGCGGTGCTGACTCACTACCGCCATCAGCGCTGGCCGAGTATTCGGCTTGCGGAGTTTTCCCACCCCGCCAGGACACCAGGCCCCCACGATCAGGAACAATGGAGAACCGCCGCCATCCAGGCGTCGGGCATGCTGCCGGCCCTGCTGTTTCGCCAGCTGGAACATTACTGGAATGCCGCTGCAGTCTTCGGGTCAACGCGCCGCACATTCCTGGCCCGGGTGCTGGAGGACCAGGCCCGCGTCGACTGGATGCTCAAGCGTGAAGCCGGAGTCCTCGAGGCAAAGCAGTTCAACACGCTGCATCAGTTGATCCGGCCGACTGTCGACGGCGGCCCCGGCCCCTTCGCTGAAACCGTACGTCTCTGGGAGAACCCGGCCAACCATGTGGAGCTGGCAGGTTCGCTCATGATCAGTAGTGGGTCTGATGCTTTTCTCTACACGCCTTCTCAAGGGTTGCAGCAGCTCGAGGACTATCGGGATCTGAAAGCGACCCTGCAAAGCAAATTCATCACCAAAGGCCACGAAGACGAACTCTATGCGCTGCTGAGCCTGGAGGAGCGCAGCCGCTTTCTGGGTTTCGATCAGCCTCAGGTTTCGGGGGACCGGGTAGCCGGCGAGGTGTTCGGGTTCCTGAGCGAGTCGATCATCACCAAGCAACGACAGAACCTCGAGTATGCCCTGCAAGTGTTTCGCCTCGCCGACGGAACGGTGAACCTTCACGCGCTGTTCGACAAAAGCCTGGATATCCGCTCGATGATTCACCAGCGCTTGCAACGACTCGATGTGCAGGGACGCTGGAGCACACAACCGCTCTGGTCCGGCAGTCAGCAGCCTTCGCTGCTCCTGGCCGACAAGGCCCGCGCAGCCATCAAGACGTTCCATGCCGTCGAATCTCCTCTTCTGGAGAAACTCGCGAAGCAGCCCATGACAACCCGCGATGCCCAGCGCGACTGGTTTGAAAATATCAAAGCGGATCTGGCGCACGCCTGGTTCGTCGGCGTGAATGGCGAAGCCCGGCTCAGGGCGTCGAGCGGCAGTCTGCCTGCGTGGGCCCGTGCCGTCGTCGAAACCGTCATCGATGCCGATCGGCCGAGCCGTACGGAACGTCAGGGAGTCGGAGGCTTTCGACCCGATGCCTACGCCCTGACGCTTGAGGCTCCCGACGGCAGGACAGTCTGGCGCCTGGCCCATTGTGTGTTCATGACCGAGCGCGGAGGCCTCGACGCCCATCATTCCGGGCGTACCGTGCTATGGACGCCAGCGCTGGGACTTGAGGTGTTCGATAACGTAGCCCGCGCCCGACAAGCACTGCGCCGGCGATTGCTCGACAACGTTGAAAGACTGTCACTGCTGGAAAACATCTCGCCCGCACAGTATCAACCGCATCAGCTCTATACCTTGGGACAGTTTCAGATCATCAATCGCAATGTGTTGCATGAGCGCATGCAGTCGGGGATCGAGCACTATCTGGCGTGCTGCGAACAAGTGCGTCAACGCATGGATGAAGGGGCGAAACGGGAAAAGGCACTTGCAGTACTGCGCCAGATACCGCCCGGAACCAATCTGCGTCTGGCGATTGAGCATGCCCGAGCCATCGAGAATCAACAGACTTTTCCAGCCTGGCTCAGCACGGCTCCGGTCCGTGATCAGAAACGACACATCGAGCTGCTGGAGCGGTGGAACCGCAATGTCATTGATGACAAGGATTACCTGACTGGCGTTACGCCGCTGGCCGATCATGTCGAACAAGCATTGAAGACTTCGCTCGACCTGCGTTTTCCGGGCGAGCATCTCGATCCCCGGCAGATCGAGATCATCCCCGATCTGGCATTGGCCGGCCCGCCCCTCGATCTGGTCGAGTTTGCCCTGAATCACGTCAACGTACTCCAGGGCACGGGGTACCGGGTGGTTTCGAAAACCGCCGAAACCTTGCCTCCCGGACTGGATCGCAACGCCGTCGATCAATTGTTGTTGTCGCTGGAGATTCCGGCTACCTACGGTCAAAAAGTGATGGCCGCCCTCTCGACGGATACGGTCGAAAGTCGTGAGCGCAAGCAGCGCTTTTTCCACCAGGTGCCCTGGCAACTGATGCAACACGCCCATGCGTTGAAACTGCAGCAGCACCTGTCTGCTGGCGCCTATACGCAAGTCTGCCAGGGACTGGACATGCCCGATGGCTACGCCCGAGCCACCGTTTCTGGTGCGCACGTCGTCGTCAGTCCGCTTTCGCTGATCAAGACCCCGGGGGCAAGTGCCGAGACCGCAGCAGGGCTTTATGTTTTTGCTCCGGGTCAGAATAACGTGGGGCCGCTGGTCCTTTACGCACCGTATGCTGAACAGGTGTTTCAGGAGTTCAAGAACGAAGAGGCGCTGATCGCCGCACTGAATACACCGGGGTCTCTACAGAATTTGCTGCTTCGGCGCTTGCCTGCCGGACGACGAGCCATCTTTCGCAATCTGCTGGCCGCCACGGCGGGTCAGACCAGCGAGATGACGCTGGCGAGCCGCCCGATCGAAGGCAACCTGTTGGAGCAGTTGTACAGCGATAACCTCAAGCTCTTGCAACAGCAGCTTGAATCACAGGTCGAGCGCGAAGCGCAGTCCGATTGGGATACGGCCAAAACGCTGTTCAGCGGTGGAATCAGGCTGGTGTCGAATACGCTGCAAGGCAAACTGGCCATCGTGCCGTTTCTCTGGCGCGCCTACGAAAACTTCAAGGATTCGGCCGAAGCCTTGCAGAACCATCACTGGAAACAGGCGTTGAAATCCTTTATTGCCGGTGGCGTGCAGATGGTCCAGATGGCGCTGTTGCCGCAAATATCGGCCGGGGCCGAGGTTGCCGAGCTGGAAACCGACGAGCTTGCGGGGTCCGATATTGGCGACGTCGAACCGGCCTCGCCGATGCGCACCCTGATGCAGTCATCAGAAGTCATCGACGTTCAACTCAAGGATCTTGCCTATGATTCGGCGGCGGGCACCTACCGGCAACCGGCCAGCCATCGAGATTATGCAGCCATCGATGGCAAGGTCTATCAGGTCACGAAGAGTGACGCGTCCTGGCAACTGGCAGGTGCAGGAAAATACAGCCCACTGTTTCAGAAAAAAGGGCTGGCCATGGTTCGTGTGCCGGCTCACCAGAGCGTTCACTACGGCCAGGCTTTCAGGAAACTGGCCGGCCGGCCCAGCCTCTCGAACCTGCGCCACTCAATGTTGAACGTCGAGGCGCGCGGGATGGATGAGATCCGCCTGAAGTACCCGGAAAAGGCCAGAGTGCTGGTGAACGCCATCGATCTCGCCCGACGCTACGCTTTCTACTGCCTGCATAACCTGACTCTCCTGCGCCACGGCACTGAGAATCTTCGGGTGAGCCGTTTTCTTGAAAGCTTCTTTGATGTACCTGCCATCGACACCGCAATGCTTGCCAAGATCAACAATGCGATCCTGCCGATCTGTCGGGCATTGGTGGATCCCGCCGACGAGTTGCTGGATACCGACCGTTTCGTCGTCGGCTCGAACAGGCTCATGAACGACGTGATTGCATTCGTGCTGGACGGTGACGCAAAAAAAATAGTGCATTTCACCGAACACTTTTTCGATCAGCAACTGGATCAGTACAAGATCTACCTGATGGAGCCGTTCGATATCGATGCCCATGCACAGGCATCAACGCTGATTCACGAATTTTCCCATCAGTTCAGCAAGGCGCTGGACATTGCTTCATTAAGAGCCCGGGAGCCGTTCAGCGACCTGATCTCGACCCTCACCGCTTCCGGAGCCCTGCTGTTTCAGGAACTGGTGTTCGATCAGGTATCGGCCTTGTCACTGAATACCCCTCGGGCTCAACTGTTCGCGGAATGGAATACCACACTCAAGTCCTGGATCAGCATCGACAACATCCCCGAAATGCAGCTCATCAGTGACGAAGTTCTAAGGTTGACGGGCAGCCAAACCATTGAGGAGGCGCGCAACGCCTTCCTCGATCCGCAGAGGCCGGACGTACGAATCGACGTCATCCTGCGCAATGCCGACTCCATCGCCCGCCTGATCTGTGAAATCGGCAGACAGCTCGATCCGGTTCAGTCTCCTTGAAACAGGCAGAGCGCGGGCTCGATGCCCGCGCATTCCTTGAGGGCGACCGCAAATGCGAAGAGTGCGCTTTTGATCAATTTTTCACTCGATTCATGAATACTGTTCTCAATACATCCTGTTTTGAGGAGGTATGACGGGGAAACCGGCCCCCATTGATGGGAAATCGCCATGACGGCGGTTCTCGCCACCTTCCCGTCAAGGTTAGAATGCAGTAAATCAGGACGAGTCAATGACCCAGAACACCCTATCCGAAGCTGAATACGATGCGATCACCGATGCCGCTGCGCATTGGTGCATGCGCCTGCACGCCGTCGACTGCACCGCCGAGGAACGGCGGGCGTTCGAACAATGGCGCAATGCGCACCCGCTTCATGCCTTCGAATACGAGGCCATGCTGGAAATCTGGGAGGTTGCCGAACATTTGCCGCGCCCCGAACCGGCGGCGGTCATATCGATCAGCCAACCACCCCGCACCTGGCGCCAATACGCGGCAGCAGCCTGCGTTTGCGCGCTGGCGCTGCCACTGACAGCCTGGGCCGGCTGGAACCTTGGCTGGCTGCCCGACAGCTATCAGCACTTCGCAGCCACCGACACGGTTCGCCATGTCACCCTTGGCGATGGCAGTCAGGTCGAGTTGAACCTCAACACCGATCTGACCTTCAGCAACTACAAGAACGAGCGTCGCGTCACGCTGAAAAAGGGTGAAGCCTTCTTTGAAGTCAGCCATGACCTGAGCCACCCGTTCATCGTCAAGGCGGCCGAAGGCAGGATTCGCGTCACCGGTACCCGTTTCAACGTCTGGATGTATGAAGACCAGGTCAAAGTGAACCTGGTCGAAGGTTCGGTGCTGGTCACCAGCAACACGCAGCTGTCGGGTGACGGTCTGCGCCTGGGTCCTGCGATGCAGGCGCGCTACAAGCATGGCGACGACATGCCGCAAATCAGCCAGACCTATGCGAGCGACACCTCATTGGCCTGGCGCAACGGCAAACTGGTGCTCGACAACCTGGCACTGAGCGAAGCCCTGCCGCTGATCAACCGTTATCTGGACAAACCGCTGATGCTGGCCGATAGCGCCACAGGCTCGATCCGGGTCGGCGGCATCTATAACGTCAAGGAGCTGAACAGCTTCGCCAACTCGATGCCCAAGGTCCTGCCGGTGTTCATCACCCGCAACCAGGAAGGCAATCCGGTGATCAATCCGATGCCTCAACAGCCACCAAAAAGCTGAGGCCGCTCCTGTGAGGGAGCGGCCTTCAGTGGTTGATGCAACATCGTGACGACTGATTACTGCGCCGCCACGTTCCCCGTTTTATCCGGTTCTTCACGCACGCTTTGCACCTGATACTGCGGATCCGCCTTGATCTGCTGCTCGGTGAACGGCAAGGCGCTCCACTGTTTTTTCGAGAAAGCCTCCGTCTGGTCTCTGGAATATTTCGACGCCGGATCGCTGGACAATGAAAACGCAAGCAGACCCTGAGCGTGCGGCCCCATGTCGTCGAACGTTACCACTTGCAGGTAACTGGTGCCGCTGACCACTTCCAGTTTGCCGTCTTCACGCGCAACGCTCTGGATCGCGTTATAGATACCCAACGTGCCCGGCCCGCCATGGATCGGCGTCTGCTGGCCGCCGCTGCTGGCCACCTGAACATCGCCCCAGCGGGTTTGCGCTGTCAGCCCCATCTTGTCGGCCGACTCGGCTGACGCCAGCATTGCCTCGCGCAGCGCGCCGGCCACTTCGGGCTTTTCGACCGCCAGACCGCGCGGGGTGTGTTGCGCGTCTTTCGGGTCGAACGGTACGCGCCAGACATCCGGCGACTCCTGCAAGGCTTGCATGATGGACTGGAAATGCACCAGTCCGATTCCCGAATCCAGGTTGGCTCGACCATCCCATGCCTTGAGACTGGCGCACACAAGCTTCAATGCCACTTCGGCCGCGCCAGGCGTACCACAGAACTGCAACAGATCCGGCAGCACCTGGCCGGCCAGGTACACCTGATCGTCCATCACCATATGCTGCAGATCCTGCACCGACACCGGCCCTTTTTTGCCCAGGCTCGCCAGACGATCCAATGCAAACCGCGAACGCAGGCCCAGTGGCTGGTCCTGCTGGCTGATCAGCGGAGAAAAACCGGTCAGCGGTTGTGCCGGGTTGGCCAGCCACGCCGAATCGTTGGAATGCTGGACAAAGTCCTTGCGCAGCAGTTGCGGCAATTGGCTGGCTGCAAAGATTCCCTTCTGTGCCGCTTGTGGATCGATGCCCCAGGCGCAGTCACTGTTGGAGCCGTCGAGCACGATCATTTGCAGGCCGATACGCGGGTCGCTGCATCTGGCGAGTTTGTCGGCACTGACGTTCGGCACCACCGACAGGTTCATGTAAAGCGTCTGGCCTTTGTCATCCACTGCCAGGGTATTGACCCACGGGATGCCCTGAATCCTGTGTACCGAATCCTGCAACTCCTTGAGGCTGGCGGCGTGGTTCATCGCGTACCACTGCGTCAGCACGCGGTCGTTGTCGAGGTTGGCATCGCGCAGGCTGTAGGCGTATTGATTGTCCCAGTCGAGCTTGCCCGGCCACTGCACGATCGGGCCGAATTGCGAGCTGTAGATGTCCCGCGAGACCGGCACGACCTGGCCATCGGCCTGTTTGACCTGAACGGTGACGGTCTGCTTGCTCAATGGCAGGGATTTCCCGTCCAGCATGTAGCGGGTCGGATCCTGCGGATCAAGTTGCAGGCGATACAGGGTGAAGTGTTTGGACGCGTCGACGGTATGGGTCCAGGCCAGGTGCTGGTTGAAGCCGATATTGATCATCGGCAGCCCCGGCAACGCCGCGCCCATCACATCCAGTTTGCCGGGAATGGTCAGGTGCATCTGATAGAAACGCATGCCGCCGCCCCACGGAAAATGCGGGTTCGCCAGCAGCATTCCACGGCCATTGAATGAGCGCTCGCTACCCACCGCCACCGCGTTGCTGCCCCGGTCCAGGGCAAAACGTTGCAGGCGTGTGGCAGCCAGTCGATAGGCCCGAACATCCTGTCCGACCTGAGCGCTGGCCTGCGGTGGCGCGGCGCCTGCCAGTGCTTCGGCGAACTGTCCGACGCCGCCCTCCACCAGCAGCCGGCGTGTCAGCTTCACCAGGTCTTGGGCGGTCATATCCCGCACCCACTCGCCCTGACACTGTTGTGGCAGCCCCTGCTGGCGACGCTCGGCCAGATAGCGGTTGTAGCCGGCGGCATAACCTTGCACCAGATCACGCACCTCGACCGGCTGTGCCTGCCAGAAGGCATTGACCGCCTGCGGGGTGTTGAGCCATTGGAAGAACACATCGCTGACGCGGTTCTCGCGCTCTTCGACCGTGAACTGCTCGGGTCCGAAATAACGTGAACGCTCGCCGTTGACTGTCACGATCTCGTTGGCCAGCAGGCACAGATTGTCCTGTGCATAGGCGTAACCGATGCCGAATCCGAGGCCACGCTCGTTCTGCGCACGGATATGCGGTACGCCAAACCCTGTGCGCCGAATGTCGGCCCCGGCCTGGGTGGCAGGACTGAACGCCTGCGCCGACAGGCTCAGCCCGAGAAACATGCCGGCAAGGGTCAGCCCGGTTAACTGCCTGGAAATAATCACGCTCGCTCCTGATCGAAATGCCTGAGAGCGGATCCTCGCGTATCGAACCTTTGAGGGGCGGCGGATCCGTTCTGGAAAACACCCACGCGTCCACGCGCAATGAGCCTGACCGGGAAACGAAACAGATGAAAAAAAATTTAGCGGATTTACCGTCCGCTCAAAGCCTTGATCACGCGGAAAAGACGAATCAACGACAAATTTTCTACATTTTTCGCTTCATGATTTGTCGGGCTGATACGTCTTGATTAGAGAGAGCACCAGAAACCCTTCCTGATCAGGCTCTGAAAAGGAGTAATCGCATGTACAACCTGCAACTACCATCGGACGGTAGCCAGGCACCACAAGGAGCTTCCATGGGTTCGCACGCCGGCGTACTCGGACAACGGGCCGAACGCCACGGCAATGAACGTATTCGTCTGCTGCTCAAGAGCTTCGGCCTGCGCACCAGTCTGATTCGCCTGAAAGTCATCGACGCCTTGCTGATCGCCGCCGAAAGCGACCGGAGTCTGGGCGTGCGCGGTGTCCACAGCCAATTGCTGGACCTGGGCATTCCGCTGTCGTTTCTCAGTGTGCGCGAAGTGTTGAAGCGCCTGTGCGCCGAAGGCGTGATCACCTTCAACGCCGACAAGAGCTACAGCCTGCATCCACAGGCTGCTGCCGTCCTCAACAGCCACTGAATTCCTTCTTGAGCGCCGTCAGGGTTTGACCTTGCGGCGCATCACGCCGTTGATCACCACCACGACCACCGCCACACCGATGGCGATGTACTGGAACATTTTTTCGCTGAGCATCCCGGCGTTCTGCATCCACGACAGGCCAAGCATGATTGCCAACACGCAGAGAGCGATCAGAATCGAGTATTTCAAACGTTGCGACTGGGTCATTACGGGTTCCTGAAATCCTGGAAATGTATCGGGTTTGTATCGGCGCTGATGCCATGCGCATACCGACTCACGGGGATGCGCCGCTGCAAACGAGGTCTCATGTTACAGCCGATAGAGCTTTGGCTCCATGCGGCGTCAACCATGAGGACTTTTGAAATGCTGCGTCGAATCACCTGGCTGATTCCAGTTCTGGCACTGCTCACACTGAGCGGCTGCATCATTTTCCCCCACGGCGGCTGGCATGGCGATCATCGCTACTATGGTGGAGGCCCTGGTTACTACCAGCATCGGTAAATCCGACCTTTGCAGAGCACCGACTACGCTCTCTTCAAATGAAACATTTAATTGAATACCATAAAAAATGCCCACGAGGATGTGGGCATTTTCCGTATATATCCCGGCTCAAAATGTCGGATGTTTCGCAATCCCGAGTAAGTAATCCGTCAACCGCAATACCCCGCAAACCTGCGACATACTGAGTAGTAGCTACGACGTAGGAACCTTGCTCCCCTCTCCCTACCCTTTGCGCTCCCTCTCTTGAAGGCATGGAAGCGTATGCAAAGAACCCTCATTGAACTCCCGCCGCTACAGATCCTTGGCTTTTGCCTGGCGATTTCACTGTTCGAAGGACTGACCTATATGGCCAGTGATCTGGTGATGCCTGCCATGCTCACGGTCACCCAGGACCTCGATGCCGACCCACGCCATATCCCCAATGCGTTCAATCTGTATCTGATCGGAGGCGTGTGCCTGCAATGGCTGATCGGGCCGCTGTCCGACCGGTTCGGCCGCCGCACGCTGCTGCTTGTCGGCTGCGCGCTGTTCGGGATGACCTGCGCAGCAGCGGTCGCGACACCCGGTATCGAAGTTTTCAACGCATTACGGCTGTTGCAAGGCATGGGCCTGGGATTCGTGGTGGCCGTCAGCTACCCCGCGCTTCAGGAAGTGTTCTGCGAGGCGGATGCCGTACGGCTCATGGCGCTGCTTGGCAACATCGCGTTGCTGTCGCCATTGCTCGGCCCGTTACTCGGCAGTCTGTTGCTGGAATGGCTGAGCTGGCGCGAGCTGTTTCTGGGTCTGAGTCTGGCCGCCGCCATCGCGTGGCTCGGGCTCTATGCCTGCATGCCTGAAACCGTCGGGATCGTCCGGCGCGATGGCAGGCAGCAGGCGCCGGTTCCACTGTCCTGGCACCAGACTCGCCTTCGATACGCGGCGCTCTTGCGCACCCCGATGTTCCTCGGTGCAAGCCTTGCACTCGGGCTGATGAGCCTGCCATTGATCGTCTGGATCGGTCTTTCCCCCCTGTTGTTGATCCAACTGCTGGGGCTGTCGACTCAAGAGTACGCCTTATGGCAGATCCCGATCTTCGCGGCGGTCATCGCCGGCAATCTGATCCTTGACCGTTTGCTGGCATCTCGCGAACTGCCGCAGCTGATTCATCTGGCGCTCTGGCCGTTCTGCCTGGGACTGCTGATTCTGCTGGCCGGCGCGCTGACCAGCGCCAGCCTTGGCCTGTTGATCTGCGGTCTGGTGCTGTACGCCGTGGGACTGGGCATGAGCAATGCCGCGCTCTATCGGTTGGCGCTGTTTTCCAGCGATGACAGCAAAGGCCTGGTGTCGGCGGCGATCGGCATGATCTCGATTGCAGTGATGGGCGCCGGCGGCTCGATCATCGCCGCGATCGGCGGGGGCTCCCGCCTTGAATCCTTCGCCTTGTGGGCCGCGCTGGGTGGTCTGCTGAGCCTTCCATTCCTGTACCGGTTTCTTCGGGCCTCCCGCCAGGAAACCGTCTCCTCGACACATCCATAAGGACATCCCATGTTCCATTTCCCTCACAGCGACGCGCTCTGTGCGTTGACGCAACCCTATTGCGCGCAATCCATGCCAGCGGGGTTGTTCGACCAGGCCATGGCCGAAATCTGCCGGTTTCACTGTGACCACACGCCCGGTTACGAACACTGGTTGAACGCCAACGGCCTCACCGTGGCCGACGTGGACAGCCTCGACGACTGGTCGCAACTGCCCCCGGTCTTCGCCAGTTACTTCAAACAGCAGCAACTGCTCAGCCCGACCGGTGCAGACGCTCTGGAGCTGACATCGTCAGGCACCAGCGGCCAGAAAAGCCGCATGCGCTATGACAAGCGCAGCCTTGAGGCCGCCCAGTTCATGGTCGAACGGATCTTTAACCACTATGGCTGGGACAACCCGCAGACACCGTGCAATTACTTGCTCCTGAGCTACGAGCCCGAGTCCGGCAGCCGCCTGGGTACGTCCTTCACCGATCAGTTTCTGTGCCGGTTCGCGCCCGTCAATCGCGTGGCCTATGCACTGCGCCACACAGGCGGCGGTCATGAGTTCGACGGCTTTGGCGTGATCGCCGCATTGCAGTCCTTCGCCGATGAAGGCTTGCCGGTGCGGATCTTCGGCTTCCCTGCCGTTCTTTGGCAGACCCTGCAACGGATGCGGGCCACCGGGGTGGCTGATCTGCAACTGGCAGAAGGCTCGCTGGCACTGTTTGGCGGCGGCTGGAAGACCCATGCGGCGCAAGAGATACCCCGTCAGCAATTGTACGAACGTATCCACCGCCAATTGGGCATCAAGATGTCCCGCTGCCGTGACGGTTACGGCGCGGTCGAGCATCCGGTGCCGTATCTCGAGTGCGCTCACCATCGTTTCCATGTTCCGGTCTATTCGAAGGTCTTCGTGCGCAATCCATCTGACTTCACGGTTCAGCCTTACGGCCGTCAGGGCTTGCTGAGTTTTGTCTCGCCTTACATTTCGTCGAGCCCGGCCCATGCCGTGGTCATGAGCGATCTCGCCACCCTGCATCCGGGCACCAGCTGTAGCTGCGGTCTGGCCACCGACTGGTTCGAACTGCATGGCCGCGCCGCGACCACGGCCGGCAGAAGCTGCGCCATGGCCGCCTCTGAATTGCTGGGGAAGCACTGACATGTACCTGATCAACGGACAGCTCCACACCGACTGCACCTTCGACGCCGCACTGCAACAACTTGAACTGGATTTGCCACAACGGTTGGCCAAGGCGCTGGACACGGCGATCGTCCTTGACGCAGCGGCCACCTTTGCCGCACGCCTGCAGAACCCGGATCTGGCATTGCCCCTCGACGCTGAACAACGCCAGTCGCTGATCGAGTTCTGCCAACCGGATGCGCTGCGGCAAAAGCTTTTGCGCGAACTCGGCGAACAACCGGGCAGCCTGCGCCGCTTCGATTATCGTCAGCCGCGCTTCGAGCGCTGGAGCCCACTGGGCCTGGTGGTTCACATCACCCCCGGCAATGCGCCGCTGCTGGCGTTCTGCGCCGTGATCGAAAGCCTGCTGGCCGGCAACGTCAACTGGTTGCGCCCCAGCAGCAGCGACCAGGGCCTGACGGCGCGATTGCTCCACGCTTTGACGCAGTGTGATGCGACCGGCCAGATCGCGGGGCATGTCGCGGTCGTTCCGGCAACCACCGCCCGGATCGGCCAACTCTGCCAACGCGCAAACGGCGTGTCGGCGTGGGGAGGCGAATCGGCGCTGCAAGCCATCCGCCAGCAACTGGCACCCGGATGTCGCTGGATCGACTGGGGCCACCGTATCAGCTTCGTCTACCTGACACCGGCAGCGGTCACACCGGCGGCCCTGGACGCCGTGGCCGATGAAGTCTGTCGCCTTGACCAGCAGGCCTGCTCCAGCCCGCAATGGCTGCTGGTGGACAGTGACGACGAAAGCACCCTGCGTTCCATCGGCGAAGGCCTGGCCGAGGCGTTCGAACGCCGCGCCCGACACTGGCCGGCCCTGTTGCCTTCGGTTCAGGAAGCCTCGGAAATCACCACCCGCACGGCGATGGCACGCCTGGCTTACAGCTTTGCCGGGGCCACCGGTCATGTCTGGCAGGCACCGGACTGGCGAGTCATCTGGACCCACGACCCGCAACTTGGCCCCTCCCCCCTGTTTCGCAGCCTGTTGCTCAAACCACTGCCACGCACGCAGCTCACGGACACACTGTTGCCTTGGCGAAACGTGCTGCAAAGCGCCGGTCTGATCTGCACTGAACACGACATCGCCGAGCTGGCCCAGACGCTGATTGCCGCAGGCGTCACACGGGTCACCCCGGTACACGCGATTCACGACGGCTACGAAGGCGAACCCCACGATGGCGTTTATGCCTTGCAACGCTTGAGCCGACGCGTGTCGGTCAGCCTGCCGGGCACCACGCTGGCAACCCGCGCCACGCTCGACCCTGTGCCGACGTCCCCCGGCGTGGCCGACTTGCCGATCATGAGCAAAGACGGTTTTGTCACCCGCCCGATCCACCCGGCGGCCCGGTTGTACTTCCGTTCCGGCGGCAGCAGCGGCACTCCTGCGCTGTCCGGCTACAGCTACCGGGATTTCGATCGGCAGATGCGCGCCAGCGCCGACGGCTTGTTCGCGGCCGGTCTCGACCCGAACCGGGACCGGGTGATGAACCTGTTCTTCAGCGGCGGGCTGTACGGTGGCTTCTTCAGTTTTTCCAAGGTGCTGGAACTGCTGGGTGTCACACACCTGCCGATGGGCGCACCGGCCGATGACGACTATCGCGACATCGCGCAGTTGATCATCGATCAGCGCGTCACCGTACTGGTTGGCATGCCCAGTACTCTGCATCGTTTGTTTCTAAACGAGCAGGCACGGCTGCGGGACTATGGCGGGATCGAAAAGGTATTTCTCGGTGGCGAACACCCTGGCGAACAAAGCCTTGCGCTGATGCGCGACTGTGGCGTCAGGCTCATCCGTTCGGCCATTTACGGCAGTGTCGATGCCGGGCCGCTCGGCCACGCCTGCCCGGCCACCGGCGATGGCGTGTTCCATTTGATGAGTGATATCCAGCATCTGGAAATTGTCGAATTCGACGCCGATCGACCAGTGACCGGTAGTGAAACCGGACGCCTGGTATTCACCTCCATCGAACGGGAGGGTCAGGACGTCCAGCGCTACGACGTCGGTGACAGCGGCCGCTGGCTACCCGGCAATTGTGACTGCGGCCTGCCCACTCCGCGCTTCGAACTGTTGCAGCGGCACGGCAGACTCGTGCGCATCGGTACGGACTTCATCTGCCTGTCGCAACTGGCAGAGCATCTGCAGAGCGATTTTCAGTTGATCCTCGAACATGCTCCGGACGGCCTGGAACGCATGCGGTTTCGCAGCCCACGGCAACCCGATGATGTGCAGCATCGCCTGTCGGGCTATCCGACGCTGGCCACGCTCATCCAGACAGGCCTGCTGACGGTAGAGGTGGAAGTCTGCGGCAGCACCGAATTCACCCGCAACAAACACAGCGGCAAGACGCCGCTGCTGATCGACAATCGGGGCATTGGTCCCGGCGCAAACAGGCAAGGAGCCAATGATGAACACACGATTTGAACTGGAAGAACTGGTGACGTTTGCGCGACAGCATTCAGACTTTTATGCACGCCATTTTGCCGGGCTTCCCCGGCAGATCCCATCGCTGGAAAAACTGCCGGTGATTGACCCCGTTCAATACTGGAAAGGCAGTCATGACCTCGACCAATGGCCTGTCCTGACCGCGCCGCTGAATGACGCGCTGATCTTCAAAACGGGAGGAAGCACCAGTGCCGGGAAGTTTTCACTGTTCCGGCGCGAGGAGTGGCGAACACTGGTGACGGACTTCGGTCGCAGCCTCGACGCGCAGTTGAGCACCGGGGACCGGGTCGCCAACCTGTTTTTTGTCGGGGATCTGTATGCCAGTTTTATCTTCACTCACGATGCGCTGACGCATATGGAAATCGAGGTCGTCGAGTTTCCGTTCACCGGCCATGTCGCCTCGGGCGCCCTGGCCGATGCGATTGCCCGGCACCGGATCAACGTGCTGGCAGGTGTGCCCGCCCATCTGCTGACCTTCGCAGCCTGGCTCGAGCAACAAGGTCAAGTCCTCGAAGGCGTCACCACCCTGCTCTACGCCGGCGAAAGCCTGTTTGACGCACAGTTGCAACGACTCAGGCAGGTGCTTCCCAATGCCCGTGCAGCCTCTATCGGCTACGCCAGCGTGGACGCCGGGTTCATCGGAGCCAGCCATCGTGACTGCGACCTGGGAGAACATCGGGTCCCCGAACGCCACGCTGTGCTGGAAATTCTCGATGAGCAGACCGGCGAAGTGATCGAGGAATGCGACCGTGTCGGACGCCTGGTGATAACCAACCTGACGCGCCGGTTGATGCCTCTGATCCGCTACCCGGTCGGCGACCGGGCCTGCTGGCGAGAGCCGAGCGGGACATCCCGGCGCAAGTTCGCGCTGATGGGTCGTTGCGCCGACAGCCAGCGAATACGGGTGGGTATTCTGACCCTGCTGCCGCAGGCGATCGGCGAGACCGTGCGGCGGGTCACCGGGAGCGATGATTGGCAACTGGTGATCGAGCAGGATGAGGCGATGGATATCCTGCGCCTGCACTGGGCACCGAACGCCATGACTCCGGCAATGGCTGAAACCGACCTGACGCTGCACCGTGCATTGATCGAAGACTATCCGTTGATCGAGCAACTGAGCGCCGATCACTTGCTGGCGTTGCAGGTTCGCTGCTGCCCGGTTCAGGAACTGGTACGTCATCCACGCTCCGGCAAACGTCAGCGCGTGCTGGACCGGCGCGACTATAACGCCTCTGGCAAGGAGCGTTGCTGATGGAGTCGATTACCCTGCGAGGTTACCGCGCCAGTGACGCCGCCGCCGTGAGTCGTCTGTTCAGAAAGATCTATGGCGATCATTACGCCCAGCCGCATGTCTATCTGCCCCGCATGATCAGTCAGAACCATGCCGACGGCCACTGGCACTCGTTGGTGGCGGTGACGAAGGATCAGGTGGCGGGACATGCCACGTTGATTCTCGACCAGGGATCGTCCGTCGCCGAACTGGCGCTGAGCGTGGTCGATGAACAGTTCCGTGGTCGGAACATCGCTACGCGACTGAGCCGACATTTGCTGATCCATGCGCAGGCGCTCGGTTATCAGGGGGTCACGATCAAGCAGATGACCCATCACCCCTACACGCAGAAAATGGCCACCAGTCTTGGTTTTCACAACACCGGTCTCCTGCCCGATCATGCTCCGTCGCCCTTTGGCGCGGCCGGGACGGAATCGCTCGTTTTGGGTTACGCCCCCGTCGATGGCTATCGGCGCCCGCTGCCGGCGTTGACGTGGCCGCGGGAATGCCGTGAGTTCATGCAGCAGATGTGCGAGGTGTTCGGAACGCGGTTGAACGTTTCGCCCTGGATCGGCGCGCCGGCGCAGCTGAAACAACAATGGGGGCGTTATGACGGAGTCTTCAGTGAAGTCGACGACAGTTTGCTCAAGCAATTGCAGCAACTGCCCGCCCATTGGCTGATATCGATCAGGCTCAGGCTCGCACAGGGTTTCGACAATGCCTGGCGCCGGCTTTCGGCGATCGGGTTCGTGTTCACCGGAATGGCGCCCGATGGCCGGGGTGAGGGATGGCTGGCGCTGTTTCATCGCGGATTCCAACCCAGGCCCCTGACCCTGCATTGCCCACAGATGCAGCGCTTGCATGACGACATGCAGCACCGGCAACTGACCGCTCCATAAAATGAAAAGGCCCGCTCCGTTCCCGGGCGGGCCTTTTTTCATGCCTTGGCTTTGACACCTTGATCGGTTGGAGGCTTGCGTTCCCCACCCTGACCGTAAGTCTTCAAGTTCTGCAGCACATAGATGGCTTTCTTGTACTCGGGGATCAACGTATTCGCGTACTTGTTACCTTTGAGATTGTTGTTCTGGATGGTTTCCAGCTGCGTCGCGAAATACTCCAGCGCATTGAACTTGGCGTCCGGATCCTTCTGTACGCCGAAGCGATCAAACTTGTCGCCGGCGTTGAGCAACGTCATGGACGTGATCTCGGAAATCAGGCCCCGGCTGCGCAACATTGCACTCAGGCTGCCCAACTGCTTGGCTGAAACACTGGTGGGATCGAAACCCTTGATGTTCTTGTGCAGCCCCTGCTTGTCCATCTCCGCCGTATTGATCGCGGTGGGGTCGTTACCGACCAGCGCCAGCATCTGCTTGACCTTCAGGCTTTGAGAAACCGGTTTGCTTGAACTTGCGGTATCTCGAACCAGCAAACCCGCCTTGGGTTGCCAGGCGCCGGTATAACCAACGGTCATGAGCGTGCTCCTTGCGAAAAGAACATGAAAAATATCCTTGTGGAACGTCTTGAATTGCCCGGAGTATCGGCCGGCAAACGAATGCCACCAACCCATTTTTCACTTTTTTACAATTTATGTACATTTCCGATACAAATGAATGCAAGCCCCAGATTTACTGATCCGAAGCCCTTTTCCCGGCTTCAATAAAATCGACTTTTTACTCTAACAAACGGGCTGGTTAGTTTTAATGTGTCGAGCCTGTTACTGGCCGATCAACGTTCCGGGAATCTTTTAGTACGCCAGTACCTAAAGCTTCCTCGCGTCGCGACGATATGTAAGGGATACCCCTACTGTTTTGCTCCCATCCCCTAATAAGAACGTTGCTCAAGGACCGGTCTCCATGCCCGCATTCCGTACCATTCAGGCTCGCTATACGTTGTTTCTGGTTCTGTTCATCCTGTTGCTGTCGGTCCTGACCGTGGTGGGCATCAGCCAACTGGTCGCCCCCAAACTGCGCCATACCGAAGAGCAAGTCGTGCTCAACCGCATCGCCGAGGTCGCCCAGCAGATCCAGGGCGAACTGAACAAGGTTCAGTCGCAGCAACGCAGCATCACCCAGACCATTCCCCTGCTCGACAGCGCCGCCATCGATACCGTGCTGCCGGGGCTGGTGGATCAGTACGGCGAATTGAAGGTGTTCGGCGGTGGTATCTGGCCGTTGCCCGGTCAGCGTGAGGCGGGACGCAACAAGTTCAGTACCTTCTGGCACCGTGACAGCTCCGGCAAGCTCGCCGTGAACACCTTCTGGAACAGCGACGCGGCCCCCAACTACTACGACCAGAGCTGGTACAAGGGCGGCATGCAGACCCCGCGCGGGCAATGCGCCTGGGCCGCTGCCTATAAAGATGATGCGAGCGCCGAGCCGCGCACCAACTGCGCCATGGCCATCCAGAAAAACGGCAGCGCCTGGGGCGTATCGACCATCGATGTGACCCTGGGCTTCTTCAACGACCTGGTGGCGCGCAAGGAAAAAGACCTCAACGCCGAAATGCTGATCGTCGAGGCCGACGGCAAGATCATCAGCAACAGCTCGCGTATCAGCGGCCCGATCGTGTTGAAGAACATCAGCGAACTGGCCGCCGGTTCTACCTTCGCCAGCCAGGTCAAGGCTGGCCTGCAGAATCGCGATCAGGCGCAGCGTGTCGAATTCGACAACAACGGTGAAGCCAGCACCTTCTTCATGCGCCCGATCGAAGGCACACCGTGGTTCCTCGCCACTGCACTGCCGACCAAAATGCTCACCGCGCAACGTGACGACGTACTCAGCAGCCTCAGCCTGTTGCAGATTCCGCTGGTGATCCTGCTGGTGCTGCTGCAGGTCTACGCCATTCGCCAACTGGTTTCGCGCATGAAAGCGCTCAAGGCCAACATCGATTCGCTGTCCAGCGGCGATGCCGACCTGACCCGCCGCATCACCATCCGTGCCGAAGACGAACTCGGTGCCATTGGCCATTCGGTCAACACCTTCATCGCCTATCTGCAAAACATGATCGGCGAGGTCACCCAGGCTACCGGCGCCATGGCTTCGAGCCTCGACAACCTGCAGCGCACCTCGGCACACACCAGCCAGATCCTGCTGCGCCACGCCTCGGAAACCGACCAGACCGTTACCGCCATCAACGAGATGAGCTCCACTGCCGAAAGCGTCGCGCAAAACGCTGCCGAAACCGCGGCGTTTACCCAACGGGCCAACGAAAATGCCGACCGCTCTCGGGTCGTGGTGGGCGAAGCCACCAGCAGCGTCGTCGCGCTGATCGATGAAGTGGCCAGTGCGACGCACAAAGTCGAAAACATGCAGCAGGACGCCCAGCGCATTACCGAGATTCTGGGGGTGATCGGTGCGATCGCCGGGCAGACCAACCTGCTGGCGCTCAACGCCGCCATCGAGGCTGCCCGCGCCGGCGAACAGGGGCGCGGTTTCGCCGTGGTCGCCGATGAGGTACGTGCCCTCGCTGCCCGGACCCAGGCCAGTACCTCGGAAATCAACGAAATGCTGACCCGCCTGACCCAGGGCGTAAGTTCCTCGGTCAGCGCCATGGAAAACACCCAGGCCAGTTGCCAGTCCGCTGCCGACGCCACCGCCCGGGTCACCAGCGGGCTCGACGACATGGCCGGCTCCGTCAGCCATATCAACAGCCTCAGTGCCCAGATCGCCACGGCCGCCGAACAGCAAAGCGCCGTCACCGAAGAAATCAATCGCAGCATGGTGCAGATCCGCCACATGGTGGATGAGCTGGTGCAAAGCGGCCAGGCCAGTGAAACCAATACCCGCCAGCTCCTGGAGGCCAACGGTCGGGTGAGCGCAATCATGGGCCGGTTCAAGGTCAGCTGACGGATTTGTCATCTCGCACTCAGGAGGCTGTCAGCTTTGATCTACGATCATGCTGACAGCCTGCCTTGTATCAACTGGAAACACTCCGTTGATGCCGGGTCGGAAAAACCGGTCAAAATGCGTTCTTTTTGACCGTCACCCGAGTCGAGAACCCTGCATGAAAAACCCTCTGCGTCTGGCCGCCCTGAGCGCCCTGCTCCTTTCCTCCCTGGCGCAAGCCGCCGACCTCATCCCGATCGAAGTCCATCGCGACGCCAACTGCGGTTGCTGCAAGAAGTGGATCAGCCACCTGGAGGCGAATGGCTTCAAGGTCGAGGATCACGTCGAGGCGGACATGAGCTCCTTCAAGCAACAACACGGCGTACCGCCACGCCTGGCCTCGTGCCATACGGCGATCATCAACGGCAAATTCGTCGAAGGCCATGTGCCCGCCGAACAGGTGCTGGCGCTGAGCAAGCGTGACGACCTGCTGGGCGTAGCCGCACCGGGCATGCCGATGGGCTCGCCGGGCATGGAGATGGACGGCATGAGCGATGCCTATCAGGTGATCGGCCTCAAGAAGGACGGTGCCGATGTGGTGGTGGCGGATTACCCGGCCCATTGATGACGGCGGGTTATCTCGGGCTGTTCCTGGCCGCGTTTGGCGCGGCGACGCTGCTGCCGCTGCAATCGGAAGCCGTGCTGGTCGGGCTGCTGGTCAGCGATCGTTACTGGCTGTGGGGGCTGTTGGCCGTGGCGACACTGGGCAATGTCCTCGGTTCGCTGGTCAACTGGTGGCTGGGGCGCGGGCTGGAACGGTTTCAGGACCGCCGCTGGTTTCCGGTCGGCCCGAAGCACATGGCCCGCGCCCGTGTTCACTATCAGCGTTATGGTCACTGGTCGCTGCTGCTCAGCTGGCTGCCGGTCATCGGCGATCCCCTGACGCTGATCGCCGGGGTCATGCGTGAACCCCTCGGGCGCTTTCTGCTGATCGTCACCCTCGCCAAAGGCGCTCGCTACGGGGTGCTGGCGATGCTCACCCTCGGCTGGCTCGGTTGAACGTTCTGCGGTGGACGTTGCCTGTGTTTAACGTCGCCCTAATCCGGCCGTTCCAGCATCGGCCGATTTCCTGTGGAGTTGTCCCATGTCTGTGTCGCTGACCCGCTGGCTGCCCGGCCTGTTGCTGACCGCTGCCTTGCCCCTTTTCGCCCATGCCGAAGGCCCGCAGTACGGCCCGCAATTGCAAGGTTTCGAGTATCCCTACACCCTCAAGCACTTTGCCTTTCAGTCCCAGGGCCAGTCTCTGCAGATGGGTTACATGGACGTCGCCGCCCACGGCAAGGCCAACGGGCGCACCGTGGTGCTGATGCACGGCAAGAATTTTTGCGGCGCGACCTGGGACAGTTCGATCAAGGCCCTGAGCGAGGCCGGTTACCGGGTGGTGGCTCCGGACCAGATCGGTTTCTGCACCTCCAGCAAACCCGAACATTATCAATACAGCTTCCAGCAACTGGCGGCCAATACCCAGCAAATGCTCAAGGCGCTGGGCATTCAGAAAGCCACCCTGCTCGGCCACTCCACCGGCGGCATGCTCGCCACCCGATACGCCCTGCAATACCCGGATCAGGTCGAGCAACTGGCGCTGGTCAACCCGATCGGCCTGGAGGACTGGAAAGCCCTCGGCGTGCCGTGGCGCAGCGTCGATCAGTGGTATCAGCGCGAACTGAAAGTCACCGCCCAGGGTATTCGCGACTACGAGCGCAGCACTTATTACGACGGTCGCTGGAAGCCGGAATTCGACCGCTGGGTGGACATGCTCGCCGGCCTGAGCAACGGGCCGGGCAAGACTCAGGTCGCATGGAACTCGGCGCTGATCTACGACATGATCTTTACCCAGCCGGTGTACTACGAGTTCAAGGATCTGAAGATGCCGACCCTGTTGCTGATCGGCACGTCTGACACAACGGCCATCGGCAAGGACATCGCACCGCCCGAAGTGAAGGCGAAAATCGGTCACTACGAGGTGCTGGGCAAGCAGGTGGCGAAGCTGATCCCGCAATCCACACTGGTGGAATTCCCCGGCCTGGGCCACGCGCCGCAAATGGAAGAACCGACGCAGTTCCACCAGGCGCTGCTCGACTGGCTGAACAAAACCAATCCCGTTCGTTGAGGAGTCAAGGCTGATGGCGGTGCAGATTGCAGTAATCGATGACTGGCAGGACGTGGCGCGGGACGTGGTCGACTGGTCGGTGCTGGACAGTCTCGGTGAAGTGACCTTTGTCCATGAGTACCCGGCGGACAACGCCACACTGGCCGAACGACTGGGCCGGTTCGAGGTGATTTGCGTGATGCGCGAACGCACGCGCTTCGATGAGGACCTGCTCAAGCGTTTGCCGAACCTGAAACTGCTGGTCACGGGCGGCATGCGCAACGCAGCGCTGGACATGCCGGCCGCGGCCCGACTCGGAATCAGGGTCTGCGGCACCGACAGCTACAAACACGCCGCACCGGAACTGACCTGGGCGTTGATCATGGCCGCCACCCGCAATCTGGTGAACGAGGCCAATGCCCTGCGTGCCGGACAATGGCAGCAAGGTCTGGGCGGCGACCTGCACGGCAAGACCCTCGGTATTCTGGGGCTCGGCAGTATCGGCCAACGGGTCGCGCAGTTCGGGCAGGTGTTCGGCATGCGCGTCATTGCGTGGAGCGAAAACCTTACCGCCGAGCGCGCCGAACAGGCCGGCGTCACTTATGTCAGCAAGCAGCAATTGTTCGAACAGGCTGACGTGCTGTCGGTGCATCTGGTGCTCAGCGACCGCAGCCGTGGTCTCGTCGATGCCCAGGCGCTGGGCTGGATGAAGCCGACCGCCCTGCTGGTCAACACGGCACGCGGGCCCATTGTCGACGAAGCCGAGCTGATCAAGGCCTTGCAGAAACAACGCATCGCCGGGGCGGCTCTGGATGTATTCGATCAGGAGCCTTTGCCGGCACTGCACCCGTTTCGCACGCTGGACAATGTACTGGCCACGCCTCATGTCGGGTACGTCAGCCGACAGAACTATCAGCAGTTCTTTTCGCAGATGATCGAGGACATTCAGGCCTGGTCGGCGGGAGATCCGCTTCGCCTGCTGAACTGACCTTCGTCCCATTCGCGGGCAACCCCTGCCCGCGAAGCAGCACCCACTGACCGCACGCCAACATTCCTGCACGCACCGCAACAGTGCGCACACACTTTTCTCGCGCCCGAAAACGTGACTGACCGGTCACCAATTTGCATCATCGATGCCGCCAGACATGCACTTCGTCGGGGCGCGTCTCGTCCCCAAGCCACGGTTTTTGCGACCTCGCAAAAGATTGTCGAACAATTCGTCCGATTGCCCTGGCCCGCTCTAGGATCTGGCCTAGACTGGTTTTCGCGAGGCGAAACCGACCGGTCACAACGCGGAAATTTTGTCGAAACTTTTGCTGATCGCGACGGGTCATCTGAAAGACAGGGCCAAAGCGACTGGTTCATTCCTTGCAACGGCCCCTTCACCCATTCTGCTTGCGCGTGTTGGGTAGCGTTTGCTCACCGATGCGTGGCGCGTTTGCGCCCGGCCACAGGACCTGGCCGTGGACATCGCTTGTTCAAGACAAGAATCAGATCAAAAAAGACGGGAGATTCATATGATCAGTGCGGCATTGGAAATTCAGGGAGAACGGGCTCATCAGCCGATGGGTGAATCGAGCACCGTAAGCGTTCCCGGCAGCCGGTCGATCAACGTCCCGAGCACCAAGACGCTGACGCCAGTGGCCAGTCAGAACCCCAACAAGAAGAAAGTGTTGTTCGTGACCTCGGAAATCGCCGATCTGGTGAAGACCGGCGGTCTGGGAGACGTTTCTGCCGCCCTGCCCCGCGCCATGGCGCATCTGCATGATGTCCGGGTGTTGATCCCCGGTTATCCGCAAGTGATGAACAGCGAGAATCCGATCCACATCATCGGTGAACTGGGTGGCCACGCCGCGCTGCCGCCTTGCAAGATCGGGCGCATGGACATGCCTGACGGTCTGGTCATTTATGTGTTGATCTGCCCTGAACTGTATGCCCGCGACGGCGGCCCTTACGGTGCCAACAACGGTCGCGACTGGCCGGACAACCACATCCGTTTCGCCCGACTGGGTCTGGCCGCCGCCGATATCGCCGCCAACCTCGCGCAAATCCACTGGTGCCCGGATCTGGTGCACGCCCACGACTGGCCGGCCGGGCTGGCGCCTGCCTATATGCACTGGCGCGGGCAACGCACGCCGACCCTGTTCACCATTCACAACCTCGCTTATCAAGGCGTGACCAGCCTGGGCTCGTGCCCGGAACTCGGGATCCCCGCCCATGCCCTGCAACAGGAAGGCATGGAGTTCTACGGCAAAATGTCGTTCCTCAAGGCCGGCATGGCCTATTCGAGCCACATCACCACGGTCAGCGCCACCTACGCGCAGGAAATCACCACCCCGGATTTCGGCTGCGGTCTCGACGGTTTTCTCGCCGCCAAGACCCAGCAAGGCTTGCTCAGCGGCATCCCCAACGGTATCGACGAGAGCTGGGACGCCGCCACCGACCCGCACCTGTTTGCGCCATTTGCCATCGGCGACTGGGAAGGCAAAGCCGTCAACGCCGCCCACGTGCGCGAATTGTTTGGCCTGCAAGACTCCAAAGGCCCGCTGTTTGCCGTGGTCTCGCGTCTGGTCTATCAAAAAGGCCTGGACCTGACCGAAGCCGTGTCGGAATACATCGTCCAGAACGGTGGCCAGATCGCGATCATCGGCCGTGGCGAGCCGGAAGAAGAACAGGCCATGCGCGAACTGGCGCTGCGCTTCCCCGGCCAGATCGGCGTGCGCATCGGCTTCAACGAAACCGACGCCCGACGCATGTTCGCCGGCAGCGATTTTCTGCTGATGCCTTCGCGATACGAGCCTTGCGGTCTGAGTCAGATGTACGCCCAACGCTTCGGCTCGCTGCCGGTAGCGCGCAACACTGGCGGGCTGGCGGACACCATCGAAAACGGTGTCACCGGTTTCCTCTTCAACGAATCGACAGCGGACAGCTACCGCGAAGCCCTGAGCCGCGCGTTCAAGGTCTTTGCCTTTCCCGAACTGCTCAACGCCATGCGTTGCCGGGCGATGGCGGCACCGTTCAACTGGTGCAAGGCCGTCGAACCCTACGCCGAACTCTACGAACAACTGGTGGCCAAGGCGCTGGGCAAAACGCACCACAAATAACCAGGGAGGTTTTCAACGATGCCGTCACGGACACCTGAAAGCTGGCCCCACGGCGCGATCATGCTGGATGCCGACCACACACAATTCGCGCTGTGGGCGCCGGATGCATTTTACGTCAGCGTCGAGCTGGACAACGGCCAGTCCCTGCCCATGCTGCCCCAGGGCGAGGGCTGGTTTGTCATCAAGACCCGCTGCCCTGCCGGCAGCCGCTACCGTTTCAACATTGATGGCGAACTGGAGGTGCCCGACCCGGCCTCCAGGGCGCAGGACGGTGACCTGGACCGTCACAGCGTGGTGGTCGATCCGCACCTCTATTCCTGGCGCAACACCACGTGGCAAGGCCGCCCCTGGAATGAAGCGGTCATTTATGAACTGCATGTCGGTGCGCTCGGCGGGTTTGCCGAAGTCGAGCAGCATCTGTCACGCCTTGCCGGGCTCGGTATCACCGCCATTGAACTGATGCCGATCGCGCAGTTTCCCGGCGATCGCAACTGGGGCTACGACGGCGTGCTGCACTATGCGCCTCAAGCCAGTTACGGCACGCCGGAACAACTCAAACACCTGATCGACAGCGCCCACGGTTATGGTCTGGCGGTGATCCTCGACGTGGTCTACAACCACTTCGGCCCCGACGGCAATTACCTGCATCGCTACGCCAAGGGCTTTTTTCGCGAAGACAAACATACCCCGTGGGGCGCGGCCATCGATTTCCGTCGTCGTGAAGTGCGGGACTTCTTCGTCGAAAACGCACTGATGTGGCTGCTGGAATACCGTTTCGACGGCTTGCGCCTGGATGCGGTGCATGCCATCGAAAGCCCCGACTTCCTGCCGGAACTCGCACGTCGCATACGTCAGCAGATCGACCCGTCCCGGCATGTCTGGCTGACCATCGAGAACGAACTCAACCAGTCAAGCCTGCTTGAGGAAAATTACGACGCACAGTGGAACGACGACGGCCACAACGCCCTGCATGTATTACTCACCGGTGAAACCGACGCCTATTACGCGGACTATGCACTGCAACCCACCGAGCAACTGGCCCGCTGTCTGAGCCAGGGTTTCGTGTTTCAGGGTCATATCACTCGCCACGGCGAACCCCGTGGCGAGCCAAGCGAGCATCTGCCCTCCACCGCCTTCGTGCTGTTCCTGCAGAATCATGACCAGATCGGCAACCGCGCCTTCGGCGAGCGCTTGCATCAATTGGCCGACCCGCGCGCAGTGGATGCTGCGACAGCGATGTTGTTGCTGTCGCCGATGATTCCCCTGATGTTCATGGGCGATGAATACGCGGCCCAACAGCCATTCCTGTTCTTCACCAGCCACCATGGCGAACTGGCGAAGCGGGTGCGCGAAGGTCGACGCAATGAGTTTGCGGCATTCAGTGCCTTCTCGGATCCGCACAAGCGCGAGCAGATTCCCGACCCCAACGCCGAGCAGACCTTTCACGCCTCACAACCGCGTCTGATGGGTAACGGCACACCTCGGCAACAGACAACACTGGCGCTGTATCGCCGGCTGCTGCAATTGCGCCATCAATACATCATTCCAAACCTGTCCGGCACTCAAGCACTCGGCGCCCAAGTGCTGGGGCCTGGCGCCGTCAGCGCACGCTGGCGACTGGGTGATGGCAGCGAGCTGCGAATCGACCTGAACCTCAGCGACACGCCAGTGGTCAACCTTCCACAGACCGAATCGGTGTGGCTGTTTCGCCAGCCATCCGACGCCGGCCTGTCGGATGAGGGGCAACTGCCCCCGTATTGCGCGCTCGTCAGCCTCACGGCCGCAACCCCTTTGCTACCCCTGGATGGAGAGCGCCTATGAGCGATGCGCAACTGGAAATTCTCGCCAGCCGAGCCGGCCTTGCCGTCGACTGGATCGACGCCAACGGGCGAGCGCAAAAAGTCGCCCCGGCGGTGCTGCGCAATGTGCTGATCGGCCTCGGTCACCCGGCCGGAACGGCCCAGGAAATCGACGCCAGCCTGCTCGAACTGCAACAGGTACAGGAAAATCGCCAGCTACCGCCGCTGCTCACTGCCGATGTCGGCGTGGGCGTGGATCTGGTCCGCTATTTCGAACCCGAGACCCCATGCGAGATTCACCTTGAGGACGGCTCGCGACTGAGCCTCAAGCTGGATGCCCGGGCCGTGCTGCCCGGCGAGATTCCGGTCGGCTACCAGCAAGTGCACATCGCCGATCAGCAATTCACTCTCGCCGTGGCACCGCAACGCTGCTTCAGCGTGGGTGACGCGGTGGACAACCCGATCCCTCGCGTGTGGGGGTTGAGCGTGCAGCTTTATGGCTTGCGCCGCCCCGGCGATGGCGGTTTCGGCGACACTCAGGCCCTGGAAGAACTGGCCCGGGTGGCCGGCGAGCGCGGCGCCGATGCCTTGGCGATCAGCCCGCTGCACGCGATGTTCAGCGCCGATACCGGGCGCTACAGCCCTTACTCGCCGTCCAGTCGGCTGTTTCTCAATCCGCTCTACGCGGCGCCGGGTGCCATTCTCGGTGAGCGTGCGCTGCGCGATGCGATTGAGGCGGCCGGCCTGGCCGATCAATTCAAGCAGCTTGAAGAGCTGCCCCTGACCGACTGGCCGAAAGCGGCCGATGCCAAACTGAAACTGCTGCAAGCCCTGTATGACGGTTTCATCAGCGGCGAACATCCGCTGCATGCCGATTTCTCCAGCTTCCGCGATGCCGGCGGTGAAGCGCTGGAAAACCACTGCCGCTTCGAAGCTATTCAGGAAATGCGCGCCGCCCGTGGCGAAAGTCTCGACTGGCGCCAATGGCCGGAACACTGGCACGACCCGCGCGGCGCCGCACTTGGCGCGTTTGCCGAAGAATACGCCGAGCGCATCAGCTATTTCGCGTTCTGCCAATGGCTGATCCACCGTTGCCTGGAGCGCGCCCAGACCGCCGCCCGCAGCGCCGGCATGGGCATCGGTCTGATTGCCGACCTGGCCGTGGGTGCCGACGGCGCCGGCAGCCAGGCCTGGAGTTTTCAGGATGAACTGTTGGCGTCGCTGACCGTCGGTGCACCACCGGACATTCTCAATCGCTCCGGCCAGGGTTGGGGTATCTCGGCGTTCTCCCCGGAAGGTCTGGTACGCAATGGCTTTCGAGCCTTCATCGACATGCTGCGCGCCAACTTCGCTCATGCGGGTGGTTTGCGCATCGACCATGTCATGGGCCTGCAACGGCTGTGGGTGATTCCCAACGGTTCAGCGCCGGCGGACGGCGCGTATCTGTATTACCCGGTGGACGACCTGCTGCGCTTGCTGACCCTCGAATCCCACCGCCATCAGGCGATTGTGCTGGGCGAAGACCTCGGCACCGTGCCCGATGGCCTGCGGGAAAAGCTGATCGCCCGGGCCATGCTCGGCATGCGCGTGCTGTTGTTCGAACAGGACAACACCCATTTCAAACCGATCCTCGACTGGCCGGACAACGCTTTGGCCACCACCAGCACCCACGATCTGCCGACGCTCAATGGCTGGTGGCATGGCCGGGATATCGACTGGAATTCGCGACTCGGGCTGATCGACGCCAACGGCGAAATCGACTGGCGCCGCTACCGCGAACGCGAGCGTGAAGGCCTGCGCGGCGCCTTGAGTCAGGACCCGCAAAACTTTCGCGAGGAATCCCACGAGGCCGATCAGGTAGTCGACGCCGCTGTGCGTTTCCTCGGCCACACCCGCGCGCCGCTGGTGCTGCTGCCACTGGAAGACGCGCTGGGCCTGGACGAACAGGCCAACCTGCCCGGCACCATCGACACTCATCCGAACTGGTCGCGACGCTTGCCCGGCAACAGCGAAACGCTGCTCGATGGCGTCGATGCTGCGCGACGCCTCGAGCTGCTGGCCTGTGCCCGCCTGCAAGCCGCCGAGCGTGACCAATGAGTGCAGTACAAAACCAGACCTTGAGAGCCACGGTGCGCCTGCAGTTTCACAAGGGCTTCACCCTCGATGAGGCGGTGCCGCTGGTGCCGTACTTTGCCCGGCTCGGCATCAGCCATATTTACGCCTCGCCGCTGCTCGCTGCCCGCGCCGGCTCCATGCACGGCTACGACGTGGTCGACCCGACCCGGGTCAATCCCGAACTGGGTGGCGAACCGGCGCTGCGCCGACTGGTCGCGGCCTTGCGCGAACACGAAATGGGGCTGATCCTCGACATCGTCTCCAATCACATGGCAGTGGGCGGCGGTGACAATCCTTGGTGGCTCGATCTGCTGGAATGGGGCCGGCTCAGCCCCTATGGCGAGTTCTTCGACATTCAATGGCACTCGCCCGACCCGTTGATGGAAGGCCAGTTGCTGCTGCCTTTCCTCGGCACCGATTACGGCATTGCGTTGCAGGACGGCACACTGCCGCTGGTGTTCAACGCCGAATCCGGCACCTTCCACGTCGAGCATTACGAGCATCACTTCCCGATCTGCCCCGGCGATTACGGCGAACTGCTCAAGCCCGATGAGCCGGCAAACGAAGCCCTCAAGTCGCTGGCGGACCGCTTCAGCAGCCTCAGCTACCAGACCGATGCCCGCTCGCTGTCAATATCGCTCAAGGAAGAACTCCAGCAACTGGCCAGCGACCCGCACATCCTGCAAGCCATTGAGCACCATCTCACGCGCTACGACTCCAAGACCGAAGACGGCTTCCAGCGCCTGCATCAATTGCTGGAGCGGCAAAGCTATCGTCTGGCGAGCTGGCGCACGGCGGCGGACGACATCAACTGGCGGCGCTTCTTCGACATCAACGAACTCGGCGGCCTGCGGGTCGAGCGGCCTGCGGTATTCGAAGCGACCCACGGCAAGATCTTCCAGTTGATCGAAGAAGGCCTGATCGACGGTTTACGCATCGACCACGTCGACGGCCTCGCTGATCCACGGGGTTACTGCCGCAAGTTACGGCGACGCCTCGATTTTCTGGCACCCGGGCGACACTTGCCGATCTACGTCGAGAAAATTCTCGGGGCTGGCGAAACCCTGCACGCCGACTGGGCGGTGGATGGCAGCACCGGTTACGAGTTCATGAACCAGCTGTCGCTGCTGCAACACGACCCGGACGGCGAACACGTGCTCGGTGACTTGTGGCAACGCCGCACCGAGCGCCCCGCCGCGTTCATCGAAGATGCCCAACTGGCGCGCCAGCAAATCCTCAACGGTTCGCTGGCCAGCGACTGCGAAAGCGTTGCCCAGGCGCTGCTGCAAGTGGCGCGGGACGACCTGATGACCCGTGACCTCACGCTCGGTTCGATCCGCCGGGTGTTGCAGGCGCTGATCGTGCACTTCCCGGTGTATCGCACCTACATCAGTGCGATGGGTCGTACGACGCAGGACGACGTGTTTTTCCAGCAAGCCATGGACGGTGCGCGTCAGGCGCTGAGCGAAAGCGACTGGCCGGTGCTTGAGTCTGTGGCCGGCTGGCTCGGCGGCCAGCCATGGCGGCGCAAACCCCGTGGGCGTTCGCGCAAGCTCCTGCGCCACGCCTGCGTGCGCTTTCAGCAACTCACCTCGCCCGCTGCCGCCAAGGCCGTGGAAGACACCGCGCTGTATCGCTCGGCAGTGCTGCTGTCGCGCAATGACGTGGGCTACAACACCGAACAGTTCAGCGCCCCGGTCAGCGACTTTCATGCGACAAACCAGCAACGCCTGGCGACATTCCCCGACAACCTGCTGGCCACCGCCACCCACGATCACAAACGCGGCGAAGACACTCGCGCACGATTGGCCGTGCTCAGCGAGCGCAGCCACTGGTATGCCGAACAGGTCGAGCTGTGGCGCGCCCTCGCCCGGCCGCTGCGCAATGACGATCAGATGCCGTCGGCCGCTGACGAGTTGATCCTTTATCAAGCGTTGCTCGGCAGTTGGCCGCTGCAATTGCGCGGCGATGACCACGGTGGATTCGCTGAGTACGCCGGACGCATCTGGCAATGGCAGCAAAAGGCTCTGCGCGAAGCCAAGTTGCAAAGCAGTTGGAGTGCGCCGAACGAGGCTTACGAAAACGCCGCCCAGTCATTCACCGAGCGGCTGTTGCTCGCGCCCGAAGGCGAGCTGCTGCGCGGGGCGCTGGCCAAGAGCGCCAACAGCATCGCCGCTGCCGGCGCCCTCAACAGTCTGGCGCAAACCTTGCTGCACATGACCGTGCCGGGGGTGCCGGATCTGTATCAGGGCAATGAACGCTGGGACTTCAGCCTGGTGGATCCGGACAACCGTCGGCCAGTGGACTATGCCGCCAGGCAGCAGGCGCTGCAGGCACCAGGGCCGGTTCAGGAACTGCTGGTGAACTGGCGCGACGGACGAGTCAAGCAAGCATTGATCGCCGAGGTGCTGCGCCTGCGCGCCGACTACGCCCAGTTGTTTCGTCAGGGTTCGTACCAGGCCCTCGAGGTGCTGGGCAGCCAGGCGCACAACGTGCTCGCGTTTGCCCGCGAGCACGAGGGGCAACGGGCCATCGTCATCGTGCCGATCCGTTGCGCAACCCTGCTGGAAAACGGTGCCGTACCGCAGGTCGATGCGCTGCGCTGGGGCGATACGTGGGTTGAATTACCGTTCGCCGCCTCCGACGAAAATCTGAAGGGACTTTTTTCGAGCACCGCAGTCACAAAAAACAGGGAGCTGGAGGTCAGCGCTGCGCTGGGGGACTTCCCGGTCAATCTGTTTATCCAACACTTCTAGAAGCATGAGTTCAGTTCAGGAGCATTGCGATGAGTACCGACGATAAACGCATCCGCGAATTCGCCTATCAGATCTGGGAATCCGAAGGTAAACCCGAGGGTCAGGACGCCCGCCACTGGGAGATGGCGCGCAAACTGGCCGAAGCCGAGGCATTGGCGCCCAAGAAATCGCCGAAAGCCGCCGGCAGTAAAACCGCTGGCAAGACCGCCACCAGCAAAGCCGTCGATGGCAAGGCACCCGCTGCCAAACCCAAGGCCACGACGGCCAAGGCCAAGCCTGCCGGTGTCGCCAAAGTGATTCCCCCGGGCGAAAAAGCCACCGAGAAAAAGCCCCGCGCGCCGCGCAAGCCGCCTGCGGTCTGACGCTCCCCGAACCATTGATTTGAGTAACCGTGTGGCGAGTTCGCTCGCCACCGAGGGCTGACTCGTCCTCGAAAAAAACCACCCCCGATTTTTTTGCAGGAGCACCTATGACCCGTCCAAAGAAAGCCGAGCCCGCCGCGCACCCCGAACCCTCGCGAATCCGTGAAGGTCTGCCCTTCCCGCTCGGCGCAACCTGGGATGGTCTGGGGGTGAACTTTGCGCTGTTTTCCGCCAACGCCACCCGGGTCGAACTGTGCATTTTCGACGATGCCGGCGAGGTCGAACTCGAACGCATCGAGCTGCCGGAATACACCGACGAGATTTACCACGGCTACCTGCCCGATGCGCATCCGGGGCTGATCTACGGCTACCGGGTCTACGGTCCGTACGACCCGGCCAACGGACATCGCTTCAATCACAACAAGTTGCTGATCGACCCGTACGCCAAACAACTGGTGGGCGAGTTGAAATGGTCCGAAGCGCTGTTCGGCTACACCATCGGCCACCCGGATGCCGACCTCAGTTTCGATGAACGCGACAGCGCGCCCTACGTGCCCAAATGCAAGGTCATCGACCCGGCGCACACCTGGGGCAACGACCATCGCGTCAGCGTGCCTTGGGACAAGACGATCATTTACGAGACCCACGTGCGCGGCATCAGCATGCGCCACCCGTCGGTGCCGGAAAATGTGCGTGGGACGTTTGCCGGGCTGATGGTCGACGACGTGCTCGAACACATCCGCAAACTGGGTGTGTCTACCGTCGAACTGTTGCCAATCCACGCTTTCGTCAACGACCAGCACCTGCTGCACAAAGGCATGACCAATTACTGGGGCTACAACAGCATTGCGTTCTTCGCCCCGGACCCGCGCTACCTGGCCAGCGGCAAGATTGCAGAATTCAAGGAGATGGTCGCGCACCTGCACGAAGCCAATCTCGAAGTCATCCTCGACGTGGTCTACAACCACACTGCCGAAGGCAACGAACAAGGCCCGACCCTGTCGATGCGCGGGATCGACAACGCCTCGTACTATCGATTGATGCCGGACGACAAGCGCTTTTACATCAACGATTCCGGTACCGGTAACACCCTCGACCTCAGCCATCCGTGTGTGCTGCAAATGGTCACCGACTCGCTGCGCTATTGGGCCAGCGAAATGCACGTCGACGGCTTCCGTTTCGACCTGGCGACCATTCTCGGTCGCTATCACGACGGTTTCGATGAACGTCACAGTTTCCTCGTGGCCTGCCGCCAGGATCCGGTACTGCGTCAGGTGAAAATGATCGCCGAGCCTTGGGATTGTGGTCCGGGCGGTTATCAGGTTGGTAACTTCCCGCCAGGCTGGGTCGAATGGAACGACAAGTTCCGCGACACCGTGCGCGCCTTCTGGAAAGGTGACGACGGCCAGCTCGCCGACTTCGCCAGCCGCATGACGGCCTCCGGGGAAATGTTCAACCAGCGTGGTCGGCGGCCTTACTCATCGGTGAATTTCGTCACCGCCCACGACGGTTTCACCCTCAACGATCTGGTGTCCTACAACGACAAGCACAACGAGGCCAACGACGAAAACAATCAGGACGGCAGCAACAACAACCTGTCCTGGAACCACGGCGTCGAAGGCCCCACCGACGATCCGGAAATCAATGCGCTGCGCCACCGGCAGATGCGCAACTTCTTCGCCACGCTGCTTTTGGCCCAAGGCACGCCGATGCTGGTGGCCGGCGACGAATTCGCCCGCACCCAGGATGGCAATAACAACGCCTACTGCCAGGACAGCGAGATTGGCTGGGTCAACTGGGACCTGAGCGAAGACGGCAAGGCGCTGCTGAAATTCGTCAAGCGCCTGATCAAGTTGCGCCTGGCGTATCCGATCCTGCGCCGCGGGCGTTTTCTGGTCGGCGAATACAACGAAGATATCGGGGTCAAGGACGTGACCTGGCTGGCACCGGACGCCACGGAGATGACCACCGAGCACTGGCACGATGCGCACAACCGTTGTCTCGGCATGCTGCTCGATGGCCGTGCCCAGGAAACCGGCATCCGCCGCAAGGGCGCCGACGCGACGTTGCTGCTGGTGGTCAACGCCCATCACGACATCGTCAACTTCACTTTGCCGGAAGTGCCTGAGGGCAGTTTCTGGACCTGCATGGTCGACACCAATCAACCTTCGATTCGTGGCCAGGAACGCTTCGAATTCGGCCACGAGTACTCGGTCACCGGGCGCTCGCTGTTGTTGTTCGAGCTGCAACGGGAAGAGGAAGACTGACATGGAGCTGTCTGACTATCTGGCACTGCGTACTCTGGACTATGGCGATACCGCCGCCCTTGGACGCTGCCTGCGGGAGATGGTCGAGGCGGGACTGGATCGTCTGCCGTTGCCCGGCAGCGGTCGCACGCTGGAACGCTGGCAACGGCTGGCCGAGGTCGGCGGCCATGATTTGGGGTTGTGCAAACTCTACGAAGGCCATACCGATGCGCTGGCCATCATCGAACAACTGGGCGGTTCACCAACCCCCGGCAGCACGTGGGGCATGTGGGCCGCCGAACCACCGCAGGCACGGGTCCGGGTCACGCCTTCGGGGCATATGGTGCGATTGCACGGGCGCAAGGCGTGGTGTTCCGGTGCGGCAGTGCTCAGCCATGCGCTGCTCACCGCCTGGGATGACGACGATCGCCAGCAACTGGTAGCGGTGGCGCTCGATCAACCGGGTGTGACCGTCACCGACCAAGGCTGGCAAGCCATCGGCATGGCGGCCACCGGCAGCGTCGAGGTGCTGTTCGACAATGTCGAGGCGCAGGCCATCGGCAACCCCGGGGACTACCTGCAACGACCGGGGTTCTGGCACGGCGGCATCGGCATCGCCGCCTGCTGGTACGGTGCCGCGCGGGAAATTGCCGAACGCCTGCACCGGCATTGCGCCAGACGCGAAGAGCCCTACGCACTGGCCAGTCTGGGTGCGGTCGACGCCGCGTTGCAGGCCGCTGCCCAGGTCCTGCGCGTCAGTGCGCTGGACATTGACTGTCACCCTCAGGCCAACGCCGAATTGCTGGCGCGGCGGGTCCGTGCGGTGGTCGAGCAAGCTGCCGAACAGATCATCCATGATACCGGGCACGCGCTGGGGGCCGGGCCGTTTTGCAAGGATCGACATTTCGCGCAACTGATCGCCGACCTCCCGGTGTATCTGCGCCAGAGCCATGCCGAACGCGACCTCGCCTCACTCGGCCAACTGATCGCCCTGCAACCGGCTGAGGCATGGGCGTTATGAAAAACAATCCGATCGTCGGCAAGGGTACGAGTCTGGAGCAATGGCAAGCGTCCCGTCAGTTGGCGGCGCTGGACAGCATCGACATTCTTGATCTCGTACCACCGGGCTCGCGGGCCGTGGTCATCGCGCCTCATCCAGATGACGAAGTGCTGGGCTGCGGCGGTCTCCTGCAACGGCTCGCCGCTGCAGGGCGTGTGCTGCAACTGATTTCGGTCACGGACGGCAGCGCCAGTCATCCCGGATCTGCACGCTGGCCCGTGGAACGCTTGAGCGTGGTACGTCCGCAGGAATCCGCCGAGGCCTTGCGCCGCCTCGGCCTGCCGATGCATCAGTTGCAATGGCTTCGCGGCGGCTTCCCCGACACCCAAGTGGCGGCCCGCGAGTCTTCACTCTGCGACTATCTGACAGGCTATCTGCAAGCCGGCGACGTGGTCTTCACCACTTGGCGCGAGGACGGCCACAGCGACCACGAAGCCGTCGGCCGTGCCAGCGTCGAAGCGGCCCGGCACGTGGGGGCGATTTGCCACGAACTGCCGGTCTGGACCTGGCACTGGGCAGACCCGGAAGACGCCAAAGTGCCTTGGGAGCGGGCGCGAAAAATCGCCCTGACAAAAATGCAGGTGGCGCGCAAACGTCATGCCGTGCACGCCTTCGCCAGTCAGCTGGAAGGCGATCCCGACGCGTGCCTGGCGCCGGTTCTCCCGCCGCATGTGCTCGACCGACTGCTGCAACCGTTTGAAGTGGTGTTTCTGTGAGCGTCGAGGATCGTTACTTCGAGGGGTTGTTCGCCGACAACAATGACCCTTGGGGCTTTCGTCAGCGCTGGTACGAGCAACGCAAACGTCTGGCCACCCTGGCAGCCCTGCCCCGGCCGCGCTATCGGGCAATCTTCGAACCGGGTTGCGCCAACGGCGAACTGAGCGCAGCCCTGGCCGAGCGCTGCGACCGGCTGTTGTGCTGCGACACCAGTGGCGCGGCGGTGAATCTGGCACGCACCCGGTTGAGCCTGTACGAACATACCGAAGTCCGGCAATGTCGTCTGCCGGGGGACTGGCCCGATGAGCAGTTCGACCTGATCGTTTTCAGCGAAATCGGCTATTACCTGGATCGGCAGGATCTGACCGTCGTGATCCGCCGGATCAATGACTCCCTGACCGCCGACGGGCAGTTGCTGGCCTGTCATTGGCGGCCGGCCATCGAGGGCTGCCCGCTCAATGCGCGCCAGGTGCACGACCTGATCCACGAACAGTTGCACCTGCCGCGACTGGTGCTGCATCAGGAAGCGGATTTCCTGCTGGAAGTGTGGAGTCGCGATCCCCGTTCAGTGGCCACGCTGGAGGGCCTGCGATGATCGGTATCCTGATCCCTGCGCACAACGAGGAGGAACGGCTCGATGACTGCCTGCGGGCGGCCCTGCGCGCTGCCGCCCATACCCTGCTGGGTGGCGAGCCGGTCGAGGTGCTGGTGGTGCTCGACAGTTGCACCGACCGCTCGGCAGAGGTCGTCAGTCAGTACCCGGTCCTGACGCTGAGCATCGACGCGCGCAATGTCGGCAAGGCGCGAGCCTGCGGCGCACAACACCTGCTTGAGCGGGGTGCGCGCTGGATCTCCTGTTCGGACGCGGACAGTCGTGTCGCCGACGACTGGCTGGTGGCACAGCTTGGACTGGGGGTCGACGCGGTATGCGGCACCGTGACGGTCGAGCACTGGCAGGATTCCCTGGATGACGCGGCGCAGATTCATTATCACCGCCACTACCAGGCCCGCGATGGGCACCGGCACATCCATGGCGCCAACCTGGGAGTCAGCGCGCAGGCCTACCGGCGCGCCGGCGGGTTCGAGCCCCTGGCCTGCGACGAAGACGTGCAACTGGTGCGTCAACTGGAACGTTGCGGGGCCAGCATCGCCTGGAGTCATCGGCCGCAAGTCGTCACCAGCGCCCGTCTCGACAGTCGCGCACGCGGTGGCTTCGGCGACTATCTGCGACAGCTGGCACAGACTGAATAAAAAAAAGCGGATCAGATTGATCGGCGGCGCGACGAATCGCCGGTCTTGAGCAATACTCTGCATCGCGGCAATCCAGGGTTCGGAGCGCTGCCGGGTTATCAACCAGCCTTCAAGGGTCAAGCACGCGTGGCCGTGCGCGACGGAAGGCCCGACACCACAAGGATGTCCTGCCCCATGAAACCGTTATCCCTCAATGAAAGCGGCCTGCCTGCACAAATCTGGAACAGGGCGGCGCAACTCGACAACATTCCCGTCATCAGCACCCATAATCTGGTCCCGGCCGGCGCCCGCGCCGTGGTCATCGCCCCTCACCCCGGCGACGAAGTGGTCACCTGCGGCGGCCTGCTGCAACTGCTGTGCAGTCTGGGTCATCCCCTGCAATTGCTGTCGATCACCGATGGCAGCGCCAGCCATCCCGGTTCGCGTCAGTGGTCGGAGAAACGCCTGAGCGTATTTCGCCCTCAGGAAAGCGTCGAGGCCTTGCGTCGCCTGGGCTTGCCGATGCACAGCCTGAAATGGGTCCGCGGCGGCTTCACCGACAATGCCCTGCTCGACCAGGAAGCCCTGTTGACCGGGTTCATCTCCCGTTACCTGCGCCCCGGCGACGTGGTGTTCAGCACCTGGCGCGAAGACGGCACCGACGATCATGAAGTGGTCGGCCGGGCCAGCGCCGAGGCTGCCCGCCAGGTCGGCGCGGCCTACCACGATGTGCCGGTCTGGGCATGGCACTGGCCGGAGCGCGATCAGGCACAGATTCCCTGGCACCGCGCACGCAAGCTGCGCCTCGACACCTGGACCGTCGCGCGCAAGAGCCACGCCACTCATGCCTACGCCAGTCAGCTCAATGGCGAACCGGCGATCGGCATTGCGCCGCTGTTGCCCAAGGCTATTCTGGAGCGCATGCGTTTGCCCTATGAGATCGTTTTCGTAGAGTGATCAACGGCCGCGGGCGCCTCACTCAAAGTGAACTGCCCGCCCTCCCGGCCAGTCGCATGAACAGGCAGTCATGATTCAGAGGAGTGACCGTGTCCAGCGACCCCAAGCGTCATGCCATCGACGCACAACCCTTGAACCCCTCCGTCATCCATCGCCTGCGCGTGCTGACGGTCAATACACACAAGGGTTTCACCGCACTCAATCGGCGTTTCATTCTTCCCGAGCTGCGTGAGGCCGTGCGCAGTACCCGTGCCGACCTGGTGTTCCTTCAGGAAGTGGTGGGCGAACACGAGCGGCATTCCAGTCGCTACAACGAATGGCCGCAGACCTCGCAGTACGAATTCCTCGCCGACAGCATGTGGAGCGATTTTGCCTACGGCCGTAATGCGGTCTATCCCGATGGGCATCATGGCAACGCCTTGTTGTCGAAATATCCGATCCGCGAATATCGCAATCTCGACGTCTCGATCACCGGCCCGGAACGACGCGGGTTGTTGCACTGCATACTGGATGTGCCGGGACATGCCGAAGTGCATGCCATCTGCGTGCACCTGAGCCTGCTCGAAAGCCATCGGCAATTGCAGTTGCAGCTGCTCTGTCAGTTGCTCGAATCCCTGCCAGACGATGCGCCAGTGATCATCGCCGGCGATTTCAACGACTGGCAAATGCAGGGCAACGTCGCCCTCGCCCGTCGCGACTACCTGCATGAAGCCTTCGAACGTCATCACGGCCGGCCGGCCAAGACCTACCCCGCACGCTTTCCGCTGTTGCGACTGGACCGGGTCTACCTGCGCAATGCCAGCAGTCACGATCCGCAGATTCTCGGCAGCAAACCCTGGACGCATCTCTCCGATCACCTGCCGCTGGCCGTCGAGGTGCATTTGTAAGCGCACTATTGACAGCCCGGTGGCGTTTCGATGGAGCGGGCACGTCAAAGCGCCCCCGTGACAGACCGACTGTCGGCTGCTGTCGGCCTCACTCGAACGGCTGAGGCAGCGATTCACCCTACAAACAAGAGCTTATATAAATACGTAAAAACAAAAGCTTGCGACTTCCGTTTGAGATCGACGACTCATCGTTCATTTTCTTGACGCAGTGTCAGCGGTCTTCTTAGCTCTACCTTACTACCCCCGGAAACACTACCCGGGGCGAGCCCCGGAGATTCGTGAAAACGAGCCCCCAAGGTTCGCCTCGCTCCATTCGGTCGCCCCTCATTCGGGTAGGAGAGACGCCAAGGCGAGACACCGCATGCGATAGCAAGGCAGACGTTCATGAAAACCTCACTCACTTCACAAGAGATAAAAATCACCTTCTGCACCGTTTCAAGCTCCCTCCTGCTGTGTTCGTCCATGGAGGCGCAGGCCGGCCCTGCGGCGGACGAAACCTCGCCCTGGTATCGGCAGGACGTCACCGTCCTGACCCTGCCTGAAACCATCATCACCCCCGATCCGCCGCGTACAAGCCCGCGCCCCGACCTGCGCGGCTCGAACCTGATGACCGAGGATCCGGCACCCTCGGCCTGGGATCAGCTTTACGGACAATCTGATCGTCAGGCACAACCCGACGCCCTCGGCCCGGGATTTACGGCTTCCGGTTCCACAGCAATCAAAGGGCCACCGGTCTTGACTCTGCAAGGCAGCGGCGGGCCGACCCAGCGGTTCGGGTTGATCGGTGGCACCACGCGGATTCTGGCAAATGGCAGCGGGCTGATCGTCAACAGCGCTCTCGCCGACCCGACCACCGATATCCTCAACCTGCAAGGCCAGAGCCTCGGCGCCTATTACAGCCTGACCGGGTCCGAAGGCTGGCACGTCGACCTGTCAGCCAGCGGTGGCCGGGTCAGCGGGTTCAGTCGCAATGAACAAGGCGCGCGCCTGGCCACCGAAGGCAGCGCGCTGACGTTCTCCGTGGAAGGCGGCTTCCCGATCGGCCTGGGCGAAAACTGGGTGGTTGAACCGCAGGCGCAATTGATCAATCAGCGAATTACCCTCGACACGCCTTACGCCGGCTCAGGCCATGCATCGTCCAGCGATCTTTCGTCCTGGAGCGGCCGGGTCGGAGCGCGCCTCAAAGGCAGTTACGACCTCAGCGGCCTGCCCGTGGAACCCTACGTGCGCACCAACCTCTGGCACACGGTGTACACCGGCAACACGGTGACCCTCGATCAAGTGGACAAGATCAGCAGCAGTCGCAAGTCATCGACGGTGGAATTGGGCTTGGGTCTGGTGGCAAAGGTCACGCCGACCGTGAGCCTGTACGTCAGCGCCGACTACAGCAGTGATGTGGATGACAATGATCTGAACGGGTTGATCGGCAGTCTGGGGGTGCGGATGCGCTGGTGATATCCGGATCATGAAGGACCTTGTGGGAGCTGCGTATCGACGACTCGACTGGCCAGCCGAATCGCCGAACCGCAGCGGGGTTAACGGTGTCTGGCCTACCCCTCCGGCTTGAGGATCAACACCGCCAGCGGCGGCAGATTCAGCTCCAGCGACAACGCCTGGCCGTGGCTGGGCACCTCTTCGGCATACGCCCCGCCACCGTTGCCATAGTTGGAACCCGCATAGGTGTCGGCATCACTGTTGAGCAACTCCTTCCAGCGTCCGGCAAACGGCACACCCACCCGATACGACTGACGCGGCACCGGCGTGAAGTTGGCCACCACCAGCACCGGCGTCCCCGCCTTGCTCCAGCGCAGCCACGCATAGACGCTGTTGATCGCATCGTCACCGATCAACCACTGGAACCCTTGCGGTGCATCGTCCTGCTCATGCAGCGCCGGTTCTTCGCGGTACAAACGATTCAGGTCGCCAACCAGTTTCTGCACGCCTTTGTGCTCGGAATACTGCAGCAGATACCAATCCAGCTGCTGATCGTGATTCCACTCGCGCCACTGGCCGAACTCGCAGCCCATGAACAACAGTTTCTTGCCCGGATGGGTCCACATGAAGCTCAGATAGGCGCGCAGGTTGGCGAACTTCTGCCAGCGGTCGCCGGGCATCTTGTCGATCAGCGAGTGCTTGCCGTGTACCACTTCATCGTGGGAGATCGGCAGGATGAAACGCTCGGACCAGGCGTACACCAGACCGAAACTCAACTCGTTGTGATGATGGGCGCGGTACACCGGATCCTGCTGGATGTAATGCAGCGAATCGTGCATCCAGCCCATGTTCCACTTGTAGGCAAAACCGAGCCCGCCCTGTTGGGTACTCTGGCTGACACCCGGCCACGCCGTGGATTCCTCGGCAATCACCAGCGCTCCCGGTGCCTCCAGCGCCACCACATCGTTCAGATGACGAAGGAAGTCGATGGCCTCCAGGTTCTCCCGGCCGCCATGACGATTGGGCACCCACTCGCCGGCCTTGCGCGAATAGTCGCGGTAGAGCATCGACGCCACTGCATCGACCCGCAGGCCGTCGATGTGGAAATGCTTCAGCCAGTGCAGTGCCGACGCCAGCATGTAGCCATGCACTTCGGTGCGACCCAGGTTGTAGATCAGCGTGTCCCAGTCCTGATGAAAGCCTTCCAGCGGGTTGCCGTATTCGTACAGCGCGGTGCCGTCGAACTGCGCCAGACCATGGGTATCGGTCGGAAAATGCGCCGGCACCCAGTCGAGAATCACCCCGATGTCAGCCTGATGGCAGGCGTTGATGAACGCCGCGAATTCGTCCGGCGTGCCGTAACGAGCGCTCGGCGCGAATTGCGACAGCAGCTGATAGCCCCAGGAACCACCGAACGGGTGCTCCATGATCGGCATCAGTTCGATGTGGGTGAAACCCAGTTCCTTCACGTAGGGAATCAGCCGCTCGGCCAGCTCCGGCCAGGTGTACTGACGGGCAACTTCTCCCAGATCGTCCAGCTCGCATTGCCAGGATCCGGCATGCAGCTCATAGATCGACAGCGGCGCATTGTGTTGCTGGCGCTCGCGGCGGCCGGTCATCCAGTCCTGATCCTGCCAGTCGATCTGCAACGGCGAGGCGACTTTGGACGCGGTATCCGGCGGCAGGCTGGTGGCCAGTGCCATCGGGTCGGCCTTCAGCGGCAGGATGCCGTGGGCGCCGAGGATTTCGTACTTGTACAGCTCCCCCGCTTGCAGGCGCGGAATGAACAGCTCCCAGACCCCGGACGGATGCCGCAGACGCATCGGATGACGTCGCCCGTCCCAGACGTTGAAGTCGCCGACCACCGACACCCGCCGGGCATTCGGTGCCCACACGGCAAACCGCACGCCATCGACGCCATCTATGGTTTTCAACTGTGCGCCGAGGCAACTGCTGAGATCGCGATGGTTGCCTTCGGCGAACAGATACAAGTCCATTTCACCGAGCAACTGGCCAAAGCTGTAGGGATCTTCGGCGACCTGTTCGCCACCGGCCCAGCGGGTGCGCAACAGGTAAGGCCGTACGCCCTCGAAATGCCCGACGAACAGCCCCGGCGTTTCGGTGGCGTCCAGCGGACCAATCTCTTCGCCAGTGTTTTTGTCCAGCACCGAAACGCTCAACGCGCCGGGCAGATACGCCCGGATAAACTGCCCCCCGGCGCCATCGCCGTGGGGGCCAAGAATGGAAAACGGGTCTTGATGTTCTGCGCGCACCAATGCATCGATATCTTTTGCAGTGGGCAGCAATCTTTCTTTAGCGTGACCCTGTTCCCTGTTCGAGAAACTCATGACTACTCTCCATCAAGATCGGAAAAGGGTTCCAGCCCCGTCAATAACCCATACAGGCCGTGCAACGGCACGGGCAGCCAGGTGGGGCGATTTTCGGCTTCATAGGCCACTTCGTAGGCCGCTTTCTCCAGACCGAACAACGCCAGTGCGGCGTCGGCACCTTCAGGATCTTGCCAGGCATGATCAAGACTAGCTGCCGCTTGGCGATATGCCTGGAGAAATGCTTCCCGGGCTTCGCGCAGGTAACGCTCCGTGACCCGCCGACGCGCGGCTTCGGCCTCGGGGCTGTTGTCGACGTTGTGCACATTCAGGGCCATGGCGGCGGCATAGTCGAAGGAACGCAGCACCCCGCTGACATCCTTGTACGGACTGTGCTTGCCTCGGCGCTCGGCCAGTGGCCGTGCCGGCTCACCTTCGAAATCGATCAGATAGGCGTCGCCCTTGATCACCAGCACCTGCCCCAAATGCAGGTCGCCATGCACGCGAATCCGCAGGCCGCCAGCCGACTGCTTCGCCAGTTCCTGCACATGGGCCAAGATGGTTTTCTTGTGGTCGAGCAAGCGACCGACCAGCTTCTGATCCGTCGCGTCGAGTTCACCCTGATGTTGCTTGAGCAGCTTCAGCGCGTGCTCGACCTGAGCCGCGACATCCTTGCCGGTCGCCTGCGCGTCCTTGGTCAAACTGACTTGCGGTGCGAAGTCCTTGTTGTCGCTCGGCGCTGCCAGCACCTGATGCATTTCCCCCAGACGCTGGCCGAGCATGCCGGCGAAATCCTTCAACTCACCCAAGGCATTGTAGTGTTGCGCCTGTTCGGAAACGGCGTCGGCCAGTTCATCGCGCAGCGCCCGTTCGAGGTTGTTCTGTGTCCATTCCCAGGCGTCGCCCTGATTGCTCAAGTAGCCCTGCGCAATCATCAGCAGGTTGTCTTCGCCCTTCCCGTCGCGGCGAATCACCGAACCCAGCAGCGGAGAGATATTGGCAAATCCGGCCGCGGTCAGGTAAGCGCTCATCTCCAGTTCCGGGTGTACGCCAGAAGCGACTTTGCGGATCAGCTTGAGCACCAGACTGTTGCCGATCACCACCGAACTGTTGGATTGCTCGGCGGACAGATAACGCACTTCGGATTCCGCGCCGAGACCGAGTTTTTCCAGCTCAGGCGTTGCCTCGAAACGGATCTCGCCATCGCTGGATTCCAGCACCGTCCCGGACTGCATGCCTTGCAGCACTGCGCGAATAAAGGCTTCGAGGCTGAATGCATCGGTAATCAGCCCGACCTGACGCACCCGACGCACCCGCGCCAGGGCCAATTGCTGCGGCAACGCCGGCCCGACCTGATCTTCGGAAATAAAGCCGAACGGCAATTGATAACGACTGGACTGCCCGCCGCTCTGCACTTCGATTTCGCTGAGCAGCACCGGATGCTGCGCATCGCCGAAGCGCACGCCGTAGGCCAGCTTCACGTGTTCGATGGCAGCATCCTTGCCGGCGAACCAGCGGCGATTCTGCAGCCAGTTTGGCAGGATGCCCTGTTCGAGGGTGGCTCGTGATGGCGCTTCGAGCAGTTCTTCCATGCGTTTTTTCAGCACCAGCGTGGTGAAGTCCGGCAGACTCTGCGCGGGCTCGACGTGCCAGCTCGGCATCTGGTTTTCCGCCGCCAGGCCGAACCAGTAGAAGCCGTAAGGCGCCAGGGTCAGCAGAAAGTTGAGCTGGCCGATGGGCGGAAATGCGTTACCACCGAGCATCTCCACCGGCACCATGCCGACGTAGGCCGACAGGTCCAGCTCCACCGCCTGGGCACTGCGCGAGACGTTGGCCACGCACAGGATGATTTCGTGTTTGCCATCCGGGCCGGTGTATTCGCGGGTGTAGGCCAGCACGCGACGGTTGGCCGGCGAGAGCATTTTCAGCGTGCCACGACCGAATGCCTTGGATTGCTTGCGCACGGCCAGCAGACGGCGAGTCCAGTTCAGCAGCGAATGCGGGTCACCGGCCTGGGTTTCGACGTTGACCGACTGATAGCCGTATTGCGGGTCCATGATCGGCGGCAGGACCAGACTGGCCGGATCGGCGCGGGAGAACCCGCCGTTGCGGTCGATCGACCATTGCATCGGCGTGCGCACGCCGTCGCGGTCGCCGAGGTAGATGTTGTCACCCATGCCGATCTCATCGCCGTAATACAGGGTGGGCGTGCCGGGCATCGACAGCAGCAAACTGTTGAGCAGCTCGATGCGGCGACGGTCGCGCTCCATCAGCGGCGCCAGACGTCGGCGGATGCCGAGGTTGATCCGTGCGCGGCGGTCGGCGGCGTAGTAATTCCAGAGGTAGTCGCGCTCCTTGTCGGTGACCATCTCCAGCGTCAGTTCATCGTGGTTGCGCAGGAAGATCGCCCATTGGCAATTGGCCGGGATCTCCGGAGTCTGGCGCAGGATATCGGTGATCGGGAAGCGATCTTCCTGGGCCAGCGCCATGTACATGCGCGGCATCAGCGGGAAGTGGAACGCCATGTGGCATTCGTCGCCATTCACGCCCTCGGCGTCGGTGTCACCAAAATACAGCTGGGTGTCTTCCGGCCATTGGTTGGCTTCGGCCAGCAGCATGCGATCCGGATAGTTGGCGTCGATTTCGGCGCGGATCTGCTTGAGGACGTCGTGGGTTTCCGGCAGGTTTTCGTTGTTGGTGCCGTCGCGCTCGATCAGGTACGGAATGGCATCCAGGCGCAGGCCGTCGATGCCCATGTCCAGCCAGTAGCGCATCACCGACAGCACGGCTTTCATGACTTGCGGGTTGTCGAAATTCAGATCGGGCTGGTGCGAATAGAAACGGTGCCAGAAGTACTGCCCGGCCACCGGGTCCCAGGTCCAGTTGGACTTTTCGGTGTCGAGAAAAATGATCCGCGTGCCGTCGTATTTCTGATCATCATCCGACCATACATAGAAGTCGCGAGCGGCCGAACCGGGTTTGGCCTTGCGGGCCCGCTGGAACCACGGGTGCTGGTCGGAAGTGTGGTTGATGACCAGCTCGGTGATGACACGCAAACCACGCTTGTGGGCCTCGGCGATGAACCGCCTGGCGTCAGCCATCGTCCCGTAATCGCTGTGCACACCCCGGTATTCGGCGATGTCGTAGCCATCATCGCGCCGTGGCGACGGGTAGAACGGCAGCAGCCAGATGGTGTTGACGCCAAGGTCGGCGATGTAATCGAGTTTGGCGATCAGGCCGGGAAAGTCGCCGATTCCGTCGTTGTTGGAGTCGAAAAAGGATTTGACGTGAACTTGATAGATGACCGCGTCCTTGTACCAGAGCGGGTCCTTGATGAAGGTGGCAGCCTTGGGTTTCTTCGCCATATGAAACTCCTGTTGAATTCTGTTGGGGCGCCCACGATCAGGAAGCAGTAATGCGCCAGATTCCAAACGGCTGATACGCCGGGTCGATCCGCATGAACTGGTACTTGCCGTGCCAGTCCCAGCGATGGCCGTTCATCAAATCTTCGCCGTGGGTGGTGGCATCATCCGCCAGGCCCATTTCCCACAGCGGCAGCTCGAAATTCGCCTCCTGCACGTTATGCGGATCGAGGCTGACGGCCACCAGAATGAAATTGCTGCCGTCCGCGCTGCGCTTGCCGAAATACAGAATGTTGTCGTTCCAGGCGTTGTAGACCTTCAGGCCCAGATGGCTGTGCAACGCCGGGTTCTGCCGGCGGATGCGGTTGAGCTGGGCGATCTCGGCAATGATGTTGCCGGGCTGGTTGAAGTCGCGGACGCGGATTTCGTACTTCTCCGAATCGAGGTATTCCTCCTTGCCCGGCACCGGTGCCGATTCGCACAGTTCAAACCCCGAATACATGCCCCACAGGCCCGAACCCATGGTCGCCAGCGCCGCACGGATGAGAAACCCGGGACGCCCCGACTCATGCAGGAACGCCGGGTTGATGTCCGGGGTGTTGACGAAGAAATTCGGCCGATAGCACTCGCGCCAAGGTGATTCATTGAGTTCGCTGAAGTAAGTCGCCAGTTCGGCCTTGGTGTTGCGCCAGGTGAAATAGGTGTAGCTCTGGGTGTAACCGACCTTGCCCAGTCGCGCCATCATCGCCGGCGTGGTGAACGCTTCAGCGAGGAAGATCACCTCCGGGTGCAGTGCGCGCACATCGGCGATCAGCCATTGCCAGAACGGCAGCGGCTTGGTGTGCGGATTGTCGACGCGAAAGATCTTCACGCCCTCCTGCACCCAGCCGACCACGATGTCGCGCAGCTCGACCCACAGGCTCGGAATCGCTTCCGGCGCATAGAAGTCGACGTTGACGATGTCCTGGTATTTCTTCGGCGGGTTCTCCGCGTATTTGATCGTGCCGTCCGGCCGCCAGTTGAACCAGCCCGGATGCTGCTTGAGCCAAGGGTGGTCCTGGGAACACTGGATCGCAAAGTCGAGGGCGATTTCCAGACCGTGCTCGGCAGCGGCAGTCACCAGTCGACGAAAATCCTCACGGGTGCCGAGCTGCGAGTGAATCGCTTCATGCCCGCCCTCTTCACTGCCGATCGCATACGGGCTGCCGGGGTCGTCGGGGCCGGCGGTCAGGGAATTGTTGCGGCCCTTGCGGTGGCTGCGGCCAATCGGGTGGATCGGCGTGAAATACAACACGTCGAAACCCATGTCCTGAATCATTGGCAGACGCGCGTGTACGTCATTGAAGGTGCCGTGGCGGGCGGGATCGTCGGTGATCGAGCGGGGAAACAACTCGTACCAACTGGCGAACTCGGCGAGTTCACGCTCCACGTCCACCGGGAATTCACTGCTGATGCTCAAATAAGGGCGGTGATCGGCCTCGGCCATCAACTGCGCACTTTGCGGGTGCAGAAACAGCGCGACCTGCTCGGTTTCGAGCAGGCCGGACAATTCGTGGTGCAAGGCTGCCAGTTGTTCGCTCAGCTGACCTTCGCTGCGCTCGGCGGCTTGCTGCACCATGGTGCGTCCTTCTTGCAGCTCAAGGCTGACCGGAACGGCGGCGGTGTGCTTCTTCTCCAGCTCGTATTGAAAACTGGCGAACTGGTCGATCCAGGCTTCGATCAGGAACAAGTACCGGCCCATGCGCTGCGGCTGGAACACTCCGCGCCAGCCGTTGTTACCCTGATCGCTCATGACTTCGGTTTGCCAGGTTTCATCGCCCTCTTCGCGCCAGCGGATACGCACCGCCAGTTTGTCGTGGCCGTCGGCGAACACCTTGCTGGTGACCACGATCTTGCGGCCTGCGATTGCCTTGACGGCAAACTGTCCGCCGTCGAGGGTCGGCGCGGTGTTTTCTATGACGATACGCGGCAGCAGCAAGGCCTGCGACAACGGTATATGCGGGTTGTAGCTCTGTTCTGAGGGTTTTTCAGCAGTCATTGAGCATCTCTCCTTAACGCCCCAAGGACGCTCGTTTGCCTGTTTGGCGATCACGGCCGGGCCTGCGCCCGATGATGAACTCTCTCAGGTTCCGAGCGACTCACGCCGGGAAAAGTTCACAGGGATTTGCCCCGCCACAAAATCGGATCGATTTCGCAGTGAAGTGGTCAATCCACTTAAGCACTTCCCACGCCAAGTGCCACACGGAGGTTCACCCGATGACTATCCCGATTCCAGCCGAAACACCCGATCCGAACATCGATAAACCGACCCTGCCCGAGACCGAGCCGCAACCGATTCCCGAACAGAAACCGCCAGGCTCCACGCCACCGCCCAAGGAAGAACCGCCGACGACCATGCCGCCGGTAATCGTCTGATCAGCGCGGGTCGTTGTGGTCTTTCTCGATGCGGTCTTTCTCGACGTGATCGTTTTCGAAGACTCTGACGATCCGTGGCATGACACTGAAGATCCCCCAAGCGAGCAATGTACTGAGCAGCGCCGTCGCCTCGCGGCCCAGACCGGCCGCGACGCCGATGGCGGCGGTCATCCACAGGCCCGCAGCGGTGGTCAGGCCTTTGACGTGCCCTTCATCGCCTTCGTGATTTTTCAGAATGGTGCCGGCCCCCAGAAAGCCGATACCGGCAATCACGCCTTGTACCACCCGGCTCATCGCGTCGGCCTGCGATCCGGACAATTGCGGCACCAGTACAAACAGCGCCGCGCCGAGGGCCACCAGCATGTGCGTTCGCACCCCGGCGGCCTTGCCCTTGTGCTCGCGCTCGAACCCGAGAATCCCGCCCAATATTGCCGCCATCAGCAGACGCACGGTGATCCGGGTCAGTTGCGACGCATCGCCGATATCGGCGAATTCCGCTTGCAGGGTTTCCCACACTTCATGCCACCAGGCGTTCATCGTGCAGTCCTTTTAATGCGTTGATAGTGGATGGACAGCGCCGACCATTAATCGGTTGCGTCGAACGATCTGCAGAACCTCGCACCCTAACGTTTCAGACTCCCGTGAAAAAAGGACAACGCCATGCCCCTTCGTATCGATGAAAGCAATCCGGAATCGAAAGTCTGTTTTTTCACCGTTGAAAATGGTGAGGAAATCCGGATCTGCGACACGCTGGAAGTCAGGACAGATAGCGAAAAAGCCATGTCGTTCGTCGAAGTGGAAGGACGGCGCATCTACGTCACCGAAGCCGAAGCTGACGCCTTGACCGTCGCAGGCGCCAGGGACGGACGCAAACACCTGAAGGCTGACGACAGTGATTCGGTGATTTGACTGACCCCGGTCAAGAACTGGCGCAGACGTCTGGGATAGGCCTCTGCGCCATAGCCTGCGGGCTGCTTCAAGTTGTCGCAGGCGTGGGTGCAAATCCCATCTGATACGCTTTTTATTGAAATACCTGAGTCTGTTATGCAAACAGATCGGCGCTCATAGTTCACTGGCCTGATGGAGGCTGATGAGCGAACGACCATGAGCGAACGAATCCCCGTCCGAACCGTAGAAGCATCTCCCCAGATAAAAAAAGTACCGGCGCGCCCAATGAAGGCGAAACACGCCACCAGCGACAACCAGATTTTCACCCGCAGCTTCACCGGCCTGTTCCGCACCTTGCGCATGAGCGGCGCGGGGTTTCTGTTTCTGCTGTTCTTCGGCACCGTGTGGCTGAACTGGGGTGGGCGTCAGGCGGTGCTCTGGGACCTTTCCGAAAGCAAATTCCACATCTTTGGCGCGACCTTCTGGCCACAGGATTTCATTCTGCTGTCGGCGCTGCTGATCATTGCCGCGTTCGGCCTGTTCGCCATTACCGTGTTCGCCGGCCGGGTCTGGTGCGGTTACACCTGCCCGCAGAGTTCGTGGACGTGGATTTTCATGTGGTGCGAGAAGATCACCGAGGGTGAGCGCAACCAGCGGATCAAACTGCAAGCTGCGCCCTGGAGCCTCAACAAACTGGCGCGGCGTGCGGCCAAGCACACGTTGTGGCTGGCGATCAGCGTGCTCACCGGCCTGACCTTCGTCGGCTACTTCACCCCGATCCGCCCGTTGGCCGAAGAACTGCTGACCCTGCAGATTGGCGGGGTCAGCCTGTTCTGGGTGCTGTTCTTCACCGCCGCCACCTACATCAACGCCGGCTGGCTGCGCGAAGCCGTGTGCATGCACATGTGCCCGTATGCGCGGTTCCAGAGCGTGATGTTCGACAAGGACACACTGACGATTTCCTACGACGCAGCTCGCGGCGAAAACCGCGGCCCGCGCAAACGCGAGGTGAAACCGGCCGAAGCCGGCCTCGGCGATTGCATCGACTGCCAGTTGTGCGTGCAGGTCTGCCCGACCGGCATCGACATCCGTGACGGCCTGCAAATGGAATGCATCGGTTGCGCAGCGTGCATCGACGCCTGCGACTCGATCATGGACAAGATGAATTACGCCCGTGGCCTGATTCGCTACACCTCCGAGCGCGAGTTGCAGGGCGGCAAGACGCACTTGCTGCGCCCGAGATTGATTGGCTACGTCGCGGTGCTGGTGGTGATGATCGGCGCCCTCGCCCTGGCACTGGTCGAACGGCCGATGGTGTCGCTGGACGTGACCAAGGACCGGGGCCTGTTCCGTGAAAACGGTCAGGGCCAGATCGAAAACATCTACACCCTCAAGGTCATCAACAAGACCCAGCAACGCCAGGATTACAAGCTGACGCTGTTGGACGGCGACGGCTTCCAGCTGCAAGGCAAGACCGAGCTGAGCCTGGCGCCGGGCGAGATCGTCGATGTACCGGTGTCGGTGGCGATGACCACGGAACGTGCGGCCAGCAGCTCGCAGACCTTGAGCTTCAAGATTGCCGACAGCGATGAGCCCGCGATTTATAGCGTGGCGAAGAGCCGGTTTGTTGCGCCGATGAATCGGTGAGGCTTTAAGATGGCGGCGGTTTCGGGGGGGGGTTGTAGTGTGTCAGTGCGATTGGCCCTCACCCCAGCCCTCTCCCGGAGGGAGAGGGAGCCGGCTGCGATGTCTCGCGCTACACATCGACCTGAAAAACCGGGTCGATTATGGATTCACAGCAGAACGTTCAGGTCGGCGTAACTCTGAAGCATCCCGCAATCAGTCCCCTCTCCCTCCGGGAGAGGGCTAGGGTGAGGGGCTTTTCCCTGACACTCTACACATTCAACCAGCACCAAGGCCCCCGATGAAACGCTACGAAAAATTCGCCGATGACATCGCTGAACTGATCCGCTCCGGCGTCCTCGGCCCCGGCCAGCGGGTGCCGTCGGTGCGCTACGCGAGCCAGACCTACGGCGTCAGCCCGTCCACGGTGTTCCAGGCCTACTACCTGCTGGAGCGTCGCGGCCTGATCCGCGCCCGGCCGCGCTCGGGTTACTTCGTCAATACCCATGCCCCGAGCCCGTTCTCGGAGCCGGTGATCAGCAGCCAGGTCAACGAGTCCACCGAGGTCGACGTCAGCGAACTGGTGTTCTCGGTGCTGGAATCGATCAAGGACCCGAGCACCGTGCCGTTCGGCTCGGCCTTTCCCAGCCCCGAACTGTTCCCGCTGCAACGTCTGTCACGCTCGCTGGCCAGCGCCGCACGGGAGATGGACCCGCGGATGGTGGTCACCGACATGTCGCCGGGTAACCCGCAACTGCGCCGGCAGATCGCCCTGCGCTACATGGTCGGCGGCCTGATGCTGCCGATGGAAGAATTGCTGATCACCAACGGCGCCCTCGAAGCGCTGAACCTGTGCCTGCAGGCGGTGACAGAACCCGGCGATCTGGTGGCCATCGAAGCCCCGGCGTTCTATGCCAGCCTGCAAGTGCTGGAGCGGCTGAAACTCAAGGCTGTGGAAATCCCCGTACACCCGCGCGACGGTATCGACCTCGGCGTGCTGGCCCAGACCCTGGAACGACACCCGATCAAGGCCTGCTGGTGCATGACCAGTTTCCAGAACCCGATGGGCGCGACCATGCCCGAGACCAAGAAACAGGAACTGGTGGAACTGCTGAAACAGCATCAAGTGCCGCTGATCGAAGACGACGTCTACGCCGAACTCTATTACGGCCAGCAGGCACCCAAACCGGCCAAGGCCTTCGACACCGAGGGTCTGGTGATGCATTGCGGTTCATTTGCCAAGAGCCTGGCCCCCGGCTACCGCATCGGCTGGGTCGCCGCCGGACGCTACGCACAGAAAATCGAACGCCTGAAACTGATGACTTCGTTGTGCGCCTCGATGCCGGCGCAAGCAGCCATCGCGGACTACCTGCAACATGGTGGCTATGACCGCCACCTGCGCAAACTGCGCTACGCCCTGGAAGAACAGCAAAGCGCCATGCTCGCGGCCATCGCCCGCTACTTCCCGGCGCAGACCCGCGTGAGCCAACCCGCCGGCGGGTATTTCCTGTGGCTGGAACTGCCGCCGCAAATGGACTCGTTGAAGTTGTTTCAGATGGCGTTGGCGCAGGGGATCAGCATTGCGCCGGGGCCGATTTTCTCGCCGACTCAACGATTCAGGAATTGCATCCGGTTGAATTACGGCAGCCCGTGGACCGAGAGTTCAGAGAAGGCGATGGAGACGCTGGGGCGGATTGTACGGTCGTTCTGACGGATTGTTGTTGCCACGGGTATCGCCTGATGATCGTTCCCATGCTCTGCGTGGGAACGATCATTGGAATACTTAACGGCCGCCGCCAAGATCGACGAAAGTTCCGGTGGCATATGAAGCCTTGTCCGACAGCAACCAGACAATCGCCTCCGCCACCTCATCCGGCCGCCCGCCACGGGCCATCGGAATGGCCGATTCCAGTTTGCTGACCCGATCCGGATCGCCGCTCAACGCGTGGAAATCGGTGTAGATGTACCCCGGACGCACCGCGTTGACCCGAATCCCCTCTCCCGCCACTTCCTTGGACAGGCCGATGGTGAACGTGTCGAGGGCCCCCTTGGACGCGGCATAGTCGACGTACTCGTTCGGCGAGCCCAGGCGTGCGGCGACCGAAGAGACGTTGACGATGCTGCCACCCTGCCCGCCGTGTCTGGGCGACATGCGCAGGATCGCGTGCTTGGCGCAGAGGATCGGCGCCAGGACGTTGGTTTTCATGATTTTGAGGATGCGGAATTCCGACATTTCCTCGACCCGGGATTTATGCCCGACTGTGCCGGCGTTATTCACCAGTGCAGTGACCCGGCCCAGCTCGGTGTCGACCCGGTGAAACAGGCCGATCACTTCGTCTTCAATGCTGACGTCGGCGCGTACCGCGATGGCCGTGGCGCCACGCGCGCGTACCTGATCGAGTACGTGGTGAGCCGCCTGCTCGTCAGACTGATAATTGATGCAGATCCGATAGCCTTGCTCGGCAGCCAACAGCGCGGTGGCGGCTCCGATTCCGCGCCCGCCACCGGTGATCACTATGACTTTATCCATGCTGGCCTTCCCCCCCGATGTACACGTAACAGTCGGGGCAAGAATAACCGTCATTGCAGGGTTTTGCATGGCCTGCGTCAGCCGTTCAGCTCGCCGCCAATTGTTTGCCGCGTGCAATGTCCTGCAGGAAGCGGTCGGCCGGCATCGGGTGGCCGAGCAGGTAACCCTGCAGCGAATCGCAGCCCAGTTGCGTCAGGAAGTCCTGCTGCACACCGGTCTCCACGCCCTCGGCGACAATGCGCAGACCCAGTGCCTGACCGAGCGCGACGATCGCCGAAACGATGGCCGCGTCATCGCTGTCGTGCTCCAGGTCGCGGACAAAACCGCGATCAATCTTCAGCTCGTTGGCCGGCAGGCGCTTGAGGTACATCAGGCTCGAATAACCGGTGCCGAAGTCATCGATGGACAGGTCAACGCCCATGTCCGACAGTTCCTGCAACACTGTCATGCTCGCGTCGGCGTCGCTCATGGCGGTGGTCTCGGTGATTTCCAAGGTCAGGCTGTTGGCCGGCAAATGGTGCGTGGCCAGCGCCTTGGCCACGCTGCGCACCAATCCGGCGTGACAGAACTGCAGAGCGGACAGATTCACCGCGATCCGCCAGTCGGTGTAGCCCAGCACGTACCACTCGCGCATCTGCCGGCAGGCTTCATTGAGTACCCATTCGCCGATCGGAATGATCAACCCGGTTTTCTCGGCCAGATCGATGAACTTGTCCGGCATCAGCATGCCGTGAACCGGATGTTCCCAGCGCAACAGTGCTTCGGCACCGACCGGGTGGCCATCGGCGGCATGGAACTTGGGTTGGTAATGCAGGCTGAACTGGCTGTGCTCCAACGCCGCGCGCAGATCCTGCAGCAGTTGCAGTTGCTTGCGGGCGTTACTGTTCATCGAGACGTCGAAGAAGCTGTAGCCGTTCTTGCCGCCGCCCTTGGCGTGGTACATCGCAGCGTCGGCGTTCATCAGCAGTTCCTGGGCGCTCTGGCCATTGCCCGGATACAGGGCGATGCCGACGCTGGCGGAAATCTGCAGGTCATGTTCGGCGACCCGGAACGACTGCGCGATCAGGCCCACCTGACGTGCTGCCAGACCCAGCGCGTCGTCAGGCTCGGCCAGGCGCACCAGCAGCACAAACTCATCGCCGCCAATCCGCGCCAGCGTGTCGAGGCTGCGCAAATCTTCACGCAGGCGCACCGCCACTTCGCGCAGCAACTGGTCGCCCATGTGGTGACCGAAAGCGTCGTTGACGGGTTTGAAGCCGTCCAGATCGATGAACATCAGCGCAAAACAGCCGCCCTGTTCGTTGACCTTTTTCATCGCCTGATTGATCCGGTCGTCCAGCAACATCCGGTTCGGCAGCCCGGTCAGGGTGTCGTGCAAAGCCAGCTGGGTGAGTTCGCGGTTGGCCACGGTCAACGAATGGGCCAGATCAGCGGTGCGGGCTTCGAGGCGCGCGTCGAGAATCGAGGTCAGCAGCGCGATGGCCAGCACCGCCAGCGTGGTGATCAGCACCAGGTTGTCCAGGCCATTGCCATTCAGACCGCTGAGCACCGCGCCGCAGAAACTGCCTTCGGGAAACCGCGCCGCCGCCATACCGGTGTAGTGCATGCCGACAATCGCCACGCCCATGACAATCGCCGCCCCGGCACGGAACAGCCGCACATAGGGCGAATGCTGACGCAGGCGAAAGGCGATCCACAGCGCTGCCGCCGACGCGCCGACGGCGATCAGCAGCGAGGCGCCGAACATTGTCGGATCGTAGTCGATGCCCGGTTGCATGCGCATCGCGGCCATGCCGGTGTAATGCATCGCGCTGATGCCGGCGCCCATGATCAACGCGCCAAAGGCCAGTTGCCAGGCCGGCAGTTTCGGCTGGCTGACCAGCCACAGGGCAAAACCGCAGGACAGCACGGCGATCAGCAATGAAAGCGCCGTGATCGAAATGTCGTAGCCGAGGCTGATCGGCAGCGTGAACGCCAGCATTCCGATGAAGTGCATCGACCAGACGCCGACGCCCATGGCAAACGCCCCGCCGGCCGTCCATATATGCACGGCGCGTCCCTTGGCGGTGGCAATGCGCCCGGTGAGATCGAGCGCGGTGTAGGAAGCGAGGATCGCCACACACAGCGAAATGAAAACCAGGGTGAAGGAATAGCTACCGATGAGCATGAGAATTCTCGTGACCACCCCACCGTACTGCTTCCGTTCTCGGCGGGGCCAAATGCGCCGATTGTACTGATTGCAAAAAAGAATTCACTGACAAAGTAATCAAATGGCCATCAACCCGATGAAACGCTTGTTTGATCGTCTGACAAGGCTCTAATTCAGGGTCTTGAGAAGATCGTCCGCCTCGCCGGCAGATCATTCCCACGCTCCGCTTGGGAATGATCATGGCCTCACGTCAGCGGTTATCAGTGGTTTCCAACTGCCCGTCCCAGCCACCGCCCAGCGCCGCGATCAACTGCACGCTGGCAATCAAGCGGCTCTGCAGGATATTCAGGACAGTGCGCTCGTTGCTCAACGCCGTGGCCTGCACGGTCACCACATCGAGATAAGCAATCACCCCGGCCTTGTACTGGTTTTCGGTCAGACGCAGGGAATCCCGTGCCGCATCGAGGGCTTCCTGGCGCACGGCCGCTTCGTCTTCGTACACCTTCAACTGCACCAGGTAATTTTCCACCTCGCGGAAGCCGTCGAGCACGGTCTGGCGGTATTTGGCCACGGTCTGGTCATACACGGCTTCGGTACGGTCCACTTCCGCCGAGCGTCGGCCACCGTCGAACAGCGGCAGACTCATTTTCGGCCCAACCGACCAGAAACGGTTCGGCAGACTGATCAGATCCCGCGAAGTACTGCTGCTGTAGCCGCCGCTCATGCTCAGGGTGAAGTCCGGGTAGTACGCGGCCTTGGCTACGCCAATATTGGCATTCGCTGCAATTACCGAGCGTTCCGCCGAGGCGATGTCCGGGCGCCGTTCCAGCAGTTGCGACGGCAGGCTCAACGGAATCTGCGGCAGCTTCGGAATGTCCTGGGTTTCGGCGAGCTTGAACTGCGCCGGCGGCTGGCCGGTCAGTACCGCAATGGCGTTTTCGAACTGCGCCCGCTGCCAGATCAGGTCCACCAGATCGCCCTGGGTGGATTTGAGTTGCGTCTGTGCCTGGGCCACGGCATCACGCCCGGAGATTCCGGCGTTGTATTGGTTCTGGGTCATTTTCAGCGAACGTTCGTAGGCTTCCACCGTCGACTCGAGCAAACGCTTCTGCTGATCGATCACACGCAACTGCAGGTAGTTCTGCACCAGTTCCGACTGCTGGCTCAGGCGCATCGCCGCCAGATCGGCGAAGCTGGCCTGCGCGCTGGCCTCGTCGGCCTCCAGCCCCCGGCGCAACTTGCCCCAGACATCGGCTTCCCAACTGACGCCCAACTGGGCGTTGTAGGTATCACGAATACCGCTGGACGAACTGCTCAGGCTCGAACTGCTGCTGCCGGTGCCCTGGCTGGAGCGGGTCTTGCCTAGGCTCAGGTCGAGCGTCGGGTAAAACGCTCCACGGGCATCGCGCACCAAGGCCTGGGCCTGACGGTACTGCGCCTCGGACTGGGCGACGGTCTGGTTGGAACGGTTGAGCTTTTCCACCAGCTCATTGAGCTGACGGTCGCCATACAACTCCCACCAGGCGCCCCGGGCCAGGGAATCCGAGGGACTGGCCTGACGCCAGCCCTTGGCCTCTTTGTACTGGGCGACTTCGGCGGTCTGCGGGCGCTGGTAGTCCGGGCCGACGGCGCACGCACTGAGCATCGCCACGCACAGTGACAGGCTCAGCAGACGCGAGCCGCGGACACTGGCCAGTTGGATAAGCGAACGGTCATTCATAGCGGAGTTTCCAGTGCGGCATCGGTACGTACGCCACGCCACTTGTTGAAGCGGTGACGGGCCTTGTCGAGATAGAGGTAAACCACAGGTGTGGTGTAAAGGGTCAGAATCTGGCTGAAAATCAGACCACCGATAATGGTCAGGCCCAGTGGCTGGCGCATTTCCGCGCCTTCGGCACGGCTGAGCAACAACGGCAACGCGCCGAGGATCGCCGCCAGCGTGGTCATCAGGATCGGCCGCAGGCGTTGCAGACAGGCACTGCGAATCGATTCCAATGGCGCCATGCCCTGATGACGCTCCAGTTGCAGCGCCAGGTCGATCATCAGGATCGCGTTCTTCTTCACCACACCGATCAGCAGGAACAACCCGAGCAGCGAAATCAGGCTGAACTCGCCGCCCAGCACGTAGATCGACAACAGCGCGCCAACCCCGGCCGACGGCAGTGTCGACAGGATCGTCAGCGGATGAATGTAGCTTTCATACAACACGCCCAGCACCAGATACACCGCCAGCAGCGCACCGAGGATCATGAACGGCTGGCTCTTCTGGGTGGCCGCGAAGGCGTCGGCGGTGCCGGCCATTTTCGCGATCACGTCTTCCGGCAGGCCAACCTTGGCAATCGCCCGCTCGATGGCCGCACTGCCCTTCTCTACCGTCACGCCTTCGGCCATGTCGAACGCGATGCTTTCGGAGGCGAACTGGCCTTCGTGGCTGACCCGGTCGTCTTCCAGGCTGCTTTCGTAATGGGCAATGGTCGACAACGGAATCCGCGCGCCATCGGCAGTGATCACCTGCACCTGATTGAGCGTGACTGGGTCCTGGGCGTATTTCGGATTGACCTCCATCACCACCTGATACTGGTTGAGACTGTCGTAGATCGTCGAAATCTGCCGCTGGCTGTAAGCGTTGTTGAGCACGGCGGTGACCATGTTCATGTCCACACCCAGGCGCTTGGCCTGATCGCGGTCGACGATCAGCGTCACCTGCTGCGCACCGCGCCCTTCACGGGCGTCGATGGCGGTCAGTTCCGGCAAGGCGCGCAATGCGGTGACCACTTTCGGGTACCACTCGCGCAGGGCCCCAAGATCGCCGCTTTGCAGGATGTAGCTGTATTGCGAGGTGGTCTGCTCACGGCCACCGCCGAACTGCAGGTCCTGGTCGGCCATCAGCATCAATTGCGCGCCGGGCACCTTGGGCATTTCCTTGCGCAGGCGCTCGATGACTTTCTGCGCCGAGATATTGCGCTCCTTGATCGGCTTCAGGCGCACCAGCATGAACGCGTTATTGGTTCCGTTGGTGCCACCGATGAAACCGGCAACGCTCTCGACCGCTTCGTCCTTGAGCACGGCGCGGCGGAAGGTTTCCATTTTCGGCTGCATCACGCTGAACGACAGGCCGTCGTCACCGCGCACGAAACCGATCAACTGGCCGGTGTCCTGTTGCGGCAGGAAGGTCTTGGGCACCACTACATACAACGCGACGTTCACGCCGACCGTGATGATCAGGCTCAACAGTGTCAGACGTCGGTGACGCAACACCCAGTCGAGGCTGGTGGCGTATTTGCCGACCATCCAGTCGTTGGTGCGCCGGCTCCAGCGTTGCAGACGGTTTTCCTGGCCCGGCGTGTGCGGCTTGAGCCAGCGGGCACAGAGCATCGGTGTCAGGGTCAGGGAAACCACCAGCGACACCACGATGGCGGCGGCCAGGGTGATGGAGAATTCACGGAACAGGCTCTCGATGATCCCGCCCATGAACAGGATCGACAGGAACACCGCCACCAGCGACACGTTCATCGACAGCAGGGTGAACCCGACTTCCTTGGCCCCCAGATACGCGGCCTTCATCGGCTTGACGCCTTCGTCGATGTGCCGGGAAATGTTTTCCAGCACCACAATGGCATCGTCCACCACCAGCCCGGTGGCGAGAATCAGCGCCATCAGCGACAGGTTGTTCAGCGAGAATCCGTAGAGGTACATCACGGCAAAAGTGCCGACCAGCGACACCGGCACCGCCAGAGTCGGGATCAGCGAAGCACGGAAATTGCCGAGGAACAGGAACACCACCAGGATCACCAGCGCCACGGCGATCAGCAAGGTCATCTCGGCTTCGTGCAGCGTGGCCTTGATCACCGGCGAACGATCCATCGCCAGATTCAGCTTCACGCTGGCCGGCAACACGGCCTGTAATGCCGGCAACTGCGCCTTGATCTCGTTGACCGTCTCGATGATGTTGGCGCCGGCCTGCCGGTTGATCACCAGCAACACCGCCGCATCGTCATTGAAGAAACCGCTGTTATAGCGGTCTTCCACGCCATCGCTGACCTTGGCCACGTCCTTCAGACGAAGCGCGGCACCGCCGTTGTAGTGGATGATCAGCGATTCGTAGTCCTTGGCCTTCTCCAGTTGATCGTTGGCCTGGATCTGCCACAGGCGCTGGTCGTCCTCGACCGAGCCCTTCGGCCGGCGCACGTTGGCGCCGGCGATGGTCTTGCGCACATCGTCCAGCGCCACGCCGTACTGGTTCAGGGCCTGGGGTTCGAGTTCGATGCGTACCGCCGGCAGGGAGCTGCCGCCGATCTGCACCTCGCCCACGCCCTGCACCTGGGACAGGCTCTGGGACAGGATGGTCGAGGCCAGGTCGTAGAGCTGGCCTTTTTCCAGCACATCCGAGGTCAGCGACAACACCATGATCGGCGCCTGTGACGGGTTGACCTTCTTGTAGGTCGGCATGCTGCGCATCCCGCTCGGCAGCAGGTTGCGCGAAGCGTTGATTGCCGCCTGCACTTCCCGCGCCGCGCCATTGATGTCGCGGTCGAGGTCGAATTGCAGAATGACCCGTGTCGAACCCTGGCTGGAACGGCTGCTCATGGTATTGACGCCGGCGATGGCGCCGAACGAACGCTCCAGCGGCGTAGCAACCGTGGACGCCATGACTTCCGGGCTCGCGCCGGGCAGACTCGCCTGCACCACGATCACCGGGAAGTCCATTTGCGGCAGCGGCGACACCGGCAGCAGGCCGAAGCTCACACCGCCCAGCAGCATGATCGCCAGGCTCAGGAGCATGGTCGCCACCGGGCGCTTGATGAAGGGACCGGACAGGTTCATGGCTGTTCTACCGGCTCCACGGCCGAAGGCGCACGGCCAAAACGCCGGCCGAGACGATCGAAATACAGGTAGATCACTGGTGTCGTGAACAGCGTCAGGATCTGGCTCACCAGCAATCCGCCGACCATCACCAGACCCAGCGGCTGACGCAATTCAGCACCCGAACCGGTGGCCAGCATCAACGGCACCGCGCCGAACAACGCGGCCAGCGTCGTCATCAGGATCGGCCGGAACCGCAGCAGCGCCGCCTGATAGATCGCCTGCTCCGGCGCCATGCCTTGAGTACGCTCGGCGTCGAGGGCGAAGTCGATCATCATGATCGCGTTCTTCTTGACGATACCGATCAGCAGGATGATGCCGATGATCGCGATCATGCCCAGGTCATTGCCGCTGAGCAGCAGCGCCAGCAACGCACCGACCGCCGCCGAAGGCAAGGTCGACAGAATCGTGATGGGGTGGATGTAGCTCTCGTAGAGCACGCCGAGCACGATGTACATGGTCACCACCGCCGCCAGAATCAGCAGCAAGGTGCTCGACAGCGAGGCCTGAAACGCTTCGGCTGCACCCTGGAACTGGGTCTGCACGCCGATCGGCATGCCGATGTCTTTCTGCACCTGCTCGATGATGTCCACCGCATGCCCCAGCGCCACACCGTGGGCAAGGTTGAAGGACATCATCACCGCCGGGAACTGGCCGATGTGAGTGATCGCCAATTGCGCCTGACGCTCCTCGACATGGGCCAGGCTCGACAACCGCACCTGACCGCCATCGGTGGTCTTGACGTGAATCTGATCCAACGCCTGCGGGCCGATCTTCTCCCCGGCCTGAGCCTGCAGAACCACGCGGTACTGGCTGGCCTGGGTGTAAATGGTCGAGATCTGCCGCTGGCCAAAGGCGTCATACAGCGCATCGGTGATGTTCGCCACCGACACGCCAAGGCGCGAGGCTGCATCGCGGTCGATCACCAGGAACACTTGCAAACCCTTGTCCTGCAAATCACTGGCGACGTCGGTCAGCTCCGAACGCTGGGCCAATGCCTCGACCAGCCGGCCGCTCCAGAGGCTGAGCAGTTCGGCGTCCGGCGACGACATGCTGAACTGGTACTGGGTGCGGCTGACGCGGTCTTCGATGGTCAGGTCCTGCACCGGCTGCATGAACAGGCGGATGCCGACAAGCTTGTCCAGCTGCGGTTGCAGGCGGGCAATCACTTCGGTCGCCGTCAGATCACGCTGGCCATGGGGTTTGAGGTTGATCAGCAGGCGACCGCTGTTGAGCGTGGCGTTGTCGCCGTCGACGCCGATGTAGGACGACAGGCTTTCCACCGCCGGGTCTTCGAGAATCACCTTGGCCAACGCCTGTTGACGCTCACCCATGGCAGCAAAGGAAATCGACTGCGGCGCCTCGGAGATGCCCTGGATCACCCCGGTGTCCTGCACCGGGAAGAAGCCCTTGGGCACCACCATATAAAGGAACACGGTCAGGGCCAGGGTGCCGATGGCCACCAGCAGTGTCAGCGGCTGGTGCTTGAGCACCCACTGCAACTTGCGCCCGTAAGCGGCAATCATCCAGTCGATGAACGCACCGCTGGCTCGGTAGAAACGGCCCTGTTCATGTTCTTGCGGCTCACGCTTGAGCAGGCGCGCGCACATCATCGGCGTCAGGGTCAGCGAGACCACCAGGGAAATCAGGATCGCCACCGCCAGGGTAATGGCGAATTCGCGGAACAACCGCCCCACTACGTCGGCCATGAACAGCAGTGGAATCAGCACCGCGATCAACGACAGGGTCAGGGAAATCAGGGTGAAGCCGATCTGCTTCGCGCCCTTGAGCGCGGCCTGCATCGGGCTGTCACCCTCTTCAATGAAACGGGCGATGTTCTCCAGCATCACGATGGCATCATCGACCACGAAACCGGTGGCGATGGTCAGTGCCATCAGGGTCAGGTTGTTGACCGAGAATCCGGCCAGGTACATCACGCCAAACGTACCGATCAGCGACAGCGGAACCGCTACTGACGGAATGATGGTCGCACTGGCGCGACGCAGGAACAGGAACGTCACCATCACCACCAGCGCGATGGCGATCAGCAGCTCGTGCTGCACGTCGGTGACCGAGGCGCGGATGGTCTGGGTGCGGTCGGTCAGCACGGTCACTTCGAGGCCCGCCGGCAGGTTGTCGGTGATGCTCGGCAGCAGCGCCTTGATCCGGTCGACCACCTCGATCACGTTGGCGCCCGGCTGGCGCTGGATATTCAGCAACACTGCCTGATTCTGGTTGGCCCACGCCGCCAGACGCTCGTTTTCGGCGCCGTCGACGATCTGCGCGACATCCTTGAGCCGCAGCGGTGCGCCGTTCTTGTAGGCCAGGATCAGGTTGGCGTAGTCCTTGGGCGAAGTCAGCTGGTCGTTGGCATCGAGCATCGACACCCGCGTCGGGCCGTCGAAGTTACCCTTGGGCTGGTTGACGTTGGACGCACCGATCAGCGTGCGCACGTCCGACAGGTTCAGGCCGTTGGCCGCCAGTGCCTCCGGATTGACCTTGATCCGCACCGCCTGACGCTGACCGCCGGCGATGCTGACCATGCCGACGCCGCTGATCTGGGCGATCTTCTGCGCCATGCGCGTGTCGACCAGATCGTTGAGCTTGGGCAGCAGCATGGTTTTCGAGGTAATCGCCAGGGTCAGCACCGGGGTGTCCGCCGGATTGACCTTGTTGTACACCGGCGGCGCCGGCAGATCGGTCGGCAACAGGTTGGTTGCGGCGTTGATCGCCGCCTGCACCTGCTGTTCGGCGACGTCCATGTTGATGTCGAGGCTGAAACGCAGGGTCAGCACCGAGGCTCCGCCGGAACTGGTCGAAGCCATTTGCGTCAGGCCCGGCATTTGCCCGAACTGACGTTCAAGCGGCGCGGTGACGGCGCTGGTCATCACGTCCGGACTGGCGCCCGGGTACAACGTCATGACCCGGATGGTCGGGTAATCCACCTGCGGCAAGGCCGAAACCGGCAGCAAGCGATAGGCGATCAGACCGGCCAGTACGATGGCCAGCATGCTCAGCGTGGTGGCGACCGGGCGGAGGATGAACAGACGCGAAATGTTCATGCGCCCTTCTTGGCCTTGTCGGTGACGGCAGCATCAGGAGCGCTGGCGGCGGACTTGCCTTGCAGGTGTCCGGTCGGCGTGGTCGGCACATCCTGACTGTCGTTGACCACTTCCACTTCACTGCCTTCCTTCAAGCGGTCTGTGCCTTCCAGCACCACGCGGTCGCCGGCGGCCAGGCCTTCGGTGACCACGGTGTTCTGCCCGTCGCTGGCGCCGATCTTCAACTGGCGGATGGTCACTTTCCTGTCGCCGTCCAGCGCGTAGACGAAGGTGCCGTTGGTACCGAACTGGATCGCGGCCGATGGCGCCAGCAGCACGCCCTTGAGGGTGTCGGCCAGCAGGTGAACGTTGACGAACTGGTTGGGGAACAGCGATTGATCGCGGTTTTCGTAGCGCGCCTTGAACTTCAGGGTGCCGGTCGTCACGTCGATCTGGTTGTCGAGGCTTTGCAGCACGCCAGTGGCTTGCAGTTTGGTATCGCCACGGTCCCAGGCTTCAGCGGGCAGTTTGGCGCCGCTGCGGTAGCGGGAGAGCACGGTTTCCAGGCTGTTTTCCGGCAGGGTGAACGCTACACTGATCGGCTGGGTCTGGGTAATGACGGCGAGGAACGTGGTGTCATTCGCGGCCACCAGGTTGCCGACGTCGAGTTGGCGCAGACCGACGCGACCGGCAATCGGCGCGCGGATCTTGGTGAATTCGAGGTTGAGCTTGGCGTCGTTGACCGCCGCCTGGTTGGTTTTCACGGTGCCGAGGTATTGGCCGACCAGTGCTTCAGCGGTGTCCAGGGTCTGCTTGGCGATGCTGTCTTCCTTGTAAAGACCGCGATAGCGCTCGACATCAACCTGGGCGTTTTTCAATTGCGCCTGATTCTGCAGCAAGGTGCCTTCAGCCTGAAGCAAGGCGTTCTGGTACGGACGCGGGTCGATCTCCGCCAGCAGGTCGCCGGCCTTGACCATCTGCCCCTCTTCGAAATAGATCTTCACCAGTTCGCCGCCGACCCGGCTGCGCACGTTGATGGTGTTCAGCGCGGTCACGGTGCCCAGCGCCTTGTAGTACAGCGGGAAATCACCGGTGACCACGGGCGCCACGCGCACCGGGATCGGACCCGCCGCCCCGCCGAAGCCCGGACGCATCATCCCCGAACGACCGGTGTGGCCGGCTTGCGCCTTCTCGCCGCCCTCCTTGTGGGCCGATCCGGCAGGCCAGAATTTCCAGCACAGGCCGGCGATGACCAGCAGGACCAGCAGACTGAGCAGCCAGCGACGAGAGTTTCGGGAAGACGATTGCATGGAGTGATTAACCATTGGGCGCGTGGGCTTCTTTTACGGAAGGCTGAACGATAAGCACTGGTGGGGGTAAAGCAAAGCGGCTTTACCGGCAATTTACCTTCAACTTACGTTTCAAGGTGTGAGCCAAAACACTGATACACAAATGAAAACGGCCTGGACAGGGCCAGGCCGTTAACAATTGTAAAGCGCTTGTTTCAGAACACTTATTTCAATACAGCCAGCGCTGCATCGTAGTTCGGCTCTTCAGCGATTTCCTTGACCAGCTCGCTGTGCAGCACGTTGTCGTTTTCGTCCAGCACAACCACCGCACGGGCGGTCAGGCCTTTCAGCGGGCCGTCAGCGATGGCCACGCCGTAGTTCTCGATGAACTCGGCGCCACGCAGGGTCGACAGGTTCTGTACGTTTTCCAGACCTTCGGCGCCGCAGAAGCGGGCCTGGGCGAATGGCAGGTCAGCCGAGATGCACAACACCACGGTGTTGGCCAGGTCGTTGGCCTGGGCGTTGAACTTGCGCACGGAAGTGGCGCAGGTCGGGGTGTCGACGCTTGGGAAGATGTTCAGCACTTTGCGCTTGCCGGCGAAGTCTTTCAGGGTGACGTCGGACAGATTGCCGGCTACCAGGGAAAAGGCTGGCGCCTTGGAACCGGCTTGTGGCAGTTGGCCGTTGACTTGAACCGGGTTGCCTTTGAGAGTGACTTGAGCCATGAACGGAGTCCTTCTTAACGTTGTTGGGAAAGCATGCAAGAGGCGGAAGTTAACCACGAAATTGTCCGACGACCTATGCCTGAACCGAAATTGGTCGGTGTAGAGCGTACCGCCCTCACCCGCCGCCACCGTCTGCATCTTTTATTTAACGGGCTGTCGATTCAAGCCCTAGCCGTTCGACAAAGCAGTGAATCCCTCACTTTCCAGCGGAGAAACACCATGCGCTTCATGATCATTGTCAAAGCCAGCCAGGATTCCGAAGCCGGCGTGATGCCAAGCGAGCAATTGCTCACCGATATGGGCAACTACAACGAGGAACTGGCCAAGGCCGGCATCCTGGTCTCGGCCGATGGCCTGCATCCAAGCAGCAAGGGTGCCCGCGTACGTTTCAGCGGGGAAACACGCAGCGTGATCGACGGCCCTTTCGCCGAAACCAAGGAGCTGATCGCCGGTTACTGGATCTGGGACGTGAAATCGAAGGAAGAAGCCATCGAATGGGTCAAGCGCTGCCCTAATCCCATGCCGGGCACCGAGGCCGAAATCGAGATTCGCCAGATATTCTGCCCGGAAGATTTTGGCGCCGAATTCACTCCGCAACTGCGCGAGCAGGAAGAACGGATTCGCGAACAGGCCAAAAAGCACTGACAGTCCACTCTGCTCCCGACCGGCCTCCACGACTCACGCCGTGGAGGTCATCAGGCCCGCCTTATCTGGACTTCATTTTCAGATAGGACTGGTGCATGTCCGACGCCCAGCCATCGATCACGGCTTTAACGTCATCGGCCTTCATTACCTGAGAATCGTTTTCCAGAGGTTTACCGGTGCCCTTGCGCACGACCTGCGCCACCACCTTGTTGTTGCCGCCATCGATGAACACTGCTTCGGTGGCCAGGGTGGTTTCCTGATCGCGACTGCCGCTGGCAGTGGTGACCGCTGCCGCCACCAAAGCAATCGGGATCACTTCATAGGCACGCAGGCCTTCGGTCTTGCTGTTGACGGCGGTGATGGCCGCGCGCACAACGATCACACCCGGGCCGGGCCCGCTGGCCAACGGCAGAGACTTGCCCACTTCACGCTTGAGCGCCTGATCATAGTAAGCAGTGATACCATTGAGGGTCTGTTGCGGGATTTTTGCCGTTGGCTGAGGCTTGGGATACAGCTGGGTCGGTTCGATGTAGACGCTGGTGTACTTGTTGATATCGAGTTTGGGATCGACCCAGCGCATCACCTCGGCACCGGACGGTGACTTGGCCTCCTTGAGCTGGCTGTAGTCCTTGAGGAAGCCTGAATACTCATCCGGAGCGACGGTTTTGCTGGAGCAACCCACCACGCCAAGCGAGGCAATGCATAGGGTGCTCATCATTAAGGCTAGCTTCATGCTGTAACTCCTGTCAGAAGGCCTGATTTATTGCATGGGGAGTTACAGGTATAGCTAAAACCACAGGCTTTGCGCTTTGCCGGACGGGAAATGAATCCCGCCCCCGGACTGAAGCACGATAAAACCCGATTCAGATCAGATTCACCAGGTCGACGTTTCCCCGCTGCGCAACGCCATCTCCCGCCGGCTGTTGAGCCGCATCGCCTTGATCAGCGACACGGTGCCCACCAGCAACAGCGCCGCGCCGAACAGGAAGTCGATGTTGTACAGCTGGAAATCCTGCACCGGCCCCACCAGCACTGTGCGCACCACGCCGATTCCAACCAGCGTGGCCAGGAAGTCGATTCCCGGCTCGTCGCGGTAGAACACCAGCAACAACGGCAGGCACAACACCAGCAACATCAGCAGCACCACCACCTTGAACGAACCTTTACGCTCGACGCTGAACGCGCACTCGTGGTGGCCGTAGGCTTTGTAGTCTTCGTCGCGGACCACCGAGTTTTTCTCGTTGATGTAGTCGGCGCGGTTGTACTTCTGGATCGGCGTGAAGGTGTTGGACATCTCCATCAGCGTGGTGATGTTCTTGAAGCGCAGGTCGATGCGCTCGTTACCCTTGAGGTAATACAGCACCGGTTTGTAGCCGTAGCGATAGGTGTCGAAAGGGAACTCGGTGACCCGGCCGTGAACGCCGATCGGGCGCGATTCGAGCTGGGCGAAGGCGCTTTTGTCGGTCGAAGCGAGGTTGCGGCTCAGGGGCAGGACTTTCACTTGCTCAAGGAAGATCGGCGTGACGCCGTACGTCCACTGCAACGGTTCCAGGCGCAGACGCAGTTCGTTGCGACCCAGGTCATAGCGGTTGAAGGTGCGCTCGGACACCACCACCGCACCGCTGAGCATGAATTCGCCGCGCAGGTTGTTGGTGATGCGCAGGGTCAGTTGATCCTTGCCCAGCAGCGCCGCTTCCGTGTTCGGCGGCGTGCCGCACCATGCGGTGCTTTCGCCGACACCGCCAAGCTGGCCGCCGCGGTTTTCGTTGAACACATAGATGTAACCGGCCCACAGCGTCAGCATCAACAGCAACGCGGTGAGGCCCAGAATCTTTTTGCCCGGACCCACTGATCAGACTCCCTTCTTCGTTCCGTCGTCCAGCCGAAAACCCGCTGGCGACGGGGACTCTACCAAAAGGCCAGCATCGACCCAAGGAAAAATCCCCGATTCATCAGGGTTCTAAGGGTTTCCCCTGCGTCACCTGCGCCGAAACAACGGCCGCGGCTCGATCACCGAGCGCCCGTACAACACGCTCATTCCCGCCAGTCCCTTGAGCGCATCCTCGGCGGATTTGTCCTCGCGCACCGCAAAGCTGTCAAAACCGCACTGGCGCATGTGGCTCAACTGATCACGCAGCACATCGCCAATGGCCCGCAACTCGCCTTTCCAGCCGAAACGACTGCGCAACAGGTAGGCCTGGCTGTAAGCGCGGCCGTCGCGAAAGCTCGGGAAGTCGAGGGCGATCAGCGGCAGCGATGCCAGCCACGGCAACAGGCTTTCAACGCCGTCGTCCGGGCCCAGCCAGACCGCATGGCGCGAGGGGGATTCGAGCCAGTGGGCCAGCGGCAGAATCAACATTCCGGCGCCGGACTCTATTTCAGGCGAGCGGATCAGCGTCCACGGATCATCCAGCACAATCCGCGCCCCGCACTCCTCCATCCGCAGCAGATTGTTCATGCCGATACCTCCAGGGCTTTCGGGTAAACCCGCTCCTTGAATGGCTCCAGCCCGATGCGCGCCACGGTATCGACGAACAGCTCTTCCGCCTCGCGATAACGCACGAAAGTGCCAATGATCCGCTCGATCACCTGTGGCACCTCGTCGGCGCTGAACGACGGGCCGATGACTTTGCCCAGTGCACTGTTTTTGCCCTGGGCGCCGCCGAGGGTGATCTGGTACCACTCGCTGCCGTTTTTATCGACGCCCAGGATCCCGATGTTGCCGATGTGATGATGGCCGCAGGCGTTCATGCAGCCGGAGATGTTCAGGCTGATGTCGCCCAGATCATGCAGGTAATCGAGGTTGTCGAAACGCGCCTGAATCGCCTGGGCAATCGGGATCGACTTGGCATTGGCCAGCGCACAGAAATCGCCGCCGGGGCAGGCAATGATGTCGGTCAACAGGCCGACGTTGGCGGCGCCCAGGCCCTGCTCTTTCGCCAGTTGCCACAGCGCGAACAGCTCGGACTTGGGCACATCCGGCAGTACGATGTTCTGCTCGTGGGCGATGCGAATCTCGCCGAAACCGAAACGCTCGGACCAGTCGGCCACCGCCAGCATCTGCAAACCGGTCACATCCCCCGGCGGTGAAGCCAGGCCCGGTTTGGTCGACAGCACCACGCTGGTGTAGCCCGGCATTTTATGCGGTTGCACGTTGCGCGCGACCCAGCGGGCGAACGCCGGGTTGTCGGCCAGGTGCGTGCCGAAATCCAGATCGGTACCCGCCAGCGTGCGATAGTTCGGCGGCACAAAAGCACTGGCAACCCGCAGGTATTCATCCTCGGTCAGTTGCGCCGGGCCGTCCTTGAGGTGTTGCCATTCTTCTTCGACTTCTTTGGCAAACGCTTCAATTCCCAGCGCCTTGACCAGAATCTTGATCCGCGCCTTGTACTTGTTGTCGCGCCGGCCGTGGCGGTTGTAGACCCGCAACACCGCCTCGACGTAGGACAGCAAGTGCTGCCAAGGCAGGCCGTCGCGGATCTGCAGACCGAGGATCGGCGTACGCCCCAGCCCCCCGCCGACAATCACTCGCAGCAACATCTGCCCGTCATGACCGGGGTAAAGGTACAGGCCGATGTCATGCATCATGATCGCCGCGCGATCCTGCTTCGCCGAGCAGATGGCGATCTTGAACTTGCGCGGCAGGAACAGGAATTCCGGGTTGATCGTCGACCATTGCCGCAGGATCTCGGCCAGCGGACGCGGGTCGATCATCTCGTCTGCCGCCACTCCGGCGAAGGCTTCGGTGGTGATGTTGCGCACACAGTTGCCCGAGGTCTGGATCGCATGCATGTTGACCTGCGCCAGACGTTCGAGAATGTCCGGCACTTCGTGCAGTTCGATCCAGTTGAACTGCATGTTCTGCCGGGTGGTGAAGTGGCCATAGCCACGATCGTAGTCACTGGCAATGCTCGCCAGGGTGCGCATTTGTTCGGCACTCAGGGTGCCGTAGGGAATCGCCACCCGCAGCATGTAGGCGTGTTTTTGCATATACAGGCCGTTTTGCAGGCGCAGCGGCAGAAATTCTTCTTCGCTCAACTCCCCGGCCATGAAGCGCTCGACCTGATCGCGAAACTGCGCAACGCGCTCGAACACCAGCGCCCGGTCGTAATCATCGTATTGATACATCGGCCTACTACCTCGTCAGGAATTTCCTGTGGGAGCGAGCCTGCTCGCTCCCACAGTTTTGTAAAAGCACTATGACGTTGCAGCGCAGCCTGTTACAGATTCACCTGAACGCATAAAAACCGTATCAGGGCGCGGCAGATGGCCGCAGGCAGCGCCTGGATCTGATCCGCATAAATGAACAATTCCTGAGCCTGTTTTGTTTCCGGTGGGGTTTCTACAGTGCAGCTCGTGCCAGACCGGGTGGCCTGGCAAGACTTTGCAACCGTGGATGAACTGACCATGAGCACAGCAACAATCGGACAGGCTTATAACTACAAGGTCGTCCGCCAATTCGTCATCGCGACTGTTTTCTGGGGTGTCGTGGGCATGGCGATGGGGGTATGGATCGCCTCGCAACTGGTATGGCCGGACATGAATCTGGACTTGCCGTGGACCACCTTCGGCCGCTTGCGACCGTTGCACACCAGCCTGGTGATTTTTGGTTTCGCCGGCAGTGCGCAATTCGCGGCCAGTTACTACGCGGTACAGCGTACCTGCCAGGTGCGGCTGTACTCGGACAAACTCGCCGCGTTCACCTTCTGGGGCTGGCAATCGGTGATCGTGATCATGCTGGTCACCCTGCCGATGGGCTACACCACCACCAAGGAATACGCCGAGATCGAGTTTTCCGGCGCAGTGTGGATGGCGGTGGTCTGGGTTGCATACGCCATCGTGTTCTTCACCACGGTGGTGCAACGCAAGACCAAACACATCTACGTCGGCAACTGGTTCTTCGGTGCGTTCATCCTGGTGATTGCCATGCTGCACGTGGTCAATCACCTGTCGATTCCGGTGGACTGGTTCAAGTCCTATCCGGTGTATTCCGGCGCCACCGACGCCATGGTGCAATGGTGGTACGGGCACAACGCGGTGGGTTTCTTCCTGACCACCGGGTTCCTCGGGATGATGTATTACTTCGTGCCCAAGCAAGTGAATCGGCCGGTGTACTCGTACCGGTTGTCGATCGTGCACTTCTGGGCGCTGATCACCCTGTACATCTGGGCCGGCCCGCACCATTTGCACTACACCGCGCTGCCGGACTGGGCGCAGTCGCTGGGCATGGCGATGTCGCTGATCCTGCTGGCCCCGAGCTGGGGCGGGATGATCAACGGGATGATGACCCTCTCGGGCGCCTGGCATCAGTTGCGCACTGACCCGATCCTGCGCTTCCTCGTCCTGTCGCTGGCGTTCTACGGCATGTCGACCTTCGAAGGTCCGATGATGGCGATCAAGACGGTCAACGCCCTCTCCCACTACACCGACTGGACCATCGGCCACGTGCATGCCGGTGCGTTGGGCTGGGTGGCGATGATCACCTTCGGCGCCACCTATCACATGGTGCCCAAAGTCTTTGGCCGCGAGCGCATGCACAGCACGCCGCTGATCAACCTGCACTTCTGGCTGGCGACCATTGGCACGGTGTTGTACATCGCGTCGATGTGGGTCAACGGGATTACCCAGGGCCTGATGTGGCGGGCGATCAACGAGGACGGCACGTTGACCTACTCGTTCGTTGAAGCGCTGCAGGCCAGCCATCCGGGGTTTGTCGTACGGTTTGCCGGCGGGGTGTTCTTCCTGACGGGCATGTTGCTGATGGCCTACAACGTATGGCGCACGGTGCGGGTGGCGGATGTTGCGATTGCCCACCGTGAAGCGCAGATCGCCTGATCAAGGGAGCTGGTCATGTTCGATATTGTCTTGAATGTATTGGGCGTGCTGTTTCTGTGGCTGTCAGTGGAGTACTGCCTGCGCCACGAAACGGCTGAAAGCCTGGATGATGCGAGTCTCACGCCGTTTGCCGATGATCCGGAGGTGGCGCGGCGGGTTGAGTTGGCCACTGGCAAGACTGTGAAGGCAGTGGCGCCGGAGGTGGCGCAGCCGGGGTGGGTCAATCTTGAGATGTGAAGTGTGTCAGGGGCAGCCCCCCTCACCCTAGCCCTCTCCCGGAGGGAGAGGGGACTGACCGAGTTGTTTACTCGAAATACACCGACCTGAAATATCGAAGGTGAATGCAATATCAACAACGACGAAGATCTGCTCCCTTTCCCCCTCGCCCCCTTGGGGGAGAGGGCTGGGGTGAGGGGGTAAGCTTTTGATCTTAGGTGCGGTCTCGGGGAATCAGGCTCTGCAATTGCTGCGCGAGAAAATTCGCATCGAAAACAAAGGTATCCGGGTCTTTCAACCCGTTGGTCTTACGCCACTGCCACTCCCCGCCCGGCAACCCCACCAACGAAACACTCCCGTACCGCGCCGCCGTCAGCCCCATCACCGCCAGCGAAATCTGCCCGCCACTGCCCATCACATCCGGCACGAACTCCACCGATTTGCCGGCGATCACGATGCTCAGTTTTTCAGTCTTGAAGGTTGAGGTCTCAACCGGAATGCTCGGCCCGAACGCCACATAAGCCTCCCGACCCACCTCCAGCAAACCCGGCGCCTGCACCGGCTCCAGCCATTGCTGAATCTGCCCGAACAATTCGGTAATCCGTGAGGCCCAGGTCGCCGATTGCGTCTCGAACAGTTGCTTCTTGTGCGCTTCGCTGTCGGCATAGTGGCGAAGCATTTCGCCCAGCTGCTGTACGTCGTCCATTGCGGTGTTCCTTCAAGGAAGCAGTGCTGCGGACGTCGAGCATGGCAGATGCCGAGGTCGACCGTGCAAGTCATTTGCCTGCACGATCGCCACTTCGGCCATGGACTGACAAAAGGTCAGCGCTTGCGCAACCGCGCCATGCTCAGGGTGTCGACCCATTGCCCGTCACGCACCGCATAATCGCGGAACAGGCCTTCGGTTTCGAAGCCGAACTTGCGATAGAGACCAATGGCCGCTTCGTTGTCGGCGTACACCGAAAGCTCGACCCGGTGCAGGTTCATCCAGTTGTCCGCAATCTCCAGCGCCGCCGCCAACAACGTCGAACCGACACCCTTGCCCTGCCACGCCACCGCGACGGCCATGCCGACACTGCCGGCATGGCTGCGGCGAATCCGCGAAAAAGCCTCCAGCCCGAGATGCCCGATCACCGCACCTTGATGCAGCGCCACCAGCTTCACCATCCGTTCGTTTTCGGGCATCAGCCGTTGGCGCCAGATCTCGGCAGACTGAAACGGCATCTGCAACACCTGCCGGGTCACGGCCGGGTCGTTGTAAAGCGCGGTGACGCCTTCGACGTGGGACTCGCTGAAGCGTTCGAGGTGAATGGCGGGGTTGTGCTCAGGCATGATAGATCCCTCCTGGATCAGTGCGTGGCCGGTCACTGTAAACCGGCGCAACTGATCCAGGCGAGACTTACTCGAACCACTCCTGCCGCTCATTGAAAGTGCGTTGAATCAACTCCACCAAGGTCTGCACCTCCCCGACATTCTGCGACTCACTGTTCACCGCCAACCACGCCTGCAACCGCATCGCCTCCCCAAACAACCCCGGCAACGCCACCAGCCCGCGATCAAACCGGCTCATGTACATCGGCAGCAACCCGATGCACGCGCTGCAACGAATCATCTCCAGCATCAGCTCGTAAGACTGCATCTGCACCACCCCGGCCAACCGCTGTTCGACCAGCTCATTCCACGGCCGGAAGCTGTCGATCTGCCGGTCATGCTGCCATTGCACCAGCATGAAATCGGCGAGGTCATCCGGACTTTCTGGCCGTGCAGTGACACGGGAATAGCGTTTGGCGATGTGCGGCTGGTATTCCAGTTGCGCGAGGCGTTGCGGTTCGCTGGTGGCGAAGGTCGGGCCCGGATGCGGGTTGTCGCCGTGGGCGAGCCAGAGCACGATGTCGGCGCTGACCGCATGCAGGGCCAGTTCGCTGTCGAGGGCGATGATTTCCAGGCGCACGCTGGCGTTGCGGCGCAACAGTGCGATGAGGTCGCGGCCGAGGATGTCGTGCAGGATCGATTCGGCGACGGCCAGTCTTATCAGGGGTTGCTCGATCACCGGAAGTTTGCGCTCGTGAGCCAGGGCGATCAGTTGCGCCTGCAATTGCTGGCCTTCGCGGGTCAGCGTCAAGGCACTGCCCTGAAAGCTGAACAGCGCGCATTGCAGTTGCTGTTCGAGCTGCGCCAGTTGTTTGCGCAGCAAGGTCGAGCGCACGTTGAGGCTGCGGGCGGCTTGCATGAAGCAGCCGCAACGGGCGCTGACCAGAAAGTATTGCGCGACGTCGCCGTCGAGGGTCGCGGCTTGCGCCAGCCAGGGTTCTTCCTTGTCCTGTGGCCAGCGGAAATCGGCGCTGCTCTGTCGTGCTGCGGGTTCGGTGAATGACATCGATGACTCCCTGTCGATCTTTGTATTTTTGGAAAACGTCACGGCTCTAATGTGGGAGCGGGCTTGCTCCGGGCGGCGTTCCGACGAAAGCGGTGTGTCATTCAACGAATAAGTTGTCTGGCATGGCCCCTTCGCGAGCAAGCCCGCTCCCACAAGGTTCAGAGGTGGACCTGAATTACAGTTTTTCCTCCAGCACCTTATTGAGCTCGGCCCCGTCAATGCTCAGCGTCGCGGTGTTGAGCATGCCGTCCAGATAGGCCTGGGCGATCTGTTCCTGACGCTGTGCCCGCAAGGCCAGGGTCAGTTGATCGCGCAACTCGTCGAGGGTCGCGGTGCGGGCCGGTTGTTGTTCGGTGAGTTTGATCACGTGGAAACCGGCGCTGCTTTGAACGGGATCGGAGACCGCGCCAACCTTGAGTCGCGCCACCGCACCACGCACTTCCGGCACCAGTTGCTGCAACGGTTGAAGGCCAGTATCGCCCCCGCGTTCGGCAGTCAGGCGATCCTGAGAAAACTCCTTGGCCAGTGCTGCAAAGTCCGCCGGGGTTGCCTGGGCTTTCTTGCTCAACTCCGTTGCCTGCTTGCGCACGGCCTCAAGGTTCTGCGGCTCATTCACCCCAAGGAAGATCTGGCTGACCCGATACAGCGCCGGCGTCTGCCAGTTGGCCTTGCCCGCGTCATACGCCTGCTGCAACTCGGCGGCGCTCGGATAGTCCGCCGGCACTTTGCTCACCGACTGCAAATAGTCGCGAAACACGATCTGTTCGGTGGCGGCGCGGGTCTGCCGAAGCACGTCCGGACGCTGCGCCCAGCCTTGGGCATCGGCCTGTTCGAGCACGGCTTTTTCGGCCAGGCGTGAACGAATCCAGCGCTCCAGCGCCTCACGATTACCGCGCAGTTGCTCGCGGGTCTGTGGCGGTACGGCGGCCAGCAGCGCCTGCAATTCCTCCGGCGACACCTGCTGATTGCCCAACCGCGCCACCGCAGGCCCACTGTTCGCCGTAATGACCGGCGCCGGTTGCTGGGCGGCGACCGGGTCATTGCCCGGCCGCACCACCAGCGCCACGGCCGCCACCAACAGCGCCACCGCAGCGGCGCTGATTACCATGGCAGGTTTGGTCACAGCGCGACTTCCTCTTGCTCAACCTTTGGAGCCTGGGCGGCAGCAGCGTTCTGGGTGAAATCACGCAGGTACACGATGAATTCCTGAAGCAGGCGATCCCACAATTCCAGGTTGCCGCGCAGGTAATCGCTGCTCACGCCCGCGGCCAACACCACGTCCATTTCCATCACCAGAAACTCGCCCTGCAACGACAACCGGGCAAACCGGCGGGTTGCGTTCCACTGCTCGGCCACACCGGCCGGCAACTCACCCTGTACGCGCAAGGCGCAGCTGAAGGTGAAGTCGACATAGCTGCCCTGCTCCGCCACCGCCGGGTTGCCGAAACGCACGGCGTAACCGATGCCCTGACTGGCGCTGAGCAACTGGACGATGCCGTTCTGTTCGGTCTGGTTGACGCGGTAACCGGCGGCTTGGAGCACTTCGGTCAGGGATTGCGGGGAGACATGGGAGATCAATTGAGTCATGACTTCTTCCTTGTTTATGAGTCTTTTAATCAGTGCGCGATCGCAGCTTGCGGCGCATCGAATTGAGTCTTGTACAGTTCATCGCCGAAGCCCTGAGCCAATTCATCGAACTTGACCCGGGCGCTGCCGGCGAAGGGCTGGCGGATCTTCATCACCTCGGCCACATCGATGTTTTCGTAGGCGGCGAGAATCTGCTTGGCCACGCCGTACATCTGCTGATTCTTGACCGAACATTGCTGCACTTGTGTGTCACGTTCAGTCAATTGCGCTTGAAGCTTAGACCGTTCTGCCTCTTTGGCACGGGCCATGACCAACAGCTCGTCGTAGGCTTTCTTGAATTTGCCGGTCTGCTCGTTGCTGGCCGCCACCTGCGCCTGAGCCTGGCTGTGCAGGCTTTGCTGCTGCCCGGCCAACTGCTCGGCCAGGCCTTTGGCCTTGGCCAGTTCGGCGGTCAATTGCTTGATTTGCGCCTGGGCTGCCTTGGCTTCGTTCTGCGCCGCCAGTTGCGCGGCGCTGGCCTGGGCCTGCTGGCTTTGCAGGGTTTGCAGTTGCTGGGTGGTGCTGCGCAACTGGGTGCGCAGACGCTCCTCCATGCCTTCGGCACTGGCCCCGCTGGCGACCAGCAATCCAAGTCCGAGCAAAAAGTACCGAGTGTTCATATCCCTCTCCCGGCGCCTTAGAAGCGCGTGTTGATCTCGAGCTGCAAGACGTCGATGTCGAACGGCGCGCCATACACCGCTTCGGTGCTCATCCAGCGACCGGTGGCGTAGACGTTCTTCGCCAGACCGTAGTTGCCACCGAGTATGTAGCCTTTGGCGTTAGTGCCGCCGAGGTGGAACGACGAGTCGTTGAAGCCGTCCGGCAAGGCGTCAGGCTGGATGTACTTGTAGCCGGCGAACAGGTTCCAGTCGCCCTGCTTCTTCAGGTCCAGCGCATTGCCGAGGGTGAACTGCACCATCCACGCATTGGCACCGCTTTCGATGTTGCCGTTGCTGTCGAGGTTGTTGACCAGTTGCCCGGCCGACCGCTTGCGCATATCGCCTTCGTCGTAGCCGAGGTTGTGGATGTAGTTGCCCTGGCTGCGCAGTTTGAAGTCTTCCGGCAGGTCGGCATCCCAGACCAGGTTCAGGTCCAGCAGGTTGAACTCGGAAGCGAGGCCAACGAATTGCGGCTGCGGCGTGGTCGTCGGGTTAAGCGGGTTCGGCGTGATGTCGCGCAGCAGGAACACACTGTTGCCCTTCTGCATGAACGCCGCACGCGTGCCGTCGCTGTCGCAACCCGGTGCGCCGGCCCAGGGTTCGCAGGGGCTGGAGCGCTCACCCTGGATGTCCTGGAAGCGGTAATAGGCCAATGCGCCTTTCAAGCGGTTGTTGCTGTTGATCGCCCACTTGGCGCCGACCTGTGCGCCGTACAGCCATTTGTTGTCGCTTTCTTCCTTGTCGAAGCCGTTGCTGGTGGTGGTGTCGTTGGTGTAATCCACCGGGAACGCGCCGACGGTACCGAACACACCCCAGTCGCGGCTCAGCTTGTGGTCGAAAATCGCCGCCACGCCATCGAAGTTCAGGTCGTTGGAATACAGCATGTCGGTAGACATGAACGGGTTGGCGAAGCGGCCACCGGTCAGGGTCAGTTCATCCGACGGTTTCCAGGTCAGGTAACCCTGATCGAGCCAGATGTCTTTCTTGGCAAAACCGCCGCCGAGGTTTTGGGTGGTCGACACCGGGTTGTTGTCCGAGCCGGTGCCGATGCGGATGCCGGCGGTCCATTGCGGCGAAATGTCCGCTTTCATGCCCAGCCGCGCGCGCAGGCGAAACAGGTTGGTGCGGTCTTCACGGGTGTTGAGCAACGGCGGCAACGCGGTGCTGCTGTTGGGGTTCACGTCGTACGGGCCGTTGTTGTTGAGCCTGGCGAAGTCGACGATTTCGTTGCTGTTGCTGCCCGAGTAGTAGCGCGATTCGTCACGCAGGCGAATGTCGCCGTCGAAGCTGATGCGCGACGCCCAGTCCGGGAAGGTGTTGGGCGCGGCCCAGTTTTCCTGCTTGGCGGTCGCCATGACTTCAGCCTTGACCTGATCACGGATCTGATCGCGCACCGCAGCCGGCACGTATTGCACCCGCACATCGCCCGGTGCGGCGACCGGCCCGGCGGCCACAGCGGTGGACGCCGCGGCCTGCTTGGCCTGGGCCGCTTCGTTCTGGGCCTGGGCGATCAGTGCGTCGGCCTTGTCCTGTTTCAGAATGCCCTGCTCGACCAGCAAGCGGATCAGATTGATCGTGGCGTTCTCCGAGGGCGCTGGCGCTGCCGCGGCCTGACCGACCAGGGTCGCGATGACCATGCCGACCGCCAGGGACAATCGATTCACGTTGGAAATCATCTGCACACAACTCCTTTTCATACAGCTTTATGAATTCGGTTAACCCGGACGCCGCCCTTGCAGGGACATGCGCACAGGCAAGGTGATGGAGGCCGGTGGCCGTTCGCTTAAAGCAGGCGCATTGCGCAGCGCGGCGAGCACTTGCGTATCGATTTCGGGATTGCCGCTGGACTTGACCAGCTCGACCCGGGTGATCTCGCCGACGCTGCTCAGCCACACATCGGCCTGCAGCGAAAACGCGAGGTTGCGCAGGTCGGGGTTCTCGCGCAGCAGCTTCTGGAAGGTGAACGCGAGGAACTGGCTGTACGTGCCGTTGCCCAGTCGCCCACCGCCGGACCCGGCCATGCCGCCGCCCTTGCCCGCGCCGATGTTGAAGGCGTCGCTGCCGCTCTGGGCGTCGCCGTCAATCTGCATCGGGTTGGCCAGGTCGTCCGCCGGCGATGGCGGCGCTTCTTCCTCGGGTTTCACTTCCTGTGGCTCGGGTGTCGGCTCCGGCTCGACGACTTTTTCTTCCACCGGGGTTTCCGGTTCCGGCGGTTTTTCCGGCGGCGGAGGTGGTGGTGGCGGCAACGGAATGATCGTCGGCACCTTCGGCGCTTCCCGGCGGATGCCGCTCATGTCATTGGCCCACTGCCACAACAGGAATGCCGCAATGGCGCCCAGCAGCAGTCCGGCGCCCCACTTCACGTAACGCAGTGGCGACTTCTTCACCGGCAAAGGCTCGATTGGCATCTGTGCGGTCATGACTCAGCCCTGCGTCGGTTTGCCGGTGACGAGACCGACCTGGGACAGTTCGAGCCGGCGCAACAGATCCAGCACTTCGATAACCTTCTGGTACTGCACCGTGGCGTCGCCGCGCACGATCACCGGGAAGTCCGGGTTCTGCGCCTTCTCGATGCGCAGGCGCTCTTCCAGTTCAGGCAACGTCACCGGGTAGGAGTCGAGGAACACCTGGCCGCCGTCGTTGACCGAAATCGCCTTGGTCTTGGCCTCGGACAGCGACACGGCGGCGCTGGCCTTGGGCAGGTTGATCTGGATCCCGGAGACCTGCGCGGTGGCGGTGAGGATGAACATCACCAGCACCACCATCAGCACGTCCACCAGTGGCGTGATGTTGATGCTGTCCACTGCGGCATCTTCGTCATCGTCGTGGGAGGCATTTACGGACGCCATGTCAGTGCTCCTCAGGCCGGTACGGAGTGGTTGGCGTGATGGCCGCGCTGATGCGCCGCTTCACTGGACTGGCCTTCGCCGTGCATCTCCGCCAGCCGGGTGATGAACTCGTCGACGAACACGCGCATGTCGGCGCTGACTTCCTTGTTGCGGGTGATCAGGCGGTTGTAGCCAAACAGCGCCGGGATCGCGACGAACAGACCCATGGCGGTGGCCAGCAACGCGGCCGCCATACCCGGCGCGATGGCGTTGATGTTGACGTCGCCGGCCATGGCCGTGCCGAGGAACACCACCATGATCCCCAGCACGGTGCCGAGCAGACCGATATATGGGCCGCCAGCGATGGCGTTGGACAGGGTCGAGAGTTTCGAGCTCAGTTGCTGGTTTTCCCGGGTGCGCACGCCGTCCATCGAGCAGCGGATCGCTTCGATGGTCGCCGCCGAAACCGACGAGGTGTCGGCGCCCTGCTCGCGGCGGGTGCGGATCTCTTTCACTGCCACTTGATACAGGCGCCACAGCGGCGAATGCTGCAAACGCTGGGCGAGTTGCGTGTCGTTGGCGAACATCTCCAGTCGTGTGCCGACCTTGGCGAATTGCACGCGGAAGTCTTCGTTGGCGGCAGTGACGCGGCTGAGGGTGCGGTTCTTGCGCAGCATGATGATCCACGACTGGAACATCATCAGCACCAGCACCGCGATGATCACCCATGCGTCTACCGGTACCGCGTTGAGCAGGAAGCCGAGGCTGCCGAAACCGAAGCCGGACTGTTCTTCATCGACGCCATAGGCGACCAGTTTCGACTCGGCGCCCTGGGAAGTGGCGTCGGCCAGCAACAGCGGTGCCGGACGGGCGACTTTCGACAGGCGCAGTTCGTCGATGGCGCCCACGAACGGCTGGAAAGGACCCTCGTGCAGATCCGCTCCGATAGCCATGACCGAGTTGAACGCCGGCATCGCCTGGGCCAGTGCCGCGCCTTCGCGACCGTTGATGTACAGCGTCACTTTTGCGCCTTCGGCGGTCAGGGCGACGTGCTGCCATTGGCCCGGATTCAGCGGCTGGGTGGCGACAGCGCGCTGGCCGTCGATCTCCACGAACGGCACGCCCTGACTCACACCGACCAGCAGGCTGTTGGCGCCTTCGCGGCGGGCCAGAATCAGTTGTTCGCCGTTGGCCTGATCCAGTCGCAGCCAGGCACTGAAGGTGAACGCGCTGCCGGCGTTGTGCTGCAACGACGGACTGGCCGGCAACAGCAACGGCTGACCGCTGAACTGCAAGGCACGCCCTACCACGCCGTCAATCGCGGCGCCGGTCGCACTCTGCGCGGTGTTGCCATAGGCGGTGGTGTCTTTGGCCGGGGTGCCGGTGGCGCCGTCGAAGTGGTAGAGCGCGGTGTAATTCGGATCGAACGTCAGTTGGCCATTGCCGGTGGCCGGGGCCTTCTGGTTGCCGTAATACATCCAGATGTCCTGACGCTGACCGCCCTCGACATTCGGCACATCGACCCAGATCAGCGCCATGCCCATCAGCGCGTCGAAGCTTTCGATCTGGTGGTTGAGCACGGTCTTGTCGTCGGCGGCGACGAAGCGCAGGTCCGAGCCGTCCTCTTTCACGCCGTCGAAGGTGAAGTTGCCGGTATGCAGGCGCACCAGCAGCGCGGTACGGCCGAGGGCCTGATTGATCGCGGCGCCTTGCGGCGTGGTGTCGACGGCGATCTGTTTGCGGTAGTGCCAGTCGTCCTGCCACCAGGCCTGGGCCGTGGCCGGGAGCACAAAGCCCAGGCAGATCAACAACGAAAGGAAAAGGCGCTGCATGGAAGTGCTCCTTGTTAGAAAGTGGCCTGAAGGTTGAAGTGCAGGCGCGATTCCTGTTTCGAGGTGTTCGGCCCTTCGAGTAACGGGTAGCCCCAGTCGAGGCTGCCGGACAGCCATTTGCTCAGGCTGGCGCGGGTGCCGAGGCCGACACTGGCCAGGGCGTAACTGGCGTCCTGGTCCGGCAGTTCGTCGCGCAGGTACAGTTGCGCGCCTTCGGCAAAGGCGTAGAAACGCCAGTCCTGCATCCAGGTGCCGGTGTACTTGGCCAGCGACGGTGTACGGACTTCCTGACTGAACAACACACCGTCATCACCGGTGCGCTCGGCGGCCAGATAACCGCGTACCGAAGTCGCGCCGCCGGCAGAGAATTGTTCGTTGGAGACCAGCGGCCCCGACGCCAGCTGGAACGCGGCTTTGCTCGCGCTCTGCCAGTCGCTGTCGAAGGTCCAGGTGAAACTGGTGTCGCCCTTGAGCACGGCGAAACTCGGTTTGGCGCGGTAGCGCTTGTAGTCGAACTCTTCGTCGGAGCTGCCGTAACCGAAGAGGCTGCGGGTGGCCGCGACCAGGCTCAGCCCCAGGCCTAACTGGCTTTTTTCGCTGTAGCGAAAGCCGTTGTAAGCGAAGGTGAACGGCGCGTACTTGAGCGGCACCTGGTCGCTCTCGCCGGACAGGGTCAGACGTTCGTCGAAGTCCTTGAAGTCGATGCCGGCCGACAGCGAGTTCGACCAGTTGCCGCTGGACGGGATCGTGTAGATCGCCGCTACGCCATAGGAATGGCCCTTGCCGAGCACGTTGCTGCCGCCGATGGTGGCGACGTTGCTGTCGGACTGATAACCGGAGAACTGCACGCTCCAGCGGTCGGTCAGCGGCGCGCTGTAGGAGCCGGACCAGACCTTGGCGTTGTCGGTGTCCTGCGGCGCGGTGAAGTAAGTCAGGTTGATGCTGTGGCCGAGTTGCCAGAGGTTGTTGTAACCGAGGCTGGTGACGGCACGAAGCTTTTCGGTGTCGGCGCTGTAGTCGTTGTTCAGCCCCACGCTGGCGGTCCATGGGTTCTGGTCTTCGACCTGCAAGTCCACGTCCATGGTGCCGGGGCGCTGACCTTCGCGAACCAGCGGCATCACCTGCCGGCCCGGGGTCTTGTTGAGCTGCGCCAGTTCACCCTGAACCTTGGCGAAGTCCGGCACCTCGCCTTCCTTCAGCGCCGGAACGTTGTCGCGGATGTCCAGCGGCGAATAGTGTTTGGCGCCGACCACCCGCACCCGGCCGACCTTGGTTTCGCTGACTTGCAGGTAGACGATGCCATCAGCCACCGCCTGCTCCGGCAATTCGACGAACACCGATTGGTAGCCGCGTTCCTGATAGGCCTTCTGCAACGCATCGCGGGCGCCTTCAATGTCGCTCAAGGCTTTTTGCGGGCCGAGGAACGGGTACACCGCTTCCTCGATCGCCCGCGCATCGAGCACGGTATTGCCACGCACAAAGTATTCGTTGACGTCCACCAGACGCTGCGCCGCTGCGTTTTCGGCCTCATCGGCGAACACCGGCTGCACGCCGGCCGTCACCAGCAGCCAGCCCCACAGCGCCAGCCGTGACGTGAAAATCTGCTCCACACTACCCCCTGAAATTCGCGATGAACCTGTTGGCGTCTCTGTTGCGTCAATTGCTGGTCGCTGTTAATTGCTGACTTGCGGGGCGCAGGCGTGCTTGCCCAGCCAGGTGTGCAGCAGCGCGAAGTTCAACGAGAACTCGGGCATTTGCAGCAGCGCGCCGCAGAACACTTCGCCGATGATTTTCTGGATGAGCTGCACCGCACGCGGCTCGTTGAGCAGCGTGGCGATGTCGCGACTGAGGACGTTGAAGCTCCAGACTTTCTGGTTTAGGCCCAGGCCAACGAACCAGCGGAACAGCAGGTTGTAATTGAGTTGTTCGTAGAGCTGCTGCTCGCTGGGCACCGAATACAGCAGTTGCAGGAGCAGAATATGCATCACCGTTTGCGCCGGGATCAGCATGCCGGGTTGGGCATTGAGGTCGTGCAGGAGGTCGCCGTGAGCGTCGAACAGGTCATCGATCTGCGGGCGCAACAGCACCAGCGAATGACCCGACGGAATGTAGCTGGAGACCTCTTTCAAGGCACCCTGCCAGTCATCCTGCGACACGATCCAGACCCACGGCGCGCCGTAGCGATACACCGAAACCGGCTTCTTGCGCGCGGCTTCGACGATCTTCGACAGGCGTTGATCGAGTTCCTGCATGCCCACTTTCGAGTAGCGTTCCATAGTCCCCATTGCCTCACTCCCGGCGTCCCGCCTCGGCTTGTGAAAAGCGCCCAAAGGGCCCCTCAAGCGCGTTACATAGGCATGACCGGACTGGCGATGTGCTACCGAACTTTTGTCATAAAAGCTTCATTACAGAAATTGATCGGGGAATTGCAGACACCACAAAACCTTGTGGGAGCGGGCTTGCTCCGGGCGGCGCTCCGACGAAAGCGGTGTGTCTGTCACTTAGAGAGTGGCTGACGGGACGCCTTCGCGAGCAAGCCCGCTCCCACAGGGTTATGGGTTTTTTTCAGAAAAACATTCCGTCAGGTGTAGACGGGCCAAATGTCGACGATCTTGCCACCACGCACCGCCAGCAAGTCACCGAATTGCAGGAGGACGGCCTCGGTCTGGGTCGGGCGCAGGAACACCTGATCCTCCACGGTCAAGCCAACGGCATTCGAACCATTGACCATCTCCTGATTCGAGCTACGGCCGTAAACACCATTGCTCTGCAATCCCGGCGGCGATTCGAACTCGGCCATCCAGTTGCCGCCGTAGATGAAGAAGGTCTGGCGCTGGTTGGTGTCCCACCACGAGAACAGCTTGGACTTGTTGTCCAGCGCCGGGATGTTCACCGCTCCCGTGCTTTTCAATACTGGCGTCGCGATGTAAGTGGCTGGTACGTGTTCAACCAGTGACGGCAGATCGTAATGAGTCGGCTTGAGCATCGCCGTCCCCACCGACACTTCGCTGCTCAGGCTCTCGTTTTCATGCATGCGGTAACTCGGACTCCCCGCAGTGTTCAGGCACAGGCCGTCATGCCACAACGCCGGGTACTGTTGCCGGGTGAAGTCGACACAACGCTGATAAATCACCATCACTTTGGCGAACAGTTCTTCGGGCGAACCAAGAATCCCCGGCACGCCCATGCCCACGAACGGGTCGTAGCCCATGAACCCGGCAAACTCCAGGTGCTGCGGGTTGGCGGCGATCAGCGCGAGCATCTGCCCGAGCACGTTAAGGTCACTGACGCCGCCCCGGTGCAGGCCGACGTCCAGCTCGATATTGATCCGCATCCGCGTGCCCAATCCCTGAGCCAGTGCAAAGTATTGCTGCAGACGTTCGGGGCCGTCGAGCAGCCATTGCAGTTGTTTCGCGGGATCGAACGGACCTTTGTGGGTTTGATAGAACAGCTCTGCCGAGCGCACCGGCAGTGGCTTGCCGAGCAGGATGTCCGACTGCGGGAAGGTGACCGCATCGTGGTTGAGAAATGGCTGATGAAACGACATCAGTCGCTGCGTCCCGGCGCGCTGGCCGATGTAGCTGAGCAGGCCCGGTGACGGCAGAGATTTTTCCACCAGCCGCAGTTGCTTGCCGCCACGTTTGACCGAGCGCATGACCACATCAATGTTGTGATCGAGGCGATCCAGGTCGATCAGCAACACCGGCCGCATCGGGCCTTTGGTCTTGAGTTCATTGTTCAGCGCCCGGAAATATTCGCTGTAAGGCCCGCCGCGATCCCCCGGTCGCAGCCATGCGCCAACCCCCACCAGCAAAGCGCCAACACCCAAAGTCCCGAGCACGAAATTACGTCGATTGACCGCCATCAGCTCACCCCCAGAATCGACGACAGATGCCCGTTGAGAAACTTGCCGCTGGGGTCTAGCGCCTGGCGTACCTGAATGAATTCCTGCCAGCGCGGATAGAGCGTTTGCAACGTGCGGGCATTGAGCGTGTGCAACTTGCCCCAGTGCGGGCGGCCGTTGTACTTCCAGAAGATCGGCTCGACGGCGGCGAAGAAGTTGTGATGGTCCATCTGGTAATGCTGGTGGACCGAGATCGAACAGCTGTCGCGGCCCTCGAACATGCTCAGCGGAATATCGTCGGCCTTGACGTAGCGGTACTCGATGGGAAACCAGGTGCGCAGGTCCTTGTCGCGGATCAGTTTGAGAATCTCGCGCAGACACGCCGGGCCGTGTTCGGCGGGCACCGAATATTCCATTTCGTTGAAGCGCACGGTGCGCACGTTGGCGTAGATGTCGAACGAGTCGCCGATCCGATCCTCGAAACTCGCCAGATGCCGCAGGTTGTTGAGCAGCGAACTGCGCAGGCTCGGGAAGTCGCTGCCGTATTTGTCGATCTTCTCGATCAGCGTCACGAACTCGTTGCCGCCCTCCTCTTCGGGCGGGATCGGCGGTGTGGCTGGATCGGTGGTTTCGTTGAGGGCGATGGACAGGGCGTAGTCGGAATGGGTGACAACGAGCATTTCCCAGTGTTGGTTTTCGCTTGTGTTCTTGTCCAGGTCTTCCAGCAGCTCTTCGGTTTTGGCGATCCACTGGGTTTCTCGCAGGCGATAGGCCGGGCGGTTTTGCAGGCGAATTCTCGTCGCCACGCCCAGCGCGCCGAGGGATACCCGGGCGGCGTTGAACACTTCGGGATGGCGTTGGCTGTCGCAGTCCAACACCTCGCCGCTGGCGGTCACCAGTTGCATCCCGCAGACGTGAGCCGAGTAGGACTGGAAGGTTTTGCCGGTGCCGTGGGTTGAGGTGGAAATGGCCCCGGCGAGGGTTTGATAGTCGATGTCGGCCATGTTTTGCAGAGCCTGGCCGACGTCCTTGAGCGGCCTGCCCATGCGCGACATCGGCGTGCCGGCGGCGAATTCGGCTTGCAGGGTTTTCGGGTCGTGATCGAGCAGACCGTTGAAGTAGCTCAGCGACAGCAGCGTGCCGTCGGTGGGTACCAGCGCGCTGAAGGAATGCGCCGAGCCGACCGGGCGAATTTTGCCGGGGGCCTGTTGGATGACTGCGGTCAATTCATCCAGATTCTTCGGTGCCACCCGCGCCGCCGGCAGGCAACTTTGCCCGCCCGACCAGTTGCGCCAGGGAATCAGCCGCGGTGCGCGCATCAACTGGCCCAGCGCCGGATTGGAAGCCAGCGCGCTGAACGCCCCGACGATGCTTGCCCGTTGCAACAACTGCCGGCGTGTCAGATCTATCGGCATGCCAGGATCCTTATTGTGGAAGCGGCTGGTCGGCCATGAAGCCGATCAACTGAAGGAATTGTTCTTCCGAACACTCGACGCACTGGCCCATCGGCGGCATGCCGTTGTAGCCATTGATGGCGTGGTCGAGCAGCGTATCGGTGCCCTGCCGGATGCGCGGTTCCCAGGCCTTGCGGTCACCGGTCAGCGGCGCATTCGCGGCGGGGTTGGCGTGGCAGAGCTGGCAGCTGTTGGCGTAGATCTGCGCCAGCGCCGGGTCGGATGGCATGGCGCTACGGGCGGTGCCGGATGAGGTCGGGGGTTTGGCATCTTCGCCGCAACCGGCCAGTGCAACGGCCAGCATCAGCAGCCAGGTGAATCGGAATGCCCGCATAAAGATCCTCGCGTGAGGTGCTGCGTATTGTTGTGATCACACCATAAGGCAGCGACGGCCGCGGGTTGAGGGCATTGCGGGACAGTGAGGGGGGCATCCGGGGCCAGTCAGGGCTCATGCCCGCGTGACATTCCCGTGACATTTGCGGGTTTAAATTTCAGTGAATTCAGGCGTATAACCTGTAAAGCCTTTTCCAATCGGCCCGCCGACATCTTCTACGGGGTAGCGACATGACCACAGCAAACATCCTTGGCAATCTGTTCCCTTCTGTCAGCGACATCCCGGAAAAATACCGCCTCGACGGTCAGATCGAGCAACGCGAATATCTGGTCGACGGCGAGTTGCGCCGCTGGGACGGCCCGCTCGCCACCGTGCGCAGTCCGGTCTATCTGCACGGCGACAACGGCGACGAACAAGTGATCCTCGGCAGTACGCCGCTGCTGGACGCCGACACCGCCCTCACCGCCCTCGACGCCGCCGTGCGTGCCTACGACCGTGGCCAGGGCCTCTGGCCGACCCTGCGCGTGGCCGAGCGCATCCAGCACGTCGAAGCCTTCCTCGGGCGCATGCGCCAACAGCGCGACGCCGTGGTGAAACTGCTGATGTGGGAAATCGGCAAGAACCTCAAGGACTCGGAGAAAGAGTTCGACCGCACCTGCGACTACATCGTCGATACCATCAACGCACTGAAAGAACTCGACCGCCGCTCCAGCCGCTTCGAGCTGGAACAGGACACCCTCGGCCAGATCCGCCGCGTACCGCTCGGCGTGGCGCTGTGCATGGGGCCTTACAACTATCCGCTGAACGAAACCTTCACCACGCTGATTCCAGCGCTGATCATGGGCAACACCGTGGTGTTCAAACCGGCCAAGCTCGGCGTGCTGCTGATCCGTCCACTGCTCGAAGCCTTCCGCGACAGCTTCCCCACCGGCGTGATCAACGTGATCTACGGCAGCGGCCGCGAGACCGTCAGCGCGCTGATGGCCAGCGGCAAGATCGACATCTTCGCCTTCATCGGCACCAACAAGGCCGCCAGCGACCTGAAAAAACTGCACCCGAAACCGCACCGCCTGCGTGCAGCATTGGGGCTGGATGCGAAGAACCCCGGCATCGTCCTGCCCGAGGTGGATCTGGATAACGCGGTCAGCGAAGCGGTCACCGGTTCGCTGTCGTTCAACGGCCAGCGCTGCACTGCGTTGAAGATCCTTTTTGTGCATGAAGACGTGGTCGAAAGCTTCATCGAGAAATTCAACGCGAAACTGGCCAGCCTCAAACCGGGCATGCCGTGGGACAGCGGGGTTTCGCTGACGCCGCTGCCGGAATCGGGCAAGGTCGATTATCTGCACAGTCTGGTGGCTGACGCGCACAGCAAAGGCGCCCAGGTGGTCAACCCGAATGGCGGTGAAGCACGGGCCTCGTTCTTCTACCCGGCAGTGCTGTACCCGGTGACGCCGCAGATGCGTGTCTATCAGGAAGAACAATTTGGCCCGGTGGTGCCAATCGTGCCGTACCGTCATCTCGATACCGTGATCGACTATGTTCTGGAATCGGACTTCGGCCAGCAACTGAGCATCTTCGGCACCAATCCGGTGGCCGTCGGCCGACTGGTCGACACCTTCGCCAACCAGGTCGGGCGGATCAACCTGAATGCCCAGTGCCAGCGGGGCCCGGACACCTACCCGTTCAACGGGCGCAAGAACTCCGCCGAAGGCACGCTGTCGGTACACGATGCGCTGCGGGTGTTTTCGATCCGCACCCTGGTGGCGACCAAGTTCCAGGAGCCCAACAAGGACCTGATCAGCGAGATTATTCGCGGGCGGGATTCGAACTTCATCGCCACCGATTACATCTTCTGAGGAGGAATAAACGCTGAGCACTTTCAGCCCCCACCGCTGGCCGCCGCTGTTGCGGCGGATCCTGCGGCCGCTGCTGGACCCCTACCGTCGCTACCGACACGCACGGTTGATTCACGCGGTGCGGGTGGCGCTGGGGTTGCTGGCGACCATCCTGCTGACCACCGGCATCAACCTGCCCCACGGCGAATGGGCGTCGGTGACCATGCTCGTGGTCATCGGCGGCTTGCAGCACCACGGCAACATCGGCAAGAAAGCCGCCGAACGCGCCACCGGCACCTTGATCGGCGCCGGCGTCGGTCTGTTGCTGGTGGCGCAACAGGCGTGGCTGGGCATGCCGTGGCTGACCTATTTTGCAATGGCGGTGGTGTGCGGATTCTTCTCGTATCACGCCATCGGCAAGGGCGGCTACACCGCCCTGCTCTCGGCCATCACCGTTTTCATTGTCGCCGGGCATGGCGACAATCCAATCACCGACGGGCTGTGGCGCGGGGTCGATATCCTGATCGGTATCGCCCTGGCCCTGGCCTTTTCCTTCGCCCTGCCGCTGTACGCGGTGTATTCGTGGCGCTACAACCTGGCCGATGCCTTGCGCGATTGCGCCACGGTGTACGGGCGGATCATCAGCGGTGAACCGGTTTCGGCCGATGAACATCTGAAACTGATGGGCCGGTTGAACACCGTGATGGTGCAACTGCGCTCGTTGATGCCGTCAGTGTCCAAGGAAGTGAAGGTTTCGATGACCGAACTGGACGCGATCCAGCGCAACCTGCGCATGTGCATCAGCACGCTTGAAATCCTCGGCAATACCCGGCCGGACACCAGCGATCCTGAAGCGATGGCCCACCTGCAATCGGCCTTGAAGGCCGAGCACCGGCAGATCCGTGTGCAACTGATCGGCATGGCCCGGGCCTTGAAAACCGGTGCGACCCAGCGCCTTGGGCGCCCGCTGGAGTTGCCGGACGCCAGCCTCGACGCGCCGGTCTACAGCCCGCTCGACGGTTACCGTCTGCTGACCCGGCAACTGGCGTCCAACATCGGCGAGATGCGCCAGCGCCTGGCGAAAACCGCACCGCGCTGGAACATCTGAGCGTTACTGCGCCGCCAGACGCCGCGACTTGAAGCCCCAGCCCTGTTGCATCCCGGCGGCGGCCAGCAGGATCGCCGCCACGCCGATCCATTGCAGGGTCTGCAGTTGATGGCCGAAGGCGAACCAGTCGACGAAAATCGCCGCAATCGGATAGATGAACGACAGTGCGCCGGTCAGTGCCGTCGGCAGTTTCTGGATCGCGCCGTAGAGCAATACATACATCAGACCGGTGTGAACGATGCCCAACGTCACCAGGCTGGCCCAGGCAATGGGCGCCTGCGGCAGCGCTGAAAAATGTGCGAACGGCGCGAGCAGCAGCACGCCGGTGCAGACCTGGATCAACGCAATCAAGTGCGGGGGAGTGCCGGTCAGGTGCTTGATGATCAACGCGGCAATGGCGTACAGAAACGCCGCCCCCAGCGCCAGCGCGATCCCCATCAGGTAATCATTCCCGCCCTCGCCTTGCCCGCCATGGGCACTGACGATGGCCAGCATTCCCATAAATGAAATCCCCAGCCAGAACAGCTTTTGCAGGGTGATTTTCTCGCCGAGAAACAGGGTGGCCAGTCCCACCAGCATGAACGGCTGCACGTTGTACACCGCCGTGCCAATGGCGATCGAAGCCCGGGAATACGAGGCGAACAACAGCACCCAGTTGCCAACAATCGCCATGCCGCTGAGCACCGCCAACAGAAACGTGGTGCGGGTCAGAATGCCCGGGCGCAAGAAACCGAAAGCGGCGCAAATCAGCAGCAAAGTGCCGGAACCGAATACACAGCGCCAGAACACCACATCGAGTACCGGTTGACCGGACACCAGCACGAACCAGCCGATCGTCCCGGATATCAGCATGGCAGCGGTCATTTCGAATGAGCCGCGCCGGATTGTTTTTTCCATCATCAATCTCCTTAATGTGTGGCAAAAGTATGCCAAGCGAGATCGGGGCTTCTCCAGCGCAAAAGGCAGGCTAAACTCGATTTCTGCCTTTTTTATCAAGGGTGGTTTTCGCCATTCACCTAATGCGGGAGTTTTTTTTGCATGACCGACGATATCGACCAGATTCTGATCGGAGCCTTGATGGAAGACTCCCGACGCTCGCTCAAGGCCCTGGCACAAATCAGCGGATTGTCGTCACCGAGCGTGGCCGAGCGCTTGCGCCGGCTGGAGGAGCGCGGCGTGCTCAAGGGCTACACTGTGGAGATCGACCCGAAATGCTTCGGCTACCAGTTGCAGGCCATCGTCCGGGTGCGCCCGTTACCCGGGCAATTGCAGGAGGTGGAACGGCAGATCCTGTCGATTCCCGAGTTCACCGAGTGCGACAAGGTCACCGGCGAGGACTGCTTCATTGCCCGTCTGCATGTGCGGTCGATGGAGCAACTGGACACCCTGCTCGACCGCCTCAATACCCTGGCCGAGACCAATACGGCCATCGTCAAGAAAACACCGGTCAAGCGACGGTTGCCGCCGATGGCCTGAATACTTTTCAAGCATGTACGGTGTAAATTGTGGTTTTTCCGGCTAAGGAACGGCGATATGAAAACGCAGGCAATGATGCTGACAGCACTGATGCTCGCGGGGTGCGGGACGGTGCAGACCGTGGCGTTCAGCGACAGGGTCTCCGTGAATCAACTGAAGAACCAGAAAACCTACTGTGGTGCCGTCCCGCGCATCTACAGCGGCGCGACTTACGATTTTTGCATGCTGCACGCAGAAAAACCGGATGACGTCGATGCGTTCAACTACAAGAACGCTTCTCCCGGCCTGCTGGTCGATGCGGCGGTCTCGGGGGTGCTCGATACCTTGCTGCTGCCCTACACGATCTACAAGCAACACACCGATGGCAGCATGATCATCAATTGATCGTCTGATCACGTTTTTGCAGGCAACAAAAAACCCGCTTTCGCGGGTTTTTCGTTAACGCCGATTCAGTCGATCAGTCGTCGCGGCTCATGATGCCGAAGATCTGCAACAAGCTGATGAACAGGTTGTAGATCGATACATACAGGCTGATGGTCGCCATGATGTAGTTGCGTTCGCCGCCGTGGATGATGGCGCTGGTCTGGAACAGAATGCACACCGACGAGAACAGCACGAAACCTGCGCTGATCGCCAGTTGCAGGCCGCTGATCTGGAAGAACATGCTCGCCAGCGTCGCACCCAGCAACACGAAGAAACCGGCGGTGATGAAGCCACCGAGGAAGCTCATGTCCTTGCGGGTGATCAGCACGTAGGCCGACAGACCACCGAATACCAGTGCCGTCATCGCGAAGGCGGAGCTGACCACTTCAGCACCGCCCTGCATGCCCAGGTAACGGTTGAGGATCGGGCCGAGCAGGAACCCCATGAAACCGGTCAGGGCAAACGCCGACACCAGGCCCCAGGCCGAATCACGAAGCTTGTTGGTGAGGAAGAACAGACCGTAAAAGCCGATCAGCACCACGAAAATGTTCGGGTAACCGACGCGCATCTGCTGGGCCACGAAAGCCATCACACCGCTGAATGCGAGGGTGAGTGCCAGTAGGCCATAAGTGTTGCGCAGGACGCGGCTAACCTCTAGCTGCTCAGCCTGCACGCTGTTGTGAACTGCGTAATCCTGTTCGCGCATGGCGACACTCCTGTTGGTTTGAAACGTTCAGTCGCAAAGATCATAACAGACGCTCTGTAACAAGCCATGCACAGAGTTTGACAGTGTGTTTCATTCAGGTATTATGGCGCCCGCAACGCAACGGAGGTGTGGCCGAGTGGTTTAAGGCAACGGTCTTGAAAACCGTCGACTGTAACAGGTCCATGAGTTCGAATCCCATCGCCTCCGCCATCTTATGTATGACAAAGCCCTGATTATTCAGGGCTTTGTCGTTTCTGGGGGCTCAGATTTTTGGGGCTTTTTTCGAAGCGTTACAAAACTTTTTGCAACGCGTTACAAAACTTTCCCCTCTCCGGCATCCTGCCGATCGTTAAAACACTCTTCATGTAACACGATGCTACGCTGGTTCTTTGGCTATCAAGGAAACCAAAATGCCCAACTCAGACCTACTCCCTTCCCTACTCTTCAAGATCAACGAAAACCAACTCGCCCCCGAAGCCGCCATCATGGAGCTATCGAATTGGGTAGAGCAGCGCGGGTCGGCCGATGTCGCCGATAACGTCCGCGGGGCCCTCTGGGCGATCGACAAGAACGAAGAGTTCATCAAGATGACCTTGGCAGTTCTAATGACGCCCGACTGACAGCTCGTCGCCTCCACCTCGCCCACCTGCTCCATCTTGATTACTGTGCATAAATACAGCACTTGTACAGCGAACCCCGCAGCATGAATTTCGACGAAGCAAAAACCCTACGGCTCCAAAGATGGCGCGCGACCCTCGACGGTCACGACTTCCGTCTACAGAACCCAGAGGGTCATCGGGAAACCCTCCACGAGATGACAGCGACGCTCCTCGGTGAGGGCTTGATCGACCGGCTTGAGCAGTTCGACATGAACGAAATGGCAGACGCCGCTTACTGGCACGCCGTCGAGGAGATGCAGAACTCGCTCGGACACTACCGTGGCGCATCGACCTATGATGTCGTTCAGATCGATAACGGCAATCTGCTGGGCACTATCAGCCGGTCAATCTTCAACTTCAAAAGTGATGAGCCGCGCGGCGCTTCCTCCGCCTACGACGGAAAGGTCTACTCTGACGCCGATGGTGTGAGGCTAACCTTGGGACTTTCCCGAAAGATTGGACGGATTACAGGCTTGGTGCTGGAAATGAATGGGCGCCAGTATCAGTTGGTCGAGACCGAACGAATGATCGCCGGCATCACCTACCACTCTCTCTCTGACGCTGACGCCTATCGAGCGCTTATAGATGCTGCGCAAGTCGCGCAGGAGGAACGAGATCTGCGCGCTTCGAAAAGGTGCGGCCTCACATTGAGTCGGCAGCTTTCCGCATTTGCACTGCCTGCCTTGATCGCTTTGATGCGCGCGATGATTGCCAGGCCTGCGCCGGAAAAGGTTTTGTGACGAAGACAGCGCCATTAGGTCTACGCTGATAGATCGATGCGAGAAACGGGCAATGTGCGGACGACTCTCCCAGTGTAGCGGCATTCACGACATCGTTGCAGCGCTGAGCATGCCGAACGCCCTGATCAACTCGACCGGGGAGCAATCCTTTGAACGGTACAACGCAGCGCCGACTTTCTAGCTCGCTCTTTCAAATAAAGAATGCTAGTTCCTGCACGCCGATACGGTCCGCCAGGGATGGCCCCGCACTGACCAAGGATTGCACAAAGTTTTTTCGATGCCGTAGAAAGGTGGGCAGACCGACACCTTTGGAAGATTAAAATCGTTGAGCACGTAAAAACGGATGAAGTGTTAGGTCTTTTTAGATCATTAAATCTCATGATAGGCTCCGACTTGAAAGACTGTTACGCTCTCAAATTGATGCTACAACCCACAACGCCTAAACATGAGCACATAACATGTCACAGAAGATGATTTTCCTCTCACACATACACGAAGAAAAAGCACTTGCACTTATCATACAGCAAGCGATAGTAGAAGAGTTCAGCGGCTTTGTTGATGTTTTTGTTTCATCAGATGGAACCAGCATTCCAGCTGGTGCAAACTTTCTAAAAAAAATAGAAAATGGATTAACCAACTGCGTAGCAGCAATATATTTAATAAGTAACACATCCGTTAAGCGAAACTGGATAAACTTTGAGCTCGGAGCGATATGGATAAGAAACCTGATTAACATAAACGAAGAAAAAAATGAAATCCCTTTGCTTCCGATATGCCATTCAGGAGCTTCACCAAGCACTCTGCCTTCACCTCTGAATAATCTAAATGCCATATCGGGCAATCAAGCGAGCCAGCTTGAATTCGCATTCAAATCACTACAATCTGCGGTAGGCGGTAGAGGAAAACTAAAAACAGATTTCAACAAACTGGCAGAAAAGCTAATTGATTTTGAGTATACACACAACCTAGGTGCAAATATAGCAACAGCGATTAAGCTTTTACTCCCAGCAAAAGAGCTAAAAGGACTAATTGAAAGTTGCGAACGCTTAGATCCAACGAGGCAAGAGCTCTGCTTGAAATTAGAAAACATTGAAAACTCGATTATCAAGAAAGTACGGGCAATGGCTAATAACGAACTACATTCAATTATAAGAATCGAGTCAATATCGTCAGGTTTTGGGTTTGGGCCGAATGGCTCCGTCAGCATGGAGTCAATTAATATGTATTTGTCACCAAAACTTATTGTCGATGCAAAAAAACTGATACTTGACATTTAATAATCTCCAACTCCGACCACTCGGCGGTTTCGGCACATCGCAAATCAACAGCTTTTGAGTTGAGGCCCTACTGCCGACTCAATGCGTTGATGTAGTCCTGACACGCATGCAGCGCGATCAATCCCCGGTCGCCGGTGTCGGTGATGGCGATAATTCTTTGAGCATGCGCTGGGTCAAGTCGGGCGCGTACTGCTGCATGATCCACGCCGCCGGCGCCGGAGGCGGCTGGCATCCCAAAGCCTTTGGTTGCGTCGAGGAGGACTGACAGGCGGACATCAGCAGTGGCAAGGCGATTGCGCAGGTGATCTTGGTCACGTTGGGCATCAGTCATTTTCCTAAAGTAGGTTTGCTCGCTGGCCGACAGCCGCTGCTCGAGCGCCAGCCGCTTAACTTGCTCAGCCTGCTGCGTGGCGGCGGCGGCCTGAGTCAGTTGATTGAGGGTTTCGGCGTTCAACCGCGCCTGCTCGGCCAGTTGCCGCCCGTACCGCCAGTCCTGAAACTGCCAGGCACTGCCAGCGCCGATCAGTACCAGCGCCAGCACAACAACTGTTTTCCACGGGACGGCGATCACACCAGCACCGCCTGCGCACGCGACCAAATCTCCAGTCGATCCTGTAAACCATTCAGACCGCCATTAATACGGCGAGTGATGGTGTTGAACTGGTCTCGGTCAGCCAGATCGTTCAGCCCATTCTGCTTCCAGAACCACGCTGCTGACATGGCGGCATACTGGGGCAGTTCCAGCAGCTCCGGCTGAGTGATCAGGTTAAGGCCCAACGCCTCGCCACAAGCGGCATAGTTCGCCCGGCCGGTAATCTGGATCAGACCCCGGCCACGATATTTCGAACCATCACCGGGTTGGGTATTGCCCAGATCTGCGCGCCCCTCGTATTTCGCTTGAGCCGGGGTCGGTCCCCAGATCTCACGAACGTAGCGCAGCTGTCCAGATTCATGGCCGAGCTGGGCGATGAACGCGGCAACACGCTTTCTACCGACGATTTGGTAGCGTTGCATTGCTGTATTCAGGACAGGTACAAAAACGCCCGCGACTGGGCGGGCGTTGGGGAGGATCTGCAGCAACTGCTGCTGACTGATAGCCATACAAACTCCAGACATAAAAAAGCCGCACTAAGGCGGCGATGGGATGTGGTTACTGCTTCTCGATGTTCACAACCTTGAGTGGTGGTTTTGGCCCTTTCTTTTTCTTGCCCTTGGATTTACCGGCTTTGCCGGCATTGCATTCGACCGTGGTGGACCAGCCGGACTGGGTGAATACCTGCTCAACCGAATCCGCCAGGTATTCGCCATCAAGCCCGACCTTGAAACCCTGAGCGATGATCGGACGCTCGGCGAAGATGTCCGTCCGGCCGGGCATTTCAAGCCGCACATCGGCGGTCGAGCGGTTGAACGCTGACAAACGGGCCTTGGCCGCCGCTTCAGCAGCGCCCTTGTCTGGGTAGATATGGCGGTCGGTATGCACTGCCGGCAATCCGTCCGGAGCGTCATCGTTGTCGATGGTAACCACCGCGAGCTTGCCGTTCTTTTTGTCCTGATGCTTGGTGGCCACCGCCTTGTGCGAATTGCGATCGCCGAGACTGAATTGCCAGCGGCTAAGGTCACTGCGGGTCAGCGTGATAGCGCCAAATGCTTTGCCGCTGGCCGTCTGGCCACCTTGGCGCGGCATCACCAACAGCTTGCCGTCGGCAACCTTGGCCGTGCAGTCGTATTGCTTGGCTAGACGGGTGATGAAATTAAAATCGGACTCGTTGAGCTGGTCGACCCGGGCGACCTTGGTCGACACCGGACACACCGGCGTCCAGCCATTGCGCGCGGCCACGTCAGCCACGATCTTCGACAACGGCACGCCTTCCCAGCTTCCGCTACGAATGGTCTTGCCACTGCCACGTACGTCGCTGGCCTTGCCCTTGATCACGATCGTGTCCGGCGGGCCTGACACCTCGACCGTGTCGACGGTGTAACTGCCCATACGCGTCAAGGTCGTTTCGGCATAGCCCAGGTAGATCTCGATTGAGCTGCCACGCCGTGGCAATTGCACTTGCCCATCACGGTCGTCGATACGCAACTCAAACTCGTCGGACTCCATGCCCGGCTTGTCAGAGGTGCGCAGCAACAACAGCCGATCATTGATCTTCGCCGTGACGTCGGCCCCATCGGCGACAATTCGAAACATCGGAGTCATGGTTTTTTCCAATAAAAAACCCGCACAAGGCGGGCCAGAAAAACAAGGTGGCGTTACGCGTAACGCGACGCGGCGCCGGCGAAGGCATCGCCCCAGGTCAATCCCACAAACTAACGCCTTCATTGGTCGGACTGGGCAGATCCGGCAGGACGATGATCACGCCCAACCGGAAAGGCTGAGGCTCATCGGCCAGCCCCTGATTGGCATCGAACACGGCCTCCACGCTGCCATTCAGATGGCCGTAAACGTCGTTGCAAATGACATCGAGCATGTCGCCGTCAGACGTCCTGCATATCGTCGCCATAACGCTCAAACTCCAAAGTAAAACCCTGTTTGCGGGCAATCCCGCCGTGCAGCAGTGCGGACTGTTCCTCGTTGATGTTTTTCAGGCACCACGTCCCGATCACCTCGCCATAGCCCGTAGTCAGGGTCAGCGGCTGCAGCCTGGCCCCGATGGAACGCAGCGTGTCGAGCTGCTTTAAACCGCCTTTGAAGCCCGGATAGATGGTGCCCTTGAGCGTCAACTTTTCATCGCCCATACCGATGGCCTGCTTCGCCGGCCGGCGCGTCAGCCGCTCCTGCGAAGCCCAGCGGAATTCGGTCGAACGGCTCAGCTCGTCGAAAGCTGCCGTGTCCAGATTGAAGTAATACGGCTCAATCTTCGGATCGCGCGGCTGAATGATCATCAGATGTGGGAACGGCTTCACCGCCTCCGGTGCCGGCGTGGCCTCCACGGCAAAGGAACTGGTGGGCACGATGTTGGCCAGCGACGGACTGACCTTGCCGGCGACGTTGTTGATCGCCGTGGCTGCCTTGCCGGCCTGCTCCTTCAACGTGCCCAGCCGATCCTGCACTTCAGCCGCCGCCCGGGTGGCGCGGCCGTAGACCGCGACCACTTGACCAACCTTGGCCTGGGCTGCGTCGACGCCGCGCATCACCCGCTGAAGTTTGGCGCCGATGGCCGGACCAACAAACGGGATGTTCTCCAGCTCGGACGCGGCGCCGGTCAGTTCGCGGATCGCACCGTTGACCGGGGTCAACATGCCGTCAGCACTGCGCCGTCCGGTTTCCGCTGCCTCGACCAGGTACTTCAGGCTCGATTGCATCTGCTCCATGTAAGCCATGAAACCTCCTTAGACATGGGGTTCGTCGTACAGCTTGGCGGCGTTACTCTTTGCCGCATCCGCCATCATTCGCTGCATGTGCGGCATCAGGTCCTGCGCCAAGGTTTGCGGGTCCTTGACATCACCCTGCACCGTGACCGGCATGCTCAGCGAGTACTGAAACTGCTGGTCCACCTTGGCCGGCACCGGTTTTTCTGGCTCCTTGGGCTGGATCGCCGCCGCCGATTTGAGCGGCGCCGTCACCGCCATAGAGCGCGCGACATCCCCCAGCGCCGGTCCTTGCTGGCCCGCTGACGCCATCATGAGCGGCGTGGTTGGCACCGGTGCCTTTGCCGTCTGTTCGGGCTTTTCATCCTCGCCACCGAACAGCGATTTACCCAGGGATCCGCCCAGCGCCGCGCCGCCCTGACTGCCGAGGTAAGCACCAATCAGGCCACCAATAGCCGTGCCGATGATGGGCACCACCGAACCAATGGCGGCACCAGCTGCTGCACCGGCCATGGTGCCGGCCAGATTGCCGGCGGCCGCACCGTAGCCTTCGGCTTTTTCGTCCTTGGTCTTGGCGTTTTGAAAGGTTTCAAAAGCCATCGCACCGGACTCCAGCAGCGTGCCGCCAGGAATGACCTTGGCCGCCTTGCCGACCTTACCGACGGATTCTGCAACGACGCCGAGCTTTGACAGCACCCCACTTGGAACGGCAGGGGCTGATGGCGTCGGGATCGAAACAGGTGGACGCGGAGCCGGAACAGATGGACGTGAAACCGGAACAGGTGGACGAGGCACAGACGGGCGAGGCCCTCTCGAACTCGGCAACGACCGACGCCGAGCGCTGCGCCTTGACCCACGTCCACGTCGGCGCGATTCGCCCGACACATCCACACCGCCACCCATAGCACCGGCATTGACGACGAAAACCTTTTTGACGCCGTCGTTACCTGCGCCAGTTTCAGTGCCAAGGCCGCCGCCCGTTGCCGCTTCCTTCACCCGCGAAACAACATCCAGGCCAGTCGCTACCAGATCAAGTTCTCCGGGCTTTTGATTGCCGGCGTCTCTTTCTCTACTGCCACCGCGCGAACCGCGTGCAAGGTTAAGTAGCCCCTTGCTGATTTTGATCGTGCTGAAGATACCTTTTAAGGCGATCAGCCCCGCCCCGACCGTGGCGATACCGGCAACTACCCCGGGCGCGCTATCCGTCAGCGACGTAATGCCTTTAGTAACCTTGGTCAACGACTCGGCCACAGTGTCCGTCACCGGGCGCAGCGCATCACCGATGCTACGCATGGCGTCATCCATCGACTGGGCCATTTCCGCCCATTTCTGCGATGACGACTCACGCCGCTCGGCGAGGTTCTTGTCGAGGATCCCGGTCGCTTCACGCGAATCGTTTTTGAGCTGGCTGTATAGCGCCTTGTTCTGCATGTAGGCCGACAGAGCGGCCTTGACCTGCATGTCGGCGAACAGGTCGCCGGTGCGCAAGGATTCTTCCAGCGAGGCCATCATGGCCTTGGCCTTTTCAGGATCGGCTTGCTCGCTGATTTTTGCCGTGGCCTCGGCCATTTTCGCCGCACGCTTCGGATCGGTCGCCTGAATGTATTTCTGAGCCAGCGCCATACTGGTCTCAAGCGTCGACATGCCGTTCTGCAAACCGGTCTGCATCGACCCCTTGTAGTCGATACCGGCCTTTTCGTAAGCCTTGACCGTATCGCCCGAGCCGATTTTGCCCATCCAGTTTTTCAGGTTGTTGGCCGCTTCATCCGAACTGCCGGCCTGCTTCATCTGCACCTGCAACATGGCACCCAGTTGCGTCACCGCATCCAGGCCGGTGATACCGTTGCTGGCCATGTTGGCCAACAGTTCGGGAAACCACTTGGCCATATCAGCCGCTTCAAAGCTGCCCGCCTGCCCTTGGTAAGCGATCGCCTCCAGCGCCTGCTGCATCTGCTTGGGGTCGGTGATCTTGGCGTTCTGCCCCAGGGCGTTGATCATCTTCGCCGTGTCGACACCGCTGGATCCCTGCCCCACGACAAACTTGGCCGCGACAGGCGCGTATTCCAGCGCCTTGCTCAAGTCCATACCGGCGCCGACCAACTGATTGACCACGTCGGCCACATCGTTGCGCGCCATGCCGGTGTCGCGTGAAGTGTCGATGATCTTGCGCGACATCTCCTGCTCTTGCGGCTTGTTGGCAATGCCGGCCTTGATCGCGATATCACGCACAATCGCGCCGAAATCAGCGCTGACCTTGGTCGGTACCGCCATGGCACCGACGCCGACCACCGCCGCACCGACGGCGCCTTTCATGCCCTGTACGCCAGAATCAATTTGCTGATGCCCTTTGGCTTTCAGCTCGGCTTTGTTGGCCGTCTGCCCCATCGAGCGATAGGCTTTTTCCAGTCGCCCGACCTCGATCCCCTGCTTTTTCAAGCTGTCGAGGTTCGAGTTCAAACGGTTGAGTAATTTGGACGCGCCGGCAGCGCCGGTGTCGTGAGCCTTTTTCCATTCCTCGCGCAGGCGGATGGTGTCGCCAATCGTGCGCTGCAGCACCCGCGCTTTGTTGCCTTCTGCCTCGAGGCGCTTGATGCGCCCGGTCACGTCCTTGAACGCGGCGCCGACCGTGGAACTGACGGCACCGCCGATCACCAGCCCGAGGGCGAGTTTGTTTGCCATGTCATGGCCCTCATGTGCCCAGCACTACCGGTGGCGGCTCAATCCGTGAGCCACCACACCATATCCGCGAACGGCATCGACTGGATCTCGGCGGCGGAAAATCCGGTTTCCGCCGCCAGACGTTTCGCCGCCGACTTGATAACGCTGGGGTTAAAGCCCGTCGTCGTTGTCCATGCGAAAATAGCCGGCCTGCAAGCGGTTAAAATCCACCAGCTTCAGCCCCTCCAGATCCGCGACAGGCGCACCGGACAACGCAGCAAACAACACCAGCTCGCGCTGCTCATCGTCGCCACCCACTTCACGGTTGGCCGCCCGCACGTCGCCCACGGTCGGCGAACGCAAGGCCAGCTTGTCGACGGTCACGCCGTTGATTTCACTCGGACACGACAGCGTCACCAGCACCTGATCGGTGGTCAGCGACAACCATGCCGGCATCGAATCCGAATAATCGGTTTTCGGCACCAGGTGCGAATACGCCGTCTGCACGCGGCGATAGTCGGTCAGTTTGAGGCCTTCCAGATCCTTCAGTCCGACCTCAGCCAGCCCGGCAAACAGCATCAGTTCGCGCTGTTCGTCGTCGCCGTTGGCGGCACGGTCGGCCGCCCGCACCTCACGCACGGTCGGGTTGCGCAGGTTCAACGTCTCGACGTCGATGCTATTGGCTTGGCTTGGACGGGTCAGCGTTACGACGGCACCGACTGCACTGAGCGACAGCCAGGCCGGCAGGTTTTTAGCGATTGCTTGAGTCATCTGAAACTTCCTTACAGGCCGAGCGCGTTGCGCACTTCGAGCAGTTGGTCTTTGCCGTCGATCATCTGGACGCCGGCGACCATGTCGATTTCGTACATCAGGCGTCCGTCGATTTCGAGCTTGTAGTAGGTGACCGCAATCGCGTGTTTGATCTCGGCCGCATCACCGGCTTTCCAGTCACCGAGATCGACCTCTTTGAGGCGACCGCGCAGAGTGGCAACGACCGCTGTCACCGCGCCCTTTTGGCCCTTGAAGGCACCTCGGAACGTGGCGTTGAACGCCGTGCCGTCAGCCAGGCCGAAGTACTTCAGCGACTCGCGGCGCACGCCCTTGGTGACAAACGAGGCTTCCATTTTCTCAAGCCCCTGATCCATATCGATGGGGCCGGCCATGCCGCCGCCACGGTATTCGTCAGTTTTGGTGGTCAACTTGGGCAGCGTCATGCTCGGCACTTCGCCGGCAAAATTTACGCCGTCGACGAACATGTTCGTGTTGTACAAAGTTTGAGGAATCATTTGCTACGCCCCCTTAGGCTGCTTCAAGCACTTCGGTCATCCACTGTTCGGTGACTTCGAAAAGGAAATTCGGGTTTTCTGCCGGCGGCACATCGGTGAAACGGATACGCCAATACACCTTGCCTTGGGCGATCTGGCTGGCCGTGTTCAATTCGGTGTCGGGAAACACTTCAAAGTTGATGATTGCGCCCTGGGCTTTCAGGTCGCGCATGAACGCATCCAGACCGTTGGTGACATCGGTCACGTAGGTCTTGGTGATTGAGCGGTCAACCGCCCACTTGTGCCCGGCCTGCACCGCGTCCATGAGGATGAACAGCGTGCGAACGCGGGTAACGAACGCCCACTTCGGATCGCTCGACAGCGTGCGGTTACCCCACAGGCGATAACCGTCGTCGCGAATGATCGTGGTGATATTGGCGTTGTTGAGCAGGTTGGCCCGGCAGGTCTCGTCGCCGTCCAGGTACTCGACCGCGCGACCGGTACCGGTGATGCCGGTCAACTCCTTGTTCGACGGCGAAGCCCAGAAACCGTATTCAGCATCCGTCCAGGCAAACAGGCCTGCTGCCCAAGCCGAGCCGGGCGCATCGACCGTCGAACTGGTGACGGTGTCCCAATACTTGACGCCCGGGTCGACCATGAACAGGTTGCGACTGCCGAAGTTATCGGCGTAGGCCATGGCGGCCTCATCGGTGGTGCCCGGGCCGTCGATGATGCCGATAGCGCGCAGTTTCTGCGCCACGCTGTCGATGGCCGTGGCCACCGCCTGATTCGCCGTATGGCCCGGCGCGATTAACAGACGCGGTTGGGCGTTGAACAGGCTTTTGCCATCAAGCAGCGCCTGCAGGCCGGTACGCTGACCCGAGGCCAGGACACCGCCGATGATCGCTGAGGTTTGCAGCGCGGCGTCTTCCAGCTTTGGCACGCCGATAGCGACGATCACCGCCTTGGCTTTGACGTAGATCGCCTGACAGGCCTTGGTGATGGCCGAGTCGGCACCGAACGCGGCAATGGCTTCGCGCTCGGTGGTGATCAACTTCAGTTCGCCGGCCTTGGCCGTACCGCCGCCGAGTTGGCCCGGGGTAAAGGTGTCGCACAGGCCGATAATCGACGACGACGGCAGCGAGATGGTGCGCGCCCCCGTCTTGACATCAGTGGTCGTGACGCCGTGAAAGAAACTCATAAAGTCCAATCTCCAGAAACGAAAAAGCCCCGCATAAGCGAGGCTGTGAGGGTGTGCGTTACGCGTAACGGAAAAGAAAACGCCCCGTCAGTGCGGGGCGTCTATTGAAGCTGGCCGGTCATCCACAGCGGTGCGCTCGGTCGATGCTCGGAGAGCGGGAATTGCGAGCCTTGCGGCCAGTCGCGCAACTGCCGGCGATAGGCCTGAAGCTCAGCGTATTGCTCGGCCGTGAGCGAAGTTGCGCCGCTTTCTTCCAGCTCGTCGCGATGCCGGGAAACCAGCGGATCGGACAGGGCCAACTGCGCGTCACGCCAAGCCCGCTCGACCGCCGCCAGTTCGTCAGCAGCGAGCGGCGGCGGATCGATCAGCACAGGCTGACCATCGGGTCGTGACGACATTTTCTTGGGGCTGACCGACAACTCATCGAGCAGCGCCTGCCAAACACTTTCCGACACCTCGACCACGTCCGCCGGCATGTCTGCACCGTGGATCTCGGGGCGATAAGCCCCACAGATGGACGGACTGAAAAATACAACTCTGCTCATCTCTAGTTCCCTATAGCCCGCCAATAGACCTGCCAACCCGCTTGAGCCGCCCCCGACTGATTCTGTACGCGCAACGTACAGCCGGACGCCACCAGATTCGCCCCCATAACTGCGTGCATCAAACACAATGACCCGACGTGCATTGGCGTAATGTTGCGCGGCGCGTTAGGGAACGGAATAGGGAACGTGACATATACATACCCGTTTGCATCCGTAACGCCCGATCCCCACTGCTCAATAAGGCCGTTGGCATTTTTGGCCCACCCCGAGCCGGAAATGCTCGATGCAAACTCCGTGGAGTATTTCAGGGCGGCGGGCCCCTCCTCAAACACCCAATTGGTTTCACCGCACACCAGAACACCAGCCGACCCCGCCGGGATAATGACGCTGTTCACGGTCTTGGCGAGGGCGACGATAATATCCGTCCCTTGCCGGTTAACCACGATGTCGCCACTCGACGAATTCTGAATGTAAAACTTCGACCCGACAGGACTGGCGGTCAACAGCGGAAGCGTCCAGGTTCCAGCCAGAGCGCCGACAATGCGGCGCCCAGCCAATGCAGGCGTTAGCGTAGTGGCCGACGTGGTAATGGTCGTTTGCCCGCTAAAATTCCCCTGCGCTCGCTGCACAAATTCAGTCGTAGCCAACGCCTTGCCGTTATCGAACTGCGGTTGCGTGGTGAAGTGCGCGCCGCCCATCGTGCCCGCAAAGCGAAACATCACCGAGCCGCCAACCAGGCGCCACTGGTCTTGCAGGCGGATGAATTCGGCCGTGTCGCCCAAGGCCAGCACCAACGGGCCGGCCACGCCGGTCGACGTATAGACAACGTCACTCCCCGAACCCACGATTTTCAACCCGCCCGGACCGGCACTGGCCAGCGTGATCGTGGCGCCCTGCGCTACACCCGCTGTCGGTGGCAAGGTCGCCGTGAGCTGCGTAGCGCTGGAGAAACTGTGCAGGCCGCCGACGTGCGACGACGAAAGCACAAGGCTCGCATCGCTGGTCGTGAAGCCCGAGTACTCGAAACCACGACGCTTTAGAAATTCAGTTGTCGCCAGCGACTTGCTGCTATCGAACTGCGCCGGCGTGGGGGCCGTTGGATTGCCGGAGAACGTCGGCGAGAACAACCGGGCGAAACCGTCCGTGATGTTCTTGAACGTCAGCGCGGTGGTGCCTACGACAATCGTGCCATCCGTCACCAGTTGCCAGATCGTGTCGGCCTGAGTAGCGCCGACCTCGACCGCCACCGTCAGGTTCGGCGTCACCTTGGTGCTGTTATCCGCATCCTTGGCCCGCACCCACGCACCCACCGCCACCACATACGGGCCGTTGTCCTTGGCCGCTATTTGGTCTTTCACCAGCACCCGGTCGCCGGCGTTCAGCGAAACCCCGTCCACCACCTGCAAACCGACCAGATTGATATTGGCCGTGGTGGCAGCGCGCACCGACTGCTTGATGTCGAGCTTGCTTAATTCCTCCAGAATCTGCGCTAGCACCCACTCACGGGTCGCCAGCACCACCGCCGGATCAATCTTGAGCGTGATGTTGCCCGTGCTGCTGACCACGAAGTTCATCCGCACTACTTGCGTGCGGCCGGAGCCTTGCGACAGCAGCGGCTTGAAGCTCGGCGCACAGTTGGCCACCGCCACCAGATCCCCGTCAGCGTCGTAGAGGCCGATTTCGCGGATCCACTTACCGCCCTCGTCGGCCGGAATGATTTGCTCGGCGATGATCACCGCCGAGTTGACAGGGTCAACCCGTAGCTGATTCAACGGCTTGCGCCGCCACTCGTTGAGCAGCTTGGTCTGATCGGCCGACGGGATCGGATTCGGCGGATCGGCCAACCCGCCCGGGTTGGCATCTCCAACGCCCATTTCCGTGAGCTTCCAGGCAATGCCAAGCGCGTCAGCATTCGCCTGCTTGGCTCTCCCCACGTTCGTGAGGATCGCAAAAAACTGCGAATTCGCATCAATCATAATAAACGTCCAGGGTGTCTATGGTGTGTTCGCGGCCGACCACGCCAAAGCTGCCGGTGACCTCGATGTCACGCATGACGGGTGGGTAAACGTCGATTTCATCGCCGTCGTAGAGGGATACGGCAATGTCTAAATTGCCTTGGGTTTCCAAACTGATCGCCAACCCGACCAACTGGCGACTGACGGGCTTGGCGTCGTCAATCAGGCGATCAAGCTCCTGATACATTTCCTCGGTGATGCCGGTGTCCAGCACGCCAACCTTCAGCGCGAAGGTACCCGGCACACCTTCGGGCACGGTCTGGAACCACTCGACAATCTCGATCAGGTAACCCAGTGGCTCGACCACGCGACGGATCGCCCCGATCGTGCCCTTGTGTTTGTGGATGTAGAACGACGCCTTGATGGCCGCGCGCTTGGTCGCCTCAGACCACCGGTAATCCCAGCGATCGACCGACCACGCCCACGCCAAATGTGGCAGCAGATGCGCCGGGCAGGTGTCGGGGTTGTAGAGGTCGCGCAGTGGGACAATCGTCTTTTCGAAAAACGCGGCCTCCATGGCCCGTTCCAGTTGCGTGCTGTTGAGCGGCAGTAGACTTTTCATATCAGCCCGCCAGCCTCACGTTGTAGCGCGTGCAGAACGCCGCTTGAGCCTTGGTCGGGGCCAAGTCCTGCCACCCGACCAACTCGACCCGGGCAACGCCGGCAACGTGCAACTGAGCGTCAACAGCAGAGCGTGCGACCTCGACGCCCAGCCGCTTACGTGGATTGATCCAGGCTGCCAAGCGGCTCTTGGCCTCGGCCAAACTGGCATCCGCTTCCGGGCCGGCGCCGGCCATATGCAAGATGGCGTCAATCTCGTAGCGGATCACCTGCGCACTCTGCACGGTCACCCGATCACCGACCGGGCGAACGTTTTCGTCATTCAGCGCCGCGTTCACCGTCGCCAACAGCTCCGGCGGCGCTTCGCCCTCCCCGTCCAACCCCAGCACCGTTACCGTAACGTAGCAAGGCTTCGGGCTTTCGGCCGTGGCATCTGCCACCAGCCCCGAGGCGTTACGCGCATGCAGGATGTAGCTGTTACGCGGGCCGGCCGTGGTCAACCCCTCATAGGCCAACTGGATACGCTCGCGAAACGGGTCGTCGTCTTCCATGACCTCGGGCACCGGTGGCACCGCTTGCAGATCCGCCACCTGAATCACCAGGCGTTTCAAATTGACGTTCGCACCCAGGTGATCGAGGTCACCGCCAATGGCATGCGCCAGTAATAACGCCTTGCCGGCGTCATTGACCCGGGCGCGGTTGCCGACCTTGATATAAGCCCCGACCTCAAGCGTCTTGACCACTGGATCGCTTTCCAGCGCGGCCGTCCAGTTGCCGCCCATGTAACCGCGAAACACGCCCAGCCCGTCCTGATAAACCTCTTCAAAGTCCAAAGGCTCCAACACGGTCGGTGCCGGCAACGACGACAGATCAACGGTACTCATGCGGCCACCTCCAACGTGACACTGTCGCCCAGGTACGTCCCGACGATTTGCAGATTGATTTGCCCGCCAATGACGGAGAGGACACGCACCTGGTCGAGCTTCAAACGTGGCTCCCAGCGCCCCAAAGCGCGGGCGACCTCAGCCTGCACGGCGCTTTTCCAGCCCTCGTTAACGGGCAAATCGACAAACCGCCGCAGCTTGCTGCCGTACTCCATGCGGTGTCGGCGACTGCCCAGCGGCGTGCTCAAGATGTCAGCAATGGATTGCCGCAGATGCTTGATGCCGGAGATGGGTTGGCCGGTGTGGCGATCCATTCCGATCATCTATGTCACTCCTTGAACGGCTCGTATTCTTCGCTGGCTTTCAGGAACTTGACCGCCTCGATGTCAGAGGCCGGCACCACGACCGTCGCCTTCTCCACCGGATAGGAACGGTCAGTACCGGGCACGATCACCAGTCGCGACGTGTAGAGCTTGTCGCGGAATTTCAAGAATTCGGGCGATGAGTAAGTTAGGGATGACAATGCCGGTTCCGAGGACGTTTGCGCATCGGTTGAGGTCGTATCGATCTTGGCCATGTGGTTCTCCAGGCATGAAAAAGCCCGCACTGGGCGGGCTGTGGTGAATGAATTAATGCGTGTGGTGGTTGCTGTTGCCGGTGGCGTCGATGATTGCGCCGGCACTGGTGATGCCCTTGGTGACATGCAACGCGCCGTCGATCATCACCGCCGCTTTCAGGTTGATGTTGCCGGTGGTCACGCTCACGGCGGCATCGGTGACGACCGCTTCCGTGCTGGCCACTTTAATGCTGACCGTACCGCTCGGCAGGGTGATGGTGTAGCTCTTGGCCTGCCAGTCGTAGATCAGCGAGCCGCCATCATCAAAACGCCAGACCTCGACATGGTCGCGGTTGTCTGGCGGGGGTCCGGCATTGCCATACAGGCCCGGGACAAACGTGCCTTGTGACACGTCACCGCTGGGACTGATCAAACTGCCCTGCTCGCCCAAAGACGGCGCCCGCCAGTGCCTAGCCTTGCCGGCGGCGATGCTGTGCCAGCGCACCCAAGCGCTGACCCAATCACTGCCATCCGACACGCGACATACCGGCGGCGAAGCGGACAGATCCACCGCTACCACGTAGCAAGCCTTTACCGCCCCGGCGATCATGCGGTCATGCTGGGCGCTCGCGTAGCTGCTCACACATCCTCCGCAGGGACAAAGTCCTCTTTGGCGTCGTTGTTGAATCCGATGAGCAACATGCCCGGCGGCTCGTCAGGCCAGAGCCATTCCTCCGGGCCGAGATAGACTTGCTGCGTCCACTCCACCAGCCACACGGTGTATCCATCCAGGTGCGGCTGGGTCCAGTCCTGCAGCGATTGCACAAACTCGGCGGGTTCAACTGGCAACCCCCACGTCTGCGAACGCAGCAGCACCGCCAACTGCGTCGCCAATTGCACGGCCTGTTGATGATGGTGCGCCTTGATCGGGTCAACGATGATTCGCGCCTCGAACTTGCAGACCAGCGAGGTTTCGCCGGTGCCGATATCGGTACCCGGCTCAATCTCGGCCACTTCCAGAAACACCGCCGGCAGCGACACGCGATCCTTAATGTCTGGCCAAGCGGTGACGGTCTGCACGCCCGGCAAGTGGGTACGCAGATGCTGTTCTACCGCCCGATAAAGCTGGTCCAGGCTGAACGGTTCGTCAGACATTGCCGATCCTCTTGAGGTATTTCTGCAGCTCAAAGTTGAGTTCTTGTTTGAGAATCGCCAACAGGATCTCGTCTGCCTTTTTGACCCAGCTGTCGAAATGCGGCCGGGCTTGCTCAAGCGACACCTTGGCTTTGGCCAGCGGGAAACGACTACCGTTTTCAGCGACCCAACCCGAACTCGGCCCGCGACCGGGTGACACCGTGCTGTCCGGGTAGTCGTCCGCGTTGAAATGCTTGCTGGCCGTGCGGATCCAGATGTCGGGCTTGTTGCCGTAGACCTTCTTGAGAAAGGCACCTTCGTAACGCCGCCCCGCCACCGACACACCACTGCCGGTCTGCCGCGCCCGGCCGATCCGGCTGGATTCGATGGTGTTCAACCCGAACCACAGTTTGCCGCTCGCGGCCGCCCCGGAAACTGGATAGCTGCGCAACCGCTGACGCACCGCCGCTACGGCAATGCGCTCTGACCGGCTGACGGCTCGGGCGATGTGCGTGCGCAACCTACCCAACGTCTTGTTGATCGCGCGCCGATGCGCCGCCGCAGCCGCTTTCGGCACCACCTTGGCAAAGTCCTGAAACGCCTGAAAGTCTGCGGCCGAGGACTGGATGGAGATCATCCCGCCCCCGGCCGAGGGTTTGAAATAGCTGCCGACGCTCATGGCCGTAACCTCAGAATCAGGGCGACCAGCCCGTCACCGCTCGGTTCGAGCTGGATCAGGTCGTAGTCACCGCCGCCGTCCAAGGCAGGCAGGTCAACGCTGACCCGCATTCCCTGTTCCAGACCATGCGAATCGCTGACGCGAATCTCGAAGCGAGGCTCACGCAACCCGGTGTTGAGCTTGCCGAACTTGGGTTGCAGCCAGGGCGCGGCAAACATGCCGAGCACTGGCTCTTCGCGACCCTCGATCCGTGCGGTGTCGCCCAGCGTTTCGAACACCACCGCGTCGACCTCGGCGATCAGATCGCGAAAGCCCACGGTCAGAGTTCCAGCAGGATCTGGGCACGCGGTCGAGTGCACAGGTGCAGTGGGTTGGACTGCGCTTCACCGGCCATGCCTTTGTTGAAGGGTAGCGGCTCGATCATGCTGTAGTACGGAATGCCCTGAGTGTTGACCGTTTCCATGTAGTCGGCCGGTGCAAACACCGAGATGTACAGATCGGGCACGCCTTCGGGAACCAGCAGCGCCTTATCGTCGTGGACGAAAGACACGCCGGCCACCTTGCCACGGTAGCGCTCCCAGATGATGCCGCCGAACTCGAAGCTTTCCCGGGCGTCGCCACGCAGCGCTGCCGCTTGCTGACTGTTGAGGTAGGTCTCTTTGACCGACTTGTGAACAATCAGCTTGTTCCAGAAGTTCTTGCCGCAGAAAGCGCGCGAACCGGTACTGGTCACGCTGCCCAGCGCATCCTCCTGCATGTCCAGCGCCTCACCGCACTTGACCCGCAGCTCGGTACCGGCTTCAGTCAGCCCCATGGACATCTTCTGACGTTGCACACCGAAGCGCTCAAACAAGTCCAGCAGCACCGTCGAACCATCAGCGTCGAGGATCTGGCCGTTGAGTGCGCCCATGCGCTGGAATTCGTGGGTGGCGTCCAACTGACGACGCGCCTTAGCCAGCCGCGCATTGACCACGTCCTGCACCGCCTGCAGCTCAGTGCGAGTGCCGAAGGCGCGGATGCCTTGGATCTCATCCGCCTTGATGGTGAAACGCTCCGGCAGGTGCACGGTGTTGAACGGGATCAGGTTGCGCTTGCTCGCAGCAACCACCAGGCCAGAACCACCGCGCTCACCGGCCGGCACCAGTGCCAGGGTGTCACCGTCCTTTTCAATCTGCACGGTCAGGGTGGTAATGCCTTCCTCGCGGAACAGGCCCAAGGCGCTGATGCGGCCCGGCAGGTAGGGTTGATCATTGAGTGCAGCGGTCAGCGAGGTAACGGTAAACGCTTCGTCTTCAAAAATGGCGATATCGGCCATGGGTACTCTCCAGAAACGAAAAATCCCGCACGCGGCGGGATGCATATAAAGAAGGAAACGTCTTAGCGGACGATCAGGAAATGAGCCGCCAGATCTTTTTCGGCTTCAGGGTCCAGCCCTGTCAGGTGCGCTTCGCTGACCTCAGCCATGCGTGCCACCGCGCGACCACGGCGCACGATGTCCGACTCACCCAACGGCCCGTAAAGGATCGCGATAGCAGATTGGGTGCCGTCTTCGGCGGCCGGATCATACGGCGCAAACTCGCCCGTGGCCGTCACCAGCCCGAGGACTTGGCCCGAATTCAGTGCCGGGCCAGCGGCGACATTGATCGTTTCCCGCGAAATGTTTCCGGCGCCTTCGGACAGCAGGAATTCACCTGCGTGCATCGGTTCCCGTTTGATGTTCATGCTCATGCTCCTTTCGCGCCGCGCGCGGTTCCAGTTTGAGCCGCTTGGCGAGCAGCCCAAATCGAGTTGGGGTCAGGTTGTTTGGCCAGCACCTTGGGCGCCAGGTCGTCCGCCAGCGGCAGACTGTTGTCGATTTCAAAGCCCTTACCGCTGGTGACAATCTTGTCGAACAGACGCGCCCGCACCGCCGGGGCATCCAGACCTGCCGCGACATACTCGGCGCTGAATTCCGGCAGCCGCGCGGCCACGCAGAGGTCGTTAATCGCCTTGGCGCGCTCCAGACCCGCCAAAACGATCTCTTCACTTTCAAGCTGGGTGGACTTGAGCAGCGGCTCGATCAGGTTGCTGATGCCCGCCGCCGTGCAGCGCTGAGTGACCATCAATGCCAACTTGGCCGAGGCCACAACGGGCGGCACCGGCGGCGGATCGACAGGATCAAGATCCGGATCCGGCTCGGGTGCCTCGTCGAGCTGGGCCAGCAAATCAGCCGGTGCGTTCTGGAATCGTTGCAGCACCGCGCCTTGACCGAGGCACGCTTTGACTTTGATGCCGTCGCCGACTTCATCAGCCAGACCGAGGGCCAATGCTTCATTGGCAGTCAGCCAGGTTTCTGCATTAACCATTCGCCGCAGTTCCGCGTCGTCGATGTTGGGCGCCTTGGCCTTATAGGCCGCAATGATCGCCTCCAAGGTTTGATCCAGCACATCAGCGACCCGGCGAAAGTCCTCAGCGTCCCCGCCTGTATAGGTGTAGGGGTTATGAATCATCAGCATGGCGTTCGCCGCGATGACTACGCGGTGTGCACCGCACACGGCCACACTGGCCGCACTGGCGGCCAGTGCATCGATCCGGCCGGTGCAGCGCTCGCCCAGCCGCGACAGCGCGTTGTGCATGGCCAGACCATCGAACAGATCGCCACCGATGCTGTTGAACGCGGCGACTACCGGCGACACACCGTCATCCAGAGCGCGCAGATCCTGCACGAACTGATTGGCAGTGATACCCCACGCGCCGATCTCGCCATAGACGAAAACTTCGATCACTCGATCGGCCGCTTCGCCGCTGGCATTAACGGCATACCAGGTCTTGTCCTTGACCTCGACGCGTTTGCCGGCGCGGTTGTAAATACGCGGTTTCGCGCTCTTGCTCATGGTTGCTCCTTGTCGTCGGTGTCTTCGACGGCATCCAGGGTGTTGTAGTTGAGGCCCAATGCGGTGGCCCGCGCCAGATCGGCAGCGTTTTCCAGATCGACCGTTTCGGCGTCGTAGCCGGTACGCAAGACCATCTCGCTGCGCGACGAAAAACCGGCTCTCACCTCCATCGCTCGCGCCTGCACGTCCTGCACCGGCTGGATGTAGGCCCAGCCTTGCGGTACCCAGCGAGTGCGCAGGTACTGGCGGCGCTTCTGTGCGTAATCGTCCAGCACCAGAACACCCGAAAGCACCGCCATGTCCATCCACGCGGCCCGCACCGGACGGCAAAGTTGATGGACGTACACGCTGAATTGGAGTTGTTCCAGGCGGCGCCGAAACTCGTTGAGTACAACCCGCAGCGCTCGGTCGTTGATTCCGCGCATGTCGCCGGTGAGGATCTCGTAAGGCGTACCGCTACCCGCCGCTGCAGCCATCAACTGCTGACGCATGAAGTCCGGGTAGTTGTTGCCCGCATCCGGCGGTTTGGAAAATTCCACCTCTTCGCCCGGACCGAGTTCCTGCATGGTGCCGGGTTCGAGCGCAACCATGGGCGTGAAGCCGTCGCGGTCCAGATCCAATAACGCACCAGTGACCGGATCGCGTGGAGCCGGACCCGCGTCCGGCGGCGGGCGCGTGATGAAACCGGCGAACAGGTTGGCCACCTCCTGACGGAACAGCACCGCGTCGTCGTAGTTGTCCAGACTGCGTAGCCGTTTCAGAACCGGCGACAATCGCGGCACACCGCGCAACTGGCCAGGTTCGACCGGTTCGAAGATGTGCAGCACCTGCGCGGCCGGGACGCGCACTAGCTGGTTGTAGCCGGCGTTCAACGAGGCCGCATCACGCGGGTGCGACAGGTACATCCAATACGCTACCCGCTTGCCGCCGGGCGTGAACTCGATGCCGGCGCGGATGACGTTGCCGTTCTTGGTGCTCTCGAATTTGTCGTGCGGCACGAACTCCGGCGCCAGAATCTGCAACTGCAGCGGAACCGCCAAGCCTTCGTCCCGACTGCGAGGACGCAAGCGAACAAAGCATTCACCCGATGTTTCCACCGTGCGCGCCACCAGCGCCTGCTGGCCGTAAAAGTCGGTGCGGTCATCCGCATCAGATTCATCAACCCAATCGCTCCACAACTCCTGCAGCAGCTTGCGCAGGGCATCATCATCGGTCGCTGGCCGAGGGGTGATGCCGGTGCCGATCAGGTTGCTGACGCGCTTGTCGATGACGTTGAAGGCATACGGGTCATTGCGAACAGCTGCCCGGGAGCGCGACCGCAAATTGCGCAGTGCCGGGGTGTTGATGCTGTTGATCCCGTTGTCGGGAGCATCCCAGTTAGCGGATCGGCGGCCTTCACCAGCGCCTTCGTAACTGGCCTTGATGTTGGACGGCAGCACAAAGCCGTTACGGGTCAACGTCGGAAAATGTCGGGCCATTAAAGTCCCTTGCCCCCGTGATAAAGGCGGACCACGCGCGAACGTGGCCCGGCGTCGCGTGCCAGCGACGAGCGTATTTCCGCGCGCGCCGCGAGCAGTTCATCGACCGTGCGGTATTCCACGGTACGGTCGGTGTAGCGCACAGTTTTCTCACCGCGAGCAATGGCCGCCTCAACCGCGTCGAGGTGCTTTTTCGTAAATGACATATCAGCGTCTCTTCAGGTAGCCACTGGTGGAGCTGCGGCGTTGTGGGGGGGCCGTTGTCGGACGTGGTTTCACGGCGGGTTGCGGCGCCTGTGGTGCTGCCGGTGTTTCGACTGGCCGGCTGAGCCGCTCGCTCTGAACGGGTTGGCCACTATCGCCCGAAGCCGACTGGATGACCGCCTGCCGAATCCTCGCCCAATCGTGATCTTGGTAGCGATTGATGCCGAGGTAATGGGCCATGGCCAGGTTGTAAACCAACAGGTCGAGCGCTTCGTTGCGCTCGGACTTGCCCTTGGTCCATTCAATGCGTTTATGCCCCCTGACGTAACGGGTAACTTTGCGCTCAGCCACACACTGGGCGAAAAAGTCATCCGGCAGGTCGTTGGCAAAGTGCAGCGCTCCCGGGCCGGTGTCGAATGCATAGCGGTTGTAGATCCAGTCCTTCGCCGTGTCGGTACCGACAATCCATAGCTCGGCGCCATGCCGTTCAGTCAGTCCCTTCCATGTCACGTCGACCATCGAAGGTCGCTGCGCGATCACCGGCCGGCCCCGCTTGCTCGCCCCCTTGATGGCGAACACGCTGCGCCAGCGGCGCATACGACAGAACTGATAGACCTCATCCGTATGGTTACCACCGGAGTCGACCGCAGTCGCCATGATCATCAGCTCAGCACCACAAGGGTGTCGGTAACGGGCCTTGAGTAACTCATCCAGCGCCACCCAGGTGCGCTCATCGGCAGGGTCGCCGGAGATCACTTGAAAGTCGACCACCCAGCGCTCCATGCCAGCACCCCAACCCATCACCATCAGTTCCAGGCGGTTGGCTTGGGTGTCAACAGAAGCGGTCAGCATCAACACGCCGTCGGGCATTGAGCCAAGCCCGTAGCTTTCCAGCCGCGCCCGATCCTTCAGCACATCGGCCGAGGTTTGCTCCTGAGCGCTATCCCAGACCTTGGCCAGACGAGTGTTATAAAACACCTGCATCGGCTCCAGATCGCCTTTGGCCTGAGCCTTTTTAGCCTTCTCGAATTGCTTGGCCAACGAGGCCCAACCGGTCCATCCGGGCGGCGAGTACAACGCATTCAAGTTAAAACCAATGGTTTCGCCATCGCCTTGGGTGTGTGCTCGCCACTCCCCTTTCGCCAGCATTTCGCCCTTATAGCGCTCCTCGATCAGTACGTCGCAGTCGGGGCCGGCACACTGGTAATGCACAACCTGAAAATCCGCCGAGTAATGCAAACGCTCCCACTCCAGAACCTGCATGTGTTCACAGGTTGGGCACGGCACGTAGTAGTAACGCTGATCGCTGACCTCAAACAGATCAGCGATCCGGGACGCCCCCCTGACCGTCGGCGAACTGGAAAAGTAAAATTTTGCGTTACGGCCGAACGTACTGCCGCGAGTCTCGGCCAGTTCGACCGGGTCGCCCTCTTCGCCCACGTCGACACTCCAGCGATCAACCTCGTCGCCGTAGATGTAGCGTGCGGAAAGCTCCGCCAGGTTGGCCGCAGAACCGGCCGTGGTGATGTACAGCGAACCACCCTCGAACTCCTTCGTGTCCATGGTGTTGCGCGCATCTCGCGAGCGGTTGGACGCCACGCGCTCACGAAGCACCGGCGTCGCCTTGATGGTTTTACCAATCCGCGACGATACCCGCTTGGCCAACCCCAGGCTGGGCAACAACGTGAGGATGTTGGACGGTGCCATATGGATCAGCCCGCCGATCCAGTTCAAGGCGATCTGCGTTTTCATCAACTGCGAGGCCACCATGGTCACCACGCGCTTGCACGGGTGGGCAGGTGACAGACAGCGCATCGGCTCACGCGCATAAGGGGTGCGCGAAGTGTGGTATTGACCAGGCTCGGCCGCACCCGTGTCGCGCGGAATGCGCATGTACTCGTCGGCCCACTGATCAATCCAGACATCTGGCTCTGGTCGCTGCCCACGGAAATACGCTTCGCGGTACACCGTCGCACCGTTCGACATTTCTAAGGACATAGGTTTAGCTCGGGGTAATGGCTTGTTGTAGATCTGCTGCTGACAGCCGCTCAGCATCTTCCAGTGTTTGTCGTAAAGCCGACGTCAGACGCTTTTCGATTTGCCATGGATCAGACAGCGAGGCCAGCTCAGGCGCGAGCTGCGGAGCCATTCCAAGCAAAAGATCGCGCAGTAAGCGACCGGCGTTATAGGCCGCATCTTCGACCGCTTTGCGCTCTACCAAGGTGCCTTGGGCTTTAAGGAAGTTGTTTTTTTCCTGAAGCGACAGGTAGTGCTCACGAAGCGCGCGTGACTTTTGAAAGTCGGGTACCCCACCAGAGGGGTCATCTACAAAGTCTGCGATGACTATTTCCAGAGGTGGCTGATCATCCCGTTTCGGACGATTGCGCTCATGTCGAGCGGCGACGCCGGCCTTGCTCGGGTCGCTCGTCATGGCCAGAAGCCGCTCGCTGGCCTCTACATCAATCTTCCCGGCAGCATTCAGAACCAGTCGTTGACTCTTGACCAGCTTGCCAACGTACTGCCGAGACCACCCCTTCAGCTCGCAGTACTCCTTGCGAGTTACAAAAGCCATGCGGCCTCCATCGTCGTGGCTTGTTAAGCCTGTCAACTAACCCGGCTTAGTTGACAAGCCTTCTGACCATTGCGCCGGGGCTGCTGTTTAAGAAAATGAACAGTCATGAAAAAGCCTACAGCCCAATAGAACCGGGGGGGACTTCACTAAAAAACACTGTTTGGAACATGCGAACTCTGTCGCTGGAAACACAGAATTTCTTGTCAACCTGTCAACCGCTGTCAACTAACTTTCCAGCCCTGTGGCTAACGCTTTCCCGCGGGTTTCCGACCCCGTACCCTTCAGATAACCTCAGGGTCCCCGGCGATGTCAGCGCCAGGTCAGGTCGGGTCTCACTTTTGACAGACAACTCCTTCCCGTCATCGCCTATCACGCGGACCTGCATTGACCGATCTCCCTGGAGTATTTGATCGTCAGCGACCTACTCGTCGACTTGAATACCTGCCTTCTTTGCCAAGAACCGGGTGTACAAACCACCGGCTACATCGGCACCAATCACCGCAATGACGATGCCCAATCCAGCAGCCAGGTAGAGGTTGTTCCAGAGCGCCATCGCTAGCAGCAACGTCGCCATACCCAGCAGACCAGATGCGAGAAATCGCAAAGCCACTCGTTGCAGGATTTGCCGAAGAGCAAGGTCGCTTCCTGACGCCCTCAGCATTTCCCCCGACAGGCCCGCCATGCTCAGCAGGATCAAAAGCCAAAGGGGCACATCCGCGAGAGCTTGTTGCTCGGTGCTCATCTGTAGTCCTCGAATAGGTTCGGCCTCCATGTCACTGTCATCCGCGCAGGGCAAAGAGGCAGGCATGGGGCCGAAAACGATAAAGCCCCGCTCAATGGCGGGGCTTGTAAGTAGGTATAAAGAACCCGACTCATTGGCCGGGTTTCGAAAGCGTCTCGCTGCGTTCACAGCAGTTCACGCTGCTATAAAAACAAACCTATTCCGTGCGGAAAAGTGTTTTTTGTCTTCTTATCCGTATAAATCTCGATGGCAACAGAAGATTTTGTACCGCGAGGCGGATAGGCAAGCAAAAAACCACCTATAGGCTATCGTTGACTCCTGCATCGCACTTTTCTGTTTCCGTTTTGGCATGGAGGCAATATGAAAATCGTAAGCGTTAAAATTGAAAATTTCAGATCTATTGAAAATGCGCATTTGACCCTCTCCGACTTCAATATTTTGATAGGCCAAAACAACACAGGAAAAACCAATTTTTTTGAGGCAATAGCTTGGTTTTATACCGGCTCCGGTCTTACTAGCGATATGAAGTACCAGCGAGAGGCAGGGAGAGAGATCATTGTGAGCTTAGAGTTCTCAGGCGCTCAACATGGCGCCGAGAACATGATAAACGAAGCCAATCGGACAAAAATCCAGAACTTCCTATCTGGCGCAGATAACATAGTCGTTACAAGACAAAGTTCAGAGCCAAAAAAACGCGTAGTGGAAATCAATGGTGAAATCAAAAAAAACCCCACCGGATTTGACCCAGCCCTCAATGATTTCCTCCCTAAGTTTGAGTACATCCACACCCGCCAATATTATGAAGAATTCACAAAATATAACCAAAAAAGCGCTGTTGGAATTATGCTCTCATCTGTCATAGAAGAAATATTAAATGACGACCCAAAATACAAAATGTTTCGCAACACCTTCGACGACCTATTTAACGCCGAAGATTCTGCCGTTAATGCTCATTTCAAGGCTTTGGGACACTCCGTAAAAAGCCATCTCGAAAAGCAGTTCTCCGAGTGCTCCAAGGTTTACTTTGAAGTTCTATCCCCGGAGTTTAGCGATCTATTGAAGAAGTTCGAAACAGTTGTCGATGATGGGATCGAGACCTACGCAAGTGAAAAAGGAGACGGGATGCAGCGAGCATTGATGCTCGCAATCATCCAGGCATATGCCGACTATCGCAAAGCGAGAGAGGACGCGGGAAAATCCTTTTTATTCTTCATTGATGAAGCAGAATTGCACCTCCACCCCACGGCCCAAAGAAAGCTAAAAGATGTTTTATTAGAGCTGAGTTCAACCCTTGATCAAGTTGTGATCAGTACACACTCATCGGTCTTCGTCGCCGACTCAAGCAGTCGCGAGTCAGTATTCAAGACAGAAAAGCATGATTGCAAAACGGAAATCTTTAAAACAGACGAGAATGATAAGCCTTATATAATCTACGAATTACTCGGGGGCAGCCCCGCCGATCTGTTACTACCAAGAAATTTTCTGATTGTAGAAGGACCGAGTGAACTTGAACTTTTGACCCGTGTAATAAAGCGCCACTATAATAATCAACCTTCGATACAGATCATTTCTGCCGAAGGCGATACGCACCAAGCAAAACGTTCCATAAATGCAATATCAAAAGCTTACTCTCCAATGGGCACAAGCATTTACAACGAACGTACGATTATCTTATGCGACCAACCTACTGAAAAAGCAAGACCCGGATTTGAACAATTCATTGAGGGTCATATTGACTTACACCGCAGAAATCAAATAGTTGTACTTCCTTTTGGCAGCCTCGAAGAATGCTACCCCGATGAGCAGGGATGGAAACGAAGTGAAGAGCAAACCAAAGGAATGTCCGGCCACCAGAAAAAGCAACTCGCGAAGACTGTTGGCGATGAAATTTCCAAAGAGTCCTTTGAATCTAATATGCCTGCCTTGTTAGATGCTTTAACGAAGGCGTGGAACAACGCCTTTTAAGCACTCAGCCAGGGGGACTCAGAGTCCTCCTGGCATCGCGAAAATCTCAGGCTGCTGTACGCATTTCACCCACGGCACAATCCACCCAAGCCGCCCCTGCCCTAGCCAGCTCCCTCGCCTTACCCTCACTGATCCCATAATGCTTACCGACTTTTACCATTGCCCATTTGGCGCCGTAATAAAGCCAGATGATATCGCCCATTTGTTGATCCCGATGTGCGAGCCTGGCAACTGCATTGTCGATAGCAATCGCCCAGTCATCCGTGATGCAGTAGTTCTTGCTCGCAGACGGCTGGGCTACCGCTTGTCGCATCAGCGCTAAAGTCGGTGACGTGTAACCAGGAACACCCATTCCATCCATCCTCCACCAGCCCCACTGCTCAAGTAGGTATTCGGTGTCCCCCAATGGTCGGCCTGCTGGCTTACGAATCATCATTCTTTCAATCCCCTGTGTAATTTGTTCCGCCCGCTCCCAGGCGGTTCGATTGTTCGTATTGGCTCTGTGGTCCAGCCATGGGTGGCGAAACTTTCAGCGCGGAAATTTCACGCTGAGCGTGCTGCAGTTTGAAACTTAACTGAGTGACTAACTCGTCCGAAGAAAGCACCAGTTTGCTACCCCAAACAACCCAACCTGAGCCGTTGCAATCAGCACAAACCAGCTCATGAAATAGTCCTTTTACAACCGCTTTTCCCTTGCAGATCGAGCAAGGCTCGAGCTCGATCCGTTCCCGCTTAAAGCTAGACACTGGCCTTTTCTGCATGTTTTGAAACCTCGCCTATGGTTGTTTCTTCAGTGGCCTTGCGGGCCTTATGTTCTGTGGCTTGCAGCGAATTACCGGAATCTTCAAATCTAAAGCCGGTCAATCCGTGAATCGCTGCAAAGCCTTTCTGATCTAGATGCGCGTGCCACTGCTCGAGGGCATCACGCTTGCGGCTCATCACGTCCGACTGGATGTAAACCTTCACGTTGTGGCCCATCGCGTGGTTGATCAGCAGCTCACCAATCAGGTGATCGATGCCAAGGTCTGCCCAACCGGTGCGCGCCACCTTGCGCAGGTCGTGGCTGGTCCAATCGCCCTGCCCCAGTCGACGAAACACGGCGCAGCCCTGAGCCTCGCCCAGCGCCTTGCCATTACGTGCCGGGAACAGGCACTGGCCCTCATAGCCTCGAGCGTATTGGCCTTCTCGATACCGGGTCAGCAGCGTGCATACTTGCTCGGTCAGGGGCAGGTGATGCTCGACACCGGTTTTCGTATTCTCGGCCGGGATGAACCATTCGCGTTCGGCCAGGCTGATGTGCGACCAGCGCGCCATCCGGGTTTCACCGATCCGCGTGCCATGGCAGAGCATCATCAGTGCGAGCATCGAATCCAGCGGCGCGGTGCTCATGACTTCGGCCAGTTGCCCGAGCAGGCCTTCCAACTGAACGCCGCGCAGACGGGACGGCTTGATGCCGACCTTTGCCTTAGAGAAGTCGTTGAACCGGATCGCTGCCATCGGGTTGGGCGTGATCATCCCCAGCTTGGCCGCCTGCCGGAATGACAAGGCCAACAGCTGAAACGCGGAACGCACGTAGTCGATGGAAACCGTCTCCTGCAGCGGCCACATCAGCAGGGTGTCGAGAGCGGCCTTGTCGATGCCGATCAGGGGCAGCTCGCCGAGGCGCGGTTTCAGGTGGCACTTGATGATCGAGGCGCCGGTGTTTTTGCGTTTGGTCGACAGATTGCGATCGCGCGACATGCGATCAGCGAACCAGTCCAGCAGTTCGCCAACAGCGGTCCACTTCGACAGGCTCGCACCCTCCCCGGCGGCCAGACGCAGCCGAAGCGACGGCAGCGCCGCTACAACCTGTTTGTGAGTCAGCTCGGGGAACGTGCCGATGGGATTCCACTTGCCCTTCAACACCAGGTACCACGAGCCACCGGTTCGAGCCTTATTGAAGCGCAGGTACAGGCCCTTATTCTCGATGTCGCGTACGTCCTGTACGGTGCCGGCCACTTGGCGCTTGATCTCAGCTTCGGTGATCTTCACCGCGGCGGTACTCATGCGGCCCCCTTAACGGTGAGAATTCCAGTCCTGATCAGGGCTTCGTAGGTTTCGGCGATGGCGCGCGGCACGTCCTGCCAGTCGATCTCGCCGGCGGCGCGGCCGTCGATCACGTCGTGGCAAGCGGAGCACGCGTACACCGCCACGATGTCAAAGCCTTTCATGCCCATGCCCTTCCGCCCGCAAGGCAAATGCGCAAGGACGGTCGTTTCTGGATTGTGATTGCAGATGCCTGGCATCCGGACGGTGCACTCTTGGCCATTTGCCGAGGCGCGAAGCTTCTTCGAGCTCACTCGCATGAAGGCTTCCCCGTCACGACGTCAACGACTTCATAGGTCCCCGGCCACATCCACGAGCCATAACGCTTGGCCATGGCCTCGTCGGCAAACAGCGCCAGCGCGTGATCAGGTGGCGAACTCAAATCGACCTTGAACGAGCAGCAGAACACTGCGAAGCGATAGGTATCGATTTCGGGTACAGCAAGGCGACGGTCACACACGTTCTACCCTCCCCGCACGCATCGCGCGCAAGTTGGCCAAAGCGGTGTTACCCACTTCGGGGTTGCGATCAGGCTTAGGCGCAGCAAGTTCAGCAATAGGGATAGAGCCTAGGGGTTCACCCTTCCAGATCTTCCTGCACTGGGCCAAGTAGTGACGCTCGAAGCTCGCCAAACCAAGTTCACGCGAGAGCAATGGCAGGCCATGAAAACCAGCGGCCGCAGTAGCGTGGTAGACCGCAGCGTGCATCCACTTGGCCGAATCACGCATAGCGGGATGGCAGTTGCGAAGACCCTGGGCGTACGCCTTTTCGACGCTCGGCAATCCCAGCCCTTCAGGGGCAAAGCACCAGCTGACGAAAACCCCGGGCGCCGGAACAAATGCAGACTTACTCGCACTCAGGACGCGCATGCCGTGGTCGATTTGCTCCATCCGGTTGATCCCGGAGCGCATGAACTCGCCGAGCCATTCAAGCTTCGAGGCGTTCATCACGGCCTCAGTCGGCCAAGACTGGCGCCATGCGCCACAGGCACCGCGAAGACGCAGGAACAAATCGTCGATGACAGCTTTGGTCGATGGATCAACCTCGGCCACTACTGGGTCGGACGTCGGCTTGTAGGTAGGGTCGGTTCGCCGTTCGGCAATAAGATCGCGTGCAGATTTCATACCCGAACCCCCTTGGCAGTCCAGTCACCGGTCGCATCCATCTCTTCCTCAATGTCGCCGGACTTCACTGCGCGATCACGCTTGATCCACTTGGCAAGGCGGTGGCACCAGCCGGCGGCGTTGTCACGGGTATCGGGTTTGGCGATGAAGAAACCTTTGAACGAGTTAATCAACTCATCGGTAGCCGATGAGATCGGCAAGCACATCAGGCGAAGCTGGTCTTCCAACTGTTTAGCGCTGAACTCCCAGTCGGCAAACATCGAAAAGCGCTGGCGAGGATCTTCGAGAGCATCGAGAGCTTGTCGATCCTGATCATCGACCACGCCAGAAAACTCGCGCTGCAGCTGCTGTTCGGTTACCTGATGGTTAATTGACGTATTGGGTGCAGCCGCTGCACCCCGCTCTGTCGTAGATTGCACCCCGTTCTGTTGTGGATTGCACCCCGTGCCGTCATTTGCACCCCGTTCCGAACGGGGTGCAGCATTTGCACCCCGCAATATTTGAAGGTCGTAAACGACTGGGCGTCGGTCATGGCGATCAATGTGAACAGCAGCAATCGCCTGATTGCCCTGCTTGATCAGTCCCGACTTCTCCAAGTCATCTAACTTGTAACGCACGGTGCGCTCGGATAGACCGGTGTCCTGAGCCAGAGTGGAAGCTGACGGAAACGCGCCAGTGCCGTTCGATCCGGCATAGTTGGCCAGGCACAGCAGAACGTGCCGTGCGCTAGCATCCTTGAGAACTTGCGTGGGCAAAGACAGCGCCCATGACATTGCTTGAACGCTCACAGCGAGGCTCCGATATTCAATTCGGCAAAACGAGATAACGTGTGTCGCGACACTTTTTGCGATTGACCAAAACGTGTCGCAGGAATGGGGGGATTGCCGGGGGTGACGTTCGTGTTCATAATGTCCCTTCAAGTGTTTTATCGTTTTGAAAGAGCCGGGTTGCAGCCCGGCTTTTTTGTGCCTGCGATTCAGGCGTTATGGGTGTCCAGTGCATCCGTGGTAGCTTTTTTTTCCACACGAAAAGGTCCAAGGAGACCGGACATATGAAGCTGAAAACACTCAACTACCACTCCATCTGGTGGGATTTGGTAGAGCGATTCGAAAACGTTCTGCGTGAAAAGCCAGAAACCCGATGGCAAGGAATGAACAACTACGGCCAGCACTTTCGGCAGGCTTTTCAAAGTTTCAAGCTTTACTGCCTCGCCGAACGAATCGCGACCGACCCAAAATGCCCTTGGGGTCCCTTGTCGCACACAGATGCATTGCGGCTCGCTGTGCTTAACAAGCATCACTGGACTCTTGCTCAGGTTCGTGCTCTAGAAGCGGAAGAGGATTTTCTTTTTCTTCTTCAGCAGGAATTGATTGATCTAGTGCTGGAAGGCGAAGAAGAAGACCCGGTTCTGGAGCTGGTTCAGCAGAGAGGGGCTCTGAAGGATGACTTTGCGCCTCACTTGAAGTCCTTGAATCAATAAGCTGTCGTTGGCGGTTTGCTTGGTCCTGCCAGTCAGCCGCCTGTTGTTGATGCCAGGCAGCTTTCGCCTGATAAGTAATAAAGTCTCCCGACCAAATCACCACCGGGATATGTTCTCCATCGAGTACGGCGATGGCAGCGAGCAGATCCGAGGCCATCGCGCGTGGCGAGCCCGTTACTTGGCGACCGATAGCCTCAATCGCAATCTCTCTCTCGCGTACCGAAAGGGTCGGCCTTGAATATGTAGTGGTCTTTTCAATCATTGCTCTCTCCTCGCTCAGAAACTGACACTTGTGCCTGAGATTCAGGCCACCTTCAGCGATTCGCGCAGAACCTGCAGCGCATCGATTGCCTCAAGGATTGCTTTCTCGCCCTGGGCTTTTTCGTGCTGGCTGATGTGGTTGTCCGCCGCCGCATCGAAAATCAATCGACCAACATCGCCGCACTCGGCGGACAGGAGGCCCAGCGCAGCCATCAACGGCTTGGCAGCCGGCTTCTCACGAGCCACTAGGTCAAAACCGAATTGATCAGCGAGCGCTATCAGTGGGCGCATATCGCCGGTGTGCAGCAAAATCCCGAAAAGATGTTCAATGGTCAGGTGATGCGCCGCGTTGTCCGGGTTCGAGCGCTGGAGCAAGCTCACGTGTGCCATGCACATCTTCCCGGCCAACTCCTCTGCCCCACTTTCCTTGACGGTGGTGTGGCAAGCCCTCAAGAAATCCTCCATTCGTAAAACCTCAAATTTGTTTCCGTGGATGTCTGGCAGTGGCTCGGCGATCATTCGTTCAAGAGATCAACACCAGGATGATTTATGCTGCCGAATGCTTTTTGTCGGCCTTCAATTGGCCATTCGTTACCAGTTCAAGCTGGTACTGACGAAGCTCGGGAATTTCATCACCCCATTGCCTGACTGCCTCGTATGTAATTCCGAGCGCTTTGGCCAAAGGGGCAATCCCTTTAAAATGATTGATTGCGTCGGCACGGTTCATGGCTGACTCCTTTAGGTGCACGCCAATTCAAGCATGCTTGTGTTTACTAAGCAAGCATGCTTGGCAAGCTAACTTGTAGATTGCTCGCATGAAAATTACTGATCGGATTACGAAGCTCGTACTTTCGCGAAAGCCGGAAGTTGGAGCGCGTGGCTTCAAAAGGGATATAGCTAGCACCTGCGGTGTGAGCTATGAGGCTGTTCGTCAGTGGTTTGCAGGCGACACAGGCAACATCAAGAATGAAAACCTAATTGCTATTGCTGAGGGTTACGACACCACAGTGGACTGGCTTCTGTCCGGCAAGGGGGAGCCTCCAAGTCGGAAAGATATGGTTCCATCGAAGGTCGATAGCAAATCATCCGCCGACCTCGTCAGGCAGATGCTCGCGAAACATGGCAACGGGCTGTCTGAAGACGCCCGCCAACGCATAGCTGATGCAGTTGAAGAAACCGCAATAGAGTCGAAGTCAACGAATGTGGTTACCGGGGACTTTTCTCGTCCCGGCCTAGTCGGTGACGAGGTGTGGATTGCGCATTACGACATCCGCGCAGCAATGGGTGGTGGCCAGATCGCTCACGACTTTCCGGAAACATTCCAAGACGTCCGAGTCAGCCCCAAGCACTTACGCGAGCTCGGGGTTGAATTTGCTGAGCACTTCCACCTTAAGATGGTGACCGGCTGGGGTCAGTCGATGGAGCCGACGATCAAACACCGCGATCCGCTGATCGTCGACGTCAGCATTCGGGAATTCGTTGGTGATGGGATCTACCTGTTTTCGTGGGATGACCACATTTACATCAAACGGCTGCAAGTCGCCGATGAGGATCACTTCGAAATGATTTCCGATAACACCAGGCACAAGGATCGAATGATCAGACGTGACTTGACTTTCATCCAGGCGCGCGTGCTTCTCGTTTGGAACGCTAACTTAGTTTGAATCTCTCAACGGGATTCTAACTTCCTAACAGTATCGTGAAAGCTAATATTAATGGGGACTAGTGACATGGATGTTTACATGGTAGCGAGCTCCGACTTGAGGCAAACTAGGGGCATCCGATGGACGATAAAGTAGTCACAGAATTTACAATATCCTACGACGCTAAGGGTCAGTTAGCTCATCACCAAATAAGTGCTAAGGACTTAGGAAGCGCCATCCTTGGCATGGACGAACTAATTACAAAATCGGCAAAAATTGTGAGCAACGGCTCTTCCGAAGCAAATCTGAGTGTAGTAGCACCCGCAAAAAAAGGGTCCCTAGAGATTATTTACTCTATATTTGCAGACCCTCTTACAACTAATACTGTATTAAAATCCATAGGCATAATCGGCGGCGCGGCTGTTGCAGCTAGCGCATCGGCAATCGGAATAATCGATCGCATAAAAGATAAAAAAATTGAAAAAGTCGTTATTAATGCGAGAAAGAAGACAGCTGTCATCACCGTCGATGGAAAAGAAATCGAAACGTCAAGCGATGTGGCACAGCTAGTTTCAAGTAAAGAGATCCGTCAGGCGCTTCACAAGGTTATCCAAGGTCCATTGCAAGGTAAAGACAGCCCAAAGGTTTCTTTCAGGGCTCAAGGTAGCATTACCACTTTACAAGAAGCTGAAATAGTCAATTTTAAACCTATAAAAGCTGACCTGACCGAAAAAGTAAACGTAGATAGCTTTAGAAAAAACATACAGTTCACAAAACTGAATTTCAAAGGTAAACGCGGCTGGAGTATCGCAAGCAAGGATGGCTTTGAGGCTACTGTAACTATCCAAGACGAAGAATTCATGTTGAAGGTCGCCGATAACGAGGAGGCATTCCTTAAAGATAAATTCTACATGGTGAAAATAGAGAAAAAAGAGATCGTTGACCTTAGTGGCACAAGGACGACTTATGCTATAGTTAAAGTTTACGGCGAAGTTAACTAGCCCTCCGAGGTCAGCCTATGTGGACTTATGATTTAATATTACAGGCGCTCGGATGGATCATCTTGATCTCTGGCTTTCCGCTGATATTCATTTATGTCCGAAAAATAACTAGACACTTTTCATATCTTCTTTTTCCGAGAGATATGCTAATCCAATACATTTCAGAAGACGACGAGGTTGAGAGTTATTTACTGAAGCAGTCGATCATCAGAAAAAAACGACTAATCAGGCTCACACAAAAGCAAGCGGAATCTTTAGGGGGCAGCCTGTGAAAAACAATATGTTCATGGCTTTAGCCACTAGCCTCCTCAATGCACTGGCATTGGTTTTGACGCCGATCATAACCACAGTGGAAGCGAAACAAGGTTTAATGGCACTTACAGGGATACTCAGCCCCTTCGTTTCAATCTGGCTACTTAAAATTTATATAAGAGCAGATGACCCCCCAGAGCTAACTCGTAAAATAGCAGCACTCAAAGCGTCGATCAAAATCTGTAAAGAACATCTGAAAGATACAGAAGCAAACGATGCGTTTAAAAAACGTACGCGTTCGCAAATGGAAAAACTCCAATACGCACTTCAAACCGTGCGGAATGACCATGGCAAGTCTCAAGATTACTCGCTTAGCGAGATTCAGCCACCCACGTCGGATAGGTAATAGCTGAGGCCCGCTAAAAAATTCAAAGCCCGCCATCAGCGGGCTTTTTATTGCCTGATCAGAAAGGAGCCAGCTCCTCAAGTTCTTCTGTAACCGCCACTGGCCGATTTTCCACGGCGTTCGCCTCCCAATTCAATGTCACCGATTCATCGTCGTTGAACGTCATGTCGATGCCGTCGGTTTCCAATATCAACCTCATTACCTCCTCCCACTCGCGATCTCCGTCAGTATCCAGGCGATGGATGGTCACCCATCGCTGAAGCTGGGCGATGGGGTGGTTGATCATTTCGGAAACTCGAATTCCTAGCCTCTCTAGTCCTCTCGCCTCTTGACGTACTCCGTTAGCCGAACCTTCATTCCCTTTCGCCATGCTGCCCTCCAAACGAATACTGTATATGCATACAGTACAAAAAATTAGCACAAGCTTGCTTGCATTCAAATGACAAGCATGCTTTTATTTATGCAAGCCGACTTGTACCTCGAACACTAGTGCAACAGGCAGGACGAAAATTCCAATGCTCTTTAACAAACCGCGCAACAAATAACAGACCGTATTGCCTCTACCGGCGACCGGCGAGCAGACAGGCCCGAAAGCCTGCCAACGACAGGAACAACCTGGACGGCTGCTCGATGGTGAAACGCCTTAACCGTGTGAGTGACCCGGCATGCAATGCGCCCCGCCCTTTCCGGCGGTAATAGGACGGACAGCATCACTGAGCAGCCTTCTCGCGAGGGCTGCTTGGGATGACAACCGACAGGTAATCAACCATGAAGCACGCAACAGCAATTGCTCAGGCCGAAATGCACCCTCTGATGCAACAGCGCGTCGATGTTCTGCGCGTCCTGATGATTCGTACCCAGGCAGCACGCGAGACGTTTGCACGACTCGCAGGCCTGGTGATGCCGGAGAAGAAGGTGCGCTTCCAGGTGAGGGTGGTCGGCAAGGCCTTCCATGTCGTCAACCTCTCAACCGGCAAGACCGCGGCGTTTCGCTGGACCTACAAAGCGGCGCTCGACATGGCGATTCAGTTCGAAGAAAAAGCCAACCGGCCAGCAGGAGGTCAGCAGTGATCGGCGTACCCCAACCCAACCCCCGCGACTGCATCGTCGCAAGCCTGAACGAGCAGCTCGATCAGTTCTTTGGCGCCGGCGGCAAGGCCCAGCAAATCCCCAGCGGAGTCACTGGTGATCCAAAGCTGGCATCCACACCGCATCACGACCGTCTGCGAGTCGAGCGCAACAAGATCGCGCCGAAGGTTCGCGAACTGGCCGAAGCCGGCAAGACCATCAGCGAGACGGCCAAGACACTGCACATGCACGTCAAGCGGGTTGCGCTGATCGCCAGCGAGAACGGATTCAAGTTCGACTCATAAAACGCATCAGTAACCGGGCGACGACACGCCGCCGACAGACCTGGCTGGACTTGCCGGCCAGCGGAATTGAAGAGGTAGGCCATGGCCGAGGAAAAGGAATTGACGGAGGAAGCCAAGAAGCAGCGCAGGAAGCGCGAGAAGGCAGCAGCAAGGGACGCTGCGTTGGGCGTCGAGAAGTTTACGGTTGAAGTGGCCGGGGTGTTCAAGCCTGACCTCAAGCGGGTCATGGCAGCGCACGGCATTAACAACCGGCAGGAGGTTTACCACTGCTGCTGATGAACCTGATCGCTGCCGACTTCGAGACTCAGGCCAAGATGCTGCGATGTGTCACGACACCTTTTGTCATAACCGAAAAGGTGTCGCGACTGATCGAGGCAGCCGAAATGAAGTCGCTTGCCGATGATCCGCCTGAGTTGGAAGACGAAATCGCTAACCCGGCATGGCTAGATTAGCCATGCTCGAGGTCAATTGGCCCTGTTTTAATTACCCAATCATTACCTAAGCGAAGTGGTTTGGGCAGAGCATTTTCCCAAAAATTTTGATGCGGGAACAAAAGATATCCTTGCCCATTCGCCATCGGATCAATGTGCACAATGAACTGGGCAACATCTGCAGCGCTCCAGCCGATTTCGGCAGCAATCTTGGCGTGATTTTCAGCGTTACGAATGACCATCGCGAAATCCTTTCGTGAAGTTGAGCCTGGAGCGTAGCTCAGTCAAATAGGAACACACACCCTACTCGATGCATCCAGCAACCGCACGACTCTCCTGAATTTAGTTAGGAATTATGCCTACTAATATTAGTATGGTTAAATTCAAACATAAGATCGTAGCTTAGGGCGGTCTAATTTTTTCCCAGCGCATGCAACATAAAGAATATCGAGCGCATCTACAGCCTCCCTTAAAATTCCCAAAGCATATTCAGGAAACGTGTGAACATATTCATTTAATGATTCATCTTCACAGAGACGTACAATCGAATTTCGAATATGCCTTGCCTCTGCAAGGCATTCGTAGGCGATTTTTGATTTTTCAAAAAGCTTCTTATCGATTACCGCCAAGTCTACGACAGCCTTATCAAATATGGATGAATACACGTTCCATAGCGGACCATACCCGCCCTGCCGGCCCACATGAACAGCAATCTGTTCAGATCCGGATGACGTTCGCCTGTAAGAAATACCAGTGAAATGCTCATCACCGATAGCATGGCAAATGCTAGTCAAATAATTCAATGTCCAGAGGTTTTTTTCGAGTTCCTCAGATAGAAGAATTTTGTACGCTGATATCTTTCTTTTCCGCTCTGAGGACCGCTTAAAAAACTCAACAACTTCTTTAACGATGAACAACACCACTGCGGCCAAAACACTAACAGGTAGTATCGAGTCGATTTTGCTCTGCAATTCAATCATAGAACCCCGGCTATCCGGCCCCATGCCGGCCACCTGTAATACCCCAACCCAAACCAAATTGCCACCGCCGGTCACGGAGGGCGGCGCCTGACTGGAGACATCCCATGCAAGCAGTCATCTACGCGGGCCTGCGAAATGGCGCCCGCGACCAACAAATCTTCGATGCCCTCAACTACAAATATGTGATCGAAGTCGCCAAGGATTTCCAGCTTGCTCCCGGGACTGTGAGGGCGGCGGCGAAGCGCATCTCAAATGTAACCGTCTTCGAGTTGACGCTACTTGGAGGGGGGCAGCCCGATGGCAATCGGCAAAGTCGCTGCCAATTCGTTCCGAAAGGTCGCGCTCTGCGCCTATCGCAACTATCACGGCACCTTCCGCAACCTTGAGCTGCCCTGATGAGTGATCACTGACGGGCACCAGAGTGTCGAGGTAATGGAACTCCGTAGGATCGATATTGGCGAAGTTTCCCTTTAGCGCGCTCTCACCTGATGACTCAGCTTTTGCTAAGGCGCCCTGTAAGGTATTGAAGACTTGATAATATCAATATCATGTAGATAATTATTATCCTTTGTGAATCGATCAAGATTTAACTTTGTCACAAAAGACTTAAGAGAGATATATGCGAGTTCCTGGTCGGCCATTGGGCCAATGTGAATAGCTCGAATACTTTTAGACGGAGCGCTAAGTTCAACGAAGGGAATTAGCATGTTCCCTCGAGTCCTAAAGCTCACTTCTAAGCCGTCCTCTATCTCTGGATCAAGATCATGACCAGCAACAATTCTTACTTCCTGCTCTTCCGAGAAGCTTTGATGTTTGAAAGTCGCGGCCAAGCCAACTAAATTAGAAAATGCCTCATAGCCGTCGCTATCAAGATAGCCGTCATTTTTTAGCATGGAGTCAGAGATAGTCATCAGGCTAGCAAGTGCTACGGTTGATGCCTGAGAGAGTTTTTCAAAATCGTCATATACGCACGCCGAAAGCGCATGCGGAATAGCCTCGGATGAAAACTCAATTGCATAGGAGCCATACGCTCGCCACTGACTCAATAAATCACCAGCCTGGCTGAATGAGCAGATAAAAACAGGCCTATTTTCTATCCCGTAACCTGCTTTCCCGACAAGACCGGCCTCCACATATTCTGCAGCAACACCCAGGAGTTCATGGCGATCTGGAAAAGTCTTAACTTGATGTTTTATATAATCAATCAGAGCGTGAATACCGTTATGCAGCTCTTCTGAATCATTCAGAAAGCGCACATCGGTCAGCCACAGCTTTTCGTTTTCAAGAATCGATTTAACTGCATTTATGTCCGTGTAGTGGAAGAGCTGCATGGCTTGTCCTAAAAAATTCACCCACACGCAATATACCGTCGAGGCCCTCCTATGTCCGCACAACAGATCGACGAAAAGAAACTCGAGCGCGCGATACGCAAGATCAAGCACTGCCTGGCACTGGCCCAGAGCGCCAACGAGAACGAGGCCGCGACTGCACTTCGTCAGGCACAGGCGCTGATGCGCGAGTACCGTCTGACCGAAATGGATGTGAAGTTGAGCGACGTCGGCGAAGTCGAGTCGGACCTTCACCGCGCCAAGCGTCGGCCGGCATGGGATCAGCAGCTGAGCATCGCCGTAGCTGATGCATTCAACTGCACGACCTTGCGGCGTCGGAAGTGGAGCCCTTCGAAAGAGCAAGTCATCGAATGCGCGACATTCGTCGGCGTAGCTCCCGCTCAGAACATCGCCCTGTATGCGTATGAGTCGCTGCACAGAAAGCTCACCCAGGCGCGCAAGGAGTACTGCTCGGCAGTCAGGTCTGGGGTTCGGCGCAGTGCGTATTCAGCTGAAACTGCCGGCGATCACTTCGCTTTGGCATGGGTCTGGGAGGTTCAGTCGAAGCTGAAAGCGCTCGTGCCTCAAGATGATGATGCAGCCGGGCAGCCCGGCAGTGGGCAAGGGCTGGTAGCGATTCAAGCGCAAGACAAGGCGTTGATCAGCGAATTCCTCGCCACCCAGGACATCAAAGAGTCACGGAAAAGAAAGGGCGTCGAGCTGGACATGAACGCCCACATTGCCGGGATGCTCGCTGGCAGCAAAGTAGAGCTGCACGCCGGCCTCGCGCGCGGGGGCGACGAGATTCTGGCCCTATCCGCAAGCGCCTGATCCCACAACCCTCCACCGCCCGGGCATGCCCCGGCATAGGATGCCCATGTCCACAGAAAAAGATGGACATCTCTCGATGTGGTCCGATGGAGCTTACAATTGCTCAAACCTCAGACCTGGATATCTATCATCTGGTAACACCGTGATGTTAAACATGCATACTCCAGGAGTGAAATCCGCATCAAGATACGTCACCGTAAGCTTATCCCCAACTCCGTCCCCGCGCCCTTCAACGTTCAACTTAAAGCGTGCAATATCTTTATTTTCCATCAAGTGCCTGGTCTGACCAATAAATACAAATTGATCAGAGAAATCGAAATTTACACTTGTAACTGGAGAACCCAAATTTTGAACAGAAAATTCTAACTCATGAGTTGACCCCATGTGAGAACCGCCATTGCCAGAAATAACAAAAAGCGGCCGAATTGATTTCGCCCGTTGCTCGCGAGCACTTTGAATACTTTCAATCTCGGTCTTAACTTGCTCACGTGAGATGGCGACAAGTTCTTTCTGTTGTTCAACAGAATTCTGGAGCTCTTGAGCCTGTAACTGTAAAGCAGCTGAGCTTAGTTTTAATTCGCGCCCTTGCTGGATGTAGCCTAAGACCAACCACAAGAACGCTACCGGTCCAAACACGCCAGCAGCGAGATCTCCTATTTCATTCAGTTTCAACGCGATCAGCTCATCAAATTTTGCCCCCATGATGGTGATCGCACCACCGATATACAACGCAGTCAGGTGCGCTGCCCACCACTCCAAGCTTCGGCTGCACCACCATTTCGCCTGATCTGTCCAATACGTTCGAAAACGACCCACGATTTCTTCCTTAAAAAATTTATAACACCATTTTAGCAAGGAAAGGCCACGTAAGGCCTGAACACGATAGCTCCCTCCCCCTTCAAAGTCAGCCGCTATAGCGGCAAGGACGAAGTCATGTCTGAAGAAAACCAAATTCGCCTCAACAGCGCAGCGCGGGACGTCATGGCCGAACGGCAACGCCAAGTGTCCCTCGAGGGCTTTTCGCTGTATCGCGATGACCTTTACGTCAATGGCGAACTTGCCGAAGCGGCGTCCACCTATGCAAGCCTCGCCGGTAAGCCGCGTAGCCTGAGCACGGCCTGGCCCCGTGTAGTCGGAGAGTTCAAGCCGAGTGCAGATCGGCGCCGCGACCTTGTGAAGGCGGCAGCCCTGCTGCTTGCAGAGATTGAGCGCGTCGATCGCGTTGGACTTATCAAACACTGGCCGGTAAAGCGGGATGAAAACGGCATGTTCTGGCATCCGGATCTGCCGTCTTTCGATGAGGGTGACGGCGACAAGTGCAAGAAATGGCTCGACGAACAGGGTTTAGTTGTGAAGATGTCCAGCATTGAAGACGCCCCGGACGAGATATCGGAGCGCTACTTTGACTCCCAAAATCCAGACTGCGGCTATTGGGAACCGGATCGTCCAAATGGCGAAGGCTGGTTCTGCCTTTCGATTCACGACACTGATGATGGCCCGGTCTGTTGGTGGGCGCGACGCGAGGTGACGCCATGATCTTCGCCCCGCTCTACATGGCCTCCCTGATCTGCAGGGGGCTGTGGCGATGAAGGTTGTCCCACACACCGGCTGGGTTAGGCGTCGGCTCGAATCCGCAATCATCCTCTTAGCAGCCTGGATCATCGACGGTCGCAACGTTAAGCGATCGGGCGTCGTCTCCCGCCGCGATAACAATGACATGCGGTACATGGCGGAAAAGCTCGAAGGCATCGCCGATCGCATAAAACGCCAGTACCCGTAATCGCTCCCCCAACTCAACAGCCTGCCAGTGTATGGCGGGCGAGGAATCCTCATGCCCGAATTAACGTACGACCAGAAGCTGGTGGATTACGCAACGGCACCGAAAGCATCGGCCGGCACCATCTGTCAGATCGAGAACGGCGATTTCGTGAAGCACTGGTGCGGGAAGCTGCGCGGCAAGTTCATTCAGGTCGGCCCCACCTGGAAGGCCGCGACAAAGCAGCAAGCAATCGAAAAGGCTCGGGAGTTTCGCGAGCAGTGCCGGGCAGAAGCAAAAGCGAAAGGTTTGTTGCCCGCATAACCCATCACCAACTTCTAACGCCAGGCGCGGCATGGAGCATCACAATGGAAACTGAAATTCTCTCCGACGAGGAACTGGCCGCACTCACCGGCTACAAGGCCCGGGCCTACCAGCGCCGCTGGCTGATTGATCGCCAGTGGGTGTTCGTCGAAAGCCGTGGCAAGCGTCCGCTGGTGGGCCGCATGTATGCCCGCATGAAGCTGGGCATGATCAGCCCTACGATCGCCGATACGAACCCGCCGCCGGCTGCACCGGTATGGACACCAGACTACTCGCGAGTGAACTGATATGCGCCCCCGCAAGGCCGACACACGCAGCTTGCCGCCTCGGATGTACAAGTGGACACGAACACGAAAAAGCGGAAAGGTTTGGATCGCCTATTACTATCTGGATATGACAGGTAAGGCGATCCCGCTGGGCAAGGATCTGGACTTGGCCAGGGTCAAATGGGCGGAGCTGGAGGCGAAGGAAAAGCCGCTTGATCTGCGCACTATGAAAGGCATCTTCGACCGATATATCCGCGACATCGTATCGAAGAAAGCGGCACGGACGCAGAAGGACAATTTGTCGGAGATCAAGCAGCTTCGGCCGATGTTCGACAGCGCTCCCATCGACTCAATCACCCCAGCAACTATCGCAGGGTACCGCGACGCGCGGACCGCCAAAGTTCGGGCGAATCGCGAGATTGCCACCCTCTCCCACGTTTTCAACATTGCTCGAGAATGGGGACTGACGACCAAAGAAAATCCCTGCCAAGGCGTGCGAAAAAACAAAGAAACACCGAGGGACTATTACGCAAATGATACGGTTTGGGATGCTGTTTACATGAAGGCAGCTCAAGAGCTGAAAGACGCGATGGACTTAGCCTATCTGACCGGGCAAAGACCGGCAGATGTCCTGGTCATGAGGAAGGACGATGTCGAGGGAAATTACTTGGGTGTGCAGCAGAACAAGACACACAAAAAGCTGCGTATCCAGATGACTGACGGTGATGAGCCAAACAGTCTAGGCCTGTTGATCGGGAAAATGGCTGAGCGCAATGCTCAGCACATTTGCAGCTATTTGATCGTGAGCGCACGCGGCAAGCGGATGACCGCGAAGATGCTTCGCGATCGATGGGACGACGCCAGAGAAAGGGCCAAGAACGAAGCTGAAGAAAAAGGCGATGTTCAGCTGGCTGAGAAAATCGGAGGCTTCCAGTTCAGAGACATCAGGCCGAAAGCGGCGTCGGAAATCCTCGACGTCGGCGATGCGAGCCTACTCTTGGGGCACACCAAAGGAGACATTACCGAGCGCGTCTATCGACGAATTGGCGCCATTGCCAAGCCATCGAAATAGCCCCAAAAACCGTTACAAAACTCAAAATCTGCCCCTTGTAGAATGCGGGCTGTAGAGGTGTCAAAAAATAAACGTATCGTAACGAAAAGCGGCTACAGGCCCCGGTTTCATTGGCTTTGCATATCGGTCTTGAAAACCGTCGACTGTAACAGGTCCATGAGTTCGAATCCCATCGCCTCCGCCATATTTGATACGACAAAGCCCTGATTATTCAGGGCTTTGTCGTTTCTGGAACTCGCGTTTTTTGGACCTCCCTTTCTGGATCGTTTCCACATCTTTTCGGCTATTTCCGCAACCCTCCCGTTCCATTCCAGCGTTCCAGCCTGGATCAAGAAACTCAGAACTCATCCACAATGGGTATTCGGTGACGTCCGTAGGCAGCTTACGGCCAGAAGCGGATCAGCGTGAATGTCTGCCACGGCCAATACGCACGTTCGGATAAACGACAAAACTGTCAGTGATCCTGCCAGCCGTGACCAGTCAAAAGATGAGTAGTAAGGGGGGCAAAGAGGCACGACAAAGCGGGCCTCGATTTCAAGCTTTTATACCTGTGTCGGATTTATTTTTTCAGTTTGCCCCTTATGGTCAGGACGGATCTTGAACCAGATCGAGTACATCGCGGGCAGGAACACCAGCGTCATGATGGTGCCGACGAGCGTGCCGCCAATCAGGGTATAGGCCAGCGTCCCCCAGAACACCGAGTGTGTCAGGGGAATAAACGCCAGGATTGCCGCCAGGGCCGTCAACAGTACCGGTCGTGCACGTTGCACCGTGGCTTCGACGACAGCGTGAAACGGATCCAGCCCTTCTTGCGCGTTGTGATGAATCTGACCGATCAGAATCAGCGTATTGCGCATCAGGATCCCCGACAGTGCAATCAACCCGACCAGCGCATTGATGCCAAACGGCTGACTGAAGATGAGCAGTGTCGGCACCACACCAATCAACCCTAACGGCGAGGTAAGGAACACCATGATCATCGCCGAGATCGAACGGACCTGCACAATGATGATGACCAGGGTCATGGCAATCATGATCGGCAACAACGGCAGGATCGCCTTGCCGGCCTTGCCGGACTCTTCGATCGCGCCCGCCTGCTCGATCCGGTAACCGGAAGGCAGCTTCTCGATGATCGGCTGCAGTTGCTTCAGCAGCGCACTGGAAACATCCGGTGGCTGCAAGTCCTCGGCAATGTCGCCGCGCACGGTGATGGTCGGGGTGCGATCACGCCGGCGCAGGATCGGATCTTCCATGCGCACATCGACCTCGCCTATCTGCGACAAGGGGATTCGCTGTCCCGACGCACCGACTAAAGTGAAGCCTTCGATTTGTTGCGGATCGAGCCGTATATCCCCCGCTGCCCGCCCCATGACCTGCACTGAACGAATATCTTCACGCACCGCCGTGATCGGTACTCCGCTGAGCAGAAATTGCAATTGCTGTGCAACCGCAGTCGATGTCAGCCCCACTGCCTGCAGACGGTCCTGATCCAGGTTGAAATGCAACGACGGAGTCAGCGGCCCCCAATCAGTGTTCACGGTTCTCATCATCGGGCTGTCTTGCATCACGCCCCGCACCTGCTCGGCGATCACGCGCAACTTGGCCGGATCAGGCCCCATCACCCGGTAAGCCACTGGAAATGGCGAATAAGGACCAAACACAATCTGCGATGCCCTGAGGCGCGCCTCAGGGGCGAGCCCTTGAGCGACCGCGTCACGAAAACGCAATTTGAGGGTTTCCCGTGCCTCCTGACTGTCGGTCAGCACCACGATCTTGGCGAACGACGGATCGGGCAGTTCCGGCGCCATCGCCAGAAAGAAACGCGGCGCCCCTTGGCCAATATAAGCCGTGACGATTTTTGCCTCGTCTTGCTGGCGCAGCCAGGCTTCGACTTTGGCAGCCGTGGCGCTGGTCTGCTCGATGGAAGTGCCGTAGGGCATTTGCACCTCGATCATGACTTCGGGACGGTCAGAGGTCGGGAAGAATTGTTTCTTCACCAGCCCCATGCCCGCCGCCGCCACGAAGAACAGCGCGGTAACCATGCCCGCGACCCACCATTTGCACGCGATGACCCGGGTCAGAACCCGGCGGAAGCGGTTGTATCGCGGCGTGTTGTAGATCGCCGCGTGTCCACCTTCGACTGCCTTGATGTCCGGCAACAGTTTCACGCCCAGATAAGGGGTAAACGCCACGGCCACGACCCACGAAGCGATGAGAGCGATGCCCACGATCCAGAACATGTTGCTGGTGTATTCGCCGGCGGTTGACTGAGCGAAACCGTTCGGCAAAAAACCGATCGCCGTCACCAGGGTTCCGGACAGCATCGGCGCCGCCGTGTGGCTCCAGGCATAGGCAGACGCCTTGATGCGATCGTAGCCCTCCTCCATTTTCACCACCATCATTTCAATGGCAATGATCGCGTCATCGACCAGCAGCCCCAGCGCCAGGATCAACGACCCGAGGGTAATACGGTCGAAGTTCTTGCCGGTGGCTGCCATCACCACAAACACGATCGCCAGGGTCAAAGGTACGGCGGCGGCGACCACCGCGCCGACACGCCAGCCCATGCTGAGAAAGCAGACGAGCATGACCACCAGCAGCGCGACGAAGAATTTGACCATGAACTCGCCGACGGCAGAGTCGATGTTCACAGCCTGGTCGGTGACCTTCGAGAGGCTCATGCCCAGTGGCATTTCCTCATTGATCCTTGCGGTCTCGGCTTCCAGCGCCTTGCCCAGATCAAGACCATTCCAGCCCTCGCGCATCACTACGCCGAGCAACAGCGCATCTTCGCCGTTATTGCGCACCAGAAAGGTGGCCGGGTCTTCATAACCGCGTTCGACCGTCGCCACATCAGACAGCTTGAGTGTCCGCCCTTGCACGACCACAGGGGTGTCGCGGATTTTCTGCAGTTTGTCGAACGCACCATCGAGACGCAGAAAAATCTGTGGCCCGCTGGTTTCGATTGATCCGGACGGGGTCAGCGCGTTCTGACTGTTCAGCGCGGCGAAGATGTCCTGCGGTGACAAGCCCAGGGTCGCCAACCGGTCATGAGAGAACGAAACAAATATCCGTTCGGCTTGTTCGCCGATGATGTTGACCTTCTTCACCCCCGGCACATGCAACAGGCGCTGGCGCATCGACTCAGCATCGCGGACCAGCAAGCGCTGGGGCTCGCCTTTGGCTTTCAGGGCGAACAGCGCAAAGGTCACGTCCGAATACTCATCATTGACCATTGGCCCGATGACGCCCGCCGGCAACTTGATGGCTTCATCTTCGAGTTTTTTACGCGCCTGATAGAACTCCTCCTGCACTTGCGCAGGGGGCGTGCTATCGAGCAACGAGACCATCGTGAAAGCGAGCCCCGGCCGCGTATAGGTTTCCGAGCGGTCGTACCACTTGAGCTCTTGCAGGCGTTTTTCCAGGGGTTCTGCGACCTGATCCTGCATCTCTTGTGCGGTCGCCCCCGGCCACGCCGTGATGACGGTCAACTGCTTGACTGTAAAAGGAGGGTCTTCGGCACGCCCCAACTGGAAGAACGCCAGGATGCCGGCAACGGCAATCAGGAAAATCAGAAAGACTGTAATCGCCCGCTCGCGAACGGCGATGGCGGAAATGTTGAATCGTCCTTCGCTCATGGACGACTCCCGGCAACGGTGGCCGCATCAGGCACAGGCATTCTTACTGACTCACCTTCGCGCAACAGGTGAGCGCCCAGCGCAACGATTTGCTCGCCAACGCGAAGGTCGCCGGCCACTCGGGCCGATTCGTCGCTCAACCCCAGCACCTGAACCGGTCGCCAGGTCACGGTTGGCGGGGTGCCGCCGATAACCCACACTCCAGGGCCTTTACCGGCGTCGTAAAGCGCGGCAATGGGCACTTGCAACGACGCGGCAGGTGTCGAGCCCTCCGCTATTCTGAGAGTGACTGTCGAACCTATCGGTGCATTGGCCAGCGCACCTTCCAGTACATAGCGGGCCTCGAACGTACGCGTCGTGCGGTCCGCCGAATCCGAAAGCAACCTCAGTTTCGCGGTAACAGCCCCCGAAACGTCGCCGTAGCGCGTGGCTTGAGCGGTGGATCCTGCTGCGGGACGCAACGTCTCGGGCAAGTGCACGATGGCCTCGCGTTGCCCTGCCCGCGCCAGTCGAACCACCGGTTGTCCCGGGCTGACGACTTGTCCGGGTTCGGCGAGTGTTTCCACCACAACGCCATCGGCATCGGCGACCAGCACCGCATAACCGGAAGCGTTGCGTGCAACGTCCGCTTGAGCTTCAGCGGCGCTTAGTTGCGCCTTGGCGGTATCTGCGGCGGCTTTGATCTGATCGTAGGCCGATGCGGAAATGGCGCCGGCGCTGACCAGGGTGCGATAGCGGGCTTCGTCATCGGCTGTCTGCCTGGCGCGGGCCCGTGCGGCGATGACCGTCTCCTGCTGCGCGCGCGCCTGCAACCCCAAGTCGATGGGATCAAGCCGCATCAACGGCTGACCGCGCTTGACGGTCTGCCCCGTGTCAACCAGACGCTCAAGCACCTTGCCCGATACGCGAAAGCCCAGGTCGCCCTGAATGCGCGCCGTCACCACCCCCGTAAAAGATCGGGAACCGTCGGCCGCTGCCTGAACGGCGGTGGCCCGGACCAAAGGCGCTTGAGTACGCGGGTCGACTACGGAGGAAGAATCACCGCACGCTACCAGGGCGAGTGGCAACAGGCATGCGGCGATGGGGAAAATTCGGAGCCGGCGCATAGGTTCCCTTACTAGAAATAGGATGATCATCATATTCTCGACCTTGTGACCATTATCGTCAACAGTCACTGCTCATGAAGTATCCGACGCCTCAGCTTTATCAAACCTGCCTAAAATACCCGTTTAATAGGCAATACGTTCACTCGCCCTTGATTGACACGTTGTGACCAATACGTATTATGGTCACATACCTCGTTAAGGAACGCCGATGCCTCCCCTCCGTACGATTACTCTTTTGGTTACCGCCAGCTTCGTGGCAGGTTGTGCGGTGGGTCCGGATTACCGTCGTCCAGACGCCCCGCTTTCGGACCATTACCTGGGGCAGCCCGCTGTCGAACCGCAATCCGGATTGACACCGGACGGTCTCGCCGCCTGGTGGAAAAACTTTAATGATCCGCTGCTGACCGACTTCATCAACCAGGCACTGCAGCAGAATCTGGATCTGGCACAAGCGTCGGCGCGCGTCACCCAGGCAAGGGCCGGCCTGGGAGCCGCAAACGCAGCACTGCTGCCCTCGGCAAACATCAACGCACAGGCGGCACGCGCTTATCAGTCCGTCGAGACGCCACTGGGCCAGGTGTTGAATTCAACACCTGGCTATGACCGTTATGGCAATTCTTACGAGGCCAACCTCGAGGCGGGCTGGGAAGTCGATGTCTTTGGTGGGCTGCGCCGTGGACGTGAGGCAGCACTGGCCGAGTACCAGGCCTCAGCAGCGGGCTTCACCGCTACACGGCTGGCGATCGCCGCGCAAACGGCCGATATCTACATCACCCTGCGCGGATTACAGGCACGGCTGGATATTGCAAACCGGCAAGTCGACACCCGACACGCGTTGCTGGAGAAAGTCCGGTTGCTTTACGGCAAGGGCCTGGCCGCGGAGTACCAGGTGCGTCAGGCCGAGGGTGAATTGTCGCAAGTCCAGGCGACCGTTCCGGTACTGCAAAGCGGTCTGGAAGCAGCCATGAATGCGATGGACGTGCTGCTCGGCACGCCTCCCGGCTCTCACCGCACGCAACTGGCACGTGAGGGCGAAATTCCCGATGTGCCGTCGTTGACTGCGCTGGGCACACCGGCAGATCTGCTGCGGCGCAGACCGGATCTGATCGTGGCCGAACGCCGTCTTGCGGCCTCCAACGCGCGCATCGGTGAAGCCATTGCCGAGTACTACCCGAAATTTTCACTCAGCGCCTTGCTCGGCAGCGCGACAGCCGTATCCGGTGGCAATCTTTTCACCGGCGGCGCAAGCCAGTCGGCGGGTGTGCTGGGTTTGCGCTGGAGGCTATTCGACTTCGCACGCATCAACGCCCAGATCGATCAGGCCAAAGGTCAGGAATCTGAAGCATTGGCGGCCTATCGCCAGTCGGTACTGCGCGCCACCGAAGATGTAGAGAACGCGCTGTCCTCACTGGTGAATCGGCAAGCCCAGACCACTACCCTTACCGGCGGCGAAGCGGCGCTGACTCAAGCTCGCCAGTCCTCGTTCACCGCCTATGAAAGAGGCACCGCCAGCCTGATCGATGTCCTGCACGCCGACGAAACATTGTTGCAGGCCTCCGACGCCAGAGCGCAGGCGCGGACTGAATCGGCCCGTGCGGCGGTGGCGGTATTCAAGTCGCTCGGTGGAGGATGGCAACCCGTTGAGCCGGGTTCTGTAGCGGCGCGCTGAGCAGCAACCCCAGATCGTTTCAAGAGTCGGGAGACACGTGTACTCCCGATCCGCATTTGGCTTGATAGCGCTCAACTAGAAGCGGTAACTGACCGACGTTCCGAACCCGCTGGCACTGTTCTTGTACTTGGCACTGTAGGCACCTCTCGCTGCCGAGGTGTCGTTGACCTCCACGCTTTCCTCCCAAAGATAGGAATACGCGAGATCGATCGTGACATTGTCCACGGGTGTCCAGCCGGCGCCGATGCTGACAACCTTACGGTCGCCCGTCGGAATGCGCGGCCCCCGATTGGTGTTGTTGGCGGGTGACTGATCGACCGAAAACCCGCCACGCAGCACCCATTGGCTGTTCAATTGATAGGCCGCACCGATCGCGTGAGCCCAGGTGTCATGCCAGTTCTGCTCTTCGCTGATCGTCCCCAATTGACCGCTGAGCAAGGGCGGCAAGCCGCTGTTCTCAATCGTCAGCTCCTTGAAGCGGCTCCAGCGCGCCCAGGTACTGCCCACATAAAGCGTCCAGTCGTTGTTGAATTGATGCGTCAGCGAAAAGTCCACCGACTCCGGCGTGTCGACATCCAGCGATGCGTCGTAACTACGGCCGCTGACGCCCAGTACGCTGAAGATCCCATCGGTGACCTTGGTTTTGGCATCCAGGTGGTAACTGACTTTGGAGTGATACGTCAGGCCCAGGCGGGTCTGTTCGGTCGCCTGCACCAGCACGCCAGCATTGAAGCCCAGTGCGGTGTCATCGCCGGTGCTTTTGAGCTTGCCGTCATTGCGCCCCGGGCTGAGTGGATTGGGCACCATGCCCGATATCTCTCCGCCGATACGATTGATGGTCGGCCCGAATCCGATCGACACCTTTTCGTTAAAGGCGTAGCTGATGGTCGGCTGGAAGGTCAGCGTGGTGACTTCACTTTTGTTGGCGTAATAGCGTCCGGCAAAACCACTGCCGTAGTCGGTGATCAGCCCGAAAGGCACATAGAACCCGACACCGAATGCCCAATGTTCATCGATCGGTTTGACGTAATACCCCATCGGTACTGTGGTGGTGGGCACCATGTCGCCGTCTTCCTTTCCCCCAAACGTACTGCGTGTCTGGCTGATGTCCGATTTGGCGAACAGCGTCGCCGCCCCCACGCTCACCTGCTCTCGTTTAAGCCGCGCCATGCCTGCCGGATTGCCGTAGATCGTACTGGCGTCTTCGGCTGAAGAAGATCGCCCGGCAAAACCGGACCCCATCCCGCTGATGCTTTGTTCGTTGAGGGCAAAACCACCGGCCAACACATTGGAGGACACCAGCGCAACGGCCAGGCCGAGGGGGTTCTTGAGCATTATTTTTTTCATTATCTGGACTCTATGGGATCACTGAAAAACAACATCGAGAAAGACAGCGAAGCCATACTATCCAAGTGACCATTTCAGTCAATGGTCACATGAAGCAGAATTCAAAGCCGTACCGGCACGCATGTGCCGGTAACAGGAAATCCGGTTGGGGGATGTCGCGCTCTGGCTCAGCTCACCTGAACTGGTGATCCGAGTTAGCTCAGGGCATCAGGCTACGCAGAATGAGGTTGGAGGTCAGCGTGGGCGCTACCTCGATAAAATCCAGATTGTGCTGCAGCAGCAACGGGTTGACGAAGGGGCGCAAGGCCAGATGAATCGCCTCGACGGTCTCGTCCAGTGGGGTCTTGCGCTCGAACTCTCCGAGCTCCCGCCCTTCACGCACGATGTCGAAGATAAAGCGCTTGATCTGGTCTTCATACATCTGGGCACTGGGCCAGCGCTCCCCGGCGGAAAATGCAGCGATGTCGTAGAGTTTGCGATCATTGAAGAACAGGTCCACACCCGTTGCTATCACGGTTTTCACCAGGCGGCGGAAACGCTCGGTCGGCGAAATCGCCTCTGCGTTAACAGCCTGTTCTACCGCTGCAACGATTTGGCCCAGACAGTTTGAGCAGATCGCTTCGCCGATCGCCTGTTTGGAATCAAAGAACTTATAGATGTACGCCTTGGAAAAACCGATGGCCCTGGCCAGATCGGAAACCGTGGTTTTGCCATAGCCGTATTGGCTGAAGTGTTCATTGGCTGCCGCGACAATCTGATCACGAATGTCGTGATCGACTGGGCCACGAGGGCCGGGCGAAGATAGGGATGGCTGATTCATGGGCGTAGCTTACTCACCCTCTCGAGGACTTACAAATCGTGACCAATGAAACATATAGTCACTAATCGAACATTCGCATACCCTCAGCTCTGTGACAGCGGCACACGACGGTCCTGCAAAGACTCGACAGATCGAGCAATACGCCTACGGCAGCCACCTTGATGTCGCCAAGGTCAACTCTGAAGACCCGGTGCCGGATGTTTGTGCAGTCGTACCGACGCACATGACCTACCAGGATTTCAATCGATAAGCTCTTTGGCCGTGGCTGCCAGCAGACTGCCAACCCGATCCTTCAACGTGTCGATAAAGCGCGTGATTTTTGCATCGACGAACTGCCGGGAGGTATAGACGGCGTAAACGTTGCGCTCATAGGTGTGGTAGTCAGGCAGAACCCGCACAAGCTTCCCGGAACGCAAATCCTCGATGGCCGTGAACCCGGCCAGCAAACCAATCCCCGCCCCCTCTCGAATGGCATGTGCCATCGCATCCATATCGTTGACGCTGAAACTTGGCCCTGTCGGGACAAACGTCGCGTCCCCCGCCTTGCTCCTGAGCTGCCACTCATCCCGCACATAATCCACGGTGCCCAACAGCAGACACTGGTGATCACGCAGGTCTTCAGGCGTCTCGGGAGCCGCATGTCGGGCCAGGTAGTCAGGTGACGCCACCAGCACACAATGGCTGACACCGATCTTTTGGCTGACGTACGCCGAATCGGGTAGCGCTCGAGCAATCAGAATCGAGACATCCAGTTGGTCTTCCAACAGGTTCGGCATGCGTTGCGAGAGCAATAAATCCACCGTCACCTCCGGGAACTGCCGGCGGTACTCCAGCACCGCCCCCGTGACCAGATGCCGAGCCAGCCCGGGGACGCAATGCACACGCATTGTTCCCCGAGGCTCCAGCGCGGCATTGCTGGCTTCGGCTTCGGCACTCTCCAGATCAGCCAGAATTTTCGTGCAGCGCTCATAGAATCGTCGCCCCGCATCGGTGACCGAGAGGCGTCGGGTCGAGCGTTGCAACAGGCGCGCATCGAGCACGTTTTCAAGCGCGGAGACAGCACGCGATACGTTACCCACCGTTGAGTCCAGATGATTGGCCACGGCCGTGAAACTGCCCATCTCGACAACCTTTATGTACACCGACATGTTCGAAAGCTTATCCATCGCGACCTTCCTGTAGATCTGACGCTCACCGTGACAACCCGCTTTTTTCCGGATGCTACACGTTCGGCCCGCGGCTCGATATTACCTCTGCCGACAACAATGATTCCCTTTGGCCCGTCTAAATCGATGGGCTCTCCTTCCATAGACTGGGTTGCACAGGCCGCCCGATCAGGCGCCGGGTTTCATACGAATCTCTGACAACCAACTGAAGGACACAGCATGAAGACTTCCTACGATCCGCTTTATCTTTTCATCGGTGGTGAATGGATCAGTGCCGAAGGGCGCGATACTGCCGCCGTCGTCAATCCGGCAACCAGTCGGGAAATCGGACGCGTCCCACTCGCCACCGCAGACGACCTTGATCACGCCCTTGAAGTGACTCGCCTGTGCTTCGAACAATGGCGTCAGACTGTGCCTGACAAACGCGCCAAGATCCTCAAGCGTGCCGCTGACCTGATCCTCGAACGTGCGCCGCAGATTGCCGCGCAGATGACCTTGGAGGAAGGCAAGCCGCTGAATGAAAGCCTGGATGAAGTGACCCGCGCGGCGGAGTATTTCGAATGGTTCGCCGAAAGCGCCCGGCGTATCGATGGCCGTGTGGTCCCGTCCAATCGTCCAGGCGTATTGCAACTGGTCAAACGCCAGGCCATCGGCCCGGTGGCCGCATTCACACCGTGGAATTTCCCGGCCATCACCCCGGCACGCAAGCTCTCGGCAGCACTGGCCGCCGGTTGCAGCGTCATTCTCAAACCAGGTGAAGAAAGCCCCTCTACAGCGCTGGCCCTGGCGCGTGCACTCGACGATGCAGGATTGCCCAAGGGTGTGTTGCAAGTGGTCTTTGGCGTACCGGATCAAGTGTCCAGCCATCTGATCGCTTCGCCGATCATTCGCAAAGTGACCTTCACCGGTTCGGTGCCGATCGGGCGCCTGCTGTCTGCACGCGCTGCCGAAGGCGTGAAACCCATCACCCTTGAACTGGGTGGGCACGGACCGGTGCTGGTCTTCGAGGATGCCGACATTGAAAAAGCTGCCGTTGAGGGCGTCGCCAACCGGTTTCGCGGCACCGGGCAGGTATGTATTTCATCCACCCGGTTTCTGATCCAGCGTGGCGCCTATCAAGCCTTTGTCGATCAGTTTGTCGCTGCGACCCAAGCGCTGAGAATCGGTGACGGCCTGCATCCGGACACACAAGTCGGACCGTTGGCCAACCCAAGACAGCTGGCCAAGATGGAAGAGCTGGTCGCCGATGCCGTTGAGAAAGGTGCACGGGTATTGGTCGGTGGTGAAGCCTTGTCAGGCGAAGGCTACTTCTTCCAGCCCACGGTTCTGGCGGATGTGCCGATGAACGCCCGCGTCATGCACGAAGAACCCTTCGGCCCCATCGCCGTACTGATGCCGTTCGATGAACTGGCCGATGGACTGCAAGAAGCCAACCGCCTGCCCTACGGACTCTCCGCTTACGCGTTCACCTCCAGCGCGCGCACGGCCATTGACGTTGCCGACGGATTGGAGGCCGGGATGATCGGGATCAACCAATATCGCATCGTCGCGACCGAGCTCCCGTTCGGCGGCATGAAAGAAAGCGGTCACGGCTCCGAAGGCGGCATTGAAGGCATCGAGCACTATCTCACCCACAAATTCATCAGCCAGGTTTAAGGAACTCGCCCATGTCCAAGCTCAATTTCAAAAGTCCTCGGGAAGCCGCGCGCGCGTTCACGCCAAAGCTGTCGCAATTCGTCGACTCAACGCTTTATCCGCACATCTGGAGCGATCCGGCGCTGTCCCCGCGCGACCGTAGCCTGATCACCGTGGCGGCATTGATTGCCGGTGGTCACTCGGAGGAGTTGCCTGCTCACTTACGCCGGGCGGCTGGCAACGGTGTGACCCAAGACGAAATGGCGGCGGCGATCACGCACCTGGCGTTCTATGTAGGCTTCCCTGGCGCCATCACCGCATCGGCTATCGCCAACGCCACGTTCAACGAAACGGAGAACAACTGAATGAAAGCCATCAACATCAAAGAGTTTGGTGCGCCAGACGTCCTGGAACTCGTAGAGGTTGCCAATCCTGAAGTCCGTCCGGACGACCTGCTGGTGCGTGTCTATGCCGCCGGGGTGAACCGTGCAGATCTGACTCACCGGACCGGTGGGTACGGGCATCCGAATTTTGGCGACTCGCTGATCATCGGTCTGGAAATCGCCGGCGAAGTGATCGGCAGAGGGAGCTCGGTGACGGGGTTCGAGGTGGGAGATCGAGTCATGGGCGTGGTCGGCGGCGGTGCCTACGCCGAGTTGGCGCGCATCGATTACCGCATGGCCATGCACATCCCGGCACAGCTTGATTATGTACAGGCGGCGGCCATTCCCGAGGTCTTCGTCACAGCCCATGAAGCAATGATGCATCTGGCTCGGCTCAAGGCTGGCGATTCGGTGTTGATTCACGCGGCCGCTGGCGGCGTCGGCTCCGCCGCTGTGCAGTTGGCTTACACCACAGGTGCCACGGTGTATGCGACGACCGATCGCAGCAAGTTGGCGCGTGTCGAGCATTTGGGCGCTGATGTGGCGATCGACTACAAGACGCAGGATTTCGCTGAGGTGATCACCGACAAAACCCAGGGTCGCGGTGTCGATGTGATCATCGACTTTATCGGTGAGCCCTACTTCGCCCGCAACATCGCGTCCCTTGCACACGGCGGTCGCCTGATTCAGGTGGGCATCCTTGGCGGAGGCGGCAACATGACGGTGGCGCTGGAGGACATTCTTTACCGCCACTTGCAAATCATCGGCACGGTCATGAAGTCCCGCACGCAACCGGAGAAGCACGCCATGATCAAGCGTTTCCGCGAGCACTGGCTTGATCGCTTCGAGGGTGCCGGCAGCCTTGAGCCAGTCGTCGATAGCACGTTTGCGTTATCACGGGCTGCAGATGCTCACCGTCGAATGGAGTCTTCTGAAAACGTCGGAAAAATCATTCTGACGATGCAGCCCGAAGACCTGCTTTGAGCCTGGCCATGATCCATCTGTGCCATAAGCCGGGGATCGCCAGACTGCCCGTTACGCCTCGCTGCTCCGTGCCTGCTGGTTAGTATTGAGAACCGCCCTGCGGTCAAACTCGGCCGTGCGGCTGTTGTCCTCTTATCCGGGGCCAATGACGAAAATGGCATACTCCCCTGAAACTGATCATTTCGGAGACCACTATGCTTCGCGTGTTTGAACGCAGGCTCGACCCTTTCCCACCCGACGAGGCACCGCCACCGCCCGCAGGCCTGTTGCGTTTTCTGTGGGCCTGCACCCGGGGTGCCCGGGGTTATGTCCTTGCGCTGGCGCTGCTCAGTGCCGGCGTGTCGATCTACGAGGCCTGGCTGTTTTCGTTTCTCGGGCAAGTCGTGGACCTGCTCTCGGCCTGGCAGGCCGGTGGCGCCCAGAGTGCGCAGGAGCGTCGGGTGTTGTGGGGCATCGCCATTGTGTTGCTGACCAGCATCGGTCTGGTGGCGTTGCGCACGATGGTGCAGCACCAGATATTGGCGATCAATCTACCGCTGCGGCTGCGCTGGGACTTCCATCGCCTGATGCTGCGACAAAGCCTTTCGTTCTTCTCGGACGAATTCTCCGGCCGGGTCACGACCAAAGTGATGCAGACCGCGCTGGCGGTGCGCGAAGTGCTGTTCACCGTCATCGAAATTGCCCCCGGCATCGGTGTTTACTTCATTGCGATCATCGCACTGGCCGGTGGTTTTGCCCTGAAACTCATGCTGCCCTTTCTTGCCTGGGTCGCGCTGTTCGGGTTGGCGATGCTGTATTTCGTGCCGCGTCTGGGACAGGTCGGGCAGGAACAGGCCCATGCACGCTCCTCGATGACGGGGCGGATTTCCGACGCTTACACCAACATCACCACGGTGAAATTGTTCTCGCACTCCAACCGTGAAGCGCATTTCGCGCGCGCAGCGATGGAGGATTTCAAGCACACCGGTTTTCGCCAGATGCGTCTGGTCAGCCAGTTCGAGATCGTCAATCAGGCACTGGTGGTCGGGCTGATTCTTGGCGCCGGTGGTTATGCGCTCTGGCTCTGGCACCAGGGCCAGGTCGGCGCGGGTGCGGTGGCGGCAATCACCGCCATGGCGTTGCGGATCAATGGCATGTCCCACTGGATCATGTGGCAGATGACGTCGCTGTTCGAAAACATCGGCACCGTGCAGGACGGCATGGAAACCCTGACCCGGGGCCCGAAAGTGCAGGACGCGCCGAACGCCGGCGTGCTGGTGCCTTCCGGCGGCGCCGTGACCTTCGACAACGTGCACTTCAACTACAACGGTGAGCGCCAGGTGCTCGACGGCTTGAGCCTGCACATCCGCGCCGGGGAAAAAATCGGTCTGGTGGGTCGTTCCGGTGCCGGCAAATCAACGCTGATCAACCTGCTGCTGCGCTTCTATGACGTGGACAGCGGTACGATTCGCATCGACGGGCAAAACATCGCGCAAGTAACCCAGGACAGTCTGCGCAGCGCCATCGGCATGGTCACGCAGGATACGTCGCTGCTGCACCGCTCGATTCGCGACAACATCGCCTACGGTCGCCCGGACGCCACCGATGCGCAGGTCCGCAGCGCGGCGATCAGCGCCCAGGCAGACGGTTTCATCAGCCAATTGAGCGACCGCCAGGGACACACCGGATACGACACGCTGGTGGGCGAACGCGGCATCAAGCTGTCCGGCGGTCAGCGGCAACGTATCGCCATCGCCCGGGTGATGCTCAAGAACGCGCCGATCCTGCTGCTCGACGAGGCCACCAGTGCCCTGGACTCCGAAGTCGAAGTCGCCATCCAGGAAAGCCTCGATGACATGATGCAGGGCAAGACCGTCATCGCCATCGCCCATCGTTTGTCGACGATTGCGGCCATGGACCGACTGATCGTCATGGACGAGGGCCGCATCATCGAACAAGGCACCCACGCCGAGCTGCTGGAACGAAACGGCACTTACGCACGCCTCTGGCAACATCAAAGCGGTGGGTTTCTGGGTGAAGAACAAGGGCTGGACGAAGCAATGGACCGGGCGTAAGCCCTCCTGCTTCCCTTCCCTGCAGAACGCTGCTGAAAGCCCTCGACTTGCCTGCGGCGCGAGCCGCGACCGGTTGATCGTCACCCGCGGCCGGCGCGGCGTTTTTCTCTCAGTTGATTTTAATCAAACACGCCTGCGCGTTTCTCGCCGAGATTAATCCTCGAGGTCCGCATGACCGCGTCCGCGGCCAATGCCGACCATCCTGTCTCGTGGAGGCGCGTCATGGCTACTCAACTGCAAGACGTTCAACCGGGCGCTACCCCCGCCCAGCATTCGCCACTGACCGGCAGTTTGCGCAAGAGCGAGCCCAGGCGCCTGACGCTGAGCCTGCTGGTGGCGCTGGTGGTGGGTTCGATGATCGGCAGTGGCATTTTCAGCCTGCCGCAGAACATGGCCGCCAGCGCCGGGGCCGGGGCGATCCTGATCGGCTGGCTGATCACCGGGGTCGGCATGCTGTCCCTGGCTCTGGTCTATCAGAGTTTGTCCAACCGCCAGCCGGCACTGGATAACGGTGTGTTCGCCTACGCCCGGGCACTGGGCGGTGACTTTCTCAGTTTCAACTCTGCCTGGGGCTACTGGATCAGTGCCTGGATCGGCAACGTCAGCTATCTGGTGATTCTGTTTGCCGCGCTGAGTTACTTCTTTCCGGCATTTGGCGACGGCAATAACAAGGCAGCGATTGCCGGTGCGTCGGTCGTGCTCTGGTCGTTGCACTGGATGATCCTGCGGGGCATGCGCACGGCGGCCCGTGCCAACGCCCTGAGCACCGCGGCCAAGATCGTGCCGCTGCTGTTGTTCATCGGTTTTGTGATCGCGGCGTTCCGGCGCGACACGTTCACCATGGACTTCTGGGGCGCACCGGCGCTGGGCAGCACCCTCGACCAGGTCAAAAGCACGATGCTGGTGACGGTCTGGGTGTTTATCGGCATCGAAGGCGCCAATGTGTTTTCTGCCCGCGCCGCAGAACGCGCCGATGTCGGACGCGCCACGGTCATCGGTTTTGTCATCACCCTGTTGCTGCTGATTGCGGTATCCCTGTTGTCACTGGGCATTCTCAAACAACCGGAACTGGCCGCCCTGAAAAACCCTTCGATGGCCGGCGTACTGCAGGCCGCCGCAGGGCCATGGGGTGCCGTGCTGATCAGCATCGGCCTGATTGTTTCGGTCGGTGGCGCCCTGCTCGCCTGGACGCTTCTGGCAGCCGAATCGGTGTTCACACCGGCGAAGGAAAAGGTCATGCCACTGTCGCTCGGCGTGGAGTCCACCCGTGGCGTACCGGTCCACGCCTTGTGGCTGACCAACGGATGCATCCAGCTGTTTCTGCTGCTGACGCTGTATTCGAGCGCCAGTTACCTGGCACTGATTTCCCTTGCCACCTCGATGATCCTGCTGCCCTACCTGCTCAGCAGTCTGTATGCACTGAAAATGACCTGGCAGGGCGAAACCTACGCCGGTCATCGCGCCCTGCAAGTGCGAGACCTGACCATCGCGCTGGTCGCCACGCTGTATTGCGTCTGGCTGCTGTACGCCGCCGGCCCCAAATACATGCTGCTCAGCGCCTTGCTCTACGCCCCCGGCTCACTGATCTACCTGGGCACGCTGAAATCCCGTGAGGGTCAGCCCCTTGGTGGTCCCGAGACAGGTCTGCTGATCATCATCTGGGCCGCAGCGGCCTACGCCGGCTGGATGCTGTGGTCCGGGACGTTGACGTTGTAAGGAGTTCGTTCAGTCCGCGCGGTTCGCCGACAGGACGTCCGGCGCTGCGCCTTCCATCCGAGAGGAGTACCGAAAATGAGCAATTCCGTGAAAAAAATGCAGGAACATGCGGACGCAAAATCGAACAAGGTGCCCGTGACGACCGATCTCTGGCACCCATTGGAGAAGCTGCGGCAACAGGTTGACCACCTGTTCGAGGACTTTAACCGCGGGTCATTGATATCGCCCTTCAGTCGTGGTCTGTTCGATGTCGAGCCGTTCTTCTCGCGTGACTTGTTCTCCCGCAGCATGCCCGCGGTGGACATCACCGAAAAGGATAAAAGCTTCGAGATCACCGCCGAACTGCCCGGCATGGATCAGAAGAACATCGAGATCAAACTGTCCAACGGCAGCCTGATCATCAAGGGCGAGAAGAAGGAGGACAAGGAAGAAAAACGCAAGGGCTATCACTTGAGCGAGCGTCACTACGGTTCCTTCGAGCGGGTGTTCAACCTGCCCAAAGGGGTCGACGCCGAAAAGATCGATGCGCACTTCAGCAAAGGCGTATTGAGCATCTCGCTGCCGAAAAAACCCGAAGCGATGAAAGCGGACAAGGTCGTGCCGATCAAGGGCGAATGAATCCGCAGACGTATGCCCCTTGCCGGGAAACCGGCAAGGGGCTTTTTCTTGGGCCTCAGCCTCTGAAAATGTCGAACGGCTCGATCTTCAGCACCTTGCGAATGCCCAGGTAGCTGGAAAACCCGGCAATCAACAGCACCAGACCAAACGCCAGTCCCAGATTCCAGAAAGTGACGATCGCAGCGTAGTTGGGAAGACAGGTTCGTGCGATGACGATCATCAGAGTCACCAGTCCGATGCCCAGACCATAACCGGTCATCGCGGTGAACATGGCCATGAAGAAGATCATGTAGACCATCTCCCGGTTCTTGGCGCCGATGGCTTTCAAAGCGGCAAACTTATCCAGGTTTTCCAGAATGAAACTGTAGAACGTCTGACCGGAAATCGACAGGCCGACCAGAAAACTGATGATTGTCATCATCAGAATATTGGTCCCGACACCGGTCTGATAGATGTAGAAGTCGGCAATACGCCGGTTGAACTCATCCCTGGTCAGGGCGATGTAGCCCAACCGCGCCACTTGCTGCTTGATGGCTGCCTCACCTTGCCGGCTTCTGGGCTTGAGCAAGATGTATGACACGGTGAAGCGTGTCGTAGGGATGTATTCGATGGCACGCCGGTAGGTTGTGTAAAGCGTCGGCACTCCGGTCAATCCACCGACCAGAACCCTGGCGATGCCGACGATGATGCCCCGGTGGTCGTTGAGCTCGAACGAGGTACCGATGGCAGGGTTGCCCAGTTTTGCGAATTCAGCATCGTGAACCACGATGAACGCGTTTTCGGCGTAGATATCCTCGATGGCGCCCTGCTCCAGGGCCGGACGACCGAGCAGGCTGGTGTCGTCCAGACCAATCACGCTAACCCCTTGATATGTGCCATTTTCCAGGCGCACCTGGGCGCTGCCAATGAATACCGGGACGGCGTATTCCACCTGCTGCATGCTGCGCACTGCGTCCAGCAGGTAGTCCGGCAACGGGATGGCAATCGTCGGGGTGTTGACCGCCGGATCGATGATCCACATCGGTGCTCCGACATTGGTGACCGTCGAATAGGCGCGGTTCAGGATGCCAGCGAACATGGCGGTCATTTGCATCATCAGGAACACCGAGAAGGTGATACCCACCAGTAACGCCGAGAATTTGGCGCGATCATTGACTAGGAGTTTGTACCCGATGCGCAGAATTCCACTGTATTTCATGCCTAGTTTCCGCTAATGCCAGTATCGGGCCGGTTCCACCAGCCACCGCCCAGCGCCACGAACAACGCAACCGTGTCCTGATGCCGCTGCGCCAATGCTTGAAGGTAAGCAATATCGACCTGATGCAACTGCACGTCGGCCACGAGCAGATCCAGATAGGTCACCAACCCCGAGCGATGGTTGGCCTGCAATAATCTCAAGGCCTCTCGGGCAGCGGCCTGCGCCTCGGCCTGCTTCTGTAACGTTTGCGCATCGAGCTCTATTGCCCTGAGCACATCCGCCACCTGCGCGAAAGACTCCAGCACCACTTGTCGGTAGTTCGCCGCTGCTTGCTGATAGACGTCAATTGCCGACTGGCGGCTGTACCACAGGCGCCCTCCCTGAAACAGCGGAATATCGATCGACGGCCCGAAGTTCCAGAATCGTCCGGCACCGGCAAACAGTGAACCGGTGTACGACCCAGCCGCCCCGTAGGTACCGCTCAAGCTGAAGCTGGGAAACATAGCCGCCGTGGCGACACCGATTTGCGCGCTGGCCTGATGCAATTGCGCCTCGGCGGTGAGGATATCCGGACGCTGGCGCACTAGGTCGGAAGGCAGACTGACCGGCAGATCGTGCGGTAACGAAAGTGCTGTCAACCGAATGTCGGGAAGTTTGAGTTCTGCAGGCATCACGCCTTCGAGCGTGGCCAGCAAGTGCTCGCTTTGACTGACTTTCTGTTTCAGCGCCGGTAACGAGGCCTCGTTAGTCGCGATCAGGCTCTGCAGGCTCAATGTCGCCGAATAAGGCACCGTTCCGCTGCGCACCTGAACTTGGGTGGATTGCAGCTGCTGGCGCTGCAAACCGATCAATTGTTCCGTGGCCTCGATCTGCGCGGTATAGGCTGCCCGGGCAATGGCCGTATTGACGACATTGGCCGTTAGCGTGAGATAGGCCGCCTGAGTCAGCCAGGTCTGGCGATCGACCTGGGCCTGCAAGCCCTCCACGGCACGTCGCTCGCCGCCAAAGACATCGAGGGTGTAGCTGATCGTGCCACTGAATATCATCACGTTAAAGATCGAGCCTGCCGTCGTCAGCCCTTGCTGGACCGGCGCGCTGCGCTCACGACTCGCGCTGAAGCGGGCATCGAGCTGCGGATAGAAGACCCCGTGACCGGCTCTGAGCGCGTTCTGGCTTTGACGCAAACTGGCCTCGGCCGCCTGCAAGGTCATGTTATGGGTGATCGCCTGGCGCACCAGTGCATCAAGCGCCGTCGAGTGGAAAAAGCGCCACCAGTCCGGTGTGACCTCACCGCCGGGCACGAACTGTTGAGCCTGGCCCTGCGCAGCAACAGTCCCCGACAGCGGCTCGTTCAGATAGCGCTCTGACACAGGCGTGGCCGGAGGCGAAAAATCCGGGCCGACCGTGCATCCGCTGCCCAGCAACAGGTTCAGTGCAAGGTAGAAGCGCCCAGTGCGGCGTAACCGGTCTACCCTTTCCATTACTTCTGACCTATGAACACATCCACCAACTGCCCCGGGTAGACGTTCGGCAGATCTTTCTTCTCGAAGCGAAAAATCACCGCCAGCACCCTCAGGTCGACTTTTTCCCGGCGCTGGTTGGACAGCTCGATTTTCGGCGATACGTAAGGCTGCACCCGCACGAAGGCCAGCGGCACACGGATGTCCGTGCCGTGAATCAGCATCTGCGCCTGCATGTGCTCGGGCGCTGGTAAACGGGCGATCAGAATCTCGTCCACATAACAGCGCACAGCCAGATGCGCCTGATCGGCGCTCATGACCAGCAGCGGCGCGAACCCTTGGGTGTAAACGTCATAGGCCCCCTGGGGCGATACATAACTGCCCACTGCGCTGTTAACAGTCATCACCACACCGTCCGCTGGCGCCTTGATGAGGTATTGCGCCAGCAACGCCGCCGACGCCTTGAGGGCAGCCTGCGCCTGGGTCACGGAATTGCGCGCGGTGTCCAGGGTATCTTTGCTGATCGATTTCGGATCAATGTTGTAAGACGCCAAGCGCTTGTTGTACTGGTCGCGGGCGGTGGCCAGACTGGCCTGGGCCAGTTCGAAATTGGCGCGTGGCACCGCGTCGTCAAGTGTGACCAGCGGCTCCCCGCGGTTGACGGTCTGCCCCTCCTGCACCCACACCCGAGTTACCGGCGCGGCCACCTGCGGATAGATCACGATATTGCTGCCACCGGGCTGCTCGCCCTCGATGATGCCATTGGCATAGATCGCGCTGGCATCGTTGCTGCTCGCTGGTGCGAAGGCGGGCGGCAGCGGCTGCGGTGTCCGCCCGAGCAGATAGGCGGCGATCAGCCCCCCGAGAACACCGACTACCGCCAGCGTAAACAGCAGGGACTTTTTCACGATATGGCATGCCCGGTTTCGCTGATTCGGCCGTCAGCCATGTAGATGATACGGTCGGCGTACTCGTTGATCCGTGCATCGTGAGTGACAATAAGGATGCAGCGTTGCTGATTGAGTACTCTCTCCTTGACGAACGCGATGATCATTTTTCCCGTGTCCCCATCCAGAGATGCCGTGGGCTCGTCCATTATCAAGATTTGCGGCTCCCCCACGATGGCTCTGGCAATGGCAACGCGCTGTTGCTCCCCTCCGGAAAGCTTCATGGGCAAGATGTTCCCCCGATCCTTCAGGCCCACCACCTCCAGACTCTGGCGGGCCTTCGAAAGCGCATCGTTCCATTTTTGATGCCGAAGGATCAGGGGGATGGCGACGTTCTCGGCCGCCGTCAACCGCGAAAACAAGTGATAGTCCTGGAACACGAACCCGATGTGATCCAGGCGCAGCTCGGCCAATCTGTCGCTGTTCAGGCTCCAGATGTCCAGGCCATTAATCAGCACCGTTCCTGAGTCGGGTCGCAGGATGCCGGAGAGGATGCTCAATAATGTGGTCTTGCCGCTACCCGAGGGGCCGATGACAAACACCATTTCGCCGAACTGCGCGACCAGCGCCACCTGGTCAACCGCTTTCATGCGCGTACTGCCTTTGCCAAACCACTTACACAACCCGCTCGCAACGATGGCCGGGCGGGGGGGCATTATTTGCGACTCGCCTTTTCAAGCATTCGGCTGGCGCGTTCATTGGCCTCATCGGCGGTGCGTTGTGCCTGACTGGCCGCGGCCTGCGCCTGTTCCGCTTTTGAATACGCGGCATCGGCTCTGGATTGCGCAACAGCGGCAGCGCTTTGTGCCGAATCGATACGAGCATTCATTTCTTGCACATGCTTATGACTGCACCCAGCCGTCATCGCCAGAAGGACGCTCAGCACAACAACAGATAAACGCTTGTTCATGGTGGTTCTCCTCAGTTGAGTGAGCCGGGAACACGCCGGCACCCTTCAAAGTATCGGCCCCCCCTGCGCCGGCACTGTGATTTTTGTCAATGAATGGCCAACCCGGCGTGCCGGTTAATCACTCGTCGCAATAATGTGCGCGTGCCCGCTCATCCGGATGAATGCTCAGCGGTGCATCAACCAATCCAGCGAATCTCTGGTGCCTGATGGGCAACAGGCGCCGGCGCGGCTTTCGGATGGCCGACGATGATCGGTGCTACCGGAACCCACGCCTGTGGAAGATTCAGCATTTGCTTGCCCTGTTGAGTATTGAGATACCGCTGGGCAAAACCGATCCAGCAAGTGCCCAGTCCTTCTGCACAGGCACTGAGCATCAGGTTCTGGGCGGCCAGCGCACAGTCTTCGACCCCCCATTGCCCAGGTGCGTCAGCCGAGATCAGGATCAGTACCGGTGCGTGATAGAAAATCTGAAAGTGCTCGTCATCGAGCAACGCGTGAAAGCGCTCTGATTGTGATCCCGGTGCCAGCGTCTTGAGCATGCAGGCTTTCGCCTCGCGTGAAATTCGATCCAGCAACGCTTGGTCGCGAACCACGGTGAATCGCCAGGGTTGTTGGTTCATCGCACTTGGCGCCAAGGTGGCGGCACCGATCAAGCGCAAAATGACCTCTTCATCGACAGCCTGCGCGGTGTATTCACGTGTCGAATGACGGCCAGAAATGGCCTGGTCAATGTTCATAAGCATTCCTCCTACAGGGACCTCCGGCGCGGTGCTACACAGCCAGAACGTTGCAAGGGACCTGATACAGAATGTGTTCGGTGGTACTGCCGAGCAGCTTGTCCAGACCGTGGAATTGCACGCGCCCCATGACGATTACATCCACCTGATGCTCGTCTGTGAACTCGCTGAGCGCTGCAACGGGGTGCCCCACCGCAAAATGCCGGCGATCAGCCGGTACGCCATGCTGACTGGCCCAGTCGAGGTAGGTCTTTTCAAACTCACGGCGCAAGCCTTTAGTCAGTTCGGCGATTTTCAGGCCATCGCCCAGTTCTGCCAGGTATTCCTGCGAAACGTCATAGGCATACAACAGATGCAATTCGGCATCACACTGGATAGCCAGCGCAGTGGCCTGCAGGATGATGCGCTCGTTCAACCGATTATTTTCCAAGCCGTTCGTAGAGACGTCGACCGCGGCTACAACCTTGCACGGTAATGCATGGGCCGCGCCGCCAAGCAGGTACACCGGCACTTGGCATTGGCGCAAAAGATACCAGTCCAGTGGGGTGAAGAATGCACGTTTGAGCAGTGACTCGTGTTGCACTTCCTTAATAAGCAAGTCGGGATTCAACTCTGTAACGTGATCAGAAATCTCCTGTTTTATGTCGTCCGCCCAAGCGACTTCGCAGGTCACTGCTACGCCTCGGCCAGACAGTTTCTCCGCCTGGGACTTCAACCAGTCGCGTTGGTTCTGAAGATAGCTTTCCCGAACCTGTTTCCTGCTGCCCTCGTCAAGTAGCCACAGAATGTCCAGCGTCTTGACGAGGGCGACGATGTGCAATGTCGCACCACTGGCCCTGGCCAGCGCGCCGGCATGGTTGATTGCCGGAGAGCGACGCAGGAGCGGGTTGATGATCAGCAAAAGGCGTTGATATTGGCTCATGATCTGTCTCCCGTCAGGCAGGTCGTGAGACCGGCCTTGCTCAAACGCCCGGCGACACTGCCGGACCTCATTCGCTGAACCCTGGCGGGATCGGCGACTCTTTCTCCGGAATATCCGTCAATATTGCCTCGGTCAGCAGCAGGATGCTGGCCACCGACACTGCATTTTCAAGGGCGATCCGCACCACTTTGGATGGGTCGATGATTCCGGCCTCGTAAAGATCGACGTAGCGATTGACCGACGCGTCGAAGCCAATGTTGCCAGGCTCAGCCAACATCCTCGCGACAACGACGCCGGCATCGACTGCCGAGTTTTCAGCGATGACCCTGGCCGGCGCCTCCAAAGCGCGCCGCATGATTTGCAGACCCGTGCGGGCATCCCCTTCATACTGCATCTCCTCGGCGGCAATCTTCGGGACGGCCTTGAGCAAAGACATGCCGGCACCTGGCACAATGCCTTCGGCGATGGCTGCACGAGTGGCGGAAATGGCGTCATCCAACGCATCCTTGCGGGTTTTCATCTCGGCTTCCGAAGGCGCTCCGACCCGGACCACCGCGACGCCGCCCGAGAGCCTGGCCAAGCGTTCCTGTAGCTTTTCACGGTCGTAGTCGCTGGTGGTTGTCTCCATTTGTGCGCGGATTTGCTGCATCCGCGCCTCGATGGCCTCGCGATTGCCAGCCCCCCCGATCAACGCCGAACTGTCCCTTTGCACCACCACCCGATGCGCCCGGCCCAATTGACTCAACTCGATCTGTTCGAGGGCAAAGCCCAGGTCATTGGAAATCACCGTTCCTGCGGTCAGAACGGCCATGTCCTGCAGCATCTCCTTGCGCCGGTCACCGAAGCCCGGAGCTTTGATCGCCACCGCTCGCAGCACACCGCGTATCTGATTGACCACCAGCGTGGTCAACGCCTCCCCTTCTATGTCATCCGCGATCAACACCAGGGGCTGGCCGCTCTTGGCCACGAGCTCCATCAGGGGCAGCAACTCCTTGAGATTCAGAATCTTGTGGTCGCAAAACAACAGGTAAGCGTCATCGAGTTCCACCTGCATCTTTTCGGTATCGGTGACGAAATATGGCGAGACATAACCTCGGTCGAAGCGCATGCCTTCCATGACCTCGACCACCGTTTCAGTGGTTTTTGACTCCTCGACGCTGACCACTCCTTCAATACCAACCTTCTCCAGGGCATCGGCTACCAGTTGGCCAATGACCGCATCGTTATGCGCGGATAGCGTCGCGACCTGGACCTTTTCCCTGGGCGTACTCACTGGTCGCGACAGCGTCCTCAGCGACTCCACAACCAAAGCGAGTCCGCGATCGAGCCCGCGTTTGAGGTCGATCGCACTGGCACCCGCCACCACATTGCGGATACCGTCCGCGAGGATGGCCTGGGCCAGCACCGTTGCAGTGCTGGTACCGTCCCCCACCGCGTCACCGGTGCGCTCGGCAGCCTGACGCAACATTTGCGCACCGAGATTTTCTTCCGGATCCAGCAGGTCGATGCGCCTGGCGATGGTTACACCATCATTGCAGACTGTTGGATTGCCCCATTTATTCTGAATCAGCACCGACTTGGACTTGGGGCCCAGCGTCACGCGCACGGCATCCGCCAACTGAGTGGCACCGCTGAGAATCCTCTCGCGGGCGGCGCCGCGAAATACCAGCTTGCTGTGAGCCATCGGATCGCTCTCCTGACAATTCCACGTTCAAGCAGGGTCTATTAACCACTCCCGGCGACGTTGACTTTTATCAACAAAGCCCTGAGCAGCCCGGTCCTCCTGTCGCCTCATGCATAAACGCGGACCATTGGCTCGAGCCGCCTCCAGCGCTTGCATCGCAGTTGATAAAAATCAACCTGCTGGAACCCGGATCGCGTCGAAATGAGCGGGTGCGCTTCAGCAAGCGTCAGTTGTTCTGATCATCTCTGGAGAAACATCATGGACAAGTTTCAGCAAAGCCAAAAAAACAAACTGTTCAAGAACGTCTCGCATGACCCTTATAGCGCCCCACGCACGGAGGGCCCTGCCGTTTGCCCGAAATGCGAGGCCGTGTATGCCGCAGGAACCTGGAGCTGGAAACGCCAGGAAAACACCGTGGTTCACGGTGCGCAAACAACGATCTGTCCAGCCTGCCGGCGCATAGAAGACAACAGGCCTGCAGGTATCCTGACCCTGTCCGGCGGCTACGTGCACCAGCACCGTGGGGAAATCGTCCAGTTGATTAAACACACTGAGGAAAAGGAAAAGGCCGAGCATCCCCTTGAGCGCATCATCAAGCTCGATGACGCAGCCGATGAGCTGGTCGTGACCACTACTGGCATTCACCTTGCCAATCGTCTGGGGCACGCCCTGAAAGGTGCTTTCAAAGGCAACTCTGAATACCACTACAGCGATAGCGAATATGGCATGAGCGTGCGCTGGTCCCGTGAGGAATAACCCGGACAGCGGAGTTGTTGTACATCCCCGACTCGACTAACTGCCTGCTCAAGGTCAACGGCCATGCCCATCAATGAATCAACGAACCCTTATGTGGCCAACAGCGACGCCATCAAACACTGCCAGGCACTGTTTCTTGAAGCTGATCGTCTCAGCGATCAAGCCTACTCCGTTCTGGATGAACCCTTTTCCTCCCAGACCATGCTCAAGTTCTCGCTCGCCAAAAAATGTGCAGATGAGAAATATCGGCAGGCTTGGCAAGCATGGCTGCTCGCAAGAGAAAACGCTCAATAGGCTGCTTGATCTGCACGAAGCCTGGCGGTCGCGGCATTGTTTTCAGCGGACTTCAGTCGGGGGGCGAACGCCTGGGACTGACGATGACCGCAGCTGGCAGTCATCGCCAGTTCCCAGATTCTGAAAGGCTGAAGCTCTCGGGACTTGATATAAATCAAACGTCACCCTCGGCGAACACGCGCAATAGAACACTCAGGCCGCGTGCCGAGAGGTGTCTGCCACTCATTTATTCAAACGTTGCGATCCATCTCGAAACAAATCAGCGAATGCAGCCAGCTGAGCCTCAGCGGCTTCAAGCGCGCGTGATGAGCCTTTGAGCCAGGTCTTGTGCAAGGGGCGCAAATCAACTTCAACGAGCGCTTGTTGGCACCATTGATATTGATCGTGCCACTCGCCTAAGGCGAACTGTAATGACTTAAGCGCTCCGGCGGCTTCGCAGGACAAAGGAGAAAACTGCGGAAAGGACTCGGTCAGATAACGAACGCGCTTGACCATCGCCCTGAGCTGATGGCGATCAAACTCTGCATCCTCTAACGCAGCGAGCAAGCGTTTCAATTGCCGGTTAAGGGTTCTCCTGATTCGGGTGGTCAAATACTTCGACCCCTTGTCTATCTCCACGCTACGAAATGCAGAGGGCCAGCAATCCAGCTGGTTCAATAAATTCGCAACGGCGGTGCTTCGAATAATCGTGGAGTAGTGAGATTTCAACCTTGCTTCTCTCAAATTCGCTTGCGAGTGAAAACCACGGTTTTTTAGTTCCTCAATCATTACTTCCAGATCACGTACTGGCGTGGTCAACGCTCCAACCTGTTTTGCAGCATCGATCAAACACAGCACTTCTGGAATGGCGCGAAATGGACGCATCAAGCTTCTGATACGTCGCACAGCAATACGCAGATCATGCAACGCCTCATGATCGGTTCGCGCCTCCAGTCGTGCCATGGCCTGATAGATCCTTACTTGCAAGGTCAGTACCTGCGCGACGATGTCGTCTACAGCTGACATAAGCTTTGATCCCTTTCTGTGTGCCCGCCCCCGCCCCCGTGCAAAAACGACTTGAGCGCTGGAAGTGACCTTGTGTTTAAAACGTTGTGGGATTCCAGCCAGGCTCGACGTGCCTGTGCGACCCCAAAACGCAAATGGGAGAAATCAGCTGCTTGATGCGCATCCGAATTGATGCTGACCAGTACCCCCTGATCCTTGACGTATTGGCATTGCAGATCGGACAGGTCCATGCGTTGCGGTTGCGAATTGAGTTCCAGACAGCAACCTCGTTCAGCGGCGGCCTTGATGATGGCTGAGAGGTCCAGGTTTATGGGGGCGCGCTCATTGATCAACCGACACAGCGGGTGCGCCAGAATCGTGAAATGACGATGGTTTATCGCTCTGAGCAAGCGGCGGGTTTGCTGGCGCCGAGTCAGATTGAAATGGCTGTGGACAGCACCCACCACCAGATCAAGGCGCCCCAGAATATCGTCCGACAAATCCAGGCTACCGTCTTCGAGGATGTCGACCTCGACGCCCTTGAGCAAGGTTATGCCCTGCAATCGATCATTGAGCGCATCGATCTGGTCCATCTGCTTCAGTAACCGGTCCCCGTCCAGACCATGGGCTACCCTGAGGGACTGGGAATGATCGGTGATTGCCAAATATTGCAACCCCGCTGCCTGCGCGGCGAGCGCCATATCTTCCAGGCTGTTGACGCCATCTGATTCAGAGGTATGGGCATGCAAGTCACCTTTGAGATCGCATGACTCGATCAGTCTGGGCAAGCGATTGGAAAGCGCCGCTTCGACTTCACCGCGATTTTCGCGAAGCTCAGGCACTATCCAGGGCAGATCCAGCGCCCGATAAACATCGGTTTCAGTGCTACTGGCTAACCGTTGACCACCTTTGAATACTCCATACTCACTGAGTTTGAGCCCCTTGTTCTGTGCTCTTTGGCGAATAGCGATGTTATGCGCCTTGCTGCCAGTGAAGTACACCAGGGCCGCCCCATACACAGCCGGGTCAACGACCCGTAAATCGACTTGCATGCCTGAACCCAGAACAACGCTGGTACGTGTCTGTCCCTGAACCAGCACAGTGGCAACATCCGGGTGTTTGATGAATTGCTGGCAGACATCAACGCGAGCAGCAACAAGAATATCTATATCGCCGACGGTGTCCCTCATGCGTCGCAGGCTTCCGGCCACGGTCGCTTGTTCGACACCCGAGATCTGCTTCAAATAGCGCGCCAACCGTTCTGCCAATGGCTCGACATGTGCGAGCGGAACACGGCGATCTTTGCCGATTCCTTTCTGCGCTGCACTCAATAACCGGGCCTCCAACTTTTCACCGAAGCCTGGAAGATGGCGAATGCGCCCCTTTTCAGCGGCCTGGCATAACTGTTGTACGGTTTCGATACCAAGATCGTGATAGAGGTGCCTGACCCGCTTCGGTCCCAAACCGGCAATAGATAGCAACTGGGCCAGTCCTTTCGGCGAAGTACTCTGCAACCGTGAAAGCAACGCACAATCGCCAGTGGTAACGATTTCGTTGATCTTGCCCGCCAGGTCGACACCGATCCCAGCCAGTTTTGGCAACGGCTCACCACGCGCGATGATCTTCGCCAGATCGATTGTCAACGCCCTCAGCGTTCGCGAAGCATTACGATAGGCCCTGATCCGGAAAGGGTTGGCATCGTCCAACTCCAGCAAATCGGCAATATCGTCGAAAACCCTGGCAATCTGTTCATTCACTGTGCCCTGGCCGAGCGATGAAGACGGCAGGGTTGCCAATGGCGCGTGTGAGACTCTGTCCGACCGGGGCATGGAAAATCCCGCTGGTGTGGCTATCGATGTCGACAGTGTTGCCAATCCCGATGTGAGTTCGTTGATGTAGATCAGATACGCCCAATGAACGGTCGGACGGCCGGATGTCCGGTTGAGGCCAGGCTGTTTTCATGGTGCAAACGTTTGTAAATTGGCGTTGGGGGCTGCCTGCCTTTCAATGATTAAAGAACTGCAGCCTTTCATTCAACGGGCAAGCGCCTGGCCCATTCAGCATCATGCTTCCACAGAGCATTGATGCAGGCTTCTGCATCTTGCTTTGTTACGGGCTCAAGTGACTGCGGAGCCAGTAAGTGGCTGTCGACCAAGGCAAGTCGCACAACTCCGTTTTTTTTGAGCAGCGCTTTTGCCTGACATTCGCACAAGGATCGCGATAGAACTTCGAGCGAAGGCTCTACTTCGGCCTGTTCGAAATCTACTTCAAAACGCGCGGTACAAAAGTTTACCAACTCCCTCAACGTATGGGCAGCAAAGTGATACGCAGTGAAGTATCCAACCGGCAACAGCAGCAAGATTATCAACAGGTGGGTTGCGTCACGTTTCCAATGCCCTTTGCCCGGTTGGCGCAGATTTCCTGCTGTTGCTCCCCTGCTCCGCCGCCAGTCTTGCACCGCGTGAATCCCTATTGGTTTGTTGGTGTTCATGACCCGGCGCCAATCTCCGCATGTGACCAGAGCATGGAACCGATGACAGGCTGCCCATTGATTTAGATCAACCTGATGCATGCAGCTTACTCATGTTCAGTAATCTGCAGGCTTAAGCACTTCGGGTTATTAATAACAAAAGAAACATGTGCTTTTGATCAATCAAAGCAACGCTGTTGAACAACTGTGGTTGCACGCGTATGGGGCCCGACGTCAATCAGCAAACGCTCGACTTAAAATTGATAAAAATCAATGTTGGCCCCAATAAGTTGCCTCTCAATACAGTCGAGGAGTCGGTCGATAGTCTGTTCCAGTTGTCTTCCTTTGCACTCAATTGAGTCTGATGGGGATCGAGCATGCACTTCCTTGCCTTGGCAGTAGACTACGACGGGACCATTGCCGAAAACGGTAGCGTTCCTGCTCAAGTCTGCGCATCGCTCAGCGAGGTGAAAAAAAGCGGTCGCAAGTTATTGCTGATTTCAGGCCGGGAATTGCAAGCGCTCAAGCATCATTTTCCGCATCTGGATCTTTTTGACAGGGTGGTTGCGGAAAATGGCGCGCTCTTGTACGACCCGAGTACTGATACCGAGGAGCTTATTGCAGATCCCGCCTCAACCGAGCTGGTTGGTCACCTGCGCGCCAAAGGGGTGTCACCGTTGTCGATCGGACAGTCGGTCATCGCTACTTGGCAGCCATTCGAAAATGAAGTGATCAGTAGCATTCACGAGTTGGGTCTTGAACTGCAGATAACCTTCAACAAGGACGCCATCATGATCCTGCCGCCTGGCGTGAACAAAGCGTCCGGCCTTGTTGCAGCGTTACGAGATTTAGGCATATGCGAATTGAACGTGGTCGGAGTGGGCGATGCGGAAAACGACCACTCCTTTCTGTCGATCTGCGGCTGTGCCGCAGCGGTCAGCAATGCCATAGCCTCCATAAAATCCAGCGCTGACCTATGCCTGACGCGTGACCATGGTCAAGGGGTGTGCGAGCTGGTCGAGATGCTTCTGGAAAAAGATGCCGCACTGGTTGGCGTCGAACGCATCGGGGTTCAGTTGGGGCAGTCCACCGATGGGCACCCGTTATGGCTGCCTCCAGAATCGGTGATGTTGGTTATTGGCAATTCCGGGGCCGGAAAATCCAGTTACATCACTTGGCTGACAGAAAGAATGGTCCAGGCTCATCAGGGATTCTGCATCATCGATCCAGAGGGCGACTACCTCACGCTGGAAGACGCGGTGACCATCGGCGGCCTCACTGCGCCCCCGACGACAGAAGATTCCGTGCACTATCTTTTGCAGGCGCAGCTCAATGTGGTGGTCAATGCCCTTGCCCTGGATCTCTCGGCGCGCGTGCAGTTGTTTGGCGACCTGCTGCCTTTTCTTCAGCATTTGCGCAGCACTTCAGGTCGCCCCTACTGGTTGATCGTCGACGAAGCGCATTACATGCTTCCCCACTGTTCAAGTTGGCCGCCCGGCTTTCTCAAGGACATCGGTGCAATCATCGTAGCCCTCGACTTCGACCAGGTCTGCCCGGAGCTACTTGATGGGGTCGACGTGCTGGTGACGCTTGGCAGCACTGCTCGGGAACTGGTCGAGCAATTCGCCAAGCGCATGCAGCGAACTTCCCCTCGGTTTCCAGAGCGAACGCCAGGTCTGGAGCATGCCTGTCTCTGGAGTTTGCACGGAGACGACGAGGTATACCTGATCGAACAGATGCAGCCGCATCAAAAGCACCATCGTCACAGCGGCAAGTACGTTGCGGGAGACGTCGGTGCATGGCGATCATTCTACTTTCCTGCGCTTGGCCGGAGTGCCGCCAACCTGACTGAGTTTTTATCCTGTTTAACGCAAATTGAAGAACCCGGCCTTCGCGAGCATCTCGATGCCGGGGATTTCTCCAATTGGTTTCGCAAAGTGATCCGGGACGATGTGCTTGCCAATAAGACCCGCCTTATCGAAATGGACAAAAGCATGGTCCCCAAAAAGGCGATGGATCAGATCAGACGCATCGTCCAATCGCGCTATCACCTCTGAATCGGCCGGAGTCAGACGCTCAGCCGGTATGCACAACGTTCGTTCAGCGTGCGTCAAGGAAACGGAACAGCTCCTCCTCTTGGTCAAAGTGCAAGCGCACCAGGGTATCGAGCCTGATCAATTGATGCTGAATTTCGTCGGCATCGGCCCTGGCCGGTTCGGCATTGAAGTCACGACTCATGCGCGCCAGCAAATGGATCAGGCGAAAGATCTCTCGGTGGGCGTGACTCATGGCCGACATAGGGTCCTCGCCTGGCAACCGTTGCGTTAAAAGCGGGTAAAGCAGCTGTTCATCATCATGCTCGTGGTGCGCCAATGAGGTTTGTAACTTGTCGACCAGCTCCTGCAGTTCGGTTCGTGCCTGTACAACCGGGCGCCGGGCGAAGTCAGCGGCCAGGTGGTGCAGGTCACTCAGCACGCTGGACAGTTGCCGGTGTTCATCCTGCAGCCGATCAATATGCTCTGCAGTCAGCATGCCCTTTCGACGCCCCCACAGTGGCCCCAATGCCCGCAACGCATTGAGGATAATCAGCACATCAATGCCCTCCTGCACCACAGCGCCGATGAGTGGCGCAAGAAAGCCGAGCGCCGCCGCGACCATGGCCAGCAACGATAGGCCCATGCCGGCCAGCACACCGACGACAGCGATATGACGGGTTCGCTGAGCGATGTCCAGGGCCTCGACCAGACGATCCAGGCGATCGACCAGCAGAACGACGTCCGCGGCTTGTGCCGAAGCGGTTGCACCGCTGGCCCCCATTGCCACACCAACGTTAGCCGCCGCCAATGCGGGCGCATCATTGATGCCGTCACCGACCATCAGCGTGGGGCTGCGCAAACAGCCCTCCTGCACAGCCCGCACCTTATCCTCGGGTGTCAAACCCGCGCGCAGCTCGTCGATTCCGGCAGACATTGCGATCATCTCGGCAGTTTCCGGGCGATCACCGGTGAGCATGACGATTCTCTCGATCCCTTTGCAGCGTAACCGGCGCAGCGTTTGTGGAGTTTCGCGCCGAACAGTGTCAGCGAGGACCAAAAGGCCCGCCAGTTTCCCATCCACTTCGATAAAGCTTCCGCTACAGGCCAGATAATCCATGTGGCGAAGCATGGCGACAGCCCAATCGGTTTCGTAAGCGTCCTGATGAGCAAAAGACAGTGTGCCCAATCGCACCTGCTTACCGTCGATGAGCCCGCAAAGCCCCTCGCCCGGACTCTCCTGCACCTCGGTTGGCAGGCTGAGGGACACCCTGCGCTGTTGCGCTGCCTCGACAATGGCCTGAGAGATGGGATGCGTCGAAGCCTGTGCGAGCGAGGCCGCCAGGCCAAGCAATTGCTGCGGATCGGCCAGTCCATTGACTTCGATCGACTGCAGGCGCGCGTGTCCACTGGTCAGCGTGCCGGTTTTGTCGAAAAACACTTGTTTGATCCCGGCCAGCGCTTCCAGGGTGGCGCCATCCTTGATCAATATTCCGCGCCGCGCGGCTCGGGATATACCCGACATGATCGAAATGGGCACTGCCAGAATCAGAGGACAAGGCGTGGCCACCACCAGCACCGCCAACGCTCGCAAGGGGTCGCCGCTCAGATGCCACGCCAGCGCCGCCACCAACAAAGTCAACGGGATAAAAAACAGTGCATAGCGGTCAGCCAAGCGCACAAAAGGAGCGCGTGAACGGCGCGCCGCCTCGGCCAGCCGCACGATGGCAGCGTAGGTGCTTTGCGCAACCGTTCGCGTAGCGACCAGCAGAATGGGGGCGCCAACGTTGGAGACTCCGCTGGGCAACTGCTCACCTTCTCTTCGGGTCACGGGCAAGGATTCACCGCTGAGTGCCGACTCGTCCAGAATCGCTGTCGGGCTGAGCAAGCGACCATCGACCGGTACAACCTCTCCTAGCCGTACCAGCAATGTCTGATCTGGATGAATCTGTTCAACGGGAATCTGGCGTAAGCCCCCCTTCTCCTGCAACCAGGCAAAACGCGGTGCCCGATCGATAAGCGCACGCAGTTCACGCTCGGCTCGTTGACGGGTAAAGAATTCCAGCGTGCGACCGGTCGCCAGCATCAGAGCGATCACTGCTGCGACCAAAGCCTGCTCGAAAAACAGGGCGGCGCTGATCGACAACAGTGCGATCAAATCCACTCCTGCCTCACGTCGGGCCAATCGCCCGGCAATCTCGACGAGCAGAACCAATGCCATCGTCAGGCTGCCTGCGGCCCAGCAATACGATGCCCAATCATTCTCTTGCGCATGATGTGCAACGACACCAGCCAGCAATGCCAGCGTTGTAAGCAGCAAAAGCATGGGGTCCAGCCATTTACTGAACATTGCTCTTCACGCCTCTGAACCGAATGTAGCCCCGGCTGTTACCGGAGCTCTGCACCCGGGAGTTGTGGTCTTTTTGATTTAGCTCAATGTCTTTCTATCGCTCCAGCGTAGAAAAAAGACATGGGCTTTGCCGGCCCATGCATTTCAGTCACCTGGAAGAGGACAAGATCATGAGCGACATCACCCTGCGCAATACCATTTTGGATGAGCTTGACTTTCAACCCGACATCGATGCCGCCCACATTGGCGTCAGCGTGGAAAATGGCATCGTCACACTGTCCGGCCACGTGAAAAGCTACGCTCAAAAAATCAGCGCCGAGCGCGCGGTCAAGGCGATCAAAGGAGTACGTGCCGTGGCTGAAGAAATACAGGTTCGCCTGGATAAGGGTGCAGGTACGGACGATGACACCATCGCAAACCGTGCCGTCAATATCATCTCGTGGCGTTCCGACACACCCGCCGGCGACATCAAGGTCGTCGTGCAAAAAGGCTGGGTAACCCTGGAAGGCCAGGTGGACTGGCAGTATCAGAAAGAAGTCGCTGAAAGTGCGGTGCGCAAATTGTCAGGCGTTGTCGGGGTGGATAACCGAATCACCCTGCGCCCGAGAGTGAAGGTCGTCGATATCCAACAAAGTATCGAAGAAGCCCTCAAGCGCAATGCCGAAGTTGATGCCAAGGGCATACGGATCAAGGTCGATGGCAGTGTTGTAAAACTCGAAGGCAAAGTGCACTTCTGGCGTGAGCGTGAAATCGCCGAACGAGCAGCGTGGTCGGTGCCGGGCGTCAGCAAAGTGGAAGACCAACTATTGATAGCCTGAATCATGGCCCCGTAAATTCCCTGAATATCCGGGGCTGTCCATGCTACTCCGCCTCCATCGGGGAATCGTGTGTGATCACGACATGCTGATGCTGCCGGGCAACATGAATGAGGAAATTGGCATCTACGTGGACCTGTTTTTTGAGTCCATATGCAGATCAAGTCCGGTGACGGCCAACAGCGCAAGAAAGAACTTGAGCGTTTGGGATTTTTTCGCGTCAAGTGACCGCCGGATGGAGGGCTGAACGGTGAACGCCCCTGAAAATTCCTGGATTGATATTCTCAGCAACGGCCGCCCGGTGTTGATCAGATATGTCACGCAAGCAGATCAAGTTCGTGAATACGCTCTGGTCCGGCATTCGGCGCCTGAGTCCCGGCATGCGCTTTTACTCAGGCAGCAGCACGCCCCCCACCAGACCCAAGCCTGCATCGCGCTGGCCCACGAGAATGGCCGCTTGGTCGAAATTGGCGCCAGTCGCTATGCCGCGATGGGCAAATACCAGTGCGAATGCGCCGTGACCATCGCATCTGGCTGGAAACGCCTCGGTCTGGGAACGTTATTGTTGGAGTACTTGATCGACGCTGCCCGCAGCAATGGCGTCCACCACTTGTACTCAGTCAGCACCTCCAGCAACGCGCCCTTTCGTGAGTTGGCCAGATGTCTGGGTTTTGAAACCCACGACGATCCTTTCGACCCCCATAAGGTCATTCATCGCCTGTACCTGTAACGCCTGTGCAAAGTTTCAAGCCGACGCATCAACTTCTGGTATGACCCGAGCGCCTTGCCGCCACCAGTTGCTCGCCATTCGGAGGACGACACTCATGAACTCTCATACGCACACATTGCTGGACAAATTAATCGGCCAGCGACACTTCCATGACACATCGCACATACCGCCAGTGTTGCGTCAATACGCCGAGCCGCTACCAGACCTGGACTCCCCCGCTTTCGGGGACCTGTTTGATCGCTACGCTGACGCGCGGGTGGTGATGATTGGCGAAGCAAGCCATGGAACCGCCGACTTCTATCGAGCCCGGGCAGTCATAACCCAAAGCCTGATCGAGCGACACGGTTTTAATATCGTCGCAGTGGAAGCCGATTGGCCGGACGCCGGCCACGTAGATCAGTATGTCCGAGGTCTGGCGCACACGGCGTGGACACGCCACATTTTCAGCCGTTTCCCCACCTGGATGTGGCGAAACGGCGAAGTAAAAGCCTTCGCCCACTGGCTGCATCAATTCAACCATCGGCAGAGCCCTGAACATCGCGTCGAGTTTCGCGGCCTGGATGTCTACAGCTTGCGCAACTCCATCCATGAGGTACTGAGTTATCTGGATCGGAATGACCCGAAATTGGCCCAAGAAGCGCGTCGGCGCTATGGGTGTCTGACCCCATGGCAGGATGATCCTTCTTTGTACGGTCATTTCGTCGAGCGTGGCGGCGTGATGCCCTGTGAGCAACCGGTGATCGAGCAGCTCAGTGCCATGCTGGCTGACCAACTGACGGGGCTTGTCCAAAACAACGAAGCATTCTTCAATGCGACGCAGAATGCCCGCGTAGTGATAGCGGCCGAGCAATATTACCGCGCGATCTATCGGGGTTCGGCAGCCTCCTGGAACCTGCGAGACCGGCACATGTTCGATACGTTGCGCGCAGTACTGGAACATCGGGGTCCGCAGGCCAAGGCTGTGGTCTGGGCCCACAACTCCCATATCGGCAATGCCGCCGCCACGGAAATGGGCTGGAAGGGGCAGTTCAATATCGGCCAACTGTGCCGCAATGCCTTTGGACGTGATGTGGTCCTGATTGGTATGGCTACCGACCGTGGTCAGGTCGCAGCGGCCGATGACTGGGACGGCGAGATGTTGATCAAGGACATTCGCCCTTCTCGACCAGACAGCTGGGAACATCAATTTCTCAAGGCCGGGGTTGCAGCATCATTGACGGACTGGCGTGCTCCGCAGCAAAAGGAGCTTCGCAGTGCTCTGTCCGCGGTCTTGCTGGGACGCGCCATCGGGGTGATTTACCGTCCCCAGACTGAACGCTTCAGTCACTACTTCGAGTCAATGCTGGCGGAGCAATTCGATGCCATGATCTGGTTCGAGCAAACCAGGCCGATCACCGCGCTGCCGCTGCCGAAAAACCAGCGACTGGAAGCAGAAGATGAAACCTATCCGTTTGGCGTGTGATGAACCTGAAACGATGTCCAGCGTTATGGTTGACGACTATCGCGAGCAATTGAGTGTTGGCAATCTGCTGCGATAGTAAGAACGACCCACTACGTCGTCCGCAGGTGCTGCTCAAACCAGTCGCCGGCGAGCCTGGCGACTTCTTCCAGCGTGCCAGGCTCTTCAAAAAGATGCGTGGCACCCTCCACGACTTCCATCCGTTGCTCACACCGCAGGATTTGTGAGCTCCGGCGATTCAAGGCCAGTGTCATAGGGTCTTGTGCGCCAACGATCTGCAACGTTGGCGCCTTCACTCGGGCCAGGGCCGGCCCGGCCAGATCGGTTCGCCCACCCCGGCTGACCACTGCCCCTACCACCGACGCCCGCTCGGCGGCAGCCACCATTGCTGCCGCCGCACCGGTACTGGCGCCGAACAGACCAATGAGCAAAGAACACAACTCACGGTCCCGCCCGACCCAATCGATCACATCGATCAACCGTCTAGCCAGCAGGGAAACATCGAAGCGCAGGACCCCGCTAAGATTATCCAGGCGCTGCTCCGGTTCCGTCAGCAAGTCGAAGAGCAGCGAGGCCAAGCCCCGAAGGGCTAATACATCGGCCACGTATTGATTGCGCGGGCTCAATCGACCACTCCCGCTGCCGTGTACGAAGATGACCAGGGCGCGCGCGTTCTCCGGCAAACGCAAATCGGCGGACAATTCAACGCCAGGCAGATCCAGGCATCTAAATTCAGCTTCAGGCATCGCGATGTTCCGTGCAGGAAACGCTCGGCAATTTTCGCTCCCAAGCGCGTTGCAAGAGATCGATGACTTCTTCGTCCGAGGTCTGGGGAAAATCCAGATACCAGTAGCCGATCGACATCATCCAGTCAGGAATGAGCGGACAGATCACTTCGTCCACTTGCATCGATAAATCCTCGACTGTTTCCCGAGGAGCAACCGGTACCGCAACGATGACGCGCTCCGGCGCCTGCATCTTTACCGCCTGGATCGCAGCCATCATCGAAGAACCTGTGGCAAGACCGTCGTCGATCAGGATGACCACCTGGCCCTTTACTTTCGGTGGCGGGCGGGTTCCCCGATACGCTTTTTCACGTCGCGACAGCTCCTGCGCTTCCCTGGCGACCACCGCCTCGAAACCGGCTCGATCGATCGGGTGCGCCCGCAGCGCATCCTCGTTGAGGATTTGTACACCGCCACTGGCTATGGCGCCCATGGCGTATTCGGGGTGCGAAGGGACGCCGAGCTTGCGTACCAGTATCAGGTCCAGCCGCACACGCAGGGCGATGGCGACTTCATAAGCCACTGGGACACCGCCACGGGGCAAGGCCAGGATGATTACCTCAGGCCTGTCAGCGTATTTGAGCAAGGGTTCGACCAAGCGCCGACCGGCTTCGGCGCGGTTAGGCAAGGTCGTTTGCAGTGAGGGACTGTGGATCACGTTAACCTCCTGGGAAGTTGAAGAAGGAAGCTGAACAATGGCGATTCATGACCGCGCTAAACGGCCAGGATGCTGCACGTCACCTGGTACAGGACATGCTCGGTGGTGCTGCCCAACAGTTTGTCCATGCCGTGGCGCTCGACTCTGCCCATCACAATCACGTCCATCTCTCGCTCATCGGCGAACGCTTGCAGCACGGCCACGGGATGCCCCTCGATGAAATGCCGGCGGTCAGCCGGCACGCCATACCGACCAGCCAGGTCGAGGAAGGATTTTTCATGGCCTTGGCGCAACTGACTGTAGAGATCCGGGAGGGTCAGGCCCCCGCCGCCCATATCCCCCAGGAACAGCGCAGATGCGTCGCAGGCATACACCAGGTGCAACTCGGCCTGACACTGGATAGCCAAGCTGGACGCCTGCTGGATGATTCGCTCATTGAGCCCGTCCTCCTGTTCCAGGGTGTCGGCCACATCGACCGCTGCCACTACCTTGCGCGGCAAAGGATGATCACCTTCGCCAGGCAGGTACACCGGTACCGGACAATGACGCAACAGACGCCAGTCCAGTGGGGTAAAGAAACCGCGCTTGAGCGCGGGCTCGCGTTGCACCTGCTTGATCAACAGGTCGGGCTGCATTTCCGCGACATAATCGAGAATGTCTTGCTGCAGGTCATCGGCCCATTTCGCCTCCGCCGTTACCTCAAGCCCCCAGCTGCGCAGGTGACCGGTGTGGTATTCGAGCCAGTTGCGCTGGTCTTGCAGGTACTCTTTGCGTGCTTTTTCCCGATCGCCTTCTTCGAGTAGCGACAAGAGCTTCCAGGTTGGGATCAAGGCGGCGACGTGCAGGCTGGCACCACTGGCCTTGGCCAGCGCGGCGGCATGATCCAGGGCTTTGGACTGGCGCAGGGCCGGGTTGATGATCAGCAATAATCGTTGATACTGGCTCATGATCGGACTCCACGAAGCTTGCTTGTCGCTGCCCGCCACCCTGAACGAACCGCTTGCTGTCCGGTGACCAGGCACCTGTATGGATTTCAGAATCCACCGTGAAGGCGGCCTTGACGTTGATTTATGTCAAGTGCCTGTACCAGCAGGCGACTCGTGGTCAAGCGCTACACCGACAACCTGCAAGTTACCGCTTCAGACGGTGTCGAATGCAATGTGCCGCCCTTCGAGTCGGTAGAGGTCGTGCGCCACGGTGCCACTCGCTGACGGCGATGACGTCAACGCTGGCGGATCGAGGTGCACACCCAAAGGTGCTCACGAGCTTCAATCTGCAGGGGTCAACCGATGACCGCACCGCCCCTCGCGCAGCGCTGTGGTGATCGTTGGCGGTGATAGAACACACGCTTCGCGCCTTCGGCGCATATCGTGTACAGCAGACTGATCGCCAGCACTGATGCCAGGATCGGCAACGGCAAGGGCGCCAACCCCAGCGAAGCGGCCATCGGACTGTACGGCAGTCCGATGGCCAGCAGCCCCACCGCCAAGGCACTGACCATCAGTAGCGTCGCCGGGCGACTGCGATAGAACGGTTTGTAGGTGCGCACAATGAAAATCGTCAGCAGCTGGGTCAGCAGCGACTCCACGAACCAGCCGCTGCGAAAAACCTCGGGCACCATCTGTGACAGCAGGTACAAAGCCGCGAACGTCATGAGGTCGAACAACGAGCTCACCAGCCCGAAGACCACCATGAAATTGCGGATCTGATTGATGTCCCAGCGATGCGGGGTACTTTGCCATTCCCGGTCAACGTTATCGCTGGCGATACCCATGGAGGGGATGTCCGCCAGGAAGTTGTTGAGCAGGATCTGCTTGGCGAGCAGCGGCAGAAAGGGCAACGCCAGCGATGCGAGGGCCATGCTGATCATGTTGCCGAAGTTGGCGCTGGAAACGATGGAAATGTACTTCAAGGTGTTGGCAAACGTGTGCCGCCCCTCTTCGATGCCCTCACGCAGCACGTCCAGATCATGTTCCAGCAGCACGAAGTCGGCGGCCTGCTTGGCCACGTCGGCAGCGTTGTCCACGGAGATCCCGATGTCCGCCACTTGCAGCGCCGGGGCATCGTTGATTCCGTCGCCCATGTACCCCACCACATGACCGGTCTTCTGCAGAGCGCGGATGATGCGCTCCTTCTGATTGGGGTCGACTTCGGCGAACAGGGTCGTGCGCGCTGCCAGGTGCATCAGCGCCTCATCCTTCATCGCCGCCAGCTCGGCGCCGGTCATGATGCGCTCCACAGGCAGACCGACAGCCCGGCCGACATGCCGCACCACCAGGTGGTTGTCGCCGCTGATGATTTTCACCTGCACGCCGAGCCTGTCGAGGGTGGCGATGGTTTCCGTGACGCCCGGTTCCGGCGGATCAAAGAACAACAGGAAACCGCGAAAGCTCATGTCTCGCTCATCCTCGCGGCCATAGTGCATCTGTTCCGGCAGCTCACGCGTGGCAAGTCCCAGGACGCGGAAGCCCTGCTCGCTCCACTCGCCGAAGCGTTGCGCGATCAGTGCCCGTTCAGCGCTGTCCAGTGCCAGGCTCTGGCCCCCACGCCGCACATGGGTACAGACTTGCAACACGTTGTCCAACGCTCCCTTGGTGATCATCAAGCGGGGAGCCGGCGACTTCTGGCTGACCACCACACTCAGGCGCTTGCGCACGAAGTCATAAGGGATTTCATCGATTTTCCGCACCCCGTCGTCCGTCCCCAGGTCTTTGCCCGCCAGGGTGATGGCATCGTCCATGGCATTGCGCATGCCGGTCTGCAGGCTCGCGTTGAGCACTGCCAGTTGCAGAACGCTCGGTGCCGCGATGCCTTCGACATCCATCGCTGCGTCCAGAACAACCACCCCACGGGTCAGGGTTCCGGTCTTGTCGGTACACAGAATGTCGATGGTCCCGAGATTTTCAATGGCATTGAGGTGACGCACGATCACGCCCTTGCCGGCCATGCGCTGCGCACCTTTGGCCAGGGTGATACTGAGGATCGCCGGCAACAGTTCCGGCGACAGTCCGATGGACAGAGCAATCGCAAACATCAGCGTGTCGAGGGGTGGACGATGCAGCAGGATGTTGATGCCGAACACCACGATGGTGATCACCAGCATCACGCGCAGCAGCAGGCCGCCAAAGTGCCGCAGGCCTCGCTCGAACTCCGTTTCCGGAGGGCGTAACGCCAGGGTTCTGGCGATATGACCGATCTCACTGTCCTGGCCGTAGCGGGTCACCAGGACTTCGGCCGAACCGCTGCGCACCGAGGTGCCCATGAACACACAGTTGTGACGCTGCGCGAGGGTGGCTTCCGGGGCGCAGTCCCCCGGTGCTTTCTCCACCGGGTAGGTTTCGCCGGTCAGCAGGCTCTCGCCGATGAAACAATCGAGTGCCTGCAGGATACGACCGTCGGCCGCGATCAGGCTGCCGGCGCTGAGCACCAGAATGTCCCCGGGCACCACATCGCTGGCGGCCACATCCAGCAAGTGACCTTCTCGCCGCACGGTCGCGCGCAAGGCAATCTTGCTGCGCAACTGCTCAACCGCCCGGCTGGCACGATTCTCGTACCAGGCACTGAGCACCGCGCTGATCAGCACAATGCACCCGACGATTGCCGCATCCAGCCAGTCCCCCACCCACACGGCAATACCGGCGCCGGCGATCAGAATCAATACCAACGGCGTGCGCATCTGCTCCAGTACCAGCCTGCCCAGTCCTTGGGGTCGATCCTTGATTGGGGTCGGGGCTCGACGCCGTCGTGCCCTGGCTTGAGCGTGACTCAATCCTGCCGGCCCACTGTGCAAGGTACTGAACAATTGACTGACCGCCGGACTCCAGTAATCCGTGTTGGCCGCAGGGCCGTGCCCGTGGGCGGAGGAATGCCATTCCCGGTGCGCCAGCCAAAGACCGGGAAGCATCGGCAACCAGAACGTCAGGCCGCGAAACAGCAAGGTCGCAGAAAGCGCCACCGCTACATCGATACCGGCCCAGTGCATGGTGACGACGGCAGCCGCCTCGAACGCCCCAAGGCCTCCCGGCACGATGCCGATACTGCGCAAGACGCTGGCGAGCATGAAGCCTGCAAACAGGCCCAGAGGCGGTGCCGAAACACCCAGCGAGCGCACCAGAACCCACAGGGTTGTGCTGTCCAGAAGGATGATTGCCAGTTCCAGCAAGGTGATGCGCAACAGCAGAAGGTGGTTGCGCACCAGGCGCCGGTCCGCGCCGGTCAGCAAGGCAAGGCTTCTGGCAACGATCGCCAACCGTTGGCCGGGCACATGTGTCGTCAGTCGTGCATTACCCGCCAGACCCGGAGTGACAATCGCCAGCAGCAGGCTGAATGCGACGAAGATCACGCAGGTGGTCAGCACGGCCGTCGTGCCGTGCCCCTGAACAATGATGACCGGCAACGCCAGGCCCACTGACAAGGCATAGGCCAGAAAATACCCCGACAGGTCCAGTACCAGACACGCCAGCACCACCGGCCTGGCAAAGCCCAGACGAACAAACGAGGCCACGACAGCGAACGCCCCGCTGATCCCGGAGGATGGCAGCGCCTGGTCGACAAACAGCTTCATCACGCTGAGCTTGCCCGCGACCCACAGGGACAGGTCCTGGCCTGCGGCCTTGAGCACTACGCGAAACACCTGGCCCTGGGCAACGTATGTCAGGGCCTGCAGAACGAAAGCAACGATGAGCCATTGCGGCTGCGCCTGCGTCAGCAAGCGGCTGAAGGACTCGACATCGGTAAAATGCAGAGCAACCGCTACCACCGTCGCAAACATCGCGGCGCCCAGCAGCCAGGTCAGCCACAGGGCCGACCGGCTGTAATGCCGGTCAAGTTCCAGTGCAGGCCGCCGGTGGATCTCTGAAACGGGCGGTTTTAACGCCATGCCGTGCCCCTGCGCATTCATTCGCGTAACGGTTTCGTCTGCCCGTCAGGCCTTGTCTGGCGTATCACCGACAGCGGCCAGTTCGACGCTGTCGCGGTACTCCGGCACCGACACCGACCAGCCCAGCTCCAGACTGATGCGCCGGCGCAGTACGTCCGATGCATTGGGTTCGCCGTGTACCACGAAGGTGTGTTTCGGCGGGCGCTTGAAGCCGCGCAGCCATTGCATGATTTCATCGGCATCGGCATGCGCCGACAGGGTCTGCATCGGCACCACCTCGGCACGGATCGGGACCTCCTGGCCGTGAATGCGCACCGAAGGGGCTCCTGCCACGATCTGTGCACCACGGGTACCACCCGCCTGAAAGCCCGGCATCAGCAGCGAGTTCGACGGGTTGGGTGCCAACGCCTTGAGGTGGTGCAGCACCCGCCCGCCCGTGGCCATGCCGCTGGCAGCGATGATCACCGCCGGCGTGCGCTGCCTGTCCAGTTCGATCGACTCGTCGGTCGAACGCACAAAATGCGTCCCGCTGCACATCCCTTCGCAGCTTTGCGGCGACAACCGGTGTTCGCTGCGAAAGCGCTGGTACAAACGCGTGACATCCGTAGCCATCGGGCTGTTGAGATAGATCGGCAGATCGGGGATCGCATGCTGCTGCTTGAGGCGGTACAAGTGGTACATCAACAATTGCGCCCGGCCCACCGCAAATGAAGGCACCAGGGTAATACCGTGACGCAGCGCCGTACGATTGATCACGTCGGCTAATTGGTGCTCCGGGTCCTCGTCTGGATGCTTGCGATCACCGTAGGTCGATTCCACCAGCAGATAATCCGCCTGCTCGATGGTTTCAGGGGCAAACATCAACGGGTCTTCAGGGCGCCCGAGATCGCCGGAACACACCAGTGTCACCCCGTCAGCGACCACTTCCACGGTGCTGGCCCCCAGAATATGACCGGCCCCGCGCAACAGGACGCTCAGGCCAGGGACGATTTCGACCCGATGGTGCCACTCGATCGGGTGCAACAGTTTCAACGTCTGCTCGGCGTCCTGCTCGGTGTACAGCGGCAATGCCGGCGAGTGTTTGGAGAAACCGTGCCGATTGGCGAAACCGGCCTCCTCTTCCTGCAGGCGGCCGCTGTCAAGCAAGAGGATTTTCACCAGCTCACAGGTCGCCTCTGTCGCATAGATCGGCCCTCGATAGCCGTTGCGCACCAGTACCGGCAGGTAGCCGCTGTGATCGAGATGGGCATGGGTCAGGACAATCGCGTCCAGATCCTGCACAGGTAACTGAAAAGGGTCCCGGTTGTGCAGACGCAATTGCTTGTAGCCCTGAAACAGGCCGCAGTCGATCAATACATGCCGATCCCTGTGATCCAGCAGATACTTGCTACCGGTGACGGTGCCGGCCGCACCCAGAAAAGTGATTCGCATGGCCAATTCCCCAGCCTCGACAAGAGCGTCATTGATCGCTCTTTTTGCCTCGCTGCCCTTTGATTTTTATCAACTGCTCCCCTGACTGGCGCTGCCATCAGTCGAAACCGGACGTGGGTTTGACGATCATCAGGCTGCACGGTGCCCGGTTCGTCAACGTTTCGACCGTACTGCCGACAGAACCATCGACATCGCGGTGATAGGCCGAACCCAGCACCAGCATGTCGAAAGCGTTCTGGCGGGCGAACAGTTCGATCACCTTGTGGGGAATGCCGGTCAGTTGATGCCGGCACGGTTTGCCGATGGCGTAGCGTTCGGCAAGCGCATCGAATGCCTCTTGCTGGGTATCGGTGATCGCCTCGCACAAGCTGTGGTCCAGACTCAATGTCGGCACACTCATCGCAGCGTCCCCCAGCACCGACCAGTTACAGACATTCAACAGGTGCAACGTCGCCCCGGTTGCGTCCGCCAGGGTGGTAGCCAGATCGAGAATCCGGTCATTGAGGCCCTGGGTCAGCTCTTCCAGATGAGAAAGGTCGACGGCTGCCAGTATTTTCGCAGGCATGGAGTTCGCGTTTTCGCTCACCAGGTGCAGATGAGCCGGGCAATCGCGCAGCAATACCCAGTCCAGCGGCCGGTGAAAGGCACGCTCGAGTGCCGGCACATAGTGCATGTCCTTGATCACCAGATCGGCATGGAAGTCATTGATGTATTCGAGCACATGGGCGGGCGTGGTCCTGGCCCACACCACTTCGGTGCTGACGGGCAGTCGGGCGCTGCGCTGAAATCGCGCTTGCTGTTCCAGCCACTGCCGATGCACTTGCAGGTAGCCCTCCCGTGCCTGCGCCATCGCATTCGGGTCAAAGAGCCCCGCCACCGCCAGCGCCTGGACATAATCGAATGCCACGATGTGCAAAAGCGCTCCGGTTGCCCTGGCCAGCGCCTGAGCCCGCTCGAAGGCCGGTGAACGGTTCATCTCGGGGGGAGCAATCAACAAAATACGTTTGAGTTTGAGCATCACTTTCTCCGGCAATGCCTGGCCGGTCCCTGCCAGCCTCACGTCCCTGTTCCGACTCACGGATGATCTCGATTACTTGCGTGCCGCTTTTTCGGCTATGCGTCTTGCGCGCTCATACGCCTCTTGCGCCGCTCGCTGCGCCTGCTCTGCCTTGAGCAACGCCTCATCGGCCCGAAGCCTGGCGGTTGCGGCATTGTCCTCGGCGGACTCCAGTCGAGCGTCGAACTCTTCGGTCTGGCGATGACCGCAACCGCCAGTCGCCGCCACCAGCACACCGAGCACGACAATGACCAAGCGCCTGTTCATGGTTTTCTCCTCGATGGATCAATGCTGAAGATCGTGTCGGTTTGAGTATCTGGCGTTGGCCGCCGCCGGCTCTGATCTTTGTCAAACAAATCGCTCGCTTGCGGCCGCTGCAGCCCGAACAGCCATTGTTGATATTCCTCAACGAAATTTTGTCGCTCAGGCGTAGAAAAAAAACACTGGGCACCTGTTCCCTGCCCTCTCACATCGCCACGAGGAGACCGTCATGAACGACTTGAGCCTGCGCAAATGCATTCTGGAGGAACTCGAATTCCAGCCTGAAATCGACGCTGCCAACATTGGTGTGTCCGTGGAGGATGGCGTGGTCACGTTGACGGGGCATGTCAAAAGCTACGCTCAGAAAGTCAGCGCAGAACGTGCGGTAAAACGGGTCAGGGGCGTACGTGCGCTGGCCGAAGAAATCGAAGTCAGGCTCGAGAGAAATGCCGGTACCGCAGACGACACCATCGCCAGCCGCGCGTTGAAAATCATCCACTGGAGTTCCGACGTACCCGAGGGCGATATCAAGGTCATCGTGCAGGGCGGGCGGATCACGCTGGAAGGCGAAGTCGACTGGCAATACCAGAAGGAAACCGTCGAGCGCTCGGTACGCAAGCTCACGGGCGTCACCGCCGTGAACAATTGCCTGACCCTGCGTCCGCGACTGGACGTCTTCGATATCCAGCAACGCATCGAAGCCGCGCTCAAACGCAATGCCGAAGTCGAAGCCAAGGATATTCGCGTCAAGGTCGAAGGCGATGTGGTGACGCTTGAAGGCCGGGTTCACCTGTGGCGTGAACGGCAGATCGCCGAGCGCGCCGCCTGGTCGGTGCCCGGCGTCAGTCGGGTCGAGGACCATCTGCTGCTGGCATAAACCTCCTCGTCGAGCCATGACCATGAAAAACAATCACCCGTGGAACCTGTCGTATTTCCTGATCGCTTTTGTGGTGCTGGCCCTTGTGCAGTTTCTGTTCGCCGAACGCCATGCCGTGCAAAACATTCCGTACAGTCAGTTCCTGCAGTTGGTGAACGAGCAAAAGGTCAGTGATCTGCGGGTCGAGAAAGACCAGATCAGCGGCAAGTTGCGCGAACCCGTCGATGGCCGTGAACTGTTCACCACGGTGCGGGTGGATTCGACGCTGGCCACGGACCTGGTGCATTCGGGGGTGACGTTCAGCGGCGTCAATGAGAACACCCTGCTCAGCGGGCTGCTGGGCTGGTTGATGCCACTGATCCTGATCATGGTGGTCTGGCACTTTGCGTTGCGCGGTTTCGCTGAAAAACAGGGGCTGGGCGGCCTGATGAATATCGGAAAATCCCGGGCCAAAGTGTTTGTCGAGCGGGATACCGGCGTCACCTTCGCCGACGTTGCCGGGATCGAGGAAGCCAAGCTCGAACTGATGGAGATCGTTTCGTTCCTGAAGGACAAGGCCCGTTATGCCCGCCTCGGCGCGCACGTTCCCAAGGGTACGCTGCTGGTCGGTCCACCCGGTACCGGCAAGACGCTGGTGGCCAAAGCCATTGCCGGCGAGGCTGGCGTACCGTTTTTCTCGATCTCCGGTTCTGAGTTCGTGGAGATGTTCGTCGGCGTCGGTGCCGCGCGGGTCCACGATCTGTTCGAGCAGGCACGCCAGGCCGCGCCGTGCATCATCTTCATCGATGAACTGGATGCGCTGGGCAAGATGCGCGGCGCCGGTGCGTTCGGTGGCAATGACGAAAAGGAGCAGACCCTCAATCAACTGCTCTCGGAGCTGGATGGTTTCGATCCTCGGGAAGGCGTGGTGCTTCTGGCTGCAACCAATCGGCCGGAGGTTCTCGATCCGGCGCTGTTGCGCGCAGGGCGAATCGACCGGCAAGTGCTGATCGACCGCCCGGACCGCAAGGGCCGACAGGCGATTCTCAAGGTACACCTGCAGAAAATCACCGTGGCACCGAACATCGATAGCGAGCGTATCGCCGACATCACCACCGGTTTCACCGGCGCGGATCTGGCAAACCTGGTGAACGAGGCGGCCATTGTCGCGACGCGGCGCGGCGCCGACGAGGTCGACATCGTCGACTTCACCGCCGCCGTGGAACGGCTGATTGCCGGCGTCGAGCGCAAAAGCAGTGTGCTGCGCCCTGAGGAACGCCGGGTAGTGGCTTATCACGAAATGGGCCACGCGCTGGCCGCCAGCCATTTGCCGGCCATGGATCCGGTACACAAAGTCTCGATCGTGCCACGCGCTATCGGCTCACTCGGGTATACCTTGCAGCGACCGACCGAAGACCGCTTTCTGATCAGTTGCCAGATGCTCAAGGACCGCATGGTCGTGCTGATGGCAGGACGGGCTGCGGAATTCCTCGTGATCGGGGAGATTTCCACCGGCGCCGCCGATGACCTGACCCACGCCACGGACATCGCCCGGCAGTTGGTCACCCGCTTTGGCATGAGCCGCGAACTCGGCCAGGCCGTTCTGGAGCGGCGCAACGCGACCTGGCTCGGCGAACGCGTGCCGGGGCCCGGCGAAAAAGACTATTCGGAACAGACCGCGCGGGAAATCGACTTGGCCATTCGCGCCCTGCTGGACGAAGCCTGGCAGCGCGCCAAAGCGCTGCTCGAAAGGTTGCGGCCCGACCTGGATGCCGGCGCCCGCCTCTTGCTGCAAAAGGAAACCCTGACCCCCGAGGAATTCGCCCCGCTACGGCCCCTGCAGCCGGTTGCGCAACCTGTGCGGACTGACACGGCACCGTCCTGAACCGGGAGGCTGGTCAATGCTGGCAGTCACGCTGATCAACACGCTGGTGGTGATCGTCGCCGTAGTCATTCACTACGAATGCTTGCTGCGTCTGAACGATTGGTTGCCGCGCCTGAAACTGTGGCGCCGATTCAGGATTGTCGTCGGCGTGTTTGGCAGCCTGCTGGCCCATGCCATTGAAGTCTGGGCATTTGCCCTGGCGTATTACCTGATGGCGCATTCCGGTAAATGGGGCTATCTGACAGGCAACTTCGACGGCACCTTCATGGACTGCGTGTACTTCTCCTTCACCACCTACACGACCATCGGTTTCGGTGACATTTCCCCGGTCGGCCACCTCAAATACCTGACCGGCCTGGAGGCGCTGACCGGTCTGGTCCTCATTACCTGGACCGCCTCGTTTCTGTTCCTCGAAATGCAGAAATACTGGAAGAGCAAGTAGCCGCTCACGGGGATGACGGAGGCGTCCACTGCCAGTTACGCACCTCGGGCAGGTCCTCGCCATGCTCGATGAGATAGAGCTTGTGCCGCTCCATTTGCGACCAGTAGCGCGCCCGTGCTTCATGTACCTGGTCCTGCAACCGCGGCACGCGCTCGAACACATCGAGCATCAACCGATAGCGATCCAGACTGTTGATCACGGCCATGTCGAACGGGGTGGTGGTCGCGCCCTCCTCCTTGAAGCCACGGACATGGAAATTGTCATGACTGGCACGTTTATAGAGCAACCGGTGAACCAGTGCCGGGTAACCGTGGAAGGCGAAGATCACCGGTTTGTCGACGGTAAACAACGTGTCGAATGCACTGTCCGACAAGCCGTGAGGATGCTGATACGACGGTTGCAGCACCATCAGGTCCACGACATTGATCACCCGCACCCGCAGGTCCGGCACGCAGTCGCGCAACAGGGTCACCGCGGCCAGGGTTTCCAGGGTCGGTACGTCTCCGGCGCAGGCCATGACCACGTCCGGTGCCTGGTCGTCGCGGCAGGCCCAGGCCCAGCGACCGATACCGGCCTGGCAATGGCGTTGCGCCGCGTCGATGTCCAGCCACTGCCATTCCGGTTGTTTGCCGGCCACTATGACGTTGATGTAATGGCGGCTGCGCAGGCAATGGTCGGCCACCGACAGCAGGCAATTGGCGTCCGGCGGCAGGTAGATCCGCGCGATGTCGGACTTTTTGTTCGCCAGCAGATCGATGAACCCCGGGTCCTGATGCGAAAAACCGTTGTGGTCCTGGCGCCACACATGGGAGGTGAGCAGATAGTTGAGCGACGCCACCGGTTTGCGCCACGGTACTTCGGCAGCGGTCTTGAGCCACTTGGCGTGCTGATTGACCATCGAATCGACGATATGGATGAACGCCTCATAGCAGGACAGCAAGCCGTGGCGGCCGGTCAGCAGATAACCCTCCAGCCAGCCCTCGCACACCTGCTCGCTGAGTATTTCCATGACCCGGCCATCGGCACTCAGGTTCAAATCGTCAGGCTCCAGCGGATCAAGCCAGGTCTTGCCGGTGACTTCGTACACCGCATCGAGACGATTGGAGGCGGTTTCATCTGGGCCGAACAAGCGAAAATTGCGGGTCGCCAGGCTGTTCTTCATCACCTCGCGCAGGTACGTCCCCAGTACCCGCGTGGCCTCGGCACGTACACTGCCGGGGGTGTCGAGCGGTACGGCGAAGTCGGCAAACCGGGGCAAATCCAGTGGCCGCAGCAACAGCCCGCCATTCCCGTGGGGATTGGCGCTCATGCGCCGATGGCCCGTGGGCGCGAGCGCCGCGATCTCCGGCATCAGCGTCCCCTGGGCGTCAAACAGCTCTTCGGGACGATAACTGCTCAACCACGCTTCCAGCTGTTGCAGGTGAACCGGCTGGCTGAAGTCGGCCAGCGGCACCTGATGCGCACGCCAGGTGCCTTCGACGCGGTGACCATCGACAAACTGTGGCCCGGTCCAGCCCTTGGGCGTGCGCAATATCAGCACCGGCCAGACGGGTCTGTGCGCCACGGCATGGGCCGGCCGCCGACGCGCGTCACGCTGGATCCGGCGAATCTTCAGCAGCATCGTATCCAGGGTCTGCGCCAGCACCTGATGCACCTGCATCGGATCATCGCCTTCGACGAAGTACGGATCGTAGCCATAGCCGCGCATCAGCGCCGACAGTTCGTCCTCGGGGATTCGGGACAGCACCGTGGGGTTGGCGATCTTGTAGCCATTGAGGTGCAGGATCGGCAGCACCGCCCCGTCACGCACCGGGTTGAGAAACTTGTTTGAATGCCAGCTGGCGGCCAGCGTACCGGTTTCAGCTTCGCCGTCGCCGATCACGCACGCGACGATCAGATCAGGGTTGTCGAACGCTGCACCATAGGCGTGCGCCAGGCTGTAACCGAGTTCACCGCCTTCGTGGATGGAACCGGGAATCTGCGCCGACACATGGCTGGAGAGGCCATACGGCCAGGAAAACTGCCGAAACAGACGCAACAGGCCATTGGCATTGCGCTCGACCGTCGGACAGACCTCGGTGTAAGTGCCTTCCAGATACGTCTGCGCCACCACCGCCGGCCCGCCATGACCGGGGCCGGCAACGAACAGCATGTTCAGGTCATAGGTGGTGATCAACCGGTTGAGATGGGTGTAGATCAGGTTCAGCCCCGGTGTCGTCCCCCAGTGTCCCAACAAACGCGGCTTGATATGGCTGCGACGCAGCGGCATCGCGAGCAACGGGTTGTCCTTGAGGTAAATCTGCCCGACGGCCAGGTAATTACTCGCCCGCCAGTAAGCGTCCAGACCTTCCACTTGCTCTGCACTGAGAAACTCGCTCATGAGATTGCCCGCCGTGGCCGTTCAACAACTGTTCATCGATTCTGGAGACCTGAAACCCGCAAGACTTGATCTAGATCAAGCGTCGCCCTCTGCGAAAACGGTCATTGGGTCACCTGTCCGCAAGCGCTGTAGATGATGGGTGACATATTCCATTGGTCGTTTTTTACCTTTGCCGACGCCGGTTTGAGTGCCGACGAGAGCCTGGCGACTATGCTTACAACACAACGTGATGGGGATCACATTCATGCCCGATACAAAACCACTGCAATTTCGTCAGCTCAAGTCTGCCTGCTCCAACTGCAGTGTGTTGGAACTGTGTTTGCCGATCGGCCTGTCCGGGCAAGAGGTAGAGCGGCTGGATGCGCTGATCGTGCAGCGTTTCAAGGTCAGGAAAGGCGCGGCACTTTATCGCGAGGGTGATCCGCTGCGATCCCTGTATGCCGTTCGCCTGGGGTCATTCAAGACCAACGTGCTGTCCGTCGACGGGCGCGAACAGGTCACCGGGTTTCAAATGCCGGGAGAAATGCTCGGCCTGGACGCCATCAGCACTGACGCGCACGCCTGTAACGCCTTCGCGCTGGAAGACAGCGAAGTCTGCCCGATCCATTTCACCCATCTGGAAAAACTGGCGCAGCAACTGCCCTCGCTGCAGCACAACCTGACCAAGCTGCTGAGCCGGGAAATCGTGCGCGACCACGACATGCTCATGTTGCTCGGTACGATGAACTCCGACGAACGCCTCGCGGCCTTCCTGCTGAACCTGTCGCAACGCTTGAACCAGCGCGGCTACTCGGCGAAAAACTTCGTACTGAAAATGCGCCGCGAGGAAATCGGCTCGTACCTGGGATTGCGCCTGGAAACCATCTGCCGGGGCATCGCGCACCTGCGCGATCAGGGCCTGGTGGAAATCTCCGGGCGCGACGTGAAAATCCACAATCTGGAAGGGCTAAAACAGATGATCGCCGGTTGCCATCGCCCTACCTTGTGCTGATCCCGTCAAATCTGGAGCCTGCCTGTGCGCGCCATGGTTCTGCATTCGCCCGGACAGCCGCTGCAACGGGAAGATCGTCCGGTCCCGGTGCCCGGCGCACGGCAACTGCTGATCAAAGTCCTGGCCTGCGGCGTGTGCCGCACTGATTTGCACCTGCTCGACGGCGAACTGCCGCAAGCGGTGTTGCCACGGGTGCCAGGGCACGAAATCGTCGGTGAAGTCACCGCCGTGGGCGGCGACGTCGCCCCGGAGTGGATCGGGCGACGGGTCGGTGTTCCCTGGCTGGGCTGGACCTGTGGCGAATGCTCGTTCTGTCGCTCGGGCCGGGAAAACCTCTGCGATCAGGCGCAGTTCACCGGCTGTCAACTGGACGGCGGCTACGCCGAGTACACCGTTGCCGACTCGCGATTCTGCTTCCCGATTCCCGATACACTGAGCGACCAGCAGGCCGCGCCACTGCTGTGTGCCGGGCTGATCGGCTTTCGTGCGTTGCAAATGGCCCGTGACGCCCGACACCTGGGGCTGTACGGGTTTGGCGCGGCAGCCCACCTGGCGATCCAGATCGCCCGGGGTCGCCACCAACAGGTGTACGCCTTCACCCGGCCCGAGGATCACGAAAGCCAGGCCTATGCCCGCACGCTGGGGGCCGTATGGGCCGGTGGTTCGGATCAACTGCCGCCCCATCCGCTGGATGCCGGCCTGATTTTCGCCCCGGTCGGTGCGCTGGTGCCTATGGCGCTCTCGGCAACGGTCAAGGGAGGCTGCGTGATCTGCGCCGGTATCCACATGAGCGACATTCCCGCCTTCCCCTATCGTCTGCTCTGGGGCGAACGCAGCCTGCGCTCGGTAGCCAACCTGACCCGTGAGGACGGCACCGCGTTTTTCACCGAACTGCAACACACGCCGGTGCACTGCGACATCACCCGGTTTGCGCTGGATGACGCCAATCAGGCCCTGGCCTGTTTGCGCAGCGGCCGGTTCAACGGCGCCATCGTGCTCACCCCCTGATGCTTTGCCGCACCGCGAGAATACTGCCCGGCACGCTGTACAGCGCCCGCTCGGTGTTGCTGCCGATCAAGCGGTCGATACCCACCCGGTGCACGGTGCCCATCACCACCACATCGGCCTGATACTGTTCGACAAACTCGCTGATCACCGGCACCGGCAACCCCATGACAAAGTGCCGGCGCTCCGGGGGCACGCCATAACGGTCGGCCAGACTGACGAAAGCCATGTGCAACGCCTGGCGCAACTCTTCGGCAAAATCCACGCCCCAGCCGCCACCGACCAGCGGCGCGTCGCCGTTGAACGCAGCCGACAAATCGTAGGCATACAGCAGGTGCAGCGGCGCATCGCACTGCAAGGCCAGGGCATTGGCAGTTTGAATGATGGTGTCGTTCAGGCCGCTGATCTGCGTGGCCGGATCAAACGGATCGACCGCGGCCACCACACGGTGCGGCACCCCGTAACGCGCCTGATTCACCAGGTGCACCGGCACCGCGCACTCGCGCAGCAAGTGGCAATCGAGCGGCGTGATGAACACGCGCTTGAGCGCCGGTTCCAGGGTGACGTCCTTGATCAGCAGATCCGGCTTGAGGTCTTCGACGGCGCGCAGGATGTCCGCCAGCGGGTGCGTGGTGAACACGACCTCGACGGTGGCCTCGATGCCCAGGTCGCCCAGACGCTGTTCTTCATCCGCGACCCAGCGGCGATAGCGACGCAAATAGCGCTGGTAGCTGGCGTCGTCGGTTTTCTCTTCCCACACATGCACCACCGGCACGGGATCGGCAAACGCTCGCACATGCAATACCGCGCCACACGTCTTGGCCAGCGCCACGGCGCGTGTCATCGCCGCAGACGGATGCAGGTTCGGGTCGGCGATCAGTAATAAACGTTGATATTGGCCCATCACACACCTCGGTTCGGACATATTCACCCATGCCAATGAGCCAAGACTGCGCCTGCCATGCCCATGGCCGGGTTGATTTACATCAGAAAGGCGCAAATCAGCGCCACACATCGACGGTCTCTGATCCAGATCAGATTCCGGTCGCGCCAGCGGCGTAGAAAGGACTCAACCGCGAGGTGCATCACCCCGCGCCAACCTGAGAAAAAGCGCCAGGAGGACCACCCCATGCTCACTGTCAAAGACCACAACGAACGCGCTGCTGCGGCCTATGCCGCGGTGTCCGGGCAATACTGGATCGAAGCACTCAAGGATGGTCGCCACATTCTGATCCGCCCATTGGCGCAAAAGGATCGCGAGCGCGAATACGCCTTCATCAAGCGGCTCTCTCCCGAGTCACGGCACATGCGTTTTCTCGCGCAGATCAACGAGCCGGGCAAGGCGATGCTCGACCAGTTGATGGACACCGATAACAAAAAGCGCATGGCTTACATCGCTCTGGTGCACGAAAACGGCCAACTCATCGAAATCGGCGTCAGCCGCTATGCCGCCACTGACGAACACGAATGTGAATGCGCCGTGACCGTCGCCGATGAATGGCAGCACCTGGGGCTGGGGACCTTGTTGATGGAACACCTGATCAAGGCTGCCCGCCGCAACGGTTTTCATCGGATGTATTCGGTGGACGCGTCCAGCAATGCACCCATGCGCGACCTGGCCAGAGAGCTGGGTTTCGAGACGCACCATGACCCCGAAAGCAGCAGTCAGGTGATCCATAGTCTCCACCTGTAAAAAATCACCCCGCGATGTTCAGGCCAACGGTTCATCGCGGGGTGATCCAGCTTCAGCTCTGCGACTGCCCGCCCGGCTTGATCGCAAACACACTGCAGGGTGCGCGATGCAGGAGTTGCTCGGCGGTCGTGCCCAATAACTTGTTCAAGCCATTGTGCTGCACGGTGCCCATGACGATCACGTCCGTGTCATGTTGGCTGGCGAACTCGCAAATGTTCGGCACTGGCGCGCCCTCGATGAAATGGCGCCGCTGCACCTCAACCCCGTGACGCTCCGCCAGCGCGGCGAAGGCTTCATGTTGAGCCGTACCCAAGGATTCATAGAGCCCGGTCGCCAAGGGCAAGGCGCCCACACCCATGTCCGTTGCGTACACCGCAGCCCAGTCATACACATGGACCAGATCCAGGTCGGCGCCACACTGCTCGGCCAGCTTCACCGCCGCATCGATGATCTGATCGTTGAACACCAGATCCTGCTCCTCGCTGCGCAGCACATCGACGATGACCATGATATGGCGCGGCCGAGGGTGGCGGTCATTGGTCACCAGATGCACCGGCACCGGACAATCGCGCAGTAACTGCCAGTCCAGCGGGGTGAAGAACACGCGCTTGAGGGCCGACTCTTCCTGCGCATCCTTGATGATCAGCGCCAACGACTGTTCATGGACGAAATGCAGGATTTCCTCATAAGGGCGCTGCACCCAGAGCACCTCGCTGGTGACCTCGATACCATGCTTGCCCAAGTGTGCAGCCTGCTCCGCGAGCCAATCGCGATGGCGCTGCAGATAACTTTCCCGGGCCACGCTGATTTCTTCGGCGGCAAACAGCCCCGCCACTGCCAGCGCCTGCAAGTAATCGAACGCGACAATATGCAACGGCAACTGCATGACCTGCGCCAGTGCGCCGGCGCGTTCGAACGCCGGTGTGCGCGTCATGGCGGGGGGAGCGACCAACAATAAACGCTGAGTCTGTGACATGGGACACCTCGGCATGCAGCCATCTGAAAGAACACCAGTACAGATTGAGCCATGCAGCCGCAAGCCATTTGATCTTTGTCAGCTTTGGCTGTTCTGCCGGGCAAACCCGTAGATTCCAGACACGCTTCAATGCAGCAAGGTGCCCGCCCACATGGCCAGCGTCAGCAAAAGCTGGCCGGGAATGACATACGCAGCAAACCGCCGGCCGCCGCTGACCCAGGCCACCAGGCACTTGCTCAACGAATTGCTGCTGAAGGCAATCAGCGCTGGCGGGACGATGGCATCGACGGGCAACAGCCCGGCCCTGGCCAGAGACGCGATGGACGCGATGGACGAATGCGCGTCGGCAAAACCGCTGAAGGCTGCGGTCAGCATCACCCCGACCTGGCCAAGGTAGTTGAGCATTACCGATGACACGAGCGTGATGGCGGTCATGGTCAACGTCACGACCACGGCGAGCTTGAGATTGAACGCCCCCCCGCCCTCAAGGGGTTCGTCGGCACCTCCTTGCGACCCGGGAAACATCAGGCATGCGCCATACAACGCGGTGGTCGCCAGCCCGCAGCCCAGCGGTACCCACAGGCTGCGCAACAGCGAGGGGTCCACGGTACCGACAATCAGCGCCATCTGAATCACCGTGGCCAGGTTGGACACGATGGCGGCCGCCGCGAAGGTTCGCACCTGCCCGGGCGCCCTGGCGACGCGCTGCCCCATGGACGCGATGGTGACGGTACTGGAAACAAAACCGGAGGCAATGGCACTGATGGCATAGCCATAACGACTGCCCAGAATTCGCACGGCGATGTGCCCGATGGCCCCCACCAGCATCAGCAATACCGTCAGTGTGCAGAGGGTCCGCAGGTTGATCGCGTGATAAGGCCCGATGTAGCGGTCCGGCGCCAGCGGCAGGATGACCAGTGCCGCCACCAGCAGGACCAGACCGTCGCGCATTTCGGTCTCGGTCAACTGGCTGTTGGCAAAGTCATGCAGTTTTTCCCGGTACGCCAGCAACCCCGCCACCACCACGCCTGTCGCCACCGCCAACCCTGTAGCAGAACCGCACCAGGCGCCGAGCAGCAATACCGTGAGCAAAGCCACTTCGCTGGTGACGCCCGGGTCGTCGCTCAGGCTTCGCCAGTACGCCACGGTGATCAGCGCGGTCAGGCCGAGCGCCACAATCCCCAGCAGCAACGCGCCACCGACCTGCATCGCCACATACCCCAGCAACGCGGTGATGGCGAAAGTCCGCATGCCTGCAAAATCGCGGGTACTGTCGGTACCTTTGTGCCGCTCGCGCTCCAGTCCGATGAGCATACCGATGCCCAGCGCGGCCGCCGCGCCCGCCAGGTCGAGGGATTCATTCACGCTCTGCCCGCCTCTGCTGGCCGCAACCAGTCAACGCTTGCCGCCAACGGCCGCGCGGCGTCCATCGGGACGCCAGCCTTGCACCACCGGCTGCGGCCAGGGATGTGGTGCGTCGATTCGGGCCTGGAGCTGGTCGACGAATGCCCGGGCCTGCTCCAGGCTGTTGAAGCGCACTTGCAGCCGATCCATGTGCACCACCCAGCCATCGGGGCTGTGTCTCTGGATAATCTCGATTTTCATGGACGTCTCCGCAAACCGGACATTCAAGGCGTGATCGCGACTTTCATCACGCCGTTGCGCTGATGGGCAAACAGCTCGTAGGCGGCCTCGATGTCGTCGAGTTTGAAACGATGTGTGACCAGCGGCGACAGATCCACCGCCCCGCTCTGCACCACCGCCATCAACCGGCGCATCCGTTCCTTGCCGCCCGGACACAGGGTGGACACGATGCTGTAATCGCCGAGGCCGGCGGCAAAGGCGTCGAGCGGAATGCGCAGGTCGCTGGAATACACCCCGAGGCTGGACAACCGCCCGCCGGGCCGCAGCACCCGCAACGCCGATTCGAAAGTGCCCTGGGTGCCCAGGGCCTCGATGGACACATCGACGCCACGCCCGTCGGTCAGCGCCATGATCTGCTCGACCACGTTGCCGTCCTTGAAGTTGATCACGTCGGTTGCCCCCAGCCGACGAGCGACATCCATTCGCTGCGGCACGGCGTCAACGCCAATGATTCGCGTAGCGCCCTTGAGGCGCGCGCCTGCCACGGCACACAGGCCGATAGGCCCCAGCGCGAACACCGCGACGGTATCGCCAATATTGATCTCGCCGCGCTCGGCCCCGGAAAATCCGGTGGACATGATGTCCGGGCACATCAGCACCTGCTCGTCCGTCAGGCCCTCGGGAATCGGACACAGATTGGCCAGCGCGTCCGGCACCAGCACGTACTCGGCCTGGCAGCCGTCAAGCGTGTTGCCGAACTTCCAGCCGCCGATGGCCTTGAAGCCGTGCCGGGTGTCCGGGCCGTCCTGGGAGCCGCAGCCGCACAAGCAGGCGTAACTTTGCCCACTCGGCGTGATTGCCCCGGCAATCACCCGTTGCCCTTCGACGAAACCGCGCACCTGCGAACCCAGCCGCTCGATGATGCCCACCGGTTCATGGCCGATCGTCAGCCCTTTGGCCACGGGGTACTCACCGCGCAGGATATGCACGTCGGTGCCGCAGATGGTCGTGGTGGTGATGCGGATCAGAGCGTCCAGCGGGCCGACCTCGGGGATCGGCTTGTCTTCGAGCACGATACGGTTCTTTTCAACGAAAACTGCAGCTTTCATGGTCGCCATCGTCGATCCTCCGGGCCAGCCGTGAACGTGGGGTCAGCATTGAAAGCAGACTGCGCCCGAGGGACACGGCAAAGATTGATAATGGTCAACAATCGGTGGATCAGTCCGCCCCTGACCGCCGATCCGGCCAGATCGGCGGCCACTCACCGGGTTGACAAAAATCAAGGCCCTCCCCACCAGCGTCGGCAGGATAGGCACTAAGCGGTACAGCCCGAGTGCGCGGTCGCTCTCGAGTCCAGACGTTCCTGCATTTGCCTACGGGAGATCTGCCATGTCTGAGCAATCACGCTTCATGCTCGTCGTCTCACCCCTGATGGAAAACAGCCCGGCGTTCGACCGTGCGGCGGCACTGGCCAAAGCCGCGGATGCCGCGCTGCACATCGTGGCATTCGATTATCTGGAGGGCCTGGCAACTGCCGGTCTGGTCAATGAACAGGCGCTGGAACAGATGCGCGTGGGCTATGTCGAGCGGCATCGGCAATGGCTGGAGGATCAGGCCCGCCCTTTGCGCAAACTCGGCGTGCACGTGACGACGGAAGTCGTGTGGGTGGCAAACCCGCTTAAGGAGATCCTCATTCACCTCAAGGAGCAGCCGATGGCGGCCATGATCAAGGCGCTGGAGCACGAATCAGCATTGTCGCGCCTGATGTTCACTCCCCTTGACGTCCACCTGCTGCGCGAATGCCCGGTGCCGCTGCACTTCGTCAGCCACGTACTGCACGCTCTGCCGCGCCGTATCGTCGCGGCGGTCGATCCGTTCCATCGCGATGACCGCTATGTGGGGCTCAATGACCGGATTCTGCGCGAAGCGGCCAAACTGGCGAGCATCTGCAACGCTCAACTCGATGTGATCTACGCCCACGACCTGTCCTCGATAGGCGCAGCAGAATTCGGCTTCGATAACGCCTCGGCGTTCTTTTCCTCGAATGCCGCCAAAAAGCTGTTCGATGCCCAGGGTGAGGCCTTCCGTGATCTGGCTGAACGCAATGACATTCCCGCCGAGAATCAACACATGATCCTCGGCGACCCGGCCAAGGTTCTGTCCAGTTATGCCGATGCGTACGACGTCGATCTCATCGTCATGGGTCGTGTGGCCCACCGGGGAATCGGCCGGCTGGTCGGCAGCACCGTCGAGCACCTGCTCTACAAAATGCCATGCAGCGTGTGGGTGGTAGCCCCGGAAAGCCAGGAGGGCTGAGCCCTCGCCGTTGCACGCAGTGCAGTCCTCAACGTTCGGGACTGCACTGCGGCCCGGACGCCCGCAGTCGTACATGGTTGGGACATGCCGCTCAATGCGATCAACCCACGCGTGGGCGTCGGAATTCTGCTGACGCGCTCTCAGCGATCAGGCTGAACTGCATTGCTACACAGCGATACATAACCCCCCGTTGCACGACACATCCCCGGTACATGCCAATGCAAAAGTGTGGGCCATCGGAGCCTTACCTCCGACTCCACCACTCACACAGGCAGGCATTCTCATGATCAATCAAATCGACACCGTGCTGTACACCGGCAAGACCCGCACCACCGGCGGACGCGATGGCGCCTCGCGCAGTTCCGACGGCAACCTGGACGTCAAACTGTCGCCACCGGGCTCCAATGGCAGAGGCACCAACCCGGAACAACTGCTGGCGGCTGGCTGGTCAGCCTGCTTCATCGGCGCCATGGGCAAGGCGGCAGCTGCGCTGAAGATCAGGCTACCGGCGGATGTGGCGGTGGAAACCGAAATCGATCTGGGCAAGACCGGCGACGCGTTTTTCCTGCAGGCACGCTTGAATGTCAGCCTGCCGGGGCTGGAACCTTCGGTCGCCCAGTCGCTGGTGGAGGCCGCGCACCAGACCTGCCCTTACTCCAAGGCCACGCGCGGCAACATCGACGTGACCCTGCGCCTGATCTGAATCCCGATCCTTCCTATACGCCCGAGGCACTGCCTCGGGCGTTTTGTTTGACTGGGACAGAAGAACTCGCCTGCCCATGCTGACGCGTGGTCACCAGCCCGATAAAGGAAATCGCCAGCGCCAGGCCAATGGTCGAAGTTACTTCCAGACGATGCTCCGGCGTCAGCATCATCACCGCGAGGGCGGCGCAGATGAAGGCCATCACCAGATACGTGAGCCACGGAAACAGCCACATGCGCAAGGTCAGCTCGACATTCTGCCGAAGCAGCATCCGGCGCATACGCAGTTGAGAAACCGCGATCACCAGGTACACCAGCAGCGCAATGGCCCCGGAACTGGCGAGCAGGAATTGAAACAGGCCGGCGGGCATGAAGTAGCTGAGCAGTGTCACCCCGGCGCCGATGACGCTGCTGGCAATCACCGCCGCCCTCGGCACGCCTGCGCCAGAAGTCACTTTCAAGGCCTGCGGTGCATCGCCGCGAAGCCCCAGTGAAAACAGCATGCGCGAAGCGATATAGATCGACGAGTTCATGCAACTGGCCACGGCGATCAGCACCACCACATCGACCATGAATTTGGCGTGGGGAACGTTCATCAGTTCCAGTGCGCGCTGATAGGAACCGACGGACGCCAAAAGCGGATCGTTCCACGGCACCACGGAAATCACCACGAAGATCGACAGCAGATAAAACACGCCGATGCGCCAGATCACCGAACGCGTGGCTTTGGCGATGTTCTGTGCCGGGTTGTCCGATTCGGCAGCGGCGATGGTCACCGCCTCGGTGCCGATGAAACTGAACATGATGGTGATGAACGCGCCGACCACCGCCGACAAACCATTGGGAGCGAACCCGCCATGTTCCTCCATCAAGCGGCTGAGGCCGCTGACTTCACGCTCGGGAATCCAGCCCATCAGCACGGCAAAACCCACACCGATGAAACCGATGATCGCCACGACCTTGGCCATGGCGAACCAGAATTCGAACTCGCCGTATTTGGCGACACTGAACAGGTTGGTGATCACCAGCAGGATGATCGACACCAGCGCAAACAACCACGCATCGACGTGGGGAAACCACTGATTCAAGACATGCCCGGCGGCCAGCGCCTCGATGGGAATGACCAGCACCCAGAACCACCAGTAGAGCCAGCCGATGGTGAAGCCGGCCCAGCGGCCGATGGCCTGATCGGCATAGGTGGAAAACGATCCGGTGTCCGGTCGGGCCACCGCCATTTCCCCCAGCATGCGCATGACCAGCACCACCAACAGGCCGGAAAACAGATACGCCAACAAAACCGCCGGCCCCGCCGCTGCGATGGCGTGTCCGGAACCCACGAACAACCCCGCGCCGATGATTCCCGCAATTGACAACATGGTCACGTGGCGAGGCTTGAATCCCTGCGCCAACTGACCGCTCGATTCCTTCGAATTCAGGCTGTTCATTGTTTTCTTGTTCTCTGATGGACGCTTCACCTTACGTGGCTGAAGTTGAACGCAAATAGCTCGTGTGCGGCATGCCGATGCCTGATTTCGACATGCCCGGTTGACCGTCAGCGAGAAAAACGAGCCTTAGAACTGCTCACGAACGCGGAGCCGATCCCGGGCCTCCCGTAGCACAATCGAAGCGACCGAGGATGAACATACGTTCACCAAAAACATCGTCGGATGCGTCTAGTCTGGGGGTTCCAACATAGTGACTACAGGAGTAACCCACCATGTTCTCGCACGAAAGCATCCCGCTGATCATCCTCTTCATCATCCTGCTGCTTGGCGTGCTGACGGCCGTTCTGCATCCGGTGCATGCGTTTTTCAGTTGGCTCAAGAGGCGCAAGCAAAGGGCATCTGCCGGGGTTGTGAAAGAGGTGGATGTGCGCTGAAGTTCTTTCAGTCTGAGTCGGGCGGCATCGGCCTGCATTGAATCCGCCGACAGCAAAAAAGGCCTGCCACATTGGCAGGCCTTTTCAGTATCCCGGGAGTTATTGCTTGAGGATCAACAACGGCTCACCTTTCTTGACGATGTAAGTCGCCAGTTCCGAACCCTTGTCATTGCCGACGTTCTTCGCGATGTGCGCCACGCCTTCGGGGATGAACAGGGAATCGCCGGCCTTGAGCGTCACCGGCGCACGGCCTTCGAGCTGGTATTCGAAGGTGCCGCTGATGACGTAGGCGACTTCAACGCCCGGATGGGCGTGGCGTGGCGAGGTGATGCCCGGTTCGAAATCGACCCGCGCCTGGATCACTTCGCGGTCCGCAGCACCCAGGTCCTGATGGACCAGATCCGTGCGGCTCAGGCCTTGTTGCCAGTTCTTGGCGGGAGCCGCAGGCTGGGTGTCGGCGGCGTGTGCGAGGCCGGTCATTGAAACCAGTACGGCGGCTGCGGTCATCAGGAGTGTGCGGCGCATGGTGTTGCCCTCTTGCAAGTAGTGAAGTGACGCCTCTACTTTGAAGAGGGCGTGTACCGGGAATGTGTCCCGATACCGGCGCTTGTTGGCTCACTGTGTACGAGGGCGGGATTGATACACGCTCATACAACTCTCACCACCTGCGACAGCCACTGCCTGAACGCCACGACTTTTTTCGATTCGGCGTTCTCATGGGGGGTGACGAAGTAGAAACCCGAGTCGGACTTGAGCCGCAAATCAAACGGCGCCACCAGCCTCCCCGCGCGCAAATCGTCCTCGACGTAGGTCGAACGACCGATGCACACGCCCTGCCCGTCAATCGCCGCCTGCACCGCCATCATGGCCAGATCGAAGGTCAGGCGCGGGCCTTTGGCCGAGGGTGGCGGTTGACCTGCAGCGTTCAGCCAGGCGCTCCAGTCATCGGCAGTCTGCCCGCTGACGTGCAACAAGGTGTGCCGGGCCAGATCGGCCGGCGCTTTGATCGGATCCGGTCCGGCGAGCAGGCGCGGGCTGCACACCGGGAAAATCTCGTCGGCCATCAGCCAGTCGGCGCGCAGTCCCGGCCAGTTTCCGTTGCCGTAGCGGATCGCTGCATCGATACCCCCCTTGCGAAAGTCCACCAGCTCGGTGGATGCACTGATGCGCACATCGATTGCGGGAAACGCCTCGCGAAAGGACGGCAGGCGCGGCAACAGCCATTTGGACGCCACCGACACCAGCGTACTGATCGTCAGGACGCTTTGATTGTTCGCCTCCAGCAAGCGCTCGGTCGAGTGGCGCAGTTCCATGAACGCCGAACGAATACCCGGCAAATAAACATTGCCCTCCTCGGTCAACGCCAATCCGTCCTTCAAACGCATGAACAGGCGAACGCCGAGTTCATCTTCAAGGCGACGGATCTGATGGCTGATTGCGGTTTGGGTGACATTCAGTTCTTCAGCAGCGCGGGTGAAGCTCATGTGGCGGGCCGCGCATTCGAAGGCTCGCAATCCGTTGAGCGACGGCAGTCGGGTGAGCATAGGGCCTCTTCAATCCATGAGATTTTGTCATACGCTAGCACCGCAGATGTCCTTTGCGAAGCGCCGCCACAATGCCGGATTCTGGGCTCTCATTTGAAGGAGATCCCATGAAACTGTACTTCGCCCCCATGACCTGCTCGCTGGCCCCGCATATTGTGCTTCGAGAACTGGCGCTGCCGTTCGAACTGATCCGGGTCAACAACCAGACCAAGCGCACCGCCGACGGCCGGGACTTTCACGAGATCAATCCGAAAGGCTACGTGGCGGCGCTGATGCTCGATAACGGCGAGGTACTGACCGAAGGCCCGGCCATTTTGCAGTACCTCGCCGACCTTTTGCCCGGTCAAACGCTGGCCCCGGCCAATGGCACCTGGGAGCGCTCGCGTTTGCAGGAATACCTGAATTTCATCAGTTCGGAAATTCATGGGGGCAGCGCGCCGCTGTTCAGCCGCGAAATCCCGGAATCCACCAAAACGATCTTCAAACACAAACTCTTCAAACGACTGGATTACCTGAACCGCCTCCTTGCGACCCAGCCGTTTCTGATGCAGGCGTTCGGCGTGGCGGATGCCTATTTGTTCACGGTGCTGAAGTGGTTGCCGACATTCAGTATCGCCATCGAAGACTGGCCGGCGCTGGCGAACTACATGACGCGCATCGCCGAGCGGCCCGGTGTGAAGGCTGCGATAGCGGAAGAGGAAGCCACGCAACCGGTCTGAACGCCCGGTTGCGTGGTCGCTGTCCGGGGCCAGATTCGGCGCGGTGCAGCGGCAGATCAAAGGTGCATTTCGGGATGTGACAGTTGTCGGATGCCCCAACGCGCCTATATTGAAGAAGGTTCAGCCCTCCTTCCCTCGAGCGCCCCATGGCCACGACTGATCACCTGATCATCTGCGAGCATTGCGATTGCGTGTACGAAAAAGCCACGCTCGCCCGCTACCAGAAATCCCTCTGCGCTCGCTGTGGCGGCGTGCTCCAGCGCCACAACAACCTGAGCGTGGAGCAACGTCTGGCCCTGAGTTTCACTGCCGCCATGCTATGGCTGTTCGCCAATTTCTATCCGGTGATGAGCATCAGCATGAAGGGCCTGAAAAACAGCGCGACCCTGTGGGATTCGGTGCTGGCCCTGAGTCAGGGGCCGATTACTTTCATGGCCATGGTCGCGGCGATCTCGATCATCATCGCCCCGGCCTTTCAATTGGTTTTGCTCATCTGGGTATTGAGCTTCGCCCTCGCCTCGCGCCGCTGTCCGGCCTTCAAAGTGTGCATGCGCTGGCTGGAAACGTTACGGCCGTGGAGCATGCTTGAGGTTTGCCTGCTCGGCGCCATGGTCGCGGTGTTCAAACTGGCGGGCATGCTCGATGTGATCCCCGGCATCGGCCTGTTCGCCCTCGCTGTATTGAGCCTGTTGCTGATCCGCATTGCCGGGCGCGACATACGTGACTTGTGGGACATCCTGTGAAACGACCACCGACCGCCAGCGAACTCAATCTCTGCCTGTGCCACAGCTGCGGACTGGCCTGCGACATGACCGACGAGCCGCACCAATGCCCACGCTGCGACGCACCGCTGCACCGGCGCAAGACCAACTCGCTGGCCCGCACCTGGGCCTACATGTTCGCCGCCCTGGCGCTTTACGTACCGGCGAATCTGCTGCCGGTAATGAACACCACCCTGCTCGGCAACGGCGCCGACAGCACCATCATGAGTGGCGTGCTGGAGTTCTGGGACCACGGCGCGTGGGACATTGCGCTGATCATCTTCATCGCCAGCATTGCGGTGCCGGGAGTGAAATTCGTCGCGTTGACGCTGCTGCTGGTCACCGTGCAACGGGACAGTCACTGGGCGCGCCGGGAACGTTCGAAGCTGTATCGATTCGTCGAGCTGATCGGCTATTGGTCGATGCTCGACGTGCTGGTGGTCGCGCTGGTGGCGGCACTGGTGAAGTTCCAGGCGCTGGGAGATATCGAGCCGCGACCGGGAATTCTGTTTTTCGGCCTGGTGGTGGTATTCACCATGCTCTCGGCCATGAGCTTCGATCCGCGCCTGATCTGGGACAAGGCACCGGCCGAAGAAACGGATGAAACAGACGAGCCCCGGCACTCGAATGAACAAGTGCCGGGGCATTGACTGACGCCAGTCAGATCTGCGCGGTGCCGCCGTCGACGAACAATTCGATGCCGTTGACGAAGCTGCTGTCATCCGAAGCGAGGAACAACGCTGCCTTGGCAATCTCGTTCGGCTCACCCAGACGCCCGATCGGCACCACCGACGCCAACTGGTCGAACAGCCCCTGAGCGTGTTCGGCTGGCACCAGCCCCGCCAGACCTGGCGTGCGCACCGGACCTGGGCTGATGGCGTTGACGCGGATGCGCCGAGGTTTCAAATCCAGCAGCCACGACCGGGCGAAGTTGCGCACGGCGGCTTTACTCGCGCTGTAGACACTGAAGTTTTCCGTGCCTTGCACTGAAGTGGTCGATGAGGTCAGCAGGATCGATGCGCCATCGCGCAGCAGCGGCAGTGCCTTTTGCACCGTGAACAACGTGCCTTTCACGTTGGCGCCGAAAATCCGGTCGAAGTGCTCTTCGGTAATCGAGCCCAGCGGCAGCATGTCGCCGCCACCGGCATTGGCGAACAGGATGTCGAGGTGGCCGGCCTTTTCGGCGATTTCGCGGTAGATGCGATCCAGATCGTCCAGTTTTGCCACGTCGCCCTGAATACCGATGGCCCGTGGGCCGATGGCGGCGACGGCTTTGTCCAGCTCGGCCTGACGCCGGCCGGTGATGAACACCGTGGCGCCCTGGGCGACGAATTCCTGCGCCGAGGCCAGGCCGATGCCGGTGGTGCCGCCAGTGATCAGGGCGATTTTGCCTTCAAGTCTGTTGCTCATGATGAATCTCCAGTGACTGTTTCAAGGAAGGTGACGGGTCGCAGGTGAGCCGTTGGAAGCGACTTTAGGCCGATGGATTGATTTGAAAAATCCGCAAAATCGGTTTTGTTTGTACACAGACATGCACAATACTCAGCCCTGTCTTCGATCCATGAGTGCAGCCTGATGAATCAGTTACTGGCGATCCGCGTCTTTGCCCGCGTCGTGGAAAGCGGCTCGTTCACTAAAGCCGCCGACTCGTTGAACCAGCCGAAAACCACGGTCAGCAAACTGATCGGGCAACTGGAAAGTCATCTCGGCGTGCGCCTGCTGCAACGCACCACCCGGCGCCTGACCGTGACGGCCGACGGCGCTTCCTACTACCAATTGACCCAGCAACTGCTGCATCAACTGGACGACATCGATCAGGGTTTCAGTCAGGCCCAGGGACTGCCGCGTGGCAGGATTCGCGTGGACATCGGCGGTTCCACCGCGACCATGCTGGTGATTCCCGAACTGCCGAAGTTCTTCGAGCGCTACCCGGACATTCAGGTCGATCTGGGCGTCAGCGACCGCCCGGTGGACTTGATCAGCGAGCGGGTCGACTGCGTCATTCGCGGCGGCCCGCTGACCGAACAGGCCCTCGCCGTGCGCCGCCTCGGCGAAGTGTCCTGGACCACCTGCGCCACGCCCGATTATTTGCAGCGCCACGGCACGCCGATGCACCCGCTGGAGCTGGCCCGACATCAGATGATCGCTTACCGCTCGGCCTCCACCGGGCGTATCCTGCCGTCGAACTTCCAGCGCAACGGCGAACGCCATCAGATCGAAGGCAAAGGCCTGGTCAGCGTCAACGAAAGCAACGCGCATCTGGCGGCCGGTCTGGCGGGGCTGGGGATCATTCACACATTCAGCTACACAGTCAGGGCGGCCATCGAACGCGGCGAACTGGTGCCGATCCTCACCGACTGGCGTCCGCCGGCGTACCCGTTCCACCTGCTGTATCCGCCGAACCGGCACCTGAGCAACCGCGTGCGGGTGTTCATCGACTGGCTGGTGGAGCGCTTCGCGCAGGTGGACTGAGCCTCGCTGTCGCGCCGATTCGTCTAACCTGACGTTGCAGCCGACGACGTTTTTCCGCAGGCTACGCACCGATCCTGACGCCCATGAAACGGAGATTCCCATGCTCAAACGCACCCTGGCACTGACTGCAGGTCTGGCCCTGTCCTTTTCCACCCTGCTGGCCCAGGCCGCCGACGTGTTGAAAGTCAGCGCGATTCCCGACGAGGCCCCGACCGAACTGCTGCGCAAGTTCGAACCGCTGGGGGCTTATCTGGAGCAGCAATTGGGCATGAAGGTGCAGTTCGTTCCCGTGGCCGATTACCCGGCGGTGGTCGAAGCGCTGGCCACCGACCGCCTCGACATGGCATGGCTGGGCGGTTTCACCTTCGTCCAGGCACGGCTGAAAACCGATGCCACCACTCCGGTGATCCCGCTGGTGCAGCGTGAGCAGGACGCGCAATTCACCAGCAAATTCATCACCGCCGACCCGAACGTGAAAAGCCTCGCCGACCTCAAGGGCAAGACCTTCGCCTTTGGCTCCGTGTCGTCCACCTCCGGCAGCCTGATGCCGCGCTACTTCATGCTCAAGGACGGCATCAAACCGGAAACCTATTTCAGCCGCGTCGGCTACTCCGGTGCCCACGACGCCACCGTTGCCTGGGTCCAGGCCGGCAAGGTCGATGCCGGTGTGCTGAACGCCAGCGTCTGGCAGAAACTGGTGGACGCCGGCAAGGTCGACACCAACAAGGTCAAGGTCTTCGCCACCACCCCGGCCTACTTCGATTACAACTGGACCGTGCGCGGCACCCTCGACCCGGCGCTGGCGGCGAAGATCAAAAAAGCCTTCCTCGCCCTCGACCCGGCCAACCCCGAGCAGAAGAAAATCCTCGACCTGCAAGCTGCCAGCCGCTTCATCGAAACCAGCCCGGACAACTACAAAGGCATCGAGGAAGCCGCCCGCGCCGCCGAACTGCTGAAATGACCCTGAGCCTCAAGCAAGTCTTTCTGCACCACGCCAACGGCGTCGAAGCCCTGCGTGGTGTGGATTTGCAGATCAACAGCGGCGAGCAGGTGGCGATCATCGGCCCGTCCGGCGCCGGTAAATCCAGCCTGCTCAACCTGCTGGCCACCGCGATTCGGCCCAGCAGCGGCGACATCGAAGTGCTGGGCCAGCGGGCCTGGCACTTGTCCGCCCGCCAGCGCCAACGCCTGCGCGCAAAAATCGGCCTGGTGCATCAGGCACCGCCCCTGCCGCCCCGGCAACGGGTGGTGACGGCGGTGCTGGCCGGCAAACTCGGGCAATGGAGCCTGGGCAAAAGCCTCATCAATCTGCTGTATCCGCTGGACATCCCCGGCGCCCGCGCCGCTCTGGCTCGGCTGGATCTGGCAGAAAAACTCTTCAGCCAATGCCAGCAACTGTCCGGCGGCCAATTGCAGCGGGTCGGCATCGCTCGCGTGCTGTATCAGGCGCCGGAGGTGTTGCTGGCCGATGAACCGGTGTCGGCCATGGACCCGGTTCTCGCCGGGCACACCCTGACGGTCCTGTCGCGCCACGCCCGGGAGCACAACGTCACGCTGGTGGCGAGCCTGCACGCGGTGGAACTGGCACTCGCCCACTTCCCGCGCATCATCGGCTTGCGCGAGGGGCAGATCCTGTTCGATTGCCCGTCCGATCAAGTCAGCCACGACATGCTCGACACCCTGTACGCCAACGAACAACTGCATTCCCCGGCGCCGGCCCTGACGCCACTGATTGTGCAGATTCCACGATGCTGACCGCCGACACCCGCGACCCCGCCGCGCTGCCACGGTTGCTGCTGACACTGCTGGCGATTGCCTTGCTGTGGCCGGGCATTCAGCTCAGCGAACTCGACCTCGGCGTATTGCTGCACGCCGACAGCCAGAGCGAAATGGGCCGCTTCGTCTCGACCTTCTGGCCGCCGGCCCATGATCGAGACTTTCTGCAACTGCTGCTCAAGGCCACCCTGCAAACCCTGGCCATCGCCACGGCCGGCATGGCGTTGGCGCTGGTATTGGCGGTACCGGCCGGCCTGCTCGCCAGCCGCGCCTTGTCGTTGTCCGCCGCTTCCCACGGTGGTCGTCCGAGCCTGTTGGGCCGACTGCTGCGCTGGCCGGTGCGCGGGCTGCTGATCTTCCTGCGCAGCGTGCCGGAGATCGTCTGGGCGCTGCTGTTCGTGCGCGCCGTCGGCCTCGGCCCGGCGGCGGGCGTGCTGGCGATCGCCATCACCTACAGCGGCATGCTCGGCAAGGTCTACGCGGAAATCTTCGAATCCACCGACCAACGCCCGGCCCACGCCTTGCTCCAGGCCGGCAGCGGACGCCTCGCGAGCTTCGCCTACGGCGTACTGCCCAACGTCGCGGCCGAACTGCTCTCCTACACCGTCTACCGCTGGGAATGCGCCATCCGCGCCTCAGTGGTGATGGGCTTCGTCGGCGCCGGCGGCCTCGGCCAACAGATCGACCTGTCGATCCGCATGTTCGCCGGCGGCGAAGTCGCCAGCATGCTCCTCACCTTCCTGCTGCTCGTCCTCGGCGCCGACCAACTCAGCCGCCTGCTGCGCTGGAGGCTGACATGAAGCGTCTGATCAACCCGTTGCTGATTGTCGCGATCATCGCCGCTGTCATCGCCTCATTCGCCTACCTGGGCCTCGACCTCGAAGAACTCGGCAGCGCCACCAGCCTGAAACAAATGGGCTCGTATGTGGGCCGCTTCCTGAGCCCTGACTTCAGCGCCGGTTACCTCAACGCCATCCTCCACGGCGCCATGGAAACCTTGGCCATGTCCGCCCTCGGCACCCTCCTCGCCACGGTCCTGGGACTGTTATTGGCACTCCCCGCCGCCGGCCGCTTCGGCTGGTTTTTTCAGAGCGCCGCCCGCCTGCTGCTCAACGGTTTGCGTGCCATCCCCGAACTCGTCTGGGCCGCCCTCATGGTCTTCGCCGCCGGCCTTGGGCCTAACGCTGGCACCCTCGCCCTCGCCCTGCACACCACGGGCGTACTGGGGCGCTTGTTTGCGGAAGCGCTGGAAAACACGCCACCGGAACCGGCGGAGGCGATTCGGTTGCAGGGCGGGAATCCGGTTTTGGCGTTCTGCTACGGCACGCTGCCGAACCTGGCGCCGCAGTTGCTGGCGTACTGTTTGTATCGGTGGGAGAACAATATTCGGATGGCCAGCGTGTTGGGGTTTGTCGGGGCTGGGGGGTTGGGGCAGATGTTGTATGTGAGCTTGAGTTTGTTTCAGGAGGCGCAGGCGGGGACGGTGATATTGGCTATGCTGATTTTGGTGTGGGGGGTGGATTGGTTGAGTGGTTGGGGTCGGGGGCGGTGGGTTAAGGCTTAGACTCAGGTGACTCCCACGTCGGAGGGTCAAGTGCCATTTTTCATTGATTGCTGCAGCCAGCTGCTACATTTGATTGCAAACTGACATTCCTCAGGTTTTCAGGGACGACCCATGCGCATTCAGCACGTAGAGATATCTAACTTCCGAAAACTGCTTTCTGTGCGAATTGACTTCGCTAATGAGACCACTCTACTTGTAGGTGCAAACAATAGCGGTAAGTCCTCGGCCATGCTGGCACTCCGAAGATTTTTGGTATCGAAGGCATCCACATTTCGACTACAAGATCTGACTCTTTGTCATCTCGCCAAGCTGGACGAGATTGGTAAGGTGTGGGAGAAACCACCAGCAAATTTTGAGATTCCTACAGCCAACGAATGGGCCGATTGGCTCCCTACTCTGGATATCTGGGTATCGGCGGATCAAGGAGAGTTTCACTTCATCCGCGATCTCATACCCAGTTTTGCATGGCGCGGCGGGCTTGTAGGAATGCGTTTCCTGCTTGAACCAGATGATATGAACGTTTTGTACACGGACTATCGCAAGGAGCGCGCAAGGGTTGCAGAGCTTGAAGATGCCATAGGGAAAGAAGATCCACCTGGTAAACCGCTGAAGCTATGGCCTCAAAGCCTTCATGACTATTTGAACCGTCGCTTGGGAAGCAAATTTAAGGTTCGTTGGTATCGCCTAGATCCAGAACAACTTAAGAACCCTGATAAGTCGACTCGAATGGCTCTGATGCAGAAATTGAGTGCGACTACTCTGCCTCTGGAAAGTAATCCTCTCAGCGGACTAATTCGAGTGCACGAGATCAACGCACAGCGGGGCTTCGGAGACTATTCGGAAGACAATCAAAGCGATAACACTAGACCCAGCGGCGCTCAAAAACTTTCGGAACAACTCAGATCCTATTACTCCCAACACCTTGATCCTGGTGACAGCCCAGATATCTCAGATCTAGAAGCATTACGAGCGATAGAAGCAGCCCAATCGGCGTTTGATATTAGGTTAAGTAGCAGCTTCGAACCTGCTATCAGGGAGGTCGAGGGATTGGGCTACCCTGGCCGCAATGACCCACGTATCAAAGTCTCAAGTCGTCTAGCAACAACTGATGGTATGAATCATGAAGCAGCCGTCCTTTTTGAGTTGGATTCTGTTCAGGGCGCCCCTGGAGCTCCTCCTCTACACTTACCAGAGACAGCAAACGGGCTGGGATACCAAAACTTAATATCTATGATTTTTCGGCTAATGGGTTTTAGAGATAAGTGGCTAAGAAAAACCAGGGCAGCTACCACCGAAACAATAGACCGCATTGAACCCATTCACCTTGTACTCATTGAGGAACCTGAAGCCCATCTCCATGTTCAAGTGCAACAGGTGTTCGTGCGGCACGCCTACCAAGTTTTATGTCGAGACGGATTACTTGAACGCTACCCAAATCTAAAGACCCAGCTCTTAGTGAGCACGCACTCCAGCCATGTAACTCATGAAGTGGAGTACCAAAATCTTAGGTATTTCAGACGACTCCCTGCTGGGATGTATGACATCCGTGTACCGGTGTCGACAGTCAGTAACCTCTCAAACGTGTTCGGTGACGGAACAAGAACGAAGGAGTTCGTGACTAGATATTTGCGGGCACAGCATGCAGACATTTTTTTTGCCGATGCCGTAATACTGGTAGAGGGTTCAGCAGAGCGAATGATGCTACCGCATTTTTTGCGGAACAAGTTCCCATTCCTTGACCGCTGCTACATCACAACTCTTGATATCGGTGGTAGTCACGCCCATCGATTAAGGCCGTTAATTGACGCTCTCGGCATTCTTACCCTAGTTATCACAGACCTCGATGCTGGACTCGATAAGGCTGCGAAACCGGTGCAAAGAAACGCAGACCAAAACACGAACAATCCGACATTGCGGAACTGGATGAAGCTGATGCAATTGGGCAGCACAGTGGATGAACTTCTTGAACTTCCAGCTAGCCAAAAAGTGCATCAGATCGATGACCTATACTCGGTACGCATAGCCTATCAAACACCTATTCCCCTTCGCCTACCCACTACTGGCGAAGGGATAGAAACACTTCCAAATACCTTCGAAGACAGCTTTGTGCTTAGCAACGTTGAACATTTTGCAAAAAGAACAGACAAGGCTGGCCTTATGAAAGCTTTCGTAAAAATCTTAAATGAAGCGCAAACAGCCGCAGCCATTGGGGAACGTTTTTTCAACGAATTGCGAGAAGGGAAGAAAGCAGAATTTGTGTTGCTAGTGTTGAGTGACGAAAATTTTCCCGATCTCGAAATCCCTAAATACATAAGTGAAGGTCTCGAGTGGTTGGAGTACGGATTGCGAAGTAAGCAAAAGGAGCTGCTCGTAATTCCTCCTGAAAGTACGGGGGTGACTCATGATTAATGCTGCTGTCGCAGATGCCGACACCATCATGCAGACATGTCTAAACTTGAAAGACCCGAAAAGCTTTTTTCTTTACGCCGGTGCTGGCTCAGGAAAAACGCACTCTCTCGTCGAGGCTATACGTGAACTTAAGCACCGTGAGCGTGAACGCCTGACGTTTGAGGGTCGACGAGTTGCAGTGATCACATACACAAACGCGGCCTGCGACGAAATTCTTCGAAGGTTAGAGTTTGATCCACTCGTAGAAGTCTCGACAATTCACGCGTTCGCTTGGCGTCTAATTCAAGGTTTCGACAACGAAATTAGAGAGTGGCTTAGGATCAAACTTGCTCAGGACATTGAGAAGATCGAAGGTGAACTGGCACGCTCGAGAGGCGACAATAAAACCTCTAGAGGGAATAGACGCAAATTACAAAGCAAAATAAGCAGACTTGAGTCGCTCGACGAGATTACGAAATTCATCTACAGCCCTACCGGTGACAACAGAGAGCGGCAAGCACTCAATCACGATGAAGTTATCAAGTTAACTGCCGCATTCGCGCCTACCCCCCCTTTGCTTGATGTTCTAGTAGATCGCTATCCAGTTGTATTGATCGACGAAAGTCAAGACACCCACGCTCCCGTTATGGAGGCCTTTCTAAAAATCCAGCAGTCCACAGAGTCACGTTTCTGCCTGGGACTATTGGGCGATACGATGCAACAGATTTACGGCCATGGAATAACACGCCTCGACAAAGCGATACCGGATGATTGGGCTAAACCCGAAAAGATAGTTAATCGCCGATGTTCTCGTAGGGTAGTAGAACTTATTAACGTGATTCGAAGCACTGCCGACACTCATCAGCAGACCCCAAAACCCGATGCCCTTGAAGGTGTAGTACGCATGTACTGCATCAGTCAAAACCAAGAGCAAGCACCGAACCTTGAGGAAGACATCGCTCATTCGATGGCTGCAATTACCGGCGACAGCGAGTGGGATACTGGTCCTGAGGGCCGGAAAACTTTGATCCTGGAACATAAGATGGCTGGACGCCGGATGGGGTTCGAGAAGCTGTTCAGCCCCCTGTACTCGGTCGAGCACCTTCAGACAGGCCTACTGGACGGCACACTGCCCGCACTTCGTGTTTTCAGCGAAGGTGTTCTTCCCATCATCTCCGCAAAAAACGATCACTTCCTTCTACTTGAAGCCGTACGCTCTCGCTCTCCCTTACTCAGTAAGGATTTTATGCAATCAATAGGGGATCAATCCGCCCACTTGCAGCGCGTAGAGGACGCGACATATTCCCTACTCTCTCTTTTCGATGACAACGATCCAACGCTGATCGAGGTAGCTGCGCTTCTGTTGCAAACTCAATTACTTGATGTTCCTGAAAACCTGTTGGGAGCAATGGTGTTGGAAGTACCTGATGAGGTTCCAGATCCTGAAGATACGAACGCGTTCACCAACTACGCATACCGGTTATTCCTTGAGCGTCCATTTTCGGAGCTAGCAGCCTTTGCGAGTTATACAGATGGTCTTTCACCGTACGGTACACATCAAGGTGTTAAGGGACTGGAGTTTCCACGTGTCATGGTAGTTATTAATGATGAGGAGGCCGGCGGCTTCTTATTCAGCTACGACAAATTATTAGGTGTAAAAGAACCAACAAAAACGGACCGGGACAACGAGCGTGACGGTAAAGACAACGCACTAGCACGTACTCGCAGGCTCCTTTACGTGACTTGCAGTCGAGCCGAAAAAAGCCTGGCGATTGTCGTATACACGCCTCAACCGGCATTGGCCAAGCGGAACGTTGTTGCTGCTGGCTGGCTTCAGGAAAGCGAGGTAGAGATTCTGTAAGGCGCTTTGCTCAGAAAAATGGACGAAACAGCTAAGGGACAGATTTATTTTGAAGAAATAATATCCACCCCCTTTCTCTATCGGATGTCTTGTATTTACTAAAAATCAAGAGTTCTAAAATATGGTATTAACCGACGCATCTTTAGAATTTGCACGCAATCATATAACGTCATTTTACGACACCGATTTTTATCCAAAACCATTTGAGTTTCATGCATTGTGGCATTCGTGGTCTGAAGTCAAAAGCTACCTCCTAGGGACACCGCTCGCCAGCGCACATACAACAAATCCTAGAGTGCTCCCTTGGGCTAAAGCTCGCGGAGGATATAGAATTGTTCATCAGCTAGAACCATTAGACTCATTAATCTACACCGCACTTGTTTACCTAGTGGCTGAACAGGTAGAAGCTGCACGAATGCTGCCATCTATCGCCTGTTCTTACCGAATTGAGGTTGATGACAATAGCTATTTCTCAAAGGGCTCTGGTTTTCCTGCATACAGAGAAAGTTGTGAAAATCTTGGAGACGTGTACGAATACGTACTTTCTACAGACATTAGTGACTTTTACAACCAAATCTATCTTCATCGAGTTGGTAACGTTATTGATTCAGTTGGCGGGCCGGACAACACAGGACGGGAAATAGAAAACTTCCTATCTCGCTTGAACAACAAAGCATCGCAAGGAATACCAATAGGGCCAGCAGCTTCAATTATTTTGGCAGAAGCAATCTTGCTTGACGTAGATCAATTCATTTCAAATCATCATGTCGAACACGTTCGCTACGTTGATGACATTCGAATTTTTTCAGACTCAGAAGAGCAACTATCGGAGATTCTTGAGGATCTTGTTGTTTATCTTCACGACCAACATCGACTTGGATTAGTTTCAGAAAAAACCTCCATCAGGTCATCTGCTCAATTTCTTCAAGAGGAGCTTCAGAATCAGTTTCAAATGGAAAAGCTTGATATATTGAACGAAATAGAGGCTGGCAATCAGTATGGGGCCTACGAGCCTGAACGAGACGATTACGATGATGACTATCAAGAATACGATGAATATGAGAGCTATCCTGAATTGGATGCTCAAGAGGATGATGACGAGGGCGAAAATTTAGGGGCATCTCTTTTAGATGCTCTTATAAGAGCACGCAATTTCGGATATTTAGACTTAGCCGTTTTAAGAGCCATTATCAGAAGAGCTAAGCATGGCCAAATAGCAGAAATCGCAGAAACTATACTCGAGGATATTGAGTTTTACATACCAGTAATTAACGACATCTGTTTATATCTTGTGTCGCTACCTCCACCATCAATAAGAAAAATAATTCCGCAACTATCTTCACTATGTCAAGAAAACAGAATTAATAAACGAAGCGTTCGAGTCTGGATGGAGTGGCTTTTTACTCGAGATACATTATTTTTAGCCGATCAACATATTCGCCGGTATGTTTATCAAGGCGCAACTGCATCCGCTGCCGCTGCCGCATTACTGGAAGGAAACATCGCTTGGTCAAAAGAAGCCAAGCAAAAAGTCTTGACGTCAGCGTCGTGGGACAGAAGAGCCTACATTTATTCGCTCAGAGTCCTTTCAAGGGACGAAGCTGAGAAATATCTAAATTTTGTTAAAAAAAATCCATCTTTAACGCATACCGACAAATGGGTATGCAATTGGGTGCTAGCCGGATGCCCGACATAATAAATACGTCGGCTTGGACAAAATAGAGGACAGGTTTTTTGCAGATAAAGAGGCTCCCTTTTCTTGGTCAGCGAAGGCATTGTGATGGCACGCTTGCGCCTCCCCCCGGAGAGGGGGATTTTTTCTACATTCCGCAAGGAATATGCCCCGTGAAAGACTTCGTCATCAGCGTCAACAACACCGTCCTGTATCTCTCCCTGGCATTCATCTGGCTGGTCGCTATCGTCGCGATTTTCACCAGCGGGTTCTTGCCGGCGCTGGGTATCTTCGTGGCCGGCACCCTGTGCTGGTGCATCATTTCCGGCTTCTGGTTCGTCCAGTCGGCGACCTACGAAGAACTGCGCAAGCTGAACGCTAGCAAAAACTGAAACATCAGGGTGGAACCGCAAGTGCCCCGCCCTACCCTGAGCGCTTGGTTCCGTGCCAAGCGCTCTCGCCCACTGCGAATGGCTCGCATAAATTCCGCATTCTCAGAAGTCCTGAAAATCCCGCCATTCCTTTTTTGCCAATAAAGCCCAGTACTATCTTTCAAGAAATATCCCCGTCTCTTGTCCTCATCCACTGAGTGACTAACTAAAGGAGTTTTGGTTTTGGGACATCTTCTGAATGAGCCGCAGCTGACTGACGTCAGAGCTGCACTCTCCTGGCCTTTCAACGATTTGCCGGTCGAATACGATTATTTAGCGGCGGAGGTCAGAGGCATCGATCCCGATGTGCTCTACGAAATCCTTTATTCAGAGGTCGCACCGGTGTGCTTCACCAACCTTGTGGCCGCTGTGCCTCCAGTATGGACTGGCTTTGATCCAGACTCGCTCAGGGTAATGATCGAGGAAAGACTGGCTGCGAGGGAGAACAGCTGGTTTCGAAGGCAGTTTGATAAGGCGTTGGTTCGTTGGCTGCAATACAACTACGGCTACATCTGGAACGAGATTTCTTCCAGGCTTTGAGTGCTTAAACAGGTTCGTTTAAAGCAACCCGCCGTAACCTCCCCAAGGCTACAACGCCTTGCGTCATTGCCTACGACTACGCCAGAATCCGCCGGCTTGTGCGTCTACGACGCGGGTCTTATTGTTTCCTGGTCACTGAAAAATCAGTGACGGGGTTTGGTAGCCCCGGATTATCGTAGGTTGCATAAGCATCATGATGTGCAGTGTCTGAAAGACTCCGCGTTATGGTGGTCATGCACAGGGCGTCTTCGGGCGCGCCGGTTTCCTATGTCCCGGTCTACCAACCTGAGCATGGCCGCCACCCATCGTTTGGTAGCGAACGTGACGGCTCCCATTGATGACGTAGGAGTTACACCATGATCAAACCAACACCCAACCCACCCGAAACCGACCCAACCTCCCCTTACGAATTTCCCGATTCGAAGAAATTCCACGACGCCGCCGAGCGTGCTCTGGATCACTACCTCTCCCCGTCTTCCCGGGTGATGTCGTGCTGTGTCGATCCCGAGCCGATGTTCCGGGCCAATCCCAAGTACAACACTGAATCCCTGTTGGCCAACGCCAGCGAATCCCTGGGTTCGGCCACCGAGATGTTGAATAACTTTGCGTCCACGCTCGAACCCTCGCATCGCAAGACGGCGTTGGGGATTGCGCAGGTGGTGATGGTCGCCGGGTTGGCGGTGAATCAGGCGCTGGATCACGTCGAAGTGGCGTAAGCGGCTGTCGCTAAAAACAGCCTTGAGCACCTGGCATCGCGCCAGGTGCTTTCCTTCAGGGCCAATGACCCGCCCCCTGCCCTACAGCGCCCGCACCGGAATGCAGATGTCACAGCTCATTTCACCGGTGCGCGGATCGAAAACGGTGGACGCCGTAAACCGCTCGAAGAATGGGCGGTCGTCGCATTGCAGGCCGCTGGACGGCATCCATTCGCGGATCAGCCATGTCCACGCGTTGGCCATGCCTTCGGCTTTCCCTTTGAAACTGGCGACGGCATACCACCCACCCGGCAGCGCTTGCGTATCCACCTGGCCGCTGGCGACGAAATCCGCCGGCACTTCGACGCAGGCGTCATAGCGGCATTTGTCGGGTGGCGTGATCGAGGGGTCGTCATGACCGATGCCGTAACAGGTCCGGTCACCGAGGCCATGGGAATACATCCATGGCGTGATGGTGCTGCGCCAGAATTCGCCGATGGCCGGCCCGTAAGGCCCGATCAAACGTTGATACGCGACGCGTGCTTTGGGTAATTCAATAATGCGTACTTCCATGGCATTGCCTTCCGATAGCCGATTAGAACCGTCAGCTTCGGCGAACGGCCACTCGGCCGCCTGATGGCGATTGCCGAAGACCTGATCAGGATTGCTCTCCCGGCTGCCCGATGGCTGCCTGATCGCGGCCGCCTGAGCCTTCAGCCGCTGAGGCGTCGTGGCGCGCCAGGCCGAGGGCGTGCAGCCGAACTTGAGTTTGAAGGCCCGCGCAAAGGCCTCGCCCGACTGAAAGCCTGTGGCCAACGCGATTTCAAGCACGGTTTCCCGAGTGCCACAGGACAGCCGCAACGCTGCCTTCTCAAGCCGTCGACGCTGCGCATAACTGCCCAGCGTTTCTCCCATCCATGCGGCGAAAATGCGATGAAAGTGAAAACGCGAGAAATTGGCGATGTCGGCCAGATGCGCGCCGTCCAAAGGTTCATCAATGTGCGCGTCGATGTAGTTCAGTACACGATTGATCCGCCGCGCATACTCGGCGCGGGAGGCTTGCGCAGAGGGTTGGTTGGTCATTCCCGAGGCACCGTCCATGTGGCTGTTGAGCCATTGAGTTTCTGCGGCAATCCCGCACCGCCATCCACACTGGATTTACTACGCCGACAACGCTCCGAGCAGTAGCGCACGTCCTCCCAGCAGCGAGCCCATTTCTTCCTCCATGTGAATGGAAGGCCGCAGGTCGCGCAGGTTTTGATGGGGAGCTCGCTTTTTTTCACAGCGACTCCCCATCGTCCAATTGCTTGAGCAACCACTCGCCGCGTTGCCAAAGCGCCTGTTGTCTGGATTCAGGCATGCGGTCGAGGTTTTTGTAGATGATGCTCATGCGTTGGTTGCCGCGCAGTCGGTCGCCATGACGCATTAGAAAGTGCCAGTAGAGCGAGTTGAACGGGCAAGCGTCGTCTGTGGTGCTTTCGCTCACTTTGTAGGCGCAGCCACGGCAATAGTCGGACATGCGCTTGATGTATTGGCCGCTCGCACAATAGGGTTTGGAACCGAGATAGCCGCCATCGGCGTGCATGACCATGCCCAGCGTATTGGGTAGTTCCACCCAGTCGAAGGCGTCCATGTAGATCGCCAGATACCACTCACATATTTCACTCGGTGCGATACCGGCGAGCAGTGCGAAGTTGCCGGTCACCATCAATCGTTGGATGTGGTGCGCGTAGGCATGTTCCAGGCTCTGGCTGATGGCCTGGCGCATGCAGTTCATCTGCGTTTTACTTGTCCAGTAGAACTCTGGAAGCGACCGCGTATTACCAAAGGCATTTCCCTGGGCATAGTCCGGCATCTTCAGCCAGTAGACCCCTCGGACATACTCACGCCAGCCGATCAGTTGTCGAATAAAGCCTTCGGCGGCGTTGAGTGCAATGCTGCCGGACCAATACGCAGACTCCACATCACTGCAAAGCTGGCGAAGATCCAGCAAGCCGATATTAAGTGCCGCGCTTATACGAGCATGAAACAGAAACGGCTCATCGCTGGCCATGGCGTCTTGATAGTCGCCGAAGGCTGCCAGGCCCCAATCGAGAAAGTAATCCCACAGGGTCTGAGCTTCGGCGTGGGTGACCGGATAGTCGAACGTGTCGAGGGCGCCATAGTGACCGGAGAAGTGTTTGGCAACTAACGCCAGCACATCCCGGGTGATTGCGTCTGGCGTAAAACGGGCCGGCGAAGGCGGCCTGACGCCCTTGGGCAAGGCTTTGCGGTTTTCCGCATCAAAGTTCCAGGCGCCTCCGACCGGGGTGCCGTCACCATTGAGTAACAACTTGCTCTTGCGGCGCATCTCTCGATAAAAGTACTCCATGCGCAGCTGTTTTTTGCCCTGCGCCCAGTGAGCAAAATCGGCACGTGAGCAAAGAAAGCGACGATCGGAATGCCACTTGATCGCCAAGCCACAGTCCCTGATTGAATGCTCCAACCGCCAGTCACCGCACTCCGTGATGTGCAGTTCATCCGGTTGCAGGCGTGACTGCCAGCGGCGTAATTCGCTCGGCACGGAGCCGGTATTTTCCGGATCATCGAGCGTTACGTACTGCACCCTGATTCCCCTCTGCCGCAACGCTTCGGCGAAATGACGCATAGCGCTGAAAATCAGCACAATCTTTTGCGGATGATGAGGAACATGGCTGGCCTCTTCCATCACCTCGACCAGAAGCACCGTATCGCGCTCTTGATCCAGCCCCTGCAGAGAGGCGAGGTCGAAAGATAATTGGTCGCCCAGGACGAGGCACAATCGGCGAGTCGTATTCATCAATCAGGTTCCAGTTGATGGGGGCGTACAGGCCCAATGACTGCGTAGATGTGATCCACAGAACGGCTTTCAAGAAGTGAGGGCTTGAATTCTTATACAAGAAATCAGAAATGTACAATTTTATTGCAGAGTATCGACTGCGACACGCCAAGCGCTTCACCAAAACCAATACGGCAAAAACTTCGGCGTAGGCTCGATCATGAGTTCCAGGTGGTAGGTGATGGGGTTGAAGAAGAACATATCCAGTATCAGAAACGCCCCTACCCCAAACGACAGTGTCATGAACTCACGGTAGCGATGCCCGGCGAAGTACTCGCGCCTGGCATGGTAAAAGCTCAACAGCGCAAACAGCCCTGAGCCTGCACCCAGGTAGTTGGGCTGCAATGGGACTTGGGCGAAGTTGTTGTATACCAGCACCGACAACAGCAGGCCCAAACCCAACACTGGCAACTTGAGACAAAACTGCATCAAGCCGTTTTTGGCGCGTACGAATGTCGCTTCATGGCTGACAAAGAGGTAGGCCGCCAACAGGGAAATGGCCGGTGTGATTGCCAGTATGTAGCGTGCTTTCTTGGAGCTTGGGATCGTGAACAGTACGAGCAGTACCAACAGCCACCCCGTTAAATAGAGCAGCAGGTCGATGTCTTTATCGCGGGTCGAGCGGAAGAACAGTTTGTACTTCTTCAGCATCACGTTGATGGCGTAAAACACCGTAATGCCATAGGTAAACAAGCCTGCGGAGAAGTAGAAGTAATAGCGCGGCGCGTGGTCGGAACCGAAGCGTCCGATGCCCTGCATGTTCAGCACTTCTTCCAGGAACGATGGCCCCCCTTGTGCGTAGGCTGCCCATGCCAGCAGCACAACGCCAACGGCAAGAATCAGGCCCGATAAAAATGAAAACAGCAGCAACATGCGCCATTGGCGGCTCAGAACGTAGTAGGCGCCAATCACACTTGCCGGCCCGATCAAACCGATCGGCCCACGAAACGCAAAACCCAACGCCAGGCCCACGAACAGAAACGCCAGGCGCCGCGGGTCTTTTTTTATTTCGGCCGAATAGGCCACGTAGAAGCACATCACCGTAAACAGCGCCGGATAGATATCCAGTGCCAGCGAGTTCACGCCATCGAGAAAGGCCCAGGTCAACAGGCTGAAAAGTACGCCGTAGGCGCCCCACTTCTTGCTGTGCAGCGCCCCCAAACGATAGGTGAACACCAGCATCAGCGACGCGGCCACACAGGACGGAAATCCCATTGAAAGAATGGACACCCGGCCGAACGGCAAGGAAACCAGATAGACCAACAAGGTATTGAGGACGGTGTAGTCGGGATAAGGCTTGAGGTCGTCGGCAATGGGGAACAGCGTGACGCCGTGCAGCAACATGTACTCGGCAAAGTCGACAAAACGTGTGGTGTAGTTGAGAACAGCCGGTTTGTACTGCAACACCATGAACATGGCCAGTGTCATGAAAAAAATGCTCAGGCATGGATTTCTTGCAATCAATCCTTTCAACATGCCTGCCCGCCAAGTGCGCTCTACAACAAGCGGGGCATCATATCGATCCATCGTTAACCCTTTAGTGAAGTTGTTCTTTTTGGCCAGAATCCTGAAGTTCCGATAACGCAGATATTGAAGTTATGTTTTCCGGAAAGTTGAATTTGAGCCTAGCCCACGGCGGGGACTATTCAAGCATGACGCGCCCCAACACTCCCTGAACAAGACGGATGAAAGTCAATAAAAAGCCCGGCCAGACACCTTCGTCATTGACGAAGAGTATCCAGCCGGGCTTTTGGCTGTTCAGTTACTGGTTATTGACGGTGATGTAGGGGTCCCAGGTGTGGTCCGGGCCAATCTGGTTAAGGTCACGGTCGTACAGGGCAAACTCGATGGTGTACCAGAGTTTGCCTGGACTCAGAGCAGTGGCTTGCCACATGGAATACGTTACATCGGTTTTGGAAATGCCGCCGGGAGCCCCCTTGTTCAGATAGATCACCACACCCGGTACGTTGAAAGAGACCGGTGACGAGATGGTGCCTTTGTAATCGCCGCCCTGATGAGGATCGCCGGGCTGGACGTTCTTGATCTGGGCGATGCGGTCGAAGTTGCGCGACAGCGTAGTGGCACGCCAGCGGATGTTGTCGCCGGTTTTGACATCGATCCACAACTCGTTGCCGCCTTCGCCGGTGTTGCCACTGGCATGGGGATCGACGGCATCGCGCGTTACCAGCATGGAAATCGCACCGCCGACGTCACCGGGATGGGCAATCAGGTAATCGGCATCGATATTGACGAGCACGTCGTAAGTATTGGTCGCACTGGACATTTTGCTGCTCCTTGTTGGAATGGCAGAAACGACCGCGCCCGTAAAGGCTGTCCGGCTCATCCGGTCCCTGGATGCGGTCTGCGGAGAACGATAGGAGATGGCTTTGTGATGTCAACGTGCGATCAGTTGACGCGGGGAAAACGCAGCGAAACACGCCGTGACCAAAGTGTTGATCCAGGGCTGCCCGGGGCGATCCCCTCATCGACTACAAGGCAATTTCTGACAGATTGAACTGCAGAAGACGTACAGACTTTGCTGGCGTTTGCCGGGCAACAGTTCCCTTCAGCCTTCATCAGCCTTTTTTGTCGCTGCCTTTTATGTTTTCAATCAGGTCAACCACATAGTCCTGGTTGAAACCCGCGACAAATGACCAGAACAGCAACTTGGCGTAGGCCGCGTACCCTTCTGCATGTTGGCAAAAGATGTCATTGAAGATTTGCTTCAGACATTGTGGATCCTCATCCGGAACGATCACCGGAAACAGATCGCCCCGGATAACGCCGGAAAGGAACAAGAGGTACAACAGCCCCGCCAGTATCCCGCCTATGAACGAAGGCAGGATCAGCGCGAACCATGATCGGGAGAGGTTTTCGATTTCCGGGTCGGTGAGTATCGACAGTCGTCGGTGAAACCCTACATAGCCTCCAACGTTCCCGGCGATACAAACGATAAAAGGCACTTTGTAGTCGGGCAGACTGTAAGTGACGGCAATCGCCAGCACCAACAGGGCGATGAAAATCCAGAATATGCGCTTCCAGATAACGTTGAGGTCTTCCTGACGATTCATGATCAGCTCCCTGATCCTGGCCGTGTACTGATTTTCTAGACGATAGACGAATCCTGTCGCGCACAGGGGGGGGATCAAACCGGAAAATGCCTCGAAGGCCCGCTTCCGAAGCCAGACGCACCCTCGCGGGAGGCCCGATAAAGCAGTCGATATGCCGTCACCAATTGATCCTGATTGAACGCCAGATTGCGGCCGCTGGGGTTGGGCAGGATCCACACATTTGCTCCGCCGAACGTCCTGTCCTGCGCGCCCCATCCAAACGTTTTTTTCCCGGACAAACCGGCATAGGCAGCCTTGCCGAGAAACGCCACATAACGCGGCGCATAACGTTTGATCTTGCGCTCAAAGTCCCCCGCCGCTGCGGTGAATTCCTGCGCCGACAGTTGATCCGCCCGTGCCGTCGGCCGCTCGACCACGGCCGTCAGCCCGCAGTGAAACTGCAGGATCGAGCGATCGTCCTGCGGGCTGAGCTCGTGGGGCGTGAAACCGGCCAGGTGCAAGGTGCGCCAGAAGCGGTTGCTGCGTCCGGCGAAGTGATGTCCCTGCTCTGCCGCCAATAACCCCGGATTGATTCCGCAGAACACCACGGACAGGCCTTCGGTCAGGATGTCCTCAAGCCCGTTCAACCGCAGATCACCTTCACCGCATCGCGCGCCTGACCCGCCAGTTCTTCGCGGGATTTACCGGCGCGGGCGCGGATCGAGATGCTGTGCAGCAGCGATGATGCGAGCATGGCCCGCGCCGCTGCATCGACATCGCCGGTCAGTTCACCGGATTCGATCGCCCGTTGCAGACGGGCTTCAAGATCGGCATCGAGCTGGCTAAGGCGGCGGGACAGCACGTTGCGGATTTCCGGGTCTTCGACCGCTTCGGTGGTGGCTGTGCCGATGGCGAAACAGCCGCGTGGCTGGCCGTCGCCGGAAAAGTAGATCGCCAGTTGCCCTTCGTAAAATGCGATGAGTGCCTGTTCCAGGGTCAGGCTGCTGTCGTTCAGCGCAGCCTGCATGGCGGCGTGGGCGGAGGCCCAGTATTGGTCGAGCGCCTTGATGTAGAGCGCGTGTTTGTCGCCGAACGCGGCGTACAGGCTGGGACGGTTCATGCCGGCGGCGCTGGCGATGCTGTCCAGTGAAGCGCCGGAATAGCCGGTGTTCCAGAACACGCCAAGGGCCTGCTGCAGCGCGGTTTGCGGGTCATAGGCCCGTGGCCGGCCACGGCCTTTTCCTTCTGTCGGTTTATTTTGTGCCATGTCGTACAAATTCCTTGCGGGGAAATGAAGTCGCTCATATTCTTACACCATCGCACAAAATTAAGGAATCAGAAATTCCTTGATCGGCAGGTTTGTTGTAACAGCGCTCGAACCGGGTCCGGCGACGACGAAAACAGCGGCACGGAGTGATCCTCCCCCGCCGCGAATGGATTTGATGACTCACGCATTCAATGCCGTCCAGGCGCCCAGCCTTTTGGAGAGCCGTTCATGACTCAGCAATTCGATCTCACCGCAGAACAAGCCCGCGCTCACCCCATCGACGCGCCGCCGAAAATACCGCTCAAGCAGAGACTGCGTCCGGTCTTCATGTGGGGCCTCCCCGCGCTTTGCGCCGCGATTGGCTACGGCCAGTACGTGGCCAACGAGCCCTTCGTCTCCACCGATAACGCCTACGCCCGCGTGGCCAAGGCCTCGATCAACGCACGGATTTCCGGGCAAGTGGTCGAGATCGCCGTGGACGACAACCAGCCAGTACGCAAAGGCCAGGTGCTGTTTCGCATTGACCCCAAGCCGTTGCAGATCGCCGTCGACCGGGCCGAAGCGCAACTGGCCAACGCACGCCTGCGCATCGACGGGCTCAAGGCCAGTTATCGCCAGCAGCAAGCCGAGCTGCAATCGGCGAAAGCCTCGGCGGATTACGACCAGAAGGAGTTCGCCCGCAAGAAAGCCTTGATCGCCACCGAATTCGTGTCGAAGGCGCTTTTCGAGCGCGCCGAAACTGACCTGAAAGTCTCGCGTCAGCGCATCGCGTCCATCGAGCAACAGATCGCCAACACCGTCGTCGCGTTGAACGGCAACCCGGACATCGCCCTCGACAATCACCCGACCGTGCGCGAAGCCAAGGCTCAGCTCGATGAAGCGCAGTTGTATCTGTCCTACGCCACGGTGACGGCGCCGGACGACGGCATCGTCGCCAAGGTCGATGATTTGCAGGTGGGCAACTACGTCAACAACGGCGCGCCGGCGTTTGCGCTGATTTCCGACCGGGAAATCTGGGTCGAGGCCAACTTTCGCGAGACCCAGTTGACGCACATGCGCCCCGGTCAGACCGCGACCGTCACCCTCGACACCTACCCGGATCTTCCGCTCAAGGCGCACGTGATCAGCATGAGCCCCGGCGCCGGTGCGGACTTCGCGCTGCTGCCGCCGGAGAACGCCACCGGCAACTGGGTGAAAGTGGTGCAGCGGGTGCCGGTGCGTCTGGAACTGGACGAGGCCGACTCTGCCCTGCCGCTGTTCTCCGGCACCAGCGCCACGGTCAAAGTCGACACCGGGCATCGCTCGCCCTGGTGGCATCCGCTCAAGTCGTTGTTGTCTGCGGGTAATTCGTGATGAACAGCTCAACAGCCGATGCGCGGGCACTGCGGTTTGTCGTCCTGCTCGCCACCTATATGCAGTCAGCCAACCTGCCGCTGCCGAACGCCGCGCTGCGCTTGATTCAGGGCAGTCTGTCGATGACCGACGATCAGGCCGGGTGGATTTTCACGTCTTATCTGGCCGCGAGCGCGATCACGATGCCGGTCGCGCAATGGCTGGCCGGACGCTTCGGTTTGAAACGGGTTTACCAGGCCTCACTGCTGCTGTTCGCCCTGGGTCTGTGGCTCGGCACATTGGCCGGCACGCCGCTTGAATTCATCGCTGCCCGCATCCTGCAAGGTCTGGCCAGCGGCGTGATTGCGCCGTTGTCGATGGCCATCGCCCTGGAGACATTGCCAGCAGAAAAGCGCCCTGCGTTCGGGCCGAAATGGACGGCACTGGTGCTGTTCGGCATCGTCAGCGGTCCGAGCATTGGCGGTCTGATCTGCGAGTATTTCGACTGGCGGCCGATGTTCTACCTCAGCCTGCCGCTGACGGCGTACATCTTCATGGTGGTGACTTTGTTGCTCGCCGAGAAGAAAACGGACCAGCGCCCGACGTTCGACTTTTTCGGTTTCGCCAGCTTCACCGCCGGCATGATCGGCCTGCAGATGCTGCTTGATCGCGGCGAACGGCTGGACTGGTTCGACTCGCCGGAAATCTGGATCGAAGCACTGACCTGCGCACTCGGCCTGTACCTGTTCGTCGTCCATACGCTGACCCGCAAGACGCACTTCCTCAGCAAAGGCTTGTTCGGCGACCGCAACTTCATGCTCTCGACTGTGATGTTCTTCGCCTTGGGCTTCGTGCTGTTGTCGACCATGGCCCTGACCTCGCCGATGCTCGATGAAATCCTCGGTTATCCGCCGGACACCACCGGGTTGCTGACCGTCCCCCGTGGCATCGGACTGGTGGGGGCGTTTCTGCTGATGATGCGCGCGCCGGCGTGGATCGATGCCCGGTTATTCGTCGCGGCCGGCATCGCACTGGTGGTGTACGCCAACTGGCTGATGCTCGGTTACTCGCCGCTGATGGACTGGACGCCCGTGGCGGTCAACGGGTTTATCCAGGGCGTCGGTCTCGGCATCCTGATGCCGGCGCTCAGCAAGACCGCGTTCAGCACCATCGACCCCAACTGCGCCCGGAAGCCACCGGTTTCTTCAACCTGATGCGCGTCTACGGCAGCACCCTCGGCGTGGCCGTGGTGCAGATCTTTTTCTTCAACAACACCCAGACGGTGCACTCGGCGCTGGTCAGTCAGCTGACGCCTTATCGCGTGGCCCTGCCGACGTCGTTGCCGGCGCTCGAAGGCCTCAACCATCTGGTCACCCACCAGGCGGCGTTCGTCGCGGTGATGGGCCAATTCAAGATTCTGATGCTGGCGATGCTCGTCGTGAGTCCGCTGGTGATGTTCCTGCGCAAGCCTGTTGCGGCCAACTGATGACGTGGAGTCTGAACCATGAAAGCTTCTATGCGCTTCACCCCGCTGGCAATGCTGGTGATGTTGTCCGCCTGCACCGTCGGCCCTGATTTTCAGCGGCCTGCCGAGAGCCCGTCGCAGCATTACGATCAAGCGGCCGAACAGCATTTCGCCATGGGCCAGCGGATCAACGGCGACTGGTGGGCGGCATTCCGTTCGCCAAAACTCGATCAAGTGGTACGCCGCGCCATCAACGGCAACCTCGAACTGGCGGCAGCCGATGCCACCCTTCGCCAGGCCGCCGCTTCGGTCGCGGCGGCGGAAGGTGCGTTGTATCCGCAGGTGGATTTCGCTGCTTCTGCCGGGCGCCAGCGCACCCACAATGGGCCCGAGCCGGTGGTCTCCAATTTCTACGGGATCGGGCCACGGGTCGCGTTCGATCTGGACGTCTTTGGTGGCAACAAACGCGCGGTCGAGCAACAACAAGCGCTGACCGATCTGCAAAAGCATCGCTACGAAGCAGCCTGGCTGACCTTGACCGGCGACGTTGCCAGTCAGGCACTCGTGCTGGCGTCGGCCAACGCGCAGATCCAGGCCGTGGAAACCCTGCTGGCCAACGACGCGAAAAACCTCGATCTGGTGCGCAGGGCTCAAACGAGCGGCACCACCACCCAAATCGACGTGTCGCTGGCCGAAACCCGCCTTGCACAGGATCGCACGCTGTTGCCGCCCCTCGCCCAACAGCGCGATGCGGCCCGTCACGCATTGTCGATTCTGACCGGCAAAGGCCCGGCGGACTGGATCGCGCCGGACTTCAGCCTCGATGAGTTCGCCTTGCCGTCGAACATCCCGGTCAGCCTGCCATCGGCCATGGCTCGTACCCGGCCGGACATTCTCCAGGCTGAATCCGAACTGCACATCGCCAGCGCGGCGGTGGGCGTCGCGACTGCCAATCTGTACCCGCATGTCGAGCTGTCAGCCTCGCTGATGCAAGCCGCGTCGGGTAATGGCGGCGCCGCACTCTGGGGATTTGCCGCCGGTCTGACGGCGCCGATCTTCAATGGCGGCACGCTCAAGGCTGAACGCGAAGGCGCCGTCGAGGGCTACAACGCGTCGCTCGCCCGCTATCAACAGACGGTGATTCAGTCCTTCGGCCAGGTCGCGGACACCTTGCAGGCGCTCAACCACGGCGCCGAACAAAACCTGGCGCAGGACGACGCCTTGCGTGCCGCCGACACCAGCCTGCGCCTCAATCGCCAGGCCTACGCCCAAGGCGAAACCAGCCTGCTGCAAGTGCTGGAAGCCGAACGCGCCTATCAACAGGCGCTGCTCGGGCAGATTCAGGTGAAGACCGCGCGTTATCTCGACTCGGTGCGCCTGTTCGTTGCGCTGGGTGGCAACTCGGTGGGTGTGCTCGATCAGAAGCTCGCCGCCCGCAAAACCTCAACACTTCTTTAACGGCAGATACCGGAGACGCAACATGACTTACGAAGCTTTCCACGATGAACTTCGCGACACCCGCATGCCGTTGAACAACGGCGCAGGCTCGATGCCGGCCGTGGGATTCGGCACGCTGTTTCGCGACTTGAGCACCACCACCGAAGCGGTCAAATGCGCGCTGGAAGTGGGCTTCCGCCACTTCGACTGCGCCGAGCGCTATCGCAACGAAACGCAGATTGGCGAGGCTTTTGCGCAAGTGTTTTCGGTGGGCGAGATCCGCCGCGAAGACGTGTTCATCACCACCAAACTGTGGAACACCAACCATCGCCCCGAGCGGGTGAAACCGGCGTTCGAAGCCAGTTGCCAGCGGTTGCAGGTCGACTACCTCGACTGCTACCTGATCCACACGCCGTTTGCCTTTCAGCCCGGTGACGATCAGGATCCGCGGGATGTATTCGGGCACGTGATCTACGATGGCGAAACCCGTTTGATCGACACTTGGCGTGCACTCGAAGCGCTGGTGGATGAAGGCCGCTGCAAATCCATCGGCCTTTCCGACATCACCCTCGATGCGCTGAAGGACATTGTCGCCGCCGCGCGGATCAAGCCGGCGGTGGTGCAGATCGAATCCCATCCGTACCTGCCCGAGTGGGAGATGCTGGAATTCTGCAAGGAGCACGGCATTATCCTGCTCGCCTTCGCCCCACTGGGGCATGGCATGGAGCCGAATGTGCTCGAGGATTCCGTACTCACCGGGATTGCCCGGCACGTACGCAAAACCCCGGCGCAAGTGGCCCTGGCCTGGGCGGTGCAGCGGGGTACGGCATTCCTGACGACCTCGGCCAACCCGAGCCGGATTCAGGAAAACTTCGATATCGCGACCTTGCCGCATCGGGCGATGCGCGAGATCAAGGAAGAGATCACGACGCGAATCCGCTTCAACTCGGTGGTCGAGACGGGCGTACCCGGTTTTATCCCCCGCAAAAAGTGACACATGGCAAAGGGGCGGCCTCCTGCAAGGCCGCCCCTATACTCTTTCCACTCTGACTGTTGAGACGACACCGATGGACGTCTTCCAAAGCATGCGCTTCTTCATCGCCGTCGCCCAAAGCGGCAGCTTCACCGCCGCTGCCGAGCTGCTGGACACCAACACCACCAACGTCTCCAAAGCCATCTCGGCTCTCGAAGCACGCCTGCACACCCGGCTGATCAACCGCACCACCCGCCGTCTGGCCCTGACCGAAGCCGGTGTGCGCTATCTGGAACGCTGCGAAAAAATCCTCGATGACGTGCGCGAAGCCGATGAAGAAGCCGGCACCGCCCGGACCCTGCCCGTCGGCCGCTTGAAGATTCACACCATGTCGGCCATCGGCAACCACTACGTGATCGACGCCATCGCTCGCTATCGTGACATCCACCCCACGGTGATGTTCGACCTGACCCTGACCAACCGCGTCCCGGATCTGCTCGAAGAGGGCTTCGACATGTCCATCGTGCTGGCCCGTGATCTGCCGGATTCCGGCTTCGTCGCGCAACGCCTGGGCATCACCTACAGCGTCCTCTGCGCATTGCCTGCCTACGTGGCAAAGCGCGGCCTGCCGCAAACACCCGGCGAACTCTGCGAACACGAGTGTCTGCGCATCGTCAACACGGTGATGCCGGTAGAAAACTGGACGTTCGAAGGCCCCGAAGGCATGGAAACCATCACCATTCCCGTGTCGCCCTTTCACATCAACACCGCCGACGGCATGACCATCGCGATCAGAAAAGGCATGGGCATCGGCATTCAGCCGATTGCTTCGGCCGTGGACGGTTTGAGGGCGGGAACACTGGTGAGGATATTGCCGGAGTACCGGCTGGAGGAGTTGAACCTGTTTGCAATCTATCCGTCGCGCAAGTTCGTCGATGCGAAGATCAAGACCTGGGTGGAATTTCTGAAGCAGTCGATCCCGCAATTGCTGGCATCGGATGAAGACGTCGTTGGAACGAAAGCATTCTGAGCGTGGCTGGCATGGAGTGTCGACCCTCCATCCCTTGCACCGGGCTCAACTGGAACAGCCAGTGCCCATCACTTGATATTGCAGAACGTGGCGCTCGCCATGGGAGTCTTCGTAGGTCATCTGCACCGGCACCGGGGCGCATTCGTTGGCCGGTTCAGTGATGGAAATGACGTGTTCGATGTCCAGATTTGTCGAAGAGCTGTAGGTCTCGACCGGGAGATTCGCCGCGTCCGCGTTATCGGCGTAAGCGTGTGCACCGAAGCTGCCAAGCATTAAGACCAGCGCGATTTTCTTGAGGCTCATGATGTTCACCGTCTCGTTGAGGACCGTGTTTGTTCACGGATTGGAGACGATGCTAAGGGTTGGAGTGGTGCTGAAAAATCGGCTGGCTGGACAAACACTGTTGCTGGATTTCGTATGAATCAGCGTTACGAATGCTCTTGGCGCTTCAGCACTTAAACACCAACGTTTAAAAATCTGAAATTCGATACTTGAGCCTACAAACCCTTGCGCAAGTACCTACAAATTTGCCAGAAAGCGCCGGCTTTCAGAGTTCGCCCTCAAACCGTATGCTTTTTCCGTCACTGCCCATCGACTGAACGCAGAAGACATTCAGGATCGAAGGTTATCCCTTGATCGACTCAAAGAGTGAACGGTTGACGCCATCGTCATCGCTCCCTAATCTGCCCACATCCCGCCCAAGGCAGTAAGCCGTCCTAATCATCCAGGACGTGCCAAACCCTTGGGCGTTTTTGTTTTCAGGAAGAACGCATGCCCACAGCAGTTTTGGTTGACGGCGCCTACTTCATCAAGCGATTTCGAAGGATCGAGCCCCACAATGCATTCAATGCTGAACGGGCCGCTGATCTCGTCCACCGATGGGCGACGGCGCATCTGATAACCAGGATGCCATCTCGCCCAAACTGCCCGGCTTCAAGGCTGCAACAGCCCTCCAGAAAAGACCTTTACAGAATATTCTTTTACGACTGCCCTCCTCTGGACACCAAGCAACACAACCCCATCACAAAAAAACTCGTCGATTTCTCCAAATCAAGAGAAGCCGTGTTTCGAAAAGAGCTGCACATTCGGTTGCGAAGCAAACGAAAACTGGCATTGCGTCTGGGACACCTTTCCAAAGATGTGAAATGGACAATCAAACCTTCGAGGATTGCCGAGCTACTTAAGGGAAAAATCCAGATAGCAGACCTCACCGAAACCGACGTCAGCATCGAGACCCGACAAAAAGGTGTTGATATGAGAATTGGTGTCGATGTCGCATCACTTTCTTTCAAACAACAGGTCGATCAAATCGTCCTGATTGCAGGTGATGCGGATTTTGTACCTGCGGCGAAGATGGCTCGGCGCGAAGGTGTTGATTTCATACTCGACCCGATGTGGCAGAGCATTCCAGATAGCTTGATGGAGCATATAGATGGACTGCGTTCAACATGCCCCAAGCCCGCGCTTCGACCGGTATCAAACGATAACACTGCAGCTTTGAGTTCATCCGAGTGATCCATCCTCTGGCGGGTGGCCAAGGGGATGAAGCTGTTTTGGCCAGGGGGCAGCGGCTACCTTTCCTGAAGCGGTTGCCAAATTCCAGTCTACAAACCGACCTGTGCCCATTTTTCACACTTCAGCGACAACAAATCCGTCTACGCTCCAGCCACCCCCTCTGGAGTGAACGCCATGATCCGCGCCCTGCTCACCGCTTCCCTGCTGCTGGCTATGAGTGTTCCGGCCCATGCGGACGTGACGCCCTTCCCCGCCTCGTTCCGCACTCAGGACATCGCCGTCGACGGTGCGAAAATCCACACGCGCATCGGCGGCAAAGGCCCGGCGGTGGTGCTGTTGCACGGTTTCGGCGACACCGGTGATATGTGGGCGCCGCTGGCGGCGGATCTGGCGAAGGATCACACCGTGGTGGTGCCGGATTTGCGGGGCATGGGCCTGTCGTCGATCCCCGCCGATGGCTACGACAAGAAGACTCAGGCCGGTGATATCCGCGCGGTGCTGGCTTCGCTGGGCATCGAGCATTCGGTGGTGGTCGGCCACGACATCGGCACCATGGTCGCCTTCGCCTACGCCTCGCGGTATCCGCAGCAGACCGATCGCCTGGTGGTGATGGATGCGCCCGTTCCGGGGATTCCGCCGTGGAACGAGATCGTTCGCTCGCCGATGCTCTGGCATTTCGACTTCGGCGGCCCGGACGCAGAAAGACTGGTGGCAGGGCGTGAGCGTATCTACCTCGACCGCTTCTGGAACGAGTTCGCCGGCGACCCGAAAAAAGTCGACGAAGCCACCCGCCAACACTACGCCAAACTCTACGCCCGCCCCGGCGCCATGCACGCGGCGTTCGCCCAGTTCCGCGCGATCCGCCAGGACGCGGTGGACAACGAAGCATCGATGAAGACCAAACTGAAAATGCCGGTGCTGGCGGTCGGCGGTGAGAAATCCTTCGGCAACAACGAAGCCATCGTGATGCGTAATGCCGCCGACAACGTCACCGAACTGGTGATCGCCGGTGCGGGTCATTGGCTGATGGAGGAAGCGCCGGTGGAAACCACTCAAGCGATTCGCAGGTTTATTGCGCAGTGACTGGCAAGCGAATTGGTGTCATCGGTGCGGTTCAGCGCATCTCAGGCCACCGAGTTCAATTATTGACTGCATCAATAACAACCATTAACTCAATGAAGTTCTCATATCGAATCCAAAGCGTAGGATCTGCTCCATACCAACCCACTGCACACGGAGTACAGAACCATGAAACGCCAAACCCTCCTCGGTATCGCCTTCTCGCTCTTCGCCCTGAATGCTTTTGCGGCGACTGAAACCGATCCACTGTTCAGCGATGCTGTTGCCTCTGCGACTCAGACTGATCCACTGTTCAGTGACGCCGTTGCCGCGACTGAAACTGATTCACTGTTCAGCGATGCCGTAGCCGCGACCGAAACCGATCCGCTGTTCAGCGATGCCGTAGCCGCGACCGAAACTGATCCGCTGTTCAGCGATGCGGTTGCCGAAGGTGGTTCTGACCGTCTGATCGAACGTCGTAACGTCTGAATGCAGCGTTTTACAGCAGTACTCGACAAAAGCCCGGCCTTATCCGCCGGGCTTTTTCATGTCTGATGGGTATCTCCCTGTCCTTTGTGGCTATGCAGCTTTCACTCCACGCATTTTTTGGGGGTGATGCGAATCACCTCCGCCAGGTTATCAGCAGGCTGCGAACCGGTACTCAACACCACATCCCGGCGTGCACTCAACTCGATAGGGTATGGCCCGCCCTGCGAGAGCGCCGACCGCGTCCTGGCGGTAAACGCTTCATCGTTTTGCGCATAGAAAATCCACTCCCGCTGGTGTCCACCCGTCACCGTGCAGACCCACTTCGCCAGTCCCTTGTCCTCTACCGCCGGCACTATCAACTTCTCCATTTCAGCCATGCGGATGGCGTCCCGACGCTCCGGTATCACGCCTGTCGATGTGTACTTCCAGACGATCCTGATTTTGAAAGGCAACGCTCGTTTCTCAGTCAGCGATATCGAGTCCAGCCCCTTGTAGATCATGGGTGCGGGGGACTCTGGAAAATCGGATGGCTGATACTTGCTTTCAGAGGCCTCGACAATTTGCTGCTGTGGGGGTTAAACGAATTTGTCGTCGAGAAGCGCTTCGAGCGCCGCCCTGCTTTTGCGTTCTCGATTCGCTACACAATTATCGTAATCAACACTTTTGGCCGGACCAGCCGCCAGGCACGCGTCACGCTCGACCGGAGGCGGCGATTTGGAGCTGGAGCAGCCAGCGACGACTACGCTGACTATCGCCAGCAAGCGGAAGCGGTTTGTGGCGTGCATTACGCCAAAACCGGACCTCATCAGAGAGCGCCCGGTTTTATCAATGACCATGAATAGCTTTTCCTTTAAACCTTGACCTGCTGCTGCAAACCAGCCCAACTGTCACTCATAAAACTTTCCAGCGAACAGAATCGCTGCACAGCGCTGCCATACATTCGATTGGGCATTATCGTCCAAATGAGATCGGTTGCTGGCATGCGCCCATGCAGCTGCCGCATCGAGAAACGCATCAACCGTTCCGTTTTCCCATTCCTGACTATCTGATCGATCTATTGATGAGGGAGCGTTATGTTCCAACAAACGTTCACTGGCAAAATCAGCCCCCAGCGCCTCGACAAATCGAATGAACGACTGCTCATCTCTGACAAGCGCTAACAATTCATCAAGATCTGCAGGCGTGTGCATAGGTTTTCCGGGTAAGGCGTTTTGAGTGAATGCATGCTGCGACAGGGAAACGCGAACGGTCAACTCACCGTCGGACGTTACGGCACAGTTCCTCCGGCAGAAAGGTCTGCACTTTTGCTACGCTGGCGCACCGCTTGCCCCAGGACCCATGGCACATGGAAATTGCCCCGCACTTCATTCTTCATGAAACCGAGTACTGGATCATCAACCACCATCTGGCCAGTGCACTTCCCGGCTATCTGATGCTGGGGACCAAAATCCAAACCAATTCACTGGCCGAGCTGTCGACAGAGGCACTGGCGGAGCTTGGAGGGCTGCTCGCAAGAACTCAGCAAATCATTGAGCGCCATCTGAAGCCCAAGCGCCTTTATATCGGCCGCTTCGGTCATGAACCCGGTCTTCCCCTCCACTTCCATTTCATACCGGTCTATGACTGGGTCGAAGACTTGTTCTGGAAAGACTCCCGCTATCGCTTGCTCGAATCTTTTGCCTACGCCGAGAATCCCTTGCCATCGACCGATGGCGCAGAACTGACGCTGTTCGTTTGGCGAGAATTTGCCGAGACCCCCACACCGCCAGCGATTCAGGGGCGCTCTGTTGAAGAGGTGATTGAGGAACTGCGCAGCGCCTTCAAATGATCAGCTCATCGAGTCGCCCGCTGCGCGGATGACTCAATCGAAGGCGCCATTCAGCACTTCATAAATCAGCCCTGTAGCCAGCGCGACCAGGATCAGATCGGTACCGACCTGCTGCCATTCGTAGCCGTCGTAGTGCGGCAGTCTGCCAACCAGTCGACCATCGAGTTTCTTAGCTATCCCGGGCGGCAGTGGCTTGCCCCGGGCCAGGTTTTTCTGGATGCCGGGCGGCAACGCGGGGCCCGGGGTCCAGTAGCCGCGATACCCGTCAACAATCCCGATCACCCCGGCGTGGTCGATACTCGGGCCATGCCCCTGATAACCGCCTCCGCCTTTTTTCCCCTGATTGCCATGATCCTGGCTGTTATGCGGATTGCCTTTGCCCTGCCCCTTTCCGTTGCCTGGATCGGCCAGCGCGGTCACCGAACTGCTCAGCAGCGCAATACAGGTCGTGGTCGCAATCAACGTGCGTAAACCGGACATGGGTCGCTCCTTGAATGAATGGGTGTCTGTGGATTCTAGTCAGTTTTTTTTACAGGCATGGAGAGATGGCCCTGTCATCGCGGTTTGTGACGATTTTCGATGCGTGCAGCTTTCGGTGCTCCCCGATTCGCGCTTACCATGCGCCCGACTCGTATTATCGCGGGGAAGAAGTCTGGCGCCGCCCCGACTTCAACGAAAAGGAATTCACCCCATGTTCGAACGGAACAAACTGGTTCCAGAATTGATGGTCACGGATCTGCAGGCCAGCCTCGCGTTTTGGGTCTCCTGCCTGGGCTTCAACATCGCTTATCAACGCCCGGAAGATGGCTTCGCCTACCTCGACCTGAATGGCGCTCAAGTCATGCTCGAGCAGGTTGATCCGTATGCAGGCCAATGGCTGACGGCGGAACTGAGCAAGCCCTTCGGAAGAGGCGTCAATCTGCAGATCGACGTTGAGGCGGTTGCCCCCATCATCGAAAGACTGGGCACCGCTCAGGTCCCACTCTATAAAACCTGCAAAGACACCTGGTACCGCGCTGACGCTGTCGAAGTCGGCCAGCGTGAATTTCTCGTTCAGGATCCGGACGGTTATCTCGTAAGACTGGTAGAACGTCTGGGCGAACGTCCCGTTTGCCCGATTTGATCAAGGACGATAAAAACAATGAAAAACGGCAATTTGGCACGGCCTCGAAGGGGCGAATTGCAGTCGCCGGCCATTCCCCTGCTCGAAGAGGATTCGCCCGGCGACGGCATCATCTGTGCGGACAGCGGCGCTCGCTCGCGAGAGGTGATCCAGCAACAGGTGGTGGCGTTGATCGACGGGTTTCTGAGCCGGTCGGCGCAGAACTGATCGCAGTCTTGCCTGCGTATCGTTCATCCGTCAGGATCCCTCCCTTTTTTGACTGGCAGGAGCAATCGTGGAACGTCTTTTCGTTTATGGAACCCTGGGCCCTGGCCGACCGAATGAGCATGTGATGCTGAACATCGGCGGCACGTGGCAGGCCGCTTCGCTGAAGGGGCGTCTGTCGCAGGCCGGATGGGGCGCGGCGATGGGTTTTCCCGGCCTGGTGATTGCCGAGGATGGCGATGTGATCGAAGGCTACGTGTTCGCTTCCGAGAATTTCCACGAACACTGGGCGGCACTGGATGAGTTTGAAGGGGCTGAGTATCAGCGCGTGTTGACCAAGGTGACGCTGGATGATGGGACGGCAATGGATGCCTATGTCTACGCGCTCAAATAGTCGACCTTCGGCCATTTCTCGACGGATGAAAATCCTCCTGGCCGGGCTAGTGTTTTGTGTTGGACTATGGGGTGTTTCCGAGTGGTGGGAGAAGGCGTTGGCGAAGCCTGACTACGCAGCTCATATCAGCCCCGATGGCTGCTTCAGGGTGCAAACTTTCAGACCTTTCTGGTTACTGCCCAACTTCCTTCATCCGCAGGCGCCTCCGGACGACGCCTTCGAAACCCAATGGTTCGTCCGCTGGGAATCTCCCGCGTTTTTCCGTTTGTACGACAATCGCGATGATCAGCTACTTGGCGAAAGCGAAATCTACGATCTGGTGAGTTACGGGAACCGATTGTCTTGGGGGTACGGCAGCGATACCGAGGTTCGCGTCGGCTTGATCACGATCGGCAATACTCGCCCTGATTGTAAAAAGGGAGACTGATGAAGCCATGACGAGCCGCGAACTACTCCATAGCAAAGGCTACACACTGCTCTTTGGAGCGGTTCCGACCATGTGGCTGGCCGCCCTTCGCATCGCATTCGATACCGGCATCAAACCCTCAAACGAATGGCCCGTGCCCCGCGGCATCGACTGGCGCCATTCGCAACTGGACACTGACCCGGTTGTTCAGGCCCTCTGCCGATTGCCACCATTGCTGGCGGTGGTGGGCGAGTTGATCGGCGAACGCTTCTTCCTCTCTCAGGTCGAGGGCCGCGAACCGCTCATCAATGGCGGCCACCAACAGCTGCACCGCGACTTGTCGGCGCAACGCCCCGGCGACACTGTCAACGCGCTGGTGTATCTCGACGACTACGGCCCGGAAAACGGTGCAACCCGCATCGTCCCCGGCAGCCACCGACCTGCACCGGGCGAGCTTGCGTTCGACTTCACTGACGAGTCCCGATCCGTGCAACTGACGGGCAGCGCGGGCGACATCCTGATCTTCGATGCCGACCTGATCCACGCCGGCAGCCTGAACTCCAGCGGTGCACGCCGGCGCACCCTGTTGATCACCTGGTTTTCCGAAGCGCTCTACTCAACGCATCTGGAAACGGTGGGCCTGCGCAACATACAAATGGACACGACTGAGCGGTTCGATCCGGCTGATTTTGCATTCGGGATCGTGACATCATTCATTTGACTTGCTTGCTTCAGGCAACTATATAGTTGCCTGAAGCAAACATATGGGTACCACGCCATGTCCACGATCACCGACCGCGCCGACAGCGTCCGGCAGTTCAACCGCTTCTACACCCATCAGATCGGCGTGTTGCAGGAACACTTGCTGCAAAGCGACTACTCGCTCACCGAGCTGCGCATCCTCTACGAACTCGCGTCCCGGGGCGATCTGACCAGCACCGACCTGCGCCAGATGCTCGGCCTCGACGCGGGCTACATGAGCCGCCTCATCAGCGGCTTCGACAAAAAAGGCCTGATCCAGAAAGTCCCCTGCGCCACCGACGCACGCGCCAGTCAATTGCACATCACCGACCTCGGCCGCGAGATCCTTGCCCCACTGGAACAGGCATCACGACAAGAAGTCATCACCCTGCTCGAACGCCTGTCCGAACCGCAGCAACTGCAACTGATCGCGTCGATGAACCAGATCCAGACGCTACTCGAGGGCGGCCAGTCGACGACCTACCTGCTGCGCGACCCGCAACCCGGTGACATGGGTCTGGTGGTGCATCAGCAGACCGCGATCTACAGCCGCGAGTACGGCTGGAATTCAGAGTTCGAAGCGCTGGTGTCCGAGGTCGTCGCGAAATACCTGCGCGAATTCGACCCCACGGGCGAGCGCTGCTGGATCGCGGAAAAGGACGGCAAGGTGGTGGGCTCAGTGTTCGTCATCCGCCACGACGAAACCACCGCCAAATTGCGCATGCTCTACGTGGATGCCAGTGCGCGGGGCCTGGGGATCGGCAATCGGCTGGTCGAGGAATGCCTGCGTTTTGCCCGGGATGTCGGCTACAAAAAGATGATTCTGTGGACCACCAGCAATCTGGTGGATGCCCGCCGGTTGTATCAGCGGGCGGGGTTTGAGCTGGTTGAGGAAGAGCCGATTCACAGCTTCGGCAAGGAACTGGTGAGTCAGACGTGGGCGATTGAGTTGTGAGGTCTACGCCCAGTCGTTGTCAGGCAGGACGGGACACAAACCACGGGGGATTGCGCCCGGCACGGCTCAGTGCGGACTGGCTGTCGGACGAACCACAATCTCACTCACATCGACATCGTCAGGCTGCTCGATGGCATAGGCAAGCGATCGCGCGATAGCGTCTGCATTGAGCGCCACACGCCGGAAGGCTTTCATTTCCTCGCGGGCCACATCATCCGAAATCGTATCCGCCAACTCGGACTCGACGACCCCCGGGCACACCACGGTGACCCGGATCTTGTCCGTTTCCTGGCGCAGGCCATCCGAGATAGCCCTGACCGCAAATTTGGTCGCACAGTACACCGCCGCTGTCGGAGAAACCGCGAGTCCACCAATGGACGAGATATTGATGACCTGACCAAAACCCTGCGCCTGCATGTCCGGCAAGACAGCGGCAATACCGTGCAGTACGCCACGAACGTTGACATCGAGCATCTGGTTCCACTCGTTGACCTTCAACGAGGCCAGGGGAGACAACGGCATCACGCCCGCGTTGTTGATGATCACATCGACCTTGCCATGTTGCGTCTTGGCGAATGCCACGAATGCGTGCATCGATTGCAGATCCGTAACGTCCAGTGCGCAGGCACTTGCGGAACCACCTACGGCCTGGATCTCGCTGACCAGTTTGTCCAGACGCTCGGTACGGCGGGCACCGAGGACCACATGCGCGCCTTTGGCGGCGATCAACCTGGCCGCCGCTTCGCCAATACCACTGCTTGCACCGGTAATCAGGACGACTTTGTTTTGAATGTTCGACATATCCGTAGCTCCTGCTGTCTGCATTGAGGTTCAGCACCGACCGCTGAAGACGCGTTCGTTGCTGCGGGGTACGTCGAAAAGATTAAGGGCGCGGGCCTCGTCGGCGCGTGCCGAAACCTGCGCCACTTTTGCCTATTCGTGTCTGTGTGCATCGCCTGCAAATTTGTAGCGTAGGGGCGCTCAGGCCCCACGGAACTCGCTGGGCGTTACGCCCACTTCACGCCGGAATACTTGAGAGAAGTGGCTGGGGCTTGAGTAGCCGACCTCCAGCCCGACGTCGATGACGCTGAGGCGGGTTTCCAATAGCAGGTGCCTCGCACGAACCATGCGCAAGCGAATGAAGTACTGCGACGGCGAAAGCCCCGTCGCACGCTTGAACAGGCGACTGAAGTGGTACTCGCTCAGCTCGGCAAGACCGGCCAGTGTTGCCAGGCTGAATTCAGCGCTCAGATGCGCGTTCATGGCGTCGGTGACTTTGCGCAGCTTGTAGGCTTGCAAGGTGTTGACTCGACGCCCGGGCTGGCTTTCAGCGAGATAGCTGCGCACCAGATGCACGGCCAGCGCCTGCGCCAGAGAACGGGCGAAAAGCGCGCTGGGCGAGCGTTCCAGAACCAGTTCAGTGCGCAACTGCTCCATGACAAACGCGACGCGTGCGTCCCGTGCCCCCGAAACATCGCGCAAACGCACAAGCCCGGCGTGCTGACCCGACAGCTCTCGAGACGCTTGCTCGATCAGCGGCAGCCCGAGATAAAGGTGCATGACTTCGAAGGTATCGCCTCCGCGCGTCTGCCAGCGCATTTCATACGGATCTTCGGAACTGGTGAGGAAAAAATCGCCGGCACTGACCTCGGCAGCTTCCCACTCGCCCCCCAATGCGCGCTCCTCTACCGTCGCCGCCCCGGCCAGAACCAGAACGAGCAGCGGTTCCACCACTGCAGGCACGAGAATGGGCTCAGTAACGCTGCGATGGGTGAACAGCTGAATCACGACGTCCGTGATTTCCGAGCGCGAGGGTAACGCCTGGGGTTCACCTGGCAGAAACTCACCCATCGACTCGCCGGTGATGCGCAAGTCTCGAGAAGATGTCGACATCGGTTCCTGGGAGGTGCGCCCGGTATTTGCCATGAACTTGTCCGTTTCAGATTCGGCTGTGCAACGCCAGACAGGACTCGGATGCTTGCCCGCACGCCGCGTCACGCAGACCGGTCGATGATATCGGGCTTTTCCCGTTGGTTGAATCGAGCGCCGAACCTCCCTCACTGACATTCAGCGCAAAACCCCGACAGCGTGGGCAATCTCACGAAAGCCGCGTTCGCCTCGCTGCGAGACAGTAGGCCCGTCGCCGATGACAGCGCCTCCCGGGCGCCAACACGGCTTGTCCCTACTTGATCAAATCGCTGGAGAACATCATGACCGACTTCAAGAACAGCACCCCAAACGAAGTGGCCGGTAAAGTCGCGCTGGTCACTGGCGCGGCCAGTGGCATCGGCAAGGCCATCGCACTGTTGCTGCATGCCCGCGGCGCCCAGGTCATTGCTGAAGATATAAACCCTGAGGTGGAAGCACTGGCCCGCCCCGGCCTGGTCCCCCTGGTGGCCGACATCACTCAGGACGGCGCAGCCGAACGCGCGGTCGCCCTGGCCGTCGAGCAATTCGGACGGCTGGACATTCTGGTCAACAACGCCGGCATCATCATCAACAAACTGGTGATCGACATGACCCGCGAAGACTGGGAACGCATTCAGGCGGTCAACGCCACGGCGGCCTTTTTGCATAGCCGGGAGGCGGTCAAAGCGATGATGCCCAACAAGTCCGGATCGATCGTCAACATCGCGTCCTACGCCTCCTATTTCGCCTTCCCCACCATTGCCGCCTACACCGCCTCCAAAGGCGCGCTGGCCCAACTGACGCGCACCCTGGCACTTGAGGTCATTGGCCACGGCATCCGCGTCAATGCTGTCGGTGTCGGCGATGTGGTGACCAATATCCTCAACAATGTGGTCGATGATGGCCCTGCCTTTCTCGCCCAGCATGGCGAAGCCGCGCCGATCGGCCGCGCCGCCCAACCGGAAGAAATCGCCGAAGTGGTCGCGTTCATCGCCTCGGATCGGGCCAGCTTCATGGTCGGTTCGGTGGTCATGGCCGACGGCGGGATGACCGTCACGGCCGGCTGAGCCGCAACACAACGGCGCCGCACGACAGGCTCGAGCAGGCCGAGAGGATCAGGCAAATCTGCGGCAGTTTCGTCCTAACACCGCTGAGCTCGGCTACGTAATCTGAAAGCACGCAACGGATGCACACAGGCCACGGCAGGCCGCTCAGATGAACAACGTCAATGAGGACTGAACAATGAAAAACGCAAAACGGCTTTCCCTTTCACTGGTGATCAGCGCGGTGGTGGCCTGCGCGATCAACCTTTCCTCGACCAGCCTGTACCTGGCCGCTGAGGGTGCTGATCGAACTCCCGGCATGCGCGTAAGTGAAGGTGGCAGTGATCGTACCCCCGGATTCCGCGTTGCCGCAGATGGCTCGGACCGCACGCCCGGCATGCGCGTAGCTGAAGGCGGCAGTGACCGCACACCGGGTTTTCGCGTTGCCGAAGACGGCTCTGACCGCACGGCTTTGGGTCGTATCTGCTGAGCCGGACAATCGCGGAGAAAAGTGATGAAAGATGCCAAAAAAACCACTCAGGACCATCGTTACGCAGGCATGTGGGTCACCGCAGATGGATTCATCCGTCATGAGCTTCTGACGACTGGTCGTTACGACGAGGCCCGTGGTAAAAACAAGAGCGCCTATCAGGGCCGCTACCAACTGGTCGGTGATTACATCCAGTACTGGGACGACACCGGCTTCACCGCGGATGGCCACTTTCATGACGACGTGTTGTATCACGCCGGAATGATCCTCTATCGGCAATGAGTACTTTGATGATGTCGGGTGAATATCGTCTGCCCGGGCAGTTCCGGGCAGACGCTCATGAACACTTGTGAGAGCCTTGAAATGGAACAAAGCGATGCTTTCATCCTTCAGAACACGGCCATCTACCGTGACGAACTGGTTCGCCTGCTGACGCAACGGTTTACCACACCCGGGATCTATGAGACCGCCATAGCCCCCCTGCATGTGATTCGTTTCGATGCGCCTTCGGAGCTGATCCATACCGTGCACAAACCGGCACTTTGCCTGATCGTGCAAGGACAAAAGGAAATCGGCCTGGGTGACGACCACTACCTGTACGACCCCCTCAGCTACCTGGTGGTGTCGGTCACCCTTCCGGTGTCCGGCCGCGTACTGATGGCCAGCCCGGAGGCGCCCTACCTGTGTATCCGGTTTGATTTCGAGGCCACGGAAATCGCTCAGGTCATCGCCGACGCTCCGCCGGCGGGCATACCGGACGAGCCGGAGCTTGGCCTTTTTCTTGAGAAAGTCGATGTGCCCCTGCTGGAAACAATGCTGCGGCTGGTCCGGCTGCTGGAAACACCGAAAGACATCGGCATGCTGGCACCGCTCGCCCTTCGCGAGTTGTATTACCGCCTCCTGCGGGGTGCGCATGGACGTCGTCTGTACGAGCTTGCCCTCGGCGACTCGCAAACACGGCGAGTAACACGGGCCATCGATTGGTTGAACAACCACTACACCCAACCCTTGCGCATCGAAGAACTCGCCCGGGTCGCCAATTTGGGCAACTCCACATTGCATCATCGCTTCAAGGCAGTGACCGCCATGAGTCCGCTGCAGTATCAGAAACAACTGCGCCTGCAGGAAGCCCGCCGCCTGTTGCTTGGCGAGGGGCTGGATGTGGCAAGCGCCTGTTATCGAGTGGGCTACGAAAGTCCTTCGCAATTCAGCCGGGAATACAGTCGCCAGTTCGGATGCCCGCCCTCCAGAGATGCCAGCCGGGTTCGGCATCCTGCGTGATCGCCTGGCCGGCGGCCTACGGCTGATTTTGAGTCCTCGCGGCCAGAAATATCTCTTCGAAATCACTGTCGGGCAGCGGTCGGAGGCTTAAGTTTCTCCCGGACAAAACGGGTTGCCAGTTGAAGTCGTGCCCTGGGGCTGATTGCCTCCTCGGTTTACCGTTTCTCTGAAGCGTGTTGGCACAAGACAAATATGGATGCGCCAGGCGTATCCACAGGAAAAGCCCGGCATTAAGCCGGGCTTTTGATTGCACCGCAGGTTCGTCTGTCTATTTGTTCAGGCCGCCATATTCGACCCGTTGAGGCTTTTCTTCAGTGAAGCTTTCATCACTTCCATTTCCTTGCCCAACGCCTCGAGCTTCGCATTGCCCAAAAGCTTTTTGGCCTGGGGAAACATCTCGGTTTCCTCTTCCTCGATATGATGTTCCAGAAGCTCTTTGACCACCTTCACGCGGCCGGCGAATTCGGGTGTAGAAGGATCGGTGGATTTCAGGTCAGGCAATACCAGTGAATCCACGGTGCGATGCTCTTCTTTCGCCTCGTAGTACATTTCATCCTGTTCCTTACCGCCTGCTTCCTTGAAAGCCGGATACAGAATCTGTTCCTCGAGCTGGGTATGAATGGTAATTTCCAGTTCAAGCTTTTCGAGCAACTCCGCACGTTTTTTTAATGCGCGATCAGTGGATTCACTGAGTTGATTCAGAATGCCCTTAACTTTTTCGTGGTCAGTTTTCAGAAGGTCGATGGCGTTCATTTGAGGCCTCTATCACGGATTATTGTTCGCCGATCCAGGTCGGCAATTTTCGCGTAATTCCAGACAGACCTCGCATATTGTGTGCCAGCCCCTCAGATTTTAGAGGTCATTAAACATCAACGGGTTGCGCAAGGTGATGGCCAAATATAGGCATGCACTCTGCATGAATGGGGGTTGAGGTTCTTGCAAATAGCGGAAGCGGCCCCGCCCCTCATCGTTTCAAGCTGCCGGTCACGCTGGCGATTTCGACCCCCGCCTCATCTCCCTGCTGGATCCCCCCGCCTGAAACCGCTACCGTTCCCCATCCAGAACAGGAAACCCACGCGCCATGTCCATCGCCGACAACCTCCTGGCCTTCACCCTCGCCGCCACACTGCTGACCCTGACACCCGGCCTCGACACCGCGCTGGTCCTGCGCACCGCCACCGTCGAAGGCAAGCAACAGGCCTTGCGCGCGGCGTTGGGCATCAATGCCGGTTGTCTGTTGTGGGGCGCGGCGGTGGCGTTTGGGTTGGGGGCATTGATTGCGGTGTCGGAGCTGGCCTACAACCTGTTGCAGTACTGCGGCGCGGCGTATCTGGCGTGGCTGGGGTTGAACATGCTGCTGCGCCCTCGCCGCTCGCTGGCGCCCGCCGAAGTCAATGGCAAGCCGAGGGGCAGCTGGTTCTTGAAGGGCATGCTGGGCAACGTGCTCAATCCCAAGGTGGGGATTTTCTACGTGTCGTTTCTGCCGCAGTTTATTCCTCAAGGGCAGCCGCTGGTGCCGTGGACGTTCGGACTGGTGAGCATTCATGTGATGCTCGGGTTGATCTGGTCGCTGGTGCTGATCGGCGCAACACAGCCGCTGTCCGGTTTCCTGCGGCGCGAGAAGGTGATTCGCTGGATGGATCGCACCACCGGGATGATTTTCGTGCTGTTTGCGGCGCGGTTGGCTTTCAGCAAGCGCTGAATCGCCCGAACTTACAGTCAAAAAACAAAAGGGGGATTTTGAATGCTTATTCAAAATCCCCCTCTTCGTTCAATGGCTGAAAGCACGGTACTTCACAGCCATCGCGTCAATTTTGTCAGTGCACACGCTTACCAACGACTTCACCGGTCGCCGCATCTTCCAGCCAAACCTCCAGCCGGTTGAGACCCACATATTGCGAGCGGGCGATGATCTTTTGACCGGGTTTGCCTTCGAACTCCAGATCGGCGAACAGGAAGTGCAACGGCAGATTGTATTCCAGTTGAATCGTGTATTTCCCCGGGATCAGCACTGCACGCTGGGGGGAATCATTCTTGTAGTAGTAAGTGGAAAACGGAATATTCCCCACTTTCTTGTCGTTGATTCTAATGATGTTCAGGTTTGGCTCGCCGTCCCCCCAGGAGCGCTGGGGCCTTCCTGCATAGGTATCGGTTTCGATGACGGTGTAACGGGATTCGTCGCTCGGCTCACCGGACTTTACGTTCGAATACGCAGGCATTTCTGCACAACCCTGCAGGCACAGCAACAGGACGAGCGTCGGTATCGCAATCTTGATCATGGGTAAATCTGCACTGATTGAAAATAAAAAACTGAGGCGCTGAAAGGCAATCAAGCCAAAGCGTTGCTGGTTTCGCCGCGCAAATAAGCAATGAAGCCAGCCCAATCGTGCTGCTGGTATTTTTCCAGCATGCGTTTGGGCAGTTTTATCTGAGACAGGCGCCAATCAATGGATTGCGCCCACTCGGATTCGGCCAGAATTTGCTGGCCCGTGAAGTAGCGAACTTCATCGGCGGTGGTGTTGTAGATCAGAAAGATCCGCTCGGGATTCATGCTGACCGCTGCGCGACTGAGTCCCCGCTGGTTGTTCCAGTTCACGCCGCTTTTGACTTGCACTTCGAAGTATCGGCCGTTGTGCCCGACGATTCCGTCAATGCCTTTATCGTCGACCAGGGATGGGAAAACGTCGAAGCCGGCTTCCAGTAGATAACCCCAGATGGCGAACTCATTGCGTTTGCCGATGGCCAGTTTGTTCTTCATGCCTTGTATCCTTGCACGCTGTCCGAGGAGGCTGTTTGCCAGCCTCACCTCCATGAAGGCCACATGCTATCACTCGCCTCAGAAAAATTCAGACCTTGCCCAGCACATACGGAAATCCGTATATTCGGCTTTCCACATATATAACGGCACTCCCATGCTTGACCCTACCTCCGTTTTCAAATGCCTCGCCGACGAAACCCGCGCCCGGGCCACGCTGCTGATCACCCGTGAGGGTGAGTTATGTGTCTGCGAACTGGTCTGCGCGCTGGACGACAGTCAGCCGAAAATCTCCCGCCATCTCGCGCAGCTGCGCACCTGTGGTCTGTTGCTGGATCGTCGCCAGGGCCAGTGGGTTTATTACCGGCTCAACCCTGACCTGCCCACCTGGATCCGCACCCTGCTTGAAACCACATTGGCCGCCAACACCGCCTGGCTGGAAGCAAACAGCGCGCGTCTGGCCACCATGGGCGACCGCCCGCTCAATACATCTGCCTGCTGCTGAGGACCGATCATGCGCGTTCTATTCATGTGTACCGCCAACAGCTGCCGCAGCATTCTGTCCGAAGCGATGTTCAATCACCTGGCACCCCAAGGTTTCGAAGCGGTCAGCGCCGGCAGTTTTCCCAAGGGCCAGGTGCTGCCGCGCAGCCTGACCACGTTGCAGGAGGCCGGCATTTCCACCGCCGGGTTGAGCAGCAAGGGCAACGAAGCCTTCGAAGACAACCCGCCGGACATCGTCATCACCGTGTGCGACAAGGCCGCCGGTGAAGCCTGCCCGGTGTACTTCGGCCCGGCCCTGAAAGCCCATTGGGGACTGGAGGATCCGTCGGAAATCCGCGGCGACGAGGCTGCCATCCACGCAGCCTTTCACGCCACCCTCGCCCGGATCGAAACCCGCTGCCGCGCCTTCCTCGCCCTGCCCTTCGCCGAACTTGACCGCGATGCCCTCAAGCGCGAGCTCGACCGCATCAGCACGCTGTAACCGGAGCCGACATGACCGACCTGCCCAATCTCGACACAACACTGATTCAGAAAACCGCCCGCAGCGACGCGCACAAACCACGCATTCTGTTGCTCTACGGCTCGACCCGCCCGCGTTCCTTCAGCCGTTTACTGGTGGAAGAAGCCGCACGACTGCTGGAGCACTTTGGCGCCGAGACACGAATCTTCAATCCTTCGGGTCTGCCGCTGCCGGACGACGCACCCGGCGATCACCCGAAAGTCCAGGAACTGCTCGAGCTGATGCAATGGTCCGAAGGCCAGGTCTGGTGTTCGCCCGAACGTCACGGCGCGATGTCGGCGGTGTTCAAGGCGCAGATCGACTGGGTGCCGCTGGCCCTCGGTGCGGTGCGTCCGACCCAGGGCAAGACCCTGGCGGTGATGCAGGTCTGCGGAGGTTCGCAATCGTTCAACGTGGTCAATCAACTGCGCGTGCTGGGCCGCTGGATGCGCATGTTCACCATCCCCAATCAATCGTCGGTACCCAAGGCCTATCTGGAATTCGACGAAGGTAATCGCATGAAACCCTCGGCGCTGTACGACCGGGTGGTCGACGTGATGGAAGAGCTGGTGAAATTCACGCTGTTGCTGCGTGATCGCCCGGACCTGGTGGATCGCTATTCCGAGCGCAAGGAATCGGCTGAGGAATTGATGCAGCGGGTCAATCAGCGGTCGATCTGAATAACCGCAACACCGCGAACGGTGGCCCGTCGCCCGGGTCACCGAAACTTTTCCGCGCCCTCCGGCCCCATCACCTAACCTCAATGTTTGTGTGATCAACCGGACTCGCCCATTCTCATGCGTAATGCATTGAAGTTATTGATGTTCATCACCCTGACGCTGCTCTGTCCGGGTGTCTCGATGGTGTCGGCCGCCGACCTGCCCGGCACGCCCGATGTCGGCGCCCCGCTCCCCGGCGTCACCCAGAATGATCTGCAAGCGTTGCAGCAACGCCTTGACGGCCTCAAGCAGCAAATCTCGTCCGCCAACAATTACAACCAGCTCGAAGGCCCCCAGGATCGGGTGCAGGCGTTCATTCTGGACATCGACCGGTTGTCGACCTCGCTGTTGCCACAACAGGCGCAGCTGACGGTACAACTGGGCGTGCTGGGCGCAGCGCCGACGGAAACGGTAGCCGCCGAACAGGCCGATATCGCCGAACAGCGGGCGGCGCTGATCGAGCAGAAGAACAAGGTCGATACCGCACTGAAAAATCTGGCCACGCTCAAGCAGAACGCCACGGACCTGATCACCCAGATCGCCGGCATTCGCCGCACGTTGCTGGAAAGCGAACTGACCCTGCGCACCGACAGCGTGCTCAGCCCTGATTTCTGGTCGCCGATGATCGATCCCGATCCTGCCGATCGCCAACGCTTGCAGATGTTCGTTGACCAGATCAAGGAAACCGGTACCGAGGCCTGGCAGCCGGAGCAACGGTTCTACACCGGCGTGCTGGTGGTGCTGTCCTTCATTGTCTGGACCCTGGGCCGACGTCTCGCCGACCGTTGGCTGGCGTGGGTGTGCATCCATCGCATGCCCGAAGGCCGGTTGCGCCGCAGCTCGCTGGCCTTCGCCTCGGCGCTGGCGACACTGGCGACCACCGCGATAGCCCTGGAACTGCTGTATTACGCCTGCACCCGGCATGTGCCGCTGCCACCGATGCTGGCGACGTTCTCCGACGAATTCCAGAAAGTCGTGTACGCCTGCGTGATGATTACCGGCCTGAGCCGGGCGTTGCTGTCGACCGAGCACCCGTCGTGGCGGCTGCCGGTGATTGCCGAACCGGTGGCCCTCACGCTCAAGCCTTTCGCCAGAATCCTCGCCGCGACGCTGCTGGTGCTGGTGACGGCGGTGCAGGTCGGCAATGCGTCCGGTATGAGCAGCCAGATCGTGATCACCGGCCGCGGTGTGATCGCATTGGTGGTGTTGGGCATCATCACGGTGCTGCTGATGCGCGTCGGCGAGGTGCGCAAGGAGTTGGCGGCGACAGGAGATGCGCAGGCGACGGGCAATACCCTCGCCGGGGTGATTTACACCGTGACCACGCTGGCGATGGTCATTTCACTCGGCACGTTGTTGACAGGCTACGTATCGCTGGCGCGGTTCATCACCTATGAGTTGGTGTGGGCGTTTATCGTGCTTTCCGGTTTCTACCTGCTGATGCAGTTGCTCAAGGACAGCTGCGAATACTTCTTCTCGCCCCGCCACTCCAGCGGCAAGGCCTTGAAGCAGCTGCTGGGTGTCGGCGACCGGCGACTTGAGCAGGCCTCGACCCTGCTGGCCGGCGTGGGCCGGGCGGCGTTGCTGTTGCTGGCTGTGATCACGCTGTTCGTCGGCGGCATCGGCACCACGCTGGGTCAATTGGCAAACAACATCGGCACCATTCTCGGCGGTGCCGGCCTGCGCAAGCTGAACATCGTCCCCGGTCACTTGCTCAACGCGGTGCTGGCCCTGTTGATCGGTATCTACCTGATTCGCGCCCTGCGCCGCTGGCTCGACAACGAGTTCCTGCCCAAGACCGACATGGACCCGGGCATGTGCGCGTCACTCAGCACGCTGTTTTCCAACATCGGCTACGCCGTGGTGATTCTGTTGACGCTGTCGTCGCTGGGCGTGCAATGGACCAACCTGGCGTGGATCGTCAGCGCCCTGTCGGTGGGCATCGGTTTCGGTCTGCAGGAGATCGTGAAGAACTTCGTTTCCGGGCTGATCCTGCTGACCGAACGCCCGGTCAAGGTCGGCGACCTGATCAGCATCAGCGGCGTCGAGGGCGACATTCGCCGGATCAACGTGCGTGCCACCGAGATCCAGCTCAGCGACCGCTCCATCGTGATCGTGCCCAACTCGCAACTGATTTCGCAGAACCTGCGCAACGTCACCCTCGGCGGCAGCGCCCAGGGCGTGGCGACGCTGGAACTGATGTTCCCGCTGGACATCGACCCCGAGCAAGTCAAAAGCCTGCTGCTCGACACCTACAAAGAGCACGAAACCATCCTCGGCAAACCGGCGCCGTTCGTGCGTTTCAGCAAACTTTCACCCGATGGCATCACGCTGACCGTGACGGGTTATGTCGACAGCCCAAGGATTGTCGGCAAGACCAAGAGTGATCTGTTGTTCGAGATACTCAAGCGGCTGGGGGCGGCGGGGATCGAATTGGCCAAGCCACCGCAGCCGGGCGGTTGAGGCCCTTGAGCCCAATGAGCCGATACCCTCTATAGTCAAATCGCGCACCTCATGGGGATTCGTCAGAAGTTTGCTGTTGGCCGTGTTCGATCAGAACGCCAGTTCCCCTGACAACCCAAGTGAAAATGGAGAAAGTCATGGCCTTGGTCGATCCGCGGAACAACGAATACGACGTGAACAAACTTGGCACTGCCAGCATTGTCGGGCACGTAAGCACTGACAGTGCTCGAATCTGGATTCGCGTCTATAAGGCAGGAGAATGGGCGCTGGTCTGGTCCGAAAAGGCGTTGGTCGGGGACCTGTTCACGCTTGACGACAAACCCATTGAACTGTTCCTCAAAAACCAGGGGGGCGACCCGAAAAACATACTGTCGTACAAGTTCAGTGAAGACTCGGACCTGACCAACACCTTTGATATAGCCAATCTGAAACCGAACACCACCTACTACTATTACTTGATGAGTCAGAAGCCAACGTCCAAGAGCATGTGGCGCAGAACAGAAATCGGATATCAAAAGCTCTACTCCTTTACCACCATGGCGCAATCCATGCCTGACTTCAGCTTTGGATTCTATAGCTGCCATGACCCGTTCAACGCCAATAACAGCAATGGTGCGTGGCCATTGTTTCTCAGCAGGGCCAATAACGCGAAAGTCAGATTTGTCATTGGCGGTGGCGACCAGGTCTATGTGGACTGCCAGGAAAACAAATACTTTCCAGACATCTGGGAATGGCTGCAGAACAACAAGGACGATCTGATCACGGCATTCACAAAAGACGGAAAACTGCTCACCGCTGGTCTTGATGCCTACCTTCTGAGCCTTTACCGCTGGTATTACCGTGTGTACTGGAATTTCCCTCAAATGCAGGAGATCTTTTCGAAAACGCCTCAATACATGATTTGGGATGACCATGAAATCATGGATGGCTGGGGATCGCGAACCAACAAGGAGCGTCTGGAAATTCTTTCAAGGTACTTCAAGAAAGACGACCCAGACATTGACCAGCAACTTATAAACTCGATGTGGAATGCCGCAAGAACAGCCTATTTTGAATATGGCCACAGTCACAACCCTCCCACCAACATTGTCAGGTCGTTATTGAAAACACCCGAAAAATGCGTCTGGGACTATAACTTCATGAAGGGGACAACCCCCTTCTATGTGCTCGACCTGCGCGGGCATCATGATGTTGAAAGGGCCAAAAACAGGCTGCTTGGAGATGATCAGGTTGACCGCTTTCTAGGCTGGCTGGATACGCCGCCCGTCAAAAAATCAAAAATCGTGTTTGTGGTCAGTTCCGTTCCAGTCGTTCACTGGCGATCCATCGTCCTGACGGCAGGGTCCTTGATTAACAGTCTCAAGGACGACTTCATGGATGAATGGGATCATCCCTCCAACCATGTTGAAAGAAACCTTCTGCTGGAAAAGATATTCGCCGCCTTCGATGCCGAAGGCCGGACCCTGGTGTTTTTAAGCGGCGATGTGCATTGTGCTGCCGCCTTCAGGTTGCAGCACCAGATCTATCGCAGGGCCAACGTTTACCAGATTACCTCGAGTGCCATTTCGCGAATGCCCGCCGGGCAGACTGTTTCTGGCGCAATAGCCAAATCCGGTACGCTGAGTGGTAATGACAATGTCCAGTTCGAGCACCTGTTCAGCCATTCGGAAGACAAGAACTTCGCCATTTTCCACGTGAAAAACAGTGATTCGATCACCGTCGATCTGTGCTGGCCTGGCGGCACCGAAGGCGAAGCCGTCATCAAGACCCTCGAGTTGAAATAGACCAAAAAAGGGGCCAGCCGAAACGGTGCTTTGATTCAGGAGGGACTACTGCTCTGGGCACTCGGCTCGATTTCGGTACACGTCGTCGCCTCGCTCGCAATGACTGCGGCGGGGCTGTTGTCCCATCAATTGATTGGCACGCGTCAAGGAGACAAAACCGTACGATGCGGGCGCTTTGTATCTGCTGCGTTAACCTGCATCACTCTTCAGTGGAAAGGCTCGGCGCCTGGCTGGCTTCAGCTTCCATCTTCAAGCGGTCAGCCTTGCTGATGTACTTGGGTTTGTTGCTTTTCGGCGCCAGTTTGGCGTTGGCCTTTCTGGATTTTTCCTTGAAGAGTTGTTGCAGTTTCTTCTGACGGTTCATGGTGTCTTGCCTGGCTTGAAAGTGGATGAATGATATCAGCGTTGGGGCTGTCTCACCCCAGCACGTCATTGATCCAGCGCACCTGCCGCACCAGATCCTGCACCTTGTGCTCGCACACCCCGTGCCGCGCCCGCCCGAAGTGGTTCAGGGTCTGCTGCTTGTGTCGCAACCGGTGCTGCCACTTTGTGACAAACGCAGGGCTGCGCGCCTGCAATTGATGCGGGCCGAAGTACAGTTCTTCTTCGGTGTAGGTCACCGGGTCGCCGCGCTCGGCGACGATGATTTCGTAGTCGAAGCGATTTTCCCGCAGGACTTCTTCGCAGAGGATTCGGTAGTCGTTGTCCATCAGCCATTGCCGCAGGGGTTGCTCGCCGCCGTTGGGTTGCAGGATCAGGCGTTCGTGACCGCTGAGGCGCACCTTGCCGGCCTCGAGGATGTCGCGGATGGTCTCGCCGCCCATGCCACAAATGCTGATCGCGGTGATTGCGTCTTGGGGCTCGATGGCCGTCAGGCCATCGGCCAGGCGCACGGTGATCTTTTGACTCAGATCGTTCTCACGCACAGTGCGCTCGGCCGAGCGAAACGGCGTCAACGCCATCTCCCCCGCCACCGCCGCCTCGATGGCGCCGCGACGCATCAACGCCACCGGCAGGTAGCCGTGATCCGAGCCGATATCGGCCAGGCGCGCACCGGCGGGTACGTGCGCAGCTACACGCTCCAGGCGCATGGACAATGTCTGTTCGTTCAACCGCAACCCCTTTCACTCTGAACGCCCGGCGTTGGTGGCCGGATCGGGGCGCGATTCTGGGGGGCAACGGCGGAGATTTCAAATCCGTGTGGTCGGATTCGTCGCTCGGCCCCGGATCAACGCACTCGACGCGTCAACCACGCACCCCAGAACAGACTGCTGAAAAACCGGGTGGCCTCGCCGAACCCGGCTTCATGCAACAGCTTTTGAACCGCCGCTTCGGAATGCGGAGGATCGGCGCCCTGAAGAATTTTCCCCAGTTTGGCCTTCACCTCATCGGCGCTGGCCCCGTTCTGGCGCCAACGCTGTCCCCACGCTTCCAGTAGCAACGGTTGGCTGGCATACGCGTAGTGATTGCCGGCCACGATCAGCGGAGCACCCGGCTTCAAACGAGCCCGAATGGATTGCAAAAGCGCTCGCTTGGCCTCATCGCCTTCCAGATGATGCAGAACCCCGATCACCGTGGCGGCGTCGTATGACTCATCGGCAGGCAAATCATCGACCGGCCCGAGATGCAGATCCGTTCGCGCCAGCAAGTCGTGTGTCCGCAACTGCTCGGTCGCCGCCGCCAACATCGGCTCGGAAGGATCAACCGCCATGAATCGCCAGCCAGGCTCCAGACCTCCCATGGCGATGATTTCCTGAGCCGTCCCGCCGGCGCCCACCGCCAGAATCCGCGCCGAACCGGCATTACCGAGGCTGGCCGCCAGCATGCACGCGGCAAGGTCATGGCAAGCGTCATAACCCGCCAGCGCAATACGGCTTTGCTTGCCGTATTCATTGGCGCGGGAGGTGTCGAATTTTCCAGTAGAGCAAGATTTCAAGGCAGTTTCTCCGTGTCCTTGAATCACCCTACGTCACGAGCATCGATAATAGAAATTCATTGATTTTATGCGGTGCATTCCTGCCAGGAATGTGGAAGGTATCTCCTGCACTGTCTGCGCGGTTCCCACGCCGAGCCCGAGCGAATCGACAGTTACGCCTGCGACCGAAAAATCAGTAAAGTGGCCACCCTGCACCCGGACAACGACAGAAAGGATCATTGCGTGACATCTCCAAAGGACTGGTGGGACCGGCTGAGGAACAAACCCATGACCGAGCCCACATGGGCGGAGTATCGGCGCAACGAAGCACTGGAACTGCTCGCAAATGCCAATGGCAGCGCTACATGGATTGAACTCAGCACTCACCACAACGGCTTCGTCCGGGAAGTTGCGGTGAGAGAACTCAGTCGCGATTGCTCCCCGCAGGCGCTTGTAGCCCTGATAGAACGGCTCAACGATTGGGTGCCACAGATTCGCGATCTGGCGTTGTCCGGGATGAACAACTACCTGAATCCCGCTCAGGCGCCTGCTTTGCTGTATGCGCTGAACTCGATCATGGCGCTGGTGGCGCGGCAGCGGGTTGACCATGCCCCCACCTACACCGCCGCACGCACTGTTCTTCAATCACCGGAAATCCGCGATGAAGTCTTCGCAGACTTTCTCGTGCGACAAGGCAAAGCCGCGCGCTACCTGTTCATGTTGCTGCTGGAAACGGATTTCGACTCGCAAAGACTTTTGCGTAGCGCCTTGGCTCATAGAGAGCTGACCGTAAGACTGGCTGCCGTGTCGGTCTGTCAGGATCTACCGCCAGCGCAGGCCTCGCCTTTACTGCTTGAGGCCCTGTCGCGTCCGGGTGCCAAGGTTCGTGTCAACATACTCCGCGCGCTCCTTCCCTTGTCCGATGATCCAGGCCAACTGTTGCCGATGGCTTTGCTCGATCCTTCGCCCGCGATTCGCAGCCTGGCGCGTTGGGCTGCGCCACGTTACGGGATCGATGCAACTAAGGTACTGGCACAGCGACTCAGCCAGGATTTCCCCACCCGCAAACGCGAATGGCTTGGCGTACTGGGTCTGGCAGCCGAGCTTGAAATCGGGCTCCAGAAGCATTGGCTGACTGAAGCGCTGAGCTCCATCTACCCCTCCGTGCGGCAGGCTGCTGTTCGCGTGCTGGGCGATGAAGATCTGTCGCTGATGCTCGGGGCGTTGAGTGATCCTTCGGAAAAAGTGTACCTCGCAGCCTACGCGCTATCAGACAAGCAGCCTTGGGCCGTGCTGAATACCAGGGTCGCCGCGAAACTGGATTACGAATGGCATGACCTGCCCCCGCAACGCAGCCGGGCGATCTTGCGTTTGATGTCGAGTTGGCAGCAGGTCGCCTATCTGCTGAAACGGCTGGAAGCAGAACCCGTGGTCGAGACATTCTGGCTGCGGCAGGTGGATCTCTGGTGCGATCGCCAGTATCAGGTAGTCGACCCGATCACCTCAAAAGACCAGCGCAACGCGTTGGTACAACGGCTCAGAGCGCTGGCCGCCAGCCGCCTTATCCAGAGTGACAGGGTTGCGCTGTTTACCAACTGAAGTCTGAACCTAGACCAACACCGCCAACCAAGCCGACAGCAACAACAAAAACGCCAGCCCGGCATTCATGCGCCTGAATGCCCGTGGCGATCCAAAGAACCGCGCGCTGCCCACGCCCAGCAGCGCCCACGCCGTCATGCACGGCAGGCAGACCAGCAGAAACACAAAGGCCAGCAACAGCATCCGCATCTGTTCATCGCCGTTTCCGCCAAACACGCTGACCACCGCCACCGCCATCATCCACACCTTGGGGTTGATCAATTGCAGGCCCACGGCGCCGAATACGCTGAAGCCGTCATCCGCCGCTGTCGCCGAGTCCAGCGACGGCGGTGTGCTGCGAAAGATCTGCCACGCCAGCCAGCTCAGCCACAGCACCCCGACCCAGGCCATCGTCTGCTGCACACGGGGATAGCGCAACAGCGTTTCGCCGACGCCGAGCCCGACCACCAGCACCACCAGTGCCGCCGACAGACAAGCACCGAAGATGATCGGCAGCGTGGCCACCATTCCGCGTCGCGAACTGTGGCTCATCACCAGAATATTGGTCGGCCCCGGGGTGATCGAGGCGACGAAGGAAAACAGCAGAAAAGGCAACAACGATTCCATGGCATGGACTCCGGATCAGAACAGGAGTCCATGGTCGCGGTTGCATGGGGTTCAGTCTGGAAGGTTTGAGCAGCGTTTGCGGTAGTCGGCTGGCGTGAGGTGATAGGCCCGACGAAACCAGCGACCCAAGTGACTTTGATCGGCAAAGCCCAGCGCACTGGCGACGTCGGCAGGCGTTTCGCCTCGCGCCAGCAATTGCCGGGCCCGAGCCAGCCGCAACTGGATCAAGTAACCATGGGGCGCCAGCCCGAAGGCCGACTTGAAGGCCCGGGTCAGCCGAAAACGATCCACCCCACAGGCCCGGGCCAGATCATCCAGTCCGATGTCTTCGAAGGCGTGGGCATGCAAATAGTCCCGCGCCACCTGCGCCACGCGGGGCAAGCGTGGATCGAACGCCTGACGCTTGCGCCAGTCGAGGTGGGACGTCAATGCACCCAGCAAGTGGTCGACAGCGCTCTGCCGGACGATGCGCAGGTCGCCGTGATGCAAGGCCTGAAAGGCCTGATTGATGGAAGTGGCCAGACGCGAATCCTGGCTCAGGGTATCGGTGAACCCGAGCTGGCTGTTGTCGGGTGCGTGCTCGAACAGCACGCGCAATTCGCGCTCCAGCCAATGCGGATCGAGGTAGAGCATGGAATAGGTGAAGCCCTCCTCCGTCGGCGCGTGCCCGTCGTGGATCTCCCCCGGCTCCAGCATGAAAATCTTGCCCGGCGTACTCAGATGGCGCACGCGCCGGCAATGAAACTGCTGCACGCCCTGCTCGGTGACACCCACCAGAAAGCTGTCATGCCAGTGCGGATCGTAGGCATGGCCCTGGAAATGGGCACGAATCGACTCGATCCCGGTGTCGGCATCCTGGGACAGGTCGATCCAGTTGCGTTTGTCCACGCAAGGCTCCGAAGGCAGTGTTGGTCGTTGAGGACGTCTACGTTACCGCGACTTTGCCGATCGGTTTAGAACATTTGTGCACGTGGGCCACGCAGGTCATCAAGCAAATTTAATGAACCCTGAGTGGCATGCCGCGCCTAACCCAATGACCATCAGGAGGTAGCCCATGCAACTTGAAACCACGTGGATCGTACTGGCCGTCGTTCTTTTGCTCATCGAATTGTGGGCGATCAACCGGGTGCGCAAGAGTGAGGGGAAAGCCAGCAACAAAGGCGTCTGGATCGTATTGATCGTGTTTGTGCCGCTGTTCGGGCTGATCGCCTGGGCACTGGCCGGACCCAAGCACGTCACTCAGGCCTGAAACCCAAGGCAAGCAAAAGCCCCGAACATTCGGGGCTTTTTGTTGGCCGCAGGTTTGTATCGCAGTGTGTACGAACACCTCCCGGATACATCCCTGCGCATCAGCCAACGAAAACGGAAACAGCGCAGATACGTGGCCAGCCTTTAATAGACTGCAGATTCGAAGGGTTCAGCCAGAACCCGGCCCTCGCCGATCATAAGGAGACTTGCCATGAAGCACGCACCACACGCCACTGTCACCACCGGGAAAAACCGTCGCCGCCTGCTGGGCCTGTCGATTCTAGCCACCGCGCTGCTGCAATTCGGCGCCTTCGCCCAGGCACAAACCGCAGCCCCCGCGCCGGTCAAGACCGCAGCCGCCAGCGTCAAGGCCGATCTGCCCTTCGGCCCGCTGAAACACGTGAAGGCTGGCCTGCTGGACGTGGCCTACGCCGAAACCGGCCCGGCCAATGGCCCGGTGGTAATTCTGCTGCACGGCTGGCCGTATGACATTCACAGCTACGACGACGTCGCGCCGCTGCTGGCGGCCAAGGGTTATCGGGTGTTGATGCCATACGCTCGGGGTTATGGCGACACGCATTTCCTGTCCGACAAGACCGTGCGTAATGGTCAGCCGGCGGCGCTGGCCAGTGACGTGATCGATTTCATGGATGCGCTGAAGATCAAACAAGCCGTGCTCGGCGGCTACGACTGGGGCGCGCGTTCGGCGGACATCGTTTCGGCGCTGTGGCCGGAGCGGGTCAAGGCGCTGGTGTCGGTCAGCGGTTACCTGATCGGCAATCAGGCCGCCGGCAAGAATCCGCTGCCGCCCAAGGCCGAGCTGCAATGGTGGTATCAGTTCTACTTCGCCACCGACCGCGGTGAGGCCGGTTACGCCAAGAACACCCATGATTTCGCCAAGCTGATCTGGCAACTGGCGTCACCGAAATGGGCCTTCGACGATGCCACCTTCGACCGCAGCGCCAAGGCGTTGCAGAACCCGGATCACGTCGCGATCACCGTATTCAACTACCGCTGGCGCCTGGGCCTGGTGCAGGGTGAAAGCCAGTACGATGCGCTGGAACAGAAACTCGCCACCGCACCGTCGATCAGCGTGCCGACCATTACCATGGAAGGCGATGCCAACGGCGCACCGCACCCGGCACCCGAGGACTACGCCAAACGTTTTACCGGCAAATACCAGTTCCGCCTGATCAACGGCGGCATCGGCCACAACCTGCCGCAGGAAGACCCGAAAGCCTTCGCTCAGGCGATCATCGACGCCGATCACCTCTGAAGCAGCACGCCGAACGGCTCGTCATTTGACGAGCCGTTTTTCTTTGGACGGCCGATAACCGAAATAGGCGCTGTAGCACTTGCTGAAATGACTCGGCGACACGAATCCGCACGCCACCAGCACGTCCACCTGGGACAGCTCGGTGTGTTGCAGCAGACGCCGGGCCTCGGTGATGCGCAGCTCCATGTAATAACGCTGCGGCGTGGTGCCCAGTTGTTCCTTGAACAGCCGTTCCAGCTGACGCCGGGAACGCCCGGCATAGACCGCCAGTTGCTCCAGCTCCAAGGGCTCTTCAAGGTTGGCATCCATCAGCTTCACCACTTCACGCAGCGGCGCGCTGACGCAGAGGTTCTCGGTCGGTTTGATCCGTCGGTAACGCGATTCCTCGAACGCCAGAATGTCTTCGATGCCTTCGACCAGCGCCTTGTCGTGCAGGCCCTTGATCCAGTCCAGGGCCATGTGGAAAGCGCCGGACGGACTGGATGCGGTCAACCGGTCGCGGTCGATCACGTAAGGTTCGCTGCTGACCTGGGTCGCCTTGGAAATCTCCGCCAGCGCCGGCCGATGCTCCGGGTGAATCGCACAGCGGTAGCCTTCCAGCACCCCTGCCCGACCCAGGAACCACGCGCCGTTCCACAACCCGGCCAGTATCACACCAGCCTCTGCGGCCATTTTCAGCAGATTGATAAACTCGTCGCTCGCCTTCAGTTCCGTGCGGTAACCGCCGCAGATCACCAGCAGATCCAGCTCCTGCAACACGCTGGTTTCCAGACGCGAGTCCGGGCGGATCACCAGCCCCAGATCGCTGATCACTTCGCCGTCGCTGAGGCCGAAAGTTCGCGTGGAAAACAGTCCGGGGCGCAGCAGATTGGCGGTGACAAGGGTGTCCAGCGCCTGGGTGAAGGCCGGCAGGGAAAAATGCTCCAGCAGCACGAACCCGGTGCGGGTCATGCGTCCCGGCCCGCTGGCGGGCTCGTTCAGGTAGCGAAGGTTCTTGCCCTTCATGCCACCGCTGAATTGGCGTCGTTCGATCAAGGTGTGGTCCATCGGTTTCATTGTTGTAGCGCCATGCTAACCGCCGGGGCGGCAAAATACTCGGGAATGAACGCAATTCGCCCCAACCGGTACGCGCGTACCGATCGGGGCGAAAAAGGCCTGCGAAAAACCGCGATGAATCAGGACGCGTCGATCCAGATGGTTTTCAGCTCGGTGTACTGGTCATGGGCCCAGATCGACTTGTCACGCCCACCGAAACCCGATTCCTTGTAGCCGCCGAAAGGCGTTGAAGCATCGCCCTCGCCGAAGCAGTTCACGGTGACGATACCGGCGCGGATCCCACGCGAGAGTTTCAGCGCATGGCGCAGGCTGCCGGTGTACGCCGACGCGGCCAGACCGTAAGCCGTGTCGTTGGCCAGGCTGATCGCTTCGTCGACGGAGGTGAACGTGGTCACGCTCAGCACCGGGCGGAAGATTTCTTCCTGGAACAGACGGCTGTCACGGCTGACGCCATCGACGATGGTCGGCTCGACGAAGATGTTGTCGGCCGTGTTGCCCCCCGCCAGCACCGAAAGATTCTCATCCCGGGCATGGTCGAGGTACGAACGGACCTTCTCGAAATGCGCCTTGCTGATCATCGAGCCCAGACGGTTTTCCGGGTCCAGCGGATCGCCCATTTTCCAGTCGGCCAGGTGCACCTGCACGCGCTGGAGCAATTCGTCCTTGATGTCCGAATGCACGATCAGCCGCGACGAGGCCGAACAGTTTTCGCCCATGTTCCAGAACGCGCCGTTGACCACGTGCTGGGCGACCAGATCGACGTCTTCGACATCGTTCATCACCACCGCCGGGTTCTTGCCGCCGCACTCCAGCACGATGCGTTTCAGGTTGGATTCGCTGGAATACTTGAGGAACAACCGCCCGGTATCAGTCGAACCGGTGAAGCTGACCATCGCAACGTCCGGGTGTCGGCCCAGCGGTTCGCCCGCCTCCTTGCCGCCGCCGGGCACCACGTTGAACACACCGGCCGGAATCCCCGCCTGGTGCGCCAGCTCGGCTACGCGCAGGGTGCTCAGGGTGGTTTCCTTCGCCGGTTTGACCACAATCGAGCAACCAGCGGCCAGCGACGGGCCGATCTTCCACGCGAGCATCAGCAGCGGGAAATTCCATGGCAACACCAGACCGACCACGCCGATCGGCTCACGCACCACCATGGTCACCGCGCCGTTACCGGTCGGTGCGGTCGAGTCGTAGATCTTGTCGATCAGCTCGGCGTGCCAGCGCAGGGTATGAATCGTTTCGGGCACGTCGATGTTCTGGCATTCGCGGATCGGTTTGCCGCTGTCTAGGCTTTCCAGCACCGCCAGTTCATGGGAGCGGTCTTCCAGCAACTGGGCGAATCGCAGCAACACCGACTTGCGTGCCGACGGCGCCAGCCCTTGCCAGCGTCCGTCCTCGAACGCCTCCTTGGCTGCGGCGACAGCGGCGTCCACGTCCTGGGCACCGCACGCAGTAATCTCGGTCAACACCGCTTCAGTGGCCGGGTTGGTCGTGGTGAACGTCTTGCCGGACAGCGCGCTGCGAAACTCGCCGTTGATGAACGCCTGATTGCGAAACTCGAGCCTCGCCGCCAGTTCGCGGTATTGCGCTTGACTCAGAAGATCGGCCATTTCAAACCTCCGCGACGATGCGCGCCACATTCTGCTTGAGGGTCTTGATCACGCTTTCCAGCACTTCCTTCTCGGACGCTTCGAGCGGCTGCATCGGCTTGCGCACACCGCCGGCCCGCAGGCCGACCAGTTCGCTGCCGTGCTTGATCGACTGAACGAACTTGCCGCTTTCCAGCACGTCCATCAGCGGCAACAGCGCCGACATGATCCGCCGGCCCTTGTCGAAGTTCTTCTCCAGAACGCAGGCTTCGTACAGCGCAATGTGCTCGGCCGGAATGAAGTTCGAACCGGCGCAGACCCAGCTGCGCGCGCCCCACGCGAAGAACTCCAGGGCCATGTCGTCCCAGCCGCAGGACAGCTGGATCGAAGGGTGCGAATGTGCCAGACGATGCAATTGAGCGGTGTCGCCGGAGCTTTCCTTGATCGCGACGATATTCTTGCAACCGGCAATCGCCTCGAAGAATTCCGGGCCCATCGCTACGCCCATCCGCGCCGGGTAGTTGTAGAGCATGATCGGCAGGCCGGCGGCCTTGTCCACGGCCAGCACGTGTTCGGCGATTTCCTTTTGCGTCGGCAAGGCATAGGGCGGCGAGCCCACCAGAATCGCGTCGGCCTCGATCGACTTGGCGTGCTCGGCGAAGGCCACCGCATCTTCGGTGCGGATCCCGCCCGTGCCGATCACCAGCGGGATGCGGCCGTTGATCACTTCCTTGGCGCGCTCGGCCACTTTCAGCCGCTCGGCGGTGGTGTGGGCGTAGTACTCGCCGGTCGAACCACCGATGACGATGCCGTGAACCCGCGACTCGATCAGATATTCGACCACTTCGGCAAACGCCGAATAGTCGATCTGGCCATCGGCGGACAAAGGCGTAATGGCAGGGGTAAAGATGCCGTCAAAGTTCATAGGTTTTTCTCCAGTGATTGCAGTGTTCAATTCGTTGGCCCGACGCCGTTAAGGCTCGGGCAAGGTTCAGTTCAGCGAGGCAGCCTGTTGCAGGTTGAGCGATCGGGTTTCCGGCGCGAGCACCCACGACAGCACCAGGCCGACCAGGGTGACGGCCGCTGCGATGTACATAGTCTGGGCGATGCCCAGCGTGCTCAGGGAAACCGGCACCAGATAAGTCCCCGCTGCGGCGCCGATGCGCGACAGAGAGGTGCCGACACCGACCGCGAAGGCGCGGATTTCCGTGGGGAACAGTTCATTGGGGTACACCAGCGTCAGCACCTGGGCGCCACCGATGAACAAGGCGTAAACGGCAAAGAAGGCGAGCACCAGCGCATTGGGCCCGGCATGACCGACGGCCAGCCCGAGCAGCGCAAGGCCCGAGCAGAGAAAGCTGTAGATCAACAGATTGCGTCGGCCGACACGGTTGATGATCCGGGTCGAAATCACGCAGCCGATGACAAAGAACAAGGTAATCGCCACCGATCCCAGGGATGACCAGTCGCCCTGCAGATTGAGTGCGGCCAGCACCTTCGGCGCAAAGGCATACACGGCGAACAGCGGCACCACCGAACAGGTCCAGAACACCACGACAAACAGCATGCGTTTGCCGTAGCCGGAGTGCAGCAGGTTGAAGATCGTCAGCTTCTCGCCCACCCGGTGCTCGGGGAGATTGGCCAGGGAGAAGTCGTTGCCGTAGACCTGTTTGATGATCGCTTCGGCTTCAGCGGCGCGGCCCTTGCTCAGCAGCCAGCGCGGCGATTCGGGTGTGCCGATGCGCACCAGAAACAGCATGGCGCCGATGATCGCCGCGCTGGCCAGCACCAGCCGCCAGGCATCGGAGCCCCACAGCTTGAACATCAGCTCGCCCACGACATACGCCGTTGCAGCCCCGGCGAACCACATGATTGTCAGCGTCGCCAGACGCGGGCCGCGATATTTGCGCGGCATGAACTCGACCAGCAGCGAAGTCGCCACCGGGTACTCGATGCCCACCGCCACTCCCAGCAGCAGCCGCAGAAAAAACAGCGCCACCGCCGAATCGACCCACAGCTGCGCCAGCGAGGCCACGATGAACAGGGTCGGCCCGACAAACAGCAGACGTTTGCGCCCCAGCACATCGGTCAGCCAGCCGCCGAGAAAACCGCCGAAGAAAATGCCGATCAGCGCCGAGGCGGCGATCATGCCTTCCCAGAAATCGTCCAGTGCCAGAGACCTGGACATGTGCACCAGCGCCACACCGATGATGCTCAGAACATACCCGTCGACAAAGGAGCCACCGGCCGAACGGATCGTCAGCAGACGATGAAAACCATTGAGCGGTACGTCCTCGATTGATACAGCAACGTTGTTCATTTCTTGTCCTTGTATTCAGTGCATCGCTACTTCAGTTCATCGCGCAGTTCGGGCGATGAGCGTTCAACTTTCGCGGCCGGCGCGGTATTGCCCCCACTTCAGGTTCATGTTCACGCCCAACGAGAGAAACGGTTCGGGCGGGTTGCCCGTCGGCCCCGGGGCCTGCAACAGAAAATCGATCAAGCCGTCGCGCTCCCCGGCCAGCCAGTCGGCCAGCAACTTGCCGGTGACCGTGCCACGGGTGACGCCCAGGCCATTGCAGCCCAGCGCGCCGTAAACGTTCGGCGCCAGTTCGCCGAAGAAGCCGTTGTGGTTCCTCGACATGGCCAGCGCCCCGCCCCAGGTGTATTCGAACTTCACCCCCGGCAGCATCGGGAAGCGCTGATCGAATGACGCGCGGTGCCGGCGCACGAAGCGCTCGTTGTATTTGCTGTTGCTGCGGCCATCGGGGTTGAAGCTGAAGCTGTTGCGGATCAGCAAACGGTTGTCGGGCGTGCGCCGCACCGTAGTGCCGAACGGGTCGGCCGGAATCGCGCCCCAGAACGGTTTGCCACCGAGACGCGCCTGCTCTTCATCGGTCAGCGGGCGGGTGATGCTGGCGTAGGTGTAGATCGGCAACATGCGGCCCTGCAGAAAACCGAAGCGCATGCCGAACGAGTTGTTGGCCAGGATCAGTTTGTCGGCGGTGATGCTGCCGTGAGCGTGCTTGAGCAAAGTCTTGGCGCCGTATTCCACTTCCAGAATCGGCGTGCGCTCGTAGAGGGTGACGTTGGCCGGCAAACTGTCCGCCAGGCCCTTCACCAGCGCCGACGGCTGAACCAGCACCGCGCCGGGGGTGAACAACGCCTTGCGGTAGAAACGGGTGCCCAGATGCTCGGGCAATTCTTCGGCCTCGATCATCTGATACGGCTGACCGAGCTTGTCGAGACCCCGGCGATAAGCTTCCAGCACCGCGATGCCGCGTTCTTCCACGGCGGCCTGATACTTGCCGCAGGCTTTCATCTGGCAATCGATACCGAACTGATCGACCAGATTGCGCAGGATCGACTGGCCCTCCAGGTTCAGCTTCAGACTGATCCGGGCCAGATCGATATCACCGATATAGTCCTCGGCCCCGATGTCATGGGGCAGATCGATCGCAAAACCGGCATTGCGACCGGACGGCCCCAACCCTACTTCCTGCGCTTCGATCAGCACCACTTCATCGTCCGGGAAGTTCAGCGCGAGCTGGCGTGCCGCCGCCAGCCCGGTGAAGCCGGCACCCACGACGACCCAACGCGCCGAACGGTGGCCGCGATGGCCAGGCTCGGGACTGCGCGGCCGGCTCAGGTGGAACCAGCCACAGCTGTCATCATCGGCGGGCAGCGAACTGACTTTCATAGTGTTGAACCGTTTATTGTTGAAATGACAAATCGAACCCGACACGAAGCAAACGCGCGGAATCGCGTTGAATGAAAACAGCCATCAAAGTTGCGTTACTTGAATCTACTCAATCGCTCAGAAGTTGGCGGCGAGCGCATATCGCCCGGCACCGTAATCGTTCGCGTAGTAGTAATCCCGGAAGGTCATGGGCGGCAGTCCGAACAGATCCTTGAAGCGTTTATAGAAGTGCGGATAGCTGACAAACCCGGTTGCCAACGCCACATCCGTCAATGAACGATCACTTTGCACAATCAACTGCCGGGCCCGGGTCAGCCGCAACTCCAGGTAATAGCGGTTGGGAGCGGCATTCAGATACCTCGCGAATCGTCTTTCCAGTTGGCGGCGGGAAACACCGACGTGACTGGCGATCTCGTCAATTTCCAGCGGCTCCTCGATGTGTTGTTCCATCAGCGAAAGCGCCATGTTCAACGGCTTGGGAATGGCTGCCGGCCGGACATCTTCGGTGCGCAGCGTTTCCCGGCTTTTCGGCTGGTGCACTCGTCTGATCTCACCCACCAATGACGCATCGCTGCGCGAACCCAGTTCCTGCATCAGCGCCAGTGTCATGTCCAGCGCCGAGCAGGCATTGGCGCACGTCCCGCGACGCTGGCCAAAGGCGAAGTCCCGAGTGCACGCCTTCAATTGCGGGAAATACTCGCCGATCAGTGCGCGACTATCGCCATGGCAGGCGAACTCCTGCCCCTCCAGCAATCCCGCATCCGCCAGGTAGAACGCAGCGTTCCAGCAACCCGCCACGACGCCTTTGGCGCAAGCCACTTTTTTCAGAACCCGACGCAACATCGGGCTGGACGACAGCCGGACCCGCTGACCACCCACAACGATCACCGCATCCTGATTGAAGCCTTCCGCCGCCAGCCGTTGCGAGGAAATCGGCACGCCGACATCACTGTCGACCAGACCGCCTTGCAACGAATAAGTCGAAATCCTGTAAACCGTATCGCCGTTGATCAGGTTGCCGGTGGCCAGCGCGTCCATGGCTGTCGAAAGGGTCGTCAGCGAGAAGTGATCGAGCAGGATGAACGCCACCCGCACGACGCGTTCATGCTCGACCAGATCCGTGGTCTGGCGAAACCCGATGTTCTGCAGTTTCAATGTGCTTTGGAAAGTGTCCATGCTGCGCCACCCGATACCGTCATTTGACAAGGAACAACCCGCTTACTTGGCCGCCGCCCGCGCATCATTCAGCCAACCGTCATAACTTTGCTGGTGGGCCTTGATCCACTCGGCGGCGTGGCGCTTGATGTCGGCCAGGGACTTCTCGCCCTGCTGCATCTTCAGGTTCTGCGCGCTTTCGTCGGCGGTGCTGATGCTGACTTCGGAGAGGAACTTGCGGGCCACCGGGTTCTTCTCGGCGAACTCCTTGTTCATGACAACGTTGACCGTATCCACCGGGAAGCCGAGGTTCTTGCCTTCATAGAAGGTGTCCTTGCTTTCCTTGCCGTCAGGCAGATCGGTGTATGGCACCGGCAGCCAGACCACGTCGCGCCCTTCGACCAGCACGCTGGAAATCCACTGTGGCACCCAGGTGAAGAACAGCACGGGTTTGCCTTGCTGGTAGCGGGCGATGGTGTCGGCCATCAGCGCGAAGTACGAGCCGCGGTTGTCGACGACGGTCGGCTCCAGGCCGTAAGCCTTCATGTGGTGCTCGACCATGACTTCGCAGCCCCAGCCCGGGTTGCAACCGGTCAGGTCGGCCTTGCCGTCACCGTTGCTGTCGAACAGCTTGGCGATCTCCGGTTTCTTCAAATCCGACAGATCCTTGATGTGATAGGCGTCTGCGGTTTTCTTGTCGATCAGGTAACCCTGTAGCACGCCTTTCATGATCTGCCCGACCTTGACCATCACGTCATCGCCGCCGGCCTTTTCATAAAAGGCTTCGTGCAGGTGCTCCCACTCATGCACGGTGAAATCCGCGTCGCCGTAGGACAGCGCCAGGAACATCGCCGGGTAATCGGTCTCTTTGGGCTGCTTGACGTCGTAGCCCAACTCCTTGAGCCCGGCCACGACCACTTCACCGCGAAAACGCTCTTCGGCGATGGTCGGGAAAATCGGAGTGATCGACACACCGGCGCCAGGTTTGCTGGCGTCCGCCGCGAACGCTGCTGAACACAGGATCGTGCCCATGACTGAAGCAACCACACCCGCCACAACGCTTTTCTTGAGATTTGCCAGTTTCATGTTTCACCACGCTTTGGAGTTTTAATCGGTGAGCAGAAAGGTTCAGTTAATAACCGCACGAGCAACGTTCTTCTTTTTCTTCAACTTCATGACCAGGCCGACCGGCCCGCTCTCATACCAGCGCTGCCCGGTGGCCAGATCGGCGCTGCGTTCACCCATGGCCTGGGTCAGGCGATCGAGGAACACCGCCAGCAACACCAGCCCTGCTCCGCCGACACTGGCCAGGCCCATATCGAGGCGACCGATGCCGCTGAGCACCATCAGCCCCAGCCCGCCGACCGAAATCATCGAGGCGACCACCACCATCGACAGCGACAGCATCAAGGTCTGGTTCAAGCCGGCCATCATGGTTGGCGCGGCCAGCGGCAATTGAACCTTCATCAGCATCTGCATCGGTGTGCAGCCAAAGGCCCGCGCCGCCTCGACCTTGTCCGCCGGCACCTGACGAATGCCGAGGTTGGTCAGCCGCACCAGCGGCGCGACGGAGAAGATGATCGTGACAATCACACCCGGCACGTTGCCGATGCCGAACAGCATCACCACCGGCACCAGGTAGACGAACGCCGGCAGGGTCTGCATGGCATCGAGCACCGGGCGGATGACCATTTCGGTGCGGTCGCTGCGGGCACAGAGAATGCCCAGCGGAATCCCGATCACCGCGCAGAACAACAGCGAGGTCAGCACCAGTGCCAGGGTGACCATGGCGTCGTTCCACACGCCGATCAGCCCGAGCCCGGTCAGGGTTGCCACGCTGAAGATCGCGATGCGTTTGCCGCCGATCTGCCAGCTGATCAGCCCGGCGATGATGATGAACACCGTCGGCGGCAGCGAAAGCAGCCCCCACTGGACGCCGTCGAGCACCTGATCGACCGGCCAGCGAATCGAGCGGAAGACATCCCGAAAGTTATGCACCAGGTATTTAAGGGCGGTTTCAACCCACGACCCCAGCGGAATATTCAAACTCTGGAAGGGATCCAGAAAGTTAAAGTCGGACATGACGCTACCTCGCACTTGCGTACTGCGTGATCATTCTTGTTTAACAGAAGCTCAGCTATTACCCAGGCAACTTAAAAGATGCCCCTGCGAGATCGAACCTTTATAAAGTCCAACTTCATCGACTACCGGCATTGGCGTAGATGAAGCCGCAACAAGGTGAAATATCTCGCGCAAGGAAGCGTCGGCCTTTATCGGAGTTTGGCGACCCGGTTCATAAACAATGCCCGAATCGGTTTGTGCGATATCGCCGGCGCGCAATATCCGGCTGGTGTCGAAACCGTTGAAGAAGTCCCGTACATACTTGTTCACCGGATTGCACAGCAGCTCACGGGGGGTGCCGATCTGCACCACGCGCCCGCCCTCCATGATCGCGATGCGGTGACCGATGCGAACGGCTTCTTCAATGTCGTGGGAGATGAAAATGATGGTGCGATCCTGCTCGGCCTGAAGCTTGATCAGCTCGCCCTGCATCTCGCTGCGGATCATCGGATCAAGCGCGGAGAACGCTTCGTCCATCAGCAGGATGGCCGGGTCATTAGCCAAGGCGCGGGCCAGGCCGACTCGCTGTTGCATGCCGCCGGAGAGCTGGTGAGGAAAGCACATTTCCTGCCCGGAAAGCCCGACTTGCTCAAGGGCGCCCATGGCCCGGCAGTAGCGTTCCTTTTCGCTGACACCGCTGATTTCCAGGCCGAAGCTGACGTTGTCGATGACGCTCATGTGCGGCATCAGGGCAAACGACTGGAAGACCATGCCCATGTCTTTGCGGCGCACCTGCAACAAGTCCTTGTCGCCCAGGCCGGTGATTTCCCGGCCATTCAGAAAGATGCTGCCGGAGGTCGGCTCGATCAGGCGATTGAACAGTCGGACCATGGTCGATTTGCCCGAACCGGACAAACCCATGATGACAAAGATCTCGCCGCGTTTGACCGAGAAGTTGGCATCGAATACACCGATGGCCTGCCCGGTCTTTTTGAAAACTTCCGCTTTCGATGCGCCTTCTTCGATCAACTTCATGGCCAGTGCTGGCTGAGTACCGAAGACTTTATAAACATTCTTTACGCAAATTATTTCGTCGGAGCGAGTCATACCTTGCCTCCATCGCGTAGTGCATATTCGGGTTCAAACAATATGCAATCGAGCGAAACTGGTTTTGAGCGGCAGCGGTAATAGTTATATGTCGTCACGACGGGTTTCCTTTTATTATTTTTGGGACCCCAGGAACGAGGGACGTTTCAAATTTATTAGCATCCCCCTGCTTAATCCAACGACATTTACAGGGACATGTTGATAACGTCGGGTTATGGATCTTGCGAGCGTCGATGTGACGGGCCAGACATCGCTCATCCGCGACCGGGACTATCCTTGCAGCGACGCTGGCGTATCCCTACCCGCAGGCTTCCGCTACCCTCGTCGCGCTTCGCCCGCAAGCCGCAATATCAGGAGGCTGTACGAATGACCAAGCATGTCGATCCCGACACCATCTTGCTGAAGATGCCGTCCTTAAGGGCTGTGAAGGCATTTGTCGCGGCCGCGAAGTACCAGAGTTTCACCCGTGCCGCCGAAGCATTGTGTGTTTCCCAGGCCGCGATCAGCCGGCAGATCCGCGAGCTGGAAAGCTATCTGGGGGCGCAGTTGTTCACCCGCGTCGGGCGGGCCGTCGAACTCACGTCGGCGGGCGCGCTGTTCTTCGATGCCGCGCAGCTGTCGTTCGTCAACATCGCCCAGGCCGCCGAGCGCATTCGCAGCAGCCAGTCCGGCAAGAAAGTGCTGACCATCTGCTGTTCCCCGGCGTTCTCTGCATTGTGGCTGTCGAATCATCTGCCCGAGTTTTTCGCCCAGAGCGAAGGCATCGAGCTGAACCTGATCACCACCCAGAACTTCCTGACCATGGAGCCCGGTGTCCAGCCCGACGTGTTCATCACCAAGATTTCGCGTGTCCGCGAAGGCTACCGCAGCTACCCGCTGTGCCATGACCTGATCTACCCGGTGTGCACGCCGCAGTATCTGGAGAAGCATCCGGAAATCTCGACCATCGAGGGTGTGCGCGATTCGGCCCTGCTCAATCTCAGCCCCTATGGGCGCTCGCAAGTGGCCGAGCATGTCGACTGGGGCGTGTGGCTGGCATTTCAGGCCATCGATATCGATGATCGTCCGGCAACCAGTCCGCAGATTTTCAATGCCAATGACTACAACCTGCTGATCAGCATGGTGCTCACCCATCAAGGCATCGCGCTGGGCTGGAATCATCTGGTGGCACCGCTGGTGCAACAGGGATTGCTGGTGCGCCCGATTGAACAGGAAGTCCAGCTGCGCAACAGTTGGCACTACCTGGCCTGCCGGGAAAATGCGGACAACGAAGACGCATTGCGCCGGTTTCGCGAATGGATCCTGTCGAAGTTTCCCCGCCGCTAGCCATCGATTTGGTTATCAATTGCCCGACGAAAATGTCGTTGGAGCCGCACAACCTTCCTGACTCATTGTGGAGCGGCGCCGGTCGGGATCTGGCCGGTTCCCCTCACAGGAAGGAATTGTTGAATGTCACTCTACGAATTCTGCCGCGACTTTGACTTCATCCAGGCCCCGGCCAAGACCCGGGAGATTTTGCAAAACAGCCTGCTGGATATCGTCGGCGTCATGGCCGGTGCTGCGTCCAATGACACAAGTGTGGCGCTGCGCCGTTTTGCTGTTTCCCACTATCCCACCGGCGAATACGGCAGTCGTCTGCTGTTCGACGGTCAGCGCGTGAGCCTGCTGGGCGCGGGTTGGGCTGGCGGCTTTTCCGCCGACAGCCTCGATGCCCACGAAGGCCACTTCCGATCCAAGGGGCACGCTGGCGCGACCGTGGTGCCGGCCCTGCTCGCCCTCGCCGATGCGCTGCATCACCAAGGCAAGGAAGTCAGCGGACATGAGCTGTTGAGCGCGCTGTGCCTCGGCTATGAAACCGGACTTCGCGCCGGAACAGCGCTGATGGCAACCTCCCCGACGTACCACGCATCCGGCGGCTTTTCGGCGATTGGCGTGGTCTGCGCCGGCGCCCGCTTGCTCGGTTTTGACGAGCCGACCTTTCGCAATGCCTTGGGCATCGCCGAATACTTCAGCGCCCGTTGCCCGATGATGCGCCTGATCGCGTTTCCGACCATGTTGCGTGACGCCCACGGCAGCGGCGCCTTTGTCGGTTTGAATGCGCTGCTGATGGCCAAGGAAGGCGTGACCGGTGCGCCAGCGGAAACCGTCGAGGACGCCTCGGTCGCCGAGCACTGGCTCGACCTCGGTCAGCGCTGGGAAATCGACAGCCAGTATTTCAAACCCTGGCCGGTGTGCCGTTGGGCGCAACCGGCGCTGACCGCGATGCTGCAACTGCAACAGGAGAACGCCGGGCTCAACGCTGACGCGATCGAAACGATCCGCGTCGAGACTTTCTACGAATCGATGTGCCTGCAAGGTCACACCCCGGCGGATGCCGATCAGGCGCAATACGCCCTGGCCTTTCCGCTGGCGGCGCTGATCGTCAGGGGCAAACTCGGCCCGGACGAAGTCACCGGCGAATCCATACACGCCGCCGACATCCGCGCCTTGAGCGCACGCATCGAGATCGTTGAAGCCGCCGATATTTCGGCGCGATTCCCCAATGAAATCCTCTCGCGCGTCACCGTCACCCTGAAAAACGGCAACGTGCTCGTCAGCCCGATCACCGCCGCGCGCGGCGATCCCGAAACGGCCCTGAGTCGCGAAGAACTGGAGCAGAAGTTCGACCTGTTCGCCTCAAGCCTCGGCCATGAACGCAGCCTCGCGGTGAAACAGGCGATTCGCAATCTGGACCAGTCTGCGTCGGCCATCGCCACGCTTGAGCCGATCTTCAGACGCCCTCACCCATAACCGCAACGCATCGATTACCCGCAGGAAATGTCGTTTGTGACGGCTTTCCCGGCACAGATAGGCTGGACCTGTTCCGGCCCTACGCGCATGACGAGGAAAACAATGAACAATAAAGACACCGTGTTTGACCTGATCGCCCAGCGCAAACCCTGGCACTCGCTGCCGGGCGTCCTCTACAAGGATGAAAACGTCTATCGCCAGGATCTCGAGCAGATCTGGCACAAGGACTGGATATTCGCCGGGCACACCTTCGAAATTTCCAAACCCGGCCAGTACTTCACCCTGCAGATCGGTGATTACCCGGTCGCCGTGGTGCGCGGCAAGGATGGCGAGATCCGGGCGTTTCATAACGCCTGCCGCCATCGCGGCGCCAAGATCTGCGAACACGAACACGGCAAGGTCGCGAAAATGGTCTGCCCTTATCACAAGTGGACCTACGAGCTGGACGGCAACTTGCTGTACGCCGGCAACATGGGCCAGGATTTCGACAAGGCCCAGTACAACCTGAAGTCCGTGCATTGCGAGATCGTGCACAGCTACATCTATGTCTGCGTCGCCACCAAGGCGCCGGACTTCGAAGGTTTTCGCAAAGCCGTCAGCCCGTTCATCGCCCCGCATTATCTGGACAACTGCAAAGTGGCGTTCGAGTCGACCATCATCGAACAAGGCAACTGGAAGCTGGTGTTCGAGAACAACCGCGAGTGCTACCACTGCGACGGTTCCCACCCGGAGTTGTTGAAATCCTTCGTCGACAACCTGTCGGTGGGCGGCCTCAGCGGCGAAGACGACCCACAGTTGTCGGCGTACTGGAACACCTGCGAGCAGGCCGGTTTGCCGAGCCGTCTGGTGATGGACATCAACGGTCAGTACCGCATGACCCGCATTCCGCTGTCGTCCGGGGCCGTCAGCTACACCATGGACGGCAAGCCGGCAGTGAACGGGCGTCTGGACAAAACCGCCGAGCCGGACATCGGCGCCCTGCTCTATTTCCATTACCCGTCCACCTGGAACCACTTCCTCGGCGACCATGCCCTGAGCTTCCGCGTATTACCGATCAGCGCCACACAAACCATGGTCACCACCAAATGGCTGGTGCCGGACACGGCAGTGGAAGGCGTGGACTACGACCTCGAACGCCTGACCAAAGTCTGGATCGCCACCAACGATCAGGACCGCACGCTGGTCGAGGGCACCCAGCGCGGCGTGACCTCCCCGTCCTATGAACCGGGGCCGTACTCGGAAACGGCGGAAACCGGCGTCTGCCAGTTCGATGACTGGTATTGCGCCACGATGATGGACCGGCTCAAGGGGCCGATTCCGTTGAAGTCCGTGGGCTGACGGGCATGCGCGGCAACGCCGTTTTTTCAGGAGAACTGACGTTGCCGCGTCGCTTGCCAGCAGATCAGCGAACCCACGGTCACCAGCACCGCGCCCTGCCAGAACTGCATCTGCAAACTGACACCCAGCCACAGCGCGGCGAACGCTGACGACAAAACCGGCGCGCCATAGGATGCGGTCGCCAGCAAAGTCAGGTTGCCGCGCAGGATGCCGATATTCCACAACGCATAACCGCCGGCCATGGCGATGCCGGTGGCGATCAGTTCGAGGGAATTGCCCACTGTGAATGCAGAAATCCGTTCACTGCTGAAGCCCCACTTCACCCACAAAACAATCGCCGTCAGCACGAAAAACAGCACTACCAGACTCTGCCCGTTGGCGTAGCGGCGCGTGACGTTGCAATACAGCGCAAACGTGATCGCGCAGGCCAGCGCCAGGCTGTAACTCAGCGGGTTGGAATTGACGTTGGCATTGATCCCCGGCAACGACAGGCCCTGACCGCTGACCACCCAGAGAATGCCAAACAGTGCGAGCGCACTGCCGGGAACGATGAACCAGCGGGTTTTCTGCCCGTTCATGAAAATCGCCAGCACCACGGTCAGGCATGGCCAAAGGTAATTGACCACACCCAGTTCGATCGCCTGTTGCCGGTCACTGGCAAACCCCAGCGCCAAAGACAGGCACACCTCATACGCAACGAACAACCCACTGCCGAGCAGGAGATAGAGTGTTGACGTGGAACGAAGACGCGGTCGCCCGAGAAACATCACCAGCAGGATCGCCCCCAGGGTGTAAATCATCGCGGCCCCGCCCAGAGGGCCGAAATGTTCACTGACGCCCCTGATCAAACCGGCGGCGGTGCTCCACAACACAATCGCCAACAGCCCGCACGCCGTGGCGGCACGCTCGCCTCTTATTTGCATCATTGCCTCTGGATCAAAATCGCGATTCGACCGCACAGGCTAACGAGGGAAACCGGATCGATACAGCGACTTTTCATCCGGGCAATGAATGCGCTGGGGTTATCGATCAAGCTCGGGACGCTCCGCGTCCCTTCCAACGGCGGACGCAGAGCGTCCATGGAGGCATTCCCACGCGGAGCGTGGGAACGATCGGCGTGATCAGTGCTGAAACGGACGAGCCTGCGTCCCAACGTCGCAGGTCCGGCACCTTGGCAAACGCCACACAAGGCTTAAAATCGCGCCTCCTCTTGCAGTCGCCCGAACGGCGCCTGCCCGCAGCCATGACAACCCTCAGGTTTGAACAGCCGGCCACTTTCACAAAGTGCGCCAGGCTCAATCGTCCTGCCCGTTCGGCGGTCGTTTGTCTTCAACACACTTCGGCTTGGCACTCGCATGCGCAGAGGCGCACGTTCCGCTGTTCGATCACTTGAGGTTTTTATGACACCGCGTTTGCTGGCCATGGCGCTGGCGCCCCTGCTCGGGCTGTTCATTGTTGCGCTGGGCAACGGCTTTCTGTCTTCTTTGACCACTCTGCGCCTGGGCGCGGCCGGCGAATCGGCGACGATGATTGGCATCGTGTCCTCGGCCTATTTCATCGGCCTTACCTTGGGCGCGATTTTCAATGACCGGTTGATCCTGCGCATCGGCCACATCCGCGCCTACAGCAGCTTCGCCTCGCTGATCGCCGCGACCATCCTGCTGCAAGGGCTGTTTTATGACACCTGGGGCTGGGTCGTTCTGCGCCTGATCAACGGCTGGGCCACGGTCGGCGTGTTTCTGGTGATCGAGAGCTGGCTGCTGCTGGCCGGTGACGCGAAGATTCGCGGGCGCCTGCTGGCGCTGTACATGATCGTCCTCTACGGCGCCGGCGTGCTGGGTCAGGCGTTTTTGGGGAAAATCACCGGGCTGGGCGACACGGCGCCGTTCATGGTCGCCGGCATGCTCGCAACCCTGTCGGTGCTGCCGATCGTGATCCTGCCGCGGGTTTCACCGCTGCTGGAACAGGTCGAACCGCTCAAGCCACGGGCACTGCTGGGCGTGTCGCCCACCGGGCTGGTCGGCTGCTTCGGCTCCGGCGTGACCATCGCGGCGATCTACACCCTGCTGCCGCTGTACCTGCAACGCATCGGCCTGAACGTCGGCGAAGTCGGCAGCATGATGGCCTGGACGATCCTCGGCGCGATGCTCCTGCAATACCCGGTCGGGCGCTGGTCCGACCGCAAGGATCGCCTGCAAGTGCTGACCGTGCTGTGCGCCGCGTGCACCGTGCTGTCGCTGGTGATCGTGCTGGTGCCGCTGTCCTCGGCCATGCTCGCAGCGATGCTGTTCCTGCTGGGTGGCGGCGTGTTCGCGCTGTACCCGGTTGCGGTCAGCCATGCCGCCGACCGTGCGCCGGTTGAAACCCTGGTGCCGATGATTCAAGGCATGCTGCTGATCAACTCCCTGGGCTCGGCGATGAGCCCGCTGCTGATCTCGCCGGCAATGAACGCCCACGGCGAAACCGGCCTGTTCTGGGCCTTCGCGCTGGTCAACCTGAGCATGGTGACGTTCTTCTTCTGGCGTCGCGGCAAGCGTCCGGTGCCGGCCAACCCGGCGCCGTTTGCGGCGGCTGCGACCTTCTCGCCGACTGGCGCCGAGCTGCGGGTGACCGAAGACTTGCGTCAGGCAGCGCAGGAGCATCCGCCGATGGTCGATGCGTTGAGTGGCGAAGCGGCACCACCAACGGCATCGCGCTACGAAGCCAGTTGAGTTTCTGGCAGGCATAAAAAAACCGGTGACTTGCGTCACCGGTTTTTTATTGCCCTTGAATCAGTGCGGTGCCCGAGGAATGGTCTTCATCAGGTCTTCAGGGCTGATATGCCCCACCACACTGCCCGGCTGCGGCAGATTCAGGATGTGGCCCTTCATCTTGCCGATCACGTGCATCTCGCACGGTTTGCAGTCGAACTTCAGGGTCAGCACTTCGTCGCCGTGAATCAGCTGCATCGGCGCGACTTTGGTTTTCACGCCAGTCACGCCTTTGGCCTGTTTCGGGCACAGGTTGAAGGAGAACCGCAGGCAGTGCTTGGTGATCATCACCGGCACTTCGCCCGCCTCTTCGTGGGCCTCGTACGCCGCGTCGATCAGCTTCACGCCGTGACGGTGGTAGAAGTCGCGAGCCTTCTGGTTGTAGACGTTGGCCAGGAACGACAGATGCGCTTCCGGGTACACCGGCGGTGGCGTGGTCTCGGCCTTGCGCGAACCGCGCGGATGGGCGGCAACGCGGGCGGCGGTCAGCGCTTCGATCACTTCACGACGCAACGACTTGAGCTGCGAGTTCGGGATGAAGAACGCTTGCGGCGCATCCAGCTTGATCGAGGTCGCGTGGTACTCGGTGGTGCCGAGCTGACCGAGCAGGTCGTGCAGAGTCTCCAGCGCCTGTTCCGGTTTGTTGGCGACACCGAACGGGCCTTCCAGCGCGACGCTGGCGCTGATGCCCTCTTCGCTGGTCACGGTCAGTTCCAGACGCTCTTCGCGAAGCTTCGCCAGCCAGCTCACGCCGATACGACGCTCGGCGGAGGTCTTGAGCAAGGCCTGCTGCCAGTTGTGGTCGAGGTTGCGGTTCAGCGGGTGGTTCGGGCGCAGCTTGTACAGGCCTTCCGGCATCTCGTTCGGCTCGACGCGGTAGCGATAGCGCTTCTCGCCTTCTTCCTCGAACTCGCCCTTGGCTTCGGCGATGTTGGCGCGGAACCCCACCACTTCGCGCTTGACCAGCACATTGAGGCCGTCGCCGTTGGACAGTGGCTCGTGGGTGATGACCTGCATGTCACGCTTGCCGACTTTCTCGACCACGCCCACCGCCAGACCGGTGAAGGTCGGCGAATCGAACGCGCCGATATCGATCTTGCGCTCGCTGACGAAGTAGTCGGTGCTGCCACGGTGGAAGGTCTTTTCCGGGTCCGGCATGAAGAAATGCGCGGTGCGGCCGCTGGAAGCGCGGGCCAGGTCCGGGCGGTCTTCGAGCACGTCGTCGAGGCGCTGGCGGTAATAGGCGGTGATGTTCTTCACATAGCCCATGTCCTTGTAGCGACCTTCGATCTTGAACGAACGCACACCGGCCTCGACCAGTGCGCGGATGTTGGCGCTCTGGTTGTTGTCCTTCATCGACAGCAGGTGTTTTTCGTAGGCGATCACGCCACCCTTTTCGTCTTTCAGGGTGTACGGCAGACGGCAGGCCTGGGAGCAGTCGCCCCGGTTGGCACTGCGCCCGGTCTGCGCGTGGGAAATGTTGCACTGACCGGAAAACGCCACGCACAACGCGCCGTGGATGAAGAACTCGATGGCGGCATCGGTTTCATCGGCGATTGCGCGGATTTCCTTGAGGTTCAGTTCACGGGCCAGTACCAGTTGCGAGAAACCGGCCTGATCGAGGAACTTGGCCCGCTCAAGGGTGCGGATGTCGGTCTGGGTGCTGGCGTGCAGCTCGATGGGTGGAATGTCCAGCTCCATCACGCCCAGGTCCTGGACGATCAGCGCATCGACGCCGGCGTCGTACAACTGATGGATCAGCTTGCGCGCCGGCTCCAGTTCGTTGTCGTGCAGGATGGTGTTGATGGTGGTGAAGATGCGCGCGTGATAGCGACGGGCAAATTCCACCAGTTCGGCGATTTCGCTCACCTCGTTGCACGCGTTATGACGCGCACCGAAGCTCGGGCCGCCGATGTATACCGCGTCGGCGCCATGCAGGATGGCCTCGCGGGCAATGGCCACGTCACGGGCGGGGCTGAGCAGTTCCAGGTGATGTTTGGGCAAGGACATATGTTTTTTTAGTCAGGCTGTCACGGTTGAGGCGCGCATTGTAGCCGCGAAACGCGTGGGCGGCACGTCTGTGCTGCCGGGTGGCTGCTATAAATCCGGCTACAGAATCTTGCGCCGTTACCTACAACTACACCGGAATGCGCCGACTGGAGAGTTTAGAGCGAGTTCCTTACCGTTCCTGACCACAGAAAAGAACTGATCGATTTATCGAGTGCGTACTGGTTTGCGGTACCCCCGTTCGAGCAGTTGCTTACACATAAAGGGTCGCAAGTGAACTGGTTCAGTTACTACTTAAAAACTTTCAAGATCATATCGAAGAACTATCGAGGATTCGTGACGGGTTTCATCGGGGTCTCCACGATATTCATTGCATGCAGCTCCTTGAGTTCGGCCCTCCCCATTTTGTTGAAAAATGCAGCCAACGCTATTAATGAAATACAGAGCGCACAGACTCAATTCCTTGTTTTTGCCAGTGCCTATGCAATCCTGTGGACAGCATCACAGATTCTCTCCAATGTTCGCGGGGTATTTTCAGCGTGGATATTGGCCAAATGCGATGCAACCCTTTACGAAGAAATAGTTTCCAGGATTTTTAGATACTCCCATCGAAAGCAGCAGCCCCTTGACCCTGGATACATTGTCGCCGATATAAACAGATCAGCAGGCAGTTTCAGCATGGTCACCATAGGCATCTTTTGGACAATCGTTCCCATCGCGCTTGAAATGATTATTGCCATGAGCGTTCTTTTTACGACCATGGGTTATTTCTATGCAATCCTGTTTTTTGTTTTTTGCATTGGTTTGATTTTGATAGCCGTCCACGTAGCCAAATCGAGCTCACATATTCACAAGTCCATATTTGAGGCTGACAATGAGCTTTCCAGCTACACCATTCAAAGGCTCGGAAGAATTTATGACATAAGGCTCAACAACAGCCTCCCCAAAGAACTTCTTTCGGGGCGATCCTTCTTCGACAAATACGTGAAGACAATCAGAAAAGCAAATCTTCACATGGGAATGCGCCTCGGCTTGCAGGGGCTGGCGATCGGCACCACACTAACCTTTTTTGTCATACTTTCGGGGATGAGCGACCCTACTCGCCTTACCGCCGGTGACTTTGTCATGATTGTGGGCTACATCACCATGTTCACCATGCAGTTACATATATTGGCCGGAACGTTAATCAATCTTCAGGCAAATCTCGTATCTTTGAACATTGGAATAAAATACATCGAAGAGAATATCAATAAACCGTATTACCCCAAAAAACACAAAGACACACATCTATTCTCCCTGCATGGTGTATCACTCACCAAAGACAACAAAATCATCCTAAGCAGCGTCAGTTATAAATTTGGTCCAGGCATACACATAATATCTGGCCGATCCGGCACTGGAAAAACGACACTCATAAACACCCTGCTAGGATTTGAAGACAGCTATAAAGGTACAGCCCACTATAAAGGACACCCCATAGATGAATCATTAAGTGAGTACATACTGTCCGAAGTTTCTGTTGCACCACAGAATCCGGTGCTATTACCCGGAACGCTAAAAGACAATCTGCTTTATGGAACTGAAAGTGCCAGCCCACAAAAATTGGCTTTGATTCTTGAACTTTTAGGATTCTCTAGAGACAACGCTGACATTGAAGCTTTGCTATCCACCGCCATAGACATTTCAGGAGGAGGACTTAGCGGCGGAGAACGACAAAGAATTGCCATAGGGCGAGCGATTTTAAGAGAGAAAACAACAATAATCCTGGATGAACCCACCTCGGCACTGGACAGAATAACGGCCAAAAGAATTATGGACTGGCTGATTGCCAACATCCCTTGTTTGATTATTGTTACTCACGATGAGCTTCTGAAGAAAAAATACGGAGTTGCCATAGAACTTTAGAGCATCTATTTAATTCGCAAAAACTGAATCTCAAATCTGAATTTCAAATGGCGGCCCGAGTCGTTTGATTGATACTCAATGCCGCCATGCTGTTATCTGAAATAGCCGCTGACGCGTAAATCAGGCCTTGGCAGCCATCGCAGTCACTTCCACCTTCATCCCTTCAACCGCCAGCGCCGCCACACCCACCGCCGCTCGCACCGGCCAAGGCTTGGCGAAGTAGCGCTTGTACACCTCGTTGAACGCAGCGCGATCAGCCATGTCGGTCAGGTAAATGGTCAGGTGCAGCACGCGATCCATCGAACTGCCGGCCTTTTCCAGCGCCACTTTCAGCGCCTGCAGGGTGCATTCGCTTTGCGCAGTGACATCGCCCAGTTCCAGGCTGCCATCGGCACGGGTCGGAATCTGGGTCGACATCAGGATGCCGTTGAATTCGGTCACGTCCGAAGAGATCGAGTCTGCATCCGGATCCGGGGTGTAGGTGATGTCTTGGTTGGCCATGGGAAAGTCCTTCGCTGGCAGTGAGGACGGCGCGATCGCGCGCCGTTTCGGGCGGCCAGTTTACAGACACAACGGCGGGTTTGAAGCCATGGCGGCTTTCAGGGTGGATTCTGACGGATGTTTCAGTGTGTTTTGTGGGCCGCTAAACACGTTTCGATGCGTGTGTTTAAAGACACTTTGAGTTACGCGCAATTGCCCACAAATCCTTGCGCCAGCGCCTACGGCTACGCCAGAATCCGCCGGCTTGTGCGCCCTGGGGTCGGCCGGTAACTTGGATCGGGTCACTGATTCGCAGTGATCGGGTTTAGCAGCCCGTTGAGTCAAGCCGTACAAGCCTCTATCAAATCAGGTATCTCTGAGCTTGATGGTGGCTGTGCGCAGGGCACCTTCGGGTGCGCCGATTGCTTGGCTCATCGGTCTGCTAACCTGCGCGCAGCTGCCACCCTAATTCGTTTAGCAGCGAGATGGTTGCAGCCTCACTCCTTAGAGAGGTTAGAGCCAATGTTCAAAGTAACTCCGAATCCCCCGGTCACCGAACCGGCCAGCATCACCGACCCAACTTCCCCCTACGAATGCCCTGATTCGAAGAAATTCAACGAAGCTGCCAACCGCGCCCTCGACTACCACCTCGGCCCGATGACAGCCCACATGATGGCCGCGCCCTACTCACCCAACCGCCTCTACCAGACCAACCCGGCCAGCAGCAACGAATCCCTGCTGGTCGACGCCGCCGAAACCCTCGGCTCGGCCAACGTCATGCTCAACAACTTCGCCGACCTCCTCCAGGGCCCCCACCGCAAGACTGCGCAAGGTATTGCGCAGGTGGTGATGTTGGCGGAACTGGCGGTGAATCAGGTTCTGGATAAGGTCGTACCGACCGAGTAATACCTAGCGGCGGGGTCTCCCCCGCCGTCACTGAGTTGTTTGATAACTCTTCGCAACTGGATATCCCCCCAAACCCAATTATGCTCAATAGAACCTCGCCCAATCCGCGAGGCCGTCAGTCTGTCCGCGCTCCCCCCACCCGGTGAAGCGCAACACCCCCAGGCCACGGGTACAGCAACACTGATAGGTGCTCCGGCCTACAAAAACAAGCACAACGGAGAACACCCATGGCCGTACTCGACAGCATGTCCACCGGCAGTGCCCCGCACCACAGTGTCAGCCGTGAGGAGCGCAAGGTCATCTTCGCCTCGTCCCTCGGCACGGTGTTCGAGTGGTACGACTTTTACCTTTACGGCTCCCTTGCCGCGATCATCGCCAAGCACTTCTTTGCCGGGGTCAACGAGACCACCTCGTTCATCTTCGCCCTGCTCGCCTTCGCCGCCGGTTTTGCGGTGCGGCCGTTTGGGGCGGTGGTGTTCGGGCGGCTGGGGGACATGATCGGGCGCAAGCACACGTTTCTGATCACGATTGTGATCATGGGTGTGTCGACGGCGATTGTGGGCTTCCTGCCCGGTTACGCGACCATCGGAGTCGCGGCGCCGATCATTCTGATTACCCTGCGCCTGCTGCAAGGTCTGGCGCTGGGCGGTGAATACGGCGGCGCGGCGACCTATGTCGCCGAGCATGCGCCGAAGGGCAAACGCGGGTATTTCACCTCGTGGATTCAGACCACCGCGACGCTGGGGCTGTTTCTGTCGCTGCTGGTGATTCTGGCTTGCCGCACGGCGCTGGGCACCGAGGCGTTCGAGGCCTGGGGCTGGCGGATTCCGTTCCTGCTGTCGATCCTGCTGCTGGCGGTCTCGGTATACATCCGGCTGCAACTGAACGAGTCGCCGGTGTTCAAGAAAATGAAGGAAGAAGGCAAATCCTCGAAAGCCCCGCTGACCGAGTCTTTTGCCCGTTGGGACAACCTGAAAATCGTGATCATGGCCCTGCTCGGCGGCACCGCCGGCCAAGCGGTGGTCTGGTACACCGGGCAGTTCTACGCGCTGTTTTTCCTCCTGCAAACACTGAAGATCGACCCGCAGACCGCCAACCTGCTGATCGCCGGTTCGCTGCTGATCGGCACGCCGTTCTTCGTGATTTTCGGCAGCCTGTCCGACCGCATCGGGCGCAAGGGCATCATCATGGCCGGGTGCATTCTGGCGGCGGTGACCTACTTCCCGATCTTCCATGCGCTGACCCAGTACGGTAACCCTGATGTCTTCGTCGCTCAGGAGAAGAACCCGGTCAAAGTGGTCGCCAGCCCTGACCAGTGCTCGTTCCAGTTCGATCCGGTGGGCAAGGCCAAATTCACCAGCTCCTGCGACCTGGCGAAAACCCTCCTGGCCAAACGGGCGATCCCGTACGAAAACGTGGTGGCGGAACCGGGCACCGTGGCCCAGGTGCGCATTGGTGACAAAGTCATCGAAAGTTTCGAAGGCACCGCCCTGCCGGCCGCCGACTTCAAAGCCCGCAACGACGCCTTTACCGCCAGCCTCAGCACCGCGTTGAAAGAGGCCGGCTACCCGGAAAAGGCTGACCCGGCCAAGACCAATTACCCGATGGTCCTGATCCTGCTGACCGTACTGGTGATCTACGTGACCATGGTTTACGGCCCGATTGCGGCGTGGCTGGTCGAGTTGTTCCCGGCGCGCATCCGCTACACCTCGATGTCGCTGCCCTACCACATCGGCAACGGCTGGTTTGGCGGGTTCCTGCCGACCGTGGCGTTTGCGATGGTCGCGGCCACCGGGGATATCTACTACGGCTTGTGGTACCCGATTGTCATCGCGGTAATGACGGCGATTCTCGGGATCTTCTTCATGCCGGAAACCAAGGATCGCGACATCCATCACACCTGAAACCGGGGCGGCCCTCTTTCATCGAGAGAGGGCCGTCAACGCACGTTGCGATACAGCATCAACCGTGCGCTTTCGTGCAGCCCCCGCGTCAGCTCGACCAGTCGTTGAAACTCCTCAGGATGCGCATCAGCCACATTCTCCAGCGGTGTCGCCGATTTCAAGTCATGCAGCGTCGGCGCGCTGCCGTCGTGTTGCATTTGCAGCAGATGGTCCTTGGTCACCCCGCCAATCAGCGGAAACGTCCCCTCGCGCAACACCAGCGGCACCACTCGCTCGCCTTCGGGTGCCGGTTGCTGCAGGTCGCGACCCATGGCGCGGTTCTCGAAAGCCACGCCGGCCATGCCCGCCACCGTCGGCAACAGATCGGCAAGCCCCACCGCTTCTTCGATCACCTTGGGTTTGAGCAGGCCCGGCGCATGAATCAGCATCGGTACATGGTTGCTCTCCAGCCCCAGTTGTTCGAAGGCTGGCGGCATGTGCGGGATGCGGCTGATGCGGGTGTTGTGGTCACCGAAGAACACGAAAATCGTGTTGTCGTAATAGCCGCCGGCCTTGGCCAGTTCCATCAGGCGACCGATGTTGAAATCCAGCAGCCGCACGGCGTTGTATTGCTCGACGCTGCGTGAACCGGCGTTTTGCACCTGTTCCAGCGACAGGTTGCTGACCTCGAAGCCGTCGTTGTCTCTGGGAATGGTGAAAGGCCGGTGATTGCCCGACGTTTGCACGTAGGCGAAGAACGGTTTGTCCTTGGGCAGTGCGCGCAGGATCTCATCGCCTTCCTTGAACAGGTCCAGATCGGAAATCCCCCACACATCCACACGTGGCGAACGCCAGTCGCGCTCCTCGTACAGACGCACGCCGTCGATGCTTTGCTGGATCAGCGCATTGATGTTGGCCCAACCGGCGTTGCCGCCGATCATGTAGAGCTTCTGGTAATCGGTGAACGCATTGATCAGCGTGTGCTGGTTGGTGATCAGCGGATGACGGGTGGCGGTCTCCTGCCGGGTGACGTCGGGAACGCCGGTGATGCTCGCCCACACGGTTTTTGCAGTGCCGGTGACCGGGACGTAGAAGTGTTTGAAGAACCAGCTCTCACCTGCCAGACGATCAAGGTTGGGCGTGGGGTTTAACGGGTTGCCATACGCCCCCACCGCGCTGGTGCCCAGGGATTCGAGCATGACGAACATCACGTTAGGTGCCCGCTCGGCCGCGACGCTGTAGGGCTGTACGGCTTGCCGGCGCTCGAATGCAAGGCTTTGCGCATCCGCTCGATCCACTCCCAGATACCTGGAAATGACCGGGTAATGCGCCCGCACTTGCGCCTCGTCGAATTGCGCCTGGCCGGCCTTGAGCGTGTCGTAGAGGAACAGCACCGGATTCAGGCCCACGGCGGCGATCTGTCCGTTGCCGGAAAAGAACGCATCGCTCCAACGCAGCGGTACCGGATTTTCCAGGTTGAGTTTGTCGACCCGGCCCAACAGCGCCAGCAGCACAGCCACCAATCCGAGCCCCGCGCCCACGGCGACTGAGCTGCGGCGGATCACTTGAGGTTCACGGGCCAGCGTCAACCGTTCCAGTCGCACAAACCCGTAGAACCACAGCGCCAGAACCGCGAGCCAGCCCAGCGCAATCCACAGCACCGGATAGGTTTCCCGGACCATCTGCTGCGAGATCTGCGCATCGTCCAGATAACGCAATACCGTGGCGTTGATCCGCACGCCGAGGTAGGCGTAATGGCCAAAATCGATGATGTAGACCAGTCCGATCACCCCCAACGCCAGCAGCAGATAAACCCGGGCCACGCCGCGCAGTAACGGCACTGTGGTCAGGTTCCAGCGCGGCAGCCACGCCAGCACCGCCAATGGCAGCACCAGCAACAGCGCCAGCCTCAAGTCGAAACGAAACCCGATGCCCAGGGTTTGCAACCATTGCGGGTCGGCAAACAACTGCGCGACATCCACCCCGGAAAACCCCATCAAGAACACCAGCCGCAGCAAGGCAAACAGCAGAAACGCCAAACCTGTCGCGCCCACGCCATAGCGCAGGCGGCGCGATTGCAACCACCCCATCATTTACCTCTGTGTCGTTCGTTCGGATTGCAGGTGTTGCCACGCTGCTTTGGCGAGAAATGCGAAACCGGCAATCAGGCAATAACCCGCCAGCAAAGGGTCGATCAGGTAATCCCAATAGTTTTCCGAAGGTTTGAGTCGCAGCGCGAACGCCAGAGTTGCCAGCGCCAACATCGCCACGCCGAGCGTATTGCGCAGTCGCAAGAGCACCAGTGTCGCCAGCCCGACAACCACGATCATCGGTCGGGGATTGAAGCCCCAACGGTAAGGATCGACATACGTCAGGCCCATCGTCGCCGGGTACAGCAGCACCGTCAGTACCACGAACAACCCCAAAACCTGCGCCCGCGCCAGCGGTTTGAGTGGGTGAACCACACCGAGGCGCAACAACGCGGCCCAGCCAAGAAACACCAGCGTGGTGATCGCCAGGTCATCGGTAAAACTGCGCACATATGCCGCCAGCGGCAGGCCATTGAGCGGAATGAAGCTGACCAGCGCCAACGCCGGCAACAGCCACGGCCGCCAGCGCCGGGTAAATTGCAGGGAGCCCAGCAGGACAAAACCGAGCAGGATGAAACTCAAATGGGCTTGCCAGAGAAACAGCATCACAGGCGCTCCGCCAGCCAGGCATCGTTGAAGCTGACATGTTTGATGAAGGTGTTGTTCCAGGAATACACCAGGTGATAGAGGCCATCGCTGCCACGACTGAAGTACGGGTATTCGTACTCGAACTCACAGCCTTCGGGTTTGCACACGCGGTAGTCGAGGTTGCTCAGAAAGCGTTGCTCCAGCGGCAGACGCTGCGCCCCGCTCGATGCCCGAAAGCCTTCGCCGATGATTGCCTTGTAGGCCTCGGGCGAAAACGGCTGGCCGAGGGGATCGGGGGACTGGTCGAGTTCGATCACGTTGCGCCAGTCGTTGAGATTCGCATCGGTGCCGTACAGGCTGAGCTTGAAGCGACCGTCACGCAGGTCATTGAGCGCCACCAGCAAACCGTCATCGGCGGTGCCCACCGCCGCCAGCGACGAGTTGGGGTTGGCCGGTTCCAGCGGATACGGCTCGCTCCAGGTCTGCCCGGCGTCTTCGGTACGGCTGGCCAGCACCTTGTGATGGGTTTCACCGGCATAACGCAGCATCGCCACGGCGCGGCGTTCGTCCTGCGGCACGATGGTCGGTTGCAGCGAATGCTTGCCGCGACTGATGCGGAATTTGTCGATCACCGCGCCATCCGCACTCAGGTACAGGTACTCGGCGAACTTGCCCATGAACTCGTGATACACCGGCAGGCCAATCGAGCCGTCGGCATGGAACACCGGCGCGGCGCGCACCAGGGTGCTGATGTTGAAGAACGGCGAGGTGATCAGCTGTCGCGGCGCCGTCCAGTTGCGCCCCAGGTCATCGGAGACCATCACGTTGATCGCGCTGGTAGCCCAGCCGCCGACGGACACCGACACGTAGAACATCCACAAGCGCTGGTCAGGCGCCAGGGCGATCACCGGGTTGCCAAGCTTGCGGATATAGCGCTGGGTGCCGGCGACGGTGGATTCGCGAGTGGCCAGCACCTGTTCGGCGCCCCACTCTGCGGTCTTGGCGTTGAAGCGCGCGGTGCGGATCTGCACATCGGCGGCGCCCTCCCGGGAGCCGGCAAACCACACGGCCATCAAGTCGCCGCCGGGCAGCGCGGTGACCGAAGACGAGTGCACGAAATCATCCAGTTCCGAGGACACGAAACGGCTGCTGTACATCGGCTCGGCCGGATTTGCCGAAGCCTGGGCGACAGGCGTTTCAACCGCGAACGGCGCCAGCACGTGCTCAGGGTGACTGCGCCACGCGGCGATAAAAATCAGGCTCACGACGAGCGCGGCGACAACGAATCTCAAACGAAAGGACAAGGCACGCATAGGCAGCTCATGGCAGTTACGAGATGGCAAACCATCGAAAGAACCTCCCTGTCACGGGCCCGGATCGTCCGGCAAGCGACGCCGGCGTCCGGTGAGCATCGACAACGGCAGGTTGTCGCGCACCTGAACACTTTCAAACAGCGCGGCCGCGATGTGCACGATGACCAGCGCCAGCAAAACATCGGCGGCCGTTTCGTGGACTTGCAGCGGCCAGTCGGCGCCCCACAGGACGTCGATTTCTTCCATGGCCCAGCCACTGACGCCGACAGTCAGCATCGCCAGCAGCATCGCAAGCATCACCAGCGCGCCGATCGGCGAATGCCCGAGACGATGTTCGGGGCGCCCGGCGATCAGCGACCGGGCATGGGCCGCGAGCCGTGACGGCGTCGGCCAGAAGTCCGACCAACGCGCACTGCGCGGCCCGACGAATCCCCACACCAGACGCACCAACAGCCAGCCCATGGCGTAATAACCGAGCCAGACATGCCAGTCGTCGCCGGCCTCATTGAAGAAGTAGTTGGCGGCAAAGACCCCGGCGATGGACAGGTGAAACACCCGTACCACCGGGTCCCAGAGGCGCAGGGACTCGCGTGGCATCAGCCCTTGATCTCGGTTTTCACCGCTTTGCCGCTGACCGGGTCGTGGTAGATCTCGACCTTGCGTTTGTCCTTGTCGAAGCCGTAGATCTCGTAGCAGTTGCCGTCGGTGACCTTGAACTTGCTGATTTCATACCCCTGGGATTTCAGCTGTTCCTGAAACGCTTTCTGGTCCTGCCACTGCGAACGTTCGGCCGTGGTGCATTGCGGGCCGGCGACGGCCAGGGGGCTGGCGACAATCAGGGACAACAGCACAAGTTTGCGCATGGAAGCACTCTCGCTGGATGGGAAAGGCTTCACTGTGCAAAACCAAGCTTAGCGAAAGCTTAGTTGGCAACGAGCCGTTACATCTTCGCCGCCACAAGGGCTGCCAAGGCAGCAAGGCGAGCGGCATGATGCCGCCGATCACGCGCCCGATTTCCTACAGAGAAAATGCCATGCGCCTACTTCTGGTTGAAGATGACCGTGCCCTCGGTCAGGGCATCCGCGTCGCCCTGAGCAACGAGGGTTACACCCTTGACTGGCTGCAGGACGGCGTCAGTGCGCTGCACGCGTTGCGCAGCGAAAGCTTCGATCTGTTGTTGCTCGACCTCGGCCTGCCAAGGCTCGACGGGCTGACGCTGCTGCAACAATTGCGGGCCACGCAACATGATTTGCCGGTGCTGATCCTCACCGCCCGCGACGGCACCGCCGAACGCATCGCCGGGCTGGATGCCGGCGCCGACGACTATCTGGTCAAGCCATTCGATGTCGACGAACTCAAGGCGCGTATCCGCGCTTTGCTGCGACGCAGTCAGGGGCGTGCGCAACCGGTGCTGGAACACGCCGGCGTCTGCCTCGACCCGAGCAGCCAGCAAGTCACCTGGCAAGGCAGCACGGTGGTGGTCACACCGATGGAATATCAGCTGTTGCACCAACTGATGGCCCGTCCCGGCAAGGTTGTTACCCGCGAACGCCTGTCGCGCACGCTGTACGGCTGGCAGGAACGGGTCGAAAGCAACACGCTGGAAGTGCTGATCCATAACCTGCGCAAGAAACTTTCGACCGAACTGATCCGCACCGTGCGCGGCGTGGGTTACGTCGTGGAGCTCAAGCCATGAACTCGATACGCGCACGGATTCTGCTACCGGTGCTGATTCTGGTATTGCTCGGCGATGTGCTGATCAGTTGGGCGGTGTTGCGCTACAGCCATCATGAGGTCGAAGAAATCTACGACGCCCAATTGGCGCAGAGTGCGCGTTTGCTGCAAGCCGTGCTCGCGCAACGCGCACCCGGTGACAACGATTGGGAGCGTCTGCACCAGGCCTTCGATGAAGCAATGAGTCGGGTCGGCGATGGCGAGGCGGCGCATCCCTACGAGACGCGGCTGACCTTTCAGGTCTGGCGCAATGACGGCCAGTTACTGATGCGCTCGGCCGAAGCCCCGATTCTGGATGCACCACCCGCCACCCTCGGCGCCCATGACTTGTTGGAGAACGGCCGCGACTGGTGCGCCTTTCTGCTCAAGGACCCGCGACAGGACTTGTTGATCTGGGTCGGCGAACGCGACGACATCCGCCAGGACCTGATCACCCGCATCGTCGGCCATACCCTGTGGCCGAGCCTGATCGGCGTGCCGCTGCTGACTATCCTGATCTGGCTGGCCATCGGCTGGGGCTTGCAGCCGTTGCGCGCCATGGCCCGGTCGATTCGCGGCCGCGACACCGACACCCTGAAACCGCTGCACCTGAGCCCCCTGCCCCAGGACCTGGAGCCGATGCAGACTGCGCTCAACCGCTTGCTGCAACAGATCGACAACCTGCTGGCCCGGGAGCGACGCTTTATCGCCGACGCCGCTCACGAGCTGCGTACGCCACTGGCGATCCTGCGGATTCATGCACAGAACGCGCAGTTGGCGGGCACCGCGCAACAACGCGAAGAAGCACTGGAGTTTTTGGTCAGTGCCGTGGACCGCGCCACGCGCATCGCCAGCCAATTGCTGACCATGGCGCGCATCGAACCGCGTCTGGCATCCCCGGAGAACACCCATGTCGAACTGACCGCCCTGGTGCGCGAGGAACTGGCTGAACTGACACCGCTGGCCCTGGAAAAAGACGTCGACCTGATCCTCGACAGCGACCATCACTGCCCGGTCGATACCGATCCGGTGGCGTTGGCCATCGCTCTGCAAAATCTGGTAACCAATGCGCTGAACTTCGCCCCGCGCGGCAGCGAGGTGCGGATTCAGGTGCAGCCACAGGCCTGCGGTTCAGTGTCGATCAGCGTCGAAGATGCCGGCCCTGGCATCGATGAGCAGCAATATGCGCGGTTGTTCGAACGTTTCTACAGCGAGGGCCACGCCAATGGCGCGGGTCTGGGGCTGGCCATCGTGCAGATGATCGTCAGCAAGATCGGCAGCACCTTGCAGCTGTACAACCGGCCTGAAGGCGGGTTGTGCGCCGAGCTGCGAATCCCTGCAGGATCAACCGAACCTGCGCCGGGCATTTAACGAAACTTTCATGTTTGCCTGCCCATGATCCGGGCCTTCGTTGGGGAGTAACCTGCTTCCGAGCCCCTCGGAAGCGTTCGTATCAACATATTCGGCAACATGCCGTGGTGCGAACACCTTCTGGTTGGTGAGACCGACGACACATCCATGCCGAAAGTCGGGCGTGTGGTTGTGTCGTTGACTCATGGCCCGACTGGAAGTATTGCCCGTGAATCCTGTTTCCCTGATTTTCCTCGCACTCGCCATGTCCACGGATGCCTTCGCGGCCGCCATCGGCGTGATGCTGGGCCGGGTGCTCGGCACCGTGGTCGGCAAGCGTGCGGAAATCGTCGGTGGCGGCGCGATTTGTCCGGCCGGCGCGCGTTCTGTCCGTCAGGCAGGCTAAATCCCTGTCGAACTTTGACGTTTTTTTTGCAAGAGGCAGGGTAAAGTGCCCTCTCCGGCCATCCTGGAAGCAGTCAATGAACCTCCAAAGCCCTCAAGACGCCGACGATGAAATCCTCAATCAGGCGGCGCACTGGTGCCTGCGCCTGCAAGACGAAACCTGTACACCTGACGAGCGCCAGGCCTTCCAGCAATGGATTCAGAGCAGCCCGCGCCATGCCTTCGAGTACGCAAAGATGCTTGAGGTCTGGGAGTTGAGCGATCAATTGCCCGACGAGCACGACGCATCGAAAAAACGCAAAGCCACGAGCCTGCCCTGCAGCTTTGAAGAGTTTCAACGCAATCTGGCGCAGCGCAATTAGCATCGTGCGGGTATCGACGCCAACAGCGGCAGGCGTCACTCGAGGCAACGCCTTGTCCTTGATTCAGGGTTAGAATCCCCCGGTTTGGCTAACCCGTTTAAGGATGATCCCGGCATGTCCCCTCTCGACACCTCCCTGCAAGACTCCGCCGCCCCCGACGGCGTCTGCTTCGGCTGCGGCAGCAGCAACCCGCACGGCTTGCACATCAAGAGTTTCTGGCATGAGGACGGCGTGCACGTCATGGCCGAGCACGTGCCCGAAGCCAAATACTGCGGCTGGCCGGAGCTGGTCTACGGCGGCCTGATCGCGATGCTGGTGGATTGCCATTCCAACTGGACCGCAATGGCTTATCACTACCGCGCCGAAGGGCGCGAAGCCGAGAGCTTGCCGCGCATCAACTGCGTCACCGGCAACCTCGGCATCAAATTCATCAAGCCGACGCCGATGGGCGTACCGCTGACGTTGAAGGCAAAAGTCGAGGGTGAAGTCGGGCGCAAGAGCCGGGTGATCTGCGAGGTGTACGCCGGGGATGTGCTGACGGCGGTGGGTGACTCAGTGTTCGTTCGGGTGGATACCGAGCAGTTGGCGGCGGCCGCGCACGGTCGCTGAAATCCGTCATTGAAGGAAAACACGATGCCCGATCGCGAAATCATCATCCCCGAATCCATGAAACCCATCGTCGAACGCGCCGGTTACGCCCCGGCGGTTCTGGTCGGCAATACGCTTTACTGCGCCGGTCAGGTGGGCCGGACAGCTGATTTGAAAGTCATCGAGGACCCCGAGCAGCAATTCATCCGCGCCTGGGAAAACCTCGACGAGGTGTTGAAGGCTGGCGGTTGCAGCTTCGACGATGTAGTGGAGATGACCACCTATCACGTCGACATGAGCCGGCACATGCCAGTGTTTCGCGAGGTGAAGAATCGCGTTTTCCCCAAAGGCTTCTGCGCCTGGACCTGCGTCGGCGTCAGCGAACTGGCCCATCCGGGGCTGCTGGTGGAAATCAAATGCGTGGCCGTGCGCAGGCGGGCTATACCTGAGTAACGCCATTTCCCCTCATCGAGGTGTTGAACGATGGACTTGACCCTCTATTACCACCCGTTGTCGTCCTACTGCCACAAAGCGCTGATCGCCCTCTACGAACACGGCGTCGCCTTCGAAAAACGCTTGATCGACCTCTCCAGCGAAGCCGAACGGGCCGAGCTGCAGGCGTTGTGGCCGCTGGTCAAATTCCCGGTGCTGCGTGATCACGCCCGCCAGCGCACAGTGCCGGAGTCGAGCGTGATCATCGAGTACCTGGATCATCAACCGGGACAGTCAAAGCGACTGATTCCCGAAGACTGGGAGACCGCGCTGGACGTGCGTCTGTGGGACCGCTTCTGCGACCATTACGTGATGACGCCGATGCAGCAGATCGTCGCCGACCGCATCCAGTCCGCCCAGGGCGACCTGAGCAGTCAGCGGGCAATGCTGGCCACGGCGTACGGCATGCTCGAACAACAACTGGCCGACCGCGAATGGATCGCCAGCGCGGATTTCAGCCTGGCCGATTGTTCCGCCGCACCGGCCCTGTTCTACGCCAGCACGCTGGTGCCGTTTGCCGCCGACCACCCTCGCCTGAGCGACTATTTCGAGCGGCTGGTTCAGCGTCCGTCGTTCAATCGGGTCATCGAAGAAGCCAAACCGTGGTTTGACTTCTATCCCTTTGCCGAAGCCCTGCCTCAACGTTTCCGCTGAGGCATAGCCTTGCGTGCTCAGGTCTGGGGATCGCGCTGGTCAGCCAGTTGCTCAGCCGCAAGGCCCGGGCCGACGGGCTGTTGCAGCCTTTGGTGGATGACACCATTCGCGGCCCGAACTGGGCACTGCTGGCCCACCGCAACAGCGAAAACGATCCGATGGCCCGCAGTTTTATCGAGTGGTTGCTGGCGAACCTGAGCGATCCATGACCGGTGCGTGGCGGGCCATCACCTCGGCGATCCAGTCGATGAACACCCGCAACTTGCGGCTGATGTGGCGGTTCGGCGGGTACGCGACGTAAAGCGGCATCGGATCGAGGCACCAGTCTTCGAACAGCGGCACCAGCTCCCCGTTGGCCTCTCGGGCCCTGGACATGTACTTGGGCAACCACAACACGCCCAGCCCCGCGAGGCCCGCCGCCAGGTAAGCATTGCCGTCATCCACCGCCAGCACGTGGCGGCCCTTGATCTGCAAGTCTTCGTGTTCGTTGTGCAGGGCGTACGGCACCGGTTTGCCGGTGCGCGCCCAGAGGAAACCGACTACCCGGTGATGGGAATCTTCCAGCTCACGGGGGTGCGCCGGGGTGCCGGAACGGGCCAGATAGCTCGGCGCGGCATACACGCCGAGCTGAAGATCCGCCACCTTCCGGGCCATCAGTGACTGATCCCGCAGCTCGCCCCCGCGCACCACGCAATCGACGTTTTCATCAATGATGTCGACGATCCGATCGCTGACGCCCATGTCGATCTGGATCTGCGGATAACGTGCGTAGAACTCCGGCAGCGCCGGCACCAGAATCAGATTGGCCAAAGGGCTAGGCACATCGACCCGCAAGCGGCCCTTGGGCTGCGCTGCCGCGCCGGGAAGACTGGTCTCGGCATCGTCCATGTCCGCCAGCAACTTGATCACCCGCTCGTAATAGGCCGCGCCGTCCGCCGTGACGTTGACCTTGCGCGTGGTGCGGTTGAGCAACTTCACTCGCAGCCGTGCCTCCAGTTGCTGGATGAGCTGGGTCACGGTGGTCTTGCTCATGTGCAGGGTCTCGGCGGCCTTGGTGAAACTGCCCGCCTCCACCACCCGGGCGAAGGCTTGCATCGCGTCAAAACGGTCCATATTCCCCCCCTGAAAGCGGCTCGATTGTTTGGGATTTACAAACAGTGATCGCCAAGGTTGCGCGTTTATCGCGCAGAGGCAAGTCCCTAGAGTTTCTCCATCAGAAGTTTTCACCCCATTGAAGGAGACACCCCATGACTGATGCCCAGCCAAAACGCGACGTGGTTTTCCCGCCCGGACGCCATGCGCTTTACGAGCGCAATCGTTATTCCCCGGCGGTTCGTTCCAACGGTTTTCTGTTTGTCTCAGGCCAGGTCGGCAGCCTCGAGGACGGCTCACCGGAACCGGATCTGAAACAACAGGTGCGCCTGGCCTTCACCAACCTCAATGCGATTCTCGGCGCAGCCGGCGGTAGCTTCGATGACGTGGTGGACGTGACCGTGTTCATGGTCGACCCGCAATCGACCTTCGAAACCATCTGGGAAGTGGTGCCGGAGTTCTGGGGCGAGGCGCCGCATCCGACCATTACGGCGGTCGGCGTGACGTGGCTGTATGGGTTTCAGTTCGAGATCAAGGTGATTGCCAAAGTGCCGGAGGAAACGCAGGCGAAAATCTGAGGCAATTGCTCACAATCCGTGTTCAACGGCTTCACTGAAGTGCTCTTGATGGCGTTTCGGCGATCAATGACTCTGTCCGAACGTTGTTTTTACACGGACAGAACAGAGCCGACACCATGCCCAGCCCGAGAACGCTGTACCAGAAGCACATCGACAGTCACACCGTCTGCGATCTCGACGATCAGGGCCACGTGCTGCTCTACATCGACCGTCAGGTCGCCAACGAATACACCAGCCCCCAGGCCTTCAGCGGTTTGCGCGACGCCGGACGCAAGGTCTGGCGTCCGGCTGCGACGCTGGCGGTGGTCGATCATGTGAACCCCACGGCGCCGATGCGCATTGCGACCATGCCTGACGCCGGGGGCGCGCGTCAGGTGTCGTACTTCGAAGAAAACTGCCGCGACTTCGGCATCGAGCTGTTCGATGTGCTGGACAAACGCCAGGGCATCGAACACGTCGTAGCGCCGGAACAGGGGTTCATTCTGCCGGGCATGGTGGTCGCGGCCGGTGACAGCCACACCACCACTTACGGCGCACTGGGTGCCTTCGGTTTCGGCATTGGCACCTCGGAAATCGAACACCTGCTGGCGACGCAGACCCTGGTCTACAAGCGCCTGAAAACCATGCGGGTGACGGTGAACGGCAAGCTCGGTGCGGGCATCACGTCGAAAGACATCATCATGGCCCTGATCGAAAGAATCGGTGCTTCGGGAGCAACCGGTTATGCCATCGAATTCACCGGCCCGGCGATCAGCGAGCTCAGCGTCGAAGCGCGCATGACCATCTGCAACATGGCGGTGGAAGCCGGCGCCCGTGGGGCGTTCATGGCGCCGGACGACAAGGTTTTCGCCTATCTGCAACTCAAGCCACGTGCGCCGAAAGGCGAACTCTGGGCGCTGGCGGTCGAGCGCTGGAAAGGCCTGCACAGCGACCAGGGTGCGGTGTTCGACAGTGAAGTCAGCCTGGATGTCTCGGCTCTGGAACCGATGGTCACTTGGGGCACCAGCCCGGATCAGGCCTCCCCGGTCGGCGGACGAGTGCCGGACCCGGCCAGCCAGCCCAATCCGATTCTGCGTCAGGGCCTGCAACGCGCCCTCGATTACATGGGCCTGACACCCGGCACGCCGTTGAGCGAAGTGGTGATCAGCCACGCCTTCATTGGGTCCTGCACCAATGCGCGGATCGAAGACTTGCGAGATGTGGCGCGTGTGGTGCGCGGCAGACACGTGGCGCCCCACGTACGGGCGATGATCGTGCCCGGCTCGACGCGGGTTCGCGATCAGGCGGAAGACGAAGGGCTGGCGCAGATCTTTCGCGACGCCGGTTTCGAATGGCGGCAATCCGGCTGCTCGATGTGTCTGGCGATGAACGACGACGTCCTCGCGCCGGGGGATCGCTGCGCGTCCAGCACCAATCGCAACTTCGAAGGTCGTCAGGGCGCGGGGGCGCGCACCCACCTGATGAGCCCGGCAATGGTCGCCGCAGCCGCCATCACCGGCCACTTGACTGACGTGCGCACCTTCGCGCCGGGAGTTTGAACCATGCAAGCGTTCACCACTATCAGCGGCAGCGCCGCGCCGTTTCTGGCGGCCAACATCGACACCGACGTGATCATGCCCAAGCAGTTCCTCAAGGGCATTGATCGTCAGGGGCTGGATCGGGGGTTGTTCTTCGATCTGCGCTTTCTGGCCTCGGGCGAGCCCAATCCCGGGTTCGTGCTCAATCAGCCCGCCTGGCAGGACGCAGCATTTCTGGTGACCGGCCCCAACTTCGGTTGCGGTTCCAGCCGTGAGCACGCAGTGTGGGGCCTGAAGCAGGTCGGAATCCGGGCGCTGATCGGCACCACGTTTGCCGGAATTTTCTACGACAACTGTCAGCGCAACGGCGTGTTGGCGATTCAGCTCGATGCCGCGCAGTTCAAACAGGTCGCCGAAGTCATCAGCGTTCAGGCGACCGCGTATATCCGCGTGAACCTGCCCGAGCAAACCATCGAACTGGCGGACGGAACACTGATCGGGTTCGAGATTGATGAGCTGCGCAAACAGTCACTGCTGCTGGGGCTGGACGCCATCGGCACGACGCTGCAACGGACCGAGCAGATTCGCGCCTTTGAAGCGCGTCATCTGGCGGAAAATCCCTGGTTGGGCTGAAAGCAAAAAACCGGGTGGCTCACTGAACCACCCGGTTTTTCATTGAACAGACAAGTCGCGAAAATACTCTTCGAGAAACTCTACACACACCCGCAACTTGGCCGACTCGCTGAGCCGCGTCGGGTACACCGCCCAGACGTTGGCGCTCTGGGTGTAATCCGCCAGTACCTGCACCAACCGCCCCTGTTCGAGCATCGGTTTGACGTCCCACATCGAGCGCAACAGAATCCCGCCGCCACTGAGCGCCCACTCCATCACGATTTCGCCGCTGTTGGAGGACAACGGGCCGCTGACCCGCACCGATTCCTGCTGCCCGTCCTTGGTGAGCTCCCAAATGCCGAACGCATTGTTGCGTTCCTTCAGCACCAGGCAATCATGGTCTTTCAGATCCTCGAGCGAATGCGGCGTCCCCCGGCGCTCAAGGTACTGCGGCGTGGCGCAAAGCACCCGTCGATTACTGACCAGTTTGCGCGCCAGGTGCTGGCCCGGCAGATCATCGCCGACAAGGATTTCCAGATCGAAGCCCTCGCCCACCAGATCGACCACGCGGTCGAACACGTCCAGGCGAATATCGAGCTTCGGGCAAGTCCGGGATAACTGGCTGATCGCCGGTGCGACGTGATTGCGACCGAAGCCGAAGCTGCTGCAAATGTGCAGCGACCCGGCTGGCTGGTGCCGGGCCTGGGCCATTTCGCCGAGAAAGTCATCGAAATCCCCCAGCAGCTTTTCCGCCCAGATGCGTACCCGCTCGCCATCGTCGGTCAGCGCGATGCGCCGGGTGGTGCGGTGCAACAGTTTTGTCGAGAGCGTGGTTTCGAGCATCGCGATGCGTTTGCTGACGTAGGCCGGCGAATAGCCCAACTCGTCGGCGGCGCTGGCAAAGCTGTTCTTGCGGATGACCGTCAGGAATACCTTGAGGTCTTCGGGCAAGGGAAACTGGTCACGATTCGTGTTCATACAGCGCGCTCCCCCACTGCTTGCTTCATGATTGGCGCAGGATAGCAGCGGCCATGACCGTTCGGCGCTTTTTCTGGCAGCCGCGAACAAACAGGGCTAGGGTTGCGTAGCTGGCGATATGCTGGCCACTTGGCAAACATCTTCGATGAGCGCCATCAGCAGCACTGGAAGATAAATCAGGGATGGTTTTTTGTGCTTGCGGGTTAATGCACTCTTGATGAGTGAGCGACCTATCCCTGTGTTTCGTTGCTTTCTATCAAGGACAGAAAGATGACCAACGTACAGGCGAACTTTTCCCCTTTGCCGCTCCGGCAAACCTCATTACTGACGCCCGATGCCAGGCCTGACGGTTTTGGCTGACGACGCCTGCGCGTGAGTCGGGACAGCCCCCTCACTCCCGCGCCACTCAACTGATCACTTCACCGGATCCGGACGGATCAGGCATTACCTCGCCAGTGATTCCTGGCGCTGGCTGTCGCCTGCCTGTCAGGGAAGGCGCCCCTTGCCTGAAGGGGACGTTTGGCAACCACCACGAGGAGACCCTCGATATGACTGGCTCAAAACACAACATGCCGCCTTACGGCGTCGCCATCCAGAGCGCCATCACTGGAGGCGATCTGCAACAGATGAAGAATTTGTTGAAGCAGCGCGATTCGACGAAGCCGGAAGCGAAGGAGCTGCAAACCGCGTACGAAAAACTGGCCAAGGAAGTTTCCCGCCTGGAAAAACACTAAGGCCATTTCCCACATTGCAATGGAGGCAATTCACATGTCTGGTTCAGTTCAGCAACAAAATGTCGGCTTGTTCCCCGTGAGCTACCGGATCGGTACGGGTCAGCCGGGGGCGCAAAGCCTTGCGCTCAACCTGCTGGTTTCCACACCACAGCATGAAGTCAGTGGCACCTCCGCCATCACTCAGGCAACCAACCCACCACTGGACATCGATTCGGATGTCTGGGGCGAATATACCTACCTGACGGTCATGAAGCCCGGTGTCAGTAAAATCCTGATTACCGCCGAGGGCAATGAAGGCGGCCCCGGCTCCAACTCCATCGTGAACTTCAAGATTCAACTGGTGGTCGGCACCGACTGGCGTGAAGGCGTGGCCAATTACGAGTATTTCGACGGACAACGCTGGCACGAACTGAACAACGTGCCGGCGCATCTGGTCGAGGCGCCCTCGAATGTCTTCCAGCCGTTCCATCCCGGTCCGGTGATTCTTCCGCATCCGCCGATCCTGCCGCTGTATGCCGCGCCGATCCAGAGCGCCATCGCCAGTGGCGACCTGGCCCAGATGAAAAACCTGGCGAAGCTCGCCCAGCAGCAACTGGATCAGCAACCCCAACTGCAGAAGGCACTGGACGCCGCCAAAAGCGAAATCAGCAAGCTGCAGGCCCGCTGATTCGACCACTGAGTCCGCCATTCACTTAAGGGAGTAAGCACCATGTCGATTGGACTTTTTCATACCCGCCTCATCGCCAGTAATTCACTGCTTGGCGCACCGGTCCTGACCCTCGACCTCGTGGTCGATACCGTGCGTAAAAAAGTCAGCGGCGCTGCGAGCGTCTTTCAAAGCACCTGGCCACCGGTCAACTTCCATGCACGGGTCTGGGGCGATTATTCCGAGGCACGGCTGACCCCATCGACCGAGAATTACATCATTCTCACCCTCGATGGCAGCCCGAGCGGTCCGCTGAGTCAGATTGCGCAGACCTTCAGCCTCAAGGGCATTCTCAACGACTGGACCAGCGGCTTTGTCGATTACCGTTACAACGAGGGAGGTCAGTGGCATTACGTGAGGCACGTTGCTGTGCATCAGGCGCCGACCATCGAGCCGCAACCGCAAGAGCATCACTTCCAGCCGCTGTATGCCGTGGCCGTGCAGCAAGCGCAAATCAGTGGCGATCTGGTGCAGCTGAAAACCGTGGTGCAACAGGGCGAACAGCAACTGGCCCACCAGGGCGCATTGCGCAGTGCCCTTGAGCAACTGAACGCGGAGATTGCCCGACTGGAAGCACGCTAAAAGCGCACGAACCGGGCGAGGTCACTGCTGGCCTCGCCCGGTCTTGCAGCGAATCGAGATCAGTCCAATCGTGCCGCGCACAGGACCGTGCGCAAGGATCTCCCATGACAGACATCCGCCCTGCCCGCTACCTCAGTGACACCGACCTCAAACGCTACGTGCCGGTGCATGTGGTCTGGGAAATTACCCTGGCCTGCGACCTCAAATGCCTGCATTGCGGCTCGCGCGCGGGGCATCGACGCCCCGACGAACTGAACACCCGTGAATGCCTCGAGGTGATCGACTCCCTCGCCGCCCTCGGCACCCGCGAGATCACCCTGATCGGCGGCGAAGCCTATTTGCGCAAGGACTGGACGCAACTGATCCAGGCCATCCACGACCACGGCATGTACTGCGCGATCCAGACCGGCGGGCGCAACCTGACGCCGGCGAAGATGCAGGCAGCGGTTGATGCGGGCCTCAACGGGGTCGGGATTTCTCTGGACGGGCTCGCACCGTTGCACGACAAAGTGCGTAACGTGCCCGGTTCGTTCGACAAGGCGGTCGACACCCTGCGCCGGGCCAAGGCGTCCGGGCTGGCGGTGAGCGTCAACACTCAGATCGGCGCAGCGACCCTGCCCGATTTGCCGCAGCTGATGGACACGATCATTGAACTGGGCGCCACCCATTGGCAGATCCAGATCACCGTGGCCATGGGCAATGCGGTGGATCACCCGGAACTGCTGCTGCAACCCTATCAATTGCTGGAAGTGATGCCGCTGCTCGCGCGCCTCTACCGCGAAGGCGTGGATCGCGGCCTGCTGATGAACGTCGGCAACAACATCGGCTACTACGGTCCTTACGAACATTTGTGGCGTGGGTTCGGTGACGAACGCGTGCACTGGAGCGGCTGCGCGGCCGGTCAGACTGTGTTGGCGCTTGAGGCGGACGGCACAGTGAAAGGCTGCCCGTCGCTGGCCACCGTCGGTTTTTCCGGCGGCAATGTGCGCAACATGAGCCTGCACGACATCTGGCACTACAGCGAAGGCATGCACTTCGGCCGTTTGCGCTCGGTCGACGATCTTTGGGGTTATTGCCGCAGTTGCTATTACAACGACGTCTGCCGGGGCGGCTGCACCTGGACATCGCACTCGCTGCTGGGCAAACCCGGCAACAATCCTTACTGCCACTACCGAACCCTGGAATTGCAGAAACAGGGTTTGCGCGAGCGCATCGTCAAAGTCGAGGACGCCGCCCAGCGCTCGTTTGCGGTCGGACGTTTTGACCTGATCACCGAACGCATCGACACCGGCGAAAAAGTCAGCAGCGTCAGCGACAGCGGACAAGTGATCAAACTGGCGTGGGTCAATCAGGGCCACAAATCGCCGGAAGAAGGACGCATCCCCGTGCAACTGGCGCTGTGCCGCAGCTGCCTGCAGTACATTCATCCCCACGAATCGATCTGCCCGCACTGCCACGCCGACGTCGCGGCCGCCGAGGCCAGGCACCAGACGGACCGCGCCCGTCAGCAGGCGATCATGAACACGTTGACGGGGTTGCTGGGGGTGGCACCGAGTACCCTGGTGTGAAATCGGGTCCAGGCGCCCGCAGGATTCGGGCGCCTGGACCGCTCAGGCATCTTGAAAATCCGGCCGATTCAACCACCCCGGAAAATAAGTAGCTGTTTTCCATGAAATTTATTTGCCTCGGGGGTTCCCAGAACGCAAGAGCGCTGGTAAAGTGCCGCCCACTGTTGCAGAGGTCCTCCCGGGACTGAACACAATAGCTACAGGGGCGTCGCCAAGCGGTAAGGCAGCAGGTTTTGATCCTGCCATGCGTTGGTTCGAATCCAGCCGCCCCTGCCATTTTTTCCTCGTTTCACCCTCCTCCGCTTCACCTCTGCCTCAACGGCAAATCACTTTTTCGAATTCAACGTAATCGCCGAACGCACCAGCGCTTTCAGTGCCTTTGCATCTATTTTGTCGTTTTCGTGAACATCAATCGCCCGCCGGGTATTGCCCTCCAGACTGGCATTGAACAGCCCCGTCGGATCCTCCAGTGCCGCGCCTTTGGCAAACGTCATTTTCACCACGGCCTTGTAGGTTTCCCCGGTGCAGATGATGCCGTTGTGTGACCAGACCGGAACGCCCCGCCACTTCCACTCCTCAACAACCTCAGGATCGGCCTCGTGAATGATCGCGCGGATCTCGGCCAGCTTCTGGCCGCGCCAGTCGTTCAATTCCTTGATTCTCGCGTCGATCAGCACAGAGGGATTCTCAGTCGCCGCGCCGCTGCTGTCCTTCTTCATCTTCTTGTTCTCCCGAAAAAGCCTTATTCGCTATCCAGCGTAGCGCCGACTGCACCAAACGCCGGGCAAAAAAAAGCCCCGTAATATGCGGGGCAAAGAAATTGGTTGGTTGCGGCCAACCAAAGGAGCATCGTCAAAAGCGTTAACCGTCAGCCGTCACAGGCACTCCTGGGCAGCCCGTTCAAAACTCGATGGCATGAAACTCGACGCCAGCAAATGGCGTTCATATAAAAAGACCTTGCCGCCATCCTGTGCCTTGTAGGCTTCCAGCACGTTGTCCGCCGCCACCTTGCTCGGCACCACGATCCGGTAGCTGCGCTGGGTCTGCGACACGGTCGGGTTCAGCGCACTGCCCTGCAGTTTCGGCACGACGCATTCGGCGTACTGGGCAGGCGTCTTGTGCGTCTGCAGGGTCAGCGTCGGGTCGTTCGGCGCAGAGGCGCAGGCGGTCAGCAGTAAAGTGGCAGAAGCCATGGCAGGGATAAAAAAGGCACGCATGGATAAAATCCTGAAAATAAAAGGTTCGGTTCTCAAGCAACGTTCAGCGTCACGGCCGCTGGCGTCGCGATTTTTGATCTGGGTGCTCAGCCTGCACTCACCAGGGCTTTGAGCGAGTCATCGAACTGCTTCAAGGCGCTGAATTGCAGGTCGCGTTGTTTTTCGATCTGGGCTGCAATCTCGGGTGCTGCCTTGTTGTGTACCCACACCGAAGGCAGTTGCTTCTCCACCGCGCCTTCGGCCTTGCCGATGTATTGCAGGTTGGCGTCGTAGAAGCGTGCGGCGAAGCGCGCTTCGACCTGACTGTTGCGTTGGGTCAGCAGACGGTTGTGGGTGTCGAGCATCACCACCACGTCGGGATGGGCCTGCACCAGCGCATCGAGGCTGTCGTAGACCGTCACCGAGAGAAACTGCTGTTGCAGCGAACTCATCAACCAGTCGATAGCCAGTTCCGGATCGGAGCTGTTGACGAAGGCGTCGCGGATCCGCGCATCGAGTGCGTCCTTGGCACCGTTGACCGCCACATCGTGGTAACGCTCGAGGTATTGCAGGTTTTCGAGGGTGTTTTCGCTGTACAGCACACCCACGGTTTGCGAGTGCTGCAGTGCACTGCCGGTACCGCCGATGGGAAGAAAATGGCACGAACCGGCGTCGGCTGCGTAAGTCGGTGCAGTGGTGGCTACCCCGCCCATCAGCAGGGCGACCAAAGCCAGTCGGGTCAAAGTCTTCATCGCGCAAATTCCTTGAGCTGCGTTTCGATGGAGGCGATTTTCCGCCTGTCGGCCACAAAGCAGAACTTGCGTTTCTTGATGATCACTATTACTTGAACCAATAGTTGCGCTGCGTGCAGACTGCTGCACACTCGATCACAACGAAAACAAATGAGGATTTTCCGTGCGAACCTTTGATTTGATCCGCGATGCCGTCCTGCCCGAATTCCGCGACCGGGTGGCCGAATACCTTGTCGAATACGAAACCGTGCTGGGCCGGTCAGCGGATGATTCGGAGTCGGTACGGGCCGTGGCCAATCAGTTGCGCGGCTATCTGCGCGGCCTCAACACCACGCGAGTGCTGGGCATGGCGGACTGGGAAGAGCTCGACCGGCGCGTGCTGGACACTTGGCTAGCGCCCGCTTGATGACACGCTAGACTCTTCAGGCTGCGCCCGCAGCGCCAGACCTGGAGGTGTCCGCCGATGAGCCATAACACCGAACCCACAACGATCCCGGCCCGCCGGGGGACGAAGACATCGAAGTCAGCAATGAAAGGCGCATGAGTTAACAGCTCATGCGCCTTTTTTGTTCCCGGACATTCCGCTGCTTCAAGGCTTTTTCGGCTGAACTCCTTATTGCGAAAATCAAGCAGATGACCATTTTTAATCTTTCATCGCGATTAGTGATGCCGCTTATGATGGCTCCTGTTTTGGTATTAGTTTAGGCCCGGTACAGCCGTGCATGTCCGCGAGACTGGAGCGGGTGCACTCAAGCAATCACTCCGGCAACCCCGCCAGTCGAAGCCCTTCAATGAACCTCGAAAAATCTTCGGGGCGCTGAATCGGCAGCCAGTCCTTGAGATGCCCCAGACGCAGCGCCGGGCTCAGCGTCTGCAGGCGCTGCATCGCCCAGCGGGCTTTCTCCGGGCGCCCGCCCAGCGCATGACTGGCCGCCACCAGCGCCGCCGCCACCAACAACGTGGGCAGGTTGCCCAAGGCTTTTTCGGCGAAGTCTGCCGAGGCCTCGAAGTCCCCGGCGAAGTAATGCGCCAAAGCCATGCCGACGTGCATTCTGAACATTTCCGGATCCAGCGGGCTCAAGCGAGCGGCATGGTTCAAGTCCTTGATGGCGGGCGCGGTTTCTCCGCGAAGCGCACGCAGGATCCCGCCGAGAAACCACGCAGGTGCGAGATTGGGATTGAGCAGACGTGCGCGGTCGAGCAACGCAATGCCGGCATCCACATCACCCGCCAGGTGCGCAAGCGCATGTCCGCCGCGCGTCAACGCCACGGCGTCATCGCGTCCCAGCGCGACCGCCAGACGCGCCAGGCGTATACCTTCAGCGATCTCGGCCGGGCGATCCGTCATCCAGCCATTGAGCTTGCGCCAGAAGTGACACCAGGCGGCCATGCCATAGGCCGATGCGAATTCCGGATCGAGTTCGAGGGTCTTGTAGAACATCGGCAGCGCTTGCTCGATGGCCTCTTGAGCGCCGCTGTGCAGCTTTGCCATGGCGCGCAGGTAGTAATCGTAGGCGTCGAGGCTCTCCGTCGGTTTGCGTTTGGCGCGCTCGATCTCCGCGCGCTCCAGTTGTGGCGCTATGGCCCCGACGACGCTTTCGGTGATTTGATCCTGCAGCTTGAAGATGTCGTCGAGGGTGCCTTCGAAACGCTCGGCCCAGATGTGTGCTCCGCTCGTGGCGTCGATCAGTTGCCCGGTGATGCGCACCCGGTTTCCACATTTGCGCACACTGCCTTCCAGCACATAGCGCACGCCCAGTTCCTGCCCGACCCCTTGGGCATCTACCGTGCGCCCCTTGAACGTGAAACTCGAATTGCGTGCGATGACGAACAACCAGCGCAGACGCGACAACGCCGCGATGATGTCCTCCACGATACCGTCGGCAAAGTAGTCCTGTTCGGGATCGCCGCTCAGATTGTAGAAAGGCAGGACGGTGATCGAGGGTTTGTCCGGCAGCACCAGTACCCGGGGAGCTGCAGTTGAGCCCTCGTCGGTGTGAGGCACCGGCTCGGTCATATCGGAGACCCGGCCAATGAAACGATAGCCTTTGCGGGCGACCGTGCGCAGCAGACGCTGTTCCTCGCCGGTATCACCGATGGCCTTGCGTACGGCGTTGATGTGGCTGGTGATCGTTGATTCGGAAACGATGCGCCCGCTCCATACCGTGCCGAGCAATTCGTCCTTGCTCAACACGCGGTCGGGGTTGTTGAGGAACAGCAGCAACAGATCGAACACCTGCGGGCCGACGGATACAACCTGCCCGCGCAAGGTCAGCTCACGACGCTCCTGATCCAGTACATAGTCTTCAAACGTGAATGGCACAGCGAACGTCCCTTTGCGACGCGCCTTCAACTCCGTGTCCCGGGCGGCAGATGGTGAGAAGTCGAGAACGATAATACGCCTGACTTGAACACGCCACTGCGTCCATTCCGGGGCGCTGGCTGGACAAAAATGCAAGGTTTCGACAAGACAAACCTAAGGTCGCCGCAAGGACTTCCCTCATTCGTACCGGCAGTCTCTATCCCACTGACGCCAATGGTTGGCGTCATCAAGGAGAGAGACCCATGAAGATCGTCGTTATCGGAGGCTCCGGCCTCATCGGCTCGAAACTGGTGAACCTTCTTCGCGAGCGCGGCCATGACGTGCTCGCCGCCAGCCCCGGCACGGGCGTCAACAGCATCACCCGCGAAGGTCTGGCGGCCGCCATGGACGGCACCGATGTCGTGGTCGACGTGGCCAATGCTCCGTCGTGGGAGGATCAGGCCGTCCTCGACTTCTTCGAAACCTCCAGCCGTAACCTGCTGGCGGCCGAAGCGGCGGCCGGGGTGCGTCATCACGTAGCGCTGTCGATTGTCGGGTGTGAACGGTTGCCCGAGGCCGGCTATATGCGCGCCAAGGTGGCCCAGGAAAACCTGATCAAGGCATCCGGCATGCCTTACTCGATCCTGCGGGCCACGCAGTTTTTCGAATTTGTCGGCGGTATCGCTGAATCCTTTGCTGTCGCCGATGAACTTCGCGTGCCGCCAGCGCTGATTCAGCCGATTGCATCTGACGACGTGGTGGCGGCGCTGGTAGACGTCGTCCTGGCCGCTCCGCTCAACGGCTCAGTGGATGTCGGCGGGCCTGAGGCGTTGCCGCTGGACGAACTGGTCCGACGCTTTCTGCAGGCGCGCCAGGACAACCGCAAGGTCGTACCGGACGTGCACGCACGCTACTTCGGAACGCTGCTCGACGATCAATCGCTGGTCACCGGCAAGCACTCACGCCTGGGTGCCATCCGTTTTGAAAACTGGATCGCTCAGTCGGCAGCCCGATAGTCATTCGCGCCATTCCCTTCCCTGTCAACCAAGGAGACATCTCATGGTTATCCGATTGCTGTTGGCCGCCATTGTCGCAACCCTTTCGATCAACGCCGTATCAGCCGCCGAGCCACCCGCCGGCAAGGTTTCGGTAGTATTTGATCGCCCGATTCCCAACATCCCCGGCAAAAGCATGAGGGGTGTGGTCGTCGAATACGGGCCGGGAGCTGCTTCGCCGTCCCATACCCATCCGAAAACCGCCTTCATCTACGCCACGGTTCTGGAAGGCTCGTTGCGCATCAAAGTCAAAGGCCAGCCGGAAAAGATCTACCACGTCGGCGAAAACTTCGTCGAGGAACCGGGTTCCGTGCATCTGGTGAGCGCCAACGCCAGCGACACAGAGCCTGCGCGACTGCTGGCGGTGTTCGTCCTCGATACTGACGAAACGGCGCTCGTCACGCCCCTCAAAAAGTGAGCCTGCAACCGACCTTCAACGTCGATGAGCCAGCGATCGCACCAGCCGATCGCCCAGGCTCTGCACGCCCTGAACGAGGATGACCAGCACCACGACGGTGGCGACCATCACTTCGTTGTTGAACCGCTGATAGCCGTAGCGGATCGCCAGGTCGCCCAGTCCCCCGCCACCGATGACCCCGGCCATGGAGGAAAAACCGATCAGCATCACCAGCGTCAAGGTGACGCCTGCCAGCAGGGCCGGCAGCGCTTCGGGCAACAGCACTTTGAAAATCACATGACGGATGTCGCCGCCCATGGCGAGGATCGCTTCGATCCGGCCCTTTTCAACTTCGTCCAGGGCGTTTTCGACGATCCGCGCAAAAAACGGAAAGGCGCCGATGGTGATCGGTACGACGGCGGCGGTGCTGCCCAGGGTGGTGCCGACCACCAGCCGGGTCAGCGGGATCAGGGCAATCAGCATCACCACGAACGGCAGCGAACGTCCCAGATTGATGATCGCGCCCAAGGCTTGATTGAGCCTCGGCAACGGGTACAACCCCTGACGACGACTGATGAACAGCAACACCCCCAGCGGCAAGCCAATCAGCAACGTGAACAGACCGGCGAGCAGCACCATGTAAAGGGTTTCGCCGGTGGCGTTGAGCACCAGCTGCAGGATTTCATTCCAGTCGATCACGCGGTTCATGAGTGGGCCGCCCGTACGCCGTATTGCCGCAAAAAACTCAAACCGGGCGCGTCATGCCCCAGCGGCAAGCCGCAACTGGGTCGTAGCGAAGCGCCAAGGGCCGACTTTGGATCGGCGAGCAAACGAGCGACCGGCCCCGCCTCCACCAGTTTTCCGTTGGCCATGGACGCGGCGTGATCGCAGATCGACTTGACCACGTCCAGTTCGTGGGTGATCAGCACGACAGTCAAACCAAGCTGCCGATTGATGTCGCGCAACAGCTCCAGAATCGACGCGGTGGTTTCCGGGTCGAGGGCGCTGGTGGCTTCGTCCGACAGCAGATACGCCGGCCGCGCCGCCAATGCCCGGGCGATGCCCACCCGCTGCTTCTGCCCGCCGGACAGTTGCGATGGAAAGGCTTCGGCCTTGTCGCCCAGGCCCACCAGATCCAGCAGCTCGCGAACCCGTTCATGGCGTTGTGGTTTGGCGATTTTGGCGATTTCCAGCGGCACCGCGACGTTGTCGAACACGTTGCGCGAATGCAGCAGATTGAAGCCCTGGAAGATCATGCCGATGCGCTGACGCTGGCGGCGCAGTTCGCTATCGGACAGCGCGGTGAGATCCTCGCCATCCAGCAGAATCCGCCCCGAATCCGGGCGTTCGAGCAGATTGAGGCAACGCAGCAACGTCGACTTGCCCGCACCGCTGCGCCCGAGAATCCCGTAGATCGCACCATCGGGAATGCTCAGCGATACCTGATCCAGCGCCGGGGTCGACGCTGACGGATAGGTCTTGCTCAACTGCTCGACGACGATCATAGCGTGGCATCCGCCACCGGGATCACCGACCCCTTGAAGTTCTCGGCGATGTACTTGGCGACTTGCGGCGAGGTCAGGTCCTTGGCCAGCTGCTGAATGCGCGGATCGTTTTCCAGTTTCGGCGTGGTCACCAGAATGTTGGCGTAAGGATTGTGCTCGGCCTTCTCCAGCCCCAGCGCATCCTTGGCCGGCACCAGACCCGCTTCCAGCGCGTAGTTGCCGTTGATCACCGCCAGATCCACGTCATCCAGCGCACGAGGCAATTGCGGCGATTCGATTTCGAGGATCTTCAGGTGTTTCGGGTTTTCGGCGATGTCCTTGGGCGTTGCCTGATCCGCCGCCGGGTCGTTGAAACCGGGCTTGAGCTTGATCAGGCCGTTGTCCTGCAACAGGTACAACGCACGGCTCAGGTTGGTGACGTTGTTCGGCACTGCAACCGTGCCTTTGTCCGGCACCTGGGCGAAGGCTTTGTGGCGATGGGAATAGATGCCCAGCGGTTCGATGTGCACCGTGGCGGCCACCGCCAGTTTTTCGCCGAGGGCCTTTTCCTGAGATTGCAGATACGGCAGATGCTGGAAGTAGTTGGCGTCCACATCACCGTGCACCAGCAGCTCGTTGGAGTTCACGCCCTGCGGGATTTCGATCACCTTGAGGTTCAGTTGCGGATCGATTTTCTGAATGTAGGCCAGGATCTGTGCGTGGGGCACCGGGTCGGCGGCAACACGCAACGGTTCCAGCGCCTGAGCGCCAAACGAAGTCACCAGCGCGCCGAGGACGGCCAGGGTCAAGCCTGCTTTTTTCAACATGGGAAGAGTCCTTTTGCGAGTGATGGATCAGGCGTTGGCGGTCTTGCGAAGCGGTGTCTGAGTGTTCGACGCATCGGCATAGAAGCGCTGCGCGACATCGGGATGCGAACGCAGTCGGCCCTTCAGATAATTCCAGCCGACATCGCGAAACAACGGATTGAGCGGATCACTCGCCGGCCCCTTAGCTTCGCGCAGCAACACCGCCGGCAACGGGTACAGCGGCACGACCGCGTCGAGTTGCGCGCCCAGGAAAAACGCGATGGACAAGCGCTCACTGCCCGCTGGCGGCGAAACCACGCGATGCACCGTGGCGCGCAGATAACCGTTGGTGGCCAGTTCCAGCAATTCGCCGATGTTGACCACCAGGGTGTTGTCCCGAGGTAACGCATCGATCCAGCGCCCCTCTTCGATTTCCACTTGCAGTCCGGCCTGCTGGTCTTGCAGCAGAAAGCTGAGAAAACCCGAATCCTTGTGCGCGCCGACGCCCTGATTGCTCGCCGTCGAGGACTGCCCCGGATAGCGCATCAGCTTGATGTGTTCGTTGGGTTTGTCGCCGTGCAAGCGGTCGAAGGCATCTTCCGGCAGCGACAGTGACTGGGCGAAAGCGCGCAGCAGACGCAGCGACATTTGGGTCATCGCCTGCTGCCAGTCGAGCAGCAGCGGCTTGAGTTGCGGCAACGCTTCAGGCCATTGATTCGGCCCTTGCAGCCGTGCCCACAACGGACTGTCGACGTTCAATGGCAAGGCGTCGCGCTCGGCGCCCAGATCGAACTGTTCACGCTGATCGGGCTGCCCGCGAGTAATCTCGGACGCGGCGCGGTTGTAGCCGCGAAAATGCGGCGAATTGATCATGCCGACGGCTGTTTTCTCGCTGTCGGGCAAGGCGAAAAATTGCCGGGCGTGGTCTTGAACTTGATTGAGCAGGCCGGCGTCGATGCCATGGCCGGTCAGGTAGAAGAACCCGACATCGCGAGCAGCGTGACGCAAATCATCGAGAAAGGCCTGGCGTTGCGACGGCGTACCGTCGAGCAGGGACAAGTCCAGGGTGGGTAATGCGGTGATAGCTGAGGTGTGCGGCATGATTCACTCCCGTGTGAATCAAACCTGAAGAGCCTGTGATCGATTCAGCGTGTGCCGTCATGGCAATCGGGGGCCTGTCGGTTTGATGCTTTGATTCGTCTGTGAATCAAAACTAAACGATATTAAAAAAACCGAACAAATATCTTTTTTGCATTAGCTTAGTTCGGTCTATCGAGCGGCTCGACTGACCTCAGGACCGACCACGGCAATCGGCTTGGCGTTAACGTCGGCCCTGAATCAACTGACGGCTACAGACCGACGCGCTTCAACCCTTCGCGCATGCCCTGATCCGCCTGCTCGCACCATTGCTTGAGCGTGAGGTTCGGTGGCAGGTTGCTTTCCAGGCTCTTGTATTCCCCCTCCGTGAACACTTCGCCCTTGCGGCCAAACTGTTCGTTCTTGTCGCCGTCACGCTTGTCGAAATCACCCGGCATGTTGCTAACGAATGCAGCCATCTTGTTGGCGTTCTCGGTGCTGTCCGCTTTCAGGAACCCCTTGTCGACACAGCTTTTGATCAGGCCTGACATGTTGCGACCGTTGTCGTATATCCCTTTCAAAGTGGCGGCGTCTTGCCCTTCGGCGTAGGCAAGCGTGCTGGTGCCAAACGCGGCTGCCATGGCGAGAATCAAAGAAGCGGTCTTCATATTTATTCCTTTAAATGTTGGAGCGTTTTGAGCTCTTTTTGAGGTGAAGCATGTTTTGGGTGAAGCATGTCTTGTTCAAATAACGCGCCGAAAAGGCCGCGTCATGGAGACGGCAATTACAAATATCGATTTAGCTGACAACGGCCCCTTTGGGCCCGCTGGCAATCAGCGCCGCCCCACAGGCTGTTTTCATACCGTCCAGCGCAATGGGTGTGCCATCGACGGTGTAGGTGCTGCTGCCCTCGGCAATCGGGAATACCCCTTTGCACAATGGGCAACTGACCTTGTGACCGACCCCGGCAATCGGCTTGCCGTTGAGGTTGGTTTGGGAGAAGGCTTCGAGGACCTTGCCACCGTGGGTGGTGGAGTCGCCGAGGCGGATTGCGTCTTTCATGTTGTCACTCCTTTGACCTGACTTCTGGCATGCCAAATGGGGCCGTCGAACCCATCAAACGTGAAAACGGCGGGCCTTGAGTCGTATCAGGGGAAGTAGCTTTCGATCTCCGGATACTCATCCAGGAACTCATCACTTCGAATAAAGGCGTCAAGATCCGGGGACTTCTTCGCAGCCGCGACAATCGCCTTGATCTTCTCTGCGTTGTCCGAGTTCACGACACGACCGATCAGAATAAGAGGCCATTCCTTGCCACTTGCCTGTCTTTGCAACGTTGAGAAGTTCACCGCAAGCCTTTCAGCAAAAACGCCCGCTTCAGCATGATCAAGAACACCCACCACGCGCTCTTGCACACCGTAGTCGTCTTCATCGCAAAAGGTCGACAGTAGTGCATCAATGGTTTTTGCATCGAGTTCGTCGCGGACACTGCTCACGAGCGCCGAGAACTCACGAGCATCTTCCGGGTTCTCGTAGCGATCCAATGAAACCAGTTTATCTCGCCACACTTTGAACGCTTGATCATTCATGGTTTCTCTCACTTATCCAGAAATTTACGGCACTTGGCATACGCCAGCATTTCTTGCATTGCTTCATTGTACTTTCTGGGTTGTCCGACCTGAGTGGCTACACGGCGCACATCTCTGATCTCCATCGCCATTGCACCTCTCATGTCTCCCACTTCGATTTTTGACTGAACCTGAGCTCGATAGGCTTTTCCGGGATTACCCTGGTGGCCGTGACTCATTGTTTGGCTATGGTCATAGGGCTCCATTTGTATTGCTGGCCCCTGGCTTCTCTTAATCGGACTGGTGCTGTCTGCCGGCATGTGATGCGACTCGATCCCCGAGGCCGTGGTGCCTCCGTAAGATCCACCTCTGAATGGCCCGGTTCCTTCAGGGTTGCCTTTCTTCAGATCGGCACACGGACATCTTGCCAAGCCTAGCGGGTCAATCCAGCCCAGTGGACTCGGCGCATATACAAAGAGGTTCAACCCACCGTCATAACCGATGGGATCTTTGCTGATGAAGCGTCCAATCAACGGATCGTAATAACGATAACGATTGTAATGCAGCCCCGTTTCATGATCGTGATATTGCCCCTGGAAGCGAATCGGGTTGCCAATACCCTGTTGCTGCGCCATTGGCGAACGCTGCTCAGACACGCTCCCCCATGCCTTGTACTGAGCGCTCCAGGCTATTTCGCCATTCTGGTCGGTCAACTCCAGAGGCGCCCCCATTCGGTCGCATTGATACCAACTCAACACGTCGATTGGCAGTGCCACAGGTACGTGATTCCACACCGGGTCGTCCTCCAATTGATACTCGCCGCTGAAGTCAGGCTGCCCCATCAGAATGATTGGTTGGTGTCGCAAAGCTTGCGCAACCGGAATGTAAGTACCCGGCTCATAGATGTAATGCACTGTGCGTCCGGGATCACCATCCAGCAGAGCCGGACTGCTCTCCCAGGCCAGCGTATCGCCGTCCCAGCCATACAATGTGAAACCACAACCCGACTCTCGCTGCTTGCGGACAAACTCATTGTCGTTCCACTGTGAGCCGGCTTCAGGCCGTCGCTTGAAATGCGCAGTCGAGTTCTTGTAAAGGCGGCGTCCCAATACATCGTAGGCATACTCGACTTCCAGTCGGGCATCATCAAAGTGAACCAAACGGTCGAACAAATCCCAGCGCATTCTGGCGATACTGCCGTTGTGCCAACGCTGTATCAGATTGCCTCGATCATCGTATTCATAGTGGGTACCCGAGTACTCGCGCAGCAGGTTATCCACCCGCTTGCTACGCATCGGGTCCTGATCCAGAGGTCGGCGCATCTGTTCAACCGGCTCATCAAGCAAGTTACCGGCAGGATCAAAGGCGAAAGTTTCCACACCCTGTCGACTCGCCGCCTTGATCAGGCGCCCCACCGGATCGTACTGATACGTCAGCGGCCCGCGTCGCGTGTCGTTGAGAAGGATCAGTTGGCCCGCAGGATCATATTGATATTCACGCTTGAGCAACGTGCGCTTGTCATCGCTGCGACCCAACAATTGCTCCTGCAACTGCCCAGCCGGGTCCCACTTCTGCGTCTGCAATAAATGGTTGCCCTGATGACGGGCGATTTCGCGATGCAGATCATCACGCTCCCAGGCCAGCAACTCGTGGTCATCCACTTTCAATCCCAGCAAGTGCCCGCTGCCGTAGGTCATCCAACTGACTCTTTGGCCATCCGGACGCACAGTCGCTACCCGCTGATTCAGGGCATCGTATTCATGTTGCCAGACTGCGATCCGAGGCTGCTCCAGACTCAGATAATGCTGATGTTCACGCAGCAGGTTGCCCGCCGGATCGTGGAACCACTGCAAGCGACTGTGATCATTTTCAGCCAGTGTCATATTGCCGTTGCCATCGTAGGCAAATGTTTCACTTTGTACCTGTTCGCCCAGACTCGCACGGCGCTCTATCAGGCGGCCCATCAGGTCGAATTGGAAAGCCACTCGCCGCTCGCCATCAAGCTTGCTACTCAAACGACCTGATTCAGTGTCGTACTGGTAGCGCGTAATATGGCCGTCGAAACCTGTTTCCTCCAATAACCGCCCCATCGGATCGTAGTGAAAATGGGCGCTACGCTCATTTTCGTTCTCCAAAGCGGTCAAACGACCGAGACGGTCCCAGCGATAGCGCAATGTTTGCTCAGCCGCATCCACTCGCTCGGCGATAAGGCCGGCGGCGCTGTAGTTCCAGGTGGTGCAGCGGTTCAGGCCGTCGACATGGGCCAACAGTCGCCCTTCGGCATCGCGACTGAAACGCTCCTCAGACTTGTCCGGATGCCTGATCAACACCAGTTGACCTGCCACATACTCATACTCGGTGCTTTGCCCTGCCGCATCGGTAAAGCAAATCAACTGACCCAGGCCGTTGTACTCCCAGGTACTGGTTTTGCCGGAACAATCGGTGTACCCGGTCAACTGACCGGCATCGTTGTATTCGAATTTCTTCTCTGCTCCGTTAGCATCCTTGACGGTCTCCGGATAGCCGGCAGATGTGTAGGTGTACTCCGTCTTGTTACCCAGAGGATCGACAGCTTCCACAAGATTGCCGCTGTCGTCATAAGCTCTGGTCCACTGTCCGCCCTCTGCATCACTAACCTTGATCAGTTGGTCCAGATCATCGTATGCGTAATGCACTACGGTGTTATCGGCACGGATGTGTTCGAGAAGATTGCCACGCTCGTCGTAGCTGAACCGATCAACGCTTCCATCGGTGTGGACATGTCGCACGACATTTTTGGCCTCATCGCGGAACAACCATTCCGAACGCTCATCCGGATGACGGATACGGTACGTGTAGCCAAGAATGTCGTAGTAGTGCCAGGTCTCATTGCCGTGAGCGTCAGTGACGTAGGTCAGACGAATGTTTTCGTCCCACTCAAGTCGAGTATCGAAGCTTCCATCATCCGCCCATTCACGAATCGCTTTGGCATCGGAGCCGTCCCCCTGCCATTGCAAATTCATGCCCCGCCCGGTCCGGTCGGTGTATCGCGTGATCAGATGGCTGCGGAATTCATAATTCCAGGCATAACCGTTTTCATCCCGTGCCTGAACCAGATCGCCCAACGCATCATAGTGATAGGCACACAGTTGGCGCTGAGGAATGCCATCGGCGATCTCCCACAAACCTGTCAGACGTCCGTGGTCATCGATCAGTGTTCCGAGTTGTAGATGAACCTTTGTAACGTCCCCCTGATAGGTGAGCAGGTCAGAGAGCACCGGTTCATTACCATGCATGTGCTCATAGTGCAGCATGATTCCAGCACCGCTGCGCAGCTCGATGCCGGCGAGCAGAAAGCGTGCCCCACGACGCACGTAGGTCTCCTTTCTCTCGACACCGCGGCACAGCAGCAATTGATTTTCACCTGAGCGAATCAGAGTCAGGTTTTCAATCGGGTCATGATGGGCATCGCCGACTTTGGGCAACGCATACTCATGACTTCGGCCATCGGCCGCATGAAAGACCAACCCGTCATCCACATAATCGAAACGAGTGGTGAACTCGTTGATCCAGCGAGCACCTAGGCTGCCTTTGTCGTAGGCCTCCAGATTCGAGTAATAAGTACGGTTCCAGACGACGGGAAACGGGCCCGGCAAACGGAAATCCGTGTGGGTGATGGTTTCCGTGCCGCGTGCAAAGCTGATGTTTCTTTTCGTGCCTGTCGGGACGCGATTCTTGCAATCACTGGCATCAGAACGGGCTCGAACCTGGCTTTGCTGCAACTCCAGTTGGCCTTTGCCGGCGCGTTGTTCTGCCTTGCTCGTGGCCCCCGGTTTGACACTGGCGGCCTGACCATGAGAGCGACGTTTGCGCCAAGTTACTACCGAGCCCGCCAACATCTGCAACAGCCAGCCGATGGAATGCTGAACGCCCGGGTCACCAAGCTTTTTCATCTGGGATTGCAGCTCCACCCCCAGCGTGCGAAGCATCGATGTGTTGCTCAGTACCAGAGCCTTGGCTTTCTCCGGCAGCAAGTTCTTGGCGGCACTGTTGGCAACGCCTTTGCCTGCAGCCTTGTAGGCACTGAAAGCGGCACCGAAAATGTTGCTGATAGCCGCCTTGGGGTCATGCAACAACTGACCGCGCGCCGCCGTGATTTTCGAACCGGCCGCATTGAGGTCTCCCTTCGCATCGAGCTTGCCATTGACCACCTTTTCCAGGCCCTTGGCGATCTCGTTCACCGCGCTTTGACCCAGTTTTCCAGCGTCGTCGAGAATGCCCGCCAGTTTGGGTTGTGCCTGTTTGACGAAGTCATCGATGGTGCCGACGATGGTCGCGTTCAGATGCCCGATCAACACTTCAATCAGAGAGTCCCCCAGCAGCATCTTGGCGCTGTTACGCAGCTCCTGACGCACCAACCCCAGGGTCGGGCGTAGTGTCATGCGCGCAGAAGCCATGGTCGGTGGCGCAGGCAATACACCAATCAGGTTGATACCCAGGCTGACCCAATCCAGCACTTGACGCTGTTTGCTTTTGGCCAGGGTGACGATGTCTCCAAGGGCATCAACCAACGCCATGATGTTGCCCACGACAGGAAGAGCACCCGCGACGTTCTTGACCCGATCGAGTGTGACGACACCGCCGCTGATGGACTGCAACCAGGCATCGAATTTGGCAGCGCCGCGTCCGACATCCTGAATATCGATCGTGTTGAGTGGCACCACCGCGACTTGCGGCTCACGCGTTTTCGCACCATCGGATCCAGTCGTCATGACAACACCTCTCCCGCCAGCAGGCCCGGGGTTTTCAAGGAAGCTTTTGGCAGGGCTGGAGCCGGAAGCGTTGGCAACTTGCCCGCTTTGCTCGCCGCCCCGAGAATCCCCGACGCACTCGGCATCGCCGCACTCGCCAGTTTCGGCAGTCCGGCCACCCCGCCCTGCACTGCCCCTTTCACCTGCTGCGCCGTTTGCATCGCACCTTGCGCGGTCTGCATTGCACCCATCCCTGTCTGTGCCAATTCCTTGCCCTTTTCCAACATGTCCCAGTTCTTGCTCGGCAACGCCTGCGCCACCATGGCTTGCACTTGGCTCGGAATGTCTTCCGCACCCGGCGGATTCAACGGCCATTCTGGCTTGCCGATGTAGCTGCCTTCACTCCAGGTGTCCGCAGGATCCTTGCCGAACAGCACCCGCGCTGGCCCCGGTGCGGCGCCGGCGACGCTGGCGAACCCCTTCGCGTCGAGCTTGCCCTTGATGCTTTTGCCCAGCGCATCGATGACTTCGTAATCGCCGTCCTTGATGCCCTGTCGCCCGGCGTACTGGTTGAACAGCTCCAGATTGCCCTTGCCCGGTTTCGGCGGTTCCGGGAACACCCCGGCCAGGGATTTCGCCCCGGTGTAGGCGAAGTTCGCCGCGTGGGCGGTGTACGGGCCGCTGGTGGCGTGGGTGATGCCGCCGGCGTTGTAGGTGGTGGCGCTGCCGCCGCCCTGGATCACCAGTTCGGTCTTGGCGGTGATGGTGATGCGGTCGGCGTTGGCGGTGATGTTGAGTTTGGCCAGCAGGTTGATGCTGTCCTTGAGCGCCTTGACGTCGATGTCGCCGGAGGCCGCCACCAGCCGCCACCCCATGCTCTGCACGAACAGGCGCATGCCGCGGCTGGCACTGGCCAGCAGGCGTTTGCCGATGGAAAAACTGGTGTGCCCGGTGCTGCTCAGCGCCAGGTGTTCGCCGGTGGCGATGTGGCTGGAGCGCGGTGTGGTCAGGGCGATGCCGGCCGGGCTGGCGAGCACCAGATGCGGCTCGGTGAACTCGGGAAATTCGTTGGCGGTGAGGTTCGCCGGTCCCGAGCCAAGCACGCCCTGGTGCTGCGCGTGCAAGGCCTTGGCCACGTCGTCCTGATCGCCGGCTTCCTGGGCTTGAAGTTCCTTGGCCTGCGTGGCGAAACCGTCCTGTTGATCGCTGGCGGTGGCCAGGCGTTCGGCGGTTTCCGGCAGGTCCTTGTGGTGTTTGGATTCGTTCGGGCGCGGTTCGGTGGTGATCAACAGACCGGCGCCAGCACGCACGGCGCCGTGGCGGTCGGTGCGCAACTCAAAACCTTCGCCGCGCGGCTGCCCACCTGAAGGACGCGGATGGGTCAGGTAACCCAGGTTGATCGCGCTCGCGCCGTGATCGCTGCGCAGCGCGATGCTGATCTCGCTGGTGGTGTCGTCGATGCGCAGTTCGTTGGCGCGGCTGCCCTTGTATTCCTTGCTCTTGACCGTGGCCAGGGTCTTGAAGTCCGGCAGTTTGTACGGCGGCAGGTTGGCGCCGTGGTACAGGCAACCGGTGATCAGCGGCTGATCGGGGTCGCCTTCGAGGAAGGTGATCAGCACTTCCATGCCGACCCGCGGAATGTTGATCGAGCCAAAGGTTTCAGCGGCCCAACTGGAGGCCACGCGCATCCAGCAGGTGGTCTTGTCGTCGTGCTGGCCTTCACGGTCCCAGAAGAACTGCACCTTCACCCGGCCGTATTGGTCGCAGAAAATTTCTTCGCCTTCGGGACCGGTGACCACGGCGCTTTGCGAACCGAGGACTTTGGGTTTCGGGTGATCCAGCGGCGGGCGGTACGGCACGTCCCACGGGATCGCGTTGAAGCGGTTGCGATAACCCTGATGGAAATCGTCTTTGTTGTCGGTGGTGTCGCTGGTCACCGACTCTTCCAGCACTTGCGGCTGTTTACCTTCGTGGAAGATTTCCGTGAGCAGCCAGAGGTCGTTCCACGTCGGGTTGGCGTGGTCGGTCAGGGCCAGAAAATGCCCGGTGACCAGAATCGGCTGGTCGCTGTTGCCCTCGGCCAGGCGATAGTCGCTGCGGTGGCGTTCGAGGTTGCGGTTGGCCAGGTGCTTGCCGCGCTCGCGGTCCACGAAGCGGCCCGGGTAATCGTAGTCTTCCAGGTCCGGTTGGGCGCTGCTCTTGGCGTCGCTTTCCAGCTCGATCTTCGGTTTGACGAAGTCGTAATCGCGCCGCGTGGTGCGGCTGGTGCGGGTGGCCAGACGCAGGCCGAAACGCTTGACCACCGGCTTGTCCGCCACCAGCCCGGAGTCCTGCTGATAGGCCACGGGCGCGAGTTTCGGGAACACCGTCTGGTCATCGCCGAAGGTCAGTTTGTGGCCGCTGGACGTGTGCTGGAAGTGGTAGTGAATCCCCTCCTCCTCGCACAGGCGCTGGACGAAATGCAGGTCGCTCTCATCGTACTGCGTGCAGTAGACGCGCTCGGGATACACCGCGCTCAGCTGGAAGTGGTAGTCGCTGGCCAGAATGCCGTGTTCTTCCAGCACCTGACTGATGATCTGCTGCACCGTCATCTGCTGAAAAATGCGCTGGTTGAAGCGGTGTGCGAGGTAGGAAAGCTGCGGTCGCAGCGAGATCCTGTAGCGGGTCAGGCGCTTGCCCGCCTCGCCCTGGGCGATGCTGTAGATCAGCCCGTGAATCCCGGTGCCGCTCGGCGAGAGCTGAAGAAACGCCAGTTTGTGCAGCAGGCTTTCGAGGTTGATCGAGGCCTTTTCACTGACCAGTTCCAGCTCGAATTCGAAGGGCGTGTTGAGGGCTTCTCGACCGGTGAACGACAGCACCTGAAAGTCGCTGTCCGCGCCATCGATGGTCAGATTGAAATGGGGCTGGTTGGCCGGTGAGAACATTCCCTTGTCCCTCGCACAGTGCTGCGATGCCGCCAGATCGATAAGGATCGGGTGGCAAAAATTCTTTGAGTAGTGAAGGTGCCTCGACCGGCGAAACCGGCCGAGGCGATACAACCATCAGTCGCGATTAAACGACCGGAGCACGCCAGTCATCGGAACCCGAAGTACCGGAGACTTCGTGGGTCCAGGTGATTTTGCGGTAGGTGAACTGCACTTCTTCCAGATGAGTGAAGTGGGCGTTCGCCGGGTCCTGGCAGTTGTGCATTTTGTTGTTGATGGCGACGATGATCGCGTCTTCCAGTTTGGTGGTGTAGTAGTGCTCCTGGGTGCCTTGCGCCGAGGTGCGGTACCACTGGATGACGATTTCGCTCATGCGCTCGCCGGAAGTCAGAGCTGCTTGCAGCAGCGGCGAAGCCTTGTCGTAGACCTTGGTGATCACAACTGGCTTGTGCACGCGCTGACCGGTTGGCTGACCGGATTGCGGGTCACGCGGGATGATCACGTCGTGGGTGAACGCCTGAACCATGACCTGGTCTTCGTGGCCTTCCTGGTAGGTGTTGCCAACGGAGTCGGCGGTGAACGCGCCGGCAGTGATCAGGCCTTGTTTTTCGCCGGTAACCGACATGTACGCGGGTGTTGCCATGGGGTGTGCTCCTTGCTCGATAGACAGAACCGGACGGCGTGATTGCCTGCCCAGGTAGCGAAGGAGTTATCAAAAGTCGTGCCAGCCATCACTTGGCCATTACCCATCAAGGGTTTACGAAGCTCTCGTGGGAATTTTCCAACTTTTTCTGTAGGAAACAGCGAAAAAGTGCGCAAGAAGTTGCGCAGTGCTGTGCAACTTCTTGCGCACTTGGCTGCAGGCCTTTAAAGACAAGGCCTCCAGCGGTTTTCACCGTGCTTTTATTACGAACAACTGCGCAACTTTTTGCGCAGTTCAGCCAATCCGAAGAGAGCTCCGGAATCAGCAGTCCTGCAACGCCCTTGGCCGTTGACTGCGCTGCTGCGCCGCCGCATCCGGCGCCTGCTGCAACTGAAAGTCGAACTTCAATTCAGCGCGACGTCCCGCTGCATCTTCCAAAAACTCGACTTCCCCGACCAACCCTTCACGGGTCGCATACGCAAAGTCATCCCACAGGTATTTGTCCCCCGACAAATTGATCTGCGTGGTCAGGTGCCGATGCCCCGGTGCGGAAATGAAGAAGTGAATATGAGCCGGGCGCTGGCCGTGGCGGCCAAGCAGGTTCAGGCATTCCTGGGTCGGGCCTTGCGGGTCGCAGCCATAGCCGGACGGCACGATGCTGCGGGCGCGGTAGCGACCTTCGGCGTCGGTGATAATCCGGCGGCGCAAGTTGTACTCGGACTGGCTCTGATCGAAAAACGAATAAGTGCCTTTGGTGTTGGCGTGCCACAGGTCGACCGTGGCACCCGCTAACGGCTGACCTTGCGGATCGAACACCTGGCCTTCCAGGAGCATCACCGTGGCGACGCCCTCCTCACTGCCGTCATCCATCCGGCATTCGCCTTCGTACAGCGGCGCGCCGGCCACGTACAACGGGCCTTCGATGGTGCGCGGCGTGCCGCCGGTCAAGCCGATCTGCGCATCCTTGGCGTCCTGCAACAGGTCGAGGAAATGCTCGAGGCCGAGGCCCGCCACCAGCAACCCGGCTTCGGAGCGGCCGCCCAGACGGTTGAGGTAATCGACGGCTTTCCAGAATTCGTTTTCGCTGATCTCAAGGTCTTCGATGATCCGGGCGGTGTCCTGCAACATCCGCAGGACGATGGTTTTCAGACGCGAGCTGCCGCCATCGTTGGCAAAACCGGCGGCTTCTTCGAAGAACGTTTGCAGTTCGGCAGTATGGGCAATCTTCACGGTCATGGTGTTCACCTCATCTTGTTGTTGTGGGGTCGGTTCCGCGGTCAGCGGTCGTCGGCGTGAATCGACGAAGGGTGGCGACAGAGACCGTCGATCTCGATGTCCATGTAGGGAAACAGCGGCAACAGCATCAGGGTGTCGTGCAGCGCTTCGACGCTGGGCACATCGAACACGCTGTAATTGGCGTAGTGCCCGGCGATGCGCCAGAGATGGCGCCACTGGCCTTCGCGCTGCAGGCGCTGGGCGAGCTCCTTCTCGTCGGCCTTGAGCTTTGTGGCAACGGCCGGAGCCATATCGGCGGGCAATTTCACGGTCATTTTTACGTGGAACAACATGGCGTTCTCCTTAGGGGTCAGTGCCGGCGAAAACGCGCCAGACGCTGTTCATCCAGCGTCAGGCCCAGGCCCGGGGTGCGTGGAATGTGCAGGTGAAAGTCGCGGTATTGCGGGCGCTCGGTGACGATGTCTTCGGTCAGCAACAGCGGACCGAACAGCTCGGTGTCCCAGGTCAGTTGCCTGAGCGTGAGGAACGCATGGGCCGAGGCCAGGGTGCCGACGGAGCCTTCGAGCATGGTGCCGCCATACACAGCGATGCCGGCGGCTTCGGCGATTTGCGCGGTGCGCAACACGGCGCGCGGGCCGCCGTTCTTGGCGATCTTCAAGGCGAACACGCTGGCGGCGCCGTCGGCAGCAAGGCTGAAGGCGTCCTCGACGCTTTCGATCGATTCGTCGGCCATGATCGGCGCCGGGCTGCGCTGGTTCAGGCGAATCTGCCCGGAGCGGTTGACCCGCGAGATCGGCTGCTCAATCAGGTCGATACCGTTGTCGCCGAGCACCTGGCAGCCGCGAATTGCCTGGGACTCGTCCCAATACTGGTTGACGTCGACCCGAACGCTGGCGCGCTCGCCCAAAGCTTTTTTGATCGCCACTACGTGTTTCAGATCTTGCTCCAGCGGGTTGGCGCCGATCTTCAGTTTGAAGATCCGGTGCCGCCGCGCTTCCAGCATCTGTTCGGCCTCGGCGATGTCCCGAGCGGTGTCGCCGCTGGCCAGGGTCCAGGCCACTTCGAGGCTGTCGCGGACCCGGCCGCCGAGCAATTCGCTCACGGGCAAACCAAGGCGTTTGCCTTGGGCGTCGAGCAATGCGCTCTCGATGCCGGACTTGGCGAAGGTGTTGCCCTTGGCGATCTTGTCGAGCTTCTGCATCGCGGCGTTGATGTTGTCCGCGTCCATGCCGATCAGCGCCGGCGCCAGGTGTGCATCGATGTTGGCCTTGATGCTTTCGGGACTTTCATAGCCGTAGGCCAGGCCGCCAATGGTGGTGGCTTCGCCGATGCCTTCGATACCGTCGCTGCAACGCAGGCGCAGGATCACCAGCGTCTGGTTCTGCATCGTGTGCATCGCCAGTTTGTGCGGGCGGATGGTCGGCAGGTCGACGATGACCGCCGACAGGTTTTCAATCAGGATCCGGTTCATTTCAGTGTCCATTCAAGCGTGATCAACCGAGGTCACCGCCACCGACCGGCAGGGTCACACCGGTGATGTAGGAGGCGTCGTCCGAGGCGAGAAACAGGATCGCGCCGACCTGTTCGTCTAGGGTTCCGTAGCGTTTCATCAGGCTGCTATCGAGGGTTTGCGCGACGATTTCCTGATACCAGGCCTGCTCCTGCGCGGACTGTTCGCCGCTGTTGCGCGGAATGCGTCGTGCTGGCGCTTCGGTGCCGCCGGGCGCGGTGGCGTTGACCCGGATCCCGCGCTCGGCATTCTCGAAAGCCAGGCAGGCAGTCAGCGCATTGATCCCGCCCTTCGCCGCGCCGTAGGGAACGCGGTTCAGACTGCGGGTCGCAATCGATGACACATTGACGATCGCCCCGCCGCCCTGTTTGAGCATGTACGGCAATGCGGCGTGGCAGCACCACAGCGTCGGGAACAGCGAGCGGCGCACCTCGGCCTCGATCTGCTCGACTTCGTAATGCTCGAAGGGCTTGGCCCAAATGGTGCCGCCGACGTTGTTGACCAGCACGTCCAGGCGCCCGAAAGCATCGATCGCGGCGGTCATCACCCGAGCGCAATCGGCGTATTGCTCAAGGTCGGCGGTCAGCGACAGCACGCCCTCGCCTTGCAGTTCGTGAACCAGTCCGGAGCGGTCGACGGCGATCACTTGCGCGCCCTCCTCCAGCAAGCGCTCGCACACCCGACGACCGATGCCCTGTGCCGCGCCGGTGACCAGCGCGACCTTGTTGGCGAATCTGTTGTTCATGACAACCTCGCAATTCAGAAAAAAGACTCAAGCCGCCGCGAATTTCTCGTAGTAGAAGTTCGCCGGCGTGATGCCCTGTTCGCGGATGTACTGGCTGACCGCCTCGACCATCGGCGGCGGGCCGCACAGGTACACGTCGACATCGCCTTCGTTGAGGTGACGCGGTTCGATGTGCTGGGTGACGTAGCCCTTGAGCGGGTGCCGGCTCTGCGGATTGGCCACACAAGCGCCGAAGCTGAAGTTCGGGATACGCGCGGCGAAGGCTTCGAGGCGGTCAAGCTCCACCAGATCGAAGTCGTTGGTCACGCCGTAGATCAGGTGAACCGGATGCTCGCTGCCCTGCTCGGCGATTTTCTCCAGCATCGCGGTAAACGGCGCCAGCCCGGTGCCACCCGCCAACAGCAACAACGGCCGCTTGATCTCGCGCAGGTAAAAACTGCCCAGCGGCCCGGCCAGATTCAGGCTGTCGCCGGCCTTGGCCAGCCCGGTGAGGAAGCTGCTCATCAGGCCGCCGGGGACATTGCGGATCAGGAAACTGACCTCGCCGTTCTTCTGCAACGAGCTGAAGGAATAGGCACGGGATTGCTCGCTGCCCGGTACTTGCAGGTTGACGTATTGCCCCGGCAGGAACGCCAGTTTGCTCAAGGATTCACCCTTGAGCGACAGCGCGATGGTGCTTTCGGAGAGCTGCCGGACATCGCTGATCGACGCCTGATAACTCGCCTGTTCGGTCTTGCACACCTGGGAGCCGACCGGCACCCGCACCACGCAGTCGCTTTCGGCGCGCATCTGGCAGGTCAGGACGTAACCCTGGGCCAGTTCGTCTTCACTCAGGGCGTCTTCGATGAAGTTGTCGCCCATGTCGTAACGCCCGGCTTCGGCGAAACACTTGCAGGTGCCGCAGGCGCCGTCGCGGCAGTCCAGCGGGATGTTGATGCCCTGACGGTAGGCCGCGTCGGCAACGGTCTCGTGGCCCGAGGCCTCGATGAAACGGGTGACCCCGTCTTCGAAATTCAGTGCGATCTGGAAACTCATGGTGCACCTCGCTCACAGCGTCGAGCCCGGCTCGCCGCCGTCTCGATCAGATGTGGTAGATGTCGATGACCTGACGGACGTAATCGTTCTTCAGCACGACTTTCTTGGCCTTGATCAACGGCTGGTCGCCGCGCAGGTCGAGGGTGTAGAAGCTGGTGCCGAAATAACTGTCGGTGACCTGATAGCGAAAGCTCAGGGTGTGCCAGTTGAAGCGCACCTGGCATTGCCCTTCGCCCTGCTCGACGATCTCGATGTTGCTGAGGTTGTGCGAGGTGCGGGTGTCGGGAATGGTCGCGCTGGAGCGCTCGGTCTTGATCCGGAACACCCGGTCTTCGAGGCCGCCACGGTTGCCGTACCAGATCAGCGAGATTTCGCTTTGCGGGTCTTCGGTCAGGGTGTCGTGGTCGTCCCAGGCCGGCATCCAGAAACTGGCGTCGGCGGCGTAGAGTTCCAGCCATTGATCCCACTGGCCGTCGTCCAGATAGCGCGCTTCGCGGTAGAGGAAATCGCGCACGGTGTCGTAGAGGTTGTTCATTGCACGGCCTCCACGGGGATCAGGTTTTTATCGGAGGAAACAGCCTTGAGCATGGTTTCCTGCCAGTACTTGTGTTGCAGCACGAACAGGCCTTCGTCTTCGGTGCGCAGGCCGGACAGCAAGGGCTTGAGGTCGATTTCCTTGGCCGCCGCGTCCGCGCCTTCGACCCAATGGGTCGCGCCACGGGACATGTCGTTCCAGCCGCGCCCGGCGCCGTAGCCGGTCTGGCACGAGCGGAATTCTTCGAGGTCATCCGGGGTGGCCATGCCGCTGACGTTGAAGAAGTCTTCGTATTGGCGGATGCGTTTGGCTCGGGCTTCCGCGCTTTCGCCTTTGGGCGCGATGCAATAGATGGTGATCTCGGTCTTGTCGACGGAGATCGGCCGGGCGATGCGGATCTGCGAGCTGAACTGATCCATCAGGTACACGTTGGGGTACAGACACAGGTTGCGCGAGTTCTCGATCATCCAGTCGGCGCGGGCCTGGCCGAAGTCCCGGGCCAGTTCATCGCGACGCTCGTAGGCCGGGCGGTCCTCGGGGTTGGCCCAGCGGGTCCACAGCAGCAAGTGGCCGTGATCGAACGAGTAGAAACCGCCGCCCTTCTTCGCCCAGCTGCCGGCGCTCATGGTCTTGATTTCTTCGCCAGCGTCGCGCTGCTGACGCTGATTCTGGGTGGCGGCGTAGTTCCAGTGCACGGAGCTGACGTGATAACCGTCAGCGCCATTTTCGGCGGTGAGTTTCCAGTTGCCTTCATAGATGTAGGAACTGGAACCGCGCAGCACTTCAAGGCCTTCGGGTGACTGATCGACGATCATGTCGATGATCCTGGCTGACTCGCCCAAGTGCTCGGCGAGGGATTTCACATCGGCGTTCAGGCTGCCGAACAGAAAGCCGCGATAGGATTCGAAACGCGCGACTTTGGTCAGGTCGTGGGAGCCTTCGCAATTGAAGCCTTCGGGGTAGCCGGCTTCGCTCGGGTCCTTGACCTTGAGCAGTTTGCCGCTGTTGTTGAACGTCCAGCCGTGGAACGGACAGGTGTAGCTGGAACGGTTGCCGGACTTGTGCCGGCAGAGCATGGCACCGCGATGGCTGCACGCATTGAGAAAGGCATTGAGTTCACCAGCCTTGTTGCGGGCGATGAAGACGGGTTGGCGGCCCATGGTGGTGGTCAGAAAGTCATTGACGTTGGGGATCTGGCTTTCATGGGCGAGGTAGATCCAGTTGCCTTCGAAGATGTGCGTCATCTCCAGTTCGAACAGCCGCGGATCGGTGAACATCTCCCGCTTGCAGCGGTAGGCACCCTTCTCGGGGTCCTCTTCAAGCATGGCATTGAGGTAGTCGATTCCCAGGGACATGGCCGGGGCCTCCATTGTTATTGTTCAGGCCAGGTCAGATTAGGGAGGCAACGCGGGCGGCAATATCCGAATCCTGCAGAGCGCTATCCGTTTTGTGCAGGACGGCGCGGCAGGTGCTTCAGATTGTTTCGGGGCGGGAATTCAGTGGCGGCGTTTGAAGGTCACGGACGGCAATTCGCCGAACTGCTGGCGATAGCTTTCGGAGAAACGCCCCAGGTGCAGGAAGCCGTAGTCCAGCGCCAGTTCGGTGAGGTTGCGCACCGGGCAGCTCGGATCACTGAGGCAGGCATGAATGCGCTCGAGCTTGCGCTGGCGGATGTATTGCATCGGGGTCACGCCGAGCTGGCGTTCGAACAGCGCGTACAGTGAACGCGGGCTCATGTTCGCCTGGGCCGCCAGGTGTTCGGCGGGTAGATCCAATTTCAGATTGCGATCAATGTAGTCGAGGATCCGCTCGAAACTGACGCTCGGCGAACTCAGGCATTCACGGCTGACGTTGGTGTTCATCAGCGAAATCAGTTTGCTGCCGACGATCTGCGCGTAGTGCTCCTGTACCCGCAACAACGGATCGCTGGCTTCGGCTTCCTGGCAGATCATGCCCAGCAGGTGGGTAAACCCTTCCAGCTCGTCGAGCCGGTAATGATTGCGCAGGAACCGGATGCCTCCGGCAGGATGCAGCCAGCGCTGTTCGTCGCACACCGATTCCAGCACGCTGACCGGCACCTTGAGGATGAACTTCTCGCAATCGTCGGAATAAGTCAGGTCGACCGGATCGTCCGGGTTGATCAGCAGCAATTCGCCCGGCACCAGATGATGCTCACGCTTGTGCCCGCGCCACAGGCAGTTGCCTTGCAGCAGGACTTGCAGGTGATAGACCGTTTCCAGTGCAAGCGACGTGACGCGAACGCTGCCGCCATAGCTGATGCGGCACAGATCGAGGTCGGCGAGTTTGCGGTGGTTGAGGCTGGCTTGCGGGTGGGTGGTTTTGGACAGGCCGATGAAATGCTGACCGACGTGCTGGTTCACATAGTCGGAGACGGCATACGGGTCAGCGTGGCGAAACACGCTGCTGCGGTCGCTCAGCAGGCGGCTGTCCATGGGCAGGGCACTCGATCTTGTCGTTATGGTGATGGTCACGGTTTACGCCATCACCGGTCACAGTACGCCGGCAAGCAGGATCGGGCAATTGGACGAAGGTTTGGCTGTCCGGTGATCGAACGGTTTCAATCACCGTTCTGTCGTGAGATCAAAGCAGACTCCACGACACCCCGACGTACATCGCCATCCCCTCACCCGGCGTGGAGCGTGCGGCGTCCAGTCCTTTATCGTCATAGCCCGGCGTAACTGTAGCGGCGTAGTGTTTGTCGGTCAGGTTGCGCATGTCCAGCCAGGTCTGCCAGTCGCCTTTCGGCGCGTTGTAACCGAGGGTCGCGCCGAAGGTGGCGTAAGGATCGGCGTAGTAGCTGTTGGCGTAATCCACCGCGACTTTCGATACCAGTTGCGTGTTGACGGCGGCGAAGAACCCCTGCGGGAAGTCGTAGCGCAATTCGCCCTGGTAGTAATGCATCGGCAGGCCCGGCAGGCGGTTGTCGCCGAAGCGGTCGTCATCGCGGTAATGGAAGTCGCTGAAGGTGTAGGCCTGGCGCAGGCTCAACTTGCCGCCATCGTTCGCTGACCACAGGTTGCTGAGCAGGCTGGCTTCCACGCCTGGATGCACCGTCGGGCTGGCATTGAGTTCGTAAGGCGTGGTGGCGTTGGCGTCCGGCAATACCGAGAGCAATTCGTGGCGCACCTGGGCGTAGTACCAGGCCAGGCTCCATTCGCCGAGCGCGCTGTCGCCACGGCCGCCGAGTTCCAGGGTGGTCGCGGTCTGGTTCTGCAGTTTGATGGGGTCGCGCTGAGTGCCGGTGGCCGCACCGCTGCCGGCCGGAAAGCGGACGTTGGAGCTGTAGATCAGCGACCACGGATGCGGCGCTTCGACGGAGCGGCTGAGGTTGCCGAACAGTTGCAGGTCCGGCGTCACCTGATAACGCAAGCCCAGGCGTGGGGCGTAATCCCAGTCGCCGAGGCTGGTTTTGCCGCCACCTTCCGGGTAGGTCACGGCGCTTTCGCGGCGGGTGTAGATCGCGGCGAGGCCGGTGGTCAGCCACAGGTCGTTGGCAATCTCCAGGTCATTGCCAAAGTGCAGAACGGTGTCCGAGCCTTGATAAGTGAAGTTGCGCATGTGCGTGCCCGGCGCATAACCGGCGGTGTTGCCGGTGGGAATCCGAACCAACTCAGTGGCACCGTCGTTGGGCAGGTGTTTGGTCACCCGCAGGCCAACCGTGCTGCGGCTTTCGAGACCCCAGAGCGTGTCGCGGCGCTTGTAGTCGAACGTGCCGCTGACATCGGTGTACGCCACCTTCAGGCGGTTGGGTCCTTCGCGCAGGTCCATCGGGTAATCGTGATAAACGAGGCCGGTCTGGATGCTCGAATCGTCGTCGATGTAGTACGTGGTCTTGTTGCCGATGAAGGTGCTGCCCGGCTGATCGCGGCTGTCGTTGCGCGTCACGTAGGCCGGGTTGGCCGCGCGCGGATCGTGTTCGATGGAGTGTTTGGTCACTCGCCCGGCGAGGTCGTTGTCGGTCTCGCGGTGACGAATGTAGAAGCGGGTTTCCAGATTCGGATTGAAGCGATAACCGAAGTTGGCGATCACGCCCTGGCTCTTGCTGGCGGTGTGATCCTGATAGCCGTCGGAGTGCGCATCGGTCATCGACAGGTAGTAATCGAAATCGCCGAGCACCTGGCCCGAGCTGACTTGCCGTTGCGCATAGCCGTGGCTGCCCATGACGTAGCGCACATTCAGCAGTGGCGCGTTGTAGCCGGTGTGGCTGACGTAATCGACCGCCCCGCCAAGGGCCAGCGCACCACGATCGAAACCGTTGGCACCACGCAATACTTCCACATGATCGAGCCACAGCGGCTCCAGCAACTCGTAAGGCGTACCGCCGGGACCGGTCAGCGGCAGGCCGTCGAGCATCGTGTACAGCCCCGACGCGTGAGCACCGGGAGCCCGATTGATGCCCGAACCACGAATCGAGATTTTCACCCCCTCGTTGCCCGCCGACTGGGCATAGACCCCCGGCTGGTACGCCAGCACATCCTGATTGCTCGCCACCCGCCCCTGCATCGGGCGGCGCATATCGACCACGTTGGTGCCACCGGGCACCTGTGCCAACCGGGCCTTGGCCTCCTCCAGCGAAAGGTCTTCGCCGCTCTGGTCTTCAGCCCCGATCAGCACTTGCCCCAACTCCATGCCCTGAGACTCGGCTTCCACCGGACAAGCAAGGGCCAGCCCCAGCAATGCAGCGGGCAATGTTTTGAGCGAGGGCATCGAGAGAACTCCAGACAGAAACGGGCAGTGAGAACTGCGACGTATGAATGAACGAAGTAAACACATGGTGATTTTGTTTTTTGTCAGGTAAACAGGCGGCTGAAATGCTGAATTGTGATTTGAACGAGGGAGATGCAGGGATGGCCGAAGCAGTATTGAAGACGAAACTGGTCAATTTTCTGGCCCCCGGCGGACTCTGGGTTGGCGGGAAGGTAACGGTGACCCACTCCACGATTTTCATGAACGCCAATGCCATGAACCGTATGGTTCAGGACGGGGCTCTGGATATTGAAATCCCCATGGCATCGATTCGAAAGGTCAGCCTGGAATGGGGGTTCATGACCAAGATTGTGTGCCTGGAAACCGACTACGGCTGCTTTTACTTCCGTTGTTTCGGGGCGAAAGAGATGGTGTCAATGATTACCAAAATGTACGTGTCGCGAGCCTTGCAACGCACCTAGTGAACGGAGCTTGATTTAAATGCGCTTGAGCCCTCGGACCTCTCTGATCGGCATCAAGGGCTCCGGGGCCAATCTCAGGCAGCGCCCGCAAAGTCAGCGTCCATCGCGGGCCGGTCGTAATCGAGGAGATACGCTTGATGGCGGTGATACAGCCTTGAAAGCAGCGCCTTGTTGGGCCCGACCACGTCCATCCCTCGGTCGTCGTAAGGGAAAACCATCACTTCGGCCTTCAAATTGAACAGGTAGACCGCGCAGCGTGGATTCGGCGCAATGGCGCCAAAGTCCGTGGCCAGTGCGCACCAGAGCAATGCTTGAAGCGACCTTGCGGGCGCTTCGAATGCGAGGTTGATCCAGTACTCGGGTTCGCTTTCGCAGAACCAGTTATCCGGATCAGTGCGTTCACTCCAGATCGAGCGTTCTGCAGGTATCTCGATGCCAGCCGACCGAAGGGACTGAAGTAACGCTCGATGGGTAAATCGCTGGCCGCCGGAGTGAAAGCGCAGACAGGTCACGAGCGTGGGCTCGCCACTGAAAATGTCGGTGCAGATTTCGGTCGATTTTCGCAAGGCCAACAGGAACTGTTCGATCATCCCTCCCGTTTCGGAGAGTTCGAAACGCAGTCCTCCCGGGCAGGAATAAAACAGCGGCCTTGCGAAGGCCTGGTCGGTAAAAATCCGCTCGATTTCAAGATGAAGGTTCACTGAAGTCCTTTCCGGTCACTATGGCTCGGGCGGCTATCGCGCCTTATCAATTCTTGCACTTGGCCAACACCACCTGACAGGTACCGGGCGTACCGCCCGAGCGGCCGGCGTAGCGCATGCAGTTATCCATGGATTTTTTCTGTGCCTGGCCCAGGGTCGATCCCCACGCCAGGCCACCCTCGCCCATCGTCGGCACCGCTTTGGCATAGCAGCGATCACCGGTGGTCGCGTAGTGAGCCTTGCTCGAACAGGACGCCGTCAGCGTCAGCAGGATCGCGCACAGGCCATACGAGCATCGGCGTACCCAGAATTCGCTCATCTCGTTTCACCTGCAGCAAGTGGGGCTGACAGGGTCAGTCTAGCCGCTATGACCCGCGAGCCGCTCATTGCTCCGTCGCCTGTCGATACTGACGCGGGGTGAACCCGGTCGAAGCCTTGAACTGCCGGGTGAAGGCGCTGTGATCGGTGTAGCCGCATTGCAGCGCCACCTCGGTAATCGGCAGTTCGGTGTGCAACAGGCGATGGGCATGTTCCAGCCGTACCTTCTGGATCATCTGCCTCGGCGTCAGGTGGAAGACCCGTTTGCAGTAGCGCTCCAGTTGCGCCACCGAAATACCGGCAATCCGGGTCAATTCACCCAGTGTCACCCGCCGATTGAAATGCGCGCGGATGTGTTCATCGACGGCCGCCAGGCGCTGAAACGCCGGATGGGTTTCGCTGGCCGATTGCAGGTCCACCGAAATCCCGGCGAGGCCGATGATCTCGCCGTCGCGGTTGTACAGCGGGCGTTTGTGCGTCAGGCACCAACCCGGTTCGCGGCTGCCGTACAGATGCAGTTCCAGTTGATCCTCCAGCACGAACCCCTCTTCCAGCACCCGACGATCCTGCTCGGTATAACCGGGCCCGAGTTGCGCCGGAAACACCTGCGCACTGGTTTTCCCAAGTAGCGGTTTAAGGTCTTTCAGACCGCAGCGCTGCACCAGCGTACGGTTGGCCAGGACGTACCGCGCCTGCACATCCTTGATGAAAATGACCGCGTTCGGAATCACGTCCAGCATCGGCAACAGCGGCGCCACGCCGGCCAGCAGCGCGTCGAGGGTATGGGGACGCTGGCGCTCATCGCCCTGACAAAGGATCGCAAACGCGTTCTGCATGTGAAGGTCTTCCCCGGTGAATGGATCGGCCTGAGGTGTTCGCGTGCAGATTGCAGCAACGTTCGAAGCGTGTCGAGCGCCGCTGTCTTTCTTCGCAACTGTGCCGAATTCGTCATCCAGAGCTGCGCAAAACATCAATCGCCCGACGCCCGATGAGTTCACTGTTTAGCCGTTCAAGTGACTCACACCTGCCTATCCAATAACTCACAAGAAGGCGATGCCATGTCAGGCCAAGGCAAGTTCAAAAAACAACTTTCATTGATCGACCTCACCTTTATCGGTCTGGGGGCGATCTTCGGTTCCGGCTGGTTGTTCGCGGCCAGTCACGTCTCTGCGATTGCCGGGCCGGCGGGGATATTTTCCTGGCTGCTGGGCGGCTTCGCCGTGTTGCTGCTGGGCATCGTCTATTGCGAACTGGGCGCGGCATTGCCCCGCGCTGGCGGTGTGGTGCGCTACCCGGTTTACAGCCACGGGCCGCTGCTCGGTTATCTGATGGGTTTCATCACGCTGATCGCGTTTTCCAGTCTGGTGGCAATCGAGGTGGTTGCATCGCGCCAATACGCGGCGGCCTGGTTTCCGAGCCTGACCAAGGCCGGCAGCGGTGATCCGACCCTGCTCGGCTGGCTGGTGCAGTTCGGCCTGCTCTGCGTGTTCTTCCTCCTCAACTACCGCAGCGTGAAGACCTTCGCCAAGGCCAACAACCTGGTCAGCGTGTTCAAGTTCATCGTGCCGCTGCTGGTGATCGGCGTGCTGTTCACCTTCTTCAAACCGGAAAACTTTCAGGTTCAGGGCTTCGCCCCCTTCGGGCTCTCGGGCATCGAAATGGCGGTTTCCGCCGGCGGCGTGATCTTCGCCTACCTCGGCCTGACCCCGATCATCTCGGTGGCCAGCGAAGTGAAAAATCCCCAGCGCACCATCCCGATTGCGCTGATCCTGTCGGTGCTGCTCTCCACTGCAATCTACGTGCTGCTGCAAACGGCTTTCCTCGGCGGCATCCCCACCGAATTACTCGCCAATGGCTGGGCCGGGGTTTCCAAGGAATTCGCCCTGCCGTACCGCGACATCGCCCTGGCGCTGGGCGTGGGCTGGCTGGCGTATCTGGTGGTGGCGGACGCGGTGATCTCTCCCAGCGGCTGCGGCAACATCTACATGAACGCCACGCCTCGGGTGATCTACGGCTGGGCGCAGACCGGCACGTTCTTCAAGGTCTTCACCCACATCGACGAGAAGTCCGGGATCCCGCGTCCGGCGCTGTGGCTGACCTTCGCCCTGTCGGTGTTCTGGACCCTGCCATTCCCTTCCTGGGAAGCGCTGATCAACGTGGTCTCCGCCGCGCTGGTGCTGAGTTACGCAGTGGCTCCAGTGACCGTCGCCGCGCTGCGGCGCAATGCACCCGACATGCCGCGCCCGTTCCGGGTCAAGAGCATGGGCGTGCTGGGGCCGGTGTCGTTCATCATCGCGGCGCTGATCGTTTACTGGTCGGGCTGGAACACCGTGTCCTGGCTGCTCGGCCTGCAAATCCTGATGTTCGTCGTCTACCTGCTTTGCGGCCGCTTCGTGCCGACCGCCCACCTCAGCCTATCCCGGCAAGTGCGCTCGTCGGCGTGGCTGATCGCCTTCTACGCGGTGACCATCGTCCTGTCGAAACTCGGCACCTTCGGCGGCCTGGGCATCCTCACTCATCCGTTCGACACCCTGGTCGTCGCGGCCTGTGCGATGGGCATCTATTACTGGGGCGCCGCCACCGGCGTACCGGCGCACCTGCTGCGCCTGGAATCGGAAGAGGATGAAAGCGAAGTCGCTTCGCTGTCCCCTGCCTCCAACGCCAATCCTCGCGCTGCCGGCGCTTACTGAAATCACTCAACGGGACCTGTCCATGAAACGAGTACACGTCATTGATTCCCACACCGGCGGCGAACCCACGCGTCTGGTGATGAAGGGTTTTCCCGATCTGCCCGGCAACACCATGGCCGAAAAGCGCGACGCCCTGCGCCAGCAGCATGACCAGTGGCGCCGCGCCTGCCTGCTGGAACCGCGCGGCAACGATGTGCTGGTGGGCGCGCTGTATTGCGAGCCAGTGTCGCCGGACGCCACCTGCGGCGTGATCTTCTTCAACAACGCCGGCTACCTCGGCATGTGCGGCCACGGCACCATCGGCCTCGTTGCTTCGCTGCAACATCTGGGGCTGATCACACCGGGCGTGCACAAGATCGACACGCCGGTCGGCCCGGTCAGTGCAACGCTGCATGAAGACGGCGCCGTGACCCTGGGCAACGTGCCCGCCTATCGCTCACGCAAACAGGTGGCGGTGCAAGTGCCGGGATACGGCCGTTTCCTTGGTGATGTGGCCTACGGCGGCAACTGGTTTTTCCTGGTCAGCGAACACGGCCAGACGTTGACGATGGACAACGTCGAAACCCTGACCGACTTCACCTGGAAAATGCTCAAGGCCCTGGAGGACCAAGGCATTCATGGCAAGGACGGCGCGGTCATCGACCACATCGAACTGTTCGCCGATGACGCCGAGGCCGACAGCCGCAACTTCGTCATGTGCCCCGGCAAGGCCTACGACCGCTCCCCTTGCGGCACCGGCACCAGCGCCAAACTGGCGTGCCTGGCCGCCGACGAAAAACTCGCGCCGGGCGAGCGCTGGGTGCAGGCGAGCATCACCGGCAGCCAGTTCGAAGGCCGCTTTGAATGGGAAGGCGAGCGCATTCGCCCCTACATCACCGGCCGCGCCCACATGACCGCCGACAGCACGCTGCTGATCGACGAAACAGATCCGTTCGCGTGGGGCATCTGAGCCGCTGCGCTGCTTTTCCAAACCTATCTGAATGACCGTTCCAAGGAGAACAATAATGAGCGACAACATCTTCACCGGCTGCATGCCCGCCCTGATGACCCCGTGCACCGCCGCACGCACACCGGACTTCGATGCGCTGGTGGCCAAGGGTCGCGAGCTGATCGATATCGGCATGAGCGCGGTCGTGTATTGCGGCTCCATGGGCGACTGGCCGCTGCTCACCGAAGCCGAGCGTCAGGAAGGCGTGGCGCGGCTGGTGGGTGCCGGGATTCCGACCATCGTCGGTACTGGCGCCATCAACACTCGTGAAGCAGTGTCCCATGCTGCCCATGCGGCAAAAGTCGGTGCTCAGGGTTTGATGGTCATTCCCCGGGTGCTGTCCCGAGGCGCTTCGCTCGCCGCACAGAAGGCGCACTTCTCCGCGATTCTGCACGCCGCGCCGAACTTGCCGGCGGTGATCTACAACAGCCCTTACTACGGCTTCGCGACTCGCGCCGACCTGTTCTTCGAACTGCGCCGTGAATACCCGAACCTGATCGGCTTCAAGGAATTCGGCGGTGGTGCCGACCTGCGCTACGCCGCTGAAAACATCACCTCCAAGGATGATGACGTGACCCTGATGGTCGGTGTCGACACCCAGGTCGTGCACGGTTTCGTCAACTGCAACGCCACCGGCGCCATCACCGGCATCGGCAACGCGCTGCCCCGCGAAGTGCTGCAACTGGTGGCGCTGAGCAAGCAGGCGGCCAAGGGTGATGCCAACGCCCGGCGACAGGCACGGGAGCTGGAATCGGCGCTGGCGGTGCTGTCGTCCTTCGATGAAGGCACGGATCTGGTGCTGTATTACAAACACCTGATGGTGCTCAACGGCGACAAGGAATACACCCTGCATTTCAACGAGACCGACGCCCTCAGTGACTCTCAGCGTCGGTACGCGGAAGCCCAGTACGCGCTGTTCCGTCACTGGTACGAAAACTGGTCGGCGCAGCAGAACTTCGCCTGACCTGCCGCCCCGCTCAAGCCCGCCGCCCCACGGCGGCGGGCCTTATTCGTGACCTGCTTTGATAAGGAATGCGCCATGACCCTGACGGGCCAACTGCTGATCGGTCAGCAAACCCTCACCGGCGACCGCGACGTCATCCACGGAATCAATCCCGCCACCAACACCCCGTTGGAACCGGCCTACGCCGGCGGCTCTGCCGAACATGTCGAGCAGGCCTGCGCACTGGCCTGGGCGGCGCTCGACCGTTATCGCGAGACATCGCTCGAGGCACGGGCCGAATTCATTGAAACCATCGCCCGCGAAATCGAAGACCTCGGCGACGAACTGATCGACCGCGCCCTGGCCGAAACCGGCCTGCCGCGCCCGCGCCTTGTGGGTGAGCGGGGCCGTACCTGCCAGCAACTACGGCTGTTTGCCCGCACCGTGCGGACCGGTGAATGGCTGGATGTGCGAGTCGATACCGCGCAACCGCAGCGCCAGCCAATGCCGCGTTCGGATCTGCGTCAGCGGCAGATTCCGCTGGGGCCGGTGGCCGTGTTCGGTGCGAGTAACTTTCCACTGGCGTTCTCGGTGGCGGGCGGCGATACCGCTTCGGCCCTGGCCGCCGGTTGCCCGGTGATCGTCAAGGCCCATGGCGCCCATCCCGGCACTAGCGAACTGGTTGGCCGTGCCGTTGCGCGGGCGGTTAAGGCCTGTGATTTGCCGGAAGGTGTGTTCTCGTTGTTGTACGGCTCAGGCCGTGAAGTCGGAATCGCGCTGGTCAGCGATCCACGGATCAAGGCCGTCGGCTTCACCGGTTCGCGCAGTGGCGGGCTCGCGCTGATCAAAGCGGCTCAGGCACGGACCGAGCCGATTCCGGTGTACGCGGAAATGAGTTCGATCAACCCGGTGTTGCTGTTCCCGGCAGCGTTGCAGAATCGCGCCGAGGCGTTGGCCCAAGGTTTTGTCGCTTCGCTGACGCTGGGTGCCGGTCAGTTCTGTACCAATCCCGGTCTGGTGATCGCCCGCAAGGGGCCGGCGCTGGACGCCTTCATCGGCGCCGCCAGCGAATTCATCCAACGCAGCCCCGCGCAGACCATGCTCACGCCGGGGATCTTCAATGCTTACGAATCCAGCGTGAGTGCCCTCACGGAAAATACCCGGGCGCGTATTGCCGCCGTCGGCCAGCGAGCAACGGATCCGAATCAGGGCCAGGCCCATCTATTCGTCACCGATGCCGCCGAATTTCTTGCCGATCACACCTTGCAGGACGAAGCCTTTGGCGCCGCGTCCTTGATCGTGCAATGCGCCAGCGATGCGGAAATCCGCCAGGTGCTCGAACAGCTGGAAGGCCAACTGACCGCCACGCTGCACTTGGATGACGAGGATCTGCAACAGGCCCGCACATTGCTGCCAACCCTGGAACGCAAGGCCGGGCGGTTGCTGGTCAATGGCTGGCCGACCGGCGTTGAAGTCTGTGATGCGATGGTGCATGGCGGACCGTTCCCGGCGACTTCCGATTCGCGCACCACGTCGGTGGGTACGGCGGCGATCCTGCGTTTCCTGCGCCCGGTCTGCTATCAGGATTTTCCCGACAGCCTGCTGCCAACCGCGCTCAAGCAGTCCAATCCACTGTCATTGCGTCGCTTGCTCGATGGCCAAAGGGAAACCGTGAAAAATGCCGAATAACCCGTACGACATCGCCGTGGTCGGCGCCGGCATCATCGGCGTCGCCAGTGCCCTGCGCCTGGCCCGTCAGGGCTTGCGGGTGGTGGTGATCGACCCGCAGGAACCCGGTCACGGCGCATCGTTCGGCAACGCCGGGCACCTGGCGACCGAGCAGGTGTTTCCGATTGCCGACAGCTCGATTATCAAACGCTTGCCGGCCATGCTCATGGACCCGATGGGCCCGCTGCGCCTGGACTGGAAATACCTGCCCCGCGCCCTGCCCTGGTTTGCGCGGCTGTTGCTGAACCTGCGCTCGGCGCCGTTTCAGCGCACTGTTGCCGGTTTGCGCGCGCTGAATGAAAGCTCGCTCGACGCCTGGCAGCGCTTGCTCAAAGACATCCAGCGCCCCGAGCTGCTGAAGATGGAAGGTTCGCTGCTGGTGTTCGAACGCCCCGACTCACGCACGGCGCTCGAAGCATTGCAGCAACGCCTGCAACAGCAACAGGTGCCGGTCGACTGGTGGCAGGCCGGCGCGGTACGCGAGACCGCGCCGCAACTGAGCGAACGGATTCAGGGCGGACTGTTTTTCCCGAACACCGGGCATTTCATCGATCCCCACCGTGTCGTGCGTGAGTTGGTGGAAGCAGCGAAAGCCAGCGGCGTGCAGTTTGTGAAGCAGCAGGTTCAGGGCGGACAACTGAACGAGCATAGCGTCAGCCTGATGACCGGAACCGGCACCCTGTCCGCCCGCCAGGTACTGATCGCGTGCGGCGCCCACTCGGCAAAACTTACGGCCGCACTGACCGGTAAAAACGTCCCGCTGGATACCGAGCGCGGCTACCACCTGATGCTGCCCCACGAACACAACCGACTGCCCTTCCCCGTCACCTCGCTGGAACGCAAATTCATCATGACCCCGATGTCCGAAGGGCTGCGCCTGGCCGGCACCGTCGAATTCGCCGGCCTCGAAGCCCCGCCGACCATGGCTCGCGCCTGGCAACTGCATCGGTTGAGCAAAGGGTTGTTTAGTGAGGAACTGAGTGTCGAGGCGGCCACACCGTGGATGGGGTTTCGACCGTCGCTGCCGGACTCGCTGCCGGTGATCGATCGGGTGTGTGACGGGAGGGTGTTGCTCGCATTCGGGCATCAGCATCTGGGGCTGACGCAGGCGGCGGTGACGGCGGAGATGGTTGGGGGAATGGTGTTGCCATCGACGCAGGACACCGCTCGTATTCTGCCGGTGCGCGAGCCCTATCGACTGGATCGCTTTTGAGTGGCCGTCTATCGGGCGCCCTGCTGATATTCACGGGGCGTACACCCGAACTCTCGGCGAAACACCGTGTGCAGGTACTGGGCGGATTTGAAACCGCACGTGCGGGCAACGTCTGCAATCGCCGTGTCGGTTTTTTCCAGCCCGCGGGTGGCCGCCGCCAGTTTGAAACGCAGAATCTCGTCATGCACGCTGCAGCCTCGCACCGTGCGAAAGTGCGACTCCAGCGAGGAGCGCGACACGCCGACATAAGCCGCCACTTGCGCGGTCTTGATGCCCTGGCAGGCATATTGGCGGATGAACAGCAGCGCCTGCATGACGTAAGGGTTACCCAACGGTTGATGCAAGCTCGACATCTGGACGTTTATCGCTTCAGGCGGGATCAGGACATGCTCGCCCGTTGACGGCTTGCCGTGCAGCATCTGGTGCAGCAGTTGCGCGGCGGTGCGGCCCATGGTTTCGGTGCCCTGGATCACCGAACTCAGGGGGACCCGGGTCAGGCTGCGGGTCAGCGGGTCGTTGTCGATGCCAATCAACGCCACCTGCTCCGGAACGGCGATGCCGGCGGTCAGGCACGCTTGCAGCAACTGCCGGGCGCGGGCGTCACTGACCGCGATGATGCCAATGGGCTTGGGCAGGCTTTGCAGCCAGGCGATTAGTTGTTCGACGGCGCTGTCCCACAGCGGTGCACTGGTGCCCATGCCGCGATAGACCTCGGCGCGCAACCCGTCCCGGTGCATCAATCGCAGAAAGGCCTTTTCGCGCTCCTGAGCCCATCGGTTCGCCTGCGCCTCAGGCAGGCTGAAGCAGGCGAACCGTTGCAGCCCGGCCTCGATCAAGTGCTCATAAGCCATTTTGATCAGCGCGTTATTGTCGGTCGCGACGTACGGGACCCCTTTGGGGTAGGCCCGCTCATCCTGATAAGAACCTCCCACCGCCACCACGGGCAATTTGATGTCGGCCAGCGCCTCGCCAATCAGCGGGTCGTCGAAGTCAGCAATGATGCCGTCGCCCTGCCAGCGCTCGATGCCCTTCAACCGGCAGAGAAAATCCTCTTCCAGGAACAGATCCCAGGACGCGCGCGTGCTGCTCAGGTAGTTGCCGATGCCGCTGATGATGCCGCGGTCATAGATCTTGCTGCCGTTGAACAACAGGGCGATGCGGTGAACAGGCGGTACGGTTTTCATTGTTTTTTATGCTGTTCCGGGCCCCTTGCCGTAGAGGCGGTCTGCACAGACTAGGCGCGCAGAGGGCGAATCTCAATACGCAAAATCGCACTGCGTGTTGGTGATTTTCGTAATCGGCAGGCACAGGGCCGTTGCTAGTATCGGGACACGCCCAAGAACAACAACCAAGAACAACAAGGACATTGCCAATGCCGTACTTCCCCGATGTCGAGCGGATTCGCTACGAAGGTCCTGCCAGCGACTCTCCCCTTGCCTTCCGTCACTACGACGCCGACAAAATCATCCTCGGCAAACCCATGCGCGAACACCTGCGCATGGCCGCCTGTTATTGGCACACCTTTGTCTGGCCGGGCTCCGACGTGTTCGGCGCCGGGACGTTCAAGCGCCCGTGGCAACACGCCGGTGACCCGATGCAGCTGGCCATCGGCAAGGCGGAAGCCGCGTTCGAGTTTTTCTCCAAACTGGGTATCGACTACTACTGCTTTCACGACACGGATGTCGCCCCCGAAGGCCACTCGCTGAAGGAGTACCGCAACCACTTCGCCCAAATGGTCGATCACCTGGAACGCCATCAGGAAGAAAGCGGAATCAAGCTGCTGTGGGGCACCGCCAACTGTTTCAGCAATCCGCGCTTTGCCGCCGGCGCCGCCAGCAACCCGGACCCTGAAGTGTTCGCCTGCGCCGCTGCCCAGGTCTTCAGCGCCATGAACGCGACTCAACGCCTCAAGGGCTCCAATTATGTGTTGTGGGGCGGCCGAGAAGGTTACGAAACCTTGCTCAACACTGACTTGAAGCGCGAGCGCGAGCAACTGGGGCGCTTCATGCGCATGGTGGTCGAGCACAAGTACAAGATCGGTTTCAAAGGCGACCTGCTGATCGAACCCAAACCGCAGGAACCGACCAAGCACCAATACGATTACGACAGCGCCACGGTGTTCGGTTTTCTCCAGCAGTTCGGTCTGGAAAAGGAAATCAAGGTCAACATCGAGGCCAACCACGCGACCCTGGCCGGTCATAGTTTTCATCACGAGGTAGCGACGGCCGTCTCGCTGGGGATTTTTGGCAGCATCGACGCCAACCGGGGCGACCCGCAAAACGGCTGGGACACCGATCAGTTTCCCAACAGCGTCGAGGAAATGACCCTGGTCACCTATGAAATCCTCAAGGCCGGCGGTTTCGGCAATGGCGGGTTCAACTTCGACTCCAAGGTACGCCGCCAGAGCCTCGACGAGGTCGATCTGTTTCACGGTCACGTCGGCGCCATGGACGTCCTCGCCCTGTCGCTCGAGCGGGCCGCCGCCATGGTGCAGAACGATCAGCTTCAGCGACTCAAGGATCAACGCTACGCCGGCTGGCAGCAGCCGTTCGGCCAGTCGGTGCTGACGGGTGAGTTCAATCTCCAGTCACTGGCCGAGCACGCCTTCGCCCACGAACTGAACCCGCAGGCCGTCAGCGGCCGCCAGGAAATGCTCGAGAACGTCGTCAACCGGTTTATCTATCGCTGATCGCCAACGGGGATTGCAGGCGCTGTGACATTTGCGCGACAAATCTGTAGTCCGTTGCGTCTGCTGATTCTCTACAGTTCCACCAGCCCGATATTCATCGTCAGGCCGTGTCTTTCAAACAAAAATAAAAGGACGCCCCACCATGAAGAATGTAAAACGCACGCTGCTGGCCAGCGCCCTGGCCCTGTTGTCGCTGCCGGTGATGGCCGATGCGGCCCATCCGAAAATCGGTTTTTCCATTGATGATCTGCGGCTGGAACGCTGGTCACGGGACCGTGACTACTTCGTAGCAGCAGCGGAGAAAATGGACGCCAAGGTCTTCGTGCAGTCGGCCGATGCCAACGAGCAAAAGCAGATTTCGCAAATCGAAAACCTCATTTCCCGTGGCGTCGATGTCATCGTCATCGTGCCGTTCAACGCCACCGTGCTGACCAATGCGGTGGCCGAAGCGAAGAAAGCCGGCATCAAGGTCGTCTCCTATGACCGTCTGATCCTCAACGCCGATATCGACGCCTACATCTCCTTCGATAACGAAAAGGTCGGCGAAATGCAGGCCAGCGGCGTGCTGCACGCAGCGCCCAAGGGCAATTACTTCCTGCTGGGTGGCGCGCCCACTGACAACAACGCGAAAGTGTTGCGCGAAGGTCAGATGAAGGTGCTGCAACCGGCCATCGACAAGGGCGATATCAAGATCGTCGGCCAGCAATGGGTGAAGGAATGGAACCCTACCGAGGCGCTGAGCATTGTTGAAAACGCCCTGACCCGCAACGACAACAAAATCGACGGCATCGTCGCCTCCAACGACGCCACGGCCGGCGGTGCCATTCAGGCCCTGGCCGCTCAGCAACTGGCCGGCAAGGTGCCGATCTCCGGGCAGGACGCGGACCTGGCAGCGGTCAAGCGGGTGATCGCCGGCACTCAAACCATGACGGTTTACAAACCGCTGAAACTCATTGCCTCCGAAGCCGCCAAACTCTCGGTGCAACTGGCGCGCAACGAGAAACCCGCCTACAGCTCGCAGTACGACAATGGCAGCAAAAAAGTCGACACCATCCTGCTCACCCCGACTCCGTTGACCAAGGACAACATCGACCTGCTGGAACAGGATGGCTTCTACACCAAGGCGCAGATCGCCGGACAGTAACCAAGGCCTCAATCCCTGGTTATGCGAAAACCCTTGTGGGAGCGAGCCTGCTCGCGAAGACGGTGGTTCAGCCTGCATCACGATTGGATCTGCTGACGCCTTCGCGAGCAGGCTCGCTCCCACAAAGATCAGTGCCATGTGAGTCTTTGCTATGCGAGCCCTCTCCATGTCCGACTATCTGCTGCAAATGAACGGCATCGTCAAAACCTTCGGCGGTGTCAAAGCACTCAACGGTATCGACCTCAAGGTCCGGCCGGGCGAGTGCGTCGGGCTGTGCGGCGAGAATGGTGCCGGCAAGTCCACGCTGATGAAAATCCTGTCTGCGGTTTATCCCCATGGCACCTGGGACGGTGAAATCCTGTGGGACGGTCAACCGCTCAAGGCGCAATCGATCAGCGAAACGGAAGCCGCCGGCATCGTGATCATTCACCAGGAACTGACGCTGGTTCCCGACCTCTCGGTGGCCGAGAACATTTTCATGGGCCATGAGCTGACGTTGCCGGGTGGGCGGATGAATTACCCGGCGATGATCCACCGCGCCGAAGCCCTGATGCGTGAGCTGAAAGTGCCGGACATGAACGTGTCGCTGCCGGTTTCGCAGTACGGCGGCGGCTATCAGCAACTGGTGGAAATCGCCAAGGCCCTGAACAAACAGGCACGCCTGCTGATCCTCGACGAGCCGTCTTCGGCCCTGACCCGTTCGGAAATCGAGGTGTTGCTGGACATCATCCGCGATCTCAAGGCCAAAGGTGTCGCCTGCGTCTACATCTCCCACAAGCTCGATGAAGTGGCCGCCGTGTGTGACACCATTTCGGTGATCCGCGACGGCAAACACATCGCCACGACTGCCATGGCGGATATGGATATTCCACAGATCATCACCCAGATGGTCGGTCGGGAAATGAGCAACCTCTACCCCACCGAACCACACGACATCGGCGAGGTGATTTTCGAGGCGCGCCACATCACCTGCTACGACGTCGACAACCCCAAGCGCAAACGGGTCGACGATGTTTCGTTCAGCCTCAAACGCGGGGAAATCCTCGGCATCGCCGGGCTGGTCGGTGCCGGCCGTACGGAGCTGGTGACCGCGCTGTTCGGTGCCTACCCCGGTCACCACGAAGGTGAAGTCTGGCTGGACGGCCAACCCATCGACACCCGCACGCCGCTCAAGTCAATCCGCGCCGGCGTATGCCTGGTACCCGAGGATCGCAAACGCCAGGGAATCATTCCCGATCTGGGCGTCGGTCAGAACATCACCCTGGCGGTGCTGGACAGTTACTCGAAACTGACCCGCATCGACGCCGAAGCTGAACTGAGCAGCATCGATCGGGAAATTTCGCGCCTGCACCTCAAGACCGCGAGCCCGTTTCTGCCGATCACCAGCCTGTCCGGGGGCAATCAACAAAAAGCCGTGTTGGCGAAGATGCTGCTGACCAGGCCCCGGGTGCTGATTCTCGACGAGCCAACCCGAGGGGTGGATGTCGGCGCCAAGTACGAGATCTACAAACTGATGGGGATGCTGGCTGCCGAAGGTGTGTCGATCATCATGGTGTCTTCGGAGCTGGCCGAAGTGCTCGGCGTTTCCGACCGCGTCCTGGTAATCGGCGAAGGTCAACTGCGGGGTGACTTCATCAACCATGAACTCACCCAGGAACAGGTGCTCGCCGCGGCGCTCAGCCAGCCCGACAGCCATAACAATAAAGCTCGGAAATCCGCGTAAATGAATCAGGTCAAACAACTCTTCACCCGCTACAAGATGCTCGCACTGGTGTTCGCCGTGGCGTTGATCTGGCTGTTCTTCAGCTGGCAGACCGAGGGCGGATTCCTGACACCGCGCAACCTCTCCAACCTGCTGCGTCAGATGTCGATTACCGGGATTCTCGCTTGCGGCATGGTGCTGGTGATCATCAGCGGTGAGATCGATCTGTCGGTCGGCTCATTGCTGGGTCTGCTCGGTGGCGTGGCAGCCATTCTCGATGTTGTCTATCACGTACCGTTGCTGGCGAACCTGAGCCTTGTGGTGGTGTGCGGCCTGCTGATCGGCCTCGCCAATGGCTACATGGCGGCCTACCTGCGCATTCCGTCGTTCATCGTCGGGCTGGGCGGCATGCTGGCGTTCCGCGGGATTTTACTGGGGATCACCGGCGGCACGACCATTGCGCCGGTGTCGCCGGAACTCGTCTACATTGGCCAGGGTTATCTGCCACATGCGATCGGCACCGGCCTGGGCGTCCTGCTGTTCGCACTGACGTTGTTCCTGACCTGGAAGCAACGGCGCAATCGGGCCCTTCACGGCCTCGCGCCACATTCACTGGTGCGTGACGTGGCACGGGTGTTGTTGATCGGCGCGGTACTGGCAGGTTTCGTCCAGACCCTCAACAGCTATGACGGCATTCCCGTACCGGTCCTGCTTTTGCTGATCCTGCTGGGCGGCTTCAGTTACGTAACCAGCCAGACCGTGTTCGGCCGACGCGTCTATTCCGTGGGCAGCAACATGGAAGCGACGCGCCTGTCCGGTATCAATGTGCAGGCCGTGAAGCTCTGGATTTTCGGCATCATGGGCGTGATGTGTGCCCTCGCCGGCGTGGTCAACACTGCGCGCCTGGCCGCCGGCTCGCCTTCGGCCGGCAGCATGGGCGAACTCGACGCCATCGCCGCCTGCTTCATCGGCGGCACCTCGATGCGCGGCGGTTCCGGCACAGTCTATGGCGCCCTCCTCGGCGCACTGGTCATCACCAGCCTGGACAATGGCATGTCCATGCTCGACGTCGACAGTTACTGGCAGATGATCGTCAAAGGCAGCATTCTGGTGCTGGCTGTCTGGGTGGACGTGAGTACGCGGACCGGGCGGCGTTGACAGGCTGCAAGTGAAGGTTTCGTAGGCACTTGAGCTACAAATGAAGGCATCTCTGAAAATGCGAAAAGCCTGCTTTTGAAGGCAGGCTTTTCGTTACGCCGGGAGCTTTCCGATATCTAGGAAGGCATTAGCCAGTGCCGTTCAGTGGTCCACCCCAGAAAAACCTTACTTCCCTCACGCTCTTGGTGAGCCGAAGTCAACCGACACCCAGATACCGCCATGCGCAAGCCGATCATGGCGGGAAGAAATCGCCCCTGAAATGCGCTGGATTGAGCCGCAAAATGCACTTCAATGTTTCCAAGCACACTCTCCAATCGAGACTGATCCAGCATCGACAGATAAAACATCATCTGGCGCCACGCATACGCTGTGTTTTTCAACATAACCAGACGTGCATGGTAGAACTTGATCTGCATCTGCTGCCGACCGCAGATCCATTTGAAACATGCCTCGGCCATTGAACCCAAGCGATCATGTAACAGCGTCTTCAGGTCCAAATCATCAAACAGGATTGCCAGGTTTTGCGTGGTCAATATCTGTTGCTGTTCGATGATTGTGCCGTTGTTCGCCGGACTCCTTCTTCCGATATCGGCGTTCGCCCGCCGCGCGCACAAACCAGCCAGCACACCACTGTTGCTTCGTGAATTCCGCTGCTTGGGTAGTGCAGCCAACTGATCCATATCGATATCGTAATAGCGTGCGTAAAGAGATCCGGCCATTAACCGCACTGAACGCTTGGCAGCCTTCACGAACTTGCCGGAGAAAGTGCCCATGAAAATATCAGCCGCGATCTCCTCTACGAATGGAAGATCCAGCTTGGCCGATTCGGCAAGCGAGGAAAATTCCTGAAGCAACTTGTTTGGCAGAATGGCCTGAGGAAATGCAACAAGAGTCAACGCGGACGCTTCGATCAGAGCCTGCCTAGCACCTTCAACCGCAAGAGCATCCGCCTCGTATTCGGTTTCCAGGGCTTTCACCCAAGGCAAGTCATCGACTTTCACCTGACGCTGCATGTTCAGCAGCAATAGAGAGCGTCGACGCCTGAAAGCACGATAGGTAGCGACAGACAGTGCCCGCAACGTTACATCTCGATATCCGGCGCTACAGATTTGCGCCGTCATCGCCGGCAGCACTTTCGCCACTGTATCTGCAGATGTAATGACACCATGGTCAATCAACTCTGCAACCGTTCCCTTTCGGCAACGTTCGAGGCGTCGACGAATCGAAGAAGGAATGGTCTCCCCCTCCGTCAATGAATAAACCTTTGCCTCTTCGTTTGTGATCGGCTGCAGTAACGGTGCGAAATCAGAAATGCCTTCCGAGCCGGGGTATCTCGCCAGACGCTCGGAAGCAGCCTTGGCAATCAGATAATGTGCCGAGGCTGATACGTGAAGACGCTGCTGTGCACGCTTGCTGGAATGGGCTTCGGAATCAGGATGTCCATGCTTGGCTACAAAGTCATCGACGATTCTGCGAATGCGCCCAACCTGACGCCCCGTTAACGATGCTGGATCAATGGCGCATTGCTTGAGCAATGCCAGCAATTCCGCCACCCGATCACTGGAATTTCCTGTGTGGCGGGGATCAGCCTCAGTGGCGGTATCAAATTCTGTACCAAGCACCGAAGCGCGCTCGAACCAGCCTGCAGGGTAATACCTGCAAGGCCAACCATCGTTGTACGTCAGCAGGAAAAGCGAGACCGCGGCGTCGTAGAGAGGCAACCTGCGTTCAACAACATGCTTTTGAACGGTAAGACGAGGCTGGGGTAAGAGGACAGACAGGCGCAGGCTGATTTGAGCAGCATTGAAAACTTCAACTTCAGCCATCGAGAGCGGGCGCTCGTTGGCTGCCGCCGGAAAAAAACGCACTCGCTCGAAGAAAGGCGCGATCTGCTCGATCAACGTCCTGGCTTCTTCGGCGCGTTGTTGTCCCAGAAACCAGGCCACTGTCAGCAACGCAGCCTCTTCCGGTACATCGATCCGATAGTCTTGCTTCGTCAATCGATCTTGCAGTGTTCTGACGCCTTCGTCTGAAAGATGCCACCTATTCAAATCGAGTCGTTCGTAACCCGCTCGAATGCCGGGAATCGATGACGCCAACTGGCGCTCATGAGCGGTCAACTCGCCACCGGCCAGAAGGTTGCCCGTTGCAAAGCCGCCAGTGGCTACTTCCAGCGTTATCCATTCTGGCAGGTCGGCGAACGGTGTCCGCGAGCCATACAGGGCACGGCCAAGCATCAGGTTCTCGAGAACCTTTTGCCAGCGTTCGAGCCGCGCAAGTGCTTTCGGACTGGCGTCGTTGTCGCGTGCTGCGAGCGCACGAGACAGTTGAAAGTGCGCATAACAGGCGTTTATTCCGCCGAGCGCACCCGATTCATCCTCAGGCCTGGACATACTTCCTTGTGACCTACTATGTAGTGGGTCCGGGGGCTGGATTCGAACCAGCGCCCACCCGGTTAAGAGCCGAGTATTCTACCGCTGAACTACCCCGGAACAGAGCGCGCATTGTCGATGAGTCGCGAAAGTATGTGAAGCTCGGATTCAGGGATTTTGTTGCGACAAATCTCTGATCGTTAAGCCTTCATCACTCAATGCAGCTCTTATCCGAACGCCCCCTCACGAAATCGATAAAGCTGCGCAGTTTGGGTGTCAGCCTCGGGTCCGGCGCATACAACAGATTCATCGGCGAAACCGGCACCTTGTACTGCGGCAACAGACTCACCAGCGTGCCGCTTCGCAGCGAATCCTTGACCAGTTCCAGCGGCAACATCACTACCCCCAGCCCCGCCACCGCTCCGGACAGCAACGGATCGCCCTGATTAATCGTCAATCGGCTTTTAATCGGTACGTCGATGCAGCCGTCCGGGCCTTCGAATCGCAGGTGTGAGCGGCCGTCCGAATAGGCGAACGCCAGACATTCATGTTCCTGAAGATCCCAAGGTGTGGTGATGGGTGGACGACGGGCGAGGTAGGACGGCGCTGCGCAAAGCACCATTTGATAAGGCATCAGCGGCAGCGCCTTCAGGCCGCAGTCGGCGAGTTCGCCGATGCGGAACACCGCGTCGTATCCGCCGTCCACCAGGTCGACCAGTTCGTTCGAGAGCGTCAGGTCCACCGACACTTGCGGATAACGAACCATGTACTCCAGCAGCTTCGGCGACAGCGTGCTGACGCCGAACGTGACGGGCGCATTGATCCGCAATCGGCCGCTGGGCACGCCCCGGGTCACGGCGGCCATTTCTTCGGCGGCGTCCATGTCGGCCAGAATCAGCTTGGCCCGCTGATAGAAGGTGCGGCCGAAATCCGTGAGGCTCTGCTTGCGGGTGGTGCGGTTGAGCAGCGAAACGCCCAGATGCTGCTCAAGCATCTTTACCTGTTTGCCAACCATCTGCGGGGACAGATTGAGCTCATCCGCCACCGCGCTGAAGGAGCCCAGTTCAACCGCTTTGACGAACGTGGACATGAGTGTGAGGCGATCCATTGGAAACTCGTTGTTTCTAGTGTTGCGCCATCCTAGGCCTTTATCCGAAGCAGGCCAAAGACTAAATTGGCGTCCAAGGCACCGGATCATGCAGGTGCAATTTATCGTTAACCGAGGAAGTACACATGGCACGCATTGTCAGGATTCATGAATACGGTGACGCGAGCGTTCTCAAACTGGAAAACGTCGACGTCCCGGCACCCGCAGCGGACGAAGTGCAGATCGAGGTCAAAGCTTTCGGCCTGAATCGCGCTGAAGTGATGTTCCGCAATCACGCCTATCTGCAGGAAGCGGAGTTTCCCAGCCGTCTCGGTTATGAAGCAGCCGGCATCGTGGTCGCGGTCGGTCACAGTGTCAGCGAATTCAAGGCTGGCGATGCTGTGAGCGTGATTCCACCGCTGGACATCGCGCGCTGGGGCACCTACGGCGAACTGGCCAACGTACCGGCAAGCCTCACCGTCAAGCATCCCTCGAACCTGTCCTTCGAACAGGCTGCTGCATCCTGGATGCAATACGTCACCGCCTGGGGAGCACTGATCGAACAAGCGAAACTTCAGAAAAACGACTTCGTGATCGTCACTGCCGCCTCCAGCAGTGTCGGGCTCGCGGCCTTCCAGATCGCCCGGATGGTCGGCGCCACTTCGATTGCCGTGACCCGAACCCGTGCCAAGAAACAGGCATTGCTGGATGCCGGCGCGGCGCACGTGATCGTCAGCGACGAAGAAGATATGGTGGCAGCGGTCATGGCGTTGACCGATGGCAAAGGCGCGCGGGTGGTGTTCGATCCAGTGGGCGGCCCCTCGTTCGAGCCCCTGACCCAAAGCATGGCTCGCGGCGGCATCTTGCTGGAGTACGGTGCATTGAGTCCCGAACCCACGCCGTTCCCGTTGTTCACCGTGCTGGGTAAATGCCTGACCCTCAAGGGTTACCTCTATTCGGAAATCGTGTCGGACCCCGCCACACTGGCCCGCGCAAAAGCCTTCATTGTCGACGGTCTGGCATCGGGCGCTCTGCAACCGGTCATCGCCAGGACATTTGTGATGGACGACATTCAGGATGCGCATCGCTTCCTTGAGGCCAATCAGCAAGTCGGGAAAGTAGTCGTCACCGTCTTAAGCCCTACCCTCCGGCTCTCGCAGTAAACGACGAAAGCCTGCTTTTCAGGGCAGGCTTTCGTGGTTCGGCATGACCTTATTTCTGCTGGGCCGTCAGCGCCGCATAGCCATTCATCAGGTTGCGATAGTTTGGAATCCGCTGGGACAGCAGATTGCCCAAGCCTTCGATGTCGTTGCGCCAGTCGCGGTGCAACTCACAGGCCACCGAGAACCAGTTCATCATTTGTGCGCCAGCCTGGGTCATGCGGTTCCATGCGGCTTGCTGCACGGTGGTGTTGAAGGTGCCGGAGGCGTCGGTCACCACAAACACGTCAAACCCTTCCGCCAGTGCCGACAGCGTCGGGAACGCCACGCACACGTCGGTCACGACACCGGCGATGATGATCTGCTTGCGACCGGTGGCCTTGATTGCCTTGACGAAGTCTTCGTTATCCCAGGCATTGATCTGGCCAGGGCGAGCGATGTACGGCGCATCCGGGAACATTTCCTTGAGTTCCGGTACCAGCGGGCCGTTCGGGCCTTGTTCGAAGCTGGTGGTGAGGATGGTTGGCAATTCGAAGAACTTCGCCAGATCGGCCAAGGCCAGCACGTTGTTCTTGAACTCGTTCGGCGAGAAGTCCTGGACCAGGGAAATCAGGCCGGTCTGGTGGTCGACCAGCAGAACGACGGCATCGTCTTTGTTCAGGCGGTTGTAGGTTGCAGTGCTCATGTTGAATCCCTTTTTAGTTGTGCAAGTTCGGTTGCGTTCAAGATGGGCACAGATTAATGACTTGGTTGAACGGGATAAATCGCCTGTAAAGGGTTTAACCGTCAACTGTAAGGAGACAATAAATTCAAAGTGATGCGCAGATCACACTGCCGTCCCGAACGTGATGCCGATCCTTGTCATAATGTTTGTCAGCACTACGCTCAGAACGACACTCAAGGAAAAGTTGATGCTCGGACGCAATTCTCAAGAGCCAACTGCAAACGCCACACGGCGCACTAAAACAATGAAGGCTGGCTCAACCTTTCGGCTGACTGTCAGCTTCATGGTGGTGGTGGTCGTGGCCTTTCTGGCAGTCGAGAGCTGGCGAACGTGGCGGGATTATCGTTCGGTATTTGCCTCCGCTCGGGATTCGGTGACCAACCTCGCTCGCGCCACGGCTCAGCACGCCGAAGACACCATTCGCCAAGTCGACGTGCTCACCGTCGGACTGGCGGAACGCGTCGAGGGTGACGGCCTGCAAAACCTCGACGTGGCGCGCATTCACAAGCTGCTGGTGCAGCAATCGAAGATCATGCCGCAGTTACATGGCCTGTTCATTTATGGCCCGGATGGCCACTGGATCGTGACCGACAAGGAAGTCACGCCGGAAATGGCCAACAACGCCGACCGCGATTACTTCCAGTACCACCGCACCCACGAGGATCGGCAAGTACGCATCGGTCAGGTGGTCGAGAGTCGCTCCACTCATGACTTGATCATTCCTATTTCCCGCCGCTTGAACAATCCTGACGGCTCGTTCGCGGGCGTGCTGCTGGGGACGGTCAAAGTCAGCTATTTCGTCGACTATTACGGTGACTTCCGCATCGATGACAAAGGCGCGCTGGTGCTGGCCATGCGCGATGGCACGATCCTGGTCCGCCGTCCCTTTATCGCATCGGTCGTGGGCAAGAGTCTGGCAAACAGCGAGATCTTCAAGACCTACCTGCCCAGCTCCAACGAGGGTATAGCCCAGATCCGGGCGGTAGTGGATGACACCGAGCGCTTGTACGGCTATCGCGCCTTGACCACCTATCCGCTGGTGGTCGAAGCGGGGTTATCCAAGGACTCGATCACCGCGCCATGGCGTCGGGATCTGCTGAAAAACGGCTTTGTGTTGATTTTTCTGATCCTGGTACTCGCCGGTTTCGGGCTGATTGTCCTGAGCCAGTTACGTCAGCGAATCGCGATGGAGCGGGAAATCCGCTCCGCTCATCAGGCTATGCGCGACATGGCACTGACCGACAGCCTCACAGGTCTCGGCAATCGCCGACGCCTGGATGCCGCGCTCGCGGATGAAATCCGTCTGGCCCGGCGTCAGGGTTCGCCGTTGTCATTGATCATGCTCGATGTCGATCACTTCAAACGCTACAACGACCGCTATGGACACGCCGCTGGCGACGATTGCCTCAACGCGGTCGGGCGCGCGCTACAGCAGGCGGTCAAACGCCCGGGAGACCTTGTTGTACGCTACGGCGGAGAGGAGTTCACCGTGTTGTTACCCAACACCCACAACGCTGGCGCCATACAGGTCGCCGAGGACATTCTTCAAACCATCCGCTCGCTGGAACTGGAACACACCGGGCATCCCTTGGGGTATGTGACTGCGAGCGCAGGGATTACCACACGCCACCCGGTTGACGACTCAGTGACGTCGGCCATGCTGTTGAAGTCGGCTGATACATGCCTTTATCAAGCGAAACGGCTGGGGCGAAATCGCTGGAGCTCCAAGGATGAGCCTGCGTGATGCAGGAGACTCAACCCATAACGTACGCGAGCGCATCACCTTTAACTGCTGCCATCGCGACAGTCAGCACCCCGCATCGAGCACTTTCCTGCGGGCAAAACAAAACCCCAACTGCTTTCGCAATTGGGGTTTCGGAATTTAATCTTGACGATGACCTACTCTCACATGGGGAAACCCCACACTACCATCGGCGATGCATCGTTTCACTTCTGAGTTCGGGATGGGATCAGGTGGTTCCAACGCTCTATGGTCGTCAAGAAATTCGGGTACTGACTCGTGACCTGATGGCCTCGCTTCAGCAAATTGGGTATGGGATAGTTTTCGGTGCTTTGTGAGCGTCGAACTTTCGGTTCGTTTCGTCTTCACACACCGCAATCTGGTTGCTCTGGTTTAGAGAGCCGACGCAAATTGCTTGGGTGTTATATGGTCAAGCCTCACGGGCAATTAGTATTGGTTAGCTCAACGCCTCACAGCGCTTACACACCCAACCTATCAACGTCGTAGTCTTCGACGGCCCTTCAGGGAACTCAAGGTTCCAGTGAGATCTCATCTTGAGGCAAGTTTCCCGCTTAGATGCTTTCAGCGGTTATCTTTTCCGAACATAGCTACCCGGCAATGCCACTGGCGTGACAACCGGAACACCAGAGGTTCGTCCACTCCGGTCCTCTCGTACTAGGAGCAGCCCCTCTCAAATCTCAAACGTCCACGGCAGATAGGGACCGAACTGTCTCACGACGTTCTAAACCCAGCTCGCGTACCACTTTAAATGGCGAACAGCCATACCCTTGGGACCGGCTTCAGCCCCAGGATGTGATGAGCCGACATCGAGGTGCCAAACACCGCCGTCGATATGAACTCTTGGGCGGTATCAGCCTGTTATCCCCGGAGTACCTTTTATCCGTTGAGCGATGGCCCTTCCATACAGAACCACCGGATCACTAAGACCTACTTTCGTACCTGCTCGACGTGTCTGTCTCGCAGTCAAGCGCGCTTTTGCCTTTATACTCTACGACCGATTTCCGACCGGTCTGAGCGCACCTTCGTACTCCTCCGTTACTCTTTAGGAGGAGACCGCCCCAGTCAAACTACCCACCATACACTGTCCTCGATCCGGATAACGGACCTGAGTTAGAACCTCAAAGTTGCCAGGGTGGTATTTCAAGGATGGCTCCACGCGAACTGGCGTCCACGCTTCAAAGCCTCCCACCTATCCTACACAAGCAAATTCAAAGTCCAGTGCAAAGCTATAGTAAAGGTTCACGGGGTCTTTCCGTCTAGCCGCGGATACACTGCATCTTCACAGCGATTTCAATTTCACTGAGTCTCGGGTGGAGACAGCGCCGCCATCGTTACGCCATTCGTGCAGGTCGGAACTTACCCGACAAGGAATTTCGCTACCTTAGGACCGTTATAGTTACGGCCGCCGTTTACCGGGGCTTCGATCAAGAGCTTCGCGTTAGCTAACCCCATCAATTAACCTTCCGGCACCGGGCAGGCGTCACACCCTATACGTCCACTTTCGTGTTTGCAGAGTGCTGTGTTTTAATAAACAGTCGCAGCGGCCTGGTATCTTCGACCGGCATGAGCTTACGGAGCAAGTCCTTCACCCTCACCGGCGCACCTTCTCCCGAAGTTACGGTGCCATTTTGCCTAGTTCCTTCACCCGAGTTCTCTCAAGCGCCTTGGTATTCTCTACCCAACCACCTGTGTCGGTTTGGGGTACGGTTCCTGGTTATCTGAAGCTTAGAAGCTTTTCTTGGAAGCATGGCATCAACCACTTCGTGTTCTAAAAGAACACTCGTCATCAGCTCTCGGCCTTAAGATCCCGGATTTACCTAAGATCTCAGCCTACCACCTTAAACTTGGACAACCAACGCCAAGCTGGCCTAGCCTTCTCCGTCCCTCCATCGCAATAACCAGAAGTACAGGAATATTAACCTGTTTTCCATCGACTACGCTTTTCAGCCTCGCCTTAGGGACCGACTAACCCTGCGTCGATTAACGTTGCGCAGGAAACCTTGGTCTTTCGGCGTGGGTGTTTTTCACACCCATTGTCGTTACTCATGTCAGCATTCGCACTTCTGATACCTCCAGCAAGCTTCTCAACTCACCTTCACAGGCTTACAGAACGCTCCTCTACCGCATCACTTGCGTGATACCCGTAGCTTCGGTGTATGGTTTGAGCCCCGTTACATCTTCCGCGCAGGCCGACTCGACTAGTGAGCTATTACGCTTTCTTTAAAGGGTGGCTGCTTCTAAGCCAACCTCCTAGCTGTCTAAGCCTTCCCACATCGTTTCCCACTTAACCATAACTTTGGGACCTTAGCTGACGGTCTGGGTTGTTTCCCTTTTCACGACGGACGTTAGCACCCGCCGTGTGTCTCCCATGCTCGGCACTTGTAGGTATTCGGAGTTTGCATCGGTTTGGTAAGTCGGGATGACCCCCTAGCCGAAACAGTGCTCTACCCCCTACAGTGATACATGAGGCGCTACCTAAATAGCTTTCGAGGAGAACCAGCTATCTCCGAGCTTGATTAGCCTTTCACTCCGATCCACAGGTCATCCGCTAACTTTTCAACGGTAGTCGGTTCGGTCCTCCAGTCAGTGTTACCTAACCTTCAACCTGCCCATGGATAGATCGCCCGGTTTCGGGTCTATTCCCAGCGACTAGACGCCCTATTAAGACTCGCTTTCGCTACGCCTCCCCTATTCGGTTAAGCTCGCCACTGAAAATAAGTCGCTGACCCATTATACAAAAGGTACGCAGTCACAGAACAAAGTCTGCTCCCACTGCTTGTACGCATACGGTTTCAGGATCTATTTCACTCCCCTCTCCGGGGTTCTTTTCGCCTTTCCCTCACGGTACTAGTTCACTATCGGTCAGTCAGTAGTATTTAGCCTTGGAGGATGGTCCCCCCATATTCAGACAAAGTTTCTCGTGCTCCGTCCTACTCGATTTCATGACTAAGAGATTTTCGCGTACAGGGCTATCACCCACTATGGCCGCACTTTCCAGAGCGTTCCGCTAATCTCAAAGCCACTTAAGGGCTAGTCCCCGTTCGCTCGCCACTACTAAGGGAATCTCGGTTGATTTCTTTTCCTCAGGGTACTTAGATGTTTCAGTTCCCCTGGTTCGCCTCTTGCACCTATGTATTCAGTACAAGATAACCATCTTGTGATGGCTGGGTTCCCCCATTCAGACATCTCCGGATCAAAGTCTGTTTGCCGACTCCCCGAAGCTTTTCGCAGGCTACCACGTCTTTCATCGCCTCTGACTGCCAAGGCATCCACCGTATGCGCTTCTTCACTTGACCATATAACCCCAAGCAATCTGGTTATACTGTGAAGACGACATTCGCCGAAAATTCGAATTTCTCAACTAAGAGAACTCACAAATTTTACCTTAGCCTGATCCGTTACCAGTGAAAGTAACGTTCAGTCTATCTTTCTATCACATACCCAAATTTTTAAAGAACGATCTAGTTAAAGACTAGAAATCAATATTCAGTTTTGAATACTCATTTCTTATCTCTAAAGAGACATACAAGCCCGTAGAGACTCATCGTCTTCTTCAATGAATCAAGCAATTCGTGTGGGAACTTATGGAGCAGCTGATGTCGTCGATTAAGGAGGTGATCCAGCCGCAGGTTCCCCTACGGCTACCTTGTTACGACTTCACCCCAGTCATGAATCACACCGTGGTAACCGTCCTCCCGAAGGTTAGACTAGCTACTTCTGGTGCAACCCACTCCCATGGTGTGACGGGCGGTGTGTACAAGGCCCGGGAACGTATTCACCGCGACATTCTGATTCGCGATTACTAGCGATTCCGACTTCACGCAGTCGAGTTGCAGACTGCGATCCGGACTACGATCGGTTTTATGGGATTAGCTCCACCTCGCGGCTTGGCAACCCTTTGTACCGACCATTGTAGCACGTGTGTAGCCCAGGCCGTAAGGGCCATGATGACTTGACGTCATCCCCACCTTCCTCCGGTTTGTCACCGGCAGTCTCCTTAGAGTGCCCACCATTACGTGCTGGTAACTAAGGACAAGGGTTGCGCTCGTTACGGGACTTAACCCAACATCTCACGACACGAGCTGACGACAGCCATGCAGCACCTGTCTCAATGTTCCCGAAGGCACCAATCCATCTCTGGAAAGTTCATTGGATGTCAAGGCCTGGTAAGGTTCTTCGCGTTGCTTCGAATTAAACCACATGCTCCACCGCTTGTGCGGGCCCCCGTCAATTCATTTGAGTTTTAACCTTGCGGCCGTACTCCCCAGGCGGTCAACTTAATGCGTTAGCTGCGCCACTAAGAGCTCAAGGCTCCCAACGGCTAGTTGACATCGTTTACGGCGTGGACTACCAGGGTATCTAATCCTGTTTGCTCCCCACGCTTTCGCACCTCAGTGTCAGTATCAGTCCAGGTGGTCGCCTTCGCCACTGGTGTTCCTTCCTATATCTACGCATTTCACCGCTACACAGGAAATTCCACCACCCTCTACCATACTCTAGCTCGCCAGTTTTGGATGCAGTTCCCAGGTTGAGCCCGGGGATTTCACATCCAACTTAACGAACCACCTACGCGCGCTTTACGCCCAGTAATTCCGATTAACGCTTGCACCCTCTGTATTACCGCGGCTGCTGGCACAGAGTTAGCCGGTGCTTATTCTGTCGGTAACGTCAAAATTGCAGAGTATTAATCTACAACCCTTCCTCCCAACTTAAAGTGCTTTACAATCCGAAGACCTTCTTCACACACGCGGCATGGCTGGATCAGGCTTTCGCCCATTGTCCAATATTCCCCACTGCTGCCTCCCGTAGGAGTCTGGACCGTGTCTCAGTTCCAGTGTGACTGATCATCCTCTCAGACCAGTTACGGATCGTCGCCTTGGTGAGCCATTACCTCACCAACTAGCTAATCCGACCTAGGCTCATCTGATAGCGCAAGGCCCGAAGGTCCCCTGCTTTCTCCCGTAGGACGTATGCGGTATTAGCGTTCCTTTCGAAACGTTGTCCCCCACTACCAGGCAGATTCCTAGGCATTACTCACCCGTCCGCCGCTGAATCCAGGAGCAAGCTCCCTTCATCCGCTCGACTTGCATGTGTTAGGCCTGCCGCCAGCGTTCAATCTGAGCCATGATCAAACTCTTCAGTTCAAACATCTTTGGGTTTTTAAGAAACCCTAAACTTGACTCAGCAATCGTTGGTTACATCTTTGATTTCTCGCGGAGTAACTTGTGATGCTGATAATCTTGCTGACTACCAGTCTGACTCCACAAGCACCCACACGAATTGCTTGATTCAGTTGTTAAAGAGCGATTGGTTAAGAGCTTTCGTCTCAACCGAGGCGCGCATTCTACAGCAGCCTCATTTGCTGTCAAGTGATTATTTTCAGAAGCTTTAAAATTTCTTCAATCAAATCAACCACTTGCGCTAGCAGCGACATCAAGTTGCTCGCTAGCGGGAGGCGAATAATACAGGATTAAAACAGGTGGTCAACCCTCTCCTGAAAATTGTTTTCGCAGCGTTCCTGTCGTCGCATCGGTACGCAGTCAATGCTTTTAGCTGAAGGGTGTTACGCACAAAAAGGGGAAGCGAAATGGCCCTCGGTCAACGCCCGGATGAGGAACCCCACTGCCCGCCTCTCCACCCACGTCAACTCGCCCGGCCCGATCAGTCACGACTGCCGAAACCACGAATGAACGCTTCCCGCATAGGTCGGCGGTCACGAAAGCCGGACTCGCTGGCAATGACATCCAGTGAGTGCCGGCTCTGTTCGATCCTCAAGCGGGCCGTCTCCAGACGCAGTCCCTCGATGGCCTTGTCGGGAGAGTGACCGGTTCTGCTGTGAACACACGGGTGAACTGGCGAGAGCTCAAGTGTGCCACCCCGGCCAGCTGCTCCTCGACGCCGAGCGGTCGGCTCATAATGGCGCAGCTACATCTCAGCCGCGCTTTGGCAGCTTCCAGTTCGGACGGATGAAGTGACAGGTGTAACCATTCGGAATGCGCTCCAGGTAATCCTGGTGTTCCGGCTCCGCTTCCCAGAATGGCCCCGCCGGTTCGATTTCGGTGACTACCCGGCCTGGCCAAAGGCGCGAAGCGTCGACGTCAGCGGCGGTGTCCTCGGCAATGTCGCGTTGTTGTTCGCTGAGGTAATAGATCGCCGAACGGTAACTGGGGCCCAGGTCGTTGCCCTGACGGTTGGGCGTGGTCGGGTCGTGTATCTGGAAGAAGAACTCGAGGATCTGCCGATAGCTGATCACGGCCGGGTCGAAAACGATCTCGATGGCTTCAGCGTGATTGCCATGGTTGCGGTAGGTGGCATTCGGTACATCGCCACCGCTATAACCGACACGGGTTTTCAGCACCCCGGGGTAGCGTCGCAGCAAGTCTTGCATGCCCCAGAAGCAGCCACCGGCGAGGATGGCAGTTTCGGTCTGGCTGGTCATGGTCTGTCCTTCCCCTCAGGGATGTTGGAGGTAGCCATTGTTATGAGGGCGTGTTGGCCGATTCCAAGCCCCCCAAAGGGGCCCCATTAAAAAGCTCACGTAAACGCAGACGCGATGAACGCCTCCAGCGCCTGCTCTTCGAGAATCTCGATGGAGAAATGCCCGAAGCGCTTGGGCAGCCAGATGATGCGTGTGCCAGACGGTGATTGCAGGTTGGCGCGTTCCAGTGGCTGGCCGTTTTCGTCTTCGGGCTGCACGCCGGCGACCACCAGTTCGTCGTAGGCCTTCTCGATGTCCGGTGTCGAATAGCAGTGGCGATAGATCATCCCCTCCCCCGACGAGTCCAGCAGTTCCCTGAGGTTGCCCGCCAACGGCTGGACCAGCATGAAGCGCTCCTGACCGATCAACGCAACCGCGTAGCGAACATGCAGGCCACCCCGCTCCCAGACGAGGGTTCTGGAGATTCTGGCTTTCAGGATCTGCGCATAGTAGGCGCAGGCCTCTTCGAGGTTGTTGACCAGTACATCGACGTGACTGAACTTCAGATCCATTGCAAAGCTCCTTCTGGCAGGCGCCCATCTTAAAAACAAAAAAGCACCCGAAGGTGCTTTTTTTTGTCGCCGCTGTCAGCGCTACGAAGTCTTCACGCTGGCCCGGGCCGCGTGCAGTTTCTTGTAGCTGTCGATCAGTCGCAGATGGCGATCGAGGCCTTCCAGTTTCACGCTGGTCGGCGTCAAACCGTAGAAGCGCACGCTGCCGTCAACGGAACCGATCGCCGCGTCCATCCGTTCGTTGCCGAACATGCGGCGGAAGTTGGCTTCGTAATCCGCCAGCTCCAGGTCTTCGTCCAGTTGCATCTCCAGCACCCCGTTGACCGCCTGATAAAACAGACCACGTTCAACGGTGTTGTCGTTGTACTGAAGGAACATCTCCACCGCTTCTTTAGCCTCCTCGATTTGTCCCAAGGCGAGCCAGATCAGCAGCTTCAGTTCCAGAATCGTCAGTTGCCCCCACACGGTGTTGTCATCGAATTCGATGCCGATCAGCGTGGTGATATCGGTGTAATCGTCCAGTTCGCTTTCCACCAGGCGCTCGACCAGCGACTGGAGTTCGTCTTCGTTCAAGCGATGCAGGTTCAGGATGTCTTCACGGAAGAACAGCGCCTTGTTGGTGTTATCCCAGATCAGGTCGTCCACCGGGTAGATTTCCGAGTAATCCGGCACCAGGATGCGGCAAGCGGTGGCGCCGATATGCTCGTACACCGCCATGTACACTTCCTTGCCCATGCCCTTGAGGATGGCGAACAGGGTTTCGGCTTCTTCGACATTGGAGTTTTCACCATGGCCGGTGAAATCCCACTCCACGAACTCGTATTCCGCCTGGGCGCTGAAGAAGCGCCACGACACCACACCGCTGGAGTCGATGAAGTGCTCGACGAAGTTGTTCGGTTCGGTGACCGCCTGCCCCTCAAAGGTCGGCTGCGGCAGGTCGTTAAGACCTTCGAAACTGCGGCCCTGCAGCAGTTCAGTCAGGCTGCGCTCCAGCGCCACTTCGAAGCTCGGGTGCGCGCCGAACGAAGCGAACACACCGCCCGTACGCGGGTTCATCAGCGTGACGCACATCACCGGGAACTCCCCACCCAGCGACGCATCCTTCACCAGCACCGGGAAGCCCTGGGCTTCCAGGCCCTGAATACCGGCCATGATGGCCGGGTATTTCGCCAACACTTCCTGCGGTACGTCCGGCAATGCGAATTCGCCTTCGATGATTTCGCGCTTCACCGCACGCTCGAAGATTTCCGACAGGCACTGCACCTGGGCTTCGGCCAAGGTGTTGCCGGCGCTCATGCCGTTGCTCAGGTACAGGTTTTCGATCAGGTTCGACGGGAAGTACACCACCTCGCCATCCGATTGACGAACGAACGGCAGCGAAACGATGCCGCGCTGTTCATTGCCCGAGTTGGTGTCGATCAGGTGCGAGCCGCGCAGCTCGCCGTCGCGGTTGTAGATCTTCAGGCAGTACGGGTCGAGGATTTCGCTCGGCAACTCGTCATTGCTGCCCGGCTTGAACCAGCGCTCGTCCGGGTAGTGCACGAACGGCGCATTGGCCAGGTCCAGACCCCAGAACTGATCGTTGTAGAAGAAGTTGCAGTTCAGGCGCTCGATGAATTCGCCCAGTGCCGACGCCAACGCACCTTCCTTGGTCGAGCCCTTGCCGTTGGTGAAGCACATCGGCGAGTGCGCGTCGCGAATGTGCAGCGACCACACGTTGGGCACGATGTTGCGCCACGAAGCGATTTCGATCTTCATGCCGAGGTCGGCGAGAATGCCCGACATGTTGGCGATGGTCTGCTCCAGCGGCAGGTCCTTGCCCGGAATGTAGGTGCTGGCGCTGGAGTTCGCACCCGGCATCAGCAATGCCTGGGCGTCGGCGTCGAGGTTTTCGACTTCTTCGATGACGAACTCGGGGCCGGCCTGCACGACTTTCTTTACCGTGCAGCGGTCGATGGAACGCAGGATGCCCTGGCGGTCCTTGTCGGAGATGTCCGCCGGCAACTCGACCTGAATCTTGAAGATCTGGTTGTAGCGGTTCTCCGGGTCAACAATATTGTTCTGCGACAGGCGGATGTTATCGGTCGGGATATTGCGGGTTTCGCAATACAGCTTCACGAAGTACGCCGCACACAGCGCCGACGAAGCCAGGAAGTAGTCGAACGGACCCGGTGCCGAGCCATCGCCCTTGTAGCGGATCGGTTGGTCGGCCACCACCGTGAAGTCGTCGAACTTGGCTTCAAGTCGAAGGTTGTCGAGAAAGTTGACCTTGATTTCCATGGGGGACTACCAGAATAGCGAGCTGAACAGAATGGCCGCCATTATCCGGTTTTTGAGCGGGAAGTCTTGTGCTTTGGCGTTTCGGCCGCCGACCGGAGCGCCGATCAAGTCGAGACGTTGCGTTGCGTCATCTCGGTGACAATGGCGTCGATCACACAGCGGGCGGTCGGTGACTGGCTTCTGTTGGGCAGGCTGACGACGCCGATTTCGGAATGCAGCCCGGGTCTGTCCACGACCTGCAGTTCGATCAGGTTACCGATGCGCAGGTCTTCAGCCACGGCGCCGTGAATCACGCCGAGGATGGTATCGGTCGAACAGGCCACCGTCCTGAGCAACGCCACATCGTCGCACTCCAGTGCAAGCGGCAAGGCCTGGCGCGTGGAAATGCCCAGGGTATGCGCAGTCTCTTCCTTCACCACGGCCGGCAGGCGCGTCGTTGCGATGCCGTAAGTCTCCAGGTCTCTCATCGTCACCCGATGGCCGGCCAGCGGATGTTGTGGCCGGACGAAAAAACCCGCCGAGGCCTGACCCAGTGAGCGGATCAGCAGATCGGTGTCGGCCGAGAAATTGCGAATGTCCGCGACGAAGAATTCGATCGCTTCATCTCGCAGCCGTGCTTCGAGTATCTGCCAGTTGTTGATCTCTACCCGCAGAGTGACTTGCGGATATTCCCGGCGCAATCGCGGCACGACCTGATGCATCAACATGGCCGCCGGAAACGGCCCGACGCCGAACGCGAGGTTGCCGAGCCGGCCATCGCCGTAAAGCGCCAGATCACGCTCCAGCGAACGTGCATCGAACAGCAGCCGTCGCGCCCGCTCGATCAGAAACTCCCCTGCCGGCGTCGGGCGCACGTCACCGCCGTCCCGATCGAACAGGCGTTGGCCGGTCTCGCTTTCGAGCGCCTGAATACTGCGGCTCAGGGCCGGCTGGCTGAGGTGCACACGTTCGGCGGCGCGGCCGAAATGGCGTTCATCGGCAAGGGCCAGCAGATGTGTCAGTCGTTTAAGATCCATCTGGCCGATGCTAGCTACGCATTGTCTGGATATAAACAATGCATTGGATACATCGCGCCAGCCTCCCTACTCTCTGATGAATCGTCCATCGGAGAACAACAAGAATGAGACCGACCCTCCACACCCTGATCGCCCTGACGCTGATTTCCCTCGCCGGCTGCGACAAACCGCCAAGCGTTGCCAGCGGCGAAGCGACGCCTGCCACGGCTGCGGTGATAGAAGCATCAATCAAGGGCCTGGACCTCAACGACACCCGCGACATGGCCGACGCCCAGCGCGGTTTTATCGCCCGGCCGAGCGGACAGATCCTCGGTTCCGACGGCTCGGTGCTGATCGATTTCGATGCGTTCAGATTCGTCGAAGGCAAGGCCCCCGCCACGGTCAATCCGAGCCTGTGGCGCCACGCAATGCTCAACGCCCAGATCGGTCTGTTCAAAGTCACCGACGGCATCTACCAGTTGCGCGGCTTCGACATCGCCAACATGACGCTGATCGAAGGCCAGACCGGGTGGATCGTGGTCGATCCGCTGACCTCGAAAGAAACTGCCGCCGCTGCCTTGGCATTCGCCCGCGCACAACTGGGCGACAAACCCGTGACCGCCATCATCTTCACCCACGACCATGCCGACCACTTCGGCGGCGTGCTGGGCATTACCTCGGTCGCGGAAGTGGCCGAGCGCAAGATTCCCGTGGTAGCCCCTGTCGGTTTCATGGAGGAAGCCACCAGCGAAAACGTGTTGGCGGGACCTGCGATGTCACGTCGTTCGATGTATCAGTTCGGCAAGAATCTGGCGCCGGGCGCAACCGGCATGGTGGATACCGGACTGGGCAAAAACGTCGCCTACGGCAGCATCGGCATTCTGCCGCCCACGCAGATCATCGATCAGTCGACGCAAACGCTGATGATCGACGGCGTGACCTTCGTGTTCCACAACATTCCGGGGGCTGAGGCTCCGGCCGAGCTGACCTTTTCCATCCCCGAACGCAAGGCCTACGGCGGCGCCGAGCTGCTGGCGCAGACCATGCACAATCTGCTGCCGATCCGCGGCGCCAAGGTGCGCGACGCGTTGCTCTGGTCCGATTACGCCCAGATCGCCCTCGATGAACTGGGCGACACCGAGGTCTATTTCGGCCAGCACAACTGGCCAATCTGGGGCAATGAGCGCATCCGCGAATTCATCACCAAGCACCGCGACGTCTACAAATACATGCACGACCAGACCGTGCGACTGATGAATGCCGGCTACACGCCCAACGAGATCGCCGACAAAATCCAGTTGCCCGACTCACTGGCGTCGTACTTCGGCACCCGTGGTTATTACGGCGATGTACGACACAACGTCAAAGCGATCTATCAGATGTACCTGGGCGCTTACGATGGCAACCCGGCGCACTTGAATCCGCTGGTGCCCAAAGAGTCCGCCAGGCGCTACGTCGAACTGATGGGCGGCAACGCCAAAGTGGTCGAAGCCGCGCGCGTGGCCTATGACAAAGGCGAATACCGCTGGGTCGCCGAGCTGTTGGATCAAGCGGTCCTCGATAAACCCGATGACAAGGCCGCCAAGGCACTGCTGGCCCAGACCTATGAACAGCTGGGCTACCAGTCTGAATCCGCGACATGGCGCAACAGCTACCTGACCGCCGCCCAGGAACTGCGCAACGGCCCGCCGGCCAAAGGCGTGAGGCGTTCGGATCTGATCGAGCTGATGAAACAGACGCCGACCGAACGCTTCCTCGAAGCCATGGCCGCGAGTCTCGACGGCCCGGCCGCCGACGGCAAGAACTGGACCTTCAATCTGGTGCTGACCGACACCCGCGAGTCCTTTGTGCTGTGGATCGAGAACGCCGTACTGCACTACCGAAAAGGCCCGTCAGCAACAAATGCCAACGCAACGCTGACTGTCACCAAAGACCTGTTCGTGCAACTGCTGGGCGGCACGGCGGGGTTCAAGGATGCCCTCACCTCAAAAGACTTGAAAGTCGATGGCAGCACGGTGGATCTGGTGAGATTCCTTGGATTACTGGAGAAAGCCCCCGGCAACTTTGCAATCGTCGCCCAGGCGCGCGATTGATTCGTGCAGGGTCGATCGGATGTAATGCCTGAAGAGGTCTATCCCTGAGCAAGTCCGGCTAGGTATCTGTACGCCGCTTTCGACGATTCTAGGGACCGACCGTTACTCCAGGAGCTTCACGCCGTGCCAGACGCACCGACGCAAACTGCCTACGCAAAGCGCTTCACCGTCGTACTCGCCTACATCGACGCCAACCTAGAAGGGGACCTGTCGGTGAAAGCGCTGAGCCAGGTGGCGAACTTCTCCGAGTTCCACTTTCACCGGCAGTTCACGGCATACGTCGGCGTACCCGTCTCGCGCTATGTGCAGCTGATGCGCCTGCGCCGTGCCGCGCACCGCTTGAGCACCCTGCCCGACCATTCGGTGATGGAAGCTACGCTCGACGCCGGGTTCGAAAGTCCCGAAGCGTTTTCAAGGGCATTCAAGCGAGCCTTCGGCACCTCGCCGGGGGCATTTCGCAAGGCTCCGGACTGGAGCGTCTGGCACACGGTCTTCGCCATACCTCACTTTTCAAGGAGCATTGCCATGCAGGTACGAATCGTCGACTTCCCCGGAATCCAGGTCGCTGCACTCGATCACCGAGGGCCACCAGGCCTTGTCAATCAAAGCGTGCAACGCTTCATCCAGTGGCGCCAACAGAGCGGGCAGTCGCCGGTGGCATCAAGCCGCACCTTCGGGATTCCTTACGGCAATCCCGACACGACGCCGCCGGAGGATTTTCATTTCGCGATCTGCGGCGAAATCCGTGAAGCGGTGGCGCCGAATGACTTCAACGTCCGCGAGCTGGGCATTCCTGCCGGCCGCTGCGCCGTGGTGCGTCACACAGGCTCCACCGATCACATTGGTGAAACCATCTACCCGGTCTACCGCGACTGGCTGCCCGCCAGCGGCGAAGAACTGCGCGATCACCCGCTGTTTTTCGAGTACTTGAGCATCAGTCCCGAGACCCCGAAGGAGCAGTGGCAAACGGATATTTACGTGCCGCTGTGCTAACAATCGCCTGCCCCTCAGGTTCAGCTGGATACCTACTCTCCTGCGCACATTCAGCGCTGCTCAGGAGAGGCTATCCACCCATGAAGCCCGCCATAGCCGACTGGCTCAACAAAGTGCCGGAAGTGACGCTGTCCTTCTGGGTGATCAAGATCCTGTCCACGACCGTGGGTGAAACCGGTGCCGACTTTCTGGCCGTGGACGCCGGTTTCGGCGCGGGCCCGACCAGCCTCGGCATGGCCGCGCTGCGGCGAGCGCATCGTCGTCGCCCAGGAAACCGGTGTGCGCGACAAGGAGGCCCGCGAAAGCGCCTGGCACAGCCTGTTGCCGTTTCTGATTCTGTTTCCGGTGCTGTTGCTGGTGGTTGGCGATCTGGTGCGCAAGATGTTCCGCCCGATTGCCACGCTCTCGGCCGACATCGACCAGCGTGACGAACAAGCCCTGCACCCGAAACCGGTGTGCGCGACAAGGAGGCCCGCGAAAGCGCCTGGCACAGCCTGTTGCCGTTTCTGATTCTGTTTCCGGTGCTGTTGCTGGTGGTTGGCGATCTGGTGCGCAAGATGTTCCGCCCGATTGCCACGCTCTCGGCCGACATCGACCAGCGTGACGAACAAGCCCTGCACCCGATCGACGAAAGCCATGTGCCGAGCGAGATCCGGCCGTTTGTGGTGGCCAGCAACCGCCTGCTCGGCCGGGTTGCACAGTCCGTGGACAACCAGCGGCGTTTCGTCGCCGATGCCGCCCATGAGCTGCGCTCGCCCATGACCGCCCTGTCCCTGCAGGCCGAACGACTGGCCGCCACGGAAATGCCGGCCGCCGCCCGCGAACGCCTGCTGCCGCTATCCCGAGGCATAGAGCGCAGTCGAAACCTGATCGATCAATTACTGAGCCTGGCTGCCGCGCAGTCAAATTTCAGTGCGGCGCCAACCAGCGTTTCAGTCCTGCACATTTACCGACGGATTCTGGAAGACCTGCTGCCGCTGGCGGACCGCAAGAATATCGATATCGGCGTCGAGAGCAGCGAGGACGTGCAGGTCAGCATCAACGAAACCGACCTGCTGATCCTGATCCGCAATCTGGTGGACAACGCCATCCGCTACACCCCACCCGGCGGACGCATCGACCTCTCGGTCAAGCGGGTACAAGCAGCGATCGTCCTGCAAGTCAGCGACACCGCCCCGGGATTACCGTGGAAGAACAGGCGCGCGTCTTCGACCCGTTCTACCGCAGCCTGGGCACCGATGAGTCGGGCTCGGGGCTGGGTCTGTCCATCGTCAAGGCGATTGCCGATCGCACGGGGCTCAAGGTTGATCTGGGGTTTACCGACGTCATCGGGCGCAGCGGTCTGTGTGTCACCGTGAGCATCGAGCAACCCTGAGCCGCACCCCGTCCTTACATTTCGACCTGCGTCCCCAGCTCGATCACCCTGTTCAGCGGCAACTTGAAGTACTTCAGGTTGCTGTTGGCATTTTTGAGCAGGAATGCGAACAGGTACTCGCGCCACTTGGCCATGCCGATGCGTTTGGTCGGGATGACCGTTTCACGACTCAGGAAGTACGTGGTGCGCATCGGGCTGAAATCCAGTTCGGCCAAGTGACAGAGGCTCAGCGCCATTGGCACATCCGGTTCCTCGGTAAAACCGAAATGCAGGTTCACCCGGAAGAAGCCGTCGCCATAGGACTCGACTTCGAAGCGACGGTCCACCGGCACTCGCGGGCTGTCTTCGGATACCACGGTCAGCAGCACGACCTGCTCATGCAGTACCTGGTTATGCAACAGGTTGTGCAGCAGCGCGTGGGGAACCGCGTCGGCCCGCGCCGTCAGGAACACCGCCGTGCCCTGCACCCGATGAGGTGGTTGCGCACGGATGCTGCTGATGAACAGCGGCAGCGGCAACGCGGTTTCATCCAGCCGCTCGACGATGATCTTGCGTCCGCGCTTCCAGGTGGTCATCAGGATGAACAAGCCGATGCCGGCGATCACCGGGAACGCACCGCCCTGCAGGATCTTCGGTGCGTTGGCCGCGAAGTACAGGCTGTCCACCAACAGAAAACCGGACAGCATCGGGATCGCCAGCCAGCGCGGCGTCTTCCACAGCAACAACACCACGGCGGCGGACAGCAGCGTAGTGATCAACATGGTGCCCGTCACCGCCACGCCATACGCGGCAGCCAGGGCGCTGGAGGATTCGAAACCGATCACCAGCAGCACCACACCGACCATCAACGCCCAGTTGACCGTGCCGATGTAGATCTGGCCCTGCTCCTGGCTTGAGGTGTGCTGGATGAACATGCGCGGGACGTAGCCCAGCTGGATGGCCTGGCGCGTCAGGGAGAACGCACCGGAAATCACTGCTTGCGAAGCAATGATCGTCGCCAGCGTCGACAGCGCCACCATCGGCAGCAGCGCCCATTCCGGGGCCAGCAGATAGAACGGGTTGCGTACCGCTTCCGGGTTGCCGAGGATCAACGCACCCTGGCCAAAATAATTCAGGACCAGACCGGGCAGGACCAGCATGAACCAGGCACGGGCAATCGGTTTGCGACCGAAGTGGCCCATGTCGGCGTACAACGCTTCCGCACCGGTCAGCGAAAGGACGACCGCGCCGAGAATCGCCACGCCCATGCCCGGATGGGCCGTAAAGAAGCGCACCGCCCAGATCGGGTTCAGGGCCTGCAACACCTCGGGGCGCTGCACAATACCGTAGACCCCGAGCGCGCCCAACACCACGAACCACAACACCATGACCGGGCCGAACAGAATGCCGATCCGCGCCGTGCCGTGTTTCTGGATCAGAAACAGAGCCACCAGCACCACCACCGACAGCGGCACTACCCAGTGCTCGATGCCGTCGAACGCCAGCTCCAGCCCTTCTACCGCCGAGAGCACCGAGATTGCGGGGGTAATCATGCTGTCGCCGTAGAACAGCGCCGCACCGAACAGACCGAGCAACACCAGCACTTTGCTCAGGTGCGGATAAGGTGCCGACGCACGACGGGCCAATGCCGTCAACGCCATGATGCCGCCCTCACCCTGGTTGTTCGCCCGCAGGATGAAGAGCACGTACTTGATTGAGACCACCCAGATCAGCGACCAGAAAATCAACGACAGAATGCCTAGCACACCGTCGTGGTTGAGCTGCACGCCGTAGTGGCCGGAAAAGACTTCTTTGAGGGTGTAGAGGGGGCTGGTGCCGATATCCCCGTAAACCACACCGACAGCCGCAACCAGCATGGCTGCGCCTGAGGATTTTGACGGGGAATTTTCGTTGTTTTTACTCAAGGGTCGCGGCTCTCGAACGGCGGGAAGTAGTGGCATGCCATCCTTGGGCAATACGCTGACCGGGGCCTTCAGAAATACAAGGCTCAGGTGCGGTCAAAAAAACGCGGCCAGTATCGATGCGAACAAAATCCTCCACCGTAAAGAATGCGTAAAAAATCGATCCGCCCCAGACAAACCCGCATGCTTTTATGGTCGGCTGATTGTTATGGCTGATGGCATAATCGCCAGCAGTTCATAACAGGGGCGCATCAATGTCCGTTGAAAGCTACGACCTGCTCGCGATCTTTTCGGCGGTAGCGCAAGAGCGCAGCTTCACCCGTGCGGCGGCGAAACTGGGCATGTCGCAACCGGCCCTGAGCCGGGCGATGCGTCAACTGGAGGAGCGTCTGGGCGTGCGTTTGCTCGCACGCACCACCCGCAGTGTTTCCCCGACCCAGGCCGGAGAGCATCTGTTGCGCGTGATCGCGCCCCGGTTCGAGGAGATCGATCACGAGTTGGCTTTGCTCAGCGAGTTTCGCGACAAGCCGGCCGGCAAGTTGCGCATTACCGCTGGCGAACATTCAGCGATCACGATTCTGCAACCCGTCCTCGCACAGTTGTTGCCCGACAACCCCGACCTGAATGTCGAGATCATCGTCGACTACGGCCTGACCGATATCGTCGCCGAAGGCTTTGACGCCGGTGTGCGGCTGGGCGAACAGGTGGCCAAGGACATGATCGCGATGCGCATCGGACCGGACATGCGCATGGCGGTCGTCGGCTCCCCGGCCTACTTCGCCCGCCACCGCAAACCGCTGATTCCTCCCGACCTTATGGAACACAACTGCATCACCCTGCGCATGCCGACCCACGGCAGCCTGCTGCTGTGGGAGTTCGAGAAGGACGGGCAAGCCCTGAATGTGCGAGTCGAAGGGCAACTGGTGTTCAACACCATTGCCATGCGCCTGCAGTCCGTGCTCCAGGGGCTGGGGCTGGCCTACATGCCGGAAGACCTGGTGCAGGAGCATGTCGCGCAGGGCCGGTTGATCCGTGTGCTCGCCGACTGGTGCGAGCCGTTTTCCGGCTATCACCTCTACTACCCCAGTCGGCGCCAGAATTCACCCGCCTTCACTTTGCTGCGCGATGCGTTGCGCTATGGCGGCTGACGCTGCTCAAGGCTGGGCCAGGTGTTTTTCCAGTGCTTCGCTGGCGCGCGCCGCCGCTTCGACTTCTCCGTGCCGGGTCAACACCTGCGTCAACTGACGCAATTGTGCTGCGCTCAAGCCCACCCGCAGGCTGGCCGCGACATGCGAACGCAGCTGCGATTCGGCGCCGGGCGTAGCGGCCAGGGCTGAAACCGTGGCCAGTTCGCGGCTTTGCCAGTCCAAGTTGTCGCGTTCGAAAATATCGCCGAACAGGTGCGTCTGCAGGAACTGGTTGATGACCGGTGCGAAGTCGAACAACGGCCCCTGAACCGGCGCCCCGGCGATACGGGTCTGATTGGCCTTGCCCACAGCCAGCAAGGCGTCGCCCGTGACAACCGCGTGACCCGGTTCGCGCCCGGGCTCATCGTGAATGCCCCGTTGCTTGCGCGCCTCGACCACATTCATCAACTCGCCGAGCGCATTGAGGCTGCGTGGAAAACCGGCGTAGGCATAAAGTTGCACCAGGATTTCCTTTGCCTCGCTGACGGTCAGCCCGGCATCCAGCCCTTCGTTCAAAGCGCTGTTGAGACGCGGCATGTTGCTGCTGGCCATGGCCGCGCCAATCGGCACAATCGCCTGCTGCCTCGCGGACAACACTTCTGAGACGGCGGCTGCTTCTGCCGGTGCTGTCGGCGGCAGCGGCCGGTCTTCGGCGACTTTCTCCAGCCACTCCACATTCTTGCCGTTCACCGAACCGGTCACCGCCAGATGGGTCATGGTGCTGTTCGGTGCGGCGCCGTGCCAATGCTTGACGCCCGGCGGGCAGACGATCACATCGCCGGGGTGAATCTCCTGCACAGGCTTGCCCCATTCCTGGGTTTGCCCGACACCGGAAATCACTACCAGCCGCTGTCCGGCAGGATGGGTGTGCCAGGCCGAGCGGGCGCCCGACTCGAAGGTCACGTAAGCGCCGGACGCGTTGATTTCGCCCGTATCATTGAACAGCGGATCGACCCGCACCCGCCCGGAGAAATAGTCCTCTGGCCCCACGAATGAAGCCTGGGACCCCGCACGACGGATCTGCTGGGTGCTCGAGGGCTCACTGCCGCCGCCCGCGACTTCGGCAGCGCTGGCAAAAGGGGTGGCCGCGCACATGGCGAGGCCCAACAAGGTTTTGTTCATGGGGATGGCTTCCTTCGAATCGCGCCCTGATAGGCCGCGTCTGATGTGATGGTGATGTTGACCTTGCCCGGCTCATTACGGGTAATCGCACCGCCGCAGGTCAGGGTGAACGGACTCGGCCGGTCATCGGCTGCCTCTACCTCGGCGCCTGGCAATCCGATCATCGCGGCCAGTTCGCGCCATTTGCGTTCTCCTTCCCGTCAATTCGGTATGGAGATGCAAGCTACCCTTCTACGATTGATTGATAAATGGCACTAATTGGATAGCGCTGATATCAGAATCACATAAATATGGACTAGCGACGCTGGCCCGCAGTCGTGCGGGCCAGCGCCGATCCTCTTAACTTGCCCTCTGCCCTACCCACCGATGCCGATAAGCCAGCCCCGCCTGCAAGCCGAACGCGAGCACCACCGTCGCCGGCGCAGAAAAACTGCCGGGAACACCGCCCGTCCACATCAGCAACAACCCCAGCGCCGTGGCAGCGAACCATGCCATCAGACCGACCGGATTGAACGCCGGGCTGCGTTCAAGTGCACCTGCGTCATTGCTGCCATAGACAATCTGCGCCAATGCCACACCGACCCAGGCGACCACAAAAATGCCCTGATACGCCAATGCCTTGAGCAAGTAGGAAAACACGTCAGCGAGCATCAAGCCGTACACGATCACCCCGACCACCAATGCCCACAGCAGATAAGAACCGCGTACGCCGAAACGGCCGAAGAATGCCTGCATGTTGAGGGTCGCCAGATAGTAGTTGGCGGTGTTGATCCGGGTTTGCGTGGCCCAGACGAACAGCAGGCCCCACAGCCCCATCAACTGCAGAATTGCCATCACCACAGAGACTTCGTTCAGCGCACCTTCATGGGGAATACTGCTGACCAGATAGATGCCTGCCGCGCCGTTGAGCAGAAAAGTCACGGCATAGAACGGCATGCCGAAGTTCCAGCGCCCATGATACTGAGCGTCCTGCGGCTTGCCGAAACGGGCGTAGTCGAAGGTGAACAGCATCAGGATCCAGACGCCCATGTAGGCAACAAAGCAATCCCACCAGCCGAAGGTCGCAGGTGTTGCCGGACCGAAATCGAGCCATTGCGGCTGGTAATCATATCGGCTGATCGACAGCCCGACCGCCACCAGCAAACCGCCCAGGTACACCGGCAACAACACGCCGTTGAGCTTGTCCAGCCAGTGCTGCACGCTACCCAGAATCATCGGCACGCTGTACAGCACCACCAGCAGGGCAGCCAGTGGATAGACCAGTTCCGGGTACAAGTGATTGAGCGCCACGGCGATCACCGATCCTTCGAACACGGCGTAGTAAATCGCCGTCGAAAAGAAAATCAGCGTGGCCAGGCATGCTCCGGTCCGGCCAAACAACACGCTTGAAAACAACGCGACCGACCATCCGCTGCGCATGGCGAAACGGCTGAGAACACTGTTGACCAGCCCATAACTGATCACCGACAGCACCATCCCGATCAGCGCATTGCGTGCACCGAAAGACAAGGCCAACGAAGCACCGACCACGATGTAGAACATGGCGCTGCATACGGCCCACCAGGCCATGGTCAGAGACAGTCGGCCCATGCGGGCCTCGGCGGAAACGGGATGATGGGCCGGATCTTGCCCGGTTTGACTCGATTGCGATAAAGCAGCCATATGCGTGTACTCCAGAACCAGTCAAAGGTTGAAACGCGGGCAGCCTTCACCGCACCGAAGCGCGGCGTTGGCCTGCGTATGGCAGAGCCCGCGCGGTGCGGCGGGCAGAGTCAGGAAGGGAAAAGCTTGCTCAGGCAGCTGAGTTTTTTCTTGTAGGAGCGCCGTGCGTCCAGGGCCTCGTCGAGGCTGACCGCTACAAAGCGAGCCTTCTGGTTGGGCTGCATCTGGCCGATCAGATCCAGATCGGCACTGATGACGGTGCCGATCATGGCGTAACCACCACCCGATACGGCATCGCGATGCAGCACGATGGGCTCGAGGCCGGCGGGTACCTGAATCGAGCCGATCGGGTAGCAGCTGTCAACGATGTTCGACGGATCGGAGCCTGCACCAAATGGTTGCTCTCGCGGCTGGAAGTCCAGCGCGCTGCCGCCCTTGAAGCGATAGCCAATGCGGTCCGCTTCTGATCCGACTGTCCACGGCTCGGCGAAAAAGCTCTTCGCTGCCGCGTCGGTCAGGCGATCGTAATAAAGCCCCGGCACCACGCGCAGAGTGATCTCCCCGCCCAGTGACTGGCGCAGCGCCATGGGCAGACTGGCCCCGGCACGCCCCTTGCCGCTGGCTTTACCCACCGGCAATTCGTCTCCGGCGATCAAGCGTCGTCCGGCAAACCCGCCCAACGCCCCGAGCGCATAAGTCGATCGACTGCCCAACACAAGCGGCACGTCGATTCCGCCTGCCACCGCCAGATAAGCCCGCGCACCCGCCTTGGGAAAATCGAAACGCAGAACCTGGCCGGCCTTCACCGCGAACGCGGTGGCGTGATGCATTTCCACACCATCGAGTCGAGGCGCCATGTGCGCGCCGCACACCGCGACCAGTGCGTCTTGCTGAAACGCCAGCTCAGGGCCCAGCAACGTACACTCCAGCGCGGCGCAATCCGCCGCGTTGCCGACCAGATGATTGGCCGCTCTCAGCGCATATTGATCGAGCGCGCCGGACGGCGGGATGCCGAGGTGGTAGTAACCTTCGCGGCCCAGATCCTGAACCGACGTGGCGAGACCGGGTTTGAGTACCTTGATCATGCCAACACCTCCTGCAGCGACACGGGATAGCCGACCGGATCGGCGAGAAACGCATCCAGTGAAAACTCCACCGGCCGGATCCGTAAATCGAAATGCCCGGCCTCCACGTCTGCAACGGCCTGGTCATACGCTGCACGATCCATTGGCTTGAACTGCACGATGTCACCCGGACGGAAAAACACCATATGGTCCTTCAGGTACGCCAGCGATTGCTGCGGGTCGTAGATGGGAGCCGGTGTGACACCGAACATCTGATAGCCCCCGGCGCCACGCACCGAGTAGATGCACCCGAAGCAGCCACCGTGACCCAGTGTCAATTTCGGCGTGTCGGTACGTGGACGCAGATACTTGGGTACCTGCAACTGACGTTCGCGTTCGACCATCTGGAACATGAAGGGCAAACCGGCGACGAACCCCACCATCGAGACAAACCATGGCGCTGCGCTATGAGCTGCAATGAACGCATCGACATCCGCCAGGCCATTGATGCGCGCGGCGTATTCCAGATCCGTGGCGCCCGGGTCCTGGTGCCGGTCGCGAAAACGCATCAGCGTTTCGTGGGTCCAGGGATCGTTGTACAGCACCGGAATCTCAATGATCCGGGTCTGCAATGTGCGTTCGGCAACGGCGTCAGCCTCGGCGCCCTGCACCGCTTCGAGCAAGGCCTGCGGCGCAATTCGATCCGGGTCGAAGCGGATCTGGAAGGATGCGTTGGCCAGACACACATCGAGTACGCCATCGAGTTTCAGCCGCTCCACGGCGCGGGTGACCGCCATGCCCTTGAAAAATGCCTCGAGGGACATGCTTTCACTGACTTCGGCAAACAGATGCTCATCGGCACCAAAGCTGTAGCGGATCGGACGAGTCATGCTTCACCTCCGCTGCGGCGTGCGGACAGCCAGTTCTCCAGCGTCCCGGTATGAAAGTCGGCAGTTTGCAACCACGGTTGTTGCAGCAGTTCAGCGTGCAGCGACAAGGTGCTGGCCATGCCGGTCAGCAAGGTTTGCGCCACCGCTGTCCGGGCACGCGCAAGGGCTGTGGAGCGATCCGGCCCATGCACAATGAGCTTGGCCAACAGCGAGTCATAGTACGGTGGCACCCGATAACCTTCATACAGGTGCGAGTCCACACGAACGCCTTCGCCTTGCGGCCAGACCAACGATTCGACCAGACCGGGGCTTGGGAAAAAATCCCGGTCCGGGTCTTCGGCATTCAAGCGCATTTGCAGGGCTGCGCCATTCAGACGGATGTCACTCTGCTTCAGGCCCAGTGGTTCACCACCGGCAATTCGCAGCATCGCCTGTACCAGATCGATACCGGTGACCAGTTCGGTGACCGGGTGTTCCACCTGGATTCGGGTGTTCATCTCGATAAAAAAGAACTCGCCGCAGACATCGTCATACAGGTACTCCAGCGTGCCCGCTCCCTTGTAGCCGAGGGATTCGGTCAAACGTACGGCGCTGGCGCAGAGTGCCTCCCGCTGCTGCGCGTCGAGTACCGGTGATGGTGCTTCTTCAAAGATTTTCTGACGCCGACGCTGTAGCGAACACTCGCGCTCGAACAAGTGCACGGCGTTTTTCCCGTCGCCCAGAACCTGTACTTCGATGTGCCGGGCCTTGCCGATAAAACGCTCCAGATACACCGCACCATTACCGAAAGCGGCCTGAGCCTCGCGCTGCGAACGGGGAAACTCTTCACTCAATTGCGCGGCATTTTCTGCCAGACGAATACCCCGCCCACCACCGCCGGCCGAGGCTTTGATCAGCAACGGGTAACCGACCGATTCCGCCGCCCGAAGCGCCGACTCGACATCAAACAGCTCGCCTGGCGAACCCGGCACCACGGGAACACCTGCCGCCTGGGCAGTACGCCGCGCCTCGGCCTTGTCCCCCATGCGCCGGATGGTGTCCGGGGCCGGCCCGACGAAAATCGCGCCGCTGGCAACCACGGCTTCGGCAAACCCGGCGTTCTCTGACAGAAAACCGTATCCAGGGTGAACCGCATTGGCGCCCGTCGCTCGCAGGGCACCCAGCAACGCCTCGATGTTCAGATAGCTTTTATCGGCACGGGCCGGCCCCAGAAGATGCACTTCATCGGCCAGGCGTGCGGCCTGAGAGTCGATATCGGCCTCGCTGCACGCGGCAACGGTTGGAATACCCAGGGCCTTGGCCGCACGGATAATCCGCACGGCAATTTCGCCACGGTTGGCGACCAGCAATTTACGAATAGGTTGAGTCATGTTCACGCCCTCACTCGCTATCAAGCGTAGCGACGACCTGACCCGGCTCCACCGGATCACCGTCTTCAACCTGAAAAGCACTGAGGCGCCCCGCCATCCCGGCGGTCAGTTCGGAAAACTGCTTCATGACTTCGATCAGACCGATCACCGTGTCGGCGCTGACAGAATCGCCGACCTCGACGTAATTCGCCGAATCCGGTGTGGCCTTTCGGTAGAAAGTCCCGGGTAATGGGGTGATGACAGTGTGTTCAGCCATGTCTGTTCCTCTTGGAATAGTTGTAGAAAGGCAGGCAAAAAATGATTGAACCCCGGCGTCTGTTGGCCGGGTGTCGCGTAGTGATTCAGCGAGGTCGACGCACCTCGATCCCGGCGGCATCGAGCGCACCACGGGTGGCCTCGACCAGCGCCAAAGCGCCCGGCGTATCGCTGTGCAGACAGATGGAATCGAACTCGATCGCCAGATCCTCACCCTCGACGGTACGCACCACGCCCTCCTGGCAAGCGCGCAGCACACGGGTGGCAACGAATCCAGGATCGTATGCGCGAACATTGCGGGTGAAGACGATGGAGCCACTCAAGTCGTATTCGCGGTCTGCATAGAATTCGCGAACGACCGGTTGGCCGAGCTCTTTGGCGACACGCCAGATAACCGAATCCGGCATGCAATACAGCAACAGTTCGGGTTCCAGGCGTTGCAGGTTTTCCACCAGCAGACGCGCTGCTTCTTCATCCCGGGCCAGATGCATGTAGAGCGCGCCGTGAGGCTTGATGTGTTGCAGCGCGACGCCCTGCACCCGTGCCAGTTCACGCAGTGCGCCCAGTTGATAAAGGATGTCGTCGACCAGTTCCTGGGCCGGTGCATTGATGTGCCGGCGACCGAACCCCACCAGATCCCGGAACCCCGGGTGGGCACCGATGGCGACGTTCAGGCGCTTGGCCTGCTCGACGGTGCGACGCATGGTGCCGGGGTCGCCGGCATGGAAACCGGTGGCGATGTTGGCGGAACTGATGAACACCATCAGTTCGTCGTCGACACCATCGCCGATGGTCCACGGGCCGAAGCCTTCGCCCATGTCCGAGTTGAAATCTACTGCCTGCATAACCCTTGCTCCTGACCCTTGTGACTTCATGCAGGCCACGTTAAATTCCCGCCAACCCCTTGGGAAGATCTATTAACAGATAGCGTATCTTCTGAAAAACAGATACCTGAAAAGCAGGAACATCCATGTCGTTGACCTTGCGTCAGATTCGCTACTTCGTTGCCACCGCGGAGATCGGGCAGATATCTCAGGCAGCGATCCATTTGAATATCTCCCAGTCGGCGGTGACCACGGCGATCAAGGAACTGGAAGGTTTGCTCGGCACGTTGCTGTTCCAGCGCTCGGCACAAGGCATGAGTCTGACGGATGCCGGTCGACACTTTCTGAACCGCGCCTATGTGATTTTGCGCAGCGTCGACGACGCGCTGAACAGCCCGCTACCCGACATACGCGCCAGTGGCCTGATTCGCCTTGCCGCGAGCTACACGGTGATCGGCTATTTTCTGCCGCATCATCTGCAACGGCTGGAACATTGGCACCCGGACGTTGCCATCGAAGTCCACGAGCAGGAACGGCAGGCCATCGAACAGGGATTGCTGGAAGGAAAATTCGATATGGCGGTGGTGCTTACCGCGAACCTCACGCACCCCGACATCGTTTCGGAAACCCTGTTCAACTCCGAACGCCGTCTGTGGCTGCCCAGCCACCATCCACTCTGTGAGCGGTCGGCCGTCAGCCTCGCGGATGTCGCGCTGGAACCCTACATTCTGCTGACCGTGGATGAAGCTGAACAAAGTGCCATGCGCTATTGGGAAAACGCCCGCCAACAACCCAACGTGCGGGTGCGTACCAGTTCTGTAGAGGCCGTGCGCAGCATGGTCGCCAATGGCAGCGGCGTGGCGATTCTCTCGGACCTGGTGCACCGCCCCTGGTCGCTGGAAGGCAAGCGCATCGAGACCCTGACCATCACCGACAAGGTGACCCCGATGAGTGTCGGCCTGGCCTGGCACCGAGAGCGCGAATTCAGCCCCGCGATGCAGGCCTTGCGCAATTACTTCCACGATGCGTTTCTGGCCCCGCAGCAGCTTTCAGCGCGGCGCTGACACACAGGATCAGGCAAGCATTCGATAGAAATGCACTAACAAACCGTTGGCGCAGAGCGGGAAGATGACAGTCCGACAGATCCATCGAGGACGCTCCCATGCTTGTACAAGCCTACGGTGCCCACGCGGGCGACAAACCCCTTGAGCCTATCCAGATCAATCGCCGCGCCGCTGCGGCCCATGACGTCCAGATCGACATCGCCTTCTGCGGCATCTGCCACTCCGACCTGCATCAGGTGCGCTCCGAGTGGGCCGGCACCCAGTTCCCGTGCGTCCCGGGACACGAAATCGTCGGCCGCGTATCGGCGGTCGGTGCCCATGTATCCGAATACAAGGTCGGCGATCTGGTCGGCGTCGGTTGCATCGTCGACAGCTGCAAACACTGTGAAGACTGCGAAACCGGCCTGGAAAACTACTGCGACGGCATGATCGGCACCTACAACTTTCCGACTCCGGACGCCCCCGGCTGGACCCTCGGCGGCTACTCGCAAAATATCGTGGTGCATGAGCGCTACGTGCTGCGCATCCGCCACCCCGAAGCACAACTGGCCGCCGTCGCGCCGCTGCTGTGTGCGGGCATCACCACTTACTCGCCACTGCGTCAGTGGAACGCCGGGCCGGGCAAGAAAATCGGCGTGGTCGGTATCGGTGGCCTGGGTCACATGGGCATCAAACTGGCTCATGCGATGGGTGCGCACGTGGTGGCGTTCACCACGTCGGAATCCAAGCGCGAAGCGGCGAAAGCCCTGGGCGCCGATGAGGTCGTGGTATCGCGCAATCCGGAAGAAATGGCCGCGCACACCAAGAGCTTCGACTTCATCCTCAACACCGTCGCCGCCCCTCACGATCTCGATGCGTTCCTGGTGCTGCTCAAACGCGACGGCGCACTGACTCTCGTGGGCGCACCCGCCTCGCCGCACCCATCGCCAAACGTGTTCAACCTGATCATGAAACGCCGAACCATCGCAGGCTCGATGATCGGCGGCATTCCAGAGACCCAGGAGATGCTGGATTTCTGCGCCGAACACGGCATTGTTTCGGACATCGAACTGATTCGCGCGGATCAGATCAATGAGTCTTATGAGCGGATGCTCAAGGGCGACGTGAAGTATCGGTTTGTGATTGATAACGCGACGTTGGCTTGAGCATTTAGTCTCACCCTTACGCGGACTGTCAGGCCAAGCAGAGCAGTGCCACCTTCCCACTCCCGCCCTACACGATCTATCGAATCGCCTGCCTCGCCGCCATCGGCTTGGCAGGATCCATTCCATTCGTGCAGTTGGTTCAATACTCTTGTGCGTGTTGACAGCAGTGGCTCATCGATCCGTGATTGTTGGATACTCAACATCACCTCAAATCATAAAGGTCAACAATGAATACTCCCATTGCGATCGTCGACGCAGGGCTCGGTGGTTTGACCGTCGCTCGAGTCCTGCACCTCCATGGCATCGCCGCGACGGTTTACGAAGCGGAGTCTTCAGCCAATGCGCGGACACAAGGTGGCTTGCTCGACATTCACGAATACAACGGACAACTTGCACTCAAGGCGGCTGGCCTTTTTGAACGGTTCCTGGACATTGTCATCGACGGCGCGGACGCGAAACGAGTGTGCGACCGGCACGGTAATGTCCTGCTGGATTGGCCCACCCCGCAGAACGGCGGTCGTCCCGAGGTGGAGCGTGGTGAACTGCGCAGAATTCTGCTCGAGTCGCTGCCTGCCGATACCATCCGCTGGGCACACAAAGTCGTCTCGGTGTCTTCGCTGGGAGAGGGTCGGCATGAGTTGAACTTCGCCAACGGTGCAAGCGTGACAACCGATCTTTTGGTGGGCGCCGACGGTGAGTGGTCAAGGATTCGTCCGCTGCTGACCGATCTGAAACCGGCGTATACCTGCCTCTCATTTGTCGATACCTTCCTGTACGACGCTCATCGTAGACACCCGCTCAGTGCTGAAGTGATCGGTGAAGGTACCTTGATGGCGGTTGTACCGAACTAGGGAATCCTTGCCCACCGTCATGCGAACGGTACTTTGCAAGCGTACATTGCACTGAACAGGCCTGAAGACTGGTTCGCTCGGCTGGATTTCTCCGATCCGGCCAAGGCCATCGTCACCCTCGTTGCGGAGTTCAAGGATTGGGCACCCGCACTGACCGCATTCATCACCGACTCGGATACCCCGCCCCCTACTTCGCCCGATCCACGCCCTCCCTGCCGACCTTCAATGGAGCCGTGTAGCTGGCGTTACACTACTGGGCGACCCGACACACCTGATGTCTCCGTTTGCGGGTGAAGGTGCCAATCTTGCGATGTACGACGGAGCACTGCTCGCAGAATCGATCATTGCCCACCCCTGCGATATCGAAGCTGCACTGATTGCGTATGAAAAGGAACTCTTCCCCCGCAGCAGGCAAACGGCGGAGGAAACGGACAACAATCTGAAACTGTTCTTCGATGAAAACGCGCCACACAGCCTTATCGAGTTGTTTAACCGCTACCAGGCAGGGGCATGAAAGTCACAGCTTTGCAGCGTGCTAGCCACAGAGGCGCTGGTGCCTGTCATCTGTCGATCGGCGGCCACAGAAAAGTCGGTGTCGACTATTCCTGGCAGCGCGCATTAACATTATCGTCCTGCGACAGGCACACATGTCGCCGCAGGCTTTGACCTACCGGAAGTTTTCACACAAAGGAATTGAAATTGAACAGCAATCAAAAGACCGAACCGACAATAAACGGGAAAACAGCAAGAGAGCTCGCACTCATCAAATTCAAATCCGGCTACGAAGACGGAACAATCATTGCCCAGCAACAGCATATGTGCTCAGCACTGGGAGCCATCTCTTTTGCATTTTTCCTGGCACTGTTTAGCGCCACGACAGACGCCCTGTCAAAGCCTGCCCTTATCGCCTCGGAAATTTTTTTCTCGGTCAGCCTGGTTTCCAACATTCTTCTCTTCTTTTTTTACAAGACCGCTTCCGGAGAGGATGGGCGAGAGTATGTCTGGGATATTGAAAACACGACCTACGCAGGCATATTCAAATTGATCGCTTTAGGCACGCCGATACTTGGCACATTTTCCTTGATTTTTCACTATTCAGTGCCTGCTTTCATTTTTTCAGTTGCAATCGCCTTCTTCGGCCTTGTTACCTTTTTGATGGCTCACAAACAAATAATTTCGCGACAGTCAAAAATCGGCGCCTATCAAAGCTCTCTCCTCTACGCCGAGCGCGATGAGGACTACTTCGAATCAACAAAACACAAATTCAAAACAAGGCCTTCGGCGGAAGAATTTTGTATAAACAAACATGATTACTGCCTTCGAAATCAAAAAAAACAGCTGATTGGATTCATCTCCTTGAATCATCAAGCCGCTGTGGGTGACATCATCGAGACCGAAAAATCCAAATCGTTTTCGATCCTGCGCATAATCCACAGCGAGGACACAAGCACTTTGATTTGTGGAGAATTCACGGAAAACCTCTGCGAGGTCGACTGACGGCGTACCAGTGAAAACTCGCCACCTCATTGATCTTTCCCCCCACACCCAGTAAAAAACCCCTCTCCCTTTTCCACCCTCGCAAGGAGCAGCGGATGCTCGAGCTCACCACGCAACGACTGGACCTGCGCACGATGGTCGAGTCCGACTGGCCGTTGTTTCTCAGGCTGCATTCCGAGCCGCAGACCATGCAGTACGTGTTCGGCGAGATTGCCGAGGAACAGGTTCGCCAAGGCTTCGAGCACCGGCTCCCGGCATGGGGGCCGCAGTCGGAGCACTGGCTGTGCCTGGTGGTGACCGACAAGGCCAGCGGGCATGAACTGGGCGTGACCGGTTTTCGCATTCTGTCGCCGGGGCATGCCGAAGTGGGATGCCTGCTGTTGCCGGAGCATCAGGGCAAGGGCTTCGGCACCGAGTCGCGAAAGGCAATCATCGATTACGCCGAGGCCATCGGGCTGAACTCGCTGGAATCGACCGTGACCGACGGCAATATCGCGTCCTGCAAGGTGTTGGAGAAATGCGGCTTTGTGTTCGCACGTCGTGTGCCGCAGGCCTACCAGATCGGTGATCGGTGGTTCGACGATCTGATCTACCACTATCAAATCCGCTGAGCCTTGTGCTCAACGACTCGCCAAGGAGGCCTCCCGTCGTGAATCCCTATCAATATCTGCCCCCCCGCTCCTTCTGGCGTACGGCCGTGGCTGACAAATCCGCGCCGGACATCGACCAACTGTGGACGCCGCAATTCGAGATCGGCAACAAGGATGCAATCGTCACCGCCGGCTCCTGTTTCGCCCAGCACATCGGCCGTGCGCTGGTGGCGCGCGGCATGAACTGGCTGGACGCGGAACCCGCCCCGCAAGCGTTGCCTGAGGCCGACTGGAAGGCCCACAACTATGGCGTGTTTTCCTTTCGCACCGGCAACCTCTACACCCCGGCCATGCTGTGCCAATGGCTCGAATGGGCGCTGGGCGTAAGCGCTCCGCCCGAAGATACCTGGGCTCATGACGGGCGTTTCTTCGACCCGTTCCGCCCTGCCGTGGAGCCTGACGGATTTGCCAGCGAGCAGGCCCTGTTCGAGTCGCGCGAGGCGACCCTGGACGCCATCCGCGAAGCGCTGCGCCGGGCCAAAGTGTTCGTCTTTACTCTCGGCCTGACCGAAGCCTGGCAACATCGGCAGACCGGTCTGGTATATCCCGTGTGCCCCGGCACTGTTCGCGGCACCTTCGATCCGCAACTCCACCGGTTCTGCAACTTCGGTTTCATGGACACCTATGGCGACATGGTCAGGGCACTGGAGCTGATGCGTTCGATCAACCCGCAACTGCGTCTGCTGCTGACCGTTTCACCGGTGCCCCTCACGGCAACGGCCACCGGGCAACATGTGCTGAGCGCCACGACCTACTCCAAATCGGTCCTGCGCGCCGTCGCCGGGCAGTTGTGTGAAGACCTGCCCGACGTCGACTATTTCCCGTCCTACGAAATCATCACCGGCACGCCGTTCAAGGGCGCCTTCTACCAGCCCAACCAGCGGGAAGTCACGCCAGAGGGCGTGGCGTTCGTGATGCAGCAATTCTTTGCCGGACTTGAAGCCGTCCAATCGGTGCAGGCGCCGACTCCTTCCACCCGCGTGTCCAGCGAGGATCTTGTCTGTGAAGACGCCGTACTCGATTACTACGCCTAGGTTTCTGCTGCTGGGCGACTCCCATGCCGGCGTCATCGGCAAGGCGGCGCAGGCTCGCGAAATATCGTTCGGTGGTGGCCCGCTGGGCACCGGCCGGGATTTCGCGGTCGATTTCTTCAGCCTGACCCGACATGACGTGGTCTTTCGGGATGCCGAAATGGATCGGCTGTATCGCCAGGCCCTCGACACGCTCGAAGTGCCGCAACTGGCGCAGGTCGGCGTGCCGCTGGTGAGCACCATCGGCCTGAGCCTGCACTACCTCGCCACTGCGCCGAACTGGACCTGCTACCAGAATGCGCACGGTGAATTCGACGACGGTTTTCTCGCCGGGCCGTTGTTCGAGGCCGTCATCGACACCCTGTCCCGACCCGCAATGGCCTTCTATGAACAGGCCCTGGCGCTGGACCTCAAGGTGTTCGCCGTGCTGCCGCCGCAACGGGTGCCGGCGCTGTCCGACCCGCGCGTATTCATGGCGGCGCAGTCATTGCTGATCGAACACCTGCAAGGGCTTGGCGTGGAGCTGATCGACGTGCGCGAGGCGGCGAACGATGAGCTGGGGTTTCAGCGTGAAGCGTTCTGCGAAGTGGATGACCCGCTGCACGGCAATCTGGCGTTCGGTGAGTTGATCGTCGAGCAACTGATCCGGCGCGGCGTCTAGAACCTGTGGGAGCCATTGGCTCCCACAGGTTTTTCAGCACCATCAGGCCTTGGGCTGCGTCCCGAGGATCGTCACCCGCTCGCCATAACGCGAATGCGGGAAATAATCCCAGATCGCATGGTGCTGGGTGCAGCGGTTGTCCCAGAACACCAGCGTGTTCGGCGCCCAGCGAACGCGGCAGCTGAGGGACGGTTCCCGTGCCACCAGGTCGAACAGCATGTTGAGCAGCAACTGACTCTCGCCCCCGGACAATTGCACGATGTGCGACGTGAATCCGGAATTGACGAACAACGACTTGCGCCCGGTTTGCGGGTGACGAACCACCACCGGGTGTTCGGTTTTTGGCAGGTTGGCGGGCGCCTCATAGCCCTTCCACGGAATTGCACCGTCGTGAATCGCAGTCAGTTCGCCGAGAAACTGCTGCATCGTCGGCGACAGCATTTCCAGCGCCAGATGCATGTTGGCGAACAGCGTATCGCCGCCCGTGCCGATGGCCGGGGTTTCCTTGACGTACAGCATCGAGCCCATGGACGGCGCCAGATCAGCGGTGCCGTCGGTGTGCCAGGTTTCGCCGGCCACATAGCGCGATTGCGCATTGGCGCGGATCACCACCAGTTCCGGGTCATCGCCGTCGATGTCTTCCACCGGCAACGCCCGCAGTTCGCCGAACAACCGGCCAAACGCCTTGTGCTCCTCCACCGTCAGATGTTGATCGCGGAACACCAGCACGTGGTTCTCCAGAAAGGCCCGACGGATTTCCGCGAGCTGATCATCCTCCAGCGGTTGCGAAAGATCGACGCCGCCGATTTCGGCACCGATGATCGGTGTGATCCGGTCGACCGTGATGTGGTGATACGGCGCACGTTTTTCTGCGGCGATGCGCTCGATTGCCTTGAGTGCCAACTGATCCATGTTCCCTCACCTTTTTATTGGAACGACACCGATGACTGCTCGCGCAGAGAACGCGGGCGCATGTCAATCCAGTGCTCGTTGATGTAATCCAGACAGACCTGACGTTCGCCACGCATCCCGGCCGCGTTCCAGCCGCTGGCCATCGGCTTGCCCGCCGGCCACAGGGAATACTGACCCTGAGCGTTGATCACCACATCGAATTGCTGCTGTGCGTCATTCATGTCGTCTCTCCTGTTGAACGGGATTGCAGGGTTGTCAGATGCACGACCAACCCTTCGGCAAACTGGTGGAACAGCGCACGCCGCTGCTCGTCGGTCTGAGCGCAAGCCCAGACAAACACCCGCACCGACGTACCGCAGACCTGCGCGTACGTGTCAGCATCGTCAGCCGCAAAGGCCCGGGCGGAGATTTCAGCATTGGCGGCGGCATGAGCCTGGGCGAACGCCGTGGCACTGGCCTCGGTATTCAATTGCGCGTAATACGCTGCGAACGCCTCGGCATCGCCGAAGTGCTCGGCGATCATGGCGGTGTTGCTCGGCGCGAGACCGTAAGTCATCGCGCTGGCATGGGCCTGGGCGTATGCCGCGTCGTAGGCATAGGCCCGTCGATACAGCGCCAGCAAAACCGGTTTGAGCGTGGCGCGCCACTCGCCCAGGCGTGCGCCCACGCCAAGTGCCGCCCGATGATGCAGGCTTTGCAAAGCGAGCAGCGCTGGCCGATGCTCCGACAGCGCCTCGCACAGCACCGGCAGAACCACCTCGGCTTGCCAACGATGAATCAGCCGAAGCGACGGCATTTCGTCGAGCCTGCAAATCCGCTTGCACAAGACCTCGGGCTGGCCGTCGCACAGCACCTGCGACAAGGCAGGCAACCAGTCAGGCATCGAAATCATTTCCTTCATATCGACGCCTCCTGCGCGCCGATCACCTCGGCCAGCATCCGCGCCCAGTGCCCCGCCACGATGCCGTAGTGATCGGTGTCCAGCCGTTGCCAGCTCTGCAACTGCGGGAGCAGTGCCCGCCAGTGGCGTTGCAGGTCGTCCAGACTCCAGGCATCGCCCAGACCATAGGGGTTGGCGCGTCCGGCGATAAACATCCGCACCGGTGTAGCCGCCAATGCTGGCGGCTGGAAGTCGACCATGCTGCTCATGTTGTTGCGACAGCACACCGTCAGCCGTTGCAGGTAAGCCTGACGGTCTTCGGACATCGCCTGCCCTTCGACGTCGGGCCAGCGCTGGGCGAACTCTCGCTGGAACACCTGCTCGATGGTCCGCTCGTCGATACCGGCCAGTTCCGCTCCGGCATCCGGTGCGGGCGGGTCGATCAGGTACAGCAGCGGTTGCCTGAAGCCTTCAGCCTGCGCCTGCTGACACAGCGCCTGCGCCACCCAGGCCCCGAACGACCAGCCCGCCAGGCGCCAGGCGCAACCGTCCGGGAGGTGGGCCTTGATCGCCTGCAGATACCACCGGGCCCGCTCGACAATGCTGATGTTCGGTAGCGCCGGCAGACGCAACGCAGGGTCCGCAATCACGCACACCCCCAGATCTGCAGGCAGCGCTGAAACCAGTTCCCGATAGGCCTGAACATCTCCGCCCACCGGGTGAATCAGGTACAGCCAGTCGCGGCCGACGCCGGCATGCCACTGATCGACCCGCACCGCGTCGTTCCAGTCGTGCGGCGCGTGCGCTGAAGCCTCTGCCGTGGAATCTGCCACCAGCCCCAACACCTCGCTCAGACTGACCTTGTGGCTGAACTGCGACAACTGAAACACCTCACCCGTGGCCGCTTGCAGCTCGTCGATCAGGTCCAGCAACGTCAGCGAATCAGCACCCAGGTCGTACAGCGAATCATCGTCTTCCAGATCCGTCACACCGAGCCATTTGCACAGGCACTCACGCAAGCGCACGGAAAGATCCACGCCTTGGGGCACTGCAACCGCCGCGGCCACGACGCCATGGCGAACCGGATAGAAGCGCCGCGCCGTGTCGATACCGGTGGTGGAAACCAGCAATTGCGGCAATTGCGTCGCCATCGCCAGATCGAACACCCGCCCCCCCTCTTCGGCCGACAAGCCGACCGTCAGATGCTCCTGATGCGCAGCGTCCCCGCCATTGTGGGTCGTGGCCATGCCGATGTCGCGCCAGATGTCCCAGTTGATCCCCAGACGCAGGCAAGCATTGGCCGTGTCCGGACGGTAGTGCGCGAAGCCGTCGAGTACACCGCTGGCCGCTGAGTAATCCAGATGCCCCGCGCCGCCGAACAGCGCCGACATAGATGAGCAGTACAGGACGAAACCCGGCGAAAGCTGTTCGATCAGGCTTTCGACCGCGAGCATGCCGCGAGTCTTGGCAGCCATCGCCTCGGCCATCTGCCGGGCGTCGCGATGGCGAATCAGACCGCCTGCACCGACACCTGCTGCGTGGATCACCCCGCTCAGGCAACCGTAGCGTCGGGCCAGTTGATCGAGTACCTGCGGCCAGCGCGACAGGTCAGCGATGTCCGCCTGAACACAGTCGATTCGCGGCGCATAAGCCGTGAGAGTTGCAGGCAACTGTCCCTGACGCGAGAGCAACACCACACGCCGCCCAGGCGCTTGCAGCAGGTGTTCGCACAGGGTGCGACCGATCCCGCCGGTGCCGCCCAGCACCAGAAACGTGCCGTCCTCCGGCAACAGGCTGGGCGTCGTGGTCGGGCCCGGTAATGGGTGAGCGATCAACCGTGGCTGCCACAGGTAACCGTCGCGCACCGCCATCCGCCGAGGCAACTCGGCCGCATCACCAAGCAGCGCCGCCAGTTCCTCGGCCTGACTATCAAGGTGCGGCGACGGCCAGTCCAGCCAGTGGCAACGCACCGGGTATTCCTGGGGCACCACTTCGCAGACCCCGGCCAGTGCCGCCAGCTCGGGACGCCGTACTTCGCCGTCCACCGGACACGCCTGCCACGACATCAACCACAACCGCAGGCGTGTCGTGCGTGCGATGTGCCCCCAGGCCTGCATCAGCGCGCTGATCGTGTCCAGACAGGCCCACTGCGCCAGATCCAGCGACTGCTCGTTGACCGCGCCTGACACAGCCAGCGGCAAGGTGTGCAGCCAGTCGAGCTCGCCGAGGGACGCTTCGGCCACTTCACCGAGTAATCGGCTCAGGGCTTCGGTATCCAGCGGATCCAGCTCGAAACGGTCCGCACCGAGTTGCTTGAAGCCATTGCCCGCGCGCACTTGAACCACACGTCGATAAACCGTTCGCAGATGTTCCAGCAATGCCGCGCCGGGCACTTCATGACTGCAAAGGATGACCGTTTCTCGTGCGCCGCTCAGTGTCTTTGCGTTCAGGCGTTGGGCACGCATCCACTGCCGCTGGTGAAACCACTGCGCCAGCGGTTGGCGCTCGATATCTGCCGAAACGGGGGCAACGATTTCGGCAGTGGGTTGAAAGCGATAGGTCTGAAGATCGAACGACGCTGGCGGCAAGTCCCAGGGTGGCGGTGCCGAGCGCTGCGGCCAGTGGATATGGGCGCCTTCGTACCAGGCCTCCAGCAATGCCTGCGGTGAATGATCACGGGCGATCAGTTGTACACCCGGCGTGGTGATTTCCTTGACCGTTGTCGGCTGCAAAGGAATGTCGTCACCCGGCTGGCAAACCATCGCAAAGCGCCAGCGCAATTGGCGTCGACCTGACTGCAAGTGCCGCAGCAACGCGGTGCGCTGCTCCGGATGCGCTTGCAGGTGTTCGCGAATCGCCGCGATATCGCGCAGCAATTCAGATCGGCTTTGGGCCGAAACCATCAACAGTGGCAGCGTTTCCTCGGCTGTTTCCTGCACCGTCGGTGCGGCGCCGACAATCACATGGGCATTAGTCCCTCCGATCCCGAAGCTGCTGACACCCGCCAGACGTCGCCGTCCTTGCGGCCATGGCCTGGACGTGGTGGGCACGTAGAACGGCGAATGCTCCAGATCGATCTGCGGATTGATCCGGCCAAACCCGAGGTTCGGTGGCAGCACGCCGTGGAATACCGCGAGACTGGCGCGAATCAGCCCGACCACCCCCGCCGCCGCGCCCAAGTGGCCGATCTGGCTCTTCACCGAAGCCAATGCGCAATGGCCGGCCGGCGCATCGCCGAAGGCCTGGGTCAGCGCCGCGACTTCGATCGGGTCCCCCAACAAGGTGCCGGTGCCGTGGGCCTCGATGTAGCCGATGTCGGCACCGGTCAACCCGGCCCGGTTCAAGGCATCGCGGATGACCGCGCTTTGCCCGGCCACCGACGGCGCGGTGTAACTCATCTTGGCCCGGCCATCGTTGTTCAGTGCCGAGCCTTCGAGCAACGCATAGATCCGGTCACCATCGGCCCGCGCCCTGGCCAATGGCTTGAGCACCACCACGCCATAACCACTGGCGCCGATGGTCCCGCTGGCATCATCGCTGAACGGGCGGCACAAACCATCGGCGGAAAAGATGTGCTGCGAACGGTGACGATAGCCATCGGTCAGGGTCGGGTCGATCAGCACACCCGCCGCGAGCATCACGTCACTGTCGCCCTGACGCAGCATCGAACTGGCCAGGTGTACCGCGATCAGCGAGCTGCCGCACGCCGCCTGCACACTCAGGGCCGGGCCATTGAGGTCCAGGTGATACGCCGCCTTGGTCGCCAGAAAGTCCTTGTCGTGATGCAGCGCCATCTGGAAACCGTCCGGCAGATCGCCTTGCGCGGTGTCGTGCAGCATCTGCTGGAAGTACGTGGTTTCGCCGCAACTGGCGATCAGGCCGATGCGCGGGCCATCCGCCGACGGGACGATGGCCGCGTGTTGCAGGGCCTGCACACAGCCCATGAGTAGATGCCGCTGTTGCGGGTCCATCAGGCGCGCTTCCTGGCGGCTGATGCCGAAGTACTCGGGATCGAAGTCGAGCATGCCGGCCAGTTGGCTGCGGGCGCCGACCAGACCTTCTTCGGCGGTAAAGTGCTCGATGCCCAGCCCATTGCCTTGCACCATCGCCCAGAACTCGGACAGGTTCCGCGCCCCGGCCACATTGACCGACATGCCGATGATTGCCATCGGCTGGTAACCTGAATCGGTTTGCCTTACGCGCTCCGCCGCTGCCACCGGCGCTGTCGACAGATGCGCCGCCAGGCGCCGAATCGTGACGTGTTCGAACAGATCGGCCATCGTCACCTTGTGCGGCAGCTCTTCGGCGTAACGGCCATGCAAACGCATCAGGCCGAGGCTGGTGGCGCCGGCCTCGAAGAAGGTCTGCTCCGGCTCGATGTCGCGGCCGATCACGGCCTGGAACAACTCGCTCAGTTGCCGTTCCAGTGCGGTCAATTGCACGACCGGCCGGGGCGTGCTGCGCCGTTCCAGCGCCTCGCCCAGAGCCGGCAAGGCCTTGCGGTCGATCTTGCCGCTGGGGGTGCGTGGCCAGACATCGATCCGCCGATATTCATCGATCCGCACATGGGCCGGCAGCAGCCGCGCGACCTGACGATCCAGCAGTTGCGAGGTCGCAGGCTCGCCTTCGAGTTGCAGCCACGCTGTCAGTCGCGGTGGCTCAGCCTGAACCGCCACCACCGCGCTGACCACCTCAGGCACCTGCATCAGCGCCGCCTCGATCTGCCCCAGTTCCAGACGATGACCGCTGAGTTTGATCTGCTGGTCGTCACGTCCCAGGTAATGCAGACAGCCGTGAGCGTCGGCCCACGCCAGATCGCCGGTGCGGTAATACAAACAGCCGTCTGCCAGCTCGATAAACCGCGTAGCGTTCAGCGCAGGATCAGCCAGGTAGCAACGGGCAACCATCGGTCCGGCCACCAGCAGATAGCCGCGACTGCCGACCGGCACCGGGCGATCGTGTTCATCGACCAGCAGCAATCGGGCGCTGCCGACGGCATGGCCGATCGGCGCGCGCAACGGCCAGTCCCGCGCCACGGGCGGCAGGCGCAAGGCGCTGACCACGTGGGTTTCGGTCGGGCCGTAGTGATTGAACAATGAAGCTTGCGGCATGCCGCCGAACCAGTTGCGCAATGCCTCGGTACAAAGCAGCTGTTCCCCGGCGGTGATCACTTCGCGCAATGCCGACGGGTAGATTCCGCGAGCCACAGCGGTTTGCGCCAGATACTGCAACGCCACGTACGGCAGGAACAGGCGCTCGACCCGAACCTCGACCATATAGCCCAGCAACGCCTCGGCATCCTGACGCCAGCGCGGTGTGATCAGGTGATAACAACCGCCGCCACACAGGGTGCTGAAAATCTCCTGAAACGACACATCAAACGACAGCATGGAGAATTGCAAGGTCACCGCTTTCGCCGGCAACTGCCCCTCGGTGCGCTGCCATTGCAGCAGATTGCACAGGGTCCGTTCCGACACTTGTACCCCTTTCGGTGTGCCGGTCGAGCCAGAGGTGAACAGCGTGTACAGCGGCCGCTCACCAGCGTGGCGTGGACGCTCGAATGTCCCTGCATCGGCGCGCAGGTCAACACGGTGCATGGCGAATCGCCCCGCGTTCAGCTCATCCAGCGCCGCTTCGGTCGCATCGCTGAACAGCACACAATGCGGTTGCGCCTGTTCCAGCACCTGACGCTGGATCGCCACCGGATAAGCGGGATCCAGCGGCACGGCAGTCAGGTTGAGTTTGGCCAGCGCCAGCAAGGCAACGATATGTTCCACCGAGGCATCGAGGAACAGCACCACATGCAGCGGCGCGCTTGCGGCCGGCAACGGATGACGCGCGATCAGATTTGCCGCCAGAGCATTGGCCAGCGCATTCAGTTCGCTGTAGGTGAGGCGCTGCTGGCCTTGAACCAGCGCCACCGCCTCCGGCGTGCAATGCACCTGATGCTCGAACCCGTCCGCCAGTGTGTTGAACGGCAACGCGATCCGAGGGCCCTCGCTGGCCGGTGGCAGGCTGCGTCGATACGGCCCCAGCAAATCGTTGAGGTTCGCCGCCGGGGTTTCCAACAGCAGGTCAAGGCCTCGGCGAAACAGTGCGTTCACCGCCCGTACCTGTTCGGCATCGAAATAGCTGCACTGATATTCCCACCAGCACTCCAGCTGCGAACCACTGCCCACCATCAGCAAGGTCAGCGGGCACTTGGCGTGCAAGAGTTCGTTGAATTCCAGCGTGGCGCGCAGGCTCGATTCCGCCAGTGCCGCGTAATCAGTGTTTTCCAGCACGAACATGAAATCGAACAGCAAGGGGCTCGACGACAGTCGCAGGTCTTCCACCAGATCCGCCAGTGCCACGTCCTGCAACGCCAGCACTTCGCGCACGGTGGCGGTCTGCTTGCGCATCTGCTCGCTCAGGGTCAATGCCTGTTCGACGGCGGTGGGGATCAGCACAGTGTTGGCAAACATGCCGACCGTGTCTTCGAACTCCGCCAGCGGCCGGTTGGACACCGGGCTGGCGATCCGTGGCCGCTCGCATCCGGTCAGGGCGTACAGGCTCCAGGCGAAGACACTGAACAGCACTTCGAAACGGGTCAGTCGCTGTTGCGTGCAAAAGCGTTCGAGGGCAGCGCTGCGCAGGGTGCCCAAGGGTTCTCGGTGCAACCGGGCGTCCGGGCTGATTTCGCGCATTGGCATCAGTGCGGGCGACGGTTCTTCCTGGCGGCGGTGCAACTCGGCCAAGGCCCGGCGCTGGTCGCGATAATGCGGATCGACGCTCCACTGGCGCTGCCACTGGCCAAACTCCAGCGTCGTCAATCGGCCCGCCGGTTGCGGGCTGTCACAGCCTTGCAGGACATCGGTGTAAAGCTGATTCAGGTCGGCGAACAGCAGGTTCACCGACCAGCCATCGACGATGATGTGATGCAGGTTCAGCAACAGCCGGCAGCGGCCATCGGCGAACGGCAACAGCCAGGCCTGAAACAGGTTGGGGGTGGTCAGGTCGAACGGCGCGGCGAACACCAGCTCGGCGAAGGCCTGCCAGTTGTCCTCGTTGAAATGCCCGACCGCGAAGGTTCGACAGACCGGACCCTGCTCGGCGATTACCTGATCGAGTCCATCACCACCGGTTGCAAAAGCCGTGCGCAACCCCGGATGTCGTAGCACCAGACGCCCCACGGCCTCGGCCAGTGCCGCGACATCGACACCTGCCGCCAGATGCAGAATCAGCGGCACGCTGTAAGCGGTCGAGGTCGGCGAACGTTGCTGCAACAGCCACAGGCGGCGCTGTTCGGCGGTGGCTGGCAAGCGTTTTGCGCGACTGATCGGAGGTGCAGGTGGGTAGATCGACTCGCAGTTCGTTTCACCGGTCAGTTGCTCGGCCAACGACAAGAACGACTCGTTGAGCAACGTGTCGAGCGCGATCTCGCGCTGCCAGCGAACACGGATCGCCGAACGCAGGCGCATGGCCTTGAGCGAATCACCGCCGCTGCCCAGCCAGTCATCCTGGGCACTGAGGGACGGTTGGCCGAGCAGCGAACGGGCCTGACCCAACAACCAGTCCAGCGCCGGCGAAGCGTTGTCGTTTTCCATCGTCGCCAAGACTGGATGCCACGGATTCAGCGGTTGGGCCAGCAAGCTGTCGCGATCGATCTTGCCATTGGCCGTCAGCGGCAGACGCTCCAGCAGGAACAGTTGATGCGGGCGCATATACGACGCCAGTTGCGCCCGCAGATGGGTTTCGAGTGCGTGATAGTCGAGGTTCCCGCGAGGCACGATGAATGCCAGCAGTTGATGATCCTCCGCCGCCTGACGCCGGGTGCAGACGTACACCTGCGCCACGCCCGGATGCTCCAGCATCCGTTGCTCCACCTCCCCCGGCTCGATCCGGAAACCACGGATCTTCACCTGCCGGTCGACCCGCCCCAGGTACTCGATCAAGCCTTCGGCGTTGCGCCGCACCAGATCACCGGTGCGGTAATGCACCGACGCGCCACCGTCGAAGTCGGGCAAACGGACGAACTGACGGGCGGTTTCTTCGGGCCGGTTGCGATAGCCACGGGCGACACCGCTGCCGCTCAAATACAGTTCGCCCACTTCGCCCGCCGGTACCGGCCGTTGCTGCTCGTCCAACACCTGCACGCCAGTGTCCGGCAGCGGTCGGCCAATGGGCACCGAGTCGCCGACAAAGTCGCGACTGATCGGCCAGCACAGGGCAAACGTGGTGCATTCGGTGGGCCCATAGACATTGAAGATCCGGCAGCGGCTCTCGGGGTTGGCCCGGTACCACGCACGCACGGCTGCGGCGCTGATCTGCTCGCCGCCGATCAGCACCTGACGCACGCTGGCAAAGCACGACGGCCATTCGGCGATCAAGGTGTTGAACAGCGACACCGTCATGAACAGGTTGTCGACCTGCGTCCGTTCCAGCACCTCGGCCAGCCGACGCGCATCCAACACGTCCTCGTCGGCGATCATCACGCAGCAGCCGCCATTGAGCAGCGGCGCCCACAGCTCGAAACTGCACGCGTCGAACGCCGGATTGGACAGGCAGGCAAACCGGTCCGCCGGACGAATCTCGATATAACCATCGGTGTGCGCCAGACGCAGCAAGCCGCGCTCGCCGACCTCGACTGCTTTCGGCATGCCGGTGGTGCCCGAGGTGTAGAACAGGAACATCACCTCGGCACAATCTTCGGCCAGTGTTTGCGGCGGAGCATCCGGTTGATCGAGCAAATCCTCGACACGGGTTTGCCACAATGAAGACGACCACAGCGGCTCTTCGCCCAAGGTAACAAGGCCGACACACGCCGCATCTGCCAACATCAATTCGCGGCGTTTACGCGGGCTGGCCCGATCCAGCGGCACCACCACCGCGCCGACTTTCAGCGCGCCAAGGATCGCCGCCAGCCATTGCCATGAACGCGGCATGCACAACGCCAGCGACTGGCCGGGCTCAATGCCACGCGCCAGCAACCCTCGGGCGATGCGCTCGCTGGCGCTGGCCAGTTCCGTGTAACTCAGGGTTACCGATCCGTCGATGACAGCCGCAGCCTTCGGATCACGCTGCACTTGCTCGGCAAAGCGTGCGAGCAAAGTCAGGTCATTGGACGCACTCATCATTTCGCCTCCTGCGCGGTGAAGCGTTGCAGCTCCCGACGGATGATCTGCGAAACCCGATGGATTTCCGCGCTTTCGAGCATGTCCCAGTGCCCGCCGCTGACCAGTTTCGCCAGATAGCCGCTACCCGCGCGTCGACGCCAGAATCCGCGCAGTTCATGCAACTGATGGCGGCTGAAGTCTTCCCGTGCCTGAATCAGCACAACACGCCCGGCTCGCGGCGCGCACTCATAAGCGGCCATGGCCAGTCGGTTGTGGTTGTAGATGTTGAAGTAGCGTTCGACCTGCTCGTCTTCAATGCCGGGGTACATGCCATTGAAGCGCACCAGTTTGTCGCGGAACTCGGCCATGTCCACGGTGCCGATCTGCTCGCGGAAACCCGGATCGTCGCTGCCCTGGGTGTCGAGCAGCACCACCGTCACCTGACGATGCCCCGCCGCCGTCAATCGCCGCGCCATTTCATAGGCCACCAGACCACCGAACGACAGCCCGGTGAGGATCAGCGGTTGCCGTGTCAGCGGTTCGATCTGGCGCAAGTAGGCTTCGGCCATTGCTTCTACCGTTGGCTCGGTGCTTTCCCCCGGATTCAGCCCCGGCGATTGCACCCCGTAGACGCCGGCTTCATCCGGCAACACCTTGGCCAGCGACAGGTAACAGAACGCCGTGCCGCCCGCCGGGTGGATGCACACCACGTTGCTGTACCCCTCACCTCGACGGAACTCGATCAGATTGCCCTGCGCAACCGCAGGGTTGGCCCCGACCCGCAGCCAACCGCCCAGCGCCTCGATGGTCGGGTAGCTGAGCACCACGCGCACCGGCATTTCAACCGCGAACACCTGGCTGATTTCATGGGCCATCTTGATCGCGGCGATGGAGGTACCGCCAACATTGAAGAAGTTGTCGCGGATGCCGATCTGCGGCACCAGCAACAGGCGTTTCCAGATCTGGTACAGCGTCAGTTCAATGTGATCGCGCGGGCTGCTCAGATTGACCTGACGATTGACCATTTCCTCGTCCGCCAGCGCTGTCAGCGCGGCACGGTCGACCTTGCCATTGGCGGTCAGCGGCAAGGCGTCGAGCCACAGATAACTGCCGGGAACGACCGCACGGGGCAGCGTCGTCGCCAGATGGGCTTGTACCGCCGCCTGGTCCATCGATTCGGCGACCACACAACAGGCCACCAGTCGCTGATCCTGCGCCGCTTCGCCGACCATCAACACCACGGCGCTGCGGATACCGGGAAACGCTTCGAGCCGGGCTTCAATCTCGCCCAGCTCCAGGCGCACACCGCGCAACTTGACCTGAAAGTCGTTGCGACCCAGAAATTCCAGTTGACCGTCCGGGCGATAACGCGCCAGATCGCCGCTGCGATAGAGCCGGTCTCCCGCGACAAACGGGTTGTCGATAAAGCGCTCGGCGCTGAGCTGCGCCAGCCCCAGATACCCCCGGGCCACGCCCACGCCGCCAATGTGCAGATGCCCGGTCACGCCCACCGGCACCGGCTCATCGCGGTCATCGAGCACGTAAAAACGGTTGTTGGAAATCGGCCGACCGATCGGCAGTTGCCGGGCCGGCACCTCGGCGCCGGGCTCCAGGGTCCAGATGCTGTTGATCACCGTGGTTTCGGTCGGGCCGTAGACGTTGTGCAGCCGCGCATGGGGCAGGCGCTCCTGAAAGCGCCGGGCCAGGGCCGGCGGCAGTTCACCGCCGCCGCTGAACACATCGGTCAGCGAAGCGCACTGACTGACCTCCTCGACCTCCAGAAACAGCTGCAACATCGCCGGCACGAACACCAGCGCCGTGACCTTCTGCGCGCGCACCTCGCGGGCCAGATACGCCGGCTCGTAATGCCCACCGGGCTTCGCAATCACCAGCCTTCCGCCGGTTGCCAGCGGCCAGAACGTCTCCCACGCCGAAGCATCGAAACCGAACGGGATCTTGTGCAGCATCGCTCCCGCTTCACCGCAGACCTGCGAGCACCACAACAGCAGGTTGCTCAGCCCACGGTGGGCCACCATCGCACCCTTGGGCAAACCGGTGGTGCCCGAGGTGTAGATCACGTAGGCGAGATGGTCAGGGGTGACACCCACACTGCGCGGATCTAGGTTGTCCGCCGGCAACGACGCCCAGCTCGCGGCATCTTTTTCGAGGTCGAGAATCGGCGCTTCCCAGGTCGAGTCTTGCACGGCCTGCCGCAAAATCCCGTGCGCCGAACCGAGGGTCAGCAGCACCGCCGGTGTGCTGTCGCCGAGCATATGGCTCAGGCGTCCCAGCGGGTAATCCGGATCCAGCGGCACGTAGGCGCCGCCGGCCTTGAGCACCGCCAGCAGCGCCACCGGCAACTCCAGCGAACGCTCGATACACACCGCCACGCTTACATCCGGGCCGACGCCCAAGGTGCGCAAATGCCGCGCCAGTCGGTTGGCCCGGGCATTGAGTTCGGCGTAGCTCAGGGACTCACCCTCGAACACCACCGCGCAGGCCTGAGGGTTGCTCGCGGCCTGCGCTTCGACCAGTTGATGCACACAGGGCGCCGCTTGCGTCAGCGGCGCGGCGCGGTTGAAGTCCACAAGCACTTGCTGACGCTCGGCCTCATTCATCAACGGCAAGGCATTGATCGGTTGCTTGGCATCAGCGGCGATCTGCTCAAGCAGATGGCGGTAGTGCCCGCTCAGGCGTTCGATGGTCTCGACGTCATAGAGGTCGGTGTTGTATTCCACCAACAGGGACAGCCGCCCTTCCCGTTCGACCCACTCGAACGCCAGATCGAACTTGGCCGTGGCATTGCTGGTGCCATACGGCGCCATTTCCAGACCGGGCATCTGCACCGCGTTGCCCGGCGTGTTCTGCAACACCAGCATCACCTGGAACAACGGCGAATGACCGGGATCGCGCTGCGGGTTGACAGCTTCGACCACGCGGTCGAACGGCACGTCCTGATGGGCGTGGACGTCGAGCATCTGCCCGCGTACTTCGCGCAGCAATTCGGCGAAGGTCTGTTGTGGATTCAGGCGCTGGCGCAGCACCAGCGTGTTGACGAAATGGCCGATCAGCGGCTCGACTTCCGGACGATTACGGTTGGCGAACGGTGTGCCGATGCACAGATCCTGCTGACCGCTGTGGCGCCACAGCAGCACCGCCAAAGCGCCGAGCAGTACGTTGAACAGCGTGCCCTGAGTTTGCCGGGCCAGCGCCGTGAGTTCACGCAAAGTGTCGCCATCGACGGAGGAACTGAACGTGGCGCCGACATAACGCTGCACCAGCGGCCGCGGCCGGTCGGCGGGCAAGGTCGACAACAGCGGCGCGTCTTCCAGGGTCAGACGCCAGTAATCGAGCTGAGCGTCCAGCACCGCACCGCCCATTCGCTGTTGCTGCCAGCAGGCGTAGTCGGCGTATTGCACCGGCAACGGCGCCAGGGTCGGCGCTTCTCCGCGCAGATAATCGCCATACAGCGTCGCGACTTCATGCAGGATCACGCCCATCGACCAGCCGTCGGCGATGATGTGGTGCACGCTGTACAGCCACAGGTATTCGTCGTCGGCCAGGCGCAGTAACGACGCGCGAAGCAACGGCCCGGTGGCCAGGTCGAACGGTGCCCGGGCGTCCTGTTCGACGGCGAATCGCACTTGTTGCCCACGCTCATCGACTGACAACTGGCGCAGATCCGTTACCGACAACGACAGCGGCATCGACGGGTGCACCACCTGACGCGGTTCTCCGTCCACGCTGCAAAACGTCGTGCGCAGGACTTCATGGCGGGCAACCAATTCGTTGAGCGCCCGCTCCAGCAGCGCCACGTCCAGCCGTCCCTTGAGCATCACCGCCGTGGGCACGTTGTAGAACGGGTTGCCGGGTTCCAGTTGATCGAGAAACCACAATTGCCGCTGCGAGAATGACAACGGCCAGGATGCGTGCTCGCCGGCGCGGCGGGGAATCACCGCGTCATCGTGCCTGCCGAGCAAGGCGATCAGTTCCTGTTTGTGACGCTTGAGCGCCTGGGTCAGTTCTTCGGTGAGAAACCCGCGCGGCGCCTTGCAGCGCAGCCTGTCACCGTCCACTTCGAGCATCACGCCATGGCGAGCGAACAACGCCAGCAATTGATCGGCATTCATACTTCGAACTCCTCCATGTCTTCGTCGTCCAGGCTGGCGGACGCAGGCTCGATGGCAAACGCCTCGACCGGCGCGCGGTGTTGTTCATCGGCCGTACGCAGCCCGCCGATCATCGAGTAGATCAATTCATGGTCCGGCCCGAGGTCGAACAGCGTCTTCAGTTGCTGTTCCTCGACCGAGCCGATGCCGCACAGACCCAGGCCGTGCTCGACGGCGGTCATGCTCAGCAACTGCGCCATGGCCCCGCTTTCGATGTGGCAGAAGTCGCGGCTGCGCTCGCCATACAGCGGGCGGATCGCGGCCATGTCGGCGATGAAGAACAGCGAGAACGCAGCGTTCTCGTACACCGGACGGTTGACGAAATAGTCGTAAGTGTCCGGGTCGAGCGCTCCGCTCTGGAGCGCCAGCAAACGGTGCTGACGGGGATCGTAGTAATACGCGCCACCGGGTACGCCGAGCACGCGATCCGCTTTGATGTAGAGGTACGCCTGAATCGGGTACAGCCCGCCCGCCGACGGGAACTGGTACTTCACCTCTCCGTCGAGTTGCCCCTGGGCCAGCGCCGCCAGTACGTGCGCAAAGGCCTGGGTGGCGATCGGTTGCAGAGCGTATTGGCGCACCGAGCGGTAATCGCTCAGACGCCGGACAAAGGCCGGATCTTGCGGCAGGTCCAGCGCCAGCGCCGGCAGGGTTTCCGCGAACGCGCGGCGACCGCGTTGCTGAGCCTTGAACTGCGCCCGTTGCTGTGGATCTTCGATGATGTCCTGCACGGGCTCCGGAACCTGCTGAACATTGCCGAGCAGATCCTGCCGCGCCCGGTTCTGGCGGTACATGCCAAGCAGATGCAGCAACGTCGGCTGGGCCAGCAGTTGTGCCACGTGCGGACGGAACTGCAAGGCGCCGGACAATGCATTGCTGATCCGGACGATATCGATAGATGTTGCGCCAAGGTTCAGCAGGTTGGCGTTGGCGGCGATGGATTCGCGCTTGAGCACACCCTGCACGATTTCCACCAGCCGCTGTTCCTGCGGGCCTTCGACTTCCAGCGCCGGTCCTTGCTCCTCGATTTGCTCCGGTTCCGGCAGACGCTTCTTGTCGACCTTGCCGTTGGACGACAACGGCCACGCCTCGACGAACGTGAACGACGCCGGAATCATGTAGGCCGGTAGCTTGTCGCTCAGGTACGCGCTGAAATCGCTGGCCTGCAACGCCGGGTCGGCCTTGAGCACGTAGCCTGCCAGACGCTTTTCGCCCAGCGTGCTGCCCAAAATCCGCACCACCGCGCTCTGTACCCCGGGATGGCGGTTGAGCGCGGCTTCGATTTCGCCCAGCTCGATGCGATAACCCTGAACCTTGACCTGATTGTCTTCGCGGCCGAGGAATTCGATATTGCCGTCCGGCAGCAAACGCCCCAGGTCACCGGTGCGATACAGCCGTTCGCCGGTCAATGGATGGTCAAAAAAGCTGCCCGCGCTGAGTGTTTCATCGCGCCAGTAACCTTTCGCCAGACCGATGCCGCCGATGTACAACTGCCCCGCGACCCAGGCTGGTCGCACTTGCAGTGCTTCGTCCAACACGTAGAAGCGCTGATGATCGAGAGCCTTGCCGTAGGGAATGCTGCGCCACGCCGGGTCGACGTGCTGCACCGGATAGCAGATCGACCAGATCGACGCTTCGGTGGCGCCGCCCAGGCTGATCAACTGCAAGTCCGGCTGCAAGGCCCAGGCCCGCTCGGGCAAGGTCAATGGAATCCAGTCGCCGGACAACATCGCTACCCGCAGGCTGACAGGCAACGCACCGCCCTCGCCCTCCACGTATTCGACCAGCATGCCGAGCAGCGCCGGCACCGAGTTCCACAGGCTGACCCGATGACGTTCGATCAACGCCAGCCAGTGCGCAGGATCGAGGGTCAGTTGCGGGTCGAGGATGACCACTGCCGCGCCCACCGCCAACGTGCCGAAGAAGTCGTAGACCGACAGGTCGAAACTCAGCGAGGAGATCGCCAATACGCGGTCGTTCGGGCCGACGGCAAAGCGCCGGTTGATGTCGAGCAGCGTGTTGACCGCTCCGCGATGGTCGATCACCACGCCTTTCGGCTGGCCGGTGGAGCCGGAGGTGTAGATCACGTAAGCGAGGTCGCTTTCGTTCACCTGCACCGGTTGCAGTGGCAGTCCATCGTTTGAGATTTCATCGGTCACCGCGATGGCCGTGACCTGTGCCGGCCATTCGATCTTGTCGAGCAGCACCGGTTGGGTCAGGGCCAGACCCGCCTCCGCCCGTTCCAGAATATGCCGCAGCCGCTCCGCCGGCTGGGTGGGCTCGATGGGCAGATAAGCGCCACCGGCATACAGAATCGCCAGGGTCGCGACCACTTGCTCCCAACCGCGCTCCATCACCACCGCGACCAAGCGGTTCGGCAGTACGCCCTGCGCTTGCAGTCGGGCGCCGAGTTGCCGGGCCTCTTTGCGCAACTGGGCGTACGTCAGCTGTCGCGTGCCGATCACCGCCAGTGCATCCGGCGTGGCGAGGGCCTGACGTTCGAACAGTTCGTGCATCAACGGCAGCGTTTGCTGATGGTCGACCGGCGCCGGCAACCGCGCCTGCGGCAGCAGTTGTGGGGTGTTCGCGCCCCAGGCTGTCGGCTCGCAGAGACTGTCGAGCAGCGTGTTATAGGCGACGAACATTTGCTCGATCATGCCTTGCGGGAACAGCTCGTCGATGCTGTCCCAGTTGAACAACAGGCGCCCTTCCAGCTCCAGCAACGTGTGGTCGAGCCACACCTGCGGGGTCTGGGTGATGCTGTGCATGTGCCGGGCGTTCAACGCGTCGGCCAGGTTGAATTCAGCCAGTTCCGGCGCCGCTTCCGACAGCGTACTGTTGAACACGATCGGCATCGCCGTCTGCTGCACGCCCTGGGCCTGGGACAATTCGCGCAGTACCCGCACCCCGCTGACCACCGAATGGTCGATGTCACGCCACAGTTGCGCCTGCACCGCTCGGGCCTTGTCGGTGAAGCTCTGTGAACCGTCGATGCCGACTTCCAGCAGTACCAGCGAGGTGAAGTCGCCGATGATTTCGTCGACATCCGGGTGCAACGGCATGCGGTTGAACAGCGGCAGGCTCAGGGTGAAACGCGGGGTGCGGCTCCACAGCGCCAGCACTTCACTGAACGCGGTCAGAAGCATCACCGACGGCGTCACCGCAAACTGTTTGGCCACGGCTTTGAGTTGCGCCCACTGCGCCGCCGACATGTCGCGGTCACGGCGGGTGAAGTGCGGGTTGGCGATGCTTTCGGGTTGGCGCACCAGCGGAAGATCCGGCGCGGGGGCCAGAGTAGTCACTCGTTCGCGCCAGTAACCCAGCGCCTGCTCGTAGCGGCCGCCGTTGCGCAGTTGCTGTTCGGCCAGCACGTAGTCGCGGAAAGTCAGGCCCGGTTCCGCCAACTCCAGGGTCGGATCGGCGTAGAACGCCATCAGTTCGCGGGCGAGAATCTGCGTGCTCGCAGCGTCGACAATCAGCGCATCGAGGCTGATGTGCAAATGAGTGATGCCGTCATCAAGCAACGACAGGCTGAACTCGAACAGCGGCCAGCGACTGGCGTCCAGCACCTGATGGGACTGGCGTTCGCGGGTTGCCTCAAGGGTGCGTTGCGCCTCTTCGGCGGGCAACCCGCGCAGGTCGCTGCGGGGCATGCGATAGGTCGGCACCTGCGCCAGCACCTGTTGGGTGCCGTCGCTGAGGAACACCACGCGCAGCATGTCGTGGCGCTGGATCATGCGATTCAAGGCTTGTTCGAAACGTTCGGCGTCGAACCCGGGAATGCGCAGTTCTTCGTAGCCGTGGGCGCTGACGCCGCCGAGGCTGACCGTAGCTTCGCGACCGAACCAGTAGGCCTGCTGGATATCGGTCAGGGGGAATGGTTCATGCCGATTGCCGCGATCCGGCTCGATCTGGATGAACGCCGGTTCAACACTTTGATCATCACGCAACACCTGCGCCGCCAGATCCAGCAACACCGGCGTCTGGAACAGGCTGCTCAGGGACAGTTGCGCGCCCATGCGCTGGTTGATCGCGTAGATCATCCGTGTAGCCAGCAGCGAGTGGCCGCCGAGGTCGAAGAAGTTGTCGTGAATGCCGACCCGCTCGCACTTGAGCACTTCGGCCCAGATCTCGGCCATTTGCCGTTCGGTGTCGTTGCGCGGCGCCTCGTAAGTCGCCCCGGCGCTGCGTTCCGGTGCCGGCAGCGCCTGGCGATCGAGCTTGCCGTTGCGGGTCAGCGGCAATTGCGAGAGCCGGACCCAGGCGCTCGGGATCATGTGTTCGGGTAACTGGCGTTGCAGTTCGGCACGCAGGGATTCGCTGGTCGCGGAGCCGACCACATAGGCCACCAGGCGCTTGTCCCCGACCACGTCTTCACGCAGCAGCACGGCGGCTTCCTGCACGCCGGGTTGTTGATGCAACAGGCTGTCGATCTCGCCGAGTTCGATGCGGAAACCGCGCAGTTTGACCTGTTGGTCGATGCGTCCCAGGTACTGCACGTTGCCGTCGGCCTGGAATTTCGCGAGGTCGCCGCTGCGGTACATCCGCGCGCCCGGCTCGGCACTGAACGGGTCCGGCAGGAAGCGTTCGGCGGTCAGGTCCGGGCGGTTCAGGTACCCCCGGGCCAGACAGGCGCCAGCGATGTACAACTCACCCGCCACGCCGACCGGCACCGGATTCAGATGCTCGTCCAGCACGTAGAGCCGCGCGTTGGCGATGGGACGGCCGATGGGCGGCGCGTCCGGCCAGGATTCGGCCTCGTTGCAGTCAAGGCTGAACTGGCTGACCACATGGGTTTCGGTCGGACCGTATTGGTTATGCAACCGCGCACCGCCGAGCCCGCGGACAAACCCGCGCAGCTCGTCATTGATCTGCAGGGCTTCACCGGCGGTGATGATCTCGCAACCACCGGCCGGCATCGGGGCACCGACCTCGGTCAGACCGGCGAGTTGCTGCAACACCGCAAACGGCAGGAATGCCCGCTGCACGCCTTCGGCCACCAGGGTCGGGCGCAGCGCGGCGAGGTCCTTGCGGCTGTCTTCGGTCATCAGCAACAGGCTGCCGCCCTGGCAGAGGGTGCTGCAGATTTCCTGGAACGAGACGTCGAAGTTCAGCGAGGCAAATTGCAGCACGCGCAGTGGTGTCGTCGATTGATCGAGTTGCCAGGCAATCAGGTTATCCAGCGCACGATGGTTGTGGGCCACGCCTTTGGGGCGTCCGGTGGAGCCGGAGGTGTAGAGCACGTAGCCGAGGCTTTCCGGGCTCACCGGGACCTGCGGATCATCCGTTGGGTGTTGCGCCCATTGCGCTGCGTCAGTGTCCAGGCAGCAGATTTTCGCCTCGTTGGCCGGCAGCCCGGCCAACAGGCTCGACTGGGTCAGCAGCATGGTCGGCGCGGCATCGCTGAACATGAACGCCAGGCGTTCACTCGGGTAAGCCGGGTCGAACGGCACGTACGCCGCGCCAGCCTTGAGAATCGCCAACAGGCCGATGACCATTTGCGGCGAACGCTCCAGGCACAAACCGACGCGATGCTCGGGGCCGACGCCTTGCTCGATCAGGTAATGCGCGAGGCGGTTGGCTGCGCGATTCAGTTCGCCGTAGCTCAGTTGCTCACGGTCCGCGAGCAGCGCCACGGCGTCGGGCGATTGCCGAGCAAGGGATTCGAAACGCGCCACGCATCCGGGCAACGACGCGGTATCCCGCTCGGTACGGTTCCAGTCATGAACGATCTCTTGGTGTTGCTCAGTGCTCAGCAGCGTGATCCTCGCCAGCGACTGTTGGCTGTCCTCGACCATCTGCGCCAGCACCCGGCGCAGGTACTCGCCGAACTGCTCGACGGTACCGCGTTCGAACAGGCCCGAGGCGTATTCCAGACCACCGACGATCTGCCCGTCGCGCTCACTGAGCGCCAGTTGCAGATCGAACTTGGCCACGTGATGGCTGCTCTCGACCGGCGTAACGTCGAGCCCGCTCAGCAGCAGGTCGGAATCCTGATCCTGCTCCCAGGCAAACAACACTTGAAACAGCGGACTGTGGGACAGACTGCGCGGCGGGTTGAGCAATTCCACCACTTGCTCGAACGGCAGGTCCTGATGCTCCTGAGCCTCCAGCGCCACTCGCCGCGCCTGTTGCAGCCATTGCGCCACCGAAGGCATACCCGACTGAGTCATGCGCAGCGCGAGGGTGTTGACGAAGAAACCGATCAGCCCTTCCAGTTCCTGCTGCGGACGGTTAGCCGATGGCACGCCGATCACCACGTCACTTTGCCCCGACAGGCGCGACAGCAGCAGCGAAAAACCGGCCAGCAGATTCATGAACAGCGTGGTGCCTTGCTGCATGCCCAAGGCTTTCAGGCGTGCGGTCAGGACGGCGTCGAAGACCAGCGGGACAAAACCGCCGAGGTAATCCTGCACGGGTGGACGCTTGTGATCGGTCGGCAGTTCCAGCAGAACCGGCGCGCCCATCAGGGTTTCGCGCCAGTAACGGCTTTGCTGCTCCAGCACGTCGCCGGACAGCCATTGTTTCTGCCACACGGCGTAATCCACGTACTGCACGGGCAATGGCGGTAGCGGATCGTCGCGATCCAGCAACGCCGCTTCGTACAGCTGCCCCAGTTCCCGGGTCAGCACGCCCATCGACCAGCCATCGGAGATGATGTGATGCTGGGTCAGCAGCAACACATGGTCATCCGCCGCCAGCCGCACCAGACTGACGCGCATCAACGGGCCGCGGCTCAGGTCAAACGGTCTGGCACCTTCCTCGTCGATCAACCGGCTCAGGCGCTCTTGCGCATCGTGCCCCTGCACGTCAGTCACCGTCAGCCGGATGCTGTGCGCCGGCGGCGAAACCCGTTGACGCCCTTCCCCTTCAACGGCGATGAACGTGGTGCGCAGCGCTGCATGGCGTGCCACCAGTTGATTGAAGCTGCGTTCTAGCGCCGCCACGTCCAGCGAACCGCGCAAACGCAGGTTCAACGGCATGTGATACGCCGCGTTGCCACCCTCCATTTGCGCCAGAAACCACAGGCGCTGCTGAGCAGACGACAACGTTTGCGCGCCCGAGCGTTCAAGGGTTGTGATGGCTGGACGAGCCGCCGCCTGACTGGCTTGCAGCCGTTCGGCGAACGCTGCCAGCACCGGCGCGGCGAACAGCGTCGAAGGCGCGACTTCAAGCTTCAGCGTATGGCGAACCTGCGCCAGCACGCGCATCACCAGCAGCGAGTGACCGCCGAGGGCGAAGAACTGATCCTGACGCCCGACCCGCTCGACGCCGAGCACATCGGCCCAGATCGCGGCGAGCGCGGTTTCCAGCGGGCCCTGTGGCGCCTGGTATTGCTGCTGATCGAATGCCTCGACATTCGGAGCAGGCAGATTCGGGCGATCGACCTTGCCGTTGGGGGTCAGCGGCAGCGCATCCAGACGCACAAATGCCGTCGGCACCATGTAATCCGGCAGGCTGGTTTGCAGTTGTTCTCGCAGTGCGCGCGGGCTCAAAGTCGCGCCTGGTTTTTCGCAGTAATACGCGACCAGTCGAGGTCCACCGAGGCCGTCCTGACGCAGCAGCACCGCGCTTTCACGCACGCCGGCAATGTCCGCCAGCCGGGTTTCGATTTCCCCCAGTTCCAGACGCAGCCCGCGCAACTTGGCCTGGGAGTCGTTGCGGCCGAGGAACTCCAGTTGGCCGTCGGCCCGGTAACGCGCCAGATCCCCGGTTCGATACAAGCGCTCCCCCGCCACGAACGGGTTGTCGATGAAGCGTTCGGCAGTGAGTTGCGGCAGGTTCAGATATCCCCGCGCCACCCCGACGCCACCGATGTACAACTCGCCCGCGACACCTTCGGCAACGGGCTCGCCTTGCTCGTCGAGCAGGTAAATCCGGGTGTTGGGCAGTGCCCGGCCAATGGGCAACACCGAGTCGACCTGACCGCTTTCGGTGAATTCGAAACAGGTGCTGTCAATGCTCGCTTCGGTCACGCCATAGGCCTGGACGATCTGCACCCGCTCACCACAGAGCCTGCGCAATTGCCGTGCGCTGTGGGCGGTCCAGATGTCGGAGCCGCAGACCACGGTGCGCAGGAACGACAAATCCTGGCCGGTCTCTTCGACCCAGGCCAGCAAGGGATTGAGCAACGCCGGAACGAAGTCGGCAAAGCCTATCTGAGCGTCCCGCATCAGGCGATACAGGGCCGGCGGGTCCATCAAAGTGTCCCGGGGGCACAGCACCAGCGTGCCGCCAAACCCCAGCGCACGAATCAGGTCGGCGCTGAACACGTCGAAGGAAAAACCGGCCATTTGCAGGTGGTTGATCGGCTCGCCCAACTCGTAAAGCCGGGCCCAGTCGACGCTCACGGCGACCAGTCCGCGATGCTCGACCATGACCCCTTTCGGCGTGCCGGTGGAGCCGGAGGTGTAGATCACGTAGGCCAGGTGACGGGGTGTCAGGCCGATCGCCTGAGGGGCGGGGTTGTCTGCCGAGCACGAAGCCCAGTCATGGGCCTCGGCCAGATCCAGCACCGTCGGTACGGTCGCCGACTGTTCGAGCGCCGCCCGCAACACATCGCGCGCCAGACCATGGCTCAGCACCACCGGCGGCGCGCTGTCGGACAGCATGTGCGCCAGCCGCGCCTGCGGATACGCCGGGTCCAGCGGCACATAGGCGCCACCGGCCTTGAGCACCGCGAGCACACCGACCAGCATCTCCAGCGAACGCTCCAGACACAGCCCGACCCGCACGTCCGGCCCGACGCCGAGGCTGCGCAGGTGATGGGCCAAGCGGTTGGCGCGGGTGTTGAGATCGCGGTAATTGAGCGCCTCTTCCTGCCAACGCACGGCAATGGCCTCGGGGTTGCGCAGCACCTGCGCTTCAAACAGACCGTGCACACACAGATCGGTGTCGAACGGAATCGAGGATGAAACGTCGGGCTGCGCGGGATTCGTCCCACGCAAGGAAGTGTTGTCGAGCATCGGAGGCTACCGTCCATGACTACATTGTTTTTGTGATCAGGCAGGGACAGCACGCACCCTGCCAGTCAGGCCCCGGTATCAGGTACCGGTTCGGTCATTCGAATTCAGGAAGATGGCGCGGCACGCGCGTGCAGACTTGCGTCGCACACCGGCACACACAGGAAACCGGGGGGAGAAAGGCTGGCGAAGAACACCGCGGCGCGGTCCGCGCAGGCAGCTGGGGAGATGACAGAATCGTTGACGACATCCGTCGCCCTGTCCATTGCATCGTCGATTGCAAACCGCGTGATCAATTGAAACCTCGACTTCCATTTGAGGGTCAACGACGAGGAACAACCTGCGCGGTGGATGACAGCGCCAGGGTGGTCCCGATCGGCTGCGACTGCCGGGCCTGTGGGCACACGGCAATCTTCTGGCGCCGGGTTTGTGACCCGAAGCGCCGGCGGATAATAACCACGTTTTTTGTTAGGGAGGCAAACAAAATGTAGGAATTTTGCGAAATAAATATCGGACGTTTCCTACATGGTTGTGACGATGGCAAAGGGACAGAGATGCTGTGTGTGCGTGAGGTCTATGAACCTGGCGCAAGAATCTCCTCAAGAAAATCAATGAACACATTGATTCGGCTCGAACCCCGGTGATTGGGCAAATACAACACGTTGATGCAACTGCTCGCACTGCCGGGATTGACTTCATAACGTGCCAACAACCGTGTCAGCCGGCCAGCCGCAACATCGTCGCGCACCAGCCAGTCGGCCAGCAATGTCACCCCGCCGCCCGCCACTGCCGCTTCTCGCAGGATGTCGGCATTGTTGCTTTGCAGGCGACCGTGCACGTTGAGCTGGATGGTTTCCTCATCGCCCTGGAACGTCCAGTTCTGGTGAGACCCCGCGTAATCGAAGCGCAGGCAGGCGTGCTCGAGCAAGTCACGGGGATGACACGGCACCGAGTGACGACTCAGGTAATCCGGACTGGCCACCACCCAGCGTTCGAAAGCGCCGACCCGCTTGCTGACGATGTCTTCACTGACCACTGACGACCCTAGACGCACCGACACATCGATCTGTTCGCTCAGCAGGTCGCTGACCTGATCGCTCAACGCAATGCTTAATTCCAGTCCCGGATGTCGCTCGAGCAACCGGCCCAGATGGGGGGCGATGATCCTTCGACCAAACTCCACCGGAACGCTGATGCGCAAGCGCCCTTGCGCCTCGCTTCCACGGTCCGCGACGATCGCGTCTGCCTCGTCGATGGCATCAAGAATGGCCACAGCCTTCTCGAAATAGTTTTGCCCGGCGACGGTCACGCTGGTGTTGCGTGTCGTGCGGTTGAGAAGGCTGGCACCCAGCTCGTGTTCCAGCCCCGCCACCTGGCGAGTCACCGATGAAGTCGAAATACCGAGCTTGCGCGCCGCAGAGGAGTAGCCGCCGCAACGCACGGTTTCAACAAACATCTTCAATGCCAGTAACTTGTCCATAAGCGCGACCCGGTCAAAAAGGAACGGGGCTGATTGTGCATCACCAAACGCCAGGCGTCTTGTATGACCGTGCCCCATCGCCCCCCGCGATTCCAGTGCCTCAGGCATTTGCCTTGTGCCCCAGGAACATCGCCAGGGCCAGCGCCGGCAGCAATGCCACGCTGACGGCAGACAGCTGCCAGCCGAAATGCTCGTAGAGAGGGCTCGCCACCAGCGATCCCAACGCCCCGCCCACGAAAATGCTGGTCATGTACACCGCATTGAGGCGCGCACGGCTGTGCGGATCGATGGCGTACACCTCACGCTGGCCCAGCACCATGTTCAGTTGCACGGCGAAGTCCAGCAGCACCGCACAGACGACCAGCCAGATGTAACCGCTGCCGGGCAATGCAGCAATCAGCAAGGAGACCGGCGCCAGCAGCAGTGCAACGAGTGTCCCGCGCCGGGTATGCCCGGCATCGGCCAGGCGTCCGGCAATTGGCGCTGCGACTGCACCGACGGCGCCGACCAAAGCAAAAATCGCAACCTGCACCTGGCTGAAACCGTGGTGACGCATCAGCTCGATGGGCGCAAGGGTCCAGAACAGACTGAAACTGGCAAACAACAATCCCTGATACAAGGAACGCTGGCGCAGAACCGGATAACGACGAGCCAGCGCAAACACCGAGCCGATCAACGCCACGTAAGTCGCCTGATGTGACGGAACACGTCGCGGCAGCACAATCGCAGTGATCAGGGCGATGAAGGCCATCAGTGCCGCCGCGCTGAAAAACACCCCGCGCCAGCCAAATACGTCCACCAACAGGCTCGACAGCGGACGCGACAGCAGAATACCCAGCAACAGGCCACTCATGATGTTACCCACCACGCGGCCACGGGTTGCTTCAGGCGCCAGATGCGCGGCCAGTGGCACCAGAATCTGCACCGCTACCGAAGTCAGACCGATCAGCAACGACAGAACGAGGAACATCGATGGCGAATGCGTGAGGCCGGCACCCATCAGGGTCGCGCTCGCCGCGAGAGTGAATCCCACCACCAGACGTCGGTTTTCCATGAGATCGGCCAGCGGCACCAGCAACAGCAGTCCCAACGCATAACCCAACTGCGTGAGCGAAACGATCAGGCTGGCATTGGCGCTGGACAGGCCGATCTGCGGCGCGATCAGTTCGACAATGGGTTGCGCGTAATAGAGATTGGCCACGACCGCGCCGCAGCAAAACGCAAGGAAGGCGACCATCAGGCCGGAGAGAGAAGCGGATTGTTCGGCCTTGGCTGCAGCGGCCGGGTTACCCGTGAGCATGGTGACACCTCATCTGATTTGCGAAAGTGATGGCAAGGCTAAGGACTCCGGTCGCCCCCGAGAATCCATCCTTCGGGCAATTGAGTGATGCGTCATCCGCAACGAACGGCACGTTGCTGTTGACGCAATACTCTGTTGCGTGCTCCGGCAATACCCGAACGCCGACATCCTCTCTACCCTTGAGTACTTGGCACAGGGCTCCCCATCGGCGCCCCTTCCCGGTCGCCCAAGGAGCTCTTCATGGTCTCGAATCCGTCATTGATGCCCGCCCCGCGTCTCTCGCAGGTCACGTCCTCATGAAAGGTCAGTTCTTGAGATCCAAGCCTCTGTGGATCAGCGCAGCAGTCGTCGCTTCACTCGGTGCAATCGGGGCTGTCGTACTGATGTGGCGCCCGGCGATCGAGCCCGTCGAACGTCCGCGAACATTCAGTTCCGAGCAACTGCAGCGCGGTGCGCGAGTGGTCGAGGCCGGTGACTGTGCCGTGTGCCATACACGTCCCGGCGGCCAACACCTGGCGGGGGGACTGCCCCTGGTGACGCCGTTCGGCACGCTCTACAGCACCAACATCACACCCGATCCGCAGACCGGCATCGGGCAATGGTCGCTGCCGGCGTTCGAACGGGCGATGCGTGAAGGAATCTCCCGCGACGGCCACTTCCTGTACCCGGCCTTTCCGTACGTTCACTACCGGCGCATGACCGCAGAGGACATCGCCGATGCCTATGCCTATTTGATGAGCGGCCCGGCCGTGAACTCGCCGCCGCGGGAAAACCGCATGAATTTCCCGATGAACATCCGCCCGCTGGTGTCGTTCTGGAATCTGCTGTTCTTGCATGCAAAACCACTGACGCCAATGGCGCAGCAATCTGATACATGGAATCGCGGGCGCTATCTCGTCGAAGGGCCCGGGCACTGCGCAGGCTGTCATTCTCCGTTGAACCTGATCGGTGCCGAGAAGTCCGGTGAAAGCCTGTCGGGCGGTGTCGTGGACGGCTGGGAAGCACCGTCGCTGCTCGGCATGGCTCACCGTGCAAAAGCGTGGAGCAACGATCAGTTGGTGAGCTATCTGCGGGCCGACGTGGTGGACGGACACGGCACGGCGGCCGGCCCGATGCGCCCGGTCAGCCTCGGTCTGGCCGCCTTGCCGGTCGGTGATGCACAGGCGATTGCCGAGTATCTGCTGAGCCTGCCGGCAAACAAAGCGATCACCGAAACGCAAGATGCAACGGCGAACGCAGGCCTCTCCGATCAGTCCACGGGCGCCCTGCTGTTCGCCAGCGCCTGCGCCGGCTGCCATGCCGCCGCGGCACCTATGCGCGAAATCGACGGGCGTCCGTCACTGGATCGCACGTCAGCGCTGCAAGCCTTACACCCGCGCAATTTCCTGAAAACCGTGCTCGAAGGCATCCCGGTAACGCCGGGCTTGCCCGGACCGGTGATGCCGCCGTTTGCCGCCAGCCTCGACAACGATCAACTCACAGCCCTGGCGACATACCTGCGTCGACAAGCCAGACCCGACCAGCCCTGGACAGACCTTTCTGCCACTCTCGAAGCGCTACGTCAGGAGACGAAATGACCCACCTCACACTCAACGTCAACGGCTCCGCCCAGACTCTGGAGCTGGAACCTGACATGCCGCTGCTCTACGCGCTGCGCAATCATCTGGGATTGAACGGCGCCAAGTACGGGTGCGGTCTGGGGCAATGCGGCGCTTGCACCGTCATCGTCGATGACCAGCCCGTTTTTTCCTGCCTGACACCCTGCGCGGGCCTTGATGGCAAAAAAGTCAGAACGGTCGAAAGCCTCGGCACCGCCGAACATCCCGGCCCTTTGCAACAAGCCTTTATCGACAAACAGGCGGCTCAGTGCGGTTACTGCATTGCCGGCATGTTGATGCGCGCGCAGGCATTGCTGGAAAGCAACCCACACCCGGACGAAGAGACCATTCGCGAGCACATGGCAGGCAACCTGTGTCGCTGCGGCACTCACTTGCGGATTATCGAAGCGATCAGCCTGGTGGCCGGGCAAAACGGGAGCGCACCATGACAAGGATCAAAGAGGTCGATCACGGTCGCCGCGCATTCTTGCGTGGAGGCGCCTTGCTGGTAGCGTTTACCCTGCTGCCCGCAACGCGGCGTGCCTGGGCGGACACCGAAGTCGATACGCTTGGCACCGTGGTGCTGGCGCCTGACCTCCCCGGCAGCCTGCGTACCAACCCCTGGCTTGATGCCTGGATCCGCGTCGGCCCTGAAGGCATCACCGTCTACACCGGCAAGGTTGAACTGGGCACCGGCGTCAAAACAGCCTTGCTGCAAATTGCCGCTGAACGTCTGGAGGTGTCCCCGACAGCGATCAACCTGCTGACCGCCGACACCGCACTGACACCCAACGAGGGCTATACCGCCGGCAGCCACAGCATTTTCGACAGCGGAACCGCGCTGTTCAATGCGGCGGCACAGGTGCGAGAGCTGCTGTTGGCGTCAGCCGGGCGAAGCTGGGAGATAGCGCCTGCCCGGCTGACGACCCGGGAAGGCATCATTCACGGCCCCACCGGACAAACAATGTCCTATGCCGATGCCGTCAAAAACGTCGATCTGCACCTCTACGCCAAAGCCGAATCGCCGAGCGTGTCCGCGACATCATTCAAGGTGATCGGCCATTCGCTGCAGCGGCTGGATATTCCGGCCAAAGTCAGCGGCGGCGCCGCGTTTGTTCAGGACATACGTCTGCCGGGCATGCTGCACGCCCGGGTCATACGCCCGCCTCGGCCAGGCTGCACACTGGAAACCTTCGACGCGCAATCGATCGAAACGCTGCCCGGTGTGGTGCAGGTGATTCGCGACGGCAACTATCTGGCCGTGGTGGCGCGTGACGAGTGGCAAGCCATCAAAGCCATGCGCAGCGGCTACGAATCGGCGCGCTGGACTGGCGGACAGGCGATACCCGAGGCGCAAGACATCCATGGGTTGCTGGAGACCCTCCCCTCACGCCGCTACCCCATCAGCCAGGAGGGCACGCCGCGGGGCACGACCGACCACAGCTATCGCGCACGCGTGACCAAGCAGTATCTGATGCACGGCTCCATCGGCCCGTCATGCGCCGTGGCCTGGTTCAAGGACGGCACCCTCACCGTCTGGACCCACACTCAGGGCGTGTATCCCCTGCGTGCCGGGATCGCCGAAATGGTGCGATTACCCCCAGAGCGCGTTCGTTGTATTCATACCGAAGGCTCCGGCTGCTACGGCCACAACGGCGCAGACGACGCGGCGGCCGACGCAGCGTTGATTGCGATGCAACTGCCGGGCACGCCGGTGCGAGTGCAATGGATGCGCGAACAGGAGAACCTCTGGGAGCCCTACAGTTCAGCGATGGTCACCGAAGTGCAAGCCAACCTCGATGCACACGCAAGACTGCAGGACTGGAATTATGAACTGTGGACAACACCGCACAACGAACGCATCGTCAATGCCGGACGATTGCTTCCGGCGCGACTTCTGGCTCGCCCCTTCGTCTCCGCGCCGTCGGTGCCGATCGCACAACCTGAAGGCGACGGGGATCGCAATGCGGTGCCGCTGTACACATTGGCCTCCAAGCGCATCAACATGAATTTCGTCACCGAGATGCCGTTTCGCACCTCGGCCATGCGCTCGCTCGGCGCGCACATCAACATCTTCGCGATTGAAGCGTGCCTGGACGAGCTGGCCGCCAGTGCCGGGGCTGATCCGGTTGCCTTGCGCCTTGCGCACCTGACGGATCCCCGGGCACGGGCCGTGGTGGAGCAGGTTCGCGACGCTGTCGACTGGCCGCAAAAAAGCAGCGAGCCTGGCGCGGGCCTCGGCTTCGCATTCGCTCGCTACAAAAACATCATGGGCTATTGCGCCATCGCCGTGCGTCTTCGGGTGCATCCGCAGACCGGCGAAGTGCAGATCGATCATGTCGTCACGGCAGTGGACGTGGGACAGATCGTCAATCCCGACGGGCTGCGCAATCAGGTCGAAGGCGGGATTGTCCAGTCCACCAGTTGGACGCTGTATGAAAAAGTCGCCTATGACGCCGGCGGCATACGCAGCTACGACTGGAGTGGCTACCCGATCCTGCGCTTTACGCAGGTACCGAAAAAGGTCGACGTTCATCTGCTCGACCAGCCCGGACAGCCGTTTCTGGGGGCTGCCGAAATCGTCCAGGGCCCCATGGCGGCGGCCATCGGCAATGCCGTGACGAACGCCACCGGCCGGCGCTGGTTGAACCTTCCTCTGACTCGCTCGGAACAACCGTCCTGAACGTCGCAGCGTTGCATTCCACGCAATGCAGCGTAGCGACACGCATGGATTATCAAGCGCAGAGCATCCGCTTAACGTAAGGCCATCCGGTGCCAGACCCAGCGTCCGACACCCTCTGCCGACGCTTTACAAAGACTGGAGAACTCTCATGACGCAGCACCTGTTCCGCCCTATCGCCCTGGGCCCCTACACACTCCCCCATCGGGTGGCGATGGCGCCGCTGACCCGCTCACGCGCCGGACAACCCGGCGACATCCCGACGGCCATGAACGCCGAGTACTACCGCCAACGCGCAAGTGCCGCGTTGATCATCACCGAAGCAACGCAGATTTCCCGCCAGGGCCAGGGCTATGCCTGGACGCCTGGAATCTATAGCGATGAACAGGTGCAGGCCTGGCGCGAAGTCAGCCGCCAGATACATGAGGCTGGCGGGTTGATCTTCATGCAGCTTTGGCACGTGGGTCGCGTATCCCACCCCAGCTTTCAACCCGACAACGCATTGCCGGTGGCCCCGAGCGCATTGCCCGTCCCGGGCAAGACCTTCATCGTCGATGCGGATGGCAACGGGATCTGGGGAGATGTGCCGGTGCCGCGCGCACTGCAGACGTCGGAAATTGCCGATGTCATCAGCGACTACCGCCGAGCCGCGCGCAATGCGCTGAACGCCGGGATGGATGGCGTGGAAATTCACGCGGGCAATGGTTATCTGCTCGATCAATTCATCAACAGCAACAGTAACCAGCGCGAAGATTCGTACGGTGGCAACCTGGAAAATCGTGCACGCCTGTTGCTGGAAGTGGTCGCCGCTGTGGTCGACGAAATCGGTGAAGAGCGCGTGAGCGTTCGTCTGACGCCGATGGGGCGCTTCATGGGCATGGGCGATGAAACGCCTGAAGCGACGTTCGGCTATATCGTACGTTCGTTGAATCGCTGGAAACTGGCCTACCTGCATCTGGTCGAGCCCGCCGTCGTAGGCACCGTCAAGGATGAAAACTACGATCCGCGTTGGGACGCCATCATCAGTCAGCTGCGTGCGGACTGGCACGGCGTGCTGATGATCGCCGGAGGCTACGACCCCGAGACGGCGGAACAGGCCCTGATTGATGGCCGCGCGGACATCATCGCGTTCGGCCGACCGTTTCTGGCCAACCCCGATCTGCCAAGGCGAATTCGCGACGGGTTGTCGCTCAATACCCCAGACCCGAGCACGTTCTTCGGTGGCGACCAGCGTGGCTATGTGGATTACCCGGTTCACTCCTGATTATCCATGACAACCTGTGCGCCCATTGGGATCCCTGTCTGCCTGGCAGGAGCGGCGCGCCAACGGGAAAAGGGGACGGATTTATTTTCAGAAAATAAATCCGTCCCCTTTTTTGAAATATCCCATATCTGATTTATTTATCGCCGAGTGGTCCGACGCTTCGGAAGCCCTGGGGCGATGAAACTTTTGGGCAGTTGAGCAACGTTCAAGCCGATCCTGAGATAAAAGAGAAAAGTGAACCAAAGGGGGCGTCTAGCTTTGAGTGGTGTTGACCCTTTTCATTGATATCTGGCTCGGTTGTCTGCAAGCGCCTTAAGTCGTTCAAAGATAAAATCAATGTCTAGAATCGAGTAACGCTTTTGCACCGTCCAAACCCCAGAGGTGACCTCTTGCTTAACCTCGATATAGTCGAGACCGAGTACTTTGGCAGCATTCCCAGCATTCGTCGGGTGCAGGGAACACCCGGTTACTGCCTCGAAACGTTCGACAATTTCAGTAGCGCTAAGGGTTTCTTCATGCGATTTGATTGAGCGAAATGCAGGAGTTTTCTGTGTCATGGCCCCAATCCTTATAATTCGGCCCTGACGGGCCATGAGCGCTATACCAATAATGAAAGCTAAAAAATCGGGACAGATTTGAATGGCACTTACTTGGCAGCTAACCACTTGAGCTGAAGGCAAAAAATGAAGAAGGGCGGGTTTTGGTCCCCATTTTTGTGTCCCATTTTGGGTCGTTGCTGCATAGGGTCGATGACCCGTTGCAGGTCAGCCTCACGGCCGATCAGTTTGGCCCGGGGCGGCGCCGGTTACAGACCACCGGCGCAGGCCCTTTGCATCATAGAAGTTTTGCACGGTCGTTCAAGCACGGCACGGGCAGAGTGCGAACCTCACCCCTTTATTTCCCCCTTGCGAATGGCAATCTTGATGGCCTGAGCGGTAGTGGCCACGCCAAGATGCCGACGAGCCGAACGCAGGTGATTTTCCACCGTGCGCCCGGACAAACCGAGCGTGGCGGCGATGTCCGACTGACGTCGACCGGCGGCGACCCACGCCAGCACTTCGCGCTCACGGTTCGACAGTTTGCCGGTCGTCTCCTCCAGCGGTGCTTCGAGCAATCGCCGGGCGGAGTAAAACGCCACCGAGGCGAGCATGCCGAGCGCCAGACGAATCCGCGCAGAGGCATCGATCTGTTCGCCCCCCAGGCTCATGGCACCTTCAAGCCCTTGCGGGCCGAAGACCGGAATCTGTAATCCGTGCACACCAGGGCCACTCGGCACGCGAACCATCCGATAAAGTTCGCCGTTCTCCTCCTGCACTTTGCTCCAGAAGAAGGATTCGCGGGCGTCCAACAGATGGCGTGTCACGGGGCAGCGTTGAACGTAGGTCTCGGCGTCGACGCCAATACCGTCGCCAAACCAGTCGCCTTCCACCCAGTAAATGCGCTCGACCACGTCCTCCGACGCCGAGGTGGCGGAGAACAGGACGAATCGATCGTAACCATACGCCCCGGCGAAACCACGGACGACCTTCTGGATCGTCGCCAGCGTGGGCGCCGCCTCGATGTCGAGGGCGGCGCGCAAGAGTGCCTCGGCAGGTGCGGGACTCACCCCGGCGTGACCTCTTTCAGAAGCGCGGCCGCCGCCAGCTTGCCCAGTGCGTTACCCGCCAGCGGACTGTCACCGGTCAGCAGTTTGCGATCCTGAAGCGTGGCCCCGGAAATGTCCTGGTTAGTGATTTCCACACCGAGCGCCTGCAACTGCTCGCCGAACTTCCAGGTCAGGTGGCCGGGCATGTAACCGATGTCGGGGGTCGTCGCATCCAGGGCATCAGGAAAGGCGCAAATCCGGTAACCGTTGAAGATGCACGAGTCTTTTGTTTCACCGAGGCCGGCCGCCAGCAACGCCGCCGGGCCGTGGCACAGAGTAATGACGAATTTGTCCTTGGCGACGGCCCATTGCAGGATCTTTTTCACGTCCTCGCTTTCCGGCAGGCCGATCAGCGCGCCGTGCCCGCCGGGAATGAACGCACCGATATAATCCGAGTCCTCGCCCAGCGCTTCCTCGATCACTTGGGACAGCTTGAGTGGACGCTTGAACTTGTCGCGGTATTGCTCGTAGAAGCCCTTCACTTCGGCGTCTTCGGAGGGCATGGCCCAGAATTCGAACTTGACCGGATTGCCCGACAGCGTCGCGACATCGAAGCCGAAACCGGCCTTGTCGAGGTGATACATCGGCAGCAGCGTTTCAACCGGGTGATTGCCCGTGGAGAACATCGTGCCGTTGTCGGTCAGCAGATAGCGCTCGTCCGCGCCGATCATCAGAATCTTCCAGCGCCCGCCCTTGTAACGGTTCGGGTACTCGGCATCACTGAGATCGGATTTGGGCGAAGTGAACTGGCTGAGGGAATACGGCGAGGGGAAAAACGCATTGTCCTCGGCCGGATCGGGGGTTGGGCGCTTGTCATCAGTCTGCGTGGTAGCCATGCTGCTCTCCATCGAGTGGGTCAATGTCGGAGTTCATGCTAGTAAGGCGTCAGCGTTACAACAATGAGGGTTTTCCCTCAAAAGATCATGCACTGAACCTGCGGCCCCTCAATGTGATCGATAAGTGGCAGAATCCCCCGTTACCTCTAACATGGCGACTCATTCCCCCTTAGATTTATTTTTGCCAGCCATGACAATGCCGACAAACAAGAAAAGAATAATGATCGGCGGAAAAGCCACGCACAGAGCAATTGCACCAAGTAATAACACTCCCCCAATTACCACACCTATCATCTCCCCCAAAAGAGGAAGCAACATCTTAAAAACAACGATAGCCAAAACAATTGCAGCAATCACGACAATAACCATATGCAACCCCACACAACGCAACGCGTTTTAAATCACACTGATGCAAAGGTCCGCTTCAAGCGACCTGCTCCGTTTTATGTCAAAGGTCATTTATTTTAACGATCCTGACAAACCAACAACCCTGAGAGCAGGATTACTTAAAAATATATCTATCCTGCCTCACTCGGATAGATCGGCACTTTAGAAACGCAAACCCCAGCGGTACAAAAGATCGCTACATTTACTACATAGAAAAAGTATGGGGCTTGGTATGAATACACTCATGATGATTTCTTTTTGAGCACCAGCTTACCGCTTTCATATGAAATCTCTTCATAGTCCTTAAACAAGGCAATTATGAGTGCTAATCCAATCGACGCAGCTGCAATAATGGCGGCGATTTCAAGCCCGGTCAGCGCGGCGACCGGGGCTGCGGCGAAAAATGAGAGGCCTCCGGTCAATGGCGTGGCAACAAGCGCTGCTCCCAAAGCGGCGAGAGTGATCGAACTAGCAAAAGCAATCTTCTTTCCACGCTTGACCTTGTCGGCGAGTTCCCCCTGAACAACAATCTGCTCCACACCCGACTTTCTAGCTGTAGCCAGTTCGTCCTTTGTTCTAACAGTCACGACGTTCATATACATCCTTATGCAGCCGATATAGATCCTGGGCATCGCATGAAGCTCCAGGGCTCGGCAGATGATGGCATCTTGCCTGCAAAGCGGCAATGCAGCTGAGCAATCGGCTATTCAAGCAGGCATGATTGAGCGCACACGTGCATCGCCAAGACGGGTGGCACACAGATCACATTTCAGCTATCGGCAATAGGCGGTCGACAGGGTAGCGGCCCACTAGCCGGACTTGTATTCGTGGCGTGAACCGCTCTTGGAAATCTGCGCCGCCTTCCCCATCAGCAATCCGATGCCGCCGCTACTGAAGCAAGCCCTTCAGCTATTGGAAGAACACGGCTGTGTCCGGACACGTCGCGATGGCATGCGCTACATGACCCTGCATCCGGAACCTGAAAACAGCGATATTGCCACGACAACCTTCTATGTCCCGGATCCTGCCCTTACTGCGCTATGGACCCGAAGTGACGATCCCGAAATGAATCACCGACTAACGATATGCTTGAGAACCGGTGGTGACGGTTTGTGGGCCGGACTGTGGCGAGACGACAACGGACAGCAACGAATTGTCCATCCAGGTTCCGGGTCAGGATCAGACATGCTCTGTGTCTTAACCGACAACGTGCAGGACCTATTGCGCCTGCTGGCTATCGGGTACGACGAACTCTGCTGGCCAGAGCAGTTCCAGCTGGCGCCTGAAGAAGTGCGTGAAAAAGAATACGGCGATGACGATTACCCGCCACCGCCGCTTCTGTTACGGGCCCATGTAGAGCGAACGCTTGGGTTGAGCATTCCGGTGAGAGCATCGGAGCTTGTTCGCGATACTGAAAGTATGGATGCGCAGGAATCGGGCGATCCGTTTTGGAATTGGCTGAAGCGGGTTGGTGGGGAGTAATCGTTTTTGTTCGGGCGTCAGCTTTCCGCCAAAAGCTGCCGTTTATGTTCATGAGCGCGTTGCGTTGAATCAGAATTCTGAACGATCGATCAGTGAGCCGTTTACTCACGAAAATTAACGGTTTGCAGCCCTGAGTCATAGAGCCGAAAGTACGCCCTGATACAGCACCGGACCAGTCGGCTGTCCTGTTGGCGATCCACCCTCGGGTTCAAGACTGATGGCCAACGTGATGGACTCACCAATAAGCGCTTTCTGCGCACTGCCCAACTTGATCTCCCCGTCTCCGCCTGGGGGTATCACCCCTAGCGAAACAGGCTTTCCATCTGAAGGAATAACCCACATTTCCAAGCTACGATTTTTTTCTATCTTCGCCAAAGCCAGGGGTTTGATTTTTAGATAATTCTCGTGCGCTTCAATGCTCATCCACGACTGTGCGTCGGCACTACGCAACGTTGCACTGTAGCGAACTTCGTCACGGTTATAGATAACGCTCAGTGTTACTGCTGCAACCAGTGAACATGTTGCAATCGTCACCCGGAGCCAGCTCCAGAATGGTCGCTTCACAGGCAACTGCATTGTTTGCGGATCTATACGCGCCGTAACTCCGCGCCATACACGATCCGGTACAGGTGATTCAGGCAGAGACTGGGTAAGGCTCGCAAGGCTTTCCCGCCATTGCGAAAGTTCTGCGCGAAGTTCCGAGTCCTCCAGTAAAAGCTGCTCAAAGCGCCGGCGTGCAGCTGGTGGCATTAACCCAATGGCATAATCTGCGGCAAGTGCGCGACGAAGACTTGGAGTTTGGTAGTTCATGACTCGAGGCACCTGCGCAACCGCTCCATGCCTCGGCGGATCCAAGACTTTACTGACCCGAGCGGTGCCGACAGGTGCTCGGCCAGCTCTGAACAGGAAAGCCCTTCAAAATAAGCAATGGTGATTGATTGACGTTGCATCCCTTCGAGCTCATCTAGGCACCGATTCAATGAAGTGGTCTCACGGGAGCTGTTCAATTGTTCATGTGCCGAGGGGCTGTCGTCTACCAGCATCTGCGCGTCGAGATCACTCAGCGGACGTTCGCGACGCTTTCGCAATTGGTCGATGGCCTGATTTCGCGTGATATTGATCATCCAGGTCATCGGCGCCGACAGTTGCGATTGGTAGCGTGAAGCATTGTTCCAGATACGCACAAAACTTTCCTGTAGCACCTCCTCAGCCAGATCTGGGCGTCCCATGAACCGCAGCGCCACGCCATGCAGACGCGGACTCACGCTACGATACAGCGCTTCAAAAGCGCGTCGGTCACCCAGAGAACACTGGGCTAGAAGGTGTTTGAGTTGGTCAGTGTCGGCGATGGGAATAGCCTTTCTCCAAACGATTGGGTCGTGAGGTCCTACAAGTCGATTGCAGCCAGAGGTTAGCCCACGGCGCGCGGTTGTTCCATTCACGGGTGGGCTCCTCGGAAGACTCGCCGGTCATGCTGAAATCGACCGGCGACGCCGGTCAACTTTTCGGCATCAGGACTTTGTCGATGACCTGTATCACACCGTTCGACTGGTATACGTCATAAGTACTGATGTCGGCGACGTCGCCCTTCTCATCTTTGATGGTGATGTTGTGCGGACCATTCATCATTGCCCACAGTTTTCCGCCCGAGACGGTGGTCAGTTCGGTCTTGCCACCTCCGGCCTTGATCTTTTCGGCAAGGGTGGCCATGTCCAGTTTGCCGCTCACGACGTGGTAGGTAAGGATCTTGGTGAGGGTTGCCTTGTTTTCTGGCTTGAGCAACATATCGACCGTTCCTGCGGGCAAAGCAGTAAAGGCTGAATTGACCGGTGCAAACACAGTAAAGGGCCCTTTTCCCTTGAGGGTGTCGACAAGACCGGCAGCTTTCACAGCGGCGACCAGGGTGGTGTGATCGGCCGAGTTCACTGCGTTGTCGACGATGTCCTTGTTCGGCAACATGCTTTGACCGCCGACCATGACGCTGTCGTGACTCATCGATGCAGCATGCGCAGCGTTGAACACTAATCCGCTACCTGCCGCCAAGGTCAGAAGGCCCGCAATCAATTGCGTTTTGATCGAAATGCGTTTCATCGTGATGATCCTTTGTGAGGAAAATCGGCCAGGAGATTCTGTCCGTGCTTGATATACGCGGCGGCGTTCGGATTGGATGCAGTAGCACTCTTTTTTTCGCAGAAATTGCGAGTGAGCGATCCAGTGACCACCACTCGTTAGGCAAGGTGGCTATAACCCCGGCTGACTAAATCTGGAAATAAATCAGTCCCCTTTTTGTTGATGAGAATCCGTCAACGCCACCCACACGTATCCATTTGGGTTTCAGACTGGGACGTTACCATCTACGGTTTTTGCTGGAGTCGCTTGAGGAAATCGGCGTGGACCACGTCATTCTCAATCTCAAATATGGCAAGCGCCCTGCGGCGGAGGTTATCGAGGAATTGGGTACGCACATCGTTGCGCAGTTCGGAGTGCAGCCGCGTCCGGCAGCGCATTGAACATCGGTCACTGCTACGCCGACGAATGCTCACTTGACGAAACCATAAGGTGTCACGGCGCGGATGACCTCCGGTTCTATATCAATGATGGAGATCTTCGCGCCATGAGCGACCGGTGCCCGGCAAACAATCTACCCTACCCAGCCTAAACCCGTGATGAGCACATTGCCTTGCAGATTCTGTGCGGCTTCCACGCCGTCCATGGACTCGATTTGCGCGCGTATCCTTTCACTTATACCGAGCGCGCGAGCATGGCATGAATCCTGGACACGGCACTTTAGCCATGACATTTATCTTCAATACAGGTGTTTTGATTGATCACCGCCCGGAACAGCAGCAGGCCCAGGCTATCCTGATTTTCACCAAATACATCGTGGGCCTCCCAGTACTGACTGGAGCTTCCTATGGGGTTTGCTTAGCCGGGTAGCTTGGCCGCAAGGACGTCAACCTTCTCGATTGATGGCGGTTCGGCAAACAGCTCGGCAGCGTTTGCCATAAGCGCCGCCGCGACCTTGCCCGAAAGATGAGCCTGCCGGCCCGCTTCATCCGGGAATGCGTCAAAGATGCCAAAGGTAGACGGCCCCAAGCGGATTCCAAACCAGGCTGTAGTGGCTGGCTCCTCCTCCACTAAAGGAAGGCCGCTCAAGAGAAAGCGCTCCACCTCTTTCTCTTTCCCAGGTTTTGCTTCCAGACGAACGAACAGCGCTACTTTGACCATGACGTGGCTCCTGTTGTTACGATGCGGCTGGTGCTATCTGGTCGCAATAGCTAAAAGGGGCATCCGGCTATTAACTATGGTCGACGACACCAGGATTACAAACCCAAAGAGACCAAGGGTAGCGTCGCATGTCGCTCGGACACTGAGAATGACGTAGTAGGCAGCGCGCAAACCGCAGACCAGCCGCGTGATCACTTTTCCCGAGCTGTGGCCTGATAATCAAGACTCAACGATATCTGAAATTTAGGAGAACATAACAGATCATGGTGACTGTCAAGCCGACCAATATGTACTCGACACGCGGTAGAAATATAACTAACCCACCTAAAGAAAACACGATCAAGGTGTTTTGCAGTATTTATTTCCTTATTCGACTCACAGCTATGAAATAGCCATATTGCTTCCCCAGGAAAAACAAGGCCATGCCGGTGATCGACATAATCTGAAAATCGCGTATCGCAATGTCGTTCAGGATCGCATGCCTAATCAAATTTGCCAGAAGTGCCAGCCCCATAAAAAGAAAAAGGTGCGAGTAGATCAAGGCGTGCCCACTCATACTGCTTTGATGTTTGTTCAATAAGTAAAAACTATCAAAATAGATCCACCAGACACTGCAAATCATGATAAATCCGGTGATGGCCGCCATCACATTATAATAACCCCATTGAATGTTAGATAAGCCTCCGGAAAGGCTAATAATTGACTCCCCCAATAAGATTAGGGTGAGTAGACCTATGCGCTCAACCAAGTGTTCCGTGTGTGCTGGCAACGGTTTTAGTTTAGTCCAGAAAAATACAGGAAACAGAATATCAAGAACAATCCCAATATAAGCAACAAGGTAACGCAAGGGCGGGTCAAAAATAACGGATGAAAGGCTAACAACTGCGCTAACTAATAGGGCGAAACCAAGCCTTGAGGAAAGTTCGCCGCGAGAATCGAGTTTACTAATGGATGAAATGTACATAACACTGATGATCGCTCGTATTCCAAAATAGCAGGCAATAATAAGCGGGTAGTTCACTTCCAGGTCTTCTCCGATCCGTGCCGATAGCACAATGAGCAGGAGCATTATAAATAATGTTGCCAAACGGTGAAGATTGCTGTCTGTATCGAACCTGTTGGAGTAAATCGTGTGACTGGACCAGATCCACCACAACGGTACAAAAAGCAGTAAGAATGTCCATAATTGTTTATGTTCAAAGTGCCCGTCATGAACATGTCCGAGAGTGTGCGTAACCTGGCCTATCGTAACAACGAAAGTCAGGTCAAAAAACAACTCCAACCATGTGGCGTGCCGATTTTCTTCATAATACTTCAAAGATTTCATTAGTTGCCGGCTCCGTGTCCACCTCTTTAATGTAAAAGGAAGTTAACGTTGGTTTTTCCTCGGCTCCGATGTGGGTGATGCCAAGCCGATTTGGCTCTCTAGCGATTTCGTCCACGCACTAACAAAAGCTCAATCATCTGACTCATCCCGATAAACTCTGGAACTCCGTCATAGCGAAGCCCGTCAATGTAAAACGCTGGGGTGCCATTCACGCCACTGCGTACACCTCCATTGAAATCGGCTTGTATTTTGGGAATGTAAGTATCCTCTTGCATTGCAAGATCGAATTCCTCCCTGGAAAGGCCGTGTTTGAGAACGATGGCGCGATACAGCGGCAGGCCCAATCGATCCTGATTTTCGTACAATTCGTCGTGGGCCTCCCAGAAGAATCCTCGACTCCCGGCATACTCAGCGGTGACCGCTGCACCCAATGCATGGGGGTGAGCGGTGGTCAGAGGGAAATTACGGAACACAAACAGCAAGTCATCGCGAAAATGCTGTTGCAGATTCTTGACCATCCAATAAGCTTCACCGCAATAGGGACATTCATAGTCGCCAAATTCGACCAAGGTGACCTTGGCATGCGCACTTCCCTGGCGATGGTCGTTGGCACTTACCGGGACTTTGAGAGTGGCCATGTAATCACCTGTTAATTTTTGATTGGCGTGCCTTGTGGCGAATTCGCCAGAGCATCCAGCGCATCCAGAATGCCGTCCGCCCCAGGGTTGATTGCCATTGGTGAGACGTAGCTCCAGGCGACCACCCCCTCCTTGTCAATCACGAACAGTGCCCTCTTACAAACTCCGAGCTGGGACTCGTACGCTCCATACTGTCGTGCCACCGCCCCTTTGGGCTCGAAATCGGCCAGCAGGCTGAAGTGAAAATTCCTATCTTTGGCAAAGGCCTGATGACACCAGGCGCTGTCAACCGAGATACCCAATAGCACCGCACCGTATTCTCTGAAGGTGGGTAACAACTGGTTGTACAAGGTCAGTTGGTCACCACACACCGAAGTCCAGTCAGCGGGATAAAACGCCAGTATCACGGGGTTCCCCTTTAACTCGCGCAGCGACAACTGTTGATCTGGGGTTGCGTGAAGAGTGAAGTCGGGCGCGACAGTGCCGGCCGGCAGCGGACCCTGAACCAGGTCGCCATTGGTTTTTTGTGCATCATCGAACTCTAAAGTATTCATTGCTTGAACCTTGATAGATGGGTGGTTGGGACGTGCTCAGTGGGATGCGACGTGCCCGGCGGGATAACTCCATCCACCATCAAGGGGTTCAAAAAAAGACAACGCTGCCTCGATCTCAGCCTGAGCCTGAGTGATTTCGGCAGCGAAACGTTCACGTTCCGCATCAAGGAACACAAGAAGATCCGCCGTGTAATCGCGGAATTGGATTAGGCCAGGTTGGCAGGGGAATGGTCAGATTCGCTCTGGCTCACCAATGACTATAGTCGTTGATGACGCTTACCGTAGTAGCTGAACGATTTTTCGCTACCCTCCAGTGCCAACAACACTCGCGCGCTTATCTTGCTGCCATTTCAGGCGGCGTTTTAACACGATGATTTTGGCAGCTATTTCGCCACTTCAGACGAATCTACATCTGCTTTCTGGACGACAACTGCTGCCCATTACGACAAGCAGAAATCGACCAGAGGCAGACACTGAAACCGCCTTCAGGTCGACAGAATGAAGGTTGATATGGGAAATGCTCTGGACAAACGAGTCGTTGTCATTAGTGCCGGCATCGTGGGCGCTTCGCTGGCGTATCACCTGGCTGATAAAGGCGCGAATATCACCTTGGTTGAGGCTGAAGGTAATCAAAGATGCGGCTCGTGCAGCGATGGTGCTGTACCTAACGAATAGTCGAGATCGGTCTTCGGGAAGCTGAGCGGTAGCCTTTGCGAATATTGTCATTGACCGCTTTTGGCCGATAGCGGACATTTATGAGCGCCCGAAATCGGCCTCACCCCTCAACAACCCGCCCCGCAACCCACTCCCGACTATACCCAAGCACCCTCCCCGCCAACCCCAACGGAAAATGAATCACCCCATGCGCCGTTTCCGGCAACAAATGCACTTCAACCTCAGCCGCCCTACCCCAACGCTCAGCCAACTCAAGCGTGTCATCCCTGAGCGGATCCAGTTCCGCCGCAAACATCAACGCAGGTGGAAACCCGGTGAAGTCACCGTACAACGGAGACAACGGCGCCTGCCGGCGTTCTTCATCGCTCAATCCCAGCGTAAGCATTTGCAGCGCTTCAACCATGCCAGGCCCATCCAGCAGCAAGGTCTCGGGCCCGGCGTTGCGTACGCTGGGGGTTCCGGTCAGGTCGTAGACGCCGTAGTACAGCAGCGCCCCGCTCACCCGTTTGAGCAAGTCCGGCCATTGTTTGAGTTGCAGCAGGGTCGCGGCGGCGAGGTGGCCGCCGGCCGACTCGCCCACGACGATGACGGGCAGGTTCGCAAACTCGCGGCAGTCATCGCTCAGCAGCCAGCGTGCCGCCGTGAGGCAGTCCTGCATGACGCCTTCGATCGGTGTCGAGACCACAAGCCGATAATCGACGGAGACCACGGCCACGTCGCAGGCTTTCACCATGGCGATGTTGAGGGGATCGTTCATCTGCGCGTTGCCGATGACCCAACCACCGCCATGAAAATCCAGCACCACGCCTTTGGCCTTTGTCTTTGGCCGAATGATCCGCACCGGCACTGATGCGCCGTCGACGCCCACCACTTTGCGTTCGGCCTCGAGCCCGTGCTTGAGCAACTTTCTTGCGCCGCCCAATTGGCTGAGGCGCAGCAGCAACTGAATCACTCGCGGCGTGATGCGATTGCGGATGCGAAAGCGCGGCAGACGGGCGAGTTTCCTGTTGAATGCGCGCAATTGCGCCAGCTCGTTTTCGTCTGCGGGCCAGTCCATTGATGTCTTCATTTCGTCCTTTTTATTCGCGGTTGTTGCGCAGAATGGAAAAATTCAACGCCGCCGCGACACACAGCCATGCCAGATAAGGGAACAGGATCAATCCGGTAATCACGTCCAGGCGCAAGGCCAACACCACCATCGCGGCGACCACCAGCCACAGCAGCGTGATGATCAGCATGCCGGCGAAGAGTCGATGTGCGCCGAAGAACACGGGTGTCCACAGGGTGTTCAATGCAATTTGCGCCGCCCACAAGGCGAGTACCGTTTCGCTGCCGGGCGTCAGGGTCAGACGATAGCCGACCCACGCGAGCAAAAGGTAGATCGTTGTCCAGGCAACGGGAAATACCCAGTTGGGGGGTGTGAAGCGTGGTTTGATCAGCGATTCGTACCATGGGCCCGGTTGGAAAATCATCCCGGTGCTCGCTGCCGCACCGCAGGCCAACAGGAAAATTAGAAAGGTCATCGTCTGTCCTTGGCTGATATCAGCGCATTGGGTCTGTTCCTGCTTGGATGCCCGGAGCCACGTAAAAAGTTCATCGGCCGTTATCTCGCATCGCTGATAGGAATAGGCAATGCTCAAAGACTAACCGACATAGGTGGGCGCTTGTTCGATGGATACCATGGGCTGAAACCCATTCACCGGAGCCTGTCATGACCACCACCAAGACCCTTTTCATTACCGGCGTCAGCAGCGGCTTCGGCCATGCGCTGGCCAAGGAAGCACTCGCGGCCGGCCACCGCGTCATTGGCACCGTGCGCAAGGAAGCCGACTTGCACGCCTTTCAATCACTCTCCGTGGATAACGCTTACGGGGTGATGCTGGATGTCACGGACTTCGACCGGATCGATGAAGTCATCGCGCAGGTTGAAGCGACGCATGGCCCGGTCGATGTGTTGATCAACAATGCCGGTTACGGTCACGAAGGCCTCTTCGAAGAGTCGCCGCTGGAAGACATGCGCCGCCAGTTCGACGTGAACGTGTTCGGCGCCGTTGCCGTGATCAAGGCGTTCCTGCCCTTCTTTCGCAAGCGGCGGGCGGGCCACATCATCAATATCACCTCGATGGGCGGCACGATCACGATGCCGGGAATCGCTTACTACTGCGGCAGCAAGTTTGCGCTTGAAGGCATCTCCGATACGCTGAGCAAAGAACTGGAGCCCTTCAATATCTTCGTGACTGCCGTCGCACCGGGTTCATTTCGAACCGACTGGGCCGGTCGCTCGATGCAGCGCACACCGCGCAGCATTGCCGACTACGACGCCAGTTTCGATCCGGTGCGCAAGGCGCGTGCAGAAAAGAGCGGCAAGCAACTCGGCGACCCGCAAAAAGCAGCCCTAGCGATGTTGCAGATCATCGCCAGTCCGACCCCACCGGCACACGTGCTCCTGGGCAGTGACGCGTTGAGCCTTGTGCGTGAAAAGCTCAAACACGCAGGCGACGAGATCGATCAGTGGGAAGCCTTGACCCGCTCCACCGACCACTGAGCGGCCAATAGAGAGAACGCAATGAAGCAGGCCGACGCAGACACCTCGCGCATGGTGCAGCTCATGGAAACCCTCGCACCAGTCGAGGGTTATAACCTCAGTGCGCTTGAGGGCGTGCGTTTCCTGCGTTCGAACCGGCCACTGACCCGCACACCGGTGCTGTACGACCCGGGCATCGTGATCCTCTGTCAGGGCCAGAAACGCGGTTATCGGGGCGATGACGTCTACGTTTACGACGCCCAACATTATCTGGTGGTGTCCGTGCCCATCCCCTTCACCATGGAAACCGATGCCACCGAGGCCGAGCCGATGCTCGCGATCTACATGCACCTCGACTTCCGTTTGGCCAGCGAGTTGATGCAGCAAGTGGATGACCTTCACGGCCCCAACGACGCGCAGCCCAAAGGCATGTACGCCTCACCGATGGACGACAAGCTCCGCGCTTCGACGTTGCGTTTTCTCGAAGCGATGAGTATTCCGAGGGACGCGCAGATACTGGGGCCATCGCTGCTGCGGGAAATCTACTACCGCATTCTGACGGGCGAACAAGGCGGCTCGATGCGTGCCGCGCTCAATCGACAGGGTCATTTCGGCAAGGTGACCCGGGCGATCCGCAAGATCCACAGCTGTTATCAGGAACGGCTAGACGTCGAGCAACTCGCCCACGAAGCCAGTATGAGCGTGCCCAACTTTCACCTGCACTTTCGCAGCGTGACGGATACCTCTCCGATGCAATATCTGAAGTCGACACGTCTGCATCAGGCGCGGCTGTTGATGCTGCGCAACGCCATGACCGCTTCGGCAGCGGCGTTCAACGTGGGTTATGAAAGCGCCTCGCAATTCAGTCGCGAGTTCAAACGCTTCTTTGGCAGAACGCCGCAAGCGGAGATTGAGTGGATGAAGGCGACGTACGCCTTGCCTGCGCCGACTACGCCCTCGGAGTATGTTTCGTCGCATTAGCTGGCAGGCTTTCCACGCTCGCCAGCCTTGCGCCGGCATACTTTCGCAAGCGTTCCAGATTCCAGCTCGCAACCGCAAATGGGTCAACCGGCTCGACACGGCAAGGGGCACGACGTAAAACGTTCAGACGCCCAGCAATCGCCGGGTGGTCGTCATCGCTGTGTCCAGCGACTGCCCCGTCCGTTGCAACTTGTTCAACAGGCTGGCCCCCAGCCAAAGCTGATACAGGGTTTCCGCCAGTTGCCGGGCATCGCCGTCGGGCAGGCTTTGATCGGCCTGGCCCTGTTCGATGCAAAAGGTGATGCGCGCCACCACGCGCTCGGCGCCATCACGCAAGGTCAGGCGCATGGCCTCGGACAGATCGGCCACCTCGGCACTGAGCTTCACCACCAGACACTCGTCACCGTGCCCTTCCAGCGTGCAGCGATCCTGCCAGCCCTGCCAGTAATCCATCAGTCGCTCGCGGGCACTCAGGCCGGGCAGTGTCAGGCGTCGCTCCATGTCGGCCAGGTAACAGACGAAGTAATCCTCGAGCAACGCCTGTCCGTACAGCTCTTTGGATTTGAAGTAGTGATAGAACGAGCCCTTGGGCACACCGGCGGTTTGCAGGATCTCGTTCAGGCCGACACTGGTGAAGCCCTTCTCGGCCATCATCCGGTGGCCGGTGTCGAGCAGGTGTTGGCGGGTGTCGTCGTAGGTCGGTTTCATCGGGGCGCAGATTACCAGGCAATAGACCAGTCGTTTAACTCGAAGGAACGGGAGTTTGCCACACCGGTCCATGAAAAACATGCGGATAAAAAATTACTAGACGACTGGTCTAATTGGAAACTATGCTGCGCCCCGACAAACCTTTTCCCCGGTGTCGATCGTGTGCGAATCCCTCGCACAGCCACGACACCCGTCCCACCCAAGGTGCTCTATGAAAATCTTGATGGTTCTGACTTCCCACGATCAACTCGGCAACACCGGCAAGAAAACCGGCTTCTGGCTCGAAGAGTTCGCCGCCCCCTACTACGCCTTCAAGGACGCCGGCGCCGATATCACGCTGGTCTCGCCCGCCGGCGGCCAGCCACCGCTTGATCCGAAAAGCGACGAACCCGACGCCCAGACCGCCGAAACCGATCGATTCCGCAAGGATCCGGCGGCGCAACACGCGCTGGCGAACACCGGGCGCCTGGCCGATGTCAGCGCCGAAGATTTCGATGCGGTGTTTTATCCAGGTGGCCACGGCCCGCTCTGGGATCTGGCCGAAGACAAGCATTCCATCGCCCTGATCGAGGCCTTCGCCCGCAGCAACAAACCTCATGGTTTCGTCTGCCACGCCCCGGGTGTACTGCGGCATGTGCTCGGCGCCGAGGGCAAACCCTTGGTCAAGGACCGTGACGTCACCGGTTTCACCAATTCCGAAGAAGCAGCGGTCGGTCTGACGGATGTGGTGCCGTTCCTGGTCGAAAACGAGTTCCAGCGCCTCGGCGCCCGTTATTCCAAAGTCGCCGACTGGCAGGTGCACGTAGTGACTGACGGAAAACTGGTCACCGGTCAAAACCCAGCCAGCTCCGCCGCTGTCGCCGAAAAACTGTTGAAGCTGCTCGGCTGACTTTTCAGCCGTCATCAATCCGGACGCCGTGCGCGTTTTGCACGGCGTCTTTTTTGGCCCGACAACTAGTCGACTGGTCTAATAAACCCCAATCAAGGTACTTCCATGAATCACAGCAGTTTCTTCAAACCCGGCACTTTGGGTCGTCACACCCTGAAAAACCGCATCGTGCTGCCGCCCCTGACCCGCCAGCGCAGCACCCAACCGGGCAACATCGCCAACGCGTTGATGGCCGAGTATTACCAGCAACGCGCGGGCGCCGGTCTGCTGGTGACGGAAGGCACGCAGATCGAGCCGCGAGGCCAGGGTTACGCCTGGACGCCGGGCATTCATACCCCTGAGCAGATCGCCGGATGGCGCAAGGTCACCGAGGCCGTCCATGCCAGAGAGGGCGTGATCTTCGCCCAGCTCTGGCATGTGGGGCGCGTGTCCCATACAGCCCTGCAACCCGACGGTGCCGCACCGGTTTCAGCCTCTGCGGTGGCCACTGACCGGGTCAGCGTGTTCATCGAAACCGCACCCGGCGCCGGCGCCCTGGTGCCACCGTCCGCCCCTCGCGCACTGACCACCGATGAAGTGCAGGAACTGGTTCAGCTGTACATCCAGGCCGCGCGCAATGCCATGGAGGCAGGTTTTGACGGGATCGAACTGCACTGCGCCAACGGCTATCTGGTGAACCAGTTCATCTCGGCTCACAGTAATCTGCGCACCGACCAGTACGGCGGCTCGCTGCACAATCGCCTGCGCTTTTTGCGTGAAGTGGTGGCCGGGGTTGCCGAGTGCATCGGCCGAGAAAAAGTCGGTGTGCGTTTCGCCCCGCTGTTCACCACCACCGATGAAGCACGCACCTACCTGGGCATGGTCGAGGAAGATCCGCATACTACTTACATCGAAGCGATCAAGGTGCTGCAGGACGTGGGCATTGCCTATCTGTCCATCGCCGAGGCCGACTGGGACGATGCGCCGGCGATGCCACTCACGTTCCGCCAGGCAGTGCGCGACACCTTCAGCGGCGCGATCATTTACGCCGGGCGCTACACCGCAGAATCCGGTGCGCAGTTGCTCGATTCCGGGCTGGCGGATTTCGTGGCTTTTGGTCGCCCGTTCATGGCCAACCCGGACCTGCCGGCGCGCATCGCCAATGACTGGCCGCTGAATTCACTGAATCCGGCCACGGTCTACGGTGGCAATGCCGAAGGGTATGTGGACTACCCCGAGTACGCGTGATGATTGGCCACGACCGGTAAGACGCAACATCCGCCCGTTCAGCACCGCTCAAACTGGCTGTGTTGAACGGGCGCTGTCGCCGGGAACTATCCTTGCCATCCGGTTCCGCCCTGTGCTCTTCGCCTGGTACAGCGCCTGATCTGCCATCTCGATCAGAGCTTGCGCCACGCCCAGTTGCGGACCGGTCGCCGCGGTGACGCCAATACTGACCGTCACCCGACCGAACGGGCTCGCCGGATGAGCAATGTGCGCTCGCGTCAGTCGCTCCAGAATCAGTTGCGCCACGACCGTCGCTCCCTCGCCATCGGTGTCGGGCAGGATGATCGCCAACTCTTCTCCGCCATAACGTGCCACCAGATCCGACGGTCGCCGCACACATGCCTCAAGTACTTTCCCCACCTGGTGCAGGCAGGCGTCGCCGGCAACATGCCCCTGGGAATCGTTGAACAACTTGAAGTAGTCGATATCGATCATCAGCAAGGCCAGCGAAGCCCCGTCCCGTTGCGCCCGGCGCGCTTCCATGGCCAATGTTTCATCGAAACAGCGGCGATTGGCCAGGCCCGTCAGCGCATCCTTCATCGCCAACAATTCCAGCTGCCGGTTTGAACCGAGCAACTGCTGTTGAGTGAGCCGCAACTCCCCTTCCACTTGGGTACGCCGACGTATATCGAGAATGAGAAACCAGCCGATCACGCCAGTGAGCCCCAGCAACGACGCGACCACCACCATCGACAGAAGCGCCTCCAGTCGCCACGCCGCCAATGCTTCGCGCTTGCCGAGCGCGACCGTGGTGATCAGCGGCAGCTTCTCACTCTTGCGAAACGCGTAGAGCCGCTCCACCCCGTCTAGGCTGGAAGTGTAGGACGCGGTGCCCACCGATTGGTCCACCAGGTACTTCGCATAAATGGGCGACTTGGAGAAATTGCGCCCCATGTCCTGTTCGCGGAAGGGATAGCGCACCAGCAGCGTTCCGTCGGTATAGGACAGACCGATGGCGCCTTCCTGCCCCACGTCGAGCTTGCCGAACAGTCGCAGAAAGTTTTCGACCCCCAGGGTGACCGCTACCACACCGGCGAATTCTCCGCTCGCGTCATTGAAGCGGCGGCTGACGGTAATCACCCACTCCTGATTCGAGCGGCTACGGATGGGCGGGCCGATGAAGGGCTCGCGAGAGGGATCGTCACGGTGATGAATGAAATAGCCCCGGTCACGGCTGTTGACCCCGGCCGGAATCGGTCGGTTGGAGGACATCAGCCAGCGGCCGCGACTATCGTAGATGGTGATGCCACTGAGCTGCGGCATCAGCGGCAGCTGACGGTTGACCAGCGCATTCAATCGTTCGATCTGCGCAGGGCCGCTGCCCTCGGTTTCCAGACGCTCGACGAGCCCGAGCAAGAGCAGCGAGCTTTGCCGGACGATGCCTTCGGCATAGGTTGCCAGCGCCTGAGTCAGGTTCAACCCGTGGACGTTCACCTCGTCCAGGGCGCGCTCCCGAGAGCCCAGCACCTTCCAGATGGTCAGCGACGCCAGAGAGCAGCCGATGATAAACAGCAACAGCATCACGAGGTGGGTATCACGCTTCACATCATTACCTTTTGGAAAGTCCGTTTTCCGTCACGGCCGTTGTCGGACCGCGGCAACAACAGCGACCGTATGTACAGGGCCGCGCAGGATACAAGCAGTCCATCGAAGGCGCAGCAACGGCGTGTCAGGCCCTCGATGAACTGTTCGCTGATCGGCCGGTTCGATGAAAAACCGGACCCAACAAGACTTTTTTGCCGCTAGACGATTTTCAACGCCTTGAGAACGATCAGCGAACGCTCGGCAAACGCCTCGGCCTGTTCGGTCAGTTCGGCAATGTTTTCTTCAGCGGTGGTCAGCGCCTTGCCGTCCTTGAGCAAGCCCTCTCCCTGACCGCCGATGATGCCCCACGCCAGCAGTGCCCAGTCGGCCGGACGGGTCTTGCCTTGCTTGATCGAAATCAGGAACAACTGCTGGAAACGGCTGACCGTCACGCCACCGCCGGTGACCGGGCTGGCCAGCACCTGAATCTTGTGGTCGAACAGCGAGCGTCTGCACAGTTGCAGATTGAGGGTGGTGCAGCGTGCCTGCACCTGTTGCTCGGCCGCTTCGCTCTGGCACGGTGCCACGGCGCCCATCCCGATCAACACGTTAAGAGCCTGCTCCACATCGCCATAACTCAACGACGGCGAGGCCTCCAGCAAATGGCGCAGGGTTTTCGGCACATAGGCATCGTCCGCGAGCGCGTCCAGCACCGGACCGTAAATCTCGGCCTGCAACGTGGCCGAGCCCGCCGGACCGGTGACGCTGACCGCGACGCTGTCTGCCATTTGCAAAAGTACGAAACGGGTACTGAGCATGCGCTCGCGGTGTTCGAAGGCGGACAACCGGTTGGCGCCGCGCACGTAAAGGTCCCGACGGAAGTTCTGGTTAACGAAGTAATCACGCGCCTGCTCACGCATGACCGGATGCTCGATGCCTTCCAGAAATTCCATGCCTTCGGCGCTCAGGTTAAGCAGGTCTACCGAGTCCAGCGGCACAGCCGTCGTGGCGTAGTCGAGTTTGGCAGGAGCCAGGGCATCGACCACGTCGGTGAAGTACATGCAATTCCAGTCGCGGTTGAAGTATTCATGGGCGACGTACTGGCGATTCTGGCCCTTGATGCTCTGGAGCTTGGCATCCAGATTCGGTGCCGAATTGGCGTAGTTGGGGTTGGCGGCCAGCAAGGCTTCGGAGAACTGCAGCGCGGCGTCGATACGCTGGTCCGGCCGGGCCGAGGCTTGCGAAGCAAAACGGTCATGCAGACTGAACAACTGACGCAGTGGCGCCAGCGGCGACCAGCCCGGGAAGCAGTTGTAGCTGATGTACACATGACCGCCCGGCTTGAGGTGACGACGGACAAACTCGACGATCAGCTTGTGATTGTCACGGCTGACCCAGGTCCAGATGCCGTGCAGGCTGATGCTGTCGAACTGCGGCAGGTCATGGCGGGCCAACAGTTGCTCGAAACTGTCGTCATACAGCCGCGCATCGCTGCCCCAGTCTTTCGCAAGCCCGATGGCATGGGCCGCCTGGCCCGGATGGAAATCGGTGCCGATGTAGCTCCCCGGATTGCCCGCCGCGTGAATGTTGATCGACACACCCTGACCGAAACCCAGTTCGCAGTGATAACCGTCGGTATTCTCCAGCGTGGCAAAACCCCGCAGCAACAAACAATAGCGCTGGAAAACCGGATTGATCTCGCGGCTATAGCCGTAGGTGTAGCCTTCGTCCGTGAAATAACCTTCGTTCCAGGCATTGCTCATGCGTGACACCCTTTTTATATCGAAAGTGAAAGTCGATCTTATAAGGGGTAGCCAGGACCAATCACAAGCGGAAAAGCGACACCCCGCAGCCAAGCTGCGTCTATCAGCCGATCACTCGTGCATACACCGCCCGGTCGATGTTGCCCCCGGACAAAATCACCCCCACCCTTTTGCCCTGCATCCTGTCCCGCTCCTGCATCAACGCCGCCAGTGCCGCGGCGCCGGCGCCTTCTGCGAGGTTGTGGGTGTCGGTGTAATACACGCGCATGGCTTCGGCGATTTCGTCCTCGCTGACCGCGACGATCCTTGTTGCGCCGGCGCCGTAGACATCGAACGCCTCGGCAATCGGCTTGCGCACGGCCAGCCCGTCGGCAAAGGTATTGGCGGAGGCGGTCTCGCAGATCGTTTTCGCCTCGAAGGACAACTTGGCAGCTGCCGCTTCCGTGGAGACCACCCCCACGACCTGGGTATCCAGACCCAGTGCATCACGAGCGGCGATCACGCCACAAATGCCCGAGCCGCAACCGATCGGCACGTAGAGGGTGTGCAGATCCGGCGCCGCGTTGAGCAGTTCCAGCGCATAGGTCGCTACCCCTTTGACCAGCTCGGTGTGGAAGGGCGGTACCAGGTAGAGCCCATGTTCCAGCGCCAGGCGCGCCGCTTCCTCACGGGCCTCATCGAAATCGCGCCCGAACTCGACCACCTCGCCACCGAATCCGCGCATGGCGTTGTTCTTCTCCAGCGAATTGCCCTTCGGCACCACGATCAACGCCCTCAATCCGACGGCACTGGCCGCCAGTGCCAGGCTCTGCCCGTGATTGCCGCGCGTGGCCGAGACGATGCCCTTGACGTTCGGGTGTTCGCGGCGCAGCCAGTGCATGAAGGTAATGCCGCCGCGCACCTTGAACGCGCCGGTGGGTGTGTGGTTTTCGTGCTTGACCCACACCGTGCAGCCCAGCCGTTCGGTCAGCAGCGGCCAGCGATACTGGGCGGTGGCCGGCATCACCTGGTAAACCTGGCGGGCAGCCTGTTCGATGTCTTCGCGAGTGAGGGTGTGCATGGAACGTCTCCTTGGGCTTTGCTCCAGTCTAGGCACGTGTCCTGCCAGTCGGCTTTCAAAAAACTGACCTGACTTTTGCGTCGGCTCTTCACTACTATGGCGTTCATGAGCCCTCGCAACCGCCCACCATCACCCGTCGCCCCGGAACCGGTCCGTCGTATCGAGGCTGGCCCGTGGGCGATCGAATTGCTGCCCGGCGCCGCCTACGCAACCCGTTATGTGGCGGCGCAGTCGGCAATCGGTTTTGCCTTCGACAGCCAACGCGGCGTGCACGCCATCGGCAGCGACCGGGTGCGCCCCTTCGATGCCATGCCCAATAGTCTGGCGTTCGTCCCCGTCGACTGTGATGTGATGTCCGAGTCACCCATGGGCGGTGAATACCTGCGGGTCATCCGCACCGACGGCACCACGCTGTCGGGCGAGCAGGTGTTCAACAATCGCATCGACCCGCAGGCCATTCACCTCGCCTCACGAATGCGCCGCGCCTTTTTGAAAGCCTCAGTGGACGATGACTGGGAAACCTGGGCGCTCGCCTTGGCCGAGCGCACCGAAGGCAAAGACACGCCGTCGCCCCAAGGCTCGATGACCGGCAGCCGAATGCGCCTGCTCGACGAGTTCATCGACGCCGGCCTCGACGGTCCGCTCGGCATTCACACCATGGCGCAAATGCTTGAACTGTCCGAAGGCTATTTCATGCGCGCCTTCAAGCAGGCCACTGGCAAAAGTCCCCATAGCTATCTTATTGATCGACGCCTGGCCCGGGCCCGTGCATTGATGCGCGACTCCCGCGCCAGCCTGTCGGAAATCGCCCTCGCCTGCGGTTTCAACTCCCAGGCGCACATGACCAGCGCGTTCAAGCAGCGACTGGGCGTGAGTCCGGCGCAATTGCGCAGATAGCGGACATCGATATAGCCTCAAGCAAGATCCATATTCTAAAAACGAAGTACAAACTATTTTTATAGTGCGTTTTAATCTATTCAGATTTTTTCTGACTGGAGCACCGCACGTGAAGACCCCGGCACTTTTGACCCTCGGCCTGGCGCTGGTCGCCAGTTGTTCTGTCGCTTTCGCGGGGCCCATTCTTGATCGCGTCACGCAAAAGGGTGAGCTGACCGGCGTCCTGATGGAAAGCTACCCGCCCTTCTCTTTTCTCAATGACCAGAACCAACTCGACGGCTTCGATGTGGATGTCGCCAAGGCTGTCGCCGAACGTCTCGGGGTCAAGCTGAAACTCGAAACCCCGTCCTGGGACGTGATTGCCGCCGGGCACTGGAACGGTCGCTACGACATCTGCGTGTGCTCGATGACACCGAGCAAGGCGCGGGCTGAAGTGTTCGACTTCCCCGTGGAGTATTACCAGTCACCGGCAGTGATCGTGGTCAATGCAAAGGACAAGGACATCGTCACGGGCAAGGACTTGTCCGGCAAAAAAGTCGGCGTGATCAGTGCGTCGACTTATGAGGCCTACCTGAACAAGAATCTGGTCATCGAAGGCGCCGAGGACAAGCCCTTGAGCTATCCGTTCGACAGTGTCCAGATCGCGCCGTATGACAACGAAACCGTCGCCTTCCAGGATCTGGCACTGGGCACCGGCGTGCGCCTGGATGCCATGGTCACCAACCTCATCACCGCCCGTGAACGCATCGCCCAGGACCCGCGCTTCAAGATTGCCGGAGATCCACTGTATGCCGAGCCGAACGTGGTAGCGGTCGAAAAAGGCGATCAGCAATGGAATGCGAAAGTCACCGAGGTCATCGCGCAACTCAAGACTGACGGCACGTTGAGCAAAATATCCAGGAAGTGGATCGGTTCCGATATCAGCCAATGACAGCTCTCAATCCTCATCCGGCCAAAACCACTGTCACCCCGGAAAAACAGCCACAACTGATACGTCAGCTGTTCGGCTTTCGCACTCGCCTGTATCTGACGTGGGCGGTGCTGTTCGGCTTGTGCGTGCTGTTTTTCATGCGCTTCGATCTGAAGTTTTCGATCATTCTGGAAAAGTGGCCGAACCTCGTCGGCCTGCATCTGGGGCCGAACGGCTTTTTGCAGGGCGCCGCGCTGACGATTTTCCTGTGCTTGTGCTCGATCTGGTTTTCGTTGCTGCTGGGTTTCGTCACGGCGCTTGCGCGCCTGTCGCGCAGCGCTGTGGCGTTCGGTATCGCGAGTTTCTACGCCTCGTTCTTTCGCGGTACGCCGCTGCTGATTCAGATCCTGTTGATCTACCTGGGCCTGCCGCAACTGGGGATCGTGCCGGGCGCCATCAGTGCCGGGATCATTGCCCTCTCGCTCAACTACGGTGCGTATCTCAGCGAAATCTTTCGCGCCGGCATCCTCGCGGTTGCACCGGGGCAGCGTGAAGCGGCAGCTGCGCTGGGTCTGAGACCGGCAGCGACATTCGTGCACATCATTCTGCCGCAAGCCATGCGCACGATCATTCCACCGACCACCAGCCAGTTCATTTCGATGCTCAAGGATTCATCGTTGATCTCGGTCATGGGCGTTTGGGAAGTGATGTTCCTGGCGCAGTCGTACGGGCGCTCGTCCTACCGCTACATCGAAATGCTCACCACCGCAGCGGTCATCTATTGGCTGTTGTCCATCGGTCTCGAACTGATCCAGCATCGCCTGGAACGCCATTACGGCAGAGGCTTCAAGCATCAGCGATGAGCTATTCCGTTCAATGATTTCTTGCAGGAACCAAGATGTCCGATCCTAAACCTCTGCTGTTTGCGCTCTATGAACAAGCCAGTGTCGGGTGCGGCGGTGCGCCGAGCCTCTGGACGCACCCGGCTGACGAACGACTGGCGATCAACTCGCTGGGCTATTGGTCGAACCTGGCCCGGATTGCCGATCAGGCTCACCTCGACATGCTGTTCTTTGGTGATGTGCTGGGCTTCTACGATGTGTTCGGCGGCAATGCCGATGCGGCCATGAAATGGGCCGTGGAAGCGCCGGCCAACGATCCGCTGATGATCATTCCGGCGCTGGCTGCCGTGACGGAAAACCTCGCGTTTGGCGTCACCGTGACCACCAGCTATGAACATCCGTTTACCCATGCACGGCGCTTCAGCACACTGGATCACCTGACCAATGGCCGGGTCGGCTGGAATATTGTCACGTCTTACCTGTCGAGTGCGGCGCGCAATTTCGGGCTGGAACAAATGATCAGACACGATGATCGCTACGAGCGCGCCGAAGAGTTTCTCGATGTGGCCTACAAGCTCTGGGAAGGCAGTTGGGCCGACGACGCCGTGGTCGCCGACAAGGCCCGCCAGCTCTATGCCAGAGGCGACCGGGTGCGCCCGATCAATCACGAAGGCACGCATTATCGGGTGGCCGGCCCGCATTTGACCTCTCCCTCGCCACAACGCACGCCGTTGCTGATCCAGGCGGGCTGGTCGGGGCGCGGTCGCGAGTTTGCGGCCAAGCATGCCGAGCTGATCTTCATTGCCAAATCCAACCCTCAGGAAATCCGTCAGGGCCTGGAAGATATCTGGGCCAAGGCCCAGGCACGCGGCCGTCAGCGTGAAGATGTGAAGTCACTGACGGTGTTGCGCATCGTCACCGCCAAAACCGAAATCGAGGCCCAGCGCAAATACGACGAGTTGCAAAGCAACTACCACTTGCAGGCACAACTGGTCAGCTACGCCGGTGACACCGGCATCGATATCAGCCGCTACGCCGACGGCGATGCGCTGTCGACACACACCGAAGGCCTGACCTCTTACGTGATGCGCCCCGATGGCAGCGGCAAGCCGCTGACCGCGGGCGACGTCAAACAGCGCTTCGCCAGCGTCACTCGCGGCACTGACCTGATTCTGGTCGGCACACCGCAGCAGGTCGCTGATCGCATCGAAAAACACGCGCGGATTTCCGGCACCAGCGGCTATATGCTTAATCCGCTGATCAGCCCTGGCAGCCTTGAAGACTTCGTCGAACTGATCATTCCCGAGTTGCAGAAGCGCGGTTTGTATCGCACCGAACCTCAGCGCGGAACGTTCCGTTCAAGGCTGCGCGACGATGGCTCGAGTCACTTGCCGGCCTCGGCCTATGGGGCATCGTTTCGTTTCGACCGAGCGCTGTAACCACTTTCGCCATCGGTAAAAAACGAAATCAGTGGTGAATTTTTTCGTGTCCACTTGTATCTGATCTGGAAGAAGCCGTGCCATCAAAGAGATGGCATCGACCAAGGTGAACCGCTCTGGCCCTTGCCTCTTCGGGCCTTGCGGTTTGCACAAAGACAGATCAGATGCAGAGTGAATCCCATGGAATCAAAGGAAAGCGTCAGCCCGATCGGACTGAAAGACATCACCATTGTCGACGACGCCAAGATGCGCAAAGCCATCACGGCTGCGGCGCTGGGCAACGCGATGGAGTGGTTCGACTTCGGCGTCTACGGCTTCGTTGCCTATGTGCTGGGCAAGGTTTTCTTCCCCGGCGCCGATCCCGGCGTGCAGATGATCGCGGCACTGGCGACATTCTCGGTACCGTTCCTGATCCGGCCGCTGGGCGGGCTGTTCTTCGGTGCGCTGGGGGACAAGTACGGACGACAGAAAGTCCTCGCAGCGACCATCGTGATCATGTCGCTCAGCACCTTTGCCATCGGGCTGATTCCGTCCTATGCCTCGATCGGCATCTGGGCGCCGATACTCCTGCTGCTGGCGAAAATGGCCCAGGGCTTTTCGGTCGGAGGCGAGTACACCGGCGCTTCGATCTTCGTCGCCGAATACGCGCCGGATCGCAAACGCGGCTTCCTTGGCAGTTGGCTGGACTTCGGTTCCATCGCCGGTTTCGTCCTCGGCGCCGGCGTGGTGGTACTGATTTCCGCGATCATCGGTGAAGAAAAATTCCAGGAATGGGGCTGGCGCCTGCCTTTCTTCCTCGCCCTGCCGTTGGGCATGATCGGGCTTTACCTGCGCCATGCGCTCGAAGAGACGCCGGCGTTTCAGCAGCATGTCGAGAAGCTTGAACAAGGTGACCGTGAAGGTCTGGCCGGCGGCCCGAAAGTGTCGTTCAAGGAAGTCGCAACCAAACACTGGCGCAGCCTGATGACCTGCATCGGCGTGGTGGCCGCCACCAACGTCACCTATTACATGCTGTTGACCTATATGCCGAGTTACCTCTCGCACAACCTGCATTACAGCGAAAATCGCGGGGTGCTGATCATCATCGCGATCATGGTCGGCATGCTGTTCGTGCAACCTGCCATCGGTTTCATCAGCGACAAGATCGGCCGTCGCCCCTTCATCATCTTCGGCAGCATCGGTCTGTTCATCCTTGCCATTCCAGCGTTCATGCTGATCAACAGCGGCAAGATCGGCCTGATCTTTTCCGGCCTGCTGATATTGGCCGTGGTGCTCAACTTTTTCATTGGCGTCATGGCCTCTACGCTGCCGGCAATGTTTCCGACTCACATCCGCTACAGCGCGCTGGCCAGTGCGTTCAACGTCTCGGTGCTGATCGCCGGTGTGACGCCGACCGTCGTGGCCTGGCTGGTGGAGAGTACCCAGAATCTGTACATGCCGGCCTATTACCTGATGGTGACTGCCGTCGTTGGGCTGATCACCGGTGTGACCATGAAAGAAACCGCCAACAAACCGCTACGCGGTGCAGCCCCTGCAGCCTCCGATATCGAGGAAGCCAAGGAGCTGCTGCAAGAACATCACGACAACATCGAACAGAAGATCGAAGACATCGACGCCGAAATCGCCGAACTGGAAGCCAAGCGCGAATACCTGGTGCAGCAGCATCCGCGGATCGAATAACGATATGAAGAGTTGATGTGACAACAGGGTGGAATTCAAACGCCCTTCTGTGGTGTTCTGTTCGGCAGGAACCGGTAGCTTGCTACCGGCTCACATCCATTGAGCAACCTGACGACGAGGTCCGTTTCATGAGCAAGGCGCCTTACGTACCACCCAAGGTCTGGAAACACAGCGCTCCGTCCGGCGGCCAGTTCGCCAACATCAACCGCCCGATCGCCGGGCCGACCCATGACAAGACCCTGCCCGTCGGCAAGCATCCGTTGCAACTGTATTCGCTGGCCACGCCCAATGGCGTCAAGGTCACCATCCTGCTCGAAGAGTTGCTGGCGCTCGGGCACACTGGGGCCGAATACGACGCCTGGCTGATTCGCATCGGTGAAGGCGATCAGTTCTCCAGCGGCTTTGTCGAGATCAACCCGAACTCCAAGATCCCTGCACTGCTCGATCGAAGTGTCGAGCCGGCGATCCGGGTGTTCGAGTCAGGTTCGATCCTGCTTTACCTCGCCGAGAAATTCGGCGCCTTCCTGCCCACCGACCTCGCCGGTCGTACCGAAACCCTGAACTGGCTGTTCTGGCAGATGGGCTCAGCTCCGTATCTGGGTGGCGGTTTCGGGCATTTTTATGCCTATGCGCCGGAGAAACTCCAATACCCGATCGACCGCTTCACCATGGAAGCCAAACGTCAGCTGGATGTGCTCGATCGACGCCTGGCCGAGAGCCCTTACCTTGCCGGCGACCATTACACCATCGCCGACATTGCGGTCTGGCCGTGGTATGGACAACTGGTGCGCAACAACGTGTACGGCGCGGCCGAATTTCTCTCGGCTCACGAATACACCCATGTACAGCGCTGGGCCGAGGACATCGCCAAACGGCCGGCGGTCATTCGTGGGCAGCGCGTCAACCGCACCTGGGGTGATGAAGCGAGCCAGGTGCCGGAACGGCATGAGGCGGCTGATCTGGACTGATCGCTCGCACCCGATAACAAAAACCAGGGGGCGCCCGCATGAACATTCTCTACGACGAACAGATCGACGGCGCCCTGCCGGACGTCGACAAGGCTGCGCTGTTGCAGGCGCTGCAAAACCGGTGGCCCGCACTGGAAATCCTGCATCAGCGCGAGGATCTCAAGCCGTACGAATGCGACGGTTTGTCGGCCTACCGCACCACGCCGTTACTGGTTGTGCTGCCCCGGCATCTCGATGAGGTGCAGGGCGTTTTGCGAATCTGTCATGAGAGAAACGTGCCGGTGGTGGCCCGGGGTGCCGGCACCGGGTTGTCCGGCGGTGCGTTGCCTCTGGAGAAAGGTGTGCTGCTGGTGATGGCACGCTTCAACAATATCCTGCACATCGATCCGGGCGCCCGCACCGCACGGGTTCAGCCCGGGGTGCGCAATCTGGCGATTTCCCAGGCGGCCTCCCCGTTCGGCCTGTATTACGCGCCGGATCCGTCCTCGCAGATTGCCTGCTCCATCGGCGGCAACGTGGCGGAAAATGCGGGTGGCGTGCATTGCCTCAAGTACGGTCTGACCGTGCACAACCTGCTCAAGGTCGAGATCCTGACCGTCGAGGGCGAACACCTCACGCTCGGCGCCGATGCGCTCGATTCCCCCGGTTTCGACTTGCTGGCGCTGTTCACCGGCTCCGAAGGCCTGCTGGGTGTGATCACCGAAGTCACGGTCAAGTTGCTACCCAAACCACAGACCGCCAAAGTCCTGTTGGCTGCGTTCGATTCCGTGGAGAACGCCGGCCGAGCCGTGGCTGACATCATCGCCGCCGGGATCATTCCCGGTGGCCTGGAAATGATGGACAACCTGGCGATCCGCGCCGCCGAGGCCTTCATCCACGCCGGCTACCCGGTGGACGCCGAAGCGATCCTGCTGTGCGAACTCGATGGCGTCGAAGCCGACGTCCACGCCGACTGCATTCGCGTGCGCCAGGTGCTGGAGAATGCTGGCGCGACGCAAGTGCGTCAGGCCAGGGACGAGGCTGAGCGCGTGCGATTCTGGGCCGGACGCAAAAATGCCTTCCCGGCCGTGGGCCGCTTGTCCCCGGATTATTACTGCATGGACGGCACCATCCCGCGCCGCGAACTGCCTGGCGTGCTGCAAGCCATCGCGCAGTTATCCGCCGAATACGGCCTGCGGGTGGCCAACGTGTTCCATGCCGGCGACGGCAATATGCACCCGTTGATTCTGTTCGACGCCAATCAGCCCGGCGAGCTGGAACGCGCCGAAACGCTGGGAGGGAAAATCCTCGAATTGTGCGTGAAGGTCGGCGGCAGCATCACCGGCGAGCACGGTGTGGGGCGGGAGAAAATCAATCAGATGTGCGCGCAGTTCAACAACGATGAGCTGACCCTGTTCCACGCCGTCAAAGCCGCGTTCGACCCCGGCGGGCTGCTCAATCCGGGCAAAAACATTCCGACCCTGCACCGCTGCGCCGAATTCGGCGCCATGCATGTTCATGCCGGGCAACTGCCTTTCCCCGAGCTGGAGCGTTTCTGATGGTCCGAGAAAAGGATGTCGATGACAGCGCCGCGCTGCTCGATCAGGTGAATCAGGCGTTGCAAGACGCCACGCCTCTGCGGATTCAGGGCGCCAACAGCAAGGCATTTCTGGGCCGCATCGTCGCCGGAGAAATCCTCGACACCCGCACTCATCGCGGCATCGTCAGCTACGACCCGACGGAACTGGTGATCACCGCACGTTGTGGTACTCCAGTGGCCGAACTGCTGGCGGTGCTGGACGCTTCACAACAGATGTTGCCGTGCGAACCACCGGCCTTCGCCGATGAGGCGACGGTGGGCGGGATGATCGCCAGCGGGCTGTCGGGGCCGCGCCGTCCGTGGTCGGGGTCGGTTCGGGATTTCGTGCTGGGTACACGGATCATCACCGGCCATGGCAAGCACTTGCGTTTTGGCGGTGAGGTCATGAAAAACGTCGCCGGTTATGACCTGTCGCGGCTGATGGTTGGCAGTTATGGTTCGCTGGGGGTGATCACCGAAGTCTCGCTCAAGGTCCTGCCCAAACCACGCGAGTGCCTGAGCATCAGCCTGGAAATGGACAGTGAACGAGCCTTGCAGCGTATGGCCGAGTGGGGTCAACAACCGCTGCCGATCAGCGCCGCCTGCCACGATGGCCAGCGTCTGCACTTGCGTCTGGAGGGTGGTGAAGGCTCGGTGGCGGCGGCCCGTGATCGCCTCGGTGGCGAACTGCTCGATGGATCGTTCTGGGCCGACCTGAATGAACAGCGTCTGGGCTTTTTCGACGAAGACCAGCCTCTGTGGCGCCTTTCGGTGCCGAACAACACCCCGCCGCTGGCCTTGGCCGGCCTGCAAATGCTCGACTGGGGCGGCGCCCAGCGTTGGCTCAAGTCAGGGGCGCAAGCGGCACTGATTCGCCAGGTGGTTTCGGCTGTTGGCGGGCATGCAACCTGCTACAGCCATGGTTTGATCGATGCGCCCTTCCACCCGCTGCCACCCGCCCTCCTGCACTATCACCGTCGCCTCAAGCAACAACTCGACCCTCAGGGCATTTTCAACCCCTGTCGCCTGTACGCGGAGCTTTGAGCCATGCAAACCACTCTCAGCGAAAAGGCCCGACGACTGCCCCGGGCCGAAGAAGCCGAAAGCATCCTGCGCACCTGCGTGCACTGTGGCTTCTGCAACGCGACCTGCCCGACCTATCAGTTGCTCGGCGATGAACTGGACGGCCCACGGGGCCGCATCTATCTGATCAAACAGGTGCTGGAAGGCAATGAAGTCACCCGCAAGACCCAACTGCATCTGGATCGTTGCCTGTCCTGCCGCAATTGCGAAACCACCTGCCCCTCGGGTGTGGACTATCACAATCTGCTCGACATTGGCCGCGCCGTGGTTGATGCCGCCGTGCCGCGTCCCATCGGTCAACGCTTGTTGCGTGGAGGTTTGCGTGGCGTGGCGTCGAATCCCGGAGTGTTCAAAGGATTGGTCAGCGCCGGCCAGATCTTCCGTGTGCTGCTGCCTGATACCCTGCAAGCCAAATTGCCGCGCCGCCCCTCTGCAATCGCGCCCCGCCCGGTAACGCGGCATGCCCGTCAGGTGCTGATGCTCGAAGGCTGCGTGCAACCGGGTTTGTCGCCCAACACAAACGCGGCGGCAGCACGAGTGCTGGATCGACTGGGGATCAGCATTACTCCGGCGCGAAATGCCGGCTGTTGCGGCGCCGTGGACTATCACCTCGACGCCCAGGGCACGGGACTTGACCGCGCCCGCCAGAACATCGACGCCTGGTGGCCGGCCATCGAACAAGGCGCCGAAGCGATCGTGCAGACCGCCAGCGGTTGCGGCGCGTTCATCAAGGATTACGGGCACCTGCTGTGCACCGATCCGGCCTATGCCGAGAAGGCGAAAGCCGTAAGTGCACTGGCGAAAGATCTGGTGGAAGTGCTGCGTGAGGAACCGCTCGAGTCCCTTGGTATTCATGCCGACCCGCGCTTGGCGTTCCACTGCCCCTGTACCTTGCAACACGCACAGAAACTCGGCGGCGCAGTTGAGTCGGTGCTGACCCGATTGGGCTTCAACCTCACGACCGTGCCGGACGCCCACCTGTGCTGCGGCTCGGCGGGCACTTATTCGATAACCCAACCCGCGCTGGCCCGGCAACTGCGCGACCAAAAGCTCAATGCACTGGAAAGCGGTCATCCGGAGATCATCGCCACCGCCAATATCGGCTGCCAGGCCCACCTCGACGGCGCGGGACGCACGCCGGTCAGGCACTGGGTCGAGCTGGTGGATGCCGGGTTGCCCGTGGTGAGCGAGGCCTAGGTTTGCTGGCGGTGGTCGAACGATGGGCGAAAAAAAACCGCCTTTGCGGGGCGGTTTTTCGACAAGCCTCAGTTTGCGGCTGGGGCTTTGTGTCTCACGGACAACATTGACGTGCGGGAATACTATTAATCTTTGGTATTCGTTGCAACGTTATTTTGTGTGTTGAACGACGTCACGCAATGACAAGGTCAGCCCTGACGAGGCTGAAAAAAGACTGACAGAAACAACGAATTACAAAACTCATCGAGTCTTTATCCAGGCCCCTCAGAATCACGCCACAAGACAGGTTAATATGCCGACGCTCACTCGCCAGTGCGTCCATGAGGTTTGGCTGGAACCATAACGGTTTCATGCCCTTCGACACGGTTTTGCACCCGTGCCGGAATGATGGCTCGGAGGGATCACAACCGGCCGCCTCATGGACAACATTGACGTGCATGTCCAAAGGCACACATGGTCCGGTAAGTTCGCTGGAGGTTTGGCCCCCGAGCTGGAGGCCAAAACGTATGAAGCTTTTGCTGCGTACGCTGAGCCTCGTATGGAGATCGTTTCAAGCGTTTCGCTTTTACGAGTTCCTGCGAGACCATTTTGACAACCTGAAGTAACGGTTGTCGAAGCGGGAAAAAGCCCGTTTTGGCTTCGGCTGAAACGGGCTTTTTTTTGCGCCATGATACTGTCACTTGTAGGACTTTTTATAAAATTGGCCCTGTTCAGCTGTAAGGCATTTCCATGACATCTGTCATCCCGACATCCCCCTCACCGTCAGTTATGAGCTAATAGCCCCTTCATTAAACCGTCGCTGAAACGTTGTACTAGGATAGGATCCAATTTCCTGATGCGCTGTCGCCGGGCACGGAGCTTCTTTCCGGTGGGCCAGGAATACGAGTACCACACTGCAACTCATGGATGAACGACATGAACTCACAGCTGTTTCCTCACATTGGCAAGGTCATTGCCAGCACTGGCAGCCGACATTTCCCACGGATGCTGCATGACCTGATCCTGACCCAACTGGCGGTGGACGCCACGCACATCCGGCAGATGCGCGTGGAACCGGTGGGACGCTCACAACCGCGCGTCGAACCCGAATGCATCAAGGAAGTGCCCTTGCCGGCTGAAACGGTGTATTCCGAGTTGAGCACGCAGCCGAATGCCAATGATTTGCCCACTCCCGAACCCTCGACGGTCACCGACGCTTCGCAATTGCACCTGACCCGGCGCAAGGACGGTTACCGCTATGTGATCTCTGTCTACCGTTGCGGTCCGTCAAAACGCTTTTCTGCCCATGAGCGCAGTTTGTTGCAGGATATTTCTCCAGTCCTGCTGCCGATGGTCGAGAAACACATCAACGCCCTGCAACCGGCAAACACTGACGTCCAGGGACAAACCCGGGAGCAGTCGGCTTCCACCCTGCTGGGCCTGGAAACCCTGCGCCTGCGCTTTTGCGAGCGTGTGGAGCAACTGGGGCTGAGCCTGTCGAACCGTGAGATGGAAGTCTGTGTCGGCCTGCTCGCCGGGCGCACGGCACCGGAACTGGCCGAACAGTTGCAACTGAAGGTCAATACCGTGGAGAGCTATCTCAAACGCGCAGCCATCAAACTGGGCATCAGCGGACGTCACTCGCTGATGCGCTGGATGTATTCGCCGAAAGACTGCCCGGCAGCCTGCGGTCCGTCGAACGCAGCCTGACCATTCACACACCCGAAACGAAACCGCCCTCCTGCAAAGGACGGCGGTTTTCTCATGCCGGCGTCAATCCCGGGCCAATGCCTCGATCGGATCGAGCCGCGACGCATTGCGCGCCGGCACGAAGCCGAACACGATGCCGATCAGGGTCGAGCAGAACACCGCCGTCAGCACCGAGCTCAGCGAGAACACCATCTCCCACTCCTTGATGAATAGCGAAAACAAGTGGCCGATGGCGTAACTCAACGAAATTCCAATCGCCCCACCCAGCAGACAGACCATCACCGCCTCCACCAGAAATTGCTGACGAATGTCCGACTGCCGCGCCCCGACCGCCATGCGGATACCGATCTCGCGGGTACGTTCGGTGACCGACACCAGCATGATGTTCATCACCCCGATACCGCCGACCACCAGGGAAATCACCGCAATCAGCGACAGCAACAGCGCCAGTGAGCGGCTGGTTTTCTGCACGGTCTGCATCACACTGTCGAGGTTATTGGTGAAGAAATCCTTGGTGCCGTGGCGCTGCAGCATCAGTTTGTTGACGTTGTCTTCCACGATCTTGCTCGGCTGACCGTCCTTGATCCGCACGCTGATGCTGTCCAGGTAACGCTGGCCCAAAAGCCGTCCGGCTGCGGTTTCATAGGGCACCCAGACATTGAGCGACTTGCTCGACGAGAAGATGTTTTTGTTCTCTGCCGCCACACCGATCACAGTGCACGGCAGGTTGCCGATCAGTATCACCTGCCCCAGCGGATCGACTCCCTCACCGAACAACCGATGGCGGGTGTTGTGATCGATCACCGCCACCTGCGCCTGGCGCCGGGCATCGCTTTCGCTGAACGCGATACCCGCCTCCATCTTGATTCCGCGTACCTGGAAATACAGATCGCTGACGCCGTTGACCTGCGCATCGAGGTCGATATTGCGGTAGCGCAGCAGCAGATTTCGCCCGACCACCGGCGTCGCGCTGTCGACGTAATACAACTGATTGAGCGCCGCGACGTCGGCCGGCACCAGGGTTTCGATGGCCGCCGAGCGACTGTCACCGAAACTGGTGCCGGAATAGATATCGATGGTGTTGCTGCCGATGGCCTGAATATCTTTCAGAACGTAGCGCTTGGCCCCCTCACCGATGGCCGAAATCGATACCACCGAGGTGATGCCGATGACGATCCCGAGCATGGTCAGCAGGGTGCGCATCCGATGGGAGATCAGCGCGACCCAGGCCATGTTGAACGCCTCCTTGAACAACCCGAGGCTGGCCACCAGACGCCGCGCCGCCGTCGACTTGGGCACCGCGTCCTCGTTGCTCAATGCCGTGCTGTCACGCTCGTTGCGGCGGTCGCTGAGGATTTCGCCGTCACTGACTTCAATGATGCGCTCGGCATTGGCGGCAACCTTGGGGTCGTGAGTCACCAGAATCACCGTGTGCCCGGCCGCGTGCAGCTCCAGCAGAATGCGCATCACCTCCTTGCCGCTGGTGGTGTCGAGGGCGCCTGTCGGCTCATCCGCGAGGATCACTTCGCCGCCGTTCATCAAGGCCCGGGCGATACTCACCCGCTGCTGCTGACCGCCCGAGAGTTGGCTTGGGCGATGGGTCAGGTGCCCTTCCAGCCCAAGGCGCGCCAACAACTCACGGGCCCGCGCATGCCGTTGTGGCTCCGGCGTGCCGGCGTAAATCGCCGGCATCTCGACGTTGTGCATCGCGCTCAGATGCGGCAGCAAGTGGTAGCGCTGAAAGATGAAACCGAAGTAGTCGCGGCGCAGTTCGGCCAGCGCCTGATTGTCCAGATCCCGGGTTTCCCGGCCGTTGATTTTGTAGCTGCCACCCGTGGCGTAATCGAGGCAGCCGAGGATGTTCATCAGGGTCGACTTACCCGAACCGGAGGCCCCGATGATGGCGACCATTTCCCCGGCGTTGATCGTCAGGTCGATGTTTTTCAGCGCCAGAAACTCGCGGTCGCCAGCGGTGAAACTGCGGGTGATGCCGGTCAGTTGCAGCAGAGGTTCGCTCATGCTCATGTCCCTGCCACTTTCGACACCGGATCACCGATCACCACGCGGTCACCTTCGGCGAGTCCTTCGTTGACCTGTACCTTGACGTTGTTGTTGATCCCGGTCCGCACATTGCGCGATTGCGCTTGCCCCTTCGTATCCAGAACTCGTACCGGGAAACTGCCATCGTTGTTGCGCGGCCCCAGTGCCGCCACCGGAATCGTCAGCACCGATTTGGCGGTGTCGAGTACCACCCGCACCTGAGCGGTCATGGAGATCCGCAAACGGTGGTCGGGATTCGGCACCTCGAACAACGCGTTGTAGAACACCGCCGTATTCTGCTTCGGCGTGCCTGCAGGCGGGGTTTCCAGGAAGTTCTGCGGCGCAGGCTCGGTGCCGCGCAGCTTGCCGTAATAACGCTTGTCCTCGCCCAGAATGGTGAAGTACACCTCCTGCCCCGGCGCGATGTGAATGACATCCGCCTCCGACACCTGAGCCTTGACGGTCATGGTGTCCAGGTCCGCGAGTTTCAGCAGGATCGGCGCCAGTTGGTTGGCAATCACGGTCTGGCCTTCCTGAGTCACGATGCCCACCACGTCGCCGTCGATGGGCGCGACGATCCGCGTGTAGGCCAGATTGACCTTGGCGGTGTCGATCTGGATATGCGCGCTCTTGATCTGCGCATCCAGCGACAACAGATTGGCCTGCTGCACCTCGTAATTCGATTGCGCGGTCTCGAAATCCTGCCGCGAAATCGAGGCGTCCTCCTGCAGGTTCTGATAACGCTCATAGAGCGCCTTGGTCTGCCGTAACTGAGCCTGGGTCGCCCGGCGCTGGGCTTGTAGGTTTTCCTCATCGACCTGTGCCTGACGCAGGGTGTTCTGCAGCACCAGCGGGTCGATTTCCGCCAGCCACTGGCCCTTCTTGACCTTGTCGCCGACCTTGACCTTCAGCGACTTCAATTGCCCCGAAACCTGGGCACCGACGTCCACCTGCTTGATCCCCTCCAGCAGACCGGTGGCCAGCACTGCGTTTTCAATGTCAGCGCGTTCGACCGTGGCGGTCAGGTATTGCGGTGCTTCGGCCGGCGCCTGCACCGTGTAGAACACCAACCCGGCCACCAGCGTCAAGGCGATTCCCAGACCGACTTTGCGCAACTTCGACTGTTCCATAAATGACCACAATTCCGTTCAGGGTTGAGCCCGGCCAGCGGCCGGGTTCCAGGATAAAAGCTTCAATCAGGACAACACTTGACCCGCCGCCACCGTCAGCCCGTCATGCCACCACGCCGCAAGACTGAAGACGTTGGGCGCCTTGAGGATCGTGAAATGGTTGCCCGGGCCGTACCACACCGCCAGATCCCTGGCCTCGCGCTGCCAGCCTTCGAGCATCGCCGTCTGTTCGCGCCGGTTGCCCGAGGCGTCCAGGGTCGGGTCGTCCACCAGCGCCAGACGCACCGGCCCGGTATAGGCCAGCGCCGGTCGATAGACCGTACGCAGCGCCGTGGCGAAGGTGCGTACCGGCCCCTGCATCGCATCGACTGACGCACGTTCGGACAGCACACCCGCGCGCACCATCCCGTCATGCAGCAGGCGCATTTGCGTGCTGTCGTCGGCCTCGGCGAAGGCCAGCGCATCGATGCCCAGAGACTTGCCGCTGGACAACTGCAGCGACTCGATCAGCCGCAACATCGCCGCCGTCGTGGTATATGGCTTGCCCACCACACTGTTGCCGCCAGGTGATTCGCTGTCGATCAGGGTCAGGGACGCCACTTCGCGCCCCGCCGCCTGCAACTGCGCCGCCATGGCGTAAGCCACCCAGCCACCAAACGAATGCCCGATCAGATGCACCGGTCCCTGCGGGTACAACTGCTCAAGCGCCCGCAGGTAGAACGTGGCGGCGCTTTCGACCCTGCTGTGCGGCACGGTCGCGCCGTCGAGGCCTCGGGGTTGCAGCCCATGAATCGGCCACTCCGGCCCCAGCGCCTCGGTCAGGTGGATGAACCCGGTGACAGTGTCCCCGGCCCCCGGCACGCAGAAAATCGGTGCATGCCCGGTGTGACCGGTCTGAATCGTCAGGATCGGCTGATAAGCCGTTGGCGCTGGCGCGGTTGCCGTTTCCAGCGCCTGAGTCAGGGCCTGCCCCAGCGCCTGAACGTGCGGTGCTTTCATCATGCTCTGGTGATCGCCCGGAACATCAATGCAGTTCAGCTCCACACCTGGCAGTTCTTCAGCCCAACCGCACGTGGGGCTGAGTCGTGACATTGGCGCCGAACGCTCCCTGGCACGCAGCAGATGCAACGGCAGACCGATCGGGTTGATCCGGTAATGGGCCAACGCATGTCCGTGGGCCACCTCCCGGTCGAGGTAATGCCAGGCATCCGCCGACGCGACAGCTGCCAGCTCGGGTCTGAGCAGCTGTTGTTCGTGACAATGGTTGAACAAATCGGCGAACGCCCACTGCTCAAGTTCGGTCTGCAACACGGCCAGACGCGCCAGTGCTTGCTGCCCCTGGGTCTCACGCCCGGCCCAATGCGCCGTGCAATGCAAAAGCAATTGGCGCTTGTGCACATGTGCATCGTTCCACTGCGCCTTGTTCGGATCGGCCAGGCGCGGCACGTAGGTGTCGATCAGCCCGACGAACGCCACTGCCTCGTCCAACCCGAGCAGTTGCGACGCGATTTCATAAGCCAGCACACCACCGAACGACCAACCGGCAAGCCGATAGGGGCCGTGGGGTTGTCTGGCGCGGATCACCTCGACCAGCCGGGCTGCCAGGCACTCCATGGTGCGCAGTTGCGCGCTACCGGGATCGATACCCGGCAAGCCGTAAATCGGAAACTCGCCGCCGATGTGCATGCCCAGCGCCGGGAAATACAGGTCCTGACCACTGAACTCATGCACCAGGAACAACGGCGTGCCCCGGTCGCTTGCACGCACCACGATCACGCCGTCATGACGCCGCACAGCGTCATTGCGCTGGCACAACAGCGTGGCAGTAGCCTCGACAGTTGGATGCTGGAACAGCTCGGCCAACGAAACCGGCATGTCGGCCTTTTGCATCAGGTCGACGAGCCGCACCGCCAGCAGCGAATGCCCGCCCAGTTCGAAGAAGTTGTCATGGCGTCCTACCCGTCCGACTTGCAACACTTCAGCCCAGAGCCCGGCCAGAGACGCCTCAAGAGGATTGGCCGGCGCTTCGTAGTCACGAATGAGCAGCGCCTGATGTGTCGGTGCCGGCAACGCTTTACGATCGACCTTGCCGTTATTGTTCAGCGGCAGGCTCTCCAGCGCCACCCAGGCGGTCGGCACCATGTACTCCGGTAACCTGGCTTGCAGCAGTGCGCGCAGAGTAGCGCTCTGCAGTTCCGAATCGTGCGCGGTGTAATAGGCCACCAGCCGCGTTGGCTCCTGTTCGTCGCGTCGGGCCAGGACCACCGCTTCCTTGACGCCCGGACAGCTCAACAGGCGGTTTTCGATTTCCCCGAGCTCAATGCGGAAGCCGCGAATCTTCACCTGGTCATCGTTGCGGCCGATGCATTCCAGTCGCCCCGGCGCCTGCCAGCGCACCAGGTCGCCCGTGCGATACATCAAGGCTTGCGGATTGTCGCTGAACGGATCCCGGAGGAATTTCTCGGCACTGAGTTGAGGCCGATTCAAATAGCCCAGTGCAACCCCCTGACCGCCGATGTACAACTCGCCAGTGACGCCGAACGGCACCGGTTGTTGCCGGTCATCCAACACATATACGCGGGTATTGCCGATGGGGCCGCCAATCGAAACGCTGTCCGCATCCGGCGCCACCTCACGCACTTCGAAGGTGGTGGCGTACGTTGTGGTTTCGGTCGGGCCATAACAATGCACCAGGCGCAGGTCCGGCGCTTCGGCGAGCAGCTTTCGAAACGCCGCCGGATCACCACGCTCGCCACCGCACAGCAGGATGCGCAGCCCTTTGAGCGCCTCGGGAATCAATTGCACGTACTGATTGAACAACGCGGTGGTGACGAAGAGGATCGTCGCCCCGCAGCGCTCCAGTTCCCGACCGAATGCCTGCGGGTCGAGCAAGATCCCATGATCGATCACGGCCACCTGTCCACCGTTGAGCAAGGCGCCCCAGATGTCCATGGTGCTCGCGTCGAACGCCGGGTTCGACGCGAATGCCACCCGGTCACGCGGGTTGAAATCGGCATAGCCGCAATCGATCACAAGGCGTGTAATGCCTCGATGCGGCACCATGACCCCCTTCGGGGTGCCCGTGGAGCCCGAGGTGTACATGATGTACGCCAACGCCTCCGAGGACTGAGGCAGATCCGGGTTGTGCGAAGGACTCCCGGCAAGCGCCAGGGTATCCAGATCCATTCGCCGGACCGGGTAATCGATGGTCTGATCGCTGCCGGTCAACAGTGCGACCGCCTGACAATCCTGCACCATGAATGCCTGACGCTCGGCGGGTGCGTTGATGTCCACCGGCACATAGGCCGCCGCACACTTGATGATCGCCAACTGTGCGACCAGCAGCTCCAGAGAGCGTGGCAACAGAATCGCCACATGATCACCGGGCCGCACACCTTGAGCGATGAGATGATGAGCCAGGCAATTGGCGCTGTGGTTCAATTCTGCGTAACTCAACACCTGCGTCCCATGCACCGCAGCGACGGCTTGCGGATGCTCGGCGGCCTGCATCTCGAAGACCCGGTGCACGGTCAACACTTGCGGACAATCCCGCGCGGTGGCGTTGAATTCGTCGAGCAACTGCGTGCGTTCCTGATCCTCGATTATCTGCACGTGTTCCAGCACTGCCTGGTCGTTGTTGACCATGGCCTGCAACAAACGCTGGAAGTAACCGATATAGCGCCGCGCCGTTGCCTCATCGAAGAGCGCTGTGGCGTACTCCATCCAGCCATTTATCCCGTTGGGCGATTCACCCAGGGTCAGGGTCAGGTCGAACTTGGCGAAGTGACTCGGCTCGGCCACCGCTTCCAGGGTCAGATCCCCCAGCGCCAATACCGGCCCGTCGCTGTTGCGCCAGTTGAACATGGTCTGGAACAGCGGACTGTGGGCCAGGCTGCGGGCCGGTCGGGCGATTTCCACCACGTGCTCGAAGGGCAGGTCCTGATGGTCCTGGGCCTGCAAGGTCAGCGCCTTGACCCGTGCCAGCAACGCTTCGACGCTCAGCTCACCGGAGGTATCGATGCGTAACGCCAGGGTATTGACGAACAACCCGATCAGTCCCTCGATTTCGGCCCGCAAACGGTTGGCCACCGGTGAGCCGACCACGACGTCCGATTGCCCGGACAAACGACTGAGCAGCATCGCCCACGCGCACAGCATCGTCATGTACAGCGTCACGCCATGGCGCTGGCTCAAGGCTTTGAGCCCGGCGCTCAAGCGCTCGTCCAGGCATACTTCGACGCTGCTGCCGGCGTAATCCTGTTGCGGTGGTCGCGGTCGGTCGGCAGGCAACGTCAGCAAGACTGGCGCATCGGCCAGCGTGCGTTGCCAGTAGTCGCTCTGGCGCTGCAATACTTCCCCGCTCAGCCAGCGTCGCTGCCAGACGGCATAGTCGGTGTATTGCAATGTCAGCGGCGGCAAAGGGTCCTCCAGCCCTTGACTGAAAGCCTGATACAACGCCATCAGCTCGCGGGTCAGCACCTCCATCGACCAACCGTCGGAGATGATGTGATGCAAGGTGATCAGCAGCACATGGTGATCGTCGGCCAGACGCACCAGTCGCCCGCGAATCAACGGATCGTCCTGCAGGTCGAACGGGCCTGAAGCTTCCCCCTGAATCAGCGCCTGCAAGGCTTTGTCGGCCTGCGGGTGCTGGCGCAAGTCCTCGACACGCAGCAGCACGCCGCTGTCGGGCGGGGTAATCAGCACCTGGGCGTCGCCATTGCAGGGGGCGAAGCGGCTGCGCAGGCTTTCGTGCCGGGCGACAATCCGGGCCAGCGCCCGCTGTAGCGCATCGGCGTCGAGCACACCGCGCAGACGCAGGCCGATCGGAATGTTGTAAGCCGTGTTGGCACCTTCCATCTGTGCCAGAAACCAGAATCGCTGCTGGGAAAACGACAGCGGCAATACGCCTTCCCGTGGCACCGGCAGGATCGGCGGCTGCGTCGAGCGTCCGGCCCGGGCGAGCGACTGCGCCACCGACGTCAGGTCGGCATTGGCGAACAACTCGCCGAGCGCAAGCTCCACGCCCAGCCGCTGGCGCACTTGCGCAACCATGCGCATGGCCAGCAACGAATGTCCGCCCAACTCAAAGAAATGATCCTGACGCCCTATCCGCTCGACCTGCAGAACCTCGGCCCAGATCTGCGCCAGCGTGCATTCCAATTCGCCTTGCGGCGCCTCGTACTCGCGTGTGAGCAGCGCCGTGCGCTCCGGCAACGGCAGGGCCTTGCGATCGAGTTTGCCATTGGCGGTCAGCGGCAGGCTGTCGAGTCTGACGAACGCGACCGGCACCATGTACTCGGGCAACTGGCCCAGCAGATGCTCGCGCAGTTGCGCCACAGCCAGTGGCTGCACCTGGGCCTGCTCGGTGAAATAGGCCACCAGCCGTGGTTGTCCGGGCTCGTCTTCACGGGCCAGCAGCACCACTTCCTGAATGCCGGGGAGCTGCTGCAGACGGCTTTCGATTTCCCCCAGTTCGATGCGCATGCCGCGGATTTTCACTTGGTCATCGTTGCGCCCCAGGTATTCGATCGTCCCGTCCCGGCGCCAGCGGGCAAGGTCGCCGGTGCGATACATACGCGCATTCGGGCGTTGACTGAACGGGTCCGGCAGGAAGCGTTCAGCGGTCAGTTGCGCACGGTTCAAATAGCCGCGCGCTACGCCTCTGCCACCGATATACAGCTCGCCGGACACACCGATCGGCACCGGGCGCTGTTGGTCGTCGAGCAGATACACCGAGGTATTGCTCACCGGTTTACCGATGTGCAGCACCTCCCCCGCCTCGATCCGTCCGGACGTGGCAACGACGGTGGCTTCGGTCGGGCCATAGTTGTTGATCACATCGAAATGCTGATTGCGCGAAAACTGACGCAAGCGGTCGCCGCCGATCAGCAAGGTGCGCAATGTCGGGTGCTCGAGATGCCGACTGAAGGCGTATTCGGCGACGGGCGTCGGCAGGAAACTCACATCCAGCGGTTGCGCGCACCACCAGGCCAGCAGCCCGTCGACGTCTTCGCCGCCATCCTGAGCGGGCGCCAGGTGCAGGGTCGCGCCAACGGACAGAGCTGGCCAGACTTCCCAGGCCATCGCGTCGAAGCCGAACCCGGCCAGACTCGACGTATGGCGACCGGCGCACAGGTCAAAGGCGTTGCTGTGCCAGTCGACCAGATTGGCCAGTGTCTGATGTTCGACCATTACGCCCTTGGGCAAACCGGTGGAGCCCGAGGTGTAGATCACATAAGCCAGGTTCGCTTCGGACAGTCCCGGCACCAGCGGATTGGTGTCATTGCCTGAGCGCCAGGTGCAAGGGTCGAGATCGAGCACCGGCCGCTCCTGCGTCGGCAGCCGTGCGAGCAGGTCACGTGAGGTCAGGATCACCACCGGTGCGCAGTCACCCAGCAGATAATTCAAGCGTTCGGCCGGATGCGCGGGGTCGATCGGTACATACCCGGCGCCGGCCTTGAGGACTGCGAGCATTCCGGCCAGGGTGTCCAGTCCTCGACGGGCGACGATGGCTACCCGGTCATCCGGTCGCACGCCCAGATCGATCAAGCGATGCGCCAGAAGGTTGGCCTGGCGATTCAGTTCGTCGAACGTCAGTTGCTTGTCCAGGTGCACCGCCGCCAACGCTTGCGGTCGCGCGACGACCTGCGCCTCGAAGCGTTGATGAATCGTCTGTCCGCGAACGTATTCGACATTGCTGGCGTTGAACCCCGTCAACAGCTGTTCGCGCTCCGGGGCGGGCAACACCGACAGTTGGCTCAACGGCGTATCCGCCGCTTGCTCCAGCGTCTGCAACAGGTTTTCCATGGCACACAACATATAGCCGCAGATCCGCTGCGCCTCGACTTCACGGGTGGCCAGCAGCGTCAGGCTGAAGTGATCGCCAAAGTCATCGATGCTCAAGGTCAGCGGGTAATTGGTGCGTTCTTGCGCATGCAGGACGCTGATCCCCTCCCAGGCCGAGAGCGCTTCGGCACTGGCATTGGCACTCGAGGTGCTGTGCCGATAATTGAGCAGCGAATTGAACAGCGGCGATGACCCGACCACCCCGCTGCAGCGCTGGGCCAGCACCAGCGGGGCGTGCTCATGGCGCATCAGGCTGGTCAGACGTGCATGGGTGGCCTTCACCGACTCGCTTGCTGCCAGCGCGCTGACCTCGACCCGTAGCGGCAAGGTGTTGATGAAAATGCCCAGCGCGCGGTCGGTCGCCTCCGCCCCTTGCATCCGACCCATCAACACGGTACCGAACACAACAGCCGACTTTCCGGTGAGTGCATTGAGGACCTGCCCCCAGCCGAGATGGAACAGACTCGCGACACTCACACCGAGCGACCGGGCACTGGCTCGCAGGCGCTGCCCCAGCAGCGGGTCAAGTGGCACACCACATTCTTCGATGTCACTGCCATCGCCATGCACGCCTTGCAGACCGAACGGTAACGTCGGCTCGTCGATATCACCGAGCATCTCGCGGAAAAATGCCTCGTGCTCCGACTCGCTGATGCCTAGTCGCGCCTGGGCGACATAATTGCGAAACGGTACGGGCGGTCCCAGTCTGGCGCTCTGCCCTGACAGGCAAGCCTGCATTTCCTCGCTGACCACAGCGAGCGCCGAGTGATCCATCGCCATGTGGTGAAACAGCAATATGGCGACGATACGCCCGGCCTCTGCATCCCAGGCATGGGCCAGGCGCAATAGCGGCGCGCGAGTCACGTCGAGGCGAAAGTGCCGGGCGTCAAATCGCGCATGCAACTGTTCCAGGACATCGCCTTCAGCCGCATCGAGCTGCATTGCTTCCAAAGGCAACCCGACATTTCGCAGGACCACTTGCACCGGCGTGTCCAGTCCTTCCCAGACGATGGCGGTGCGCAGAATGTCGTGGCGCTGGATGACGGTCTGCAACGCCTGGACGAATGCCTCGAACCGCTCGAGTCCGCTGAACGCGAATTTCGCCTGCATCACATACGGATCACCCTGTGCAGCGCTCGCGTGGTGGTAGAGGATGCCCTCCTGCAACGGCGTCAGCGGATAGATGTCCTGGACATTGGCGCCGCCGCCAGGGATCTGCGCGACAATTTGATCGAGGGTGTCTTGGCTAAGGTCAACCAGCGTCAGCATCGCCGGGGTGATCCGTGTGGTGCCCGGTGAAATTGCATTGGCCGGCACTTCAACCTGCCCTTCCCGTGCGGCCGAGTAATCGCCCGCCTCGATCAGCTCGATCAATGCCGGCTTGTGCTCGCGCAACGCGGCCAGCAAACCCGGCTCACTCAGGGCCTGCTTGTTGCCATTGACCCGTAATTGCCCGTCCGTGATTGCCAACTGGATGTCTTTTGTCTTCAGTGTCGCCAACAGTTCATTCAGGTTCACAGGACGATCTCCATTCTTTCCGTGATGGCTGCATAACCAGCCAGAGTCGGTTGCTCGAACAACGTCCGGACATCGGCTTCGATACCTTCCTGTTGCAGACGCCCGATCAGATTGACTGCCAGCAACGAATGCCCACCCAGCTCAAAGAAATGGTCTTGCCGCCCGACGCGTTCGACTTTGAGCAATTCGCACCACAGTCGCGCAAGGAGGATTTCCATCTCGCCGACCGGCGCCTCGTATTCGCGGCGACTGACCGCAGCCTGATCCGGTGCCGGCAGCGCCTTGCGATCCACCTTGCCGTTGGGGCTCAGCGGCAGGCTGTCGAGCGCGACGAATGCCGACGGCACCATGTAATCGGGCAAGCGTGCCAGCAAGTGCTCGCGCAATGCCTCGATCCCCGGCTGACCGGCCTCGGCGTGCCAGGTGAAGTACGCCACCAGACGCTCCTCACGCACCAGCACCACGGCTTCGCGCAGGGCTGGATGGCTGAGCAACTGCGCTTCGATTTCACCCGGCTCCAGGCGCAGGCCACGCAGCTTGACCTGGAAGTCGTTGCGCCCGATGAATTCGAGCTGGCCATCGACGCGGTAGCGCACAAAGTCGCCCGTGGCGTACAACCGGTCGCCGGTCACGAACGGGCTCGGGATAAACCGTTCGGCCATCAATTGCGGCAGGCCCAGATAACCCCGCGCAACCCCGGCACCGCCAATGAACAACTGACCGATGACCCCCATCGGCACCGGCCGCTCGGCGGCATCCAGTACATACAAACGGGTGTTGTTGATCGGCCGTCCGATCGGCAACGCGCTGTCCGGCACCGGCATCGACGGCTCCAGCGTCCACACCGTGCTGTCGACCGTCGCTTCGGTCGGGCCGTAGACGTTGTGCAAACGCACTTGCGGCAAGCGCTCGCGCACAAGACGAGCCAGCGCCGGCGTCAGGTCGCCGCCGCCACAGAACACGTCGGTGAGACTGCTGCACTGGCTGACGTCGTCCTGCTCGAGGAACTGTTGCAACAGCACCGGCACGAACTGGACCACGCCGATCCGCTGCTCGCGAATCACCCGCGCCAGATACGCTGGCTCGCGGTGCCCGTCAGGACGCGCCAGCACCAGACGCAGTCCGGTACTCAATGGCCAGAACAGCTCCCAGACCGAGGCATCGAAACTGAACGGGGTTTTCTGCAACAGGGCACCGTCCGTCACGGCGGGACACAGCTGCGAACTCCAGTGCAACAGGTTGCCCACGCCGCGATGCTCGACCATCACGCCTTTCGGCGCCCCGGTCGAACCGGAGGTGTAGATCACGTAGGCCAGGTTCGAAGCGCTCAGGCCCGGCACTTGCGGGTTGTCATCCGGGTTGCATGTCCAGTGCGCCTGATCCAGGTCGATCACCAGCGCGGCGCTTTCGTCGAGCAATGCACGAGTCGCCCCGTGCACCAGCACCGCCACAGGGGCGCTGTCCTTGAGCATGTAATCCAGACGTTCCGCCGGGTACGCCGGGTCCAGCGGCACATAGGCGCCGCCGGCCTTGAGAATGCCGAGCAGACCGACGATCAGTTCCAGCCCACGCTCGACACAGATCGCCACCCGCGAATCCGGCCCCACGCCCAGTTCGCGCAGGTGATGCGCCAGACGGTTGGCCTGAGCGTTGAGTTTGGCGTAGGTCAGTTGCCGTACACCGGCCTGCAACGCGATGGCTTGCGGCGTACGTTGGACTTGCGCTTCGAACAGCCCGTGAACGGTTTGCTCCAGATTGTCTGCGGTGCCGGTGGCGTTGAGGTCGTACAGCACTCGCTGACGTTCTGCGCCTTCAAGGATCGGCAAGCGGTTCAGCGGCTGATCCGGTGCTTGTTCAAGGGCGTCCGCGAGTTTCTCCAACGCGGTCTGCATGTAGTCGCAGATGCGTTGCGAACCGATGCTCGCAGGGGTCATGGCGGTGAGCACAAATCCGCTGCCCAGATCATCGACGCCCAGGCTCAGCGGATAGTTGGTGCGTTCTTCGCTGCTCAGGGTCTCGATACCCTGCCAGGCCTGACGGACGCTTTGCTGTTGCGCCTCGTCGGCGCTGTGCCGGTAGTTGAGCATCGAACTGAACAGCGGCGACGGCGCGGCCACACCGCTGCAACGCTGGGCCAGCGCCAGTGACGCGTGTTCATGGCCGAGCAGCGCACTGAGCCGCGCATGCGTCGCCCGAGCGCCTTCGCGCACCGGGGTTGCCCCCAGATCGACCCGCAGCGGCAAGGTATTGATGAACATCCCCAGCGCCCGGTCGGCACCCTCACCGCCCTGCATCCGGCCCATCAGCACCGTGCCGAACACCACCCGCTCCTGACCCGACGTCGCCGCCAGCACCTGGGCCCACGCGAGGTGGAACAGACTCGCCACGCTGATGCCCAGTTGCCGGGCCAGGCTGCGCAGACGCTGGCTGGTTATGGCGGTCAGCGCCTGTTGCGTTTCCTCGATGTCGCGACCGTCGCCTTGTACATCCTGCAAGCCGAACGGCAGGGTCGGCTCGTCGATGTCGCCGAGCATTTCCCGAAAGAACGCTTCGTGCTCCTGCTCGCTGACACCCAGCCGCGCCTGCGCCACGTAGTTGCGGTAAGGCACGGCCGCCTTCAGCGAAGCTTCATGCCCTTGCAGGCAGGCGAGCATTTCGTGCTGTACCACGTCCAGCGCGGTGTGATCGAGCACGAGATGGTGGAACAACAACATCGCGACTACCCGGTCGTGAGCCGGATCACGGGCATACACCAGACGCAACAATGGCGCCTGTCTGATGTCGAGGCGGTAGTGCCGGGCATCGAAATGCTCGTGCAACTGCTCGAGGATGTCGCCATCCGCCGGATCGAGCACGATCGCCTGCACCGGCAGGTCTGCGTGACGCCACACCACTTGCATCGGTTCGGCCAGTTTCTGCCAGACCACCGCCGTACGCAGGATGTCGTGACGCGCAATGACCTGGCGCAGCGCCGCAACAAAGCTGTCGAGCCGCTCGAGACTGTCGAAGGCCAGCCGCGATTGCAGCAGGTACGGGTCACCCTGCTCCGCGCTCAAGTGGTGATAGAGGATGCCTTCCTGCAACGGCGCCAGCGGATAAATATCCTGCACGTTGGCAGTGCCACCCGGCACCGTGGCAACGATCCGGTCGATGCTTGGCTGATCCAGTTCGGTCAGGCTCAGCAACTCCGGAGTGATGCGGGTGCAGTCGGCAGGAATGCGGTTGGCAGGCACTTCGATTTCGCGACCGCTGCCCACCGCCGCGGCCAGTGCAGCCAGCGTTGGCTGGCTAAACAGCACGCGCACGTCAGTGTTGAGGCCGATCTGGCGCAGGCGTTCGATCAGGCTGACCGCCAGCAACGAGTGGCCGCCCAGTTCGAAGAAGTTGTCGTGGCGACCGACTTTTTCCAGCTTCAGGACGTCAGCCCAGATCTGCGCCAGCGCGGCTTCCACCGGGCCTTGCGGGGCTTCGTATTCACGGCGGAGCCAGGCGCTTTGATCCGGTTCCGGCAAGGCCTTGCGGTCGAGTTTGCCGTTGGCGGTCAGCGGCAAGGCGTCGAGTCGCACGTAGGCGGCCGGGATCAGGGCTTGCGGCAATCGGGTTTGCAGATGATTGCGCAGGGCTTCGATATCGGTCGGCGCACGCTCGGTGAACCACACCAGCAACTGGCCGTCGCGCACCAGCGCTACTGCGTCCTGCACCGCGGGATGGCTGGCCAGCGCCGCTTCGATTTCCCCCAGTTCAACCCGCACACCGCGCAGTTTCACCTGATCGTCGTTGCGGCCCACGTACTCGATGTTGCCGTCCGCCCGCCAGCGCGCGAGGTCGCCGGTGCGGTACATGCGCCCTTCGTTGAACGGATCATTCAGGAAGCGTTCGGCAGTCAGATCGGGACGGTTCAGGTAGCCCCGCGCCACACCGGCGCCGGCGACGTACAACTCGCCCGTCACCCCCACAGGCACCGGACGTTGCTGGTCATCCAGCAGGTAGATGCGGGCGTTGGCCATCGGCCGGCCGATGTGCAGCGGTTGACCCACTTCAACCGGGCCGGAGGTGGCGACCACCGTGGCTTCGGTCGGGCCGTAGTTGTTGATCACCGCGAAGGTCTGCGCACGGTTGAACTGACGCAGTTTGTCGCCACCGATCAACAAGGTACGCAGGGTCGGGTGTTGCAGCACGCGGCTGAAGGCATATTCGGCCACCGGCGTCGGCAGGAAACTCACCTGCAACGGCTGCGCTCGCCACCAGTCGAGCAGTTCGTCCAGGTGCTCGTTGCTCACCGTTTCCGGCGGCAGGTGCAACGTCGCACCGACGCACAGCGCCGGCCAGACTTCCCAGGCCATCGCATCGAAACCGAAACCGGCAACGCTGGCGGTGTGGCTGCCGGCGTGCAGGTCGAAGGCTTCGGCGTGCCAGTGCACAAGGTTTTCCAGGGTCGCGTGTTCGACCATCACGCCTTTCGGCTGGCCGGTGGAGCCCGAGGTGTAGATCACGTAGGCCAGGTTGTCCGGCGTAAAATCGGCGACCTGCAGATCAGCAACCGACAGGCCTGACCAGGTTTCATGGGCGAGATCAATCACCGGTACGCCAGCCTGATCAGACAGTGCTGCGTCGCGAACCAGTACCACCCTCGGCGTACTGTCGGCCAGCATGTAAGCGATGCGCTCGGGTGGATAAGCCGGGTCGACCGGTACATAAGCGGCGCCGGCCTTGAGGATCGCCAGCAAGCCGACCAGCATGTCCGGGCTGCGTTTGAGACAGATCGCCACTCGCGTCTCGGTGGTGACACCCAGCCCCTGCAGATGATGGGCCAGGCGATTGGCGCGCTGGTTCAACTGCCTGAACGTCAGGCGCTGCGTGCCCGCCTGAACCGCCACGGCATCCGGCGTGCGCGCAACCTGCGCTTCGAACAGACGATGAACACCTTGCGCTGAAGGGTAATGCGCGGCGCTGGCATTGAAGTCGCCAAGCAGCTGCGCGCGCGCCGCCGCTGACAGCACGTTAAGACGTTCAAAGGCCTGTCCGGGGTTGTCAGCCAACGCTGTCGCCAGCTCCGTCAGAGCGGTGTGCATCAGCTCGCAGACCCGCTGCGCCCCCACATGATCCGGAGTCAGCACCGACAGGTTGAAGCCATCGCCCTGGTCATTGATGCTGAGGGTCAGCGGATAATTCGTGCGGCCGTCCTGGGCCAGGAATTCGATGCCTTGCCAGACCTGATCAACCGTCTGTCGCGCAGCGTCGTGGCCGCTGTGTCGATAGTTGAGTACCGCGCTGAACAGCGGTAAAGGGGCGGCCACGGCGCTGCAACGCTGAGCCAGGGCCAGCGACGCATGTTCGTGTCCCAGTAAAGCCGCCAGCCGCTCATGAACCGTGCGAACCGCTTCACTCACACGCTGTCCGTCTACCTGCACGCGCAGTGGCAAGGTGTTGATGAACATCCCCAATGCCCGATCCGCGCCCTCGCCGCCTTGCATGCGCCCCAGCAGCACCGTGCCGAACACAACGTCCCGGCGTCCGGAGGTCGCCGCCAGCACCCGTGCCCAGGCGAGATGAAACAGGCTCGCGACGCTGACCCCGAATTGCCGCGCCTGGCGGCGCAGGTGCCGATTCAGTTCCAGCGGCAGGGCCAGCGAATACTCCTCGATGTTGCGGCCATCGCCCTGTACGTCCTGCAAGCCGAATGGCAGGGTCGGCTCGTCAATATCACCGAGCATTTCGCGAAAGAAGGTTTCGTGTTCTTCCTCGCTGATGCCCTGGCGGGCCTGATGGACGTAGTTGCGGTACGGCGCGGCGGGCGGCAAAGACTCAATCTGCCCCGGCAGATACACCTGCATGTCCCGGCGAACCACCTCCAGCGCCGTGTGATCCAGCACGACGTGATGGAACAACAGAACGCCTGCCACCCGGCCATGCAGCGGATCCTCGGCATACATCAGACGGATCAGCGGTGCCTGACCGAGGTCGAGGCGAAAATCCCGGGCATCGAACCGTGCGCGCAACTGATGGAGGATATCGCCGTCCAGCGGACTCAGAGCCACCGATTGAACCATCAGCGCGGCCTCTCGCCACACCACTTGCTGCGGGCTCGGCAACCCTTCCCACACCAGGCTGGTGCGCAGGATGTCGTGACGCGCAATCACCTTTTGCAAGGCGTTGGCAAAAGCGTGCAAGCGCTCGACGCTGGCAAAGGCCAGACATGACTGTAATAAGTAGGGATCGCCCTCGGCGGCGCTCAGGTGGTGGTAAAGAATGCCTTCCTGTAACGGCGCCAGCGGATAAATGTCCTGCACGTTGGCGGCGCCGCCGGGCACGGTGGCAACGATCCGGTCAATGCTGGCCTGATCCAGCTCGGTCAGGCTCAGCAACTCCGGGATGATGTGGGTGCAGCCGGCCGGAATGCGATTGGCCGGCACTTCGACTTCACGACCGCTGCCCACCGCCGCGGCCAGCGCTGCCAGGGTCGGCTGGCTAAACAGCACGCGCACGTCAGTGTTGAGGCCGATCTGGCGCAGGCGTTCGATCAGGCTGACCGCCAGCAACGAGTGGCCGCCCAGTTCGAAGAAGTTGTCGTGGCGACCGACCTTTTCCAGCTTCAGGACATCGGCCCAGATCTGCGCCAGCGCAGATTCCACCGGGCCTTGCGGGGCTTCGTATTCACGGCTGAGCCAGGCGCTTTGATCCGGTTCCGACAAGGCCTTGCGGTCGAGTTTGCCGTTGGCGGTCAGCGGCAAGGCGTCGAGTCGCACGTAGGCGGCCGGGATCAGGGCTTGCGGCAATCGGGTTTGCAGATGATTGCGCAGGGCTTCGATATCGGCCGGTGCACGCTCGGTGAACCACACCAGCAACTGGCCGTCGCGCACCAGCGCTACTGCGTCCTGCACTGCCGGATGGCTGGCCAGCGCTGCTTCGATTTCCCCCAGTTCAACCCGCACACCGCGCAGTTTCACCTGATCGTCGTTGCGGCCCAGGTATTCGATATTGCCGTCCGCTAACCAGCGTGCGAGGTCGCCGGTTCGGTACATGCGCCCTTCGTTGAACGGATCATTCAGGAAGCGCTCGGCGGTCAGATCGGGACGGTTCAGGTAGCCCCGCGCCACACCGGCGCCGGCGACGTACAACTCGCCCGTCACACCTACTGGCACGGGGCGTTGCTGGTCATCCAGCAGATAGATGCGGGCGTTGGCCATCGGCCGGCCGATGTGCAGCGGTTGACCCACTTCAACCGGGCCGGACGTGGCGACCACCGTGGCTTCGGTCGGGCCGTAGTTGTTGATCACCGCGAAGGTCTGCGCACGGTTGAACTGACGCAGCTTGTCGCCACCGATCAGCAACGTGCGCAGGGTCGGGTGTTGCAGCTCGCGGCTGAAGGCGTATTCGGCCACCGGCGTCGGCAGGAAACTCACCTGCAACGGCTGCGCTCGCCACCAGTCGAGCAGTTCGTCCAGGTGCTCATTGCTCACCGATTCCGGTGGCAGGTGCAACGTCGCCCCGACGCACAACGCCGGCCAGACTTCCCAGGCCATCGCATCAAAGCCGAACCCGGCAACGCTGGCGGTGTGGCTGCCGGCGTGCAGGTCGAAGGCTTCGGCGTGCCAGTGCACAAGGTTTTCCAGGGTCGCGTGTTCGACCATCACGCCTTTCGGCTGGCCGGTGGAGCCCGAGGTGTAGATGACGTAGGCCAGATGCTCGGGGGTCAGGTCCGGCAACTGTGGATTGCTGTCCGGCAGATGCTGCCAGGCGTCACTGTCAAGATTGATCACCGGCACGGCGCCCAGCAGATCGCGAGTGGCCGTCTGTGCCAGTACCGCCACCGGATCGCTGTCCTGCAACAGATAAGTGATCCGTTCTGCCGGATGTGCCGGATCGACCGGTACATAACCGGCGCCAGCCTTGAGGATCGCCAGCAGCCCGACCAGCATCTGCGGACCCCGCTGCACGCAGAGCGCGACGCGATCGTCCGGTTGCACGCCGAGACCGATCAGGTGATGGGCCAGGCGGTTGGCGCGGCGGTTCAACCCGTCGTAGCTCAGACGTTGCCCGCCCTGCACCATTGCCACAGCGTCGGGTTGGATCGCCGCTCGCGCTTCAAACAACTGGTGCACAACATGACCGTGGGCAAAGTCGCGACCGGTGATATTGAAACCGACCAGCACGCGCTGGCGTTCGGCCGCCGACAGAATCGCCACCTGATTCAATGGCGCATGGCGATCCTGTTCCAGCGCGCTCAGCAAATTGTCCAACGCCGTTTGCAGATAATCGCAGACCCGCGCGCCATCCACTTCGTGCACTGCCTGTACAGACAGCCGGAAACCCTGTCCAAGGTCATCGACGCTGACCACCAGCGGATAGTTGCTGCGCTCACGAGAATCGAGAATCCGGATGCCCTCCCATCCCGGCGTAGCCGTCTGTTGCGCGCTGTGGCGATAGTTGAGCAAGGTATTGAACAGCGGTTCTGAACCCGTCACGCCACTGCAACGTTGAGCCAGCATCAGCGGCGCCTGCTCATGCACCAGCAGTTGCGCCAGACGCTCGTGGGTCGCCCTGACACCCGCCTCCACCGCCGTCGCCCCGACATTGACCCGCAGCGGCAGCGTGTTGATGAACATACCCAAGGAACGGTCGGCGCCCTCTCCACCCTGCATGCGCCCCAGCAGCACCGTGCCGAATACCACCTCCTCGCGCCCGCAGATCTGGGCAAGGACCTGGGCCCAGGCCTGATGCACCAGACTCGCAACGCTGATGCCCAGCGTGCGGGCCTGTTGGCGCAGGCGCCCGGCAAGATGCTCATCCAGTGCCAGTTCGCTGTCCACGATGTTTGTGCCATCGCCGAGTACGTCTCGCAGGCCGAACGCCAGGGTCGGTTCAACGATGTCGCCGAGCATGTCGCGAAAGAACGCTTCATGTGCCCCGGTATTCGAACCGAGACGGGCCTGAGCGACATAGTTGCGGTATTGCACGGGGGGCGGCAGCGCGTCGACTTGCCCGTCAAGGGCGTCGCTCATCTCGGCCACCAACACCTCAAGCGCGGTGTGATCGAGCACGATGTGGTGCAACAGCAGGATTGCGACCCAGCGGTTTTGCAACGGGTCTTCGGTGTAGGCGAAGCGCATCAACGGCGCACGCTGCAAGTCCAGGCGATAGTGTCGCGGATCGAAGTGTGCCTGCATTTGCTGCAACACATCACCGTCCTGCGGATCGGCATCCACCCGCTCCAGTGCCAGCGGCGCCGTACGCCACACCACTTGCACTGACTCGTCGAGGTTTTCCCTGACCACACTGGTACGCAGGATGTCGTGCCGGGTGATGACGCTGTTCAATGCGCGGACGAACGCCTTGATCTGCGCCAGTCCGTCGAAGGCGAACTGCGCTTGCAACACGTACGGGTCACCGTCGGCAATGGCCAGATGGTGATAGAGGATGCCCGCCTGCAACGGTGCCAGGGCATAGATGTCCTGCACGTTGTCGATACCGCCCTCGACGGTCTCAACGATACGGTCGATGGCCGCTTGATCCAGCGTGGCCAGCGGCAGCATGTCCGGGGTGATGCGGGTGCAACCGGGTTCGATGCGATTGGCCGGGACGCTGAACGTGGAGGTCCTACCGAGCGTCGCCGCGAGTGCCGCCACGCTCGGCTGGCCGAACAGCACACGGACGTCGCACTGCATGTCCTGCTGACGCATGCGCTCGATCAGCTTCACCGCCAGCAGCGAATGACCGCCCAGCTCGAAGAAATTGTCATGCCTGCCCACCCGGTCCAGCCCGAGCAAGGTCTGCCAGATCACGGCGATGCGGGTTTCGATTTCGCCAAGCGGTGCTTCAAACGCCCGCCGGGCGAAGGCTTCGTTGTCAGGCTGCGGCAACGCCCGGCGATCGAGTTTGCCATTGGCCGTCAGCGGGAAGGCATCAAGGCGCACGAACGCGCCCGGCACCATATGCTCGGCCAGCGAGGCCAGCAGGTGATCGCGCAGTTGAGCAACGCTCGGTTCGACACCTTCGGCGGCCAGCCAGTAGGCCACCAGACGCGTGTCGCCGGGGCTGTCCTCGCGGGCTATCACTACCGCATCGCGCACGCCGTCGCAGGCGGCAAGACGTGCCTGGATCTCGCCAAGTTCGATACGGAAACCACGGATTTTCACCTGGTCATCGTTGCGTCCCAGGTATTCAAGTTCGCCGTCCACCGTCCAGCGTGCCAGATCGCCGGTCCTGTACAAACGCGCTTCGGCATGCCCGCTGAACGGATCGGCGATGAAGCGCTCGGCAGTCAACGCCTCACGATTCAGATACCCTCGGGCAACCCCGGCGCCGCCCACGTACAACTCACCGGTCACCCCGGCCGGCACCGGTTCCCGCCGGGCATCGAGGACGTACAGCTGCAGGTCGGGAATGCGCACGCCGATCGGGCTGCTGGCGGTCAATTGCGCATCTGCCGCCACCAGCGGTCGATAGGTCACATGCACCGTGGTTTCGGTGATGCCATACATATTCACCAGCCGGGTGCCGGCGTTGCCGATCCGCGCGTACCAGGGTCTGAGCGATCCCGGATCGAGCGCCTCACCGCCAAAAATCACTTCGCGCAGCGAATGCTGCAACGGGCTGCGGCCCTGGGCAGCGATCAACTGACGGAACGCGCTCGGCGTCTGGTTGAGTACGGTGACACCCGTGCGGCAGAGCAACGCGTAACACTCGTCCGGCGAGCGGCTGATGTGTTGCGGCACCACCAGCAACTGACCGCCGTAAGCCAGCGCGCCCCAGATTTCCCAGACCGAGAAGTCAAAGGCAAACGAGTGGAACAACGCCCAGACGTCTTGCGCACTGAACCGGAACCAGTCGTGGGTCGCGCCAAACAGACGTGCCACGTTGCGGTGCTCGACCATCACGCCTTTGGGCAGCCCGGTGGAACCCGAGGTGTAGATCACGTAGGCCAGATGCGCCGGATTCAAGTCCGGGATCTGTGGATTGGACTCCGGTTCATTTTGCAAACCTTGGTCGTCAAGGTCGATCTGCGGCACGGAGAGCCCGGCAATCCGATCCAGAGTCGCGGCCTGCATCAGCACCGCCACCGGCGCACTGTCTTGCAGGGTGAAGGTGATGCGCTCCAGCGGATAAGCCGGATCGATCGGCACGTAACCGGCACCCGCCTTGAGCACACCGAGCAGGCCGACGATCATTTGCGGGCCGCGCTCGACGCAGATCGCTACCCGGTCATCCGGACGAATGCCAAGGGCGAGCAAACGATGGGCCACCTGGTTGGTCTGTCGGTTGAGTGCTCCATAGCTGTAAGTACGGCCCTCGAACAGCAACGCAACCGCCTCGGGCCGATTGTGCGCATGCGCTTCGAATTGCTGATGGATCAAAGGCGTGTCGGGAAACGTTGCCTTCGGTGAGTTGACGCCATACAGCCAGTGTTCACGCTCGGCGGGCGGCAGTATGTTCAAGCTGTGCAATGCGGCTTGCGGGTTGTTCTGCAACGCATCGACGAGACTGTCGAGTGCCGTGCGCAGGTAACCGGCGATTCGTGAGGCACCCAGCGCCACATCGGCCAGCACCGTGATGCGCAGGTCCTGACCGAGGTCATCGATGTTGACGGTCAGCGGGTAATTGGTGCGCTCGCGGGCGCCCAGTACCTGCACCCCCGGTGACAGCTCGATCACCTCGGCGACTTCCTCCACGCTGCTGTGGCGGTAGTTGAGCATGGCGCTGAACAGCGGCGTCGGTACCGCCACGGCGCTGCAACGCTGGGCCAGTGCCAGGGACGCCTGCTCATGGGCGAGCAGCGCGGTCAGGCGCCGGTGCGTCGCCAGCACGCCGTCATGAACGCTCGACGCGCCGACATCCACCCGCAAAGGCAAGGTATTGATGAACATCCCCAATGCCTGTTCAACACCGTCAGCCGCGTTCATCCGTCCCAACAGAACGGTGCCGAACACCACCGCCGAGCGCCCGCACAGTTGCCCAAGCACTCGCGCCATGGCCAGGTGCATCAGGCTCGCCACGCTCACGCCCGATTGTCGCGCCAGGATACGCAGGCGCTGGCTCAGATCGCTGTCGAGCATGCACGAGACTTCCTCGATGCCCTGTCCGTCACCTTGTACGTCGTGCAAGCCACCGGGCAGTGTCGGCTCGTCGATGTCGCCGAGCATCTCGCGGAAAAAGTCTTGATGCGCTTGCTCATCCGACCCCAGGCGCGCCCTCGCCAGATGATCGCGAAATGGCACCGCCCTCGCGACGTCGGCGTCGCGGCCGGACAGATAGGCCTGAATTTCCCGGCGCACCACATCGAGCGCGACGTGATCCATGATCATGTGATGGAACAGCAACAACGCGACCACCCGGTCGTTGGCCGGATCCTCGGCGAACACCAGCCGCAACAACGGGGCCTGTCGCAGGTCGAGGCGAAAGTATTGCGGGTCGTGGCGTGCCAGCAATTGCGCGAGGATGTCCTCGCGGTCATTCAGATCGACTTCCTCACAGACCAGCGGGGCTTCACGCCAGACCACCTGCACAGGTTCGTCCAGATGCTCCCAGAGGATGGAGGTGCGCAAAATGTCATGGCGCTCGATCACCCGACGCAACGCTTCGGTGAATGCCTCCAGCCGTTCGCGACTGTCGAACGTGAACCGCGCCTGCGACACATAGGGATCACCCTCGGGTGCGGAGAGATGGTGATACAACAGCCCCTCCTGCAACGGTGCCAGCGGATAAATGTCCTGCACATTCGCCACGCCACCCGGCACCGTGGCAACGATACGGTCGATGGCCGGCTGATCCAGCTGCACCAGCGGCAGCATGTCCGGGGTGATGCGCAGCGCCGGGCTCGACCAGTCGCCGCCGTGGCTCGCCACCAGTTCCAGCAACTGCGCCTTGTGTTTGGCGAGGCTGTCCCACAACGCATCGTCCAGTGCGTCGTCATCGCCCAGAATGACCAGGTCTTCATCGTCCTGTTGAAGGCGGATCGCATGGGTGGAAATAACGGCCATCAGCTCGCGAAATTGCATGGGGGTAACCTGCTGTAAATTCAGAAAAAAGGAGCGCGCAGCGGCGAGTCCGTACGGCTGCGCGCAGCCTGGAAAAGCTAAAACATCGGGGCCTGGGTGGCTGACATGGGAAGCGGGGACAAGCCCCGTGACCGACCAGTCATGGCGTCGATCCGCGGGAACCGCGAATCGACGCCGATGTCGGCTCAGAGCCGGCGTTTGCGGTTGAGCGTCGGTATGGTGGTTTGCGGAATTTCAACCTGTTTGGCCTGCGCCGAAGTCTGGGCCGCCAGCGCGGCCAGGGTCGGCTGACTGAACAGCGTGCGGGCATCAACGTGCAGCCCGGCCTGACGCATGCGCGCCACCAGACTGACCGCTAGCAACGAATGCCCGCCGAGTTCAAAGAAGTGGTCGTTGCGCCCGACCTGCTCCAGTTGCAGCACCTCGGCCCAGATCCGCGCCAGCCGGATTTCGACTTCGCCCTCGGGCGCCTCGTAGCGACGACTGAGCACCGCCTCCGCCCCCGGTGCCGGCAAGGCCTTGCGGTCGACCTTGTCGTTCGGGGTCAGGGGCAATGCGTCGAGCTTCACGTAAGCGCCCGGCGCCATGTACTCCGGCAAACGCTCCAGCACGTGGGCGCGCAAGGTTTCGATGGGTGGCGCGTCGAAGCCTTCGCGTACGGTGAAATACGCCACCAGTCGTTCGTCGCGCACCAGCACCACCGCTTCACGCACCGCCGGATGCTCGATCAGTCGCGCCTCGATTTCCCCCGGCTCCAGACGCAGGCCGCGCAGCTTGATCTGGAAGTCGTTGCGGCCGAGGAATTCGAGGTTGCCGTCCGCCCGGTAGCGCACCAGATCGCCGGTGCGGTACAGGCGATCACCGGCCACAAACGGGCTGTCGATGAAGCGCTCGGCCTGCATGTCCGGCAAGCCCAGATACCCCCGCGCGACCCCGACCCCGCCGATGTGCAAGTGACCGCTGACACCGAAGGGCACCGGTTGATCGTGGACATCCAGCACATAGAGCCGAGTGTTGCTCAGCGCCTTGCCGATCGGCACCACGGCTTCCGGCACCGGTTGATCCGGTTCCAGCGACCAGCCGGTGCTGTCGACCGTAGTTTCGGTCGGGCCGTAGACGTTATGCAGACGCACCCATGGCAGGCGCTCGCGGACGCGCCGGGCCAGTGCGGCACTCAGCTCACCACCACCATTGAGCACGTCGGTCAGGCTGGTGCACTGACTGACATCGTCCTGCTCGATGAACTGTTGCAGCAGCGCCGGCACGAACTTGACCACGGTGATCTGCCGTTCGCGAATCACCTGGGTCACATAGGCCGAATCGCGGTTGCCGTCGGGACGCGCCAGCACCAGCCGCAGGCCGGAACACAGCGGCCAGAAAATCTCCCACACCGAACTGTCGAAGCTGAACGGCGCCTTCTGCAACAGCGCGCCGTGCTCGGTCGGCGGGCTGATCTGCGAGCCCCAGTGCACCATGTTGCAGGCGCTTCGATGCTCGATCATCACGCCCTTCGGCGTGCCGGTGGAGCCCGAGGTATAGATCATGTAGGCCAGATTCGCAGCGCCCAAACCCGGTACTTGCAGATTGTCGGCGGACGCGTGCTGCCAGGTGCAATGGTCGAAATCAATGACCGGCACACCCGGATCGCCCAACAGATTGCGGGTGGCGTCATGGACCAGCACCGCCACCGGGGCGCTGTCCTGCAGCATGTAATGCAGGCGCTCCAGCGGATAGTCGGGATCCAGCGGCACATACGCGCCGCCCGCCTTGAGAATGCCGAGCAGGCCGATTATCAGATCCAGGCTGCGCTCAACACAGATCGCCACCCGGGAATCCGGTTGCACACCTTGTTCACGCAAATGATGGGCCAGACGATTGGCCCGTTCGTTCAACTGGCGATACGTCAGCTGTTGTTCACCGGCCTGCAAGGCGATGGCGTCAGGTCGACGTTGCACCTGCTGCTCGAACAAGGTCTGAAGCGGCTGATCGATCGGGCAATCGACTTCACTGGCATTGAACTCGACCAGCAGTTGTTCAAGCTCCGCCGCCGGCAGGATCGGCAAGCGATTCAGCAACTGTTGCGGGGTTTGCTCAAGGGCATCAACCAGCGCCTGCAACGCGGTTTGTACGTAGTCGCCGATGCGCTGGGCGCCGATGCTCAGCAGGGTTCGCGTGGTGATCTGCAAGGCGCTGCCCAGATCATCGACGCTCAGGGTCATCGGGTAGTTGGTGCGCTCTTCGTTCTCCAGGGTCTGGATCCCTTGCCAGGCTGGGTCCGACGCCGATTCCTGCACCTCAAGGTCGGTATGTCGATAGTTGAGCAACGCACTGAACAGCGGTGCCGGCGACGCAACGCCGCTGCAACGCTGGGCCAGCGCCAGTGACGCATGTTCGTGCCCGAGCAGGTCGGTCAGTCGGGCGTGGGTCAGCAGCACGGCATCGCGCACACCCCGGTCGATGTCCACCCGCAGTGGCAAGGTGTTGATGAACACCCCGAGCGCCCGATCCGCACCCTCGCCGCCTTGCATCCGGCCCATAAAAACGCTGCCGAACACCACATGTTCCTGCCCCGACGTCGCCGCCAGCACCTGCGCCCAGGCCAGGTGAATCAGGCTGGCCACGCTGACGCCAGCCTGTCGCGCCTGAAGGCGCACGCGCCGGTCCAGTTCAGGTGCAAGCGTGCGCACGGCTTCGTCGATGCCGCGACCGTCACCCTGCACATCCTGCAAACCGAACGGCAGGGTCGGCTCGTCGATGTCGGCGAGCATTTCGCGGAAGAACGCTTCATGCTCCTGCTCGCTGACACCGAGTCGGGTCTGGGCCACGTAATTGCGATACGGCACCGCTGGCGGCAGCGGTTCATCGAGCCCCAGCAGGTTGGCACGCATTTCATGGCGCAAGACTTCCAGGGCGATGTGATCCAGCGCCAGATGATGGAACAACAGAATCGCCACGATCCGCCCGAGGGCTGGGTCGCGGGCATACATCAGCCGGATCAGCGGCGCCTGACTGACGTCGATGCGATAACGCCGGGCATCGAAGCGCGCGTGCAGTTGCGCGAGGACATCGCCCCCGGCCGGATCGAGGGTGATTTCCTGCACCGGCAGTTCGGCTTCGCGCCAGACCACCTGCACCGGGGTGGTCAAGCCCTCCCAGACCACCGCAGTGCGCAGGATGTCGTGTCGCGCCATGACCTGACGCAGCGCGGCCGCATAGGCCTCGACCCGCTCGACGCTGTCGAACGCCAGTTGCGATTGCAGCAGGTACGGATCGCCCTGCGCGGCGGTGATGTGGTGATAAAGGATGCCTTCCTGCAACGGTGCCAGCGGATAGATGTCCTGCACGTTGGCCGCCCCGCCCGGCACGGTGGCGATGATCCGGTCGAGGGTGGCTTGATCCAGCTCGACCAACGGCAACAGGTCCGTGGTGATCTGCGTGCAACCCGGCGGAATACGATTGGCCGGCACTTCGACTTCGCGACCACTGCCCACCGACGCGGCCAGCGCCGCCAGGGTCGGCTGGCCGAACAGCACGCGCACATCGCTGCTCATGCCGAGCTGACGCATGCGCTCGATCAGGTTGACCGCCAGCAACGAATGCCCGCCCAGTTCGAAGAAGTGATCGTGACGCCCTACTCGCTCGACTTGCAGCACCTCGGCCCAGATCTGCGCCAGGAGGATTTCGACGTCACCTTGCGGAGCTTCGTACTCGCGGCGGATCAACGCCTCCGGCCCCGGCGCCGGCAGCGCCTGGCGATCCAGTTTGCCGTTGGCCGTCAGCGGCAACACCTCCAGGCGCACGTAAGCCGAAGGCAGCATTGCGCTCGGCAGACGGGTTTGTAGATGGGCATGCAGCTGCATTATGTCCAGCGTTTGATGTTCGGTGAACCAGGCCAGCAACTGCCCGTCGCGCACCTGCACCACGGCATCGCGCACCGACTCATGGCTGTTCAACGCCGCTTCGATCTCGCCGGGTTCGATGCGCACGCCACGGATTTTCACCTGATCGTCGTTGCGGCCCAGATACTCGATGTTGCCGTCCGGGCGCCAGCGTGCGAGGTCGCCGGTGCGGTACATCCGCGCGTTGGGCTGGTTGCTGAATGGATCGTCGAGAAAGCGTTCGACGGTCAGCTCCGGCCGGTTGAAGTAACCCCGCGCTACGCCGGCACCACCGACGTACAACTCACCGGGAACGCCAATCGGCACCGGACGCTGTCGATCATCCAGCAGATAGGCCGTGGCATTGCTCACGGGTTTGCCGATATGCAGCGTCCGCCCCGGTTCGACTCGGCCCGAGGTGGCGACCACTGTGGCTTCGGTCGGGCCATAGTTGTTGATCACCGCGAACGTCTGCTCGCGATTGAACTGACGCAGACGATCGCCGCCGATCAACAGTGTGCGCAGGGTCGGGTGTTCGAGGTGGCGACTGAAGGCGTACTCGGCAATCGGGGTCGGCAGGAAACTCACGTCCAGCGGTTGCGCACGCCACCAGTCGAGCAGCGCGTCAATGTCTTCGCTGCCGTCGCGGGACGGCGCCAGGTGCAGGGTCGCGCCGACACACAGCGCGGGCCAGACCTCCCAGGCCATGGCGTCGAAGCCGAAGCCGGCCAGGCTCGAGGTGTGGCGACCCGCGCCCAGGTCGAAAGCCGTGCAATGCCAGTCCACCAGATTCGACAGGGTCCGATGTTCGACCATCACGCCTTTGGGCTGGCCGGTGGAGCCGGAGGTGTAGATCACGTAAGCCAGATGCGCGGTGGTCAGGCCCGAGACCTCGGGGTTGAGATCGTTGACCGGCCAAGTGCGCGAGTCGATGTCGATCACCGGCACATTCAGCACCGGCAGACGTTCATGCAGATGGCTCTGGGTCAGGACCACGACCGGCGCGCTGTCGCTCAACAAATAGCTCAGCCGTTGCGCAGGATGCGCCGGATCGACCGGCACGTAACCGGCGCCGGACTTGAGGATCGCCAGCAACGCGACCAACGTGTCCAGCCCTCGGCGGGCGACCAGCGCCACGCGGTCATCGGGCTGCACACCGAGGCCGGTCAAGTGATGGGCCAGGGCGTTGGCCTGTCGGTTCAGCTCGGCATAGGTCAGCCGTTGTCCCTGGAATTCTGCTGCCACCGCATCTGGGCGCGCCGCCGCTTGTGCTTCGATGCGCTGATGGATGGTCAGCTCGTTGGGGTAATCCGCGCGCGTGTCATTCCACTTTTGCAGCAGCGTCGATTCGGCTGGCAGGTTCAGACTGAAATCGCCCACCGCCAGCGAGGTGTCTTCAAGCCCCTGCTCCAGCACCCACAGCAATCGCTCGCACAGCGCCGCGATTTCGTCCGCGTCAAAGTAGGCCTCGTTGTACACCATGTACAAACTGTCCTCGTCATCGCCACGGCTGCTCAACAGGTGCACGGACAGCGGCGTGCCCTCTTCGTGGTTTGACACTTTGACCACCCGTCCCCGGGCCTCTGCGTACCGGTATTCATGGGCGTCCCGCTCGTAGGAGACGGTCACTTCGAACAGCTGTGAACGATCCTCGCGCAGCAGACCCAGCGCGCGGTTCATCTCACTCAGGGGAAAACGCTGATGGCGGAAATCCTGTTTCAACTCATCACGAACGGCCTTGACCAGTGCACTGAACGCCAGCTCGCGCCCGAACCCCATGCGCACGGCGCTGACCTGAGTGAACAGCCCCAGAGTCGACTTGAAACGGGCTCCGGAACGATTGAGCAATGGCAAGCCCACCACCCATTCATCACGCTGGCCAATGCGGCTGAAATACACATGCATCGCCGCCAGCAGGAAGTGCAACGCCGAAGCCCCGTACTCGAGGGCCACCTGTTTCATGCGTTCGTGAAGGCGTGCCGGAAAGACCTGCGAGAAAATCCGCGTCGGTGCCGGCGCGTCGGCAAAGCGTTCCTGATAGCGCGGCAACAACAGCGGTTCGGGAAGATGCCGGTATTTGTCCAGCCAGTACGCACGGTCACGCGCATAGCGGGCGGACTCGTAATACCGTGCGTCGTCATGAATGAAGTCGACATAGGACGGCGCCGAATCCGGCGGCAGTCGCCCGAGCGCCAAGGCGTTGTAGATCTCGCCGAGGGACTTGAGCATTTCGCCAAAGCCCCAGCCATCGACAATCAGGTGGTGGGCCTGGAGCGAAAACCAATGGCAGCGATCTTCGAGACGGATGAGGCAGAAACGGAACAACGGCCCGCCGTCCAGCGTGAACGGCTGTTCGATGCGCGCCTGAGTCAACTGGCGCGCCGCAACCTCGGGCTCGGGATGGGCACTGAAGTCATGGAACGGCATCGGCACCGGCATCGATGGCGCAAAACGCTGCAACGGCAGACCGTGCTCACCGGCCCCCAACAGCAGACTGGTGCGCAGGGCGTCGTGCCGGGCCACGAGGCCTTCAAGAGACGCTTGCATCAACGCAGGATCAAGGGCACCGGTCAGTTCGACGTAACCACCGATGTTGTACACCGGCGAATTCCCCTGACGCACTTGATCGAGCCAGATATCACGCTGGGCAGCCGTCAGCGGGAAGGTTTCGGAAATCGCGGACAGACCGTCCGCCGCATCGGCAGCAAATTGGTTCATAAGATCCGTCTCATGTGATTTGGCGCGTATTCAAGCATCGGCCCCGAAACCCGCATGACACGTGAAACCCGGACAACTCCCCCCTCCTGATGCTGCCCTGCGGGCTGACTGGGCCCGACCCGCCGGCCATCCCTCCAAAAAATCGGAACGAAATGGCTGAAAATCCTGTAGGACAATCGCCATCAACTTGCGCTGACTACGACTTTGCAATCGTGGGACTTGACGCTCTGAAGCCGTTTTCGGGGTTCTCACTGGAACGTACAGATACGTCCTACATGCCTGTAACCTTCCGACTGACAGAAACGTGGCGCCATTAATCCGGAGTTAGTGGCACTTTGTGTCCCCGTTTTCCCCTACAGACGTAGGACAAATGTATAGGCTTAAATCCGGCTGCAGATCGATTTCAAGGAGAAATGATGGATTGGCGGCTTCACAGGTGTATGCACGGCAGATGATTGGGCAATGGCTTTAAATCAGGGATGACAAGGATATGAATCTGACCGGCAGTCTTCGCAACATGGAAAACCCGCATTTCTACTGGCAACTGGGCGAGTTGATCGCCAGTACGGGGAATGAACGATTCGCCTCCAACATGTTTCAGTTGGTCGACACCCTGGTGCCGGTCAACCGGGTGGATCTCAGCGAATGGACACTCGACGAGCGCCAGGCCAGCGTTGTCGAGATCAAGGCCCTGGGCAGCGCCGGTTTGCCGGATACCTTCCCTCCCCCGGACCCGCTGCAATGTCAGGACGATCATCCGCTGTTACAGAAGATGATCGAGATGAATGACTCGCTGCTGATTCAACTCAAAGCCTCGCTGCAGCAACGACACCCGCACCACAGCGTCCACCAGTGCAACCTGGTGTCACGCACCTCTAACCGTCGCTGTGTCATCTCGTTCTGTCGCCCTCACACGCACCGGGTGTTTTCCCTGCCGGAGCTGTCGTTTCTCAAAAGCCTGTCCGACACCCTGCTGCCGTTGATCGAGCGTCACGCGCAGATCCGTCGGCAAATCCTCGCCCGACAACCGCGCCCACTCCAGGCCGATCAGGAGCAGACACCGTTGCAACAGGTGTTCGACGAGCGCCTGGCGTTGGGCGACATCACCTTGTCAGTGCGTGAGAAGGAAGTCTGCCTGGGCCTGCTGACCGGCGGCACCGTGCCGCAGATGGCCGAACGTTTGAGCGTCAAGAACAGCTCGATCGAGACTTACCTCAAACGCGCCGCGGCCAAACTCGGGGTCAGTGGGCGTCACGGTCTGGCGAAATGGATGGCCGGGGCCTGATCCGGCGTTTTCTCATTACGGGCGTTCGCGCCCACTCCTGTTTGTGAACGAGGCTGTTTGATGTCCAGGTTGCCGATCTCCATGCTGTCCATGGCGTTGCTGATGGGCGGCTGCTCGCTGATTCCCGATGACCAGCGTCCGGCGTCACCCAGCGCGGCGCAGTACCCAAAAGGCCCCGCTTATCCTGCGTCAACCCAGACCGTGACCGCTGTCGAGGACTGGCGTGGGCTGTTCAATGACCCTGCGTTGCAGCAATTGATTGAAAGCGCACTGGTCAACAACCGTGACCTGCGCGTTGCGGCACTGAACGTCGAAGCATTCCAGGCGCAATACCGCATTCAACGCGCCGATCTGCTGCCGGCGGTTTCAGCCAATGCCAATGAGCTGCGCCAACGGGTGCCGGCCAGCGTGACCAGGACCAAAGGGGCAATCACCTCGACCTACTCCGTAAACCTCGGCATCAGTGCCTACGAGCTGGACTTCTTCGGCCGGGTTCGCAGTCTCGGCGAACAGGCGCTGTTGACCTGGCTGTCCACCGAAGAGGCCCGGCGCAGTGCGCAACTGAGCCTGGTGACCAACGTCGCCAACGCCTACCTGACCTGGCGCGCTGACCAGGAATTACTGGCCCTGGCCCAGGAAACCCTGGCCGCCGACGAGAAAAGCCTGCACCTGACCACCCGCAACCGGGAGGCCGGCAAATCATCGGCGCTGGATCAGATCCAGGCGCAGACCAGCGTCGACAGCACTCGTGCCAGCCTCGCCCGCTATCAACGCCAGGTCGCCCAAGACTTGAACAGCCTGACACTGCTGGTAGGTGCGCCGGTTCCCGAAACGCTCCCGGCGCTTGCGCTGGACAGTGATCTGGTGGCGCAAGTACCGGCCGGGTTGCCGTCGGATCTACTGCAGCGCCGGCCGGACATTCTCCAGGCCGAATACAAGCTGAAAGCTGCCAACGCCAATATCGGCGCAGCCCGGGCGGCGTTTTTCCCCAGTGTCAGCCTGACTGCCAATGCCGGCACATCGAGTCGGGACCTGTCGGGACTGTTCAAGGGCGGCTCCGGTGCCTGGACATTCCAGCCGCAGATCAACCTGCCGATCTTCAACGCCGGCAGCCTGCGCGCCAGCCTCGATTACGCGAAGTTGCAGAAGGAGATCACCGTCGCCGAATACGAAAAGACCATTCAGACAGCATTCCAGGAAGTCTCCGACGGCCTCGCCGCTCGGGAGACCTATCAGCAACAGCTTCAGGCCCAGCGCGATCTGGTACAGGCCACCCAGGACTACTACAACCTGGCGCAGCACCGCTATCAGACCGGGGTCGACAGCAACCTGACCTTCCTCGATGCCCAACGATCGCTGTTCAGCTCCCGGCAGGGCCTGATCACTGACCGGTTGGCGCAACTGGTCGCACAGGTGAACCTTTACACCGCGCTGGGCGGAGGCTGGAGTGCTGATGAGGCATCAAATCTTCAGTAACTTTATATATACGATGTCAATAAATGGCGTTGCCCACTATTCCATATCGGTCTGAATAACTGTCAGAAGTGACAGTAGAAGATAAACAGAGTGGACTCATATGCTCCCTTTACTCGGAAGTTGCCGAGATCAACGAAGGGAGCACATTCCATGGCGGATAAATTCACTCAGTTCTTGCCCTATGACATCGAGGGTTTCGACCCCGCGACCAAGACCCTTTCCCTGGCAAAGGTCAGCCCCCCCGGTGCGAGGATTCAAACCCTGGCTGGCGCAAACATAGAACAACTTATCTTTACCGGAACCAACACCTCAGTAGATCTGCACATGACGAATTTCCTGGGTACTCCGACGATGGAATGCACACTTCCCCTGTGGTTTCTGATGAACAACCTGGGCGCTGTCGTCAATTGCCTGTTCCGGTCATCGCCCAGTGGGGTTGTTATCGCTGACGATATGAAAATCATCCCTTGATACAACTAGAGAGATGCCCCCCCCTCACCCTGCGTCATGTTTTCTTACACCTTTTGTCGGCAGATCTGACATCCATCGGTGATCAAAAACCGACCTGCCGGTTCATTTTGGTATCATGCGCCGCTTTTACGGTTAACCCCCCGCCTGTCTTGTCGACCGGCGGGCTGCAAAGGGCGGTATTAGATGACGGCTTTGTTGACTCGCCGCAAGGTGCTTGCGGGAATGGGTGTGCTCGGTCTGGGCCTGCTCGCCGGCTGCGACACCCGCGGCCAACTGTCGTACAAGTACGGCAAGGATCTGAGTGACAAGATCCTGGGACGCACCTTCAAGCTCAAGGACACCGAAGGCAACACCGTGACGCTGTCGAGCTTTCGCGGCCTGATGCCGATGATCTTCTTCGGTTTCACCCAGTGCCCGGCCGTCTGCCCGACGACGCTGGCCCGCGCGGCAAAAATCAAGAAGCTGATGGGCAAGGACGGCGACATCTTGCAAGTGGTGTTCATCACCCTCGACCCGGAACGCGACACGCCGCAAATCCTCGACACCTACGTCAAGACCTTCGACCCAAGCTTCGTCGCCCTGTACGGGACCCTTGAGGAAACCAAGGCAACCGCCAAGGAATTCGACGTCTTCTACGAAAAAGTCCCTGCCGGCGACACCTACACCCTGTCGCACACGGCCACCAGTTATGTCTACGACACCCGCGGCAACCTGCGCGTGGGTCTGTCCCAATCGCTTTCTGCACAAGAGTGTACGGAAGACTTGCTTACCGTCATGGAGGTCTGCTGATGAACCCTTTTCTGAACAACATCAAACGTGCCGCACTGGGCCTGTCCCTGCTGGGCCTGGCTTTCCAGGTTTCGGCGCAGACCACGGTCGATGATGCCTGGGTCCGTGCAACCGTTCCAAGCCAGTCGGCCAGCGGAGCGTTCATGACCGTTACGGCCGACAGCGACAGCAAGCTGCTCAACGTTGCGTCGCCGGTGGCCAAAGACGTGCAGATTCACGAAATGACCATGAAGAACGACGTGATGAGCATGGGCCCGGTCAACTCGGTCGACTTGCCGGCCGGCAAGGCTGTGAAGTTCGATCCGAATGGCTACCACGTGATGCTGATGGGCCTGAAAGGTCAACTGAAGGAAGGCGACAACGTGCCGCTGACTCTGACCGTGGAAAACGCCAAGGGCGAGAAACAAGCCATCGAAGTCCAGGCGCCGGTGCGCTCGCTGACCAACATGGAAGGCCACGATCACAGCAAGATGCATTGATCTGACTGAGCGGTAAAAAAGGGGCGGCCCGATCGATGATCAGGCCGCCCCTTTTTTTGAGCATGTGCTCGCACCCGTAGCTTCAACGCCAACCGGTCTTGCCGCTCAACAGCGGTTATTCGATATTTCGAGCCAGCGCATCAAGAACGACGTCTCGCTGGTATTGCTGAGTGATCATCCTCTCGACATGCCTTGCAAACCCTGCACTCCAGCGTTTCTTTCGTACGACTTTGCCTATACGCAGGAACACATAAAGTGCTGGCGCCGCCAACAGCCCCCAGCCATCGATATACCAGCCCGCCACGAAACCGAGTAACACTGAACTCCAGAGTTCCAGATTGAAACGCTTGGTTTCGACCAGAGCCTTGTAGAGTTCTTCTGGTCCACCGAGCAAGTGACCAAAGTCGTTGCGCGCGTTGTACAGAAATACATTGGTTGAGGCGCCCGTCACTTTGTTCTGGCCACAGAGGATGTAGACCTCATCATCCGGATGCACTTGAAAGGTCAACGATGAAACGTCGACCGGATATTCATCACCATTATCCGCGCGGACCCAGATGATCCCTTCGACCCGTCCGCGGGGCTCACTGAGCCGGTCAGCGCGTACGACCACCCCTTCCCAACTCCAGAATTCGATCTGGACGCTGCCGTAAATGTAATCTTTCATGCCTGTCCCTTGGTGAATCGATATTCCGGATAATCCAGGCGCTGCAAGCGCCCGGCCGTAGAGCTCCGAGGTCGCCTCCCCCTGACTGACTGGCAGGTTGTGGAACAGATCCCGCAACAGATCAGCCTGTGCAGTCCGGCCCCATTATCGATCCTGACGCACGCCCGTCGGCGTCGAAGTTCGCTCACGGCGCACGATTATTCCTCTGAAGTCATCGAACTCGACGAGGCGCTTTCCCCAGGTGAACGCTTGCATGCCTGCTCCTTGAGAGTTCCACGCTGGACGACGTGCAAAGGGAAAAGCCGTCGGTTTCGAATGCTACTGAGTGGCTATTTCCCTGTCCAGAAACGCAGCCGGCGTGGGCCTGGGGTTGCAGACCTTAAACAGCCTGAAACAATAAATTTGCCGTCGCGCCCCCCCCCGTCCATTCGCCGCTATCGGGCTGACACGAACGCCGTTCAGGGTTTCAAGCCCAATTTGTCGCATACCGGAGCAGATCAGCCATGTGTTTAAAAGGGCGATCAGACAGCCCACCCTTGGTATCATCGCGCACACTTTTATGACGGTTTGATGGCTGGAAGGTCTTTTTTGTGAGCGCTCTTTTTCAACGGTTTCGGCACCCCGACGCCCGTCTTCTCTCTTTGATTTTTCTGGTACTGATCGTGCCGGTGTGCCTGCGTGCGGCACTCGGCTGGTCGAGCCTGTTCGGCTATCTGTCGGACCTGGCCATCGGCAGCCTGCTGGTGGTTCTGTTGCATCGCCGGCCGTGGTGGCTGGCCCTGCCGGTGCTGGTGTTCTGGGGACTGCTGGCGCTGGCGACGGCGGAACTGGTCAGCGCAGTCGGACGCTTGCCCAACCCTCAGGATCTGCATTACCTGATCGACCCGCAATTCGTGGAAAACTCCACCGGCGGCGGTTTCGCCCATCCGGCGGTGGCCGGCGCGCTGTTGCTGGGTTTGATACTGTGGCTGAGCGCACAATGGGCGAACCGTCGAGCACCGGCTCCGGCCCTTCCCCGCGCTGTGTGGGCGGCACCGGTGTTGCTGTTCGCCGCCCATTGGGGCGCACAGAACCTTTCGCCGAGCGACGCCGACCCATGGCGTCTGTACAACCTGCCCCACCAATTGCTCGCCACGCAAGTGGCCGACGCGCAGATGCAGGCCGAGGAATGGCTGGAAGGTGGCAGCGAAGCTCCGGCGCCATCGATGGCCGGGCTCACCGACCTCGACTTGAATGGCCACTCCTTGCTGGCGGCAAAAGGTCAGGCGCGCAACGTGCTGATCGTTGCGGTCGAAGGCATTCCCGGTGCTTATATCCGCGCCAATCGCGAAGCCATCGGCAGCCATTATCAGGAAGACCTGATGCCCAGGCTCAGCCGCTGGGCCGAGCGCGGCATGAACACGCCCGACTACGTGCTGCACACGCACCAGACCATTCGCGGCCTGTACGCCATGCTCTGCGGCGATTACGACAAGTTGAACAACGGCACGCCCAAAGGCGTGGAAATGCTGACCCAGAACGAACGCAATCAGGCCTGCCTGCCGGCCCAGTTGCGCCAGCACGGCTTCAGCACCCACTACCTGCAAGGCGCCGGCCTGCGCTTCATGGCCAAAGACAAGATCATGCCGCACATCGGCTTCGATGTGACGCATGGCCTTGAGTGGTTCACCAACGCCAACTACCTGGAATTCCCTTGGGGCAAGGACGACAAGGCCTTCTTCGAAGGCGCGCTGAGTTACGTCGGCCAACTGAACAAACAGAAAAAACCGTGGATGTTGACACTGCTGACCGTCGGCACCCATCAGCCCTACTCCGCGCCGGATGAATACCTGCAACGCTACGACACACCGAAACAGGCCGCCGTCGGTTACCTGGACGATGCCCTGGACCAGTTCCTCAGCGGCCTCGAACATCAGGGCGTGCTGAAAGACACGCTGGTGGTGATCACGTCGGACGAATCCCATGGCATCGATGGCGTGCGACTGGCGTCGTCCTGGGGTTTCAACCTGACGCTTGCGCCGGAACAGGCCCGGTTGCCGCACCTGAACGCCGGGGTCTACGGGCATGTCGACTTGAGTGCATCGATCCTCGACTACTTTGACCTGCCGGTACCTGCTGCACTCAGCGGCCGCTCGCTGTTTCGCGACTACGACACCGGTCGCGAAATCATGTCGTTCACCAACGGCAAACTGCGCTACCACGACGGCCACGGCGTCCTCACCGAATGCGACATGCCGCGACGTTGCCGCGCTTATGCCAGCGAAGGCTTCATCGCCGAAAGCGCCACATTCAAGGGCAATGCCAGCGGCCAGAATGCGCGGCAGATTGCAGCCCGCGCCGATGCGCTGGACCTGTCGCTGTTGCGCACCCCGCTCAATCAGCGCTATCAGTTCGGCAGCGACAACGTCATCCCGCTGCAAGCGCAGATCAAGGATGACTGGGCCGACAACCTGATCGGCGCGCAGTACCTGGAAATGCCCAAGGGCTCACACACCCGCGTGCGCCTGACCGTGCGGTCGATGGATCCGCAACAGACGGCGTACATCCAGCTCAAGGCCAAGGAATTCGAGCAGGACGTGCAACTGGGCCTGCCATCGGAAATGGTCGCCACGGCGGATCAGCCATTGGAGATGGATTTCAGCTTCGACAACCCGCAACCGCGCAAAGCCTTCTCGTTCCATTTGCTGGGCTACGGACTGGGTGCGGTGGAGGTCACGGATTTCAGCGTGATCACCGAATTGCCGGGGCAACAGGATCTGCTGGAAGAAATCCCCGAGGACGACACCGCTCAATCGAGCTGATGTCGGCGCCAGCGTCGCGCGATTCGCGGGACGCTGGCGCAAGATCGCGGGGAACGATCAGAACGTGGTGCGCAAACCGACCTGAATGCTTCGCCCTTCTGCCGGCGCAATGTCGCGCAGAATCGAGCTGGCATAGCGCACGGTCTGGTTGGTCAGGTTCTCGGCATTGACGAAGGCCAGCCATTTGCTCTGGCCGACGTCAAAGTGATACCCCACATTGGCACCCAGCGTGGTGTAGCCATCGGTGCTGCTTTCATTGTCCGGCACCCGATGCTGGGAACTGGCGTGCTCCACATCGATCCGCGCCTGCCAGCGATCCAGCTCCCACAGCAGCCCGGTGTTCAGGCGCAACGGCGCGATGCGCGGCAGATCCTGACCGTTGTCGAGGTTCTTGGCCCGGGTGTAATCGCCCGACAATTCCAGCGCGAACTTGCCATAGGCGCTCTCGCCGAGTTTCCAGCGGTCCTGGGCTTCGATGCCGCTGAAGCGCGCACGGACACCGGAGTAGGCATATTCGGGAATGCCGGCGGCGTCTTCTTCGCCTTCATCATTGAGGGTGCGTCCGGTGCCGAGCAGACCGATGTAATTGGAGTAGTGGCTGTAGAACACGCCGACGCTGCCCTTGTGCGTGCCATTGTCGAAACGCAATGCCAGATCGCTGGAGACGGCTTTTTCCTTCGAAAGACCCGCATCCCCGACTTCATAAGTGCCGGTCGCGACGTGGGCGCCGTTGGCGTACAGCTCGTAGAACGTCGGTGCCCGTTCGGTATAGCCCAGCGTGGCGGCGACCGACCAGATCGGCGTCAGCGTGTACACCGCGCCGGACGACAGGCTGCCGGCGGTGAAACTGCTGGAGCGGTCAGCATTGGCGAAGCGCTCGTTGCCTTTGGCATCCGGGTCGACCGTGGTGTGCTCCAGGCGACCGCCGAGGGTGAACAGCAAACGATCCGTGGCTTGCAGCTCTTCCAGAACGAACAGTGCGCCGGCATTGGTATCGGTGTGCGGCACGAAGGCTTCTTCGCCCAGTGCGGAGAATTCATTACGGCTGACCTGTGCGCCAACCACACCGTTGAACGGTCCCAACGGCTGGTGTCGGGCCTCGACCCGGGCTTCGTAGCCCTTGTTCTTGAACGTGGTACCGACCTCGCCACCCTCGATCTCGCGGTGCTGATAATCGGTGTACCCGGCGTCGAACTTGACCGAACTGAACGGGCCGTCGAGGTTGCGGATTTCCGAGGCGAACGCGTAGTGCTCCTGCTGCATGCGAATCCGCACGTCGTCTTCGGCCGGCGAGCCGTAGTTGGAGTCGTAGTTGCTGTACGACAGCCCCGCATAACCGTCATCCCAGGTGTACGACCCGCCGACCGCGCCGCCGTCCTGACGACCGTCGCTGTTGGCCAGCCGATGTTTCTTCGAATCGCCATCGTCGTTCGCCCGTTCGCGGCCGGTTTTGGCGTAGCCGGGAATCTTCAGGTCATTGAACTCGCGGGCGCTGGCGTCCAGGTGCAAGGCAAACTGACCGTTACCGGCCTCCAGTTTGCCCGCGCTGCTGCGAGTGGTATCGGCGCCGCCATAGCGCAGTTCGCCGGCGCCGTGAATGCCGTCGATGGCTTCGGTCGGAATCCGGTTGTCGAAGGTGTTGACCACCCCGCCGATGGCGCTGCCGCCGTAAAGCAACGCGGCCGGGCCACGGACGATCTCGATGCGTTCGACGTTGACCGGATCCAGCGGCACCGCGTGATCGTAGGACAGCGACGAGGCATCGAGCGCGCCAACGCCGTTACGCAGGATGCGAATGCGATCGCCGTCCTGCCCACGAATGATCGGACGACTCGCGCCTGGGCCGAAATAAGACGATGACACCCCCGGCTGCTTGTTCAGGGTTTCGCCCAGACTGCCTTTCTGCTGCAGCGTCAGGTCATCACCGCTCAGCACGGTCGAGGGCGACGCGAGGGTCTGGCTGCCCAGTGGATTGGCAGTGATGACTTGGGGTTGCAGTTCGAGGGGGTCGGCAGCGAACGCGGGGGATGCGATCAGCAGCGCGGAGGCCAGCAGGCTGGGCTGGAAGGAGGGAAAACGGGCAGACATTTCTAGAATTCCGTAAGGCAGAAAGGACGGGACCGACGCCACTGCCACGCGGACATGTCAGTGACATCGATCAGATGAAATCATTTTTATGTTATACAATAACATTTCCAATGGCCATCACGATTCTTGCCACGATGTTTACGACAACCGCTCAAGCGCGGGACTTTCAGCGCTCAACCCTGCCACTCGCGAACGAACGGTCTGTGCATTTCCAGAAAAATCCACCGCAGAGGGCGGTAAAAGACTTTGCCTATCGGCCACCAATAGTCGGCCTATTAGCCGACATCCCGAGTCGGGTCTAGCCTTACTACTCCGAAGTCGGCACGAGCCGGCCGCAGAAGACCTGATAAGGACCCGAACATGGCAAATGAATCGAAATGCCCGTTCAATCACGCCGCCGGCGGTGGCACGACGAACCGCGATTGGTGGCCGAATCAACTGAACCTGAAAATCCTGAGTCAGCACTCGCCCGCCTCCGATCCGATGGGCCCGGACTTCGACTACGCCAAGGCTTTCAAAAGCCTGGATTTCCAGGCCCTCAAACGCGATCTGACGGCGCTGATGACCGACTCTCAGGAGTGGTGGCCAGCGGACTTCGGCCACTACGGCCCGCTCTTCATCCGCATGGCCTGGCACAGCGCCGGCACCTATCGCACCGCTGACGGCCGTGGCGGCGCCGGTTCCGGCCAGCAACGCTTCGCCCCGCTCAACAGCTGGCCGGACAACGTCAGCCTCGACAAGGCCCGCCGCCTGCTGTGGCCGATCAAGCAGAAATACGGTCGCAACATTTCCTGGGCCGACCTGATCGTCCTCACCGGCAACGTCGCGCTGGAATCCATGGGCTTCAAGACCTTTGGTTTTTCCGGCGGTCGTCCTGATGTGTGGGAACCGGACGAAGACGTTTACTGGGGTTCGGAAAACACCTGGCTGGGCGGCGACACCCGTTACGGCAAACACCCCGAAGCCATGCAGGAACCGGGCGACGGCACGCTGGTGGCCGAACCTGCCGAGCACGGCCATGAACAGAGCCGCACCAATCAGGGCGAACGCAACCTGGAAAATCCGCTGGCCGCCGTGCAGATGGGCCTGATCTACGTGAACCCGGAAGGCCCGGAAGGCAATCCCGACCCGGTGGCCTCGGCCAAGGACATCCGCGAAACCTTCGGCCGCATGGCCATGAACGACGAAGAAACCGTCGCCCTGATCGCCGGCGGCCACGCCTTCGGCAAGACCCACGGTGCCGGCCCGGCCGATAACGTCGGCCCGGAACCGGAAGCCGCCGGCCTCGAAGAGCAAGGTCTGGGCTGGAAAAACAGCTTCGGCACCGGCAAGGGCGCCGACACCATCACCAGCGGCCTGGAAGTAACCTGGACCACCACCCCGACGAAGTGGAGCAACAACTACCTGGAAAACCTGTTCGGCTTCGAGTGGGAACTGACCAAGAGCCCGGCCGGTGCCCATCAGTGGAAACCGAAAAACGGCGCCGGTGCCGGCACCATTCCCCATGCCCACGACCCGAACAAACGCATCGACCCGACCATGCTCACTTCCGACCTGGCCCTGCGTTTCGACCCGGCCTACGAGAAGATTTCGCGGCGCTTCCTGGCCAATCCCGATCAACTGGCCGACGCCTTCGCCCGCGCCTGGTACAAGCTGATCCACCGCGACATGGGCCCGCTGTCACGCTATCTCGGCCCGGAATTGCCTCAAGAAGAGTTGCTGTGGCAAGACCCGATTCCCGAGGCCACGCATCCACTGGTGGACGACAGCGATATCAGGGCGTTGAAAGGCAAAGTGCTGGCGTCCGGGCTGTCCATTTCGGAACTGGTCTCTACCGCGTGGGCAGCCGCGTCGACCTTCCGGGGTTCGGACAAACGTGGCGGCGCCAATGGCGGGCGTCTGCGTCTGGCACCGCAGAAGTTCTGGCAGGCCAACCAGCCGGAGCAACTGGACAAAGTGTTGAAGATTCTGGAAGGCATTCAGAACGAGTTCAATGCCGGGGCGTCGGGCAAGCAAGTTTCGCTGGCGGACCTGATCGTGCTGGCCGGTAACGCCGGGGTCGAGCAAGCGGCGAAAAACGCCGGGCACACGGTGACCGTGCCGTTCAATCCGGGGCGCACGGATGCAACTCAGGAGCAAACCGACGTCGAGTCGTTTGGCTTCCTCGAACCGCACACCGACGGCTTCCGCAATTACGCCGCCAACACCTACCGCGTGCCGGCCGAGGCGTTGCTGATCGACAAGGCGCAACTGCTGACCCTTTCCGCCCCGGAAATGACCGTACTGATCGGCGGCCTGCGCGTGCTGGACACCAACGTCGGCAAAACCAGACACGGGGTATTCACCGACAAGCCCGGCACCCTGACCAACGACTTCTTCCGCAATCTGCTGGACATGGGCGTGGAATGGAAACCGACATCGAAAACCGAGTTCGAAGGCCGGGATCGTAAAACCGGCAGCGTGAAATGGACGGCGACCCGGGTCGATCTGGTGTTCGGTTCCAACTCGGTGCTGCGGGCGCTGGCCGAGGTGTATGCCAGTTCCGATGCGAAAGAAAAGTTCGTCACAGACTTCGTTGCGGCCTGGGCGAAGGTGATGGATCTGGATCGGTTTGATCTGAAGTAACGGAGGGAACGCAAAACAACTGTGGGAGCGAGCCTGCTCGCGAAGAGGGAGTATCAGACACGGAGATGTCGTCTGGACTACCGCATTCGCGAGCAGGCTCGCTCCCACAGTTTTGAGCGGTGCTATCCCGGCTTACGCCAGGCTTTTGCTGACCACTTCATACACATCACTGGACAGCTGACCGGACGCGAGAATCCGCTCCAGCTCCGCCTTCATCAGCGCCTGACGAGCGCTGTCATACTTGCGCCAGCGGGTCAGCGGCGCCAGTTGGCGCGAAGCGATCTGCGGGTTGAAGCCGTTCAGCTCGATCACCAGATCCGCGAGGAAGCGATAGCCCGAACCATCCGCCGCATGGAAGTTGATCAGGTTCTGCCCGGCGAACGCTCCGACCAGCGCACGCACCTTGTTCGGATTCTTGATGTTGAACGCCGGGTGCTGCATCAGCGCTTTGACCCGCGCCAGACCGCCCGGCAAGGTGCTGCCGGCCTGCACGCTGAACCACTGATCCATGACCAGCGGATTGTCCTTGAAGTGCTCGGCGAAACTGGCCAGGGCTTTGGCTTTCTCGTCGTCGAACGGCGAGTTGACCAGCACCGCCAGCGCGGTCAGGCGCTCGGTCATGTTGTCGCAGCTGTCGAACTGTTCCAGGGTTGCCGCCAGCACTTGCGGCTTGCCGCTGAGCATCAGGTACGACAGCGCGATGTTCTGCAACGCGCGACGGGCGAAATGCTCGGCCTCGGCCACGTACGGGGTTTGCTTCGACAGCTCGCGGTTGGCTTGATAACGCAGCCACAGCGCTTCGAACAGGTTGTCCGCCAGTTGCTGACGGGCGAACTCGCGGGCGGTGTGGATCGCGTCCACGTCGGCGATTTCGCTGATTTCGGTCAGGTAGGCTTCGCTTGGCAGCGAGAGCATTTCCGCGACCATCGCCTGATCCAGCGACTCGTCCGACAGCACGGTGCGCAGGGCCGAAATCAGACGTGGATCGAGCACCAGGCTTTCGCCCTTCTGCTGCTGGCCGATCAGTTCTTGCAGCACCTGCACCGACAGTTGCTGGCCGGCATCCCAGCGGTTGAAACCGTCGGTGTCGTGCTGCATCAGGAACATCAACTGATCGCGGTTGTACGGGAAGCTCAGTTTCACCGGCGCCGAGAAGCCACGCAGCAACGAAGGCAAAGGTTGTTCGGCGATGTCGACGAAGGTGAAGGTCTGTTCGGCTTCGGTCACCGAGATCACTCGAGTGGTGCCTTGGGCGGAGGCTTCGCCGGCCAGACGCAGGGCAATCTCGTTGCCCTGGCTGTCGAGCAGGCCCAGTTCCACCGGGATCACGAACGGCAGTTTTTCAACCTTGTCCGGGGTTTCCGGGCAGCTCTGGCGGAAGGTCAGGCTGTAGGTTTTCGCAGCGGCGTCGTAAGACTCGCTCACCGCCAGACGCGGTGTGCCGGCCTGGCTGTACCAGCGCTTGAACTGGGTCAGGTCGACGCCGTTGGCATCTTCCATGGCCTTGATGAAGTCATCGCAGGTCACGGCCTGGCCGTCATGACGTTCAAAGTACAGGTCGCTGCCCTTGCGGAAGCCTTCGGCGCCCAGCAGGGTGTGGATCATGCCAACCACTTCCGAACCCTTTTCGTACACGGTCAGGGTGTAGAAGTTGGAAATCTCGATGAAGCTGTCCGGGCGCACGGCGTGGGCCATCGGGCCTGCATCTTCGGCGAACTGGTGGGTACGCAGATAGGCCACATCTTGAATGCGCTTAACCGTGGCCGAGTTCATGTCGGACGAGAAACCGGCGTCGCGGAACACCGTGAAGCCTTCTTTCAGCGACAGCTGAAACCAGTCGCGGCAGGTCACGCGGTTGCCCGACCAGTTGTGGAAGTATTCGTGAGCGACGATCGCTTCAACCCGCTGGTGCGCGGCGTCGGTGGCGGTTTCGGCGCGGGCCAGTACGGCGCTGGAGTTGAAGATGTTGAGGCCCTTGTTCTCCATCGCGCCCATGTTGAAGTCGTTCACGGCGACGATCATGAAGATGTCCAGATCGTACTCGCGACCGTAGACCTCTTCGTCCCAGCGCATCGACTTCTTCAGGCTGTTCATGGCGTGCTGGCACTTGTCGATGTTTTCCGGCTCGACGTAAATGCGCAGCGCCACGTTGCGGTTGGTCATGGTGGTGAAGCTGTCTTCAACGCACCACAAGTCACCGGCCACCAGTGCGAACAGGTACGCCGGTTTCATGAACGGGTCTTCCCAGGTCGCCCAGTGCCGGCCGTCTTCGCCGGGACCGCTGGCGATCGGGTTGCCGTTGGACAGCAACACCGGATAGCTGTGTTGCTCGGCGACCACGGTGGTGGTGAACTTGCTCATCACGTCCGGGCGGTCGAGGTAATAGGTGATCTTGCGGAAACCTTCGGCCTCGCACTGGGTGCAGAACATCGTGCCGGACTTGTACAGGCCTTCCAGTGCGGTGTTGGTTTCCGGGTGGATCCTGACGCTGGTGTCGACCGTGAAGGTTTCGCTGGCCGGTTGCAGGGTCAGATGATTCTCCGTCAGTTGGTAGTCGGCGGCGCTCAGCTCCTGGTCGGCCAGGGTCACCGAGAGCAGTTCCAGCTGCTGGCCATCGAGCACCAGCGGCGGCAGGCCCGGGCCACGGGCCGGGTTGCGGCGCATCACCAGTTGCGCGTGGACCAGACTGTGGTCCTCGAACAACTCGAAGGTCAGGTGTGTTTCGTCGATCAGGTACTCGGGCGCCTGATAGTCCTTCAGGTAAATCATCTTCGGTTGTTCGGTGCGCATGCTGAAGTCCTTATTGATGCACGGCGAGCTGATAGGCCGTGTACTTGCGAATGTTGATCACGCCGGTGTCGAAGATCAGGTACTGGCCCTTGATCCCCAGCAGCGTGCCTTCGGCTATCGGGTTCTTGTCCAGGTTGAAGCTGACAATCTTGGCCGGGTACTGCTCGACCGGGTAACGGATTTCCAGCGGCTCGACGTCGGTCACCGGCTGAATCGCCTGCAAACCGAAACGTTCCTGCAAGCCTTGCAGGCCTTCGGCGCAACTGGCGAACAGTTGATCGCGCACCTGCGCCAGATCCACCGCCGCCGCGTCGCCCTTGAGCAAGGCGCGCCAGTTGGTCTTGTCCGCCACCTGACTGCGGAACAGGTCTTCGACGAAGCCCGACTGCTGCCGCGTGGCGACGCGCATGATCGGCAGCGCCTGGCTCGCGCCCTGGTCGAGCCAGCGGGTCGGCAACTGAGTGGCGCGGGTGATGCCGACCTTGATTCCCGACGAGTTGGCCAGGTAGACGACGTGGTCGGTCATGCAGAACTTCTCACCCCACTCCGGCTCCCGGCAGGTGCCGGCCTCGAAATGGCAGCGCTCCGGACTCATGATGCACACGTCGCACTGAGCCAGCCTGGTCATGCACGGGTAGCAGTAGCCCTGACTGAAACTGGTCTTGGTCTTGCGTCCACAATGGGTGCAATGGATCGCCCCCAGGTATTCCAGACGCACCGTCGTGCCGATCAACGGGTTGACCGGCACCTCGACGTCATCCAGACGAAACGCATATTGCACGTTCGGCCCGTCCAGGCGCGCCGACATTTTGCTGATTGCACCGCGGCCAATCTCGATCAATGGAGGGCGTCCGACTTGAACAGGATGTTCGGCACTTCGATCGACTTCGATGCACATTCCTGCGGGCCCATGTAACCGGTGCGCTCTTCTTCAGGCAGGTTCTGGATTTCCCAGGCGATCATCGCCTGTAGCGACAGCTCGCGCTGTTCGGCGGTGAGCTTGCCACCGTCGGACCATTTGCCGATCTCTACGGCCAGTTTCAGGCTCTGGTAGATGTCCGGGGTGATGTTCTTGATCAAATCGTTAAAAGAGGACATCAGGGTCTCCGTGCTCTTTATTCAAAAATTCAGGCGGCCAGTTTACGGCGGTTGTACAAACCGCCCAACAAACCGGTGAAGCATCCGATGAGTAACCCGCCGACGTGGGCGGCGTTGGCGATCTGGCCGAAACCGATCATCGAGATCAGCCCGGACATGCACACCAGCAACCACACCAGCATCATCACCAGCACGCCGCGGGGCAGACGATAGGCCGGGTTCGGTGCCAGCAACTGGAAGATCCAGCAGTGGCCGAGCAGCCCGTAAAGCACGCCGGACAGGCCGCCAAACAGGCTGGGACCGCTCCAGGCAAACTGCGCATAGTTGGAAACGAGGCTGAACAGCAGCGTCAGGCCGATCAGGTTGATACTGCCCTGGCGCGACTCGATGCGCCGCCCCAGTTCCCAGTACCACATGCCGTTCATGGCCAGGTGCAGAATGCCGAAGTGGATCAGCATCGGCGTGAACAGGCGCCACCACTGCCCTGCCGCCAGGCTGTCGGCCAGCGGTGTGAAGTGGATGTAGTCGCCTACCACCCGGAAATCGAGGAAGGTCAGCCAACGCATGGTGTCGAGGTTATCGCCAAGGAACGTCAACCCGCCGACGATCAGGCTCAGCAGCAGAATGAACCCGGTGGCCCTGGCGTGTTTCAGTTGCTCGGCGAAGCTCGGCCGCTTGAAGGTCGGCGCCACCGGAACATCCAGTTGCTGATCCGGGTCACCCGCCGGGAAGCGTTCGTACAGAGAGCGCACGTCTTCGCTGATTTCCGACGGTACCCACAGCACCTGCTCGCCCGACTCTTCGCTGACGCGATGCGGCACCTGCATGCGTTGCAGCAGTTTGACGAAACCACTCAGGTCCGCCGCCAATGGCAGACGCAATACCGCTACCGCGCTCATCGCAGCACCTCCGGCCGCTCGACATCGACCCAGACAAATTTATGCGGATCCAGGCGGGTTTCCTGATCCAGACGATAAGCCACCAGTTTGCCGTAGAGCACGGCGCTGTAATCCAGGCACGCGAGGTTCGGGCGAATCGGCGCCGGTTTGCCGCTGCGCCAGTAGTGACCGACGAACAGCAACGGCTCATCGACGCCGTAGCGCAACAGGGAATTCTTTTCGCTGGAGGTCAGCGGCTTCTGCGCCACCGGCTCCGGCAAGGCGTCGGGCTGGAACACGATGTCACCGTAGGTCTGCGGATCGTCTTCCCAGAATTTGGTGCGGAAGAACGAACGCACCAGACCGTCGCCGCTGGTCATGGTCAGGCCATCCGGCAGGCGCATGTCGGTGCCGCGCAGCAGGCGATCGAACACGGTGCAGGCAAAACTGCCCGGCACGGCGGAAGCCTGAAGGAAGTGCTCATCGATGCAGCCATCGGGGAACAGCGCACGCAACGGCTCGATCAGGCCGGCATCCCAGCAGGCATGTACGACTCGAAAACGTCCGGCATCAACGAACAGCGGCAGTTGGTAGAACCATTGCTGGAAGTCGTGCCAGTCACCGGGATGGTCTTCGAACTGGGTCAGGGTTTCGTGCAGCAAACGGGCATGGCGTGGCGTGTGCTCGCGCACGAACTGCTTGCCGCTGCCGGGCGGAGCCGGTGTGCTCCAGCCCAGCGCGTTGAATTCGTGGTTGCCCATGATGCACAACGCCTGACCGGCCTCGACCATGTCGTGGACGATGTGCAGCGCCTCGCGAATCCGCGGGCCACGGTCGATGATGTCGCCGACAAACACGGCCATGCGCGAAGGATGCCGCCAGACCCCGCCCTGCTTGTGGTAGCCGAGTCGGTCCAGCAGGTGTTCCAGGGTCAGGGCGCATCCGTGCACGTCACCGATCAAGTCATAACTGCGCGCGGGATCGAGCATCAGTCGCCTCCACCACCCAACTTGCTGCCCCAGCCGAGCTTGGTCCGGCAGACTTCGTAGTAGTTGTGGTCGAGCGGATGGATCAGCCGCAGCTTCTGCGCTTTCTTGCTGACGGTGATGGTGTCACCCGGCGCGCAGGTGAAGTGGTTCTGCCCGTCGCAGGAGACTTGCGGGTAAATCTGCATATCTTTGGACACGACGATTTTCAGCTCACTGTTGCCATCGACCACAATTGGCCTGCCCGACAAGGTATGGGGGTACATCGGCACAATCACAATAGCGTCGAGCTTGGGATGCATGATCGGGCCACCGGCCGACAATGCGTACGCGGTAGAACCGGTCGGCGTGGCGACGATCAGGCCGTCGGCCTTCTGGCTGCAGACGAACTGGCCGTCGATGTACAGCTCGAACTCGATCATCCGCGTCGATTTGCCCGGGTGCAGCACCACGTCGTTCAGCGCATCGCCCTGGCCGATGGCCTCGGCGTGGCGGCGGACTTCGGCCTGCAGCAGGAAGCGGTTTTCCACCAGATAGTGGCCGTCGAGCACTTCGGCGACCTTGATTTCCAGCTCGTCGGGGCGGATGTCGGTGAGAAAGCCGAGGCTGCCACGGTTGATCCCGAGCACCGGAATGTTGTGCTTGGCCAGCGCTCTTGCCGCACCAAGCAGGCTGCCGTCACCGCCGACGACGATGACCATGTCGCAGACTTCGCCGAGCATCTTGCGCGACGAGGTTTGCAGGCCGTGGCCGGGCAGGACTTCGGCGATGGTGTCTTCGAGGATCACATGCAGGTGACGATCGAGCAGAAAGCGTTTCAGTCGGCGGACGGTATCCAGCACCTGGGAACTGCCCAGGCGACCGATGATGCCGATATTACGAAATTGCTCCATGGGACTCCTGCGGGGGGCTGCGACGGCGAAAACGACGATTATGGGCGAAAGCGCCGGATAGACAAAACCCTTTCAGCCCAAGAGTGCGCCTGTGTTTAAGGCTATGCTCGCAAGATGATCCTATTTCCCGATTTGCTCCAGTTGCCCCACCAATTGCGCCATCCTGAAGTGCGCGATCTGGCGTGGGTGATCCTCGCCCCGCCGATGCTCGACGCCACGCCGTGGCCGCAACGTCATCCACTGGCCGGCAGCGACTGGGTGCATGACCCTGAGCGACTGGCGCACTGGCTGCATCGGCTCGATCGTGACAGCTATGGTCTGCTGCAATGGCTGTCCCAGGCCCGCACCCGGCGCCTGGGCCTGTATTACGAGCGGTTGTGGCAGTTTGCGGTGGAACACGCGCCGGGCATCGAACTGATCGCCGCCAACCTGCCGATCCGCCGCGAAGGCCACACCCTGGGTGAACTGGACATGCTGCTGCGCGACCGTGACGGCGTGCATCATCTGGAACTGGCGATCAAGCTCTACCTCGGCCCGCAGAACGGTGACGGCCGCGATCCGGCGCAGTGGCTCGGCCCCGGCTGCCATGATCGACTGGACCGCAAACTGGCCCACCTGAGCGAGCACCAGCTACCGATTTCCGCCCGCCCGGAAAGCCGCGAGGCCCTCGCGGCGCTGGATATCGAGTCGTTCAGTGCGCAGTTGTGGCTGGGCGGTTATCTGCTGTATCCATGGCCCGGGCAGTCCGAACCGCCGAGCGGTGCCCATCCGCAGCATCTGCGCGGCAGCTGGCTGCATCAAAAGGACTGGCCGGCGTTTGTCGCCCAGCGCCCGGCCGGGCGCTGGCAACCCCTGCCCCGCCACGCGTGGCTGGCGCCGGCGCATTACCCGGCAGATCAGGCCTGGAGCCACCAGCAATTGCGTGCCTGGTTCGATGAACTTGAACCGCTGGCCCCGGCGCAGTTGATGGTGCGCCTGACCGAAAATGCCCGGGGCGAATGGGAAGAGGCCGAGCGGCTGTTTCTGGTTTCGGATCTGTGGCCGAACGTGCCCGGACAGAGTTAGACGCTCAGCCGCAGCGCCAGCGCGGCCAGCGTGACCAGCAACACCGGCACCGTCAGCACAATCCCGACCTTGAAGTAATACCCCCAGCCGATCCGGATATCCTTGCGTGCCAGTACATGCAGCCAGAGCAGAGTCGCCAGACTGCCGATCGGGGTGATCTTCGGCCCCAGGTCACTGCCGATCACGTTGGCGTAGATCATCGCTTCTTTCACGACACCGGTCGCCTGACTGGCATCGATCGACAGCAGACCGATCAGCACCGTGGGCAGATTGTTCATGATCGACGACAACAATGCCGTCAGCACGCCGGTGCCCATGGCCGCGCCCCACACGCCATACCCGGCAAAGACATCCAGCCAACCGGCCAGATGATCCGTCAGCCCGGCATTGCGCAGACCGTAGACCACCAGATACATGCCCAGGGAGAAAATCACGATCTGCCACGGCGCTTCTTTCATCACTTTGCGCGTGGAGATCTTGTGCCCCCGAGCGGCGATACCCAGCAACAACGCCGCGCACACCGCCGAAATGGCGCTGATCGGAATCCCCAGCGGTTCCAGGGCAAAACAACCCACCAGCAGGATCACCAACACCGCCCAACCGGCGTAGAACGTGGCCTTGTCGTGGATCGCCGTCTCCGGGTGCTCCAGCTGTTCAGGGTCGTAGGCTGTCGGAATGTCGCGTCGGAAAAACCACATCAACACCGCCAGCGTGGCGGCGACACTGACAAAGTTCACCGGCACCATCACCGCCGCATAGCGATTGAAACCGATGTGAAAGAAGTCTGCCGAGACGATGTTGACCAGGTTCGACACCACCAGAGGCAGGCTCGCCGTGTCGGCAATAAACCCCGCGCCCATGACAAACGCCAGGGTTGCCGCCGGAGAAAAGCGCAGCGCAAGCAGCATGGAAATCACGATGGGCGTGAGGATCAGCGCCGCGCCGTCATTGGCGAACAACGCCGACACCAGTGCGCCGAGCAACACCATGTAGGCAAACAGCTTGCGACCGCTGCCCCGCCCCCATCGCGCCACGTGCAATGCGGCCCAGGCAAAGAACCCCGCCTCGTCGAGCAACAGACTGATGATGATAAGCGCCACGAAAGTGCCGGTGGCGTTCCAGATGATCTGCCACACCAGCGGAATATCGCTCAGGTGCACCACGCCGAAAATCAGCGCCAGAATCGCTCCGAAGGTCGCACTCCAGCCGACCCCGAGACCCTTGGGTTGCCAGATCACCAGGGTAATGGTCAGCAGGAAAATCAATGAAGCAGCAAGCATTCGCGACAGCCTTCAATAAAAGGGAAAGAATCAGACCACAAAAAAACCTGTGGGAGCCAGCTCCCACAGGTTCGTTATGTTGTCAGAAAAATCAGTGGATCACTTCTTGTGCTGCGCTACCCACTCGCCATAGGCATTGATGAAGCTCTGCAGGAACGGCTTGACCGACTCGTTCAGCTTGCCCGACTCATCGAACGCCGTACCGGCGCCACCCAGATAAGCCTCAGGTTGTTGCATGCAAGGCACATTGAGGAAAACGAATGACTGACGCAAATGCTGGTTGGCGCCAAAACCGCCGATGGCACCCGGCGAAACACTGATCACTGCGCCCGGTTTGCCGCCCCAGACACTCTTGCCATAAGGCCGCGAGCCAACGTCAATCGCATTCTTCAAGGGTGCCGGCACAGAGCGGTTGTACTCTGGGGTGACAAACAGCACCGCGTCGGATGACGCCACTTTTTGCCGAAAAGTGCTGTAGGCTGCCGGCGGTGAATCGCCGTCAATGTCTTCGTTATAGAGTGGCAGATCGCCAATTTCCACAATGTTCAGCTTGAGGTTGGCCGGTGCCAGTTCCGCCAGCGCCAGCGCGACCTTGCGATTGATCGAAGCTTTACGCAGGCTGCCAACCACTACCGCGACGTTATAGACATTGCTCATGGGAAGACTCTCGACTGTCCGTGGGGAGGAGCCTGTAGTTATAGATGATCCGGCGACGATTCCACCAGACGACAAGGGATATTTCCCGCATCCGGATTATTTTTTTCCTGTAGGAAAACTTACCAAGCTCGATGACGGTCTACCAAGCCGCAAATCAAGCGTTTTATCTCCAGAGGTTCTAAGCAGATGGCAGCAGTACTCGTCGGTCAGTTCCATGCAAGAGATGCGGAAGGCCGCGTTTATTCCGTGCATGAGTTCCAGGAATCCACCCCGTCGGCAGACGGTTTCACCGGCATGGAGCCCGTTACAACCTACAAACTGGCGATTGGCGACCGCGTCAACAAGATCGACGACAACGAGTTTCTGCTGGTTCAGTCGGGCATCACCCTGATCCGCGAACCCGAGCCATCGGTCGCTTCATAACCGATTGTTATGAGCAGAAGTCATCCGCGCCGAGTTGGGGTAGGATTCAGCCACTGACCCCAACGGCCGGACATGGACTTCACGCATGCGTTTACGTCATATCGAGGTGATACAGGCGCTTTTACAGACGGGTCACGTGGGCACCGCCGCCGAATGGCTGCAATTGCCGGCGGGCGATGTCGAGGAGCGACTGCGCGAAGCCGAGAGTCAGTTGGGGTTCATGCTGTTCGCCAGTGTGCGCGGACGGCTTCAAGCCACAGCCGAAGCCCGAGCGTTGCAAGTTGAAATCGCCCACATTTATGACGCGCTGGAACCGGTGCAACGGCTGGCCAGCAGTCTCAAGCAATACCTCGCCCCACCCCTTCGAATCATTGGCACCCCGCCGCTGGCACAGCAGTTGTTGCCGCGAAGTCTCGCCGCATTGCGCCGACGCCTGCCGGACGTACCCTGCACGCTGCTCAGTGAGCCCACCCGCCACATCGTTCGCAGTCTGTTGCTGCGCGAAAGCGATCTGGGTCTGAGCCTGCACGATCCCGAACATCCGGATATCCATTGCCAGCCGCTGGCGCAAGGCAAGCTGCAATTGCTCGCGCCCCACGGCTGGCTGCAACCGAAGCAGAAGTATATTTCGCTGCAGGATCTGGCAGGTCAGGCGATGGTCGGCCTCGAAGGTCAGGACCCGCTGAGCCCGGCGCTGGAACACAAACTTCAGGCACTGCGCCCGGCACCGAGCATCCACACCCGGGTGCAGACCCATCAGATGATGCGCAGCATGGTTGAGGCCGGTGAAGGCCTGGCCATCGTCGACCCGTTCACCGCACTGGGTGCCCGGGCCAGTGGAATAGACACTTGCCCGTTGTCACCGGCGGTGCCGATCAGCCTTTATGCACTGACCTTCAAGCACGCGCCGCCGACATCGGCAGTCCAGACATTGCTGAGTATCGTCACGGAACAAGCCGCGGCGATGCTGGCGAGCTAATCGGGCTTTCGAGCGGATTATCGAAGAGTCGATACCAGAACAACGCCACCTCGGCGGTATTGGGGTCAATACCGCGATAACGCAGATGGTCGACGCCACCGATCACATAACCGCAGCGCTCATACAAGCGACAGGCGCCGAGGTTGTTGTTCTGGGTCTCGAGCATGATCCCCGGCAGTTTTTTCTTGCGGCTCCAGAACTGCGCCACCTCCAGCAACGCCTTGGCAACACCATGGCGCCGTGCCGGCGCATGCACCGCCAGCTCATCGATATGGGCGAAACCGTTCCAGTTGGTACTGATCACCAGATGCCCCACCGGCTGATCTTCCAGCCAGGCCATGAAGATCGCACTGTCGGGTGCATCGCGGAAACTGCTGAATTCTTCGGGGTCGATGCCGTAGCACTTGCGATACGGCACGATGGGCGTCACGCCCCACTGCGCGACGGGCTTGCCGATTTCGGCAGCGCCATAGGCGGCGACCTCGAAGCTGAAATCGCTGCCCCAGATATAGGCGGCAAAGCCGTCGTCGGCAACGCGCACCGACAGCCCTGGGTATTTTGGATTCATGACCGGTTGCATACTGGGAAACGCCCTCATTCCTTGACGCAATCGACGGTGTAATGCCGTCCATTGCCCTCGTCTTCGTGTTGCAGTCCGTGCACATCGATCACGAAACCCGGAAAACTCGCATCGAACGTGCGGGCAAACTTCAGGTAATCGATGATCGACCGGGTGGATTCTGTGAAGCGTTCGCCGGGCATGATCAACGGAATCCCCGGCGGATAAGGCACCAGCATCACCGCCGCGACACGCCCCTCCAGCTCATCGATCGGCACCGCCTCGACTTCGCCGCGCACCAGTTGATCATAGGCGTGAGCCGGTTTCATGGCGATTTCCGGCAGCACGGTGTACATGCGTCTGAGGTGTCTGGCGGTGGCATTGCTGCGGTAGCAGGCGTGGAGTTGATCGCAGAGATCGCGCAGGCCCATGCCGCGATACCGCACAGGATCTTCCTGGGCGACACACTTCAGGCAGGCATCGAGGCTGACGTTGGCGTCGTAGTTGCGCTTGAACTCCAGCAGTTCGGTCAGCAGCGTGCTCCACTTGCCCTTGGTGATACCCATGGAGAACAGCACCAGGAACGAATACAGCCCGGTTTTCTCCACCACCAGCCCGCGCTCCCAGAGGAAACGGCTGACCACCGCCGCCGGAATGCCCTTGTCGCTCAGCGCGCCGCCGGCGGTCAGGCCTGGCATCACCAGGGTGACCTTGATTGGATCGAGCAGTACGTAGTCGTCGCTGACCTCGCCGAAACCATGCCAGTCCGCCTCGGGCTTCAGCAGCCAGTCTTCGGTCTGCACCCGGTCGATGCCCTCGACACCCGGCGGCTGCCAGATCGAAAACCACCAGTCATTGGCGTCGATGTGTTGCCGCAGATTGGCCAGTGCCCGGCGAAAGCTCAGGGCTTCATCGAAGGTTTCCTGCAACAGCGAACGCCCGGCCGGGCCTTCCATCATGGCCGAGGCCACGTCCAGCGAAGCGATGATGCTGTACTGCGGCGATGTCGAGATATGCATCATGAACGCTTCGTTGAACCGGTCGCGATCCAGCTGACGCGCGCCGCCGTCCTGCACATGAATCATTGAAGCCTGGCTGAACGCCGCCAGCAGTTTGTGAGTGGAATGGGTGGTGAACACCAGCGGGCTGTCGGCGCTGCGCGAGGTGGCCATGCCGTAGCGTCCGGCAAAGAATTCGTGAAACGCCGCGTAGGCGTACCAGGCTTCGTCGAAGTGCAAGACTTCGACGCTGTTGCCCAGGCTCTGCTTGATCAGTTCGGCGTTGTAGCAGAGGCCGTCGTAAGTGGAGTTGGTCACCACGGCCAGTTTGACTTTCGGCTCCCGGCCCTTGGTCAGCGGGCTCGCGTCGATCTTGGCCTGGATCGATTCGCGGCTGAACTCGCTCAGCGGAATCGGCCCGATAATGCCCAGCTCGTTGCGTTCAGGGCACAGATAGAGAGGAATCGCGCCAGTCATGATGATCGCGTGCAACACCGACTTGTGGCAGTTGCGATCCACCAGCACCAGATCATCGCGCCCGACCATCGAGTGCCAGACGATTTTGTTGGCGGTCGAGGTGCCATTGATCACGAAAAAGGTGTGATCGGCGCCGAAATTGCGCGCCGCCCGTGCTTCCGCTTCAGCCAGCGGCCCGGTGTGATCGAGCAGCGAACCCAGCTCCGGCACCGACACCGACAAATCCGAACGCAGGGTGTTTTCCCCGAAGAACTGGTGAAACGCCTGCCCCACCGGGCTCTTGTGATACGCCACCCCGCCGCCATGACCCGGGGTGTGCCAGGAATAGTTGGAATCGGCGGTGTGCTGCACCAATGCCTTGAAGAACGGCGGCAGCAGCCCGTCCAGATATTTACGCGCCGCCCGTGCAACCTGCCGGGCCAGAAACGGTACGGTGTCTTCGAACAGATAAAGGATGCCGCGCAACTGATTCAATTCGGCCATGGCATCGGCCGGGGCGTTTTCCAGGGTGACCTGCTCGCCGAGGGCGAAGATTGGCAGATCCGGCGCCCGCACACGAGCCAGGCCGATCAGTTCGGCCATGTTCTGTAACAAATGGGAATGGGTGCTGGCATCTTCGGCGGCGATCAACATGCACGCCAGACCATGGTGGGTCGACGCCACCAGCCGGCCCTCGGTGTAGTCCGTGGCCGAAACGATGCTGAAACCTTCTTGCTCAAGTTCACGGGCAATGCCGCGAATGCGTTCGCCGGCAACCGTGTCGGCCTTGATGTCGCGGTGGACGATCAACACCGGGAACTTCAGATCTTTGTACATGGGGCTCAGTGTCCTGAGGCGGCGGAGAGTGATCTGCCAATGTCCTCAGGGTAGAGGGTCGGAGCCGATGTGGCGAGGGTGGCCAGTTGTCAGTACTGACAAAAAAAGGATCGTCCGGACACGGCTTTGGTGTCCGGACGATCCTTTTGTGCCTTACGCCTGAGCTTCGGCTTCCAGCAACTGTGTCCACAGCGCCGGGGCGCCGGCCGACTTGGCGATGATTTCCAGGCGCGCCTGGTGTTCAGCCAGTTCGGCTTCGGTAGCGCGAATGATCCGCCCCGGCTGGCGATCCGCCGGCAGACGGCGGATTTCAGTGGCGGAGTTGTCCGCGCCCTCGCCCGTGCCGTTACCGTCGGAAGCATTGCCGGCCAGCGACAGGCTGGTCTGGCCACCGGTCATGGTCAGGTAGACGTCGGCGAGAATCTCCGAGTCGAGCAACGCGCCGTGCAGCTCACGGCCGGAGTTGTCGACGCCGTAGCGTTTGCACAAGGCATCGAGGCTGTTGCGCTGACCCGGGTGACGTTCCCGGGCCATCATCAGGGTGTCGAGGATCGTGCAGTGCTGCGTGATGTCCGCGCGATCCTGCTGGCCCATCAGGGCGAATTCGTTGTTGATGAAGCCAACGTCGAACGCCGCGTTATGGATGATCAGTTGCGCGCCGTTGATGAACTCGAAGAATTCGTCGGCCACTTCGGCGAAGCGCGGCTTGCCGACGAGAAATTCGTTGGTAATGCCGTGGACGCCGATCGCGCCTTCGTCACTTTCGCGATCCGGCTGCAGGTAGACGTGAAAGTGCCGCCCCGTCAGACGCCGACCGATCAGTTCGACGCAACCGATTTCAATGATCCGGTGACCATCGGTCACCGGCATGCCGGTGGTTTCGGTATCGAGTACAACGGATCTGGTGGCCATCAGTGTTCAGCTCTCAACGGGGTCAATCGTGCAAAAGCGGCGATGTTAACACGCTCGCCGGGAGGGTTTCAGTGGTAAGGACTCAGCTCTGCTTGTAACCGCGAACCTCATCCACCCCGCGGTTGGCCAACTGGTCGGCACGCTCGTTGCCGTGGTGGCCGATGTGGCCGCGCACCCATTTCCAGGTGACCTTGTGGCGGTTGACCTGCTCGTCGAGCTCTTTCCACAGATCGGCGTTTTTGACTGGCTCCTTGGCAGCAGTTTTCCAGCCGCGTTTCTTCCAGTTGGCCATCCACTCGTTGATGCCTTTCATCACGTATTGCGAGTCGGTTACCAGCAGCACTTCGCATGGACGCTTGAGGGCTTCCAGGCCACGGATCGCGCCGAGCAGTTCCATGCGATTGTTGGTGGTGTTGGCCTCGCCGCCCCACAGTTCCTTTTCGACGCCCTTGCACACCAGCAAGGCTCCCCAGCCGCCAGGGCCGGGATTGCCTTTGCAGGCGCCGTCAGTGAACAGTTCTACGCTATCGACGCTTTCGCTCATGCCAATCTATCCAGAAAAATGCGTGGCCTCGCCGATCAAGGATCGACGACGGCCAGGGCCGGGACAAACCCGGCCACAATAAAAGAAGGTTTACGGTTCGATACGGCGACGATTGACCTTGGCCATCGGCAGCGGAATCAGCTTGCCCATCGGCTCGCGGCGCTCCTGGCGCACCGGACGCAGGCCGACCACGATCTTGCGCGCGACCAACAGATAGAAACCGCCGCCCGCCAGTTGCCAGTCGCCGGCCTTGCGTTCCCAGCCGGCCAGACGGGCCTGCCACTTGGGTGACGCGAGCGGCGGACGATAGCACCCGAAGCGGCGTTTCTCCAGCGCGAAGCCCAGCAGGTTGAGCCAGTCGGCGACCCGCGACGGCGAGATGCAGCGGGCCTGGTGCAACGCGTCGTGAGCGAACACATGGCGCAAGCCCCAGGTACTCCAGGGATTGATCCCGACGATCAGCAGATGCCCGCCGGGGCGCACGCTGCTGGCCGCTTCACGCAAAAGACCGTGGGGCGACAGACAGAAATCCAGGCCATGCTGCAACACCACCACATCGGCGGCGTGCTCGCTCAACGGCCAGGCCTGCTCTTCGCAGACGATCTCGACGCCGGGCAACGGCGCACCGAGGCGCACGTTGCGCTGCACCTGTGGCGCCGACGGCGGCGTTTCGGCGGACGGACCGTAATGCACCAGATAGCCGCCGAAGAACCGGCCGAGCTCGTCTTCGAGCATGCGCCGCTCTTCGTCCAGCAGAAATTGCCCGAGGGGGCCGGACAGCCACTCACGGGCCGCCCCGATAAGGGCCAGCCAGTCAGGATCGGCCTGAGCGAACGCTTTATCGATCATTGCATTCTCCAACACGCCAGGAACCTCTAAGATGCGCCAATGTTACCCGCTTGGCGAATCCGAAGATGATACAGATCAGTGCCCTGCCCGCCTTCACCGACAACTACATCTGGTTGTTACAGGATCATGCCACCCAACGTTGCGCGGTGGTCGATCCGGGAGATGCCGCCCCCGTACAGGCGTGGCTCGCCGCGCATCCGGGCTGGGTGCTGAGCGACATTCTGATCACCCACCATCACCACGACCATGTCGGTGGCGTCGAGGCGCTCAAGAAAGCCACTGGAGCCACCGTCTACGGTCCGGCCAGCGAAAGCATCCCGGGGCGGGACGTCGCGCTCAAGGACAACGACAAGGTGCGTGTGCTCGGCTGGGACTTCGAGGTCTACGCCGTCCCCGGCCACACCCTGGGGCACATCGCCTATTACCATCACGGCCTGCTGTTCTGCGGCGACACTCTGTTCGCCGCCGGTTGCGGCCGGTTGTTCGAAGGCACACCGGAGCAGATGCATCATTCCCTTGGTCGTCTGGCGGCGCTGCCGGAAGACACTCTGGTGTACTGCACTCACGAATACACCCTGAGCAACCTGAAATTCGCTGCCGCCGTGGAGCCGGGCAACCCGGACATTGCCACCCGTCTGGAAAAAGTCACCCGGCAACGGCAGAACGGGGTCATGACCCTGCCCTCGACCATCGCACTGGAAAAGCTCACAAACCCGTTTCTGCGGACCGGTGAAACATTAGTTACACAAAAAGTGGACGAACGGAATGGCGCTCAAAACCGGGCGCCGAGTGAGGTTTTTGCGGCTCTGCGGGCTTGGAAAGATAAGTTCTAAGCCGCTCACCACTGGGTACAAAAACCGTGAATGGTTGACCGCAAGGGGTGCGCTTTCTAGAATCGCCCGACATTTTTGCCCGGAACTTACTTCCAGCCAATGTCGTCATCCATACGTAAGTCCGTCAATTCAGACGCATTGACCCGCCTGGCGCAAGCCATCGCGGTGGCTGTGTCCGCCACGCTGGCGGGCTGCTCCAGCCATGCTCCGCAGACTGAAGCGACCCATACGCCGAACATTGCTGCGCGAGCCAAGCAGAAGCCGATCTGGTTGTCCGAAAAGCCCAGCCCTCAGGTGCCCCAGGACATCTGGGAACGCATGCGCAACGGTTTTCAGCTGCAGGAAGGTCTGGGCGTGAACCCGCGCATCGAGCAACAGCGCCTGTGGTTTGCCAGTAATCCTTCCTTCCTCGAAAACGCCGGCGAACGCGGCAGCCTATACATTCACTACATCGTCGAACGCCTCGAAGAACGCAACATGCCGCTGGAACTGGCGCTGCTGCCGGTCATCGAGAGCGCCTACAACCCGATGGCCTACTCCCGCGCCGATGCGGTAGGCCTCTGGCAGTTCATCCCGTCCACCGGGCGCTACTACAACCTGCGCCAGACCCGTTTCTACGACGGCCGTCGCGACATCACCGCCTCGACCACCGCTGCGATGGATTACCTGACCCGCCTGCACGACATGTTCAACGGTGACTGGCTGTTGGCTCTCGCCGCCTACAACGCCGGTGAAGGCACGGTCAGCCGCGCCATCGAACGCAACGAACGCCTGGGTTTGCCAACCGACTACTGGAACCTGCCGCTGCCGGCGGAAACCCAGGCCTACGTGCCGAAACTGCTGGCCCTGTCGCAAGTGGTGCTGGCGCCGGAAGCCTACGGGGTCAACCTCAACCCGATCGCCAACGAGCCTTATTTCCAGGTCGTCGAAATCAACCAGCGCATGGACCTGTCCAAGGTCGCCGCGGTAGCCAACATCGACGAGGACGAGCTGTTCCAGCTCAACCCGGCGTTCAAGCAGCGCACCACCGTCGACGGCCCGCAGCATTTGCTGGTGCCGACGTCGAAGGCGCAATTGCTGACCACCAGCCTGCAGACCATGCGTCCTGAAGAGCTGATCAGCCCGCGTTCGCTGAAACCGGTGTTCGAGGGCGCCGATCCGAGCGAGATCGCACAGGCCAAGCGCGCCTATCGGGTAAAGCGTGGCGACAACCTCGGCTCCATTGCCAAGGCCAACAAGGTCGAGGTCAAGGACCTGCAACGCTGGAACAAGCTGACCGGCAAGAACCTCAAGGTCGGCCAGACCCTGGTGATGCAGGACACCACCAAGCGCACGCCGGCGCGCAACAGTGGCGGGCGCATCAATACGGTCATCGCTGCCAACAGCAAGTCCAGCAGCAAGACCAAAGACAGGGACGACGGCAAGCAGCAGACCCAGTACAAGGTCAAACGTGGCGACACGCTGTACGTGGTCGCCAAGCGCTTCAACGTCGAGATGCAACATCTCAAGCGCTGGAATCCGGGCGCCGGCAAAGCGCTCAAGCCTGGGCAGATGCTCACGGTCTACCAGCCGCACTGACAAAGAGCCCCTGAATTTCAGGGGCTTTTTTTCGCCTGTCATTTTTTGTCTTCGGCGCAGTCGACTCCCACAATTAACCGCGCATTAAGTCTCTGTCTTTTTCCTGTCCATACAAGCTGTTACTGTACGGCCCACAAAGCCCAAGCCGCCTGGATCGGATCTGACTTGAAGCGTCCCCTCCTCCTGCTCCTGATCAGCCTGGCCTTGAGCTCCCCCGCTAGCGCGACAATCACCGAAAGCCACGGTTATGCGCAGTTCGGCACGCTCAAGTACCCGGCCAGATTTACCCACTTCGCCTGGGTCAACCCGCAAGCGCCCAAGGGCGGTACTTTGCGGGTGATGGCGTTTGGCACCTTCGATACGCTCAATCCCTACACGTTCAAGGGCACCAGCCCGGTCACCACTCCGAATTTCCTGCAGTACGGTATCAACGAGCTGAACGAGCCGCTGATGGTCGGCACCGGCCAGTACTCGCCGTCCGGTGACGAGCCGGCCTCCAGCTATGGCCTGATCGCCCGGTCGGTGGAGTACAGCGAAGACCGCAGCTGGGTCGTGTTCAACCTGCGCCCGGAAGCACGCTTCCACGATGGCACGCCGATCACCGCCTATGACGTGGCGTTCTCCTATCGAACGCTGCTCAAGGAAGGCCACCCGCTGTACCGCACGGCGCTTCAGGAAGTGTCGCGGGTCGACATTCTCAACCCGCAACGCATTCGCTTCATCATGAAGCGCTCGGGCAATCCGTTGCTGATCCTGCGCCTCGGGGAGTTGCCGGTGCTGCCTCAGCACTACTGGAAAGACCGCGACTTCAAGGCCACCACCTTCGAACCGCCATTGGGCAGCGGGCCGTACCGCATTACCTCGGTGACGCCGGGGCGGCAGCTGATTTTCGAACGGGTCAAGGATTATTGGGGCAAGGACTTGCCGGTCAATCGCGGCAAGTACAATTTCGATCGCATGGAAGTCGAGTTCTATCGCGACAGCGACGTCGCCTTCGAAGCGTTCAAGGCCGGCGAGTTCGACATCTATATCGAGCATCAGGCGAAGAACTGGGCCAACGGCTACAACTTCCCTGCCGTACGCCGTGGCGACGTGATCAAGGCGCAGATCCCGCACCAGATCCCGACCCAGAGCCAGGGCCTGTTCATGAACACCCGACGAGCCACCTTCTCGGACGTCAAGACCCGCGAAGCGCTGGGTCTGATGTTCGACTTCGAGTGGACCAACCGCGCGCTGTTCAGCGATGCCTACCAGCGCACCACCAGCTATTACCCGAACAGCGAATTCAGCGCCAGCGGTCTGCCGGTCGGCCACGAATGGCTGATGCTCAAGCCCTACAAGGAGCAACTGCCGGCCCGGCTGTTCACCGAGCCGTTCACGCTGCCGCAGACCGACGGGCGCGGCATTCCCCGGGAAACCATGCGCAAGGCGCTGGCGCTGCTGGCCGAGGCCGGCTGGAAGCTCAACGGCCAGCGTCTGCAGAACGCCACCGGCCAACCGCTGAGTCTTGAACTGCTGCTGGTCAATCCGAACCTTGAGCGCATCCTCCAGCCGTACATCGAGAACCTCAAGAGCATCGGCATCGACGCGCGCCTGCGCACGGTGGATCGCGCCCAATACAAACAACGTCTGGATCAATTCGATTTCGACATGATCCTGATGACCCTCAACCAGACCCTCAGCCCGGGACTGGAGCAGTGGCAGTACTTCCATTCCAGCCAGGTCGGGGTCAAGGGCAGCAAGAATTACGCAGGCATCGCCAACCCGGTGGTCGATCATCTGCTGGAGCAACTGCTCGCCGCCCGCACCCGCGATGAACAGGTCGCCGCCGGCAAGGCCCTGGACCGCGTGCTGCTCTGGCAGCACTACAGCATTCCCAACTGGTACCTCAATTATCACCGTCTGGCGTACCGCAACCGGTTCGCCTTCGTCAGCACGCCGCCCTACACCCTGGGCCTGAGCGCGTGGTGGCTGAAATCTTCGGAGAAAGGTCAATGAACGCCGTTCGCACCCTGCTCGTGCAGGCTTGCAGCCTGTTGTTCGCCGGGCTGGCCTGTGCCGCCCCGCAACACGCCGTGACCCTGTACAACGAGCCACCGAAATACCCTGCCGATTTCAAGCATTTCGATTACGTCGACCCCAATGCTCCCAAGGGCGGGATCTTCCGTCAGGCCGGCTTCGGCGGTTTCGACAGCCTGAACCCGTTCATCAGCAAGGGCGTGCCGGCAGATGACGTCGGGCAGATCTACGACACCCTGACCCGGCATAGCCTCGACGAGCCGTTCACCGAATACGGCCTGATCGCCGGCAAGATCGAAAAGGCCCCGGACAACAGCTGGGTGCGCTTCTACCTGCGCCCCGAAGCGCGCTTCCATGACGGCCACCCGGTGCGCGCCGAAGACGTCGTGTTCAGTTTCGAGACCCTGACGAAAGAGGGCTCGCCGATGTTTCGCGGTTACTACAGCGACGTCGAAGCAGCCGTCGCCGAGGACCCGCTGACGGTGCTGTTCAAGTTCAAGCACAACAACAACCGCGAGCTGCCGCTGATCCTCGGCCAGTTGCCGGTGCTGCCGAAACATTGGTGGGCCAGTCGCGATTTCAACAAGGGCAATCTGGAAATCCCGCTGGGCAGCGGCCCTTACAAGGTCGCCGAAGTGAAGGCCGGACGCTCGGTACGATACGAGCGGGTCAAGGATTACTGGGGCAAGGACCTGCCGGTCAATCGCGGTTTCTACAATTTCGACGTGATGACCACCGACTACTTCCGCGACAACACCGTCGCCCTGGAAGCCCTGAAGGCCGGCCAGTTCGACTACTGGCTGGAAATGACCGCGAAGAACTGGGCCAACGCCTACAACATCCCGGCCGTCACCGAGGGCCGACTGGTCAAGGAGCTGATCCCCAACGGCAACCCGACGGGCATGCAGGGCTTCGTCTTCAACCTGCGCCGGCCGGTGTTCCAGGACGTTCGCGTGCGTCAGGCACTGGGTCTGTTGCTCGACTTCGAATGGACCAACAAGCAATTGTTCAACGGCGCCTATGTGCGCACCCGCAGTTATTTCGAGAACTCGGAAATGGCCGCCACCGGCCTGCCGGACGCCGATCAGCTGGCGATCCTCGACCCGTTCCGCCGCCAGCTCCCGGCGCAGGTGTTCAGCGAAGCCTTCGAAAATCCGAAGACCGACGCCAGCGGCATGATCCGCCTGCAGCAACGCGAAGCCTATCAACTGCTGCAAGAGGCCGGCTGGAAGATCGTCGACGACAAAATGGTCGACACCACCGGCAAACCGGTGGTCATCGAGTTCCTGCTGGCCCAGACCGAATTCGAGCGGGTGCTGCTGCCGTTCAAGCGCAACCTCGCCGACCTGGGCATCGATCTGGTGATCCGCCGTGTCGACGTCTCGCAGTACGTCAACCGCGTGCGTTCGCGGGATTTCGACATGATCGTCGGCAGTTTCCCGCAGTCCAACTCACCGGGTAACGAACAACGGGAGTTCTGGATGAGCGCCGCCGCCGACAAGCCCAGCAGCCGCAACTCCATGGGCCTGAAAGACCCGATCGTCGATCACCTGGTCGAAAGCCTGATCAACGCCGACTCGCGCAAAAGCCTGGTGGCCCACGCCCGGGCTCTCGACCGCGTGCTGCAATGGGGTTACTACGTGATCCCCAACTGGCACATCAAGAGCTGGCGCGTGGCGTACTGGAACCACATCGGCCATCCGAAAATCTCCCCCAAGTACGACATCGGCATTAACACCTGGTGGGTCAAACCCGATACAAAACCTGCGGTAGAAGTGCAAACCCAACTGCAAGCCGACCCTGTGGGCACGGAGTAATCAGATGCTGGCGTACATTTTTCGACGACTGTTGCTGATCATCCCGACCCTGTTCGGCATTCTGCTGATCAACTTCGTGATCATCCAGGCCGCGCCCGGCGGTCCGGTGGAGCAGATGATCGCCAAGCTCGAAGGCTTTGAAGGTGCCACCAGCCGCATCGCCGGTGGCGGCGCCGAAGTGTCGGTGGCCGGCTCCTCCTATCGCGGTGCGCAGGGCCTGGACCCGGCGCTGATCAAGGAAATCGAGAAGATGTACGGGTTCGACAAGTCGGCCCCGGAGCGTCTGTGGATCATGGTCAAGAACTACGCGCGACTGGATTTCGGCGACAGCTTCTTCCGCGACGCCAAGGTCATCGACCTGATCAAGGAAAAGATGCCGGTGTCGATCTCCCTCGGGCTGTGGAGCACGCTGATCATGTACCTGGTGTCGATCCCGCTGGGGATCGCCAAGGCCACGCGGCACGGCAGTCATTTCGACGTCTGGACCAGTTCGGCGATCATCGTCGGTTATGCGATTCCGGCGTTCCTGTTTGCGATTCTGCTGATCGTGGTGTTTGCCGGCGGCAGTTACCTGGACTGGTTTCCTTTACGCGGGCTGACCTCGAACAACTTCGATGAGCTGAGCCTGGGCGGGAAGGTCCTCGACTATTTCTGGCACCTGGCGCTGCCGGTGACGGCGCTGGTGATCGGCAACTTCGCGACCATGACCCTGCTGACCAAAAACAGCTTCCTCGACGAAATCAACAAGCAGTACGTGGTCACCGCCAAGGCCAAGGGCCTGACCCGCCACCGCGTGCTCTACGGCCATGTGTTCCGCAACGCGATGCTGCTGGTGATCGCCGGTTTCCCCTCGGCGTTCATCGGCATCTTCTTCACGGGTTCCCTGCTGGTGGAAGTGATCTTCTCCCTCGACGGCCTCGGCCTGATGAGTTTCGAAGCGGCGATCAACCGCGATTACCCGGTGGTGTTCGGCACCCTGTTCATCTTCACCCTGCTGGGGCTGGTGGTGAAACTGATCGGCGACCTCACCTACACCCTGGTCGATCCGCGCATCGACTTCGCCAGCCGGGAGCATTGAGATGAACCTGTCCCCGCTAAACCGTCGACGCTTCGAACTGTTCAAGGCCAACAAGCGTGGCTGGTGGTCACTGTGGCTGTTTCTGATCCTGTTCGGCCTGAGCCTGGGTGCCGAACTGATCGCCAACGACAAGCCGCTGGTGGTGCACTACGACAACAACTGGTACTTCCCGGCGATCAAGCGCTACCCGGAAACCACCTTCGGCGGCGAATTCCCGCTGGAAGCCAACTACAAGAGCCCGTACATCCGCGAACTGCTCAAGGCCAAGGACGCGTGGGTGCTGTGGGCGCCGATCCCGTTCAGCTACCAGAGCATCAACTACGACCTGAAAGTCCCGGCCCCTGCCCCGCCCTCGGCGGACAACCTGCTGGGCACCGACGATCAGGGCCGCGATGTGCTGGCGCGGGTGATCTACGGTTTCCGTATCTCCGTGCTGTTCGCCCTGACCCTGACCGTGCTCAGTTCGATCATCGGCGTGATCGCCGGTGCGCTGCAGGGCTTCTATGGCGGCTGGGTGGATCTGGCCGGCCAGCGCTTCCTGGAGATCTGGTCGGGTTTGCCGGTGCTGTACCTGCTGATCATTCTCGCCAGCTTCGTCCAGCCGAATTTCTGGTGGCTGCTGGGGATCATGCTGCTGTTCTCGTGGATGAGCCTGGTGGACGTGGTGCGCGCCGAGTTCCTGCGCGGGCGCAACCTCGAATACGTGCGCGCAGCCAGAGCGCTGGGCATGCAGAACGGCGCGATCATGTTCCGCCACATCCTGCCCAACGCCATGGTTTCGACCATGACCTTCATGCCGTTCATCCTGACCGGCGCCATCGGCACCCTCACCGCCCTGGATTTCCTCGGCTTTGGCTTGCCGGCCGGCAGTCCGTCGCTGGGTGAACTGGTAGCCCAGGGAAAATCCAACCTGCAGGCGCCGTGGCTGGGCATGAGCGCGTTTGCGGTACTGGCGCTGATGTTGAGCTTGCTGGTGTTTATCGGCGAGTCCGCTCGCGATGCCTTCGACCCGAGGAAGTGAAATGAATCAGGACAATCTGATCGAAGTGCGCGACCTCGCCGTCGAATTCGGAACGGGCGAGCGCTCGCACCGGGTGGTCGAGGGCGTCAGTTTCGACATCAAGCGTGGCGAGACTCTGGCGCTGGTGGGCGAGTCCGGTTCGGGCAAGTCGGTGACGGCGCACTCGATCCTGCGCCTGCTGCCCTACCCGCTGGCCCGCCACCCTGCCGGCAGCATCAGCTATTCCGGGCAGAACTTGCTGGAACTGAGCGAAAAGACCATCCGTCACATCCGCGGCAACCGGATCGCGATGATCTTCCAGGAGCCGATGACCTCGCTCAACCCGCTGCACTCGATCGAAAAACAGATCAACGAAGTGCTCGGCATCCACAAGGGCCTGACTGGCAAGGTCGCGACCAGGCGCACTCTGGAGCTGCTGGAAATGGTCGGCATCCCCGAGCCGCACAAACGGCTCAAGGCCCTGCCCCACGAATTGTCCGGCGGCCAGCGCCAGCGGGTGATGATCGCCATGGCCCTGGCCAACGAGCCGGAACTGTTGATCGCCGACGAACCGACCACCGCGCTGGACGTGACCGTTCAGCTGAAAATCCTCGACCTGCTCAAGGAATTGCAGGCTCGATTGGGCATGGCGCTGCTACTGATCAGTCACGATTTGAACCTGGTGCGAAGAATTGCGCATCGTGTATGTGTCATGCAGCGCGGTTGCATCGTCGAACAGGCATCGTGCGCAGAGCTGTTCCGTTCTCCGCAGCATCCGTACACTCGGGAGCTGCTGGCGGCGGAGCCCAGCGGAGGCCCGGCGAGCAATAAAATCGGGGCGCCGCTGCTTGAGGTCGAGGACTTGAAAGTCTGGTTCCCGATCAAAAAAGGCTTGCTCAAGCGCACGGTGGATCACGTCAAGGCAGTGGACGGCATCAATTTCAGCCTGCCTCAGGGTCAAACCCTGGGGATCGTGGGGGAAAGCGGTTCCGGCAAATCCACCCTGGGCCTGGCGATTTTGCGGCTCATCGGCAGCAAAGGTGCGATCCGTTTTGAAGGCAAGCAGCTAGACTGCCTGACGCAGAACGAGGTTCGCCCGTTGCGTCGGGAGATGCAGGTGGTGTTCCAGGACCCGTTTGGCAGCCTGAGCCCGCGAATGTGTGTGAGCGACATCGTTGGCGAAGGCCTGCGGATTCACAGGATGGGCACCGCCGCCGAGCAGGAAGCGGCAATTATTGCGGCATTGAAGGAGGTAGGTCTGGATCCGGAAACCCGGCACCGCTACCCCCACGAATTTTCCGGTGGGCAGCGGCAGCGTATCGCCATTGCCCGGGCCTTGGTGCTCAAACCGGCGCTGATCCTGCTGGACGAGCCGACTTCGGCCCTCGACCGGACGGTGCAGCGGCAAGTGGTGGAGCTGTTGCGTTCACTGCAAGCCAAGTACAACCTGACGTATTTGTTCATCAGCCATGACCTGGCTGTTGTGAAAGCGCTGAGCCACCAGTTGATGGTGGTCAAGCATGGCCAAGTGGTCGAACAGGGAGACGCGCAAAGTATCTTTGCCGCCCCCCAACATCCGTATACACAGCAGTTGCTGGAGGCCGCTTTCCTGGCACCAGCCACTGCGCAATAACCTGAAAGAGGAGCAACACATGGGTTTTCTCGCCGGTAAGCGCGTACTGATCGTCGGTGTCGCCAGCAAGCTGTCCATCGCATCCGGCATCGCTGCCGCCATGCATCGCGAGGGCGCTGAGCTTGCCTTCACTTATCAGAACGACAAACTGAAAGGTCGCGTTGAAGAGTTCGCACAGGGCTGGGGTTCGAGCCCTGAGCTGTGCTTCCCGTGCGACGTGGCCAGCGATGAAGAAATCGCCAAGGTCTTCGAAGAACTGAGCAAGAAGTGGGACGGCCTGGACTGCATCGTGCACTCCGTCGGCTTCGCCCCGGGCGACCAACTGGACGGCGACTTCACCGAAGCCACCACCCGTGAAGGCTTCCGCATCGCTCACGACATCAGCGCCTACAGCTTCGTGGCTCTGGCCAAGGCCGGTCGCGAAATGATGAAAGGCCGCAACGGCAGCCTGCTGACCCTGTCCTACCTGGGCGCCGAGCGCACCATGCCGAACTACAACGTCATGGGCATGGCCAAGGCTTCGCTGGAAGCCGGCGTACGTTACCTGGCCGGTTCCCTGGGCCCGGACGGCACCCGCGTCAACTGCGTATCGGCTGGCCCGATCCGCACCCTGGCCGCTTCCGGCATCAAGAACTTCCGCAAGATGCTGGCCGCCAACGAAGCGCAAACTCCGCTGCGCCGCAACGTCACCATCGAAGAAGTCGGCAACGCCGGCGCCTTCCTGTGTTCCGACCTGGCGTCGGGCATCAGCGGTGAAATCATGTACGTGGACGGCGGCTTCAACACCACCGCCATGGGCAACATCGAAGAGTAATCTTCGCGCTGCCGATAAAAAGCCCGCCTAATGGCGGGCTTTTTCATGCCTGCGATTCCAGGCAACGGGCGAACAACCGTTGAATCGGCTGACTGCGCTGGCTGTAGCGCTGCAAAACCACCATCTCCCGATAGAACGTCAGTTCTCCCAGTTCGATCACCCTCACCCTCAGCGGATGCTCCAGCCACAGCCCGGCCCTGGGCAGCAATGAAACCCCGAGCCCGCACTCGACCATCTTCACGATCGCTTCCAGCTCATCCAGCTCAAGCGCTACGTGGGCGTCAATCCGCTGCTCGCGCAGAAACTGCGTCACCAGCCGTCCACCAAACGAGTTGCGGTCATAACGCACGTGAGGATGCTCGGCCAGCAGTGGCAGCGGATCATCGCCCCCGACCGTTGTCGGCACGATCAGCACGAACGGTTCGCGGCGGATCACCTGTGCCGACAGCTCCTTGGGCAATTCGAATGGTGGTTTGATCATGATCGCCAGATCAACTTCCCCGGCATCCACTTGGCTCAGCAGGTTCAGCGACACACCGGGCACCAGTTTCGGCTCCACGCCCGGCGCCAATTGCCGCAAACGCAATAACGCCTGAGGCAACAGCCCGGTTTGCGCGGTGGCGACGGCGCCGATTCTCAGCTCGCCGCGAAACTCTCCGACATCCTCGCTGATCGCCATGCGGTTGAAAATCGCGAGCATTTCCTGCGCCATCGGCACTGCGCGCTGCCCGGCCGGATTAAGGATCGCCTGTCGCCCGGTGCGATCGAACAGACGCACGCCCAAGGCCTGCTCCAGATTACGGATCTGCGCGCTGACCGCCGATTGCGTGAGGCCGATGTGCAGACCGGCGGCGGCAAACGTGCCATGCCGAGCCACTGCCAGTAAGGTTTTCAGTTCACGCAGCATAGGCGCCTCGATTGATCGAAATAATTTGAGCTCGGCGCAAAAACTATCGTCTTTCAATCGAAAAGCACAGCGCTAGACTCAGTCCACCCCAACCGTTGATAGAGATCGCGCCTATGTCACTCAGCCCTTTCCACCTGGCCATTCCCGTGTACGACCTCGCCGCCGCCCGGCATTTCTATCGTGAAGTGTTCGGACTCGAGGAAGGTCGCTCCAGCGATCACTGGGTCGACTTCAATTTCTTCGGCCACCAACTGGTGATTCACCTTGCGCCGAAGAATGCCTCGCAGGAAGCGGCACACACCAACGCCGTGGACGGGCACGACGTACCGGTGCCGCATTTCGGCGTGGTGCTGGGGATGGAGGAATGGCAGGCCCTGGCCGAGCGTTTGAAGTCACTGGGCACTCGATTCGTGATCGAGCCGGGGATCCGTTTTCAGGGGCTGGTGGGCGAACAGGCGACGATGTTTCTGTTTGACCCGTGCGGCAATGCGCTGGAGTTCAAGGCATTCAAGGATATCGGGCAGTTGTTTGCCAAATAGCAGCGGGGACTTGAACCACTGCCGATCCTTGTCCACCAGCGTGACCCGTGCGATCGGCACGTTGAACAGGCGCTTGGCCAGTCGCGTCAGCCGGTCGAAGCGCTCTTGCGGTGCGGTGTCGAGCAGCTTCAGGTCATGCAGCGCTTGAATGCAAACAGCTTCATTGGCGAGTTTGCCGGGTACCAGCATCACACACGCCTTTGCCGTCGATGCCGTTGAACGTAGCCCGAATCAGCGATGACACAACCTCATCCGCCGACCACCGGACACGGCCCGCCTGCATCGGCCCAAAGCTTGAACTGGGTTACGAAGATGTCGTGCGGCACCGGCACCGGTTGCCGCCCTGCCCCGGGATTCCAGCCCCAGAGCACCAGCTTGTCCTCGCTGACGTGCTTGATCAGCGCGGCGAAGTCGCGGTCGCCGTTGCTGGCGCGGTCCTTGATCATGGCGCACAAACGATCCGGCGGCAGGCCGATCCAGGCCATTTTGTGGGCGGCCGGCGGCAGGCTCCAGTGCGGCGCGCCGGGTGGCGCGTGGGGGCCGTAACTGGCCGGTGGATTGCTTTCGGCGTGGCAGGTGGCGCAAGGCAAACCGGCGGCGCCCTTGCCGTCCATGCCGCGCACCACGTTCATTGCGTGGGGCGTGCCAGCGTCGAACTGCAACGGCGAATCGCCGGGAATGTGGCAGTTCTGGCAGCGCGGGCTCTGGAACACTTTCTGCACCGTGCCGAAGGCCTTCAAGGCTTCCTGATCGTCGGCAAACAGATCCGACGCATAGCCGCCCAGCCCGATCAGCATCACCGTGCCCAACAACAGATGTCGTTTCATCTCACACCCCCGACAGTTGCAGCGGCAGTTCCCGCAGGCGCTGCCCGGTCAGGGCGAACAGCGCGTTGGCCACCGCCGGCGCCGTGGGCGGCACACCGGCCTCGCCGATGCCGCCTGGTTTGTCGGTGCTCGGCACGATGTGCACCTCGACCACCGGCATTTCGTTGAGCCGCAACACTTGATAGTCGTGATAGTTGGACTGCACGACCTGACCGTCCTTGAGCGTCAGCTTGCTGTGCAGCGCCATGCTCAGGCCGAAGGTGATGCATGACTCCATCTGCGCCGCGATGCTCTGCGGGTTGACCGCAATCCCGCAATCCACCGCGCAGACCACGCGGTGCACGCGGATCTTCAGATTGTCCTGGGATACCTCGGCGACTTGCGCCACGTAGCTGCCGAACGATTCGTGCACCGCCACACCCAATGCGTGTCCGTCCGGCAGCGGGGCTTTCCAGTTGGCCTTCTCCACCGCCAGGTTCAGCACGCCGAGATGCCGGGCATGCTCCTTGAGCAGCGTTCGTCGGTACTCCACCGGATCCTTGCCCGCCGCTGTGGCCATTTCATCGATCAGCGATTCCATGACAAACGCGGTGTGGCTATGACCCACCGAGCGCAGCCACAGCACGTTGATCCCGGTGGCCGGCGAATGCAGATCGACCTGATGGTCCGCCAGCCCCTGGATGTATGGACTGTCCGCCACGCCCTCGACCGAGGTTTGATCGACGCCGTTCTTGACCATGGTTTTTTCCAGCATGGTGCCGGCCATGATCGACTGGCCCACGAGCGCATGCTGCCAGGCCAGCGGCAAACCATCGGCACCGAGACCGATCCGCGCCTGATGCAGAAACATCGAACGGTAATACCCGCCGCGAATGTCATCCTCCCGCGACCACACGGTTTTCACCGGCATCGCGGCAGCCTTCGCGACTTGCACCGCTTCGGCCACAAAGTCGGAAGTCGGGTTGGCCCGCCGGCCGAAACCACCGCCGAGGAATTCGGTGTGGATTTCCACCTGCTCCGGTTTCAGCCCGGTGATCTTGCCGGCGATCATTTGGTCCAGCGTCTGAAACTGGGTGCCGGTCCAGATCTCGCATTTTTCGGCGCTGATTTTCACCGTGCAGTTCAGCGGCTCCATCGGCGCATGAGCCAGGTACGGCACGCTGTACTCGACATCGATTTTCTTCGCCGCTTTACCAAAGCTGCCTTTGGCATCCCCGGCCTTACTGGCGGAAATGCCCGGTGTGGCCGCGAGTTTGCGAAAACTCTCCAGCAGCTTTTCGCTGCTCAGATCGGCGTGCGGCCCCAGATCCCAATCGACTTTCAATGCATCACGACCGAGCTTCGCCGCCCAGTAATGATCGGCAATCACCGCCACGCCAGTGGGCACCTGCACCACTTTGTGCACACCGGGAACGGCCAGCGCCTGGGCGCCTTCGAAGGATTTGACGCTGGCGCCGAACACCGGCGCCCGGGCGACCATGGCGGTCATCAATCCGTCGAACTGCACGTCCATGCCGAACTTGGCGCGGCCGGTGATTTTCTCCGGGGTGTCGAGGCGCTTGGTGGGTTTGCCGATGACTTTCCAGTCCTTCGCTTCTTTAAAGGTGATCGACTTCGGATCCGGCACCGGCAGCTGTCCGGCGGCGTCCGCCAGTTCGCCATAAGTGGCGCGATTGTCGCCGGCAATCACCACGCCGGACTCAGTGCGGATCGTCGAGGGTGCCACGTTGAAACGCTTGGCAGCCGCTTCGATCAACATCTGCCGTGCCATAGCGCCCGCAAGCCGGTAACGGTCGAACTCCATCCAGGTCGAGGTCGAACCCCCGGTGATCTGCATCCCGCCAAACGCCGGCATGCCGTAGTCGGCAGCCGAGGCCGGCGAGTGCTCGACGCGGATCTTCGACCAGTCGGCGTCCAGTTCCTCGGCAATCAGCATGGTCAGCCCGGTCCAGATGCCCTGGCCCATTTCCGAATGGCCGAGCAGCACGGTGACGCTGTTGTCCGGCGCAATGCGCAGGAACGCGTTCGGCGCAAACACTTTGCCTTCATTTTCCGCCGCCGTGGCAAAGCGGTTGCCGCCGGGCACCACGAACGCCACGACGAGACCACCGCCAAGTACAGCGCTGCCCTTGAGAAATCCGCGACGGGATACAGGACTGTTCATCACTCACCTCCCCCTCGCTTAACCGATGTCGGCAGCACGTTTGACCGCCGCACGGATTCTTGGATAGGTGCCGCAGCGGCAGATGTTGCCGGAGAGCGCCTGATCGATGTCGCTGTCGGTGGGTTTGGGGATTTTCGCCAGCAATGCGGCGGCGGACATGATCTGCCCGGACTGGCAGTAGCCGCACTGCACCACGTCCAACTCCGCCCAGGCCTGTTGCACCGGGTGCGAACCGTCGCTCGACAGGCCTTCGATGGTCAGGATTTTCTGCCCATGGGCGACAGCCGTGGCCGGTGTGATGCAGGATCGCAGCGGCGCGCCATCGACATGCACGGTGCAGGCACCGCACTGGGCCATGCCGCAGCCGAATTTGGTACCGGTCAGGTGCGCGACATCGCGCAGGACCCAGAGCAACGGCATGTCCGCGGGGACATCGAGCTCCTGATCCTTGCCATTGATGTTCAAGGTCAGCATCGGGGATTTCCTCAGACTCACGGTGTTCTGAAGGGGCGTTGCGACAGCATTCGATGCCGTGCACGCCTCGGCTTATCCCTTTCAGCTAAGCGCATTTTGCCCCGACGACCAGCCGCCGCGACCACCGGTCATGCCGCTCCGTTCGGGAATTCATCGACCAAAGTGCCGACTTTGCTCCTACAGTTGATTCCGGCTATCACCGCAAGACGTGCCTTTTCACATTTTCCAGGAGTCGCGAACATGGGCTATGTCACAACCAAAGACGGCGTCGAAATCTTCTACAAGGACTGGGGCCCGAAAGACGCCCCGGTGATCCACTTCCATCACGGCTGGCCACTGAGCTCGGACGACTGGGATGCGCAGATGCTGTTCTTCCTTGCACAAGGCTTTCGCGTGGTGGCCCACGACCGACGGGGTCACGGGCGTTCGAGCCAGGTCTGGGACGGCCACGACATGGATCACTACGCCGACGATGTGGCGGCAGTGGTCAATCATCTGGGGACCCAGAAAGCCGTGCATGTCGGCCACTCCACCGGTGGCGGCGAAGTGATTCATTACATCGCCCGGCATGGCGAGGATCGGGTGTCGAAAGCCGCAATCATCAGCGCCGTGCCGCCGCTGATGGTAAAAACCGAGAGCAATCCGGGTGGTCTGCCAAAGTCGGTGTTCGACGATCTTCAGGCGCAATTGGCAGCCAATCGTGCGCAGTTCTATCACGATGTGCCGGCCGGTCCGTTCTATGGCTACAACCGGCCGGGCGCCAAGCCTTCGGAACCCGTCGTGCTCAACTGGTGGCGTCAGGGCATGATGGGCGGCGCCAAGGCTCACTATGACGGCATCGTCGCGTTCTCGCAGACCGACTTCACCGAAGACCTGAAAGGCATTTCGATTCCGGTGCTGGTGATGCACGGCGATGACGACCAGATCGTGCCGTATGAAGACTCCGGTGTGCTCTCGGCCAAACTGCTGAAAAACAGCACGCTGAAGATTTATCCGGGCTTCCCCCACGGCATGCCGACCACCGAGGCGCCAACGATCAACGCGGATCTGCTGGCCTTCATTCGCGGCTGACCCTATTGGCCGGGCTCAGGCACCAGGCCTGACCCCGGCTATTCTTCGGTTCGTGACGTTCCCTCGCGTTCACGCACGTAATGTCTGGCCAATGGAAAGGCCGGCAGCCACGACGCGCCGCACAAGCAACCGCCAGTCAGTCGATCCATGGCACACCTCCCGCAAAATGGAATATCCGGTGAGTGAAATAGCAGCGCCATGGGGGAACGCTTACAATCGTGGCCCATTACCACCATTCAGACAGACCACTCCCTTCATGGCGCTCGACCCCCTTACGATGTTGACCATTTCCACCGCACTGGCAGCGGCGGCCGCCCTTTACCTGGCGGTCGAATGGCGCAGCATCCGCGAATCCTCGTTGCTGTTCTGGAGCGCCGGTTTCGCCACCATCACCGTCGGTTCGAGCCTGGCCCTGCTGCGCGCCAACGGTTATCCATTGATTGGCATCTGGTTCGCCAACGGCTTGCTGGTCGTTGCGCACTGGCTGTTCCTGCTGGGCGTCGCGCGGTTTACCCAGCGGTCGCTATCGCGAGCCTGGTACTTGATGTTCCTCGCGTGGCTGGCGTTGCTGCTGTTACCGGAAGATCCCTCGTGGTCGAAGATCATGCTGGTGGCCAACTCGCTGCTGGTAGCCGCGTTGATGCTGCGAGCCAGTCTGTTGCTGCGCCCGCACGGCAAGTCGCTGAGCATCGGTGCCGTGCAACTGCGTTATGTGCTGTTGATCCACGGCGTGTTCTATTTCACCAAGGCGATCATCGCGGTGATTCCGGGCACGCTGATCGATCTGGCGTCGCTGCGCGGCGAGATCATTCAGATCTCTCTGGTCGAAGGCGCGATGGCAATCATGCTGATTGCGCTGTCGATGACCGGCACCGAGCGCTACCGCCGGGAGAAACAGATCGCCGAACTGGCCGCCCGGGATCCGCTGACCGCACTGTACAACCGCCGCGCCCTCGAAGTCAGCGCGCCGCGCCTGCTCAGGGAAGTCTCCAGCGCCCGCCCCGGCGCCCTGCTGCTGATCGACATCGACAACTTCAAACTGATCAACGACTTGTATGGCCACACCGCCGGTGACCGCCTGCTGATCTCGCTCAGCGAAATGATCCGCTCGCAACTGCCTCAGGGTGCGCTGGCGGCAAGGCTGGGCGGTGATGAATTCGTCATGTTGCTGGGCGATGCTTCCCACGAACAGATCATGGTGCTGGGCAGTGAGCTGCGTGAGCAGTTTCAGGCGCTGACTTCGCAGGCCTACATCACCCCTGAAGCCGTTACCTTGAGCATTGGCGCCAAGGTGTTCGACCAGCCACCGACCAGCCTCGCGGCATTGATCGAACAGGGCGACAGCGCGCTCTACGAATCCAAGCGCGGCGGACGCAACCGGATTCGTCTGGTCGACTGCACCTGACCTATCCTTGCCTGCACCCGCATCCTCGGAGTTCGCCATGTCCTCGCCTGAATCCACCCTCCTCCAGAGCTGGCACCACAATGCCCGGGCCTGGACCGAAGCCATCCGCAGCGGCGCCATCGAGAGCCGCCGGCAAGTCACCGATCAGGCGATTCTGCTGGCGTTGATGGGGCGCCAACCTGAACGTGTGCTCGATCTGGGGTGCGGCGAAGGCTGGCTGTTGCGGGCGCTGGCAGAGCGCGGGATCGAAGTGGTCGGAGTGGACGGCGATGCCACGCTGGTCGAGGCGGCACAAGCGGCGGGATCGTCTCCCGTGCACGTCGCCAGCTATGAAGATCTGGCGGAAACGAAAGTCGACATCGGCCACGGCTACGACATTATCTGCGCCAATTTTTCCCTGCTGCATCAGGACATCATCCCGCTGCTCGCCGCCCTGAATGCCCTGCTCGTGCCCGGCGGTGCGCTGGTCATCCAGACGCTGCACCCGTGGTCGGTGGCCGCAGGTGATTATCAGGATGGCTGGCGCGAGGAAACCTTCGACGGCTTCAAGGGGCAGTGGCAGCCGATGCCATGGTATTTCCGCACCTTGTCCAGCTGGCTGAATGCGCTGGACATGGCCGGGTTTCAGTTGACCAGCCTGCGGGAGCCGCAACATCCGCAAAGTCCCGTGCCGCAGTCGTTGTTGATGATTGCAGAGCGTCGCGGATAAAAAACTACAGCCTCGGTTTGAGCAGGATCCCGGTGTAATGCCGCAAAAACAGCGCGAACCCCGCGCACCAGAGCACCACGGACAACCCCAGCCCAAGACTGGAAAACGGCACCAGCAACACCCGGCAACCCGCCGCGATCAACACCGATGCAAACCCCAGCACCACGGCCTTCGGTGGCTGCAACAGCCGCCCGGTGTGACCGAGGCTGACCCGAGCAATCATCGCCAGAATCAACCCGCCCACGCCGCCAACCGCCAGCGCATGGGTTGCCAGGCTTTGCTGGCCGAGCAGTCCCAGATGCCACGCCGCCATGGCCCAGATCGCCAGCGCCATCCAGCTGTAAGCCAGGTACAGCGACCAGAGCAGCGGCACCCGCCACATCCCGCGATCATGCCAGCGGATCAGCCGCAGTATCTGCAAACTGCCGGTGAGCACGAACAGCGCTGCCAGCCACGGCCGGGGCGAATCGTCAAGACCCGCCGCAAACGTGATCGCCGTCAGCAGACTGCCGATCAACAGCAGCCGTGTGGGTAACGGATGGGCGCTCGGTGCCGGTGGACGGTTCAAGCCACGCTGGATGAAGAACGGAATCACCCGCCCGCCGATCACGGTCATCAGCGCCGCCATCAGCCACAAAGCACCCAGTACGCCTTGACGCTGCAAACCAGCGTCGTCCCTGAAGATGCCGATCAGAGTCAGCGCCTGACAACCCGCCATCAACCCGAGTACCAGCACAATCGGGTAATTGTCGCGCTTGCCCGCAGCGATCAGATCCCGTGCCAGCGCCACCGCCAGCAGGGGCAGAAATGCCCATTGCAGCGCGAGGATCAATGCAACGGGCAACGGCAACCACCACGCCATACGTCCGAGCAGCCAGACCGAAACCAACGCAATCAGCGCCCCGCCGCGCACGCCTGGAATCCCGGTCCAGTTGGGCACCGCCGTCAGCAGAAACCCGGCAACGATCGCCACCGCGAAACCGAACGGCATTTCATGCCGATGCCAAGCGAGCATGCCGCCCGCCGGTTGCAGGTCGAACCAGTGGCCGTAAAGCCACAAGCCCCAAATCAGAATCGCCAGAGCCGCAAATCCGGCGCCGGCCAGAAACAGCGGCCGAAAGCCCAGGCTGAACACCGGTGCGGTTGCGAGTCTGCGCATCTCAGGCCACCGCCCCTGCCGGGGACTGGCCCAACCGGTAATGTGAAAGCAGGCGCATCACATAGCCGATCTTGATCAGCGTCGGACCGACAATGGTCATGGCGTGCATCGCTACCAGCAACGCAATGGGCATGTGGCCCTGATACAAATAAGCGCCGTAAATCCCGGCCAGCAACATGACCAGGCCGGCGACGAGCACTTTGCTCGACAGATACAGAACGTTCAGCGGACTCTCGAAGAGAGTGAACATGTTTCGTACTCCTGAGCGGATCAGTTTGTACGGAAGGTGTATCAACACTCGTGCCAGACTTTTAGCCCAGCAATATCAGGCAGTTGCGAAAATACGAGTCAATTTGACATAAATATAAAAGAGTCTTTTTGACACCCATCAAAGTCAATACGACTACACTCGATCCTCACAACAGCCAACCACTCGATCCACGGCACCGCCTGCTGATCACAGACTGACTACGCTATTAATCCAGCGTATCCAACCTGCCGAGGATGACTGCCATGCAACGCTTTCAAAAGCTGACTCCGTGCCTGTGGTTCGACGATCAGGCCGAAGCGGCGGCGAAGTTTTACTGCTCGATCTTCGATCACTCGAAAATCACCGCCCTCACCCATTACAGCAAGGTTGGCCAGGAATTCCACGGTCGCCCGGAAGGCTCGGTAATGACCGTCAGCTTCGAACTCGACGGCCAGACCTTCACCGGGCTCAATGGCGGGCCAATGTTCAAGTTCAATGAGGCGATTTCGTTTCAGGTCAATTGCCAGAACCAGGAAGAGATCGACCATTTCTGGGGCAACCTGTCGGCCGGCGGGCCGGTGGAAGCGCAGCAATGCGGCTGGCTCAAGGACAAGTTCGGCGTGTCGTGGCAGATCGTGCCGGTGGCGTTCATGCACATGATGACCGACCCCGACCAGACCAAGGCCCAACGGGCGATGCAGGCCATGTTCGGGATGAAAAAACTCGACATCGCCGAACTGGAGCGAGCTTTCGCCGGCCAGAGTTGAGCCTGCGGATTCAGTCAACCGTGCATCGGGAATCGTTGTCACCTGTCAGATCTGACAGGTGTCATTGTTCTGTCGTTGTTTGACACTGGTTATTCCTCCATTTGAAGGTATACCGTCATGAACAACCTCATTACAGTGGATTTCGAAGATCAGACCTCACAGGATTTTGCTCCCGGACAGACTTTCACCAGCAACGGGGTACGCTTTCACCTTCTGCCGGCATCTACAGTCCCGATGTCCATTAAGAAAGCAGGCGGTACGCATGTTAACGGACAAGTCTTGATCATTCGCACAGGTATCGTGGACATTGACCTGGACGAGCTGCGAATCAGCTTGAGCTTTTGGTTGTCAAACGCCGCAAAAGGAATGACTGTGCGTTTTTTTGCGCAGGATGGTTCAAAGATTGTCGAGTTCAATGAACCTGCGCATGGTGCTGGCGAGAAGTCATTCGGATACACCATCCAACGTGCGTTTACAAAGGCTCAGATCGAAGTCCCCGGTGATAGTGTGATCATCGATGAGCTGCGATTTACGAAATAGCGATGACTGGCTAACGGCAGTCAGCACTCGCTAAACTCAAGCCCGACTGCCGGGAACCTCAACAATGAAACACACTGCCGCCAAAAACCCTGAACAAGCCCCGCGCTTCTGGCGCCACGACGCCCTGCCCTTCATCGAGGCCCGGGCCATCGCCGATGGGCGCGAGGTCTGTTATTCCCGACATTCACACGCGCATTTTTCCATCGGCGCAATCACCGCCGGGCGTAGCACCTATGTGCATGAGCAATCAACGTTCGAAGTGGCAGCCGGCACCGTGGTGCTGATGAATCCGGGGGACGTACACGCGTGCAACCCGATCGATGATCAGCCGTGGTCGTATCTTATGCTGTATGTGGAAACGCCGTGGCTGACGGACTTGCAGCATCAGTTGGGTTTCAGTGTAGAACTTGAGTTTCGGCGGTTTTCCGATACCCATTTGAATGACGCTCGCCTGTTTCGCGACTTGAATGCGTTGTACGCGGTATTGGTCGACGATCAGCAAGACGTGCTGCGCAAACATAGCGCAGCGGTGGAATTCTTCAGCGATCTGCAACTGCGCCTGAACCCCATCGAACAACCGTTGCGCGAACCAAACTTCAAACTCGAACGCGCCGCCGACTTCATCCGCCAACACTGCACCGACCTGCTCAGCCTCGACGACATCTGCGCCGCTGCCGAGCTGTCACCGTCCTACCTGATCCGCGCCTTCAAACAACACTTCGGCATGACGCCCCATGCGTTTTTGGTCAACCAGCGCATTCAGTTTGCCCGCGAGCGACTGAGGCGCGGGCAGTTGATTGCGGATGTTGCGCTGGAGGCGGGGTTTGCCGATCAGGCCCATTTTCAGCGGGCGTTCAAGCAGCATCTGGCGGTGACGCCGGGGCAGTATCGGGGTTGAATCTGAAGGTATCGGGTATCAAACTTGCGGCCACATCACCTGACTTGATCAGTTCGACTTCAGCCTTGTGACATCTCGCCCCGAAAAGAACAAATCATGGGGACCTGCAGGGGACTCATCGAACAGCCGCACCTCAAGAAGCTCCTCCTTAGAGTCGTACGTCCGAAAGATAAATTTAGCGGTAATTAACGAAACGCCCGAGTGTGCTCCAACACGAAATGAAGAGCAGGCTGACTTGAAGTCTAAACGCGTTGTGCCTGTACGATTCATCACGGCATAGAGCATCTTGCCGCTAACAACCGGTGAGCGATCTCCTCTCGAATACCGTTGCGTAACATCAATCATGTTTCAAACAATATGAAACAAGAGAATCCAGCCCCCACCCAAACATCACCAACCATCAGCATATTTACGACATCCAGAATAGATTTACTTCAACCCTCACACCCCCCTCATTCAAAAAAACACTTCCATACACAACTTCAACAACACTTTTTTGATCATTCGCTTAATCTCGGCACCTGCCCATCAACACTTACAAAGCCGAACTTATTCAATGCAAACAGACATTTCAAAACTTGACGCCGATTTAGATGAACAACAAAAGCAGAGCATTATCGACACTCTCACTCACTTTATTGAAAGTCCATACGCTGTAGAGCAACTTGCCTGGGATTGGGATCGTATCCAGGCCCCCATGGTGGAAGGTTCTCTGTTTTCCAGGGCCCATCGAAGCGCCAGTGTTTCCTTGTCGATTCTGCTTCGGCGCGCCGGTTTTTCCGAGATTCGCGAACGGCGCTCGATTCCCGCACACGCCATCTTTCTGGTAGACGAAACAGGCCGTCTTTACTATTCCTTTCCAAATCTCGTCGGCAACGCAAACGAGCCTGCCACACCCTATGTGTCGCCTCGGGACATTACCGCGGACGTCACCGGCCTGGCGGGTTTCAGCGAAGATCTGGCCGCGCTGGCCCGTATCGCCAGCCTGTGTGGAGGCTGGATAACGACGGGGGGAACCCTGCTCATTGGCCAATGGTTGCGCTTCCAGCAGCTGCACATTCCCGCCGGCGAAGAAGAAACTCGTTTACTGCTCGATCTGTTGCGTTTCTCCCGACTGCCTGACGCCCCTCGACATGCAAATTACTGGCAAGTGCTGGACGCTCCTGCCGACTCCCCTTACAGGCTCGATGAAAATAGCCGTGCCATCATCGGGCAAGTCACCGAACGCTACACGGGCGGGGAAATGTCCCTGGTCGCGGACTTCGGCAACCACCTGTTGCTGGAAAACACGTCGTCGGACAACCTGAAAACCAGCCAGAACTACCGTTTGCAGCGACTGACGGACATTGCCGTCTGGGCTTCTGCCGAGGCTCGAGAGTACATCAATGCACTGGGCTGGTTTCCCGACTCGGGAACACCTCCACCGACGGCGCTCATCGAGCAATTGCTGATTGCCGCCATGCTGCTGGACCTGGATCCGGAACTGGATATCGCATCCACCCACTTCGCCGGCTTCGATCTTTATGCCAAGGAGTTTCTGCACCTGCATCCAGCCCAGGTGCGAACGCGACTGGAAAAGCACCTGATCGAAGCGCTGCAATTGAATGGGCAGCTTGCCCCACTGGTCGCACAATGGGTTCTGGGCGGCATGGCTCCCGAATATCAGTTTGCGCACTGGCCGAGCGAGATGCGCCTGGGAACACCGGCCTGGGTGGTTGGCTGTCAGACGCTCCATCTGGTCGAGTCGCTGATTCCGGGCTGCACCCGCGACATGACCTATCAACATTTGATGGGGTTTGGCCAGTCCGTCAAGGCGATGCCGCAACTGGCAGCGATGCAGGCTCCCTTCTCGGTCGATCCGGTGGTGACCTGGGCACTGATGAACGGGGTCATCGCCCGCGACAGCGACAATACCGTAAACGAAGCGGCCATCACGCATGCCTGCGATGAATATGCCCGCTACACGGACAAGATGCTGAGTGCCATCAAGGCCCTGAGCAGCCCTCTCCCTGACCGCAAACAACTGGCGCTGAACGAATTGAAAGCCCGGTTTCCCGACTGCGATCCGGATGAGCAGTTGGTCAAGCACCGGGGCAGTGGCGGCGGTGGCGGACGCAGGGTTTCCGTACTTGATCTGTATATGGGCGATGAACTCCACACACGTGACTGGGATCGTGTCAGAGGTCAGAGTATCTATGAGTCATTTCCCGATCTGGAATATCTGTTCCCTGTTTCCGAACTTTACGACCCTGCCGTCCAGACCTACTTCGACAACATCACCGGCGCACTGGCGAGCAATATCGAGTTTGCACTTTCGCAACTTTCTTCCCGACTTGTACCCGAGATCGAATATGGAGCCATCGGTATATACAGCGTGCAGAAAATAGACTATCGACCAGAGTCTCCGTCCGCTCGTCCGGGGGTCACCATTCCCGCAGCAGAGTTGCCCGGAGAAACCGGGCGTTACGGCGTCATTCTCTGTGCCCAGTACCTGCAAAACAAAATTGCGTGCTTTGAGTTGTTTCCCATGCGGATGGAGTGTCGTGAAAATCCTGAACTCGAGGCGTTCCTGGCACCTCTCGTATCAGGCGACTACTTCAATCTCGACACACAATTCGCCAATAAGAAGAAACTGGAAAAAGCTCCCGTTGACCTCCAGGCCTATCTGCAGAATGTGGCACCGAGAAATGGCATCCAATCCCGGCTGTACCTGCGCAAGATCGGTCAGTTGCGCACGCCCACCGGAGATGCGGATGCGGACGCTCCGACGACACTCCTGCGTTCGCCACGCAAAGAGGCCCTGGGCAGGCTCGTGGCCGAAAAAAACCCACATTTAACACAAAGCGAAATACATCGGCTGGGCCTGCATCAAAGTGACCGGGAACGAGCGATTGAAAAGACCGATGCCATTTTCCAAGTCATTCTCAACATGATCATTCCATTCAAGAGTTGTGTTGAGGGACTCTCCTCGGGGGACCCCAAAAAGCAAGGCCCGGCCATTCTCGACTGCATCGTGGACGCCGCAGTACTGCTGATGACCTTTGCAGCCTTGCCCGCGGGGGTCGCACTGAGCGCCAGCAAAGCCTCGTCCCTGACCACCCGACTGCTTGCCGGATCTCGAGTGCTTGCGAGCACGACATTGAGTCTGTTCAACCCTTTGAGCGGGCTCCCCGATTTGATCAAGGGCGGCGGAAAACTGATCGGCCGCGGCATTTCGAAACTCGGCGGTCACACCGCCACTGCCCTGCGCAAGACCCATCAGCATCTGCGCTATCTGACGGGTGCCAACACCTACGACCTGATCAAGGCCATCGATCACACAGGCTCGGCTGCCCAAGTGCGGATGTCCTTGGACACACTGTCCCACGGGCGAGCACTGCTGAAAAACGACACTCTGGAGACCGTCCAACAGGTTGTCTCGCACTTGAGCGACAAACACTTCAAATTACCCGGAAATGTGGCCGAAACAGAATGGCGGCATCTGGTGAATAACGCGGTCAAGGAAACAGCGTTTCAATCAAAACAGGCAGGCAATCTGGAGTCTCTGATCGGGCGACAGGCACTGGATGAACTGACACAAGCATTCATAAAGGGCCATCCGGTCCCGCTCAACAACGTACACGGCACGGCACAAAGTTACACCGAAACACTGGCTGTCCTTTATGAGCTTGAAAGCAAAAAAGCCCGGTACATGCAGGGCTATCAGCAGGACATACTGAAACTGGATCTGGGCAGGGCGCCCTACAGCGACGTGATGCCGGAAGCCCTCTTCAATCGCCTGGGCTATACCGATCCATCACAAAGAGCGACCGCGTGGATGTTGAACGGCTCGACCTCCAGCGGCAATGACTTCGACAATATTCTTGGCGTGCTGCGCGAATACACCAGCAACAAGGCCTCCTTGACCGATCCGAATGTGATCAGGGAAATCCATCGCAAACTTGTACCGGATGCCGTTGGCCGAGTGCGCGATGCGGGGGCCCCGACCAAATATGGAAGCAGCCCGACCGGCTTCGCCTTGCTGGAGCAGCATTTGAAGCATCTGGACGTAAACCATCAGCACTTTGACAAACACCTGCTCGCGGCAGTCGTCGGTTTCCAGGGCTTTGGGGATGGCAACGGTCGCACCGCCAGTGCGTTGTACTCGATCAGCCAACTGCGCAATAACAGATTCACGCCGATGCCGCCCCATGTATTCCGGGAGCTTAACGGCATATTCTGATGACGCTCGATTGAATGGATTCCAACGCGCCCGTACCCCGTTCGCCGGGGTACGGGTCAGGGCAGCAACAGATACACAGCACTCATCACCAGCAATGCCGCCATTACCCGGTTGAACAACCGCATCCCTGTCGGGTTGCCCAGGTACCCACGCAAGAACGTCCCGACATACACCCAGCACCCCACCGACAGATAACAGATCACCAGATACACCGCCGCAAACTGCCAGACCAGCCGCGCCTCGCCATCGGCGACAAACGCGCCCATGCCCGCCACACAGGCCAGCCAGGCCTTGGGGTTGAGCCACTGCATCACTGCGCCGTAGAGCATCGACGGCGCCCTGCCCGACTCTCCCGTATTCAGCTGACCGTTATCGGTGGCCAGTTTCCAGGCCATGAACAGCAGAAACGCCACCCCGGCCAGTTGCACCACACGGGTCAGCGACGGCCACAGCGTCAGCACTTCGTGCAGCCCCAGCCCCATCAACACCAGCAACAGCACAAACCCCAGCGTCGCTCCGGCCACATGCCGCTGACTGGCGCGAAAGCCGAACTGCGCGCCGGAGCTCAACGCCACGATATTCACCGGCCCCGGGGTAATGGACGCTGCCAGGGCAAACGCCGCCATCGACACAATCAGACTCATCGCACACCTGCTTCAAATCGAGAGGAACAAGGCGCTCACGGTAACCAGCGCCCTGCCCTTGGGTATTGAACGAAATTACCCTCGCGCCTGCAGACCCACTACGCTCTACCTCAGTGACCACTCTCGACCAGGAAGTCGCCCTCCATGATTCTGATTCTGCTGCCCTGCGCCGATTACGACCCTACCGAAAGCAGCGTGCCGTGGCAGGCAATGCGCGACGCGGGCATCGACGTACGTTTTGCCACACCGCAAGGCTTGCCCGCCCACGCCGATCCACGGTTGGTGAACATCGGTTTCGGCCTGCTGAATTCGATGCTGATGACACGCAAGGCCGATCTGGACAGCTACAAGCAGATGATCGAGTCCGATGCGTTCAAGCAGCCGCTGGCGTATGCCGATGTCGACACGAACCGATTTGACGGTTTGCTGATTCCCGGCGGTCATGCCGAAGGCATGCGCACATTGCTGGAATCCAAGCAGGCCCAACAGATCGCCCTGCAATTTTTCAAAGCCGAAAAACCCGTGGCGGCGGTGTGTCATGGCGTGCTGTTGCTGGCCCGCACGCTTGATCCCGACACCGGGCGTTCGGTGTTGTTCGGGCGCAAGGTCACAGCATTGCTGGCGGCAACCATGGAGCTGCCGGCGTGGCTGATGACCGCCGCGTGGCTGGGGCGCTACTACCGCACCTACAGACAGACAGTCGAGGCAGAAGTGAAAACCGCACTGGCCAGCAAGGCCGATTTCATACGCGGGCCATTCATGGCCAAACGCGACAAGGCAGAGAACTCGCAAATCGGTTTTGTGGTGCGCGACGGCAACCTGCTCACGGCCCGCTGGCCCGGCGACTGCCATCGATTCGCCGGCGAATGGGTGACCCTGCTGCAGGCCACCCGACGTGAACCGGTACTCAGTCCAGACGTGGCACGGTGAAGCGGAACTCGCTGCCCTGCCCCGGCTCGCTCTCGGCCACGATCTGCCCGCCATGGGCCTCGACGATGCCCTGCGTGATGTACAGCCCCAGCCCGGTGCCGGTCGGATTTCCCTCCTTCACCGTCCAGTAACGGTCGAACACGTGCGGCAAGTGATCCTTGGGAATGCCTTCGCCGCTGTCGCGTACCGTGAAGACGATCTCATCACCTACCGACTTGGCATACACGTCGACCGTGCCCAGACGAGGAGTGAATTTGATCGCATTGCCCACCAGATTCGACAGCACCTGGAACAGCCGTTCGGGGTCGGCATGAATACTCAGATCCGGATCGGCCTCGAACGAGATGCTGATGTCCTTGTCCAGCGCCAGCGGCGCGAGCAGTGACTGCGCCTCTTCGAACATCTGCGCGACATCGAGTTTCTGCGGCGCGATGGTGTAGCGCCCGGCGTCGATTTTCGAGGTATCGAGCAAATCCTCCAGCAGCGTGTTCATGCGTCCTGCGGCTTGCTGCATGGTGTCGATGGCAGTGGAGATGCGCCGCGAAGTGTGCGGGCCGTCGGAGCTGAAAGCCTTTTGCATCATGCCGCACAGCATCGAAATAACGGTCATCGGGTTGCGCAGGTCGTGGGACACCACGGCCACCAGCTCATCGCGGGCACGCACTGCTTCCTGCTCGCGGCGCACCTGACGGGCCAGGTCGTTTTCCAGGGCCGAACGACGCAAGTCGTTGGCGGCGAACAGGTCGCCGTGGCTCCACTTGGTGGAGATTCCGGCCATTTCGACCTTCCAGATTTCGAACGAAGTACGGGGCCGCAGGCGCAGGCCGGCGTCGGAGTTCTCCAGATCCAGCGGCTTGCGCGGGTCGCCACTCCAGTTGATGTTCTCTTTGACTTCGGGGCGGAACCACAGCACGCCGTTGTCCACGGGTTTTGGCAGGCTCATGGCGAGCACGCCGCTGGCAACTTGCTGATAGTGCGCGGCCGGCGGATAGACGCTGGCCAGATGATGACTGGCAAATACCGGCTCGCCGCGCTCCTGCAACCATTTGTGCAAAGCGCGAATCTCTTCCGGCTCCGGGCAATTGCCGTAACGGTGCAATTGCTTGTCTTCGATGATCGCGATGCCGCCGGCATTGGCCAGCGCCATCAGGACCTGCGGCTGATTGGCCAGGCCATCGAAGACGTTCTGTGGCGAATCGATCATTGCCTGATTGAGCAACGCCAGCGCCTCGACCTTTTCCTCGCGTTGGCGGCTGACTTCCAGCGCTTCCATCGCGCTGATCTGCAGCGACAGCACCTGGCCGATGGTCTGGCATGCGGTGCGCAACTCGTGCGGCACGTGCAGCGGCTGACGGTTGCCGCAACTGATCAGACCCCAGAGCCGGTCGCCCTTGAGCAGGGAAATGCTCATCGAGGACAGCACGCCCATGTTCTTCATGTACTGGCAGTGGATCGGCGACACGCTGCGCAACGTCGCGAAGCTCAGGTCCAGCGGGGTCTGGGTGTCCGGGCGCAGCTTGGGCACCAGTGGCACCGGCTGGTAATCGGCATTCGGGATGATCCGCAGCCAGTTGGTGCGGTACAGCTCGCGGGCCTGCTCGGGAATGTCGGAAGCCGGGAAAAACAAACCGTTGAAGACTTCCATCGACGGATCGGACGCTTCGGCGATGACCTGACCGTGGCCCTCCTCTTCGAAGCGATAGATCAGCACCCGGTCGTAACCGGTCATGGCCTGAATTTCCTTGACGCTGATGTCGTACAGCGCCTGCAGGCTCTTGGCCTTCTGCAGGCGCGCGAGCATCCGCCCCAAGTGGGTTTCGGTGCCGGCGACGTTGCGGGGCTGGAAGTTCTCGACGTGGATTTCCAGCTCCAGGATCAGCACATCCTGATGTCGGTGCAGCAAGCCTTCGAACGCGGTGCCGTTGAGACGAAAGTGCAGCGGTGGCGCGTCGGACAAGGCCGGTTGTTGCAGGGCCTCGCGAACCTGTGCAGCGTGGGCATCGCCGATCAGGCTTTGCAGTGGCTGGCCGATCAGCTCTTGCGCCGGACGGGCGAGCAACGTTTCGACGTTGGCACTGATCTGGATGATCGAAAGGTCCGGCTCGCTCAGGGTCAGCAGCAAACCGTGGGGCTGGATCGCGCCGGGAAAGCGGATCGGCTCGTCGGCGCAGTTGGCCAGCAACTCTTCAAAGGCTTCTTTGTCTTGCGGGGTCATACCAGAACCTCCTGGCTTTCGAGCCAGCGCTCGAAACAGCTGAATGTGGTGTGGGCGGCCGTCACGACGATTTCGCGCTCGTCGGCGTGCATCGGGCGGCTGCCAAGGTATTCGATGAAATCGCGCCAGCGCCGGCCGGTGGCAGCGCCGTAAATGTCCAGAAACGCTGCTCCGTTGTCCGCGCCCAGGCCCAGTCGCGCGGCGATTTCCCGGCGCAGGATCTGCCCGCCGAGGGTCGCGCCTTCCAGAACGTATAAAACGCCTAGACACGCAGCAGCGGAGTCGATGGCGGGCAACTGGCAGCAGAGCGAAAAGTCCCCGCCATTTGCGCCCAGCGCTTGCAGATCGCGTTGCAGGGTCGGGGTCTTGAGGCGCGAAACCAGATCGAAATCGGCGGGGATCGCGCCGCTGTCCTGCAATGCGTTTTCCAGTGGCTGATAGAAGCCGTAATAGGCGCGCATCAGTCGCTCGAAAGCCTGCAGATCAAGGGTGTCGGAGAAGAAAGGAAGGCGTTTTTCCAGTGCAATGTGCAGTTCGGCGGTGCCGGCGCGCAGATCCTGCAACACAGGTGGTACATGAACCTCGCGGGCCTTTGCTTGCATGTAGGTCGCTCGTACTGTGGGCCGCCTGGGGCCATGGGTGATGGAAAAGCTTGGCGCGAAATCTTACACGGCAATTGTCCTTTCTGACCCGGCAGATGGTTTTTTCTGGCGGATTCATCACCCTGTGACGGTTTCAGAGTTGACAGGGCGGCGGAAAGTTCGAACGGATTACGCCCGAAAATCGCTGTACCGTGACTCCGCAGCCTGACTGTACGGTTCCGGCCTGCCGCCAGCATGATAAAAATAGCCGTCCCGCCACCGGAGCCCGCGCAATGGATCTCGCCACCCTTTCCCTGTTTCTGCCCGCCTGTTTTGCCTTGAACATGGCGCCCGGCCCGAACAACCTGCTGTCGGTCAGCAACGCCACCCGTTACGGCTATCGTCGCGCCTGCGTGGCCGGGATCGGTCGGTTGCTGGCGTTCGCCGGGATGATCGCCCTCGCAGCGGCGGGGCTGGCGGTGGTGCTGCAAACGTCCGAGTTGCTGTTTTATGGAATCAAGATTGTCGGCGCGGGGTATCTGTTGTATCTGGCGTGGCAGCTGTGGCGGGCCAACCCTGCCGCCGAAGATGCCGTTGCAGCGCCGGCGAACGGGCTTCTGGCCCTGGCGCGTCAGGAGTTTTTAGTGGCTGCGGGGAATCCCAAGGCAATCCTGATCTTCACCGCATTCCTGCCGCAATTCGTCGACCCGAACCGCGCCATCACCCCGCAGTTCATGCTGCTGGGGGGGCTTTTCCTGTTGCTGGAATGGATCGCCATCAGCGCCTACGCCTACATGGGCCTGCACATGCGCCGCTGGTTCGCCGAGCCCCGCGGCAAACGGATTTTCAACCGTTGCTGCGCGGGGCTGCTGTCGGCGGCGGCTTCGGTGTTGCTGATGGCCAAACGGGCCTAGGCTTCGGACGGGCCTTTGAGTTCGACCTGATTGCCGTCCGGGTCCAAGCAATACAACGACGGGCCGTTGCCCTCGGCGCCAAAACGAGTGGCGGCCTTGTCGACGGTCAGGCCGCAGGATTGCAAATGACTGATCAAAGCCTCTTCATCGAACGGCTCGATGCGCAGGCAGAAATGATCGACATTGCGCCGCTCGCTGCCGGCCGCGGCGCCGCCCTTGCGGCCGATTTCCCCTTCGAGGTCGACCAGATCGATCATCGACGTACCGGCGCGCAGGTGCACCAGACCGAACTTTTCGTTGCACTTGACCACTTCGGCGCCGAAGACCCGGTCGTAGAAATCAATGCTGCGTTGCAGATCGGCGACGCGCAGCACGATGTGATCGATGTGGTGAATCGTGAACGGTGGCATACCTTTATTTCCCAAGTTGTAGCGACCCGATCACTGTAGTGCAGCGGCCCGAAAATTCACTGTCGATTTTTCGGTGGAGCCATCGAATAACTGGTTTTATCCTCGGCCCATGAACATACAGACCGCTGTCCTGCCGCCCCACGCCGAAATGGTTCGCGCCATGCTCGAACGCGACACTGCCTACGAAGGCGTGTTCTTCACGGCCGTGAAAACCACCGGGATCTTCTGCCGCCCAAGCTGCACGGCGCGCAAGCCGAAACCGCAGAACGTCGAGTTCTTTGCCCACGCTGACGAATGCCTGTCCGCCGGTTATCGCGCCTGTTTGCGCTGCAAACCGCTGGACGCCGCAGCCATCGCCCCGGACTGGGTGCAACGACTGCTCAAGGCCGTGGACGCCGAGCCGGAGCTGCGCTGGAGCGATGCGCAATTGCTCGCCGAAGGCATCGAACCACTGAAGTTGCGGCGCTGGTTCAAGCAGCATTTCGGCATGACTTTTCATGCATGGCTGCGCACCCGTCGGCTCGGCGTGGCGCTGGGCGGGATCAAACAAGGCACGTCCATCGACCACGCGGCGTTCGATTCCGGCTATGAATCTCTCAGCGGTTTTCGCGATGCATTCCAGAAGTCATTCCACATCACACCAGGACGCGCAGTGACCAGCGAACCGCTGCTGTTCACCCGGCTGACAACGCCGCTGGGGCCGATGATCGCCATGGCCGAGCAACGCGGACTGGTGTTGCTGGAGTTTCTCGACCGCCCGGCGCTGACCCGGGAAGTCGAAGAACTGCAGAACCGCTACGGCTATGCAGTCGCACCGGGGCACAACGCGCATTTGCAGCAGATCGAAAACGAACTGGCGCTGTATTTCGCCGGCAAGCTGAGCGAGTTCAGCGTGCCGCTGCACCTGCCCGGCAGCGAGTTTGCCCGGCAAGTCTGGGCCGAACTGCGGCAAATCCCCTACGGCCACACCAGCACTTACGGCAGCATCGCCGCACGTGTGGGCAGACCCGGCGCCAGTCGCGCCGTGGGGCTGGCCAACGGGCACAATCGCTTGTCGATCGTGGTGCCGTGCCATCGGGTGATCGGTGCGGACGGCTCGCTGACCGGCTATGGTGGAGGACAACCGCGCAAGGCGTTTTTGCTCAGGCTGGAAAGCGCTGCCGTGCAACTGACGCAACCGCTGGTTTTCTGAGAAATCAACACTCGCGCCCTCAAGGCTTTCAACCATGGCGAAATCAACGGATCACTGAAGTTGCCGAAACCCGACCCCTATCAACCGGCCAGCGAATTTCTGGCCAGCCTCGACGCCGACTGGCAGCGCCACATTGCGGCCATCGGCCCCTGCCTGCATCAGCCGCATCCGACGCGTGATCCCTATGAATCGCTGGTGCGGGCGATTGCCTATCAACAACTGCATGCCAAGGCGGGCGATGCGATCGTCGGGCGGTTGGTGGGGTTGTTTCCCGGGCAGACGTTTCCGCGTCCCGAACAGATCCTTGCCACGGATTTTGATCGACTGCGCGGTTGCGGGTTTTCGGCGGGCAAGATTGCGACGATTCAGGGGATTGCCCAAGCGACTCTGGACGGCGTTGTGCCGGATTACTCGACTGCGCTGGCGATGGAGGATGAGGCGCTGATCGAGCGGTTGGTCAGCCTGCGCGGGGTTGGGCGCTGGACTGTGGAGATGTTGCTGATCTACAGCCTGGAGCGGCCGGATATCTTGCCGGCCGATGACTTTGGGGTTCGCGAGGGATATCGGCGCTTGAAGGGGTTTGAGGTGCAGCCGACGCGCAAGCGGATGATTGAGATCGGGTTGGATTGGAAGCCGTTTCGGACGGTGGCGGCCTGGTATTTGTGGCGGGTGCCAAAAGCGCCCTCACCCTAGCCCTCTCCCGGGGGAGAGGGAACCGATTCGGAGATGCTTTAGAAGTACGCCGACCTGAAATAGCAACTGTGAATCCATAGGCGCCAAGACGTTTGCGAACCCATAGTTGCCAAAACTTTGGCGAATCCATAGTCGACTCGGTGTTTCAGGTCGATGTATAGCGTAAGACACCTCGGTCGGCTCCCTCTCCCTCCGGGAGAGGGCTGGGGTGAGGGGGAGCTACAGACCCGATTTCAATTTGCTGAACGCCCGAATCAAAGCCCGGTTGAACGCCTTGCCATTGTCATTCTTGCTGTACAGCGAAGCCCTCACCGCCTCAGGCGGATAAGTCCCCGGATCATTGCGAATCGCCGGATCAATCAACCCGTCCGCCGCCGTGATCGCATTGGCGTAGTGAATGGTGTCGGTGATCGGCGCGATCACTTCAGGTGTCATCAGGTAATCCATCAATGCCAATCCGGCCTCGGGATGCGGTGCATCCTTGGGGATGACCATGGCGTCGAACCAGATCAGCGTGCCCTCCTTCGGAATCCGGTAATTCAACCTGAACGGTTTTTTCGCCGCTTCGGCCTGACCGGCCGCAATGGCGACGTTGCCGTTCCACGACATCGCCACGCAAGTGTTGCCATTGGCCAGGTCGCTGATGTTCAGGTCGTTATCGAAGTAGCGGATGTACGGGCGGATCTTCGCCAGTTGCTGCTCGGCGAGTTTCAGGTCATCCAGGCTCTGGCGGTTGATGTCCAGGCCCATGTACTTCATGACCGCCGCGAACACTTCGTTCGGATCGTTGAGCAGGCTCACCCCGCAATCGGCGAATTTCGACACCACTTGCGGATCGAACAGCATCGCCCAACTGTCCCGTGGCGCCTCCGGCAGGCGCTGCTTCACGGCCTCTTCCTGATAGCCGACACCGGTGGTGCCCCAGGCGTAGATCCCGGCGTAGCGGTTGCCCGGATCGAACACCGCCATATGCTGACGGAATTCGTCTCCGACCCCGGCAAAGTGCGGGAGCTGTTGTTTGTTCAGCGTCTGGATCGCGCCGCTCTCGATAGCCCGCGACAGGTGCTGGCCGGCGGTCAGCACCAGGTCGTAGCCGCTGCGGCCGGTGAGCAGTTTGGTCTCGACGGTCTCCAGCGAGTCGAAGTGATCGGCGACCACCTGAATCCCGGTTTTCGCCTCGAAATTCTTCAGGGTATCCGGGGCCAGGTACTCGCCCCAGATGTACAGATTGACCACCGGTTTCGCCGTTTCGGCAGCCTGCACACACAAGGGTGCAAGCACCAGCAATAACGCTTTACTCAGTTTGTGCAGGCCCATGGTCAGGCTCCTTTTTTCTGGCCGGCGTATTGCGGCATGGTGATGCATGCGACGTTGCCGCCACCGAGCAGGATTTCCCGGGAGTTTTCGATGCCGACGATCCTGTGCTGCGGGAACAGTTCGGCGAGGGTCGCCAGCGCCACCTGATCGTTGCGATCACCGAACAGCGGCACCACGATCGAACTGTTGCCGGCGTAGTAGTTGATGTACGAGGCACAGATTTTGGTGCCGGCCTGGCGTGTGTGGGTGCTGTCCTGCTGATCGAGGCCTTCGGCTTCTTCGGCGGTCCACTCCAGCACATCCGGTTGCGGCAGTTTGTGCACGATCAGCTCGCGGCCACGGCTGTCGCGGGTGCTGCGCAGGATGTCGTAAGCCTCCTGATAGATTTCCCACTGTGGATCGTCGCGGTTGTCGGTCCATTGCAGCACCACTTCGCCGGGCCGGACGAAGCACGCGAGGTCGTCGACATGGCCATCGGTTTCGTCGAACTTGCAACCGCGTGGCAGCCAGATTACTTGCTCGGCGCCAAGGTAATCGGTCAATCGCCGGGTCACTTCGTCCTTGCCCAGGTGCTGGTTGCGATTGCGGTTGAGCAGGCATTGCTCGGTGGTGAGGATGCTGCCCTGGCCGTCGCTCTGGATGCCGCCGAGTTCGGCAATCAACGGCGCGCGATAACGGTCGAAGCGTTCGATTTCGAGGATCTTGCTGGCGATCTGGTCGTCCTTGTCCCATGGGTAGTAGAGCCCGCCATCGAGGCCGCCGTAGGCGTTGAACTCAAAGTCGACACCACGCACTTCACCGCTCTGATCGTTGACCACAAAGCACGGGCCGCTGTCGCGGAACCAGGTGTCGTTGCAGCTCATCTCGACCACGCGCACTTGCGGCGGTAACTGGCGGCGGGCGGTGGCGAACTGGGCAGCGGAGGCGCAGACCGTCACCGGTTCGCTGCGGGAGATCGCGGTGACGATCCGCACCCAGACTTTCTGCGCAGGCTTGGCGCCGTTGCGCCAGACATCGGTACGCTCAGGCCAGCCGAGCCAGCAACCGGACTTCGCTTCGAATTCGCCGGGCAGACGGAAGCCGTCCTGTTTCGGGGTGGTGTCGAGCAAACGTGCCATGGTCAAACCTCGTCATCGGGATGGGAATGACCTCAGGCTACGGTCGCGGGCGGTCGACCCGCCAACGATGATTATTTCGGAACAGTTGAATTCAACTCATCAATCCGCCAGTTGATCGTTGAACCACTCCAGCATCTGCGCCACCGCCGGACGCTCCAGACGCACACGCTCGCAGACCAGCGCGTATTGGCCCAACGCGGTCATGCTGGAGGTGAACGGCCGCACCAGTCGCCCGTTCTGCAAGTCTTCCTGCGCCGTGAGGTTGTCGCCCATCGCCACGCCCTGCCCTTGTGCCGCCGCTTCCAACGCCAGTCCGGCGTGGGCGAAATACAACTGACGCTCCGGGCGCAGGTCGCCAGCATGGCCGGTCAGCCAGGCGGTCCAGGTCTTGCCGTCCTGATCATCGTGCAGCAGACAATGCCGGGCCAGGTCCTTGGGATTTTTCAGAGTGCCCTGATTGAACAGGCCGGGGCTGCACACCGGGAAGAACTGCAACGCCGGCAATGGGCGAACGAAATACGCGCTGCTGTCCACCGGGCCGGTGCCGTAGGTGATCGCCAGGTCGATGTCTTCGCCGGGCGCCGTGGCGTCGATCGGTTGTTCGTAGAGATGCAAGGTGATGTGCGGATAACGCGCATAGAAATCGGTGAGACGGTTCATCAACCACTTCTGCGCCAGCTCCGCCGTGACCGCCAGCCGCAACACGGCGAGCGAGGATGGATCGCGCAACTCGTCGCAGGCATCACCGATCAGCTCGAAGGCCTGTTGCAGGCTTTGCATCAAGCGCCCGGCGGCGATGGTCGGGCGAATCTGCCGGCCTTCGCGGATGAACAGCGACACGCCCAGTTGCTCTTCGAGCTGGCGGATCTGATGGCTGACGGCGCTGTCGGTGACGCACAGCTCGGCGGCGGCCCGACCGAAATGCGCGTGACGGGCAGCGCATTCAAAGGTTCGCAGGGCGGCCAGGGAAGGTAGTCGGCGCATGGGTTGGGGTCCCTTTTTTTGCGGACATGCTGACCGGGCTTTTCGTAGGCGTCCAGTTGCACCGCGTTATCGTTCTTCGCGAGCAAGCCCGCTCCCACACTTGAAATGAGTTCCAACTGTGGGAGCGAGCTTGCTCGCGATAGCGGCGGCACAGCCGCGACATCTCTTCTAGGCTGAACCGCATCGACAAAAACATCGGAGGCCACCATGCACCTCGAAGGTTCCTGCCACTGCGGCGCGGTTTCATTCACTCTCCACAGCGCCCACCCCTACCCTTATCAACGCTGCTATTGCTCGATCTGCCGCAAGACCCAGGGCGGAGGCGGCTATGCGATCAATCTCGGCGGCGACGCGGCCAGCCTCAAGGTGCGCGGTCGCAAGAACATCACGATCTACCACGCGAAGATGAAAGACGAAGGCGATACCCGCGCCCACCGCAGCACCGCCGAGCGGCACTTCTGCTCGCAGTGCGGCAGCGGCCTGTGGCTGTTCAGCCCGGAATGGCCGGAGCTGATCCACCCGTTCGCCTCGGCCATCGACACGCCGTTACCGGTGCCGCCGGAACACACCCATCTGATGCTCGGTTCGAAAGCGCCGTGGGTCGAAGTGCAGGCGAGCGCGAAGGATCAGCAATTCGAGGTCTACCCCGAAGAATCCATCGCCCAATGGCACGAGCGGCTGGGATTGACCCGATAGCCGTCTTCACAGTCTTCGACAGTTTCCCGGCAAGCGGTCTGCACCTTTTAATCGCGCTCAGAACAACTCGCTGAACGGAATGAAACGCAGCGGATCACCCATCTGCAAGGTGCTGTTCTCGGGGATTTCCACCAGCCCGTCGGCCCAGGTCGCGCCGAGCAGAACCCCGGAACTCTGGTTCGGATAGAGCGCCGCCTGCCCGCCCTCCAGGCGCACCCGCAGGTATTCGCGACGGCTGCCGGGTTTCGGCCAGTCGAACCCGGCGTTGACCGTGAACCTCAACGGCATTACCTCTTCCACGCCTTGAATGCGCAGCAGGTACGGGCGTGCCAGCAGGCCGAACGTCACCAGCGCCGAGGTCGGATTGCCCGGCAGACCGATCACCGGCACTGTACCGAAATGGCCGACCGTCAGCGGTTTGCCGGGTTTGATCGCGAGTTTCCACAGCAGCGGTTTGCCGTTGTCGCGCAGTACCTGGCCGAGGCAATCGGCGTCACCGGCAGACACGCCGCCGGTGGTCAGAATCAGATCGGCCGCCACTTGCAGTTGCTCGAGTTTGAGCCGGGTCTGCGCCGGGCGATCGGGAAGAATCCCGGCGTCGATCACCTCGCAACCCAGTTCGCGCAACCAGTGGTCGAGCAAAGTGCGGTTGCTGTTGTAGATGCTGCCGGGACGCAGCGGCTGCCCCGGTTCCACCAGCTCATCACCGGTCGACAGCAACGCCACCCGCGGACGACGCACCACCGGCAAATGGGTCATACCCTGCCCCGCAGCCACCGCCAGTTCGAACGGGCCGAGGCGTTTGCCGGCGCGCAGCAGGGTGTCGCCGACACGGTTCTCCTGCCCTTGGGCGCGGATGTTCTGGCCGGCTTTCAGCGGTTGCAGAAACCGTACGCGACCGTCCTCCAGCACCTCGACGTTTTCCTGCATCTCCACGCAATTGGCGCCGTGGGGCAACGGCGCACCAGTGAAAATCCGGGCGCAGGTGCCGGGCAGCAAGGCGTCCGGCGCCAGCCCGGCGTAGACCCGCTGCGACACCCTCAACGGCTGGCGATGCAGGTCCGAAAGATTGAGTGCGTAGCCGTCCATGGCACTGTTTGGCCATGGCGGCAGGTCGAGGGTGGCGACCAGATCGCTGGCCAGCACACGACCGCGCGCCTCATTGAGCGGCACCCGTTCGCTGTCCGGCAGACGTTGTTCGTTGGCCATCGTCAACAGTTGGTCGAGCGCTTCCTCGACCGGCATCAGTCCGAGCGTACTCATCCCCGTGGCCCGCAGGCTTGCACCGGTTTGAGGTGCGGGACGAAGTTGCACGGGCGGTGACGGTTATCCAGTTGCTCGGCAAGGATGCCTTCCCACGCCGTGCGGCACGCGCCGGTGGAACCCGGCAGGCAGCACACCAGCGTGCCGTTGGACAGGCCCGCCAGCGCGCGGCTTTGTACGGTGGAGGTGCCGATGTCGAGAATCGAGATGGCGCGGAACAGCTCGCCAAAGCCGTCGATCTGCTTGTCCAGCAGGCAAGCCACCGCTTCCGGGGTGCTGTCACGTCCGGTGAAGCCGGTACCGCCAGTGATCAGCACCACTTGAATGCCGTCGTCGGCGATCCACTGCGCGACCTGGGCACGGATCCTGTACAGGTCGTCCTTGAGCAGGTTGCGTTCACTCAAGGTGTGGCCCGCCTCCAGCAAGCGGCTGACCAGCAACTGGCCGGAGGTATCGCTGGCGTAATCGCGGGTATCGCTGACCGTCAGCACGGCAATATTCAAGGGAACAAACAAGGCATCCGCTTTAACACTCATGGCACTCTCCGGCATTCGCCAATTCAATTGGACCAGAGCCTAAGTGCCACTTATCAAGACTGTCTAATCACTCTAACCAACCGCACTATCGACCCGCTCTATCGGTCGTTTTTCCAAGAACTTCGACTACCGTCGGCGCCAATGGAACCGGCCGTCATCGAAACCCTCGATAGCCTCTTAAACGCTTCCGATTGGACGTAAAACGCGATCAGTGGGATCGTCACCCCCTGCGCTTTCCGTGCGCCGTACGCATCTGCGTCAATACTCAATCAAAATTCTCAATCGAGCAGGTGCCATCGTGGACATCAAACAACTCAAGTTCCTGATCGCGCTGGACGAAACCCGTCACTTTGGCCAGGCCGCCGCGCGCTGCCACATCACCCAGCCGACCCTGTCGATGCGCCTGCGCAATCTGGAAGACGAGCTGGATCTGGTGCTGGTCAATCGCGGCCAGCGCTTCGAAGGTTTCACCCAGGCTGGCGAGCGCGTACTGGCCTGGGCCCGCACGCTGCTGGCGGCCCACGACGGGTTGTTCGCCGAAGCGGCTGCCTGCCGGGGGCAACTGGTCGGCAGCCTGCGCCTGGGGCTGGTGCCGCTGAGCAACTTCAATCCGGTCAATTACATTCAGGGTTTGTCCGCGATCTATCCGGAGCTGAAATACAGCCTGTCGTCACTGAGTTCGGACGAAATCATCGAAGGTCTGGGCAACAATCAGCTCGACCTGGGCGTGTGTTATCTGGACCACGTCAACCCGAATTATTTCGATTTCTTCGAGATCGGCGAAACCCGCGTCGGCCTGCTCTACGACACCCGCCACTTCCATTTCGAAGGCCCGGAAATGAGCTGGGAAGACGCCGCCGAACTGCCGCTGGGGATGATCACTACCGGCATGCACTACCGAAAATCCATCGACCTGAGTTTCCGCAGTCGCGGCCTCAATCCGCAGCCGATCATGGAAAGCGATTCGACCTATCAGCTGCTGCAGGCGATTCACCAGGGCTTCTGCTGCTCGATCATGCCGCTGGACAGCGGCCTGGAAGAACCGATCGAACATCTGGCCTTCATCAACCTGCCGGATGCCAGCGTGCTCGCGCCGCTGGGGCTGGTGATGCGCAAGACCGAACCGCGCTCGGCGATTGCCGAGAAGTGTTTTGCCGAGGCGCGCAAGATGTTCGGGATCGAGATGCCTGCCGTTTAACACCCCCTCAAGCAACCCTGAAAAGTTGCACTTCGGTGCAACGTCTTCAGGTTCACCCGCAGTGATCGACCAATCCAATCACTGCATCGGAACAAGCGATTGGACGCACTTTTCCCTGCCCCGTAGCCTGAACCCACTTCAGCGCTTCGGGGACTTTCAAGATGCTGTGCCAAGTTGAACAACTCATCGAGCCGGGCGACGCCAACGCCCCCGCGCCACAACCGGCGCAAGTGGCCTACCGCGAATACCTCGACGACGCGCCGGTGTCCCACGCAGCCCTCGCGGCGGAAATTGCCTTGGCCATCAGCTACAACGGTTTGAATCAAGCCGTGATGATGGTCTCGCCGGGCAACATCGAAGACTTCATTCGCGGCTTCAGCCTGAGCAACGCCATTGTCGACAGCCTCGACGATATCCATGACATCCGCCTGACCCATTTCGACCAGGCCTGCCAGGCCGACGTGCAGATTTCCAGTCGTGCATTCTGGGCTCTGAAAGATCATCGGCGGCAGATGGCGGGCACCAGCGGTTGCGGCCTCTGCGGCGTGGAAGCCCTTGAGCAGGCGTTGCCGCAACTGGAAATCCTGACCCCGACACCGCTGCCACCGGCCGCGCACTTCGACGGTATCCGCCAGCGCATCGAACAGGCCCAGCAACTGGCCCGCAGCAGCGGCGCCCTGCACGCGGCGTTGTACTTCGACGCAGACGGCGAAGCGCTGCTGTGCCGCGAAGACATCGGCCGCCACAACGCCCTCGACAAGCTGATTGGCGCCCTTCAGTTCGAAGGCCTCGATGCGCGTCAGGGCTTCGTCGTGGTCACCAGCCGTTGCAGCCTCGAACTGATCCACAAAGCCGTGCGCGCCCGCTTCGGCACCCTGGTCAGCCTGTCCGCCCCCACCGCGTTGACCGTGCGCTGGGCGCTCAAGCACCGCTTGAACCTGATCCACGTCCCGCACCGCAACGCCCCGCGAATCTACAGCCCGATCCAGGAGCCCAGCGCATGATCGACACCCTCACCCACCTCGACGATCAGGGTCGCGCCAACATGGTCGACGTCAGCGACAAAGCCGCGACCCGCCGCGAAGCCACCGCGCAAGCCTGGGTGCAGATGCGCCCGGAAACCCTGCAAATGATCCAGTCCAACGGCCACCCCAAGGGCGATGTGTTCGCCGTGGCGCGGATCGCCGGGATTCAAGCGGCCAAGCGCACCCACGAGTTGATTCCGCTGTGTCATGCGCTGTTGCTCAGTTCGATCCACGTCGAGCTCAAGGCCTGCGAGCCGGACCGCGTGCAGATCACCAGCACCTGCCGCCTCACCGGCCAGACCGGCGTCGAACTCGAAGCCCTGACCGCCGCCAGCGTCGCCGCGCTAACCATCTACGACATGTGCAAAGCGGTGGACCGGGCAATGGTCATCGGCGACATCCGTGTGCTGAGCAAACAGGGCGGCCGCTCTGGCCACTTTCAATGGGAGAACCCGCAATGATTCTGATCAACTACTTTGCCAGCTACCGTGACCGGCTCAATCTGGGCGGTGAAAAGATTCCGGCCAGCGACACCCTCGCCTGTGTCGAGGACGTGCGGCAGATGCTGATGCAGCGCGGCGATATCTGGCGTGAAGTGCTCGGCGCCGGCAACCTGATGTGTGCGGTGAATCAGGAGCTGTGCCAGCCGGATCAGGCGATCGAGGATTTCGACGAGATTGCGTTTTTTCCGCCGGTCACGGGGGGTTGAGGCGTGAGTGTTCGAGTCCAGCGTAAAGGCTTCGATGCCGGTCAGTTGATTGCCGACCTGCATGCGCGCAATCCACGGGTAGGCGCGGTGGTGAATTTCATTGGCTACGTGCGGGATCTGAACGTCGGGCAGTCGGTGACCGAGCTGTTTCTGGAGCACTATCCGGGCATGACCGAGAAGGCTCTGGAACAGATCGCCGAACAGGCCCGCGAACGCTGGCCGCTGCTGGCGGTGGAGATCGTGCATCGGGTCGGCGCGCTGTCGGTGAGCGAGCCCATCGTATTTGTTGGCGTCAGCAGCAAGCATCGGCATGCGGCGTTCGAGGCCTGTGCGTTCATCATGGATGTGCTCAAGACCCGTGCGCCGTTCTGGAAGCGTGAGACCACGCCCGAGGGTTCGCATTGGGTCGAGGCGCGGAAGAGTGATCAGAATGCGGCGTTTCGCTGGAGTCTGGCGCATGCCTGACCGGGTACTGTCGAATGCAACAAAAACCTGATTTGATAGCGGCTCGCACCAATCGAACGTGGAGTCGCACTTGAGCACAACGCCCCCTGAGGATTTGCCCCGGCCCGAGCCTGTCAGCCTGCGCCAGGCCTGGCCCTTCTGGCTGAAACTAGGCTGCATCGGCTTCGGCGGCCCCGCCGGGCAGATCGCGATCATGCATCAGGAACTGGTGGAGCGCCGGCGCTGGATTTCCGAGCGGCGCTTCCTGCACGCGCTCAATTACTGCATGTTGCTGCCCGGCCCCGAGGCCCAGCAACTGGCGACCTACATCGGCTGGCTGCTGCACCGCACCCGTGGCGGCGTGCTGGCCGGGGCGCTGTTTGTGCTGCCGTCGCTGTTGGTCCTGATTGCCCTGTCGTGGGTGTACATCGCGTTTGGCGACGTGCCGGCGGTGGCCGGGGTGTTTTACGGGATCAAACCGGCGGTGACCGCGATTGTGCTGCACGCAGCCCATCGCATCGGCTCCCGGGCCTTGAAAAATGGCTGGCTGTGGGCGATTGCCGGGGCGGCGTTCGTGGCGATCTTCGCCTTCAACGTGCCGTTTCCGCTGATCGTGCTCGGCGCGGCACTGATCGGCTATTTCGGCGGACGCTGGGCGCCTCATCGGTTCAACAATGGCGGCCATCGCGGCAGCGAAAAGTCCTTCGGCCCGGCACTGATCGATGACGACACTCCGCCAGCTGAACATGCACGGTTCAGCCTGCCGAGGCTGCTGCGTCTGGTGCTGGGCGGTGGGTTGTTGTGGTGTCTGCCAATGGCGTTGCTGACGGCGCTGTTCGGCTGGGGCGGCACCTTCACCCAGATGGGCTGGTTCTTCACCAAAGCAGCGTTGCTCACGTTCGGTGGCGCTTATGCCGTGCTGCCCTACGTGTACCAAGGCGCGGTCGGGCATTACGGCTGGCTGACGCCGACGCAGATGATCGATGGACTGGCTCTGGGCGAAACCACGCCGGGGCCGCTGATCATGGTCGTGGCATTCGTCGGATTCGTCGGGGCTTATGTCCAACCGACGTTCGGCCCGGAGCACGCGTTTGCCGCTGGTGCGCTGGCGGCGACACTGGTGACCTGGTTCACCTTTCTGCCCTCGTTTCTGTTCATCCTCGCCGGCGGGCCGCTGGTGGAGTCGACGCACAACGAACTGAAGTTCACCGCACCGCTAACGGCGATTACCGCAGCCGTGGTCGGGGTGATCCTGAATCTGGCGTGCTTCTTCGCCTGGCATGTGTTCTGGCCCAACGGTTTTGCCGGACAGCCTGACTTTTTTGCGCTGTTGCTCGCCCTCGCCGCCACCCTCGGGCTGTTTATCTTCAAGCGCGGGGTGATCGAGGTGTTGATCGTTTGCGCCCTCGTCGGGCTGGGGTTTCATCTGTTGCGCTGAACCGGTGGCTTGCCGCGCGCATCGGAATCAGGCGTTTACTTATCCCGGACTTCCCCCTTACTATCCCGCCACACCGGCATGGCGGGACGCTCCCGCCGCCGACGTTTTCCGCCAACGGAAACACGCGTCATGAGCACGTCACTCCAACAATCAGAATCGTTGAACGTCTCTGCACTGTGCGCCCACCTTCACGGGGGCCGCGCATGAATCGCATCGTCAATCTCCCCATGGCCCTGAGCCGTTCCAAGCTGCGTCACTCCGCACGCCCGCCGGATATCTGCCTGCCCGTCTGATCGCGCCGGTAAAAATCGCGACAGCTCCTTCTCTTTTTCGATATCCCTGCCAGGACGCCCGCGCCTTTTGCCGAGCTGCGTCCAGGCCGAATCTGCGCGCCTGTGCGGCGCCATCGTGAGTGATTGATTATGAAATTCGCAGCCATTGAAGACGCCCGTAGCTTTCTCGAGCAGAACCCCGACATCGACATGATCGAGCTGTTCATCCTCGATGCCAACGGCGTTCCCCGCGGCAAGCTGTTGCACCGCGAAGAACTGCTCGCCGTGTACGAAAGCGGTCGCCCGCTGCCGAGCACCATCCTCGGCCTGACCGTGCAGGGCGAAGACGTGGAAAACTCTGGGCTGGTGTGGGACGTCGGCGACATCGACTGCCGCGCCTATCCGCTGGATGGCAGTCTGGTGCGCCTGCCGTGGCGGCAGATTCCGACCGCTGCGGTGCAGGTCAGCATGCACCCGGAACAAGGCATGCCGGCAAGCATTGCCGACCCGCGTCACCTGTTGATCAAGGTCATCGACCGTTTGAAAGCCGAGGGTTACCACCCGGTGATGGCCTGCGAGCTGGAGTTCTATCTGCTCGACGCCAAACGCGATCACAACGGCCGCCCGCAACCGGCGCTGGATGCCGACGGCGGTCGACCGCGACACACCCAGGTCTACGGTTTGCGTGAGCTGGAACAGATCGAACCGTTCCTCGCCGACCTCTACAGCGCCTGCAAACTGCACGGCATTCCGGCGCGCACGGCGATCTCGGAATACGCGCCGGGCCAGGTGGAAATCACCCTCGAACACGGCGATGCGCTGGAGGCGATGGACCAGGCCGTGCGCTACAAACGGCTGGTCAAAGCCGTAGCACACAAGCACGGGATGCAGGCGACGTTCATGGCCAAGCCGTTCGATCACCTGGCCGGCACCGGCATGCACATGCACGTCAGCCTCGCGGATGCCGAGGGGCGCAATCTGTTTGCCTCCGAGGACCCGGCGGGCACCCCGCTGCTGCGCACGGCGATTGGCGGGATGCTCGCCTCCCTGCTCGATTCGCTGCTGCTGTTCTGCCCGAACGCCAACTCCTACCGCCGTTTCCAGGCCAACAGTTATGCACCACTGGCGCCGACCTGGGGTGTCGATAACCGTACCGTCAGCCTGCGCGTACCCGGCGGCCCGGCCAACACCCGGCACATCGAACACCGCATCTGCGGCGCCGATGCCAACCCGTATCTGGCAGCGGCGGCGATCCTGGCGGGCATTCATCGCGGCATAAAAGAACACATCGATCCGGGTGAACCGGTGGAAGGCAACGGTTACGCGCAGGCGAAAGAATTGCTGCCGACCGATTGGCTGACTTCGCTCACGGCACTGGAAAACTCGGTGTGGGCGCGGGATGCGCTGGGGCAGGAATTCCTCGGGGTGTATCTGGCAGTGAAACGTGCGGAATACCGGCAGTTCATGGCCGAAGTGGGCGAGCAAGACTGGCGCTGGTACCTGACCGAAGCCTGACGCCTCCCACTGAACCCTGTGGGAGCCAGCCTGCTGGCGATAGCGGTGCGTCCTTCACCATCCATGTGTCTGACAGGCCCTCATCGCCAGCAGGCTGGCTCCCACAAGGACTGCACTTTGCCTCCCGAATTTTGTGTGGAACTTAAAATGACCGAACGCAGCAATTCCTACTACACCGCAACCCTCAACCGCGACACCGACTACCCGACCCTGCAAGGCCGGCACCAGGTCGATGTGGTGATCATCGGCGGCGGTTTCACCGGCGTCGCCACCGCCGTGGAACTGGCCGAAAAAGGCCTGAAAGTCGCCATCGTCGAAAGCCACAAGATCGGCTGGGGCGCCACCGGGCGCAATGGCGGCCAAGTCACAGGCAGCCTGTCCGGCGACGGCGCGATGCGCAAACAGATGCGCAACACCCTGGGCGATGAGGTCGATGATTTCATCTGGCACCTGCGCTGGCGCGGCCACGAAATCATCCAGCAACGGGTCGAGAAATACGCGATCGATTGCGACCTCAAGCACGGCCATTTGCACGCGGCGTACAAGCCGAGCCACATGGCCGGTTTGCGCAGCGACTATGACGAAGCCGTGCGTCGCGGCATGGGTGATGACGTCAGCCTGCTCGACCGCAGCCAGGTGCGCGACCTGCTGCAAAGCGACCTCTATCACGGCGCGATCAAGAACACTCGCAACATGCACCTGCACCCGCTCAACCTGTGTATCGGCGAGGCGCGGGCGGCGGAAAGCCTCGGCGCGCTGATCTTCGAAAACAGCGAAGTGCTGGAGATCATTCATGGCGACAGCCCGGGCGTGCGCACCGCCCACGGACAGGTCGACGCCAATCAGGTGCTGCTGGCCGGCGACGTCTACCACAAGCTCGAACCGGGCCAGCTCAAGGGCAAGATCTTCCCGGCCATGGGCGGCATTGTCACCACCGAACCGCTGGGCGATCTGGCCAAGCAGATCAACCCTGAAGACCTTGCCGTTTACGACTGCCGCTTCGTCCTCGACTACTACCGGCTCACGGCTGACGGCCGCCTGCTGTTCGGTGGCGGCGCCAACTACAGCGGCAAGGATTCACGGGACATCGCCGGCGAACTGCGGCCGTGCATCGAACAGACCTTCCCGGCGCTCAAAGGGGTGAAGATCGATTACCAGTGGAGCTGCGCGATGGGCATCGTCATCAACCGCATCCCGCAACTGGGCAAGCTCTCGGACAACGTCTGGTATTGCCAGGGCTATTCCGGCCACGGCATCGCCACGACCCACATCATGGGCGAGATCATGAGCCAGGCGATCACCGGGCAGATGCAGCAGTTCGACACGTTTGCCGCGTGCTCGCACATTCGCGTGCCAATGGGCGATCTGCTGGGGAATCCGATGCTGGCGGCCGGCATGTGGTACTACCAGATGCTGGAAAAACTGCGCTGATTGATTCCTCGACCGCGTGCCAGTTTATGCATTGGATCGACTGGCCTCTTCGCGGGCAAGCCCGCTCCCACAAAGTTTGGGGCATACCTGAGTTTTGAGTACGCCTCGGACACTGTGGGAGCGAGCTTGCTCGCGATGGGGCCTTTAAATTCACCACAAAACTCAATCCTGCAGTTGCTCAACCTCAATCCCCAACCGCCGATAGTCCTCAATATTCCCCGACGCCACATGCCGTTCGGTGATCAGCGTGTGCAAGCGCTCGCACGGCGCCACCACAAACGGTTCCACCGCCCCGAGCTTGTCCGCCGTGGTCACGGCAATTACCCGCGTCGCACAGTCGAGCAGCGCCTGCTTGACCGGCACTTCATCGAAGTGCAACGAGGTGATGCCCACCTCCGGATGAATCGCGCAGACCCCGGTGATCGCCAGATCCGCCTTGATCCCCGACAACAGCCGCAGCGCCTCATGACCGCCAGCCGACATGGTTTTCGGATTCAATTGCCCGCCCGCCAGAATCACCTTGATGCCCGGATATTCGGACAACGCAATCGCCGTCATCGGCGACGCTGTCACCGCCGTGAGGCTGATGTCCCTGGGCAAGGAGCGCGCCACCTGCAACGAGGTGGAACCGGAGTCGAACATCACCGTCTGCCCGTTCCGCACCTGCTGCGCCGCCAATTGCGCCAGACGAATCTTCACCTCGTCGATCTCGTCCAGCCGGGTGAAGTAGTCCTTGCCGGTGTCCTTGGGCCTCGGCAGCGCCCCGCCATGCACCCGCTGCACCAGCCCGGCGTTGTCCAGCTCGGCGAGATCGCGGCGGATGGTGTCTTCGGACACCGCAAAATGCTGGCTCAACTCGGAAGCCATGACCTTGCCGTCACGTTCGAGGATCAGAAGGATTTTCTGCCGACGCAGGGAAGGAAGCTCGGAAGCGGAATGATCGTGCATGGTTTTGCCTGTTTGTGCTTTTAATTGCAGGTTTGTGCGAGCTTAGCCAGGCAAACCGGCAAACACAACGCTGGTATCAATGGCTTCGATCATTGGAATCACGAAGCCGAATTTTTTCTTTTGACCCGAGCCCGGCAGAATGGCCCCACTTTCAAAAGGACCAGGATGAATACCGATGAACCTCAATTTCGCTTTTGCCTGCATGGTCGTCGTGTCGTTTGCCATTGCGCTTGGGCACGCCTGATCAGACCGACGCCGCCAGATGCTCGCGAAACCATTTGTGCGCCGGGTCGCGATGCGAACGCTCGGCCCAGAGCATGGCCATTTCGTAGCCCGGCACTTCCAGCGGTGGCTCGACCACTTGCAGCGCGGCATTGCCGCGCGCCAGCCGTGACGGCAGCATTGCCACCAGATCGGTGCTGGCCAGCACCGACATCAGCAACAGAAAGTGCGGCACCGACAGCACCACGTTTCGCGTAAGCCCCACCTCCGCCAGCGCCTTGTCCGTCACCCCGAAAAAACCTCCGCCTTCCGGCGACACCAGCACATGCTCCAGCTCGCAGAACTGCGCGCGGGTCGGCTTGCGTTGCAGTTTCGGGTGCCCGGCGCGACCGGCCAGTACATAACGTTCGGTGAACAGCGCACGCCGGTGCAGCTCCAGCGGCGCATCCTCGCTGGTGTGCAGCGCCAGGTCGATCACGCCCTGCTCCGCCTGCTTGACCAGTTGCCGGGGCGACAGGTCCAGCACCGCCAGTCGCGTGCCCGGCGCCTGGGTGCGCAGCCCGCCGAGGGCCGGCAGCAGAATGGTCGATTCGCCATAGTCAGAGGCCGCGACTTTCCAGGTGTGGGTCGCCTGCGCCGGGTCGAACGGACTGGCCGGCGCCACCGCCCGCTCCAACGCTTCCAGCGCCTCGCGCAACGGTTCGCGCAATTCATCGGCCCGCGCCGTCGGGCGCATGCCACGGGGTCCTGGCAGCAACAGTGGATCGCCAAAAATCTCCCGTAACCGGGCCAGATGCACGCTCACCGAAGGCTGCGACAGGTGCAGCCTCTTCGCGGCGCGGGTGACGTTGTGCTCGGACAACAGCACATCAAGGGTCAGCAGCAGGTTGACATCCAGCCGTCTCAAATTATTCATGGCTATACCAGACATATCAGACATTCATTTCCAATATACCTGCCGGGCGCCGATCCTGCTGTCACTCAGCAACGGAGCCTCACCATGAATGTGCTACTGGTCTACGCCCACCCCGAACCGCAATCGCTCAACGGCGCGCTCAAGGACTTCACCGTCCAGCGCCTGGAAGCCGCCGGCCATACCGTGCAGGTTTCCGATCTCTACGCCATGAACTGGAAAGCCAGCCTCGACGCCGATGACAGCCCGGGTCGCGACAGCACTCGCCCGTTCGACGCGTCCCTCGATTCGAAACTCGCCTTCGAACAAGGACGGCAAGCCACCGACATCACCGCCGAGCAGGCCAAACTGCTGTGGGCCGACACCCTGATCCTGCAGTTTCCGCTGTGGTGGTTTTCCATGCCGGCGATTCTCAAGGGCTGGGTCGAGCGCGTGTACGCCTACGGATTTGCTTACGGTGTCGGCGAGCATTCGGATTCTCGTTGGGGCGACCGCTACGGCGAAGGCACCTTGAAAGGCAAACGGGCGATGCTGATGGTGACCGCCGGTGGTTGGGAATCGCACTACAGCCCGCGCGGAATCAACGGCCCGATCGATGATCTGCTGTTCCCGATTCATCACGGGATTCTGTATTACCCGGGCTTCGAGGTGCTGCCGCCGTTCGTGGTCTATCGCACCGGAAAAATGGATGAGGCGCGGTTTACCCAAACGTGCAAGGAGCTGGGTGCGCGGCTGGATGAGTTGTGGAGTACGCGGCCGATCGGATTTCGGCGGCAGAATGCCGGCGATTACGAGATTCCGGCGTTGACCTTGAAGGATGATATTGCGCCGGGCAGCGAAGGCTTCGCCGCCCACCTCAAATAACCTCCCACCTCAAAAAACAGGGGCTTGGCCCCTGTTTTTTTTACTCCACCACCACCCGCGCCTTGCGCACGAACAGCGCATGCACCTTGTCCCAGAAATTGCCGCCCAGCACGAAAAAGCTGCCGACGAACATCAAGTCGCCCAGCGCCTGCATCTGCCAGAGGTTGGGCCGCACACCCGGGAAGAAATTGTCGAAATACGGTTCCAGGAAGGACGACAGCAGCGGCAGGCAGAACATCACCACGCCGATCTTGTGGCGCATCGGGTTGACTTCGGCCACCGGGGTCGGAATCACGCCGGAAATATAGTGGCCGATCGTGCGCTTGAGTTCGGCGAACCCGGCCTTGCCCATCACCGCGATCACCAGCAGCAACAGCACTTTATTGCTGATGAACAACACCCCGGTCAGCGCCGCGACTTTCGAGCCCGGCACATCGAGGGCGGCGGCAATCGGCACCATCAGCCACGAACCGAGCATCAGGCAGATGATTGCCACGCCGACCTTGAAACGCCAGTTGGCGCTGGTGGGGGCAAGCGGTTCTTGAGCAGTGTCCATGGCTTCCTACCTTTTTATCCGGGGCGGGGTTCGGTGGTGTTCGCCTGAAAAAGCGTAGCAGTTGATTGCTTCGATCAACCGGCAATCTGCGGTCTATGCTCCAGTGACATTTCCCGCTGGGGCCTCCCGGTATGCCTGCAACGCCAGCCCTGCTGATCCGTCCCGGCCACCTGCTGCTGCTCGGTGCCCTGAGCCTTGGCGGCTGCCTGCGGCTGGGCCCGGATTTCCAGCCGCCGGCCGAGGTCTGGAGCAAGCAGTGGCAAAGCCCGGCGCTGGAACAGGCCAGCGAACGCGGCACGTTGCCGGATCTGCGCCAGTGGTGGCAGGTGTTTGCCGATCCGGTACTCGACCGTTTGATCAGCGACGCCGAAGCCCGCAACAGCAGCCTGAAAATCGCCGGCCTGCGGGTGCTCGAAGCCCGGGCGCAACTGGGCATCGCCGACAGCGGTCGCTACCCGCAACTGCAACAGGCCAGCGCCGACAGCCTGTACATCGACCGCCACCAGTCCGGCGGCAGCAATCCGCAGGACTTGCACTTCTGGCAGCACAGCGCCGCGTTCGATGTCGGCTGGGAACTGGATTTCTGGGGCCGCTTCAGCCGCGCCATCGAATCCGCCGACGCCAGCTACTTCGCCGCCCAGGCCAACTATGAAGACGCCCTCGTGCTGCTGCGCGCTCAAGTGGCCGACACCTACTTTGCCCTGCGCACCACAGAAGCCCGGCTGCGAGTCGCTCGGGAAAACGCCGCCCAGCAAAAGCGTAACTTCGAGATCACCGAAAAACTCTTTCGCAGCGGCCAGACCGCCGAACTCGACCTGCAACAGGCCAGGACTCAATACCTGGGCACCCTGAGCAGCATTCCGGCGTTCGAAGATCAATTGCTGCGTACCCGCAATGCGCTGGCGGTGCTGGTCGGCCAGCCGCCCGGTGGCGCGGCGTTTCTGGCGGAACAACCGGGGCTGATTCCGCTGGTGGATCGCGCCGTGTTGCAGGACGTTCCGGCGAACCTGCTGCTGCGCCGCCCCGATGTGCGCGCAGCGGAACTGAACGTTGCCGCGCAATCGGCGCTGGTTGGCGTGGCCGAGACCGATCTGTATCCGTCGCTGACCTTGCTCGGCAGCATCGTCTGGTCCAGCGACACCCTCGGCGCCACGCCGCGCAGTCTCGACCTGATCGGCGGCCCGAGCCTGCGCTGGAACCTGTTCGACTACGGCCGCATCCACAACAACATCCGCGTGCAGGATGCGCGCTTGCAGCAACTGATCGAAGCCTATCGCGACAAAGTCCGTCAGGCCGCCCGCGAGGCCGACGATGCCGCGAGCGGCCTGACCAAAGCGCTGGAACGCGAGCGCATTCTCGGCGAGGCCGAAGGTGCGGCGCGGCGTTCGCTGGTGCTGGCCAACACTCAATATCGTGAAGGCTATTCGGACTTTCAGCGGGTGCTCGATGCCCAGCGGGCGTTGCTGGAGCTACAGGACAACTATCTGGTCAGCCGCAGCAACGCCGTGAGCAACCTGATCGCCCTGTACCGCGCCGTCGGTGGCGGCTGGCAAAGCGCCGGGCCGCAGATTGATTCAGCGACCCGGCAGCAAATGCAGCAACGCACCGACTGGGGCGATCTGCTGAGCGCCCCGCCGCCCCAACCGACCTATCCGATTCCCTCGCAGGTAGACCGCCATGAGTGATGAAGCGCCGCCGGATCCGGCGAAAAAAGGCATCCGCTGGGTGCTGCTGGTGATTGTGCTGAGCCTGGTCTGGTATCTGCTGGCCGACCGTTTTACGCCCTACACCCAGCAGGCGCGGGTCGGTGCGTTTGTGATCCCGGTGGCGGCGGAAGTCGCGGGGCGGGTGATCAAGGTCAACGTGCGCAACAATCAGGACGTGCAGGCTGGCGACATCCTCTTCGAGCTTGATCCGCAACCACTGCAAATCGCCGTCGACCGGGCCCGCGCCGACCTGGAAAACACCCGGCGCACGGTCGGCGCCAGCACCGCCGGCATCGCTTCGGCCCAGGCATCGTTGCGAGCGGCGCAGGCCAATGAACTTAAAACGCGCCAGGACAATCGGCGGCTGGAGGGTTTGTACAAGGAGGATCCGGGTACGGTTTCGGTTCGGCTTTTGGAAGTGTCACGGGCCAACCACGAAGCGGCGGTCAGCCAGGTTGCCGCCGCCCGGGCCGAAGTGCTGCGCGCCCAGGAGCAGGAAGGCGGCAACACCGACACCAACGCCAAACTGCTCAGCGCCGCCGCCACGCTGGCCAAGGCTGAACTGGATCTGGCCAACACCCGCATCGGCGCGCGCTCGGCGGGACTGATCACCGACCTGCGCACCGACGTCGGCCAGTTCGCCGCTGCCGGCAGTCCGGTGATGACGCTGATCACGATCCAGGACGTGTGGGTCAGCGCCGACCTCACCGAGAACAACCTCGGCCGGATCAAGCCCGGCACGCCAGTATCGATCATCCTCGACGCCCTGCCCGGCGAAGTGCTCGACGGCCGGGTGCGCAGCGTCGGTTATGGCGTCAGCGTCGGCCAGACGCCGCCGCCCGGCACCCTGCCGACGATCCAGAACAGCCGCGACTGGCTGCGCCCGGCGCAGCGCTTTCCGGTGATCATCGAGTTCAGCGAAGAGGCGAAAAAGCGTCTGTTCGAAAGCCGTTCGATTCGCGCTGGCGGCCAGGCGGAAGTCATGGCATTTCCCAGCGAGGGCAATCTGCTCAATCCACTCGGGCGGATGTTTGTCTGGTCGATGAGCTGGCTATCGTATGCCTACTGAGCGCAGCGTTCCGGCGCAACGGGCCCTGCGTCTGGCTTGCGGCACGGCGTTGTGCACCGCTGCGAGTTACGGCCTCGCCTTGCCGCTGTCGTTTTTGTCGCCGGTGCTCGCGGTGTTGCTGCTGGCGAGCATGCCCCGGCCATTGCCCGCCAAAACCGCGCTGGTGCTGACGTTCGTTGCCGCGCTCACCACCAGTCTCGGCCTGTTGCTGGTGCCGTTGCTGCGTTATTACCCGGTGTGCGGCGTGCTGCTGATCGGTGTCGGTCTGTTTCGAGTATTCACCTACGGTTTGCGCGGCGGCAACGTGCTGATCATGACATTCCTGGTGATCGGCATGACCATGATCTCCGCCGCCGGCTTCGCCTCATTCGAGCTGGCCATGGCGGTGATCGGCGCGCTGGTCAAAGGCCTGTTGCTGGCCGTCGTCATCGTTGGGCTGAGCCACGTCCTGTTCCCGGAACCGGCCAACAGCCCCGCGCCACCACCCACGCCCGCCCTGCCCGCCGAAGACGTGCCCCGCGTAGCGATGCGCGCAACATTGATCGTGCTGCCGACCTTCCTGCTGGTGCTGATCGACCCCGCCAGCTACCTGCCGATCATCCTCAAAGCCGTCAGCCTCGGCCAGCAGAGCACCACCACCCGCACCCACCACGCCGGGCGCGAACTGCTCGGCTCAACCTTGCTCGGCGGACTGCTGGCGGTGCTGTTCTGGTGTGCATTGAGCCTGTTCGTGCACCTGTGGATGTTCTTTCTGTGGATGCTGCTGTTCGGGCTGTTTCTGGCGCGCAAACTCTATCGACTGCACCCGACGCAGCTCACGCCGGGGTTCTGGCTCAACACCCTGATCACCATGATCATCCTGCTCGGCCAGTCCGTTGAGGACAGCGCGGCGGGCAAGGACGTCTACACCGCGTTCGCGGTGCGCATGGGGTTGTTCATTCTGGTGACGCTTTACAGTGGTGTGATGATGCATTTGCTTGTCGCGCACCGGGACAACCGTCAGGGCGTGACGTTGTAACCAGATTGGAGTTGTCACCCAACCCTGGCGCATTGATTTTTTCGCCTTGGATCCAAACCTTTAAAAAGATATGGAATGATATCAAAGTGATGGCTTATAGTTTCCATGACACACATTGAGTAGGGGTAAACACATGGAAATTGGTGACAAAACAGTAGCAGGCTCCGCCATTGCAACTGGTGCAGCAGCAGGTATAGCTAACGCTTCGATGGTGTATGGCGGAGCAGTCGCGGTCGCTAACGCGGCTGGCTTAAGTGGCGCCGCTGCAACGACTTCCGCCTTAGCCACTCTCGGAGGTGGCGCAGTTGCTGCAGGAGGAGGCGGAATGGCTGCAGGTGTGATGGCAGTCGCCACCGCAGCAGCTTGGCCAGCGGCTGCAATCGCGGTGGCAGGCTATGGCGGCTATCGCTTGTACAAGTGGTTGAAGTAACCATTGATGCTATTTAACCAATGCCCATTTGAAAAATGGGCATTTTGCTAAACGCCAAAAAGCTGTTCAGGTTTCCTCTCTAACCCGCCGAACCTGCACCAGCAACGCCGGCGCAAAGTGCAGCACCACCATCCGCGCCAGATGGTGAGTCAGGATAAACACCACATTTAACCCGCCGGCGAACGCCACAATCGCGATGGTTTCAATCGCCCCCGGCATGTACGCCAGCCACAGTGACAACGCATCGCTGCCCAGCAACCGTGCCGCCGCCAATGCAAAAACCGCCGCGACCAGAATCATCAAACCGACCGACACCAGCGCCGTGCGGCCATGACGTCCCAGTTCCGCGAGGCCCAATCCCTGAAAACGGGAGCCGATCCGCACACCGAGAATCAGCGCCGCCAGATTCAAACTCCAGTCCGGCATGTGAAAGCGCTGCAGCCACCCTGATTTCACAAACACGGCGGTGACGATGATTGCCGTCAACATGAACGGCGCCGGCACGCCAACGGCGAGCAGCAAACGCCCGACCACCACGCTCAAGCCGATCACTGCCAGCACGGTCAACGCCATGCCCGTGGACAGGGGATCAACTTCGGCCGCCGGAGCCGGTGCAGTTCCGGGAATCAGCAAACTCACCAGCACCGTGATCAGCAGCAGCCGCATCAAGTGCACGATGATCACCTTGCTCGACGCCTGATGCGATTCCAGCAAATCGAACACCGCCGCCAGCGCCCCGGGATACACTGCCAGCAACGCATCCGTGCGATTCCACCCCGCACCGCGCGACAGCCACCAGGCGGCCAGCGCCACTTGCACTGCCAGGCACAGCAGCAACACGCCGAGGCTCGGCAACATCGTCGAGACGGTCGCGCTGTCCCACGCTTCGAACATCAGCCCGGTAGCGATACCCAGCGTGACCTGGATGTAGCCCAGACCATAAGGCGTCGCCGGTGCGATGCCAAATTTAGTCACGACAAGTGCGGTGACAAGAATCGAGCCCAGCAGTAAACCGTGGGGCACGCCTTCGAACTGCAACAGTGCGCCGAACCCGGCAGCAATCAACAAACACAGAATGGATTTCATGGTCGCCTTCCTGGCTATTCAAGGTGCTTTTCAGTTAAGTCAGGCGCGCAGCCGTCCAATCGCCCGCCGGTATTTTTCGATCCGCTCGAGATCCTCCCAACTCGGCAAGGCAATCCGCGACAGGTCGCTGTTTTCCTCCAGATCCGCCAGTTTCACCACCCGCCCGATCGGGTTCTGCGCCGCCCGCTCGACGAAGTCCTCATAGGATTCGCCGGGCACTTTGGTCACCGATTCGATGGCGGACAAAACGGCTTCGCTGAAACCTTCCTTGCGCAAATCCTCCAGGCTGATGCCGCAGTCCTCGACCACATCATGCAGCACCGCGACGATGCGTTCTTCCAGGCTGCTCATGCGCAACATGACCTTCAGCGGATGCAAAATGTACGGCGCACCACCCTTGTCCACCTGCCCCGCGTGGGCTGTGGCGGCAATCGCGATGGCGCGTTCTAGAGTCTGAGTCATGGGTATTTCCTCGGGTCAGACGCCGTACCGGCCGCCAATATAGAAGTGGCGCTTGAACCAGCGCCCAATCGCCTGCAAACGCCCGGTTGGCTGTGCCGGCTCGGCATAGCGCTGGAGGATCAGCGAGACCAGATCAGCCTGACTCTCCCCCGAATGCGCGTCCATCAATTCGGCCACCCAGGCACAACCGGACTTCTTCAAATGCTCCCGCGATTCGCCGGGCCAGCCATCCAGCTCATCCAACGCCAACCACCGTGCACCGCCCTGCTCGACATGTCCGCCGCCAATCGATTGCTCGAAGCAGAACGGCGTCGCCGGTCGGGACAGGTCGATACTGAAGATGTAAATGTCTTGGGTTTTGTGCTGCGCGGTGGGGGCGTTGTTGCGGCTGCCGATTTGAATCATGCGCGGTTCCGTCCGTGGGAGAGGCGTTACAACTTGTTTCGCAGTCTACGACGTGGGGTGGATGGGGGGAACCTTTGGCGATGAGCCGGTGCGTGGCAAGTGAAAAGTTTGACTGGGTAGTCCGGGAATTGCGTTTCAGTCGCCCGTAAAAAAGGGACACCGTTGAGTGTCCCTTTTTGCGTTTGGAATGAGGCCGATGGATCAGCGTTTCATGGCTTCGCACTGATTGCGCAGGTCCGAATCATGGATGCTCGAACAAGTGCTGCCCTTCTTCGCCTCACAAAATGCACGCTGATCGCTGTCATGGATGCTGGAGCAGGTACTGCCTTTCTCAGCCTCACATGTTGCGCGTAAATCCGAATCATGAATGCTCGAACAAGTGCTGCCTTTTTTCGCCTCGCAGTAAGCGCGCTGGTCGCTGTCGCGAATGCTCGAACAAGTACTGCCCTTCTCCGCTTCGCAAGACGCACGCAAATCACTATCCCGAATCGAGGAGCAAGTACTGCCTTCCTGCGTGGCCTGGCAATAGCTGCGTTGATCGCTGTCGTTGATGCTAGAACAACCGGCAAATGCGTAACCGCTGAACATCAACAACATCGCAAGAATCAGTTTCATCTCACACTTCCTTGGGTTTGCCGGGAAACAGCCTGGCACTGGGTGATCCAGGTCACACACAAATCATCGCTTCATGGCTTCGCACTGGTTGCGCAGATCCATGTTGTTGATACTTCCGCAGCTACCACCCTTCCTAGCCTCGCACAGTGCGCGTTGGTCCATGTCATTGATAGTTCCGCAGGTGCCGCCGTGCGTCTCCGCATCGCATGCCGCACGCATATCCATGTTGTTGATCGTCCCGCAACTGCCACCCCGGGCTCTGGCTTCGCAATAAGCGCGCATGTCCATATCGTTAATGGTGCCGCAGCTGCCACCGCTCCTCTGCGATTCGCAGGACGCACGCAGATCCATATTGCTGATCCGCCCACAAGTACCGCCGTTCGTACCCTCGCAATAGGCCCGCTGATCAGGGTCACTGATGCTGCCGCAACCGGCGAACGCATAACCGCTGAACATCAACAACATCGCAAGAATCAGTTTCATCTCACACTTCCTTGGCTTGCCAGGAAACAGGTTTATCCGTTTCAAATGAGCGTCGCGACACGCCATCAAATTGACATCGGTTTTGGGGAAAGTTCCGGGGCAGGAATATGTGATGAATTTCGGGATCTGAAAACAGCGTAGGAAATGACTGCTCGTGGTGAGGGAGCTTGTTCTTACGGGGCTGCGAAGCGGTTCCAAACTCGGCGAGTCATTTTCCCCTGACACTCCGTAGCCCTTGATTTACGCCGGTTGCGTCGCTTACCGGGAGCTAAAGCGCTGGCCACTCGTGGTGATTTCACGTCCTACAGGCTGATTGCGACGGTGGGGATCGATGCCTAGAGTGGGTCTGTCGCTGAACGAATTTGGCGATAGGGTTTCGCAGCCCTTAAGATTGACACCCTGTTCCGCCTGGCACGGCCGACTCTCGGCTGCGCAATCTTTATGGCGGTTGTGCGTGGGAGACCTTCGGGTCTGCCGGGTCTTGGTGTTAATCCTCCGGTCTGCGAACCCGCGCATAGCTGCCACCCATTTTGTTTCGCAGCAGGACGGTGGCAATTCTTCTCATTAAAAGGATTAGCACCATGACGAACAAAAAACCGCTCTACCACTGCGTTGACATGTCCTATCCGGCTTCGGATCACCCTGTCCTGCTGATTAATGCCGAAGCCCCCTTAAGTGACCTACATGCCTGCGCATCCGAACGCCTCGAGGCAGTCCTCAAGTATTTAGATCTCATGGCGTGCACCAGCCTCCCCGACCATTCCGAACACGACATCAGCACCATCACCACGATCGCGAGAATCCTGGTGCAGGACGTGAGGGATGTATTTCGGGTAATTGGGCAACGAGCAATTGAATCCTGACCCAAGCGTTCTCCCCTCCCTTTGAAACCATAAAAAACCGCGATATCGCGGTTTTTTAGTCCTTTGGATGGGGCGGAGTAGAAACTCAGTCGCAAAATCGGCTGCGGCTCCGCCGGCTAGCGACTTTGGTCTGAACGTCTTCCACTGACAAAAACTTAGTGGCACTCTGACATCCGGCAATTGATCGGTGTACTGAGGATCTTCGATCCTGATCAGCGACGATCACGGCAACAGTAGACGAGGAAAGGATATCTCCATGAAAAAATTGCTCTGCATTCTCACATTCTTCAGCTCATTTTCTTGTTCCGCCGCGACCATTCTCAATCCGATGGATTTCGACGGGTCAGAAGCACAGAAACAACAGGTCATTGATTCCATCACCGCAACGGTGAGGAAGGACTACTGCGAAAAAATCGACATGTGTCAGGAAAGTACTCTTCGCATGATGGAAAAGAAGAATCTTGACTCCTTCAAAGAAGCGACTAAAGCCACTGATCGGAAAATAATGAACGCAGTGATTCATGACTACTGCGAGAAAATTGACATGTGTAATTACAGCACTATATGGATGATGTATAAGAAAAATTTTGAAGCTAAGAACAAAAGCCTTACATGGTAGTTAAAGTACGAAACTTAAAGGTGACAGATCTATAAAACACCACACAAATAAATCTTTCACCTTTTGGTCTTTTTTGATCATATAGTGGCCAGCTGAGCGACATTATGGTCATAAAGTACCCGTCCAGACAAAAAAACAACTGAGGAGAACTGCTATGCAAGCACGCCACACAATAATCAAAAGCTACGCAGAATGGACTGTACTTTCAGCACTTCGAAGCGGCTCTCCCATAAAAAGCCGAGTTGATGTATATGGCATTCTCAAGAGAATTGACTTCTCCGACATCCTCGACAAATCCCGCGGCCCAATAACGCGTGAAGAATTCGAAAACTGGCACGAAGAAACATTACTCACTCTGACAACGACTTGCGAAAAACTCAAACATCAATTTGGGTGGGCGGCAAAAATAATAAACATTTACTTGAAAACCTATTGCTACATTGGAGACGGAGGACGCATTAATGTTCGCGAGTGCTTACACCCACCAATCGACTCAGGATTGTGGAAAGGTATAAAGAAAAAATATAAAAACACCCACCACATATTCGAAGACACTCACTCAAAAGAAACGATAAAAGAAATAACCACACACGAATCGTATCTGAGAATAATTACTGGCCTACGAAAAATATCGCTCGATCGCAAGTGCAGCCTTATTGAGGTCGAAGAACTATGGGAAAACAATTAACCCCACTCTCCCCCATAAAACCAACTCCTGAAATCACGCCCAGCAAAAAATAAATCTACCACCTGTTCTTGTCGTCACCTTTTCATGCCATGTTTTTGGCTAGCAGTAAAATAGATCTGTCACCTTTTAGACTTAAGGTGACATATTAAAAAATAAATCTGTCACCTTTTTTATTTAGTTACCTTTTTATTTTTTTAAAAACAGGAATGAATTTTGCCAATCCATTACCGTGAGTCAAACATCATCAGCCACAGCAAGCTCCAACTGCGCCCGCCTTATTGCACCAAGTATACTTTTACCCTGCTCAGCCAACGTCCAGTACTCATTGGTATTCTTTATAGGCTTCTTCTTTTCGGAGGGCTTAACCAGCCCCAAAGTTGCAAAATCAGCCATCCACTCCTTGACTGCGTTCGTCGGTACCGGAAACTCATCTCGCAAGTCCTTCTCCGGAATGCCACAAAGAACAACAGCAGCGTGCTCTGCAATTTCCGAGGTAGATATTTCGACAAGCATTTCTGGAGCCAAACACAGAAACAAACTTAACAAATCTGCCTCTGTTGCCAGTTCCCAATCAGCGCCACCTTTTTTGAATACGAAAATCTCTCTTTTATTCGACTTTAGAATCTGAATATTCTTTTTTTCCTCCCTGGCTCGGCTTTCATCCTTACTACCGGAAACTTTTTCCAGTTGCTCGCGAAGTTTTGCATTCTCAGAACTCAGCCGGGTTAATTCGTTCGTCAGTAGAGTATCTGTATGCTGCGAAGCTCTTATCCACCCTTCGCGCGGATATGCCGTAAATGCCTTCATCAGTGCGATTGAACACTTACCATACAAGTCATCGTTATTTTTCCAAAAAGAAACAGGTCTAGACTTAACCTTGTTTCGGAATTGGCCTAAAGATAAAACCTGCGCTGCTTCAGTTTCGGTGTGCTTGGCTGGCCACATTGCACCAGAATCCAAGACAAAACCTAATATTGGTATACCTTTAGAAACCGCATAATCATATTCCTTTTCTGTATAACTTATGCCTTCCCCTGTAACAGACCCGTATCTATGAGCAAGAATGACAACATAATAATCACTCTGATCTATTTGCCGCTTAATGATACTCCACTGCTGCTCATCCGCCGCACTAAACATCTCCATCCCGACGGGGATATGCCCCATCTCAAGAACAGCTTTTATTACTAAGTCTCTTGGACTTTTCAAATCAACATAGGTGGAGCTGATAAATATTTGATATTTACTACTCACTTAGCCTCCTCAGACTTTAAAACTCCATCAGAAAAAATATCGCATACAAAAAACAGCTTTAAACTCAACAACATTAGCCAGAATCAAAACCCATCCGAACCCGCAAGCGTAAATATCGAGATCTGACACTTCAAAATTCTAGTTTTTTGATCATTCACACTCGAAGCACGTACAACTTTTGAATCAAAATAATAATATATAAATATCACATAAAATCACAAACAAAAAGTCCAAACCCTGAAGAAATTTACCGCATAAAAAACCGCATTTCTGCGGTTCTTTAGCTATCGAAGTCGAACAAACTGAGGAGCTTCAGAATCCGTCTCAAAAATTCGCCGGCGTATTCGCACTGATAATCTCCGCCTCATCCGCCCCGATATTCCGGAACTTGTGCGGCAGCGTCGTCGGAAAATAATACCCATCCCCCGCACTCAACACGCTCACCTGCCCATCCACCGTCAACTCCACGGTGCCGCGCGTCACCAACCCACACTCCTCGCCTTCCGCGTGAACAATCGGCTCTTCCCCCGAACTCGCGCCCGGTGCGTATTGCTCGCGCAGCAAGCGCATCTGGCGGCTTGGGACAGAGGCGCCGATCAGCAGCAGGCGCAGGCCGTGGCGGCCGAGGTCGGGTTGTTCGTTGGCGCGGAAGACATATTGGTGTTCGCGAGGGGGCTGGTCGAAGGTAAAGAAGTCGGCCAGGGACATCGGGATGCCTTCGAGCAGCTTTTTCAGTGAGCTGACGGAAGGACTGACACGATTCTGTTCGATCAGGGAGATGGTGGCATTGGTCACGCCGCTACGCCGGGCCAGCTCGCGCTGGGAGAGTTTGTAGCTTTCGCGTACTAGTTTGAGTCGAGAACCCGTATCCATGACAGCCTTATGTGAGAACGACTTAAGGGCAATGGGGGTGGGTGGCGGGTGCCGCGCAGGTCGCGCGGATCACGTTGCTCCCGTGTCCCGGAACCGTGAAAGGCGGCTATTAAATCACGTTTGTCGGTGTTGCTCAGCAGGTTCGATGGACGGTGGGTGAAAAGTCCTTCTTGCCTTGGTAATACGGCAACTGTGGGAGCGGGCTTGCTCGCGAAAGCGGTGTGTCAGCCGACATGAGTGTTGGCTGACACACCGCTTTCGCGAGCAAGCCCGCTCCCACAGTTTGAGCTTGGGGTGTCAGAAAAAACCGGCGGCGCCTGTGCGGGGCCACCGCCGGGGAGGTAAATCAGATGCCGAAACGGTCGCGCAGCGAGTAGTACACGGCGCCGAGGGCGGTCAGTGGCGCGGAGAAGGTACGGCCGCCAATCATCGGCATGTGCGGCAGGGAGGCGAAAGCGTCGAAGCGTTCGGCGTCGCCGCGGATCATTTCCGAGATCAGTTTGCCGGCCAGGTGCGAGCAGGTGACGCCGTGGCCGCTGTAGCCCTGCATGTAGTAGGCGTTTTTCTCGATGCGGCCGAATTGCGGCATGCGTGACATGGTCAGCAGGAAGTTGCCGGTCCAGCGGTAGTCGATTTTCACGTCCTTGAGCTGCGGGAAGGTCTTGAGGATCTTCGGGCGGATCAGGGTTTCGATGTCGTCCGGTTCACGGGCGCCGTAGACCACGCCGCCGCCGTAGAGCAGACGGTTGTCGGCGGTGAGGCGGTAGTAGTCGAGCAGGTAGTTGCAGTCTTCGACGCAATAGTTGTTGGTGATCAGGCTGCGGGCCTGTTTTTCGGTCAACGGTTCGGTGACGCAGATCTGCGAGCCGCACGGCATGCTCTTGGCCGTCACGCGGTTGTCGAGGCCTTGCGGCAGGTAGGCGTTGCCGGCGATCAGCAGGTACTTGGCGCGGACTTGACCTTTGGCGGTGCGCACGACGTTGGGCTCGCCGTATTTGATTTCCACGGCAGCGGATTGCTCGTAGATCTTGCCGCCCAGACGCACGATGGCCGCGGCTTCACCGAGGGCCAGGTTCAGCGGGTGGATGTGGCCGCCCTGCATGTCCAGCAAACCGCCAACGTAGGCGTCGGAGCCGACTTCGCGGCGGATGTCCGCAGCGTCGAGCATCTTCAGGTTTTTATTGCCGTAACGCTCCCAACTGCGCTTCTGTTCGGCGAGCCCCTTGAGCTGTTTGTTGTTCATCGCTGCGAAAATGCCGCCCGGGCGGTAGTCGCATTTGATGTCGTATTCCTTGATGCGCGAACGGATGATGTCGGCGCCTTCGAAGATCATGCTGCCGAGGATTTCGGCGGTCTTGTCGCCGTAGCGCTCTTCGATCACGTCGACGTCGCGGCTGTAGGAGTTGACCAGTTGACCGCCGTTGCGACCGCTGGCGCCGTAGCCGACTTTCGCCGCTTCCAGCACCGTCACCTTGTAGCCGGCTTCGGTCAGGAACAACGCCGAGGACAGGCCGGTGTAGCCGGCGCCGATGATGCAGACATCGCACTCCACCGACTCTTCAAGCGTCGGGAAGTCGATGACTTCGTTGCGGGTGGCGGCGTAATAACTGTTGACGTGTTGTTGTTTCATTATTGTTCTCCGAGGGACGCCGGAAAAACCGGCGCCCACCGTTGTAAATAGAATTAGAGCTTGATCCAGGTCGCTTTCAGCTCGGTGTACTTGTCGAACGCGTGCAGCGATTTGTCGCGACCGTTGCCCGACTGTTTGAAGCCACCGAACGGTGCGGTCATGTCGCCGCCGTCGTACTGGTTGACCCACACGCTGCCGGCGCGCAGGCCACGGGCGAAGGTGTGGGCCTTGCTCAGGTTGCTGGTCCAGACCCCGGCGGCGAGGCCGAAGATGCTGTCGTTGGCGATGTGCAGCGCTTCCTCGACGGTGTCGAAGGTGATCAGCGACAGCACCGGGCCGAAGATTTCTTCCTTGGCGATGGTCATCGCGTTGGTCACACCGTCGAAAATCGTCGGCTCGATGTAGGTGCCGCCGGTTTCCTCGAGGGTGCGTCGGCCGCCGGCGATCACTTCGGCGCCCTGCTCGCGGCCGATGCTGATGTAGCGCAGCACGTTGTCCAGTTGACGCTGATCGACCACGGCGCCGACAGTGGTGGCAGGATCCAGGGCGTGCCCCGGTTTCCACGCTTGCAGCGCTTCCACCAGCAGCGGGATGAATTGCTCGCGGATCGAACGCTCCACCAGCAGGCGCGAGCCGGCGGTGCAGACTTCGCCCTGGTTGAACGCAATGGCGCCGGCCGCCGCTTGTGCTGCCGCGCGCAAGTCCGGTGCGTCGGCAAACACCACGTTCGGGCTCTTGCCCCCTGCTTCGAGCCAGACGCGTTTCATGTTGCTTTGGCCGGCATAAATCATCAGTTGCTTGGCAATTGCGGTGGAGCCGGTGAAGGCCAGCACGTCGACGTCCATGTGCAACGCCAACGCCTTGCCGACGGTGTGGCCGAAGCCTGGAAGGACGTTGAACACGCCTTTCGGAATGCCGGCGTCCAGCGCCAGTTGCGCGATGCGGATCGCGGTCAGCGGCGATTTTTCCGAAGGCTTGAGGATGAACGAGTTACCCGCCGCCAGCGCCGGGGCGAATTTCCAGCTGGCCATGATCAGCGGGAAGTTCCACGGCACGATGGCCGCGACCACGCCGGACGGCTCGCGAGTCACCAGACCGAGTTGGTCGTGCGGGGTGGCGGCGACTTCGTCGTAGATCTTGTCGATCGCTTCGGCGCTCCAACGGATCGCGTTGGCGGTCGCCGGGATGTCGATGCTCATCGAGTCGCTGATCGGTTTGCCCATGTCGAGGGTTTCGAGCAGCGCCAGTTCTTCCTGGTGTTGCAGGATCAGATCGGCGAAGCGAATCAGGATGCGCTTGCGCTCGGCCGGGGCCTTGTTGGCCCACACGCCGTCGTTGAAGGATTGGCGCGCGGCTTCAACGGCCAGGTTGGCGTCGGCTTCATCGGTGCTGGCGACGGAGGCCAGGAAACGGCCGTCGACGGGGCTCAGGCATTCGAAGGTTTCGCCGCTGATGGCCGGGCGATATTCGCCATTGATGAAGGCACGGGATTCGAGGGTCAGGGACTGGAAGCGTTGTTCCCAGTCGTTGCGGGTCATGGTCATGGGGGTGACTCACACAGAATAATTGGTGAAAGGCGAGCAGATGCCCGCCCATCAAAACTTTGGTAATACGACCCCCCTGTGGGAGCGAGCCTGCTCGCGATAGCGGTGCGTCAGATAACAACGATGTCGGCTGACACTCCGTAATCGCGAGCAGGCTCGCTCCCACAAGGTTTTCAATTAGCCCTTAGACGGTATGCAGATACCAGTTGTACTCAAGGTCAGAGATCGAGTTTTCGAACTCGGCCAGCTCGCTTTCCTTGCACGCGACGAACACGTCGATGTACATCGGGTCGATGTAGCGGGCCATGACTTCGCTGTCGTCCAGCTCACGCAGGGCGTCGCGCAGGTTGTTCGGCAGGCTCTGTTCGTTCTGCTCGTAGCTGTTGCCTTCGACCGGGGCGCCCGGTTCGATCTGGTTGGTCAGGCCGTGGTGAATACCGGCCAGAACGGAAGCCATCAGCAGGTACGGGTTGGCGTCGGCACCGGCAACACGGTGCTCGATGCGCACGGCGTCTGCCGAACCGGTCGGTACGCGTACCGCCACGGTGCGGTTGTCGATGCCCCAGCTAGGCGAGTTCGGCACGTAGAACTGTGCACCGAAGCGGCGGTACGAGTTGACGTTCGGGCACAGGAAAGCCATTTGCGCAGGCAGGGTCTCCAGCACACCGCCGATCGCGTGGCGTAGCGCGGCGTTCTGCTCGGGATCCTCGCTGGCGAAGATGTTGTTTCCTTCTTTATCCAGAATCGAAATGTGCACATGCAGACCGTTGCCCGCCTGGCCCGGATACGGCTTGGCCATGAAGGTGGTGTCCATCTCGTGGTCGTAGGCGATGTTCTTCACCAGACGCTTGAGCAGGACGGCGTAGTCGCACGCCTTGATCGGGTCGGACACGTGGTGCAGGTTGACTTCGAACTGCGCCGGGGCGCTTTCCTTGACGATGGCGTCGGCCGGAATGCCCTGCTCTTTCGCGCCTTCGAGGATGTCCTGCAGGCAGTCGACGTACTCGTCGAGGTCGTCGATCAGATAAACCTGAGTCGACACCGGACGCTTGCCCGAAACCGGCGAGCGTGGCGATTGCGGACGGCCGTTCACGTTGTCCTGGTCGATCAGGTAGAACTCGAGTTCGAACGCGGCGCAGATGGTCAGGCCCAGGTCGTCGAATTTGCGCACCACGTTGGCCAGCACTTCACGCGGGTCGGCGAAGAACGGCTCGCCTTCCAGTTCGTGCATGGTCATCAGCAGTTGCGCGGTCGGGCGCTTCTGCCAGGGCTCGATGCTCAGGGTGCCGGGGATTGGGTAGCAGATGCGGTCGGCGTCGCCGATGTCCAGGCCAAGGCCAGTGCTTTCCACTGTGGAGCCATTGATGTCGAGGGCGAAGAGCGAGGCCGGCAAGTTGATGCCTTTTTCGTACACCTTATGAAGACTGGTGCGCTCGATGCGCTTGCCGCGCACCACACCGTTCATGTCTGCAATCAGAAGGTCGACGTACAAAACCTCAGGATGTTTCTTAAGGAATGCGTTTGCTTCGTTGAGTTGAACGGCACGCAGAGGGACCGACATGATGCACCTATTTAGCTGTTAATTATTATGTTCACTGCTGTTTCGCCGAGCCAGTCAACCCGAACGGCAAAGTGAAGTCAATAGCGAACACAGGGCCGCTCAGCGTTTATTTTTCGGGCTTTTTTTAACACTCTTGTGCCAATGCAGGCGCCAGAGGCCCGCGAATCATGAAGATTTGATGAACGGCGTTTAGAATTTTTTACATGGGAGTTGTTAATTAAAATCAACGAGGCTAAGCTCCGGAAAAGCTCGTTCAAGTGTCAAACTTCGAGGTGAATAAAAATGGCATTCAAGCCATTGATCGGCGTTACTGCGTGCGTCAAACAGATTGGCCTGCACCCCTATCACATCAGCGGCGACAAGTACGTTCGCGCTGTCAGCGTTGCGGCGCTGGGGTTGCCCGTCGTCATTCCTTCCCTTGGCCAACTGACTGAAATCGAAGACCTGCTGGGTCAGCTCGACGGTCTGTTGCTGACTGGCTCGCCGTCCAACGTGGAACCCTTCCACTATCAGGGCCCGGACAGCGCTCCCGGCACGGATCACGATCCGGCGCGGGATGCCACCACCCTTCCTCTATTGCGTGCGGCCATTGCGGCGGGCGTTCCGGTACTCGGCATCTGCCGCGGTTTCCAGGAAATGAACGTGGCGTTCGGCGGCAGCCTGCACCAGAAGGTGCACGAGCTGCCGGGCATGCTCGATCACCGCGAAGCCGACAGCCCGGATGTCGCCGTGCAGTACGCCCCGGCCCATGCCGTGACGGTGCTGGCCGGTGGCGTGTTCGAAGCGCTGGTGCTGCCGGGTGAATTCCAGGTCAACTCGATTCACAGTCAGGGCATCGACCGCCTCGCTCCCGGCCTGCGCGCCGAAGCCGTGGCACCGGACGGCCTGATCGAGGCGGTCTCGGTGGAGCACAGCCCGACCTTCGCCCTCGGCGTGCAATGGCACCCGGAATGGCAGGTGCTGGACAACCCGAACTACCTGCGGATTTTCCAGGCATTCGGCGAGGCTTGCCGCCAGCGTGCGGCGCGACGCAACCAGCGCTGACACAACCCAGAATTTCATCACTGTTTACTGCCCCCACGGGGTCGGCGGCTGCGCGTGTGCGCACCCGTCATCCGTGAAAACAACAAACCGTAATAACAACAAGTACTACCCAGGCAGCCAGGACGGCGGCGCCGACCAAGCCGGATCGGCAAGCGCAGTGCCCATCAGGACAACGCAAAACTCTGTGGGAGCGGGCTTGCTCGCGAAAGCGGAGTGTCAGGCAATAACCATGTCGACTGACACGACGTATTCGCGAGCAAGCCCGCTCCCACAGGGGATGCGATCCGACAGGAAATGCTCTTGCAAGTCTGCAATCCACTCTTAAGCCAGGCCGCGTTGGCCCGGCGACTGAAACCTGTTGGGAGTTTCACATGGCAAACGCCTCCAGCACTTACAGGAAGGCTCTTGAAGGTCATCAGCAACCGAAAAAGGTTCTGGTGAAGGTCGATCGAGTCACCAAGAAGTTCGACGAAACCACGGCGGTGGACGACGTGTCCCTGGAGATCCATCAGGGCGAAATCTTTGCCCTGCTCGGCGGCTCCGGTTCGGGCAAATCGACCCTGCTGCGCATGCTCGCCGGTTTCGAACGGCCGACTGAAGGACGCATTCTGCTCGACGGTGTCGACATCACCGACATGCCGCCGTACGAGCGGCCGATCAACATGATGTTCCAGTCCTACGCGCTGTTCCCGCACATGACTGTTGCGCAGAACATCGCCTTCGGCCTCAAGCAGGACCGTTTGCCGGCCAGCGAAATCGACGCCCGCGTCGAAGAAATGCTGCGCCTCGTCCACATGACCCAATACGCCAAGCGCCGCCCGCATCAACTGTCCGGCGGTCAGCGTCAGCGCGTGGCCCTCGCCCGCTCACTGGCCAAACGTCCGAAGCTGTTGCTGCTCGACGAACCTATGGGTGCGCTGGATAAAAAGCTGCGTTCGCAAATGCAGCTGGAACTGGTGGAAATCATCGAACGCGTCGGCGTGACCTGCGTGATGGTGACCCACGACCAGGAAGAGGCCATGACCATGGCCGAGCGCATCGCGATCATGCACCTGGGCTGGATCGCCCAGATCGGTAGCCCGGTCGACATCTATGAAGCACCGGTCAGCCGCATGGTCTGCGAATTCATCGGCAACGTGAACGCCTTCGACGGCACCGTGGTCGAGGACCTTGAAGGTCACGCGATCATTCACAGCCCGCACTTGCAGCAAAAGATCTACGTCGGTCATGGCGTCAGCACGTCGGTGCAGGACAAGTCGATCACCTACGCAATCCGCCCGGAAAAAATGCTCGTCAGCACCCTCAAGCCGGAGACCCGCTACAACTGGTCCGAAGGCAAGGTGCATGACATCGCCTACCTCGGCGGCCACTCGGTGTTCTACGTCGAATTGCCGAGCGGCAAAATCGTCCAGTCGTTCATGGCCAACGCCGAACGCCGTGGCGCGCGTCCGACCTGGGATGACAAGGTCTACGTCTGGTGGGAAGACGACAGCGGCGTGGTACTGCGCTCATGAGAACCTTCAATCAGCAATTCCTGCGCCTGGTGCCCAGCGGGCGAAAGTTCGTCATCGGCATTCCGTTCATCTGGCTGTTCCTGTTCTTCATGCTGCCGTTCTTCCTGGTGATGAAAATCAGCTTCTCGGAAGCCGCGCTGTCGATCCCGCCGTACTCGGAGATCTACACCTACGCCGAACAGAAATTCCAGCTGCTGCTGAACATCGGCAACTACACCATGCTCGGCGAAGACGAGCTGTACCTGTCGGCCTACCTCGGCTCGCTGAAGGTCGCGGCACTGAGCACGATGATGTGCCTGGTGATCGGTTTCCCGATGGCTTACGCGATCACCAAGGCCAGCAAGGAAGCGCAAAACGTCCTGCTGCTGTTGATCATGATGCCGACCTGGACCGCGATCCTGATCCGTGTTTACGCGTGGATGGGCATCCTCAGCAACAACGGTCTGCTTAACGCATTCCTGATGTGGACCGGGCTCACCGATCACCCGATCGAGATCCTCAACACCAACACGGCCGTGTATATCGGCGTGGTCTACGCCTACCTGCCGTTCATGGTGCTGCCGCTCTACGCCAACCTGGTGAAGCACGACGGCAGCCTGCTGGAAGCCGCGCAGGATCTGGGTTCGAGCAACTTCAACAACTTCTGGAAAATCACCGTGCCGCTGGCCAAGAACGGGATCATCGCCGGCTGCATGCTGGTGTTCATTCCGGTGGTGGGCGAGTTCGTGATTCCGGAACTGCTGGGCGGCCCGGAGACCCTGATGATCGGTCGCGTGCTGTGGCAAGAGTTCTTCAATAACCGCGACTGGCCGGTGGCGTCCGCGCTGGCGGTGGTGATGCTGTTGATCCTGATTGTGCCGATTCTGCTGTTCAACCGCAGCCAGGCCAAAGAGATGGAGGCACGGGGATGAAACGCTTCGGTTTTGCAAAGTTCATGCTGATCTTCGGCCTGATGTTCATCTATCTGCCGATGCTGATCCTGGTGATCTACTCGTTCAACGCCTCGAAACTGGTGACGGTCTGGGGCGGCTGGTCGGTGAAGTGGTACGTCGGCCTGCTCGACAACACCCAACTGATGGGCTCCGTGGTGCGCTCGCTGGAAATCGCCTGCTACACCGCGATCGCCGCCGTGGCGCTGGGCACCCTCGCCGCGTTCGTGCTGACCCGCGTGACCCGCTTCAAGGGTCGTACGCTGTTCGGTGGTCTGGTGACCGCGCCGCTGGTCATGCCTGAGGTGATCACCGGTCTGTCGCTGTTGCTGCTGTTCGTGGCGATGGCGCAACTGATCGGCTGGCCGCAGGAGCGAGGCATCGTCACCATCTGGATTGCCCACACCACGTTTTGTGCCGCTTATGTGGCGGTGGTAGTCTCCGCCCGCTTGCGTGAGCTGGACCTGTCGATCGAAGAAGCGGCGATGGATCTGGGCGCGAAACCTTTCAAGGTGTTTTTCCTGATCACCATTCCGATGATCGCGCCGTCGCTGGCGGCGGGCGGCATGATGTCGTTCGCCCTGTCGCTGGACGATCTGGTGTTGGCGAGCTTCGTCTCCGGTCCGGGTTCCACCACTCTGCCGATGGAAGTCTTCTCGGCGGTGCGTCTGGGTGTGAAGCCCGAGATCAACGCTGTGGCCAGCCTGATTCTGTTGGCGGTGTCGCTGGTGACCTTCCTGGTCTGGTACTTCGGTCGCAAGGCAGAAGCCAACCGCAAGCGTGCGATTCAGGAAGCGATGGATCAGACCGCCAACGAATCATGGCAGCAACCTCAACGAGTGACAGCGACGGCCTGAGGCCGTCGCGTTTTACGGCTTTGCGCTTTGGCTTAAAAGCTTTTGAATAAAAAGAATGGAGTTTCACCGATGAAAATGTTTGGCAGGACTCTGCTGACACTGTCCTTATTGGGCGCAATCGCCACGGGCGCCCAGGCCAACGACAAGGTGCTGCGCGTTTACAACTGGTCGGACTACATCGCCCCGGACACGGTCAAGAAGTTCGAAGACGAGACCGGCATCCGCGTGACCTACGACGTGTTCGACAGCAATGAAACCCTCGAAGCGCGTTTGCTCGCGGGTAAATCCGGCTACGACATCGTGGTGCCGTCCAACAGTTTCCTGGCCAAGCAGATCAAGGCCGGGGTCTACCAGACCCTGGACAAGTCGAAGCTGCCAAACTGGAAAAACCTCAACCCGGTGCTGCTGAAAAACGCCTCCGCCAGTGATCCGGACAACGCCCACGCGTTCCCGTACATGTGGGGCTCGATCGGCATCGGTTTCAACCCGGCCAAGGTCAAGGAAGTACTCGGCAAGAACGCGCCGACCAATTCCTGGGACCTGTTGTTCAAACCGGAGAACGCCGAGAAGCTCAAGGCTTGCGGCATCAGTTTTCTCGACTCGCCGACCGAAATGATCCCCGCTGCCCTGCACTATCTGGGCTATCCGGTGAACGACAAGGACACCGCGCACATCAAGGAAGCCGAGGCGCTGTTCATGAAGATTCGCCCGAACGTGGCGTACTTCCACTCTTCGAAATACATTTCGGACCTGGCCAACGGCAACATCTGCGTGGCCGTCGGTTATTCCGGTGACGTGTTGCAGGCCAAGGCCCGCGCGGTGGAATCGGGCAACAACGTAGTGATCGACTACAGCATTCCCAAGGAAGGTGCCGGCAGCTTCTACGACATGGTCGCCATCCCGCGCGATGCAGCGAACGTCGAGAACGCCTACCTGTTCATGGACTTCCTGATGCGTCCGGACATCATTGCCGAGATCACCAACAGCAACGGCTACAGCAACGCCAACGCGGCGGCGACGCCCCTGGTGGACGAAGCGATCCGCAACGACCCGGGCTCGTACCCGTCGCAGGAAGTGATGGCCACGCTGTATGCGGTGCCGGATCAACCGATTGCCACGCAACGGATCATGACCCGGGGCTGGACCCGCGTAAAACTCGGCAAATAATTGAAATCCTGTGGGAGCGAGCCTGCTCGCGATAGCGGAGTTTCAGGCGACATTGATATTGAATGTGCCAACGTCATCGCGAGCAGGCTCGCTCCCACAGGGGTTGTGTTTCTAACTCAAGACTCAATCGATTTCCGTTCACGCAGCGCCCTACCACCGCTGCACCCTCGCTCTGAACGGCCTCACCTGGCTTTCCTCGGTTCAGGTGAATTCAGGCGCCCTCGGGCGCCTTTTTTTGTGGGCTCAGATCAGTGGCCAGTCGGCCAGCGAGCGGTAGCGGCCCTTGTGGGATTCGAACAATGCAAAACGCTCGGCCCGCAGGAAGAACTCCGGCGACGTAGCGGATTCCGGTTCCGGCGCCCGATAGTCCCGGGCCAGCGTCAGATGCGGGCGATACTCACGGGTCGCCTCTTCAAACCCGAACGGCAACATCGCCTGCTCCAGCGCATACACCAATCGCAGCAATGCCTGCGGTGCCTGCTCCGGCGCCAGCGACAAGACCCCGGCACGCCGCCAGACCTGCAACCGATCCAGCGAAATCTTCAGCGCCTCCCCCGGCGTACGCACTTTCGCCGCGGCTTCGCAGACTTCGCCGATCTGCGCCAATGGCACCGCGCCGAGAAACAGCAGTGTCAGGTGAAAGTTGTCCGCCGGTACCGGTTTGCCGGTACGCAAACCCAGTTCGCTGCGCCACTGGGCAATCGCCTTGCGTTGTGCCGGTGGGCAGTCGAGGGCGAAGAACAGCCGCTTGAACGGTTGATCCCCGCGTGTTTCGTCCGTCATGGCCACGCTCCTTCGTTCGTCGAGATCCCTGGATTCTACACGCCCGTTTCTGGCGACTCTCGGCAAGGGGTTTATAGTTCAACGATTGCCATCAACCGGAGGACGTCATGCGCGAGATCCTCAGCAAAGAACCCTGGTGGGCCCGTCCGCCGAATCCCGGGCAGGATGAGAGCGAACTGGAATGGGGCTGGCTGGTGCATTACAGCGAGGGAGAACCACGTTTCGAATTCGTCCGCGAGCGGCCGACAGACGAGCAGATTCGCAACCGCAAAGGCTGCCGGATCACCCCGTCAGCGGAGTGATCCGGCGGCGCGGCATCAAGGCTCGAGAATGTCTTTGAAGCCACCAAAGATCATCCGCTGCCCATCGAACGGCATCGGATTGACGTCCGGCTGCATGCGCGGGTCTTCCATCATTTTCGCCATGCCGGTGTCGCGGGTGGCCTTGTCCGGCCAGACCAGCCAGCCCGCCGATACGGTTTCGCCTTCCTTGAGTTTTACCGCCATCGGGAATGAGGTGACCTTGCCGTCCGGCACGTCATCGCCCCAGCCCTGAATCACCTCGAGAGCGCCGTATTCCTTGAACAGCTTGGCGGCGATTTCACAGTGTTTTTTGTACTGCTCGCGGTTGGCATTCGGCACGGGCGCCACGAACACATCGATGTAAGCCATGATCATTCTCCTTGCAGGGTGGGTTCGGTCTGCTGAGTAGTCGACTCAGGTGGCCGCCATTCGACACGGTCGACGCCCAACCCGACCGACGGTTCATCCCGCCCGCCCAGACTGCCCTCGACCTGCGCCGCCATGTGCAGCGTGCCGGCCATCACACCGGTGGTCGGGTTCTGCACCAATTTCAGCCAGGCCTTGTCGAAGGTGTTGCCCAGGCTGCTGCGGATCAGCGCTTCGCTGTCGGGTCGGTCGTTGGCCTGGAGGATGGCGCGGATGCCTGCCACCCCCGCCGAGATCAGTCCGCCAACGAGTTTGCCGGCCGCCGCTGCCACCGCACTGGCAGCGCCCCGGGGCGCCATCTCTGCCTCCATGCGCTGGCTGGCACGCTTGGCCACCGGGGCCATGCCGGCATCGGTCGAGGCGATGCCCTTGGCCCCGCCTTCGGTGTGGATCTTGTCGATCAGCGCGGCATAGGCCGGCAAGGTATTCAACGGTTCAGTGCTGACAACCTGATACAGCGAGGCATCGCGGGTCGGCGGCGGGCCGAGGGCGATGGCGGGGATTTTCTGCAAGTGCCCGTTGAGCTGCGCGAGGGGTACGCCGTAACGCTGGGCGATGACCGGCATCTGCTGCGCCATCAGTTGCGCGTAGAACGCGGTGGCTTGGCCGAGGATCGCGTCCGGATCGATCTCCAGAGCCACCGGCGCCAGCACCCGCTCCTGATATTGCTCCAGCAAATACGCTGCCAAGCGTTTGGACGAAGCATCCTGCTCGCCACCGGCGCTGATGGTGTACCAACTGACCTTCATCGACAGCCATTCCTGGGTCCAGTAGCTGCTGAACCACGGGATGAATTTTTCTTCAGTTTGCTCGTAGACCCGAATGCGCCAATGTTCCATCGAACCGCGGGCGAACGCCTTGACCTGTTCGGTGGACTGCCGGGAAGCCACAACGATATCCCGGTCGATCTGCTGCCAGGTGGCCGGTGAAACCACCACCGGCGGCGCGCTCGCCGGGCCCCGCGCCGAAGTCGCGCAACCGGCCAGCAACATCAGTGCCGCGACGATCAGCGCACGCAGGTTCACGGTGGCGGTGTCCTTTGATGGGTCAGATCTGGAGGTAACGACTTGAGTATAGGTGCGGGTTTCAGCCGTTTGTCCGGTTGTATCGATCCTCGATCCGGGCGCGGGATTTCAGCTTTTGTTCCAACCATCACTGACGTCGATGATCACCATTACGACGATTGCCTTCCGCAGCAGACGCGTCCGGCGCAGGATTCACCCATCCGAGACACACACCACGAGGAGTTCACATCATGAGTCATACCGTCACCCTCGCCGTGAGCTTCCCGGTCTTCGGCAACAACTATTACGACCAGCACCCGGTGTCATTGAAGACACAAGCGCTGGTGTTCAACGAAGATTTCGAAGATCTGCTGATGCCCGCCGCAACCAATCACTTCAGCAATGAAGTGGTGGGCCTCAACGATCAGTTCCGTTTTCTGAGCGACATACTCGCCACCCATTTGCTGGACATCGAGGCTAACGTGCCTGCGCGATCCAGCGTCCGGGCGAACGCTCATTTTTAATGCCAAGGGGCGTTCCGGTCAGGAACGCCCCTTTTTTGCTCATTACTGGTCGTCGTTGTCGTCGCGATGATGGCGACGCCCGTCGCGCCGGTCATAGTCGCGATCATCCCAGCGTCGATCGTGGTCGTAATAACGGCCATGATCGCGATCGTAATGCCGGCCATGGCGGTAGTCATCATCAAAGTCCGCCACGCAGCCGCCCAGCAAAACGGCGGCAGAAACAGTCAGCAGCAGGGTTGTTGCACGCATCATTCAGGATTTCCCTAAAACCAAGGTCTTGACGACGGAACGGTCAGCGCTGCCCTCACCTTCAGGGTGCGGTGCGCGCAGCCGCAGCTTCGACCGGGTAAAACACCGATGATTCACTGACAGCCCATGACCGTTGATCGCCCCGTCTGCCTCTGTGAGGGAGGTCTGGTGCCAGGGTAAAAATCCGACAAAACCTTTTCCTCTCCCCTGCGGTCACTCCTAGAACAGACCAAGACTGGCGACCACGCCGGCGTGCATGTGCGGGTTATTTGCAATCCGCCGACCTGATCAGAGGAAGCCCAGCCATGAACGACCATCCGCCATCGGAGATGTCCCGACGCCGGTTCCTGATTCTCGGCGCCGTGACCGCAACCGCGTTTGCGCTACCGCCCTTCATCAGCCTCAAGGCCTACGCGGCCAATCTGGAGCAACCGGCCATGACCAAAGTGACGCTTGAGGTCAACGGCAAGCCGCAGACCCTTGATATCGATACCCGCACCACGCTGCTCGACGCCTTGCGCGAACACCTGCACCTGACCGGCAGCAAAAAAGGCTGCGACCACGGCCAGTGCGGTGCCTGCACGGTGATTGTCGATGGCCGGCGGATCAACTCGTGCCTGACCCTGGCCGTTATGCAGGACGGCGCCAAGGTCACCACCATCGAAGGCCTCGGCATGCCGGACCGGTTGCATCCGATGCAAGCCGCGTTCATCAAGCATGACGGTTATCAGTGCGGTTATTGCACACCGGGGCAGATCTGCTCGGCGGTGGCGGTGCTCAAGGAAATCCGCGACGGCATTCCCAGCCACGCCAGCCCCAGCCTGACCGAGCCGCCGCAACTGATCGCCAGCGAGTTGCAGGAACGCATGAGCGGCAACCTCTGCCGTTGCGGCGCCTACTCCAACATCATCGAAGCCATCAGCGAAGTCGCGGAGGTATCGGCATGAGAGCGTTCAATTACAGTCGCGCCGACTCCCCCGCCGCAGCCGCAGCACAAGCGGCGCAAACGCAAGGCGCGCGGTTCATCGCCGGCGGCACCAACCTGCTGGACTTGATGAAACTCGACATCGAAACGCCGCAGCACCTGATCGACGTCAACCACCTGGGACTCGACGGGATCGAAGCCACCCCCGAGGGCGGTTTGCGCATCGGCGCACTCGTGCGCAACACCGATCTGGCCGCCGACTCGCGCGTGCGCAAAGACTACGCCCTGCTCTCCCGGGCCTTGCTGGCCGGGGCCTCGGGGCAGTTGCGCAACATGGCAACCACCGCTGGCAACCTGCTGCAACGCACGCGCTGCCCGTATTTCTACGACACCAACCAGGCCTGCAACAAACGCAATCCCGGCAGTGGCTGCGCGGCGATTGGCGGGGTCACCCGGCAACTGGGGATCATCGGCGTCAGCGACGCCTGCATCGCCACGCACCCGAGCGACATGGCAGTTGCCCTGCGTGCGCTGGATGCGCAGATCGAAACCCTCAAACCCGACGGCAGCACCCGACGCATCGCCATGGCCGATTTCCACGCTTTGCCCGGCGATACCCCGCATATCGAAACCGCACTCACGGCCGGCGAATTGATCACCGGCGTTACCCTGCCCGCCCCGGTTGGCGGCACCCATGTCTATCACAAGGTGCGGGACCGTTCGTCCTATGCCTTCGCGCTGGTCTCTGTCGGGTTGATTCTGCAAAAGGACGGCAGCGGCCGCATCGCCGTCGGCGGCATCGCCCCGAAACCCTGGCGTGTCGAGGCCGCAGAAGCGCTGCTGCCCCAAGGCGCGAAAGCCGTCAGTGCGCGCCTGCTCGACGGCGCCACACCCACCCATGACAACCGGTTCAAGCTGACGCTGGTGGAGCGCACGCTCGCCTCGGTGCTGGCCCAAGCGAGGGACGAAGCATGAAATTCGACACGCCCGCCGCCACCAATCCGATTGACCAATTGAAAGTCATCGGCAAACCCACCGACCGCATCGAAGGCCCGCTGAAAACCAGCGGTCAGGCGCCCTACGCTTACGAACAACACGAAGCGGCAAAAAATCAGGCTTACGGCGTCATGGTCGGTGCAGCCATCGCCAAGGGTCGTATCACGCGCATGGATCTGGACAAGGCCCAGGCTGCCCCCGGGGTTCTGGCCATCGTGACCTCTGCCAATGCCGGCAAACTCGGCAAGGGCAAATACAACGCCGCGCACCTGCTGGCCGGCCCCGAGGTGCAGCACTATCACCAGGCGGTGGCACTGGTGATCGCCGAAACCTTCGAACAGGCCCGCGCTGCCGCGCAGCTTGTGCATGTCGAGTACGCGACAGACAAAGGCCAGTTCGATCTGGCCACTGTGCGGGATCAGGGTGTGGAGCCGAAGGAAGAATTGCCGGACGTCAGACACGGCGATTTCGCCACCGCTTTTGCCGCCGCCCCGGTGCAGTTCGACCAGACCTACAGCACCCCGGACCAGTCCCACGCGATGATGGAACCCCACTCGACCCTCGCTGCATGGCAAGGCGATCAACTGACCCTGTGGACCTCGAACCAGATGATCGCCTGGAGCGTCGGTGACATCGCCACCACCCTCGGCCTGCCCAAGGACAAGGTGCGATTGATCTCGCCCTACATTGGCGGTGGATTCGGCGGCAAGCTGTTCATCCGCGCCGACACGATCCTCGCCGCACTCGGCGCACGCCTGGCCAACCGACCCGTGAAGGTCGCCCTCGCCCGCCCGCAGATCGCCAACAACACCACTCACCGCCCCGCCACCATCCAGCGCATCCGCCTGGGCGCCACGGCGGACGGCAAACTCACCGCCATCGCCCACGAAGGCTGGTCGGGCAACCTGGCCGAGGGCAAGGTCGAAGTCGCCGCGCAGCCGAGTCAGTTGCTCTACGCCGGGGAAAATCGTCTGGTGAGCATGCGCCTGGCGCCGTTGGATCTGCCGGAAGGCAACGCCATGCGTGCCCCCGGAGAAACTCCGGGGCTGATGGTGCTGGAGATCGCCATGGACGAGATGGCGGAAAAACTCAAACTCGATCCGATCCAGTTCCGCATCCTCAACGACACCCAGGTCGATCCGGTAAAAACCGAGCGACCGTTCTCCCAACGACGCCTGATCGAATGCCTGCAGACCGGCGCCGAACACTTCGGCTGGGACAAACGCAATGCAACGCCCGGCACACGTCGCGAAGGTCGCTGGCTGATCGGCATGGGCGTGGCCGCGGCGATTCGCAATAACCTGCTGGTGAAATCCGGCGCAAGAGTTCGGCTGGAGCGTGACGGCAAGATCACCGTGGAAACCGACATGACCGATATCGGCACGGGCAGCTACACCATCATCGCCCAGACCGCCGCCGAGATGATGGGTGTGGGCCTGGATGATGTGGTGGTGCATCTGGGGGATTCGAGTTTTCCGGTGTCGTCCGGCTCCGGCGGCCAGTTCGGCGCCAATTGCTCGACCGCCGGGGTCTACGCCGCGTGCATGAAGCTGCGCGAAGCGGTGACGACGAAACTGGGCATGACCGAGGCGGACGCGGTGTTCGCCGATGGCCAGGTGCAGCTCGGCAACAAACACGTGCCGTTACGCGATGCCGCGCAAAACGGTGCGATCGAAGCCGAGGACAGCATCGAATTCGCCGACCTCGCCAAGCAGTATCAGCAATCGACGTTCGGTGCGCATTTCGTCGAAGTCGCGGTCGATGCCGCTACCGGCGAAGTGCGTGTACGGCGGATGCTCGCGGTCTGTGCTGCCGGGCGGATTCTCAACCCGAAATCCGCCCGCAGCCAGGTGATCGGCGCGATGACCATGGGCGTCGGGGCGGCGCTGATGGAGGAGCTGTCGGTGGACAAGCGCCTGGGCTTTTTCGTCAATCACGACCTGGCCGGCTACGAAGTGCCGGTGCATGCGGACATCCCGCATCAGGAGGTGATCTTCCTCGATGAAACCGACCCGATCTCTTCGCCGATGAAGGCCAAAGGCGTGGGCGAACTGGGCATCTGCGGGGTCAGCGCGGCGGTGGCGAATGCAATCTACAACTCCACCGGGGCGCGGGTGCGGGAGTATCCGATTACCCTGGACAAGATTCTCGATTCGCTGCCGCCGATGATCTGAATTCGCTAGCGCGCTAGCATGGGGTGCTGGTGCGCTATTCACTCCTGCGATGGAAATTACCCCACCAGAGCAATCAACTGCTGCCGCTGCGCATCAGTCAGCATCGACCCGAACCCGGCGCCGGCATTGTCGGCCATGTAACGCGGGTTGCCGGTGCCCGGGATGACACAAGTCACCGCCGTGTTCGAGAGCAAAAACTTCAGCGCCAGTTGCGGCCAACTACTCACCTGCACGTCCGACACCCAGCCCGGCAGGGGCTTGCCCTTGAGCCGGGCCAGCAGCCCGCCGCCGCCAAACGGCCGGTTGCAGATCACTGCCACCCCGCGTTCGCGGCACAACGGCAGGATGCGTTTTTCCACGCCACGGTCATCGAGGGCGTAGTTGATCTGCAGGAAGTCGAGCGGCTCGGCCTTCAACACCGCTTCCACTTCCTCGTAGGCCGAGGGCGTGTAATGGGTGATGCCGATGTAACGGATGCGGCCCTGTTCCTTCCATTCGCGCAGCGTCGGCAGATGAGTTTGCCAGTCCAGCAGGTTATGGATCTGCATCAGGTCGATGCGATCGGTGCGCAGCAGGCGGAAGGAGTTCTCCATCTGCGCGATGCCCTCCTCGCGTCCCCGGGTCCACACCTTGGTTGCCAGAAACGCCGGTGAACGGGGTTCGTGAATCGACAACAGCTCGCCGGTGGTTTCTTCGGCGCGGCCATACATCGGTGAGCTGTCAATCAGCGTGCCGCCCTTTCTGAACAACTCGTCGAGCACCGCCGGTAATTGTTTATAGGCCGGTTCGCCGGGCGCGACGTCGAAGCCGCGATAAGTGCCCAGCCCTACCAGGGGCAGTAGCTCGGAGCTGGAAGGAATGGCGCGGGTCTGCATGGTCTGGCCTCCAGGGGCACTCGACGACGTGGCGGCAGCCAACGCCCGGTCAACAGTGAATAGCGCGGTGACCCCGGCTGCCAGTTTGAGCAGGCGGCGACGGGAACAACCCTCAGTGTGGCTCATGCTCGCACCTCTGTTGCGCGGATCTGTTGCACCTTGTGTGCGGCGGCGGTCACCGGGGAAGGCTCAACTACACTGCATGGGCGACCCCTCACGTCCCGTTAAAGTTAGTCGAATGTCCAGAATCCTGATGTCACTCGTCGCTTTGCTGCTGGCCCTGTACCTGATCCTGTGTGCAGCACTGTTCGTGTTCCAGCGCTCGCTGATCTATTTTCCGCCGTCAGGTTCAATGGATTCGGCGGAATCGCGGATGACCCTGACAATGCCCGACGCGAACATTCGCGTCAGTGTCCGCGAGCATTCCGGAGCACGGGCGTTGATCTATTTCGGTGGCAATGCCGAGGACGTCTCGCGCAATCTGCCGGCATTTTCCGAGGCGTTTCCCGACCACGCGATCTACCTGCTGCACTATCGCGGTTTTGGTGGCAGTGACGGTTCGCCGTCCGAAGAAGCGATTGCCCGGGATGCTGTGGGGCTTTTCGATCAGGTGTTTGCCAGGCATCCGCAGATTGCGCTGATCGGGCGCAGCCTCGGTTCCGGCGTCGCGGTGCGGCTGGCCAGTCAGCGGCCGGTAACGCGGCTGATTCTGGTCACGCCCTTCAACAGCCTCCAGGAACTCGCCGTCCGGCATTACCCGTGGGTGCCGGTGAAATGGCTGCTCAAGGAGCGTTACGAATCGGGCAAGTACGCCGAGCATATCCGTGCGCCAACCCTGCTGCTGGCAGCGAGCGATGATGAGGTGGTGCCACGGGGCAGTAGCGAACGCCTGCTGCGCAATTTCCCGGATGGTGTGGCGACCCTGAAAGTGGTGACGGAGGCGACGCACAATTCAATTTCCGAGCGCCCGCAATACCTGCAATGGATGAAGGATGTGCTGAACCGCTGAGTGCCCCTTGCGCAGTTCGTCGGCGTCCTGACAAAGCCCTGGGCGTCCCGTGAACCAAGTGCAGAAAGGCCAGTCCTACGCGCGCCGCATTCGCGGTTAACTCCCTGTCAGCGCTGTATTTTTCAGAGTCTTGCGTCCCATGCGCCACGCCGCTCGTTCGTCTCGCTTCGTATCGCTGTGCCTGTTGCTCCTCTCCCCTCTGCTAGCCCCCACCGCCCATGCCGGCGCGGAACGACAACTGGCGGCCGCCATCAATGACCTGCGCGCCCATCCGCAACGCTGTGACCGACGCCCGGCACAACGCCTGGCGCCGCTGGCGCTCAAGCAGAACATTGCGTTGCCCATCGGCTATGGCTACGGCGGCGGGTTGCGCGAGCAGTTGAAGTCTTCCGGTTATGCGGCAGTGGCCGTGCGCAGCATCCGCATTGTCGGGGCCGAGGATGCCGAAGAGGCGTTCGATCAGTTGCAGGACGAACATTGCAGCGCGCTGCTGGATGCGCAGTATGCCGACATCGGTATCAGCCACGCCCGCAGCGAATGGCAAGTGGTGCTGGCCCGTCCGCTGATCGACAGTCGCATGGGTGACAACCGCAGCGTCGGCAAGGCCCTGCTGGCGCAAGTCAACGCTGCCCGCGCCCGGCCGCGCCTGTGCGGACGCCAGCGTTTCGCCGCTGCCCGGCCTCTGAGCTGGAACCCGTCCCTCGGCGCCGCGGCTCAGGGCCACAGCAAGGCCATGGCCTACGGCAACTACTTCGCTCACCAGGACCCGGACGGCGACATGCCGGCGGATCGTGCCCGATCCGCCGGTTACCGTGGGCGGCAGATCGGCGAGAACATCGCCGCCGGGCAAAGCTCACCGGGCAGTGCGATGGCCGGCTGGCTCGCCAGCCCCGGACACTGCGCCAACCTGATGAACCCGATGTTCACCCAGGTCGGCGCCGGTTTTGCCAGTGATGCCCGCAGTGACAACGGTGTGTACTGGACGATGTTGTTCGGCGCGCCTTGACACCTCACTTCGGTCGACGCATCGCCCGCTCGCCGCCATCGGCACCCACCCTGATCGTGCGCAGAGTCCATGACTTGGGCGCCACGATGGGTACCCCAGTGAAGGGATACCCCGGTTTAGTCCGGATCCTGTGCCGACACCCGTCCGGGCCTGCGGAAACCGACTGGCGAGGGACGGCTCAGACCGGTGAAATCGTGGCCAGGACGCCGATCATGATGGTCAACACGAGAAAGCCGCCGAGGAAAAACGCCATCTTAGCCATGAAGGCCTCCTGAATACTGAATGTCCGGCGCACCGGGCGCTTCGGAATGAAGCGCGTGCCATGTGGCCGAACCGCAGGGCTATTCTGGGCGCTTGGCTGAGACGGTTACAGATGCAGATTCAACAGGAAAAAGCGGATCAGATGGATTTGGCGCACTCATGTGTCGACATTCAGATCGATACAGAGGGTTTCCATTGCGCCGCTTTGATCTAGAGTCATGGGCGCCACGCAAAGAACAACAAAAATACAGGAGTGAAACCATGTCCAAGCTGAACCTGCACCCCAACGCCGCCGAATCCCTGAACCGCTGGCATGACATGATCCGTACCGGCAACCTGAAAGCCCTGCCCGACCTGCTCGATCCACAAGCCGTGTTTCGCTCGCCGATGGCCCACACGCCTTACCCCGGCGCACCGGTGGTCTCGATGATCCTCAACACTGTGTTCAACGTATTCGAAGACTTCAAATACCACCGTGAACTGGCGACGGCGGATGGCTTGAACGTAGTGCTGGAGTTCAGCGCAAAGGTTGGGTCGAAGGAGCTCAAGGGTATCGACATGATCCGCTTCGATGAACAGGGGAAGATCGTCGAGTTCGAAGTGATGGTGCGGCCGTTGAGCGGGTTGCAGGCGCTGGGGGAGGAAATGGGCCGGCGCCTGGGGGCTTATCTGGCAAACGCCAAAGCCTGAAGTCCGGGCACAAAAAAGCCCACTGACCGTCACCGGTTCAGTGGGCTTTGTGTGTCAGGCGTCTAATTACAGAGCCATGTCACGTGCAGCACTTTCTTTCGGAGCCTGTGGCTTTTCAGCCGAAGCAGGTGCCGCCGCAGGTGCAGCCTGGCCAATCGCCGGTGGCGTTGGCAGTTGCAGGATCTTGGCGGTGTAAGCCCACTCTTCGGCCACTTTGGCCGGATCGTTGTTCAGCTGGGTTCCGTAGCTTGGAACGATCTGGTGCAGCTTGGCCTGCCACTCAGGGGTAGCGACCTTGTCCTTGAAGACTTTCTGCAGCACGCTCAGCATGATCGGTGCAGCGGTCGATGCGCCTGGCGATGCGCCCAGCAGACCGGCGATGGAGCCGTCTTTCGAAGCAACGATCTCGGTGCCCAGTTTCAGCACGCCGCCAGCGGCTTCATCACGCTTGATGATCTGCACGCGCTGGCCGGCTTGCCACAGGCGCCAGTCTTCGGCTTTCGCGTTCGGGAAGTATTCCTTCAGCGCGTTCAGACGGTCTTCATCCGACAGCATCAGTTGACCGGCCAGGTACTCGACCAGCGGGTATTCCTTGATGCCGACCCTGGTCATAGGCCAGATGTTGTGGGTGGTGGTGCTGGTCAGCAGGTCCAGGTACGAACCTTCCTTCAGGAACTTGGTGCTGAAGGTTGCGAACGGGCCAAACAGGATGACGCGCTTGCCGTCCAGGACGCGGGTGTCCAGGTGCGGAACGGACATCGGAGGCGCACCAACCGAAGCCTTACCGTAAGCCTTGGCCAGGTGCTGTTCGGCGATGGCCGGGTTATCGGTCACCAGGAACGAGCCGCCTACCGGGAAGCCAGCGTATTCCTTGGCTTCTTCGATACCGGACTTCTGCAGCAGGTGCAGGGCACCGCCACCGGCGCCGATGAACACGAACTTGGCGTCGGTTTCAGTCTTGGTGCCGTCTTTCAGGTTCTTGTAGCTGACGCGCCAGGTACCATCGGCATTCTTGGTGATGTCCTGTACTTCGCTCGACAGTTTCAGATCGAAGTTAGGCTTGGTCTGCAGGTAACTGGCGAACTGGCGGGTGATTTCGCCAAAGTTCATGTCGGTGCCCAGCGGGCTCCAGGTGGCCGCGATTTTCTGGTTCGGGTCACGCCCTTCCATCATCAGCGGAACCCACTTCTTGATCACGGCCGGGTCTTCGGAGTACTGCATGCCGGCGAACAGCGGGCTCGCCTGCAGGGCTTCGTAGCGCTTTTTCAGGAACTTGATGTTGTCATCGCCCCACACGAAGCTCATGTGCGGAGTGGTGTTGATGAACGAGCGAGGGTTCTTCAGAACGCCTTGCTGAACCTGCCAGGCCCAGAACTGACGGGAGACCTGGAACGCTTCGTTGATCTCGACGGCTTTCGGGATCGTTACGTTGCCCTTATCGTCTTCCGGGGTGTAGTTCAGCTCGGCCAGCGCCGAGTGACCGGTACCGGCGTTGTTCCAGCCGTTGGAGCTTTCCAGGGCGACGCCGTCGAGGCGCTCGACCATTTCCATCGACCAGCTTGGCTCCAGCTCATTGATCCACACACCAAGGGTGGTGCTCATGATGCCGCCGCCGATCAGCAGGACGTCGACTTTTTTTGCTTCGTCAGCATTGGCGGATGTCATCCCCATCGCCAAAGCCAGACCCAGCAGGGCTGTGTTCACTTTTTTAAACATCCGTTGCACCTATGATAAAACGCCTTCCGCCCGCCGCTGTTGTACGTATGCATTCCCCCTCTTTTCGCGACACTCAGGCCAGCGTCGCGGGTTCCGGCACACTTCAATTTTGACGGGTGGGCACACAAGGCCGACAGGCTGCGTCGACCTCAGTTATATGTCCCTTCTGAACTGACTTCTTATCATTATTGGCTTCAGCTACTTGAGCGACAGGGGTTCGGTCGGCCCGCCGAAAAGCGCGCCAGACTGAATTAGGTCAAACCAAGTGGCGCGAAGAATATCACGTCAGGGCAAACCCGCGCGTCTGTTCCCGACTTGATGGTCTTTATCCGCCTGATGACTTATCGGCTGATGCCCACCGAACATGACCCCGACAATGCCTCTGGCTGAAGCCATTCAGCCATTTGACCGTCCTTTCCCCACCCGCCTGCGGCCTTGCACTGGTTACAAATGAGGTTGACGGCGCCCGGGTCACAACCGGAATCGATCCACCGACTGCGCCAGCCGCCCCGCCAGATTCGACAACTCGTCCGTCGTATTCGCTGTCTCGCCGATCACCTTGCTGTTGCCTTCCGACATGCCGGCGATCATCTCCACCTGATGGGCGATTTCGTTGCTGGCCTGGCTCTGTTCGCCGATGGTGCGGGTAATGTCGTTGACCAGTTGCGTGGTGTTGAGGGTGGCGTCGAGGATTTCGCGGATGGCCCGTTCGACGTCGGCGGTGACGGCCATCCCCTTGTCGACTTGAGCCACACCCGCCTCCATGCTGCTGACCGCCTCACGGGTACTGTTCTGGATGCGGGCGACCATCGCAGCGATTTCCTGGGTCGAGGCGCTGGTGCGGGCAGCCAGGCTGCGCACTTCATCGGCGACCACGGCAAAACCTCTGCCCTGCTCACCCGCCCGGGCCGCTTCAATGGCCGCATTGAGCGCCAGCAGGTTGGTCTGGTCGGCGATGCTCTTGATCACCTGAATGATGTTGAAGATGCCTTCGGACTCATGATCCAGGGTGCGGATCACCTGCGCCGACTGCTGGGCGGAGCGGGCGATGTCGTCCATGTCGCTGACCACTTGATGGATCACCTGCCCGCCGTTCTTGGCCAGTGATTCGGCCTGACTGGCCATGCTCAGGGCCCGTTCGGCGTGGCGGGTGATTTCTTCGATGCTGGCGGTCATCTGGCTCGCGGCAGCGGCCATGGTGCCGGCGGCGGTGCTTTGTTGCTGGCTGCTGTCCGCCACCCGATGGCAGCCGTGGCTCAGTTGCTCGCTCATGCCACTGACGCCGTGGGCATTGCGCCGCACCACATCGATCATTTCCCGCAGATCCCGCTGCATGGTGGCCAGCGTGCGGATCAGCGCGCTGGCTTCGTCCTTGCCGGACGGCTCGGCGATCGGCTCGCTGAGGTTGCCATGAGCAATGCTCTCGGCAATGCGGCTGGCGGTTTTCAGCGGGCCGGTGATGCTCAGGATCACCCAGCGTCCCTGAACCAACAGCAGCAACAGGCTGGCGATCAGCACAATGCCGAGGGCGATGTTGGCGTTGCGGATCGCCGCCTCGGTGCCCTGGCTGGTCTGCCGGGTACTGGTTTCGATCAGTTCGCTCAAGGACGCCATCTGTTCTTCAAGCTGGCTGAACGCGGCGCTGAACGTACCGAGTTCGTGCTGCGCCGTGTCGGGGTTGGCCAGCGCCAGCCCGACAATCCGCTCGCCCGCGTCGATATAAGTGTCGAGGCTTGGCTTGATCTGCTCCAGCGCAGCCCGGATCGTGGCGTCCAGGGGCAGTTTGAGGTTCTCGCCGAGGACATCGCGAAAATGCGCGGCATGCTCCTCTACGGATCGGCGCACCTCGTCCGCCGTGCCGTTGCTCTTGCCCAGCCCCACCAGCATGGCCGAATAGACGTCGGCGCGCAGGGCGTCATGCATCATGTCGGCTTCCATGTGATTGCGCAGCGCACTCATGCTGACGGCGTTGTCACTGACTGCCGACGCCATCCGCTGGTTGCCGACATAACTGACCAGACTCACGATCAGCGCTGTCAGCAGGCTGGTCGCAATCAGCAGCACCAAACGCAGTTTGATCGACACGGTGGATCCTCCGGGAGCGCCCTGAAATGAGCCTTTCAGCGTTTCAGTTAAGCTCATTTCCACCCGCCTGCCGCGCCAGAGCGTCGCAATGTGTGTCAGCACCCGCCCCGCGCCCTCGAAGACTGTGCACCAGGTCTCACTTTGTGCGGCGACCACCCGCCATCTTGCACGGAACTACCGGTCACGCCGCACCTCTCACATTATGTGGTACTTCCTTTTCGCTTTACGCTGCTGGAGGAACACCGTCATGCGTCGTTTATTACTTGTTTCGTCTCTCATGCTCTGCCTGCCTTTTGGCTCAGCCTTCGCCCGTGTGGATGCAGGGGATGTCGCCACCTCGGCCGGTGTTTCCGCGTCGCTGTATTCCACCTTCAAGGATCACAAAATGGTGATTCCGGCCCGTGACGACCTGTCCGCATTCGTCGCCAGCGGCGGTGCCATCCGTGGCGTGTATCTGGAATCGGTGCTGCAACAGGTTCGTCAGGAAAACCCGGGCTTGAACGCCAGCGATGAAGAGCTGGCCAATGCGATCCTGGTCCACTACGAAGGTCTGTCGCAGTAACAGCCACGCGCTCGACGACGGTGGCTGACGGATTTGCCACCTCTGCGTTCTGCCGATGGACGGCAGCCGGGCGACCATGGGCAAAACCGTCGAACGGCCTCTATGATGGAGGCCATGACGATTGCCGCCCCGATCCGCTCCCCCTGCCCGCCCGGCGCCTGCATTTGCGGGCGCGATCCGTTGCTGGAAATGCCCGGCGCGGATCTGCGCATACTTTTGCTCACGCGGCAGGAAGAAAAGCGCCTGCTCGAACGCCTGGAAAACCTGCAAAGCCTGGCTGACCTCGAACGCCTGCGACAGCGGATGTTCGATCAGTTGGGCATTCGCATGGACATCGCTCCGGGTTCCAACGAAGTGCGGACCATGCGCGGTATCGCCATCGAAATCGCTGAACTGCCGGGCCTGTGTCGCAAGACTCGCCAGGCGATCCCGGCCGCCATTCGCCGGGGGCTGGAAAGACACCCGGAAATCGCCTTCGAACTGCTCAACGCCCATGACTTGCTGCGCGACGCCTGATCACTTTTTCAGGCCGACCCGTTTGCGCATCTCGGCGGTAATGCTCTGTCGGGTTTTCTTCATGTTCGCCCAGGGCTCATCGCCGACGTCCGCCAGGCGCTCATGAACGTTGTGCACATTCCACCGGTCAGCGCCTTTGATCTCGCCGACTTCCTCACGGAACAGCGGCACCGATACCGGCAGCCCTTCCCGGGTGCGGGCGGCGTAGGCACAAATGGTCGTGGCGCCCAGGCCGTTGCGCAGGTAATCGATGAAAATCCGCCCCACACGGTTCTTCGGCCCCGACACCGCTGAAAACCGCTCCGGCAACAGCCGAGCCATATGATTGACGATGGCATGGCTGAAATCCTTCACCTCGTCCCAGCCATGCTTGCGCGTCAGCGGCACCACCAGGTGAATACCCTTGCCTCCACTGGTCTTCAGGAAAGCCTTGAGGCCCAGTTCATCCAGCACGGTCAGAGTCAGGGCGGTGGCTTCAACCATGCTTTTCCACGGCAGTGCCGGATCCGGGTCCAGATCGAGAACAAAGCGGTCAGGCTTTTCCAGATCCACCGTGGTGGCGTTCCAGGTGTGCAGTTCGACGGTGCTCATCTGCACCGCACCGATCAGCGCTTCGACGTTGTTGATCAGCATCACCGGTTGTCCGGTGACGTGCTTGTCCAGCAAGCGGATGCCGGGAATCGCCAGGTTTTCGGCGTTTTTCTGGAAGAACAGTTCGCCGGCAATGCCTTCCGGTGCCCGCACCAGCGCCACGGGCCGATCCTTGAGTTGAGGCAGGATCCACTCGGCGACGCTGGCATAGTACTCGGCCAGTTGCATCTTGGTGGTGCCGCTGCTGGCGTCGATCACGCGGTCCGAGTGAGTGATTCTGACCTTGCCGCTGACCATCCCTGTCTGAGAGGGTGCCTTGGCGGCAGGTGCCTGCTTTTTCACAGGGGGGGTCGCGGCTGAAGTTTTCATCGGTTTCGCTTGCTCCTGCGTAATCTCCAGCGCCGGTTTGTCATCGCGCAGACCATGGAACACGGCATGGCGAACCGAACCCTCCCGGGTCATTTCCGCAAACGCCACCTCCGCCAGCAGGTGCGGCTTGAGCCAGTGCACCCCCTTGGCCTCGAATCCACTGGGCGGGTTGGCCAGCGCAGTCTTTTTCGTGCGCAACGGCTTGAGCCGGGCAAGCACGGTTTTCAAGGTGGCCTCGTTAAAGCCAGTGCCGACCTTGCCGGCATAACGTAACTCGCCGCTGTCGCGATCATGCAGACCGAGCAGCAGTGCACCAAAGGCACTGCGCGATCCCTTTGGATCGGTGTAGCCGACAATCACGAATTCCTGGCGATGTTTGCACTTGAGCTTGATCCAGTCGCTGCTGCGCCGCGACACGTAGGGCGAGCCGCGACGTTTGCCGATCAAGCCTTCCATCTGCATCTGGCAGGCGCTGTTGAGCAACGCCTGCGGCGTTTCGTCGAACGCTTCGGAAAAACGCAGCAACGGATGTTCGTGAGCCTTCAATACCGTGGCCAGCGCTGCCCGCCGTTCTTCCAGCGGAACTTCGCGCAGGTCGACACCATTGAGGTAAGGCACATCGAACAGGTAATAAAGGATGTCGCTGCTGCGGCGGGTGTCGAAGGCGTTCTGCAGCGCTTGAAAATCCGGAATGCCGTTTTCGTTGGCGACCACTACTTCACCGTCAAGCCACGCCGACTCCAGCCCCAGCGCCGCCAGTGCCTGAGCCTGCTCCGGCAGTTTGTGCGTCCAGTCATGGCCGTTACGGGTGAACAGCTGCACCGTTTGATGATCGATGCGCGCCATGACCCGGTAGCCGTCGAATTTGATTTCGTAACTCCAGTCCCCTGCCGGAGCGCTGTCCACCAGCGTGGCCAGCTGCGGTTTCAACCGGGCGGGGATTCGCGCCTTGTGCGCGCCGACAAGCTTGGCCGAGTCAGGTTTGCGCGCTGGCTGTTTCAGCGGTTTGACTTGCCTGGCGTCGAGCCTCGGTTTATCGACAAGGGTGCGCTCGCTGAGCACGCTATCCGGCTCGGCGACCAGCACGTCGTAATCGCTTTGCGGCCGGGCGGCGCTGTCCTGATGCTTGATCAGGAACCACTGCTCCTTTTTGCCCGGCATGTGGGTGCGCACCAGATTCCACACGCCGCCAAGCTTCTCGCCCTGCAGCTCGAACTTGAGTTTGCCCTTGGCATAGGCCTCCTGCGGATCCTCCAGCGGGATCCACACGCCACGATCCCAGACGATCACGTCCCCGGCACCGTAATGCCCCTGCGGAATGGTGCCTTCGAATGTCGCGTAATCCAGAGGGTGGTCCTCGACATGCACCGCCAGGCGCTTGACCTTGGGATCCAGTGACGGGCCTTTGGGCACTGCCCAGCTTTTGAGCGCACCGTCCAACTCCAGGCGAAAGTCGTAATGCAGGTGCGAAGCGTCGTGCTTCTGGATGCAGAACTGCAACGCGTGACCGGCGCCAGCCTTTTTGCCCCGACGCTTGACCGCTGCCGGTTCCGAGGTCGCCGAGAAGTCGCGCATGCGGTTGTAGTCGTCGAGGTTCCTGTTCATGGCGCACCTGCCTTGTTTCATCCAGTTCGGGTCACGGTCAGCGCCACCACGGCGATCCGCTCGACCCGTTGATAGCCGACATTCAGCAACTCCTCGCCGAAGACATCGGGATCGAGTTCACGATAAGTCCAGTCGAACCTCGTTGCATCCAGCCGCGACACCACGGTGTCAATAAACGGATCACGGCCATCGACCATCGCCACACCGGTGTAGAGCAACAGCGAGCCTCCGGGCGTCAGGCGATTGAGCGCCTGCTCGACAATGCGCAACGACAACCCGGCTCCCAGCGTTCCCCCTCCGTGGCGGTAAGCGCGCCCCGCCGGATCCGCCATGTAGGGCGGATTGGCAACAATCAGGTCGAACTCGCCCTCCACGCCTTGCAACACGTCACTGGCCAGCACTTCGACGTTGGCCACTTCTGCCAGCGCCGCGTTGATCGTGGTCAGGCGCAACGCCGCGGGATTGATGTCAAGTGCCAGCACCTGTGCCTGGCGACGGGCGCGGGCGATCAGAATCGCACCGACACCAGCGCCGCAACCGATGTCCACGGCGCGCTGGATCGGGGCAAAGCTCTGTTGCAAATGGCTGTGAATCAATTGGGCGAAGCGGTAGGTATCCGGGCCGAAGAACACCGAATCGGCCGCCTCGGTGGGAAACCCCGAATGTACGAACAGCAAATCGTCCAGACTCGACCAGCGCACCCGACTCTTCAGACGCCCATCGCAGGCCTCCAGAATTTGCGCATCCTGCCATTGCCGCTCCTCATCGGCCGAAAGCAATCCGGGTTCGAAGGAACGCGACCAGCCGAAAATATCGCGCAGACAGTCGACCGCCTGCCCTTCGTCGCGCTGATTGACCCGCTGATGGGTCAGCGGCGTCGGTGTGACGAATCGATAGCCGTCCGCCTGCAAGCGCCGGCCCAGTTGCAACAGCGCAAGATCGTCGGCGGACAGCAACGCTTCCTGACTCATGGGCGACTCCCTCAGTCCAGACCGGATTTAAGCTCGATGAAGCGGCGGGTCGCGAGCAAACCGGCCGGAAGAGCATGACGGGCCGGCGCCAGCCAAGGGATCAGCGCCGCCATCTGTCCGTGACCATCCAGCCCGTGCAGTGCCGCGTTCAATTGCCGGACATCGGGATCCTGCGCGGACACCGTGACTGCCGGTGCCGCTCGACTCCGACGTCGCGCCGGAACCGGTCCGGTCGCAGGCGCCCGGTCACCGGCAATCCAGTCATGCAGCAGCTGTTTTTCGTAGTCATTGAACACGCCGAACATCGACGCGCCATCGCCCTCGATCAATTGCCAGAAGCGGCTGGCCTGAGGGTCTTGATGACGCTTTATCCAGCCTTTGTCTTGCAGCGCCTGGAGAAATCCTGACAGTTGCTCTGGCGCGGCCAGCCATTGATTGACGGTCTTGCCTTCGAACCGGCAATAGTCCGAATGCATGTCCTGGCCGAAGACGCGCTTGCGTTCGACCATGGCCAGCAACTCACGCGTCAAGTCGAAACCCTCGATGATGGCGCGACTGCCCTGCCCCAAATCGTTGAGCCGGTAGCCCCGCGAAACCCGGCGCAGGAAATCGGCGCGATCAGCCTCCCGCGGCATCAGATCCAGTGCAGCCTGCACAGCTTTCTGCGCATGGCCGGTGCTGGCGTTATCGATGGTCACATGCAGGGTGAAGTAATACGGATCGATGCCCAGCTCGCTCAACTCATAACTGCTGATCAACAGGTGCAAGGGCAGTTGTTCATAGCCAAGATTGTAGCCAATGACTTCCGGCAGAAAGTCATCGCCGCAGGCACCCAGTGCGAGCTGCAACGCACCTTGCAGATAACGCTCGTCGGGCAAGGCATCTGCGTGTTCCAGACCATGCTCGGCCAGTAGTTTGCGGTAGATCACCACGTGGTTTTGCGCAGGGTTGCCTTCACCAAGCTCTTCCAGATAGGTGCAGATCAGGCCGCAGAAGCGTGGATCGCGCCACTGCTGCAACAAGCCGTAAAGCCAGGCGCCGTCCACCCGTTTGGTCGGGGCTACCGCTTGCAGGAAATACAGCGCATGGGCCTTGCCGCTGAAAAACTGCCGTGAACCACCGTCCTTGCGATGTTGCAGATAATCGGCGTATTGCCGGCCGACTTCGGCGCAATGCTCGGCCACCCAGTCGTGCCATACCGAAGGATCCGGCGGCAACACCTCTGGCAATTGCGCAGCCTGCAGCAGTTGCTCTTCGAGAAACGGACGCGCCAGGGCACGGGGATTTTCCCCCGAGAGCAATGCTTCATACAGGCTGCGCAAGCCTCCAGGGGGATGGATCGATTGCGCGTGGGCAGGTGTTGAAAGCAGACGTGTCAGGACAGTCATGGCAGATTCCCGGTCAATTGGCAGGACGCTGGTTCACGCGCCTCTAAAGCAGCAGAGAGGCAGCGCGCTGCAAAAATTCAATCGACGTGAAATTTGCCCGGACGGACGGAGCCCCCCGGCAACTTTATTTCCTGAACAGAAGTTGCCGAAGGCTGTGAGCGGTGGGTTTCAGGCCGTCCCTTTGGCCTGCTGCTCCAGATGCACCTGCAACTCTGGATCGATCTGCAAGGCCGCCGCCAGCTCATCCAGGTAATTGCGTTCGGCATCCTGCTGGTCGTCCACCAGCATCACACTGGCGATATACATTTCGGCGGCCACGGCCGGATCGCTGTTCGCCGCCTGCGCGACTTCGCGGGCATCGAGGGGTTTGGCGACTTCAGCGTCCAGCCATTGCTGCAGGTCCGGGTCATCGGTGTGGCGGCCGATTTCGCTGCTGATCAGCTGTTTCTCCGACTCGTCGATCCGCCCGTCGGCCTTGGCCGCCGCGATCAATGCGCGCAATACCGCGTGGCTGTGCTCCTCGACCTGCGGGCCGGCCAGCAGGTCCGCCGTCTGCGGTGTCTGTTGCGGCGCGGCTGACGCCTGACTGCGTTGCCAGGCTTGATACGCCTGGAACGCCATCATGCCCAGCGAGGCCAGGGCCGCGTAGTTAGTGCCGCCGGAACGACGTTGCGTCCCACCGCCAAGTGCTCCACCCCCCAATCCTGTGCCCCCAAGCAAACCGCCCAACAGCCCGCCCAGTCCGCCGGCAGTCGCACCGCCGCCACCGAGCAGACCACCCAGCAAGCCGCCGAGTCCGCCCAGGCCATCACCGGACGCAGCGCCGCTTTGTTGTTGTCCCGCCGAGGCCTGGCCTCGCAGCAATTGTTCGAGCAAATCACTGGTGTTCATGACGTCGTCCTCAGGCAAAGGCGTAACCGCGTCAGGCAACGATAGACCTGCGCACCGGTTGTGCCAGCACCGTTTGGCTGACACTGGGAGGGCGAATGATTTCTGCGTCGAAAAAATTCCGTTGCCAGCTAACATTCATGAATGGGTGAACCTTATCCCGGCCCGGCCGGTCGATAGCTGCAACCCCGACCCGGTTGGCCGCACGCTTGTTGCTCAAGACGTTTCCCGGCCTGCTTCACTTTCTGGAGACCGCCTCCGTGATATCGACCGTTCACATCGCCAGGCTCAAGGCCTGGGGCGCCCATGGTTTCACCGCGACCGGCGTGGTCACAGCCTTCCTCGCCACCCTCGCCCTGCTGGAAAACCAGCCAATCCACTGCCTGATGTGGCTGGGCGTGGCGCTGATCGTCGACGGCCTCGACGGGGCGCTGGCGCGCAAGGTCAACGTGCAGTCAGTGTTGCCGAGTTTCGACGGCTCGATCCTCGATCTGGTGATCGATTACCTGACCTACGTGTTCATTCCGGCACTGTTCATCTATCGCTACATTCCCCTGCCCGACTACACCCTGCTGCTGACCGTGTCGCTGATTCTGGTGTCGTCGCTGTTCTGCTTCTGCAACGTCAACATGAAGAGCAAGGACAACTACTTCGTCGGTTTCCCCGCTGCGTGGAACGTGGTTGCGCTGTGCCTGTACATCATCGCCCCGGGGCCGTGGATCACCTTCCTGACCGTGATCGCTCTGGCGCTGCTGACCGTGACCCGAATGAAATTCCTCCATCCGTTCCGTGTGCGCCGGTTCATGCCGATCAATATTGCGGTGACGGCGATCTGGCTGCTGTGCAGCCTGTCGCTGGTGCTCAACCACCCGGTCATCAACCCGCTGGTGATGGGTTTGTGGTTACTGGCGTCGGCGTATTTTCTGGGCATCTGCATCTGGCGTACGGCGCTGGAGTGGTTTGATGCTTCGCACCTGAAATAGAAGAATTTGTGGGAGCGAGCCTGCTCGCTCCCACACTTGTTTTGCATGACGCTTAGCGTTTGGTAATCACCACCTCCAGATACTCGCTCGGCACTACCATCGAATCCGGCCCCGCCCGGTTCAGCCCGTCGATCAGCTGTGTCAGATCTCCTTCCAGTGCCTGCCCGCTTTCCGGTGGCAATGCCGCGAACGCCTTGTGCACCGGCCCGTACCAGTGGCGGAAGATGTCGATGAAGTGTGCCGCCGAGCGATAACGGAAATTGAAGTGGCGGCGAGTCACTTGCATCAGGAACTGGCGCTCATCGAAGTGCGAATGCAGCCAGGCTTCCGAACCCCAGTTCGACGGTGGTTGCGCGCCCGCCGGGGGTGACAGGTGGCGACCGAGGGTCTTGAACATCTGGCCGACGAAGCCTTCCGGCGTCCAGTTGGCCAGGCCGATCCGCCCGCCACGGCGACAGACCCGCGCCAGTTCCTGCGCAGCCTTGGCCTGATCCGGGGCGAACATCACACCGAAAGTCGACAGCACCGCATCGAAACTGGAATCGGCGAACGGCAGCGCTTCGGCGTCAGCGACCTGGAAGGTCACGTCCAGATGCTCGGCACGCGCCCGGTCCTGGCCGCGCTCCAGCAACGCCGCGACATAATCGGTGGACAGCACCCGACAGCCCCGGCGCGCCGCCGCCAGCGTGGCATTGCCATTGCCGGCGGCGACGTCCAGCACCTCTTCATCGCAGCGTAAATCGCAGGCTTCGGCGAGGTCTTCCCCGACGATCTGCAAGGTGGTGCCGATCACGGCATAGTCGCCGCTGGCCCAGGCGACTTTCTGGCGTTCCTTCAGGGCAGTGAGATCAATGGGGGTGCTCATCGATGGGTGCTCCACGACAGGTTGAATCAGGCGTTACTCGGCGGTCGTCGGGTCAATGATGTTCATCACCCGGGACACACTGTTGGCGGGAAACCCGCCCAGCCTGGCATGCTCGCGCACCAGCTCTTCGTTGGGGGCGATGTACACGCAATACACCTTGTCGGCGGTGACATAACTCTGCAGCCACTGCACCTGCGGTCCGAGTTCACGCAACGCCTGGCAGGACGTTTGCGACACGGCTTTGAGTTCTTGCTCCGACAGCTTTCCGGCCCCTGGAATCTCGCGTTCAATCACGAATTTCGGCATGGCAACCTCGCTTTCTTTTTATCAGTGACAGGGCGGGTACAGCCCTGCTCTTCCACTATCGCCCCGAGGCCGTACGGCGTCCCCTCCAATCGTCTAAAGAGCCTTTAAAACCGGGCTTTCGCCGATGAATGGCGGGATTTTGTAAAGGCCCCGAAACACTCTCATGGGGGTTGCCAAGGTGTCGTCGGATCGGCTCTGATGCAGACCCGAACCGCGAACGGAATCCGACCATGTCCTTGCGCCTCGAATGGCTCGCCGACCACATGCAGCACAGCGACACTTACGCCGAGTGGATCCACCGCCAGTTTCACTACGAATATGCCCATCAACCGTTGGCCGAGTGGCAGCGGGAATTTGCCGAAGGGCAAACCAATGGTGACTGGCGCTGCCTGATCGCGCTGGACGGCGAACGTTTGCTCGGTGGCGCGGCACTGGCTCGTGCAGATCTTGCGCAACGACCGGATCTGGAGCCTTGGCTGGCCTGCGTGCTGGTCAGTCCCGAATCTCGCGGTCAGGGGCTGGCAGAAAAATTGATCGAAGGAATTGCCGAGCAAGCAAAGAAACAAGGCCTACCGCGTTTCTACCTGCATACGCAAAACAAACAGGACTACTACGCCAAACGCGGCTGGACAGTGCTGGAGCGTTTTCAGGCCTGGGACAACGAACAATGGCTCATGGTGCGCGACCTGTGAGCCATTGACGTTCGCGGTTCAGGCTGCAGGTGCCTTGGCCTCTTTGAGCAGTTGCTGAATCATCTGCTCCTGAGCTTCATAGCGACCCTCGCCAAAGTGGGTGTAACGCACCTGCCCCTTGGCATCGATCAGGTAGTGCGCCGGCCAGTACTGGTTGTCGAAGTTGCGCCAGATCGCGTAGTTGTTGTCGATGGCCACCGGGTAGGTGATACCGAGTTTCTTCACCTGATCCTTGACGTTGTCGATGATTCGCTCGTAGGCGTATTCCGGGGTATGCACGCCGATCACCACCAGGCCGTCCTTGCCGTACTTCTTCTCCCACTCTTTCACGTACGGCAGCGTGTGCTGGCAGTTGATGCAGTCGTAGGTCCAGAAGTCCACCAGCACCACTTTGCCGCGCAGGGATTCGGCGTTCAGCTCCGGGGAGTTCAGCCATTGCACTGCGCCGGCCAGTGACGGCATCGCGCCTTTGCCCTGCTCGTCCGACGTCGAATCCGCCCGCACTTTGCTGATGAAGTAATCGATCACTTTCGGCGCGTTTTCCAACACGTTTTTCTCGACGCTGGCGACGCCTTCGGACGACGTGCCGGCCAGCAGGGTTTTATCAGCGCCGGTGGAGATCACGGCGGCTGCCGCCAACACCGCAACGCCCGCCCCGCGCCGCAACCAGCCGGTGAACGGGATCGACGGTTTCAACCGGTTGACCAAGCCGCGACCGGCGAAGATCAGCGTCCCCAGCGACAGCGCACTGCCCGCGCCGTAAGCCAGCAGCAACAGGCTGGTCTGGGCATTGGCACCTTGCAACATGGCGCCAGTGAGGATCACGCCGAGGATTGGACCGGCACACGGTGCCCACAGCAGACCGGTGGCCACGCCGATCATGATCGAGCCCATGGGGCCGGCCTTCTTGCGGGTGTCCGGATCCAGGCGATTACCCAGCAACACGAATGGCCGCGCCAGCCAGTCACCGATGCGTGCGGAAATCAGCGACAGCGCAAACAGCACCATCACGATCAGCGCGATGTGTCGGCCGGTGTTGTTGGCCTGGATCACCCACTCGCTGCTGACTACCGCGAGGCTGGAGATCAGGGCGAAGGTCAGGGCCATGCCGCCGAGGGTCAGCAGGATCGAGGAACGGCTGCGGTCGACTCCGGCAAACAGGAACGGCACCACCGGCAGAATGCAGGGGCTGAGGACAGTCAACAGACCGCCCAGGAAAGCGATGAGGAACATAGGGTTCACCTTTTGAAATGTGGGCGGTCTGCCGATCAAACAGGTGCCTGCCGTTCACCGACAGGCACCCGGGTAGCTCAAGCGGTCTGGCTGTCCAGCCATTGGCTTTGCGGTGTGCGGCTGGCGCCGTTTTCCGCCACCATCTGTCCTTGCGGCGTGCGGCTGGAGCCGTCGGCCGCCACCATCTGCCCTTGCGGCGTGCGGCTGGCGCCGTCGGCGGCGATCAAGGCATCGCTGCCCTGTTTGGCCACCGGGCTCAGTTGAAAGCAGGTGCTGCCGGCGCAGCTATTCTGTTCGACGGCGCTGTTGGCATGCGCCGCGACACCGGCAAACGAGAAGGCAATGGCGGTCAAGAAACGCGAAACGTTGTTCATGGCAATCTTCCTTTAAATGGGTGGCGGATCAGTTCTGGTTGTCACAGCCGTCAGCGAATTTGCTGTAGTCGAGAACGCGGGTCTGACCGGCCGAATCGAGGTAGGTCATGCGGGCGTCGACGATGCCGCAGGTCATCGATTGGTCTTCTTTCATCGAGAGCACTTTCTGGATGTCCAGATGGGTGCCGTAGGTGTAGGTTTGCGGGGCAACCGCTTCGGCGCGGGCCGACAGGGTGCAGATGTTCAGGGCGGCAAACAGGCAGGCGGCGATTACGGATTTGTTGGTCATGGCGATTTCCTCAAGGCTTCAATGGGTAGGTCGTTGATTGAGCCGAGGCGTTGCGGTGTGCCTCGATGGAGCTCATTTAAAGCTCGCGAGGTATCCCGTCTGTGTCGGAAAACAGCCGGTATAAATCGCTACGTATCTCGCCCGCAGGGGGATACACAGCGATACAAAACCCTGAAAAAATCGCGATTTTGCGTCCACATGTATCCACCGTTGCGCCGGATACACTGCAATACAAAGGCAGGCAGGCGAGCCCGCGCGGGCTCTATAGACTGCGAGACATTCCCCCACTTGATAGAGGTTTGGCTCCATGGATCATGTCGATCACATTCTCATCGTCGATGACGACCGCGAGATTCGCGAACTGGTTGGCAACTACCTGAAAAAGAACGGCCTGCGCACCACGGTGGTCGCTGATGGCCGGCAGATGCGCAGTTTTCTGGAAGCCAACACTGTCGACCTGATCGTGCTCGACATCATGATGCCGGGCGATGACGGCCTCCTGCTGTGCCGCGAATTGCGCGCCGGCAAACACAAGGCCACGCCAGTCTTGATGCTGACGGCCCGCAACGACGAAACCGACCGCATCATCGGCCTGGAAATGGGTGCCGACGATTACCTGACCAAACCCTTCGCCGCACGCGAGCTGCTGGCGCGAATCAATGCCGTGCTGCGACGCACGCGGATGCTGCCACCCAATCTGGTGGTCACCGAAAGCGGCCGTTTGCTGGCCTTCGGGCGCTGGCAACTCGACACTTCGGCCCGCCATCTGCTCGACACCGACGGCACCATGGTCGCCCTGAGCGGCGCGGAATACCGTTTGCTGCGGGTGTTCCTCGACCATCCGCAACGAGTGTTGAGCCGCGATCAACTGCTCAACCTGACCCAGGGCCGCGACGCCGATCTGTTCGATCGTTCCATCGATCTGTTGGTCAGCCGTTTGCGCCAGCGCCTGCTGGACGACGCCCGGGAACCTGCCTACATCAAGACCGTGCGCAGTGAAGGTTATGTGTTCTCGCTACCGGTCGAAATCCTCGGAGCGCCCGCATGACGTTCTCCCTGCACTGGCCGCGCACGCTGGCCTCACGGTTGTCGCTGATTTTCCTGATCGGCTTGCTGCTGGCCCAGGCGTTGTCGTTCGGTGCGCAGTATTACGAGCGATATGAAAGTGCGAAAAACACCATGCTCGGCAACCTGGAAACCGACGTTTCGACCTCGATTGCGATCCTCGATCGCTTGCCGGCCGAAGAGCGTCCGATGTGGCTCGAACGCCTGGCCCGGAACAACTACGGTTACCTGCTCAGCGAGGGCGAACCGGGTACACCGATCGGCGCCGGCGAAGTGCCGATCGCGGTCACCTCGATCACCGACGCCATTGGCGAGAAGTACCCGCTGACCTTCACCGACATTCCGGGGCCGAAAAAGCACTTTCAGGGCCACCTGCGCCTGAGCGACGGCAGCCCGGTGACCATCGACGTTCGCCCGTCGATGGTGCCGCTGTCGCCGTGGCTGCCGGTGGTGCTGCTGGGGCAACTGGCGCTGATGATTGCCTGCACCTGGCTGGCGGTACGCATCGCCATCCGTCCCCTGACCCGTCTGGCCAACGCAGTGGAAACCCTTGACCCTAATGCTCACCCGATCAATCTGGACGAAAAGGGTCCGAGCGAAGTGGCCTACGCCGCCCGTGCGTTCAACACCATGCAGGCGCGGATCGCCGCGTACCTTAAAGAACGCATGCAATTGCTGGCAGCGATTTCCCATGACCTGCAAACCCCGATCACACGGATGAAACTGCGCGCGGAGTTCATGGACGATTCGACGGAAAAGGACAAGCTGTGGAACGACCTCGGCGAGATGGAGCATCTGGTGCGTGAAGGCGTGGCCTACGCGCGCAGCATCCACGGCGCGACCGAGGAAAGCCGCCGCACCAACCTCGATTCGTTCCTCGACAGCCTGGTGTTCGATTATCAGGACATGGGCAAGGAGGTGCAGTTGAGCGGCAAGAGCGAAGCGGTCATCGACACCCGACCTCATGCCTTGCGCCGGGTGTTGGTCAACCTGACCGACAACGCGCTGAAATTTGCCGGTGCTGCCGAACTATTGGTCGAACGCCAAAGCAACGGCCTCTCGATCAAAGTCATGGATCGCGGACCGGGCATCGCCGAAGAGGAACTGGCGCAGGTGATGGAGCCGTTCTACCGCGTGGAAAACTCGCGCAACCGCAGCACCGGCGGTACGGGACTGGGCCTGGCGATTGCCCAGCAACTGGCGATGGCGCTGGGGGGTTCGCTGAATCTGAGCAATCGTGACGGTGGCGGGTTGTGTGCTGAACTGAAGCTGCCCATGCATTCCTGAGTCAAACATAATTCCCTGTGGGAGCGGGCTTGCCCGCTCCCACAGGATTTGCGGTGTTTGCGAAATCAGGTAATGCCTAACACACCGTCCTCATGCATCTGCTGCAACAACGCCAGACCACTGTCCATGAACGATGCTGTTACTGGCATCCCCGCTTCCATCGCCAACCCTTCCAGTTGTTCACGACCGTTCAGCGCAGGGAACTCGCCAATTCGCTGCAACAACCGCCACGCCAACGGGCTCAGCTCGGAAAACTTCACACTGAAATCCATTGTGCGCCGCACCAGCAACAACGTCGGCTGGGCCGGTGGCGCAGACGGCTGATGATCCGGCCCGAGCATCTGTACCGGCCATGCGTACGCCAATGGCCACGCCAGCGCCGAAACCTGCAGTGGCCGCTCCAGCAGCAGCGCGGGATCACTTGCCGGCAGCGGCTGGGCATCGGACTGCTGCAACACCATTTCCACCCATTCGTAATGCGCCAGCTCCACCAGAAATGCCGGCCACTCGCCCATGCTCAACACTGCGGGTTCCGAGGCGAGGTAATCGACAAACGCCTCGGCGATCTCACCGAATTTCGGCGTCTGAGCCCGGTAGTCCCGCAGGAAGCCGCGAATCAATGTGCGCCAGCGCTCCTGACCGATGATCCGGATCAGCACCGGAAACGTCCCGCCCAACAGTTGCGAGACATTGTTGAACACCAGATCGCGATAGACGTTGACCCGCGCCGCATTCATGTCGGCCGGGGGCGTCTCGTTCTCGGGATCGCGCAAGTAGCGAGTCAGCGCCAGTTGTTGCTGCTCAAGGTTATCCACGTTGGCCTCCCTGATTCTGCAAGCGGCGAATGGTCTGCAACTCGGCCACCAGTTCCGAGAAGGCCGGAAAGTTGAAGTCGCGCTCGAGCAAGGTCGGCTGTGCGCCAAAGCGTGCATAGGCATCTGCCAGCAGCGACCAGACCACTGGCTTCACCGAAGCGCCGTGGGTATCGATCTTCAGCGTGTCGGACTCGTCGAAATGCCCGGCCACGTGCATCCCGACCACCCGGCCCGACTCGATCCCGACCAGAAATGTCTGCGGGTCGAACCCGTGGTTGATCGAGTTGACGTAGACGTTGTTGACGTCCAGCAGCAGGTCGCAATCGGCCTCGCGCAGCACGGCGTTAGTGAAGGTCACCTCGTCCATGTCCTGCCGGGGGGCGGCGTAATAGGAAACGTTTTCCACTGCCAGGCGCCGGCCGAGAATGTCCTGGGCCTGACGGATCCGCGCGGCAACGTGGTGCACCGCCTCTTCGGTGAATGGCAGCGGCAGCAGGTCATAGAGGTGACCGTCGTCGCTGCAATAGCTCAAGTGCTCGCTGTACAGCGGCACGTTGTAATGATCGAGAAACACCCGGACTTCCCGAAGGAAATCGACGTCCAGCGGCGCCGATCCACCGAGCGACAACGACAGGCCGTGGCAGGACAACGGATAACGCTCGGCCAGTTCACACAGCGCGGCACCGTGGGCACCGCCGACGCCGATCCAGTTTTCCGGGGCGACTTCGAGAAAGTCGAAATCGCCGATGCGGGCGGCTTGAAGATCCTTCATCAAGCCGCGACGCAGGCCGAGCCCGACGCTGGCCTGCAAGGTGGGGTGGGGAGTCTGCATGGGCAAGACCTCTGCTGAAGAGCCGCCGGGCGTGGCGACTGACAGACTCAGTTAAACCGGCGGGTGTATCGCGGCTGTGTGGGCAATGCGCGGGAAGTGGCGGGTTTTGTATCGGCGGCTGGTCTGTACACAATGGGATACAGAACCCGCTGACTTCTTCGTGAACGGCATGCCTACTACCAAACAGGCGATGCTCGAAGCTCGCCCCGGTTCCTGACAGTCCGAAGAGTTCAGAGCTTACGGATGACACTTACAGATGCCGACGAAATTCCCTACCTCCGCACGAGAATTAGCTGATTGAACTATTATTTTTGACAGATTAACGAGTCAAAAAAAACCCGCATCAGCCGAAACTGACACGGGCTTTTCCCCACATCAACGACCGTTACTTCAGGTCGTCAAAGTGGTCTCGCAGGAACTCGTAAAAGCGAAACGCTTTCAACAATCTCCATACGAGGCTCAACGTACGCAACAAAAGCTTCATACGTTTTGGCCTCCAAGGTTGGGGGCCAAACCTCCAGCGCACTTACCGGATCACGCGTGCCTTCGGAAGAACACGCCAGTACTTCCGGTGAGGTGGCCGGTTGAAATCCCTCCGAAACATCATTCCGGCACGGATGCAAAACCGTGTCAGAGGGCGTGAAACCGTTAGGCCACCAGCCAAACCCCTCCGTTGCACCAGGGTGTGAGCGCGCGCATATTAACCTAGAATCGCAGGTGGTAAGTCTCGGCTCAGTGATTCTCAAATGAAAGAAGCGCGTCTTTTGTAAACTGTTATTTCTGTCAGCATCTCTCTCCGGCATCAGGTACTGAAAACACTGCCTAGGATCTCTGATACACCTACTCATGGTGGGTAAAAATCACGTTGCAAGGATAGGAAAAGCTCAATAACATGGCCTCCACGCCAGTGCTTCCGGTGAGACGCACTAAGCCTCAGCCGCAATCTGAGGCTTGCTAGAAAACCGCCCCGCAAGGCGGTTTTTTTTCGTCCGCCGTTTGCTCCTGGCGGACATGGGCCGGCGCTCTGTCTTGGCCCTCGCGATACACAACGATTCACGGCCTCGAAATCTACGCAGCCCGCTCCCACCGGCACCAACAGCGACTAGACTCAATCATTACCCAGTCGAGGGGGACGCAGGACAGCAGTGTCGCCCTGCCCGTTTCCACGACCACCGCCCGGTGGTGAATGCCTCGACCCCCATCACCACCGGACTGTGATCCTTGACAGGAGCACATGACATGGACGAGGCCAGACTCAACGAGTTCATGGGCAAACTGGTCAACGACATGGGCGGTGCGGCGATGCTGGCCAATGTCATCGTCGGCGAAGAACTTGGTTTGTACAAAGCCATGGCCGACAGCCAGCCGATATCCCCGGAAACCCTCGCCGAAAAAACCGCCTGCAACACTCGCCTGGTGCGCGAATGGCTTAGCGCCCACGCCGCCTCAGGCTACATGGAACACCTGGACGGCAAGTTCCGTCTGCCGGAGGAACAGGCCATGGCCTTGGCCAAGGAAGATTCGCCGGTCTACGTGGCCGGCGGGCTTGGCGTGGTGGCGTCGTTTTTCCACGACAAGGACAAGCTGGTCAAAGCCATGCGCGGCAATGGCGCCCTGCCCTGGGGCGATCACCATCCGTGCATGTTCACCGGCACAGAACGGTTCTTCCGTCCCGGCTACAAAGGGCACTTGATCGCCGAATGGCTGCCGGCACTGGAGGGCGTGGTGGCCAAACTCGAAGACGGCGCCAAGGTCGCCGATGTCGGCTGCGGTCATGGCGCCTCCACGGTGATCATGGCCCAGGCCTATCCCAACTCGCGTTTCGTCGGTTTCGACTACCATGCGCCCTCGGTGAGCGTCGCCACCCAGCGGGCCGAAGAAGGCGGAGTGAGCAGCCGGGCGCGGTTTTTCCAGGGAACGGCGAAGAGCTTTCCCGGCGATGACTACGACCTGATCTGCTATTTCGACTGCCTGCACGACATGGGCGACCCGGTCGGTGCCGCACGGCATGCTTACGATTGCCTGAAAGACGACGGCACCGTGCTGTTGGTCGAACCCTTTGCCAACGACACACTGGACGACAACATCAATCCGGTTGGGCGCTTGTTCTATGCAGCCTCGACGTTCATTTGCACGCCGAACTCGCTGTCTCAGGAAGTGGGCCTGGGGCTCGGTGCGCAAGCCGGCGAGATGCGCTTGCGCAAAGTGTTCAGTGAAGCCGGATTCAAGCAGTTCCGGCGGGCGACGCAGACGCCGTTCAACCTGATCCTGGAGGCTCGCAAGTAAACGTCGGCAGCGGGCGCCTCTGAAAAGAGGCGCCCGGCAGTGCTAACCTGCAAGGCACTTACAGCCTGCGGAGCGCTGACCATGCTCGACCGCCCCTTCCACGAACACCTCGATTACCTGCAACAGGCCATGGCCGACGGCGATTTCATGGTGCTGACCGGCGCCGGTATCAGCACGCCGTCGGGCATCCCCGATTACCGCGACATCAACGGTGTGCGCCGGGGCCGGCAGCCGATGATGTATCAGGAATTTCTGTCGGCACCCGAGTCGCGCCGTCGCTACTGGGCCCGGGCGATGCTCGGTTGGCCACGCGTACGTCAGGCGCAACCGAATGCCGCGCACGAGGCGCTGGCCAGCCTGCAAAACCTTGGTCGGATCGGCGGATTGATCACCCAGAATGTCGATACCTTGCACGATCAGGCCGGCAGTCACGATGTCATCGAACTGCACGGCAGCCTGCATCGGGTGCTGTGCCTGGATTGCGGCCAGCGCAGCGAGCGGGATTCGATTCAGCAACTGATGGAAACGCAGAATCCATATCTGGCGGGTGTCGATGCTGTGCAGGCGCCGGACGGCGATACCCTGCTTGATCCGGCTTTCGAGGCACGTTTCCAGGTGCCGCATTGTCCGCATTGTGAAGGTGAGCGGATGAAGCCGGACGTGGTGTTTTTTGGTGAGAACGTCGCGCAACCGACGGCGGCGCGGGCCATGGCGGCGGCAGAGAACGCAGCCGGGATGCTGGTGGTGGGTTCGTCGTTGATGGCGTATTCGGCGTTTCGCCTGTGCCGGGTGATTGCGGATCGGGGCAAGCCGTTGATTGCGATCAATCTCGGCAAGACGCGGGCGGACGAGTTGCTGGATTTGAAGATTGAGGAGTCGTGCGAACAGCTGCTGCCGCTACTGGCAGAACGCCTGACTTAGCGGCCTCCCAAAGTCAGTGTTCAACCCTGAGAATGTCAAAAAGCGCCTGCGCCGCCGCCGACAATTCATTCCCCGGATCCGTCAGCACGCCAATCGCCCGCTCCACCACCGGCTCGTGCAAGGTCAGGCAATGCGCGCCCAGTTCGCGCATCTGCCCGGCACACAAGGCTGGCACCGCACTGACGCCCAACCCGCTAGCCACCATCCGCCCGACCGTTGCCAGTTGATGGCTTTCAAACTCCACCGGCAGTTTCATGCCCCGGGCTTGCAAATGTTCCTCCAGCATCACCCGTACCGTGGACGGTCGTTGCAGGGTGATGAACGGTTCCTGCAGCAAGGTCTGCCAGTCGATGTCAGTGCGCTGGGCGAGCGGTGAATCCTGCGGCACCACCGCGACAAAGCGATCCTTGTATAGAGGTGTGAAGGTCAGCGAAGTGTTTTGCATCGGCTCGAACGCCACGCCGAGTTCGACCTGACGATCGCGGACCATTTCCAGCACTTGCTCGTTGATCACGTCGTTGACCGTGACGTTGACGTTCGGATAGCGCGCGCGGAAGGTTTTGAGGATCGGCGGCAGCAGATTGCCGGCAAACGACGGCATCGCCGCCAGCGTCACCCGCCCCCGTTGCAGGCTGAAGCGCTGGCGCATTTCGTCTTCGGCGTTGTCCCAGTCGGCGATCAGGCGCCGGGCCAGCGGCAGCAGCGATTCCCCTTCCGGGGTCAGCGCCACGTTGCGCGTATTTCGGCTGAACAGGCGCCCGCCCAACCCTTCTTCCAGCGCCTTGATGGTCAGGCTCAGCGCCGACTGCGACAGGTGCAGGCGCTCGCAGGCCACGGCAAAGCTCAGGCTCTGGGCCACGGCGAGAAAGGCGCGCATCTGCTTGATGGTCATGAACGATTCACTCAAGGGACTAAGCTGAACGATCAGCACGGAGAACAGTGATTTGATGAGCTTTATCAATCAATCAACCTTAAAAATCAACTTAACAAATATATCCTTCAGCGCGACACTCCAGTCATTCGGCTAGCCAGCCGCCCGACAAACAATAAAAGAGGTGCATATGGCAGGTTTCGACAAGCGCGTGTACTCCTACGAGGAAGCCATGGCAGGTCTTGAAGACGGCATGACCGTAATCGCCGGCGGCTTCGGCCTGTGCGGCATCCCGGAAAACCTGATCGCCGAGATCAAGCGCAAGGGCACCCGCGACCTCACCGTCGTCTCCAACAACTGCGGCGTTGATGGCTTCGGCCTCGGCGTGCTGCTGACCGACCGCCAGATCCGCAAGGTGGTCGCCTCCTACGTCGGCGAAAACAAACTGTTCGAAGAGCAACTGCTCAAAGGCGACATCGAAGTCGTCCTTACCCCGCAAGGCACCCTCGCCGAAAAAATGCGCGCAGGCGGTGCCGGCATCCCGGCGTTCTTCACCGCCACCGGCGTCGGCACCCCGGTCGCCGAAGGCAAGGAAGTGCGTGAATTCCACGGTCGCAAGTACCTGATGGAAGAATCCATCACCGGCGACTTTGCCATCGTCAAAGGCTGGAAAGCCGACCACTTCGGCAACGTCATCTACCGTCACACCGCGCAGAACTTCAACCCGCTGGCCGCCACCGCCGGCAAGATCACCGTGGTCGAAGTCGAAGAAATCGTCGAACCCGGCGAGCTGGATCCGTCGCAGATCCACACCCCCGGCATCTACGTCGACCGGGTCATTTGCGGCACGTTCGAAAAACGCATCGAACAACGCACCATCCGCAAATAATCCAGGCTGACGGAGAACAAGAACATGGCACTTACCCGCGAACAAATGGCTCAACGCGTCGCCCGCGAAATGCAGGACGGCTACTACGTGAACCTCGGTATCGGCATTCCGACCCTGGTCGCCAACTACATCCCCGAAGGCATGGAAGTCATGCTGCAATCGGAAAACGGCCTGCTCGGCATGGGGCCTTTCCCGACTGAAGAGACTATTGATGCCGACATGATCAACGCCGGCAAACAGACTGTGACTGCGCGCATCGGCGCTTCGATCTTCAACTCCGCCGAGTCCTTCGCGATGATCCGCGGCGGTCATGTCGACCTGACCGTGCTGGGCGCCTTCGAAGTGGACGTACAAGGCAACATCGCCTCGTGGATGATTCCCGGCAAACTGGTCAAGGGCATGGGCGGTGCGATGGACCTGGTGGCCGGCGCCGACAACATCATCGTCATCATGACCCACGCGTCCAAGGACGGTGAGTCCAAGTTGCTGAGCCAGTGCAGCCTGCCGCTGACCGGTGCCGGTTGCATCAAGCGCGTGCTGACTGACCTGGCGTACCTGGAAATCGAAAATGGCGCTTTTGTCCTCAAGGAACGCGCACCTGGCGTCAGCGTCGAGGAAATCGTCGCCAAAACCGCTGGTAAACTGATCATCCCGGATCACGTACCGGAAATGCAGTTCGCTGCCGAGTGAGGAATTCGAAAATGCAAGACGTCGTCATTGTTGCCGCCACGCGTACCGCGATCGGCAGTTTCCAGGGTTCGCTGGCCACCGTCTCCGCCGTGGATCTGGGTGCGGCGGTCATCCGCCAGTTGCTTGAGCAGACCGGTCTGGACGGTGCTCAGGTCGATGAAGTGATCATGGGCCAGGTGCTGACCGCCGGCGCCGGCCAGAACCCGGCGCGCCAGTCGGCGATCAAGGCCGGCCTGCCCCACGCCGTGCCGGCCATGACCCTGAACAAGGTCTGCGGCTCGGGCCTCAAGGCCCTGCACCTCGGCGCCCAGGCGATCCGTTGCGGCGACGCGGACGTGATCATCGCCGGTGGCCAGGAAAACATGAGCCTGGCCAACTATGTAATGCCGGGCGCGCGCACCGGTCTGCGCATGGGTCACGCACAAATCGTCGACACCATGATCAGCGACGGCCTGTGGGATGCGTTCAACGATTACCACATGGGCATCACCGCCGAGAATCTGGTCGAGAAATACGAGATCAGCCGCGAGCAGCAAGACGCCTTCGCTGCAGCCTCGCAACGGAAAGCCGCCGCAGCCATCGAGGCCGGCCGATTTGTCGATGAAATCACCCCGATCCTGATCCCGCAGCGCAAGGGCGATCCGGTGGCGTTCAAGGTCGACGAGCAGCCACGGGGCGACACCACCGCCGAATCCCTGGCCAAACTGCGCCCGGCCTTCAAAAAGGACGGCAGCGTCACCGCCGGCAACGCTTCGTCGCTGAACGACGGCGCGGCGGCCGTCATTCTGATGAGCGCCGAAAAAGCCAAGGCCCTGGGCCTGCCGGTCCTGGCGAAAATCGCCGCCTACGCCAACGCCGGCGTCGACCCGGCGATCATGGGCATCGGCCCGGTGTCGGCCACTCGCCGCTGCCTGGACAAGGCGGGCTGGAGCATCGGCCAACTCGACCTGATCGAAGCCAACGAAGCCTTCGCCGCGCAATCGCTGGCGGTGGCCAAGGATCTGCAATGGGATCTGGACAAGGTCAACGTCAACGGCGGCGCCATCGCTCTCGGTCACCCGATCGGTGCATCGGGCTGCCGTGTGCTGGTGACCCTGCTGCATGAAATGATCAAGCGTGATGCGAAAAAGGGTCTGGCGACCCTGTGCATCGGCGGCGGTCAGGGCGTGGCCCTGGCGCTGGAACGCGCGTAAGCGCAAAAGAAGTTCAACAGCGGACGGCGGATCCACGACATCCAATATCCGTTGGCAACAAACCCGGTACGACTCACGTCGCACCGGGTATTTTTTTGTCCGTTGTCAGGCGAACTTCACCAGATTCAGCACCGGCAACGGCCCGCCCGGGAACTGCACCAGCCGCGCACCCACACTCAACTCGCCCAGATCGATACCAAAGAAGCCGAGCTGATCGATCAGCGCGCCGACTTCAGCCTTGGCCTGCGCATCATCCCCGGACAGGAACAACACGCGCTTGCCACCCTCCGACGCCGGATCCGCCTCCAGCAAACGCGCCAGCAAATGGTTGAATGCCTTGACCACCCGCGCACCCGGCACCCACTCAGCGAACACTTCGCTGGACGGCCGCCCCTGCAAATCCACCGGTTTGAACGACGGCGCTTCAATCGAGTTGTTGGCGTCGATGACGATTCGCCCGCCAAAGTCCGGCAGCCCGGCCAGCGCCGTCGGCAGTTTCGACCAGTTCACCGCGACCAGCACGATGTCCTGGGCAGCGGCTTCTTCACGGGTAACGGCGCGGGCGGTCGGACCGAGTTCTGCCACCAGTTCGGCCAAGGTCTCCGGCCCGCGACTGTTGGCGATGACCAACGGGATATCCTGACGCGACAAGGCTTTGGCAAACGCTGAACCGATGGCGCCAGCGCCGATGATTCCGATAGTGCTCATGGTGTTCTCCAGAAAGTGGGGTAAGACTCGAAACCAATCTTGCACTTGCCATTCCCACTTGATTAGCCGGTAATACCTTGAATGATCTTCAAGCATCGCTATCAGGTCGAAACTATGGAAACCCTCGCCAATCTTGAATCCTTCGTCCGCAGCGCCGAGACCGGCAGTTTCTCCGCCGCAGCACGGCTACTCGCACTGACCCCGGCGGCGGTCAGCCGTAACGTGGCGATTCTGGAACGCAACCTCGGCGTGCGACTGTTCCAGCGCTCGACCCGCAAGCTGTCGCTGACCGAGGCCGGCGAAGGTTTTCTGGCGAGTATCGGCGGCAACCTCGATGCCTTGCAGGCCGCGATTGCGACGGTGGCGACCGAGCGCGGCGAGCCGGCGGGTGTCCTCAAGATCAGCCTGCCGCCAACGTTCGGCATCGATCACATGCTGCCGCTGTTGCCGGAGTTTCTGGCGCGCTATCCGCTGATTCGCCCGGAGTGGCACTTCGAGAATCGCCAGGTGGATTTGATCGCCGAGGGCTACGACGTGGCGATTGGCGGCGGATTCGAGCTGACGCCCGGGGTGGTTTCCCGGCGACTGGCGTCTGCTGAAATATTGGCAGTGGCCTCACCGGCCTATCTGGCCGGACGCGCCCTGCCCCGACATCCGACAGACCTCGCCGATCACCAAGGCATCGTCATGCGCGGCCTGCGCACCGGGCGCATTCGCCAATGGCAGATGCACAACGACGCTGGCGAACAGGCCAGCGCCCTGCTCAATCCGAATATTGTGCTGAACGATCCAATGGCCATGCGCAAGGCTGCGCTGCTGGGCCTCGGGGTGACGATGCTGGTGTTGCCCGATGTCAGCGCGCAGATCGAGCGCGGTGAACTGGTGCGGCTGTTGCCCGACTGGCAGTGCGATGCCGGGGCGATATCGCTGTACTACCCGAGCCGCACCTTGATGCCGGCCAAGACTCGGGTGTTCATTGATTTTGTGGTGGATGCTTTCGGCCGTTAGGCGGCCAACTGCAGAATCAGCCAGGCATTGGCGCCGCTGATCACCACAAACAACCCCCACGCCAGCACCCGCGTCGGCCAGCGATTCACAAACGGCCCCATCAGCTGTTTGTCGTTGGTCATGCGAATCAGCGGATACAGCGCAAACGGCAATTGCAGGCTCAGCACCACCTGACTCAACACCAGCAACTTGCCCACCGCGCCGTCGCCCATCAGCCACACGCCGATGAACGCCGGAATCAGCGCCAGCCCGCGGGTAATCAAGCGGCGCTGCCAGCAGGGAATCCGCAGATTCAAATAGCCTTCCATGATCACCTGCCCGGCGATGGTGCCGGTGAAGGTCGAACTCTGCCCCGACGCCAGCAGCGCCACACCGAACAGCACGCTGGCCAGCGCGCCGCCCACCAGCGGATCGAGCAAGTGATAGGCGTCCTGGATGTCCACCACGTCGGTGTGCCCGGACTGATGAAAGGCTGCCGCCGCAAGGATCAGGATCGCCGCGTTGACCAGCAACGCCAGCGCCAGCGAGCCGATGGTGTCGATGCGTGCCAGATTCACTGCATCCTGTTTGCTCGCGAGGTCCCGGCCGATCAGTCGCGTTTGTACGATCGAGGTGTGCAGGTACAAGTTGTGCGGCATCACCGTGGCGCCGAGGATGCCGATGGCCAGGTACAGCGGCGCCGCCTCGCTGATCGCCGACAGTGACGGTTTGAAGCCTTGGGCGACGTCCGGCCAGTACGGTTTGATCAGCAACAATTCAACGAAGAAGCACACGCCGATGGTGCCCACCAGCACCAGCATGATCGCTTCCAGCCGCCGGAAACCGCGGTTTTGCAGGGCCAACACCAGTAACGTATCGAATGCGGTCAGGGCGATGCCAAATGTCAGCGAACAACCCAGCAACAAGTGAAACGCCAGTGCGCAACCAAGCACTTCTGCCAGGTCAGTGGCAATGATCGAGATTTCCGCCAGCACCCATTGCAGCCGTGCCGTAGGAGTGCTGTAACGCTCGCGGGACAGCTGCGCCAGATCACGCCCGGTGGCGATGCCCAGCCGCGAACACAGGCATTGCACGACCATGCCCGCCAGGCTCGCCAGCAACACCACGAACAATAGGCTGTAACCAAAGCGCGAACCGGCCTCGATTGCGGTGGCCCAGTTGCCCGGGTCCATGTAGCCGATCGACACCAGCAAACCGGGGCCGGCAAAACGCAGCACGCGTTTGAAGAACGAGGCATTCGGATCCACCGGGACACTGCCGGCCACTTCCGGCGGGCAGAACGGCGCGGTGGCGATTTTGGGCAAACTGAATTTCACGCACACATCCAGAAACAAGTCGAAAGGCGCAGCTTAGACGTTTCAGTCGGCGTGCCCAAGAGCAGACGTGCTGCGCTCAGGGTTTGGCAGTGCCGAGCAATTGCTGACGCAACTCGGGACTGCGTGTGCGCGGGTCGAGCCAGATGTCGAAAAACGCCCGGGCGAACTGCGGATCATCGATTTCATGCTGCAACTGTTGACCGACAAAGAACCGCGCGCCCTGCCCCGGCAGATACACCCCGGTAATCCGCGTGCCGGCCTGGACGTCGACGAACGATTGCTGCATCTGGACCTGCCACACCGCCAATTGCGCCGGGCTGATGGAGGAACCCGCCAGGCGCTTGATCTCATCAACACTGGCCTTGACCAGATCATCGCGGGACACGTTGCGTCGGTAGATCAGTTCCAGGGCAAAAGGCTGACCGTCAGCCAATGGACGCGCGGCGCTCCACAACCGGGCGTTATAAATGTCGAAACCGAACACGCTGAAATCGCCGGTGCCGATGATCTGCGCACCGGGCACCGCGTCCTGCCAACTGGCCCAGGTGGGCGTCAGCAGCAAGGCCCACAAGCCGATACCGCAGCATCCACGCAACACCTTCGGTGTTCTGCTCATTGCGGCATCGACTCCGGTAAACCCTGATAGTCAGAGCATAGTCGGCGATCACGCCCGGCACTTTGTATACATTTTTTGCATGCATCTTCAGCAATCCATTCACGACAATGCTAACGTGGCCACCTCTGACCCGATGGAGAGACCTGCGTGCTGATCCTCAAACTGCTGCTGATTCCCGGTTTCCTGCTGCTGATTTCCCTCGCCGGCAAGCGTTGGGGCCCCAGCGTCGCCGGGTGGCTGTCGGGGTTGCCGGTGGTGGTCGGGCCGATTCTGTTTTTCCTCGCCATCGAACAAGGCCCGGCGTTTGCCGCGCAATCGGCGGTCGCGGCGCTGTCGGCCATGTTTGCGATGATCGCGTTTTGCGTCACTTATGCGCAGGTGGCGCAGCGGGCGAACTGGCTGTTGGCGCTGGTGGTTTCTCTTTCGGTCTGGGCCGTGCTGGCGCTGATCCTGTCGCTGATTCCGGCGTCGTTGCCCTTCTCCATCGTCGCCGCTGCGACCGCCCTCCTTGCCGCGCCGTACTTGTTTCCCAAGGTTCAACCGGTGGTCAGCGGCCCGGCGCCGAAGTCGGACAAACTGGTGTGGCGGATGATCGCCGGGGCGGCGTTGACGTTGGTGGTGACGATGCTGGCCAGCACGGTGGGCGAGCGCTGGAGCGGATTGCTCGCGGTGTTCCCGGTGCTCGGCAGTGTGATGGCGGTGTTTTCCCAGCAGACCCGTGGCCCGGCGTTTACCGCCGCGCTGTTGCGGGCGACGGCGACAGGGATGTATTCGTTCTCGGCGTTTTGTCTGGTCTTGGCGCTGACCGTTCCAGGTCTTGGTTTCGGTGGCTTCGTGGTGGCGGTGGCCGTTTCGGTGGCGATGCTCGGGGTCACCCGGCAGTTGCTGGCCAAACCGGCGCCTGCGCCGTCGCCGAACTGACCTCGCCCGGACAAACCGCTCTGGAGTGCCGGGTGTTCTCCGTGGGATGATCGCCGCCCAAGCGCGACCATCCCTCGGAGATTCGAATGTCATTGCTTAGCAAGAAAGCCGTCGTCCTGTTGCTGGCGGCGGTGGCCGGTTTCGGCGCCATCAATGCTCAGGCAGCCAAGGCCAAAGAGAAGGCTGTCACCGAGAACGTCTCGATGCTCGACGGCAAATTCAGTTTCGTCCTGCCCAAGGGCTTCGTCGGCGACCCGCTGCCGGCCGGTCCGACCGGCGCCAAAGGCATGATGTACACCAACGATGCCACCAAGACGGTGGTCATCACCGCCGAAAACCAGATTCCCGAAGGCAACAACGTCAAGGACAACGACAGTGCGTTCCTCGACGGCACCGTGTCCGATTTCATCGACGCTCAGCGCAAGGCCCTGCCGGACTTCAACAAGCTCAGCGAAAAGAGCCTGACCCAGAAAGGCAATGGCCTGGGCCTGCGTCAGGTCGACAGCACCGCCACCCAGGGCGGCGGCCAGACCCTCAACACCACGTTGCTGGCCGGCTCCGGCACGCGCATGGCGCTGGTCCAGGTGATTTCCCGGGCCAGCGACAAGAGCGGTCACGAGGCGCTGGTGAAAACCATCCTCAAGGAAAAGTGATGCTCAGGGGTTGAGTCGCTGCAACCAGTCGTTCAGATCCCGAAGCTCGGCCGCGCTGATGCTGTGGCCGACGCCGGGATAGGCATGGAACGCCGGTGTGTAGTCCAGCTTCTCGAGCAACTCTTTGGCCGCAGTGGCGCCCGTGTAGGGGACCCGGTCATCCGCCGTGCCATGGCCGATGAAGATCTCCAGCGGCGGATGTTGTTGCGCTGATGTCAGCTCGCTCTTGAGCACCGGCAACACCCGCCCGCTCAACGCGGCGATGCCACCGACCGCCGCCGGCTGCCTCAACCCCACCTCGTAGGTCATCATCGCGCCCTGGCTGAAACCGACCAGGTACACCTTATCCGGTCGCGCGTGATATTTCTGCGCCGCCGCCGCGATAAAAGCCCGCAGTTTCTGGCTGGCAACCTTCAGATCATCAGTCTCGCCGTTGTAGGCACCGTCGCCTTTCTTGCGAAACCATTGGAAGCGCCCTTCCCCCAACGCCATCGGCGCCTGCACCGACAGGTAGTTGTACTGCTTGGGCAGCTGAAATTTCATGCCGATCAGATCGGCTTCATTACTGCCGTAGCCATGCAGGAAAACCACCAGCGGACGCGGTTCGGCGTCCGGGTGCACCTGGGCCAGGTAGTTGAGTGGCAGATCGGTTTGCAGCGAGGTTTGAGCATGGACGGCGCTGGACGCCAGGAGAGTCAGCAGAGCAAACACCTTCAACATAAGCCTTCCTTCACACAGTGCAGGGTTCGCGACAGAGCCTAACACTGCGATCCAGAAGATGGGCTGTCAGTCGTTGATCAGCTTGCCCGCCCGAATCGGCTCGCGCCCCGCCACCTTCGCCTGCCAGATCCCCGGCTGGGTGTAGCGACCGCGATCTATGGCGAACAACACGCCGCTGGTGCCGGCGCGCACGGTGGTCACGCGATCCTTGAGCGGATCGACCACTTCAAACAGCGCATCACCGCGCTCGACCCACTCACCGGCATCGCGCAGGAAACTCACCACGCCATGATGCGGGGCGAACAGGTATTCGGTGCCTTCGAACGGCATGCCTTCGCAGCACTCCTCCGGCGCTTTCGGCCATTCGCCGCTGATGAAGCCCTGTTCGGCCAAAAAGCCCAGGATCGCCTCGCCATTGGCCTGAGCCTGATCGACGCGGGTGTCGCCCATGCTGCCCAGCTCCAGGGTGGTGGCGAGGTTGGCCGGCGGAATCGCCGCCTCCGGGAACATCCGCGCCAGGCGCAACCACGGCGTGGAGCAGGATTCGTCAAAAGAACTGCCGCCAGAGTCCTCACACAACAGCGCCACGCCAGCCTTCAGGCGTGCGGCGAGGGATTGCCACTGCGGCCAGTGCTGCGGCAAGGCGTAGAGATGAATTGCGGCATCGAAGTCGCAGTGCAGATCGAGGGTGATGTCGGCCTCGCAGGCGTGGCGCAGCAAGAGACGGTGCAGCGCTTCCAGTTGCGAGGCCGGGGCCGGCAATCCGTCGAGCACTTGGCCCATGGTCTGGCGGATCAACGCAATGTTGGCTTCGGCATCGCTGCCCAGCAGATTCCCGATGCGCTCGGCCACTGGCGCACTGAGTTCGACAAAGGAGCGGTTGAAGTTCTTGCCGCTGCCCAGCTCGAAGCGGCCCATGTGACTGCCTTGCAGGTGTTGATCGAGACCGATCGGGTTGGCCACCGGTACCAGTTCGATCACGCCTTGCAACTGACCGTTGCTCTCCAGCTCGGCCAGGCGTTTTTTCAGTTCCCACGCAGTGCGCATGCCCGGCAGCTCATCGGCGTGCAGACTCGCCTGGATATAAACCTTGCGTGGGCCGACGCCGTAACGGAAGACGCTGAGGGAGCGTTCGCTGCCCAGATGGCTCCAGGGCAGAACATGGTCGATGCGTTGCATGGGGAACTCCGGAAATTCTGCAGTCGCTGCTACCCAGTGACTGCATTGGAAATGTGCTGACAGGATAAATCACGGGCGAAAAAAAAGTGGCCACCGCGTCAACGGGGCCACTTTTTTCTACGGCGTATTAATGGCCGTACACGTCAAAGTCGAAGTACTTGTCCTGCACTTGCTTGTACTTGCCGTTGGCGCGGATTTCGTTGATGGCGGCGTTGAATTTCTCCGCCAGCTCGGTATCGCCTTTTCGCACGGCGATACCGGCGCCGCCGCCGAAGTATTTGGCGTCTTCGTAGGTCGGGCCAACGAATTCGAAGCCTTTGCCGGCGTCGGTTTTCAGGAAGCCGTCGCTCAGGTTGACCGAGTCGGCCAGCATCGCATCGATACGACCGGACACCATATCCAGGTTGGCTTCCTGCTGCGAGCCGTAACGCACCAGTTCGATCCCGGCCGGTACCAGCACTTCGGTGGCGTAGCGGTCGTGGGTACTGGCGCGCAGCACGCCGACTTTCTTGCCTTTGAGCTCAACCAGCGGGTCTTTCACGCCGGAGCCGGCCTTCATCACGAAGCGCGCCGGGGTGTGGTAGTACTTGATGGTGAAATCGACGTTTTTCTTGCGGTCGTCCGTGATGGTCATCGAGGACAGGATCGCGTCGATCTTCTTCACTTTCAGCGCCGGGATCAGGCCGTCAAACTCTTGCTCGACCCAGGTGCATTTGACTTTCATCTGCTCACACAGCGCATCGCCGATGTCCACGTCGAAACCGGCCAGTTTGCCGTCAGGGGTTTTCATCGAGAATGGCGGGTAACCGGCTTCGATACCGATCCGAATCGGTTTGGCGTCTTCGGCCACGGCGGTCAGGGACAACATCGACAGTGCCAGGGCACCGAACATAACCAGCTTTTTCATTTATTACTCCCGTGTGCGGAGGCTTTTATTGGCAGCTTTCGATTGTCAGGTTCGGCCTTGGGCTATGGAGCGCAAAGAAACCGAAGTGGCCGGCAGTCTATGGCGGCGCGCACGGGGCAAATTGTGTTTAAGCGACAAATACTTGCAGAAAATCGGCGAGTGCCATCACATGGGAAAAGTGTGCGCCGGAGCGGTGCAAGGGTTGTAGGACAAAGCGGACAAAGGTGCCGCCGAAGCGGCAACTTTCCGGTTATCAGCAATCGCAAGCGATCGGGGCAGTGGCGACGCGCGGTGTCGTAACACTCAACTGAAAGCCTTCATCCAGCCAGCCGGTCACCCCGCCGATCATCTCCTTGACCGGATAGCCCAACGCCGCCAGCTTCACCGCCGCCTTGTTGGCGCCGTTGCAGTGGGGCCCGGCGCAATAGACCACGAACAGTGTGGAGGTCGGGTAGTCCGCCAGCGCTTCGGCCGTCAGCAGACGCCCCGGAACGTTGATCGCCCCCGGCACATGGCCGCGCTCGAAGGCCAGGGGTCCGCGCACGTCCACCAGCACGAAATCGACCTCGCCCGCCTCCTGGCTGCTGAAGACGTCGGAACAATCGGTTTCGAAGGTCAGACGGTTGCTGAAGTGCATCAGGGCAATGGCCGAAGGGGCTGCGGGAATTTGGCGAACCAGGCTAGGCATGTTGTGTTGCTCCTGCATCGGTGAAGGGATGAACAGACTTTATCGAGCCGCCGCTTGCCGCTACAGTGGCGCACAAGACACTCACCGGGAAATTTCCGCCAAATGCCTGATTCACCTGGATTGGTCGCGATTCTGGCCTACGACGGCCTCTGTACCTTCGAGTTCGGCATCGCCGTGGAGATCTTCGGCCTGGCCCGGCCGGAATTCGATTTTCCGTGGTACGCGCACTGCATCGCAGCGGTGGATCAAGGCCCGATGCGCGCCATGGGCGGGATTCAGGTGCTGGCCGATGGTGGTCTGGAATTGTTGGCGGATGCGCGCACCATCATCATTCCCGGCTGGCGCGACCGCAGCGCGCCGGTGCCCGAGGCATTGCTCGAAGCATTGCGTGATGCGCACTCGCGCGGCGCCCGGTTGCTCTCGATCTGCTCGGGCGTCTTTGTTTTGGCGGCCAGCGGGCTGCTTGACGGGCATGGCGCCACCACCCACTGGCGCTATACCTCGGAACTGGCCGAGCGCTTCCCGACCATCGATGTCGACCCGGACGTGCTCTACGTCGATTCCGGCCAACTGATCACTTCGGCCGGCAGCGCAGCCGGGATCGACGCCTGCCTGCACCTGGTGACGCGGGACTTCGGCACTCAGGTGGCCAACTCGGTGGCGCGCCGACTGGTGATGTCGCCGCAACGCACCGGCGGTCAGGCGCAATTCATTCCGACACCGGTCAGCCCGACTCCGCGCAGTGACTTGTCGCGCGTGATGCAGTGGGCCCGCGAGCGCCTGCACGAGCCACTGGAGGTGCGCGACCTGGCCAGCGAAGCGGCGATGAGCGAACGCACCTTCCTGCGCAAATTCACCGAAGCCAGCGGCCAGTCACCCAAAACCTGGTTGCAACACGAACGCTTGGCCCGGGCCCGGGAGTTGCTGGAAAGCACACCGCAGAACACCGAGCAGATCGCCCTGCGCTGCGGCTATCGTTCGGTGGAAAGCTTTCGTGTGGCATTTCGCAGCGTGGTCGGCGTCCCGCCGTCGGTGTATCGCGAGCGCTTTGGTCGTGAGGTCAAGGCTTGCGCAACAGATAGGTGTCCATGATCCAACCATGCTCGGCCCGCGCCGCCTTGCGCACCCGCTCGATTTCCTCGGCGACATCCTTGAGCTTGCCGCTGAGGAGGATTTCATCCGGCGTGCCAAGGTAGGCCCCCCAGTAAATCTCGGTCTCCTGATCCGCCACTCGATGGTAGGCATCTTCGGCATCGAGCATCACCACCAGACTGTCGGCATCACTCACCTGCCCCGCCGCCAGGCGCCGGCCGGTGGTGATTTCGATCGAGCGGCCGATGGTGTTAAGCGGCACTTTGTGCTGCGCCGCCAGGGCCTGAACGCTGGTGATGCCGGGGATCACCTCGAACTCAAACGCGCATCGACCTGAGGTGAGAATCGCCTGCAGGATACGAATAGTGCTGTCGTACAACGCCGGATCGCCCCACACCAGAAAACCGCCGCACTGCCCGTCAGCCAATTCGTCATTGATCAGGCGTTCGAAGGTTTGCTGCTTGGCTTGATTCAGATTTTCGACGCTGGCGCTGTAGTCCACCTCGCCGCGCTCGCGCTCCGGGCTGTGAGCTTCGGCGAAGCGGTACGTACGATCAGTGATGTAGCGCTCGCAGATTTCTCGACGCAGGTCGATCAGCTTGTCCTTGCTCTGGCCCTTGTCCATGAGGAAAAACACGTCCACCCGATTAAGCGCCTTCACCGCCTGCATCGTGATGTAGTCGGGGTTGCCGGCGCCAATGCCGATGACCAGCAATTGCTTCATGTGCGGTCTCCTTCAAGATCAATGCCGGGCAAGCGAAGCCGCCAGCGTCCGAAGAAACTCAACTCGACCAGCGCCAGCGGCTCGACATCGATGCTGTGGAAGGCTTCGCTTTGCAAGACCTGCGTCAGCGCTGCCCGGATGACGAACGGATGCGTCACGGCCACCACGTGCCCCGGCGTGGTTTGCAGCGCTGCCAGCCATGCGGCCACCCGTTCACCGAGTTGTGCCACCGATTCTCCGCCATGGGGCGCGGCGCCAGGATCTTCGAGCCAGGCTTGCAACGCGTCGGGCTCATTTCGCTGCAAGTCCTTGATCGATTGCCCTTGCCAGCGACCCCAGTCGCAATCGCGCAAGGCTTCATCAACCTGCGCATCCTCGCCGAACCATTGAGCAGTCTGGCAGGTACGCAGCTCAGGGCCGCAGATCAGACGACGCGGCAACTCGAACCGGGCGACCCACAAGTCAGACGCTACAGCGCTTTCTTCAACGGACTCGTTCGTAGGAAAACGCGCCAATTTTTGTGAGACGGTTCTGGCGTGACAAATCAAGGTCAAACGGGTGGCTTGCACGTTGAGTCACTCGGTCAGAAGGTAAACAACCACCGGCGGAATGCCGACAGGACGGCAATTGTGCCGTAAACCGGGTGGTTCCGGGCAAGCCTGGTAAAACGGTCCGTCAAAAGAAACCGGAAATGTCTGACACCACAATAGGCAATGGACTACACACTACAGGGAAACCATGAAGCCCTTGCTACACGGGCATTTCGCCCCATTTTGGGGCTCCACGGAAGGCGCAGAAAATTCACTAGACATGTAACGTCAGTTACATAAATACTGTTTTAACGGATTGTGAAGCGAATCCAACACCTCATCCAGCAGGAGCCCGGATGCCCCCTCTAAGAGACCTGATTACCGATCCCGGCCTGGACCTTACGCCATCAGAGCGCAAAGTCGTCCGGGCCTTGCTCGATCAGTACCCGCGCAACGGCCTCGGGCCCATGGCGCGACTGGCCGAGCACGCCGGCGTCAGCGATCCGACTATCGTGCGTCTGGTAAAAAAACTCGGCTTTGGCGGATACGCCGAATTCCAGGACGCTCTGCTGAGCGACATGGATCATCGCCTGCGCTCGCCACGCACGCTGTTGCAACCGCGTTCGAACCTGAACCAGGACGATGCCTGGAGCCATTATCTGGCCCACAGCCACAGTCTGCTGGCGGAAACCCAGGCGCTGACCCAACCCGAAGACGTGCGGATCCTGGCGCAATGGCTGCTCGATACGCGCCATCAGGTCTACTGCTTCGGCGGGCGTTTCAGCAGCCTGATGGCCACTTACCTGCTCAATCATTTGCGTCTGCTGCGCCCCGGTTGTTTTGCGCTGGAGGACAACGCGCAACTGCCGGATCGTCTGTTCGACCTGCAACGCCAGGACGTCGTGCTGGTGTTCGACTATCGCCGCTACCAGACCCAGGCCCTGCGCGTGGCCACGGCGGCCAAGAACAACAACGCTCGTGTCGTGCTGTTCACCGACATTTATGCTTCGCCGCTGCGGGAACTGGCCGACATGATCATCAGCGCTCCGGTGGAGTCGGCTTCACCGTTCGACACCATGGTCCCGGCGCTGGCTCAGGTTGAAGCGCTGATCGCTTGCCTGACCCTGCGCAGCCCGGACCTGGCCGATCGCCTGGAAGGTATCGATGCCCTGCGCAACGACTTCGACACCCACCTGCTGGAGGATAAATAAGGATGTTCAGCCTTCCCCACCGCTCGCCGCGGGACCTGCCGTTTGTCACCGACCACACTGCGCTGTTGCTGGTGGACATGCAGCGTGCCTGGCTCGAGCCGCAGTTCGACCCGCACCTGGAAGGCCCGGACGCCGCCTACTTCCTCAATCGCGCGCGCTCGCAAGTGGTGCCCAATCAGGTGCGCCTGCTAAACGCCTTTCGTGACACACGGCAGAACGTGCTGCACACCCTGATCGAAAGCCTGACCGCCGACGGCCGCGACCGCTCGCTGGATCACAAACTGTCGGACATGCACCTGCCCAAGGGCAGCCCGCAGGCACAGGTCATCGCTGAACTGACCCCGGCAGAAAACGAAATCGTGCTGCCCAAGACCTCTTCCGGGGTCTTCAACTCGACCAACATCGACTACGTGCTGCGCAATCTGGAAACCCGTCACCTGATCATTGCCGGCATCGTCACCGATCAATGCGTGGACATGGCCGTGCGCGATGCCGCCGACCGGGGTTACCTCGTCACACTGGTGGCGGACGCCTGCGCGACCTACACCGAAGCACGTCACGATGCCTGCCTGAACGCGATCAAGGGCTATTGCTGGATCACCGATACCGACACCGTACTCGGTCGTCTGCGGGAGATGCAGCCATGAGCGAACGCCTGTTGCCGCTGCCGATGACCACCATCGTCACCACCGACCTGATCGGCATTACCCGGGGCCGTTCGTTTCCCAGCGATGAGCTGGAACACTATCAAGCCGCCGGCTGCGGCTGGGTGCCGGCCAACAGCGCGCTGACGCCGCAGGACATCATTGCCTCGACCAACCCGTGGGGCGCTTATGGCGATCTGCGGCTGATTCCCGATCTGGCCAGCCGCGTCACCGTCGGCAATGGCCCGGACGCCGCCGCACCGGCGCTGGACTTCATCCACGGCGACATCCGCGAAACCGACGGGCGCCCGTGGGGCGCCTGCCCGCGCACGCTGCTGCGCGATGAAATCGAGCGCTATCGCGATCAACTCGGGTTGCAGGTCAACGCCGCGTTCGAACACGAATTCAACCTGCACGCCGGGTTTGCCGAACACCTGGCCTTCTCCCTCGAATCCCAGCGCCAGGGCGCGGAATTCGGTGGCTGGCTGCTCAGCGCCCTGCGCGCCGGCGGCGTCGAGCCGGAAATGTTCCTGCCCGAATATGGCAAGCATCAATACGAAATCACCTGCCGTCCGACCCTCGGCGTGGCAGCGGCAGATCGCGCGGTAAACGTGCGCGAGATCACCCGCGAAATCGCCCGGCAGATGGGCCTGGATCTGAGCTTCTCACCAAAGACCGCCGCCGACGCGGTGTGCAACGGTGTACACCTGCACGTCAGCCTGCTTGATCTGGCCGGCCAGCCGATGTTGTACGACGCCGGCACCAGCAATGGCCTGTCGACCCTCGGCCAGCACTGGGCGGCGGGCGTGCTGCATTACTTGCCGGCGCTGTGTGCGTTCACCGCGCCGACGCCGGTGTCGTACGAGCGCCTGCAGCCGCACCATTGGAGCGCGTCCTACGCCTGTCTCGGCCAGCAGAACCGCGAAGCGGCGCTGCGCATCTGCCCGACCGTAAGCCTGGGCAACAAACCCGTGGCGAAGCAGTACAACCTGGAATTCCGCGCCATGGACGCCACCGCCTCGCCGCACCTGGCAATGGCTGCGCTGCTGATCGCCGGACGTTTGGGCATCGAGCAGCGCCTGGCGCTGAACGCCATCACCGATGAAATCCCCGATGCACTCAACGACGAACAACGCGAGGCGCGGGGCATTGTTGCCCTGCCCGCCTCTTTGGCTCAGGCACTGGATTGCCTGCGTCGCAGCGAAGCGCTGATGGCAGCGCTGCCGGCACCGTTGCTCGACACGTATTTCGCCCTTAAAACCGAGGAACTGGCGCTGACGGAACAGCTCTCACCCGCCGACCTGTGTGAGCACTATGCACGCCTGTACTGAATCCGCCGAACTTGGGTTGTACACCCGACCGGTCTACAACCTGATCCGTGAAGATTCGATGCACCCACTGATTCTGGTGTGCGAGCACGCCAGCCGCTACATCCCCGACGCCCTGAACAATCTGGGTCTGGATGAAAAGGCTGCGCATGAACACATTGCCTGGGACATCGGTGCGCTGGAGCTGGCCGAACAACTGTCGGAAAAGATCGGCGCCACGCTGCTGAGCGCCAATTATTCGCGACTGCTGATCGACCTCAACCGGCCCCGCCACGCCCCGGACAGCATTCCGGCGCAGAGCGAGATCTATCAGGTGCCGGGCAATCGCGGACTCGACGAAGCCACACGCGAATACCGTCGCCAGTGCCTGTTCAAGCCGTTTCACACGCGGCTGCAACAGCTGATCGACGAACGTTTGGCAGAAGGCCGGCCGGTGCGGGTGGTGGGGATTCACAGTTTCACGTCAGTTTATTACGGCCAGCCGCGTGAGCTGGAAGTCGGCGTGCTGTTCGGTCAGGCCAAGGGATACGCCCAGCGCCTGCTCGAAGGTCTCGGCCAGCATCCGCTGAAAGTCGCGGGCAACCAGCCGTACAAGATTGATCCGTTGGGCGACATGACCGTCCCGGTTCACGGTGATGCCCGAGGCCTGGAGTCGGTTTTGATTGAAGTGCGCAACGACCTGCTGCGCAGCCCGGAAGCGGTGAACCGCTGGGCAAATTATCTGGCACCCCTGCTTTGAACATTGCTGTAACCACTGCTGACGCTGTAAACGACGGACCGACATAACGACTAAAACGACCGATTGGCTGACAAGGAGTTGCGCTTCATGGAAATAGAAGAGTTCGGCTACAAACAGGAGTTGAAACGTAGCCTGACACTGACCGACTTGGTGGTGTACGGGATGATCTTCATGATCCCCATCGCCCCGTTCGGGGTGTATGGCTACGTCAACGCCGAGGCACCGGGGATGGTGCCTTTGGCGTACATCATCGGCATGGTGGCGATGGTCTTCACCGCGCTGAGCTACGGCAGCATGGCCCGGGCCTTTCCGATTGCCGGATCGGTCTATTCCTACGCGCAACGGGGCCTGAATCAACACGTCGGCTTCATCGCCGGCTGGCTGATGCTGCTGGACTACCTGCTGATTCCGCCACTGCTTTACGTTTACGCGGCAATGGCGCTCAACCATTTGTACCCGGATATCCCGAAAGTCGGCTTCATTCTGGCGTTCCTGGTCAGCGCAACCTTCGTCAACCTGCGCGGCATTACTTTCACCGCCCGCATGAACATCCTGTTCCTGCTGGCGCAGCTCGTGGTGCTGGGGATTTTCCTGTTCTACGCCTGGAACGCCCTGCACAACGGTGGCGGCAACGGCCAGCTGACCCTGGCGCCGCTGTATCACCCGCAAACCTTCAACTTCGCCCTGCTGATGCAAGCGGTGTCGATTGCGGTGCTGTCGTTCCTCGGCTTCGATGCGATCTCCACCCTTGCCGAAGAGATCAAGGGCGATCCGGGCCGCAGCGTCGGCAAAGCGGCGTTGATCACCCTGGTGGTGATGGGCGCGATCTTCGTCGTACAGACCTGGATCGCCACCGATCTGGCAGCGGGCATGGGCTTCAAGTCCGCCGACACCGCGTTCTATGAAATCGCCGAAATCGCCGCCGGCAGCTGGTTGGCGACCCTGACCGGCGTGGCCACGGCCCTGGCCTGGGGTGTGGCGGTGGCGATCACTTCGCAAGCGGCGGTCTCACGCCTGCTGTTCGGCATGGCCCGCGACGGCAAGCTGCCGAAAATGCTGGCCAGGGTGCACCCGAAACACAACACGCCCTACCTGAGCATTTATCTGGTGGCCGTGCTTTCGCTGGTGATCTGCTACGTGTTCATCAACTCGGTGGACACCCTGACTTCGCTGGTCAACTTCGGTGCCCTGAGCGGCTTCATGCTGCTGCACCTGACCGTGATCAACTACTACTGGCGCCGGCAGAAGTCCGGCCAGGTGATCCGTCACCTGATCTGCCCGGTGATCGGCTTCATCATCGTCGCGGCCATCATGTACAACATGGGCGTCGATGCACAGAAGCTCGGCCTGATCTGGATCGCATTGGGTCTGGTGTACCTGTTCTTCCTGAACAAGCTCGGCGCCAGTACCGCGCTGCCTGACCCGAGCAATGGCTGACAAGAAAAAAAGCGGCGTCTGACAACAAATCAGGCGACCGCCGCTTTAACGCGTGGAAACCGACAGTGATAGTCAGGTTCGGCGAATGGGCCGAACCTTTTGATACAGGAGTGCATCCATGCTGGTCTTACGTCCAGTCGAGCCAACCGACCTGCCTCAATTGCAACAATTGGCTCGCGACAGCCTGGTGGGCGTCACCTCCCTGCCGGATGACCGCGAACACCTGAGCGGGAAAATCGCCGCGTCCTGCGCGTCGTTCGACAGCCAAGCCTCGGGCCAAGGCCCGGAGAATTATTTCTTCGTACTGGAAGACCTGGACAAGCGTCGTCTGGTGGGCTGCTCGGAGATTCTCGCCACTGCCGGCTACAACGAACCGTTCTACAGCCTGCGCAACCGCCACTTCACCAGTGCCTCGCGGGAGCTGAACATTGAACACGGCGTGCCGGCGCTGTCGCTGTGCCACGACCTGAGCGGCCACACGCTGCTGCGCGGTTTCCACATCGACGCGGCACTGGTGCGCACGCCGTTTTCCGAATTGCTGTCACGGGCCCGCCTGCTGTTCATCGCCGCCCATGCACAGCGGTTTGCCGAAGCGGTGATCACCGAAATCGTCGGCTACAGCGACGAAAACGGCCATTCGCCCTTCTGGGACGCGCTGGGCAAACATTTCTTCGACCTGCCCTACGTCGAGGCCGAGCGCTTGTGCGGCTTGCAGAGCCGCACGTTTCTCGCCGAACTGATGCCGCAATACCCGATCTACGTGCCCATGCTGCCGCAGGCGGCGCAGGACTGCATCGGCCGCATCCACCCCGACGGCCAGGAAGCCTTCGACATCCTCGAACGCGAGGGTTTTGAAACCAACAGCTACATCGATCTGTTCGACGCCGGTCCGACCTTGTACGCCCGCACCGCCAACGTCCGTTCGATTGCCAGCAGTCGGATCGCCACGGTCCGGGAGGAACCACTGATCGACGCCCGCGGTCGCTATCTGGTGAGTAACGATGCACTGCATGGCTACCGGGCAATGGTCGCCGAGCTGGATTACCAGCCCGGTCAGCCCCTGGCGCTCACCCCGTCGCTGTGTGCGGCACTGAACGTCAGCCATGGCGGCACGGTGCGGGTGATTGCCCTGTGAACTGCGCCCGTACCCAACGACAGTGCCCGAGCAGGCGCGCAAAAGGAGTTGCAGCATGATTGTCCGTCCGGTCCAAGTCAGCGACCTGCCAGCGTTGATGACCCTGGTGCAACAGGCCGGGCCCGGTTTCACCACCCTGCCGGCCAATGAAGATCGCCTGACCCATCGGGTACGCTGGGCGCAGCGCGCCTTCGCCGAGCAGGTCGAACGGGCCGATGCCGACTATCTTTTTGTCCTCGAGGATGATGACCAGCGCGTGGTCGGGGTCAGTGCCCTGGCCGGCGCCGTCGGCCTGCGCGAACCCTGGTACAACTACCGGGTCGGGCTGACCGTCAGCTCGGCACCGGATCTGGGTATTCAGCGGCAGATTCCGACCCTGTTTCTGAATAATGAACTGACCGGCCAATCGGAACTGTGCTCGCTGTTCCTGCGCCACGACCAGCGCCACGGCAGCAATGGACGTCTGCTGTCGTTGGGGCGCCTGCTGTTCGTCGCCGAATTCCCGCACCTGTTCGGCGAGAAGATGATCGCCGAACTGCGCGGCAGCGCTGACGAACAAGGCTGTTCGCCGTTCTGGGACAGCCTGGGCCGGCACTTCTTCCAGATGGACTTCAGCCACGCCGACCACTTGTCAGGGTTAGGCAACAAATCGTTCATTGCCGAACTGATGCCGCGTCAGCCGCTGTACACCTGCCTGCTCACCGAACAGGCCCAGGCCGTGATCGGTCAGGCTCACCCCAACACCGAAGCGGCACTGAAGATCCTCCAGGCCGAAGGTTTTGCCCACAAGGGCTACATCGATATCTTCGATGGCGGCCCGGTCATCGAGGCGCCGATCCACAACATCCGCACCGTGCGCGACAGCCTGGAACTGAGCCTGAGCATCGGCACGCCGGACGATCAGGCGCCGCTGTGGCTGATCCACAACCGGCGCCTGGAAAACTGCCGCATCACCGTCGCTCCGGGCCGCCGGGTCGGCAGCAGCCTGGTGATCGACCGCCTCACCGCCAAACGCCTGCAATTGCAGCCGGGCAACTCGGTACGGGCGGTGCCGTTGCCCAATCAACAGCAGCAGGCGGTGGCGGCCTGAGCGCCTCAGCCTGCTGCAAGAAAGCCTGAACAGGTTTTTCCTGGTTAACTTCCTCGTTAATTCGTCATGATCCTTGACCCATTGGCGTGATAGCCTTTTCACCTTCGGCGTTGACACCTTTGCTCAAGCCTTTCCATTCCTTTGTATTGGTGGAACTCGTATGACCAGGCTTTCTCATCAAGATTTGCGCCGTAACTTCCGTCAGCTGCTGGCTTCCGACACCTGCTATCACACCGCCTCGGTGTTCGATCCGATGTCCGCCCGCATTGCCGCTGACCTGGGATTTGAAGTAGGGATTCTCGGCGGCTCGGTCGCTTCGTTGCAGGTCCTGGGCGCTCCGGACTTTGCCCTGATCACCCTCAGCGAATTCGCCGAGCAGGCCACTCGCATTGGCCGCGTCGCCCAATTGCCGGTGATCGCCGACGCCGACCACGGCTACGGCAACGCACTCAACGTGATGCGCACCATCGTCGAACTGGAACGCGCCGGCGTCGCCGCGCTGACCATCGAAGACACCCTGCTGCCGGCCCAGTTCGGCCGCAAATCCACCGACCTGATCACCGTCGCCGAAGGCGTCGGCAAGATCCGTGCGGCGCTGGAAGCCCGGGTTGATTCGGAAATGGCGATCATCGCCCGGACCAACGCCGGCATCCTGCCGAACCAGGAAATCATCAGCCGCACCAGGCAATACCAGGCCGCCGGCGCCGACGGTATCTGCATGGTCGGTATTCAGGACTTCGACCAGCTTGAGCAGATCGCCGAACACCTGACCGTCCCGCTGATGCTGGTGACCTACGGCAACCCGGCGCTGCGCGACGACAAACGCCTGGCTGAACTGGGTGTGCGCGTGACCATCGACGGCCACGGTGCCTACTTCGCCGCGATCAAGGCGACCTACGACAGCCTGCGCGAACAACGCCAGATCTTCACCCAGGCCTCGGACCTGAGCGCCACCGAACTGACCCACACCTACACCCAGCCTGAGGAATACATCCTCTGGGCCAAGGAATACATGAGCGTCAAAGAGTAACCTCGCACCACGCGACAAAGAGGCAGAGCGGCCCGACGCCATTACGAGTCCACTCGCGTGGCGCCCGCCGCGAAACCGCTGCCTGCCATTACCGTTTCGCCAACTCCATGATCATCCGCGACAACAGATAAATCCGCGGCGCCACGCTCTCCACTTCCGCGTATTCCTCTGGCGTATGAATGTTGCCGCCGACAATCCCGAACCCGTCCAGCGTCGGCGTCCCAACCCCGGCCGACAGACTCGCATCCGCCGCCCCACCGCTGCCTTCTTCAGTCAACTTGCGACCAATTTCGCCGTAAATCCCCTGAGCCATCGCCATCAAACGGTCTGACTCCGCCGTCTGCGGCATTGGCGGCAAGCCCCGTTGCAATGAAGTCTTCACTTCGGTGTCAGGAATCAGTTTGTCCTGCGACACCCGCGCCAGATCCTTCTCGATCCGGTCGAACTCCTCCGGCACCGCCGCCCGTACATCAGCCTTGGCTGTGGCCTGATCCGGAATGACGTTGGTGCGGTCGCCAGCCTTGAGCACAGTGAAATTGATCGTGGTTTTCTTCGCTTCGTCGCCGAGCTTGCCCAGTTGCAGGATCTGGTGCGCCGCCTCCATCGCCGCGTTGCGCCCCAGTTCCGGCGCGACGCCGGCGTGAGCAGCCTTGCCCTTGACCTCGACCAGCGCGGTGGCGCTGCCCTTGCGCCACACCACCAGACCATCGGCCGGACGGCCCGGTTCGAGGTTGAGGGTGACGTCGTGGAGCTTGGCGGTTTTCTTGATCAGGTCGGTGGCAACGTCCGAGCCGGTTTCTTCGCTGGCATCGAGCAGGAACGTGATTTGCGCGTAGTCCTTGAAGTCGAGGTTCTTCAGGATTTTCAGCGCATAGATGCCGGCGACGATCCCGCCCTTGTCGTCCATCACCCCCGGCCCGTAGGCGCGGCCGTCCTTGATGTGGAACGGTCGCTCAGCAGCGGAGCCTTCCTTGAACACCGTGTCCATGTGCGCCATCAGCAGGATTTTCGCCTTGCCGGTGCCTTTGAGCGTGGCGAGCACGTGGTTGGTTTTTTCCGGCGTATTGGGCACCAGTTCGATGGTGGCACCGAGCTTTTTCAACTCATCGATGGCGATTTCGCTGACTTGCTTGAGCCCCGGCTCATAGCCGGAACCGGAATCGATATTGACCAGGCGCTCGAGCAGTTTCAGGGCTTCGGGTTTGTATTGCTCGGCGTCGGCCAGCACCTGCTTGTGCGGTTCAGCGAACGCGCCAGCGGTGGCGAAAGAGAGGCTCAGGCCGAGACCGGCGGCCAGCAGGGAACGAGGGAAATTGAACGTCATGAATCAATCCTTGTTTCGTGTCGGGTACTGAACCGTACCTGACATCGCCCCAAGGCTCTATCCCGGATGCGACACCCATTCCGTTCAAACCGAATCGAATACCTCGCGCCGCGGCTTGTCATCGTTGCAGCAGATCACCCGGTTGCGCCCGCTGGCCTTGGCTTCGTAGAGTGCCTCATCAGCGTCATTGAGCCAGCGCATTGCATCACCGTGAGCCGGATCGAGCGCCGCCAGGCCAATGCTCAGGCTGACTTTCAGCGCCGGGTTCTGTTCGTACACCAGAAAGGAAAAACGCTCACGCAACGCCTCCATCGCCTGCGCGGCATTGAACAGCGGCAGGTCCGGCAGGATCACGCAAAACTCGTCGCCGCCATAACGCCCCGCCACATCCGCCATGCGCAGGTTCTGCTTGAGCATTTTGCTCAACTGCCGCAGGACGATATCGCCCGCCACATGGCCGTAGGTGTCGTTGATCGCCTTGAAGTGGTCGATGTCGATCAGCGCAATCGCTGCGCCTGTCTGCTGGCGTTTGCAGCGCTGGAATTCGATTTCCAGTTGATCCTTCCAGGCGCCGTGGTTGAGCAGTCCGGTGAGGCTGTCGGTGCGGCTCAGGGCCAGGAGTTCACGTTTATGCAAGCCGAGGGTGTAGGCCTGGCGAAAGCAGATCCAGCCGAGCGCCAACGGATACAGCATCAACAGTGGCAGACAGGCATAAAGCTGTGCCGACGTGGTCATCGGGATGAACGCGGGGGCAAATACCACCAGCCCGACGCCAACCCCGAGCAACTGCGCCGCCGCCCCGGCCAGCAGAAAGCGCAGGCCGCCGATGGCGACGTTGTTCATCGCCATCATCGAAATGGTCGTGGCACTGGGCAAGGGATTGAAGTGCATGGCGGCGACCCAGAAGCCACCGAGAAAGGCGTCTATCAGCAAATTGCGGTGCTCGGCGTGATAAGGCACCCGCGCCCGTCGGGCCCATTGAAACGCCAGATGCGGCCAGACCAGTCCGTTGAACAGCATCACCGCCCAGACCCAGGCCGGCGGATCGAGTGGATACATCGCGACGCTCACGCACAAAAGCCCCAGAACCAGCCCGAGGATTCGCGATGTATAGAGCCTCCTGGCCAGTGAAAGTCCCTTTCCTCCCGTTCTTCCCATAGGGGCCTCGACCACTCGACGGCACTGCGCAGACCGCAGACCCGATGTATTGGGAGTCTATCAGGGCAACGTCAAATAGCCATCACCGGCCAGCGGGCCGAATACCCCGTCATCAGCACCACACGGCGAGCAAATGATTGGCTATACATGAAAGGAAGAAAATGGAAAAAAGACTCTAAGAAGGAGGCCCATGCAGACCTATCAAGTGCTGATCATCGGCAGCGGGTTTGGCGGCCAGTGCGCGGCGGTCAATTTGCTCAAGGCCGGCATCGACGATTTTCGCTTGCTGGAGCGGCGGGACTTTTTCGGCGGCACCTGGTGCCAGAACACCTACCCTGGCGCGGCGGTGGATGTGCCGTCGCCCCTCTATTCCCTTTCGTTTGCGCCCTACCCCTGGACGCAGATGTTCGCCGAACAGGCCGAACTGCAACGCTACACCGAACACGTCATCGAGCGTTTCGGCCTGCGCGATCGGGTGGAACTGGAGGCCAACGTCGAGCGGGTCGAGTGGGATGACACCGAAAAACGCTGGGCTGTACACACTGGCACCAAAGGCATTTTTTATGCGCAGTTCCTGATCAATGCCACCGGGCCGTTGAGCCAACCGGTTATCCCAGACTTCCCCGGTCAGGATCGCTTCAAGGGCAAGACTTTTCATACAAACAATTGGGATCACAGTTACGACTATCACGCTAAACGCGTGGCAATTGTCGGCAGCGGCGCCAGTGCGGCTCAGGTGATTCCCGCGATTGCACCCGAGGTCGCCGAATTGCACGTATTTCAGCGCACCGCGCACTGGGTGCTGCCCCGGGCCGACCGTACTTTCGGGCGGTTCCAGCGCTGGTTGCTGGGTCTGAAACCGGCCTACAAACTGCTGCGCTGGATGATCTACTGGCAATTCGAAACCCGGGTCATCGCCTTCAAATACTCGAAACCGGCGATTCACATGGTGCAGCGACACGCCCTGAAGTTTCTCAAACGCCAGGTGGCTGACCCCGAGTTGCGGAAAAAACTCACACCGGACTTCACCATCGGCTGCAAAAGGGTATTGGTCTCCAGCACCTATTATCCGGCGCTTACCCGGCCCAATGTCACCTTGCACAGCCGCGAACAAGGTATCGCCACCCTCGACGAAACCGGCATCGTCACCACGGAGGGCCAGCACATCGACGTCGATCTGATCGTCTGGTCGACCGGTTACGACGCCACCGACGGCGTGATTTCCTACCCGGCCAGCGGAAAAAACGGCGTAAAACTGCGCGATGTCTGGGCGCAGTATCCACGCGCCTACCTCGGCACCAGCCTGCCGGACTTTCCCAATCTGTTTATCGTCACCGGGCCGAACACCGGCATCGGTCACACCTCGGCATTGTTCATCATCGAATCGCAGATGAACTACATCCTCGACTGTATCCGCACCGTGCAGGCCAAAGGTCTGCGCAGCATCGAAGTTCGCCCCGAAGCAGAACGTACCTACACTCAGATGATTCACCGGGAGATGGAGCGCACGGTCTGGAAAACCGGCGGCTGCCACAGTTGGTATCAAAGCAAGAGCGGTCATGTGATCGCGATGTTTCCCGGCTTCAGTTTCAGCTACCACCGCTTGACCCGGGCGCTGAAACCGGCCGACCACATTCTGTCTTGAACAAGGAAGACCCACGATGCTTTTGCTGTTTGTCGCCCTCGCAGTTTTCGTGGCCTGGAGCTGGTTGAGTTACCCGGCGGTCGGTCACTGGCTCTACGACCTGAGCGCGGCCCTGGAGGCCAGGCTTTACCGGTTGCACAAGATCGAAGTGCCCATCGCCGAAATGACCGTGTCGACCTGGCAAGGCGGGCCCTATGAAGCGTCGAGCAGCATTCTGATGCTGCACGGCTACAGCGCCGAAAAGAACCTGTGGCTGCGTTTTGCCCGGCACTTTGTCAGCCAGTATCGGGTGATCATCCCGGACCTGGCCGGTCACGGCGAAACCGGCTTCAAGGCCGGTGGCGGCTACGACATTCCGGTACAGGCCAAACGCATGATTCAGCTGCTCGACGTCTGCGGGGTAGAGAAAGTCCACGTTATCGGCAACTCCATGGGCGGTTACATCGCCGCGTGGCTGGCGGCGACCTATCCGGATCGCATCGCTTCGGTGGCGCTGCTCGACCCGGCCGGCGTCACCGCACCAGAAGCCAGCGACATGGAGCGTCACCTGGCTCGTGGGCACAATCCGTTCCTGATCAATTCCCGGGAAGAATTCCGACACTTCTATGCGATGACCATGGCCTCACCGCCCTGGGTACCCGGACTGGTGCTCGATGCCATTGCCCAACGCTATGAACAGCAACGGGACGAACTGGAAGAGATCTTCCGGGACTTCCGCGCCAGCCCGCCGATGGAACCAAAGCTGCCGGACATCAAATGCCCGGCGCTGTTGCTCTGGGGTCGCAAGGATCGGTTGATCGATGTCAGCAGCGTGCCGGTGTGGAGCAAGGGCATCGCCAATCTGCGGGTGGATGTGTGGGACGGTGTCGGGCACATGCCGATGGTCGAGCAGCCGTCGAACACGGCACGTTTGTATCGGGAGTTCCTGGGAGAAAACTCACGCGCGGACAGGTAAACGGTCAGTCGTTGGCAGAATGAAGTTCGTAGGATTCTTCGTTTGCCCGCGTCGGCGAAGGCTGCGATCTTTTCCTCCATCCTTTACGTGACCGTGCCAGGAATTTTTTTCATGACCGTGCAGCCGTTCGTCAGCCCCGACCTGATCCGCCAACGCTTCTCCAAAGCGATGTCCGATATGTACCGCGAAGAAGTGCCGCTGTATGGCGCACTGATGGAACTGGTGGAGCAGACCAACCGCGAAGTGCTGGCACGCGAGCCGCAGATCGCCAGTCAGTTGCACAGCACCGGCGAAATCCAACGGCTGGACATGGAACGCCACGGTGCAATCCGCGTCGGCACTGCCACCGAACTGGCCACCCTCGCCCGCCTGTTCGCCGTGATGGGCATGCAGCCTGTGGGTTATTACGACCTGACACCCGCCGGCGTGCCGGTGCATTCCACGGCGTTCCGTGCGGTGCATGAAAATGCGCTGCAGGTCAGCCCGTTCCGGGTGTTCACTTCGTTGCTGCGACTGGAATTGATTGAAGACCCCGAACTGCGAGCCTTCGCTCAATCAGTGTTGGATCAGCGTTCGATCTTCACCCCGACAGCGTTGCGCCTGATCGAGCAGGCCGAAGCCGCTGGCGGACTGACTGAGTCCGAAGCCGGGGAATTTGTCCTGCAAGCGCTGGAGACTTTTCGCTGGCACCACAGCGCCACCGTCACCGCCGCGCAATACCAGACCCTCAGCGCTCAGCATCGTCTGATCGCCGATGTCGTGGCCTTCAAGGGCCCGCACATCAACCACCTGACCCCGCGCACGCTGGACATCGACATCGTTCAGGCGCAGATGCCGCTGCATGGCATCACGCCAAAAGCGGTGATCGAAGGGCCGCCGCGTCGGCAACACCCGATCCTGTTGCGTCAGACCAGTTTCAAGGCGCTGGACGAGTCGATCGCCTTCACTGACCAGACAGAAACCCGAGGCAGCCACAGTGCTCGCTTCGGCGAGATCGAACAACGAGGTGCGGCGCTGACACCCAAGGGCCGGGCGTTATACGACCGTCTGCTGAATGCTGCGCGAGATGAATTGGGTGACTTCCCCAACGAAGCCAATGCCTCACGCTATAACGCGCTGATGACCCAGCACTTCAGCGAATTCCCTGACAGCCTCGATGGCATGCGCGAGCAGGAATTGGCGTATTTCCGCTATTTCCTGACAGGCAAAGGAAGTCGTCCCGCTGATGTAACGCTGCAAGGGTTATTACGCGACGGCTATGTGAAAGCCCAACCGCTGGTGTACGAAGATTTCCTGCCGGTCAGTGCGGCAGGGATTTTTCAGTCGAACCTGGGGGATGCGGCGCAGACGCACTATGGCGAGCATTCCAATCGACAGGCGTTCGAGTTGGCCTTGGGGCGTTCGACCATTGATGAGTTGGGGCTCTATGCCGAAACACAGCGTCGTTCGATTGAAGAATGCCTCACGGCGCTGACTCGATAAGCGGCGATGCGGCCTTTGGCCATACTGCGCAAGAAGTTGCGCAGTTGCTGGTAATAAAAAGGCCTCTCGAACTGCTGTAGGCCTTGTTTATCAAGGCCTACAGCCAAGTGCGCAAGAAGTTGCGCAGTACTGCGCAACTTCTTGCGCACTTCGAGCTACCGAACTGATCAAAAAACGCTCAAAGCCGCGATCCAGAGCGGTCAAGTCCCCGGCTCCCGGGGACGTGGCAAAAGCTGGCACGCTCCTTGATAACAGTCAGGCACCCACCGGGCGATTTCGCCTCCCGGGCACCCTAACTTTATCCGCAAGGAGAGCATCCCATGGCAACACCAGCGTACATGTCGGTTACCGGCGAAAAACAAGGCCTGATCACTGCCGGCGCCTTCACCGCCGACTCCGTTGGCAACACCTACCAGGAAGGTCACGAAGACCAGGTCATGGTTCAGGCGTTCAGCCACGACGTGATCATCCCGCGTGACCCGCAATCCGGTCAGCCAACCGGTCAGCGCGTTCACAAGCCAGTGATCATCACCAAGGTCTACGACAAGGCTTCGCCACTGCTGCAAGCTGCTCTGACCTCCGGCGAGCGCATGAGCGAAATCGTTATCCAGTGGTACCGCACTTCGGCTCAAGGTACCCAGGAGCACTACTACACCACCAAACTGGAAGACGCGATCATCGTCGCCATCAACAACAAAATGCACAACTGCCAGGATCCAGGCAACTCGCACTTCACCCACCTGGAAGAAGTGCAGTTCACCTACCGCAAAATCACCTGGACCCACGAAGTATCCGGTACTTCGGGTTCCGATGACTGGCGTGCTCCAGTCGTTTAATTACGGCTGATCGTTGCAAGCATCGGCCAGCTCTGCTGGTCGATGTTGTTTACGCCCTCCAGAATTTCGCGTGCGTTGATCCGCCTGGCGGTCATCGACGAACGCCGCTGTACAGCACGAGGAACAAGGGATGTTCGCGCCGGCCAATGAAACCCACTTTGCCCTGACCATCGAAGGTCTTTCCGCCGACTTTCAGGTGTTTACCCTGACCGGCCGGGAAGCCATCAGCCAGCCTTTTGTGTTCGAGGTGGAGCTGGTCAGTGAGCAGCCGTCGCTGGACCTCGAAACCCTGCTGCACAAACCGGCCTTTTTGCAGCTGTCGCCCGACGGCAGCGGCATCCACGGTCTGATCTACCGCGCCGCGCAAGGCGATTCCGGCAAGCGCCTGACGCGCTACTCCGTGACCCTGCGCCCGCAACTGGCGTACCTCGCGCACCGAATCAACCAGCGGATCTTCCAGAACCTCAGCGTGCCGAAAATCATCGGCAAGGTCCTCGAAGAACACGGCATTCAGGGCAACGCCTACACCTTCCAGACCGGCTCGATCTACCCCGAGCGCATCTACTGCGTGCAGTACGACGAATCGGATCTGCATTTCATCCAGCGCCTGTGCGAAGAAGAAGGCATTCACTACCACTTCCAGCACACCGCGACGGCGCACAAACTGGTGTTCGGCGATGACCAGACGGTGTTTAAGAAACTGGCGCCGGTGGCCTATCAGCAGGACTCCGGCATGGTCGCCAGCGACCCGGTGATCAAGCGCTTCGACCTGCGCCTGGAAACCCGCACCAGCCGCACCAGCCGCCGCGATTACGACTTCGAAAAACCGCGCATCACCCTCGAAAGCGAAAACCGTGGTGACGCCCTGCCCGACCTCGAGGACTACGATTACCCGGGCCGTTTCGTCGACCGAGAACGCGGCAAGCACCTGGCCAAACGCGCCCTCGAACGCCACCGCAGCGACTTCCAGCTCGCCGAAGGCAAGAGCGATCAGCCGCTGTTGGTCAGCGGCCATTTCCTCGCGCTGAAAGAACACCCTAAGCCCAAGTGGAATGACCTGTGGCTGCTCACCGAAGTCCTGCACGAAGGCAAGCAGCCGCAAGTGCTGGAAGAGTCGGTCACCAGTGACACCACCGCGCTGAAAGACGATTTCCATCAGGGCTACCGCAACCGCTTCCAGGCCACCCCGTGGGACGTGCCGAACCGCCCACCCCTGCGCCACCCGAAACCGCGCATCCTCGGCAGCCAGAGCGCCGTGGTCACCGGCCCGAAAGGTGAAGAAATCCACTGCGACGAATACGGCCGCGTCAAAGTCCAGTTCCACTGGGACCGCGACGGTCAGGCCGACGACAAGACCAGCTGCTGGCTGCGCGTCTCCAGCGCCTGGGCCGGCGCCCAGTACGGCGGCATCGCCATCCCGCGCATCGGCATGGAAGTGCTGGTCACCTTCCTCGAAGGCGACCCCGACCAGCCGCTGATCAGCGGCTGCCTGTACCACAAGGAAAACACCGTCCCCTACGCCCTGCCGGCGAACAAGACCCGCACCACCTTCAAAACCCTGAGTTCCATGGGCGGCGGTGGCTTCAACGAACTGCGCATCGAAGACAAGAAAGGTCAGGAACAGATCTTCCTCCACGCCCAACGCGACTGGGACGAGAACATCGAACACGACCAGAAAATCCGCGTCGGCAACGAACGCCACGACGTCGTGGAAAAAAACAGCTACACGGAATTCAAGGCCGAAGAACACCACACCGTTTACGCAGACCGCAAAGTCGAAGCACGGGCCAACGACCACCTGACCGTGGGCGTGAACCAGCACATCAAGATTGGCACCGGGCAATTCATCGACGCCGGCCAGGAAATTCACCTGAGCAGCGGAATGAAAGTGGTGCTGGAGGCTGGGGCCGAACTGACGCTGGTCGGCGGTGGCAGCTTCATCAAGATCGATGGCGGCGGCGTGACCATGAGCGGGCCGGCAATCAACATCAACTCCGGTGGTGGGCCGGGAAGCGGCACGGGGGCGGCGCCGTTGATGCCGGGCGTGCTGAAGCAGGCGGATGCCGACAAGGCTGGCGCCGTACTGACCCCGGCGCAAATCAACACCCTCAAGCGTAATGCGCCGTTTTGTGAAGAGTGTGAAAAATGCAAGGCAGGTGCTTGTGCCATCTAATCGACTGACACCCAAGGATTGGCTGGCACAACAGCCGCTGCAAAAAGATGAGCGTCTGTATTTGATCGTCAGCGCCGCCAGTGATGCCGAAGCGCTCAAGGCTTTGTATCAGAGTGAACCGTCCGTGCAGGCCATTCCCGTCTGGGGCGGGACGCCCTACTCCACCTGGCAACCGGTGATGCCTTACGTCGCCGAACTCAAGGCCAACTCGGCCTTCCTGCCCTGGATCACCGAAACCGACGCCCTCGACTGGGGCTGGCTGGCGATCTCCCGCTCGGAACCCAACGAAGTCTTCGAACACCTGCGCAGCCTGACCCAAGTGAAAATGCCGGACGGGACCGAGGTGTTTTTCCGGTTCTGGGATGGGCGGCATATCCATCCGATTCTTGAAGGGTTGGGTGAGACGGCTGGGGAAGTGCTGCCGGTGTTTGAGCGGTATCTGATTAATGGACGGAGCCTGGAAGTCGGGCCGAGGGTGGTGCCGAAGGTGAGGGATTGGCCGTGGTGGGAGGTGCCGAAAGACCTGCTGGACAGCTTGATGGCCGAAAATCCGTCAACCGTGATCGGCAACATGATGCAGTGGCTGCAGGAAGAGCATGCCGACCTGTACTTCTCGTTTCCGGAATCGAACCTGCAAAAGAAAGTGGCGCGCTTCGTAAAACGCACGCCACTCACGGAAGAAAATTTTACCGGCCTGCTGAAGGCCCATCTGGAAAGTGAGGTGGCTGTATGAGCATTTTGATGGGTGAGATTGTTGCCAATCTCAATGCAAAACAACCTGACGCTCAGGCCATCATCAGCGACTTCAAGAAGTGTCTGAAGGATTATCGCGAGCATGCCGAAGCCTGGTACGGCGGCATTCTGGACGCTGAGCAGCAGTTCAAGGTCGGTGACGAAGTCGGTACAGCGGACAAGGACAGCAAAAAGGAAAATACCCTTTATGCCAACTGCCCTGCCAACGGCAAACTGAAGCTGGTTCACAGTTTTGAATCAGCGCGTTTTGTCCCTATCGGCAATACGCCGGTGCGACTGGTGCCGGTGGAGGATGGCAAGCTCTATGGCAAGAACGAAGTCGGTCAAGCGATCAACGTCAAAATCGGCCCAAGCGGCATTCTGGAGGTCACAGGCCTCAAACCGCATCAGCAATATGAAATCACTTTTTTCCCGAATCCCACCAAGGCTCAGATCGATAGCCTGTTCAACTCCTATCAAGGCGTAATCGGGGACCTGAGCGGCTGGCTGCAAACAGAGTGGACCACCGATTTTCTGCCACTCTGGCAAGCACATACCAATGCATCCATGGGTGGACGGGCATTACAACAGCTGGAATCGGCCTGGAAGGGATTCCTCAAGGCAATCATGGGGCTGTGGGGGGACATCAAGAGCCTCTACGACCTGGTTGCGCACCCTCGGGAAAACTACGAGAAGCTCAAAAAGTTCTTCACCGAAGAACAGATAAAGAAGATCTATAACGCTTCGAAAGAAGCCATCCAAACAGCACTGCTGATCGCCAGTGACGAACCACTCATGTGGATCTACGTCGCGGCGATCGTCGCGTGGGTCAAGATGCTGCCTCCGCAGACCTGCACTGAAGTGCTGGCAGAACTGACTACGGAAGTACTGCTGAACATCCTGATCGGTATTGTTTTGACGGGCGGGATCGGTTTGGCCGTCCGTATTGGCACCAAGGGCCTTAATGCTGCAAGGAACAGCGGCAAGGTCATGACACTGATTGAAGACTTCACGTCGATGCTGATGAAGATCAGCAAGAAGAATGCGACGGCGCACGCCGATACGGCGAAACCGTTAATGCTCAACGGCAATTCGCCACTGAATCAGGCGCGAAAGGCAAGCGTAGAAATTGCGCCTCCAAAACCCGCAGAGACCGCCACACCACCCAAGAAAAAACCACCCGTTTCCGGAGGTGCTGTAGAGACGGATGCGCAGATTCATGCACGCGGCAAGAAGGAAAACAGTACCCGCGCCCAACAACAGGAAAAAGTAGACAACGCGCCCGACCAGTCCAAAAACCCGGCGGATCAACCTGCTCAGTGCGCCGATAAGACCTGCACTAACGGTGAACCGGTATCGATGGTGACCGGCGAGGAATTGCTGACACTCACAGACGGCATATTGGGTGGGCTGCTACCCGTTGAATGGACACGTCTCTACCGCAGCAGCGCGGTCGAAATCGACGGGCGTCTCGGCCATGGCTGGAGCCACTCCCTGTCCCATCGCCTGCAAATCAACGATGAAGGCGTGTTGTGGACTGATAACGAAAACCGTCAGACCCGCTTCCCGATGCCGACCGAACAACGGCCAGCCATCACCAACAGTCTGGCTCAGGCGGCGATTTATCTGGGCAGCGCGCCTGGTGAACTGATCCTCACCCAAGCAGGGGCAAAACCACGCTTTTATCATTTCCGCGCAGACCGCCTGACGACGGTCAGTGACTCGTACGGAAATCAGGTGCATATCAGCTATGACCTGGTGGGGCGGATCCAGCGCATCGATAACGGTGCTGGCCGCGCGTTGCTGTTGCGCTACGACGATCGCCATATCGTTGCCGTGGATCAGCAACAACAGCGTTCCGAGTATGACGAGCGTGGTGAGCGCCAGGATCCGTGGCTGACCATTCAGACCCTCGTCACCTATCGCTACAACGCTCGCAATCAATTGGTCTCGGCCTCCAACGCTGCAGGCGAAACCGAGCATTACCGCTATAACGATCAGCACGTCATTCTTGAGCGGCAACTGGCCGGTGGCGCCAGTTTCTTCTGGGAATGGGAACGTGAAGGCAAGCTCTCCCGCTGCGTACGTCATTGGGCCAACTACTCCCAACTGGAAGCTCGCTACGAGTGGGATGACAAGGGCACGGTAACGGTTCACAACGCCGATGGCAGTGAACAGGTTTACGTGCATGACGAAAATGCACGTCTGATCAGTGAAACCGCTGCCGATGGTGCTGAAACGCAAAACGCCTATGACGCTGAGGGGCGTCTTGTTGCTGTAAAAGATCCAATGGGGGCCATCACCGAGTATCAATACAGCGATGCCGGACGATTGATGGCTGTCATCCCGCCGGAAGAAGAACCGACCCACTACAACTATTTCGATGGTCAACTGATTGAAGTCAAACGTGGCAAGGCCCGTTGGCAGTACGACCGCAATCAACAAGGCGACATCACCCAGCAAATAGACCCACAGGGCAACGAAACCCGCTACAGCTACGACCGCCAGGGCCGCTTGCTGGAAATTCACCATCCTGATGGCAGCCGCCATCAACTGGGCTGGAACAACCTCGGCCAATTACTGGAGGAGCGCCTTCCGGACGGTGGTCAGCGCAAGTATCGCTATGACGCACTCGGACGCCAGATCACCCGGCAGGACGAATTCGGCGCCATTACCCATTACCAATGGGACGCCGTCGATCGCCTGACCCAGATCACCCTCCCCGGCGGTGCCACCCGGGCTTTCACCTACAATCCCTACGGACGCGTCACCGCCGAACGCGATGAGCTCGGCCGCATCACCCGCTACGAATACGCCGACAACCTGCATCTGGTCAGCCGCCGCATCAATCCCGACGGCAGCCAGTTGCGCTATCGCTACGACAACGCGGGCCTACTGCTCACTGAAATCGAAAACGAACGCGGCGAGCATTACAAGCTCGACTACTACGCCAACGGCCTGATCCAGCAGGAAACCGGTTTCGACGGCCGCCGTACCGCGTACGAATACGACCTCAACGGCCAGTTGCTGAAGAAAACCGAATTCGGCGACGACGGCAGCGAATTGGTCACCGAATATCAGCGCGATGCTGCCGGTCGACTGCTGGTGAAAACCCTCGCCGATGGCGAAGAGATTCACTACAGCTACGACGCTCTGGGCCGTCTGGTGAATGTCGACGACGGTCACTGGCCGCTTGCCTACGAATATGACGTGCAGGATCGCCTGATCACCGAGCATCAGGGCTGGGGCACCACACGTTACGAATACGACAGCGTCGGGCAACTGAGTCACTGCCGCCTCCCCGACGGCAGCACACTCGACTACCGCCATTTGTCAGGCGGACGTCTGAGCAGCATCGACCTCAACGGCTCACGCCTGACCAGCCACCAATTCAATGCCGGTCGCGAGCAGCAGCGCCAGCAAGGCCTGCTGCTCAGCCAGTACCAGTACGACGAACAAGGTCGCCTGCAAGCGCACAGCGTCAGCCAACGCGAGAAAAACCTGTTCCAGCGTCGCTATAACTACGACGCAAACGGCAACCTCGCCGGCATCGACGACAGCCGAAAAGGCAACCGCAGCTTCCACTACGACCCGCTGGACCGCTTGACCAGCGTACGTGGCGCGACACCTGAAACCTTCGCCCACGATCCGGCCGGCAACCTGCTCGGCCAGAACAACGAAGGCACAGCCAACTTCGCCAACGTCAAAGGCAACCGTCTGCTGATGCAAGGCGACCGCCACTACGACTACGACGCCTATGGCAACCTGATCCGCGAACGTCGCGGCACCGGACAGAAGCTCGTCACCGAATACCGCTACGACTGCCAGCATCGTCTGGTCGGTGTCAGCCTGCCGGGCGGTAGCACTGCATCCTATAAGTACGACGCCTTCGGTCGTCGCATCGAGAAAACTGTCGATGGCCAGACCACCGAATTCTTGTGGCAAGGCGAACGCCTGATCGCCGAAAGCGGTGAAACCCGTTATCGCACCTATATCTACGAACCCGGCAGCTTCCGCCCGCTGGCGATGCTCGACGGCGAAGGCCCGCTTAAGGCGACGCCGTTCTACTATCAACTCGATCATCTGGGCACACCGCAGGAACTCACCGACTACAGTGGCGAGATCATGTGGTCCGCGAAGTACCGTGCATACGGCAACCTCGCTGCGCTGGATGTCAGCGAAATCGACAACCCTTTGCGGTTCCAAGGTCAGTATTTTGATGCCGAGACGGGCCTACACTACAACCGTCATCGCTACTACAATCCGGGTACTGGACGTTTTCTGACTCCGGATCCGATTAAGCTTGCGGGTGGGTTGAATAACTACCAGTACGTAACAAATCCTACTGGCTGGGTTGATCCTCTGGGGCTCCAACAGTGTCCAGATAATCTAGGTAGATACTTAGACAAACCAGCGAATGCTGATGGGTCTCTTAATATTGGTGCGGGTTCAAATCCAATTGAAGGTTATTACAACATTGACATTGATCCCAAAACGCCCGGAGTACATGCAGGTAATGCGACAGATTTGTCAGGCATAAAATCTGGTTCGCAGAGCTACATCAACATGGATAACCCCTATGGCTTTGACCCTTTAAATCCGGAGATCCTAAGAGTGCTATCTGAAAATGGACAGATAACCATCACCGGCAGTGCTTACGCCAACAAATATATAAAAAAATCACTCAAAAGAATTGAAGAGCTTGGGCTTAAAATCGTTTCACAAACAAAAGTTGACCCAACGGGGTTCAAGACCATTGAAGGCGAGCAGATCGGGTCCAAATCACTTGATCGGTTCATTATCGAGAGAGCAAAATGATTTTTTCAATTGATATCACAGAGTGCTTTGGCGCGATCGACTCCGATAACGCAGGCGGGATCATAAGCTATATCAGCATCCCCCCCATCGAAAACCCTCGGGAAAAATTTCACCTTAATCTATCAAACTTCGTACTTAACTTAATCGACAAGCCCGTCATCGCCTCGATCAACAGGCAGAGCTCAAACTTTTTGGAGAACATGACCGAAGACGGCTTCCTTGTAATAAGACGAGCCAGTATTTCCTTTGAGTCAATAAAAGGCTACGAAAAATTATTACGACTATTAAACCAAGACCACGGATATTTGACCCACGAACGCTACGGCCAAAAATTGAACACCGGAGACAAGATCTACGACATCAGCGGAAGACTCTTTTCGAACCCGGAGCTTTTAATTAACTTCGCATTCATTTCACCCAGCACTATAACACTTGAATTTAACTCATCAGACCACACCTACATAGAAAGCTACCCCGAGCTTCAAAAATCTTTAGAAAAACTAAATTCAAGAGAAAAACCTACTCAACCACCTCTCACAGGCCTATTCGACCCCACATATAGCAACACTCATACAATTAGCAACTTTGACGCTGGCTATCGAATTTACAATAAATAATTACCACGCGATCACAACGGGGAGCAGATTCATTTTTTGTTTAAGAAGCCAAAGGGGACAAGCCAAAGGGGACTGGGCGTTTTCTGACTCCGGATCCGATCAAGCTTGCTGGTGGGTTGAACAGCTATCAGTATGAAAGTCAAAGAGTCAAAGGGGACAGATTTATTTTTTGCTGATGAAAATAAATCTGTCCCCTTTCAACGCACTTCCACTGACGGCCCTGCAGACCCCCATGTTGGATACCAAACACCGGGGAAACGCGGTACTGGTGGCGCAGTTAGAGGACATATCTTATTAGAATCAGTGCCTGTATCACGCGCGAGAATTGGAGACCCGCAATGAACTACCTAGAAAAAGAAATCGACTCTGTCTTAGAAGAGCAGAACATAGCAAATAAAAAACTAAACGAAATTGAACTTGCCAACCTAATCAGAGATTTAACGATCGCATTCTTCTCCTCTCCCTCCAAGAATCTGGATCCATATTTTTTGATACACACCGAAAAAAAGCATGATCCTGAATTCTGGAAAAAAGTTGACACAATTGACGACCTTGAATATCCCACTCTAATAGTTCACGACGACAAAACTCACGCTTGGAAACTAGAGTCTTCTACTGATCTCAAAGCGTTACTATTCGAAACGACTGGCTTCCCATTCTGGATAATAGGAAAAAATTTTAAAACCTTGACATACATGGATGACCACGACTGCGTACACACCAGCAAAAAACCTAACAAATAACGCACCTCCCAAAAAACATAATCCAAACAAATTAAAGCGGATACAAAATAAAGGGAGCAGATTTATTACCATTGAAAAAAATAAATCTATTCCCTTTCCACTCCGTCTCATTTTCACCCCGCATGATTTTCACAACATTTCAAAACCAACAGGCAAAATAAAAATCTTTCTCAAAACTAAAGGCAAAACTAAAGGGGACAAAACTAAAGAACTAAAGGGGACAGATTTATTTTTCGCTAAAGAAAATAAATCTGTCCCCTTTTCAGTCCCCTTTTCATTAATGACGGACAAGTCTGGAGAGAGCATCTTAAACAGTGATGGGAAACCAGTTCTTACTAGAGAATATCAATTCACACGTGCTGATGGCTCCAAAGTAGTCATCCAAGATCACTCAGCAGGGCATCAGTATAATGAGCCGGGAAATAAAGGTGACCAAACAGCACACTTCAATCTCAGGCCAATTGAAAATACGAGAACAGGCAAGGTTCCTGGTGCAAGAGATCACTATTATTTCAAGGAAAAAAAATGAATTCCTGGAACGAATTAGACGGAAGCAATTTTTTTAACAAGGTATTCACCTCACCCATCCCAATCGGGGAGATAGAACTGTTCTCCATAAATATTGACAACAGTAGACCAGTTATAATAATGGAGTTTGATATTCCAGATTACCCAGATGCACCGCCAGCCAAATGGAAGCAGTCTGGATTTAACACCTGCCGCATAGGTTTAAATTGCAGCAACATCGAAGACCTTTTAATAAAAAACATTCCCACCCATGAAAAAATGACAATCAAAATCACATCCAACGAACAAAAATTCAGAGTAATTGCATCCAGTGAAAATTCATTAATTGAATTCACTACTAAACATCCGCTACTTTGCGGCCCATCCGCTTACTTGAACGCCCCAGAATAACCAAAAAACCAAAGGGGACGAATAAATATCAAAACGGGGGCAGACTTATTTTCTTTGAAAAATGAATCCGCGCCCTTCCCAGTTAACTTGAAGAACAAAAATGAGCTTCCAGAAGACAATCCTTAGAAAAACATGGTGGGGTTTGGACCAAAGGGGGACCAAAGAAGGGGACAAGAAGGGGACAAGAAGGGGACAGATTTATTTTTCTTCGGACAAAATACGTCCGCCCCCCTTTCAATATGTAACACACGGATTTCCGGCATCTCCAGATCAAGTTCAAAAACACATGAAAAATACCAAACAATATGAGAAGAAAACTTAAATACGAACTCCAACCCCTCCGAGTACCCAGCGGATGGACAATCACAATCAACAACCTTTACGAGGTTGATCTCACCCCCGAAACTGCAGATTGGTTTAGTAGCTCAGTTTTACTAGGTGGTGCACGACAAACTACGGGACACTGCTTTGACTCCAGAGTTGAACCAGAAGGAGATCCATCGGGAGAGTTTGTAATTGAATTCCTAACAATCAAGTACGACAACAAAGGGAACCCTTTAAAAAACTCCGAGACATTCCTAGGGGAATTCAAAACAAAAAACAAGATGGAATTTATTAAAAAAATCGAAGATTTTATGCTTGAAGCATAACAAACCAAAATTTTTTTCGCTGAAGAAAATAAATCTGCTCCCTTTTCAACCTCTTTCATACATTATGTTCTTGAAGACAATCCCACCACATACCTCAGAGCTTGGAGATTCCATCAAATGAAGGTCGTATGTATATTCAATAACCTCAATCAAGCACCAAATCCAGAAACCGTATCAAGATTAAAAAAACACATATCACTTCCTGATGGCGAATTAGACCTGCAAATAGGAAAAGAATACATTGTCTACGGAATAGCATTCCGGGACAACTGCCCTTTGTACTAAATATGCTCAGAAACCCATGATGAATATCCCATTCCTGTCGCAGCTGACTTTTTCGAAGTCATCGACAGAAAACTTTCGTGCTATTGGAAACTTTGCTTTCTCGCCTTAAAATCAAAGCCAGAAAGCAAGTTAGTATTCGCTGAGTGAGCTTCAGATATTAATTTTTATGAAAACCTGATTAATGGCGACAGACAAGCCATCGCTATATTTTCCAAATACAGAAAACTCATGGATGCAGAAGAATAGTAATTCCAGAACCATGATTACTTCGTATCGATCAACGCGTCCAACACCTCATACTTAACCACCACCCGATTCCCATACAACCGCTCCCTCTCCACCAACACCCCCACCTGCCCCTTCTCCCTCACCTCCCGCCAAATCTCATTCTCCCGATACACCCGCTCCCCCTCCCGCACAAACCGATGCCCCACCTCGAACACGTGATACCGATAAGCCCGCTCCCGATCACACAACAATTCCCCCTCCAGTTGCGTCTCCCCCACCCTCAGCTTCAGCTGAAAGCTGCGATCCGTCGGGTTGTGCAGTACCAGGTCGATGTAGTTGTAGAAGATCGCTGCGCCGGAGCCGAATGGCAGGACGCGGCCGTCGTCCGGGAAGGGGTCGAAGCTGTGGTTGGCGCGTTCGATGACGACCAGGGGTGAGTGAATGGCCATCCAGTGGATGAGGTTGCTGAGTTGGCAGATGCCGCCGCCGATGCCGGTGCGGGCCTGGCCGAAGGACAGTTCCATGCCTTCGACGTAGCCGCGTTGGCGGGTCGGGCGGCCTACGAGGCGGCAGAAGGAGAAATATTCGCCGGGGGCGATGGTGACGCCGTCGATGGCAGCGACGGCGAGTTTGAGGTTGATGACTTTGTTGTGTTGCAGCGCCAGGTCCGAGTCGCCGAGTTTGCGGATCAGTTTTGAGGTGTGTTTGAGGTAGCGATACGGCAAGCGCTCGGACGTCGTGGCCGGCCGTGCGTAGCGTTTGCTCGAGCAGTGCCAGGCGATGTGGCGAAACAGTCTTTTTTGCCACACGCGCAGCCAGTAAAGGGCCGGGTGGTAGAGGGAAAGTGGTTTCATCCGTGGCGAACGGCGCGGGCCGTTGTCTTCCTTGAACTTGAAATGGCGGCGCATCTTACCGTGGAACCGCGCTTGATCGCCAAGCGCCTCGCCGGTGTCGCAAGCCGTAACAAGTCGCCCGGTCCGGACGCTCGAAAATTAAGCTTGAACTAAGGTTGCGTCCCTACCATCCGGGCCACAAAGCAGCGGTTCTGTGGGCTGATTGCCGTCAGCAGAACCCTTCAACTTGAAGTGAGCCCAGACCATGAGTGCGATCGATTCCACCTCAAAACAACTGCCCGCCTTCAGTCTTGTATTGGTCAATTACAAGACGCCGGAAATAACCCGGATGTGCCTGGAGTTTCTCGAGCAATACGTCAAGGAGCATCAAATTCCGGTGTGGGTGGTGGACAACGATTCCGCCGATGAAAGCCTGATCTACTTGCGGTCCCTGGACTGGATCAACTTGATCGAGCGCCCTTCACCCGGCAAGGAAGCGGGGCATATTGCTCATGGCAAGGCACTTGATCTGGCACTTGCGAAAGTTGAAACCGATTACCTGTTTTTGCTGCACACCGACACTTTCGTTTTTGACAGTACTGTCTTTTCGATGATGATGAATGAGTGCATGCAATCTTTGGATACAGCGGCGGTCGGTTGCGTCGAGCAATTAGATCGCGGCGTCCTTAGAGACACCTGGCGTTTGTCTTCACGTTACTTCAAACACTATTTCCGCAGGGCAAAACAGCATTTTGGGTTGCCCTCCAGAGATCCAAAACCCTACCGGGAAACTCACCTGAAAAGCTTCTGCACCTTGTGGAACGCTCAGTTGATCAAGGCTCACGGGCTGCATTTTTCGATGGATGACCGGGTCCCGGGATACACGCTGCAGGATCGTTTAAGCAACCTTGGCTACGGCATCAAATGCCTCTCGCCGCGAACGATCTTCCGCTACCTGGATCACATCCAGGCCGGCACCGTGGCTGCTATCGGTGGATATGGCACGCGACACCGCCGTACCACCATGTACCAGGAAACGCTCAAGCGCCTTCAGTTACAACAAGGCATGCGACCCGCCAAATCGTAAGACAATAAAAAAAGGGCGACTTCACAGTCGCCCTTTTTGCATCTGAATTCTTTGGCCTCCACTCCGAGGAGGTGTTCGCCCAGTGTAATGGCCTGGCAATCCATGCACCGGTAAAGAGCCCTGACACTGGGCGAACGCGAAGGATTTTAATGGAAATTGGCGGATATGTCGTCCTGCTTCAACATGAAATTTATGTACTGAAAAGTTAAAGAAAATATTCGTCGATATTTCCCGACAAACTTTCTGAATTCATCACCTTGAACACTTTATATGACTGCTCTCATACAATTACTTGTACAAGAACAGCCGTTATGTAGAGTCAATACTCAACTTTCATGCTGACTGGTCACTTTTAATACATCGGTGTATGTGACCACCACACTCTGCCCGACTTTCAAATCTTTCAGTTTGGCCTGAATCTCAGGCTTCTCGACGTTGAGGGTTTTCGACTGGCCTGAAGGATTTTCCAGGGTGACCTGGTTTGTCGCCAAATCAATTTTGGTGATTTTCAGTTGCACCTGAACCTGGCGGAAAGCCTCGCCCCCCGGGTTGCTGCTGCCCACGGCATTGCGCAGTTCACCGGTGCGCTCGGTGGAACCTGGCAGACCTTTATCCACATCGGTGTCCAGATAAGCGGCGACCGAACGAGTCACCTCGATCTTGACCAGATCCCCCACCTTCAGATTTCCGAGGTTTTTGGCCTTGTCGCTGAGCTGGATATGTACCTGGCGACCTTCCGCACCCTCAAGAACAACCTGATGATTGGCCGGGTCAACCGCCAGCACTTTGGTGGTTACCCGGTCGGCCTCGACCGTGGCCGACAGCGGGATATCGTTGGCCATCGCCGAAAGGCTGGCAGCAGAAAGGGCGGCGGCGAGTGCAATGGCGTGCGTCAGTGCTTTGAGCTTCATAAGCGGTACTTTCCCTGTGATGGATGACAGCACCCGGCGCCGAATCGGTCTCGGCACCGCGCGTGCCAAGGAGCATAGACGCTGATCGGCCGTTGCTCCCCGAACCGGGTCAATCAGTACCCGGTCATCTCCAGATAGCCCTGCCCGCCCCGATTGCCGCTCAAGCGCACCGGCCCTTCCCAATACGGAATGCGCAGGTTCATCCAGGCATCGGGGTTGATCGCATCGAGGGTGATTTGCAGGTTTTTTTGCGCAATGTCGATCGACCAGCGCACCGGCATCGAACGGCCGGCCACTTTCGCAGTGCCCTGCGGGGTCAGCTTGATCTGCTCGGCGTGCAGGGTTTCGGTCTGGCCATCGGCGCCAATCCACGTGCCGGTGAGGTACGGCGCCCCTTGCTTCTGGCGCATGCGGTAGAGCATGACGTGTTCGCCGCCATCCAGATGCAGGGAGAACCAGTCCCAACCGGTCTGGTTGGCGGTCAGCGGTTGGCTGCTCCATTCGCGGTCGAGCCAGGCCGGGCCGTTGACGGTGTAGGTCTGGCCGTCGATCTGCAGGGTGCCGCTGGCCTGAAAAAACGGCTGGCTGTAGTAATACGACGCCTGTCCCTGTTCGGATTTCTGACTGAAACCGTGATCACCTTGCAGCACCAGCGGACGGCTGGAAGTCAGCCTCAACTGATAGCTGAAGTTTTTGTCCTTTGCGCTGAGCTGCATGTCGCCCAGCGGATCACTCGCCTGACTGACGAAACGCCAGTCATCGATCCACGCCTCGAACGGCGCGGCACGCACCCCGGCCTGGCCGACACCACCCCGGGCATAACGCTCGGCGGCGTGATGGACGCTGGCCGAGGTCACCGCCGCATGACCGAGCCAGATCGTTTGATTGGCCCACCCCGGTTGTTCCGGCAAGGCGTTCAGGGCGCTGCGAAACAACGTCCACTGAACGCCGAAATCATTGCCCTGAGCATCCTTGAGATTGGCCGTGACATACCACCATTCGATGCGAAAACCGTCATGGGCGCCGTGATCCGCCGGGAAACTGAACACCCGCCCCGGCACCACCGGCGTGAAGGCCTGCGCCTGAGCGCCCATCCCGGCAAAACCTTTCTGTTCCGGTGCCGGGTTGTCGCAGCCAGTGAGCAACAGCGCCAGGCACACCGCAGCGAAGTTAATCCTCATGGGCAAACGTCCTCAACAAGTCCGCCGGCTGCGTGCGGTACAACGAATACAGCGGCCACGCCGAGGCCAGTAGCGTCGCCAGCAGCGCCAGCCCGGTCAGTTGCAGCAACTGCAACGGAAACACCCGCAACGGCAGGCGCCAGCCAAAGGCCTGCACGTTGATCACCGCATCCAGACACCACGCCAGCCCGATGCCCAATGGCAATGCCAACACCAGCGTCAGTACCGCCAGCAACCAGGTCTGACCGAGGTTGAGCAGCATCAATTGCCGTCGCGTCACCCCCAAGGCCCACAACGGCGCGAGTTGGCCGAGACGGCTCTGGCTCTGGGTCAGCAGGCTGATGAACAACGCCACACCGGCGACCGCCAGCGTCAGGCTGTTGAGCGCGGCCGTCGCGGCAAAGGTCCGCTCAAAAACCTGCACCGACCAGCCCTTGAGCCGCGCCTGATCGACGATGCGGCTGTCGTCGAGCTGGAAGCGTGCCTGCAAGGCACTGAGCAGTGCCGGGATCTTTGCCGGTTCGATCCGCAGGTTGAACCGGTTCGGTGTCAGTTGCGGCCAACTGCGCAACAGGTGATTGCTGTTGACCAGCACATGGCCCTTGGGATTGCCGTAGTCGGCGTAGATCCCGACGATGCGCGGCGACCACGACAGGCCCGGCGTCGGAATCGTCAGGTGATCGCCCGGCCGCACCTTGAGCCGGCGCGCGAGTTGTTCGCTGAGCATCACCGCGTCATCGGTGGCCAGCAAAGCCCATGGGTCGTTGCCCCGGGCTTCGAGCAGCGGCCAGTGCTGACGATAGTGCGGATGGTCGATGATGCCGAACACTTCCGTCGGCCAGCCTTGCAGCGTCACCGAAACCTGCCAGTTGGGCAGGATCGCCGTGACACTCGGCTGTTGTTTGAGCCAGCTGTACAGCTCGCGCGCCTGAGCCGGATTGCTCGGGTTCAGATAGAGCTCGGCAGTGAGCCGTTGTTCGAGCCAGTCGTTGAAGGTCTGGCGGAAACCGGTGGTCATGCTGCCGGCGCCGATGTTCGCCGCCAGCGCCAGCAGCAACGCCATCAGCGCCAGACTCAGCGCCGGCAATTGCTGTCGGCAGTCGGCGAGAAACCACTGCCCCAGCACCGAACGACTGCGCCCGAGCAAGCCGTTCAACAGCGCACTGAGCACCACCGGCAGCGCCAACGCGGCCCCGAGCAACAACCCCGCCATCAACACGAAACCACTGGCCAGACTGTTACCCGACACCAGCGCAATCAAAGCAATCGCCGCAAACACCCCGGCCACCCAGCCCTGTCGGCGCAACCAGCGCGCATGCTGTTCATGCCAGGCTTGCGGATCGGCCACCGCCAACAACGGCAGCCGCGCCGCTCGCAACAGGCTGTTGGCCCCGGCCAGCAACGCGCCGAGCAGACTCAAGCCAATGCCGCTGAACCACCACCACGAACTCAGGCGCAACTGCCCCGCCACCTCCGCGCCGTACAACCCGCGCAGGCTGGCGGCGACATCCGGTAGCAGCACACTGGCCAGCCAGTAGCCGCTGACGACACCAAACAGTCCGCCGATCAACGCCAGCGCACCGAGTTCGACGATCAGACAAGCAATCAGCATTCGCGCACTGACACCGCAGGCGCGCAACGTACGCAACAGCCCACGACGCTGTTCCAGCGCCAGACCGATAGCCGCATGCACGATGAACAGGCCGACGACAAACGAGAGAAAACCAAGTGCATCGAGATTGAGATGAAAACTCTCGGTCAGCCGCGCCAGATTGCTTTCTTCGCCGCTGCTCTTGAGCTGCAACCGGCCCTTGAACGCGGCCGGTACGTCGGCGTGAAAATCGTTGGGCAACGTCAGCCGCGACAGTTGACCGGGTTGTTCGAGCACACGTTGAGCAACACCGACGTCCACCAGCAAGACACCGGGAGCCATGTCCTTCTGCGCCAGTAACGGTGGCAACGTCTGACCGGTTCCGGTTTGCGGTGTGTCACCTTCTGACAGGTTCAACGTTTGCAAGGTGTCGGGGGAAATCCAGGTGCTGCCCGGCGGGCTGAAGAACTCGACGATGCGCTCGATCGGCATCGCCTGCCCCGCCACAGCACTATCGGCCGGCAGCGACACCGGCTCGATACCCATCAATTGCAGGCGTTGAGATTCATGGTCCTTGAGGATCAAACGGCCCTGCAAAACCGGCGAAACCGGCCAGCCCTGACGGCGCAGATCGACAAACCACTGCTGCGAAAACGTCGCGCCACCTGGCGCACTCAGGCTGGCTTGGGGTTCGCCGCCGATCATCCGGCTGGCTCGCGCGTAACTGTCCCGCGCCTGGCTGTTGAGCGCTTCGACGCCGGTCAACAGACTGGTGGCCAGCCATAACCCGGTGAGCACGCTGAAAAACTGCACCGGATGTCGCCGCCAGTGACTGAGCAAGGCGATCAGGGCCAGCCGGAAAACCCTCACGTCAGTCGACCGCTGGACAACACCACCCGCTCCGCCAGTCGCGCGGCCACGCGCTGACTGTGAGTGACCATCAGCAAGGTGGTCGGCGTGTTCTCGAGCAGTTCCAGCAACAGCCGCAGCACCTCGTCACTGGTTGACTCGTCGAGGCTGCCGGTGGGTTCGTCGGCCAGCAACAACTTGGGCCGCGATGCCAACGCCCGGCCGAGCGCGACCCGTTGCTGCTGGCCACCAGAGAGTTGTTCGGGATAACGCTTGAGCAGATCCTCCAGGCCCAGACGCTGCACCAGATGGTTCTGCCAGCGCGGATCATGGCGTCCGGCGAGTCGTGCCTGAAACGCCAGGTTGTCTTCGATGCGCAGGCTGCCGATCAGGTTGTACTGCTGGAACACCAGACCGATTTCCGTGCGGCGCCAGTGGGCCAGTTGCGCTTCGCTCATTTCGTCGAGTCGATGTTCGCCGCTGCGGATGCTGCCGCTGTCGACTTTATCCAGACCGGCAATCAGGTGCAGCAGCGTGCTTTTGCCGCTGCCCGACTCGCCCATCAGCGCCAGACTGCTTCCCGGTTTGAGTGTCAGGTCGATGCCTTGCAACACGGGCAACGGGCCTTGAGGGGTGAGATAGCTCTTGAAGACGTTTTGAACCTGCAGCATGCCGCCATCCGATCGAACCGTGTGGGGCAAGGATAGCGGATAGCGGATGGCGCAGGGTTACTGTCCTGCTGCAATGCTGGTGGGCGACTCACCCGGCGTGACGATGCTGTTCAGGTCGATATGTTTCCACTCGGGCCTGGCCCCCAACCGCGCATTGAAGCGGTAGTTGAAGGTGAAATCGTCCGCTGTCGGCACGCTCAGCGGTTTGCCGTAGACCGATTCGATCCCCGCCAGGTCGTAGCCCATCAACTGCAGCAGGGTCGGAAAGATGTTGTAGTGACTGGAGCGATCCTTGTTGGCCGCCAGTTGTGCCGACCAGTCGAGGGAGTGCAACTGATCGCCCTGAATCAGCACCAGCGGCACCAGCCCCTCCTCTTCCACCGGGTCGCCACCGCAATGGGTGTTGAGCCCCGGGTTACCGCGCTCGTGCAGGTCCTGGCCGTGGTCCGAGGTGTAGATCAGCAGTGCGTTGTTCAGATTGGCCTGGGCAAACACCCGCGAGAAAAATTCGCCGACATTCCACAACAAGGTGTTCTTGTAGGCGTTACGGTACAGCACCCAGTCATCCGGCTGGCCGTTGAAACCGTCGCGCTTGCCGGTGTCGGCGACTTCGGTGAACTGCCCTCGCGGCAACGTCGGGCGGTAGGCCATGAAGGCGTCCGGGTATTTGTCGTGCACCGGGAAATGCGCGCCGACCTTGTTGATCACCACCAGCTCCGGTTTGTCGTCGTTGAGCAGTTCGATCAGCTTGGCAGCGGCGGCCATGTCGCGATCGCGGACGCTGGTCTGGTCAAATTGCACGAACTCGTCGATGTCCTTTTTCTCGGTGTCGGTCATCAGGTTCTGCAGATTGCCGCCGGTACGCTGGGCATCGATGTAGACCGTGCGCAGGCCGGCTTTTTTCGCGTACTGCCAGATCGACGGCAGCGTGGTGTTGATGCGCATGTAATCGGCGCGAGTGCCGCCGTAGCGCAGGGTGACGTTGGTGTCGGCGCTGCAATTGGCGATGGACGCCGCGTAGCCGTAGTTGAAGATCTCGACACCCGGATGCGCTTGCTTGAGGTTGCTGTGCACGCCAAACGGCGCGTTGATGTCCAGGTAATTGCCGGAAATGCTTTCGTCGATGATCAGCACGATGTCGTGACTCACCGCCGGGCCGTTGCGCGTCAGGGTCACTGGCTCACGGGGGCCGACAGTGTTGTGCAGCGCCTCGTAGCCAAACAGGTTGAGGTAGGCCAGCGGCGTGTACATGATCGGCAAGCCCCGCGCCCCTTCCCCGGCCCGCACGAACAGTACGGCGCTGAGCAGCAACACCCCCAGCACCGGCGCCGCGACTCTCAGTGCATTGGGAACCGGAATCGAATGACGCGGCCGCAGGCCGATGCCGATCAACAGCAAAAGACCGTTGAGCACCCCGTGGGCGATCGCGTCCCGGTACTGGTACGCCGCTTCCTGGATGAAGCCGCCCGAATAAACCAGTGAGACAAAACTGCTGTACGTCAGGTAATCGGCAGTGACCCGGGTATAGACATCAAAGAACACCGCCGAAATAAACATCGCCAATGCGAACAAGTGCCGAATGAAAGTCTGCCTTATATAGGCCGTTAGCAATAATGCGAACGTCAGCGCCAAAAACATCGCGCCAAAAAGTAGTACTGCCGGACCGATACCCATGGCGTTTAAACGTTCAAGGTAATAATCGGAATAAAGCAGTAGATAAATAATTAAAAGCAGTTCTTTCAAATATCGAAACATGGCGATTCCGGGACGCTTGCGACGGGGCATGGTCAATCGCTTGTCGGTCATTTTCTGACACTAGCAGCGGGCCATCAAAGCGCAAGAATTGTCCGACTTTTGCCAAAAGCGTCAAAAAAACATTGACTCAAAACTGACACACCCAAGTCGTTACAGGCCTTGTATTTTGTGGCCTACGACCGTTTATCGTTTTCTTTGAAATGTGAAAAGCATGTCAAGGACGGGACAAATCCAGATACAGCAAGTACTTGATGGCCAATCGCCCCCAAAAACGGGGGTGTTATACACATGCAACATGTCATTTTGCTGACACGCTTTCCCCACCCTGCGCTATACCCCTTTTGACAGTTCCAATTCGATCTTCTTTCCACCGTCTTACGAGGCACGCCAATATGGACGTGAGCGTATTTGGTACGGGCTATGTTGGCCTGATTCAAGCTGCGGCACTCGCCGATGTCGGACATCGAGTGTTGTGCGTCGATATTGACCCGAACAAGATTAAACAACTGCAACAGGCAGTTCCGCCGATCAGTGAACCGGGACTGTCGGCAACTTTGGAAGAAAACATCAAGGCCGGGCGCTTGCTGTTTACCACCCAGGCCAGCGATGCCGTTGAACACGCCGAACTGATCTTCATCGCCGTGGGTACGCCGGCTGACGAGGACGGTTCCGCCGACCTCAGCCATGTGCTCAGCGTGGCACGGCAAATCGCAAGCTTCATGGAGGCCGATCGCACCCTGATCATCAAATCCACGGTGCCGGTCGGCACGGCGGATCAGGTACTCGACACCGCCAACAACGAATTGCACCGGCGCGGCAAAAGCGGCCTGAACGTGCGAATCGTGTCCAACCCCGAATTCCTCAAAGAAGGCAGCGCCCTCGCCGACTGCATGCGTCCGGACCGGATCATTGTCGGCACCCTGGACCCTGACGCCCGGGAGCAGTTGAGCGAGCTGTATGCACCGTTCTGCCGCAACCACGAAAAACTGATGTTCATGGACAACCGCAGCGCCGAGCTGACCAAGTACGCGGCCAACGCGATGCTCGCCACTCGCATCAGCTTCATGAACGAACTGGCCAACCTCACCGAACTGCTGGGCGCCGACATCGAAGCCGTGCGCAAGGGCATCGGCTCCGACCCGCGCATCGGCTATCACTTCATCTACCCCGGCTGCGGCTTCGGTGGTTCGTGCTTTCCCAAGGATCTGCGCGCCCTGTTGCACACTGCCGAGCTCAACGGCATGCCGCTGAAATTGCTGCGCAGTGTCACCGACGTCAACGACACCCAGCGGCACATCCTGTTCAGCAAGCTGAAGGCGCGGTTCCCGCAAGGCCTGGCTGGCAAGTCCATCGCCATCTGGGGCCTGGCCTTCAAGCCGAACACCGATGACATGCGCGAAGCCCCCAGCCGTTATCTGATGGATGCCCTGTGGGCCGAAGGCGCCAGTGTGCAGGCCTACGATCCCGAGGCCATGTCCGAATGCCGGCGCATTTACGGCTACCGCGATGACCTGCACCTGTGCGCCACCCGCGACGACACCCTGGAGGATGCCGACGCACTGGTGATCTGCACCGAGTGGAAGAATTTCCGCGTGGTGGATTTCGAGCTGCTGGCCAGCAAGCTGCGCTCGAAAGTCATCATCGACGGTCGCAACCTCTACAACCCTGAACAAGTGGCAGCCGCCGGCCTGCACTACAGCGGCATCGGCCTGCGGCATATCGCGCCTGACGGGCTGCGGTCATGAAAATCCTCGTCACCGGTGCGGCCGGGTTCATTGGCGCTCATTGCGTGCTGCGGCTGATGCGCGACGGGCATCAGGTCGTCGGCCTGGACAATTTCAACGCCTATTACGACCCGCAGCTCAAGCATGATCGTGTGCGCTGGGTACGCGGTCAGGTCGGCGATTTCCAGATTGCCAGAGTCGATCTGGCCGACGCCGCCGCCGTCGATGCGCTGTATGTCCGCGAGTGCCCGCAAGTGGTGATCCACCTCGCGGCGCAGGCCGGGGTGCGTTACTCGCTGGAAAATCCACGGGCCTACATGGACAGCAACCTCAGTGGCTTCCTGAACATTCTGGAGTGCTGCCGGCATCACCCGGTTGAACACTTGATCTATGCCTCGTCGAGCTCGGTATACGGCGCCAACCAGCACACGCCGTACACGGTGCATGACGACGTCAATCACCCGCTGTCGCTGTACGCCGCGACCAAAAAAGCCAACGAACTGATGGCCCACAGCTACAGCTATCTGTTCGGCATTCCCTGCACCGGGCTGCGCTTTTTCACGGTGTACGGGCCCTGGGGGCGGCCGGACATGTCGCCGATCCAGTTCGCCCGGGCCATCACCGAAGGCCTGCCGTTGAAGCTGTTCAACTACGGCCTGCACCAGCGCGATTTCACCTACATCGACGACATCGTCGAAAGCATTGCCCGCCTCACGGTCCATCCGCCGCATACCCATCCAGAATGGGATCGCGAGCACCCCGATGCGGGCAGCAGCATGGCGCCGTGGTGCTTGTTCAACATCGGCGGCCACCATCCGGTGGAGCTGAAAACCTACCTGGCCCTGATGGAAAAACACCTCGGCCAAAAAGCCATTGTCGAGCTGCTGCCCCTGCAACCGGGCGACGTGCTCAACACCTGTGCCGACACCGACGATCTGGCCCAGGCCACCGGGTTCCAGCCCCGGATAGAGCTGGATGAAGGCCTCGGGCGTTTCATCGCCTGGTACCGCGATTATTACCCGACTGCCTGTCGCCCACGCGCCGTTCGCGGCTGAACACCAGCGGAGGACTCCATGACTGGACATGAAAAAGGTGTACCGATCCAACATTTGGTTCGTGACAAACGCATGGATCCGGAACATCGAATGCGCCTCGACGCGGCCATCCACCGCCAGGGGCAAGGCTGGGTAACCGGACGCGAGGGTGGCCGTCCCTGGCAGCTGTCGCGCACCAACAGGGTGGTGGCCTGCTTCGGCGCGCTGGTCATTCTGGTGATGATTTCGCCGCTGCTGATCGGTCTGGCACTCGCCATCAAGCTCACCAGCAAAGGCCCGGTGATGTTCGTGCAGAAACGCACCGGCTATCGCGGCCGCAAGTTCGGCATGTACAAATTCCGCACCATGGTCGCCAACGCGGAAGAACTCAAAGAGTCGCTGCGCCACCTCAATAAACACGGTGCCGATGCGATCGACTTCAAGATTGATCAGGACCCGCGCATCACCCGGATCGGCGGTTTCCTTCGGCGCACCAGCCTCGACGAACTGCCCAACCTGATCAATGTGGTGACCGGCGACATGCGCCTGGTCGGCCCTCGTCCGACCTCGTTCAACGCCTACCGCTACAAGGACAAGCACCTCGCCCGTCTGGCGATCTACCCCGGCATGACCGGCCTGTGGCAGATCTCCGGGCGCAGCAATATCGACTTCGACCAGCGCGTTGAGTTGGACCTCAGCTACATCGCCGAGCAGAGCCTGTTGCTTGATTTGAAGATCCTGTTGAAAACCCCTTTCAAAGTATTCAGCGGCCACGGAGCAAGCTAATGGACGGTTCAACCAACAAAAGCCTGAGCATCGCCAGCCCCAGCGAGTCGAACCTGACGTCGACCGTGCTGGACCTGGATCTGCGGATCCTTTTCCTGACCGCCGCCAACCCCGGCGCCGGCACTACCACCAGCGCGCTGGCCATGGCCAGCCAACTGGCACAGATGAGCAGCGGACTGGTGCTGTACGTCGATGCCAGTCAGTCGGCGAACAACCTCACCCAGCAACTGAACCTGGGCAAGGAGCGCGGCCTGCGCGACCTGCTGTTCAACCCGGACAACCCGCCGCTGTTGCAGGACTGCGTGGTGCAGGTCTCAAGCCTGCCCTTCCACGTGCTGCCCAACGGCCGGCCGATCCGCACCCTGGAACACCTGACCGCCGAGCGCCTGAGCCCGTTGCTCGATCAACTGGGCGCTCAGTACCGCTTTGTGGTGATCGACGGCGACGCGGTGTATTCAGCCGCCGACACGCTGGTCATCAGCACTCAGGTCGACGGCGTGGTGTTCGTGGTCCGCGCCGAAGACACCCGCTGGGAAGTCGCGCAAGCAGCCGTGCAGCGCTTGACCCAGGCCGGGGCGAAAGTGGTCGGCAGCGTGTTCAACCGGCGCAAGTACTACATGCCCAAATGGCTGTACAAAAACCTGTAAGCAACGCGAGGGATGACGCAATGAACGCCAAGATACTGGTTCTGCTGATGCTGCCGCTTGCAGGTTGCTCCAGCAACTCCGAAACCCAGACCATGCCGGTGAATATCCTCACCGCCACCCCGGCCAACGCCCAGGCCACCGACATGCCCAAGGTCGAACAGACCCTGCGCCCGCAGGATGTGCTGGACGTGATCTTCCACATCAGCACCAGCGGCTCGGACGCTTACCGCGTGCAGGCCGGTGACCAGATCGGCCTGAACTTCACCGCCGCCAGCCAGCTCAACGGCAACCAGTTGGTATTGCCGGACGGCACTATCAACCTGCCGGGCGCCAACACCTCGGTGAAGATCGTCGGGTTGACCAGTGACGAGGCTCGCGAAGAAATCCAGCGCGCCTACCAGCGCAAACAGTTGTTCCAGCCCAATCGCAATCAGCTGACCGTGCAGATCATCAGTCCGCTGACCAACGAGCAAAACCTGAAAAGCGCCCTCAACCACCCCGCCACCGGCATGAGCCGCGAGATCACCGTGGGCACTGACGGCTACGCGAGCTTCCCGGAAATCGGCGCCGTGCCGCTGCAAGGCATGACCGTCAATCAACTGGAAACCTTCCTCAACAAACGCTATGCGCAACTGCCGGGAAGGATGACCGTGGATGTGCTGCTCAAGTCCACCGCCGGCAACGAGATCTACGTGCTGGGTGAAGTCGGCCAGCCCGGTTCCTACCCGATCCGGCGGCCAGTCTCGGTACTTGAAGCGCTGACCCTGGCCCGTGGTACCAACGTCAAGGCGCGGCTGGATTCAGTGGTGATCATGCGGCGCAACGGCAATCAGGTGCAGGCCGTGCATTACGACGTCGAGAAGGCGCTGGCCGGCGACGCCTCGCAGATCGCCTACCTGCAACCGGACGACATGCTTTTCGTGCCGAAGACCAAACTGGCGAGTGCCGGCGATCTGGCCCGGCAACTGGCCGACGTGGTGCTGTTCCAGGGCGTGGGGTTCAGCTTCGGCTACCGCGTCGACAACAAAGGCAGCAACAACAACTGACTCTCGGGTGACCTGACATGAATCCAAAGGAAAACTACCTGCATGAGTTCTTCAGGATCTTCTTCGCCAACAAGCGACTGGTGAAGCGTGTCTTCCTGATCTTTGCAGTGATCGCGCTGGTGCTGCCGCTGGTGCTCAAACAGAGCTTCGATATCACCGCCCAGGTGATCGTGCAGTCAAAAAAACTCTCTCAGGGCGACGCCACCACGTCGCTGACCGTGGACAACGCCACATTCATTCCGCCGTCACTGGCGGACATGGAAACCGAGAGCAACATCCTGCGTTCGCCGGCGCTGATCCGTCAGACCATCAGCGAACTGCGGGACAAGGGTGAATACACCCCGCCTCCCGCGATGTTCGCCCGGCTGATCGGCGATCCGTTCAAGCGCTACATCACCTCGCCCCTGCGCCAGTACCTGATCAACCCGCTGCGCAACTTGCTGGGACTGGAAACCGACCCGGTGCGAGACACCGTGCTCGACGGGCTGACGCAACAGGCCATCGACAGCCTGAAGATCGAGACCCTGCCCGGTTCCAACGTGATCTCGATCGTCTACAGCTTCCCGGATCCGCATCAAGGCACGACCTTCGTCGCCGCCCTGCTGCAAAACTATCTGGTCAGCCGTCAGGCGCTGCAATCGATCGACCTGCCGCAGTCGTTCTACGAGACCAAGAAACACCTGTATCAGGTGCGCCTCGATGGTCTGGAAGGAAACCGCCAGGCGTTGCTGGAAAGTGTCGGTGCGGCGGATCCGAAGGAGGAAATCACCTTCCGCCTGAACGCGATCAACACCGAAGAACAGGCACTGAACCTGTATCAGGATCGCCTGCTGCAAAGCCAGCGCTGGCTGGAATACCTGAAAACCAGCCTGGCCGCCGCCAGCAACAACAAGCTCAATGACTACACCTTCCCCTACACCTTCACCACCACCGTCGACAATGTGGCGTTCGAAGACCGGGAGATCAAACAGCTGGGCGAGCAACTGACCACCCAGGTCAGCCGCTACATGAATGATCTGGCGGTGTTCCAGCCCGGCAGCGAGCCGATGCTGCTGACCCGTGAGCAGATCGCCCGTACCCGCCAGCAATTTCTCAAAGTGGTGAGCAACCGCATTCAGGAACGCACCAACGATCTGGCCGTGGTGCAACAGGTGATCGATCAGAAGACGGCGCGCATCGCCGAATTCAAGGCGCGCATCCATGATCTGCAGCAAACCCAAAGCAAACTGCGGCAGATGGACACCGAAATCGATGCCCTGCACGCCGCGTTCTCGACCTACGCCCAACGCTTTGCCGAAAGCAGCACCACCCGCGCGCTGAACGACGACCTGTCCAACGCCCGGGTCCTGAGCCCACCGTTTGAACCGACCGAAGCGGCGTTCCCCAAACCGCTGCTGATCATTCCGTTCGGTCTGTTCACCGGCCTGCTGCTGGCGATTGCCCTGGTCTACGTGCGTGAGTTCTTCGATCACCGCTTCAAACACCCGGCGCAAATCAGCCACGAGCTGGGCGTACCGGTGCTGCTGGTGATCAACGATCAGAGCACCGAACCCGGCAATCCGCACAAGAACTGGACCGTGCCAAGCTTCGTGCACTGGGTGCGCAATTGAACACGCCGTCCTCCCCGAACGCCGCGCTGCCGATCATTCATTTGCTCAGCAGCGGCGGCTTCTATGGGGCCGAGCGGATGTTGCTGGATCATTGCCTGGCGACACCGGGGCAGCATCAGGTGCTGTTTCTCGATGCGCCAGCGGAGCTGATCGAGCGCTTTCGCGAGGCCGGCGTCGATGCGCAAGGGTGCGCCGGGCTCGGCGCACTGCTCGGGCATCTGCGCCAGCGCCGGGCAGAACGTCCGTTGATCAACACCCATAATTTCAAGGGCCTGTTGTTCGGCTGGGTGGGCGCCTCGTTGCTGCGTCTGCCGCTGGTGATCACACAACACGGTTTCACCCCGCGCAGCCGCAAGCAGAAGTTCTACACCTGGCTCAGCCTGCAACTGTGCCGCACCGCCTCGGTGGATCGGGTGGTGTGCGTGGCCGAAAGCATCGCGGTGCTGCATCGCCAGGCCAGCGTGCGGGCGGAGAAGCTGCAAGTGATCCCCAACGGCCTGCCGGCGGCGATCGTCCAGCGGACTCTGCAAGTCGAAAATCCGCGCTGGCTCGCCGGATACGTCGGCCGCTTGAGCAGCGAGAAAGGCCCGGACCTGTTCCTCGATGCCCTGATCCCGTTGTGTCATCAGCACCCGCAGCTCGACGCGGTGATGCTCGGTGACGGCCCGGAACGCGAGGCATTGCAGGCACGAATCGAAGCCGCCGGGTTGCAGCAACGCATTCGCCTGCCGGGTTATCAGACCGACATGCGCCACTGGTGGCAGCGACTCGACGCGCTGGTGATCAGCTCGCGCACCGAAGGCACACCGATGATTTTGCTCGAGGCCATGCAGACCGGGGTGCCGGTGGTGGCCTTTGCTGTCGGCGGGATTCCCGATGTGCTGGAACACCGGCACAACGGCCTGCTCGCCACGCCGACCGACAGCAACGCCCTGGCCCGTCAGCTCGATACCCTGCTGAGCGACAGCGGGCTGGCGCGCAGACTGCGGGACAACGCAAAACGCACGCAACAGGACCGCTACGACCTCAAGGCCCTGGCCGAACGCTGGTCGCAGCTGTACATCCGCACGGCACGGGAGGCACGCGCATGATTTTCCCGCTCTCGATCGTCAGCTTGCTGGGTCTGGTCTGCATCGCCTTGCTGGCCAGCCCCTGGCCCTATCTTGCGCCAGGAGCGGTGCTGGGTCTGGTGGGGTTCACCGTGCTCTACCGCAAGCCGACCTGGGGCCTGCTCGGCATTGCTGCGCTGGTGCCGTTCGAGGGTTTCTTCAAGGACAGCTCACTGTCAGGCAGCAAGCTGATCGGTGCGTCGCTGGCAGTGATCCTGATGCTGCAGCTGGCGATGCATCAGATCCCGTCCGAACGCCTGCGCAGCAATATCTGGCGTTACCTGGTCTGGTTCATGGTTCTGTACTTTCTGAGCCTGCTCAACACCGATGACATGGGCATGTCTCTGGGTCATCTGCGCGAACTCAGTGTCGGTCTGATTCTGTTCGTCATCACTTTGCTGATCGGTCGAGAACTGAATCTCGACCTGTTCGCCCGGCTGGTGACGCTGGCCGTCAGCACCACCTGCGCAATGGCGATGTTCTCGAGCAAATTCCAGGATCAGGGCCGCGCCGCCGGCCTGCTCGAAGACCCGAATGCCTTTGCCATGCTGATCGCCTTCGCCGTACCGCTGGGCCTGCTGCTGATCATTCGCAGCCCGAACCTGTTGCACCGTTTGTTCTGGGGCGGTTGCTGCCTGCTGCTGCTCGGCGGCATGACCAAGACCGAATCCCGCTCCGGGCTGGTGGTGCTGGCGTTGAGTCTGGTGATCGGTTGCTGGCACTACCGCGCGCAACTGACACGCATCCGCCCACGGCACCTGGGCTTCGCCATGCTCGGCATGGCGATCGTAATTCCGCTGGCGATCTATGCGATGCCCGCCGGCTATCTGGCACGTATCCAGTCGCTGAGCGTGCTCAGTGCCGGCGCCCGTGGCCACGATGACGAATCCCTTGGTCGCCGTGCGTCGTACATCGTGGTCGGCAGCCAGATGATCCGCGAGAACCCGTTGCTCGGTTCCGGCCCCGGCACCTTTCCCCTGCATTACGCCACCACCGGGTACGCCAAGGCGTTTTCCGCCAACCGCAAGATCGGCGACCTGTACCGCCGGGCGCACAACACCTACCTGGAAATCTTCAGCGAACTGGGGGTTCCTGCCGGTCTGCTGTTCGTCGGCATGCTCGGACTGGGCCTGTACAACCTGATCCGCGCACGCCGCGTCTGGATGCAGCGCCGCGACTGGGAACAGGCTGACATGATGACCCACCTGGGCGTGAGTTTCCTGTCGCTGACCCTGTTTCTGATGTTCCTCAGTGCACCGAATCAGAAGTACGTGTGGATCATGCTCGCGCTCACCAGCGTCCTGCGCCTGAAGGCCGAGCAAGCACCGTTGGAAGAGGCCAGGACATGAGCCGGATCAGTGTCGTCATCCCGATGTACAACGAGGGCCGCCACATCGGCCGCACCCTGCTGGCGGCGCGAAAAGCCGCCCACGCGGCCAATGTCGAGTGCGAACTGATCGTGGTCGATAACGGCTCCAGCGATAACGGCCCGCAGATCGCCCGCCAGTTCGGCGCGCACGTGCTGGTGGTGCCGGGCGTGCTGATCGGCGCCCTGCGCAATCGCGGCGCCGCCATCGCCACCGGTGACTGGCTGGCATTCATCGACGCCGACATCGAAATGCCCGAAGACTGGCTCACCCGGCTGTTCGCCCTCGAGGCCGAGGGCCACGCCGATGTGTTCGGACTGGACCTGCACACCCCTGCTTCTGCACCGTGGTACGCCGTGGCCTGGCAACGCCGCACCCAGCGCCCGATCAGCCACACGGCTCATGCCGTGGACTGGTTGCCCAGCTCCAACCTGCTGATGCACCGGCGCTGGTTCGACAAGGTCGGCGGGTTCAACGAAACCCTGCGCACCGGTGAAGACAAAGAGTTCACCCTGCGTCAGAGCGAACAGGGCGCACGGCTGTTGTCGGTCAACGAAACCGTGGCCCTGCACTGGGGCTACGAAATGAACTGGCGCGAATGGATGGGCAAGGAAATATGGCGCCAGGGCAGTCATCTGCAACTGCTGCGCACCCATGGTTTCAGCCTGCGCCTGCTGCGTTTTCCGCTGTTGTCACTGGCGGCGTGGCTGCTGGATCTGCTGGCGATCTCCGCACTGCTTAACGGTTTTCCCCATCACGCCGCGGTCATGGTGATCGTAACCACGATCCCGGCGCTGGTACTGAGCATTCGTCAGAGTCTCCGCCAGCACGATATCGGCCTGACCCTGCAACTGTGGGGCCTGCACTGGATGCGTCTGCACCTGGCCGGTGCGGCGTTCATTCTCAGTCTGTGTCATTGGAATGCCAGGAGGCCTGCCCGTGGCTGAATTCATTTTCTGGATGTGCCTGCTGCTGCCGGTGTACGCCTATGTCGGCTACCCGCTGCTGCTGACGCTGCTCGCGCCGTTGTTCCCGGCGTGGCGCCACAGCCCGGCACCGCCGCTGAACATCAGCATCGTGATCGCCGCGCACAACGAAGCGCGGCATATCGAACACAAGCTGCGCTCGCTGCTGTCCCAGGATTATCAGCCGGCCACCCTGCAAATCATTCTGGCCAGCGACGGCTCCACTGACGACACCGTGGCTTGCGCGCACAAAGTCGTCGACCCACGGATTACCGTGCTTGACCTGCCCCGCCAGGGCAAGGCTGCCACGCTGAATGCCGGTGCAGCGCTGGCCACGGGCGACATTCTGGTGTTCACCGATGCTGACAACCAATGGTCGCGGGAAACCCTCGGCTATCTGCTCGCGCCTCTGAGCGATCCGCAGGTCGGCGCCTGCGCCGGGCACATGGTGATCCCGGTCACCGGCGGCGGACTGAGCGTCGGCGACAGCCTCTATCGGCATTACGAAGGCTGGCTGCGCCGGGTCGAGAATCGCACCGGTTGCATGGTCTCCGCCGACGGCGCCCTGCTCGCCTTGCGCCGGGAACTGTTCGAAAACGTGCCGGCGGAGGTCAACGACGACTTCTTCATCAGCACCTGCGCCCCGGTGAAATTCAAACGCATCGTCTACGTGCCTGAAGCGCAAGTGATCGACCACGGCGTCGATGAAGCGGACAAACAGTTCCGCCGCCGCCAGCGGGTCACCGTCGGCGGCCTGCAAAGCCTCGCCCAGCGCAGCGAGCTGCTCAATCCGCTCAAGCACGGGCTGTATTCGATTGCGCTGATCAGCCACAAACTGATCCGGCGGCTGGCGCCGATCCTGTTGCTGCCGTTGCTGCTGAGCAATTTCTGGCTGTGGGATGACCACGGTTTCTATCGCCTGAGCCTGATCGCGCAACTGCTCGGCTACGCCATCGCGATTGCCGGCCTGCTGGATTCGCAACACCGCTTGCCCAAACCGTTCCGCCTTGCGGCATTCCTTCTGGTGACACTGGCGGGCATGAGCATCGGCCTGTGGCAGTTCCTGCGCGGCCAGCGTTACGCCCAGTGGAACCCTGACCAAAACCGTTGAGAGGGCTCAAGCCATGGCGATCAAACAACTGATTAAACGCACCAGCGGCTGGCTCTATCTCAACTCGTCCGTGGGACGAAACCAGTTGCACGGCGCCGGGGTGATCCTGATGTTGCACCGGGTGCTGTCCAACGACCGCGCCGCCGACCTGGCGCACCGCAACGAACTGTGTGTCGGCCCGAAAGCCTTCGAGCATTTGCTGGTGTGGCTGCGCAAGCATTTCGATTGCGTGCCGCTGATGGAGATCCTGCAGCCCAACGCCCTGCGCCGCGAGCGCCCGCAAGTGGCGCTGACCTTCGATGACGGCTGGCGCGACAATGCCGCCAACGCCTTCCCGCTGCTGCAGAAGCATCAGGTGCCGGCGAGCATTTTCCTCTCCACCGACTTCATCGGCAGCCGTCAGCGCTTCTGGTGGGAAAGCCTCGGTGAAACCCTGTGGGGCAGCCACGGCGAAAAACCGCGCATGCACCTGATCGAATGTTTGCAGTCGCTCCATCATCCCGTGCCGGTTTTGTTGGACGACATCGACGTGGATCGGCGCAGTCTGACCCTGTTGCATTACCTGCAAAGGCTTAAAGCACTTGACCCGATGATGCTCGAACGCCTGACCGACGAGTGCCCGCAAGAGTCGCAACCTCAGGCACTGGACTGGCATCAGGTGCGGGCGATGGAGGCTTCGGGGCTGGTGCGTTTCGGTCCTCACGGTGCCAGTCACGCGATCCTGACCCAACTCGACGATGTGCGTCTGAGCGAAGAAATCAGCCGCAGCCGCAACGCCCTGAACAACGGCTGCAATCGGCCATTGCCGGTGTACTGCTACCCCAACGGCGACAACGACGCTCGAGTCCGCGAACAGATTGCCAGCCACGATTACCCGTTCGCCCTCGGCACCGGCACCGGGATCTATCGCGGCGCCGGTGATCCGCTGAACCTGCCGCGCTTTGGCGTCAGTCAACGTACGGCGCGCAACCCCGAGCTGCTGTCGTGGCGGATCTTTCGCGGAGCGCGACCATGAGTCGAAGCAGTTACCTCAAGCACCTGGCGCTGAGCATGGGCACCAAACTGGCAATGATCTCCCTGCGCCTGCTGAGGAACGTGTTGCTGGCGCGAATCCTCGGCCCCAGTGAGCGAGGTTTGTTCGCCCTGCTCAGCACCCTGCCCGACCTGATCAGCGCCGCCACCAGCGGCGGTTTGAATTCCGCCGTCGGTTACCAGGCCGCCAAGCAGCGGCCGATGGGGTTGCTGCTGGCTCAGGTGCTGGTGTTCGGTTGCTTGCTGGCAGGATTGTTGACCTTGCTGGTGGTGGCGCTGGTGCGTGAGTTCGGCAGTGAGCTGGACGTGACCGTGCAACTCGGCCTGCTGGCGTGGCTGTTGCTGCTGGCGGTGCCGTTGACCGTGCTCAAGAGCGGCTTGCTGACGCTGCACAATGCGTCCGGCGGCGTGGTCGCGTTCAATGCCTTGCGCCTGGTGGAATCCCTGGCGCCGCTGTTGCTGTTTCTCGCGTTGTTCTGGATGTGGAAAGAAGCGGCACTGGAAGCGGCGCTGATCAGTTGGCTGGCCGGGATCAGTCTGGTGGTGCTGGCCGGTTGGGTCTGGCTCAAGCGCGCGCAGCCGCTGCAACTGCAATGGGACCGCGCCAGCCAGAACGAACTGCTGCGCTACAGCGCCCGCAGCCATCCGGATCTGCTGTTCCAACAAGTGATTCTACGCTCCGACTACCTGTTCATCGGCGCCCTGCTCGGCAGTACCGCGCTCGGTCATTACGCGATGGCCAGCGCCGCCGCCGAACTGCTGCTGATCGTCCCGGAAGCGGTGACCACACCGCTGATGAAACGCCTGCTGCAACAGGACGAAGGCATGGACAAGGTCACCCCGCTGGCCCTGCGCCTGACGGCGACGGTGATGCTCGGCGCTTGCCTGACCATGGCCGTGATCGGCGAATGGCTGATCGTCACCCTGTTCGGCGCCGCCTACCAACCGGCGTATCCGGCGCTGCTGGCGTTGCTGCCGGGGCTGTTGGGTCTGTGCTACGCGAGCATTCTGCGGCTGGACCTGCTGGGCAAGAATCGCCCGGGCACGGTGTCGCTGCTGATGGGCCTCGGCGCCCTGCTCAACCTGGCCCTGAACGTGTTGCTGATCCCGACTTACGGGATTGTCGGCGCCGCAGCGGCGTCATCGATTGCCTATCTGGCGGTGACCGTGGCGATGCTGGTGTTGTATTGCCGTCTGAGCCGCGTGCCGTTCTGGCAAACCCTGATCATCCTGCCCGGCGACATAGCGCCAATGTGGCTGATGTTGCAGCGCAGGAAAGCCGCATGAAACACCTGGCCCTGCTGCTCGGACTAGGCCTCTCGCTGGACGCCTTCGCGGCGTCGATGCGCTGGGGCGACATTCGCGACGGCAGCCTGTACCTGCAAGCGGATCGCCCCGACACCGTGACCGTGCGCTGGGCGCCGGCATGGCAGGCAGATGCCAACGAAGAGCATCTGTACCTGCTCGACGGCCGGGGCAAATTGCAGGGCGAGCGCTTCATCAAGGCCAGCGAAACCCGTGGCAGCCAGAGCTGGTCATTGGCGCCGGGCGCCGCGAGTTATCAGCTGGAAATCCCCGGCTACAGCTTTCGCAATTACCGGGTCGAGCACGACGAAAACACGGTCGCATTGTTCGCCCCGGCCAAGGTGCATTTCAGCGCGGAAACCCGCGACGGCGATGAGCTGTATTTCAGGATTGCGCCGGGCGAACACGCGGTGCTGGCGGGCAAGTTCCACGGTGGCGTCAGCGCCCTGCAAGCGCAGCGGGTCGGCGACGGCCAACAACTGTCGCTGGGGCTCAAACCGTATCGCGCCTATTGGCAATTCGATCAGCTCGCGCTGCCGGTCAGCGATCGCGAACAAGTCTGGCGCCTGCGTCTGCAAGGCAGCGGCAAAGCGGCGTTCTGGCTCGACGGTACGGCCAATCTGTTTGCGCAGAATCCGCAGCAGCTCAAACCGCTGCGCGCAGACGACGGCCAGACCCGCCTGACCCTGCACGACAAAGTCCTCGGCCGCACGCCGGACCTGGGCATCGCCCTGCCCTACGTGATGCCGCCGCCCGCCAGCCATGCCGCCCTCGATGCGCTGAAACCGACGGCCGCCAGTTACTACAGCTTCGTCGATGTGACGGCGAAAAAACCGCAGTTCGAAGACGCGTTTCGCCAGGTTTATCAGGACCGTTTCGGCATTCGCCAGGACATCACCCTGCTCGCCGGCAGTCAGCGTCAGGCTGATTTGCGCGCCGACCTGCAAAGCAACGGCGGCCTCGACGCCTGGCTCGCGAGCACCCGGCTGCTTGGCGGCAAAGGCACGCACTACATCGGGTTTGCCGACGAGCCCAATCTCAACTATTCGAGTTACGAACAATACCGTTCGATCTTCACCAGCATGGCCCGCCAGGTGCACAGCGATCCGGCCAACGCCCGGGCCGGTGTGCGCATCGCGATGCCGGCCAGTTCGCGGCTGGTCAACGGCCCGTTCGCCGACAACGCGGCAAACAAGCGCGGCATCGACTGGGCCCGGCGACTGCTGGGCGAATCCGCCGATGAGGTCGATGCGCTGGCCTGGCATGAATGGATGATCCGCGACCTGCTCGCCACTCGCGTCTACCGCGACAGCGTGCGCCGCGCCGCCGATCTGGTGGGCCTTGATGCCAGGGGGCAGCCACGCAAGGCCTTGCTGCTGGATCAGACCAATCTGTCCAGCGGCTCAAGCCTGAGCCCCTACGATCAGGAAACCCATTACACCTCGCTGTGGTGGGCCTCGGTGGTGATCAACGCCTCCCAGGACGGCTTGCTGACCATGCTCAACTGGTTCCAGGCCGCCGATGAGCCGGAGTATCCCAAAGGCATGTTGCACGTCTCGCCGGATGAACAACACTTCGAACTCAAACCCGTGGGCCTGGCCCAGCAGTTCATCCAGCAACACTGGCTGCACAATGTGTTGTGGCTGGAGAACGATGCCTTCGAAGTCGATGTGCTGGCCATGGCCGGCGACGATCAGCGCGGGTTGCTGGGTGTAAACAAAGGCACGCGATTGCAGCATGTCGATCTGGCGGGGGTCACGTGCCCGTTGAACAACGGTGCCCTGCGCTACTTCGGCGCCGACAACCGCAGCCGCGACGCGCCCTTTCGCTGTCAGGACGGTCGCGTGCGTTTCGAACTGCCGGGGCAGACCCTGTTTTCCCTGAGCTGGAGCGCTTGATGAACCGCCCGTTGATGTCCTGCCGCGCAGGCCACTTGCCGCGCGATGCCACGTCATCAGGAGTACCGACCATGAACGTTGTGAAAAAAATCAGCGAACACCTCAAACAAAGAGGCCTGCGGGCCACGCTGGCCAAGGTGTGGAAGCACTACGTCTTTTCCCATCAGGAGCTGCTGTGGATGGAGCGCGACCTCGTCAGCCCGGTGCCGCCCCACAGCCTCAAACCGTATTCGCCGCTGCGGGTGGTGAAGATCACCCCGGACAACGCCAGCGCCTTCGCCCGCTATTTCGGTGACCGCGTCGGCACCATGGCCGAACTGGCCAATGAAGGTCACACCGGACACATGCACCTCGACGATCACGGCGATGCGGTGGCCTTCATCTGGGGCAGCGCCCGGGACTATTTCGACCGCCACTATTACGGCTGCCTGTTCCCGGTGAACCCCGGCGAGTTCTTCGAATTCGGCGGTGAACTCACCCGTTCCTACTGGGGCACCGAACTGTCGGTGGACCTGCAACTGGAACTGTGGAAAGCCATGGCCGCCCAGGGTTGCGACAAGGTGGTGGACGTCTGCGAGTTCCACAACATCCCGGCGCTCAAGCTGCACCTGCGCATGGGCTACACCGAACAGGGCCGGATCATGAACGTGTACACCCTGTTCGCCCGCTGGCGCTTCTACCGCGAAACCCGCTACAGCGGCTCGCGCCTGGATGCGTTGCGCAAACCTTCCCGTCCCTCCGTCACAGCAACGGCGACCTGAGCCTATGGCGCGATTCGAATGGCGCACCTCGTTGTGCGCCCCTGACTTCCCGGCAGCGGCTTATGAAGCACTGCGCCTGCGGGTGACGGATCACACGCCGTTCAACAGCCTCGGCTGGTTGATCGCGGCAGAGCAGACACTCGATGCGAGTGAGCATCTGCACATTCTGCTGGGCTGGGAAGCGGACGAATTGCGCCTGTGCCTGCCGCTGGTGTCCGGTCGTGAACGCTTTGGCGGGATACCGTTTGGCGTGGTGCATCACCTCGGGTATCCGCTGGCGGATCGTCTGGCATTGCTGTCTGTGCTGGCGGCCGAAGACATGCGCCAGGCACTGCGGCTGATCCGCCATCGCATCCCCCACGCCTTGCTGCAATTCAACGAACTGTCGGAGCCTGCGGGCGAGGAAAGTGTCCTCACCGAATGGATGGCGCACAGCTCGACCGGCGAACGGCGCTTGAGCTGTCGGGTACCGGTGCATCTGATCAGTGACGCCGATCTTCAGGAGGTCTCCGGTGATCCGCGCTACAAACTGCGCCGTGCACGCAAACGCATTGCTGCGTGTGGCGCACGAGTACGGCGGATCATTCCCGATGCCCTGACCATGGGCCCGTTGCTGCAAGCCATCAGCGAAGTCGAAGCCGTCAGTTGGAAAGGCGACGAAGGCGTCGGCATCTTCGCCACCGAACGCAGCCGACGCTGCATCGAAAGCGCCTTCACCGCCCTCGCCGCCCAAGGCCTGGTGCGCGTGGTCACGCTGGAGCTGGACGGTCGCTGCATCAGCTACCGCCTCGGCCTGCTCGAACAGGGCCGGCTCTACGATTACAACCTCGCCTTCCTGCCGCAGTACGCCGATCTGGGCAGCGGCCGAGTGTTGCTGGAGGAATGGATTCGCTGGGGCCTTGAGGATCACTGGCGCTGGATCGATGCCTCGCGGGTCAGCCTGGAGAACTCCAGCCATCAACTGCACGAACGCATGACCGGGCAACTGGAACACTGGCGCTGGAGCTTCTACTCCTGGCGCCCGAGCGGACTGTTGCTGGGGCTTGGGCTGCGTGTCTGGCAGCGGCTCAAACCGAAAATGCAGCAGTGGCGCGCACGGCAGGCAACGACAAAACCGGCGGCCCTCGCGAAATCGGCCACCCACCCCACCACGGAGGGCGAACATGCCTCGCCAAGTCATAGTCAACGCTGACGATTTCGGCCTGAGCCCGAACGAAAATGCGGTGATCTTCAATGCGTTCCAGGCCGGGGTCATCAGCTCCGCGACAGCCATGGCCAACATGCCGGCATTCGAAGCGGCCTGCGCGATGGCTCGTCATCACTTGCTGGAGGGGCGGGTCGGCCTGCACTTCAACCTGACGTACGGCCGGCCATTGAGTCAGGCGATTCTCGCCCGCCCCACTTTCTGCGACAGCCACGGGGTGTTCGATCTGAGCCTTGCGCGGCACAGCCTGTGGCTGAGTCGTGAAGATCGCGAAGCGGTACAGGAGGAATTGCAGACGCAGTGGCAGCGTTGTGTGGATCACGGCGTACGCCCCAGTCACCTCGATTCACATCAGCACGTGCACAACATCTGGCCGATCGGCGAGATCGTCGCGCGCTTCGCCGCCCACCAGGGTGTGCCGGTGCGACTGGCACGTAACCTGGGACAGAACCTCAGCCTGCCGAAGCGCCTGTTCAAGGGTTTGCTCAACCGTCGTTTGCAAGGGCTGGCCGGTGCGACGGCGGACTATGTCTGCACCCCGGTGGACCTGCGCAGCGAGCCTGCACCGACCGACGGTGTGTTGGAAATCGTCGCCCATCCGAATCAGCTCGGGGCTGATTTCGGTGATGCCTATCTCGAACCCGGAGAGTCCCTGAGTCGCCTGCTAGAGCGCCGGCTGCTGGGCGTTCCACGGGTTTCCTACGCTGACTTGAACAAGGAATTCCTAAGCGGTGCCGCGGCACTCGATTGAGTTACACAACTGGCAATAATTTCGAAGATGGCACTTTGAAATGAACTTGCCAGCTTGATCTATACCCACAAAAGCCACATCCAAAAACACCCGGGCTTCGGCCACGGAGGGCATCATGAGCGTCATCGAAAAGCTGCGCGAACGCATCAAGCAAAAAGGCCTGGGCCGCACCATCGGCACCTTGTGGAAACGCTACGTGTTCTTCCATTGGGAACTGCTGTGGATGGAGCGCGACCTGATCAGCCCGGTGCCGCCGCACAAGCTGCGCCCTTATGAAGGCCTACGCAAAGTCGACATCACGCCGCAGAATGCCGGCGCCTTCGCCAAACACTTCGGTGACCGCGTGCAGACCATGGCCGAACTCGCCAGCGAAGGCCACACCGGGCACATGTACCTGGACGCCGACGGTCACGCCGTAGCCTTCATCTGGGGGAGCACCCGGGATTATCACGACCGTCACTATTACGGCTGCAACTTCCCGGTCAAACCGGGCGAGTTCTTCGAATTCGGCGGCGAAATGACCCGCGCCTACTTCGGCAGCAGCCTGTCGGTGGACGTGCAAGTCACCCTCTGGCAAGCCATGGCCGCCCAGGGTTGCCACAAGGTGGTGGACGTCTGCGAAACCCACAACATCCCGGCGCTGAAGCTGCACATTCGCATGGGCTATCAGGAACAGGGCCGTGTGACCCACGTCTATGGGCTGTTTGGAAAGTGGCGGTTCTTCCGCGAGACTCGGTATGAAGGCTCGCGACTGGAACCGCTGCGCAAACCGGGGCGGCCGGTGGTGACGGCGGCTGCGCAGGCTTGAAATGACGAAGGCGGCCATTCGGCCGCCTTCGTGACGCTCAATTCGGACTTCAGTTTTTCACCCCCACCCACGTAAAACACATCGGCATCTGCGCCTCGCGGTTCAGGTATTGGTCATACGCCTCTTCCCGGTTCGAATGCGGGTATTCCTTGAAATGCGCGATGTTCAGCCCGGCGTCGAGGGCGGCGGTGAAGATGGCGCCGAGGTTGTGCACGAACCAGTACGACGGTGCGGCCTGTTGTTCGACCTTGCCGACGTAGACGATCGGTTCCTGCTGCACGAACGGCTCGCGGCGAAAGTACGAGGTCGCCAGGCGAAACGGATCTTCGGCCTCGGGATCGACCATTTCCAGGAACGGGTGGGTTTCGTAGATCACCAGCCGCCCGCCCGGTTTGAGGGTCGAGGCGACGTGGCGGAAAAATTCACCGATGTCAGGCATCCAGTTGAGGACGCCGATGGTGATCAGCGCCACATCGAAGCGATTACACAGTGATTCGGGCAGGTGGTGAATGTCGGCTTCGATGAATTGGGCCTGGTGTGGCGAACGGCTGTTCAACGCCCGGGCCTGTTCGAGAAACGCCGCCGACTGATCGACACCGACGACGCTTCGCGCCCCCAGCGCGAACAGCGAGAGGCTCTCGCGGCCATTGTTGCAGCCCAGTTGCACGACATCCTTGCCAGCGACACCGACCTGCTCCAGCAGCCCGCGCAGGGTGTCGTCGAGGCAGGAAAAACCGACCTGGGTGACCTCGGTCAGCAAAACCTGCCAGTCAGGCGAATCCTGGTGATGGCGGGCCGAATCGTTCCACGCCTGACGATTGCTTTCGATGGCGTTCTTGTTGTTTGGCACTTCCATGGCGCACTCCGCACGCTCTTGATTGAGCGGCCCGAGTCTAGTGGAGCCTGCCGATCCAGGTTGTTGCGAACTTGTAAGCCAATGGCCGGCTATAGTTAATAGCCTTGGGGAAAACCGCTTCCACAGGTGCCGCCATGCAAACGTTCAACCGGCTGCTGTTATCCGCCTGTCTGCTCGCCGCCGCCCAGGCGCAAGCCCTCGACAGCAATTTCAATTACTACGGGGCCGACCAGCCCTTCGCCCACCCCGCTCCACCCTCGCTGTACGCACAGCCGCCGCGAGCGTTCGATGACACGTCGCCGCAGGATTTCATCGTCATCCCGGATCGCCACGTGTTCCATGACTCACAGTTGCCGACCGTGGCCGATGCAACGGTGCGGGTGTTTATCCGCACGTACGACGCCGAGCGCGGCATCTACGTCAATGACGAGGTGCTGGACCCGACGTGCCTGCTGGAATGCCTGAGCCCGCCGAATCCACGCAGCAACGCCGTTTACCACTGACGCTTGTCCGGGCGCGCCAGGCCGAGCTTCTCGATGCGATAGCGCAGCATGTCGCGGCTCAAGCCCAGCAAGCGGGCGGATTTGGTGACGTTCCAGTCGGTCTTGTCGAGCATCTTGCGCACCATGTCGCGCTCGACCTCCGGCAGATTCATCGACTCGGTGTTGCTCGCCGGGCGCGGTTCGAAGTGCGGCACCTCGCGATGTTGATGCAGCGAAGGCTCGTCCACCAGGCTCATGCACACGTTCAACTGGTGCGCGGCGATGGTGTCGCCCGGCGCCAGCAGCACGGTCTGTTCAAGCATGTTGCGCAGTTCGCGCACGTTGCCCGGCCAGGTGTAATTGAGCAGCAACTCTTCAGCCTGCTGACTGAAATGCAGATTCGGCTTGCCGTAGCGTTTGCCGTGGCTGGCGAGAAAATGCCGGGCCAGCAACAGGGCATCGTCGCCGCGCGCATAAAGGCGCGGCACCTTGATCGAGATGATCCGCAGGCGGAAGAACAGGTCTCGGCGGAACTTGCCTTGCTGCACCATTTGTTCGAGGTTGCAGTTGGTGGCGCTGATCACCCGCAGGTTGACCTTGCGCTCCTTCACCGAGCCGACCCGGCGAATGGTACGGTCCTCCAGCAACTTCAGCAGTTTGGCCTGCAGGACCAGATCCATCTCGCCGATTTCGTCGAGAAACAACGTACCGCCGTCAGCCGCTTCCACCAGCCCGACGCGGCGATCCTTGGCGTCGGTGAACGCACCTTTCTCGTGACCGAACAGCTCCGACTCCACCAGATTGGCGGGGATCGACGCGCAGTTGAACTCAATGAACGGGCCCTTGCTGCGCGCGCCGTCGAAATGCAGCGCACGGGCCACCAGTTCCTTGCCGGTGCCGGTCTCGCCTTCCACCAGCACGGGCGGCAGGTCGCCACCGGTCATGCGCCGCTCGGCTTCGAGCAACTGGCCGATGGTGTTCTTCAGATGCTGCATCGGCGCCGATTCACCGATCAGCGCCTGCAAACCGGATTTCTGTGCCTCGCGCTCCTGATAGAACGACAGCGTGCGCTCCATCCGCTCGGTGGCCAGGGCCTTGTCCAGCAGCAGTTTGAGCTCCGGCAATGCCACCGGTTTGGTGACGTAATGAAAGGCGCCCTCCTTCATCGCGACCACCGCATCTTCGACGTTGCCGTAACCGGTCATCATGATCACTTTCAGCTCCGGCGCGCTGATGCGCAGCTTCTGGATCAGATCGTGCCCGCTCATGCCCGGCAGTGAGTTATCGGTCAGTACGACGTCCGGCATGAAGCGGCCCAATTGCTCCAGCGCGTCTTCGGCCGAATGGCAGACCGTCACCTCGAAGTCCTTGCGCTCCAGGTAGGTCTGAATATTGTCGGCCAACAGTTCGTCATCCTCGACCAGCAGAATGCTGTGTTCCATATTCCCCTCCCGATGCCACTTTAAAGTTGAGACTGACGCGGGTTCCCTCCTGCTCGCGGCTGGTCAGCACGACCGAACCCTGAAAACGCTCCATGATTCTTTTGACCAGTGCCAGGCCAACCCCGAGGCCGCCCTGCTTGGTGGTGAAAAACGGTTTGAACACCAGTTGTTGCTGCTGCGCGTTCATGCCTCTGCCGGTGTCACCCACGGTCATACACACCTGGCCGGCGTGAGGGGCTTCGATGTCGACACTCAGCACGCCGCACTTGGGCATCGCTTCCAGAGCGTTGGCAAACAGACTATTGAGGATCTGCGTCAGCAGCACTTTGTGGCTGAGGACCGGCGGGCAGTCCCTCAGGTTGAGTCGCACTTCGACGCCATTGCGCCGGATCAGCGCGTCGAACGCGCCGAGCGAGTCTTCCACGGCGGCCTGCAGATCCAGCGCTTCGCCGTCGTCACTCATCGGCCGCAGCGAAACAAGCAACTCCCGGACCCAGCGCGACATGCGATCCACCTGACTGATGATGTCGCCGATATTGCGCTGGGCGCTCTGGCTGGCCACTTCCTGGGCCAGTTCGGCACTGGAACGAATGGTTGCCAGCGGATTACGCAGGCTGTGAGCCACCGCCGATGACATCTCCCCCAGTGCGACAAAGGTTTCGTTGCTGATCAGTTGCTGCTGCTGGCTTTGCAGCAGTGTCGAGGCGCGTCGCACGATCCAGAACAGCCCCAGGTAAATCGCCGCCCCGCCGAGGATCGTCGCCGCCCAGATCGAGGCAAACCCGCGATCGATGCGATCTACCAGATCCTCCGGTTCCTTGTAGATCTCGACCATGGCGACGACTTTGCTTTTGTCGGTGTTGAACATCGGGATGTAGTTCTCGATGAACAGGTATTTGGGTTCGCGCGACAGTTTCTGTTCGGGTTTCTCGTCGTCGATCTTGTGATAGCTGGAGGACACCGGGACTTTCATTTCGAACGATTCGTCCAGTTCGTCATCATCCTCGAATTTAACCCCGATCAGTTCCGGGTTGGTCGACCAGATCACCGTGCGATCCAGGGCATAGACCGTCGCCAGCAGCACATCCGGCATGTGTTGGACGTGATCGAGAAACTCGGCCCGCGCCGCGCCATGGGCCAGCGGATCGACGTCGGGGAAGTTTTCGTCCTGGCGCGGGTCAAGCATTTCACCCATGGTGCGCAGCGGCGTAATGCCGGCGTGACGCATTTCCGCGTCACCGATGGCCTGGACGAATTGCGCCGTGAGCAACGCATCGCGCTCCACGCTTTCGGTGACCACGAACCGCGTGGAGACATAGCCCAGGCCCAGCGCCACCGCCGCGATGATGAAAAAACTCGCCAGCGAGAACCAGCGCAGCAGGTTGAACTGCCCGCCCCAACTCTTGATGGCTGCTACCGCGACATTCGGTGCAGGTGTTTTTTGTTCTTCCAGTCGTTGCATGGGGGTGTCCTGGCGTTTTGTATCGAACCGGTTACAGCCACCTCACGACTGAGTGTAGGTGGCAATGACCGTGATACAGGACTCAATGATGCTATTTAGCCGCTAGCGCATGCGGCTCACCGTTTCGCTGCTCGCGGCCGGACTTATTGGCGTCAACGCCCCGTCAGCCAAGGGCTGCGTGGTCGGTTGCCGGCGCTCGGTTTCATCGCGCAAAAAGTCGATGATCGACTGCGCCGACAGCTCGTCCAGACGAAGGTTGGGCATCGGGATCCGCTCGTATCGTTCGAACAGTTGCAGCGCAATCGGGTCTTTTTCCGCCAGTACCCGATCCGGCTCGCGAATCCAGCGGTTGAGCCAGGCCGGGTCACGCTGGCGGGTCACGCCGATCAGATCCGGGCCGATGTTGCGCATACCGATGCCTTCGCCGTCCTGCGGGCCGAGGCTGTGGCACGAAGCACAGCGGGTGCGGAACAGTTCTTCGCCGTTGCTCGGCGGGCGGATTTCCGGCGCATTGGCGTAGCTTTGCTCGACGCTCGGCTGCTTCCAGTTCTGCAAGGTGTTGGCCAGTTGATCGGCGAGAATCCACGGGTTCTCGAACGGCGACGCTTTCATCCAGCGCCCGGTGCTCTGGTTGCCGACGATCAGGCTCAGGTTGTGATCCTTGGTGCGGCCGTTGTCGACGCCCTCGATGAACAGCCCGAGTTTCTTGCGCAGGTCGGTGATGTCTTCGAATTCGCCGGTGAGGAATTTCCAGCCGGGTCCGACCTTGAAGCGTTGCGCATAGGCCTTGAGCACTTCGGGGGTGTCGCTCAGCGGATCGATGCTGATCGAGTAGAAAAAGATGTCCTGCCCCACCCGATCCCCCAGCAGTTTCTGCACCTGGCGCAGGCGTGCGGTTTCCAGTGGGCAGGAGTCGCTGCAGGAGGTGAAGATGAAGTTGATCACCACCACCTTGTCTTTGATCAGGTCATCGAAAAACCGCACCTGCCGACCGTCCTGATCGGTCAGCAGGGTGTTGGGGAAATAGTCGCCACCCCACGGGGTGGCGGATTCACTGGCGCCTTCGGGCTGCGCCTGATGGGCGATGAGCACCTGACTGCCAAGCAGGCAGGTGACCAGCACCAGCATCAAGTGCATGCCCAGGGCGCGGGAGCGCGGCGTTGGCTGTTTCATGTCGGCTCCCTCCCTTTTCATGGTTTCACGGTCACTTGCGGGCCGAAGCCGTCGCCGGTGCGGAAGGTTGGCAGCGCGGCGGAGTTGACGTAGCGCACGCCATCCCAACTCGGCAGCGGTGTCGGCATCAACTGCAGTTGCCCAGGTTTCTCGAGGTCCCAACGCAGCAGCATCGAGTTGTCCTCATGCTGGGTATTGTGACAGTGCTCCATGTAAGTCCCGGCAAACTCGCGGAAGTTGATCGCCATCTCGACGTTGTCCAGCCCGTCGGCTTCCGAACCGATCCGGTAAACGTCCTTGCGCGCCCATTTTTCCCATTCAGGCGGGGCCTTGCCGCCACGGCTGAGGATGATCCCCTCCTCGAAGTGCACGTGCACCGGATGACTCCAGCCCGTGCCGCCGGCCTTGATGTTCCACACCTCCAGGGTGCCGATGCCGTTGACCCCGGCGTCCGTCGGGCCGCTGGCCAGTTTGGTCGAGGCATTCAACCGGCGTGGGTCCATGTGGAAGCCGAAACCGCTATCGGTCTTGATCGTCCACGGCGCTTCATCAGTACCGTCGGCGCGACCGAAGGTGAAGGTCCGGTGCAGCGCCTTGGCGAGCAAGGCTTTGTCGGCAGCGTTGTCGCGGTGGATCTTCAGCGGAATCATCACCATGCCTTCGGCCTTGCCCGGTTTGGCAGGCTCGTAGGCGGCCGGGTTCATCGACAGATCCTGGCCGGTATAGGCCTTGACGTTCAGTTGCAGGACCTTGCCCACCACCGGGTCGCCCCGGTCCCATTGCGGGCCTTTGCTGGTCTGCTTGATGACCGCCAGGTATTTTTCCGACAGCACGTCGGCCAGCGGGATCACTTCTTTCGGGCCCTTGCCGTCGTCCTGGGCCTGCAGGTTGACGAAGAACAGCTTGTCGCCCGGCTTGATGCCGTTTTTCGCGAAGTTGACGATGATATCGAACCGCTCGGCGATGCCCTGGGTCGGCAGAATCGCGTTGTGGTTCTGTTTGTCGCCGTCGGCATCCAGATCCATCGAACCGTCGAACGGCACGCTGTGTTCCATGATGTTGCCGTCGTTGGCGATCATGTGGAACGGCACGCGGCTGTAGGACACACCGGAGTTTCTCGGTCCCTGGAACTCACCACTGGTGCCTTTGACTTCACGCACCAGCGCGAGCTTGAAGTAGCGCGACACCGAACCATTGAGGAGCCGGAAGCGATAACTGCGGGCCCGCACGTCGAGGCTCGGTTTCCATTGCCAGTTGACCAGCACCTGATCGCCGATGAAGCCGTCGGTGTTGAACGGGTTGAACCACAACTGGCCCTGCTGATCCCAGGCCTTGTCGGCGAACACCAGGTTGACGTCATAGTCGCGGTTGCCCCACGGCAAGGCGCTGCCGCTGGGGAAACGCAGGTTGACGCCGTCGTTCACCGATTCGTTGCCGCGGTCCAGGGCGCTGTAGTAGTTCATCATCGCCGCGTTGCCCTTGTAGACATTCTGCGCGGTGAAATCGAGCATGTGGTCGTGGAACCAGTGGGTGCTCATGGTTTCGCGCCAGTCGCCACGGATCTTGATGGTGCCGTGGTCGCAGGTCTTTTTCGCAGGTTGCATGTCGTTGACCCAGAGGGTTTCCCCCGGCGCGCACGGGAACGCTGCACGTGGATCTTCAGCCTTGGTGTTGATGCTGTCGTAACCGGCGAGCTGGATGGGCCAGCGATAGTCGTAGTACTGGCCGGGGAAGAAAAACGCGTTGGCATAGCCGTCGCTTTCCGCCGGCGCATGGCCGTTGTGCTCGTGGGTGGTGATGGTGTGCAGGCCGAAGCCACGGTTGGCCGATGGATCGATCGGCAAGCCATTGTAGTGACGCATCATCACCGGTTGGCCGTAGCGCACCATCAGCAGTTTCGGCGGCAGCGTGCCGTCGAAGGTCCACACCGAATTGTGGTCCTGCACCGGCATCGCCGGGTGGAACCGTGGGTCGACACCCTTGGCCGTGCCATCCGTCGCCGGCACGCCAGCGACGTTGTGGTACAGACCACCGGGGCCGAATTCGCCAACGGCATAACCGTGCATCTGCCGACTGTCACGCAGGCCACCGTTCAGACGCGCGCCGGTCTGCACGGTCTTGTAGGCGACTTGTGGGTAAAACTCGTTCCAGCGCTGGTGAGCCCAGCCTTTTCCCGGTGGCCGGCCTTCGGCGGACGAGCCGATATGCCGGTTGAGGAACAGTTCGATCTGCGCCTGCCACGGGTTGCGGTCAACCACGTTGGCAAACTGACTCGGGAATGGCGTGAGCCCCGGTTGACGCAGGAATGCGTCCAGCGCGGTGCCGGGTGGCGCACTGCGGGCGACGCTGTTCGGGTCCTGGGCCGGCGCCGGGCCGATGGCGGCTGGCGGAAAGCCCAACGGCGCGGCCGGGGTGGTCGGGTCGAGTTTTTCCGGGCCGAACTCTTCGAACAGCACCAGTTGCTGAGTGAACGGCTGAGCACCATACAGCGGGCTCGGCTTGCCGTTGGTGGGGTAATTGAAACTGGTCTGGACGGTGGGCGGCAGAATGTTTTCCGTGCGCGTCGTATTGCGCGTGCCTGTGACCCCGTTGGGCAGATCGAAGGAGTATTCGTTGGCCTCGGGCATCGTCAGGATGGCGTTGAGCGCACCGGCACGGTCTGCGGGCTCGTCGTAATACGCCGACGGGTCGGACGCTTCCGGCTGATTCTCGTCGTCGATCGGGCTCGCTCGAACCCCGGCCATCTGGCCGAGGGTCAACATCAGAAAGACGCTCAGTGGCGTCAAAAGAAACAGCTTTTGGGGGTCACGCATTGCTCTGTCCATCACCAGCCGCCTCATTTAAGGAAGGGGTGATGGTGTTTTGCAATTACCTCGCCAAAGTATTAATCCCCGTTGAAACAAGCTGTTACAGACGCTGTTGCATTCCCCACTCCCCGGTGACCGGGGCCTGACACCCGCTCCTGGGGGAAGTTCACCCCCATTACTGGATGAGTTGAAACGCAAGACGAACGGTGGTGCCCTCGCCTTCGCGACTGTCCAGGGACACACCGCCGCCGAAGCGTTCCATGATCCGTTTGACCAGCACCAGCCCCACACCGAGCCCACCCTGCTTGGTGGTGAAAAACGGCCGGAACGCCATGCTGCGCTGTTCCTCGTTCATGCCTTTGCCGGTGTCGCTGAGCATGACGCTCACGCCACGGCTGTCGCTCGGTTCGAGGGTGATGGTCAACGTGCCGCCCTTGTCCATGGCCTCCAGTGCGTTGGCCAGCAGGCTGTTGAGGATTTGCGTCAGTTGCACCGGTTGGCTCAGCACCATCGGCGTTTGTTGCGGATGAAACACCACGTGCACCGCGTTTTTTGCGATCTGCTGTTCGAACGCGACCAGACTCTCGTGCAGCGCCGCCACCAGATTCACCGGTTCCGGCTCATCGTTGAGCGGTCGCAGCGATTGCAGCAGTTCGCGCACCCACTTCGACATGCGGTCGACCTGACCGATGATGTCCTTGATGTTTTTCTGCGCCGGGCCGGCGTCGAACTCCAGGGCCAGCTCGGCGCTGGAACGGATGGTCGCCAGCGGGTTGCGCAGACTGTGGGCCACCGCCGAAGACATCTCACCCAGCGCGACAAAGGTTTCATTGGCGATCAGTTGTTTTTGCTGGGCCGTCAGCAAAATCGCCGCCCGTCGCACGATCCAGTACAGCCCCAGGTAAATCAGCCCGCCGCCCAGTGCGGTGGCCAGCCAGATCAGCGTCAGGCCGCGCTCCATGCGCGCAATCAGGTCTTTGGGCTCTTTATAGATCTCGACCATCGCCGTGACGTTCTTGCCCTCGGCGTCGAACAGCGGGATGTAGTTCTCGATGAAGATGTATTCCGGCGGCACCACGAACTTTTGTTCTTCACGCGCCTTGTCGACGTCGTGATAGCTGGCCGATACCGGGATCTTTTCATCGAAGGCCCGGTCGAGGTCTTCGTCGGCGTGAATGCGGGTGTTGACCAGCGCGGGATTGGTCGACCAGATCACGGTACGGTCCGGCGCATAAATGTTGGCGAGGATCACGTCCGGCAAATGTTCGATGTGATCGAGAAATTCGCCTCGTGCATTGGCACGGGCCTCCGGGTCGACATCGGGAAAGTCGTTATCCTGACGAGGGTCGAGCAACTCTCCCATGGTGCGGATATTGGGGATCGAGACGTGGCGCACTTCCGCCGACGCGATGGCCTGTATGAACTGCGCGGTCAGCAAGGCATCGCGCTGCACACTTTCTTCGATCACGAACCGTGTCGACACCGCTCCGAGCGCCACCGCTACGGTGCCGATCACTGCCATGCTGACCAATGAAAACCAGCGCAACAGATTGAACGGCTGCTTGCGCGAGTTCAGCCGCAGGCTGCTCTCCTGGACCGGTAGTGATTTTGACTGCATGTTCATGGCGGCGACTTCCCGATACGTCCCTATAGGGTTATAGCCCACGGTTGGGTGATTGCCCGGATGCGGGGGGTGAACGGTCCTGCGATCCCCCTCCGCCAATCGGCGCTGTCGATTGATCCCCACCTCCCCCCCAATGCTGGGGACTGTCGCCCGATGTCCGCGCCGCGAAAAAGCCCTCCTCCTCACTCGCCAACCCTTGCCCCACGGGCCTCTCGCGCCAGTTGCGCAGCCGTTGGTATGGAAGTTGAAACGCCCCTCTGCAACTGACCCACCCCCAAGGGGCAGGCACTTCGATAGAGGGATTAACTCATGCACCCTTTACTGTCCAAAACCGCGACCGTCCTGGTCGTGAGCGCTTTGGCCCAGGGCATTGCCCAGGCCGCTCTGTTCGCCGTCGACCCCGGCCCCTACACGCCGGCCAATGGCGGTTTCGCCAGCTGGTATCAGGACAGCCACGGGCGCACCCTGGATCTGTGCCTGTCCAAAGCACTCAGTTCCCGCGTGCCGAGCACGCCGGGCGCCCCGTCCTACATGTGCTCGCTGCTGCCGACCCCCGGCGTGTTCGATGACACGCAACCGCTCGTATTCCCCACCAACTTCCCCGATGAAGCCTTCTGGTTCACTGGCGATACCTCCATCGTCGATGCGGCTCGCGGCATCAATCTGACTTACGTCAGCGCCGTTGAAGCCGCGTTCGGTGGCGGCGATCCGCTGGAAGGCGACCAGATCAGCTTCGCGCGGATCCGCATCCGGGTTGATGTGCCCACCGCCGGCACCTACGTCATCACCCACCCGTACGGTGTCGATGTGTTCAACGTCGACACCCCCGGTCGCCGCGCCATCAACATGACCCGCGACATCGGCATCGGCACCCCGAAAACCTACGACGGCGCGCTCAAGGGTGACATCGGTCCGTTCCTGCGCAGCGTCAACGGGCCGTACACCGAGACCAATCCGGTGACCGGCGCGGCCGAGCAGTTTGTCGGCGACCCGAACCTCAACGAAGCCGTGACCGGCAGCCCGTTCAACACCAACTTCGTGCGCATCGAAGGCCCCGGTGGCATAGACCTGCGCAGCACGACCTTCGCCGTGTCCGGCAAGTTGTCGACAGTCGTGCGGCCGACTCCGCTGATTCCTCAGCGCAGCACTTACTCGCGCAAACCGGGCGACAGTGCGCCGGTGGCCCAGCAAGACGTGTTCGTCCAGGCGCCGCCCGCGCCGGGCACCGCCGCGATCACCAGCAGCACGCCCGTGGTGAACATGACAGAAGCCGACAGCACCGGCAGCTGGTATGCGCAATCAGCGGTCAACCCGACCTTGCCGACCGTGCTGCAAGTGACCGCCGACAACCACTTGGCGATCGCCACCAGCTCACCGACGACCCTGCCCATGAACCTGACCGACCTGGTGGTGATCCAGCGCGCCGAGTACAGCCTCACTTCCGGGCAACTGACCGTGGTGGCCTCGACCAGTGACGAAACCTCGCCACCGGTGCTCACCGCCACCTCCGGCACCGGCGCCACCATCGGTGCGCTGGGCGGTGATGGCGCGGTGAAAACCCTGGCCACCGGGATCACGCCGATTCCACCGGCCAGGGTTCGAGTGACGTCGTCCAACGGCGGCAGCGATACCGAAGAAGTGGTCATCGTGCAATGAACGCTCACATGCCCAGATCCGCATCAGGAGGCATCATGAACAAGTGGCCACGCTTCGCGCTCAACGCGCTCGGGCTGACAATCTCGCTGACCGGCAGTGCGTTCGCGCAACTGGCCGCCGTCGATCCCGGCCCCTACACCTTCGCCACCGGGAAATTCCCGATGTGGTACCAGGACAACAATCAACTGTCGATGGAGCTCTGCCAGTCGCGCGCCGCCAGTTCGCGGGTGCCGGTCAGCACCCCGCCGGCGTACATGTGCACCCTGCTGCCGGAACCGGGCGTGTTCGACGACACTCTGCCGATGGTGTTCCCCGACAACTGGCCGCCGGAGGCCTTCTGGTTCCTGGCGGAAACCAACATCGCGAACAACGGCGCCGGTTTCGGCGTGGATGCCTACGTGGCCGGGATCGAAGCGGCGTTCGCTTCAGGAAATCCGGTGGATGGCGATCAGCAAAGCTTCGCGCGGATCCGTATTCGGGTGAATGTCCCGGTGGCCGGCACCTACACCATCACCCACCCCTATGGTGTCGAAACCGTCAACGTCACCACGCCGGGCAGGCGGGCGATCAACATCACCAAAGACATCGGCATCGGCGCGCCAGGCAACTTCAGCGGTGCGCTCAACGGCGCCATCGGCCCGTTCCTGCGCAGCATCAACGGCCCGTACACCGAAGTGAACCCGGACACCGGCAACATCGAAACCTTCGTCGGCGACCCGAACCTCACCGAAGCGGTGACCGGCAGCCCGTTCAACACCAACTTCCTGCGGATCGACGGTCCGTCGGGTGTTGGCTCGATTCAGACCAACCTGTTCACCGTCGCCGGCAAGGTGCTCGACAACCGTCAGCAGACCCATGTCGCCATCGACCGCGCCACCTATCGCCGGACTTCGGCCGGTGTGCGCGCCGAGGTGTTCGCCAAGGCTGACAGCAGCACGACCCTGTGCTTCCGCGAAACCCTGGCGTTACTGCCCGGCCCACCGCCGACGCCGTGCCAGACCAGTCTGCTGGGTGACAACAACGGGCTGTTCTTCGGCCAGCGCCTGGGCACCGGCACCCTGCCGTCGGTGGTGGTCGTGACCGCGACCAACCCGGCCGGCACTACCCGTCCGACGGCCGTCTCGGCCAAGCTCACCGACGTGGTGAAAATCCAGACCGCCCGCTACAGCTGGGCCAATCACAGCCTGCTGATCGAGGCCACGTCGACCGATGAAGTCGCGGTGCCGGACATGGTTGCCCAAGGCTACGGACGTTTGTCGAAAACGGGGACTCTGCAAAAAATCACCGTCGCCGACCTGACCCAGCCACCTGCCACCGTCACGGTCAAATCCGCCGCCGGCGGCAGCGACACCGAGCCGGTTGTGGTGGTCGGTGCAGCACCGGACACCGGTGAAAACCAGGCGCCACTGTCCGTCGCCGACACCGGCAGTACCAGCTTCGGCGTGCCCATCACCCTCAGCCTGTTGACCAACGACAGCGACCCAGACAACAACGTGCCGCTGACCATCACCGCGTTGACTCAACCGGCCGCCGGCCAAGGCACCGTAGCCCTGAACGGCACCACGTCGGTGGTCTACACCCCGCCAGCCGTGGTGACGACACCGTTGACCACGACCTTCACCTACAAGGCGCAAGACAGCAAAGGTCTGGCCTCGGCCAACCCGGCGACCGTGACGGTTACCGTCGCGCCCAACCGACCACCGACCGCCGTCGCCGACAGCGTCGCCACCCTCGGTGTCGCGATCCCGATCAACGTCCTGGCCAACGACACCGATCCGGAAGGCAACACACCGCTGGGCGTCGCCAGCCTGACCCAACCGCCGGCAGGACGCGGCACGGTCAGCACCGACGGCACGGTGATCACCTACACCCCACCGGCCACCGTGACCACGGCCTTCACCACGACTTTCACCTACATCGCCCGGGACAGCTTCGGCGCCCAGTCGACGCCGGCGACCGTCACGGTGCAAGTGTCGCCACGGCCTGCGGCGGAGACTTTCACCGTTACCGCTTCAACGGTGCAGGCGCGGGCAGGTGGACGCTTCAACTGGGACTTTACCGGTACCTCGTCGGTGACCACCGGCAACACCATCACCGTGCAGGTCACCACCCCGACCGGGCTGGTAACGCTGGGTACAACCACGGTACCGGTGACCGGACGCTGGCGGCTGACGCTGAACAACACGCTGGTCGTGCCGTCGGCTAACCCGACCGCCACCATCCGTTCCTCCCAGGGCACCGTGCGCACGGTGTCGGTGACCACGCTGTAAGGCTGCGCCCCGCCTGCTTTCGGGCTGGCGGGGCAACGCTCGACGCTTAACCCCAGACAGGATCACGCCATGAACACGCCGACCGCCGCCCTGCTTTGCCTGCTCGCCCTGTGCGTCAGTGCGGGCGTGCGCGCCGACGACCTGATGGAAAATGATGACCTGGCGCCCAACAGCGCCGATCTCGGCGAACTGCCGCCCCCCGTGGGCCAGCAAGCCCTGATCGACCAGAACGGCCAGGTCAACCTCGCCCTGCTCTCGCAAAACGGTCAGTCGCTGCTGGGCAAGATCGTGCAGTCGGGCAGCAATCAGGAGGCGTACATCCTGCAACAAGGCAGCGACCTGATGGCCTTGATCACGCAAAACGGCTCCGGCAACGCCGCGTCCATCACGCAAACCGGCAGCCACAACCGTGCGCAGATTTCGCAAAACGGCAACAACAACGACGCCAGCATCGAGCAGGCCGGCACGGGGCTGCAAAGCGCCGTGACCCAGTCGGGCAACGGCATGAGCGTTTCGGTCAGGCAATACCGCTAAGCACTGCAATCATCGGAGAGTTCATCATGTTCAAACTGACGCCCCTCACCGCCGCCATCCTGGTCATGATCAGTGCCCAGGCCATGGCCGACGACAGCCTTTCCACCCAGAGCCAGCTCGGCACCGCCAACATCGCCAACGTCAAGCAGACCCAGGCCCCGTTCAGCAGCGCCACCCAGACCCAAATGGGCCAGGGCAACGACGCCGCCGCCGTGCAAGACACCGCCAGCAGCGTCATCACCCAGGACGCGGTCGGTGACTACAACGCCGGTTACGCTGAGCAACTCTATGAAGACAACGGCACCATCACCCAGCAACAGGTCGGCGCCTTCAACACCACCCACGCCAGCCAGTCGCTGGGTTTCGGCGCCCCCAACACAGCCCTGCAACAGCAGCAAGGCACCGGCAACTTCTCGTTCGTCTACCAGGACTCGCAGAACGGCAGCGAAGGCAAAACCTTCCAGTACGGCGACAGCAACGAAGCCAACATCGAGCAATTGTATGAAGGCAGCGGCAACAACTCGGTGATCACCCAATACGGCACCGCCAACTACGGCACCGCCGAACAGGTCACCTACAACGGCGGCCAGATCGGCATCAACCAGGCCGGCGAAAACAACTACGGCTACGCCGACCAGCGCAACGGCACCGGCGGCAACATCACCATCAACCAGTTCGGCAACCTCAACGGCAGCGAAATCTGGCAAGACTCGCAACTGGCCAGCCAGGCCACCGTCAACCAGTACGGCGACAGCAACGAAACCGTGGTCGACCAGAGCTTCGGCGAAAACAACACCGCCGCCATCACCCAGGTCGGCAACACCAACGCCATCTACGCCGATCAATTCGAGTCGGTCAACTCGACCCTGGCGCTCTATCAAGTCGGCAACGGCAACGTGCACTTCACCTACCAGAGCGGCGACGGTCACACACTCAACGCCACCTCCGTGGGCAACGACAACAAGGTCTACGCCAGCAACTGGAAAGGCCCGCAACACGGCGGCCAGTTCGGCAGCAATCAGCGTGCGACGGTCAATCAGGCCGGCAACGGCAACATCGCCAGCTTCACCCAGGACGGCGTCGGCCACATCATGACCACCAATCAGACCGGAACCGGCAACAAGACTACGGTCAGCCAGGCTGATTCCTACAACGAGCTGTACTTCGACCAGAACGGCAGCGACAACATCCTGATCTCCGATCAACGCGGCACCACCAACCTGGTTCAAGGCTCGTCGAACGGCACCGGCAACAGTGCCGAATTCGATCAATCCGGCACCGGCAACCAGGCGTACACCGCGCAGCTGTATGGCAGCGACAACATGATCACCGTGAAACAGGCTGACACCATGAACGTGGCGTACGTGACCCAGGGCGGGACGGGGAACATTGCCAACGTGGATCAGAGCGGGATGACGCAGACCGCGAATATCCAGCAGTTCGGGTCGGCTAACCAGGCGACGGTTTTGCAGCAGTAAGTGTTGAGTGTTGGAAAACCGCGATCTTGAGGTCGCGGTTTTTTTGCGCTGACGCTTGAGTGGCGTCCTACGGAAAACGGAACGTTTTCAGAAAATCGAGGAGTTTTCTGACGAATTCTGGCGGTTGGCCGTCGGAAGTGCAGGCTCTAGGATTTGCCGGGACAACTTGATCCCCATGGAGCTTGGCCTACATGCAATTCATCCAGACAGCGACGACAGCGATACCGTTACCGAATAGACTTCCCGGCACCCAACCCGGAGGTTCCATGATCGACCCGTCTTTGATCGACCCACTGTGCCCGGTTGTTTCGGATCTTGGTCCTGAAGAACAGGCTGCGAGTTATGACCGTTGGTTTCGCGCCGAAGTACAGGCCTCTCTTGATGATCCGCGTCCGAATATTTCGCATGACCAGGTGATGGCTGAGATACATGCCTTGCTCAAGGCAAAAGACAATGGTTTCGAGGTCGATTGAGTGGAGGCCCGAAGCACGGGCCAAGCTGATGCTAATTATCGACTTCATAACAGAAAGACATCCCAGAGCAGCCAGAGAGCTCGTCAGGGCGATTGGAAAAGCTGCATCCAACCTTCTGGAACATCCTCGCCTCTATCGAACCGGTCGGATCCCCGGCACTCGAGAAGCTGTTGTACATTCGAGTTATCTGATCATCTATCGGGTTACTGATCGAATAGAAATCGTGAACGTACTGCACACGCGTCAGGAGTACCCGCGACGTCGTTTTTTCTAGTACGTTGCTCACTCCGTTCCAAACAAAAACCGCGCTCCTGTCAGGGATCGCGGTTTTTTCGTATTGCCGCTGTGAGAGCCTCACCCCGCCTCATGCTTTCTTCGTTTGTCCTCCATCAGGGCCGACATTTCAGCCATCACCTGCTCATTCGGAATGCTGGGTCGTGGGTCATCGATTGAAGCCTGTACTTTGGCAATCAACCAGCGGTCGTAGCTGGCGGCCTGCTCTTCGCTTTCGAAGTCTGAAACGATCGTGGAGATAAGGGGATCCATGGTGACTCCAGTTTGAATGTGAAAAACGCGACCCATTGCTGGGTCGCGTTTTTTTATTGGGGATGTGCTGGATCAGTCCTTCAGCTCGACGTGATCCAAGGCCTGATTTACGGCCAGTTCACCTAGCATGAGGATCTGTGCGATGCCCAGGGCGGTCTTGCGGTGGGCGGGGTCGAGGGCGGCGGCGAAGTTGTTGAGCATTTCGCTGGCGGAGCCCAGGGACTCGCAGGCGTTCGCGAGCAGGGATTCGGTGTTGTAGGCCGGGTTGGCGAGGTACATCGGGGCGGGTTCGTTGACGCTGCCCATGATGTGGGCGCCGGGGCAGAGGTAATGATCGAGGGCGCGTTCGGCGGCTTCGTGGAGTTTTCTGGAGTGGGCGGAGGTGTATGGGGAGGTTGGGTCGGTTTCGGGGTTGGCTTGGGTTTCGGGTGGGTTGGGCGTTGGTTTTTTCATGGTCATTTCGTCCTCATTGATGGTTGCAGCCGGCCCAATCGACTTCCAGGAAGAATGGGTGGCAGCTGTACGCGGGCTGGAAATCCGGGGAGAACGCGACCCGGCAGACATAAATGTCTCCCGCGCACAGCCGCCATAACAGCGTGCACACAATGAAGGTGCGCAAGCATACGTTATGAATAGCGATTTCGCTTTCTCACACATCCGGGTTTCCAGACCCGATCGCTGAATTGGCAGCGACCGAAACAGGCTAGAGCCCGCACTTCCGACGGACAACCTGAAAACTTTGTGGGAAGGTTCGGCGTATTCAGACACGTTTTTAAACAGACTTTAGGACGCTGGCCCTCACCCCAGCCCTCTCCCGGAGGGAGAGGGAGCCGATCGAGTTGTTTGGGAGAGGTACGCCGACGTGAAATACCGAGTTGCGCTCAGGTTTTAAGAACAAGTGAATCTGCCATTGCCATTGCAACCACCAACAGCAACAGCAACAGCAACAGCAACAGCAACAGCAACTACCACCATCCACCTACCACAACACGCGGCGCAGCCGCCCCACTCAACACAATGAGCGTTAGCTCGAGTAAAGCTTTTGACGTGCCGGCCCCTTCGGAAGGCTGAGTGGAGGGATTTATCCGGGGGTGGGAGCGCAGCGACCGTTCGACGAAGTCGAACACATCGAGAGGAGGTGCAGCGAAGCAAACCGGAGGCGATGCCCCCGGATGAATCCCGGAGCGAAGGAACCCCGAGCCCCAGCGAGGGGCCGAACGCCGGGGCCCAGCGTTTTGGTTCCTTTTGGGCGTTTGCAAAAGGGACTCGCCGTAAGGGCGAAACCGCCAGCCGCAACACCCGAAGAAACGGATATTCACCCAGACCACCCAGAGAACCTGGTCGGCCCAAAGGCCGCCACGTTCACTCAGCCTCCGGATCCACCTTGTTCTGAGTCAGGTACCGATTCAAAACATCATCCTGACCCGGGGTAGAAGCATCCCCCGCCACCTGCCAAAGATGCCGCTCAATCCCCTGCGCCACCATATGCCCCACCGCCGCCTCAATCGCCGACAACACACACAACTGCGCCGGCTCATTCGTCGTATACCCGACCTCAGCCTCAAGCAACTTCTTGAACTCGATAAACTTGAAAATCCCCGCACTGCGCGCCACCGAATAAATCGTCTTGCTGGTCATCACGTTCGCCAACACCTGCCCGCTACGCACATCCACCGCGCGCAAATTCACAGTCACCTGATCCACCCGGTACTCACGGGACAGATCGATCCCCAGATACCGCGCCCCTTCCCCACCGCTGCGCACGTTGGTGTCGTAAGCGATGATCCCGCCCTCGAGCATCATGTTCGCCGCCTGCAACGGTGGCAGCTCGCCCTGAATGTTCACCGGCGTATTCGGTTTCTTCTGCGACGCGCGAATGATCTTGCGTTCAGTCAGCAGGTTCTGCAGCCCTTCCCGCTCAAGCACCACAAACCAGCCGCTGGCCTGCATCGCGTCCATCAACATCGACGCTGCGCCCTGGGTGACGCTGGTGGAAAACGAACTGGCCGGCGTAGGTTTGTACTGCCCGGTCTGGTCACGGAAGCCGTACACCACCGCCATCAGCCGGCCCTTGGGTCGCGGCATTTTCAGCAAGTCGTAATAGGTCGAGGCCCTGGGGGTCAGGGTCGGGGTATCGGTGTCCTGCTCGGCCGGCATCGGCTCGCGCAGACTGCACCCTTGTAATGCTGCCAACATCAGCCCTAGTGCTATTATTTTTTTCATGTCCATCACTCCCCGGAACCGTCATCCCGTCATGGGTTGAGGCCGTTCACCTGAATTTCGGAAACTTCGCCGCTCGCTCGGTCGGTCACTTCAATCGTCAGCGCCCCCGAGTCGTCGACCACGTTGACGATGAAGGCGTCGGTGGACAGGCTCCCCGTGTTGCCGGTGGAGATGTTGTCCAGCAGTTGCCCCAGCAACCGTGACTGCAATTGACTGGTGAAGCGTTCGAGCGCCGAAGTGCCGGCCACCGTCGAGCGTTTCTTGAGATCCGGATCGTCGTGGTCGTTTTGCGCCTGGGCGTTGTTGAGCAGCCAGGTGCCGTTGAGCGGGTTGCCGCCGAACGACGGGTTGACCGGTGTGTAGACCAGTTCGGTGGCCTGGACGGCAGCGGCGCTGGCAAGCCCGATCAACAACCCCGAGATCCAGAATCCGCTGCGCCGTGAGAACGTTGTCGTGTTCATAGTTCGTCCTTCTCAAGGTCGGTGGTGTCCTGCAACAAGGCTTCCAGCTTGCGCCGGACCACTTCCAGTCGAACCGAGTCGGCGGCCTCGTAGGCCTCGTCCTTCAGTTCCACGGTGTTCGGCGGCAGGAAGCGCCGATACACCAGGCGTTGTTGATACTCGACGGTCACAAGGCTCCCCCAGCGTGCGTCGGGGCGCTCGCGCACCACCAGGTTGAAATCCATGCGGCTGGTGTCGCGCAGGCGTTCGCTGAACGAGTAGTAAAAGTCGTGGCCGATGTGCGAGATCGTGTCGTCGACGATGAAGCCCATCATTTCGTCTTCTTCGCCGGCGCTGGCGGAAGACGCCACGGCCGCGAGGATCAACGCGCACCACCATGTCCGGCTCATGGCTGCAATGCCTGCGGCAGGGCCGACTGGCCTTTGGCAGGGCCGTTTGTGCCATCGAGAAAGGCTTTCTCGGCCACGAACTGCCAGTCCGAATAACGCTGCATGCCTTCGAAATCCGACCACTGCGACGGGAAGTCCGCCTGCTTCAACGGCAACTCGGTGGACGGACTGTTGATCCCGGTGATGCGTCCGTCGAAGCCCCGTTGCAACGCCCATTCCCCGCCGCCGATCGGATCGGGATAGAGCTGGCGCAGGTGATGTCGGGGCTCCGGAAAACGTTCGTCCTGCAGCAGGTCAGCCAGGTCTTTCGGGTACTGCGCCAGCCCCGGCGAACTGCGGCAGTAGCTGCGCAGCGCCTGGGCGTACTGGGTGCCGACCCACAGCAGTTGCTTCTCGCGATCGCGGCGCGACACGGTCGACCACAACTCGCCGGCGCTGGCCAGGCCCATGCCCATGATCACGATCAGAAACAGCACGCCCAGGTAGGTGAACCCACCCTGCTCCACGCGCTTACCACTCGGAATACTGGCTGCCATCACGCGCCCTCCCGGTAGCTCCGCTCTTGATGTCGGCGACGCCGCCCGCCACGCCGTCCGGCGGCGCGATCAGCACCCATTGGTCATTGCGTTCGGTGATCGGGTCCAGCGGCGCATTGCGCAAGTAGCGGGTTTCCACCAGTTGCTCGATGGAGTCGGGATAGCGCCCGGTGTCGCCGTAGTAGTGATCCAGCGCCTCGCGCATGGCCGACAGGCTCTGGTGCAACGTGGTCTCTTTCGAGGCCTCGAGGCTGTTGAAGTAGCGCGGCAAGGCGATGGTCATCAGGGTCGCGATGATCGCCATCACCACCATCAGCTCGAGCAAGGTAAAACCCTTTTGCCGGCGCATGAGAATCACCACTCACGGTACGCGATGCCGTTGAGGCCTTTACCCCGGGCGTGGGAGTAGACGTCGAACACGTCCTCGCCATCGCGGGGGTTCTGGGCCGAACTGTCGTAGGCCCGCAGGCCCCAACCGCCGTTGTCGTCACGCTTGGCCGGCACCAGCGGATCCCGCGGTATCCGGCGCAGAAAGTAGAACTTCGCACCCTTGGCGCTGCGCACGTCGCGCACGCCTTCGACCAGCACTTTCAGGTTCGGCGGGTAACCGCTGCTGTTCAGCGACTTCTCGATGTAGCCGGCATCGAAGGCCCGCTTGTAGGCGTCGATGCCATCGCGAATCTGATACAGCGCGGTGCGCAGTTCCTGCTCCTTGCCACGCCGTACCAGGGTCTCCGTCAGCGGCGCGGCCATGCCGGCCAGCAGGCCGATCAGGGCCAGCGTCACCACGACTTCGATCAAGGTAAAACCGCGTTGGGAGGCGTTCATGATCAAGGCTTCTCGACGGTTACACGGGTGGTGGCCACGGCCGCTTCACCGACTGCACGAGGCTGCGCGGCAGGCGCTGGCATCGAGTAGCTCTGCGAACGGTCCGGCGCCTGGATGTGCATGCTGGTTTCGGTGCCGGTGGGGAATTCCATGTCCGACGGGCTCTGGTACGGCAGGTTGCGCACGATCCGTGGGGTGATCGACAGCACCAGTTCCGATTTGCCGATGGTGTCCTTGTTGCTGCCGAACAAACGGCCCAGTCCTGGAATGTCGCCGAGGCCCGGAATCTTGTTGCCGGTGGCGCCGTGGTCGTTGCGCATCAGGCCGGCGAGGATCTGGGTTTCGCCGTCATGCAGACGCAGCGAAGTCTGGGCGTTGCGGGTGTCGACCTGCACCGGGATCGTCCCCTGGCGGGTCGGTTCCAGCGGCGTGGCGTTACTCACTTCCAGGGCGATCTTGATCGCCACTTCGTTGTTCAGGTGCACGGTCGGTTGCACTTCGAGCTTCAGACCGACGTCGAGATAAGTGACGCTTTCGGTGATCACCGGGCCTTGAGTCGACGGTACTGAGGTGGCGCTGATGATCGGCACCCGCTGGCCGATGTGGATGCGCGCCTGTTCGCGGTTGCTGACGCGGATCACCGGGCTGGCCAGGGTGTTGATGTCGTTGTCCTGCGCATTGATCTTGGCTTGCGGCGACGGCGAGATCGAAATCCGGCTGGAGTTGATGCCTTTCAGTTGATCGAGGATGCTCACCGCCGAACCGTCGCTGTTGACCACACCGAAGGTGTTTGGCCATTGCAGACCGAGGTCGAGAATGCGCTGGGTGGCGACTTCCATCACTTCCACTTCCAGCACTACTTCGGGGTTGGACTGGTCTTGCGATTGCAGGAGTTTCTCGGCCATGCGCACGGCGTCTTCGGTGTCGCGCATGGTCAGGGTGTTCAGGCGTTCGTCGACGAACACGTCGCGGGTCTTGAGCATGGTCTTGATCATGTTCAGCGCGGTGTTGGCGTCGATGCTGGTCAGGTAGAAGGTGCGCATCACCAGCTCCTGATAGTCCTTCAACTTCTGCGGCGAGTCCGGAAAGATCAGCAAGGTGTTTTCGTTCACCACTTTCTGGTGCAGCTGGTTCTGTTGCAGCAGCAGTTGCACGGCGTCTTCGATGCGTACGTCTCGCACGAAGATCGTGGCTTTCATGTCCGGGCGCAGGTCCTTGTCGAAGATGAAATTCAGGCCGGCGACCTGCGACAGCACTTCGAAAATGGTCTTGAGGTTGGCGTCGCGAAATTCCAGAGTCACCGGGCGATCGAGCCGGGTGCGCAGTTGCGGGTACTGGATCACGTTGCGGCTCTGCACCAGACGGATGTTTCCTTGCAGCTCCAGTGCGCCGTCGTTTTTCGGGTCGAGTTCGAGGATCTGTTTGACCTGGCGGTCGGCGCCGTAGATGTCGCCCCGGCGCAGGTCGCCACGGGCCAGCTCCAGTTTCTCGTCCATGCTGCGCAGGTAGTCGAGCTGGCGCAGGGCATCCTGGGCGCGGCGGTTGTTCGGCTCGATGGTCAGCACCCGGCTGTAGGCGGTGCGGGCCGAGGCGAAATCGCGGCGGGCGCGGTCGGTGTCACCGGAGGTCAGCAGCGCGGTGATCGCCTTGGCGCGGCCACTGTTGAGCAGCAGGTGCAGCTCGGTGTCCCGCGGATTTTCCCGCAAGCCTTCCTCGATCCGGGCCAGGCCCGCCTCGTACTGCCCCTGCTCGATCAGGTCGGCGGCCTCTTTGTTGGCGACCTGCGCGGAGCTGCACGCGGCCAGCCCGGCGCACAGGCCAAGGCTCATCAGCAAACGGGATCTGTTCATTGCGTACTCCCCACAGACAAGGTCTGCGACAAATGCAGAGGCAGGTAGACCAGGCTCAGTTCCGCGTCGGAAATCGCCGCAATCTTCCAGGTGTCGTCGATCACATCCCCGTTGCGCACGACGTAGATTTTTTCGCCGTCCTGCAAAAACACCTGCAGGTCGCTGCGGTCATGCAGGCGGCCGACGAACTGGAACGGCACCGGTGGCAGGCTCGGGGCTTGCACCATCGGGGTCGGGTTGATCGCTTGTTCGGTGACCGTCGCCAGGGTCGGTGCGGCCTTCCAGGATTTGCTCGCAAACAGGTCGCCGGCCGGGCTCAGGTCCTTGATCGGCGCTGCATTCGCCTTGGCGCTGCTGGCGGGCAAGGCGCCACGGGCGGTGGCTTTTGCCGGGCTGCTCACCGCGACCTCGGTCGAATCCGCCTCGTCGCTCGGCGAGAAATATTCCGGCAACCAGGCCAGCGCCGCCGCCACGCCGAAGAACGCCACCCACCCTGTTATGCGCTTGGTGTTCATCACGACCTCGACAGGTAAAGGGTCATACGGATCCGGCCGCTGAGGTCGGTGTCGGCAATCTTCTTGCGTTGAAACTCGACGTCTTCCACCACCACCGCCGGCAACTGGCCGAGCAAGGCGTGCAGGAAACGGCGCAGTTGCGGGTAGCTGCCACGCACCGGCAACAGGATCTGGTAGCGCGCCAGATGGGTCTTGGGATCGACGCCGAGGGCGTATTCGCCGCGTGCCAGGGTGATGTGCTCCTGCGCGGCCAGGGCGTAGATGCGGTCGATGGCGACGGTGGCCTGCGGCTGGGCCGGCAGCTTGTTACGGAAATCATCGAGCTGACGCTGCGGCACCACGGGCGGCGCGATGCTGCCGTCCTCAACCTTGGCCAGGTATTCGCTGGCTTCCTGGGTTTGCTGGCTGAGCTGTTGCAGCGATTGCCAGCCCGGCAGCAAACCGCCGAGTGCCCAGGCAACCGTGACCAGCAGCAGCGCGAGACCGGCCAGGCCCGGTACGCCGAGGCCTTGCAGGTATTCGTGAACGATCAGTCTAGGGATTCGCATCGCCCATCTCCCAGGTCGCCGACAGGTTGAATTGCACCGGTTGTTCCGGCGATTTGACGACGATTTCGTGGCTCAGCAGCGACACGTCGGACAGCTCGTCACTGGCCTCCAGCCGTTTGTGGAAATCCAGCATCGCTTGCAGATCCCGCGCTTCGGCGCTGATCCGCACCTGGCCTTTGCGTGCATCCGGGGTCAGGGTCAGCAAGGCGATGTCATCGCGCGGCATGGCTTCGAGCATGGCGAACAGGCGCTCCCAGGGGCGGCGCAACTGCTGCGAGACCTTGCGCATTTCCGCGAGGTTCTGCGCCTGTTCGCGGGTTTCCGCCGGGCTCAGCGTTGTCTTGCTGCCGCTGTCGCCAGTGAGCTGGCGCTGGGTGTGTTGCAGGTGACCTTGCTGTTGTTCGGCCTGATCGCCGAGGTGCTGCTGCAGGCCGAAGCACATCAGCGCAAGCAACACGCCGCCGCCGAGCAGGCTCCAGCCCAACGGGCCGGAACGCGGGCGGGGCTGGAAGTCCAGGTTCAGGGCGCGCATGTCAGGCCACCGCCCGGGACATGACGTACAAGGCGTCACGCACGGTCATCGAGTTGTCTTCGAGAGTGCGCAGGTGCACCCCCGCCACCTCCGGTTGCGCATCGAGGCGCGCCGGGGCGTGCAGATAAACGTTGAAGGCCCGTTCGCTGGTGGAGGCTTGCAGTTGCCGTTCGCGACCGATCAGCGCGCTGAGTGCCGCGTCACTGTCGCTGCCGCCCACCGAACGCACCGACGACCAGCGCCCTTCCCTTGCCAGCAACAGCACGCTGCGTTGTGGCTCGGCGACCACGAACAGGAAGTCGCCGGCATCGAGGCTTTTGTCGAAGCGGTTGAACGCGGTCATCAGGTACGGCTGTACCGAGCGCAGGCGCAGGCCGCGACCCGTGACCTGCGTGCGCAGGCGTTCCAGCAAATCCTGCGGCAAGGCACTGGCAATCCGGTCATGCCCCGCAGGCTCCACGGACAGCACCAGCGTCCAGGGTTGGGTCGGCGCGCCGAACAGGTCTTCGAAGCACAGTTGAGCGAAGCCGCGCAGTTCCTCTGGCGTGCTGATCTGCTCGCTCCACGGCACCAGGCAGAAGCGGCTGAAGTGCCCGGAGATCACCACGCTCAGCTCGGCACCGGCGCGGGCGTGTTCGCCGAGCAAGCGATCGAGGGTGTCCAGCGCCACCGCGTAACTGTGGAAGCCTTCGTCGATGTAGCCGACGCTGCCCAGCCACAGGGTGTCGCTGCCCCGGCGCTGGCCGAGGCCGACACCGCTGGCGCCAAGCACGGCGATAAAGTGATCACGCGATAAAAGTGACACGATTGATCTCCTCCAGCGTGGTCCGACCGTGCTCCACCAGCTCCAGCGCCGATTCGCGCAACAGGCGCAAACCACGGGCGCAGGCCAGGGCTTTGATCCGGGTGATGGGTTGACGCTCGACGATCATCTGCCGCAGTTCGTCGTCCAGGTGCAGCAGCTCGGCAATCGCTGTGCGTCCGCGATAGCCGCTGCCCCGGCAGTGGCCGCAGCCCTTGCCGTGGACAAAGTGGTAATGGCCGACCTTGTGCGGGTCGAGGCCGGAGGCGCGCAGTTCCTCGTCGCTCGGGGTGGCCGGTGCGCTGCAACTGCTGCACACCAGCCGGATCAGGCGTTGGGCGAGAATCGCGTTGAGTGCCGAGACCAGGCTGTAGGGGTCGATTTCCATTTGAGTGAAACGACCGATCACGTCGAACACGTTGTTGGCGTGGATGGTGGTGAACACCAGGTGCCCGGTGAGCGCCGATTGCACGGCGATCTGTGCGGTGTCCGGGTCGCGGATCTCGCCGACCATGATCTTGTCCGGGTCGTGGCGCAGGATCGAGCGCAAGCCGCGGGCGAAGGTCAGGCCTTTTTTCTCGTTGACCGGGATCTGCAGCACGCCGGGCAACTGATATTCCACCGGGTCTTCGATGGTGATGATCTTGTCCACCCCGTGGTTGATCTCGGTGATCATCGCGTACAGCGTGGTGGTCTTGCCGCTGCCGGTGGGGCCGGTCACCAGCACCATGCCGTAGGGTTCAGCGGCCAGACGCCGCAGCTGGCGCAGGGTTTCGTCTTCAAAGCCCAGAGCTTGCAGCTGTACGCCGCAGACCTTGTCGGCCAGGTCCTGTTTGTCGAGCACCCGCAACACCGCGTCTTCGCCGAAGATGCTCGGCATGATCGACACCCGGAAGTCGATCTGCCGGCCGCTGATGCCGATCTTGAAGCGACCGTCCTGGGGCACGCGTTTTTCGCCGATGTCCAGTTCGGCCATGACCTTGACCCGGGAAATCACCTGCTCGGCGAACTCGCTGCCCTGGATCTTGCTGATGTTGTTGAGCACGCCGTCGATCCGGTACTTGATCACCAGACCGTTGCCGGTGGTGCCGAGGTGGATGTCGCTGGCGTGCATTTTCAGCGCGTCGTACAGGGTCGAGTTGACCAGTTTCACCACCACGCTCGAGTCTTCGCTGATGCTGGTCAGCGACAGGCTTTGCAGGGTGTCGGTTTCGCTGCCGGCGTCAGCCTGGGCGTTGAGCGATTCGACGGCGTGGAAACTTTCTTCGTGGCGGGCCAGATAAGCCTTGAGGTCGTCGGCATGCACCAGATACAGCGGTGCGCCATGCAGGCATTCATCGATCCAGGCCAGGCGCGCGGTGTCGAAGGGGTCGGCGAACACACCGATGACTTCGTCGTTGTGTCGCAGCAGGATGAATTCACGTTTGAGGCATTGCGCCAAGGTGACCCGATCGAACACCGGCGTCGCCTGGAACAGGGCGTCGGTGTCGAGCACCGGGTAATGCAGGGTAGCGCCGAGGCTGGCAATGAACGGCATCGGCGCCAGTTCGCAGAGCACACAAAGAGCGTCTAGGACGCGTTCTCCGCAGGTGCCGGCCCGAGCCCGGGCCTGGGCCAGTTGTTCACTGGAAAAGCGTGCCGGAGCACACGCAGGCTGCAACGCTTCGACGACAACGGACAAACGTTCCATGGCTTGCTCTCCCACCGGGGCCTGGGGCCCTGACGGCGCGGGAGGCCATTGCGGCGAGTGCCGGAACGTCTATCGCGCCATTACTCCCCGGTGAGCATTTGATCGTCGTCCGGTGCCATGGCCTCCGACCTGTTTCGTCGGCGATCCGCCAGCACCCAACTGCCATCGTACAACTGCAACGGGAAGCTCTCGGTCCTGCTCTGGCGTCGTTCGACGAAGCCTTCGGATGGGCTCGCACCGGGTTTCGCTTCGCGCTGGATCCCCAGAAGGTCGCAGACAGCTCGGGCCAGTTCCGCCAGTGGAAACGGTTTGAACAGGATGTGACTGACCCCCAGTTGCCGCGCCCGCTCACAGACTTCGGCGGTCGGGTGACCCGTTATCAGCACGAAATGACACGTCCTGTTCTGGCGGATAGCGTCGAGCACCTCAAAGCCTTCCATATCGGGCAAGCGGTAATCGAACACCACCACATCGGGAGCAAAGGTTGCGGCCTGGCCGATCCCGTCTGCGCCGTCATGTGCAATCCGGACGTCCAGCCCTTGCGCCGACAGATAATCCTGAAGGTTCTGTGCAAGCAGCAGTTCGTCTTCGACAACCAGTACTTTGTTAACCAAGGTGAACTCCTTGCAGCTACAAATCCGGCCTCTTCACATCAACTGCCCGAACCTGCTGGAGTGCGCCTCACAAGAGGTAACGCACACTTCATGCCAGGCCGAGTGCCGGTAAATTTATGTCTTCATGTCCTTGAATTTGATGACAATGCCCGCTCGTCCCGGCACCCCGTTCCCCAGAAACGGGGAAGCACCTGAATGGGCATCGAAGCCATTCCCCACTATTGGGGGGGAACCTTCAATCGTCGTCAATTCGTTCGATCCTGTTCTGCGCCCGCAATTGCGCGAGCACCTGGCGACGAGCCTGGGCCTGTTGCTGTCGGGCACGCTGCACCCGAACCGTTCCGGATCCCTGCAAATCTGGGACATCGACCGCCTCCAAGTGGTTCGGCAAGTAAATCAAATGCCAGCCGAATGGCGAGCGAACGGCATCGCTGGCGAACGATGCGCCGTCGACCACCGCGGCGCGCATCTGCATCAAGCGTAGACGCGCCGCCGCGTCTGTGGCGGCATCCGCATCCGGCGCCACCCGAACCAGCAGATGCCGCGCCTGCAAGGTGTTGGCCCGGATCAACGCGGCGAACATCTGCTGCGCTGCCAGTTCACGACGGGTGTATTCGGTGAACGAGACCTCGTCGAAGCCCGCGTCCTGCAAACGCCGCACGAACCTTTCGCTACCGCCGATGGCGACACGAATCTGCTCGACCTGTCGCTGCACCGCTTGATCGTCAACCTTCAAGCCACGTTTTTGCGCCTCCTGCCACAGCAGTTCCTTGTCGATCAGCACATCCAGAGCCGCCTGGCGCAACTGTCTGTAAGCCTTGGGACTGCGGATGCTCGCCACGGCGCGGCCCCGGTCTTCCAGGTATTCAACGAAAAACCGCTCCAGGCGAAGCTCGGAAATCACCTCGCCATTGACCCGCGCCGCCACCGGTTCGGTATTGGCAAACGCCATTGGCAACCAGAACGCCAGCAGCCACCACAGGTTTTTGAGCTTCATGATCAGCGCCTCCGTTCAGGGGCTCGCGAGAATCGATTTGTAAGGCGCGACCAGATAGAAGCGCTGATCGGGTAAATCGACGGTGACCACATGCGCCCCACTCAAGCCCGATCGTCGTCCGGGGCCGAAGTTGAGGCGCGGGGTCAGGCCGGTATCGAAGTCGTGCAGGCCTTCGAGGGCCGCCACCATCTTTTCGCGGCTGGCGTCGCGCCCGGCCTGTTTCATGGCTTCGCTCAAAAGCAGCATCGAAGCGTAAGCGCCGACTTGCAGCACCGCATGTTGCGCGCCGAGGCCCTGATGTTCGCGCAGTAAAGTCATGGCCATGCGCCCGGTCTGGGTCCAGTCGCTGGGCACGAAGGGATAGGCCAGGAAGACGCGCCGGGAAAAGCCCTCGGGCACTTGCAGCAGGTCGCCCGCCACCTGGCCTGATGTCGCGAAAAGGTACGGCAGCTGCCCGGCATGCTGCAGCCCCGCCGCCAGTTGACTGAAACCGCTGCCGCTGCCCAGGTAGAAGACTGAACGCGAGCCCAGCGGCAAGCTGTCCGCTGCCGGGTCGTAGGCCTGTAGCCGGACCTTTTGCCAGCCGTGATCCTGCAAATACTGTCCCAACCCCTGCGCGGCCTGCACTTGAGTCGGATCGTCGGGATAGGCGATCAAGGTCGGCCCTTGCAGCACTTTCAGGCTGGCGGTGGCGTAATCGGCCAGGGCGATCAACTGCTCGCGCAATCCCGGCAGCGGTTCAAAGATCTGCGCACTGGCCTGCACCGAACCCATCAAGGACAACGGCCCGATCAGCGGCAGCCCGGCCTGCTCCAGACGTGGCGCCAGTTCACTGTCCAGCGCCGGGGCCAGCGGCGCGATCAGCGCAAAGACCTTTTCCTCGTCAATCAGCCGTTGCAAAGCCTGCTCGGCGCTGGTGCGATCCGGGCCGGGATCGACCACTGTCAGGCGCAGTTGCCGGCCATGAATGCCGCCCGCCTGATTGATCCGCGCCACACTGCCGTTGAGCACCGCCGCCACCGTGGCGCCCTCCTCGGCCAGCGGTCCCTGGCTCGGCAGCAAAGTGCCCAGGTGCAAGGTCTGGTCATCGAGCCCGGGATCGCGATCATCGGCCAGGCGTTTGAGATAGGCAGTGAGGTTGCGCTGATCCTTCATCGACAACAGGAACCGCGGCATGCTCGGGTCGAGCCGGTTGTTGCCGGGGTCGCGGCCCTGCTGGATCACCTGCGCCAGGCTGCTGTCGGTGTATGCCGGGTAGCTACGTCCGTTGACCCGCTGCTGACCATGAACACTGGTCAGTCGCGACCAGTTCAGTTCTGGCGGCCGCACCCCGCCTTCGGGCCGGCCCAGGCCGTCGGTGCCGTGACAGTTGGCGCACGGCAGGCTGGTGGCCGGCAGCAACACATCCGCCGCGCCGACCCGCGCCATGATCGGCTCGCCGCTGGACGACAGGCCTTCGCGGTACAGGCGCTTGCCGGCGCTTTCTTCATCGGTCAGCGGCAACGCGGCCGCGCCGAGGCTGACGCCAGCGAGCAGGATCAGGGCGAGGACACGGCGCAGGTTCATGGCGCGGACTCAGCGGCCGGCCACGGGCATTGTCAGCAGTTGCAAGCGCTGGGCAATGGCGGCGGCCGGGGCATCGGGACGGATCTTGCTCCAGCGTTTGTTGGCGACATCGCCAACGATCAACTGGGTCGAGTGCTGCTCCGGCGTCGGCACGATCTGGCCGATGCGACCGAGCACCAGATCCATCTGCGCCTTGTCGCCAGTAAGGAAAAGCCAGTGAGGGTCATCGGCGCCCTGCTTCAAGGTGTAAGCCTTGAGGACCGCCGGCGTGTCGCGCAGCGGATCACTGGTAAGGGAAATGAAGGTGATGCCATCGGCCTTGTCGCCCAGCAGCTCGCGGACTTCCTTGAGCTTGCGGGTGATCAGCGGGCAGGCGTCGTTGCAACTGGTGAAGATCACGTTGAGCAGCACCACGCGGTTGTGCAGCGCATCGCTGTAGAAACGCTGGACGTCGCCGTGCTGGTCGAGCAACGGCGTATCGGTGAACCAGGTTTTCGCGTCATGAGTGCCTTTGGCCGGCGCGGCAGCAACCATCGCCGGGGGCTCGGGCGCATGGCCTTCGTGGGCAAACGCCACGTTGCCGAGAATCAGGAAACAGATCGTCAGGGAGATCCAGTCGAGCATTCTCATGGCTGTTGCTCCATGGCAATCGCGGTGTGTTTGGCGTGGGTGCGCAGGCCGCTGAGTTTCTCGACTTCCTTGGCCAGCAGTGCCGGATCGGTGAAGCCGTAGTAGCGCATCCAGTGACGGCTGTTGCCGTCACCGACGAGGATCAGCGGCTGGTGATTCTTGAAGTCGCCGCTGAAACTGCCGAGACCCTTGAGGGTGGCGGTGATCGATTGCGGCGAACCGGTGAGCCAACTCCAGCCCGGGCCTTTCTGGAAGGTGCGGGCGTAATCCTGCAAGCGTTTCGGGTCGTCGCGCTGCGGGTCGATGCTGATCGACACCAGCTGCACTTCACCCCCGACCCGCGAGCCCAGCTGTTTCTGAACCTTGCCCATGATCGACGAGACCACCGGGCAGACCGTGGTGCAACTGGTGTAGATGAAACTCATGACGACGATCTTGTTGTGCACCAGATCCTGTTCCAGGTGCACGGTCTTGCCGTTCTGGTCGAGCAGCGGCACGTCGGCGAATTTGACCTGGGCGTGCTCCTGGCTGTTGGCGGCCGGGGCGGTGTGGCCGGCATGCTCGTCCGCCGAGTGGGCGCTGGCCTGCTGGATACCGACGGCCAACAGGCACAGGGTCAGCAAGCCACGGGATGCAAATCGGTTCATGGTCGTTTCCTCGTCACTGAGTCTGGCCGGGCAGCACCCGGACACTGGCAAAGGTCTTGTCGTCGAAACCGGCGCCCAGCGAGGCCGCGCGCACGTGCAGGTACCAGGCGCCGCTGCGGTCGAGGGTCACCGGCGCTTCGTACACGCCGTCGGCGACTTCCCGTGCGGCCACTTCACGGGGCCGTGAGGTCGGCGCGAGGAAGTAGCGCAACTGCACGTCGGTCACGCCGCTGCGCTGGATCTTCTGTTTGCCCTGGACGATGCGAAAGCGCACCACGTAAGGGTCGTTGAGGGCCACGGCGGTCTTGTCCAGCAGGAACTCGACTTTTGCCGCCCCCAGGTGTTTTTCCGGCGCGCCGTCGGACGCCACCTGGGCGGTGAAGCAATGAATGATGTTCGGCTGGTTGAGCAGGAACGCCACGTCGAAGCGCCCCGCCGCCGGCAGTTTCACCCGGGCGCTGTACAGCCCCGGCGACACTTCGCGCAGGCTGCGGTCGATGACCAGCGCGGCGCGGGCGATTTGCCCCCGGTTGGGGTAACCGGACATCGGCGCGTTCATGCCTTCGGCGTAGAAATAGGTGGTGTTGTCCACCGGGTTGACCACAAACACCGCGTTGTCATCGCGCGATACCGCGAGGCTCGACGCCAGCGGCAGATCCCCGGCCAGCCGTGGCGGCTGCGGCCCGGCCTCGAAACCTTGAGTAATCGGCTGACGCCCTTCGCCCAGCGAAGACAGGTTGATCATGGTGACTTTCGGCGAGGCCAGTCCGCGCACGTAGGCGTAGGCCTGGGTGAACACCACTTGATAGGGTTCGGCTGAAACCTCCAGGTCATGGATCGCCGAATCGTTGGCCGCATCGATCACCGTGGCGCGGTTTTCCACGGTGTTCAGCACCACGCCAAAACGGCCATCGGCGCTGAAGCCCATCGGGCCGAGCCCCTGTTGCAGCTGGATCACCCGGCGTACGGCGCGGCTGTTGGCGTCGATCACCGTAACGGTACCGTCCTTGCCGTCGGCCACATACACCGCGCCGGACAGCGGCGAGTACGCCACCGACAACGGACTGGAACCGGTCTTGACCTGTTGCAGCAGGCTCAGGCTGGCGATCTCGATGACGCTGAGGGTGCCGTCGTCGCGGTTGCTGACGAAGGCGAAACGGCTGTCCTTGCTGAACGTGATTTCGTGGTGGCCGCGCCCGGTCACCAGGTGTTTCAGCGGTTTGAGGCTTTGGGTGTCGATCACCGTGACCCCGGATTCTTCAGCCTTGGCCGCGTTGTTGCCGACCCACAGCAGGCGCTCGTCCGGTTGCAGCGCGACCCGCACCGGTTGGCTGCCGGCGGCCACCGAGTCGATGACCTTGAATTGCTCGCTGTCGATCACCGCCACTTCCCCCGCCGTCGGCATCGACACGAAGACCTTTTTGTTGTCCTTGGGCGTGACCCAGTCCATCGGCGATTGCTTGAGTTCGATCCGCGCCAGGGTGCTGGTGATACCGCCGACCGAGACTGACGGATCGACCACCGAAACGCTGGCATCGCGGTTCATCACCAGCAGGAAATAGCTGTTGAGGTCGAGCAGCGGCCGCGCGCCGATATTGGATTTGAGGAACGTGCCGACCCGCGACTTGCAGCTCTGGTCACGGCCCTGGGCCTGATCAGCAGCAAGGGTTTGCGGATCGATCCACGCCCCCGGTGCCACACCGGACAACGGCTGGCCGGACGCGCCGTCGGTGACGCGGAATTGCACGTCGGCGAACTCCCCCTCACGCAACTGGCCGTCGCTGGCCAGCGGCTTCAGGTTGAAGGCGATCGACACGCCGTCGCGGGTCAGCACCTGCCCGGCGCCGGTTTGCGCCAGGGCAATCTCGCTCAGCGTGAGCAGCGCGCCGGCCATTGCCAGCAGGCAGACGCCGATGATGTTGATGATCCTGTTCATGTCGCTCTCCCCTGACACGTTGTCCGAAACACCACCGCCCCTGTGGGAGCGAGCCTGCTCGCGATGGCGTTCGGCGCTACACCATCCAAAACCGCATCGATCCCAATCGCCAGCAGGCTGGCTCCCACAAGGGAACTGCATTCCAGCTACTGAGCAGGCGGCGCCGGCTCCGGCTCATTGGTCACCCGCAGTAATCCCCACAGCCCCGAGGTGTTGCCATAGGCGGCGTAATCGCGGAACAGGTAGTCCCCCGGTATCGCGTTGCTGCCCCCGGCGCTCGGGATCATGAAGCTGAAGTGCGCCGCCGGCAGGATGCTTTCGTGAGCGCCGATGTACATCGACATCGGGTTGTAGCCGAAGCGCACCGAACCCACGCCCGGCGCACCCATCGGGTAGCCGCCGGTGTCGCTCTTCTCGGCCTGGAACGGGTTGAGCGACCAGACGTGTCCGTCGAGCTGGAACGTGGTGCCGCGACTGCCGCCGCTCGGCATCAGAATGTGCGTACGGAACGGCTGACCCGGTTTGGCATACAGCACCGGTGTCTGCGGATCGCCCCCCACCAGCGCATTGCTGTAGGCCATGTGCGCGTTGCTCATGTCGCCGTAACCCGCGCCATCGGCATGGCCGAACGGCGCATCCGGGGCGAGGCCGAAGCGGTACCACAAAGGTTCAGTCTTGTAGTTGATCGCCATGCTCGAGTTGTCCTGCGGATCGGTCGGCACACCGAAGCCCTCGGCAGCGATGCCTTCGACCGGCCGGCCATTGGCCCAGCGGGTGTTCAGCGCCTTGTGCCAGACCATGGCGAAGTCGCGGTAGGTCGTCTGCCCCGGTGCGGTGACCGTGGCGTTGACCTTGCGCGCATCGTCGACCCAGGTCGCGCCGATCGGCAGGATGCTCATCGCCCCACCCAGGCCTTTTTGCGGTTGCTTGATCACATCCGCCGGGGTGAAGTTCAGGCCACCGAACTCCACGGCCGTGGCGTTGATGTTGTCGACACTGCGGCCCAGTTGCGTGACCGGTTTGCCTTCACGCTCCAGGTGCCCGGCGTAGTACTGATAGGTCCGGGTCGGGTAGGCGCCGCTGCTGCCAACCCGTGGTGGCACGGTCTGGGTCGGGTTGGCGCCGACGTTGGTGCCGTCGGATTTGGTGATGTCGTAGGCCAGCAGTTGGGCGTGCAGCCCCACGTGGCTGGACGGCCGCATCAGGTTGTTGCTGAAGGTGGTCGAGCCCAGGCCGCTGTTGCGGTAGCGCTTGACCATGCCTAGCATCACTGCGGTCTGGGTCAGGTCCGGCATCACGCTCGGCAGACGGTTTTCCAGGGTGATGTTGATGCAATCCCCGGCCGCTGCGCGCAGCACCAGCGGTTCGACCGCAATGCCGGGTTTGAGCTTGCCGCTGACCGGATCGAGGTCGGATTTACGCACGTACAGGATCGCCGTCGGATCATGCAGCGGCCCGCTCTGGCCACCGATGGTGATGGTCGCGCCGTCCTCCGGATCAGTCACCGTGACTTGCGGGATGCTCACCGTGCGCGAGTTCAGCACCAGGGTGCCGCCCGCCGGATTCAGCGGCCCGCCGACATGCTGACCGAGCCCGGCCGAATCGCCGATGCTCAGGCCCAGCGGATTGCCGAGGATGTCGTTGGCCAGCGCCGCCACCACTTCATAGTTGCGCTGCACCGTCGGCCGGGTGCCGATGCCGTTGGGGTTGGCGCTGATCCGTGGGCAACTGCCTTCGAACGCCACGGTGTTGCGCATGCCGGCCGGACTCGGGTTGTTGGGGATGGCGAACAGGTCATTGCGTTTGGCCGTGTAGTTGCGCATCACCCCCCAGATCCCGCTCCAGTAGCCTTCGATCGAAGCGTCCATCGAGTACAGATAGTCACCGGTGGTCGCAGCGGAGCTGGACAGCATCGAAACAGGTGCGATGAAGCCCATCTGTTCGGAGATGCCGATCATCTGCGAGGCGCGCCAGCCAGAGTTGGAGCTGTTGCCGAAACCGGAACCGCTCTGCAGCCATTTCACGCCGTGCAGGGTGACGTTGTGCTCTTCCTCGTGGCCGCCGGCATGCACCCGCAGACGCACGTTGTCGCCGGTGTAGGTGCGCAGCATCGGGGTGAACGGATCGCCCGGCTCACTGCCGCCCTTGTTGATGTGCGGCGGGAACAGGGTGGTGCCGCCGGTCGGGCCGGTGGCGGCCGTCACCAGGTTCGGTGCCAGGTTCATCGCCGGGATCGCCCGGTCGGTACGGCTTTGCATGGCGTACGCCAGATCGCCGCCGAGGCCGTCGGCCTGCATGCCGCGCTTACCGTCCGGGCCAACCTTGTTCGGATCGTAGACCCGCAGGGCCAGCGGCTCGTTGCGATAGTTGACGACGAACATGCCGGGGTCATCCACGGAGATCGCTTGCGGGCACGGACGGCTCGGGCAGCCCGGCACCTGACCGCCCTGCACTTCCAGCACGCCTTCGAGCAGGGTGCTGGCGTTGTTGCGCACCGGCGGGTTGATCGCGTAGCGGAAGCTGTCGGCGGTAGCCGGGAACGCTTGCGGATTGGGCACGCCGTTGGGGCCGGCGCCCACGTACACCCCGGCTTCATAGGCGTGCTGGAAGTCGCTGTATTCCAGGAAGAACTCACGGAAGCTGTCGTTCTTGCCGTCGCCGTCGAGGTCGCCGGTGTTGATCACCGCCTGCCATGAAGTCGGCCCGCCGTCCTGCCGCGCGCCGCTGTACAGAGGCTCGCCGGTTTCGGCGTGGAACCAGGTGGAACCGGCCGGTTCCGCCAGCACCGTGGCATACAGGCCGATCTGCTGGTGAGTCGATGGGCCGAGGTGGTCGTGGGTGAAGATGGTGCCCAGCCCTCGATCCACGCCCTTGGCGTTGACCACCGGGTCGACGAACCAGCGTTGCATGGCCGTGCGCGCGCCCATCCAGTCACTGCGCCCGAACTGGCCGAAGAACGGATGCGCCTTGGCTTTCGGGCAGGCCTGGGTGCCGTCGCGCGGGTCGGTGCCTTCGCACTGGTTGAATTCGCGGATCGCGTGAATGCGTTCCTGAACGGCGCCCGGAGAGAGCACGCCGTCCTCGTAGTTCCAGCCGTTGGAAGAACCGTCGGCGGAGGTCAGGTCCCACTTCGGCAGGTGAATGTGCTGGCCGATCACGTCGGTCGGCGTGCGCACCTGATAGTCGTCCATCTCGTAGGTGGCGGGCACCAGGTTGGTTTGCTGGTATTGCACGCAGTCGAAGGTGTTCATGCGCATTACCAGCGGCTCTGGCGGACGCTGCTTGGTGATCACCGGCCAGGCGTCTTCCCACAGCGCCAGAATCCGGGCTTGCGGGAAGTGATAGCCGACCTTGTTGTAGACCGCATCGAACTGGATGTTGGCGGCCTTGTAGATCCGCGGCCGGTCGGCGGTGAAGGTCGAGGCGCCGACGAAGGACATGCCGTCCAGCCGGTCGCCGCTGGCGAATTCACCGCTGCCGGCGCTGCTGGTCAGGCGTTTTTGCCGGTCGTCCATGCACGGTTCGTAGTACGGCGCGCCGGCCATCGGCAAGGCGCCGTTGGTGCGAAAGGCCTTGGCCACGATCTGATTGCCGGGCAGCAAGGCAAAGCTTGGGTGATCCTTTTTCGCGTGGAATGCCATCGCGGCCTGTTCCACTTCAGTGCCCTCTTCGGGCAGGTAGATCGGTTTGGCGCGGGTGACTTCCTTGGAGAAGTCCAGCGAGGTGGTCACGGTGTGCGCCGCGCCTCCGGCTGATACACCATCGAGGGTGTGACGCTGCAAGCCGCCGTCCCAGCCGCCGGACTGATTCGGGTCAAGGTTGGCCCACAGCGCTTTGCCGCTGGCTTTCAACAATTGCGCGGTGGCGGCGTCGAGCATGTCCAGCGGTGGGGTGGGTGGACGCTGCCCCACCGAACTTTCCATGCCGCCGATCCAGAACGGATAGCCAGGGTTTTTCAGGCTGCCGTCGGCGTTGCGGTTGGCTTCACTGCGATCGACCAGTGCCAGTGAGCCAATGGCTTGCGAACCACCGTTACCGCCATGCTGTTCGCCGTCGTCATCGCCCACTTCTTCCTCATCGTGGCCGGCGACCAGGGTTTCACCGATTTTCGGCACCACCACCACTTTGCCCGGCATCGGGGCCATGGCTTTGCCGGGCAGCGGCACGACGGCAGGAATCGGCGTGCCGGCGATGATCTCGCCATCCGGCAAGGCGCGGGCACCGGCGGCCGGTTTACCGCTGCGCAGTGCGTAAGGTTCGCTGTGATAACCATCGGCGCCCTGTTGCGAGACTTCCAGCCGGGTGCCTTCTTCGAATACATCGTGCACCCGCCACATGGACCACATGCCCTGGGCGAAATGCGGGTAGAAGTGGCAGTGATAGATCGCATCGCCGGCCACCCGGTTGCGGTTGCCGGAGCCGCCGTTGGCGATTTCGTAGGTATAGCCGGCGCCTGGGCCGATGCCTTGGGCATCGACGTAGTCGGAGTTGTCGTCGTTGGGGTTGAACAGCCACTGATGGCCGTGCAGGTGGAAGATGTGCTGCTCGTGGCCGTTGTGGGTGTTGCGGAATTTGACGAAGTCACCGATGTAGCTGTGGTTGACGTTCGATGGCTCCGACGGATACAGGGCCATGGTGGCCTTGACGCCGACCTGATCGGCGCTGGGTGTCTGGCCGGGGGCGATGTTCTCAAGCCCGGTATTGGCCGGCACGTCCACCAGCATCGCCACGTCACCGACGGTGTGCGAGCTGAGGAAGAATTCTTCGTAGGCGCACGACAGGCAATCGTGCATCGGCCCCACGCCGAGGCGGTTGGCGACCACTTCAGCGCCCATACCGCCGGAACCGTAGTTGATCATGAACGAGTCGCGGGTCGGCTCCAGCACATGGGCCATGACCGGATCGGCCCAGTAGGCGGGGAAGGCCTGGGTGGCGGCGGTTTCGTCCTGGAACTGCGAGGCGAAATCGCGAAACGGCTCGAGGCGGTTGGGGATCGCCGGGTTGCGTTTGCCCATCGATTCCAGCGGATAGGTGCTGGGTGCAAAACTGCCATCGGCGTTGCTGCCCATGACAATTGCATCGCTTTCGCTGGAGATGATTTCGTTGCCGTCGACCATGCTGATGATCGGTGTACCGGCCTTGCCTTCGCGCAGCCACGGTTCACGCTGCGGGTAGCGGGCCTGGTAATCGACGATGGGGTGACCCGCTGGTGTGCGGCCGGTGGTGGCCAGACGCATTTCTTCTTCGGTGAGGGTGTTGCGATAGGTGCGTCCCGACTTCGGCACCACCACGACCTGGCCGAACAGGCCATTGGCGACGTTGCCGGCCGCGCCCTCCCCGCCGAATGTCGCGCCACGGCTGCTGACGGCGAACGCCCCTTCCCGCTCGGCGTACAGAACATAAGAACGGCTCGCCCCCGGCGGCACCAGGGTGTTGGCGTTACGCCCGGTGTAGGAGGAAATGTCGTCGATGCTGTTCACCGCTTGCAGGCCGTTGACCTGGAAACCGACATGGCGGTCGGCGACCTGTTCGTCGACCTTGAAGGCATCGGCGCCACCGGGGTTCACGGTGCCCTCCTCGCCTTCAGGCCCTTCGAAATGCTTGTTCGGATTGGCCTGGTAATCGAGCAGATTCTGCAGATTGATCGTCAGGCAATCACCGGCGGCCACCCGCAGCACCAGCGGCCGTGGACGCTTGTCCGCACGCAGCGACACCTTGCCCGGCAGCGCGCTGCCGCCATAGGCCAGCGAGACGTCATGGTCATCGACCACATCGCGGCGCAACGCGAACATCATCCCGTTGACGTTCTGCGCACCGAGGCGGTTGAACATCAGCGGTTGATCGAAGGCGACCACATTGGCCACCAGATTGCGCTCGCAGCGCACGGTGGCGCTGGCCAGTTCGACACTGAGCATCGACGCCAGCAACAGCAGCCAGTTCAACAGAGACGGTGCGTGGTGAATGCCAACCATGATCGGAAACCTCGCAGTGGGTGCTCACAGGGAATGATTCTCGACAAACCCGCTGGAGCAATCCGCATGCCACAAAATTTTGTATTACGGATCAATCAGTTACAGAAACCATTTGAGAGTCCGGGGGATTTTCCCCACCCGATTCCCCGTTTTTCCGACCCGGCGGATTTGCCCCGAAAGTGGGGAAAACCGGGTTGAAGGTTTACAACGGCGCGTCCGCCGCCAGCCCCTGCAAACGCCGGTACTGGCGCAGGACGCTGGGCACATAACGCTGGGTTTCAGCGAACGGCGGGATCACCCGCCCACGGCTCAACACCGCGTCGGGGCCGGCGTTGTAGGCCGCCACGGCCAAAGTGATGTCGTTGTCGAACAGGGTCATCAGGCGCTTCAGATACCGGGCCCCGCCCTGAATATTGGCCCGGGGGTCGTAGACATCGGTCACCCCCAGTTCCCGGGCGGTGTCGGGCATCAGTTGCATCAACCCGCCGGCCCCTTTGGGCGATGTCGCGCCGGGGTTGTAGTTCGACTCGGCGTTGATCACCGCGTGCAGCAGTGCTTCGGGCAAGTGATTGGCTGCAGCGGCAGCCGACACCAGCTCGGCGTAAGGCTGGTTGGCGATCAACTGCGGTTGTTGATCGAGGCTGACCACGGGCATTTGCGCCTCGTGAATCACCCGTTCGTAGGTGCGTCCGGGACGGTGAACGTTGGACAGTACATAACCGCCCCGGGTGTCCACGGAGACAAACACATCAGCTTCGGCGATGCCGGTCAGCAGCATGCAGCCAAGCAGTCCTGCGCAGATTGGATTGAGCATTGGGCCTCCCCTGACAGGCCCGGAAAATTGGGGGAAATGCCCCACTGACCTGTCGTGATTCAGCCGTACGCAAGCACTGTGCCGACTCTTGAAAAGCCCGTAATACAAGGGCTTCAGCCCGACCACAGAATTTATCGGGGGCTGAGCATGGCAATTGCATAAGCCCTTTCGGCGACACGGCTGCCACTCACGGGAGGTCATCATGAAGCTGCAATTTCGTCCGCGTGCCCAACGGGGTTTCACCCTGCTCGAATTGCTCGTGGTGCTGGTGGTGCTCGGCCTGTTGGCCGGGATCGTCGCGCCCAAATATTTCGCCCAGCTGGGGCGCTCCGAAGTGAAAGTCGCCAAGGCGCAGATCGAAGGCCTGGGCAAGGCGCTGGACTTGTATCGGCTGGAAGTCGGCCACTACCCGTCCACCGAACAAGGTTTGCAGGCGCTGGTCACCGCGCCGAGCGACGAGGCGAAATGGACCGGCCCGTACTTGCAGAAAAAGCTCCCGCAGGACCCGTGGGGCCGTAATTACACCTACCGCTATCCCGGCGAAAACGCCGAGTACGACTTGCTCTCGATGGGCAAGGACGGCCAGCCCGGCGGCGAAGGCGAAAACGCCGAAGTCACCAACTGGCAATGAGCGGAGCACACGGCATGCGTTTTCATCTGAAGGCAGTGGGCAAGGCAGGCGTGGTGTCGCTGAACATCGAGGCGCCCGGTCACAGCGAAGCGCGCCGCATCGCCGAGGATCAGGGTTTGCGCGTGGTCAGCCTGCATGCCGAGCGCCACTGGCGTTCGTTGCGCCTGAGCAAGCGTGAAACCTTCAATCTGGTGCTGTTCAGCCAGGAACTGACCACGCTGCTCAACGCCGGCCTGCCATTGATCGATGCACTGGAAAGCCTGGCAGAAAAAGAATCCGCCCCCGCTGCCCGCAAAACCCTGACTGAACTGGTGCGGTTGCTGTACGAGGGCAAATCGTTCTCCCAGGCGTTGGCTCAGTTGTCGGGGGTTTTTCCGCCGCTGTACGTGGCGCTGGTGCAGTCCAGCGAGAAGACCGGCGCGGTCGGCGATGCGCTGGGGCGTTATGTCAGCTATCGCCAGCGCATGGACGAGGTGCGGCAGAAGATCGTCAGTGCCTCGATCTACCCGTTGCTGTTGTTGGTGGTCGGCGGTGGCGTGGTGCTGTTTCTGATGGGTTATGTGGTGCCGCGCTTCAGTCTGGTGTTCGAAGGGCTGGGCTCGAACCTGCCATGGCTGTCACAGATGCTCATGAGCAGCGGCATGTTTTTGCACGCCCACCAGGCTGAGTTCTTCGGGATTCTGGCGGCGATCATTACCGCCCTCGCCGTGTTGCAGAAACAACCGGCGTTTCGCCGTGGGCTGGATCGGCTGGTGGAGAAACTGCCCGCCGTGCACCAGCGGATCTTCATGTATGAGCTGGCGCGGTTTTATCGCTCGCTGGGAATTCTGCTGCAAGGCGGGATTCCGCTGGTGACCGCCATGGGCATGGTGCGCGGTCTGCTCACCGTGGCCTCGCGGGCACGTCTGGACCAGGCCTGCGAGCGGGTGCGCGAGGGGCAGTCGCTGTCCACTGCGCTGGAGCTCAATCGACTGGTGACACCGGTGTCCCTGCGCCTGCTGCGCGCCGGCGAACAGTCCGGCAACCTGGGGCAGATGATGGAGCGCAGCGCCGATTTCTACGACGAGGAAATCAGCCGCTGGATCGAGTGGTTCGTGCGCCTGTTCGAACCGCTGCTCATGACCTTCATCGGCCTGTTGATCGGGGTGATCGTGATCCTGATGTACATCCCCATCTTCGAACTGGCTTCGAGTATCCACTGACCTCGGGAACGGGTCGGTTCACACACAAACAAGACACATCCACGTTCCCAACCAAGACAACAAAGACAACAAAGACAACAAAGACGGAGAACGATATGCACATTCAAAAGCTCATGCTCGCAATGGCCATCGGCGCAGTCCTGTCGGCGTCCACCGTATTGATCCCGGACAACCTGTCCGGGGTGTCCAGCGTTCAGGCCAAGGAAGGTGGAAGTGGGGGTGGAGGAAGCGGTGGTGGCGGCGGCGGAGGTAGTGGCGGTGGTGGCGGCGGAAATGGGGGCGGTGGTGGAGGCGGTGGCGGTGGCAGTGGCGGCGGCGGCAATGGCGGTAGCCACGGTGGCGGCGGCAGTGGTGGCAACAGTGGCAGTGGCGGCGGTGGAAACAGCGGCCACAGCGGTAGCGACCATGGCTCGGGCCATTCCGGTGACAGCGCTTCTTCAGGACGCAACGGCACCCACGCCGAAGCGGGCGACGATCATGGCGTTCATCGGGCCGGTGAAATCGGCGATGACCATGGCGTACACCGCGCAGGCGAGGCCGGCGATGACCATGGTGTACACGTTGGCGGCGAGCCGGGTGATGACAAGCGCGCCAACTAAATCACCTTGAAACGCCCTACCCCTGTGGGAGCGGGCTTGCTCGCGAAAGCGGTGGATCAGTCAATACAGGAATGACAGACCTGACGTTTTCGCGAGCAAGCCCGCTCCCACAATGTTTTGTAGCGCCTACAAAACGCCTTTTGTCTGATCCAGCCGCTCGCGCAAAAACTCGATCAACGCCTGCACCGGCCGCGATGCCTGACGATGTTGCGGGTACACCGCAGACAGAATCAGCGGCTCCGGACGCAAATCATCAAGCACCGGCACCAGCCGCCCATCCTTCAGCGCCGCGCCGACAATGAACGTCGGCAGATAAGTAATCCCCATCCCCGCCACCGCCGCATCCCTGAGCAACTCACCATTGTTGACCCGCATCCGCCCGGTGACATTCACCAGTTGCGGCTTGCCCTGCCCCGCGTTGAACCGCCATTGCACCGAACGTCCGTGGCCGTATGGCAGGCAGTCGTGACTGAGCAGGTCTTCCGGTTTGAGCGGTGTGCCACGCTCGGCCAGATACCCAGGACTGGCGCAATACACCCGCTCGATGGCGGCAATGCGACGGGCAATCAGGGTCGAATCTTCCAGCACGCCGATGCGCAGCGCCAGGTCGTAACCCTCGCCCAGCAGATCCACCGGCCGGTCGCTCAGGTCCACCTCCACCGTGACCTCGCGATAACGCTGCAAAAACGGTGGCAGCAAACAGCCCAGATGCGCCAGCGCAAACGACAGCGGCGCACTCACGCGAATCGCCCCCCGCGGCTCGGCGGTCTGCCCGGCGATGCCCTGCTCCACCGATTCCACTTCACCGAGCAAACGCAGCGCCGATTCGTAATAGCTCTGGCCCAGCGGCGTCACGTCCAGGCGCCGGGTCGAGCGGTTGAGCAAACGCACGCCAAGGCGCTCCTCCAGCTGCATCAACCGGCGGCTGACGAACTGCTTGGACAGGCCCAACTGATCGGCCGCCGCCGTGAAGCTGCCGGAGTCCATGACCTGGCAAAAAATACGCATGTCTTCGAACGGGTTCATTGTCACTCTCTGGTTGACAGTTAAACGCTTTATAGCCGCTTTTTCACTTTCCGGCACCTCATTAATCTGTGCTCACGGTGTTGCTGAGGCCTGAAGCCCAGCGCCACAGCAGCCCGATCCCAAGGCATACAAAAACTCAAACGACTTAAAAAGGAATTGCACATGAACATCAAGAAAACCCTCGCCGCTTCCCTCCTCGCCCTGTCCATCGGCAACGCCTTCGCCGCCGAAGGCACTGGGGTCGAACACACCACCCAGGCCTTCCTCGATGCCCTCGCCGCCGGCGGCGGCAAACCGCTGGAGCAACTGAGCCCGAAAGACGCCCGTGCGGTGCTGACCGGCGCCCAGGCTTCGGTGAAGGTTGACCTGTCCGGTGTTGAAGTCAGCGACAAGGCGATCAAGGTCGACGGCCAGACGATCAACCTGAAAGTGGTGCGTCCGGCCAAGGTCAAAGGCGATCTGCCGGTGTTCATGTTCTTTCACGGTGGCGGCTGGGTACTGGGCGACTACCCGACGCACCAACGCTTGATTCGTGATCTGGTGGTGGGTTCTGGCGCGGTCGCGGTGTATGTCGATTACACGCCGTCGCCGGAAGCACAGTACCCGACGGCGATCAATCAGGCTTACGCCGCGACGAAGTGGGTGGCGGAGCACGGCAAGGAGATCGGTGTCGACGGCAAGCGTCTGGCGGTGGCCGGCAACAGCGTCGGCGGCAACATGGCGGCGGTCGTGGCGCTGATGGCCAAGGAACAGAAATCCCCGGCCCTGCGCTTCCAGTTGCTGATGTGGCCGGTGACCAACGCCGGGTTCGATAACGGCTCGTACCAGCAATTTGCCGAGGGCCACTTCCTGACCAAGGGCATGATGCAGTGGTTCTGGGACAACTACACCACCAACCCGGCCGAGCGCGCGCAGATCCACGCCTCGCCGCTCAACGCCAGCGCCGAACAGCTCAAGGGCCTGCCCGCCGCGCTGGTGCAGACCGCCGAGTTCGACGTGCTGCGTGACGAAGGCGAAGGCTACGCCCGTCATCTCGACGCGGCGGGTGTGCCGGTGACCTCGGTGCGCTACAACGGGATGATTCACGACTTCGGCCTGCTCAACCCGCTGAACGGCATACCTGAAGTGAAGGCCGCCGTGCGTCAGGCCGCGGCAGAACTGAAGACCCATCTGAACTGAGTCCAGCCACTCGCCACACCTTCGGGTGTGGCGTTTTCTTTGGTGCCCGCCGGAGTTCATCCCATGAGCCTTTTTTCTGCCCACCTGCTGTCCTGGAGCGCCCTGTTGCTGGTGCTCGACGCCCTGCTCTGGCACCTCGCGCCGTTCAAGCATCGTGCGCAACGGGTCGGTGTGCGGCTGGTGCTGTTTCTGGCCTTCAGCGCGCTGATCATCAATGCCGGCGTCAGCCCGTTGCAGGCGCCGTTGTTTGCCGATGACCCGGTTGCCCAGCTTGGCGCAACGGCCTTGGGGATTTTCTGGTGGCTGTACGCCGCGCGGGCGCTGACCGAAGTGATCGGCCTGATCCTGATGCGCCGCATCGGCCACAGCGGCCGGCTGTTGCAGGACGTGATCGGTGCGCTGGTGTTTCTGGCGGCCATCGTCGCAGCGGCCGGTTATGTGCTGGAGCTGCCGGTGAAAGGCCTGCTCGCCACCTCCGGGGTGTTCGCCATCGTGGTCGGTCTGGCGCTGCAAAGCACCTTGAGCGACGTGTTCTCGGGCATCGTGCTCAACACCACCAAGCCGTATCAGGTGGACGATTTTGTGGTGATCGACGGCGTCGAAGGCAAGGTGCTCGACATCGACTGGCGCGCCACACATCTGCTGACCGGCGCCGGAACCCTGGCCGTAGTGCCGAACTCGGTGGCGGCCAAGGCCAAAATCGTCAACCTCAGCCGCCCGAACAACCTGCATGGCGTGTCGATCAGCATCAAGGTGCCGAACCACATCCGTCCGCGCCGCGTGCTGGACGCCCTCGACCGCACGCTGCAAGGCAGCAGCAGCCTGCTGCTGACGCCGGCGCCGAAAGCAGTACTGAAAGAGGCCGGCGAAGAAATGTCGGAATACGTGGCCAGCGGTTTTATCGCTGAACTGGGCAAGAAAGGTGAGGTGCGCAATCAACTGTTCGACCTCGCCCACCGTCATCTCGAAGCGGCCGGCATTTCGCGCCACCCCGATGGCGTGATCGAACCTTCGACCCGCGCCCGTGCCTTGCTCGATGAAGTGAAAATCTTCCGCTCGCTCAGCCATGAAGAACGCGATCGCCTCGCCGAATCGATGGTCGCGCAGCAGTACAGCGCCGGGCAGGTGGTGCTTGATCTTGAGGAAGTGCCGGACAGCCTGTTCGTGATCGCCACCGGCGTGGTCAGCGCCAGCGTGCCGGATGGCAACGGTTTCACCGAGGCTGGGCGCATGGGGCCAAGCGAGGTCATGGGCGAGCAAAGCATCCTCGCGGATACGCCTTCGCAGGCGACGTTTACCGCACTGACGTCCTCGATCATTTATCGCCTCGACAAGAACCTGACTCGCCAGTGCATGGAGCAGCGCAGTGAAGTGGGCCAGGCGTTGAACAAGTTGCAGGCGGTGCGGCAGCAGAACAGTCGGCTGGCGTTGATGGCCAAGCCTGTGCCGGTTCGCAAGGGCGGGTTTTTGGGGTGGTTGCAGAAGCGATAATGTTTGCGGGTTCAGAATCGTTGCCACCTTCAAGATCTACCCCCTCACCCCAGCCCTCTCCCCCAGGGGGGCGAGGGGGAAAGGGGGCGGATCTCCATGCTGTTCGGGTCCTGAGTACGACTCAAAACTTCCAGGTCGATGTATTTCTCCCAAACACCTCAATCGGCCCCCTCTCCCTCCGGGAGAGGGCTGGGGTGAGGGCTGGTTCTCAAATTGAAATACCCCCCTATCAACACCGCAAAAAAATGCCCGCTCTTCAGCGGGCATTTTTTTCTTCTACCGATTACTTGGCAGTGAACTTGGTGTAGCTGTTGATCAGGTTGCGGTAGTTAGGCAGACGCTGGGACAGCAGGTTCGCCAGGCCTTCCATGTCGTTGCGCCAGTCGCCCTGCAGCTCGCAGGCTACAGCGAACCAGTTCAGCAGGTGCGCGCCGGCAGCCGACATGCGCGCCCACGCCGCTTGTTGCACGGTGGTGTTGAAGGTGCCGGAAGCGTCGGTGACCACGAACACTTCGAAGCCTTCAGCGATGGCCGACAGGGTCGGGAACGCCACGCACACGTCAGTCACCACACCGGCGATGATCAGTTGCTTGCGGCCGGTGGCCTTGATGGCCTTGACGAAGTCTTCGTTGTCCCAGGCGTTGATCTGGCCAGGACGGGCAATGAATGGCGCGTCCGGGAATTGCTCTTTCAGTTCAGGCACGATCGGGCCGTTCGGGCCGCTGTCGAAACTGGTGGTGAGGATGGTCGGCAGGTTGAAGAACTTGGCGATGTCACCCAGTGCCAGCACGTTGTTCTTGAACTCGTTCGGCGAGAAATCCTGCACCAGCGAGATCAGGCCGGTCTGGTGGTCGACCAGCAGAACCACGGCGTCGTCTTTGTTCAAGCGTTTGTAAGGAACGTTGCTCATGTGAAACTCCTCGATGGATGGTTGTTGCGGGGAGCGCCGCTCACGCAGAACGGCGCTTTTTCAAAAGGATCAGAAAGCGAAGCAGGAGCAACCGAACGCGCCCCAGAAACCGGCGAAATCGCTGACCGGCGCATTCGACATCCGCGCTTTTTCATGGCTGTGGGTATGCACCGCGCACGGGCCGCTGCATTGATGCACCTGCGCCTGCAATGGCGAATTCGGGCGCCAGTGGCCCGGCACCTTCACCACCGGCGACCAGTCCGGCAGCACCGGCAGCGAACGTGGGCCGAGGTCTTCGAAGTCGCCAGCGGCGTACACGATCTTGCCGCCGACCACGGTCAGCACCGACTCGATCCACTTGATCGCTTCTTCTTCGACGTGGAAGAAGTCCGCGCTCAGCGCTGCCAGATCCGCCAGTTGCCCGACCTTGATCTGGCCTTTCTTGCCCTGCTCGGACGAGAACCAGGCGCTGCCGTGGGTGAACAGTTCCAGCGCGGTGGTGCGTGGCAAACCTTCTTCGTACAGTGCCAGACCGCCAACGGTGCGACCGCTGACCATCCAGTACAGCGAAGTCCACGGGTTGTAGCTGGAAACACGAGTGGCATCGGTGCCCGCGCCGACCGGCACGCCTTCGGCGAGCATGCGTTTGATCGGTGGCGTGGCTTCGGCAGCCTGTTTGCCATAGCGATCAACGAAGTATTCGCCCTGGAACGCCATGCGATCCTGAATCGCGATACCACCGCCCAGCGCCCTCACCCGTTCGATGTTCTGCGGGGTGATGGTTTCGGCGTGGTCGAAGAACCACGGCAAGCCGTTGAACGGAATGTCGCGGTTGACCTTCTCGAACACATCGAGCATGCGGCTGATGGATTCGTTGTAGGTGGCGTGCAGACGGAACGGCCAGCGCTGTTCGACCAGATGGCGTACCACCGGCTCCAGCTCCTGTTCCATGGTCTGCGGCAGGTCCGGGCGCGGTTCGAGGAAGTCTTCGAAGTCCGCCGCCGAGAACACCAGCATCTCGCCAGCGCCGTTGTGGCGCAGGAAGTCATCGCCCTGATGCAACTTGACGCTGCCGGTCCAGTTCTGGAAATCGGTCAGCTCTTCCTTCGGCTTCTGGGTGAACAGGTTGTAGGCGATGCGCACGGTCAACTGGTCGTCTTTGGCCAGTTGTTCGATCACCTGATAATCGTCCGGGTAGTTCTGGAAACCGCCGCCGGCATCGATGGCGCTGGTCAGACCGAGGCGATTGAGCTCGCGCATGAACTGACGAGTCGAGTTGACCTGATATTCCAGCGGCAGCTTGGGCCCCTTGGCCAGCGTCGAGTACAGAATCATCGCGTTCGGCCGCGCCACCAGCATGCCGGTCGGGTTGCCGTTGGCATCACGCACGATCTCGCCACCCGGCGGGTTCGGCGTGTCGCGGGTGTAGCCAGCCACGCGCAACGCGGCGCGGTTGAGCAGCGCGCGGTCATACAGGTGCAGAATGAACACCGGGGTGTCCGGCGCCGCCTGGTTGATTTCTTCAAGGGTCGGCATGCGTTTTTCGGCGAACTGGAATTCGTTCCAGCCACCCACCACGCGCACCCATTGCGGGGTCGGCGTGCGATCGGCCTGATCCTTGAGCATGCGCAGCGCATCGGCCAGCGACGGCACGCCCTCCCAACGCAATTCGAGGTTGTAGTTCAGGCCGCCACGGATCAGGTGCAAGTGCGAGTCGTTGAGCCCGGGAATCACACAGCGACCCTTGAGATCGACCACTTGCGTACCTGCGCCGCGCAGGGCCATGGCCTGCGTATCGTTACCGACGACGACAAAGCGTCCGTCCTTGATCGCCACCGCACTGGCGAGAGGTTTTTCGCGGTCTACCGTATGAAATTGGCCATTGAACAGAATCAGATCGGCGTTCATCGCAGTTCCTTCGAGATAAGTGAAACGAAGCCCGGACCCACCGCTTCAGCGCGGCGGGTTGGCGTTGGATTCCAGGTGTTCATGGGGCTGACTGGCGGTCAGCCATGGCGCGAACAATCGGGTGGCGGCCGGCATGCACACGTAGACCACCGACACCACGATGGTCAGGGTGATCAGGAACGTGGCGACCACGTAGTTGGACAGGAACGCATTGAGTTGCAGCAGCGGCCCCCAGATCAGCGGCACCAGCAAGGTGTGCGGCAGGATCACCAGCAGCGTCACCACGGCCTGCTTCCAGCGCGGTGGCGGCGACCCGGCCTCGGCCAGCGGCGTGAACCAGAATTCGTTGGCTGCGTTGACTTCGGTCTGGTCGCCGTCGGCGAGCATGGGCGCGGCTTCATCGATCAGCTTCTGACGTTGCGGCGAGTCGAGCCAGCGCTGCATCGCGTCGGTCGAGCAGTAACGCAGCACGCAGGTGAACAGCGCGAGCCCGCCCTGCTGGCTGCGCATAACATCCACGCCAAGATGCCCTTCTTCGCGCCCCGCCACGCTGACGATATTGCGCAGCCACGCTTCGTACGGCTGTTCGAAACCGGCCTTGACCCGGTGCTTGACGATCAGCGTCACGGTTTCTTCGGGTCCCGGTTTTTTCGGGTTCTGGGCATCAGGCATAACGGAGCACTCCGGGCAAACGAACATTGAGCGCCAGCCGTCCCGGCCCGGCGATCAGAACAGTGGTGAAGAGGATCAGCAGCAACCAGCCGAACTGCCCTTCGGCCACACTCCATTGCGGATGCACGACCAGCAACGCCACCAGCAGCACAAACAGAATAGGCAAGCACGCCAGACGCGCCAGCACCCCGGCGACGATCAGCAGTGGGCAGAGGACTTCGGCGAAGATCGCCAGAATCAAAGTGAGGTGGGAACCGAGGTGGAACGGGTCCTCGATCTGTTGCAGTTGCGCAGTGAAATCCAGCAGCTTGGGCAAGCCATGGACGAACAGCAGAAACAAGCCGCCGGTGACCCGCAGGAACAGCAGGCCGAGGTTTTGCGCCTGGTCATTGCGTTGTATAGCGTTCATGGGCCCACCCTTGATCAATCATTGCAGGCCATGGTGCAACGATTGATCGGGGGGGAAATTGGATGGGTGTGCTCTCTTTGCGAAAACACACAGAACGCAAGAACGACACAAAATCATTGTGGGAGCGAGCAAGCTCGCTCCCACAGGGTTACAAGGCGACAAACGAATTGTGTTTCAGGTCTTGTTACACCGGAATATCCAGCGATACCGACATGAACTGACTGATCCGCGACCGCAGCCATTTCTCCGCCGGATCGTTGTCATGCACCCCGCTCCAGGCCATCGACAGCTGCGCCGCATCGATGGGGAACGGAGGATCCTCAGCCCGCAACGAACATCCTTCGACCAACGCACATGCCGCGTAATCCGGCACGGTGGCGATCATCTCGGTGCCGGCGAGCAAGGCGCGCAAACCGCTGAACTGTGGCACGCCGAGCACCACGCGGCGGCTGCGGCCGACCTTGGCCAGGTCCACGTCGATGTTGCCGCTCAGATCACCCGAGAACGACACCATCGCGTGGGGTCGCTCGCAGTATTCATCGAGGGTCAGCGGCCCCGGGCGGTCATCGCCGCGCAGAACCTTGCAGGGAATGTCGCGCAGTTTCTTGCGCTTGGCGTTGGCCGGCAGATCGGTGGTGTAGCTCACACCAACGGAGATTTCCCCAGACGCCAACAGCGTCGGCATCAGCAGGTAGTTGGCGCGACGCACCACGACCACAATCCCCGGCGCCTCTTCCTGCAACTGGCGCAGCAATGGCGGAAACAGACCGAACTCGGCGTCATCCGACAGGCCGATGCGGAAGACGTCGCAACTGGTGGCCGGATCGAATTCCTTGGCCCGGCTGACCGCGCCGGAAATCACGTCCATCGCCGGTTGCAGCTCCTGAAGAATCGCCAGCGCCCGCGCCGTCGGTTCCATGCCGCGACCGTTGCGCAACAGCAATGGGTCGTCGAACAGATCGCGCAGGCGTCCCAGCGCCGCGCTCACTGCCGGTTGGCCCATGAACAGTTTTTCGGCGACGCGGGTCAGGTTCTTTTCGAACATCAGTGCTTCGAAGATCACCAGCAGGTTCATGTCGACGCGGCGCAGATCGTTTCGGTTCATGGGCGTGTTTTCCTTTTTGGCCAGGCGCAAGTGCTACGCACTTTACTAGATCGGCGGCCATTCGAAATCAGGTCCGGCCGCGGAATTAACAACGTTTAACTCGTCAGTCTTTGCCCTGCGCCAAACAATGAAACCCTCTGCACAGCGTTGTTTCATTGACCTGTGGGAACGCACCGACCGTGTACTCCCGCCCCCGATAGGTACTTGGCCATGGCTCCTTCTCAGCAAACCGTCGCCCGCGTCCCTGCCAGCGAATCCCGCAAAATCGGCACCGGGGGCCTCAGCCCGCAGCGGGAACGACTGGTGAAACAATTGATCCTGGAACGATTGGGCGAACCCCTGGAGGTCACTGAGCTGGCCAGTGCCTGTGCGTTGTCACGCAGTCATTTTTCCCGGGCGTTCAAATGCAGCACCGGGCTCTCGCCACAGGACTGGATCCGCACCCAGCGGATCGCCCGGGCCAAACTGTTGATCCAGCACACCGATCACAGCCTGACGCAGATCAGCCTGGAGTGCGGCTTCTGCGATCAGTCGCACTTCTGTCATATTTTCACTCGCAGTGAAGGGATCAACCCGTTTGCCTGGCGCTGTCAGGTCATGAAAAAACGTTGAGCCGCTTTCATCCCCGGGCCATGCGCTGAGCCAGTCGCGCCACCCGCTCCCCCAGATGCACAGCGGTCAGGCGGTCCTCCAGCGGAGGGGCGTGCTCGGGCGGTTTCTCGACAGACGATTGGGACATGGCCCCAAGGGAGCTGCCAAGGCGATTCAACTGGCCGTCGAAGCCACTGGCGCCAGCACGGGCCGGCAGCAGATCAAGCCCGACCCAGATCATCGAATGCTGGGCCGCGAACACCGCCATTTGCAGCAGGGTATTGAGTTTGTCGCCGCACAGACTGCCGGAGTTGGTGAATCCTGCGGCGAGTTTGTCGCGCCACGGCCGAACCAGATAGAACGACGCCGTGGCTTCCATGAATTGCTTGAACGCCGCCGACGCACTGCCCATATAAGTCGGCGCGCCGAAAATGATCGCATCGGCACGGTGCAATTCGTCCCAATGGGCCTCCACATCCTCCACCGCCAACAGCAGGCAGGTACTGCCCAAGTGGCGCTGCACACCTTCGGCCACAGCCTGGGCCATGACGCGGGTGTGCCCGTAGCCACTGTGATAGACCACTACTACCTTGCTCATCGCAGCGTCCTCTAGACGTATGCACTCCATTGCCTTGGAGTTTTGGCTCTGGAGCAGGCGTGGACGAGTTAATCGTTGTTAATTTTCCTCCTCTGTCGGGCAGGCAGGCACAGGTTCGAGCCTTTAAATACGGTAGTGATGACGCCGCATACCGATAGATGCTCCAGCAGCAAACCTTTGTGCGCATTGCGCTGACACCCAATCCTGAGGAATATGCTCGGAAACGGCGGACCAGACGGCTTGCATGACCTTCAAGTCGCCATCCGCCCTGCCCGTCACGGTTTTTTCACCTACGCCGGGGCAGGATCACAAGAACAATGAAGGAGTGAGCGGTTGAGTCTTTCCCCGAATCAGGCCATCGGTTTCGGCCCCTATCGGATCCACACTGACCAGCGCCTGGTGCTCGAGGGCGACCAGCCTTTGCGCCTGGGACGCCGTGCCATGGACATTCTGCTGATCTTGCTGGCCAACGCCGGCGAGGTGGTGAGCAAGCAGCAATTGATCGCCGAAGTCTGGCCGGACAGCGTGGTGGAAGACATCAACTTGCGCGTGCACATGGCAGCCTTGCGCAAGGCGCTCGGCGACGGTCAGGCCGGGCAGCGCTACATCGTCACGGTGGCGCAGCGCGGTTACAGTTTCGTCGCGCCGATCCTGTTGCAGTCCATCGAACAGCGCCCCGCCGCCGCCCCTATCGGCCGACATAACCTGCCATTGCGGCGCACACGGATGATCGGCCGCCAGACCGTGATCGACAACCTGATGGCGCAATTGCCGAAAAAGCGCTGCATCACCCTGGTCGGCCCCGGCGGCATCGGCAAGACCACCGTGGCCTTGCGCGTCGCCGAGCAACTGATCGGTCGTTATCGCGACGGGATTCGTCTGCTGGATCTGGCGCCACTCAACGATCCGGGCTCGATCTGCTCTCACCTCGCCGCCCTGCTGGATCTTTCATTGCACGACAATGAACCGATGGCCTGCCTGATCAACAGCCTGCGCGAACGGCAGATGCTGCTGGTGATCGACAACTGCGAGCACCTGATCGACGCCGTGGCGCTGCTTGGCGAGAGTCTCCTGCGTGGCGCGCCGCAGGTGCATATCCTGGCCACCAGCCGCGAAAGCCTGCGCGCCGAGGGCGAGTATGTGCAGCGCCTGGAATCCCTCGACTGCCCGCCACCGATTGCGGTGCTCGACCGAGATCAGGCAATGGAATTCTCCGCACTGCAACTGTTCGTCGAGCGGACGATGGCCGCCCACGAGCACTTTGAGCCGGACAATGCCGACCTGCCCGTGATCATCGAAATCTGTCGCCGGCTGGATGGCATCCCGCTGGCGTTGGAATTGGCTGCCGCGCAAGTAGCGAACCTCGGCCTGGGCGGTTTGCTGAGCCAGTTGCAGGGGCGTCTGCCGGCAGGCAATCAGACCAGTCTCGGACGCCATGAAACCTTGCGCGCCACGCTGGACTGGAGCTTTAACCTGCTCAACGCCTGCGAGCAGACCGGTCTGCGTCGCCTGGGTGTATTTCGTGGCGCCTTCACGCTGGAGTCTGCTGCCGCGGTGATCGTGGGCCAGCATATCGAGCCTGGCGAAGTGTTCGCCTCGATCACGCAATTGGTCGCCAAATCGCTGCTCAATGTCGAGGTCGGCGATGAAGAAGTGTTCTATCGCCTGCTCGACACCACTCGCCGCTATGCCCTGGAAAAACTCGAGCAGGCTGCCGAACTCGGCGAATCCCGTGAGCGTCATGCCGAACGCTGCCTGGCACTGATGCATCAGGCCCAGGCCGAATGGGAAAACACGCCGACCGGGGTGTGGATCGAGCGCTACGCCCGAGGATTGGAAGATCTGCGGGCAGCGCTTGAGTGGACACTGAACGATGAAGGCTCGCGTCATCTTGGCGTGCGCCTGACGGCCACTTCGGCGCCGTTGTGGCAGGAGCTGTCCTTGCTCAAGGAGTACGGCGTTCATGTGCGTCGGGCACTCGCGTTGCTCGCGTCATCGGAAGAACCCTGTCCGCGCCTGGAAATCGCCTTGAAACTGGCCCTCGGCAGCGCCTGTTACCACACCTGGGGCGGCACGCCGGAGACTATCGAAGCGTTCGTCAGCGCCCGTCTGCTGGCACAGAAGCACGACGACATGGCCGGCCAGTTGCGTGCCGTGTCAGGGCACATGGCGGTCAATCTCAGTTGCGGCCATTACCGCATGGCGCTGGAGCAGAGCGAGCAATTTGAAACCCTCGGCCTGCACGGCGACGCGCAATTGTCCTTGAGCACCCACCGTTTGCGGGTGCTCGCCCTGCACTACGCCGGCGATCAGCACCAGGCACGGATCCACGCCGAGCAGGTGATCCAGCGCATGGCTCAAAGCGGCCACCTCAACCGCTTCACCCACGGTTTCGGCGTGCAATACGATCAGAGCGTCGCCTCACTGACCGTCCTCGCCCGGGTGCTGTGGCTGCAAGGTTTTCCCGAACAGGCGTGGCGTACGGCGCGGCAGGCGCTGGACATCGCAATGCAGATCAACCACGGCACCTCGATCTGCTACACCCTGGCACTCGCCTCGTGCCTGATCGCCCATTACAACGGAGATACACAGAACGCCCGGGCGCTGCTGCAACTGTTGCTCGAACAGGCGCAGAAGCATTCGGTGCTGCTGTTCTACACGTGGGCGCGGCACTACGCGCAGGTGATTGACGCCGACAAATCCCCCGCCATCCCGCCCGCCGACAGCGGTCTGGTCAGGGAAATCATGGTCACGCTGGATCCGGGTTTCGTTGACGATGCACTGCTTGAACGAGCACAAAGCGGCGCGGCCGGCTGGAGTACTGCGGAGATTTTGCGGGCCCGGGCCGAGCGATTGCTGGCCGCTGAATCGCCCTGTCACCACACGGTCGAAAGCGCCTTGCAGCAATCGCTCGAGATTGCCCGGACCCAAGGTGCCCTGGCCTGGGAACTGCGCAGCGCAACGTCGCTGGCGCAGGTGTGGCAGCGTCAGTCGCGCTATCGTGAGGCACTCGATTTGCTGACGCCGGTCTACCAGCGCTTCACCGAAGGCTATGCCACCCCGGACTTGCGCAAGGTGCGCTTACTGCTCGACGAACTGCGCGGTCAGTCGGCCGCTTGAGCTCAGGCGCGTGCGGCACAGATAACGCGCATGCCGACGCTCGACTTCATTCAGCTCGCCGCCCTGCTCCAGCTGTTCGCGGGCATAGCGACGCGTGGTGTTGAGCATTCGATAGCGCAATGTCCCACTGGATCGATCCATCGTCAGTAACGACATGGCCGCCAATTGCTCAACGACTGCCACCAGTGTCGAGGGTGGCAATTGCGCGCAACTGATCACACCGATTGCGGCATCCAGAGTGAACGCCATCCTGAACACCGACAACCGTTGCAGCACGCGCTGTTCCTGTTCGCTCAAGCGCTGATAACTCCAGTCCAGTGCGGCCTTCATCGACTGGTGGCGTGGCACGGCCGTCCGCCGACCGTGACTCAAGACCTGCAGACCGTGGTCCAGTTGAGACTGCAACCCGACCAACGCCAGCGCATCGATCTGCGCTGCTGCCAGTTCGATCGCCAGGGGCAGACCATCGAGTCGCCGACAGATATCGCGCACCGTTTCCAGATCCTGCTCACGCAGACAGAAGCCGTGCTGACGCGCACGGGCCCGACTGACAAACAGTTGCACCGCCGAATAGCCCATGACTTCATCGACACTGTTGAGCGCCGAGGCTTTGGGAAGGGTCAGGGGCGGCAGTGGCTGCAGAACTTCCAGACCGAGACGCAACGGTTCGCGGCTGGTGGCAAGGATCGACAGACGGGGCGCTGCGTCGAGCAGTGTTTCCAGCAGGCTGCGGCAGGCTTCAAGCAGGTGTTCGCAATTGTCCAGCACCAGCAACGCGTGGCGCCCCGCCAGTGTGGGGAAATCGATGTCGAGGGTTTGCAGCAGGTGATCGAGGAGCGGGGTGTCTTCGTCGATCAGCGACAGATCGACCTGCCACACGCCGTCACGAAAATGTTGCAGCAGCAGCTCCGCTGCACGCAGTGCTACCGTGCTTTTGCCGACGCCGGCAGCTCCCGTCACTGTCATGAGCCGGGACAAGGGCAGTTGCCGAACCAGACTGCCGACCAGCGAATCGCGACCTGTGACCGGCATCAACCGTGCAGGCAGATTGTGCTGCGGCACTTGCAGACTTTCGAACACCACTTGCGCAACAGCGTCGCTCTGTACCGGCGCGACGAAGCTGTACCCGCGTTGTGGCACATTGATGATATAGCGCTGACCGTTCTCGCCGTCGCCAAGCGCCCGACGCAACGCCGCGATGTGCACCCGCAGATTGATTTCCTCGACCACCGACGTCGGCCACACCAGCGCGATCAACTGCTCCTTGCCGACCACCTGACCGGCACGCTCGACCAGCACTTGCAGAATGTCCAGCGCACGACCGCCCATGCGCAGTTGCCGATCCCCCTCGAGGATCAACCGTTGCCGCAAATGGAATGCGTACGGGCCGAAACGCAGGACCGACGCCGAGCTCAATTCGTAAAGACTGTTCATGTCCGTTATCTTCGCAGGCATCGATGACGGCACAACCACCATGCGGGGCCCAGCACGGACATCCGGATGCCCGTAACGGACAGAACAGCTCTAGCTGAACTGCTCGCGATATTGAGCCGGGGTCAATCCGAGCTTTTCGCCGAACAGAAAACGCATGTGCCGCACGCTGCCGAAACCGCTTTTGTAGGCCACTGTCTTCAGCGGCAGATCGCTGGTCTCCAGCAGATTGCGCGCGCAGTCGATGCGTGCACTTTGCAGGAACTCCATGGGCGTCATGTTGACTTCGCGTGCAAACAGGCGGGCGAAATGGCGTGCACTCATGTTCGCCACACCGGCCATGCGCTCAACGGTGAAGGTTTCCTCAAGATGCTCCAGAACGTAGTTCTGTACACGGGTGACGGGGGTTTCCTGTGGCGCAACCGCTGCCATCAGCGGACTGAATTGCGCCTGTCCGCCCTGGCGCTTCATCACCACCAGCAGCACTTTGGCCACATCCTGAGCGAGTTTTTTGCCGTGATCGCGGGCCACCACCGCCAGTGCCAGATCGATTCCGGCTGTCACGCCCCCCGAGGTGATCAGGTTGCGGTCTTCGACAAAGATCTGGTCGGTCGCGACATCTGCCTTGGGAAAGCCCTTGATCAAGCGCTCGGTGTAGTTCCAGTGGGTGGTCACGCGATACCCATCCAGCAGCCCGGCGTAGCCAAGCACGAAGGCACCCGTGCAAATCGAACCGTAGCGCCCGGCACGACTGACCGCACCTTTGAGCCAGTCCAGCAGCGGCGGACATTTTTTGTTGTAGGCACCGGGTCCGCCTGGCACCAACAGCAAGTCATAGCGATCGCCGGCTTCGTCGATATGCCCGTCGGTATGCACCCGCACACCATTGGAGGCACGCAGCGGCCCGCGTTCAGTCCCCAGAAGCGTCAGTTGATAATGGTCGTCCGGCTTAAGGTATCGGTTGGCAACCGAGAACACTTCCAGCGGCCCGGCCATATCGAGCAGTAGAAACTCGGGAAACAACACCATTGCCACGGTTTTCATGAGCAGACATCACTGAAATCAATGAACAGTTATAAGTTGCCGCATTATGGCCAAGTACAGCGCAAACGTTGAAAAAGAATGCGTGAACTGACGCACATTACTGTCAACTCCAAGGGGACAGTATTTCAATTTTCACCTACTTATTGCACACCAGCGTAACCAGTAACCTTCTCCTCACTTGGACGAATCAACGTCCTGAAAGGAGATCTGATCATGCTGACCCTTCGCAAAGCTTCCGACCGTGGTCTGGCCAATCATGGCTGGTTGAAGTCATTCCACACCTTTTCCTTCGCCAGTTATCGCAACCCGCGTGAACAGGGTTTCTCCGACCTGCTGGTGATCAACGATGACCGCGTCGCCGCCGGCAAAGGCTTCGGCCAGCACCCGCACCGCGACATGGAGATTTTCTCCTACGTGCTCGAAGGCGCCCTGGAACACAAGGATACTCTCGGCACCGGTTCGGTGATCCGCCCCGGCGACGTGCAACTGATGAGTGCCGGCAGTGGCGTGGCCCACAGTGAGTTCAACCACTCGGCGACCAAGCCTGTGCACTTCCTGCAGATCTGGATCGTGCCGGACGTCAGCGGCGCCAAACCGCGCTACCAGCAAGAGCACTTCAACGAACAGAAAAAACGCGGTCGCCTGCAACTGATCATCTCGCCCGAAGGCAGTCACGGCTCGCTGAAAGTGCGCCAGGATGCACGAGTGTATGCCGGGCTGTTCGATGGCGAGGAAAGTGCCACCCTCAAGCTGCCTGCCAACCGTTACGCCTATGTCCACGTTGCTCGCGGCAGCGTTGAACTGAACGGCGTGCAGTTGAAGGAAGGCGATGGCGTACGGGTTCGTGAAGAACAGGCACTGACCCTGAGCAATGGCCAGGATGCCGAAGTGCTGGTGTTTGACCTGCGGCCTCAGGAGTTGCCTGAAATGCCATGAGGCACCGGTTTCAACGCTCACAAAAAAGCGGCCTTCAGTGAAGGCCGCTTTTTCATTGACAGAACGACTACTCGTTTTCCGGCACAAACGCTTCGACAATGTGCTCGATCACCGCCCTGACCCGCGCGCTGTGGCGTAAATCCGCATGGGTCACCAGCCACACCTCATAAGGCAACGGACGCGTGCGCTCCGGCCACAGCCTGACCAAACCATCACGCTCGCCCATGTAGAGCGGGATTTCTCCTACCCCCAACCCGGCGGCAATCGAGCGTCGGACCAATAGGCTGGAGCTCAGACCGGCGACGATCCGCCCGCGAGTCACAGGCTCCGACACGAGGGTCAGATCCTTGTTGCCCTGCAGATACGGCTGGTACACCACCAGGTCATGGCCCTCGAACGCACTGCCCGGCGACGGCACGCCATGGCTGTCGACATAGGCCTGCGAGGCGAACAAACCCACCGGCCAACGCGCGATGCGCCGGGCGATCAGGTCCGGGTTGTCCGGACGGGTATTGCGCACGGCGATGTCCGCTTCACGTTTGGCCAGGCTGAGGATCTGCGTAGAGGCGTCCAGTTGCACGCGCACGTCCGGATGCTGTTCGTGCAACTGCGCGATGGCCGGGATCAGGAAATCGATGGCCAGCGAATCGGTGGTGCTGACCCGCACGCTGCCGGTCAGACGATCGTCCAGGCCCTGGATACGCCGTTCCAGCTCCAGTGCCGAATGCTCCATTTTTTCCACGGATTTGAGCGCCGCTTCACCGACTGCCGTCAGCGCATAGCCCTCGGAGGTGCGCAGGAACAAGGTCGCGGCCAGCGACTTTTCCAGTGCCGTGATGCGGCGCCCGACCGTTGCCTGATCCACGCCCAGTACACGGGCGGCACCGCGCAATGTCGACTCGCGGCAGACCGCAAGAAACACCCGTGCATCATCCCAGTTCATACCGTTCTCCATTGATGCATAAACGCATCACTATCACGCAAACTCGCTGCATTAACGCAGCAACGATAGCCGATATGCTGGGCGCCATAAACCTTTCCACAGGATTGCCGTCATGCCCACTTCAATTGCTTCGCCCGAGCGTCCGGACGCGAGAGTCTGGCTGGCGATTTTCGCCGGACTCTGCGCCAGCCTGGTCAGCATCGGCCTGGCGCGTTTCGCCTACACGCCGCTGATCCCCTCGCTGATTCAGGCGCAGTGGTTTTCCGCCCATGATGTGGTCTATCTCGGCGCGGCCAACCTGGTCGGTTACCTGATCGGCGCCCTCCTCGGCCGCCCGCTGGCACGCCGGCTCACTCAGAGAAACGCTCTGCGCCTGATGATGCTGGCGGTGACCGTGGCGTTTTTCGCCTGTGCGTACCCGGTGTCGGTGAGCTGGTATTTCGGCTGGCGCCTGCTGTCGGGAATCGCGGGTGGCGCGATCATGGTGCTGGTGGCTGCGACTGTATTGCCCCATGTACCGGCCGAGCGCAAAGGCCTGGCCAGCGGGGCGATTTTCCTCGGCATCGGTCTGGGCATCGCCGGCTCGGGCACGATCGTTCCGCTGCTGTTGAGCCTGGGCTTGCAAGCAACATGGCTGGGATTGGGCGTGCTGTCGCTGGCACTGACGGCTTTGAGCTGGTTCGGCTGGCCCTCGGAGCAGCCCCATGCAACAACCGCAACGGCTCAGGTGGATCCGCTCGAGCCGACACCGCCTGCGGTTTATCTGCTGTTTGCCCAGTACGCGTTCATGGCCGCCGGGCTGGTGCCGGCCATGGTCTTTCTGGTGGATTATGTCGCCCGGGGTCTGGGCGCCGGGTCGCATGTCGGCGCGCTGATGTGGGTCATGTACGGTCTGGGCGCCATCGTCGGCCCGGTGAGTTACGGCTTCCTCGCCGATCATCTCGGCGCGCGAACCGGCATTCGTCTGGTGCTGGTGGTGCAGGCGATCACCCTTGGCTTGCTGGCCATTTCGCATTCGTTCCTGGCGTTGGCACTGCTGGCGGTGGTCCTCGGTTCATTCCCGCCGGGCATTGTGCCGCTGGCATTGGCCCGAGTGCATGAGCTGGTACCGGATCACCATCGCCAGCAGGTGGCGTGGAGCCGGGCCACGGTGTCGTTCGCCACGTTTCAGGCGCTGGCGGGCTTCGCCTATTCGGCGCTGTTCAACGCCACGGGCGGACAACATGTGCTGCTCTTCGTGATTGCCGGCGGTGCCATCGTGATCGCGCTGATACTTGAGCACGCCCTGAAACTGCTGCCCTCCTCCGTCGAGCAACGCTGCTGCGCCGAATGACGGGAATCATTGCGCCCTGACTGCGTTCCCATCTACTGATCACTTTTTCAAGAGGAATCGAACATGACGTTGCCCACTGATATGACCCGAATGGAAATCACCGAACCGGGCGGGCCCGAGGTTCTGCAATCCCGACGCGTCCCGCTGCCGGTCGCCGCAGAAGGCGAAGTACTGATCCGCGTGCACGCCGCCGGCGTCAATCGCCCGGACGCCCTGCAACGCGCCGGCAAGTACCCGATGAGGCCTGGCATGAACCCGATCCCGGGCCTTGAAGTGGCGGGTGAAGTCGTGGCGGTCGGCAATGGCGTCAGCACATTCGCGGTGGGTGACCGCGTGTGCGCGCTGACCAATGGCGGCGGTTACGCCGAATATTGCGCGGTTCCGGCGGGCCAGGTCTTGCCAATCCCCGATGGGCTGGACTGGATCCAGGCAGCGGCCATTCCGGAAACCTTTTTCACCGTGTGGGCCAACCTGTTCGGTCTCGGCGGCGCCAGCCGTGGCCAGCGCGCCTTGATCCACGGCGGCACCAGCGGCATCGGCACCACCGCGTTGATGCTGTGCCGCGAGTTTGGCATCGAAGCCTTCGCCACCGCCGGCAGCGCCGACAAATGCACAGCGATCCGCAATCTGGGCGGTGAAGCGATCAACTACCGGGAACAGGATTTCGCGACTGTCATCGCCGAGCAAACTGCCGGCCAGGGCGTCAATGTGATCCTCGACATCATGGGCGGCTCGTACCTCAACGGGAACATCAGCGCCTTGGGGATGGATGGGCGGTTGGTAATGATCGGCTTCCTCGGCGGCGCGCGGGCCAACGACATCGATCTGCTGGCCATCCTCGGCAAGCGTGCGGTGGTCACCGGTTCGCTCCTGCGCGCCCGTACCTCGGCGGAAAAAGCCGCCATCGCAGATCAATTGCGCGAACACGTCTGGCCGGTGCTGGCCGCCGGACGCTGCCTGCCGATCATCGACAAGGTTTACCCGCTCGCCGACGCAGCCAAGGCCCATGCGCACATGGAAGCGGGCGATCACATCGGCAAGATCGTGCTGAAGATCGACTGAGTCGCTGCAGCATTTTGTAATCGTTGCAGGCGTGCGGTGGTCGAAAATGTCACGCGCAGGTCAAGGCATCTGGTAAAAAGCGTTCTTTGTCCGCGCCGTGGTGAAACGTTTAATGTTCCTTGCCTTCATGACCCGACTTCGACGCCGCCGTCTGGCGTTCGCCTGCATGGCCGCCCTGATCATCGGCGTGCCGGCGAGTTGTGCCGTGCTGGAACACACCGAACGCAAGCTGCTGTTTCGCATCGAGCCGGGCACGGCCGGCTGGTATCACGGATTGCCCGGCAGCGTGCAGGAACTCGACCTGCAACCGAAAAGCTTCAAGGCCGGGCAGAACATTCACGCCTGGTGGTGGCCGGCAGAGCGCGCCGATGCTCCGGCCATCCTTTATCTGCATGGCGTGCGCTGGAACCTCACCGGGCAACTGTTCCGTATCGAGCAACTGCGTGCGGCAGGTTATTCGGTGCTGGCCATCGACTATCGCGGCTTCGGCCAGAGCCATGGCGACCTGCCGTCGGAGAGCACGGTGTACGAGGATGCGCGGGTGGCCTGGGAACGCTTCCAGCTGTTGCAGCCCGACCCGAACAAACGCCTGATTTACGGACATTCGCTGGGAGGTGCGGTCGCCATCGACCTGGCTGCCGAACTCGGCCGCGATGCTGCCAGAAATCACACCCCTCTGCCGGTGCGCGGACTGGTCATCGAATCCACGTTCACCTCATTGGCGGATGTGGCGGCTGCGGTGGCCAACACCTCTCTTCCCGTGCGCTGGCTGTTGTCGCAGAAGTTCGACTCCATCGACAAGATCGCCGAGATCCACATGCCGCTGCTGGTGGTGCACGGTCTGGCCGACGCATTCGTGCCGTCGCGCTTCAGCGAGCAACTGTTCGCCGCCGCCCGGCAACCGAAACGCCTGCTGCTGGTGCCCGGCGCAACGCACAACAACAGCATGGCGCTAGGCGGACAGAACTATCGCAAGGCGATCGATGCGCTGATGCAAACCCGACCTGCCGCCCGGGTGGCGGGCGCTACGGTGCAGAAAAACCCGCGAGACTCCTGACATCCCTCCCCGCAGACCATCGGTCACCCCGAAAGGAAATTCTTGCAGCATCGGCTGGCAATCCGGCGTTCTAACGCTTTGCTGGATGGAGTCAATCCATGACGCTGCTTCGGCACACCCGGCCGCGCAGCGTTCCACTGCCTATTCGGGAGCACCACCATGAAAATCAACCCGTACCTGATCTTCAACGGCGACTGCCGCGCAGCCTTCACGTTTTACGAGCAATGCCTGCAAGGCAAGCTCGAAGCGATGATGACCTTCGGCGAAACCCCAGCCGCCGAACATGTCCCCAAAGAGCACCACAACCTGATCATCCACACCTGCCTGAAAGTCGGCGATCAGATGCTCATGGCTTCGGACACCACACCCGACCGCCCGACCCCAGGCATGAGCGGCTGCTCGATCTCCCTGAATGTCGACAGCATCGCCGAGGCCGAACGGGTGTTTAACGCCCTGGCCAGGGACGGTCGTGTCGACATGCCGCTGGAATCCACCTTCTGGGCCGCACGCTTCGGCATGCTGGTGGATCGTTTTGGCGTGTCATGGATGGTCAATTGCGAAAGCGACAAATAGCGCTGCATTTGCGCAAGACAATAAAAAGCCCAACCTCTTGAGGTTGGGCTTCACTTTTATCGCTGAGCCAGTTCATGTCTCACGCATTGTTCGTAATAGGTCTGCTTGACGGCTGCGGGCTTGAGACGCGAGGTACTGTTATAGGTTTGCTCCGTGATGCCCATCGCGGTCATGCGCATCCACGGCTGCTGAAATTTACGTACCTGCAAGCGCTTGCGGGCGCCGTACAGGGAAATCCCTGACAACTTCGACTGTTGCGCGCCGGCAGCGATGTCCGAGCCCCAAGTGCACGCAAAACGATGGCTCTTGCTCAGTTCCCTGGCCTGGGCCTGCACCGCGAACAGAGCGAGGGAAAGCGTTGCTACGGTGATGACAATCGTCCGCATATAGCCCACCTAACCTTTTGAAAAAAGGCGAGTTTGCCGGGACTTCAAACATTCGGGGGCCAGCAATTTGCCGCCTGTTGCAGCCATGTTCGGCCGAAGGCTCTCTACAAAGATGCTCGACTACACAGCCACCCGCCTCCCAGCTCTCCCGCCCGTCAGCCGCCCGGCACTTTGTTTCGCTTCTGATTTTCCAACGTCAATCCACCTGACGCGGAAGCCCCGACGATGAACAAAACCATTGCAGCCCTCATGCTTGGAAGTCTTTTATCCGCCACTGCACCGCTTGCGACGGCGGGAAGCAGCGTCCCGCCTACCGGTATTCCCGGAGTCAACCAGGGAGGCACCGAATCCAAGGAAGACAGGGCCGACAAAAAGGGCGAAGAAGCCTCGGGGTCGAATTCCGGTGCAGAGACCCACGAAACAGATAAGGATGCGCAAACGTCCAGCGGCTCAAAAGATGGGATGGAAGAAAAGAAACCCTGAACGACTTGGCCGCCTCAGCAGTCTTTGCGCAGGAACAAAAAAGCCGATCTTTCCGATCGGCTTTACTGTGTGACGTTCATCCCGCGTTACCAAGCCAGGACAATGAACTTCAGCGTTTGAGCTTGCGCTTGTTGCGGTATTGGTCGATCACCACGGCAACCACGATGATCAGCCCCTTGATGATGTCCTGAATGTAGGCATCGACCCCGACAAACGTAAAACCGCTGGCCATCACCCCTAGAATCAGAGCGCCAATCACCGTGCCAGTGATGCGCCCCACCCCACCCGCCAGACTGGTACCACCGATGACTGCGGCGGCAATCGCATCCAGCTCATAAGACATGCCCATCCCGGCCTGACCGGTAGCGGCGCGGGCCGAAGCCACCACGCCTGCCAGCCCCGCCAGCAACCCGGCGATGCTGTAGACGATGACCAGATGGCGTTTGACGTTGATACCGGAGGTGCGCGCCGCCTGCATGTTGCCGCCGATGGCGTAGGTGTATTTGCCGTATTTGGTGTAGCGCAGCGCGATGTGGAAGATCACCGCCACCACCAGAAAAATGATCACCGGCATCGCCCCGTGGCCAATGGCCGTGTAGGAATCCGAGAGCATGCTCACCGGCTGGCCTTCGGTGTAATAACGCGCCAGACCACGGGCTGAAACCATCATCCCCAGTGTGGCAATGAACGGTGGAATCCCGGTGATGGCGATGATGCTGCCGTTGATCGCCCCCGCCAGCAACCCGACACCAAGCCCGGCAATCACGGGAATCCAGACCGGCAAATCGGTCAGTGACGGAAACACTGCCCGAGCGAAATCCGAAGTCTGCGCCAGACTGGCCGCGATCATCGCCGACAAGGCGAGTACCGAACCCGACGACAGGTCGATACCGGTGGTGATGATCACCTGGGTCACGCCAATCGCCAGCAGGCCGATGATCGACACTTGCAGGATCATCAACACCAGCCGCTGGGAGTTCATCAGAAAGCTCTGGTCGCGCACGATCCAGCCGAACAGTTCGAACACCAGGCCAATGCCGATCAGCACCAGGAAAATGCTCAGCTCCGTCGGAAAGCGCCGGCGACTCTTGACCGGTGCCGTGGCCGGTTTGTTTTCCAGTATCGCGTTCATAACCACTCACCTTTCTATCGCATCATCGACGGCGGCCTCAGCCACCAGCGGTATCCGTTAATGAACCGAGGACAGGCCCGAAGCCAGTTGCATCACCCGCTCCTGAGTCGCCTCGCTGCAGTCGAGGGTGCCCATCAGGTCGCCCTCGTGCATGACCATCACCCGGTCGCTCATGCCGAGCACTTCCGGCAGCTCCGAAGAAATCATGATCACCGCCATGCCTTCGCTGGCGAGGTAGGCGATGAGCCGGTAAATCTCGGCCTTGGCGCCGACGTCGATGCCGCGGGTCGGCTCGTCGAGAATCAGGATTCGCGGGTTGGTCATCAACCAGCGCGCCAGCAAGGCTTTCTGCTGATTGCCACCCGACAAGGTGTCGATGCACTGCTCCAGCGACGGTGTTTTCACCCGCAGCTTCTTGCACATGTCTTCGCACAAGGCGCGCAAGGCTTTTTGCTGGATGAAACCGTGGCCGGCGTAGTGCGGCAGGACGGCCATTTCCATGTTCTCCAGCACCGAGAGGCACGGGAACAGACCACTGAGCTTGCGATCCTCGGTCAACAGTGCGAAGCCCTTCTCGATCGCCATGTGCGGATCGCGGATGCGCACCACCTCGCCATCGAGACGGATCTCGCCACCGTCGCTGGGCGTGATGCCGAAGATCGCCTCAGCCACGTTGGTCCGGCCGGAGCCCATCAAGCCGGCGATGCCCAGGATTTCCCCGGCATGCAGGTCGAAGGAAACACCCTTGAAAATACCGTCGAGCTTGAGGTCGCGCACCGACAGCAACAGATCGCCAATCGGCTTTTCACGCACCGGAAACAACTGGCTCAATTCACGACCGACCATCATCGAAATCAGGCTGTCGCTGTCCATGGAATCGGCTCGCTGCAGCCCGATGTAGGCACCGTCACGGAACACCGCCACTTCATCGGCGATCGCGAACACTTCGTTCATTTTGTGGGTGATGTAGATAATGCCTTTGCCCTGACGTTTCAGGTCGGCAATGATCGAGAACAGGTGGCCGACTTCCTTGTCGGTGATGGCCGACGTCGGTTCGTCCATGATCAGGATGTCGGAGTCGTAGGACACGGCTTTGGCGATCTCGACCATCTGCCGCTCGGCAATACTCAGATTGCCGACCAGCTCTTCGGGATCAAGGTTGATCCGCAGGCGCTCCAGCAGTTTCGCCGTGCAGCGGTGCATTTCCCGATGGTCGATCATGTGAAAGCCGTTGAGCTGCTCGCGGCCGATCCAGATGTTTTCGGCGATGCTCATGTGCGGCATCAGGTTGAGTTCCTGATGAATCATTGCTATCCCGGCCTGAAGCGCCGCCAGTGGCGTTTCGAACACCACCGGTTTGCCCCGCAGGCGCAGTTCGCCGGCGTCTGGCTGATAGATGCCGGCGATGATTTTCATCAGGGTGGATTTGCCCGCGCCATTCTCGCCCATGAGCGCCAGCACGGAACCGGGGCGTACCCGCAGTTGCACATCGGACAACGCCACCACACCGGGGAAACCCTTGCTGACGTTGAGGATCTCCAGCAGGTACGGCTCTTCGACAGGTATTGCAGTGGGCGGGCTCCCCGTCAAAGGGGTGCTCGAAGCAGTCGCTGAAGCGAACATGATCAGGTACTCCATCGGCAAGGTCGCGATCGCCACCTTGCGGGCTTATTGTTGTTATTGAACGGACGGACTATTTGAACTGGTCAACGTTTTGCGGCGTGATCAGGCGGAACGGCACCCAGACGGCCGGCTCGACCGGCTCGTTCTTCGCCATTCTCACCGCGGTATCGATGGAACCGTCGGCCTGGCCCTTGGCGTCCTGGAACACGGAAGCGGCCAGCGAGCCCTTCTTCACGGCGTTCAAGCCGTCCGGCGTGCCGTCGACACCCGCAATCAGCACGCTGCCTTTGGCGACGCCGGCCTGTTGCAGCGCCATCGCGGCACCGATGGCCATTTCGTCGTTGTTGGAGACGACCGCGTCGAATTTGCGGCCCTGTGTCAGCCAGTCGTTGACCAGGGTCATGCCCTTGTCCCGCAGCCAGACGCCGCTCTGCTCCTGCTCGACCTTGATGTCCGGGTATTTGGCCAGCACCTCTTTGACGCCCTTGGTGCGGTTAGTGGTGGAGTTGTTCGCGAGGTCACCCAGCAAGATCACGATGTTGCCCTTGCCGCCCATCTTGTCGGCCAGGTACTGCATCTGCATCTCGCCGGCCTCCAGGTCGTTGGAGGCGACGGTCACGACGCCTTTAGGCAGGTTCAGGTCATCGGGGCGGCGGTTGACATAGACCAGTGGAATGCCGGCCTTCACTGCCGCTTCAGTAATCTTCTTGGTGGCGGCGGTATCCACCGGATTAACCACGATGGCGTCGACCTTCTGGCTGATGAAGCTTTCGACCTGGCTCAGTTGCTTGACCACGTCGCTGCGGGCGTCTTCGAACTGCAGCTTGACGCCGTCGGGATAGGACCTGGCTTTCTTGTCCATGGATTCACGCAGGTAGGTCAGCCAGGTGTCATCGAACTGGGACATGCTGACGCCGATCTTCATATCGGCCAGCACAGCGCCGCTGGCGAACATCAGGGACAAGGCCAGTGAGGCAAAACGGGTCTTGGTCTTCATGAAAAGTCTTTCTCCACATTCTTGTTGGTTTTATGGATGAGGCGTGACGATTTCAGTAAGCGGACAAGCAGTCGAGGCGTTGGAACGTATGGCGAGACAGAGAATCTGAAATCGACTCTATTGGAAATTATTTTCTATATCAACCTGTTTTAGAATTTTATTGTGATTTTATTCCATGGCTTGCGAACTCGCTCAGCTCCACTACCTGATGACGTTTGGAACTCAGTCGCGCAGCGTCTAGCACGCGGGTTGTCGCCAGTGCATCGCGGGCATCCACGGGCAGCGGGCCACCGTTTTGCAAGGCGATTTGTAGCTGCAAATAGAACTGACTCCAGCAGCCGCGCTCGGACGGAACCCGTTCGCGCTCTTCTCCGTGTTCGAACCAGCCCCAACGTCGGTGCTCCTCGACGCCCCAGCGCTCGCCTTCGGTCTTCGGCGAAAGCCCGGCCAGCGCCTGGACCTCCTGCCCGTCCAGCCCCTCGACGCTGTAACAACCCAGCGTACCGCTCACCCGAAAGCGCGGGCCGGGGCTGTTCTGCAGGCAACTGCCGCCCAGGTGCGAGGTCACGCCGTTGACGTGGGTCAGGGACATGAAGAAGCCGTGATCGAAGGTCTGGTCTTTTTCCAGGTAGTCCAGTTCGGCGTAGACCCGTGTCACCGGGCCGAACAGCAACAACGCCTGATCGACCAGATGACTGCCCAGATCGCGCAGGAAACCACCGCCGCTGCTGTTGTGAACCGATGACGGCGAGTAACGCTCGATCCGCGACTCGAACCGGCTGACCTGGCCCAGCGCGCCGGATTCGATGAGTTTGCGCACGGTTAGAAAGTCTGAGTCCCAGCGCCGGTTTTGATACACGCTGAGCGGAACATTCTGGCGCTCGGCCATGGTGATCAGGGTTTGCGCCTGCTGCCAGTCGGCGGCGAACGGCTTGTCGCTGACTACCGCCACGCCGTGTTCGATGCCGTCGAGCACCAGTGCCGGCCGCCCCTTGAGGGGCGTCGATACCACTAGCACATCGATCCCGGCTTCCACCAAGTGGCCGATGCTGTCGAAGGCCGGCACACCCGGATGCTCCGCCGCCAGCAACTGTCGGCGCTCCGCTGAACGAGTAACCACGCCGACAAACGTCGCCGCCGGCAGGCTGCTGATCAGCGGAGCATGAAAAAACCGGCCGCCGTGGCCGTAACCGACAAGTCCGATGCGCATACAAGTATTTCCCTGAATAAAACGCGGACCCTGTGGGAGCGGGCTTGCCCGCGATGGCGGCGGCACATTCCACATTGATGTGCCCTGATAGACCGCAATCGCGAACAAGCTCGCTCCCACAGGGATTTGCGTCAGCTGTAGAAATGGGGACGGTCTGGCAGTGCGACCTTGACGATCGCCCCGCTGTGCTGCGCTTCGATGCACGCATCGGCGGCAACGGCGGCGGCGAAGCCGTCCCACGCCGACGGCCCGCCGACCTGCCCTGCCCGCACGCCATCGATGAACGCCTGCAACTCGACGTCATAGGCCGCGATAAAGCGATCCTTCCAGTCCATCAGAATCGCGTTGGACAGCTTGGCCCCGCTGCGCAATTGCACCTGAGACGGCTCCGGCAATTTGGCGATGCCGGTCTCCCCCACCACTTCGCACTGGATGTCATAGCCGTACTGGCAATTGACGAAAACCTCCACGTCGATCCGTGTGCCCTTTGCGGTTTCCAGCAGCACGATCTGCGGATCTTTCAAATGCGCGAGGGCTTTGCTGCTCTTGCGCGGGAACACCACCTGCACCGAGACGTAATCGTCGTCGAGCAACCAGCGCAGCACGTCCAGTTCATGGATCAACGTGTCGGTGATTGCCATGTCGGTCTTGTAGTTTTCGCCCACGCTCGGGTTGCGGTGCGCGCAATGCAGCATCAAAGGCTCGCCGATCTGGCCACTGTCGATCACCGACTTCAGCGCGCGATAACCTTCATCGTACGGACGCATGAAACCGACCTGCACCAGCCGTTTGCCGTGGGCCACTTCGGCCTCGACGATCTTGCGGCAGCCTTCGGCGGTCACCGCCAACGGTTTCTCGCAGAACACCGGTTTGCCCGCCGCAATCGCGGCCAGCACAAACTCTTCGTGGCTCGGGCCCCAGGAGGTGACGAGGATCGCCTCGACGTCCGGCGCCTGGATCAGCGCGTGGCCGTCGGGATAGACCTCGGCGGTCAGATTCAGGTCAGCCACGACCTTGGCCGCCTGCTGCAAATTGATGTCGGTAACCGCGACGACCTGACTGTTGAGCAAGGTCTGGCTGCAACGACGGATGTGATCCTGACCGATAGCCCCGGTGCCGATGACGCCTAGCCGCAACGCTTGGGAAAGCAATGACATAAAAGGATTCCTTGTAGTTGTTCGATTCAGAGCAATCAGTACTGACGGGCCTTGGCCAGTCGTTCGTTCAGGGTTTTGGCCACTGCATCGGTGCGGGCGCTGGTGGAGACTTGCGCCACGCCGACCCGCCACCACGACAGGTAACCGTGAATCATGGTCTTGGGCAGAACCTTGATGTCGATCAGGGTCGAGACCGTCTGCAAGCGCGCATCGGCCAGCGCCGCCTGCAACTCTTCAACGGTGTTCACCTTGTAGGTCTTGCAGCCGTAGGCCGCCGCGCTCATGGCGAAATCCACCGGCACGAAAGCACCGTCGAGCTTGCCGCTCTGCGGGTTGCGGAAACGGAACTCGGTGGCAAAGCTGTCCATGCCGTTGCCCATCTGCAGATTGTTGATGCAACCGAAGGTCATGTTGTCGAACAGCACCACGTTGATCTTGCGCCGCTCCTGAATCGAGGTGGCAAGCTCCGAGTGCAGCATCATGTAAGAGCCGTCGCCCACCAGCGCATAAACCTCGTGCTCGGGCTCGGCAAGCTTCACGCCCAGCGCGGCGTTCACCTCATAGCCCATGCACGAATATCCGTATTCGACGTGATAAGTGTTCACCCCCTTGCTACGCCAGCTGCGCTGCAAGTCACCGGGCAGGCTGCCGGCGGCAGCGACGATGACCGCGTCATCGGCAAGGGTTTCATTGAGCACGCCTAGCACACGGCTCTGGGTCAGGCAGGAACCGGTCAGCTCGATGAATTCGCGCAACACCGCCGGATCGAGGTGGTCGTTGATTTCCGGGACGAAGTCCCGAGCCTGGTAGTCGATCTGATAAAGGCGATCCACTTCCTCGTCCAGTTGCGCCCGGGCCTGACGGGGCTGGTCGCCCCAGCCGGAACGGTAGTCCCCCAGCGCTTCGGCCAGCGCCGACAAACCTGTTCGGGCGTCCGCCAACAGTTGCACGCCGTCGAGTTTCAGGGCATCGCAGGGGCTGATATTGAGGTTGAGAAATTGCACGTCAGGGTGCTGGAACAAGGATTTCGACGCGGTGGTGAAATCGCTGTAGCGAGTGCCAACCCCGATGATCAGATCCGCCTCTTTGGCCAGCAGGTTCGCCGCCAGGCAACCGGTTTCGCCAATGCCACCGACGTTCAGCGGATGGCTGGACACCACCGCGCTTTTGCCGGCCTGGGTTTCGGCGAAGGGAATATCGAAGCGCTCGGCAAACGCCTGCAACGCCGCGCTGGCACCCGAGTATTTGACGCCGCCACCACAGATGATCAGCGGTTTGCGTTTGCCTTTGAACAACGCCAAGGCATCGCCGAGCATCGCTTCAGTGGCCGGACGACGCTCGATCCGGTGCACGCGTTTTTGCAGGAAGTAATCGGGATAGTCGTAGGCTTCGGCCTGCACATCCTGCGGCAGGGCCAGGGTCACGGCGCCGGTTTCGGCGGGATCCGTGAGCACGCGCATGGCGTGGATCGCCGCAGTCATCAATTGCTCGGGGCGGTTGATGCGATCCCAGTATTTGCTCACGGCCTTGAACGCATCGTTGGTACTGATGCTCAGGTCGTGGAACTGTTCGATCTGTTGTAACACCGGATCCGGTTGACGGCAGGCATAGACGTCACCCGGCAACAACAGCAAGGGAATCCGGTTGGCGGTCGCGGTGGCGGCAGCGGTCAGCATGTTCGCCGCGCCCGGCCCCACGGACGAGGTGCAGGCGTAGATCTTGCGTCGCAGATGCTGCTTGGCGAAACCGATCGCCGCATGGGCCATGCCTTGTTCGTTGCGGCCCTGATGGACGATCAGGTCACCGCTGTCCTGCTCCAGCGCCTGCCCCAGACCCAGCACGTTGCCGTGGCCGAAAATGGTAAAGATCCCGGCGACGAACTTGCTCTGAACGCCATCGACCTCGATGTACTGGTTATCGAGGAATTTCACCAGGGCCTGGGCCATGGTCAGTCTTGTTGTGGTCATAACCGCACCTTTCAAATTCAGATCCGATCCCTGCGAGGGGCACTGTCAACTCAGGGATTGGCTCAGGTGGTCCATGCTCGCGCCGATCGCCGTCTGAATATCCGCCAGGCCATGGACGCTGTCGGCAAACGGCTCAAACGACAGGTAGCCGCTGTAGCCGCCAGCGAGCAGGCTGTTGATTTGTGCCGCGTTGCCGAGAATGTCGTCCGCGCCCACCAGCACCCGGTGACCATCGCCAAGGGTCGCCAGCGGCGCCTCGGTCTCCTCGACACCGGAGATGTGCACCAGCCCGGTCAGCTCAGGGAAAAACTCTTGCTCACCGCCCAGGTGGTGGTGAAAGGTGTCATGCACCAGACGGAACACATCCAGCCCGCCGCCCGCCCTGATCGCCTCCACCGCCGTGCGTTTGCGACGCAGCGAGCAGGCTTTGAAACCCAGCGGCTCGATGAAACCCAGCAGGCCATGATCGCGCAGGATCGGCGCCAGCTCGCTCAACGCGGTGCGCAGGCCCGACGCACGTTCGGCGACGCTGCGCGGATCGGCGCGATCGTTCAACGGGCACATCACCAGCCCCCGCGCACCACAATCGCGGGCATAGGCAGCCAGCTTCAAGGCCTGCGCGCGGCGCTCGTCATTCCAAACGTCGAACGGATACAGCGCGTTGATCGACAGCACGCTGATGCCGTGGGCCGTGCACAACTCACGCACGTGTTCGGGTGCGGTGCCGTCCTCGATCTCGATGCCTTTGAGGTCGTTGCGGATCTCGATGGCGTCGGCCTTGAGGGTCACCGCCAATTCGATGAACGCCAGCAGGGACAAACGTGGAGCGACCATTCGGTTGAGGGCAAAACGCAGGGGAGTACTCATTCTTGTTGTTCTCCGCGCAGAGGAATTATTTGGCCGTCGGCATGCTGAATTCCGGCCCCTTGGCAATGCTGTCGGGCCAGCGCTGCATCACGCTTTTGTAACGGCTGTAGAAACGAATGCCTTCTTCTCCGTAGGCATGGTGATCGCCGAACAGCGAGCGCTTCCAGCCACCGAACGAATGCCAGGCCATGGGCACCGGAATCGGCACGTTGATGCCGACCATCCCGACCTTGATGCTGCGGGCGAAGGCGCGGGCGATCCCGCCATCGCTGGTGAAGCACGACACGCCATTGCCGAATTCATGGGCGTTGATCAGCGCCACGGCACTGGCGAAATCCGGCACGCGAACGATGCCCAGCACCGGGCCGAAGATTTCCTGCTGATAGATGCTCATGTCGGTGGTGACGTGATCGAACAGCGTCGCGCCGACGAAAAAGCCCGTCTCGGCCCCCGGCACCTTGAAGTGACGGCCGTCGACAATCAGCTGCGCGCCCTGGGCCACGCCCTGATCGATAAAGCCTTCCACCCTGGCCTTGTGTTCGGCGGTGACCAGCGGGCCCATGTCGTTGTCGCCTTGCAGACCGTTGCCGACTTTCAACTGATCGATGCGCGGCAACAGTTTGGCGATCAGTTGATCGCCGACTTCGCCCACCGCGACCGCAATCGAAATCGCCATGCAGCGCTCACCGGCCGATCCGTAAGCGGCGCCGATCAAGGCATCCGCCGCCTGATCCAGATCCGCGTCGGGCATGACGATCATGTGATTCTTCGCGCCGCCCAGCGCCTGCACCCGCTTGCCGCGCGCGGTGGCCTGTTGGTGGATGTATTCGGCAATCGGCGTCGAACCGACAAACGAAATCGCCTCGATGTCCGGGTGCTGCAGCAAGGCGTCGACCGCCGTCTTGTCGCCCTGAACCACGTTGAACACACCGTCCGGCAAACCGGCTTCGGTCAACAGGCGAGCCATCAGCAAACTGGCGGACGGGTCGCGCTCGGACGGTTTGAGGATGAAGCAGTTGCCGGTGACCAGCGCCAGCGGAATCATCCACAGCGGCACCATCACCGGGAAGTTGAACGGCGTGACCCCGGCGCAGACGCCGAGCGGCTGACGCAGGTTCCAGTTGTCGATACCGCCGCCGATGTTATCGCTGAACTCGGTCTTCAACAGGTTCGGTGCACCGCAGGCGTACTCGACGATTTCAATGCCTCGGGTGACTTCGCCCTTGGCGTCGGAAAACACCTTGCCGTGTTCCCGGCTGATGATTTCGGCCAGTTCGTCGTGGTGACGATCGAGCAATTCCTTGAACTTGAACATCACCCGCGAACGGCGCAGGGACGATTGCTCGGACCAGGCCGGAAAGGCCTTCAGCGCCGAAGCGACGGCAGCGTCCACGGTCTTCTGGCTGGCCAGCCCGACCCGCGCCTGAACGCCGCCGGTGGCCGGATTGAAGACATCGCTGAATCGTTCGCTACCACTGTCCTGCACCTGACCGTCGAGGTAATGGCCTATGACCGGGGTGTCGCTCATTGTTCTTGTTCTCCGTGCGAAAGTTGGAATTCAGAGATCCAGCAGCCAGCTGTGCTGCGGGTCGTTATGGAACTGCCAGACGCGTTTCGGCCCGGCCATCACGTTCAGGTAGTAGGACTCGTAGCCATACGGCACGCTGACCGGGTGATAGCCCTTGGGCACGACGACGAGGTCGCTGTTTTCCACGGCCATGGCCTGATCGATGCTGCGGTCGTCGGTGTAGACCCGCTGGAACACGAAGCCCTGGGGCGGGTTGATCTGGTGGTAGTAGGTTTCTTCGAGAAAGCTCTGGTGCGGCAGGTCGTCGGTGTCGTGCTTGTGCGGCGGGTAGCTCGAGGAGTGCCCCGACGGCGTGCGCACTTCCACCACCAGCAGCGAATGGGCCGGTTCACTGTCCGGCAGAATGTCGCAGACATAGCGGGTGTTGGCGCCCTTGCCGCGCACGCTGCGCTTCATGGCTTCAGGCCTGATCAGGCGCGGGCCGAGGTCCGTAGTGGTCGAGCCGGGAGCGGCACAAACCGCCACTTGCGCATCACTCAATGCCACCACCTGCGCCTGACTGCCGGGTGGCAGGTACGCGGCGAACGGGGATTTGTCTTCGAACACCGACTGGCGATCACCGAGGTTGTCCCAGTTGAAGGCGCCCTGCCCCGGTGCTTCGCCGTGGATGCCGATCCGGCCGCTGAGCAGCACCAGGCACAGCTCCTTGTCGCCTGCGGCAACAGGCAAGGTTTCACCCAGGCTCAACCGATAGGCGGCAAAACCGACGTATTGCAGTTCACCTTCAGCCAGCTCGACCATGGTACGGCCACGGGCATTGCTTTTGACCAGCAGGCTCATCGTGCAGTCCTCTCGTCGAGCAACGCGCGCAAGGTGTCGAAGCCTTTTTTTGCGTAGACATAACTCGGCGCCACTGCCGGATCCTGCTCGGCCTCGACCACCAGCCAGCCGTGGTAATCGGCCGCCAGCAGCACGTCCAGCAGTTCGGCGAAGTCGATGTCACCATCCCCCGGCACGGTGAAGGTGCCGTTGATGATGCAGTCGGGGAAGCTCCACAGGTTGTTACGCGCCAGTTGCACCACCGGTTTGCGCACATCCTTGAAGTGCACGTGGCAGATGCGCGACAGGTGCTTGCGCAGCACCTGCAAGGGTTCACCGCCGCCCATGTAGCAATGGCCCGAATCGAACAGCAGCCCGACTTCATTGCCGGTCAGCGCCATCAGGGTATCGATGTCCGACGGGGATTCGACGTAGGCGCCCATATGGTGGTGATACGCCAGACGCACGCCTTGTGACAGGGTGAAGCGCGCCAGTTCGGTCAGCTTGTCGGCGTATTGTTGCCACGCCTGTTCGGTGTGAAAACGCGGGCGCTCGACCAAGGGAATTCGCTGGCCCTGAATCGAGTCGGCCACCTCACCGTAAACCAGCACGTTCGCGCCGTTCTTCGCCAGCAGCTCGACATGGCTGGCAATCGCGTCGATTTCCTCGGCCACCGAACGACGTGCGAGGCGACTGGAATACCAGCCGGACACCAGCGCCAGGTCATACGGGCGCAGCACGTCGCCAACGCCTTTGGCGTCCTTGGGAAACTTGCCGTTGAGTTCGAAGCCTTCATAACCGATGGCCTTGCCTTCGCTGAGGGCGGTGCTCAGCGGTGTTTCACCGCCGAGGGACGGCAGGTCGTCGTTGCTCCAGGAAATCGGGTTGATGCCAATTCGGATAGCGGGCATGGCTGCACCTTTTATTGTTATTTCTAGAATGTTCAACCGCGGCTCAGGCCCGGGCCGTGCGCCAGGCATCGATCAGCTCGACGAAGGTGCCCTGTACCTGGCGGATCAGCGTTTCGTCGTCGATTTCCCCGGCCAGCCAGGAGCGGCTCGGCGCCTGGAAAATCGTCCGGCCCACGGCGAACCCACGGCAGGTCTGACTCTGACTGGCCTGTTGAAAGCCTTCGGCCAACGCTGATGCAGGGGCATTCAGGCCCAGCAGCACTACGCCTCGGCAATAGGGATCGCGCGCCTGGATCAGTTCGTCGAGCTGTCGCCATTCCTCGGCGCTTTGCGCTTCTATCTTCCACCACGCCGGGTAGATGCCCAGGTTGTAGAGGCGTTTGAGCGCGCGATACAACACATCGGGATGAGGTGAGGGGTGATCCTTGGGCGGGATGATTTCCAGCAGCAGTTCATGACCGCTGACTTGTGACGCCTGATACAGCGCCTTGATCTGCGCCTCCTGCTCCAGGCGCAGCATCGGTTCGTCGTCCGGGTGAAATTGCACCAGGCATTTGATGATTTGCTCTTGCGGCCAGACGATCAGGTTGCTGCCGATCGAGCGCCCATGCTCGAAGGCCAGCGGCCGCGAGCCCTGCACCTCGACCGGCCGCGCCACCCACCAGCCTCGACCGGTGGCGGCGTTCAGCGAGTCCTGGCCGAAACGCTGATCCGCCAGCAGCCCGACATCGGCTTCGATGCCCTGCTCGCGCAGATCTTTTTCGACACGCTCTACGGCCTTGATGAACAGTTGCTTGAGTTCGCCGATGGCGCCGAGGTCGCGTCCGCCCTTCTGGGCCAATTCAACCAATTGCCCGCGATGGTCGAAGGCAAAGATGAACAGTTGCTTCCACTGTTTGCGCGGCACACTGACCTGATGCAGACGTTGCAGGATGGCGTCCTGATCAGGCCGGGTAATCGGCACCGGGCTGCTGAACAGGTAATCGAGCTCGGCACGGGTTGGCATCGCCGGTGCGCAGGCATGGCGCGATACCACCAGACCACCGCAGGCATTGGCCAACTGGCAGCAACGCTCGTCGCTGGCATCCTCCAGCCAACCGCTGAGGAAACCCGACATGAACGCATCGCCGGCGCCCAGTACGTTCAGCACTTCGACCCGCACCCCGGGATAAATCGCGCCGTCTTCAAGACGCGCCGGAATCTCTCCGTGAATCACCGTGCAACCTTGTGGGCCGAGTTTGACCACCAGGGTCGCTGCACTCAGCCGCCGGACATTGCGCAGCGCAGTGAGCAAATCCTCGGAACCACCGGCCATCAGAAACTCTTCTTCGGTCCCGACCACAAGGTCGAAGCGCGGGAGGATTTGTTGCACATGTTGAGTGACGTTCTGATCGGCAACGAAACGGGTTTCGCCGTCCGCCTTGCCGGCGAGCCCCCACAGGACCGGGCGGTAGTCGATGTCCAGCACCCGTTTGACGTTGTGCTTTTCGGCGTAGTCCAGCGCCTGGGTGCTCGCCTTGTAGACGCCGTCGGTGGAGAAATGGGTGCCGGTGATCAGCAAGGCTTTGCTGGAGGCGATAAAGGCTTCGCTGATGTCTTCGGCCCGCAGCGCCATGTCGGCGCAATTCTCACGGTAGAAGACCAGGGGAAAGGTTTCCCGATCCTTGAGACCGAGCAGCACCATGGCGGTCAGTCGCTCCGGATCGACCTTGATGCCGCTGACATCGCAACCTTCACGGGCCAGGGATTCGATCAGGAAACGCCCCATGTGATCGTCGCCGGTGCGGCTCAGCATCGCCGATCTGAGCCCCAACCGGGCGGTGCCGAACGCGATGTTGGCGGAGGAGCCTCCAAGGTATTTGGCGAAGCTGCTCACATCCTCCAGCCTTGCCCCGACTTGCTGCGCATAGAGGTCGACGCCAAGGCGTCCGAGGCAAATCAGATCCAATTGACGTCCACTGGCAAAACGAGTCTGGCCCATGCTGGCTCCTGTTATTTTTATCAGCCTGTGCCCGACGCGGTGACCGCGCCGGGCACTCTTGGTGGATGCAGACTAAAACGAGCCGGATCGAACAATCAATAAATATTCCAATTATTTTTCACGTGGAATATTTTTTCCAATAAACTTCAGTGCAGGCGCTCCAGACACAGTGCATCGTTTCAGCAGGGATCCTGCTGGCGCAAGCTCAAGATTTTGTCCGGGCCGAGCCTGTAGACTGCGCACAGCCAACCTATTGTCAGGGGACGATACGTACAACCGTCCCTATAAGAACAAGCCAGAAGGATTATTTATGTCCCGCACCGATCAGCCGGCTACCGCCGAGAGCACGCCCGAGAGCGATCTTGCCAGCCCCCCGATCAATGCCGAGCGTCTGCTGCAGCTCATTACCCGTGAATACGAAAGCCTGCCGCGCCAGCTCAAACGCATCGCCAGTTACATGAGCCAGCAAAGCGACCGGATCATGGTCGACCGCATCAGCGACATCGCCCGCGAATGCGAAGTGCATCCGTCGGCCATCGTGCGGTTCTCCCAGCGTTTCGGTTTCAGCGGTTTCAGCGAAATGCAGGCGCTGTTCCGCGAGGCGTATACCCACAAAGCCACGCCGGTGCAGAACTACCAGCAGCGCATTCGCAGCATGATCGCCAACAAGTCGCAGAAAGCCAGCGGCGGCGACCTCGCCCGCGAGTGCATCGACGCCACCCTGTCGGGCATCGAACGCCTGGGGCAGGAGCTCGATGACCAGGCCTTCGAAAAGGCTGTGGACCTGGTGGTCAATGCCGACAATATCTACGTGGTCGGCGTGCGCCGCTCGTTCGCCGTGGCCGACTATCTGGTCTACAACCTGCAACACACCAACAAGCGCATCCACCTGGTCTCGGGCCTCGGCGGCAGCTACCGCGAGCAAATGCGCAGCGTGCGCGCCAATGACCTGGTGATCGCCATCAGCTTCACGCCGTACGGCAAGGAAACCCAGCACTGCCTGCGCATCGCCCAGCACCATCAGGCGAAAACCTTGATCATCACTGACAGCAATCTCTCGCCATTGGCCAAGCGCGCCAACACTTTGCTGCTGGTCAACGAAGGCAGTTCGTTCGCGTTCCGCTCCTTGAGTGCGACTTTGTGCCTGTGCCAGGCGCTGTTTATCGCGGTGGCCTATCGACTGGAGTTGAAGGTGGACGAGATTCACGAGCAGGTCGGGTTCGAGGACTGACCGGAGCTCCGTCATCCCAGCTGACACGCCAACTCAAAATATTTATTCCATTATTTGAGTGTAGGGAATATTTATTCTATAAACAGGACCTCTGAAAACAAGAACTCAAAGGATCCTGTCATGCGTGAACTCGGAATCGGCCTGATCGGCACGGGCTTCATGGGGCGCGCCCACGCCCTGGCCTTTCGCAATGTCAGCGGGGCATTCGAACTGCCCTTCACCCTTCGTCTGGCCGCTCTGGCTGACGCCGATCCCGCACGCGCAAAAGCCTGCGCCACCGCCTGGGGCTTCGAGCAGGCCCATGGCGACTGGCAGAGATTGATTGACGACCCCAAGGTCAACCTGATCGACATCACCACACCCAATCACCTGCACTATCCGATGGCCATGGCCGCCCTTGCCGCTGGCAAGCCGGTGTACTGCGAAAAGCCGCTGGCGGTGAATCTTGAGCAAGCTCATGCGATGCACGTGGCAGCGAAGCATGCCGGCGTCGTCACCCGGGTCGGCTACAACTATCAGCACAACCCGATTATTGGCCTGGCACGCGAGCTGATCCTGAGTGGCGAACTCGGCGAGATCATCAGTTTTCAAGGTGAATTCAGCGAAGATTTCATGGCCGATCCAGCTTCGCCCTGGTCGTGGCGTTGCGAACCCGAACATGCCGGTGGAGCCCTGGCAGATCTGGGCAGCCACCTGCTCGCCATGGCGCGCTACCTGCTGGGCGATGTCGAAGCGGTGTGCGCCGACTCCCACACCGTCCATCGCCAACGCCCAACCACAACCGGCAGCCAGGAACAACGCCGCATTGCGGTCGACGATCAGGCCCATGCGTTGCTGCGCTTTGCCAGCGGCGCGCGCGGCACCTTCAGCAGCAGCTGGCTCAAGCATGGCTACAAGAATCATCTGAGCTTCGAAGTCAGCGGCACCCTAGGCACCCTGGCGTTCGATCAGGAGCGCCTGAACGAGCTACGCCTGTGTCGCGCCGGCCAAGGCGGCTTCCAGCGTTTACTGGCCGGACCGGACTTGCCCGGCTACGCCGCATTCAGCCCGGCGCCTGGGCATCAGCTGGGCTACAACGAGCTGAAGACGCTGGAAGTGCATGAACTGATCATGGCTCTGGCCGGGAATGGACAAACGGGGACTGATTTCGCGGAGGCGTTTGAAGTGGAACGACTGGCGACGGCGATTCGGATCGCGGCTGAGGAGCGGCGCTGGGTGTCTGTCTATGAAATCACTGGCTAGTTTTGTGGGGGCAAAAAAAAGCCGATCCAGGTGATCGGCTTGAGTGTCGGATTTTGATGAGGAGGGAAACTGGTGGACCTGTCCCGTGACAACGGACGCCAAGAAGCGATACTTAAATCGCTATCTTGGAGGTTGCCATGTACCCAAGCACTCGCCGTGACGCAAAGCAGGTGTTCTATTGCATCAGCAGTCCCGCAGCATTGGCAGTCATCCAAACCCTGTATCAACACTTTTGCGTAGGAGAAAGCTCGTGAATGTCGACTGGCTCAACTTCACTCCCTGGTCATCCCTTGCCGGTGGCGCATTGATTGGCCTGGCGACCAGTCTATTCGTCGTCGCCAACGGGCGCATCGCCGGGATCAGCGGCTTGCTCGGCAGTCTTTTACAGCGTGGGAGCGAGGGCGTGAGTGAGAAAGCACTTTTTCTCCTGGGCCTGCTCATCGCGCCGCTTCTATGGGGTTTGTTCGCCGCGCTGCCGCAGATTGAGTTCAAAAGTGGCGGGGGCGGACTGATCGTCGCCGGTGTATTGGTCGGCATCGGCACCCGATACGGATCAGGTTGCACCAGTGGCCATGGGGTCTGCGGCATATCGCGCCTTTCGCCGCGATCGATGGTCGCCACTGTGTGCTTCATGTTCAGCGGTTTCGTCACGGTGTTTGTCTTGCGTCATCTGCTGGGGGGTTGAACATGACCAAACTGACTGCGTTCATTGCTGGCCTGCTTTTCGGCCTGGGCCTGCTTCTGGCAGGCATGGCCAACCCGAGCAAAGTACTCGCTTTCCTGGATTTAACCGGTGCCTGGGACCCTTCCCTGGGGTTGGTCATGGTCGGGGCCATTGGCGTGGCCATTGGCCCGCTTACCTGGGCCCGCCGACAATCCAGTTCGCTGTTGGGAAGGCCAATGCAGCTACCGGTCAAACGTGAGTTGGACCCGCGCTTGATTGGCGGGAGCCTGTTGTTCGGCATCGGCTGGGGAATAGCGGGCATCTGTCCTGGCCCCGCAGTGGCCATTCTACTGACAGGGCACTGGCAAGTGATCGTGTTCATGTTGGCCATGCTGGCCGGCATGTTGTTGTTTACTGCACTGGAGCGCCGGCGCAGCCATTGATTGGAAGATCCGCCATGAAAGCGGACATTCGAACCATTGACCGTAGCCTGTGCATTGTCGCTGGCCTGCTTCTCATTGGCCTCAGTCTGTCCGGTGTGATCGGCGCGGGGGTCGGATCAGTTTAGTGCCGCTGGCCACTGGTAGTGAGCACTCCATTTCCTGAACGATCCACGCGTGTTCTTTGCATCCTCAAACTCTGAGCCAGATCAGTTGGATTCAAACGTGGGTCGCTATACTGGCCACCGGCATCGACTTTAGGTTTCCACCATGACTCCTTCGCCCAGCGAGCAACGAGATGTAGTGATTATCGGTGGAGGTCAGTCAGCCTTGGCGGTAGCGTATTTCCTGCGCCGAACTCAACTTTCGTTCGTCATCCTCGACGCAGAGGAAGAGCCCGGTGGTGCCTGGCGGCATGGCTGGAACTCGCTGCGCTTATTCTCTCCGGCCACCTGGAGTTCAATACCCGGCTGGATGATGCCGCCCGCGCAAGAAGGCTATCCCACACGAAATCATGTAATCGACTATCTCAACCAATATGAGCAGCGCTACCAATTTCCGGTGGAACGCCCGGTTCGGGTCGTTTCCGTGGAACGCTTAGAGTCTGGCTTACGAGTACGTTCTGACGGCAAGTATTGGGATGCCAAGGTAGTAATCAGCGCTACCGGCACCTGGAGCAATCCGTATATCCCCCACTACCCTGGTGCCGAATTATTCGCCGGTCGGCAATTGCATTCCGCGAACTATGTCGATGCACAAGCGTTTGCTGGCAAGAAGGTTTTGGTGGTGGGTGGTGGCAATTCAGGAGCGCAGATTCTGGCAGAAATATCCAAGGTCGCCGAGACCACTTGGGTAACCGCTACTGAACCGGTCTTTTTGCCTGACGATGTGGATGGACGGGTGCTGTTCGAGCGCGCCACTCAGCGCTTGAAGGCCCAGCAAGAGGGGCGTGTCATTGACCAGCCGGTCGGCGGGTTGGGAGACATCGTCATGGTGCCACCCGTTGTAGAAGCCCGTGAGCGTGATGCTCTCAAGTCTGTACGCCCATTTGAACGTTTCACTCGCGATGGCGTGATGTGGGCCGATGGATCTGAATCTGCAGTGGACGCGGTCATTTGGTGTACCGGGTTCAGGCCCGCACTTCAGCATCTGGATACGTTGGGGGTAATCGACACTGAAGGTCGCGTTAAGGTCGACGGCACTCACTCGATCCAGGAACCAAGACTATGGCTGGTGGGTTATGGCGAGTGGACAGGTTCGGCTTCCGCCACGCTGATCGGTGTAACACGCACAGCACGCAGCACAGTGAATGAGATCGCGGCCTGTCTTGGCGATCCGTCCGTGCACTAGTGCGCCTGCATCCCAGGAGTAGAGGACATGAATGAAATGAGCCTGTGGACGCGCCGAACTCAACTTTCGCTCGTTATTCTCGACGCTGAGAAAAAGCCAAGTGGCGCCTGACAACCTGATTGGAACTAGGCAAGCGGTAACCAGACGCACACTTCGAACCCCTCCTGTCGACCTGTTGCAGGGGAAAACAATTTCATTCTCGCGTTGACCCCCTGCACGATGGTTTTAGTAATCGCCAACCCCAGCCCTGAACCACTGATTTCACTGTGACCGCGCACAAAGCGCTCTGTCAGGTGCTGCAATACCGACTGCGGCACCGCCGGGCCGCTATTGACCACCCGTAGCTGTGCCTGTTCGGTGAGACTGACATCGATCGGTTGATCCGCTGCCCCGTACTTCAGCGCATTTTCGATCAGGTTGCGCAACAGGATGCCAAAGGCGTCCGGATCAATGGTCGAGTACACGCAGGTCTGGTTTGGCAGCTGCAACCTGATCCGGTGCCCACTGCGGTTGTTCCACTCATCAACCACATGGGCGAGCAACGGAATGAGGTCCTGAGGCGTTTCGGACAACAGGCCACCACCTTCGGCCTTGGCCAGTTGCATGAGTTTTTCCGAAAGCCGCGCCAGCTCGCGTAACGCGTTTTCGATTTTCGCCGCACGTACTCGCAACGGGCCCTCGGGCGCCTCTTGGTGGAGTCGCTGGATTTGCGCCAGGGTTGCCGCCAGTGGCGTACGCAGTTCATGGGCGCTGTTGGCAGTAAAGCTGCGTTCGCTCTCCAAAGCCTTGCGCAAGCGCTCCAGCAGGTGATTGACCGCCTCCGCCAATGGTGCGATTTCCGCCGGCAATCGCGCCCCGCTGATCGGCGACAGATCACCCACCCCACGAGTCTCCACGGCACGACGATAGGCCAATACACTGCGCAAGCTGATGCGCACAAACAACCACGTGCCCAACAGACTGATGGGAATCAGCGCCAATAATGGCAACAACAGGGCAAGCAACGCTTCACGTGCCGCTTCACGGCGGTGTTCCAGAGGTTCGGCAATCTCGATAAACACTGTTTCACGTAGCGCACTGGCGCCGTACAGACGGTATTTTTTTGTGGTTGAAAAGCCTTCGGCCGGTTGTTGGTTGAAGATCTTCGGGTTGGCGTCGTGGGACTGCATCAGGATCTCGCCCTTGGCATCGCGCACCAGGTACGTCAGGTATTCCTTGTGCATTTTCAGGGTGGCGACATGTTGTGCCTCACTGGGGTTTTCCCGGTTGCTGATTTCCAGCACGGCTAGGGGCAGAATGCGCTGCGCAGTCTCTTCCAGTGCACTGTCGAACGCCTCGTTCAATTCATGCTGCACCACCAGCCAGGCGCCAACGGTCGCCGCCAGCCACAGTAAGGTCGTGCCCAGCGTCAGCCCCAGGCCGAGGCGTTTTTGAAGGCTTGACGACGGCTTCATGCGGACATCAACCGGTAGCCCATGCCCCGCACGGTTTCAATCAGATCGCGCCCGAGTTTTTTACGCAACCGACTGATGTAGACCTCGATGGTGTTGCTCTCGATTTCGGCGCCGAAGGCATACAACCGCTCTTCTAGCTGCGACTTGGACAGCAGCGCGCTGGGACGCTGCACAAACGCTTCGAACAGCGCCCACTCCCGCGCGGTCAGGTCCACCGTCGCACCGGCCCGCAACACCGTGCGGGCACTCATGTCGACCTGCAAGTCGCCGAGTCTGATCTGTGGATTGGGGTTGCCGCTGCAACGCCGGGCCACCGCCGCCACACGGGCCGACAGCTCGAACAGGTCGAACGGTTTGACCAGGTAGTCGTCGGCGCCCGCGTTGAGGCCAGCGATACGATCGGAAATCTGATCCTGGGCGGTCAGGATAATCACCGGGGTCACGTCCCCTGCCGAACGTTGCTGACGCAAAAAATCCAGCCCGCGACCGTCCGGGAGCATCAGGTCCAGCAGGATCAGGTCGTAAGACGTGGTGCGCACGCTGTTGCGCGCGTGGTCCAGGCGCTGCACCCAATCGACGGCGTGGCCGTCATCGGCAATCTGCTCGCGCACCGCTTCCCCCAGGCCTGGAGCGTCCTCGACCACTAGAACCCGCATCTGGCACCTCCTGTGATGGTTGTCATGCAGCACCTTAATCGCCTTACCTGACGTGAATCTGAAGATTCAGCTGGTTGTCAGGAATGCACCTTAGGGTATGCCACAGACACCGACCTCGGCAGGAGACAGATCATGAAAACAGGTTCTATTGCCAATGCCACGCTGTTGAGCCTGCTGCTCAGTGGTTACGCCCTGGCCGATGACGATTGCAGCGACCCGGTGAGCGACTGGCAACCGCGCGAAACCTTGCGTCAGCAGGTCGAGCGGCAATACGGCTGGAGCGTGCAACGCATCAAGGTCGACGACGGTTGTTACGAGCTCAAGGGGCTGGATCGAAAAGGCAACGCCATCGAAGCCAGCTACTCACCGGCCTCGCTGCGTTTGCGCACACTCGAGATCCATTTCCGCGACGACGGCGATGCCAGGGATTACCTCGGCAGCCCGCTCACCGAATGACGCCTTACCTGTCGATGAGTTTTCCCTGCGCGTCAGGTTGCTGTCAGCAAGCAGGTCCAGGCTCTCGACCTAACGATCAAAAGGACACCCTCATGAAAAAGATCATCGCAACCACCTGCCTTGCCGGCGCCATTGCCCTGCCGGGTCTGGCTCAGGCTCGTGAAGTGACCTTGACCACACAGCTCAAGGACTACAGCGGCAATGATGCCTACCTGGCGATCTATGTCACCGACGCCAACGGCCAATACCAGAAAACCCTTTGGGTGGCCGGCAAGAAAGCCAAGTACTACAAGCACCTGAGCGACTGGGCCCGTGGCAGCGGGATGAACCCGAGCGAGTTTGACGGGGTCAGCGGCGCCAGTGTCGGCAGTGGGCGCACGCTAAAAGTCAGCGTCGAACTGGCAGACACCCTGATTGATGCCGGGTATCAGATCCGCATCGACAGTGCCGTCGAGGACAAACGCGACGCTCGCGCCGATGTCAGCGCGCCGCTCACGTCCAAGGGCGCGGGCCAGCCGGCGACCGGCAGCACCTATGTCGAGTCCTTTACTTACGATCTGTAGCACTTGCCCTTTCTGGAGGCTGAACATGCTTCGCCAGTCCCATTCCCTGCCCGGCCTGATCGCCGCCCTGTTGGTCATGCTGTTGGCCATAAGCGGTGCGATCCTGTCGGTCGACCCGGCGCTGGAACGCTTGCACAACACCGCCACCGCCGCCGGGCAACTCAACGTCGGACAACTGGCCGGACGTGTGGCCAATCACTTCCCGGGCGTGGAGCAGATCCAGCGCACGGCGTCCGGGACGGTCATCGTCTACTACAACAAGAACGGTCAGGCCGGGGCTGAAACGGTCGATCCACTGACCGGCGAAGGCCTGGCGCCTTATGCACCCTCCGCGTTTACGCGTTGGGTGAAAGAGCTGCACCGCTCGATGTTCCTTGGCACGCCAGGCCACGGAGCGTCGGGTGTCGGCGCGCTGTTCATGCTGATGTTGTCGGTGTCCGGCGCGCTATTGCTGGCCCGGCGCCTGGGTGGCTGGCGCAACTTGCTGCGGCCACTGCGGGGCACCTTCAGCCAGCGCTGGCATGCTGAAGTTGGGCGACTGGCGTTGCTCGGGCTGCTGCTGTCGACATTGAGCGGGCTCTACATGTCCGCCACCACGTTCGGTTTTATCGCCGACGGCAGTCAGAGTGAACCCGCCTTCCCCGCCCACGTCAGTACCGGTCCGACCTTGCCGGTGGCGACACTGCAAGCCTTGCAGGCCACCGACCTCAACGACCTGCGCGAGCTGGTTTACCCGAGCCCTGGCAACCCGCACGATGTGTTTTCCCTGCGCACGGCCCAGGGCGACGGCTACGTGGACCAGGCCAGCGGCGCCTTGTTGTCCTATCAAGCCCATGACTCGATGCACAACCTCTACGAATGGATCTATCAGTTGCACACCGGCGAAGGCCTCTGGTGGCTGGGCCTGCCGCTTGGACTCTGCGCCCTCTGCGTGCCGTTGATGAGCGTGACCGGCATCCTGTTGTGGTGGCGCCGCCGCAAGGCTGGCCCGAATATCCGCCACAACAGCCCTGCCCACTCCGCCGACAGCGTAATTCTGGTGGGCAGTGAAAATAACAGCACCTGGGGCTTTGCCAAAACCTTGCACGACGCCTTGCACCAGAGTGGTCATCAGGTGCACAGCGCGGCGATGAATGATTGGGTGGGTGATTACCGCAAAGCCCAACGGGTGTTCATCCTCACCGCGACACACGGTGACGGCGATGCGCCGGCCTCGGCTTCGCAGTTCCTGGCGCGGCTGGCCAAAACCGGCCTCAAGCCCGGTCTGCCTTTTGCGGTGCTGGGCCTGGGCGACCGTCAGTTTGCACAGTTCTGTCAGTACGCCCATCAGGTGCAGGACGCGATGTTGCAGGCCGGCGGCTCGCCATTGCTGGGGTTGGAAACCGTCAACCGCCAGTCCTCTCAGGAGTTTGCCCGCTGGGGGCATGCGTTGGGCGAAGTGTTGGGGCAGGATCTGGTGCTGGTTCACACCCCGCAGCAGCCGCGTACCCATCAATTGCAGCTGACAGAGCGGATTGCCTATGGCGAACAGGTGAATGCGCCGACCCACATCCTGCGCTTCAAAGCCTGCGGCGAGCTGCCGGGTTTTCTGGCCGGTGACCTGGTCGGGATTGTGCCCCCCGGCAGCACGATCCCGCGTTTCTACTCGCTGGCCAGCGGCTCCCGGGACGGCGTGCTGGAGATCTGTGTGCGTAAACACAACGGTGGCATGTGCTCGCAATTCCTTCATGGCCTGAACATCGGCGCGCAGATCGAAGCCTTTATCCAGCCCAACCCGCAATTTCGTCCGGCGTCGGGCGCGCACCCGGTGATCCTGATCGGCGCCGGTACCGGCATCGGTCCTCTGGCCGGTTTTATCCGAAACAATAAGGCCAGGCACCCGATGCACTTGTATTGGGGCGGGCGCAACCCGACCTCGGACTTTCTCTATGAGCCGGAGCTCAATCAATACTTGTCAGACCGTCGCCTCACGGCACTGCGCGCGGCCTTCTCTCAGGTTCAGGACCGCTGCTACGTTCAAGACCGGCTGATCGGCGATGCCTTGACCTTGCGCCGGCTGATTGAAAAAGGTGCCCAAGTGCTGGTGTGTGGCAGCCGCGAAATGGCCAAAGGCGTGATACAGGCCCTCGATGAAGTGTTGGCGCCTCTCAACCTGAGTGTGCTGACCCTCAAGGCACAAGGACGCTACCGTGAAGACGTCTACTGAGTTGCAGCGCTATAGCCTGAACGGCGAAACCATGGGCACTCGCTACACCGCCCTGTTTTATGCAGGGGCCGGTATCGATGCCGACGACGTTGGCCATCGCCTGGCGCGCGCCGTGGCCCGAGTGGACCAGCAAATGTCCACCTGGAAACCCGACTCGGACATCAACCGCCTCAACGCCGCCCCCGAGCAGGAATGGGTGTCCGTGCCCAAGGAACTGGCCACGGTGCTGTCGGCTGCGCTGCGCGTCAGTCAGCAATCGGGCGGCGCCTTCGACATCGCTGTCGGTGACCTGGTGAACGCCTGGGGGTTCGGCCCCGGGGAACAGACAGTCACAGAGCAGACGATCGGCACGATGCCGCTGCGCGCACGGCTGTTGGCCAGCGCCGCATTAGTGGTTGACCCGCAACACAATCAGGCACGCAAGCGCCTACCGCTGAACCTTGACTTGAGTGGCATCGCCAAAGGTTTTGGCGTGGATGAACTGGCCCGCTGCCTGGAGGGTTTGGGCATCACCCGCTACCTGGTCGGCATCGATGGCGAAATGCGCGCCCGGGGCGTCAAACCTGACGGCCAATGCTGGGTCGTGGCCCTGGAAAAGCCCAACCGGGGCGTGCGGGAAGTCATGGGCGTGATGGAACTTGGCGATGCCGCTATCGCGACCTCCGGGGACTATCGACATTGGGTAGACGTGGGCGGTCAGTCCTATGCTCATACCATGAACCCGGCCACCGGCGCGCCGCTGTGCAACCCGCTCGCCGCCGTCACCGTGGTGGCGGCCTCGTGCATGCTCGCCGATGCCTGGGCCACGGCGTTGATGGTCCTGGGCGAAACCGAGGGCCCACGTCTGGCTCAGGAACGCGGGATGGACGCGTTGTTCGTGCTGCGCGAGGGTGAACAATTCAAAGAAATATCCATTGTCGGCGGCCAGTTGCAGGCGCAAATTGAAACCCGCTGACGCAGATTGCCGGGCCGCTCGGAACCCATCCGACGTGAACCGCCTAATGTCAGGGAGCCCCGTTCTACAATGAAGTTCATGCACAGGCACACCGAGGCACACCGAAGCGATCGTATCGGCTGGCTGCGCGCCGCCGTCCTGGGCGCCAACGACGGGATTGTCTCTACCGCCAGCCTGTTGATGGGCGTCGCGGCCGCCAATGCCAGCCACGCCACATTGCTGGTCACCGGAATGGCGGGCCTGATGGCCGGAGCCATGTCCATGGCCGCTGGCGAGTACATCTCCGTACATTCCCAGGCCGATACCGAGCGGGCCGATCTGTCCCGCGAACGGGCAGAACTGTCGAGCGACCCGAAAGCCGAGCACATCGAGCTCGCCAACATCTACATGCATCGCGGCGTATCACCCGAACTGGCCCATCAAGTGGCCGATCAATTGATGGCCCATGACGCATTGGGCTCCCACGCCCGGGACGAGTTGGGCATCAGCGCCACCCTCACCGCCAAACCCTTGCAGGCAGCTTTGGCCTCCGCCGCCAGTTTCGTGGTGGGCGCCGCCTTGCCGCTGGCGGTGACGTTTGTCGCGCCGGAGCACAGCGTGGTGCCCTGGATATCAGGCATGTCCTTGGTGTTTCTCGGGACACTAGGCGCCATCGCCGCCAAGGCCGGCGGAGCCAAGGTCATCACCGGGGCCTGGCGGGTGACATTCTGGGGTGCGCTGGCTATGGGCATTACGGCAATGGTGGGATCGCTTTTCGGAGCGGTGGTTTAGTAAGGCGTACGCTCTCGAAAACGCAAAGGGGGAGGCGGAGGTTGTTGGTTCTTGCCGATCAGCACCCCCCTTGTACAGCCTTTCCAAAAACAACGCGCGACCTAAGATTCCACCCAGAGCCAGCCGTTTTGTGAGGGTAAAAACAACAAAAATAAAAAAGGGTCGCGAGATAAAATCTCGCAACCCTTTGATTTATATGGTCGGGACGGAGTGATTCGAACACTCGACCCCTAGCACCCCATGCTAGTGCGCTACCGGACTGCGCTACGCCCCGACTAGGTTTGAAACTCGTTCTCCATCTCGAAGAACGCTCAAGAATATATCGCAAGCTTTTGAAAACTGGAAGTATTTAAAAGCAGGAAATTATTTCTTGAGTACCACCAGAACATCTTCGAGCTCAGCGATCATCTGGCGGATCATTTGCTTGTATTGGGTTGTGTCGTCTTTGGCCTCATCACCGGACAGCCGCAGGCGCGCGCCGCCGATGGTGAACCCTTGATCATAAAGGAGCGCGCGGATCTGCCGGATCATCAGCACATCCTGGCGCTGATAATACCGGCGATTTCCGCGGCGTTTGACGGGGTTGAGCTGAGGAAACTCCTGCTCCCAGTAGCGCAGCACGTGTGGTTTTACCGCACACAGCTCGCTGACTTCACCGATGGTGAAGTAGCGTTTTCCCGGGATGACGGGTAGTTCGTCGTTATGACTTGGTTCCAGCATAAGCCTCAACTCGGGCTTTCAACTTCTGCCCTGGACGAAAGGTGACCACACGGCGAGCCGTGATCGGGATTTCTTCCCCCGTTTTCGGGTTGCGGCCAGGCCGCTGGCGCTTGTCCCGAAGGTCGAAATTGCCGAAACCCGACAATTTGACCTGCTCGTTGTCTTCAAGAGCGTGCCTGATTTCCTCGAAAAACAGTTCGACCAATTCCTTGGCTTCCCGCTTGTTCAGGCCCAGCTCTTCATACAGACGTTCCGCCATCTCAGCTTTCGTCAAAGCCCCCATACGTCACTTCCTTAACGTGGCGTTCAACCTTTGTTCGAGCGAGGTGAGGATATTTTGCGTCGTCGAATTCACCTCATCGTCATTAAGAGTGCGCGATGGATGCTGCCAGGTCAAGCCGACTGCAAGGCTTTTTCTATCAGGATCAATACCTTTACCCTGATACACGTCAAACAGCCTGAGATCCGTGAGCCATTCGCCTGCATTTTCACGGATTACGCTCAATACAGCCGAGGCCGCAACGTCTTTGTGCGCAATCAGTGCCAAGTCACGACGCACTTCAGGAAAGCGCGACAACTCGTGGAATTCAGGCATTTTGCCCAACGCCACTTCAGCCAGAACCAGCTCGAAAACGAAGACCGGGCGGTCGAGACCGAGGGACTTCGACAGCTCAGGGTGAATCGCACCGATAAAGCCGACTTCACGCCCTTCCCGCTCGATGCGCGCGGTTTGACCCGGGTGCAGCGCTGGGTGTTTACCCGGAACGAAGGTGAACGAATCCAGCGCACCGGCGAAGCCCAGAACAGCTTCCACATCCGCCTTGACATCGAAGAAGTCAACGGTGTCGCGACCTTGCGCCCAACCTTCCGGCAGACGGCTACCGCAGACAACACCGGCCAGCATCGGCTCTTGCTTCAGACCATCCAGTTGACCAACGAAGCGCAGACCGCTCTCGAACAGACGAACACGATCCTGCTGACGGTTGAGGTTGTGCTGCAACGCCTTGACCAGACCTGGCCACAGCGACGAACGCATGGCAGCCATGTCGTTGGAAATCGGGTTCGCCAGCAGCAGTGGCTCGACGCCCGGGTTGAACAGTTCGAACTGCTTCGGATCGATGAAGCTGTAAGTGATCGCTTCCTGATAACCACGAGCAACCAGCAGACGACGCAGTTCCGGCAGATCGCTGCGCGCTTCGGCTTTGGCCTGCGGCGCCAGACGAGCTTGCGGGTAACGAACCGGCAGGCGGTTGTAACCGTACAGACGTGCCAACTCTTCGATCAGATCGACTTCCAGACTGATATCGAAGCGATGGCTCGGCACTTCTACACGCCATTGCCCTGCTCCGTCGTCGGAAACTTTCAGACCCAAAGCGTTGAGCAGACGCTCGACTTCGGCCGAATCCATTTCCATGCCCAGCATCTGGGTGATGCGCTGCGCACGCAGGGTGATCGGCGCGATCGACGGCAGATGCTGCTCGCTGACGGTTTCGATGATCGGGCCGGCTTCGCCACCGGTGATTTCCAGCAGCAGGCCAGTGGCGCGCTCCATGGCTTCACGGGCCAGTTGCCAGTCCACGCCACGCTCGTAGCGGTGCGAAGCGTCAGTGTGCAGACCGTAGGATCGAGCCTTGCCCGCCACAGCGATCTGGTCGAAGAACGCACTTTCAAGGAATACGTCGCGAGTGGTCGCGGATACACCGCTGTGTTCGCCACCCATCACGCCGGCAATCGCCAGAGCCCGAGTGTGGTCGGCGATCACCAGCGTATCGCTACGCAGGCTGACTTCCTGACCGTCGAGCAATACCAGTTTCTCGCCCTCTTCCGCCATGCGCACACGGATGCCGCCATTGATTTCGGCGAGATCGAAAGCATGCAGCGGCTGACCCAGCTCCAGCATCACGTAGTTAGTGATGTCGACGGCGGCGTCGATGCTGCGGACTTCTGCGCGACGCAGGCGCTCAACCATCCACAGCGGCGTCGGCTTGGACAGATCAACGTTGCGGATGACACGGCCCAGGTAACGCGGGCAGGCAGCAGGTGCCAGGACTTCTACCGAACGCACTTCGTCGTGCACCGCAGGAACGGTCATCACCACCGGGCGAGTGACCGGAACGTCGTACAGCGCGCCGACTTCACGGGCCAGACCGGCGAGGGACAGGCAGTCGCCACGGTTCGGAGTCAGATCGACTTCGATGCTGGCGTCTTCCAGGTCCAGATAAACACGGAAGTCTTCGCCCACCGGCGCATCGGCCGGCAGCTCCATCAGACCGTCATTGCCTTCACCGACCTGCAGCTCGGATTGCGAGCACAGCATGCCGTTGGACTCGACGCCACGCAGCTTGGCCTTCTTGATCTTGAAGTCACCCGGCAGCTCGGCACCGATCATCGCAAACGGAATCTTCAGGCCCGGACGCACGTTTGGCGCACCACACACAACCTGGAAAGTTTCCGCGCCATTGCTGACCTGGCAAACGCGCAATTTGTCGGCATCGGGGTGCTGCTCGGTGCTCAGCACCTCGCCCACCACCACGCCACTGAAAACACCGGCGGCCGGCGTAACGCTATCGACCTCAAGACCGGCCATCGACAGACGAGCAACCAGCGCGTCGCGATCTACCTGCGGGCTGACCCAGCCACGCAGCCATTGTTCACTGAATTTCATCCTGCTCTCCTAAGAATTCGTTACGACTAGCGAAATTGCGCGAGGAACCGCAAGTCGTTGTCGAAGAACAGACGCAAGTCGTTCACGCCGTAACGCAGCATGGCCAGACGCTCGACACCCATGCCGAAAGCAAAGCCGGAGAACTCTTCCGGATCGATGCCGGACATGCGCAGCACATTCGGATGAACCATGCCGCAGCCCATCACTTCCAGCCAGCCGGTCTGTTTGCAGACACGGCAGCCCTTACCGCTGCACATCACGCATTCCATGTCGACTTCTGCGGATGGCTCGGTGAACGGGAAGTACGAAGGACGGAAACGTACGGCCAGTTCTTTCTCGAAGAACACCCGCAGGAACTCTTCGATCGTGCCTTTGAGATCGGCAAAATTGATATCGCGATCAACCAGCAGGCCTTCGACCTGGTGGAACATCGGCGAGTGGGTGATATCGGAGTCGCTACGGTACACACGGCCTGGGCAGACAATGCGGATCGGCGGCTTTTTCGATTCCATGGTGCGGACCTGTACCGGCGAGGTATGGGTGCGCAACAACATGTTCGCATTGAAATAGAAGGTGTCATGCATCGACCGGGCCGGGTGATGGCCTGGGATGTTGAGCGCCTCGAAGTTGTGATAGTCGTCTTCAACCTCAGGGCCTTCGGCAATGCCGTAGCCGATTCGGGTGAAGAACTGTTCGACTCGTTCCAGAGTCCGGGTAACCGGATGCAGACCACCGGAGGTCTGACCGCGGCCCGGCAACGTCACGTCAATGGATTCGGCAGACAGTTTGGCAGCCAGCTCGGCCTCTTCAAACAGAGCCATGCGCGCATTGAGAACGCCTGTTACACGTTCCTTGGCAACGTTAATCAGGGCGCCGACTTGCGGACGCTCCTCTGCCGGCAAATTCCCCAGGGTCTTCATCACCTGAGTCAATTCACCCTTCTTGCCAAGGTATTGAACCCGGATTTGCTCCAGGGCATTGATATCTTCAGCGCTTTGCACAGCCTCTAGTGCTTGAGAGACCAGCGCATCCAGGTTTTCCATGTACAGACTCCAGATACAAAATAGGGGAAGAGCTTGAAGGCTCTTCCCCTATTTATGACGTTTAACACCAGACCCCACAAAGGTGAGGCCGGGTGACTGTCGGGGGTACTTAAGCCAAGGTGGCTTTAGCTTTCTCGACAATCGCAGCAAACGCCGCTTTTTCGTTCACTGCCAGATCAGCCAGAACCTTACGGTCGATCTCGATGGACGCTTTTTTCAGGCCAGCAATGAAACGGCTGTAGGACAGACCGTTAACACGAGCACCAGCGTTGATACGAGCGATCCACAGAGCGCGGAACTGACGTTTTTTCTGACGACGGTCACGGTAGGCGTATTGGCCTGCCTTGATTACCGCTTGCTTGGCAACACGGAATACGCGGGAGCGTGCGCCGTAGTAGCCTTTAGCAAGTTTCAGAATTTTTTTGTGACGTTTACGGGCAATGACGCCACGCTTTACACGAGCCATGAGTTACTTCCTCTATTCTTGATCCAAAAATTAACGAAGGCGCAGCATGCGCTCGACTTTTGCCACGTCAGACGGATGCAGCAAGCTGCTACCGCGCAGTTGACGCTTACGCTTGGTCGACATTTTGGTCAGGATGTGGCTCTTGAAAGCGTGCTTGTGCTTGATACCGTTAGCAGTTTTCAGAAACCGCTTAGCAGCACCACTTTTGGTTTTCATCTTTGGCATGTTCGGATACTCCGCATTCAGTTGATAAACATAATCAGAAGGCCTGCCGTGCCCTGTTGATTACTTCTTCTTTTTCGGGGCGATGACCATGATCAGCTGGCGTCCTTCCATCTTAGGATGCTGTTCGACCGAACCGTACTCGAGCAGGTCTTGTTCAACCCGCTTGAGGAGTTCCATCCCCAGCTCCTGGTGGGCCATCTCACGGCCGCGGAATCGCAAGGATACCTTGGCCCTGTCCCCGTCACTCAGGAAACGTACCAGGTTGCGCAGTTTTACCTGGTAATCCCCTTCCTCCGTCCCTGGACGAAACTTGATTTCTTTTACCTGAATCTGCTTCTGGTTCTTCTTCGCCGCAGCAATCTGCTTCTTCTTTTCGAAGATCGATTTGCCGTAGTCCATCACCCGGCAAACCGGTGGGACTGCGTCGGCAGAGATTTCTACCAGATCAAGCTTTGCTTCTTCAGCAATACGAAGCGCTTCATCAATCGAGACGATGCCAATCTGCTCGCCATCAGCGCCAATTAACCGAACCTCGCGTGCCGAGATATTCTCGTTGATCGGGGCTTTCGGTGCAGCTCGTTTATCTTGTCTCATTTCACGCTTAATAATAATTACTCCGAATCTGGGCGACCACGCCGGGAAACCGCTTGCGCGAGAAACTCAGCGAACTGGGCGACGGGCATCGAGCCCAGGTCAGCACCTTCACGAGTACGCACAGCGACAGTCTGCATCTCGACTTCCTTATCCCCAATAACCAAGAGATATGGAACCTTGAGCAAAGTATGCTCGCGGATTTTAAAGCCGATCTTTTCATTTCTCAAGTCAGACTTGGCACGAAACCCGCTTTCGTTGAGAGTTTTTTCCACTTGGGCGACAAAATCTGCCTGTTTATCAGTGATATTCATGATCACTGCCTGGGTTGGCGCCAGCCACGCAGGGAATGCACCTTCGTAGTGTTCGATCAGAATCCCGACGAAACGCTCGAACGAACCGAGGATCGCACGGTGCAACATCACCGGATGTTTGCGGCTGTTGTCTTCGGAGACGTATTCGGCTCCCAGACGCACAGGCAGGTTGAAATCGAGCTGCAAGGTACCACACTGCCACACGCGGCCGAGGCAATCTTTCAGCGAGAATTCGATCTTCGGACCGTAGAACGCTCCCTCACCCGGCTGCAGATCGTACGGCAGACCAGCACTGTCAAGGGCAGCAGCCAGTGCCGCTTCGGCGCGATCCCACAGCTCGTCGGAGCCAACGCGTTTTTCCGGACGAGTGGACAGTTTCATCTCGACGTCGGTGAAGCCGAAGTCGCGGTAAACATCCATGGTCAGCTTGATGAACGCAGCAGATTCAGCCTGCATCTGCTCTTCGGTGCAGAAGATGTGGGCGTCGTCCTGAGTGAACGCACGCACACGCATGATGCCGTGCAGCGCACCCGATGGTTCGTTACGGTGGCAGGCACCGAACTCGGCCAGGCGCATCGGCAGCTCGCGGTAGCTCTTCAGCCCCTGGTTGAACACCTGCACGTGGCAAGGGCAGTTCATCGGTTTGATGGCGTAGTCGCGGCTTTCCGACTCAGTGGTGAACATGTTGTCGGCGTAGTTGGCCCAGTGCCCGGATTTCTCCCACAGGCTGCGGTCAACGACTTGCGGCGTCTTGATTTCGAGATAGCCGTTGTCGCGCTGCACCTTGCGCATGTACTGCTCGAGTACCTGGTACAACGTCCAGCCATTCGGGTGCCAGAACACCATGCCCGGCGCTTCTTCCTGGGTGTGGAACAGGCCCAGGCGCTTGCCGATCTTGCGGTGATCGCGCTTTTCAGCTTCTTCGATACGCTGGATGTAAGCAGCCAGCTGCTTCTTGTCAGCCCAGGCGGTGCCGTAAACGCGCTGCAATTGCTCGTTCTTGGCATCACCGCGCCAGTAGGCGCCGGACAGCTTGGTCAACTTGAAGGATTTCAGGAAGCGAGTGTTCGGCACGTGCGGACCGCGGCACATGTCAACGTATTCTTCGTGATAGTACAGGCCCATGGCCTGCTCGTTCGGCATGTCTTCGACCAGACGCAGCTTGTAGTCTTCGCCACGGGCCTTGAACACTTCGATCACTTCGGCACGCGGAGTGACTTTCTTGATGACGTCGTATTCGGTATCGATCAGCTGTTGCATGCGCTGTTCGATGGCCGCCATGTCGTCCGGAGTAAAAGGACGCTCGAAGGCGATGTCGTAATAGAAGCCTTCGTCAATGACCGGACCGATGACCATTTTGGCCGTCGGGTACAGCTGCTTGACCGCGTGGCCAACCAGGTGGGCGCAAGAGTGGCGAATGATCTCCAGCCCCTCTTCATCCTTTGGCGTGATGATTTGCAGCGTTGCGTCGCTGTCGATGATGTCGCTGGCGTCGACCAGCTTGCCGTTCACCTTGCCGGCCAGGGTGGCCTTGGCCAGGCCTGCACCAATGGACGCGGCGACCTCGGCTACGGAAACCGGGTGATCGAATGAACGTTGACTGCCGTCGGGAAGAGTAATAGTTGGCATGGCGCCTCCTCTCCTAGTGGTGACCCCTACCAAAGGTCACGTGGGTTGGGATGAGCCAGTACAAGATCCGATCCAGGCCATTCAATGACGAACGCCTGCCTTACAGCGGCAGGAGCCTTGCGGCCAACCGGAAAACCGAACCAGAGTGACTGGGATTCAAATCAGAGTATTCGTACGCCGCCGCTACCGGGACTGAAGGTCATCCGGTGCCTGCGAAACGCTCGAGTCGGCCATGCTAGCACAGATGAACGGTCGCGCACGCACGCTGGTTTTACCGGCAGGCAAATCGTCTGTTTTATGCCAAAGTGATGAACTTGATCGGCCCCTCAGCCATCAGATAACAAGACATCGACCCACAAGGAGCATCTTCGCATGCGTCTGAACACCCTATTTGCCGCAGTCGTCCCTTTAGTTCTGCTGTTGCCGCTCAGCGCGCAGGCCGCCTGGCCGAAAGGCGTAAAAGAGCAATACATGAATGACTGCACCAAGGCGGCCAGCCAAAGCGTCAACCCGACCGTAGCCAAACAACACTGCACCTGCGGCGCTGATGTCCTGGAGAAGAAATTCACCACGCAGGAAATCGCTCAACTGATGGACAAGAACACCCCGCCGAGTGGCGAATTGGGTCAGCGCGCACTGAAAGAAATCTCGGTTTGCCGAGTGCAAAAATAGTCCCGATGAACGGATTTGTGGGCATTCGATAAGCGCAAAACAGCCGAAATGCACCTGAATTCGATATTTTATGCAGGTTTTATAGCTTTTTTTACACCCCTTCGAATTGGCTGAAAGCCTCTGAAACCGGGGGTTACAGACATTCAAACTGTCGAAGCGTCTGCAATATGAAAGCAAACAGCACGTCCGGGGGGCTACCAAACCGAACATTTCGACTATGATACCCGGGTGTGCCCAGTTGGCCTGAGCAGCACAGTACTACTGAAAATATATGTTTCTTGGAGATACACCATGTCTAATCGCCAAACCGGCACCGTTAAATGGTTCAACGATGAAAAAGGCTTCGGCTTCATCACTCCTCAAGGTGGCGGTGACGACCTGTTCGTACACTTCAAAGCTATCGAATCCGACGGTTTCAAAAGCCTGAAAGAAGGCCAGACCGTTTCCTTCGTGGCTGAGAAAGGCCAAAAGGGTATGCAAGCTGCACAAGTTCGCCCAGAGTAATTTCCCGGCGCACTAAAAAAACCCCGTCCATGTGACGGGGTTTTTTATGCCTGTGACAAAAACGACCCGGGATCAGCCACAGTTGGCGCGGATGACCACCAGATTGTTGTCGGTGTTCAGATTCAGGCGATCGGAGCGGTATTCCAGGGTGATCATGTCCGTAGGTTTGAGGAAGCGGGCATTTTGCGCGCCAGACTTGGCACGAGCCTGCTCTAGCAGCTCCGGGGAAGCCCTTTTACCGATGGCAAATTCCGCAGCCTTTGCTTCACAGCGGCCATGACCGGCATCGGACGCCACAGGATCCTTTGCCGACTCGCTGGAGGTCGTGCTGCATCCGGCCAACATGGCAGCGGCCATAAGTGCACCCAGTGATGCGAACTTCAAAGGCATGAAGCCTCCTTCTTTCTAATGGTTAAGCTGAGATCGTGCGACCGCCATTCCGGCGTTTGGTTTCACAACACCTGTGGACACCCTGCCCCACGACCCGGAAAAAACGCTGAGTCTGCCTGAAGCGCGCGCAATGCATCTCCATACAATCGTCACCGAATATTAACGAGCTCAGTAGATGTCGATGTAGTCGAGCGGCGGATTCGGCCAATTGTCTTTGAGGGCATTGAAAATCTGCATGACCCAGACTTCATCACTGGCTGCGACGTTTCCCACATAGCCTGATCCCTTTGCCCAGGTTTCCAGACGAAACGACAGCCCATCGATATCCTGACCGCCAGTGACCCCCGCCGAAATATAGGCAATCCCGCCCTTGGTCACACGCAACTGGGTGTGCTCATCATCACTGGCGGAGGCCAGCAACCGGCGCACAGCGTCAAGTGTCAGGCCATCGGGAGAATTCAAATCGATCTGCACGGCTCGGTACCTGGTTTCTTGAAGACGACCAAGTGTCGCATAGCCCCGCGTTCATGCCTAAGTCGCAGTGCCAAACGCCGGACAACATGGTTAACTCGAAACTCCGACCCAGCGATCTCCCGAGCCCCGACATGACGACCGTAAGCATCTCCGCCGACATCAAGGCCCAATGGCCACAAGGGCATAGTTCCTACAGTCCGGGCAGTCCTGAGGAGTTGGCGCTGATCAGCATCGACCTGCTGGTCAAGACGCTGGGAACACAAGCTGCGCAATCATTCATCGCCCAGCTGTTCGAGAAATATCCGGACGACTTCAAAGGCACACCGGATACAGGGAATGAGTAAAGCCCGCAGGCCGGCACCTGCGGGCATGACGCTTACTTCAAACGTTTCAGACGCTCGGTCAACAGATCGAAGAAGCCCTGAGCATCGCCGTTTTCTACCCAGAATGCATTTTTCGGTGCCTTGAGCCCGTCATACCAGTCGACGATGGTCTGCCCGAATGTCGGACCTTCGCGACTGTCGATCACCACGTTCACCGAACGACCGGTAAACAGCTCCGGCTTGAGCAGATAAGCGATAACCGTGGCGTCATGCACCGGGCCACCCGGGATGCCGTAGTGTTCCATGTCACCCTTGATGTACTCGTTGAGGATGTCGCCGACAATTTTGCTCGCATTGTTGTTCAGCGCTGCGATCTGCTTCAGACGTGCATCGCTGGTTAGCACCTTGTGGGTCACGTCCAGCGGCAGGTAAGTCAGTTTCACCCCGCTCTTGAGAACGACCTCAGCCGCCTGTGGATCGGCAAACAAGTTGAATTCGGCCACCGGCGTGATGTTGCCACCGTTGAAGTGAGCGCCACCCATGATGACCACTTCCTTGATGCCCTGAACGATCTCCGGCTCCTGGATCAGCGCCAGCGCCAGGTTGGTTTGCGGGCCAAGCATGGCGATAGTGATGCTGTGCGGCTTGGCGTTCTTCAGCGTATCGATCAAGTAGTTGACCGCGTTGCCCTTGGCCAGACCTTTTTTCGGCTCATGCACAGTGACACCCGACAGGCCTTCCTTGCCATGGATGTTCTCGGCGTAGATCGGCGTGCGCATCAACGGTTTTGGCGCGCCCGCATAGACCGGAACCTCTTCGCGCCCTGCCCACTCACGGGCCAGTCGCGCATTGCGAGAAGTCTTGTCGAGACGCACGTTGCCGGCCACGGTGGTCAGCGCGCGAATATTCAGCTCCTCCGGCGATGCCAGAGCAAACAACAGGGCCACCACATCATCGGCCCCCGGATCGGTGTCGATGATCAGATCGATCTTTTCCGCCGCTTGGGCGCCGGTCGCGGTTATCACGGACAAAAGCAGCAGACTCCGGATCAGTTGGTGCAGTTTTTGAGCATAGCGGTGCATGGCGCATTCCTTGTGCTTATGAAATCGAAAGGGTCTGAACCCGGTTAAAACGTCACCCCGGCGACCAGCACGATGTTGCAATACGGCTGACATTCGCCTGTACGGACAATCGCTCGCGCCTGTCGGCTGAGAACCTTGAATTGCTCATGAGTGAGCAGATCGCGCCGCCCCAGTGCGCCTTCGTCATTCAATGCGTCCAGCGAAGCCAGCGCACCGGGTTGTTTGTCGAAGACTTCCCGGGCGAGCACATGACTCTCGACCTGCATTTCGCTGAGGACGACGTTCAGGGTGCTGACGAAATCCGGAACACCGTGCGTCAACGCAAGGTCGATCAACTCGACGCCCGGCGGTACAGGCAAGCCGGCGTCACCGATCACGACCATGTCGCCATGACCAAGGGAGGCAATCAGCCGAGACAGCGCGATGTTGAGCAATGGAGTCTTTTTCATACGGGTTTGAATGCCTGGACTTCGGTTGATGTGGGAATGGACGGCTGGGCACCCGCCCGAGTAACAGACAGCGCCGCGGCTATCTGACCAAAACGAATGGCCTCGACCTCGGTATTGCCAGCGGCCAGCGCCGCTGCAAAACCGCCGACGAAGGTATCCCCGGCAGCCGTGGTATCAACCGCCTTCACTTTGGGTGCAGGAAAATGCTGGTAACCCGCGCCATTGGAGAACAAAGCCCCCTGAGCGCCCAGCGTGACGATCACATTGCCGGCACCCATCGAAATCAGCCGGGCAGCCGCTTTTTCAGCGCTCTCCAGCGAGTCCACCGGCAAACCGCTGAGGGCGGCGGCTTCACTTTCATTGGGAATCAGGTAGTCGATGGAGGCAAACCAGTCTGATGGCAACGGACGGCTGGCCGGAGCCGGGTTCAAGATGACTGTTTTGCCCAGTTCGCGACCGCGCTTGAGCGCATGCCCGACGGTGGCATCGGGAATTTCCAGCTGACAAATGATCACATCCGCCGCCTGCAGCACCGCGTCGAAACGGTCGACCACCCCAGGCGTCATCGAACCGTTGGCCCCGGCAACAATGACGATTGCGTTCTGACTGTTGTCATCGACCACAATCAGCGCTACGCCACTGGAATCCTCGACCACACTGACGGCCTGGCAATTGATCTGCTCGGCCAACAATGCGTCGCGCAACTGCACGCCGTAGTCGTCATTGCCGACACAACCCACCATCGACACCTGTGCCCCCAACCGGGCGGCGGCCACCGCCTGGTTGGCACCCTTGCCACCTGACACAGTGGCGAACGAATGACCGATCAGTGTTTCGCCACCCCGAGGCAAGCGAGGCGCCCGGGTGACCAGGTCCATGTTCAGGCTGCCTATTACCACTACATTTGCGGGCATACATCACTACTCATCAATTCGGTTTCAGCGATATTCGGTAAACACGCCAGCCAGTGGCGCGGTCGACTCTCGCAGGACAATACTCGGGGTCACGATCCGCTGATCAGTGGCCAGATCCGGGGTGGCAATTCTTCGCAGCAACACTTCCGCTGCCATTTCGCCCAACTGCAGGATCGACTGCCCCACAGTCGTCAGCGCCGGATACACGTAACGGCTCATCTGGATATCGTCGAAACCGATCACCGACAACTCGGCAGGCACACGCACATTGCGTTCGGCGGCGGCTCGCAGTACACCGATGCCGATCATGTCGTTGCCGGCGAAGATTGCACTGGGAGGATTGCTCTCAAGCAACACCGCCGCCGCGTTGTAACCGCCAGTGCTGGTGAAATCGCTTTCCAGCATCCGCGATGGCGGCACTTCAATACCCGCCTCTTTCAAGGCGCGGCAAAAACCTGCCTGACGCATTTGCGCAACACTGGTGCTCGCAGGACCGCCAACCGTGGCGATATCACGATGTCCAAGTTCAATCAGGTGTCTTGTCGCCAGATAGGCGCCATATTCATGGTCGATGCGCACGAGATCGGCGTCCACACCTTCCAGCCCCCGGTCAACGATCACCATCGGCGTCTTGACCCCGGCCAGCCCCTGCGCCAGACCACTGTCACCGCCAGCAGAGGCGACGATCAAGCCATCGATACGCTTCTCCAGCAACACTCGCAGATAACTGCGCTGTTTTTCCGGATTGTCGTCGGAGTTGCAGAGAATCACGCAGTAGCCATTGCGCTCACAATAATCCTCGATGCCCCGCGCCAGTTCGGCGAAGTACGGGTTGAGACTGTTGGGCACCAGCAAACCAATGGTGGCAGTGGTCTTGGCCTTCAGCGATCGGGCGACGGCGCTCGGTACATAGTCGAGGCTCTTGATCGCCGCCTCGACTTTCAGCCGCACCTCCTGACTCACCGGCCGGGTGTTGTTCACAACATGAGAGACGGTCGTGTAGGAAATACCCGCAAGTGCCGCCACATCCTTGATCGTTGCCATGTCTCAGCCCCGCCGGTTTGCGCGGTGGCTGCGATACGTATCGAGCACCACAGCGATAACGATTACCGCGCCGGTGATGATGCGCTTGGTCGGTTCCGTTGCACCAATCTGCGCAAGGCCGGCTGCCAGCACCGAAATGATCAACACGCCGAAGAAAGTGCTGATGACCGAACCCCGGCCGCCCATCAGGCTGGTACCACCGATCACCACGGCAGCGATCACCTGCAGCTCAAGGCCTGAACCGGCGTTTGGATCGGCCGCTTCCAGACGGGAAATCTGGAACAGCGCGGCGATGCCGGCCAGCAAACCCATCAGACTGAACACCAGGACCTTGTAGGGCTTGGGATTGATGCCCGCGAGTCGCACCGCTTCCTCATTGGTACCGATGCCGATCAGGTAACGACCGAACACGGTTCGGGTCAACACTGCCTGAGCGATGAAAATCACCAGCAAGGCAATGATGAACGAGGGCGAGATACCGAAAGCGATAGGGTTCGACAACCAGGCGAAGGAATCGCCGATGTAGGCCGTGCGGGAACCGGTCATCTGATAGGCCAGCCCCCGGGCCATCTCGAGCACGCCGAGCGAGACGATAAATGACGGAATTCTCCAGGCAACCGTGATCGAACCGGTAACCGTCCCTGCCAAAGCCGCCACTGCCATGCCGAGCAGTGCAGATGGCAAAACACTCCAGCCCCAGCCAAGGATTGCCACGCTGACGGTGGAGGCCGCAAGCGCCAGTACAGAACCCACCGAAAGATCGATGCCACCGATGATCAGGACAAAGGTCATGCCCACCGCCAACACCATCAGGTCGGGAATCTGATTGGCCAAAGTACTGAAGGTGTTGTACGACAGAAAGTGGCTGCTCATGACCGAGAACAGCGCGACCATCGCCAGCAATGCACCGGCCAGGCCCAGATAGGTACCCAGTCCATAGAAGTTGCCACTACGTTTGCCGGCAGAAGATGCAGTTTTCATGGGAGATCCCTAGGCGCTGCTTCGTTGAGCAACGCATCACGTTTTTGGTAGCCGGCGAACGCCGCGGCAAGCAAGTCATCCTGGGTCCAGCTGTCACGCTCGAAGGTATCGATCAGGCGCCCCGCCGACAGCACACCGATACGGTCGCAAATCAACATCAACTCACGCAGGTCGCTGGACACCACCACCAGCGCCTTGCCCTGCCGGGTCAGTTCGCCGAGCAGGTTATAAATGTCAAACTTGGCACCGACATCGATACCGCGAGTTGGCTCATCGAACAGCAACACCGAACAGTCGCGCTCCAGCCAGCGGCCGATCACGACTTTTTGCTGGTTGCCGCCGGACAATTCGGATACGAGTTGAGTCGGGCTGGAACTGCGGATTCGCATGGCATCGATCTGCCGCTTGGCCAGAGAGATCTCATCGCCATTGTTGACGAAACCACCGCTGGAAATCTCCGGCATATTGCCCAGAGCAATATTGGCGCTGATCGACTGACTCAGCAGCAGGCCTTCACCTTTTCGATCTTCCGTGATCAGGGCGATACCGTTGCGCACCGCGTCGACCGGCGAGCGAATACTCACCACCTGCGCCGGCGAGCCGAGAGCAACGCTGCCGCTGTCGGCGAGATCGGCGCCGAAAATCAGGCGCAGCAGTTCCGTGCGCCCTGCCCCGATCAAACCGGAAATGCCAAAAATCTCACCGGCACGCACTTCGAAGGACACGTCACGGACCTTGTCGGAACGAGTGAGGCCTTTGACCGTCAGCGCAGGGGCACCGATATTGCGCGGGCCCATGTCCATGTGTTCGCCCAGCTCGCGACCGACCATCAGCGTGACCAGTTGCTCGCTGTTGTAGTTGGCCATCGGCTCGACACACACCAGATTACCGTCACGCAACACGGCAATGCGTTGTGCGACTCGGGCCAGCTCTTCGAGACGATGAGAGATATAGATGATCGCAACGCCGCGCGCCTGCAGCCGAGTGATCTGCTCAAAGAGCATTTCGACTTCGCGAGCGGTGAGCATCGCGGTCGGCTCGTCGAGGATCAACACATGGCAATCGCCGATCAGGTTACGCGCGATTTCGACCATTTGCTGGTGACCGATGCCCAGCTCGCCGACCAGGGTGTCCGGATCGATGGCATCCAGACCGACTTGAGCCATGGCCTCGATGGCAGCGTTACGCAGTTGCTTGCGACTGATCCAGCCGCCGTTGCTTGGCAAGTTGTCGAGAAACAGGTTCTCCGCCACCGACAAGGTCGGCAGCAGATTGAGTTCTTGCATGACCATACGAACGCCAAGCTCTTCTGCCTGGGTACGACTGCCGGGGCGATACTCCTTGCCCTGGAACTGCATCTGCCCGGCGGTCGGTGTAACCAGGCCACCAATGATCTTCGACAGGGTACTTTTACCGGCACCGTTCTCGCCGGTCAGCGCCAGCACTTCACCGCGCATCAGCGTCAGGTCGATACCGGTGAGTACCGGTTGCGCATAGGTCTTGCCGATACCGCTGACCGAGAGGACAGCGTTCGGGGCGGAAACTGACATAAAAACTCTCCGTGCGCCCGCCCGGACGGGCGAGCGCCATTGTGTCGCCGAAGGACTACTTGGTAACCAGTTCGACCGGCGTTTCGATCACACCATTGGCACCGCTGTCGACTTTCTCGCCCTTGAGAATCTTCAACGCAGTCTCGATACCGAATACGGCCTGTTTGGCAGCGAACTGGTCGGCGGTCGCCAGAACGCGACCGTCCTTGAGCATTGGCTTGATCGCATTGATGTTGTCGTAGCCGACCACTTGCACCTGCCCGGCCTTGCCCGCAGCACGCACAGCGGAAACAGCGCCTACAGCCATGCTGTCGTTACCGGCCAGCAGCGCCTTGACGTCCGGATATTCGCTGAGGATCGACGCGGCGACCTTGTTGCCCTTGTCGATTTCCCAATCACCGGACTGCAGGGAAACCACCTTGATCTGTGCGGCCTCCATCGCATCCTTGAAGCCAGCGGTGCGCTGCTGGGCGTTAGTCGTCGTGGAAACGCCCTCGATGATGCCGACTTCGTCACCGGCCTTCAGTTGCTTGGCAAGGTACTCGCCTACCAGACGAGCGCCCTTGCGGTTGTCCGGCCCCACGAACGGTACGCTGATGTTCTTGCTCTTGATGACGGCCGGATCAAGCTGATTGTCGATGTTGATCACAGTGATGCCGGCATCGACGGCCTTCTTGATCACCGGCACCATGGCCTTGGAGTCGGACGGCGCAATGACCAGCGCATTGACCTTCGCCAGAATCATCTGCTCGACGATACGGGTCTGGCCGGCGGTATCGGTTTCGTCCTTGATCCCGTTGGAGATCAGGTCGAAATCGGCGGAGTGTTCTTTCTGGTAAGCCTTGGCGCCGTCTTCCATGGTCAGGAAGAATTCGTTGGCCAAAGACTTCATGACCAGTGCGACCTTGGGTTTTTCCGGAGATTCGGCGAATGCCGAAGAGACAGGCAGTGCAGCGGATGCGGCAGCCAGCACGGCGACAGCGAGAAGACGTCCAGCGAATGGCAGCTTCATGGGTTCACTCCGATCTTATGATTATTGTGAGCAACGCTTGCGCTGGCGTAAGCTTCGTCGGCATCTTCCAGACAACAGGGTCTCGGAGAAGCCGCGCAAACGTTTGCGTAGACCGAACTATGCGAATCCCGCCAACGTTTGTCAACAATCGGAATCGGTATTGACTGCAGGGCGAATTTGCAGATTCGCCCTTTGAGTGCTTAAGCCGTGGTGTTGACCAGGTTACCGCCGGATGAGCCCTTGGACATTTCCTTGACCAGCGCAGCGGAGACTTCCAGCAGCGCGCCGCTGGTTTCAGCGATCTCCCCCTGAACAGACATGACTGCCTGCGACTTCGCCTCGGGAGTCGGGTAGCTCGCAGCTTGCGCCGCAGCCAGGCGTTGCTGCTGCTCCTGCAGTTGCTTCTGCAATTCCTGCATCCGTTTCAGCAACATCTTGACGGTGACACTCAGGTTGTCGCCGCTTTCCGCCTTGCTGTCTTCTTGCGCGGCACCGCCGGTTCTGACTTGGTTGCTTTCGGTTTTTTCAACGCCCAGCGCTTCGGCGGAAGCATCCGCTTGCGCATCATTCATGGCATTGATCGTCGCTGCGGTTTTACCGCCGATGGTAACAGCGCCCGGATTTGTAAAACCGATGGTCAGTGACATGTGAACTCCCTAATTTCAAGTTTCCTTCAACAACCATCGGCCTGCGGGACGCTTTCTTTAGCAGAGAATCCAAAACCTGCAATTTGCATCGTTCGACAACGGCCGTAGTCCCTTTCGGAGAGCCGAACACGAAAGCGCCCACCGTTCGGAATACCGGATAGGCGATTCTCGCCAATCAAAAAAATATTGATATAAATCATAAGGTTAAACATTTCCCTAAAGCACAGTACGGCTGGTACAGATCCTGCTCCCCTACTGCACCCCTGGCATTCAGATCGGCCCGGGGCGCATCTAGATGAACCTGCAATCAGCACCGTCTCACTACTAGAGAGAAAAATAATGAAATCTGCTTTCAACACATTGGTTCCGGGCGCTTTGGCCCTGTTGCTGCTCCTGCCCTCCGCCCTTCAGGCAAAAGAAGTCGAAACCCAGACCAAACTGGCCAACGTGGTGGTTCTCGCTACAGGCGGCACCATTGCCGGCGCCGGCGCCAGTGCGGCCAACAGCGCTACCTATCAGGCAGCCAAGGTGGGTATCGAACAATTGATCGCCGGCATCCCCGAGCTGAGCAAACTGGCGAATGTGCGTGGCGAGCAAGTCATGCAGATCGCCTCGGAAAGCATCACCAATGAAAACCTGCTGCAACTGGGTCGCCGCGTATCCGAGCTGGCCGACAGCAAAGACGTCGATGGCATCGTCATCACCCACGGCACCGACACCCTGGAAGAAACCGCCTACTTCCTGAACCTGGTAGAGAAAACCGACAAGCCGATCATCGTTGTCGGCTCGATGCGCCCCGGCACCGCCATGTCGGCGGACGGCATGCTCAACCTGTACAACGCCGTCGCCGTCGCCAGCAGCAAGGAAGCCCACGGCAAAGGTGTACTGGTCACCATGAACGATGAAATCCAGTCCGGCCGCGATGTCAGCAAAATGATCAACATCAAGACCGAAGCATTCAAAAGCCCATGGGGCCCGCTGGGCATGGTGGTCGAAGGAAAATCCTACTGGTTCCGCCTGCCAGCCAAGCGCCACACCATGGATTCGGAATTTGATATCAAGAACATCAAGAGCCTGCCTGACGTAGAAATCGCCTACTCCTACGGCAATGTCGGCGATACAGCCTACAAGGCCCTGGCCCAGTCCGGCGCCAAAGCGATCATCCATGCTGGCACCGGCAACGGCTCGGTGTCTTCCCGTGTCGTCCCGGCCCTGCAGGCCCTGCGCAAGGATGGCGTTCAGATCATTCGATCTTCCCACGTCAACGCCGGAGGTTTCGTTCTGCGCAACGCCGAACAGCCTGACGACAAGTACGACTGGGTCGTCGCTCACGACCTGAACCCTCAGAAGGCTCGCATCCTGGCGATGGTCGCCCTGACCAAAACCAACGACAGCAAAGAACTGCAGCGGATGTTCTGGGAGTACTGATTCAGCCTCGCCCGGCCGAGTCTCGGCCGGGCAACTCTTTCACCACTCGCCACCCTGGCGGGTGGTGCAATTACCTACACCGCCCTCGCTCCCTTCCTGCACAAATATTTCGGATGAGCCACATCAAAACCGGAAAACCGCTGTCAGAGGATTTTCTTGATTTTTAAGCAGTTGCGAAAATGCTTACAGTTAAATACTGTATGCACGTACAGCTTAATAAGGATAACCTCGTGGCCACTTCCTCTGACGCTCCCGATGCTTACGAACGCATGGGTATGCGCGTTCAAAAGATCATCAACTCCCCCACCGCACAAAAAGCCAAAGCCGCTCTGATCTTCCGCCTCCCGGATGAACCGATGGATGCATGGGAACGCCTGCTGGAAGAGATCGACGAGAACGACAACGTCACCCTCGCTTATCGCGACGATGGTGGCGTGCAGATTTTCTGGGTTGTACCGAAGGAAGATTGACTCAATGATTGTCCGTTTGCTTGCTGTGCTTTTGCTGTTCATCTCACTTGGCGCCCAGGCCGGCGCACCCCGCACGTTTACCGAAGCCAAGAAGGTCGCCTGGAAGTTGTACGCCCCACAATCCACCGAGTTCTATTGCGGCTGCAAATACACGGGCAATAAGGTCGACCTGGCGGCTTGCGGTTACGTTCCGCGCAAAAATGCCAAGCGTGCCTCCCGGATTGAATGGGAACACATCGTCCCGGCCTGGGAGTTCGGCCATCAGCGCCAATGCTGGCAGGAAGGCGGACGCAAGAATTGCACACGCTACGACCCTGGCTACCAGAAAGCCGAAGCCGACCTGCACAACCTGGTACCGAGCATTGGCGAGGTCAATGGTGATCGCAGCAACTTCAGCTACGGCTGGCTACCGGTCGAAAAAGGTCAATATGGCTCATGCCTGACCCAAGTCGATTTCAAGGCGAAAAAGGTCATGCCCCGTCCTTCGATTCGCGGCATGATCGCCCGCACTTACTTCTATATGAGCAAGCAATATGGCTTGCGACTGTCGAAGCAGGATCGGCAGTTGTATGAAGCCTGGGACAAGACGTACCCAGTGCAGGATTGGGAACGCCAGCGCAATCAGAGCGTGGCGTGCGTGATGGGACGCGGCAACGAGTTCGTCGGACCGGTCAACCTGAAAGCCTGCGGCTGATTGTTCGCACATAATGAAAAGGCCTCGCGCTTCACGCTCGAGGCCTTTTTTGTGGTCAGCTGCCGGGCTTGTTGTAACGCCAGTAACCCATCAGATTGAGTGATTCACGAGGAATACCGCGCTCCTTGATCAGGTATCTGCGCAAATTCATGACTGCAGCCGATTCACCGGCGATCCAGCCATAGAATCCTTCCGTGGCGGCTTCAGCGATTTCCCAGAGGATCTCCTGATCGACATCAACGTCGGCCAACTCCACCGCCTTGGCGACGAGTGATGTGTCGACGGGCAATGCAGCCTTTCGCACCGCCTCTACCATCAGCGCCCCGGCCACTGTGGTGCCGGCCTGCTCGCGAATCAGCCACTGCACCGACAGACCTGGCCAGTCAGGCACCGCAAGCATGTCCGCCGCGCTGTCGACCTCCAGAAACACTTGGGCCGGAGGTGGATCCGCAAGTACCGCCAATTCATCGAGAATCCCCATCGCCGCAGGCAACGCAGTCGAGTCGGCAACCAGTAAAAGGTGCCTGAGCAACTGCGGAGGCTTCCATTCAAAACCACCCGCCTCGCTCGCCGAGTACCGGCTATCAGGCGCCAGGATCTGCATCGGCTCACCCGGTTGCGCTCGCAAGGCCCAGCGAGAAGCAGGGCCGGTTTCGCCATGCAGAACAAAGTCGATGTCGACCTCACCCTGATCGGCTCGCAAGTGGCGGATGGTGTAGGTACGCATCGCCGGGCGTCGGTCTGCCAGCATCGAGCGCAAACGAGCGTACCATCCCTCATCCTGAGAGAGCCTGGCGAGAGAGCCATCCGGCGCCGGGAAGAACAGTTTGACTCGCTGATCAGGAGCCCAGGTAGCCATTTCGCTGACTGCCGAGCCGGCGAGAGTGATCCGCATGAGGTGCGGACTGAGCTGCTGCTTGTGTCGCAATACAACGTCGAACAACTTGTAAGGACTGGCGGAGGCCATGCGGAGCTCCTTCTGAGCATCGTCGGTGACTCCAGTAAAAACGAATCACACCGGACACCCTTTAGTCAGCTCCGCCGAAAGGAACGTTTACTGCGCTGCGCTGCGCTCGATCACAAGTGTCTCGATGTTCTGCTTTTTCGCCTTGACCAGTGCAGCGTTCACATCGGCCTGTTTCGCTTCGGCTTCGGCTTTGGAATTGAATGGCCCCAGCAGGATCCGGGTCTTTCCGCTGGGATCCTTGATGACATTGGCGATAAACGCATGCTCGATCAACCAGCCGCTCAGATCACTTACGGCTTGAGGTGTTTCGCCGCGCACCTCCAGATCCCACTGCGGTCCGGATACTGTCGCAGGCGTTGTCACCGCTACCGTTTTTGATTTTTGCGTTTCCACGCTCTTGCCTTCACCACATCCTGCCAATGCCAGTGCTGCGACCACACAGACCAATTTGCGCACAACGCTTCCCTCTGTTTTTTTGAAACGGCGATCTTAGCATTCACGAATACTTTCAGAGCCCCGCAAAATGGGCACAAAACTACGAGATTGATGGTTGCCGCACCTGTATAGTTACGCGCTGGGAATTAATGCCACGTCTGCGCGTCAGAAAGAGGCACCCAAACCGTGAGACTTCGCACTAATCTATACGTACCACCGACCTCTGCACTGTCTGAATCAGGTGCCCTACAAAGCAATCAAGGAGAAGACCATGCTGATACTCACCCGCAAAGTCGGTGAAAGCATAAACATCGGTGATGACATTACCATCACCATTCTCGGCGTAAGCGGCCAGCAGGTTCGCATCGGCATCAACGCGCCAAAGAACGTTGCCGTACACCGTGAAGAAATTTACCAGCGCATTCAGGCCGGCCTGACCGCTCCGGACAAGCCACAAACCCCCTGAGCCCCGTCGTAGTCAGTAGCCAGTTCGTTCACCTTCGCGTAATGACTGGCTAAAGAACCGAGCGCCGTTTTGCCACCCCCACCTCCCTGGTGACGGCGCAGGCCATACAGACTCCCTTGCTGCACGTCTTCTTTTTTCGCTACCGATACTAACCATGATCACAATGGTTGGCTGTCGGACGTTTCCGAATAGAAGCCAGGAATCGTGCCAACCTAGCCGAATGTCACTCCCCGTGCCATCCCGGTGGCTGCCATCACCATCAGCACCAGCAACAGCGCTTCAGCATGACTGATCCGCGCAAAGACTTTTGCACGCCCGCTATCGAACGAGGTGCCGCGGCCCCTGGCTATGCGCCATTTGATCAGCGTAATCATCGGAGCCAATTCCAGAACCAGAATCAGCACAAGCAGTGTCATCTTCACGTGGAACAGCGGTTGGTGCAGATAATAGTCGGCACCCTTTTCATACCCGCCAAAGGCTCGCATGCCACCGCTCACCAGCAGCACCAATGCCGATATCCCCCACAGATTATCCGCGAGCAATACCCGCCCGACATCACCACCCCCGGCAGCCAGACGACTGAATGCCGTGCCGCGGGTCAATACAGCCCAGAATCCCAGGGCGAACGCCAGTAGATGAACCGCTGCAAGAAACCAATGAACGAGCATTGTAGAACTCCCGTCAGACTGAGATTGAAATCGGCCAGACAGTAGTAGTCGATAATGTATGGTTTTGCCCGGCAGCGCCCATGGCGGGCAATGCATGCCAGGAGCAAGGGCAGGATGGCGATTGAAGGAGGCAAATCGCAGGCAAAAAAAATCCCAAGCAGCTGATGGAAGCTTGGGATTTAAAAATGCATAAACCGTGGTGGTGAACGCGGGGCGGATACTACTGATTTTTTCAGTATGTAACAACGTATTTTTGATAACCGGTTGGTTCAATAAAATCGTAAGCCTTTCAATATCCACACTATTTTTATGGTCGTCGAGATCTCGAAGATCAAAAAGTCATTTCAGGAAAGACCCCTCATACAAAACAGAAAAGGCCTACATTCTCATCAGGTGATCTGACGTAAAAAGCCCGAATTCTTATTTCCAATGGAGTTTTGGGTGACTCAACCATTCGATGGCATGAACAGAAAGGCCATAACCAATACGCACCACACGATACGATATGTCAGGAAGCTAGCTAGAGCGCTGAAGCGGATTGCAGGGCTGGAAAGCGCCAAACCATGCGCAACGCCTGTTCGAATGTATCGGGAAGAGTTTGAACACAGCCTGAAAAATCTGAACGGCTTGATGAGCCTCCCTCGATTACCGAGCGGGGAATACGCCGATCCACACACTCAAGCGTCATGGATTCAATGGAAAAACGACGAACAACAAAAAGACCTCAATTTATAAACCTCTGAAAATCCATCGCCAGTTCGCAGATCAATCTCACCATCCGCCGCCAGGATCGCCCTCCACCACGCGTCCAAGTAACTTCCCGCAGGAATACATCCAGGCATTGCCGAGGCACGCGGACGAGAAGATGACGACGCACTACCAGGAGGGCACGGCGACAGGACGATCGAGTACGTGAGGTGGGCGCCGAATTGGCGCTCCGAGATGGGGTTTTGCAAAAGTTTTGCAAATCGCAGGCAACAAAAAAGGGCCCACCTTTCGGTGGCCCCTTCCAGACCGCCCAGCAGAGCGGATTTTGTTTGGTAGGCGCGATTGGACTCGAACCAACGACCCCCACCATGTCAAGGTGGTGCTCTAACCAACTGAGCTACGTGCCTGCTGTGAGGCGGCATTCTACGGAATTCCGGAGGGGTGTCAACACCTTTTTTTCACCTAACCCTATGAATATGCAAAATATTTAATTTCGACCCGCCGCAAGAAGATTTCCCGGTGGCTGGCGGAGGTTTTTCAACTGGGGTAGGATCGCCGCACTCGTAAAATATATTAAACAGAGGCTGCAGGATGGCGAACACCCCTTACCCAGAGTCTTATTACGCTGCGTCGGCCAATGCCGTACCACCACGTCCAGCCTTGCAGGATGATGTGGAGACGGATGTCTGTGTGATCGGCGCTGGTTATACGGGACTTTCCTCGGCCCTTTTCCTGCTGGAAAACGGTTTTCGCGTGACCGTGCTGGAAGCCGCCAAGGTCGGTTTCGGCGCTTCGGGACGCAACGGCGGGCAAATCGTTAACAGCTACAGCCGTGACATCGATGTGATCGAACGCAGCGTCGGCCCGAAGCAAGCTCAGTTGCTCGGGCAGATGGCGTTCGAGGGCGGCCGGATCATTCGCGAGCGAGTCGCCAAATACGATATCCAGTGTGACTTGAAGGACGGCGGCGTATTCGCCGCCCTCACTGCCAAGCAGATGGGCCACCTGGAATCACAGAAGCGCCTGTGGGAGCGTTTCGGACACACCCAGCTCGAGCTGCTGGATCAGCGCCGTATCCGTGAAGTGGTCGCCTGCGATCAATACGTCGGCGGCATGCTCGACATGAGCGGCGGTCACATCCACCCGCTGAATCTGGCACTCGGCGAAGCCGCTGCCGTGGAGTCTCTGGGCGGCACCATCTATGAACAGTCACCGGCCGTGCGCATCGAACGTGGCTCCAACCCGGTCGTGCATACACCAAAGGGCAAGGTCAGGGCCAAATTCATTATCGTCGCCGGCAACGCCTATCTCGGCAATCTGGTGCCGGAACTGGCAGCCAAGTCGATGCCGTGCGGCACCCAGGTCATCACCACCGAGCCACTGGGCGATGACCTGGCGAAATCTTTGCTGCCGCAGGATTACTGCGTCGAAGACTGCAACTACCTGCTCGACTACTACCGCCTCAGCGGCGACAAACGCCTGATCTTCGGCGGCGGCGTGGTGTATGGCGCGCGGGATCCGGCGAACATCGAAGCGATCATCCGCCCGAAAATGCTCAAGGCATTCCCGCAGCTCAAGGACGTGAAGATCGACTACGCCTGGACCGGCAATTTCCTGCTGACCCTGTCGCGTCTGCCTCAGGTCGGGCGCCTGGGTGACAACATCTATTATTCCCAGGGCTGCAGCGGCCACGGCGTGACCTACACGCACCTGGCCGGCAAAGTACTGGCCGAGGCGCTACGTGGACAAGCCGAGCGCTTCGATGCGTTTGCCGACCTGCCGCACTATCCATTCCCCGGTGGGCAACTGCTGCGCACACCGTTTGCCGCACTCGGCGCGTGGTACTACGGATTACGCGACAAACTCGGTTTCTGACGCGCAAAAAAAGGGCCGCTGAAAAGCGGCCCTTTTTACATTCAGCACGGATTACAACTGATCCCGCGCAATCCCGCTACGAATCCGCAGGATATCCGCGAGCACTGCCAAAGCAATTTCCGACGGTGTCTTGCTGCCAAGGTTAAGACCGATCGGCGCATGAATCCGCGCCAGCTCACCCTCCCCCAGACCGCCAATCCGCCGCAAACGCTCGAAACGCTTCTGTGACGTCTGCAGCGAACCCATCACGCCAATGTAGAACGCTTCGGTACGCACAGCTTCCATCATCGCCAGATCATCGATGCGCGGATCGTGGGTCAACGCCACCACCGCCGTATCACGGTGACAGCCACCATCGGCGATGAACACCGACGGCAATTGCCGGCGGATCTCCACGCCATTGAGCACCACGCCCTCCAGCACCTCCTCACGCGGGTCGCAGAGAATCACTTCGAAGCCCAGACCAACCGCGAACTCCGCACAGGCCTGCGCCACGCTGGAATAGCCAGCCAGCAGCAAACGCTGGGCAGCCCCGATACGGATCCGCACCCGGTCGATTTCACGCTCGATCCGCGCCCCCTGCTCACGATCCGTAAACAGGCTACGCACGCCCGTGGTCAGATCGACCTCGCGAATCAACCGGCGCTGCCCCAGCAACGCCGATTCGAGTTCACGCAGATACGCCTGCACATCGCAGTCGGCGTCAAATTTCTCTACCAGCACGTCGAGAATGCCGCCGCACGGCAGGCTGACCCGCGAACGCGGTTCATCACCTTCGCCATAACGCACGACATTGATTGCATCAAGAAATGCACCTTCGGCGACGCGCTCGAGAAAGTCTTCCTCGACACAGCCACCGGACAGCGACCCGATCCACTGCCCGCCGTCGTTCACCGCCAGCATCGAACCCGGCGCGCGAGGCGCCGAACCGTAGGTCGTCAGCACGGTGCAGAGCCAGATGCGTTGCCCCGCCGTCGACCATTCCAGCGCCCGGCGCACAACCTGCAGATCGAGATGCTGCATGATCAGTGCGCCTTGTACTCGATGGATGGCGCATCAGCCCGAAGCTTCTGCACATCGCTGACCGCCAGCTCGGCCGACTGACCACCCCACCCCTGACGCAGGTAGTTCAGCAGATCGGTCAGTTGTTCAGCACCGAGCTTGTCGGCAAAACCGGGCATCGGCTGCATGCGTTCGAATCCGGCGAATTTCTGCTCGCCGATACCGTCTTCGATCACTCGAACCAGATTGCGTGGATCTTCCAGACGCAGCGTGGTGTTGCCGCGCATGGCCACCGCAATATGCGGCTTGCCTTCACCACCGACCGCGTGACAGCCGGCGCAGACGTTCAAGTATTCCTGACGACCGCGTTGAGCGCTGACACTGAGTTTTTCCACCGGCATTTCGGTCAGCTCTTTCGCCGCCGGAGGCTTGTCGCCGAGCAGGAAGGTTGCCATTGCTGCCAGATCCGGATCATTCAGGCCCTGAGTGCTGTTGTGGAACACCGTAAACATCTCGTTGAACATCGTGCCCTGGGCACTCATGCCGTGCTTGAGGAACGTGCTCAGGTCCTGATGATTCCAGCCGCGCGCCGCCAGATCCGTCGCCAGCAGACTCGGCGCCAGGTAACCGTTGAGGATGCCGCCGGTCAGGCGCTTGTCCAACTGCATCGCGCCAGGCAGGCCACGTGGCGTATGGCATTCGCCGCAATGGCCGAGCACTTCGACCATGTACTGGCCGCGCTTCCAGGCGTCGCTTTTGCCTTCGGCCGGCTCCAGCTTCAAGGCTTTGCCGTACATCATGTTCCAGCCCATCAGACCCGGACGCACGTTGAACGGAAAGCTCAGGCTCGTCACCGGGGCTGCACGCTCGATCGGCTCGATGGTTTTCAGATACGCGTGAATCGCATCCGAATCCTCACGCGGCATCAAGTGATACGAGGTGTACGGCATCGCCGGATACAGGTTGGCGCCGTCACGACGCTTGCCTTCGGTGAGTGCCGCGAAAAACTCGTCATCGCTGTACAGGCCGATGCCGTGCTCCTTGCTCGGCGTGATATTGGTGCCGTAGATCGTGCCGAACGGCGACACGATTGGCAGGCCGCCAGCAAACGGCGCGCCCCCGGGCGCCGTGTGGCACGCCATGCAGTCGGCCGCGCGGGCGAGGTATTCGCCGCGCTTGACCTGATCATCCGCATGGGCCGCGAGCACAGGCACGGCAAAACCGACCGCCAGGGTCAGGCGGGTCAATAAACGCTTCATGCTTAACCCTCCTTGACCAGGCCGAGATCGGTCAGCACGTTGCGGGTGGCGTTGTAGTAACGCACGTACCCGGTGCAACGGCAGATGTGATGGCCGAGGCTGTCCTCGATGACTTGTTCCAGCTTGCTTTTGACGATCGGCTGGCGCTGCAGCTTTTCCACCAGCACGGTCGCGGCGTTGACGAAGCCCGGTGCGCAGTAGCTGCACTGGAAGGCGAATTCATCAACGAAACGCTGCTGGATCGGGTTCAGCTCGGTGACCTGGCCTTGCTCGTCACGCTTGGCATGGCCTTCGATGGTGCGGACCTTCTTGCCCTCAAAGTAATGCGCGCCGGTGATGCAGGTGCGCACTTCTTCGCTGGTGCCGTCCGGGTTGTCGACGATCACCACGCAGGCGTGGCAGATGCCTTGGCCGCAGCCCAGGCGCGAACCGGTGAGGTTCTTGTATTCGTGCAGGTAATCGATCATCGGCAGGTCATCAGGGATGTCCACCGGACCGACGGATTGACCGTTGAGGGTCAGTTGAAGCGGACGGTTAGCCATTGAGGGCCTCCTTGATGCGCGCAGCAGTGATTGGAAGATCGCGGACACGTTTGCCGATGGCGTGGGCCACGGCGTTACCGATGGCGCCGACCACCGGGATCATCACCACTTCGGCGATGCCTTTGGACGGGTCGCTTGGCGACAGCGGCGGCAGGATTTCCGACGTCTGCTTCCACACCGCCACATGGCGCGCCATCGGCAGGCGATAACGGTTGAAGTTCCAGTCACCCTCCCCCGGGCCGCCCTCGTACAGCGGCATCTCTTCCATCAAGGCGTGACCGATGCCCATGGCGATCCCGCCTTCGAGCTGGCCACGAACCAGTTCCTCGACCAGCACCCGGCCGCATTCCAGCCACGAGTGATGGTTGAGCACTTCGACTTCTGCCGACCCTTTGTTGACCTTCAACTCGACCAGCGTTGCGACCGGGCTGTAATAGGTCACGGCGGCGTTGTTCAACTGAACCACCGGATAGGCGATGTTCTGCCGATCCAGCAAATGGAAACCGGCGCTGGTCATCTGTGCCTTTTTCGCTTTTGGCGCACCATCACCGTATTTCACCGCCAGACCGTCGAGCGGAAGACGCTCGCGCACGCCGTCGATGCTGTATTCGGCTTCGGCCCAGCTCCAGCGGTTGAAACCGTGAACCGTGGCGCCGGTGACCAGACCGCGCTCGTGGGCACGCTTGGCCAGCTCTTCAAAGCTCAGTGGCTGCATGCCGTTGGCGGTCAGTTTGCCGTCGACCCAATGCGCGTCTTCGCGGCGCACCACGTAGGGGTTGGCCTGGCCGCCGTACGGGCCCTGACGCCAGATCTCCAGCGCCGCCGGCCACAGACCGTGATTGAACAGCACGCGCGCCGCTTCACGGGTGGCGTGGCTGAAGTAGTAGGCGGAGTTGGTCGCGGACGAGGCCGACGCCAGTTTGCCGACCCAGCGCGGGTTACGCAGGAAGTTGTCCTGCTCGGCCTGGCTCATGATGTAAGGGTTGCCGGCGGTGACCAGTTGCATTTCCTTCCATTCGGTTTCGCCGGTCTTCACATCATGCGCCGGGCTGCCGAGGAAATCGGCGACCACCAGGGCTTGCGAAGTGGACATGCCGGTGCCGATCTCGATGCCGATATGACGCAGGGAAATGCGCCCTTCAGCGGTGAATTCGATGCTGGCCATCGGTGCTTCGGAACCGGTGCCAAAATCTTTCTGGCAAATGGCGAAACCCACGCCATACCAGTTGTCCGGATCCGCCGCTTCACGCTGTTTCTTGATAGCGTCGCGGTTTTTCCAGACTTCGTGCAGCGAAGCCTTGTCGAGAATCTCGTGCAGGCGCAACGCACCGGCCGGGATCGCGCCCTGGGTATTTTTCATCCCGGAACGCAGCGCGTTCTTGCGACGTAGATCGATGGCATCGACACCGAGGCGGTCGGCGATTTCGTCGACCATCATTTCGGTGGAGGCCATGCTCTGCAGCGTGCCGTAGCCGCGCATCGAACCCGCTTCAACGGCGCGAGAGTGGTAAGCGGTAACCTGCAAGTCGTTCTGCGGCATGTAGTAGATCGACTGCGCCGCCGTAGCGCCAACGGCCGCTACCGACGGGCTGTAGTTGATCCGACCGCCACCGTCGACGCTCATCTCGGCGCGGAAAATCTTGAAGCTGTGATCGGTCTTGTCTACTGCCAACTGATAGCGAATATCGAACGGGTGGCGCTTGATACCGCTCTGGAACTGCTCGTAACGGTCGTTGGCCAGGCGAATCGGCACACCTGCGCCGTACAACGCCGCCAGGGCCGCGTAGTAGACGAAAATGTTGTGGTCCTTGGAGCCGTAGCCGACGGTGTAACCCGGATGCATGTTCAGGTTGGCCAGGCCGAAACGCGACGGCGAGATCATCTTCGCGGTCTCGGTTGCCGCTTCCAGCGGGCACTGGGTGGCGACGACGAAATGCAGGGTCTTGGTGGCTGGGTCGTACCAGCCGTTGCCGTTGTCCGGCTCCATCGCGGCCGGTTCGATCGACGGGGTCTTGTAACGCTCGTCGAACACCAGCCAGTTGTCCGGCGGGGTGTCGATCTCTTTCTTCATGCGGTCAGCGTAGAACAGGCCGCGCTCGGTCAGGTTGCCATGCAGGTTCGGCTGGGAATTCCACACCGGGCGACGGTTTTTGAGCATCGGGAACAGGATCGAATCCTTGAGGCTGGCGAACTCGTCTTCGTCCGCCGAGGTCGGGCCACCGACGCGCACGTAGCGGAAGCTGCCATAGGGATCGCCTTCGTAGAACGGCACTTTTGCACCGTAACGAATCGCTTTTTCATTGAATTTGAGCTTGTTCTTGGCCTGACGGAAACGCTCGAAGTCGTTCCAGATAAGGATCGCAACCGGGTGGCCGATGAACATCGGCACCTTGCCTTCCGGCAGCAGGGGATCCGGCGCGTGCTCTTCGGGGAACACGATGCCGTCCTTGTCCAGGTCGGCAGCGGTGACGATGCAGTCAGGCTGCAGATCGGCGCCGAGCCACGACAGATCATAGCCTTCGTAAATGCGGTCGGCCTTGATGGTTTTCAGCAGCATGGCGTGACCTTGCTGCTGGGGCCAGCCCGGCATGTCCTTGGAGCGGATGTCGCGGGCAAACACCTTGCTGCCGCAGACCTTGGACAAGGCATCGTTACGCTGGCGCGCCTTGCCGTTGTTGCCGAGCCACTGCTCGGACGGCACGGTCACGCTGTTTTCCATCAAGGCAGCCAGCGCCTGACTGCTGAGCGGCGTGAGCGTAACGCTCACACCCGCCACCAGCCCGCCCTGAAGGAACGAGCGCCGGGATATTTCACGGTTGGACATGGATCATCCTCTGGACGGTTATGGATCCGCCCTTCTGGTTATCTACTGGGAATCTCGAGTCTTGCAGAAGCCCTTTTTGACGAAGCAAAGGGCGTGATGACAGTGCAAAGCTGACCGAAAGGTTAACTTTATAGGTTTCTGAGCTCGCAGCAAACAACCAGTTACAAAAATTTGACCAAAGAATCAAAAATCAATGCGACATCGCATCGCAGCAACCCATGGACGCAGGGGAGATTGCCGGGCGGTATAAAACGAGCCAAGGCTTACGCTCGTTGCTGGACAACAAAGGAGGAATGTGGGGGAGGTCAAATTTCAGACACAAAAAACCCCGGTCTTTCGACCAGGGTCTTTGCTATCGATGCCGAATCAACCAGAGGTTGCTTTCGGTGTTTCAAGGCGTTCAGTGGTCCTTGAAACAGATATGGCGCAGCGGACGGGACTCGAACCCGCGACCCCCGGCGTGACAGGCCGGTATTCTAACCGACTGAACTACCGCTGCGTATCGCTTTGAGCTGATGCTCAAGTAACTCGTTTGACTGAAAGCTTCGGTGCTTTTCAATCACGAACCAGACAGTGTCTGACTCGTTGAATATGGCGCAGCGGACGGGACTCGAACCCGCGACCCCCGGCGTGACAGGCCGGTATTCTAACCGACTGAACTACCGCTGCGCGTCGGTGCAGGCACTTTCAGCCTACGCTCTTGTTTACACAAGTATCTCGGGAGTGGTGGGTGATGACGGGATCGAACCGCCGACATTCTGCTTGTAAGGCAGACGCTCTCCCAGCTGAGCTAATCACCCGTTTGCATCTCCGAGGCCGCGAAATTTACGCAGGTAGCGAACCTAAGTCAATAGCAGGATTGAAGTTTTTCTCAAAAAGACAAAAACATGTCATTCCGAGTAAATCATCTTCTTGGTCATGCCGCCGTCGACCACGAATTCCTGCCCCGTCACAAACCCTGCATTTTTCGACAGCAGCCAGGCCACCATCGCCGCCACATCCTCGACCGTCCCTACCCGGCCCGCCGGATGCTGAGCATGGTCGATATCGGTCAGCGGCTCCGCACGCCGCGCAGAGGGATCCCGCGCGTCGATCCAGCCCGGACTGACCGCGTTGACCCGAATCTCGGGCCCGAGGCTGATTGCCAGCGCATGAGTCAACGCCAGCAAGCCGCCCTTGCTCGCCGCATAGGCTTCGGTATCGGGTTCCGATTGCGCCGCACGGGTCGAGGCCAGATTGACGATCGCCCCGTTGTGCGCCCGCAGATACGGCGCGCAGTGCTTGGCCAGCAACATCGGCCCACTGAGATTCACCGCCAGCACCCGATTCCAGTAGGCCAGATCAAGGCTTTCCAGGGTGATGTTGTGCGGATCGGCCACCGCCGCGTTGCACACCAACGCATCCAGACGACCGAACTGCCCCAGCACTTCGGCAACGCCAAGCGCCACCTGACTTTCATCCGCCACATCCATGGCGATAAACCAGGCGTTTTCGCCGAGCACCTTCGCCACCTTGGAGCCCCGCGCCCGATCCAGGTCCGTCAGCACCACTTGCCAGCCTTCGCTGATCAGCCACGCCGCGATCCCCAGACCGATACCGCGAGCGGCACCCGTGACCAGCGCAACGCGGCCATGAGTGCCCGTCTTGGGAGTGGACAATTCGATCACAACGCCGCCAGACCGCGCGCCAGGTCGGCTTGCAGGTCAGCGACGTCTTCCAGACCGACCGCAATGCGGATCAGGCTGTCACGAATCCCCGCCGCTTCACGCTCCTGTGGCGCCAGACGCCCGTGGGAAGTAGTGCTCGGGTGAGTGATGGTGGTTTTGCTGTCACCCAGGTTGGCGGTGATCGAGATCAAACGGGTCGCATCGATAAAGCGCCAGGCGCCCTCTTTGCCGCCCCTGACCTCGAAGCTGACGACCGCACCAAAACCTTTCTGCTGACGCTGGGCCAGTTCGTGCTGCGGATGACTCTTGAGACCGGCGTAATGCACTTTCTCGATGCCGTCCTGCTGCTCCAGCCACTCGGCCAGTTGCTGTGCGTTGGCACAGTGCGCCTTCATCCGCAGGTTCAGGGTTTCCAGGCCTTTGAGGAAGATCCAGGCGTTGAACGGGCTCAGGGTTGGCCCGGCGGTACGCAGGAAGCCTACGATTTCCTTCATCTGCTCGCTGCGACCGGCCACCACGCCTCCCATGCAACGGCCCTGGCCATCGATGAACTTGGTGGCCGAGTGCACAACAATGTCTGCACCAAGCTTCAGCGGTTGCTGCAAGGCAGGCGTGCAGAAGCAGTTGTCGACCACCAGCATCGCACCCTTGGCGTGCGCGATTTCCGACAGCGCGGCGATATCCACCAGCTCAGCCAGCGGATTGGACGGCGACTCGACAAACAGCAATTTGGTGTTGGATTTGATCGCTGCGTCCCATGCCGACAGATCGGCCAGCGGCACGTAATCGACTTCCACGCCAAAACGCTTGAAATACTTCTCGAACAGGCTGATGGTCGAACCGAACACACTGCGCGACACCAGCACATGATCGCCAGCACTGCACAGGCTCATCACCACCGCCATGATCGCGGCCATGCCAGTCGCCGTGGCAACTGCTTGCTCGGCGCCTTCCAGCGCAGCAATGCGCTCTTCGAACGAGCGAACGGTCGGGTTGGTATAACGCGAGTAAACGTTGCCTGGCACTTCCCCGGCAAACCGTGCTGCGGCGTCGGCGGCGGTACGGAACACGTAGCTGGAAGTGAAGAACATCGGATCACCGTGCTCGCCTTCCGGCGTACGGTGCTGACCGGCACGTACGGCCAGGGTATCGAACGCTACGCCTTCGAGGTCGCTGTCCAGCCGACCGGCATCCCATTCCTGACTCATGCTGTCACTCCTTGCCCTGTTCTCGATAAATAAAAGTCTTTTGCCAGATACAAAACCGGCCCCTAAGGGCCGGTTGAAACTCAGTTGTTGTACAGATCGATGATCGCACTGACCGCCTGGGTCTTGACCTTCGAGGCATCGTTGCGTGCCTGTTCGATCTTGTTCAGGTAAGCCTCGTCGACGTCGCCGGTGACGTATTTGCCATCGAACACCGCGCAGTCGAAGTTTTCGATCTTGATCTTGCCGCCACCGACCGCTTCGATCAAGTCAGGCAGGTCCTGATAGATCAGCCAGTCTGCACCGATCAGATCGGCGACATCCTGGGTCGAACGGTTGTGGGCGATCAGTTCGTGAGCGCTCGGCATGTCGATGCCGTACACGTTCGGGAAGCGCACAGCCGGAGCCGCCGAGCAGAAGTAGACGTTTTTCGCGCCGGCTTCGCGGGCCATCTGGATGATCTGCTTGCAGGTGGTGCCGCGAACGATCGAGTCGTCCACCAGCATCACGTTCTTGCCGCGGAATTCCAGCTCGATGGCGTTGAGCTTCTGGCGTACCGATTTCTTGCGCGCGGCCTGGCCGGGCATGATGAAGGTACGGCCGATGTAACGGTTCTTGACGAAGCCTTCGCGGAATTTCACGCCCAGGTGGTTCGCCAGTTCCAGCGCGGCAGTGCGGCTGGTGTCCGGGATCGGGATGACCACGTCGATGTCGTGCTCAGGACGCTCGCGCAGGATCTTCTCGGCCAGTTTCTCACCCATGCGCAGACGGGCCTTGTAGACCGACACGCCGTCGATGATCGAATCCGGACGCGCCAGGTAGACGTGTTCGAAGATGCACGGGGTCAGGGACGGATTGGTCGCGCACTGACGGGTGTGCAGCTTGCCGTCTTCAGTGATGTAAACCGCTTCGCCTGGCGCCAGGTCGCGGATCAGGGTGAAGCCGAGCACGTCCAGCGAAACGCTTTCGGACGCGATCATGTATTCGACGCCTTCGTCGGTGTGACGCTGGCCGAACACGATCGGGCGGATGCCGTGCGGGTCACGGAAACCGACGATGCCGTAACCGGTCACCATCGCCACGACGGCGTAACCACCGACGCAACGGTTGTGCACGTCGGTCACGGCGGCAAACACGTCCTCTTCGGTCGGTTGCAGCTTGCCGCGCTGGGCCAGCTCATGGGCGAACACGTTGAGCAACACTTCCGAGTCGGAGCTGGTGTTGACGTGACGCAGATCGGATTCGTAGATCTCTTTGGCCAACTGTTCAACGTTGGTCAGGTTGCCGTTGTGCGCCAGGGTAATGCCGTAAGGCGAGTTGACGTAGAACGGCTGCGCCTCGGCCGATGTCGAGCTGCCAGCAGTCGGGTAACGGACGTGGCCGATACCCATGTGGCCGACCAGGCGCTGCATGTGACGCTGTTGAAACACGTCACGCACCAGGCCATTGTCCTTGCGCAAGAACAACCGGCCATCATGGCTGGTCACGATACCGGCAGCGTCCTGGCCGCGGTGCTGGAGCACGGTTAGCGCGTCATACAGCGCCTGATTGACGTTCGACTTACCGACGATACCGACGATGCCACACATGCGACGCAACCCCTACTTAATGGATCTGAACTGAACAACACTCACTGAGGCGTTTTGGCCGACGGCAAGAGTTGCTCCTTGAACGGAATATCAGCGGGTACGCTGATTCCGCTGGCAAGCCACTGACTGCTCCACCCGAGAATCAGGTTTTTGGACCAGTCTGCGACCAATAGAAACTTTGGCACGAGCTGTGATTCTTTCCACCACCCGTCCTGCTGTACCGGCCCCAGGCTCAACAGCCCGACCGCCACGACCACCAGCAACACGCCACGCGCAGCGCCGAAGGCCATGCCGAGGAATCGATCGGTCCCGGACAACCCGGTGACGCGAACCAACTCGCCGATAAGATAATTGATCATTGCGCCCACGATCAGTGTGGCGACAAACATGATGGCACAGCCCGTGATCACACGAGCCGATGGAGTTTGAATGTATCCGGCGAGGTACTCGGACAGTGAGCCACCGAACATCCAGGCAACAGCTCCTGCGATGATCCAGGTCACGAGCGACAACGCTTCTTTGACGAAGCCGCGGCTCAAACTGATCAATGCGGAGATGGCGATGATTACAACGATCGCCCAGTCAACCCAGGTAAATGGCACAGTGCAGCCTACAGACGGATAAGGCGGCGCATTTTAGCAGAGCGCATGGCTGTCGGTAAGCTGCGATTGTCAGTGCATTTCAATCGGGGCGATAGATTTCAGCCACGCTCGGGCTGGAAGCGCACCACAAACCCCTTGAGGTTTTGCTGGCGGCTCAACAGATCACGCAAACGATCGGCTTCGGCGCGCTCGATCAGCGGACCGACGAACACCCGATTCTTGCCATCGGCCGAACGGATGTAGGCGTTGTAGCCCTGACTGCGCAACGTTTTCTGCAGGCTTTCGGCGCTGGCGCGGCTCGACAGACTGGCCAGTTGCACCGACCAGCTCACCGAAAGGCCGTTGGCGTCGACGCGACTTTGAGTGGTATCCGGTTTGGCAGACAGTGCAGCGATTGGCTGCGTCGGCGCTGCGGCAGGTTTGACCACGGGAGCCGGCGCAGGTGCAGGTGCAGGTGCAGGTGCAACTGCGACTGGCTTGGCTACCGGCGCTGGAGCCGGCGCCGCTGGCGCAATCGGCGCCGCTGGCGCAGTCTGCTGGGCAACTTCGTCATCGCTCGGCACAGGCTCTTGCGGCAGAACCTGAGGCTCAGGCACGGCCACTGTCTCCATCTGGATCTGCGCCACAGCGGGCGCCTGCGGTGCAGCCGGCGCTTCGACGATCACCTGACGCTGTTCATCCTGACGGGAAAACAGCATCGGCAGGAAAATCACCGCCAGCGCTACCAACACCAGGGCACCGACCATGCGCTGCTTGTACGCTTTATCCAGCAAAGCCATTTGCCGCTTCCTCCGTGGAGCACCGAGACAGCCATTCAAGGGCCTCGGCGACACAATAAAATGATCCGAACAGCAAGATCTCGTCGTCGCTGGTGGCCACTGCGCACTGCCCTTCCAGAGCGGCCGCCACGCTGTCATAAGACGTGACCGACGCGCCAAGGTTCTGCAATGCAACATTCAATTCAGCCACCGGACGCGCACGCGGCGAATCCAGTGGCGCCACCGCCCAATGCTGGACGCTGGCATTCAATTCACCGATGACGCCGTCCAGATCCTTGTCCGCCAACAGGCCGAACACAGCCAGGCGTTTGCCGACCGGCGGGTGAGCGGCCAGTCGCCGCGCCAGATACTCCGCTGCATGCGGGTTATGACCAACATCCAGCAGCAGATTCAGACGCTTGCCGTTCCATTCGAACGAACGACGATCCAGGCGACCGACGACGCGAGTCGCCTGCAAGGCCGCAACAATCTGCCCTGCATCCCATGGCAAACCGAGCAGCAGATAAGCCTGCAACGCCAACGCAGCGTTTTCCATCGGCAGGTCGAGCAAAGGCAAATCACGCAGCTCTACGACCTGACCCTCAGCATCGGTACCACGCCACTGCCAGAACTGATCCGTGATACCCAGATCGAAATCGCGCCCGCGCAGAAAGAACGGGCAAGCAAGCTCGCGCGCCTTGTCCAGCAGGGGTTGCGGAGGATTCAGATCACCGCACAGCGCAGGTTTGCCCTGGCGGAAAATCCCGGCCTTCTCGAAGGCCACGGATTCGCGGGTATTGCCCAGGTAATCGGCATGATCGACACCAATACTGGTGACCAGTGCGATGTCGGCATCGACCACGTTGACCGTGTCCAGACGCCCGCCCAGCCCGACTTCCAGCACCACCGCATCGAGTCCGGCCTGCTGAAACAGCCAGAACGCCGCCAGCGTGCCCATTTCGAAGTAGGTCAGAGACGTCTCGCCACGCCCGGCCTCGACCGCCGCGAAGGCTTCGCACAGCTGCGCATCAGTGGCTTCGACGCCATTGAGCTGCACCCGCTCGTTATAACGCAGCAGGTGCGGAGAATTGTAGACACCAACGCTCAGGCCCTGCGCCCGCAGCAGCGAAGCCACGAAAGCGCAGGTCGAACCCTTGCCGTTGGTGCCGGTGACCGTAATCACCCGAGGCGCCGGCTGGCCCAGCCCCATGCGGGACGCTACCTGTTGCGAACGCTCCAGCCCCATGTCGATGGCCGAGGGATGCAACTGCTCAAGGTAGGCGAGCCACTCGCCAAGGGTGCGCTCGGTCATACGTTGGCAGGCACCGGCGGAACGACGATCGGCTCGATCGGCGCAGCAACGTAGGTTGGCGTCGGCTTGCCGGTCAGTTGTGCCAGCAGGTTACCCAGACGCGGACGCAGCTCGCGACGGTCGATGATCAGGTCGATTGCGCCGTGCTCCAGCAGGAATTCGCTGCGCTGGAAGCCTTCCGGCAGTTTTTCACGCACTGTCTGTTCAATCACCCGCGGACCGGCGAAGCCGATCAGAGCCTTAGGCTCGCCGACGATCACGTCGCCCAGCATCGCCAGACTGGCGGAAACGCCGCCGTAGACCGGGTCGGTCAGAACGGAGATGAACGGAATGCCTTCTTCACGCAGGCGCGCCAGCACGGCCGAGGTCTTGGCCATCTGCATCAGCGAGATCAGGGCTTCCTGCATGCGCGCGCCACCGGAAGCGGAGAAGCAGACCATCGGGCAACGGTTTTCCAGGGCGTAGTTGGCGGCGCGCACGAAGCGCTCACCGACGATGGCGCCCATGGAACCGCCCATGAAGCTGAATTCGAACGCCGAAACCACGACAGGCATGCCCAGCAGGGTGCCGCTCATGGAAACCAGTGCGTCTTTCTCACCGGTCTGCTTCTGGGCAGCGACCAGACGGTCCTTGTACTTCTTGCCGTCGCGGAATTTCAGACGGTCAACCGGCTCCAGATCGGCGCCCAGTTCGGCACGGCCTTCGGCGTCAAGGAAGATATCGATACGCGCACGTGCGCCGATGCGCATGTGGTGGTTGCATTTAGGGCAAACGTCCAGGGTCTTTTCCAGCTCCGGACGATACAGCACGGCCTCGCAGGACGGGCATTTGTGCCACAGGCCTTCAGGCACCGAGCTCTTCTTGACCTCCGAACGCATGATCGAAGGGATCAGCTTGTCTACCAACCAGTTGCTCATGCTTTCTTTCTCCAGTACCGGCGGCCCGAACGCTCTGGTTCGCGGCCCCGCGTATGCCCTTCAGCTAAATTCATGTGTGGCGATGATCGATGGATTGCCGGGTCAGCGGAACTGACCTGCGTACAACCCGAAAAGACCCTCAGCCTCTTTTCTACAGAGCTGTGGACGGCGGCAGTCTGCCAGCCGTCACATCAACGTACGGCGTTGATGAACGCCCGAATCTTTGCGTGATCCTTGATGCCCTTGCTCGCCTCTACTCCGCCGCTGACGTCCACGGCATATGGCCGCACTCGGGCGATGGCCTCAGCGACGTTCTCCGGCGTCAGGCCGCCGGCCAGAATCAACGGTTTGCTCAAGCCTTGCGGAATCAATGACCAGTCAAACGCCTCGCCGGTTCCGCCTGGCACGCCTTCGACATAAGTGTCGAGCAACACGCCACTGGCGCTCGGGTAGGCATCGCAGGCAGCGGCAATGTCATCGCCCGCCTTGACCCGCAAGGCCTTGATGTACGGCCGGTGCCAGCCTTCACACTCGGCGGCGGTCTCGTCGCCGTGGAACTGCAGCAGATCCAGCGGCACGGCATCGAGGATTTCCCCGAGCTCGCAGCGGCTGGCATTGACGAACAGCCCGACCGTGGTCACGAACGGCGGCAATGCGGCGATGATCGCCCGCGCCTGCTGCACGGTCACCGCCCGGGGACTTTTAGCGTAGAACACAAAACCGATGGCATCGGCCCCTGCCTCGACGGCTGCCAACGCATCTTCCATGCGGGTAATCCCGCAAATCTTGCTGCGAACGGCCGACATGTCGATAAGAACCTCAAGGCAAATCCGGGAAAGTCCCGGATGGTAACAAATGCACTCGAGGGCGTCAGCCGTCAAGTTCCGAGAAACCCGTAAGGAAATGTGGCCCGATGAAGCGCTCGGGCAACGGGAACTCGTCGTGGTACTCGACCTGTACCAGATACAGCCCGAACGGATGCGCCGTAACCCCGCCGGAACGCCGCTCGCGGCTCTCCAGCACTTCTTTCATCCACTCCGGCGGCCGCTCCCCGGCGCCGATCGTCATCAACACCCCGGCGATGTTGCGCACCATGTGGTGCAGGAAGGCATTGGCGCGGATGTCCAGCACGATCATTTTGCCGTGACGGGTCACGCGCAAGTGATGCATCTGCTTGATCGGCGACTTGGCCTGGCACTGGCCGGCACGGAAAGCGCTGAAATCATGGGTGCCGATCAGGTACTTCGCGGCCTCGGCCATGCGCTCGACATCCAGCGGGCGGTGATTCCAGGTGATTTCTTCGTTGAGATGCGCCGGGCGGATCTGATCGTTGTAGATCACGTAGCGATAGCGTCGGGCAATCGCCTTGAATCGCGCATGGAAATGCGCCGGCATGACCTTCGCCCAACTGACGCTGATGTCGTGGGGCAGATTGATATTGGCGCCCATGACCCAGGCTTTCAGCGAACGGTCGACCTGAGTGTCGAAATGCACGACCTGCCCGCAGGCATGAACGCCGGCATCGGTGCGTCCGGCGCATTGCAGCGATATCGGCGAATTGGCGACCTTCGACAAGGCTTTTTCCAGGGTTTCCTGCACGGTGAGCACACCGGTGGACTGACGCTGCCAGCCGCTGTAGCGCGAGCCCTTGTATTCAACGCCCAGGGCGACGCGGAAAAAGCCTTCGGGGGCCATTTCGGCGGCCGGATTATCTATGTTTGCCAAGTCGGTACAGCCTGCTGATCTACAAAGGCGGGCATTATAAGGCGGCGGGACGGGGAAACCAGACCCAAACAAAAACGGCAGCCTCATGGGCTGCCGTTCTGTTTACCGCTGAACGCCGACTCAGACCAGATGCGAAAGCATTTCGCTCGCTTCGCTCTTCTGCTTGTCGTTGCCCTCGCTGATGACTTCATTGAGGATGTCGCGCGCGCCATCGTTGTCGCCCATGTCGATGTAGGCCTGCGCCAGATCGAGCTTGGTAGCGGCTTCGTCGGTGCCGGACAGGAAGTCGAAGTCATCCTCACCCAGATCATCACCCAACGCAGCATCAGCTTCGGTGAAGCTTGGCTCGTTGATGCTGCTCGACAGGCGATCCAGCTCGGCATTGACGTCGTCCAGCTCGGCGGCGAACGCATCCGGCTCGGCTGGCGCAGCGTCCATTTCGTCTGCCAGGGACAGGTCGAAGTCGGCTGGCAGCTCCAGATCGTCTTGCGGCACGTCGGCCACGGTTGGAGTTTCGACCAGCGGCAGATCCTTCACGCCTTCGTCCAGATCCAGCAGGAAATCATCGTCTGCCAGCTCGACCGGTGCAGGCGCAGGGTCTGCACCGAGGTCCAGATCCAGGTCGAAGTCGGAGAGGTCGTCGAGGTTTTCCTTGATGTCGGTTTGCTGCTGCAGCACCGATTCGAAGCTCAGATCGTCGTCCGATGGAAATTCGTCGAGTTCGACCGGCGCTTCCGGCTCGACAGCCGCCACAGGTTCTACTGGCGTGATGTTGTCGAGATCGTCGAGGCTCAGGTCGAAAGCGCTGTCCAGATTGTCATCTGCCGCAGCAGAAGCAGCTGGCGCCTCAGGCTCGTCCAGCAGCAGCTCCTTGACATATTCCGCGTCCAGCTCGGCGGCAATGGCTGCTGCCGCCAGACCGCTGGCCGCGACGACCGCCATGGCCGGGAAGCGGCTTTTCAGCTCTTCGACCTTGGCGAAGTTGTCGCCATTGGCAACCAGTTGGCGTTCCTGAGCGACGAACGCATCGCGATCACCCTGGCGACCGTAGACTTCCATCAGCTTCAGACGCAGATCACTGCGCTGCGGCTCCAGGCTCACGCCCTCCTCCAGCAACGCGGCGGCTTGATTCAGACGACCGCCGTCGATGTGCGACTGCGCCTTGTCCAGGACGTCGTCGGAACGCTCGGCAGCCGGCGCCACCAGCGGCGCGGCGATTGGCTCGGCCATCACCACCGGAGCCACCACAGGAGCAGGTGCCGGGGCTGGAGCCGCTGCGGGTGTGAGTTTGACGCTTGCCGCCGGCACTTCCAGGCCCTCGAAGCTGTCTTCAGGCAGATCGAGTTCAGGCGAGAACGACTGCTCCTCCAGGGCGCGGGCCATGCGCAGGTGTTTCTCGGCTTCCTGTTGCGCCTTGCGGCGACGGGCCAGCAGCAACAGCAGAAGCAGGAACACCACCGCACCACCACCGACCAGACCCAGCAGGATCGGGTTGGTCAGCAGTTCGTTGAAGGTTTTGTCTTCGTCGGCAGCAGGCTTCGGCTCGACCACTGGCTCAACCGGTGCCGGTGCGGCGGCTTCAGGCGCAGGTGCCGCCTGGGCCGGAGTCGCCGGCGGAGTCGCAGCCAGTTCTGCAGTAATGGCCGGAACCGGCGCAACGGCTGGCGCAGCCGCATCAGCTGCCGGCGCCGGGGTTGCGCCCGGACCTTCAGCCTGCATTTTCGCCAGTTGATTGTTCTTCAGCTCAATCAGGCGTTGCAGTTTGTCCAACTGGCTTTGCAGATCAGCCATTCGGCTTTTCAGTTCCGCATTGTCACGACGGGTCGTGTCGAGGCTTTCCTGAGTCACGGCCAGTTTGTTGCTCAGAGCCTTGGCATCGCCGGCCGGGCCCTTGCCGCGCGCCTTTGCGCTTTCGGCGGACACCAGGCTCAGGTTGTCCTTGGCGTTTTGCGCAGCACCAGTATTGGCGCGGCCACGATTGGTCGCATCGAGCTGCTGCTGACCGGTGCCAGGCTTGGCCACGTAACGACGGCCCTGACGCCAGGCTTCGTTCTGCGCGGCCACTTCGGCAATCGCTTTGGACTGTGGCAGCGCGGTGCTTTGCACTTGATCCGGCAGACGCAGCACCTGACCGGTTTTCAGGCGGTTGATGTTGCCGTCGATGAATGCGTCAGGGTTCAGCGCCTGAATCGCCAGCATGGTCTGCTGGATCGATCCGCCAGTGCGCGCCTTCGCCGCGATTTCCCACAGGGTGTCACGGGGCGTGGTGGTGTGGGTCGAATGCGTTGCACCCGTGGTCGGCGCGGTGATGGTTTGCGCTGGCGCGGATTGAGCGGCGGCATCAGCGGTCTGCGGCGAGAACTTCGACGGATCCAACAGCACGCTGTAATCACGCAGCAGACGGCCGTTCGGCCACATCACCTGCACCAGGAATTTCACCATCGGTTCCGACAGCGGCTTGCTCGAGGTTACGCGCAGCACGCTTTTGCCGCTGGCGTTGAGCACCGGGGTGAAGGTCAGATCATTGAGGAAGGCCTGGCGATCGACGCCGGCCTTGGCGAAATCTTCCGGCGAGGCCAGGCTCGGCACCACTTCGGCAGCGGTGAGATCCTTGACATCGAGCAGCTCGATTTCCGCCACCAGCGGCTGGTTCAGGGTCGACTTCAGGGTCAGCTCCCCGAGCCCGAGGGCATGCGCCATACCGGAGGACAGCGCCGAGGCGGCCGCTATTGCTAACACCAGTTTGCGAACTTGAACCATAGCCTCTTCCTTTGTTTGAACGTTCCTCGGCCAGCGAGAAGATGTTGATTGTCGCTGCCGTAAGGCATTGCGCGCGACGACGACAGCATGCCGCGCGCGATCATTTCTTTGATGCCCCGGAAAGTCCCGGAGGGTATTACGTCATCAAGCGGTCTGGCCAAGCATAGCGCCCGGCTAGAATCAGTCGACAAATTGTTGCCAAGTATCTTTTACAGCAGGTCTTTTATCAACAACTCGGCCACTTGCACCGCGTTGAGCGCCGCACCTTTGCGTACGTTATCTGACGTCAGCCACAGATTAAGTTCCGACGGCTCGTCGACACCGGTGCGCACCCGCCCGACATAGACCACATCCTGCCCCACTGCGTCACCGACGGCAGTCGGATAATCGCCGGCCTCGACCAGCTCGATCCCCTCGGCATCTTCAAGCGCGGCATTGACCTTTTCCAGGTCGACAGCGTTCGCTGACTGCAAGGTCACGCTAAAGCTATCGCCAAAAAACACCGGGGCTTGAACGCAAGTTGCCGAAATCTTCAATGAAGGTTTGACCAGCACCTGACGCAGCTCGCGCACCAGACGCTTTTCCAGCATCGTGTGGCCTTGCGCGTCGGGCGTGCCGACCTGAGCCAGCAGGTTGAAAGCCATCTGCCGGTCGAAGAATGTCGGCTCCAGCGGACGCATGTTCAGCAGCTCGGCGGTCTGGCGCGCGAGCTCGGTCACGGCTTCGCGGCCTTGGGTGGAAACCGCCAGATTGGCGGTGACATGCACATATTGCAGCTCGATCAGATCGAGCAGCGGCGCCAGCACCACGGCCAATGTGGTGGCAGACGGGCTCGGGCTGCTGACCTGGAACGGCACTTTCAAACTCGCCAGCACAGCGGCATTGGCCTCCGGCACCACTTGCGGCGCCTGATCCGCCGGCAAGGCGCCGGACAGATCGACCAGCGAGCAACCCGCCGCATGGGCGCGAGCCGCGTAACTCAGGGTGATGGCCGGGCCGGCGGCAAAGAACGCCAGTTTGACCTTGCTGAAATCAAACTCGTCGACTTCGCGCACTCGCACGTTCTTGTTGCGAAACAGCACCGAGCTGCCAGCGGATTCACTGCTGGCCAACAGGTGCAGATTGCCGACCGGGAAGTCGCGCTCCTCGAGAATCTGCACAAGGGTTTCGCCGACAATACCGGTGGCGCCGATTACGGCAATATCAATGGGCTGGCTCATGGTGCGACCTCTGGTGGAACGGGGGGGAGCGGCACTTTACCGGGTGGCTGCCACGCAGGCAAAAAAAACCCGCGCCTCTTGCAAGGCGCGGGTTCTTTCATTGCGTCAAGCGATCAACGCTCCAGCAGGATCCGCAGCATGCGACGCAGCGGCTCGGCAGCGCCCCACAGCAACTGGTCGCCGACGGTGAACGCGCCAACGAACTGCGAACCCATGTTCAGCTTGCGCAGACGACCGACCGGTACGTTCAGGGTGCCGGTGACTTTCGTCGGGCTCAGCTCCTGCATGCTGATTTCACGCTGGTTAGGCACCAGTTTGACCCATGGGTTGTGCTGGCTGATCAGCCCTTCGATATCGGCGATCGGCACATCCTTGTTCAGCTTGATGGTCAGCGCCTGGCTGTGGCAACGCATGGCGCCGATGCGCACGCAGATGCCGTCGACCGGGATCGGGCTCTTGAAGCGGCCGAGGATCTTGTTGGTCTCGGCCTGGGCCTTCCACTCTTCGCGGCTCTGGCCGTTCGGCAGTTCCTTGTCGATCCACGGGATCAGGCTGCCGGCCAGCGGCACACCGAAGTTTTCGGTCGGGTACGCATCGCTGCGCATGGCTTCAGCCACACGACGGTCGATGTCGAGGATCGCGCTGGCAGGATCGGCCAGTTGATCGGCGACAGCGGCGTGGGTCGCGCCCATCTGCTTGATCAGTTCACGCATGTTCTGCGCGCCGGCGCCGGAGGCCGCCTGATAGGTCATGGCGCTCATCCACTCGACCAGACCGGCCTCGAACAGACCGCCCAGGCCCATCAGCATCAGGCTGACGGTGCAGTTGCCGCCGATGTAGTTCTTGGTGCCCGCATCGAGCTGCTGGTCGATGACCTTGCGGTTGACCGGGTCGAGAATGATGACGGCGTCGTCGTTCATCCGCAGGCTCGAGGCCGCGTCGATCCAGTAACCCTGCCAGCCGGCTTCGCGCAGCTTCGGGAACACTTCGCTGGTGTAGTCGCCGCCCTGGCAGGTCAGGATCACGTCGAGGGTCTTCAGCTCTTCAATGCTGTAAGCGTCCTTGAGCGGAGCAATGTCCTTGCCCACGGACGGGCCTTGGCCACCGACATTGGAAGTGGTGAAAAACACCGGCTCGATAAGATCGAAGTCCTGCTCTTCCAGCATCCGCTGCATGAGCACGGAACCGACCATGCCGCGCCAACCGATCAGACCTACACGTTTCATCGCAACTACACCTTCTTGAAAAGTGGGCCGCTGCTTTGTATTGAATTTCGCAGCGGGCCCGAGAGATTACAGATTCCGCAGCGCGGCGACTACTGCGTCACCCATTTCCTGCGTACCGACTTTAGTGCAACCGGTCGAAAAGATATCGCCGGTGCGCAGACCTTGATCCAGCACCACGCTGACCGCTTTCTCGATGGCATCCGCCGCTTCGTGCAGATTGAAGCTGTAACGCAGCATCATCGACACCGACAGAATGGTCGCCAGCGGGTTGGCGATGCCTTTGCCCGCGATGTCCGGCGCCGAACCGTGGCAAGGCTCGTACATACCCTTGTTATTGGCGTCCAGCGAGGCCGAGGGCAGCATGCCGATGGAGCCGGTGAGCATCGACGCTTCGTCGGACAGGATGTCGCCGAACATGTTGTCGGTGACGATCACGTCGAACTGCTTCGGTGCACGCACCAGTTGCATGGCGGCGTTGTCGACGTACATGTGGCTCAGTTCGACGTCCGGATAATCCTTGGCGACCTGCTCGACCACTTCCCGCCACAATTGGCTGGACGCCAGCACGTTGGCCTTGTCCACCGAGCACAGCTTCTTGCCACGCACGCGGGCCATGTCGAAACCGACGCGGGCGATGCGGCGGATTTCGCTTTCGCTATACGGCAGCGTGTCGTAGGACTGACGCTCGCCGTTTTCCAGGGTGCGGGTGCCGCGCGGTGCGCCGAAGTAGATACCACCGGTCAGCTCACGGACGATCAGGATGTCCAGACCGGCGACGATTTCCGGCTTCAGGCTCGAAGCCTCAGCCAGTTGCGGGTACAGGATTGCCGGACGCAGGTTGCCGAACAGGCCCAGTTGCGCACGGATTTTCAACAGACCGCGCTCAGGGCGGATGTCACGCTCGATGGTGTCCCATTTCGGGCCGCCCACGGCGCCCAGCAGCACGGCATCGGCTGCGCGGGCGCGGTCCAGGGTTTCGTCGGCCAGCGGCACGCCGTGCTTGTCGATGGCGGCGCCACCGATCACGTCATGGCTCAGTTCGAAGCCCAGGCTGTACTTGTCGTTGGCCAGCTCCAGCACCTTGACCGCTTCGGCCATGATTTCCGGACCAATACCGTCGCCTGGGAGAATCAGAATCTGCTTGCTCATGCTTTCCTCGTGTCTTCAGTCGGTGCGCCATCGACTGGCGCGCCCGGAAAAATACTTATCGTTCCAAGATTACTTTTCAGCCCAGAGCACCAGTACATCTGTACTGAACGAACCATCGGCCTCAATTTCAAAATAATCGCGTACTTCGTTGCCCATTGATTGCTGCAACTGGCGGATCGCGGCGCGCATCACTTCAGGCGTGCGCATGCGCTCGACCCAGCTGTTGTACTCCAGACGCAGGCGCTGACGCGTGGTGCTGCGGGTGTGCAGACCGGCCTCGCTGACCTGGCGCAGCCACTCACCGGCCGAATAATCGCGCACATGACTGGTGTCGCGCAGCACTTCGACGCTCTGCAAATAGGTGTCGAACAGCGGACTGCCCGGCGACAGCACATCGATGAACGCCGCCACGCCACCCGGTTTCAGCACCCGGCGCACTTCGCGCAAGGCCACGCCGAGGTCACTCCAATGGTGCGCCGAATAGCGGCTGAACACGAAGTCAAATTCGCCATCGGCGAACGGCAAACGTTCGGCGGCACCGTTGACCGTGGACACATTGCTCAAACCGCGATCCACGGCAGCGGCGGCCACCACATCGAGCATCTGCTGCGACAGGTCGTAGGCCACCACTTCCTTCACCAAAGGAGCGACGTGAAAACTCACGTGCCCGGCGCCGCAACCCAAGTCCAGCACTCGAGCCTCGCCCTTCCCCGCCAGCTCGGCCTGCAGCAGCGCAAATTCAGTGCCTTTAGCGTGAACGGCGCTGCTCAGGTAGGCGGCGGCCTGTTCACCGAATTGCTTTTGTACAACCTGACTGTGGGCGGTGCTGGTCATGGTCACATCCTGATAGCTGTGTTGTTTGGGCTGCCGCCTTCGCGAGCAGGCTCGCCCCCACATTTGAAATGCATTCCCCCTGTGGGAGCGAGCCTGCTCGCGATGAGGGCGGTACTGCCTACATCTTTTTCAGATCGATCACGCGTCGCGGAACAACCACGGCTGGCTCGCGCGATGTTTGGCTTCGAACGCCGCAATCGCATCGCCGTCCTGCAAGGTCAGGCCGATGTCGTCCAGACCGTTGAGCAGGCAGTGCTTGCGGAATGCGTCGATCTCGAAGCGATAGACCTTGCCGCTCGGGCTGGTCACGGTCTGTTCGCGCAGATCGATCTGCAACTGATAGCCCGGCTCGGCCTCGACCTGCTTGAACAGCTCGTCGACTTCGGCGTCGCTCAGGATGATCGGCAACAAGCCGTTCTTGAAGCTGTTGTTGAAGAAGATGTCGGCATAGCTCGGCGCGATGATGCTGCGGAAACCGTATTCTTCCAGCGCCCATGGCGCGTGCTCACGGCTGGAACCGCAACCGAAGTTTTCGCGGGCCAGCAACACGCTGGCGCCTTGATAACGCTCGGCGTTGAGTACGAACTCCTTGTTCAGCGGGCGCTTGGAGTTGTCCTGATACGGCTGCCCCACATCGAGGTAACGCCACTCGTCAAACAGGTTCGGACCAAAACCGGTGCGCTTGATCGACTTCAAGAATTGCTTCGGAATGATCTGATCGGTATCGACGTTGGCACGATCCAGAGGCGCGACAAGACCAGTGTGCTGGGTAAAAGCTTTCATGCTGCGCTCCTTTAGATCAATTCACGAACGTCGATGAAACGACCGTTCACCGCCGCCGCAGCGGCCATGGCCGGGCTGACGAGGTGCGTACGGCCACCGGCGCCCTGACGGCCTTCGAAGTTACGGTTGGAGGTCGAGGCGCAATGCTCACCGGACTCCAAACGATCCGGGTTCATCGCCAGACACATCGAGCAACCCGGCTCACGCCATTCGAAACCGGCTTCAAGGAAGATCTTGTCCAGACCTTCCGCCTCGGCCTGAGCCTTCACCAGACCCGAGCCTGGCACCACGATGGCCTGTTTGATGGTCGAGGCAACCTTGCGGCCCTTGGCGATCACAGCGGCAGCGCGCAAGTCTTCGATCCGCGAGTTGGTGCAGGAACCGATGAATACGCGGTCGAGCTGGATGTCGGTGATCGCCTGATTGGCGGTCAGCCCCATGTATTTCAAGGCGCGGACGATCGAGTCGCGTTTGACCAGATCCATTTCCTTGGCCGGGTCCGGCACGTTCTGATCAACGGCCAGGACCATTTCCGGCGAAGTGCCCCAGCTGACTTGCGGCTTGATCTGCGCGGCGTCGAGTTCGACCACGGTGTCGAAATGCGCGTCGGCGTCGGATACCAGGTCTTTCCAGGATTCGACCGCCAGATCCCACTCGGCGCCTTTCGGTGCGAACGGACGACCCTTGACGTAATCCACAGTCTTCTGGTCCGCCGCCACCAGGCCCACACGGGCGCCGGCTTCGATGGACATGTTGCAAATGGTCATGCGGCCTTCGATGGACAGGTCGCGAATCGCGCTGCCGGCAAATTCGATGGCGTGGCCGTTACCGCCGGCGGTGCCGATCTTGCCGATCACGGCCAGAACGATGTCCTTGGCGGTTACGCCGAACGGCAACCGGCCTTCGACGCGCACCAGCATGTTCTTCATTTTCTTGGCGACCAGGCACTGGGTGGCGAGCACGTGCTCGACCTCGGAAGTGCCGATACCGTGGGCCAATGCGCCGAAGGCGCCATGGGTCGAGGTGTGCGAGTCACCGCAGACCACGGTCATGCCCGGCAAGGTCGCGCCCTGCTCCGGACTGATGACGTGGACGATGCCCTGGCGCACGTCGTTCATCTTGAATTCGACGATGCCGTATTCATCGCAGTTGTCGTCGAGGGTCTGGACCTGCAAACGCGAAACCTGGTCGGCAATGGCGCTGATGCCGCCCTTGCGCTCCGGGGTGGTCGGTACGTTGTGGTCCGGGGTCGCGATGTTGGCATCGATGCGCCAAGGCTTGCGCCCGGCCAGACGCAGGCCTTCGAAGGCTTGCGGCGAGGTCACTTCGTGGATGATGTGACGATCGATATAGATCAGCGCCGAACCATCGTCGCGCTGCTTGACCAAATGCGAATCCCAGAGCTTGTCGTAGAGCGTTTTGCCGGCCATCAGACGTTTCCTCATCAGCTTGTTTCTATGCCCTGGGCTTATCAATAACCCTTTGGCTTGTGAGGCCGATCCTATGGGGTTAAATTGAATAACTCAAATTCATATTTTTTATGCTTTGGATAACCAACCGGAATACAACCATGGATCTGGCCAACCTCAATGCTTTTATCGCGATTGCCGAGTCCGGGAGCTTCTCCGGTGCCGGTGAACGCCTGCACCTGACGCAACCGGCGATCAGCAAACGCATCGCCGGACTGGAGCAGCAATTGAATGTGCGGCTGTTCGACCGACTGGGCCGTGAAGTGGGCCTGACCGAAGCCGGCCGGGCGTTGCTGCCACGGGCCTATCAGATTCTCAACGTGCTGGACGACACGCGCCGCGCCCTGACCAACCTGACCGGTGAAGTCACAGGGCGCCTGACCCTGGCCACCAGTCACCACATCGGCCTGCACCGTTTGCCCCCCTTATTAAGGGAGTACACCCGCCGCTACCCACAGGTTGCGCTGGATATTCAGTTCCTCGATTCGGAAGTGGCCTACGAGGAGATTCTCCATGGCCGCGCAGAACTGGCGGTCATCACCCTGGCGCCGGAGCCGCACACGCTGGTCAAGGCCACACCGGTCTGGGATGACCCGCTGGATTTTGTGGTCGCCCCGGAACACACATTGATCAGCAACGGCGCTGTCACATTGGCCGACATTGCCGGCCATCCGGCAGTTTTTCCCGGCGGCAACACCTTTACCCACCACATCGTTCAAAAGCTGTTCGAGGCTCAGGGCCTGACGCCGAACATCGCCATGAGCACCAACTATCTGGAAACCATCAAGATGATGGTGTCGATCGGCCTGGCCTGGAGCGTTTTGCCACGCACCATGCTCGACGATCAGGTGGCGCGCATACCTTTACCGGGCATACAACTCAGTCGCCAGCTAGGCTATATCCTGCACACCGAACGGACGCTGTCGAATGCTGCTCGGGCGTTTATGGCCCTGCTGGACGCGCAAATCGATCTGCCAGGGACTCTCGGCTGACTTGTGCTACTCCTATAGAGCTGCCGTTCCCTGTGCCTAATGCCCAAATCAGCTCAAGGCCCCTTAACAATGCCGAAATCTGTTGACCGTATTCCGCCGATGCCGCGTATTCAGGCCATTGACCCACGGCGTTCCGAACAGAGCTGGGAGAGCGCGCCGCAATTGCTCGCGGCGCTCAACGGCGCCCGCCTCGGCGCCTGGTATTGGGACATCGAGCGCGGGCAGATCAGTTGGTCGCGGGGCACTCAGGCCTTGTTCGGCTTCGATCCACGGCAACCACTGCCCGAAGATCTTGAATACCTCGACCTGCTGCCGCCAGAGGACCGGGCAAAAACCATTCGCGCCTTCCACGCGGTGATTGCCGGCGCGCCACTGGAACAGGCGATGCACCATCGCATCCGCTGGCCCGATGGCAGCCTGCACTGGCTGGAGATCAATGGCAGCCTGCTGCCGGACAAGCATGGCCGCCCCCGAATGATCGGGGTGATCCGTGAAATCACCCATCAGCGGCAACGGGAACAGGCCCTCAGCAGCTCGGAGAAACGTTTTGCGACACTGTTTCACCTGTGCCCGAACATGGTGCTGCTGACCCGCCAGGAAGACGGCCTGATCAGCGAGGCCAATCAGTATTTCGAAAGCCTCTTCGGCTGGCCGGTGCAGAGCGCCATCGGTCGCACCACCCTTGAACTGGGCCTGTGGGTGCACCCCGAGCAGCGGGCGGAGCTGGTCAAGAAGACCAAGGCCAAGGGTGAACTGATCAGCATGGAGGTGCAGTTTCGTGCCAGCAACGGCCAGGTCCACGACGGTATTCTCAGCGCACAGAAAGTCGAGCTTGAGGGCCAGCCTTACCTTTTGAGCACGTTTCTCGACACCACCGAACGCAAAGCCGCCGAACATGCGCTCAAGGACAGCCAGGAACGCCTCGATCTGGCGCTGGACTCGGCGCAACTCGGCACCTGGGACTGGCACATCCCCAGCGGTATGCTTTACGGCTCGGCGCGGGCCGCGCAATTGCACGGACTGGAACCGATTCCGTTTCACGAATCGTTCGATGAATTCTTTGAAGGCGTGCCCGGCGAAGAGCGCGACAGCATGCGCGACGCCTACCGCAGCCTGCGCGAGGGCCCGGCGGGCAACTATCAGCTGACGTATCGCGTGCAGTTGCCGGACGGCAGCTCGCGCTACCTGGAAAGCCGCGCCCGCCTCTATCGCGACGAAAACGGCGCGCCGCTGCGCATGGCGGGCACCTTGCTCGACATCACCGATCAGGTCGAACGCGAACAACGCCTGGTGGCTTCCGAAGAGAAATTCGCCACCCTGTTTCAGGTCAGCCCCGACCCGATCTGCGTCACGCGCCAGGAAACCGGGGAATTCATCGAAATCAACTCCAGTTTCACCCAGACCTTCGGCTGGAGCGCCACTGACGTGATCGGCCACACCGCCGAAGAAATCGGTCTATGGGACGCCTCGGCGAAAAGCCTGCAACGCATCGAACGGGTGATCCGCGAACAGGGCCTGAGCAATGTCGCGATCATCGTGCAGCACAAGGACGGCCAATCGTTGACCTGCGTGATTTCCAGCCGCCAGATCAGCGTCGGCAACCAGCCGTGCATTGTCACCACGCTGCGCGACATCACCCAGCAACAGCGCTCGGAAGCGGCGCTGAAGGCCAGTGAAGAGAAGTTCGCAAAGGCGTTTCACTCCAGCCCCGACGCCATCACCATCACTGAACGCGACACCGGACGCTATCTGGAGGTCAATGACGGTTTCTGCCGCCTCACCGGCTATCGCGCTGACGAAGTGGTGGGCAAAACCGTGTATCAGGTGGGTATCTGGGCCGAGGAAAAGCAGCGTTCGGCACTGCTCGCCGAGCTACAGATCAAGGGCCGCGTGCACCATCAGGAAATGCTCGGGCGCAACAAGCGCGGCGAGATCCTGACGGTGGAAGTCTCGGTAGAGCCGATCACCCTCAACGAAACCGCGTGCCTGCTGCTCACCGCCCGGGACGTCAGCCTGCTGAAGAACGCCGAAGCACAGATCCGCCATCTGGCCTATCACGATCCGCTGACCAACCTGCCCAACCGCGCCCTACTGATGGATCGCCTGAGCCAGCAGATCGCCCTGCTCAAGCGCCACAACCTGCGCGGCGCTTTGCTGTTTCTCGATCTGGATCACTTCAAGCACATCAACGACTCGCTCGGCCATCCGGTCGGCGACACGGTGCTGAAAATCATCACCGCGCGGCTTGAGGCCAGCGTGCGCATGGAAGACACCGTGGCGCGGCTCGGTGGCGATGAATTCGTAGTGTTGCTCAGCGGTCTGGAAGGCACGCGCAACGAAGTCAGCGCTCAGGTACGCGAGCTGGCCGACACCATTCGCGAGTTGCTGTCGGAGCCGATGTTCCTCGACGGCCAGCGCCTGCAAGTGACGCCGAGCATCGGCGTGGCGCTGATTCCCGATCACGGCTCGACCCCGACCGATCTGCTCAAACGCGCCGACATTGCGCTGTACCGGGCCAAGGATTCGGGGCGCAACACCACGCAGATGTATCACAACACCATGCAGAAAGCGGCCAGCGAACGGCTGCGCATGGAGACCGACCTGCGTCTGGCGCTGTCCCGGGGCGAATTCAGCATGCATTTCCAGCCACAAGTGGACGCCCGGGACAACCGCATCATCGGCGCCGAAGCATTGGTGCGCTGGAATCACCCGGAGCTTGGCGCGCAATCGCCCACCGAATTCATCAAGGTGCTGGAGGACAGCGGGCTGATTCTGGAGGTTGGCACCTGGATCCTCGATGAGGCCTGCGAAGCCTTCAAGCAATTGATCGCCGAAAAGCTGATCGATCCTCTGGCCTTCAGCCTGTGCGTGAACATCAGCCCCCGGCAGTTCCGCCAGAACGACTTCGTCGAGCGCATCGAGCGCAGCATGAGCAGCCATGGGCTGCCCTGCTCGCTGCTGAAACTGGAGATCACCGAAGGCATCGTCATCCAGAACCTGGAAGACACCATCAGCAAAATGCGTCGCCTGAAAAAACTCGGTGTGAGCTTTGCCATGGACGATTTCGGCACCGGCTATTCATCGTTGACCTATCTGAAGCGATTGCCGGTGGACACGCTGAAGATCGATCAGTCGTTTATCCGCGACGCCACCAGCGATCCCAACGACGCCGAAATCATCCGCGCCATCGTCGCCATGGCCCGCAGCCTGGAACTGGAAGTGATCGCCGAAGGCGTGGAAACACCCGAGCAGTTGGAGTTCCTTCAAGGGCTGGGCTGCCATTTGTATCAGGGCTATCTGCACAGTCGGCCGGTGGCGCTGGAAGTGTTGAAAACCTTGCTGGAGTGAGCAGACACCTGCAGTTGCATTGCGCCGGTGTTGATGCCAGACCGGTAATTGCCAGGGTTGGCGACAACCTGTAGGGTCGCGTTTTTTCGCGCTGTTTCGAGATCGATCATGCAGGATGCAACCCTCTCCCGCCCGGCCCTGCTGGGCATTGACCTTGGCACCACCAACAGTTTGATCGCCGTCTGGCAGAACGGTCAGGCCCGGTTGATCCCCAACGCACTCGGCGACGTGCTCACACCTTCGGTCGTCAGCCTCGATGAGGATGACACCATTCTCGTCGGCAAAGCCGCCCGCGCCCGACTGACCACACATCCGGAACGCACTGCCGCCGCGTTCAAGCGCTTCATGGGCAGTGAAAAGCGTCTGGAACTGGGAGGACGCTCATTCAGCCCGGAAGAACTCTCGGCGCTGGTGATCGGCTCACTCAAACAGGATGCCGAGGCTTTTCTCGGCCACCCGGTTTCTGAAGCGGTGATTTCCGTGCCGGCGTATTTCAGTGACGAGCAACGCAAACGCACGCTGTTCGCTGCCGAACTGGCGGGCCTGAAAGTTTCTCGGCTGATCAACGAACCGACCGCCGCCGCGATGGCGTACGGTCTGCACGAACAGAAATTCGAACGCACGCTGATCTTCGATCTGGGCGGCGGGACTTTCGATGTCACGGTGCTGGAATATGCGTTGCCACTGATTGAAGTGCATGCGTCCACCGGTGACAACTTTTTGGGTGGTGAAGACTTTACTGCGGCCTTACTGCAGGACTGCCTCAAGACGTGGCAGCTCAACCCCGCGCACATTGAAGCCCAGAATCTGGCCAGCCTTTGCGACGCCCTTGAACAACTCAAGTGCAAGCTCGCCGAGGGCACTCAAACCCTGAACTGGCGCAATGGCGACAGCTCGTATGAATGGACGCTGGACGAAGCGACAGCGCTAAAGGCCTGGGAACCGTTTCTGACCCGATTGCGCGCCCCCATCGAACAGGCCTTGCGCGACGCCCGGCTCAAGCCCCGAGACCTCGACAGCCTGGTGCTGGTGGGCGGTGCCACACGGATGCCGGCGGTGCAGCAGATGGTGGCCACACTGTTCGGACGCCTGCCTTACCGACACCTCGACCCGGACACGATCGTCGCACTGGGTGCGGCGACGCAAGCGGCGTGCAAGGCGCGCGATGGTGCGGTTGAGGAACTGATCCTGACCGACGTCTGCCCCTACACCCTGGGAATTTCGACCAGCCGCGGAGAAGGCATCAGCGGTGCTTTTTCACCGATCATCGAGCGCAATACCGTTATTCCGACATCCAGGGTGCAGCGCTTTTACACCACGCATCCGAAACAGGAGAGCATTCGCATCGCGGTCTACCAAGGCGAACGTCCTTGGGTGCGCGATAACATTTTCATTGATGCCTTTGATGTACCGGTGACTGCAAGCGAGCAGATCCAGGCTCTGGACGTGCGTTTCAGCTACGACATCAACGGCTTGCTCGAGGTCGACGTCAACCTGCTGGACAGCGGCGAACGTCACAGCCACAGCATCGACCGAAGCCCGACCGGGCTCGACGAACAATCGCGACAAAACAGTCACGACCGGCTCGCCGCCCTGAAAATCCACCCCCGCGACGCCCTGCCCAACCGGACGCTGCTGGCAAGGCTGGAGCGCGCGTGGACGCAAAGCCTGGGAGACGATCGCGAACGCATTGCCGACTGGCTGGACACGTTCACCACCGTGCTCGGCAGCCAGCAATCGGAGGAAATTGCCAGTCACCGGTCACAACTCAACAAAGCACTGGATCAACTTCGCCTCTAACCAATCAGCCGTCGCAGCGTGGCCTGCAAACCGCCGGGCAGTGTGTCGTCCCCCACACTGTCCGGTGGCATGCCATACCGATTGGGTAACGTGTCACCGGGAAATCCGAACAATATCAGCGGCAAGAAAGGCAGTACCGGCGACAACACCGCGATGATCAGCAAGGTGGGAATCCCTCGCCCCATGTCATGCAAGCGACGCAAAATCGCGCCGAGCAGAAACGCTGCGCCCAACAACATCACGACGATACCGGCCACGGGCGTACCACTGAGCAACGCCGCCAAAGGTGTGATCAGCACAGCGCCAATCACCTGCCAGATGAATGCGCCTCGACCCAACCGCGAGCCCAAACGCCAGAACGCTGAAGCCGGCGTCGGTCGGGTGTCGCTCTTGGCCTGCAACAAACGTTCACTCCACGACAACAGCGCGCTGAAGGCAAAACGCAGACCGAGGCCATTCTCGGGATTGTCCTTGGCTCGCTGCATGCGCAGCAGCATTTTCTGCCGTGGCACACCGGCACTGCCGTAACGCACCAATCCCTTGAGCGCATCCACAGCCAGCCCAAAAGCATCACTGCTGATCCCTTCTTCTTCCAGAGGCGCTGAAGGTGGATGCGGCGGCTCACCCTTGATCAAACCATGGCGGAAGCCATCGAACCAGTCCTGTGGATTGACGACCTCGGTAATCCTGTCGAGCAGGTATTTTCGCTGCTGGGCATCCAGCAGAGGATCGTGATACAGCACGCCCCCCAGCAACATGCGCCCGAGCAAATCGTCATCGAACGCCCTGATATCGCTGCGCATGCACTCGAACAAGCGGTCGTTGCCCAGCAACCGTGCACTGTCGAGCGCCTCCTGAGCGCTCAACAGCTGACGGGCAAGCATGGCATGCACAGGATCTGCCGCTTGCAGCCACCCGAGCAGACCGCTGGCACTGCCCTGTTCGCGATTCAACCGACAGAGCAACGGTTGTAAACGCGCCAGAGGATGCTCCCGCACTACATTCATCGAGTCGACGCAATGCGCCGACTGCGCGCCCAGCCAGCGCACCGGCTGGTCGAGCGTCGCCAGCAGATACAGGGCCTGACGATGCCATTCCCACACATCGCAACAACCATCGAGGGCGGGAAGCAACATGCCTTGTCCGGCGAGTTGTGCCTGCAACTTCAGTCCGTCGAGCAGCGTGTCTTGCTTGCCGAGGCCGAATGCCTCATCCAGTCGGGCCAACGAACGGGCGTCGTAGGCTCGCAAGCGACGCATCCACAGCAGACAAAGCGCCAGCGGTTCGCCCGTTTTCAACACCGACTCAAGTTCAGGTTGCGCCGAGTTGCTGGCCAGAAATGCTTTCAGTGCCAGCGGAATCGGCGCCTGAGTCAACCAACAGATTTGCTGATCGGCCTGATACTTGAAACCCTCCAGCACCAGTTGATCAAGGATGTCCGAAGCCTGCGGCGCCTTCATGATTCGTTGCAGCAAGGGCACATCACCCCGGTGCAGCGCCCAGGCGTGCTGGTACAGCGTCTGTAATGGCGGATCATCGCTGGCGACGATGAGCGATGCCAGCAACGGCAATTCATCACCACTGATACGCCATTCGACGAAGGCACCGGCAATGTCATCCAACTCAAGCTGTCGGGCGCGAAACCAGCGACCCAGTGTTTCCGGGCGTTGCGATGGGCTGCCATATTCCTGGGTGACATCACTCAGGTCATCGGACCAGTCACGGAAATTCTCGAGACGATCAAACGCCTGAATCAACAGCGGCAAACGCTGGGGTTGATGACGGGCACACAGTGCCAACAGCCAGTCGGCGGCCTTTGGGTGCTGATGTTCTCTCCAGAGCTGTACCCAGGCCTGAAGCGCCAACTCTTCCATTCCCAAGGCGCTGCGCTGGCACGCCAGCAGATAGAGCCAGTCGACATCCTGCGGCGCAAGCCGATGCCGTTCGTTGATAACGTCGAGAAGACTTTTGCTGGCGATGCCGGCCTGACTGAACTCAATGGCCAGACGCTGCAACAGGTCGTCGTCCGCCGGTAGCGGCACACAGGTGTGAAGGTTGGCGAAAAAGCGGTAATCATCCAGTGACGCATTACGGTAGAGATGATTCAGCGTGCGCAAATACCAGAGCGTTTCCAGTTGCGCGACGGCCGGCCATTCGCTCATCCGCGACGTATCGAACGGGTCCGACGCCTCAATACGCTGCAAGAACTCATCGACATGCCGGGCATTTTCGAAATCAAGATCGAGTACCCGGCTTGCCCATCCCATGCGCTGGGCGAGCAAGCGTGCGCAGACGTGGGAAATGGGACCTGCGTCGAGCAACTCGCGCAGCAAAGGCCAGCAGACCTCATCCAATACTTCCAGCGGCACTTGATCAAGCTCAAGATTGAAGGCCTGCCACGCCGCCGGAGTGAATCGACGCGCAGGATCATTGAGCAACGCATCGAAGTCACTCAACAACTGATCGCTGGCACTCAACTCGTTGTCGGCTGGCGCATCGGCATCGGCCTCGTCTTCACGGGCAAAGCGCAAGGCGATTTCATAAGCTTCGCGCAAGGCCTGGAAACCTTCCGGATCGGTTTCAGGATGGTGCTGAGGCAAACGCGCGCGATAGGCGCCACGAATGGCTTCATTGTCTTTGGTGGGCTCGATACCCAAGCGAATCCAGCAGCTCATGACCAGTCGAACTCCCCCAGAGACTCAGGGCGTTCCGGCAGATGCAGGGGCATGTCCCAAGGCAATTGTGCAAATAGGTCGCGAGCGTCGCGATCCAGCTTCGTGATGACCACTGTCGTGCCGATGTAGTCGCCCTGCCGGTCATACTCGTGGGCCAGTTCCTCATCCTTGTTGCCGAGGCAATGCCAGAAGGCCTTGCCAATGACAAAAGCGTTCAGATAACTGGCCCAACTGTCGTAGTAATACCGCGCACGCGCCGCCATGCGACCGTGTAACCAGAGGCTTTCGGTAAGGTCGATCCAGCCGTGCAGCACTGCGGAGCGCAGCAGAAATCCCATGCGCCCGATATCCCAGGCGCGGATGCCACCGACGCCACACTCTCCGAACGTACGGCTGGCCAATTCGTAAAACGCCCGTTGCCGACTGTCCAGCGTTTCGATCAGCGCTTGCCACTCGGAAGGCAGGCAGCGCTCCCATTGACGGTAGGCTTCGTTCAATCGCGTGGCGTGGCCGTTGTCAGCCGTGCGCAACATGTCCAGCAGCTGCGGGCGAGTGGTAATGCCCCACCCACCTTCGACATCGACATGCTTGAGGTCGAAACAATAGGTGGGTGCGGTGTAATCGGCATCGGGATTCAGGGCGACCAAAGGCGCAGAAAGCGCATACAGCCAGCGCTGTTCCATTTCGTCCATGAGAAAGGCTCCGGGACCGGCGGAAAATAGGGAGTGCCGGCCTTGTTGGCGCGGATTGTAAAGAGCCGGCAAAGCAGCGGCAAACCCTGAGATCGTTTTCTTGCGCCCACAAAAAAGGCCCCGACGTATCGGGGCCTTCATTCAGCGGCTTATCGCCTGTTCAGACGATTTGTTTCTGCAAGTGAATCAGTGTTGCAGCGCCGGCTTCTCCGTCCCGTTGATCGGGATGCGCTTGGCTTTCGCTTCTTCCGGGATCACACGCAGCAGATCGATGCTCAGCAGGCCGTTGCTCAGGCCGGCGGCCTTGATCTCGATGTGATCGGCCAGGCGGAAGGACAGCTTGAATGCACGCTGGGCGATGCCCTGGTGCAGGAACGTGACGCCTTCGTTGGCATCACGCTTGCCGCCACTGATGGTCAGCACGCCTTTCTCGACTTGCAGCTCCAGGTCTTCTTCCTGGAAACCGGCCGCCGCCACGACGATGCGGTATTGGTCGTCACCGTGTTTTTCCACGTTGTAAGGCGGATAGGTGCTGCCTGGCTCGTTGCGCAGGGCGGTTTCAAACAGGTCGTTGAAACGGTCGAAACCAACCGAGGAACGGAACAGTGGAGCGAGGGAAAATGCAGTACTCATGGTTCAAATCTCCTGAAAACAATCAGCAAGTTTTTTTGTCTCCGCGACCCGAATTCGGCATCGCGTAACCCTTAAATAGGGACCTGCGTTTTGTTTTCAAGAGCGTATTTGAAGATTTTTTCAGGCCGCTTCGACGACCGGCAAACCCAGTAAACGCGAGACTTGATCCGGCTCGGTCTCCCGGCGCAGCACGGTAAACAGCTCGGTGGCCTCGGGGTAATTACGGGTCAGCATGGCCAGCCACTGCTTCAAACGGCCCGGTGATTGACGAGCGGTCATTTGCGCTTTGGCTTGCAGCCAGAAGTCCTGGATCAGCGGCAGCAACTCGTCCCAGGTCATCTCGACGACGTCCTCGCCGGCACGGGCGGCAGCAATCTGTTTGGCCAGATCCGGGCGCGATACCAGACCACGACCGAGCATGATGTCTTCGACACCGCTGATTTCCCGGCAGCGACGCCAGTCTTCAACGCTCCAGATGTCACCGTTGGCGAACACCGGCACCTTGACCACGTCCTGCACGCGCGGAATCCACTCCCAATGCGCTGGCGGCTTGTAACCGTCGACCTTGGTCCGGGCGTGAACCACGATGTGTTCGGCGCCGCCCTCGGCCAGCGCCGTGGCGCACACCAGCGAGCCGTCAGGGCTGTCGAAACCCAGGCGCATCTTGGCGGTGACAGGAATGTGTGCGGGCACGGCACGACGGACGTGTTCGACAATCTGGTTGAGCAGTTCCGGCTCCTTGAGCAGCACCGCGCCGCCACGGGACTTGTTGACGGTCTTGGCCGGGCAGCCGAAGTTCAGGTCGATCACTTCAGAACCGAGTTCACAGGCCAGCGCGGCGTTTTCCGCCAAGCACACCGGATCCGACCCCAGCAGTTGCACGCGCAGCGGTACGCCGGATGCGGTACGGGCACCGTTGAGCAGTTCAGGGCCGAACTTGTGGAAATAGGCCGGGGTCAGCAACTGGTCGTTGACGCGGATGAACTCGGTCACGCACCAGTCAATACCGCCGACACGGGTCAGGACATCGCGCAGGATGTCGTCGACCAACCCTTCCATCGGCGCCAGAGCAATTTGCATGGAAACACACACTCAAGGAAAAACGTGCGGCAGTTTACTGGGTTTCGCGGGTTAAACCCATGTCCGCTGTCCGGATGGCCGGACCGTAACCTTCAATGAACTCGGCGGGCATGCGCTTGGGCTTGCCGGTGGACAGCTCGATGCAGACAAACGTGGTCTGGGCGCGCAGCAGCGTGGTGTTGTCGCTGGGGCGGATCAACTGGAAGTGACGGGTCATTTTCAGGCGCTGATCCCAATCGACGATCCAGGTCGCCAATTGCAGTTCGTCACCTTCGTAGGCGGCGGCCAGATAATCGATTTCGTGCCGTACCACCGCCATCGCCCGATCCAGGCGACGGTACTCGACCAGATCCAGGCCCAGCCGCTGCGAGTGGCGCCAGGCGCAACGTTCAAGCCAGGAGACGTACACCGCGTTGTTCGCGTGCCCCAGCCCGTCGATGTCCTCGGCGCCTACTTGCAGATCAATGGTAAACGGCGTTGCCCGATCCCAGCCCATGCCCTACTCCCGGTCAAATGATTCAACCGAGGCAGTGTAACGGATGACTACGCCGATTGCCGCGCCTGAAGGCTGCGCCCGGCGAGCAGTGATAACACGCCATCAATCACCCGAGGGTCGGCCAGTACACGCTGATGGCCGCCGGATTCCAGACGCAGCAGTCGGCTGTCGAACCAGGATTCGTGGATCAATCGGGATTCCTTGACCGAAACGAAGGTGTCGTCTTCGGCATGCACGATCAGCCCCGGCATATCCAATTGATAGTGGGCGACGTCGAGGGTCGCGGCGCGCATGCCGACGTCCTGTTCGACCTGGCGGATGAAAGCAGAACGCGCTCTGGGCGGCATGCCGACGTAGCGGGCAAATCCGCGCAACACGCCCAGAATTCGGGCCGGCGCGGCAATGCTGACCAGGGTTTCGGTGCGCAGCCCCAGTTGCACCGCGAGCATGGCGCTGGCGCCGCCCATGGAGTGACCGATGACAGCCTGCAACGGAGGCAATTCGGCGGCGGCTTCGAGCATCGCCCGGGCGAACAGCACCACGTTGGCTTCACGCCCCGGCGAGCGACCGTGGGCCGGGCCATCAAGCGCGACCACGGTGTAGCCCGCTTCGACCAGCGCCGTGATCAACGCGGCAAACTGGGTAGGCCGCCCTTCCCAGCCGTGCATCAGCAAGACGGTCGGGCCTTGCCCCCAACGCAGGGCCGAAAGACCGAAGCGCAAGGTGATGCGTTCGGATTTGGCCAGCAGCGGCAATTCCCAGTCCCGCGGTTTATTCGCGCGGGGCGTCATGAACGCCAACCGCATTTTGCTCGCCACCAGTTTCGGTGCGAACCAGCCCAAGGTGCCATTAACGCCGCGAACCCACTTCAACGTGCTCATCGCTCTCTCCCCGGGCTTGTAGCCTTCAGGTCAACGCACCGCCGACTTGGCAGCGCGCAGCAATCGATCGGATAAATCCCCAGGGCCCAACGCCCTTGCGAGCGCCAGGCCACCTACCATCAGGGCCACGTCGGCCAATGCTTTGTCGGTGTCTTCAGGGCTTGAAGCCAACTGCGCGATCATCAGTTCCAAGTGTTCGTTCAGTGCTATGCGAAATGCCTCCGGTAGCCGCCCCAGCTCACCGATAGACGCCGGGATCGGGCAGGCCGAATCGCTGGAATCACGATGTTTGCGCGACAGGTAGAACGCCGCCACCAGAGCGCGGCGTTCTTCACCGGTCAGCTCGCTGTCCATGTCGGCAATCAGGTCGCGACGACGACCAAGCAATTGCTTGAACGCCTCAAGCATCATGGCGTCCTTGCTTTCGAAGTGCGCATAGAAGCCACCGACAGTCAGACCGGCCGCCCCCATCACTTCACCCACGCTCGGCTCGGCCGGGCCACGCTGGATCAGCGCGGCGCTGGCAGCCTTGAGAATGCGTTCGCGGGTTTGAGCTTTTTTGTCGTTCATCGTTGCCTCCGAATATTACGATTAGAATATTATTCTCATAATAATATTCTGCAAGTCGAAAATATGACCGCTGGTCTGAAGCACAGTTTAAGGAAAAAGGAGATTTGGCCAAACGCCAGACAAACAAAAGGGCCATTCAATAATTGAATGACCCTTATAAATCCCGCAGAGCGGGTAATCGTGGCGTCCCCTAGGGGACTCGAACCCCTGTTACCGCCGTGAAAGGGCGGTGTCCTAGGCCACTAGACGAAGGGGACACAAACCTTCTATACAACTGATCAGTGCTGAGTGCTGATCGCTTCAAGGCCGGTGTGGCCAGACCTTGAAGTGTAAATTGGTGGAGCTAAGCGGGATCGAACCGCTGACCTCCTGCATGCCATGCAGGCGCTCTCCCAGCTGAGCTATAGCCCCGGATTTTTCGCCTCGCGGCGGAGCGACATTTTGCAACATCGCTTCTGTAAAACTGGCGTCCCCTAGGGGACTCGAACCCCTGTTACCGCCGTGAAAGGGCGGTGTCCTAGGCCACTAGACGAAGGGGACGCAAACCCTTCTATACAACTGATCAACGCTGAGTGTTGATCGCTTCGAAGCCGGTGTGGCCAGGCTTCGAAGTGTAAATTGGTGGAGCTAGACGGGATCGAACCGTCGACCTCTTGCATGCCATGCAAGCGCTCTCCCAGCTGAGCTATAGCCCCTCATCGTTGATGTCATCGCTGAGGACGGGGCGAATCTTAAGGGCGTATCGAAAGGCTGTCAAACTTATTTTTGAAAAATTTCAAAATTTTTTGTCGGCATTACAATCACTTACCGCCCTCCCCCCGTAAATTCGGGGAAAACGCCGAAGGACGGGATCAAAAGATCCTGGCCTTCGGCGCGTCCTGCAGAGTCAAACGCAATCAGGCGATAGCGCCCAACAGCTTTTCCCACTCTTTGTTTTCTTTCTTCGACACGCCGCCCAGCAGGTCAATCGCCTGGCGCAGACGGAAACGGGTCAGGTCCGGCCCGAGGATTTCCATCGCATCGAGCACCGACACCGAACTCGCCTGCCCTGTGATCGCGGCAAACATCAGCGGCATCGCATCACGCAGCTTGAGCTCAAGGGATTCGACCACCGCCTGAATCGTTGCGGTGATGCTGTCCTTCTCCCACTGACGCAGGCTTTCCAGCTTCCACAGGATCAGTTGCATCAGTTGACGAACCTGATCGCCCGAAAGTTTTTTCGACTCGAACAGCTTGGCATCCGGATTCACGCCACCGGCAAAGAAGAACCCGGCCAGCGGTGCAACCTGGCTGAAGGTTTCGACGCGGCCCTGAACATGCGGCGCGATCTTCATCATGTATTCGGAGTTGAACGCCCACTTCTGCACACGAGCGGCAAACTCTTCCACCGGCAGATCACGCAGCCACTGGCCGTTGAGCCACGACAGTTTCTCGATATCGAAGATCGGCCCGCCCAGCGACACACGCTTGAGGTCGAAATTGTCGACCATTTCCTGCAGCGAGAACTTCTCGCGCTCGTCCGGCATCGACCAGCCCATGCGTCCCAAGTAGTTGAGCATCGCTTCAGGCATGAAGCCCATGCGCTCGTAGAACGTCACCGAGGTCGGGTTCTTGCGCTTGGACAGCTTGCTCTTGTCCGGGTTACGCAGCAGCGGCATGTAGCACAGCTCCGGTTGTTCCCAGCCGAAGTATTCGTAGAGCAGGATCAGTTTCGGCGCCGACGGCAGCCATTCTTCACCACGCAGGACGTGGGTGATGCCCATCAGGTGGTCGTCGACCACGTTGGCCAGGAAGTACGTCGGCAAGCCGTCGGTTTTCATCAGTACTTGCATGTCCATGCGATCCCACGGGATCTCGACGTCGCCGCGCAGCATGTCCGGCACCACGCAGACGCCTTCGGTCGGCACCTTCATGCGGATCACATGGGGTTCGCCGGCAGCCAGGCGACGCGCGACCTCTTCCTTGGACAGCAACAGTGCCCGACCGTCGTAACGCGGGGTTTCGCCGCGAGCCATTTGCTCGGCACGCATCTGATCCAGCTCTTCGGCGGTGCAGAAGCACGGGAAGGCGTGGCCCATGTCGACCAGTTGCTGGCAGTACTTCTGGTAGATGTCACCGCGCTCGCTCTGACGGTACGGGCCGTGCGGGCCGCCGACGTCCGGACCTTCGCTCCAGTCGATACCCAGCCAGCGCAGGGCGTCGAAGATCTGCTGTTCGGACTCGCGGGTCGAACGCAACTGATCGGTGTCTTCGATCCGCAGGATGAACTCACCGCCGTGCTGCTTGGCAAAGCAGTAGTTGAACAGTGCGATGTAAGCGGTACCTACGTGAGGATCCCCGGTAGGCGATGGCGCGATGCGAGTGCGGACGGTGGTCATGGCATGTCTCGAAAAGAATGAAAAGCAAAGAACAATCAAGCGGCGAATGGTAACAGGCGACACCCGCCCCGCTCCAGCGGGCAGGGCATTTAAGCCAATTTTGCGTCTGCAACGCCCGTAGGCCGTGATGAATGGCCAAATATCAACAGACGGCATTTACCGCTCATCGGCTGTATGCCAGATTCGCCCGCTGATAACTTTTCTTACAATTCCTCGACTACAGTTTGCCCATGCCTGCCCAACTCAAGCGTCGCCTGTTCATTTTCCTGCTGCTCGTCCTGCTGATTGCCGGGGGCTTTTTCGCTCATTGGTTTTTCAAGGGACGCTTTTATGAAAGCACCGACAACGCCTATGTCCAGGGTGAAATCACCCGCGTGTCGAGTCAGTTGAGCGCACGCATCGACGAAGTCCTGGTGCAGGACAACCAGCACGTGGAAAAAGGCCAGTTGCTGGTGCGTCTCGAAGGCGACGACTTCCGCCTCGCCGTCGATCGCGCCAACGCCGCCCTCGCCACCCGTGAAGCCGAGCGCCTGCAAGCCCAGAGCAAACTGACCCAACAGGCCAGCCTGATCGCCGCCAGCGAAGCGCAAGTGGCAACCACGCAAGCGACACTGGGCCGCTCGCAGATCGATCTGTCCCGCGCAGAAGCACTGCGCAAACCCGGTTTCGTTTCCGAGGAACGGGTCACCACCCTCTCCGCCGACGCCCACATCGCCCGCTCGCAAGTGGCCAAGGCCCAGGCCGATGCGCAGAGCCAGCGCCAGCAGGTCAGCGCACTGAGCGCCGAAATCAAACGCCTCGATGCGCAGATCGCCAATGCCCGCGCCGACCTCGCCCAGGCCGAGCTGAACCTGACCCGCAGCGAAATCCACGCACCGATCAGCGGCCTGGTCGGCCAGCGCGCCGCACGCAATGGGCAGATTGTTCAGGCCGGCGCGTATCTGCTGTCGATCGTTCCGGACGAAGACATCTGGGTGCAGGCCAACTTCAAGGAAACCCAGATCGGCCACATGCAACCGGGGCAGAAGGCCGAGCTGATCTTCGATGCCTACGGCGATACGCCGATCGAAGCACGGGTCGACAGTCTGTTCGCAGCTTCCGGTGCGCAGTTCAGCCTGTTGCCGCCGGACAACGCCACCGGCAACTTCACCAAGGTCGTGCAGCGGATTCCGGTCAAGCTGACCTTCAAGGCCGATAACCCGCTGCACGGCAAAATCCGTCCGGGCATGTCGGTCACCGCCACCGTGAATATCAAAGACGCCCCGGATAATGGCCGGTGATCAACTGATCCGCCCGGTCGGCGAACCGACCCGGCGGGACTGGATCGCGGTCATGAGCGTCATGCTCGGCGCGTTCATGGCGGTGCTCGATATCCAGATCACCAACTCGTCGCTCAAGGACATTCAGGGCGCACTGTCGGCGACGCTGGAAGAAGGCTCGTGGATTTCCACCTCCTATCTGGTGGCGGAAATCATCATGATCCCGCTGACCGCGTGGCTGGTGCAGTTGCTTTCGGCGCGGCGGCTGGCGGTGTGGGTATCGCTGGGGTTTCTGATTTCGTCGTTGCTGTGCTCGATGGCCTGGAGCCTCGACAGCATGATCGTGTTCCGCGCCATGCAGGGCTTCACCGGTGGCGCGCTGATTCCGCTGGCCTTCACCCTGACCCTGATCAAACTCCCCGAACACCACCGCGCAAAAGGCATGGCGATGTTCGCCATGACCGCTACCTTCGCCCCGTCCATCGGCCCGACCCTCGGCGGCTGGCTCACGGAGAACTGGGGCTGGGAATACATCTTCTACATCAACATTCCGCCGGGGCTGATCATGATCGCCGGGCTGATGTACGGCCTGGAGAAGAAAGAAGCGCACTGGGAACTGCTCAAAAGCACCGATTACACCGGCATTCTCACGCTGGGCATCGGCCTCGGTTGTTTGCAGGTCTTCCTTGAAGAAGGCCATCGCAAGGACTGGCTGGAATCGAGCCTGATCGTGACGCTGGGCAGCATCGCCCTGCTGAGTCTGATCACCTTCGTGATCGTGCAGATTTCCAAGCCCAACCCGCTGATCAACCTCGGCATCCTGCGCAATCGCAACTTCGGGCTGTCGAGTATTTCCAGCCTGGGCATGGGCGTCGGGCTGTACGGTTCGATCTATCTGCTGCCGCTGTATCTGGCGCAGATCCAGAATTACAACGCCTTGCAGATCGGCGAAGTGATCATGTGGATGGGCGTGCCGCAGCTGTTTCTGATTCCGCTGGTTCCGAAACTGATGAAATTCGTGTCGCCGAAATGGCTGTGCACCTTGGGGTTCGGTCTGTTTGGTCTGGCGAGCTTCTCATCCGGCGTACTTAACCCGGACTTTGCCGGGCCGCAGTTCAATCAGATCCAGATCATCCGCGCCCTCGGCCAGCCGCTGATCATGGTCACCATTTCATTGATCGCCACGGCCTATATCCTGCCGCAGGACGCGGGCTCGGCGTCGAGCCTGTTCAACATCCTGCGCAACCTCGGTGGCGCCATCGGCATCGCCCTGCTCGCCACCCTGCTGGATGCGCGCACCAAAACCTACTTCGATTACTTGCGCGAAGCCGTGGTGCCGACCAATCCCCAGGTGGCCGAACGCCTGGCGTCGATGACCGATCGGTTCGGCAGTGACACGGCGGCTTTGGGCAAGTTGAGCGAGATCGTTCATCAGCAGGCGCTGATCATGGCCTACAACGATGCGTTTCATTTTGTCGGGATTGCGCTGGGGATCAGCATGCTGGCGATCTTGCTGACCAAGAAACTGCCCGCCGGCCTGAAGGCCGGCGAGGCACATTAACCTTGAGCGGACGCAGAGCGTCCAGGGCTGCATTCCCACACAGAGCGTGGGAACGATCAGTCAGACGGCCAACAACCGCTCGCGCATTTTGGCAATCTCGTCGCGCATCTGCGCCGCCGCTTCGAACTCCAGGTCGCGGGCCAACTGGTACATTTTCTCTTCCAGTTGACGGATGCGCTTGGTGATCTCGCTCGGCGAACGCAGTTCGGCTTCGTACTTGGCGTTCTCCTCGGCGGCCTTGGCCATGCCTTTGCGCTTCTTGCTGCGCGAACCGGGTACGGTGGCGCCTTCCATGATGTCGGCGACGTCCTTGAACACGCCCTTCGGTGTGATGCCGTTGGCCAGGTTGAAGGCGATCTGTTTGTCACGACGGCGTTCGGTTTCGCCGATGGCGCGCTCCATCGAACCGGTAATGCGATCCGCGTAGAGAATCGCCCGGCCATTGAGGTTACGTGCCGCACGGCCGATGGTCTGGATCAATGAGCGTTCGGAACGCAGAAAGCCTTCCTTGTCCGCATCGAGAATCGCCACCAGCGACACTTCCGGCATGTCCAGGCCTTCACGCAGCAGGTTGATCCCCACCAGCACGTCAAAGGTGCCGAGGCGCAGGTCGCGGATGATTTCGACCCGCTCGACGGTGTCGATGTCCGAGTGCAGATAACGCACACGCACGCCGTGATCGGCCAGGTAATCGGTCAGGTCTTCGGCCATGCGCTTGGTCAGCGTGGTGACCAGCACCCGCTCCTCCACCGCCACACGCTTGGTGATTTCCGAAAGCAAATCGTCGACCTGGGTCAGTGCCGGGCGCACTTCGACTTGCGGGTCGACCAGCCCCGTCGGGCGCACAACCTGTTCGATCACCCGCCCGGCGTGCTCGGCTTCGTAGTTGCCGGGCGTGGCCGAGACGAAAATCGTCTGCGGGCTCACCCCTTCCCACTCGTCGAAACGCATCGGCCGGTTGTCCAGCGCCGATGGCAGACGGAAACCGTATTCCACCAGCGTCTCTTTACGCGAACGGTCGCCCTTATACATCGCGCCGACCTGCGGCACGCTGACGTGGGATTCGTCGATCACCAGCAAGGCGTCGGCCGGCAGGTAATCGTAGAGCGTCGGCGGCGCCGCGCCGGCCGGACGTCCGGACAGGTAGCGCGAGTAGTTTTCGATGCCGTTGCAGTAGCCGAGTTCGAGGATCATCTCCAGGTCGAACCGGGTGCGCTGCTCCAGACGCTGAGCCTCGACCAGCTTGTTGTTGCTGCGCAGGTATTCCAGACGTTCCTGCAGCTCGACCTTGATCCCCTCGATGGCGTCGAGCAGGGTTTCCCGGGGCGTCACGTAGTGGCTTTTGGGGTAGAAGGTGAAGCGCGGCAGCTTGCGGATGACCTCGCCGGTCAGCGGGTCGAACGCGGAAATGCTCTCCACCTCATCATCGAACAGCTCGATGCGGATCGCTTCGAGGTCGGATTCCGCCGGGTAGATGTCGATCACATCACCGCGCACACGGAAGGTCGCACGGGCGAAATCCATGTCGTTGCGGGTGTATTGCAGGTCGGCCAGGCGCCGAACCAGCGCGCGCTGATCGAGCTTGTCGCCGCGATCGACGTGCAACACCATTTTCAGATAGGTTTCCGGGCTGCCCAGACCGTAGATGCACGACACCGTGGTGACGATGATTGCGTCCTTGCGCTCCAGCAATGCCTTGGTCGCCGACAGACGCATCTGCTCGATGTGGTCGTTGATCGACGCATCCTTCTCGATGAAGGTGTCGGATGACGGCACATAGGCTTCGGGCTGGTAGTAGTCGTAGTAGGAAACGAAGTATTCGACGGCGTTATTCGGAAAGAACGACTTGAACTCGCCATACAACTGCGCGGCCAGGGTCTTGTTCGGTGCCAGCACCAGGGTCGGGCGCTGCACCTGGGCGATCACGTTGGCGATGCTGAAGGTCTTGCCCGACCCGGTCACACCGAGCAGGGTCTGGTGCGCCAGTCCGGCTTCGATGCCCTCGACCATCTGGCGAATGGCTTCAGGCTGATCGCCGGCTGGGTCGAATCGGGTGACGAGCTGGAATTCAGACATAAACACCTCTGGAATCGCGACGCTGGCGACCAATCGCCGCACCACGAGAAAGACCGCTAACGACCGATGTCGCGCAAGGAAAAACGAAGATTGTGCTGAATGTGGAGCCGATTGCCTCACCTTTCAAGGCAAACGTCCTACACCCGGTAAAGTCTCCGACAAGCCCATTCGACTAACGGTCGAGAAATAATCGGAAAAACTTACCTTAAAAGCCGAATCGCCTGTCGCCATTGATCGATGATGGCCTCTATACTAGCTCCCCGTTTGTGCACCGCTCTAGTGCATTCGGCTGGAGCGCCACACGTCCCTCCACTCTCCAATAGAGCTGCCGTAAAAATGAGCCTGTTCTCCGCTGTCGAAATGGCACCCCGCGATCCAATCCTGGGCCTCAACGAAGCATTCAACGCCGATACCCGGACCAACAAGGTCAACCTCGGGGTGGGTGTGTACTGCAACGAAGAGGGGCGAATTCCACTCCTGCGCGCCGTCATTGAAGCCGAAACCATTCGCGCCGCTCAGCACGCCTCGCGCGGCTACCTGCCGATCGACGGCATTGCGGCCTACGACCAGGCCGTGCAAAAGCTGCTGTTCGGCAATGATTCGCCGTTGCTGGCTGCTGGCCGCGTTGTCACCACTCAGGCCGTCGGCGGGACCGGCGCACTGAAAATCGGTGCCGACTTCCTCAAGCAACTGCTGCCCAATGCCGTTGTGGCGATCAGCGACCCAAGCTGGGAAAACCACCGCGCCCTGTTCGAAACCGCCGGTTTCCCGGTGCAGAACTACCGCTACTACGACGCCGCCACCCACGACGTGAACCGTGCCGGCCTGCTGGAGGACCTCAACGCCCTGCCGAACGGCTCGATCGTCGTGCTGCACGCCTGCTGCCACAACCCGACCGGCGTCGACCTGAGCCCGGCGGACTGGAACAACGTCCTGGAAGCGATCAAGGCCAAAGGTCACGTACCGTTCCTCGACATGGCCTATCAGGGTTTCGGTGACGGTATCGCCGAAGACGCCGCTGCCGTGCGTCTGTTCGCCGAGTCGGGCCTGACCTTCTTCGTGTCGAGCTCGTTCTCCAAGTCGTTCTCGCTGTATGGCGAGCGCGTCGGTGCACTGTCGATCGTCAGCGAATCGAAAGAAGAAAGCGCCCGCGTACTGTCGCAGGTCAAACGCGTGATCCGCACCAACTACTCCAACCCGCCGACTCACGGTGCAAGCGTTGTGGCCGCTGTATTGAACAGCCCGGAACTGCGTGCCCAGTGGGAAGCCGAACTGGCCGAAATGCGCCTGCGCATTCGCGGCATGCGCGAGCAGATGGTTGCTCTGCTGGGGAAAAAAGCCCCGCAGCGCGACTTCAGCTTCGTCGGTCGTCAGCGTGGCATGTTCTCCTACTCCGGCCTGACCACCGAGCAGGTTCACCGCCTGCGCAACGAGTTCGGCATCTACGCCCTGGACACCGGCCGCATCTGCGTGGCCGCGCTGAACCAGAGCAACATCGAAGTCGTGACGGACGCTATCGTTCAGGTCATCTGATCTGACGCGGCACTGAAAACGGGAAGCTTTCGGGCTTCCCGTTTTTATTTGTCTGAAGAAAAGCCGCAACACCCTCTAGACTGCACACAGACGATATTTCAGAGAACCAACATGAAAAACGATGACCTGCGCGCCGACCGTGATGATCTGGATGACTTCATCCCCCGCGTCCCGGCCAAGCGCGGCAACAACCTGGTGCTGCAAGTCGCGGCCGGGGTGTTTCTCGGTGGGCTGGCGCTGTGGCTGGTACAACTGGGCGCAACGATGCTGTACGCCAAACTGATGCTCGGCACCTTCACGTTCGGCGGTTAAGCCAGTTCCGTTGCACGCTGAGTCGCCGCATCGTCATAAACGACGTAAAGCGATTCGGCGACCTGGCTCTTGATAGCCTTGGTGCTTTCCAGGCCGAGAACAAAACCTTCGGCCTTGCCGCCTGCGCGATTCAGCTCTTCAGCCGTAGCGGCCTGAACGATCGCGTCGAAAAGCTTTTCCGCGTGAAGGCCAACGCCTTTGGGCAGGCTGATTTGTGCGGTGCTCATGCGAACACCTCGACAGGACAATGGGTGAGGATGGGACTATTCATGGCGCATACCTTTTCGGCGAATGGCCGGCAGCGCATGTGACCACTTCCGGGCGGCCATGGTAGACCTCTGCTACGGTTCTGGTAACCGCCAATCGCCGATAAACCGCCGCCCGTCCTGACCTTTCCAACAAATTTACATCTCGCGCTTGACTAGTCTTTTTAAATCAGTAACATACGCACCAATTCCGCAATAGCTCAGTTGGTAGAGCAAGTGACTGTTAATCACTGGGTCCCTGGTTCGAGTCCAGGTTGTGGAGCCAAATACAGAGCCCCTGAATCGAAAGATTCAGGGGCTTTTTTGTGGGCATTGAAAAAGTCAGCGCCATAAAAAGGGCCGATCAGTTTCGCAACTGATCGGCCCTTTTCATTCAACTACAACGGTCAGACGTGCTCGCTGCTCTTGGCATGTGCCTTCGGCGCGCCGTGACCGTGATCCGCATCCGGATCGATCACCGGCACTTCATTGCCGTCGCAGTCATGCAGCTTGCCGTCGCTGAAGTAGTCGCCTTCACGCAGCGCTGCCAGATCGCGATAACGCAGGGTCCGCTCTTCTGCCGCCGCGAACACCGACTGCTGATCCGAGTTACCCGCCGTAAAGTGGTTGAACGCCAGGTTCAGCAGGATCGCCATGATCGCCGAAGAGCTGATGCCCGAATGGAAAATGGTCGCGAACCAGCTCGGGAAGTGATCGTAGAAGTTCGGCGCGGCAATCGGGATCATGCCGAAACCGATCGAGGTGGCGACGATGATCAGGTTGACATTGTTGCGGTAATCGACCTTGGACAGCGTGCGGATACCACTCGCCGCCACGGTGCCGAACAGCACGATGCCAGCGCCGCCGAGTACCGAAGTCGGCACAGCCGCAATGACCCGGCCCATGAACGGCAGCAGGCCGAGGATCACCAGGAAGATGCCGCCGGTGGCCACCACATAGCGGCTCTTGATCCCGGTCACCGCCACCAGACCGACGTTCTGGGCAAAGGCGCTTTGGGTGAACGAGCCGAAGATCGGTGCAAACATGCTCGACAGCATGTCCGCCCGCAGGCCGTTGCCCAGACGTTTGGAGTCGACCTTGGTGTCGATGATTTCACCGACCGCCAGGATGTCCGCCGAGGTTTCCACCAGGGTCACCATGACCACGATGCACATCGACAGAATCGCAGCGAAGTGGAAGGTCGGCATGCCGAAATGGAACGGTGTCGGGAAGCCGAACATCGGCCCTTGAGTGACGCTGGAGAAGTCCGCCATGCCGAGGAACACCGCCAGCACCGTGCCGATCACCATGGCCAACAGGATCGACAGACGCGAGATGGTGGAGCTGCCGACCTTGCTCAGCAGCAACACCAGCACCAGCGTGACCGCCGCCAGACCAATGTTCTGCATGCTGCCGAAGTCAGGGGCATGGCTATTGCCGCCCATGGCCCAGCGTGCGGCCACCGGCATCAGCGTCAGGCCGATGGTGGTGATCACGATGCCGGTGACCAGCGGCGGGAAGAACTTGGTGATTCGCGAGAACACCGGCGTGATCAGCAAACCGATCAACGACGCGGCAATCACCGCGCCGAGCACCGACTGGAAGCCGCCCTCCCCGCCACTGCTGACAATCGCCACCATGGTGGCAACGCCAGAGAACGACACGCCCTGCACCAGCGGCAACTGACAGCCGAAAAACGGTAGACCCAGGGTTTGCAGCAACGTGGCCAGCCCCCCCGCAAACAATGAAGCAGCAATCAACAGACCAATGTCCGCCGGCGACAACCCGGCAGCCTGACCGATGATCAGTGGCACCGCGACGATACCGCCATACATGGTCAGAACGTGTTGCAGGCCGTAAGCCATATTCGCGCCGACCCCGAGATTCTCGTCCTCGGGCCGTTGGTGTGAAACATGGGGCGTTTTCATGATGGGGGGAGTTCCCTGGTTTTTGTTATGCACACACTGTATTCAAGAGTCGGGACAAATGTCCATATACTTGTATACAACTTGTCAGTCACATAATGGTTAGCCAGCCACTCAACCTTCTATCCCGCTGCTTTCATCACCCACAAATCCGGCAACACATCCCCAATCGAGTTCACGTTTTATCCGCCTAGGCTGAAGTGTTCACGGCGACCGACGGCGCGGTCGCACCCTTTTTTATACATATAAAGTATGCATAATGAAGTCATTCAAGATTCAGTTCGACAAAAGCAAGAATGCTGCCAACAAACTCAAGCACAGAGGGATCAGCCTCGCCGAGGCCGAACCGGTCTTCTACGACGACCGAGCACTGACCATTGAAGACAACGACCATGACGAGCAACGCTGGATCACACTCGGCAACGACGGCAAAGGACGTTTGTTGGTGGTTGCGTACAGTTACCGCGAACCGAATTTCGTTCGAATCATTTCCGCACGTGTCGCTACACCGAGTGAACGTCGCGAATATTTTCTGGAGGCTGACCTATGAAAGACGAGTACGACTTCTCTCAGGGCAAACGCGGCGCATTGGCGCCCAACAAGGGCAAGACCCGCATCACCATCATGCTCGATGACGCGGTCATCGAAGCCGCGCGCGAGGTCGCTGAAAGCGAGGGCTATGGCTATCAGACGGTAATCAACAACACCCTTCGCCATGCACTGCTCGACAGCCGGGGTGCAGCCGATGAAGTCGAGCATGCCGGCGGGCAATTCAAGAAAGGCATCACCGCCACCGACCTCAAGAGCCTTGAGAAAAAACTGTCAGCGGCCGTGAATGAAATCCGGCGGGTACTGGAGCCGGAAGCAAAACCATAGGTTTCAGGTTGGCTGAATCAAGCGCGCCAGCGCCTCCCGCGCACCAGGCTGGTGCGGCAAGCGCAGGCCGAATTCCCGTTCCAGCAATTCGATCAGCTCATCGACATCCGTCACCTCACGCCGCTCGCTCTCCATACCGATGCGATGGATGGCAAAACTGCCGTTGTTCAACGTGCGCCGCCAGCCGTCGCCGGTACGCGCGACCATCAGACGCTGGGCAAATGGCGAGTCCGGGTGAGTCGATACGTACCAGTTGCCGAGGGTGTAATCGATGTCTTCCTGGCGTTGCAGGTCGAACAGGTACATCGGCCGCCATTCGCCGGCGACCCTGGCCCGCAACATGTAGCCATCGGCCTGCACTTCGATGCGATACGGCTCGTGGGGTGTGGACTGCTCGGCTTCGGTATCCAGAATCAGCGGCGCGGTCGGGACCATGCCGCCAAAACCCACGTCGGTGATGTAACGCACGCCGTCGAGGGTCACCAGACTCAAACGGTGAGTCCGTGCCGTCCAGCTGCCTTCGGGCTGATTCATGACCACACGGCCACTGATGCCCCGCGCCTCGAACCCCAGTTCCAGCAACAAGGCCAGAAACAGATTGTTGAGTTCGTAGCAGTAACCGCCACGGGCATCGTTCAAGACCTTGCGCTGGATCGACACCAGATCGATCAGCACGGGCTCGCCCGAGAGGGTCGACAGATTCTCGAAAGGAAAGGCGCCGGTATGACGCAACTGCAACAGCCGCAGGGTTTCAAGGGTCGGTGCCGGGGGCGTGTCGAACCCCAGCCGTTGCAGATACTGTTTCAGATTCGCCAGGCGTGGCTCGCTCATTGCTCAGTCCTTATGCATGAAGACGCGGATCGCTGCGCCGATGGTCGCCATGTATACGGGATCCGGGCATCGAATCGACAATTGAATTAACCAATCACCGGCTAGCGTCTTTTACGCGAATCGATACGAATCCATGTCGGCGCGTGGTCGCTGGCATGCGGTTCGTTACGTACCCAGGCATCCACACCGGCCTCGTGCAGATAAGGGCTCAACGCCGGATTGAGCAGCAAATGGTCGATCCGCAGCCCGGAATTCTTCTGCCAGTGCTGACGGAAATAATCCCAGAACGTGTACAGCCGATCTTCGGGATACAGGTGCCGCAACGAATCCGTCCAGCCCTGATCCAGCAGGCGCTGATAGCACTCGCGGCTCTCCGGTTGCAACAACGCATCCTTGAGCCACGAACGGGTGTTGTAGATATCCAGATCGGTAGGCACCACGTTGTAATCGCCGGCCAGCACCACCGGGTGATCGCTGCTTTGCAGATCCCGGGCATATTTGATCAGACGCTCGAACCAGGCCAGTTTGTAGTCGAACTTCGGCCCCGGTTGCGGATTGCCGTTGGGCAGGTACAGACACCCCACCAACACCCCGTGCACCGCCGCTTCGAGGTACCGGCTGTGTTTATCGTCAGGATCACCCGGCAGACCGCGACGACTCTCCAGCGGTTGCGCATCGCGGGCAAGAATCGCCACGCCGTTCCATGAGGCCTGGCCATGCCAGATGGCGCCATAACCAGCGGCCTCCAGATCCGTGGCTGGAAACGCGCCGTCCACCATTTTGAGCTCCTGCAAACAGACGATGTCCGGCTGCTCGCGCCTGAGCCACTCCAGAAGATTCGGCAGACGGGCACGCAGGCCGTTGACGTTGAACGTGGCAATCCGCATTTTTTTCATCGTCCGTGTTCCTGCCATTGACCGATAAAAACTGTGACATCAGGCCCCCGCGACGCGCAGGTGCGCCAGAACCTCGAACAGAAACTCGCCGGATACGAACGCCGCTGAACCGTCTCAGGCGCGATGGCGCAGCCACTGCAGGAAGCCTCTTTTCGGTGCGGCTACCGGCGTTTCCTGAGTCAGCGCCTGCGCCTTGAGCAGGCGGAAATCGAGCAGCGCCTTCATCGCATCGTTGATGTCGTGACGGGCATCCAGGCAAGGCTTGAGATACGACTTCTCGATGCGATACAGGGCGCAGAACGTCTTGGCGGAAAAGTCGGCCGGCAACGAAGTATCGGAAAGAATCCCTGCCTCGCCGATCACTTCCCCCGGCCCCATGCGCCCTGATTCGAACGGAACGCCATGCCGGTTCAAAGTCACCGAGACCACACCGGACTCGATGATGAACAGATGGTCACTGACCTCGCCGCCCTCCAGTATGATCTCGCCGGCACGGAAAGTTTGCAGGGTCATGTTCTGGCTGAAGGTCTCTTTTTCTTCCTGACGCAGGGTCGAGAAGATCGGCGAGCTGTCGAGCAGCGCCCGTGGCCGCGAGAGATGGGCCGGGGCGGCAGGTTCATCACTCGACAACAGATTGACCCCGGACGCCTGCAAGTGTCGGTAAGCCAGATCGAACAACTGATTGCGCACCGCACGCTTCTCGCTCATCGAAGCCACGAAGCCGCTGATTTCGTACTCCGCGCCGGCACTGCTCGAGCTCTTCAACGCTACGCTTGGCGCCGGGTTGTCCAGCAACGGGCGACAGCCCTGCATCGCCCGCTCCAGTGCATCGATCACCGAATTCGGCCGAGCATGGGGGCTGACCTGCACGCTGACCGCAACACCGAACATGTTGCTCGGACGGCTGAAGTTGATGATCTTGGCCTTGGCCGCCAACGAGTTGGGAATCACCGCCATGCTTCCCTGGGAGGTTTGCAGGCGTGTGGCGCGCCAGTCGATGTCGGTCACCCGCCCTTCCGTGCCGTCGATGGAGATCCAGTCATCGAGTTGGTAGGGCTTGGTGGTGTTCAGGACGATGCCGGAAAACACGTCACTCAATGTGCTCTGCAACGCCAGACCGACGATGATCGCCAAGGCCCCGGACGTGGCCAGCACGCCTTTGACCGGCAGATCCAGCACATAGGCCAGCGCGGCAATGATGGCGATCAGGAAAATCACCGCGCCGAGCAGATCCTGCAACAGCCGTCCGGTGTGGCCGACCCGCTGCATCATCACCGCCCCGATCAACACCGTCAGGGTCCGTGCACCAAACAGCCACCAGCCGATCTGCAACCCGGTCGCCGCCAGATGCAACGGCACGTTGTCGGCCCACGGCGCCGGCTCCATCGGATTGAGGCCTTCGTTGAACAGCAGCACGCTGAACAGGCTGAAAATCAGCACCCGCACCAGCAGTTTCCACGCGCTGCCGTGGGAACTGATCAGGCGCCACAGACCAAGGTCGAGCAGGATCAGGATCAACGCGCAAAACAACGGATGATCGGTGAGCAGAGACAGCATCAAACAACTCCGACAGGGGCCAGTCGCGAGAAGATCGCACAGATTGGGCTTAGTGTAGGAGCAATTGATTTGGCGCGATGAGTGCTATTTGGCAGGTACTGAAAAAACCGTGGGAGCAGAGCGTCTCCCACGGCAACAAGTGAAACCCGGATCAGGCCGGCATGCGACCGAAACGACCCGACTGAAAGTCGACAAAGGCCTGGTGAATTTCCTGCTCGGTGTTCATCACGAACGGACCATGACCGACAATCGGTTCATCGATCGGCTCGCCACTGAGCAGCAACACCACAGCATCCTCGCTGGCTGCCAGAGTCAATTGGTCGCCATCACGCTCGAACAACGCCAACTGTCCTGCTCCCGCCGACTCCTGATCATTGATCCGGACCGAGCCACGCAGGACCACCAGCGCGGTGTTCCGGCCCTCGTGCAGATCAAGCGTCAGCAACTTGCCGGCATTGAGGCGCAGGTCCCAGACGTCGATGGGTGTGAAGGTCCGGGAAGGCCCCTTGTGACCGTCGAACTCACCCGCGATCAGGCGCAGGTTGCCGGCACCGTCCCGGAGCGCAACGTTCGGGATGTCGCTATCAAGAATCGTCTGGTAACCCGGTTCAGCCATCTTGTCTTTGGCCGGCAGGTTGACCCAAAGCTGCACCATTTCCAGGTTGCCACCCGTTCTGGCGAAATCTGAGGAATGAAACTCCTCGTGCAGGATCCCTGAAGCAGCGGTCATCCACTGCACGTCGCCCGGGCCGATCTTGCCGCCGCTGCCCGTGGAGTCGCGGTGCTCCACTTCACCGTCGTAGACGATGGTCACGGTCTCAAACCCGCGGTGCGGATGCTGACCGACCCCACGTCGTTCGGTGGTCGGGGTGAACTGCGCAGGCCCTGCGTGATCGAGCAGCAGGAACGGGCTGATGTGCTGGCCCAGGTTGTCGTAGGAAAACAGGGTACGCACCGGAAACCCATCGCCGACCCAATGGCCGCGAGGGCTGGTGTAGATACCGATGAGGTTTTTCATGGTGGTCTCCGAAATCAGGTTGTTCATGGACTGATCATAAATTCGCCATGTATTTAGCACTAGTCAGCCAAAACCGTTCTCATCGTTCTACGGGTAGAACAATGGCCTGTCACTGTGATTCGTGACTTTCAGTCAACAGTACTTTGCCCCGACAGCGGTTTTTCTCAAGGAAGCAGCAGCGGATACTCCCGCCCATTCCCACTGCAACCCTGGAGTCCTGTATGTCTGTTCCCGCTTTCGGTCTTGGTACGTTTCGCCTGCAAGGTCAGGTGGTCATCGATTCGGTGAGCACCGCCCTTGAGCTCGGCTACCGGGTCATCGACACCGCGCAAATCTATGAGAACGAAGCCGAGGTCGGCCAGGCCATTGCCGCCAGCGGTATTGCCCGCGACAAACTCTTCATCACCAGCAAGATCTGGATCGCCAACTTCACCAAAGACCGTCTGATCGAGAGCCTCAAGGAGAGCCTGCAAAAGCTGCAGACCGACTATCTCGACCTGACGCTGATCCACTGGCCGTCGCCGGAAGATCAGGTGCCGGTGGAGGAGTTCATGGGCGCCCTGCTGCAAGCCAAGCGTCTGGGCCTGACCCGGCAGATCGGTGTGTCCAACTTCACCATCGACTTGATGAAACAAGCCATCGCAGCGGTTGGCGCAGACAACATCGCCACCAACCAGATCGAGCTGCACCCGTACCTTCAGAACCGCAAAGTCGTGGAGTTCGCACAGAGTCAGGGCATTCAGATCACCTCGTACATGACCCTGGCCTATGGCGAAGTGCTGAAGGATCCGCTGATCGTACAGATCGCCGAGCGTCTGCAAGCCACCCCGGCGCAGGTCACCCTGGCGTGGGCGATGCAATCGGGTTACGCGGTGATTCCGTCATCGACCAAACGCGCCAACCTGCAAGGCAATCTCGGCGCCACCGCGTTGACCCTGAGCGAGGCCGACATGACGCTGATCGCCACCCTGGATCGCGGTCATCGCCTGACCAGCCCCAAAGGCATCGCGCCGCAGTGGGACTGACCGCTCAGGCCTGAAGTTGCTGCGCGAGGTCGTGCATGGCCACGCGCAGCGATTCGATTGCAACTTCCAGTGCAGCCTCGGGCTCACCGTCCCGACAGGCCTGTTCCAGTACCCGGCACGCCGAGACCACACGCTCGGCACCGATCATGTGCGCGCCACCCGTGACGTGATGAGCCAGATCCTTCAGACCCGCACGATCGCCTTCCCGACCGGCCTCATCCAGGCGTTCCAGGTCGGTGCGCAAACTGCTCAATACTTCCTCACGCAATTGCCCGATGAGCGGATTGTCTGCACCCGCCAGCCGCAACAGCGAAGTCAGATCGAAACCGGGCGATAGCTGATCCTCCGCTCCTGCGGCCTGTATTTCGCCGGAATCTGCGGCCATCAGCGCCCGGCTCAGTTCCCGCAGCAAAACAGGTTTGAACAGACAATCATCCATTCCGCAAGCCAGACATCGCTGTTTCTCTTCCATCTGCGCATTGGCGGTAAACCCCAGAATCAGACAAGGCGCCCTGCCCGTCGCCGCCTCTTCTTCGCGAATTGTTCGCGCCAGTTCATAACCGTTGAGTCCGGGCATGTTGATGTCGGTGATCAGTGCATCGAACGTTTGGCCGCGCCACAGATCCAGCCCCTGCTCACCACTCCCGATGTCGACAAAGCGATGCCCGAGTTCGCTCAACTGCCGACACAACAGCAAACGATTAACCGGGTGATCGTCCACCACCAGCACGTCCAGCGGCTTTACTGCCGTGACCGACGGCGTCGTGGCGTCCTTCTGAACCAGCGACTCGAGCACGGTCAGCTCCAGGCGCAGCATGACTTGTGTGCCACGTCCGAGTTCGCTGGTCATCCACAGATCGCCGCCCATCATCCGGCACAGGCTGCGGCTGATGACCAGCCCCAGGCCGGAGCCGCTGCGGGCCGTCGCCGGATGGCTGCCAACTTGCACAAACGGGCTGAACAAGCGTTGCTGATCTTCGGCGCTGATGCCCCGGCCGCTGTCTTCGATGACCACTCCCACGTCCACCCGCCCGTCCTGTTCGGTAAAAACCTGGCAGCGCAGACTGACCTTGCCTTGATCGGTAAACTTGATCGCGTTACTCAGCAGGTTCCACAACATCTGCTTGAAACGCAGGGCATCGAGCATCACCTCGACATTGCTGCGTTCATCCAGGTTTACGTGCCATGACAACTGCTTCTCCCGTGCCAGCCCTTCGAAAACCTGGCACACCGACAACACCACGTCACGCAGATTGACGCGTTCGGGAGTCAGCGACAGATGACCGGATTCGATACGTGCGATGTCGAGAATATCGCCGATCAATGCCAGCAGTTGCTGCCCCGCAGAGGAAGCCACCTGAATCGCCGGACGATCGATCACACCTTCATCGGCATGTTTAAGCGCCAGTTCCAGCATGCCCAGCAAGGCATTCATCGGTGTACGGATTTCGTGACTCATGACTGCCAGAAATGTGCTCTTGGCCCGATTGGCGTCGTCCGCCGCGTCCTTGGCTTCCTGCAGTTGAAGCAGCCATTGCTGGCGCTGGCGAATCTGCCGGCGCTGAAAAGCGATCCAGCCCAACGCCAACAGCAATAATCCCGAAGCACCGGCGAATCCAAGCAGGATTTCCCGTCGATGGCGCTGCCAGTAACTGTCATCGGCAACGGCATCACGCCCCCAGCGCTCGACCAGAGCGTCGATTTCCTTCGGCGCAATGCTCAACAGCGCCTTGTTCAGAATCGAGTGCAGTGCCACCGCATCCGGCGCGGTGGCCAGCGCGATCCGGGCAGGCTGATCCCCCACCGTGCCGACAATCCGGGCTCGACCCCGGTACTGACGGGAAATCAGATAGCGAGCCACCATCAATGAGCTCAGCGTGGCGTCGGCTCGCCCGCTGACAATCGCTTCCATTCCGGCAGCCGGACTTTGTACTTCGACCATTCCGAGCTGCGGTACTCTTTCCCGCAGATAATCGCGCAACGGGTGACCGCGATAGATCGCCAGACGCTTGCCGGCCATGTCGTCCAGCGTTCTCACGTCTTGCGCCGACACGCCGCCGACCAATACGAACGGATTGTTCAGGTAAGCCCGGGAGAAACGCATTTCGAGTTCACGCTCGCTGCTCGGTGTCACCACAGGCAGCAGATCGAGTTTCCCGCTCTTCAATTGTTCGATCTGTCGATCCAGTGACTGCCCCCGTACGATCTCGAACTTCAAACCGCTGCGCAGACTGATCAGACTCAACAACTGCGCCGTAAGCCCCTGAAATTTTCCTTCGCCATCAAAGAACGTCAGTGGGGCGAAATCCTCGATCGCACCGACCCGCACGCTCGGATGCCGGTCGAGCCACGCCTGTTCACTGCTGCTGAGACTTACCCGCGCTTGTCCCGTCATGTCCGCACGCCCGGCACTCCAGCGCAGCTCCATGGCCAGGCGCTGCTCCATGGGAATCGCCAACAAGGCCTTGTCGACCAGACGTTTCAAGTGTGGACTGCTGCGAGTCAGGGCAAAAGCGAAAGGGTTGGCGTCGAGGCCCGAAGGGCCGGCCAGTTGCAGGTCGTTGTGGAAGTTGATGTTGATCAGATAGCTGGCGCTGATGAAATCGCCGAGGTACAGGTCATCCCGCCCGAATGCCACGGCGCCGAGGGCATCGAGAATCGAGCGATAACGCTGCAAGGTGGCTTGCGGGTAAACCTTTTCGATGGTCGAAGCCGGCAGGTAGTCTTCCACCATGGCAATGCGCTTGCCTGCCAGATCATCGGGCAACGGCTCGTCCAGCCGGGTCACCCACATCGGCTGATCTTCGGCGTAGGCACGGGACAGCATCAGGTCGGGATCGGCAATCTCATAGTTGTTCGAGGTCCCCAGCAAGTCCAGTTCCCCGGACTTGAGCGCGGCCATGGCGGCTTCGCGATCGGGGTAGCACCAGACCTCGATCCGGACATTCAGCACCTGTGCGATCGCGTCGGCGTATTCGGCCGTGAGGCCTTCCAGTTCGTGTCTGTTGCGGGTCAGTTCAAAGGGAGGATAGTCCGGCCCGGAGGCGCCGATGCGCAAAACCGGGTGTGCCCGGAGCCACTGCCGATCCTGCTCGTCGAGACGTAACTGCACACCCTCCAGCCGGGTGCGGGAGATGATTTCCAGTTTTTGCGCAGTCCCGGCTGCCTGCACTGCGTTTGCCAAAATGAAGATCAACAGAAGAATGAATCGCAGCGGCCTCATCATGGGGCAGCCTCTCACAGCAGATGGTTGCGTCTGGCAAACTCTCGCAACAACACCAGTGAGCCGATCCCGAGCTTCAGCATCAGGCGAGTCTTGTAAGTACTGATGGTTTTGTAGCTCAGGTTCATCTCCAGGGCGATGTCCTTGTTGGGCTTGCCAAGCGCCAATTGCACGAGAATGTGTAATTCGCGATTGGATAATCGTTCGATCTGCTCTCGCTCGTCACTGTGCACACCGCAATGACCTGCGCTGACCTGAGGCAATTCCTGAAAATAGCTGTAACCCGAACGGACAGCCTTGATCGCACTCTGCAACTGTTGCAACTCGGCAGACTTGGCCACAAAAGCCATCGCACCTGCACGTCGGCAACGCGCCAGGTAGCTGTCGGGGTCGGCCGATGAAAAAATCACGATTTTGCAGACCAGCCCGAGCGCATTGATCCTCTCCAGCACTTCAAGACCGCCCATGCCCTTGAGCTTCAAATCGAGCACGATCAGTTTCGGCGCGTGTGCACGGATCATCGGCACCACTTCAACGCCACTCGAAGCGACATGAATCGATTTATAGCCCAGTGATTCCAGAACCATTCTGACGGCGCCGACGACCACCGGATGGTCGTCGACGATCAATGCTGAATCCATGACCACTCCCGGGCGAATACATGACGATGACGCCACCGATCTTGCATGAACGGGACTACTGGTAGCTGCGCTACGACTGTTACACGGAACGCATGGCGAAACACCTGTCAGACCTGACAGTTGCGCCATCGAGCGATTTGTGATCAAGCGTGCAATTGCGCGAGGGATTTTGCCGGGCACCTGCACGATGAATGCTCACGTGAAGCATCGACGGATGCCATCAATTGTGAGATGGCACTCATTGAGGGCAGCGCGGCGTTGCAGGTGGTGATCTTTGGCCGAAAATATCCGGGAACATCCGACGCGTTCACCGCTTCGCCATAGACCAGTGCATGCCGGACCTGCGCCAGATCGAACAGGAATCCGTGCAGATCCGGCATTCCACCTGCCAGTTGAGAGTCAGTCACCAATACATCGAACGGCTCGCAGCCGTAATCGATCAGCGACAGCAGTTCGGAGAAGTTCTGCACCGGTGCAATGCGGTAGTAATCGAGGGCATTGAACATCCGCTCGATCTTCATCCGGTGAAAATGCCGGGTGTCGGCGATCAAAATACGCAAGGTTTTGTCGGCCATCGTGGAAGTCTCGTCAGTCGCTTCAAGTGGCGGCAAGACTACCCAAGCATCGAGGCATGCTCTGTAGGACTATTCCGAAAATGACCGTCACTCATCCGGCTGACGGTCACCCTTGCCATTGCCCGACGACGGGCGTTCGCTTGGTTATTCCGTGGTACTCGGACTCCAGAACGCCTGCACCACCAGGTTCGAAGTTGAAATCCGCTTCACCAGCGCGTCCAGTTCATCGCCGTCCACCGAGGTGGTCGCCAGAGTCGCTTCGATCTCGATTTCATCGGCACCGAAGGCATGTACATCGACATCGCTGGCCGGGTAGTTGCTGCGCTCGAGCTCGGCCTCAAGCAAGGCGAACACGGCCGTCTGCTGCGAGCGCCGGGCTATCACGTAGACGATGTTGGTGACTTCCGCCGAGACTACATCCAGCGGCTGACGGTTGATGTTGTTGACGATCGGCCGCAGCAAGGTATTCGCGGCGAGCACGAACAAGGTGCCGAGCACGGCTTCGGCCAGCAGGTCGGCGCCGGCACAGGCGCCTACCGCTGCCGATGTCCAGAGTGTGGCGGCGGTGTTGAGGCCGCGTACGTTGCCTTCTTCGCGCATGATCACACCGGCGCCAAGGAAACCGATGCCGGACACCACGTAGGCGACCACCCGGACCGCACCTTCCGCCCCGCCGAGCCGGTTGGCCATGTCGACGAAAATCGCCGCGCCGACTGCCACCAGCACGTTGGTGCGCAAACCCGCCGTGCGTTGCCGGTACTGGCGCTCGAAACCGATCAGGCCACCGAGGATGAAGGCTGCGCTGAGGCTGACCAGGGTGTCGAGCAGCGAATCGAGGTTGATGTTGTTGATGGCTTGCATGTTGAACTCCTTGAAACCGCCCCCCTTGCTCCCACAAGGGGGGAATCTTTCCTGTTACTGCCAGCCGAAGCGACGGATGTAGAAGCCTTTCACGGCTTGGGTCAGTGCCATGTACGCCAGCAGGATCACCGGCAGGAACACGAAGTACATCGACGGCAGCGCCTGCAGTTTGAAGTAGTGCGCCAGCGGCCCCATCGGCAGGAAGATGCCCACGGCCATGATGATTGCGGTCATCACCAGCAACGGCATGGCCGCGCGGCTTTGCAGGAACGGAATCTTCGGCGTGCGGATCATGTGCACGATCAGCGTCTGGGTCAGCAGCCCGACCACGAACCAGCCGGACTGGAACAGGGTCTGGTGATCCGGGGTGTTGGCATCGAACACGTACCACATCAAGGCGAACGTTGTGATGTCGAAGATCGAACTGATCGGGCCGAAGAACAGCATGAAGCGCCCGACATCCCCTGGCTGCCAGCGCTGCGGCTGTTTCAGCATCTCGTCATCGACGTTGTCGAACGGGATCGCGATCTGCGAAATGTCATACAGCAGGTTCTGCACCAGCAGGTGCATCGGCAGCATCGGCAGAAACGGAATGAACGCACTGGCCACCAGTACCGAGAACACGTTGCCGAAGTTCGAGCTGGCGGTCATCTTGATGTACTTGAGCATGTTGGCGAAGGTCCGACGCCCTTCCAGTACGCCCTCCTCCAGCACCATCAGGCTCTTTTCCAGCAGGATGATGTCGGCCGCTTCCTTGGCGATGTCCACCGCGCTGTCCACGGAAATACCGATGTCCGCAGTGCGCAAGGCCGGTGCGTCGTTGATGCCGTCGCCCATGAACCCGACCACGTGGCCGTTGCCCTTGAGGATGCGCACGATGCGTTCCTTGTGGGTCGGTGTCAGCTTGGCGAACACGTTGGTGGTTTCCACCGCCACTGCCAGTTGCGCGTCGCTCATGCGCTCGATGTCGTTGCCCATCAACAGGCCTTGCTGGGCAAGACCCACTTCGCGGCAGATCTTGGCGGTCACCAGTTCGTTGTCGCCGGTCAGCACTTTCACGGCCACGCCGTGTTCGGCCAGGGCCTTGAGCGCCGGTGCGGTGCTTTCCTTCGGAGGATCGAGGAATGCCACGTAACCGATCAGCGTCAATTCCTGCTCGTCGCCCAGGCTGTAAGTGTCGCGACCTTCAGGCATCGACCGTGCCGCCACCGCTACCACGCGCAAGCCTTCAGCGTTGAATGCTGCTGTTACCTGACGAATTCTCGCCAGCAATTCATCGCTCAAGGCTTCGTCGACTTCACCGTGACGAACCCGGGTGCACACCGACAACACTTCTTCCACCGCGCCTTTGCAGATCAACTGATGCGGTTGGCCGTGTCCTTCCACCACGACCGACATGCGCCGGCGATTGAAGTCGAACGGGATCTCGTCGACCTTGCGATATGCCGTGCCGACCTTCAGCTCACGGTGGATCTCCACGTGTTCCAGCACCGCCACATCGAGCAGGTTTTTCAGGCCGGTCTGGTAGTAGCTGTTCAGATAGGCCATTTCCAGCACGTCGTCGGAGTCTTCGCCCCAGACGTCGACATTGCGCGCCAGGAAAATCTTGTCCTGGGTCAACGTGCCGGTCTTGTCGGTGCACAGGACGTCCATGGCGCCGAAGTTCTGGATCGCGTCCAGGCGTTTGACGATGACTTTCTTGCGCGACAGGAACACCGCACCTTTGGCCAGGGTCGAGGTGACGATCATCGGCAGCATTTCCGGGGTCAGGCCCACGGCAATCGACAGCGCGAACAGCAGCGCTTCGGTCCAGTCACCCTTGGTGAAACCGTTGATGAACAACACCAGCGGCGCCATGACGAACATGAAGCGGATCAACAGCCAGCTGACTTTGTTCACGCCTTGCTGGAACGAAGTCACCGCGCGATCAGTCGCCCCGACCCGCAGGGCCAGCGCACCGAAGTAGGTGTTGTTGCCGGTGGTGAGAATCACCGCCACCGCCGTGCCGGACACCACGTTGGTGCCCATGAACAGGATGTTGTGGAGTTCCAGCGGGTTGCGCGTATCGCGATCCGCCTGACGGGGGAATTTCTCTACCGGCATCGATTCACCGGTCATCGCCGCCTGGCTGACGAACAGATCCTTGGCGCTCAGCACCCGGCAATCGGCAGGAATCATGTCACCGGCCGAGAGCACGATCAGATCACCCGGCACCAGTTGCTTGATCGGCAGTTCGATACGCGGTTCGTCCCGGCGCATCACCGTGGCGGTGTTGCTCACCATGGCCTTGAGCGCATCGGCGGCCTGGTTGGATTTGCTTTCCTGCCAGAAGCGCAGCAGAGTCGAGAGCACCACCATGGAGAAGATCACGGTGGCGGCTTTCAGGTCATCGGTCAGCCACGAGATCACCGCCAACAAAGTCAGCAGCAGGTTGAACGGATTTTTGTAGCAATGCCACAGGTGGGTCCACCACGGCAGCGGTTGCTCGTGCTCGACTTCGTTGAGGCCGTGCTGCGCCCGCAGCGCATCGACTTCAAAATCCGTGAGGCCGTCGGTGTGCGTGCCGAGGTTCGACAGCAGCACGCCGCTGTCGCAATGGGCGGCGTCCACCAGCGTATTGGCCAGGGTGGGTGGCACTTCACGGCTGACCGTGGTGTCTTTGAGGGTTTCCAGCAACGCCAGGCGACGGAAGTGCCGGGCGATGTGGCGTGTACGCAGGAAGCCTGCGAAAAATTCCTTGAGCGTAAGTTTCATGGCTGTTGCCCCTATGGTCAGCCGGGAAACCGTCGAGCAGGTACGTCCAGCCCTCTTGCACCGAAAAACCGGCACGGCAAGGGTTGGCGCGCCAGTCAAAAAAGACAGGCGTGTCGATAGGGCTGCGATTGCGACGAAAAAGTCGAAACCACGCTCTTTTCAGCGTCGATGAGAAGGACTTCGGGACAGGGTCTCAACTGACCATGATCGGGATGCCGCTGCTCGCTGTTCGGCGAGACAACGGCACAAAGGAATGCGCGTTATCTTGCCGAGAATCTGCCGGTTACAAGGACCGGCCGACAACTGTCACTCGAACAAGTACCCACTGTGGGTCTCCGCTATTGATGAAAACGCGCGAAGCTTACGCCCCGATGTCTGGAGAGTAAACCCGCAAAAAGAAGTGTGTCGGGGAATGTGGCGGGTGTTCAGGAAGGGTTCAGGATTGCCTTCAGGATCGTTCCCACGCAGCGTGGGAACGATCAGGCTGAAAGGACGATCAGCTGGCGGTGGCCAGCAACAGATCCATCACCGAACGGCTGTGCCCACGGTTTTTTCCGTGCTCATACAGCGAGCCGGCAATTTCGTCCGCGCGGATCGGCAGGATCGACAACAGCGTATCGCTCAGACCATGGCTGGCCTGGCAGAAGCCCTGCATGTACAGACCGGCCTTGCAGCGCTCGTCGGTGATCAGTTTGTAGTTGCGATCGACCTCGAAGTCACCCAGGTACTCTTCCAGCGGCGCCAGCAGTTTGCGGTGCATCTGACGCTCGTAACCGGTGGCCAGCACCACGGCGTCGTAGACACGCACGGTGACTTCACCGGTGGCGTTGTTGCGCACCGCCAGTTCGATGCCGCGTTCGGTGGCGGTGGCTTTCTCGACGGTGGTCAGGGTGCGGAACGCATGACGCGCAACACCGGAGACTTTCTGACGATAGAAGATGCCGTAGATGCGCTCGATCAGGTCAATGTCCACCACCGAGTAGTTGGTGTTGTGGTACTCGTTGACCAGACGCTCACGCTCGCTGCTCTTCTGCTGGAAGATCAGGTCGGTGAATTCCGGCGAGAACACTTCGTTGACGAACGGGCTGTCGTCCGCCGGTTTCAGGGCCGAGCCGCGCAGGATCATGTCGACCTGCACCGACGGGAACGAATCGTTCAGGTCGATGAAGGCTTCCGCCGCGCTCTGACCACCGCCGATGATCGCAATGCTCATCGGTTTGTTGTTCACGCACGGCTGCCTGGCCATCTCGGCCAGGTACTGCGAATGGTGGAATACCCGGGCATCGCCCTTGAGCGCCTTGAAGGATTCAGGAATGCGCGGCGTACCGCCGGCGCTGACCACCACCGAACGCGCAGTGCGGACGAATTGCTGGCCGTCCGTCCCACGGGAAATCACCCGCAGCGCTTCGACCTGATGGTTGTGCAGCACGGGCTCGATGGTCAGCACTTCTTCGCCATAACGGCTCTGTTCGGTGAACTGCGCGGCGACCCAGCGCAGATAGTCGTTGTACTCCATGCGGCATGGGTAAAAGGTGCCGAGGTTGATGAAGTCCACCAGACGACCGTGATGCTTGAGGTAATTGACGAACGAATACGGGCTCGTCGGATTGCGCAGGGTCACCAGATCCTTGAGGAAGGAAATCTGCAACTCGCTCTGAGTCGACAGGGTGTTGCCGTGCCAGCTGTAGGTCGGTTGCTTGTCGAGAAACAGCACATCCAGCTCGCCCAGGGTCGGGGCTCGCTCCTGCAGAGCGATGGCCAGCGCCAGGTTCGAAGGGCCGAAACCGACGCCGATCAGGTCGTGAACGATGGGCGATGCAATTGCCTGTGTCATTTCCAGTGTCCTCTGGATGAACCCCCCGAACAGCGCGGAGGAAGAGCTTGGGTGACCGGCCGGCCCGGAGCAGGACAGCAGGTCGTCTGTTGAGTAGGAACGAGGACAGTGAAATAAAATTTAACGACGACGGCTCAATGGGCATCCCATTGTTTGATTCGCAGGCGGCAATGCTTCATGGCGTTGACGATGTGCTTTTCCACCAGCGCCTTGGAAATGCCAAGGCGTTCGGCGATCTCGGGGTGCGACAGGCCCTCGATCTTGCGCAGCAGAAAACTTTCGCGACACAGCGGCGCAAGCTCGGCCAGTGCACGCTGCATCATGTCCAGGCGCTGGCCATGGTCGAGGGTGCTGTGGGGGGACGGGGTGAAAAAACGCTCCTCGCTGTCGAGCACTTCCAGGGATTCGACCTGACGCAGGGCGTTGCGCCGATGGTCGTCGATCACCAGATTCAGCGCGGTGCGATAAAGGAAGGCCCGGGGTTGTTCGATGGGCGTGTCGCTGGAACGCTCCAGCACCCGCACATAAGCGTCATGCACCACATCTTCGGCCACCTGTCGGTTGCCGAGCCTGGCGTTCAGGAAACACACCAGCTCACGATAGTAGTTTTCCAACATGACTCCCGGCCGCTTGAGTGCGGGTTCTGTCCTTGAGCACACCGTTCTGCTGAGCCGCACGAGGCAGTAGCAAGATAGTGGCAACTTGAGGTGCGTAATTTATAGTAATTCTCATATAGATTTAAAGTAGTGTTTGTCGTTGCCCGACAAATTGTGTCCGGCTATACCTTCAGATTGCTGTAACAACCTGTGTCGCCGCTTAAATTCCGTTCCGCTTTCATCGTTAACAGGACAGCTCCCCGTGTCTGCCGCGCCCTGCGGCAGCGTTCAACGGTGCCCGATCCTGTGCATGCGTGCTGAACGACGGGCCGATTTCCACTGGCCGGAACCCTGCATGAAACGTCCCCGCCCCGCCCGACGCGCCCTGCTCGCAGCCCTTTGTCTGATCCCCGTCGCGGCCTACGCCGCCTGGCAGATCCTGCCGCCCGGCCGGGACAAATTCGCCACGGTGCAAGTGACCCGTGGCGATATCGAAAGCAGCGTCACCGCACTCGGCACCCTGCAACCTCGGCGTTATGTGGACGTCGGCGCTCAGGCGTCGGGGCAGATCCAGAAGATCCACGTGGAAGTCGGCGATGTGGTCAAGGAAGGCCAACTGTTGGTGGAGATCGACCCCTCGACCCAGAAAGCCAAACTCGACGCCGGACGTTTTTCCATCGAAAACCTCAAGGCCCAGTTGCAGGAACAGAAGGCACAGCACGAACTGGCACAGCAGAAATACCAGCGCCAGCAGCATCTCGCCGCCGGTGGTGCCACCCGTGAGGAGGATGTGCAGACCGCCCGCGCCGAACTGAAAGCCACCCAGGCGCGCATCGACATGTTCCAGGCGCAGATCCGTCAGGCCGAAGCCAGCCTGCGCAGCGATCAGGCCGAACTCGGCTACACCCGCATTTATGCGCCGATGGCCGGCACCGTGGTTGCTCTCGATGCGCGCGAAGGCCAGACCCTCAACGCGCAACAGCAGACACCGCTGATCCTGCGCATCGCCAAGCTGTCGCCGATGACCGTGTGGGCGGAGGTTTCCGAAGCCGACATCGGCCACGTCAAACCGGGCATGACCGCCTACTTCACCACCCTCAGTGGCGGCCACCGGCGCTGGAGCAGCACCGTGCGGCAAATTCTGCCAGTGCCGCCCAAGCCGCTGGACCAGACCAGCCAGGGCGGCGGCAGTCCCGCCAGTTCCAGCAAAAGTGGCAGCGCCCGGGTGGTGCTGTACACCGTGCTGCTGGATGTCGACAACTCCGACAATGCCTTGATGGCGGAAATGACCACCCAGGTGTTCTTCGTCGCCAGTCAGGCAAAAGACGTCCTCACCGCACCGGTCGCCGCCCTGCAAGGCACTGCCACGGCAAACCGGCAGACCGCCCAGGTGATCGCCGCCAATGGCGAGATTCAGTTTCGCGAAGTGCACACCGGCATCAGCGATCGCTTGAAAGTCCAGGTACTGGAAGGCTTGAGTGAAGGCGATCACCTGTTGGTCGGCCCGGCCGATGGCAGCGGAGGCTGAATGCAGACGCCCCTGATCGACCTGCAGGACATCCGCAAATCCTACGGCGGCGGCGACGCACCTGAAGTGCATGTGTTGCGCGGGATCGACCTGTCGATCCACGCCGGAGAATTCGTGGCGATTGTCGGCGCGTCCGGCTCCGGCAAATCGACCCTGATGAACATCCTCGGCTGCCTCGACCGCCCCACTTGCGGCGAATACCGCTTTGCCGGGGAAGACGTCGCCGGCCTCGACACCGATGAACTGGCCTGGCTGCGCCGCGAAGCCTTTGGATTCGTGTTCCAGGGTTATCACCTGATTCCGTCCGGTTCAGCCCAGGAAAACGTCGAGATGCCAGCAATCTATGCCGGCACACCCGCCGCCGAACGCCACGCCCGCGCCGCCGCCCTGCTCGACCGCCTCGGGCTGGCCTCGCGCACCGGCAACCGCCCACACCAGTTGTCCGGCGGTCAGCAACAACGGGTGTCGATTGCCCGGGCGTTGATGAACGGCGGCCACATCATTCTTGCCGACGAACCCACTGGCGCCCTCGACAGCCACAGCGGCAAAGAGGTCATGGCACTGCTCGACGAACTGGCGAGTCAGGGCCACGTGGTCATCCTGATCACCCACGACCGCGAAGTGGCAGCCCGGGCCAAGCGCATCATCGAGATCCGCGACGGCCTGATCATCAGCGACAGCGCCCGGGACAATCCCGAAGCCCAGACCACGGCCCGCCCCGGCGCCTTGCAAGCCGTCGACCTGCGCAAGCGCCTGAGCGAAGGCGCGCAAGCCTCAGGCGCCTGGAAAGGCGAGCTGGTGGACGCCCTGCATGCCGCCTGGCGGGTGATGTGGATCAACCGCTTCCGCACGGCGCTGACCCTGCTCGGGATCATCATCGGCGTAGCCTCGGTGGTGGTCATGCTTGGCGTCGGCGAAGGCAGCAAGCGCCAGGTCATGGCACAGATGGGCGCGTTCGGCTCGAACATCATTTACCTCAGCGGCTCGGCACCCAACCCGCGCACGCCACCGGGCATCGTCACCCTCGATGACGTGGCGGCGCTGGCCAGCCTGCCGCAGGTCAAGCGGATCATGCCGGTGAACGGCGCCGAGGCCGGCGTGCGTTTCGGCAACGTCGACCACCTGAGCTACGTCGGCGGCAATGACACCAACTTCCCGGCGATCTTCAACTGGCCGGTGGTCGAAGGCAGTTACTTCACCGACGCTGACGAACGCAACGCCAGCGCCGTGGCGGTGATCGGCAAGAAGGTCCGGGACAAACTGCTCAAGGATGTGCCGAACCCCATCGGCCAGTACATCCTGATCGAGAACGTGCCCTTCCAGGTAGTCGGTGTGCTTCAGGAAAAAGGCGCGAGTTCCGGCGATCAGGACAGCGATGACCGCATCGCCATCCCCTACTCCGCCGCCAGCGTCCGGCTGTTCGGCACGCGCAATCCGGAATACGTGGCCATTGCCGCGGCCGATGCGCGCAAGGTCAAGGAAACCGAACACGCCATCGAACAATTGATGCTGCGCCTGCACAACGGCAAGAAGGATTTCGAGCTGACCAACAACGCCGCGATGATCCAGGCCGAGGCGCGCACGCAAAACACCCTGTCGCTGATGCTCGGTTCGATTGCTGCCATTTCGCTGCTGGTGGGCGGGATCGGCGTGATGAACATCATGCTCATGACCGTGCGCGAACGCACCCGCGAGATCGGCATCCGCATGGCCACCGGCGCCCGGCAACGGGACATCCTGCGCCAGTTCCTCACCGAAGCGGTGATGCTCTCGGTGGTCGGCGGGATCGCCGGGATCGCCCTGGCGCTGATCGTCGGCGGCGTGCTGATGCTCAGCGAAGTCGCCGTGGCGTTTTCCTTGATGGCGGTGTTCGGCGCCTTCGGCTGCGCCCTCGTGACCGGTGTTGTCTTCGGCTTCATGCCTGCCCGCAAAGCCGCCCGGCTCGACCCGGTCACGGCCCTTACCAGTGAATGATCGCTCTATGAAACCGCGCCTCAGCCTGTTGACCGTGTGCCTGTTGCTCAGCGCCTGCGGCAGTCCCGCCCAGCGTCCCGACAGCGGCTTGCAACCGCCCACGACCTGGCAATCTCCCCACGGTGCCAGCGTCGCCCGCATCGATCCGCACTGGTGGAAACAGTTCGGCAGTCCCGAGCTCGACCGCCTGATCGAACAGGCCCGCCTCGGCAACTTCGACCTCGCGGCCGCCGTCGCCCGGGTGCGCCAGGCCCAGGCCGGCACGGTGATCGCCGGCGGCTCGCAGTTGCCGGAAATCAAGGCCGGGGCCAACGCCAATCGACAGAAACTGCTGCGCGGCAATGGCTACTCCCAGCTCGACGCGGACAGCAGCAACAAGGCTGTGGATTATTTCGATGCCAACCTGAGCGCGTCCTACGAAATCGACTTCTGGGGCGGCAAACGCGCCTCCCGCGACAGCGCGCAGTTTGCCCTGCAAGCCAGCGAGTTCGACCGGGCGACTGTGGAACTGACCTTGCTCGGCAGCGTGGCCAATACCTATGCGCAAGCCTTGTCGCTGCGTGAGCAAAGTCGCATCGCCGAACTGAACCTGACCAACGCGCAGAACGTGCTGAAACTGGTGCAGACCCGCTACGACTCAGGCTCGGCCACCGCGCTGGAACTGGCCCAGCAGAAAAGTCTGGTGGCCGCGCAACAACGGCAACTGCCGCTGGTGCAACAACAGGCCCGTGACGCCTTGATCAGCCTCGCCGCCCTGCTCGGCCGGTCGGTGCAGGAGCTGCAGACCGGCGCCGAACCGTTCGAGCGCCTGCAATGGCCGACCATCGCCGCCGGCGTGCCCAGTGACCTGCTCAGCCGTCGCCCGGACATCGCCCGCGCCGAAGCGCAACTGGCGGCGGCCGAAGCCGACGTCAAAGTCGCCCGCGCCGCCATGCTGCCGACCGTCACCCTCACCGCCCAACTGGGCTCCGGGGCCAACCAGTTCGACGACATGATTCGCAGCCCCTTCTACAACCTCACCGCCGGGCTGGTCGCACCGATCTTCAACAACGGTCGCCTGAGCGCCGAGCGCGACAAGGCCACCGCACGCCAGGAAGAACTGCTGGAAACCTATCGCGGGGCGATCATCAACGGTTTCGCCGACGTCGAAAAAGCCCTCAACGGGATTCGCGGGCTCGATGAACAGCGGCAATGGCAAAGTGAAGAACTGAATCAGGCGCAGACGGCGTTCGATATCGCCCAGCGCCGCTATCAGGCCGGCGCCGAGGATTGGCTGACGGTGCTGGAAACCCAGCGCACGCTGTACGCGGCGCAGGATCTGAATGTGCAACTGCGCCTGTCGCGCCTGCAGGCGAGCGTGGCGTTGTACAAGGCACTGGGTGGAGGCTGGCGGACGCCCTGACGGCGTCGCCTTCGCATTGCATTCGCGGGCGAGCCCGCGAATGCGCGACAACACAGTCCTCAGAACGGACTGTTCTTCGCCGTCAGATGACGCGCATACCACGGCCGTTTCGGCACTCGCCGGAACAGGCTCTCGAGCTTCTTTTCGTCCTCGCCGAAGGTGATGCGCAGCGCCAGCTTCATTGTTTCCGGGTCCATCTCCACCGACTTGCCGACCTGCAAACCCGGCACCGTGCTGCAACCGTGAGTGGTCGGACCGAGCCATGGATCCGCCACTTCGACCCAGCGGCCCGGGGCAAACCATTTCACACCGTTGACCTCGAGTCGCGTGACCTGGCCCGGATGGAAACGCTCGTGAGCGAGGAACCAGTCCTCCACCCGGTCATCGATCCAGCCATGGAACGCCCAGAACACCGGGTTCACATGAGACGAAAACGGGTCGCCGAGAAAGTCGTTTTCCGGGGCGAACCAGCGTGCGGCGAAGTCATCCAGATCCCGGGCAAACGGCACCGGTTGACCGTTGGAGGGATCGCGCGGCACCGAGGCCCAGCGCATGTGCAGCCAGTCGTGCAGGCCCAGCTCCACCTCGGAGCCGAACTGGCCCAGAGTCAGCTTCGACAGATATTGCGGATCGCGGTACTGCGACTCCCAGACCTCAAAGTTGCTCTGGTAGGTCTCGGCGGTCTTGATGTCGCTGACCCATTGCGCGTACTCGTCGTCGCCTTCGGCCAGCCAGGTCGGCGGCAGCGAGGTGCCGTCGTGGTTATCGAAGTAACGGGCGAACCCGACACGGTCGCGAATCAGTTCCGGCTGCGGCAACGGGAAGAACTGCCAGGACGGCAGATCCTGCATCGAACGCGCCGTGCCGAGCATGTGTCGGTGCATGAAGAAGAAGTCGATGCCCGAACCGTTGCGATCCTTGCGCGGACCACGGGCATCACGTTCCAGGTCGCGTGGGCCGGGCTGCCAGCCGAGGCCGCGCAAGGCATTGCGCTTGTCTTCCGACAAGGTGTGCCACTTGTCCCGCGTCGCATGCCAGACCTGGTGAAACAGCCGGTGCTCGGGCGACACCAGCCACGCCAGCAACGTCGGGTTCAACGGCGTACGCTGCCGCGCTTCCGGGAACAGGCACTTGACCGCAACGAAACGGTGATCCTGGGCCGGCAGGGCCAGCGAGCGGTCGAGACGTTGCACCGTGCCGCTGAGGGTGCCGCTGCCGGCATTGCCGAAATCGGCCCAGACCTCATCCAGAATCATGTTCAATTCGTAGTCCACACTGCCGTCGGCACCCAACAGTCGCCAACTCAGTTTTGATGCCTCGGCCCCGGCCAGATCGCCGAGAATCCGGTAACGGGGGGTGTCGGCAGAGCGCAGACGCTCCGGCGTGTCGAGAAAGCCACACACGCCCCGGCCTTTCTGGCCGATGTCGATGAATACTTCCAGGCCCTGGGTCGGCAAGCCGTCCAGGCCGGCATCCCGGCCCGTGAAGTGGATCGTCCAGACCCCGCGCAACGCGTTCGCCAGACGTTGCCCGGCCACGTCGGCGACATCGAAAGACGCCTCGCCGGGCGTGATCGTCGGGTCGGGCTTCGTCCATTCACGATGCCCGAAATAAGCTGCAGGTACGGCAGCGCCGGTCAACGCCAGGCCTGCCATGAACCATCGTCGAGAAATCCTCATTGCCCTACCTGTGTTCAGCCCTGAAGCAGGCTTTATCCAAGCTAGAACGTTTGCTGACCGAACAAATTTAAGCGCCATCAGGGCGGACTAATTTTCTGCCGCGCCCGCTCGTTCTTCCCAGATAGCAAAGGCCTCTGCGCCTGTACCTCGACGGCGAACCTGACTGAGATGGCAATGACAAAACCACGTTCGAAAAAGGCTCTATTCATCGGCCTGCCGCTGGCCCTGGCGATCAGCGCCGGTGCCGGTTTCGCGGTCTGGGATATCGGGTTCAAGGACAATCCGGGCTACCCGGTCAAAATCATGCAGCAAGCCGAAGAACTGCACGAGCACATGCTCTCGTTCGACAGCCACATCACCATCACCCAGAACTTCGGCACCACCGGCAACGAGATCGACAAGGACGGCAGCGAGCAGTTCGACCTGGTCAAGGCCAATCGCGGACGATTGTCCGGCGCGGCGCTGACGATTTTCGGCTGGCCGGAAATCTGGAACGGCCCGAACGCCCCGCACAAGCCCACCGCCGGTTTTGTCGAAGAGGCGCGCAACCAGCAGGAGATCCGCTACAAGATCCTGTCCGGCATGGTCCGCGACTTCCCCAACCAGGTCGGCATCGCCTATACCGCCAACGATTTCCGGCGCCTGCACGGCGAAGGCAAGTTCGCGATCTTCATCAGCATGCTCAACGCCTACCCGCTAGGCCATGACCTGAGCCAGCTGGACCTGTGGACGGCACGCGGCATGCGCATGTTCGGCTTCAGCTACATCGGCAACAACGACTGGGCCGACTCGTCGCGCCCGCTGCCGTTCTTCAATGACTCGCCGGACGCCCTCGACGGTCTTTCCGATATCGGCAAGCAAGCGGTCAAGCGCCTGAATGACCTGGGCGTGATCATCGACGTCTCGCAAATGTCGACCAAGGCTCTGGAGCAAGTCGCACAACTGAGCCGTACGCCGCTGGTGGCCTCGCACTCGGCACCGCGGGCCATGGTCGATATCCCGCGCAACCTCAGCGACAAGGAAATGCAGCTGATCAAAAACAGCGGCGGCGTGGTGCAGATCGTCGGCTTCTCGCAGTACCTGCGACCGCTGACCCAAGGCACTCAGGACAAGCTCAATGAGCTGCGCAAGCGCTTCGACCTGCCGCCGCTGCCGAACCTGGCCGTGGCTCTGATGCCAGGCGATCCGATCATCTCCGCCTGGTCCGAACAGAAGTTCGGCGAGTATGCCGGCCAGCTCTACGCGATCCTCGAAGAAGAGCCCAAAGCCAGCCTCAAGGACCTGGGCGACGCCATCGATTACACCGTGCGCAAGATCGGCATCGACCACGTCGGCATCAGCTCGGACTTCAACGAAGGTGGCGGCGTCAAAGGCTGGGAGAACGTCGGCGAGATCCGCAACGTCACCGCTGAACTGCTGTCGCGCGGCTATTCCGAAGCGGACATCGCCAAGCTCTGGGGCGGCAATTTCCTGCGGGTCTGGGATCAGGTCGAGAAATCCGCCAGACCGGCGATCGCTTCGAACCGGGAAGTCGCCAGGCCATGAGCAACCGTCGTGACTTTCTGAAGCAGGCCGGGCTTCTCGCCGCGGCCTTGCCGCTGGGCGCGAGCCTGCCGAACATCGCCAGTGCTTCGACCGCCGCCGCGCTGCCACGCAACAAGTGGGCGCAGTTGCAGCAGTTGTTCGATCAGGATCCGGCCTGGCTGCACTTTTCCAACTTCCTCGTCACCAGCCACCCGCGCCCGGTGCGCGAAGCAATCGAGATGCACCGCGCCGCCCTCGACAAAAACCCGGGGCTGGCGATGGACTGGGACCACGGCGTCACCGAAAAACGGGAAGAGGACGTGCGCGCCTGGGCCGGCAAATACGTGCAGGCCGATGCCCGGCAGATTGCCCTGACCGGCAGCACCACCGAAGGGCTGGCGATGATTTACGGCGGTGTCCAGGTACGCGCCGATCAGGAAATCCTCACCACCGAACACGAACACTACGCGACCCACACCATCCTCGAACTGCGCACCCAGCGTGACGGCACCAAGGTGCGCAAGATCCGTCTGTTCAACGATCCGTACCCGATCAGCAAGCAAGAGCTGCTGGCGAATATCGACCGCAGCATCCGCCCGCAGACCCGCGTGCTCGGCATGTGCTGGGTGCATTCGGGCAGCGGCGTGAAACTGCCGCTGGCCGACATCGGTGCGCTGGTCGACAAACACAACCGTGGCCGCAGCGAAGCCGACCGCATCGTGTATGTCGTCGACGGCGTGCACGGTTTCGGTGTGGAAGACGTGAACTTCCCGGCGATGAACTGCGATTTCTTCATCGCCGGCACCCACAAATGGATGTTCGGCCCCCGCGGCACCGGGATCGTGGTCAGCCGCACGGCGGACGTGAAATACGTCACACCGATCATCCCGACCTTTTCCGAGGCCGAACACTTCTCCACCACCATGACGCCGGGCGGCTACCACTCGTTCGAGCATCGCTGGGCGCTGACCGAGGCGTTCAAGTTGCACCTGCAACTGGGCAAGGCCGACGTGCAGGCGCGCATTCATGAGCTCAACAGCTACCTGAAAAAACGCCTGTTGCAGCGTCCACAGATCGAACTGGTCACGCCGTTGAGCCCGGAATTTTCCGCCGGGTTCACCTTCTTCCGGGTCAAGGGCAAGGACTGCGACAAGATCGCCGCGCACCTGATGGCCAACAAGGTGGTAGCCGATGCCGTGGAGCGCGATGTCGGCCCGGTGATCCGCACTGCACCGGGCCTGCTCAACGACGAGGCCCAGATCGATCGCCTGCTGGCCGTACTGGATCAGGCGCTGTGAGCCGAACCTTTTTCCTTTTGACGAGACTCGAAATGAACAGTGAACTGCCTCGTTCTGCCCTGAAAACCCTGCCGGCGCTGATGTTCGCCGCCCTCGCCGCCAGCCTGCTGCCGAACGCTGTGCAGGCCGCCACCCCGCCAGCACCGGGCAAAGTGTTCAAGGACTGCAAGGACTGCCCGGAAATGGTCGTGCTGCCCACCGGCACGTTCACCATGGGCACGCCGGAAGACGAAGTCGGCCGTGAGCCCGACGAAGGCCCGATGCACCCGGTAACGTTCGCCAAACCGCTGGCGATCAGCCGCTTCCAGGTACTCAAGGGCGAATGGTTCGCCTACCTCAAGGACACCGGCTACCCAATGCCCGACGGCGATGATCGCCCGGGGCGCGCATGCAAGGCCGGGGTTCCGGACTACGCCGGCAGCGACCCGCGCAAGCAGTACACCGACAGGCACCCGGCGGTGTGCATGGACTTCGCCGAGGCCAACGCCTACGTGGCCTGGCTGTCGAAAAAAACCGGCAAGCCATATCGACTGGTCAGTGAATCCCTGCGTGAATACGCCGCCCGCGGCGGCACCACTGGCCCGTTCCCCTTCCCGTTCGATGAGGGCAAGGAATACAGCATCGCCAAACATGCCAACACCTACGGCGCAGCCGACGGCTACAACTTCACCGCGCCGGCCGGCAGCTTCCCGCCCAACGCCTTCGGTGTGTACGACATGCACGGCAACGTCTACGAATGGACCGCCGATTGCTACAACGACAACTACGAAGGCGCTCCGAGCGATGGCAGCGCCTGGCTGACCGGCAAATGCGAATTCAAGCGCATCCGCGGCAACGACTGGGGCGAAGCGCCGGTGTTCTCGCGCTCCGGCAACCGCAATGCGCTGGTGCCGACCGAGCGCGGCGACTGGATCGGTTTCCGGGTCGCGCGGGATCTGTAACGCCCCGTCGCCACGCTAAATTAACCCTCCCGCCAGTCGTTCTAAAGATGGCGCGATCCATTGCGACGCGCCACTGCCCTCTACGTCACCCAGGCGACGCCCGCAGCCGATGCCGGCCTTCGCCGCTCTTTCACGCAGGGAACCTCCATGAGCAAACCAACACGCGGGGTGATCAATGAATTGTTCGCCCTGCTCAAACCCTTTCGGCTGATCGTTGCCGGGTCGATCCTGCTCGGCATGGTCGGCGGCCTGAGCGTCACGGCGCTGCTGGCGACGATCAACACCGCACTGCACTCCGAAGCCGGCCTGACCAGCAACGTGGTCGCGGTGTTCGCCGGGCTGTGCCTGCTGGCCCTGGCCAGTTCGATCTTTTCCGACATCGGCACCAACTTCGTCGGCCAGCACATCATCGCCAGGCTGCGCAAAGAGCTGGGCGAAAAAGTGTTGTCGGCACCCATCGAGCAGATCGAGCGCTACCGCAGTCATCGGCTGATCCCGGTGCTGACCCACGACGTCGACACCATCAGCGACTTTGCTTTCGCCTTCTCGCCGCTGGCCATTTCCATGACCGTCACCCTCGGCTGCATGGGTTACCTGGCGATGCTGTCGTGGCCGATGTTCCTGATGATGGTGGTGGCGGTCCTGATCGGCACAATCATCCAGTACATCGCTCAGGGCCGTGGCATGCAGGGTTTCATGAAAGCCCGCGACCATGAAGACGACCTGCAAAAGCACTACAACGCGATTGCCGAAGGCGCCAAGGAACTGCGCATCCACCGTCCGCGTCGCCACCGCATGTTCGTTTCGGGCATCCAGACCACCGCCGACCAGATCTGCGACACCCAGGTGCGCTCGGTGAACATCTATGTGGTCGCCAAGACCCTCGGCTCGATGTTGTTCTTTGTGGTGATCGGCCTGGCGCTGGCCCTGCAATCGCTGTGGCCGAGCGCCGACAAAGCGGTGATGAGCGGCTTCGTGCTGGTGCTGCTGTACATGAAAGGTCCGCTGGAACATGTCATGGCGGCTTTGCCGATTGTGGGCCGCGCGCAGATCGCGTTCCGGCGGATCGCCGAGTTGTCCGAGCAATTCTCCTCACCCGAGCCGCACTTGCTGCTCAGCGATCAGGGCAATAAAAAAACACCCGTGCACAGCCTGGAACTGGCCGATGTCTCGTACAGCTTCCCGACCGTGGAAGGCGCTGCGCCGTTCCGTCTGGGCCCGGTGAACCTGAAGATCGATCAGGGCGACATCATTTTCATCGTCGGTGAAAACGGCTGCGGCAAGACCACCCTGATCAAACTGCTGCTGGGCCTGTATGCGCCACAGCAGGGTGAAATCCGCCTCAACGACCAGGTCGTGACCGCCCTCACCCGCGACGACTATCGCCAGTTGTTTACCACGATCTTCGCCGACTATTACCTGTTCGATGACGTGGTGCAGGGCGACACGCCTATTCCGAGAGACGCCAACCAATACCTCGAGCGCCTGGAAATCGCGCACAAGGTCAGCGTGCGCGACGGTGCATTCACCACCACCGATCTGTCGACCGGCCAGCGCAAGCGTCTGGCGTTGATCAATGCGTGGCTGGAAGAGCGTCCGGTGCTGGTGTTCGACGAATGGGCCGCCGACCAGGACCCGACGTTCCGGCGGATTTTCTACACCGAACTGCTGCCGGACCTGAAGCGTCTGGGCAAGACCATCATCGTCATTTCCCACGACGATCGTTACTTCGACGTCGCCGACCAACTGGTGCGCATGAACGCCGGCAAAGTGGTCACCGAGCTGCAACCCGCCTGATTGTGAAAAATCTGTAAAAAAGTGCGTTGAGCCTTTCCGGTTTTCGGAGGGCTCAACGTCTTACTAACAGTTAATAGAAATAGTTCTCAGTCAACACTTTGAAGAGTAGAAGAACAATGCCCGCACCGCACGGACTCCACCCGCTCGCCAAGGCTCTGCTGATCCGCCGCTCCTTGCGCACCACCCTTCCAGCCCTTTGCGCCATGGCATTGACCCTGCCGGTGATCGGTCAGGCGCAGGCCGCAGCGGTGACGATCAATATTGCGGCACAGTCGCTGGGGAGCGCGCTGCAGGAATTCGGCCGCCAGACCAATCTACAAGTGCTGTACAGCCCGGACGACGTCAGCGGCCTGCGCAGCACCGCTGTCAGTGGCAACCTGGAGCCGACCGCCGCCATCGCGCAATTGCTTCAGGGCACCGACATCGCCTACAGCGTGCAGGGCAACAATGTTTCCTTGCGTGCCCGCAGCAGCGGCGCGAGCCTTGACCTGGCGCCGACCAGCATCACCGCCGCCCAGGAGTCAGCGTGGGGCCCGGTTGACGGCATTGTTGCAAAACGCAGCGCCACCGGCTCCAAGACCGATACCGCGCTGAAGGAAATCCCGCAGACCATCAACGTCGTCACGCAAGACGAAATCAAGATGCGCGGTTCGCAGTCGGTCACCGAAGCCCTGCGCTACACCGCGGGCATGACCGGCGGCGGCTTCTCCGACCGGGTGAAGATCTTCGACGAACCGACCTCCCGGGGTTTCTCGCCAACGCCGCTGTACCTCGACGGCCTGCACCTGCCTTACGGCGGCGGCAGCACCGGCGGCTCGTTGCAGATCGACCCATACAGCCTGGAGCGCATCGAAGTGCTCAAGGGCCCGGCGTCGGTGCTCTACGGCCAGAACCAGCCAGGCGGCATCGTCAACATGGTCGGCAAGCGTCCGACGGCCACGCCTCTGCACGAAGTGATCATTGGTGGCGGCAGCTATGACCGCAAATACGGCGCCTTCGACCTCGGCGGCCCGCTCGACGATCAGGGTGAGTTTCTCTATCGCCTGACCGGTGTGGTCAACGACAGCAACTCGCAGATCGACTACGCCGACCAGAAACGCATGATGCTCGCGCCCAGCCTGACCTGGCTGCCGAACGACCGCACCAGCATCACCCTGTACGGCCAGTACCAGAAAGACCACGACACCCCGGAAGCCCAGGGCCTGCCGGCCAACGGCACCGTGTACCGCACCGCCAACGGTCGCATCAGCCGCAGCCTGTTCCTCGGCGAGCCGAATGTGAACAAGTACGACCGCGAGCAGTTCGTGCTCGGTTACGAGATTTCCCACGAACTCAACGACGTCTGGACCCTCAAGCAGAACGCCCGTTACGCGCAACTCAACGACCGTTACATCGCGCCGCTGCACGGCTACTCCTTCGAACCGAATCCGGTCACCGGCGCCGACGACGAACGTCGCCAGACCCGCTTCGGTGTGGACTGGGCCCAGGACAACAAGGTCTACGGCATCGATAACATCGCCCAGGCCAAGTTCAAGACCGGCGAGCTGGATCACACCCTGCTGCTGGGTGTCGACTACTACCAGTACAATTCCAAGTTCCTCGGCCGTTATGACCGTCAGGGCCCGGCCATCGACCTGTACAACCCGGTCTACGGCAGCCAGTTCAACTTCCGCCAGCCTTACCGTTGGGACAACACGGTCAAGCAGACCGGCCTGTACACCCAGGACCAGATGCGCTGGAACCAGTGGTTCCTGACCGTCGGCGGTCGCTACGACTTCGCCGAAACCATCAACAAGGAACCGCTGGGCGGCAACCGCTCGAACATCAAGGACGAGAAGTTCACCGGTCGTGCAGGCCTTGGCTACGAGTTCGAAAACGGCCTGACACCGTACGTGAGCTACGCCGAATCGTTCCTGCCACAGACCGGTGCCGACATGAACGGCCGTCCGTTCGAGCCGACCGAGGGCAAACAGTACGAAGTCGGCGTCAAGTACGAGCCAGGCTTCGTCGACGGTTTCATCCAGCTGTCGGCCTATCAGATCGATCAGAGCAACATGCTGACCAACGACCTGAACAACCCGGGCTTCAGCAGCCAGAGCGGTTCGGTGCGTTCGCGCGGCGTGGAACTGGAAGGCAAGGTCAACGTGACCCAGAACCTGCGTGTGCTGGCCTCGGTGTCGCGCAACCAGATCAAGTGGCGCAGCGTCAACGACGGTCGCGAAGGTCGCACCCTGGCCATGAGCCCACCACTGACCGCGTCGGCGTGGATCAACTACGACTTCGACCAGTCGACTTCGCTGGCCGGTCTGGGCATGGGCCTGGGCACACGCTACGTGCGCAGCAGCTATGGCTCGGACTACGAGGAAGACTCCTTCCAGATCCCGTCCTACACCGTGTATGACGCCATGATTTCCTACGACCTGGAAAAATCGCCACTGCACGTCAAAGGCGTGAAAGTGAAGATGAACCTGGAAAACCTCGCCGACAAAAAGTACGTCGCCAGCTGCAACAGCACCCTGGACTGCTACTACGGCGAAGGCCGGACCATGACCGCCGACGTGACCTACAACTGGTAACACGTTCAGCACCCGACAAGACGCCGGCATTTGCCGGCGTTTTGCTGCCTGCCCTTTTTTCCCCGGGCAATAGAAAAGGGCCGCAGACAGCGACCCTTTCAGTCCCTCGATCACCTCTGTCACCGTGCTGCAAACACCTCCAGCAGCCGCTCGGCAATGTGCTGCTGCGCCTCTTCGGCCTCATCGATGATCGCACCCATGCGCATGAAGTCATGGGTCATGCCCTCGTACACTTTCAACTCGACCTCGACACCCGCTGCCTGCAAATGCCGGGCATACGCCACGCCTTCGTCGTGCAGTGGATCGCACTCGGCCAACACCAGCAGTGTTGGCGCCACACCGGCTGAGACCTCCCCCAGCAACGGCGAGAAACGCGGATCGAGACGGTCACCCGCCTCACGCTGATAGTGGTTGTAGAACCAGTTCAGCGATGCCTTCTCCAGCAGATAACCCTCGGCGTAACGCTCGATGGAGGACGTGCTGCGGCTGGCGTCGGTGACCGGGTAGATCAGCACCTGCAAACGCGGCTGCACCGGGGCGCCCACCAATTGTGCGGCGAGCACGGTGGCCAGGCTGCCGCCGACGCTGTCACCGGCAATCGCCAGGCGCGTGCTGTCCAGCCCCAGATCCTGAGCATTTGCCACCAGCCAGTTCCAGGCGTCCTGTGCATCGTTGGCGGCGGTCGGAAAACGGAATTCCGGCGCCCGTCGATAAGCCACCGACAGCACCACGCAATCGGCCATCGACGCCAGCGCCCGGCACAGTGAGTCATGGGAATCGAGGCTGCCGACCACATAACCGCCACCATGGAAATACAACAGCGCCGGACGTCCGGCCCCGGCTTTCAAGGGCTGATGGCTGTAGACCCGCGCCTCCAGCAGCGAGCCGTCACGCACCGGCAGTTGCAGTTCATCGACCAGCGCAAGGTCTTCGCCGCCGGCGTCCATCAGCAGCGACGACTGATCGAACTGTTCACGGGCCTGTTCCGGGCTCAGCTCATGCATGCCCACGCGTTTGCCGCTGGCCCGGCCGTTGCCGACCAATTGCAGAAATGCGGCGATATCAGGATTCAACGACATTCAATTCTCCAGACCACTCGGGCGCCTTAGGCGCCCGAGTGGTGTTTGCGGTTACGAAGCAGGTTTCAGGACATGACTACTGACTCAACGAACTCGCCGAGCATTTCTTCAGCCTCGGACAGGAAAGTTTCATCCCGCGGGATCTGGAAATGCCCGCAGTCCAGCCATTCGCCGCCCATGCCCGGCTGTTCGAGTTGCGCCGCCAGTTCGACCGCCTCCTCTTCCCGGCCCAGTGTCCACCAGCAAACCGGGTGCACCGCCAGCGGCGGACAGCGGTCGAGCTGCAGCGACAGCTGTTTGAGCCGGCGCGCCACACTGAACACATGGGCCAGTTCATCGGCCCCCAGCGCGACGTAGGTCGAAGCCCCACTTTCGGCGCCCATGGCGGCGTTGAACACTGCGCGCAGGTTCTGCGTAGTTTCCTCGCCGTCGATGGCCACGTTCGCGGCGTCCGGCAAAGTGACCCGCAGGAAGTCACGCAGATCGGCTCGCCAGTCATCCACGGCCCCGGCATTGATGGCCGCCGATGCCACGAAGCTGTCCACCAGACCGACGAACTTCACTGGCTGCCCTTCCCGCTCAAGCTGCGCCGCCATCAGCATCGCCAGCGTACCGCCAAGCGACCAGCCCAACAGGTGATACGGCCCCTGCGGCTGTTTCTCGCGAATCTGCGCCACGTAATCACTCGCCATGCTTTGCAGCGACGTATCGCTGAAGGCCGGGTCGAGCAACATCCGCGACTGGATCGCCAACACCTGGCGCTGACCACTCAAGCGACGGGCCAGCGGCTCGTAGTCGAACACCGTGCCGAAACCGGCATGGATGCAGAACAACGGCGCCCGGCCCTTGACCTCGGCGTTCATTGCCAGCAGCCCGGAGGCCTTCTCGGCAGCCCCCTGAACACTGGCCACCAGTTCGGCGATGCTCGGTTTCTGCATCAGGTCGCGCAGTTTCAGGCTCAGGCCCTGGGACTTGAGCACACGGCTGCGGGCGACCACCTGCAGGCTGAGGATCGAGTCGCCGCCCAGTTCGAAGAAGTTGTCGGTCAAGCCGACGCGTTCGATCTTCAGCACCTCCTGCCAGATCTTCGCCAGGGCTTTTTCCAGTTCGGTGCGCGGGGCCACGTAATCCTGACGCTGTTCGGCGTCCGGATCCGGCAAGGCCTTGCGGTCGAGTTTGCCGTTCGGCGTCAGCGGCATGCGCTCGAGCAACATCAGGTGCGCAGGCACCATGTAGTCCGGCAGGCTGGCCTTGAGCTGTTCGCGCAAGCGTTCGCACAGACCGTCCACCGACGCATCGGCACCGGCCAGCACATAGCCGAGCAGTTGTTTGCCGCTGACGCCCTCGCGAGCGACCACGGCGGCATCGCGCACACCCGGCTGCTGTTTGAGGCGTGCTTCGACTTCGCCCAACTCGATTCGGAAACCGCGGATCTTCACCTGATGGTCGATCCGGCCGAGGTAGTCGACCGTGCCATCGGCGCGCTGGCGCACCAGGTCACCGGTGCGATATAGACGGCTGCCATCGGCGCTGAACGGGTTCGCCACGAAGCGCTCGGCGGTGCCGCCGGCGCGTCCCAGATAACCACGGGCCAGCGCGCCACCGAGGTACAACTCGCCGGCAATGCCGACCGGCAGACGGTTGAGATCGCTGTCGAGCACGTAACCGCAACGCTCGCCGACCACGCTGCCGATCGGCGCGTAGGCAGCGCCGCAGGCATCCTCGGCACCGGCCTTCCAGATCAGCGGCGTGACCACGGTTTCGGTCGGGCCGTAGCCGTTGATGATGTAGCGCGGTTTGAGCGCACGCTTGGCCAGTTCGAAACTCGCCACCGGCACCGCATCGCCACCGAAGCAGTAGATCCGCACCGGCGGTGGGTTGCCGTGTTGCTCGGCGTGTTCGGCCAGTTGTTGCAGGTACACAGGCGGGAATGCCGCCACGGTCACGCCGTGCTGATGCATGGCGTTGCAGGTCTGCTCGGCCGTCCACAGGCTGTCGTCACGGATCAGCAGGCGCGCGCCGTGGGTCAGGGTGGTCAGCCAGCGCTCGTGAGCGCCGTCGAACGCGAACGACATGAAGTGCAATTCGCAATCAGCCGCGCTCATTTCATAACGCTGACCGATCGCCTCGCAGTGCATCGCCAGCGGCCCGTGAGCCACACCGACGCCTTTCGGCAGCCCGGTGGATCCGGAGGTGTAGATCACGTAAGCGAGGTTGCCCGGTTCGACCGAAACCTGCGGCGCAGTCTCCGGCCGGGCGCTGAGGTCCAGTCGATCCAGTTCCAGCACATGCAGGTTGTCCTGAGGCGGCATCACCTGACGCAGGCTCGAATCGCTGAGCAGCAGCGCGATACCGGAATCGCGCATCAGATAACTCAAACGCTCGCGAGGATAAGTCGCGTCCAGCGGCACGTAGGCACCGCCGGCCTTGAGCACCGCCAGCAGCGCGACAATCATGTTCTCGCTGCGCGGCAACGCCACGCCGACCCGCACTTCCGGACCGACGCCCTCGGCGATCAGCGCATGGGCCAGACGATTGGCCCGAGCCTCGATCTGGCCGTAGCTGAACGCCTGATCATTGAAAACCACGGCAGTCTGCTCGCTGCGCTGCGCGGCCCACTGAGCAATGCGCTGATGCACCGCCACCGCTGGCGGCTGCACGGCAACCGCCGTCGAATCCGCGACATTCGCAGTCGGCAGACCGATGCGGCCCAGCGGTTGCGCAGCGTCCTCGGTGAGTGCGGTCAGCAGCCCTTCCATATTGCTGCGGATGCCTTCGACGGTCGCCCGGTCGAAATGCTCGCGCAGGAACATGTACTCGATCACCAGGCCATCTTCGAGCGTGACCATCAGGTCCATCGGGAAGTTGGTCAGGCCGGCGCTGGCGCTCTCGCCAAACTTCAGCGAGTCGTCGCGCCACTCGCGCAACGCCTGATCGATCGGGTGGTTCTCGAACACGATGATGCTGTCGAACAGCGACTGCCCGGTCCGCCCGGCCCAGCGCTGAACGTCGGACAGCGGCGTGTATTCGCGCTCGCGCATTTCCAGGTTGAAGTCCTGCAAGTCGCGCAGCCACTGGCCGACCGCCTGTTCGGCCGGCACGTCCTTGATCACCGGCAAGGTGTTGATGAACAGACCGAGGATCGACTCCGACGCCAGCAGACTTGCCGGACGCCCCGCCACCGTGGCGCCGAACGCCACGCAGCGCTGGCCGCTGTAACGGCTCAGCAGCATCAGCCACGCCCCCTGCACCAGCGTGTTGAGGGTGATCTGCTGGGACTGGGCGAAGGCTTTGAGCTGTTCGGTGCGGGTTTCGCCCAGACGGCTGTACAGCGCTTCGTGACCGCGACCTTCGCCGGTGCGCGCCACGGCGTCGGCAAGATAAGTCGGCTCGTCGAGCAGGCTCAAATGTTCACGCCAGAAACCTTCGCTGGCATTGACATCCTGCTGTTGCAGCCAGTTGATGTAGCGACGGTACGGCATCGCTTCGGCGACCGGCTGGCCGGAATACTGGCTCAGCACTTCGCCGATCAGCTGCGAACTGCTCCAGCCGTCGATCAGGATGTGGTGATAGGTCCAGATCAGCTGATAGCTGCCCTCGCCCACTTGCACCAGCGTCAGGCGTTGCAGCGGCGGACGGTCGAGGTCGAAACCCTTGGCCCGTTCGCTGGCGGCCAGTGCCTGCAAGGCTTGTTCCGAGTGATCCTGATCGCGCCAGTCGAGCAGGCTCACCGGCAGTTGCGGATCGGCGAGCACGAATTGCAGCGGCTCTGCCATGTCCTGCCAGAGGAAACCGGTGCGCAGAATGTCGTGACGGCGGCTCGCCGCTTCCCACGCCGCCTTGAAGCGCGCCGGCTCCAGGCCCTGCACCGGAATGCTCACCTGGTTGATGTAGAGGTCGGCCTCCGGCGAGTTCAGGCCGAGGAACAGCATGCCCTGCTGCATCGGCGACAAGCGGTACAACCCGTCCAGTTGCCCTTCCGGCAGTGGCAGCTCGGCAATCTGCGCCTCGCTCAGACCGTGCAACGGCATGTCGACCAAAACGGCCACCGGCGCCTGAGTGCCTTCGGTGGCTTGGGCACGCACGGCCAGTTGCTGGATGGTCGGCTGCTGGAACAGGTCTTTCGGGCTCAGCTCGATGCCTTGTTGACGGGCGCGGCTGACCACCTGAATCGAGATGATCGAATCGCCGCCCAACGCAAAGAAACTGTCGGTGGTGCTGATCCGCTCAAGGCCCAGCACGTCTTTCCAGATGTCCACCAGCGTCTGTTCGATGGCACTGGCCGGTTCGACGTGTTGCTGCGCAGCCGAGAACGCCAGCGCCGGCAAACGCTTGCGGTCGAGTTTGCCGTTGGGGCTCAGCGGCATCTGCGCCAGCCACATCCGGTGCGCCGGCACCATATAGTCCGGCAGACTCGCGCCCAGCCAGGTCGACAGGCTGTCGTGCAGTTCATTGCGCACGGCGTCCGGAGCATCGACGGTCGCCGGATCACTCGGCACCAGGTACGCCACCAGTTGCTGGCTGCCCAGCACATCACGGGCAACCACCACCGCTTCCCGCACGGCGGCGTGCTCCATCAGCCGCGCTTCGATTTCACCCAGCTCGATCCGCAAACCGCGCAGTTTGACCTGATGGTCGATGCGCCCGACGTACTCGATCACGCCGTCGGCGCGGTAGCGTGCCAGGTCACCGGTGCGGTACATCCGCTCGCCGGCCGCGAACGGATTGGCGACAAAACGCTCGGCGCTCAGCCCCGGACGACGGTGATAACCACGGGCCAGACCGATGCCACCGAGGTACAGCTCGCCGGCCACACCCACCGGCAGCGGATTGAGGCCGCTGTCGAGAATGAAGGTCGACAAGTTGGCAATCGGCTGACCGATCGGCACGCCGTCGCGGCCTTCGTCGCGGCAGGTCCAGTGGGTCACGTCGATGGCCGCTTCGGTCGGGCCGTACAGGTTGAACAGACCGGCCTGCGGCAGTCTGGCGAACACCTGCACCTGCGCATCCACCGGCAGCGCTTCACCGCTGCAGACAATGCGTTTCAGACCGACGCAGCTCGCCACATTGGCGTCCTGCAGGAAGGCCTGCAGCATCGACGGCACAAAGTGCAGCGTGGTGACGCGTTCGGCGTTGATCAGCGCGATCAGTTTCGCCGGATCGCGGTGGTCGCCCGGTGCCGCGACGACCAGCCGGGCGCCGGTCATAAGCGGCCAGAAGAACTCCCACACCGACACGTCGAAGCTGAACGGGGTTTTCTGCAACACGGTGTCACTGGCGTCCAGACCATAGGCCTGCTGCATCCACATCAGGCGGTTGGTCAGGGCGCGATGGGCGTTGCCCGCGCCTTTCGGCAGACCGGTGGAACCGGAGGTGTAGATCACGTAGGCCAGGTTGCTGGCGTCGTATTCGACCTGCGGATTGTGCGTCGGCCACTCGGCGAAGTCCGCACCGGACGGCTCCAGGCACAGGGTCTGTACGCCGTCGGGAATCGGCAGGCTGGCCAGCAGGTGCGGCTGGGTCAGCAACTGGTCGATGCCGCTGTCGGCGATCATGTAGCTCAGGCGATCACGCGGGTACTCCGGGTCCAACGGCACATAGGCGCCGCCGGCCTTGAGAATCGCCAGCAGGCCGATGACCATTTCCAGGCTGCGCTCGACCGCAATCCCGACCAGCCCATCCGGGCCGACGCCACGGGCGATCAAGCCATGGGCCAACTGGTTGGCGCGGGCGTTGAGCTGCGCGTAGCTCAGCGTCTGACCGGCGAACACCAGCGCCGGCGCGTCCGGGGTGCGCAGGGCCTGGGCTTCGATCAGCGTGTGCACACCCTGCTCCAGCGGATAGTCGATGCCGGTGGCGTTCCACTGCTCGACCATCAAACGGCGGTCGGCGGTGTCGAGCAAGTCCAGCGCGCCGAGCATGGCATCGCCCGACTGCACCATTTGCTGCAACAGGTTGTGCAGTTGCGCACTCAATTGCTCGATCACCGAATCGGTGAACTGCCCGCGCTGGTAGCTGTAGTGCAGCGACAGTTCATCGCTGACATTCACCGCCAGAGTCAGCGGGTAGTTGGTCTGCTCGTGGTTGTTGACCTCGCCAAAGCGCAACGCCTGTGGCGCGCCCTCTTCCAGGGCCTGGGACACGGGATAGTTCTCGAACACCAGAATGTTGTCGAACAGCGCTTCACCGCTCTGCCCGGCCCAGCGCTGGATGTCGAACAGCGGCGTGTGTTCATGTTCACGCAGGCCGATGTTCTGCGCCTGCACGTTCTGCAACCACTGGCCGACGCTGTAGTCCGAACGCGGGCTGGCGATCACCGGCAAGGTGTTGATGAACAGGCCGATCTGCTGCTCGACGCCCTTGAGCTCGGTCGGACGACCGGCCACGGTGGCGCCGAACGCCACGCTTTCCTGCCCGGTCAGGCGCTGCAACAGCAGCAGCCATGCAGCCTGGATCAGGGTGTTGAGCGTGACCTTCTGCTGGCGAGCGAATTCCCCCAGACGCCGGGTCTGTTCGGCGTTGATGAACACGTAACGCTCGCCGTGACCTTCACGGGACTCGTCGCTGCGCTGGGCCTGAATCGCCTGGGCCAGACGGGTCGGCTCCTGCAGGTTGGCCAGTTGCGCGGTCCAGTAGTGTTCGCTGACCTTGACGTCCTGGCGTTGCAGCCATTCGATGTAGTCGCGATAACGCCCGGCCAGTGCCGGCAGGGTTTCCCCGGCATAGCGCTGGAGGACTTCGCCGAGCAACTGCGAATTGCTCCAGCCGTCCATCAGGATGTGGTGGTTGGTGTAGATCAGGTGGCAGCGCTGATCGTCCAGACGCACCACGACCATGCGCAGCAGCGGGCCGTGGCTCAGGTCGAAACCTTGCGCCTGCTCGCTGGCGGCCAACTGATCCAGGGCTGCCGGATCGGCATTACGGTCACGCCAATCGAGCACGTTGAACGGCATCTCCAGCTGCTTGTGCACCACTTGCACCGGACGCGCCACCTGGCCTTGCCAGACGAAGCTGGTGCGCAGGATGTCGTGGTTGTCCACCGCGGCCTGCCAGGCCTGCTGGAAGCGCTGCGGGTCGAGGCCTTCGACATCCAGGCGAACCTGGTTGATGTAGTCGCCGGACGTCTGCTCGTACAGGCTGTGGAACAGCATGCCCTGCTGCATCGCCGACAGCGGATAGATGTCGGCAATCTGCGAGGACGGCAGCGGCAGACTGTCGAGCTGTGCCTGGGTCAGGCCGGCCAGCGGGAAGTCCGACGGGGTCAGGCCTTCCACGTCCGGGGTCAGGCAGTGGCCAATCAGCGCGGCGAGTTCATCGGCGTAGTCGCGAGCCAGCGCCTCAATGGTGGCGCTGTCGAAGCGTTCTTCGCTGAAGGTCCAGCCGACACTCAGTTCACCGCCGTAGACCTGACCGTTGAGGGTCAGCCAGTTACCCAGCGGCGCATCCGGGCTTTGTTCCAGGCCGGCATTGTCCGGCGCAGGGGCAAACAGCGCGCCGTCATCGGCTTCGAAACTGCCGTCGAACTGGCCGAGGTAGTTGAAGGTGATACGCGGGGTCGGCAACGCCTTCAAGCTGCGCTGCACATCGGCATCACCAAGGTGACGCAGCGTACCGAAACCGATGCCCTTGTTCGGGATCGAGCGCAGTTGCTCCTTGATCTGCTTGATCGACTCCCCCGCGCCTTCGGCCGGGGTCAGGCGCACCGGGAACAGGCTGGTGAACCAGCCCACGGTGCGGGTCAGGTCGACGCCGTCGAACAGCTCTTCGCGACCGTGACCTTCCAGTTGAATCAGCGTCGACGGCTGCCCGCTCCAGCGCCCGATCACTCGGGCCAGCGCGGTCAGCAGCAGGTCGTTGACCTGGGTGCGATAGGCCGCCGGGGCTTCTTGCAACAGCTGCCGGGTCAGCTCCGCGCTGAGGCGGGTCTGCACGGTCTGCGCCAGACGATTCTGCTGGCCGGCGTCGAGACGCTTGCACGGCAGATCGGTGCTGACATCGCTCAGGCAGGCCTGCCAGTACGCCCGTTCTTCCTGCAACGCCGGGCTGTTGGCGTAACGCTGCAAGTGTTCGCTCCAGTCCTTGAAGGCACTGGTCTTGGCCGGCAGGTCCAGGGTCTGACCGCTGTTGGCTTGTTGATACGCGGTTTGCAGGTCTTCCAGCAGAATCCGCCACGACACGCCGTCCACCGCCAGGTGATGGATCACCAGCAACAGGCGTTGCGTGCCGTCAGCCAGATTCGCCAGCACCGCACGCAGCAACGGGCCGTTCTGCAGGTCGAGGCTGCGCTGGGCGCGATTGCCCAAGGCTTCAAGATCCGCGATGTCGGCAATGTCTTCCTGCCAGAGCAGGTCTTGCGGCAACGCATCGACCGACAGGTGTTCGGCCTGCCAGACACTGCCCTGCTGGCTGAAACTCAGGCGCAAGGCATCGTGATGGATGACCAGCGCACGCACCGCTTGCTCGACCTTTTCGGCCGCCAGCGGCTGACGTGGCTTGAGCAGCACCGACTGGTTCCAATGGTGACGCTCGGGGATGTCGTCCTCGAAGAACTGCTGCTGAATCGGCAACAGCAACGCCGGGCCGGTAACCGGCTGCTGATCGATGGTCGATTCGCTGTCACCAATGTGCGCAACCAGCGCCAGACGCTGGATAGTCTGGTGCTGGAACAGGTCTTTGGGGTTCAGATGGATGCCGGCCTGACGGGCGCGGCTGACCACTTGAATCGAGATGATCGAATCGCCGCCCAGCTCGAAGAAGTTGTCGGTCAGACCCACGCGTTCCAGCTTCAGCACGTCCTGCCAGATCTCGGCCAGACGCTGTTCCAGTTCGCTTTGCGGTGCTTGATAGGCCTGCTGCGCCTGACTCGCATCCGCAGACGGCAAGGCACTGCGGTTGAGTTTGCCGTTGGCGGTCAATGGCAGTTGCTCAAGCAGCAACAGGTGCGCCGGGATCATGTGATCCGGCAGGTTTTCCTTGAGCGCGGCACGCACGTTGTCACGCCACTGGCCCTGTTCGGCAGCGTCGGCGGCGAGCAAGGCGGCCTCACTCGGCACCAGGTACGCCACCAGTTGCTGACCACTGAGGCCCGGCTGCGCCAGCACCACGGCCTGACGCACGGCTGCTTGTTCGAGCAACTGCGCTTCGATCTCGCCGAGTTCGATGCGGAAGCCGCGAATCTTCACTTGATGGTCGATCCGGCCGACGTATTCGATCACACCGTCGGCGCGATAACGCGCCAGGTCACCGGTGCGGTACAGACGCCCGCCATCGGCGGCAAACGGATCGGGAATAAAGCGCAGCGTGGTCAAGTCAGGACGGTTCAGATACCCCCGGGCCAGACCGGCGCGGCCGACGTACAGCTCGCCGATGCAACCCTTGGCCACCGGGTTCAGGTCGCCGTCGAGCAAATACCAGGACAAGTCCGGAATCGGCTCGCCGATCGGGCTGCCGGCATCGCGTTGCAGGTCGGCCAGGGAGATCGGCCGGTAGGTCACGTGGACCGTGGTTTCGGTGATGCCGTACATGTTGATCAGTTGCGGGGCCCGGTCGCCGAAGCGCTCGAACCACGGCCGCAGGCTCTTGACCTCCAGCGCCTCGCCGCCGAACACCACGTAGCGCAGGGACGTTTGCGCCGCCGCGTGTGCCGGGGCACACGCCACTTGCATCAGTTGCTTGAACGCCGACGGCGTCTGGTTGAGAACCGTGATGCCTTCACGGCACAACAAGGTATAGAAATCTTCCGGCGAACGGCTGGTCTCGTATGGCACCACCACCAGTTTGCCGCCGTACAGCAGCGCACCGAAAATCTCCCAGACCGAGAAGTCGAACGCGTAGGAATGGAACAGGCTCCAGACATCCTGCGGGCCGAAATCGAACCAGGCATCGGTGGCCTTGAACAGACGCAGCACGTTGTGATGGGCGAGCAAGGTGCCTTTCGGCTGGCCGGTGGAACCGGAGGTGTAGATCACGTAAGCCAGGTTGTCCGGGCTCATGCGCACCTGCGGGTTGCTGTCGCTGTAGCGTTCGAGGCCGTCGCCTTCCTGATCGAGCATCACGCTGCGCACCGAGTCCGGCACTGGCAGACGGCCGAGCAGATGACTCTGGGTCAGCAGCAGGCTGATGCCGCTGTCACCGATCATGTAGGCCAGACGATCTTCCGGATACGTCGGGTCGAGCGGCACATAAGCACCGCCGGCCTTGAGAATCGCCAACAGCCCGACGAGCATTTCCAGGCTGCGCTCCACCGCCAGACCGACGCGCACGTCCGGCCCGACACCGCTGGCAATCAGCTTGTGGGCCAACGGGTTGGCGCGGCTGTTGAGCTCGCCATAGCTCAGAGTCTGTTCGCCATAGGTCACGGCCACCGCTTGCGGCGCACGCTCGGCCTGCGCTTCGATCAGTTGATGCAGGCACGCCTCGCTCGGGAAATCGGCCACGGCCGGGTTCCATTGCAACAGCGTGGCCTGACGTTCGGCCGCCTCATGCAATGGCAGTTCGGCGATGCGCTGGGCACAATCGGCGACGATGCCGTGCAGCAGATTCGTCCAGTGCTGCGCCAGTCGCTCCATGGTCACTGCGTCGAACAGGTCGGTGGCGTAAGTCAGTTCGGCCCAGACGTTGTCCGCCGACTCGAAGGTGTCGAGGGTCAGGTCGAACTGCGCGGTATGCGACACCCAGCTCAGGCCTTCGATCTCGATCTTCGGCAGACGCGTCGCGCCCTGCGCCTGACGGGTCTGACTCTGGTGGTTGTGCAGCACCTGGAACAGCGGACTGTGGCTCAGGCTGCGTTCCGGTTGCAGCGCATCGACCAGTTGCTCGAACGGCAGGTCCTGGTGGGCCTGGGCACCGAGTACGGTGTTCTTCACTTGCTGCAACAGGCTGCGGAAGGTCTGCTGGCTGTCGAACTCAGTCTTCAGCACCTGGGTGTTGACGAAGAAGCCGATCAGGCCTTCGGTCTCGACCCGGTTACGGTTGGCCACCGGCACACCGACGCGAATGTCGGCCTGGCCGCTGTAGCGATGCAGCAGGGTCTGGAACGACGCCAGCAGCAACGCGAACAGGGTGACGTTTTCCCGTTGTGCGACCTGTTTGAGGCCGGCGGCCAGTTCGGCGCTCAGCGGGATGTCCTGACGCGCGCCCCGGTAGCTTTGCTCCGGCGGACGCGGACGGTCGGTCGGCAGTTCCAGCAACGGCTGATCGCCGTCGCCCAGTTGCGCGGTCCAGTAACTCAGTTGACGTTCGCGCTCACCGGCGTCCATCCACTGGCGCTGCCACACCGCATAGTCGGCGTATTGCACCGGCAATCCCGGCAACTGCGCGGTCTTGCCTTCGCTGTGCGCGGCATACAACGCCACCAGCTCGTTGACCATGATCCCCATCGACCAGCCATCGGACACGATGTGGTGCAAGGTGATGATCAGCGCGTGGTCATCAGCCGCCAGACGCAGCAGTTTGACCCGCAGCAGCGGGCCTTTCTGCAAGTCGAACAGGTGCAGGGTTTCGGCAGCGACCAAGGCTTGCAACGCGGCATCATCCAGCTCGCCGTCGATGCTTTCGACCGCGATGTTCAGCGCTGCCTGAGCCTGGATCACTTGCAGGGTCTGGCCCTGCTCTTCGACAAAGCAGGTACGCAGGGATTCGTGGCGGGCAATCAGCGCATCGAAGCTGCGCTGCAACGCCGGCAGGTCCAGTTCACCGCGCAGGCGCAATGCGGCCGGCACATGGTAAGCGGTGCTGGTCGGTTCCAGCTGCCAGAGGAACCACTGACGCTCCTGAGCGTAGGACAGCGCCAGCGGTTGCTGACGCGGCAACGCAACAATCGGCGGCTCCTGCTGCGCCTGCTCGACGCCGAGGGCGGCGACGAAATCCACCAGCGTGCTGTGTTCGAACAGGGTGCGCAGCGGCACTTGCACGTTGAGCGCCTCACGCACCCGCGAAACGACCTGAGTCACCAGCAGCGAATGGCCGCCGAGCTCAAAGAAGTTGTCGCCCAGCCCCACCTGCTCCAGTTTCAACACGGTTTGCCAGATGTCGGCGACGGTGTGCTGGCTGGCGGTCTGCGGCGCAATGTAAGTCGATTGCAACTGGCTGGCGTCCGGCGCCGGCAAAGCCTTGCGGTCGACTTTGCCGTTGGGGGTCAGCGGCAGTTGCGTGAGAAACAGCAGGTGCGCCGGCACCATGTACTCCGGCAATTCAGCCTTGAGGCTGGTCTTGAGCGCAGCGCGCAACGCGGCTTCACCGCCTGCATCCAGCACCTCGCCGGACGTCGGCACCACGTAGCCCACCAGTTGCGGGCCGGTCGGGCCGTCCTGGGCGACGACCACGGTTTCGCGCACGCTGTCGAGCGCCAGCAGGCGCGCTTCGATTTCGCCCAGCTCGATCCGGAAACCACGGATTTTCACCTGATGGTCAATCCGCCCGATGTATTCGATCACGCCTTCGGCGCGGTAACGGGTCAGGTCACCGGTGCGATACAGACGCTCGCCGGTGCTTGAGAACGGGTCCGGCACAAAGCGTTCGGCGGTCAGCGCAGGACGCTGGAAATAACCCCGCGCCAGACCGTCGCCGCCGATCAGCAGCTCGCCCGGCGCGCCGAGCGGATTGAGTTCCAGATCACTGCCGAGAATGTACAGCGCGGTGTTGTCGATCGGTTTGCCGAGGAACGGACGGCTGTTGTCCACGCTCAACGGATGCAGCGCCGACCAGATCGTGGTTTCGGTCGGGCCGTAGAGGTTCCAGACCTTCGGCGAGCGCTCCAGCATGCGTTGCGCCAGCTCCTGAGGCAGCGCTTCACCGCCACACAGGAAAGTGCGGCCGTCGAGAATCCCGGCGTGTTCGTTGTCCAGCAGCATGCGCCAGGTCGAAGGCGTGGCTTGCAGCATGGTCACGCCGTGGCGGTCGATCAGTTCGAGCACTGCTTGCGGGTCCTGATGCACGTCCTTGCCGGTCAGCACCACGGCGGCGCCGGCCAGCAGCGGGCCGTAGATTTCCAGGCCGAAAATGTCGAACGAGAAGGTGGTCAGCGACAGCATGCGATCCGCCGCAGCGATGCCCGGTTGCCCGACCATGCTCGCGACGAAGTTGCTCAGGGCTGCGTGGCGGACCATCACGCCCTTAGGCTTGCCGGTCGAGCCCGAGGTGTAAATCGTGTAGGCCAGATGCTCGCCGTTCACTGCCACGTCAGGCACGGTGGTCGGGTACGCCGCCAGCCAGTCCTGCGGCTGATCCAGCAACACCGTGGCAAGACCGGCCGGGATTGGAAGCAACGTCTGCAAGTGCGCTTGGGTCAACAGCAATTCGATGCCACTGTCCTCGATCATGTAGGCCAGGCGGTCTTGCGGATACGCCGGGTCCAGCGGTACATAAGCGCCGCCGGCCTTGAGGATCGCCAGCAGGCCGACGATCATTTCGACGCTGCGCTCGACCGCAATGCCGACCAGTCGATCCGGACCGACGTCCAGTTCGATCAGCTTGTGCGCGAGCTGGTTGGCGCGGGCGTTCAACTGACCGTAAGTCAGTTGGTCTTCGCCGATGATCAACGCGGTAGCCTCAGGCGTCTGCGCGGCTTGCAGGGCAATGCGTTGCTGCACACAGGGCGCCGGCGCGGCGTGATCGACCACGCGTTTCCAGTCCTGCAACAGCACTTGATGTTCGGTGGTTTCCAGCAGCGGCAGTTCGCCGACACGCTGATTCGGCGCGGCGACGATGCCGTGCAGCAGGTTCAGCCAATGGCGCGCCAGACGCTCGATGGTTTGCGGCTTGAACAGGTCGGTGGCGTAGGTCAGTTCCGCCGCCACGCCTTCGCTGGATTCGTAGGTGCCGAGGGTCAGGTCGAACTGCGCGGTGCGGCCCTCCCAGACGATGTCCTCGACACTCAGTTGCGGCAGTTGCACCTGGCTTTGACGCTGGGTCTGGTCGTTGACCGCCTGGTGGTTGTACATCACCTGGAACACCGGGCTGTGGCTCAGGCTGCGTTCCGGTTGCAGGGCTTCAATCAGTTGCTCGAACGGCAGGTCCTGATGGGCCTGAGCGGCCATCGCCGACTGCTTGACCTGGGCCAGCAATTGATTGAACGGCAGTTGTCCGTGGACGTCCGCGCTCAGCACCTGGGTGTTGACGAAGAAGCCGATCAGGCCTTCGGTTTCCACCCGGTTGCGGTTGGCGGTCGGCACGCCGACGCGGATCTGCGATTGGCCGCTGTAGCGGTGCAGCAAGGCCTGGAACGACGCCAGCAGCACCATGAACAGACTCGCGCCTTCGCGCTGGGCCAGTTGTTTGAGGGCCTCGCCCAGTGCGGTCGGCAGGTTCAGATCGAGGCGCGCGCCACGGAACCTTTGCACCGCCGGGCGCGGGTGATCGATCGGCAATTCCAGCACCGGCTGTTCGCCGCCGAGGGTGTCGATCCAGTATTTCAGCTGCCGCTCACGCTCGCCGGCCTCCAGCCAGTGGCGCTGCCAGATCGCGTAGTCGGCGTATTGCACCTCCAGCGGCGGCAGGCTCAGGGACTGGCCGCCGGTGTCGGCGGCGTAATGCTTGATCAACTCGCCGACCAGCACTTGCATCGACCAGCCATCGGAGATGATGTGGTGCTGGATCAGCGCCAGCACATGATCATCTTCGCCGACCTTGAGCAACGACACCCGCAACAACGGCCCCTGTTGCAGGTTGAACGGGCGTGCGGTTTCGTTTTCGACGAAAGCCTTGATCGCGGTGTCAGCGTCCTGACCGGGCGCCAGCGTCTCGACCGTGATGTTCAACGGCATCTGCCCGTGAACCTTCTGACAGAAGGTTTCACCCTGCTCGACGAACGTGGTGCGCAGGCTTTCATGGCGGGCGACCACCGCGTTGAAACTGCGCTCCAGCGCCGCGACATCCAGTCGGCCCTTCAACCGCAGGGCGCTGGGAATGTGGTACGCGGTGCTGTGCGGGTCCATCTGCCACAGGAACAACTGGCGTTCCTGGGCGTAGGACAGCGGGATCGCCTCGAAGCTTGAGCGAGTTTCCGGAATCGGCAGGTTCGCCGGCGAGACGCCCTCTTCGAGCATCTTTTCCAGGTAGAGCTTACGTTTGTCCAGCGGCAGAGTGATAAAGCGCTTGGCAATCCTCAAAGCAACACTCGTGTCCATCAGAACTCCTCCATATCGTCAAGCAGGGCTTCCAGCTTGTTCAGTTTCTGTTCGTTGATTGCCCCGCCTCCTGTATCGAGTCGAGCGACAAAGTCGCCGAGGACGGGGTGCTGGAATAGCAGTTGCGGCGTCAGCGTCAGGCCCAGTTCCAGGGCGATGCGCGACACGACATTGACCGCCAGCAGCGAGTGCCCGCCGAGTTCGAAGAAGTGATCGTTCAGACCGATGCGTTCCACGGTGAGCACTTGCTGCCAGATTGCCGCGACCTGTTGCGCAAGCTCCGATTGCGGCGCGACATACGCGGCCTGCATCTGGCTGGCATCCACCGCCGGCAGCGCCTTGCGGTCGAGCTTGCCGTTGGGGGTCAGGGGCAACTGCTCAAGGAACAGCAGGTGCGCGGGAATCATGTAGTCAGGTAACGAAGACTTGAGGCCAGTCTTTAGTCCGTCACGCAGTTGTCGCTGCGCTTGCCCGTCGTACACGTCCAGTTGTGGGGCGACCACGTAAGCCACCAGTTGTGCGCCGCCCTCGGCCTCAATGGCCAGCACGGCCGCCTCGCTGATGCCCGGTTGCGCCAGCAGGCGCGCTTCGATTTCGCCGAGTTCGATCCGGAAACCACGGATTTTCACCTGATGGTCGATCCGGCCCATGTACTCCAGCTCGCCGTCCTCGCGCTGACGAATCAGGTCGCCGGTGCGGTAGAGACGCTCGCCATTACGGGCGAAAGGATTGGGCACAAACTTCTCGGCGGTCATCGCCGCTTTGCCCAGGTAACCACGCGTGACGCCGGCGCCCGACAAATACAACTCGGCCGACACGCCGTGCGGCACCGCTTGCAGATCGGCATCGAGCAAGTGGCTGGCGGAGTGAACCAGCGCCCGGCCGATCCGCGCCTGACCACCGGCGGTGCGGCGGGTCCAGGTCGAGTAAGTGGTGTCTTCCGACGGGCCATACAGATCGTAGACGTGTTCAATGTGCGGCTGCTGATACAGCGCGTCCACCAGCCCTTGCTTGAGCGGCTCGCCCGCCAGGTTGATGATCCGCACACCCGGTGGAATCTGCCCGGCGCGCTGCAATGCGTTGATCGCCGACGGCACGGTGTTGATCAGGCGCACCTGATCCCGCGCCGGCAGTTGCGGCAGTTCCAGCGCATTGCGGGCGATGATCAACGAGCCGCCGTTGGCCAACGTCACAAACAGCTCCCACACCGACAGGTCGAAGCACACCGAGGTCGAGGCCAGCACGCCTTGAATGTCTTCGCGGCGGTAGACCTTGGCCGACCAGTCGATCAGCGCCATGACGTTGCGATGCGCAATCGCCACGCCTTTCGGCTTGCCGGTGGAACCGGAGGTGTAGATCACGTAGGCGAGGTTGTCCGGCGTCACCGCCGTTTGCGGTGCCTGAGCCGGATAGCCATCCAGCGCGATCTGATCCAGCAGCAACACTTGCGTGTCGAACGGCACGCTCAGTGTTGCCGCCAGTTCTTGCTCAGTCAGCAGCACTCGCGCACGGCTGTCTTCGAGCATGTAGGCCACACGGTCGGCCGGGTAGTCCGGGTCCAGCGGTACGTAGGCGCCGCCGGCCTTGAGCACCGCCAGCAGTGCAACCAGCAACTGCTCGGAACGCGGCAACGCCACGCCCACCCGCACCTCCGGGCCGACGCCGAGTTCGATCAGTTTGTGCGCCAGGCGGTTGGCCCGGGCGTCCAGTTCAGCGTAGGTCAGCTGCGTGTCGGCGAAGGTCACGGCCAGCGCATCCGGGGTCGCGGCGACCTGAAGGGCGATGCTCTGATGGATGCACAGATCGGTGACGAAGTCGGTGGAAACCGGCGCCGTCTCGATCAGACGCAATTGGCTGAGCGAGCACTCACCCGCCTCGGTCATCTGCTCGAGCAAACGCTGCAAGTGCGCGCCCAGTTGTGCCACGCTGGCGTCGGCAAAACGGTCGCGCTGGTAGCTGAAGTGCACCGACAGCTCGGCGCCCAGATGCACCAGCAGGGTCAACGGATAGTTGGTCTGTTCGTGGTTCTGCACCGGACCGAATCGCAGGCCCTGCGGCGCGCCTTGCTCCAGCGCTTCGGCAATCGGGTAGTTCTCGAACACCATCAGGCTGTCGAACAGCGCGTCACCGCCCTGCCCGGCCCAGCGCTGGATCTGCGCCAGCGGTGTGTGCTCGAACTCGCGCAGCGCCAGGTTCTGCGCCTGTACGCCTTGCAGCCAACTGGCCAGGCTCTGCTGCGCTTGTGGCGCGGCGATCACCGGCAAGGTGTTGATGAACAGGCCGACCTGCTGCTCGGCCCCCGGCAGATCCGCCGGGCGCCCGGCAACGGTGGCGCCGAACGCCACGCACTCCTTGCCGGTGTAGCGCTGCAACAGCAGCAGCCATGCGGCTTGCATCAGGGTGTTGACGGTGACTTTCGAGGCTCGGGCAAACTCGCCCAGACGCTGGGTCAGGCTGGCATCGAGCACCTGGAAATGATCGCCATAACCGACGCTCGGCAGACCGGCACTCGGCCGCGCGATGGCATCGGCCAGACGCGTCGGCTCTTGCAGATTGCCCAGCGCCGCCAGCCAGTAGGCTTCGGCAGTCGCGGCGTCCTGACGCTGCAGCCAGGCGATGTAATCGCGGTAACGCCCGGTCGGACGCGGCACCGCTGCGCCGCTGTAATGCTGCAACACTTCGCCGAGCAACTGCGCACTGCTCCAGCCGTCCATCAGGATGTGATGGTTGGTGTAGATCAGGTGATGACGGTTTTCAGCGATGCGCACCAGCACCAGACGCAGCAACGGTGCGCAGCTCAGGTCGAGGCCTTGGGCACGTTCTTCATCGGCAAGTTTTTTCAGCGCGGCATCAACGTCGCTCTGACCGTTCCAGTCGAGTACCCGGAACGGCACTTCGAGCTGACGCTGCACCACTTGCACCGGCTGCTCCAGATCGCCCTGCCAGACGAAACCGGTGCGCAGGATGTCATGAGCATCCACCACCGCTTGCCACGCGGCGCGGAAACGCTGCGGGTCGACGCCATCGACGTCCAGACGCATCTGGTTGATGTAGTCGCCGTTGCCGTGTTCGAGCAAGGTGTGGAACAGCATGCCCTGCTGCATCGGCGACAGCGGGTAGATGTCGTCGATGGTCTGCGGCTGTGGCGCCAGTACGTCGAGTTGGGCCTGGGTCAGGGTCGCCAGCGGGAAGTCCGACGGGGTCACGCCACGGTTGGAGCTGTCGCAGCAATGGGCGATCAGCGCGGTCAGCTCTTGCAGGTAATCGTCGGCCAGACGCTGGATGGTCGCCGGCTCGAACATCTCGCGGCTGAAGGTCCAGCTCAGGTCCAGCTCGCCGTTGAACACCTTGCCGTCGAGGGCCAGCGGGCTGCCCAGCGGGCCTTGCAGGTTGACTTCTTCACCGCCGGATTCGCTGGTCGGCACGAACAGCGCTGCGTCGCCGGCCTCTAAACTGCCGTCGAACTGGCCCAGATAGTTGAAGGTCAGGCGCGGCGTCGGCAACGCCTGCAGGACGGCCCGGGCGTGGTCGTCACCCAAGTGCGCCAGCGCACCAAAACCGATGCCTTTGTTCGGAATCGCCCGCAGTTGCTCCTTGATCTGTTTCAGCGACGCGCCGAGGTCAGCGGTCGGGGTCAGTTTTGCCGGGAACAGACTGGTGAACCAGCCCACGGTGCGGGTCAGGTCGACGTGATCGAACAGGTCTTCACGACCGTGCCCTTCCAGTTGCACCAGCACATTGTCGTCACCGGTCCAGCGCACCATCACCCGCGCCAGCGCGGTCAGCAGCAGGTCGTTGACCTGGGTGCGGTAGGCCGCCGGGGCCTCTTGCAGCAGTTGGCGGGTCAGGGTTTTGTCCAGCGGCGTGCGGATCGACATGGCCTGGCAATGTTGCTGGCCACCCTGCGGGTTGTCGCACGGCAGAGTGTTCGATGCGCCTTGCAGATGCTGTTGCCAGAAGCCCAGCTCGGCTTGCAACGGCGCGCTGCCGGCGTAGTCCTGCAACGCTTCGGTCCAGGCTTTCACCGCACTGGTCTTGGCCGGCAGCTGCACGGCCGCCCCCGACTGGATTTGCCGGTAAGCGCTTTGCAGGTCTTCGAACAGAATCCGCCACGACACGCCATCCACCACCAGGTGATGGACCACCAGCAACAGACGATGGCTGCCATCGGCCAGGTCCGCCAGCACCGCACGGATCAGCGAACCGCCGCTCAGTTGCAGACTGCGCTGGGCCTGATTGCCCAGCACTTCAAGGGCCGCCAGATCGGCGACCTCGACTTGCCACAGCACGGTTTCGCCGGCCCGGGTTTCAACATCGCGGTACTGCGCCGTCCAGCCCTGCGGTTGCTCGGCAAAGTCCAGGCGCAGGCTGTCGTGATGCACGACCAGTGCATCCAGTGCCTGCTCCAGAACAGAAGCATCCAACAGCTGAGCGGTCTTGAGCATCACCGACTGGTTCCAGTGATGACGGTCGGGAATCGGCTGGGCGAAGAACCACTGATGAATCGGCAGCAACGCCGTTTCGCCGGTCACCGGTTGCTGATCGATCGGTTGCACCGGCTCGCCGGTCTGCACCACATTGGCCAGGGCCTGAATGGTCTGGTGCTGGAACAAATCTTTCGGGGTGAAGCGCAACCCGGCCTGACGGGCGCGGCTGACCACCTGGATCGAGATGATCGAATCGCCGCCCAGCTCGAAGAAGTTGTCGGTCAGGCCGACGCGTTCCAGCTTCAGCACGTCCTGCCAGATCGTCGCCAGTTGCTGCTCCAGCGCGCTTTGCGGCGCCACGTAAGACTGCTGCAATTGGCTGACGTCAGGCTTGGGCAGGTTCTTGCGATCGAGTTTGCCGTTCGGCGTCAGCGGCATGCGCTCGAGGGTCAGCACGTAGGCCGGGACCATGTGCGCTGGCAGCGTGGCCTTGAGTTGCGCCCGCAGTTGCTCGGCGAAATCCGCCTGTTGCGAATCGCCGACGACGTACGCCACCAGCCGTTTGCTGCCAGCGCTTTCCTGGGCCACGACCACCGCTTCGCGCACACCGTCGAGGGCTTGCAGACTGGCTTCGATTTCACCCAGTTCGATACGGAAACCACGGATCTTCACCTGGTTGTCGATGCGTTCCAGGTAGTCAAACGTGCCGTCGGCACGCTGGCGCACCAGATCGCCGGTGCGGTACAGCACGCCACCGCTTGCGCTGAACGGGTCCGCGACAAAGCGCTCGGCAGTCATCGCCGGGCGATTCAGGTAACCACGGGCCACGCCGCTGCCACCGAGGTACAGCTCGCCGGCCATGCCTTGCGGCAACAGATTCAGATCGGCGTCGAGCACGTACGCGCTGCGGTCGCCGATGCGGCTGCCGATTGGCGCGTAGGCGGCGCCGCACGGCACATCGCGACCAGCCTTCCAGATCAGTGGCGTGACCACGGTTTCGGTCGGGCCGTAGCCGTTGATGATGTACTCCGGGTTCAGCGCACGCTTGACCCGTTCGAAACTCGCATTCGGAACCGCATCACCGCCGAAGCAGTAGATGCGCACCTTTGGCGGATTGCCCACGCGCTCGGCGTGTTCGGCCAGTTGTTGCAGGTACACCGGCGGGAACGCGACCACGGTCACGCCGTGCTCGATCATCGCGTTGTAGGTCTGCTCCGGTGTCCACAAGCTGTCGTCGCGAATCAACAGCGAGCCGCCGTGGGTCAGGCTGGTCAGCCAGCGCTCATGGGCGCCGTCGAAGGCGAACGACATGAAGTGGAATTCGCAATCGCTGTCGCGCATTTCATAGCGCTCACCGATGGCCAGGCAGTGCATCGCCAGCGGCCCGTGGGTGACGCTGACGCCTTTCGGGTTGCCGGTGGAGCCGGAGGTGTAAATCACGTAGGCCAGATTGTCCGGATCGATCGTCACCACCGGCGCCTGCGCCGAATGGCCGCTGAGGTCGAGGCGATCCAGTTCCAGCACGCTCATGGCGTCGTCGATAGGCAGTTGCGCCGACACGCGGGAATCGCTCAGCAGCAGCGCCAGACCGCAATCCTGCATCAGGTACGCCAGACGCTCGCGCGGGTAGCTGGTGTCGAGCGGCACATAGGCGCCGCCGGCCTTGAGCACCGCCAGCAAGGCGACGATCAGACCTTCGCCGCGCGGCATCGCCACGCCGACCCGCACTTCGGCGCGCACGCCACGGGCCACCAGTTCATGGGCCAGACGGTTGGCCCGGGCATCCAGTTCGCCGTAGCTGTAATGCTTGCCATCGAAAATGACCGCCGTGCGATCAGGCTGCAGCGCCGCCAATCGGGCGTAGCGCTGGTGCACGGCGATATCGGTCGGGTACGCCTGCGGATGATTTTGCGCCTGTTGCCGCGCATGTTCGTCAGCCGTGGCCAAAGCGATTTCACCGAGACGACGCTCGGCGGATTCAGCGAACTGTTCCAGCAGATGCAGCAACTGCGCGCTCAGGCGCTCGACCGTGGCGACGCTGAAATGCGCCTGGTCGAAGCTCATGTGCAGCGCCAGGGTTTCGCCCAGCGTCACGCCGAGGGTCAGCGGATAGTGGGTCTGATCCTGGTTGGCGACTTCGCCGAACACCACGCCTTCGGCGGTGCCGTGTTGCAGCGCTTCGGAAATCGGGAAGTTCTCGAACACCAGCAGCGTGTCGAACAGCGACTCGCCGCCCTGCCCGGCCCAGCGCTGAATGCTCGCCAGCGGTGTGTGTTCGAACTCGCGCAGCGACAGGTTCTGCGCCTGCACCGCCGCCAGCCACGCGGCCACGGTCTGATCGGGACGACTGCCCGCAATCAACGGCAAGGTGTTGATGAACAGACCGACCTGCTGCTCGATGCCCACCAGTTCCGCCGGACGCCCGGCCACGGTGGTGCCGAACGCCACGCAGGCGCTGCCGGTGTAGCGCTGCAACAGCAGCAGCCACGCGGCTTGCACCAAGGTGTTGACGGTGACTTTCTGCTCCCGGGCAAACGCATTCAGACGACCGGTGCGCGACGCTTCGAGGTCGTAATGCTTGAGCAGATGACCGACCTCGCTGCGAACTTCGCCACCGCCGGCCGCAGCTTGCGCCAGCACCGTCGGCTCGTGGAAATCCGCCAGTTGTTGCAGCCAGAACGCTTCGCTGACCGCCGCGTCCTGACGTTGCAGCCACTGGATGTAATCCGAGTAACGGCTGATCGGACGCGGGGGTTGCTGGCCGGCATAACGCTGCAGGACTTCGCCGAGCATCTGCGCGCTGCTCCAGCCGTCCATCAGGATGTGGTGGTTGGTGAAGATCAGGTGATGTCGGTTATCGCTGACGCGGATCAGGGTCACGCGCAGCAGCCCGGCCTGAGTCAGGTCGAACCCTTCGGCCAGATCGGCGGCGGTGAAATCCTTGAGGGCCTGGGCGATGTCGCTGTGTTCACGCCAGTCGAGCAGCGTGTACGGCAGCGCCAGTTGGCGATGGATGATTTGCAGTTGCTCCTGCAATTCGCCCTGCCAGATGAAGCCGCTGCGCAGGATGTCGTGAGCGTCCATGGTCGCTTGCCACGCCGCACGGAAACGCTCGGGATCGAGGCCGTCGACATCGACGCACAACTGGTTGATGTAAGTGCCGGCGCCCTGTTCGTACAAGGTGTGGAACAGCATGCCCTGCTGCATCGGCGACAGCGGATAGATGTCTTCGATGCCCGCGGCCGGCACCGGGATCGCGTCCAGTTGCGCCTGATCGATGTGCGCCAGCGGGAAGTCCGACGGCGTCACGCCCATCGAATCCGCGTCGCAGCAATGGCTGATCAAGGCTTGCAGTTCGCGCTCGTAATCCTCGGCCAGACGGGCGATGGTCGCCTCGTTGAATTGCTCGCGGCTGAAGGTCCAGCGCAAGTCGAGTTCGCCGTCGTAGACCTGACCTTCGACGCCCAGCCAGTTGTCCAGCGGCGCGTCGAGGCTTTGCTCGAGCCCGGCGCTTTCACCGGCCGGGCTGAACAGTGCACCGTCCTCGGCATCGAAGCTGCCATCGAACTGGCCGAGGTAGTTGAAGGTGATGCGCGGCATCGCCAGCGCCTTGAGGCAGGCCTGGGTGGACGCCTCGCCCAGATGGCGCAGCACACCGAAACCGATGCCTTTGTTCGGAATGGCGCGCAGTTGTTCCTTGACCTGCTTGATCGCCGCCGCAACGGAATCCGCCGGTGTCAGACGTACCGGAAACAGACTGGTGAACCAGCCGACGGTGCGGGTCAGGTCGATGTCGTCGAACAGGTCTTCGCGGCCGTGGCCTTCCAGCTGAATCAGGGTGTCGGCGTGGCCGGTCCAGCGGCTGATGACTCGCGCCAGTGCGGTCAGCAGCAGATCGTTGACCTGTGTGCGGTAAGCGGCCGGGGCCTGTTGCAGCAATTGCTGGGTGAAGGTTTTGTCGAGGCGGCTGTGCAGCACCAGGGCGTGACGGCTTTGCAGGCTGCCCTGCGGGTTGTCGCAGGGCAGATCCAGTGCCGCGCCGTCGAGTTGTTGCTTCCAGAATCCCAGTTCGGCCTGCAACGACTCGGTCGCGGCATAAGCTTGCAGATGCTCGCCCCAGACCTTGTAGGCGCTGGTTTTCGCCGGCAGTTTGATTGCGTTTTTTTGCGCAGCCTGTTGATAAGCCAGTTGCAGGTCTTCCAGCAGAATCCGCCACGACACACCGTCCACCACCAGGTGATGCACCGCCAGCAGCAGACGCTGACTGCCATCGGCGACGGTCGCCAGCACCGCGCGCAGCAGCGGGCCGTTTTGCAGGTTCAGGCTTTGCTGGGCCTTGGCGTACAGCGCTTGCCGTTCGCTGTCGGCCAGCGTGTCGGCGGTCCACAACAGTTCCGGATCATAAGCCGTTGGCGCCACTTCGGCACGCCAGCCTTCGGTGCCTTCAACGAAGCGCGAACGCAGGCCGTCGTGATGGGCAAGCAATGCATTCAGCGCCTGCAACAGTGCTTCGGCGTTCAGGGCTTGGTGGCTGCGCAGCAGCACCGCCTGGTTCCAGTGGTGACGCTGGGGAATCGGGTCTTCGAAGAACACCTGCTGGATCGGCAGCAACGGCAGTTCGCCGGTCACCGGGCCCTGATCGATGCTCACGCTACCGCTGCCCTGCTGCGCCACGCTGGCCAGACCTTGTACGGTCTGATGCTGGAACAGATCGCGAGGGCTGAAATGAATCCCGGCCTGACGCGAGCGGCTGACCACCTGAATCGAGATGATCGAATCACCGCCCAGTTCGAAGAAGTTGTCGGTGAGGCCGACCCGTTCGAGCTTGAGCACGTCCTGCCAGATGCCGGCGATTTTCTGCTCCAGCTCGCTGCGCGGCGCGACGAACGCCTGCTGCATCTGGCTGGCGTCTGGCGCCGGCAAGGCCTTGCGGTCCAGTTTGCCGTTCGGGCTCAGGGGCAGTTCGGCGAGGAACAACAGCTGCGTCGGCACCATGTAATCCGGCAGGCTGTCCTTGAGCTGCGCCTTGATCGCTTCCCGCGCCGCGCCTTGTTCGTCGACCGTCGCTGCAACCACGGACGCATCTTTCGGCACCACATACGCCACCAGTTGCAGGCTGCTGCCGCCCTGCACTGCCAGCACCACGGCTTCGCTGACGTCGTTCAGTTCCAGCAGGCGCGCTTCGACTTCGCCCAGCTCGATACGGAAACCACGGATCTTCACTTGATGGTCAACCCGGCCGACGTATTCGAGCTGGCCGAGGGCGTTGTAACGCGCCAGGTCGCCGGTGCGATACAGGCGCGCCCCAGTGCTGGAAAACGGATCGGGAATGAAGCGTTCGGCAGTCAGATCGGCACGCTGGAAGTAACCGCGCGCGAGCAATTCACCCCCGATCAGCAGTTCACCGACCACACCGACCGGGGTCGGCTGGCCGTCAGCATCCAGCAGATAAGTGTGACGACCCGGCAGTGGTTGACCTATCGGCATTGTCAATTGCAACGGCTGGCGACCGAACACGTAGTCGCTGCAATCGAGGGTAGTCGCCGTAACGGTGGCCTCGGTCGGGCCGTAGGTGTTGAGCAGTTTGACGTGCTCGAGCCCGGCCTGACGCCAGGCCTGCACACCTTCCGGCGGCATCGCTTCACCGCCGCTGTGCACCTGACGCAGCGCCGCGTAGTCACGCGGGCCGGCGGCGGCGAATTCCTTGGCGATCATGTTCCAGTAAGCGGTGGTCAGGTCCATGACCGTGATGCGGTGTTCAACAATGTTCCGGTACAGGGTTTCGCTGTCCCACACTTCGTTGCCGCGCAGCACCACCGAGGCGCCACAGGTCAGCGGGCCGAACAGCTGCTCGCCGAATGCATCGAAGTTGAAGGTCGCAAATTGCAGCGCACAATCGGCAGCGCTCAGGCCGTAGTAATGCTGCGAGGCGAATGCGTGTTTGCTCAGGGCTCCGTGGCTGATGCCGACGCCTTTCGGGCGACCGGTGGAGCCGGAGGTGAACATCACGTAGGCGAGGTTGTCGGCCCACACGGTGCGTTGCGGATTGCTTTCATCGGTGTGGGCCCAGATTTCGGCCTGATCCAGACACAGGCTCTGGACGTTCTGCGGCACCGGCAAACGGTCGAGCAAATGGCTTTGAGTCAGCAGCAAGCGGCTGCCACTGTCTTCGATCATGCACAGCAGGCGATCGCGCGGGTATTGCGGATCCAGCGGCACATAAGCGCCGCCGGCCTTGAGCACGGCGAGAATCGCGACGATCAGTTCCAGTCCGCGATCCACCGCCACGCCCACCAGCACGTCCGGGCCGACACCTTGCGCCAGCAGCGTGCGCGCCAGGCGATTGGCCCGGGCGTTGAGCTGGGTGTAGGTCAGTCGCTGGCCGTCGAAAATCAGCGCGACGGCATCCGCTGTCAGTTCGGCCTGGGCTTCGAACAGTTGATGCACCGGGCGCTCGCTCGGCCATTGGGTGTCGTGACGGCCCCAGTCCTGAGTCAGTTGTTCGAGCTCGGTCGTTTCCAACAAAGCAATTTCACCGACGCGCTGCTGCGGATCGCTGACGATGCTGTGCAGCAAGTTCATCCAGTGACGCGCCATGCGCTCGATGGTTTCCGGCTCGAACAGATCCGTGGCGTAGGTGAACGCCGCGTGCAGCTGCCCGCCCTTCTCGTAGGTGTCCAGGCTCAGGTCGAACTGGGTGCTGCGGCTTTCCCACTCGATGACGCCCAGCTCCAGACCGCTGCCGACCTTGAGCGTGGTGACGTCGGCGACTTCCGGCTGGTGGTTGTACATCACCTGGAACAGCGGGTTGTAACTGAGACTGCGCTCCAGTTTCAGCGCCTCGACCAGACGCTCGAACGGCAAGTCCTGGTGGGCCTGGGCGCCGAGGGCGGTTTCCTTGAGGTCACGCAGCAGATCGGCGATGGAGGTCTGGCCGTCCAGTTCGACGCGCAGCACCTGAGTGTTGACGAAGAAACCGATCAGCCCTTCGATTTCCCGGCGGTTGCGGTTGGCAATCGGCACTCCGACGCGCAGGTCGGTCTGGCCGGTGTAACGGTGCAGCAGAATATTGAAGGTGCCGAGCAACAGCATGAACAGCGTCACGCCGTGCTGACGGGCGATGCCGCGCAATTGCTCGACCAGCGCAGCGTCCACCACGCGTTCCAGACGCCGACCCTGATTGCTCGGCAGCACCGGGCGCGGGTGATCCACCGGCAATTCCAGTACCGGATGTTCGTCGCCCATCTGCGCCAGCCAGTAGTCGAGTTGACGCTGCTGTTCGCCCGCCTCCAGCCAGCGGCGCTGCCACAGGGCGTAGTCGCTGTATTGCACCGTCAGCGGCGGCAGTTCGGCAGCGCGGCCCTGATCGTGGGCGTCATAGCAGCGGCAGAATTCGTCGATCAGCACGTTCATGGACCAGCCGTCGGAGACGATGTGGTGCAAGGTCAGCAACAGCACGTGTTCCTGCTCGGCCAGTTGCAACAGGCGCACCCGCAGCAGCGGGCCGTTGGCCAGATCGAACGGCAGCAGCGATTGCTCCTGCGCGGCGGCGGCCACACGGGCTTCACGTTCGGCGGCAGGCAAATCGCTGAGGTCGATGCGCTGGATGTCCAGCGGTTGTTGCAGCGGCACTTGCAGCAGGCTGTCGTCAGGCTGCTGCTGGAACACCGTGCGCAGGGTTTCGTGACGTTCGATCAGGCTGGCGAAGGCTTGCTCCAGCGCCGGCTGGTTCAGGCGACCGGTCAGGCGCACCGCCGCCGGCAGGTTGTAGGCGCCGCTTTGCGGGTCCAGATGCCAGAGAAACCACATGCGTTGCTGGGCATACGACAGCGCCTGCCGATCCTCGGCCTCGACGCCTGCGGGAATCGGGAACCGGGAAAAATCCACCCCTTCTTTCGCCAGGGCAGCCAGGAACATCTGGCGCTTTTCCAGGGGCAACCCGATAAACCGGCGAGCGAGTTTCAAGGAGTCTTCTGCATTCATTTCTTGGCATCCGGATCAGTAGGCACAGGCCGCACAAAGGCACGTCGTCCCTATAAAACGAATGCAGACCGGAAAAATTAGCGATTGAGAAGAAGTGTCAGGCGGGAGGTAAAGCGCGGATTTCAGTGGTAAACAAAATCCTGTGGGAGCGAGCCTGCTCGCGATGGCGGTTCGACAAACAACGCAGCATCGTCTGCAAAATAGCTATCGCGAGCAGGCTCGCTCCCACAGATCGTTTCGGTGCTCAGGCGGTTGCAGCCATGGCATGGCGACGGTGATGCACCTCCAGTTGATCCTTGATCACCTTGAGCACCCTGGCTTCGTGTTCATGAATGAAGAAGTGCCCGCCGGCCAGCATGTCCACCGAGAAGCTGCCGGAGGTTTCCTTGCTCCAGCCGATCAATTGTTCAGTGGTGGCCTTGTCGGCCTTGCCGCCCAACACATGCACCGGGCAATTGAGCAACGGGCGCTGCAACGGCTGGAATTTGCCGCAGAGCAGGAAATCCGCGCGCAGGATCGGCAGGGTCAGGCTCATCAACTCTGCGTTGGCCAGCACTTCCTCGCTAGTGCCGTTGAGCGTGCGCAGCTGGTCGATCAGTTCGGCGTCGGTCTTCGGGTCGGCAAAACCGCGGTCGTAATCGGCGCGCATGGTCGGCGCCGCAGTGCCCGAAGCGAACAGCGCCACCGGCTCCGGGCAACCCAGCGCGCGCAGTGCATGGGCGATTTCGCAGGCCATCAGCGCGCCCAGGCTATGGCCGAACAGCGCATAAGGGGTTTTGAGTGTCGGGCGCAATTCCCTGGCCAGTTGCATCGCCAGTACGCGCATGTCGGTGTGCAGCGGCTCGTCGAACCGTGCGCCGCGCCCCGGCAGTTCCACCGGTTGCAGTTGCAGCCATTGCGGCAGCTTCGGCCGCCAGCGGCTGTAGACCATGGCACTGGCGCCGGAGTACGGCAGGCACAGCAGGGTCAACTTGTTCACCACGTTTCCCTCGAAAAATGTCTCTTCATGAGGTTACGGATCAACGACCGGGCAAATTAGTCGGCGGTGACTAAATTCCCCCCACAAACCCTCGTTAACCGTTCAGGCCAAAACAACAACGAGGATTCACCGTGGACCTGCAGACCATCCTGGGCAAACTGTTCGCCAATGCCGGCGCCGTCGGCATCGAAGGCGTTTTCCAATTCGTGCTGGGTCCACAGCTGGCGTGCTGGTCCGAGGTCAAGGCCAGCACCCGCACCGAGGCCGGTCGACACCCGAGCCCGGACGTGACCATTGAGGTGACGCCCGACGATTTTGCCGGGATCATGTCCGGTACTGCCAACGTCGAAGAACTGTTCGCCAGCGGTCGGCTGAAGATCGGCGGCAACATGGGCCTGGCGACAATGCTGCCGCAGATCATCGACCACGCCCGCTACGGGGGGGCGCCGGCGCAGAAGGTCGACATGAACAAGCGCTACCCGACTCCGCCGCGCCGCAGTGAAACCATCACCGCCGCACGACCGGTGCAGACCGTCGTCGAACGCCGGCCGCGCAGCGAATTGTCACTTCAGGAGTTCAAGGAGCGCTATCTGCCCGCCGGCACGCCGGTGGTCATCAGCAATGCCTTGCACGACTGGCCGCTGTTCAAGCTCAGCCGCGAAGAGTCGCTGGTGCATTTCGCCGAACTGCAAGGCATCACCCGCCACGGCGATTACGTGAAGAAAACCTTCTCCACCGAACGGGATTTCCGTTCCACCTCGATGGCCGATTTCATCGCCTCACTGGACAGCCCGGCAGTCAAGGGCGCGGACGGCGAGCCGCCGGCGTACATGGGCAACAACATCCTGCCGGCCGCCCTGATGCAGCAGATTAAATACCCGCCCTACTTCGATGCGTCGCTGTTCATCCCGCCACGGATCTGGATCGGCCCCAAGGGCACGCTGACGCCGCTGCACCGCGACGACTCCGACAACCTGTTCGCCCAGGTCTGGGGCCAGAAGAAATTCACCCTCGCCGCGCCCCACCACCGTGAAGCGCTGGGCACCTGGTCCACTGCGCCCGAGGGTGGGCTGGACGGCTGCGATTTCAACCCGGACGCGCCGGATTATGAGCGCTTCCCCGCCGCCCGCGACGTGACATTCCTGCGCGTGACCCTGGAGGCCGGGGATCTGTTGTTCCTGCCCGAAGGCTGGTTCCATCAGGTGGAATCCGTCTCGACGTCGCTTTCCGTCAACTTCTGGGTGAACTCGGGCCGGGGCTGGTGACCGGCATTATTTGAGGTGACGAAAGCTCTGCACCGCCGAGCCCAGCACCACCGCCCCGGCGGCAATCGCCAGCCAGAAGCCGCTGCGCGCACCGAACGCATCCACCAATGCGCCGGAGCCAGCGGCGCCGATGGCCACGCCGATGCTCAAACCGGTCACCAGCCAGGTCAGGCCTTCGGTGAGTTTGGCCGGCGGCACAATGCGTTCGATCAACGCCATCGCCACGATCAGGGTCGGTGAGAAGAACAGCCCGGCGATGAACACCGCCACGGCCAACCCGAAAATGTTGCTCGCCAGCAGCAACGGCAGCGTAGTCACCGCCGTCGCAATCCCACCATACAGAAACAATCTGGGCAACGGCAGCTTCGAGCGCATCGCGCCGAAGGCGATACCGGCCAGACAGGAACCGATGGCATACACCGACAGCACAATGCTCGCCGCCGCCGGCTGGCCCTGCTGCTGAGCGAACGCGACACTGACCACATCCACCACGCCGACAATCACGCCCATGGCGAGCATCAACGCCAGCAGCCATTGCACGTCGGTCGAACGAATGATCGAGCCCTGATGCTGCGATTCGTGCGGATGCACCGGCGGCTCGGTGCTGCGCTGGGCAACAAACGCCGTCACGCCAATCGCCAGCATCAACAGCGCCGCCAGTGGCCCGGCCTCGGGAAACACGCCGACGCACAAGCCCACCGACAACGGCGGGCCGACAATGAAGCAGACTTCGTCGAGCACCGACTCCAGCGCATAGGCCGTCTGCAACTGCGGCTGGCCGCGATAGATTTCGGTCCAGCGCGCCCGCGCCATCGCCGACATGCTCGGCATGCAACCGGCCAGCGCGGCGCAGACAAACAGGGTCCAGGTCGGCGCCTGCAAACGGGTGCACAGCAGCAACATCAGCAGCGCGCCCCCGCCGATCAGCGCCGCCACCGGCAGCACCCGCCCCTGGCCAAAACGGTCCACCAGCCGTGACACCTGCGGCGCGCAAAACGCCGTGGCCAGGGCAAATGTCGCCGCCACCCCACCCGCCAGCGCGTAGCCGCCGGTCAATTGAGAGAGCATGGTGATCACGCCGATACCGGTCATGGAAATCGGCATGCGCGCGACCATCGCGGCAATGACAAAAGCCCGGGCGCCGGGGGCGTTGAACAGTTCGCGGTAAGGGTTTGCCATCGGATGCAGCCTCATCAGGGGCGGCCAAGTTGCCACAAAGCCTGACGGCCGGGGAAGCGAGGAATTGTTGGTGGAGTGTGAAGTCCCTGTGGCGTGCAGGGCCAATCGCTGCCGCATAACGCTGTCGATGATTTCATGTACGCGGATGAACTCTCGTCGCCGGCCATCAGTCAGCTAAATAAGCCCACAACCCAAGGCGCACCCCTGCATGCAGATTTCCCTCGCCCGTCAGGTGGCACTGGTCACCGGCGCCAGTTCCGGCATCGGCCACGGTGCCGCCAAGGCCCTGGCCGCCGCCGGTGCCGCCGTGGTCATCAACTACAACCGGCAGGCCGAGCCGGCCGAAGCGCTGGCCCGGCAGATCGTCGCCGACGGTGGTCAGGCCATCGCCATCGGCGCGGATGTGTCGAGGGAAGAGGACGTGGAGCGACTGTTCCAGCACACCCTCGATGCCTTCGGAACGCTGGACATTCTGGTGGCCAATTCCGGCCTGCAAAAAGACGCGGCGGCGGTGGATATGTCGCTGGCCGACTGGAACGCGGTGATTGGCGTCAACCTCACCGGCCAGTTCCTCTGCGCCCGCGCCGCGCTGCGGATCTTCAATCGCCAGGGCGTGCGCGAAGGCGTGTCCCGGGCTGCCGGCAAGATCATCCACATGAGCTCGGTGCACCAGCGCATTCCCTGGGCCGGGCACGTCAATTACGCAGCGTCCAAGGGCGGCGTCGATCAATTGATGCAGACCCTGGCCCAGGAAGTCAGCCACCAGCGAATCCGCATCAACGGCATCGCGCCAGGAGCGATCCGCACGGCCATCAATGAAGACGCCACCGAAGGCGACGCCGGGCAAGCGCTGCTCAAACTCATCCCCTACGGTCGCATCGGCGATGTCGAGGACGTGGCCAACGCGGTGGTGTTCCTCGCCTCCGATGCCTCGGACTACATCGTCGGCACCACCCTGTTCATCGACGGCGGCATGAGCCTCTATCCGGAGTTCCGCGGCAATGGCTGAGCATCCTTGCGAACGACAAAGCCCCATCGACGCCCACGGCATCATTGGCGACATGCGCAGCGCCGCGCTGGTCAATGACAAGGGCAGCGTGGATTTCTTCTGCTGGCCGGAGTTCGACAGCCCGTCGATCTTCTGCTCGCTGCTGGACACCCCCGAAGCGGGGATTTTTCAGCTCGCACCGGACCTGCCCGATGCCCGGCGCGAGCAGATTTACCTGCCGGACACCAACGTCCTGCAAACCCGCTGGCTCAGCGATCACGCCGTGGTGGAAATCACCGATCTGCTGCCCATCGGCGACAACGACGATGCACTGCCGCTGTTGATGCGCCGGGTGCGGGTGGTCAGCGGGCAGGCGACGTTTCATCTGCGCTGCGCCGTTCGGCATGACTATGCCCGTGCTGATACCCGCGCCGTCATCGATCAAAAGGATGTGCTGTTCAGCGCCAGCGGGCAGCCGACCCTGCGGCTGGCCTCGGATCAAACCTTGAGCGTCGATAACGCTGCAGCGGTCGGGCAATTCACCCTCAAGCAGGATGAAACGGCGGCGTTCATGCTCGGCGCCAGCGACGATCCGCGTTTTGCCGAAGGCGCCGCGCAGCTGTGCATCGAACGCACCCTGAAGTTCTGGCGCGACTGGATCGGCCAGTCCAACTATCGCGGTCGCTGGCGGGAAATGGTCAACCGCTCGGCCCTGGCCTTGAAGCTGCTGACCTCGCGCCAGCACGGCGCAATCCTCGCCGCCGCCACCTTCGGCCTGCCGGAAACACCCGGCGGCGAACGCAACTGGGACTATCGCTACACCTGGATCCGCGACGCCTCGTTCACTGTCTACGCCTTCATGCGCCTGGGCTTTGTCGACGAAGCCAACGCCTACATGCGCTGGCTGCGCGGTCGGGTCAGCGATTGCAGCGGCCGGCCGATGAAGCTGAACATCCTCTACGCCATCGACGGGCGCCAGGAACTGCCGGAAACCGAACTCACGCATTTGTCGGGACATGGCGGCGCAAAACCGGTGCGCATCGGCAATGGTGCCTACGACCAGATTCAACTGGATATCTTCGGCGAACTGATGGACGCCGTTTACCTGGTCAACAAATACGGCGACGCGATTTCCCACGAAGGCTGGAAACATGTGATGGAAGTGGTCGATCAGGTCTGTGAGACCTGGCAGACCAAGGACGTAGGCATTTGGGAAATGCGCGGTGAGCAACATCACTTCCTGCACTCGCGCCTGATGTGCTGGGTGGCGCTGGACCGGGCGATCCGCCTGGCCTCGAAACGCTCGCTGCCGGCGCCCTTCGCCCGCTGGGACCAGACCCGTCAGGCCATCCACGCCGACATCTGGGACAACTTCTGGAACGAAGAGCGCGGGCATTTCGTGCAATACCAGGGCGGCACCGCGCTGGATGGCTCGATGCTGCTGATGCCGTTGGTGCGCTTCGTCAGCGCCAAGGATCCGAAATGGCTGGCGACGCTGGAAGCGATCGAGAAGCATCTGGTGCGTGACGGCATGGTTTACCGCTATCGCAACGACGATGCCGGCATCGACGGTTTGTCGGGCACTGAAGGCGCTTTTGCCGCATGCTCGTTCTGGTACGTCGAGTGTCTGGCTCGGGCCGGGCAAGTGGAAAAGGCCCATCTGGAATTCGAGCAACTGCTGCGTTACGCCAATCCGCTGGGTCTGTACGCGGAGGAATTCGACAACCGTGGACGGCATCTGGGCAACACGCCTCAGGCGTTGACCCATCTGGCGCTGATCAGCGCGGCGAGTTTTCTCGATCGCAAGTTGAGCGGGGAGAAGAATTACTGGCAACCGTAGTCATCCTTCTTCGCCAGAGCCTGTAAGAAAGATCTCAACTCCAATTGCCGTTTGTAGGATGGCTACCTACGAACGGCAAACACCCCCAAGCCTTGCGGTTGAAGGGCTGGCCCACACAATCGATTCCTTTCGATACAACTTGTTGAAGGCGCGACCTGCAAAAACCTGCCAACCCCGTGTAACGCTTGGCCCTCGACTCGCACTTACACCCCGAAATACCTTGTTGCCAGCTGTTACATCCCCCCCTACCATCCACCGCAACGGGCACAGCGGAGCTGTCCAATAAAAACCCGATTCAAGGAACCAGAATGAGCCAACGCATCCACCGCCCCATCGATTCCCCGTTGAGGTCTGGCCTGACCCGCGACGAACTGTGGGAAGCCGCCGACAAGGGCCTGATCAAATGCTGGGAAATCGGCCGCCAGCGCGCCACCCGCTTCCCCGACCTCGCCCAACGCTGCAGCGCCGATGAGTTGCCGGTGCTGGGCTGGAAAGGTGGAGTCAGTCGCAGCCTGAAAAAGAATGAAAAATACGGATCACTGAAATACCTCGCCCAGTGGCAGGGGTTGCGTGGGGAAGATCTGGATATCGACCTGGGTTCCGAACGGGTCATGACCTGCTCGCGGACCAAGATGGTGGTGACGTTTACGCCGGATCGCAGCAAGTATTTCAATCAGGTGGCGGAAGCCGAAACTTGAGGAATCCCGTATGACCCAAGCCGTGATGCAGTTTTGCAAAACTGAAAGCCTGACCATCGGCTACGAGCATCACGGCCCGGAAAACGGCACGCCGGTCATCCTTCTTCACGGCTTCCCCTACTCCCCCCGCGCCTACGACGAAATCGCCTCGCCCCTCGCCGCCAAAGGTTATCGGGTGATCGTGCCGTACCTGCGCGGCTACGGGCCGACCCGTTTCAACAGCTCGGACACGTTGCGCTCCGGCCAGCAAGCGGCGCTGGCTCAGGATCTGCTGGATCTGATGGACGCACTGGGTATCGAACAAGCGACGTTGTGCGGTTACGACTGGGGCGGTCGGGCGGCGTGCATTGTGGCGGCGCTGTTCCCTGAGCGGGTGCGCGGGTTGGTGACGGGCGATGGCTACAACCTGCAGGACATTCCGAATTCGGTCCAGCCGCTGGATCCGCAGAGCGAGCATCGTTACTGGTATCAGTACTACTTCCACACACCCCGTGGCGTTGAAGGGCTGACGCAGAATCGACGGGCGCTGTGCGAGTTGCTGTGGCAATTGTGGTCACCGACCTGGGCGCGGAACGCCGAGCGTTTTCCGCTGAGCGCGCCGGCGTTCGACAACCCGGATTTCGTTGAGGTGGTGATTCACTCCTACCGCCATCGCTTCATGTATGCGCCGGGCGATCCGGCGCTGGAGTGGATGGAGCAAGCGCTGGAGAAACAACCGGCGATCGGCGTTCCGACGATTTCGCTGTGCGGTGCTGATGATGGTGTAGGCCCAGCACCGGCGGACGATGAAGATGACCATCACTTCACCGGACTTTATGAGCGGCGGGTGCTGGCCGGTGTCGGGCATAACATTCCCGAGGAAGCGCCGGGCGGAACACTCAAGGCATTACTGGATCTGCTCCAGCGCTAACCGAAAAACGCTCCCGATACGCTTGCGGCGTCACGCCCATGGCCCGCAGGAAACTGCGTCTTAACGTCTCTTCACTGCCAAACCCACAATTGGCCGCAACCCGTTTGATCGGCAATCCGGTATCGCTCAACAACCGGCGCGCGGTTTCAACGCGGATCAGTTCGATGGCCCGGGCCGGGGTCTGGCCGGTGTCGGCGCGGTAGTGGCGCACGAAGCTGCGTTCGCTCATGCCGGCCTGTTCGGCGAGGGTCGGGATGCCCAGGTCGCAGGTCAGGTGCTCGGCAATCCACGCGTGCAGATCGTCGAAGCGGTTGCCCTGTTTTTGCAGCGACAGCGTCACGCTGAATTGCGACTGCCCGCCCGGGCGTTTGAGGAACACCACCAGTTGCCGGGCGACGTCCAGGGCCATGTCGCGGCCGAGGTCGTCTTCGACCATGGCCAGCGCCAGGTCGATGCCGGCGGTAACGCCCGCCGAGGTCCAGACCGGGCCGTCGTTGATGAAGATCGGATTGGGTTCGACCTGCAAGCGCGGGTGCTGCTGCGCCAGTTGCTCACAGCGGGTCCAGTGGGTGACGACCCGGCGACCGTCGAGCCAGCCGCTGGCCGCCAGCAGAAAGGCGCCGGTGCAGACCGAAGCCACGCGTCGACAGCCGTTGGCGTGTTCACGCACCCAACTCACCAACCCGGTGTCTTCGGCAGCGGCGTAAACGCCCCAGCCGCCGGCGATGATCAGCGTATCACTGGGCTGTTTCGGCAGTGGTTCGGCCAGCATCGCCAACCCGGCGGAAGAACTCACCGCCCCGCCGCCACTGGCGATGACCGTTGGCGCATACGGCGCGGGCAAACCCTGCTGGCGGGCGATGTCGTTGGCCGAGGCGAAGACCTGCAACGGGCCGGTGACATCGAGCAGTTGCACATTGGCGAACGCGAGTACGTGGATGGTTTTCGGCATTTGGCGTAATTCGTGGGCTGATTGGCGTATGCGCCAAAACCTACGCGCCTACAGTGAAGCCGTCTACCCCCTTTTCACGGAGAAGAATCATGGCGTTGCAGATCGGTTTTCTGTTGTTTCCCCAGGTGCAGCAACTCGACCTGACCGGCCCGTACGACGTGCTGGCCTCATTGCCGGACGTGCAAGTGCATCTGGTCTGGAAAGATCTGGTGCCGGTGACTTCCAGCACCGGGCTGGTGCTGAAACCCACCACCACGTTCGAGGATTGCCCGGATCTGGACGTGATCTGCGTACCCGGCGGCGCCGGGGTCGGGCCGTTGATGGAGGATGAACAGACGCTGGCCTTTATCAAGGCGCAAGCCGCGCAGGCGCGTTACGTGACGTCGGTGTGCACCGGTTCGCTGGTGCTTGGCGCGGCGGGACTGTTGCAGGGCAAACGGGCGACCACGCACTGGGCTTATCACGATCTGCTGCCGACATTGGGCGCAATCCCGGTGAAGGATCGGGTGGTGCGCGACGGCAATCTGTTCACCGGGGGCGGCATCACGGCCGGGATCGATTTTGCCCTGACCCTGGCGCAGGAGCTGGTGGGCGTCGACACGGCGCAACTGGTGCAGTTGCAGCTGGAATATGCGCCGGCGCCGCCGTTTGATGCGGGTAGCCCGGAGACGGCGCCGGGTGCTGTTGTTGAAGAAGCCCGCAAGCGTGCAGCGCCTTCGCTGAAACTGCGCACTGAAATCACCGAGCGTGCGGCGGCGAAACTCAACCTGCGCTGACATTTCAGCCACACCCGAGAACTTGTGGGAGCTGGCTTGCCAGCGATAGCGGTGAGTCAGTTAATGAAGATGTCGACTGTGCAGACGCCATCGCTGGCAAGCCAGCTCCCACAGGTCTCTCACAGGTCTCAGTGTCAGCCACAGGTTTGCGAGTTGTCCCGGTTTCTCGCCACACCTTCACTTGTCCCCTCGCCCCCAGCCGTGTAGAAAGCCTGTCCACAAATCGTGCACAAGGACTTTCCATGACAGCTCTGCCATGGCTCTATCTCGGGCTTCTCAGCCTTGGTTACGGATTGGCGCTGAGCTTCGGCCAGCTCGGCTGGCTGGCGCTGATCTCCATTGCACTGCTGGTTTTCGCCGGTTACGCCGTGCGCCAGCAAACCGTGCCGGTGGGGCGTTTTCTCGGCCATGGCCTGTTTATCGTGCTGGCCGTGGCGCTGGCCATGCACTGGCTGCCGGGTTTCTACAACGGCCGGGCCATCCCCGCGCAACGTTTCACTGACAACGCCGTGCCGTTCTCGATGTTCGTGAATCTCGACAAACCGCTGATCGGCTTCTGGCTGTTGCTGGTTTGCCCGTGGATCGTCGCGCGGCGCTCGTTGCGCCTGACGGTCTACGCCACCGCGCTGGCACTGACGTTGAGTGTGATTCTGGCGCTGGGCGGCGCGGTGTTGCTGGGCATGATCACCTGGGCACCGAAATGGCCGGATCAGGCGTGGCTGTGGGTGCTGAACAATCTGCTGCTGGTGACGCTGGTCGAAGAGGCGCTGTTTCGCGGCTATATACAGGGTGGCCTCAGCCGGCGTTTCAAACACCTGCCCTACGGCGACAACCTCGCGCTGCTGCTCGCGTCCCTGCTGTTCGGCCTGGTGCATGTGGGCGCTGGCTGGCAATGGGTGTTGCTGGCGGGCCTGGCGGGTGTCGGCTATGGTCTGGCCTACCGATTTGGCGGGCTTGCTGCAGCGATCGCCACGCATTTTGGCCTGAACCTGCTGCATTTCGGCCTGTTCACTTATCCGATGCTCGCGGGTTGAAGCAAGGCCCGTTTTGCGACGCCGTACTGATAAATGAAAAAAAACTTCAATAAATGGCCGACCCCGCCGACAACCTTTCAAAGCCTTGCGGATTGAAAAACCATGCGTAACAACCAGCCCATTACACAACGCGAACGGACTTTCCCGGCTCAGCAACGGTTGATTTCCACAACCGACGCCAAGGGCGTGATCACCTACTGCAACGACGCTTTCGTCGAAATCAGCGGGTTCTCGCGTGAGGAACTGATCCGTGCGCCGCACAACCTGGTTCGTCACCCCGACGTCCCGGCGGCGGTGTTTTCGCATATGTGGGGCACACTGAAACAAGGCTTGCCATGGATGGGCATTGTCAAGAACCGCTGCAAATCCGGTGACCATTACTGGGTTAACGCCTATGTAACGCCGGTGTTCGATGGCAGTCAGGTGATCGGTTACGAGTCGGTGCGGGTCAAACCCACTGCCGAACAGATCCGCCGTGCCGAAGCGCTCTACCAACGCATCAACCAGGGCAAGTCGGCGATTCCTTCGAGCGACAAATGGCTGCCGATCGTGCAGGACTGGCTGCCGTTCATTCTGGTCAGCCAGTTGAGTTTCATGATCGGCGCCACCCTGAACTCGCATTGGGGCTTTGCCCTCGCCGCCGGTCTGTCGGTGCCGCTGGGTCTGTTGGGCCTGCAATGGCAGCAACGCGGGCTCAAGCGCCTGCTGCGTCTGGCCGAGCAGACCACGTCCGACCCGTTGATCGCGCAAATGTACACCGACAGCCGTGGCGCCCAGGCGCGTCTGGAAATGTCGATCCTCAGCCAGGAAGCCCGACTGAAAACCTGCCTGACCCGTCTGCAGGACACCGCCGAGCACCTGACCGATCAGGCCAAACAGTCCGACGCCCTGGCGCACAACAGTTCCAGCGGTCTGGAACGCCAGCGCGTGGAAACCGAACAGGTCGCCACCGCCGTCAACCAGATGGCCGCCACCACGCAAGAAGTGGCGAGCCACGTCCAACGCACCGCCGACGCCACCCAGGAAGCCAATCGCCTGACCGGTCGCGGCCGCGACATCGCCGGCGAAACCCGCGAAGCCATCCAGCGCCTGTCGGTGGTGGTCGGTGAAACCGGCCTGACCGTCACGCAACTGGCCAAGGACAGCGACGAAATCGGCGGCGTGGTCGACGTGATCAAAGGCATCGCCGACCAGACCAACCTGCTGGCCCTCAACGCCGCGATTGAAGCAGCACGTGCCGGTGAAATGGGCCGTGGTTTTGCGGTAGTTGCCGACGAAGTCCGCCAACTGGCACAACGCACCAGCGAATCCACCGGCCAGATCCACGCCCTGATCGCCAAGCTGCAACAGACTGCGTCCAGCGCCGTACAAACCATGGAAGCCGGCCATCGCCAGGCGGAAGAAGGCGTAGCGCGGGTGCTGGAAGCGGATCAGGCACTGGTGGGCATCAGCGAAGCGGTGGCCAACATCACGGACATGACCACCCAGATCGCCGCCGCGACCGAAGAGCAAAGTGCCGTGGCTGAAGAAATCAGCCGCAACATCAGCAACATTTCGGAACTGGCGGACCAGACCTCGGAACAGGCGCATAACTCGGCGTTGCTGAGTGAAGAGCTGACGAAGACTGCCAACACGCAATACTCGTTGGTGGAGCGGTTTAACCGCTGATTGTTCTGCAATACAAAAAAAACCGGATAGCGAGAGCTTCCGGTTTTTTTTTGCCTTGTTACTTACTCCTTTGGCACGAGGTTATCCAACGCCTGATTCACCGCCAACTCGCCCAACATCACCACTTGAGCAATGCCCAACAGGGTCTTGCGGTTCGGCCCTTCCAGCAGGCCGGCAAAGTCGCCGAGCATGACCGTGGCTGACGCGAGCGACTCGCAGGCGTTGGCCAGCAAGGACTCCGTGTCGGTTTGCGGGTTGACCATGAACATGTCGTTTGGGGTGTAGGGCGTGGCCATGATCCGGGCTGCGGGTGTCAGGTAATAGTCGAGGGCGCGTTCGGCGGCGTCGTGGAGCTTTCTTGAATCGGGAAATTCGTAGGGGGACACCGGATCTTCTACCGGTGGAATGACGGTCTTGGACATCAGCTGAAACTCCGGAAAGAGTCGCTTGAGGATTTTTATAGACGGCTGCCTGGCAGTGAGGGGACAAGCCCCTCACCGAGGCCGCAACTACCGCGAGACGTGATGGTTATTCAGCACGCGATTGACCAGCAGCTCACTCAGCATGATGACCTGCTGCAGTATCTGCATCGCCTTGCGCTGCGACGGATCGACGGTGTCGCCAATAACCCGGGCCATGTCACTGGCCGACGACAGCGTTTCGCACGCTTCGACCAGCAGCGTCTCGTCATCCACCGTTGGATTGACCAGATAAATCCTGCCCGGCTTGCGCGATGGCTTGGATGTCTTCTGCGCCCCAGGATCAAGGTAATGATTGATCGCCCGCTCGGTTGCCGTTTTTATGTTTTCGGCTTCGAGTGCGGCGTCGTAGGGGATTGAATCGGTTTCTGGTGGGTTGGGTGTGACTTTGAACATAGATGTAACTCCTATCCCAGACTTCAAGGAGCCATCACCCACGCTACCAAACGATGGGTGGCGGCCATACGCGGGTTGGTAGACCGGCTGCAATAGGAACCCGGCGCCCACGAATGAGCCCCACGCATGACCACCATAAAACCGAGCCCCAAGAAAGGGACTGCATACGGTGTTGCCACACAGCTATTACAGACGGGCTACCAAACCCGATCACTGTTTTTCAGTGACAGGGAAACGATATAGCCCACCCTATAGTCGCGTAAGCCGGCGGATTCTGGCGTACGCGTAGGCAACGACGCAAGGTGTTGTAGCCCTTATGGCGTAACGGTTCGTGTACTTTAAACGTGGTTACGCGATCGTGTTTATGCGCTGGAAATGCTGGGCTGGGGGAGCTTTCGGTTTTTGTGGTGTGTCAGTCAAACCCTCCCCCTCACCCTAGCCCTCTCCCCGTGGGAGAGGGGACTGACCGAGGTGTTTGGACGAGGTACGCCGACGTGGGATACCGAGTTGAACTCAGGTTTTGAACAGCACTTCAATCGGCCCTTAACCACTCAAAACGATGAGCGTTAGCTCGAGTACCGCTTTTGATCTTGATCCACGGGCGACGTCGGAAGGCTGAGTGGAGGGATTCATCCGGGGGGGGGGGAGCGCAGCGACCGTTTGGCGAAGCCAAACACATCGAGAGGAGGTGCAGCGAAGCAAACCGTAGGCGATGCCCCCCGGATGAATCCCGGAGCGAAGGGACCCCGAGCCCCAGCGAGCGGGCCGGACGTAGGAGCAAGACCTTTTGGTTACTTTTGGGGCGTTTGCCAAAAGTGACCCGCCGTAAGGGCGGAACCCTAAGCAGCCATAACCGCAGCAACGGATATGCCCCCAAAAAAGACTCAACGAAGAAACCCGGCAACCCTCTCCGCCGCCAAAGCCAAATGCTGCTCATGCGTAAATCCGGAAACCTTGAGCGGCTTAAAATCATGATCTCCCGCCGCCAGCCAAAACACTTCAATACTCGGCGATAAGGAATACCCTTCGACAGCGTCCCGATTGCCAAGCGCATCCCGCTCCCCCTGAACAATCAACGTCCGCGTCCGCAAAGCAGCCAAATGCTCAACCCGAGGTTTCTCCGGCTTCCCCACCGCATAAAACGGATACCCCAGACAAACCAACGCATCAGCGCCAAGCTCATCAGCCAGCAAACTCGCCATCCGCCCCCCCATGGACTTCCCGCCAATCGCGAGCAGACCAGCGACATGAAGTCGCACCAAACCATAAACCTCACGCCAGCACTCCTGCAATTTCCCCGCAGGATTCGGCGGTCGTTTGACCCCATCAACCCGCCGCTGCGCCATATAAGGAAACTCAAACCGCAACACGTTGATACCAAGCCCAGCAAGGCGCCCAGCCATATCGTTCATCCAGTCGCTATCCATCGGCGCCCCCGCCCCATGCGCCAAGATCAGCGTCGCCGAAGCCTCACCAACAGCCGCATCCCAAAGCCACCCGTGATCCCGCAGGCACTGCGCCCATTGATCCCCGTCAATACTGGCCTTGTGCTGTTTGTCCATGCTTGCCTCGCTTTTAGTCTGCCTATAACTCCAGGCGAAGGACGCGCTGTTGGCGCTCACTTCGGCTGAACCGTGGATGGGGAACCATGAACACTTCTATCAGTACCGCCTACAACTACAAGGTGGTCCGCCAATTCGCCATTATGACGGTGGTGTGGGGCATCGTCGGCATGGGGCTCGGGGTTTTTCTCGCGGCTCAATTGGTCTGGCCCGAACTCAACTTCAACCTGCCGTGGACCAGCTTCGGACGCCTGCGCCCGCTGCACACCAACGCGGTGATCTTCGCGTTCGGCGGCTGTGCCTTGTTCGCCAGTTCGTTCTACTCGGTACAGCGCACCTGCCAGACGCAATTGTTTGCGCCGAAAATCGCCGCGTTCTGCTTCTGGGGCTGGCAGCTTGTGATTCTATTGGCGGCCATCAGCCTGCCACTGGGTTACACCAGTTCCAAGGAATACGCCGAGCTGGAATGGCCGATCGACATCCTGATCACCATCGTCTGGGTCGCCTACGCCATCGTGTTCTTCGGCACGATCATGCAGCGCAAGACCAAGCACATTTACGTGGGCAACTGGTTCTTCGGCGCGTTCATCATCACCGTGGCGATCCTGCACATCGTCAACAACCTTGAGTTGCCGGTGAGCTTCACCAAGTCCTACTCGGTGTACGCCGGTGCAACCGACGCGATGGTGCAATGGTGGTACGGCCACAACGCCGTAGGCTTTTTCCTCACCGCCGGTTTCCTCGGGATGATGTACTACTTCGTGCCGAAACAGGCCGAACGTCCGGTGTATTCGTATCGCCTGTCGATCGTGCACTTCTGGGCGCTGATCACCCTGTACATCTGGGCCGGCCCGCACCACTTGCACTACACCGCGCTGCCGGACTGGGCGCAGTCGCTGGGCATGGTGATGTCGCTGGTACTGCTGGCGCCGAGCTGGGGCGGCATGATCAACGGCATGATGACCCTCTCGGGCGCCTGGCATAAGTTGCGCAGCGACCCGATCCTGCGCTTCCTGGTGGTGTCGCTGGCGTTCTACGGCATGTCGACCTTCGAAGGTCCGATGATGGCGATCAAGACGGTGAACGCCCTCTCCCACTACACCGACTGGACCATCGGCCACGTACACGCCGGTGCGCTCGGCTGGGTGGCGATGATTTCCATCGGCGCGCTGTACCACATGATCCCGAAAGTCTTCGGCAAAGAGCAGATGCACAGCATCGGCCTGATCAACGCGCACTTCTGGCTCGCAACCATCGGCACCGTGCTCTACATCGCCTCGATGTGGGTCAACGGCATCGCCCAGGGCCTGATGTGGCGCGCAGTCAACGAGGACGGCACGCTGACCTACTCCTTCGTCGAAACCCTGGTGGCCAGCCACCCAGGCTTCGTCGTGCGGCTGATTGGCGGGGCGATCTTCCTCAGCGGCATGTTCCTGATGGCTTACAACACCTGGCGCACCGTGCGGGCCTCGCAGCCTGCTGACGTCGTTGCTGCCGCGCAGATGGCCTGAGGAGTCCGCCATGAAACACGAAACGATTGAAAAGAACGTCGGCCTGCTGATGCTGCTGATGGTGTTCGCCGTGAGCATCGGCGGCCTGACCCAGATCGTCCCGCTGTTCTTCCAGGACGTGACCAACAAACCGGTGGAAGGCATGAAGCCCTACACCGCGCTGCAACTGGAAGGCCGCGACATCTACATCCGCGAAGGCTGCGTCGGTTGCCATTCGCAGATGATTCGTCCGTTCCGCGCCGAAACCGAACGCTACGGGCACTACTCGGTGGCCGGCGAGAGCGTGTGGGATCACCCGTTCCTGTGGGGTTCGAAACGTACCGGTCCGGACCTGGCCCGGGTCGGCGCACGTTACTCGGATGACTGGCACCGTGCGCACTTGTACAACCCGCGCAACGTCGTACCGGAATCGAAAATGCCGGCCTACCCATGGCTGGTCACGCAACCGGTCGACAGCAGCCACACCGAAACCAAGCTCAAGGCCATGCGCACCCTCGGCGTGCCGTACACCGACGACGACATCAGCGGCGCGGTGGCGAGCCTCAAGGGCAAGACCGAAATGGACGCCCTCGTCTCCTACCTGCAAGTGCTTGGCACTGCTATCAAGAGCAAGAGGTGAGAGATGGTCTTTGAAATGAGCGCGGGGCTGATTCGCGGCCTCGGCACGGTCGTGGTGTTCGTGGCCTTCGTCGGCCTGACCCTGTGGGTGTTCAACCGCAAGCGCACGCCGGAATTCGCCGAAGCGCGCCTGCTGCCGTTTGCCGACGAGCCGCAACCCGACCCAACCCAAGCATCTGAAACAAGGAGTACCCGGCCATGACCACCTTCTGGAGTACGTGGATCTGCGTACTGACCATCGGCAGCCTGATCGGCCTGACCTGGCTGCTGGTCGGCACCCGTCGGGGCGAGACCAAGGGCAGCGTCGACCAGACCATGGGCCACAGCTTCGACGGCATCGAGGAGTACGACAACCCGCTGCCGCAGTGGTGGTTCATGCTGTTCGCCGGCACGCTGGTGTTTTCCGTGGGTTATCTGATCCTTTATCCGGGCCTGGGCAACTGGAAAGGCATCCTGCCCGGCTACGAGGACGGCTGGACCGGCGTCCACGAATGGGAAAAGGAAATGAGCAAGGCTGACGCCAAATTCGGGCCGATCTTCGCCAAATTCGCCGCCATGCCGGTGGAAGAAGTGGCGAAGGATCCTCAGGCGCTGAAAATGGGCGGCCGCCTGTTTGCCTCCAACTGCTCGGTGTGCCACGGCTCGGACGCCAAGGGCGCGTTCGGTTTCCCTAACCTCGCCGACAAGGACTGGCGTTGGGGCGGCAGCGCCGAAACCATCAAGACCACCATCATGGGTGGCCGGATGGCGGCGATGCCGGCCTGGGGCGAATCCCTCGGCGAGGTTGGCGTGAAGAACGTCGCCGCCTATGTTCGTCACGAACTGGCCGGGCTGCCACTACCGACGGACAACAAGGCCGACCTGCAAGCCGGACAGCAGACGTTCAGCACCATGTGCGTAGCCTGTCATGGGGCAACCGGCCAGGGCACTGAAGCCATGGGTGCGCCGAATCTGACGCACCCGGCCGGATTTATCTATGGCACCAGCCTGACCCAGCTTGAGCAGACCATTCGCCATGGTCGTCAGGGTCACATGCCGGCTCAGAACGAGCTGCTGGGCAACGATAAAGTGCAATTGCTGGCCGCTTATGTGTACAGCTTGAGTCATGGACTGAATACAGAAAAACTTATTACTGAAGACAAAAAACAGTAATTATTGAGTACAACACTGCCGCACGTTTCCAGTGCGGCAGTTTCCAGCCTCTTTGCGACGCATTGTCGCACCCCTTCACACCCTCTCCTTTCGGTTACCCGGATTCGGGTCTACGCTTGCTCGATGCGGACTGGCCCGTGCCGGTTCCAGGTCGACCCTGAGCGAGGTGTTGAACGAATCGGCTGACTGACATGGCCGCAAAGGCCGGTAGATACCGGCTGTCGTGCCGATTACCGTCCGTCACCCGAACCGAGCGTTCGAACACACCCCGTTACATCCGACCGGAACCCCTCGCTTTTTTCGTCCGCTGCGACATTTTGCCCGAGGGCAATTTTGTCCTTACGCGGCGCATGGAAAGGCCGCAGAATCAGCGTTGGAAAGCATTGACCCAGGTCATGGCGCGTTGCATTGACCCCCTGCTTTCTACATACTTGCGGCCGATTTTAATCCTAATAAAACACCCAAACCGTGGAACCTTAGAATGAGCACAGCAATCAGTCCGACTGCTTATAACTATAAGGTAGTCCGCCAGTTCGCCATCATGACGGTGGTCTGGGGGATCCTTGGCATGGGGCTCGGTGTCTTCATTGCCTCGCAACTGGTCTGGCCGGAGTTGAACTTCGGTCTGCCGTGGACGAGCTTTGGACGCCTGCGCCCGTTGCACACAAACCTGGTGATTTTCGCCTTCGGTGGTTGTGCACTGTTTGCCACTTCCTACTATGTCGTGCAGCGAACCTGCCAGACGCGACTGATTTCCGACAGCCTCGCGGCCTTCACCTTCTGGGGCTGGCAAGCGGTGATCGTCGGCGCGATCATTACCTTGCCGCTGGGTTACACCACCACCAAGGAATACGCGGAACTGGAATGGCCTCTCGCCATTTTGCTGGCCATTGTCTGGGTCACCTACGGTCTGGTGTTCTTCGGCACCATCACCAAGCGCAAAACCAAGCACATCTATGTCGGTAACTGGTTCTACGGTGCGTTCATCGTCGTGACCGCGATGCTGCACATCGTCAACCACATGTCGCTGCCGGTCAGCCTGTTCAAGTCCTACTCGGCCTACTCGGGCGCGACCGACGCGATGATCCAGTGGTGGTACGGCCACAACGCCGTGGGCTTCTTCCTGACCACCGGCTTCCTGGGGATGATGTATTACTTCGTGCCGAAACAGGCCGAGCGTCCGATCTACTCCTATCGTCTGTCGATCGTGCACTTCTGGGCGCTGATCACTCTGTACATCTGGGCAGGTCCCCACCACCTGCACTACACCGCACTGCCGGACTGGGCGCAATCGCTGGGCATGGCGATGTCGATCATCCTGCTGGCGCCAAGCTGGGGCGGCATGATCAACGGCATGATGACCCTGTCGGGCGCCTGGCATAAGCTGCGCACCGACCCGATCCTGCGTTTCCTCGTGGTATCGCTGGCGTTCTACGGCATGTCGACCTTCGAAGGTCCGATGATGGCGATCAAGACCGTCAACTCGCTCTCGCACTACACCGACTGGACCATCGGCCACGTACACGCCGGCGCTCTGGGCTGGGTCGCGATGATCTCGATCGGCGCGATCTACCACATGATCCCGAAACTGTTCGGCCGCGCACAGATGCACAGCGTCGGTCTGATCAACGCGCACTTCTGGCTCGCGACCATCGGTACCGTGCTGTACATCGCATCGATGTGGGTCAACGGCATCACCCAAGGCCTGATGTGGCGTGCAATCAACGATGACGGCACCCTCACCTACTCGTTCGTCGAAGCGCTGCAGGCCAGCCACCCTGGCTACATCGTTCGCGCCCTGGGCGGTGCGTTCTTTGCCAGCGGCATGCTGTTGATGGCCTACAACGTGTGGCGCACCGTTCGCGCCTCGGACCCGGCTGAAGCTGAAGCCGCCGCCAAGATCGCCGTAGTTGGAGCTCACTGATGAAGCATGAAGCTGTCGAGAAGAATATTGGCCTGCTGGCTTTCTTCATGGTCATCGCCGTCAGCGTCGGTGGCCTGACCCAAATCGTTCCGCTGTTCTTCCAGGACGTCACCAACAAGCCGGTCGAAGGCATGAAGCCGCGCACTGCCCTTGAACTGGAAGGCCGCGACGTTTACATCGCCAACGGCTGTGTCGGCTGCCATTCGCAGATGATCCGTCCGTTCCGTGCCGAAACCGAACGCTACGGCCACTACTCGGTCGCCGGTGAAAGCGTCTGGGATCACCCGTTCCTGTGGGGTTCCAAGCGTACCGGCCCGGACCTGGCCCGCGTCGGCGGTCGTTACTCCGATGACTGGCAGCGTGCGCACTTGTACAACCCGCGCAACGTCGTCCCCGAGTCGAAAATGCCGGCCTACCCGTTCCTCGTAGAAAACAAGCTCGACGGCAAAGACACGGCCAAAAAAATGGAAGTGTTGCGCACGCTTGGCGTCCCTTACACCGACGAAGACATCGCCGGTGCAAGAGATGCCGTGAAGGGCAAAACCGAAATGGACGCGCTGGTGGCCTATCTGCAAGGCCTGGGCACCATCATCAAAAGCAAACGGTGATTCTTAATGGATATCGGGATGATTCGAGGCCTGGGCACCGTTGTCGTGATGGTTGCCTTCATCGGCCTGGCGTTGTGGGTGTTCAGCCCCAAGCGCAAGTCGGAGTTTGAAGACGCGACCTTGCTGCCCTTCGCGGATGATCCCGAAGCCATCAAGCACGTCGAGCAAGCTTCTAGGAGTAACAAAGAATGACTACATTCTGGAGTCTGTACGTCACAGTCCTCAGTCTCGGTACGATCTTTTCCCTGACCTGGCTGTTGCTGTCGACCCGCAAGGGCCAGCGCACCGAGCAGACCGACGAGACGGTCGGCCACTCCTTCGACGGTATCGAGGAGTACGACAACCCGCTGCCGAAATGGTGGTTCATGCTGTTCGTGGGCACCATCGTGTTTGCGCTGGGTTATCTGGTGCTGTACCCGGGCCTGGGCAACTGGAAAGGCCTGCTGCCGGGCTACAACTACCTCGATACCGAGAAGCAGACCGCGTTCGCCAACGGCCAGACCGGCTGGACCGGCGTTCACGAGTGGGAAAAGGAAATGGCGCGCTCGGACGCCAAGTTCGGTCCGATCTTCGCCAAGTTCGCCGCCATGCCGATTGAAGAAGTGGCGAAGGATCCGCAAGCCCTGAAGATGGGTGGCCGTCTGTTTGCCTCCAACTGCTCGGTCTGCCACGGTTCCGACGCCAAGGGCGCTTATGGTTTCCCGAACCTGACCGACGCCGACTGGCGCTGGGGCGGCGAGCCGGAAACCATCAAGACCACCATCATGGGCGGTCGTCACGCGGTGATGCCGGCCTGGGCTGAAGTGATCGGTGAGCAAGGCGTGGCCGACGTGGCCGCGTTCGTGCTGACCAATCTGGATGGCCGCAAGCTGCCGGAAGACACCAAGGCGGATCCGGCCAACGGCCAGAAGCTGTTCGCTGCCAACTGCGTGGCCTGCCACGGTCCGGAAGGTAAAGGTACGCCAGCCATGGGCGCCCCCAACCTGACCCACCCGGCCGCGTTCATCTACGGTTCGAGCTTCGCGCAACTGCAGCAGACCATTCGTTACGGCCGTCAGGGCCAGATGCCTGCCCAGGAACAATTGCAAGGCAACGACAAGGTTCACCTGCTGGCGGCTTATGTTTACAGCCTGTCTCACGGTGAAAAAGCACCGGAAGCAGAGGCTCAGTAAGGCCGACGCTTGAAGCGAAAAAAGGCCCCGCCCGTGAGAACTGGCGGGGCCTTTTTGTTTCCTCTCTATTGATTCAAAGAATATTGCCTGCGCCAAGACTGTCCAGGCCCGAAGGTTTGTGTTGTCTGGCCGGCTCCTTCGTCTGCTCTGCAGCGTCGGCCGACTCAAGCGCTGCCAGCGCCGCTTGCAAGTGCGCGGCGGCAACGGAGACGCCCGGAATGGCGCTATTGAGAACGACGTTCAGTGCATCAATTGCTTCCTGAGTAACGCCAAGTGCCTTGAGAGTGCTTTCGTTCATACATTGTCATCCCTGAATAAAGTCCGGTGCTCCGGATAAAACCAATGAAGGCGGTGAACCGGACATTACTCAGGCCGATTGGCCCAGATGGACTTCACCGGAACCGAGTGCACGAAACGCGGGTTTTTCCAGTCATTGTTCTCGATCAGGTTGACCTGCAACTGCTTGCGATCACCTGAGAAGCTGGCGGTCAGGTACGTCTGCTGGGACGTTGCGCCGCTGAGAAACATCGGCACCTGACCCATCCAGCGCTTGCCACCCCCTCGCCTATGGTAATGACCTGCAAAGATGGCGGTGACTTGATACTTTTCGACCATGTCCAGAAAGCGTTGCTCCTGTTGCCAGTCTCCCTGCCAGTCATCCCACTTGTGCATGTTGATGATGATCGCGTAACCCTGGGCTCTCGCCACCCTCAAATCGTTTTCCAGCCAGTCCAGTGCGCTGGTGATATTGAAGGTTGTCGGATTCAATGCATGAGCGATCTTCGTGGTGTAGGTGGGTTCATTATTAAGCTGCACAAGGTGAACTTCGCCGATGCTTTTCGAGTAGGCGAGACTGCCCGAATAGCGAACACCCAGAAAAGCACCCGTCACCTTGAGATCAAAGTTATCCACCTTCCCTTTATGATGTTCATTGAACTCGACAACACTGCCCGCCGCACAACTATTGCTGAAACAGTCGTCCACGTTATTCTCGTAATCATGATTACCCAAACCATACAGATAATCGTCCTTGAAGTACTTTTGCAGGGCCGACTTCATATACGAGCGCTGCCAACCGTGACCGAAAGCGGTCATGTCACCATTGATCATCAACGGGACTGCCGCCTGCCCCCCGTGGGCATTTCGAAACTCGGCAATACTGCCCAACTGGCTGTCCACCAGCCACTTGGCGCGTTTTTCGAAGTCCGCATCGGATTCCGGCTCTCCGCTGTCAGTCTTGTCGGTCCATGGATATTGCGTATCGGACGCGAACACCATATGCCGTGGCATGCCCTCAACGGCATGAGCCAAAGTAACAGAAGAAAACAAACAGACACCCAGCAGAAACCTTACAACTCCATTTAAAGCCATAACCTTGAAACTCCATTTAACTCGAATACGAACTGGCAACTGAATATCGCCAGCCGCAAACATATTCGATTAAACGAAACCTTTCAAAGCACACAACACAGACAATTAAATAAACTTGTTTCAGACATGCAACTAACAGAAACCAGAACTTCTTACTTCATCCCTGTTTCTCGAAGTCTGGACAACCGGACAGCAACGAGCCTATTTTCAGCCACGCAGATCACCAGGCAGCGCAACGGCGACGGATCGCCTAGACTCAGTCATAGCCGGGCAAAAAAGGGTAATCCCTTACAAGTCAATTGATTCAAGTCATTACACCATCAATTGATTTTGCCCAACGCGACCAAAGGTCGCACCCGTTCGTCGGCATCACAGGCGTATCATTGCGCCACCGCAACACCCTTTCTGACCCCGGCCGGCACGTATCGACCGAGGCATTTTTCCACTGCCGTGGGATGCAATGATGAGCAACCAGATTCCGGTACACGACGTCACGCCACCCAGCAAGAACGCGAACAACAGCGTCGACCTTTACGCCTCTCGAGAAAAAATCTACACCCGTGCTTTCACCGGCCTGTTCCGCAATCTGCGGATGATGGGTGGAACGGCGCTGTTCCTGTTGTACTTCGGTACGGTGTGGTTGAACTGGGGCGGCCACCAGGCCGTGTGGTGGAACCTGCCGGAGCGCAAGTTCTTCATCTTCGGCGCCACGTTCTGGCCGCAGGATTTCATTCTGCTTTCGGGCCTGCTGATCATTGCCGCGTTCGGCCTGTTCTTCATCACGGTGTACGCCGGCCGGGTCTGGTGCGGCTATACCTGTCCGCAAAGCGTGTGGACATGGATTTTCATGTGGTGCGAAAAGGTCACCGAAGGCGACCGCAACCAGCGCATCAAGCTCGACAAGGCACCCATGAGTGCCAACAAGTTCCTGCGCAAGTTCGCCAAGCACGCCATGTGGCTGCTGATCGGTTTCGTCACCGGCATGACCTTCGTCGGCTATTTCTCGCCGATCCGCGAACTGGTGTTCGACTTCTTCACAGGGCAAGCCGATGGCTGGTCGTATTTCTGGGTCGGCTTCTTCACCCTCGCCACCTACGGCAACGCCGGCTGGCTGCGTGAGCAGGTGTGCATCTACATGTGCCCGTATGCGCGCTTCCAGAGCGTGATGTTCGACAAGGACACCCTGATCGTCTCCTACGACCCGCGTCGCGGCGAAAGCCGTGGCCCGCGCAAGAAAGGCGTCGACTACAAGGCCCAGGGCCTGGGCGATTGCATCGATTGCACCATGTGCGTCCAGGTCTGCCCGACCGGCATCGACATCCGCGACGGCCTGCAGATCGAGTGCATTGGCTGCGCCGCGTGCATCGATGCCTGCGACAGCATCATGGACAAGATGGACTACCCGCGCGGGCTGATCAGCTACACCACCGAACACAACCTGTCCGGGCAGAAAACCCATAAACTGCGTCCGCGCCTGATCGGTTATGCCGTGGTGCTGCTGGCGATGATCAGCTTGCTGGTGACAGCATTCTTCATGCGTTCGCTGGTCGGTTTCGACGTCAGCAAGGACCGCGTGCTGTACCGCGAAAACGCCGAAGGCCGGATCGAAAACGTCTATAGCCTGAAGATCATGAACAAGGATCAGCGCGACCACACGTATGTGCTGGAAGCCGCCGGATTGCCGGATCTGCGCCTGCAAGGCAAGCGCGAGATCAAAGTGCCGGCCGGGGAAATCTTCAGCATGCCGGTCGAACTGTCGAGCGCGCCCGAACAACTGCCGTCGAGCACCAACGAGGTGAAATTCATCCTCAAGGATGCCGATGACGACAGCGTCCACGTAGAAGCCAAGAGCCGGTTCATCGGCCCACAGAATCGTTGAGAGAACTGAACATGCCCGCAGCAAACGCCGCAAGCCCCTGGTACAAGCATCTCTGGCCGTGGATCATCATCGGGATTCTGGCCTGCTCGGTGACCCTGACCCTGTCCATGGTGACCATCGCGGTGAACAACCCGGACAACCTGGTCAACGACAACTACTACGAGGCCGGCAAGGGCATCAACCGTTCGCTGGACCGTGAACTGCTGGCGCAGACCCTGAAGATGCGCGCTGCCGTGCACCTGGATGACGTCACCGGCGAAGTCGACCTGCGCCTGAGCGGCGACAGCCAGCCGAAAACCCTGGAACTGAACCTGATCTCGCCGACCCAGCCGGACAAGGATCGCAAGATCGTCCTGGCTCGCAGCGAGACTGAAACCGGTCGGTACATCGGCCAGTTGAGCGACAAGATCGAAGGCCGACGTTTTGTTGAGTTGCTGGGTACTCAGGACGATCACGTGTGGCGGATGTTCGAGGAAGAGCTGGTCAGTCATGACAAGGATTTGTTATTGGGCGACGAGCCGCTGCAGGGTGCTGAAGACCTGAAGAAGTAAGCAGCCTGCAAGTGCCCCCTCCCCCCCTGGAGAGGGAACTGATCTCGGGTGTTTGCAGACTTGATATTCGCCAGTGACGATTGCGCTGACTGAACCCATTTTTCCGGCTCACATCAATCGGCCCCCTCTCCCTCCGGGAGAGGGCTGGGGTGAGGGCAAGCGGACCACTCGATTCCAAGGGTTTATCCCCTCGACAATGCCATGACCACCCCCATCCCCTGCTACCACTGCGCCCTGCCCGTCCCGTCCGGCAGCCGCTTCACCGCCGTCGTGCTCGGGGAGTCCCGCGAGTTCTGCTGCCCCGGCTGTCAGGCCGTGGCCGAAGCCATCGTCGCCGGTGGACTGGAAAGCTATTACCAACACCGCAGCGAAGCCTCGGCCAACCCCGAGACGCTGCCGGTGCAACTGGTGGACGAGCTGGCGCTGTACGACCGCGCCGACGTGCAGCAACCTTTCGTGCGCCACGAAGGTGAGCTGGCGGAAACCACGCTGCTGATGGAAGGCATCAGTTGCGCCGCCTGCGGCTGGCTGATCGAGAAACACCTGCGCACCCTGCCCGCCGTGGCCGAGGCGCGGCTGAACCTGTCCAATCATCGCCTGCATGTGCGCTGGGCTGACGCTCAGTTGCCGCTGAGCCAGATCCTCGGCGAACTGCGCCACATCGGCTACGTCGCGCACCCGTATCAGGCCGACCGCGCCAGCGAACAACTGGCCAGTGAAAACCGCCTGGCCCTGCGTCAGCTCGGTGTTGCCGGGCTATTGTGGTTCCAGGCGATGATGGCGACCATGGCGACCTGGCCGGAATTCAACATCGACCTCAGCCCGGAGCTGCACACGATCCTGCGCTGGGTCGCGCTGTTCCTCACCACGCCGATTGTGTTCTACAGCTGCGCGCCGTTTTTCAAAGGGGCCATGCGCGATCTGCGCACTCGTCATCTGACCATGGACGTTTCGGTCTCGCTGGCGATCGGCGCGGCTTATATCGCCGGGATCTGGACCTCGATCACCGGGGTCGGCGAGCTGTATTTCGACGCAGTCGGGATGTTCGCGCTTTTCCTGCTCGCCGGACGCTACCTCGAACGCCGCGCCCGGGAACGCACCGCCGCTGCCACCGCGCAACTGGTCAATCTGTTGCCCGCCTCGTGCCTGCGCCTCGACGACACCGGCCACAGTGAACGCATCCTGCTCAGCGAGCTGCGTCTTGGCGACCGCGTACTCGTGCAGCCCGGCTCGGTGCTGCCGGCGGACGGCAAGATCCTCGACGGTCAGTCGAGCATCGATGAATCGCTGCTGACCGGCGAATACCTGCCGCAACCGCGCACACCGGGCGATGCCGTCACCGCCGGCACGCTGAACGTAGAAGGTGCGCTGACTGTTCAAGTGCAGGCGCTCGGCCAGGACACGCGGCTGTCGGCCATCGTGCGTTTGCTGGATCGCGCTCAGGCAGAGAAACCACGCCTGGCGGAAATCGCCGACCGCGCCGCTCAATGGTTTCTGTTGCTGTCGTTGATCGCGGCGGCCGCCATCGGCCTGCTGTGGTGGGAACTGGATTCTTCGCGAGCGTTCTGGATCGTTCTGGCGATGCTGGTTGCCACTTGCCCATGCGCATTGTCACTGGCAACGCCGACCGCACTCACCGCCGCCACCGGCACCCTGCACAAACTCGGCCTGCTGTTGACACGCGGCCATGTGCTGGAAGGCCTGAACCAGATCGACACGGTGATTTTCGACAAGACCGGCACCCTCACTGAGGGCCGACTGGTGCTGCGTTCGATCCGCCCGCTCGGCGCCCTCGACAGTGATCGGTGCCTGAGCCTGGCCGCTGCGCTGGAGAACCGTTCGGAACACCCGATTGCCCGGGCCTTCGGCCGGGCGCCGCTGGCCGCCGAAGAGGTTCACAGCACACCGGGGCTCGGGCTTGAAGGCCTGGTCGCAGAACAGCGTTTGCGCATTGGGCAGGCTGATTTTGTCTGTGATCTCAGCGGCGCGCCCGTACCATCAATGCCCGACGAACCGGGCCAATGGTTGTTGCTCGGTGACGCTCAGGGACCGTTGGCCTGGTTCGTCCTCGATGATCGTCTGCGCGCCGACGCCCCCGCGCTGCTCGCCGCGTGCAAGGCCCGCGGCTGGCACACGCTGCTGCTGTCGGGTGACAGTTCGCCGATGGTTGCCAGTGTCGCTGCCGAACTGGGCATCGATGAGGCCCGGGGCGGTTTGCGTCCGGACGACAAGCTGCAAGTGCTGCAACAACTGCACAAGGCCGGCCGCAAGGTGTTGATGCTCGGCGACGGGGTCAACGACGTGCCGGTATTGGCTGCCGCGGACATCAGCGTGGCCATGGGCTCGGCCACCGATCTGGCGAAAACCAGTGCCGATGCGGTGCTGCTGTCCAACCGGCTCGACGCGCTGGTACAGGCCTTCACGCTGGCCCGCCGCACCCGTCGGGTGATCATCGAGAACCTGTTGTGGGCCGCGCTGTACAATGGCCTCATGTTGCCGTTCGCCGCCCTCGGCTGGATCACGCCAGTGTGGGCCGCTGTCGGCATGTCGATCAGTTCGCTGACCGTGGTGCTCAACGCCCTGCGCCTGACTCGCCTGCCGAGTGCGCCGGCCGTCAACACCACGTCAGAAACCCGCCCGCTGCCGGCCTGAGCCGCACGGGCATGGAGTACAGATGCCAGCTCTCTACGTGATGATCCCGGCCGCGCTGCTGATCGTGGCCATCGCCGTCTACATCTTCTTCTGGGCGGTGGACAGCGGCCAGTACGATGACCTCGACGGTCCGGCCCACAGCATCCTGTTCGACGACCAGGACCCGAACCACACCGCCGCTGTGGACGAAGCCAACCCCGCCAAACCGGACGACAAGGCGCCACCCCATGCTTGAACTGGCGCCGCTGCTGGTGTCTGCGTTGATTCTCGGCCTGCTCGGTGGCGGCCATTGCCTGGGCATGTGCGGCGGCTTGATGGGCGCGCTGACCCTGGCGATTCCCAAGGAACAACGCAGCCGACGCTTTCGATTGCTGCTGGCCTACAACCTCGGACGAATCCTCAGCTATGCCACGGCCGGTCTGCTGATCGGGCTGGCCGGCTGGGCGGTGGCCAACAGTCCCGCCGCGCTGTTCATGCGGGTTTTGGCCGGGTTGCTGCTGATCGCCATGGGCCTGTATCTGGCGGGCTGGTGGAGCGGTCTGACCCGCATCGAAAGCCTGGGTCGCGGACTATGGCGTTACATTCAGCCTGTCGCCAATCGTCTGCTGCCGGTGTCGAGCCTGCCCCGCGCCCTGCTGCTTGGCGCACTGTGGGGCTGGCTGCCCTGCGGTCTGGTTTACAGCACATTGCTGTGGTCGGCCAGCCAGGGCAATGCGGTCGACAGCGCATTGTTGATGCTCGCCTTCGGGCTCGGTACCTGGCCGGTGTTGCTCGCCACCGGGCTGGCAGCCGAGCGGGTCACGGCGCTGTTGCGCAAACGCAGCGTGCGCATGGCCGGCGGTCTGCTGGTGATCCTGTTCGGCATCTGGACCCTGCCGGGGCCGCACCAGCACTGGTTGATGGGCCATTAAATCGGCGGTGCGACCTTCGCGAGCAGGCTCGCTCCCACATTGATCGAGTGAGCACCAGAAATCCCCCGTGGGAGCGAGCCTGCTCGCGATGGGGCCGCATGACTTATACAAATCCTCCCCGTTGATGCAAATCAAGATGCCTTTTCGCGCTCCCCCCTAGACTCGGCACACTGCCAGCCTATCCGGGGGAATGCCCGCATGCTCGACGCCATTCGTTGGGACACCGATTTGATCCGCCGCTACGACCTGGCGGGGCCGCGCTACACCTCGTACCCGACGGCCGTGCAATTTCACAGTCAGGTCGGCACCTTCGACCTGTTTCACGCCCTGCGCGACAGCCGCAAGGCCCTGCGCCCGCTGTCGCTGTACGTGCACGTGCCGTTCTGCGCGAACATTTGCTACTACTGCGCCTGCAACAAGGTCATCACCAAGGATCGCGGCCGAGCGTTGCCGTATCTGCAACGGCTCGAGCAGGAAATCCAGCTGATCGCCTGCCACCTCGACCCGGCGCAGAAAGTCGAGCAACTGCACTTCGGTGGCGGCACGCCGACCTTTCTCAGCCACGATGAATTGCGGCAACTGATGGCGCACCTGCGCAAGCATTTCAATCTGCTGGATGACGACTCCGGCGATTACGGCATCGAGATCGACCCGCGCGAAGCCGACTGGTCGACCATGGGCCTGCTGCGTGAGCTGGGCTTCAACCGGGTCAGCATCGGCCTGCAGGATCTCGACCCGGCGGTACAGCGGGCGGTCAATCGCCTGCAAAGCCTGGAAGAAACCCGCGCGGTGATCGACGCGGCGCGTACCCTGCAATTTCGCTCGATCAACATCGACCTGATCTACGGTTTGCCCAAACAGACGCCGGACAACTTCGCCCGCACCGTCGAGGAAGTCATCAGCCTGCAACCGGACCGGCTCTCGGTGTTCAACTACGCGCACCTGCCGGAACGCTTCATGCCGCAGCGGCGGATCAACGGCAACGAACTGCCGAGCCCGGCGCAAAAGCTGGAAATGCTGCAACGCACCATCGAACAACTGACTGCTGCCGGCTACCGCTACATCGGCATGGACCACTTCGCCCTGCCCGACGATGAGCTGGCGATTGCCCAGGAAGAATCGACCCTGCAACGCAACTTCCAGGGCTACACCACCCACGGTCATTGCGACCTGATCGGTCTTGGCGTGTCGGCGATCAGTCAGATCGGCGACCTGTACTGCCAGAACAGCAGCGATCTCAATCACTACCAGAACACCCTCGCGGGCGCACAACTGGCCACCAGTCGTGGCCTGGTGTGCAATGCCGACGACCGCCTGCGCCGCGCAGTGATTCAGCAACTGATCTGCAACTTCAGCCTGGATTTCGCCGAGATCGAGCGCAGTTTCAACATCGATTTTCAGGGTTACTTCGGCGCGCTCTGGCCGCAGTTGCAGGGCATGGCGCAGGACGGGCTGATCGAACTGGATCGCGAGCGCATCACCGTGCTGCCGGCCGGCCGATTGCTGGTGCGTTCGGTGTGTATGGTGTTCGATGCGTACCTGGAACAGCAGAACCGTCAGCGGTTCTCGCGGGTGATTTAACCTTTCATCAGCAAGGCGTTGGTTTTCAGGTTCTGGTCCGAGGTCAGACCCGACTGGCCGATGACCTTGGCCAGGGACAGGTTGGCGGTGATCAGGCCGTTGTTGAGGGCAGAGATGACGCCTTTGAGAGCTGAGATTTTGGCGAATCGCTCTTCGCTGGAGAGGGTCTTGCTGGCCATCAGCGCGTTGATCTGGGCGTTCTTCTCGGCGATCTGCTGGCGTAACTTGCGAATCATCTTCAGCAATTGCTGAACGTTTTCCGGCAAACCGCTTTCTTCGATATCACGGTTTTTCCCGCCGGCACCGGCGGATTTTTCAATGGCGGCACCGGACAGCGACACTTTGACGCCCTCGACCAAGGTCGGGGTTCCCAATGATGCTTCATCTGTGCCGGCCTTATGGCCGAGGGCGGTCTCTGCACTTTCCGGCAACGACGCAACGCCGTTGTTACCGGGGGGCAGCGTACCAATAGCAGTCATCGAAGCGGTTCCTTGCAAGCCGTCAGATACCTGTTTATCGGCCGTCGTCCCTGCAGCTTTATGCCGTGCAGGCAATCGCTGGCCTGAATGTCCTCCGCTGGGTTACCCTTACGCCTTATGTGTGTTTTCCCACAAGGATTTAAGAAATGTCCGAGCCAGTTAAACTGCGCGCTCATAACCAGGCTAATTGCAAGGATTGCAGCCTGGCCCCTCTCTGCCTGCCACTTTCGCTGAATCTGGAAGACATGGATGCGCTGGACGAAATCGTTAAACGTGGCCGCCCGTTGAAAAAGGGTGAGTTCCTGTTCCGCCAGGGCGACACCTTCGATTCCGTTTATGCAGTACGCTCCGGCGCCCTGAAGACCTTCAGCCTGAGCGACACCGGCGAAGAGCAACTGACCGGCTTCCACCTGCCGAGCGAACTGGTCGGCCTGTCCGGCATGGACACCGAGAAACACCCGGTTTCCGCCCAGGCGCTGGAAACCACTTCGGTTTGTGAAATTCCGTTCGAACGCCTCGACGAACTGGCCCTGCAATTGCCGCAACTGCGCCGTCAGTTGATGCGCGTAATGAGCCGGGAAATCCGCGATGATCAGCAAATGATGTTGCTGCTGTCGAAGAAAACCGCCGACGAGCGCATCGCCACGTTCCTGGTCAACCTGTCTGCACGCTTCCGCGCTCGCGGGTTCTCGGCCAACCAGTTCCGCCTGAGCATGTCGCGCAATGAAATCGGCAACTACCTGGGGCTGGCGGTGGAAACCGTGTCCCGGGTCTTCACCCGCTTCCAGCAGAACGAACTGATCGCCGCCGAGGGCAAGGAAATCCATATCCTCGACCCGATCCAGCTCTGCGCCCTGGCCGGCGGCTCGCTCGAAGTCTGATCTCGTCCCGCGGCCGAGCGTATCGTTTCAGCCGCGGGTATACTGCGCCGTTTGCAGCCCTGCCAGGACACCTCGACGATGGTCTTCGACTCCTTCGACATCAAATCCCTGATCCGCCCTGTGATCGATTTCCCGAAACCGGGCGTGATCTTTCGCGACATCACCCCGCTGTTCCAGTCGCCCAAGGCTTTGCGCCTGGTGATGGACAGTTTCGCCCACCGGTACGTGGAAGCCGACTTCACCCACATCGGCGCGATGGATGCGCGTGGTTTTCTGATCGGTTCGGTGCTGGCCTATCAGTTGAACAAGCCGCTGGTGCTGTTCCGCAAGCAAGGCAAGCTGCCGGCGGACGTGCTGGCCGAAGGTTACGCGACCGAGTACGGCGAAGCGTTTCTGGAAGTGCACGCCGACAGCCTGTGCGAAGGCGATTCGGTGGTGATGTTCGATGATCTGATCGCCACCGGCGGCACGCTGCTCGCAGCGGCCAACCTGATCCGTCGCATGGGCGCCCGCGTTCATGAAGCGGCGGCGATCATCGATCTGCCAGAGCTGGGTGGTTCGCAGCGTCTGGAGGACATGGGGATTCCTACTTTCTGCCTGACGCAGTTTGCGTTGACTGATAAATAAGTAGCGCCCTTTCGAACGCGATCGCTAGCAGGCTAGCTCCCACAAGGGAATGCATTCCAAATGTGGGAGCTAGCCTGCTAGCGATGGGGCCTCGATCCTCACAACAGATCAAAGTCCCATCTGCTTGCTGATGATCTCGTTCATCACTTCCCGCGTCCCGCCGCCAATCGACAGGATGCGGTTATCCCGATACAGCCGCTCCACCAGACTTTCGCGCATATAACCCAACCCGCCAAGAATCTGCACCGCTTCGGTGGTGATGCGGTCCGAGGTGTCCGTGGCGAAGTTTTTGGCCATGGAGATTTCCTTGATCACGCTCTGCCCCGCCGCCATCTTCGCCGCCTGCCGGTAGGTGAACTCCCGTGAGACCTCCAGCGCCGTGGCCATTTCCGCGAGGCGATGCTTGATCACCTGGAACTTGCCGATGGGTTTGCCGAACGCCTCACGCTCCTTCGCCCACTTCAAACTCTCTTCCAGTGCCAGTTGCGCGGTCATGTTGGCCATCAGCGCCAAGGCCAGACGCTCGCTCTGGAAGTTGCCCATGATGCACGCGAATCCCATGTTTTCAGCTCCGATCAGGTTTCCTACAGGCACCCGGCAATCGTCGAAGAACAATTCAGCCGTGTCCGACGCCCACCAGCCCATTTTCTTCAGCTGCCGGCCGACGGCGAAACCGGGTGTGCCCTTCTCGATCAACAACAGGCTGATGCCGCCAAAACCGGGCGCGCCGGTACGCACCGCGACGGTGTAGAAGTCGGCGCGCACGCCGCTGGTGATGAAGGTTTTGCTGCCGCTGACCCGGTAATGATCGCCATCGCGTACGGCGCGGGTCTGCAAGTTGGCGACATCGGAACCGCCGCCCGGCTCGGTCACCGCCAGGGCGCTGATCTTCTCGCCACTGAGTACCAGAGGCACGACGCGGTCACGCACTTCGGGCCGGGCCCATTTGACGATCGGCGGCAAACCGATGTCGAGCGAGCCGAGTCCGGCCACCAGCCCGCCGGAGCCACAGCGCATCAGTTCTTCGCTGGCGGCGATCTTGGCGAACAGGTCACCCTCGTGACTGCCGCCCAGTGCTTCGGGATAACCGATGCCGAGGATGCCGGCTGCACCGGCCTTTAGATACAGCTCACGGGGGAAGCTCTCGGCTTCCTCCCACGCATCGATGTCCGGCAGGATCTCGCGCTCGACGAAACGTCTGACGCTGTCGCGGACCATTTGGTGGCTGAGGTCGAAGTATTCCTGGAAGGCGGGCATCGGCGAACTCCATGGAAGGGTTCGCCGAACTTAACCGAGCGCTTGCTTGGTTTTCAACAGGATTGTGGGGTTCAGAGGGAAATCGGCTTGCGCCCGGCAAACGAGTGGGCCAGCGTGCCGCCGTCCACCAGCTCCAGTTCACCGCCCAGCGGCACGCCGTGAGCGATGCGCGAGGCGATCAAACCTTTGTTGTTGAGCAACTGGGCAATGTAGTGCGCAGTGGCTTCACCTTCCACGGTCGGGTTGGTGGCGAGGATGACTTCGGTAAAAGTGCCCGCCTCTTCGATCCGTGCCATCAACTGCGGAATACCGATGGCCTCCGGGCCGAGCCCGTCCAGCGGAGACAGATGCCCCTTGAGCACGAAGTAACGGCCACGGAATCCGGTCTGCTCGACCGCGTAGACATCCATCGGCCCTTCCACCACGCACAACAGCGTGTCGTCACGGCGCGTATCGGCGCATTGCGGGCACAGATCGTCTTCGGTCAGCGTACGGCACTGGCGGCAGTGTCCGACCCCTTCCATGGCCTGACTCAAGGCCTGGGCCAGGCGCGTGCCGCCGCTGCGGTCACGTTCGAGCAACTGCAACGCCATACGCTGGGCAGTTTTCTGACCCACGCCCGGCAGAATTCGCAGGGCGTCGATCAGTTGGCGAATCAAAGGGCTGAAGCTCATGGGGAAAAAGTCCGACAAAACAACGAGACGCGGTTTATACCCGCGCCTCCGGCCAGCGTCAAATCCTCAGTCCTGGGCGACCTTCACCACCAGTTTGCCGAAGTTGCGCCCCTCCAGCAGTCCGATAAACGCTTGCGGCGCCTGCTCCAGGCCCTCGACCACGTCTTCGCGGAATTTCACCTTGCCATCGCGCACCCACGGCACCATGGCGCTGATGAATTCCGGCTGACGGTCGCCGTAATCGTCGAACACAATAAAGCCCTGAATCCGTACGCGCTTGGTCAGCAAGGTGCGCTGCAAGGCAGGCAGGCGATCCGGGCCATTCGGCGCTTCCGTTGCGTTGTAACCGGCAATCAGGCCACACAGAGGGATCCGCGCCTTGGGATTGAGCAGCGGGACGACGGCATCGAAGACATGCCCGCCGACGTTTTCATAGTAGATATCGATGCCTTTCGGGCAGGCTTTGGCCAACTGCTCGGCGAAGTCCGGCGCCTTGTGATCGATACAGGCGTCGAAGCCCAGTTCCTCGACCACGTACTTGCATTTCTCGGCTCCACCGGCCACGCCAACGGCGCGCAGGCCTTTGATCTTCGCCACCTGGCCTACCACTGAACCCACCGCGCCGGACGCAGCGGCAACCACCAGGGTTTCCCCTTCTTTTGGCTGGCCGATGTCCATCAGTCCCATGTACGCGGTCATGCCGGGCATGCCCAGCACACCGAGCGCCATCGACGGGCTCGGCAGGCCGGACGGGATCGGGATGATGTTGCGGCCGTCGCTGATGCTGTGGCTTTGCCAGCCGGTGGCACCGACGACCAGATCGCCGGGGTGGAATTTCGGATGACGCGACTGTTCGACCCGGCTGACAGCCCCGCCGGTCATGACCTCGCCGATTTGTACCGGCGCCGCGTAGGACGGCGCGTCACTCATGCGTCCGCGCATGTAGGGATCGAGCGACAGGTACAGGGTCTTGAGCAACACCTGGCCGTCTTCAAGGTCAGGCAGCGCCTCACGCTCCAGACGGAAGTTCTCGGGCGTCGGCGCGCCCACCGGCCGCGAGGCCAGCACGAAGCGTTGATTGAGGGTCAGAGGGTCGGACATGTCAGCGTCTCCTGTGAAGGGTGAATTCGAGGGTATAGGAAGCAGACCCTTGGGGCGGTGGGGTGTTCGATGTTTATTCCGGCAAATCGTGTTGACGCTTTCGCGAGCAAGCCCGCTCCCACATTTGAAATGCAATCCCATGTGGGAGCGGGCTTGCTCGCGAAGGCGTCATTACAGCCAACACATCTCTACCGGCCGGAAACAAAAATGCCAGGCGCGATGCCTGGCATTTTTGTAGCTCATCCAACCCGCCAAGGCGAATCAGAACGGCAGTTTCATACCGGCCGGCAGGTTCATGCCAGCGGTCATGCTGCCCATTTTCGCCTGGCTGTTGGCTTCGATCTGACGCACGGCGGCGTTGACGGCAGCGGCCACCAGATCCTCGACCACTTCGCGGTCGTCTTCATCCAGGCCCGGCAGTACGCTCGGGTCGATGCTGACTTTCTTCACGTCATGACGACCGGTCATGACCACGGTGACCAGATCGCCACCGGCTTTGCCGGTGACTTCGGCGTTGGCCAGCTCTTCCTGCATCTTGGCCATTTTTTCCTGCATCTGCTGCGCCTGCTTCATCAGGCCGGCCATGCCACCTTTCATCATGGGAATCACCTCAAAAGTACTTGGATCAAAACAGCGCCCGGCCACACAGGCCGGACGCTCTCAGTTATTAGCCCTGACTGACCAGGGCGTCGACAGGTTCAATAGTATCGTGTCGCACGACCGCACCGAACTGCTGCACCATCTGCTGGATGAACGGATCGCCGTGGATCGATTCCTCCGCCTCGCGCTGACGGTTGGCACGGCGCCGGGACGCGGCCTGGGCCGGGGTTTCCTGCTCGGGCTTGATCAGCTCGATGGTCAGGGTCAGCGTGCGCCCGTGGAACTGGTTCAGCGCATCGTTCAGACGACGCTGCTGGGTGGCGTTGAACAAGGCGCTGTGGGCCGGGTCCAGGTGCATCAGCCAGTTGTCGCCATCGACCGCGATCAGCGTGCAGTTGGCGGCGATGCTGCCGGTCATGCCGGAGATCGGCAGTTGCGGGAACAGCTCCAGCCATTGCAGCGCCAGACCGGTGGCCGGCGCGGCGGCAGGTTCCGGCTCGGGCTCCGGCACCGGATCGGCCGCGTGTTCGCTGGCCAGATCGTCGAGGTAACTGTAGGCCGAATCCATGTCCGGCTCGATGTAGTCCTCGTCCAGCGGCGGCTCGTCATCCATGTCCATGCCCGGCGTGGCGGCATCGACGTCGGCTACCGATGGCTCGGGGATCGGCGCGGCGGCCCACTCCGGTGCGTCCGGCACGACGCTGTCCGGGGTCGGCAGCGGCATTGGCGGCAGGTCCGGCTGCTCGGCGGTGGTTTCCAGCACCGGCTCGACCGCTGGCTGCTGCACAGGCGCCGGCTCTACCGGGTCGTTCCACGGCAGATCGACGACTTCTTCGACGGCGACCGGCTCGGGCTCGGGCTCAGGAACGGGTTCAGGCGCAAGCACCGGGGCAACCGGTGCAGGCTCAGGAGCCGGCGCAGGTGCAACCACCGGCGCTGGCGCCGGCGCAACAGCCGCAGCAACTACCGGCGCAGGTTTAGGCGCGGCAGCCACTGAGTTTGCGGAATCAACTGTGGCCTGGCTGATCCCCACTGGCTTTAGCGGTTGCCTCGGGGCGTCCGCCGTATCTGCGGGTCGGAAGGCCAGCATCCGCAGCAGCACCATTTCGAAACCGCCTCGCGGGTCCGGCGCCAGCGGCAAGTCACGGCGACCGATCAGGCCCATCTGGTAGTAGAACTGCACGTCTTCGGCCGGCAGGGCCTGGGCCAGTGCCAGCACCCGGTCACGATCGCCGTGGCCATTGTCGACACCTTCCGGCAACGCCTGGGCGATGGCGACACGGTGCAGCACATTGAGAATTTCCGAGAGCACGCCGTTCCAGTCCGGCCCCTGTTCGGCCAGATGACGCACGGCTTCGAGCAACGCCCTGGCGTCACCCTCGATCAAGGAATGCAGTACGTCATAGACCTGACCATGGTCCAGCGTGCCGAGCATCGCCCGTACGTCGGTGGCCAGAACCTTGCCCTCACCGAAGGCGATGGCCTGGTCGGTCAGGCTCATGGCGTCGCGCATCGAACCATCGGCCGCGCGGCCGAGCAGCCACAGGGCGTCGTCTTCGAACGGTACGTTTTCGGCGGTCAGGACATGCGTCAAATGCTCGACCACACGCTCGGGCGTCATGTTCTTCAAGGAGAACTGCAGGCATCGCGACAAAATCGTTGCCGGAAGTTTCTGCGGGTCGGTGGTCGCCAGGATGAACTTGACGTAGGGCGGCGGCTCTTCGAGGGTTTTGAGCAGCGCATTGAAGGAATGGCTGGAGAGCATGTGCACTTCGTCGATCAGGTAGACCTTGAAGCGCCCGCGGCTCGGGGCGTACTGCACGTTGTCGAGCAGCTCGCGGGTGTCCTCGACCTTGGTCCGGCTCGCGGCGTCGATCTCGATCAGGTCGACGAAGCGGCCTTCATCGATCTCGCGGCACACCGAACACTCGCCGCAGGGGCTTGAAGTGATACCTGTTTCACAGTTCAGGCATTTGGCGATGATCCGCGCAATCGTGGTCTTGCCGACGCCCCGCGTCCCGGTGAACAGGTAGGCGTGGTGCAGACGCTGGCTGTCCAAGGCATTGATCAGAGCCTTGAGCACATGGGTCTGGCCGACCATTTCGCGGAACGAGCGCGGACGCCATTTACGTGCAAGAACCTGATAACTCATCGAAAACCGTCGCGGCAAAGGAAGCAGAAGCGGCTAATGCTAGCGGAGCAAGGGCAAAATTGCATCCGGTGTGCTCGTCTATTCTGGCTAAGCTGCATGGGCGAGGGCTTTTGTCGGCTCGGGATCGGGAATTACCGGAGCGTTTATGCGGTGGGCCGTGGGGGCATTACTGGGATTGAGCCTGAGCGCGATGGCGTCGCAACCGCCGCTGCGCTTCGTCGTTGCCGACAGCTGGGCGATGCCGATGGTGCAAATCGAACGCGGCCGTCCGACCCAGGGCATCCTCTACGACATGATGCTCAGCCTGGCGACCCAGGTCGGCGTGCCGGCGCAATTTCACGTCCTGCCCCGCGCCCGGGTGCAGAACGCCATGGAACACGGCGAAGTCGACGTGCGCTGCTATGCCGCACAATCCTGGTTGCCGAACCTGTCCGGCGATTACATCTGGAGCATCCCGCTGTTCTTCCAGCGCGACCTGCTGATCAGTCGTCAGGGATTGCCGACCCAGTCCGACCCGGCCGACCTTCCCCGTCAGTCGATCGGCACCGTGCTCGGTTACAGCTACCCCACGCTTCAGCCACTGTTCGACGCCGACCGGTTATGGCGCGAAGATGCGCGCAATCAGGAACAGGTCCTGGACAAACTGCTGGCTGGCCGTTACCGCTACGCCGTAAGCAATCAATGGACCCTGGACTGGTTCAACCAGCGCCTGCTGCCGGGGCAGCAACTGCAAGCGGTGGCGGTATTGCAGGAGCAGCAGGTCGGCTGCTATGTGCGCAATGATCCGAATGTGCCGGTGCAGCGGATATTGAGGACATTGCTGCGGATGAAAATGTCGGGGGAGATTGATGACATTATTCGGTTGTATACCGGCAGCGCGGGTGGCGAACCGTGAGCCAGACCATCAATGCCCCGCCGTATCGCGGAATTTCTGGTATTCGTGATACTCGACCCACGCAACCACATCGTACGGCACATAGAGCTTCAGCCTGGCGCGGGAGATGGCGATGTAAACGGCGCAGATCCGCTGATCGAACGCGTAGGCATCCTTGAATTTCTCGTTTGTCAGCAGGCCGGGAGTCAGCAGCACTTTGTCGAACTCCATGCCACCCGCCTCCTCCGCCAGCATCAGCAGGCAACTGTTGCCGGCGTTGTCGATCATTCGGTTCAGGCGCGTCAGATCGGCAATCATGAAGCCGTTTTCCAGCTTGGCCTTGACCCGCAAAAACGACTCGTCGAACTGATTGGCGTCGCACACGGCTTGCCAGTCGGGCAGGTCGCTGAAGTACGGGTGCACGCCATTTTCGCTGAATTCGGAGCGGTAGAACTCCGGCTTGAACCGTTCGATGGCCGTGGCCATGAAATGTTTCAGATCATCCTGAGTTCGCTTGTCGGAGAATCTGAACTTGCAATTGGAATCGTGCAGGTGGATGGCCCAGATCATGGTGTCCCAGGGCGATGCCGTCAGCACGACGCTACCTTCGGATGGCACGAAACCTTCCGGATATTCCTTGATGACGACGTCAGCATCACTGGCGCCTTCGAACGGAATCTTGCCCTTCTGCGAGTGCCGGGCGATCAGCGGATTGACCAGCCGTTCGACGTTGCGGCCCGAGCGCACGGAATAGCTGATATCGCTTTGGCGAACCTCACGCTGGCGTTTGACCGGCACGCCGCTGGCCTGTTGGTACTCGTCGCCGAGGGTGATCAACACTTGGCGGCCACGTTCGATGATCTGTAACAGTGACCCGGGAATGTCCTGACTCTCGTCGATCAGCACGTGCGTGTAGCGTGATGACACCGCGCAGCCGGCAATGCAGGCCCGCTTGATCATCAGTAGCGCTTCGAACCCGGTCTGACTGCCCCATGCCGGATTGAGCTCAAGGTAGCCCCACACCCGGCTCGAATACTCCAACAGAACCTGAGCATCCACGCTCGAGAGCGGCTGGTTGAAATGCGGTAGATGCTTAGCGGAAAAAGTGTGGTCGCGGAAACGGCAGTAGCGCTCGATCACTTTGAGGCAGAGCTCAAGGGTCGCCTGCCCGTCGTAGTGGCGAAAACCGTAGATGTTCAGTTCCTGTGCCAGTGCCTGCCGACTCGGGACTCGAGCTGCCCCCTCGGCCTGAGGCCTGCGACCGAGCATCAGCGACTGTGCAAATGCCAGAAAGGTTTTGCCGGCCTTCTTCTCGCTTGACCCCACCATGCGCTGGCGAAGGACTTCCAGCTTGGCCGGAGTGCGCGCCAGCAACAGGGTCTTTTCCGGGCGAAGATGTTCCAGCAGCGCCACCAGCAGATGGCTTTTGCCGATTCCTGCATAGCCTTGAACGTGCAGGTCTTCATCCAGGTTGGCGCGAAAGGTCCTGACCAGTTTGTCCTGGGCCGGGCTCAACCAGCGCTCACGGTGCCGGGGCGTCACTATCGGCTGGCTGAACGGGTCATGACGGCGATGGCGCCGAACCTTGTATTCGAAATCCCATTGACCATCGGGCAACAAATAATCGCGTGCGGACACTTCTTCGCAAAGCAGAAAACGCAGGTTCAGAGGTTTGAGAACCTTCAGGCCGAAATACAGTTTGCGCGGGTCGAACAGTCGCTGCGCCTCGGACAGCAGACCGGCAGTCGATGACTGACGTTTTTCGACAGCCCAGGACAAGAGCTTGGCCAGAATCTTCTCAGCCGCAGCTGCACCGAGATCCTGCTCTGACGTCTGCACCAGATTCTGGATGACCAGCACTGCCGCCAACTCGGGATCGGTCAGGGCTTCGAGGGCTTTGGTGCCACTCGCCTGCAACAGGTTCGCGCAGGTTTCATCCGTGACGGGCAAGAACACAGGGCTGGATAGATCGGAATGTTCCGGGAGCATAAAACCTCGCGGCCAGGGCGCAGACCTTGCTGGGTCGATCCTGGCCAGACTCTTCATTTATTTCGGTGGCTGCGAGTATGCGCGATTGAAGAGCAAATGATTACCCCGTGTCGGCGCCCTCACGAGCAGGGGGTTGGGTACGAACCGCCAAATCGCAGGCATAAAAAAACCGCAGTGGGCGAAACCCATGCAGTTCGGTGTCGATTCGTTCGATGTTCGTTAAGGTGGTAACCCTACCAGCCACACCCCGGCACACAATGTTCCCGCTGTGGCTGCTGCCTTCCGGCTCTGACCAGGTTCACGGGTAATCGTTGCGGGGGGACCGATAGGGTCACCATAACGACACTCACCTGTCGGCGAGCCGCGCCATTGTACCTATCTGAGACGAAGTTACAACCGCTGGTTGCAGATTAAAAATATGAAGGGCTTCAAGCACTTGCTATTGCGCCTGAAGCACCTCGTCCGCGCGGCCGCCCTCCTGCTGGATCACCAGATGAATGAAGTGCAGCTTGGCGATCGCCGCCGGCGGCAGGACGAAGGGATAGAAATCCGGCTGGCCCATGCTGCGCGACAGTTCGTTGAGCATGCCCGCCAGTTCGATCCACGCGTTGACGAACGACAGGAACGCCGTGCCGCCGGGATGTTCGGGGTCGTACAGCGTACTCGACGGAAACGGCTGGTAATCCAGGTCCATCTCCCGGGCGCTCATGCCGAAACCCAGCGCCGTGTCTACCGCGTCCATCATGTGCAGGTAATGCGCCCAGGTTTCCGCCCAGTCTTCCCACGGGTGCATGGTGGCGTAGGCGCTGACGTAATGCTGCGACCAGTCCGCCGGCGCGCCCTGTTGATAATGCCGCTCCAGCGCCTCGGCATAACTGGCGCGTTCATCGCCGAACAGGTTGCGGAACGAACCCAGCCACGGGCCGTTGTCGATCAGTCGATCCCAGTAGTAATGCCCGACCTCATGGCGAAAGTGCCCGAGCAACGTGCGATAAGGCTCGTGCATCTGCGCCCGGACCCGCTCGCGGTGGGCGTCGTCGGCTTCTGCGATGTCGAGGGTGATCAGGCCGTTGGCATGGCCGGTGATGGGCGCGTTGCCTTGCAGATCGACGCCGATGAAATCGAACGCCAGACCAGTGTCTTCATCGACGGTTTTCGGGATGACCTGCAGGCCGAGGCTGATCAGTTGCGCCACCAGTCGGCGTTTGGCGATTTCCACCTTGCGCCAGCGTTCGGGGTTTTCCGGGACGGAAAGATCGGGGATGGTGCGGTTCAGAGCGCAGGCCGCGCACAGTGTGTCGTGATCGTTGGCGGGCAGCAGCCAGTTGCAGGCCGCCGGGGTATCGAGGTTGGCGCAGCGCCGGAACAGCCCGGCCTCGGGATCGACGTCCAGCGTCCAGGTGCCTTCCTGTGGCCCCGGTTGCAGCGACGTCAGCCGACTGTGTTCCGGTTGATAACCCAGCGCCGCGTTGCAGGCCAGGCACTGGCTGTTGCGAAAGAACAGCGACTGGCCGCAACGACACGGCCAGACCTTGCTGTTGCGCGAGGATTCGCCCATGAACGGCGCGACAATGCGGGAACTGAGCTGCTCGAAAAAGCGGTACATGGCGATCTCTCCCTTGGGCTTGCCAAGACTAGATCATTCCCGCGAGTTGATCGTTCCCGCGCGTTGCGTCAGGCGGAAATACCGTGCCCTTTCAGGAACGCGATAAACGCCTCTTCATCCATCACTTTCACGCCCAGTTCGTTGGCCTTGGTCAGTTTCGACCCGGCACCCGGCCCGGCCACCACACAGTGGGTCTTGGCCGACACGGAGCCGGCGACCTTGGCGCCGAGGCTTTCCAGGTGTTCCTTGGCGACGTCGCGGCTCATCAGCTCGACCTTGCCGGTCAACACCCAGGTTTCCCCGGCCAGCGGCAGGCCTTCGACGACTTTCTTTTCGCTCTTCCAGTGCATGCCAAAAGCGCGCAGTTGCTTCTCGGCGTCTTCAGCCAGTTGACGATGCTCGGGCAAGGCGAAAAACTCGCGAACCGAGTTGGCCTGCTTCTCCGGCAATGCCTGGCGCATGTCCAGCCAGTCAGCGTTCATCACCCCTTCCAGCGACTCGAACTTGTCCGCCAGCTTCTGCGCCCCGCCCGGCCCGACCGAAGGAATGTGCAGCTTGTCGAGGAAGCCGCCCAGGGTGGTGCTGGCGGCAAACTCGGCGCCCAGCTCACCCTGATCCTGAATCTGCAAACCGTGACCCAGCAACTCGGTGATCACCTGCTGGTTGTGCGCATCCTCAAAGAAGCTGTGAATCTCGTGGGCCACTTCCAGGCCGATGTCCGGCAGGTACGTCAGCACTTGCGGCAAGGCTTGCTGAACACGCTCCAGCGACCCCAGCGAACGCGCCAGCACCTTGGCCGTCTCCTCGCCGACATCCGGAATGCCCAGCGCATAAATGAAGCGCGCCAACCCCGGTTTCTTGCTGTCTTCGATGGCGGCCAGCAACTTGTTGCTCGACACCTCTGCAAAGCCTTCCAGGTCGACGATGTCGTCGAACTTCAGGGCGTAGAGATCGGCCGGCGAACTGACCAGACCTTCGTCGACCAGTTGCTCGACACTCTTGTCGCCAAGTCCTTCGATGTCCATCGCCCGACGGGAGACGAAGTGAATGATCGCCTGCTTGAGTTGCGCACCGCAGGCCAGTCGGCCGACGCAGCGATACACCGCACCTTCGCTGATGGTTTCCTTGCCCTTGCTGCGCTTGACCAGTTGCGTGCGCTCGACGTGAGATCCGCACACCGGGCAGCTCTCGGGAATCTGCACCGGCCGCGCATCTTCGGGACGACGCTCGGTCACCACCTGTACCACTTGCGGAATCACGTCACCGGCGCGGCGAATGATCACTGTGTCGCCAATCATCAGTCCCAGCCGGGCGACTTCGTCCATGTTGTGCAGCGTGGCATTGGCCACGGTGACGCCGGCCACCTTGACCGGTTTCAACCGCGCCACAGGCGTGACAGCACCGGTACGACCGACCTGGAATTCCACGTCGAGCAATTCGGTGAGTTCTTCCATCGCCGGGAATTTGTGCGCAATGGCCCAGCGCGGTTCACGTGCGCGAAAGCCCAGTTCGCGCTGGTCGGCAATGCTGTTGACCTTGAACACCACGCCATCGATTTCATAAGCCAGCGCGTTCCGGCGCTCACCGATATCGCGGTAATAATCCAGGCATTCGCCGATGCCCTTGGCCAGTTTCAATTCGTGGCTGATCGGCAGGCCCCAGGCTTGCAGTTGCTTGAGGTTGCCGATGTGAGTGTCGGAAATATCGTGGGACACCTGTCCGATGCCGTAACAGCAGAATTCCAGCGGGCGGTTGGCGGTGATCTTCGAATCCAGCTGACGCAGGCTGCCGGCGGCAGCATTGCGCGGGTTGGCGAAGGTCTTGCCGCCGACTTCCAGTTGCGAGGCGTTGAGGCGTTCGAAACCGGCCTTGGACATGAACACTTCGCCGCGCACTTCCAGGGTCGCCGGCCAGCCTGTGCCGTGCAGCTTCAGAGGGATGTTGCGCACGGTGCGGACGTTGACGCTGATGTCTTCGCCGGTGGTGCCGTCGCCGCGGGTGGCGCCGCGCACCAGCAAGCCGTCCTGATACAACAGGCTGACCGCCAGGCCATCGAGCTTCGGCTCGCAGCTGTATTCCACCGCCGCGCCACCGCCGAACAGGTCGCCGGCCGGCAAGTCCAGACCTTCGGTCACCCGGCGATCGAACTCACGCATGTCGGTTTCTTCGAAGGCGTTGCCGAGGCTGAGCATCGGTACTTCGTGACGCACCTGGGTGAACGCGGTCAACGCCACGCTGCCGACGCGCTGGGTCGGCGAGTCGCTGGTGATCAGTTCCGGGTTGGCCGCTTCCAGCGCCTTGAGCTCGTGGAACAACCGGTCGTACTCGGCATCCGGAATGCTCGGTTCATCGAGGACGTGGTAACGGTAGTTGTGCTGATCGAGTTCAGCGCGCAGCTCTAGAATGCGGTCTTTGGCGGCAGTCATGGGTGTTCTCTCATAAAGCAAAAGAGCAGCCGAGGCTGCTCAATCTATTTTGCCGATTGCCTCTTTATCGCGAGGCAACCTTTTCAATCAACGCTTCTGGGTCAGGGCGCGACGTTCGAATTCGACGATGCGCTGACGGTAGTGCTCGATGGTCTGCGCGGTCAGGACGCTGCGCTGGTCATCTTTCAATTCGCCGTTCAGTTCCTGGGACAGCTTGCGCGCTGCCGCGACCATCACGTCGAAGGCCTGCTTCGGATGACGCGGGCCTGGCAGGCCGAGGAAGAAGCTCACCGCCGGAGTGCTGAAATGGTCGATGTCGTCCAGATCGAAGATACCCGGCTTGACCGCGTTGGCCATGGAGAACAGGACTTCACCGTTGCCGGCCATGCTTTCGTGACGGTGGAAAATGTCCATCTCGCCGAAACGCAGACCGCTTTCCAGAATGTTCTGCAGCAGTGCCGGGCCTTTGAAGCCGGCCGGATCGCGGCAGATCACGCTGATCACCAGCACTTCTTCGGCTTGCGGCTGATCTTTATCGGCCACTGCCGGCGACGCCTTGGCGGCAGGCTCGACGAAATCATCGTCGCGGCTGCTGAAGCTAGGGCCGCCGTCCAGATCCAGATCAAGGTTCAGGTCGCCCTGGGCCGGACCATTGCCGCCCCGCTTGCCGCGCTTGGAACCGGATTCGCGAGGCTCGCGTGGTTCGCGGGCCGGCATGCTTACCGATGGCAGGTCGTGTTCGTCCAGTTGCGGCTCTTTATGGGTATCCAGCACGCGGGCCGGGCCCAACAGCTCAGCGCTGGTGTCCTCGTCCGGCAGGTTGGACAGACTTCGGTCAAGACGGAATTTCAGTTTTCCCTTGCCGCCGCGCATACGGCGCCAGCCATCGAAAAGAATACCGGCTATCACAATGATGCCGATGACGATCAGCCACTCGCGCAGACCGATTTCCATGTAATCCCGTGCCTCTATAAAAAATGCTGAAAAATAAGGGGTTTACATTGTGCAAACCGCTTTAAAACGTGGCGCCAACTCTATGTTCTGACAGGCGTTTTGCCCACGTATACGAAAAATTGACATTAAACTAGCACGACCAAAGACAACTTTACACCGTCTGTCTCATTGGCTTGCGCGATTATGTCGATTGGCCAGCAAGTCGAAGCCGGTAAATATGTCCTACAGACTACAAATACCTTTTCCGACAGCGCCGGCTCAGGCATCCACCATTGCCATCGCCTCCTCGACATCCACGGCTACCAGTCGCGAACAACCCGGCTCGTGCATCGTCACGCCCATCAACTGGTCAGCCATTTCCATGGCGATCTTGTTGTGGGTGATATAGATGAACTGCACGGTCTGCGACATCTCTTTGACCAATCGTGCGTAGCGTCCAACGTTAGCGTCATCCAGTGGTGCGTCAACTTCATCGAGCATGCAGAACGGTGCCGGATTCAACTTGAAGATCGCAAAAACCAGCGCCAGTGCGGTCAGGGCTTTTTCGCCGCCGGACAGCAAATGGATGGTGCTGTTCTTCTTTCCGGGCGGCTGCGCCATGATCGTCACCCCTGTATCGAGTAGATCTTCGCCCGTCAGTTCCAAATAGGCGCGCCCTCCACCGAAAACTTTCGGGAAAAGAGCCTGTAAACCGCCATTGATCTGATCAAAGGTATCTTTGAAACGGTTACGGGTTTCCTTGTCGATCTTGCGGATGACGTTTTCCAGAGTCTCCAGCGCCTCGACCAGATCGGCGTCCTGAGCATCCAGATAACGTTTACGCTCGGATTGTTGCGTGTATTCGTCGATCGCCGCGAGGTTGATCGCGCCCAGGCGCTGAATGCGTGCGGCGATGCGTTCCAGTTCTTCTTCGGCCTCCTTCTCACTGGCCTCGGCGCTCAAGGTATTGAGCACGCCATGCAAATCGTAGCCGTCTTCCAGCAGTTGATCCTGCAGCGCCTTGCGGCGCACGGTCAGGGCCTGCCATTCCATGCGTTGCTGTTCGAGCTGGCCACGGATCAATTGCGATTGCTGCTCGGCCTGGGTCCGGCGCTTTTCCGCGTCGCGCAGTTCACGGTCGGCGTCTTCCAGGGCGATTTGAGCAGTCTTGAGTTCATCGTCGACGCTCATGCGCTTGTCGAGCAACTCTTCGAGTTTCAGGCGCAGCTCTTCCAGCGGTGCCTCGCCCTCCTCCAGATTAAGACTGAGCTGTTCACGTTTTTCAGTGAGGCGCTCGGCCTGCATTTCCAGACGTTCAAGGGCCTGACGGGTCGAATCATGCTGCGCCCGCAGCGAGCCGAGACGCACGGCCAATTGATGGGCGTGGTCCTTGTGCTGACGGGCTTCCTGACGCACGCGATCCAGCCGCTCGCGCAGGCTGTCGCGCTGGGCCAGCAGCAATTCGCGCTGCTCGGTGTCGAGGGCCATGGCGTCGAGGGCGTCCTGCAACTGGATCCGCGCTTCGCCGATGCTTTCGTGCTCCAGCGCACGCTGTTCAGCGAGTTCGACCAGTTCCTCATCGAGACGGGTGCGGCGCAGGTTCAACTGTTCGGCCTTGGCTTTGCCGGCGGACAGCTGGGCTTTCAATTCGCCTTGTTGGCGGGCCTCGTCTTGCAGCAAACGACGCAGATGTTCGCGGCCGTTTTCCTGCTGACGCTGTTGCGCGCGCAGGGTCTGCAAACGGGTTTCCATGGCCTCGACCGTGGCTTCGCGTTCTTCGCGTTCCAGATGCAGCGCTTCGATTTCCTGACCGCGCGCGAGCATGCCGCTTTCGGCCTCGCTGGCGCGGCGTACCCGCAGGAAGTGCCGGCCGACCCAATAACCGTCGCGACTGATCAGGCTCTGCCCGGCGGCCAATTGGCTGCGCAGGGCCAGCGCCTGTTCAAGGCTGTCGACCGGTTTGACCTGAGCGAGCCAGGGCGACAAATCGACCTGCGCCTCGACCTTGTCCAGCAGGCTGCCCGGCATGCGCACGCCGTCATTGCCGGGACTGAGCAAACGCAGATCGCCCTGGGCAAAACCGGACAGATCGAAACCATCGAAATCATCCACCAGCACCGCTTGCAGGTCGGCGCCGAGCACGGTTTCCACCGCCAGCTCCCAACCAGCCTCGACCTTGAGGCCTTCGGCCAGACGCGGACGCTCGGCGAGGTTGTGTTCCTTCAGCCATTCGGCGGTGCCGGTACCCGGATCGAGCGCGGCCTGCTGCAAGGCTTCCAACGATGCGAGGCGACCATTGAGGCGCTGCAAATCGCCCTGCGCCTGCTGCTGCGCAGTCAGTGCCTGCTGCAATTCCTGTCGCAGCTGCTCAAGCTTTTCGACCTGGGCTTCTTCGCTGGTCTGCAGATCTTCAAGGGTGGCCTCGGACTCGGCGAGCTGTTCGCTGAGTTCCATGATTGCCGCGTCTTCCGGATCGGCCGACAGCAGCGCCCGCTCTTCGCCCAGACGCTTTTGCCGATCAGCCAGACGCTCCATGCTGGTTTCCAGCTGCTGGATGCGCGACTGCTGTACTTCGGCCTGACGACGGGGTTCGGCGGCGGTCAGGTTGAAGGCGTCCCACTGCTCCTGCCAGCCGTGCATGACGGTTTCGGAATCTTCCAGCGCAGCGGCGGCTTCTTCGGCGGCGGCGTTGGTGATTTCCTGCTCGGGGGTCAGTTGATCGAGCTCTTCGCCGAGGGTCAGCAGCAACGTGCGGTCGTGGCCCAGGTGCGATTCGGTTTCGAGGCGCGCGCGTTCGGCTTCCTTCAAGTCGTCCTGCAACTGACGCAGACGCTGCTGACCGTGCTGGATGCTCTGCTCGACCCGGGCGATGTCGCCGCCGACCGAATAGAAGCGCCCCTGCACCAGATTGAAGCGCTCGGACAGGTCATGGTGACCGTCGCGCAGGCGTTCAATCGCCGCATCGGCGTTGCGTTGTTCTGCGACCAGCGCTTCGAAGCTGATTTCCTGGTTGCCGATGATCGATTCGCGCTGGCCCACCTGATCGTTCAGATCCTGCCAGCGCAAGGCCGACAGTTGCGCCTTGAGCTGGCGCTCTTCGGCCTTGAATTCCTGATACTTCCTGGCGGCCTCGGCCTGACGGTGCAAGCGTTCGAGCTGGCGTTCGAGTTCTTCGCGCAGGTCGGTCAGACGGGCAAGGTTTTCGTGGGTGCGGCGGATGCGGTTTTCGGTCTCGCGCCGGCGCTCCTTGTACTTGGAGATGCCGGCGGCTTCTTCGATGAAGTTACGCAGATCTTCGGGCTTGGACTCGATCAGCTTGGAGATCATCCCCTGCTCGATGATCGAGTAACTGCGCGGGCCGAGGCCGGTGCCAAGGAAGATGTCGGTGATGTCGCGACGACGGCATTTGGCGCCGTTGAGGTAATAAGTGGTCTGGCTGTCGCGGGTCACTTTGCGGCGGATCGAAATTTCCGCGTACGCCGCCCACTCGCCCAGCAGCGTGCCGTCGGAGTTGTCGAACACCAGTTCGATGCTCGCCTGGCTCACCGGTTTGCGGCTGGTCGAGCCGTTGAAGATGACGTCGGTCATCGACTCGCCGCGCAGGTTTTTCGCCGAACTTTCGCCCATCACCCAGCGTACGGCGTCGATGATGTTCGACTTGCCGCAACCGTTCGGCCCGACGACTGCCGCCATGTTGCTGGGGAAGTTCACCGTGGTCGGGTCGACGAAGGATTTGAACCCCGCCAGCTTGATGCACTTGAGGCGCAAGGTCAGGCAACCGTCAGGGCGGACACCACCAGATCGCAGCTGCGCTGGGCGTAAGCCGTCAGCACGATGCGGATCTGCGGCAGGTCACGGGCAAGGACGGCGGCCAGCAAGCGTTCGAACAGTTCGAGGAACTCGCTCATCTCGGCCTTGCGCTGCTCCAGCGCGAGGAAGTACGCACGGCTCATGGCCGGTTGCAGGTTTTCGACGGTTTCCTGCAGGTACGGGTTGTTGGCGAACGGATACGCGGCGCGCATCACGTTGAAGCTGTCGTCGACGAAGGTGCGGATGTCCTGACGCTCGTAGCTGGCGGTCAGGCGTTGCTGGATCTGCACGAACGGCGCCATGTCGGCCTGGACTTGCCAGCCATTGGCCACTGCATTGCCGAGCAGGATGTACAGCTCGCTCATCAACGTGCACAGGCTCTGCACCTTGTGCGCCGTCAGCTCTGTGACGTGGGCGCCGCGGCGCGGCAGGATCGCGATCAGGTGACGGCGCTCGAGGATCAGCAAGGCTTCGCGGACCGAGCCGCGGCTGACGTTCAGCGCCAGCGTGACCTTCTGTTCCTGGATACGCTCTCCCGGCTTCATTTCGCCGCGAATGATCCGTTCGGCGAGGTGGTGAGCGATTTGCTCGGCGAGGCTGTCCGGCGCCTTGAACGTCATGGTTGTCCTTCAAACTCTTCGATCTGCACAAGCGGCGCAGTGTAGCGCAATGCGCGGTCATGGCGGAGTGCCCGCACAGCGGTTTTTGGCACGAATCCCGCAAAAAAGCGCTTGATCCAATGAGGGTCAATACTGAAGAGACACGTGGTTGAGCGACAAAACGGCTTTTCCTGACCTTTAAGTCAGAAAACAATTGACCGAAAAGTCAGACCTGCTAAATTCGGCTCAAGTCGCTCAACAACAATAATGAGTCTGCGAGGCCTTCCGTGATCCAGTTTTTACTTAACCAGGAACTCCGTAGCGAGCACGCCCTGGACCCGAACCTGACTGTGCTCAACTACCTGCGCGAACATGTGGGTAAATCCGGCACCAAAGAAGGCTGCGCCAGCGGTGACTGCGGCGCCTGTACGGTGGTGGTCGGCGAGTTGCAGACGGATGACGATGGCCGCGAGCACATTCGCTATCGCAGCCTCAATTCGTGCCTGACGTTCGTTTCGTCGCTGCACGGCAAACAATTGATCAGTGTCGAAGACCTCAAGCACAAGGGCGAACTGCACAGCGTGCAGAAAGCCATGGTCGAGTGCCACGGTTCGCAATGCGGTTTCTGCACCCCCGGTTTCGTGATGTCACTGTTCGCCCTGCAAAAGAACAGCGATGCACCGGATCAGGCCAAGGCCCACGAAGCGCTGGCTGGCAACCTCTGCCGGTGCACCGGCTACCGGCCGATCCTGGCCGCTGCCGAACAATCCTGCTGCGGCAAGCAACCGGACCAGTTCGACGCCCGTGAAGCGCAAACCATCGCCCGCCTCAAAGCCATTGCCCCGACATCGATCGGCGAACTCAACAGCGGCGACAAACGCTGCCTGGTGCCGCTGACCGTGGCCGACCTGGCCGATCTCTACGACGCTTATCCACAGGCTCGGCTGCTGGCCGGCGGTACCGATCTGGCGCTGGAAGTCACGCAGTTCCACCGCACCCTGCCGGTGATGATCTACGTCGGCAACGTCGCCGAAATGAAGCGCATCGAGCACTTCGAGGATCGCATTGAAATCGGCGCCGCCACCGCCCTCTCCGACTGCTACGAAGCGTTGAACGCCGAGTACGCGGACTTCGGCGAGCTGCTGCACCGCTTTGCCTCCCTGCAAATCCGCAACCAGGGCACGTTGGGCGGCAACATCGGCAACGCTTCGCCGATCGGTGACTCGCCACCCCTGCTGATCGCCCTCGGCGCGCAGATCGTGCTGTGCAAGGGTGAGACCCGCCGCACGCTGGCCCTTGAGGATTACTTCATCGATTACCGGGTCACCGCGCGTCAGGAAAGCGAGTTCATCGAGAAAATCATCGTCCCTCGCGCCACGACTGAGCAGCGCTTCCGCGCCTACAAAGTCTCCAAACGTCTGGACGACGACATCTCTGCCGTCTGCGCCGCGTTCAACCTGCGGGTCGAGAACGGCGTGATCACCGACGCCCGCGTCGCCTTCGGCGGCATGGCCGCGATCCCGAAACGCGCCGCGCACTGTGAAGCCGTGCTGCTCGGCCAGCCGTTCAACAACGCTGTCATCGAGCGCGCCTGCACCGCGCTGGGCGAGGATTTCACCCCGCTCTCGGACTTCCGCGCCAGCAAGGAATACCGCCTGCTCAGCGCGCAGAACCTGCTGCGCAAATACTTCATCGAACTGCAAACACCGCACATCGAGACTCGGGTGACCGCTTATGTCTAACCATCACGGCGTAGAGAAAACGCAAGCTGAACTGGCTGAACTGTTCGCCAAAGACCTGACCACCGGCGTCGGCCGCAGCGTCAAGCACGACAGCGCCGCCAAGCATGTGTCCGGTGAAGCGCAGTACATCGATGACCGGCTCGAATTCCCGAATCAGTTGCACGTTTACGCACGGTTGTCGGATCGCGCCCACGCGAAAATCATCAGCATCGACACCAAACCCTGCTACGCCTTCGAAGGCGTGCGCATCGCCATCACCCACGAAGACGTACCGGGCCTGAAAGACATCGGCCCGCTGCTGCCAGGCGATCCGCTGCTGGCCATCGATGATGTGCAGTTCGTCGGTCAACCGGTGCTGGCCGTGGCCGCCAAGGATCTGGAAACCGCACGCAAGGCCGCCATGGCCGCGATCATCGAATACGAAGATCTGGAACCGGTGCTGGACGTGGTCGAAGCCCTGCGCAAACGCCACTTCGTGCTCGACAGCCACACCCATCAGCGCGGCGATTCGGCCAACGCGTTGGCCACGGCTGAACATCGCATCCAGGGCACGCTGCACATCGGCGGCCAGGAACACTTCTATCTGGAGACGCAGATCTCCTCGGTGATGCCGACCGAAGATGGCGGCATGATCGTCTACTGCTCGACCCAGAACCCCACCGAAGTGCAGAAACTGGTGGCCGAAGTCCTCGACGTGTCGATGAATAAAATCGTGGTCGACATGCGCCGCATGGGCGGTGGTTTCGGCGGCAAGGAAACCCAGGCTGCGAGCCCGGCTTGCCTGTGTGCGGTAATCGCGCACCTCACCGGCCAGCCGACCAAGATGCGCCTGCCACGGGTTGAAGACATGCTGATGACCGGCAAGCGCCACCCGTTCTACGTCGAGTATGACGTCGGCTTCGACGGCACCGGGCGCCTGCACGGGATCGCGATGGATCTGGCCGGCAACTGCGGCTGCTCGCCTGATCTGTCGGCCTCAATCGTTGACCGTGCGATGTTCCACTCGGACAACTCGTACTACCTGGGCGATGCCACCATCAATGGTCACCGCTGCAAGACCAACACTGCGTCGAACACCGCCTACCGTGGTTTCGGCGGCCCGCAAGGGATGGTCGCGATCGAAGAAGTGATGGACGCCATCGCCCGTCACTTGAACCTCGATCCGCTGGCCGTGCGCAAGGCCAACTACTACGGCAAGACCGAGCGCAACGTCACCCATTATTACCAGACCGTCGAGCACAACATGCTCGAAGAGATGACCGCCGAACTTGAAGAAAGCAGCCAGTACGCCGAGCGCCGCGAAGCGATCCGTCGCTACAACGCCAACAGCCCGATCCTGAAAAAAGGCCTGGCGCTGACCCCGGTGAAATTCGGCATTTCCTTCACCGCCAGCTTCCTCAATCAGGCCGGTGCCTTGGTGCACGTCTACACCGACGGCAGCATCCACTTGAACCACGGCGGCACGGAAATGGGCCAGGGCCTGAACACCAAGGTTGCGCAGGTCGTGGCCGAAGTGTTCCAGGTGGAAATGGACCGGGTACAGATCACTGCAACCAACACTGACAAGGTGCCGAACACCTCGCCAACCGCAGCGTCCAGCGGTGCTGACCTGAACGGTAAAGCGGCGCAGAACGCAGCAGAAATCATCAAGCAGCGACTCGTCGAATTCGCCGCGCGGCACTACAAAGTCAGCGAAGAGGACGTGGAATTCCACAACGGCCACGTACGGGTGCGTGACCACATCATGACCTTCGAGGCGCTGATCCAGTTGGCGTATTTCAATCAGGTGTCGCTGTCGAGCACCGGGTTCTACAAGACCCCAAAAATCTACTACGACCGCAGCCAGGCTCGTGGCCGACCGTTCTACTACTTCGCCTTCGGCGCGGCGTGCTGCGAAGTAATCGTCGACACCCTGACCGGCGAGTACAAGATGCTCCGTACCGATATCCTCCACGACGTCGGCGCCTCGCTGAACCCGGCCATCGACATCGGTCAGGTCGAGGGCGGCTTCGTCCAGGGCATGGGCTGGCTGACCATGGAAGAACTGGTCTGGAACAATAAAGGCAAGCTGATGACCAACGGCCCGGCCAGCTACAAGATCCCGGCCGTGGCGGACATGCCGCTGGACCTGCGGGTGAAACTGGTGGAAAACCGCAAGAACCCGGAAGACACCGTGTTCCACTCCAAGGCTGTGGGTGAGCCGCCGTTCATGCTCGGCATCGCCGCGTGGTGCGCAATCAAGGATGCGGTGGCCAGTCTGGGCGACTACAAGTATCAGCCGAAGATCGACGCGCCGGCGACCCCGGAGCGGGTGTTGTGGGGTTGCGAGCAGATGCGTCAGCTCAAGGCAGTGAAAGCCGTCGAAGCTGAAACCGAGCTGGCTCCGCTCTAGGACCGAGGCGCGGCCATCGCGGGCAAGCCCGCTCCCACAGGGATATGTGCTGACTGTTGGACTTGTGCAAATCCAATGTGGGAGCGGGCTTGCTCGCGAAGAGGCCCGAACAGACAACGATGTTGTAGGGGTGAACTATGTACAACTGGATCGACGCCCTCGCCGACCTGCAGAACCAGGGCGAACCCTGCGTTCTGGTGACGATCATCGAAGAGCTCGGCTCGACGCCGCGCAATGCCGGCTCGAAAATGGTCGTCAGCGCTCGCCAGACGTTCGACACCATCGGTGGCGGGCACCTGGAATACAAAGCCATGCAGATCGCCCGCGAGATGCTCGCCAGCGGCAAGCAAGACACCCATCTGGAGCGCTTCAGCCTCGGCGCCAGCCTCGGTCAGTGCTGCGGCGGCGCTACGGTGCTGTTGTTCGAACCGATGGGCCAGGTGCAGGCGCAGATCGCTGTGTTCGGCGCCGGTCATGTGGGTCGCGCACTGGTTCCCTTGCTCGCCAGCCTGCCCTGCCGGGTGCGCTGGATCGACTCCCGGGAAGAGGAATTCCCCGAGCAGATTCCCCACGGCGTGCGCAAAATCGTCGCCGAAGAGCCTGTGGATGAAATCGACGACCTGCCGGCGGGCAGCTACTGCATCGTCATGACCCACAACCATCAGCTGGATCTGGAACTCACCGCCGCGATTCTCAAGCGCAACGATTTCACCTGGTTCGGCCTGATCGGCTCGAAAACCAAACGGGCCAAGTTCGAACACCGCTTGCGTGACCGTGGCTTCGACGCCAGTGTCGTGCAACGCATGCGCTGCCCGATGGGCATCAGCGAAGTCAAAGGCAAATTGCCTGTGGAAATCGCCATCTCCATCGCCGGCGAAATCATCGCCACCTATAACGCCAATTTCGGCCAGCACACCGCCAGCGCCGAACCGATTGCCAAACTGCTGCCGGTTTCGCGCCGCAGTCAGGCCGCCACACTCAAAGCCTCAAACTGATTAGAGAACCCTCATGCCTCTGACTCGCAAAGCCTACCGCGCCGCCATCCTGCACAGCATCGCCGACCCTGCCGAGGTCGGCACCGAAGCCTCCTACGAGTATTTCGAGGACGGCCTGCTGGTGGTCGATGGCGGCAAGATCAGCGCCCTCGGCCACGCCAGCGAGCTGCTGCCGACGCTGCCGGCGGATATCGAGATCACGCATCACCAGGATGCGCTGATCACCCCGGGCTTCATCGACACCCACATCCACCTGCCGCAGACCGGCATGGTCGGCGCCTACGGCGAACAGCTGCTGGACTGGCTGAACACCTACACCTTCCCGTGCGAAAGCCAGTTCGCCGACAAGGCCCACGCCGATGAGGTCGCGGACATCTTCATCAAGGAACTGCTGCGCAACGGCACCACCACGGCCCTGGTGTTCGGCAGCGTGCACCCGCAGTCGGTGAACTCGTTCTTCGAAGCGGCCGAGAAGCTCGACCTGCGAATGATCGCCGGCAAGGTGATGATGGACCGCAACGCGCCGGACTACCTGACTGACACCGCTGAATCCAGCTACACCGAGAGCAAGGCGCTGATCGAGCGCTGGCACGGCAAGGGTCGCCTGCATTACGCCGTGACCCCGCGCTTCGCCCCGACCAGCACTCCGGAACAACTGACCCTCGCCGGGCAGTTGCTGACTGAATACCCGGATCTGTACATGCAGACCCACATCAGCGAGAACCTCAAGGAAATCGAGTGGGTCAAGGCGCTGTTCCCGGAGCGCAAAGGCTATCTGGACGTCTACGATCACTATCAGTTGCTCGGCGAGCGCTCGGTGTTCGCCCACGGCGTGCACCTGTGCGACGAAGAATGCGCGCGCCTGGCGCAAACCGGTTCGGCGATCTCGTTCTGCCCGACGTCGAACTTCTTCCTTGGCAGCGGCCTGTTCAACCTGCCGATGGCCGAGAAGCACAAGCTGAACGTCGGGCTCGGCACTGACGTCGGCGGTGGCACCAGTTTCTCGCTGCTGCAGACCCTGAACGAAGCCTACAAAGTGATGCAGCTGCAAGGTGCGCGCCTGAGCCCGTTCAAGTCGCTGTACCTCGCCACCCTCGGCGGCGCGCGAGCCCTGCGCCTGGAAGACAGGATCGGCAACCTGCAACCGGGCTCCGACGCCGACTTCCTGGTGCTGGACTACAACGCCACGCCGCTGCTGAGCTATCGCTTGAAGCAGTCAAACAACATTGCCGAGACGTTGTTCGTGCTGATGACGCTGGGCGATGACCGCACTGTGGCCCAGACCTATGCGGCGGGTGCGCTGGTACACCAGCGCTAGTTTTTCCAAGGTATAAAAAATCCCCCGACAGCGTTCAGCTCCGGGGGATTTTTATTGCCTGTCAGGACGCCTTCGCGACTCGGTGCCGGTCAGAGCTTGGCCGCCGGACGCCCCGGCTTCCTGGTCTGCAACAGATGCGAGAACACCGCATGCAGATCGTCCGAAGCACTTTCCTCGTCGAGGTTGAGTTTGCTGTCGATGTGATCCATGTGATGCATCATCAAATCTACGGCGAGCTCACCGTTGCGCGCTTCGATGGCGTCGATCAACTGAGTGTGCTCGTCGTAGGAACAGTGCGAACGGTTGCCGCTTTCATATTGCGCAATGATCAGCGACGTCTGTGAAACCAGGCTGCGCTGAAAGCTGATCAACGGCGCATTTTTCGCCGCTTCGGCCAGTTTCAGGTGGAATTCGCCGGAGAGACGGATACCCGCGCCGCGGTCGCCACGGGAGAAGCTGTCGCGTTCGTCGTTGACCATCTGGCGCAGTTCGGCGATCTGCTCGGCGGTGGCGTGCTGCACCGCCAGCTCGGTGATTGCGCGCTCCACCAGACGCCGGGCGAGGAACACCTGACGCGCTTCTTCAACGCTCGGGCTCGCCACCACCGCGCCACGGTTCGGCCGCAACAGCACCACGCCTTCATGGGCCAGACGCGAGAGCGCGCGGCGAATGATGGTGCGGCTGACCCCGAAAATTTCCCCCAGCGCTTCTTCGCTCAACTTTGTACCGGGCGCCAGGCGTTGTTCGAGGATGGCCTCGAAGATATGCGCATAGACGATATCGTCCTGGGTTCCGCTGCGGCCGGCTTTGCCTGCTCGCGGTTGTTTCTTGAGGGGTTGCAACTGTTCGTTCATGGGCACTCGAGTCGGGAAGAACGGCGGCGAATTGACCGTGACTGTAATACGGCACAGTGGGTCGCTGGCAAGTATCGCGTAAAAAACAGCGCGATTGTACACAATGGAAGGTGGCAACACGACTGTACGGCTGTTTGTGACTTCGGCTGTATTGCAACGCATCGTTACGTTTGAGTTTAGGCTTAAACCCGAAATCCGTGGCTTGAACAAGGAACGCCGCTGTCATGAACGAAATCACCCACACCCGACTGCGCCCCTTTGCGGACACATCGCCCTCTGCCATCGTCGCCGGATTCATCGCGATGATGACCGGCTACACCAGTTCGTTGGTGCTGATGTTCCAGGCCGGGCAGGCCGCGGGCCTGAGCAGCGGGCAGATTTCCTCGTGGATCTGGGCGATCTCCATCGGCATGGCGGTGTGTTCGATCGGCCTGTCGCTGCGCTATCGCACGCCGATCACCATCGCCTGGTCGACACCCGGCGCAGCCCTTCTGATCACCAGCCTCGGCGGCGTCACCTACGGCGAAGCCATCGGCGCCTACATCACCTGCGCGGTGCTGGTGACGATCTGCGGTCTGACCGGCAGCTTCGAACGCCTGGTGAAAAAAATCCCCGCCTCCCTTGCCGCCGCATTGCTGGCGGGGATTCTGTTCAAGATCGGCAGCGAAATCTTCGTCGCTGCGCAGCACCGTACCGGCCTGGTGCTGGGGATGTTCTTCACTTATCTGGTGGTCAAGCGCCTGACGCCGCGTTATGCGGTACTCGCTGCGCTGCTGATCGGCACCGCGCTGTCGGGCTTCATGGGGCTGCTGGATTTCAGCGGCTTTCATCTGGAAGTGGCAACGCCGGTCTGGACCACGCCGCACTTTTCTCTCGCCGCGACCATCAGCATCGGCATTCCGTTGTTTGTCGTAGCGATGACCTCGCAGAACATGCCCGGCGTCGCCGTGCTGCGCGCCGACGGCTATAACGTCCCGGCCTCGCCGTTGATCACCACCACAGGCATTGCCTCGCTGCTGCTGGCGCCATTCGGTTCTCATGGCATCAACCTGGCGGCCATCAGCGCGGCGATCTGCACCGGGCCCCATGCCCATGAGGATCGCAACAAGCGTTACACCGCGGCGGTGTGGTGCGGGATTTTCTACGGGATTGCCGGGGTGTTCGGCGCCACGCTGGCGGCGTTGTTTGCCGCGCTGCCCAAGGAACTGGTGCTGTCGATTGCCGCGCTGGCGCTGTTCGGTTCGATCATCAACGGCTTGAGCATTGCCATGACCGAAGTGAAGGAACGGGAAGCGGCGCTGATCACTTTCATGGTCACGGCGTCGGGGCTGACGCTGTTTTCCATCGGTTCGGCCTTCTGGGGGATTGTCGCGGGAGTGTTGACCTTGCTGATCCTCAACTGGCGCAAGGCCTGATGCCTGATTAAAAAGCAGGCATAAAAAAACGGCGACCCCAGGGTCGCCGTTTTTTTGCATCACTTGGCCGCGTTGATCGGCTTTTCCGGATACCAGACGTCCAGCAGCGGACTGATTTCAGTAGTGGTCAGCTCGGAGCGGGTTTTCAGCCAGGCTTCAACGGCAGCGCGCTGCTCTTCGGAAACCGAGCCACGCTTCTGCAGGCAAACCAGACCGAAGTCTTCGCCGCCGACATAGCCCAGACCGTTGGCTTCCATGGCTTCTTTGATGAATGCTTCGAGGAAAGCGTCAATGGCTTCTTCGGACAGGTCTTCTTTGAAGCCCAGGTTCAGTTCGAAACCCAGCTCTTGAAATTCATCGACGCACAGTTTTTTGCGCAGACGCTGGGAACGGTTAGTCGCCATTGGAACAATCCTCTTAAGTAATAACGGCCGGCACTTTACCAGTTTAAGGCGGCGATTGCCCGCCTATCCGGGACGTGCGTACGACCGCCCGTAAAAAAATAACCCATCGGGCCCCTTAGGAAAGGCACAAGCTGTTACACCTTGGGGCATAATGCCGACACTTTCATGACCACTGAGGGCCTTTTCATCCATGTCCTCGTCTTTTTCCCCTCGGCTGTAGGGTTTTATTTCATATGATCAAATCGTTGCGTCCTCTGCTCCTGGCCGGCCTTTTTCTCCCCCTGGCCCTGCCGGTCTGCGCTGCCACCATCAACACGTCCCTGACACCCAACGTCGAAAAAGCCCTCAAGGCCAGCAAGCTGCAGCCAAGCGCCCTGTCGCTGGTGATGGTACCGCTGGAGGGTCCGGGCACGCCGACCGTGTACAACGCCGACGTGTCGGTCAACCCGGCCTCGACCATGAAACTGGTGACCACCTACGCCGCACTGGAAATGCTCGGCCCCAACCACCAGTGGAAAACCGAGTTCTACACCGACGGCGACCTGAGCGGCGGCATCCTCAACGGCAACCTCTACCTCAAGGGTGGCGGCGATCCAAAGCTGAACATGGAAAAACTCTGGCTGCTGATGCGCGACCTGCGCGCCAACGGCGTGACCCAGGTTACCGGCGACCTGGTGCTGGACCGCAGCTTCTTCATACAACCGCAGCTACCGGAATTCAATGATGACGGCAATGACGAGAACAAGCCGTTCCTGGTCAAGCCGGACTCGTTGCTGGTCAACCTCAAGGCCCTGCGTTTCGTGGCCCGCAATGACGGCGGCCGGGTGCTGGTTTCAGTAGAACCGCCGATTGCCAGCATCAAGATCGAGAACACCGTCAAGGCCCTCAACTCCAAGCAATGCACCGGTGGCGTGCGCTACAACCCGGTGACACAGGCCGATGGCAGCGTGACCGTGACCGTTGCCGGTCAGTTGGGTGAAGGCTGCAGCTCGCAGACTTATCTGTCGCTGCTCGACCACGCGACCTACACCGCCGGTGCCGTGCGGGCGATCTGGAAGGAACTGGGCGGCAGCATCCAGGGCAAGGATCGTCTGGCGCCGACGCCAAGCAGCGCCAAAGTGCTGGCCCGCGCCTTCTCGCCGGATCTGGCGGAAATCATCCGCGACATCAACAAATACAGTAACAACACCATGGCTCAGCAGCTGTTCCTGAGCCTGGGCCAGAAATTCCGCAACGAAGCCGATGGCGATGATGCCAAGGCCGGGCAACGGGTGGTGCGCCAGTGGCTCGCGAGAAAAGGCATCACCGCGCCGCATCTGGTCATGGAGAACGGTTCCGGCCTGTCCCGTGCCGAGCGGGTCAGCGCCCGGGAAATGGCCGCGATGCTGCAGGCTGCGTGGCACAGCCCTTACGCTGCCGAGTACATCAGCTCGCTGCCGATTGCCGGCATGGACGGCACCATGCGTAAACGCCTGAAGACCACCGCCGTGCGCGGTGAAGCCCACGTCAAGACCGGCACCCTGAATACTGTGCGCGCAATCGCCGGTTTCAGCCGCGACGTCAATGGCAACACATGGGCCGTGGTGGCGATCCTCAACGACAAGGCGCCTTTCGGTGCATCGTCGGTGCTGGATCAGGTGCTGCTGGATCTCTACAAACAGCCGCGAGCGACGCAAACCGCTTCGGTCTTGTAAGCACACCACAAAACACTGTGGGAGCCAGCCTGCTGGCGATGGCGGAGTGTCAGTCACTGGATCATTGACTGAACTGAAGCGATCGCCAGCAGGCTGGCTCCCACACGTTTAGTGCCTAGTTCATCTGCCGCTCGACCCGATCCCGCCCGCCCTGCTTCGCCGCATAAACCCCTGAATCCGCCCGCAACAACAGCGAATCAGCGCCCTCCCCCGGCCGCCAGCTGGCAATCCCGAAACTCGCCGTTACCACACCGACCACATCCACCGGCGCCCCGCGCAGGCCTTGCCACAACTCCACGGCCAGCATGTACGCATGATCACCGTCGATGTCCGGGCACAGCACCATGAACTCTTCGCCGCCCAAGCGACAGAACACGTCGGTACGCCGCAGCCGATGGCCGATGCGCTCGCACACCGCCTGTAACACCCGGTCGCCGACTGCATGGCCGTACTGATCGTTGATCCGTTTGAAATGATCGATATCGAGCATGATCACCGACAGTTCGCCACCTCCACGCTCGACCCGGGCCATTTCGGTCGTCAGACGTTCCTGGAAATAGCGCCGGTTGTGGATGCCGGTCAGTGAATCGGTCACCGACAGTGCGCGCAGTTCTTCCTCCACGCGCTTCAGGTCGGAGATGTCCGAGATGTAGCCATGCCAGAGCACGCCACCGCCCGGCAGTTCCTCCGGGGTCGCTTCGCCGCGCACCCAGCGCAGGCCACGCTCTGGCAATTGCACGCGGTACTCCTCGCGCCACGGGCTGAGGTTATCCGCCGAGGCACGGATCGACTTGCGCACGCGGCTGACATCCTGCGGATGAATCCGGGTAAAGATGGATTCGGCATTGAGCAGCAGCACGTCAGGTTCCAGCTCGTAGATCTCACGGATGCCCTCGCTGGCGTAGATCACGCTGAAGCTCCCGTCGAATTCCATCTTGAACTGATAGATGCCGCCGGGAACGTGAGCACTGAGTTTCTTCAACAGCAGGTCCCGCGCCGCCAGCGCTTCGTGTACGCGCTTGCGTTCGGTGATGTCGATGCAGATCGCCAGGTGCCCGACCCACAGCCCCTGCTCGTCCAGGACTGGGGTGGCCAGCATGTTCACCGGCAGATGACTGCCATCCTTGCGCACCAGCGTCCACTCGCGCGCCTCATGCCCGCCGACTTCGCCGCCCTCCACCAGCATCGCCTGGCAGGTCGGGATGGCCTTGCCATAGCGGGCGCTCAGCTCCGCCGCACGGGTGACCAGCTCCCGGGGGAAATGCAGGTTTTCCAGCGTCATGTGGCCGATGACCTCGGCGCTGCCGTAGCCCAGCATCTGCTCCGCACCGGGATTGAATGTGTTGATTACACCGCGCAGGTCGGTGGCGATGATCGCCACTTGCGTCGCCGCGTTAAGCACCCCGCGCAGCTGGCCGTGGGTGCCCCGCAGTTCCTGCTCGCGCTCATGCAGCTCCTGAGTGCGCAACTCGACCATGCGCAAGGCCCGCTGACGCTGACTGACCAGCACATACAGCAGCGCACTGAGCAGCAGACTGAGCAAGCCACCCAGAATGACCACACTGCCGACCGACGAATGGTTAGCCTGCAAAAAAGCCTCGCTGGGCGAGATATCGACCTGATAGTCATGGTCGGCCATGCGCACCAGCCGCGTGGTCGACAGATCGCTGGGCGCCGGATCATTGGTCGACTCGAACAGCACCTCATGCTGGTCGTTGGTGGACAGATCGAGGATGCGCACCGAAAGGTAGTCATGAGGGGGATCCGGCAAACCGTCCGCCAGCAGCTGACGCATACTGATGACGGCCATCACGTAGCCGTATGATCTGGGTTCGCCTTCGCGCAGCACCGGCGCCACCAACAATACGCCGCGGGCGTAAGCCGGCTCGATACCCACCAGATGCATTGGCTGCGACACTGCCAGGCCGCGAAGCTGGTCGGCGCGCTCCAGAGTGGTGCGGCGCAACGGTTGTGCCAGCAGGTCGTAACCCAACGGCGAGCCGAGCCGGCTCTGGGTCTGGCTGTACAACACCACCACGTATTCATCCCGGGCCGCGGCCAGTTGCAGCTCGCCGCGGGCATTGAGTTCGCGCACGCTGAAGGTGCTCAGGCCTTCGTCACGCACCCGCTGCTCGAACGCGGCGCGCTCGGCACCGCTCACCCGCAAGGCGAACGAATAGGCCTGGGTGCGCAGCAATAAAGGATGGGTGTAGCCGTCGAATTCGGCGCGGGACACCGATTCAGAGTTGGCGAAGAACCGGCGCAGGCCGTCGAGGCGTTGCTCCTGATCCTGAAAACGTTCTTCGATGCGGCTGTAGCGCTCATTGGCCAGCAATTGAAAACGCTGGCGCAACTGGCTGTGAAACTGATTGAGGGTGGCCCAGGCCAGCAGCCCCGTGAGAATCCCGCCGGCGAGCAATACCAGCAGCGCGACCAGCCAGGCCGAGACTTCTTCGCTGATGAAACCCAGGATCTTTGGGCGCACGGGGTGCAACGACATATGGGCCACTCACTACGCCAGTACTTGCGGGATAACCCCGTTGGCCGTGAGTGAGTTATAGCTATTAGCCACTAATTTGGCTAGCTCTGATGGGATCCAAGAGCCTTAAAAATCAAGGCTCTGTGGATCCAACTGCTCAGAGTGTCAACGGGCCGTGATTTTCCAGGCGCGGTGGATCTTGCCGTTGCGGGCGAAATCCGGGTCGATGGTGCTGGCGGTGATTTCCTCGACCGCATAACGTTCGGCCAGGTTGTCTTCCAGCTGGAACTTGCGGAAGTTGTTGGAGAAGTACAACACGCCGCCGCTGGCCAGTCGGGCCATGGCCAGGTCGATCAGTTGTACCTGGTCACGCTGCACGTCGAAGATCCCTTCCATGCGCTTGGAGTTGGAGAAGGTCGGCGGATCGATGAAGATCAGGTCGTACTCTTCCCGGCAGTTTTCCAGCCACGCCATCACATCGCCCTGCTCCAGACGGTTCTTGTCGGAGAAGCCATTGAGCGACAGGTTGCGGCGCGCCCAGTCGAGGTAGGTTTTCGACAAGTCGACACTGGTGGTGCTGCGCGCGCCGCCCTTGGCTGCGTGCACACTGGCGGTCGCGGTGTAGCAGAACAGGTTGAGGAAGCGCTTGCCGGCGGCCTCTTTCTGAATCCGCATGCGCATCGGCCGGTGATCGAGGAACAGCCCGGTGTCGAGGTAGTCGGTGAGGTTGACCAGCAACTTCACGCCACCCTCGGTCACTTCATTGAATTTGCCTTGGGCAGCCTGACGCTCGTACTGCTTGGTGCCGCTCTGCCGCTCGCGGCGCTTGACCACCACGCGGCTTTTGTCGATGTTCAGCGCCTGCGGAATGGCCGCCAGGGCGTCGAACATGCGGATCGAGGCTTTTTCCGGGTCGATCGACTTCGGCGCGGCGTATTCCTGGACGTGCACCCAGTCGTGATAGAGGTCGATGGCCATGGCGTATTCCGGCATGTCCGCATCGTAGACGCGGTAGCAGTCGATGCCTTCGCGCTTGACCCACTTGCCCATCGCCTTGAGATTCTTCTGCAGGCGGTTGGCAAACATCTGCCCGCCTTCACTCAGGCGCGGCTGCTCGATCACAGGCGCCGGGGCCGGCGTCGGTTTGATCGGGTTGCCGTTCTTGTTGAACTTGCGCTCTTGCGGCTCGTTCGGCGCCTGATCATAAGCGGCTTGCTCGCGTTCGGCCTGACGTTGCTCCGGGGTACGACGCTCGCCGGTGACGAACTGGTCCGGCAGCACTTTGATCAACAGCAGCTTGCATGGCAGCGCGCCGTTCCAGAACGAATACTGTTTGTGGCTGCGGATACCCATGCGCTTGCCCAGGTCCGGCGCGCCGGTAAACACCGCCGCTTCCCAGTTCAGGCAGGCCTGACGCAGACGCTCGCCGAGGTTCTGGTAGAGGTACAACAGACTGGCTTCATCACCCAGACGCTCGCCGTACGGCGGGTTGCAGATGACCAGACCTTTCTGGTTCTGGTCCGGGCGCGGTTCGAAGGTGGCGACTTCGCCCTGATAGATCTTGATCCATTCGCTCAGGCCGGCGCGCTCGACGTTGTTGCGGCCCGGCTGAATCAGCCGTGGGTCGGCTTCATAACCACGGATCCACAGCGGCGGCTTGGCCAGACCGGCGGCGGCGCGTTCGACGGCTTCTTCATGCAGTTTTTTCCACAGCGCCGGTACGTGACCGAGCCAGGCGGTGAAGCCCCACTGTTCGCGACGCAGGTTCGGCGCCATGTCGGCGGCGATCATGCCGGCTTCGACCAGGAACGTGCCGACACCGCACATCGGGTCAGCCAGCGCGCCACCTTCGGCGGCAATGCGTGGCCAGCCGGAACGGATCAGGATCGCGGCCGCGAGGTTTTCCTTCAGCGGCGCAGCGCCCTGCTGCAAGCGATAACCGCGCTGGTGCAGGCTGTGACCGGAGAGGTCGAGGGACAGAATCGCTTCGCCGCGATCCAGGCGCAGATGAATGCGCAGGTCCGGGTTGAGCTTGTCGATGCTTGGACGGTCGCCCTGCGGGGTGCGCAGCTTGTCGACGATGGCGTCCTTGACCTTCAAGGCGCCGAAGTGGGTGTTGTCGATGCCCGAACCATGGCCGCTGAATTCCACGGCCAGGGTACCGTCGGCCAGCATGTGATCCTGCCAGTCGACGTCGAGTACGCCGTGGTACAGGTCTTCGGCGTCTTTCATCGGGAAGCGTTTGAGCACCAGCAGCACCCGGTTGGCCAGACGCGACCAGAGGCACAGGCGATAAGCGGTTTCCATGGTCGCCATGCCACGCACGGCGGAAGTGTGCTCGCGAGCTTCTTCAAGGCCAAGCCCGACGGCTTCCTCGATGAGCAGGCCTTCAAGGCCTTTGGGGCAAGTGAGGAAGAGTTCGAAACGGTCGGACATGGTTTTTCCAGAGCCTTTGGCTGATGAACCGGCAACGCATTGCCGATCCGGTTTTCAATCAGGCGCTTTTCTACAAGAGCGCCCGCGTGGCACGAAGGTGTGCCGTTCCATCCCCGCTGCTCGGGTTAAAAGAGCTTAGATGCCGGGACAGATAAAAAAGTTGATGCAACAAAATGACTCAAAGCAACCCTTCGTCGAATAGTACCCCAGCGTAAACGTGGGTCATTCTCACTAAAGGATTAACCTCATCATCTAGCGCGGGGCCGATCATACCGGGGTTTGGCCAATGAACACTGGATAAATACGCGGTTACTTATGGCAATAGCATCTTTTTCGTTACGTCCTTATGACAAAACGGTCATTCCATCGATGTGACTCATTGGTTAGAACTGGACACAGGTTGACGTCGCAACGGCGTCAACACCTTGGCTCGCCACGCCGGCAGCGAGCCGCCAACGGCAGAGTTTTTCTGCCAGACCTCAATTGAGGTCGACGCGACAAAAACAGTCAACAAGTGAGGGAAACACCCTATGAGAAGACTTAAGCGTGATCCGTTGGAAAGAGCATTTTTGCGCGGATATCAATATGGCGTTGGTGGCAAATCCCGTGAGCTTTGCCCATTTACTCTACCGTCGGTACGTCAAGCCTGGATCAACGGCTGGCGAGAAGGACGCGGCGACAACTGGGACGGTATGACCGGCACTGCGGGAATCCACAGACTCAACGAACTTCACGCCGTCGGCTGACACAGGGCACTTATTGCGACACGACAATCTGATTTCGTAACAACCTGATCACCATGCACGTCCTTCCCGGACGGCGGGCTACGGCCCAGGGGCTCCTTCGAGGAGCCCTTTTTTATGCCTGCCTTTCATGTCCGCCGATCAGCGTTTGGCGGCGATGGCGTCCACGGATTCGCGGATCAGCGCCGGGCCCTTGTAGATGAAGCCCGAGTAGATCTGCACCAGACTCGCGCCAGCAGCGATCTTCTCGGCCGCATGCTTGCCTTCGGTGATACCGCCCGCCGCGATGATCGGCAGTTTGCCACCCAGCTCGGACGCCAGCACTTTCACGGTGTGGGTGCTCTTTTCACGCACCGGCGCGCCGGAAAGGCCACCCGCCTCGTCGCCGTGTTCCATGCCTTCGACGCCCACGCGGCTGAGGGTGGTGTTGGTGGCGATCACCGCGTCCATCCCGGTTTCGATCAGCGCCTGGGCGACTTGCGCGGTTTCCTCGTCGGTCATGTCCGGCGCGATCTTGATCGCCAGTGGTACATGTTTGCCGTGACGCAGGGCCAGTTCGGCGCGGCGCGTGGCCAGGTCCGCCAGCAATTGCTTGAGCGAATCGCCGAATTGCAGGCTGCGCAGGCCCGGGGTGTTCGGCGAGCTGACGTTGACCGTGACGTAGCTGGCGTGGGCGTAGACCTTGTCCAGGCAGATCAGGTAGTCATCCACCGCGCGCTCGACCGGGGTGTCGAAGTTCTTGCCGATGTTGATCCCCAGCACGCCTTTGTATTTGGCCGCCGCCACCCGCGCCAGCAGGTTATCCACACCGAGGTTGTTGAAACCCATGCGGTTGATGATCGCCTCGGCTTCCGGCAGGCGGAAAATCCGTGGTTTCGGGTTGCCCGGCTGCGGACGCGGGGTCACGGTGCCGATTTCGACAAAACCGAACCCCAGCTGGGCGAAGCCGTCGATGGCCGCGCCGTTCTTGTCCAGACCGGCCGCCAGACCCACAGGATTCGGGAACTGCAGGCCCATGACAGTCACCGGCAGCGACGCCGGCGCCTTGCACAGCAAGCCGTTGAGGCCCAAACGCCCGCCCGCGCCGATCAGATCCAGCGACAGATCGTGGGAGGTTTCCGGGGAAAGTTTGAACAACAGCTGACGGGCCAGGGTGTACATGGACGGCTATGACTCGGGCGGCGAAAAGAGGCGGCGATTATAGCCGGGCATCGCCCCGCCGCGCGAGGCGCACGGGTAAATCGGTGCGCATGGCATATGCCTTGCACCTTCCTCGGCATCAGCCTGCAGGCCAATGGTGGCGTGCAGGCAAGGACAATGGCGTCGTCTCTCGGTTTTGCGCGGGCAAAGCCTGGGACGGCGTTTTTTTTGAGGGTGGCTTTCATGACTCAAACCTCCGCCGGGCCGCTGGCCTGGGTCAACGGCAGCGATGCCCCGGAAAAAAGCGCGATCAACCTGGGCTTCATGGCCCTGAGCGACTGCGCCTCGCTGGTGGTCGCCGCCACCCAGGGCTTTGCCCAGCCTTACGGCCTGACCCTGAACCTCAAGCGCCAGAGTTCCTGGGCCAACCTGCGGGACAATCTGGTCAGCGGCGAACTCGATGCCGCCCACAGCCTCTACGGCCTGATCTACGCGGTGCACCTGGGCATCGGCGGCGTCGCGCCGACCGACATGGCGGTGCTGATGGGCCTGAACCAGAACGGTCAGAGTCTCAACCTGTCCCACGGTTTGCAGGGCCTGGGCGTGACCGGTCCTGAAGCGCTGCACCACCATGTGCACCAAACCCGCGCAAAACTGACCTTCGCCCAGACCTTTCCGACCGGCACCCATGCCATGTGGCTGTATTACTGGCTGGCGAGCCAGGGCATTCATCCGTTGCAGGATGTCGACAGCGTGGTCGTGCCGCCGCCACAAATGGTTGCGCACCTGCAGGCCGGTCGCATCGACGGTTTCTGCGTCGGCGAGCCGTGGGCCGCCAGCGCCGTGCAACAGAATCTTGGCTTCACACTGGCCACCAGCCAGACCATCTGGCCCGATCACCCGGAAAAAGTTCTCGGCTGCACCCGCGCCTTCGTCGAGCAATACCCCAACACCGCCCGCGCGCTGGTGATGGCGATCCTCGAAGCCAGCCGTTTCATCGAAGAGAGCCCGGAAAACCGCCGCAGCACCGCCCAGTTGCTGAGCGCAGCGGAATACCTCGACGCCCCGGTGTCCTGCATCGAACCGCGCTTTCTCGGCGACTACGACGACGGCCTGGGCAATCGCTGGCAGGACCCGCACGCCCTGCGCTTTCATGGCGATGGCGCGGTAAACCTGCCTTACCTGTCGGACGGCATGTGGTTCATGACCCAGTTCCGCCGCTGGGGTTTGCTGCGCGATGACCCGGATTACCTCGCCGTCGCCCGGCAGGTGCAACAACTGGAGATCTATCGCGACGCGGCGACTGCCGTGGGCGTCGCGGCCTGGGGCAAAGACATGCGCAGCAGCCAGTTGATCGACGGCAAGATCTGGGACGGCAGCGATCCGGCCGCCTATGCCCGGAGCTTCAAGCTCCACGCGCTGAGCGACAGCGCGCCCCTTCTCGCCCAGCGCTGACAGGAGACCGCGAACATGCTGCGCATTCTGCTGATCAACGACACCGCGAAAAAAGTCGGGCGCCTGAAAGCCGCGCTGACCGAGGCCGGTTTCGAGGTGATCGACGAGTCGGGCCTGACCATCGACCTGCCGGCGCGCGTCGAAACGGTGCGTCCGGACGTGATCCTGATCGATACCGAGTCACCGAGCCGCGATGTGATGGAACAAGTGGTGCTGGTCAGCCGCGACCAGCCCCGGCCGATCGTGATGTTCACCGACGAGCACGACCCCGGCGTGATGCGTCAGGCGATCAAGTCCGGGGTCAGTGCCTACATCGTCGAGGGCATTCACGCACAACGCCTGCAGCCGATTCTCGACGTGGCCATGGCCCGTTTCGAGAGCGATCAGGCCTTGCGCGCCCAGCTTCAGGCCCGCGACCAGCAACTGGCCGAACGCAAGCGCATCGAACTGGCCAAGGGGTTGCTGATGAAAATGAAGGATTGCAACGAAGAAGAGGCCTACACCCTGATGCGCCGCCAGGCCATGAGCCGCCAGCAGAAACTGATCCAGGTCGCCGAACAGATCATCGCGATGAGCGAATTGCTTGGCTGAGCTGGCACAGATCTCGCTAAGCAATCGCTACAGGTAACCAACGGCGGTTGCCCCACCCACGACAAAGACGTCGCTCACCTTCTTCGCCCCTTTCGGCGATCCGGGTAGCGGCGTTTTTGCGTTTTGGCCCCATTGACCGGGGCCGGTGGTGCGGCCGTGGCGGCGCCCCACTGTGCTGGTTCTGATTCCTTCCCGAGATTCTCTACCGCTGAGGTGCGCGATGAATAAAAGCTTCTGGAAATCCGGCCACACCCCGACCCTGTTCGCGGCCTTCCTGTATTTCGATCTGAGTTTCATGGTCTGGTACCTGCTCGGCCCTCTGGCGGTACAAATCGCCGCTGACCTGCACCTGACCACCCAACAACGCGGCCTCGTGGTGGCCACGCCGATTCTGGCCGGCGCCGCGCTGCGCTTTGCGATGGGCATGCTTGCCGATCGCCTGTCGCCGAAAACCGCCGGGCTGATCGGCCAGGTGATCGTGATCTGCGCGCTGTTCGGCGCCTGGAAACTCGGCATCCACAGTTACGAACAAGCCTTGTTGCTTGGCCTGTTCCTCGGCATGGCCGGCGCTTCATTCGCCGTGGCGCTGCCGCTGGCCTCGCAGTGGTATCCGCCGGAGCATCAGGGCAAGGCGATGGGCATCGCCGGCGCCGGCAACTCCGGCACCGTATTCGCGGCGCTGATCGCCCCGGTACTGGCAGCGGCGTTCGGCTGGAGCAACGTGTTCGGTTTCGCCCTGATTCCGCTGATCCTGACCCTGGTACTGTTTGCCTGGCTGGCGAAAAACGCGCCGGAGCGGCCAAAGGCCAAATCCATGGCTGACTACTTCAAAGCTCTGGGCGACCGCGACAGTTGGTGGTTCATGTTTTTCTACAGCGTCACCTTCGGCGGTTTCATCGGCCTGGCCAGCGCCCTGCCCGGTTACTTCAACGATCAATACGGCCTGAGCCCGGTCACCGCCGGTTACTACACCGCCGCCTGCGTGTTCGGTGGCAGCCTGATGCGACCGCTGGGCGGCGCGCTGGCTGACCGTTTCGGCGGGATTCGCACCTTGCTGGCGATGTACACGGTGGCGGCGGTCTGCATTGCAGCGGTCGGATTCAACCTGCCCAGTTCCTACGCGGCGCTGGCGCTTTTCGTCTGCACCATGCTCGGTCTTGGCGCGGGTAACGGCGCGGTGTTCCAACTGGTGCCACAGCGCTTTCGCCGGGAGATCGGCGTGATGACCGGGCTGATCGGCATGGCCGGCGGCATCGGCGGTTTTGCTTTGGCGGCGGGCATGGGCGCGATCAAACAGAGCACCGGCAGCTATCAACTGGCGCTGTGGTTGTTCGCCAGCCTTGGCGTTTTGGCGTGGTTCGGCCTGCATGGGGTCAAACGTCGCTGGAGAACCACCTGGGGTTCGGCGGCCGTGACCGCCGCCCGGGTCTGAGGCCCGCATGGCACTGCGACTGAGCTTCGCTGAAGCCAGCGCCACCGGCCCCCGCGCGGAGAATCAGGACGCCTTGCGCCTGGTCACTCCGGCCCCGGCGCTGGCCGCCAGCAAGGGTTTCCTGTTCGCCATCGCCGACGGCGTCAGCCAGTGCGCCGATGGCGGTCTGGCTGCGCGCTCGACCTTGCAGGCGTTGGCGCTGGACTACTACGCCACCCCGCAGACCTGGAGCGTGGCCCAGGCGCTGGATCGCCTGTTGCTCGCGCAAAATCGCTGGTTGCAAGCCAATGGCGGTGGCCAGCCGTTGCTCACCACCGTCAGCGCGCTGGTCCTGCGCGGCAGGCGCTTCACGCTGGCGCATGTGGGGGATTGCCGGGTCTATCGCTGGCATGCCGACACCCTCCAGCGCATCACCGAGGATCACGTCTGGGAACAACCGGGCATGCAGCACGTGCTCAAGCGCGCACTGGGGCTGGATCAGCATCTGGTGCTGGACTTTCTCGACGGCGAACTGCGTGAAGGCGAAAGCTTCGTGCTGCTCAGCGACGGTGTCTGGGCCGCGCTCGGCGACACGGCCATCGCCGGGATCCTGCGTGATCAACCGGATCTGCACAGTGCGGCACAAACGCTGGTCAACGCCGCGCATCTGGCCGGCGCCCAGGACAACGCCAGTGCCTTGCTGGTGCGGGTGGATGCCGTGGGGGAAGCGAGCATCGGCGATGCGCTGATTCAGTTGCAGCAATGGCCGCTGCCCCCGACGCTCAAACCGGGTCAGACCTTCGAGGGCTGGCAGGTGCAAGGCATCGTCGGCCAAAGCCAGCAATCGTTGCTGTATCGCGTCCTCGATGGCCAAGGACAGGCGTGGCTGTTGAAGACCTTGCCCCCACGGCTGGCGGACGATACCCACGCAGGTCAGGCACTGTTGGCGGAGGAATGGTTTCTCAAACGCGTGGCCGGGCGACATTTCCCTGAAGTCCATAGCGCCAGTCAGCGTCAGCATTTGTACTACGTGATGCGTGAATATTCGGGGATCACCCTCGCGCAGTTGTTCGAGCGAGCCGGCCCACTACCCCTGGCTCAGTGGCAGGACGTGGCCGAACGCCTGTTGCGGGCCGTCGGCCTTCTGCATCGGCGGCAGATTCTGCACCGCGACATCAAACCGGAGAACCTGCTGCTGGGGGACGACGGCGAGTTGCGTTTGCTGGATTTCGGTCTGGCGTATTGCCCCGGTCTTTCGCAGGACACGCCGTCGACGCTGCCGGGAACCCCGAGCTATATCGCACCGGAGTCCTTTCGAGGGGATGCGCCCCAGGCTCGTCAGGATCTGTATGCGGTGGGCGTAACCTTGTATTTCCTGCTCACCGGGCATTTTCCCTACGGAGAAGTCGAAGCCTTCCAGCGTCCGCGTTTCGGGCTGCCGGTGAGTGCGGCTCGTTATCGGCCGGATCTGCCGGAATGGCTGGCGCAGTGTCTGGAACGTGGTGTCTCGACTGACCCGCTGCAACGCTATGAAACCGCTGAAGAATGGCTGCTCACGCTGGAACAGGGTGAACGCCGCAGCCTGAATGTACGTCCTCGTCCCTTGCTCGAGCGGGAGCCGCTGAAGGTCTGGCGGACACTGGCGCTGCTGGCGCTACTGGGCAATCTGGTGCTGCTGTTTCTGTTGTTTCATGGCTGATCCGACGCTCCATTAGCGAGCAGACTGCTTCCATTCAGTGCAAAAACCACAATGAACATCTGGCCAATTCCAGCCCCACCCCAATGAATTCGTGTCTGAGCGCGAATTGGCACAACCACTGCATTAACGTTTCCAACTGACATAAAGCCCGACCTTCAACGACGAAGGCCAGGCTTCCCGAGAGAACGGGACAAGGACAAAGGCGTCCTCGCTAGGTAACTGGCGGGACGCCTTTTTTGTTTGCGCCATTTTGTCGAGCAAGGCCTGACTGCCCACAAGAGGCAAGCCCGATGCTCCCGGAGAACCTGATGAAAAAACTCAAACTGGTGATGATCGGCAACGGCATGGCCGGGGTCCGCACCCTGGAAGAACTGCTGAAACTGAGCAACGAGCTGTACGACATCACGGTCTTCGGCGCCGAACCGCACACCAACTACAACCGCATCCTGCTGTCGCCGGTGCTGGCCGGCGAACAGACCTTCGAAGAGATCGTGCTCAACGACCTCGACTGGTACCTGGAAAACGGCATCAAACTGCTGCTCAACCGCAAAGTGGTGGAGATCGACCGGGTCAAACGCCGTGTGATCGCCGAAGACGGCACCGAGGCTGAATACGATCGCTTGCTGATCGCCACCGGCTCGACCCCGTTCATTCTGCCGATCCCCGGCAACACCTTGCAGGGCGTGATCGGCTACCGCGACATCGCCGACACCCAGGCGATGATCGACACCGCCAAGACCCACAAGCACGCCGTGGTGATCGGCGGTGGCCTGCTGGGCCTCGAAGCGGCCAACGGCCTCATGCTGCGCGGCATGCACGTCACCGTGGTGCACCTGGGTGAATGGCTGCTGGAGCGGCAACTGGACAAGACCAGCGGCCAGCTCCTGCAAACCGCCCTCGAATCCCGCGGCCTGCACTTTCGCCTGTGCGAACAGACCCAGGCCCTGCACGACGCCGGCAACGGTCGCGTCGGCTCGGTGCAATTCAAGAACGGCGACATTATTCCTGCCGATCTGGTGGTCATGGCCGCTGGCATTCGCCCCAATACCGAACTCGCGGAAAAGGCCGGCATCCCGTGCAATCGCGGGATTCTGGTCAACGACACCCTGCAAACCTACGACCCGCGCATCTATGCCATCGGCGAATGCGCCAGCCATCGCGGCATCGCCTACGGCCTGGTCGCGCCGCTGTTCGAACAGGCCAAGGTCTGCGCCAACCACTTGGCGCAACTGGGTTTCGCCCGCTATCAGGGCTCGGTGACCTCGACCAAATTGAAGGTCACCGGCATCGACCTGTTTTCCGCCGGCGACTTCATGGGCGGCGAAGGCACCGAGACCATCACCCTCTCCGATCCGATCGGCGGGGTGTACAAAAAACTGGTGATCAAGGATGACGTGCTGGTCGGCGCCTGTCTGTACGGCGATACGGCGGATGGTGGTTGGTATTTCCGGCAGATTCGTGAGAATCACGACATTCGGCAGATCCGCGATCACCTGATGTTCGGCGGCTCTTCTTCTATGGAGCATGCTTTAGGCGATGTAGGACATCAGGGCCAGGACAAAGCCATGAGCATGGCCGACAACGCCGAAGTCTGCGGCTGCAACGGCGTGTGCAAGGGCACCATCGTCAAGGCGATTCAGGAACACGGCCTGTTCAGCGTCGACGAAGTGAAGAAACACACCAAGGCCGCCAGCTCCTGCGGCTCCTGCGCCGGGCTGGTCGAGCAGATCCTGATCAACACCGTCGGCGGCGCGGCGGACGTCAAACCGAAAAGCGAAAAAGCCATCTGCGGATGCAGCGACCTCAACCACGGCCAGATCCGCCAGGCCATTCGCGAACAGCATTTGCTGACCATCGCCGGCACCATGAGCTACCTCAACTGGCGCACCCCGAACGGTTGCGCCACTTGCCGCCCGGCGCTCAACTATTACCTGATTTCCACCTGGCCCGGCGAAGCCAAGGACGATCCACAGTCACGTCTGATCAACGAACGGGCCCACGCCAACATTCAGAAGGACGGCACCTATTCAGTGGTGCCACGGATGTGGGGCGGCGTGACCAACCCGTCGGAACTGCGGCGGATCGCCGACGTGGCGGACAAATATCAGGTGCCGATGGTCAAGGTCACCGGCGGCCAGCGCATCGACCTGTTGGGAATCAAGAAGCAGGACCTGCCGGGGGTCTGGAAGGACCTCGACATGCCGTCCGGCCACGCCTACGGCAAATCGATCCGCACCGTGAAAACCTGCGTCGGCAGCGAGTTCTGCCGCTTCGGCACGCAGAATTCGACCCAGTTGGGCATCGATCTTGAACATGACCTGTTCAACATGTGGTCGCCGCACAAAGTGAAGTTGGCGGTCTCCGGATGCCCACGCAACTGCTCGGAAGCGGGGATCAAGGACGTAGGCATCATCGGCGTCGATTCCGGCTGGGAGATGTACATCGGTGGCAACGGCGGGATCAAGACCGAAGTCGCCGAATTCTTCGTCAAGCTCAAGACCGCCGAAGAAGTGCGCGAATACAACGGCGCGTTCCTGCAGCTGTACCGCGAGGAAGCCTTCTACCTCGAACGCACCGTGCACTACCTGCAGCGGGTCGGCATGGAGCACATCAAGAAAGCCGTGCTGGAAGATCCCGAACGCCGCAAGGCCCTGAACGAGCGCCTGCAATTCTCCCTGTCGTTCGAACAGGACCCGTGGAAAGAGCGCCTTGCCCAGCCGCAACTGAAGAAAGAATTCGACGTGATCCCCGTGAAAAATCTGGAGGTGCCGGCATGAACTGGCTCGATATCTGTGCCTTGGAAGAAATCAACGCCCTCGGTTCGCGGATCATCGCCGGCCCCAAAGGTGACATTGCGATCTTTCGCACAAGCGACGACGAAGTTTTCGCACTCGATGACCGCTGCCCGCACAAGGGCGGTCCGCTGTCCCAAGGCCTGATCTACGGCAAACGCGTGGCCTGCCCGCTGCACAACTGGCAGATCGACCTGCAATCCGGCGAAGCCCAGGCGCCGGACGTCGGCTGCGCGCACCATCACCCGGCCCGTGTGGAAAACGGCCGTGTGCAACTGGCCCTGCGGGACGCCGTCTGATGAACCGCCAGACGACCGCCTCGACCTGCTGCTATTGCGGGGTCGGCTGCGGCGTGCTGATCGAGCATGACGGCGAGCGCATTCTCGGCGTCAGCGGCGATCCGGCGCATCCGGCCAACTTCGGCAAACTGTGTAGCAAAGGCTCAACCCTGCACCTGACCGGTGACCTCGCGGCCCGGGCGTTGTACCCGGAATTGCGCCTGGGCAAAGGCTTGGCGCGCAGTCGTTGCGACTGGGACACCGCGCAGGATCACGCCGCCAATGTGTTCGCCGACACCATCGCTAAACACGGCCCGGACAGCGTGGCGTTTTACATCTCCGGGCAGTTGCTGACCGAGGATTACTACGCGTTCAACAAACTGGCGCGGGCGCTGGTCGGCACCAATAACATCGATAGCAATTCGCGGTTGTGCATGTCTTCGGCGGTGGTTGGCTACAAGCGCAGCCTTGGTGCCGACGCACCACCGTGCAGCTATGAAGACCTGGAGCTGAGCGATTGCGTGATGATCGTCGGCAGTAACATGGCCTACGCCCATCCGGTACTGTTTCGCCGCCTCGAAGAGGCCAAATCCCGCCGTCCGCAGATGAAAGTCATCGTCATCGACCCTCGGCGCACCGACACTTGCGACCTCGCCGACCTGCATCTGGCGATTCTGCCGGGCACCGATGTCGCGTTGTTCCATGGGATTTTGCATCTGCTGTTGTGGGAAGACTGGATCGACCGCGACTTCATCAAGGCGCACACCGACGGGCTCGCCGAGCTGAAAAGCCTGGTGCGCGATTACACCCCGGCCATGGTTTCGCAGCTGTGCGGGATCAGTGTCGAGCAGTTGCAGCAATGCGCCGAATGGATCGGCACCGCGCCGAGTTTTCTGTCGTTGTGGTGCATGGGCCTGAACCAGTCCACCGCCGGCAGTGCGAAGAACAGCGCGCTGATCAATCTGCACCTGGCCACCGGGCAAATCGGTCGGCCAGGTGCAGGACCTTTCTCCCTGACCGGTCAACCGAATGCCATGGGCGGGCGGGAAACCGGCAGCCTTTCCAACCTGTTGCCCGGCCATCGTGAAGTAGCCAATCCAGAGCACCGCGCAGAAGTCGCGGCGTATTGGGGTGTGGATAAGCTGCCGGAAAACACCGGCCTCAGCGCCATCGAACTGTTCGAACAGGTGCGCAGTGGCCAGATCAAGGCGCTGTGGATTGCCTGCACCAACCCCGCGCAATCGATGCCGGACCAGAACGCCGTCCGCGCGGCGCTGGAAGCCTGTCCGTTCGTGGTGTTGCAGGAGGCGTTTCGCACCACCGAAACCGCGGCGTTTGCCGATCTACTGTTACCGGCGGCCAGTTGGGGCGAGAAAGAAGGCTCTGTGACCAACTCCGAGCGGCGGATTTCCCACGTCCGCCAGGCGATTGCCGCACCGGGGGAAGCGCGTCCGGACTGGGCGATCACCGTAGATTTCGCACAGCGCCTGGAGAAACGTCTGCGCCCGCAACAGCCGGGTCTGTTTGCTTTCGAGCAACCGGCGCAGTTGTTTGACGAGTACAAACAACTGACCCGGGGGCGCGATCTGGATCTATCGGGGATCAGCCATGGGTTGATTGATGAGCTGGGGCCACAGCAATGGCCCTTCCCCGCTGGCGCCCGCCAAGGTACAGCCCGGCTGTATGACGACGGGATCTTTCCTACAGCGAACGGGCGGGCGCAGTTCGTTGCCGATCCCTATCGCGCCGCCAAGGAACAACGCGACGCACGTTTTCCCCTGACCCTGATCACCGGCCGCCTGCGTGATCAATGGCACGGTATGAGCCGCACCGGCACGGCGGCGCAGTTGTTCGGGCATGTCAGCGAAGCCGTGCTGAGCCTGCACCCGGACGAGTTGCGCCGGCACCGTTTGCAACCGGGGGATCTGGTGAGCCTGAAAAGTCGTCGTGGCGCAGTGGTCGTGGCGGTCGGCAGCGATGACAGCGTGCGTCCTGGTCAGGCATTTCTGCCGATGCATTGGGGTGATCGTTTTCTCAAGGGCGGCGTGAACTGCCTGACGCTGCCCGCCTTCGATCCCCTGTCGAAACAACCTGAACTCAAGCACAGCGGAGTACGCCTGGAACCGGTGAATCTGCCCTGGCAACTTTTCGCACTGATCGAGGGTGATGTTCAGCGGCATTTTGAGGCACTTCGCCCGCTGTGTGAGGCGTTTTCCTACGTCAGCCTCAGTCTGGTCGGTCGCGAGCGGCCGGCGCTGCTGATACGCACTGCCAGCGCCGCCGCACCCGATCCGCAATTGCTGCGCGAAATCGACCAGTGCCTGGCTCTGATCGACGGCCCGGTACTGGCCTATGACGATCCGCGCCGGGCGATCGGCAAACGGGTACGCATCGAAAACGGGCGAATCACCGCGATCCGCCTCGCCGGCGAAACCCTTGCCCGACACTGGTTGCAAGGCCTGTGGCTGGAGGGCCGCGCAGACGAACAACTGCGGCGCTGGCTGCTGGCGCCAATGAGTGCGCCGCCGGGCAATGCCGGTGTGCAGAGCGTTGCCGACAAGACCCTGTGCAATTGCAAAAACGTCAGCCACAGCGCGGTCTGCGCCGGCATTCGAGAAGGTCTGGATCTGCAGGGTTTGAAAAACACACTGGGCTGCGGCACGCAATGTGGTTCCTGCGTCCCGGAAATCAAGCGTTTGCTGGCCGCCGAAACGCGGCCGGTCGCCGTCATCTGAAGAGGAAAACACCATGAACGCAAAAGTCTGGCTGGTGGGCGCAGGTCCTGGCGATCCTGAATTGCTGACGCTCAAAGCCGTACGTGCCTTGCGCGAAGCGGATGTGGTGCTGATCGACGATCTGGTCAACGACGCAGTGCTGGAACACTGCCCCGCCGCACGGATCATTCCGGTCGGCAAACGCGGCGGCTGTCGCTCGACGCCACAGGCGTTCATTCATCGGCTGATGCTGCGTTATGCGCGCCAGGGCAAATGCGTGGTGCGCCTCAAGGGCGGCGATCCCTGCATCTTCGGCCGTGGCGGCGAGGAAGCGCAGTGGCTGCGTGAGCGCGGGGTTGAAGTGGAGCTGGTCAATGGCATCACCGCCGGGCTGGCCGGGGCGACGCAGTGTGACATTCCGCTGACGTTACGCGGCGTAGCGCGGGGGGTGACGCTGGTCACCGCGCACACTCAGGATGACAGTCAGGTGAACTGGCAGGCCCTGGCGCAGAGCGGCACGACGCTGGTGATCTACATGGGGGTGGCCAAGCTCAGCGAAATTCGTGAGCAGTTGCTGGCAGGCGGAATGGCGATGGAGACGCCGGTGGCGATGATCGAGAACGCATCCCTGCCACAACAACGTGAATGCCGGAGCGATCTGACGGGGATGGAGGAAGCAGCCTGCAGGTTCCAGCTCAAGAGCCCGGCCATTCTGGTGATTGGTGCGGTGGCGGCTTCTGCGGACCGATCCGGTTTGCTCGCCTGGCCCGCCAATCAGTCAGCCTGACCCTCTGGTTTTACCAAATCGCAGACAAAGAAAAGCCCGGCCTGAGCCGGGCTTTCCTCAAAGCAGCGAGCTAATTACTTAGCTTGAGCTTCAACCTGAGCTTCTACGCGACGGTTAACGGCGCGGCCAGCTTCGGTTTTGTTGTCAGCAACTGGACGGGTTTCGCCGTAGCCAATCGACTGAACGCGGGACGATTCAACACCGTACTGGTTAACCAGAACTTGCTTAACGGCGTTTGCACGACGCTCGGACAGTTTCTGGTTGTAAGCGTCAGGACCGACGGAGTCAGTGTGACCTTCAACAGTGGTGTGAGTCGATGGGTACTGCTTCATGAAGTCAGCCAGGTTCTTGATGTCAGCGTAGCTGTTTGGCTTGACGACCGACTTGTCGAAGTCGAACTTCACGTCCAGCTCTACACGAACAACTTCAGCAACTGCCGGGCAGCCATCAGCGTCAACAGTTACGTTGGCTGGGGTGTTCGGGCACTTGTCAACGTTGTCGCAAACGCCATCGTTGTCGCTGTCGGAGCAGACTTCAGCTGGTGCTGGAACTGGAGCAGCGGCAGGCTTGTTGCCGCCACCGAAGTTCACGCCCAGACCGATTACTGGAGCGTAGTTCCAGCGACCGTTGTCCAGCTTGTAGTCAGCGTCTACACCAGCACGGGCGTAGAAGTTTTCAGCGAAGTAGTACTTGACGCCAGCGCCAGCAGTCAGGTAGGTCGACTGATCGCGACCGGTGTGGCCGTCAGCAGCTACGTTGGTCAGGCTGCCGTGCTTAACACCACCGGAAACGTAAGGACGCAGAGCGTCGCCAGCGTTGTTGAAGTGGTACTGAGCGTTCAGACCGAAGTTGTCGCCGTGCAGTTTCTGGCTGCCGGTGCCGTCGTTCGAACGGGTGTGGTTGTTCTTGTCGTAGGTCAAGTTCAACGATACGTCGTCGGTCAAGAAGTAACCGATAGAGGCGCCTGGGTTGAAGCCGTCTTCGACATGGTTAACGCTGTCGTTGTACTGCTTCTTGTAGAACAGTTCGCCTTCAACTGCGCCTTGGCCTTGTGCCAGTGCGCCGAACGAAGTAGCGGCAATCAAAGAACCAATGGCCAAGCCCAAGGTGTTTTTCAGTTTCATCCGTTAAATCCCCATCTGGTGATTGTGAAGCAGTCCCGCAAACCGGGGGACAACTCGGCGGCAAGTCTATCAGAACTTGCCTACACGTAAGAGATATTTGCGCTGAACTAAGTTTCAGCAATGCCTGCAAATTTCTCACGCAATTTATCTAGAGCACGTTTGTACCGCATTTTTGTCGCACTCAAACCCATGTGCATGATGTCTGCGATCTCCTGAAATTCCAGCTCTGCGACAAAACGTAGCACCAGAATTTCACGGTCAATCGGGTTCACATACACCAGCCAGCGATCGAGTCCGCCCTTCTCCTCGGGTTTCGGCGCCTTTTCTTCGGACGCTTCCTCGAGGGGGTCAAGACTCAGTGCGTCCATCAAGCGACGCTTTCGCCGTTCCTTCCGATACTGTGTGATGCATTCGTTGTAGGTGATGCTATACAGCCACGTCTTGAACTTCGATTTGCCCTCGAAGTTCTTCAGGCCATACAGCACCTTCAACATCACTTCCTGACAGACATCGTCTGCGTCGCGATCGTTCCCAAGATATCGTGCACAGACGTTAAATAATGTCCGCTGGTAACGCCGCATCAGTTCTTCATAGGCGCGCGTCACGTGAAACAGCTCGGTATGCGAGCGCGCGACCAACTCCTCGTCAGAGAGCTCGCGGGGGTCGTAGCGCGTGGATAGCGTTTGGGCTTTATTCAAAACAAGTCGTGCCGACAGTCAGGTCAATGTCCACCGCTGCCAGCATCAGCTGGCATTTTGCGGCGGCATACATTAGCAGGGTTTGCCGGGTTAGCGGCTACTCACATGCTGTTCCAGCAGGATCCGATTGGAGAGAGAGACTAGCTCACCCTCATCGGTCAGCAATGTGGTTTTAACCGTGCCGATCTCTTCGATCTGGCCTTCGACCTCGCCAACACGCACTTGTTGCCCAACCTGATACAACTCACGCACATAGATTCCCGCAAGAATCTGACCGGCAATTTCCCGGCTTCCCAGGCCCATGGCCAGCGCAACCGCCAGACCAACGGTAATCAATACGATGACGATCACATGGTTCAGCAGGTCGGTCTTGACCTCAAGCTGACTGATCGCGACCGAGATACTGATGATGATCACCAGGCCCTGGGCAATTCGCCCAAGTCCTGAAGCGTAGTCCAGTCCTACGCCTTCTGCCGCACCGCGCACCAGTCCGTTGGCCAGTTGCGCCAGCAATACACCCACCAGCAGCACCAGCGCAGCGCCGAAAACTTTTGGCACATACAGCGCCAACATGTCCAGCGTAGCTGAAACTCGCTCAAGTCCAAGGGATTCTGCCGCAGAAACCAGGAAAATCAGCAGAACAAACCAATAGACGATTTTTCCGATCAGGGTCGAGATCGGCACTTGCAGTCCCGCACGGGACATCAGTTTGGTCAGGCCGGTGCCGCCCATCAAGCGGTCGAGGCCGAGTTTGGCGAGCAGCTTGGACAGCAATGTGTCCAGCAACTTGGCCACCACGAAGCCCAACAGCAGCACCACCAGTGCGCCGAACAGGTTCGGGATGAAATTAGCGACTTTGGTCCACAACGCTGTCATTGCCGTGACGAGGCTCTGAGTCCAGAGATCAAGTTCCATATTCAATCAGCCTTATCAGCAGTGCGAGCGGTAGGTTTACGGAGACGGGAAACCGGCGCGACATGAGCCGAGCCGTTGTTCAGGGCGATCATCAGCGCAGGCAGCCAGCGGCCCAGCAGGCTGAACAGATCACCGGCGCCGACCTGGCGGTTGGCGGTTTTGAGTACGCGGCCCAGGCAGGCATCGTCGTCGCGGCCGGACGGCGAGGCGTTGAGCATGTCGCGCAAAGACTGTTCAAACGGATCGTGCATACGCACCTCTCGTGATGTCTGTGAAAGACGCGGGCAAATTTGGTCGGGTCACATGACCCATCGTCAAACCCAGCGCAATCGGCGGAACAACCACCATTGTCCGAGCGCCACCAGGACCATCAGCAGGCATGCCACCAGGAAGCCGTAAGGGCTTCCGGAAAGTGGAATTCCGCCGACATTGATCCCCAGCAGGCCGGTGAGAAAACTCATCGGCAAGAAGATCCCGGTGATGATCCCGAAGCGGTACATGGTGCGATTCATGCGCACGCTCAAACGCCGGTCTTCGGTGTCCAGCACAAGCCCCACGCGCTCTCGGGTCAATTCGAGCTCTTCGAGGTAGCGGGTCAGGCTGTTGTTCAATTCATTCCAATAGTCCGCGTCGTCATCGACGAACCATGGCAGTTTTATTCGCGTCAGCTGTCCGAAAATATCGCGCTGCGGTGCGAGAAAACGCTTCAGTCCGGCGGCTCGACGACGGATGTGCAAAACCGCTCCGTGCTCGGGGGTATACCGTTCGTCGGCGTCCAGCTTTTCTTCCTCTTCATCGACCACTTCCGAGAGGCAAGTGACCAGATCCTGCACCTTGTTGGTGAGATATTGCGCAAGATAAAGAATGAGTTCGGACGACGTTTTCGGGCCCTTGCCCTCCCCCAGCATCGCCAGCAGTTCATCCGTGGCGCGCAATGGGCGCAAACGCAGGGAAATCACACGCTGGGCCGAAGCGAAAATCCGTACCGAGACCATGTCTTCCGGCTCGGCCCCAGGATTGAGGTTGACCCCGCGCAAAAACAGCAGCAACTCGGAATCGGGCAGCGGCAACAGCCGTGGACGGGTGTTCTCTTCCAGCAGCAGATCGCAGGTGAATTCGTTCAGTCCGCTGGACTTGCGCAGCCAGGTCTGGGTCTGCGGGTGACTGCGATCCCAGTGCAGCCACAGGCTTTCATGGGCCTGCAGCTGCAAATCGTCGAGTTCAGTCCGGGCTATCGAACGCGCACCGCCTTTACCATCCAGCACCAGGGCATGCACCAGCCCCCATTGCGCGTTTTCTTCCTCGAACATCCTCACCCCAGTGCTTGCCGCGATTTATTCAGGCATCTTCAGCGGGCTCGGCGAGATAATCACGCCGTTGTTGTCCGCATAGATGTATTGGCCCGGATGAAACGTAACGCCCGCAAAAGTCACCGGCACGTTGAGGTCGCCGATACCCCGCTTGTCGGTCTTCATCGGGTGGCTGGCCAGTGCCTGCACGCCGAGATCGGTCTGGGCGATGACGTCCACATCACGGATGCAGCCGTAGATGACCAGCCCTTCCCAACCGTTTTTCGAGGCTTTCTCGGCGAGCATGTCGCCCAGCAGCGCACGCCGCAGGGAACCGCCGCCATCGACCACCAGCACCTTGCCGTTGCCCTTGAGTTCAACCTGTTCCTTGACCAGCGAGTTGTCTTCGAAGCACTTGATGGTCACGATTTCGCCGCCGAAGGAATCACGGCCACCGAAATTGCTGAACATCGGTTCCAGCACCTGCACCAGCTCCGGATAGGCGTCGCACAGGTCAGGCGTGAGGTAATGGTTCATCGAATAACTCCTGTAACAAGGAAGACGATCAAGGATGTCGCACTCTTTTGAAACGAGATCCGACGGTCGCTGTTTACCTTAGTCCATGCAATGGTCGCTGAGTGAACCTGAACACAGGCTGAAACGTAATAGCGAAACAGCCACCAAATGTGACCGGAACCGTCCAATGCGTCATATCTTAGCCGCAAGCCGACCCGAACGAAATGCCCTTTTCAGAGCCCTCCGCTCATCCTGCCGCCGCCAGATCCATCTTTTCGCCAAGTAATGGCGTGTGCTGGTCAGCCAGCCAGCGCGCCACCAGTGGCCAGACTTCGGCCTGGGCAGCCTTGCTCACCAGCATTTCGACATGACCGAAATTTTCGCTGAAGCCCTGTTCACGACCCAGATTGATAAATTGCTTGTGCTCGGAGCCGACCTGATCGAACAACTTGCGGCAGGCCCAGGCCGGATCCTGATGATCCCCGACCGCCGTCACGGCCAACACCGGCACCTGGACATCGGCGAGCCCCGCCCACCAATCCTTGTCCTTGTCCCCGAAACGCCCGAACAGGCCATACCAGCGCATGCTTTCCAGCGCGAGGCCGATCGGCTCGTCTTCCGGGCCACGCTTGAGACGCGAGCCGGACAACTGGGCAAAACGCTTGAGAATGAAACGCCCGCTCCATTCCACCGGCGGAATTTTCAGCGGCCAGTAGGTACGACTGACCTGCGTGCCGAAAAACGCTGCCGACGCTACGGCCGGTTCGCCGAGGTATTCGCCGCCCAGGGCGGCCGCGAGCGTAATGCCGCCCAGCGAATGACCGATCCAGTGCGGGATCTGCCCGCTCTGTTCACGCACGAACGCGGCGATGGCCGGCAAATCGTAACGGGCGTAATCGGCGACGCGGTTGCGGCGATAGTCCTCGTTGCGCTGGGACATGCCGTGGCCGCGCATTTCCGGGATCCATACATCGAACCCCAGACGCGTCAGATAAGCGCCCAGCCCCAGACCTTTCGGGGAGAACCAGAAGCGCCGGTTGGAGAAGCTGCCGTGCAGCAAGATCACCGGCACGCCGCGTGTCGCCGGTTCATCGGCCATGCCGAGACGGGTCACCGCGATTTCCACGGACCAGTCAGGGCTGTTGCCCGGCTTCAAACGGTAGATGTCTTCGCTCAGATCACCGCGTCGTTCAGCGCTGATCAGGGCGACAGGAAATAGGTTGCTGCTGCTTTGCATAATGCTCTTGCACAAAAAAGGGCGGCATCCGGAGAGCTCGCCCTACTTCAATCTTAAAGCCCCGGCCCGGGTCAACGGGCCGGGGCTTCATTCACGGTTTATTCCGCCGCCTGGCCTTCGGCAAGGAAGAACCAGGTTTCCAGCACGGTGTCCGGGTTCAACGATACGCTTTCGATGCCCTGCTCCATCAGCCACTTGGCGAGGTCCGGGTGGTCCGAAGGGCCCTGACCACAGATGCCGATGTACTTGCCGGCCTTGTTGCACGCGGCAATCGCGTTGGCCAGCAGCTTCTTGACTGCCGGATTACGCTCGTCGAACAGGTGCGCGATGATCCCGGAGTCACGGTCCAGGCCCAGTGTCAGCTGGGTCAGGTCGTTGGAACCGATCGAGAAACCGTCGAAGAATTCGAGGAACTCTTCAGCCAGGATCGCGTTGGATGGCAGTTCGCACATCATGATCACGCGCAGGCCGTTGTCGCCGCGCTTCAGGCCGTTTTCGGCCAGCAGATCGACCACCTGGCTGGCTTCGCCCAGCGTACGGACGAACGGCACCATGATTTCGACGTTGGTCAGGCCCATCTCGTTGCGCACGCGTTTCAGCGCACGGCACTCGAGTTCGAAACAGTCACGGAACGATTCGCTGATGTAACGCGAAGCGCCACGGAAGCCCAGCATCGGGTTTTCTTCTTCCGGCTCGTACAGCTTGCCGCCGATCAGGTTGGCGTATTCGTTGGACTTGAAGTCCGACAGACGCACAATGACCTTCTTCGGCGCGAACGCAGCGGCCAGGGTACTGATGCCTTCAACCAGTTTCTCGACATAGAAACCGACCGGATCATCGTAACCGGCGATGCGCTTGTCGACGCTTTCCTTGATGTCCTGAGGCAGGCCGTCGTAGTTCAACAGCGCTTTCGGGTGGACGCCGATCATGCGGTTGATGATGAATTCCAGACGGGCCAGGCCCACACCGGCGTTCGGCAGCTGCGCGAAGTCGAAGGCGCGGTCCGGGTTGCCGACGTTCATCATGATCTTGAACGGCAGCTCCGGCATGGCGTCCACGGAGTTCTTCTTGATGTCGAAGCCCAGTTCGCCTTCGAAGATGTAACCGGTGTCGCCTTCGGCGCAGGACACGGTCACGCCCTGGCCATCCTTCAGCAGCTGGGTGGCGTTGCCGCAACCGACGACAGCCGGAATACCCAGTTCACGGGCGATGATCGCCGCGTGGCAGGTACGGCCGCCACGGTTGGTGACGATGGCGCTGGCGCGCTTCATCACCGGTTCCCAGTCCGGGTCGGTCATGTCGGAGACCAGCACGTCGCCCGGCTGGACCTTGTCCATTTCGGAGACGTCCTTGATGATCCGCACCTTGCCGGCGCCGATGCGCTGACCGATGGCACGGCCTTCCACCAGCACGGTGCCGGTTTCTTTCAGCAGGTAACGTTCCATGACGTTGGCCTGGGTGCGGCTCTTCACGGTTTCCGGACGGGCCTGCACGATGTACAGCTTGCCGTCGTCACCGTCCTTGGCCCATTCGATGTCCATCGGGCAGCCGTAGTGCTTCTCGATGATCATCGCCTGCTTGGCCAGCTCGCTGACTTCGGCGTCGGTCAGGCAGAAACGCGCGCGCTCGGCCTTGTCGACATCAACGGTTTTCACCGAACGACCGGCCTTGGCCTCGTCGCCGTAGATCATCTTGATGGCCTTGCTGCCCAGGTTGCGGCGCAGGATCGCCGGGCGACCGGCCGCAAGCGTGCCCTTGTGGACATAGAATTCATCCGGGTTCACCGCGCCTTGTACGACGGTTTCGCCCAGGCCGTAGGCGCCGGTGATGAACACCACGTCACGGAAACCGGATTCGGTATCGAGGGTGAACATCACGCCGGCAGTGCCGGTTTCCGAACGCACCATGCGCTGCACGCCAGCCGACAGGGCGACCAGTTTGTGGTCGAAGCCCTGGTGCACGCGGTAGGAAATGGCGCGGTCGTTGAACAGGGAAGCGAACACTTCCTTGGCCGCACGGATGACGTTTTCCACGCCACGGATGTTCAGGAAGGTTTCCTGCTGACCGGCGAACGAGGCGTCCGGCAGGTCTTCGGCGGTGGCGGAGGAACGCACGGCCACCGCCACATCGGGATTGCCGGCCGACAGCGCGGCGAACGCGGTGCGGATCTCGGTGTTCAGTTTTTCAGGGAATTCGGCTTCCATGATCCATTGGCGGATCTGGGCGCCGGTCTTGGCCAGCGCGTTGACGTCATCGACGTCCAGGGCGTCGAGAGCCTTGTGGATCTGGTCGTTGAGGCCGCTCAGCTCGAGAAAGTCGCGATAGGCCTGCGCCGTGGTGGCGAAACCGCCGGGGACCGACACACCGGCACCGGCCAGGTTGCTGATCATCTCGCCCAGGGATGCGTTCTTGCCCCCCACATGCTCAACATCGTGTTTGCCGAGCTTATCGAGGGAAACTACGTACTCTACCAAGGTGATCTCTCCACTAACTGTGTTGGAAAAGCTCAGAAACCGGCGGCTCGGGGGAGCATCGGCCGGTTGTATGGCCTGGACCTGGAAAATAAGTGAGAATGCGGGCCGATGGCGGCCGGCAAATCGCGCCTATCATATCCAGAAATACTCATTAGCTTAAGGCCCAAGGTGCAAATGAAACGATCTGCTTTCTTTATCTCCGATGGCACCGGCATTACTGCCGAAACCCTGGGTCAAAGCCTTCTGGCGCAGTTCGAAAACATTACCTTCACCAAGCTCACGCGGCCCTACATCGACAACGCGGACAAAGCGCGGGCCATGGTACAACAAATCAACAAAGCCGCTGAAACCGATGGTTTCCGGCCGATTATCTTCGACACCATCGTCAATCAGGACATCCGTGAGATTCTCGCAACCTCCAATGGTTTCATGATCGACATTTTCTCGACGTTCCTCGCCCCGCTCGAACAGGAACTGACCGAGCACTCTTCCTACACCGTCGGCAAATCCCATTCGATCGGCCACAACTCCAACTACATGGAGCGGATCGAGGCGGTGAACTTCGCCCTCGATAACGACGACGGCGCCCGCACCCACTATTACGACAAGGCCGACCTGATACTAGTGGGCGTGTCGCGTTGTGGTAAGACGCCGACGTGTCTGTACATGGCGATGCAGTTCGGCATCCGCGCGGCCAACTACCCGCTGACCGAAGACGACATGGAACGCCTGCAATTGCCGACCGCCCTGCGCGCCCACCAGCACAAGCTGTTCGGTCTGACCATCGACCCGGACCGCCTTACCGCGATCCGCAATGAGCGCAAGCCCAACAGCCGCTATTCGAGCTACGCCCAGTGCGAATTCGAAGTGCGCGAAGTGGAGAACCTGTTCCGCCGCGAAAACATCCCGCACATCAACTCCACGCATTTTTCCGTGGAAGAGATTTCGGCGAAGATCCTGGTGGAAAAAGGCGTGGAGCGGCGTTTCAAGTAACCCCGACGCGCCCAACCTGTCCGCAGGCTGAATGAAGTATCACAAGCTCGCCTGCGGGCCGTGTTTTTTACGCCTTTGTAACATTCCGAAATATACAATCCGCGCAAGTTGCGTATCCGGCCACAAACCGGATGCGCCAACCCTCTCGGCCCGCTGAATTCAACGGGCCCGCAGCATCCAGCCTCCCCATTGAAGTCAAGGAATGAGCGTCCGTTCATTCCCGGGTGCGCCGTGCAGACTGAAGCTACGTTCAGACTGCCGCGCCTCCATTCAGAGCACTGCAGGAATCACTGCTTATGAATAAGGTGTTCCGTCACTACATACCGGCCTCGACCCGACGTCTGCTGCCCAATCGCTGGGACTTGATCGCCCTGCCGCTGGTGATCGGCTTCCTGCTGTTTTTCTCGATCGGTGCCCGGGAAACCTGGGCCCCGATCGGCACGCTGCAAAGTGAAGTGGTCTCACTCGACCCGAGCCATTTGCCGGAATACGCCATGCGCACCACCCTGCGCATGCTCGCGGCGATGGTGGCGTCACTGGTGTTCACCCTGCTCTACGGCACCTTGGCGGCCAAAAGCCGACGCGCCGAAAAACTCCTGGTGCCGGTGCTGGATATCCTGCAATCGGTGCCGGTGCTGGGTTACATCTCCTTCACCGTGACCTTCTTTCTGTTGCTGTTTCCCGGTCGGGTACTGGGCGCGGAATTCGCCGCGATCTTTGCCATTTTCACCAGCCAGGCCTGGAACATGACGTTCAGCTTCTATCAGTCGCTGCGCATGCTGCCGCGGGATCTGGTGGAGGTCTCGACCAACCTGCAACTGTCCGGCTGGCAGAAATTCTGGAAGCTCGACGTACCCTTTGCGATGCCCGGGCTGGTCTGGAACATGATGATGAGCATGTCCGGCGGATGGTTCTTCGTGGTGGCCTCCGAAGCGATCACCGTCGGTGACCAGACCATCACCCTGCCCGGGATCGGTTCGTTCCTCGCCCTGGCCATCGCGCAAAAAGACATGCACGCCGTGGGTTACGTCATCCTGACGATGATCGTGGTCATCCTGATCTATGACCAGTTTCTGTTCCGCCCGCTGGTGGCCTGGGCCGACAAGTTCCGCATGGAGAACACCGCCTCGCAGACCGCTGCGCCGGAGTCCTGGGTGCTGAATCTGATTCAGCGCACCCGGATGATCCAGCGCATTTTGCGCCCCATCAGTCGCGCCACCAGCCGCCTCGGCAACATGCGCCTGAACCTGCCGCGTTCGGCGCGCAAGGTCATGACTTCGCAAAGCCCCGCCACCACCAAGGCCATCGACTGGATCTGGGGCTCGTTTATCGCGCTGCTGACCGCGTATGCGCTGTACCACATCGTGCTGTATGTCGGCACCGAGGTGACGTTCGCAGAGGTCGGGCATGTGTTGCTGTTGGGGCTGTTCACTCTGTTGCGAGTGGCCGGGTTGATCTTCATCGCCTCGCTGATCTGGGTGCCGCTGGGCGTGATGATCGGTCTGCGCCCGGCATTGGCGGAAAAGATCCAGCCGCTGGCGCAGTTTCTCGCGGCGTTTCCGGCAAACCTGTTGTTCCCGGTATTCGTCATCGTGATCCTGCGCTACCAGTTGAACCCGGACATCTGGCTGAGCCCGCTGATCGTGCTCGGGACGCAGTGGTACATCCTGTTCAACGTGATCGCCGGGGCCAGCGCCTTCCCCAATGACTTCAAGGAAGCCGCCGCCAACTTCCGCATTCGCGGCTGGCTGTGGTGGCGCAAGGTGATGCTGCCGGGGATCTTCCCGTATTACGTGACCGGTGCCATCACCGCCTCGGGCGGCGCATGGAACGCCAGCATCGTCTCCGAATTCGTTTCCTGGGGGCAGGACAAAGTCGTCGCCCACGGCCTCGGCGCCTACATCGCGCAAACCACGGCCGCCGGCGACTTCCCGAAAATCACCCTCGGCGTGGTGGTGATGTCGTTCTTTGTCGTGGCCTTCAATCGCGTGGTCTGGCGACCGATGTACGCCATGGCCGAAAACAAACTTCGCCTGAACTGACGGGATTCGATGTGATGAATACCTATACCGAACACACGGGTGCCACACCCGAAATCTACTCGCTCACCGACGTCAACCGAGTGTTCGGCAAGGGCAAGGACGAGCTGCAGGTGCTCAGCGGGATCAACCTGGCCCTGCACGAAGGCGAAATAGTCGGCATGCTTGGCCGCTCCGGCTCGGGCAAGTCCACCCTGCTGCGGATCATCGCGGGCCTGATCGAGCCCTCGTCCGGGGAAGTGCTGTACAACGGCAAGCCGCTGGACGGCCCGGCCGAAGGCGTGGCCATGGTGTTCCAGACCTTTGCCCTGTTCCCGTGGCTGACGGTGCTGGAAAACGTCGAGGCCGGCCTGCAGGCCTTGCAGGTCGAACGCAAAGAAGCACGCAAGCGAGCGCTGGCGGCCATCGACCTGATCGGCCTGGACGGTTTCGAAAACGCCTACCCTCGCGAACTGTCCGGCGGCATGCGCCAGCGCGTGGGGTTCGCTCGCGGGCTGGTGGTCAACCCGACGCTGCTGTTGATGGACGAACCCTTCTCGGCGCTGGACGTGCTGACCGCCGAAACCTTGAGAAACGATCTGCTGGACCTGTGGAGCGGCAAGCAACTGCCGATCAAATCGATCCTGATCGTGACCCACAACATCGAAGAAGCGGTACTGATGTGCGACCGCATTCTGGTGCTGTCGTCCAACCCGGGGCGGCTGGTGGCGGAAATCAAGGTGCCCTTCGCCCATCCGCGCAATCGCCTGGATCCGGTGTTCCGGCAAATGGTCGATGACATCTACGCGCAGATGACCGACCGCCGCAGCGCCGACGCTGGCACCGGCAAACCCGAACTGAAGATCAGCAGCCCGCTGCAGGAAGTATCCACCAACCTGATGGCAGGCCTGATCGAAACCCTGGCGGCCGAACCCTACAACGGTCACGCCGGCCTGCCCACCGTGGCCGAACGTCGCTTGCTGGAAGTGGACGACCTGTTTCCGGTGGCCGAAATGCTCGAATACCTGGGCTTCGCCGAACTCAAAGGCGCGGATATCACCCTGACCGAGGCCGGGAAACTGTTCGCCGACTACAGCACCCAGGCACGCAAGACCCTGTTTGCCGAACATCTGATCCGCTACATACCGCTGGCCGCGCGGATCCGTCAGGTATTGCTGGAGCGCAACGGCCACCGGGCGCCACGGGTGCGTTTCGAGCAGGAACTGGAAGATTCGCTGACCGAGGCCTTCGTCGAGAAAAACCTGGAAATCGTGATTGCCTGGGGTCGCTACGCCGAGATTTTCTCCTACGACGACAACACGGAGACCTTCAGCCTGGAAGATGTCGAGGGCAGCCTGTAGCCCTCGACAATCCCGGCGATTCAGATCACGAACAAGTCGACAAAGCGGTTCACCGGCGTCGCCTCTAGCCGCACCTGATCCTTGCACAGCGCAAGGATCTCGGCGCCGCGCTGGCCGGTAAAACGCGTGGCCAGGTTCGCCCTGAACTTGTCCTCCAGCAACGGAATGCCCTCGGCCCTGCGCCGACGGTGACCGATCGGGTACTCCACCACCACATTTTCGGTGCTGGAACCGTCCTTGAAAAACACCTGCACCGCATTGGCAATCGAGCGTTTGTCGGGCTCGAGATATTCGCGGGTGAAACGCGGATCTTCGACGATGACCATTTTTTCGCGCAGCACATCGATGATTGGATGGGCCCTGTGGAAATCGTCCTCGTACTGCTCGGCCACCAGATTGCCGAACGCCAGCGGCACGGCGGTCATGTACTGGATGCAGTGATCGCGGTCGGCGGCATTGGCCAGCGGCCCGACCTTGGAAATGATGCGGATCGCCGATTCGTGGGTGGTGATGACGATCCGGTCGATCTCATGCAGACGATTGCGCACCTGCGGATGCAGTGTCACGGCGGCTTCGCAGGCAGTTTGCGCGTGGAATTCGGCGGGGAAGCTGATCTTGAACAGCACGTTTTCCATCACGTAACTGCCGAACGGCCGCGAGAAGCTGAAGGCGCGCTTGCCTTCGGGCTTGAGTGCCAGATCGTTGTTGGTGTGGCTGAACAGCACGTCGTAGAAACCCCACTGCTTTGCCGTCAGTACACCGGGAATTCCCATTTCACCGCGCAGGGCGATGTCGGCAAGGCGCACGCCCCGGCTCGAGGCATCCCCCGCCGCCCAGGACTTTCGCGATCCGGCATTTGGCGCATGCCGGTAAGTGCGCAACGCCTGACCATCGGCAAACGCATGGGACAACGCCGACAACAACTGCTCGCGATTGGCGCCCATCAGTTTGGCGACGACGGCTGTCGAAGCCACTTTCACCAGAATCACATGGTCGAGGCCTACGCGGTTGAAGGAGTTTTCCAGGGCGATCACGCCCTGAATCTCGTGGGCCATGATCATCGCTTCGAGCACATCGCGCACGGTCAACGGCGCTTCGCCATTGGCCAGACGCTTTTGTGCCAAGTGATCGGCCACCGCGAGAATCCCGCCGAGGTTGTCCGATGGATGCCCCCATTCGGCGGCGAGCCAGGTGTCGTTGTAATCGAGCCAGCGTACGATGCAGCCGATGTCCCACGCGGCCTTTACCGGATCCAGGCGATAGGAAGTGCCCGGCACTCGGGCGCCGAACGGCACGACGGTGCCTTCTACGATGGGGCCCAGGTGCTTGGTGCATTCGGGAAAACGCAGGGCCAGCAGTCCGCAGCCCAGCGTGTCCATCAGGCAGTTGCGGGCGGTGTCGAGGGCTTCGGCGGATTCGATTTTGCAGGTGAGGACGTAATCGGCGATGTCCTGCAGGACATCGTCGTAGTCGGGGCGGTTGTTCAGGTCGACGTTGGCGCTCATTGCGGTTCTCCTGGGTGGGGAATGATGAGTGGTGGGGTCTTCCTCAGGGGCTTGGCTGGTTTGTTGAATGCAGGTCTGGGTTGCCTGCTCATTGTGTGTTTCTTCAGTTAGTAAAGCCCCTCACCCTAGCCCTCTCCCGCAGGGAGAGGGGACCGAATGGGGGATGTTCAAAAGCTACGCCGACCTGAAAGTGCTTTGCCGAATCCATAATCGCCACGCTTTTTCAGGTCGATGTATCCCGCAAGACACCTCGGTCAGCCCCCTCTCCCTCCGGGCGGTCCGACGTTTCGGGAGGGCTGGGGTGAGGGTAGGCTTTTGATCTTAAAAAGAGTCGCCTGGTACGCGAACGAAACCTTCCATCAGGACGCGGGCACTACGGCTCATAATCGCTTTCTTCACAACCCATTCGCCGTTTTCAAGGCTGGCCTCAGCCCCCACGCGCAACGTCCCGGACGGATGCCCGAACCGCACGGCATTACGCTCAACACCACCAGCCGCCAGATTCACCAACGTGCCAGAGATAGCCGCCGCCGTACCAATCGCCACCGCCGCCGTGCCCATCATCGCGTGGTGCAACTTGCCCATCGACAACGCCCGCACCAGCAAATCCACATCACCGGCCGCAATCGCCTTGCCACTGGATGCCACGTAATCCGCAGGTTTGGCGACAAACGCAATCTTAGGCGTGTGCTGCCGCTTGGCCGCTTCATCCAGATTGGAAATCAGCCCCATGCGCAAAGCACCGTAGGCACGAATCGTCTCGAACATCTGCAACGCTTTCGGATCGCTGTTGATCGCGCTCTGCAGTTCGGTGCCGGTGTAACCGATGTCTTCAGCGTTGACGAAGATCGTCGGGATACCCGCGTTGATCATGGTCGCCTTGAACGTGCCGACGCCCGGCACTTCCAGCTCGTCGATCAGGTTGCCGGTGGGGAACATCGAGCCACCGCCGCCCTCTTCTTCCGCTGCCGGGTCCATGAACTCGACCTGGACTTCGGCGGCCGGAAAAGTCACGCCGTCGAGTTCGAAATCACCGGTTTCCTGCACTTCGCCGTTAGTGATCGGCACATGGGCAATGATGGTCTTGCCGATGTTGGCCTGCCACACGCGAACCACCGCCACGCCGTTGTGCGGAATGCGGCTGGCGTCCACCAGGCCGTTGCTGATGGCGAACGAGCCGACCGCCGCCGACAGGTTGCCGCAGTTGCCGCTCCAGTCCACGAACGGCTTGTCGATGGACACCTGACCGAACAGGTAATCGACGTCGTGATCGGCCTTGATGCTTTTCGACAGGATCACGGTTTTGCTGGTGCTCGACGTGGCACCGCCCATGCCGTCGATCTGCTTGTCGTACGGGTCGGGGCTGCCGATGACCCGCAGCAACAGCGCATCACGGGTCGGACCGGGAATCTGCGCGGCTTCGGGCAGGTCCTTGAGGCTGAAAAACACGCCTTTGCTGGTGCCGCCGCGCATGTAGGTGGCGGGAATTCTTATTTGCGGTGCGTGAGCCATGGTGCTCCTTATCAGCAAACGCGGGTCAACCGACCCGCGTTCGCACTACGTGATTTAAACGGCAACCGCCGACTCTTCGAGGAAGTCCTGGGCGAAGCGTTGCAACACGCCACCGGCCTCGTAGATCGACACTTCTTCGGCAGTGTCGAGGCGGCAGGTCACCGGCACCTCGACGCGTTCGCCGTTCTTGCGATGGATCACCAGCGTCAGGTCGGCGCGCGGGGTGCGCTCGCCGATCACGTCGTAGGTTTCGCTGCCGTCGATGCCCAATGTCTTGCGGTCGGTGCCCGGTTTGAATTCGAGCGGCAACACGCCCATGCCCACCAGGTTGGTGCGGTGAATGCGTTCGAAACCTTCGGCGGCGATCGCTTCCACACCCGCCAGACGCACGCCTTTGGCCGCCCAGTCCCGGGACGAGCCCTGGCCGTAGTCGGCGCCGGCGATGATGATCAGCGGCTGCTTGCGTTCCATGTAGGTTTCGATGGCTTCCCACATGCGCATCACTTTGCCTTCCGGCTCGACACGGGCCAGCGAGCCCTGCTTGACCTTGCCGTTTTCCACGACCATTTCGTTGAACAGTTTCGGGTTGGCGAAGGTCGCGCGCTGCGCCGTCAGGTGGTCGCCTCGATGGGTCGCGTAAGAGTTGAAGTCCTCTTCCGGCAGGCCCATTTTCGCCAGGTATTCGCCGGCGGCGCTGTCGAGCATGATCGCGTTCGACGGCGACAGGTGATCGGTGGTGATGTTGTCCGGCAGCACCGCCAGCGGGCGCATGCCCTTGAGCGGACGCGCCCCGGCCAGCGCGCCTTCCCAGTACGGCGGACGGCGGATGTAGGTGCTCATCTCGCGCCAGTCGTACAGCGGCGCGACTTTCGGGCCGGTGTCTTCATGAATGGCGAACATCGGGATGTAGACCTGACGGAACTGCTCGGGCTTGACCGAGGATTTCACTACGGCGTCGATTTCTTCGTCGCTCGGCCAGATGTCTTTCAGGCGAATTTCCTTGCCGTCGACCACGCCCAGCACATCTTTTTCGATGTCGAAACGAATGGTGCCGGCAATCGCGTAGGCCACCACCAGCGGCGGCGAAGCGAGGAATGCCTGCTTGGCGTACGGGTGAATCCGACCGTCGAAGTTGCGGTTGCCGGACAGCACAGCGGTGGCGTACAGGTCGCGGTCGATGATTTCTTGCTGAATCACCGGATCCAGCGCGCCGGACATGCCGTTGCAAGTGGTGCAGGCGAAGGCGACGACGCCGAAACCGAGCTGTTCCAGCTCCGTGGTCAACCCTGCTTCATCGAGGTACAGCGCCACGGTTTTCGAGCCCGGCGCCAGCGACGACTTGACCCAAGGCTTACGCGTCAGCCCGAGCTTGTTGGCGTTGCGCGCCAGCAGGCCGGCGGCGATCACGTTGCGCGGGTTGCTGGTGTTGGTGCAACTGGTGATGGCGGCGATGATCACCGCGCCGTCAGGCATTTGCCCCGGGACGTCTTCCCACTGGCCGGCGATGCCTTTGGCCGCCAGATCCGACACCGCCACGCGGGCGTGCGGGTTGCTCGGGCCGGCCATGTTGCGCACCACCGAGGACAGATCGAAGGTCAGGCCGCGCTCGTATTGCGCGCCTTTCAGGCTGTCGGCCCACAGACCGATCTGTTTGGCGTATTGCTCGACGAGCTGAACTTGCTGGTCTTCGCGACCGGTGAGTTTCAGGTAATCGATGGTCTGCTGGTCGATGTAGAACATCGCCGCCGTGGCGCCGTATTCCGGGGCCATGTTGGAGATGGTCGCGCGGTCGCCGAGGGTCAGCGCGGAGGCGCCTTCGCCGAAGAACTCCAGCCACGCACCGACCACTTTCTGTTTGCGCAGGTACTCGGTCAGCGCCAGCACCATGTCGGTGGCGGTGATGCCCGGTTGCAGCTTGCCGGTCAGTTCGACGCCGACGCTTTCCGGCAGACGCATCCACGACGCGCGGCCGAGCATCACGCTCTCGGCTTCAAGCCCACCGACACCAATGGCGATCACGCCCAGCGCATCGACGTGCGGGGTGTGGCTGTCGGTGCCGACGCAGGTATCCGGGAACGCCACGCCGTCGCGCACCTGGATCACCGGAGACATTTTCTCCAGGTTGATCTGGTGCATGATGCCGTTGCCCGGCGGAATCACGTCGACGTTCTTGAACGCCTTCTTGGTCCAGTTGATGAAGTGGAAACGGTCTTCGTTGCGACGGTCTTCGATGGCGCGGTTCTTCTCGAACGCCTGCTTGTCAAAACCGCCCGCCTCGACCGCCAGCGAGTGGTCGACGATCAGTTGGGTCGGCACTACCGGGTTGACCTGCGCCGGGTCGCCGCCCTGCCGGGCAATCGCGTCACGCAGGCCGGCCAGATCCACCAGCGCGGTCTGGCCGAGAATGTCGTGGCACACCACGCGGGCCGGGAACCACGGGAAGTCGAGGTCGCGTTTGCGCTCGATCAGTTGTTTCAGGGAATCGGTGAGCGTCGCCGGGTCGCAGCGACGCACGAGGTTTTCCGCCAGCACGCGAGAGGTGTACGGCAGGGTGTCGTAGCTGCCGGGCTGGATCGCATCGACCGCCGCGCGGACGTCGAAATAATCCAGCGGCGTGCCGGGCAGGTTCTTGCGAAATTCTGTGTTCATCGGTCAGGACTCGATCACGGTGATAACAAGAGGTGAGCGCTACCTCGGTATTGAAATCAACTCGGTCAACTGTGGGAGCGGGCTTGCTCGCGAATGCGGCGTGTCAGTCGACATATCATTGACTGACACGCCGCATTCGCGAGCAAGCCCGCTCCCACATTGGTTCCCGGTTTATCCAGTCAACAACGCGGCAGCGCCACCATTCAGCGACGTTCGATGGGCACGAACTTGCGCTGTTCGACGCCGGTGTACTCGGCGCTTGGACGGATGATGCGGTTGTTGGCGCGCTGTTCGAACACGTGCGCCGCCCAGCCGGTCAGGCGCGAGCAGACGAAGATCGGGGTGAACAGCTTGGTCGGGATGCCCATGAAGTGGTACGCCGAGGCATGGTAGAAGTCGGCGTTGGGGAACAGTTTCTTTTGCTCCCACATGGTTTTGTCGATGGCTTCCGAGACCGCGAACAAGACCTTGTCGCCCACTTCGTCGGCGAGTTTTTTCGACCAGCCCTTGATCACCTCGTTGCGCGGATCGCTGTCCTTATAGATCGCGTGGCCGAAGCCCATGATCTTGTCCTTGCGCTCGAGCATGCCGAGGGTGCCCTTGATCGCCTCTTCCGGCGACGAGAAGCGCTCGATCATTTCCATCGCCGCTTCGTTGGCGCCGCCGTGCAGCGGGCCGCGCAGCGAGCCGATGGCCGCCGTGACGCAGGAATACAGATCGGACAGGGTCGAAGCGCACACCCGAGCGGTGAAGGTCGAAGCATTGAATTCGTGTTCGGCGTAGAGGATCAGCGACACGTTCATGACTTTGACATGCAGTTCGCTTGGCTTCTTGTCGTGCAGCAGGTGCAGGAAGTGGCCGCCGATGGACTGCTCGTCCGTCACGCAATTGATGCGTTTGCCGTCGTGGCTGAAGCGATACCAGTAGCACATGATCGCCGGGAACGCGGCCAGCAGGCGGTCGGTCTTGTCGCGTTGCTCGGAGAAGTCCTTCTCCGGCTCGATGTTGCCCAGGAACGAGCAACCGGTGCGCATCACGTCCATCGGGTGGGCGTCGGCGGGGATGCGTTCCAGCACTTCTTTCAGCGCTTGCGGCAGGTCGCGCAGCTTGCTCAGTTTTGCTTGATAGTCGGCGAGCTGTGCCTGGGTCGGCAGCTCTCCGTAGAGCAGCAGGTAGGCCACTTCTTCAAATTGTGCGTCTGCCGCCAGTTCGCGCACGTCGTAGCCGCGATAGGTCAGCCCGGCACCGGCCTGGCCCACGGTCGACAGTGCGGTTTGCCCGGCGACCTGGCCCCGGAGCCCGGCGCCACTGAGTACTTTTGCTTCGGCCATTGTTGTCTCCAATCTTGAATTTGTTAGGGAGTACGGTTGCGGCTTACTTCTTCGCCGCAAACAACGCGTCGAGCTTCTGCTCGAAGGTGTGGTAATCGATGCGATCGTAGAGCTCCATGCGAGTCTGCATGGTGTCGATGACATTCTGCTGAGTGCCGTCGCGGCGGATCGCGGTGTAGACGTTTTCTGCAGCCTTGTTCATCGCGCGGAACGCCGACAGCGGGTACAGCACCAGCGACACATCCGCGCCAGCCAGTTGCTCGGTGGTGTACAGCGGCGTCGAGCCGAACTCGGTGATGTTGGCCAGGATCGGCGCTTTCACGCGGCTGGCGAACAGCTTGTACATCTCAAGTTCAGTGATGGCTTCCGGGAAAATCATGTCGGCGCCGGCCTCGATGCATGCGGCGGCGCGATCCAGTGCCGATTCCAGGCCTTCAACGGCCAGCGCGTCGGTGCGCGCCATGATCACGAAACTGTCGTCGGTACGGGCATCGACGGCGGCTTTGATACGGTCGACCATTTCCTGCTGGGTCACGATCTCTTTGTTCGGACGGTGGCCGCAGCGCTTGGCGCCAACCTGGTCTTCGATGTGAATCGCTGCCGCGCCGAACTTGATCATCGATTTGACGGTGCGGGCCACGTTGAACGCCGAGGCGCCGAAACCGGTGTCCACATCCACCAACAGCGGCAGGTCGCAGACGTCGGTGATGCGGCGCACGTCGGTCAGCACGTCATCCAGGCCGGTGATGCCCAGGTCCGGCACGCCGAGGGAGCCGGCAGCCACCCCGCCACCTGACAGGTAGATCGCCTTGAAACCGGCGCGCTTGGCCAGCAACGCGTGGTTGGCGTTGATCGCCCCGACCACTTGCAGCGGATGTTCGCTGGCGACCGCATCGCGGAAACGCTGGCCTGGAGTGCTCTTGTTGGAACTCATGACTCACCTCGTTCAGTGGCTGTCTTATTGTCGGCGCCGTCCTGGTAGTGACGGGCGATGTTGCGTTTCGAGGCGCCGATGTGACGGCGCATCAACAATTCCGCGAGCTCGCCGTCACGGTCGGCGATGGCATCGAGAATCCGGTGGTGTTCGGCAAAGGCCTGGCGCGGGCGGTTGGGCGTGGTGGAAAACTGGATGCGGTACATGCGCACCAGTTGATACAGCTCGCCGCAGAGCATCTGGGTCAGGGTGCGGTTGCCGCTGCCCTGGATGATCCGGTAGTGAAAGTCGAAATCGCCTTCCTGCTGGTAGTAGCCGACGCCGGCCTGAAATGCCGCATCGCGCTCATGGGTTTCCAGCACCCGGCGCAGTTCGTCGATTTCTTCGACACTCATGCGTTCGGCCGCCAGACGGCAGGCCATGCCTTCGAGGGATTCGCGGATTTCGTAAAGTTCGAGCAGTTCGGCGTGGCTCAACGACACTACCCGTGCACCGACGTGCGGCACGCGCACCAACAGGCGCTGGCCTTCCAGACGATGAATCGCCTCGCGCAGCGGCCCGCGGCTGATGCCGTAGGTGCGCGCCAGCTCCGGCTCGGAGATCTTGCTGCCCGGAGCGATCTCGCCTTTGACGATGGCGGCCTGGATACGCCGGAAGACGTTTTCGGACAGGGTTTCCGAATCGTCGCCGCTGATAACGGGGGGATCGAGTTGATCCAGCATATTGTCGACACCTTTAAATCCAATGCGGCAAAAACTAGCGAATCAGCCCATCCCAGTCAAAGGATAAATGGATATTGTCGACAATCGTCTAATAACCCTCAGGATCAACCCCAAGGGTTATAGACCCGCTCGGGCGCTGGCGCCATAAAACCACCGTGCTAGAATGCCGCCCGCATTTGCCAGTCACTTGCACGGCTTGTCATAAAAAGCTGATAGGCACACGAAGGCGCGCGCAGACAGGATCTCCTGATGCCGTGGCCCTGAACCGAGAACGGACCGCTGCTCACCAGGATTTATGAGACTCAAGCCCTTCCCCACCTTTTTCTATCTGTTTTGCCTGCCCAGCCTGGCTGTGGCGGGGGAAAAGACTGTGTACGGCCTCAACGAATACGCTGCCCTCGACGGGATCAACCTGGAAGTGGCGGCGAAACTCGACACCGGGGCGAAAACCGCTTCCCTGAGTGCCCGCGACATCAAACGCTTCAAGCGCAACGGCGAGTCCTGGGTGCGTTTCTACCTGGCCATCGACGCCGCGCATTCGCACCCGATCGAACGGCCGCTGGCCCGGGTCAGTAAGATCAAGCGCCGCGCCGGCGACTACGATCCGGAAGAAGGCAAGAAGTACACCGCGCGCCCGGTGATCGAGCTGGATATCTGTATGGGTTCAGCAATGCGCAGCATCGAAGTGAACCTGACCGACCGCAGTGCGTTCCAATACCCGCTTTTGATCGGCTCCGAGGCGCTGAAACGCTTCGATGCGCTGGTCGATCCCAGTCTTAAATACGCTGCCGGCAAACCCGCCTGCGCCATCGCCGCTCATACCGCCGAGTAATTTCCATGCGTTCTCTAACCTTCCACCTGAAAATCCTGATCACCATCCTGGTGCTTTTGGGCGTTTCGGTTACGGCCTATCAGATTTTCGTGCTTGGCATCCCGGTGACCGAAGACGCCACCGACGACTTGTGGAACATCGACGCCAAGGTCGAGTTCGTCGCCAGCACCAAGGATCCGGTCAAGATCCAGATGTTCGTGCCGCCCCTGAGCCGCGATTACGTCAGCCTCAATGAAAGCTTCATCTCCAACAATTACGGCGTGGCGGTCAACCGTGTCGACGGCAACCGCAAGGTCACCTGGTCGGCACGCCGGGCCAAGGGCAACCAGACCCTGTATTACCGCCTGGTACTGACCAAGCGCTACACCGCCGAGAAAACCAAGGTCAAAGGCCCGACCTTCCGCGACAGCATGGCCATCGAAGGCCCGGAAAAAATTGCCGCCGAAGCCCTGCTCGCGCCGATCCGCCAGCACTCGGCCGACGTCGAGACCTTCATTGGCGAAGCGATCAAACGTGTCAACAATACCAACGACGACAACGTGAAACTGCTGCTGGCTGGCGACCCATCGACGGCCCACAAGGCAAAAATCGTTGAGCTGCTGCTGTCCATCGCCCACGTTCCTGTCGAGAAAGTCCACACCATTCGCCTCGTCGCCGATCAGCCACAAACCCCTGAACTGTGGCTGCGCAGCTTCAACGGCAACGACTGGCTGTACTTCAATCCGGAAACCGGCGAACAAGGTCTGCCGACCGACCGCCTGCTATGGTGGACCGGCGACGAAAACCTGATCACCGTCGACGGCGCGAAGAAGGCCAACGTGACCTTCAGCCTGAACAACAGCGAGATGAACGCGATTCGTCTGGCCAAGCTGACCGACGAAAACACCGACGCCAACTTCCTCGAATACTCGCTGTACGGCCTGCCGCTGCAAACCCAGCAGACGTTCATGATCATGGTGATGATCCCGATCGGCGTGCTGGTGATCCTGATTCTGCGCAACCTGGTCGGCCTGCAGACCCTTGGCACGTTCACTCCGGTGCTGATCGCCCTGGCCTTCCGCGAGACGCAGCTGGGCTTCGGCATACTGCTGTTTACCGTGATCACGGCGCTTGGGCTGTCACTGCGTTCGTACCTGGAACACTTGAAACTGCAAATGCTGCCCCGCCTGTCGGTGGTGTTGACCTTCGTGGTGGTGCTGATCGCGGCGATCAGCCTGTTCAGCCACAAGCTCGGTCTGGAACGCGGCCTGTCGGTGGCGCTGTTCCCGATGGTGATTCTGACCATGACCATCGAACGCCTGTCGATCACCTGGGAAGAACGCGGCGCCAGCCACGCTCTGAAAGTGGCGATCGGCACGCTGTTCGCAGCGTCCCTGGCCCACCTGATCATGACCGTTCCGGAGCTGGTGTACTTCGTGTTCACCTTCCCGGCGATCCTGCTGATCCTGGTGGGCTTCATGCTGGCCATGGGTCGCTATCGCGGTTATCGCCTGACCGAACTGGTGCGCTTCAAGGCCTTCCTGAAGAAGGCTGACGCCTGATGTTCGGTTTCTGGAAGACCTGGAAGGCCCTGGAAGCCCGGGGCATCATGGGCATCAATCGGCGTAACGCGGACTACGTGCTCAAGTACAACAAGCGCAGCCTGTACCCGATCGTCGATGACAAGATCATCACCAAGGAACGCGCGATCAAGGCCGGTATTCATGTGCCGGAACTGTACGGCGTGATTTCCACAGAGAAGGAAATCGACAACCTCGACGAGATCATCGGCGGGCGCAACGACTTCGTGATCAAGCCGGCCCAGGGCGCCGGTGGTGACGGCATCATCGTCATCGCCGACCGTTTCGAAGGTCGCTATCGCACCGTATCGGGCAAGATCCTCACCCACGAGGAGCTGGAGCACCATATCTCCAGCATCCTGACCGGCCTGTATTCACTCGGTGGTCACCGCGACCGGGCACTGATCGAATATCGGGTGACCCCGGACCAGATCTTCAAGAGCATCAGCTACGAAGGCGTGCCGGACATCCGCATCATCGTGCTGATGGGCTACCCGGTGATGGCCATGCTGCGCCTGCCGACCCGTCAGTCCGGTGGCAAGGCCAACCTGCACCAGGGCGCCATCGGCGTCGGTGTCGATCTGGCCACTGGCCTGACATTGCGTGGCACCTGGCTGAACAACATCATCGCCAAACACCCGGACACCACCAACGCGGTGGACGGCGTGCAACTGCCCTACTGGGACGGTTTCATGAAGCTTGCCGCCGGTTGCTATGAACTGTGTGGCCTGGGTTACATCGGCGTGGACATGGTGCTGGATCAGGAAAAGGGCCCGCTGATTCTCGAACTCAATGCGCGACCGGGGCTGAATATCCAGATTGCCAATGACTGCGGCCTGACTGCACGTACCCATGCGGTGGAAGCGCATCTGGAGGATCTCAAGACACGTGGCGTGACAGAGTCGGCTGAAGAGCGGGTGGCGTTTGCTCAGGCGTTGTTTGGGCATATTCCGGCGGTCGAGGGCTAAGTCGCACTACCTGCCACCAATCTGCCAATCCCCGACATCCCCTCTAGGAGCAATTCCCGGAGGGGACTACAATCCCCACCCCGCCTCGATGGCCGATCTGCCCCGCCCATGTTGACCTGTTCCGTACACCCGCTGCCCTACCGCGCCAACCCCGCCGACTATTTTGCGGCCGTCCGCCATGCGCCCGGCGCCGTGCTGCTCGACAGCGGCCGGCCGAGTGCCGACCGTGGCCGTTATGACCTGCTCAGTGCCTGGCCGCTGGAACAGCTGGCGGTATTGCCGGACGAGCGCGGCGACGATTTCCTGCAACGTCTGCGGGACAATCTGACCCGGCTGGGCGAAGCACAATTGCCCGACGGGTACGAATTGCCCTTCGCCGGCGGCCTGATCGGCTACCTGAGCTACGACTTCGGTCGGCATCTGGAAAACCTGCCGAGCCAGGCCCGGGATGACCTGCAATTGCCCGATGCGCGTTTTGGTCTGTACGACTGGGCACTGATCAGCGATCACCAATCGGCCACCAGCCAACTGGTGTTTCACCCCTCGGTCAGCGCCAGCGAAAAACAACGGCTGATCACTGTGTTCAGCCAACCAGTGAACACCGAACCGGCCCCGTTCAAGCTGAACAGCCCGATGGCGGCTGATCTTTCGGCCGACGAATACCGTCAGGCGCTCGAACGCATTCATCAATACATCCAGGCCGGCGACTGCTATCAGGTCAACTTCGCCCAGCGTTTCCGCGCACCCTGCGAAGGCGACCCATGGCTGGCCTACTGCAAATTGCGTGAGGCCTGCCCGACGCCGTTTTCCGGATTCCAGAGCCTTCCTGACGGCAATGCAGTGCTGAGCCTCTCCCCCGAGCGCTTCGTCAAAGTCAGCCAGCGCCAGGTGGAAACCCGTCCGATCAAAGGCACTCGCCCCCGTGGCGCGACCCCGGCCGAAGACGCAGCCAACGCCGCCGAGCTGCTGGCCAGTCCCAAGGATCGCGCGGAAAACCTGATGATCGTCGACCTGCTGCGCAACGATCTCGGCCGCACTTGCCGCATCGGCTCGGTGCGAGTGCCGGAGTTGTTCAGCCTGGAAAGCTATCCGAACGTGCATCATCTGGTCAGCAGCGTGACCGGTGAACTGGCGGAAGATCGCGACGCCCTGGACCTGATCGCCGGCAGCTTCCCCGGCGGCTCGATCACCGGCGCACCGAAGATCCGCGCGATGCAGATCATCGACGAACTGGAACCGACCCGCCGTGGTTTGTATTGCGGTTCGTTGCTGTATCTGGATGTTCGCGGCGAGATGGACAGCTCCATCGCCATTCGCAGTCTGCTGGTGAAGGATGGACAAGTGTGCTGCTGGGGCGGCGGCGGGATCGTCGCCGACTCGGACTGGGAAGCGGAGTATCAGGAGTCGATTACCAAGGTCAGGGTTCTGCTCGAAACCTTGCAGAACCTCTGACGTGTGTGGCGAGGGCATTTGCGCCCTCGTCACAGAATGACTTAAAGGCTCAAATCGCGATTCGAAGCTTTGAGGAATTCCTGTTTCAACTCGGCAAAGCTATGCACCGCCGGAAACTGCGGGAACTCGCGGATCACGTTATCCGGCGCATGGAACAGAATCCCCGCATCCGCCTCGCCCAGCATGCTGGTGTCGTTGTAGGAATCCCCCGCCGCAATCACCCGGTAATACAGGCTCTTGAAAGCCAGGACCGACTGACGCTTCGGATCTTTCTGACGCAACTGATAGCCCGTGACCCGCCCGCTTTCGTCAGTGATCAGGCGGTGACAGAGCAAGGTCGGAAAACCCAGCTGACGCATCAGCGGCTGGGAAAACTCGTAGAAGGTGTCCGACAGAATCACCACCTGAAACCGCTCGCGCAGCCAGTTGACGAACTCCACCGCGCCGTCGAGCGGCTTGAGGGTCGCGATCACTTCCTGGATGTCCGAAAGCTTCAGGCCATGCTCGTCGAGGATGCGCAGGCGCTGCTTCATCAGCACGTCGTAGTCGGGAATGTCTCGGGTGGTGGCCTTGAGCGATTCGATTCCGGTTTTTTCGGCGAAGGCGATCCAGATTTCCGGTACCAGCACCCCTTCAAGATCAAGACAGGCGATTTCCACAAGACACTCCCGTTTGTAATGTTTATTGAGTCGAGCGAGCCCGAACTCTAGCCGCTCGACCTGGAGCGCGCAACGCAGAGGCCGCCCCGACGGGCGTTGCTTTTTGTTACCATCGCCGCCATATAGAGCGCCCAGCGCCACCGACCTGTAGGAAGCCGCCCTGATGAGCCCAACGTTCGACGTCGTGGAACTCGCCACGACCTATGCCAACAAATCCGCGCAGGACATCCTCAAGCTCGCGTTCGCCGAGTTCGGCGACGACCTGTGGATATCTTTCAGCGGCGCCGAGGATGTGGTGCTGGTGGACATGGCCTGGAAGCTGAACAAGAACGTCAAGGTGTTCAGTCTCGACACCGGTCGCCTGCATCCGGAAACCTACCGATTCATCGATCAGGTGCGCGAGCACTACAAGATTGATATCGAACTGGTCTCGCCGGACTACACCAAACTTGAACCGTTCGTGAAGGAAAAAGGCCTGTTCAGCTTCTACAAGGACGGCCATGGCGAATGCTGCGGCATCCGCAAGATCGAGCCGCTGCGCCGCAAGCTGTCAGGTGTCAAAGCCTGGGCCACCGGCCAGCGCCGCGATCAAAGCCCTGGCACCCGCAGCGCCGTGGCGGTGATGGAAATCGATACAGCGTTCTCCACCCCGGAGCGCACCCTGTACAAGTTCAACCCGCTGGCGCAGATGACCAGCGAGGAAATCTGGGGCTACATCCGCATGCTGGAGCTGCCGTACAACAGCCTGCATGAGCGCGGCTTCATCAGCATCGGCTGCGAACCGTGCACCCGCCCTGTCCTGCCGAACCAGCACGAACGCGAAGGTCGCTGGTGGTGGGAAGAAGCGACCCAGAAAGAATGCGGGCTGCATGCGGGGAATATCATCAGCAAGGCGTAAATTCCCAGCCCCGATGATGCGACTGTGGGAACAAATCAGCTCCCACAGTGTTCTCTACTCACCTTAAAAAATGTGTACACACGAATGTCACCATCAGTGCCATTTATGTGTGCACTTTTAGTTTCTGCGCCCTGAAAAGTTACATCACGCTCCAGAAACGAATCCTCCCGGCGCCCGCCAAAATCCCTCCCGAAAAATAAATACCTGTTCGAACGGTCAATTTATATCGCCTGAGTTTCAGCGACTTGGCGCCATTCAATAACTTTTAGAAATCAGCGAGGGTTTGCATAGATCGATAACTGGCACAGATCTGGCTTATGTGCATACATGTTTTGTATACAAATCTGCAAAACATGAACCCACACTTCGACCCGCCAGCCTGAAGCGACCTATCCCGTACAGGCTGCAGATGCCCCTAACCTGTGATGTTTCACCGTCCCGACGAAGATCTGCCGAGCCTGAGCGCTCATGCACAGTCATCGTGGCCCGAACATCAGGAGCCTGCCGGAATGCGTACGAGTCTCTCGAACAACACCATCGCGCTGAATCAGCCCTCCTCCTCAACCCTCGACCACACCGTGCCTCGTGACGGTATCGCCGAGCCGCTGCAACTGAGCCCGCGTCTACACAACAGTGACCTCGCGCCGACCAGGGTCGAAGGACGGCGCTGGGGCAAATACAGCATCTTTGCCCTGTGGACCAACGATGTGCACAACATCGCCAACTATTCATTTGCCATCGGCCTCTACGCCCTGGGCCTGGGCGGCTGGCAGATTCTGCTGTCGCTGGGGATCGGCGCGGCGCTGGTGTATTTCTTCATGAACCTGTCGGGCTACATGGGCCAGAAGACCGGGGTCCCGTTTCCAGTCATCAGCCGGATCAGTTTCGGCATTCACGGGGCGCAGATTCCTGCGTTGATCCGGGCGGTTATCGCCATCGCCTGGTTCGGCATTCAGACGTACCTGGCGTCGGTGGTGTTTCGGGTGTTGCTCACGGCGATCCATCCGGGATTCGCCGACTACGACCACAACTCGATCCTCGGCCTGTCGAGCCTGGGCTGGGTGTGTTTCGTGGCGATCTGGTTTGTGCAGCTGGCGATCCTCGCCTACGGCATGGAAATGGTCCGCCGCTACGAAGCGTTCGCCGGGCCGGTAATTCTGCTGACCGTCGCCTGCCTCGCCGCGTGGATGTACACCCAGGCCAACGCGACCATCGCTTGGTCGATTCGCGAACCGCTGACCGGCGGCGAGATGTGGCGCAACATCTTTGCCGGTGGCGCCTTGTGGCTGGCGATTTACGGCACGCTGATCCTCAACTTCTGCGACTTCGCCCGCTCTTCGCCGTGCCGCAAAACCATCAAGATCGGAAACTTCTGGGGCCTGCCGGTGAATATTCTGGTGTTCGCCGGGATCACCGTCCTGCTGTGCGGTGCGCAATTTCAGATCAACGGCCGGATCATCGAAAGTCCGACCGAGATCATCGCCTCGATACCCAACACGTTCTTTCTGGTACTCGGCTGCCTGGCGTTCCTGATCGTCACCGTGGCGGTGAACATCATGGCCAACTTCGTCGCCCCGGCCTTCGTGCTGAGCAACCTGGCGCCGAAATACCTGACCTTCCGCCGCGCCGGGCTGATCAGCGCCACCATTGCCGTGCTGATCCTGCCGTGGAATCTCTACAACAGCCCGCTGGTGATCGTGTATTTCCTGTCCGGCCTCGGCGCCCTGCTTGGCCCGTTGTACGGCGTGATCATGGTCGACTACTGGCTGATCCGCAAAGGCCGGATCCACGTGCCGCAGCTGTACAGCGAAGACCCGAACGGCGCGTATTTCTACAGCCGTGGCGTCAATCTGCGCGCGGTGGCGGCGTTCATTCCGGCCGCGCTGATCGCGATCGTCCTCGCACTGGTACCGGGCTTCCACAGCGTTTCGCCCTTCTCCTGGCTGATCGGTGCCGGCATTGCCGGGATGCTCTACCTGATCATCGCCAAACGCCAGCCGCACTACGCCGACGTGGACGGTGAATCCATCGCCGTCGACAACGTCAGCCACTGATTTTTTTGGCGGCCCTTCGCGGGGCCGCAGAACCAACCGTAATAAGGACTTCCCATGCGAATTCTCGTGGTCAACGTCAACACCACCGAATCCATCACCCAGGCCATCGCCCGTTCGGCACAGGCTGTCGCCTCCCCGGGCACGGAAATCGTCGGCCTGACGCCGCATTTCGGCGCTGATTCCGTCGAGGGCAATTTCGAAAGCTATCTGGCCGCCATCGCCGTGATGGACCGGGTGATGTCCTACGACCAGCCGTTCGACGCAGTGATCCAGGCCGGCTACGGTGAACACGGTCGCGAAGGTTTGCAGGAATTGCTCAACGTGCCGGTGGTGGACATCACCGACGCGGCGGCCAGCACCGCGATGTTTCTCGGCCACGCCTATTCGGTGGTCACCACGCTGGATCGCACCGTACCGTTAATTGAGGATCGGCTGAAACTGTCCGGCCTCTGGGATCGTTGTGCCTCAGTGCGCGCCAGTGGACTTGCGGTTCTGGAGCTGGAACATGAACCGCAGCGGGCGCTGGAGGCGATCGTGCACCAGGCCGAACTGGCAGTGACTCAGGACAAAGCCGAAGTGATTTGCCTGGGTTGCGGCGGCATGGCCGGGCTCGATGAAAAAATCCGTCAGCGTACCGGCGTGCCGGTGATCGATGGCGTCACCGCTGCCGTCACGATCGCCGAATCCCTGGTGCGCCTGGGGTTGTCAACGTCCAAGGTGCGCACGTATGCGACGCCGCGTCCAAAAACCATCATCGGCTGGCCAGCACGTTTTGCGCGTTGAACCGCTCCGCGAGATCCAGCGTTGAAAACTGCTCGATGATGAAATCAACGAACGCCCGGGTCTTGCCCGGCAGCAGTTTGTGCTCGGCGTAATAGATGGAGATGTTGCCGTCGTCGACGTACCAGTCCGGCAGGACCCGCTGCAACGTTCCCGCCTCCAGATAGCCGACGGCAAACGGCATGCTCACCAACGCAATCCCCAGCCCCTGCGCCGCCGTGGCGCAGGCGGCTTCGGAATCACTCATCGTCATTCGTGCCTTGAGGGTCAGCGGGCTGTGTTGTCGGGTGCGATGGGTCAACTGCCAGGAGCGCACGCGACCGGTTTGCGGTGAGCGGATCAGGATGCCGTCGTGCAACTTGAGGTCGTCTGGTTCGCTGATCGGCGCGTGCCGATCCAGATAGTCTGCAGAGGCCACCAACACCCGATGCGCCGGCGTCAGCCTGCGCGCCACCACGCCCTGGGGCAGCTCGAAGCCACCACCAATCGCCGCATCGAAACCCTGGCCGATCAGATCGACCTGGCGGTTATCGAAGTGCCAGTCCGGATTGATCGCCGGAAACCTTTTCAGGAACTCTCCCAGCAACGGCACGATGTACAAGCGGCCGAACACCGTGCCCATGCTGACCTTCAGCGTGCCCGCCGGTTGACCGCCGGCGCTGGCCAGATTGCTCACGGCATTCTGGATGGTGGTCAGGCTTGCGCTGACCTCACTCAGAAACAATTGCCCCGCTTCCGTCAGGGTCAACCGACGGGTGCTACGCTGGAACAGCCTCACGCCGAGGCGCGCTTCCAGTTTCGCCACGCTTTTGCCCACGGCGGCCGGTGTCAGGCTCAGGCGTCGCGCGGCCTCGGCAAAGCTGCCGACTTCGGCGCTGCGCACGAAGCATTCGATACTGCTGAAGGTTTCCATGGCCGCCACTCTAAACTTTTGGTTTACACAGACTATAGCAACCACGGTCTACTCGCCTGGTGGCGAGGGGCAGATACTCGACACCACACCAAGGCAGCCTGCCTTGAAATTTCTGGAGATCGAACATGACCACTCAACACCTCAGCGGTAAAGTCGCTCTGATTCAAGGCGGCTCTCGCGGCATCGGTGCCGCCATCGTCAAACGCCTGGCCGCTGAAGGCGCCGCGGTTGCCTTTACCTACGTCAGCTCCGCCGCCAAGGCTGAAGAACTGCAAAACAGCATCACCGCCACCGGCGGCAAAGCCCTGGCGATCAAGGCCGACAGTGCAGACGCCAGCGCCATCCGCCACGCCGTAAGCGCCACTGTCGAAACCTTTGGCCGTCTCGATATCCTGGTCAACAACGCCGGTGTGCTGGCCGTCGCGCCGCTGGAAGACTTCAAACTGGAAGACTTCGACCAGACCCTGGCAATCAACGTGCGCAGCGTGTTCATCGCCAGCCAGGAAGCCGCCAAACACATGGGCGAAGGCTCGCGCATCATCAACATCGGCAGCACCAACGCCGACCGCATGCCCTTCGCCGGTGGTGGCGTGTATGCAATGAGCAAGTCCGCACTGGTCGGTCTGACCAAAGGCCTGGCCCGCGACCTCGGCCCACGCGGCATCACCATCAACAACGTGCAACCTGGCCCGGTCGATACCGACATGAACCCGGCTCATGGCGAGTTCGCCGACAGCCTGATCCCTTTAATGGCGGTCGGTCGTTACGGCAAAGCCGAGGAAATCGCCAGCTTCGTCGCCTACCTCGCAGGCCCGGAAGCCGGTTACATCACCGGTGCCAGCCTGACCATCGACGGTGGTTTCGGCGCCTGATTGTTTCGAGTGATCGAAAAACGCCGCCCCTCTGTTAAAGGAGGGGCGGCGTTTTTATGTCGGCGGTTTGATCAGGCCCAATCCAGCGCCGGCAATCCGCAGGCACTCGGTGTGAAGGCTTTCAACGTGCGAAGAATCCCGTCGGCGTGTGCGTATTTTTCATCGGCCATGGCGGCATCGGGAATGGCGATGGCAGTCATGCCGGCTGCTTTCGCGGCTGTCACGCCGAACGGTGAGTCTTCGAACACCAGGCAATCTTCCGGTGCCACACCCAGGCGGCGAGCGGCGGTGAGGAAAATGTCCGGTGCAGGCTTGGCAGCGCCGACTTCCGGATCGTCGGCGGTGACGATGAAGTCGAACAACGCAAACCAGTCGCGGTGCAACGTGGTTTTCTGACCGAACGACTGGCGCGACGAACTGGTGCCGACGGCAATCGGAATGTTGTGCGCCTTGAGGTGGCGGATCAGTTCCTCGGCACCCGGCATCGCTTGCGCGGTGGGAAAGCGCTCGCGCATCAGCGGCTCGCGAATCACCAGAAACTCTTCGGCGGTGATCGGCAGGTCCAGCGCTTCGACCACGTAGCGCGCCAGATCGCCGGCACCGCGACCGATGATGTTCTGCTTGATGCTCCAGTCGAACGTGCGTCCGTAACGTTCGGCAATCAGCGAGGTGACCTCGGTGTAAATGCCCTCGGTGTCCAGCAGCAAACCGTCCATGTCGAAAATCACGGCCTTGATCGGGCCGAACGCCTTCAGCGGTGCATTCATCATCGGATCCGTTATCAAAGATATCCCGGGCGGCGTGGGTAGCGCCGCTGCTCGGATCTGATTAATGGGTTCAGCAGCATAACGAGCCCAGCCGAGGTTGAGCAACGGGGAATGTCGGTTGTCCGCCGAACGTTGCCAGGCACATTTAGAGAATCGCCCTACAGACATCGCCTACTTGCCCGACTTCTTTCCTGTTTGATCCCCCGCAAAGTTTCGCGCCATTCCCTTGATGCGCGCGAGTGACTGCGAATGCTTCCATCCGATCGACTCCTGACCCTGAACAACAGCATTGGTTTGCTGGTGGTCGCTGCGCTGAACCCTGACCAGCCCGACGTCGAAACGCTGTTTCAGGAGTTCCGCCTCTGCCTCAACAACTATGAAAGCTGGGCCGAGCAGTTCTGGACAGGCGACGCGCTGGATGTCGATCAGGTGTTCGAGGTCGGTAACGATGTGCGGCTCAGTGCACCCGTGGCCAGCCGAAAGCCCATCAGTTCCTCCGTGGCCATGTGTTCCGCCACTGGCTCCATGACGCTGGTGCACATGTTCGAAGCAGCGCGCTTCGTTCCGATCGGCGACACGCCGGTGACCCTGGAACCGGTCATTTCCGATGTCGATGGTGTCCTGAAGTTCGGCGAACCGCTGCATTACACCATCGGTCCCAGTGGCATTCTCAAGGTCGACGATTGCGACCGGGGCCAGCGTTATCGCATCACCTTCTTTCCCGATGTTTCCACCGCGCATATCCAGGCGTTGTATGCCTCGTATCAGGGCCTTATCGATGGCCTGGAAGGCTGGCTGCGCGAGGAATGGAAAGGATTTCAACCGCAGTGGACGGAGTTTTCCAGCGCCGGTTTCACCGAGCGTTACGGTCAGTTGCAGCAGGCCGACTGGCGCGGTTTCGAAACGGCCCTGAATGGTGTCTGGGATGACGTGAAGCAACTGTTTGCCCTGCTCGCCGACTTGCAGGCCAACAGCGAAAAGCTTCTGCAATACCTTTCCGCTGTTGAACTGGATGCCCTGCTCACCGCGTCGTCCGAGGCCATCGCCAATGGTCTGCTGATGCTCAGCGATGAGCCGTTGTTGTTCATTTATCTGGCGGCCTTTACCAGTTGGCTGAAGATGCTGCCGCCGCACTTTCTGGCCGAGGTGGTGGCTGAGGTCAGGGCCGAACTGCTGGTCGGTTTTCTGTTGATGTGTGTGTCGGGTGGCATGGGTGTGCCGCTGCGGTTGAGCACAAAGGTATTGGGCAAGATCAAGTCGCCGCGTGCGCGGGAATGGCTGGCGGCGTCGGCGTTGCGGCTGGCAGAGCTGACCTCGGCGCCCGATCTGACCCGACATGCGAGCGCTTTGAAACCGCTGATGATCAATGCGCGCCCGGCGCCGTTACGCCCGACACCGGCCATTCCGCTGGAAGTCCGCACGGCGGATACGCTGGTGCTGACGGTGCCCAATCCGGCGGCCATTGCCCGTGACAAGTCCCACGCCATGACGCGCATGGAACGGCATGAGCCTCGGGATGATGCTTCGGAGCAGGCTAAAAACCCCAACGGTGACAGTGCCGATTGTGCGCCGCGGACCTGCACCAACGGCTGTCCGGTGTCGATGGTCACCGGCGAAGAATTGCTGACGCTGACAGACGGCGTGCTCGACGGGCTGTTGCCGTTCGAGTTCAGCCGCTTGTATCGCACCAGTGCGGCGGAGATCGATGTCGGGCTGGGGTTTGGCTGGAGTCATTCGCTGGCGCATCGGCTGGAGGTCGATGGTGCTTCGGTGGTCTGGGTTGACCATGAGAACCGGCGCACGCGTTTTCCATTGCCGAGCGTCGAGCGGCCGGCGATTCACAACAGTTTGTCGCGGGCGGCGATTTTTCTCGGGGACGAGCCGGAGGAACTGATCGTCGCGCTGGCGGGGGACGCGGCGCGGTTTTATCACTTTCGGGCTGGACGTCTTACCGCTGTCAGCGATGCCTATGCGAATCGTCTGACGGTGCATCGGGATCATTCCGACCGGATTCAGCGCCTGGATAACGGGGCCGGTCGTTCGCTGCTGCTGCGTTACGAGCGGGCGCATCTGGTCGCCGTCGATTATCAGGTTTTTTGTGAGTCGGCCTGGCGCACCGAGCAGACGCTGGTCAGCTACCGCTTTGATGCCCGTCATCGGTTGATCGACGCGACCAACGCCGTCGGCGAGAGCGAGCGTTACGACTACGACGACCAGCACGTCATTCTGCAACGGCAATTGAGCGGCGGCGCGAGCTTCTTCTGGGAGTGGGAGCGTGCCGGCAAGGCGGCGCGTTGCGTGCGGCACTGGGCGTCGTTTTCGCAGATAGATACGCGTTACGTCTGGGATGACGCCGGCAGCGTCACGGTGCATTACGTCGATGGGACTGAAGAGACCTACGTCCACGACGACACGGCGCGGCTGGTGCGTCAGGTCGCCGCCGACGGTGGCGAGCAGCTCAAGGCCTACGATGCTCAGGGCCGGCTGATCGCCGAGCAGGATGCGCTGGGCGCGGTCACCGAATACCGCTACGACGACGTCGGACGGCTGATCGCGCTGATTCCGCCGGACGATGCGCCAACGTCCTACGAGTACCGCCACGGTTTCCTGCACAGCCGTTCGCGTGGCGATGCGGTGTGGACATACCGGCGCAACGCCCAGGGCGACGTCACCGAAGCGGTCGATCCCGACGGCCATGTCACCCATTACTACTACGACCCGCAGGGGCGGTTGCTGTCGATCCGTTATCCGGATTCGGGTCGGCATGTGTTCGTGTGGAATGACCTTGGGCAACTGGTCGAGGAAAGTCTGCCGGACGGCGGGGTTCGGAAGTTTTCCTACGATGCGCTGGGACGGCGGATTACTGCGCAGGACGAACATGGCGCGATCACCCGCCATGCCTGGGACGCCGTTGGCCGGCTGATCCAGACCACGATGCCGACCGGTGCCACCCGTGCCTGGTCCTACAGCGCCTACGGCCAGGTCACCGCCGAACGCGATGAACTGGGGCGCATCACCCGTTACGAATATGACGACGACCTGCACCTGGTCAGCCGGCGGATCAACCCCGACGGCACGCGGATTCAATACCGCTACGACCATGCGCAGCTGTTGCTCACGGAAATCGAGAACGAGTCGGGCGAAAAGTACCGGCTGGACTACACGCCGACCGGACTGATCCGACAGGAAACCGGCTTCGATGGCCGACGCACCGCCTACGCCTACGACCGCAACGGTCATCTGCTGGAAAAGACCGAGTTCGGCGACGACGGCTCGACGCTGGTCACCACTTACCAACGCGACAGCGCCGGGCGCCTGCTGCTCAAGACCCTGCCGGACGGGGTCGAGGTCAGCTACCGCTATGACCGTTTGGGCCGTTTGGTCGGCGTGGATGACGGCCAGGATCACCCGCTGGCCTTCGAGTACGACCTGCAGGACCGCCTGGTGCGTGAGCATCAGGGCTGGGGCACCTTGCGTTACACCTACGACGCCTGCGGCCAGCTCACTCGCCTGCGTCTGCCGGACAACAGCAAGCTCGATTACCACTACGCCAAGGGCGGCGCGCTGACCGCGATCGACCTCAACGGCGCCTTGCTCACCCGCCACACCTGCCAGAACGGCCGCGAGCAGCAGCGCCAGCAAGGCCTGCTGCTCAGCGAATATTCCTACGACGAACAGGGCCGCTTAAGCGCCCACGCCGTAGGCCATCAACGCAGCGCTCTGTACCGCCGCGATTTTGCCTACAGCGCCAACGGCAACCTCGAACACATCGCCGACACCCGCCACGGCCAGCGCAGCTACCAGTACGACGCCCTCAACCGCTTGATCCGCGTACGTCACACCCGCGACGACCTGCCGGAAAACTTCGCCCACGACCCGGCCGGCAACCTGCTGATGCAGGACCGGCCGGGCCCGGCCAGCATCAAGGGCAACCGCCTGCTGATGCAGGGCGACCGCCACTATGACTACGACGCCTTCGGCAACCTGATCCGCGAACGCCGCGGCCGCGCTCAGCAACTCGTCACTGCATACCGCTACGACAGCCAGCACCGCCTGATCGGCCTGACCCGCCCTGACGGCACCACCGCCACCTACCAATACGACGCCTTCGGCCGGCGCATCCGCAAGACCGTCGACGGCCAGACCACCGAGTTTTTCTGGCAAGGCGAGCACCTGATCGCCGAAAGCAGCCAGGAACAGCACCGCAGCTTCATCTACGAACCCGGCACCTTTCGTCCGCTGGCGATGCTCGACGGCAAAGGCCCGAAACGCGCCTGCCCGTTCTACTACCAGCTCGACCACCTCGGCACCCCGCAGGAGTTGACCGACTACAGCGGCGACATCGTCTGGTCAGCCAAATACAGCGCCTACGGCAAAGTCACCTCGCTGGAACTGGCAACCGAGGACTACCTGGACCAGCCGCTGCGCTTTCAGGGGCAGTACTTCGATGACGAAAGCGGGCTGCATTACAACCGGCATCGGTATTACGACCCGGACGTTGGGCGGTACCTGACGCCGGATCCGGTGAAGCTGGCTGGGGGGCTGAATCAGTATCAGTACGTGCCGAATCCGACGGGGTGGGTGGATCCGTTGGGGTTGAGTAATTGTCCAGGAGGTGACGGCTGTAACAAACCATCAGTTGAACAAGATGATCCGACAAAAATAATTCAAGGCGGCGAACTCACCATTAACGTCCCTACCCCGCAAATACAGCGTAGGTATTTGTACCGTGGGGACCAAAAAGATCCTACAGAAGTTTTTGAAAACGGATTTAAAAGCAAGGGAGACAGCAATGATTTGCTACTTCACTCAATTGATAGTGACTACCCCCCAAGCAATTTCATTAGCACATCGCTATCTAGGGATATGGGCAAAGAATTTGCGACATCCAGCTTCACAACACCTGGATTTATTTACACACTTAAAATGATCCCAGGACATAATCTAAAAAACGAGCTGGGATCGGCTTATAGGTTTGGTAGGGAGCAAGAGGTTGCTATCCCCAAAGAAATCAGAAGGGAAGACATTCTGGGAGCTACTCTTATCATTGATGACGGCAGAGAGTTTGGTTATTCGATTCCCAACCCTTACAGGATGATAGACAAATGATTTCGCGATTTACCATATGCATAGGCGTTCACAATGAAAAAAAACACGCAGAGCTAATCTGTAATAGCGAGGCGAAAACCATAACTTTAAATCTCGAAGATAACGCCTGCAAAACATACGCGGGTAGCGACTTCTACAAATGTTTTGGTTCATTACGACAAGACAACCCAGAAATTACATTTTTCTGCAAAGGATCAAAACTAAACGTCCACACCTCAAGCATGTCATCACAAATGTCACTCGGACTAAAAGCTTATGAACTCACAATCGGGAAAGAGTCCAACCTAGAGGATATTGTGTTTATTTTTGACTACGAAGATCAAAATCTAACCAACGATCCAGAAAAACAACGATCCTTTTACCTGGAATGGATAAAGTCCTAAAAAATCAAATCACTCATCATCATCAAAATCCTCATACTCAAGCTCCTCCTCACCCTCCATAAGCGGAACCGTCGCATCATCCATCAACGACCCCGGATCTTCATTCCCCGGATCGTTGATAAACGGCAACCCGCTCGGACCTTTTTCTTCCTTGCCTTCGGTTTCGGGAGTCATGGCGCACCTCGTGAATATCAGTCGTGTAAACGTTCGAAAAGTATGGTCGCGAATCGTTCCTGCGCATGACGCACAGACAAGAAAAACCCGGCATAACGCCGGGTTTCCGTAGACCGATCACTCAATGATGACGGTTCTTGTGTTTGTACTTGTGCTTGTGGCCTCCCCCAGAGTGAGATCTACCACCATCGTCACCGAGGTTGTTGCCGACCGCGCCACCCGCCGCGCCACCCAATCCTGCGCCGATGGCCGAACCGGTGGAGCCGCCGAGGCTGTTGCCGATCACTGAACCGCCAGCGGCACCGAGGCCGCCGCCAATGGCAGCTTCCGTGCGATTGTGCTTGTTCGCTCCGACGGCACTGCCAGCCGCACCGCCCACGCCGGCACCAACCGCAGCACCCGTGCTGCCACCAAGCTGTCCGCCGACAACATTACCCAGCACACCGCCCAGACCACCACCGACCGCCGCGGAACCATCGCCGGCAGCCATGGCGCCCTGCGCCACAAGCAATCCTAAAACCAATGCAGTTAAAGTCGATCGCATACAGACCTCGCAGGTCCCGGATCGGGACGGTATGCCCGGAGAGGGGCTATATGCAATTGGAGGTGTATTTCGGAAAAACGTTCAGCAACGAAAAGGCCCGGCATAAAGCCGGGCCTTTTCAGACATGCATTCGCGATCAGTGACGCTTGTGGCCCTTGGACAGGTTGCTGCCCACTGCGCCGCCAGCTGCGCCACCCAGGCCGGCGCCGATGGTCGCGCCGTTCTTGCCACCCAGGCTGTTGCCGATGATCGAACCGCCCGCCGCGCCAACACCGCCGCCAATGGCCGCTTTGGTGCGGGCGCCTTTCTTCGCTGCCAAGGCACCGCCGGCCGCACCTGCTACACCGGCACCAATGGCCGCGCCTGTGCTGCCGCCCATTTTCTGGCCGACCACATTACCCAGCGCGCCACCCAGACCGCCACCCAGTGCGGCGGTACCATCACCAGCCATTGCACCTTGAGCAACCAGAAGCCCCAGAACCAGAGCAGGCAGAGTTAAACGCATGTCGAAAACCTCAACAAAAGGAAGAAAAAAGGGCGCAGATTGAATGCTGTTGTCGCGGCAATGTCCAGCACCCCCGCGCACTTGGCGCCGATTGGACAGCAATTTTTAAAAAGGTTTTATGGCAGGCAAAAAAAAGCCCGCTGGGGAGACGGGCTGGAGACTTGCTTTCTAACGGATGGCTTCACCCTACGTAGAAGGGTGTGAAAAGTTTGTGAAAGAAGCCAAATGAATCAGCAATTTCTGTAGGGCATATCTCTCGAATCAGCGATAAAAAACCCCGCTCGATGGCGGGGTACTGTGGCATCCGGATTACTTCCTGGAACGTGCCGTCACCTTGGGCAGAAATTTGGCTTTAGGCCCCTTGGGTGCTGTCGACTTGATCTTGCCGGTCTGCACCGGATCTTCTCCGAAGCCCGCCTGATACTCAGTTTGGCCACAGCGTACGCAATTGTTGAATGGAAACTCAGCCCCGTCGTCTTCGATGTACGGATCAGTCATCTCTTCACCCCTTTCAAAAGCGGGTCGATACCGGCAAGACCCTTTTGCCTGGAAAAATATCGACCTCCAAGGCTTTTGAGACTAGCCGGTCATTCCTGGACTTGTGATTCATACCGTCCGACGCCCGACGAATGGCCTACACAAAAACTCAGCGCGATGATGAACCATTGGTCCCACACAGCTAAAGATTCTCGGCGACTGGCCGTTGCCCTTTTTCCTACGCAATGAATCTCAAGGAGAGAACATGGAAATCAAAGGATTCCCACCGATGCCTGTTGTAAAGCTCACGGACGAGCAGATCGCCGCCGGTAAAGCCGGAGCGGAAAAATTCAAGGAGAAGCTTGCCTCAGGTGAAATCGTCATCAAGCCACTGGACGGACCCAGTCCAGTGCAGCCTGGCAAACCTGGCGTGATCTACCACCCAGACCCGGTCCAGCCTGGCGGTACGCCAATGGTTGCAATCGATACGCCCCTGACCTACGACTCGAAAGGCACTGTCGTACTCAAACCACAGGGCTGATTCAAGGCAAGGAGCCCATTGCGTTGAATGGGCTCACAAATCTGTTAACCGCTGCTCAGCGCAGCTTGACCGCCGTGCCCATCGCGAACACCACAACCATGCCGCCCTTCCCCGCAGGCATGCTGATCTCGAAATCCACCCCGACCACCGCATCCGCCTGCAACGCCCGTGCACGCTCCTTGATCTCGTCAGTCGCCTGCATACGCGCCTCCTTCAACGCCCGCTCCAGCGTCTGCGAACGCCCACCGAAAAAGTCCCGCATCCCGGCGAACATATCGCGAATCACATTCACGCCCTGCACCGACTCGGCACTGACGATGTCCAGATAGGCCGTAATCTGCCGGCCTTCGATGGAGTGGGTGGTGGAAATGATCATTGAGGTCGCCCTTTTACATGCCGGATAAAACCGCGATTGTACTGCCCCGGCAAAATGAAGCCGACCCCATCTCTGTGACCAAAAAATCCGGACACCAGAATGCACAAAACCCCTGATTTCTTTCGAAACCAGGGGTTTTGTTTACATCGAATTTGGCGGTGAAGGAGAGATTCGAACTCTCGATACAGTTTCCTGTATACACACTTTCCAGGCGTGCTCCTTAAGCCACTCGGACACTTCACCGTATCTCTTCAAACATGTTCTGTCTGTCGAGGCGCGCTAATGTAGTCGAAAGCTTTTCTGATGGCAAACTTTTTTTCAGAATTTTCATGCGGTTAAGAGAAAAAGTCGTTTCCGCCATCGATGGGCCATGGCGATCCGGCCAATCTCGGGTGAGCGCGGCCCTTCTATATAGGCGCGCAGGCGTTTGCCGTGGGGCACGTTGCGGTGTATCAGCCGCTCCAGGGTGACCGGCGGGTCAGTCACAGTGCTTTACCTGACCGGCGACGGTGGGTAACGTCTGCCCATCTTTCTTATAAGGAATTGCGCCATGAGCGACCTGATTGCCTACCACCTCGAAGACGGTATCGCGACCCTGACCCTGAGCAACGGCAAGGTCAACGCCATTTCCCCGGACGTGATCGCAGCCTTCAACGCGGCGCTGGATCAGGCGGTGGCGGATCGCGCAATCGTGATCATTACCGGCCAGCCGGGCATTCTCTCCGGCGGCTACGATTTGAAGGTGATGACCGCCGGCCCTAAAGAAGCCGTGTCGCTGGTAACCGCCGGCTCGACCCTCGCCCGTCGTCTGCTGTCGCACCCGTTCCCGGTGATCGTTGCCTGCCCGGGTCATGCCGTGGCCAAGGGTGCGTTCATTCTGTTGTCCGCCGATTACCGGATCGGTGTCGACGGCCCATTCAGCATTGGTCTGAACGAAGTGCAGATCGGCATGACCATGCACCACGCCGGCATCGAGCTGGCCCGCGATCGCCTGCGTCGCTCAGCCTTCCATCGCTCGGTGATCAACGGCGAGATGTTCGATCCGCAAAGTGCTGTGGATGCTGGTTTCCTCGATAAAGTAGTTTCGGCCGAAGAGCTGCAAGGTGCCGCCCTCGCCGCTGCGCGTCAGTTGAAGAAGATCAACATGACTGCGCACAAGAACACCAAGCTCAAGGTGCGCAAGGCGCTGCTGGAAACACTGGATAACGCGATCATTCAGGATCAGGAACACTTGGGCTGAGCCCCTTCGCTCCTTTCAAAGAAAAGCCCGACCATCGTGTCGGGCTTTTTCTTACGTGCACGGTTTAAAACTCCCCGGCAGCTCTAGGACGCATCTGACCGCTAAATTGGAAACATGCGCTTAAACATCGCCCATCTCCTGACTCTATAGCGGCAATTGCCGAAAACAGTGCACATCCGTACACTGCGCCACCTTTTGTCCCGGTGGGCCTGAAAATGCTGTTTGTGTTTCGTATGTTATTGATGGGTCTGCACTTTATTCTTGCGGGTGTGCTCGGAGTGATTCTCGGACTGTGCCGGCCATTCAATCCGGATAACAGTCGTCTGTGCGCCCGTCTCTATGCCCTGCCGGCCATGTGCATCCTGCGCCTGCGAGTGAAGGCAGACGTCGGACAGCTGATGAACAAGCCCGGCAGTTGCGTGATCATCGCCAACCATCAGTCCAACTATGACCTGTTCGTGTTCGGCAACGTAGTGCCGCGGCGGACCGTGTGCATCGGCAAAAAAAGCCTGAAATGGGTGCCGCTGTTCGGGCAACTGTTCTGGCTGGCCGGCAATGTGTTGATTGATCGCGGTAACGCGCGCAAGGCACGTCAGTCGATGCTGACCACCACCGACACCTTGCAGCATAAAGACACCTCGATCTGGGTATTCCCGGAAGGCACGCGCAACCTGGGCGAAGAACTGCTGCCATTCAAGAAAGGTGCATTCCAGATGGCCATCGCTGCTGGCGTGCCGATCGTCCCGGTGTGTGTCAGCAGCTACATCAAGCACATGCGTCTGAACCGCTGGCGCAGCGGGAAAATTCTCATACGCTCGCTGCCGGCGATTCCTACCGCCGGCCTGACCATGGACGACATGCCCATGCTCATCAGCCAGTGCCGCGAACAGATGCGCGAATGCATCGAAGCGATGGATCGACAACTGCAAGCTGCGTGAAAAAGAAACCCGCCCTGTGCGGGTTTTCTTTTGCCCGGTGAACTGTGCAGATTTCACTGACTCTCAAGCAGCGACACGGCTAAGCTGAAGCCATGCCTCCCCTGCCATCAGCCAAGAAGAAGTGAACCACCACCATGGGTCGAGTTGTTGCTGCTGCGGTTTACAGCGCCGGTAAGAAAGTCACCAATATTTCCCTCGATGAAGGCGCCGCCTGGGCCGCCAAGACCGGGCACTTCGTCTGGATCGGCCTCGAAGAGCCGAACGCCCAGGAGCTGACCAACCTGCAACGCCAGTTCAACCTGCACGAACTGGCCATCGAGGATGCTCTGGAAAAACACAGTCGTCCGAAGCTGGAAACCTTTGGCGACGCCTTGTTTATCGTCACTTACTCACCCGTGCGCCAGCACGGGATTTTGCAGTTCATCGAAACTCATATCTTCGCCGGCAAGGGCTACATCATCACCGCGCGCAATGGTCATTCGGCTTCCTACGCCCATGTCCGTCAACGCTGTGAGGCGCGGCCGCTGCTGCTGGAACACGGGGAAGATTTCGTACTGTATGCGCTGCTGGATTTCGTCATCGAAAACTACCAGCCGGTGGGCGAAGCAATCCACGCCGAGATCGATGAACTGGAACGCAATGTGTTGTGCAGCGCGCTGAATGAGCACGATATCCAGAAACTTCATGGCCTGCGCCGCGACGTACTGCGCTTGCGTCGATACGCAGCACCGATGGTGGAAATCGGCGAGGAATTGCAGAAACTGAGCTTCCCCTTCATCGACAAGAACATGCGCCCTTACTTTCGCGATGTGCAGATCCATGTCACACGGCAAATGGAAGACCTGACCACCCTGGCCGACATTGCGAGCCAGACCATCGAGGTTGGTGTATTGCTGGAAGCGTCACGGCAAAGCGTGGTGCAACGCAAGTTCGCGGCATGGGCGGCGATTCTGGCCTTCCCGACAGCGGTGGCCGGGATCTACGGGATGAATTTTCAGAACATGCCGGAGCTGAGCTGGCACTACGGCTATTTCGCCGTGCTGGGCTTTATCACGGTGGGCTGCGTGAGCCTGTGGGCGAGCTTCAAGAAATCAGGCTGGCTGTAAGAAAAAAAGCCCCCGCGCAGGACACGGGGGCTTTCGGGTTCAAGCAGCGTTTGGCTTGTGCGCCACGAAACGCATCATCCATTCCGCCACCGTGGTGCCGTGGTGATCGTTCTCAAGGCTGGCCACGCCCTTGCTGTACACCTGCTCGCCCAGCGCTTCCTGACGCAGATCCAGCAGCGCCCGCGAATAGTCGTGGATGAACTCCGGATGCCCCTGGAAGCACAGTACCTGATCGTTGATGTGGTACGCGGCGAACGGGCAGAAATCGCTGGAAGCAATCACCGTGGCGTTCTCCGGCAGTGCCGTGACCTGATCCTGGTGGCTGATCAACAGCGTCAGCTCTTCACGCACCGGGCTCATCCACGGCGCCTTGGCCGCCAGTTTGTAATTGTGAATGCCGACACCCCAGCCTTGCGTGGCGCGCTCGCTCTTGCCGCCCAGCAGCAGCGCCAGCAACTGATGGCCGAAGCACACGCCGAGCAGTTTGTCGCCGCGCTCATAGCGGGTCAGCAAGTATTGCTTGAGGGTTTGGATCCACGGGGCGGTGCCGAACGAGTCAGCCTTGCTGCCGGTGACCAGATACGCATCGAAGGTCAGGTCATCACTCGGATAGTCGCCCTGCATCACGTTGTACACCGTGAACTCGGCGGCGATCGGCTGTTGCGAGAACAGGCGCTGGAACATCTGCCCGTAACCCTGATATTGATCGACCAGTTCCGGACGCAGGATGTCGGTTTCCAGAATGCAGATGCGTAACGACATAAAAAATACCTGACACGTGATGGGAATAATGCACAGCTCAGAGCCTGCCTTGAAACCACCCGGCAAGGCAAGCCCCGAAATGCGTCCCCGCCCCGTTAGAACAACTCGCCCTTCGCAGCTTTTTCCAGCAACAAGGCTGGCGGTGCGAAACGCTCGCCGTACTGCTCCGCCAGGTACTGCGCCCGCGCGACGAAATCCTTCACGCCATATTGATTGATGAACTGCAACGCGCCGCCCGTCCAGGCCGCGAAGCCGATGCCGAAGATCGAACCGACGTTGGCATCCGCCGTCGAAGTCAGCACGCCCTCCTCTACGCAACGCACAGTCTCGATGGCCTGCACGAACAGCAGTCGATCACGCACATCCTTGGGCGAAATCTGCCCGTCGGCTTTCTCGAAACGGGCTTTCAGTTCGGGCCACAGATGTTTCTGCCCACCCGCCGGGTACTCATAAAAACCGCCGCCCGCTGCCTTGCCCGGCCGCTTGTATTCGTTGAGCAGCAAGTCAATCACGGCGAACGCCGGGTGCTCAATCAGCGGTTTCCCTTCTGCTTGCAGGTCTTTGGCCGTTTGCTGACGGATATGGCTCATCAGGCTGAGGGAAACTTCGTCAGAGATCGCCAGCGGCCCGATGGGCATGCCGGCCTTGCGCGCTTCGGTCTCGATCATCGGCGCGCTGACGCCTTCACCGAGCATGGCGATGCCTTCGTTGGTGAAAGTGCCGAACACCCGCGAGGTAAAGAAGCCGCGACTGTCATTGACCACAATCGGCGTTTTCTTGATTTGCAGTACGAAATCGAACCCGCGTGCGAGGGTTTCGTCGCTGGTTTGCGCACCCTTGATGATTTCCACCAGTGGCATTTTTTCCACCGGGCTGAAGAAGTGCAGGCCGATGAACTTGCTCTGATCCGGCACCGCAGCCGCCAGCCCGGTGATGGGCAAGGTCGAAGTATTGGAGGCAATCACCGCGTCGGCGCCAGCCACCTGCTGCGCCGCCGCCGAGACTTTGGCCTTGAGTTGACGATCCTCGAACACCGCCTCGATGATCAGATCGCAACCCGCCAGATCGGCATCGCTTTCGGTCGGGTGGATACGCGCCAGCACCGCTTCACGCTGCTCCGAGGACATTTGCCCGCGAGCAACTTTCTTGTCCAGCAGTGCCGCCGAATGCGCCTTGCCCTTTTGCGCGGCGGCAAGGTTGATGTCCTTGAGCACCACGTCGATCCCGGCCACAGCGCTGACATAGGCGATTCCCGCCCCCATCATCCCGGCGCCGAGCACGCCCACACGCTTCGTCGCATAAGGTGCAAAACCCTGCGGACGCGAACCGCCGGCATTGATTTCATTGAGCTGGAACCAGAACGTGCCGATGAGGTTTTTCGAGATCTGGCCGGTGGTCAACTCAGTGAAGTAACGGGTTTCGATCAGGTGCGCGGTGTCGAAATCCACCTGCGCGCCTTCCACCGCCGCGCACAAAATCTTCTCCGGTGCCGGAAGAGTGCCTTGGGTTTTGGCGCGCAGGATCGACGGCGCAATCGCCAGCATCTGTGCAACCTTCGGGTTTGACGGCGTGCCGCCGGGAATCTGATAACCCTTCACATCCCAACGCTGCACGGCCGCAGGATTGGCCAGAATCCAGGCCCGGGCCTTGGCCAGCAGCTCATCGCGATCCGCTGCCAGCTCATCAATCAGCCCCGCCTGCAACGCCTGCTGCGGACGGACTTTCTTGCCTTCGAGCAGATATGGCAGGGCTTTTTCGATGCCGAGCATACGCACCATGCGCACCACTCCACCACCGCCCGGCAACAGGCCAAGGGTCACTTCCGGCAGGCCGAGTTGCACCGACGCATCGTCCAGCGCCACTCGATGGTGGCAGGCCAGGCAGATTTCCCAGCCGCCACCGAGCGCCGCGCCGTTGATCGCCGCGACCACCGGTTTGCCGAGGGTTTCCAGGGTGCGCAACTGGCTCTTCAGGGTCAGCACCATGTCGTAGAAAGCCTTGGCTTCAGGCTTGCCGACCTTGATCAGTTCATTCAGGTCGCCGCCGGCGAAAAAGGTTTTCTTGGCCGAAGTGATGATCACCCCGGCGATGTCATCTTTTTCCGCCTGCAAACGGGCGACGCTTTCAGCCATGGCCGCGCGGTACACCGCGTTCATGGTGTTGGCGCTCTGGCCTGGCATGTCGATGGTCAAGAGGACGATGCCGTCCTGACCTTTTTCGTAACGAATGGCTTGGGTCATGACAAGGTTCCTTGGGGTCAGAGGCGTTCGATGATGGTCGCGATGCCCATGCCGCCGCCGACGCACAGCGTCGCGAGGCCATAGCGCAGGCGCCGGGCTTCCAGTTCATCGAGCAAGGTGCCAAGAATTGCGCAACCGGTGGCGCCCAGCGGATGGCCCATCGCAATCGAGCCGCCGTTGACGTTGACCTTGTCCGGGTCGACGGCCATGTCCTTGATGAATTTGAGTACCACCGAGGCAAACGCCTCGTTGACCTCGAACAGATCAATGTCTTCGACCCGCAGCCCGGCTTTGGCCAGCGCCTTGCGAGTGGCCGGCGCCGGGCCGGTGAGCATGATGGTCGGGTCGGTGCTGGTGACCGCCGTGGCGACAATCCGCGCGCGGGGTTGCAGGCCCAGTGCCCGGCCCTTGGCCTCGGAGCCGATCAACATCAGCGCCGCACCGTCGACGATCCCCGAACTGTTGCCCGGCGTGTGCACATGGTTGATTCGCTCGACATGGCTGTAGACCCGCAGCGCCGTGGCGTCGAAGCCCATCTGGCCGATCATCTCGAAGCTCGGCTTGAGTTTGCCCAGACCTTCGAGGGTCGACTCGGCGCGAATGAACTCATCGTGATCGAGCAGGATGATGCCGTTCTGGTCCTGCACCGGTACCAACGACTTGTTGAACGATCCGTCGGCACGGGCACGGGCGGCTTTCTGTTGCGAGTGCAGCGCGTAGGCATCGACGTCCTGACGACTGAAGCCTTCAAGGGTGGCGATCAGGTCGGCACCGACACCTTGAGGGGTGAAATGGCTGTGCAGGTTGGTCTGCGGATCCAGCGCCCAGGCGCCGCCGTCGCTGCCCATCGGCACGCGGGACATGGATTCGACGCCGCCGACCACCACCAGGTCTTCGAACCCGGAGCGCACTTTCATTGCCCCCAGGTTTACCGCTTCCAGGCCCGAGGCGCAGAACCGGTTGATCTGCACGCCAGCGACACTGACGTCCCAATCGGCCACCTGCACGGCGGTCTTGGCGATGTCCGAACCTTGATCGCCAATCGGCGTGACACAGCCGAGCACCACGTCATCGACCTGGCTGGTGTCCAGCGCCGTGCGCGCCTGCAACGCGGTCAGCAGCCCGGCCACCAGGTTCACCGGTTTGACGCTGTGCAGCGAACCGTCGGTCTTGCCCCTGCCACGGGGCGTGCGTAACGCGTCGAAAATCAAAGCTTGGGTCATGACGTTCTCGAACCTGTGCGGTGAGTGAAATTCGTGCCTCCACTCTTGGCCGGGGGGCTTTCGGAATCAATGACCACAGCGCTCAATGACGTTGACGCGCACGCTCAGACGGACGGTCATTCCCGGCCAGGTTAACCGGTTCAGGTCGCCAAGCTGTCTAGCAAAAGGGCGGCAAAGGAGCTGGCAATGGGCCTCATGCCTTTTTAATCGCGTTCAGCAGCAAATACATATGAAATGGATCTAAGCCAAGCGTGACGCGGGCCCTAAGGTGAACATGTACGTCGTTGTCGTCGGGTTTTGCCGAGGCAGGCGTTCTTCAACAGGAAGTGCAGCGCTTGCCATCATGGACATGCAGGCAGGCATCAGGAAATAACAATAAAGGCGGTCAAGCCATGTTCAAACAACCGAAAGTTCGTCAAGCAGGGCTCATTCTTTTCGCCACGACGCTGCTGTTGATATTGCCGAATCTGACCAAGGTCATCGGCTGATTCAAGCGGCAGGTATTGCGTATCGCCACTGAAAATGTGACTGGCCCGCTACCCGGGCCAGCGTGGCTGTGCCAACCTTTACGCACTTCCACGACATGGACGGCGATCAATTGAAAACGCTCATTCTCTTTGGGGCCATGCTGCTGAGCCTGCCCCTGTCTGCCGCACAGCTGAATCTGGAGCTGGGCGCGAACAGCCGCACCTGGCAGACCGAGGAATTGCTCAAGCATCCTCAGGTACAAACCCTCACGATCAAGAATGATGTGTCCTACAAGAAGGACATGACCTATCGCGCCATACCCGTGGCCGCATTGCTGACCGGGATCAAACCGCAAGATCACCTGCAGGCGGTGGCACTGGACGGTTTCGCCGCCGAGCTGGCCGCTGCACCGCTGCTCAACACCAAAGGTTCCCGCGCCTGGCTGGCCATCGAAGACCCGGCCCACCCATGGCCGCTGCTGTCGGAAGGCAAGCACAGCGCCGGCCCGTTCTATCTGGTGTGGACCGATCCCCAGGCCGGCAAAATCAGCCCGGAACAATGGCCGTTCGAAGTCGCCAGCATCAAGCGTATGGCGCCGGTGGCCGAGCGCTTCCCTGCCCTGCTGCCGGATCCTGCGTTGAAGGCCGACGACCCGGTGAATCAGGGGTTTGCGCTATTCCAGAAGAACTGCCTGGCCTGCCATCGCCTGAATGGCGCGGGCGATGCGCAGTTCGGGCCTGACCTGAATATTCCCTACAACCCGACCGAGTATTTCGGCGCGGACTTCCTCAAGCGCTACATCCGCGATCCGCAGAGTTTGCGTCAGTGGCCGCAGGCGAAAATGCCGGGGTTTTCCGCCGAGGTGTTGCCGGATGCGGATCTGCAGAAACTGATCGGGTATTTGCAGCACATGGCCGGGCGCAAGGTTGCGCCCGCCCAGTAAGCCAGCTACGCCGTTTACTGCTGCTGCACCGAAATGATTGGCGCGGGTGTCGGCGACACCAGCACTTTCGCGTGCATCTGCTCTGACCCGCCGCCACGGCGCATGCCCCGCACCGGGCAGGCGTCGAGGTAATCCAGCCCCACCGCCAGTTTCAGGTGTCGCTCCGGCCGCGCCAGTTCATTGGTCACGTCAAAGCTGTACCAGGCGTCATCGATCCAGGCTTCGGCCCAGGCGTGACTGGCCAGATGCTCGCAATCCTCGCTGTACAGATAACCCGACACATAACGTGACGGCACGCCCAGGCTGCGCGCGCAAGCCAGAAACGCGTGGGCATGATCCTGGCAAACACCCGCCCGGCCGGCAAACGCCTCGGCGGCGCTGGTGTCGACTTCGGTAGAGCCGGGCTTGTAAGTCATGTGCTGGTTCAAACCGTGCATCAGGTCAATCAATGCGTTGCGGTCGCGTCGTTGCTTGCAGGATTTTTCGGCGAACGCCCGCAGTGCCTCGTCAGCCTCGGTCAGCCGGGTAAAACGCAGGAACGGCAATGCCGACTGGCTCTCATGCTCCGCCTCGCGCAACTCGTCGATATCGACCTGACCACGGGCGCCGATGATGATCGCTTCATGGGGCTCGTCCATGGTCAGCACATGCAGGATGTTGCCGAACGGATCGAGCTGGGCGCGTACCGGGCGCGGCAGGTCGAGCTGCCAGCTCAGCACATGCTGACGCTCGCTGTCGTGAGGTGTCAGGCGCAGGTACTGGATGCTCGCCCGCACCTGATCTTCGTAGTGATAGGTGGTCTCGTGGCTGATGGAAAGTCTCATGCGGCCTCCAGGTAGGAACTGTGAATGGCGTTGCCCAACTGGCGCACCAGCGGGATGAACTCGGTAAGCCAGGCGTGAAGCCCTTCCTCGAGGATTTCGTGGATACCGGTGTAGCGCAGGCGTGCGTCCATTTCCGCCGCCAGCCGTTGCGCAGGACGACCGTTGGCCCCCGGCAGTTGCGCGAGAATCTGGTCGATCTCTTCCGTGCAGGCCCGCAGCGAACGCGGCACGTCGGCGCGCAACAACAGCAGCTCGGCCACATGCCGGGCGCCGGGTGCGTCGCGGTAGATCTCGGTGTAAGCCTCGAACGATGACAAGGCTCGCAACAAGGCGCTCCACTGGTAATAGGCATGGGCGGTGCCGTCGCTGACAGCTTCCGCCTGATCGCCAGCCATTTCGTAACGGGCGTCCAGCAGGCGCAAGGTGTTGTCCGCCCGCTCGATGAAGGTGCCCAAGCGAATGAAACGAAACGCGTCATTGCGCATGATGGTGCCGTAGGACGCGCCCCGAAACAGGTGCGAACGCTCCTTGATCCACTCGCAGAAACGACTCATGCCATAACGGCTGAGGCCCTGATTGGCGATCCCGCGAATCTCCAGCCAGGTGGCGTTGATGTTCTCCCACATGTCGGCGGTGATTCGCCCGCGCACCGCGTGGGCGCTGGCTCGCGCCGCGCCGAGACAGCTGTAGATGCTCGCCGGATTAGCCGCGTCGAGGGCGAAGAAGTGCAGCAATCGCTCGGCATGCAATTCGCCGTGGCGTTCCAGGTAATCGTCCAGCGTGCCGGTGATCAGCAACGGCATCGCCAGTTCGTGCAGACCGTCGCCACGGCCGTCCTGCGGCATCAGCGACAGCGAATAGCTGACATCGAGCATCCGTGCGAGGTTTTCCGCCCGCTCCAGGTAACGCGACATCCAGTACAGATCCGAGGCAGTTCTACTTAACATGGCAGGCTTCCTTCAATCCTCGACCACCCAGGTGTCCTTGGTTCCGCCGCCCTGGGATGAATTCACCACCAGAGAGCCTTCACGCAGGGCGACACGGGTCAAACCGCCGGGTACGACCCGGGTTTCACGACCGGACAATACGAACGGGCGCAGGTCGATGTGGCGCGGCGCAATGCCGTTTTCGACAAAAGTCGGACAGGTCGACAGCGACAGCGTCGGTTGCGCGATGTACGCGTGGGGCTTGGCCTTGATCCGCTCGCGGAACGCATCGATTTCCGCAGTCGTCGCCGCCGGCCCCACGAGCATTCCGTAACCGCCGGAACCCTGGGTTTCCTTGACCACCAGATCCGGAAGATTGGCCAGCACATGGGAAAGTTCAGACGGGTTGCGGCATTGCCAGGTCGGCACGTTCTTCAGGATCGGCTCTTCGCCGAGGTAGAAACGGATCATCTCGGTGACGAACGGGTACACCGATTTGTCGTCCGCCACGCCGGTGCCGATGGCATTGGCCAGCACTACATTGCCGGAGCGATATGATGACAGCAGCCCTGGTACGCCGAGCATCGAATCCGGGCGGAAGGCCAGCGGGTCGAGGAACGCGTCGTCGAGCCGGCGGTAGATCACGTCCACCGCTTTCGGGCCGTCGGTGGTGCGCATGAAGACCTTGTCGTCGCGCACGAACAGATCGGCGCCTTCGACCAGTTCCACGCCCATTTCCCGGGCCAGGAACGCATGCTCGAAAAACGCACTGTTGAAGCGGCCCGGCGTCAGCACCACGACGCTCGGGTCGTCGATCGGGCTTGAGCTTTTCAGGGTGTCGAGCAGCAGGTTCGGGTAATGGTCGATCGGGGCGATGCGCTGGGCCGCGAACAGTTCAGGGAACAGGCGCATCATCATCTTGCGGTCTTCGAGCATGTAGCTCACGCCGCTGGGCGTACGCAGGTTGTCCTCGAGTACGTAATAGGTGCCGTCGCCGTCGCGCACCAGATCGACGCCGGAGATGTGCGAATAGATATCGCGGTGCAGATCCAGCCCCTGCATCGCCAACTGATATTGCTCGTTGGCCAGCACCTGCTCGGCGGGAATGATCCCGGCCTTGATGATGCGTTGCTCGTGGTAAAGGTCGGCGAGGAACATGTTCAACGCCTTGACCCGCTGAATACAGCCGCGCTCGACGATCCGCCATTCACTGGCCGGAATGCTGCGCGGAATGGTGTCGAAGGGAATCAGACGCTCTGTCCCTTGCTCGTCCCCGTAGAGCGTGAACGTGATACCGGCACGATGGAACAGCAGATCGGCCTCGCGTCGCCGCTGGGCCAGCAGCTCGTCAGGTGTCTCGGCCAGCCAGCGGGCAAACTCCCGGTAATGCGGGCGGATCTGGCCGCCGGCATCGTACATTTCATCAAAATAGGTGCGGATCATGCCGTACTCCTTGTCACCCCGGACATACAGGCCTTCGCAAGGCCCGTGCCATCGGCATAAACGCTTTGATTTCAATCGGTTGGATATTCACGCCACACGCACCGCACCATTCCTGTGCGGCAAATGCCCCAACCTGATCGCCCCCGCTTCATTGCGACGCAGTCCCGTCGCCTATCACCAGCATAGTCAGAGTTGATTTCACTGCCCGGCGCCGGCTGCGGATAATCCGCGCATCCGCTGCAAAAACGTCGCTGACGAAGTACGCAGCCTCACTGATCCGGCTTGCCTCGGCAGCCCTCCCGACCGTAACCCTGACCGGTTCCCTCTCCTTCCGGTCTTCCCTTTCAGCCACCCCCTCAGGTGGCTTTTTTTTGCGCCGGATTCTTGTTTCAGGGTTTTGCCATGGAGCGTTCAGGAGACAGAAACGACAACGGCCGACCCGAAGGTCAGCCGTTGCTCGACGTGTTGCGAGAGTGATCAGTTCAAACGGTGCCGGTTGCGGATCTCCTGTTTCACGCCCCAGCCTTCGATAATACCGCCCAAGGGCTCGACCACTGCCGAAAAGCCCTGCTCGAAATCGCCAATGTCGTCGTAGGTTGCGTACATCACCTTGCTCAATTCCAGGGACCACGCGCCGTCGTCGCGCGCACTGACCTGGGCATTGATGGATTCACCGCGAAACTTGCCTGCCGCCCTGCGCGCCCGCTCCTCGTCCGGGAAAATGGCGTAGAACTCGATGGGATGGAATCGGGAAAAATCGAAACCGCCTTCTTTCATGCGGCGCAGAACATTGCTGCTGATGTCTTCTTGATAGGCTGTGCTCATGAATCGTCCCCCTCGCATAGATGGATAGACTTTCCGTATTCCCGCCCCGGGCCTTTGGCCTAAGTACTTCGGCAACGTGGTTGCACGCGGGAAACAAGCATGTAGCTGACAAGACCAGACCTTAGCGATCCTTTCGCTGATCTCGCTTGCAGAGTAGCCCCAAGATAGAGCCGCTGCCAAGGCCTGGTGCGTTACAGACAAGAAGATTTTCAGATGGGAGTGATGCTGCGGATTTCTATGCTGTTCTGGGTTTTCAGGCTTTTGGCGCCTGCATCGGAGGTTCGCCCTTCCAGATCGTTCAGATCCAGTGCGGCCGCGACAGGGAGGAGTCGTTCCTTGATCAAACGGGCAGCCTCATCATCGCTGGGGCATTCCGCACGCTCGAAGACTTCATCGACAATTTCACCGTGATCATCCACGAAAGTGACTTTCCACTTTTGCATTGGAGCCTCCTCGAACAAACCCGCAAATGGGCTTACATCTATCTCGACTTTTGTCAGGAATGATCGTTCAAAAGGTTTACATCCGCCGAACATGAAAAAAAAGTTATCCCATGTGGGAGCGGGCTTGCTCGCGAAAGCGGACGACCAGTCAACTCTGCGTTGAATGATAAGACGCCTTCGCGAGCAAGCCCGCTCCCACAGGGGGTTTACAGTGCTTTTAGTCGTTGCTTGGCTTGTTTACCGCTTGCAGCACGTATTGCGGCAAGGCGAAGGCGCCGATGTGGATTTCCGGGTTGTAGTAACGGGTGACGATGCCGCTGCCGATGAAGCGCTGTTGCAGAACTTCGCGGCTCAGCTTGCGGTAGGCCGGGTTGGTCGAGCCCCAGGCGAAGGTCATCGAGCCGCCGATGTAGGTCGGCACGGCCGCCTGATAGAAGTGCCAGTCCGGGAACAGACTGCGCAGGCGACCGGCGGTGGTCTTCACTTCGTCGATCTGCATGAACGGCGTGCCGTTCTGGGTCACGAGGATGCCGCCCTCGTTAAGGCAGCGGTGGCACGCCTGGTAGAAGTTTTCCGAAAACAGTACTTCACCCGGGCCGATCGGGTCGGTGGAGTCGGAAATGATCACGTCGAACTTTTCAGTGGTGGTCGCGACGAAACGCATGCCGTCGTCGATCACCAGGTTCAGGCGTGGGTCGTCGTACGCGCCTTTGGAGTGGTTCGGCAGGAATTCCTTGCACATATCGACCACGGTGCCGTCGATCTCGACCATGGTGATGTGCTCGACGCTGGCGTGCTTGGTCACTTCGCGCAGCATGCCGCCGTCGCCACCGCCGATGATCAGCACGCGCTTGGCGGTGCCGTGGGCGAGGATCGGCACGTGCGTGAGCATTTCGTGATAGATGAACTCATCGGCCTCGGTGGTCTGAATCACGCCGTCCAGCGCCATCACCCGGCCCATGCGCGGGTTCTGGAAGATCACCAGGTGCTGGTGCTCGGTGCGCACTTCGTGCAGCAGTTTTTCCATGCGAAAACGCTGGCCGTAGCCTTCGTAGAGGGTTTCCAGGTATTCGCTGGTCTTGGTGACGGTCATGGTGAAGTGCTCCGATGAATGCGCGGGCGCCAATCGTCAGGTTCGATTGCCCGGGAAAGGCGCGCATTCTACGTTGCCGAAGATGACAGGTCGAACCTCAGTTCATCGGCCCCGCGCAATCCTTGGTGCGAACGGTCAGATCCGCACATTGCCCCGCGGCCCGGCAATCGCCCAGATGATCAGGCCCAGCACCGGCAGGAGGATGATCAACAGCACCCAGAGGATTTTCATCCCGGTCTCGGCGCCGCTCTTCAGCACGTTGATGATCGCCCAGATATCGAGGGCAAGAATGATCAGGCCGATCAGGCCGTTGAACGTGGAACCCATGGTGTCGCTCCAGAATAGTGGCATGCACTTTTAGGATAGACGGTCGCGCGCAGGGTTCCCTTTTATTGCGTTCAGACGTGCACGGCGACCTTCAGGGCTTCCAGCGACGGCGCAGCGGCGATGCCGACTTCGGCACACAGTTCCAGCACTCGCGGCACATCGTTGCCGTAGACCAGCACCACTTGCAGCTCGTCGTCGAGCAACTGGCTGAAGTTCATCAGCGTGTAGCCGCCGTTTTCCTTGTTCAGGCTGCTCATCTGCACCTGGATGCGGTTGAGCGCGGTCAGCGCTTCGGTCTTGGCCAGTTGCTTGGGCTTGAGGTTGAACTCGACGCCCGGGCCGAACGAAGCAACGATCTGCGCGAACAGATCAACATAGGTGTCGGCCTGGAACAGCACGGTCTCCGGCAGACTGCCGACCACCACCCACTCACCCAGCGGAATCGGGAAAGTGTCGTCGTAGTTGATGTCCGGGTTGGCGGTCAGAAAAGCGTCTGCATCGGCGTAGGCCTGTGCCGCTTCATCCGCGACTTTCAGAATCTCGTCTTCGCCCATGCAGCCGGAGCTGATTTTGCTGATGAGTTCGGCGAGTGCGGCTTTCATGGGGCGGATCCTGTGGCGAAGGGAATTTTGAGGGCGCGAAGGATAGCGCATTCTCGCCTTCGCCACAGAGCAGGTTCCGGCCAGCGGCTTCAGCCCAGCAGTTTTTCCAGCTGCGCGGTGGTGTCCACGGCGCCCATGGTCCGGGCGGCGTCCAGGGCGGTGACGCCATTGGCATCCGTGGCTTTCGGATCGGCGCCCTGGTCGATCAAGTAGTCGACGATTTCAACCCGGTTGAACATCGCCGCCATCATCAGCGCCGTGCGGCCATCGAAGGATGCGCCTTCAATCTGCGCCCCGCCCTCGACCAGAGCCTTGACCACGGCCAGATCCCCCTTGAACGCCGCGCCGGCAATCGGGCTCTGGCCGTTGCCATTGCGTTGCTCCGGGTCGGCCTTGTGCTTGAGCAGCACTTGCACCGCGTCCACATGGCCGTAGTAACTGGCGAGCATCAGCAAGGTGTCGCCCTTGCTGTTGGTCAGGTTCACCGGCAGACCGGCAGTAATCAGGCGATCCAGCATCACCGCATCGCCCTCGCGCGCCTTGTTGAATACCTGCTCGGTGAATTCGGCAGCTTCTTCGGGGGTCATCTGGCGGCTTTGGTCGGACATGGGGCAACTCCACTTTCGGTCAATCGGAAAGCCGATAGTTTCCCGAGCGCGGCGATAGCTGTCATCCCCTTTTTTCCAAGGCTGCCGATAGCCAATATCAATAGCGGTACTTGCCTGCCCGGATGTCGGCAAGGATTTCATCCGTGACCTGCACGTAGGTTTCGGTCCCTGGCAGCCAGGCATAAATCGGATCATCGCCCGTCAGGCCGGGATCGAAACCTTCGTTTTTCAAGCGCGTCTTCTGATATTTGAAGGTACCGGTGGTTTCCATCTTCACCTTGACCCGCAAGAACAACGGCACGGCATAGGCCGGCATGCGCTGGCGGGCGAAGGCCAGCAGTTCGGCGAAATCCAGGGTCGCCAGCGACTCGGCCGGGGTGATCGCCGCCATGCCGGCGCGGCCATTGGTGTTGGGGATTTCCACGCCATAGGCCACGGCTTCGGAGATGTGCGGATGCTGGAGCAGCAGGTTCTCGACCTCGGTGGTCGAGACGTTCTCGCCCTTCCAGCGGTAGGTATCACCGAGGCGATCGACAAACTGCGCATGACCGAAACCGATGTTGCGCAGCAGGTCGCCGGTGTTGAAGAAGCGATCCCCCTTGGCAAACACGTCCTGCAGCACGACCTTGGCGGTTTTTTGCGGATCGGTGTAGCCGTCCAGCGGCGCCTTGTCGTCGATCCGTGCCAGCAACAGACCCCGCTCGCCCCGATCGACCTTGCGCATGAAGCCGTCGGCACCGCGAATCGGTTCACCGCTGTCCTGGTCATAGGCGACCAGCTCCCAGGCCATCAGCGAGAAACCGATGGTGTTGTCAAAATTGAGGATGTTGGTGAAGCCGATATTGCCGTCGCTGGCCGCGTACAGTTCACAGATGTGATCCACCGCAAACCGGGTCTTGAACTCGGCCCACGCACCGGGCCGCAAACCGTTGCCGATCATCTTGCGCACGTCATGGCGGCTGTCGTCGCTGCTGACCGGCTGATCCACCAGATAGCGGCACAACTCACCGACGTAGCCGATGGTGGTTGCGCGGTAGCGACGCACGTCGTTCCAGAACTGCCGGGCGCTGAACTTGCGGCGAATCGCGAAGCCCGACGCGCCATTGACCGCCGATCCCCAGCACACGCAAAGCCCGGTGGCGTGATACAGCGGCAAAGTGCAATAGACGATGTCGTCCGGGCGCATGTCGAGGGCGATCATGCCGAAGCTTGCCGAACTGCGCATCCAGCGTCCGTGCTTGAACACCCCGGCCTTGGGCAAGCCGGTGGTGCCGGAGGTGTAGATGTAGAAGCACGGGTCATCGAAGAAGATCTGCCGGCTGCTGGCCGGGTTGTCGACAGGTGCGTCGGCGCTGGCACTGATCAGATTGGTGTAACCCTGCGGGGCGATGCCCGGGTGACTGAAAGTGTCCTGATCCGCCACGAACCAGGTGCGGACCGGCGCAATCGTCACTTGCTCGCGCACCGCCGCGAAGGCTGGCAGCAATTCTTCCCCGACGACGATCGCCACCGGCGCCACCAGATTGATGCTGTGGATCAGCGTGTCGCGGGTCTGCGACGTGTTGAGCAGCGCGCTGACGGCGCCGACCTTGGCCAGCGCCAGAATCGTCACCAGCAGTTCCGGGCGGTTTTCGATGAACACCGCCACCACATCGCCTTTGCCGATGCCCTGCCCGATCAGGTAGTGGGCGATGCGGTTGGCCCACTGGTTGACCTGTGAATAACTCAGCACCACCTCGCCCGACAGCAGCGCGGGGCCATCGGGATTGCGCAGGGTCGCTTGTTCGAATGTCCAGCCCAGGCCACAGGTTTGGGTCGGATCCTTGACGTTGGCCACCTTCATGCCTTTCACCACCCGAGGGATGGCTTTGGCGATCATCGGCAGTTTGCGGAGCATCATGCCCCAGGTAATCGTGTCGCTAGGCGCGTGGCGCATGGCAGCTCCCGTTCGACCTTGGCGTGCAGGCCGGATTTTTATTGTCGGGCAATCGGGTGAGACAACCGGCGCTTCTCGAGCGAGGGTCGAGGCCGAAAATACGTCAGGGCTTCTCGGGCTGTACACGCGGTTTTTGCAATGTTTTGTATCCGCCAATGCTACGAGGCGAAACGTGATTGCGGCCGGAGGGAATGGTTCCATCGGATCGACCATGATCCCGCAAAATGCAGGATGCACGATGGCCATTCATGCAGATTGCACGACACCCGAAATTAACGAAATTTATAACTTATTGATTTATATGGATTTTTAAAATCGAAAATACTGGCACAATCGCTGCAACTCCCTCCGCATGCTTGCCATTCAAGTGCATACGGAGCTGAAAGACATGAACCTGATCCAAGAAAAATTTACTTCCCTGTTCTCCAACTTCGCCGTCACTACTCAGCCACGTCCCGATGGCGGAATCCTGCTGACACTGAAGAGTGCCGACGGCAAAGTATTCAAGCGTGCGTTGACCTATCAGCAATTGCACACCGGCGATCAACTGTCGTGGGCGATCAGCGCGATTCGTCGTGATCTGGCGGAACAGGCCAGCGAGCTGCCGCAAATCGGCATGCTGCAAAGTCAGCAGCGTTTTGCCCTGCCGACCTATCACTCGATGTAATCCGGGCACCGCATAAACAAACAGGCCGTGGAGCTTTCGCTTCACGGCCTGTTTGTTTATGCGTCCATTGTGTGAATTCAGAACGCTTCCGGCTCAATCCCGGTAAAGCTGTCGACGGTCACATGCCCTGCCAGCTCCCCGCCCTCACGGGCCAGCCCGCAGGTTTGCAAACCGGCGGCCTGGGCGGCGTCGAGTTCCTGAACGATGTCGGACAGGAACAGGATCTCCTGCGGCTCGACCCCGATGGCTTGCTGGATATTGCTGTACGACTGCGCTTCGCGCTTGGGCCCCGACGTGGTGTCGAAGTAGCCGCTGAACAACGGTGTCAGATCCCCTGCTTCCGAGCAGCCGAAAATCAGCTTCTGCGCCTGGATCGAACCGGACGAATACACGAACAGTTGATACCCGGCCTGATGCCAGCGCTGGAGCGCTTCGACAGCGTCCGGGTAAACATGGCCCTTCAACTGCCCGGCCTGATAACCCTGTTCCCAGACCATGCCTTGCAACGCCTTCAGCGGCGTGGCCTTGCGATCCTCGGCAATCCAGCCCAGCAGAATGTCCACGACCCGTTCAACATCGGCCTGCGGTTCGTTGCTGTCACGGCGCACAGCGTCCAGTTGTCCGGCAACGTCTGCACGTGCGGCGTTCTGGCGAACGAAGTCCGGCAGGTGTCTGGCGGCATACGGAAACAGCACGTCGAACACAAAACTCACCGCGCTGGTGGTGCCTTCGATATCGGTGAGGATGACCTTGATCGACATCGCCTCAGTCCTCCAGACGCGGGAAGCGGCCGGCGATGTCTTCGCCGGTGAAGTTGGCAACCCAGCCTTCAGGGTTGTTGAACAGCCGGATCGCCACGAAATGCGGGTTCTCGCCCATGTCGAACCAGTGTTTGGTACCCGCGGGTACCGAAATCAGGTCGTTCTTCTCGCACAGCACGGCGTAGACGTAATCGTCGATGTGCAGGGTGAACAGGCCACGACCGGCGACGAAGAAACGCACTTCATCTTCGCCATGGCGATGTTCTTCAAGGAACTTGGCACGCAACTCGGCCTTTTGCGGGTGATCGCTGTTGAGGCTGACCACATCGACTGTGATGTAACCGCATTCGGTCATCAGCTTGTCGATCTGCTCTTTATAAGCACCGATCACTTCTTCCTGGCTGGCGCCGGGCTGGATCTTCGCGGCGGCTTGCCAACGGTCGAAGCGCACGCCCTGCTCGGCCAGGGTCGAGGCGATGTCTTCGAAATGGGTCAGCACCTTGTTCGGAATCTCGGGGCTGGAAACGTGATAGACGGACAGGCTGCTCATGGGGCATTCCTCGGTATCGGCCTTGCCGTCCGGTTCTTTCAGACCGGTCGGGCACTGCATTCATCAGGCAAATGGGCTGGTTCTGGTGAAGTCAGCCTTGGCGGTTCATGACGCTGCGGGTCTTCAACTCGCATTCAAACAGAAATTCAAAGGCCTCGATCTGGCGCAACGCGTCGCTCATCTGCGCGCCCCAGGTGTAGAGACCGTGGCCGCGTATCAGATAACCCACGCAATCGGGATGGGCGTCGAGCCAAGGCTGCACCTTGGCGGCGAGGCGAGCAATGTCCTGATCGTTGTCGAAGATCGGTACTCGCACCCGGGATTCGTGGGTCGAGATGCCGCTGAAGGCTTTCTGCAGTTCGTAGTCTTCGAACTCGATGAAGTCTTCGGGCGTCAGGCGCGACAGCACCGTGGCGTTTACCGAGTGGGTGTGCAGCACGGCACCGATCTCCGGGCGCCAGCTATACAGCTGGGTGTGCAGCAGGGTTTCGGCGGACGGTTTTTTGCCCGGTTCCAGACTGTTGCCGCAAAGATCGGTGGCCAGTACATCGTCCGGCCCCAACTGACCCTTGTGCTTGCCGGACACGGTCAACAGCGCTTCGCTCGGCGACAGGCGCGTCGAATAGTTGCTGCTGGTGGCCGGCGACCAGCCGCGACCATAAAGAAAACGCCCGGCATCGACGATTTGCTGGGCAAGCTGTTCACGGGTAAGGCTCATGGCCTGTCCTCTTGCATTCGAATGGCAATGATAACGGCAGCGGCGAGCGCTGCGAGACTGGCAATACTAAAGGTCAATGTCGCACCGAGGGCATTCCAGCTGTAGCCGGAATACAACGCGCCGAGCGCGCCGCCAGTGCCGGCCAGTGCGGCATACAACGCCTGGCCCTGCCCTTGCTGGCGCGCGCCGAAGCTACGCTGCACGAACGCGATGGCTGCGGCATGAAAGCTGCCGAACGTCGCGGCGTGCAGCACCTGGGCAAACAGCAGCACCCAGAGGAATTCGGCGAACGAACCTAGCAGCAACCAGCGCAGCGCCGCCAGCAGAAAACTTGCCATCAGCACCCGGCGAAGGGAAAAACGCGCAAGGATCCGGCTCATCGCCATGAACATCAGCACTTCCGCCACCACGCCAACGGCCCAGAGCATGCCGATCACGCCACGGCTGTAACCCAATCGCTCGAGGTGCAAGGTCAGAAAGGTGTAATACGGCCCGTGACTCATCTGCATCAGCGCCACGCAAGCGTAGAACGCCAGCACCCCGGGACTGCGCAACTGCTTGAGAAAACCCTCGCCCGTCGGCCGGTTGCCCTGAGGCGGCTGCGCATTCGGCACCCACAGACTGCTGAGCACGATGCCGGCCATGATCAGCACCAGCGCCGCCGGGTAAATGTCGAGGCTGAGCCATTCGAACAATCGCCCCAGCGCCACCACGGTGATGATAAAACCGATGGAACCCCACAGCCGAATCTGGCTGTAGCGGGAGGTCTGACCTTGCAGATGCGCCAGGGTGATGACTTCAAATTGCGGCAACACCGCGTGCCAGAAGAACGCATGCAACGCCATGACCATCGCCAGCCAGGCGTAAGTCTTGCTGACGAAAATCAGCGAGAAGGTCAGCAGCGTACACACCGCGCCGAAGCGCACGATGGCCAGTCGTCTGCCGCTGTAGTCGCCGAGCCAGCCCCAGATGTTCGGCGCCACGCAGCGCATCAGCATGGGGATCGCCACCAGCTCGCCGATGCGTGCGGCGCTGAATCCAAGGTGATCGAAGTACAACGCCAGAAACGGCGCCGTCGAGCCGAGCAAGGCGAAATAGAACAGATAGAAACTGGACAGCCGCCAGTACGGGAGCGCCGCCACGGTCAGACCGCGGCGGCTTCGAGATCACCCATCAAAGCTGACCCAGCACCGGGGTGCTGACGCGCACGTCGGCGTTCTGGCCACGGTGACGCAGCAGGTGATCCATCAGCACGATGGCCATCATCGCCTCGGCAATCGGCGTGGCGCGGATGCCGACGCATGGGTCGTGACGGCCCTTGGTAATCACGTCGACCGGGTTGCCGTCGATGTCGATCGAACGGCCCGGGGTGGTGATGCTCGAGGTCGGCTTCAAGGCCAGGTGCGCGACGATCGGCTGACCCGAAGAGATTCCGCCGAGAATGCCGCCAGCGTTGTTGCTGAGGAAACCTTCCGGGGTCAGTTCGTCACGGTGCTCGGTGCCGCGCTGGGCGACGCAGGCAAAACCGGCCCCGATCTCCACGCCTTTGACGGCGTTGATGCTCATCAGCGCGTGGGCCAGTTCGGCGTCGAGGCGGTCGAAGATCGGCTCGCCCAGACCCGGCATCACACCTTCGGCAACCACGGTGATCCTGGCCCCGACCGAGTCCTGATCGCGGCGCAATTGGTCCATGTAGGCTTCCAGTTCCGGCACTTTGTCCGGGTCCGGGCTGAAGAAGGCGTTCTGCTCGACCGACTCCCAGGTCTTGAACGGGATTTCGATCGGGCCGAGCTGGCTCATGTAGCCGCGAATGACGATGCCCTGGGTCGCCAGGTATTTCTTGGCAATCGCGCCGGCCGCCACGCGCATGGCCGTTTCCCGCGCCGAGCTGCGACCGCCGCCGCGGTAATCGCGCTCGCCGTATTTATGGTGGTAGGTGTAGTCGGCATGGGCCGGACGAAACAGATCCTTGATCGCCGAGTAGTCCTTTGACTTCTGGTCGGTGTTGCGGATCAACAGGCCGATGGAGCAGCCGGTGGTGCGGCCCTCGAACACGCCGGACAGGATTTCGACTTCATCCGCTTCCTGGCGCTGGGTGGTGTGGCGGCTGGTCCCCGGCTTGCGGCGATCGAGGTCGCGTTGCAGATCCTCAAGGGAAATCTCCAGGCCCGGCGGGCAGCCGTCGACAATGGCGACCAACGCCGGACCATGGCTTTCGCCCGCGGTGGTGACAGTGAACAACTTGCCGTAGGTATTGCCGGACATGCAGGACGCTCCGTGAAATCAAACCCAAATTCATGATGCGCGCCAGTATACGCAGGCTAACCGAGTAGTTCATCCTCGAACCTTGGCGGTGTTGGTGAGTCCAACCGGCACCTTTGCAAATGATGGCGTGATGATGCTGCGAGTTTTGATCTTGAGCCTTACCCTGTTTACTGGCTTTGTCCAGGCGACCGTCCTGCAACGTCCGGTGACTCTGGACACCGGCAGCGGAGAACTTTTCGGCTCCCTGTTGCTGCCAAAGTCTGACAATCCGGTGCCGGTTGTCCTCATTATTTCTGGCTCGGGTCCTACGGATCGTGACGGAAACAACCCCGACGGCGGGCGCAACGACAGCCTCAAACGGCTGGCCTGGGTGCTGGCCAAGCACAATATCGCCAGCGTACGTTTCGACAAGCGCGGGGTGGCCGCGAGCCTGGCCGCAACGCCGGATGAGCGCAATCTGTCGGTGGACGCCTATGTGGCGGACGCCGTGGCCTGGGGCCAGAAGCTCAAGGCTGACCCGCGTTTCGGCCCGTTGATCTTGCTCGGCCACAGCGAGGGAGCACTGATCGCCAGCCTGGCCGCACCGAAAGTCGACGCCGCCGCGGTCATTTCACTGTCCGGCACCGCCCGACCGATCGATCAGGTGTTGCGCCGGCAACTGGCACGCAGCCTGCCGCCATCTTTGATGCAGCGCAGTAATGAACTGCTCGACAGCCTCAAGGCCGGTCACACCGACGACAATGTCCCGCCGCCGTTGCAGGCGATTTTCCGCCCGAGCGTGCAACCGTATCTGATTTCGCTGTTCCGACAGGACCCTTCCGCCGCCTTCGCTCAACTGAAAATGCCGGCCTTGATTGTCCAGGGCAGCAACGACATTCAGGTTCAGGTCGATGACGCCAACCTGCTCAAGGCGGCAAAACCCGATGCGACGCTGGCGTTGATCGAGGGCATGAACCACGTGATGCGCATCGTGCCCAACGACGTGAAGCGGCAAATGGCCTCCTACAAGGATCCGAATTTGCCGCTGGCGGCGGAACTGGGCACCCGGATCCTCGAATTTATTGACGGACTTCGCACCCGTTAAGCGCTTTTCGCCCTCCAGTCTTGATGAAAACGGCCGATAAGCCTTTGTCGCCAGCGTACTGGCTGGCGGCAAGCAGCTTGGACAGGATCTCGCCGTTATGACCGATACCCAGACTTCACCCGACACCACCGCTGAAAAAGACGCACCGCCAGCGGTCGAGCTGCCATGGGCGGATGTCCACGTCGAGCACCACAAGATGCTCCGCCTGGCGCCGTTGCAGACCGACCGCAACACCGGCGGGCGGCCGTTGCGCTTTGTTGAATTCGGTTACGCCGAGCGCAACAGCAAAGAACACAGCCTGATGCGCATGTCGATCAAACTGCCAGCGCAGCGTGTGCGCAAGGAACAGAACCAGCTCGACGTGTGGGTCGACCACAAGACCAAACGCGTGCATTTCGGCCCGGACAGCGGTTTGCAGATAGAGCCGCTGAACCGTGGCATCGGCCGCTTCATGGCCGCCCAGGGCATCAACTGGGCGAAAAAGCGCTGGCCCACCTACACCGTCGACGGCATGGACTTGAACAACAAGGACGCGCTGAACGAAGACACTCGCCTGCGCCGCGATCACTTTCTGCGCGTGCATGGCTTTGACGTGGTTTACGCCGACGCCCAGCATTTGAAGGGCAGCGTCAAGGAAGTCCAGGTCGGTGACCTGCTGGGCGACTGGAACAGCGAAAAGCTGCAGATCGTCGAAATTCTTGAAGCTGCGCAGATGTTGCAACAGGCCGAGCAGAATCTGGCCGAGCAGGAAGTGAAGCTGAAGAAGCAGGAAGACAAGGTCAGCAAGTTCAAGCGCGAAGACGCCGGGCTGCGCTTCACCATTACTTGTCTGGTGGCGTTTGCGGTGTTTCAGGCCGGGTTGCTGATCTGGATTGCAACGCACCGCTGAGCCAATGACCGTTCCCACCGAGGTGGGAACGATCGGTTCAGGTCAGACGCGGGAAGCGAACAGTGCCTGATGATCGCGGCACTGTTCGGCGGTCAGCATGAACACGCCATGCCCGCCGCGCTGAAATTCCAGCCAGGCGAAATCGACTTCCGGGTACAGCGCTTCGACGTGTACCTGGCTGTTGCCCACCTCGACGATCAGCAAACCCTTCTCGGTGAGATGATCCGCCGCTTCGGCGAGCATCCGGCGCACCAGATTCAAACCATCATCGCCGCAGGCCAGGCCCAGCTCCGGCTCGTGCTGGTATTCGTCCGGCATGTCGGCGAAATCTTCCGCATCGACGTAGGGCGGGTTAGACACGATCAGGTCGAAACGTTGACCCGGCAGACCATCGAAACCATCGCCCTGCACGGTGAACACCCGCTCATCGACGCCATGGCGCTCGATGTTCTGGTTCGCCACTTCCAGCGCTTCGAACGACAGGTCCGCCAGTACCACTTCGGCGTTCTGGAACTCGTAAGCGCAGGCGATGCCGATGCAGCCGGAGCCGGTGCACAGGTCGAGAATTCGCGCCGGCTCGTCGCCGATCCATGGGGCAAAACGGTTTTCGATCAGCTCGCCAATCGGTGAACGCGGGATCAGCACGCGCTCGTCGACAATGAACGACATGCCGCAGAACCAGGCCTCGCCCAGCAGGTAGGCGGTCGGAATGCGCTCTTCGATGCGACGCTTGAGCAGGCGTTGCAGGTTGACCAGTTCATCGTCTTCCAGTGCGCAGTCCAGATAGCTGTCAGCGATTTCCCAAGGCAGATGCAAGGCACCGAGCACAAGTTGCCGGGCTTCGTCCCAGGCATTGTCGGTGCCATGGCCGAAAAACAGATCCTCCCCATGGAAGCGGCTGACGGCCCAACGGATGTGGTCGCGCAGGGTACGAAGTCGGGAAGTGATCACGGGGCAGAACTCCAGAAAAAACGACTGGCGATTCTACCAGCCAAAACGCGCCACGACGACGCAGGAAAAACTCCGGGGCGACGGTAGGACTCTTCCGATTTTCCCCTCGGCTATTGAACAGATCGTGTAACTTGACAAGGCTGCAGGCCAGCAACGACGGCGCCTACAACAGTAGCGATTCACAGAACCGCTCAGCCAGAGGACAATGTCGCAAAAGCCCCACCCCAAGGAGCCCCAGAATGTCCGTTCCAAAAACGATGTTTCAACTCAGCGGTCGCGGTTACGCAGCGGCCACGTTGAGCCATGCCACCGTGGTCATCATCGATGCCCAGAAAGAGTATCTCAGCGGCCCGCTGGCCCTGAGCGGCATGGACGCGGCTGTCGCGAACATCAAACAACTGGTTGCCGCCGCCCGCGCAGCCGGCCGGCCGATCGTGCACGTGCGCCACCTCGGCACCGTCGGCGGTCTGTTCGACCCGCAAGGCGAACGCGGCGAATTCATCCCCGGTCTGGAACCCCAGGGCGATGAAACCATCATCGGCAAACTGCTGCCGAGCGCTTTCCACGGCACCGAACTCTACGATCGTCTGCAAACCATCGGCTCGCTGGATCTGATCGTCTGCGGTTTCATGAGCCACTCCAGCGTCAGCACCACTGTGCGCGCGGCGAAAAACCTGGGCTTCCGCTGCACCCTCGTCGAAGACGCCTGCGCCACCCGCGATCTGCCGTTCAAGGGCCGTGTGCTCAGTGCCGCACAGGTTCAGGAGGCGGAAATGGCGATCATGGCCGACAACTTCGCCACCCTCGCGCTGACCAATGACCTGATCTGATCGACCGCCAATGAGCGGCTCTGCCCGCCGCTCATCCGCAAAAGCCTCGCATTTGCTTCAATTACCCTAGCCTCAGGAACAACCCGGTCAACTCCCGGTCGAAGGGCCGATACCCATTGAGGAAGGTCGGAATGAAGTTATCCGATGGATTTGACGCACGCCGCTTGCGGCCCAAAGGCCAAAGCAACTGGCGTTTTCGATTCGGCGCAGCGATCGCCGCCATTCTGGCGACGTTCGGCGTGCTGTTGGCGATGGCCGGGGTTGCCAGCCTGATCGGCCACCCGCCGGCACTCGGCGACTTGAATGCGACGCCGATGGGTTCGGCGATCATTCTGGCCGTCGGCCTGTTGTTCCTGTATTTCGGCGTGGCCCTGTGGCGTCGTTGCCGGCGTCGCGCCCGGCAATCTCGGGAATTGAACATGTCCCCGCACCTGATGAAAAAACACGACTGAATCGACGGCCTGGCTTTTTGCCGGGCCGTTTTGTGTCTGTTTGGGTAAACTGGCCGCCCTTCGCGGAGGCTGATTATGCAAGACGACGATTTTTCCCTGTTCAAAAGTGCGATCCAAGGCGTCAAGCCGATCAAGCACGACCGCGCCGACACCGGCAAACCCAAGGCTGACCGCGACCGGATCGCCAAGCTGCGCCAGTCCGCCACCGTGCGCACCGAAACCACTACTGTTGATGGTCTGTCCGATCAGTTCGTGATCGACGTCGGTCCCGAAGACGAACTGATGTGGGCCCGCGACGGCGTGCAGGAAAGCCAGATGCGCAAGCTCAAGGTCGGGCAGATCCCGTTCGAAGGCAGCCTCGACCTGCACGGCATGAGCGTCGAAAAGGCCCGGGAAACCCTATGGGCGTTTCTTGCCGAAGCGACCAGATTCGAAATCCGCTGCGTGCGCGTCACCCACGGCAAGGCTGTGCGACTCGACGGCAAGCGGCCAATGATCAAGAGCCACGTCAACACCTGGCTGCGCCAGCATGCGCAAGTGCTCGGTTTCTGCTCGTGCCAGGCGAAACACGGCGGGGCCGGCGCGGTCTACGTGATGCTCAAACGCACCATGATGGAAGGCCGCGACGAATAATCCCGTCACACCGAACTTGCAGGGGCGTGTCCGCCACCGTACCCTTGCCCTTTGCGAAAATCCCCACAGGTAGTTTCATGTCCCTGGAACAGAATTACACCGCGATTCTCGGCCAACTGGGCGAGGACGTCTCCCGCGAGGGCCTGCTCGACACGCCAAAGCGTGCCGCCAAAGCCATGCAGTACCTCTGCCGCGGTTATGAACAGACGCTCGAAGAGGTCACCAACGGTGCCCTGTTCAGCTCCGACAACAGCGAAATGGTGCTGGTCAAGGACATCGAGCTCTACTCGTTGTGCGAACACCACCTGCTGCCGTTCATCGGCAAGGCCCACGTCGCGTATATCCCGAGCGGCAAGGTGCTGGGCCTGTCGAAGGTCGCGCGGATCGTCGACATGTACGCCCGCCGCCTGCAGATCCAGGAAAACCTCAGCCGCCAGATCGCCGATGCGGTCCAGCAGGTCACCGGCGCGCTGGGCGTGGCCGTGGTGATCGAGGCCAAGCACATGTGCATGATGATGCGCGGTGTGGAGAAACAGAATTCGTCGATGATCACCTCGGTGATGCTCGGTGAGTTCCGCGAAAACGCGGCGACCCGCAGCGAGTTTCTCAGTCTGATCAAGTAATTTGCGACACAAAAAAACCGGCGTTGATCGCCGGTTTTTTTTCGTCCGTGAAAAATCGGGTAAGCTGCGCGCCTTCTTCAATGTCCCTGTGAGGCTTGTAACGTGTTCGTCAAAGCGCTTCGTGTCGGCCTCGGCCAACTGATCATCTTCGTTGACTTCCTGACCCGCCCGGGCAAGAAACAGCGCCCCGCCGCTGCCCAGGCCCAGGTCGACGCTGCCGCAAAAGACCTGACCCTGTATCAGTTCCACGCCTGCCCGTTCTGCGTGAAGACCCGCCGCAGCCTGCGCCGCCTGAATGTGCCGGTGGCGCTGAAGGATGCGAAAAACAACGAGCAGGATCGCCAGACCCTGCTGGAACAGGGCGGCAAGATCAAGGTGCCGTGCCTGCGCATCGAAGAGAACGGCCAGACCACCTGGATGTATGAGTCCAACACCATCATCGAATACCTGAACAAGCGGTTCGCCGCAGTCTGAACCCAAAAAAACCGGCCTGATGGCCGGTTTTTTCATGCCGCCTGCGCGGCCTGGGCCTGGCGCACCACCGCCGCCAGACGCTTGAGCCCTTCGTCCAGTCGTGCCGGATCGATGTGACTGAAGTTCAGGCGCAGATGACCGGGATTGCGATCCGGCTCGGGGAAGAACGGTTCGCCCGGCATGAACGCCACATCGTTGGCCAGTGCGGTGTTCAGCAGCGTGCGGGTGTCCAGCGGCTGTTTCAGGGTCAGCCAGAAAAACAGCCCGCCCTGCGGCGTGTTCCAGTCCGCCAGATCGGCGAAATGGATTTCCAGCGCCGCTTGAAAGGCATCTCTGCGCTGACGGTAAAAGCCGCGCAGTTCACTCAAGTGTTGCTGATATTTCTCGCTGCCGATCCACTGCAATGCCTGCCACTGACCAATGCGGTTGGTGTGCAGATCCGCCGACTGCTTGAGTTTGAGCAGATGCGGAAACAGATCCGGGCTCGCGATCAGGTAGCCGACGCGCAGACCCGGCAGCAGGGTTTTCGATACGGTGCCGGTGTAGATCCAGCTGGATTTCTTCAGACGTCCGGCAATCGGTTGGGCGCTGCCGCCGTCGAAGGTCAGTTCGCGGTAAGGCTCGTCTTCGATCAGGGTCACGCCGAACTCGTCGAGCAATGCCGCAACAGCTTCGCGCCTGGCTTCGCTGTAGCGCACGGCGGACGGGTTCTGGAAGGTCGGGATCAGGTAGATGAACGCTGGGCGGTGCTGCTCCAGACGCTGACGCAATTGCGCAAGGTTCGGACCGTCAGCCTCCATCGGCACGGTCAGGCAATCGGCGCCGAACAGCTGGAAGATCTGCAGGGCCGCCAGATAGGTCGGCGCTTCGAGCAGGATTTCCGTGCCCTTGTCGATGTACAACTTGGCCGCCAGATCGAGAGTTTGCTGGGAACCACTGACCACCAGCACCTGACTCGCCTCACATGGCAAACCCAGCGCCCTCGCCTCTGCCGCCAGGGCTTCGCGCAACGCAGGTTCTCCTTCGCTCATGCCGTATTGGCCCAGAGACAGCGGCATGTCGGTCCAGTCGACCTTCGGCAACATCGCTTCAGCCGGCAAACCGCCGGCGAAGGACATCACTTCCGGGCGCTGGGCCGCTGCAAGGATTTCACGGATCAGAGAACTTTTGAGACGCGAGACACGTTCGGAAAAAGCCATGGAAGTCACCGCTAGCAAGGCATGAGAAAAATGAGTCAAACTTGTTGACTGAAATTACGACACTCTCACTGGAAGCGTCAACATGCTTGACCTTAAAAACTGCAGCAGCCAACAGCAAGCCATGGAAGCGTTCTTCTTCGGCTATCAGGCGTTCACTGCCAAGGCCGACGAAATGCTCGAGCGTCGTGGCCTGTCCCGAGTGCATCAGCGCATCGTGTTTTTTATCGCCCGCTATCCCAATCTGAGCGTCAAGGAGCTGCTCGCGCTGCTCGGCGTGAGCAAACAGGCGCTGAACATGCCGTTGCGGCAATTGCAGGAAATGCACCTGGTGGACAGCGTGGCGTCCGAGACTGACAAGCGTAAGCGTCTGCTGGAACTGACTATCGAAGGTGCGAAGTTTGAACAGGCGCTGCGTCGCGAGCAGGTGAAATTACTTGAGCGGGTGTTTGCCGAGGCCGGCGAAACCGCGGTGAATGGCTGGCTGGCGGTGAATATGGCGCTGGGAAAAAACCAGACAACTCTCGACTGAACGCCCTGCCCTCTTCGCTGGCAAGCCAGCGAAGAGGGCCCCTGCAAGCGATATATCCCTATCGGCAAAACTTTCGTCAACAAAACCAAAAACATTATTTGCTTTATTTGTATACAAAAGCATAATCCACTGCGTGCGAGTTCCTGACTGCATGGTCAACAAATTCGCGTATGCCTCAAAGGGCCGCTGCCACCCCCTCATAGGGTCCGGCTCTGGAAATAACAATAAAACTCTTGAGGAGTACTCGCTGTGGAAAGCCGCAAATCCGAAGCATCGACGCTGGAACTCTCGCCGCCGTTACGCAATGGCCTGCTTGAGCGCCTCTTTAAACTCAGCTTGCATGGCACCACGGTGAAGACCGAGCTGATCGCCGGTCTGACAACCTTCATCACCATGGCCTACATCATTTTCGTCAACCCGAACATCATGGCCGATGCCGGGATCGATCACGGTGCAGCCTTCGTCGCCACCTGTATCGCCGCCGCGCTGGGTTGCCTGCTGATGGGTCTCTACGCCAACTGGCCGGTAGGCCTGGCGCCGGGCATGGGCCTCAACGCATTCTTCACCTACACCGTGGTCGGCACCATGGGTTACAACTGGGAAACCGCCCTCGGTGCGGTGTTCGTTTCGGGCGTGCTGTTCATGATCCTGACCTTTTCGCGGATTCGCGAATGGCTGCTTAACAGCATCCCGGTCAGCCTGCGCTTTGCGATGGGTGCCGGTGTTGGCCTGTTCCTCGGGCTGATCGGCCTGAAAACTGCTGGCATCGTCGTCGATAGCCCGGCCACCCTGATCAAACTCGGCTCGCTGCGTGAACCCGGCCCGCTGCTCGCCGCCATCTGCTTCCTGATGATCGCGATCCTCAGCTACCACAGGGTATTCGGCGCAATCCTCATCAGCATTATTACCGTGACCCTGGCCGGCTGGGGCCTGGGCATCGTGCACTACTCAGGCATCATGTCGACTCCGCCAAGCCTGGCGCCGACCTTCATGGCCATGAACGTTGCCGGCGTGTTCAACGTCAGCATGATCAGCGTGGTGCTCGCCTTCCTCTTTGTGCACATGTTCGACACCGCCGGCACCCTGATGGGCGTCGCCCAGCGTGCCAATCTAGTGGGGGCTGACGGCCGCATCGAAAACCTCTCTCGCGCCATGAAAGCAGACTCCGCCTCCAGCGTATTTGGTGCGGTCGTCGGTGTACCGCCGGTCACCAGCTACGTGGAAAGTGCCGCGGGTGTAGCCGCTGGTGGTCGGACTGGTCTTACCGCAGTGACCGTCGGTGTGCTATTTATAGCCGCGATGTTCTTCGCACCGCTGGCAGGCATGATTCCCGCCTATGCCACCGCTGGCGCGCTGATCTATGTAGCGATGCTGATGATGGGCGGCATGGCGCACATCGAATGGGACGAAGCGACCGACAGCATTCCGGCCATCGTTACCGCGATCATGATGCCACTGACCTTCTCGGTCGCCGACGGCATCGCGCTGGGCTTCATTACCTATGTCGCGCTGAAGGCCGGCACCGGTAAATACAAAGAGATTTCCGTCAGTCTGTGGGTGCTCTGCGCGATCTTCATCGCCAAGTTCATCTTCCTGTAAGCGACACGCGGTTCACGCTTCAAAACAGCCTCACCCTGCCGGGTGGGGCTTTTGCACATTCTTGATAACGATAAAAGGGAGAACGTGATGAGTCTGGAAACCTGGCTGCTGTTCAGCGGCGCTGCGCTGGTGGTGATCCTGATTCCGGGGCCACTGTCGTTGCTGATGATCAGCAACAGTCTGAATTACGGTCTGCGCCGCTCATACCCGGCCTTCCTGGGTGGCGTAAGCGCGTCGATATGCCTGCTCAGCGCTTCGGCCCTGGGACTGGGCGCCCTGTTGCTGGCATCGGAAAAACTCTTCAGCGCGCTGAAAATCGTCGGTGCGCTGTATCTGTTCTACCTCGCCTGGCAGAGCTGGCAGCAATCGCGTCAACCATCAGTCGGGGCCCAGGTTCCACACTCAGCGCCGGCTCCGCGCTTTCGCGCACTGTTCGGGCGAGCCTTTGTACTGGGCGCCAGCAATCCAAAAGATATCCTGTTCTTCGCCGCGTTTCTGCCGCAGTTCCTCAGCACCGAACAACCGTTTGTGCCACAACTGCTGGTGATGATTGTGACCTGGACGCTGCTCGACCTGCTCTGCAAGCTGACCTACGGCCTCGGCGCCCACGGTGCGGCACGCTACCTGCGCAGCGGCAAGGGCCAGAGCTGGTTCAACCGTATCAGTGCCGGATTGTTTGGTGGCGCAGGTGCGGCCTCATTGCTGAGCAGTCACTAAGTTCGTCGAGAACGGGTGATGCCCGGCAACATTTCACCTCACGAATAGATATATGTACCGCACTTCGCAGCGTTGATTCACCGAACATCCGGCCTCTTCTGGCCAGACCAACGTGAATCGACCTTGCGAGTGAAATACCCATGAGCCCCAAACGCCCGATAAAACCCGGTGCATCAACCACCTCCCCCGACACGCCCTTCAACCTTCCCGACGTCGGGCCTCCGGCACTCCACAGGCTGCCGCTGAACATCGCTCCCCATGGCGAAGAGCGAGTACCTGTCGATCCCCCCGGGACCGCTGTTCAATCATCTTCCTCCCGACCTGTACCTTTGGAGATCGTCGACCTTCCGGCCGAGACCCACATCACCCCTGTCGTGGTCCATGCACCGATCGAACACTATTTTCTCCCCCCCAATCAGCTATCCAGGCTTCCGGCGCCGAATGAGCTTTCCGGCATTCGGGAACTCGGGACGCAAAGGCATTTCGTGGATCTTCAGGAAGGGGGGACCGTGTTGCTGGGCATTGATGCGGAGAATCATTTCCGGGCCAGATTGAACAGCGACTACAGACCTTCCGGTCCACGAGTCGAACGGGTGGAAGGCACCCTCACCTGGCGCGTGAAACCCATCGACGAGGGCGCCAGCGGCAGCGATTCCAGATTAACGCTCAAGCGGCTGCGAAGCACGGATGATGATCCGCAAGAGGTTGTCGCGCCCAAACGTTCTTCCACCTCGACGGGTAATGAATGGTCCGACCCCTGGAAAAAATGGGATGCGCCACCCCGGGATACATCCATCGGCGGCATTGAAGTCGATGGCATCCGGTTTCTGCTTGTGCCGCACGGTAGCGACCCGGATCACCCGATCGTTTACATCAAGAATCCGGAACACTGGATGTATGACTTCGACTACATGGAACGCATCCTCGGCACCGACCTGATGCAGCAACCCAGAGGTGCGATCCGTGTTCCGCCCGCCAATCAGTGGGAGGTCGATCCGAACCTGCCCTTTCAACACCCGCTGACGCAGTACATCGCCACTTATTTTCCGCTGTTGTCGTATACCTCGGTGAACAAGGTGGCCAGACATCAATTCGGCCTGGCCAACGATGGGGATATGGCAACCGGCGTGGGTTTGACTCGCCTCAGGCAAACGTTCAACGATTGGAAACGCGGTAACAGCACGCCCCATCCGTCACTGGCCGATCCATTACTGATGCTGCCGACGCTGGCAACATCCAGCGCTATGCCAGGGCTCGGCCGCACCCTGGAATTGCCAACCCTGACCCCGGAAGGCCCTCTGCAGCGGCTTGACTTCGCCCTGACAAGGCAAGAGTGGGATTATTTCAAAGCGACGCAGTCAGGCGTTGACCTCAAGCGGCTCATGGCCAATATCCTGAATCGCCAGGGCTATGATGTCTTCACGCCAACGCCTTCAACTTCCTTTCCAGCCTTGGTATTTCGCCGGGAGAATCATCCCTTTGTCTTTTTCATCAGCCTGCATCGCGTCAGGGGCAAGAAAATTCATCAACCTCTGAATTCCGCTCCTGATGCCAGCGAAGCCCGGTTGAACACCCAGGTCGGATACCCGGCTTTGCAGGAAATGCTCCAGGCACACGCTGAAAACAGACTGGTGTGGCTCAAGGGTGGCTCTCAGATTCATGCTTCGCAACCGGACAGCATTTTCATCGTCAGGGATGATGAGTCGAGGCTCGGAACGCTTGCCGACCTGTAATCAGGGATGCTTTTGGCAAGACGAAAAAAAGCCCGCAGTGTGAGCGGGCGAAAGACCAAAGAAGCTATATGCGCAGTCGCTTCCCGGCAGGGGCAGCAGCTTGGGGGTCAGCTGCCCCGGTAGGTGGAATAGCTGTAAGGCGAGATCAGCAACGGTACGTGGTAGTGATCCTGTTCGGCAGAGATGCCGAACCGCAGCACCACCACGTCCAGGAATGCCGGCTCCGGCAACTGGACGCCACGGGCGCGGTAGTAATCGCCGGCGTGGAACTGGACCTGATAGACACCGGTACGGTAGTCATCGCCTTGCAGCAGCGGCGCGTCGACCCGGCCATCGCTGTTGGTAAGCGCACTGGCAACCAATTCCAGGTGCGAACCTTCAACGCGGTACAGCTCGATCTTGATCGAGCTGCCCGGGCAACCGTGTGCAGCGTCCAAAACGTGTGTTGTCAAACGTCCCATTGATTCTGCGCGCCTGCCTGCGTGGAGCAGTCAGACTTCGCGCCTCCCGAAGTCAGTTGAAAAGGAGACCGCACCGTTTCGGAGCACGAAAAGCTGCGGCGAGCGATTGATTAAGACACTTTTCAAAAAAATTGTACACAATAAAAACGACATTTTTCCTTCCACCGCCGCCATCCTTGAATTTCCCGGTGGTTTGCCCTTCAACCTTGCATTCATTGAACCCTCCATCCACTAGCTGACTGGTCAGGCAGGTTTCTTGCAGGTTCACGCCATTAACAGCAAAAGATGACGGCCGGTGAAAAATGCGAAAATTCAGGCTTACAAATTGAGAATAAAGTTGTATACAATCAGCCCATCGCTGTGACGCCAGCCTGCCATCCAAACTTCAGGGCGCCACACAATCTGTCAACGAATAAGAAGGAAGACTGCAGTGAGCGCTGACTACCCACGCGACCTGATCGGTTACGGCAGTAACCCTCCTCACCCACACTGGCCGGGCAATGCCCGGATCGCCCTGTCGTTCGTACTCAATTACGAAGAAGGCGGCGAGCGCAACATCCTGCACGGCGACAAAGAATCGGAAGCCTTCCTCTCGGAAATGGTCGCCGCCCAGCCTCTGCAAGGCGCGCGCAACATGAGCATGGAATCGCTTTACGAGTATGGCAGCCGTGCCGGCGTCTGGCGGATTCTGAAACTGTTCAAGGAATTCGACATTCCGCTGACCATCTTCGCCGTGGCCATGGCCGCCCAGCGCCACCCGGACGTGATCCGCGCGATGGTCGAGGCCGGTCACGAGATCTGCAGCCACGGCTACCGCTGGATCGACTACCAGTACATGGACGAAGCGCAGGAACGCGAGCACATGCTCGAAGCGATCCGCATCCTCACCGAACTCACCGGCGAGCGCCCGCTGGGCTGGTACACCGGTCGCACCGGCCCGAACACCCGTCGTCTGGTGATGGAAGAAGGCGGTTTCCTCTACGACTGCGACACCTACGACGACGACCTGCCCTACTGGGAACCGAACAACCCGACCGGCAAGCCGCACCTGGTGATTCCTTACACCCTGGACACCAACGACATGCGCTTCACCCAGGTCCAGGGTTTCAACAAGGGCGACGACTTCTTCGAATACCTCAAAGATGCGTTCGACGTGCTCTACGCCGAAGGCGCCGAAGCACCGAAGATGCTGTCGATCGGCCTGCACTGCCGCCTGATCGGCCGTCCGGCGCGCCTGGCGTCGCTCAAGCGCTTTATCGAATACGCTAAAAGTCATGAGCAGGTGTGGTTCAGCCGCCGCGTCGACATCGCACGTCACTGGCACGAAACCCACCCGTACCAAGGGGCTGCCAAATGAGCACCTTTCAAACCCTGCAACCGTCGACCCTGAGCCGCGACGCCTTCGTCAAAGCTTTCGCCGACATCTACGAACATTCGCCATGGGTGGCCGAGAAGGCCTTCGACCTGGGCCAGGACGCCTCGATCGATCAGATCGAAACCCTGCACCAGCGCATGAGCGACATCCTGTTGAGCGCCGATCACGCCAGTCAGCTGGCACTGATCAACGCTCACCCGGACCTGGCCGGCAAAGCTGCCGTCCAGGGCGAGTTGACCGAAGCCAGCACCCATGAACAGGCTGGCGCCGGTATTCACCAATGCACGGCCGAAGAGTTCCAGCGCTTCACCGAGCTGAACGACGCCTACAAGGCCAAGTTCAAGTTTCCCTTCATCATGGCGGTAAAAGGCAGCAACCGGCATCAGATCCTCGCGGCGTTCGAAACGCGCATTCACAACCCGGTCGACACCGAGTTCAAATGTGCGCTGGCGGAGATCAACAAGATCGCCCTGTTCCGATTACTGACTCTCTAGCGAGCCTGGCCCGAGAAACCTCTAGAACGCTTGTGTTTCCCAGGGCCCTGCAAGCATCCCAAGCCACTTATTTAAAGGCAGACAAGAAGAATGAAAGCTTACGCCGTACCTTTCGAGAAGTTCGTCAACCTGGCCGATGCCCGTCTGGGCACCAAAATCATCTCGGTCACCGATGACTGGTTTGCAGACGCCAATCGTCTGTTTCAGCCGACCCCGGCCGTGTGGAAGGAGGGCGTGTTCGATGACAACGGCAAGTGGATGGACGGCTGGGAATCGCGCCGCAAGCGCTTCGAAGGCTACGACAGCGCGGTGATCCGCCTGGGCGTACCGGGTTCGATCAAAGGCGTGGACATCGACACTTCATTCTTCACCGGCAACTTCCCGCCATCGGCCTCGCTGGAAGCCTGCTTCCTGGCGTCGGGCGAGCCGGACGAAAACACCCAGTGGACTGAAGTGCTGTCGGCCGTCGAGCTGCAAGGCAACAGCCACCACTACCACGAAATCAACAACGACAAGGCGTTCAGCCACCTGCGCTTCAACATCTACCCGGATGGCGGCGTTGCCCGTCTGCGCGTGTACGGCATTCCGTTCCGCGACTGGTCGGCAGTTGGCGACAACGAGCAAGTCGACCTGGCTGCAGCCCTCAACGGTGGCCGCGCCCTCGCCTGCTCCGACGAACACTTCGGCCGCATGAGCAACATCCTCAACCCGGGCCGTGGCATCAACATGGGCGACGGCTGGGAAACCGCACGTCGTCGCACGCCAGGCAATGACTGGGTGATCGTCGCACTGGGCCACCCGGGCGAGATCGAAAAAATCATCGTCGACACCCTGCACTTCAAGGGCAACTACCCGGACACCTGCTCGATCCAGGGCGCGTTCGTCAAGGGCGGCACCGACAGCCAGATCGAAACCCAGTCGCTGTTCTGGCGCGAACTGCTGCCGAGCCAGAAGCTGGAAATGCACGCCGAACACACCTTCGTCGAGCAGATCAAGGCGCTGGGCCCGATCACCCACATCCGTCTGAACGTGTTCCCGGATGGTGGTGTGAGCCGCCTGCGCGTATTGGGCAAGGTCGCTAAATAAGCGCTGAACCCGATCGCCAGCAGGCTGGCTCCCACAAGGGAATGTATCCCAGATGTGGGAGCTGGCCTGCCAGCGATAGCAACAGAACCAACAACACAGAATTCGGATAAGAAGAACAGCATGCGCACACTGACGATTGAACCGCTGACCAAAGAAGCCTTCGCCCCTTTCGGTGACGTAATCGAAACCGACGGCAGCGATCACTTCATGATCAACAACGGTTCGACCATGCGCTTCCACAAACTGGCGACGGTCGAAACCGCGACGCCTGAGGACAACGCGATCATCAGCATCTTCCGCGCCGACGCGCAGGACATGCCGCTGACCGTCAGCATGCTGGAACGCCATCCGCTGGGCAGCCAGGCTTTCATTCCGCTGCTCGGCAACCCCTTTCTGATCGTGGTCGCGCCACTTGGCGATGTACCTGTATCAGGCTTGGTCCGCGCCTTCGTCACCAACGGCAGGCAGGGCATCAATTACCATCGCGGCGTCTGGCACCACCCGGTGCTGACGATCGAAAAGCGGGATGACTTCCTGGTGGTTGATCGCAGTGGCACAGGCAACAACTGCGATGAGCATTTTTTCAAAGAGGATGAGCGTTTGATCCTCGCCCCCCACCAATAAGAGAAGGTCTGATCACTCGACAACAAGAGTGACAGGCGAGAGGTAAAGACTGTGGAAGCACATCTGTTGGAATGGCTGAACCTGAGCGTGCGCTGGGTTCACATGATCACTGGCGTGGCCTGGATCGGCGCGTCGTTCTACTTCGTCTGGCTGGAGAACAACCTCAACCGCGTCAACCCGAAAACCGGTCTTGCCGGTGATCTGTGGGCGATCCACGGCGGCGGTATCTATCACCTGGAAAAATACAAACTGGCCCCTCCGTCGATGCCGGAGAACCTGCACTGGTTCAAATGGGAAGCCTATTTCACCTGGATGTCGGGGATCGCGCTCCTTTGCGTGGTGTTCTACTCCAACCCCGTGCTCTACCTCGTGGCACCCGGCAGCGGCCTGACCGGCCCTGAAGGCGTGGCTATCGGCATCGGTTCGCTGATCGCCGGCTGGTTCATCTACGACTTCCTCTGCGATTCGCCCCTCGGCAAGAAACCCGCCCTGCTCGGCTTCATCCTGTTCGTGCTGATCATCGGCGCGGCGTATGGCTTCAGCAAGGTGTTCAGCGGTCGTGGTGCGTACCTGCACGTCGGCGCGATCATCGGCACCATCATGGTCGGCAACGTGTTCCGCATCATCATGCCGGCCCAGCGCGCACTGGTGGCCGCGATTGCCGAGAACCGCACGCCGGATCCGGCGCTGCCGGCCAAAGGCCTGCTGCGTTCGCGTCACAACAACTACTTCACCCTGCCGGTGCTGTTCATCATGATCAGCAACCACTTCCCGAGCACTTACGGCAGCCAGTACAACTGGCTGATCCTGGCCGGGATCGCCGTGTTGGCGGTGTTGGTGCGTCACTACTTCAACACCCGTCACGACAGCCACAAGTTTGCCTGGACCCTGCCGGTGGCAGCGGTGGGCATGATCAGTCTGGCGTACGTCACCGGCCCGGCGCCGATGTCGACCGCTCCGGACGTGGCCAAGGCGCCTGCGAAAATCGAGTACCAGCCGTTGCCGGAAACGGCGCTGGGTGGTGGCGCGAAACCGGCTGAAGCTGCACAACCGGCAGCCTCTGCCGCCCCTGCTGCCGCTCCGGCTCAGGCGTCCAACACCGGTCCTGCGTTCGACAAGGTGCACAACGTGATCCAGGAACGCTGCGCGGTCTGCCATTCGGCCAAACCGACCAGCCCGCTGTTCAGCGCGGCACCGGCCGGTGTGATGTTCGACACCCCCGAGCAGATCCGCCAGAACGCGGCGCGGATCCAGGCGCAAGCCATCACCACGCAGATCATGCCACTGGGCAACATCACGCAGATGACCCAGCAGGAACGTGACCTGATCGGTGCATGGATCGCCCAGGGAGCCCGGACCAACTAAGCAATAAAAGCATCGCGGGCAAGCCCGCTCCCACAGGGATTCACACAATCCCGTGGGAGCTGGCTTGCCTGCGATTAGCCGCAACGCGGTTTACCTGATGCAAAAGGACAGCTGTGAGCAACCCGGCAGCTGTTCAATCACAAGAATAAAAAAGATCCGAGGTGTTGCATGTCCGAGCTGTCCAAAGCGCGCATCCCCGACGCACCCGCCATTCAGCGTTTGCCCCTTTTGCAACTGATCCTGGTCGGTTTGCAACATGTACTGCTGATGTACGGCGGCGCCATCGCGGTACCGCTGATCATTGGACAGGCCGCTGGCCTGAGTCGTGAAGAAATCGCCTTCCTGATCAACGCCGACCTGCTGGTCGCCGGCATCGCCACCATTGTGCAGTCCCTGGGGATCGGCCCGATGGGCATTCGCATGCCGGTGATGATGGGCGCCAGTTTCGCCGCCGTCGGCAGCATGGTCGCCATGGCCGGCATGCCCGGCATCGGTCTGCAGGGAATCTTCGGCGCCACCATCGCCGCCGGGTTCTTCGGCATGATCATCGCGCCGTTCATGTCCAAAGTTGTGCGCTTCTTCCCGCCCCTGGTGACCGGCACGGTCATCACCTCGATCGGTTTGTCACTGTTCCCCGTGGCCGTGAACTGGGCCGGTGGCGGCGCTGGCGCCGCTCAATTCGGTTCACCGATTTACCTGGCCATCGCCGCACTGGTGCTGGCCACCATTCTGTTGATCCACCGCTTCATGCGCGGTTTCTGGGTCAATATTTCCGTGCTGATCGGCATGTGCCTGGGCTACGTGCTCTGCGGCGCCATCGGCATGGTCGACCTGAGCGGCATGGCCAGTGCGCCATGGGTTCAGTTCGTCACCCCGCTGCATTTCGGCATGCCGAAGTTCGAACTGGCACCGATCCTGTCGATGTGCCTGGTGGTGGTGATCATCTTTGTCGAGTCCACCGGGATGTTCCTCGCGCTGGGCAAGATCACCGGCCAGGAAGTCTGTCCGCGCATGCTGCGCCGGGGCTTGCTGTGTGATGCCGGCGCGTCGTTCTTCGCCGGATTCTTCAACACCTTCACCCACTCCTCCTTCGCGCAGAACATTGGCTTGGTGCAGATGACCGGTGTGCGCTGCCGTTCGGTGACCATCGTCGCCGGCGGTTTGCTGATCGTCCTGAGCCTGCTGCCGAAAGCGGCGTTCCTGGTGGCGTCGATTCCACCGGCAGTACTCGGCGGTGCGGCGATTGCGATGTTCGGCATGGTCGCGGCTACCGGTATCAAGATCCTGCAGGAAGCCGACATTGGTGACCGTCGCAATCAATTGCTGGTAGCCGTGAGCATCGGCATGGGCCTGATCCCGGTAGTGCGTCCGGAGTTCTTCGCCCACCTGCCGTTGTGGATGAGTCCGATCACCCACAGCGGGATCGCCATGGCCACCCTCAGCGCTCTGACGCTGAACCTGTTGTTCAACATTCTCGGCGGCACCGAACGCGCCGCGATCAACGACTGCCACGCACACCAACATTAACAGCGACACAAAAATCCCCTTGTGGGAGCGGGCTTGCTCGCGAAAGGGTCATGTCAGTCACCATCACTGTTGAATGAGCCTCCGCTTTCGCGAGCAAGCCCGCTCCCACAGGGTAAGCAACGCCCTGCCTCAAACAATAAAAACAAGAGGGAGCAACAGATGATCCGGACTCAAACCAACGTGTTGTTGAGCGGCGGCCTGCTGGCCGCCTCGCAAGCCATGGCCGGCGATTTATTGCTGTGGCAGACGAACAGCCTGAGCTACCTCTACGGCAAGAACTTCGCGATCAACCCGTCGATCCAGCAGACGGTGACGTTCGAGCACGCCGACAAGTGGAAGTACGGCGACAACTTCCTGTTCGTCGACAAGATCTTCTACAACGACCAGGAAGACCGCAACAAAGGCCCCCACGCCTTCTACGGCGAATTCAGCCCGCGCCTGTCGTTCGGCAAGATCTTCGACAAGAAGCTGGAGTTCGGCCCGATCAAGGACCTGCTGCTGGCGATGACCTACGAATACGGCGAAGGCGAGAGCGAGGCCTATCTGATCGGCCCCGGTTTCGACCTGAAAGTGCCGGGCTTCAACTATTTCACCCTGAATTTCTACCGCCGCCAGACCGAAGGCCCGCGCCCGGGCGATGGTGTCTGGCAGATCACCCCGGGCTGGTCCTACAGCATTCCCGTGGGCAATTCCGATTTGTTGATCGATGGCTACCTCGACTGGGTGGTCGACAACGACAAGAACTCGCGCGGCACCTATCACGCCAACCTGCACATCAACCCACAGATCAAATACGACCTGGGCAAAGCCCTCGGCTGGAGCCAGAAGCAGGTGTACGTCGGCACCGAATACAGCTACTGGAAGAACAAATACGGCGTCGAAAGCACCCACCGTTTAGACACCAACCAAAACACCGCCAGCCTGCTGGTGAAGGTGCACTTCTAAAATGACCCGCAACCGTGCCCCCTACCTGTCGTCGGTGCTCTGTTGCGGGGCACTTGAGACCTGGCCGTTGAGTCAGTATTCTCCGCGGCCTCCTGAATTCGGTCTAAAAAAAAGCCCGGATTTAATTCCTGACCAACGAGCCAACTTATCCCGGCCGCAGTCAGTACCGAGGCATCCCGAAAACACGCTCAGTCGACTGTTTTTCAGCAGCCGACGGGCGTTTTTTTGCTTTTCGAAAAGCCTTGGCTCAGCTCTTGCTAACAGCATTAAAGCTGACCGGATGGATGATTTTTGCAACAACGAAAAAAGGCGCCACACCAGAGCGCCGACTCAAAAAAATAAACGTGGAACACCTACTTTGGGAGCAACCGAATGAAACGTATGAGCACCAGCCTGATGCTTGCGGGAACCATGCTGGCGGGGGGCCAGGCCATGGCCGACGGCCTGCTGCAATGGCAGAACAACAGCCTGACCTACCTCTATGGCAAGGATTTCCAGGTCAACCCGCGCATTCAGCAGACCGTCACCTTCGAACACGCCGATGCCTGGAAGTACGGCGACAACTTCCTGTTCGTCGACAAGATCTTCTACAACGGCAAGGATGACGGCGGTGTCGGCTCGAACACTTACTACGGCGAAATCAGCCCGCGTCTGTCGTTCGGCAAGATATTCGACCAGAAACTGGCTTTCGGTCCGGTCACCGACGTGTTGCTGGCCATGACTTACGAGTTCGGTGAGGGTGATACCGAGTCGTACCTGATCGGTCCAGGCTTTGACCTGGCGATCCCGGGCTTCGACTACTTCCAGCTGAACTTCTATCAGCGCCACACCGAAGGCTCCCGCGCCGGAGACAACGTCTGGCAGATCACCCCGGTCTGGTCCTATACGATTCCGGTCGGCGACTCGAACATCCTGATCGACGGGTTCATGGACTGGGTGGTCGACAACGACTCCAACTCCAAAGGCGATTACCACGCCAACCTGCACTTCAACCCACAGGTCAAATACGACCTGGGCAAGGCGCTGAGCATTGGCGAGAAGCAGTTGTATGTGGGTGTTGAGTACGACTACTGGTCGGACAAGTACGGGATCAAGGACAGCCAGTATTTCAAGACCGATCAGAGCACCACGAGCTTCCTGGTGAAGTTCCACTTCTGATCCTGGTGTCAATGGCGTCTGAAGGGACGCCTTCGCGAGCAAGCCCGCTCCCACATTGGTTTGTGAACGACACAAAACCAATGTGGGAGCGGGCTTGCTCGCGAATGGCCGGCACCACAAATCTCAAGCGGGAGCCAACGCCGCGGTTATCCCCAAAAACCGGCACAGCTCATCGCGCTTGGCCAAGGCATCGCGTCGCCCAAGGTCGATCAGTTCGCTGCAATACCCGGCCTCGAACAGCAAGTAACTCAATACCCCTGCCCCACTGGTCTTGGTCGCCCCCGGACCGCGCAAGAACAGCCGCAACGCCGCTGGCAGCTCCTGTCGATGCCGCGCCGCGATTTCATCGATCGGCTGGCTCGGCGAAATCACCAGAACGTCCACCGGCGCTACGCCCAGCGCGCGGGTCGGCGTTCCGTCGGGCATCAGGTGACTGAACTGGTTCAGACGCTGAAGCAGCTCGATATCGCTTTCCAGGCTGTCAATGAAGGTACTGTTGAGCATGTGCCCGCCGATCTGCGCCAGTGTCGGCTGCTTTCCCGTGTAAGTGCGCTCAAGCGGATGTGCCGGATCGAACCCCCGAGGGTTGCCGCTGACGCCCACCACCAGCACCCGGCTCGCACCCAGATGCAGTGCCGGGCTGATCGGCGCCGATTGCCGCACCGCGCCATCGCCGAAATATTCATCGCCAATCTTCACTGGCGCGAACAACAGCGGGATCGCCGAACTGGCCAGCAAGTGTTCCACCGACAACTGCGTCGGCACACCGATGCGCCGGTGACGCAGCCAGGAATCGATGGTCCCGCCGCCCTGATAGAAGGTCACCGCCTGCCCCGACTCGTAGCCGAACGCTGTTACCGCCACCGCGTGCAATTGCTTGCGCGCGATGGACTCGGCGATGCCGGGCATGTGCAGTTTTTCATTGAGCAGATGGCGCAGCGGCGAACTGTTGAGCAGTGCTACCGGCACTTGCCTGCCCATGCCCAACAGGCTGTGGCTGACAAAACGACTGGCCTGGTGGATCACCCCCGGCCAGTCGCTGCGCAACACGCGATGGCTGCGAAAGCCTTGCCAGAACAGCGTCAGACGCTCGATGGCCGCGCGAAAATCGGTCGCACCGCTGGCCAGGCTGACCGCGTTGATCGCCCCGGCCGATGTGCCGACGATCACCGGGAACGGATTGTCCGCGCCCAGCGGCAGCAGTTCGGCAATTGCCGCCAGCACCCCCACCTGATACGCCGCCCGAGCCCCGCCGCCGGAAAGAATCAAACCTGTGACCGGTTCAGCTGGGCTCATCGCAACGCTCCGTGGTGCTTATGGGATGGGGTGAATCAACGACGTTTGGCGTACAGCTTAGGCTCGCCCGGCGGACGGCTCTTGAAACGCCGGTGCGCCCACAGGTATTGCTCCGGGCAATCGCGTAGCACACCTTCCACCCACTGGTTGATGCGGATGCAGTCGGCTTCTTCGGTTTCGCCCGGAAACCCTTCCAGCGGCGGATGGATCACCAGACGATAGCCGCTGCCGTCCGCCAGACGCTCCTGGGTGAACGGCACCACCAGGGCCTTGCCCAGCCGGGCGAACTTGCTGGTGGCGGTGACGGTTGCGGCCTGAATGCCGAACAACGGCACGAAGATGCTTTGCTTGGCGCCGTAGTCCTGATCCGGCGCGTACCAGATCGCACGCCCGGAACGCAGCAGCTTGAGCATGCCGCGGACATCGTCGCGCTCCACCGCCAGCGAATCGAGATTGTGCCGCTCACGGCCCTGACGCTGAACGAAGTCGAACAACGGGTTCTTGTGCTCGCGGTACATACCATCGATGGTGTGCTGCTGGCCGAGCAGCGCCGCGCCGATTTCCAGTGTCGTGAAATGCACTGCCATCAGAATCACGCCCTTGCCTTCGCGCTGGGCCTTTTGCAGGTGCTCGAGGCCTTCGACATGGGCCAGTTTCGCCAGACGCTGACGGGACCACCACCAGCTCATCGCCATTTCAAAGAACGCGATGCCGGTGGAGGCGAAGTTTTCCTTGAGCAGGCGTTTGCGCTCGGCGGCGGATTTTTCCGGGAAACACAGTTCCAGATTGCGCTTGGCGATACGCCGCCGGTCGCTTGCGAAGCGATACATCAGGGCACCGAGAAAACGACCGATGGCCAGCAATGCCGGATAGGGCAACTGCACCGTCAGCCACAACAGCCCCAGGCCGCACCAGAGCGGCCAGAAGCGTGGAGCAAGAAATGCTTTTCGAAAACGCGGGCGATCCATTAAAGCTTCCGTAAATAAGTGGCCGCGCATTCTACATCGTTCAGCCCGGCTTGCGGCTGGCGGGCGTTCTCGTTATAAGTCTCGGCACTTTTAGTGACAAGCCGTTGTATGCCGACATGAGCCAAAACGAATCGCCAGACCAAGATCCCGTGTTCCAGCTGAAGGGCAGCATGCTCGCCATTACCGTGCTGGAATTGGCCCGCAACGACCTCGACAGCCTCGATCGGCAACTGGCCGCCAAAGTCGCCCAGGCACCGAATTTCTTCAGCAACGCACCGCTGGTTCTGGCGCTGGACAAACTGCCGCCAAGTGAAGGCGCTGTCGACCTGCCGGGACTGATGCGCGTGTGCCGCCAGCACGGCCTGCGCACCCTGGCGATCCGCGCCAGCCGCATCGAAGACATCGCCGCCGCCATCGCCATCGACATCCCGGTACTGCCGCCGTCCGGCGCCCGTGAGCGACCGCTGGAAACCGCTGAGCCTGTTGCTCCGAAGAAGCCGGAAAAGCCGCCGGAGCCGACCGTCAAACCGACCCGCATCATCACTACGCCAGTACGTGGTGGCCAACAGATCTATGCCCAAGGTGGCGATCTGGTGGTGGTGTCGTCGGTCAGCCCGGGGGCGGAACTTCTCGCCGATGGCAACATCCATGTATACGGCCCGATGCGCGGTCGTGCGCTGGCCGGGGTCAAGGGCGACACCAAGGCGCGGATTTTCTGTCAGCAATTGAGCGCTGAACTGATCTCCATCGCAGGCCACTACAAGGTTTCCGAGGACCTGCGTCGCGATCCGATGTGGGGTTCGGGTGTACAGGTCAGCCTGTCGGGCGACGTGTTGAACATCATTCGGCTTTAACGGATACTGCCGCATTTTCCAAGCATCTCTAAAACGTAGCGAAAACGGCTCAAACGAAGTAGGAAAAAGGCCAAAAGCCAAATTCCAGCCAAGGCTGTCCGACTGCAGTAGTTTTCAAGAGATGTTTTTCAGGGGCTGAACAGTCCTTCTTCCTTAGGGGTGAAACACCTTGGCCAAGATTCTCGTGGTTACATCCGGCAAGGGTGGTGTGGGTAAGACCACCACCAGCGCCGCTATCGGTACCGGCCTCGCTCTGCGCGGCCACAAAACAGTGATCGTCGACTTCGACGTGGGCTTGCGAAACCTTGACCTGATCATGGGTTGCGAGCGCCGCGTGGTGTATGACTTCGTCAACGTGGTCAACGGCGAAGCCAACCTGCAGCAGGCCCTGATCAAAGACAAGCGCCTGGAAAACCTCTATGTGCTGGCCGCCAGCCAGACCCGCGACAAAGACGCGCTGACCGTCGAAGGCGTGGAAAAAGTCCTGATGGAGCTCAAGGAACAATTCGAGTTCGTGGTCTGCGACTCCCCGGCGGGCATCGAGAAAGGCGCCCACCTGGCCATGTACTTCGCTGACGAAGCGATCGTCGTGACCAACCCGGAAGTGTCTTCGGTACGTGACTCGGACCGCATGCTCGGCCTGCTGGCCAGCAAATCCCGTCGCGCCGAACGTGGCGAAGACCCGATCAAGGAACACCTGCTGATCACCCGCTACCACCCGGAGCGCGTTGAAAAGGGCGAAATGCTCGGCGTCGAAGACGTCAAGGAAATCCTCTCGGTGACCCTGCTGGGCGTGATCCCGGAATCCCAGGCGGTGCTCAAGGCTTCCAACCAGGGCGTCCCGGTCATCCTCGACGACCAGAGCGATGCCGGCCAGGCCTACAGCGATACCGTCGACCGCCTGCTGGGCAAAGACAAAGCACACCGGTTCCTCGATGTCGAGAAGAAGGGATTCTTCGAGCGCCTGTTTGGAGGTAGGTAATGAACCTTTTTGACTTCTTTCGTGCCAACAAAAAGCCAAGCACTGCCTCGGTAGCGAAAGAGCGTCTACAGATCATCGTGGCGCATGAGCGCGGCCAGCGCAGCACGCCGGATTACCTGCCAGCCTTGCAGAAGGAACTGGTGGACGTGATCCGCAAGTACGTCAACATCGGCAACGACGACGTACATGTTGCACTGGAAAGCCAGGGCAGTTGCTCGATTCTGGAACTCAACATCACCCTGCCAGATCGCTGAGTCGATCCGGCAGGAACGACAACGGCTCAGGGCCCTTCCGACACCGGAAGGGCCCTGAGCCGCCGTTGGCATTTGTTACGAGGCTGTTTTAATGCCGCTGTCCAACATCCGCATCATCCATCAGGACGCCGCCGTGCTGGTGGTCGACAAACCGACCCTGCTGCTCTCGGTGCCCGGACGCGCCGACGACAACAAGGACTGCCTGATCACCCGCCTGCAGGAAAACGGCTACCCGGAAGCACGCATCGTCCATCGTCTGGACTGGGAAACGTCGGGTATCATCCTGCTGGCCCGCGACGCGGACACCCACCGCGAACTGTCGCGGCAGTTTCACGACCGCGAAACCGAAAAGGCCTACACCGCCCTGGCCTGGGGTCAGCCGGAACTGGACAGCGGCAGCATCGATCTGCCGTTGCGCTACGACCCGCCGACCAAACCGCGCCACGTGGTCGATCACGAACATGGCAAACACGCCCTGACCTTCTGGCGCGTGCTGGAGCGTTGCGGCGACTGGTGCCGCGTCGAACTGACGCCAATCACCGGCCGTTCGCACCAGTTGCGCGTGCACATGCTGTCCATCGGTCATCCACTGCTCGGCGACGGGCTCTACGCTCACCCCCAAGCCCTCGCGGCCTGGCCACGCCTGTGCCTGCACGCCAGCATGCTCAGCTTCACCCACCCACAGTCCGGCGAACGCTTGCGCTTCGAATGCCCGGCTCCGTTTTAAGCACTGCCTGACTGGCAGTCGCCTGTTTTAAAGGATTTTGTTCCGGATGAGTTGTACTGATTCCCTGGCAACACCCGTCAAGAAGACCCGTCACCAACTGCTTTACCTGATTTACGGCAACCAGGATGTTTACCGGCGCGAAGCCAAGTTCAGCATCCTGACCGCCCTCTCCCAGGCCAGGACCGGCAAACGCCCGGCGATCAGGATCCTCACTGACCGGCCGCAGGACTATGAAGGCTGGCCGGTCGATACCGTGCTGCTCGACGAACCGACACTGACTCGCTGGCAGGGCCACAACGGCTATCACCACCGACGCAAGGCCTGCGCCATCGCCGCCGGCCTGCAACTGGCCGAAAAGACCTTGTTCGTCGACACCGACACCCTGTTCACCAGCGACCCCAATCGCCTGTTCCCGCACATCACTGCGCAGCAGTCGGTGATGGATCGCTTCGAATACGACTGGAAAGATGTCTTCGAGCGCGACGACTACCTGAAGCTCGGTCGCGATCTCGGTGCCCATGGCATCACCCCGGAAAACGGCTTCAAGCTCTACAACAGCGGGCTGTGTGGCGTGACCGACAGCGACGGGGCATTGTTCGAGCAGTCGATCCGCCTGATCGACGAATGGACGGCAGACGGTTTCCAGATCCATACCATCGAACAAGTCGCGCTGTCGTTCGCCATGCGCAAACGGCCGGTGGTCGAGGCCCGCAAATACGTCTATCACTACTTCGCGGAAAAACGCTTTTTCCACGCGATGCAGGCGTTCTTCTTTGCCCAGCACGGCGAGCAGTTCAGTCAGCGGCTGGTGGATCTGTGCAAGGACGTGCCGCGGGTCAAGCCGTTCCCGTCCGCGTGGCAGCGTCTGAAAATCAAATGGAAGCTGCGCAACCAGAGCGGCACCCTGCGCAAGGTCGGTCGCGATCTGCTGTACGGCAGCGCAGCACCGGATCATCCGTACTACACCGCCTGCCGCCATGAATGGTGGGAATGTGCCTCGCGGGAGATTCTTCGCTGGGACAAGAGCCGTCAGAAAAAGCTCCTGAACCAGAGCAACTGGCCGCAACAACTGCCCCGCCCTGAAAAGCCTGAAGACGAAAAAGTCATCATGAGCTACCTGAAAAAACGCGTGGCCACCGCTCGCTGACGCGAGCGGCACATGTCATGTCCCAAGCATCAGGCCGATGCGTTAAACTCCCGCCCATTGCTGTCTGGAGCTTCTTATGCGCGAAGAGTTGAACCAAGGCCTGATCGACTTCCTCAAGGCCTCCCCTACCCCGTTCCACGCCACCGCCAGCCTTGTTCAACGCCTGGAGGCCGCCGGTTATGTACGCCTCGACGAGCGTGAGACCTGGCACACCGAAGCCAATGGCCGTTACTACGTCACCCGTAACGACTCCTCGATCGTCGCGATCAAGATGGGCCGCAACTCCCCGCTGCACGACGGCATCCGTCTGGTCGGCGCCCACACCGACAGCCCGTGCCTGCGGGTCAAGCCGCAACCTGAACTGCAACGTCAGGGTTTCTGGCAACTCGGTGTCGAAGTCTACGGCGGCGCGCTGCTGGCGCCGTGGTTCGACCGCGACCTGTCTCTGGCCGGTCGCGTCACCTTCCGTCGCGACGGCAAGGTCGAGAGCCAATTGATCGACTTCAAGGCCCCGATCGCGATCATTCCCAACCTGGCGATTCACCTCAACCGTGAAGCCAACCAGGGCTGGGCCATTAACGCCCAGACCGAACTGCCGCCGATTCTCGCGCAGTTCGCCGGTGACGAACGTGTGGACTTTCGCGCAGTGCTCACCGATCAACTGGCCCGCGAACACGGGTTGAATGCCGACGTAGTGCTCGATTACGAGCTGAGTTTCTACGACACCCAGAGCGCAGCGGTCATCGGCCTGCACGGTGATTTCATCGCTGGCGCCCGACTCGACAACTTGTTGTCCTGCTATGCCGGTCTGCAAGCCCTGCTGACCGCCGACACCGAAGAAACCTGCGTGCTGGTGTGCAACGATCACGAAGAAGTCGGCTCCTGCTCCGCCTGCGGCGCCGACGGCCCGATGCTGGAACAGACCCTGCGCCGTCTGCTGCCGGAAGGTGACGAGTTCGTTCGCACCATTCAGAAATCCCTGCTGGTCTCGGCCGACAACGCCCACGGCGTACACCCGAACTACGCCGAGAAACACGACGCCAACCACGGCCCGAAACTCAACGCCGGCCCGGTGATCAAGGTCAACAGCAACCAGCGCTACGCCACCAACAGCGAAACCGCCGGTTTCTTCCGTCACCTGTGCATGGCCGAAGAAGTGCCGGTACAAAGCTTCGTGGTGCGCAGCGACATGGGCTGCGGCTCGACCATCGGCCCGATCACCGCCAGTCATCTGGGCGTGCGCACCGTCGACATCGGCCTGCCGACCTTCGCCATGCACTCGATCCGCGAACTGTGCGGCAGCCATGACCTGGCCCATCTGGTGAAAGTGCTGAGCGCCTTCTACGCCAGTCGAGAACTGCCGTAACCAACGGGAGATCGCAGCCTCACGCTGCGATCTCCTGCCCTGCGAAACCGGCTCATTTCTGATACACATCACCACCGGTCGGCAAAAAGCGACCTAGACTTAAATCATCCTCTTCGACAAGGCTGTCGCCATGATCTCGATGTCTGCGTTCCACTCCATGCTCATTCCGATCCTGTCCGGAATGATTCTGCTGGCGATCGGTTTCAACTTCCGCGACAAGAACGCCGGAGTATTCGCCATGTGGATCGGCATGCTGATGATCCTGGCCACCGTGGTCTACAAGATCCTGGCCAAACTCAACGAATAAATCCGCGCCCGGCTCGCATTGATTCTGGCGGACTCGTACACTCGCCCGATCCGCCCCTTGCGAGGTTGACCGCCTAGTGTTCGCTCGTTTCTTTGCCCTGCCCTGCCTCTTCCTTGTCTGCCTGATGACGCTCCTGCCGTCGGCGCCTGCCCAGGCGGTGAGTCTGCCCGGCCTGCTCAATGGTTCGAACAAGGCGCAACCTGAAGCCCAGGAACCGCTTGGCCAATCCCTCGACGAAGTCATCAAGTCCCTGGAAAACGATCAGCAGCGCAGCCAATTGCTGAGCGACCTGAAAAAACTGCGCGACGCCACGAAAAAAGCCCAGGCCACCCCGGAAGAAGGCGTGCTGGGCCTGATCGGCGGCACCCTGGCCAATTTCGAAAAACAGTTCACCGGCAGCGACAGCCCGCTCAATCGCTGGTCCACCGAATTCGAACTGGCCAAGGATGAACTGTCCGCACTGATGATGCCGGCCAGTGAATGGCTGCCGATCATCTTCGGCTTCGCCGTGATCCTGATGGTCTGGAGCCTGCTGGCCGCCGCGCTGATCTGGCTCGGTCACCGGGTGCGCATGCGTTTCGGCCTGACCGAAGAACTGCCGCAACACCCCCGGGCCCTCGACATGCTGCGCTTCGCCCTGCGCAAGCTCGGGCCCTGGATGATCGCGCTGGTCATCACGGTTTACATGAGCTACGCATTGCCATCGTCCCTGGGCAAAAGCCTGGCGATGGTCCTGGCCTACGCACTGGTGGTCGGCACCTGTTTCTCGGCGATCTGCGTGATCGCCTTTTCCGTACTCGACGGCCCGCACCGCCACCGCGCGTTGTACATACTGCGCCATCAGGCGTTCCGCCCGCTGTGGCTGATCGGTAGCTTCGCCGCATTCGGCGAAGCACTGAACGATCCGCGCCTGGTGGCGGGTCTGGGTGTACACCTGGCTCACACCGCCGCCACCGTCACCAATGTGCTGGCGGCGCTCTCGACCGGCCTGTTCATCCTGCGCTTTCGCCGCCCCATCGCCCACCTGATCCGCAACCAGCCCCTGTCCCGCCGCCTGACCCGCCGCGCCCTCAGCGACACCATCGAAATCCTCGGCACTTTCTGGTACGTGCCGGCGCTGGTGTTGGTGGGCATTTCCCTGTTCGCCACCTTCGTCTCCGCCGGCGACACCAGCACGGCCTTGCGCCAGTCGCTGATCTGCACCGTGCTGCTGGTGTTGTGCATGGTGATCAACGGCCTCGTCCGCCGCCACGCCCTCAAACCCCAACGCGGGCCGAAACGCCACGCGCTGTATTCCGAGCGCCTGAAAAGCTTCTTCTACACCCTCGCCCATTTACTGGTGTGGCTGGCCTTCATCGAACTGGGCCTGAGGGTCTGGGGCATGTCGTTGATCGGCTTCACCGAAGGCGAAGGCCACGACATCAGCGTAAAACTGTTCAGTCTGATCGGCACACTGATCTTCGCCTGGCTGATCTGGATCCTCAGCGACACCGCCGTCCACCACGCCCTCACCCGCTCACGCAAAGGCCTGGCCAACGCCCGCGCGCAAACCATGATGCCGCTGATCCGCAACGTGCTGTTCGTGGCGATCTTCATCATCGCCCTGATCGTCGCGCTGGCGAACATGGGTATGAACGTCACGCCCCTGCTGGCCGGTGCCGGCGTGATCGGCCTGGCCATCGGCTTCGGCGCCCAGTCGCTGGTGGCCGACCTGATCACCGGCCTGTTCATCATCATCGAAGACTCCCTGGCCATCGACGACTACGTCGACGTCGGCGGGCACCTGGGCACCGTCGAAGGCCTGACCATCCGCACCGTACGCCTGCGGGACATCGACGGCATCGTCCACACCATCCCGTTCAGCGAAATCAAAAGCATCAAAAACTACTCCCGGGAATTCGGCTACGCGATCTTCCGCGTGGCCGTGCCGTTCAACATGAACATCGACGAAGCCATCAAACTGATGCGCGAAGTCGGCCAGAAAATGCGCACCGACCCGCTGCAGCGACGCAACATCTGGTCGCCACTGGAGATCCAGGGCGTGGAAAGTTTTGAATCGGGAAACGCGATATTGCGCGCACGGTTCAAGACCGCACCGATCAAACAGTGGGAAGTTTCACGGGCGTTCAATCTGTCGCTGAAACGGCATCTGGATGAGGCCGGGCTGGATCTGGCGACACCGAGGATGAATGTTCAGGTGATTACCGCAGGCGGTGGTGGCCAGACTCAGGAATAGGCCAACCTCCACGCCTCCCCCGACTCAAAACGATGAGCGTTAGCTCAAGTACCGCTTTTGACGTTCCGGCCCCATCGGAAGGCTGAGTGGAGGGATTCATCCGGGGGTGGGAGCGCAGCGACCGTGCGGCGCAGCCGCATGCATCGAGAGGAGGTGCAGCGAAGCAAACCGTAGGCGATGCCCCCGGATGAATCCCGGAGCGAAGGAACACCGAGCCTAGGCGAGGTGCCGAACGCCGGGGCCTAGACCTTTTGGTTACTTTTGGGGCGTTTGCCAAAAGTGACCCGCCGTAAGGGCGGAACCATAAGCCGCAGCACCCGAAAAAAACGGATATTCACACAGAGCGATCAAACAACATCAACCCCAACATGAATCGCATCATGCCGCCAAAACTCCAGATCACAATCAATCAACCGCCCAGCCTGATCATAATTGACCCGGGCAATCCTCAACCCCGGACTCCCCACCGAAACCCGTAAGGCCGCCGCCGCATCCACCGACAACGACGTAGGCACAATCTCGAACCGCACCCGCCCATAGTGCAAATCGTAATGCCGCGCATAAAGCTCGGTAATCGACTGATTCAAATCAAACTCCAGAATCCCCGGGAAAAACTGCGGATTCAGATAATGCTCCACATACAACACCAGCCGCCCATCGATCCGCCGCGACCGGCAAATCTGAATCACGCTCGACAACGCCGGCAACTGTAACCACGCACAGACCGCCGCTGACGCCGGTTGCAGCCGCGCCGAAATCACCTCGGTCGACGGCACCCGCCCCTGCGCACTGACCATCGCGTGAAAGTGACTGCGCTGCATCAGGTTGTAGGCCAGACGCGGCGGCGACACGAACCAGCCCCGACGTTCCTCGCGATAAATCTGGCCTTGCGCCTCCAGTTGCAACAACGCTTCACGCACCGTAATCCGCGTCGTGCCGAACAACTCGCTGAGCTTGCGCTCCGCCGGCAGCTTGCTCCCCGCCGCGAGCAAGCCATGGTCGAGTTGTTCCTGAAGGATCTGGCCAATGGCTGTCACCGCTTTTGTTGCCTCATCGCGCATCAACGTTACCTATCTGGACTAGACCAGCACTGTTTCGGGGCAAAAACCGCACAGCTATTGCGCCGTTTGGTCGTGTTGCAAGCCTAGGCAGTGCAGATGACCGAGAGATGACAAAACTACCGAACGGTCGCCCTGACAACTTGCAATACATCGGCCAAGTCCCTTGCCCACCGGGACTTTGCGGGTGGTCTACGCTTACCGGGCAGCCGTCGATACCGGCGGAATAAAACGCGGATCGGGTATCCGCCGACATCAAAGTGTCATCCAGCCCCCCTACATTGGCTCAGGTATTGCTGACCTAGACCAACACAAACCGCAATCGCAGCGTTGAACACGACCAAGGAGCTTCGGAATGAAACAGCTTTTCCTGGCAACACTGTTAGGCTCGACCATTGCCATGTGCACCGCCGCCATGGCGGCTGACGATCTGAAAACCCTCGAAGCCGCTGCGAAAGCGGAAGGCGCCGTCAACAGCGTCGGCATGCCCGATGACTGGGCCAACTGGAAAGGCACCTGGGAAGACCTGGCCAAGAAATACGGCCTGAAACACATCGATACCGATATGAGTTCGGCCCAGGAAATCGCCAAGTTCGCGGCTGAAAAAGATAACGCCACTGCCGACATCGGCGACGTCGGCGCGGCTTTCGGCCCGATTGCAGTCAAGCAAGGCGTGGTGCAGCCGTACAAGCCGACCACCTGGGACCAAGTGCCGGACTGGGCCAAGGACAAGGACGGCAACTGGGCACTGGCCTACACCGGCACCATCGCCTTCATCGTCAACAAGAAACTGCTGCACGGCTCCGAAGTGCCGACCAAATGGGCTGACCTCAAGGGCGGCAAGTACAAGGTCTCCATCGGTGACGTGAGCACTGCCGCGCAAGCTGCCAACGGCGTACTCGCCGCTGCGCTGGCCAACGGCGGCGACGAGAAAAATCTCCAGCCTGCCCTGCTGCTGTTCGCAGACATCGCCAAGCAGGGTCGCCTGTCGATGGCCAACCCGACCATCGCCACCATGGAAAAAGGCGAGATCGAAGTCGGCGTGGTCTGGGATTTCAACGGCCTGAGCTACAAGGCCAAGATGGCCAACCCGGATGACTACGTGGTGCTGATCCCGTCCGACGGCTCGGTGATTTCCGGCTACACCACCATCATCAACAAATACGCGAAGAACCCGAACGCCGCCAAGCTGACCCGCGAATACATCTTCAGCGACGCCGGCCAGACCAACCTCGCCCGCGGCAACGCCCGCCCGATCCGCGCCGAGCACCTGACATTGCCGGAAGACGTGAAAGCCAAGCTGCTGCCGAACGAGCAGTACAAGAAGGTCACGCCGATCAAGGACGCCGATGCGTGGGAAAAAACCTCCAAGGCCCTGCCGCAGGAGTGGAACGAAAAAGTCATCGTAGAAATGAAGTAAAGCGGCTGATCACCCTTTTGTGATCTGTTGAAGATCCAAATGTGGGAGCGGGCTTGCTCGCGAAGGCGTCTTGTCAGTCGACATCAATGTTGAATGATCTACCGCTTTCGCGAGCAAGCCCGCTCCCACAAGGGATTGAGTTGATTTCGAGATATTTGAACTTCGCGGAGTTTTTGCCCCTATGAAGCAAACCGTCATCCTTGTCGTGCTCGACGGCCTCAACTACGAGGTCGCGTGTCACGCCATGGGGCATCTGCAGGCTTACGTTGGCGCAGGACGCGCCGCGCTCTACCAGTTGGAGTGCGAGCTGCCGGCCCTGTCCCGACCGCTTTACGAATGCATCCTCACGGGCGTACCGCCGATCGACAGCGGCATCGTCCACAACAACGTCTCGCGCCTGTCCAGTCAGCGCAGCATCTATCACTACGCCCGCGATGCCGGTCTGAAAACCGCTGCCGCGGCTTACCACTGGGTCAGCGAGCTGTACAACCGCTCGCCGTTCGTGGCCGCCAGAGATCGTCATACCGACGACCCGGCGCTACCGATCCAGCACGGCCACTTCTACTGGAACGATCACTATCCGGACTCGCACCTGTTCGCCGACGCCGAAAACCTGCGCCTGCGCCATGCTCCGGACTTTCTGCTGATCCATCCGATGAACATCGACGACGCCGGGCACAAGCACGGCCTCGACACCCCGCAATACCGCAACAGTGCCCGCAGCGCCGACATCATCCTCGCCGACTACCTGCAAGGCTGGCTCGACGCCGGCTGCCAGGTGCTGGTGACCGCCGACCATGGCATGAACAACGACCGCTCGCACAACGGCCTGCTGCCGGAAGAACGCCAGGTACCGCTGTTCGTGTTCGGTGATGCCTTCAGCCTGAACAGCGAAGCTTCACCGAAGCAGACCGACATCTGCGGCACGGTCTGCGAGCTGCTCGGCGTACCTCACGACAAACCTGTGTGCCGGGAGTTGCTCAAGTGAACTCAATGATTCGCGGCAAATGGCTGGCCGCCCTGTGCCTGGTGCCTTTCGCGCTGTTCTTTATCGTGTTCGAAATTGCCCCGCTGATCTGGGTGATGATCAACAGCCTGCAATCGGAAGAATTCGGCTGGGGATTCGCCAACTTCAGCAAGATCTTCAATTCGAAGTTCTATCTGCAGGCGATCCAGTACAGCCTCGAAATCAGCTTCTGGTCGAGCGTATTCGGCATCATCATCGCGGTGCTGGGCGCCTACTCCCTGCGCCGGGTCGATTCGAAGCTGCGCAACTTCGTCAACGCCTTCGCCAACATGACCAGCAATTTCGCCGGCGTGCCTCTGGCCTTTGCGTTCATCATCCTGCTCGGCTTCAACGGCAGCATCACGATCATGCTGAAGCAGGCCGGAATCATTCAGGATTTCAACCTGTACTCGAAAACCGGGCTGATCATCCTTTACACCTACTTCCAGATTCCCCTCGGCGTGCTGCTGCTGTACCCGGCATTCGACGCCCTGCGTGAAGACTGGCGGGAATCCGCAGCGCTGCTCGGCGCCGACGGCTGGCAGTTCTGGCGTCACATCGGCCTGCCGGTGCTGACCCCGGCCCTGCTCGGCACCTTCGTGATCCTGCTGGCCAACGCCCTCGGCGCCTACGCCACTGTCTACGCGCTGACCACCGGCAACTTCAACGTGCTGCCGATCCGGATCGCAGCGATGGTGTCGGGCGACATTTCCCTCGATCCGAACCTGGCCAGCGCCCTGGCCGTGGTGCTGGTGGCGCTGATGACCCTGGTGACCGTCGTGCATCAACTGCTGTTGAAGAGGAGCTACCATGTCTCGCGCTGAATCCGGCCCGGCCGGCGTCTACCACCGCGTCGTGGTCTATCTGCTGTTTGCCATTCTGCTGCTGCCGTTGCTGGGCACCTTGATCTACTCGATCGCCAGCAGTTGGTCGGCCACCATCCTGCCCAGCGGCTTCACCTTCAAGTGGTACATCCAGTTGTGGAGCGACCCGCGCTTCCTGCATGCCTTCGGCCAGTCGCTGCTGGTGTGCGTCGGGGCGTTGATTCTGTCGGTGGTGCTGATCCTGCCGCTGCTGTTCGTGGTGCATTACCACTTTCCGAAACTCGATGCGCTGATGAACATCCTGATCCTGCTGCCTTTCGCGGTGCCGCCGGTGGTGTCGTCGGTGGGGCTGTTACAGCTCTACGGTTCCGGGCCGTTCGCGATGGTCGGCACACCCTGGATCCTTATCGGTTGCTACTTCACCGTGGCGTTGCCGTTCATGTACCGGGCGATCACCAACAACCTGCAAGCGATCAACCTGCGCGACCTGATGGACGCCGCCCAACTGCTCGGCGCCAGTACCTTTCAGGCAGCATTCCTGGTGGTGTTGCCGAACTTGCGCAAGGGCCTGATGGTCGCGTTGCTGTTGTCGTTCTCGTTCCTGTTCGGTGAGTTCGTGTTCGCCAATATCCTGGTCGGCACCCGTTACGAAACCCTGCAGGTCTACCTCAACAACATGCGCAACAGCAGCGGTCACTTCACCAGTGCCTTGGTGATTTCCTACTTCTTTTTCGTGCTGGTCCTGACCTGGGTCGCCAACATCTTGAACAAGGACAAAAGCGAATGAGCTATGTCAGCGTCCAACACCTTCAGAAAAACTACGCCGGCACCACGGTGTTCAGCGACATCAACTGCGAAATCCGGAAAGGTGAATTCGTCACCCTGCTCGGCCCGTCCGGTTGCGGCAAATCCACCCTGTTGCGTTGCATCGCCGGCCTGACGCCGGTGGATGGCGGCAAGATACTGCTCGATGGCGTCGACATCGTGCCGCTCACCCCGCAAAAGCGCGGGATCGGCATGGTGTTCCAGAGCTATGCGCTGTTTCCCAACATGACCGTGGAGCAGAACGTCGCCTTTGGTCTGCGCATGCAGAAGATCAACCCGGACGACAGCCACAAGCGCGTCGCCGAAGCATTGAAACTGGTTGAACTTAATGACTTCGCCAGTCGTTATCCGCATCAACTCTCCGGTGGTCAGTGCCAACGTGTCGCCCTCGCCCGCTCGCTGGTGACGCGTCCGCGCCTGTTGCTGCTGGATGAGCCGCTGTCGGCTCTTGATGCGCGGATTCGCAAACATCTGCGTGAACAGATCCGTCAGATCCAGCGTGAACTCGGCCTGACCACGATTTTCGTCACACACGATCAGGAAGAAGCACTGACCATGTCTGACCGGATTTTCCTGATGAACCAGGGAAAAATCGTACAAAGCGGCGATGCCGAAACCCTCTACACAGCACCGGTCGACGTGTTTGCCGCCGGCTTCATCGGCAACTACAACCTGCTCGATGCCGAGAGTGCCTCGAAGCTGTTGCAGCGGCCGGTCAACCATCGCATCGCGATTCGTCCGGAGGCCATCGAACTGAGCCTGAACGGCGAACTCGATGCACAGATTCGCAGCCACAGCCTGCTGGGCAACGTGATCCGCTACCGCGTCGAAGCCCGGGGCGTGGAACTGGTGGTGGATGTGCTCAACCGTTCGGCGGCGGATCTGCATCCCGACGGTCAGCGCCTGGCACTTTCCATCGATCCCACCGCCCTGTGTGAGGTAGCCTGATGACTTTGCTGACACCCAAGAGGGAACTGAACTGATGGCTCTGGCAATTTTTGATCTGGACGACACCCTGATCCACGGCGACTGCGCCACGCTCTGGAGCGAGCAGATGGGGCGCCTGGGCTGGGTCGATCCCGAGTCGTTCATGCGCAGGAACAACGAGCTGATGGACGCCTACAGCCATGGCAAGTTGCGCATGGAGGACTACATGGAGTTCAGCCTCGAACCGCTGATCGGCCGTACCCCGGAAGAAGTCGAACATCTGGTCGGGCCGTGGGTGGAAGACTTCATCGAGCCGATCATCTTCAGCGACGCGACCAAGATCATCGCCGCGCACCGCAAGGCCGGCGACCGGATTCTGGTGATCTCGGCCTCGGGTACGCACCTGGTCAAGCCGATTGCCGATCGATTGGGCATCGATGAGATTCTGGGTATCGAACTGGAAGTGGCGCATGGCGTGTACAGCGGCCAGACCGTGGGCACCCTGACCTACCGCGAAGGCAAGATCACCCGCTTGCTGGAATGGCTGGATGCCGAAGAAGAAAACCTTGAAGGCGCGAGTTTCTATTCTGACTCACGCAATGATCTGCCACTGTTGCTGAAAGTGGATTATCCGCATGTGGTCAATCCGGATCCGGTATTGCGCGAGCAGGCCGAGAAATCCGGGTGGCCGATTCATCTCTGGAAGTAAGCGATTGCCTTGTGGGAGCTGGCCTGCTCCCACAAGCATCCATGATCAGCTCAGGCTGTCGTCGATTACCAGCACCAGCTTCCCGGCTACCGTGTTGCTCGCCAGCTCGGCAAATGCCGCCTCGGCATCCTTGATCGCAAAGGTCTTGGCCAGTTGAGGCTTCAGGCGCCCCTCGGAAAACAGTGGCCACACGTGCTGGCTCAGATCGCTGAACAGATCGGCCTTGAACTGATCGTCACGGCTGCGCAGGGTCGAGCCCAGCAGTTGCACGCGCTTGGCCAGCACCTGGGCCAGATCCAGTTTTGCCTCGCGGCCGCCCATCAGACCGATCAGTACCCAGCGTCCATCCTGAGCCATCAGCTTCAGGTTCAGCGCCGAATAATGGCCGCCGACCGGGTCCAGAATCACATCGAACGGCCCGAAATCCCGCAGGCTTTCCAGATCATCAGTGCGCACCACGCCGCCCTGAGCACCCAGCGCTTCACAGTAAGCCAGGCGCTCGGCCGAACCGACGCTCACCCAGCATGGATTGCCAAACGCCTTGCACAGTTGAATGGCGGCAGAACCGATGCCGCTGGCGCCGGCATGCAGCAGAACTTTCTCACCCGGTTTGAGCGCAGCGAGTTGAAACACATTCAGCCAGACGGTCGCGTAAACCTCGGGCAACGCTGCGGCTTCGATCAGCGATACACCTTCCGGAACCGGCAACACATGCCGCCCGTCGACGACCACTTCTTCGGCCATCCCGCCCCCGGCCAGCAAGGCGCAGACCCGATCACCGACCTGCCACGACGAGCCGGCGCCGACCTCGCTGATCACCCCGGAACATTCAAGACCCAGTACTTGACTGGCACCCGGTGGCGGTGGATATAGCCCCGCCTTCTGTAATAAATCCGCGCGATTGAGGCCCGCTGCCGCCACCCGGATGCGAACTTGTCCTACATCGCACGTAGGACTTGGTTCATCAACCCATGCCACTTGACCTTCAACGCCTTGCAATGCCTTCACAGTGCCTCCATAGTGAGTCTGGACTGAGCCCGAAGCTGTAGCGCCGGGCTTTTTGCATTATGCGACCGGCCCTGGGGTCTGAACGATCGCTGAACAGCAATGATCGTACAGAGCGCAGAGGTACCGGCGACTTCAAAGACGGCCTAATATGCGTTATCAATTGTCCCCGCGTCGAATCAGCATGAAGCATTTGCTCCCCAGCACCGCCCTCGCTCTTTTCATCGGTATCGGCCTCTTGCCGGTGTCGGGCAGTACATTCGCAGCCAACAGCTGGGACAAGTTGCAGCCTGATCGCGATGAAGTGATCGCCAGTCTGAACGTCGTCGAGTTGCTCAAGCGCCACCATTACAGCAAGCCGCCGCTCGACGATGCGCGCTCGGTGATCATCTACGACAGCTACATCAAGCTGCTCGACCCGTCGCGCAGCTATTTCATGGCCAGCGACATCGCCGAATTCGACAAGTGGAAGACCCAGTTCGACGACTTTCTCAAGAGCGGCGACCTCAACGCCGGGTTCACCATCTACAAGCGCTATCTGGACCGCGTAAAGGCGCGTCTGGACTTCGCCCTTGCCGAGCTGAACAAAGGCGTCGACAAGATGGACTTCACCACCCATGAAACCTTGCTGATTGATCGCAAGGACGCCCCGTGGCTCAAGTCCACCGCCGAACTCGATGACCTGTGGCGCAAACGCGTCAAGGACGAAGTGCTGCGGCAGAAGATCGCCGGCAAAGAGCCGAAGCAGATCCAGGAAACCCTGACCAAGCGCTACAAGAACCAGTTGGCGCGTCTGGACCAGACCCGTGCCGAAGACATTTTCCAGGCGTACATCAACACCTTCGCCATGTCTTACGATCCGCACACCAACTACCTGTCGCCGGATAACGCGGAAAACTTCGACATCAACATGAGCCTTTCCCTCGAGGGCATCGGCGCCGTGTTGCAAAGCGACAACGATCAAGTGAAAGTCGTGCGCCTGGTGCCGGCAGGCCCGGCCGACAAGACCAAACAGGTTGCACCGGCGGACAAGATCATCGGCGTTGCCCAGGGCAACAAAGAGATGGTCGACGTAGTAGGCTGGCGCCTGGACGAAGTGGTCAAGCTGATCCGTGGTCCGAAAGGCACCGTGGTCCGTCTGGAAGTCATCCCGGCCAGCAATGCGCCGAACGACCAGACCAGCAAGATCGTGCCGATCACCCGTGAAGCGGTGAAGCTCGAAGACCAGGCCGTGAAGAAATCCATCCTGAGCCTCAAACAGGACGGCAAGGACTACAAGCTCGGCGTGATCGAGATTCCGGCCTTCTACCTGGACTTCAAGGCGTTCCGTGCCGGTGATCCGGATTACAAGAGCACCACTCGCGACGTCAAGAAGCTGCTGACCGAGTTGCAGAAAGAGAAAGTCGACGGCGTGGTCATCGACCTGCGCAACAACGGCGGCGGTTCCCTGCAGGAAGCCACCGAGCTGACCAGCCTGTTCATCGACAAGGGCCCTACCGTACTCGTGCGTAACGCCGATGGCCGGGTCGACGTGCTGGAAGACGAAAACCCGGGTGCGTTCTACAAAGGCCCGATGGCGCTGCTGGTCAACCGCCTGTCCGCCTCGGCTTCGGAAATCTTCGCCGGCGCCATGCAGGACTACCACCGCGCGCTGATCATCGGTGGCCAGACCTTCGGCAAAGGCACTGTGCAGACGATCCAGCCGCTGAACCATGGCGAACTGAAACTGACCCTGGCCAAGTTCTACCGGGTTTCCGGTCAGAGTACCCAGCATCAGGGCGTACTGCCGGACATCGACTACCCGTCGATCATCGACACCAAGGAAATCGGCGAGAGCGCCCTGCCGGAAGCCATGCCATGGGACACCATCCGCGCGGCGATCAAACCGGCGAGCGATCCGTTCAAGCCGTTCCTGGCCCAGCTGAAATCCGAGCATGACACCCGTTCTGCCAAGGACGCGGAGTTCGTGTTCATCCGCGACAAGCTGGCCCTGGCGCAGAAGCTGCTGGAAGAAAAAACCGTCAGCCTCAATGAAGCCGAACGCCGTGCCCAGCACGCCGACATCGACGCCAAGCAACTGGCGATGGAGAACATCCGTCGCAAGGCCAAAGGCGAAGAACCGCTCAAAGAGCTGAAGAAAGAAGACGAAGACGCTCTGGCAGCCGCCGAGCCGGACAAGGTCAAACCGGAAGACGACGCCTACTTGAGCGAGACCGGGCGCGTGCTGCTGGATTACTTGAAGCTGAGCAATCAGGTGGCCAAGAAGTAAGGTGATGGCAATTTAATGCTGACGATCCCCGGATCGTCATCAAACAGTCATCATTCTGTCGTGCAATAAAGGACTGGGAGCGGTTCTCTTCATCGAGAGCGCTCCCAGTCCTTTTTTATCGCCAGAGATTGCCATGACCACGACCGAACAGCTGAGTGCCTTGAGCTCGATCCTGACTCAAAGCGGTTTGCACAGCCTGTTCCAACCGATCATTTGCCTCTCCGAACGACGCATTCTTGGCTATGAAGCCTTGACTCGCGGTCCTTCCAACAGCCCGCTGCACTCCCCTATCGCCCTGTTCGCCGTGGCCCGTCAGGCCGGACGCTTGAGCGAACTGGAAATCGCCTGCCGCCATAGCGCCTGCCGCCGTTTCAACGAACAGCAATTGCCGGGCAAGCTGTTTCTCAACGTCTCTCCCGAATCTCTGCTCGAAGCCGCGCACCAGCCGGGGCGCACGCTGCGGCTGCTTCAGGATTTTGGTATTCCGCCGAGCCAGGTGGTGATCGAACTCACCGAACAGACGCCGATCGATGATTTCCAGTTGCTGCAAACTGCGCTGCATCACTATCGGGCGATGGGGTTTTCCATTGCACTGGACGATCTCGGGGCGGGTTATTCAAGTCTGCGCCTTTGGTCGGAGCTGCGTCCCGACTACGTGAAAATCGACCGGCACTTTATCGACGGCATTCACCAGGACGCATTGAAGCGCGAGTTCGTCGGATCGATCCTGCAAATCGCCAAGGCCTCCCGGGCCCAGGTGATTGCCGAAGGCATCGAACTGCCGGAAGAGTTGGCGGTGCTGACCGAGATGGGTGTGGATCTGGTCCAGGGCTATCTGCTCGGGCGCCCTCAGGAACACCCACCGCGCGATGCCCGGGCCTTGATGCCCAAACACGACAGCAGCGCCGTTGCGCTGAACGATGAAGGCAGCGACCTCAGCGCCCTGCTCAACGACCAACCGGCCGTGAATCGCGACACGCCGACCGCCACCGTACTTGAGGCCTTCCGCCGCCAGGCCAACCTGAACTCGCTGGCGGTACTCGACGAACTGGGTCAGCCGTGCGGCATCGTTCATCGTCACTCTTTGTCCGATGCGTTGCTCAAGCCGTTCGCCACCGACCTCTTCGCCCGCAAACCGATCAGCCGCTTGATGAACGACGACTTCCTCGCCGTGGAAATGAGCCAGTCGCTGCAACAGGTCAGCCGCCTGATCACCAGCCGCGCCCGGCAACGCATCGAAGAAGACTTCATCATCACCCTCAACGGCGGTTACCTGGGCCTGGGCCGGGTGATCGATGTGCTCAAACTGATTACCGAACTGAAAATCCAGCAGGCCCGTTATGCCAATCCGCTGACGTTGCTGCCGGGGAATGTGCCGATTCAGCAATGTTTGACTCGCCTTCTGCAACAGGGGCGGGAATCGGTGATCTGCTACGTCGACATCGACAGCTTCAAACCCTTTAACGATATCTATGGGTATGGGCGTGGGGATGAGGTGTTGCTGTGTCTGGCGCAATGCCTCAACGAACGCGTCGACCCGTCCCGTGATTTCGTCGGGCATATCGGGGGAGATGATTTCCTGTTGGTGCTCGGTCCGGAGGATTGGCGCAAACGGCTCAATCAATTGCTTGATGATTTCCAGAGCCAATGCCGACGGTTTTATCGCCCCGAACACCTCGAGGCTGGGTGTTTTGTTGCGCCGAATCGCCAAGGGATTCGCCAAGAGTTTCCTCTGCTTTCATTGTCCATTGGCGTGGTGCATTTGCATCCTGAAGCGTGTACGCAACTGGATGCGAGTCAGTTGGCGGAAATGGCTTCGCAGGCGAAGCATCATGCGAAGAATGTTCCGGGGTACAGCGTGCATTTGATTGATAGCCTTGCCGCTCCCAACCTTCATTCTCCGCAACTAATCGGTCAACGCTGAGCCCCAGACTACATCCACCGTGGAATCAGGGCTGCACGCGAAGGGTAGGTTAACGCAACTAACTAGTTACCTTGACACCAATTCAGCAAAAAACTAACAACATCTATTGTTTATTTTCATAAAAACAGTCGTACTCACCATATGGATCTATCCTCACTCGCTGCGAGTTCAAGGTCTTCCCTCCAGACATCTCTCGCCAAACGGTAGACCTCCTTAAAAAAACAACGCGAACTGTCTAACGAATACCACTCACCTCTAGGCCAACTACACGTTTCGCACTCGTCTATTTCAAAAAGACTACTAAAATCATAGTTTGAATCACCTAACGCCGCTTCTAAGGCCTCAACCAAAACCAGCTTATGCCTATATGATAGGTATGGCAGGTTCAGACAGTACTTCCTGATGAGAATCTCTCTATCCTCAGGAACATTCGGATTATATACACCGAGCTCTAGGCCTCGAGTCTCCTCTCGATCATAAACATCAAAAACGCCAATAAACCAAGTAAATCTTGGTTCGAAGCGCTCATTCATATACGGATCTTTCAACATCATCTTTTCTCCGACGGGAAGCCAGTAAATGGCTCCTGCGTGTTCGTCCTATCAAACTTAACTTCAAACCAGTTCATATTTTCATTCAAAATCGGATTTTGCGGATCTGAACTCTTCGGCCTATACCCCCGCCCTGCCCCAGGCAATTCAAATCTAACTATAGGAATATCATTCTGATCCCTTCCCGTATGCATGATTAAGCCATTTTTATCCCTAGCCATCGCCTTGTTTAATGCACCCAAATGCATTCGCCAGTTATGAAACTGTGAGCTTGGATTTCCTCTGGGCGGTGTTGGAGTGACGCCAGTGTGAGGATCAGTACCATCGATGGCTCGCTGCTTAACCGCCCTATCAGGAATTTCAGAGCTATGTTTTTTGACGGTGTGCATACCATAACGGTCTTCATATTCAGTTACCCGTCGCTTGGCGTTTTCCTCGGCTACCTCATCAATCCTCGCCCGCCGCTCCTGTGCTGTCATCTTTGGCAGAGGGGGCGCCCCCTCTTCGACGACCACTCGACCGGCTTCGTATCGCATTGGACGGCGCGGGGTCGGCGGTGGGCAAGAACAGCTCAACCCCAACGGATCCACCCACCCCGTCGGATTCGGCACATACCGGTACTGATTCAGCCCCCCAGCCAGCTTCACCGGATCCGGCGTCAGGTACCGTCCCACGTCCGGGTCGTAATACCGATGCCGGTTGTAATGCAGCCCGCTTTCGTCATCGAAGTACTGCCCCTGAAAACGTAGCGGCTGGTCCAGGTAGTCCTCGGTCGCGAGCTCCAGCGAGGTGACTTTGCCGTAGGCGCTGTATTTGGCTGACCAGACGATGTCGCCGCTGTAGTCGGTCAACTCCTGCGGGGTGCCGAGGTGGTCGAGCTGGTAGTAGAACGGGCAGGCGCGTTTCGGGCCTTTGCCGTCGAGCAGCGCCAGCGGACGAAAGGTGCCGGGTTCGTAGATGAAGCTGCGGTGCTGTTCCTTGCTGCTCTCGGCGATCAGGTGCTCGCCTTGCCAGAAAAACTCGGTGGTCTGGCCGTCGACGCTCTTGCGGATGCGCCGGCCGAAGGCGTCGTACTGGTAGCTGGCGGTGGTGCCGTCGGGACGGGTCAGGCCGATCAGGCGGTGCTGGCTGTCGTAGCGGTATGCAGTGACGAGTTGTTGCGCGCGGCCGCGGCGTTCGCGGATCAGGTTGCCGAAGGCGTCGTAGTCATAGTGGCGGTCGCCCTGCATCAGCAGGCGGTTGCCTTTGATGCTGGTCGGGCCCGGCCGGTCCTGCATCAGCAGGTTGCCGGCCGGGTCGTGGGCGAAGTTTTCCGGCAGGTCGTCGCGGGTGTGGCGTACGCGGATCAAGCGGTTGAGGGCGTCGTACTGGTAGCTGCGCTGGCCGTGGCGGGTGTCGGCGATGTGTTCGAGGTTGCCGTTGGCGCTGTAGGCAAAATCGCGGCGGTACAGCGCGCTGCGTTGATGACCGACAGCGTGGGCGCGTAAGCGGCCCTGTTCGTCGTAGGAGTATTCGCTGAGCAGCAGGCCTTGCTGGCGCTGCTGCTCGCGGCCGTTCTGGCAGGTGTGGCGGGTGAGCAAGGCGCCGTTGAGGTCGATCGCGGTCAGCGCGCCGCCCTTGGCGTAGTGGTAATCGAGCTTGCTGTTGTCCGGCAGACGCAGGCGAGTGAGCTGGCCGCAGGCGTCGTAGGTGTAACGCAGGGTGCCCCAGCCCTGATGCTCACGCACCAGGCGGTCCTGCAGGTCATACTCGAAGGCCAGCGGGTGATCCTGGCCGTCATCCACGCCGACCAAACGGCCCAAACGGTCATAGCGGTAGCTGACCTCGACCCCGTCCGGCAGGGTCTTGAGCAGCAGGCGCCCGGCGCTGTCGCGTTGGTAAGTGGTGACCAGCGTCGAGCCGTCGTCGCCGAACTCGGTCTTTTCCAGCAGATGACCGTTGCGGTCGTAGGCGTAGGCGGTGCGCCGGCCATCGAAGCCGGTTTCCTGTCGGATCAGTCCGGTCGGCGTGTAGTCCAGCCGGTACTTTTCGCCCGACTCGTTCTCGATTTCCGTGAGCAACAGCTGCGCATGGTCGTAGCGGTATTGAATCCGCGTGCCGTCGGGGTTGATCCGCCGGCTGACCAAATGCAGGTCGTCGTCATACTCGTAGCGGGTGATCCGCCCCAGCTCATCGCGTTCGGCGGTGACCTGGCCGTAGGCGCTGTAGGACCAGGCACGGGTGGCACCGGTCGGCGAGGTGGTCTGGATCAGCCGGCCAACGGCGTCCCAGGCGTGGCGGGTGATCGCGCCATGTTCGTCCTGCGCAGTAATCCGCCGCCCCAGCGCATCGTAGGAAAACTTCCGAACCCCGCCGTCCGGCAGACTTTCCTCGACCAGTTGCCCAAGGTCATTCCACACGAACACATGCCGAGCCGAATCCGGATAACGGATCGACAGCAACCGCCCCTGCGGGTCGTAGTAGTAATGGGTGACATGGCCGTCGGGATCGACCGCTTCGGTGACGTCGCCCTGGGCATTGCGCCGGTACGTCCACACCGCATCGCCACGCGAACGGCTGTGCAGGAAACCGTGGCGGTACTCGTAGGACGTTGGCGCATCGTCCGGCGGAATCAGCGCGATCAGCCGTCCGACGTCGTCGTAGCGGTATTCGGTGACCGCGCCCAGCGCATCCTGCTCGGCGATCAGCCGGCCCTGAGCATCGTAGGCCTTGAGCTGCTCGCCCCCGTCGGCGGTGACCTGACGCACCAGCCGCGCCGTGTCGTCGTGGACGTAGGTCTCTTCAGTCCCATCGACGTAATGCACCGTGACGCTGCCGGCGTCATCCCAGACGTAACGCGTGTCCATCTGCGAAAACGACGCCCAGTGCCGCACGCAACGCGCCGCCTTGCCGGCACGTTCCCACTCCCAGAAGAAGCTCGCGCCGCCGCTCAATTGCCGTTGCAGGATGACGTGCTGGTCGTCGTAGTCGTAACGCTCGCTCTCGCCGACGGCGTTGGTCGCGTCGATCAACCGATGGCGGGCATCAAAGCGGTAGCTGACCAGCGTCTGCTCGGTGCGCCAGGCCGACTCACAAAAAACCTGATAATCGACGGCGACCAGATGCGCCCGCTCGTAACGCAGCAGCAGCGAACGACCGGCCCCGTTATCCAGGCGCTGAATCCGGTCGGAATGATCCCGATGCACCGTCAGACGATTCGCATAGGCATCGCTGACAGCGGTAAGACGTCCAGCCCGAAAGTGATAAAACCGCGCCGCGTCCCCCGCCAGCGCGACGATCAGTTCCTCCGGCTCGTCCCCGAGAAAAATCGCCGCCCGCGACAAACTGTTGTGAATCGCCGGCCGCTCGACGCTCGGCAATGGAAACCGCGTGCGCCGGTTCTCATGGTCGACCCAGACCACCGAAGCACCATCGACCTCCAGCCGATGCGCCAGCGAATGACTCCAGCCAAACCCCAGCCCGACATCGATCTCGGCCGCACTGGTGCGATACAAGCGGCTGAACTCGAACGGCAACAGCCCGTCGAGCACGCCGTCAGTCAGCGTCAGCAATTCCTCACCGGTGACCATCGACACCGGACAGCCGTTGGTGCAGGTCCGCGGCGCACAATCGGCACTGTCACCGTTGGGGTTCTTCGCCTGATCCGGCGTGTCGTCGTGGTGCTCGTCTTTTTTCAGGGAGGCATTGCGCCGGGCATCCCAACGCAGTTGCATGCGGCCCTTTTTCACCCCGGCGGCGATGCCCCGCGCGGCGACGGATTTGTACTGGTTCACGTAGCCGATGAAGGTGCTGACAATGCCGAACATCGCCTTCACCAGGCGCGTCACCGCCGACAGCAACTGAGCGCCACGCTCCGCCAGACGCAAGGTCAGATACGCAATCCCCGCCCCGGCGCCGACAAAGGTCAGCACAACACCGATCAACACATCGATCAGCAGTTGCACCACCACCATCGAAACCGCCTCGGCAGTTTTCCCGGCGACTTCGCTGGGTGGCAGCATTTCGAGCCACAAACTGGCCGTGCGTAACAACAGACACAGCGCGGCCTCGTCACTGACGAGCAGTTGGAGCTGCTCCATCTTTTCCGGCATCGACACTGCGAATTCGGCCAACGTCGTCGCGCCATCTCCCAAGCGCCCAGCAAACTCGAGAGGATCCTTGAGAATCTCCGACAGCAACCCGATGCTGTCCCACGCCCCCTCGATCGCCGCCCAGCTCCCGGCCAGCATGCCGTTGCCCGCCGCCGTCGCCACCGACTGCGACCACTGCGGCCTGAAGCCCTGCCACTCGCTGCGCAGCCAGCTATCCAGCTGTCGGGTCAGACCATCGTAGGACTCGAACAGCGCATCAACCTGCTTCTCGCTGGCCTCGCCGTGCACCACTACCCGGTAGAACTTGCCTGCCTCACCGGTAAACAAACCCTTGCCCTGAGCATCGAGCGTGACGGACTTGACCTGGCCGCCATCCACCGCCACGACATCAACAACGATGTCGCCCAACGGAATGTCGTACACCGACTCGAACTTGCTCTCGATCTCCATTCGCCCGGTTGCCGGGCATTGCACGACAGCCGAAGAGAAACGCTTGTCGTCAATCGCGACCGCCGTGCCGTGTTCGCCGAAACGGATGATCCGCTCCATCCCCATCAGCGACGGCAGATCAGCCGCATGACTGACGCCGTCTGCCGAGCGGCTGAGCCAGTGCTTCAGCTGTTTGCGATAGAGATCGAGGGTGCGGGGAAAGCTGTCGAGTTCTTGCTCGATGCGGGTGACGGCATCCATCAGCGCATTCCCATGCGCATGGCGAAACGAAAAACCGGGTCGAGCATGTGCGTTCCCTCGCGCAAAAATCAGGCGAAGGACTTTGCGGGGGATCAATCAGAAAAGAAGTCAGGCGAGTAGGCGAGGGATGTAGGAGAAGTCTGTAACTGATCTTTATCGAACAGCTGACGCAAGAACGGGGCGGGAGGTTTCCCTCACGCCCCGTTCACGGAACACCGGATTTGTTTATCGAGAAGCGTCCCGGCCGACCAGTTCTTTCAACTTGAGCTCGGCCAGCGGATGCCCGGCCTGCGCGGCCATGGTCCACCAACGAGCGGCCTCCGAAGGATCTGGCGCTTTGCTCGGCGTACCTGCAAGACTGATGACACCGACTTGATACGCCGCCTTGCCATCACCGGCCAGCGCCGCCAGTCGCAACAACCGCACACCTTCTTCACGCGCACCCAGGCCCACGCCGCGAAACGTCAGGATGTGCCCGTAAAAACTTTGCGCGCCGACATCGCCCAGGTTGGCCATGCGCGCAAACTGCCCTTCGAGCCAGCGCCAGCCTCGGGGCTGACGGACAAACCAAGACCAGTGAAAGAGCCTGCGGGCGAGCCAGTAACTGACCCGCGCCTTGAGTCGTAAAAACACTCAGGCCTCCGCCGATTCCGGGTATTCGTACTCAAAGACCCGCACCACTTCCGAGGCATGCCATGAAGCAGCGGCAACACCATCGGACGGCCCGGAAAAGCGCCCAAGACGCTCGACACATTCAAAGAAACCGGTGCGTGGCAGGCGACTGGCGCCCTGGCTGATCACCAGCGAACTGCGCAACGGTTGTTCTGCTTTCGCGTCCAGAGCGGCGAGATGCTCCAGTGCAGCGGTCAGTGTCTGCATCGCCGGCGTGGGCAATTGCAGACGCTCGAGCAAGGCTCGATAGGTCAGAAGATGGCGCTGCCTGCGCGCCTGGTCCAGCTCCCCCAGCAATCCGTCCCAATGTTGACGACTGATGCGTACGCTCACGATTGTTCCCTCCACCCTGGCACCGTCAACTCCCAGGCCAGGCTGCGGCGAATTGCAGCGTCGGGCAGACGCTCTCCGCTTTCGATCATGGCCAGGTAAGACGGGCTGATGCCTACCGTGCGGGCGAGCGCCTCGATGGCGATGCCCTTCCCTTCGCGCAAACTGCGTAACTGATCCAGACCTGGAAGAATCGGGTCCGGTGTGGCCGCAAGCGGCGCTGGAGCCGGTTGCGACGGTGCTTCGTTAATGCCTGCTGCTTTCAGTAGAGCCTGATACTGAGCCCATGGCAGAACCGCATACTCGGGCTCGCCATCGCGTGCAATTATCTGAATATCCATGACTACCCCGTAGGACAACAACACTTAACGAGTCGGCACTTTTCCCTAGAAGTGTAATCCTAACAGCGGCCAAGGTCGTGGGGGGTATCTATCTGTATAAGAGGCTGTCGCGATTCAGGACTTTTTCGGCCCCTGAAGCTGAAGTTGTTCGGGCGTATCGGGCAGACGCTCGACAACCCTGAGCTTTTCCGGTGCCTGCCGTTGGCGCCACAAACGGAATGCACTGAGTTCGTCGTCGAGGGTTTTCATTAGCCAGGCAAGGACGGCGATGTCATCGAGCATGCCGAAAACGGGAATGAAATCCGGGATCGCATCCACCGGACTGAGGAAGTACATCAGGCCCGCAACGACCGAAACGATGGCCTTGGGACTGATCGCGCGATACTCACCCCGCCAGTACGCCAGGCACAGTGCTTGAAGCAGACGCAGGTCATCCTTCAACTTGCCCAGACGATTGCCTTGAGCGGCGCCTTTGCTGGCCACGGCAAACAACAGCGTCGGCAAACGGCCACGGGCCAGGAGTCGTCCGGCCAATGGCAGGAATCGGGCGAAATTCCACGGAGCTTTCATCTATTTCTCCCGTTGAAATGTTATCCACACAAATTGTGGATAACCTTGTGAACAGAGCTGCATTTCAACGCTGAGAGCCCCGGTTCATAAGGGCCGCGCTCAGATCGGGCGTTTTTTACTCACATAAAAAACCCCAATATTTCATTGACTTGGCGGCTCAGGGCGTCTAGTGCAGCCAGCCACAAAGTCTAGGACTGTCATGACGCCTGTCGGTTCGCTCTGTTTACGCCGGGCGTCGACCAGATGCAACAACGCCCCGCATTAGCGAGGCGTTGTTATCGAAACCGAGGCCAATTACTTGGCTGCGGCGTCTTCCTTGGCTGGATCCTTGATACCCAGCAGTTCCAGGTCGAAGACCAGAACCGAGTTGGCCGGGATCGCCGGGCTTGGCGATTGTGCGCCGTAAGCCAGATCGCTAGGGATGTACAGCTTGTACTTCTCGCCAACGTGCATCAGTTGCAGGCCTTCGACCCAACCCGGGATCACACCGCTGACCGGCAGATCGATCGGGCTGCCGCGCTCGACGGAGCTGTCGAATACGGTGCCGTTGGTCAGCTTGCCGGTGTAGTGAACGGTCACGACATCGGTAGGCTTAGGCTGTGGGCCGTCGGCTTTCTTGATCACTTCGTACTGCAGACCGGAAGCGGTGGTGGTCACGCCGGCCTTCTTGCCGTTTTCTTCGAGGAATTTCTTGCCGGCGGCTGCCGACTCTTCGCTCATCTTGGCCATACGCTCTTCGGCGCGCTTTTGCAGCGCAGCGAAAGCTTCGACCAGTTCTTCATCTTTCAGCTTCTGTTCTTTCTTGCCGACGGCATCTTCGATGCCCTGGGCTACCGCTTTGGAGTCCAGATCATCCATGCCTTCCTGAGCAAGGCTCTTGCCCATGTTCAGGCCGATGCCGTAGGAAGCTTTTTGCGCCGGGGTTTTCAGCTCCACGCTGGTCTGCGAATCACAACCCGCGAGTACCAGGCTAACCAGGGCTACCGCCGCCGCCAACCGATGCTGTTTCATGCTATTTCCTTGTTCATGCGCCGAAAGGGCAATCGAGTAAAGCCGCGAGCTTATCAGGCCGCCACGACCAATGGCTACCGGCATGAGAGCAGGAATCCTCCGATAAGTTCAGGGATTAAAAAGCATTTGAGCAAAGGCAGGGTGAAGCTTCTGTCATCTTGCCCTGACAGTGACCGACGCCCCTTCCCACAACACTTGGCGTAATGGCCACTTGCCGCACAGCACTCGGCTGAGGCATAACAGCGCAACAACTCGACAAGGATGTTCATCTTGCGCCTCTTATTCCGTGTGCTGACGCTGATCGTGGTACTGCTGGGACTGGTCCTGGCGGTGGTTCTCTACTATGTCGCCAATCCGAGATTGCCCTTCCCCGCGCCTGCAAAACAGGTGCATTACCTGAACCAGTGGACCGACGAAGAGCGCCAGACCTACTATTTCACGCCGCAAGGCACTCAGGTAAAAGGCCTGCGTTATGAGTGGTTCCAGGCTCTGGAGCTGCCGTTTTCGCCGCAACGTTTCGCCTCGCCGGAATACCTTGCACGCTTCGGTTTTCTGGTCGATCCGCAGCAGAAAGCCACGCCAAGTAACCCGGGGAATCTCCCGGTGGGATTCACCCGGCATCAAAATCCCGGCAGCGCCGAGCAATATCTGGACATCACCTGCGCGGCCTGCCACACCGGTGAACTGCATCTCAACGGTCAGGCCCTGCGCATCGACGGCGGCTCGGCTCAACATGTGCTGCCTTCCAGCGTTCCTACATTGCGTGGCGGCAGTTTCGGACAGGCATTGGTCGCCAGTCTGGCCTCCACTTACTACAACCCTTGGAAATTCGAGCGGTTCGCCCGCACCGTTCTCGGCGAAGAATACGACGCGCGCCACGAACAACTGCGCAAAGACTTCAAAGGATCGCTGAACACCTTCCTCAAAGTGGCATGGAACGACACTCACCGCGGCCTCTATCCCACCGAGGAAGGCCCGGGGCGCACCGATGCATTCGGTCGCATCGCCAATGCGACCTTCGGCGACGCGATTTCCCCGATCAATTACCGCGTGGCCAACGCTCCCGTGGATTACCCGCAACTGTGGGACATGTGGACGTTCGACTGGGTGCAGTGGAACGGCTCGGCGCAACAGCCGATGGCACGCAATATCGGCGAGGCACTGGGGGTTGGCGCGACCCTGAATTTCTTCGATGCCAATGGCCAGCCGCTGCAGGGCGATGAACGTTATGCATCGAGCGTGCGCGTGCGCGATCTGCACAAGATCGAAGAAACCCTGCAAAAACTTCAGCCACCCGAATGGCCGGAAGAACTGTTTGGAAAGGTCGACAAACCACTGGCAGCCAAGGGACGCGCCCTGTTTGCCGAAAACTGTGCTGGCTGCCACGTCCCGCGGGCGACGCAAGAAGGCGAACGCTGGGTCAAGCATCTGCCCATGCTGCCCGTCGACGTCATCGGCACCGATCCGAACGCAGCCAACAACATCGCCAACCACCGTTTCGACCTGACAGCCCTGCAATGGGATCCGGCAGAACTTGAGCAGATGGACGTGAAACTGCATCCCGCGCCCAAGGAGCCGCTGGACCTCAGCCAGTTATCCGTGGCCAAGGGCTTGGCTTACGTGACGGCATTCGTTGAAAACCGTGCTTATCGTGAAGCGGGCGTCACAGCGGAGGAAAAACCAAAACTCGACGGTTTCGGTCTGCCCATCGGCGTACGCGAGAATGTCGCCTATAAGGCTCGCCCGCTCGCTGGCGTGTGGGCCACCCCGCCCTTCCTGCACAACGGCTCGGTACCGAGCCTGTATCAACTGCTGTCGCCGCAGGATGAACGCTCCACGACTTTCTATAAAGGCACTCTGGAATACGACCCTCGGCATCTGGGCTACCGCACCGAAGCCTTTACCAACGCGTTCCTGTTCGACACCCGCATTACCGGCAACCACAACAGCGGGCACGAATTCCGCGCCGGCGAGCGCGGTAACGGGGTTATCGGGCGGCTGTTACAGCCGGAGGAGCGCTGGGCGCTGCTGGAATATTTGAAAGTGCTGGGCGGACCGCTGGAGGCGCAACTGCCATGATCTTCAATTCGTTCAAGAAGCCATCGATGCTGTCACGTTTCTGGTTGTGGCTGGGACGGTTGCTGGGCAAAACCCTGCTGCTTTTGCTGTTGATCGGCCTGATCGGCTGGGCTTTGGCAACCGCCTGGTTCGCCTGGCAGCACCGGGGGCCGGTATCGGCACTGGAGCAGATTCCGGACGGAGAAGCAGCGATGACGCAAGACGTGATCCAGACTGCCGTGCGAATTGTCGATCAGCACCGGGAAAGCACGCGTTTTCTGCGCGACGCCCATGCCAAGGCCCACGGTTGCGTGAAGGCCGACGTGCAAGTGCTGCCGGATCTGACTCAGGACCTGCGCCGAGGTGTTTTCAGCGAGCCGGGCAAGATATGGCAGGCAACGATGCGCCTGTCCAACGGCAACGCCTACCCGCAGTTCGATAGCATCCGCGATGCCCGGGGCATGGCGATCAAACTGCTCGATGTGCCCGGCAAACAGTTGCTGGGCGACCGTCAGGGCCTGCACGAGCAGGATTTCGTGATGTTCAGTCACCCGAACTTCTTTGTCAGCGATGTCGCCGAGTATCGTCAGAATGTGGCGGCGCAGGCTGACGGCAAGAAAGTCATGGCGTTTTTCCCAGGCTGGGACCCGAGAACCTGGCAGGTCAGGCATTTGCTCATTGCGCTGGCAACGCTTTCTCCGCCGCCAGAGAGCCCGACACGTACGACCTACTTTTCGGTTTCGCCCTACAAGTTCGGCGAGGCCAATGCGAAGTTTCGGGTGACGCCGGATCCGGACAACTGCCCGGCCTACACACTGCCGAAGCAAAACCAGGATCTGCCGAACTTTTTGCGCAGTGCGCTGAATCAACAACTGTCCACGGATCGGGTGCCTGCGTGTTTTGTGTTGCAGATCCAGCGCCAGGACGCCAATCGGTTCATGCCGATCGAAGACACCAGCATCGAATGGCGCGAACAGGACAGTCCATTCCAGACCGTAGCCAAAATCACCCTGCCCCCGCAGGACTTCGATACCCCGGCCCTGAACCTGCAATGCGACAACCTGTCGTTCAATCCCTGGTTCGGCATCGAAGCCCATCGCCCGATTGGCGGGATCAACCGCTTGCGCAAGGCGGTGTATGAAGCGGTGAGTGATTACCGGCACAGTCGCAACTCGGCGCAATAGCAGCGCCAGAAACGAAAAAAGCGACCGTCAAAGGTCGCTTTCTGGTGGTCAGGCCCGGCAAAAGCCAAATCCCGGACAGCAAAAAGCCCGCACTGGGCGGGCTTTCTGTGATGACCTGGCGTTCAGTGTTCCAGGTTATCGAATATGGCGCAGCGGACGGGACTCGAACCCGCGACCCCCGGCGTGACAGGCCGGTATTCTAACCGACTGAACTACCGCTGCGCGAAACGCTTGAAACGAATGGTGGGTGATGACGGGATCGAACCGCCGACATTCTGCTTGTAAGGCAGACGCTCTCCCAGCTGAGCTAATCACCCTTCGCTTCGTTACGGGGCGCATTATGCCACAGATTTTCGTAATGTGTTGATTTAATTGAAGTTTTTTTCAAATAAATCCGAAAACCGGTGAAACGACACATCCCGCATGTACAACTCGAGGCAGAAAAAAACCCGCCTTGGCGGGTTTTTCCGTGGTGACCTGGCGTTCAGTGTTCCAGATTACCGAATATGGCGCAGCGGACGGGACTCGAACCCGCGACCCCCGGCGTGACAGGCCGGTATTCTAACCGACTGAACTACCGCTGCGCTAAACACTTGGAAACGAATGGTGGGTGATGACGGGATCGAACCGCCGACATTCTGCTTGTAAGGCAGACGCTCTCCCAGCTGAGCTAATCACCCTTCGCTTCGGTGTGGCGCGCATTCTACGGAGCGACCCAACCTCTGGCAAGCACTTTTTTAATTAATTTTCTTAGCCCTTCCAAAGGCTTAGAGAAGGGTTGGCCTATGACCCGGCGAAGACAATAATGCCCCCCTTTGTATAAAGGAGAGACTCACCCCATGTGGTTCAAAAACCTGCTTATCTATCGCCTGACCCAAGACCTGCCTGTCGATGCCGAGGCGCTGGAAACTGCACTGGCCACCAAACTGGCGCGTCCATGTGCAAGCCAGGAGTTGACCACCTACGGTTTCGTCGCGCCGTTCGGCAAAGGCGAAGATGCGCCACTGGTGCATGTCAGCGGTGACTTCCTGCTGATCGCCGCCCGTAAAGAAGAACGCATTCTGCCGGGCAGCGTCGTACGCGATGCCGTAAAGGAAAAGGTCGAAGAGATCGAAGCCGAGCAGATGCGCAAGGTCTATAAGAAGGAACGCGATCAGATCAAGGATGAAATCATCCAGGCGTTCCTGCCGCGCGCCTTCATCCGCCGCTCGTCGACCTTCGCCGCCATCGCGCCGAAACAGGGCCTGATCCTAGTCAACTCGGCCAGCCCGAAACGCGCCGAAGACCTGCTCTCCACCCTGCGTGAAGTGATCGGCACCTTGCCGGTTCGCCCGCTGACCGTGAAAACCGCACCGACTGCCGTAATGACCGAATGGGTCACCACCCAGCAGGCCGCTCCGGACTTCTTCGTCCTGGACGAGTGCGAACTGCGTGACACCCACGAAGACGGCGGCATCGTGCGTTGCAAGCGTCAGGACCTGACAAGCGAAGAAATCCAGCTGCACCTGAGCACCGGCAAGGTTGTGACTCAACTGTCGCTGGCCTGGCAGGACAAACTGTCGTTCATGCTCGACGACAAGATGACCGTCAAACGCCTGAAATTCGAAGACCTGTTGCAGGATCAGGCGGAACAGGACGGCGGCGACGAAGCCCTCGGTCAACTGGACGCCAGCTTCACCCTGATGATGCTGACGTTCGGCGACTTCCTGCCGGCGCTGGTTGAAGCGCTGGGCGGCGAAGAGACTCCGCAGGGCATCTAAGCCTCTGCGCAGTCTTTGGGTTATCTTCAAACGCCACCGCTTCGGTGGCGTTTTCACATAATAAGGAACAGGCCATGCGCGCACTGGCTGCACTGAGTCGTTTTGTCGGCAATACCTTCGCTTACTGGGTTCTGATTTTCGCGGTGATCGCTTTCCTGCAACCGGCCTGGTTCCTCGGCCTCAAAGGCGCGATCGTGCCGCTGCTCGGACTGGTGATGTTCGGCATGGGCCTGACCCTCAAACTCGACGACTTCGCCGCCGTCGCGCGTCATCCTTGGCGCGTGGCGCTGGGCGTGGTTGCGCATTTCGTGATCATGCCGGGGATGGCATGGCTGCTTTGCCAGGTTTTTCACCTGCCACCGGAAATCGCCGTCGGGGTGATTCTGGTCGGTTGCTGCCCGAGCGGCACTTCATCGAACGTCATGACCTGGCTGGCCCGTGGCGATCTGGCGCTGTCGGTGGCCATCGCCGCCGTCACCACCCTCCTCGCCCCGCTGCTGACACCGGCGCTGATCTGGCTGCTGGCCTCGGCGTGGTTGCCGGTCTCGTTCATGGAGTTGTTCTGGTCGATCCTGCAAGTGGTGCTGCTGCCGATCGTCCTCGGCGTGGTCGCGCAACGTTTGCTTGGGGACAAAGTACGCCACGCGGTGGAAGTGCTGCCGCTGGTGTCGGTGGTCAGCATCGTGATCATCGTTGCTGCCGTGGTTGCCGCCAGCCAGGCGAAGATCGCCGAATCCGGCCTGCTGATCATGGCCGTGGTGATGCTGCACAACAGCTTCGGCTATTTGCTGGGTTACTTCACCGGACGCCTGTTCGGCCTGCCGCTGCCGCAGCGCAAATCCCTGGCACTGGAAGTCGGCATGCAGAACTCGGGGTTGGGTGCTGCGCTGGCCAGTGCGCACTTCTCGCCGCTGGCGGCGGTGCCGAGCGCGTTGTTCAGTGTGTGGCACAACATTTCCGGGGCGCTGCTTTCGACGTACTTCCGGCGGATGAGCGAAAAAGAAGACCGTGAAACGTTGGCGCAACAGGCGGCCGACTGATCCCGTATCAAGGCGCGGCGCACATTTTTAGGTAGTATGTGCGCCACGCAGGGACGACCCTGCGGCTCAATCGAGTTTTCAATCTGGGGACGGCCCCGTCAATCGATGGAGGTCTTTCATGTCCTGGATCATTCTGTTTTTTGCCGGCCTGTTCGAAGTCGGCTGGGCCGTCGGCCTCAAATACACCGATGGCTTCACCCGTCCGCTGCCCACCGTGCTCACCGTTGCCGCCATGGCAGTCAGCTTGGGCTTGCTGGGCCTGGCGATGAAGGAATTGCCGCTGGGCACGGCTTACGCGATCTGGACGGGCGTCGGTGCCGTGGGCACGGTGATTGCCGGGATCATTCTGTTCGGTGAGTCGATGGCATTGATTCGGCTGGCCAGCGTCGCGCTGATCGTCACCGGGTTGATCGGGCTCAAGGTCAGCGCCTGAGCCGTTGCCGCCATCCGTCAAGGATGGCGGCTTTATAAGCGACTACCTGACAGTCCCGCGCAACGCCCCGACCAGCGCCTGCAACTCGGCAGGCTGCGCCGCTTCAATCGCCACCGGCGAACCCGCCACCAGCGTCACCCGCGACCATAACCGGCGAAACAACCCCTTATCGGGATCGCGGCTGAAGAAACTCCCCCACAACCCCTGCAACGCCAGCGGAATCACCGGCACCGGCGTCTCTTCGAGAATCCGCGTCAGCCCGCCCTTGAATTCGTTGATCTCGCCATCAGCGGTCAACTTGCCTTCCGGAAAGATGCACACAAGCTCCCCTTCCTTCAGATACTGGGCAATCAGGGTGAAGGCCTTTTCGTAGATTTGGATGTCTTCCTGGCGTCCGGCGATAGGAATGGTCCCCGCCGTACGGAAGATAAAATTCAGTACCGGCAGGTTGTAGATCTTGTAGTACATGACAAAGCGAATCGGCCGACGTACCGCGCCGCCGATCAGCAAGGCATCAACGAACGACACGTGGTTGCACACCAGTAACGCCGCGCCCTCATCGGGAATCGCCTCAAGGTTGCGATGCTCGACGCGGTACATGGAGTGGCTGAGCAGCCAGATCATGAAACGCATGCTGAACTCGGGGACGATCTTGAAGATGTAGGCGTTGACGCCGATGTTGAGCAGCGACACCACCAGGAACAGCTGTGGAATCGACAGTTTGACCACGCTCAACAACACGATGGTGACAATCGCCGAAATCACCATGAACAGCGCGTTAAGAATGTTGTTGGCGGCAATCACCCGCGCCCGCTCGTTCTCGGCGGTGCGCGACTGGATCAATGCGTACAGCGGCACGATGTAGAAACCGCCAAAGATCCCGAGACCCAGCACATCGATCAGCACCGCCCAGGCATGGCCGAAACTCAGCACTTCAGTCCAGCTATGGCCGAGCGCGCTCTCCGGAATTCCACCGGAATGCCACCACAGCAACAGCCCGAAAACGGTCAGGCCGAACGAGCCAAACGGCACCAGGCCGATCTCGACTTTGCGCCCGGAAAGCTTTTCGCACAGCATCGAACCCAGCGCGATACCGACCGAAAACACCGTCAGAATCAGGGTGACCACGGTTTCGTCGCCGTGCATCCATTCCTTGGCGTAAGCCGGGATCTGTGTCAGATAAATCGCCCCGACGAACCAGAACCACGAGTTGCCGACAATCGAGCGTGACACCGCCGGCGTCTGGCCTAACCCGAGCTTCAGCGTGGCCCAGGACTGGCTGAAAATGTTCCAGTTCAGGCGCATTTCCGGCGAAGCGGCCGCCGCCCGGGGAATGCTGCGGCTGGCGAGGTAACCGAGTACGGCGATGCCGACAATCGCGGTCGACACCAGCGGCGCATACTGCGACGAAGACATGATGACCCCGGCGCCAATGGTCCCGGCCAGGATCGCCAGAAACGTGCCCATTTCCACCAGTCCGTTGCCACCGACCAATTCGTCTTCCCGCAAAGCCTGCGGCAGGATCGAATACTTCACCGGCCCGAACAGCGCCGAGTGGGTGCCCATGGCGAACAGTGCCACCAGCATCAGCGACAGGTGATCGAACAGGAAGCCGACGGATCCCACAGCCATGATGGCGATTTCTGCCAGTTTGATCAGACGGATCAACGCATCCTTGGCGAATTTTTCCCCGAACTGTCCGGCCAATGCCGAAAACAGGAAAAACGGCAGAATAAACAGCAGCGCACACAGGTTGACCCAGATCGAGCGGTCACCCTCGATGGTCAGCCGATACAGAATGGCGAGGATCAGCGACTGCTTGAACACGTTGTCGTTGAACGCGCCCAGCGACTGGGTGATGAAGAACGGCAGGAAGCGCCGGGTGCGCAGCAGGTTGAACTGTGAGGGGTGACTCATCTTCCGTGTGACCCTGTTGTTTTTGGAAAGAGAAGGTAGCGAGTGGCCTGGCTACGCTTATAAGAATCTCGAACCGCGATCCAGGCCACACATTACCCAATCTTCGCAGGTTATTTCTTCAAACCTGCAATGCACGGTGAAACAAACAGCTCGCCGCGCCACGCACCTTGCAGCGTGCGTTTACCGACGATCAGCCACATCACCGCCAGCAACGTCACCAGTACACAACCGGCCACACTGAAGAACGTCAGGTGCAACGTGCTGCCCAGTTTCAGGGTTGCCAGCGAATACACGCCCAACGGGAAGGTGAAACCCCACCAGCCAAGGTTGAACGGGATGCCATCACGCAGGTAACGCACGGTGATCAGCAGCGCCATCAGCATCCACCACAGACCGAAGCCCCACAGCGTGATCCCGGCGACCAGCCCCAGGCCGGAAGCGATTTCGCCGATGCCTGGCAGACCATTGGCCGCGAAGATCGCCGGGGCGTCGCCGCCCAGCAGCAACATGCCCAGAGCGCCGGTGCCGATCGGCCCCAGGGCCAGCCAGCTCGAAGCGGCCATGTTTTCGTGGGGCAATTTGTGCAGCGCCATGCGCAACAGCAGGATGGTCAGAATGCTGAACGCCACCGGCAAGGAAAAGGCCCAGAGCACATAGCTGGTCGTCAGCACCACCAGTTGCGAGTGCGCATCGGCGAGATGCGGCGCCAGCAGTCCACCGCTGGCCGCCGCCACTTCTGCGGCCACCACCGGCAGCAGCCAGACGGCGGTCATCTGATCGATGCTGTGCTCCTGACGGGTAAACATCATGTAGGGAATCAGCACACCGCAGGCCAGCGACATCGCAACGTCCAGCCACCACAGCACTTCGGCCAGATGAATGACGGCCTCTCCCCAGCGCGGCAGACCGAACAACAGAAAGCCGTTGATGATGGTCGCCAGGCCCATGGGAATGGTGCCGAAGAACATCGAAACCGTGGAATGTCCGAAGATCCGCCGCGCTTCGTCGAAGAACAGAATCCAGCGGGCGGCGTAGGCAGCGGTAAACAGCACGAACAACAGAATGTTGAACAGCCACAGCCCTTCGGCCACGGCGTGCAGACCGGGAATGGAGACGGGCAATTGCGCCAGCGCCAACGCCAGTACGCCGGTGCCCATGGTGGCGGCGAACCAGTTCGGGGTGAATTGGCGGATCACTTCACGCGGATGCTGAAGCTGGCTGAATGGCTTGATGCCGGGTTTGGCGCTATTGGGGCAAATCATCATGAACTCCTGTCCTCAGGTGAGGTTGAGCTCATGGTAGAACCGAATCGAATATCTATATAACGGGTAATTTCTCTAACTGTTATCTGTTTTGTAGATATGCAGTCAGACACTGCCTTCCGTTTCAATCACCAGAATCCGCACCGCGCCCTGAGGATGAGCGACGTGTTCGGTGCCGATGGACGCGTAGAAAATATCGCCAACGTCGAGCAAGGCCTGCTTTTCTTCGCCTTCTTCGCGATAGTGCATGAGCACTTGACCGTCGAGCACCACGAACACTTCTTCGCCGTCATTGACGTGCCATTTGTAGGGCTGATCGGTCCAGTGCAGACGCGTGGTGATGCCGTTCATGTTGGCGATGTCGAGCGCGCCCCAGGCGCGTTCGGCGGTGAAGGTCTTGCTGCGGATAATCTTCATGCGTCGATCCGTGAGAAGAATGGGCTGGCCAAGGCTAACCGAATCCGCAGGCTTATGGCGCGCTGCAGGTCTTTGCCGCTTGCGCGCGGAAACTCATCAGGAGCGCTCCGACCGCCAGCACAATCAGCACCGCGCCGTACACATCGGTGGTGGCCAGCAGGCCCACACTGTGGGTGAAGTGCCCGGCCAGCAACGCCGGCAGGCAGAACGCCAAGTAACTCAGTACATAAAACGCCGACATCAAACCAGCACGCTCGTGGGGCAATGCCAGCGGCACCAGGCTGCGCACCGCACCGAGAAAACCGGAGCCAAAGCCACAACCGGCCACCAGCGTTCCGAAGAAGAACAGCGACAGACTGGCGCTGTGCACACCCAACAGAATCAGCACGATACCGGCCGGCAGCAGGCTCGCCCCGAGTTGCAGCGCGCGGGAGGCAGGACGATTGCGCAACGTGAAGATCATCAACGCACCGGTCACGGTCAGCGCCGCCACGGTCGCGCCGCCGATCAGGTTGGAGGTGGAACCGGTGGCCGTGCGCACCAGCGACGGCGCGAGCGAGGCATAAAAACCGCCGAGCGCCCAGGTCGCGGTGTTCAGCGGCAACACTCGCCACAGCGTCGAGCGCGCTTGAACTGGCACATGCAGGGTCGGCCGCAACGAGGCCCATGCCCCGGCCTGACGAGAAACGCTTTCCGGCACGCGCCAGACATAAATGCCCTGCAACACAAACAGCGCGAGCAGCAACCAATAGGTCAATTGCAACGGCGCCGGGGCGAACTCGGCCAGCAAGCCGCAGCCCATGCCGCCCAATGCCATGCCGAGCAACGGAGCAACGCTGTTGATCAACGGCCCTTGCTGGCGATCAGTGTCCAGCAGCGTCGCGCTCAACACGGCGGTGGCCATCCCGGTGGCGAAACCTTGCAGCACTCGCGCGCCGATCAGCCAGCCCACGCTGTCGGCGTAGATAAACAGCAGCATCGCCAGCGCATTGAGCGTCACGGCGGTGAAGATCACCGGTTTGCGTCCCAGGTGATCCGATAGCGAGCCGACCGTCAGCAACGCGGCCAGCAAACTGAGGGCGTAGACGCCGAAAATCAGGGTCAGCACCGCTGCCGAAAAATGCAGCTGATCCTGATACAGGTGATACAACGGCGTCGGCGCAGTGGAAGCGGCGAGAAAACTCAGTAAGGTGATCGCCAGAAACCACAGGCTGGAACGGTTGGAAGCAAGGCTGGTCATGGGCACACTCCGCAAAAGCTAATTTTTTGCTTTTGCGGAGTGTGCTCTCGGCTTGCGCTTAAAGCAAATTCTTTGTGTTAAGGTCTGCCGCATGGCTATTAAAGAAGGTTTACGCCCGGGCGGTCGCAGTGCCCGGGTGCAGGAGTCGATTCACTCGGCAGTCCGCGCGCTTCTGCAAGAACAGGAGCGCTCAACGGTGACCGTCCCGCAAATCGCGGCGCGCGCCGGGGTGACGCCGTCGACGATTTACCGGCGCTGGGGCGATCTGGCCGCCTTGCTGGCCGACGTCGCCCTCGCCCGCATGCGCCCCGACAGCGAGCCGGCGCAAACCGGCAGCCTGCGCAGCGATATCCGTGCCTGGGCTGAACAATATCTCGACGAAATGAGTTCGGAGCCCGGGCGCAACATGATGCGCGACGTGCAGGCGAGTGCGACCCCGGGTTATTGCGTAACGATCATCGGCGAGCAATTGCAGACCATCATTGGACGCCACCCCGAGGAACCGGCGCCGAGCGTGGATCGGCTGATCAATCTGGTGGTGTCCCCGGTGGTGTTCCGCATTCTGTTTTCGGCAGCGCCGCTGGAAGTCGAAGAACTGCACCGTTTGATCGACATCGCGCTCAAACCGGACTGACCACAGAACTGCCCGGCTCTGTTCCTGCGACACCCCGCCACGCCACGACCTTGGTCGACACTGACTAACCGCCGCGCCCGTGCGAGACTGTCTGACCGGGCGCAAGTCCGGTCGTTTTCTGTCGGGAGTGTTCCATGTCGTTGTCCACCGGGCTGATCGCCGCCGTCGCCCTGGCCTATATGGCCATCATGTTCGCCATCGCCTTCTACGGCGACCGCCGCAGCGCACCGTTGCCGCCGCGGATGCGTGCCTGGGTGTACAGCCTGTCGCTGGCGGTCTACTGCACCAGCTGGACGTTCTTTGGCGCGGTCGGTCAGGCCGCCGAACAGCTATGGTCATTTCTGCCGATTTACCTCGGGCCGATCCTGCTGTTGCTGGGTGCGCCGTGGGTTCTGCAAAAAATGGTGATGATCAGCAAGCAGGAGAACATCACCTCCATCGCCGACTTCATCGCCGCCCGTTACGGCAAATCCCAATCGCTGGCGGTGGTCGTGGCGCTGATTTGTCTGGTGGGCGTCCTGCCTTACATCGCCTTGCAGCTCAAGGGCATCGTCCTGGGCGTGAACCTGCTGATCGGCGCCGGTGCCGATGCCATGGGCACCCGCGCCCAGGACACGGCACTGATCGTGTCACTGGTGCTGGCGTTGTTCACCATCGTTTTCGGTACGCGCAACCTCGACGCCACCGAACACCACCGGGGCATGGTGCTGGCGATTGCATTCGAGTCGCTGGTCAAGCTGTTCGCCTTCCTCGCCGTCGGCGCCTTCGTCACTTATGGCCTGTATGACGGCTTCGACGACCTGTTCAATCAGGCAATGCTCGCCCCGCGCCTTGAGGAATACTGGAAAGAAACCATCAACTGGCCGTCGATGGTGGTACAGACCGGCGTAGCGATGATGGCGATCATCTGCCTGCCCCGACAGTTCCATGTGACAGTGGTGGAGAACATCGACCCGCAGGATCTGCGCCTGGCCAAATGGGTATTCCCGGCCTACCTCGGACTGGCTGCGCTGTTTGTAGTCCCGATCGCTCTGGCCGGTCAGATGATGCTGCCCAGTTCGGTCATCCCCGACTCTTTCGTCATCAGCCTGCCATTGGCCCAGGCTCACCCGGCGCTGGCCATGCTGGCGTTTATCGGCGGCGCCTCGGCGGCCACCGGCATGGTGATCGTGGCAAGCGTGGCGCTGTCGACCATGGTGTCCAACGACATGCTGCTGCCATGGCTGTTGCGCCGCAACAATGCCGAGCGGCCGTTCGAAGTGTTCCGCCAGTGGATGCTGTCGGTGCGTCGGGTCAGCATCGTGGTGATTCTGTTGCTGGCTTACGTCAGCTACCGATTGCTCGGTTCCACCGCGAGCCTGGCGACCATCGGCCAGATCGCGTTCGCCGCCGTGACCCAACTGGCGCCGGCGATGCTCGGCGCGTTGTACTGGAAACAGGCCAACCGCCGCGGCGTATTTGCCGGCCTCGCCGCCGGCACATTCCTGTGGTTCTACACCCTGATCCTGCCGATCGCTGCGCGCAGTCTCGGTTGGTCGCTGGACACTTTCCCCGGTCTGGCCTGGCTGCACAGCAATCCGCTAAACCTACCGATTACCCCGCTGACTCAAGGCGTGGTGCTATCGCTGGCGGGTAACTTCACATTGTTCGCCTGGGTCTCGGTACTGTCGCGCACCCGGGTGTCGGAACACTGGCAGGCCGGACGCTTCATCGGCCAGGAAATCAGCGCCCGACCCAGCGCACGCTCGATGCTGGCGGTACAGATCGACGACTTGCTGCAACTGGCGGCGCGCTTTGTCGGTGAAGAACGTGCGCGGCAGAGCTTCATTCGTTTCGCCTACCGCCAGGGCAAGGGCTTCAACCCGAACCAGAACGCCGACGGCGAATGGATTGCCCATACCGAGCGCTTGCTGGCCGGTGTCCTGGGTGCTTCTTCGACACGGGCTGTCGTAAAAGCCGCCATTGAAGGTCGGGAGATGCAACTGGAGGACGTCGTCCGGATCGCCGACGAAGCCTCGGAAGTGTTGCAGTTCAACCGCGCCCTACTGCAAGGCGCCATCGAGAACATCACCCAAGGCATCAGTGTGGTCGACCAGTCGCTGAAACTGGTGGCCTGGAACCGGCGCTATCTGGAGTTGTTCAATTACCCGGACGGCTTGATCAGCGTTGGCCGACCGATTGCCGACATCATTCGCTACAACGCCGAACGCGGCCTGTGCGGCCCCGGCGAAGCGGAGGTTCACGTTGCCCGGCGCCTGCACTGGATGCGTCAGGGCCGCGCCCACACCTCCGAGCGCCTGTTCCCTAACGGCCGGGTGATAGAACTGATCGGCAACCCGATGCCCGGCGGCGGTTTCGTCATGAGTTTCACCGACATCACCGCGTTCCGCGAAGCCGAACAGGCACTGACCGAGGCTAACGAAGGGCTGGAACAACGGGTCAGCGAGCGGACTCAGGAACTGTCGCAACTCAACGTCGCGCTGACTGAGGCCAAGGGCAATGCCGAGGCGGCCAACCAGTCGAAAACCCGCTTCCTCGCGGCGGTCAGCCACGACTTGATGCAACCGTTGAACGCCGCACGGCTGTTCTCCGCCGCCCTCTCCCACCAAGAGGACGGCTTGAGCGGTGAAGCACAGAAACTGGTGCAGCATCTCGACAGCTCGCTGCGCTCGGCCGAAGACCTGATCAGCGACCTGCTGGACATTTCCCGTCTGGAGAACGGCAAGATCAATCCGGATCGCAAGCCGTTCGCGGTCAATGAGCTGTTCGACACCCTCGGTGCCGAATTCAAGGCGCTCGCGCAGGAACAGGGCCTGAGCTTCCGGGTCCGCGGCAGTCATTTGCGCATCGACAGCGACATCAAGTTGCTGCGACGGATCCTGCAAAACTTCCTGACCAACGCCTTCCGCTACGCCAAAGGCCCGGTCTTGCTGGGCGTACGCCGGCGACAGGGCGAGATTTGCCTGGAGGTGTGGGATCGCGGTCCAGGGATTCCGGAAGACAAGCAGCAAGTGATTTTCGAAGAATTCAAACGCCTCGACAGCCATCAGACCCGCGCCGAGAAAGGCCTGGGCCTAGGCCTGGCGATCGCCGACGGCTTGTGCCGGGTGCTCGGGCACACCTTGCGCGTGCGTTCATGGCCGGGGCGCGGCAGTGTGTTCAGTGTGCGGGTGCCGCTGGCAAAGACGCAAACCGCGCAGCCGGGCGCTGCGGTCGAACTCAACGGCAAACTGCACAGCGGCGCGCGGGTGCTGTGCATCGATAACGAAGACAGCATTCTGATCGGCATGAACAGCCTGCTCACGCGCTGGGGTTGTCATGTGTGGACGGCGCGCAACCGCGAAGAATGTGCGGCGCTGCTCAACGATGGCGTGCGGCCGCAACTGGCGCTGGTGGACTTCCACCTCGATCACGGTGAAACCGGCACCGACCTGATGGCCTGGTTGCGTACGAGACTGGGCGAACCGGTGCCCGGGGTGGTGATCAGCGCCGACGGACATCCGGAAACCGTGGCCCTGGTGCACGCGGCCGGGCTGGATTATCTGGCCAAACCGGTGAAACCGGCGGCGTTGCGGGCGTTGTTGAGCCGCTATTTGCCGCTCTAAAAGAGTGGCTTATTCAGGCAGTTCGACCAGGCCGTCGGCATCGGTCATGGCGCGCTCCAGCAGATCCGCCGGCAGGCTCTTGCTCGCTCGTGCGCCGAGCAATTTCAGCTGCTCACTGCGACTGACCAGGTTGCCGCGCCCCTCTGTCAGTTTGTTTCGTGCTGCGCTGTAGGCTTTATCCAGTTGCTGCAGACGATTGCCGACTTCGTCCAGATCCTGAATGAACAGCACGAACTTGTCGTACAGCCATCCGGCTCGCTCGGCGATTTCCCGGGCGTTCTGGCTCTGGCGTTCCTGTTTCCACAGGCTGTCGATGACCCGCAGGGTGGCGAGCAGCGTGGTCGGGCTGACGATCACGATGTTGCGGTCGAAGGCTTCCTGAAACAGCGCCGGCTCGGCTTGCAGCGCCGCGGAAAACGCCGCTTCGATGGGCACGAACAGCAAGACGAAATCGAGGCTGTGCAGCCCTTCAAGACGCTTGTAGTCCTTGCCTGCCAGGCCTTTGACGTGGCTGCGCAGCGACAGCACATGCTGCTTCATGGCGATCTGGCCGATGGCATCGTCGTCGGCCGCCACATATTGCTGATACGCCGTGAGGCTGACCTTGGAGTCGACCACCACCTGCTTGTCGCCCGGCAGGTAAATGATCACGTCCGGCTGGAAGCGCTCGCCGTCCGGGCCCTTGAGGTTGACCTGGGTCTGGTACTCGCGGCCCTTCTCCAGCCCGGCATGTTCCAGCACTCGTTCCAGAATCAGTTCGCCCCAGTTACCCTGGGTTTTCTGGCCTTTCAGAGCACGGGTCAGGTTGGTGGCCTCATCGCTCAGGCGCAGGTTCAGTTGTTGCAGACGCTCAAGCTCCTTGGCCAGGGAGAAGCGCTCGCGGGCTTCGGCCTGATAGCTTTCCTCGACCCGTTTTTCAAAGGACTGGATGCGTTCTTTCAAAGGATCAAGCAACTGCCCGAGGCGCTGCTGGCTGGTTTCGGCGAAACGCTGTTCACGCTCGTCGAAGATCTTGCCCGCCAGTTCGGCGAACTGGGCGCGCAACTCGTCGCGGGAGCCTTGCAGGTCATCGAGACGTTGTTGATGGCTTTCCTGCTGCTCGCGCAATTCGGCATTCAGTGAAGCGGCCTGAGCGTCCAGACGTCGCAGCTCGGCTTCCTTGCTGGCGCGCTCGAGATTCCAGGCATGGGCGGCGTCGCGGGCGTCGTCGCGCTCGATCTGCAACAGTTCGACTTCCCGGCGCACGGCCGCGAGATCGGCTTGTTTGGAGGCATTGGCCTGGCCAAGGTCGGCGATTTCGTCGCGACAGGCTTCAAGCTGGGCATTGAGGCCGTCCTGGGCCATTTGCGCCATGGCCAGCCGCTCTTCGAGCAACGCGACTTCAGACTGGTTCTGACTGGCCCGACGTTGCAGTTGCCAGGCCAGTGCCAGCAGCGGCAAGGCCGCGCCTGCCAACCCGAGCAAGATGCTGGTCAAGTCCATCGCCATAGTCATTCCCGCCGATCCGATAAAGCCTGAAGGTTAACCAAGGCGTCAGGTCTTGGACAGCTCAGTCTTCGATCAGGCCGAGTTCCTGTTGTGCACGCCGGTCACCCGCACGGGCGGCCTGACGCAGCAGGTCCTGCCCGATGCGGCGATCCCGGGCATTGCCGCACTCACGACACATCAACTGTCCGAGACGGCTTTGCGCCACAATCACGCCTTCGCGGGCCGGTTGCTTGAGCAGTCGGCCGGCGAGGTGCTTGGCATTCTGGCTGTCGCTCAGGCGCGGGCTGTCGAGCAGCCATTCGGCCACACGTACGGACAATCGCTTGGGGGCGGTAACACGAGGGGGTTGGGAAGTAACAGAATCTGGAGCTGAGCGAAACTTCATAAAGCACTGTGGGGCAGATCGGAAGGCGCGCCACTCTACTCTTTTTTTCGCACAGGTAAAGTCGAAAAAAATCCCGGCACGCCCGTGCTAGAGCAAGCGCTCGGGACAATCCACAGAAGCTGTGGATAACTCAGTGGACAACCCCTCTCGACACGCCGCAAAGCCTTGTGGAATGGGGCCCGCAGTCAAACTGACGATTTTTTCACCAGTAAAAAAAAGCGATGTTTTTCATTGACTTAAACTTTCGTTACAGGCAGCCATCGGGGTCAGGAACGATGTGACAGTGTGGTTACCGTCTGCGCAACTAATGTGCACAAGTACCTGTTACGCGGTTATATCGATGCGCTTTTTCGGGTCGTTCCGGCATTCTGATTGGGGATAAGCGGCTGCGATGCAACCACTTCGCCGCCCCCGCGAGACGACCGACGGTCGGGATGTGAGCCAAATCGGGGCGCGGCCGGTGCCGGAAGAACATCCCGCAGGTTCTTTTTAGAAATGAGGTTTGCCTTCCTCGATGCGTTCCGTTAGTATCCGCGGCGTTAGTACCAAGCTGAAAGTCAATTCCGGTCGAACAACCCCCCACGGTCAGCCTTCTTTTCACAGAAGCCTCCACCGACAAAAGCGGGTCCGACCCCTCGATGGTTTCCAGGTAAATCTTGCGACGACACAGCCTTTGAAACGAATACAAAGGGTGTTGCGAAGACCACTTACTCTGACCGAACCAACCTGCAAATTGATCAGGATCTTCACCCCGGGCCCAGAACCTCTGCCCTCGATGTGTTGCCTGTCCTCCTAAGTACCTACCTGCCAGCCCAAGCGCGCCAACTTTTCAGCGCTTCAAACTGGCTGCTTTGTTCCAGTCGGGTTCTTCGTTCGACCAATGGTGGTCTGCGTTACTGGAACGTTTTAACGTTGCACGGTTCTTATCCGTGTCATTTGTAGGAACACCTAATAACTATGTCTACTCAAATCCAGACTCAGGATGCCATTCGCACCCTAACCAACGCTTTTGCTCCAATGAACTGCCTGATCATGGCCGCTCGCAAAGGCTGCTTCAGCTTCACCGTGGTCAATGAACACGGGATCGCCCGCCACAGCGAGCGTCTGTACCCCGATCAGTACTCCAGCGCCGAACCGCTGCAGGCCGTGATCGATCGCACGCGTCAGGCATTGATCGCCTGAGAGGCCGAAGTGGCTGCAAAAGCAAAAGCCCCGCTTGAAACGCGGGGCTTTTTATTGCCCGATGTTTCTCTTTTTACCGCTCACGGTTAAGCACCAACCGATATAACGGTTATAACTGCTCGCCGGAAATATTTTAAAAACAGGCCTTTACGGCGCGAATATGACACTACACTTCAACTCAAGCGGCTTGATCCGCTTTCGGCGGGCCTGATTCGATTCACAGCTGCCAAGCTCCCCTTCAGGCCTCGCCGCCCAATAACAAGAACCGAGGGTTTTATGGGTATCGCTGCCAGCGAACTGTGCCGCTATGTGATCCGTCCAACGCTGATTTATCTGGGACGTCACTGCGCCACCGCCGAATCCCTGCTGCTGGGCATCGCCGCCAGTCAGTCCGCCCTGGGTTCCGCCCTGCATGACCGCCGTGGCCACGGCCTGTACCGGATTGCCGAGCATCGCCACCAGGCCCTATGGGACCATTACCTGGCGCTCGATCCGGAGCGCGCCAGCCTGGTTCGCGGCCTGGCCAGCCAGCATGCCTTTCTCAGCAGTCCGCACCTCGAACTGACCGTCAACCTGCGTTACGCCACCGCCATCGCCTGGCTGCTGGTCGAAGAACAGACCCCCACCCTCCCCGACCCGGACGACCTGCTCGCAATGGCCCGCATCTGGCGCCAGACCTTTCAACCCCAGGGTCGTCTGCGTGACTTCACCTGTGCCTGGCAGACCTGTGTTTCACCGCTGAATCAGGTCGCGTGCTGACTCGTCAGTTTCGCAAGATCGTCCAACGGGTCGCGAATCTGGTCGGATTGTCCTACAAAACCGCTCTAACTCAAGCCTTAGGGACTATAGCGCTGGGACGAAAATGTTGGTAATTTCCGCCCCGGTGATCACCAGGAGTTCTAATAATGAAAAAAGTAATGCTCAAAACCACCATCAGCCTCGCCGTTTCCCTGGCATCCACGCAGATTTTCGCCGCTGGCTTTGCCATCAACGAGCACAGCATCAGCGGGATGGGGACTGGGTACGCCGGGCGATCTTCTTCTGCCGACGATGCAAGCACTGTTTATGGCAACCCTGCCGGCATGTCGCGTCTCACTCGCGAACAAGTCACCGGTGGTGTTGCATTCCTCGATGCCAAGACCGATATCAGCGACGCCAGCTCCAGCCCCAACGGCGGCAGCAACAAAGGCGACATGGTGCCCTTCACCTCAGTTCCTATGGGTTTCTACGTCAAGCCGATCGATGAGCATTGGGCATTCGGCCTGGGTGTGTACGTACCCTTCGGCCTGATTACCGACTATGAAAAAGGTTTCGCCGGCCGCTACTTCGGCAGCAAGTCCGAAGTACAGGTCATCACTTTCCAGCCAACCGTCAGCTACAAGTTCAACGATGTGGTATCGGTCGGTTTCGGTCCGACCATCAACCGTATCGACGGCACCCTGGAATCGAACCTGTCGATCACTCAGGCCCTGCCGGACGGCAAGGTCAAGATCAAGGGTGATGACACCGCGCTGGGCTACAACATCGGTGTGCTGGTACAAGCGACCGACACCACTCGACTGGGTCTGACCTACCATTCCAAGGTCGACTACAAGCTCGAAGGCAACACCAAGGTCAACTACGGCGCACTGGCCGCAGTCGGTCTGGGTGCCAGCCAGAAGTACGACGCTTCGCTGAAGATCACCACGCCTGAATCCGTGGACTTTTCGGTTACCCAGGCGATCAACGATCGCTGGAACGTCTATGCCGGTACCACCTGGACCCGCTGGAGCCAGCTGGAAAAGATCACCGTCAAGAACTCCGGTGTCCAGCCGCTGCTGGCCGGCCAGTTTGGCGAAATCACCGAAGAGCAGAACTGGCATGACAGCTGGGCTTACGCCATCGGTACGTCCTACCAGTTGAACAAGGAATGGGTACTGCGTACCGGTCTGACCTTCGACCAGTCGCCGACCAACAACGTCGACCGTTCGCCGCGCATCCCTACCGGTGACCGGACCATCTTCAGCATCGGTGCCGGCTGGAGCCCGACTGACGACCTGACCATCGACGTCGCGTACTCGTACCTGAAGGAAGAGGCCGTCAAGGTCCACAACGAAAACAATCGTGGCCAGACCTACGATGCCAAGTATGAAAACTCGGCAAACGGTTTCGGTGTCGGCGCGACCTACCGCTTCTGATGCTGTACGGCGAGGCTAACCCCTCGCCCACTAAAAAGCCCCGCCCTCTCGACAGAGGCGGGGCTTTTTAGTGGGTGTCGATCAGGGTTTCAGGGGTTTTGAGGCGATGGCTTTCTCGATAGCCGCGAGAAACTCCGGATCATCCGGCTTGGTCAGGCTGGAAAAGTTGGCGATCACCTTGCCCTGGCGATCAACCACGTATTTGTAGAAATTCCACTTCGGTGCGCTGCTCTGTTTTGCCAGCACCTGGAACAAGTGAGTCGCATCGTCACCCCGCACCTTCTGCGGCTCGGTCATGGTGAACGTCACGCCGTAGTTGGCGTAGCAGACCTTGGCGGTCTCGGCGCTGTCCTTGGACTCCTGCTTGAAGTCATTGGAGGGCACGCCGAGCATTTCCAGCCCTTGCGCCTTGTAGCGCTGATTGAGCGCTTCGAGGCCTTCGAATTGCGGGGCGAAACCACAGAAGCTGGCGGTGTTGATCACCACCAGCGGTTTGTCGGCGTAGCGCTGGCACAGGTCGATGGATTCCTTGGCCCGCAACCTGGGCAACGAACCTTGCAACAGATCCGGACAATCCGCGGCCTGGGCCAGTCCGGTCAACGCCATCAGCAACACAGGAACAGCACACCAGCGCTTGAGCATGTCGGGCATCCTTGAGAGTCGTCAGAACCCGACGTTACTCGCCACCAAAGCCTACAGGCAAGCACCCATGCCCAACTGCATCAGCGCCAGCCCGCCCTGATGCCAGCCCCACCACACCAGCGCCAGCAACGCGGCGCCCAGTGCAGAGATAGCGACTTGCGGCCAGATCCGCTTCATGCTGCGCTCGTACGGACCTGCAGACGCGCGACCGGGCGCTCGCGCACCGGCCAGTTCAGCGCGGCCGCCAACAGGCTCAAGAGAATCGCCACTTGCCAGATCAAGTCATAACTCCCGGTTCGGTCATACACCACCCCGCCCAGCCAGCCGCCCAGGAAAGAGCCGAGTTGATGGAACAGGAACACGATCCCCCCGAGCATGGACAGGTTTCGCACGCCAAACAAGGTCGCCACCGTACCGTTGGTCAACGGCACCGTCGACAGCCACAGGAAGCCCATGGCCATACCGAACAGATAAGCCGATGTGGTCGTCACCGGCAGCCACAGGAACAGCACGATCACCACCGCGCGCAGCAGGTACAGACCGGTCAACAGACGCGGCTTGGACATGCGCCCGCCGAGCCAACCGGCGGTGTAGGTGCCGAAGATGTTGAACAGGCCGATCAACGCCAGCACCGTGGTGCCGACGGTGGCCGGCAGATGCTGGTCGACCAGATAGGCCGGCAGGTGCACGCCGATAAACACCACTTGAAAACCGCAGACGAAGAAACCGAACGCCAGCAGCCAGAACCCGGAATGCGAACAGGCTTCGCGCAGGGCTTCGGACAGGGTTTGCTCATGGCCGAGCACCGGCAGCGGTTTGTCCTTGAGCATGCTCACCAGCGGCACGATCAGCGCCACCAGCAGGCCCAGCACCAGCAACGCCGCCGACCAGCCGAGCCAGCCGATCAGCCCGAGGGTGCCCGGCAGCATGGCGAACTGACCAAAGGATCCGGCGGCGCTGGCAATGCCCATGCCCATGCTGCGTTTCTCCGGTGGCACGGCGCGGCCGACGACGCCGAGAATCACCGAGAACGAGGTCCCGGACAGCCCGATGCCGATCAGCAGGCCAGCGCTCAGGGACAAGCCCAAAGCGGTCTCCGACAGCCCCATGAACACCAGGCCCAGGGCGTAGAGCACGCCGCCGATCAGTACCACTTTTGCCGCGCCGAAGCGGTCGGCCAGTGCGCCGGTGAAGGGTTGCGCCAGGCCCCAGATCAGGTTCTGCAAGGCGATGGCGAAGGCGAACACCTCACGGCCCCAACCGAACTGGGCACTCATCGGCGACAGGAACAGGCCGAAACCGTGCCGCACGCCCAATGACAACGCCAGAATCAGCGCACTCCCCAATAACACCCAACCGCACGTACGCCACATCGAACTCATTGTTATTCTCCAGTCGCGGGTATATACCCGCTTAGATTCGGAAAAAACCGGCCCTCAGGCCAGTTCATCCAATAGCCGCAGCAAGGTTTCACGCTTCTCGGCACCCAGTCGGTCGATCAACCGCTGCTGCGCCGCTTCCCAGGCCGGCAGGGCTGCTGCCAGGCGTTGCGCACCGGTTTCGGTGAGCCGGACAATGCGGTTGCGCATGTCTTCGCCCTCAGCCAGCGCCACCAGCCCTTCGCCTTCCAGTACCCGCAGATTGCGTCCGAGAGTGCTGCGATCCAGGCCCATCGCTTCGGCCAGCTCGGAGATGCTCGGTTGATCCAGCCGCTGCAGATTGCACAGCAGAGAATACTGGGCAACGTTGATCCCGAAGCCGTCGAGAGCGCCGTCGTAATGCCTGCTGACGCCACGTGCGGCGCGACGCAGGTTGATGCACAAACACTGAGAAGGAAGCATGATGCGTGTATATACCCGCGAGTCTGTCAAATCAAGTTACAGATCAAAACAAGGCCAGCCCGACCAGCACCGACATTTCCAATAATTCCAGCAGTGCACCGGCCGTATCGCCCGTGGTTCCGCCCAGGCGCCGCACCATCAAATGTCGCAACCAGATGAACACGACGACCGCCAGCAGCAACGCCACGACAGCATTGAACCCGGCAATCACCACGCACACCGCCGCACTCACCGCCAGCACCTGCCAACCCGTCTTGCGTGGCAGATGATCGGCCAGCGCCTGCCCCAATCCACCGGCCCGCACATAAGTCGTGGTGAGGAACAGTCCGAGCAGCGCCGCCCGCCCGATCAGCGGCACGATGATCAATGCCATACCCTGCTGCTGTTCGATCAAGGCCAGCAACGCGGCAAACTTGAGCAACAACACCAGCACCAGCGTCACCACCGCAATCGGCCCGCTGCGCGGGTCCTTCATGATTGTCAGCGTACGCTCGCGATCACCGAAACCGCCGAGCCACGCATCGGCGCTGTCCGCCAGCCCATCGAGGTGCAAAGCACCGCTGAGCAGCACCCAAACCGTCAGCAACAACGCGGCATGCAACAGCAATGGCGTGCCGGCCAAGGCAATGTTCAGTGCCCAGAGAATCACCCCGAACAGCAAGCCCACCAGCGGATAAAACAGCAGCGAGCGGCCGAGTTCTTCGGGCGCCGGCATGCCCGGCAGACGAATCGGCAGGCTGCTGAGAAATTGCAGGGCGATCCACAGGGGCAGCATGTCAGCACACTTCCCTGAGCGAACCGTCGGCCTCGACGATCAGCGAAAACAGCGCGCCGTGACCCACTTCGACATTCAGCAACTGCTCACGAGGCAAACCACGGGCCCGCGCCAGCAACAGACGCATCACGCCGCCATGGCTGATCAGCAACACCCGCTCCCCCGCGTGCGCCGCATGCAGTCGCATGACCGCCGCCAGCACCCGCGCAGAAAACTCGCTGACAGGCTCACCCTGCGGCGGGGTAAACCCATACGGATCCGCCCAGAACAGCCCAAGCGCTTCGGCATCGGTTTCCATCAGCGCCGCCGCGCTCTGCCCTTCCCAGGCACCGAAATGCAGCTCTTGCAGATTCTTGTCCAGAGATACTGGCAGATCCCGCTGCGCACCCAGCTCTTCAGCAAACCGCGCACAACGCTGCAACGGCGAACTGACCAGCCGATCCCACGGTCCCTGCCCGCTCACCGCCTCGCGCATCTGCGCCCAGCCTTTTTCAGTCAGCGCGTCGTCGAGGCTGCCGCGCAGGCCACCGCCGAGTTCGGTTTCACCGTGGCGCAGCAGATCCAGACGCAAGGTCATGCCGGACGATCCGCCACCGCGGCCTCGGCGAAGGTCGCCATCTGGCCGTGCAGATCACAGGCCAGACGCAACAACGGCACCGCCAGCGCAGCGCCGCTGCCCTCGCCCAGACGCAGGCCCAGTTCAAGAAGCGGCTCGGCACTCAGCGTTTCCAGCACATGACGATGGCCCGGCTCGGCGCCGCGATGACCGAACAGCAGCCACTCACGGCAAGCCGGATTCAGACGCACCGCCACCAGCGCAGCGACCGTGCAGATGAAGCCGTCCACCAGCACCGCCACACCTTCCTGAGCACAGGCCAGATACGCGCCGACCAAAGCCGCAATCTCGAAGCCGCCGAGATTGAACAGGGTCTGCAGCACATCCCCACGCTGCGCCGAGTGCAGCGCCAGCGCCCGCTCGATCACCAGCGCCTTGTGGCTGACGCCTTCGGCATTCAACCCGGTGCCGGGACCGGTCAGGTGTGCCACCGGGCAATCGAGCAGCGCACAGGCCAGCGCACTGGCGGCCGTGGTGTTGCCGATGCCCATTTCGCCACCGATGAACAATTGCGCGCCCGCCGCCTTCGCGCGCAGCACACTGTCGCGGCCGCCCTGCAAGGCGAGTTCGCCCTGTGCCCGAGTCATCGCCGCACCCTTGGCGAAATTCGCCGTGCCCTGGCCGATATTCAAGTGGCGCACGCCCGGCAGGTTCAGCGACGGGGTCACGGTGCCCAGATCCACCACTTCCAGTTGCGCACCGAGCTGCCGCGCCAGCACGCTGATCGCCGCGCCGCCGCTGACGAAATTCAGCAGCATCTGCCCGGTGACTTCCTGCGGAAACGCGGAAACCCCTTCGGCGACAACGCCATGGTCGCCAGCAAAAATCGCGATCCAGACCTGATCGAGTTTCGGCTTGATCTGCCCCTGCAATCCGGCCAGTTGCACTGCTACAGATTCCAGTCGCCCGAGGGAGCCTGCGGGTTTGGTCAATTGCTGTTGACGGGCTGCCGCGCTTTCAACGGCGTCCGTATCCACCAGTTTGCACGGGTTCAGCCACCAGGCTTGAGTCATAACGCAGGTCCTTTAAGAGTCAGGGGCAGGCCGGCGACGGTCAGGACGACTCGCTGACAACGCTCGGCCAGAGCTTGATGCAGCCAACCGGCTTCATCGACGTAGCGGCGAGTCAATTCGCCCAGCGGCACGACACCCATTCCGGTCTCGTTGCTGACAAAAATGATTTCACCCGGCAGCGACGCCAGGCATTCAAGCAGGGCTGCGCGCTCGGCGGCGAGGCGTTCGGCGTCTTCGAGCATCAGCAGATTGGTCAGCCACAGCGTCAGGCAATCCACCAGCAGGCAACGCTCGGCACTGGCGTTCTCGCGCAGCACCCGGGCCAGCTCCAGCGGCTCCTCGATCAACGCCCATTCGGCGGGACGACGGGCACGGTGATGGGCGACGCGTTCATTCATCTCGCCATCCAGCGGCTGACTGGTGGCGATGTACGTCACGGCCAGCGCGCTGTCAGTGGCGAGCTTTTCGGCCAGGCGACTTTTGCCGGAGCGGGCGCCGCCGAGGATCAACTGGAGCATGGAGGCATCCTGAAAAAAATTCGTTGAGACAACTGACCTCTTCGCGGGCAAGCCCGCTCCCACAATGGATGTCGGCCGGACATGGCACTCGAGTACACCTCAATACCCTGTGGGAGCGGGCTTGCCCGCGAAGAGGCCATCACATCCGGCCTGGATACCACAGAGTTCACACAACAGCCCGGTATCCAGATGCTTCTCCACCAGATCCGCCAAGCGCTCGATATCGCGTTCGCGCAGGCCGTGGTAATCCACCTCCTGCACATCGTTCAGACCGGCCCAGCGCAACAGCGCCGCACTGGCCGCCGGCGATTCGAACAGGCCATGCAGGTAGGTACCGAAAATCTGCCCGTCGAGACTTTGCGCGCCATCACAGCGGCCGTCATCCAGATGGACAGCAGCGTTTTCCAGCGCAGCCCCTGTCGTCACACCCGCATGAATTTCATAACCGCTGACCTCGGCATCTTCCAGCGCCAGACGCCCGCGCACATTGCGCAATTGCTTCTCGGCTTCGAGCTGCGTTTCAAACGCCAACAGCCCCAGACCGGCGCTGGAGCCCGGTGCGCCTTCCAGGCCGAGCGGATCATGCACCTGCTCGCCGAGCATTTGCAGACCGCCGCAAATCCCCAGCAGCTTGCCGCCATAGCGCAGATGACGGCGGATGGCGGTTTCCCAGCCATTGGCGCGCAGATACGCCAGGTCACTGCGCACGCTTTTCGATCCCGGCAGGATGATCAGATCGGCCGGTGGAATCGCTTGCCCCGGGCCGATGAATTGCAGGTCAACCTGCGGATGCAGTCGCAGGGGATCGAAATCGGTGTGATTGCTGATGCGCGGCAGCACCGGCACCACCACTTTCAAGACTTGCTCGGCCTTGTCGATCTGGCGCTGGTCGATGCCGTCCTCGGCTTCCAGATGCAGGTCCATCACGTACGGCAGCACGCCCACCACCGGCTTGCCGGTGCGCTGCTCCAGCCAGTCGAGGCCCGGTTGCAGCAAGGCGATATCGCCACGGAAGCGGTTGATGATGAAGCCCTTCACCCGTGCCTGTTCGCTCGGCGACAGCAGTTCCAGCGTGCCCACCAGATGGGCAAACACGCCGCCCCGATTGATGTCCGCGATCAACAGCACCGGGCAATCCACCGCTTCGGCGAAGCCCATGTTGGCGATGTCACCGGCGCGCAGATTGATCTCCGCCGGCGAGCCCGCGCCCTCGACCATCACCAGCGGATACGCAGCGCTCAAGCGCTCGTGAGAGGCCAGTACGGCCTGCATGGCGATGGCTTTGTAGTCGTGATAGGCGACGGCGTTCATGCTGGTGACCGCACGTCCATGGATGATGACCTGGGCACCGGTGTCGCTGTTGGGCTTGAGCAGCACTGGATTCATATCGGTGTGTGGCTCGAGAAACGCCGCCTGCGCCTGCACCGCTTGCGCCCGGCCGATCTCGCCGCCGTCGGCGGTCACTGCGCTGTTGAGCGCCATGTTCTGCGGTTTGAACGGCACTACGGCAACGCCCCGACGGGTTGCCCAGCGGCACAGCGCCGTCACCAGCGTACTTTTGCCAGCGTCGGAGGTGGTGCCTTGCACCATTAACGTAGTCATGCGGGTTTCTTGTCCATAGAGCGGTCCATGGCAAACGCTTGCAGGGCCTGCTCAAGACGCGCTTCATCGGCGACATTGGCGGGCAGACCGAAACGCAGGCTGCTGTTGTGCGTGAAGAGACGCAGGAGGATGCCGCGACGGGCCATGAATTCGTGGAGTGCGTGAGCATGCTCGGTGATCAGCCACTGAAACAGCGCACAGCCGCCCTGAGGCTTGAAGCCATAGCGCTCGAGCAGTGCAGCCAGCCGTTCGCTGGCTTCGTCGCTGCGGATCCGCTGGCGGGTATGACCTTCAGTGTCTTGCAGGCAGGCTTGCCCCAATACCCGGGTCGGCCCGCTGACGGCCCAGGGTCCGACCTGCTCGGCCAGCAATCTGAGCAGCTTGCGCTCCGCCAGCACGAACCCGAGTCGAACACCGGCCAGACCGAAAAACTTGCCGAACGAACGCAGGACGATCAACCCCACTTGATGCGCATGCGGGGCAAGGCTTAACTGCGGCGTGTTGTCCATGAACGCTTCATCAACCACCAGCCAGCCGCCGCGCTGGGCCAGCCGTGCGTGCCAGTCGAGCAGGCGCGCCGGAGTCAGGCTCAGGCCGGTGGGATTGTTCGGGTTGACCACCACCAGCACGTCGAGGCCGTCGAGGAAGAAATCGACTTCCTGCTCCAACACTTCGCGGACGATGTAACCGCTGCGCCGCCAGGCTTCGCCATGCTCGGCATAACACGGCGACAGCACGCCAACCTTGCCGGCCCGGCGCAATCGCGGCAACAACTGGATGGCCATCTGCGAACCGGCCACCGGCAAAACCTGCGCGGCGCCGTAGTAGTCGCACGCGGCCTGCTCCAGACCGTCATCGGTTTCCGGCAAGCGCGCCCAGGCCCGCAGCGGAATTTCCGGAACCGGAAACGGCCACGGCGCCAGACCGGTGGACAAGTCGAGCCAGTCTTCTTCCGCGATGCCGTATTCAAGCGCCGCCCTGCGCAGCCGGCCACCGTGCTCAAGCATAGAATTCAGCCCCCACGCAGAGAATCAGCAGCCATAACCATACCCCGCGCTGAACCAATTGCCAGCCACGTTCGATGGAATCGGCATCCGCCGGCGCACCCTCGCCCAGTTGCGCACGCTCGTGCAGCTCGCCGTGATAGATCGCCGGCCCGCCCAGCTCCACGCCCAAGGCACCTGCGCCGGCAGCCATCACCGGGCCGGCGTTCGGGCTGTCCCATTTCGGGCCTTGGGTGCGCCAGCATTTCAGCGCGAGTCGGGTTTTGCCGAGCAGCGCGTAGGTCAACGCCACAAGCCGTGCGGGAATGTAGTTGAGGACATCGTCGATTTTTGCCGCGGCCCAGCCGAAACGCTCGAAGCGTTCGTTGCGATAACCCCACATCGCGTCGAGGGTGTTGCTCAGACGATAGAGCACCACGCCCGGAACACCGGCCACGACAAACCAGAAGATTGCAGCGAACACCGCATCGCTGCCGTTTTCCAGCACCGACTCGGTGGCGGCACGGGCGACAGCCGTGCTGTCCAGCTCACTGGTCTGACGGCTGACCAGGTAACCCACGCGCTTGCGCGCCTCTTCCAGGTCATCGCTGCGCAAAGCCTTGGCCACCGGCTCGACGTGCTCACCGAGACTGCGCATGCCGAGGGCGCAATACAGCGCGATGATCTCGACAATCCAGCCCACATAAGGCGCCCAGGACAATGCCGTGGCAAGTAACGTCAATGGCAGCACCGCGATCACCCAAGCGGTGACACCATGGCTGCGCCACCCACGCCCGCCGGTGTTGAAACGTTGCTCGATGCGCCCGGCAAAATTGCCGAACGCCACCAGTGGATGCCAGCGCTTCGGCTCACCCAGTAGCGCATCCAGCGCGACCGCGGCGACACTCAACAACGCCACACTCATTGACTCACTCCCCAGAAATTTTCATACAGCAGCTCATTGAGCGGACGCGCCTGCGCCCACCCTTCGAGTACCAGCATCGGCGCCGGATAGAATTCCTTGACCGGCCCCAGGCAAAGCACTGCCAGCGGCTTGGCCCCGGCCGGCAGTTTCAGCAGATCGGCCAGCGCCTGCGGCTCGAACAGCGACACCCAGCCCATGCCCAGGCCTTCGGCGCGCGCCGCCAGCCACAGGTTCTGGATCGCGCAGGACAATGAGGCCATGTCCATTTCCGGTAGCGTGCGACGACCGAAAATGTGTCGTTCGCGATCATCCATCAAGGCTGCGACCAGCACTTCTGCGCAGTCATTGATGCCTTCGACCTTGAGCTTCATGAACTCGTCGCTGCGCTCGCCGAGGGCTTGGGCGGTGCGCACGCGCTCTTCTTCAACCAGGTTCTGGATCTGGCTACGCAAAGCGCGGTCGCTGATGCGGATAAAGCGCCACGGCTGCATCAGGCCGACGCTCGGCGCCTGATGCGCGGCCTCCAGCAAACGACGCAACAGTTCAGGCTCGACCGTGCCACCGCTGAAGTGGCGCATGTCGCGACGTTCGGCGATGGCGCGGTAGACCGCTTCGCGCTCGGTTTCAGTGAATGCGTTGTCGGTCATGGCACCAACAGTGCGGCAATCGCCGACGGATTCGATGGAAAGTAAAAATGCACGTACGAGGCGGTCATCCGCCCTTGCCGATACACCGCTTCGGCACCGCGCCCGCCATTGGGGCTGTGGCCACGGGCGATTGGCGTCAGTTCGGTGGTGGTCAGGGAGTGGTGATAGGTGTGGCCGCGCAACAGGCCTTCCGGCAGGTCGACCTCTTGCAAGGCCAGCGCGGCGAGGCGCTTTTGCATCACGGCATCGCCACTCAACAGGCCGACCAAGTCAGCGCGGGTGCCTTCGACATCGGTCAGCGAGCCGAGCAGGTACAGCATGCCGCCACATTCGGCGAGCAGCGGCTTGCCAGCGGCGTGATGCGCGCGGATCGCGTTGAGCATGTCGGCGTTCTGCGACAAGGCAACGTGGTGCAATTCCGGGTAGCCGCCGGGCAGGTACAAGCTGTCGGCGTCGGGCAATTGCGCATCGCGGATCGGCGAGAAGAAACTCAACTCGGCGCCCATCGCCCGCAACAGATCGAGACTGGCACCGTAGGTGAACGCGAAGGCTTCGTCGCGGGCAACGGCAATTCGCACGCCTTCGAGCAACTTTTCAGTCTCAACGATTTCTGGCGCGGCGAATTCCACGGCCGGCGGCAGCGCTACCTCGCAGGTGCCGGCCAGCGCTTCGGCGGCGGCGTCGAGGCGCACGTCGAGGTCATTGAGTTCGCTGGCCTGCACCAGACCGAGATGACGGCTTGGCAGTTCGATCCCGGTTTCACGGGACAGCGCGCCGTACCAACGCAGGCCTTCGGTCAGGCTGCCTTCGAGCAATTGCGCATGGCGCACGGTGCCAACGCGGTTGGCCAGTACCCCGGCGAACGGCAGGTCCGGCTGATAACGCGCCAGGCCCAGGGCCAGTGCGCCGAACGTTTGGGCCATCGCGGTACCATCGATCACGCCGAGCACCGGCACGCCGAAATGCCGCGCCAGATCGGCGCTCGACGGCGTACCGTCAAACAAACCCATAACGCCTTCGATCAGGATCAGATCCGCTTCGGCGGCGGCTTCCCACAACAGACGTCGACTTTCCTGCTCGCCGACCATCCACATGTCCAGTTGATAGACCGGCGCACCGCTGGCGCGCTCGAGGATCATCGGGTCGAGAAAGTCCGGACCGCACTTGAACACGCGAACCTTGCGCCCCTGATTGCGATGCAAACGGGCCAGCGCGGCGGTGACGGTGGTCTTGCCCTGACCGGAGGCCGGCGCGGCGATCAGTACCGCCGGGCAGTGACGTGGTTGATTCAAAGTTCGACGCCTTTCTGCGCTTTGATGCCGGCCTGGAAGGCGTGCTTGATCATGCCCATTTCGGTGACGGTGTCGCCCATCTCGATCATTTCCGGCTTGGCGGCGCGGCCGGTGACGATCACGTGCTGCATCGGCGGGCGGGCCTGCAGATCGCTGAGCACCTGATCCAGATCGAGGTAACCGTGCTTGAGGGCGATGTTCAGTTCATCGAGCACCACCAGACCGATCGACGGATCACGCAGCAGCTCGCGGGACACTTCCCATGCAGCTTCGGCGGCGGCGATGTCACGCTGGCGGTCCTGGGTTTCCCAGGTGAATCCCTCACCCATCACATGGAAGCGCACCTGCTCCGGGAAGCGGCGAAAGAACAGTTCCTCACCGGTGCTGTTGCGGCCCTTGATGAACTGCACCACGCCGCACTGCATGCCGTGGCCCATGGCGCGGGCGAGCATGCCGAACGCCGAGCTGCTTTTGCCTTTGCCGTTGCCGGTCAGCACCAGCACCAGGCCGCATTCATCTGGCGAATTGGCGATGCGCTCGTCGATCACGGCTTTTTTACGCTGCATGCGCGCGAGGTGACGCTCGTCGCGTTCGGGGGAATCACTCATGGGGAAGCTCTCCGTTGAGGCTGGATAACGGCGGGCAGGCACAAGAACAGACGGCAACAAGCCTGGCATCGCCCACCGTGATGCCGCTGGATGGATCAGGCCGGTCTCCGGGCTCATGAGCGGCTGGTGCCTGGCTGCGCGCCTTCCCGCTGTTAAGCAGTGGCATCCGACGCAGCTTTTACTCATTTACCGTTGCGGGGGCAGCGCCGGGATCGTGAGGGTTCATCGCTTGAAGACCCGCCTCACCGGCTTCCCTGTTTCACTCTGTCGACATGCGCCACAGAGCACCTGAAACAAGCCGCGAAGGTTAGAGGGTTGGGGGTGGAGCGTCAATTGAAGAGGGGCTTGTGCGGCGAATAACTGCCGCCGATCAATTAACTGACGCCAATCTTGTGCCACACTGCCAGCAGTGATATCAAAGAGCCATGCTTTTTGACTGCAGAGAGCACATCACAATAACAAGGGAGAGCACCATGCAAGGCATGATCATCAGCAATCCGCGGCTGGAATTCCTGCGCCCGGTGCTGGAACGCTGGTTTGACTGTATCGACCGCTACAACACCGTGCGTGGCGACAACGACACGCCCTACTGGCACGACGAAAAAGCCAACCTCGGCCTGCTGTCCGCCGCCGCATGGATGGCCGAACTGGTCACCCTGCGTGACACCGCCACCCGCAAACAGAATGAGGAAGGCGAACGCAATGCCCGTGCCGACCTGTTCCTGGCCGGCGCCGAAGATCGCGCTTACATTCAGGCGACCCAACGCTGGCCGCGCGTCAACAACCTGAATCTCACTCAGGCCCTGGCCGATATCACCAGCGATGCCAAGCGCATCAGCTACGCCAGCGATCTCAAACTCGGCTGCCTGTTCGTCGCCCCACAGAAAGCCCAGCACAGCGCCAGCCCGGAAGAACTGCAGGACATGGTCGACGACCTGCAAAAGGAACACACGTGCGCCGTCGCCTGGTACTTCCCCTACGCCTACCGCAAATTGCGCAGCGAGGCCGGCAACTACCATCCCGGCATTGCCGTGCTGTTCAAGGAGGCGCGCGGCTGAACGGTTGAACCATCGGGCTCGCGCACTTCTCTATGATTAGGAATGCATTCATAGGGAAGATCAGTAATGCGCAAGCCCCAGCTCGTTTTCGTCATCGCACTCGCCGGAGGGCTCACCGCCTGTGGTGAATCCTCCAGCCTGCAAGTCTCGGACGGCACCGGCCCATCCCCCAAACTGCCCGAACCGAATAAAACCCTGATTCCGACGGTGAACATCGCCCCGGCGATCGGCTGGCCGGCCGGTGCGAAACCAACGGCAGCCGCCGGCACCCAGGTGGCCGCATTCGCCGAAAACCTCGATCACCCGCGCTGGCTCTACGTATTGCCCAACGGTGATGTACTGGTGGCGGAAACCAATGCCCCGCCGAAACCTGACGACAGCAAGGGCATACGCGGCTGGGTGATGAAGAAAGTCATGGGCCGTGCGGGCGCAGGGGTTCCCAGCCCGAACCGCATTACCCTGCTGCGCGATGCCGACCACGACGGCGTGGCGGAAACGCGCACGGTGTTTCTGCAGAACCTGAACTCGCCGTTCGGCATGACACTGGTCGGCAATGACCTGTACGTCGCTGATACCGACCGTTTGTTACGCTTCCACTACGAACCCGGGGCAACGGAAATCAAGAGCCAGCCAATCAAGGTCGTGGACCTGCCGGGCGGCCCGCTCAACCATCACTGGACCAAGAACGTCATTGCCAGCAAGGATGGCAGCAAGCTTTACGTCACCGTCGGCTCGAACAGCAACGTCGGCGAAAACGGCCTGGATCAGGAAGAGGGCCGCGCGGCGATCTGGGAAGTGGACCGCGCCACCGGCAATCACCGGATCTTCGCTTCAGGCATTCGCAACCCCAACGGCCTCGCCTGGGAACCGAAAAGCGGCGCGCTGTGGACAGCGGTAAACGAGCGGGACGAGATCGGCAGCGATCTGGTGCCGGACTACATCACCTCGGTGAAGGACGGTGGTTTCTATGGCTGGCCGTTCAGCTATTACGGCCAGCACATCGATGTCCGCGTCGAGCCACAAAACCTGGACCTGGTGGCCAAGGCCATCGCCCCGGATTACGCCGTCGGTCCGCATACCGCCTCACTGGGCCTGACCTTTGCCGAGGGCAACACGCTGCCAGCCCAATTCAAGGAAGGCGCGTTCATCGGTCAGCACGGATCGTGGAACCGAAAGCCCCACAGTGGCTACAAGGTGATCTTCGTACCGTTTAGCGCCGGCAAGCCGAATGGAACACCTGTAGACGTACTGACAGGCTTCCTCGACAAGGATGAAAACGCCCTGGGACGCCCCGTTGGCGTGGTGATTGATCAACAAGGCGACTTACTTGTGGCAGACGACGTCGGGAACAAGGTCTGGCGAGTGTCGGCAGCCAAATAGCCCGACCCTGAAACAAAAAAACCTGTGGGAGCCGATGCGCTCCCACAGGTTTTTTATTGCTTCGAATGACTAAGGGTTATGCGCCAGATGCTCCGGCTGCAGAACACGCTTGGCACTCAGATAGGCCTTCTGCCAATAGGCCTTCGACAGGCTGTCCAGCTTCACGGTACCGCCGGTGGCTGGCGCATGAACGAAGCGCCCCTCCCCGACGTAAATCCCCGCATGACTGACCTGGGAGCCGCCATTGGTGGCGAAGAAGATCAGGTCGCCGGTCTGCAGCCCTTCCTTGCCGACATTCGGCGCCTGCATGACGATCATCTCGCGGGTAGAGCGCGGCAGGCTGATGCCGGCAGCATCGCGGTAGACGAAGCCGATCAGGCCGCTGCAATCAAAACCGGAATCCGGCGTGTTGCCGCCCCAGCGATAAGGCGTCCCAACCAGCCCGAGCGCACGGAACAGTACGTCTTCGGCAGCGGGAGAAAAAGCCTGGGAGGATCCGAACACAACCGGCGCGCGAACCACGGGGGCTGGCGGCGGAGTGCGACTGGCGCAAGCGCTGAGCAGCGCTGCGAAGAACATCAGGGCAAGGCGGGCCGTCATCGTCATAAGCAGAACATCCTGATCTGGCTGCGGCTTTTACTGCCGATTCGACAGAAAACAAAACCGCCTGCGGGGGAACGCAGGCGGTTTGCCATCAATATAGATCAGGATTCTAGCGGCTACGCGGCAAACTTCAAGTAAGACTTTAACTTCACCTTGTAAAGTTTAAGTCTATTGCCCCTGAAGGACCGCTTGTCGCCACGAGCGTGGCGACATAGGCGTGATTACTTGCGAGCGGTAACCACGGTTGGAGCGTTCGCCAAAGCACGTTTGGCTTCGATGAAGGACTTGCTCCAGTAGCTGTCACCCAGACTGTCGATACGGACACCGCCACTGCGACGACTGCTGGAGTGGATGAACTGATTGTCGCCCAGATAGATCCCGGCGTGGCTTACACGACCGCGACGACCATTGGTGGCGAAGAACAGCAGATCGCCCGGCTCGAGGTTGCCGCGCGAAACCAGCGGGGCATCCACGTTGATCATTTCGCGAGTGGAGCGTGGCAGGTTCATGCCGGCTTCTTCGCGGAAGAGGTAGCCGATGAAACCGCTGCAATCGAACCCGGCTTCAGAGGTGCCGCCGAAACGGTAACGGGTACCGATCAGGGACATGCCGCGTTCAAGAATGCTGTCGGCCAGAACCGGAAGCTGGTAAGGCTTCTTGCCGTTGAAGTCGGCCAGTTCCTTTTCGGTGTCCAGCTCTTCCTGATAAATAACGGAAGACTGGGCGGTAGCAGAATTTTTAGCCTGCTGTTGCTGCTCTTGATTGACAGGTGAATGAGCAGCGCAACCGAACAACAGGGTGACGAGTGCGAGAGGCACGAGGGGTGCGAAGCGCTTTAGCATGGGCACGACCGTGGCTGATAGTTGTAAAGAAGCCGAGACTATGCCCGCTATCAGCCTCATTTGCAAATTCAATCGATCTTTTTGTGACTTCTCGGTTTCTCGTTTACATCTAAGCGCTTAAGCCTATTTGAATCGAGACGCGGCCTGCGCAATGCACAGGAAAGCGGATTTTCTGGCGCCTGAAATATGCCGAAACCGGCTGAGAGCCCCGGTTTTACCAGCCCAGGGTTTCTTTCAGGAAGGGAATGGTCAGCTTGCGTTGAGCCTGCAAAGAGGCCTGATCGAGCTGCTCGAGCAGGTCAAAAAGCGCGCTCATGCTGCGGGTACCGCGAGTCAAAATAAAATGCCCGACTTCGTCGGTCAGGTGCAGACCGCGACGGGATGCGCGCAATTGCAGGGCGCGCAATTTGTCTTCATCGGAGAGAGGACGCATCTGGAAAATCAGCGCCAGGGTCAGGCGCGATTTCAAGTCCGCCAGTTTCACCGGTAATTCACGTGGCGAGGTGGAGGCGGCAATCAGCAACCTGCGACCGCTGTCACGCAGACGGTTGAACAGGTGAAACATCGCCTCTTCCCAATCGGACTTGCCGGCAATCACCTGCAGGTCATCCAGGCAGACCAGTTCGTACTGTTCGAGGTTGTCGAGGATTTCGATGCCGCGATCCATCAACTCGGCCAGCGGCAGGTACACCGCCGGTTCGCCCATCTGTTCGAAACGCAGGCACGCGGCCTGCAACAGATGCGTACGCCCCACCCCGTGTTTGCCCCACAGATAGATCAGGCTTTCGGTCCAGCCGGCGTCGGCTTCGCATAGACGCTCGACATAGCCGAGTGCAGCGGCATTGGCGCCTGGGTAGTAGTTGATGAAGGTGGCGTCGTCACGCAGACGCACACCTAGGGGCAGCTGAATCGGTTTCATGCTGACTGAACAGTTCCCAAGGAACCGTTAGTGGCCTCTGTGTAAAGTGTGCGAAGTTTATACCCGTGAAGCGGAGCGCACAATGCGACAGACCCCAAGCAAAATCAAAGGTTTGCGTTAACACGCTGGTTTTATGACAGTTTCTTTGGCGCACAGGCGTCAGCATTGCCTGCACGAGACGGGCCAACCCGGCAATCCACCGGGCGGCCCTCCCTCATGTTACAGCTTCGGATCATCCACTCCGCTGTACATGTCAGAGTCCTTGTACAAGTCATGAACGTGACGCACCAGCACCATGATCACCGCCGCCACAGGCAACGCCAGCAACACACCGGTAAAACCGAACAGCTCGCCGCCAGCCAGAATGGCAAAGATCACCGCCACCGGATGCAGGCCGATTCGATCACCGACCAGCAATGGCGTCAGCACCATACCCTCCAGGGCCTGCCCCACCATGAATACCGCGACAATCCCGATCATCGGGTACAGGTCGCCGCCGAACTGGAACAGCCCGGCAATCAGCGCCGCGCCGATCCCGATCACAAACCCCATATAAGGCACAATGGCCGCCAGCCCGGCGATCAGGCCGATCAACAGGCCCAGTTCCAGACCGACAATCATCAGGCCCGCCGCATAGATCACGCCCAGCGCCAGCATCACCAGCAACTGCCCCCGCACGAAAGCGCCAAGCACCTCGTGACATTCGCCCGCCAGCGCCACCACGCGCTCTTCACGATCACGCGGCAACAGGCTGCGGATCTTGGCCATCATCACGTCCCAGTCGCGCAGCAGATAGAAACTGACCACCGGGATCAACACCAGATTCGCCAGCCAGCCGATCAGGGCCAGACTGGAGGCTGTGGCCTGACTCAGCACCACGCCGACGATGTCGGTGGTCTGGCCCATGTGCTCGGTGATCGCAGCCTTGACCTTGTCGAACTTCCAGAAGCCATCCGCCAGCCCCAGCTTCGACTGCGCCCAAGGCAGCGCCGTGTGCTGCAGCCAGTCGAGCATCTGCGGTGCCAGCTCGTAAAGACGCAGCAGTTGCTTGGCGAGCATCGGCACCAGCACCAGCAACAACGTAGTGACGATCAGAGTGAACACGGCAAATACCGCGATCACGCCCCAGGTGCGGGACAGTCCGAGGCGCTCCAGACGGTCCACCAGCGGGTCGAACAGATACGCGAGCAACAGCGCCACCAGAAACGGCGTGAGGATCGGATGCAGCAACCAGACAAACGCGCAAAGCAGGAGCACCCCACCGAGCCAGAACCAACGCCGCGTATCGGCCATGTAACACTCCATTGCTTCTATATATGAAAGAAAAACCTACCAGCGGAATCGCAACGACGGCGCCGCAGGAACCGGCGCCGGTGCAACGACAGGCGCACCGCCTGGCACCGCAGGCTGCGGAGCCACCGGAGCCGGCGCCTCGGCCGGCACTTCCTGTAACTTCGCCAGCGACAACTGCGCCCGCAACTGATCGGCACTGCCGTTGACCCGATAGACGATACGATCGGCATCGACACTCTGCAGCCGCACACCAAACGGTTCGAGCATCCGCAGCAACGTTGCGTAATGCTCCAGATTCATGCCCTGCACTTCCAGAGTCTGCTGCCCCGAGGCACCCGGTTTGGCGACAAAGCGAGGCGCCAGGCGCTCGGCGACCGCCAGCATCACAGCATCGGCAACAGCGGCCTGATCAGCCCCCTGCACGCTTCCCGCCTCTTTTTGATCCCCCAGCCACAAATGCCACTTGGCCTGCCACTGACCGCCTTCTTCACGGGCATGCACGGCGAGCAGTGCATCGGCGCTGTAACGTTCCGAGGCGGCATTCAGCGGCGCGGGGTCGGAACCTTCGAGCGTCGGAGCGGTTGCAACCAATTGCTCACTCAGGTCCGCCAGCGGCAAACGCAATGGCAAACCTCTGTGTTGGGCGGCACGTCGCAACGGCGCGGCACTGGCCTGACCATCACCCACAAGACTCGCCCCCTCAGCGGAGTCGTTCAGCCACCAGCCCAGGATCGACGGCCGACTGGCGCCCCACAGCGACAACCCGGCACGGCGCAGCGCCTGCTCGGTGGTAGCCGGGTCGAAATCGACCTTCAATACTTCCGGCGGCCCGGCATCGAAACCGAACTGACTGATGATCTGCTGCGGATCCTTGCGAATCGGCGCCAGCCCGGGGTTCTGCGGCGCCTTCGGGTCACCGGTCAGACGCAACACCAGCGTATCCAGTGCAGCCTGGGTAGCGCGATCACGCTCCTCGGGCGACTGGCCATTAACCGGCTCGCGAACCTGATAAAGACCTTTGATGTTTTCGGCCTGGCTCGCCAGACTGAAGAGAGACAAGCAGCCCACAAACAGCAATTTACACAAACGCATGGAGAATTCCCGTCGACAAGAGCGGCTGGAACAGGCCGCGTGAACCGGATAGAGCAAGCCTGTGACCACAAGCCGTTGCAAAACATTCACACGCTGGCGGTAAGTTTTTGCACAGTCCTAACGATAGACGGTTCCTTATACAGGCACCCGTGATGTCACCCACAGCTTCAATTGCAAAATTTTTCGGCCGATATGGCCCTGCCCGTCGGCGCGAGGATGGCCGCTGCCCCTCAAGCCTGATAAAATCGCGCGCCTTCGCAGACCGGCAACAGCCGGGCACATCGAAATTCGCGTGAGGCAATCGCCCCCGTCGGTTTCGGCGTTCCCGCTGGACTCGGTCGTTACCCCTGAATCCCCTCCCCTAAAGGCCTGGATCATGAGCAAGCAACCCTCCCTGAGCTACAAGGACGCCGGTGTAGACATCGACGCCGGTGAAGCATTGGTCGAACGCATCAAGAGCGTCGCCAAGCGCACTGCGCGCCCGGAAGTCATGGGCGGACTGGGCGGTTTCGGCGCCCTCTGCGAAATCCCGGCCGGCTATAAACAGCCCGTACTGGTTTCCGGCACCGACGGCGTCGGCACCAAACTGCGTCTGGCACTGAACCTGAACAAGCACGACAGCATCGGCCAGGATCTGGTCGCCATGTGCGTCAACGACCTGGTGGTATGCGGTGCCGAGCCGCTGTTCTTCCTCGACTACTACGCCACCGGCAAGCTGAATGTCGACGTTGCCGCCACCGTCGTCACCGGTATCGGCGCAGGCTGCGAACTGGCTGGCTGCTCGCTGGTGGGCGGCGAAACCGCTGAAATGCCTGGCATGTACGAAGGCGAAGACTACGACCTGGCCGGCTTCTGCGTCGGCGTTGTGGAAAAAGCGGAAATCATCGACGGCTCGAAAGTCGCCACTGGTGACGCCCTGATCGCCCTGCCATCGTCCGGCCCGCACTCCAACGGCTACTCGCTGATCCGCAAGATCATCGAAGTCTCCGGCGCCGACATCGAAACCGTTCAGCTCGACGGCAAGCCGCTGACCGATCTGCTGATGGCCCCGACCCGCATCTACGTGAAGCCGCTGCTCAAGCTGATCAAGGACACCGGCGCCGTCAAGGCCATGGCCCACATCACCGGTGGCGGCCTGCTGGACAACATCCCGCGCGTTCTGCCAAAAGGCGCTCAAGCCGTGGTTGACGTGGCCAGCTGGACTCGCCCGGCCGTCTTCGACTGGCTGCAAGAGCAAGGCAACGTCGACGAAACCGAAATGCACCGCGTACTGAACTGCGGCGTGGGCATGGTCATCTGCGTGGCTCAGGAGCACGTTGAATCTGCACTGAGCAACCTGCGTGAAGCCGGCGAACAGCCTTGGGTCATCGGCCAGATCGGTGTCGCTGCCGAAGGCGCGGCCCAGGTCGAGCTGAAAAACCTCAAGGCTCACTAATGCCTAATACCTGTGATGTCGTGGTGCTGTTGTCCGGCACCGGCAGTAACTTGCAGGCCCTGATCGACAGCACGCGGGCCGGCGACAGCCCGGTCCGCATCGCCGCGGTGATATCCAACCGCGCCGACGCCTACGGCCTGCAACGCGCCAGTGACGCGGGTATCGCCACCCGCTCGCTGGATCACAAGGGTTTCGAAGGTCGCGAGGCCTTCGATGCCGCCCTGATCGAACTGATCGACGAATTCAATCCGAAACTCGTGGTACTGGCCGGTTTCATGCGCATTCTCAGCGCTGACTTCGTCCGTCACTACCAGGGTCGCCTGCTCAACATCCACCCCTCGCTGCTACCCAAATACAAAGGGTTACACACTCATCAGCGCGCGCTGGAAGCCGGCGACGCCGAACACGGCTGCTCCGTGCACTTCGTCACCGAGGAACTCGATGGCGGGCCACTGGTCGTACAGGCAGTAATACCGGTAGAGTTGCACGATTCGCCACAGAGTCTGGCGCAACGGGTTCATGTTCAGGAGCACCTGATCTACCCGATGGCCGTACGCTGGTTTGCCGAAGGACGGCTGGCCCTCGGCGAGCAAGGTGCTTTACTGGATGGCCAGTTACTCGGGGCCAGCGGTCACTTGATTCGAAACTAGGAGATTTTATGCGTCGCGCCCTGCTCTTCGCTTGCGCTCTGCTCACCCTGCCTTTCGCGCAGGCGGCAGACCTTCAACCGTTCTCCGCCAGCTACACCGCCGACTGGAAGCAGCTGCCCATGAGCGGAACCGCCGAACGCAGCCTGACCAAGGAAGCGAACGGCGTCTGGAAACTCAGCTTCAAGGCTTCGATGATGATCGCCAGCCTGACTGAAGAAAGCACCCTGACCCTGGACAAGGACACCCTGCTGCCACAGTCCTACCACTTCGAACGTGGTGGCCTGGGCAAGGCGAAAAAGGCTGATCTGGACTTCGACTGGAACAACAAGCTCGTCACCGGCACCGACCGTGGCGACGCGGTGAAAGTCCCGCTCAACCGCGGCATGGTCGACAAATCCACCTATCAATTGGCGCTGCAGCATGACGTGGCCGCCGGCAAGAAAAGTATGAGCTATCAGGTAGTCGATGATGGCGAAGTCGATACCTACGACTTCCGCGTGCTGGGTTCGGAGAAGGTCGAAACCAAAGCCGGCCAGATCGATGCGATCAAGGTCGAACGCGTGCGTGATCCGACACAAAGCAAGCGCACCACTGTCATGTGGTTCGCCAAGGATTGGGATTACCTGCTGGTTCGCCTGCAACAGGTCGAGACCGACGGCAAGGAGTACAACATCATGCTCCAGGACGGCACGGTCAACGGCAAAACAGTCAAAGGCAGCTGATTCAACAAAAAGCCCCGCAAACGCGGGGCTTTTTTTCGCCTGTCGAACGCTGATCAGACCGAGAACCTGGCCACCATGCTGTTCAGGTCCACCGCCAGCCGCGACAGCTCCTGGCTCGCAGCGCTGGTCTGATTGGCCCCCGCCGAAGTCTGCATCGCCAGATCGCGGATGTTCATCAGGTTGCGGTCCACTTCCCGCGCCACGGCGGCCTGCTCTTCCGACGCACTGGCGATCACCAGGTTGCGCTCGTTGATCAAGGTAAACGCCGAAGCGATTTCCTCCAGCGCCACGCCAGCGGCCTTCGCCAGCTCCAGGGTCGAGCGTGCGCGAATGTTGCTCTGCTGCATCGAGCTGACTGCCGAATCGGTGCCCTGCTGAATGCCGCCGATCATCTGCTCGATCTCCTGGGTCGACTGCTGAGTGCGATGGGCCAGCGCCCGCACTTCGTCCGCCACCACCGCAAAACCCCGCCCGGCATCCCCCGCCCGCGCGGCTTCGATCGCCGCGTTCAGCGCCAGCAGATTGGTCTGTTCGGCAATCGAGCGGATCACGTCCAGCACCTTGCTGATGCTGTAGACCTTCTGTGCCAGATCCTCAACTTGCGTAGCGTTGGCGGTTACGTCATCCGCCAGCAGCTCGATGGACGACACGGTCTGCTGCACCTGCTCGCGACCATGCTGGGCAATGCGATCAGACTCACGGGAAGCCTCGGAAGTCGCGACGGCATTGCTGGCTACCTCCTCCACGGCGGCGGTCATCTGGTTGACCGCCGTGGCGGCCTGTTCAATTTCCAGACTCTGCTGGTGCAGCCCTCGCGTCGCGTCTTCGGTAACGCAGCTCAACTCCTCCGAGGCCGAAGCCAGTTGACTGGACGACTCCGAGATTCGGCGGATGGTGTCCCGCAGATTGTGCTGCATGCTTTTGAGCGCGTGCAGCAGCCGCGCCGGTTCGTCCTTGCCGGAGATGCTGATATCACCGGTCAGATCGCCACCGGCCACCACTTCCGCGACATTGAGCGATTGCGACAGCGGCAGCACGATGCTGCGGGTCAGCAATAACGCCAGCGCAATGGTAATCAGCGCGGTAATGCCGATCATCACCCCGACCCAGACCCGCGAATTGGTGAACACCAGCCGTGCGGCCTCAGTGGCCAGATTGGCGTTGTGCTTGTTCAGCTCGACCAGTTCACGCAGGGTCACTGCGATTTCATCCGCCAGCGGGCTCATTTGCCCGTTGAGAATGGCGGCCGCCTCCTCCACTCGTCCTTGAGCGGACAAGGTCATCACCTGCGCTTGAAACTCCAGATATTTGTGTTCGGCGACCTTGAAGCGGTCGAACAGCGCGCGCTCTTCGGGCAATACGATCAGGATGTCGTAACGTTGTTGGGCTTCGCTCAACACACTGCGCAGCTCATTGAGCTTGGCCACATTCTGGTCCAGGGCCTGCGGATCGCGATTGAGCAACAGACGCATGGTCAGGGCGCGCAGACGCAGCATGTCCTGACTCATTTCACCCACGGCCATCACGCTGGGCAGCCAGTTCTTGTCGACCTCGTCGGACTGGGCTCGCATGTTCGACATCTGCAGCAGGGCGAATGCGCCAAGGGCAAACACCATCAGCGCCAGCACGCCAAAACCCAGTCCGGCCCGGGGTGCAATATTGAGACTACGGATACTCATTGCTCTGGTTCCTTCCAAAAGCGCTGCATCAACCCTGCAGCTGGTTGCTCTAGAAGGTATCGGCCCTTTTAAAAAATGCGTAAGACCAAAACGCGATATCAAAAGGCCTTGATCCTACGAACCTCCGGCATTATCGATTCAGCGCGGGTTTGCCGGACTTGAGCGCTGTTCGCGGCAATATCGCCAGGAAGTTGTCCCGTGCGACTTTTTTCGCCACCGCTTCCGGCAAGGCGTCGAGAAACGGCTTGAAGCCGTGGATTTGCTTGCCGAGTTTGTTGAATCGCCCGACCACGTCCGAACCGAGCATGAAGCGATCCGGATAACGTTCCACCAGTTGCACCCACTCCGCTCGCGGCTGGCCCTTTTCATCCAGCAGATAAGGCGTCAGCAGGCTCCACGACAGATCAATGAACAGGTTCGGGTACGCCTCCAGCATTCGCGCGAGGGTCGGCAGCAGAAAATCCAGTTGCGTTTGATGACGATGGATTTCGGCACTGGTACCGGCATGGGCCCAGATGAACCGAGTGTGCGGATGATTACGCAGCGGCTCTTCGATTTCCTTCAGGTACAGCGGATTCTTCTCACGCTTGGAGGTGATGTTGGAATGCAACATCACCGGCAGATCGTTTTCGGCGGCCAGGTGATAGATGCGAGTCATGGCTTCGTTGTTGGCGCGTGGCGTGTCGCCAGAGGTCAGCGCGGTCAGGTCGTCGTGACGGGTGAAGACTTCGCCGATGCCCTGCCACAAGCCGGGATACAAATCGAGCATGCGCTGGATGTGCGCGGCGGAGTTCTTGTCGTTGGGATTGAAGCCTGAAAGGAACGGGTGAAAGTACTGGCGCTGTTCCGGGGCGAGTTTCTGCACCGCGTCGGCGACGATCACGTCAGTCGCGCTGTACCAATAGGCATCGGCATCATCGCCAGCGTAATAACGCGGGCGCTTCGGCTCGTCTTCGTGCCATTTCTTCGCCACGGGAATGCCGGAAATCATCACATGCTCAATGGAGTTTTCCTTCATGGCCGTCAGCAATTTCGGCATGCCGGCGGTTTCCTGGAAAAAATCCACGTAATGCAGATGCGCGTCACTATAGATGTATTCCCGGGCATTGGCGGCGCCGGTGAAAACCATCAGGCAGGCAAGACTCAAACGAAACACGGACACAAGCATTCTCCGGCAGACAGGCATAGCCTAGACCCTCGCCGGACAACGAGGGTTCACCCGGCAAGAAAGTGGAACGCGCCTGTGTGGGAATGCTCTATACCTGCAAGGTCTTTTTTGATCGAATCCCTTTTCCTACAGCTTGCGAGGTTCATATGACCGTTACCGTCAATACCGTGTCTGCCGAAGGTTTTCGCCACACTGTACAGATCGATGAACATGAACTGTTCGCCGATGTCCCGACGACCGCCGGCGGCGAAGGCTCGGCTCCGGAGCCGCACGATTACTTCGACGCCGCCCTCGGCGCCTGCAAGGCCCTGACCCTGAAGCTGTACGCAAAGAAAAAGGACATCCCGCTGACCGGCGTCGGTGTTGAAGTCAAACGCGACAACAGCCAGGAACAGAAAGGCAAATACGCCCTGCACGTGACCCTCACCCTCAAGGGCGTGCTCACCGATGCCCAGCGCGAAGAACTGCTGCGCGTCGCCGATCGATGCCCGATTCACAAGCTGATGACCACCAGCGAAGTCACCATCGAAACCCACGCGCCAGTCGGTTTCGACAGCCAGTAATCACCCCGACGACACCGGCGGGTTATGCTCCACGCATCACCCGCTCAGCCTGGAATGGACCATGGACACCCAACCCCTGATCATCCGCCCGCGCGCCGAAGACGTCGAAGGCCAGCCGATCCTGCGTCCGCTGCCGTCAGCCAAATGCCGCAGCGTCGGGCCTTTCGTGTTTTTCGACCACATGCTCGAAACGGTTTATCCGGCGGGCAAAGGCATGAACATCCGACAGCACCCGCACATCGGTCTGTCGACTTTGACCTATCTGTTCGAAGGGCAGATCCAGCACAAGGACAGCCTGGGTTCGGATCAGGTGGTCAGTGCTGGCGATGTCAGCTGGATGACGGCCGGCACGGCGATCGCTCACGTCGAGCGCACACCCGAACCGCTATGGGATCAGAGCTTCAAGATGCACGGCCTGCAAATCTGGCTCGCGTCGCCCAAAGATCACGAACAAGGCCCGGGGCATTACAGCCATCACCCGGCCTCGACCTTGCCGGTCAGCGATAACCTCGGCGTGCAGATCCGCATGATCGCCGGGTCAGGCTTTTGTCTGGAATCACCGGTGCCGGTGCTTTCTCCTACGCTCTATGCCGAACTGAAGATGCAAACCGCGACCACACTGCTGATCCCGACCGAGCATGAAGAACGGGCGCTGTATGTCTTGAGCGGTGATGTGCAATTGAACGGCGAAGCGGTCGAACCCCATGCGCTTGTGGTATTGCCGACCGGGGAAGAAATGAGTTTGTTCGCCGAGAGCGACAGCCACGCGGTGTTGTTCGGCGGTACGCCACTGGACGGGCCACGGCGGATCAACTGGAATTTTGTTGCGAGCGATCCGGCGGCAATCGATGAGGCGCGGCGCAAGTGGGCGGCCGGTGACTGGCCGACAGTGCCGGGGGAAGTCGAGCGGATCGAGCTGCCGAAATCACGCAGCGAGCCGACACCGCTTTAAACCAGCACTCCCACGCCAGGCGTGGGAGTGCTTTCAACCGAATCAGCCTTTGAACACTTCATCCAGCAAGTCATGCATCGACTTGAACGCCCGCGCTGCGGTCTTCGCGTCGTACATCATCTTGCCCGGCACATTGGCGTGCGGATCGGTGAACGAGTGCACCGCGCCGCCGTAGCTCAACAACTGCCAGTCCACGCCAGCGGCGTTCATCTCGTCTTCGAATGCCGGCAACTGCTCTTTCGGCACCAACGGATCGGAAGCACCGTGCAGCACCAGCACCGAGCCCTTGATGTTCTTTGCGTCCGCCGGGTTCGGCGAATCCAGTGTGCCGTGGAACGACACCGCCGCTTTCACTGGGGCTCCGGTACGGGCCAGGTCCAGTGCACAGCAACCGCCGAAGCAGAAACCGAACACCGCCAGTTTCGAGGTATCGACCGCCGCCTCGCCCTGCTTCTGCAAGTGTTCGAACGCGGCCTGCATACGCTTGCGCAGCAGTGCGCGATCATTCTTCAGCGGCATCATCGCCGCACCGGCCTGATCGGCGTTCTGCGGACGCACGGCCTGGCCGTACACGTCAGCGATCAGCACCACATACCCCTTGGCCGCCACCGATTTGGCGATCTCTTCAGCGCCAGCGCTGACACCCATCCAGTTCGGCGCCATCAGCAGGCCCGGACGTGCGCCTTTGTGCTCGGCGTCGAACGCCAGGCGCCCTTCATAAGGCTGGCCGTCAATCTGATAGACCACGGAACGTACAGTGACTTGGCTCATTTCTGACTCCAGATTGGTTGAACTCCAGAATGAAAAAACCCGCCGAAGCGGGTTTTTCTACCGTTTGATCAAGCGGACAGCTCGACCAGCAGCTTGTTCAGACGGGTCACGTAAGCGGCCGGGTCTTTCAAGCTGTCGCCAGCCGCCAGAGCGGCCTGGTCGAAGAGGATGTGCGACAGGTCGCTGAAGCGATCTTCGCTGGCCTCGTTGTCGAGCTTCTCGATCAGCGGGTGGCTCGGGTTGAATTCGAAGATCGGCTTCGAATCCGGCACCTTCTGCCCGCTGGCTTCGAGGATCTGACGCATTTGCAGACCCAGGTCCTGCTCGCCGATCGCCAGAATAGCCGGCGAATCGGTGAGGCGATGGGAAACCCGGACTTCGGCCACGGAATCGCCCAGTGCGGTTTTCAGACGCTCGACCAGACCTTCCTTCGACTTGGCGACTTCTTCTGCGACCTTCTTGTCCTCTTCCGAGTCCAGGTTGCCCAGGTCCAGGTCACCGCGCGCGACGTCGACAAAGCTCTTGCCGTCGAACTCGTTGAGGTAGCTCATCAGCCACTCGTCGATGCGGTCAGTCAGCAGCAGCACTTCGATGCCTTTCTTGCGGAAGACTTCCAGGTGCGGGCTGTTCTTGACCTGCGCGTAGGTTTCGCCGGTGAGGTAGTAGATCTTGTCCTGACCTTCCTTGGCGCGCGCCAGGTACTCGGCCAGCCCGACGATCTGCTCGCCGTCGTCGCCGTTGGTCGATGCGAAACGCAGCAGACCGGCAATCTTTTCCTTGTTGGCGAAATCTTCTGCCGGGCCTTCTTTCATGACCTGCCCGAAGTTTTTCCAGAAGCCCTTGTATTGCTCAGGCTCGTTCTTCGCCAGTTTTTCCAGCATGTCCAGCACACGCTTGGTCAGCGCCGACTTCATCGAGTCGATGATCGGGTCTTTCTGCAGGATTTCCCGCGACACGTTCAGCGACAGGTCGTTGGAGTCGACCACGCCTTTGATGAAGCGCAGGTACAGCGGCAGGAACGACTCGGCCTGATCCATCACGAACACGCGCTGTACGTACAGCTTCAGGCCTTTCGGCGCTTCACGCTGGTACAGATCGAACGGTGCGCGGGCCGGCAAGTACAGCAGCGAGGTGTACTCGAGCTTGCCTTCGACCTTGTTGTGGCTCCACGACAGCGGGTTTTCGAAGTCGTGGGCGATGTGTTTGTAGAACTCCTGGTATTCCTCGTCCTTCACTTCGGTGCGAGGACGGGTCCACAGGGCGCTGGCGCGGTTGACGGTTTCCCACTCAACTTCTGGCTTCTCTTCGCCTTCGGCAGCGGCCACTTCTTTCGGCAGCTCGATCGGCAGCGCGATGTGGTCGGAATACTTCTTGATGATGTTGCGCAGGCGCCAGCCATCGGCGAACTCGTTTTCACCGGGTTTCAGGTGCAGGACGATGCGGGTGCCGCGCTCTGGCTTGTCGATGGTGGCGACTTCGAATTCGCCCTCGCCTTTCGACGACCAGTGCACGCCTTCGCTGGCGGCAGTGCCGGCGCGACGACTGTACACGTCAACTTTGTCAGCAACGATGAATGCGGAGTAGAAGCCCACACCGAACTGACCGATCAGGTGCGAATCCTTTTTCTGATCGCCCGAGAGATTCTTCATGAAATCGGCGGTGCCGGATTTGGCGATGGTCCCCAGGTGGGTGATCACATCGTCACGGTTCATGCCGATGCCGTTGTCTTCGAGGGTGACGGTCTTGGCGTCCTTGTCGAAGCTCACACGGATTTTCAGTTCATCGCCACCTTCGAGCAACTCTGGCTTGGCCAGGGCTTCGAAGCGCAATTTGTCGACGGCGTCAGAGGCGTTCGAGATCAATTCGCGAAGGAAGATTTCCTTGTTGGAATACAGCGAATGGATCATGAGGTGCAGCAGCTGCTTCACCTCGGTCTGGAAGCCCAGGGTTTCCTTTTGAGTTTCCACACTCATGGTCATCAAACTCCAATCAGATGGCATTGGCCGCGACCCTGCTGGTCGGCGGCGGGTTGTTCTGTGAGTTGGGGGCGTGCTTCAGGATTTCAAGGGCTCATCGATTTTGAAGTGTGCGCGGGCGGTGGCAATCGGTTCGCTTTCGGTGCTTTGCCAGGCAGTGACCGCGACATTGGCCACCCGCCGGCCCTGACGGCAGACCTGACACCGGGCCCAGGTGTCGCGAAACTGCCCGGCCCGCAGGTAATCGAGGGAGAAATCGATGATTTTCGGCACACCGGGCGCACCGGTGAAAATCAGCAGGTGCAGGGCGGCAGACAGCTCCATGAATCCGGCGATCACTCCGCCGTGGATCGCCGGCAATAAAGGGTTACCAATGTTGTCCTTGTTGGCCGGCAGCTTGAACAGCAGGTCATCACCGACCCGCGAACACTCGACGCCGATGAGTCCGGCGTAGGGGATCAGTTTGAGCAGCGGCGCGTAGTCACCCTTTTCGTGGGCTTCTTGCAGTTGCAGCTTGAAATCATCGCTCATGGGTTTTCTCCCTTGATCGCGCCACCAAAGCCTTTTGTCCCTTTAAGCCCCTTGCCCATGCGCATGAAGGTGCCGACGACATGCGCAATCGGTTGCTCGGGATCATCCTGATACGCGAAGCCGCGAGCGAAGATCACATCGGTGGTGACTCGATAACATTGGGCGAAGCCATAGACGTCTTTATGCGGTTCGGCGGCGTGCATGTAGTCGATGCGCAGATCAAGGGTCGGGCAGACTTCGAATTCCGGCAGCACGCACAGGGTGGCCATGCCACACGCCGTGTCCATCAGCGACGTGATCGCCCCGCCGTGGACCACGCCGGTCAGCGGGTTACCAACGATCTGTGCGCTGTACGGCAGGACCACCGTCAGGCCTTCGCTGCTGGCGCTGTGCACTTTCAAACCCAGTACCTGGCAGTGGCGCAGGGCCGAGAGAAAGCGTGTCGCGCGCTCAAAAACAGGGTTTTCGGCCATTTGATAATTACTCTTGTTAATCACTGCTGCCGGTAGTGGCAAGAACAGCAAAAGTTCCATTGCAAAACAAACTTATATATCTGTGAGAAATGAGGAACTTAACCCTTGGGCCCGAGCTCTTAAGGCCAGTAGTTATTTTCCATAAGGAGAAACACCCCATGCGTAAGACTTTAGCTATTGCCTTGATGTTGACCGCTTCCCTCGGTCTCGCTGCCTGCGATAAAAAATCCGAGGACAAAGCTCAAGATGCCAACCAACATGCTGAACAAGCTCAGCAAGACATGAACAAAGCTCAGGATAAAGTGAACGACGCAGCGAAAGAAAACGCCGAAGCTGCCAAAGCTCAGGCTGAATCGAACGCTGCAGCGCAAGAAGAAGCTGCCAAGAAGCAATAAACCGCTTCTCGCTGGCAAAAAAGAAAACCCGCCAAGTGCGGGTTTTCTTTTGCCTGTGATTTTTTGCCCATGCCACCTTAGAGCAAGACAGTTCTAAAAGTCGGACTAATCATCAACAACAATGAGCAAACTAAGCCGACCAGCCAGACCAGACTGCGCAGCGCGGGAATGTCCGCGAGGTAGAACCACAAATAGAGAATCCGTGCGATCACGAAGATGATCGCCAATGTATCGATGAGCCATCCCGCCGTCTGCGTGGTATGCGCCATCAGCACGCCGACGGCAAACAGAATGAAGGCTTCGATGCTGTTCTGGTGGGCGGCCAACGCCCGGGCTCCGTAACCGGTGAGCTGCGCCTGCTGCTGACGCGGCAGATGGTTGTTGTAGCCACCCTGCTCTTTCATGGCCTTGCCCACGGGCATGCGCGCCACGTAGATCAACAACGCACTGATCAACACACACCAGAACGGAATACTCATCAAGCAGCCTCTTTGTTCGCTTCGGGCAATGGCGCCTCTGTAGGGGTATAGACCATTACATCGAGCACGTCGGAATGAAACTCGCGGCGATACAACACCAGCACAACGCCAGCGCTCATCAACATGAACAGCCACGGGCTGACGAACCACGCCAGCATGCTCATCCCGAAGTAGTAGGAACGCAGACCGAAGTTGAACTGGTTGGCCGCCATCGAAATCACCCGTGCCGCCCGTGAAGCGAACGCCTTGCGCTCCTGCTCGGAAACCTGACGCTCACCGATCATCGGGGCCGAGCCGACCAGAATGGCGGCGAAGTTGTATTGGCGCATGCACCAGCTGAAGGTGAAGAAGGCATACACAAACACCAGCGCCAGGCACAGCAACTTGATCTCCGACATACCCTGGGAGGCCTGCTGCACCATCGGGATGTCTGCCAGCAACGACACTGCACGCTCCGAAGCACCGAGCACAGTCAGAATGCCGGCCAGGATAATCAACGTGCTGGAGGCGAAGAACGACGCATTGCGCTCAAGGTTGCCGATCACGCTGGCGTCGGCGATGCGGTTGTCACGCAGCAGCATGCGACGCATCCAGTCTTCGCGGTACAGGTGCAACACACTGGCCAGGCACGCGGTGTCACGGCCCTTCCAGGTGGCATAACGGGTGTAACCGCCCCAGCAGATGACGAACCAGAGCGCGGCCAGCAGATGAATCAGGTTGGCTTGTATGAACGACATGCAATTCCCTGTGATGAAGATTTCGGCTCCCCTTCGACGTTAGTCGAGGGAAAAAGACACTGCCTCACACCCATAAAAAATGCCCCGTATCGATTGATACGGGGCATTTCTGTTTAATCACCCAAGGCCGCTTGTGGCAGCCCGGCAATCTTAGGCAAGTGCTTCGGCGCGCTTGCCCAGCAGGCGATCACAAACGACGGCAACTACCAGGGTCATCACGCAAGGCACCAGCCACGCCAGGCCTTGCTCGCTCAGCGGCAGGTGGGCCAGTTGCGATGGCATCCAGTCAGCCAGACCGGCGCCTTTCAGCGCATCGATGGTGCCGAACACGAACGACACCAGCATCACCGGGCCCATGATGCGGCTCTGTTCATGCCAGAACGCGGCACAGAAGCTCAGGGCCACCAGCACGATGCACGGCGGGTAAATCGCAGTCAGCACCGGGATCGAGAACGCGATCAGCTTGGTCAGGCCCAGGTTGGACACCAGCAACGAAAACGCGGCGAGGATGATGACCAGCGTCTTGTAGGACAGCGGCACTACGCGACTGAAGTATTCAGCGCAGGCACAGGTCAGGCCGACCGCCGTCACCAGACACGCCAGGGAGATCAGTACCGCGAGAAAGCCACTGCCCAGCGAACCGAAGGTATGTTGCACATAAGCGTGCAACACCGCCGCGCCGTTGGTAGCGCCAGCGGCCACTTCATGACTGCCGGAACCCAGACGGAACAGGCTGACATACACCAGCGCCAGACCGACACCGGCAATCAGCCCGGCGATGATCGCGTAACGGGTGATCAGGGCCGGCGACTCGACGCCACGGGAGCGGATCGCGTTGACGATGACGATGCCGAACACCAGGGCGCCCAGGGTATCCATGGTCAGGTAACCATTGATGAAGCCTTGAGAGAACGGTGCCGCGACGTATTCCGGAGTGGCCACGCCGATATCACCGGCCGGCAGCGCGAACGCAGCGATGCCGAGTACGGCCAGGGCAATGATCTTCAGCGGCGCCAGGAAACGTCCTACGGTATCCAGCAGACGGCCCGGATAGAGCGAGATGAAGAATACCAGCAGGAAATACACCGAGCTGTAGAGGAACAGCGCCAGCGGGCTTTCACCGGTCAGCGGCGCCAGGCCCACTTCGAAAGACACGGTTGCGGTACGCGGCGTGGCGAACAACGGGCCGACCGCCAGATAGCACGCGGCTGCCAGTACGCCACCGGCAATCTTGCCGATCGGCGTGCTCAAGGCATCCATCGCTCCGCCGACCTTGGCCAGCGCCACGACGGTGACCACCGGCAGACCAACCGCCGTGATCAGGAAGCCCAGCGCCGCCATCCAGACGTTTGGCCCGGACTGCAAACCGACGATAGGCGGGAAGATGATGTTGCCGGCCCCGACGAACAGGGCGAATGTCATAAAGCCAAGTGCCAGGATGTCCTGACCTTTCAAAACTTTCATTAAGGAAATACCACACTACTGAATCGGAATTTAGAGGGGGATTTCCCTGTGGGGTTAGGGAAATGCTGTCAATCCGTATGGGACTGACCCGTTTAGCGCGTTGCATGCCTTGTGGGCGGCAGACGCAAAAATGGCTGCTAGCCTAACGAATTTGTCTGACAAACGCACTGTTTGAGGGCGAACTATCCGATACGCGACATGTCCGTGTCGCGTTTTTGCATGTAATTGGGCAGGTGCCTATAACTCACCTTCGTCAACTCACCCAACAGAAACGACAAAGGCCACCCGAAGGTGGCCTTTGTTGCTGGAGCAGAGAAGTCAGCCGAAGCTTACTTCTTCACTTCCCAGCCAGTCAGCTCGGCCAGGGCCTTGCCGATGTCTGCCAGCGAACGCACGGTTTTCACGCCTGCGTCTTGCAGCGCAGCGAATTTCTCGTCTGCAGTGCCTTTGCCGCCGGAGATGATTGCACCCGCATGGCCCATGCGCTTGCCCGGAGGAGCAGTCACACCAGCGATGTAGGAAACAACCGGCTTGGTCACGTTCGCCTTGATGTAGGCAGCCGCTTCTTCTTCAGCCGAACCGCCGATCTCGCCGATCATGACGATCGCTTCGGTCTTCGGGTCTTCCTGGAACAGCTTCAGGATATCGATGAAGTTCGAACCCGGGATCGGGTCACCACCGATACCGACGCAAGTCGACTGACCGAAACCGGCGTCAGTGGTCTGCTTCACAGCTTCGTAGGTCAGGGTGCCGGAACGGGAAACGATACCGACCTTGCCTGGCAAGTGGATGTGACCTGGCATGATGCCGATCTTGCACTCGCCCGGAGTGATCACGCCTGGGCAGTTAGGGCCGATCAGGGTAACACCCAGCTCGTCGCACTTAACTTTCGCGTCCAGCATGTCCAGGGTAGGAATGCCTTCGGTGATGCAGACGATCAGCTTGATGCCGCCGAACGCTGCTTCCAGGATCGAGTCCTTGCAGAAAGGAGCCGGAACGTAGATCACGCTGGCGGTGGCGCCAGTGGCTTCTACAGCTTCTTTCACAGTGTTGAACACAGGCAGGTTCAGGTGAGTGGTGCCACCTTTGCCTGGTGTCACGCCGCCAACCATTTTGGTGCCGTAGGCAATGGCTTGTTCGGAGTGGAAAGTACCCTGCGCACCGGTGAAGCCCTGGCAGATTACTTTGGTGTCTTTATTGATCAGGACGCTCATTACTTGCCCTCCGCAGCTTTAACGACTTGTTGAGCAGCGTCGGTCAGGCTGGTAGCAGCGATGATGTTCAAACCGCTTTCTGCCAGTACTTTAGCGCCCAGTTCAGCGTTGTTGCCTTCAAGACGAACAACAACCGGGATTTTCACGCCGACTTCTTTCACTGCACCGATGATGCCTTCGGCAATCATGTCGCAACGAACGATGCCGCCGAAGATGTTAACCAGTACTGCAGCGACATTGCTGTCGGACAGAATGATTTTGAAAGCTTCGGTCACGCGCTCTTTGGTAGCACCACCACCTACGTCGAGGAAGTTGGCTGGCTTGCCGCCGTGCAGGTTGACGATGTCCATGGTACCCATGGCCAGGCCGGCACCGTTCACCATGCAGCCGATGTTGCCTTCCAGCGCTACATAGTTCAGTTCGAACTTGGCAGCGTGCGCTTCGCGCGGATCGTCCTGGGACGGATCGTGGAAAGTCTTCAGCTTAGGCTGACGGTACATTGCGTTGGCGTCGATGTTGATCTTGGCGTCCAGGCAGTGCAGATCGCCGTCAGCCTTGATCACCAGCGGGTTCACTTCCAGCAGAGCCAGGTCGTGATCCTTGAACAGCTTGGCCAGACCTACGAAGATCTTGGCGAACTGAGCAACCTGCTTGCCTTCCAGACCCAGCTGGAATGCCAGCTCGCGACCCTGGAATGGCTGAGCGCCAACCAGTGGATCGATAGTGGCTTTCAGAATTTTTTCTGGAGTGTCGTGAGCGATTTTCTCGATGTCCACGCCACCTTCGGTGGAAGCCATGAACACGATGCGACGGCTCGAACGGTCAACGACAGCGCCCAGGTACAGCTCTTTAGCGATATCAGTGCACGATTCAACCAGGATCTTGGTGACTGGCTGGCCATTGGCATCAGTCTGGTAAGTCACCAGACGCTTGCCCAGCCACTGCTGTGCGAAGGCTTTGGCGTCTTCTTTGCTGCGAACCAGCTTGACGCCGCCCGCTTTACCGCGACCACCGGCGTGAACCTGGGCTTTGACAACCCACTCGTTGCCGCCGATTTTGTCGCAAGCTTCTGCTGCTGCTTCCGGGGTGTCTACTGCGAAACCAGTGGAAACTGGCAGGCCGTATTCAGCGAACAGCTGCTTACCCTGATACTCGTGAAGATTCATGCTTTTTACCGTCTTCGTTAGGTACTGCGCATTCGGCGCTGCGCTCTTTATGAGTGCCGCGCCACCTGTGACTGCTGCTTGCGTAGCCTTTCCGGATACCCGGTGCAGCTACGCAAGGCTGCGTCCAGCGGACATTCCGCGGTGAGTCTTGCACGCAAGGCTCACGACGGGCCGTACCGCCGTGGTTTCTTATTGTGTGTCTTAACGCTTCTTGCGGTTGGCAATGTGGATGGCGCCGCCATTCACTGCCAGAGCTGCTTCGTGCAAGGCTTCGGACAGGGTCGGATGGGAGAAAACCATCATGCCCAGGTCTTCAGCGCTGGTGCCGAATTCCATACCGATCGCGCCCTGCTGAACCAGTTCTGCAGCGCTCGGGCCAATCACGTGCACGCCCAATACGCGGTCAGTCTTGGCATCGGCGATGACCTTGACGAAACCACCGGTATCGTTGGCGGCCATGGCACGGCCGGATGCTGCGAACGGGAAGGTGCCGACGTTAACTTCAACGCCTTCAGCTTTCAAGGCCTGCTCGGTTTTACCGACCCATGCGATTTCCGGGTGAGTATAAATAACCGAAGGGATCAGGTCATAGTTCATCTGGGCCTTGTGGCCCTTGATGCGCTCGACGACCATGATGCCCTCTTCCGAGGCCTTGTGAGCCAGCATCATGCCGCGAACCACGTCACCGATGGCGTAGACGCCCGGTACGGTGGTGGCGCAGTGATCGTCAACGTGCACGAAACCGCGCTCGTCCAGGGTCACGCCGCTGTCGGCTGCCAGCAGATCAGTGGTCACCGGACGGCGACCAACGGCTACGATCAGCTTGTCGAAAGTGATGGTCTGTTCGCCGTTGGCGTCGGTGTAGTTCACAACCACTTCGTCGCCGTTCACTTTCGAGCCGGTTACGCGAGCGCCCAGCTTGATGTCCAGACCCTGTTTGGTCAGGGTTTTCAGCGCTTCCTTGGAAACCGCGGTGTCCGCTGCCATCAGGAAGGTGTCCAGGGCTTCCAGGACAGTCACTTCTGCACCCAGACGCGACCAGACCGAACCCAGTTCCAGACCGATCACGCCAGCGCCGATCACGCCCAGACGTTTAGGTACGGATTGGAATTCCAGAGCGCCAGTCGAATCGACGATGACTTTCTGATCGACCGGAGCCGGTGGAATGTCGATCGGACGCGAACCTGGAGCCAGGATGACGTTTTCGGCTTCGATGACTTCAACCGAGCCGTCCGGCTTGGTGACTTCGACTTTCTTGCCGGCCAGCAGTTTGCCGTGGCCCTGGATCGAAGTAACGCCGTTGGCCTTGAACAGGGTGGCAACACCGCCGGTCAGGTTCTTGACGATGCCAGCCTTGCGGCCAACCATCGCAGCGACGTCCATTTTGACTTCGCCGGTCGAGATACCGTGGACGTTGAAGCTTTCTTTCGCTTCCTTGTATTTCCAGGAGCTGTCCAGCAGCGCCTTGGAAGGAATGCAGCCTACGTTCAGGCAGGTGCCGCCCAGGGCTTGCTTGCCTTCAGCATCGGTGTACTTCTCGATGCAGGCAGTGCTCAGGCCGAGTTGCGCGGCCTTGATGGCTGCCACGTAGCCGCCAGGGCCCGCACCGATCACTACTACGTCAAATTTCTGCGACATTCAAAAAATCCTCTTTAGCGAAAAGCTTCAAGCCGCAAGCTGCAAGCCAGACTGCCGTTCCCGGCAGCCTGAAACCTGCAGCTCATGGCTGCTTCTATCAGATATCCAGCAACAGACGAGCCGGATCTTCCAGCAGGTTCTTGATGGTCACCAGGAAAGTCACAGCTTCTTTGCCATCGATCAGGCGGTGATCGTAGGACAGTGCCAGATACATCATCGGACGGATAACGACCTGACCGTTGATGGCCATCGGACGCTGGATGATGTTGTGCATGCCCAGAATCGCTGCCTGCGGCGGGTTAACGATCGGGGTCGACATCATCGAACCGAAGGTACCACCGTTGGTGATGGTGAAGGTACCGCCGGTCATTTCGTCCATCGACAGTTTGCCGTCACGAGCCTTCTTGCCGAAGGTGGCGATGCCGCCTTCGATTTCAGCCAGGCTCATGTGCTCGGCGTTGCGCAGAACCGGAACCACCAGGCCACGGTCGCTGGACACTGCCACACCGATGTCGGCATAGCCGTGGTAAACGATGTCGTTGCCGTCGATCGAAGCGTTGACCGCAGGGAAGCGTTTCAGCGCTTCGGTGGCAGCCTTCACGAAGAACGACATGAAGCCCAGGCGTACGCCGTTGTGGGATTTCTCGAACAGGTCCTTGTACTTCGAACGCAGCGCCATGACTTCGGTCATGTCGACTTCGTTGAAAGTGGTCAGCATCGCCATGTTCGACTGGGCTTCAACCAGGCGCTTGGCAACGGTGGCACGAACGCGAGTCATCGGAACGCGCTTCTCGATGCGGTCGCCAGCGGCGAACACAGGAGCGGCAGCGGCCGGAGCAGCAGCTTTCGGCGCAGCAGCCGGAGCGGATTTCTTCGCTTCAACTGCGGCAACCACGTCTTCCTTGGTCACACGGCCGTCTTTGCCGGTGCCTTTAACGGAAGCCAGGTTGATGCCGTTTTCTTCGGCCAGCTTGCGAGCGGCTGGTGCGGCGATCGCGTCTTCGTCAGCGCCGGCAGCAGCCGGGGCAGCGGCAGCAGCGGCCGGAGCAGCAGCGGCAGCCGGAGCAGCGGCAGCAGCGCCGCCTTCAACGATGGAGCCCAGGACTTCGTCGGACAGAACGGTTTCGCCCTCGCCCTTGACGATTGCGCCCAGCACGCCGTCAGCGGTGGCCAGCACTTCCAGAACGACCTTGTCGGTTTCGATGTCGACGATCAGTTCGTCACGCTTGACGGCGTCGCCCGGTTGTTTGTGCCAGGTGGCAACGGTGCCATCGGCAACCGATTCCGGGAAAGTGGGGGCTTTGATCTCGATAGCCATTGTCTGTGGTTCCTTAAATTCGGTTTCAGGTGCGCGAAGGCGTTAAACGGTAAACGCGTCTTGCAGCAGTTTTTCCTGCTGCTCGGCGTGCATCGATGCGTAACCACATGCAGGTGCAGCAGAAGCCTCACGGCCCGCGTACTCGAGTACGAGAGATTTGTTGAGGTTGCTGATGCTGCGACGCAGGTGGTGCTGGCTGCAGTACCAGGCGCCCTGGTTCATCGGCTCTTCCTGGCACCAGACAGCCGCTTTGGCGTTGGTGTAAGGAGCCAGGACTTCTTTCAAGTCGTCCTCAGGGAATGGGTACAGCTGCTCGATACGCACGATGGCGATATCTTCGCGGCCTTCGGCACGGCGTTTTTCCAGCAGGTCGTAGTAGACCTTGCCGCTGCACAGAACCACGCGCTCGACCTTTTTCGGGTCCAGTGCATCGATTTCCGGGATAACGGTCTGGAAGGAACCTTCGGCCAGATCTTCCAGCGTCGAGATTGCCAGTTTGTGACGCAGCAGCGACTTCGGAGTCAGCACTACCAGCGGTTTGCGCAGCGGGCGAATCACCTGACGACGCAGCAAGTGGTAGATCTGCGCCGGAGTCGTCGGCATGCACACCTGAATGTTGTGCTCGGCGCACAGCTGCAGGTAACGCTCAAGACGCGCCGAGCTGTGCTCAGGGCCCTGGCCTTCGTAGCCGTGTGGCAGCAGCATGGTCAGACCGCAGAGACGGCCCCACTTGTGCTCGCCGCTGGTGATGAACTGGTCGATGACAACCTGTGCACCGTTGGCGAAGTCGCCGAACTGGGCTTCCCAGATCACCAGCGCGTTCGGCGTGGTGGTCGAGTAACCGTATTCGAACGCCAGCACGGCCTCTTCCGACAGGAACGAGTCGTACAGGTCGAAACGCGGCTGACCTTCATACAGATGCTTGAGCGGAATGTAGGTGCCGGCATCTTTCTGGTTGTGCAGAACAGCGTGACGGTGCGAGAACGTACCGCGGCCGATGTCCTGACCGGTCATGCGGATCGGGTGACCTTCGAACGCCAGGGTCGCGTACGCCATGGTTTCAGCGTAGCCCCAGTTGATCGGCAGGCCGCCGGCTTGCATCTTCTGACGATCTTCGTAGATCTTCGCAACCTGGCGCTGAACCACGAAGCCTTCCGGAATTTCCAGCAGCTTGGCGGACAGTTCCTGCAGAGTCTTCAGATCGAAGCGAGTGTCGTGACGCGCAGTCCAGGCGTGGCCCAGATACGGACGCCAGTCCACGAACAGCTCTTTGTTCGGCTCTTTGACCAGCGATTTCACTACGTGCAGACCGTTGTCCAGCGCGTTGCGGTATTCGTCGACTTTCGCCTGAACGCGCTCGGCATCCAGTACACCGGCCTGGGTCAGACGATCAGCGTACAGCTCACGGGTGGTGCGCTGCTTGGTGATCTGCTGATACATCAGTGGCTGGGTGCCGCTTGGCTCGTCGGCCTCGTTGTGGCCACGACGACGGTAGCAGACCAGATCGATCACCACGTCACGCTTGAACTGCATGCGGTAGTCGATGGCCAGCTGGGTCACGAACAATACGGCTTCCGGATCATCGCCATTCACATGGAGGATCGGCGCCTGGATCATCTTCGCAACGTCGGTGGCGTACTCGGTGGAGCGCGAGTCCAGCGGATTGCTGATGGTGAAACCGACCTGGTTGTTGATCACGATGTGCACGGTACCGCCGGTCTTGAAACCGCGGGTCTGCGACATCTGGAAGGTTTCCATCACCACGCCTTGACCGGCGAATGCCGCGTCACCGTGGATGGAGATCGGCAATACCTTCTCGCCGGTCGCATCGTTGCGACGGTCCTGACGAGCACGTACCGAACCTTCGACCACCGGGGAAACGATTTCCAGGTGGGACGGGTTGAACGCCATGGCCAGGTGAACTTCACCGCCGGCGGTCATCACGTTGGACGAGAAGCCCTGGTGGTATTTAACGTCACCGGAACCCAGCTCGACCTTCTTCTTGCCTTCGAACTCGTCGAACAGCTCGCGCGGGTTCTTGCCGAAGGTGTTGACCAGTACGTTCAGACGGCCACGGTGGGCCATGCCGATGACGACTTCCTTGGTGCCGTAGGAACCGGAACGCTGGATCAGTTCGTCGAGCATCGGAATCAGGCTTTCGCCGCCTTCCAGACCGAAACGCTTGGTGCCCGGGTATTTGGTACCCAGGTATTTTTCCAGGCCTTCACCGGCCGTCACGCGCTCAAGCAGGTGGCTCTTGATGTCGGCGGAGTATTCCGGACGGCCACGTACGCTTTCCAGACGCTGCTGGAACCACTGGCGCTGCTCGGAATCGGTGATGTGCGTAAATTCAGCGCCGATGGTGCGGCAATATGTCTGCTGCAACGCTTCGTGAATTTCGCGTAGGCTCGCTTCCTCTTTGCCGATGAACAGGTCGCCGGCACGGAAGGTCGTATCAAGATCGGCATTGGTCAAGCCGTAATGATTGATCGACAGGTCTGCAGGTGCAGGACGCTGCCACAGCCCCAGCGGGTCAAGCTGGGCTGCCTGGTGGCCACGCATACGGTAGGCCTGGATCAATCGCAGCACTTCAACTTGCTTCTTCTCGTGCTCACTGCTCACGCTGCCGGCGGAAACCGGTTGGGCGCGGCGCTGGTTCTTTGCCAGCAGCACGAAATGATCGCGAATTGTGGAGTGCGAAACATCGGTGGCAGAGCCGCCGTCGGCGGGCAGCTTCTGAAAGTAGGTGCGCCACTCTTCTGGCACAGCGTTAGGGTCGTGCAGGTAGAGCTCATAAAGCTCTTCCACATAGGCAGCGTTTCCACCTGAAAGGTAGGCGCTGTTCCACATGCGCTGCATCACGCTTTCTTGCATGCTTGGTCACCCTCGGTTAGGGGAACACCATCGGTGCCGACACCGAGCAAGCTTGCAGAAGTCCGAATGCAGCGACCAAAACAAGCCACTTAGGATCACACTGATAGTCCGGGTACCAGCCCGGATGCCCCTGCTTGTCTCATTTCTTCAAAATAAGAGCTGCAGCTTATGGCTGTTGCTCTGGTTATAGCCCTGGCGCGGGTTGAAGCCCGCGCCACAGCCTCTACGGTGAAGCAGTACTACTTTTACAGCTTCTGAATCACACGCCGCTCGAAAGCAGCATGTTACGGATGTGACCGATGGCCTTAGTCGGGTTCAGGCCTTTCGGACATACGTTGACGCAGTTCATGATGCCCCGGCAGCGGAAGACGCTGAACGGGTCATCGAGGGACGCCAGACGCTCGGACGTCTTGGTGTCACGGCTGTCTGCCAGGAAGCGGTACGCTTGAAGCAGTGCAGCCGGACCCAGGAACTTGTCCGGGTTCCACCAGAAGGACGGGCAAGAGGTCGAGCAGCAGGCGCACAGGATGCACTCGTACAGACCGTCGAGCTTTTCACGCTCTTCAGGGGACTGCAGACGCTCGATGGCCGGAGCCGGCGTGTCGTTCTGCAGGAAAGGCTTAACCTTCTCGTATTGCTTGTAGAAGATGCTCATATCGACGACCAGGTCACGGATAACCGGCAAACCTGGCAGAGGACGAATGATCAGCTTGTTACCTTTGACGACAGCGGACAGCGGCGTGATGCACGCCAGGCCGTTCTTGCCGTTGATGTTCATGCCGTCGGAGCCGCAGACGCCTTCACGGCAGGAGCGACGATAGGAGAAACCTTCGTCCTGCTCTTTGATCAGGGCCAGCACGTCCAGCACCATCAGGTCCTTACCACCGGTATCGACCTGGAATTCCTGCATGAACGGCGCAGCGTCCTGATCAGGGTTGTAACGATAAACACTGACTTTCAACATGGCGGTCACCCTTAATAAGTCCGGACTTTTGGTTCGAAAGTCGGAACAGTCTTCGGCGAGAAGTTCACGGCACGCTTGGCGACACGTTTCTCACCCGGGAAGTACAGGGTGTGGCACAGCCAGTTTTCGTCGTCACGATCTTCGAAGTCTTCACGGGCGTGAGCGCCGCGGGACTCTTTACGTACTTCGGCAGCAATGGCGGTAGCTTCAGCCACTTCCAGCAGGTTTTGCAGTTCCAGCGCCTCGATACGTGCAGTGTTGAACGCCTGCGACTTATCGTTGATCTTCACGTTGGCGATGCGCTTGCGCAGATCGGCCAGCTGGGCAATACCCTTCTGCATGTATTCGCCGGTACGGAATACACCGAAGTAGTTCTGCATGCAGCTTTGCAACTCGCGACGCAGGGTAGCGACGTCTTCGCCGTCGGTACGGTTGTTCAGGGCGTTCAGACGCGCCAGGGCAGCTTCGATGTCGGCTTCGGTAGCGTCGTCGTATTCGATGCCATCGGTCAGCGCCTTCTCCAGGTGCAGGCCGGCAGCGCGACCGAATACCACCAGGTCGAGCAGCGAGTTGCCGCCCAGACGGTTGGCACCATGAACCGATACGCAAGCCACTTCACCGACGGCGAACAGACCAGGAATGATCTGATCCACACCTTCGGCGTCCTGGGTGATCGCCTGGCCGTGAATGTTGGTGGCAACGCCGCCCATCATGTAGTGGCAAGTCGGAACAACCGGAACCGGAGCAACCACCGGGTCAACGTGTGCGAATGTCTTCGACAGTTCGCAGATGCCTGGCAGACGGCTGTGCAGCACTTCCTCGCCCAGGTGGTCGAGTTTGAGCATTACGTGGTCGCCGTTCGGACCGCAACCGTTGCCGGCGATGATTTCTTTAACCATCGAACGGGCAACCACGTCGCGACCGGCAAGGTCTTTGGCGTTCGGAGCATAACGCTCCATGAAACGCTCGCCGTGCTTGTTGATCAGGTAACCACCTTCACCACGGCAACCTTCGGTAACCAGTACACCGGCGCCGGCGATGCCGGTCGGGTGGAACTGCCACATTTCGATGTCTTGTACCGGCACGCCAGCACGCAGAGCCATGCCGACGCCGTCACCGGTGTTGATCAGGGCGTTGGTGGTGGAGGCATAGATACGACCTGCACCGCCGGTAGCCAGAACGGTGGCTTTCGCGCGGATGTAGGTGGTTTCGCCGGTTTCGATGCAGATTGCGATCACACCGACGAATTCGCCTTCCTGGTTTTTTACCAGGTCGACAGCGTAGTACTCGTTCAGGAACGTGGTACCGGCTTTCAGGTTGCCCTGATAAAGGGTGTGCAGCAGCGCATGACCGGTACGGTCGGATGCTGCGCAGGTACGGGCAGCCTGCCCGCCTTTACCGTAATCCTTCGACTGACCGCCGAACGGACGCTGGTAGATACGGCCGGTTTCGGTACGCGAGAACGGCAGCCCCATGTGATCCAGCTCGAAAACGGCAGCCGGGCCTTCCTGACACATGTATTCGATAGCGTCCTGGTCACCGATGTAGTCGGAACCCTTGACGGTATCGTACATGTGCCAGCGCCAGTCATCGTTCGGGTCGGCCGACGCGATGGCGCAGGTGATGCCGCCCTGGGCGGAAACAGTGTGCGAACGGGTCGGGAAGACCTTGGTGATCACGGCAGTCTTGTGACCGCCCTGTGCCAGCTGCAGCGCAGCGCGCATGCCGGCACCGCCGCCGCCAATGATGATGGCGTCGAAAGAAATCGTTGGAATGTTAGCCATGAATCAGATACCCCAGAGAATCTGCACACCCCAGACGAAGTAAGCGAACATCGCGACGCCGCATACTGCCTGGAAAAGGAAACGTACTGCAGTCGCAGACTTGCCCAGCGCCATCGGCGTCAGGTAGTCGGTCGCGATGGTCCACATGCCGACCCAGGCGTGAGCGCCCAGGGCAACCAGTGCCAGCAGACTGAAGATACGCATTCCGTTGTGGGCGAACAGGCCATGCCATTGTTCATAACCGATGCCCGGGTGAGCGGCGAGGTAGCCGATCAGGAATATGAAATAAGCCGCGAGAACGACCGCAGACACACGCTGTGCCATCCAGTCATAGAGGCCCGAACGCGAAAGGTTTGTAACGCTGGTTACCATATCCAAACTCCTGCCAGAACGATCAGCACCACGGAAACGGCGATGATCAGTTTCGAGCCCAGGCGGCCGCCTTCCAGCGTCTCACCGATGCCCATGTCCATGATCAAGTGGCGCACACCGGCAACCAGGTGATACAGAAGAGCGGACAGGAGGCCCCATGCTACGAACTTGGCCAGCGGGCTGGTCAAGCATGCCTTCACCTCGACATAACCTTCCTCGGAACCCAGGGATTTGCCCAATGCATAAAGCATGATGCCGAGGCCCAGGAAGAGGATGATGCCGGAAACACGGTGAAGAAACGACGTAACGCCGGTGATGGGGAGTTTGATGGTCCTTAGGTCTAGGTTTACAGGTCGTTGGCTTTTCACGGCTTTTTTTTCACACTGAAGAGCCCCTAACAATCAGGGCAAAGTTGTTGGGGAGTGCACTGGTCAGGTAACCACCACCCAGGGATGCGACCCCCAATGAAAGCAAGCCCAAAAGCCCTTGGCGGTCGGTCGCCGAGTATAGACAGTTAGGCTACTAATGACAACGCAATCGCCTACCCCCAATAGCGGATTGCACAAGTCGTATAAAAGGCGTAAATGGCAGGCAATTTCGAGGAAAAAGTACGGTTAAAGCCTTCTGGAGCAAGACTTTAGGCAAATTGACATTCGAATTTATCTCACTATAGTGGTGCGGGCCCTGCGTGGGGGGTCTGTCTGATGATTTCAAGCATAAATAGGAGGCCACATGGCTGACAAAAAAGCGCAGTTGATCATCGAGGGCGCAGCCCCCGTCGAGCTGCCCATTTTAACCGGCACCGTTGGTCCCGATGTAATCGATGTTCGGGGCCTGACGGCCACGGGCCGCTTCACTTTCGACCCCGGTTTCATGTCGACCGCTTCCTGCGAATCGAAGATCACCTATATCGACGGCGACAACGGCATCCTGCTGCACCGCGGCTACCCGATCGAACAACTGGCTGAAAAGTCGGACTACCTGGAAACCTGCTACCTGCTGCTGAACGGCGAACTGCCGACTGCAGAGCAAAAGGCCCAGTTCGTCGGCACCGTGAAGAACCACACCATGGTTCACGAGCAGCTGAAAACCTTCTTCAACGGCTTCCGCCGCGACGCCCACCCGATGGCCGTCATGTGTGGTGTAGTCGGCGCCCTCTCGGCCTTCTACCACGACTCCCTCGACATCAATAACCCGCAGCATCGCGAAATCTCCGCGATCCGCCTGGTTGCCAAGATGCCGACCCTGGCCGCGATGGTTTACAAGTACTCCATGGGTCAACCCATGATGTACCCGCGCAACGACCTGTCGTACGCGGAAAACTTCCTGCACATGATGTTCAACACCCCGTGCGAGATCAAACCGATCAGCCCGGTACTCGCCAAGGCCATGGACCGGATCTTCATCCTCCATGCCGACCACGAGCAGAACGCTTCGACCTCCACCGTGCGCCTGGCGGGCTCTTCGGGTGCCAACCCGTTCGCCTGTATCGCCGCCGGTATCGCCGCACTGTGGGGCCCTGCCCACGGCGGTGCGAACGAAGCCGTGCTGACCATGCTCGATGAAATCGGCGATGTCTCGAACATCGACAAGTTCATCGCCAAGGCCAAGGACAAGAACGATCCGTTCAAGCTGATGGGCTTCGGTCACCGCGTCTACAAGAACCGCGACCCTCGCGCGACTGTCATGAAGCAGACCTGCGACGAAGTATTGAAGGAACTGGGCATCCAGAACGATCCGCAACTCGAACTGGCCATGCGCCTGGAAGAGATCGCTCTGACCGATCCGTACTTCATCGAACGCTCGCTGTACCCGAACGTCGACTTCTACTCGGGGATCATCCTCAAGGCGATCGGCATTCCGACCAGCATGTTCACCGTGATCTTTGCCCTGGCACGTACTGTCGGCTGGATCTCCCACTGGAAGGAAATGCTCTCGAGCCCGTACAAGATTGGCCGTCCGCGTCAGCTGTACACTGGTTACGAGTCGCGGGATATCACCAAATTGGAAGACCGCAAATAAGGGCTGTCTTGCGATAGCGTCTTAGCGTTGTACCGGGAACGGCCTCCATGAGAATGGGGGCCGTTTTTGTTTGTTTCATCTCAGCGGCCTTTGGGCCGACTGGTTTTTTTGTTGATTGGGTACATATCCGTTGCTTCGGGTGCTGCCGCTGGCGGTTTCGCTCTTACAGCGAGTCACTTTTTTCAAACGCCAAAAAAGTAACCAAAAACGCTTGCTCCTACGTACGGCACTTCGCTTAGGCTCAGTGTTCCCTCGCTACGGTGTCCATCAGGGGGCATCGCCTACGGTTTGCTTCGCTGCACCTCCTTTCGATGTATGCGGCTTCGCCGCACGGCGCTGCGCGCCTCCCCCCTGACGGACACCTCCGCTCGGCCTGCCGAAGGGGCAAAAAATCAAAAGCCAGAGCCAGAGCCAGAGCCAGAGCAAAGGCCAGATCAAGAGCTCCTCCTCCCCACTCAACACGATGAGCGTTAGCTCAAGTACCGCTCTTGATCTTCGGGCGACGTCGGAAGGCTGAGTGGAGGGATTTATCCGGGGGTGGGAGCGCAGCGACCGTTTGGCGAAGCCAAACACATCGAGAGGAGGTGCAGCGAAGCAAACCGTAGGCGATGCCCCCCGGATGAATCCCGGAGCGAAGGAACCCCGAGCCTCAGCGAGCGGGCCGAACGTAGGAGCAAGCGTTTTTGGTTACTTTTTAGGCGTTTGTAAAAAGTGACCCGCCGTAAGGGCGGAACCCCAAGAAGCCGTTACCGCGGCAACGGATATACACCCACCTCCCAAGAACATCCGATAACCGCCCACAAAAAAAATGCCCCAATCTCTCGACCAGGGCATTTCCATCCAACTCAACCTACATATTCAACCTAGAAGCCTCAGTGCGAAACCGCCCCACTCGCCCCCAACCCAGTCTGCGAACGCACAAACTGCGGGAAGAACAGCGCACGCTCGTTCTCTGCCGCCGCCGACTTATCGGTGATCGAGAAGAACCAGATGCCGATGAACGCAATGATCATCGAAAACAGCGCCGGATACTCGTAAGGGAAGATCGCCTTCTCATGATGCAGAATCTGCACCCAGATGGTCGGGCCAAGAATCATCAGCCCCACCGCACTCACCAGCCCCAGCCAGCCGCCAATCATGGCGCCACGGGTGGTCAGCTTCTTCCAGTACATTGAGAGCAGCAGCACCGGGAAGTTGCAACTGGCCGCGATGGAGAACGCCAGACCCACCATGAACGCGATGTTCTGGCTTTCGAACAGGATGCCCAGGCCGATGGCCAGAACGCCCAGCGCGATGGTGGTGATCTTCGAAACGCGGATCTCATCCTTGTCGTTGGCCTTGCCCTTCTTGATCACGCTGGCGTACAGGTCATGGGACACCGCCGAAGCGCCGGCCAGGGTCAGACCGGCCACGACCGCCAGAATGGTTGCGAACGCCACGGCCGAGATGAAGCCGAGGAAGATGCTGCCGCCCACGGCGTTGGCCAGGTGCACCGCCGCCATGTTGTTGCCGCCGAGCAGCGCGCCCGCCGCATCTTTAAAGGCCGGGTTGGTGCTGACCAGCAGGATCGCGCCGAAGCCGATGATGAAGGTCAGGATGTAGAAGTAGCCAATGAAACCGGTGGCGTACAGCACGCTCTTACGGGCTTCTTTCGCGTCACTCACAGTGAAGAAGCGCATCAGGATGTGCGGCAGGCCAGCGGTACCGAACATCAGTGCCAGGCCGAGGGAGAACGCCGAGATCGGGTCTTTCACCAGCCCGCCGGGGCTCATGATCGCCTCGCCCTTGGTGTGAACCTTGATGGCTTCGGAGAACAGGGTGTTGAAGTCGAAGTTGACGTGCTTCATCACCATCAGCGCCATGAACGAGGCACCGGACAGCAACAGCACAGCCTTGATGATCTGCACCCAGGTGGTCGCCAGCATGCCGCCGAACAGCACGTACAGGCACATCAGGATACCGACCAGGATCACCGCAACGTGGTAGTCGAGACCGAACAGCAGCTGGATCAGCTTGCCGGCACCAACCATTTGCGCGATCAGGTAGAACGCCACCACCACCAGCGAACCGCAGGCAGACAGCGTGCGGATCTGGGTTTGCCCGAGGCGGTAGGACGCCACGTCAGCAAAGGTGTACTTGCCCAGGTTACGCAGACGCTCGGCGATCAGGAACAGAATGATCGGCCAGCCCACCAGAAAGCCGATCGAATAGATCAGGCCGTCGTAGCCGGAGGTGAACACCAGCGCGGAGATACCCAGGAAGGACGCTGCCGACATGTAGTCACCGGCAATCGCCAGACCGTTCTGGAAACCGGTGATCTTGCCGCCCGCCGCATAGTAGTCGGCGGCCGACTTGTTGCGTTTGGACGCCCAATAGGTGATGCACAGGGTCGCGCCGACGAACACCACGAACATGACGATCGCGGAAACGTTGAGCGGTTGTTTGTGGACTTCGCCGGTCAGGGCGTCAGCGGCCCAGGCGGCTGGAGCGAACGCTGCGATGCTCAAAAGAGCCAGTAGACGCCGGATCATTGCTGAGCCTCCTTGAGAATCGCATTGTTCAGGTCGTCGAACTCGCCATTGGCGCGGCGTACGTAGATACCGGTCAGGACGAAGGCCGAGACGATCAGCCCGACACCGATGGGGATGCCCCAGGTGATCGATGAGCCGGCACTGATCTTGGTCCCGAGCACTTGCGGCCCGTACGCGATCAGCAGGATGAATCCGGAGTAGAGCCCTAGCATGATCGCCGAGAGTATCCAGGCGAACCTTTCCCTTTTTTTCACCAGCTCCTTGAAGCGCGGGCTGTTCTGAATAGAGAGGTAAATGCTGTCGTTCATTGTTTTTATCCTCGCAGCACAGATTTTTATTTTTGGAACGTATCCACTGTATGCGGCTGCGAGCCGGCTTCCAGACGACCTTAGTAGTAGAACGCCATGGCGTTTTTGCCAATTTCCAGACGGCCCGAAAAAGTTGCGCATCCGCCATTAAAGGAAGGGCAATAAAAAAGGCCGCCCGACGAGAAGGCCGGGCGGCCCTGGGAAGCGCAGAGTAGACGCTTCGACTTAGATTACTTGGTCCATTCAGCCACGCGGTCCGGGTGTTTGGCGACCCAGTCCTTGGCGGCTGCGTCAGGTTTGGCACCGTCCTGGATCGCCAGCATGACTTCGCCGATTTCGTCTTTCGAAGCCCACTGGAAGTTCTTCAGGAACTTGGCCACTTCCGGCGCCTTGGTCGCCAGCTCCTTGCTGCCGATGCTGTTCACGGTTTCAGCCGCGCCATACACGCCTTTCGGGTCGTCGAGGAAACGCAGTTTCCACTTGGCGAACATCCAGTGCGGCACCCAACCGGTGACGGCGATGGATTCGTTTTTCTTCTCGGCACGGGTCAGCTCGGCAATCATGCCGGCGCCGGAACTGGCCTTGAGGGTGTATTTGTCGAGGCCGTAATCCTTGATGGCCTGATCGGTCTTGAGCATCACGCCTGAACCGGCATCGATGCCGACGATGCGATTCTTGAACGTGTCATCGGTTTTCAGGTCTTCGATCGACTTGGCTTTCACATACTCCGGCACGATCAGGCCGATTTTCGCGTCCTTGAAGTTCGGGCCGTAATCGACGACCTGATCCTTGTTCTTGGTCCAGTATTCGCCGTGGGTCACCGGCAGCCAGGCCGAGAGCATGGCGTCGAGTTTGCCGGTGGCAACACCCTGCCACATGATCCCGGTGGCGACGGCCTGCAGTTTCACGTCGTAGCCAAGTTTCTGCTTGATCACTTCGGCCGCCACATGGGTGGTCGCGACGCTGTCGGACCAGCCGTCAACGTAACCGATGTTCAGGGTCTGTTTTTCAGCGCTGGCGAAAGTGGAGCTCATCGCAAGTACCAGAGCGGCACCTGCGCCTAAAAGTCGTCGCATCTTCATCGTTACTTCCCCGAAATGCTGCGCCCGACGGATGCCGGACATCGTCAACGTATTGTTATGGTGCACAGCGCCCCCATCACGCCTGACCGCGAACTCGTTCGAACATCAGCGGAGTACTGATGGCTCCGATCATCAACCTGACGCCCGATAAGACCTGCTCTGTCAGCGACCTCAAGGCAACGAGAAACGACATCAGAAAGCCATTAACTGCGTCCGGATATTTGGCGCCAGACAATCCGCCCGAACTTTGCATGTCAAAATCGCGCGGGCCACCAACCTCCTTATAAATGCAGGTAACATGCGTCGCTTTGCAGCCACTCGGCCTGACCATGTCCGCGACTTCCCGTTTCCCCTTTCTTCCTTATCTGTTCGCCTGCCTGCTGGGGCTGTTTGCCCTGTGCAGCTTCTGGTACGGCCTCGGCAAACCGGTGATCCTGCCGGACGTCGCCACCCCGACCCACAAGTTGCAATGCGCCTCCTACACCCCGTTCGACAAGGATCAGTCGCCATTCGACGTGCCGTTCAGACTGCGCCCGGAGCGCATGGACGCCGACCTGGCCCTGCTCGCCACCCGCTTCGAATGCATCCGCACCTATTCCATGACCGGCCTCGAAGCCCTGCCGGAGCTGGCACGCAAGCATGGCTTGAAGCTGATGATCGGCGCCTGGGTCAACAGCAACCCGGTGGACACCGAGAAAGAAGTCGATCTGCTGATCGCCTCGGCCAACGCCAACCCGGACGTGGTCAGTGCAGTGATCGTCGGCAACGAAGCCTTGCTGCGCAAGGAAGTTACCGGTGCGCAACTGGCGAAGTTGATCAACAAGGTCAAAAGCCATATCAAGCAACCGGTGACCTACGCCGATGTCTGGGAGTTCTGGCTCAAGCACCCGGAAGTCGCGCCGGCGGTGGACTTCCTGACCATTCATTTGCTGCCGTACTGGGAAGACGATCCATCGAACATCGACGCTGCCCTGCAACACGTGGCCGATGTGCGCCAGGTGTTCGGCAACAAGTTCGCCCCCAAGGACGTAATGATTGGCGAAACCGGCTGGCCGAGCGAAGGCCGCCAGCGGGAAACCGCGCTGCCGAGCCGGGTCAACGAAGCCAAGTTCATTCGCGGTTTTGTCACCCTCGCGGAACAGCAGGGCTGGCGTTATAACCTGATCGAAGCCTTCGACCAGCCGTGGAAGCGCGGCAGTGAAGGCGCGGTCGGCGGTTACTGGGGATTGTTCGATGCGGACCGTCAGGACAAGGGGGTACTCGCCGGGCCGGTGACCAACGTGCCGTACTGGAAACAGTGGCTGGGCGTCGGCGGGCTGATTTTCATTGGCACGCTGCTGCTGGGCGGTCGCGTGCGCACGACCCGCAGCGCCCTGATCCTGCCTCTGCTCGGCGCACTGGCCGCCTGTTCGATTGGCGCCTGGGGCGATCTGGCACGGGTGACCACGCGGTTCACCAGCGAATGGCTGTGGGTCGGTTTGCTGACGACACTGAACCTGCTGATTCTGGCCCACGCCGCGCTCACCTTGAGCGCCCGCAATGGCTGGCGTGAGCGCGCCTTCGCCGTGTTCGAACGCCGGGCCGGCTGGCTGGTAGCGGCAGCCGGTTTTGCCAGCGCGGTGATGATGCTGGAGATGGTGTTCGATCCGCGCTATCGCAGCTTTGCGAGCATGGCGTTCATCCTGCCGGCGCTGGTTTATCTGTGCCGTCCGGTGAGCGTGCCGCGCCGGGAAATCGCCTTGCTGACCTTCATCATTGGCGCGGGCATCGCCCCGCAGCTGTTCCGTGAAGGTCTGCAGAACCAGCAGGCGTGGGGCTGGGCGCTGGTCAGCGGGTTGATGGTGGCAGCGTTGTGGCGCTGCCTGCAGGTTCGCAAGGGCTGACCTTCAGAGACTGAACCCGCCTCTTCGCTGGCAAGCCAGCTCCCACAGGATTCCCGTCTGCCACAGGTTCTGTGTCTGCATGGATCAAGTGCGGGAGCTGGCTTGCCGGCGATGGCTCACTGTCAGACGCCGCGGGACTCTCTAACCAGCCGCAACCCGGCAATCACCACCGCAAACACCGCCAGCGTCGTGTTGTACAGCGCCAGCGCCGGCAACCCGAACACCAGCGCCAGCACCGCCAGCCACCACCCTGCCCGTCCTGGCACGACAAAACCGATCACCGCAGCTGCAATGGCCGCCCAGCCCAGCACCTGAAAGTGGATCAACAGCCCAAGGTTCGAGCGCACCGAGCATTCCCATCGGCTCGCCTCATCCACGCAGATGCCCACCCATTGCGCGTCCTCCATAAAGCCATAACGCGCGCCATAACTGGCAGCCAGCCATAACGGCAACAGAACGAGCAGCAGAATCACAGGCAAGCGGCGGGACATGGAGCACTCCAATCGATGAAATCGGCGGCCAGCTTAATCGCCTGCCAGCCTTGTGCAAGAACTAACAACTCTTAACTGGTCATTCGATCCGCGCAAAGTGTATCGTCCGACTGCTATTACCCCGAATTCCGTCAGTTTGGTGCCTCGGCATGGCACTTTGGCGCTAACCCAGTGGTCATAGCCTGCGAACCTCATTCGGCACCTTCCTTTAAGGGATTCACTCATGCTCCGATCCTTGCGCTTCGCCGCCCTGTTTGGCGGCCTTATTCTGAGTGCGTCCGCGCTGGCGGTGGATATCGACGCCGCCAGCTATGGCTATCCCCTGACCAACCCGTTCGAAGCGACCATCGCCACCACGCCGCCGGACCTGCGGCCGGAGTTGCCGTCGGACGACGACATCAATCAGACCGACCGCAGCGTCACCCTGCGCCCGGAACGCGAGTTCATCCTGCCGGACAATTTCTGGGCAGTGAAAAAACTCACCTATCGCATCGCCACCCAGGACAAGGCGGCCCCGCTGATCTTCCTGATTGCCGGCACCGGCGCGCGTTATGACAGCAGCCTCAACGAATACCTGAAAAAGCTCTACTACAAGGCCGGCTACCACGTGGTGCAGCTGTCCTCCCCCACCAGTTTCGACTTCATGAGCGCCGCCTCGCGCTTCGCCACCCCCGGCGTGACCAAGGAAGACGCCGAAGACATGTACCGGGTGATGCAGGCCGTTCGCGCGCAAAATCCGAAGGTGCCGGTCACCGACTATTACTTGAGCGGCTACAGCCTCGGTGCGCTGGACGCTGCGTTCGTCGCTCACCTGGACGAAACCCGCCGCAGTTTCAACTTCAAGAAAGTCCTGCTGCTGAATCCGCCGGTCAACCTCTACACCTCGATCACCAACCTCGACAAGCTGGTGCAGACCGAGGTCAAGGGCATCAACAACAGCACCACGTTCTATGAACTGGTGCTGTCCAAGTTGACCCGCTACTTCCAGCAAAAGGGCTACATCGACCTCAACGATGCGTTGCTCTATGACTTCCAGCAGTCCAAGCAGCACCTGAGCAACGAGCAGATGGCGATGCTGATCGGCACCTCGTTCCGTTTCTCGGCCGCCGACATCGCCTTTACCTCTGACCTGATCAACCGTCGCGGTCTGATCACCCCGCCGAAATTCCCGATCACCGAAGGCACCAGCCTCACGCCGTTCCTCAAGCGTGCGCTGCAATGCGACTTCGACTGCTACCTGACTGAACAGGTGATCCCGATGTGGCGCGCCCGCACCGACGGCGGCAGCCTGCTGCAACTGATCGATCAGGTCAGCCTGTACGCCCTCAAGGATTACCTGCACGACAGCCCGAAAATCGCCGTGATGCACAACGCCGACGACGTGATCCTCGGCCCCGGCGACCTCAGCTTCCTGCGCAAGACCTTCGGCGATCGGCTGACGGTTTACCCACTGGGCGGCCATTGCGGCAACCTTAACTACCGCGTCAACAGCGACGCCATGCTGGAGTTCTTCCGTGGCTAAATATCTCCTGCTGTTTGCAGCGTTACTCTGTGCAGGCGTGGCCCAGGCCGACAACAGCAAAGCCAACGCACCGGTGGTGGTCGACAGTGACGGCTTCAAGGAGCCGCTGTCCAAACTCAAGTTCAACCCGGGACTGGACCAGCGCGAGTTCGAGCGCTCCACGCTCAACGCGCTGAATGTGTATGACCCGCTGGAATCGTGGAACCGCCGGGTCTACCACTTCAACTACCGCTTCGACCAATGGGTGTTCCTGCCGGTGGTCGATGGTTATCGTTATGTCACGCCCGGCTTCGTGCGTTCCGGTGTGAGCAACTTTTTCAACAACCTTGGCGACGTGCCGAACCTGGTCAACAGCCTGTTGCAGTTCAAAGGCAAGCGCTCGATGGAAACCACCGCGCGCCTGCTGCTCAACACCACCATCGGCATCGCCGGCCTGTGGGATCCGGCCACCGCCATGGGCCTGCCACGCCAGAACGAAGACTTCGGCCAGACCCTGGGCTTCTACGGTGTACCGGGCGGCGCCTACTTCGTGCTGCCGATTCTCGGCCCGTCGAACATCCGCGACACCGCGGGCCTCGCGGTGGACTACACCGCCGAATCGGCGATCAACTACCTGAACGTATCGAAAGTCAGCGAAAACCATCCGGAAATCTGGGCGCTGCGGGCAGTCGACAAGCGCTATCAGACCCATTTCCGATACGGCCAGATGAACTCGCCGTTCGAGTACGAGAAGGTGCGCTACGTGTATACCGAATCGCGCAAACTGCAGATCGCCGAGTAAATCCGGCAGTTACAAAAAAAGGCCATTCGATGCAAATCGAATGGCCTTTTTCATTGAGCAGACATCAGCCCTTCAGGGCTTTCCAGATCTTCCCGACGACCGATACGACAGCCAGCACCACTGCCCCCGCCACGACCCCCGCGACGCCGTTGAGCAACACAGGCACTGCAAACCCTACGCTGCCCGCCGCAGCGGCCACGCTCTCGATCCAGTCATGCACCTGCGGTACGCCGTGAGTGAGGATGCCGCCGCCGACCAGGAACATCGCCGCCGTGCCGATCACCGACAAGCCTTTCATCATGTAAGGCGCGGCCCGCAGGATCGCGTTGCCAATGCGTTTCGCCGCAGCGCCGGGCTTCTGCGTCAGCCACAGGCCGAGGTCATCGAGCTTGACGATCCCGGCCACCAGGCCATAGACGCCCACGGTCATCACGATAGCGATGCCCGACATCACGATCACTTGCTGGGTCAGCGAAGCCTCGGCCACGGTGCCGAGGGTGATGGCGATGATTTCCGCCGAAAGGATGAAGTCGGTGCGGATAGCGCCTTTGATCTTGTCCTTCTCGTAGGCCACCAGATCGGTCGCAGGATCGGCCACCGCGGCGGTCAACTGCGCATGCTCGGCCTGATCTTCATCCTTGCCGTGCAGCAGCGGGTGCGCGAGCTTTTCGAAACCTTCGAAGCACAGATACGCGCCACCGACCATCAACAGCGGCGTCACCAGCCACGGCACAAAGGCACTGATCGCCAGCGCCGACGGTACCAGGATCAGCTTGTTGACGAACGAGCCCTTGGCCACCGCCCACACGACGGGAATTTCCCGCTCGGCGCGTACGCCGGAGACTTGCTGGGCATTGAGCGCCAGGTCATCGCCGAGCACCCCGGCGGTCTTCTTGGCGGCCATTTTGCTCATCAACGCCACATCATCCAGAACGGTAGCGATGTCGTCGATCAGCACCAGCAAACTGCTTCCTGCCATGAATCATGTTTCCTTATGTGAATAATGCCGCGCAGCATACCGCGACTGCAGGCCACACGGGGCATTGTTGAGCGTCGCGCGAGGCCGGTGCTACCATGCGCAACCGCCAGAACAGGCAAGGAACCACCGGGTTTATGAGCACAATCCGCGAGCGCAACAAAGAACTGATCCTGCGTGCCGCCAGTGAAGAGTTTGCCGACAAGGGCTTCGCGGCGACCAAAACCAGCGACATCGCCGCCAAGGCAGGACTGCCCAAGCCCAACGTCTATTACTACTTCAAGTCCAAGGAAAACCTCTACCGCGAGGTACTGGAAAGTATCATCGTGCCGATCCTGCAGGCCTCGACCCCGTTCAACCCGGACGGCGTACCGAGCGAAGTGCTGAGCGGCTACATCCGCTCGAAGATCCGCATCTCCCGCGACCTGCCGTTTGCCTCCAAGGTGTTCGCCAGCGAAATCATGCACGGCGCCCCGCACCTGAGCGCCGACCTGGTCGAGCAACTCAATGGCCAGGCCAAGCACAACATCAACTGCATCCAGACCTGGATCGACCGCGGCCAGATCGCCCCGATCGACCCCAACCACCTGATGTTCAGCATCTGGGCCGCGACCCAGACCTACGCCGACTTCGACTGGCAGATCTCCGCCGTGACCGGCAAGGAAAAGCTCGACGAAGCCGACTATGAAGCGGCGGCACAAACCATCACCCGGTTGGTGCTCAAGGGCTGCGAGCCGGACTGAAGTCTCCGGCGACCTCATCGCTAGCAGGCTAGCTCCCACTCTCCTGCATCCGCAAACTCTCCTGTGGGAGCTAGCCTGCTAGCGATGAAGGCGACTCGATTTTGGCTTGAGCCCAAATGGCATCCCACAACGGATAGTCAGACAGCTTTTCCACCAGTCCAGCCCGCAATGGGTTAGCCACGACATACCGTGCCATTTTCACCAAGTCATCTTCTTGGCGCAGAGCCTGGTCATAAAACCCCTTTTGCCAAAGATTGATTTTTCCGCCAGTGGACTGGTTCACGGCTTTGGTACTGAATGATTTAGTCCGTTGCATCAACTCACCGAGCGATCCCCTCTTCAGCTCAACGAGCCAGTGAAAGTGATCGGGCATAACAACCCAAGCCAGAGAGTTCACATGACCCTGTTTCTGCGCAAAGACAAACTGATTGGCCACTAACCTGCCCAAAGCAAAATCTCTGAAAAACGGTTTTCTCTGGCAAGTATTGGAAGTGAGCAAATAAATGCGATCAGGTTCGGCATAGCGGCCGATTCTTAGGCGGTGTGAAGCGGGTGAATTGGACATTGATGAGCCTCCTCCATGATTGCAGTCATGAAAAAAGCTAGCCCTGAAAAGGCTGGGGGGCGGTTCAGATCCTTATCAGGTTGTGTCTGCCAGGCAGCCATCGCGAGCAGGCTCGCTCCCACAGGGGCTTTAAGGTGGCCACAGAAATGTTTCTACCTGTGACCACCTGTAGCAGTAAGCCTGCTCGCAATGGCGTCAATTCAAACGCCGAAAATCAGGCAGCCACCCCCGCATCCGCCCGCAGATCCAGGGCCTCCACGGCCTTGATTGCCACCTGCTCATCGATGTCCGACAAATCGCCGCTGATGCCGATCGCACCCAGCACGCTCCCCGCCTGATCACGAATCAACACACCACCCGGTGCCGGCACGACGCTGCCCTGCCCCATGCTGTTGAGTGCGGCGATGAACGCCGGGCGTTGTTGCGCGTCCAGCGCCAGCAGGCGCGAGCCCTTGCCCAGGGCGATGGCGCCCCAGGCTTTGCCGATGGCGATGTTCGGGCGCAGCAGGCTGGCGCCGTCTTCGCGTTGCAAGGTGACCAGATGGCCGCCGGTATCCAGTACCGCGATGGTCAGCGGCGCGGCGGAGATCGCCCGCCCTGCATTGATGGCTTCGTTGACCAGCTTGACTGCGACTTTCAAGGTTAAAGCGCTCATGGTGCCGTCCTCATTTTGTTATTGGGAAAGCCGTTGGGCTGCGCGTTTGTGCCGCAGCCCGATGCCACAAATAGAACACAATGAATTATTTTTTTGTATACAATAATTCTCGAAAAGCGCCTCATGCGACGAAAAGCCACAGCAGAACAGGCTTCCGACGAATGAAACAGCCGCTTGAGAAAATGGATTGACCTGCGCCGTCCGCCGTGAATACACTCTGCGCAAAGCCACTTGTATACAATTACAAAACGTAAAGAGGCACAAAACCATGAGCAAAATGAGAGCAATCGAAGCCGCCGTTCTGGTGATGCGCCGTGAAGGGGTTGATACCGCTTTTGGCATTCCGGGTGCTGCGATCAACCCGCTGTATTCCGCCCTGAAGAAAGTCGGTGGCATCGATCACGTCCTCGCTCGCCACGTTGAAGGCGCCTCGCACATGGCCGAGGGCTACACCCGCACCAAGGCCGGCAACATCGGCGTGTGCATCGGCACTTCCGGCCCGGCCGGTACCGACATGGTCACCGGCCTGTACAGCGCCTCCGCGGACTCGATCCCGATCCTCTGCATCACCGGGCAAGCACCCCGTGCCCGTATGCACAAGGAAGACTTCCAGGCCGTCGACATCACCAGCATCGTCAAGCCAGTGACCAAGTGGGCAACCACCGTTCTGGAGCCGGGCCAGGTGCCTTATGCGTTCCAGAAAGCCTTCTATGAAATGCGCTCCGGCCGTCCGGGCCCGGTGCTGATCGACCTGCCGTTCGACGTACAGATGGCCGAAATCGAATTCGACATCGACGCCTACCAGCCACTGCCGCTGGCCAAGCCGAGCGCCACCCGCGTGCAGGTTGAAAAGGCCCTGGCACTCCTCGATCAGGCCGAGCGTCCATTGCTGGTGGCCGGTGGCGGCATCATTAACGCCGACGCCAGCGATCTTCTGGTCGAGTTCGCCGAGCTGACCGGCATCCCGGTCATCCCGACCCTGATGGGCTGGGGCACGATTCCGGACGATCACCCGCTGATGGTCGGCATGGTCGGTCTGCAGACTTCGCACCGTTACGGCAACGCCACGATGCTGAAATCCGACGTGGTGCTGGGCATCGGTAACCGTTGGGCTAACCGTCACACCGGTTCGGTCGATGTTTACACCGAAGGTCGCAAGTTCATTCACGTCGACATCGAAGGCACCCAGATCGGCCGCGTGTTCACTCCGGACCTGGGCATCGTTTCCGACGCTGCCGCCGCGCTGACCGTGTTCATCGAGGTCGCTCGTGAATGGCAAGCCGCCGGCAAGCTGAAAAACCGCAGTGCCTGGCTGCAGGACTGCCAGCAGCGCAAGTCCAGCCTGCAACGCAAGACCCACTTCGACAACGTGCCGGTCAAGCCGCAGCGCGTTTACGAAGAAATGAACCAGGTGTTCGGCAAGGACACCTGCTACGTCAGCACCATTGGTCTGTCGCAGATTGCCGGCGCGCAGTTCCTGCACGTCTACAAGCCGCGTCACTGGATCAACTGCGGCCAGGCCGGCCCGTTGGGCTGGACCATTCCGGCAGCGCTGGGCGTGGTGAAGGCCGATCCGAACCGTAAAGTCGTGGCCCTGTCGGGGGACTATGACTTCCAGTTCATGATCGAAGAACTGGCGGTCGGCGCCCAGTTCAAACTGCCGTACATCCACGTCGTGGTGAACAACTCGTACCTGGGGCTGATCCGTCAGGCCCAGCGCGGGTTCGAAATGGACTACTGCGTGCAGCTGTCCTTCGATAACCTCAACGCACCGGAACTCAACGGTTACGGTGTCGATCACGTCGCCGTCGCCGAAGGCCTGGGCTGCAAGGCACTGCGTGTGTTCGAACCGGCTGACATCGCCCCTGCCCTGCGCAAGGCCGAAGAGCTGATCGAAGAGTTCAAGGTGCCGGTGATCGTCGAGATCATTCTGGAGCGTGTGACCAACATCTCCATGGGGACCGAGATCAACGCCGTCAACGAATTCGAAGACCTGGCGCTGGTCGGCAACGATGCGCCTACCGCGATTTCGTTGCTCGACTGATTGCTTTTAGCCCCCTCTCCCTCCGGGAGAGGGCTGGGGTGAGGGAAAGGTTTTGCAGTGCTCGCAAAATCAGGATCAGACTCAAGATTCCCCCTCACCCTAACCCTCTCCCCCAGGAGAGGGGACTTGATCGCGTTTAGTCTGACCACCCGCGTCAAAACCGTTTTAGGAGACCACCATGCCGCGTTTCGCAGCCAACTTGTCCATGCTGTTCACCGAACAGGATTTCCTTGCCCGTTTCGACGCCGCCGCCAAGGCTGGCTTCAGCGGTGTCGAGTATCTGTTTCCGTACGATTTCAGCTCTGCCGAAATCAAGGCCAGACTCGACGCCAACGGTCTGACCCAAGTGCTGTTCAACCTGCCGGCCGGTGACTGGGCCAAGGGCGAGCGCGGTATCGCGTGCCTGCCGGACCGGGTCGAAGAGTTCCGCGCCGGGGTCGATCTGGCCATCGCTTACGCACAGGTCCTGGGCAACACCCAGATCAACTGCCTGGCCGGTATTCATCCGCAGGGCGTGGACGATGCCACCGTTGAAAAGACCTTCGTCGCCAACCTCAAGTACGCCGCCGACAAGCTGCAAGCCGTCGGCATCAAACTGGTGATGGAAGCGATCAACACCCGCGACATCCCGGGTTTCTACCTGAACAACACGGCGCAGGCCCTGTCGATTCGCGAGCAGGTCGGCAGCGCCAATCTGTTCCTGCAATACGACATCTATCACATGCAAATCATGGAAGGCGATCTGGCCCGCACCCTGCAATCGCACCTGGCCGAGATCAACCATGTGCAGCTGGCCGACAATCCGGGCCGCAACGAGCCGGGCACTGGCGAGATCAACTACCGCTTCCTGTTCGAACACCTTGATCGCATCGGTTATCAGGGCTGGGTCGGCTGCGAGTACAAACCGCTGACCACCACTGAAGCGGGCCTCGGCTGGCTGAAGACCCATAACGCGATTTAAGAACAATGCAAAACCCTGTGGGAGCGGGCTTGCTCGCGAAAACGGTGTATCAGTCACCGAAAATGTTGAATGTTGAACCGCATTCGCGAGCAAGCCCGCTCCCACCCAAAGCAACACCCCCTATTTGCTTGAGCAAGACAAAAACAAGAGGAATTTCTCATGGCTAAAATCGGATTCATCGGCACCGGCATCATGGGCCACCCAATGGCGGCAAACCTGCAGAAAGCCGGTCACAGCCTGTTCCTGTCGGCGCACCACGATGCTGCACCTGCCGACCTGGTCGCCGCTGGCGCCGTCGCTCTGGCCAACCCACGCGAAGTGGCGCAGGAAGCTGAATTCATCATCGTCATGGTCCCGGATACCCCGCAGGTCGAAGACGTGCTGTTCCGCGCCGACGGCGTCGCGGCCGGTATCGGCAAGGGCAAGGTGGTGATCGACATGAGCTCGATCTCGCCGACCGCCACCAAGGCTTTCGCGGCGAAGATCAACGAGAAAGGCGCGCAATACCTCGACGCTCCGGTGTCCGGTGGTGAAGTCGGTGCCAAGGCTGCGACCCTGAGCATCATGGTCGGTGGCGACGCCGATGCCTTCGAACGCGCACTGCCGCTGTTCCAGGCCATGGGCAAGAACATCACCCTGGTCGGTGGCAATGGCGACGGTCAGACCGCCAAGGTGGCGAACCAGATCATCGTTGCCCTGAACATTCAGGCCGTGGCCGAAGCCCTGCTGTTCGCGTCGAAAAACGGTGCCGATCCAGCCAAGGTACGTGAAGCGCTGATGGGCGGTTTCGCCTCCTCGAAGATCCTCGAAGTGCACGGCGAGCGCATGATCAAGGGCACCTTCGATCCGGGCTTCCGCATCAGCCTGCACCAGAAGGACCTGAACCTGGCCCTGCAAGGCGCCAAGGAGCTGAACATCAACCTGCCGAACACCGCCAACGCCCAGCAAGTGTTCAGCACCTGCGCGGCCATCGGTGGCAGCAACTGGGACCACTCGGCGCTGATCAAGGGCCTGGAACACATGGCCAACTTCTCGATTCGCGACAAGAAGTAAGCCCTGCCCCAACCTGCATCAAACCTGTGGGAGCCAGCCTGCTGGCGATGGAATCGACGCGGAGTGTCTGCCAGACCTCAGCGCCTGAATCGCTAGCAGGCTAGCTCCCACAGGGTTCCGAGTTGCCCTTTCGAATAACAAGAATTCCGGGAGCCCGCCATGTCGGTCGATCCGCAACAACTGCTGCGCGAGCTGTTTGCCACAGCCATCGACGCGGCCCATCCGAACCAGGTCCTCGAAGCGCATCTGCCGGCCGATCGCACAGGTCGCGTGATCGTCATCGGCGCCGGCAAGGCCGCCGCCGCCATGGCGCAAGTGGTCGAGCGCTGCTGGGAAGGTGAAGTCTCGGGCCTGGTGGTGACCCGCTACGGTCACGGCGCCCCGTGCGAAAAAATCGAAGTGGTCGAAGCCGCGCACCCGGTGCCGGACGCTGCCGGCCTGGCCGTGGCAAAACGCGTGCTGGAACTGGTCAGCAACCTGACCGAAGAAGACCGCGTGATTTTCCTGTTGTCCGGCGGCGGTTCTGCCCTGCTGGCGCTGCCGGCCGAAGGCATCACCTTGGCCGACAAACAGTCGATCAACAAAGCCCTGCTCAAATCCGGCGCGACCATCGGCGAGATGAACTGCGTGCGCAAGCACCTCTCGGCGATCAAAGGCGGACGCCTGGGCAAGGCCTGCTGGCCCGCCACTGTTTATACCTACGCGATTTCCGATGTGCCGGGCGATCTCGCCACGGTCATCGCCTCCGGCCCGACCGTGGCCGACCCGAGCACCAGCGCCGAAGCGCTGGCGATCATCAAGCGCTACGGCATCGAGATTCCGGTCTCCGTGCGCAGCTGGCTGCAAAGCCCGGAATCGGAAACCGTCAAACCCGGCGATCCGAGCCTGGCCCGCAGTCACTTCCAGTTGATCGCCCGCCCTCAGCAATCGCTGGATGCGGCGGCGGTGAAATGCCGTCAGGCCGGTTTCAGCACGCTGATCCTCGGCGACCTGGAAGGCGAATCCCGCGAAGTGGCGAAAGTCCACGCCGGCATCGCGCGCCAGATCATTCATCACGGCCAGCCGCTGGCGGCACCGTGCGTGATTCTCTCCGGCGGCGAAACCACGGTGACCGTACGCGGCAACGGCCGTGGCGGACGCAACGCCGAATTCCTCCTCAGCCTCACCGACAACCTCAAGGGCCAGCCCGGCGTCTACGCCCTGGCCGGTGACACCGACGGCATCGACGGCTCGGAAGACAACGCCGGCGCGATCATGACCCCGGACAGCTATGCCCGCGCCGCCGCCCTGGGCCTGAGCGCCAGCGACGAGCTGGATAACAACAACGGTTACGGCTACTTCGCGGCGCTCGATGCGCTGATCGTCACCGAGCCGACCCGCACCAACGTCAACGACTTCCGCGCCATCCTGATCCTCGAGAGCTCTAAATCATGACGCCTGATAAAAAGGTCAAAATCCTCGCCACCCTCGGGCCTGCCGTCGACGGCATCGAAGACATCCGCGAGCTGGTCGAGGCCGGGGTCAATATCTTCCGCCTCAACTTCAGCCACGGCGATCACGCCGACCACGCCAAGCGCTATCAGTGGATCCGCGAAGTCGAGCGCCAGCTCAACTATCCGCTCGGGATCCTGATGGACCTGCAAGGGCCGAAACTGCGGGTCGGCAAGTTCGCTGACGGCAAGGTTCAGCTGCATCGCGGTCAGGCCTTCCGCCTCGATCTGGATGCGACACCGGGCGACGAACGCCGGGTGAACCTGCCGCACCCGGAGATCATCGCGGCGCTTGAAGCCGGGATGGATCTGCTGCTCGATGACGGCAAACTGCGACTGCGCGTCGTCACCAAATACTCCGATGCGATCGACGCCACCGTGCTCAATGGCGGCGAGCTGTCGGATCGCAAAGGTGTGAACGTGCCGCAAGCGGTACTCGACCTGAGTCCGCTGACCACCAAGGATCGCCGCGACCTGAGCTTCGGTCTGGAACTGGGTGTGGACTGGGTCGCGCTGTCGTTCGTACAGCGTCCGCAAGACATCCTCGAGGCCCGCGAGCTGATCGGCGACAAGGCGTTCCTGATGGCGAAAATCGAGAAGCCGTCGGCCGTCGAGCAACTGCGCGAGATCGCCGAACTGAGCGACGCGATCATGGTGGCTCGCGGTGACCTGGGCGTGGAAGTGCCGGCCGAGAGCGTGCCGCAGATCCAGAAAAACATCATCACCACCTGCCGCCAGCTCGGCAAACCGGTGGTGGTGGCGACGCAGATGCTCGAGTCGATGCGTTTCTCCCCGGCGCCGACCCGCGCCGAAGTCACCGACGTGGCCAACGCCGTGGCCGAAGGTGCCGACGCGGTGATGCTGTCAGCCGAAACCGCGTCCGGCGAGTACCCGCTGGAAGCCGTGCAGATGATGAGCAAGATCATCCGCCAGGTGGAGAACGGTCCGGATTACCAGACCCAACTCGACGTCAGCCGGCCGAAAGCCGAAGCGACCGTGTCCGATGCAATCAGCTGTGCAATACGTCGGATCAGCAACGTGTTGCCGGTGGCGGTGCTGGTCAACTACAGCGAGTCCGGTGCATCGAGTCTGCGTGCGGCGCGGGAGCGGCCGAAAGCGCCGATCCTCAACCTGACGCCGAACCTGCAGACCGCACGCCGCTTGAGCGTGGCGTGGGGCATTCATTCGGTGGTCAATGATCGCCTGCGTCAGGTGGATGAAGTGTGTTCGACCGCGCTGGAAATCGCCCAGGCGCAAGGCATGGCCGAGCGTGGCGACACGCTGCTGATCACTGCGGGGGTGCCGTTCGGGCAGCCTGGATCGACTAACTCGCTGCGTATCGAAACGTTGATTTAGCGCCTGTACCGGCCTCTTCGCGAGCAGGCTCGCTCCCACAGTTGATTTGTGTGCATCACAAACTCAATGACTGAACAAAGATTCAATGTGGGAGCCAGCCTGCTGGCGAAGCAGGCAACTCGGTTTCACTGACTTTCAGAACTGCCATGCCTGCCAATCATTTCAACACCCACTGCCCCGACTGGGCCGAGGCTTTGCTCAACGGCTTCAGTCAAATCTTCCTCCAGCGTCATCCGCTGTGTGGCCTGCTGTGCCTTTTGGCCATTTTATTCACCGCGCCGGTGCTGTTCGCCGGCGCGCTGCTGGGCGCGGTCGCCGGATTGCTCACCGCGCAACGGCGCAACTACGCCAAGGCGGATCGCCAGGCCGGACTGTTCAGCTACAACGGCGTGCTGGTCGGTCTGTTGCTGAGCCTGTATTTCCCCTGGTCGCCGATGCTGCCGCCGCTGATTCTGGCAGCCGGTGGTCTGAGCGCGATGATCACGCAGCAGTGGCTCAAACGCGCACGCCTCACCGAGTACCTGCCCGCCTACACCGCGCCTTTTGTGTTGCTGAGCTGGGTGTTCCTGTGTTTCGCCGAAGCTTCGACGCCTGCTCCGGCGCTTGAGCTGAACACCGTGAACCTGCTCGGTGCTGCCCTGAAAGGCTTCGGTCAGGTGATGTTCCTCGACCATCCGTTGGCCGGTGGATTGATCGCCGCCGGTTTGCTGATCGCCGATCGCCGGGCCTTTGCCTGGGCGCTGCTGGCTTCGGCGATTGGCCTGGGTTCCAGCCTGTCGCACCACGACAGCCAGGTCGCGCTGCTGGGTCTGGGGGGTTACAACGCAGTCCTCGCCGCCCTCGCCTTCAGCGCCCGGCGCCAACAACCGTGGCTGCCGCTGTTCGGCATCGGCCTGGCGCTGCTGCTGACGCCGCTGTTCAGTGCCTTGGGGCTGGCGACCCTCACGGCGCCGTTCATTCTCGCTTGCTGGCTGCTGCGCAGCGGCATTCGCCTGATGCACCAACCCGAGTTGAACGCGGCGCCTTGCGCTGACGGGGAGAATCAACCTAGGCTGCGCTGATCTTTGATTCAGGCGTGATCCATGGACAGTAACAAGCACTGGCGTGAACAGCTTTACGTCATGATTTTCCAGAGCGACACCCCCGCCGGGCGACGTTTCGACGGCATTCTGCTGCTGATCATTCTGGCCAGCCTGGTGATCGTGATGCTCGACAGCATCGACAGCGTTCACCGCAATTACGCCGATGTGCTGGCGTATATCGAGTGGGGGTTCACCATCATCTTTGCCGGCGAGTACATCCTGCGTCTGTACTGCTCGCCCAAACCGCTGCGCTACGCCTTCAGTTTTTATGGACTGGTGGATCTGCTGGCGATCGTGCCGGGTATCCTGGCGCTGTACTACAGCGATGCGCAGTACTTGCTGATTATCCGGATCATTCGGATGCTGCGGATTTTCCGCGTCCTCAAACTCAGTCCCTACCTCAAGCAAGCCAACTACCTGATGTCGGCGCTGCGCGGCAGCAAGCAGAAGATCGTGGTGTTTCTGGTGAGCGTCTGCACACTCGTAACGGTCTTCGGCACGTTGATGTACGTGATCGAAGGCCCGGAACACGGATTTACCAGCATTCCCAAGGGCATCTATTGGGCTATCGTGACCCTGACTACCGTCGGCTTCGGTGACATCGTGCCGAAGACGCCGTTGGGCCAGGTGATTTCGTCGCTGGTGATGATCACCGGTTACTCGATCATCGCGGTGCCCACCGGGATCTTCACCGCTGAACTGGCCAATGCGATGCGGGGTGAACAGTTGCAACACGACTGCCCGGTTTGCCAGAAAAAGAGCCATGAAAGCAGCGCCGCTTTCTGTTCGCGATGCGGCAATCCGTTATTTAAGAAAATGGAATAAGCAAAGTTCTTTTTAATCTTTAAACGACTATGCGTGCCCCGCTATAGTCGCTGGCAAATGGCCTCATCTTTGTAAAAAAACACCCCACAGAACAAGGAATGCGCAGTGAAAAAACTCTTTGGCGCCTCACTTCTCGCCGCTGGTCTGGCCTTCGGTAGCGTGGCTCAAGCCGCACCGACCCTGCTTAACGTTTCCTACGACGTGATGCGCGATTTCTACAAGGACTACAACACTGCCTTCCAGAAACACTGGCAGGCCGAACACAACGAAAACATCACCGTACAGATGTCCTTCGGCGGTTCGAGCAAACAGGCGCGCTCGGTGATCGACGGCCTGCCGGCTGACGTCATCACCATGAACATGGCCACCGATATCAACGCCCTGGCGGACAACGGCCAACTGGTACCGAAGGATTGGGTCACCCGTCTGCCGAACAACAGTGCGCCATTCACCTCGGCCACCGTGTTCATCGTGCGCAAAGGCAACCCGAAAGCCCTGAAAGACTGGCCGGACCTGCTCAAGGACGGCGTGCAAGTGATCGTGCCGAACCCGAAAACCTCGGGCAACGGCCGCTATACCTACCTGTCGGCCTGGGGCTATGTGCTGAAGAATGGCGGTGATGAAAACAAGGCCAAGGCCTTCGTCGGCAAACTGTTCAAGCAAGCGCCGGTGCTCGATACCGGTGGCCGTGCCGCCACCACCACCTTCATGACCAACCAGATCGGCGACGTGCTGGTGACCTTCGAGAACGAAGCCGAAATGATCGCCCGCGAGTTCGGCCGCGACCAGTTCGAAGTCATCTACCCGAGCGTCTCCGCCGAAGCCGAGCCACCGGTGTCTGTGGTCGACAAAGTGGTCGAGAAGAAAGGCTCCCGCGCCGCTGCCGAGGAATACCTGAAGTACCTGTGGTCGCCGGAAGGTCAGGAAATCGCCGCCGCCAACTACCTGCGTCCACGTGACCCGGCGGTACTGGCCAAGTACACCGACCGCTTCCCGAAAGTCGACTTCCTGTCGGTCGAGAAAACCTTCGGCGACTGGCGCACCGTGCAGAAGACCCACTTCAACGACGGCGGGATCTTCGACCAGATCTACAATGGCCAGTAAGGCGTGAGCTGAAATGAAAAAGGCGACCTCGAGAGGTCGCCTTTTTTGTGAGCGGCTACATGGGCGGCTTGACGCCATCCTTGCCCGCCGAGATCGATTGCGCGGTCAGCGTGCCGTCCGCGCTCTGGGTCACGAAGGTGACGATCTTCACGCCAACCTTGAGCAGGCTGCGATCGCCGGGCGTCAGGTTGACGATCGGCACATCCTCCGGCACCAGGATCTTCTGCTGGCCGCCCTTGTAATTGACGGTCAGCACCCGGCCGTTACTCACCACCAGATCGCCGACGCTGCCGTTGGTCATGCTGCTGCCCTTGGCCAGGTCGAACGGCCGATGACCGTCGCCGCTGCCGGCCAGCTCCGGCGGGAACACGTGAACCTCCAGCGCCTTGAGCGTGCCATCTTCCTGGGGAATGGCGGCTGAACCGATGTAGCTGCCGGGCTTGATGTCTTCGATGTTGGCCAGGGTGACGGCGCGGACTTTGGTGTCCGGGGTCAACTGGACGACCACGTTTTCACCGCTGTTGACGTGAACCTTGAGCGAGTCGGGGCTGACCCCGGTGATTTCGCCGCGCACGCCCATGCGCATGCCCGGAGCTTCGCCGGCGTAGACGCTGCCGGCACCCAGTACGCCGATCATTACAAGAGTCGTGGTGTGGCGAAGCAGCTGTCGAAACATCGCAATCCTCCGGTTGTTTGCAGGTGGAAATCCAATGACAACATAAGCACGCTATCGAACAAGATGTAAGTGAATGTATCATCGGCCCTCCCCGGTCGGACGCAAGGTTCGCCGATGGACGACACTTCACCGGCTGCCATCTATTCCGCAACGGAATGACTGATATCGATCCAAGGCTTCTACCGCCGGCCCGGTTCGTCCCTTAGCCTCACCGCATTCCTTTTCGCTGGATCGAGAAACCCTATGACCGCCACAACTCACGCAATGACCCGAGGCATGGTGCTGCTGTTCGCTTTCTGCTGCGGCGCCATCGTTGCCAACATCTACTACGCTCAGCCAATCATCGGCCTGATTGCGCCGGACATCGGCCTCACCGACACCATGGCCAGCTTCATCGTGTCGCTGACCCAGATCGGCTATGCGCTGGGCCTGTTCTTCCTGGTGCCGCTGGCGGACCTGCTGGAAAACCGCCGCTTGATGATCATCACCACGGTGGTGGCGATTGCCAGTCTGTTGGGGGCGGCGTTTACCGATCAGCCCAATGTGTTCCTGCTGATTTCGCTGCTGGTGGGCTTCAGCTCGGTGTCGGTGCAGATCCTGATTCCGCTGGCGGCGCATCTGGCGCCCGAGGAATCCCGTGGCCGGGTGGTCGGCGGCATCATGGGCGGTTTGCTGCTGGGGATTCTGCTGGCGCGGCCAGTGTCGAGCGTGGTCGCCGACCATCTCGGCTGGCGGGCGATGTTCATGATCGCGGCGGGGTTGATGGCGGCGATCAGCATCGTGCTGGCCCTGACCGTGCCCAAGCGCCAACCTGATCACAGTGCTTCCTACGGCCAGTTGATCGGCTCGCTGTGGACGCTGCTGCGCCAGCAACCGGTGCTGCGTCAGCGGGCGTTCTACCAGGCCTGCATGTTCGCCACCTTCAGCCTGTTCTGGACCGCCGTGCCGCTGGAACTGGCGCGCAACCATGGCCTGTCCCAGAGTGAAATCGCGATCTTCGCCCTGGTCGGTGCCATCGGTGCCATCGCCGCCCCGATCAGCGGACGCCTGGCCGACGCCGGCCACACCCGCATCGCCTCGCTGCTGGCCATGCTGTTCGCCAGCCTGAGCTTCCTGCCGGCCTTCATCCACCCGGCCTACAGCGTGATCGGCCTGGCCGTGACCGGCGTGGTGCTCGACTTCTGCGTGCAGATGAACATGGTGCTGGGCCAGCGCGCGGTCTACTCCCTCGACGCCAAAAGCCGCGGCCGACTCAATGCGCTGTACATGACCAGCATCTTTGTCGGTGGCGCCTTCGGCTCGTCGGTGGCCAGCGCGGTGTACGAACATGGCGGCTGGTTGTGGATCGTGATTGTCGGCAGCGCCTTCCCGCTGCTGGCGCTGGTGCGGTTTTTGAGTGTTTCGCAAAAGGCTGCTTTGGCGACTGCCTGAAATCTGAAAAAAGCACTGTCGGATCACTGATCCGACAGTGCTCGATGCTCAATGCCGAACCAGTTTTTCCATGGCGGCATCTGCCAGAAAGGAAGAGCGGCTTTTGACGTTGTGTTCACGCACGTAGCGGTCGATCCGCTGGATGACATAGCCGGGCAACGTCACGTTCACCTTCTCGGTCTTGCCCATGTATGGCGAGATGTCCAGCTCGAGCATGCCCCAGCCCATGTCGGCAAATTCCGGATTGTTGCGATGGGTCGCCGCCGAGGTCGGCATCGGAATCGAATCACCATCCGCCGCGATTTCCTGCAGCATGATGTGGGCAATCTCGACGGCTGCGTTGTAGGCATCCTCAAACGTATCACCGGCGGTTACCGCGCCGGGAATATCGGGGATCTGAATACCGATGGCGGTGTTCTCGTCACCCCATTCGATGCAGATTGGGTATTGCATTGTGAAATTGCCTCGCCCATTAAAGTAACTCTAGAGATACCTTTAGTAGCCTGCGGAAGGTTGTGACGCAACGTTGGTTGTTTTGCAGGATGTTTTGACTACCTGTCGGCGGTGTTTCCGACGGGCAGGCTGGCCAGCGTCAAGGCGCGGGCGTTTGTCGAATATGTGCAGGGGTTGATGGCGGAAAAGCCATAAACCCCCTACTCGTTTCGTTTATTGCGATTTTCGCTTATTTCGAATAACGTTCCGGCATTCCTCATTTCCAAAGCCGGACTCGCCATGTCGACCGTTATTCATCCCTCCATCAGCCTCCCCGTAGAATGCGAAATAAAAGCCGCCATTGAAGGGCAGCGTGCCCTGGCCGCTTACCTTGCGACCCATTTCGAGACCCAGCACATTCAGATTTTCGACGAGCAGAATGAAGCTCATCGCGTTGAACTGCCCACCTCGGCCCTGCGTCTGCTGATCGAGATTCTGGCGGAGCTGGCAGCCGGTAACGCGGTTCAGGTCGTACCGGTGCATGCCGAATTGACGACCCAGGAAGCCGCCGACCTGCTCAACGTCTCACGTCCACACCTCATAAAACTGCTGGAAAGCGGCGAGTTGTCCTACCACAAAACAGGCAAGCACCGACGTGTGCGTTTTGCCGATCTGATGGACTATAAGACCCGGCGCACCAGCGCCAGCGAGCAGGCAATGGCGCTTCTCGCAGAGCAAGCTCAGGCGTTAAGGACAGGATACGAGTGAGGCATTCCTCTTTCACCGCTTTATATGATGCATGCGTCTTGTACCCCGCCCCCTTGAGAGACTTCCTCATGTGGCTTGCCCTCTCGGGGCGATTTCGGGCGCGATGGACCCAGGAGATTCACTGCGAATGGAAACGCAATCTGCTGAAGAACCGCCCTGACCTGACGATGGAACAGCTGGATCGTACGTCCGGCCTGATGGATCAAGCGATACCCGACGCCTGTGTCCATGACTATGAAGACCTGATTGCCGGACTCAGCTTGCCCGACTGCGATGATCGTCATGTTCTGGCAGCGGCCATCCGTTGCGGCGCAAGCGTGATAGTGACGTTCAACCAGAAAGACTTTCCCTGCAAAGCGCTGGAGCCTTTCGGCATCGAAGCGCAGCATCCGGACGAGTTCGTCGACAACCTCTTGGGGCTTGATGCGGCAGCAGTGGTTGCAGCGGCCCAAAAACAGCGTCGGCAGCTGAAAATGCCTGCCATGGACGTCGAACCCTTTCTTGATCTACTGCAACGACAAGGCCTGATTAAATCGGTCCAGGCACTCAGCAGTTATCACGCGATCCTTTAAAAACTCATCACCCCAGACAGCAAAACGGCGATCCTGAGATCGCCGTTTTTTTACTCCCCGAACTGCTTGCCCAGTCCCGCCGGTACGCCGTGGATGTTGGTGTCCTCCCACGGTCCGTTGGGGCTGATCGAGCGGCTCCAGCCGTTGTTCCAGCGGTAGTAGGTGCGCTGGCGGTAGAAGGTGTTGGTCTGGTCATCCAGCACGTACACGCCCAGTTTCTGATCCCAGTGGCTGTTGCCGCCCGGTGGCGGGGCGAAGCTTGCTGAGGTGCGTGGGGCGGGTTTCGATGGTTTGGCCGGAATGCCCGGTTTGCCCGGCGTCGGACTGGTCGATGGCGTCGGGCTGGGTTGTGACGGCGGAATCGGCGGCAGCCTTGTGGTTGGCTCCGGTCGTTGCACCGCACATGCGCTCAAGCCCAGGGCCAGTGTGAGGACTGTGATTCGGGCGATGGCGTTCATGGCGGTGCTTTCCTGTTGGTTCCGGCTATTTGTCCGGGCTGTCGATGGTCAGTTTTTGCGGCGCGGTGGTGCTGCTGGCCAGAGGCCCGCTGCGACCGACCCACTCACCGGCGGTCGGTTGACCGGCTCGGGAGATGCGCGCAACCAGTTGGACTTCGGGGAAGTTCGACAGTTTCAATTGCGGCATCATTGCGTCGGCATCACTCAGCTCGACGGTGACCGGCAGGTCCGCGACAGTCAGACGCTTGGCCGCCAACGGCGCTGGAGGGCCGGAAACGGCACGGGCGAAGATGAACACGCTGTCGCCCGGTTGCACCTTTCCTTTCAGTTCGCTGGCCAGATCGACGCTGACCTTGAGCCGTGCGGTTTTCACGGCCGGTGCCTGAGCCACCTTGCCGCCGCTGGCTTCAAGTTTCTCGGTCGCTCGCGCGATACCGCCCTGCAGAGCTTCGCGGGACTTGTCATTCGCTGGCAGTTGCTCCAGCAGACGATTCCAGTAATCGATGGCTTGCTGATAGCGCTCGCCTTCGAACGCGGCGATCCCCAGCAGGCCGAGGCTGGTGACTTCTTTCGGATCAGCCTTCAATGCTTCGTCGGTCAGGGCTTGAATCTTGTCCGACCACTTCTTGCCATCGGCGAAGTACTGCGCCTGCGCCCACTGGCCGAGCAGTTCCGGTTGACGGCCGGCCAGGTTGGCGGCGCGTTCGAACATCTTCGCCGCGTCCGCCGGACGATCCTGAGCCATATAGGTACGGCCGAGAAAATACAGGCCTTCGGCTGAATCCGGTTGCGCGGCGACTGCGCGCTCCAGCCGTTGGGTCATCTCTTCCATGGATTGTGGTGCCTGGGCGAACTCGCGGGTCAGTTCGACTTTGTCAGCGGCACCGAAATGCATGTACAAACCAAGGCCCAGCACCGGCACGAGTACGGCTGCCAGCAGCGGCAGCGGTTTGCCCAGTTTCGAAACCCGCGCCGGCGCCGCACCTTCGGTGTCGGCCAGCAACTCACGGGCCGCTTCGGCACGGCCGCTGTCCATTTGCGCAGCGTCGAGCACGCCTTCAGCCTGCTGCGATTGCAGTTCGGCGACGCGCTCCTGATACAGGGCGACGTTGAGGGCGGTTCTATCCTCTTCACGCTGGGCGCGACGTTCACGCAGGACGGGGATCAACAGAAAACTCAGGGCGACCAGAAGCAACAGCCCTGCGGCAAGCCAGAAATCAATCATTCTTGGGTTTTATCCAACAGTTGGTCGAGGCGCTGACGTTCTTCAGGGGACAGCGATTGCGGCGTCTCGGCGCGTTGCCCGCGACGGCGGCGGACGATCACGGCGATGACGACAAAACCGCCGAGCAACAACCCGGCCGGGCCAAACCACAGCAGCGCAGTCTTGGCATTGAGCGCCGGTTTGTAGCGAACGAAATCACCGTAGCGGTCGACCATGAAGTCGATGATCTGCTGATTGTCCTTGCCCTCGCCGAGCATGCGGAAAATCTCTTTGCGCAGGTCGGCGGCAATCGGCGCGTTGGAGTCGGCGATGTCCTGGTTCTGGCACTTGGGGCAGCGCAGTTCCTTGGTCAGTTCGCGGAAACGCTCGCGATCGCCTTCTTTGGCAAACTCGTAGGTGTCGATGGCGGCATGGGCCACACCGGCCAGACTCAAACCCAGCACCATGGCAGCTAAAAAGCGCTTCATGGCTTGGCCTCGTCGACCAGCGCCTGATACTTGGCCGCCAGTTTTTCGCGCCAGACCTGCTCGTCGATCACGCCAACGTACTTGTCGCGAATGATGCCCTTGGCGTCGATGAAGAAGGTTTCCGGCGCGCCGTAGACACCGAGATTCAGGCCCAGGGAGCCTTCGTCGTCACGGATGTCCAGTTGATACGGATTGTGGAATTCGGCCAGCCACTTCAACGCATCGGCGTTGGTGTCCTTGTAGTTGATGCCGTAGATCACCACGCCGCGCTCGGCGAGTTTGTTCAGCACCGGGTGCTCGACCCGGCAGGAAATGCACCAGGTGCCCCAGACGTTGACCAGTGCCGGTTTGCCGAGGATGTCGGCCTTGGTCAGGGTCTTGTCGCCCTGCACCGCCGGCAGGGAAAACTCCGGGAACGGTTTGCCGATCATCGCCGACGGCAGTTCCGCCGGATCCAGGTACAGACCGCGATAAAGAAATACCGCCACCAGCAGGAAAATCGCCAGTGGCACCAGCATCAACCAACGTCTCATGCAGCGGCTCCTTCCATGCCCAGCGCTTCACGCACACGGGCTTTGACCTTGACCCGGTAACGCCGGTCCAGCGCCGCCAGTATCCCGCCCAGACCGGTCAGCAGACCGCCGAACCAGATCCAGCGTACAAACGGTTTCACATGCACCCGCACCGCCCAGGCGCCGTCGCCCAGTGGTTCACCCAGCGCGACGTAGAGGTCACGGGTGAAACCGGCGTCGATCCCGGCTTCGGTCATCATCGAACTCTGCACGGTGTACAGGCGTTTTTCCGGGTGCAACACACTGATTTCGCGGCCATCGCGGATCACCCGGATGGTGCCCTTGTCGGAAGTGAAGTTCGGGCCTTCGAAGTGTTTGGCACCTTCGAACACAAACTGATAACCGGCCAGTTCCATTGACTCGCCCGGTGCCAGACGCAGGTCGCGCTCGGCACTGTTCTGGCTCGACAACACAACGCCCAGCGCACACACGGCGATACCGAGGTGGGCGAGCTGCATGCCCCAGTAGCTCCGGGTCAGGGTCGGCAGACCTTTGATCAGGCCCTTGTGGCGCGTCTTGTCGAAGATGTCGCGCACGCCGGCCAGCAACACCCAGGCCGCCAGCAGGAAGGTCGCCAGCACCGCCCAGTTGAAATCACCGTAGGCAACACCGGCCACCACCGCCAGCGCGACGCTGCCCAGCAGCACCGGAGTGAGCATGCTGACCAGCCATTTAACCGGCGTATCTTTCCAGCGCACGATCACACCGACCGCCATCACCACCATCAGCAGCGCCATCAACGGAATGAACAACGCGTTGAAATACGGCGGGCCGACCGACAGCTTGGCGCCGCTGATCGCATCGAGAATCAGCGGATACAGCGTGCCGAGCAGGATCATCGACGCGGCCACCACCAGCACCAGGTTGTTGCCCAGCAGCAGGGTTTCCCGCGACCACAGGTTGAAACCGACCTGGCTCTTGACCACCGGGGCGCGCAGGGCAAACAGCGTCAGCGAACCGCCGACCACGAACAGCAGGAAGATCAGGATGAACACACCGCGCTCAGGATCCGAGGCAAACGCATGCACCGACGTCAGCACGCCGGAACGTACGAGGAAGGTACCGAGCAGGCTCAGGGAGAAGGCGGCAATCGCCAGCAACACCGTCCAGCTCTTGAACACGCCACGTTTCTCGGTGACCGCCAGCGAGTGGATCAGCGCCGTACCCACCAGCCACGGCATGAAGGAGGCGTTTTCCACCGGGTCCCAGAACCACCAGCCGCCCCAGCCGAGTTCGTAGTAGGCCCACCACGAACCGAGGGTGATGCCGATGCCGAGGAAGGCCCACGCGACGATGGTCCACGGACGCGACCAGCGTGCCCACGCCGCATCGAGGCGACCGCCGAGCAATGCGGCGATGGCGAACGCAAACGCCACCGAGAAACCGACATAGCCCATGTACAGCATCGGCGGATGCACGATCAGACCGATGTCCTGCAGCAGCGGATTGAGGTCACGTCCGTCGGCCGGGATCTGCGGCAGGATCCGCGAAAACGGGTTAGACGTCAGGATCAGGAACAGCAGGAAACCGGTGCTGATCATGCCCATCACCGCCAGCACGCGGGCGAGCATCACTTGCGGCAGTTGCCGGGAGAACACCGACACCGCGAACGTCCAGCCACCCAGGATCAACGCCCACAGCAGCAGCGACCCTTCGTGGGCGCCCCACACGGCGCTGAACTTGTAGTACCACGGCAGCGCGCTGTTGGAGTTCATCGCGACGTAAGCCACGGAGAAGTCGTCGGTCATGAACGCGTAGGTCAAGACGCCAAAGGCGAACAGCAGGAACGCGAACTGTCCCCATGCCGCTGGCTGGGCAAGGCCCATCCACAGACGATCGCCGCGCCAGGCACCGAGCAACGGCACCACCGCCTGCACCAGCGCGAAACACAGCGCCAGAATCATCGCCAGATGGCCAAGCTCGGGAATAAAAATCGTTGAAGTCATCGATCAACCCTCCTTCGCTGGGGTTGGCGCGGATTGACCGCTGTCCTTCAGGGCCTTGGTCACTTCCGGCGGCATGTATTTCTCGTCGTGCTTGGCCAGCACTTCATCGGCCACTACGACGCCGTCGGCGTTGAGCTTGCCGAGAGCAACAATGCCCTGCCCTTCGCGGAACAGGTCCGGCAGGATTCCACGGTAGGTGATGGTCACGGACTTGTTGAAGTCAGTGACCACAAATTTCACGTCCAGGGAATCCGGTGAGCGTTGCAGCGAACCTTTCTCGACCATGCCGCCGGCGCGGATGCGCGTGTCCTGCGGCGCTTCGCCGTTGGCGATCTGGGTCGGGGTGTAAAACAGGTTGATGTTCTGCTGCAGGGCGCTCAGGGCCAAGCCGACGGCAGCGCCGACCCCGACCAGAATTGCCAGAATGATGATCAGACGCTTTTTGCGCAGCGGATTCACTTGCCGTTCTCCCGGCGCAGACGACGCGCCTCTTGTTGCAGATAACGCTTGCGGGCCGCGATTGGCGCCGCCACGTTGAGGATCAGTACCGCCAGACAGATGCCGTAGGCCGACCAGACGTACAGGCCGTGATGGCCCATGGCGAGGAAATCGCCGAATGACGCGAAACTCATCGAGCGGCCTCCAGGCTGTTCTGCACTTCTTCTTTCACCCAACTGGCGCGGGCTTCGCGCTTGAGCACTTCAAGGCGCATGCGCAGCAACAGCACGGCGCCGAAGAAACAGTAGAAACCCAGCACCGTCAGCAGCAGCGGCAGCCACATTTCGGCAGGCATCGCCGGTTTTTCGGTGAGGGTGAAAGTCGCGCCCTGGTGCAGGGTGTTCCACCACTCCACCGAGTATTTGATGATCGGGATGTTGATCACGCCGACGATGGCCAGCACCGCGCAGGCCTTGGCGGCGCTGTCGCGATTGCTGATGGCGTTGCCCAGGGCGATCACGCCGAAGTACAGAAACAGTAGAATCAGCATCGAGGTCAGCCGCGCGTCCCAGACCCACCACGAACCCCAGGTCGGCTTGCCCCAGATCGCCCCGGTGACCAGCGCCACGGCGGTCATCCACGCACCGATCGGAGCAGCGCATTGCAGGGCGACGTCGGCCAGTTTCATCTTCCACACCAGCCCGACCACACCGCACACCGCCAGCATCACGTAGATCGACTGAGCGAGCATCGCGGCGGGAACGTGGATGTAGATGATGCGAAAGCTGTTGCCTTGCTGATAGTCCGGCGGCGCGAAGGCCAGGCCCCAGACGACGCCGACAGCGATCAGCAGCAACGCTGCGATGCTCAGCCACGGCAGGAACTTGCTGCTGATGCCGTAGAACCACTTGGGCGAGCCGAGCTTGTGAAACCAGGTCCAGTTCATACTGTTTCCATCACGGGTGCCGCTCATCGGTGCGAGCAGTCTCAGGGTCTTTGCTGGTTAAATTTTAACCAGACCTCATTATTCGCCGACGCTGATCTTCAGGCCAGCCGCTATTGCAAAGGGTGTCAGGGTTATTGCCAGGGCGGTCAGGCTGCCAAGCCACAACAGATAACCCGTCGCCGGCATGCCCTGCAACGCCGCCTGCAAGGCGCCACTGCCGAGGATCAACACCGGGATGTACAACGGCAGAATCAACAGCGCCAGCAACAGGCCACCGCGTTTCAGACCGACCGTCAGCGCCGCGCCTACCGCGCCGAGCAAGCTCAGCACCGGTGTACCCAGCAGCAACGAAAGCAGCAATACCGGCAGACACGCAGCCGGCAACCCGAGCATCAACGCCAGTAACGGCGAGAGCAAAACCAGTGCCAGCCCGGAAAAAAGCCAGTGTGCCAGCACCTTGGCCAACACCAGAAGTGGCAGGGGGTGCGGCGAAAGGACCCACTGTTCAAGGGATCCGTCTTCGAAATCACTGCGGAAAAGCCCGTCCAGCGAGAGCAGGACCGACAAAAGCGCCGCCACCCAGACTAACCCCGGGGACAAGTTTTGCAATACTTGAGTTTCCGGTCCGACGGCCAGCGGGAACAGCGCGATGACGATGGCGAAGAAAATCAGCGGATTGGCCAGCTCCGCCGGGCGGCGGAACAGCAGTCGGGACTCACGGGCAACCAACAGGCCGAACACACTCATACTGCCCAGTTCCCCAGATCGATGTCGCGATAACCGGCCGGCATCCGGCTCAGCGTGTGGTGAGTGGTCAGCACCACCAGGCCGCCCTGCTCGCAGTGTCTGGCCAGATGCTCTTCGAGCTGCGCCACGCCCTGTTTGTCCAGCGCGGTGAAGGGTTCATCGAGGATCCACAGCGGCGGACTGTCCAGATACAAGCGCGCCAGCGCCACGCGGCGCTGCTGACCGGCGGACAGGCTGTGACAGGGAACATCTTCGAACCCGCGCAATCCAACTGCCGCCAGCGCCTGCCAGATCGCCTCGCGTCCGGCGGGTTGATGCAGGGCGCAGAGCCAGGCGAGGTTTTCTTCCGGGGTGAGCAGGTCCTTGATCCCGGCAGCATGGCCGATCCAAAGCAGATTGCGCGCCAGTTCGCTGCGTTGTTCGGCCAGGGGTTGACCGTTGAGCAGCACCTGACCTTCGGTCGGTTGCATCAGGCCGGACAGCAAACGCAGCAGGCTGGTCTTGCCGCTGCCGTTGGGACCGCTGATCTGCACCATATCGCCACTGGCCAGTCTCAATTCGAGATTCTCGAAGAGCAGTCTGAGATCACGCTCACAGGCGAGGCCGACGGTTTGCAGGACAGGGCTGGTCAAGGGTTCACGGGCCTTATACGGTTCAAGTCGGCTCTGGGGCGGCCGTTAAAGAGTTGCAGCATAAATGCAATGACGGCTCAATCCAGAGAGCTGCGTCAAACAATTGCTATGTTTTTTGAACGAACGGAAGGACGGGCGGCATTATACATGGCGTCCCCTGCTCTCCCGAGTGCATTTTCCTCAGGTTGTGTCCGCGTATGACAGGCGAAATGAACATCCTCCCGCTCCCGCCCACCGCCCCGGCGACGGCTCGCCCGCAGGTGGGCGAGCTGCTGAAGTTGCTGACGCCGGTCGACGGGCTGATTGCCGCCGGCCAGAGCGCCAAGGCCGAGGTGTTGTCGCTGAAGCCGGCGGACCAGGCCTTTCAGGTGCTGCTCAAGGTCACCCTCGACGGCGGCCGTCAGACTACCGTGCAGGCGACAAGTACCCTGCCGTTGCCACAAGGCACCAACCTCGCCGTCACCCAGCCGTCGGCAGGCAATCTGGCGATCACCGTGCAACAGGCCATCGCCACGGCTGTCGCTACCCTCACCCGCATCGATACCGCGCAATTGCCGGTCGGCACGCTGCTGCAAGGCAAGGTGCTGACGAATCAGGCCTTGGCGCAGGTACCGGGGCAGCCGACGGTGTTCCGTTCGACGGTCAGCCTGCTCAACACGGTGTTGAGCGGTAGCACCCTGAGCATCGACAGCCCTCAGCCATTACGCATCGGCACTCTGTTGTCGGCGCTGGTGCAGGATTCGCAGACCCTGAAATTCCTGCCGCTGAGCAATCGCCAGGAACAACTCGCGGTCAGTCAGCAACTGGTCAGCCAGCAAAGCCGTCAGGGTTCGTTGGATGGCTTGCTGAAAATGCTCCAGAGCCTGCCACCCACCGACGACCAGACCTCCAGTGATCTGCGTGCCGCAGTGGACCGGCTGCTGGCCAACCTGCCGGACGTCGGGCAACTGACCACCCCCAAAGGCCTGGCCCAGGCACTGCTCAACAGCGGCGCCTTTCTCGAAGCCAAATTGCTGGCCGGGCAAAGCCCGACGCTGGCCCCGGACATGAAAGCCGATCTGCTCAAGTTGATCGCCCAGCTCACCCCCGGCCTGCCCGGCAATACCAATCTGAATGCGATCATCGCAGCCAACACCCTGGCCCAGGCGCTGCCAAGCTTCGTGCGCAACGCCCTCGGCATGCTCGGTCAGGTCAGTGCGAAGCCGGTGCCGAGCAGCTTCCCGCTGCCCGACCGGCTGCTGCAAAGCCTGGAAGGTGAAGGCGATCTGGAACATTTGCTGCGCCTGGCCGCCGCCGCTGTCTCGCGCCTGCAAAGTCATCAACTGTCGAGTCTGGAACAGACCGGCGTGACCGACGACGGGCGGCTGCTCAGCACCTGGCAACTGGAAATCCCGATGCGCAACCTGCAGGACATCGTGCCGTTGCAGGTCAAGTTCCAGCGCGAAGAAGCGCCGCAGAAACAGGACGCCAACGAACAGCGCCGCGATGAGCGGGAACCGAAGCAGCAACTGTGGCGCGTCGACCTGGCGTTCGACATGGAACCGCTGGGGCCGATGCAGATTCAGGCACAACTGATCAGTGGCAGCCTCTCAAGCCAGTTGTGGGCCGAGCGGCCATATACTGCCAGCCTGATCGAAAGCAACCTGAGCACGCTGCGTCAGCGTCTGCTGGATTCGGGACTGAACGTCGGCGACCTTGACTGTCACCTCGGCACACCGCCGCAAGGCATCCAAACCCGTCTCGAACATCGCTGGGTCGACGAAACCGCATGAACGATTCCACCGCTCCACGCCAGGCCATCGCCCTCAAGTACGACGGCAGCCACGCCCCGACCCTCACCGCCAAGGGAGACGACGAGCTGGCGGAAGAAATCCTGCGGATCGCCCGCGACTGTGAAGTGCCGATCTACGAAAACGCCGAGCTGGTGAAGTTGCTGGCGCGAATGGAACTGGGCGACAGCATCCCGCAAGAGCTGTACCTGACGATTGCCGAGATCATCGCGTTTGCCTGGAACCTCAAGGGCAAGTTCCCGGCGGGACACAATCCGGATGCACCGATGATCGAGAAGGACGTCACCGAGCGCGGCGACGATTACTGAGGTTTTGAAGGCCCCTTCGCGAGCAAGCCCGCTCCCACATTCGACCGCGATCCTATTGAAGGAATGCAGTCGAATGCGGGAGCGGGCTTGCTCGCGAATAGGCCATTAGCCTCGACGCAATAATCAGTTCTTGTGCAGCTTGCGCATCAACTCCGCCTCAGCCTGGGTCAACCCGCAGGACTGAGTCAGCTCATCGACACTCGCGCCCATCCCGACCAGTTTCGCCGCCTGGGCGAACGACAGGCTCGACGGGTCGCGCTGTTCGAGTTGGGAAAGCTTGTCCGGAATCGGCCCGACGACCGCGCGCAGCTCGTGCAGGGCTTCACCCATGCGCACGTTGCCGTTCTGGTAATCGTCGACACGCTTGGCCAGGTCCTTGATGCGCTGATCACGCAGCGCATCACCCTGAGCCTGTTGCGCAGCGATGACCCGCTGCGCCTTGATGTACGCCAGAAACATTGCCAGCGTGCCTGCCCAGAACAGGAACAGGACAATGACCGCTACCTCGAGAATCAATCAGATGTTCTCCAGTTCCGACCACTCTTCTTCGCTCATCATCTTGTCCAGCTCGACCAGGATGAGCAACTCGTTGTTCTTGTTGCACACGCCCTGGATGAACTTGGCCGACTCTTCGTTACCGACGTTCGGTGCGGTCTCGATTTCCGACTGACGCAGGTAAACCACTTCAGCCACGCTGTCGACCATGATGCCAACAACCTGCTTGTCGGCTTCGATGATGACGATACGGGTGTTGTCGCTGATCTCGCCGCTCATCAGGCCGAAGCGCTGACGGGTATCGATCACCGTCACCACATTACCGCGCAGGTTGATGATGCCCAGCACGTAGCTCGGTGCACCCGGAACCGGAGCGATTTCGGTGTAGCGCAGGACTTCCTGAACGCGCATCACATTGATGCCGTAGGTTTCATTGTCCAGCTTGAAGGTCACCCATTGCAGGATCGGATCTTCGGAACCCTTTGCCGCCGTAGCCTTGTCGTTCATACCCTAGCCCCTCGAAAAACCGCGCCTGGCGGTGTGTGTTCTGTGCGCCGCCATGCGTATGCCGGTGCTGTCTGTTATGTAAGTGTCATGTCGGTTTGTGGTTCGGCTTACTGCCGGACATGTGCTTTGCCCCACCGCTGGCGATCAACTCGGCCAGAGCGGATACATCGAGCAAGGCGCACATGTGTTCAATCACCGTGCCCGCGAGCCATGGCCGCTGACCCCGGTGACTTCTCCATTTGATTTCATTCGGATCCAGACGCAACGAGCGGCTGACCTGATGCACCGCCAGCCCCCACTCGTAACCTTGTACCGAAATCACGTATTGCAGGCCCTGACGGAAGTCATCGCGATAGCGATCCGGCATGACCCAGCGTGCGGTGTCCAGCACCTTGAGGTTCCCGGCCTGGCTTGGCAGGATGCCGAGGAACCACTCCGGCTGACCGAACAGCGGCGTCAGCTCATGGCCGGCCAGCGAATAGATCGAACCCAGGCACACCAGTGGCACGGCCAGGGTCAGCCCGGCGACGTCAAACAGCAGGCATTCGAAAGCTTCCGAAGCCCAGGCCGGACGGCCGTCGGTTTCCACCGGTGGTGGCGTGTTGCTGGGCGGCAGATGCACTTCGACCAGCGGCGCAACCAGGGTCGGTTCGACCGGGGCTGGCGCAGGTGCTTCAGGCTCGGGCTCGGGCGCCGCCGGAACCGGAGGCGTTTGCAGAAGTCGGGTTTGCAGCAGCGGTGCCAGAGTCGAGACCACGCGCACCGGCTCAGGCTCTTTGATCAGTGTCGCAGGCGCTTTGGCTACCACAGCGGCAGGCGCTGCAACCGGGGCGACCGGCCGGGCAGCTTTTTGCGCATCCCGGGCCTGCTCTTCAAGCACGGCAGCCTGGAATTCATCGAGCGCCGCGGCGGTCTCGACCACCTCGACCGGCGCTTCGGTTTCCTGCGGGATCTCTTCCGTCACATCCTCCAGCAAGCTGTCCAGATAGGACTGCAAGGCCAGTTGCGGACGCGAAGTCAGTTTGATCGGCCGATTCATGCTCAAGCCACCTGCGGAACGAGTTGTTGCGCCAGCAGATGCTTGAGCAGCGCGCGGTAGGCCAGCACGCCACGGCTCTTGCCGTCGAACTGCGAAGGGGTGACACCGGCACGACTGGCGTCACGCAGACGGGTATCGACCGGGATATAACCCTGCCAGATCTCGTCGGGGAATTTGTCGCGCAGCACGCGCAAGGTGCCCATCGACGCCTGGGTGCGGCGATCGAACAGGGTCGGCACGATGCTGAACGGCAGCGCCTGTTTGCGCGAACGGTTGATCATCGCCAGGGTGTTGACCATGCGCTCCAGGCCTTTGACGGCCAGGTGTTCGGTCTGCACCGGGATCACCAGTTGCTGACTGGCGGCCAGGGCGTTGACCATCAGCACGCCGAGCAACGGCGGGCTGTCGATGATCGCGTAATCGAAGTCCTGCCACAGCTGCGCCAGACTCTTGGCGATCACCAGACCCAAACCACTCTGCCCTGGCGACTGACGCTCGAGGGTGGCCAGCGCGGTACTCGAAGGCAACAGGGAAATGCGCTCGTCGCTGGTCGACAGCAGCAACTGGCCCGGCAGGCCTTGCGGCACACTGCCTTTGTGCAGAAACAGGTCGTAGTTGCTGTGTTCCAGGCTGTCGGGGTCGTAACCGAAATAGCTGGTCATCGAGCCGTGCGGGTCGAGATCGACCACGACCACGCGTTTGCCCGCCTCTGCCAGCAAACCGGCTAAAGCGATGGAAGAAGTGGTTTTACCAACACCACCCTTTTGATTGGCGACTGCCCAGACTCTCATTCGGATTGTTCCTCCCGGCCGAGATGCTCGGCCGAGACATGGCTCAGCGTATTAATGCGGGCGACGGAGAATTGACGGCACTCTCGCGTCCCGGCGTCTTGACCGGGGTCGGTGCAGTTTGTGTGCCAGCACGCTTCAACGCGGCGTCCGGTGTTGCATTGGCGGTCCCGGTGCCCGTCAGGCTGCGGCGCACATCAAGATTGCGCGACACCACCAGTACCACGCGACGGTTCTTCGCCCGGCCTTCGGCGGTGGCGTTGTTGGCCACCGGCTGGAATTCGCCGTAACCCACCGAAGCCATGCGGCCAGGGTTGACGCCCTGCATGGCCAGCATGCGCACGATGCTCGCCGAGCGCGCTGACGACAGCTCCCAGTTGGTCGGGTACTGCGCCGTGCGGATCGGCTGGTCGTCGGTAAAGCCTTCGACGTGGATCGGGTTGTCGAACGGTTTGAGGATCGCTGCAACCTTGTCGATGATGTTGAACGCGATATCGCTCGGCATCGCATCGCCACTGCCGAACAACAGGCTGGAGTTGAGTTCGATCTCGACCCACAGCTCGTTGCCGCGCACGGTCATCTGGTTGCTCGCGATCAGGTCGCCGAACGCAGCGCTGATATCGTCGGCGATGCTTTTCAACGGATCACTGGCCCCCGCGATACCGGCATCGACCTGCTCGCTGTCCTTGACCAGCGGCTTGGCCGGGGTCACGGTCTTGGGGCGTTCTTCACCGATCGGGATCGGCTTGAGCGAGCGGTCGGAGTCGGTGAAGACCCCGATCAGTGCTTCGGAGATGACCTTGTACTTGCCTTCGTTGATCGACGAGATGGAGTACATCACCACGAAAAAGGCAAAGAGCAAGGTGATGAAGTCGGCGTAGGAAACCAGCCAACGTTCATGGTTTACGTGCTCTTCATGCTGGCGACGACGTGCCATGAGGTTAGTCCCTTAATCCATGAAGCCCTGAAGCTTCAACTCGATGGAGCGTGGGTTTTCACCTTCAGCGATCGACAAAATACCTTCCAGCAACATTTCGCGATAACGTGACTGCCGCAACGCGATTGACTTGAGCTTGGCGGCGACCGGCAACAGGATCAGGTTGGCACTGGCCACACCGTAGATCGTGGCGACGAATGCCACGGCGATGCCGTTGCCCAGTTGTGACGGATCGGCCAGGTTGCCCATCACGTGGATAAGGCCCATCACCGCACCGATGATACCGATGGTCGGCGCGTAGCCCCCCATGCTTTCAAAGACCTTGGCGGCCTCGATATCACGGGCTTCCTGGGTGTAGAAATCCACTTCGAGGATGCTGCGGATCGCTTCCGGCTCGGCGCCATCGACCAGCAGTTGCAGGCCTTTGCGCGAGTAGGCATCAGGCTCGGCATCCGCCACGCCTTCCAGGCCCAGCAGGCCTTCCTTGCGCGCCGTGAGGCTCCAGTTGACCACCCGATCGATGCCGCCGGCCAGATCCACACGGGGCGGGAAAAAGATCCAGGCCAGAATCTGCATGGCACGCTTGAACGCGCTCATCGGCGATTGCAGCAAGGCGGCACCGATGGTCCCGCCGAGCACGATCAGCGCTGCCGGGCCGTTGGCCAGTGCGCCCAGGTGACCGCCTTCAAGGAAATTGCCGCCGATGATCGCGACAAACGCCATGATGATCCCGATAAGGCTCAGAACATCCATCAGATACACGCCTCGACGATGTGCTTGCCGATATCGTCCAGACCGTATACCGCATCCGCGAGGTCAGCTTTGACGATCGCCATCGGCATGCCGTAGATCACGCAACTGGCTTCATCCTGAGCCCAGACGGTGCTGCCGCCCTGCTTGAGCAGACGGGCGCCTTCGCGACCGTCGGCGCCCATGCCGGTCAGCACGACCGCCAGAACTTTGTCGCTGTAGGATTTCGCTGCGGAACCGAAAGTGATGTCCACGCAAGGCTTGTAGTTCAGACGCTCGTCGCCCGGCAGGATTTTCACCGCGCCACGGCCGTCGATCATCATCTGCTTGCCACCCGGAGCCAGCAGCGCCAGGCCCGGACGCAGGATGTCGCCATCCTCGGCTTCCTTGACGCTGATGCGGCACAGCTTGTCCAGACGCTCGGCAAAGGCCTTGGTGAAGGCTGCCGGCATGTGCTGGATCAACACGATCGGTGCCGGGAAGTTGGCCGGCAACTGGGTCAGAACCCGCTGCAGTGCGACCGGGCCGCCGGTCGATGTACCAATCGCCACGAGCTTGTAGTTTTTGCGTTTCGGGGCCGGCGACGAAGCGCTGGCCGCTGGCGCGCGAGTCGGTGCAGGCGCAGGTGCCGGACGGGCCGGTGCGCTGCTGTGACTGCTGAAGCTCGACGGCGCGGGAGCCGCCGGTGCAGGCGTCGGTGCAGCGGCAGGCGCCGGCGCACTGTAGGCACTGAAACGACGGTTGCTGCGCGAGATGCTGTGAACCTTCTCGCACAGCAGTTGCTTGACCTTCTCCGGATTGCGGGAGATGTCTTCGAAATTCTTCGGCAGGAAATCCACCGCGCCGGCGTCCAGCGCATCCAGGGTGACCCGGGCGCCTTCGTGCGTCAGCGAGGAGAACATCAACACCGGCGTCGGGCAGCGCTGCATGATGTGCCGCACGGCCGTGATGCCATCCATCATCGGCATCTCGTAGTCCATGGTGATCACGTCCGGCTTGAGGGCCAGGGCCTGATCGATCGCCTCTTTACCGTTGGTTGCCGTACCGACAACCTGGATGCTCGGATCCGCTGAAAGAATTTCCGAGACGCGGCGGCGGAAAAAACCCGAATCGTCCACCACCAGGACTTTGACTGCCATAAACACTCCATTAGGTGCGGCGGGACGTCGTCGCCCCGCCGCCCCGGATTCAAATACGCCGTGCGGCGTAACGCTTGAGCATGCTTGGAACATCGAGAATCAGCGCAATACGGCCGTCACCGGTGATGGTGGCGCCGGACATGCCCGGGGTTCCCTGCAGCATTTTGCCCAATGGCTTGATGACCACTTCTTCCTGACCGACCAGTTGATCGACGACGAAGCCGATCCGCTGGGTGCCCACCGAAAGGATCACCACATGGCCTTCGCGCTGCTCTTCGTGAGCCGCGGAGCTGACCAGCCAGCGCTTGAGGTAGAACAATGGCAGCGCCTTGTCCCGCACGATCACCACTTCCTGGCCGTCCACGACGTTGGTGGTCGACAGGTCGAGGTGGAAGATTTCGTTGACGTTCACCAGCGGGAACGCGAACGCCTGGTTGCCAAGCATCACCATCAGGGTCGGCATGATCGCCAGCGTCAGCGGTACCTTGATGACGATTTTCGAGCCCGCGCCCTTGGTCGAGTAGATGTTGATCGAACCGTTGAGCTGGGAAATCTTGGTCTTCACCACGTCCATGCCCACACCGCGGCCAGACACATCGGAGATCTCGGTCTTGGTCGAGAAGCCCGGGGCGAAGATCAGGTTGTAGCACTCGGTGTCGCTCAGGCGATCGGCAGCATCCTTGTCCATCACACCGCGTTTCACGGCGATGGCGCGCAGGACGTTAGGGTCCATGCCTTTGCCGTCGTCGGAGATCGACAGCAGGATGTGGTCGCCTTCCTGCTCGGCCGCCAGAATCACCTTGCCGCCACGGGCCTTGCCCGACGCTTCGCGTTCTTCCGGCGACTCGATGCCGTGGTCGACCGCGTTGCGCACCAAGTGGACCAGCGGGTCGGCCAGCGCCTCGACGAGGTTCTTGTCGAGGTCGGTTTCTTCGCCCACCAGTTCCAGGTTGATCTCTTTCTTGAGCTGACGAGCCAGATCGCGAACCAGACGCGGGAAGCGGCCGAAGACTTTCTTGATCGGCTGCATCCGGGTCTTCATCACTGCGGTCTGCAAGTCGGCAGTGACCACGTCGAGGTTCGACACGGCCTTCTGCATCGACTCGTCGCCGCTGTTCAGGCCCAGGCGCACCAGACGGTTACGCACCAGCACCAGCTCGCCGACCATGTTCATGATTTCGTCGAGACGCGCGGTGTCCACGCGAACGGTGGTCTCGGCTTCGCTCGCCGGTTTTTCCGGTGGCGGTGTCGCCGGAGCACGGGCCGGAGCCGGTGCAGCAGCGGCAGCCGGTTTGGCCGGTTCGGCTTTCGGCTCAGGCGCTTTTGCGGCAGGTTTCGCCGCAGCGGCCGGGGCCTTGGCGGCAGGCGCTGCAACAGCCGAAGCATTGCCGGCAGTCACGACGGCACCGGTGGCGACGTCAGTGAACTTGCCTTTGCCATGCAGATCGTCGAGCAGCGATTCGAACTCGTGGTCGGTGATCAGATCGCTACCGGCTGCAGCCGCTGCCGGGGCAGCATTTGCATTCGCAGGGACGGACGCAATCGCCGACTCGAGCGCATCGACAGCAAAGTTGCCCTTGCCGTGCAACTGATCGAGCAAGGCTTCGAATTCGTCGTCGGTGATGTCCGAGCTGTCGCCCGCCGCCGGAGCAGCAGGTGCAGCGGCCGTCGGTGCCACGGCGTCCGCCGCGAACTGGCCCTTGCCATGCAACTGGTCGAGCAGCGACTCGAACTCGGCATCGGTGATTTCATCGCTGGCCGCTTCATCGGAAGCAGGCGCAGCGGCAGCCGCCGGAGCTTCGGCTTCGGCCTTGACGGCGTTCAGCGAGTCCAGCAACTGTTCAAATTCGTTATCGGTGATGTCGCTGGAGTCCCCGGCCTCGTTCTCAACGACCAGTTCTTCGATCATCTCGGCAACGGGCGAAGCCGGGGCTTCATCCGCCGATTGCGGCTCGGCCAGACGCGCCAGGGCGGCCAGCAGTTGCGGGGTGGCGGCGGTGATCGGACTGCGATCGCGGACTTCGCTGAACATGCTGTTCACCGCGTCCAACGCTTCGAGCACCACGTCCATCAGTTCTGCATCGACGCGTCGTTCACCCTTGCGCAGGATGTCGAACACGTTTTCGGCGATGTGACAGCACTCCACCAGCTCGTTGAGCTGAAGGAAGCCGGCGCCCCCTTTTACAGTGTGGAAACCGCGAAAAATTGCGTTGAGCAGATCTGCGTCATCCGGGCGGCTTTCCAGCTCGACCAGTTGTTCGGACAGTTGCTCAAGAATCTCGCCGGCCTCAACCAGGAAATCCTGAAGGATCTCTTCATCGGCGCCGAAGCTCATTAATGGGGTGCTCCTACAGGTCTAAAAACCTAAACTCAAAATCCAAGGCTGGATAGCAAATCGTCCACATCGTCCTGACCGGACACAACGTCTTCTCGTTTATCGGCATGAATCTGCGGACCTTCACCCTGCGAGAGATGTTTTTGTGGATCTTTTTCAGCAAGCATCGCCGCACGGTCATGTTCGATGCCCGCAAAGCGGTCCACCTGGCTGGCCATGAGCACGAGCTTGAGCAGGTTGCTTTCGACTTCGGTGACCAACTGGGTCACGCGCTTGATCACTTGACCTGTGAGGTCCTGGTAATCCTGGGCCAGCAGAATGTCGTTGAGGTTGCTCGACACCGCGCGATTGTCCGCGCTGCTGCGTGACAGAAAACCGTCGACCCGGCGCGCCAGTTCGCGGAACTCTTCAGCCCCGACCTCACGACGCATGAAGCGGCCCCAGTCAGCACTCAACGCCTGGGCTTCGTCAGCCAGACCATTGACCACAGGGGTCGCGCTTTCCACCAGATCCATGGTGCGGTTGGCCGCGGCTTCGGTCAGCTTGACCACATAGCCCAGACGCTCGGTCGCATCAGTGATCTGCGACACTTCCTCGGCCTGCGGCATGTGCGGATCGATCTGGAAGTTGACGATCGCACTGTGCAGTTCACGCGTGAGCTTGCCCACTTCCTGGTACAGGCCACGGTCACGGGTCTGATTGAGCTCATGGATCAGTTGCACAGCGTCGCCGAACCTGCCCTTTTCAAGGCTTTCGACCAGTTCGACCGCGTGTTTTTTCAGGGTCGACTCAAAGTCGCCCTGTGAAGATTCTTTATGCTCCATAGCTCCCCCGCGCGTCATCAGCCGATGCGTTCGAAAATCTTCTCGATTTTTTCTTTCAGCGCCTGAGCCGTGAAAGGTTTGACCACGTAGCCGTTAACGCCGGCCTGGGCCGCTTCGATGATCTGCTCGCGCTTGGCTTCAGCGGTCACCATCAGCACTGGCAGGTGCTTGAGTTTTTCGTCGGCGCGCACGTGACGCAGCAGGTCGATACCGGTCATGCCGGGCATGTTCCAGTCGGTCACCAGAAAGTCGATGCTGCCGCTGTTGAGCACCGGAATGGCGGTGGTGCCATCGTCGGCTTCAACGGTGTTGGTGAACCCGAGGTCACGCAACAGGTTCTTGATGATCCGCCGCATCGTTGAGAAGTCATCAACGATGAGGATTTTCATGTCTTTGTTCAATTCGACCTCCAAGCAGTCTTAAACGCGCCCAGCACCTGGACGCGCCATTTCAATCAATCCGGCAAAGCACTCGACGACTGTCTGGAGCACAACAGAGCAAGACCGGTGCCGTTCACCACCGCACCAGCCTCGTTCGCAGTGTCCCCACACTGCCTTCAGCGCGCTCGCCACTCTCCCAAACGCCCCCGCAAACGGGCCGCGCACTGGCTGTGTAACTGGCTGACCCGCGATTCACTGACGCCAAGGACTTCACCGATTTCCTTGAGGTTCAGTTCTTCGTCGTAGTACAGCGCCAACACCAGTCGCTCACGCTCCGGCAAATTGGCAATCGCGTCCGCCAGCGCCGCCTGGAAGCGCTCGTCTTCCAGGTCACGCGACGGCTCAAGATGAGCACTGGCGCCATCCTCGTGCAGCCCTTCATGTTCGCCGTCCTGCAACAGGTCGTCGAAACTGAACAGTCGGCTGCCCAGGGTGTCATTCAAAATCCCGTAGTAATCGTCGAGACTCAATTGGAGTTCGGCCGCAACCTCGTGATCTTTAGCGTCACGTCCGGTTTTAGCTTCAATCGAGCGAATCGCATCGCTGACCATTCGGGTGTTGCGGTGAACCGAGCGCGGTGCCCAGTCCCCCTTGCGCACTTCATCGAGCATCGCGCCACGGATCCGGATGCCCGCGTACGTTTCGAAACTGGCGCCCTTGCTGGCGTCGTATTTGGTCGAGACTTCGAGCAGGCCGATCATCCCGGCCTGAATCAGGTCCTCGACCTGCACACTGGCCGGCAATCGCGCCAGCAAGTGGTAGGCAATGCGTTTGACCAGCGGCGCGTAACGCTCGATCAGCTCGTACTGCGCGTCACGCGCCGACTTCTTGTAAAGATTCATACCGCTGGCGGTCATAGCACAGGTCCTGCCGTTTGCTGCACGAGGCGCTCGACGAAAAATTCGAGGTGGCCGCGCGGGTTGGCGGGCAGCGGCCAGGTATCGACCTTTTGCGCGATCGCCTTGAATGCCAGTGCGCACTTGGAACGCGGGAAGGCTTCATAGACCGCACGCTGCTTCTGCACCGCCTTGCGCACGCTCTCGTCGTAAGGCACCGCACCGACGTATTGTAAGGCGACGTCGAGGAAGCGATCCGTGACCTTGGTCAACTTGGCAAACAGATTGCGACCTTCCTGCGGGCTCTGGGCCATGTTGGCCAGGACGCGGAAGCGGTTCATGCCGTAATCGCGGTTGAGCAGCTTGATCAGCGCGTAGGCGTCGGTGATCGAGGTCGGCTCGTCGCAGACCACCAGCAACACTTCCTGGGCTGCGCGAACAAAACTGACTACCGAGTCACCAATACCCGCAGCGGTGTCGATCACCAGCACGTCGAGATTGTCGCCGATGTCGCTGAACGCCTGAATCAGACCGGCATGCTGGGCCGGGCTCAGGTGAACCATGCTCTGGGTGCCGGACGCGGCCGGCACGATGCGGATCCCGCCGGGGCCTTGCAACAGCACGTCGCGCAGCTCGCAGCGGCCCTCGATCACATCGGCCAGGGTACGTTTGGGGGTGAGGCCCAGCAGAACGTCGACGTTCGCCAGCCCCAGGTCGGCGTCCAGCAGCATGACCCGACGGCCAAGCTCTGCCAGCGCCAGGGACAAGTTCACTGACACGTTAGTCTTGCCGACGCCACCTTTGCCGCCGGTCACCGCGATCACCTGTACGGGATGCATGCTGCCCATGTTATTTCTTTACCTTGTCTTGCATAGACGGAGGCCACATTACTGGCTGCGCGTTCACAACCGGAACAATGCATGGCAGACCATCGATGTAGGTACAAAAACGGTTCATTACCTCAGCCAACCTGCTTGGTCGGACTGTGGTAGATATCAGCGAACATGTCAGCCATGGCTTCTTCGCTGGGTTCTTCCTGCATTTGCACGCTGACGGCGCGGCTGACCAATTGATGACGGCGCGGCAGATGCAGATCATCCGGAATCCGCGGGCCGTCGGTCAGGTAGGCGACCGGCAGTTCATGACTGATCGCCAGGCTCAGCACTTCGCCAAGGCTGGCCGTCTCATCCAGTTTAGTCAGGATGCACCCGGCCAGCCCGCAACGCTTGTAACTGTGATAAGCGGCGGTTAGAACCTGTTTCTGGCTGGTGGTTGCCAGCACCAGATAATTTTTCGACCGAATGCCACGACCGGCCAGGCTTTCCAGCTGCATGCGCAGGGCCGGATCGCTGGCCTGCAGGCCGGCGGTATCGATCAGCACCACGCGCTTGCGCAGCAGTGGATCCAGCGCCTGCACCAGGGACTGGCCCGGATCGACGTGGGTCACCGACACATTGAGGATCCGGCCCAGGGTTTTCAACTGTTCCTGAGCACCAATGCGGAAACTGTCCATGCTCACCAGCGCGATGTTCTGCGCGCCGTACTTGAGCACGTAGCGGGCAGCGAGTTTGGCCAGAGTAGTGGTCTTGCCCATGCCGGCCGGGCCGACCATGGCAATGATCCCGCCCTCTTCCAGCGGCTCGACTTCCGGTACGGCAATCATTCGTGCCAGGTGCGCCAGCAGCATGCGCCAGGCCTGACGAGGTTCGTCGATCTCGGTGATCATCGACAGCAGATCACGGGACAACGGGCCCGACAAACCGATGCGCTGCAGACGACGATACAGATTCGCCTGAGCCGGGCGGCTGCCTTGCAGCTGATTCCAGGCCAGGGTGCCGAGCTGTACTTCCATCAGCTCGCGCAGGCTGTTGAGTTCGAAACGCATCGAATCCAGCGCACGCGGATCGACACCAGCGGCCGCCGGCGCAGGTGCCGGGGCTGGACGGGCCGGAGCAGCATACGTCGGTTCTGTCAGAGGCTCGGCTGCGGTCAGCGGCAGGCCGGCGGTCAATGGCAGCCCGGCGAACAGCTGGAGATTGGTGTTGCCGTCGGCTTCACCACGCAGGCTCAGTTCGGCCTGGGCGGTGACGATACGCGACTGGGTCTTGCGCAACTCGTCCTCGAGTTCCATGTTCGGAACACGCGGGGCCAGCGCCGACAGTTTGTAATCCAGCGCCGCCGTCAGCTCGACACCGCCGGCAATGCGGCGGTTGCCAATGATGGCGGCATCAGCGCCCAGCTCATCACGAACCAGCTTCATGGCCTGACGCATATCGGCGGCGAAAAAACGCTTAACTTGCATAAACCACTACCTCAGCCGTTGGGCCCTACTGTCGCAACGATGGTCACTTGCTTGTTGTCCGGAATTTCCTGGTAGGCCAGCACATGCAGTCCAGGAACTGCCAGGCGGCCGAAGCGCGAGAGCATCGCGCGAACCGGGCCTGCTACCAACAGGATCACCGGTTGTCCTTGCATTTCCTGACGCTGCGCCGCTTCGATCAGCGAACGCTGCAGTTTCTCGGCCATGCTCGGCTCCAGCAGAACGCCCTCTTCCGAGCCTTGTCCTGCCTTCTGCAGACTGTTGAGCAATATTTGTTCCAACCTTGGTTCCAAGGTGATCACAGGCAGCTCGGAGTCAGTGCCTACAATGCTTTGGACGATGGCGCGGGATACGCCAACGCGCACGGCAGCCACCAACGCGGCGGTATCTTGACTCTTGGCGGCGTTGTTGGCGATGGCTTCGGCAATGCTGCGGATGTCGCGCACCGGCACGTGTTCGGCCAACAGCGCCTGCAAAACTTTGAGCAACTGCGACAACGTGACCACACCCGGCACCAGCTCTTCAGCCAGTTTTGGCGAGCTCTTGGCCAGCAATTGCATGAGTTGCTGCACTTCTTCGTGGCCGATCAGCTCGCTGGAGTGCTTGTACAGAATCTGGTTCAAGTGGGTGGCGACCACGGTGCTGGCGTCCACCACGGTGTAACCGAGCGATTGCGCCTGGGCGCGCTGGCTGACTTCGATCCACACCGCCTCCAGGCCAAAAGCCGGATCTTTGGCGGTGATGCCGTTGAGCGTGCCGTAGACCTGCCCCGGGTTGATCGCCAGTTCGCGATCCGGATAGATCTCGGCTTCGGCCAGGATCACCCCCATCAGGGTCAGGCGATAGGCGCTCGGCGCCAGGTCGAGGTTGTCGCGGATGTGTACGGTCGGCATCAGGAAGCCAAGGTCCTGGGAGAGCTTCTTGCGCACGCCCTTGATTCGCGCCAGCAACTGGCCGCCCTGGTTGCGGTCCACCAGCGGAATCAGGCGATAGCCGACTTCCAGGCCGATCATGTCGATGGGCGTCACGTCGTCCCAGCCCAGCTCCTTGGTTTCCATGGCACGGGCCGGCGACGGCAGCAGTTCCTGCTGACGCTTGACCTCTTCCAGCGCCTGCACCTTGGCCACGTTCTGCTTTTTCCAGAACAGATAAGCACCACCGGCGGCCAGCGCGGCCATGGTCAGGAACGAGAAGTGCGGCATGCCCGGCACCAGCCCCATGACCGCCATCAGACCGGCGGCCACCGCCAGCGCCTTGGGCGAGGCGAACATCTGGCGATTGATCTGTTTGCCCATGTCTTCCGAGCCGGAAGCACGGGTCACCATGATCGCTGCCGCTGTCGATAACAACAGTGATGGCAATTGCGCCACTAAACCGTCACCGATGGTCAGCAAGGCGTACACCTTGCCGGCGTCAGCGAAGGACATGTTGTGCTGGAAGATACCGACGGCCATGCCGCCGATCAGGTTGATGAACAGAATCAGCAGGCCGGCAATGGCGTCACCGCGAACGAACTTGCTGGCACCGTCCATCGAACCGTAGAACTCAGCCTCTTGGGCGACTTCGGAACGACGGGCCTTGGCCTGGTTCTGGTCGATCAGACCGGCGTTGAGGTCGGCGTCGATCGCCATTTGCTTGCCGGGCATCGCATCGAGGGTGAAACGCGCGCTCACCTCGGAGATCCGCCCGGCACCCTTGGTCACTACGACGAAGTTGATGATCATCAGGATCGCGAAGACCACGATACCGACCACGTAGTTGCCGCCGATCACCACCTCACCGAAGGCCTGGATCACCTTGCCGGCAGCGGCGTGGCCGTCCTGACCATGGAGCATCACCACCCGCGTCGACGCCACGTTCAGCGCCAGTCGCAACAGCGTCGCCACCAGCAGGATCGTCGGAAACACCGCAAAATCCAGCGGCCGCAAGGCGTACACGCAGACCAGCAGCACGACGATCGACAGGGCAATATTGAAGGTGAAGAACACGTCGAGCAGGAACGGCGGCACCGGCAACATCATCATCGCCAGCATGACCAGCAGCAACAGCGGCACACCCAGATTGCCCCGACTGAGATCGGCAATGTTCGAGCGAGCACTGTTGATTAACTGAGAGCGATCCACCGGTTTTCCCCGTTCCTTTAAAGCAAACTTTTGACGCCCGAAGCAGGCGCACGGCGGCTACTGCAAGAAGCCTTCCAACTTTTGCCAAGGCTTGAAACAGAGGGGTGATGAATGCACAAAGGGGCGGCACGCACGTCGTGCGCCCGCCCCCTGTTCAGCGATGTTCAGTGAGATGAAACCCCGACAGTCAACTGGCTACCAGAATGTGCGCTGGTGTGATCGGACCGAAAGAGAGGGCTGCATTATCCAGATAGCGCGTGCCCCTGAACACGCTGTGCCCATCGACATCGACAACGTCCTCCTCCGTAGACATCAGTACCACCATGGTGACAGGCGCGACATCAGTGGACTTCGCATGCCCCTCCATCAGATTAAATGCCCATTCGAAACGGATGAATGGCAGGTCGCTGATTTCGATCGGAGGAGCCCCCGCATCCAGCCGAAAGTACTGCCGCGACGTGATGCGCAATTGGTTGCCGACCAACGTGAATGAGGGTTTTCCATATCGTTGTTCTACTGGCCCGCCATCCCTCGCCCACTGGTCCATGTAATAACCACGGTCGGTGAATAGAGCGAACAACGACGGGTTATTGCTGATATTACCGGCCGCGCCAAAGAAGTAGTTGTAGGAGTAGTGATACGCAAACCCGGCCAGTTCAGGCCGGATCGCATTGATGGGGTTATCCAGATAATTCGGAATGTACTGATTGGCCATGACCAGAAAATTGAGAAAGTCCAACTTCAGGTCGCACGTCACCTCATAGACGATGGCCCGCTCGCCTGCGTCCCTTTCCAGCTTCCCTGAAACGAACTCCATCTCCATGCCCGGCAGTTTTCGGTAAACGCGCCCTGTCATGTTCTATCCCCTACTTCAAGTGAATGAGTTATCAACCACTGCGTTCGCAGAGTGCGAATAGGCAACGGCGTGAATTCAGGATTTATAAGGCGCCCGGGAACAACACGCGTCTACTGTCAGAACTAACAGGTCGCGGGACGTTTCAGACCGACGGCACCCATTGTCTTTTAAACTCCCGTGTTTAAAAGACACCTTCAGACACGCCTTCGAGGCTACGAATTCTTGCGCCATTGCCTACAGCTACGCCAGAATCCGCCGGCTTGTGCGCCTTGGGGTCGGGTTCTATTGTGGATCGGTCGCTGACGAATCAGCGATCGGGTTTAGCGACTCGAATCATAAATAGGTGCACCAGCGCTCCATGCCTTGTCGCAGACTCAATGTCTGCAACTCCGCTATGGTGGCTGTATGCGGGAGACCCTCGGGTCTGCCGGGTGCCTATAACCGGTTCGCTAACCCGCGTACAGCCGCCACCTTTCTGTTTAGCGACAGTTTCGTGCGGCTCCACTCTTATAGGAGCTTCACCATGATCAAACCAACACCCAACCCACCCGAAACCAACCCCGCCTCGCCCTACGAACCCCTCGATTCCAGAAAGCTTCACGAAGCCGCCGACCGCGCGCTCGATCACTATCTCTGCCCGCCCGGCGCCACTGCACCGCCGCGCAAAACCCGTCGAATGTTTGCCGTCACCGCAGACTTCAAAAACGAAGAGCTGCTGGTCGAGATCTGCGAAACCCTCGCTTCAGCCAGAACCATCGCCAATGACTTCGCCCACCTCATGCCCGCCTCGCAACGCAGGACGCTGATGGGGATCGGGCAATTGATCATGCTTGGGGAACTGGCAGCGAATCGGGTGCTGAATAATCTGGAACTACCGCCGTCGCAGACCTCCGTGTAAAGGCTTGAGAAATGCGTCGTGGTGGCTGACGCCTTCGCGGGCAAGCCCGCTCCCACATTTGGAATGCATTTCCCTGTGGGAGCGGCGGTGCGACGATTCGACTTGCCCGCGAAGGCGGCCTCACAAGCAACACAGGTCATCAGGCGTAAAAAAACCGCCACCGGATTCAACCGGATGGCGGTTTTTTTCATCACCAAAAAATCAGGAATCGCGCCGCAGATCCGGCGGAATCGGCAGGTCGTCCTTGAGCGGTTCCAGCCCGCGGAAGCGCCTGCACAAGTGCGTTCTTCATTAATGACCACTCGTCGCCACCTGTAAGATCTAACAGGTGCGCAAATCTCTCGCTGCGAGCTAAATCACTCCATGCCCACACATCGTTCGGAGTCCGTAGCATGAATGGTCAGAAACTGCCTGTTCCCCCCCTGGCCCTGAAGTCACTGTATTTTCCGTCCCAGGTTACCCTCAACCCCGCCGAACACTATGACGCAGGCATTCCCATCAGAGCCGTGGAAGGCGGTCTGCAAGGCATCATCCCCGCCTGGTTGATCATGTCCATTGGCGATCTGGTCGAGGTGTTCTGGGGCAATGACAGCGCAGCGATCTGGAGCAAAGAACTCTTAAACGCCGACGAGCTCGACAAAGATGTGGCATTCAGCATTGCCAAGGGCCAAGTACATGAGGGGGATGCCACACCCGTGTTCTACCGGGTTACACGCAAGAACCAGACCCCGGAGGACTCGACGCCCTTCCAGACTTTACTGGTCAAACTCTCGCGACCCGGCGAGTACGATGACGATCCGGGCGAGGACGGCCACTCCGATCTCAAGTTCACCCTCTCTCATAAGGAGGTCGATGAAAACCTGCCGCCCGAGGGGGTGACGATGCGTATCGTGCCCTACCGCAACCTCACCCGATACGACCGCATTCTCGCCCGCTGGGGCAGCCAGCAACGGGTGCATGTCGTTACGCCGGAACAGGCCCAGGACCCGATCAAAAACCCGATCGAGGTCGTTTTCAGCCGCGCCCTCATCGACGCCGCCGGGGACGGCGATCGTGTCGCGGTGGCTTATCAGCCCATTGATCGCTGCGGTAACTACCCGGACGAACGCGCGCCGTGGTCGGCGACGCATCACGTGTTGGTGGACCTGGGGGGCAATCGGCTGGATGCACCGCAGGTGCTGGTCAACGGCCAGCCGACCGATCGGGTGGACCTCGACACACTGGGTGACGACGATGTCATCGTTCGCGTGTACACGCCGACGAAGGACTTTGCCGTTTACGACGAAGTGCTCCTGACCTGGACCGGCACCCCCGCGCAAGGCTCGCAAATCATCGTCGGGCCGTTATCGATGCGAGTGGAGTTCGTGCCCTTTCATCTCGACTTCACGATCCCCAACGCCGCCGTCAAAGCCATCGCCAAAGGCGCAGCCTCGGTCGGCTATGTGCGCCGTCGCAGCGATGAAAGCGACCGCCGCTCAAAAAATGCCAGCGTCACCGTGATTGGCGACATCAGCCAGTTAGTCGCCCCTACCGTCGTCGAGGCAACGGGCGGAACGTTGCCATCCGAAACGAAGTGGGCGACCGTGCAGATCCCTTGGTATCCCGGTCGCAACAGCAGCCACCTGATCAACCTGATCTGGTCGGCCCAGAAGCCCGGCGGTGACAAGGTTTACTACGAGGATCCCCGCACGGTCGGCGACGTAGCGGACAATCAACCCGTCCTGCGCAGCGTGAGCAATGCCGAAATCCAGCGCTTCAACGGCCTGAACGTCACGGTCTATTACGTCGTCACCGACAGCGAAACGGGGCTGTTGAGCGTTCGCGAGTCGCTGCCGTTCAGGATGCAGGTCGGCGTGGCCTTGCCGACGTTCAAGCGACCGGAAGTCGAGGGCACAGGTGCCAACGACGTGCTCGATCCGGAAAACGTGCCACCGACCGGTGCCGTGCTGGTGGCGCCGCACCTCGACACCCGCGACAAAGATCGCGTGAACTACCGTTGGCGCGGCTCCGCCAGCGGTGGCAGCACCAATGGTCATGTCGATCTGATCCCTGCCACCGCTGGCCGGCCTGTGCGCATTACCGTGGATAAAAAATATGTGACCGCCAACCTGAACGGTACGGTGGTTGCCGATTACAACATTCAGCGGGCGGGCGAGACGCTGGGGCATTCTCATGAATTGACGTTGCGCATCGGGACAGCGCTGGAGGATCTACTGCCACCGTTTCTTGTAGCACCGGCAGAAGATCCTATTGATGTTTTGGCCTATCCGGAAGGAATTACGGTGCGCATCGAATTCCTTGAAGCACTGAGCGGCGATCGGGCACGGCTGGTGGAAGTCAATCCACCAGCGGGGTCGCCGCAGTTTCCTTTGGTGGAGTTCAACAGCAACAAGCGAGTGAACACCGTATTGAGCCCTGCATTTCTTGCCGCGCGGCATGGTCAAACGATCCAACTGCGCTGGAATTTGAATCGCAACAACGCCCAGTTCGGCAAATCGCCGATTCTGCCTTTGAACGTGTTGAAGATTGCAGATGAAGATGCACGGTTACCCTCGCCGAAAATTCCACAAGCACCGGATGACAAAGTGCTGAATTTGAATTCTTTTGACGGAAATGCTCAGGTTACCGTGCTGCCATGGACAGGTATCAGCACTGAAAACATTGTGCAACTAAAAATCTCTGGAAAAGACAACAACAACAGCGACCAGACATTACCAATACTAACCAACCACAAGATAACAGCAACAGAAGTGAGTTCCGGAATAAAAGAAACACTAACCAGAGAGCAATTATTAACTCTGAAACATGATACTGAATTCAATGTATCTCTTGAAGTATTGCCAGGCACCACCAACAATTTGGCACCCATTGCTTTCCCGACCTTGACTTTAAACTTATTGAAAAACCCTTTAGTGACCTTAGAGGGTTTCGAGACAGGCATAGTGGGTGAAAAGCCCGTTGGCACAGTCATGGACTTCCCCAGCATGACCGTTACGGTAGTAGCAGCACGCGTAGCTATCGGTGCCAACGGCAGTTCTTATGCCCCCCCTATAACAGAAAAGTTTTTATACATTAGCCCCGGCGCAACTCTAAGATTCACACTAAAACAACCAGCAAAAAGCATTAGATTCGGAATTGCCGACGGCTCTAGAATCCCATCACCATACAAATGCTACGATGAAAACCTACAACTAATTAAAGCCGGGTCCACCCCATCATATGGTGAACAGAAGCAAGTATGGGTTGACATAACAGAAACACCAAACAGAAAAATTAAATTTATAGACATAACTGATGGAGGAGGCGACTCATACCTAGATAACTTCTCAATCGTCCATTGAGCGCTTTTTACTTTATCAAGTCCTGAAATAGGTCTACACCTGTTTCACCGCCAGTGCCCGATGCATCGCATCGGGCGTTTCGCAAAAAAGGGACGTATTTATTAACCTGCTAGCTCGCTCCCGCAGAGAAATGCATTCCAAATGTGGGAGCGACGATGCGACTTGCTCGCGAAGAGACCCGAGAAATCAGCACAAAGTGCCTTTTAAACTCAGCCGTTTAAAAGACACTTTCAGTCACGCCTTACAGGCTACGAATCCTTGCGCCATTGCCTACAGCTACGCCAGAATCCGCTGGCTTGTGCGCCTTGGGGGCGGGTTCTATTGTGGATCGGTCGCTGACGAATCAGCGATCGGGTTTAGCGACTCGAACTTTCTCAGCGCATCAGCGTTCATGGCTTCGTTGTGGGACTCTTCGTCCGCAATAACGTTATGGTGGCTGTATGCGGGAGACCTTTGGGTCTGCCGGGGTGCCTGAGACCGGTTCGCTAACCTGCGTACAGCTGCCACCTTCACTTGTTTAGCGACAGGCGAAAGTGGCTCCATAACCTCAGGAGCTTCACCATGATCAAACCAACACCCAATCCGCCCGAAACCGACCCCGCCTCGCCCTACGAATCCCTCGACTCCAGAAAGCTTCACGAAGCCGCCGATCGCGCGCTCGATCACTATCTCTGCCCGCCCGGCTCCACTGCACCGCCGCGCAAAACCCGTCGAATGTTTGCCGTCACCGCAGACTTCAAAAACGAAGAGCTGCTGGTCGAACTCTGCGAAACCCTCGCTTCAGCCAGAACCATCGCCAATGACTTTGCTCACCTCATGCCCGCCTCGCAGCGCAGGACGCTGATGGGGATCGGGCAACTGATCATGCTCGGGGAGCTGGCAGCGAATCGGGTGCTGAATAATCTGGAACTACCGCCGTCGCAGACCTCTGTGTAAAGGCTTGAGAAATGCGTCGTGGTGGCTGACGCCTTCGCGGGCAAGCCCGCTCCCACATTTGGAATGCATTTCCCTGTGGGAGCGGCGGTGCGACGATTCGACTTGCCCGCGAAGGCGGCCTCACAAGCAACACAGGTCATCAGGCGTAAAAAAACCGCCACCGGGTTCAACCGGAAGGCGGTTTTTTTCATCACCAAAAAATCAGGAATCGCGCCGCAGATCCGGCGGAATCGGCAGGTCGTCCTTGAGCGGTTCCGGGAACTTGCCCTTGCCTGCGCGGTGCTGGCGGATCTGGTAGACGTAGGCCAGAACCTGAGCGACCGCCAGGTACAGACCGCCGGGAATCTCTTCTTCCAGCTCGGTGGAGTAATAGATCGAACGCGCCAGGGCTGGCGATTCGAGCAGCATGACTTCGTTGGCCACGGCGATCTCGCGGATCTTCAGCGCCAGGAAGTCGCTGCCCTTGGCCAGCAACACCGGCGCCCCACCCTTCTCCGAATCGTACTTGAGGGCCACGGCGTAGTGCGTCGGGTTGGTGATGACCACATCGGCATCCGGGATCGCCGCCATCATCCGCCGCTGCGACATCTCGCGCTGCACCTGACGGATCCGCTGCTTGACCTCCGGCCGGCCTTCCTGATCCTTGTGCTCGTCGCGCACTTCCTGCTTGGTCATCTTGAGCTTCTTGATGCTCTCCCAGATCTGCACCGGGACGTCGACTGCCGCGATAATGATCAACCCGCACGCCATCCACAGGGTGCTCCAGCCGACCACTTGCAGGCTGTGGATGATGGCCCGGTCCATCGGCTCATGGGCGATGCGCAACAGGTCGTCGACATCCCCGGACAGCACCACCAGCGCCACGGCCAGAATGATCAGAAACTTGGCCAATGCCTTGAGCAGTTCGACCACCGACTTCATGGAGAACATGCGCTTGAACCCCGAAGCGGGGTTCATCCGACTGAACTTGGGTGCCAGAGAGCCCGCGGCGAACAGCCAGCCGCCGAGCGCGATCGGCCCGAGAAACGCAGCCAGCAGCAAAGTGATCATGATCGGCTGGATCGCCACCAGCGCTGTCAGCCCGGAGCTCATCAGGAACTTGCCCATGGCCCCCTGATCCATGATCACTTCTCGCGACAGCGTGAAGTTCATGCGCATCAGTTCCATCAGGTCCTGCGCCAGCATGCCGCCAAACACCAGCAGCGCACCGGAACCGGCGAGCATGATGGCCAGGGTGTTGAGCTCCTTGGAGCGCGCAATCTCGCCCTTTTCCCGGGAGTCCTTCTTGCGCTTCTCCGTGGGGTCTTCTGTTTTATCCTGACCGCTCTCGCTCTCTGCCATGACTCAGCGCGCCTGTGCCAGTTCGCGTAGCAGCTGCAAGGCTTCGACGGCCAGCGGCTGATACTGATTGAGAATGTCTGCCAGACCGACCCAGACGATGAACAGACCGAGCACGAGGGTCAGCGGAAAACCGATCGAGAAGATGTTCAGTTGCGGCGCCGCACGGGTCATCACACCGAACGCAATGTTGACCACCAGCAGCGCAGTGACCGCTGGCAGCACCAGCATCAATGCCGCGCCCAGCACCCAGCCGAGCTTGCCGGCCAGTTCCCAGTAATGCGCGGTCATCAGGCCTGCACCCACCGGCAGCGTGGTGAAGCTTTCCGTCAGCACCTCGAAGACGACGAGGTGACCGTTCATGCCGAGAAACAGCAACGTCACCAGCATGGTGAAGAACTGCCCGATCACCGCCACCGACACGCCGTTGGTAGGGTCGATCATCGAGGCGAAGCCCATGCCCATCTGGATCGCAACGATCTGCCCCGCGATCACGAAAGCCTGGAAGAACAGTTGCAAGGAGAACCCGAGCACTGCCCCGACCAGGATCTGCTCGGCGATCAACAGCAAGCCACTGAGATCCAGCGGACTCACCGCAGGCATCGGCGGCAGGTTCGGCGAGATCACCACAGTGATCGCCAGTGCGAGGTACAGGCGGATGCGTTTGGGAACCAGCGTGGTGCCGAAGACCGGCATCACCATCAGCATCGAGCCGATGCGAAACAGCGGCAGCATGAACGTCGCCACCCAGGTGCTGATCTGGGTGTCGGTCAACTGAAGCAGCGATTGCATGACCTAGCCGATGACCAGCGGAATGTTTTTGTACAGCTGGATGATGTATTCCATGAAGGTCTGGATGATCCACGGACCGCCGACGATCAGGGTCACCAGCATCACCAGCAGACGCGGCAGAAAGCTCAGGGTCTGTTCGTTGATCTGCGTCGCGGCCTGGAACATCGACACCAGCAGGCCCACCAGCAGACTCGGAACCACCAGGATCGCGACCATCATCGTGGTCAGCCACAGCGCTTCACGAAAGATATCGACCGCAACTTCCGGCGTCATGGCGAAACACCTCCGAAGCTACTGGCCAGGGTGCCGATGATCAGCGCCCAGCCATCCACCAGCACGAACAGCATGATTTTGAACGGCAGGGAAATGATCAGCGGCGACAGCATCATCATACCCATCGCCATCAGCACACTGGCCACCACCAGGTCGATGATCAGGAACGGAATGAAGATCATGAAGCCGATCTGGAACGCGGTTTTCAATTCGGACGTCACAAACGCCGGCACCAGAATGGTCAGCGGCGCCTGATCCGGCGTCGCGATATCGGTGCGTTTGGACAGACGCATGAACAGCTCGAGATCGCTGGAACGGGTCTGCGCGAGCATGAAGTCCTTGATCGGCACCTGGGCCTTTTCCACCGCTTGCTGGGCGGTGAGTTTCTCCGCCAGGTACGGCTGCAAGGCATCGTTGTTCACCCGGTCGAACACCGGCGCCATGATGAACAGGGTCAGGAACAGCGCCATGCCGGTGAGAATCTGGTTCGACGGCGTCTGTTGCAGGCCGAGGGCCTGACGCAGGATCGAGAAGACAATGATAATCCGGGTGAAGCTGGTCATCAGAATGACGGCAGCCGGGATGAAACTCAGCGCCGTCATGATCAGCAGGATCTGCAGGCTGACCGAATACTCCTGCGCCCCGTTGGCATTGGTGCCCAGGGTGACCGCCGGGATCGACAACGGATCGGCGGCGAACGCCAGTGGCGCGGCCAACATCAAGGCCAGGGTCAAGACGATGCGCAACGCACCCATTACTTCTTATCCTTCTGATCCTTGCCGAGGATCTTCAACAGATGCTGGGCAAATTCCGGAGTCGCTTTTTCGGAGGTGGCCGGGACGTCCACCGGCTCCTTGAGCACATGCAGCGCGGTGATGGTGCCGGGGCTCAGGCCAAGCAGAATCTGCTCGTTGCCGACCTGCACCAGCATCAGACGGTCACGCGGGCCGAGCGCTCGGGAACCGATCAGCTCGATCACCTGCCCCTTGCCCGCCGGTCCCGCGTTCTGCACCCGGCGCAGCAGCCAGGCGAGGAAGAAGATCAGCCCCAGCACCAGCAACAGGCCGAATACCAACTGCGTCAATTGCCCGGCGACACCACTGCTGACTGCCGGAGCAATCGCGGGCGCCGCGGGAGACGCCGCAGCAGCGGTCGCGGCCGCAGGCTCTGCAGCCATGACAGTCAATGGCAGTGCCAGCACCGCGGCCAGCAAGGAACCCAGAACCTTTTTCACTCAGCGCAGCTTCTTGATGCGTTCGCTTGGGCTGATCACGTCGGTCAGGCGGATGCCGAACTTTTCGTTGACCACGACCACTTCGCCGTGAGCGATGAGGGTGCCATTGACCAGCACATCCAGTGGCTCACCGGCCAGGCGATCAAGCTCGATCACCGAACCCTGGTTGAGTTGCAGCAGGTTGCGGATGTTGATGTCGGTGCTGCCCACTTCCATGGAGATGGAAACCGGGATGTCGAGAATCACATCCAGGTTTGGACCATCCAGACTGACCGGCTCGTTGCTCTTCGGCACGCTGCCGAACTCTTCCATCGGCAGACGGTTGGAGCTCGAAGTGCCAGCGTCGGCGGCCAGCAGTGCGTCGATGTCGGCCTGGCTGCCATCACCGGTCTCTTCCAGGGCCGCAGCCCATTCGTCGGCCAGTGCCTGATCGTCCTGGGCGTTCATTTCGTCGTTCATCATTTGTCCTCGGCGGGCAACAATTCAGTTAAAGGCGTAAGGGGTGTTGCGTCGCCTCAGCGACGCTCGATCGGCTCGATCACCTGCAACGCGAGGTTGCCTTTGTGCGAGCCCATCTTGACCTTGAAGGCCGGCACGCCGTTGGCGCGCATGATCATGTCTTCCGGCATCTCGACCGGGATCACGTCACCCGGCTGCATGTGCAGGATGTCGCGCAGTTTCAACTGGCGGCGAGCCACGGTGGCGCCAATCGGCACGTCGACATCGAGCACGTCCTGACGCAGGGCGTTGACCCAGCGCTCGTCCTGGTCGTCGAGGTCCGACTGGAAACCGGCGTCGAGCATTTCGCGCACCGGCTCGATCATCGAGTACGGCATGGTCACGTGCAGGTCGCCGCCACCGCCATCGAGTTCGATGTGGAACGTGGAGACCACGATCGCTTCGCTCGGGCCGACGATGTTGGCCATGGCCGGGTTCACTTCCGAGTTGATGTACTCGAAATTGACTTCCATGATCGCCTGCCAGGCTTCCTTCAGATCGACGAACGCCTGTTCCAGCACCATGCGCACCACACGCAGTTCGGTCGGGGTGAATTCACGCCCTTCGATCTTGGCGTGACGGCCGTCGCCGCCGAAGAAGTTGTCCACCAGCTTGAACACCAGTTTGGCGTCGAGGATGAACAGCGCGGTGCCGCGCAGGGGTTTGATCTTGACCAGGTTGAGGCTGGTCGGCACGTACAGCGAGTGCACGTATTCGCCGAACTTCATCACCTGCACGCCACCGACGGCAACGTCCGCCGAGCGGCGCAGCATGTTGAACATGCTGATGCGGGTATAGCGGGCAAAACGCTCGTTGATCATCTCCAGAGTCGGCATGCGTCCACGGACGATGCGATCCTGGCTGGTCAGGTCGTAGCTTTTGACACTGCCGGGTTCGGCAGCGTTATCGGTCTGTACCAGACCATCGTCGACGCCATGCAACAGCGCGTCGATTTCATCCTGGGACAGCAGATCCTGCACGGCCATGTCGTGTTCCTACTGCAGTACGAAATTAGTGAAAAGCAACTGTTCGATCACCACTTTGCCCAGCTCTTTCTGCGCCACTTCCTGGACGCTGGCCGTGGCCTTCTGGCGCAACATCTCCTGACCGACCGGCGTCGCCAGTGTGGCGAAGTCCTGACCGGAAAAGAGCATCACCAGGTTGTTGCGGATCACCGGCATGTGCACTTTGAGCGCGTCCAGATCAGCCTGATTGCGCGCCAGCATGGTGATACTCACCTGCATGTAGCGCTGACGGCCGTTCTGGTTGTAATTGGCCACGAAGGCCGGCGCCATCGGCTCGAAAATCGCCGGCTGCTTGCCAACCGGAGCGGTTTCCACTGCAGCCGCAGGTTTGCTCTGGGCGCTGTGCATGAAGAACCAGGTCGCCCCTACAGACGCGCCGATGGCCAGCAGCAACCCGAGAACGATCGCAATGATCATCTTGAGTTTGCCTTTGGTTGCGGGGTCTTTTACTGCTGCTGCTTCGCTCTTCGCCATGCCAATAATCCGTCACTAATCGGGTTTTCACAGTCGCACGGCAAGGCAAGAGCAAGTGTTATGCCAGAAGTGTCGGAGGGAGAAATCGGGCGCACCGCAAAGCAATGTGGGAGCCAGCCTGCTGGCGATAGCGGCCTGGCAGTCAACCCTGTGTTGACTATCAGACCCTCATCGCCAGCAGGCTGGCTCCCACAGTTTTTTTCAGCGCTGAATCAGGCGTAGTAGTCGACGGCGCTGCTGCCGATCACGCTGGTGGTTTGAGCGGCGGCTTCAGCCACGGCCGCCGGCGTCAACTCTTCTTCGGCCGAATCCAGGCGACCGCCGGCGGCGCTGGTGCGACCAGCCTGCCCCTGCTGCGCCTGTTCCTGGCCTTGCCCCTGCCAGCCACGGTTCTGGTCGGCAACGTTGACATCGACCTGCCCCATGCCCTGCTGCGTGAACATGTCACGCAGACGATGCATCTGGCCGTCGAGCGCTTCGCGAACGCTCGGGTGTGCGCTCATGAATGTCACCTGGGTCTGCTGGTCCGGCACCATGTTCACCCGGATATCCAGACGACCCAGCTCGGCCGGCTGCAACTGAATATCGGCAGCCTTCAGGTTGTTGCTCGACAGGTACATGACGCGGTTGACCACTTCTTCGGTCCAGCCATTCTGATGCATGGCGATCGGCTGGTTCACCGGCACCGCGTTGGCGGTTTTCGGCGTGGCCGCCTGAGTCAGTGCCGCCAGACGGTTGGCGAAATCATCGACGCGGGTATCGCTGGTGGCGGACTTCAAGTCCTTCAGACCATCGTCGATCAGGCCAGCGAAGGATTTTTCGCCCCCTTGGCTGGTGCTGTCCTTGTCAGCCTGCACATCCAGCATGCTGGCCATGCCGGCGGCAAACGTCTGCGCCGAGGTCAGCTCGCCATCAGCCTGGGCTTGCGCAGGCGTCGCCTTGGGCTGCGACTGGCTGGAAGCGGAAATGTGACCACTCTGCTCCATCGCCATGCGCAGCACCGGCAGCGCATCGAGCGGATCGGCCTCGGGATCGAAATCACTGTCGGCGACAGGCGTCGCCGTGGCAGCCGCCGGCAGCGCAGCCACCGCCGGCGCCTGGGTCTCAGGCTTCGCTGGCGTTTCAACGACAGGTGCCGCCACGACCGGCGGCGTGACAACCGGCTGCACGACTTGCATCAGCGCCGGATCCAGTGCCGGATCCACAACAGGCGCAGTGTCGGCGACCGGCGTGGCCGGGGTGTCGGATGCATCGTCGCTGGCAACCTTGTCGTCGTCCGAGGGGGTCGACGACGTTTTGTCGGCGGGCAAGGCTTTGCCGCTATCGGCAACCGTCGATGCAGCAGCGGCAGACTGATCCTTGCCGGCGTCCGCCTTGCCCACGCTGCCCGAGTCCTTGTCGCGTGCGGGTGCCACCGAGTTATCGGTGGCAGCGCAAGGCTTGTTCTGCCCCTGATCGGCAAATACTTGAGCGAAGCTGGAGGCCTTGTCCCCGGGCACTGCGGCCACCGCTGACGACTTGGCAGAGGCGGCTTGCGCCTTGGCCTGGGCGGCAGTCTGAAGAAGAATGTTAGGGGTTGCAGGCATGGCACGGTCTCCGCTGCACTGGGATCAAAGGTACAGTTGAACGAGATGACTGCAAGTGCCGGGCCAGTTTCGTCCGGCATCGGACAAAAGCGCCGGACGGCTGACTCAATGGGCAGGTGAGCGCTGTCGCTCGGCCTCATAGACGGGGCGCACATGCGCGAATTCGTCGTGGATTTCGGCCACCAGCTTGATGATTTCGGAGGGGCTCCTGTCCTTGGCGTGCTGTTCCAGCTCCTGGCAAAGCTCGGCCAGGCGGGTCGCCCCCATATTGCTGCTACTGCCTTTGAAACTGTGGGCGACAGACGACAAGGCGTCGGCATCGGCGTTTTTTTGCAATTCACACAGGCGCGCTTCGGAATCTGCCAGGAACGTATCCAGCAATTCCGGATAGCCATCCTCCATGACTTCTTGCAACGCGCTCAGCACGTCGCGATCTACACAGGCATCAGTCACTTGTTCACTCCTTGATCAAGAATGCGCGGATTATGCCAGAGCCTCCCAGAAAAACTCCACGCGAGCACTGCGACCATCGTCGGACCAGCTCGGGTTTCTGCTCAATTGCCGGATCAGGCTGACGCCACGCCCCGACAGACGGACATCGTCCAGCGGACGCTCCATCACCCGCGCCACGTCAAAACCCTTGCCGCTGTCTTCGACACGCACCACCAGACAACCACCTTCACCTTGCGGACGAACCTGCAGATGCACACGCACATAGCCGTCCTGCAGGGCATCCAGACGCTTGTTGCGCTGTTCATAGTAACGCGCAAAACCCGAGGCATCGCGCTTGAGACTGGAGTCCAGCCCCAACACCCCATGCTCCAGCGCATTGGAGTAAAGCTCGGCCAGTACACTGTACAACGCTCCGCTCTGGGTGCGCAGACCGTGCACCTCCAGCAGCAATTGCAACAGGTAGGGCAACGGGTTGAAGCGTTTGAGCGTAGCGCCGCGAAATTCAAAACTCACCGACCAGTCCAGCGGACAGGACTGGCCGCTGTCGGAATACACCGGAGCCGGCGCATTGACCTGCACCATGTCCAGCAGGCTGACCTCGACCATGCTCACATCGTCCCGTGCTTCGCCGCGAAAATCCTGCAACGCCTGCTCGATTTCGGCGAACAGGCGATCCGGCTGCCGGTTACCGGCAAACACCTGCTGCAAGCGCTCGACGCCGAACAACTGATCATTGGCATCGCAGGTATCGATCACGCCGTCGGACAGCAGAAAAACGCGATCCCCCACCGCCATCGAGAACACCTCGGTGCGATCATCGAAGGCCTGAGGACTGAGCACTCCCAGCGGCAGATGCCGTGCCGCAAGGGGTACCCGCTCCCCGGTGGCGATGCGATGAAGGTAACCGTCGGGCATGCCGCCGTTCCAGATTTCCACGCTGCGTCGTTGAAAACTCAGACAGAGCAGCGTGGCGCAGCAGAACATGTCCACCGGCAGGATGCGCTTGAGCTTGGCATTCATTTCACGCAGGGTTTCGGCCAGACCGTAGCCCTTGGCGGTCATGCCGTAGAACACTTCTGCCAGAGGCATGGCCCCCACCGCCGCAGGCAAACCGTGACCGGTGAAGTCACCCAGCAACACATGCATGTCGCCGGCAGGTGTATAGGCCGCCAGCAACAGATCACCATTGAATAGCGCATAGGGTGATTGCAGGTACCGGATGTTCGGCGCACTCAGGCAACCGGAGTGCGCGACTTTGTCGAACACGGCCTTGGCGACCCGTTGCTCGTTGAGCAGGTAGTCGTGATGCCGGGCAATCAGGTCGCGCTGCTGAAGGACCGTAGCCTGCAGACGCCGCAAGCGGTCCATCGCCTTGATTTTGGCGGACAGGATCACCTGGTTGTAAGGCTTCGCCAGAAAATCGTCACCCCCCGCCTCCAGGCATCTAGCGAGGGCTTCGCTTTCGGTCAGCGACGTGAGGAATATGATCGGCACCAGGTTTTCACCCGCCAGCACCTTGATTTGCCGCGCGGCCTCGAAACCATCCATGACCGGCATCATCGCGTCCATCAGCACCAGATGGGGCTGCTGGCTGGAAAACACCTCAACGGCTTCGGCACCGTTAGCGGCCGTGAGCACGGCATGCCCCTGACGACGGACGATGGTCGACAACAGCAACCGGTCGGCGGCGCTGTCCTCGGCGATGAGGATCGTCAGCGGCTCTTGCGGCTGCATGGCCGTCAACTGATGTCGAACAGTTTGTCGAAATTGGAAATGGCGAGGATCTTGCGCACATCCGAATTGCTGTTGACCACGCGCACATCCGAGTCGTCGCCTCCGGCGTGATCACGCAGCAGAAGCAACATGCCCAGAGCCGAGCTGTCGAGGTAAGTGGCGTCCTTCAGATCCACCACGATGGAGTCGGGCTTCCTGTCGAGTCGTTCATAAGACTCGCGAAACTCCTGATGGCGACCGAAATCGAACCGCCCCTTGATCGAAATCGTCAGCTTTTGACCATCGGGAGAGACTTCTGTAACGACTGACATGTACTGGCTTCCTTGTCATTGACGAACGTGTACAAGGTTTAGCACTTGCAAGGGCCATGGGCAAGGCAGGAAGCCGCCGGAGACTGTCAGAGATCCCCCCGTCAATAAGCATCGCGGCGCGGCAGACGCTGGGACAGTTCGTCCAGCAGCTTTTGCTCGCGCTTGTCTTCGACTCGCTGGGCTTCATCTCGATAGCGTTGTACAAGTTTTCGCAAGCCTTCGACGCGGGCGAACGCCTGCTGCCAGGCCTCGCGGGCCTTGTCCAGATTGTTCTGGTGCCATTGCAGGCTCTGCCGTTGCTGGTCCACCGCCGTGTCGAGCTGGGTCAGAAACCCCTGAAACCCGAGCAGCCACTGCCCGGTCACGCCGGTGCTGCCGCGTACGATCCATTGCTCGGAGTAATCCAGACGAAAGGCATGCAGGTCGGCAAGTTTGCTTTCGGCCACTTTCACCTGCCCCTGGAAATACCCGAGACGCTGCACGGCGGTTTTCTCGGCCTTTTCGGCCATTTCCACCACCGGTGCCAGACGCGCGGCGCGGCTCAGGGCCATGACCGGTTACCCGCCGGTCGCAGGGGCGAGGATTGTTTCGAGGTACGCCTCGCTTTCGCCCAGACTGATGCTGTCGTTCAGCCCCTGGCGCAGGTACCTGACCAGTTGCGGCTGCAGATTGATGGCAAGGTCAGTCTCGCGATCACCACCGGCGACATAGGCACCGACACTGATCAGGTCGCGACTCTGCTGATAACGGGACCACAGCTGTTTGAAGTATTGCGCCCGGACCATGTGATCAGGCGGCACCACGGCCGGCATTACCCGACTGATCGACGCTTCGATGTCGATGGCCGGGTAATGCCCCTCCTCGGCCAGACGCCGGGACAACACGATGTGGCCGTCGAGCACGCCCCGCGCCGAGTCGGCAATCGGGTCCTGCTGGTCGTCACCCTCGGACAGCACGGTGTAGAACGCGGTGATCGAACCCCCGCCCTTCTCCGCGTTACCGGCGCGTTCCACCAGTTTCGGCAGTTTGGCGAACACCGACGGCGGATAGCCCTTGGTCGCCGGCGGCTCGCCGATGGCCAGGGCGATTTCCCGCTGGGCCTGGGCGAAACGGGTCAGGGAATCCATCAGCAACAGGACATTCTTGCCCTTGTCACGGAAATACTCGGCAATCCGCGTGCAGTACATCGCCGCGCGCAGACGCATCAGCGGCGCATCGTCCGCCGGTGATGCCACTACCACGGAACGCTTGAGGCCTTCTTCACCGAGGATGTGCTCGATGAATTCCTTAACCTCACGACCCCGCTCACCGATCAGGCCGACGACGATGATGTCGGCCTCGGTGAAGCGGGTCATCATGCCCAGCAACACCGATTTACCGACACCGGTACCGGCGAACAGGCCCAGACGCTGACCGCGACCGACCGTCAACAAACCATTGATGCAACGGATGCCGACGTCCAGCGGTTCGCTGATTGGATCACGGTTGAGCGGGTTGATTGTCGGGCCGTCCATCGGCACCCAGTCTTCGGCCTTCATGCCGCCCTTGCCGTCCAGCGCACGTCCGGCGCCGTCCAGCACGCGACCGAGCATGCTCATGCCCATCGGCAGGCGACCGGTATCGGCCAGCGGCACCACACGGGCGCCCGGCGCAATACCGGCAACACTGCCAACAGGCATCAGGAAAACCTTGCTGCCGGAGAAGCCCATGACTTCGGCTTCAACCTGGGACGGGTGGTAGCTGTCGTCGTTGATCACCATGCAACGGGTGCCCATGGCAGCGCGCAGACCTTCGGCTTCGAGGGTCAGGCCGACCATGCGCAGCAGGCGTCCTTCGAGGATCGGCGCGCCTGGAATTTCGGTGGCCTCGGCGTAGGTGCTCAGGCGCTTGGCGAAACTGGTGCGTTCAAGGCGCATCAGGGGCGTCCGCGAGCGGCTCGTCAGTGACCGGTGCCGGTTTCGGCGTTTGCGGCAGATCCAGGCTCAGGTCCGGTTCGGCCGGGTGCAGGGCCTGTTCGTGCAGTTGATCGAACAGCTTGGCCATGACCTGGCCGACACGGGTTTCGATGCTCGCATCGATCCGGCTGTGTTCGGTTTCAACCCGGCAACCGCCCGGCAACAGCGATTCGTCCTCGACGATACGCCAGGTTTCCTCATGGCGTTCGCGCAGGGCTTTGACCTGCTCGAAATCCTGCGGATTGACGTACAGCCGCACATTGCCCACGCCCAGCGGCAACAGCTTGAGGGCGTCGCGCATGACGTGTTCGATCTGCGTCGAGTCGATGGCCAGCTCGCGCTGGATCACCTGACGGGCAATGTGCTGCACAAGGTCGACCAGCGACTTTTCGATCTGCGTGTCTTGCTCGGCGATGGGCTCGAACAGGTTCGCCATCAACTGCTCAAGGCTGTTGACCTTGGCCGTCAGGACCACTTCGGCTTCCTGGCGCACCTTGAGGGTGGCGCTGTGAAAGCCTTCTTTTTCGCCGATGGCGAAACCCTCGTTGTAAGCCTCCTGACGGATGCTTTCGAGCTCTTCCAGGGTCAGTGGCTGGACTTCCTCCAGCGGCACTTCTTCCATTTCCGGCGGTTCCGGCTCCGGTTCCGGCTCCGGTTCCGGTGCCGGCGGATCGAAGCTCGGGATCGCCCACGTTTCGAAACCACGGACATCCCGGGCACGGATCAGGTCCGTCACATCGTCGTCGTTCTTGACCATGGTGTTAGATCATTTCCTCGCCGCCCTTGCCACCGAGCACGATTTCTCCGGCTTCGGCCATACGGCGGGCGATGGTGAGGATTTCCTTCTGCGCCGTTTCCACGTCGCTGACGCGCACCGGGCCTTTGGCCTCGAGGTCGTCGCGCAGCAGTTCGGCAGCACGTTTGGACATGTTCTTGAAAATCTTCTCTTTGACGCCTTCGTCCGAACCCTTGAGGGCCAGCACCAGCACATCGGAGGACACTTCGCGCAACAGCGCCTGGATACCGCGGTCGTCGACATCGGCCAGGTTGTTGAACACGAACATGAGATCTTCGATCTGACCGGACAGGTCTTCGTCGACTTCGCGGATCGAGTCCATGAGCTGGCCTTCGATCGAGCTGTCGAGGAAGTTCATGATGTCCGCCGCCCGCTTGATGCCACCCAGGGTGGTGCGCGAGGCGTTCGAGTTGCCGGAGAACTGCTTCTCGAGGATCTGGTTCAATTCTTTCAGTGCCGCCGGCTGCACGGTGTTCAGCGACGAGACGCGCAGGATGATGTCCAGACGCACCTTGTGGTCGAAGTTGCCCAGTACTTCACCGGCCTGATCCGGATCGAGGTACGCGACCACGATCGCCTGGATCTGCGGGTGCTCGTAACGGATCACATCGGCAACGGCACGCGGTTCCATCCATTTCAGGCTGTCGAGACCGCTGGTGTTGCCACCCAGCAGGATGCGGTCGATCAGGCCGTTGGCCTTGTCTTCGCCCAGGGCCTGGGTGAGCATTTTGCGCACGTAGTCGTCGGAGCCGACGCCCAGGCTGGTCTGGTCGCCGACGATGTCGACGAACTCGCTCATGACCTGCTCGACCTGCTCACGGTGGACGTTGCCCATCTGGGCCATGGCCACGCCGACCCGCTGAACCTCTTTGGGGCCCATGTGGCGCAGCACTTGTGCGGCATCGGTCGACCCCAGGGACAGCAGCAGAATCGCGGCTTTATCGACCCGGGACAATTTGGCGACGGCGGCTCGGTTATCACTCATCTGCGTTAATCCACTCTTTCACGACCTGGGCCACACGACCCGGGTCTTCTGCCACCAGACTCTTGATTGCGTTCAACTGAGCGTCATAGCCTTCGCTCGGGCTCGGCAGCAGGATGCTGGTCGGGCCACCGAGGCTGACGCGATCGCCGGACAGTTCACCGTCCAGACCGCCCATGCCACCCAGTTCCACGTCACCGCCCAGACCGGCCAGTTCCTTGCCTTTGCCGCCGCCGGTGATGTTGTTCAGCACCGGACGCAGCACGCCGAACACCAGCACCAGGATGAACAGCACACCCAGCACTTGTTTGACGATGTCCCAGAACCAAGGCTGGGAGTAGAACGGAATGTCGGCAATCACTTCACCGCGCTCGGCGGAGAACGGCATGTTGATTACGCTGACACTGTCGCCACGGCTGGCGTCGAAGCCGACGGCGTCCTGTACCAGACGGGTGAAGCGCGCCAATTCGTCGGCGCTCCACGGCGCACGAGTGGTTTCGCCGTTGGCCGGGTTGATCTTGACCTGATCGTCCACCACCACCGACACCGACAGGCGATTCAGGCGACCCTGCTGCTGTTTGGTGTGGCTGATGGAACGGTCGAGTTCGAAGTTCTTGGTGGATTGCTGACGCTTGTCTGCCGGGTACGGCGCGAGCATCGGCTGGCCGGTGGCCGGGTCCATGATCTGCTGACCGTTGGCGTCAACCAGTGGCTGGCCTGGCTGCACCATGCCGGTGGAAGCCTGGGCGCCACCGGTGGTTTGCGGCGCCGACGCCGGCGACGGTGGCTGATTGCTCAGGGCGCCCGGTACGCCTTGCGGGCCATTGCTGGCGGTGCGCTGCTCGTTGACCGACTGCTCGCTGCGCAGCGCCGGCTGATCGGGATTGAACTGCTCGGCGGTGGATTCGACGGCACTGAAATCGATATCGGCCGACACTTCAGCCTTGTAGCGATCGTTGCCCAGTACCGGTTGCAGAATGTTGTGCACGCGCTGGGTAAGCATGCTTTCCATGCGGCGGCTGTAGTCGAACTGCTTGCCCGCCATGGTCATTTCGGAATTTTCCGCCTGATCCGACAGCAGGTTGCCCTTCTGGTCGACGACGGTGATCTGCGATTTGCTCAGCTCGGGAACGGAAGTCGCCACCAGGTTGATAATGGCAACGACCTGGCCTGGCTCCAGCGAACGACCGGAGTACAACTCGACCAGTACCGATGCGCTTGGCTTGCGTTCGTCACGCACGAACACCGAACTTTTCGGGATGGCCAGGTGAACGCGTGCGCCCTTGACGTTGTTCAGGGCGGAGATGGTGCGGGCCAGTTCGCCTTCGAGGCCGCGACGATAACGGGTCGCTTCCATGAATTGGCTGGTGCCCAGACCCTGTTCCTTGTCGAGGATTTCAAAACCGATGTTGCCGTCGCTGGGAGTGACACCAGCGGCCGCGAGCTTGAGCCGCGCACGGGACAGGTCATCGGCCTTGACCAGCAAGGCGCCGGAATTCGGTTCGACGGTGTAGGGAATGTCGGCGGAGGCCAGGGTGTCCATGACCTGCTTGGCGTCCATGCCGGCAAGGCTGCCGTACAGAGGCCGGTAGTCCGGTTGCTGCGACCACAGCACCACGGCAAAGCCAATCGCCACGCTCGCGGCCAGGCCGACCAACAGGCCCACCTGACGCAGCACGGTCATCTCGGAGAGGTTTTCCAGGAAGGACAGGCCGAACAGCGGCGGTTTGCCGTCTATCGGGGTGGCCTTGGCCGGAACGTTATCGGCGACTGCTTCTGCCATGACTCAATCTCGTCCTTAAACCGGCATCTGCATGATGTCTTGATAAGCCTGAACCAGCTTGTTGCGCACCTGGGTCAGTGCCTGGAACGACACGCTGGCCTTCTGCGAGGAAATCATCACGTCCGTCAGATCGACGCCGCTTTTGCCGATTTCGAACGCGTTGGCCAATTGGCTCGAGGCCTGTTGAGTATCGTTCACTTTGTTGATGGCCTGACCGAGCATGTCGGAAAAGCTGCTGCCTGCCACTTCAGGGACGGCGGCAGTCGATTTCGGCTTCGACATGGCGTCCATTTGCATGGCCTTCATGTCCATCATCAACCGATTAAATTCAATACCTTGGCTCATGGTCTACTCTCTTGGGCGGCCCGCAATTTTTTGACACTCACTCGGCGGGTACTCAGGTGTTAGCAACAACGGTGCCAGCTCACGGGCACCGCTTCGAGAAATGCGTTTTCAAACGTTTGCACCACCCTTCAGGTAGCGAACAGATAGCCTTCGACGTCCATCCCCGCATCGCGCATTTGCGCCAGTTTGTAGCGCAGCGTACGCGGGCTGATACCGAGTTTTTCGGCAGCCTCCTTGCGTCGACCGCGCTCGGTGCGCAGGGTGTCGATGATCATCTGGAACTCGCGACGACGCAGGTCATCGCCCAGCGCACCGGCCGAATCAGTCTCGATCTCGACTTCACGAATGACGGGACTGAGTGGCATCGCCACCGGCAAAGGGGCGAACAGCGCAGGCCCGGAGAGGCAGAAATCCTGCGGCTGAATCAAGCCGCCCTGCTGGAGGATCAACGCCCGCTGGACCGCGTTATCCAGCTCGCGCACGTTGCCCGGCCATGGATAACCGATCAGGCACGCCTGCGCCTCGGGCGAGAACTTCGCCATCGCATGCTTCATTTTATTGACGTGCTTGGTCAAAAGACGCTCGGCCAGCGGCAGGATGTCGGCGGTCCGCTCACGCAGCGGACGCCAGGCCAGTGGAAACACCGACAGACGATAGTAGAGATCTTCACGGAACCGCCCCGCCGCCACTTCACCCGCCAGATCACGGTTGGTGGTCGCGACTACGCGAATGTCGAGGGTGATCGGCTTGCGCGCCCCCACCCGCTCGACCTCGCGTTCCTGCAAGACCCGCAGCAGCTTGGCTTGCAGACCCAGGGGCATTTCGGAAATTTCGTCGAGCAGAATGGTGCCGCCGTCGGCCTGCTCGAACTTGCCGGCCTGCGCCGCGATGGCGCCGGTGAACGACCCCTTCTCGTGACCGAACAATGTCGCTTCGAGCATATTGTCCGGGATCGCCGCGCAGTTGATCGCAATGAACGGCTGACTGGCACGATGGGATTGCTGGTGAATGTAGCGCGCCAGCACCTCTTTACCGGTGCCGGACTCGCCGGAAATCAGCACGGTGGAATCACTGCGGGCAACCCGCGCTGCCAGATCCAGCAACTGGGCACTGGCCGGCTCGACCGCGACCGGCCCTTCGGCATCGCTGGCACCAAGGCTGCCCAAGGCGTGACGCGCTACCAGATCCAGCAGGGCCCTGGGCTCGAATGGCTTGACCAGATAATCCGCCGCGCCCTGACGCATGGCATCCACCGCGCGCTCGACTGCACCATGAGCGGTCATCAGCAGCACCGGCAGCTGCGGCTGACGGGCGCGCAACAGGCCGAGCAATTGATGGCCGTCCATGCCCGGCATGTTGACGTCGCTGACCACCAGACTGAACGCTTCGCGCTCGACAGCGTTCAACGCCTCTTCGGCCGAACCCACTGCATGATAGTCGTGACCGGCCAGCAACAGCGTATCGGCCAGCGCTTCGCGCAACGAGCGGTCATCCTCGACCAGCAGAACCTTGATGCCCATGACCTTCACTCAGCTCCCTGTACAACGGAAAACATCGGCAGGACGACCTGCGCGCACGTGCCGCGCCCGACTCGCGAACGCAGTTGCAATTCTCCCTGATGCGCACGGGCCACAGCCTTGACCACGGTCAGGCCCAGGCCGGTGCCGGTGACCTTGGTGGTGAAAAACGGCTCGCCCAGCCGCGCCAGCACCGCCGGCTCGATGCCGCCACCGTTATCGCTGACGCACAGGCGCAGGGTGTTGTCGCGGGTGTAGCAATGCACTTTCAGGCGCACGTCATCACCACTGGCCTGAATCGCGTTTTCAATCAGATTGAGGACTGCCCCGACCAGCGTGTCGCGATTGCACAGCAACTCGCCCGCATGGCTGTCGCATTGCCAACGGATCGGCAGATCCTGCACATGGGTCAGCGCCGCCGCCTGCAACGACTGCATCAAGGCATTGGGCGTGATGCGGTCGGTCAGCGGCAATTCACCGCGAGCGAACACCAGCATGTCGCGCACCTGATGCTCCAGCTCATGCAGACGCTCCTTGAGGCGCCCGGCAAAGCGCTGCTGGGTGGCGACCGGCAGCGCCTGCTCAGTCAAATGACTGGCATACAACAGTGCGGCGGAAAGCGGAGTTCGGATCTGGTGGGCCAGCGAGGCGACCATACGCCCCAACGACGACAGCCGTTCGTGGCGCGCGAGCTGATCCTGCAAGTGACGGGTTTCAGTCAGGTCGTTGAGCAGCACCAATTGCCCCGGCTCGGCATCCAGCGAACGGGTGGCAATCGACAGGCGTCGACCGTTTCTCAGGGAGATTTCATGACCGTCGTCTTCACGGGGCGCAAAGCAACGGGTAATCACATGCCGCCATAGCTCGCCTTCCAGCGGTAAACCCAGCAGATCGATGGCGGCGGGATTGGCCTCGCACACGATGCCGTGGCCATCGATGACGATGACGCCACCCGGCAACAGATCAAGGAGATTTTGCAGACGGTTGGCCAGACGTTCTTTTTCCGCCAGCTCCTGCATGCGCTGGGCGCTGACCACGGCCAGCTCGCCCTTGAGCTCGGTGACCCGCGCTTCAAGCATGCTGTAGGAGTCGGTCAATTGACTCGACATCTGGTTGAACAGCGCAAACGCCTGCTCAAGCCCCGGCCGACCGGCCTGCTCTACGGACGGCAGTTGCCCCGAGGACTCGGGAACAGAAGACATCTGGGAGGCTTGGGGCATTGTGCTCTCTCGCTTGGCTGACCGTCAGTTAAACGGAACGTTGCGAGGGACATAGCAATACCCGTGCCTAAAAAAAACTGCTTATAAATGAAGCCGTTGAAAAACAGGCGTCAATCATCCGCCTGTTCATCACCATCGCGTCGGCTCATGCCGTACTTGCGCATCTTCTCCACCAGCGTGGTGCGACGGATGCGCAGACGTTCGGCGGCACGGGCCACGATGCCGTTGGCATCATCCAGCGCCTGCTGAATCAAGCCCTGCTCGAGACCACCGAGGTAGTCCTTCAGATCAAGCCCTTCCGGCGGCAGCATGGCGTTGGCAGTGAAGTCAGGCGTGTGACCGTTGATTGCCACGCGCTCTTCCAGATCGCTGCGCAGGCTGTCGACCATTTGCTCGTCTTCGTCGTCGACGTAGCGGAATTTCTTCGGCAGCTCGACCACGCCGATCACCCCGTACGGATGCATGATCGCCATGCGCTCCACCAGGTTGGCCAGCTCGCGGACGTTGCCCGGCCAGCCGTGACGACACAGGGACATGATGGCGGCGGAATTGAAACGGATCGAACCGCGTTTCTCGTGCTCCATGCGCGAGATCAACTCGTTCATCAGCAACGGGATGTCTTCGACGCGCTCACGCAGCGGCGCCATCTCGATCGGGAACACGTTCAAGCGATAGTAGAGATCTTCGCGGAAGGTGCCGATCTCGATCATGCTTTCGAGATTCTTGTGGGTCGCGGCAATGATGCGCACGTCGACGCTCTGGGTCTTGTTGCTGCCCACGCGCTCGAAGGTGCGTTCCTGCAGCACGCGCAGCAGCTTGACCTGCATCGGCAGCGGCATGTCACCGATTTCGTCGAGGAACAGTGTGCCGCCATTGGCCAGCTCGAAGCGGCCGGCACGACTGGTGATCGCGCCGGTAAAGGCGCCCTTCTCGTGGCCGAACAGTTCGCTTTCCAGCAACTCGGCCGGGATCGCCCCGCAGTTGACCGGCACGAACGGCGCGTCGCGACGCTTGGAATGGTAATGCAGGTTACGCGCAACCACTTCCTTGCCGGTGCCGGACTCGCCGAGGATCAACACGCTGGCGTCGGTGTCGGCCACCTGCTGCATCATCTGGCGCACATGCTGGATCGCCCGGCTGGTGCCGACGAGACTGCGGAACAGGTTGGGTTCGCGATGACGGCCGCGCTCGCGGGCCTGGTCATACATTTCGCGATAGACCTGGGCACGGTGCAGGGAGTCCAGCAATTTGCTGTAGCTCGGCGGCATTTCGAGGGTCGAAAGTACCCGGCGGCGTTGGTCTTCGGGCAGGTCCACCGAAGAATTATCGCCCATCAGCAAAACCGGAAGGAACTCATCCCAGGTTGAGAGTGTCTTTAGCAAGCCCAAAAGCGCACCAGGAGCATTGACCGTCCCGATCAGTACGCAAATGACCTCACGACTAGACGACAAAGAGCCGACTGCCTGCTGCCAGTCATGGCTTCCGCAGGGTAAATTTTCTTCGCCAAGAAAATTTAAGATCACCGCCAGGTCGCGGCGGCGGACGCTATCGTCATCGATCAGCAGAATTTTGGTTTCACGCCACATGCAATAGCAACTTCCCTAGTCAACTCAATGCCCAAAACGAGGGGCAAGCGAGACGCTTGCAGGACACCGTGTGCCTGTAGACGCCTGAAATCTGAAAACAGCCACTAGTTAAGTCAAAAAACCGTGCACAGTCAAATTTATGGCGCACATGTCTGGATTAACTGAGGGTTAATTAACCAAACAGATGGTAAACCTTTGCCGCGTTCTGCGCTTGGGTGATCTGCGACATCTCGTCGACTATCGCCTGACGCTCACCCATGGCGACCTCAAGAAGCTCCTTGTACACATGCAGCAGCTCCTCAAGATTGTCGCGTAGCGCCACTTCATCCACCGAAGCCTCACTCAAGACATCTTCCATGCAGGAACGGCAATCGAGGTCCAGTTGACCGATCGCCTCCCAGTTGCGCTCGGCCAGGGCACCGACCAACGCTTCTCGGGTTTCTTCGATTCGCTGCAATACAAGACTCATGGTGATCTCCTTAGAACTGAGGAGCTGGCGTAGGCGCGATGGCGTCCCAGCCTTCTTTTACCGTGCTCAGCAAGCCGGCGACTTCATCCAGAATACGCGGATCGCTGTTGATGTTGGCCTCGGCAAGACGCTTCATCATGTAGATATACAGCCCGTCCAGATCAGCCAGCGTATCGGCGGACTTCTCCAGATCCAGGCCTTCACGCAAGCCGCTGACGATGCCAATGGCCTTGCCGATCGCCGTGCATTTTGCAGGGATGTCCTTGCGCTCGATCGCGCCCTTGGCCTGCGCAATGCGCGCCAGACCACCTTCCATCAACATTTGTACCAGACGGTGGGGGCTCGCTTCGGACGTCTGAGCGTGGGCGCCAACTTTCTGGTATTGCCGAAGGGCTAACATCGGATTCATGTTCTACCTCATTTGCCACAATGACTCGCATGACCAGTGTATCGCCAGCGAGCCGAAAAACTTTAGACCACAAGACAAAAACCCGGCACACGCTCGAAAGCGTAGCCGGGTTTTTGTCGCTCTTACATGTTACTTCGCAGATTGCTGAGCGTTCAGCGAGCTGAAGAACGACGTAATGCTGCTCGCCGTGGCCTTCATTTGCCCTACCAGCAAGTCCATGGCGTTGTATTTTGCAGTCAACGTCTTGGTCATGCCGGCAACGCGTATATCCAGAGCCGTTTGCTGGGCGGTAAGGCTGCGCGCGTTACCGTTCAGGATGGTCATGCGCTGATCGAGCAAACCGGGAGATACACCATCCGCCCCTTTGAGGTACGGATCCACCGCCTTGCTCATGCGCGCCAACAAACCGTTTTTATCGGTGGTGCCAGAGAACATCTGCTGGACCTGGCCGGTCATGCCTGGCGTGCTCATCGTTTTGTTGAACGCGACCGTGTCGAAAGTCAGGTTACCGGTGAGCTTGTCAGTCATGACGCCCAGCTGCGACAGGTAGGCCATCGGACCGCCGGTGGTGCCGCTTGGCATGGTCAACTGGCTACGAATATCGGCAATCAGCGAACGCGGCAGGGAATCCCCAGTGAAAGCCGCCTGAACGGTCAGCTTGCCATCTTCGTCCGGCGTTGCCTTGGACAAGGTGTCGACAGTACTTTTCAAGGTGTTGTAGGCATCAACGAAGGCCTGAACCGACGTCTGCAATCCCTTGGTGTTGGCGTCAACACTCACCACAACGGGCGTGCCAGGCGGATTAGGGACAGTCAGCAGGTTCATCGACAAACCACTGATGGCACCCGTCACATTGTTGCTTTTGCTGGTCACCGCCAGGCCATCGATGGTCAGCGATGCATCCTTGGCGAGCCCATTGACCGCTCCGGAATCACCCGCCGCCGGGGTGGCACTCATCGGTTTGGTGCCATCGATTTCCAGACCGGCAATACCGCTGACCGTCATGTCCGAGCCCGCGCCTGTCTTGCTCGAGCTGATGACCAGACGCGACGAACCGGTGCTATCCGTCACGATGTTGGCAGAAATACCATTGATACCCTGAGCCGTGTTGATCGCGTCACGAGTAGTCTGCAAGGTCGCATTGGCTGGAATCGTGACATTGTAATCAGTGCCATTCTGACTGATTTTCAGAGTACCACTCGGAATGGCACTGGCAGCACCGCCGGCAAAGGATGCGCTGGCTATTTTCGAGCCGGTAGCCAGATTGTTCACAACAACACTGTAAGTGCCCGAGACCGCAGTGTTATCCGAAGTCACGCCCAGAACACTCGGAGTACCCGAAGTGGCCGTGTAACCGGAAAACGCCGGATTGGTCTTGCTGCCCAGGTTGGTCATCGCCGTCTGGAATGCAGTCAGCGCACTCTTCAGCGTACCGACACCGGAAATCTTCAGCGTGTTGGTCTTGGTACTGGCATCGATCTGCGTCTGTTTCGCCGACTTGTCAGCGTTGACCAGCGCAGTAACGATCGCACCGATGTCCAGGCCGGAACCCAGGCCGGAACCCGGTAAAATTGGACTTGCCATGTGCATCTCCCTTGGGGTTGTTGCCAGTCTTTTGACCCTTGTGGGGTCTAAAGAACTTCAAACACGATTCATGCCAGCTATCAGACTTTGGCGTCGAACAACACGTGGCTCGCATTGGCGAGGCTGTCTGCCAGCTTGAGAGCTTCTGCGGAGGGGATCTGTCGTACGACCTCGCCCGTCTCGCTTGCGATCACCTTGACGATGACCTTTCCGGAATGCTCATCGATCGAGAACTCCAGGTTACGCTTGATCGACTGAACAAACTTCTCGATCTCCTGCACCGCCAGCTTCAATTTGGTTTCATCCGTTTCCTGACTCTTTTTCGAATCAGTAACAGCATCAACCACGTGAGGCTTGGTCTCCGACGGCTTGTCGGTGACGGTACTGGCTGGCTTGGGAGCCGGATAAGTCACGTTAAGCTTTACGCTCATGTCCATGCTCATCACCTCTTAACGTGAAAAAGCGAGAGAGCACGCAAGCGCACTCCCCCGCCAAAACTCATTCCGAAATTACTGAAGCAGCTTCAGTACAGCGGAAGGCAGTTGGTTGGCTTGAGCCAGAACAGAGGTCGAAGCCTGTTGCAGGGTTTGCTGCTTGGTCAGGTTAGCAGTCTCTGCGGCGAAGTCGGTATCTTGTACGCGACCTTGTGCAGCAGTGGTGTTTTCGTTGATGTTCTGCAAGTTCTGGATGGTGCTGTTCAGACGGTTTTGCGAAGCACCCAGGCTGGCACGAGTTGCACCGATTGCAGCGATAGCGGCGTCGATTGCAGTGATAGCGTTGTCGATGTTCGAAGCGGCGGCAGCCGAAGTAGCACCGGTCAGAACAACAGTACCGCTACCTACCGACAGGCTGGCGGCGTCGAACTTGGAGCTCAGTACCAGGTCGATGTGGTTAGCCGAACCGGTGTTTGCGCCAACTTGCAGGGTCACAGTACCAGCCGAACCGTCCAGCAAGTTTTTGCCGTTCAGGTTGGTCGAAGCCGAGATACGGGTGATCTCGTCGGACATTTGTGCGAATTCAGCGTTGGTAGCGGTCTGGTCAGCAGTGCCGTTGGTACCGTTACGTGCTTTAACAGCCAGTTCACGCATACGCTGCAGAATGTCGGTAGTAGCTTGCAGAGCGCCTTCAGCGGTCTGAGCAACGGAGATACCGTCGTTGGCGTTCTGGATGGCCTGGGTGTTACCGCGGATCTGGGAAGACATACGGTTGGAGATTTGCAGGCCAGCGGCGTCGTCTTTAGCGCTGTTGATTTTCAGGCCGGAAGACAGGCGCTGCATCGAAGTCGACAGAGCGTCGGAAGCGCGGTTCAGGTTCTTCTGAACGTTCAACGACGTGGTGTTGGTGTTTACTGTTAAAGCCATGACGAATTCCTCGTTGGTTGGGTACTGCGGCTTCCGGCCCTGGCAACCGCCGGGTATGGCCTAGAGAACCTTCGTAATAGTTATCGTCGGGTTTGCAGGTTGCTTGAGGGCTTTTTTGAAAAAATTTGCCATCACCCTGCCACCCCCTAGAAAACAAAGACTTAGCAGCACTTCACCCTCGGAAAAATGACGCCATGAAACCGTCTGCAGCGCAAACCTGCGGGCCAGCGCTATCGGCATTTCTCAGGACGCCGAACTTTCCAGTAACCGGATCAATTCGTACTCCATGAAGTCGGCGAGCCCGAGCCAATCCTGGCGCTCCTGACAATCGAGCATTTGTGTGAGCACTTGCGCCCACGACTGCTGGATATCCGGCGAGGCGGACACCAGCAAATGCTGCGCACCTTCGAATACATCAACCATGTCCAGCGCTGCTTCGACATCACGCCCCAGACGAAACAGGCCGGCACACCGACGGCATTCGTCGACACTTCGTTGCATTGCACTCATTGCACGAACTCCTGATTGAAGCGCGTCCCGGCAATCAACGCTCCTGCGCGACTACTGTTGAAAAACTCGACGTGCGGCTGGCTGGCGATGTATCGCTCCAGCACACACAGATAACCGCGGAAATTGAGCTGCGTACTGACGCGCTCACCGAACCCGTCACGCACCCAGTGCCGCGCCTGATTCACCGACGGCCCAAGATCACCATCGTTCCAGCCGGCGTGGGTCTTGTTCATCGGGAAAGCGAAGTCGGCGCCGAACAGGGTGATCTGCGCAGCCCCCATCTTCACCGCCAGATCCACCGCGGGGTGAATCACGCTGCCACCCACATGCAGCAGTGCCCGTGGATGTTGCTCTCGCAACGCTGCGTAGACCGGGCTAAGCGAATAACCGCCATAGCGTTTGCCCTTCCAGGCCCTCAACACCTCAGGATCGCTCATGGGCAGATACACCAAGGGAATGCCGTCGGATTCTTCGAAAGGCAAATGCCGAAAGCTGATGCGCTGATCGATGCTCACTACATAGTCGGGCACAATCCCGTGCTCGCGCAGCGGCCGGTAAGCGGTGTCGACGCAAATGAACAAGGGGCGCTCGTCTCGCTCGCGAATCGTGGCCAGTCGCTCGAAATGCTGCTCAAGCGTCGGCCCGGTGCCGATCACGTAGATTTCCCGGCCAGTGCAAGTGCCGAACAATTGCGCCACATCATCGTCAGCGAGTAGCACCGGCAAGCAGTCCTGCAGACGCTGCAGAATGAACGGCGACTGCGGATCAAACTCACGATTGTTGAAACTCAAGTGCACTTCACTGACCAGCCGATCACGGATCTTCGCGTTGAAGTCATCGGCCAGCAGCATTTCGGCAGGCAAGGCAAAGAACGGCGTGCAGATGTCCGGCATGTCCCCGGCGTACAGAAGCTCTACCCTCGAGTCTTCCAGCCATTGCCGCTGATCGAGCAACTGCAACACCAGCGCAAACAGCGCGCCATTGAGGATGTGTACATACAGCCGCTCAAGCCCGGCACGCTCCAGCAGAACCGTCGGCAAATCTCCGAGGCCGGTGCCATAGACGTGCAATCGCGACTTGTCCGCCGGCAGGCTGGCGGCCTGAACCCGGGCCTCATGGACGCGGTCGTGGCGACTGGTGAGCTGAATGCCGTTGATGCTCAGCGTCGAACCCAGCCCCTGTGTCAATCCGGCGTCGATCACCGAACTGTCTTCGTTCAGCAATCGCGCGAACAGCGCCGGCCAGCGTCGCTCAATGACGTGGGCATTGGCCTGGAAAAACTCGCTCATGGCGCCTCGCGCTCCCTTCAGGCAAAAAAATAGCGTTCAAGGTTAACCCTTGAACGCTATTTTTGTATCCGCCGTTTTTAACGGATTCAAGGACGATAAATAATCGCCGAACCCCACGACAGACCGACACCGAAACCACTGATCGCGATGCGGTTCCAGTCGGAATCCATCACGTGTTTTTCCAGCAGCAGCGGCACACTGGACGACACGGTGTTGCCGGTCTCGACCATGTCCTTGATGAACTTCTCCGGCTCGCCTTCAAAGCGGCGCGCCACGGCATCGACAATCGCCGCGCTGCCCTGGTGGATGCAGAAGGCATCGATGTCATCGGCGTTGAGGCCCGAATCGTCGAGCAACTCATGCAAGTGCGCCGGGACTTTGAGCAACGCAAAGTTGAACACCTGACGACCGTTCATGAAGAACACGCCATCGGTGACTTTCAGGTGCGGCGCACCGGAACCGTCGGTGCCGAACTTGGCCTTGCCCAACGCCCAGGTCGGGTCTTCGCCCATCCAGGTCGCGGTGGCGGCGTCGCCGAACAGCATGGTGGTGTTGCGATCTTCCGGATCAACGATCTTCGAATATGGGTCAGCGGTGATCAGCAGGCCGTTCTTCAGGCCGGCAGCTTCCATGAAGCCCTTGATCGCGTAGATGCCATAAACGTAACCGGAGCAGCCCAGGGAAATGTCGAACGCGGCGACATTGGTTGGCAGACCCAGTTTGTCCTGGACGATTGCTGCGGTGTGCGGCAGGCCTTCTTCGTCACCGTTCTGGGTGACGACGATCAGTGCATCGATGGATTCACGTTTCAGTTCAGGGTTGTTGGCAAACAGCGCATTGGCCGCTTCAACACACAGATCGGAAGTTTCCTGTTCTGCGTCTTTACGTGGCAGGAAGGCCGAACCGATCTTGCCGAGGATGAATTCTTCATCCTTCTCGAATTTTGCACCTTGTGCGTAATTGTCCACGCCGGCTACAGGAACGTAGCTCGCAATGCTTTTTATGCCAATCATTACGGCTTCCCAATAATAAACAGCCCAATACCACCGCTCGCAAGGATTCGAGGGGCGCCGACAAACAGAAAACGGCCGCCACAACGGGCAGCCACGGGGAGCGCAAAGGGCTATCACTGCAACCGATAACGGGCCAGGCGCCATCTCCCCGGTCAATACAATACAGTGAAGATGCGCGTTATGACTCGCAGGTCACGCTATTTTGCCGAATCGGTGCAGATCGGGTTATTCGACCAATGACCATTCCAGCGGCGTACCGCGCTTGATCGGCGCCCGCGCGCGGCGGCCCAGGACGGCATCGGCGTGCTTGGGCGGCAGACCGAGACCGGGACGAATGGCGCGCAGATTGGCCGCCGTGAACGGTTCACCGGCCGCCATGTCGGCCGTGACGTACAGCGACCGGCGGTAAACCAGGGACTTTTTCTCAGCCTCGGTCACGCCGTAATGCACCTGGCCCATGGCCTGCCAGGCGCGCTCGGTCTCGACCACCAGGCTGGCCATTTCCGCTGGCTCCAGCGAGAAACTGGCGTCCACCCCGCCCGCCGCGCGGTCGAGGGTGAAGTGCTTTTCAACCACTGTAGCTCCGAGCGCCACAGCCGCCACCGAAACGCCGACGCCCATCGAATGATCGGACAGCCCCACCTGACAACCGAACAGCTCTCGCAGATGCGGGATGGTACGCACATTGCTGTTGAGCGGCGTCGCCGGGTAGGTGCTGGTGCACTTGAGCAGCACCAGATCCTTGCACCCGGCCTCGCGGGCGGCGCGTACGGTTTCGTCGAGCTCGGCGATGCTGGCCATGCCGGTGGAAATGATCAGCGGCTTGCCGGTCGCCGCAACACGCCGGATCAGCGGCAGATCGGTGTTTTCAAAACTGGCGATCTTGTAGGCCGGCACCTCGAGGCTTTCAAGGAAGTCCACGGCGCTGTCATCGAACGGTGTCGAAAACGCGAGCATGCCCAGCGCTTTTGCCCGGGCGAAGATCGGCGCGTGCCATTCCCAGGGGGTGTGAGCCTTCTCGTACAGGTCGTACAACGAAGTGCCGGCCCACAGGCTGTTCGGGTCCTTGATGAAGAACTCGCCTTCAGCCAGATCCAGAGTCATGGTGTCGGCGGTGTAGGTTTGCAGCTTCAAGGCGTGAGCACCTGCCTCGGCCGCCGCCTCGACAATCTGCAAAGCGACGTCCAACGACTGATTATGGTTGCCGCTCATTTCGGCAATGATGAACGGCGGTGCGTCGGCACCGATCAGGCGATTGCCGATCTTGAAACTGCTCATGGACGGGATTCCTTCAAAACCTTGGTGAACGCGCAGGCACTTTGTGTGTACCCGGCGTCACGGAAAACATTCATCGAGGGCCGATTGGCCGGCAAGACCCGGGCAGTGATGGCGGTCATTTGCGGCCAGTGCGCAGCCACGAAAGCTTCACCCTGCGCCAGCAGCGCCCTGCCCCAACCAAGGCCGAAACGCCCTTCGAACATATACAGCGAAACTTCTGCCTCGAAGCCACGCAAATCGTAGCGCAGGACGCCGACCGGGCCATCATCCGCCTCGGCCACCAGCAGCAACCGCTGAGGATTGCGCAGACTCGCGCCCAGCCAGTTCACATGTTGCGTCCAGTCAATCGCAGCGCTGTCCAGCGACCAGCGACGCACCACCTCGGCATTGCGCCCGTCGAACAACACCTGCGCATCGTCCAACGTCACTGCGCGCAACTTGAGCACCGCGCCGGCCAGTGCCGCCGCAACCCGCAGCGCACCGCGCCCGTCCACCAGTTGCCGCGAACGCTCGGCCAGGCTCTGGCGCAGATAAACGTTGCCCACGACAAAGCCGATGGCATCGCGCAGTTGCTCGACGCTGACCTGCTCCCGCGCGCCCATGAACACATGCGCGCCGGCCGCCGCCATCACCTCGCCGTTGGCCTGCTGGTTGTTCGACACCGCAATGCAGATCGTCGGCAGGCCCATGGCTGCGCGCTCCCAACTGGTACCACCGCCGGCGCCGATGAACAGGTCGGCTTCAGTCATGCGTCGATGAAAATCGCTGACGAAACTGTGCAGGCGCCAGTTCGGCCGTGTCTCGGCGAGTGCCTGCATCTCTGCCCATGCCGGGTTATCGGCACCGGCGACGAAATCCACTTCAAGCCCGGAAAAATCCGCCAGCGCCTGCATCGCGTGATGGGTCTGGCGCGCCGCATCGAAGCCGCCGAAATTCACCAGTACCCGATGCGCCACCGGTTTGATGTCGATAGCCGGGCCGTTGAACTCCTCGCGCAGCATGGCGAAGCGTGGACCGAGCAGCGTTCGGCAACCGGCCGGCAGCAACGGCTGATAGTTTTCGCTGAGACCGGAGAGGTTCTGATTGAGCAGCAAGTCCACGCTGTACCGACGGGTCGCCAGATCGTCGACGGCGGCGATTCGTGGCGCGAAACGACGGGCCGCGGTCTGCCAGTGATGATCGAGGCCGTAGTGGTCGGCGATGACCCAGTCGAATCCGGCCTGACCGTCCAGCTGCTTCGCCAGTGCATCGATATCCGCCTGCCACGGCAGCATCGATTCGATGGCCTGCTCCGGGTCTTCACCGGCATAACGATCCGGCAACGCGAACGTCTCAAAACCTTCGCCCTGCAGCGCATCGAGCCGATTGCCCGGCAATCGCCGACAGGCAAACGCCACATGACTGCCCTGAGCGCGCAACACCCGCGCCAGCGTCAGGCACCGGGCGATGTGGCCACTGCCGATGGTCGGCGAGGCGTCGGCGCGGATCAGCACTCTCATTGCAGCTCTCCACCAGCCTTGAGGGCGGCGTAAAGGTATTCGGCGCGTTTCCAGTCTTCGACGGTATCGATGTCCTGCACCAGATACCGGGGCAGGATCACCGGCAGACTGGCCGGCGAATACAGCACCTCGCCACTCAGCCAGGCCTCACTACGGCCCCAATAGAACTGGCCGGCATCCTGAAAGGCAGCCGGCAGATCCTGCGAACGGGTATTGCGAAACTCGGGGTACAACGCCGTCAGCGCGCCCTGCCCGTCCAGGGTCAGGGCGCGCTGCACCGGAAAGCCGAAATCAGTGACTGAAAAAGCAAAGGACTTGTCCGGATGCTGCGCCAGCAACTCCAGGCCCTGACGCAGAAACCGCGCCTGCAACAGCGGCGCCGTGGCGTACACACAGCAGGCGTATTCGAAGGCCGGCAGCTGCTGCAAGGCATGCGCGATCACCGCCGCAGTGCCGGTGAAGTCATCGGCCAGCTCCACCGGACGCATGAACGGCACATGAGCACCGTTGGCCCGCGCCACGTCTGCGATCTCTGCGTCGTCTGTACTGACCACGACCTGCTCGAACAACCCTGAATCCAGCGCCGTGCGAATCGAACGGACAATCATCGGCACGCCGTCGAACGGCTTGAGATTCTTGCGCGGGATGCGTTTGCTGCCCCCGCGGGCCGGGATGATTGCGACGTTGTTCAAGGACGTTTTTCCAGCAGAAACCAAGTGATGTCGTCCACCGGAAATTGCGGATCGCGGCGATAACCGAATCCGTAATCCAGCAGTTGCAGATCAGGATAGCGATCGAGCATTTCCCCGGCGAAATCACGCTTGAACAGTTTGCCGCTGTTGCCACGATAGGACACTTCCATCGGCGACGGATTGTAGTATTCGGCAATCAGGATGTAGCGCTGGCTCAGCTCGTACAACTGCGCATAGGCCGTCGGCAACAGCTCCGGGGCCAGATGGATCAGCACGCCTTTGCTCAGGGTCAGGTCGTATTGGCGCTCACGGGGAAAGTCGAACAGCGAACCGTGCCAGATGTTCGCAATCTCCAGCGCACGCGCCTGGGCGCAGGCACTGGCATTGATTTCGACCCCGAACAGCTCGCAACGCGGCAGCAACTGACGCAGCGCCTGCAGGTTGTTGCCGGCGTTGGTGCCCAGTTCCAGCAGGCTGTCGACCCGTCCGGCCCGGGTCAGTGCTTTGGCGAACAACGCCAGATTGGCGGCCACCAGCGGTTGCCCGACGTTGCGGTCGACGTACTGGTTACCGAATTCGCCCTGCCAGAATTGTTCCTGTTCGCTCAGATCACGCATTGCCGTTTTCCATCCACCGCCGCAACGGCACTCATTCAGTCAACCGACGCAATTGCTCGACCACGTAATCCTGTTGTTGATCGCTCAACAACGGAAACAGCGGCAGGCTGATCGCTTCGGCGTAATAACGTTCGGCCTCGGGGAAGTCACCCTCGGCAAAACCCAGTTCACGATAGTACGGCTGCAAATGCACCGGAATGTAGTGCAGGTTCACGCCGATACCGGCGGCACGCAAGCCTTCGAACACCTGACGGTGGCTGAGGTTGAGGCGATCGGTCTGCAAGCGCACCACGTACAGGTGCCAGGCCGATTCGGCCTCCGGCTGGGCGCTCGGCACGGTGACCGGCAAATACGCCAGCAAACGATCGTAACGTGCGGCGAGCGCCCGGCGACGGGCGATGAAGTCGTCCAGTTTGCTCAGCTGTGACAGGCCCAGTGCCGCTTGCAGATCGGTGATTCGATAATTGAAACCCAGCTCGACCTGTTGGTAGTACCACGGGCCGTGACTGGGCTCGGTCATCTGCTGCGGATCGCGGGTCATGCCGTGGCTGCGCAGGCGTTGCAGACGCTCGGCCAGCTCCGGGCGATTGGTCAGCACCATGCCGCCTTCGCCACTGGTGATGATCTTCACCGGATGGAAACTGAACACGGTCATCGCCGCGAACTCACCGCAACCCACCGGGCGCCCGGCGTAGCTCGCGCCGACCGCGTGGGAAGCGTCTTCGATCACGGTGAAGTTGTAGCGTTCGGCCAGTTCGGCAATGCGCCGCATGTCGCAGCTCTGCCCGGAAAACGCCACCGCCACCAGCACTTTGGGCAAGGTGCCGTCGCGCTCGGCCGCGTCGAGTTTGCTGGCCAGCACCTCGGCATCGAGGTTCCAGGTCAGCGGATCGATGTCCACAAAATCAACGTCGGCGCCGCAGTAGCGACCGCAGTTGGCCGACGCAAGAAAGGTGTTCGGCGTGGTCCACAAGCGGTCGCCCGCTCCCAGCCCCGCCGCCAGACAGGCAATGTGCAGCGCCGCCGTGGCGTTGCACACCGCGACGGCGAAATCAGCCTGGCAACGCTCGGCCATCGCCTGTTCGAAACGCTCGATGGTCGGTCCCTGGGTCAACCAGTCGGACTGCAACACCTCGACGACCGCGTCGATGTCCGTCTGGTCGAGGCTTTGCCGACCGTAGGGAATCATACCGATAGCTTCGCGTGCAGGTCGGCGATCTGCCCCACCGAGAGGAAGTGCGGGTTGGTGTCGGAGCGGTACTCAAAGTCCTCGCCCACCGGCCGCCCGTGCTCGCCAAGTTTATCGACGGCAAAATCGACATCGACGCTGGTGAAGCGGATCGAAGGCTGGATCGTGTAGTGATCCTCGAACTCCAGGGTCATCCGCGCATCGTCCAGCGGCACCATCAGTTCGTGCAGTTTCTCGCCCGGACGGATGCCGACATTCTTGTGCGGCAGATGCTCGGCCATGCCGCGAGCCAGATCGACCACACGGATCGACGGGATCTTCGGCACGAACACTTCACCGCCGTGCATCCGCGCAAAGCTGTCGAGGACGAATTGCACGCCGTGATCGAGAGTGATCCAGAACCGGGTCATGCGCTCGTCGGTGATCGGCAGTTCGGTTGCACCCTCGGCAATCAGTTTGCTGAAAAACGGCACCACTGACCCGCGCGAACCCGCCACGTTGCCGTAGCGCACCACGGCAAAACGCGTCTGTTGTTCACCGGCGATGTTGTTCGCGGCGACGAACAATTTGTCCGACAGCAACTTGGTGGCGCCGTACAGGTTGATCGGGCTCGCCGCCTTGTCGGTGGACAGCGCGACGACTTTCTTCACGCCGTTGTCGATGGCGGCGGCGATGATGTTCTCCGCGCCGTTGACGTTGGTGCGGATGCATTCGGTCGGGTTGTATTCCGCCGCCGGCACCTGCTTCAACGCCGCGGCATGCACCACGTAGTCGATGCCGCGCATGGCCTGGCGCAGACGATCGGCGTCGCGCACGTCACCGAGGAAGTAACGCATGCACGGCGCGTTGAACGTCTGCTGCATTTCGTATTGCTTGAGCTCATCCCGGGAGAACACCACCACGCGCTTGGGCTGGTATTGCTCGAGCAGGCGCGCAATGAACTTGCGCCCGAACGAGCCGGTGCCGCCGGAGATGAAAATCGATTTACCGTTGAACATGTCTTGAGTCCTGTTCCCTGTCGACCTAGCCGATCAACTGCGCCCAGTTCAGCGAAGCGCTGTCATTCAGAACAAAGCCTTTGCCACTCAGGCTCAGGTTCGCGTTGTAAGCCTGATCCTGGGCGAAAGCCGCGGCCCATTTTTCCTGCAGGGCAGCCAGTGCCCGGGTTGCCGGGGCAATTTCGGCCTGGTGAATGACTTGCACCGAAGGCGTCCAGACCGTGAGGAAGCCTGCCTGAGCGGCTTTCAGGCACAGATCGACATCGCTGAAACCGTCAGAGAATGTGACGTCGTCCAGACCGTCCAGCGCAACGAACAGCTCTTTGCGCACCATCAGGCACACATTCGAAACCGCCGAGTAGTTCTGATCCACGGACAACCGGTACAGGTAACCCTGGGCATCGTGTTTTTCGCCGACGAATGCCGAGCCAACCCCGCCGTTCATGCCGAGAATCAAACCGGCCTGGCTGATTTTTCCGTCACGGTCGACCAGTTTCGGGCCCACCACGCCGACTTCCGGACGCAGGGCATGGTTGAGCAACGAGTCGAGCCAGTTCGGGTTGACTACCTCTGCGTCAGCCGCGAGCAATACCAGATACTCGCCCTGCGCCTGCTGGCTGGCGGCGTTGTACAACGCCGGTGCACTCAGCGATTGATCGGCACGCAGTACCCGGACTTTCGGATGCTGATACGTGCCAAGCCAGTCATTGACCTCAGCCGACTGCCCGGCGTTGATGGCGACCAGAATTTCGTACTTCTGATAGCGCGTGCGTTGCTGCACCCCTTCCAGGCAGCGCTGCAGGGCTGGCAGATCGTCGCCGGCCGGCACAATGATCGACACCAGAGGACGATCGCTGTGGTGGTAGTCGATCTGGTAAATGCCCGGCACGGACGACGTGACCTTGGCCTTGTAGCCACGGTTGCCCAGGTGACGCAGCAGGGCCAGACGCTCGTGAGCGTTCTCCTCCAGCACTGGCGCCTCGGTGATCAGCAGCGGCTCATCAAGGTGGGCCAGACTGTTGAGGCCATCCTGCTCGATGATGCGCAGCAGCAGGTCGAACTCCAGCGCCTTGCTGAAGTCAGCCGAATAACCACCGGCCTCCACCAGCGCATCGCGACGAATCAACCAGTGACGCGCCATCATGGTCGGCAGGCTCAGCAGCAGGTCCAGGTTGAAACCCGGACGGAACACGCCCACCAGCGCACCGTTTTCCGCGCGCTGGATTTCGTCGGTGGAGACGGCACGGCAATCGCCGGCGTTCATCAGTTCCAGGCTGGCGCGCAACAGGCCGCTGGCGGTGAATTCATCCCCGGCTTGCGCCAGAAGCACCCAGTCGGATGGTGACTGACGGGCACTCTGGTTGAGTTTGTCGATCAGGTTGCCCGGCGTCACGCGGACAAAATGCAGGGTGTTCTGTGCGGTGGTGGCCGCCGGGGCTTCACCGGTGGTGAACACGACGATCCTGAACGCCTTGCACTGTCCTTCAAGCAAGCTGTCGAGGCTGACTTGCAGCTTGTCGATATCGTTGTCCATATCCAGCAGGAAAATGCCGAACTGCTGACCGCCACCGTTGACGGCCAGATGCTCGGCAATCGCCTCGACCTGCCCGGCTTGCGGTTGACGCGAATCCAGCCACTTGAGCAGCCGGCCGGACTGCATGGCGTCGAACGTGCGATGGTGATCTTCCACCGTCAGCGCATCGAGGCGTGCAATCCAGTCACGCATTTTTTGCGCTTCTTCGTCTTCGCCCGCCAGTTCCAGTTGCGCCACCAGACGCTTGTTCACGGTACGGTTGAAGGCATTGAGGTCGTGGGCCTGCCACAGACGCTCAAGCACGCTGTCCTGCGTGTCGTTGTTGCGTGCCTGGAGCAGATGCGCCTGACGCGTCCACACCCCTTCGAGCCCCTGCAATTGAACGCGGCCGGCGGGCATCGCGTGCAGCATGAATTCGAATTGCGCCAGACGATCGAAGAATGCCTGGTTGTAGAACGGCATTTCGACGTACTGCAACGGCCCGAATCGACGGTCCGGCACCTTGAGCACCTGGTTCCAGGTGGACTGGACAATCAGTTCCGCCGTCAGCGCCCGGCCGCTTTGCAGGCTGTCGACCATGGCCTCGAAACTTTGCAGGACAAACGCTTTGCTCTGTTCTGCATCCAGGCCCTGGATCGCAGTAGGCAACCCGGCGAGGAACTCGGCAAAGGCTTCACGCTCGGCCACGGATTTGGCGTCGGCGTACGTCAGCGAGTGGTACACCTCGGTGCTGTGCTCGGAGTTGCCGTAGTTGATCTCGCGTACCACGTAAGGAATCGGCAGGATCCGCGCCTTGGCGCTGGCCAGCAAGAAATACACATGGCCGATTTCCTGCCATTGGAAACTGGTGCCTGGCGGCAATGCCGAATGCCAGGTCTTCATCAGGTCGGTACGGGTCACCGCGTAGAACGGCGGGATGTACTGACTCATGTAGTCAATCACTCGATCCTGGGCTTTCTCGGACGAATAATCTTCCATGACTTTCTTGTCGCGGCGGTAGTAGCTCACGTCACCGGCCAGCGACAGGTACATCAGGCAATAGCCGTGGCACATGCCGTAATCCTGGTTCGCTTGCAGGAAGCTCACCGACTCGGCCAGCGAGTCATGCAGGATGAAGTCGTCGTCGGCCGCCAGCACCATGTACGGCGTGGTCAGTTGCTCGACGCCGTAAGCCAGCTTGGCCTGCATGCCCCAGTAGGCGAACTGCGGCACGTGGTGATAATCGACCGCAGAAAAATCGCCTTCAGGCCGCTCGGCCGTGGAGTCCAGCACCATGATCTTGCAGGGCAAGCTGCTGTAATACTTCACCGCCCGGCGCAGAAACGCCGGACGATTGTGAGTAATCAACACCACGGTCAACAGCTCATTGAGCGGCAGCGCTTGTTCAGAACTGTACTTGCCTTGCATAACCTCTCCCCACAACCGGCAATTTGCCAAAATGACGCTTTGTTGATTTGCGAATTAACGAACGCGACGCAGGTAACCGTCCGGCGCCACGGTGATCAGCAGCTTGTTCTGCAGCTGAACGTCGATTTCGAAATCCTTGTTCTCTTCCAGGTATTTCCACACGGCGGTCTTCGGGTTGTCGCCCGGGCCCCATGGACGATCCGGGAAGAAGTCGGCCGGCATGTCTTCAACCACGGTGTCCATCACCACGCAGTAGCTGTCGACCGAAACCAGTGGTGCGTAGAGGCGCAGCTCTTCGAGCACGTGGTCGTGGGTGTGGTTGGAGTCGAGTACCAGAATGACTTTCTTGCCTTCGGCAGCAGCGCGAACCTGAGCGGCGATGGCCGGGTCGATGCTCGAACCTTCGATCATTTTGATGCGCTTGCTCATCGGGTGGCTTTCGATGGCTTCGCGGTTGTGCGGACGAATATCCAGATCGATGCCCAGCACTTCGCCGTGACCTTGCAGCTCCAGCAAGGAGGCGTAGTAGATGATCGAACCGCCGTGGGCGATGCCGCACTCGATGACCAGGTCCGGTTTCACCTGCCAGATGATTTCCTGCATGGCCATCATGTCTTGCGGCAGCTGGATGATCGGACGACCCATCCACGAGAAGTGGTAGCTGTATTTGTGTTTGGCCGATTCGTTGAAGAAATCACGGGCCAGACCGGTAAGTTTCTGGTCGTCACCCTGCTGGGCGATCTGCTCGCGGCACTCGGCTTCAAAGGCTTTATTGATGCTGTTGTCGGTCATTTGAAAATTCTCAATGGTCACTGGAACGAAGCGCTGTCGACGGCGTGATAGACGTAGCGTCCACCGGTCATCCGCTTGATTTCTTCGAGGTAATTGGAGTTCATCACAAACAGGTTGGCGCCTTCGCGCAACGCATCCATCGCCTCTTGCGGCGAGGACACCCGCGCGCCGCTCAGGGGCAGGTAACGCCCCTGTTTGGCCGGGTTGATATCCACCACCCGATCCACCGCCACACCGGCGCGTTGCAAGAACAGCGAATAGATCACGCCTTTGGACGAGGCGCCCCAGATCGCCGACCCCTGCTCGGGTGCGTCCTGAATGATCTGCACCGCGCGCTCGAGGCTGGCGGTGAAATCGTCAGGCAATGCCAGGCGTGGTACCGGCTGTTCCGGGGTAAGACGCAACGTGGCAAGGTCAGCGACGATGTACAGGTATTGGCCACCGAACAGATGGCCGGCCTCATGCACCGTGCCGAACATCCGGCGCAGGTCATCGAGGCGGAAGTAATTGACATGCTCGTAGAACAGGTCGAACCAGGCGCGGTGTTCGAGAATCCAGTCGAAGCACGGCACTTCGATGTAGATCTGCCCGCCACCCTGATTGGCTTCGGCGATTACCGCCAGAAAACTCACCGGATCCTGAATGTGCTCCAGCACATGGCGCAGCACGATGGCGTCCGCTTCCAGCCCCAGACCACGGGTGAACGGGGCCTTGATCACGTCGGCGTTCTCGCCTTCGTAGGCCGGGTCGATGCCGGTGATGCGATAGCCAAAGCCTTTGAGCAGCTCCAGGAAATAGCCTTTGCCGCAGCCGACTTCGATCAGCTCCTGACCCTTGAAGTGCCGGGCAATGATGCCTTCGACATCGCTCAAGTGCTTCTGGAACTGGCCGGAGTGCGCCTGCTCGTTTTGGTAGTCGGCGTCGTAGCTGAGCTTGTCGGCGTCGAACGCCGCGTTGAAGATCAGACCGCTGCGTTCATCCTGCACCAGCAACAGGTCGGCGCTGGCCGACGCTTTCGCCGATTCAGGATCGGCAAAAGTGCGGTTCTGCAGCACCGGCAGGTCGGTGACCCGATACAACTCGTGCCTCATTGCGACTCTCCCAATAACTGTTGCAAGCGCTCGGTCACTGCCCAGAACGCCAGCGGTTCGTGGGTCGGATACGGGTAGTGGCCGAGGTTCAGGCCGATGGTTGCGCCACGCACGCGCACGCGCTGTTCGACCAGCGCACGCACCGAAACCGGCTGGCCGCTGGCGCAATTGATCGTGCCGTCGAAATCGCGCTTATGCAGGATCGCCGCGAGGTAACCGGTGGCTGTTTCAATCGCCAGGAAGTCCCGCAGCTGTTCGCCGGCCGACATGTTGAACGTCGTCTCGCCCGCATCGATTGCCCGGTCCAGTGCCGCCAACAGACTGTTGGGGTTTTGCCCGGTGCCGTGCAGATAGAACAGCCGCGCCCATTGCAGAGTGAACGGATGCTCCTGCTGCAGGTTTTGCAAAAACAGGTGCAGGGTGTGCTTGGCCAGTCCGTAGGGATTGGCCGGTTGCGCTTCATTCTGCTCACTCAGCGGGCCGCTCTGCATGCCGTACTCGAAGCAGGTGCCAGTGACCAGGACCTGCTTCACGCCCGCCTCCACCGCGCCTTTGATGAAGCGGTAGTCGGCCATCAGGTTGTGCTCGAAATGGAACAGCGCCCGATAGTTCGGCAACCCCGGCCAGGCCAGGTGCGCGAGTGCATCGACGCCCTCGGTCAACGCACCGACATCCAGATCCGCCGCGTGAATATCCGCGCTCACAAACTCGACGTCATTGATCCACGGCATGCTCGCGGCGGTTTGCACATTACGCGCGACCGCTCGCACCGTGCAGCCACGGGCCAGCAACGCCGCAACCAGATGGCGACCGACGAAGCCGGTGGCTCCGGTGACCAGAACCTTCACAGCACGCTCAACTCAGGCACGGCGATCACGAAGCGACCGTCCCACTGACGCACCTGGGCCAGTTGCTGACTGACTTCGTGCAACAGGTTCCATGGCAGCACCAGTACGTAATCCGGCTTCTCGATGTCGATCCGTGCCGGCGCGACAATCGGAATACGGCTGCCCGGCAAGAACTTGCCTTGCTTGTGCGGGTTGGCATCGGCGACCCAGGCCAGCAGATCAGGCTTGACCCCGGCGTAGTTGAGCAAGGTGTTGCCCTTGGCCGCAGCGCCATAACCGACCACACGCTTGCCATCGGCCTTGGCCTGCAACAGGAAACGCAGCAGGTCGTGCTTGATGCGTTCGGCGGCCGGCGCCAGTGTCGCGTAGTACTCGGAGGTTTTGACACCCGCGTCGAGCTCGGCCTGCAACTGCTGTTGTACCGCAGACTGCACGGCGCGGCGTTCGCCGTCCTTGCGCTGCACGAAGACCCGCAGCGAGCCGCCATGGGTGGTCAGCTGGCTGACGTCGAACACTTCCAGACCGTTGCGCTCGCACAGGGTCTGCACGGCGGTCAGGGACAGGTAGGAATAGTGTTCGTGATACAGCGTGTCGAACTGCGCGCCCGCCATCAGCGTCAGCAGTTGCGGGAATTCGAACGTAGCCACGCCGGTCGGTTTGAGCAGCGTGGCGAATCCACCGAGGAAATCGTTGATGTCCGGCACATGAGCCAGCACGTTGTTGGCGGCCATCAGGTCGGCGGCCCAGCCTTCGCTTTTCAGCTGTGCGGCGGTATCGCGGCCGAAGAACAGCTCACGGATCTCCAGGCCTTTTTCCCGTGCCGCCTGCGCGGTGCTGCGGGTCGGCTCGACGCCCAGGCACGGGATGCCGCGACCGGCCACGTATTGCAGCAGGTAACCGTCGTTGGCGGCGACTTCCACCACCCGACTGTCAGCGGTCAGACCGAAGCGCTCGACCATCTCGGCCACATAGCGCTCGGCATGGGCCAGCCAGGTGCTGGAGAACGAACTGAAATAGGCGTACTCGGCGTCGAACAGGCTGTCGGCTGAGGTGTAATCCTCGGTCTGCACCAGCCAGCATTGCTGACACACGGCGACCTTCAGCGGCACCCATTGTTCGGCCTGTTCCAGCCGATCAGCGTGCACGTAGGCGTTGGACGGTGGCGAGGTGCCGAGGTCAATCAGCGGCAGGCTCAGCGGTGCGGCGCACCCACGGCAGTTCATAGACGCACTCCAGCAAAGTGTTGATCGAGCGCGGGATGGCTGGAATCCCGCGCTGACAAATTATTGACAGGCAACGGCCAGGCAATCGCCAGCCGTGGATCGTTCACCGACAGACCGCCCTCGTGCTCCGGCGCGTAGTCGGCGCTGTGCAGGTAAAGCAGTTCGGCATCCTCGGTGAGGGTCTGGAAACCGTGGGCGAAGCCGGCCGGGATCAACAGGCTGCGACCGTCGCCGGCCTTCAGGTGCTCGGCGTGCCAGTGCAGGAAGGTCTCGGAATCCGGGCGCAGGTCCACCGCCACGTCCCACACTTCACCGCGCAGGCAGGTGATCAATTTGGCTTCCGGCGCGTTGGCGTTCTGGTAATGCAGACCGCGCACGCTGCCCTTCTGGCGAGTGCAGGAGTGGTTGATCTGGCGGATGTGGAATTCGGCGCCAAACGCCTTCAGGCTGCCTTCGCAGAACAGTCGGGCGAAATGCCCGCGCTGATCTTCGAAGCGTTTGTGCTGGACGCTGAACAGCCCGGCCAGCGGCAACTGTTTCAAGGAGAATTCGCTCACAGCGCGCCCCGGTACAGGTTCAGTTGGCCGAGGGTCACGGTGCGCATGTCGTCGCCGTTCTGCCAGGCCAGATGCCAGTCGAGGGTCTGGGTCAGACACTGCTGCAACGACCAGCGCGGTTGCCAGCCCAGCACCTGACGGGCGCGACTGCTGTCCAGACGCAGCAGGCCGGCTTCGTGCAGGTCACTCTTTTCGAGGCGCAGGCCACGGGCCTGAGGCCAGCGATTGGAGAGCAGTTCGACCACCTCGCCGACGCTGCACATGTCCGCCTCACCCGGGCCGAAGTTCCACGCCCCGGCGTACTCCGGGCCTTGTTCGTAGAGCCCGGCGGCCAGTTGCAGGTAGCCGGCCAACGGCTCCAGCGCATGCTGCCACGGGCGCACGGCTTGCGGGTAACGCAAGGTCACCGGCTCGTCGGCCGACCAAGCTTTCAGTACGTCGGGAATCAGGCGCTCAGGGGCGAAATCACCGCCACCCAAGACGTTGCCGGCGCGCGCGGTGGCCAGGGCCAGACCGTGCTCGGCGTACTTGTCGACCGGGAAGAACGAGGCTGCGTAAGACTGCGCCAGCAACTCGCAGCACGCCTTGCTGCTGCTGTAAGGGTCGTGGCCACCGAGGGCTTCGTCCTCGCGGTACGGCCACAGCCATTCCTTGTTGGCGTAGACCTTGTCGGTGGTCACCAGCACACAGGCGCGCACGCAACCGACCTGACGAATCGCTTCGAGCAGGTTGAGGGTGCCCATGACATTGCTGGAATAAGTCCCCAGCGGATCGCGATAGCCTTCACGCACCAGCGGCTGGGCCGCCAGGTGCAGGACGATTTCCGGCTCGTTGTCGGCGATGATTTCCAGCAAGGCGCCGAGGTCACGCAGGTCGCCGCGCTGGTCATTGATGCCTTCGCTGACGCGTGCCAGTTCGAACAGGCTCGGCTCGGTCGACGGGTCGAGGGAAAAACCGCTGACTTGCGCACCGAGGCTTTGCAGCCACAGAGTCAGCCAGCTGCCCTTGAAACCGGTGTGCCCGGTGACCAGAACCCGCTTGCCGCGCCAGAATTCCGGACTCAGGCCCATTGCTTCCATGGGGCCTCCCCGCTCTGCCACAGTGCTTCGAGATGGTTTTTGTCGCGCAGGGTGTCCATCGGATGCCAGAAACCTTCGTGCTCGAAGGCTTTCAGTTGTTCGTCCTGAGCCAGTTGAGCCAAAGGCTCCGCTTCCCAGGTGGTTTCGTCGCCAGCAATGTAGGACAGCACTTTCGGCGACAACACGAAGAAACCGCCATTGATCCAGCCGCCGTCGCCGCGAGGTTTTTCGGTGAAGCCGAGCACCTGATCGCCATGCCGCTCAAGGGCGCCGTAACGGCCCGGTGGCTGCACGGCGGTGACGGTCGCCAGACGGCCGTGACCTTTGTGGTAGTCGACCAGTTGCGCAATGTTGATGTCGGAGACGCCGTCGCCGTAGGTGAAGCAGAACGCCTCTTCATCCTTGAGGTAACGGCCGGCACGCAGCAGACGGCCACCGGTCATGGTTTCCTCGCCAGTGTCGATCAGGGTGACGCTCCACGGCTCGCTGTAGTTCTGGTGAACGTCCATGCGGTTGTTGCGCATGTCGAACGTGACGTCGGAAGTGTGCAGGAAGTAGTTGGCGAAGAAATCCTTGATCGCGTAGCCCTTGTAGCCGAGGCAGATCACGAAGTCGTGAATTCCGTGGGCGGAATACTGCTTCATGATGTGCCAGAGAATTGGCTTGCCGCCGATCTCGATCATCGGCTTGGGCTTGAGGTGCGACTCTTCACTGATGCGCGTGCCGAGGCCACCCGCCAAAATAACTGCCTTCATCGTCTCCCCTCTTCTACGTCACAGGGCTCGGCCTCGCTGTTGCAGGCCTTTGCGGCTGAACCTTTGCCAGTCCGGGCGCAGGTGAATGACCGCGAGCGCTCGTTTTATGGCGATTTGAAGGGGACTTGCAGGAAACGCGCCAGCTCCGCCAGCCCTGCGTCGGCGAGGAAATGCAGGCATGAAAAAAGGGATGAATCCGTGGCCGGACTCATCCCTTTCATCAAGCTGTTTCAATCAATCGGACGGATCAGCCAAACATCGCGAATCCATCGATCGTGGCCGGCAGGTCGTAGATCTGGCCGTCAGCGGTCTGCAGATGCTCGATTTTGTTGTACCCGGCATACACGGCAGACTCGGCGTACCAGCCCTGCAGCTTCACGCCGCTGTCGGGAATCCCGACGCTGCCGTCGTTGGCGCCATGCAGATAGGCGTCATCACCGATGCGAGTGACGTTCAGCTGGCTGAGATTGGCGACAGTATTCAGGATCAGCGTGTCATTGAGGTCCCAGCCTTCGTCCTGAATCGTTACCAGCCCGGTGGTGTTCACGAAATAGGTGTCATCACCCGTACCGCCGAACGCGAAGCCGCCAGTGCCGGACTGGCCCGCCAGGTTGAGAACCAGCACGTCATGACCGCTGTCACCGAACAGCATGTAGTTGCTGCCGGTCCCGGTCAGCACGTCATTGCCTTCATCACCGTAGGCACTGCCGCGGTTGACCGTGACGGTGTCATCGCCCTCGTCTCCATGGGCCAATGTACCCAGGTCATTCACGGCACTGACGATGACGTCATCGCCCGAACCGCCAGACAGCAAGTCGGCCTGCGCGACATTTGTGTCGAGACCGGATTTCAGTCCGCCATAGAGATAGTCATTGCCATCGCCACCCACAATCTGATCACTACCAGACCCGCCTTCGAGGACGTTGTCACCCGAGTCGCCTCGCAGGAAGTCATCGAACCGGCTACCGCGCAGCCCTTCAATATCGACGTAGGTATCGTAGAGCGCGATACCGCTTTGCGGCCCCCAGCCCAGCGAGGCACTCAACCCTTCGTTGCTGTCGTCGTAGCTGACGATGTCGATACCGGCCCCGCCCTCAAAGCGATCACCGCCCGCGCCACCCGACAGGACGTCATTGCCGGCACCGGAGATGATTCTGTTGTCTTCGTCGTTACCGTATCCGGTGAAGTCCGCCGTGCCGGTGTAGGTCATGTTCTCGATGAACGCAGCCATGTGCATCGACGACAGGCTGGTGTTCAGCTGATCGATGCCACCGCGGAAATTCTGCTCGATGATGGTCACACCCTCGCTGTTGATCGTGTACACATCATCACCCGCACCGCCCTCCAGGGTCAGGCCGCCGACGTTGGCGGTGAAGTGGTCAGCGAACGGCGTACCGATGACTTTCTCCACGTTCAGCAACGTGACATCCGGACCTGCCTGCTGACCGATGCCGATATTGACGCCATCCCAGGAGTGACGGTAGCTCACGGTGTCGTAGCCATCGGCGCCATCCACGATCATGGCGTTATCGAGCAGATACACCACGTCATCGAAATTCGATCCCTGAATCGCCTCGATGCCGGTGAAGGAGTCGCCATAGGCGATGGTCAATGCGTCGAAGTTCTCGAAGTCCAGGACTCTCACACCTTCGAGGCTGTCGGAATAGCTGACGGTATCGAAGCCTTCGCCACCCACGAAGTGATCAGCGCCGGCGCCGCCCCACAGCCAGTCGTTGCCGGCGCCACCGATGATCTCGTTGTCGCTGGCATTGCCGTAACCCTTGAAGTCGCCCGTGCCGGTAAAGGTCAGCTTCTCGATGAACGGGTCCATCTTGATGGTGTTGAGACTGGTGCGCAGCTCGTCGTAGCCGAGATAGTTTTCCTCGATGATCGTCACACCCTCGCTGCCGACGATATACACATCGTCACCGACACTGCCTTCCAGCGTCACGCCGGCCACATTGCTGGTGAAGGTGTCATTTTGAAAAGTGCCGAAGACCTTCTCCACGCCGACCAGCGTATCGACCTTGCCGTCAGCGGCAGTGACAGTCGCCGAAGCACTGCTGAACTCGACGTTCACGCCCGAGGACAAGGCGTAATAATTCACCGTATCAAACCCTTCCCCGCCATCCAGCAGATCATTGCCGGCGCTTGCCAGCAACACATCATCCGACTCCAGTCCATAGAGTTGGTCATCACCGTCGGTGCCCAACAGGACATCCGCATCACTCGTTCCATTCACTACTGCCATTTGCTTCTTCCTTGCGTGGTTGTTGAATCCGCGAACCTGCCATCCCGGGCACACGCCGACCCTGCCTGCGGCAGCCATCCCGAATGAGCGAATAGAGAGATATCGACAGAAAAATCCCGATGCTTGAGGCCGTCGAGCAAAAAAAGTATCGCGATTGATACAAATACGATTTTTGCGGCGCAAAAAAAAACAGGCGACTCGAAAGTCGCCTGTTTTCCAGAGGGGCCCGCGCGAACCGGTCAGTCCGCCAGCCAGCCCGCTTCCCAGTACCGCAGGTTGTCACCACGCAGCACGTAGTCGCGCAGTACGACTTCACGCAACTCATCACCCATGCGATAGCTGGCGTCCGGGTCGGCCAGGTGCATGCGGATCGCTTGCAACCACTCATCCGTGGTGTTGGTCTTGATCCGCGTGCAAGGCAGGTAGCCGCGATAGGCCTCGGTGTCGGTGCAGATCACCGGGTAGCCGCAGGCGCCATATTCCAACAGACGCAGGTTGCTCTTGCAGTCGTTGAAGATGTGGAACTCCAGCGGTGCCAGGGCCAGGTCGAGGTTGAGGCTGGCCAGTTTCGCCGGGTACACGTCCAGGCCGATCACACCATGGAACTCATGCATGTACGGACGCAAATCGTCCGGGCACATGCCGAAGAACACCCAGTCGACCTCATTCGCCAATTCGCGAACCACGTCGGCGATGACAGCAAGGTCACCGTGGTGACTGGTGCCGCCACCCCAGCCGACCCGCGGTTTTTTCGACGTGCGGCGCTGGCTGCGCAGGTCTGACCACAGGTGTTTGGCCAACATGTTCGGAACAACGCGAATATCGTTGTGCATGCTCGACAGCGCATTACCCAGCGGCGCCGTGGACACCACGACCCGGTCGCACATGCCGATCGCACGACGCACCAGCGCCTCCATTTCGTCCTTGCCCGGCATGTTGCGAATGTGGGCATTGCGATGAGGAACATGGATCACGTAGTCGTCGAGTTCGTAGATCCTGCGGGCGTTGGAATACTTTTGCAGGCTCGGAATCTCGTTGATCGGGCCTTCGGAATATCGTCCCTGCAAAATGATCACGTCCGGCGACTGACGCTCGACCTCGATGATGCTCGGCAGGTTGTAATGAATGCGCCCCAGCGCCCGCCCCGCCGCTTCCAGCTCGATCAGCGGTTGCGTCACGCGGTAGTGACCGATGGCCGATGCGTTGACTGGCAGCGCGAGAATTTTCGGCAATTGCGGCTGCGAAAACGGACTCCAGCCAGTACGCAGTCCCGGATCGAGACGAAAGCTCGACCCGACAATCCCGTTCAACGACAGGTTGGCGTTATACGCCGGATCGCGCGCCACAATCGGCAGCCAGCGCTTGTAGAAGACTTCCTGCTCCTGGGCGTGCAACGCCACTTCAGCGTCGTTCGCCGCTACGACCGGCTGTGCGCCGAGCGCCAGTTGGGCAAATGGCGTCCAGACCACCAGATAGCCTTCCTGACCAACGCGCAAGCACAGGTCGACCTCGTGCAGCGATTGCGCCAGATGCTCCTCATCCAGCCCGCCGACCGCTTCGAAAACCGACTTGCGCACCATCAGGCAATCGCTGCCGACAGCGCTCAGATCCTGTGTGACCAGCAGCCGGTACATGTAACCCGTCGCATGCATCGACTCGCCGTAGAACGGTACGCCCGCTGGTCCCTGCAGGCCGAGAATCAGACCGGCATGCAATACCCGACCATCCGGGTTGAAGATCTTGGCGCCCACCACGCCAACTTCCGGGCGTTGTGCATGATTGAGCATTTCCGTCAGCCAGTCACCGTGGGTGATCACACTGTACGGGTTGAGCAGCAGTACATACTCGCCGCGAGCCTGGCTGACCGTGACATTGCGCACTGCCGCCACATTGTCCTGCAGCGGGCAGTCGAGCACGCGAATCCGCTCGCTGCCCAATTGCGACATGCCGTCAAACCAGGCTTTCGCCTCGGCGGTCTCGCTGCCATTGTCGACCAGCAACAACTCATATTCGCCGTAGGCGGTTTTCTCCAGCAGGCTCTCGACGCAACGCTGTACGGCGGCCGTCTGATCCTTGCTGACGATGACGATCGACACCAGTGGCTGGCTCGCGTGGCGATAGTCCACACGGTTGAGCAACGCCGAACTGCCCCGGCGAATGTCATGCGAGATGCCCAGACGGTGCAGATGCGCCTCAAGCAATTGCGCGTTGTTGTCTGCCAGTTGCGGCTCCGACAACCACTTGGCCAGATCGAATGCCGACTCCAGCAGAATCTCGGAGATGTGACCGACTGCCTGCAAGCCGTCGTTCTCGACCATACGCAGCAAGACGTCGTGCGGGGCCAACTCGCCGAACACGGAGTCAAAACCACCCAGTGCCAGGAAGCGTTCACGCTCGAATGCCAGCGCCCTGCCCACGTACGGATAGCTGCGCATCAGGTCCAGGTTGAAATCCGGCTTGAACACGGGCTCTGTGGATTCACCCTCGCTCAACCCGCCTTCATCGCTGTACAGACACATCAGCGTGCGCGAAAGCGCAATGCGCTCAGCCATCACCAACAACGCCGGCACGACCAGTCGATCACCGGCACGCAGCAGATAGAACCAGTCAGCGCCGTCCAGTTGCGGCAGCAGTTCATTGAGCTGCTGGCGCCAGTCATCCTGCAGCGGCATGCGCACGACCCGCTCATCCAACTGCGCTTCGGTGCAGGATGCCGACAATACGAGTGTCAGCTCAGGCACGTACTCTTGGGCGGCGAGCGATTGCAGGGTCAGTTCCAGGGCGGAAACGCTGCCCTGTTCGTCGATGATGACCGGCACGATCTTCGGAATGCGCGGCCAGTTGGCCATGGTCTCCGGGAGCAATTCACGCTGACCTTCGGTCAGGCTGCGGCACGCCAGCCATTGCGCGTACAGCTGGGCAAAGCTGACGCTGGCAATACCGACATGCCAATCCTGAGTGGTCTGCTTGGTGCCCAGCGTCCGGCTCAGCGGCAACTCTTCCCAGACCCGAGGCGATTCACCCGCCTTGGTGACCGGCAGATAGCGCACCCAACCCGGCGCAGGCGCCGACTCGCCACTGCGAGCCTTGAGCATCTGCGTCAACCATTGCCGCTCGACCATGGTCGCATCGCGCATCGCTTGCTGAGCGCTCAAACGCTCGGGGTACAGGCGCTCGACACTCAGAATGTGATTGGACACCACAAGGTTTGCGCGGCGCAGCAGGCACACATACAACGCAAAATCCAGGGAAGCGACAAAACAATGGCCCGGTTGTGTCAGGGCCGGAAGCAGTTCCAGCACATCGGCCCGGCGGAACAGGGCATTACTGAAGCCGCCAAGAATATTGACCGGGAAGTTTTCGAAAATGGCCAGCAGGTCTTCGCCCTTGAACAGACCGGACACCGGAGACAGCGGAGTATTTTCCAGTCGCGACGGCAGCGGCAGGTCGTCAGCGTCCCAAAACAGGCGCTGAGCCAATACCAGATTGACATCTGTCTGATCGATGAGCGTTTGTGCCTGACTTTCGATGCAGGTGATAAACAACTGATCGTCGTCGCACAGGAACTTGATGAATTCACCCTGCGCCTGTTCCAGGCACGCATGGAAGTTGCCGACCATCCCCAGCGTTTGGACATTGCGCACGTAGCGCACCGCAACCCCGGTACGCTCGATGATCGACGCAACAGTTTGCTCGATCTCGTCGCCACGACTGTCGTCACAGACAATGATCTCAAGATTGCCGTAAGTCTGACTCACGGCACTGTTCAAGGCCCGTTCGAAAAAACGTGGATTGAAGGCAGGGATAACAAGACTGACAAGGGGGAGTGAATTCACGGCGGACTCGCAAGCGGCGGGAACCCGCCCGGAACAGCGAGCCCTTTGAAGCCGCAAAAGAAGAACAATAAGTACAGAGCAGTCAGAGCAACCGGGCGCTCGCGCGCCCGGTTAGCATCAGATCTTGTTGAACAGGCCCAACTGGCTGATTTTGCTGAATGCCAGTTGCGAGGCCTGCAGCATGGTCTGCTGCAAGGTCAGGCGGGTCATCACCTCGGCCGGATCCGAATCACGGATCGAACCCTGGGTCGTGGTGTTCGCCTGGATCAGACTCTGGTTGGTGGTGTCCTGATCATCCAGCGACTGACCGCGAGCACCGATCGAAGTGACGGCCGCGCCGATCTGCGTGGAGGCGCTGTCGAGGTTACCCAGGGCCGATTCCATGGCACCCTGGAATTTCTGCTTGGTGACCGGGTCGGCATCGACCGGCAGGTTCAGCGCCGCGACCATCTGGCCCAGGGTGTCGAGCACGTTCTGGGTCTGGTGGTTGTTGGACTGGATCGAGAACTGATCGCCCGCGCCCGGCGTACCGCCGATGGCGAAGGTCACGCCCGCCGCCGTGGCGTTTGCACCAACCATGGTGCCCGACGAAATCGGCTTGCTGTCAGCGGTGACCGGCGCCGCGTACAGATCGAAGTCAGTGGCGCTGGTGAACTTCAGGATCGCACCGCCGCCCGACGGGAACGTGGCGTCGTAGGCGCCCTGGTTGGTCACGCTGGAGCCGGTGATGACCGCGGTGGACGGGTTGCCGGGGCTGCGCGCCGTGGTGAACGAGTCCGGAGTGACGGACAGCTGAAAGCTGTGACCGGCGATGACCGCGTCCGGGTTGGTGTCACCAGGCTTGAGGTTGATGTTCAACTTCAGGTCGACGCCACGGAAGCTGACCGTCTGGTTCGTGCCGTTGCTGTTGCTGATCAGCCCGTTCTGGCTAGCCTCGGACGTCACGTCGTTGCCCAGGGCATCGGTGATCTTCAGCTGAGTGCTGCTGAGAAAGTCCACGGTGTACGGTTGGCCGGCCGCGAACTTGGCGTTGTACGTCGCAGCGGTGCCAACGATACCGTTGGTCAGTACCACGCGACCATCGTCGACCAACGGAGCGGTCATGCTGGTCTGGGTGCGGGCAGTATTGATGGTCTGCTGGAACGCGTCCCAACCGGTAGTGTTGGTGGTCACCGACATGCCGTCGCCAATGCCCAGGTTGATCTGGGTCTGGTCGCCGTTGTAGGTGTAGGTGCCATCGACGTTTTGCGAGTACGGCGCCGTGTCGGTCTTGGAACCGGAGAACATGTAGTTGCCGTTGGCATCCTTGGAGTTCATCAGGCCCAGCACTTGTTGCTGGATCTGGCTCAGCTCTGCCGCATAAGCCTTGCGGTTATCGTCGGTGGCGATGCCGTTGTTGGCCGCCAGACCGATCTCCTTCGCGCGCTGCAAAGCGGTGGTGATGGAGTTCAGCGTCGACTCCTGCACGGTCAGCGAGTTCTTGGTGGTATCGATGTTGCCCTGATACTGCTCCAGCATCGAGGCCTGCTGCCCCAGCTTGAGCAGGCGCCCGGCGCCGATCGGATCGTCGGCGGCGGTGTTGATGCGCTGCAGGCTGCTCGCCTCGTTGGCGGTAGCGACAGTCTTGCTGTAGTTACGCTGATATTGGGCAGCTTGTGTCGCGTAATACTGGGCGGTGGAAATGCGCATGAATTACGGCTCCTTAAAGACTGTTGATCAGCGTTGCGAAGGTTTCCTGCGCAGCCTTGATGATTTGCGAAGAGGCGGTGTAGTACTGCTGATACTTGACCAGGTTGCCGGTTTCTTCGTCCAGGTTGACCTGGGACAGCGAATCGCGCGCGCCTTGTGCCTGATCCAGAATTACTGTGGTGGCTGCACTGTCGGATTTGCTCTGAGCGGCCTTGGTACCAACGTTGGTCACCAGTTTGTTGTAGGCGTCGGTCAGGCTGATGCCCTTGCTTGCCGTGCCGGTATCCACGGTCTGTTTGGTCTGCAGGCCGACCAGCGCCTGCGCGTTGCGGTTGTCCGAAGAAGCGGCGCCGGTTAGGTTGATCGTGAAGGTTTCGCCTGGTTTCGGTGTCGCGCCCACGGTGGTCTGAACGGTGAAGGTTTTCTGCACGTTCGGCGTGACCGAGGTATCCATCACCGGAGCCCCGGTGGAGTCGACCATGCCGATTTTCAGGTTCAGGGTGTTGGCCTGCCCCGGCACGATGGTGCCGGTACCGATGGTGAAACCCTTGGCATCGACCATGTTGTACGACTGGCTGCCGCTGGTGACCGCACCCATGACCAGTTTGACCGGCGTCGAATACTTGAGCGCATTCTGCAACTCGGCCTGGGAGGCCGGGTTGGTGATGTCGAGAGTGTCGACCAGCGTCGGCTGAGTGTAGGTGCCGGAATTGTTGGCACTGGCCACGCCAGTCAACGGTGCTGCCGCCGCGATTTTCTTCGGATCGGTGAGCACGGTCTGAATCGTGGATCCTGCGTTGCGGGTCGGCGTCACCTTGAAGGTGTCACCGGCGCTCAGCGCACCGCCATTGAGGGCCAGGGTGAAACCGTCGATCACTGGCGGTGGCGTGGTGGTGGTGCTGAACGAACCCATGTCGGTGCCATCGGAGCGCTTGACCGAATAGTCGGTGGCGCTGGTGAAGGTGACCTGGTAATCGCTGGTGGTCAGCTTGCCGGTGTCCTTGATGGTGACGTTCAGGTTGCCCGAACCCGCGCTGTTGCCTGCCGAGGCAATGCTGCGCTGGCTGATCAGCGCGGCACTGTTGATGTCGTTGAAGATCGGCGCGCCGAAGTCACCGTTCTTGTCGATGCCCTGGGCTTGCTGGCGGTTCATCTGGTCGGCAATGACCAGCGCGACACGACCCAGTTCGTTGAGCGAAGGGTTGAGCACTTCATTGCGATAGGTCAGCAGACCGCCGATTTCACCGCCATTCATCACCGAAGTGATGTCGATGGTGCTCGAGCCACGATCCATCTGAATGGCCATGCGCGACGGGTCATCCTTGCTCGGCACGGTGCTCAGGGTGTTGGTGGTGTTGCCGACGACCAGCGGCTGACCGCTGCCGACGTAGACGTCGAAGCTGGTGCCGCGTTCGACGACTTGTGCACCGGTCAACTCGGAGAGCTGGCGCACGGCTTCGTTACGGCTGTCGAGCAGGTCGTTCGGCTGGCCGCCGCTGGTGGAGACCTCACCGATTTTCTGGTTCAGGTTGGCAATCGAGGTGGCCAGTTTGTTCACCTGGGCAGCCATGTCCGCCAGGTTGCCGTTGATCGTGGTGTTCTGATCGTTCAGCTGTTTGGCCAGGGCATTGAAGCGGCTGGTCAGCGCCTGTGCACCGGTCAGCACCGACTGACGGGAAGTGTCGTCGGTCGCCGAGGTCGCTACACCCTGCATCGAGGTGAAGAATTTCTGCAGCACACCGGTCAGGCCAGTGTTGGTATCGGACAGCGAGGCGTCCAGCGCGGTCGCTTGAGCACCGTAGGCGGCCGCTTCGCTGTTGAGCGAAGTGGCGGTGTGCAGTTGAGTTTCGAGGTAAGAGTTGTACACCCGGCGCACGTCCGCCAGGGTGGTGCCCGTACCGATGAACACGTTGCCACTCTGGATCGAGGACTTGGTGCTCTGCACGGTTTGCTGGCGTGAATAACCGGCGGTGTCGACGTTGGCAATGTTGTTACCTGTCACAGCCAGAGAGGACGAACTCGCGGCCAACCCCGACATCCCGATATTGAGCAAACTCATGATTCAAACCTTACCTTGTGTTTATAAAGGCGTTGTTGAAACGCCGGCCGCAGCGTAGCTCTGATTGACCGTCATCTGCCTGGCAATCTGCGAAATCTTCGTCGCGTAGTTCGGGTCGGTCGCGTAACCGGCCTTTTGCAATTCGCGTACAAACTGTTCTGGGTTATCGGCCGACTTCAGCACATCTTGATAGCGATTATTGCTCTGCAGCAAAGTCACCAGATCGTGGAAGCTGTCCTTGTAGGAGGCGTAGGAACGGAATTCGGCCGTCTCCTTGACCATCTGCCCGTTGCGGAATTCGCTGGTGATCGCCCGGGCCGAATCGCCCTTCCAGTTGCCACTGGCCTTGATCCCGAACAGGTTGTGACTGCTGCTGCCGTCCTGAGCGCGCATGACCGACTTGCCCCAACCGGTTTCCAGTGCAGCCTGAGCCACCAGATAACGCGGATCGACGCCAATGCGCGCTGCAGCTTCCTTGGCCATCGGCAGCATGGTGTTGACGAATTCGTCGGCGTTGCTGAAGGCGCGCTTGGCCGGTGCCAGCGGAATCTGCGCCATGGCGCGACCATAGATCTGCATCTGTCCGCCAGAGGCTTTGTCTGCCTCGGCACGGTCCAGCCAGTCGCCGTTGTACAGCGGGCCGGAACCGGTGGCAGCGGCCGTCGCGGCACGCTGCGGCAATTGAGCGGCCGCCGTCGGCGTGGCCGAAGGCACCAGGCCGGCGAGCAAGCGATCAGCCAGTTTCGGTGGCAGGGCCAGACGACGCTGGTTGATCATTTCCATGTCGTTGCGATGGGCCAGCTGGGTATTCGGCGCATGCACCGAACGCGAAGCCCACAACGGACGCTCGCCATTGAGGCGCGACAGCGGACCGCTGGTGGCCACGGTGCCGGCGGCCACCGGCGTGGGCACCGCAGCAGCCTTGGCAAGGGCCTCTTGCTGCTTGGCGGCGGACGCGGCAGCGGCCTCACCCGGCGCCATCGGTTTGTTCTTCGACATCTGCTTCATCAGCACGTCGGCCAGGCCGATACCACCGCCCTCGCGGGACAGGGAAACAGCCAGTTGCTGGTCGTACATTTCCTGATACTGCTTGGCTGCCGGGGTGTTGAGCGGATTGTCCTGGCCCAGCGCTTCAGTGGCCGAACGCATCGACTTGAGCATCTCACCGAGAAACAGCGATTCGAATTCCTGCGCCACCTTGCGCATGTTCCCGTCGCTGTTCTTGTCGCCAACCTTGAGCTGATTCAGACGATTGAGGTCGGAGTACGAACCCGAATCGCTGCTGCTGACCAGACCGCTTTTGCGCATATCCATGAGTGCGGTCCTCAGATCACGATCAGGTCGGCTTGCAACGCGCCGGCCTGCTTCAGTGCTTCGAGAATGGCCATCAGGTCACCCGGCGCCGCGCCGACCTGGTTCACCGCACGCACGATTTCGTCGAGGGTGGTGCCCGGGCCGAACTTGAACATCGGCTTGGCTTCCTGCTGAGCATTCACACGCGAGCGCGGGACCACGGCCGTCTGACCATTGGACAGCGGGCCCGGCTGGCTGACGATCGGGTCTTCGGTGATGGTCACGGTCAGGCTGCCGTGGGTCACGGCGGCCGGCGACACCTTCACGTTCTGGCCGATGACGATGGTGCCGGTACGCGAGTTGATGATGACTTTCGCCACCGCCTGACCCGGGTCGACTTCGAGGTTTTCCAGGATCGACAGATAGTCGACGCGCTGGCTCGGATCGAGCGGCGCAGTGACGCGAATCGAGCCGCCATCGATGGCCTGGGCGACGCCAGGGCCGAGCATGTCGTTGATCTTGTCGACGATGCGCTTGGCAGTGGTGAAGTCGGAACGGTTGAGGTTCAGTGTCAGGCTGTTGCCCTGGTTGAAACCGCTCGGCACCGAACGCTCGACCGAGGCTCCGCCCGGGATGCGACCGGCCGACGGAACGTTGACGGTGATCTTCGAACCGTCACGACCTTCGGCATCGAAACCGCCGACCACCAGGTTGCCCTGAGCGATGGCGTAGACATTGCCATCGATACCCTTGAGCGGGGTCAGCAACAGGGTGCCGCCGCGCAGGCTCTTGGAGTTACCGATGGACGAAACGGTGATGTCGACCTGCTGACCCGGTTTGGCGAACGCCGGCAGATCGGCACTGACCGACACCGCCGCGACGTTTTTCAGCTGCACGTTGCCCGATCCCGGCGGCACCTTGATGCCGAACTGCGAGAGCATGTTGTTGAAGGTCTGCAGGGTGAACGGGGTTTGCGTGGTCTGGTCGCCGGTGCCGTTAAGCCCGACCACCAGGCCGTAGCCGATCAACTGGTTGGAACGCACGCCGGAAATGCTGGCGATATCTTTCAGCCGCTCGGCGTGGGCACCAAAGGCTGCGGACATCAACGCCGCAGCGAGCATGAGGCTCTTGAAATTCAACGTAGCCACCTAGAAAGGGAACAGCGGGCTGAGGAAGAAACGGTCGAACCAGCCTGGCTGACTCGCATCGGCAAACGAACCGGTGCCCGAATAGGTGATGCGCGCATCGGCGACCCGGGTCGACGACACCGTGTTGTCTGTGGCGATGTCATCGGCGCGTACGAGACCGGCGATCCGCACCAGCTCATCACCGGTATTGAGGGTCATCCACTTCTCGCCGCGCACGGCGATGATGCCGTTGGGCAGCACATCGGCGACGGTCACGGTGATCGAACCGGTCAGGGTGTTGCCCTGGGCCGCCTTGCTGTCGCCCTTGGTCGCACGGTCGCCGCTGTAGCCGACGTCCAGGCTCAGATCGTTACCGCCCAACGGGTTGTTGGTGGTGCCACTGCCGCCGAACAGCGAAGTCAGGCCAATGCCGGTCTTGCTGTTCTTGGCCACTTGCGAGTTGGCGTTCTTGCTGGCCTGAGTCTTCTCGTTCAGGGTGATGGTGATGATGTCACCGACCCGGAACGCCTTGCGGTCGCTGTACAGGTTCTGTTCGAAACCGGCCTGATAGATCGAGCCGTTGTTGGCGGCCGCCGGCAACGGCGTACGCGGCAACACCGGAGCGTAGTAAGGGTCATTGGGCTTGGGCGTCGGAGCGACGCAGCCCGCGAGCGAGACCACCCCACCCAATGCCAGAACAGATACGAAGCGCTTCATGACCCTTACCTCACGGTGTTGCAGGCGGCCTCATGACCGCCTCATAGACTTGATTACAGATTCTGCGTTACGAACGAGAGCATCTGGTCGGCGGTGGAGATCACCTTGGAGTTCATCTCGTACGCGCGCTGGGTGGTGATCATGTTGACCATCTCTTCCACGGTGCTGACGTTGGAGGTTTCCAGGGTGTTCTGCAGGGTGGTACCGAAACCGTTCAGGCCCGGAGTGCCGACTTGCGGCGCACCGGAAGCGGCGGTTTCCAGGAACAGGTTGTTGCCCACCGCTTGCAGACCGGCCGGGTTGATGAAGTCGGCGGTTTGCAGGTTGCCGATCACCTGGGCGGCCGGGTTGCCGGCAACGGTGATCGATACGGTGCCGTCGCGGCCGACAGTGAAGGTCTGGGCGTTGTTCGGGATGACAATCGCCGGCTCCAGCGCGAAACCGCTGGCGTTGACGATCTGGCCATTGGAATCGAGGTGGAAAGTACCGTCACGGGTGTAGGACGTGGTGCCGTCCGGCTGCAGGATCTGGAAGAAGCCACGACCATCGATGGCCATGTCCAGCGGCTGCTCGGTGGTTTGCAGGCTACCGGCGGTGAAGTTTTTCTGGGTGCCGACAATGCGCACACCGGTACCCACTTGCAGACCCGACGGCAGTTCGCTGTCCTGGGTCGACTGGGCGCCTGGCTGACGCTTGATCTGATACAGCAGGTCCTGGAACTCGGCGCGGTCACGCTTGAAACCCGTGGTCGACACGTTTGCCAGGTTGTTGGAAATGGTGGTCAGGTTGGTGTCCTGGGCGGACAGACCGGTTTTGGCAACCCATAGAGCCGGAAGCATTCGATTCTCCTCGTGCGCCTGTTTTACGGCGCGACGTTCTGATAATTAGCTGATCTGCAAGACCCGAGCCATGGCCTGGTCGTCGTCTTTGGCGGTGTTCATCATCTTGACGTGCAACTCGAACTGCTTGGCCAGGGCCAGCACCGAGGTCATCTCTTCCACGGCATTGACGTTGCTCGACTCCAGGAAACCCGACACCAGTTTGACGTTGGCGTCGGCCGGCGCAGGCTGGCCGTCCTTGGTGTAAATCGAACCGTCCAGGCCCTTGTTCATGTTCTTGATGTCCGGGTTGACCAGTTTGATCCGGTCGACTTCGGCCATGACGCGCGGGCCTTCGCCCATCGCACGGATACTGATGGTGCCGTCTTCACCGACTTCCACCTGCTGCTCCGGTGGAATGGCAATCGGACCGCCATTGCCCAGTACCGGCATGCCGTTGCCGGCGCGCAGTACGCCGAGGGCGTCGATGTTCAGGCTGCCGGTGCGCACGTAGCTTTCGCCGCCGCTAGGGTTCTGCACGGCAATGAAGCCGTTTCCGCTGACGGCCACGTCGAGATCACGCCCGGTCTGCACCAGCGAGCCCGGGGTAAAATCGGTGGCGGGCCGCTCGCTCATGGCAAACGCACGCGCCGGAAAGCTGTCACCGAACACCGGCATCGAACGCGCCTGCTCCAGGTCGCGCTGAAAACCATTGGTGGAGATGTTCGCCAGGTTGTTGGCATGAGCCTTTTGCGCCAGTGCGTTCTGGCTGGCGCCGGTCATTGCCACATAAAGGTACTTGTCCACACTCTTTCCTCTGCATGCCGGACGTTTGCCGCCCACCGCTGTACTGCTGACCCACAAGCAATTTGCAGACCAACTTTTTTCTGGCGGCCAGGGACCCGATAAACAAAGGACTTGAGGGAATTGGCGGGGTTTGGGGGAATGTATCGAAGACGAAAAACCGGCGGTGTCATGCCGCTTGGCGGCAAACACCGACGCGGAGGTTGCCCGGACTACCGCTTTCGCGAGCAAGCTCGCTCCCACAAGAGATCGCATTTCCACTGTGGGAGCGAGCCTGCTCGCGATGAGGCCATCAGAAGCGATGCAATTACCGGTTAAGACTCACTCTTGCCGACTTCATATTCACGCAGCTTGTTGGCAATCGTGGTGTGCGAAACCCCGAGCCGCTTGCCCAACTGCCGACTGCTTGGATGTTCGGAATACAGTCGCTCCAGCACCGCTTTCTCGAAGCGCCCGACAATCTCGTCCAACCCGCCCTCCAGCGAGAAGTCGCCAAGCGGCTGACGCACGCCATAGTCCGGCAGACGAATATGTTCGGCCTTGACCGTCCCGCCATCACACAGCGACACCGCCTGGAAGAGCACGTTCTCCAGTTGCCGAACGTTGCCCGGCCAATGGTAGTGACTGAGCCGGTCCATTGCCGTCGGCGCCAGTTTCGGCAGCGGGCAGCCGATCTGCCGGCTGGCCTGATCGAGGAAGTGCTCGACCAGCGGCGTCAAACCGTCGAGGCATTCGCGCAAGGGCGGAATGTGCAGCGACAGCACGTTCAAACGGTGATACAGATCCTGGCGAAATTCCCCTCTCGCACACAGCTCCGACAGATCCACCTGGGTGGCGCAGATCACCCGCACATCCAGATAAACCTCTTCATCACTGCCTACACGCCGGAAGCAGCCGTCCTGCAGGAAGCGCAGCAATTTCACCTGCAAGCGCGGGCTCATTTCGCCAACGCCATCAAGGAACAGCGTGCCGCCCGCCGTCAGCTCAAGCAATCCGAGCTTGCCTTCGGCCCGCGCCCCTTCAAAGGCACCAGGGCCATAGCCGAACAGCTCGGTCTCGGCCATCGACTCCGGCAGCCCCGCACAATTGAGCGCCATCAGCGGCGACTGCCCGCGCGGACTCGCCAGGTGACAGGCACGCGCCAGCAATTCCTTGCCGGTGCCGGTTTCGCCTTCAATCAACAACGGCGCATCCAGCGGTGCCATGCGCCGGGCTTCGCGCACCACCGCCGCCATCACTTTCGAGCTCTGGAAGATACTGTCGAAGCCACGCAACTCTTGCTTGCGCACGTTATAGATGCGCTCGCCGACACGGTCCGCCCGGTGCAAGGTCAGCACGGCACCGGCCATGGCCTCGCTGTCGTCGTGCTCCGATTGCAGCGGGGCGATGTCGGCCAGAAAGATGTCGCCCTTGACCTTGACCCGCATGCCGTTGATTCGCGATTTGTTGGCGCGCACCAGCTCCGGCAAGTCAAAGTCTTCGGCATAACGCGAGAGTGGAATCCCCGGCACCTCGTCGACCCGAACCCCGAGCAACTGCGCCGCCGCCCGGTTGGCGGCAACGATGGAGCCGCCCATGTCGATCGACAGCACCGGAAACTCCAGCGCACCGAGCAGCGCATTCAGCTCCATGTGTCGGCGCTCGCTGGGCATCAACCCGACACGCTTGACACCGAAGACCCCGGCGATGGCCTCGAATTTCGGTCGCAGCGCCTGGAACTGCAGGTTGATCAGATTCGGGCAATGCAGATAGATCGCGTTGCCGTGTTCACCGCCGACCTCACCGCGGGCGACGTTGATCCCGTACTCCACCAGCAGATTGAGGATGTCGCGCAGAATGCCGATGCGGTTCTGGCAGTGGACTTTGATACGCATATAAAGGCCCGAAACAGGTAAAGGGGCGGATTTTTCTCTGCCGCCCGCAAGATAGTCGTCAAGATTATGTGACAGACACTGGCCATTTCAAACCCGCCAATCACCGTAATCACGACTTATCGCACAAAGCGTAACGAAAAATTTACGACTCAAAGAGACTTTTCCTGCCTGACCGGCCATCAACCTGGTGCAACACGGCACACGCTGGGGTATTTCTCAGTCCATCGCAGGACATAACAAGAACGAATTCCCCTCGCAGGAGAGCAGTATGAAGCAGACGCAATACGTGGCCCGCGAGCCCGATGCGCAAGGTTTTATCGACTACCCCGCCGAAGAACACGCGGTGTGGAACACGCTGATCACCCGCCAGATGAAAGTGATCGAGGGTCGGGCGTGCCAGGAATACCTGGACGGTATCGAAAAACTCGGCCTGCCCCACGACCGCATCCCGCAACTGGGCGAGATCAACAAGGTGCTCGGCGAGACCACCGGTTGGCAGGTTGCCCGCGTCCCGGCGCTGATCCCCTTCCAGACCTTTTTCGAATTGCTCGCCAGCAAGCAGTTTCCGGTGGCCACGTTCATTCGCACCCGTGAAGAACTGGACTACCTGCAAGAGCCGGACATTTTCCACGAGATCTTTGGCCACTGCCCGCTGCTGACCAACCCGTGGTTCGCTGAATTTACCCACACCTACGGCAAGCTCGGCCTGCAAGCGACCAAGGAAGAACGCGTTTATCTGGCGCGTCTGTACTGGATGACCATCGAGTTCGGCCTGGTCGACACCCCGCAAGGCAAACGCATCTACGGCGGCGGCATCCTTTCTTCGCCGAAAGAAACCGTTTATTCGCTGTCGGACGAGCCCGAGCATCAGGCCTTCGATCCGCTGGAAGCCATGCGCACGCCGTACCGCATCGACATCCTGCAACCGTTGTATTTTGTCCTGCCGAACCTCAAGCGCCTGTTCGACCTGGCTCACGAAGACATCATGGCCATGGTCAAGCAAGGCATGCAGCTGGGTCTGCACGCACCGAAGTTTCCACCGAAACCAAAAGCTGCGTGAACCGTGGCTTTTACTTACAAGTGAGTCTGTCAGTCGTCGCGGCTTTGGTTTAGCGTGACGACATTGACGACCGTAACAGCTCTTATAAAAAAGACATCCGATCTCAGGAATCAAACCATGTCCACTTTGAACCAAGCCCATTGCGAAGCGTGCCGTGCCGATGCCCCACAAGTCAGCGATGAAGAACTGCCGATCCTGATCAAGCAGATCCCTGACTGGAACATCGAAGTACGTGACAGCATCATGCAGCTGGAAAAAGTCTTCCTGTTCAAGAATTTCAAGCACGCTCTGGCCTTCACCAACGCCGTCGGCGAGATCTCCGAGGCCGAAGGTCATCACCCGGGCCTGCTGACCGAATGGGGCAAAGTCACCGTGACCTGGTGGAGCCACTCGATCAAAGGCCTGCACCGCAACGACTTCATCATGGCCGCGCGCACTGACGAAGTGGCCAAGACTGCAGAAGGACGCAAGTAATGCACTTCGACGCCATCGGCCGGGTGCCCGGCGACCCGATCCTCGGCCTGATGGAGGCCTACGCGCAGGATTCCAACCCGCGCAAGTTCGACCTCGGCGTGGGCGTCTACAAGGATGCCCAGGGCCTGACGCCGATCCCGGAGGCGGTGAAAATCGCCGAGGCGCGTCTGGTCGAGAGCCAGGACACCAAGACCTACATCGGTGGCCATGGCAATCCGCTGTTCGGCAAAGTCATCAATGAGCTGGTGCTCGGTGCCGATTCGGCACTGATCGCCGAGCAACGTGCCGGCGCCACCCAGACCCCGGGCGGCACGGGTGCCCTGCGTCTGGCAGCGGATTTCATCGCGCAATGCCTGCCGGGCAAAGGCGTATGGCTGAGCAACCCGACCTGGCCGATCCACGAAACGATTTTCGCGGCCGCCGGGGTCAAAATCAGCCATTACCCGTACGTCGGCAGCGACAACCGTCTCGACGTCGATGCAATGCTCGCCGCGCTCAATGAAGTGCCGAAAGGTGATGTGGTGCTGCTGCATGCGTGCTGCCACAACCCGACCGGTTTCGACCTGGGTCACGACGACTGGCAGCGGGTGCTGGACGTGGTGCGCAGCCGCAACCTGCTGCCGCTGATCGACTTTGCCTACCAGGGTTTCGGCGATGGTCTGGAGCAGGATGCATGGTCAACCCGGCTGTTCGCCGCCGAGTTGCCCGAGCTGCTGATCACCAGTTCCTGCTCGAAAAATTTCGGCCTGTACCGCGACCGCACCGGTGCGCTGATCGTCTGCGCGAAAAGCGCTGACAAGCTCATCGACATCCGCAGTCAGCTGGCCCACATCGCCCGCAACCTGTGGTCGACGCCACCGGATCACGGCGCCGCTGTCGTCGCCACGATCCTCGCCGACCCGGAGCTGAAACGCCGCTGGGCCGACGAAGTGGAAGCCATGCGTCTGCGCATCGCCCAGTTGCGCAGTGGCTTGGTGCAAGCGCTGGAACCGCACGGTCTGCGCGAGCGTTTTGCGCACATTGGCGTGCAACGCGGGATGTTCTCCTACACCGGCCTGTCGCCGGAACAAGTGAAAAACCTGCGCGAGCATCACAGCGTTTACATGGTCAGCTCGGGCCGGGCCAACGTCGCCGGGATTGATGCGACGCGCCTCGACCTGCTGGCCGAAGCGATCGCCAACGTCTGCAAATAACCCCAATTGTGGGAGCGAGCCTGCTCGCGATAGCGGTGCATCAGTCAGCACAAATGTCGACTGACAAGCACTTATCGCGAGCAGGCTCGCTCCCACATTTGCCCTGCGTCACCCTGTCGCACTTGTCTAGACAATCCCGCCCGTCGAAACAAATGGATTTAAAAATCTGTTTGTCACTTTTCCTGCTGTATCCTTCGCAGGCTTTCTGAAAGCGCGGATCTACCAGATCTATCAACAGACTTAGCGAGGAGCGCAACCATGCACGAGATTCCGAATCTCCCCTTCCCAAGCCTGCACGAAACTGAGCAGACGACCACGCAACAAGCCGGCGCCCAACAGCCCGAGCCGAAAGAAGCCGCCGAAAGCCGTCCGGCCGACAGCGAAGAGTAAGTAATACCCGCCGTACAGACCGTGTGGAAAGCGCTAACATGCGCTTTCCACACTGCCTGAAGCCGAGCCCGCCATGACCGAAGAATCCTTTGACGAACACCAGGCCGCAATCCTCATCGGCGCCACCGAGAAGATGATCGAGATCTGGAGCCGCCTCTCGCCCGAGAAACAGGCCGCCCTGCTCGCCCGTTTCGGCAGCGAAGAAAACGCCCTCGCGGCACTGGTCACCACGCAACTGGTCGCTCCGGCCAAATAGTTTTACTTTTCCCCGCCGCAGAATCGCCCACGCCGGTATCATGAGCAGCCTATCTATTCTGCTCTCCCCGTGGATCGTTACTCATGTCGTCCTCAATGCCAGAACCCCAGCGCCCCCTGGCGGTCACGCTGCAAGTCGTTTCCATCGTCCTGTTCACCTTCATCGGTTACCTCAATATCGGCATTCCGTTGGCCGTACTGCCGAGCTATGTGCACAGCGACCTGGGTTTCGGCGCGGTCATCGCCGGTCTGGTGATCAGCGTGCAATACCTTGCCACCCTGCTCAGCCGTCCGTATGCGGGCAAGATCATCGACAACCAGGGCAGCAAACGTGCGGTGATGATTGGTCTGGCCGGTTGCGGCTTGAGCGGTGTGTTCATGCTGATCTCCGCATGGACGCCCAACCTGCCGATGCTCAGCCTGATCAGCCTGTTCGTTGGTCGCCTGGTACTCGGCAGCGCGGAAAGTCTCGTCGGTTCCGGATCGATCGGCTGGGGCATCGGCCGCGTCGGCGCGGCCAACACGGCCAAAGTCATCTCGTGGAACGGCATCGCCAGTTACGGCGCGCTGGCGATCGGTGCGCCGCTCGGGGTGTGGCTGGTCAGCCGTTTCGGCCTCTGGAGCATGGGCGTAAGCATTCTGCTGCTCGCAACGCTGGGAGTGCTGCTGGCCTGGCCGAAGACCGCTGCGCCGATTGTCGCCGGCGAGCGCCTGCCGTTCATGCACGTACTGGGGCGAGTCTTTCCACACGGCTGCGGCCTGGCACTGGGCTCGATCGGTTTCGGCACCATCGCCACCTTCATCACGCTGTATTACGCCACCCGGCATTGGGATAACGCGGTGCTGTGCCTGAGCCTGTTCGGCGCCAGCTTCATCGGCGCGCGACTGCTGTTCGGCAATCTGATCAACCGTCTCGGCGGCTTTCGCGTAGCGATTGCCTGTCTGTCGGTGGAAACCCTCGGCCTGTTGCTGCTATGGATCGCACCGGATGCACACTGGGCGCTGGCTGGTGCGGCATTGAGCGGTTTCGGCTTCTCGCTGGTGTTCCCGGCACTGGGCGTAGAGGCGGTGAACCTGGTGCCGGCCTCCAGCCGTGGGGCGGCGGTCGGCGCCTATTCGTTGTTCATCGATCTGTCGCTGGGGATCACCGGCCCCCTGGCCGGGGCGATTGCGGCGGGCTTCGGTTTTGACTCGATCTTCCTGTTCGCTGCCATTGCCGCACTGAGTGGCCTGGCGCTGAGCATCTATCTGTATCGCCACACATCAAAGTACCGCGAAGACTAGAAATCCACCTTGCCCCGCCCGGCCTTGATACTGCCACGCTTGGTTTTCGATTCGAGCCGACGTTTCTTTGAACCCAGCGTCGGCTTGGTCGGCCGGCGCTTCTTCTCGACCTTGGTAGCGCTGAGAATCAGCTCGATCAGGCGCTCCAGCGCATCGGCGCGATTCTGTTCCTGCGTGCGGTATTGCTGGGCCTTGATGATCAGCACGCCATCGCTGGTGATCCGGCTGTCACGCAACGCCAGCAAGCGCTCCTTGTAGAACTCGGGCAAGGACGAGGCCGGAATGTCGAAGCGCAGGTGCACGGCGCTGGAGACCTTGTTGACGTTCTGCCCACCGGCCCCCTGGGCGCGGATAGCGGTCAGTTCGATCTCGGCATCCGGCAGATGCACGTTATTGGAAATCTTCAGCATTGCATTCTCATCGTAGAGCCTGGCGCTACACCGCATCTGTAGAAGCTACGGTCAGCAGGACCCTGGGTGTGCTTTCAGTGTCGCGCCTTTTCACTATACACGGCGACTATCAGGCGAAACGGGAAAACGTTTGGGAGAAAATGCCCCGTCAATAGGGGGGGGCATTCGTCAGTGCCAATGAGCGCCGTACTACGTAGAATATCGCCACGGCAATGAGCAACCGGGACAAGCCCCCCTCGATTATTGTTCGAATATTGCATTTACCCTTTCCATGCAGGAAGCATAATCATGAGCAATAAAGCAGTCATCGTATTTAGCGGCGGACAGGATTCAACAACCTGCTTGATCCATGCCTTGACCCATTACGATGAAATTCACTGCATCACATTTGACTATGGCCAGCGCCATCGCGCGGAAATTGAAGTTGCACAGCAACTGGCAAAAGAACTTGGCGTGACCGTGCACAAGACCATGGATGTGTCGCTGCTGAATGAACTGGCCATCAGCAGCCTGACCCGCGACAACATTCCGGTTCCGACCATCAACAGTTCAGGAGAAAGCCTGCCCAGTACTTTTGTACCCGGCAGAAACATCCTGTTTTTGACCCTGGCTTCCATTTATGCGTATCAGGTACAAGCCAGAACCGTCATTACCGGCGTTTGTGAAACAGACTTTTCGGGTTACCCGGATTGCCGGGATGACTTCGTCAAGGCATTGAACAAAGCCCTGGAACTGGGCATGGACTATCAATTGACCCTGGACACTCCGCTGATGTGGCTGAACAAAGCGGAAACCTGGGCCCTGGCCGACTACCACAAGCGACTGGAGTTCATTCGGGACCAGACACTGACCTGCTACAACGGCATCAAAGGTAACGGCTGCTCCAATTGCGACGCGTGTAACCTTCGTGCCAAAGGCCTCAATGAATACCTGAACAAAAAAGATCAGGTTACGCACAGCCTGAAAGCAAAACTGAATCTGAACTGAATATTCGACGACACAACAAGCGCTCACCCGGTATGACATAACCGATACACCCGGTGAGCGCCATTCTGCATTATTGCGCCTGACCGCCAGTCAGGTACTTCTTGAACAATGCCCTTGCCCCATAAGCAGGCAATACATTGAAGAAAGCGAAGCCAACCTTTATCGCAATCTGAACGTAGATCATGTTCAGTATCGCGCTGGTTTCCATCGCACCATAAAACGCGATGAAGCAGAAAAGAAAGCTGTCGATGATTACCGCAAACAACGTACTTAAAAACACGCGCAAGAACAGAAATCTGGAATTTGTGAGTTCCTTGATTTTGCACAGCAAATACGAGTTTATATTTTCGGAAACCAGAAATGAAACAGAGGAAGCTACCAGGACAGAAGACAACTGGCCAATGACATCATTGTAAGGGCCATCGAGCTTCCAGCCAGGCAATCCGGGGAGATGAGTCGTGATGGCCAGCAGGATGATGATGGCCGCGTTGCTGATGAAGGCAAAGAGAATCGCTTTTCGCGCAAGCCTGAGACCGAACGTTTCATTCAACAGATCGACGATCAGAAACGTCAGCGGATAAAGAAAAGTCCCAGGCGTTACGATAATGTCCAGAGACTCCAGATAGATCGGCTTGGTCGCGGCGATACTGGTAAAGATATACAGCGTAAACAACATGAGGTTCAGAATGATATAGATCATCCAGGAACTCTCATGGCGATCATTCAACTCATAAGCGGTCAGCGCCCCTCCCTGGGAATAAAACTTCTTGTACAGATTCTTTATTTCCAGCTTGTTCAGATTATCCATAATCTCACTATTCAACACTTCACTCAGTTTTATTTTGATTATCTTGCCTGTCGCAATCACCATGATGACGGCCAGGCTTTTACCGTTTTCAAATCCCAATAGCTTGTACTTGCTGTTTTCCATTCCAACACTACAGCCCATTAAATCGTTCCTCGATTATATCCCCGATAACACAAATACGATCCGTGGCAACGCCAGTCTCTCTGGATATCAGCAGCCTGTTCGTGGCTTTGTCATACAGCAGTTTTTCCCTGTCGCTACTCGAAGAACCTTTCTGAACGATCAATAGATCGCCCGGTTCATTCAATCCACTGATCTCGTTTTCCAGCAGCACACCTATCAAATTGAAAGAGGCGCCAAAATAATAAGTCAATGGATAAACCGTGGCCAACTCGCCAATTCTCTTGTCCAGATTCTGGATCACCAGACTCTCTTTCAGAACAGGCACTGCCGCCGGATTCATGTTCCCTTGCGGCGAGATACTGCTTTCTATTATCTCCTTCTCTTCAAAATCGATGGTTTCTATTTCTTCATAGGAAACACCAAAGAAATCGGAAATCTTGCGAACCGTGGACTGCTGCACATTGACCACCTTCCCCTCGAGGATGTTATAGATGGTCGTTCTGGTCAGGCCACTGGAGTTACACAAGGACAGCTGCGTCTCCCCACGACTTTTTATCAGGTACTTGATATTGTTTTTCAGATTCTCCGATCTTTCTCTTCTGTGCATGAGTTACTGACCGCCCATTTATAACTGTAATGAAAACACACCCTGAATGATGACTCACGGGTACTCACATCAGGTCGTTGATTACAGTTGCATCCCTGTCAAAACCGCGAGAGATCATAGCATCCTCCATCCTTGAGTGACCGAAACCGGGGCGACTCATCCAGACTTGCAGACTCACCTGCAAGCTGTACTGACGTGTTAGTTCCCGCAGCCTTCCCCTTCACCACCGCAAAGCGGCGACGGTCGCCCTACAGCTTTACACCTTGAGCCCTGCAAAAAGAATCATTTTCTTTGAACAATGTTCATTTTTTTGATTAATTTTTCTCGCGTTCACAAACAAAAAAACTATGATGCTTCAAGCTGTCCCTCGTCACGGTAACCCGCAGAGGAAATCAGACAGTGGCTACCTGTACAGACGTTGGTTTTGCGCGCATCGGCGCCGGAACACGGATCCGCCTGTACAGCTTGTGGCGATACATGGATGTCGGCACACGCAAAACCAGGAAAGTCGCGCTGTTGTTCGCGGCGCGCAACAAACAGGGAAGGAATACAAAGAATGCCGGTCAATACTCAACCGCTTACGACCCAGGCCGACTTGCTGCGGCGCGGCCTGACGGATCTGCGAGTGCAAGACGCCGAACTCGCGCAGATCCTTGACGCCGAAGTCACGCGACAGCACCAGACCCTGTCGCTGGTATCTTCCTCCTGCGCAGTCAACCCACGCACCCTGGCGGCCTCTGCGTCGGCGCTGGTCAACGTGACGGCCGAGGGCACACCCGGCAGGCGCTATAACGCCGGTTGCGAGAACGTCAGCCTGGTCGAGTCGCTGGCCATTCGAAGAGCCCGGGCGCTGTTCGGCGCTCAGTACGCCAACGTGCAGCCACACTCGGCATCGAACGCCAATTACCAGGTGCTCACCGGCCTGCTCGAACCGGGGGATACCCTGCTGGGAATGGCCGTCGAACATGGCGGCCACCTCACCCACGGCAGCACCGCAGCGTTCTCGAGCGACCACTACAAAGCCATCCAGTACGGTACGACCTCCCAAGGCCTGATCGATTACGACGAGGTGCGAACGCTGGCGCTCGCTCACCGCCCGCGCATCATCATGTGCTGCGCCACTGCTTACTCGCGGATCGTGGATTTCGAACGCTTTCGCGAGATTGCCGATGAGGCCGGCGCCATCCTGCTCGCCGACATTTCACACATCGCCGGACTGGTTGCCACCGGACGGCATCCGAGCCCGATTGACATTGCACACGTCACGACCACCTGCACACACAAGCAACTCATGGGCCCCCGAGGCGGCCTGATTCTTTGCGGCCGGGACGCCAATACCAAAGTCCCCGGCTTGCGGACGACCTTCAGCCGCGCCCTTGATCACGCCGTGTTTCCCGGCATGCAGGGCGCGCCGGCCGTCAACATGATCGCGGCCAAGGCGACGGCGCTGGGTCATGCAATGTCGGCCGAATTCGACGCTTACATGGCGCGGATCCGCCATACCGCCGATGAACTTGCCACTGCGTTTCAGGCACATGATTACGAAGTCGTGGGCGGACGCAGTGAAAATCACACGATTCTGCTTCGGTTGCGCAGCGGCATCACCGGCGCCATTGCAGAATCGGCGCTGGAGCAATGCGGGATCATCGTGAACAGGCATCGTGTCCCCGGCGAGGCTCGATCATCCTCCGTGACCAGTGGGTTGCGTATCGGCACGGGCTCCATTGCCCAGCGCCACATCGACTCGCGGGGATGCCGGCAGATTGTCGACCTGATGTGCCGGATCCTCGACAAAGTGACAGCGCTTGGCGAACGGGATTACACACTGGAGCACTCCGCCAGAGACCAATTCCGCTTACAGACCGAAGCGTTGTGCACGCTTTACCCCATTGCCGACTACACATAGAGCCTCGAACCACCGAACGCGCAAGGCGTTCGGGATCACTGTCGAAATCCGCGAAAACAAAAAACCCGGCGCCTGGCCGGGTTTGTTGTTTGGCTTGCCGCGTTATTTCACGGCAGCGTGCAACTCCTGCTGCGCACCACGCTTGTTCTTGATCACATAGCAGACCCACATGAACACGACCCACACCGGAATCGCATACACCGAGACCTGAATGCCCGGGATCAGCAGCATCACACCGAGAATGAACGCCACGAACGCCAGGCAGATGTAGTTGCCGTACGGGTACCACAGCGCCTTGAACAGCGGCTTCTGGTGGGTCTTGTTCATGTGCTGGCGGAACTTGAAGTGCGAGAAGCTGATCATCGCCCAGTTGATCACCAGCGTTGCAACGACCAACGACATCAGCAGTTCCAGCGCGTGTTGCGGGATCAGGTAGTTGAGCAGCACAGCCACCAGAGTCACAGCCGCCGACGCCAGGATCGAACGCACCGGCACGCCGCGCTTGTCGATCTTCGCCAGACCTTTCGGTGCATCACCCTGCTCGGCCATGCCCAGCAGCATACGGCTGTTGCAGTAGGTGCCGCTGTTGTACACCGACAACGCTGCGGTCAGGACCACGAAGTTGAGGATGTGCGCGGCGGTGTTGCTGCCGAGCATCGAGAACACCTGTACGAAAGGGCTGCCGCTGTAGGAGTCGCCCGACGCGTTGAGGGTTTCCAGCAGGCTGTCCCACGGGGTCAGCGACAGCAGGATGACCAGTGCGCCGATGTAGAAAATCAGGATCCGGTAGATCACCTGATTGATCGCTTTCGGGATCACGGTTTTCGGCTTGTCGGCTTCGGCGGCGGTGAAACCGAGCATTTCCAGACCACCGAAGGAGAACATGATGATCGCCATGGCCATCACCAGACCACTGACGCCGTTCGGGAAGAAGCCGCCGTGGGACCACAGGTTACTGACCGACGCCTGCGGGCCGCCATGACCGCTGACCAGCAGGTAGCTGCCCAGGGCAATCATGCCGACGATCGCCACGACCTTGATGATCGCGAACCAGAACTCGGCTTCACCGAAAACTTTGACGTTGGCCAGATTGATCGCGTTGATCAGCACGAAGAACGCGGCTGCGGTGACCCAGCTCGGGATATCCGGCGCCCAGTAGTGGATGTACTTGCCGACTGCGGTCAGCTCCGACATGCCCACCAGGATGTACAGGATCCAGCAGTTCCAGCCCGACAGGAAACCGGCGAAACCGCCCCAGTATTTGTGCGCAAAGTGGCTGAAGGATCCGGCCACCGGCTCTTCGACGATCATTTCGCCGAGCTGGCGCATGATCATGAAAGCGATGAAGCCGCAGATGGCATAGCCGAGAATCATCGACGGGCCGGCGGATTTCAGCACCCCGGCCGAGCCGAGGAACAATCCTGTACCGATCGCGCCACCGAGGGCGATCAGTTGAATATGGCGATTTTTCAGGCCGCGTTTCAGCTCGCCTGATTGCGAGTTTTGTCCACTCATGAAAAAGGTCTCACGCAAGGTTTGATGATGTTCAGTAGACGTTGCTGCAAGGTTGCGATTTCAACCAACCTTGATCAAACCCCAGCGCAGGCACCAGGAATTCAGCTTTTTTACAACGGTCATGCGTCACCTGTTTGTTTTTATCTGTGACGAAATCGAACCCGACACGCTCGTGACGCGACGGAGTGAACAAGACGGATAGCCTTGAGGTATGCGCGATTACGCAGAGGGTCACAGGTAAAACGCGGCGCATTGTACACCGCTAACCCCCTGCTGCCAGACCCCGCTGGATCAGCGTGTCGGTTGCCGGGATTGCGTGTGTCCACCCCGGGCGACCCGGGCGGCTGCAAAAATTGAGTCAGGCCTTTGCAGGCCATCGGCGTGGACGATGGAAAATCCGTCCCACGTAGAGAAGTGAAATTGGATATCGGCGTTCATTGCGCCTCCTTCTTGTTATGCACCTGCACGACAGGCATGGGGCGCATCTCACCCTCCAAACGGCGCTGAAACAAGCGCACCAGAGCGCTGCGCAAGGCCCGGCGGACGGGACTCCGGCAGATTTTCCTTACAGCACGGCAGGGGCACGCGATCCACGGGACTTCAGAGGGTTTTTCGTAAATATTCACTGACAGTGCGTAACGAAAAATTTCCACCTCAGACGGATAGAAGGCAGGCACGGTGATTGACATTAGCTGGCTAACTATCTGAAGAACGTCAGTTTTTTTGTTTTAAAACAAGAAAAAACACACCCCAAAAAAGAAACAAAAAATCCAAAAAAAAACGCCAACCCTGAGGTTGGCGCTTCTGTTTTTCAGCTTGAAGCTTGCGGCTCGAAGCTTACAACTGCGTTATTCCGGCTTCTTGCGACCGAAACCCGGACGCTGCCCGGAACCGGCCGGTGCGCCACGGCGCTTGCCCGACGGTTTGTCGTCGTCCGCCAGCTTGATGCCTGGACGCTTCGGCGCCGGTTTGGCCGGACGCCTGGTCTCGGCTGGACGATCCGCCACTGGCGTACCGCGACCGGCCGGTGCACGACCTTCACCACGCTCGGTGCGCCCACGCGGAGCGCGCTCGCCATCCGGACGCGCCGCTGGCTTGCGACCCGGACGCTCGCCTTCGATCTGCGGCTCACGCACGGTACGCGGGCCGGCCGCCGCCGGTGCGCCGTTGGCCGGACGCAAGGTACGCACGCGCTCGGTGCGAGGCATCGGCCGCGACGATTTACGCTGCATGCGGTCGAGCTTGTCTTTGCTCTTGGCATTCAGTTGCGGCATGGCCACCGGGGTCAGGCCGACTTCGGCGCTCAGCACGTCGACTTCATACTGGCTCATTTCGCGCCAGCGGCCCATCGGCAGGTCGGAGTTGAGGAACACCGGACCGAAACGCACGCGCTTCAGGCGGCTGACCACCAGGCCCTGGGATTCCCACAGACGACGCACTTCACGGTTGCGACCTTCCATCACCACACAGTGATACCAGTGGTTGAAGCCTTCGCCGCCCGGTGCCTGTTGAATATCGGTGAAGCGCGCCGGACCGTCTTCCAGCACGACGCCGGCCTTCAGACGCTCGATCATCTCGTCATCGACTTCGCCGCGAACACGGACTGCGTACTCGCGGTCCATCTCGTAGGACGGGTGCATCAGGCGGTTGGCCAGCTCACCGTCGGTGGTGAACATCAGCAGACCGGTGGTGTTGATGTCGAGACGGCCGATGTTGATCCAGCGCCCTTCTTTCGGACGCGGCAACTTGTCGAACACGGTCGGACGACCCTCCGGGTCGTCACGGGTGCAGATCTCGCCGTCCGGCTTGTTGTACATGATCACGCGGCGGACCGACTCGGCAGCCTCTTCGCGCTTGATGACCTTGCCATCGATGGTAATGGCATCGTGCATGTCGACGCGCAGGCCAAGGGTGGCGTCTGTGCCATTGACCTTGATCCGGCCCTGGCTGATCCACGCTTCCACGTCACGGCGCGAGCCGACGCCGATACGGGCGAGGACTTTCTGCAGCTTTTCGCCTGCTGGGCCGATTTGCTGGTCGTCTTTCTGGTTGTCACTCATCTGGGCACCTCCCGGTGTGGTCTGTTCAGCGGCTCTGGATTGGGCCTGCCGAAGCATTGAAATCTGGGTTTTCGGGCGAAGGGATCGCCGAAGGGTCGCGAATCATACGCGGATGTGGCCGCGTGCGCATCAGAGACTAGTCGATCAAACCAAGGTTATTTCTTTTTCCGCCGACCGGTGGCGCCGAGCTTGATCAGGCGCAGCGCAGCTTCGGCAAGTACGGTGCGCTTGTCGTCCTTGTCGAGTTTCTTCCAGGCCCGGATCTCGCGCTTGCTGCGGCCGCAGCCGATGCAGATGTCGTCACTGAACTTGCAGACGCTGATGCACGGGTCTTTGGTCGAGCTCATGCTCAATCCTCGAACTCGCGGCGTTCGGCTTCGATGGCTTCGGCCAGTGCCCGGGCTTCGGCTTCTTCTTCGCTCAGTGCTGGCTCAGGTTCTGGTGCGGGTTGTTCGAGGCGAGCAACGGCGGCCAGCAGTTTTTCCCGGGCTTCGGCCACGCCGAGCACATCGTCTTCCAGTTCAGGTTCGGACTCAAAGTCAGGCTCGAATTCAGGCTCAAAGTCAGATTCTGGCTCACCCTCAACCGGCGGTTCGACCGGATCGGACTCAACCCCGGTCGGCATCGATTCGCCGCCCACCCCGTCACGCAGCAAGTCGTCGAAGTCGGTCTTGATCCCCTCCTCCATGCTGTCCAGCTCCAGCAACAGCGTGTGGAAACTGGTTTCCTCTTTCTGCTCTTCCGGCTCGGCACTGGCATCGGCCAGCTCCTGCAGGCCAGGCGGCACTGGAGCATCGTCGAAGTCGAGCACCGGATCCGGCTCGATCTCGCGCAGTTCGGCCAGTGGCGGCAACTCGTCAAGGCTCTTGAGGTTGAAGTGATCGAGAAACGCCTTGGTGGTGGCGAACATCGCCGGTTTGCCCGGCACGTCGCGATAGCCGACGATGCGGATCCACTCGCGCTCCATCAGCGTCTTGACGATGTTGGTGTTGACCGCCACGCCCCGCACATCTTCAATCTCGCCACGGGTAATCGGCTGGCGATAGGCAATCAGCGCCATGGTTTCCAACAGGGCCCGGGAATAACGCTGCGGGCGCTCTTCCCACAGTCGGCCAACCCATGGCGCGAACTTCTCGCGGATCTGCAGGCGATAGCCGGAGGCGACCTCCTTAAGCTCGAACGCCCGCCCCTCGCAGGACTTTTCCAGCAGGGCCAGGGCTTTCTTGAAGACCGGCGGCTCCGGCCGTTCGCCTTCCTCGAACAACTCGTACAGACGTTCAAGGGTTTGCGGCTTTCCCGAGGCCAACAGAAAGGCTTCAAGCAGGGGCGCCAGCTCGCGGGGTTCACTCAGGTTCATGTTCGGACTCGTTATTCGACTCGGGCTCGCACGTGGATCGCGGCGAACGGCTCATTCTGCACCAGCTCGACCAGGGATTCCTTGACCAGTTCAAGGATCGCCATGAAGGTCACTACCACCCCGAGCCGGCCTTCCTCGGCGGTGAACAACTCGACGAACGGCACAAAGCCGCCGCCCTTGAGACGCTCCAACACGTCGCTCATGCGTTCGCGGGTGGACAGCGCCTCGCGGCTGACCTGATGGCTTTCGAACATGTCGCCACGGCGCAGCACTTCTGCCATGGACATCAGGATTTCTTCCAGCGCCACGTCCGGCAGCAACTTGCGCACCGTGGCCTGCGGCGCGTCGAGTTTTGGAACGATCACGTCGCGACCGACCCGGCTCAGGCCATCGATGCCTTCGGCCGCAGCCTTGAAACGTTCGTATTCCTGCAGACGGCGGATCAGCTCAGCGCGCGGGTCTTCCTCTTCGTCCTCGACGGTTTCGGCCCGTGGCAGCAGCATCCGCGACTTGATCTCGGCCAGCATCGCGGCCATCACCAGGTATTCGGCGGCGAGCTCCAGGCGCACCGACTGCATCAACTCGACATAACCCATGTACTGACGAGTGATTTCCGCCACCGGGATGTCGAGGATATTGATGTTCTGTTTGCGGATCAGGTACAGCAGCAGGTCGAGCGGGCCTTCGAAGGCTTCGAGGAAGACTTCCAGGGCGTCCGGCGGGATGTACAGGTCCAGCGGCATTTCCGTGACCGCCTGGCCATAGACCATGGCAAACGGCAGTTCCTGCTGGGCACCGGCCTGGGGATCAACGGTTTCCACTGCGGACATTCAGGCCTCGACCATGAACGGAGCCGGATCGCCGCAACCGACGCGGACCACTTCCGGATCGTCGCCGGTCAGGTCGATTACGGTGGAGGCCTTGATGCCGCCGAAACCGCCGTCGATGATCAGGTCCACCTGATGCTCCAGCAACTGGCGCATTTCGTACGGATCACTCAGCGGGTCTTCATCGCCGGGCATGATCAGGGTCACGCTCATCAGCGGCTCGCCCAGTTCGGCAAGCAATGCCAAGGCAATCGGATGGCTCGGCACGCGTAGGCCGATGGTGCGCTTCTTCGGATGCAGCAACAGCCGCGGCACTTCACGGGTAGCGTTGAGAATGAAGGTGTAAGGCCCCGGCAAGTGGGCTTTCAGGATTCGAAAGGTCCCGGTGTCGATCTTGGCGTAATTGCCCAGCTGCGACAGATCGCTGCAGATCAGCGCGAAGTTGTGCTTTTCGTCGAGCTGACGCAGGCGTCGAACGCGCTCGATGCCGTTCTTGTCGCCGATCTGGCAGCCGATTGCGTAGGAAGAGTCCGTGGGATAGACCACCACCCCACCCTTGCGGATGATCTCGACCGCCTGTTTGATCAGGCGCGCTTGCGGGTTTTCCGGATGAATCTGGAAAAATTGACTCACATTCTCTACCTGTTCAGACGGCGGCAATAACTGTGTCATGTTTGAACCGACACCACAGGGGTGAAAGGTCCTCCGGCACCGGCCGGTACTGGCCGATCTCGGACCAGCCACCAGGGCCATGGAAATCACTGCCGGCGCTGACCAGCAGACCGAACTCACGGGCAAGAATCGCAAGGCTGCCCACCTGTTCCGCAGGCTGATGACCGTTGACCACTTCGATCGCCTGCCCGCCCGCTTGAATATAGTCTGCAATCAACTTTCGGCGCTTGCTGCGGGTGAAATCGTAGTGCCACGGATGCGCCAGGCTGACCCAGGCGCCGGCGGCGCGCAGCGTGCCGACGGTGTCTTCGAGGGTCGGCCAGTGTTGCTTGACGTCCCCCAGCTTGCCGGCGCCGAGCCATTTGCGGAACGCTTCGGCGCGATCCTTGACGAAACCTTCACGCACCATCCAGTCGGCGAAATGCGGACGGGCCGGTGCGTTACCGCTGTCGCCCAGTTCCTGCTGGATCTGCCGCGCGCCGTCGAGCGCGCCGGGCATGCCCTTGAGGGCGAGCTTGCGGCTTATTTCTTCAGACCGCAGCCAGCGGCCATCGTGCAGACTGGCGATCGCCTCGACCAACGGCGCGGCGTTGACGTCGAAACCGTAGCCCAGCACATGAATGGTCGCGCCGCCCCAGGTGCAGGACAGTTCGACGCCGTTGACCAGTTGCATGCCCAGCGCTTCGGCGGCCGTGCGCGCTTCGGCGAGGCCTTCGAGGGTGTCATGGTCGGTCAGGGCCAGGACTCGCACGCCATTTTCGAACGCACGCGCAACCAGTGCCGCAGGCGCCAGGGCGCCATCGGAGGCCGTGCTGTGGCAGTGCAAATCAACATTCACGGGGATGTGTAACCTCAAATCAGCCGGCGCTATCGCGCGCCCATATGTTTGTTATTATGCCGCCACATCCAGCTTCTGGCTCTCACTGTGAAACAATTCATCGATTTCATCCCGCTTCTGCTGTTTTTCATCGTCTACAAACTCGATCCACGCACCGTCGACGTTGCCGGCAATGAGTTGACCGTAGGCGGCATCTACAGCGCCACCGCCGTGCTGATCATCAGCTCCCTGGTGGTCTATGGCGCGCTCTTCATCAAGCAGCGCAAGCTGGAAAAGAGCCAGTGGCTGACCCTGATCGCCTGCCTCGTGTTCGGCAGTCTGACCCTGGCTTTCCACAGCGAAACCTTCCTGAAGTGGAAAGCCCCGGTGGTCAACTGGCTGTTTGCCCTGGCCTTCATCGGCAGCCATTTCATCGGTGACCGCCTGCTGATCAAGCGCATCATGGGCCACGCACTGACCCTGCCGGACGCCGTCTGGACGCGCCTGAACATCGCCTGGATCGGTTTCTTCCTGTTCTGCGGCGCCGCCAACCTGTTCGTCGCGTTCACGTTCCAGGACTACTGGGTGGACTTCAAGGTGTTCGGCAGCCTGGGCCTGACCGTGCTGTTCCTGGTCGCTCAGGGCATTTACCTGTCCCGTCACCTGCACGACGCCGATACCACAACGCCAAAAACCGAGGACTGACATGCTCTACGCCATCATTGCCACCGACGTCGCCAACTCCCTGGACGCGCGCCTCGCCGCCCGCCCCGCGCACCTTGAACGTCTGCAAGTGCTCAAGGGCGAGGGCTGCATCGTCCTGGCCGGCCCGCACCCGGCGGTCGACAGCAATGATCCGGGCGCGGCGGGTTTCACCGGCAGCCTGATCGTTGCCGAATTCGATTCCCTGAGCGCGGCACAAGCCTGGGCCGATGCCGATCCGTACATCGCCGCCGGCGTCTACGCCAACGTTGTCGTGAAGCCGTTCAAGCAAGTCCTGCCGTAGTCCTTCCCCACGCGATGAACCTTGTCGGTTCATCGCGTTCTCAATCGCTCATTATTCTCGTTTGCCGGCCGACAACCTGCCCAATATCCATTTGGTAACAGGAGTCGCGATGCGCAAGGGTCCGTTGTGTCTGATGCTGGTCACGTTGTCGATCATGGCACCCGCCCATGGTGAGGAAAGCAGCGAAAGCGGCAATTCCACGCCGTTGTCGTTAAGCGCCGGCAGCCAGATCACCGAGTTGCAGCAGCGCCTGAAGGTCAGCGAGCAGCAGCGGGAAGCACTGAGCAAACAACTGCAGGATGCCGATAGCACCCGCGAAAGCGCCCAGCTTGCCCGGTTGCGCCAGGAGAACCAGCGTCTGAAGCTGCAACTCAAGGAAGCCCAGGCCAGCCCGCTGCCGCGCCTGCTGACCGAACAGCAGCAATGGTTCGTCACCGGCGCCGGGGTAGCGCTATTGGCCCTGCTCTGCGGTATCTTTGCCAGTGGTGCAAGTCGAAAACGTCGACAATGGCTAAATTGAGTGAGTCATGAGCGAGCTGTTACTGATTGATGATGACCAGGAGCTGTGTGAGCTTCTAAGCAGTTGGCTGAGCCAGGAAGGCTTTCAGGTCCGTGCGTGTCACGACGGCCAGAGCGCCCGCAAGGCCCTGGCCGAGTCCGCCCCCGCCGCCGTGGTGCTGGACGTGATGCTGCCCGACGGCAGCGGTCTGGAACTGCTCAAGCAACTGCGCAGCGATCACGCCGATCTGCCGGTGCTGATGCTTTCGGCCCGTGGCGAGCCGCTGGACCGTATCCTCGGCCTGGAACTCGGTGCCGACGATTACCTGGCCAAACCCTGCGACCCCCGCGAGCTCACCGCCCGCCTGCGCGCCGTGCTGCGCCGCAGTCATCCGGCCGCCGTGTCGACCCAGCTCGAGCTTGGCGACTTGAGCTTCAGTCCGGTGCGCGGTGTCGTCAGCATCGACGAGAAGGAATTCACCCTCACCGTTTCCGAAAGCCGTCTGCTCGAAGCTTTACTCAAGCAGCCGGGCGAGCCGCTGGACAAACAGGAACTGGCGCAGATCGCCCTCGGCCGCAAGCTGACCCTGTACGACCGCAGCCTGGACATGCACGTCAGCAACCTGCGCAAGAAAATCGGCCCCCACGCCGACGGCCGCCCGCGCATCGTGGCCTTGCGCAGCCGTGGCTACTACTACAGCCTCTGATCGTTCGTAAGTTTTGTCAGGTCGGCGCGAAAACGTGTTTACCCAAGCTTTACACAGCGCTGACCGCCGCTGACCTTGATCTCCGTAATCTGTACTCATCCGGAACGTACCGGGAACGAGACAAAGGAGATACACCATGCGCAAGACTCTTATCGCTCTGATGTTTGCCGCTGCCCTGCCGACCGTCGCCATGGCCATGCCACCACAGGATGGCGGCCCGATGGGTGGCCCGCTGGACGGCCCGCGCCACGGCGGTCAGATGCACGGCATGCACGGCAAAGGCCCGTACAGCGAGCTGGACCTGTCCCGCGAACAGCGCGAGCAGATCCGCAAGATCATGGGCGAGCAGATGCAAGAGCGTCACCAGACGGTCGAAAAATACCTGGAGAAACTGTCGCCAGCCGACCAGAAAGCCATGAAGGACGAGATGGCGGCCAACCACAAGAAAGCCGAGTCCGATGTCCGCGCCGTGTTGAAACCGGATCAACAGAAGAAATTCGACGAGATCCAGAAGAAACAGGCTGAACGTCGCGCCGAATGGGCCGAGTTCAAAGCCTGGAAAGCGCAACAGCCGCAAAAGGCGCAATAATGTTCTGACCCGACGGTTCACGCCGTCGGGTCTTTTTTCACCCAGCCCGATGTGGGAGCGAGCCTGCTCGCGATAGCGGTGTATCAGACAAGACTGAGCTGTCTGACACTACGCTATCGCGAGCAGGCTCGCTGCCACAGGTTTTGCGCTAGTTTGAGGATTTTCTGTGCGTTCATTGTTCTGGCGTATCCTCGCCAGCTTCTGGCTGGCCATCGCTCTGGTTGCAGGGCTTTCCATTCTGCTGGGGCACATGCTCAACCAGGACGCGTGGATCCTCAGCCGCCATCCGGGCCTCAACACCCTGGCTGCCGAATGGACGCAGACCTACGAAGCCCAGGGCGAAGACGCCGCCCAGAACATCCTCGAACAGCGCAAACGCCAGTACCACATCGACGTGCAAGTGCTGAACGAAAGCGGCGACCCGGTGGTGCGCGGCACCTTCCCCCGGCGCGCGGCCGCCTTCGAGGCGCGGCAGAACAACGATGACCGACGCCTGCCCTGGCGCCGTCTGACCGACGAGTTCACCAGCGAAAAAAGCGGTGACACCTACCTCTTCATCTACCGCATCCCGCACCCGGAACTCGACGCCTGGCACCGCGAAAGCCTGCTCTGGCCGTTGAGTGCGCTGGGCATCGCGCTGGTGGTGCTGACCCTGTTCAGCCTGCTGGTGACGTTTTCCATCACTCGTCCGCTCAGTCGCCTGCGCGGTGCAGTGCATGACCTCGGCCAGACCACCTATCAACAGAACAGCCTGGCGCAACTGGCCAACCGCCGCGATGAATTCGGTGTGCTGGCCAACGACTTCAACCGCATGGGCGCACGTCTGCAAAGTCTGATCGGCAGTCAGCGCCAGTTGCTGCGCGACGTCTCCCACGAATTGCGTTCACCGCTGGCACGACTGCGCATCGCCCTGGCACTGGCCGAACGGGCCAGCCCGGAAGAGCGGGAAAAACTCTGGCCGCGCCTGACCCGTGAATGCGATCGGCTGGAAGCGTTGATCAGTGAAATTCTGGTGCTGGCACGAGTCGATGCCGACAATGCCAGCGCCGAAGCCGTGGATTTGAATGCCCTGCTGGGCACTCTGCAAAAGGATGCGCAACTGGGCTCACCCGAACAGACCGTCCGCCTGGAAGCCGACCCGGCGCTCAATCTGACAGGCTGGCCGACCATGATCGAACGCGCCGTGGACAACCTGCTGCGCAATGCCCAGCGCTTCAACCCGGTCGGGCAGCCGATTGAAATGCAGGCGTCACGTCAGGGCGAACGAATCGTGGTCAGCGTGCGGGATCATGGGCCGGGGGTGCAGGCCGAGCACTTGAGCCAGTTGGGCGAACCGTTTTATCGGGCGCCGGGGCAGACCGCTGCAGGCCATGGCCTGGGCCTGGCGATTGCCCGGCGGGCGGCGGAACGGCATGGCGGGACGCTGGTGCTGGCCAACCACCCGCAGGGCGGGTTTGTGGCCAGTCTTGAATTGCCGCTGGAACCGGGGGCGGTGGTCCAGCCCTGATTGAATCAGGCCTTTGCCGGCCAGGCGCTGACAAACTCCGCCAGATCAACCTTCTCGGCCACCCGCGGTTCTTTCTGCGGCGTACCGAGGTACAGGAAGGCAATCACTTCTTCGTCATCCGTCAGGCCCAGGCCCTTGGCGACATGTTTCGAGTAGGCCAGATCACCGGTGCGCCAAACGGCACCAATCCCCTGCGCGTAGGCCGCCAGCAGAATGCCGTGCGCCGCACAGCCTGCGGCCAGCAACTGCTCGGCCTTCGGGTATTTGACGTGATCCTGAAGTTTGGCGATGACCACGACCACCAGCGGTGCCCGCAGCGGGCCGTTGCGCGCCTTGTCGATCATCGCTTCGGTGACTTCGCCTTCCTGCATCTGCGCCGCTTCGGCCAGCAACTGACCCATCTGCTCACGCGCCGCACCTTCGACGGTCAGGAAACGATACGGCTGCAAATGGCCGTGATCCGGTGCGCGGGTCGCGGCGGCAAACAGCACTTCGCGCTGTTCGGCGGTGGGGGCCGGATCGATCAGTCGTGGAACGGAAACACGGTTGAGCAAAGCGTCGAGAGCCTGCATCGGCCACCTCCTGAAAAAAATGTCCGGCTATTCTAGCGGCAAGTGATCCGGCCGCGTCGGTTTACATGCCTTGCCCCGCAGGTAGAATGGCGCCCTTCCCACATCAGCCCGAGCGCACTTCATGGCGTTGCCGACCTTACGGATCATTGGTTTCATCATCGGCATCTTCCTCATCACCCTGGCCATCGCCATGGTCGTGCCCATGGCCACCCTGGTGATCTTCGACCACACCGGCGATCTGCCGTCGTTCCTCTGGGCGAGCATGATCACCTTCGTCGCCGGTCTGGCTCTGGTGATTCCCGGACGTCCGGAACACATTCACCTGCGGCCTCGCGACATGTACCTGCTGACCGTCACCAGTTGGCTGGTGGTGTGCATCTTCGCCGCGCTGCCGTTTCTGCTGACCCAGCACATCAGCTACACCGACTCGTTTTTCGAAAGCATGTCCGGCATCACGGCCACCGGGTCGACCGTACTCAGCGGGCTGGACACCATGTCCCCGGGCATCCTGATGTGGCGCTCGCTGCTGCACTGGCTCGGCGGCATCGGCTTTATCGGCATGGCGGTGGCGATTCTGCCGCTGCTGCGCATCGGCGGCATGCGTCTGTTCCAGACCGAATCCTCGGACCGCTCGGAAAAGGTCATGCCCCGCTCGCACATGGTGGCGCGGCTGATCGTGGCGGCGTACGTGGGCATCACCATTCTCGGCAGTCTGGCGTTCTGGTGGGCGGGGATGAGCCCGTTCGATGCGATCAACCATGCGATGTCGGCGATTTCCACCGGTGGATTCTCGACCTCCGACCAGTCCCTGGCCAAGTGGACGCAACCGGCAGTGCACTGGGTGGCCGTGGTGGTGATGATCCTCGGCAGCCTGCCGTTCACCCTGTACGTGGCGACGCTGCGCGGCAACCGCCGGGCACTGATCAAGGATCAACAGGTGCAGGGTTTGCTCGGCATGTTGCTGGTAACCTGGCTGGTGCTCGGCACCTGGTACTGGTGGACCACCAACCTGCACTGGCTGGACGCGCTGCGCCATGTGGCGCTGAACGTGACCTCGGTGGTCACCACCACCGGTTTTGCACTGGGGGATTACAGCCTGTGGGGCAACTTCTCGCTGATGCTGTTCTTCTATCTGGGCTTTGTCGGCGGCTGTTCCGGCTCGACGGCGGGCGGGATCAAGATCTTCCGTTTCCAGGTCGCCTACATCCTGCTCAAGGCCAACCTTAACCAGTTGATCCACCCGCGCGCGGTGATCAAACAGAAGTACAACGGTCATCGCCTCGACGAAGAAATCGTCCGTTCGATCCTGACCTTTTCGTTCTTCTTCGCCATCACTATCTGCGTGATCGCCCTGCTGCTGTCGCTGTTGGGCGTGGACTGGATGACCGCGCTGACCGGCGCCGCCAGCACGGTGTCCGGCGTCGGCCCGGGGCTGGGTGAAACCATCGGGCCGGCGGGCAATTTCTCCACGCTGCCCGATGCCGCCAAGTGGATCCTGTCGTTCGGCATGCTGCTCGGCCGACTGGAGATCATTACGGTGTTTGTGCTGTGTATTCCGGCGTTCTGGCGTCACTGATCGCGTTCGGCGCGTCCAGCAAACGCGCCCGGTAATCGCCGGGCGTGGTGTCGAACCAGCGGCGGAATGCGCGGAAGAAATTGCTCGGGTCGGCAAACCCCAACAGATAGGCGATTTCCAGCAGAGTCATGCTCGGCTGCGCCAGGTATTGCTCGGCGAGTTCGCGGCGGGTGTCATCCAGCAACTGCTGGAAACTGGTGCCCTCCTCCTGCAACCGCCGTTGCAAGGTGCGCTGCGACAGGTGCAGGGTCTGCGCCACCGTATCGCGCTTGGGTTCGCCCTGAGGCAACAGACGGCACAACACCTGGCGCGCCTTGTGGGTCACGCGACTTTCGGAAAACCGCGCCAGATATTCCCCGGCAAACCGGTCGTGCAGCAGCGCCATCGCCTCGTTGGCGGTGGGTAACGGCGCTTCCATGTCGGCACGCTCGAAGATCAGCGCGTCATACGGCGCGTTGAACACCAGCGGTGCATGGAAGGCTTGTTTGTAGGGCCCAGGATCATCGGGCTCGTCGCCCTGCACCAGCACTTTGCGCGGGTGCAGCGTGCGCCCGGTCAGCCAGCCGCACAGCGCCAGCGCGCAGGCCAGCGAGGCTTCGGCACTTTGCCGGGTCGGCGGCAGATGATCGCCATGCACCGTCAGAATCAACGCATAGCCTTCGTCGAGCAGGCGAAAACTCAGGTCAGCACTTTCGGCGATGATCCGCTGATACCGCACCAGTCGCTGAAAGCCTTCGGCCAAGGTGTTGCTGGACATCAGCGCGTAGCCCGCAACATGGAACGAGGCCGGTCGCACCACCTTGCCCATGTTCAGGCCGATGGCGGGATTCCCGGACAGCTCGACCGCCCGTTGCCAGAGTCGGGTCATGGAGTCCTGCGGGAAGCGCGCGTCCGGATCCTCCAGCGCCGCGTAGTCGAGCCCCAGCTGTCTGAACAAAACCCGGCAATCCAGGCCGTCCATTTCCAGTGCCTTGACAATCCCCATCGCCCAGCTTGCAGAAGTCGTTCGTTCGCTCATGGCGTTTTTTCTTGAATGACATGATGAGCCGCATACTACGGCCGATTTCCCAAGGATAGTAAAGTGGCGCCGATTGTCACTGGCCGACACCATTGATCACTCTAGACTCAAATAAGCTACCCGCCGAACAACTTGCAATCAGAACAATAACCACAGAGATCGCAGTCGTGGAAACCATCAAGCATTTCAACAGTTTCGCCGAGTTCTATCCGTATTACCTCAGCGAACACAGCAACAGCACCTGCCGCCGCCTGCACTTTATCGGGACGACGCTGGTGATCTTCATTCTCGCGATGACCATCGCCAAGGGCGCCTGGCTGCTGTTGCTCGCCCTGCCACTGGCCGGTTACAGCTTCGCCTGGATCGGCCATTTCTTTTTCGAGAAGAACCGCCCGACCACCTTCCAGCATCCGCTCTACAGCCTGCTGGGGGATTTCGTCATGTACCGCGACATGATCCTGGGCCGCGTAGCGTTCTAGAAACCTTGACCAAGAGGATTGCCGATGAATGCCACTGCCCGTTTCACTCATATGAAGGACGGCACGCAGGAAGACTGGGCGATCATCGCGGCGGATTTCAGCGCCTACGCCCGCCAATTGCCGGGCCGGATCATGGCGCATCTGAAATTGCTCGAAGGTGATTTCGGCGGGTTCCCGGTGGATCGCCTGACCCACTCGCTGCAAACCGCCACCCGCGCCTTTCGCGACGGGCGCGACGAGGAATACGTGGTCTGCGCCCTGCTCCACGATATTGGCGACACACTGGGTTCCTACAATCACCCAGACATCGCCGCCGCCATCCTCAAACCGTTCGTCAGCGCCGAGAACCTGTGGATGGTGGAAAAGCACGGGATCTTCCAGGGCTACTACTTCTTCCATCACCTGGGCATGGATCGGCACCTGCGCGAACAATTCAGCGACCACCCGCAGTTTCTGGCGACGGCGGAGTTCTGCGCGAAATACGACGCGGCGGCGTTCGACCCCGAGTACGACACCCTGCCGCTGAGCTTCTTCGAACCGATGATGGAACGGCTGTTCGCCCAGCCGAAAAACTCGATCTACAAAGCGGCGATGGAAGAGCACAACCCGGCCTGAGTCGATTTGAAAAACTCAGGCCAGTTCGGCAACCTTCGCCGCTTTCAGTTCGGCTTCCCGCGCCTGCGCATCGGCCAGGCGATACAGCTCGATCGTGCCGTCCCAGTGCTCGATCAGCGCCGTGCACGATTCCACCCAGTCACCGCAATTGAGGTAATCCACCTCGCCGACCTTGCGGATCTCGGCGTGGTGAATGTGCCCGCAGACCACGCCGTGCAATTCGCGCTTCACGCATTCGTGGGCGATAGCTTCTTCGAAGTCGCTGATGAAGCTCACCGCCGTCTTCACCTTGTGCTTGAGATAGGCTGACAGCGACCAGTAGCCGTAACCGTATTTCGCCCGCCAGTGATTGAGCCAGCGATTGAGGGTCAGGGTGAATTCGTAGGCCGAATCACCGAGGAACGCCAACCAACGGTGATAACGGGTGATCACGTCGAACTGGTCGCCGTGGATCACTAACAGATGCCGGCCATCGGCTGTGACGTGCACCGCTTCGTCGACCAACTGGATGTTGCCCAGGATCAGCTTCGAATAGCGCCGCAGGAATTCGTCATGGTTGCCGGTGACGTAGATCACCTCGGTGCCGCGCTTGCTCATGGTCAGCAAGCGGCGGATCACGTTGGTGTGCGCCTGGGGCCAGTACATGCCGCCGCGCAGTTTCCAGCCGTCGATGATGTCGCCGACCAGGTAGATCTTGTCGGCGTGGTAACCCTTGAGAAACTGCGACAGATGCTCGGCCTGGCAATCCCGCGTGCCCAGGTGCACGTCGGAGATCCACAAGGTGCGAACCCTTTGTTTACGGCTGGGTCTGGCGAGCTCGGCGCTGGTCATGGGCAACCCTCTGCGATGTTTTCGCCACTGTGCGCGAGCCCGGTTAATCCACCGTGACAGGTGTGCGTCAGTCTTGTGACAAACGCGGCGCTCTCGCGCCGGTGTAGACTGGCGGCTCGCCCGGAGACCGCCATGCAACCGATCCTGACCCTGCGCCATTACACCCACGACCTGATCGTTCACAGTCACGACCACGCGCAACTGGTGTTCGGCCTGTCCGGCGCGCTGGATTTCGAAGTCCAAGGGCAAGGCAGTCAGGTGTTGCAGCAGAGTTTCGTGGTGATCCCCGCCGGCGCGCATCATGCGTGCGGCAGCCCCAAGGGCAGCCGCTGTCTGGTGCTGGATGTGCCCGACGAGCAATGGCTGACGCGCTCACTGGGCGATCACGCCGAGGCCAGCCGCCGTCTGCTGGATAACACCGCACGCCTGTCGCTGGATGCCGGTCAAGGCCAACTGGTCAATTGGCTGGCGAACAGTCCGGTGGACGATCCGTTGATTGCACAACAGGGTGCGGTTTTGTTACTGGCGAGCCTGAACCACGCCCAACCTGCCGAAGTCTGCGCACGTCGCCTGCCCTACGCGGCACTCGATGCGCACATCGAGCAGTACGCGGCCTATCCGCTGCAGGTCGCGGACTTGGCGCGAATCGCCGGGTTATCCAGCGCCCGATTGCATGCCCGGTTCGTCGCCGAATGCGGGCAGACTCCCATGGACTACGTTCGCAGTCGACGGCTGCATAAAGCCGTCACACTGTTGCGAGAAACCACGCTACCCATCGGTGAAGTGGCCAGCCGTGTCGGCTATGGATCGCAAAGTGCCTTCTCGGCTGCCGTCCTGCGCGAGTTCAGGACCTCTCCTACACAATTGCGACGCGAGGCTGACGACAAAAATCGATAGTCTGCCGACAGACTTTTCGCCCGCTACAGGCTTCAATGTGTGCCTGAAATGGTGTTTGAAAAAAGGACTGCAATGACTCCCCGTACCGCCCTCGGCGCCCTGCATATTGGCGCATTGATGTTCGGCCTGACCGGCGTCTTCGGCAAACTCGCCGCCGCAACCCCGGCGGTCATCGTCTTTGGACGGGCCGCCTTTGCCGTTCTCGCGCTGGCGTTTTTCGCCCGCTTCGCCAGTCAGCACGGCTGGCAAAAACTGCAAGCCACGGACTGGCGCCGACTGGCTTTGAGCGGTGTATTGCTGGCGGGTCACTGGGTGAGTTTCTTCATTGCCGTGAAGGTGGCCGGTGTCGCAGTAGCCACCCTCGGTTTCGCCAGCTTCCCGGCTTTCACGGTGATTCTCGAAGGGCTGATTTTCCGCGAACGTATCCGCGCCAACGAAATCATTCTGGTGGCACTGGTCAGTGTCGGCCTGGTGCTGGTGACCCCGGCGTTCGATCTGGCCAGCGGCGCGACCACCGGGCTGCTCTGGGCGATCCTGTCCGGTCTGCTGTTTTCCCTGCTGTCGCTGACCAACCGTGCCAGCTCCGGCCGCATTCCGGCGGTGCAGGCTGCGCTGTGTCAGAACGTGGTAGTGGCGCTGTGTCTGCTGCCGGTGGCGGCGCCGCAACTGAGTGAAGTGCGCACCATCGATTGGCTGTGGATCGGTTTGCTCGGGGTGTTCTGCACCGGCGTCGCCCACAGCTTGTTCGTTGCCAGTCTCGCCGTGATCAAGGCGCGCACCGCGGCGGTGGTGTTTGCCATGGAGCCGGTGTACGGGATTACCGTCGCGTGGTTGCTGTTCGATGAAAACCCGACACTGCGCATGTTGATCGGTGGCGCGCTGATCATCGTCGCTATCGTGGTGTCGAGCCGGATGTCAGGCAACAGCGACAAGAAAACCGTCACCGCCGAAGCCGCGTCTCACTGAGTACGGTCGTTGTGCCCGAGGTCACGCTCAGGGTCGATCTGGTCACGCACTCGCTGCTTGAGCACCTTGGCCTCGGGAAAGCCACCGTCTGCCTTGCGCTCCCAGATCTGCACATCGTTGCAACTGATGTGAAAGATACCGCCGGTGCCCGGTACCAGTGACACCTTGCCAAGATCGTCGCCAAAGGTGCTGAGCAGTTCTTGCGCCAGCCATGCGGCGCGCAACAGCCACTGGCATTGCGTGCAATAGGTGATGACGATTTCCGGTTTTGCTACGGTCATGATCGCTGAAACTCCTGAGCCAGAGGGCGCCGCTATAATAGCCGGCTTTAACGCTCGCCCCGAGACTCACAATGCGTCGTCTGCTGATCTGCCTTTTGCTTGGTTTCCTCCCGCTGTTCGTCCATGCCAGTGAAGCGCCACGGCCAAAAGTCGGCCTCGTGTTGTCGGGTGGTGCGGCCCGTGGGCTGGCGCACATCGGCGTACTCAAGGCATTGGAAGAACAAGGCATCAAGATCGATGCGATTGCCGGCACCAGCATGGGTGCGGTAGTCGGTGGGCTGTACGCCTCGGGCTACAAGATCGACGAACTGGAAAATCTCGCCCTGAACATCGACTGGCAGCAGGCCCTGTCCGATGCCCCGCCCCGTGAAGACGTGCCGTTCCGGCGCAAACAGGACGACCGCGATTTTCTGGTGAAGCAGAAACTGAGCTTTCGCGATGACGGCAGCCTCGGCCTGCCATTGGGCGTGATTCAGGGGCAAAACCTGGCGCTGCTGTTGGAAAGTCTGCTGGCGCACACCAGTGACACCCGTGATTTCGACAAATTGCCAATCCCGTTCCGCGCCGTGGCCACCGACATCGCCAACGGCGAAAAAGTGGTGTTTCGCAAAGGCCATCTACCCCAGGTGATCCGTGCCAGCATGTCGATTCCGGCGGTATTCGCTCCGGTCGAACTCGATGGCCGGTTGCTGGTGGACGGCGGCATGACCGACAACATTCCCCTCGATGTCGCCAGGGAAATGGGCGTCGACGTGGCCATCGTGGTCGACATCGGTACTCCACTGCGCAATCGCAAGCAACTGACCACCGTAGTCGATGTGCTGAACCAGTCGATCACCCTGATGACCCGGCGCAACTCCGAAGAACAACTGGCGGCGCTGCACCCGGACGACGTGCTGATCCAGCCGCCGCTGGCCAGTTTCGGCGTCACCGATTTCGGTCGTGCCGAGGAAATGATCGACGCGGGTTACCGTGCCACCAAAGCCCTCGACGCCCGCCTCGCCCGATTGAAGCCTGCGGTGTCGCAGGATGCCGAGCTCAATGCCGCCCGAGCTCCGGGCCAGCGCACGCCGATCATTACCGCGATCAGGGTCGAGAACGACTCGAAAGTCGGTGACGAAGTGATCCGTTACTACATCCGCCAGCCGATCGGCGAGCCGCTGGACCTTGGGCGCCTGCACTCGGACATGGGCACCCTGTACGGCCTGGATTACTTCGAACAGGTGCAGTACCGCGTGGTGCACAAGGGCCAGGAACACACATTGGTGATCAGCGCCCGGGGCAAGCGCAGCGGCACCGATTACTTGCGGGTCGGTTTGAACCTGTCGGACGACATGCGCGGTGACAGCGCCTTCAACCTCGGCGCCAGCTACCGAATGAACGGCATCAACCGCCTCGGTGCCGAGTGGCTGACCCGGGCGCAGATCGGCGACAAGCAGGAGCTCTATACCGAGTTCTATCAGCCACTGGATGTCGGCTCACGCTACTTCGTCGCGCCGTATGCGGCGTTCGAAGCGCAGAACGTCGACTCGGTGCTCGACAACGATCCGATCGCCCAATATCGGGTGGAGCGCTACGGTTTGGGTCTCAACGTCGGCCGCCAGATCGGCAACAACGGTGAAATCCGCTTCGGCGTCGGTGAGGCCTGGGGTAAGGCGGACGTACGGATCGGCGATCAGAACCTGCCGAGCGAACACTTCAACGAAGGCTTCTATGCGCTGAAATATTCGTTCGACTCACTGGATAACGTTTACTTCCCCCACGACGGCAAGGACGTCAGCCTGACCCTGATGCAATTCGAACCGAGCCTGGGTTCCGACACGCGCTACCGACAGTGGGAATTCAAACTGGACAAAGCCATGAGCAGCGGCCCGAACACGCTGATTCTGGGCGGGCGTTACGGCCGCACACTGGACGACGCCAACGTGGTGACATCGAGCTTCCTGCTCGGCGGCGCCCGACAGCTGTCCGGTTTCCGCGAAGATGCCATCTCCGGGCAGAACGTCAGTCTGATGCGGGCGGTGTTTTACCGCCGTCTGACACCCCGCGCTTATCTGCCGCTGGATTTCCCGTTGTATGCCGGCGGGTCGCTTGAGCGCGGACGGGCCTGGAACAACGACAACGAGTTCGACAGCGGCTACATCAATGCGGCCAGCGTGTTCATCGGTTTTGATACTCCGCTGGGGCCGCTGAATTTCAGCTATGGCCTCAATGATGCCAATGAACAGGCGGTTTATCTGAATCTGGGGCAGACCTTCTGAGCCGGATCAGCGAATCCCGGCCAACAGGGTTCGGGCCGTTTGCCTGAGCGGCTCATCGGCCTCTTTCAGCAGCTCATTGAGCAAGGCGATCGCACTGTCGAGGTCGCCATCATCGATGCAGGTCTGGGCCCGTTCGAGCTTGCCGGCGCTGACGGCCTGAGCGGGATCCGGCTCGGGCTCCGCGGCTTGCAGATCAAGCGGTTCCAGCGCCAGTGACTGGCCGGGATCGCCAAATTCGTTGAGAAAATCGTCGTCTATCGGCTGCACATCCGGCTCGGCGATCCACTCCAGCTCTGTCGTTTCAACGTCATCGCTGGTGGTTTGCGGCAAGTCGAAATCCTGCGGCAAGACTTGCAGGCTCGAGCCAAGTGCCGAGGGCGCCGAGGACAGCGGGTCCGTTGCCGAGCGACTGTCTTCCAGATCCCAGCTGGCATCCATCGACAGTTGCTCCAGATTCAGCTCGAAATCATCTTCGGCCAGCGGAGTTATGGGGGCAGCTTGCTCAACGGGTAACGCGGCAATGACCGGGGCCGCCGCAGCCAACGGTTCAGTCCTGGCCAGTTTCGGATATCGGACGCGAATCTCGTGCAACCGCGGGTCCTCGACACCGAGCTGGCGCAAGTGGTTTTCCTGTTCGTCATACGCCGCCTGATCGCCCTGCCGTCCCAGCACCTCGAGCAACTGCACACCGAGATCGATGCGCTCCGGTTCTTTTTTCAGCGCGTCGCGCAGCAAGCCGAGCGCCTCGCCCAGTCGTCCATAGGCCAGATAAATACCCACGGCCTCCAGCACATCGCCGGTTGCCTGCTCGTCCCGATGCTCCACGGCACCATGGGCTGCATGAGGACGAGCTTTCTCGCTGTCATTGAGTTCTGGCTCGCTACGCTGCGGCAGCACGCGTACTGGCCCTTCCGGAATTTCTGCCGGCTGACGTCGGCGGCGCAGGATCAGCCCTGCCACCAGCCCTCCCAGCAACAGCAGCAATCCACCGAGCAATGGCCAACTGACGGAGTCGTCTTGAGCCTCCGCCGGCGCAGCGACCGGAACCGAGGCAGGCGCCGCCGGGGCTGCGGGTGCCGGAGGCGCCTGTTGAGCCGCTGCCAGACGCGTCTGCAGATCGGCCAACTGCTTCTTGCCATCGGCGATCTGCACGTCTTGCGCCTGAAGCTTCAGGTTCAGCTCATCGATGGTTTTCTGCAGTTGCTGGTTCAGCAGCACACTGGCCGCCAGCTGTTCCGCTTGCGCGTCGCTGGCCGCAGTCGTTTGAGGCGCCGGCGCTACCGGTACTGCAGCAGGCTTGCTCCGGGTAGTGGCAGCGGGCGCCTCGGGCGTTGGAAACTCCGAAGATTGCGCATGGACATCAGGTTCGTCGGTGGCCGGCACGATGCCCGGCGAGCCCGGCGGATCGATCAGCACCGTGTATTCGCGCAACACATGGCCGTTGGGCTGATTGAGCTGCACCAGGAAATTCAGGAAAGGTTCGTTGACCGGTTTGGTCGATGTCACCCGGATCAGGTTGCGATTGCCATGCAGGATCGGGGTGAACTTGAGGTCGTTGAGAAAGAACACCCGTTCGACCCCGGCACGGCCGAATTCGTCCGCCGAGGCCAGGCTGGCCGAGAGCTCGCCTGCGCTGAGCCCTGCGGCGTCCACCAGGGCGATATCGGCCTTGAGCGGTTGATTGAGCGCTGAATGCACGGTGATATCACCGAGACCCAGCGCCAGTGATGCCGTGGACCAGGTGAGAACACCGGCCACCAGCAGCGAATGGGCGCAACGCAGTACTACGTGCCGACTGTCGAGCATGAGCATCCCTTAAATAAGCAAAACCGACTTCTATGGGTTCGCACATCCGGTACGAACACGATATTGCCCAGTAGTTCTTATAGTCTGCCCAGCACGATCCCTCAAAAAAACGGCACGTCGTTGTGCCTCAAGATTTTTCCAGGTTGGCCAGAATGTGCCCGTGAACCCGCATGCACACCTTCATGTCAGCCTCATCGATGCCCTCGAACAACTCCTTGCGCAGTTGCGTGGCGATGGTTTCGATCTGCTCGATCAGCGGGCGGGCCGGAGCACACAGCACAATTTTCTTTGCCCGACGGTCTTCCATCACGGACTGGCGTTGCACCAGGCCCTGGCTTTCCAGACTATCGAGCAGGCGGGCAAGGGTCGGCCCTTCGACGCCGACGCTTTGCGCCAGCTCCCGTTGGGTCGGCGCCTCTTCGAAACGCGCCAGATGCAGCAGCACCAGCCAGCGTGCCTGGGACAACCCCAGGCCGGCCAGCCGGCGATCCAGTTCGGCACGCCAGCCACGGGACATCTGGGCCAGTTGCATGCCAAAGCGGTGTTGATCGGTTAACGGCATAAAACACTCATGGTTAGGCTGAAGAAATAGAGAAAAACTAATTATTAGTCAGCTAAGCATGACATTTGGCTATAGGCAAGAGCCGCCCTGTACTGAATCGTTACATCTGTATAACGGTTTGTGTAAGCCCAGGCTCACATTTCGAATTCCGATTGCAACGCAGCCCTTACACAATACAGCACACCTTCCGGTACACGACCGGCAAACAGCTCCGCCACTTCGGCGACCGACGGTAACTCGCCTTCGCCGTCGAGGAACGCATCCTGAACTTCGCCCATCAGGTCTTCCGGCAGATCCAGCGCCTGTTCCAGCGACAGCTGCTGCTTGCCGATGGCTTCGGCGAGCATGGTGTAGACGTTCTTTTCCGAGCACTGCAACTGACCGGAGATCTGCAACGGCGTCATTCCGGCGCGGGCCAGGGTGATCAGTTCGTGGCGCACGTCGGCCACCACTTTCGGCGCCTCGGCCTCGCCGCCGAGCACTTCGAGGAAGGCCTCGCCGTAACGCTCCAGCTTGCGCGCACCGACGCCGCTGACCCGGGCCATGTCCGCCAGCGAGGTCGGCTGGCTGCGGAGCATTTCCAGCAGGGTCGAGTCGGGGAAGATGACGTATGGCGGCACACCGTGTTCTTCCGCCAGTTTGCGCCGCAGGGCGCGCAAGGCTTCCCACTGTTCGCGCTCTTCGCCACGCACCAGTTGACTGGCCTGGCTCTTGCTGCCGCTCTTGGCGGTGATTTGTGGTTTGAGGTCGCGGCGCAGTTCAAGGGTCACTTCGCCCTTGAGCAAAGGCCGGCAGGTATCGCTCAATCGCAGGCCGCCATAGCCTTCATGATCGACATCCGCCAGACCACGGGCCACCAACTGGCGGAACAGCGAGCGCCATTCGCTCTCATTCAGCGCCTTGCCGACGCCGTACACCGACAGGTGCTGGTGGCCGAAGCTGCGGACCTTTTCGTTGTCCTTGCCCAGCAGCACGTCCACCAGATGGCCGACGCCGTAACGCTGGCCGGTGCGATAGATCGCCGACAGCGCCTGACGCGCAGGCTCGGTGGCGTCCCAGGTCTGCACGCCGTCGATGCAGTTGTCGCAGTGGCCGCACGGCTCGGGCATGTCTTCGTCGAAGTACGCCAGCAACGCCTGCCGGCGGCAGCGGGTTTCTTCGCAGAGCGAGAGCATGGCGTCGAGCTTGTGCTGCTCCAGACGTTTGTGGCGCTCGTCGCCCTCGGAGTTCTGCAGCATCTGCTTGAGCATCACCACGTCTTGCAGCCCGTAGGCCATCCACGCGTCCGCCGGCAGACCGTCGCGGCCACCGCGTCCGGTTTCCTGGTAATAGGCTTCAAGGGATTTCGGCAGGTCGAGGTGAGCGACGAAACGCACGTTGGGCTTGTCGATGCCCATGCCGAACGCCACGGTGGCGACCATGATCAGACCTTCCTCGTTGAGGAAGCGCTTCTGGTGATAGGCGCGCAGATCGTTGGGCAGACCGGCGTGATACGGCAGCGCCGGGAAACCCTGCTCGGTGAGAAACGCGGCCACCTCCTCCACCTTCTTGCGCGACAGGCAGTAGACGATGCCGGCGTCACTGCGCCGCTCGGCAAGGAACGCCAGCAACTGCTTGCGCGGCTGCTCCTTGGGCACGATGCGGTAGAAGATGTTCGGCCGGTCGAAGCTCGAGAGAAAACGTTCGGCGTTCTGCAAATGCAGACGTGTAACGATTTCTTCGCGGGTACGCTTGTCGGCGGTGGCGGTCAGGGCGATGCGCGGCACGTCGGGGAACATTTCCGCCAACTGCCCCAGTTGCAGATATTCAGGGCGGAAGTCATGGCCCCATTGCGACACGCAGTGCGCTTCGTCGATGGCGAACAGGGCGATGTTCAAGCCTTGCAGGAACGACAGCATGCGCGGCTGCACCAGACGCTCGGGCGCCAGATACAGCATCTTCACTTCGCCGCGCTTGATCCGGTTGGCGAGGTCGCGCTGTTGTTCGGCGCTTAATGTGGAGTTCAACGCGGCGGCCGCCACGCCCAGCTCTTCGAGGGTGGCGACCTGATCGTCCATCAGCGCGATCAGCGGCGACACCACCACCGCCAGGCCGTCGCGCAGCAGCGCCGGCACCTGGAAGCACAGGGACTTGCCGCCGCCGGTCGGCATCAGGACAAGGGCATCACCGCCACTGGCCACGCGCTCAATGATTGCACCCTGACGGCCACGGAAACTGTCGTAGCCGAAGATGTCCTTGAGGACGCGTTGAGCCTGTTCGAGCATAAAAACTCCAAAAATCTACCGAAACATCCCTGCACAGGCTGGTTCAAGTCAGCCGAGGCTGCTTTAAACAAAACGTAAGGGCGCATTGCATGACGCCGTACAGATTCAGCCGCGACACCGGCAGGGATCGCAAAGCGCGGCAGTATACCCGAGCCCTCCCCGGCAAAGGGCACCGCCGATAAGAAGCTTGTGCGGGCAAATCTGCCGTGCGGCTGGCTTGAGGGCTCAAGAAGGCCTAGAATTCCCGCATTGTTTATTCCCCCAAGGTAGCCCTTTAATGTCCTTCGCCGAGCAACTAACCCGCCTGCAAGTCTTCCTCGACGCCGACGAGCTGCATGAAGAGGCGCTGGACTACGTGGCCGCTCACGGTTACCTGACTGCGCTGTCGATCTGCGCTGACGTGGTCCCCGATCGTGAGTGGATCGACGCCCTGTTCGCCGAAGAGCCGCATTACAGCAGTGAAGCCCAGCGCGAAGAGATCGAAGCCACACTGATCGGCCTCAAGGCCCACATCGCCCGCCAACTGGCCTCCGATGAAGAATTCGAGCTGCCCTGCGATCTGGACCTGGGCGACGACCCGGACGATTCCGAACTGCGCGGCTGGTGCATCGGCTTCATGGAAGGCGTGTTCCTGCGCGAAGCGGCCTGGTTCGAAACCGCCGAAGAAGAAGTCAGCGAAATGCTCCTGCCGATCATGGTCGGTTCGGGCCTGTTCGACGAACAGCCCGAGTTCGAAGACATCGCCAAGGATGCCAACCTGATGGACGACATGATCGTGCAGATCCCGGAAGCCCTGACCGCACTGTACCTGCTGTGCCAGGCGCCCGACGAAAAACCGGCGATCCTCAAGCCACGTCACCACTAAGATCCGGCCTATGGACAACCCCATAGGCAACCGCCCCCTGATGGTGCGCTACATCATGCTGGCCATTGGCTGGCTGAGCGTGGCATTGGGGGTGATCGGGATTTTCCTGCCTGTTCTCCCCACTACTCCCTTCCTGCTGCTGGCAGCCGCGTGCTTTGCCCGCAGCTCCCCGCGTTTCTATCAGTGGCTTGTCGAGCATCCCCGACTCGGGCCATGGATCCGCGATTATCTTGATGGCAATGGCATTCCGCTCAAGGGCAAGGTCTACGCGATCGGGCTGATGTGGCCGAGCATTCTGTTTTCCTGCTATCTGGTGCCACTGCCGTGGGCGCGGGGGTTCATGCTGACCAGTGCGGTGCTGGTGACGGTCTACATTCTGCGACAGAAAACCCTGCACAAGCGCTGAGCGCTCAGCATCCGTTCGTCGAAAAACCCTGCTCACCTGTCAGATCTGACAGTAGCCAAGCGATCGACTTCAATCCTTAAATCACTCCGTCGCCCATCCCTCGACAGGAGTGTCCGCCATGTTGAAACAACCTGCGAAAAGAGTTGCCACCCGAGCGCTTGCCGAGCTGGAAATCCCCGACAAGCAACCCGAACCACTGCCTTCCGGTGAGTGGGCGATCAATCGGGCCGCGGCGATGGGGGTACACCCCGAACAAGGACTGCAGACTTACATTTGGCCATGGAGCCAGATGGGCATCGGTGACGACGTCGAACTGTTGAAGGATGGCAATGTCGTTGCTCAGACCACCATCAGGGATGCCGCCGAGGTGGACCAGCGCGTAACGCTGTTCGTCCCCCCCCGGCACGCCAAGACCGGCTCGCATACCCTGAATTACCGAGTCAAACGACTCAATCAAGCGTGGGAAACCCAGACTCCGCCGACCGAAATATACGAAAAACTCGAGATTCCGGGGGGGCAAGATACGTTGCCAGGCCCCGGCCACTCTGAGCTGTTTATGTATATCGATCCGAAAATCGTCAACGGTGTCGTGGATAAGGACATAGCAGAGGCGGGTGTGCCGATCATCATCCGTTCCGAGTCCGGCACCGCCCCGCCTTACCCCAATGCCGCCGTCGGCGATATTGCGGAGATTACCTGGGGCGGTTATCCCAAAAAATCCGCACCGCTGACCGCCGAGCAGATCAATGACCCCGACAACAACCCAATCGAAATCGTGGTGGATAAAGCAATCATCGAATGCGCCGGCGACAGCGATAAAAAGGGCCTTGGTGTGGCCTTCATTGTGACGGACATAGCGAAAAACGTTGCAGAAGACTGGAGCACGGAAACCCGGATCGTAGTCTCGTTGAGCACAGATCTTCTGCCCGCGCCTATTGTCGACCGGGCCATCAACAACGTGCTTGATCTTGAGACACTGGGTGACGACAACGTCATCGTTCAAGTGGTGGCCAGAGTCCCAGAATTCAAGCTTGACGACGACATCGAACTGAAGATGCGCGGCACCACGGTAGAGGGCGATCCGATCGAAGCCGTGGCGCCCTTGAAGAAGATCGACAACGTGCCACACGCCTACGAGTTGGTAATCCAGACCCCGGATGCGCGAAAGCTGGCAAAAACCCAAGCCACTTTCTCTTACCAGCTGAAACGCGATGGCAGCACCGATCCGCTTCGATCCAAAGGCCAGTTCGTGCAGATTGTGGGCGAAGCCGATCAACTGGCCGCCCCGATTCTCGACGATGCACAAAACGGTGCGATTCCCGACGACCTCGCGAGTACCCCTTTGCGAATCCCGCACAACCCGGACATTGAAGTCGGTATGGCAATCGAAATCAAATGGTTCGGCACACGTCCCGATGGCAAACCCTATGATCCCAGCTTCGAAGATGACTGGTATTTCCCGGATCCGTCCGAGGTGAACAACCCAAAAGGTTTTGTCATCACTGTCGACGGCTTACACATTCACACCCTCAAAGGCGGAAAAGTCGTCGCGTCCTACACACTGCTGATGGACAAAGGCGGTGAAATCATCAGGCGCCGTTCCCGGCCTGCTGCCTCCGTGAATGTCGGCGAACCGCAGTTTGAACTGGTCAAGCCCATCGTTCTGGGAGAGCAGAATGGTGAACTCGAACCCGGCGATTTGCCCGCAGGCGCCAGTAAATTCACTGCGCCAAGACCCACCGGTACGCCAAGCAAGTCTGGCGACACAGTGACCTATACCTGGGATGCCGAGGTCACAGGCAAGAAGGAAGACTTCGTCGTCCTGAACGCCCTCTCGGCCGACAAGGACGTTAACTTCACACTGGATGCCAAATTCGTAGCAGAGCACATTGAGCCCAACCGCGGAAAAAAAGTGACGGCCACTTACCGGATCTTGCGCAACGAAACCGACATCACCAGCTATTCCGATCCCCTGACCTTCGTCGTCGGCAAGGCAGACCAACAACTGCTGGATCCAGCCAAGGTACTGCAAGCCATTGACGGCATACTGGATCCATCCAAAGTCCCGAACGGGGCTACCGTCGAAATTGCCGCCAACCGGCAAGAGAACGCCGGCGATCATTTCTATATGAAGTGGGCCACGACGGACAACGTGACAGTGCACAAGGACGACAAAGCCATCAGCGGAAACAACAAGGGCAAACCCGTTGAGTTCACGGTTGACCATGCCATCGTGCAGGCCTGCCTGAACAAGAATGTGGTGATCAGTTATCACGTGACACTGTTCGAGGGTGGCCAAACCCCGGGGGAGGATTATCCGCTGAGAGTGGAGACGACGGAGTTCACACCGCCAGACGCCACTTTCAAAGAAGCGACCGGACCGCAAAAGGATCAGTTGAATCCCGATGATGTTCACCCGAACGGCGCAACGGTGGTGATACCGGCAACCGCCCTGCTGAAGACAGACGACGAAATCACGGTAACGGTAGAGGGTCAAACCACCACCACGTATTCGCATACAGTGACGTCCGGGCAGGCCGACAAAGAGCTGGCCGTGATCAAGGTGCCGCATAGCGTGATCAACGCCAACGAAGGCAGGGACATCGCCTTGAGCTACAAAATCAAACGCCAGGCCGGCGGAACCGATGGCCCCTCCAACCCGACGGTTTACGATGTGCGCAAGGTGATTGGCAGTGGCAAGTTGCAAGTCATGGGAGCCCGCTACAACAAGGGGATTTATCGGGAGACCAGCTCCAGCTGGCTCATATCCGCCTTCAACGCAGACACCCGGCAACGGGTAGAGGCAGAGTGGAAATATGCTGAAGACAGCACCTGGACGAAAGCGAAGATCTGGGTTGATACCGACCCTTATGCCCCCTTGCAAGTTCGCACCAGCGACGACCAGGTCACCCTGAACAGAGTGAACATATTTGGCACCGGTGGCCCGGGCACTCCCGCCAATGACGGGGCATTCGTGGCGCTGCGGGACAGGAACAATCTGGCAGCCTGGGGTAACCCATTGAATGGTCAGAAAATCCCGCCAACCTTTCAGACCTTCACCGATATTGCCCGGATTGCTTGTTCTGGCAGCTCCTACGCGGTGATTCGCACCAACAACTTCACCGTGGCATGGGCCGGGACTGCAGGTCAGGGTGGAGAAATGGGCACCGTTGATCCTCAGAACTTCGTGAAGCTCGCCGGCAACAGCGTGGCTATTGCGGGCATCAAAACCAATGGAACAGTCCATGCCTGGGGCACCGCTGCCAAAGGCGGAAACCCGCCTGACGAAATCCTGGCCTTGAAAGATGCAGTCGAACTGACGCCAGCCGGAGATGCTTTCGCCGTCCTCAGAGCGACAGGCCAAGTGATGGCCTGGGGAGGTGGAGCGGGGTTTGGCGGCGTTGTTCCTCCAGAGATTGCCAGCCTTACCGACATCAAACACGTGATCGGCAACGGCTTCGCTTTCGCCGCACTTCGGGAAAACGGCGCCGTGGTCGCCTGGGGCGATCCCGCGAAAGGCGGAACCGTATCCGACGATGTCGCCGGCCTGACCAACATCGAGACACTGGCCTGCGCGAATGCTCAAGCCTTTGTCGTCATGCTCAAAAGCGGACAAATTGCGGGCTGGGGGTCCGCAGGGTATGGCGGGGCAATACCTGCGGAAATACGCTCCCTGACGGATATCATCTCAGTTGTCGCCAGTTCGAATGCGTTTGCAGCACTTCGAGAAAGTGGTCACGTCGTCGGGTGGCTCGAGGCCAATTCGGGTGGCCTGATACCTGACCCGATCGCCGGCAGGGACGATCTTGTTCAACTGGCCGCCACCGCTGGAGCGTTCGCGGCAGTGTGCAGAAATGGAACCGTGGTGGCCTGGGGAGACCCATTGCTCGGCGGAGATACCACGCCCGTCACTGCCAAACTGGTCAACGTCACCGCGATCTACGCCAACCGTCATGCTTTTACGGCGCTCACTTCCGACGGCGAAGTGGTGACCTGGGGCAATGCACTCGCCGGCGGCGACAGCAGTGCCGCTCAAGACCGGCTCAAAGGCCAGGTATCGTACTACGCCAATGCGGCCACCCGCGGTCTGGCGCTCAAGGCCAGCCGTTTGGCCAGGCTCAATACCCCCTGACACCCATCGACGGTGACTTGCTGTGCGGCGCTCGCCCGAGCGCCGCCTATTTGACTTGAGCGGAGGGTGACATGAGCCAGACCAACAACAATCTGCGGGCGCCAACTGTAGACGACGCGCCTCTCGACATTCTGGATCCGCAAACGCTTCCCCCCGGAGGGGCGACCGTCAGAATAAAGCCCTGGGTGCCAATGAAGTTCCGCGATCACGTTTTCTTGTTCGTCGGTGATACCTATACCGATGACCTGCCGATCAGCGCCGGCGCAGTCGGCAATGATGTCGTGTTCAAGGTTGACGCTTCGGAATTTGTTGCCGACGAAAATGACATCGTACCGATTCGCTACGAAGTACAGCTGCACCAAAGCACTCGTGAACCATCGGACATCCTGGATCTGAAATTGCAGACGGGTTTCGACGCCGACGCCACACTGGATCTGAGCACTGAAAACTACGTCGTCTCCGTCGACAAGCCGCCACTTGCCCCTCCCCCAGCGGCGCGCATGACCCGTAAAGCCACTTGGGGCCAGGCTCCCTACACCTACGACAGCACCGATCCACTGATTGCCAGTGCCGATGCACGATCGGGCGAGATCACCGCCCTGCGCAACGGCGCCTGCAGGATCCGCGCGACCGACAGCCAGAACCAGAGTCGCGAGTACCCCCTCACTGTCAAGGGTATTCAGGAGGTGCACTTCCTGAGTGCCAGCGCGGATTGGGAGGGCATGACCAGAATTTGTACCGCTGCAAAGCTGCAACCGATCACCCTCGCCCAGTCGAAACGGCTGTGGACGCTTTATTTCCCCGACAGCGGCCCTGTCGCGGATTTCCTCGAGTGGCTGAACTACCCGGTGTGGACCGCCGACGTACTGGGCGCCGACACCGCCTGGACATACGACCTCAACGGCTCTTCGGTCAATGACAACGCCACCAGCCAGGACACGGCCTCGTTCTGGCAGGTCCTGGGGGTCTCCCAGACTTGAGCGACGGCGACCAAAAACTTGTGGAGATCGCCATGCAAAGCACGTTGCGAATCAGATGTCTGTTGCTCGCATTGGCGCTGCTCGGCAGTGTCAGCCAGGCCGCCACCGATCCGGAAACCGCTCAACGCTCAACTTTTCAAAGCCGCAGGGTCTGATCCTCAAGGAGTTGTCAGCTCCTGCGGCTTATCCTCTGACACTGCGCTGCGCATGGCCACGGGTTCGAATTCGATCCGCAAGACCAACTTGTTGGCGGGAAACACCGTGAGCCCGGACCGCTCGTCGCAAACCAGCCTGCCCCTGTCAGATCTGACAGTACCTCTCCCTCCTTCCCTCAGGTTCAATAAAAAACCGTCTGCGATCCCAATGCGTGCTCTTTCAGGAGTTTCGTCATGCTCACCCACAGTCCGCTTTTGTTTCCTGATCTCGACCAGCCCGTCACCCTGGCGCTTCGGCCCATGCAGATCAGCGGCGCAGTCACACCAGTCGAGGGCGTGGATGGCGGGATCAATATTGAGGTGGTGTCGGGAAGTGACAGCGGTGTGCTGAGCGTGATTGTGGCGTACCTCGACATGCTGGAGGGTGATGAAAGTGTTATTCATTGGGACGGCGTTCCGGTGCTCACCCGAAAGGTTGAACCGGGAGAGAAAGACAAACACCTGTTCTTTTACCTGCCCAAGGAGTTGTTCACTCCCGGTCAACATGAATGCTTTTATGAGTTGACCCGATTCGGCGCCACCACGCCGGACGATCCCTCTGTGGTGTCGCTGTTTTTTGTCAAACTCACCAGACCCGGTGGCCGAGACAGGGAACCTCATCTACCCATCGGGCACTCCGAACTGCGCATCGCGCAACTGCCGCAGGAAATCATCGATCAGGGATTGATCGACGCGGATTGGGCAAAAAAAGGGGTTCCCCTGACGGTTCCTGCTTACCCGGAAATCAGGGTGCGAGACAGGATTCTGATGCGCTGGGGCAGTCATACCCTGACACCTCTTCTCGTCACGCAAGCTCAGGCAGAGGGCAAGGAACCCATCGTGATCGTCGCCAAACAGGAAGACATTCTGGCCGGTGGCGACAGCGCGGCACTGGAAATCAAGTACGACCCTCACGATGAACTATGGAACTGGTCTTCCCGGCACTCCAAACGCACACAAATCGCCGTGGACGCCGGCGCCTGGCGTCTGGCTGCACCGATCATCAAGCAATCGGTTAATGGGATCATCACGATCATCAACTTGAACAAGGAGGACGTCACGGTCCAAGTCCATATCCAGGGCTCGGATTTCGCGCTGAACGACTCAGTGAAAATGACCTGGATTGGCACCCCTTTCACTGGCAAGCCGTTGATTCACACCGAAACCAAATCGGTGGAAAACATTCCGAGTGTCATGGAATTCAAGGTGCCGTACGCGCAAGTCCGCGCCATCGCCATGGGCCGGGCTGATGCCTCCTACGTGCTGACGAAAGCGGACGCAAGTCCGCCGTTATCCTCCAAACGCGAATTCGCCGACGTGGTGGGTGACGTTTCGATGCCGGACGCACCGAAGATTGTCGAGTTGCTGGGCGACATACTCGAGTCGGACAGATCCTACGCCACGGTACGGATCAAGTACTTGACCATTGCCAATGGCGATCTGGTCGCCGGTCACTGGATAGGTGAAAAGTCCAACGGTCAGCCCTATGTCCATGAGTTCACTCATACCGTCAGTGACAATGAGGCAAAAGAAGGCTTTTTCACTGCTTACGTCGACAAAGAGCACATCAGCGTGCTCGACAAGGGCAAACTCGATCTTTGGTACACCGTGTTCAATGACAAGCCGGAGCTCTATGGCGTCAGTGATTCAGAGCATCTGCTGGTCAAGGTGCAAGCCGTCACCGCGACACTGCCCAGGCCCGAGGTGGAGGAAGCCGACAAAAACCCCGATGTGCTCGACCCTTCCAAAGTCTTCGATGTCGTCCACATCTATATCGAAAATCCACCGACCCAAAAAGACGACATCGTGACCTGGTACTGGCAAGGGTCACATCCGTTCGGCAGCATCAGCGACTGGGTGCCCATCACCTCGCTGAGCGCCGGTAAACCGCTGCGTTTTCGAGTGCCCGCGAACTTCGTCACGATCAGTATCGGGCAGTACGTCAGAGTGCGTTACTCGCTCAAGCACGCGTCCACAGGTTTATACAGTCACTCCGCCGCACTCAATCTGCTGATCGGGTCGCTGGTAGGTGAATTGCCAGCGCCACAAGTCAAACAGGCACCGAACGCCGTACTCAAACCCATGGACGGGTTGAACGGTGTGGACATCAAAGTCAGCTACGACAGTATGGACCCGGCCCTCGACACCATTCGCCTGCTCTGGGTCGGGACCCCCGGTGCCGGCACACCAACAGTTCCTGAACTTCCCGGACACAGCAGTGGCAGTGTGGACTTTCATCTGGCCTCAACGGTTATCGGCCCCAACATCAACAAAAACGTGGACGTGAAGTACTTCGTGCGCCGCTATGGCCACGAGACAGAATCAGAGTCGTTGGGCCTTAGAGTCACGGGATTCGACGACCCCGAAAACGATCTGCCTCGCCCTCAAGTACCTGAGTCAGACGATAACCGGGTCCTGGATCTGATGACGTTCAATGGGAATGCCACAACGCTCGTTGCCAAGTGGCCTTACATTGCGCTCAAGCAACGCCTCTGGTTGAGGCTGGAAGGCAAGACAGCGGTAGGCAGCGACTACATCATCCGGATGCTCGATGGCGTGGAAATCACTCCCGCGCAATTCAGCAGCGGGCTGAATGAAGTGCTGCCTCGAAGCGAGTTAATGAAGCTGGGGCATTCCACACCGGCAAACGTGATTTGCAAAGTCTCGTTCGATGGCAGCGCTCAAGAAGACGATGCGATTGAGCTCCCGGGATTGCCGCTTACGATCAGAACCCGATACGACTGGCTGACGCCGAAAATCACCCATGTGACTGACGCCAATGGGGAGGTTACAGAGGGTGGCGAGACTTTCTTTGAGCAGGTAACTGTCGAAGGCTCTGCGACCCGAGATGAGACGGTCGAGATTTTCGATGGCTCGACCTCGCACGGCAATGCTGATGTTGATGCCGATGGCGTCTGGCGCAAGCCCCTGCTCAACCTCCAGATCAAGGATTATCACATTACAGCCCACGCTCTATATCCAGCGGACCCGGTTTCCAGCCTGATCCGTGCCTTTACGGTGATAGCAGCTGTTCCACCCACTATCACCAATGCCCAGGATTCCAAAGGCACCGTGATTCCAGATGGCGGCACCACCGTCGACACAACCGTGAAACTGACAGGCACTGCCAGCAAGGGCCAGCAGGTGGAGATCCTCGACGGGGCTGTCAGCAAGGGTAACGCCACAGCGGACCCATCCACCGGCATCTGGACCAAAGACCTTACGGGGTTGAGCGTGGCAGCGCACAGCTTCACCGCCAAAGCACTGTACGGCGCGGGCCAGACTTCAGGGGCACGGACACTGACCGTGACTGCGGCGGTTGCACCCACCATCACCAACGCCCAGGATTCCAAAGGCACCGTGATTCCAGATGGCGGCACCACCGTCGACACAACCGTGAAACTGACGGGCACTGCCAGCAAGGGCCAGCAGGTGGAGATCCTCGACGGGGCCGTCAGCAAGGGTAACGCCACAGCGGACCCATCCACCGGCATCTGGACCAAAGACCTTACGGGGTTGAGCGTGGCAGCGCACAGCTTCACCGCCAAAGCACTGTACGGCGCGGGCCAGACTTCAGGGGCACGGACACTGACCGTGACTGCGGCGGCGGCGCCGACTATCACCAACGCCCAGGATTCCAAAGGCACCGTGATTCCAGATGGCGGCACCACCGTCGACACAACCGTGAAACTGACAGGCACTGCCAGCAAGGGCCAGCAGGTGGAGATCCTCGACGGGGCCGTCAGCAAGGGTAACGCCACAGCGGACCCATCCACCGGCATCTGGACCAAAGACCTTACGGGGTTGAGCGTGGCAGCGCACAGCTTCACCGCCAAAGCACTGTACGGCGCGGGCCAGACTTCAGGGGCACGGACACTGACCGTGACCGCCGTGGATGTACCGATCATCACCAACGCCCAGGATTCCAAAGGCACCGTGATTCCAGATGGTGGCACCACCGTCGACACAACCGTGAAACTGACGGGCACTGCCAGCAAGGGCCAGCAGGTGGAGATCCTCGACGGCGCCGTCAGCAAAGGGAACGCCACAGCGGACCCATCGACCGGCATCTGGACCAAAGACCTTACGGGGTTGAGCGTGGCAGCGCACAGCTTCACCGCCAAAGCACTGTACGGCGCGGGCCAGACTTCAGGGGCACGGACACTGACCGTGACTGCGGCGGCGGCGCCGACTATCACCAACGCCCAGGATTCCAAAGGCACCGTGATTCCAGATGGCGGCACCACCGTCGACACAACCGTGAAACTGACGGGCACTGCCAGCAAGGGCCAGCAGGTGGAGATCCTCGACGGGGCCGTCAGCAAAGGGAACGCCACAGCGGACCCATCCACCGGCATCTGGACCAAAGACCTTACGGGGTTGAGCGTGGCAGCGCACAGCTTCACCGCCAAAGCACTGTACGGCGCGGGCCAGACTTCGGGGGCACGGACACTGACCGTGACTGCGGCGGCGGCGCCGACCATCACCAACGCCCAGGATTCCAAAGGCACCGTGATTCCAGATGGCGGCACCACCGTCGACACAACCGTGAAACTGACAGGCACTGCCAGCAAGGGCCAGCAGGTGGAGATCCTAGACGGGGCCGTCAGCAAGGGTAACGCCACAGCGGACCCATCCACCGGCATCTGGACCAAAGACCTTACGGGGTTGAGCGTGGCAGCGCACAGCTTCACCGCCAAAGCACTGTACGGCGCGGGCCAGACTTCAGGGGCACGGACACTGACCGTGACTGCGGCGGCGGCGCCGACCATCACCAACGCCCAGGATTCCAAAGGCACCGTGATTCCAGATGGTGGCACCACCGTCGACACAACCGTGAAACTGACGGGCACTGCCAGCAAGGGCCAGCAGGTGGAGATCCTCGACGGGGCCGTCAGCAAAGGGAACGCCACAGCGGACCCATCCACCGGCATCTGGACCAAAGACCTTACGGGGTTGAGCGTGGCAGCGCACAGCTTCACCGCCAAAGCACTGTACGGCGCGGGCCAGACTTCGGGGGCACGGACACTGACAGTGACTGCGGCGGCAGCGCCGACCATCACCAACGCCCAGGATTCCAAAGGCACCGTGATTCCAGATGGCGGCACCACCGTCGACACAACCGTGAAACTGACAGGCACTGCCAGCAAGGGCCAGCAGGTGGAGATCCTCGACGGGGCCGTCAGCAAAGGGAACGCCACAGCGGACCCATCCACCGGCATCTGGACCAAAGACCTTACGGGGTTGAGCGTGGCAGCGCACAGCTTCACCGCCAAAGCACTGTACGGCGCGGGCCAGACTTCAGGGGCACGGAGACTGACCGTCGCAGTTCACACCGCCCCGTCACTCGATTCAGTAAGAGACTCCCGTGGTGAACTGCCGAACAATGGAGCGACCACAGACACTTCAGTCACGTTGCAAGGCCGGGTAACGCCTCTGCATGATGTCCAGATCTACGATGGAAGCACGCCAAAACACATTGCGACTGCTCTTAACACCGGCATATGGACCACTACGCTGGCAGTAGGACTCGGCGGACATACCATCACTGCACGGGCGGTGACGACCGGACAACCGTCAAATGCACGGAGTTTCACGGTCAATTCACCAATCCCGCCACTGACCATCAATCCAGCCACTATGAGTCTGAATGCCTGGCACTTCAGGGATAACGACACCCCTACCAACCCTCCTGCCGGCGCCTTTGGTGACCGATCGGCCAGTGGAGGCGTGCTTCCCTACAGATATGCCTCCAGTAACCCCAACGTCGCAGAAGTCAACGTCAGCAGCGGCCGCGTCATTTCCAAGGGCAACGGTTCAGCAACCATCACCGTTACGGACAATGCGAATCAAACCGCCAGTTACACCGTCACCACTTCAAACGTGGAAAGACTGTTTGGCACAGGCCACTTCAATACCTACACCGTATGTGCAAACACGGCGGCCAGTATGGGAGGAAGAATTCCTACTCTGGCCGAATGGCGAGCCTTTATCAGTAACTACAGCGGTCGACGCACCATTGAGCGCTGGTGCTGGGCGTCCGACTCAGGCGGCATCGGCAAACGGATGGTGATCTTCCCGGCTACCGGTCAGACTGATACACGACTCGATATCGGCATTGGAGGTGGTACTGCCGATGGCTTCGGCATACGACGCGCATAAAAGCCGGATACAAAAAAACCGCTACTCCCTGAAAAGAGTAGCGGTTTCCTGATATTCGGGATCGTGGCTTACCAGCTATACCTCAACCCCACATTTCCCCCCCAAGGCTGTTCGATATCCTTGCCATTGGCATAATCCAGATCGACATGCACCTGCCACTTCTCCGACATGGCCACCGCCAAACCGGCACCGAACTCCGCCCGCGAGCCCGATAGATCGTTGTTGAACACGTTGTTTTCGTTGACCTCGACCTTGTTGTCATCGGCAAACTCATGGGCAATGGCCGCACGCACATAAGGTTGCGCAACAGCACCGTTGCCGATATCAAAATTGCGCCCGAACGTGGCGCCAGCCTTGCCCAGGAATGAGCGGGTACGATCGCCATCGGCCTCCATGTCGTTGTCCAGGCTGAAGCGTTTGCCCTGGATCTGCGCTGCCGAAAACTGAACGAACGGCTCAATGAAGTAATCGTTGCTCAACTGGATATGACGACCGCCTTCCACCGATGCGCTGACGCCCCAATTAACGTAATCGCCCTTGGCACGTGTGCTGTCGCTCAAACCGACCTTGGCTTCGTTGCGGAAACGGTTGAATTTCAACACACCGTCAACGTAGTAGCCGGTGTCGCGGTCCATCCACGTCACGTAGGGCCCGAAGTAGTAACTGTCGACCGTGCCTGAGGTGCCGTGTTCGAGACTCAGTTTTGATTGACTGTAACCACCCATCAAGCCCACCAGCACATTGCTGTCATTCACCCGGGCATCGGCACCGAGGGAAATCCCTTGCTGGTTCTGCTGGTACGCCACACCGGAACCTTCGGCGACGTTGTACTGATTGCCATAGGTGCGTGCCCAGGCGCCCGACTGGCCACCATTGAATCGCAACTCGCCCATGCGGCTACGCAATGAGCTGGCTTCGCCGTACAACAGGGTCATCGGAGAATTGAACAAGGCCAGTACCGCACTGGCGCCGGGGCTGATCACCTGGGTGGTCGGATCGAGGAACCACTCAGTGCCGCCCGTTCCTCCCGGTCGCTGGGCCAGGTCATAGGACCAGGTACCGAGATCCACTCGCCCGCCCGTCAGTGCAAAGTGCGCATCGCCCGCGGCCGTGTGCACCAGGGTCAGTTGCTGCGGATTCACCGCATCCAGGCCCGACGCCGCCACCAGCAAACCGAACTGTCCGGTTGCCACACCGGTAACGTTGAGGACGTCATGCTGCCCCGTAGCGAAGTTGCCCTTCATGGCGAAAGTACTGGAACCATCCGGCGAACCGGCGAGCGTACCGACATTCAACTGGTAGAAGGTATTCGGCACATCCTGCGCACCAAAACGAACCGTCCCGCCATTCATGGCGAGCGTTCCTACGGTGTCGTTGCCAGTCAGGGTCCAGATCGAACCGCCGTTGACGGACACGCCATTGACCTTGTCGAGACGGCCGGTGAATTGCGAGCTGTTCTGCAGGGTGACGTTGGCGGTCGAACCGTTTTCGACCAGCACATCACCGGTCATGCGGCCTTGATCGAACGTCAGGTTGCCGGTGCTGTTGCCGGCGATGTTGATGTTGCCTTGCAGAGTGCTGTTGGCGACGGTCATGGCAGCGGTGGACGCGCCCTGGACATCGAGCAAGTTGTTGTTCCCGGCGAGCAGGCTGGCGCCGTTAGACAGATTGACAGTGGCATTGGTACCGCGATCAACCAGAACTGCCGAGCCATTGACCCCTCGTACAGTGGCGTTATCCAGCGAGAGCGAACGGGCGCCGACATTCTCCGTGTCGTTGACCATGCGCACGCCTGTCGCCTGACCGGTGATGACAGTCTCGGCGGAGGCGTTCAGCGCGCCGCCAAGAAGATTCGCACCAATGCCATTGCTGCCAGTACCGGTCACTTGCGTATTGGCCAGCGACAAAGTGCTGAGCCCCGTGACTTGCGCACCGAAAACATCACCACGGATCTGACTGTTGGAAACATCCACAGTGGAGCCGCCAGCGGCAATCGAAGATCGGTTGACGGCCAGACCGATGTCGTCGCTGGTCACATTGGCCTGGTTGATGGTGCCCCGGCTGCTGGTGACCAGAATGCCTTCGACGCCAGGATTGCTGACGACCGTGGCGCCATTGATGGTCAGTGTCGATCCGGATTGAATGGTAATTGACTGGGTGATGGCACCATTGACGTTCAACACACCGTTGTTGCGCACCAGATAATCGATCGGCGTTGTCGTCGAATCGATATCCAGCGTCGTGTTATCGACAATGGTGGCTGCCAGTATGCCGCCGCTGGAAATGGAAATGGCTGGCATGACCATCAGAATACTCAACGCGTTTTTTACAGAAAGACGTTCAAGCCGCCCGCCAAATATTCTCATGACTTACCCACCTCTGATATACCTGTGCGAAATTGCGAAATGCATTTGCGTGAAAAAATAGAGCGCGGAGGCTAATCGGATTCCTCACAAAAAAATGTAGGAAAAGTCCGATAAGCAAGGAAGAAATATCCCTGACACTAATGTTATAAAAAAACGGGAGGCAACAGCCTCCCGTTTTTTTCAAATACTGCAAGGTGTCGTATCACCATTCCTCATGACCACCCTGACCAGGTGACGCACTGAAGGTGTAGGCCGCCCATCAATCACGGCGTTATAACTCACCGCCCCCCATGCATTTCCAGTATTAAGAAACTGCTCATACGGAAAGCGTATGGTAAAACCATTTTGCACATCCGAAGAATCCGGCTGATATTTAACTTCTTCCTTATTATTCGGTATCACAGTATTACCAGCGGAATCACTGTAGCCCTGATAAGTAAAAGTCAACGTCTGACCTTCCAGTTGCGGCTCTCCCCCCGGAACAAAAACTTCGATACATTTTATAAGCACTGGATGGCTTTGCAACGAAGGGCAATTCAAATAATCAAAATCCGGATCGAGATGCTGGAAGGTTGCCTGAGGCACACTCCCCGGTCTGATGAACACATCTACATCCCGTGGCATTGAGCGCTCTTCGTTATCGTTCACATCAGGATTGGTGACCTTATAAGTCACTGGAACTTCCGTGCCGTTCCCACCAGCGTCTACAACTGACCACTCAATTGTCCAATTTAGCTCAGTCTCCGTACCATCCAACAGAAGAACACCGCCTTCAGCGTCTTTTACTTCAACCCCGTTCCAGATCAGAGTGGCAATATCCTTATCCTTGATACCCGGGTAAGCGGCCACTTTTACGTCAACATCCTCATCCTTGTCCAGCACCGTCAAAACGTTGATCGGATTGCCGCCCGCCCCTTGAACATCGACTGGACGAAAATTGGGATTTGGATCTTCTGGACCTTCGCCGTCCCCTGCCCGGCGCAGATCGACTCTTACAGTGGCGTTTTCGGGGGGATTACTGGCAGGATGTCGAATCTCTCCACGTTTTATTTGATAGCTGACCTTAATGGTTTTATCTCCGAGATCACCGTTATGCCAGTACGAATAAGGAACCGGTACATAAGTTGGGAAGCCAGCGATTTTTTGTGCTGGCACTACAACGCCATCGACGGTGACCTCAAGTTCATCACCATCCAAAAAATTCTCGTACTTATCGATGATCCCCACTCCTGCGCGCATCCGAGCGTCGGCGAGGTCAATCTTCTTCGGTGCCGTGTCGTTATCAAGCAGCGGAATACTTGGATCCTCCAAATCCTTTGGAGGGTCCGTCACTGTTACGTTCACTCGTTTGAAAGGCGAATTTAGACTTCGGTTACCTTTCCGATCCGTACGATAGTAAAAAATCGCTTTCTCACCCTCTTCAGTTCCGACCATTGCGGTGGTCAGCTTAAAGGTAACGGCATCAAGAGGATCGACAACAATAAATTCCCCTACGAATACCGGGGTCGGAAATGTCGAGCCAAAATAACATTCATACTTGTCCGCTATTTTTATATCGGCGACCTTTGGCATGGTAATCAGGACAAAACCGTTGGCATCCAGATAAGGCTTGGTAATGCCGTTTGCCTCCACCTCCGGAGGAAGAGTAACAAGACCGCTGACATCAGGTAGCGTAGTGTCGATATTGATGAGCAGATCCGGAATATCTTTAGTGTTCCCGCCATGATTGAGTACATAGCTCAACATGTGGGGGCCTGAGACATTCGTAAGCCCTGCTGGCAATACCATTGGAATGTCCCCAGCAGCAATAGGGGTTGTGTAGGTGTACCGGGGGCCTTGCCGAGTGCCATCCCAAGTCAGATTTATATACCCATCAACGGGAGGATCATCGTCAGCCCCGTCGAACCTGAGGACAGTCACTTTCAATGCAAAACCCTGATACTGTTTGTGCAATTGATTCGGATCATCGTCCACCTCATCAGGCAGCAGAGGATTGTCATCATCCAGCACAGGCGCTTCAAACTCCGCTTTCGGTGAATTTCGGAGAATACTCAAATAACGCTCACGACTTTGTACCGGGGTCAACTTAATGACATTGTTCATCTTGTTCATCCTTTCAATGACTTGATTAAATGACAAAGGGTATTGCAGCCCCGTGCCAGAACACCTGGAACCAACCGCAAATCAAAAAACACTGCATTGGCACGACTGTGCGCATCAGCAGTTATTACACGCACCAACTTCCTGAAACACTTGCCCCTTCGGCGAAATCACTGATCACAAAGATCATTATCCGGCCCACAGATTTCCCCGCTGGGCATGGTTCTATTGATAAGCACGAAATCCGGCCTTGACTCTCCCCGTCCACCATTGCTCTTTCTCAAAAAGTAACGACAGAGCGCCGATCCGTTATTGACCATGGGTGCAATCAGCTTTTGATAGTCCGTCACCAACACGTCAAAACCATTGCGTGCCTGATCAAGAGTCAGCGTCGTTTCGAAAGAGTGCGCGACGCCCGAAATAGGAGAAGTGCCGTTGGAGCCCTGACACCCTTGCCAACTCAGGTCGACAACATCATCCTCGTCGAACGCGTCATTACCCTCGATATGAACTTTCACATGCACCCACAACCGTGGGTTGGCGCAGCAATTGAGTACCCCTTCCCGCCCGCCATCGGGGAAGGTCGGCTCGGGCAGATTCCTGATGATGATGATTGCCACGTTCACCGGGGTTGTCGGGGCCAACTGCTGGTTCACACCGTTATCGGTGAAGTACCGCACAGGCAGCGCCGGATTTTCCTTGTCCTGGTCGATAAACTCCCAAGGAATACTGAAGAGAATTACTGTCCCGGCCGTATCACCGGGCTGAACCTCATACTTCGCGACGGGTGCACTGATGGTTCCCCAGTACAGTAAGACTTTTTCCCCTGGCTCAGGGTTGTCATGCAGTGCCAGGCGCCCTTCGGCGGGCAATTCGTAGTCATCGGGAAGCAGCTTGTTCAGCTGTTTTGAAACGGCTCCGTAAATCTCGACCTTCGCCAGCCTGGTATTCAACAGCGCAGGTGCGTCGGGGTGGTCTTGACCCGCGACCGTAAAGTTGAAGGGCACGGTTGTTTCCGGTGACGGCGGCGTCGGCGTCCCGCCCCGACTGACGCGGTAGTCGATACGCGCGTCCATGGGACCGAGCCCGTCGGCCGTCAGTGTTGACCAGGGCACGGTCGCGGTCTGTACCGGCTTCGCAGGATCGACATCGAGCGGTGCGAGATCATGACCATTCCACCGGATCAAAAGCTTGTCGGAAGCATCCGGATTGTCATAGTTATCGATTTCGACCGTAACAGCCTTCTGATTCGTAGCCCCTTCGCGGGCATGCTCGCGGTCGATCAATCCCCTGGCCGACAAAGGCACACGTGGCGGCTTGAGTTTGCCGGGCCCGGGTTTCAGATTGACGAACACCGGCAAAAGAGTAGAGCGCGGTCCGGTGTTGCGGGCCCAGTCCCGCAACATGTAATAAAAGAAACGTTGGCCGTGTCCCTTGGCCCGAATGTCCGCTTCATAAATCGTGATGATCAGTTGCCTCAGATCGATGTCCTGCTGGCTGAATACTTGCTCACCAATTTCCTGCTCGGAGTCCGGCGGGTTGTCGTTGTCGGTCAGGAAATGGATCGAACGGTCCCGTGCCATGGCATCCACATAAAACGGGACTTGAAACCTGACCTCGCCAAAGCGGGTGAGATAGTCATCGGTGAGGTCGCCGGGAACGTTCAGCATGACCAAGGCATCGCCGGTTTGCCCATCATTCGGGGGCTGCCGATCGACCGTCACTCGAGTATTAAAGGAATATTGCTTGTTCCCACCGTAATTCAACTCGTAGGACAAGGCGTAAATGCCATGCGCCAGCTTGTCCCGCGGGACTTTCAAGACCTTCTCACCCGGCGTATCGAATGTCTCTTTGTACACCGGAGTGAACAGTCCGCCCTCCAGCACCCAACTGATGGAAAGGATGTAGACGGGATCAGCGACGGGGGGCGGTATCCAGTTGGGGACAATCACTTGCAAATCATCGCTCAAGGCACTGCGCGGCAGCAGCCCATCGGGACTTTCATCGCCGTTCTCATCCTTGAGAATGGCGGGAACCCTGGGTTTTTCCAGCTCTGGAACTACAGGGTCGATCTGGTCTTGAGTAATCGGCATTACAGACGCCCTCTCACGAAATGGCCACGCTCCCTGAACAACTGCACGTTATCTGCAGGTTGAGGATTCGTTGCTCTGACGTGATTTAACGGCGTTGCACATTCGCTGGCTACTGTCAGAAATTACAGGTTTTGCTACCGCTCGTCGGAGATTGAACACCGCCACCCATCCGGCAGAACGGCATAAACAGAAATGTTTAACAAACGGGATCGGTGACTGACTCAGGCTACGCGTCCTTGCGCCGATGCCTACGCATCAGCCAGAATCCGCCGGCTTGTGCGCCTTGGGAGCGGGTTCTATTGTTTGGCGGTCGCTGAAAAGCAGCGATCGGGTTTAGCAGCCCGGTTAACTTCAAGGCACGTTGGTGTCGCCATTGTTTTGTCATGGCGGCTGACGTGGGGCACTTCGGTGCGCCGGGATCCTTGAGCCTGGTCTGCTAACCCGCGTTCAGCCGCCACCCTCTTCGTTTAGCAGCGATGGATGACGGCTCCATTTCTCAAGGAGCTTCACCATGATCAAACCCACGCCAAACCCACCCGAAACCGACACAACCTCGCCCTACGAAACCCTCGACTCCAAGAAATTCCACGAAGCCGCCGAACGCGCCCTCGATCACTACCTCAATCCGTTCCACCCCAGAAAACCGCTGCTCAAACCCAACACCCGCTACCTCATCGCCCCCGACATCCCGAGCGAAGAGCTGCTGGCCGAAGCCTGCGAAACCCTGACCTCGGCCAAAACCATGGCCAGTGATTTCGCCGGGATGATCGATACGCCGCAGCGGCATGTGCTGTTGGGGATTGCGCAGTTGATCATGCTGGCTGAACTGGCGGTGAACCGGGTGCTGGACAATCTGGAAGTGAAGGCTGAGGCGCCGCTGTAGCCTGAGCAAAGAAAAACCCGCCGCCCCGATCACTCGGGACGGCGGGTTTTGTCGTTTCAGCGATTAGCTCACACCGTATCCACCTTCAACGAATGATCATTCAGCATGCCGTTGATGATCGTCGCCGTGTCGTGCCCGCTGGCAATCAAGCCCCCCGCCCCCGGTGTCACGCCATAGTGACTGGCGAGGTTGACGCCGGCCAGGTCGATGGTCTGGTTCGGCGTGGCGCCGGCCATGGCGCTGACGTCGATGCTGGTCATGACCGAGGCGCCGCTGCCGGTAACGGTGAAGTGCAGGTAGTCATCCAGTGACGCCGCGGTGCCGTTTTCACCTTGCAGCAATTGCGACAGGTCGAGCTTGTCGGTGCCCGGGGTGAAGTCGGTGACGGTGTCGTGGCCGCTGTTGCCTTTGAGCCACTGGAAGGTGTCGGCGCCCGGCCCGCCGGTCAGGGTGTTGTTACCCATCCCGCCGATCAGCAGGTCATCGCCCCCGCCGCCATTGAGGATGTCGTTGCCCAGGCCGCCGTTGATCACGTTGTTATTGTTGTCACCGGTGAGGGTGTCGTTGAAGTTCGAGCCGACGAGGTTTTCGACATTGCTGATGGTGTCGATGCCTGCACCGAGGGTGTTCTGCGCACCGAGCAGGCTCAGGTTGACTGTCACACCGGCCGTCGCGTGGGCATAGCTGACCGTGTCGATACCGGTGCCGCCATCGAGGAGGTCGTTGCCCGGGCCACTGTAGAGCAAGTCGTTGCCGGCGCCGCCGTGCAGCTCGTTGTTGCCGGAGCCTGCGGTGAGTACGTCGTTGCCGTCCCCGCCGTTGAGGATGTTGTCGCCGCTGCCCGCCACCAGCACGTCATCGCCGGACGTCCCGGTGAGGGTGTGGCCGTCCTGATAGCTGATGGTCACGTTGGCGGTGTCGCTGCCGCCGTGGTTGTCGTTGGCGGTGTAGGAGCCGTGGAAATCCGGGGTGACGTCGTGAGCCCCGGCGTAGTTGACCGTCATGGTCAGTTGATAGTTTTCCGCAGCATTGGTGTTGCTGCCGCTGGTGTTGGTGATGTTGGTTATGTGGATCTGATACGTGCCATCGGCACCGGCGGTGATGGTGCCGCCGTCGGCGATGCTGACGAACGCCCCGCCGTTCACCGAATACTCCATGGTGATGTGCCCGGCCGCCAGGTTGTGGTCGAGGTTGAGGGTCTCGCCCTGTTTCAGTTTGACGGTGATGAGGTCTTCATCGTTGGCATTGGCGTTGGTCACCGCGCCGAGGTAGCCGCTGACCACCAGCACTGCCGTCATGGCCGCTGTGTTGGCCGCGAAGGCGTTGCGCACATCAGCCAGGTTCTGGTTGGCGGCGGTGTTGCTGGTGCCGGTGAAGCTGATCGCGCCAGTGCCGGTGAAGTCCGCGCCCTTGGCGACCCAGCCGGTGTTGAAGGTGGTTGGCGAGGCGTTGAGGGTATCGCCGTCCGGATCCGTATCGTTGGCCAGCAGCAGCTCGCCCGGCACCACGACATTGCTCGACAGCACGTTGGTGATGATGTGGTCGTCCACCGCCACGGGCGGCGAATTCGGGATCACTTTCACCGTCAGCGTGGAGCTGGCGAGGTCGCCGTCGTTGTCGCTGAGGGTGAAGCCGATGTTCTCGGTGATCACCGTCGTCGTGGTTTTCTGCGAGGTGTAGCTGTAGTCGCCGGTGTCGAGGTTGATCACCAGCGTGCCGCTGTTGTTGGTGGCAATGCTCAGGGTGTTGTTCACCGTGTTGAAGGTGCCGTGGTTGGTGCCACCGCTGGCAGTCAGCGAACCCTGGCCGCTATTGGCTTTCGGGTCATAAGTGTAGGTGGTGCCGTCGACCACGATGGATTTGATGAAACCGCCATCGGCGCCGAATGAACCACTGTCCCCCAGCAACGAGCCAGTGACCGGCGCGCCCTCCACGGTGCCGGAGAGCACCGAGTTCAGTTGATTGAGGTCAGTGACCACCACCGCGTTGGTGTTGGTGTGGCTGATACCGTCGTAGGCGATCGGATCGAGGTTGGCGTTGCTTACACCACTGCCGAGACCGATTGCGTAGTTCTTGATGTTGTTGGCATCAAGGAAAGCTTTGAGCGCGGTCTCGTCGGCGGTGCCGATTTCCTGGCCGGTGGTGGGTTTGCCGTCGGAGAAGAAGTAGCCGACGTTCTGCGCCCCGGTGAGTTTGCCCGAGGTGTTGAACGCGGTCTGCATGGTCGCCACGGCCGCGTCGTAGTTGGTGCCACCACCGGCGCTGAGGCCGGCGAGCAGGGTCTTGGCGGTCGCCACATCGACCCATACCGAAGTGCGGTCGGTGGCGTTGCTGCTGAAGGTGACGAGCTGCACTTTCACATCGCCCAGATCGTCGTACTTGTCGAGCAAGGCGCTGATTGCCTGCTTGGCCAGGTCCAGCCGCGACAGGCCCGGCACGCCGGAGGCGTCGGCCATACTGCCGGAGATGTCGAGCACGATGAGGATGTTGGAGTCGATCTCCACCGCCGCCACCGAGCGATCCGAGGCCACAGCCTTGGGCACGTCGTCGACGATGTTGACCACGATGGTGCTGGTGGTGCTGTTGCCCAACGCATCGGTGGCCTTGTAGGTGAAACTTTCGCTCAGGGTGTTCGGCCCGTCGTTGGCGTTCGGCGTGGTTTTCGGTGCCGAAGTCAGGGTGTAGGTGTACGTGCCGTCGGGATTGAGCAGGATCTGCCCGTAAGTGCCGGTGGCGCTGCCGACCAGGGTGTAGGTGATCGAACCGCTGCCGCCGGTGACCGCACCGACCAGCGTGCCGGTGGCGGTTTCGCCGATATTGGTCGGATCGCTGCCGATGACCGTGCCGGGGGCCAGGTCTTGCCCGTCCTGGGTCAGGTCGAGGGCCTTTTCGTAGACGGTCACGTCCTGATCCACCGAGGCCACGAGTTTGCTGTCGGCGACGTTGACGGTGATGGTGGTGGTGCTTTCATCGCCGTCACTGTCGCGGATGGTGTAGGTAAAGGTGTCGGTAGCGCCCGGCGGGCTCACCGAGTTCGGGTTGCTGTGATAGACCGCGTTGCCCGCCGCATCCAGGGTCAGGTAACCGTAGGTGCCATTGATGTTGCTGTTGAGGCCGCCGATGGCTGAAGTCGTGGTGTTGCTGCCGGCACGCACGCCGACCACGATCGCCGCGCCATCTGCGCCGCTGATGTCATTGCCCAGCACGCTGATGTTGACCGTGCCGCCCTCCGCCACCGAACCGGTGTCGGCCTTGGCGGTTGGCAGGTCGTCAATGATGTTGACGTTGATCTGCCCGGTCGCAGTGCTGCCGTCGGTGTCCGTCGCCACCACGTTGAAGTTCTCGGTGATGCTGTTGGCGCCGTTGGCGTTCGGGTGGGTTTCGTTATCCACCAAGGTGTAGCTGTAACTGACCACGCCGGTAGTCGGGTTGTAACCGGTGATGGTCAGCGTGCTGCCCAGCGGGGTGACGGTCGATTGCGGGAAGCCGGCGGCCACGCCGTTGGTCATCACGGCAATGCCGCCCACGGTCAGGGTTTGCAGGCCGTCGAGCGCGGTGACTGTGAAGGTGCCGCTCTGGGTCAGTGCCGGGGTGTCGGGGCTGGTGCCGTCGCTGAGGTTTTTCTCGTAGACGGTGAGTTCGCCGCCATTCACGTCGAGGCCGTTGAGGACCACCGGATCGTCGTTGTTGTGGATGTTCAGTACCAGGTTGGCGGTGCTGGTGTCGCCGTCGGCATCGGTCAGGGTGTAGGTGAAGGTCTCGGTGCCGTTGCCACCGCCGTGCAGGTTTTTGAAGTCTGCATCGTTGGTGTTCAGCGTGTAGGTGTACGTGCCGTTGGCATTCAGCACCAGAGTGCCGTAAGTGCCGGTGAAGGTGCCGGGGGTGATCGGGCCGGCATTCGGACCGGTCGCCACCACGTCGGCGCCTTGCACGTCGTTGGTCAGCACGTTGCCGTTGAGGGTCAACTGGGTTTCCGACGCGGTGCTGGCGTTGCTGTCGTTGATCGCCTTCGGCACGTCATCGACGATGTTGACCACGATAGTGCTGGTGACGACGTTGCCCAGTGAATCGGTGGCCTGGTAGGTGAAGGTTTCGGTCAGGGTGTTGGCGCCGTCATCGGCATGCGGGGTGGTGCTGGCCGGTGAGGTCAGGGTGTAAGTGTAGGTGCCGTTGGGGTTGAGCACGATCTGCCCGTAGTTGCCGGTGGCGCTGCCGACCAGCGCGTAGCTGATTGCACCGACCGCGCCGGTGACCGAGCCAACCAGCGTGCCCGACGCGGTTTCCCCGGTGCTGGTCGGATCGCTGCCGGTGACTGTACCGGCGGCCAGATCCTGGCCGTCCTTGTTCAGGTCGAGGGCTTTTTCGTACACGGTGACGTCGGTGTCGCTGACCGCGCGCAGCTGGCTGTTGGAAACGTCGATGGTGATGGTGGTGGTACTTTCATCGCCGTCGGAATCGCGCACGGTGTACACGAACACGTCCACCGCGCCGGGACCGCTCACAGCATTCGGGTTGCTGTGATAGACCGCGTTGCCGTTGGCGTCGAGGGTCAGGTAGCCGTAGGTGCCGTTGATGTTGCTGTTGAGGCCGCCGATGGCCGAGGTCGAGGTGTCGGAACCGGCGCGCACGCCCACTACCGCGCCACCCGCTGCCGGGCCGTCGGCGCCGCCGATGTCGTTGTCCAGCACGTTGCCGCTGACGGTGCCGCCCTCCTGCACCGACGTGGCATCGGGCTTGGCGGTCGGCAGGTCGTCGATGATGTTGACGTTGATCTGCCCGGTGGCGGTGCTGCCATCGGTATCGGTCGCCACCACGTTGAAGTTCTCGGTGATGCTGTTGGCGCCGTTGGCGGTCGGATGGGTTTCGTTATCCACCAGGGTGTAGCTGTAGCTGACCACACCCGTGGCCGGGTCGTATCCGGTGATGGTCAACGTGCTGCCCAGCGGCGTGACCGCCGATTGCGGGAAGCCGGCCGCGACACCGTTGGTGATCACGGCAATGCCGCCCACGGTGAGGGTTTGCAGACCGTCGAGGGCAGTCACAGTGAAGGTGCCGCTCTGGGTCAGTGACGGGGTGTTGGGGCTGGTGCCGTCGCTGAGGTTTTTCTCGTAGACGGTGAGTTCGCCACCGTTTACGTCCAGGCCGTTGATGATCACTGGATCGTCATTGTTGTGGATCTGCAGAACGAGGTTAGCGGTGCTGGTGTCGCCATCGGCATCGGTGATGGTGTAGGTGAAGGTCTCGGTGCCATTGCCACCACCGTGCAGGGCTTTGAAATCGGCATCGCTGGTATTCAGCGTGTACGTGTAAGTCCCGTTGGCGTTCAGCACCAAGGTGCCGTAAGTCCCGGTGAAAGTGCCGGCAGTGATCGGGCCAGTCGGTACACGGTCAGCGCCCTGCACGTCGTTGGTCAGGACGTTGCCGCTCAGCGTCAGGTTGGTTTCCGACGCCGTGCCGGCGTTGCTGTCATCCAAGCCTTTGGGCAGGTCGTCGACGATGTTCACGTCCAGCGAAGCGTTGGCGGTGGTGCCGTTGTCGTCGACCACGGTCACGGCGAACTGCTCATTCAGCACGTTGGCGCCGTTGGCAGTCGGATGCGCCTCGTTGTCGACCAGGGTGTAGCTGTAGCTGACGACGCCGGTTGCAGCGTTGAAACCGGTGATGGTCAGCGTACTGCCCAGCGGAGTCGTGACCGATTGCGGGAAGCCTGCGGCGACACCGTTGGTGACGACGGCGATTCCACCCACGGTCAACGTGGTGACGCCGTCCAGCGCAGTGATGGTGAACGTGCCGCTTTGGGTCAGTGCTGGAGCATCGGGGCTGCTGCCGTCGCCGAGATTTTTTTCGTAAACGATGAGTTCGCCGCCGTTCACGTCGAGGCCGTTGATGATCACTGGATCGTCATTGTTGTGGATCTGCAGAACGAGGTTAGCGCTGCTGGTGTCGCCATCGGCATCGGTGATGGTGTAGGTGAAGGTCTCGGTGCCGTTGCCACCGCCGTGCAGGGCTTTGAAATCGGCATCGCTGGTATTCAGCGTGTACGTGTAAGTCCCGTTGGCGTTCAGCACCAATGTCCCGTAAGTCCCGGTAAAAGTACCGGCGGTGATAGGGCCGGCGCTAGGGCCAGTCGGTACACGGTCAGCGCCTTGCACGTCGTTGGTCAGGACGTTGCCGCTCAGCGTCAGGTTGGTTTCCGACGCGGTGCCGGCGTTGCTGTCGTCCACGCCTTTTGGCAAGTCGTCGACGATGTTCACGTCCAGCGAACCGTTGGCGGTGGTGCCGTTGTCATCCACCACGGTGACAGCGAACTGCTCGTTCAGTACGTTGGCGCCGTTAGCAGTCGGGTGAGCTTCGTTGTCGACCAGGGTGTAGCTGTAGCTGACGACGCCGGTTGCAGCGTTGAAGCCGGTGATGGTCAGCGTGCTGCCCAAAGGCGTGATCACCGATTGCGGGAAGCCAGCGGCCACGCCGTTGGTGACCACGGCGATTCCGCCGATGGTCAACGTGGTGACGCCATCCAGCGCGGTGATGGTGAAGGTGCCGCTTTGGGTCAGGGCTGGAGCATCGGGGCTGCTGCCGTCGCCGAGGTTTTTTTCGTAAACGGTGAGTTCGCCGCCGTTTACGTCCAGGCCGTTGATGATCACTGGATCGTCATTGTTGTGGATCTGCAGGACCAGGTTCGCGGTGCTGGTGTCGCCGTCGGCATCGGTGATGGTGTAGGTGAAGGTCTCGGTGCCGTTGCCACCGCCGTGCAGGGCTTTGAAATCGGCGTCACTGGTGTTCAGCGTGTAGGTGTAAGTCCCGGTGGCGTTCAGCACCAAGGTGCCGTAAGTCCCGGCGAAAGTGCCGGCGGTAATCGGGCCGGCATTTTCTCCGACAGGTACGCGGTCGGCGCCTTGCACATCGTTGGTCAGGACGTTGCCGGTCAGCGTCAGGTTGGTTTCCGACGCGGTGCCGGCGTTGCTGTCGTCCACGCCTTTGGGCAGGTCGTCGACGATGTTCACGTCCAGCGTGGCGTTGGCGGTGGTGCCGTTGTCGTCGACCACGGTCACGGCGAACTGCTCATTCAGCACGTTGGCGCCGTTGGCGTTCGGATGCGCCTCGTTGTCGACCAGGGTGTAGCTGTAGCTGACGACGCCGGTTGCAGCGTTGAAACCGGTGATGGTCAGCGTGCTGCCCAACGGAGTGACGGTTGATTGCGGGAAGCCAGCGGCCACGCCGTTGGTGACCACGGCGATTCCGCCGATGGTCAACGTGGTGACGCCATCCAGCGCGGTGATGGTGAAAGTGCCGCTTTGGGTCAGGGCTGGCGCATCGGGGCTGCTGCCGTCGCCGAGGTTTTTTTCGTAGACGGTGAGTTCACCGCCCTCGACGTTCAACCCGTTGATGACCACCGGGTCGTCGTTGTTGTGGATTTGCAGCACGAGGTTCGCGGTGCTGGTGTCGCCGTCGGCATCGGTGATGGTGTAGGTGAAGGTCTCGGTGCCGTTGCCGCCGCCGTGCAGGGCTTTGAAGTCGGCATCGCTGGTATTCAGCGTGTAGGTGTAAGTACCGTTGGCGTTCAGCACCAAGGTGCCGTAAGCCCCGGTGAAAGTGCCGGCGGTAATCGGGCCAGTCGGTACGCGGTCGGCGCCCTGCACGTCGTTGGTCAGGACGTTGCCGGTCAGCGTGAGGTTGGTTTCCGAGGCGGTGTCGGCGTTGCTGTCATCCACGCCTTTGGGCAGGTCGTCGACGATGTTCACGTCCAGCGTGGCGTTGGCGGTGGTGCCGTTGTCATCGACCACGGTCACGGCGAACTGCTCATTCAGCACGTTGGCGCCGTTGGCGTTCGGATGCGCCTCGTTGTCGACCAGGGTGTAGCTATAGCTGACGACGCCGGTCGTGGCATTGAAGCCGGTGATGGTCAGCGTGCTGCCCAAAGGCGTGGTCACCGATTGCGGGAAGCCTGCGGCGACACCGTTGGTGACGACGGCGATACCACCGATGGTCAGGGTAGTGACACCGTCCAACGCAGTGATGGTGAACGTGCCACTCTGAGTCAAAGCCGTGGCATCTGGCGCACTACCGGTGCTGAGGTTTTTCTCGAAGACGGTGAGTTCGCCGCCGTTTACGTCCAGGCCGTTGATGATCACTGGATCGTCATTGTTGTGGATCTGCAGGACCAGGTTCGCAGTGCTGGTGTCACCGTCGGCATCGGTGATGGTGTAGGTGAAAGTTTCCGTGCCGTTGCCACCGCCGTGCAGGGCTTTGAAATCGGCGTCACTGGTATTGAGGGTGTAGGTGTAGGTGCCGTTGGCGTTGAGTACCAATGTGCCGTAAGTCCCGGTGAAAGTACCGGCGGTGATAGGGCCGGCGCTAGGGCCGGTCGGTACACGGTCGGCGCCTTGCACGTCGTTGGTCAGGACGTTGCCAGTCAGCGTGAGGTTGGTTTCCGAGGCGGTGCCGGCGTTGCTGTCGTCCACGCCTTTGGGCAGGTCGTCGACGATATTTACGTCCAGCGTGGCGTTGGCGGTGGTGCCGTTGTCATCCACCACGGTGACAGCGAACTGCTCATTCAGTACGTTGGCGCCGTTGGCAGTCGGGTGCGCTTCGTTGTCGACCAGGGTGTAGCTGTAACTGACGACGCCGGTCGTGGCATTGAACCCGGTGATGGTCAGCGTACTGCCCAGCGGAGTCGTGACCGATTGCGGGAAGCCTGCGGCGACACCGTTGGTGACCACGGCGATTCCACCAATGGTCAGCGTGGTGACGCCGTCCAACGCGGTGATGGTGAAGGTGCCGCTTTGGGTCAGTGCTGGAGCATCGGGGCTGCTGCCGTCGCCGAGGTTTTTTTCGTAGACGGTGAGTTCACCGCCCTCGACGTTCAACCCGTTGATGACCACCGGGTCGTCGTTGTTGTGGATCTGCAGGACCAGGTTCGCGGTGCTGGTGTCGCCATCGGCATCGGTGATGGTGTAGGTGAAGGTCTCGGTGCCATTGCCACCACCGTGCAGGGCTTTGAAGTCGGCGTCACTGGTGTTGAGGGTGTAGGTGTAGGTGCCGTTGGCATTCAGCACCAAGGTGCCGTAAGTCCCGGTGAAAGTGCCGGCAGTGATCGGGCCAGTCGGTACACGGTCAGCGCCTTGCACATCGTTGGTCAGGACGTTGCCGGTCAGCGTGAGGTTGGTTTCCGAGGCGGTGCCGGCGTTGCTGTCATCCACGCCTTTTGGCAAGTCGTCGACGATGTTCACGTCCAGCGAACCGTTGGCGGTGGTGCCATTGTCATCCACCACGGTGACAGCGAACTGCTCATTCAGTACGTTGGCGCCGTTGGCAGTCGGGTGCGCTTCGTTGTCGACCAGGGTGTAGCTGTAACTGACGACGCCGGTCGTGGCATTGAACCCGGTGATGGTCAGCGTACTGCCCAGCGGAGTCGTGACCGATTGCGGGAAGCCAGCGGCCACGCCGTTGGTGACCACGGCGATTCCGCCGACAGTCAGCGTGGTAACGCCATCCAAAGCAGTGATGGTAAACGTGCCGCTCTGGGTCAGCGCAGTGGCATCTGGCGCACTGCCGGTACTGAGGTTTTTCTCGAATACCGTCAGCTCGCTACCTTCGACGTTCAACCCGTTGATGATCACCGGATCGTCGTTGTTGTGAATCTGCAGCACGAGGTTCGCGGTGCTGGTATCACCATCGGAGTCATGCAGGGTGTAGGTGAAGGTTTCGGTGCCATTGCCGCCACCATGCAACGCCTTGAAATCCGCGTCGCTGGTGTTCAGCGTGTAGGTGTAGGTGCCGTTGGCATTCAGCACCAGCGTGCCATAGGTCCCGGTGAACGTACCGGCGACCACCGGGCCGCTGTTGGGGCCGGCAGGAATGCGGTCGGCGCCTTGCACGTCGTTGGTCAGGACGCTGCCGGTCAGGGTCAGCAGGGTTTCCGAAGCCGTGCTCGCATTGCTGTCATCGACGGCTTTGGGCACGTCATCGGTGATGTTGACGTCCAGCGAGCCGGTCGCCGTGTCGCCGTTGCTGTCGCCCGCAATCACCGTGAAATGTTCGCTTAGGCTGTTGGCACCGTCGCCCGCAGGATGGGTGTCGTTTCCGTTGAGGGTGTAGCTGTAGCTGACCGTGCCGTTCGCCGGGTTGTAACCGGTGATGGTCAGGGTGTTGCCCAGCTGCGTGGTGATCGATTGCGGGAAACCGACCGGCACGCCGCCGACGATTACGTTGATACCACCGATGCTCAGGCTGGAAAGCCCGTCCGGCGCCGAAATGCTGAAGCTGCCGGCCTGGGTCAGCGCGCCGGGATTGGCGGCGGAGCCATCCGGCAGATTGGCTTCGTTGAGCGTCAGTTCGCCCCCGAGCACATCAAGGCCTGTGAGGGTCACAAGGTTGTTGACCGGTGGCGGGATGACCGGCGCCGGCGTGTTGTCGCCGTTGTCGATGACCGCGTTGTGGCGTTCTTCCGGAAACTCGGGAATGCCACCGAAACCGGCCGTGGGGAAACCGATGACCGGATCGACCCGGCCACCCACTTCGGTCAGCAGCACAAAACTGTGGCCGCCACCCTTGCCGCCATTGGTATCACCAGGGGCATCGGGGCCTGCGGCGGTGGCTTCAGCGGATTTGGTCGGGTCCTCACCGGCGGCAATGGCTTTCTGGATCTGGGCCACGTCGGTGAGTTGGGCATCGCTCGGGGTCAGCGCTTCCGGGGCATCCACATGGGGTGCGTGGTTGGCCAGCAATTGTCCGGTCAGGGTCAGGCTGCTGTCCCGGCCCAGGGTCAGTTCCTGGCCGTTTTGCAGATGGACGGCAATCGCGCCCTCCGCCCCGGTGATCAATTGATCCCCGGCAAACAGCCGATCGCCTTCCACCAATGGGCGCCGACTTCCGTCTGCCGATTGAGCGAAAACCTGACCAATGACTTTGGTGACGATCCCGATGAGCGTTGCCATGTGCATTTCCTCCGCTGCCGACCACCGTCGGCACTGGTTCGCGAAGCAGCCCATGGCTCAAGCGGGTTGTCGGGGCGACGCTCGCACCTCGACAGTTCGTTTCGCAGGTTGTGCACATTCAGAAACTCCAGCGCCCTCAGGCACTTGGAATCCCTGATCGATGCAGCACGCCCACTAGCGCTACGTAACGGTGGTGAATCACCCGAGTGACAAAAAACTGTCACTCATTGACCGCTACGCGTCCCTCCCCTTTAGCAGTACTTCGCCCGTATGTCGCAAAGTGAATGGAACTTTCCTCAAGCCTTCATGCACTCCCTAAAGCGCATAAAACAAAGGCTTTCGAATGGAACAATGTGCCGGATTCGGCGAAGCGCATAAGTTTTTTTTGGCATAAGCCATATGAAAAATTTTTCTTAGCTACGCTTCAAGATGTTCTTAGCTCTGTTGTAACAGCGATGAGACGCTAAACACTAAAAATATCGTCAATAAATTGGCGACAGCGAAATACCATCAGGACTCAGGGAGATGCACCCATGCGCGTTCTAACCCCCCTCTGCAGTGCGGTTTTGCTGGCCATGGCTTGCACATCCCAAGCTCAGGCCATGAACCTCACCGAAGCCATTCAGAGCACCATCGCGACCCACCCGGAACTGGCGTCGCGGGTTGACGCCAAACTGTCGGCCGACGAACAGGTAAAAGTCGCCAAGGGTGGCTTCTATCCGTCGGTGGATCTGAACGCTGCTTATGGGCGCGGCTACAGCGACAACACCAACACCCGGGCCCTCGGTAACCACCACACCGCAATCCTCAACTACACCCAGTCCGAGCTGCGTCTGCGGCAGATGCTGTTCGACGGTTTCAACACCGCCAACGAAGTCGAGCGCACCAAGGGCGTGTCCAATTCGCGCGCGTATTACGCGCAAGGTACCGCCCAGGACCTGGCCCTGCGTACCATCGAGGTTTACCTCGAAGTGCTCAAGCGCCGCGAACTGGTAACCCTGGCCAGGAACAATCTGCAGGCGCACCTGCGGGTCAATGACCAGATCGGCCTGCGCACCCAGCGCGGCATCGGCAGCACTGCCGACTCCGACCAGTCGGTGGCCCGTAAGGCGTTGGCGCAGAACAACCTCGACACCGCCGAGGTCGATCTGGCGGACGCCGAATCGAATTTCTACGCCGTGGTCGGGCGCATGCCCGATGAACTGGAAGCACCGGCCTCGACCCGTGGTGAATTGCCCGCCAGCCTGCCCGAAGCCCAGCAGAGCATGGTCGAGAACAACCCGTATCTGAAATCCGCCCAGGCCGACGTGCAATCGGCCGAGAGCCAGTACGAAGTCGCCAAGTCGCCGTTCTACCCGCGTTTCGATGCCGAAGCGGCGGTCGGCGCCAACAACAACGTGCAGGGTGACGAGGGCCACGACAACGAATGGCGGGTCGGCGTGGTGATGAATTACAACCTGTTCCGCGGGGGCAGCGACAAGGCACGCCTGGCCTCCGACGCGCACCAGATCAACCAGGCCATGGACATCCGCAACAACGCCCTGCGCCAGCTCAACGAAAACATTCACCTGGCCTGGAACGCCATGGTCAACGCCAAGAAACAGACCCCGACCGCCCGCGAATACGCCGAGACCACCAAGCGCGTGCGCGCGGCCTATCAGGATCAGTTCGGCCTCGGCCAACGCACCCTGCTTGACCTGCTCGACAGTGAAAACGAGCTGTACAACGCCAACCGCCGCTACACCGAAATCCGCTACACCGAGGAGTTTTCGATGTACCGCGTGCTGGCGAACATGGGTCAGTTGCTGAGCAAACAACGGGTGGTACTGCCCGCCGATGCGATTGCCGCTACCGAGGTGAAGAACGAAGCACGTCTGCCCGAGCTGAAATAAGCCCCGTGCAGGCGCTGCCGAAGGCCGCAATCTGATCGTTCCCACGCTCCGCGTGGGAACGATCAACACAGGGTTGATGTGGATAGCCGAGCCAGTTCAACGGGAGCGATCAATATGACCAGCATGGAACCCGGAACATCCGGGATCGATCCGCGGCTGAGCTTCGATGACCCGTTACTCGACGGTCTGTTGATCCTCTGCAAACTCCATGGCGCGACGGTCAGTCGCGCCAGCCTGAGTGCCGGGCTGCCCCTGGACAAACAACGCCTGAGCCTGGACCTGCTGCCCCGCGCCGCCGCCCGGGCCGGGTTGCAGGCGCGCTTGCTGCGCCGGGAACTCAAAGACATTTCACCGCTGAACCTGCCGGTGCTGTTGCTGCTGGGCAACGGGCGCACGGCGGTGCTGCGGCGTTTTGCCGATGATGGCAAGGCGCTGATCCTGCCCAGTGAGGCCGACGGCGGCGAGCAGTGGGTCAGCCGCGAAGAACTCGCTGAACACTATACGGGGCAGGCCCTGTTCGCCCGGCCACGGCATGAACTGGAAGACCTGCGTTCACCGCTGGTGCCACGGGTGCAGGCGTGGTTTCGCGATACCCTGAAGCTGTCGAAATGGCTGTACAGCGACGCGATCCTCGCCAGTTTCCTGATCAACCTGCTGGGCCTGATGGTGCCGCTGTTCGTGATGCAGACCTACGACCGGGTGGTGCCGAACCAGGCCACGTCAACCCTGTGGGTGCTGGCCATCGGGCTGCTGATCGGCACCGGGTTCGAACTGGTGCTGCGGGTGGTGCGCGCGCACCTGCTGGACACCGCCGGCAAGAAAACCGACGTGATCCTTTCCGCGACTTTATTCGAGCGCATCACCGGTATGGCGATGAAGGCCCGGCCGGCGACCATCGGCGGATTTGCCCAGAGCATTCACGATTTTCAGGGGCTGCGGGAATTTCTCACCGCCGTCACCCTGACCAGCCTGATCGACCTGCCCTTCGTGGTGTTGATGCTGGTGGTGATCGGCCTGCTCGGTGGCTGGCTGGTGGTGATTCCGCTGCTGGCGTTTCCGATCACGATCGTGTTCGCGATGATCATTCAGGTTCGCCTGCGCGACACCGTACAAAAAAGCCTGAGCCTCGGCGCCGAGCGTCAGGCGTTGCTGATCGAAACCCTCGGCGGCCTGGAAACCCTCAAGGCCTGCAGCGCCGAAAGCGAGCGCCAGCACAAATGGGAGAGCACCCACGGCGCCCTCACCCGCCTCGACAGCCACGCCCGTAATCTCTCGGCGCTGGCCACCAACGGCACGTTGTTCATCCAGCAGTTCTCGGGGATGGCGACCATCGTCGCCGGGGTCTACAGCATCATCGCCGGCAACCTCAGCGTCGGTGCGCTGGTCGCCAGTTACATGCTCGGCAGCCGCGTGCTCGCGCCACTGGGCCAGATCGCCGGGCTGATCACCCGCTACCAGCAAGCGCAACTGACCATGAAAAGCACCGACGCGCTGATGGCCCTGCCCCAGGAGCGTGACGGCAAACAGCAGCCGCTGGAGCGCACGCAATTGCAAGGTGCGCTGGACGCCAATGCGGTGACTTTTCATTACAACGGCCAGAATGCACCGGCCCTGAGCAACGTTAGTTTCAGCGTCAAACCCGGCGAGCGGATCGGCATCATTGGTCGCAGCGGCTCGGGCAAAAGCACGTTGGCGCGGCTGGTGATGGGGTTCTACGAACCGGAAGAAGGCCAACTGCTGCTCGACGGCCTCGACCTGCGGCAACTGGATGTCGCCGACCTGCGCCAGCAGATCGGTTATGTCGCCCACGACCTGCCGCTGCTGGCCGGCAGCCTGCGCGACAACCTGACCCTCGGCGCCCGCTATATCAGCGATTCGCGCATGCTTGAAGTGGCCGAACTGACCGGCGTCACCGAGCTTGCCCGGCAGCATCCGCAAGGCTTCGACCGACCGGTGGGCGAGCGCGGGCAATTGCTCTCCGGCGGTCAGCGCCAGGCCGTTCTGCTGGCCCGGGCGCTATTGCTCGACCCGCCGATCATGCTGCTCGACGAACCCACCAGCGCCATGGACAACAGCAGCGAAGACGTCCTGCGCCAGAAGCTGCACGGCTGGGTGCAGGGCAAAACCTTGCTGCTGGTCACCCACCGCACCTCGATGCTGAGCCTGGTGGACCGGTTGCTGGTGCTGGACAACGGCCGGATCGTCGCCGACGGTCCGAAAGAAGCAGTCATCGATGCACTGCGCAAGGGCCGGGTCGGCTCGGCGGCGGTCTAGGAGTTGCCCATGTCTGCTTCCTCCTCTTCAAAACAGCGCGGTTATTTCGACAGTTTCGGCAAAAGCGCCGAGGCTGAATTCATGCCGGAAACCGCCGGCGCCTCATTGCAGGATTCGCCGCGCTGGTCGCGCATTACCGTGTGGCTGGCCGCGGCGCTGCTGATCAGTGCGCTGGTCTGGGCCAAGTTCGCCGTGCTCCAGGAAGTGACCATGGGCGAAGGCAAGGCGATTCCGTCGAGCAAGGTTCAGGTGATCCAGAACCTCGAGGGTGGGATCGTCACCGAGATCTTCGTGCGTGAAGGGCAGATGGTCAGCAAGGGCGACACCTTGCTGCGGCTGGATGACACGCGGTTTCTGTCGAACAAGGGAGAGAGCGAGGCCGATCGTTATGCCCTGACCGCGCAGGTCGAACGCTTGTCCGCCGAAGCCGAGGGCCGGCCGTTCAAGCTCTCTGACGAGGTGATTGCCAAGGCTCCGCAAGTGGCCGAGGACGAGCGCTCGCTGTACGAGCAGCGGCAACGGCGGCTGGCCAGCGAGCAACGCACCCTCAGCGAACAACTGCGGCAGAAGGCGCAGGAGCTGGCCGAGTTTCGGTCGAAACAGGGGCAATACAGTTCGAGCCTGGCGCTGCTGCAACAGGAAATGAACATGTCGGAACCGCTGGTGAAAACCGGTGCGGTTTCGCCCGTGGAGATCCTCCGTCTACGTCGTAGCGCAGTGGAAATTCGGGGCTCGTTGAATGCCACGACGCTCGCCATTCCCCGGGCCGAATCGGCGATCAACGAGATCAAAAGCAAGATCGACGAATCGGAGCAGACCTTCCGTTCCGAGGCGGCCAAGGAGCTCAACGAGAAACGCACCGACCTGTCGAAAATCACCGCCTCGAGCATCGCCATCGACGACCGTGTCAGCCGCACCACCGTGACCTCGCCGGTGCGTGGGGTGATCAAGCAGATGAAGGTCAACACCATCGGCGGCGTGGTCCAGCCGGGCAGCGACATGGTGGAAATCGTGCCGCTGGAAGACAACCTGCTGATCGAAGCCAAAGTCCGGCCGCAGGACGTGGCGTTCCTGCATCCGGGCCAGAAAGCCATGGTCAAGTTCAGCGCCTACGACTACACGATCTACGGCGGGCTGAGTGCCAAACTTGAACTGATCGGTGCCGACACCATCACCGACGACAAGGGCAACAGCTTCTACCTGATCCAGGTGCGCACCGACAAAAACCACCTGGGCGGGGATGTGAAACCGCTGCTGATCATTCCGGGGATGGTGGCGACGGTGGACATCATTACCGGGGAGAAAAGCGTGCTGGATTACCTGCTCAAACCGGTGTTGAAGGCGCGGACCGAGGCGATGCGCGAGCGCTAGTGATGATCCGGAATTTGGGGTGAATCATCTGGCCTCTTCGCGGGCAAGCCCGCTCCCACATTTGAAATGCGTTCCCTGTGGGAGCGGGCTTGCTCGCGAAGAGGCCAGCTCAGACAACGACTATCTGTCGCCATGATTACGCTGAAAAACCTCTTCCCCCATCGCTGCAATCTGCCCTTCGATCAACGCCTCGAACGGCTTGAGCAACGGCTCGAACGACGTCGGTGCTTCCAGCGTCTGCAACGCCTGAACAATCGCCTCGATGGTCGACAACGCCCCCGGCCCCGGTGCCTTGCGCAACCGATACCGGGAAACCCCGCCCTGCGCCAGCGTCACCCGGGGCAACGCCGCCAGCAGCGGATTCAGATGCAACATCTTGCGCGCCTTGCGCCACGTGCCGTCGGGCACCACCAGCAGTAACGGCTCATCCGATGCGGTGTAAGCCTGCATCGGCTGTGCATCGTCCGCCGGAAACAGCAACCGCGCCCGATAGCCTGGCCGGTTCAACAGCGCGGGCAGATCCTCGAACACTTCACCGACGATCAGTTCGGCATTATTCAAACCGAGCGCCGCCAGTCGTGCCGTGTTGAGCGCGTGATTGACCTCGCTCGGGTGCTGCAACAGCAACACTCGGGTGCGGCTGTCGAGACTCGGGATCAGCGGGCACAGGCAATGGGTTTGTGGGCGCAGGCAGCGCGGGCATTGGGGTCTGGACATGTTCTTATGCCTGATTGAGCTGCGCTTTGAGCAGGTCGCGGAAGGTCTGGATCAGCGGCTCGCGGCTGCGGCCTCGGCGCATGATCATCGAAAACGGCGCCTGATAACCGAAGGTCGCCGGCAGCAAAACCCGCAAATCGCCCTTGTCGGCCCAGGCCTGGGCGTAGTGCTCCGGCAGGTAACCGATGTAGGCGCCGGACAGCACCAGAATCAGCTGCGCCTCCATACTTTCCACGGTTGCGGCGCTGTGTTTGAAACCGTGGCGCGCCAGTTCCGCCTGGCTCCAGTAGCCACGACCGACCATGCGTTGCTGGGTAATGACCTGCTCGGGAATCCGCCGCTCGTTGAACAACGGGTGACGGTTGCTGCAATACAGCCAGTGCTGCTCGCGGTACAGCGGCATGTACACCAGACCGCTCATGCGTGTGGAAAACGCGCCGATGGCCAGATCGAGACGGTTGTCCTGCACGCCGAGTTGCAGTTCATACGGGCTCATCACCGACAAATGCAAATGCACCGCCGGGTGTTCCTGGCTGTAGGCGCCAATGGCTTCGGCGAACGGCAAGGCCTTGTCGCTGACCGTCGAGTCGATCACCCCCAGATTGAGCGTGCCGCGCAGTTCACCCTTGAGCGCGGCGGCGTATTGCTCGAAACCTTCGAGCTCGGCCAGCAGACGCAGGGTTTCCTGATGGAACAGCTCGCCCTTGCTGGTCAGGCTGAAACCGCCGCGCCCGCGATGACACAGCACCAGACCCAGCGCAGTTTCGAGCTGACTCATGTAGGTGCTGATCGCCGAGGTCGACAGGTTGAGTTCCTGCTGCGCGTTGGCAAACCCCTGATGACGCACGACGCTGACGAAGATGCGCAACAGTTTCAGGTCGGGTAAAGCGTTGGCCATGTCTACTCCGGGCTTTGGAACTGTGTTGTCTGGTCAATCCACCCCTCACCCCAGCCCTCTCCCCAAAGGGGAGAGGGGGAAAGGGAGCCGATCTCCATGGCCTTCAAATCCTGCGTCTGTCTCACGATTCTCCCGAGTTCGGCTCGATATTTCAGGTCGATGTCATTCATCCGGGCAACTCGATCGGCCCCCTCTCCCTCCGGGAGAGGGCTGGGCGGGCGGCGTTCCGATGAGGGCGGCGATGTTCAGCCGATCACAAACCCAAGGCGCACAAAGTCTATCCCGCCCCTCTCCATTAGTTTAGAAAATTCTGAACTAAGTATTTGCCCGTAGCGATTCTTCCGCCCCACTACATTTCGCAGAATCGGCCCACAGCGGTGCCCGTGACCTTGCGAATGCGGTGCGCCGACATAAATAAAACAAAGACGATGAGGCCCTACCCGTGGACAAGATTCTTCACCAACCACTGGGCGGCAACGAAATGCCGCGCTTCGGCGGCATCGCCACCATGCTCCGACTCCCCCATGTACCGACCGCTGCCGGCCTGGACGCTGCCTTCGTTGGCGTGCCGCTGGACATCGGTACTTCGCTGCGCCCCGGCACCCGCTTCGGGCCACGCGACATCCGCACCGAATCGGTGATGATCCGCCCGTACAACATGGCCACCGGCGCTGCGCCGTTCGACTCGCTGTCGGTTGCCGACATCGGTGACGTGGCGATCAACACCTTCAACCTGCTCGACGCCGTGCGCATCATCGAAGAAGCCTACGACAACATCCTCGAGCACAACGTGATCCCGATGACCCTGGGCGGCGACCACACCATCACCCTGCCGATCCTGCGTGCCATCCACAAAAAGCACGGCAAGGTCGGTCTGGTCCACATCGACGCCCACGCTGACGTCAACGATCACATGTTCGGCGAGAAAATCGCCCACGGCACGACCTTCCGTCGCGCCGTCGAAGAAGGTCTTCTGGACTGCGACCGCGTGGTGCAGATTGGTCTGCGGGCGCAGGGCTACACCGCTGACGACTTCAACTGGAGCCGCGATCAGGGCTTTCGCGTTGTTCAAGCCGAAGAGTGCTGGCACAAGTCGCTGGCACCGCTGATGGCCGAAGTGCGCGAGAAAGTCGGTGGCGGTCCGGTGTACCTGAGCTTTGACATCGACGGCATCGACCCGGCCTGGGCGCCTGGCACCGGCACCCCGGAAATCGGTGGTCTGACGACCATTCAGGCGATTGAAATCGTTCGCGGCTGCCAGGGCCTCGACCTGATCGGCTGCGATCTGGTAGAAGTCTCGCCCGCTTATGACACCACCGGCAACACCTCGCTGCTGGCCGCCAACCTGCTGTACGAAATGCTCTGCGTACTGCCGGGTGTGGTCCACCGCTGAGGGTCGGGTCATGAACGAACGTGATCAGGTTCTGAAAGCGGCCGCCGATCTGGTGTCCGCCTTCGCCCGCAACGATCGCGAAGCCTACTTCGGCGCGTTCAGCGCCGATGCCAGCTTCGTGTTCTACACCCTCGAACAGCCCCTGCTGTCGCGCGATGCCTATCAGGCGTTGTGGGACAGCTGGCGCGCCGAGGATGGCTTCGAGGTGCTGTCCTGCACCTCGAGCAACGCCTTCGTCAGCCTGCAGGGTGACATGGCGATTTTCATCCATGACGTGGCCACCGAGCTGCGCATGCAAGGGGAGCAACACTTCAGCCAGGAGCGCGAGACGATTGTTTTCAGGAAACAAGCGTCGAGCCTAGAACAACAAGGCCATTGGCTGGCCTGCCACGAACATTTGTCCGCAATGCCGGAAGGGCTGCCACCCCCTTAGCCAAACAGGTGACGCCTCACGCACGATGAGCGCGCCTTTATGATCGGAGCAGATCATGAATAACAACAACAAAGACCAAAGCCTTACGCAGATTGAAACCCACGGGGTCGAACAGATCCCGGACAACGAACGCACCGCCGGTCCCGTGGACTTGTTCCGCATGATCTTTGGCGGCGCGAATACCTTTGCCACCGCCGTGCTCGGCAGTTTCCCGGTGCTGTTCGGCCTGTCCTTTCAGGCGGGCGTCTGGGCGATTGTCGCGGGTGTGCTGCTCGGCTCGCTGATCCTCGCACCGATGGGCCTGTTCGGCCCGCTCAACGGCACCAACAATGCCGTGTCGTCCGGTGCGCACTTCGGCGTGCACGGGCGGATCGTCGGTTCGTTCCTGTCGTTGCTGACCGCCATCGCCTTCTTCTCGCTCTCGGTGTGGAGTTCGGGAGATGCGCTGATCGGTGGTGCGAAACGCCTGATCGGCCTGCCGGAAACCGACCTGACCCTGGGCCTGGCCTACGGTCTGTTCGCGATTCTGGTGCTGACCGTGTGCATCTACGGCTTCCGCTTCCTGCTGTGGGTGAACAAAGTCGCGGTGTGGAGCGCGAGCCTGCTGTTCCTGCTGGGCATCTTCGCCTTCGCCGGTCCCTTCGATTCGCACTACGTCGGCACCGTCAGCCTCGGCCAGCCGGGTTTCTGGGCCGCGTTCATCGGCGCCGCGCTGGTGGCCATGAGCAACCCGATTTCCTTCGGCGCGTTCCTCGGCGACTGGGCCCGCTACATCCCGCGTGAAACTTCGCGCAAGCGGATCATGGCGGCGGTGATTCTGTCGCAGATTGCTACGTTCATCCCGTTCCTGTTCGGCCTGACCACCGCGACCATCGTGGCGATCCAGGCACCGGACTACATCGCGGCCAACAACTACGTCGGCGGTCTGCTGGCGGTGTCGCCGAGCTGGTTCTTCCTGCCGGTGTGCCTGATTGCGGTGATCGGCGGCATGTCCACCGGCACCACGTCGCTGTATGGCACCGGGCTGGACATGTCGAGCGTGTTCCCGCGTCTGCTGTCGCGAGTGAAGGCGACGCTGCTGATTGGCGTGCTGTCGATTGCCTTCATCTTCATCGGGCGCTTTGCGGCGAACCTGGTGCAGAGCGTGTCGACCTTCGCCGTGCTGATCATCACCTGCACCACCCCGTGGATGGTGATCATGATCATCGGCCTGGTGGTGCGTCGCGGCTTCTACTGCCCGGACGACCTGCAAGTGTTCACGCGTGGTGAGCAAGGCGGACGCTATTGGTTCAGCCACGGCTGGAACTGGCGCGGCCTGGGTGCCTGGATCCCGAGCGCGGCGGTCGGCCTGTGCTTCGTCAACCTGCCGGGGCAGTTCGTCGGCCCGCTCGGTGAACTGGCCGGCGGCATCGACATCAGCCTGCTGGTGACCCTCGGGCTGGCCTCGGTGATGTACCTGATGCTGCTGAGCCTGTTCCCGGAACCGGCGCTGGTCTACGGCCCGAAGGATCCCCGGAGCCAGGGTGCTGCCACAGCAGCAAAGCCTGAAATGCGTCAGCCAGCCTGACACCATCCCCCCTGTGGGAGCGAGCCTGCTCGCGATGACGGCAGCACATCCAACATCGATGTGACTGAAAAATCGCTATCGCGAGCAGGCTCGCTCCCACAAGGAAAAAATGATTTTTGTTTCACCATAAAAAAGACAATCGGAGACACGCCATCATGGCTTTGGATTTATTCGTCGTCCTCATCTACGCGGCCGGCATGCTGTTGCTCGGCTATTTCGGCATGCGCAAAGCCAAGACCAACGAGGACTTTCTCGTCGCCGGACGTAACCTCGGCCCGAGCCTGTACATGGGCACCATGGCGGCGACCGTTCTGGGTGGCGCGTCTACCGTCGGCACCGTGCGTCTGGGCTACGTGCACGGCATTTCCGGCTTCTGGCTGTGCGCGGCACTGGGTTGCGGCATCGTGGCGCTGAACCTGTTCCTGGCCAAGCCGCTGCTGAAACTGAAGATCTACACCGTTACCCAGGTCCTGGAAAAACGCTACAACCCGATGGCCCGCTCGGCGAGCGCGGCGATCATGCTGGCCTATGCGCTGATGATCGGCGTGACCTCGATCCTCGCCATCGGCACCGTGCTGCAAGTGCTGTTCGGCCTGCCGTTCTGGGTCTCGGTACTGCTCGGCGGTGGCGTCGTGGTGGTCTACTCGGCCATCGGCGGCATGTGGTCGCTGACCCTGACCGACATCGTCCAGTTCATCATCAAGACCGTCGGCCTGATGTTCATCCTGTTGCCGATCTGCCTGTACCGCGTCGGCGGCTGGGACGAACTGGTGCTGAAGCTGCCGGCTGCGGCATTCAACTTCACCACCATCGGCTGGGACACGATCATCACCTACTTCATGATCTACTTCTTCGGCATCCTGATCGGTCAGGACATCTGGCAACGGGTGTTCACCGTCAAGAACGAAAAAGTGGCTCAGTACGCCGGTAGCTTCGCGGGCATCTACTGCATCCTTTACGGTCTGGCCTGTGCCCTGATCGGCATGGCGGCGCACGTACTGATTCCGGATCTGGACAACGTCAACAACGCCTTCGCCGCGATCGTCAAACTGTCGCTCCCGGATGGCATCCGGGGTCTGGTGATCGCCGCTGCTCTGGCTGCGATGATGTCTACCGCCAGCGCCGGTCTGCTCGCCGCTGCCACCACCCTGACCGAAGACCTGCTGCCGAAACTGCGGGGTGGCAAACAATCGAGCCTGGGTGTGAACCGTCTGTTCACCCTACTGACCGGTGTCGTGGTGCTGGGTATCGCGCTGGTGGTCAATGACGTGATCAGCGCCCTGACCCTCGCTTACAACCTGCTGGTGGGCGGCATGCTGATCCCGCTGATCGGCGCGATCTTCTGGAAGCGCGCCACCACCGCCGGCGCCATCGCCAGCATGGGCCTGGGCTTCGCCACCGCCCTGCTGTTCATGGTCAAGGACGGTCTGGATGCCAACACGCCGATCTACTACAGCCTGGCTGTGGGGCTGGTGAGTTTTGTGGTGGTCAGCCTGTTTTCCCGTCGCCCGGCGACCGTGGCGAGCGCGATCTAAGCTGAAGCCGTAGCAACAACTTTCTTCGGCGGGTGTGGCGTCGGTTGCCACACCCGTTTTTTTCGTCTCAAGGAAAGTGCTTATGAAGATTGTTTCTCGCGATCAGTGGTTCGAAGTGCAAAACCTGAGCGATGACATTCGCCTGATCCACGAACCATTCATCCGCCCGTTCTACCGCTGCAACCTCTGGCATGTTCAGGGGCGTGACAAGGATTTGCTGCTCGACAGCGGTTCCGGGCTGGTCAGCCTGCGCGAGCAATTGCCGTGGCTGACCGAACGGCCGCTGGTGGCGGTGGCCAGTCATTGCCATTTCGATCACATCGCCGGGCATCACGAGTTCGCCGAACGGCTGGTACATCCCGCCGAGGCAGACATTCTGGCAGCACCGGATGGCGAGAATGACTTGAGCCGGGCCTTCGTCGGCGACGACATGTTCGAGGCGCACCCGGATTGCCCGTTGTGCTACGCCGAATACCGGGTCAAGGCGGCACCGGCCACGGGTTTTGTCGAGGACGGCGATGTGCTGGACCTGGGCAACCGCACGCTGCAGGTGCTGCACACGCCGGGGCATTCGCCGGGCGGGATCAGCCTCTACGAAGTGGCCAGCGAAACCTTGTTCAGCGGCGACATCATCTACGACGGGCCGCTGATTGAAGACGCCTACCACTCGAATCTCGAGGACTACGCCGCCAGCCTGCGACGCTTGCAGGCGTTGCCGATCCGTACCGTGCATGGCGGGCATTTCGGCAGTTTCTCAGGAGAGCATTTACGTTCGATGATTGACGAATGGTTGCGCCGACACGCCTGAGGCCTGCTGTACTCCAGTCAGACCTACCCAAAAAAGATCTGCCATGAGAAGAGCTGCCGTGCGTGCCGCCGTCCACAGGTTCATCAAGCGTCTGCTGGAAAACCAAGACTTCAATGACCGCACCAGCCTGGCGGAGTTGGGTCTGGAGAAGGCGGATATCGAAGACCTGATCTTCCATCTGGAAGACGAATTCGGACTGACGGCATTCACCGCCGAAGAAGATCACATGCTCAAGAACGCGAAAACCGCGAACGACTTGAGCCGCTTTCTGATCGAGATCGGGCGACACTGAAAAGCAAAAGATCGCAGTCTTCGTCAACGCCTGCACGGTTTCATGCAGGCGTTGACGAAGGCTGCGATCTCTTTAACTTCAAATCGTTGTTATTCAGATCGGGGCATTAGCGCCGACGCTGCTGACGCCGACGCTGTTCGTCGTCAGTGCGAATCGGGACCGGTTGCAGAGGCGGTTCGATCAAGCCGAGGGCAACACCCAAATCGTGCAGCCAGTTTTGAATTTTCTCTTTCATCGTCATGCCCCCTTCAGGGTGGTGCTGAGCGTCCGGAATTCTGAGGCCGCTTCGCACTGATAATAGTCCGAAGTCCTACGCAATGCTCGGCCAAATCCGCAATGATCTGTTACTGAATGGATCAAAATCCCTGACCGTTCGTTCAAGCCGTTTCCCGGGTATCTTCGCCAGCCACGGGATAGAGCGCCTGCTGCTGTTCAATCCAGGCATTGAGGTTGGCGCCGACCATCCCCCGACGCCACATGAGCCAGGTTGTCGCACTGGCAAAAGGCTCGGCCAGCGAGTGCACCGCGACACTTTCACGCCCCGGCAGACTGGCGAGCATCGACTCCGACATCAGTGCCACGCCGCTGCCGGCAATCACACAGGCGAGCATGCCCTGATAGGACTCGATCTCCATCGCCCGGCCCATCGCCGCGTGATAGTGAGCGAACCACGACTCCAGCCGCGCCCGGTAGGCGCAACCATGACGAAAGGTAAACACCGCCCGCCCCTCGACATCCTTGGCACTGCGCACCGGCGGGTGATCCGGCTCGCTGATCAGCACCAGCCGCTCATTGCACAGCGGCACCCCGTCGATCCCGGCCAGCTGCGGCGGGCCATCCACCAGTGCCGCGTCCAGCCGCCCGGTGAGCAAACCTTCCAGCAATTCGCCACTGGGCCCGGACTGCACCTGCAGATTCACTGCCGGATACTGCTTGTGATACCGCGCCAGCAGCGCCGGCAAATGGATCGCCGCGGTGCTGTACAGGGTGCCGAGCACGAAATCCCCCGCCGGTTGCCCGCCCATCACCGCCGCACTGGCCTGATCGCGCAGGGCGAACAGTTTGCCGGTGTAGTCCAGCAGGACTTTTCCCGCAGGCGACAACTGCAAACGCTGACGCTCACGGACGAACAGTTCGACACCCAGTTGCTCCTCCAGCTGTTTGAGCCGGGTCGACAGGTTCGACGGCACGCGGTGCAAACGTTCGGCGGCACGGGTGATAGAGCCCTCCTGCGCCACGGCCTGGAAGATTCGCAGCTGGCTGAACTCCACAACCTTTCTCCTGAACAGAACAAGTTACTCACTATTATTCAATTTTAAAGAAAGTCAATCAGTCCTAGCCTGACGGTCATTGAACCTCCAACGGAATTCAGACCATGTCACCCCTGATTCGCTTATCCGCCTGTTTCATTGCCCTGATGATGGCCATGGGCATCGGGCGTTTCGCCCTCACCCCGCAACTGCCGCACCTGCTCAGTGAAGGCCAGATCGACCTGACGGCCGCCGGTCTGATTGCGGCGGCCAACTACCTCGGTTACCTGCTCGGGGCGCTGGATGCGATGCTTTCCCGGCGGCCGGATCAAGTGCAGCGGCGTCTGCACGGCGGCCTGTGGTTGTGTGTGCTGCTGACGCTGGCGTCGTTCTGGGCCAACGGTTTCTGGTCGCATCTGCTGCTGCGTTTCGGCACCGGTGTGGCGAGCGCCTGGGTGCTGGTGATGATTACGGCACTGAGTCAGCCACTGGCTGCGGCGGCCGGTCGTCCACGGTTGGGGGCGTTGGTGTTTGCCGGGCCGGGGCTGGGGATTTTTCTGACCGGGTTGCTGGCGCTGTTCTCACATCTGGCGCAGCAAACTTCCGCCACTTTGTGGCTGATCTATGCCGCCGTGGCGCTGGTGATGTTGCTGGGGATCGTGCGGATTCTGCCGCAACCGGGCGTCGGTGTGCCGGCCGCACCGACTGCCGCAAGTTCGTCGGATCGTGGAATTGGGCGTCTGGCGGTGGTGTATGCCTTTTACGGCGTGGGCTACATCATTCCGGCCACGTTTCTGTCGCAAATGGCCAACGCGCAGTTTCACGGGCAATGGCAGGCCGATCTGTTCTGGCCGTGCTTCGGCCTCGGCGCTTCGATCGGGGTGTTGCTGGTGAGTCTGCGTCGGCACGATCCGGACACCACCCGGCACTGGTTGATGGCGACGCTATGGTTGCAGGCTGCCGGGGTGTTTGCCTGCCTGTTGGGCAGCGGCCTCGGTCTGGCTTTGGGCGTGATCCTGTGCGGCACGCCGTTCCTGGCCTGCATGCAACTGGTGATGCAACGCTCCCGGGAACTGGCGCCCCACGCCACCCAGCGTAACGCCGGCCTGCTGACTGCGTGTTTCGCCGTCGGCCAGCTCAGCGGGCCGTTGCTGGCGGCGGTCAGCAGCCATTTCAGCGGTGGCCTGCAACCGGCGTTGGTACTCGCCGGCAGCGGCTTGCTGATCGCCGGCGGGCTGGCGTGCAAATCGGTTACGGCTGACCGAGCGCCTTGCGCAAACGCCGACGCACCCACTGTTCCGCGCTGACGAAGGTGATGCCAAGCAACACCAGCACGGCGCCGATAATGAAGTTCAGGCTCAACTCTTCGCCGAGCAACACCACGCCGAACGTGACGCCGAACAACGGCGTCATGAAGGAAAACACGGCGAGGTTGGCCGCCAGATAACGGCGCAGCAGCCAGAACCAGGTCAGGTAACTGAAGAACGACACCACCAGCCCCTGGAACAGCACGCTGCCCACGGCCACGGCGGTCAGGCTGACGTGGGTGATCTGGCCGCTGAGCAGTGCGATCAACAGCAGGCCGACGAAACCGACGATCAGCTGATAAAACAGAGTCAGCGTCACCGGCGCTTCCGACAGGCGCGAGGCGCGCACCACTACGGTGGTCGCCCCCCAACTGGCGCCGGCCAGCACGCCGAGGGCATCGCCCAGCAGCATGCGGTGATCGAGGTTGTCCCACGACACGCCGCCGGCAAACGCCACGGCAATCCCGACGAATGCCATGAGGATCCCCAGCCATTGCACCGGCCGCAGACGCTCGCTGGGCAACAGAAAATGCACGCCCAGCGCAGTGAAGATCGGCGCGGTATAGAGGAACACCGACATGTGCGCTGCAGTGGTCAGCTGCAAGCCTTCGGAGATGAAGAAGAACTCCAGCCCGAACAAGGCACCGGCCAGTAAACCGCCGCGCCAGGTCGTGCCGACCTGATCCCAGCCGCCCTTCCAGCAAATCAGCAAGCCCACGAGCAACGCGGAAATTCCCGACCGCCCCGCCGCCTGCATCACCGGCGCGATATCGGTCGCCGCCCACTTGATCATCACCTGCTGCACGCCCCAGATCAGGCACAGGCCGATCATCACTTGCAGGGCAAAGCCGTCGGCACTCCGCCGACTGACGCTCACCGCAGCACCTCGAATACACACCACATGGCAGTTTTTCCAAAGATCAAAACAAAGCCCCGGCTCTTCGTCCGGGGCGAAAAATGGTCTCGGGGATTATTAACCAGTTGGCCAGAAAAAGCCGTCTGGAAGAGACACTTCGTTCTCCTGAAACGTCAGCGGTGACGGGCTGACCCGCCATACCGGCCGGTCACGACAAATCCGACCGTACAGGCCAGCGCCGTGGCAAACGTCCCCCAGGCCCAATCCATCAATGTCACCTGCACCGACCAGCCGCGCAACGTCGCCCAGTTGGTCAGATCATAGGTGCCGTAAGCGACCAGCCCGAGCAGCGCACCCAAGCGGGCAGCGCGTTGCCAGGTCATCGCCGGCAACACCACGAACACCACACAGCCAAACACGTACAGGCAATAAAAAACCGCTGCCGGCACCAGCAACGGTTTTTCGAGCATCAGCGAACCGAGCAGTTCGCGATAGGTCGGCGCCATCAACACGCCGAGCCAGATGCCGTCCAGCAGTAGAAACGTCAGTAACGTGGCGACATAGGCAATCAGCGCTTTTTTCATCTGCCCGACCTCAAGTGAGCCCATGCAACATGGGCCACGTCAGGCTCAGGTTAGTTCAATACGATCGGCATGAATGACGATCTTGCCTTCCTTGTACAAGGAACCGATGGCCTTCTTGAAGTTGCCCTTGCTGACACCGAACAGGCTGCTGATCAGGGCCGGATCGCTCTTGTCGCTGACGGCCAGGGTGCCGTTGCTTTCGCGCAGCCTGGCGAGGATCTTCGAACTCAGACTGCTGGCCGCCTCCTGCCCCACCGGTTGCAGGCTCAGGCTGATCTTGCCGTCGGCGCGCACTTCCTTGATGAAGCCTTTCTCGCGCATGCCGGAGCGCATGAACTTGAAGATTTCGTTCTTGTGAATCAGGCCCCAGTGCTTGTTGTTGATGATCGCCTTGAAGCCCATGTCGGTGGCTTCGGCCACCAGCAGATCGACTTCCTGACCGGCGCTGTAGTTGGCCGGGGTCTTGTCGAGGTAGCGATCCAGTCGCGCAGTGGCGGTGATGCGGCGGGTGTGTTTGTCGAGGTAGACGTGCACCACGCAGTATTCGCCAGCGGTCATCTGACGTTTTTCTTCGGAGTAAGGCAGCAACAGATCCTTTGGCAACCCCCAATCGAGGAACACACCGATACTGTTGATTTCAACAACTTTCAAACTGGCAAATTCACCGACCTGAACTTTCGGTTTTTCAGTGGTGGCAATTAGTTTGTCATCGCTGTCCAGATAAATGAAAACATTGAGCCAGTCTTCATCTTCGCTGGGAATATCTTTAGGAATATAACGGTTGGGCAAAAGAATTTCGCCGTCGGCACCGCCGTCCAGATATAAACCGAAGTTAGTGTGTTTCACCACTTGCAAACTGTTGTAACGCCCGACTAAAGCCATTTCCAATACCCTCATTGCGTGGGCGGCATTCTACCCGTTTTTGCCGGCTTCGTCGGGCGCCAGATCCTGACCTCGACGGAAATCTGCGCGAAGCCTTGATTTTTCTAGGTTTGCCGCCGAGCGGGCACCATTCGTCAGACCGGCCCAGCGATTTTCCTCCGCTCCCGACCGTTGAAAATCATGCCGATCTCGAGCGATGTTTTTATTTAAAACAGCAGGTTAGCGAGGTATTTCAATTATTGAGCGAAGAATAATCCACGAACAAGGTTGGTTATTTCGGGGGATATTTACCAAGCAATTGTCAAGTTATTCCTGTACGATGCCTGGCCGAGTTACTTTTCTACAGGTTAATGGCCGCCATGCGTGTAAAAGCATCCACCAGCAAAGCAAAGCCAGCTCCAGCCGTTGAGACCAGCGAATCGATCAACGATCAGATCGCGGCATTCCTCAAGTCCGGCGGCGAGATCCAGCAAATTGCCAAGGGCGTCAGCGGCCAGACGTTCGGCCCGTCCAAGCAGATCAGCCTGGGCAAGAAGTAATCCCCCCCGCAACACACCAGTCCCAAGACGCTTTGAGCTTCGAAGCGTCTGGACCGGAACCCTCTCACCGCCTCTGTCGCGTTTAATCAAACTCAACAAAACAACAGAAATCGACGAACGGCCTCCGAAGCCGCACATTCGCCGGTATTCTTGCACGCGTCTGGATCAAGCGTTTCAGCAGGTACGTCGCCCTGCGCTCGCTGTTCAAGGAGTGACGCATGCTCAAACCCCTCTGTTTAATTCTTGCAGGACTGCTGGCGAGCCCGGTGGCGCACGCGCAGATTTTCCAGCGCGAACTCGGCGACTTCGACCTGAAACTCGGCACCACGCCCAGCCGCAGCATGGCCCAGGGTCTGGTCAAGCCCTCGGCAGCCGGCTCGTTCCACGGCGGCCTCGACCTGAGCCACGACAGCGGCCTCTACATTGGCCAGTACGCGCCGAGCATGGGGCTGACGCCGGGCAAGAATCTGGAGATCGACTCCTACGTAGGCTTTAAACAACCTTTCGATCAAACCCTCGGCTACGAAGTCGGGATGATCCATTACAGCTATCCGAAGGTCGAGACCCTCGACAGCCAGGAGCTGTTCGGCGGCCTGACCCTTCTCGGCAGCCGTTTCGGTATCGCACTGAGCAACGACCCGGACAAACAGAACAACACCTTGTTCGCCGATCTGGGCGGCAACCAGCCATTCGGCATCGGGATCAGCATGAAATACACCACCCATCAGCTCAATACTCCTGTCTCGGTGGACGGTGGGTATGTCAGCAGTTTTACCGATTGGTCGGTGAAGTTTTCCCGGCCGGTGATGGGCATTGACCTGGACCTGACTTACAGCAATTCCAGCCTCAGCGGCAGCGATTGCTCCGCCTATTCCGGGCACAACAGCCAGTGCGACGGGCTGGTCACGCTCAAGGCCGAACGCGCGTTCTATTGATTGGCTGAACTGCCGGGAGCATCCTGCGTTCACATAAGAATCAGACGCCAGGCTTTCGCAAGGACTCGCTCATGTCTCGCTGGTTCAAACACTGCGCCACCCTGTTGATCTTCACCCTCGCCCTCGGCGCGTGCAGCCGCGTCGGCCTCGCCTATCGCAATCTCGATGTGATCATTCCATGGACGCTCAGCGACTACCTGGACATGACCGGCGAACAGAAAGGCTGGTTCAACGAGCGCCTCAAGGAACACCTGAGCTGGCACTGCACCACCCAATTGCCGGGTTATCTGGACTGGCTGGATCGCCTGCAAACCATGGTCGAAACCAACCAGGTCACCGACGCCGCGCTCCAGGCCCGCACATTGGAGGCCAAGCAGGCAATTGCCGAAACTGCCCGGCAGATTACCCCGTCGGCGATTGAGTTGCTGCAAGGGCTGGACGACAAACAGGTCGCAGAAATGAACGATGCGTTTGCCAAGGATCTGCGCAAACGCCAGCAGGAATATGTGAAGCCACCACTGGCCCAGCAGATCGCCGAACGTGGCGCTCGGATGGACAAGCGCCTCAACGACTGGCTCGGGCCTTTGAGCACCACGCAAGAGCAACGCATAATGGCGTGGTCAAGAGCCCTGGGCGATCAGAACACTCAATGGATCGCCAACCGTGCGCACTGGCAACAGCAATTCAGCGCCGCCGTGGCCCAGCGCAAAAGTGCGGATTTCCCACAGCGGATCGAGACACTTCTGGTCTACCGCGAGCGCTTATGGACAGCGGATTACCGCAAGGCCTACGCCGACACCGAGGCGCAGGCACGTTCACTGGCGGTGGATCTGATGGCTGAGAGTACGCCACAACAACGACAGCGGTTGTTGAAGAAAATCGACGGGGTGCGCAAGGACTTCAATGATCTCAAATGTTTGCAAGCTGCGAAGGCTGGCTGAGATTCATTGAATCTTCGGCAGCCGGAAAACCCGGCTCCCGCAGAGGGTTCAGGCAATCTGCGCGTTCGACGCCAAACGATCGAACGTCGCCTCATCCAGCGCATCCTCCTGTTCATCCAGCACCTGACGCGGATGATCGTTACCGGGAATGCTGCTGTCGATCAGGCTCAACAGGCTCGAGCCACGAGGAGTCAGACTGAAATTGTTGCCGGTGCTGCCCTCATCGTCGCCACGGGGTTCGATAAAACCGCGCAGCAACAGCTTCTGCTCGTATTCACAGGCGATCGTTTTCAAATGATCCAGATTCTCGATCGGCTCGCCTGCCGCCGCTTTTTCCGCCGCATAGTCTTCTGCGTAGGACCGCGGCGCAAAGCTGTGGCCTGCGCCGTTCTGCACTTCATGCAGCAGGCGTTCAATCAAATCCCAGTTATAAGTCGTCATCCTGATTCAACCTCCGGTGCGCGTGATTAATGGCGCTGTCTTAGGTTGTGACCCGAGCGGGCAGTAGCCGTTCAGCTTCGTTTATCACCCTGACCGACCGGCGGTCTGTCGAATCTTGCTGGTGTCGAGCGACTAGTCTGAGACAGACGTTTTCAACCCCCGCAGGAGAAATCAGCATGAACGTTGAGAATCATCCGGTGGTGTCGCGCGAAGAGTGGCTCACCGCCCGCAAGCAGCATCTGGCCGATGAAAAGGCCTTCACCCGGGAGCGCGACCGCCTCAGCGCCAAACGCCGCGCTCTGCCGTGGGTGAAGGTAGACAAGGACTATCGTTTCATGGGGCCGGACGGCGAAATGAAACTGGCCGATCTGTTCGGCGACCACAGCCAGCTCATCGTTTACCACTTCATGTTCGCCAAAGGCTGGGAAGAAGGCTGCCAGGGCTGTTCCTTCCTCGCAGACCACTTCGACGGCGCCAATTTGCACCTCGCCCATCACGACATCGCGTTGGTGGCGGTATCCCACGCACCATTTGCCGAATTCCAGGCGTTCAAGCGGCGGATGGGCTGGAAGTTCGACTGGGTGTCGTCAGACGGTTCCGACTTTAACTACGACTTTGGTGTTTGCGCCCACGCAGAAGACGCCGAAGCCGCCGAAGCCGCAAAGGCTACCTACAACTATGAAAAGACTGACAGTGCCGAGGAAGAGATGCCGGGGCTGAGCGTGTTTTATCGCGCCAATAACGGCGAGATATTCCACACCTACTCAACGTACGCCCGGGGTCTGGACATGCTGGTCGGCGCCTACAACTTTCTCGACCTCACGCCCAAAGGCCGGAACGAGGACGAGATCATGGAGTGGGTGCGGCATCATGATCGTTATGACGCAGCGCAAAAATCCAGTTGCTGCCACGGCGACTGAGCCGGCAAAGACACTGAACTTTTCACTGGACACAGCCCTCAACCGACTAACCCGCCTTAACCGGATCCGAGGCCTGCCCCCATGAAAACCCTGCTCAAACTCACTCTTGCCACCACCCTCGCCTGCGCCCTGCCCGTCTGGGCCTGCACCCCGGAAGAAGCCACCGCCAAGCGCGAGCAACTGGCCCAGGAAGTGGCAAAACTCACCGAGCAAAACCCGACCAAGGCCAAGGAAATCAATGCCGAGCTGCAAAAAATGGATCTGGGCACCGCCTCTGCCGATCTGCCGGACAAATGCCAGCTGATCGATCAGCGCTTGAAGGAGCTGGATTCGGCCGAGCATAAAACCGAAGGGTAACGACGTGGGCAAAGGCCTCGCACTTCAACTTCCACCACAAAGGACATGCTGAAAGCAGTGTCTTTTCGCCCGTAAAATTGCATTTATGCATTTATTTATTTGCACAAATGCATATACAGACCTAGGGTTACCTCGAGCCTGTTCGGAACCCGCCGCAGAAGTGGCATCCCTTAACCGCCGACGGCTCGCAAATCTAGGCAGGACATTTGTTTTCATTCATGGAGGATTGAAAAATGTTAACCACTGAAACAACGCAGTTCACCGGCAACACCCTGCCCGGGTGCCTGACCGGCCATCTGCTCGACGCGCATCTGGTCGAGGTCGAAGCAGCTCCACAGGCCGAGGCTCTGGCGGCCCCAAGCCTCAACTTCACGATGCAGCAACAGACCCAGACCAACTGGTGCTGGGCCGCGGTTTCCGCTTCGATCGGCAACTATTACGGCACCGGGTCCTGGACCCAGTGCGGCGTTGCCAGCACCCAACTGAACCGCAACTGCTGCAGCCAGCCGGGGCCGTGTAACGTCTACGGCTATCTGGATTCGGCCCTGCAAACCACCCGCAGCTACAACGGGATGAATCAGGGGTCGTTGCAGATGTCGGCCATTCAGAACCAGATCAACATGGGCCGCCCCGTCGGCCTGCGCTGTGCCTGGTACGGCGGCGGTGCGCACTTCCTGACGATCTACGGCACCAACGGCAACTACGTGCTGGTCGCGGATTCGATCTACGGCTACTCGACCCGCGCACTGAATTCATTCCCCGGTTCCTACAACGGTGGCGGCAACTGGACTCACACTTACTTCACGGCGAGAAACCAGGGGGCGACATCATGCAACTGACTTATCCAAAGGCGCCTTCCAACGGAGTGCAGACCTTGCGTCCAGTATTGCAAACGGCGCTTCAGACTCAGGGATTTGGCATCAATCGCCAGTTCGCCAGTGCGGTGCCGGCGAAAATCAGCCTGAGCGAGGCCTATCGCGGTTATTCGTTGAGCCTGGAGGATCTGAGCCAAGGCAAAGGCCTGAAGGATGCCCGGCTCGGTGACTGGCATTACCTGGTGTTTGCCGACGGTGTGTCGATTGCCGATGCGCAATTGGCTGAGGTCCGCGGTCACGTCGAGTTCGCCTCGTTGAACCACGGCAACCTGGCGAGCGCCACGGTCGATGCGCTGAAGCTGGCGGAGCAATCGCCACAGCTGCAGGGCAAAACCGTTGAGCTGCGGGTGCTGTTCGTTTCGGCGCTGCAGGTCGTGGCGATCTGGCTGCATGCGGTCGGTGAAGATGTGCTGATCCCGATCGAGCCAACGCCCAAGGAGTTGGCGCTGCCCGGGCTGTACAGCGAGGCCGCCCTGCTCGCGCAGCTCAAACCGAAGGCGGATCAGACCAAGCAGCGCTTTGATGCCGACACCCGTGGACAGCTGGGCAGCTGACAAACGCCGGCAATAAAAAGCCCTGCAAGCGTAAACCTGCAGGGCTTCTCGGTCAGGCTGACCATCTCATTAAACCCGGACACTGTCCGGGTTTTTTTCGGCGTCTGGAACGGCTTATTCAGCCGCAGGCGCTGCCGGCTTGCGGCGCTTGAGCGGGGCCATGCCGTCGCTGCTCACCAGAGAATCCGGTTTCGGACGGTTGGCGCTCTTGCGCTTGGTCGGGGTCTTGGCGGCGGTTTTCTTCTTGTCGCCCTTGGCGTCGGTCTTTTTCTTCTTCACGCCGACAGCTTTACCCGAGGCCTTGACTTTTTTCGGTCCGCCGTAGGTGCCTTTGACTTCCTTGATGGTGCGGCGCTCGAAGCTCTGCTTCAGATAACGCTCGATGCTCGACATCAGGTTCCAGTCGCCGTGGCAGATCAGTGAGATCGCCAGACCGTCGTTGCCGGCACGGCCGGTACGACCGATGCGGTGTACGTATTCGTCGCCGCTGCGTGGCATGTCGAAGTTGATCACCAGATCCAGACCGTCGACGTCCAGACCACGGGCCGCCACGTCGGTGGCTACCAGGATCTTCACACCGCCCTGCTTCAGACGGTCGATCGCCAGTTTGCGATCTTTCTGGTCTTTCTCGCCGTGCAGCACGAAAGCCTTGTATTCCTGGGCGACGAGGCGACCGTAGATGCGGTCGGCCATGGCCCGGGTGTTGGTGAAGACGATGGCCTTCTGGTAGGTCTCGTTGGCCAGCAGCCAGTTGACGATCTGTTCTTTGTGCTGGTTGTGGTCGGCGGTGATGATCTGCTGACGGGTGGTGTCGTTCAGCTGACTGACCGCGTTGAGCTGCAAGTGCTCAGGATTGTTCAGCACCTTGGCGATCATCTCGCGCAGACCGGAACCGCCAGTGGTGGCCGAGAACAGCATGGTCTGCTGACGATTCGGGCATTCGTCGACCAGACGCTGCACGTCTTCGGCGAAACCCATGTCGAGCATGCGGTCGGCTTCGTCGAGCACCAGCACTTCGACCTCTTTCAGGTCGAGGTTGCCGGCGTTCAATTGCTCGATCATCCGGCCCGGAGTGCCGATCAGGATGTCCGGCACCTTGCGCAGCATGGCGGCCTGGACCTTGAAATCTTCACCACCGGTGATCAGGCCGGACTTGATGAACGTGAACTGCGAAAAGCGCTCGACTTCCTTCAGGGTCTGCTGGGCCAGCTCGCGGGTCGGCAGCAGGATCAGGGTCTTGATGCTGACGCGGATCTTGGCCGGGCCGATCAGGCGGTTGAGGATCGGCAGGACAAAAGCGGCGGTCTTGCCGCTACCGGTTTGCGCCGTCACCCGCAGGTCACGCCCCTGAAGCGCCAGCGGAATGGCCGCGGCTTGCACAGGCGTTGGCTCGACAAATTTCAGCTCGGCCACGGCTTTGAGCAGGCGTTCGTGCAGGGCGAATTGGGAAAACACGGGTGCTACCTCGAAGATATGCAAAAAATCAGCTGCATAGGTTACCGGTTTCGAGCGCTCAGGCCGAGTTTCTTTGTGAAATCCGCAGTAATCAGTGGCTTTTTTGTTGCTCGATTTGTATCCAACGGTAATACACAGCGTCTTAAATGCTCTAATCGCCCGTCGCGTCCAACAGAAGAATCGTCTCACTCATGGATTTCAAACAGCTCTGGCTCAACGCCCAAGACCTCTGGGGTGCCCTTGATCAGCACCCGCTCCTGCACGCCGGCCTGGCTCTGGTCCTGCTGCTGGTGATCGCGCTGGTCCTCGGACGAGTGGCACGCTACCTGATCCTGCATGCCAGCCGCATGCTCGGTCGCCAACCGGCGCTGCACTGGCTCAACGACTTTCGCCATAACAAGGTGTTTCAGCGTCTGGCGCAGATGACGCCGTCGCTGGTGATCCAGTTCGGCCTGCACCTGGTGCCGGAACTGAGCAAGACCGCCATGGTGTTCCTCGGCAATGTGGCGCTGGCGTTCACCATTCTGTTCCTGCTGTTGTCGGTCAGCGCCCTGCTCAATGCATTGCTGGACATCTACGCCCGCACCGAACACGCCCGCACCCGCTCGATCAAGGGCTATGTGCAACTGGCGAAAATGGTCCTGTACGTGTTCGGCGCGATCATCATCGTCGCCACCCTGATCGACCGTTCACCACTGTTGCTGCTGTCGGGTCTGGGTGCGATGTCGGCGGTGATCCTGTTGGTCTACAAGGACACCTTGCTGTCGTTCGTCGCCAGCGTGCAACTGACCAGCAACGACATGCTGCGGGTCGGCGACTGGATCGAAATGCCGCAGGTCGGCGCCGATGGCGACGTGGTCGACATCACCCTGCACACGGTCAAGGTGCAGAACTTCGACAAGACCATCGTCTCGATCCCGACCTGGCGCCTGATGTCCGAGTCGTTCCGAAACTGGCGCGGCATGCAGCAGTCCGGCGGGCGGCGGATCAAGCGCAGTCTGTTCATCGACGCCAGTGGTGTGCGGTTCATCCGCGACGATGAAGAAGAAAAACTCTCCCAGGTGCACCTGCTGACCGCGTACATGGCCCGCAAGAAAGCCGAGCTCAAGGCCTGGAACGAAGCGCAGGGCAACGTCGCGGCGATGTCGGCCAACCGTCGGCGCATGACCAACATCGGCACCTTCCGCGCTTATGCGCTGGCCTATCTGAAGAGTCACCCGGAGATCCAGCCGAACATGACCTGCATGGTCCGCCAGATGCAGACCACGGCCCAGGGCATTCCGCTGGAAATCTACTGCTTTACCACCACCACGGTGTGGGCCGATTACGAGCGGATCCAGGGAGATATTTTCGATTACCTGCTGGCGGTGTTGCCAGAGTTCGGGTTGAGCCTGTATCAGCAGCCGAGTGGCGGGGATTTGCGGTCGGGGTTGTTGCCGGCAGTGTTGGGTTCGGCGCATATACCTGAAGCTGAAAAACACCTCATGTAACACCGCCGATCAAATGTGGGAGCCAGCCTGCTGGCGATTGCGGAGTGTCATCAGACATTGATCGGTCTGATCCACTGCAATCGCCAGCAGGCTGGCTCCCACAGGTTTTGCATCGTTTCCCTAAATTACTTGGCCTGCCGTTGCGGCGCCTTGTGCACCATGGTGTAGGCGTAATCGACGCCCATGCCGTAAGCGCCGCTGTGTTCCAGCACCAGGTCCATCACCGCCTGATAAGTGTCTTTGTGCGCCCAGTCACGCTGGTACTCGAGCAGCACTTGCTGCCAGGTCACCGGTACTGCGCCGGCCTGAATCATCCGCTGTACCGACATGTCGTGAGCTTCCTTGGTGGTGCCGCCGGACGCGTCGGTGACGATGTACACCTCGTAGCCTTCGGCCAGGGCTTCCAGGGCCGGGAAGGTCAGGCAGACCTCGGTCCACAGTGCGGCGATGATCAGTTTCTTGCGACCGGTGGCCTTCACTGCGTCAACCAGCGCCTTGTCTTCCCAGGAGTTCATCGAGGTGCGCTCGATCGGTTTCTGCTCCGGGTGCACCGCCAGCAGTTCCGGCCAGATGTAGCCGCTGAAGCTTTCGGTTTCGACCGAAGTGTAGATGGTCGGCACGTTGAAGATCTTCGCTGCCTTGGCCAGGCCGACGGTGTTGTTCTTCAGGGTCTGACGGTCGATCGACTGTACGCCGAAAGCCATTTGTGGCTGGTGGTCGATCAGGATCAGGGCGGAGTTGGTTGGGTTCAGCAGTTCACGGATAGACATGGCGCGTTCCTTTTGATGTCGATTTAGAGTTTCGATCGGGTAATGGGTGAGTCGAGTGTCTGGCCGTCTTCGGCGTTGTTGTCTCGGCTTGGATGTCACTTTAGGGGCTAGCCGATAAAGGGACAATTCCCTAAAATCGAGAATCATTGATTCTAAAATAGGGACAATCATGGATCGCATCGAATGCATGCGCGCCTTCGTGGTGACGGTCGGCGAGAACGGCTTCGCGGCCGCCGCCCGGGCCATGGACGTGCCCCGCTCGAAAGTCAGCAAACAGATTCAGGCGCTGGAAGAAGCCATCGGCGTGCAGCTGCTGCAACGCACCACCCGCAGCCTGCACCTGACCGAGGCCGGTGCCGAATATTTCGAAGCGGCGCGGGAAGTGATTGCGGCACTGGACGAGGCCGAGCAGCGGGCGCGGGACGGGGTGGGTGAATTGCGCGGGGTGTTGCGGGTCAACGCGCCGATGTCGTTCGGCCTGCGGCGACTGGGCAAGCTGATTCCGCTGTTCCACGAGCAGCACCCGAACATCGAGCTGCAACTGGTGCTCAGCGACCAGCAGGTCGATCCGGTGCGCGGTGGGTTCGACGTGACCATCCGTATCGCCAGCCTGCCCGACTCGACCATGATCGCCCGGCAACTGGCGCCGGCGCCGCGGATCATGGTCGCCTCCCCCGCTTACCTCGAACGCGCAGGCGCGCCGCAGACCCCGCAGGATCTACGCTCGCATCAATGCTTGAACTACGGCTATCTGCAGAGCGGCGTCAGCCTGCAACTGTGCAACGGCAAGGAGACGCAGCGGGTCAACGTGACCGGGCCGCTGCACGCCAACAACGGCGACCTGCTGGCGCAAGCGGCCGAGGCCGGCATGGGCATTGCGCTGCTGCCGGACTTCATCGTCGAAGAAGCGCTGGCGGCCGGGCGGCTGGTGCCGGTGCTGTGCGAATGGCAGGCCCCGGCGATCACCATCAATGCCGTGTATTCCTCAGCGCGACGGGTGCCGCAGAAGACCCGGGCGTTTATCGAGTTTCTGGTGGAGCAACTGGCGCCTGGCGAATCCCCAACCGGCTGATCCACACCGCCGCCAGAATCACGCTGCCACCAAGGAACAACCGCCCCAGTTCTTCGTGCTGATTCCAGATCAGCAGGTTCAGCAGCAACCCCACCGGCACGTGCAGGTTGTTCATCACCGCCAGGGTGCCGCCGTTGACCAGGCAGGCGCCCTTGTTCCACCAGTACAAACCAAGCGCGGTCGAGACCAGACCGAGGAACACCAGCACGCCCCATTGCAGCGGCGCTTCCGGCAGGAAGTTGGATTTGCCGAACAGCAGGAACGCCGGCAACGCCACCGCCAGTGCGCCGAGGTAGAAGAAACCGAAGCGCCGGTAATGCGGCAGATCGCTCGGGTGTTTCGCCACCAGATGTTTGTACAGCACCTGCCCGGCGGCGTAGGTGAAGTTCGCCAGTTGCAGCAGCAAAAAGCCCATGAAGAAGTCCGGGTTGATCCGGTCGTAGCGAATCACCGCCGCCCCCGCCACCGCCACCAGCGCGGCGATCAGCGCCCACGGGTTGAAGCGTCGGTTGAGCGCGTCTTCGATCAGCGTCACGTGCAGTGGCGTAAGGATCGTGAACAGCAACACTTCCGGCACCGTCAGTACCCGGAAGCTCAAGTACAGGCAAACGTAGGTCACGCCGAACTGCAACGCGCCAATCAGCAGCATGCCGCGCATGAACGCCGGCTCCACCGAGCGCCAGCGGGTGAGCGGAATGAACACCAGCCCGGCCAGCACCACACGCACCAGCACCGCGAAGTAGCTGTCGACATGACCGGCCAGGTATTCGCCGATCAGACTGAAGGAAAACGCCTGGATCAGCGTGACAAAAAGTAGATAGCCCATGCTCGCCTCGATTTCGAATGGCGGCGACGATAGCGTTTTTTGCCGGCCATCGCTAAATCCCGGGCAAAAAAAAGCCCGATCTCGCTAAAGCGTTCAATCGGGCTGCAGCACTCAGGAGCAACAAGTGCAAAGGGAGGTTCGATGCGCGTAGAGCCTTGAAGGGGTTGCGCCAGGTCACTAGAACAATCGGCGATTATCTGGCGATTAACATATCAAGCGACCTGGGACAGTTTGGCGTTGGCCTGGTTGAGGCCTTTCTCCTGGAAGTCGCCGCCCAGGTTCATGCCTTCGGCGTGGATGAAGGTCACGTCGTGGATGCCGATGAACCCCATCACCTGACGCAGGTACGGTTCCTGATGATCCGCCGGGCCACCGGCGTAGATGCCGCCGCGGGCGGTCAGCACGTAGGCACGCTTGCCGCTGAGCAGGCCTTGCGGGCCGGTTTCGGTGTACTTGAAGGTCACACCGGCACGCAGTACGTGGTCGAGCCAGGCTTTCAGGGTGCTCGGGATGGCGAAGTTGTACATCGGCGCGGCCATCACCAGCACGTCGGCGGCGAGCAATTCATCGGTCAATTCGTTGGAACGGTCCAGCGAGGACTGCTCGCTGTCGTTGCGCTGCTCGGCGGATTTCATCCAGCCGCCCAGCAGGTTGATGTCCAGGTGTGGCACCGGGTTCACGGCGAGGTCACGAACGGTGATCTGATCGTCCGGATGCGCCGCTTTCCACTGACTGATGAAGGTCTGGGTCAGTTGACGGGAAACCGAGTCTTGCTGGCGGGCGCTGCTTTCGATGATCAGAACGCGGGACATGTTGTGTAGCCTCCATCCGAGAATGTTGTAAGTCGATGGAGTGAAGGTTAAACAGAGTCATATCGATCAAAAAGCGCAAATAATTGCTGCAAACCATCGAAATATTCGTTTATATGCAACCTGTGCCCTGTGGGAGCGAGCCTGCTCCCACAGGATTGGGGCCGGTTATTTCGGTTTGCAGCTCAGTTCGACGCGCAGCTTGATGATCTCGCGGGAGAACTTGGCGGTGGCATTGGTGTGTTTGCCGGCCGGCACTTCAATATTGCGGGTTCGCGGCGCTTCCGGGCCATTGCTGAACACGACTTTGCAGACCGCGTCGACCTCGCCGTAGTTGGCGACCCGGATGGAGCCGATGTCTTTATCGGTGTCATAAGACTCGTAGTCGATCTTCAGGCCATTGAGATTCTTCTGCACATCGATCGGATACGCAAACGCGGTCAGCGGCAGCAGCGCCAGCACCACACAACAGAATTTTTTCATTCGGCAGTCTCCATGAGGGACAGCCAGCTTAGGACAAGAGGAGCTATCGATGAAAGCGCCCCGCGTGACCCTTGATCAATGGCGAACGTTGCAGGCGGTGGTCGACCATGGCGGATTCGCCCAGGCCGCCGAAGCGTTGCACCGTTCGCAATCGTCGGTGAGCTACACCGTCGCCCGCATGCAGGATCAGCTCGGTGTGCCGTTGCTGCGCATCGACGGCCGCAAGGCGGTGCTGACCGAGGCCGGAGGCGTGTTGCTGCGACGCTCTCGGCAACTGGTGAAACAGGCCAGCCAACTGGAAGACCTCGCCCATCATATGGAGCAAGGCTGGGAGGCCGAGGTGCGGCTGGTGGTCGATGCCGCCTACCCGACTGCCCGCCTCGTTCGCGCGCTGACCGCGTTCATGCCCCAAAGCCGCGGCTGCCGCGTGCGTCTGCGTGAGGAAGTGCTGTCAGGCGTCGAAGAAGTGTTGCTCGAAGGTGTGGCCGATCTGGCCATCACCGGACTGAGCATTCCCGGTTACCTCGGCGCGGAATTGAGCGACGTGGAGTTCGTCGCCGTTGCCCACCCCGAACACGCCCTGCACCGGCTGAACCGCGAGCTGAATTTCCAGGACCTGGAAACCCAGATGCAAGTGGTAATCCGCGACTCCGGCCGCCAGCAACCCCGGGACGTTGGCTGGCTCGGCGCCGAACAGCGCTGGACCGTCGGCAGTCTCGCCACGGCGGCGACGTTTGTCAGCAGTGGCCTGGGATTCGCCTGGCTGCCCCGACACATGATCGAGCGGGAACTGAAAGACGGCTCACTCAAGCTGCTACCGTTGGACAGGGGCGGCAATCGCAACTCCAGTTTCTATCTGTATTCGAACAAGGACAAACCCTTGGGTCCAGCCACGCAAATCCTTATCGAACTGCTGCGCACTTTCGACACCCTGCCGCTGGACGCACCGTTCGCCGCCCCTGAACAAGCCTGACACGGAGTTCACCCATGGCGTATTTCGAGCATGAAGGTTGCAACCTGCACTACGAGGAATATGGCCACGGCGATCCGTTGCTGCTGGTTCACGGGCTCGGTTCCAGCACCCTGGACTGGGAAATGCAGATTCCGGCACTCGCCGCGCATTACCGGGTGATCGTCCCGGATGTGCGCGGTCACGGCCGCTCCGACAAGCCCCGCGAACGCTACAGCATCGCCGGGTTCAGCGCTGACATGCTCGCCCTGATCGAGCACCTGAAGCTCGGCCCGGTGCATTACGTCGGGCTGTCCATGGGCGGCATGATCGGCTTCCAGTTCGCCGTCGATCAGCCACAGATGCTCAAGAGCCTGACCATCGTCAACAGCGCGCCCGAGGTCAAGGTGCGCAGCCGCGACGATTACTGGCAGTGGTTCAAGCGCTGGAGCCTGATGCGCCTGCTCAGCCTGGCGACCATTGGCAAGGCGTTGGGTGCCAAGCTGTTCCCCAAACCGGAACAGGCGGATTTGCGACAGAAGATGGCCGAACGCTGGGCAAAAAACGACAAACGTGCTTATCTCGCCAGCTTCGATGCGATTGTTGGCTGGGGGGTTCAGGAACGCCTTTGCCGGGTCACCTGTCCAACCCTCGTCGTCAGCGCCGACCGGGACTACACCCCCGTTTCGCTGAAAGAAACCTATGTCAGACTGCTGCCCGATGCGCGGCTGGTGGTGATCGCCGATTCTCGCCATGCCACCCCGCTCGATCAGCCCGAACGCTTCAATCAAACGCTGCTGGAGTTCCTCGCCACAGCCGATAATCACCCTCAGGATCACTGACCCATGCTGAAAAAACTCGCCCTCGCCGCCGGCACCGTGCTGTTCGCCGCCAACCTGATGGCTGCCACGCCGGCAAAAGCGCCGCACGTGCTGCTGGACACCACCAACGGCCAGATCGAAATCGAACTGGACCCGGTCAAGGCGCCGATCAGTACCAAGAACTTCCTTGAGTACGTCGACAGCGGTTTCTACACCAACACCATTTTCCACCGCGTGATCCCGGGCTTCATGGCTCAGGGCGGCGGCTTCACCCAGCAGATGCAACAGAAAGAAACCAAGGCACCGATCAAGAACGAAGCCAGCAACGGTCTGCACAACGTTCGTGGCACCCTGTCGATGGCCCGTACTTCCAACCCGGATTCGGCCACCAGCCAGTTCTTCATCAACGTGGCCGACAACGCCTTCCTCGATCCGGGCCGCGACGCCGGTTACGCGGTGTTCGCCAAAGTGGTCAAGGGCATGGACGTGGTCGACATCATCGTCAACTCCCAGACCACCACCAAACAGGGCATGCAAAACGTGCCTGTCGACCCTGTGATCATCAAGTCGGCCAAGCGCATCGACTAAGCTTTACAGGGCATATCGAGCGGCGCCGATCACCCATCGCGCCGCTCACACTGATAAAAGGAGAGCCCGTGCTCCGGGCGGTTATCTGATGCTCTATCGCCGTTTCGAACAACTGATCGACATATTCCGTGACGCTCCTACGGCGGCTCCGCCGAACCGTGTTCTGCCCTTCTATACCTATTACCTGAAGCAGGTCTGGCCGAGTTTCGCCGCCCTGCTGGTGGTCGGCCTGTTCGCCGCCCTGATCGAAGTGGCGCTGTTCAGTTACCTGAGCCGCATCATCGACCTGGCCCAAGGCACCCCCAACCCGAACTTCTTCAGCGACCACGCCCTGGAACTGACCTGGATGGTAGTGGTTGCGCTGGTGCTGCGTCCGATCTTCTTCGGCCTGCACGACCTGCTGGTGCACCAGACGCTGAGCCCGGGCATGACCAGCATGATTCGCTGGCAGAACCACAGCTACGTGCTCAAGCAGAGCCTGAACTTCTTCCAGAACGATTTCGCCGGGCGCATCGCCCAGCGCATCATGCAGACCGGCAACTCGCTGCGCGACTCCGCCGTGCAGGCAGTGGATGCGTTGTGGCACGTGCTGATCTACGCGGTCAGTTCGCTGGTGCTGTTCGCCGAAGCCGACTGGCGCCTGATGGTCCCCCTGCTGACCTGGATCGCCGCCTACATCGGCGCGCTCTACTACTTCGTGCCACGGGTCAAGGACCGCTCCGTCGCAGCGTCTGACGCGCGTTCGAAACTGATGGGCAGGATCGTCGATGGCTACACCAACATCGCCACCCTGAAGCTGTTCGCCCACACCAATTTCGAACAGCATTACGCCCGCGAAGCGATGCAGGAGCAGACCGAAAAGGCCCAGATGGCCGGCCGTGTGGTCACCAGCATGGACGTGGCGATCACCACCATGAACGGTCTGCTGATCGTCGGCACCACCGCGCTGGCGCTGTGGCTGTGGTCGCAGTCGCTGATCACCGTCGGCGCCATCGCCCTGGCCACCGGCCTGGTGATCCGCATCGTCAACATGTCCGGCTGGATCATGTGGGTGGTCACCGGGATCTTCGAAAACATCGGCATGGTCCAGGACGGTCTGCAGACCATCTCGCAACCGGTCAGCGTCACCGATCACGAACAGGCCAAACCGCTGGCCGTGGCCCGTGGCGAAGTGCGTTTCGAGCACGTGGATTTTCACTACGGCAAGAAGAAAGGCATCATCGGCGACCTCAACCTGACCATCAAACCCGGCGAGAAAATCGGTCTGATCGGCCCGTCCGGCGCCGGCAAGTCGACCCTGGTCAACCTGCTGTTGCGTCTGTACGACGTCGAGGGCGGGCGGATCCTGATCGATGGCCAGAATATCGCTGAAGTCGGCCAGGAGAGCCTGCGTGCGCGGATCGGCATGATCACTCAGGACACGTCGTTGCTGCACCGTTCGATCCGCGACAACTTGCTGTACGGCAAGCCTGACGCCACCGACGCCGAACTCTGGGAAGCGGTGCACAAGGCCCGCGCCGACGAGTTCATTCCCCTGCTGTCGGATGCCGAAGGACGCACCGGATTCGATGCCCATGTCGGTGAGCGCGGCGTCAAGCTATCCGGCGGCCAGCGCCAGCGGATCGCGATTGCCCGGGTGCTGCTCAAGGACGCGCCGATCCTGATCATGGACGAAGCGACCTCGGCACTGGACTCGGAAGTCGAAGCGGCGATCCAGGAAAGCCTGGAAACCCTGATGCAGGGCAAGACCGTAATTGCCATCGCCCACCGCCTCTCGACCATTGCCCGCATGGATCGGCTGGTGGTGCTGGAGAACGGCAGGATCGCCGAAACCGGCAACCATGCCGAACTGCTGGCCCACGGTGGATTGTACGCACGGCTATGGGCGCACCAGACCGGAGGGTTTGTCGGCATCGATTGATCCTGCGACCAACAAAAAACCGCCACAGCCCTTCCACCACGGGCTCTGGCGGTTTTTTCATGCCTGCTGGAAATCCCCGCATTCCCTGCTGTACTCAGCGAAGGTTCTGGAGATGAACCTGTCGTAATTGCAAGGAAGCACAATTCGATACAGTCTCGATAGCGCGTCTATCAAGGACACTCTCATGTCTCTGTTAAAACGTTCGGCCACGGAGTTGTTGGGTACGTTCTGGTTAGTGTTAGGCGGGTGTGGCAGCGCGGTGATCGCTGCGTCCTCACCCTTGGGTATCGGCGTGCTGGGGGTCGCCCTGGCATTTGGTCTGACGGTGCTGACCATGGCGTTTGCCATCGGCCATATCAGCGGCTGTCACCTCAACCCGGCCGTGTCGGTTGGTCTGGTCGTCGGCGGCCGGTTCCCGGCCAAAGAACTGCCCGCCTACATCATCGCCCAGGTGATCGGCGGGATTCTGGCAGCGGCGCTGCTGTATCACATTGCCAGCGGCAAGGAGGGTTTTGACATCGCCGCAGGCCTGGCCTCCAACGGTTATGGCGAACACTCGCCGGGCAAATACTCCATGGCATCGGGGTTCGTCACCGAACTGGTCATGACCGCCATGTTCGTGGTCATCATCCTCGGCGCCACTGACAAACGCGCCCCTGCGGGACTGGCACCGATCGCCATCGGTCTGGCCCTGACATTGATCCACCTGATCTCGATTCCCGTGACCAACACCTCGGTCAACCCGGCCCGCAGCACGGGCCCGGCGCTGATGGTCGGCGGCTGGGCGATCGCGCAACTGTGGATGTTCTGGGTCGCGCCGCTGCTGGGCGCGGTGGTGGGCGGTGTGGTCTATCGCTGGCTGGGCAAGGACGACAGTTGAGGGCAGTGGCGAGGATCAGGCTTGCCGATACGGCAAGGCGCTCCTCGCCTCTTCGGCATAGGCCAGTACACCGGCGCGCTCCTGGTGCAGAAAGTCTTTGACCGCGGCTTTCAAACCGGGATGGCGAAGGTAATGCCAGGAGTGAGTGATCACCGGTTCAAACCCGCGAATCAGTTTGTGTTCGCCCTGGGCGCCGGCGTCGAAACGCTGAAAACCCTGGGCAATCGCGTAGTCCATGCCCTGGTAGAAACAGGTTTCGAAATGCAGCCGGTCGTACTCGGCCAGGCATCCCCAGTAGCGCCCGTAAAAACTGTCGCCGCCCACCAGGCTGAATGCCATCGCCACAGGCCTTGAACCCTGCCGGGCCAGCACGACGCGGATCGATTCCGGCATGCGCTCTGCCAGCAGGCTGAAGAACTCCCGGGTCAGGTACGGCGCCTGCCGGCGTACCGCGTAGGTGTTGGCGTAACAGGCGTAGACAAAATCCCACTGTGCTTCGTCCAGCTCTCTGCCCTCAAGCCATTCGAATTCGAACCCCTGCCCCGCCACTTGCTCGCGCTCTTTGCGCATCTGTTTGCGCTTGCGCGAACTGAGCACGTCGAGAAAGTCCTGAAAGTCGCGATAGCCGCGATTCTGCCAGTGGTACTGACAGCCGATGCGTTGCAGCCAGCCCGGCTGCTCGGCCATGGCGGCATCGGTAAAGGCATCGGTGAAGTTGATGTGGGCGCCGGAGAGTTCTTCGATTTCCAGATAACCCGGCAGGCTCTTGAGCAGTTCAAACCCATCCTCGACGTTCGCCGCCAACAGGCGTGGCCCGGTGACCGGGCTGAACGGCACCGCACTCAAAAACTTGGGGTAGTAATCGATGCCAGCGCGAGCGCAGGCGTCGGCCCAACCGTGATCGAAGACGTATTCGCCGTAGGAATGCCACTTTCGATACGCGGGCAGCGCCGCGATCAGACGACCATTTTCCACATGCAGCAAATGTTCCGGCTGCCAGCCGGTGTGCGGGCCGACGCTGCCGCTGTCCTCCAGTGCACCGAGGAAGGCGTGGCGCAGAAACGGTTGGTTTTCCGGCACCAGTGCATCCCAGAACGCCGGTTCGATTTCCGACAGTTTTTGCAGGCGCTGCAACGGCATTTTCCTCTCCACTTTTGACCCTGAAAGCCTCGCGAGTATCGCTGATCGCCCCCGTCTTGCCCACGTCCGATTGCGCGACAGCGCTCTGGATCAATAGTTCACGGAGGGTTTGTATCGTCATCAACCTGCCATCACCGTGCCACTGCTCTGTCATAAACCATCGCGATACTGGCGCCTGTTTTTAGAGCGCCGGGTTCTACCCGGACACAGTTTTCCGACCTTCAAATTGTCGGTTGTGCCCAGGATGGTTCAGCCATCCCTCTCATCTTCGGAGAATGCTATGCGTCTTGCTTCCACGAAAACTGCGGCGGCCCTGTGCGGTGGCCTGTTGCTGGCCATGAGTGTTCCGGCCAGTGCCGCAGTCGACGCCAAACTGCTCGACATGCTCAAGGCTAACGGTTCCATCACCCAGGCGCAGTACGTAGAGCTGCAAACCGAACTGGCCCAGGATCAGAAGGCCCAGCAAATCGCGCAGCAGGCGCAGCAAGAGACCAACGAGCAAATCGCGGCAACCGCGAAGAAAACCAACGAGCTGAGCAGCTTCGACCAGAAACTCGCCTGGGCTGCCAAGACCCAGTTCAAGGGCGACGTACGTTTCCGCCAGGAAACCGTGAAGAACGACGGCGTACCGAACGCCAAGGACCAGGACCGTCAGCGCATTCGTGCCCGTCTGGGTGCCTACACCGAAATCAACCCGCAGGTTGATACCGGTATCCGTATCGCCACCGGCAGCAGCGACGACGCCCGCTCCACCAACCAGGACCTGAACAACTACTTCGACAAGAAGCAGATCTGGCTCGACCTGGGCTACGTCGACTACCACCCTGACGCGGTCAAGAACCTGCACCTGATCGCCGGTAAAATGAACCAGCCATGGGTGAGCATGGGCGACATCATCTGGGACAGCGACATCAACCCGGAAGGCCTGGCCGTTACCTACAAGTACCCACTGAGCGGTAGCACCGAGCTGTTCGGTAGCGCCGGTCACTACACCCTCAAGGACAACGTCGACGGCGAAGGCGTGCAGTTCAAGCACGACCTGCGTCTGTACGCTGGCCAGTTGGGCGGTCGTTTCGCACTGACCGACAGCCTGAAACTGACCCTGGGCGGCAGCATCTATTCCTACGACAACGACAAGAACAGCGCCTGCCCTACCAGCGGCACCGTGACCGCGCCATGCGCCCTGGCCGTCAACGGCAACAGCCCGAACGAAACCTTCAAACTGTATGAAGGCTTCGGTCAACTGGACATCGCCAACCTGCCGGTTCCGTTGTCGATCTACGGTCAGTACGTGAACAACAAAGACGCCAGCAACGACCAGGACACTGGCTGGCTGGCCGGCGTGAAGACCAAGGTTTACGGCTTCGGCGTCGACTACAACTATCGCGACGTACAGCGTAACGCGGTGGTGGGTGCCTTCACCGACTCCGACTTCGCCAACGGCTACACCGGTTCGCGCGGCAGCAAGCTGAAAGTGAGCTACGAGCTGGACAAGAACTTCACCCTGGGCGCCACGTATTTCATGGCTAACTCGGACTACACCAACGCCAGCCTCAAGAAGACCGACTCCGACATCAACACGCTGCAACTGGATGCCGAAGCCAAGTTCTAAAACAGCAATGCCAGGTTTCAAGCCGCGAGTGAATGCCTCACTTGTCGCTTGAAGCTGCTTTTCTCCTACAGCCCGGTGCAGCAGCGACCCCCATCATCCGTTCGCCGCTGTTACGCCGGGCTGTTTTTTGCCTCAGGGACTGTCTTTTCGCCGCTGTGCCGCCAAACGCTCGGCCAACGCATCCACACCCTCATCCGGTTTCTCCGGCATCACCCGCAATGTCGCCTGCATCAGACGCATCTGACGAATGAAACGCCGGCAATTGGGGCAGAACATCAGGTGATGACGCACCAACAACTTCTCGCGAAAGCTCAACTGGCCATCGAGATAATCGCTGGAACGTGCCACTTGCTCCTTGCAGGTCAACATTCGCCTGTCTCCTCAAAATGTTCCACGGTCGCGAAGACCTTCAAACGTGCCCGATGCAGCAGCACACGGACATTGGAGAGCGAGATTTCCAGAAGATTACAGATGTCTTCCAGTTCAAGGCCCTGGCGCTCGCGCAACACCAGCACACTGCTTTGCAGTTCCGACAGGCTCAGCAGCGTGTGCTCCAGACATTCGCGCAACTCACCCTCGGTGAGCAGCGCTTCGGGGGTGTCCTGATGCCAGGCGAACGGGGCGATCAGCCAATGGCCGTCGCCGGTGGAAAAACGGTCGTCGTCGATGGTGCCGTGGGGCGACGGCAGATCATCCATCAGCACTTCGCGGCGGTTCTGCTTGTAACGACCCTTGGCCGAGTTGGCGGTGATGGTCAGCAGCCAGGTCTTGAGACTGGAGCGCCCCTCGAAGCTGCCGATATGGCGCACCACCGACAGCCAGGCGTCCTGCACCACTTCCTCGACGTGGCGCTGGCCGACAATCGCATAGGCTACCGCGCGCATGGCGCTTTGATAGGTCGTGACCAGTTCCTTGAAAGCCTTCTGCTCACCAGCCAGCAAACGTGCCAGCAGTTGGGTGTCGTCAGCCGCCATCCCTCAATCCCCTTGTCCTGACTTCGAAAATGATAACGGCAGGATGGCGCTCAACGCACCACCCTGCCGTCACCCTCGAAAATTACAGCGTTGCAGTTGATCCGGCTGTAGGAAAGATCAACGCGATTAAGAGGAAATTAACCTTAATTTCAACGCTTGCGCAGAATCACACTACCAATCGAGTAGCCGGCGCCGAACGAACTCAGCACCGCCAGCGAACCAGCCGCCAGATCGTCCTGATACTTGTGAAATGCGATCACGGAACCGGCGGAGCTGGTATTGGCGTAGGTGTCGAGAATCACCGGGGCTTCTTCTTCAGTCGCTTCGCGGCCCAGCAACTTGCGCACGATCAGGTGGTTCATGCTCAGGTTGGCCTGGTGCAGCCAGAAGCGCTTCACGTCACCGACGTTGAGCTTGTTCTCTTGCAGATGCTCGCCGATCAGTTCGGCCACCATCGGGCAGACATCCTTGAATACCTTGCGGCCTTCCTGCACGAACAGCTTGTCGCGGGCACCGATGCCCTCTTCCGCTGCACGGTTGAGGAAGCCGAAGTTGTTGCGGATGTTGTTGGAGAATTTGGTCAGCAGTTTGGTGCTGACCACGTCGAACTGGTGTTTCGACGTCGCCGTATCGGCACGCTCGATGACGACGGCGGTTGCGGCGTCTCCGAAGATGAAGTGGCTGTCGCGGTCACGGAAATTCAGGTGACCGGTGCAGACTTCCGGGTTGACCATCAGGATCGCCCGGGCCTGGCCCAGTTGCACGGTGTTGGCCGCCTGCTGGATGCCGAAGGTCGCCGACGAGCAGGCAACGTTCATGTCGAAACCGAAACCCTGGATGCCCAGTGCTTCCTGGACTTCGATGGCGATGGCCGGATAGGCGCGCTGCAGGTTGGAGCAGGCGACGATCACACCGTCGATGTCGGCGGCGGTCTTGCCGGCGCGCTGCAAGGCTTGCTCGGCAGCACCGATGGCCATCTGGCAGAGCACCGACCATTCGTCGTTGGAACGTTCCGGCAAGCGTGGCGCCATGCGCTGCGGATCAAGGATGCCGTCCTTGTCCATGACAAAGCGGCTCTTGATGCCCGAGGCTTTTTCGATGAACGCGGCGCTGGATTCGGTCAGAGCCTGAATCTCGCCGCTGGCGATGGCGTCAGCATTGTCCGCGTTGAACCGGGCGACGTAGGTATTGAAAGACTGCACCAGCTCTTCGTTGGAAATGCTGTTGGCCGGGGTGTACAGGCCGGTGCCGCTGATGACGACGTTATGCATGGTCGTTTCTCTAATCTGTTCAGGCAGAAAGTGCTGGCACCGACGTGCCAACACGCAAAGGGTCCATTCCCGTATCAAGGGACGCAAAAACCTGGCATCGCTTTATTCCGACCTCGCCCGCAGTAGAGAAGGCTCAAAACCGCGGGGCCGGCGTTTATAGGCGCGAAGTTTGCCATAAACCTTGGCTTTTGGCGCCTTTTGCAGGATCGGAGGTCAGGCCTCGACCTGCGTCCACTGTTTGTTCAGACGCTTGTCGGAGATCGGCACTTTCGTCCCCAACTGCTGAGCGAACAGCGAAACCCGGTACTCCTCCAGCCACCAGCGATACAGCTCAAGCTGCGGATCGCGTTTACCTTCCTGGGCATGCTTGGCGGCGCGGGTCTGGTATTGCGTCCAGAGGCCGGCGAGTTCGCCGCTCCAGACCCGATCCTTCTGAACCTGCGCGCCCAGCTTCTCGAAACGCTGTTCGACCGCTTTCAGGTAACGCGGCAACTCCTTGAGCCACACCATCGGCGTTTCCCGGACGAAGCCCGGATACACCAGATGACCGAGCTGCTGCTTGATGTCGTTCAACGCCACCGCCTGAGCCAGATCGATCTTGCCCTTGAAGCGCTTTTGCAGACCGTGCCAGAGCTTGAGAATTTCCAGGGTCAAACGTGCCACCCGCTCGGCGTGCTCGGTCCAGCTGCCACGCTTGCGCTCGGCCAGTGCCGCCAGGCCTGCGCCGTCGCGAGGTAACGGGTCTTCGCCGTCGAGAATGCAGCTGTCGAGGCTGGCCAGCAGAATGTCTTCCACCAGCGCATCGACCCGACCCAGCTCGCGGTACAGCAAACCCAGTTCGGTCAGGCCCGGCAACTTGCCGCGCAGGAACTTGGCCGGTTCGGCCAGTTGCTGCATCAACAGGCGCTGCAAGGCGCGGCGATGCTGGAACTCGGCCTCGGCCGGCGTCGAGAAGCGACCTTCCTTGACGGTGCCGCCCTCTTCCACCAGCGCCGGATAGACCGTCATCGACAGTCCGGCGATCTTCTGCTGAGTCTTTTGCGCCACCGGCGCGAAGACCTTGGCCTCCACCGGTTGCTGACTTTTCGCACTCTGCGGCACGGCCAATGCGGCCTGGCTGGCTTCGGCGAAACGTGCGGTCAGCTCCGCCAGATCCCGTCCTTCGCCAAGGAACTTGCCCTGGCCGTCGACGATTTCCAGGTTCATCCGCAGATGGCTTTCGACCTGTTGCGCCGCTTCGGCCCAGGCTTCGTCGCTGACCCGCGCACCGGTCATGCGCAGCAGCTCACGACCCAACGCTTGCGGCAACGAACCTTCGGCAAAGGTCATGCGTTGCAGCGCGGCCTTGATGAAGTCCGGCACCGGCACGAAGTTCTTGCGCAAGGCTTTTGGCAGGTTGCGCACCAGCGCAATGCACTTGGCCTCGATCAGCCCCGGCACCAGCCACTCCAGACGCTCCGGTGGCAGCATCGGCAACAGCGGCGCCGGCACACGCAAGGTCACGCCGTCGCGCGGGTGATTCGGTTCGAAGTGGTAACTCAGGGCCAGCTCCAGATCGCCGATGTGCAGCGTGTCCGGGTAATGCTGAGCGGTGACTTCGCTGGCTTCGCGGGCCAGCACGTCTTCCTCGCGCATGATCAGCAGTTGCGGATCTTTCTGGCTGTTGACCCGATACCAGCTATCGAACGTCGCGGTCTGGTGAATCTCCGCCGGCAGTCGCGCGTCGTAGAACCCGAAGAGGGTTTCCTCGTCGGCCAGAATGTCCCGGCGGCGAGCCTTGGCTTCCAGTTCGTCGAGTTGTTCCAGCAATTGCTTGTTGGCGGTCAGGCACTTGGCCCGGGACTGGATCTCGCCCCGCACCAGGCCTTCGCGGATGAACAGCTCCCGCGAGACCACCGGATCCACCGGGCCGTAATGCACCGGTCGACGGCCAACCACGATCAGGCCGAACAGGGTGATCTGTTCGAACGCAACGACCTGGCCGCGCTTCTTCTCCCAGTGCGGTTCGAAGTGGTTCTTCTTGATCAGATGCCCGGCCAGCGGTTCGATCCAGTCGGCGTCGATCTTCGCCACCATCCGTGCGTAGAGCTTGGTGGTTTCCACCAGTTCGGCGGTCATCACCCATTGCGGACGCTTCTTGCCAATGCCCGACGAGGGGTGAATCCAGAACCGCCGCTGACGGGCGCCAAGATAGTCGCCGTCCTCGGTTTTCTGCCCGATCTGGCTGAGCAGGCCGACCAATACCGCTTTGTGCAGTTTCGGGTAATCCGCCGGCTCTTTATTGACGCTCAACTGTAAATCGCGGCAGATCAGGCTCAACTGGCGATGGGAATCACGCCACTCGCGCAGGCGCAGGTAGTTGAGGAAATTCTTGCGGCACCAGTTGCGCAGCGGGCTGGCGGTCAGTGCCTGGCGCTGCTCCTCAAAACCGCGCCACAGATTGACCAGCCCGGCGAAGTCCGAATCGACGTCTTTCCACTGAGCGTGGGCCTGATCGGCGGCTTGCTGGCGTTCCGGCGGACGCTCGCGAGGGTCCTGAATCGACATGGCGCTGGCCACGATCAGCACTTCCTGCAAGCTGCCGAGCTTTGCCGCTTCAAGCAACATGCGGCCCATACGCGGGTCCACCGGCAGGCGCGCCAGCTGGCGGCCGAGCGGGGTCAGCTGACTGTTGCGATCCACCGCCGAGAGTTCTTGCAGCAGGTTGAAACCGTCGCTGATCGCCTTGCCGTCCGGCGGCTCGATGAACGGAAAATCCGTGATCTCGCCGAGGCGCAGATGGAGCATCTGCAAAATAACCGCCGCAAGGTTGGTACGCAGAATTTCCGGGTCGGTAAATTCCGGGCGACCAAGGAAATCCTCTTCGCTGTACAAGCGCACGCAGATACCCGGCTCGACCCGGCCGCAACGACCTTTACGCTGGTTGGCGCTGGCCTGGGAAATCGCTTCGATCGGCAGCCGCTGGACCTTGGCGCGGTAGCTGTAGCGGCTGATGCGCGCGGTGCCGCTGTCGATCACGTAACGGATGCCCGGCACGGTCAGCGAGGTTTCGGCGACGTTGGTCGCCAGCACCACACGACGCCCCGGATGCGACTGGAAAATCCGCTGCTGCTCGGCCGGCGACAGACGCGCGTACAACGGCAGGATTTCGGTGTGTTTGAGCTGGGCCTTGCGCAGCATGTCGGCGGCGTCGCGAATCTCACGCTCGCCGGGCAGGAACACCAGCACATCGCCAGGGCTGCGGCGCTCGCTGCGCTCGTATGCGGCGATTTCGTCGAGGGTGGCGAGGATCGCCTGATCCACGGTCAGGTCGTCTTCGACGCGGTTGCCCTCTTCGTCCTGCTCAAGCGTCAGCGGGCGATACCAGGTTTCAACCGGGAAAGTGCGGCCGGAAACCTCGACAATCGGCGCATCATCGAAATGCTTGGAGAAGCGCTCCAGATCGATGGTCGCCGAAGTGATGATGACCTTCAGGTCCGGACGACGCGGCAGCAGGGTTTTCAGGTAACCGAGCAGGAAGTCGATGTTGAGGCTGCGTTCGTGGGCTTCGTCGACGATGATCGTGTCGTAGCGTTCGAGATAACGGTCGTTCTGGGTTTCCGCCAGCAGGATGCCGTCGGTCATCAGTTTGATCAGCGTATTGGAATCGCTCTGATCCTCGAATCGCACCTGATAGCCGACCAGTGCGCCGAGCGGCGTGCCGAGTTCTTCAGCGACCCGACTGGCCACACTGCGTGCTGCGATTCGACGGGGCTGGGTATGGCCTATCAGACCATGCTGGCCGCGACCGATCTCCAGACAGATTTTCGGCAACTGGGTGGTTTTGCCCGAGCCGGTTTCGCCGGCGATGATCAACACCTGATGCTTTTCCAGGGCCTTCTTGATTTCGTCGCGCTTGGCCGCAATCGGCAGGCTGTCGTCGTAACGGATCACCGGCAGGCTGGCCTTGCGCGCCAGCACCTGATCGCAGGACGCCTGCATGCGCGCCACCCACTGGGCCAGCTTGGCCTCGTCGGGTTTCTTGCGCAGCTCAAGCAACTGCCGCCGCAGCCGGTGGCGGTCGGCGAGCATGGCGTGATCGAGGTTTTTCAGCAGTTTGTCGATGGAGGGCGATTCGTCGGTCATCGGGTACGCAATTCGGTCGTCTAGTGGCGCAAGGACGCGATTGTCGCAGATTTTACGACCGCTGCGCGGCCGATCGCGAGCAGGCTCGCTCCCACCCTGAATCTCCAGCGACCATAAAACCGGTGCACAGCGCGATCAAATGTGGGAGCGAGCCTGCTCGCGATGAATTGCGAAGCAATTCCAGAAAGTCACTCGTTATCCAGGCCCTTGCGCCGATACGGGAAGACGTCGATGACTTTCCCCGCCCGGATCGCCTCCTGCAGGCCCTTCCAGTAATCGGCGTTGTACAGCTCACCATGCAACTGATCGAACAACTTGCGCTGCTTGGCATCGGCAAACAGAAACGGCGGAAACTCCTCGGGGAACACGTCCAGCGGTCCAATCGAATACCACGGCTCGGAAGCCATTTCGTCCTCCGGCGTGCGCGGTGGCGGGATGTGGCGGAAGTTGGCTTCGGTGAGGAAGCAGATCTCGTCGTAGTCGTAGAACACCACCCGGCCATGACGGGTGACGCCAAAGTTCTTCAGCAGCATGTCGCCGGGGAAGATGTTGGCCGCCGCCAGTTGCTTGATCGCCAGCCCGTAATCCTCCAGCGCCTCGCGCACCTGGGCTTCGTTGGCGTTTTCCAGATAGAGGTTGAGCGGGGTCATCCGGCGTTCGGTCCAACAGTGGCGGATCAGCACGGTTTCGCCTTCCAGCGACACCGTGGACGGCGCGACTTCCAGCAACTCGGCCAGGCACGCCGGATCGAACTTGCTCAACGGAAAGCGGAAATCAGCGAACTCCTGGGTATCGGCCATGCGCCCGACACGGTCGACGCTTTTCACCAGTCGGTACTTCTCGATCACCGTGGCGCGATCGACGTTTTTCGATGGCGAGAAGCGGTCCTTGATGATCTTGAACACCGTGTTGAAACCCGGCAGCGTGAACACGCTCATGACCATGCCGCGCACGCCCGGGGCCATGATGAACTGATCGTCGGTGTTGGCCAGGTGATTGATCAGGGCGCGGTAAAACTCGGATTTACCGTGCTTGTAGAAGCCGATCGAGGTGTACAGCTCGGCGATGTGCTTGCCCGGCAGGATGCGCTTGAGAAAGCCGATGAACTCCGCCGGCACCGGCACATCCACCATGAAATACGAACGGGTGAACGAGAAGATGATCGACACATCGGCTTCGTCAGTGATCAGCGCGTCGATCTGAATCCCCCGCCCCTCGCGGTGCAGCAGCGGAATCACCAGCGGCCACTGATCGTCGTTGGTGTAGATGCGTCCGACCAGATAGGCGCCCTTGTTGCGGTACAGCACCGAGGAAAACAGTTCGACGCTCAGCTCCGGATCCTTGCACACCCAGTCCGGCAGGTTCTCGCGCAGTTGCGCTTCCAGACGCTGCAGATCCCGGGGCAGATCGGCGTAATCTTCGCTGAAACGGTAATCGGCAAAGATGCTCGCGAGCATGCCCGACAACTGCCCATGGGGTTTGTAGGTGCGGGTCTGTGCGGCCCGGGCACGGCGCAGGCTCGGCCGGGTGGTATGGATGAACATGCAGCCATCGCTGATCAGGTCGTGGCTGAACAGTCCGCAGAAGATCGAGTTGTACCAGGTCTCGGAGAGCTCATCGTCGAAGCGCAGGTCGATGATGCTGATGTAGGCGCTTTTCACCAGCGGCCAGCAGCTGACATCCATCAGCGTGTCCGCCTCGAAATACTCGCGCAGGCGCGCGACGGTTTCGCCGACCTTGTCTTCGTAGAGGTTGATCCGCGCCGCCGACGCGGTTTGCGTCTCCTGCCAGCGCGCCTGCTCGAAGCGCTCACGGGCGCCATCGGTGATCCGCCGAAAATGCTCGCGGTAATCGTCAAAGCCATCGAGGATCATGCGGGCGATGTCGGTGGCTGGCCATTGCTGCGGCATAGATGAGACCTCTGCGGGAATTGGAGAATCTGTGCTCGAAGGCCTGAGCTTAGCCACGGAACCGGGGACAGGAGAAGCGTAATTTCTGCCAAATCCGCGACCGGGTTGTACAACGACACAGTTTTTATCAAAGTTTTTTTAATCGACCGTTCGGTCAGCAAAGCGGCATCCGCGCTCTTTTCGTGATAACGCGCCAGCCCGCGATTTCACTGGGTTTCGGATCCAATCCAGCAACGACATCTCTAGCCCGCGGCTTTTCCAGACTTGTCCATTCCTTTCCATTGTCTGCGACGTTGGCGGGTGTCTGCCCTTACCAAGATGATGGCACTTTGATATACAGCCCGCCATTACCCCGCCTCACAACAAGATCCTCGGCCCACGAGGACGACCTCTCTCCCCCAAAGCCCAAGGAGCACATTGATGTCTATCCGGAATCTGCGCATCGGTTTGCGCGCCAGTTTGTGTTTTGCCGTTCTGGCCAGTCTGCTGGTGGTGGTTGGCCTGTTCGGTCTGAGCCAGATGAAAGGCCTTCGCGAAAGCGCAGCCGTGATCGAAGAATCATGGATGCCCAGCATCGAAAGCATTCATGACACAGCGGCGAACATCGCCAGCATCCGCCTTGAATCCCTGCGCCTGATCACCAGCACCCAGGCTGCCGTGCGCGAGCGAAGCAAAGGTATTCTCACGGCGCAGCGACAGGAGCTGCTCAAGCGCCTCGACGATCACAAGGCCTTGATTGCCAACGATCAGGAACGGGCAATGCTGGAAGGCCTGGGTGCAGATACGGCCAAGTACCTGGCGATCCTCGACCAGATCCTCAAACAGATCGACGCCGGTCAAAATGACCAGGCCTACATGCGTCTGACCAATGAACTGGCCCCCCAGGGCAGCGTGCTCGACAAGACCCTGGAGCAAATGATCGCTCTCAATCAACAAGGCGCGGATGCCGCGGCCAAATCCGCGGCGGCGATGTACCAGCAGGCGCTATGGATCGTCGCCACGACTATCGTCATCGCTTTGATTGCCACGTTGCTGCTGGCCTGGCGGCTGACCCGCAGCATCACAGCGCCGATCAATCAGGCGCTGAACGTGGCACGACGGATTGCCTCCGGTGATCTCAGCGGCCGCATCGACAGCGAGGGCCGGGATGAAGCGGCGCAACTGCTTACAGCGCTGGCCGAGATGCAGGGCAATCTGCGCTCGACCATTCGCGGCATCAGTGAGTCGGCCCAACAATTGGCCTCCGCCGCCGAAGAAATGAGTTCGGTGATGGAACAGAGCACCCGCGGCCTGCAACAGCAGAACGATCAGATCGAACAGGCCGCCACCGCGGTCACCGAGATGAGCACGGCGGTGGATGAAGTGGCCGCCAATGCGGTATCCAGCGCCGAGGCGTCCCAAGCGTCGAACGAGGACAGCAGGCACGGGCATGTGCAGGTCAGTGAGACCATCAGTTCGATTCAGGAACTGGTCAGTGCCGTGCTAGGTGCCTCCGAACAGGCCGAGGGCCTTGCGACCCAGGCCCAGGACATCAGCAAGGTGCTGGAAGTGATTCGCGGCATCGCCGGGCAGACCAACCTGCTGGCGCTTAACGCCGCCATTGAAGCGGCGCGAGCCGGCGAGGCCGGACGTGGGTTTGCAGTGGTTGCCGACGAGGTCCGCTCGCTGGCCCAGCGCACGCAAAACTCCACCGAAGAAATCGAGCTGATGATCAGCAGCATCCAGCAAGGCACCGGCGCCACTGTCGGCGCGTTGCAAAGCAGCGCCGAGCAAGCCAGCCACACCCTGCGCCGGGCCAACAGCGCTGGCCAGGCTCTGGAGAAAATCACCGCGTCGATCTCGCAGATCAACCAGCGCAATCTGGTGATCGCCAGTGCCGCCGAGCAACAGGCACTGGTGGCCCGGGAAGTCGATGAAAACCTGGTGACCATCCGCGACCTGTCGACGCAGACTGCCGCTGGCGCCACCCAGACGTCTGCCGCCAGTCAGGAACTGTCGCGCCTCGCTGTCGACCTCAACGGGCTGGTGACACGCTTCGTGCTCTGACGGGACAATTAAATGCCCGTTTGGCGGTTGCCATCGTCAGGGCGCTCGGCAACACTCTCGTCCCCATCAAGGAAGGAGTTGCCCGTGAGCCCTGTCGATATTTTCCGCATGTTGTCGCTGGCTGCGATCTGGGGTGCGAGCTTCCTGTTCATGCGCATCATCGCCCCCGCGATCGGCACCGTTCCTACCGGTTTTTTCCGGGTCTCGATCGCGGCCGTCGGTTTGCTGGTGATCCTTGGTCTGATGCGCATCAACTGGGATTTCAAAGGCAAGCTCAAGACCGTGATGATGCTGGGCGTGATCAACTCCGGCGTTCCGGCCACCCTGTACTCCGTCGCAGCCCAGGTACTGCCCGCCGGGTACTCCGCGATCTTCAATGCCACCACGCCACTGATGGGCGTATTGATCGGCGGGCTGTTCTTCAGTGAAAAACTAACGGCGGCCAAGCTGGCCGGAGTTTTCCTTGGTCTGCTCGGCGTGGGTGTGCTGACCCGCGCCGGCCCGGTCGCGTTCGATCTGCCGCTGTTGATGGGCGCTGTCGCCTGCCTGCTCGCAACGACCTGCTACGGCTTCGCCGGCTTCCTCGCCCGGCGCTGGCTGGATCAGGCCGGCGGGCTCGACAGCCGTCTGTCGGCGTTGGGCAGCATGCTCGGTGCGACGCTGTTCCTGCTGCCGCTGTTCGGCTACAGCGTCATCACCCAGCCACCGGTGAGCTGGGGTGGCTGGAATGTCTGGCTGTCGCTGTTGGGCCTGGGTCTGGGCTGCACTGCGTTTGCCTACATCATTTATTTCCGCCTGCTGAGTTCCATCGGGCCGGTGAAATCGATGACCGTGACCTTCATGATCCCGCCATTCGGCGTGTTGTGGGGCGCACTGTTTCTGGATGAACCGCTGTCGATGGCCCACGTGTACGGCGGAGTGTTGATCGCGATTGCGCTATGGCTGGTACTGAAGCCGGCGACAGTGAAACCGGTAGAAGCCGCGACTCGCTGATCGACAGATGCAAAAAGGCCCGGGAGTTTCCTCCCGGGCCTTTTTCATTTGTGGCTGTTACGCCGATTTACGGAACACGAATACCAGTCCGACAATGATCAACAGCATCCCCAGCACGCTCAACGCCGCCAGGCGATTGCCGAAGATCAGGTAGTCCATCACCGCGGTCACGGCAGGCACCAGATAGAACAGACTGGTGACATTCACCAGATTGCCCCGGGCGATCAGTCGATACAGCAGCAACGTCGCCAGCACGGAAACCACCAGTCCCATCCACAACACCGGCACGATGAAACCGGCGCTGTGCTCGAAGTGGAACGGCTGGAACGGCACGAAAATCCCGCACAGCAACAGACCGGCCAGGTACTGCACCGGCAGCGTGCCGAGGGGATTGTCGGTGATGCGCTTCTGCATGATCGAGCCGAAGGTCATGCTCGCCAGCGCCAGCAGCCCGAACAGCATCCCCGCCAGCGACATCCCGGCCAGACCGATGCCCTGATAAACCACCATGATCAGACCCGCCAGCCCCAGCGCCAGACCAAACATCCGGCTCGCCGAGCGCTGCCGCTCCATGATCACCACCGTGAGAATCGGCTGCACACCCATGATGGTCGCCATCACCCCGGGGGTGACTTTCAGGTCCAGCGCCAGCAGATAAAAGATCTGATAAGCGCCCAACAGCACCACCCCGGTAGCCATCGCATACAGCATCGGCTGGCCGCCCTTGGGCAATTTCAGCTTGAGCAACGGCGCCAGGAGCACCAGCCCGCACAGGGCGATCACAAAACGGATCAGCAGAAAGGCAAAGGGCGAGGCGTGGGCCAGCCCCCACTTGGAGAAGATCGCCCCGCTGCTCCACAGCAGAACGAACAGGCTCGTGGACGCCGCCGCGAGCGCGGACTTTTTCGAAAGGACAAACATGAATACCACCTGTAGTCAGGCTAATAGCCAACTCAGCCGAAGCTGAAATTCAGTAGGTTTTTTCAGGCGGGCACAGGGGTCAGCAGAAAACGCTGATCAGCCCGAAACACCAACGCCCGGCGGTGATACGACTGCGCACACCGGCGTGCTACTGACAGGTGGAGGGAAATGACTGATCTGCACAGGCTGCTGATTCCCGCACGGCACGACGCCAGCGTTGACCGCTGAATCGACTACCGCGTTGATGAGGGATGCAGGCATCTGGGCTGATCTTTTTTGAAGGGATGGAAGGTGAGTAGTGGGACTCACGAGCGCCGACTATAACCAGCCTGCGACATGGATTGCAATGATTTGGAGAGGCAGGCGCATAGGCTCGTTTGCAATTGCAATGATCATAGTGGAGACGCCATGAAAGCTGTCGCTGAGAACAAAGCGCCAGGCGCCAAATCGATCAGGGCCAAAGGAAAGCTCTCTGCTGGAGAATTATCTGAAAGGGAGTTACTCCGAATCAGAGAGGCATTTGCTAATCCAGCAGCGGAAGAGCCGGGAGGTGTTCTCGCCGGCGCATCCTTTATCTTCCCCGCATAAAAAACCGCTCACAAGGAGCGGTTTTTTTACACGTCTGCATCCAGCCTCAACCAAACAGCCAATACCCCAGCAACGTCAACACCACCACCGCCAGCACCGGCCGCATTACGCGGTAGGCCTTTGGATTGCGGCGTTTCCACTGTTTGACCACACCGCTGAACCGGTCGCTGAAGTTCTTGGTCCAGGCATAGGCCCGGTTGATCCCGCCGACGCGCTCGTCGTCGAGGTTCTGCGGGGCGGTGGCACGGCCCAGCCAGGCGCTGATGGCGCGGTTGATGCGGGTCATGAGGCGGTTGCTCAGCGGACGCTCGACGTCGCAGAACAGGATGACGCGGGTCTGTTCGGTTTCGTTCTTGACCCAGTGCACGTAAGTCTCGTCGAACATCACGTCTTCACCGTCACGCCAGGCGTAAACCTGACCGTCGACGAAGATCCGGCAATCGTCGGAGTTGGGCGTCGACAGCCCCAGGTGATAACGCAGGGAACCGGCGAACGGATCACGGTGCGGGTTCAAGTGGCTGCCGCCCGGCAACAACGCGAACATCGCCCCCTTGACGTTGGGAATGGCGCTCACCAGTGCCACGGTTTTCGGGCACAGGGTCTCGGCCGAGGGCAGCGGTTTGTCGTACCACTTGAGGTAGAAACGCTTCCAGCCCTTCTTGAAGAACGAGCCGAAACCGGCGTCGTTGTTCTTCTCGGCGGCGCGAATGTAGCCCTCGTCGAACAGATGCATCGCTTCGTCGCGGATGGTTTCCCAATTGTCGCGCAGCACGTCCAGTTCCGGGAACTTGCTGCGGTCCAGGTACGGTTTGGACGGCACACCGGAAAACAGGTACATCAAGGCGTTGTACGGAGCGAACAGCGCCGAATGGTTGACGAACTGGCGCAGCACCGGCAAACGCGCCTTGCCGCGCAAATGCACGTAGAGGATGCTGCTCACGAAAAGCAGCAACACCGATACCTTGGCGGCCAACGAAAAGGTCATCAACGACTCCTTGAAAAAAAACAACGCCACGCCCTGTCATTTACCCGACATGGCGGCCGGCCATGATAAACACTACCGGCTCCGGGAAAAACCCGCCCAACCCAAGATTCAGTGTTAAGAATTGCGCAACAAAGCACTAATTAGCATAGCGCTCCTGAACCAGGGCTGACCTGAATCAACGGACCGCTTACTGCTGGTTCTCCTGATCGGTGAACAGATCGCTGAACAACATGCTCGACAGATAACGTTCACCGGAGTCCGGCAGTACCACCACAATGGTCTTGCCCTGCATTTCCGGGGTTTCCGCCAGGCGCACCGCCACAGCCATCGCCGCACCGCAGGAGATGCCGCACAGAATCCCCTCTTCCTGCATCAGACGCAGCGCCATGACCTTGGATTCTTCGTCGGTGACGCGCTCGACCCGGTCGACTATCGACAGGTCCAGGTTCTTCGGCACAAAACCGGCACCGATACCCTGAATCTTGTGGGGGCTCGGCTTGATCTCCTCACCGGCCAGGGCTTGGGTGATCACCGGCGAAGACACCGGCTCCACAGCCACCGAGATGATCGGCTTGCCCGCCGTATTCTTGATATACCGCGATACACCGGTGATGGTTCCGCCGGTGCCGACGCCCGCCACCAGCACGTCGATGGCGCCGTCGGTGTCGTTCCAGATTTCCGGGCCGGTGGTCTTTTCGTGGATGGCCGGGTTGGCCGGGTTATCGAACTGGGCCGGCATGAAATATTTGCCCGCATCACTGGCAACGATCTCCGCGGCCTTTTCGATCGCGCCTTTCATGCCCTTGGCGGGTTCGGTCAGCACCAGTTCGGCGCCCAATGCCTTGAGTACTTTGCGCCGTTCGATGCTCATCGAGGCCGGCATGGTCAGCAGCAATTTGTAACCGCGAGCGGCCGCCACGAAGGCCAGGCCGATGCCGGTATTGCCCGAAGTCGGCTCGACGATGGTCATGCCCGGCTTGAGTTTGCCGCTGCTTTCGGCGTCCCAGATCATGTTGGCGCCGATCCGGCACTTGACCGAGTAGCCCGGGTTGCGACCTTCGATCTTGGCCAGAATGGTCACGCCACGGGGCGCGATGCGGTTGATCTGCACCAGCGGCGTGTTGCCGATGGAATGGGCGTTGTCAGCAAAAATACGGCTCATGGCTGGGTCCTTGTGCAGCGTTGAATTCAGCGCTCCAAGGTAAGCCTGTTGACCTCCTCAGTCCAGTCGGGCCGAACGTCTGCTGCAGGCGGCAGTCAATCGCTTTACACCGTTCGGGATTTGTTGCCATGAAGCGTCGCTACCGCTGGCCGTTATGGATTGTCGCCACCATCGTGGTGTTGCTGGTCGCCCTGCACATCGCCCTGCCCTACCTCGTGCGCGACTACCTGAATGAGAAACTGGCCAACATGGGCGACTACCGCGGCCAGATCACCGACGTCGATCTGGCGCTCTGGCGCGGGGCCTACAAGATCAACGGCCTGAAAATCGTCAAGGTCGACGGCAAAGTGCCGGTGCCGTTCGTCGATGCGCCGCTGGTCGACCTGTCCGTCAGCTGGCACTCGCTGTGGTACGACCATGCGGTGGTGGCGCAGGTGAAGTTCTTCAAGCCACAAGTGAACTTCGTCGATGGTGGTGCCATCAAGCAAAATTCCCAGACCGGTAAAGGCACCGACTGGCGTGCCCAACTGGGCAAGTTGCTGCCGATCACCCTCGACGAGGTGCAGATCAACGATGGGCGCATCACTTTTCGCAACTTCAACTCCAAACCACCGGTAAACATGAACGCCACCAACGTTGAGGCGAGCATCTACAACCTGACCAACGTCGTGGACAACAAGGGCAAGCGCATTGCCCGCTTCGAGGGCAAGGCCCTGCTGCTCGGTCAGGCACCTCTGGAGACCTCCGCCACGTTCGATCCGTTAAGCAACTTCGAGGATTTCGAGTTCCGCCTGCGTGCCCGTGACCTCGAACTCAAGCGCATGAACGACTTCGCCTCGGCCTACGGCAAATTCGACTTCAACGCCGGCCACGGCGATGTGGTCATCGAAGCCGCCGCCAACAGGGGCCAGCTCAAGGGCTACATCAAACCGCTGCTGCGCGACGTCGACGTGTTCAACTGGCAGCAGGATGTCGAGAACAAGAACAAGGGCATCTTCCGCTCGATCTGGGAAGCACTGGTCGGCGGCACCGAAACCGTGCTGAAAAACCAGGGCAAGAACCAGTTCGCCACCCGCGTCGAACTCAGCGGCAGCGTGCACCAGCAAGATATCAGCGCGTTCGAAGCGTTTTTGCAGATTTTACGCAACGGATTCATTCAGGCCTTCAATGCCCGGTATGAACGGCCGAAGCCGGATGCGGGCTAAGTTTTACGGTTGACGATGTAGCGCCCGGTATCCTCTGCCGCGATCAGTGCAGGTTTTTCCTGCAGTGAATCCCAACCCAGACAGGCCAGGGCCAATGACCTGGGCACGGCTTCCCGGCCATTACTGTAGCGACTGATGCTGCGAGCGCTGACACCCAACGCTTCGGCTGCCTCATTCAACGGTAAACCGGTGCGAGCGCGCCAATCCATGAAAATACGTGTGTTTTCGTCCGGCGCATTTTGCGCGAGCGCGTCCCGGTACAAGGTATCGGCACCAATCTGGATATCCGGTTCCAGCCACTCCACGCTCCAGCCGTCGTCACCCAACTCTGCGGTTGCGAACACTTCAGCGTCCAGTAGCGGAGCGAGCCCCGGATAGGTTTGCAGATCGCGGCTCAAGTCCAGGTTCATCTGTTGTCCGTCGATAAAGGTCAGCGACAGACAAGCATCGCCAAGAGCCTGCACTGCCGCCAGCCGCGGCCGCTTCATGAGTAACATCGTTTCCAGTCCTCCAGCAATTGCGTCTGATGGGCCGAAACCCACTCCAACGCTTCCTTGACGATCAGTGGCGGTGCCTTGCCCATCATGACCTCGACGGTTTCCAGGCTCAGCATCACATCCACTCCGCCACCGGTCAGGTGAACATGGGGTGGCGGGTGATCCTTCTCGCGCAACTGAATGCGGTATTTTTCGCGAAATCGGTATTTGGTAGTCATGCCCGAAGGCTATCGCCAAATTGGCGATACCTGAATACTGGCCTCGTGCCGAAACTGAGTCAACATGTGACGCCCCATTCAGAGACTGAATAAGCCGTCTGCGTTCACAGTCGACCGGGCTGCGCGTTATAGTCGGGCATCCGATTATTTCGCCCCCGCCCTGCCCGTTCAGGTCGGCGTTACCGTTCGAGGATTAGCAGATGAAGTTCGAAGGCACCCAGGCCTACGTCGCCACCGATGACCTGAAGCTGGCGGTCAACGCCGCCATCACCCTGGAGCGGCCGCTGCTGGTCAAGGGCGAACCGGGCACCGGCAAGACCATGCTCGCCGAGCAACTGGCCGAATCGTTCGGCGCCAAGCTGATCACCTGGCACATCAAGTCCACCACCAAGGCTCATCAGGGGCTGTACGAGTACGACGCGGTGAGCCGTCTGCGCGACTCGCAACTGGGCAATGAAAAAGTCCACGACGTGCGCAACTACCTGAAGAAAGGCAAGCTCTGGGAAGCGTTCGAGTCCGAAGAGCGGGTCATCCTGCTGATCGACGAAATCGACAAGGCCGACATCGAGTTCCCCAACGACCTGCTGCAAGAACTCGACAAGATGGAGTTCTACGTTTACGAGATCGACGAGACCATCAAGGCCAAGAAACGTCCGATCATCATCATTACCTCCAACAACGAGAAAGAGCTGCCGGACGCCTTCCTGCGCCGCTGCTTCTTCCATTACATCGCCTTCCCGGACCGCGCCACCCTGCAGAAAATCGTCGATGTTCACTACCCGGACATCAAGAAAGACCTGGTCAGCGAAGCGCTGGACGTGTTCTTCGACGTGCGCAAGGTGCCTGGCCTGAAGAAGAAGCCGTCGACCTCTGAACTGGTCGACTGGCTGAAACTGCTGATGGCCGACAACATCGGCGAAGCGGTGCTGCGCGAACGCGATCCGACCAAAGCCATCCCGCCGCTGGCCGGTGCGCTGGTGAAGAACGAACAGGACGTGCAACTGCTTGAGCGCCTGGCGTTCATGAGCCGTCGCGGCACCCGCTAAGAGGCTGACGCCATGTTGCTCAACCTGTTCAATGAAATGCGTGCAGCCAAGGTACCGGTGTCGGTGCGCGAGCTGCTCGACCTGATCAACGCGCTGAAACAGCGCGTGACCTTCGCCGACATGGACGAGTTCTACTACTTGTCCCGGGCGATCCTGGTCAAGGACGAACGGCATTTCGACAAGTTCGACCGTGCGTTCGGCGCCTACTTCAACGGCCTGGAAAAGCTCGACGATCAATTGCAGGCGCTGATTCCCGAAGACTGGTTGCGCAAGGAATTCGAGCGCTCGCTGACCGACGAGGAACGCGCACAGATCCAGTCCCTCGGCGGCCTGGACAAGCTGATCGAAGAGTTCAAGAAACGCCTGGAAGAACAGAAGGAGCGCCACGCCGGCGGCAACAAATGGATCGGCACCGGCGGCACCAGCCCGTTCGGCTCCGGCGGTTTCAACCCGGAAGGCATCCGGGTCGGCGACGCCGGCAAGCGCCAGGGCAAAGCGGTGAAAGTCTGGGATCAGCGCGAGTACAAGAACCTCGACGACTCCGTGGAGCTGGGCACCCGCAACATCAAGGTCGCCCTGCGCCGCCTGCGCAAATTCGCGCGCCAGGGTGCGGCGGAAGAACTGGACATCGATGGCACCATCGACCACACCGCCAAGGACGCCGGGCTGCTGAACATCCAGATGCGCCCGGAACGGCGCAACACGGTGAAGCTGTTGCTGCTGTTCGACATCGGCGGCTCGATGGACGCCCACGTGAAGATCTGCGAGGAACTGTTCTCGGCCTGCAAGACCGAGTTCAAGCATCTGGAGTACTTCTACTTCCACAACTTCATTTATGAATCGGTGTGGAAGAACAACATGCGCCGCACCTCCGAGCGCACCTCGACCCAGGACTTGCTGCACAAGTACGGCGCCGACTACAAAGTGATCTTCATCGGCGACGCGGCCATGGCGCCTTATGAAATCACCCAGGCCGGTGGCAGCGTCGAGCACTGGAACGAAGAGCCGGGTTACGTGTGGATGCAGCGCTTCATGGAGAAGTACAAGAAGCTCATCTGGATCAATCCGTACCCGAAAGACACGTGGGGCTACACCTCGTCGACCAACATCGTGCGGGATTTGATCGAGGACCAGATGTATCCGCTGACGTTGCGCGGACTGGAAGAAGGGATGCGGTTTCTGTCCAAGTAATCCGCAATGGCTCCCCCGCCAGCGGCGGGGGAAATGATCAGAAGCGCTTCAGATACTCGATATGCTCCCGGTGCGCGACGTCCTGTACCACCGGGCGCAATCTGACCTTCGCCCCCGGCAGACACTGCGCCAGACGCGCCAGTGCCAACGGCGTCAACGCTCCCAATCGCGGATAGCCGCCAATCGTCTGCCGGTCATTGAGCAACACGATCGGCTGCCCGTCCGGCGGCACCTGCACCGCGCCCAGCGGAATGCCCTCGGAAATCATCGGTTTGCCCTGATACTGCAACGCCGTCCCCAGCAACCGAATGCCCATTCGGTCGGCACGACTGTCCAGCGTCCATGCACGGTTGAAGGCATCGAACAGGCTCTGCCCGCTGAACTGACCGATCTGCGCGCCGAGCACCAGATCGAGCGGCGCGTTGAGGCGCAGGTCCGGTCGATGCTCCGCCGGAACCTCACGCACCAATAGGGTTTCGCCCTGATAACTCAGCGAAGCGCCCTTGGCCAGCGGCAAGCCAAAACCATCAAGACCGCCAAGCTCCTCACGTACCACCGTGGCGCTGCTACCCAGCACTTTCGGCGCACTGAAACCACCGGGCGCCGCCACATAGGCCCGCGCCCCCAGCACCGGCTGGGTGAACTTCAAGGTCTGCCCTTTGCGCAGTTTGAAACTGCGCCACGGCGCCAACGCCTCACCGTCAATCTGCGCACCCAGATCGGCACCGGCCAGCGCGAGCAGACAATCCTGCTCCGCCACCACCGCAAACCCACCGAGGGTAATTTCGATCACCGGCAAATCCAGGCCATTGCCCAGCAGCCAGTTGGCCCAGGCCATCGACCGCCAGTCCGCCGCGCCGCCCTGGGTCACGCCCAGATGGCGCACGCCAAACCGCCCGGCGTCCTGCAACAGGCACAGCGGTGTGCTCGCTTCAATCGTCAGTCGGCTCATGCAAGGACCTCCAGAGGCGTGTCGTCACCACCGAGGCGGATGAATTCGGCATGGCTCACCGCTTCGAAACGCACGGTATCACCGGGCTGCATGAGGCTGTAGCCATCGCGTTCACGGTCGAACAGTTTTGCCGGCGTGCGACCGATCAGGTTCCAGCCGCCGGGAGACACCACCGGATACGCCGCGGTCTGGCGCTCGGCGATACCGACACTGCCGGCGGCGACTTTCTTGCGTGGGGTATTCAGACGCGGCGCCGCGAGGACTTCTTCCACCAGCCCCATGAAGGCAAAACCCGGCGCAAAACCAAGGGCGAACACCTGATATTCGCGAGCACTGTGACGGCGGATCACTTCGTCTACCGACAACCCGCTGCGTTGCGACAGCAGGCTCAGTTCCGGGCCGACACTCAGGTCGTACCACACCGGCAGCACATGGCACTGGCCGCCGGTGTGCGCATTCGGCGACAGGTCGATCAAGGCTTCGGCAATCAATTCCCGCGCCTGATTCGGGCTCAACGCGGTCAGATCGTAATGCACCATCAACGTGGTGTACGACGGCACCAGATCGATCAGATGTGCGCCGAACACCGTGCGCAACCGCTCACTGGCGGCGAGCATCCACGGCATGTTGGCTTCGGCGATTTCATCGAACAGCCGCAGCATCAGGCAATCCAGCGCCACCACTTCCACCCGCGGATTCATGGCGCGCTCTGCTCGTTCAGGGCCTGACGAATGCGTTGCACGGCGGCCACTGAACTGGCGTTGTCACCATGCACGCACAAGGTGTTGGCTTGCAGGTACAGCGCGCTGCCGTCGCTCGCGGTGAGATTGTCGCCACGGGCGATGGTCAGCGCTTGCCCGATGATGGTTTCGGAGTCGTGGTGCACTGCGCCGGGCAGTTGTCGCGAGACCAGCCGGCCGGCGCTGTCGTAGGCACGGTCGGCGAAGGCTTCAAACCAGAGGGTCACGCCGTATTCGTCGCCGAGCTGTTGCGCCGCCGTGTTGTCGCGGGTGGCCATCAGCATCAGCGGCAAGGTCCTGTCGTAAGCCGCGACGGCCTGAATCACCGCTCGCAACTGCGCCGGGTTGGCCATCATGTCGTTGTACATCGCGCCGTGGGGTTTGACGTAACTCACCCGCCCGCCCTGGGCACGACAGATGCCGTCGAGGGCGCCGATCTGGTAATGCAGGATGTCTTGCAGTTCCTGAGCGGTGTAGGCCATGGAACGCCGGCCGAACCCCACCAGATCCTGATAGGCCGGATGCGCGCCGATCTGCACGCCATGGCTCAGGGCCAGGCTGACGGTCTTGCGCATGATGCCCGGATCGCCGGCATGGAAACCGCAGGCAATGTTGGCGCAATCGATGAAGGGCATGACTTCCGCGTCCAGACCCATGGTCCAGCTGCCGAAGCTCTCGCCGATGTCACAGTTCAATAGCAGGCGGCTCACGGTGAACACTCCTGTAGCTTTGGTCTTTTTTTATCGTAGGACGTTGTCGCAGGTTATCAGTTACTGCGCGTCCAGTTGCTTGCCACGGGTTTCCGGCAGGCTCAATGCCGCAAGGATCACCACGCCGTAGGACACTGCCGCAAAGGCACCGATGCCTACACTCAGCGGTACTTTCTGGCTGAGCAGCCCGATCAGCAGCGGGAACAACGCCGCCAGCGCTCGGCCGATGTTGTAGCAGAAGCCCTGCCCCGAGCCGCGAATCCGCGTCGGAAACAACTCAGTCAGAAACGCCCCCATGCCACTGAAAATTCCCGAGGCAAAGAAGCCCAGCGGAAAGCCCAGCCACAGCATCACGCCGTTGCTGACCGACAATTGGGTGTAGAGCAGAACGATGGTGAACGAGCCGACCGCGAACAGGATGAAGTTCTTCTTGCGCCCCAACAGGTCGGTCAAATAGGCGCTGATCACATAACCGACGTAGGAACCGATGATCACCATCGCCAGATAACCGCCGGTGCCGAGTACGCTCAAGCCGCGCTCGTTCTTCAGAAAAGTCGGCAGCCAGGAGGTGATCGCGTAGTAACCGCCGAGGGCGCCCGTAGTGAGCAGCGAGGCGCGGAACGTGGTGAAGAGCATGCCGGGGGCGAAGATCTCGTAAAACTTCGACGGGCTTTGCGGGGTTTGTTTGGCCTTGGCTTCGCGGTAGATCTCAGGATCTTTCACCAGACGGCGGACGAAAATCACGAACACCGCCGGCACGATGCCGAGGATGAACAGTGCGCGCCAGGCGTCTTCCGGCGGCAGTACCGAGAACAGCAGCGCGTACAGAATCGCCGTCAGCCCCCAACCCAGCGCCCAGCCGGATTGCACCATGCCCACCGCCTTGCCGCGGTCCTTGGCGCGGATCACTTCGCCGATCAGCACCGCGCCGGCAGTCCATTCACCGCCGAAACCGAAGCCCATCAGAGTGCGGGCGATCAACAGCTGTTCGTAGTTCTGGGCGAAGCCGCAAAGGAAAGTGAAGAAGGCGAACCACAGCACCGTCAGCTGCAGGGTGCGGACGCGGCCGATGCGGTCGGAGAGAATTCCCGCCACCCAACCGCCGATGGCCGAAGCGATCAGGGTGCTGGTGTGGATCAGGCCGGCTTCGCCGGTGGTGATGCCCCACATCGCGATCAGGGTTGGCACCACGAAGCTGAGCATCTGGGTGTCCATGCCGTCCAGACCGTAGCCGATCTTGCAGCTCCAGAAGGTCCGGCGCTCCTGCTGATTGATGTTGCGATACCAGTCGAACGGGCCGGGACGGGCCGCAGTCTTGGGGAGGTCGAGGGTGTCGGGCGCACTCATGGCATGTCTCCGCAGGCTTTTATTGGTCTTGTTCGAAGCTCCGACGACGCCTATCGTGGGAACCGGATGCGTCGATTCTTGGGTGCGTCACCCGGTCGCGTCCAACGAATAAAAACCCGCCCAAGACATAAGAAAAATTTGTTGCCATGAACCTGAAGTTTCTCGAAACCTTCGTCTGGGTCGCCCGGCTGAAAAGTTTTCGCCTGACCGCCGACAAGCTGTTCACCACCCAGGCCTCGATTTCCAGCCGGATCGCGGTGCTCGAAGGCGAGCTCGGGGTGAAGCTGTTTCTGCGCGATTCACGCGGCGTCAGCCTGACGCCCGAAGGTTTGAAAGTGCTGGACTATGCCGAGCAGATGCTCGACACGATGCAGGCGCTGAAACAGTCGATCGAGACCCGATCGAGCAAGGTCGGCCGGGTGCGCATCGGGGTGATGGATACCGTGATCCACACCTGGCTCAGCCCGTTGGTGGCGCAGATGACCGATCTGTACCCGCGAGTGGAAATCGAGCTGGTGGCGGATACCTCGCTGAACCTCTGCGATCAGCTGCAAAAAGGCTTTCTCGATCTGATCCTGCAAACCGATCTGGTGCGCCAGGAAAGCGTGCGCAGCCTGGAGCTGGCCAGTCACCCCATCGGCTGGATCGTCGCCAGCCATTCGATTTACAACCGCGACTATCAAAGCCTCGCCGACCTGGCGCAGGAACGGATCATCACCTACTCGAAAAACTCCCGGCCGCATCAGGACATTCTGGCGCTGATGCAGGCCCAGGGCGTGCTGGCGCCACGGTTGAACTGTGTGAATTCGGTGTCGGCGATCACCCGGCTGTTGCGCGACGGATTCGGCATTGGCGCGTTGCCGCCGGTGCTGGTGGCCGAGGAACTGGCGCGGGGCGAACTGACCCTGCTCGACATCGAACAGCGTCCGCCGAATCTGCAGGTGGTGGTGTCGTGGCGGGTCGGTGTGGAATGGGTCGAAGAGATTGTGACGTTGTGTCAGCAGGTGCTGGAGGGGTATGCGCGCAAGGTGGGCAAGGATTACATCGCTTTAAGTTGATCGTTCCCACTGCGTGGGAACGATGCATCGAAGCTTACAGCCCGCGCACATCCCGGTCTTCGATCGGCCGGCTCTGGCGCAGGCGCTTGCCGCCCAGCACCACCCAGTCGATCAGACGGAACAGGCATTCAAGGCCGAACGACAGCAGCAGCGCGCCGCTCATGCCCCAGATCATCGCTTCCGGCGTCAGCAGGATCTGGTAGCTGTAGCCGTTCCAGGTTTCCTTGCGGATGTCCGGGTCGGCGGCCAGCACCACTTGCAGGAAGCGGATGTACCACGGGCCCTGCATCGCCTGGAATTGCTTGTCCAGCGCCAGCTGACGGTTGAGCAAGGTGCTCAGGCTGTCGGCATCACTGCGAAACACCGGGTCTTCGCTGGCGCGATAGTGAGCGACCAGCGCCTGCAGATCACCTTTGAAGAACTGCTCGGCGGTGCCCTGGAAACCGCGCAGGCCGGTCTGCGCCTCGATCAGGTGCGCTTCGACCCGCTTGGCGTAATCGTTGATGAAGCCAGGCACCTGGACACCGATCAACAGGCCCGCCGCAAACAACACCAGCCGTAGATAACTGAGCAACATCGAGGAGAGATCCTTTATTCGGTCGTGCCCTGGCTGACGCATTCGCCGCGTCGCCACAGGCTCCATTGGCCCGGTTCGTAGCGGGTCCAGGTTTCATTTTCGGTCAGCGGTTCGGTGGCAATCACCGTGACCACATCGTTGGGCGTGGTTTCGGCCTGGAAATCGACGATCACATCGACGTCCTTGAGCCGCGCCGGGCCGAACGGTGCGCGACGGGTGATCTGTGCCAGTTTGGTCGAGCAATAGCAGAACAGCCAGTCGCCGTCGCTGAGCAGGCAGTTGAACACGCCTTTGCTGCGGTATTCGGCGCACGCGGCGACCAGATCCGGCAGCAGCACCTCTATATCGACCGGTTCCGGAAACGCTGCACGTACGCGGTTGAGCAAATCGCAGAACGCCGCTTCGCTGTCGGTATCGCCGACCGGGCGGTAGAAACTCTTGATCGGGGTGAAATCGGCGAGCTGGCCATTGTGCGCAAAGCACCAGTTGCGCCCCCACAGTTCGCGGACGAACGGGTGGGTGTTGGACAGACAGACCTTGCCGACGTTGGCCTGACGGATATGACCGATCACCACTTCGCTCTTGATCGGATAACGCTGCACCAGATTCGCCACTTCCGACTCGCTGCTGGCCGCCGGGTCTTGGAACAGACGCAAGCCGCGCCCTTCGTAGAAGGCAATGCCCCAGCCATCGCGGTGCGGCCCGGTTCGACCACCGCGCTGCATCAGCCCGGTGAAGCTGAACACGATATCGGTCGGCACGTTGGCGCTCATGCCCAATAGTTCACACATGTGCGGGCTCTCGTGATTACAGACGCGGCTCGACGCGCCCGCGCTGCGGATTGCTCGGCAGAGGTGGACGGCCGTAACGATCATCGCCGGCACCGCCGAACGGTTGATCGCCGTCGCGCTCGTCATCGGCACGGGCTGCTGCGCGGGCTGCTTCAGCCTGCTCCTTGCGAGCTTTCGAAGCGCGTTCGATCGGGAAGCGGATCAGCACGAAAACCAGGTACAGGCCGAACGCGATCATCGCGTACATGAGCAGTTCGGAAATCGCGCGCCAGGCGTTGTTGCCCACCTTGAACGCCAGATCCAGCGCCGTAATGGCGACGGCCGGGGCGAATTTTTCCTTCACCGGATCGATGATGGTCGGGCTGAACAGCAACACCGCCATCAGCACACGCAGCGGTTCGCGCAGCCAGCGCCACATCCAGCGGGTCATGCGCATCCACACCAGCAGGCAGCCAACAGCGGCAAAGGCGTAAAGGCCCCAGGCGATCAGATAGTCGTTCTCGGTCATGGTGTCCATGGCAAGGCAGGCAAAGAGGCGCTTATAGTAACGACTTTTCGCACGTCAGGCTCCCCCGCCGTCCGTGCATCCCTTATTTGTCATGTCCGAGAGCTTTCCATGCCCGTATCCGCCAACGTCACCAGCGCCCCGATTGCCCGCAAGGATGCCGGTCACGACCCGTATGCCTGGCTGCAGGAACGCGACACCGACGCGGTGCTCGACTACCTCAAGGCCGAAAACGACTACCAGCAGGCGCAGACCGCCGATCAGGCCGAATTGCGCGAAACCCTGTTCGAGGAGATCAAGGGCCGGATCCTCGAAACCGACCTTTCCTTGCCGTCGCCGTGGGGCCCGTATCTGTATTACACCCGCACCACCGCGGGTGACGAATACCCCCGCCACTATCGCTGCCCGCGCCCTGCCGACGACAGCCTGACCCTCGACGAAAGCCGCGAACAGCTGCTGCTCGACCCGAATGCTCTGGCCAATGGCGGCTTTTTCTCCCTCGGCGCGTTCAGCATCAGCCCGGATCACCAGCGCCTGGCCTACAGCGTCGATGCCTCGGGCGACGAGATTTACACGCTGTTCGTGAAGGAATTATCCAGCGAACGTGTCAGCGAACTGGAATTCCAGGACTGCGACGGCAGCATGACCTGGGCAAACGACAGCCTGACCTTGTTCTTCGGCGTGCTTGACGACACCCATCGCCCGCACAAACTGTTCCGCTATCGCCTCGACGGCACTGCCGCCGAAGAGGTGTTCCACGAGCCGGACGGGCGTTTCTTCCTGCATTGCTATCGCGCCAGTTCCGAACAGCAATTGCTGCTGTCCCTGGGCAGCAAGACCACCAGCGAAGTCTGGGCGCTGGACGCCAATCAGCCGCACCAGCCGTTCACCTGCCTGGCGCCACGGGTCGAGGATCACGAGTACGACGTCGACCACGGCAAGCTTGATGGCGAATGGACCTGGTTCATCCGCACCAACCGCGACGGCATCAATTTCGCCCTCTATCAGGCCCCGGACACCGGCATCGCACCGAGCGAAGCCGACTGGCAGAACCTGATTCCCCATAGCGATTCGGTGATGCTCGATGGCGTGACCCTCAACGCCGAAGCCCTGACCCTGAGCCTGCGCGAAGGCGGATTGCCGATCATCGAGGTCCACCCACACGGTCTGGCGCCTTATCGCGTGCAATTGCCGGACGCGGCTTACAGCCTCTACGTGCAAAACAGCCTGGAGTTCGAAAGCGACCGCATTCGCCTGCGCTATGAGGCGCTGAATCGTCCGGCTCAGGTCCGGCAACTGATCCTCGCCACCGGCGAGCAGACTGTCCTCAAGGAAACCCCGGTGCTCGGCCCGTTCGACGCCGACGCCTACGTCAGCCAGCGCCTTTGGGCCACTGCCCCGGACGGCACGCTGGTGCCGATCAGTCTGGTGATGAAACGCGAAATGATCGGTAAGCCAGTGCCGCTGTACCTCTACGGTTATGGTGCCTACGGCTCGAGCCTCGATCCGTGGTTCTCCCATGCCCGCCTGAGCCTGCTGGATCGCGGTATGGCATTCGCCATCGCCCACGTGCGTGGCGGCGGTGAACTGGGGGAAGGCTGGTATCGCGCCGGCAAGCAGGAGCACAAGCACAACACCTTCAGCGACTTCATTGCCTGCGCCGAATTCCTGATCCTCAACGGCATCACCACCGCGCCACAACTGGCGATCAGCGGTGGCAGCGCCGGTGGCCTGCTGATCGGCGCGGTGCTCAACCAGCGCCCGGAGCTGTTCGGTGTGGCGATTGCCGAAGTGCCGTTCGTCGATGTGCTCAACACCATGCTCGACCCGGATCTGCCGCTGACCGTCACCGAATACGACGAGTGGGGCAATCCCGAAGAGCCGGAGGTCTACGAGCGGATCAAGGCCTATGCGCCGTACGAAAACGTCACCGCGCAGGCCTATCCTGCGACGCTGGTAATCGCCGGCTACAACGACAGCCGCGTGCAGTATTGGGAAGCGGCCAAGTGGGTGGCGAAATTGCGCGCGACCAAGACCGATGACAATCCATTGCTGCTCAAGACCGAACTGGGCGCCGGCCACGGCGGCATGAGCGGGCGTTATCAGGGATTACGTGACGTAGCGCTCGAATATGCATTTGTTTTCAAGGTTCTGGGCATCACCTGAGGAACTCCGCCGGTCAGTCAGGTCTTAATTCCGGGCACCGGGAGCCGATAAGCAGATCGGCCCCCGGTGGCGAGCCTGCCACCCGACACAACAAAAAGACCGCACGACATGTCAGAACCCACTCTACTGAACAACGAAATCCGCGACTGGCTGATGGACTGCGGCCTGTTCGATCAATTGCAACTGGCGGATTTCGCCGCCGCTTCGGGCTACTTCAGCATCAGCACCGTGGCTGAAGGCGAAGCGATCTTTCGCGAAGGCGATGCCGGCAGTTTCATGTGCATCATCCACACCGGCCAGGTGGCCGTGCAGAAAACCGGTGGCGACGGCCAGATCGTGACCATGGCCACCCTGCGCAGCGGTCGGGCGTTCGGTGAAATGGCCGTGCTCGACGGTGAACGCCGTTCGGCAACTTGCGTGGCGGCGAGCAACTGTCAGTTGCTCAACCTCGGCAAGGATTCGCTGGAAAAAATGCTCAACGATGCGCCGAAGATCGCCGCCAAGATCATCCGCGCCCTCGCCGTCTCCCTGTCCAAACGCCTGCGCATGGCCGACGGTCAACTGGCGGCGCAACAGATCTAGCCGCCGGGGGATTTGCTTTTCCCGTCAGGCTGTTCGATCCCCGGCACCGGCTGATCCTTGGTCGGCGGGCTGGGCATTTCGATCGGTACCAGCGGTGGCCCGCCACTGCCGGGGCCGGCCTTGGGAATCGGCACCGGACTGATCTGCGGATATGGGGTTGGCGTCGCCGTGCCGGGCGAGCCCGGTTGCGGTGTCGGGCTGACGGGAATCGTCTGTTGCGCCTGTACGGCAGTTATCGAGAGCGCGGCCAGGGTAATGACCGTTAGAATGGTGCGCTTCATCAAGGGCTCCGTTGGCCTGAAGTCTGCTCTCAGGCTACTCCCAACGCGCCGGCTTGCCTTCCCCCCTGTAGAGATTTCCATGAAACGTTTCGTTCTGCTCGACACCACGCCGATCCCTGACAACGGCGGCGCCCTGTGCCTGTTCGAGTATGGCGAGGATTTCGTCATCAAGATCCAGGGCGGCGACGGCGGGCAATTGATGAACACCCGCATGCACGGCTCCGAAGATGCACTGGCCGAAATCCCCTGCCGCAAGGTCGCCGGCCGGCCGGATTCGCGAGTGCTGATCGGCGGCCTGGGCATGGGCTTCACCCTCGCCTCCGCGCTCAAGCACTTGGGCAAGTGCGCCGAAGTGGTGGTCGCCGAACTGGTGCCCGGCGTGGTCGAGTGGAACCGTGGCCCGCTCGGTGAAAAGTCCGGGCGCCCGCTGCTCGACCCGCGCACGGTGATCCGTCAGGAAGACGTGGCCAAAGTGCTGCAAAGCGAGCCCAACGGCTTCGACGCGATCATGCTCGACGTCGACAACGGCCCCGAAGGCCTGACCCAGAAGGCCAACAGCTGGCTGTATTCCACCGCCGGCCTTGCCGCGTGCGCCAGGGCAATGCGGCCCAAAGGCGTGCTGGCGGTGTGGTCGGCCAGCGCCGACAGGCAGTTTTCCGACAAGTTGAAGAAGGCCGGTTTCAAAGCCGAGGAAGTCCAGGTCTTCGCCCACGGCAACAAGGGCACGCGCCACACGATCTGGATTGCCGAGAAGCTCAAGGGCTGAGCTAAACTGGCGTCATAACCGTCATTAGTCTTTCTGCAAAGGTGAACCCATGAGTTCGTCCACCCCGACCAACACTTCGAAGCTGGATCGCATCCTCGCCGACAACCAGCGCGACAAGGAAATGGGCTACCGCGACAAGGCCCTGAAGATGTACCCGCACGTGTGCGGCCGCTGCGCCCGTGAGTTTTCCGGCAAGCGCCTGAGCGAGCTGACCGTGCACCACCGCGACCACAACCACGACAACAACCCGCAGGACGGTTCCAACTGGGAACTGCTGTGCCTGTACTGCCACGACAACGAACACTCGCGCTACACCGACCAGCAGTATTTCGGCGAAGGCTCGCTGAGCACGCCGAAAATCGCCAAGGCCACGCACAATCCGTTTGCTGCCCTGGCCGGCCTCATGAAAAAAGAAGACTGAAGATCTTCAGTGGCTGACCCGACCCTTTCGCGAGCAGGCTCGCTCCCACATTGGTTTTGTGTGCGACACCGATCAACTGTGGGAGCGAGCCTGCTCGCGAAGGCGGCCTGGCAGGCACCGCCAATCTCAAACTGAACACCCCTCCCCCAATCCCCGTATAATCGCCCTCTTTTTCCCGAAGGCACCCCGCTCGTGGCAGACAAACGGTACAGCTGCATTGGTTTGTATAACCCCAAATCACCGGAAAACGTCGGTTCGGTGATGCGCGCCGCAGGCTGCTATGGCGTGTCGACCGTGTTTTACACCGGCAAACGCTATGAGCGCGCCGCCGATTTCGTCACCGACACCAAGCGCGTGCACTACGACATCCCGCTGATCGGCATCGACGACCTGAAAAAAATCCTGCCGCTCAACTGCGTCCCGGTCGCCGTGGAACTGGTCGACGGCGCCCGCCCGCTGCCGGAATACACCCACCCCGATCGCGCCCTGTACATCTTCGGCCCCGAAGACGGCTCGCTGGATCAAGAGATCCGCGACTGGTGCGAAGACGTCGTGTACATCCCGACCACCGGTTGCATGAACCTCGCCGCCACGGTCAACGTCGTGCTTTACGACCGCATGGCCAAAGGTCTGAATACCCGTTCCGGGCCGAAATTCCGCTGAAACGCCGCACATCCGATGGAACGAGCTGACCGCCAGTGCAGTCAGCTTGTTTATCCATTACTCATTGCCTGGAGAAAGATCATGACCGAGCTCAAACGCGTCGAGCGTATCGAATCCACTCCGTTCCAGACCCGCTCCGAGCAGAACGTCGAAGGCTGGGAGCGCATCGGCTCGCTGGCCGGCGGCGTGATCATGGTCGGCAAGGGCCTGCGCCGTGGCGGCGTGTTCGGGCTGATTCAGGTGGCGATTGGCGGCGTAGCCATGGCCCGTGGCATCACCGGCCACAGCTCGGTGAAAAGCCTGCTGGAGAAAAGCCGTCAGGACATGAACAACGTGCGCACAAAGATCGAGCGCGCCGGTGAAGAGCTGAGCAAGCTCAAAGCCAATGCCGAGGCGGCGACCAAAACCGCCACCGTGACCGGCAATGATTCGGTGAAGTCGCCCAAAGCCGGGGGTTGAGCCTGAACTTGCGGTGAGGCTTCTGGCCTCTTCGTCGGATCGCCGCCCGGAGCAAGCCAGCTCCCACATTGAACCGCTCTACGTCAGTTGTAATGCGATCACATGTGGGAGCGGGCTTGCTCGTGAAGGCGGTATTACTGCAATAACGCAGTATCGAGGACTTTGGACGACTCGCCGAGAATGCTTTCGGCGAGTTGCACGAACTCTTTGGTGTCCACCGTCCCCAAATGCATCGCCCCGCGCAGCACATCATCCAGCGAGCGCTTGTTGCGAGTCTTCAGACGGATCTCGCGATCCAGTTCCTGTAACAGCAAAACCGCTTTGGACACCTGCGCCGGGCTGATCTGCTCGCCGCGCAACGTCGTCACCTTCTGGCTGTCCTTGGCCAGTTTCACCTGCAAGGCCTGATAACGTTCATCGCTCATACCGCCAGCACGGCGCACCAGTTCGACGGCGTAATACTCGGCGAACCCTTCCTTGATCCAGTCACTGCGCTGCTCGTCGTTGATGCGCCCGAACACCTGCGCCAGCTCCCGGACCAAGGGGCTACTGCCGCTCTCGCTGACCAGAGGCAAACGCGTGTTGAGGTAGATCGACTCCCGCGCCGCCAGGCTGCCGCGCCACATCGGGTCGTTGGCGCCGACGATCAGCAGCTTGCTCGGATGTCGGGGAAACACCGCTTGGACCTGCGGCCAGACGAACGTCAACAGCGTCAGCACGTCCATCCGGCGCATGCCCTGCCCCTGTGGCGACGCCACGGTGACTTCGGTCTCCCCCAATCGTGTGCGGCGGCTGCCGAGGTGCCCGGCGAGCATCCAGCCCGTAGGCCGGTCGAACAGACGGGCCGGATTGTCGATGCGGAATTTGTTCTTGCCGATGCGCGGCCAGGCGGTTTCGACGCTTTTCCAGCCATCGGGCAGTTCGAATTGCAGCCGTGAGACCAGTTCGATGCCGTCCTGCTGATCAAGCTTTGCAGGGGGCACCAGTTCATCACCGCGCATCAGCGCCCAGGTCGGGGTCAGGCGCGTGTCGAAGCTGCCGTTCTTGCGGCCGTGACTGATACGCACGCGGTAGGTCAGGCTGGCCTTGTCCGCCGTCGGGCGCCATACGCCGCGTGCCTGTTGGCCCGGCGTCAATTGCCATTGGCCGTCGGCCTTGAAGTCGCTGTAGTGGCTGCCGTCGCCGAGGTCGAAATCCAGACTGCGCACGGCCTCGCCTTTGGCGAGGGTCAGGCGCACCTCGGCCTGATCGCTCTGCGGCAGCAGGCGTACCTGAAAATCCAGATCGACCTTCTTCGCCGCCCACACCGGCGCACTCAGCGCCAGCAGCGTGACGATCAGCGCCCGGCGCAATCCCGTCGCCATACCTGCTCCTTGGTCAATCGTTAACCTGCGCGGAAAATCAGGTGATCTTCCCAGTCGTCTTCCGGCACGCTGCCTTCGGCGAGCATGCGCCCGGACTGGGAAATCCGTTCGTGGTGCACGGCGTCCCGATCCCCGCAGACCAGGTGATGCCACAACGGCAGATCCTTGCCTTCGCTGACCAGCCGATAGCCGCAAGTCGGCGGCAGCCATTTGAATGCTTCGGCCTGGCCCGGGGTGAGCTGGATGCAGTCCGGAACAAACTTGATGCGGTTCGGGTAATCGCTGCACTGGCAGCTTTTCAGGTCCAGCAGTTTGCAGGCGATGCGTGTGTAATAGACGCTGTTGTCTTCTTCATCCTCGAGCTTCTGCAGGCAGCACAGGCCGCAACCGTCGCACAGCGATTCCCATTCCTCGTGATCCAGTTGATCGAGGGTTTTGCGTTTCCAGAACGGTTCGACTTTGGCGGCCATGGCTCAAGCATCAACATCAGGTGGTGAAAAGGCCGCCAGTCTAGTGCCCAAGGCCCCGTGGGCCAAGCGCTGGCGACTGTCGGTTGTGCAGGGCTTGTCAGTTTTTGCGCGGCCAAGTAGCTTTGCCAGTCTCAAGAAGCCCTGGCTGGATGCCATTAACGCTCGACCGCGTTGCATTCCGGTGAACTGCACGGCTTCAGATACAGCCCCCATCGTTCAGCCCAACTGATCCCGCCGGGTTTTGCTTCAAACCTGTCCTCAAACGTAGCAAGGAATCTCTCGATGAGTGCCAACCCTCGCGTTGCCGAATACGCCATTCACCCGCAGTTCACCGATCGCTGGTCGCCCCGCGCCTTCACCGGCGAAGCGATTCCGGAAGAAACCTTGCTGAGCTTCTTCGAAGCCGCGCGCTGGGCGCCATCGGCGTACAACTCGCAGCCGTGGCGTTTTCTCTACGCCCGTCGCGATACGCCGAACTGGGAGCGTTACCTGGGCCTGCTCAACGAATTCAACCGCAGTTGGGCGCAGCACGCGTCGGCGCTGGTGATCGTGATTTCCAAAACCACCTTCACCGCACCGGGCGCGACCGAAGAAACACCAGCGCTGTGGCACACCTTCGACACCGGTTCGGCCTGGGGCCATCTGGCTCTGCAAGCGAGCCTGAGCGGCTGGCACACCCACGGCATGGCCGGCTTCGATCAGGAGCTGACTCGCAAGGAGCTGAACATTCCGCAAGGTTATGCACTGCACGCCGCCGTGGCGGTGGGCAAGCTGGGTGACAAGGCAACCCTGGCGGATTACCTGCAAGCACGGGAAACGCCGAGCCCGCGTCGTCCGCTGAGCGAACTGGCGGCTGAAGGCGACTTCACCCTCTAAGCCATGGCGCATAACGAAATGTGGGAGCGGGCTTGCTCGCGAAGAGGGCTTACCAGTCGACGTCTTGGCTGACTGATAAACCGCTTTCGCGAGCAAGCCCGCTCCCACATTTTTCACTGCGGTGAATCAGTAACCGCGTGCGAAATCCACTTCCCCACGCAACGCCTCTCCCGCCTGATACGCCCGCAAGTTGTCCAGAAACAACTGCACCATCATCGGCGGCGACGTCGGCGCAGAGCTGTGCCCGGTCAACAGCAAGCCCCACGCGGTCCAGAACGGATGCCGTTGCGGCAGCGGTTCCTGACGGCAGACGTCGATCACCGCGCCGGCCAGATGACCTTCCTTCAGCGCTTCGACCAGATCCGCATCGACCACCGCCACACCGCGCCCGGCGTTGATGAACAACCCGGTCGGCTTGAATTGCTTGAACAGCGCCGCGTCGTAGATGTCGTGGGTGTGCTCGGTGTTGGGCAGCAGATTGACCACGTAATCCACTTCCCCCACCAGCCGTGGCAGGTCCGCCATCGAGCCGACTTCGACAAATGGCGCCTGCTCCCGGGCACTGCTGGCGATGCCGTACAACTCAACGCCGAATGGCCGCAGGAACTGCGCCACGCTCTGGCCGATGTCGCCGGTGCCGACGATCAGCACCTTGCGCCCGACCAGACTCTGGCCGGTGCGACTGTCCCACTTGCGCTCGACCTGGCTGACCAGTCGCGCCAGCACTTCGCGCTCGTGGCCGAGCATGTAGGTCAGCACGTATTCAGCCATCACCTGACCGAAAATGCCGACCGCCCGGGTCAGGCGGTAATCGCGGCGCAAACCGTCGGCCAGCAGCGGCGTGATGCCGGCCCAGGTCGATTGCAGCCATTGGGGCTGGTGGCCCTGACGCAACAGGGTCGCCAACAGATCCGGCTGGCCCAGCCACACCGGGCAATCAGCAGCCTGGCGGGCCAGCTCGGCGGAGTCGCCACTGGTCAGCACTTCAAGCTCCGGGGCTGCCTGACGCAGCAGCCGGGCGTATATCGCGTGGTCGTGTTCAGCAATCAGAACGCGCATGTTCAAACCTTTCGCAAACCGTGCAGGCGGCCGCCCACTTCGTGGCAGCCGTCGCAGTAAAAACCGTTCCAGGGGTTACAAGAGGCCCAGGACAGGGCCTCGCGGATCAGACCGGGTCGTTGCGTCGCAGCAACTCTTCGGGCAAGTGCTCGATGTACTCTTCCTCGGCCGGTGGCATCTGCAGGTGGTAGCCCTGCTTGTCGAGGTTCTCCAGGACCACGGCGATGTCTTCGCTGGCGAGCTTGCGCTCGGGGGTCAGTACCAGATCGAAGGAATGCTTCGCCTTGCCGAACGCCGCCATCAGGCCTTCCGGCACGCGTTCCAGCGCATCGCTCTTGAGCACGTAGAGGTACATGCCGCTTTTCTTCGAACTTTGATAAATGGAGCAAATACGTTTCAAGGCTGTTCTCCGGCGGTGGCCAGGCTGTCGAGCAGCTTCTGGCCCATCAATTCGCGGCGCCAGCCACGCAGCGAATCAGGCAATTGGTAAGGGCCCTCGGGGAAGCCGCTTTTGACCAGGGCTTCGAGGGTTTTCTTGCGCAGCATCAATTCCGGCGCGATGCCCAGACGTTCGGCTTCGGCCTGACCGAGCGCTCGCAGCTGTTTGATCAGCGCGGCGGCTTCGATCGGCAACGGCTCCGGCACGGCTGGCGGCCATTGATCAGGCCCCACACTGCCAGAGCGCTTGATCAGATCAAGCAGAAACTCGCCGTCCTGACGCACGGTACGCGGATGCATGTCTTCAATCTTGCCCAGCGCGCTGAGGTTGTCCGGTTGCGTGCGGGCCAGCGGCCACAACGAATGCTCACGGATAATACGGTTGCGCGGCAGGTCGCGGGCACGGGCTTCGCGCTCACGCCAGGCGCACAGTTCGCGCAGAACGGCGAGTTGCGCGCGAGACAGCTTCCAGGCCAGTTTGGCCTCGCGATACACCTCGTACGGATCGGTCTCGCGGCGCAAGTTGGCGACCAGTTCGGCGCCGTCCTCCAGTACCCAGGCGAATTTGTCATCGGACAGTTTCGGACGCAGTTGTACGAAAACCTCCGCCAGATGCACGGCGTCTTCGGCGGCATAGCTGATTTGCGTGTCGGACAACGGGCGCTGCAGCCAGTCGGAACGGGTTTCGCCCTTCGGCAGTTCGATGCCGAGCACTTCCTGCACCAGACGCGAATAGCCCATCGAGAACCCGAGGTTCAGGTAGGCCGCAGCCAGTTGCGTGTCGAACAACGGCGCTGGCAGGCTGCCGGTCAGGCGCAGCAGGACTTCGAGGTCTTCGCTGCACGCGTGCAGGACTTTGAGCACCGCCGGGTTTTCCAGCAACGCCGCCAGCGGTTGCCAGGCGTCAATGGTCAGCGGGTCGATCAGATAGGCGCGCTTGCCGTCGCCGACCTGCAGCAGGCCGGCAATCGGGTAGAAGGTGTCGACCCGCATGAATTCGGTGTCGAGGGCAACGAAAGGCAGCTGCTGCCACTCGGCGCAAAACTGCGCGAGGCTATCGTTGTCGCGAATCCAGTGAATATCGATGGCCACACGGCTCTCCCTTCAAGAATGGCGCGCAGTATATATCGCCACCGGCGCTTTACGCGCCTTCGCAGGGCAAGAGCGTTGATGAAATCTCCTGCCTGCAAGCAAGAATAGTCTTACAGAACAATTCCGAGGGTTCAGTCCCTGGCCAGGACGCCGTCGATGACGGCACCGCGGCAACCGGCGAACAGGTCCAGATCGTGCTGATAGACCTTGCTCTGCACTTCCAGCAGACCGAGCATCGAATGGAACAGGTTGTCCTGGCTCAACGGTTTGTCGCGGCTCATTTGCAGGCAATGGGTGTCGACCGAGTACGACTTCTGGTAACTGTCGGAGAACCACGCCAGCATCGCCACATGTTTCTGTTGTTCCGGCGCGAGCATGTACGGCGTGCCATGCAGAAACAGGTTGTACTCGCCCAGGGACTCGCCGTGATCGGAGAGGTACAGCATGGCGGTATCGACTTTTTCCTGATTGCTGCGCAGCACATCGATCAGGCTCGACAGCACATGGTCGGTGTACACCAGCGTGTTGTCGTAACCGTTGACGATGCTTTCGCGGCTGCAATTGTTCAGCGCGTTGCTTTCACACACCGGTGTGAAGTGCTCATATTCCTTGGGATAACGCTTGAAGTATTCCGGGCCGTGGCTGCCCATCTGGTGCAGTACCAGCACGGTGTCCTTGTCCAGGTGCTCGATGAAATTCTGCAACCCTTGCAGGAGGATTTCGTCGCGGCACTCGCTGTTGGCGCACAGCGCCGGGTCTTTCAGATTGCTGACATCCTGCAGGGTGACGCGATCGCAGGTGCCTTTGCAGCCCGACTGGTTGTCGCGCCAGATCACATCGATGCCGGCACGTTTGAGCACATCCAAAAGCCCTTCTTCATTCTTCGCCTTGCTGGCGTCGTAATCCTTGCGGCCCATGTTTGAGAACATGCACGGCACCGAGACGGCTGTTTCCGTACCGCAGGAATGCACATCGGTGAACGCGATCAGGCCGGCTTCCTTGTCCAGTTTCGGCGTGGTGTCGCGGTTGTAGCCCAGGATGCCGAAGTTCTCCGCCCGGGCACTTTCACCCACCACCAGCACGGTTAGCGACTTGCGCGGACGGTTTTGCAGTGCAGGGTTACGCTGGGCGTCTTCACCGATCTTGACGAACGGTTGCTGCACAGAAACAACCTGTTCGCGCAGATAGCCGGCAGATGCGCCGATGTAGTTGCTCGGCACCAGCATCAGGCGCAATTCGTGGTGGTTGCGAAACAGCGAAGACAAGCCCTGATAGTTGGCCAATGCGACGCCGCCAATGACCGCGACCGATGCTGCACACACCACAACTTTGCTTAATAACTCTCGATGCCATCGACGATAAGCGACGGGTAACTTCCACACCAACCACGACGGCAATAAGCCCAGAAACAATAGATAAGCGAACAACTTCAAAGACAGCAGATCGCGAACTTCCGTGGCATTGGTTTCAGCGAAGTTTCGAAACATCCCCGCATCGATCATCACCCCATACTGGCTCATGAAATAAGCCACACCGGCACTGATCAGAAACAGCGCCGTCAACACCGGTTTCAATACCGGGCGAAACGCCAGAAAGGTCAGCACGATGTTGTACGCCGCGAAGATCATCACCCCGAACGCAATGCGCATGGCGATACCCTTGCCATCGGCAGCGGTGATCTCGAAGAGGTGTTCCCAGAGTACGAAATTGAATCCGGCCAAAAAAAAGGCACTGGCAAACAACGTCACCCATTCAGGGCGCACGGCTTTTAACTTCAACATAGGCGGGGGGCTATTTCCTGAAAAGAAGCGCCGTGGCCAATTGTGAAAAATTCATTGACCCAAGCGATGAAAACTCTACGTAGCCCCTCATCAATTTTTTGTGAAAAAGAAGCCAACGATTAGTTGGCTCATGAAATAACCATGAAATCTGCAAGTGCATCAGGCCTGATTCAGTAAAAAATCACAGCCCGTTCAGGCAGAGCTCACGAAAGGCGTATCGATTTTTTAAATATCCCGCGGGAATTTCTGATTTGCCGGCACCGGTATCGCGCCCGCCTAATCGACAGCCTCTGATTCAAAGGTCTGAACATGGAAAACGTCCGCGCCACCGCCCGCCCCGCTGTCTGGCTGATGCTCGGTATCATTCTGGTCGCCCTCAATCTGCGCCCATCGATGGCCGCCGTCGGGCCTTTGCTGTCGGCGATTCGCAGCGATATCCCGCTGAGCTTCAGCGTGGCATCGCTGCTGACCATGCTGCCGGTGATGGCCATGGGACTGGCGATGTTCTTCGGGATCGGCATCAGCCAGCGTCTGGGGGAGCGGCGCACGGTGGTGCTGTCGTTGTTGATCATTGGTGGGGCGACCCTGGCGCGGCTGTTTCTCGATTCGGCGGCGCAACTGATCGTCAGCGCCGTCCTGGCAGGGGTCGGCATCGCGTTGATTCAGGCCTTGATGCCGGCACTGATCAAATCGCGCTTCCCCGACAACGTGGCGCTGTGCATGGGGTTGTATGTCACGTCGATCATGGGCGGTGCCGCACTCGCTGCCTCGTTCGCACCAAGGGTGATGCTCGACACGGGCAGCTGGCGTGCAGGGCTGGCGATCTGGGCGGCATTGGCGCTGCTCGCCTTGGTGTTCTGGTTGGCACAACGCGATGACGCACCACCCATCACGACCACTGCCGTGAAAACGGAGGCCTTTTTCACCCACTCCCGCGCCTGGCTGCTCGCAATCTTCTTTGGTCTGGGGACCGCTTCCTACACTTGTGTACTCGCGTGGCTGGCGCCGTACTACGTGGAAAACGGCTGGAGCGAACAGAACGCCGGTCTGCTGTTGGGATTTCTGACGGCCATGGAGGTGATTTCCGGCCTGGTGGTTCCGGCGATCGCCAACCGCAGCCGTGACCGGCGCCTGGTACTGAGCGCCCTGTTGGTGCTGATCATTGGTGGCTTCTGCGGGTTGATCCTCAGCCCGCAACATCTGAGCCTGCTGTGGCCAGGCCTGTTGGGGCTGGGCATTGGCGGATTGTTCCCGATGAGCCTGATCGTCTCCCTCGATCACCTCGACAACCCGCAGCGTGCCGGCGGGCTGACGGCCTTCGTGCAAGGGGTCGGTTACCTGATTGCCGGGCTCTCACCGCTGCTGGCCGGGGTGATCCGCGATCGACTGGGCAGCTTCGAATGGGCCTGGTGGTCGCTGACCGCGGTGATGGTGGTCATGCTGCTGATCGGGCTGCGTTTCGACCCTCGACAATACGCCCGACACGTTCGCTGATCGGGCGTTGTGCACGGTGCTTCATCCCTCTGGATAAAGGCTTCTGGCCATCTTTTGCAGGATCGTTTTGGCACGTCGTATTACTAAAACTTTCTGTCCCACAACTGTCCGTGAAAAATCCTACAGGGGTTTCTCCTGGCACCATCGTTCCGTTACGATCATGCGCACACGTTTGCGCGGATTCGGCGCAAGGAGCACAGCGAGACAGAACGGATGCTGAACAGTAACTTGCTTAGAAAGCTCGACATGCAGGATCTCATGGTGTTTGTCGCCGTGTATGAGCAAAGCAGCGTCACCGATGTGTCGGAGGCGCTGTTCGTCAGTCAGTCCACCGTCAGTTACTGCCTGAAGAAACTGCGCACCAGTTTTGAAGACGAGTTGTTCGTCAATACCCGCACGGGCATGCGCCCGACCTACAAGGCCAGCAGCATGTATGGCCATGTGCAGAAAATCCTCGAAAGCATCAACCTGTGCCACGCCGGCGCCCCGACCTTCGACCCGACGGCGCAGCCGGTGACCTTCAACATCTGCGCCCCGGAATACTTCGAGCAACTGATCCTGCCGCGCATGCTGAAGCGTTTCGACTTCGACGATCTGCCGGTGATGGTCAACATGCACAAGTTCGAGACCGACGTGCCGGCGCAGGAGCTGCGAGACGGGAGCCTCGATCTGGTGATCTGTTTCGGCCCGCACTTTCACCGCAGCCATACCGACCTGAAATCCCGGATGTTGCTGGAAGATGATCTGGTCTGCGTCTTCGATAAACGTGCGACGCCGCTGGAACCGCGCCTCAGCCTGCAAGCCTTCACCGAGCGCCGGCATGTGTTCCCCACGCCCTGGACCTCGACCACCAACATGGTCGATGGCTGGCTCGCGCGGCAGGCACAGAAGCGCCAGATCGTCGCGCGTTCCAACAGCTACAGCGCAGCGTTGAAGATGATCACCGGCACCGATTTCATCCTCACCCTGCCCCGGCGGATCCAGCGTTTGCTGACCAACGACGCGGTGTTCAATCACTGCGAGGCACCCAACGGCCTGCCGGGTTTCACCCTCGACATGCAGTGGAGCCACAACGTCGATCAGGACAGCGCCAACCTCTGGCTGCGCGAGCAGGTCATCAAGACCTGCGCGGAGCTGGAGGCGGCCTGAGTCTTACACGCCGATGGCGACTTTACTGTAGGACTCGCGGTCGATATCAAGCAGTTCCACACTCAACTGCACTTCGACGCCCGCCGGCCATTCGCACAGGTCCTGCAACACCGCCAACAGGTTTTGCGAGAGTTGTTTCTTGATCTCCGGGGATCGGCCGCTGAGCAGCGCCAGCCTCACTGAAACAAAGGCCCGCTCGCTCATGGCGGTGCCGACCTTGAAGGTTTCCACCTTGAGCGCACGGCTCTTGATATCGAACTCGGCCGCAAACTGACCGGAACCCACCAGGGTATTGTTGAGCCGGATCAACGCCACGTCGGCGTTCAGTTGCGGCAGGTTGGCGGTGTATTCCATGTGCAGATGTGGCATGTCGGTGCTCCAGAGGTTCGGCAAAAAGGTCGTACATATAACACAGCGACGCCTGACTCACGCCAACGACGCCATCACCGGCCGCTCGCTCATGAACTGCTCCAGCCGCGAACGCAGCCAGCGCTCGGCCGGATCGCTGTCGACATGGCTGAGCCAGACCATCGACAGGTCGAGCGTCGGGGTCTTGAACGGGAACGCTTCCTTGAACAGCAGCCCCGAGGCGGCCATCGCCTCGGCGGTGTAGTCCGGCAGGCTGGCGATCAGGTCGGTGCCCGCCAGCAGCGCCGGCAGCGCGCTGTATTGCGGTACCGACAACACCACCTGACGGGTTCGACCGAGGTCCGCCAGCCACTCATCGGCGTAACCGCTGACATTGGCCGTGTGGGAAACCAGCACATGGGGCCGTGCGCAATATTCGTCGAGGGTCAGCGGGGTGTCGGACTTGTCGGCGCGCAGGATGCTCGGCTGGATATGCCGCAGCAGTTTGCGCTTGGCATTGGCCGGCAGGCCACGGGTCTGGCTGATACCGACGGTGATGTCGCCAGCCGCCAGCAGATCGGGAATGCGCCAGTAATCGACATGCTGCACCACGAATGCCACGTTCGGTGCTTCCTGGCGCAAGACACGCAGCAATGGTGGCAACAGACCGAATTCGACGTCGTCCGACAGGCCGATGCGAAACGTCATGGTGCTGACGGCCGGGTCGAAATCACGGGTCAGGCTCAGCGCCACCGACAGCGAGTCCAGGGCAGGCTTGAGATGGCGATAGATGTCTTCGGCGCGAGCCGTCGGCTCCATGCGATGACCGACGCGAATGAACAGTGGATCGTTGAGCATGGTGCGCAAGCGATTGAGCGCCGAGCTGATGGTCGGCTGGCCGAGAAACAGCTTTTCCGCCGCTCGTGTCACGTTGCGTTCGAGCATCAAGGTCTCGAACACCACCATCAGGTTGATGTCGGCCTTGCGAAGTTCATTGCGGTTCATCCATTGCCCCCCTGTCCCCGGATTGCGGGCAGTGTAGAAAGGCAGCAGGGGTAGCGTCCATCAAAACGGTGCGTCATTGCACCGTCAGGGACTTCAGCCCCAGGCCCATGACCCGCGAATCATCGTTGATCCCCAATTGCCGAGGGCTGATGGCATCCGGCAATTGCAGTTCGATAGTGAGCCGGTCATCGCTCGCAAGGCTGCGACTGAGCGCGGCGCTGATTGGAATTTCCAGGTGATTGCCATGGAACCGGGTCAGACTTGTGGTCAGCACCTGCTCGCCATTGAGCTTCACGATCACTCGCTGGGCGGGATGCTGTGGCTGAACGAAGGCCAATGCGTCAAGCACGATTGAACGCGCCTGCGGCAACACCCGCATTTCGATTTTCGCCTGTTGCCCCTCCGTCCACGTGCCCCAGCTTTCCGGTGTCGACCAGCCGTTGGCCAGTTGTCGGTTTCGGTAGTTGAACGTCAGCGTTTGCCCTGGCCCCGAGAGGGGAATCACGGATATTTGCTGTCCCTCATCCTTCATGGGCAGACATCGGGTACAGCGCTTCCACCCCGGAGCGAGCACGATGAGACCGTCCACCCGGGTCAGCAGATCGGTTTCACTGTTGATGCCTTTGGCGGCATCCGCCAGGACATCGTCGCTGAGGATGTACAACGAATCTGCCTCGTATTGACCCGAGTCGAGCATGCGCCGCGCTTTCTGCTGTGCCAGCGCCAGCGCCGAAGAACTCACGCGCGCCAGGTAGACGGCATCGGTGTTCATGCCGTGAACCGCGGCAAACTCGGCAATCATCTGCCAGCGATCGTTCTGATTCTGCGGCATCAGACTGCGAACATTCGTGTAATGCCCGGCAGCGCTTGCCCAGAAAGGATCGCGCATCGGGCTGTTCCAGGTTGCCGATGGCGCGACCATTTTCCCCTGTCTCACGCCAAGCCAGCCACTGCAGGTATCGGCAACCTGGACCAGCAGCGCTGTAGCGAGCAGAAAAATGACAACGCGCGGTCGATAACCGCGCACCACCAGAAAAATCAGGCCCAACATGAGGGCATACAGCACCGGCCAGAACATCCGCCCCGACGCACGGAAGACGTTGGCCAGCCTGAGGATTACCTCCGGCAGTGGATAGCCGACGGTGATTGAGCCGATACCGATCTGATTCGACAGCGCGAAAAGCCACAGGCCGAACAGGGCCGTCAACAGCCAAGGACGGGCGCGCAACGCCTCCCTCAAGGGTTGCCGATTGCCATGCCAGGCAATCAGCGCCAGCGGCACCAGCAAGAGAACGCCCAGCCCCATGTAGTTGAAACCTTCAAAGTCGCCCTCGCGTTTTGGCAGATTGGGCAGGATCCACGACCAGCCCGCCGGATCGACCGGAGACAGCACATTCATCCGGTACAAACCGAAACCGCCCGAGACCGCACCGTCGGCAATGCTGAAATAACCCGCCTGCCAGCAGCACACACTCACCAGCGCAAACAGCAATCCGCCTTCGACCAGCCCCTGACGCCGGGTCAATTGCCGGCTGAATGTCTTGCCCAGCAGGTCCGCCAGCCAGATCAGGGCCACCATGGCCAGCAAGTAGGCGTGCACCCATGAGGTCACCGCCAGCAAAGCCCCCCAGGCCCAGCGCCGTCGACGCTGGTCCGGCACCAGCGCCAGATACAACGCTGCCAGAATCAGGAAATGCCCGGCCAGGGAAAGGTGCCCGCCCATACGCAGAAACATCGGCGGCGAGAACACCAGCAGCCCGGCTCCCAGCAGGCGAATCAAGGGATTGCCGGTCATCAGCCCGAGCAGTTTCCAGCCAAACCAGGCCTGCAGGACACAACACACCAGTAGCCACAACCCGAAATATTGGAAGGTGTCCGGCAACCACGCGCTGAAGGGTTTGAACAACAGCGCCAACAGGGGGTTGGAGTCGGAAAAGATGATCGAATTGCTCAGTTCCAGACCGTAGAACGGATTGAGGCCGAGTGGAAATGTCCAGGGCGAACGCCGGAAGAATTCCCAACCCAGATAATGCGTCGCCGGATCACCCTGTTCCAGCCAGGCAATGTTTTGCGGATTCAGCGCTTGCGGCCCGATCGCCAGGAAAAACACCAGCGTCCCCATTAACAACGGCAGTAAGGAGAGTGCCGGGTGCCTGCGCAAATCCTTCATCGATAGGTCCAGAAATTGTGTAACACGAACGTGAATGCCGGAATGGTCAGCGCGACCGCCGCGATGCCCAGCAGGTAATGCAGCCCTGCCATCTGTGCGGCCCAGGCGACAAACATCGCCAGGAAAAAGCCTCCCGCCGAAACCAGCAGGAATCGCAGCAGCGTCTTGCCGTGCAAGCGGGCTGAAAAGCTCCAGGTCGTGTTGATCACATAGGACACCACGGTCGCGACGACAAACGCCACACCGTTGGCCAGTGGAGGATCAGGGCTCACATAATTGATGAACGACATCGCCACCAACGCATGCAACGCGGTGACGAACAGTCCCGTCACGGCAAAGCGCAGGCCGCGCCTGACAAGTGCGTCTTTCTCGGCGGGCGTCACGATTTGCGCGCCAGCACAAATACACTCAGACCGGCCACACGGTTCAGGTTCATCAAGGGCAGCTCGAGGCGGCACAGGGTCTTCAGCAGCGCATTAACCAGCGGGTGATGTTTTTTCAGTTGCGAACGGGGTGTCGAACTGCCGGGAATCAGGCGCGAAGCAACAGCCATCGGGAACACCGCGCCGAAGTAGTAGGCGCCCCGCTCGACCGTCAACCCAGCCTTTTCGGTCAAGGCTTCGAACTGCCCGAGGGTATAACGACGTTTGTGCTCAAGAAAATCATCGTGCCCGCTCCACAGGAACCGGAACGCCGGCACCGTCATCAGGAACCGGCTGCCGGACGGCACTTTGTCGACGTAGGACTTGAGCAATCCGAGGTCATCATCAACGTGCTCCAGCACATCCATCAGCAACACCAGATCGGCGTCCACGCTGTCGATCGCACGCCGGTAATGCACCGGTTTGCCGGCGGTGGTGGCGCTGAAATCGGCCGGGTAGCTGATGTCCACGCACCAGGCTTCGCGGGCAGCCGTGTGCGTCAGCAAATGATGAGAAAAGAACCCTGAGCCGGCACCGACATCGAGAATGCGCTTGATCGGTGCCTCCCCCAGCATTCGGCGCGTCGCCGCCGCCTTCGAGCAGTAATACCAATGCTCGCCGATGTTGTCGCCGAGGATGTCGGTTTCCTTGAGATCCATGCTTCAGTCCTTGGGGTCATAGATGCGGCGCACCAGGAAAACCGGTCGGCGTTTCGCTTCGATATAGGTGCGGCCAAGATACTCGCCAAGCACGCCAATGCCGATCAGTTGCAAGCCGCCGAGAAAGGTCACCGCGACCATCAGCGAGGCGTAACCGGGCATGTCGACGCCGTGGATCAGCGTGCGCACCACGATGAACATGGCAAAGGCAAACGACACCAGAGACACCATCGCCCCCAGGTACGTCCAGATCCGCAATGGCTCGGTGCTGAAACTGGTAATGCCCTCCAGCGCGAAATTCCACAGCCTCCAGCCATTGAACCGGCTCTCGCCCACTGCACGCTCCGGGCGATCGTATTCGACCTGAGTGGTGCGAAAGCCGACCCAGGCGAACAACCCCTTCATGAATCGCCGGGACTCCGGCAGTGTCAGCAGAGCGTCTACCACACAACGATCCATCAAACGGAAATCGCCGACATTCTCGGGCAGTGACTGATCGGCGATCTTGTTGTGCAAACGATAAAACCAGCTGGCCGAGATCTGCTTGGCCCAGGAATCATTGCAGCGACTGAGGCGATGCCCCAGCACCACTTCATAACCCTCGCGCCAGCGCTCGATCATCTGCAGAATCACCTCGGGCGGGTCCTGCAGATCGACGTCGATCGGCACCACGATCTCTCCGGTACAGATCTGCAAACCGGCGGAAAGCGCCGCTTCCTTGCCAAAGTTACGGCTCAGATCGACGATACGGATCCGCGGATCACGTTGTTGACGGTGCAGCAAACGCTCCAGCGTCGCATCGCTGCTGCCGTCATTGACGAACACCAGTTCGAGGCGGATCAGCTCTTCAGACTTGAATACCTGATGGATGCGCAGGAGAAAGCCGTCGAGGCTGTCCTCTTCATTGAAGACGGGAACCACCAGCGACAATTTCACCGGCCCCGCGTTTGGCGTTCCGTGCGATTGGGTCAATGGAGTGCTCTTTTCTTATAGTGTCTATCGGTCGCCGAAGCGGATTCGACGCCATGAGCCGCACCGTATTAAGCAGCACCACTGAAGGTCATGCAAGTGTGCCACGAGGACGTACCGGCCAATCCGAAGGCTGATCCAGACGCTCTGCCCCGCCCATTGCGGAAACATTATCGAACGATTGGAAACAAATCCCCGATAGCCAAATAACAGGGCTCGGCTAGGCTTGCGAACATGCGTCAAACAGGTTGTCGCAATATCCCCATCGCATGGAGCGAACTGAATGTATTTCGAGATTTACAGGCAATCCAAGGGCACCCCGAGCACCGGCAAGGGCCAATGGCGCTGGCGGTTAAGGGCGGGAAACCATGAAACGGTTGCCAGCGGGGAGTCGTATGTGAACAAGGCGGATTGTCTGCACGTGATCGAATTGATCAAAGGTGTGCAGGGGGATACGCCGGTCAAGGAGATTTGAGGGGCATCCGGTAAGGCCGCAAAAAAGAAAAAGCCCCGCTGATTTTCATCAACGGGGCTTTTCCGAGACCGACGTAAACACCTGTCTTCAGAATTTCTCGGGGATGTGCCGGAAGGGATAATCCGATTCCTTGTAGCCCCCAGGCTTCTGCCGCTTGGGTAGCTCAACCTTCTCGCGCGAAACACTCTTGTACGGAATGCGGCTGAGGAGATCTGAGATGATATTCAGGCGCGCTCGCCGCTTGTCATTCGAGTCGGCTACCAGCCAGGGCGCATATTCGGTATCGGTCGCCCTGATCATGTCGTCACGCGCCCGCGAATAGTCATACCAGCGACTGTAGGACTTGAGATCCATGGGAGACAGTTTCCAGATCTTTCGACCGTCCTTGATGCGCTCTTCCAGCCGGCGCGTCTGCTCTTCCTGACTGACGTTCAACCAGTACTTGAGCAGAATCACTCCGGAATTGACGATGGCATGCTCCACCAGGGGCACCGTATTGAGGAACTTTTCGACCTGATTCTCGGTACAGAACCCCATCACCCGCTCGACACCGGCTCGGTTGTACCAACTGCGATCAAAGATCACCACCTCGCCGGCCGCCGGCAGATAAGGTAGGTAGCGCTGCAGATACATCTGGCTCTTCTCTCGCTCGCTCGGGGCCGGTAATGCAACCACCCGAAAGACCCGCGGGCTGACCCGATCGGTAAGTGCCTTGATCGTCCCGCCCTTGCCCGCCCCATCGCGGCCCTCGAAAATCACACAAACCTTGATGCCCTCGGCCCTCACCCACTCCTGCAGTTTGACGAGCTCAACGTGCAGTCGACGCAACTCCGCCAGATAGTCCTTGCTCGACAGCTTCGGGCGATCTGCGGGGATGTCTTTGGGCGAGTCTTTCTTCTTTCCCTTTGCCATGACCAAACCTCATGCATTGAAGGGGCTGGCCGCCGGAAACCCGGTGGTCCATGACCTGGAATGCAGGAGTTTAGTCAGTTAATTCGGAGTGTGAGACACGACTCCTCTAACGTTCCTGAGGCTCCCTCCCGAGTTTGGAAACCCGACGAGTCACGCAACAGCGTCCCTGACAAATGCTGGCGTCTTCTTACGCCCGTGAAATTGGCAGCTCCTCACAGTCAAGGAGTTACACATGCATGATGCACCTGAAGAAAAAACCGCCGGAACCACTCCCTTCCTCTATTGCTCTGACAATCCGTTATTTCACGTCAGCGCCGGAGTGCCTGTCGGCCAGGCATTGGCTCAGGCTTCCGACCTGTTGGCTCTCGCCAAGGCACTTGCAGAAGATGCGGCGTTCATTAGAGAAACAGACCGATATGCCTGGGCTGCGCATTTTTTGACGGAGATGGGAAAGGCTGTAATCGATGATGTGATGAAGGCTGTTTCACCAGGTCTTGACAGGGAAATGGGCAAAGCAAAATAAACGGGTCGATCGTTGAGGGCGCTTTTTTCAGCACATACGAAAAAGCCCCGCAGCTTCTCAGCTACGGGGCTTTTTCCATGTATGGCGGAGAGATAGGGATTCGAACCCTAGGTACCGGTGAAGGTACAACGGATTTCGAATCCGTCCCATTCGGCCACTCTGGCATCTCTCCAACGGCGCGCATCATAACAACACTTTCGTTGAATGGGAAACCCCTAAACGAAATTTTTTCCGTGCTATCAGATGCTTGCGTCGATTAAAGCGGTACGCCCAGACGGTTGGCGACTTCTTCGTAGGCTTCGATGACGTCACCGAGGCCCTGACGGAAGCGGTCCTTGTCCATCTTCTTCTTGGTGTCCTTGTCCCACAGACGGCAGCCGTCCGGGCTGAACTCGTCGCCCAGGACGATGGAGCCATCGCTGAACACGCCGAATTCCAGCTTGAAGTCCACCAGCAGCAGGCCGGCGTCGTCGAACAGCTTGCTCAGGACTTCGTTGACCTTGAGCGACAGTTCTTTCATGCGCGCCAGTTGCTCGGCGGTGCCCCAGCCGAATGCCACGACGTGGGATTCGTTGATGAACGGGTCGCCCTTGGCGTCGTCTTTCAGGAACAGTTCGAAGGTGTACGGGTTGAGCTTCATGCCCTCCTCGACGCCCAGACGCTTGACCAGGCTGCCGGCAGCGTAGTTACGAACGACGCACTCGACCGGGATCATGTCCAGCTTCTTCACCAGGCATTCGTTGTCGCCCAGCAGCTTGTCGAATTGGGTCGGAATGCCGGCCGCTTCGAGTTTCTGCATGATGAAGGCGTTGAACTTGTTGTTCACCATGCCTTTGCGGTCGAGCTGCTCGATGCGCTTGCCGTCGAACGCCGAAGTGTCGTTGCGAAACAGCAGGATCAAGCGGTCAGCGTCGTCGGTCTTGTAAACCGATTTGGCTTTGCCGCGGTAGAGTTCTTCACGTTTTTCCATGATGGGCTCCGCTTGCTAAGTAGATGGGCTAGGCGATGTGGCGCCAGTCGAGCCCTGAATCTTGATCGGCCAGTTGCAGCCAGTCCGGGTCGCACCCGAGGGTGTCGACAAAACATTGCCGGGCCAGCTGCGGCAGGTTGTTCTTGCTGCTCAGATGGGCCAGGACCAGGTGTTGCAGGCCTTGCCAGCCCAACTCGGCCACCAGGAATGCCGCCTGATGGTTGTTCAAATGTCCCAGCTCGCCGCCCACCCGCTGCTTGAGAAAGTACGGATAATGACCACGGGCCAGCATGTCACGACAGTGGTTGGACTCGATCATCAACGCATCGAGGTCCCTATAACCGTCCAGCACCTGCTCGCAATACGATCCCAGGTCGGTCAGCAGGCCGAAGCGCCGCTGTTCCTGATCACTGAAGACATACTGGGTCGGTTCCTGTGCATCGTGGGCCACGGCAATGACCCGGATGTCCAGAGCACCGATCTGCAGTTGTTCGCCGCCGGCCACGAAGCCTGCGGGTTCAATCGGTTTGCGCATCCCGCGCAGCGTGCCGCGACTGAGGTAGACAGGCAGATTGTAGCGCCGAGACAGCAAACCCACGCCATGCACGTGGTCGGCATGTTCGTGGGTCACGAGTATCGCGCTCAGTTGCGCCGGGTTCACCCCCAGGCGCAACAGGCGTTTTTCGGTTTCCCGCAGGGAAAAACCACAATCCACCAGTACATACGTATCAGCACTGGCGATCAGCGTGCCGTTCCCTTGGCTACCGCTGCCGAGAACGGCAAAACGCATCTGATCAGCCCAGGTTGTCCTGAATCACGCTCAACACTTTACGGGCCACATCGGCCGGCGCAACGGTGTTGATGTTTTTCTCGACGGTGACCTGAACGTTCTCGCCAACCTTGCTCAGGCGAACCTGATAACGCTCGGCACGGGCTTCAACTTCTTCCTTGGTCGGCGCGCTGCCGAACAGGCTGCTGAAGAAACCAGGCTTGTCGTCTTTCTTCTCGGCTTTTTCGGCCAGGTTGATGTAGTACAGGCCCAGGCTGCGGTTGATGTCCTCAACACGCCATTGACCTTGCTCCAGCGCGCGACCGACGCTCGACCAGGCACGGTCCAGATCCGAACCGACGTTCAGCACCGGATTGCCGCTGCCGTCTTCGCTGAGGCTGACGCGGCTCGGGGTATCGAAATCACGCGATGCCAGCATCGACACCGAACCACCCTTCTCGGAGGTGCGGCTCATGCTCGCGAGCATGTCGTCGACCAGTGCAGCGTCCAGACCAGTGTTGACCGAACGGTTGGTGAAATCGACATTGGCGGTGCTGCCGGCCGGACGCTCGGCGCTGACCACGTAGATTTCACTGGTATTGCGCTGTACGCCCGGCTCGATGCGTACCCGCACACGGGTTTCGCTGTCGGCGGCGACGCCGGCGGCGCTCAGACGCTTGGCCATGGCAGCGGACAGCTCGTCGGAATGCTGCCAGGTGGTGGTGAATTCACCGGTTTGCGGACGCTGTTCATCCAGACGGAAACCATTGTCCTGGAAGAACTGCACAGCCACTGGCCAGACTTCGGCCGGTGGATGCTGGCCCATGACCCAACGCGAATCACCGCTCTTCTGCAGCGAGTAGTCGCTGGCGTCAGCGATCGCCGACAGTGGCTGAGGACGCGGAACCACGTATTCGCCGGTAGCGGTATCGTCGGCGACGTTGCGCGGGATCGGCAGCAGTGGATCCAGACGCTTGGAGGTGCTGACACCTTCTGGCAGTTGCATCGGTGCAGTCTGTTTCGCTTCCAGGTAGTCGCTACCACGGTCACGGAAATAACCTTCCGGGCCCCAGATCCATCCGCAGCCGCTGGTGCTGGAGATAATCAAGGCAAGTGCGGAAAGTCCGGCCATTCGCTTCATGCGTTGTACTTCCTCAATTAAACCAGGACGCCGCACTGGCGCAGGGCCGAGCGCAACGTTTCATGACAAGGAGCGCTCAGCCAGGTCAGCGGCAGGCGGATGCCTTCGTGCATCAGGCCCATTTCGACCAAAGCCCACTTCACCGGAATCGGGTTGGCTTCGATGAACAGGTCCTTGTGCAGCGGCATCAGTTTTTCATTGATGGCCCGTGCGGTCTCGGCGTCGCCCTTGAGCGCGGCCTCGCACAGGTCGGCCATTTCGCGCGGAGCGACGTTGGCGGTGACGGAGATGTTGCCTTTGCCACCCAGCAGGATCAGCTCGACTGCGGTTGGATCATCGCCGGACAGCACGATGAAATCCTTGCTCACGCCATCGAGGATCGCCTTGGCGCGCTTCAGGTCGCCGGTGGCTTCCTTGATGCCGATGATGTTCGGCACGGTGGACAGGCGGATCACGGTCTCGGCCTGCATGTCGCAGGAAGTGCGGCCGGGTACGTTGTAGAGGATCTGCGGGATGTCGACCGCTTCGGCGATGTGCTTGAAGTGCTGGTACAGGCCTTCCTGGGTCGGCTTGTTGTAGTACGGAACTACCAGCAGGCAGGCATCGGCGCCGGCTTCCTTGGCGTTGCGGGTCAGCTCGACGGCTTCGCGGGTCGAGTTGGCGCCGGTGCCGGCGATCACCGGAATGCGGCCTGCAACCTGTTTGACGACGGCTTTGATGACGGCAATGTGTTCTTCAACGTCAAGGGTTGCCGACTCGCCGGTGGTGCCGACCGCGACAATGGCATGGGTGCCGTTCTTGAGGTGGAAGTCCACGAGTTTGCTGAGGCTGTCCCAGTCAAGACGCCCTTGTGCATCCATGGGTGTGACCAGTGCCACCATACTGCCCGCAATCATGAAACCGCTCCTGCCGGAAAAAGAGAGCGGTAATGGTACTGGCGCCAAGATGCTTGCACAAGCGAAGTACTGCGCCGCCATTCCCCTGAGCGCCGCTTTTCGCTACCCTTCAGACTTTGATCGGTACAGATCAGCTTGTACGCCGGGTTCCAGCCTCCCGTTTCGGCCTTTCAGGCCCCGTTCCAGTGTCGTCGTCTTGTGCTTCCTTATTATCGAGGCTCTGGCGATACGTGAACCGGGCCTTCCGGACAGGTATGTTCCGGCAATCAACGCCCTTACCCTACCGACCGCTCATCGCTTTAGGAATGCTGCATGTCCACCCCCACAGTTCGCGAACAATTCCTTGTCATCAGTGCGCTCGGCGCCAATCCAATGGAGCTGACCAACGTCCTGTGCCGCGCCAGCCATGAAAACCGCTGCGCGGTCGTCACCTCGCGCCTGACCCGTCACGGCGAGTGCAGCGCGCTGATCCTCGAGATCTCCGGCAGCTGGGACGCCCTGGCGCGCCTGGAAGGCAGTCTGCCAGGCCTGGCCAAGAAGCATGCGTTCACCGTTAACGTCGTGCGCAGCGCGGCCCTGGAAAACCGCCCTCAGGCCTTGCCGTACGTGGCTTACGTGTCCTCTGCCTATCGCCCGGACATCATCAACGAGCTGTGCCAGTTCTTCATGGACCACAACGTCGAGCTGGAAAACCTGACCTGCGACACCTATCAGGCGCCGCAGACCGGCGGCACCATGCTCAACGCCACGTTCACCGTGACCCTGCCGGCCGGCACCCAGATCAGCTGGCTGCGCGACCAGTTCCTGGACTTCGCCGATGCCATGAACCTGGACGCGCTGATCGAACCGTGGCGCCCACAGAACCCAATGTAAGGAAGCTTTCATGGCCGTAGCTATCGATCAACCGGTTGCCGACTTCGAAGCACCCGCCACCAGCGGGCAGACCGTCAGCCTTTCAGCCCTCAAGGGCAAGCAAGTGGTGATCTACTTCTACCCGAAGGACAGCACCCCGGGCTGCACCACAGAAGGCCAGGGCTTTCGTGATCAGTACGCGGCGTTCAAGGATGCCAACACGGAAATCTTCGGCATCTCCCGCGACAGCCTGAAGTCCCACGAGAACTTCAAGTGCAAGCAGGAGTTTCCGTTCGAGTTGATCAGCGACAAGGACGAGGCCGTCTGCCAACTGTTCGACGTGATCAAGCTGAAAAAACTCTACGGCAAGGAATATATGGGCGTGGATCGCAGCACGTTCCTGATCGACAAGGATGGCGTTCTGCGCCAGGAATGGCGCGGCGTGAAAGTGCCGGGCCATGTTGATGCTGTGCTGGCCGCTGCTCAGGCACTGAACAAGGCCTGATGTTTCTGCGTCGACTTCACTGGCGCCTTCGCGAGCAAGCCCGCTCCCACAGTTGACCGAGGTCTGATGTGGGAGCGGGCTTGCTTGCGAAGGGGCTAATAAGACTCAACGAATAATCCGGTTTTTAAAGTAGCGGAGCTACAGCCGGCTCTTTGCGCGGCCACGCATCAAGCACAGCCTTGAACAGCGTCGCCAGCGGAATCGCGAAGAACACCCCCCAGAAGCCCCACAACCCGCCGAACAACAGCACCGCGCAGATGATCGCCACCGGGTGCAGATTGACCGCTTCGGAAAACAGCAACGGCACCAGCACATTGCCATCCAGCGTCTGGATGATCCCGTAGACTGCCATCAGATAGATGAACTGATCGCTCCAGCCCCACTGGAACAACGCAATCAGCATGACCGGCACCGTCACCACGACTGCCCCGACATACGGCACCACCACCGACACCCCTACGAGCAACGCCAGCAGCGCCGCGTAGTTCAGCCCGAGGGCGACGAAGGCGATGTAGGTCACCCCGCCGCAGATCACGATCTCGATGACCTTGCCGCGAATGTAGTTGGCGATCTGTCGGTTCATTTCCTCGGCAACCCGGGTAATCAGCGCTCGCTCACGCGGCAGATAACCACGTACCCATTCGCCGATCATCACCCGGTCTTTCAGGAAGAAAAACACCAGGATCGGTACCAGGACCAGGTAGATCATGATGTTCACCAGCAGAGGCAGGCTGGATAACGAGAACGTCAGCGCCCACTGCCCGAACTTCCCGATTTCGCCGCGCGCCGCCTCGATGGCTTGCAACACCTGCTCGTCGGAGACCAGATGCGGATAGCGCTCCGGCAGCAGTAACAGCAACGATTGCCACTTGGCGAGCATGCCCGGCAACTCGTTGAACAGCGTGATCAATTGATGCCAGAGCAGCGGCAGCACCACGATGATGAACAACAGCAGCACGCCCATGAACAGCGCAAATACCAGGCCGACCGCCGCCCCACCGGGTATCCGCAGGCGCTCGAGGGTAACCACCAGCCCTTGCATCAGATACGCCAGCACCATCCCGGCCAGCACAGGCGCAAGCATTCCACCCAGGGTAAGCACCGCGGTAAAGGCGAGGAACAACAGCACCGCCAGCACCACGGCCTCTTCATCGGAGAAATAGCGCTGAATCCAGTCGCGTAACACTTTGAACATCAATAACCCTTAAGTCTTTTACGCTGTCGATTTCAGGCTTTTTTCAACCAGTAACGGTAGACGCCCGCCTCGTCTTCTTCACGCAGCAGCGTATGACCGGCCAGTTTGGCAAAGGTGCGAAAGTCGCGCTGCGAGCCTGCATCCGTGGCAATCACCTTGAGTACCGCGCCACTGGGCAGCTTGTTCAGCTCCATCTTGGCCTTGAGCAACGGCAACGGACAATTCAGGCCACTGGCGTCCAGTTCACAGTCGTGGGCTACAGCGTCGGTCATGCGTTACTCCGGATCAGGTGGTCAGGCTGCCTAGAATATCTGGTCGCAAGCCCGGTGTCCGGCTACAGTAAGGTCTTTGTCGACTAAGGCTTTGTGCATGACATTTCTGCGCCCTACCCTGCTGACGCTCGCTTGCCTGCTCGCCTCACCGGGCTTCGCCGACGACCTGCCGTCACTCGGTGACGCCAGCTCTGCCATCGTCTCTCCACAGCAGGAATACCAACTGGGTCGCGCCTGGCTGGCATTGCTGCGCAGCCAGGTTTCGCAGCTCAATGATCCTCAGCTCAAGGATTACGTCGAGTCGAGCGTCTATAAACTGGTGGAAACCAGCCAGGTCAGCGACCGACGCCTGGAATTCATTCTGATCAACAGTTCGCAACTCAACGCTTTCGCAGCACCGGGCGGGATTGTCGGGGTCAACGGTGGACTATTCCTCAATGCCCAGACCGAAGGTGAATATGCCTCGGTACTGGCCCACGAACTGGCTCACTTGTCCCAGCGCCACTTTGCCCGGGGCGTCGAGGCCTCCCAACGGATGCAGGTGCCGATGATGGCCGCTCTGCTGGCCGGTATCGTGATTGCCGCTGCCGGAGCCGGCGATGCCGGGATCGCGACCATCGCCGGTACCCAGGCGGCAGCCATTCAGTCGCAGCGGACCTTCTCGCGTCAGAACGAGCAGGAGGCCGACCGAATCGGCATTCTCAACCTGGAAAAGGCCGGTTACGACCCACGTTCGATGCCAACCATGTTCGAACGCTTGATGCGCCAGTATCGCTACGACGCCAAGCCACCCGAGTTCCTGTTGACTCACCCGGTAACCGAATCCCGCATCGCCGACACCCGCAACCGCGCAGAGCAGGCCAAGCCCGGCGGTATCGAGGACAGCATGCGCTATCAGTTGATCCGCGCCCGGGTACAGTTGATCTATGAAGAAACCCCCGGGATGGGCGCCAAGCGCTTCCGGGCGCAACTGGACGATAATCCGAACAACGATGTGGCTCGTTACGGCCTGGCGATCGCCCAGATCAAGGGTGGTCAGTTGAACGAAGCCCGAGAGAATCTCAAGCAGCTGCTGAGCAAATCGCCGAACGAGATCATCTACAACCTGGCGCAGATCGATCTGGATATCACCAACAACAAGCTGGCCGATGCGCAATCGCGGGTAGACCGCATGCTGACCCAGTATCCCGGCAACTACCCGCTGAATCAGGTTCGGGTCGATCTGCTATTGAAGCAGAACCGTACTGCCGATGCGGAAAAAGCCCTGGAAGGCTTGTTGAAGTCGCGCCCGGACGATCCCGACGTCTGGTATCAGGTGGCGGAAACCCGTGGCTTGGCCGGCAACATCATTGGTTTGCATCAGGCCCGCGCGGAGTACTTCGCACTGGTGGGCGATTATCGTCAGGCTATCCAGCAACTGGATTTCGCCAAGCGCAAGGCTGGCAGCAACTTCCCGCTCTCCTCGCGTATCGATGCCCGCCAGCGTGAGCTGATGGAGCAGGAGCGTATGGTGAAGGACATGATGGGATAAAAGCTGCAGGCATAAAAAAACCGCCTCTTTCGAGGCGGTTTTTTTTTGACTCAGCAACCGCGGATCATTCAGCCAGTTTGAAGGTGATGAAGCTGGCACGACCCTGACGCAGAACCCTCATCGACACGGAGCGATTCTTCGGCAGCGCCTTGGCGATCTCGGAGAACTCCTTGGCAGAACCAATGGCCTGATTGTTCAGGTGAGTGATGATGTCGCCTGGCTGCAGGCCGATCAGGGCTGCAGGACCGTCCTGCACCTCCTTGATGACAACACCGCCCTTGAGGTCATAGGTTTTCTTCTGCTCGGCGCTCAGTTCAGCGACCGATACCCCAAGACGATTGCTGTTGGTCTCGACACCGGACTTCGGCAAGGCATCCAGCTCCTTGTCTTCGTCAGGAATAGCGCCGACCGTCAGCTCGATATTCTTGCGCTTGCCTTCACGAATCACTTCCAGATTGGCCTTGGCGCCAGCCTTCAGCGCGCCGACCAGATGAGGGAGATCAGCAGACATGACGATCGGTTGGCCGTTCATGCTCAGGATCACGTCGCCCACTTGCAGGCCGCCCTTGGCAGCGGGACCGTCATCCTGGATCTGAGCCACCAGCGCACCGGCCGGTTTTTCCAGACCGAACGACTCGGCCAGATCCTTGTTCACTTCCTGAATGACCACACCCAGCCAGCCACGGCTGACCTTGCCACCGCTTTTCAGCTGATTCGATACATCCATGGCAACGTCGATCGGGATGGCGAACGAAACGCCCATGAAGCCACCGGAACGGGTGTAGATCTGCGAGTTGATCCCCACCACTTCACCGTTCAGGTTGAACAGCGGGCCACCGGAGTTACCCGGATTGATCGGCACATCAGTCTGAATGAACGGCACATAGTTTTCGTTTGGCAAGCTACGGCCAACGGCGCTGACGATGCCTTGGGTCACAGTATGGTCGAAGCCGAATGGCGAACCGATCGCTACGACCCACTGACCGGCTTTCAGATCCTGGGATTTGCCGAGCTTCAACACGGGCAGGTCCTTGCCTTCGATTTTCAGCAGGGCCACGTCAGAGCGCGGGTCGGTGCCGATCAGCTTGGCTTTCATTTCACTGCGATCCGCCAGACGAACGAGGATTTCGTCAGCATCGGCAATCACGTGATTGTTGGTCAGGATGTAGCCATCAGGCGAGATGATGAAGCCCGAACCCAGCGACTGCGCTTCGCGCTGGCGATCACCGCGCGGCGAACGCGGCTGCGGTGGCATGCCTCGCTCGAAGAACTCGCGCAGCATCGGCGGCAAGCCTTCCAGATCAGGCATCTGCTGGTTCACTTTGCGATCCGGCAGTTTTTGCGTGGTACTGATGTTCACCACCGCAGGCGAGGCCTGTTCGACCAGCTGGGTGAAATCCGGCAGATTGACCGGACTGGCCGCTTCAGCCGCATTGACTGCCGGGACAGCCTGACCGAGCACCAGCACGGCAGTGATGATGGAGAGATAAGACTTCAAACTTGGTATCGACATACAGCTCCCGTTACGACGAGCAGGGTTAAGCGATATGGAGCAAGGAACACCGGAAACCACAGGCCGGCATTTTTGTTCCGGGAACAACAAACAAGGCCAGAGCCGAGAGGCTCTGACCTATAAAAAATTTTCGGATTATTTGCAAATGAAAATGCTCAGCAAACATTTCATGTCTCGAACACGAAGCGGAAACTGCTGAAATCAGCTCACTGCTTGCTGGTTGCAGCGCCATCATTGCGTATCGACAAGGCAATCCGCTCGGCAGTACCGATTGGAATTTCGCCGACCACCGTCACCATCATCTCACCCTGTGGCGTCGTCAGACGGCGAGATACGGCAACCGTAGGACCCAGCTGAGTCCGGGTATCCGTGACCACGGCACCGTTCAGCGGTTCCAGAAAGACCGAGAAACGCGCCAGACCATCGTCATACAGCAAGCTGTTGACCTGGGTTTTGGTGTCCGGATCTTTGTGCGAAGAACTGCTGGTGAGTTCGAAACCAGGTGGCAACCAGTCAGATCGCCAGACCTGTGCGGTCTTGACGGCAGAAGCCTTGTCACTGTCGAGGTTGACAGGCTTGCAGTCGGAGGCGGCCTGAAGATCCTTGTCGGATGGAACCTCGGCAGTATCCAGTCGTGTGAACTGGAACCGTTCAAGTAACTGCCCCTTGTCGTTGAGCAGCAACGACTTGAGTGGCAACCCCGTTTCCCTGTCCAGGTGCAGTTCGAATCCGTAGCGATACTGATCTCGTGGCGTCAGCGATACGATGACCGCGTCACGCCCGGCCACACGCGACTTGCCGATCACGGCAAGCTCATACCAATTCTTCAGCTTCTGAGGATCGAGAGGACGAGCGGCAGAGTTTGGAGAATCTCCCAGCCCCGCAATCAGGGTACCGCTGACACATTGAGTATGGCCATCAATGCGCACGACTTCCTGCGCCGAACCGTCAAGCTGGAGCAACCGCTCGCGAACCTGCCCGTTCTGGACACGATGCCAGATGCTGTGAGTAGAGAAGCTACCGTTACGCTCGTAAACGAATGTGCCGTGAAAGCTTTGCTGCTGCTCGGCCTGGCCCAGGCGGGTCAGCCAATCCTGGGCCTCATCGGCGTGGGCTGGAACAATGAACCAGCCACTGAGCAGAAGCGAAAGTAGAGGTATGGCGCGCATGATCCTCCTTAACGGTTTTCCAGACTGGCTGCCCGTGCATAAGGCAGTGCGCTTTCAGTACCTTTCAGCGCAGCTTGCTGAGCATGTTGACGCAGGTAACCCGGCAAACGCTGATCGTGCCAGCCTGGCTGGCCTTGCAGCACGCCATTGGCCATAGGACCAGTGGCTTCAGAACTCTCATTGTAGCCTGCCAGTACCGCCGGCCCTTTGACCTGAGGAGTAGCCAATACTGGCTGATTGGACTGCTGCGCCAGTTCAACACCTGCGATTTCGTCCTGGTTGTACAGGCGGACACCTGCCAGAACGGCAACGGTTACCGACGCTGCAACGGCCAGACGTCCAAGGCTGCGCCATGGTCCGCGAGAGACCTTGGCAGGGGTGGCTTCGTCTTCCAGTGCAGCAGAAACCGCCGCAGCGAGATCCAGGCGTGGAAGCAGCAGATCCTTGTGCATGGCTGCCCGAGCGATCTGGTAACGAGCCCAGGTTTCGCGTGTTTCAACATCATCCAGTGCGTTGAGCACTCGACGCAATTCCAGTTCGTCCGCTTCGTTATCCATCACTGCGGACAGCGATTCCTGCAGGGCTTCCCGACTCATGGCGTTCCTCTCTTGGCTGTCGCCGCTGTCTTTAGTTTTCCTGCAACAACGGCTGCAGGGCTTTATCGATGGCCTCCCGGGCGCGGAAAATCCGGGAGCGCACGGTACCAACCGGACATTGCATGACGCTCGCGATGTCCTCGTAACTCAGACCATCGAATTCACGCAAAGTTAAAGCCGTGCGCAAATCCTCTGGAAGTTGCTGAATGGTTCGATGGACGGTGCCTTCGATCTCATCCCGCAGCAATGCACGTTCTGGAGATTCGAGATCCTTCAGGCCGTGATCGCCGTCATAGAACTCTGCATCTTCGGAGCTGACATCGCTATCCGGCGGCCGGCGGCCGCGTGAAACCAGATAGTTTTTCGCCGTGTTGATGGCGATACGGTACAGCCACGTATAAAAGGCACTGTCTCCGCGAAAGTTTCCAAGCGCTCGATACGCCTTGATAAAGGCTTCCTGCGCAACGTCCTGGGCTTCATGGGTGTCGTGCACGAAACGCACGATCAACCCGAGAATTTTGTGCTGATACTTCAACACGAGCAGATCGAAAGCTCGCTTGTCGCCACGCTGAACGCGCTCGACCAGCTGCTGATCCTCTTCCTGGGTTAGCATGAACACTCCTCGATAAACTCAGAGGAGGCTTGCATGACCAAACGACCGGACTTGCAAACATAGACTCGGGCTTTTCGCAAAAGTTCTCCCCCTCCAAGCAAGTTTCCTGCGGGCTCTGATTTGGCACGCACGAAAAACGCAGCGCGGGATAAACCGGCTGCGCGAATAATCTTTTCATCGGCTCACCGGCGAGAATCCAACCGCAGATTCCGCGTTGAAGCCGACACTGTCCCTTGTCTCAGGCAACTGTCTATTGATCTTGAGCCTTTGGCAAAAGTTCCAAATATTTATAGCCGGGTAAAAGCGACATTGGGCAACCGAGGGCGGAAAAAGCGTGTTTCATCTGCGATACAGTCGCCTTTTCCGAAAACCCATGAAAAAAACTTCCGACAAAGCGTCGGTATTTTGTCGTCAGGATAGTTTCACAATGCCATACCAGCCCGGCTATTGTGCCGCTCCACCCCTCTATATACTAGTGGGCTGTGTGGCTGTCTCGACTCGCCCCTCCGCCTGTCTTGCGCCAACCCCGACCCGGGTCGCTTTGAGCGGAATCCTGAAATGAGCCAACAGTTTCAACACGATGTCCTGGTAATTGGCAGCGGCGCTGCCGGTTTGAGTCTCGCGCTGACCCTGCCCGGTCACTTGCGCATCGCGGTACTGAGCAAAGGCGATCTCGCCAACGGTTCGACCTATTGGGCCCAGGGTGGCGTCGCGGCCGTGCTTGACGACACCGACACCGTCGAATCCCACGTCGACGACACGCTCAATGCCGGTGGCGGTTTGTGCCATGAAGATGCGGTACGTTTCACTGTCGAGCACAGCAAGGAAGCGATCCAGTGGCTGATCGACCAAGGCGTGCCGTTCACCCGTGATGAACAATCCGGGACTGAAGACGGCGGATTCGAATTCCATCTCACCCGCGAAGGCGGCCACAGCCATCGCCGCATCATCCATGCCGCCGATGCCACCGGCGCCGCGATTTTCACAACCTTGCTGGCCCAGGCCAGACAGCGTTCGAACATCGAACTGCTGGAGCAGCGAGTCGCGGTGGACCTGATCACCGAGCGCCGCCTCGGGCTGGACGGCGACCGCTGCCTCGGCGCCTACGTGCTCAATCGCAAGACCGGCGAAGTCGATACCTACGGCGCTCGATTCGTGATTCTGGCTTCCGGCGGTGCCGCCAAGGTCTACCTCTATACCAGCAACCCTGACGGCGCCTGCGGTGATGGCATCGCCATGGCCTGGCGCTCGGGTTGCCGCGTGGCGAACCTGGAATTCAATCAGTTCCACCCCACTTGCCTGTATCACCCGCAGGCCAAGAGTTTCCTGATCACCGAAGCCCTGCGCGGGGAAGGCGCACATTTGAAGCTGCCGAACGGCGAACGCTTCATGCAGCGCTTCGACCCACGCGCCGAACTGGCGCCACGGGACATCGTCGCTCGCGCCATCGACCATGAAATGAAGCGTCTGGGTGTCGACTGCGTCTACCTCGACATCAGCCACAAACCCGAAGCATTCATCAAAACGCACTTCCCGACGGTTTACGAGCGCTGCCTCGGATTCGGCATCGATATCACCAAGCAACCGATCCCGGTCGTGCCGGCGGCTCACTACACCTGCGGCGGCGTTATGGTTGACCAGCAAGGCCGCACCGACGTGCCTGGTCTGTACGCCATCGGCGAAACCAGCTTCACCGGCCTGCACGGTGCCAATCGCATGGCCAGCAACTCACTGCTGGAGTGCTTCGTATATGCCCGCTCTGCCGCCACGGACATTCTCGAGCAATTGTCCGACGTCGCCATCCCGCGCGCCCTGCCCGCCTGGGATGCGAGCCAGGTGACCGATTCCGACGAAGACGTGATCATCGCGCACAACTGGGACGAGTTGCGGCGCTTCATGTGGGACTACGTCGGTATCGTGCGCACCAACAAACGCCTGCAGCGCGCACAGCACCGCGTGCGTCTGCTGCTGGACGAGATCGACGAGTTCTACAGCAACTATAAAGTCAGCCGCGACCTGATCGAATTGCGCAACCTGGCGCAAGTGGCGGAACTGATGATCCGCTCGGCCATGGAGCGCAAGGAAAGTCGTGGCCTGCATTACACCCTCGACTACCCGGACCTGCTGCCCGAAGCCCTCGATACTATTCTGGTGCCGCCCACCTACGCCGGCTGAACTTGAGCCGCACCCGCAGGCGTCGGTGCAAATCCGCCGCCTGCGCATCCCGGGGTACACAGATCGATCTGACCCACCGTTCACCGCGCAATCGAAAGCGCAACACCACAATCAACGGCAATGCCAGGCTGTCCGGACGCAACTGCACCGCCTGCCAGCCATCGGCCTGATTCCACAACTGCCAGCCATCGGCATCACGACGCAATCGGCAGAAAGCTTTGGGATGACTCAGCAGAATCTGACGGGGCAATACCCACACAGCATGGATCAGACAGGCGACCGCCCCGAGCAGGCTGGCCCAGAAAGGCAGGACAAGCAGAAACAGAGCGCACAGGGCCAACGCCTGGGCCAGGAGATACGCCGCCAGCAACTGCCGTGAGGCATGCCAGCGGCATTCAAACGTATTACTTGGGCTGGACACGATCCAGAATCATGCGAACCATGCGCTGCAGCTCAGGATCTTCAGACTCGCTGCGCTCCATGAACCAGCCGAACATGTCCTGATCCTCGCATTCCAGCAGGCGGACATACAGCGCGCGATCCACCTCGTTCAGATTCGAGTAGACCTCTTTCACAAACGGCACCAGCAACACGTCAAGCTCGAGCATGCCGCGGCGGCTGTGCCAAAAGAGGCGATTCAGTTCAACTTGTTCGACCATGGAGCGCTCCTCAAATAGGCCGCAAGTATACAGGCCCGAGGCGGGCCGAACAGTCGGCTTTGGTCGGGCGCCACCGATCCTTTATGAACTACCCATTTCAACACCACCCCCTTATGATGTGCCCCAGTCTATTTACCCTGCGATGACCCATGGCCGATTCTGCTTTTTTCTGCACCCTCTCTCATGAAGGCGTTCTCGCGGTTCGCGGCGCGGACGCCGGCAAATTCCTGCAAGGCCAGTTGACCTGCAATATCAATTACCTGAGTGATGAGCGGGCCAGCCTTGGTGCCCGCTGCACGCAGAAAGGCCGGATGCAGTCGAGTTTCCGCATCGTGCTTGAAGGCGACGGCGTGCTGCTGGCCATGGCCGGCGAGCTGCTGGAGCCACAACTGGCGGACCTGAAAAAGTACGCGGTGTTCTCCAAATCGAAACTGACCGACGAAAGCGAGTCATGGGCGCGCTTCGGTCTGGAGCATGGGGATGCAGCCCTGAGCAGCCTGGGTCTGGAACTGTCGGCGGACACCGACAGCGTGGTTCGCCACGAAGGGTTGATCGCGATTCGCGTCTCCCCCGACCGTGCCGAACTCTGGGCGCCAGCCGATCAGGCCGACGCCATCAAAGGCAAGCTGTCTGCGCAATTGACCGAAGCCGAACTCAATCAATGGCTGCTGGGCCAGATCCGTGCCGGTATCGGCCAGGTCATGCCGGGCACCCGCGAACTGTTCATTCCGCAGATGCTCAATCTGCAAGCGGTCGGCGGCGTGAGCTTCAAGAAAGGTTGCTACACCGGGCAAGAGATCGTCGCGCGCATGCAGTACCTGGGCAAGCTCAAGCGTCGCCTGTACCGCGTGCAACTGGACGCCAGCGAGTTGCCGGAGCCCGGCACCCCGCTGTTCGCTCCGAGCCACGGCAGTTCCATCGGCGAAGTGGTGCTGGCCGCCCGCGCCGAAAAGAATATTGAACTGCTGGCCGTGTTGCAGGCCGAAGCTGCCGAAGCGGGCGATTTGCATCTGGGTACGGTCGAAGGGCCGGCGCTGCACTTGCTCGACCTGCCTTACGAACTGGATCGCGACCGCGAAATCCAGCGTTGATCGCAGCATTTGTTGCAACACCCTAGAGAAATGACATGAGTGAGCTGGCGGATAAGGTCCAACAGGATTTGGTTGAGGCCATCGATAACGATGACCTGGTTCTGCCAACGTTACCGGAAGTGGCCCTGCAGATTCGCAAGGCCGCCGAAGACCCGGACATCAGCGTCAGCGACCTGAGCAAAGTCATCGGCCGTGACACGGCGCTCTCGGCACGGCTGATCAAAGTGGTCAACAGTCCCTTGCTGCGCGCCACGCAGGAAGTCACCGACCTGCATACTGCGATCACCCGGCTGGGCGTCAACTACAGCAGCAACCTGGCGATCGGTCTGGTGATGGAGCAGATCTTCCACGCACGCTCCGAGGTGGTGGAACAGAAAATGCGCGAAGTCTGGCGCAAGAGCCTGGAGATCGCCGGCGTCAGCTACGCATTGTGCCGCCGCTATACCCAGCTCAAGCCGGATCAGGCTGCATTGGGCGGGCTGGTGCACCAGATCGGCGTGCTGCCGATCCTGACCTACGCCGAAGACCATTACGAACTGCTGTCCGACCCCGTCAGCCTCAATCATGTGATCGATCACATTCATCCGCTGATCGGCGACAAGTTGCTGCGGGTCTGGGAATTCCCGGAGCGCCTCGTGGAGTTGCCGGGGCTGTATCAGGATCTGAAACGCGAATCGCCACAGGTCGATTATGTGGATCTGGTGCAAGTGGCCAGCCTGTATTGCCACAAAGACACCGATCATCCCCTCGCCCGGATCGACCCGCTCAGTGTTCCGGCCTTTCGCAAGCTCGGGATAGACATCGACAACAAGGCGTTGTGCGAAGATCTGGAAGAATCGCGCTCGATGTTCTACTGAGTCTCAGCCTGCGATAAAACTCACCCGCACCTTCAACCCCACGGGCTCACCATCGTGCAGGGTAATCTGCGCCAGATGGGCGCGACAGATCTCCCCGACGATCGCCAGACCCAGCCCGGAACCGGCAACCTGCTGGTTGCGCCGGTAGAAGCGCTCGAATACCCGGTCACGCTCATCCTGAGGAATGCCCGGGCCGTCGTCTTCGACTTCAAGCACGGCCGGCGACAGCACCCGCAAGATCACGTTGCCGCCCGATGGCGTGTGCGCCAGAGCGTTGTCCACCAGATTGCTCAGCAGTTCGTTGAGCAACGTCGGCTCGCCGCGCAGCCAGACTGGCTCGTCCGCTTCCAGCGCCAAAGCCACACCGCGCGCGTGAGCCAGAGGCGCCATGGCCATGCCCAGTTCCCGGGCCAACTGGCTCAGATCCAGCAACTGCGCGCCGCCCTCGGCAATCGCCCGGGCACCGTTTTCCACCCGCGCCAGCGACAGCAACTGATTGGCCAGATGGGTCAGTCGATCGGTGCTTTGTGCCGAAGATTCCAGTGTCTCGCGCCAGATTTGCGGCTCGCCGGAACGAAGCCCCAATTCAAGACGGGCCTTGAGCGCTGCCAGCGGCGTGCGCAGTTCGTGGGCGGCATCGGCGATGAATTGCGCCTGTCGTTCGAACTGCCCGCGCAAGCGTTCGGTAAAGTGATTGAGCGCCCGCACCAGCGGCCACAATTCGTGCTGCACCTCCACCAGCGGCAAGGGCCGCAGATCGTCGGGCTGACGCTCCTCGACCGCCGTGCGCAAACGCTCGATCGGTCGCAATGCCGCGCTGACCGCAAACCACACCAGCAACAATGCGCCAATTGCCAGCATGCCCAGCCGCAACAAGGTATCGGCCGCCAGACTGCGGGCCATGCTGACACGCGCTTCGTCGGTTTCGGCGACACGGATTTCCGCCATGCCGTTCATGTTCGGTTCGGTCACCGCTTTCAACAGGCTGACCACACGCACGTTCTGGCCCTGATAGGTGGCGTTGTAAAAACGCGCGAGCGCCGGATAGCTGTCGGTTCTCGGCGTTCCCGGCGGCGGGCCGGGCAGGTTTTCGTAACCGGAAATCAACTTCTGATGGATGTCGTTGACCTGGTAATAGATGCGCCCGGCGCTGTCGTAGGCGAAGGTGTCGAGGGCCACATAAGGCACGTCGGCACTGAGACTGCCGTCCCGCTGCGAAAGGCCGGCGGCGATAGTCCGCGCCGACGCCAGAAGTGTGCGGTCGTAAGCGGTGTCGGCGGCTTCGCGACCGTTCCAGTAAGCGCTCAATCCGCTGGCCAGCATCAATACCACCAACAACAGCGCGAGGTTCCACAGTAACCGCCAGCGCAGGCTGCTGGGCTTATGCATCGCGGCTTTCCAGCAGATAACCCAGGCCCCGGAAAGTCACGATGGCCACTGCATGACCGTCGAGCTTCTTGCGCAGGCGGTGCACGTAGATTTCGATGGCGTCGGGGCTGGCCTCCTCGTCGAGACCGAACACTTGCGAAGCCAGTTGCTCCTTGCTCATCACCCGGCCGGGACGGGCGATCAGCGCTTCGAGCACCGCCTGTTCGCGGGAGGTCAGGGTTAACAGTTCTTCACCGAGGGTGAAGCGCCGGGTCTCCAGGTCATAGGCCAGCACACCACACCGCTGCAGGCGTTCGCCGCCCAGCACACTGCGGCGCAGCAAGGCTTTGACCCGAGCCTCGAGTTCGGTCAGCTCGAAAGGTTTGGCCAGATAATCGTCAGCCCCAAGATTTAGCCCGTGGACCCGATCCTTGACGTCGCTGCGAGCCGTCAGCATCAGCACCGGCAGGTTCTTGCCCCGGGCCCGCAGACGCGCCAGCACTTCAAATCCGTCCATGCGCGGCAGGCCGACATCGAGGATCGCCATCGCGTACTCCTCGCTGCCCAGCGCCAGGTCGGCAGCCACGCCATCGTGCAACACGTCCACGGTCAGACCGGTGCTCTTGAGCGCCTGGGCAACGCTTTCGGCCAGTTGCAGATGGTCTTCGACGAGCAGAACACGCATGGAGCTTTACCTCATTCAGGGATGGCCGACGCCATTCTTTGCCGCGGAGTTTACAGCCGCAACCGCCGCTGTGAAGCCCGAAATCCGGGAAAGTCAGCTGAAAGGTTAGCGAAAGGTTAGCCCGTTAGAGTCGGGCCACGGACAGTTCCGACTGCCGTCGCTGATGCCACACAGCGATACGAAAAACGCCTCGAAGCGTTTTCGACCAATAAGAACAATAAACGGAGTACACCTCGCATGCCGTCCTTGCAGACCAAGGCTCTTAAGCCTGTTCGTCCTTCCCGTTTCAGCCCCGCCGCCCTTGCCGGTGCAGCCGCCCTCGCCGGTTTCGCACCGATGAGCTACGCCGATTTCATCGAAGACAGTTCCGCCACCTTCGAAACCCGCAACATGTATTTCAACCGCGACTTTCGCGATGGCACCAGCGCCCAGCAGTCCAAGCGCGACGAGTGGGCACAGGGGTTCATGCTCAACCTGCAATCGGGCTACACCGACGGCATCGTGGGGTTTGGTGTCGATGCACTGGGGATGTTGGGGGTCAAGCTCGATTCGAGTCCGGACCGCACCGGCACTGGCCTGCTGCCGACCCACGATGACGGTCGCGCGGCGGACGAGTACTCCAAACTCGGCCTGACCGGCAAAGTGAAGATCTCCGCCACCGAATTGAAGATCGGCAGCCTGATTCCGGAACTGCCGATCCTCAAGCCGAACGACGGGCGCATCCTGCCGCAGACCTTCGAAGGCGGTTTGCTGACCTCCAAAGAGATCAAGAACCTGACCTTCACCGGTGGACGTCTGGAGAAAGCCAAGGACCGCGACAGCACCGATTTCGAGGACATTGCCCTCAACAACAAGAACGGCCGTTTCGCCGGCACCGTCGCCGGCAAGCACTTCGACTTTGCCGGCGTGGACTACAAGTTCACCGACAAGATCACCGGCAGCTACCACTTCGCCCAACTCGACGACGTCTATAACCAGCACTTCTTCGGACTGGTCGCTTCGCGGCCGATGGGACCGGGCACCTTCGCCACCGACCTGCGTTTTGCCGTCAGTGACGATCAGGGCGCAGCCCGTGGCGGCAAGATCGACAACCGCTCGCTCAACGGTCTGGTCAGTTATGCCCTGAGCGGCCACAAGTTCACCGCCGGCTATCAGCACATGTCCGGCGACAGCGCCTTCCCCTATGTCGATGGCAGCGACCCGTACCTGGTCAACTTCGTGCAGATCAACGACTTCGCCGGCGCCGAAGAACGCTCCTGGCAGGCCCGTTACGACTTCGACTTCGCCAGACTCGGCATCCCCGGCCTGAGCTTCATGAGCCGCTACCTGAGCGGTGACAACATCAAGCTCAAGAACGGCGATGAAGGCAAGGAGTGGGAGCGCAACACCGAGATCAAATATGTAGTACAAAGCGGCGCCCTGAAGGACGTTGCCGTGCGTTTGCGTAATGCCACTTACCGTTCCAACTACTCCGCTCGCGATGCCGATGAAGTGCGTCTGCTGGTGAGCTATAGCGTTGCCCTTTGGTAATTCAGTACGTCCATAACAACAACTCCCAAGGAGACTTAGATGAACTTATCACTGCGTAAAGTTGCTCTGGCCGCTGGCGTCATGCTGTTCGCCGGCCAACTGATGGCCGAACCCAAGCGCCCGGAATGCATCGCCCCGGCCTCCCCCGGCGGCGGTTTCGACCTGACCTGCAAACTGGCGCAAAGCGCGCTGGTCAACGAAAAGCTGCTGACCAAACCAATGCGCGTGACCTACATGCCCGGCGGTGTCGGTGCTGTTGCGTACAACGCCGTCGTGGCTCAGCGCCCGGCGGACGCCGGTACGCTGGTGGCCTGGTCCAGCGGTTCGCTGTTAAACCTGGCGCAAGGCAAGTTCGGCCGTTTCGATGAAACCAACGTACGCTGGCTGGCGGCGGTCGGCACCAGTTACGGTGCCATCGCAGTGAAAAGCGATTCGCCCTACAAGACCCTGGATGATCTCGTTCAGGCACTGAAGAAAGATCCGAGCGCCGTAGTCATCGGCTCCGGCGGCACTGTCGGCAGCCAGGACTGGATGCAGACTGCACTGATCGCCAAAGCTGCCGGGATCAACCCACGCGACCTGCGTTACGTTGCCCTCGAAGGTGGCGGTGAGATCGCCACCGCCCTGCTCGGCGGCCACATCCAGGTCGGCAGCACCGACATCTCCGACTCCATGCCGCACATCCAGAGCGGTGACATGCGCCTGCTGGCCGTGTTCGCTGAAAACCGTCTGGACGAGCCGGAAATGAAAGACATCCCTACCGCTCGCGAGCAAGGCTACGACATCGTCTGGCCGGTGGTGCGCGGCTTCTACCTCGGGCCAAAAGTCAGCGATGAAGACTACGCCTGGTGGAAAGGTGCCTTCGACAAACTGCTGGCTTCCGAAGAGTTCGCCAAGCTGCGCGATCAGCGTGAACTGTTCCCGTTCGCCATGACCGGCCCGGAGCTGGACACCTACGTGAAGAAGCAAGTCGCGGATTACAAAGTGCTGGCCAAAGAGTTCGGCCTGATCCAGTGATCGTCTCTGTCTAGCGGCCGTGGCCTCGCGCATCGAGGTCGTGGCCCAGGAGTTCCTCATGCTGATTCAACGCATTTTTGCCTCGGTGTTACTGCTGGCCTGTGCCGGCCTGGCACTGATGGCGTGGCCCTATCAGGCTGCATTTTCCTACGAGCCGGTCGGCCCGCGGGCGTTTCCTCTGCTGATGCTCGGCCTGATGAGCCTGGCGCTGCTGTACATGGTGTTTCGCCCGGCGCCGATCAAACACAGTGAAGACGAGCCGCCGCTGGACCGCGAAACCCTGACCAAGATCGGCATCTGCGTGCTGTTGCTGCTGGTGTTCGCCGGTCTGTTCGAGCCGCTGGGCTTCATCCTCAGCAGCTGCCTGATCGGCGTCCCGATGGCGCGCCTGTACGGCGGCCGCTGGTTGCCCAGCATCGTGGTGACCACGCTGATGGCCATCGGTCTGTACCTGCTGTTCGACCGTCTGATGGACGTACCGCTGCCCCTCGGTCTGCTCGACGTTCTGGAGAACTGATATGGATACGCTCGGATATTTGGGACAGGGCTTCGGCGTCGCGCTGAGCCCGTACAACCTGGTCACGGCGCTGACCGGTACGCTGATCGGCACCGTGGTCGGCCTGCTGCCGGGCCTGGGACCGATCAACGGTGTGGCACTGCTGATACCCATCGCTTTCGCCCTGGGCCTGCCGCCGGAGTCGGCGCTGATCCTGTTGGCGGCGGTGTACCTGGGCTGCGAATACGGCGGCCGGATCAGTTCGATCCTGCTGAACATTCCCGGCGAAGCCTCCACCGTGATGACCACTCTGGACGGCTACCCGATGGCCCGCCAGGGTCTGGCCGGGGTCGCGCTGTCGCTGTCGGCGTGGAGTTCGTTCATCGGTGCGTTCATCGCCACCTGCGGCATGGTGCTGTTCGCCCCGCTGCTGGCGAAGTGGGCGATTGCCTTCGGGCCGGCGGAATACTTCGTCCTGATGGTGTTCGCGATTGTCTGCCTGGGCGGCATGGCCGGTGACCGACCACTGAAGACGTTCATTGCGGCGTTGATCGGTCTGTTCCTGTCCAGCGTCGGCATCGACGCCAACAGCGGCGTGTATCGTTTTACCGGCGACAACATTCACCTGACCGACGGCATTCAGTTCGTGGTGCTGGTACTGGGCCTGTTCTCGATCAGCGAAATCCTTCTGCTGCTGGAGAAAACCCATCGCGGCCAGGAAGCGGTGAAAGCCACCGGGCGGATGATGTTCAACTTCAAGGAAGCGGCGTCGGTGTTCGTGGTGAACATCCGTTGCGGCCTGCTCGGTTTCATCATGGGCGTATTGCCGGGCGCCGGCGCGACGCTGGCCAGTGCCGTGGCCTACATGACCGAAAAACGCATCGCCGGTGCCAGCGGCAAGTTTGGTCAGGGCGACGCCCGCGGCCTCGCTGCGCCGGAAACCGCGATCGGTGCCTCCGCCTGCGGCGCGCTGGTGCCGATGCTCACCCTCGGCGTACCGGGCTCCGGCACCACAGCGGTGATGATCGGCGCTCTGTCGCTGTACAACATCACCCCCGGCCCGCTGCTGTTCCAGCAACAGCCGGACATCGTCTGGGGCCTGATCGCCTCGCTGTTCATCGCCAACATCATGCTGGTGATCCTGAACATCCCGATGATCCGCATCTTCACCCGCATCCTCGCCGTGCCGAACTGGGCCCTGGTGCCGGTGATCGCGATCATTACCGGGATCGGCGTGTACGCCGTGCACGCGACCACGTTCGACCTGTTCCTGATGGTCGGCATCGGCATCTTCGGCTACATCCTGCGCAAACTGGACTTCCCGCTGTCGCCAGTTTTGCTGGGGTTCATCCTCGGCGGCCTGATGGAGCAGAACCTGCGCCGCGCACTGTCGATCTCCAACGGTGCCCTGGAAATCCTCTGGTCGAGTCCGATCACCTTCGGCGTCTGGGTGCTGACCGCGATCATGTTGCTGATGCCGCTGCTGCGCATCTGGCGCAAACGCTCGGCTGCGCAACGCGCCATTGCCGATGTTTGATCGGTCTTCCCTCAAATCCTGGTGGGGAACCCCGCTGGTCGGTCTGCTTGGCGGTTACATCGCCAGCCAGATCGGCTGGCCGCTACCGTGGATGGTCGGCTCGTTGCTGGCGATCATCCTGGTGCGCTGCCTGACTCCGTGGCAATTGGCCGAAATCCCTGGCGGCCGCAAATGCGGCCAGTGGATCGTCGGGATCGGTATCGGGTTGCACTTCACCCCACTGGTGATGGAGCAGGTGCTCAGCCACTTCGGCTTGATCTTCTTCGGCGCGCTGGTCACCAGCCTCTCGGCGGTGGTCGGCGTGTGGCTGATGCGCCGCACCGGCGAGGATCGCGCCACGGCGTTTTTCTCCAGCATGCCCGGCGGCTCCGGTGAGATGGTCAACCTCGGCGCACGCAACGGCGCGATGCTCAGCCATGTCGCGGCCGGGCAGAGTTTGCGGGTGCTGGTAGTGGTGTTGTGCGTTCCGGCGGCGTTCAAGTATCTGCTGGGTGACGGCACCCCGATTTCACACGCCGGCAGCGTCGATTGGCGCTGGCTGGCGATTCTTTTTCCGGCGGGCGGCCTGCTCGCCTGGCTCTGGCAACGTCTGCGTCAACCCAACCCATGGCTGTTCGGTCCGCTGCTGGTCAGCGCGGCAGTGAGCATCGGCTGGGATCTGCACATCGGTTTGCCCAATGGCGGCAGTCAGATCGGCCAATGGCTGATCGGCAGCGGGCTGGGTTGCCACTTCAACCGGCAGTTCTTCCGCCGGGCGCCCTCGTTTATGGGACGCACGTTGATCGGCACGGCGCTGACCATGTTGATCGCGACGTTGTCGGCGTTGGGACTGAGTGCAATGACGCATCTGGATCTGCGTTCGCTGACCCTGGGCATGATGCCCGGTGGGATCGCCGAGATGAGCCTGACGGCGGAAACCCTGCAATTGTCAGTGCCGCTGGTGACGGCGATGCAGGTAATGCGGCTGTTATTCGTGCTGTTTCTGGCGGAACCGTTGTTCAAGTATTGGAATAGAAACGGGGAATGCCCGTAAATCATGTAGACGCCCAATACGCTTCAAGAACGGAAGAGCATGCCTCGAAGCGTATTCTTGGCCAATCAGGAAATATCGAGTTTCCCCATCATCACTTCTACCGTTTTACCAGCCGAGCCGATGCGAGCTTTAAATTGAAAATCCGAGGCTTGATAACGCCTACCTTCGGCGACTCCAGTGAACGTGATCTCTCCCACAAACGCTCGGAAGTATTCTTCGCCACCACCGTCATCAACGAAATAGCGAACGCCGATACCGCCGGGCCCGAGAGCGTGCTTGCCAATCGCGAGACCTGGTGGTAACTCAAAAATAATCGACGTGAAGAAGACAGAAGTAGCGACCCTACCACCTGCGGTGTAATAGACGCCGTCATTGCGGAGAAAAACATCTTTAGTGTCGATTACGCTCAGAGGGTCGGTTGGATCAAACCGCGTAGTTCTTGCAAAAAGACTTCCCAATGCCTTCGGAAAGGACTTTACATCATCGATGTTCAAATCATTCATGACGATCTCCCGCTCCATTGTTTACCAGCACAGTCGCCTGTGACGCCGACTGCACAACTAAACGCGGGTTTCACCTTTATATCTACTGTCAGAAATAACAGGTAGATGAAGCAATCCGACGGGCGGCTCTCACCACCCGAGAGACTTCAGAAGATTATTTAAACAACCGACGGCAGGCGCCACTCGATCGGCGCTTCGCCGTTCTGCTCCAGGAACTTGTTGGTGCGGCTGAAATGCCCGCAGCCGAGGAACCCGCGATAGGCCGACAGCGGCGACGGGTGCACCGACGTCAGCACCAGATGCTTGGTGGCGTCGATCAGCTTCTGCTTGCTCTGGGCATGGGAGCCCCAGAGCATGAACACCAGATGCGGCTGGCGCTGGCTGACCACCTCGATGATCCGGTCCGTAAAAAACTGCCAGCCCTTGTCCTTGTGCGCATTGGCGTTGGCGCGCTCGACGGTCATGGTGGTGTTGAGCATCAACACACCCTGATCGGCCCAGCTCTGCAGATAGCCATGGTTGGGGATGTCGATGTTCAGGTCGCGCTTCAACTCTTTATAGATGTTGACCAGCGACGGCGGCGCCGGCACGCCCGGTTGCACCGAGAAGCACAAGCCGTGGGCCTGACCCGGGCCGTGGTACGGGTCCTGGCCGAGGATGACCACTTTTACCTTGTCCAGCGGCGTCGAATTCAGCGCGTTGAAGATCATCGGGCCTGGCGGATAGATTTCCTTGCCGGCCGCCCGCTCCTGCTGCAGAAAAGTGCGCAACTCTGCCATGTAGGGCTGGTCGAACTCAGCACGCAGTGCCTCCTTCCAGCTCGGTTCGAGTTTGATACGGTCGTCAGCAGTCATGGTTACATCCGGCAAAAACAATTGGGGCGAACCCTAGGAAAGCCGACCACGCTTGTCAATTGATCTGACGCAGATCCGGCACTTTCCCACGCAGCGGTCATACTGATCGTTCAAATTCCCGATCGAGGTCACGATGAATCTGCACTTCGAAGAACTGACCGGCACCGACGGCGCGCGCATCGGCGTGGCCACTCTGGATGCCGAAAAGTCGCTCAATGCGCTGTCCCTGCCGATGATCCACGCCCTGAGCGACAAACTGAACGCCTGGGCCAAGGATCCGCAAATCGTCTGCGTGCTGCTGCGCGGCAACGGCGCCAAGGCCTTCTGTGCCGGCGGCGAGGTGCGCAGTCTGGTAGAAGCCTGCCGCGCCCATCCCGGCGAAGTGCCGCCGCTGGCTGCGCAGTTTTTCAGCGCGGAATATCGTCTGGATTACAGCCTGCACACTTACCCGAAACCGTTGATCTGCTGGGGCCATGGTTATGTGCTTGGTGGCGGCATGGGCCTGCTGCAAGGCGCGAGCATCCGGATCGTCACGCCGAGCAGTCGTCTGGCGATGCCGGAAATCAGCATCGGCCTGTACCCGGATGTCGGCGCCAGCTGGTTTCTGTCACGACTGCCGGGCAAGCTCGGTTTGTTCCTCGGTCTGACCGGCGCGCACATGAACGGCCGCGATGCGATCGATCTGGACCTGGCCGACCGCTTCCTGCTCGACGAACAGCAACAGGAACTGATCGACGGTTTGTTGCAATTGAACTGGCAGGAACAGACCACCATGCAACTCAACAGCCTGCTCAAGGCGTTGCAGCAGGAAGCCGTGGCACAAATACCTGAGGCGCAATGGCTGCCGCGTCGGCAGCAGATCGATGAATGGCTGGATGTCAGCGACGTGATCTGCGCCTGGAAAGCCATCAGCCTGCATCGCGAAAGCAGCGACCTGTTGATTGCCCGTGCCGCGAAAACCATGAGTGAAGGCTCGCCACTGACGGCGCATCTGGTCTGGGAACAGATCGTCCGCGCCCGCCACTTGTCGCTGGCCGAAGTCTTTCAGATGGAATACACCCTGAGCCTCAATTGCTGCCGACATCCGGAGTTCAGCGAAGGGGTCCGGGCGCGGCTGATCGACAAGGATCACAAACCGCACTGGCACTGGCCGGACATCGCCCGGGTGCCGGACGCGGTGGTCGAGGCGCACTTTCACAAGGTGTGGGAGGGGCGGCATCCGTTGGCGGATCTGTCGCAATACTAAAACCGATCATTGCCCGCGATGGCAGTCTCTTGGACTCTGTCGCGGGACAGTTTGAGCCAGTTGCGAAATTCTGCGATCAAACATTCAACTCGTAAAACGCGATTATTTCCTTCATTGCCTGCAACGACTCTTCATCATTTCTCGACAAGATATCCTCTACATCCCGCAACGGAGGCAGAGGGTGCAAAAGCTCAGCGAGTTGATTCGCCGCGTAATTTTCAACAGCTCCCTCTTCTCCTTGAACGCTGATGAAGCTGATAGCGGCATCGCCTCCTGAAAAGTGTTCGGAGACACGAATCTTTGGAGACATGCCATAGCTGACTACGATGACGAGATCATCCCGTTCACGGTGGAACTTGAGTTGATCAATCGACAGCCCGACCTCCGAAAAGTCTATACCGTCAGTTCCGCCACCGGCATTGATTACCAGGTCTCGCCCAAGCCCATCATATTTATACACATCATTGCCCCCGCCACCGGACAAGGTGTCATTGCCCGGCCCACCGTAAAGCACGTCATCACCTGAGCCACCGCCAAGCAGATCATCTCCTTGCATCCCTCTTATTTCACCAGTGCCGCTGAGGGTGTCATTACCGCGACCGCCCACGAGCGGTAGAAAACGGTTGTCTCGAAAAGACTTGACCTGAGTAGCGTACTGAACGGTGATGCCATGATGATAAGTATCGGGGGCGATGCCTAAGCGGCTAACGACGTCTTTAAAATTGATGCTCGAGCCGTCAGCAAACCTCACCCGTTCAATTCCGGAACCACTGAGATCGTTCGGATTGGGCAAAACGATTCGTACTTTTTGAGTTCCGCCCCATTCGATATCGAGTGTGGTGTACAGCATCTGGGCCCGAGGCGGTTGACGATGAGCCCCACGTGGTGGGGTGGGTGACAGTTCAATATTTACCGCCTCAACCAACACAGCGCCCCAGGTTAGTTTCAACTTATCTGGTTTCGCCTCTTCCGGAAGAACGACGGTATCAATACCAAGCCCCCCAAACTCTTCATGCCACCCAGAGGCTCCAACCTCGGGGCGCAAAAAAACAGGGTTAAGCACGTCGGCAATAATGGTGGTTGCGCCATCATGCGCTTCAACTATGTAAGTGTCGGGACCGTTTTCGCCGTAAAGCCAATCTTCTCCCGGCCCACTGATCAAATAATCGGCACCCGCGGAGCCGAGCAGTGTGTCGTTGCCTGCGCCAGCTGATAAAAATGCGCCTGGGATCCTGTCGTTCACCTCGCCGTACTCAAGCACCGAACCAGCATAGGTAACCACCAAGTCATCTCCTGCACCGCCATGAAAGAGATTTCCCACTTCGAGATTTACCCTGCCACCAGCGTCATTACCATGAACAACTTTATGCTTGATCGTTTGAGTAGTAGAACTCCAGCGAAACGCTTTACGAACAGTTTCATGACTTTCGAAACTGCCAGCGGGGTACACGTACCACCCCTGAATGGCGCCCGAATGATCGATATCTTCGACTACAGCATCGCCCAAATTGAACGAAAACCCCGAATAACTGGAGCCAGACGGATAATACTTTGGCTTTTGTGTTGGTAATTGCGCTGCTTCAGTTTTTACAAACTTGAATGTAGTTTTCGTTGCAGAGATTGACTGCCTTTCAGTCACCACGGCGTCAGCGGCAATCGCCCCCATCCACTCGGGTGTTCTGGAAAAGACTCCGGCTTCAACGTCCTCATGGATCAGTTCGGCGCTAATGGCATAGCCACTTTCGTCGGTAGCAATATGACTTCTAACCCAAACACCCTGATCGTTCAGTGCAAATCCTGATGCCTGCCGGGCCGCTGAGCGCTTTGTGTTCAGTTCCGAAAGAAAAAGGCTATCCCACCCGGTGTGACGACCCGTTTCACTGCCTTCCTTCTCAGTAGAAGGAGCTAAGTCATCGGGCTGTGTCTGGACGACTGCTACGCTCTCACTCTCAATGTCCTGCTTTTTTTCGGGATCGGGTACCGCAGCAAATGTCGCAGACGGATCCGTTACATCTACCGGTTGCACCGTTAATTTGATTACATCCTGGAAACTCAGGATCACACCATCGTTGAACCTGAACGTAGAACTTGCCCAATTTTCATGGTGACGAATCAGAAGCGCGTCACCAGTACCATTCGACAGCCGCAACGCTGTGCCCGCATCAAGATTGACGATCTCGGCCTGCAAGCTCTCAGCAGAAAATCCACCGCCAAAACTTACGACATTGTTGCCACCTGTATCGCTAACAACATCCACTCCATCGCCCACTCCGAAGTAGAAAACATCGTTACCCTGCATCCCTTCCAGATAATCGTTGCCGGCACCACCCTCAAACACGTTATCGCAAGGGCCGCCGCGTAAATAATCGACTCCCTCCCCGCCAATCAGCGTGTCGTTTCCGCCACCGCCCAGCAAAGTGTCGTTGCCTGAACCGCCGTCAAGATAATCGGCGCCATGTTCTGCTTCGGATGTTTGCTCGTAGTCCCCCATCAAAAAATCATCATCGGCACCGCCCAAAAGCGTATCGGCGCCCAAACCTCCCCAGAGCGTATCGTTTCCTGCATCACCTTGAATGTGGTCATCATTGGTTCCGCCCGCTTTCAAGCCAGGCTCATCACCATCCAGAGCATCTGCACCTGATCCGCCTACCAGTGTGTCGGAGCCACCCAATCCACGGAGTGTGTCGTCTCCCGTACTGCCATCAAGATAATCATCACCGTGATAACGAATCGGGTGTTCATGGTAATCACCGACCAATTCGTCATTCCCTCCGCCACCGAAAAGCGAATCACCGGCACCGCCGCCCCAAAGGGTGTCATTTCCCTCACCGCCATCCAGAAAATCACTTCCGAAAAAGTCTGCGGCATCACCCGAAACGCCTCGCAGCACCTCGTCATCACCTTTCAGCACATCATTGCCGCTGCCGCCGTACAACACGTCGCTACCACCGTTTCCGGCAAGGGAGTCATCGCCACTGCCACCCGCCAACAAATCGTTGCCATGATGGCGACTGTCGAGACCGCCACCCCAATCCAGGTTGTCTCCCAGCAATGTGTCATTGCCACTCCCGCCAGCCAGCGTGTCATTACCCTCTTCGCCGCACAGTGTGTCGTCGTCACTTCCGCCATCGAGCAGGTCATCTCCCCAGCCACCAATAATAAAATCTCGGCCACCCTGCCCATAGAGGATGTCGTCACTGCCCTCGGTGGGACTATTTAATGAAAATTTGTCAAAGACGCTACGCATGCTGATGACGCCATCACTGAGTGGAACGTCGATGCGCTTGACTGTCCAATTTTGCTCATGTGCTCCGGTTGTTTGATCACCGGACAAATTGTCATCACCTGCTCCTCCAATCAGCGTGTCTCGACCGTTGCCGCCGTGCAGCACGTCTCGCGAGGCAGTGCCGACAAGCAGGTCATCACCCTGCCCACCATCCAGCCAGTCGCCACGGCTGGCCTTTCCTTTTGTTGCATCGGCAAATGCATTTTCCAGCGTCGTCTGCTTGTCGCCGAATAAACGATCGTTGCCTTCTTTGCCGAACAATCGATCAGACCCGCCAAGACCAACGATGAGGTCATCTTTCGGTGATCCGTAAAGCAGGTCGGCTTTGTTCCTCTGCTTAACATTGGGCAAATGCACGGCGTTGCCCAACTCATCAAAGGAAGGCTGATCTCCGCGAACATTTGGGTCGTTATCTTTGACTTTCCAGTCGCCTTGAAGGACCAGATCGGGAGCGGGGAACGTCTGGCCCTGGTAATCAGGAAGATCAATGCCGAGCATCCCCGGCTTGAAGTTCTTTACGACGATGAGATCACTCAGTCCGTATTTAATGTTCAGCGTGTTTTCAGCCTGATCTTCAATGAGCGTCAAGCTGATGGCTCGATCTTCCGTAAGCCAGATATTGCTGAGCGGAGCACTGCGTTCGAGAGGTTGGATCGGAAGTCCATTTATCAGCAATCCACCCCCAACGTCCGCATCAAAAATTTCGTCTACTCCATCTCCGCTGGAGAACTCATACCGATCGTTACCCGGCCCGCCAGTTAGAGAGTCGTTACCCTTGCCACCCGCCAACACATCATCACCGGCCATACCGTACAACGCATCATTGCCGTCGCCTCCTGTTAAAGAGTCATTGCCACGCCCCCCCTGGATAAAGTCATTACCGGACAGTCCGCTCATGGAATCGTTGCCGCCACCGCCGTAAAGATGATCGGTATTCGTTCCGCCACCAAATGATCGACCGCCGTCATCACCAAACATGACCAGAGGGTTTGAGACGCCGGTGGTCATCGGGGCCTGTTTGCCCGAAGCCAGATCCGAATAGGAAAAGGTCTGGACAGTATTTCGACCGAACGATCCATTGGTTCGGGAAATCAGCCGGGCCAGCATTTCAGAGCGATCAGCAAGCCACTGCTCAGTGATGAAGCCCTCCCCCGTTTCGGGATCGTAAAGCTCCAGTTCGCGTCCGGAAAAACCGTCGGCTCGCTCAATCACAATTTCGCTTAGTTGCTTGAGGGAATTGCGTAACGCGGCGCCGATTGGCGTTGCCTGACTGGCCAACGTTGCCCAGTCCTTGGCACTGCCATACTCGCCAATGGTTCTGGTAACGATGCTTTGCGATTGAGACGGAGAAAGTGCGGAGAAAAATGTGTAGGCATTGGAGGCGAAGGTTTCGTCGGTGGTAGGCGTGGCGGCCGAGTTTCCGTCGTAGGTTCGCCTGAGCATGTCAAAGAAATCATTCAGGTTATATCGCAATATCAGGCTGACAATAGGTGAGATGGGCGTACCTTTCACCACATGCTGAATCAGCGGATTGATGCTACCACTGGCGAGAGCGATGTTTATCTGTTCGGGTAGGACTGAAAACAGGCTTTCAACCATATTCGACCCGAAGTTTTTAATCACTGCCTGCAATGCAACACTGTATGAGTCCACGGCAAACAGAATATTCTTTAGGTCATCGAGCCTGTTTAACTTGGCAAGATGATGATTCCCTTTTATATGGGAATCCGGATCACCGGCGGAGATCAACCTCCAAGTTTCATAGGGTTTTTCTCCACCCAACAGGCTGAAGCCGATTGTTCCAGACCATCCCGTATTACGACTGGTAGCTGAATCAATGTCACCAACATCTTCACGAAATAATACTTTACCAATAGCGCTCGCATCGATTTCTGCAATTTGGCTTATGGAGGGCACAGTCCATGGAGCCAAATTATGCTCAACGGAGCCTTTTATCAACGTATTCATGAGATTGACAGCCACCTGATTAGATGACTGTTGCATCTTCGAATCGCTGATTTTTTTATTTAACCTTAACTCCCCCTGCCGCAGGGTATAAGCTCGGATCAATGCAGAATAAGCGCCCACTCCGCCATTTGCATCAATTGCTACATCGAGCCAGAGTTTGGCATCTTTAAAAATGCCCATTACGTTCTCATCGAACGCAGAACCGTCTAAAAATTTCTCACCCAAAACATTCGACAATGTGCGATAAAGTACAGCGCAGTTTCGCCCCTCCATTGCCAACGCAAAATACTCTTCATCCTCGACATTGAATTCCATTCCCTCACAAATATTTGCAGCCTGCAAAATTTCCGACTTTTCCAAATCACTGAATATATAGCTCATATTTACTTCCTTGTAATAATTGAATGTGAAAGATAGTCACTGACAGCCTTAAGCGCTTCTGGTGCCCCCCGCAAACCCTCGGTACCCAAATGTATACGAGCATCCCCACCTGCAAAGTCGAAATGGTGCAACTCGACCGTACAATACGTACGTAAACTCCCAAACTCCAAATTCTCCAACTGCTCCTTATCCATTTTCAAAAGATATGCTTTACTCAAACCACTGGCAGAAGCTTTAGATTCGGGCGAATTTAAACCAATACAATTTATCTTCCGTGGTGTTGCATCACGCCGGCGCCAGTCGTGCATAACAAACGTTCGAACAGAGAATTCATTTTTGATACTGGGTGGAGGCGCGGTAAGCCAAAGTTCCAGGCCTGGATAGTTCTTCAGCTTTACAACCAACTCATCCGGCCAATCCACATGCCGCCCGCCCATATTGTGCGGTTCCGTGGTATCCCTTCTGGTGTAAAGCCGGGCGGTTACGTGGTAATGCGTCCAGCTGGTGGGTGGTTCTACCCCAAGAGTTTCATACACAGGAACCAGTTCTTTTCCCGTCCACCAGAATGACCCATCAAGAAGATCGGCAATACAGGAACCGTCGCTCCTTAATGTCGATCCAAAATAGAACCCGGGAATCTTTGTCCGGTCCAGCAGGCTGCCGCCAAGGATAGGGACCTGCTCCATACCTGCCAGCTTCCTGCTGCATTCCCCTTGTTTCTTCTGATAAATCGCCCGCGCCTCAGCGGCCTCCTCCCATCGGATACAGAAATCAACGACCCAATAACAGATCGCTAGTAACACTCCATATTTAACTCCCCTTCGGCACTGGCGAAAAACTTCCTTGCGAGACATCTTAAGCATTTCAAATCTCCATTTTAAAATGACCAATCACATCACTCGAAACAACTCACCTCATCAACTCCTTAAACACTTCAAAGTAACCGCTTACGCCTTTAACCACATCGAATTCGCTTGCCTTCAACCTCGCTGCATCCTTCATAGACTCAAAACCAGCGAAAGACGTTAAAACCCTGCACACTGCCGTGGCGATTTCTTCAGCGTCAAAAAAATCAACAAGTATCCCGCTGATTCCATCTTCGATAACTTCCTGCACGGGAGCGGTATTTGAACCTACGACAACACAGCCAGATGCCATTGCTTCCAACAGAGACCAAGACAAAACAAACGGATATGTCAAATACACGTGAGCCTTCGAAAGACTCAGAACCGACCTGTATATTTGATAAGGCAACTTCCCAACAAAGTGAACATTTGAAATATCAACATCCACCTCCGCGGCCATCTTGCTTCGCCAGTTAGGGTATCCAATGGGCATCCCTCCATAACTGACACCATCACCGCCCATTACAATGACCTGCGCGCTCGGGCACTTTTCCTGAATATAGGGAATGGATCTCATAAAACTATGGAAGCCTCGGTACGGTTCGAGGTTTCTGGCAACATAAGTCACGATAGGCTGGCCTGCTTTTATCACGCGCCCACTCGGCAGCGTTACAGACTCGACCTTTTCTGATTCGCCAAATTGAACAATGCCTTCGTGAATGACGCGAATTTTGGACTGATATATTTTCGGAAAAAGACCGCGCTGCCATTGTGTAGGTGCAATCCCGGCATCACACTGCTCAACATTCAGGAGATGCATCGAATTCAAGACTCTAATCCTTGAAGACGCATCCATCGCACAGGGAAACTCAGGATCGAAACCAAAGTCTGCCCCACGCGCTCGGTAATAGTATTCACAGAAATGAACCAGAGGCACATCGGGGTACACGTCTTTGACGAATAGTGTTTCACCCCACCCAGGGTGAGCAAGAACTACATCAGGTCGAAAGCCTGCCTGGCTGAGTCTATTCAATATTCGTTGAACTTGCTGCCCGTCCGAAACAGCCTCTTGATATCTATGCAAATAGTCATGAGCGCCATTAGTCATCTTCCTTGATGGTCGATATCGAAGTAACTTTACCCCGGCAATGCCTGGCGCTGTATCGCGTCCAATTGCAATGACGCCCATACGCCCGCGCAATGCCTCCAAGGCCACATGACGAAATTGACCGGGAAAATTCTGATGAATGATAAGAAGATTCATATCTGAGCAATATTCCGAGTTTATACACCCCCATGAAGTTGAAGTTTTTCAACATCAACAGGTGCATACAAACGCTAACAAATATTCAGAAATGAAACTGTAGGAGGGTTCCGATAACCCCCTAGGAGATGGTGCGATCCACACCAACGCAAAAAACAGGCACAAAAAAAGCGGCGCTCAATGCGCCGCTTTTTTGCGGGGGGTTACCAGCGGTTGCCTCGCCAGTGATCGCCACGGTCATAGTTACCACGACCCCGGTGATCGTCCCAGCCACCACGACGATGGCCATCCCAGCGTCCACGATCATCGCCGTGCCAGCGACGGCTCTCGTAGTAGCGCGGAGCCGGTTGGTAGTAACGAGGCGCCGAATAATACCGGGGCGCCGGTTGGTAGTAGCGCGGTGCTGGCTGGTAGTAGCGCGGTGCCGAATAATACGTGCCGCCGGTGTAATAAGTGCCACCGCTGTAATACGAAGGTGCCTGCGATGTGTAGACCTCTGAGCTGTAGTAGCCATCTCCGTAGGAATAAGGGACGCATCCGCCAAGGGAAAAAAGCATCACGGTAAACAGAAGAATTCGGCGATACATGGCGGCCTCCTGGACCGCGGGTAGCCACACCAGCGACGCTGGCAGGCGTCAGTCTTTCATTCGGCGACTGACGAAATATCTGACAGCGTTTTCTGAAACTGGTGCGTTTCTGTAACAAGTTGAAACATGTGATTGATGAAACCTTATTCACGAAAACATCGACTCATTCAGCCACTGATTAATGGTGGCCACCGTGATATCCACCGCCGTGATAACCCCGTCCGTAACCGCCGCGATGGCCATAGCCGCCGTAGTAATAGCGGGCACCACCGTAGTAACGCGGACCGTAATAGCCACCGTAGTAATAGGGAGAGTAATAGCCGGGATAGTAATAGGTTGCGGGGTAGGCATCGTAGCTGCCGGCGTAGTAATAGCAACCGGACAGCCCCAGACCGAGCACTGCACCCAGCAGCACCCGACGCAGCAATTTTGAAATACGCATGACGGCCTCCTGAAAGACCTGCGACAGCAGTCGGCACAGACCGGCTGACAACAGATTTGACTGGCGAACCGCTACCAAGTGCCCACGCCCCTACGGGCATCGGATCAGCGGCCACCGCGCTGCATGACGGTGCAAGCGCGCACCAACACAAAGCGTCGCCTGCACCTGCCAACCTGGCCCATCCACCCGCAAGCCAAGTGGCAGAGGGCTCGCCGCTACTTGGCACGGCTCTCGCTTTAACAAAGCCGTGCAGGAGTCATAACAGGTTCGCGGCACCACAATTTGCAATGGCTGACTAGGGTTCCGGCTCGCATCTGCGAGTGGCTGGTCCGAGAGTTGGCGACCTCCAGTTGAGGTTACACGGCGGGACAAAAGCCCGGGAGACAAGCCACCGTTCGCGGTGCCGCGTTGCCTTCCTGTCCGCCCTCGATCAACTGGAGAATCCGCCATGTCACGACTACGTATCCCCGCCCTGCTCGCCGCCGCCTTCGCCGCCCTCCTCAGCAGCCAGACCCAGGCTGCCCCGAAAGACCATTTCAGTGTGTGCTGGACGATCTACGCCGGCTGGATGCCATGGGAGTATGCCGGCAGTCAGGGCATCGTCGATAAGTGGGCGAAGAAATACGGGATCAAGATCGACGTGGTCCAGCTCAACGACTACGTTGAATCGATCAACCAATACACCGCCGGTCAGTTCGATGGCTGCACCATGACCAACATGGATGCGCTGACCATTCCGGCCGCCGGTGGCGTCGACAGCACCGCGCTCATCGTCAGCGACTTTTCCAACGGCAATGACGGCATCGTCCTCAAGGGCGAAGGCAAAAAAGTCGCCGACCTCAAGGGCATGGACGTCAACCTCGTCGAACTGTCGGTCTCGCATTACCTGCTGGCCCGCGCGCTGGACTCGGTCGACCTGACCGAAAAAGACCTGAAAGTGGTCAACACCTCCGACGCCGATATTTCCGCCGCCTTCAACACCGATCAGGTCAACGCCGTCACCACCTGGAATCCGATGCTCTCGGACATCAAGGCCAAACCCGGCGTGACCGAAGTCTTCAACTCCAGCCAGATCCCCGGTGAAATCATGGACATGATGGTGGTCAACAGCGCCACCCTCAAAGACAACCCGGCGCTGGGCAAGGCGCTGACCGGCGCGTGGTTTGAAGTGGTCGACTTGATGAACGCCAGGAACGCCGCCGGCAAAGCCGCGCTTGAGCACATGGCCAAAGCTTCGGGCACCGATCTGGCCGGATTCCAGGCGCAACTGGACACCACCAAACTGTTCGCCACGCCGAAAGAAGCCCTGGCGTTCGCCACCAGCAAGCAACTGCCGGAAACCATGCGCAAAGTTGCCGAGTTCTCGTTCCAGCACGGTTTGCTCGGCGAAGGCGCCAAGGACACCAGCGCCGTCGGCATGACCTTCGCCAACGGCGTGACCAGCGGCGACACCGGCAATCTCAAGCTGCGTTTCGATCCGACTTACGTGCAGCTGGCCGCCGACGCCAAGCTTTAAGCCACGGAGGATTTGGCCATGCGCCTGATCAATCGTCACCCGGATCGACCGAGCCGCCTGCTGCTGGTGATTCTGCCCTTCGCCCTGGTCTTGTTCGCCTACTTTATGGGCTCGGCCGAACGCCTGGCGGACAACCCCAACGACAAACTGCTGCCCAGCGCGGTGCAGATGAGCGATGCAGTCAAACGCCTGGCCTTCAACGCCGACAGTCGCACCGGTGAATACCTGCTCTGGCAAGACACCGCGTCGAGCCTCGGACGCCTGGCCATCGGCCTCGGCATCGCGGCGCTGGCCGGGCTGTGCCTGGGCATGGCGGCCGGCACCCTGCCGCTGTTCGGCGCACCGTTGTCGCCGATGCTGACGGTGTTGTCGATGGTGCCGCCGCTGGCGATCCTGCCGATTCTGTTCATCGTCTTCGGCCTCGGCGAGTTGTCGAAAGTGATGCTGATCGTGATCGGTATCACCCCGGCACTCGCCCGTGATCTGGAGCAGCGCGCACGGGACATTCCGGTCGAACTGCTGATCAAGGCGCAGACCCTCGGCGCTTCGACCTGGACCCTGATGCTGCGTGTGGTGCTGCCGCAACTGTTGCCACGCCTGCTGATTTCACTGCGGCTGATGCTCGGATCGGCGTGGCTGTTCCTGATCGCCGCCGAAGCCATCGCCTCCACCGACGGTCTGGGCTACCGGATTTTCCTCGTGCGCCGTTACCTGGCGATGGACGTGATCCTGCCGTACGTGGTCTGGATCACCCTGCTCGCCTGGCTGATGGATTGGGGACTCAAATACCTGACCCGTCGGGCATTTCCCTGGTATGAGGGGGCGGCCAAATGAGCTTCATCACGGTGAAAAACGTCTGGCAGCAATACGCCGACCAGGTGGTGCTCGAAGGCTTGAACCTCAACGTCAACGAGGGTGAGTTCTGCACGCTGGTCGGAGCTTCGGGCTGCGGAAAATCGACCTTCCTGCGCCTGCTGCTCGGTCAGGAAACCGCCAGTCGCGGCGAGATTCTGCTCGACGGCGAGCCACTGGCCCGCGAGCCGGATGCCAGCCGTGGCGTGGTGTTCCAGCGCTACTCGGTATTCCCGCATCTGAGCGTGCTGGACAACGTTGCGATCGGCCTGGAATTGCCGCGCGCTCCGCTGCTGGGGCGCTTGTTCGGCAGCGCGAAGAAAGACGCCCGCGAACAGGCCTCGGCGCTGCTGCACAAAGTCGGCCTCGGCCATGCGCTGGACAAGTACCCGGCGCAACTGTCCGGCGGCATGCAACAGCGGCTGGCGATCGCCCAGGCGTTGATCATGAAACCGCGCGTGTTGCTGCTCGACGAACCGTTCGGCGCGCTCGATCCGGGTATTCGCAAGGACATGCACGCCCTGCTGCTGGGGCTGTGGCGCGAGACGCAACTGACCGTGTTCATGGTCACCCACGACCTGTCCGAAGGCTTCAGCCTCGGCACCCGCCTGCTGGTGTTCGACAAGGTCCGCCTCGACCCGCACGCCCCCGGTGCCTATGGCGCCCGTATCACCTACGACATCCCTTTGAACAGCGACCGCCGCGCCCAACGCGCCGCCGTCGACGCCCTGCCCGCCGAGCTGGCCGGCACGCTTCGTATTGCCTGAGAGGACTGCTCCCATGACTGATTCGACCCAACTGTTTCCACCCTTCGCCGAAGAAACCCTGCCAGGCGGAGGCCATCGTTCCTTCGTCCTGAAACGCGGCCAGCTGCTGCGCCTGACCGACCTGCGCGGTGGGGCCAACGTCAGCCTGACCCTGCTCAACGCCAACGAGAAAACCGAGCGCCTGAACCTGCCCGACAGCCTCAAGTGCCAACACACCGCCAAGCTGACCGCCGGCCATTGCCTCTACTCGGACATGGGCCGGGTGCTGGCAGCAATCACCGCAGACACTTGTGGCTGGAGCGACAGCCTCGGCGGTGTGCTGTGCGCTGAAGAGGTCGCCGAAAAATATGGCCAGGGCCGCTATCAGGAACTGCGCAACGGTTTCTTTCGCAACGGCACCGACAACCTGCTGGTGGAACTGGGCAAGTGGGGCCTGGGCCTGTCCGACCTGCTGATGACCCTCAACCTGTTCAGCCGGGTCAACGTCGATGAAGCCGGGCGCTTCCATTTCGTCGAAGGCCATTCGAAGGCCGGCGATTACATCGAGCTGTACGCACCGATGGACACCCTCGTCGTCCTCACTGCCCTGCAACACCCGATGGACCCGTCGCCCGACTACGCGCCAAAACCACTGAAGCTGAGCTGGATGAACGCCGACGCCAGCGTCGCCGAACACTGCCGTACCTCGCGCCCGGAGAACGAGCGCGGCTTTATCAACACCGACCGTTTGTTCGCCTGAGGATCGTCGCCATGTCAGTTGCTATCGCCACTTCGCAAAAACAACCCGACGCTGCGGTGTACCGCGCCACCATTCCGGCCGGCGAACCCTGGCTGATGGAGGTCAAGGCCGGCCAGACCCTGCGCATCCTCGATCTGGAAGGCAATCAGGCGGTCGACACCTTGTTTTACAGCGCCGCCAATCCCCGTGAGCGCTACGACGTGCAACGCACATTGCGCCGACAAAACAACGTCTACCTGAGCACCGGCAGCGTTTTGTATTCCAACCTTGGCAAACCGATGCTGACCATCATCGCCGACACCTGCGGCCGCCACGACACCCTCGGCGGCGCCTGCGCGCAAGAGAGCAACACCGTGCGCTACGCCCTGGAAAAACGCTACATGCACAGCTGCCGCGACAACTACCTGCGCGCCTGCGCCCATGACGGTCGGCTGGGCAAAGGTGACATCGGGCCGAACATCAATTTCTTCATGAACGTGCCGGTGACCGCCGAGGGTGGCCTGACCTTCGAAGACGGGATTTCCGCCCCCGGCAAATACGTCGACCTGCGCGCCGAGATGGACGTGATCGTGCTGATCTCCAACTGCCCGCAACTGAACAACCCGTGCAACGCCTACAACCCGACGCCTGCGGAGCTGCTGGTATGGAACTGACATTCGTCCGTCTGCGCCGCTGGCTTTTCGCCCTGTGCCAGGCCCGTTCCGGCCAGTGTCTGAAATCCCCAAAACACCTCTAAACCCTGTGGGAGCTGGCTTGCCAGCGATGGCGTCGGCACAGCCAACATTGATGATGACTGACACACCGCCATCGCGGGCAAGCCCGCTCCCACAAGGTCAATGGTGACTTTCGAAACTGTGATTTTGCCGTCGGGGACGACCCCGGCGCTCATCGAAAAACTGCGGGACGGCCCGCATCCCCTTCAGGGGTTTTGCCATGTTCGAAAAAGTCCTGATCGCCAACCGTGGCGCGATTGCCTGCCGCATTCTGCGCACCTTGCGTGAACTGCACGTCGAAGGTGTCGCGGTGTATTCCGAAGCCGATGCCGCCAGCCTGCACATCCTGCAAGCGGACGAAGCCCACAGCCTCGGTGAAGGCGCCGCTGCCGGTACTTATCTGGCCGTCGAAAAAATCCTTGCCATCGCCAAAGCCAGCGGCGCCACCGCGATCCACCCCGGCTACGGCTTCCTCTCGGAAAACGCCGCATTCGCCGAAGCCTGCGCAAACCATGGCATTGCCTTCATCGGCCCGACACCGGAACAACTGCGGGTGTTCGGCCTCAAGCACACCGCCCGCGCCCTGGCCAAACAGCACGGCGTGCCGATGCTCGAAGGCACCGAACTGCTCGACAGCCTCGATGCCGCGCTGATTGCCGGCGCGCAGGTCGGTTATCCGGTGATGCTCAAAAGCACCGCCGGTGGCGGTGGCATCGGTATGCGCGTGTGTCGTAACGCCAGCGAGTTGAGCGAATCGTTCGAAGCGGTGAAGCGTCTCGGCCAGAACAATTTCAGCGACGCTGGCGTGTTCATCGAGAAGTACATCCAGCGTGCACGGCATCTGGAAGTACAAGTGTTCGGCGATGGCCATGGCGAAGTGATCGCCCTCGGTGTGCGCGACTGCTCGGTGCAGCGGCGCAATCAGAAAGTCCTCGAGGAAACCCCGGCACCGAACCTGCCCGAAGGCATGGCGGATGAGCTGTGTGCGGCGGCGATCAAACTGGCCAAAGCGGTGAATTATCGCAGCGCCGGCACCGTCGAATTCGTCTTCGACAGCGATGCGCAGCGCTTCTATTTTCTGGAAGTGAACACCCGGTTGCAGGTCGAACACGGCGTTACCGAACAGGTGTGGGATGTCGATCTGGTGCGCTGGATGATCGAGTTGGCGGCCGGTGACTTGCCGCCGCTGGCCGAGTTGTTTGCAGGCCTGCAACCGCAGGGCCATGCGATTCAGGCGCGGCTGTATGCCGAGGATCCGGGCCGCGATTTCCAGCCCAGCCCCGGCTTGCTGACGGCGGTCGATTTCCCCGTCGCCGATGGCCGGCATCTGCGCATCGACACCTGGGTCGAGGCCGGTTGTGAGATCCCGCCCTACTTCGATCCGATGATCGCCAAGCTCATCTGCTGGGCGCCGACCCGCGAACAGGCGCGTGCCGATCTGCATCAGGCCCTGGGCGACAGCCTGCTGTACGGCGTGGAAACCAACCGCGATTACCTGCGGCAGATTCTGCTCGATACACCGTTCGCCAGCGGCCAGCCCTGGACCCGTTGCCTGGAAGGCCTGGTGTACCGGGCCAACACGTTTGAAGTACTGAGCGCCGGCACCCAGACCAGCGTTCAGGACTACCCCGGCCGCCTCGGCTACTGGGCGGTCGGCGTGCCACCCTCGGGGCCGATGGACAGCCGCGCGTTGCGTCTGGGCAATCGTCTGCTGGGCAATGCCGAAGGCGCGGCGGCACTGGAAATCACCATGAACGGGCCGCTGCTGCGCTTTAATTGCGACGCGGTGGTGGCGGTGACCGGCGCACCGATTGCCCTGACACTCGACGGCCAGCCGCAGGCGATGAACACCGCCCTGCTGATCCCGGCGGGCAGTCAATTGCATCTGGGCAATCTGCCGGGCGCCGGAGCCCGCAGCTACCTGTGCCTGCGCGGCGGCGTGCAAGTGCCGGATTATCTGGGCAGCAAAAGCACCTTCACGCTCGGTCAGTTCGGTGGCCATGGCGGACGGGCCTTGCGCGCCGGTGACGTGCTGCATCTGGCTGCCCTGACTGAGCGCAGCGCCGGGCAGACATTGGCCCCCCATCACGTCAGCGAATTACCTGCCGTGCGCCGGATCCGCGTCATCTACGGCCCTCATGGCGCGCCTGAATATTTCACTGAAAACTACATCGGTACCTTTTTCGCCACGCAATGGGAAGTGCATTTCAACTCCAGCCGCACCGGCGTGCGCCTGATCGGGCCGAAGCCAGAGTGGGTGCGCGCCGACGGTGGCGAGGCCGGTCTGCATCCGTCGAACATCCACGACAATCCCTACGCCATCGGTGCGGTGGACTTCACCGGCGACATGCCGGTGATCCTCGGCCCGGATGGCCCGAGCCTTGGCGGGTTTGTCTGCCCGGTGACGGTGATCGAAGCGGATCTCTGGCAACTGGGTCAGCTCAAGGCCGGGGACAAAGTGCAGTTCGTGCCGGTCGACCTCAAGACTGCCCGCGATCTCGCCCGCAAATGGGATGCCTGTGGGAGCTGGCTTGCCAGCGATGAGGCCCGACCAGACACCGCCCCCACATCATCACAGGCATTGGTTTCGCCTGTTGTGCTGGATTTGGGTCAGGGGGATGTGCGACTCGTGGGGCGGCTGTCCGGCGATACCCATCTGCTGCTGGAAATCGGTGCGCCGGAACTGGATCTGGTCCTGCGCTTCCGGGCCCACGCACTGATGCAGGCGCTGCAAGCCAAAGCCCTGCACGGCGTGATCGACCTGACCCCGGGCATCCGCTCGCTGCAGGTGCACTACCAGCCCGAGCAACTGCCGTTGGCCGATCTGCTCGGCATTGTCGCCGGCGAGTGGAACGCCGTGTGCAGCGCTACTGACCTGCAAGTGCCGTCGCGAATCGTCCACTTGCCCCTGTCGTGGGACGATCCGGCCTGCCAGTTGGCCATCGAGAAATACATGACCACCGTGCGCAAGGACGCGCCGTGGTGCCCGAGCAATCTGGAGTTCATCCGCCGCATCAATGACCTGCCCAACCTCGACGAAGTGCAACGCACGGTGTTCGACGCGAGCTATCTGGTGATGGGCCTCGGTGATGTGTACCTCGGCGCGCCGGTAGCCACCCCGCTCGACCCGCGCCATCGGCTGGTGACCACCAAGTACAACCCGGCACGCACCTGGACCGCCGAGAACTCGGTGGGCATCGGCGGCGCTTACATGTGCATCTACGGCATGGAAGGCCCGGGCGGATATCAGTTCGTCGGGCGTACCTTGCAGATGTGGAACCGCTATCGCGAAGTCGCCGCGTTTGACGGCAAGCCCTGGCTGCTGCGGTTTTTCGATCAGATCCGTTTCTACCCGGTCAGCGCCGACGAACTGCTGCGCATTCGCCGCGACTTTCCCCTCGGCCGCTTCGACCTGAACATCGAACACAGCCAGCTCAACCTCGCCGACTACCAGGCCTTTCTGCAACGCGAAGCCGAAAGCATCAGCGCTTTCCGGGCGCAGCAACAGGGTGCTTTCCAGGCTGAGCGCGAACGCTGGATTGCCAGCGGCCAGGCGCACTTCGACAGTGAAGAAGCCGTGCCGGACAGCAGCGAAGACACACCGCTGACCCGCGGCCAGCAGAGTATCGACAGCCACATTGCCGGCAACCTCTGGCAGGTGCAGGTCGAGGTCGGCAGTCGCGTGGCGGCCGGTGATGTGCTGGTGATTCTGGAGTCGATGAAGATGGAAATCCCCGTGCTCGCGCCCATGGCCGGGGTGGTGCAGGACATTCGCGTGCAGCCGGGATCGGCGGTACGTGCCGGACAACGGGTCGTGGTGCTGGAACTCGACTGAAACCATTTGCCAAAGGATCAACCCATGAATCTGCAACTCGATGCCCTGCGCCAGGCCTACCGCAATGGCGACACCACACCCCGGCAATTGCTGTTGGCGCTACGGGAAAAAGCCGCCGCGCTGAACCCGGACTATCACCTGTTCATCCACCTGCTCAGCGCCGAGGAAATGGAGCCTTATCTGGCCGCCCTCGACGGTCGCGATCTCGACAGCCTGCCGTTGTATGGCGTGCCGTTCGCGATCAAGGACAACATTGATCTGGCCGGTGTCCCGACCACCGCCGCATGCCCGGCGTTCGCCTACGTACCGGAACGTTCGGCAACCATCGTCGAACGGCTGCTGGCACTGGGGGCGATCCCGCTGGGCAAGACCAATCTCGACCAGTTCGCCACCGGCCTCAACGGCAGCCGTTCGCCTTACGGCGCCTGCCCGAACAGCGTGTTGCCGGAGTATCCGTCGGGCGGCTCCAGCGCCGGCTCGTCGCTGGCCGTGGCGCTCGGTGTCGCCAGTTTCGCGTTGGGCACCGACACCGCCGGCTCCGGCCGGGTGCCAGCGGCGTTGAACAACCTGGTGGGGCTGAAGGCCAGCAAAGGGCTGATCTCCACCGCCGGCGTGCTACCGGCCTGTCGCACGCTCGATTGCGTCACCACGTTCACCGCAACGGCGCGGGAAGCCAGTCAGCTACTGGCGCTGACCGCGCACCTCGATCCGAGGGACGAATACAGCCGTAGCAATCCGTCATGGAATGACGGTTCCGCGTTCGGCGTGCCACGGCCGTTCCGCTTCGGTGTACCACGTGCGCAAGACCTGGAATTTTTCGGCTGCAAGGAAGGCCCGCGGCTGTTCGGCGATGCCATTGACCGGCTCAAGGCAGCGGGCGGTGAGGCCGTCGAGCTGGACCTGTCGCCGTTCCTCGAAGCGGCGCGGTTGCTCTATGAAGGGCCGTGGGTGGCCGAGCGCTACAGCGTGGCCGGCGAGTTGATGGAAGAAAATCCTGCGGCGGTGCTGCCGGTGTTCCGTGCGGTGCTGGCCAAAGCACCGGCCGTCAGCGGCGTGCAGACGTTCCGCGCGCAATACCACCTGCAAGCGCTGAAAGCCGTTTGCGATAAAGCCCTGGAAGGACTCGACTGCGTGCTCACGCCCACCATCGGTCGTCCGGTGACGCTGGCGGAACTCGACGCAGAACCGGTGCTACGCAATTCCGAACTGGGCTACTACACCAACTTCATGAACCTGCTCGATTACGCTGCCGTCGCCGTACCCGGCGGCTTCATGGCCAACGGGTTGCCGTGGGGTGTGACGCTGTTTGGTCGGGCGTTCACCGATCAGTATCTGCTGGGCGTGGCCGATGCCTTGCAGCGCCAGCAGGATCCCGCGCTGCCGACGCCGAACAACCCGGCGCGCCATGACCGTGCGCGACTGGTGGTCTGCGGCGCGCATCTGGACGGCTTGGCCCTGAACGGGCAGTTGCGGCAACGCGGCGCACGCCTGATCGAGGCCACTTACAGCTCGAAGGACTACAAACTCTATGCCTTGGCCGGTGGCCCGCCGTTGCGCCCGGGCATGCTGCGCGTGGCCGACGGTGGCGTGTCCATCGCGGTGGAAGTCTGGGAGTTACCGAGCAGTGAACTGGGCTCGTTCCTTACCGGGATCCCGGCGCCGCTGGGCCTGGGCAAGGTGCAACTGGCGGATGGCCGATGGGAAAGCGGATTCATCTGCGAACCTTACGGCCTGGAAGGTGCAACCGACATCAGCCATCTGGGTGGGTGGCGAGCGTATCTGCAAACCAGAAACTGATCCGAAAATCGGCCCCCTCTCGTTCCGGGAGGGGGCTGGATGAGCAAGCCATTCTCCAGACACCCCTGCCCGGCTGATCCCCCCGCATTTCAGGCACAAATCCCGCAGTCTTTTCCCCGCCGTGCCACTAGAATGCTGCCCATCGGGTCACTGTCAACGGAATTGCCAATGCCGCTCAGATCTGCGTTTCACTCCCAACGTTCGCTGGTACTGACCCTGGTCGCCCTCCTCGGCGCAGGTTTCCTCGCCACTTCGCTGCTCAGCTATTACGCCTCGCGCGCGTCGATCCGCGACAACATCGTCAACACCGAACTGCCGCTGACCTCCGACACGGTGTACTCGGAAATCCAGAAAGACCTTGTCAGACCGATCCTGATTTCCTCGATGATGTCCCGCGACACCTTCATGCGCGACTGGGTGGTGAACGGCGAGAAAGACAGCGACCAGATGACCCGCTACCTCGACGAGGTCATGACCCACTACGGCGCCTACACCGCGTTCTTTGTCTCCAACAGCACCCACACCTACTACCACGCCAAGGGCGTGCTCAAGCAGGTGAAGATCGACGAGCCACGCGACGCCTGGTACTTCCGCGTGCGCGACATGAAAGAACCCTACGAGATCAACGTCGACCCGGACCTGGCCAACAAAGACAACATGACCTTCTTCATCAACTACAAGGTCTACGACTACAACGATCGCTTCATCGGCGCCGCCGGCGTAGGGCTGACGGTGGACGCTGTGATCAAGTTGATCGACAAGTACCAGCAGCGCTATCAACGCAGCGTTTACTTCGTCGACACCTTTGGCCGGCTGGTCCTGACCGGCGCCGAGGGCGGGCCGGAAGGTGCGCGGGTCGGGAAAAGCCTGACGGATCTCGACAGCATGAAAGGTCTGGTCAGCCAGTTACCCAAACCCCACAGCGGCAGCTACGAATATTCCGCTCACGGCCAGGGACATTTCCTCAACGTGCGGTTCATTCCGGAGCTGAACTGGTACCTGTTCGTCGACAAACGTGAAGACGGTGCGTTGAGCGAGATTCGCCAGTCGCTGTACCTCAACCTGCTGATTTGCCTGCTGGTGACGTTGATCGTGCTGGCGCTGGTCAATCGTTTGATCAAACGCTATCAGGACAAGATCCACGCCCAGGCTACCCTCGACAGCCTCACCGAACTGCCAAACCGGCGCGGCTTCGACTTGCTCGCCGGGCAGGCCTTGCAGGAAGCTCATCGCGAGCCGAAACCGCTGACAGCGCTGTTGCTGGATCTGGACCACTTCAAAGTCTTGAACGACACCTACGGGCACATGGCCGGCGATCAGGTCTTGATCGGTTTTGCCCGGGACCTGCAAAGCTGCCTGCGGCATTCCGACATCGTCTGCCGTTGGGGCGGTGAGGAATTTATCGTTCTGTTGAAGGACACCGACGGCGAGACCGGTCAGAAGATCGCCGAGAAGATCCGCCAGCACGTCGAGCAGCATGAATATGCCTACAACGGTCACACCCTGAATCTGACGGTCAGCATCGGCGCCACCACCCTGCAACCGGATGACACCTTGCACAGCCTGCTGTCCCGGGCCGATCATGCGATGTACCGGGCCAAACAGACCGGCCGCAACCGCACCTGCGTGGAAACGCATCAATCGACCTATGCCTGAAGCCCATGAACAAACCTGACCTCTGCCCGGCCTGCGGCGCCCGCAACGACTGCACCCTGGCCGACCCGCGCACCGCCGACCGTGCCTGCTGGTGCTACGGCGTCTCCATTGACCCGGCAGTGCTCGAAGCCCTGCCAGCGGAACTGCGCGACAAGTCCTGCCTGTGCCCGCGCTGCGCCCGGGTCGAGGCGCAACTGCAAGCAGCCACGCCGTCGATCCCGTAAGATGCGCGCCCCGCTTCCTGCCGATTCCTGATCATGCGCGTCGACCGTTTCCTCAGTAACCTGCCCCGCTACAACCGCAAACAGGTTCGCCTGTTGCTGGTGGAAAAGCGCGTGCGCATCGACGGAAAAGTCGTCAGCGATCCCCACAGCGAAGTCCTGGAATTCAGCCGCGTCGAAGTCGACGACGAAGTGCTGCAAAACGGCAAACCGGCGCGCTACTTCATGCTGTACAAGCCGCAGGGTTGCGTCAGCGCCACCCGCGATCCCGAGCATCCGACCGTGCTCGACCTGATCCACGAGCCGGACAAGGATGACCTGCACATCGCCGGGCGTCTGGACTTCAACACCACCGGGCTGATGCTGATCACCAACGACGGCAGCTGGTCGCGACGCCTGACCCAGCCGCAGACCAAACTGCCGAAGGTCTATTACGTCGAGACCGAACAGGAGATCGGCCCGGAATATGCGGTCAAGTTCGCCGAGGGGATCTACTTCGCCTTTGAGGACCTGACCACCCAACCGGCGCAGCTGCAAGTGCTCGGCCCGCGAACGGCGCGTTTGAGCATCGTCGAAGGTCGTTACCATCAGGTGAAGCGCATGTTCGGCCACTTCAACAACAAAGTGCTGCGCCTGCACCGCGAATCCATGGGCCCACTGCCGCTCGATCACGCGCTAAAACCGGGCGAGTACCGTGCTTTGCGCACCGAAGAGATTCATTTGTTCTAAGCAGCCGACCGCTCAGCAGAAGTTGTCGAACAATTTACCAACGGCACTTGCGCGATCCGGATCCCCCTGCTTGAATCAGGTCGTCGGCCAAATTGTGACCGATGAGTCACACATAACATCCAAGAAACTTTTTGTCGGTAGACAGCCCATCAGGGTTGCGCCTCAGCCGACAGACTGCCCGCCAATAACAATACCCGTCGACCTGCCGTACCGGATCGACATGGGCCACAAAATTCCAGGCGTATGCCTACCTGTCACAAAGCTCGTGCAATCTCATTTGCGCGCATACCCGCTTGCTTGCCAGGAGTCTTATGACATGAGGCCAGAAATCGCTGTGCTGGATATACAGGGTCAGTATCGGGTTTACACGGAGTTCTATCGCGCAGACGCCGCGGAAAAGACCATTATTCTGGTCAACGGCTCGATGGCCACGACTGCGTCGTTTGCACAGACCGTGAAAAATCTGCACCCGCAATTCAACGTGGTTTGCTACGACCAGCCCTACGCGGGCAGGTCGAAAATCCACAATCACCACGAGAAACATCTGACGAAAGAAGTCGAAGGTCTGATCCTGCTGGAGCTGATCGACCACTTCGCCGCCGAACATGTGCTGTCGTTTTCCTGGGGTGGCGCCGCGACCATGGTTGCCCTTGCACACCAGCCCCGGCGTATCGAAAAAGCTGTGATCAGCTCGTTCTCTCCGGTGGTCAACGCGCACATGCTCGACTACCTGGAGCGCGGCGTCGAATGCCTCGGCAAACGCGACGGCGACCGAGTCGGCCATTTGGTCAACAACACCATCGGCAAACACCTGCCGTCGCTGTTCAAGCGCTTCAACTATCGCCACGTCAGCAGCCTGGCCGAGCACGAATACGGGCAGATGCACTTTCACATCAGCAACGTGCTGAACAGCGATCGCCAGTGCTATCTGAACGCGGCGAAAAAGATCAACGTGCCGGTGCTGTTCATGAACGGCGAATGGGACGAATACACCGCCGCCGAAGACGCCCGGCTGTTCGGCAACCACGTGGCGCAAAGCACCTTTACCACCCTGCAGGCCACCGGGCACTTCCTCGACATGGAACACAAATCCGCCTGCCGGGACAGCCAGAACGCCTTGCTCGGTTTCCTGAAACCTGCGCAACAGGCCAGCCGAACGCGTTACCAGTTTGTCCAGGATCACCATGCATTGGCCATTTGAAACAGTGTCGTCGCGAGCAAGCCTGCAAGGCTGAGATTCAGCCGTCCTCCAGCCCGCAGCGCTTGCCCGCGATTGACCGACTTCGGCTCTGTTTCAAGACTTTCCGTTGTGCGCGTGCAAAGAAAACTTCAAATCCGTGGCCGAGTCTGGTACAAAGTCAGCCGCTCTGAGCGGGTGTCGTATAATGGCATTACTCCAGCTTCCCAAGCTGATAACGAGGGTTCGATTCCCTTCACCCGCTCCAATCGAATTTATGTCCTGCGTCGTGGTTTGACGGGGGATGCGCAAACAGAAAAACCGGCCTTGAGGGCCGGTTTTTTTTGTGTCCGGGATTTAGGGAAAATCCCGTTCACTACGCCGAGAGCGGACATTACTTGGACTTCTTAAATCCATTTCGCTGTGGGTTCTCACGCCAAAATCGATATAAGCCCCAAAATATTGGAATTGGAGGTCGCCTCAGAAATTTACTGTGGCTAGGAACCCACATCTGTTGAGCCTCAATGCCAACCCATTGGATTTCATGGAAACGGCCTGCAATACACTCCCCATCCAGCTGAAGTATCCCCGCCTAGACTCCTTCGTGAACACCAGCCCCATCAAAGGACGATGACCGCTCGGTGGTTATAGTGTTGATCGATAAGAAATCGTGGGTATAGTACCCACCAAGCACACCACAAGGAGGTGTTGTGAACAGCCGTTTTCTAATTGGCCAGCTCGTCGCAGACGGTTGGTATCTGGTGCGGGTCAGGGGCAGTCATCATCACTTCAAGCATCCGACCAAACCTGGTCTGGTCACAGTGCCTCACCCGAAGAAGGATCTGCTCAAGAAAACGGCCATCAGCATTTTGCAACAGGCGCTCCTTTGACTCGTTCGGTCAACTGCGCCGTGGAGGACGACACATGCTTTACCCGATCGCGATTTCAGTGGGTGACGAAGGACATGCCTGGGGAGTGGAGGTGCCGGATATTCCGGGCTGCTTCTCCGCTGGAGATGATCTGGATGACGCGATGGCGATGGCCCGCGAAGCCATTGAAGGCCATTTCGAGATTCTGGCCGAGGACGGTTCGCCAATCCCGCCAGCCAACAAGGTCACGCTGCATGCCGCCAATCCAAAATACGCTGGCTGCACGTGGGCGTTGGTGGACATCGATGTAACCAAATACCTGGGCAAAGCTCAGAAACTCAACATCACATTGCCGGGCTACCTGCTGAACCGTATTGATGAATACGTGTTGCACCACCCGGAAGAGAAAAGCCGCTCCGGATTCCTGGCCTCGGCGGCGCTCAAGGTGTTGCAGCAAGGTTGAAGCGGACAAAAAAACCGGTCGCAATGACCGGTTTTTTTATGCCTGCCAGAACAGCTGCAATTCAGCTCTTCACCTCAACATGATCCAGCGCCTGATTCACCGCCAATTCCCCCAGCATCACGACCTGCGCGATTCCCAGGGCCGTCTTGCGATGGGACGGATCGAGCACGGCGGCGAAGTTGCTGAGCATTTCGCTGGCCGAGCCCAGGGATTCGCTGGCGTTGGCGAGCAGCGATTCGGTGTTGTAGGCCGGGTTGGCGAGGAACATCGGTTCAGGCTGGTTGGTCGTGCCCATGACATGGGCGCCGGGGCAGAGGTAGTGATCGAGGGCGCGGTTGGCGGCGTCGTTGAGTTTTCTGCAGTCGATTGAGCTGTAGGGGGACGTTGGGTCGGTTTCGACTTCTGGGGGATTCGGGGTTGGCTTCTTCATAATGGCTTCTTTCTAGTCGATAGGTGGAGCTGACCTACTCGGTTCCAATCGAAGAGGTGGCAGCTGTACACGAGTTGGAACCCGGGCGAAAAAAGCCAAAAGCCCGACAGACTCGAAGTCTCTCGCGCACAGCCGCCATAACAGAGTGCACACCATGAAGGCGGGCAAGCATACGTCATGAAAGCTGCTTTTGCTTTTTTGGGAAGTCGCCGGGGTTCCAATCCCGATCGCCGATTCATCAGCGACCCTCACAGGCTAGAGACCGCACTTCCGACGGACAACCTGAAAACCTTGTGGGAAGGTTCAGTAAACAGGGCCAACTCTTTAAACATCCCGAATTGAAAAACCGCGTTTACAGATCCCCAACACTCCGTCGGTTCTCACTCTCGCCCCGACCCGCTAGCATTTCCCCATCGCCCACCCCCCTCCCCCTGCGCGGCCATCGACGAATACGCGCCATCACGTTTCGAGGGATTCAAATCGTGGCCGTTGAGCCACCTAAATCGAATTCAAAAGAGCACCAAACCCATGACCCAGAACATCTACGACGATCCCGAATTTTTCCAGGGCTACAGCCAGATGAACCGCTCCATCGGCGGCCTCGATGCCGCGCCGGAATGGCCGGCGCTGAAAGCCTTGTTGCCTTCCCTGCACGGTTTGCAGGTGGTGGATCTGGGCTGCGGCTACGGCTGGTTCTGCCGCTGGGCCAGCGAACAGGGCGCTGCCCAAGTGCTGGGGCTGGATGTCTCGGAGAAAATGCTCGAACGGGCGAAGGAAACCACCTCGGCCGCGAACATCCGCTACGAACGCGCCGACCTGGAACACCTTGATTTGCCTGCGTGCACTTACGATCTGGCCTACAGCTCACTGGCGCTGCACTACATCAAGGATCTCTCGGGGCTGTTCGCCAACCTGCATTCGGCACTTAAACCCGGTGCGCATTTTGTGTTTTCCATCGAGCACCCGATCTTCATGGCACCGCGCAATCCGGGCTGGCTGATCGACAGCGAGGGCCACAAGCGCTGGCCGCTGGACAGTTATCAGATGGAAGGCGAACGGGTGACCAACTGGCTGGCCGACGGGGTGATCAAGCAGCATCGTACGGTCGGGACTTTGCTCAACACGTTGATCGACGCCGGGTTCACGATTCAACACGTCAACGAATGGGGCCCGAGCGATGCAGACGTGGCCGCGCAACCGGCCCTCGCCGAAGAACGCGAGCGGCCGATGATGATGCTGGTCGCCGTACAGCGCTGACCGCAAAAAAGAAAGGGCCGATCCAATCGGCCCTTTTTCATTTCAACGTGTGGCAACGATGAACAACCGCGGAAACGGCAACAACACCGAACCATCCGCCAGCGCCGGATAAGCCTTTGCAACCTCCGCCAGATAGTGCGCCAGATACTCCGCTCGCTCCGCATCCGTCAGCGGACTGAGGAACGGAATCAAACCGCTGCCCTTGAACCACTCGACAACGCCGGAAGCCCCGCCCGCCAACTGATGGTGATACGTGGTGCGCCACACATCGACCCGCGCACAATGCGGCCGCAGCATCGAGAAATAAGCACTGGCATCCGCCATTTCCGTCCGCTGCCCCGCCGCACCGGCCAGTTTGCTGGCCCACGGCCCGCTGGCAGCCACTTCACGCATCAACCGGTGGGACGGCTCGTTGAGGTTGTCCGGCATCTGAATCGCCAGACTGCCGCCCTGCGCCAACTTGCCCACCAGCGCCGGCAACAACGTCGCGTGTTCCGGCACCCACTGCAAAACGGCGTTGGCGAAGATCACATCGAACGGCCCTGCATCCGCCCACTTATCGATGTCCGCCACCTCGAACTGCAACTGCGGCAGACGCTTGCGCGCGGCATCGATCATGTCCGGCGAACTGTCGAGCCCCTGCACTTTCGCCCCCGGAAAACGCGTCACCAGAAGCTCGGTCGAGTTGCCGGGGCCACAACCGATATCGACCACTGAACGCGCCTCCCGCGTGGGAATCGCCGCCAGCAGGTCACGGGCCGGGCGGGTGCGTTCATCTTCAAAAGTGACGTATTGCTTGGCGGACCAGGTCATTGCGTTCTCCTGTCGTGGACGTTCTGGCGAAACGTGGAAAAGTGGCTGCCGTCACGATACAGCGATCGTGTTTATCTGCCTTCCCCTACGTACGTCCGATATCGCCGGGAGTGCTGTCTTCACCATGCCCACAGGGACTCAGAAAACTGTAAGTAGAATTTTCCGCCCCCCTCCGATGTCTGAATTTCAAGCTCCCCCCAACAAGGAACACGGCCATGAAATTCGCAAAGATTTCGCAAACGCTGGCGCTATGGGCCGGCAGCCCCAAGACGTTCATGGGGGCGTTGATTCTGATCGGGCTCTGGGGGTTGAGCGGGCCGATTTTCGATTACAACGACACCTGGCAACTGATCATCAACACCTCGACCACGATCATCACCTTCCTGATGGTGTTCCTGATCCAGAACACCCAGAACCGTGACACCGACATCCTGCATTTGAAACTCGATGAGTTGCTGCGGGTGAACAAAGAGGCGCAGAACGCGATGCTCGGGCTGGAGTCGCTGGATCTCAAGCAGTTGGAGGCGTTACGTCGGCATTACCGGGCGATGGGCGAGAACGAGGTGTTTGATCTGGAAGGTCTGGGGGACAAGAGCAAGCCGAAGCAGGATCTGAATGAATGCTGACAGGCAAAAAAAACGGCGCTAAAAAAGCGCCGTTTTCATTTCTGCGGATTCAGCGACTGGCCTGAAGGGCCCGGGCCATTTCCAGATGACTCTGCAATTTCGGCAGGGTCTCGTCGGCAAACGCCTTGATCTCCGGCACGTCAGTGGTCTGGGCCTCCTGCTGGATCTGCTGAATGGCCTCTTCCGTGGCTTTGACCTGACTGGCGGCGTAGGCCTGATCGAAGCTGGCGCCCTCTTTGACTTCCGGCATCAACGCCTTGGCCTTGTCGGCGACTTCTTCGCGGGGCGCCACTGGCAGGTCCAGTTTCTTGGCGATTTTCGCCAGATGCTGGTTGGCGGTGGTGCGGTCGTTGATGACCACGATGGTGTAATCCTTGACCTCTTTGGACTCGGCCTTGCTGTGCGCCAGACGACTGGCCTCGATGTCGGCCATGCCTTTGGCCGAGGCTTCGTTGATGAAGTCGGCGGGCGACTGGGCAAACGCGCTGCTGGCGAACAATCCCAGCAGGCTGACAAAACTGATGTTACGTACTCGGGTGGCCATCCGGCTCATGGTCGCGCCCTCCTTCTTTGCAGATTCAAGCGGGAGCTTGCGCCCCCGCCTCTCAATCAAAACAACCTTCACCGACTATTTCGATTTCTGAGCGGGCTTGCGGCCCATCTCGGTTTTAGGCTCTTTGTCGACAGTCGTGGTGGTGGTTTTCCCACCCTTGCGACCGGCTTCAGACGCCTTCGTTCGATCGTTGGCAAAGTTTCCCGAGTTCGAGTTTCTTGAGTTAGGCATGATTCTCTACCTCTTGGCATTGATCGTAGGCGAGCAGGTGCCCGCCTAGATTGAGAATTTCCTGACTGCCAAAGGTTTAGAAAAGTTGCTTTCGCCGCGACGAACGGTGACGCGCCGATCAGCTGTCCAGCCTTTGATGATTCTGCCGTTTGGCGGCGTACATCACCTGGTCGGCGTGACGAAACAGTTGCTGTTCCTCATCACCATGCTCGGGATAGCGGGCCACGCCGATGCTCGGTTCGATGTGCAGGTTGTGCCCGTCCAGACGCATGGGTTGCACCAGCACCTGTCGGATCTTTTCCGCCACGCTGTCGGCATCGTCGGCGGCATGGACGCTGTGCAACAGCACCACGAACTCGTCGCCACCGATCCGCGCCACGGTGTCGGTCTCGCGCACACAGCCCTTGAGGCGGTTGGCCACAGTCTGCAACAGCATGTCGCCGACACCGTGGCCGAAGGTGTCGTTGACCTGCTTGAAGCGATCCAGATCGACATACAGCAGCGCCATGTGCCCCGATGTTTCCCGAGCGCTGGTCAGCGCAGCCTTCAATCGATCACGCAACAACTCGCGATTGGGCAATTGGGTCAATTGATCGTATTGCGCCATGCGCCGCAGGCGAGCGTGCAATTGCTGACGCTCGATGGCCGTGGCGACCTGGGCGCAGACATATTGCAGCAGTTCCTTGTCACGCTCGGTGTAGCGTTCGCCGCCGGGCAGGCTTTTGACGATCAGGGCGCCGATGGTGCCGTTTTTTGAGTTCAACGGCACACCGAGCCAGCACGGTGAATGCTGCCCCGCCACCAGGGTTTCGAATCCCGCCGGGGCCTGCGGACAATCCGGGGTCAGCAGGATCGGCTGGCCGCTGCGGATCACTTCTGCGCACAGCCGACCGGTCACAGTGCCGGGTTGCTCCGGTTGCAACTCGTCATCGTCGACGTGATAGGGAAAATTCAGTTGCGCGCAATGGTCGTCGTACAGCGCCACGGAGAAATTCAGCGCCGGCAGCCACTCGCCAATGATCAGGTGAATGCGCTTGAACAGTGCCAGCAGATCCTCCGCCGCATGGGCCGCTTCGGAGATCGCGTACAGCGCCGCCTGACGGGATTCTGCGAGTTTCCGTTCGGTGATGTCACGGGCCACGGCGATGCGCAGTTGATCGACTTCCGACCAGCGCGCCGACCAGAGGATGTGCACGATGCTGCCATCCTTGCGCACGTAGCGGTTTTCGAAGTTGTGCTTGGGCTCGCCGCCCATGATGTCGCTGGCGGCAGCCAGGGTGCGCTCACGGTCGGCTGGGTAGACGTAGTCGATCATCGACTGGCCAATCAACTCGTCAGGGGTGTAGCCGAGAATCCGCTCGCAGGCTGCGCTGACAAAAACGAAGCGACCTTGTTTGTCTACCGCACAAACGGCGTCCAGCAACAGATCGATGTAACTCGCCAAGGGCGCAGAATTTCGGCTTTCCATGGTTCAGCGTGGGTGTCCGGGCAATGCAGCACTGATCAACCGTCCCTGACCTCGACCTCGCATCCCTGCGATCACATCAATTCCTGTTCGGCATCAGCCCCGGCAGCGCATGCACCAGAGCATTGATGGCGAAACCGATGAACATTACCCCGCACAACCGGGTGATGGCCAGTTCATGGCGCTGATACAGCGTACGCACCTGTCGGGCGCCGACAACGCCAATGAGAATAGCGTAGGCGAGCAATCCACCCAGGAAGCTCAAAGCAATCAGCATCGGCAGCATCGACCAGTTGAGCAGTTCGGCACGGCTCGACAGCAACGCGGTGAACGTCGCCACCGCCACCGGGTAGGCCTTGGGGTTGGTCAGCCCGAACAGAATGCCGTGCCAGAACGGCTGACGCGCCGCGCCCTGGGGCTGCTCACCGTTGCTGCGCTTGGCCCGCACCGCACGCCAGCCGAGCCAGAACAGGTACAGGCCGCTGAGCACACCGAGCACATCGAAAGCGGTGCTGCCGATTTCCCGGGCGCCGACAATCGCGATCAATGCCGTGCTGCACCAGATCACATCGCCCAGCAGATGCCCGCACAGAAACCCCGCCCCGGCTCGCCGCCCGCGCGCGGCGCCGATGCCAAACACCGCCAGCACACCCGGCCCCGGCGTGATGCCGTAGATGAATCCCGAGGCCAACACGGCCATTAGCAACGATGGAGTCATGGAAAACCTGCAAGTCCCGGAAAACGTGGCCGCCAGTCTATCCCAGCGTTTGGCGAATATTCACGACTCGTTGAAAAAACGCATCCCGGCGTAGGGCTTTTGCCGACACGCGGCCAGTCGCGAGGCCAGATCGCCGACGTGGGCTTCGAGCTGGTGACCGTCCGGGTCGAGGAAGTAGAACGATGCACCTTCGCTGCGGTTGTCACGCCATTCCTGCACGTTGGCGGCGCGAAGCTGCTGGACGAACAGCGGAAAGTCTTCTGCGCCGAGGCTGAAGGCGTAGTGGGTGTAGTCGGCGGCGGGATGGGGTTGGCGTTGTTCATCCAGCGACAGGCACAACCACAGGCCCGGGAGCGAGAGATAGGCACCGGCGTCCCACGTGGCCTCGACCCTCAGGCGCAGCACGTCACGGTAGAACGCGAGGCTGCGGTCCAGGTCGGTGACGGCGAGGGTCAGGTGGTTGAGGCCGGTGAGCATCGGGTCAGTAACCTCTGAGGTCTTCGGGGAGGGTGTATTGCTTGCCGTCGTAGGTCAGGGTGATTTGGGTTTTCTTCAGTGGGGAATCCTGGGAAACGCATTCCTTGCCGGCCTTGACGGTTTTCATCGCCGTGCCGCTTGAGGTGACGATCAGGTCGGCCAAGCCATTGTGGCTGGTCGGGCCGATTTCCACGGTTCGGCGAATTTGCCGTCCTTCACCTTCGCATTCATCCATCCACTCACCATGGTTCTTGTAGACCACCAGACCTTCCAGTACCGGGCGCAGTTTGCCGCCTTCACGCACATACAGCGCCAGATCGGTTTTTTCGTATGGATTGGCGCGAGAGCTGTGCTCGAACTTCGAACGCAGACCAAAGGCACGGACATCCGGAGCCAGCCGATAACGGGCCGTGTCGATCACCAGATCATCGAACCGGATGGCATCGGAGTTGTAAGCGCCGGGTTTGGAGTAAGTGGCAATCGGCATGGCGTTGGTGCTGTTCAGCACCGCCAGATCCAGATCAAACACGCCCGCATCGTCATTACCAGCGTCCGGGATATATGTGGACTTGAGGGCAATCACCTGCTCCTTGAACGCCGGCCATGGTTTGCAGCGCGAGAGCGACTGGTCGTCGTGATTCTTTGTTACACAGGCCGGCTGCGCCTGGGCGGTAATCGCGAAAAAGCTGAGGGCGATGAAAAGTCGGGTTGGGGTGAGCATTGTTCTTCCTTGAATTAAGTCGCGTTGGCTCTGTATCACTCGATGGCTTTGAAACCTTTAGGCAAAACGTATGATTTTCCGTCGTAGCGAAGGGTTGTCAGTTCAGGGCTGCTGACACTGGTCTTTTCTTCACAAGTGTCGCCTTGGACGACATTGGTCGTCCCTTTCTGCCGGGTTTTGATGATCAGATCGGCTTAACCATGGGAGCTGGTCTTGGCAATTTCTACCGTTCTGGTCGTCTCATATCGCTCGCCGGCGCAATCACCGTCCCATTCACCGCCGTACTCATAAACCACTAATTGACTGAGCACTGGACGCAACTTTTCGCCCTCTCTCACATAAAGAGAGAGGTGCGTTTCCTCAAGCGGGTTGAGGCGAGAGGCATTGGTGAATTGGACGCGAACGCCAAACGCCCGTATCTCTGGGGTGAGCTTGTAGCGCGCGGTATCGAGTGAGAGCTCTTGCAACGCCACCCCACCCGAAAAGAAAGCGGAGGCCTGGTGATAAGTGGCAACCGGTTTCGTTTGGTCGCTTTTCAAGACCGATAAATTGAAATCATAGGTGCCGCTCGTGTCGGTGCCACCCGGCACGGAGCTGCGTTCAAATTTCGCGTTCGCGCTGATGTTCAACCCCGGATAAGCGGGCCACTCCTTGCACACGGAGAAATCCAGATCACCGGTCACCGGCGCAGGCACACAATCAGCCAACACCTGCCCCGCCATCAACGCCCCACACAGCGCCACCCAACCAACGACCCCAGACTTCACTGTCACGCCCCGCTCCTTGATGTTTTTCAGTCGCGCACTATCCCCTCCCCGATCCGCTGATTCAACCAGTTCAACGCCTGATCCCCGCCCCGCCGCTTGTGCCATGCCGACACAAACGTGAACGGCGCAATTTCAAACGGCGGCGGCACGACGATCAGCGATTCGTCATCCACCTCATTCAACGCTCGCGAAGCCACCGTGAGGATCAGGTCCGTGCCACTGATGAACTGCGGCGCGACGCTCCAGTGCGGCAGGCTGATGGCGACGCGGCGGCGTTCGCGTAGGGCGGTCAGGGTGCGTTCGATTTCCGGGGTGCCGCTGCCGCGCATTTCCAGCAAGACATGGGGACGGGAGAGATAGGTTGGCAGGTCGAGAACACCTGCGGCGGGAAGGCTCTGGTGATCCAGGAGGCAGACGTAGCGCTCCTCGAACAGCGGTGTGCTGCGCAGATCGCCAGGCAATTCGGGGAGCACGCCGGCGGCGAGGTCGATGTCGCCGTTGAGCAGGCCTTCGACCATGCCTTCGCGGCTGGCATGGCTGATTTGCAGATCAATGCCCGGCGCTTCGGTGCGCAAGGTGCGAATCAGGCCGGGCAGGATGATCGCCGCGCCGTAGTCCGACATCGCGAGGCGAAAGGTCCGACGGGCGCTGGCCGGGTCGAAGGTATTCGGCGCCAGCAGCGATTGCACTTGGGCCAGGGTCTCGGCCAGTGGCGCCGCCAGCTCCAGCGCCCGCGCGGTGGGGACCAGCCCCGAACCGGCACGCACCAACAATGGATCACCCAGCAAGTCGCGCAGACGCGCCAACGCGTGGCTGACCGCCGGTTGACTCAGGTGCAGGCGTTCGGCGGCGCGGGTCACGTGTTGCTCGCCGAGCAAGGCGTCGAGGATCACCAGCAGGTTGAGGTCGATGCGGCGCAGATCATTCATTCGATGCATGTTCCGGATACCAAAACAGAATTTAAATCTGCTCGACGAATACCCTAGAGTCCAGCAAAACCTTGCCGGAGAACGATCATGGGAACGATGCAGTGGGTCGGATTGCTGCTGTTGGCGGTATTTGCCGGGGCGGTAGTGCCGTTTCAGAGTGCGATCAACATCAATCTGGCGCGGGGGTTGGGGCATCCGCTGTGGGCGACGCTGACCTCGCTGGTGGTGAGCGTGCTGGTGTTGTTGCCGGTGATTGTCGTCCTGCGCTTGCCACTGCCGTCGCTGGCCCCGCTCGGCAAGCTGCCGCTGTGGATGTGGACCGGCGGGGCGTTCGGGGTGTGCTTCGTGGCCTTGGCGGTGGTGTTGCTGCCGAAACTGGGGGCTTCGGGATTTCTGGCGCTGGCCCTGGCCGGGCAAATGATCACGTCAATCGTGCTGGATCATTTCGGCCTGTTCGGGCTGGTGGAGAAACACCTGACATTGCCGCGCCTGTTCGGCGCGCTGTTGTTGATGGCGGGAGTGGTGCTGATCCAGTTTGGCGACTCGGCTGCCAAGACCCTGGCATCGGCGGGCTGATCGTGCGCTATCGGCACGACCAGCCCGACACCTCAGTACTTGTCCAGCGTGCGCAGTTTCTGCGGCAGCCCCCACAGCAGCAACGCCGCCGCGATCAGCGCCGCCACGCCGATGACATACAGCGCCGGCGTGGTGCTGCCGGTCAGGTCCTTGATCCGGCCGACCATCACCGGGCTGACGATACCGCCGAACTGGCCCAGGGTGTTGATCACCGCAATCCCGCCCGCCGCACCGGCCCCGGCGCCCGCCAGCAGTTTCGGTGGCAAGGTCCAGAAGCTCGGAATCGACGCGATGATCCCGGCGCCCAACAAGCCAAGAGCGACGATCAAAAACGTGGTGTGGCTGGCGAAAATCCCCGCGCTGAAGAACCCGATAGCGCCGACGATCACCAGCCCCGCGACAAACTTGCGCCGCTCACCCGTGGCATCGGACAGACGACCGATCACCACCATGCTGATCGCACCGCAGATATACGGGATCGAGGTCAGCAGGCCGATCATTACCGGGCTCTCGGTGCCGGCACTGCGGATCAGTTGCGGGGCCCAGAAATTCAGGCCGTAGGACGCGACCTGGATCAGGAAGTAGATCAGCCCCAGGGTCAGGAAACCGGGAATCTTCAACGCCGCCAGCAACGAGCCGCCGCTCTTGTGCGGTTCGTGATGGGCGATGCGGCTGGCCAGCAGTTTTTTCTCTTCCGGGGTCAGCCAGTGAGCGTCCTCGATGCGGTCCTTGAGCAAGGTCAGCACCAGGAAACCCAGCCCCACGCACGGCACGCCACCGAGCAGAAACAACCAGTGCCAGCCGCGCATTTGCAGCACGCCGTCGAGGTGTTCCAGCACCAGTCCGGAGAACGGCGCACCGACGAGACCGGCAAACGCCGAGGCCAGGAACAGCATCGAAGTGATGCGGCCACGGAAATGCTGCGGGAACCACAGCGTCAGGTAATACAGCACGCCGGGGGCGAAACCGGCCTCCATCGCGCCGATCAGAAAGCGCAGCACGTAGAACTGCCATTCGCTGTTGACGAACACCATCAGTGCCGTCGCCACGCCCCAGGACATCATGATCCGGGCGATCCAGCGCCGCGCGCCGACCTTGTACAGCATCATGTTGCTCGGTACTTCGAACAGCACGTAACCGACCACGAACAGCCCGGCCCCGAGACCGTAAGCGGTGTCGCTCAGGCTCAGGTCGGCCTGCAACTGGAACTTGGCGAAGCTGATGTTGATGCGGTCGAAGAAGGCGAACAGGTAGCAGACCATGATCAACGGCATCAGGCGCCAGGCGACCTTGCTGACCAGGGCTTTTTCGGCGTCGTGATCGACGGACGAGCTTGCGCCCGCCTCCATTACATTGAGGCTCATAGTTTTTCTCCAGGCGGACTGCCGGTGGGCGTCCGATTGTTTTTGTTGTCTGGTTCGGGGGTTGTCAGTGAGCGTGTGAAATCAGCCGGGAATCGGGTGCAGATCGCAATTGCGTCCGGCCTTGGCCAGTTGACCGGGCACTTCATGACCCAGCAGCGCGGGCAGTCCACGGGACAGTTTCAGCAGCAACGGCAGATCGATGCCGGTGCGAATGCCGACTTCGTCGCAGAGGTTCACCAGGTCTTCGGTGCAGATGTTGCCCGATGCGCCGGGCGCGAACGGACAGCCACCTAGCCCGCCCAGCGCCGCGTCGAAACGCCGGGCGCCCGCTTCGTAAGCCGCCAGCACATTGCACAATCCCAGGCCTCGGGTGTTGTGAAAGTGCAGGGTCAGATCCGCCGCCGAAACCCGCTGCAACACCCGTCGCACCAGTCGGTCGACCTGTCGCGGATTGGCCATGCCGGTGGTGTCGGCCAGGGTGATGCCCTGAATACCGAGTTCTTGATAGGCCTCGACGATTTGCAGCACGCGGTCTTCGTCGATCCCGCCCTCGAACGGGCAACCAAACGTCGTCGCGATGCTGCCGTTGAGCCGTACGCCCGAGCCGCTGGCAAAGGTCACGATCTCGCCGAACGCCGCCAGCGAGGCTTCGCACCGCATGCGCATGTTCGCCAGGTTGTGGGTCTGGCTGGCGGACATCACCAGGTTCAGTTCATCGGCGCCAGCCTCCAGTGCCCGTTGCGCACCCTTGAGGTTGGGAATCAGCGCGACGTACATCACCCCCGGCTGACGCTGGATGCCCTTGAACACCTGCTCACCATCGCGCAGGGCCGGGATCGCTTTCGGCGAGACGAACGAGCCGGCCTCGATGCGGCTGAATCCGGCCCGGGACAGTTGATCGATCAGGGCGATCTTGTCTTCGGTCTCGACCCAGGTCGGCTCGATTTGCAGGCCGTCCCGGGGCGAGACTTCCTGGACGATCAGGGTCTGCGAGTAATCGCTGATCATTGCACCACCCCCTGGCTTTTCAGGCGTTCGATGTCCGAAGCGGTCAGGCCCAGACCGGCGAGGATGGTATCGGTGTGCTGGCCGAGGCCGGGGCCCGACCAGTTCACCCCGCCGGGGGTCTCCGAGAGTTTGGGCACGATGCCCGGCATCTTCACCGTCGCCCCGCCGGGCAACGCGGCGTCGAGCAACATGTCCCGGGCCTGATAGTGCGGATCGGCAACGATGTCGGCTACCGAGTAGATGCGGCCGGCCGGCACTTCGGCGGCTTCCAGTGCGGCCAGTACGTCATGGATCGGCAGGCTGCTGGTCCAGTGGGTGATGGCGGCATCGAGCAGTCCACTCTTCGCGGCACGACCGTCGTTGTGGGCGAACTCTTCGGCTTCGGCCAGATCATCCCGACCGATGACCTGCATCAGGCGCTTGTAGATCGGGTCGCTGTTGCCGGCGATCACCACGTAGGCGCCATCGGCCGTGAGGTAGGTGTTGGAGGGTGCGATGCCCGGCAACGCGCCGCCGCTGCGTTCGCGGACATGGCCGAGCATGTCGTATTCCGGCACCAGGCTTTCCATGACGTTGAACACGCTTTCGGCCAGCGACACATCGACAATCTGCCCGCCGCCCTGCCCGGTCTTGACCCGCAGCAGCGACATCAGTGCACCGATCACCGCGTGCAGCGAAGCCAGTGAGTCGCCGAGGCTGACGCCGACCCGCGCCGGGGGCGAACCGGGGGTGCCGGTGGTGTAGCGAATGCCGCCCATGGCCTCGCCGATCGCACCGAAACCGGGGCGGTCACGGTAAGGGCCGGTCTGGCCGTAGCCGGAAATGCGCACCAGGGTCAGATTGGGGTTGAGCGCGTGCAGCACGTCCCAGCCCAGGCCGAGTTTTTCCAGGGCGCCGGGACGCAGGTTTTCGATGATCACGTCGGCATCGCACGCCAGTTGCTTGACCAGCTCGATGCCTTCGGCGGACTTCAGATTGAGCGCCAGGGATTTCTTGTTGCGCGACTGCAGGTACCACCACAGCGACGTCCCTTCGTGCAGCTTGCGCCATTTGCGCAGCGGGTCGCCCTGCCCCATGGCTTCGATCTTGATCACTTCGGCGCCGAACTCGGCGAGCATGCGCGCGGCAAACGGCGCGGCGATCAGGGTGCCGATTTCGATCACTTTGATTGCACTCAAGGGGGCAGTCATCGCGGGGACCTCTTGTTCTTGGAATTGCTGCCAAGGCTAGAGGAACGTCATGGCTGCAATCCAGCCGTCACTCGGCAACGGGCGTTCGCCAAACGCGAACGCTCAGCTGCCCGTGCGCAGATGTTCGAACAGGATCCGGCTCACCGGCGACAACCCGGCCTCGTCACGCACCACCACGATCAGGTCGCGATCCGACCAGCCATCGGTCAGCGGCACCGCGTGCAGCCCCAGCGCCCGACCGAATAACTCATAAGCGCGCTGCGGCAGGATGCCGATACCCATGTTGGCCTGGACCATCCGGCACACCGCATCGAAGCCCGGTACATGAATGCGGATGCGCAATACCTTGCCGGCCTGCCGCGCAGCGGCATGGGTACGCATGTTGATCGAACTGGCGGCGTGCAGGCCGACGTAATCGCTGTCGAGGGTTTCGCTGAAGGCCACGGATTCACGCACGGCCAACGGATGTTCGGGCAGCATCACCACCACCAGTTTGTCGCGGCGATAGCGCACGCTGTGCAGGCCTTTGATGTCGCTGTCGCTGGAACAGATGCCCAGATCCGCCACGCCATCGAGCACGCCCTGAACCACACCGGCGCTGGGCCGTTCCTCAAGGTCGGTCTTGACCTGCGGCTGTTGCGCGGCGAAATCGCGCAGGTCTTCGGGGAGAAACTGAATGATCGCCGACAGGTTCGCCAGCATCCGCACATAGCCGCGCACGCCGTGGCTGTGCTCGCCCAGTTCAAGGCCCATTTTCTCGACGTTGAACAACATCTGCCGGGCGTGGTGCAACAGGGTTTCGCCGGCCGGGGTCAGGGTCATGCCTTTGGCCTGACGCACGAACAGGCTGATGCCCAGTGCTTCCTCCAGCTCCATCAAGCGCTTGCTCGCCGCCGACACGGCAATCGCCTCGCGGGAGGCGGCACGGGTCAGCGTGCCTTCCTCGTGGACGGCGACGAACAGTTGCAGGGTGATCAGGTCGAGGCGGCGGATCAGGCTTTTTTGCAGCATGGCAAGCTCGATAACGTGGGTCGTTTGTGTCGGCAGAATAGCCGGGATTGCTCTTCGGACAGACACTCAATTGCCTTACAAACTTTTCCGGTAGCGCCCTACGAGCAAAACTCCAAAATCGCTCAGTACTTGCGGAGGGATCCGATTCTGGCCTGGCCTGGCTCTCTGTAAAGTCTGGCAACACACACAATTTGCAACACCCCATGGATTGCCCTGCTCAAGGAGAGCTGCCTGTGAATCACCTGTCGGAATCCGCCAACACTTTCTCCAATTACCGCAAAGTCATCGCTTTGGCAGACCACGATTGGGAGGCTGCGGAGGCTGGAAAAATCGCCGCCCTCAACGTCGAGGTCAAAGGCTGTAATCACTGGCTCGATCAGCACGGGCGCTCTCTCCATCACTTTTGCACCACGTCCTATCTGGGCCTCGATCACCATCCCGCGCTGCTTGAGGGGGCTATCACAGCGCTGCGTGAAACCGGCACGCTGCGCGTTGCCAACTCGAAGAACCGCTGCAAGCTGGCGCTGCTCGATCAGTACGAAAGCGAACTGTCGGAACTGTTCGGCGCTGTGTGCCTGAGCAGTCTGTCCTGCAGCGCCGCGAGTGCCGGAATCCTGCCATTGCTGGCCAGCGGCGTATTCACCCAGAACCGCCCGCCGGTGATGGTGTTCGATCGCCTGGCGCATTATTCGATGAATCACTTGAAAGCCAGTTGCGCCGACGAAACCCAGGTATTGACCTGCCCCCACAACGACATGGATTTTCTCGAATCGGTGTGCCAGCGTCATACCGCCGTCGCCTACATAGCCGACGGGGCCTACAGCATGGGCGGCGTGGCCAATCTGGACGGTCTGCTGTACCTGAAGGAACGTTATGGCCTGTTTCTTTACCTCGATGATTCCCACGCGCTGTCGGTGGTCGGCAGCAACGGCGCCGGTCTTGTACGGCCAAGAATGCCGGCGCTGGAAGAGGATTGCCTGATCGTCGCTTCGCTGGCCAAATCGTTCGGGGCCAGCGGTGGTCTGGTGATGCTCGGGAATGAGCGGCAGAGGAAGTTGATCCAGCGTTACGGCGGGCCGAGCAACTGGTCGCAAAGCCTCAATTGCGCGGCCATCGGCGCGGGCCTTGCGTCGATCCAGTTGCATCGCAGTGCCGAACTGCGCGCCTTGCAGGTTCGGCTCCAGGCCAATATTCGCCTGTTCGACAGCCTCTTGAGCACCGAACAGCACGGCAGTCCCATGGCCATCCGCCTGATCAACTGCGGCGAGGCCGCTCTGGCCAATCGAATCGCCATTGAACTGGCCGAACACGGCTTTTTCACCAGCGCGGTGTTTTTCCCGGTAGTGGCCCAAGGCAAGGCCGCGATCCGCGTGACCCTGCGCGCCGACATGGCATCGACACTGATCCATCACTTCTGTGATTTGATCACCGGACTGTTACTGACTCACAGCGGCCATCGCCACCGCTGAACCTTCACGGACGACTCATGAACCCCAGACTCATCCTGCTTGCTACCTGCTCGACCGTGGCCGTTGGCGCTGCTGTGCTGCGTCCTGGCGTTGGGCGTGGTGCTCTGCACGAGGTTCACGCCCGATCGTCAGTCCGCTTAAAACGCGCTGCGGAAAATCTCTTCGATCTGCCGTTGATCCGCCGCCCGTGGGTTGGTGAAACCGCAGGCGTCTTTCAGGGCGTTGGCCGCGAGTACCGGGATGTCGGTGCACTTGGCACCAAGGTCACGCAAGCCACCGGGGATGTCGACGTCTTTGGCCAGACAACGGATCGCGGCAATCGCCGCCTGCGCGCCCTCCTCCGGACTGAAGCCGCGAATGTCGGCACCCATGGCGTGGGCCACATCGGTGAGGCGATCGGCGCAGACCAATGCGTTGAACGTCTGCACATGGGGCAACAACACCGCGTTGCACACCCCGTGAGGCAAATCGTAGAAACCGCCCAACTGGTGCGCCATCGCATGCACGTAGCCGAGGGACGCATTGTTGAACGCCATGCCCGCGAGGAACTGCGCATACGCCATGTTTTCCCGTGCGGCCAGGTCACTGCCGTCGCGTACCGCCAAACGCAGGTTGTTGCTGATCAGGGTCATCGCTTTCAGCGCGCAGGCGTCGGTGATCGGATTGGCAGCGGTGGACACGTAGGCTTCGATCGCATGGGTCAGTGCGTCCATGCCGGTGGCGGCGGTCAGGCTTTTCGGCATGGCGACCATCAGCGCCGGGTCGTTGACCGACAGCAGCGGCGTGACGTTGCGGTCGACGATGGCCATTTTCACGTGGCGGGTTTCGTCGGTGATGATGCAGAACCGGGTCATTTCGCTGGCGGTGCCGGCGGTGGTGTTGATGGCGATCAGCGGCAGTTGCGGCTTGGTCGATTGATCGACACCTTCGTAGTCGCGGATCTGCCCGCCGTTGGTGGCGCACAAGGCGATGCCTTTGGCGCAGTCGTGGGGCGAGCCACCGCCGAGGGAGACGACGAAGTCGCAACGACTCTCCTTGAGCAGCGCCAGGCCTGACTCGACGTTGGCGGTGCTCGGGTTGGGCTTGGCGCCGTCGAAGATCACCGAATCGATGTCCTGCATCGCCAGTTTCTCGGCAATCATCGTCGCCACACCGGCCTTGGCCAGACCGGCGTCGGTGACGATCAGCGCCTTGCGAAAACCGTAGTTGCGGATCGCATTCATGGCTTCATCAAGGCAGCCGCTGCCCATGATGTTGACCGCGGGAATGAAAAAGGTGCTGCTCATGGCGCGTCTCCTGACTGGGGCCGAATCGACGCTTGCAATTCGGCGGGTGCGCAAAGGATCGACTGATCGGTCACGGCGGATGTTGATCTGGCTCAATGCCCGCTCGTGATAAAGTCGCCGTCCATCTGCCCCTTTGTTTTGAGACGTGCCCTGCAATGACCGATTTTCTGGATGTCGACGCCACACTCGAAGACTGGAACGCGTTGCGCGCCACCACCGACTTCAGTGGCCTGCTGCTGGGCAACGGCGCCAGTCGCGCGGTGTGGGACGATTTCGGCTACGACTCGCTGTTCGAAAACGCCCGCACGGTGGAAGAAAAACCGTTGAGCCCGTCGGAACTGAGCGTGTTCGACGCCCTGCACACGCGCAGCTTCGAGCAGGTGCTCGGCGCGCTGAAAACCACCAGCCGGGTCAACAAGGCACTGGCCGTCAGCTCGGCCGCGCCGCGCAATCGCTACTACGCGATCAAGGAGGCGCTGATCAACGCCGTCCACGATTTGCATATTCCGTGGCGACTGGTCGAAGCCTCGACCCTGAGCATTCTTAACCGCGAACTGGCGAGTTACCGCACGGTGTTCACCACCAATTACGACCTGCTCAACTACTGGGCCCTGCAACACCAGGGCGAGGCCATCGACGACCTGTTCAACGGCCCCGACGCCAGCTTCGATCTGTGCGAAAGCAGCACTGAAAAACCACGTTTGCTGTACCTGCACGGCGGCCTGCATCTGGTACGCAACCAGGACGGCACCGCCCGCAAACTGACCGCCACCGAGGGCACGCTGCTGGGCAGTTTCGCGATCAACAACACGATCAAGACCCTCGATGACGTGCCACTGTTCGTCAACGAAGGGCCGAGCGCGGACAAGCTCAAGACCATCCGCAGTTCCGATTACCTGTCGTTCTGCTACGACCAACTGCTCGCGCACGGCGACAGTCTGTGCATCTTCGGCCATGCCCTGGGCGAGCAGGATGCGCACGTAGTCCGGGCGCTGCGGCTGGCGAAACCGAAGACCGTGGCGATCTCGATCTACCCGCGCAGCGCGGCGTTCATCCAGCACCAGAAGCGCCACTACGCGAAGGTGTTCGAGGGCACGGGCGCCCGATTGCGGTTCTATGACTCGAAGAGCCATGCGTTGGGCAATCCAAAGCTGTCGGTGCCGGTCGAGGTCTGATCACTCCTCGCGGCTGTGCACCACCACCAGTAACTGCGCCTGCTCCTCGCCCACCGAGCGGATCCGGTGCGGTTTCTGCGCATTGAAGTGCAGCGCGTCCCCCCGCTCCAGCAACACCCGTTCGTTCATGAAGTCCACTTCGACCCGGCCTTCGTGAACGAACAAAAACTCCTCGCCCAAGTGTTCCTTGAAGGTCTTGTCGGTGAATTCAGTCGGCGGATAGATGATGAACGGCAGCAGGCTGCGTTCGCTGACCTGATGGGCCAGCACCGCGTAACCCGGGCTGTGATCGTTGGCCGCCAGGGACTGACGTTCGTGGCTGCGCACCAGGCTGTAGCTGTCGAGGCTGACGTTGTCTTCGGAGAACAGCTCTTCGACCTTCACGTTCAGCGCCTTGGCCAGTTTCAGCGCGGCGGCAATCGACGGCGTGTTCAACCCGCGCTCGACCTTCGACAGATAACTCTTGGTCATGCCGGATTTCTCGGCCAGCGCCTCAAGGGTTACGCCAAGTTTTTTTCTCAATAATTTCAAACGGATAGACATGCGAAGCGATTAATCCAGCAAAGGAAAGACGATTTGTCCTTGCCAATGACACAAAGTGTCATATAGCCTCTCGAGTGTCATCCATGGCAACCACCACAGGACACGGATATGGCCAAGACATTAGCACTACCCAAAGACCAACTGGTCAAGCAAGCGCTGACCCAGATGCAAAAAACCCTGGCGGATAATACGTGGACAGACCGGCAAAAGCTGGCCCTGACCTGCCGGATCCTGTTCGAGAACGGCCACGATTCGGGCCTCGCCGGGCAAATCACCGCCCGTGGCCCGCAGCCGGGCACTTACTACACGCAGCAACTGGGCCTGGGCTTCGACGAAATCACCGCGAGCAATCTGCTTTTGGTCAACGAAGACCTGGAAGTGCTCGAAGGCCACGGCATGGCCAACCCGGCCAACCGTTTCCACAGCTGGGTGTACCGCGCCCGGCCGGACGTGAACTGCATCATTCACACTCACCCGACGCACATTGCCGCGCTGTCGATGCTGGAAGTGCCGCTGCAGATTTCCCACATGGACCTGTGCCCGCTGTACGACGATTGCGCGTTCCTTGAAGGCTGGCCGGGTGTGCCGGTGGGCAACGAAGAAGGCGAGTTGATTGCCGGTGCGTTGGGCGACAAACGGGCGATCCTGCTTTCCCACCACGGGCAGCTGTCCACCGGCACAACCATCGAGGAAGCCTGTGTCATCGCGCAACTGATCGAGCGCGCCGCCAAGCTGCAATTGCTGGCGATGGCTGCCGGGACGATCAAGCCGATCATCCCCGAGCTGGGTCGCGAGGCCCATGACTGGGTCTCGAAACCCAAACGCCACGCCGCTGCATTCAACTACTACGCCCGGCAGAACCTGCGTCAGCACGCCGATTGCCTGAACTGAACACCTCATCCTTGCGGAGCACTCACATGTCCAACATTCACGGCATCATCGGCTACACCATCACCCCGTTCGGCGCCAACGGCGAAGGCGTTGACCTGCCGGCCCTCGGCCGCTCCATCGACCGTCTGATCGCCGGCGGCGTCCACGCCATCGCGCCACTGGGCAGCACCGGCGAAGGCGCTTACCTGAGCGATGCGGAGTGGGACCAGGTCGCCGAGTTCAGCATCAAACACGTGGCCAAACGGGTGCCGACCGTGGTCAGCGTATCCGACCTGACCACCGCCAAAGCGGTGCGTCGCGCACGCTTTGCCGAAGCTCACGGCGCCGATGTGGTGATGGTGCTGCCGGCGTCCTACTGGAAACTCACCGAGGCGGAAATCCTCGCCCACTACCGCGCCATCGGCGACAACATCGGCGTGCCGATCATGCTCTACAACAACCCGGCCACCAGCGGCACCGACATGTCGGTGGAGCTGATCCTGCGCATCGTCAACGGCGTGGAAAACGTGACCATGGTCAAGGAGAGCACCGGCGACATCCAGCGTATGCACAAGCTGCAACTGCTCGGCGAAGGCCGGGTGCCGTTCTACAACGGCTGCAATCCGCTGGCGCTGGAAGCGTTCGCCGCCGGGGCGAAAGGCTGGTGCACGGCGGCGCCGAACCTGATTGCGCAACTCAACCTGGATTTGTACGAAGCCACGCTGGCGGGGAATCTGGGCAAGGCGCGTGAGCTGTTCTACCGCCAGTTACCGCTGCTGGACTTCATCCTCAAGGGCGGCTTGCCGGCGACGATCAAGGCCGGGCTGCGACTGACCGATCTGGAAGTCGGCGATCCGCGGTTGCCGGTGTTCCCGCTGAGCGAGGCCGGGCGCAATCAGTTGCAGGCCATTCTCAAAACCCTGAGCTGAGTTCAACGTACACACCAACCCTGTGGGAGCAAGCTCGCTCTCACAGGGTTTTGAGCTGGATTCAAAGCACCGGCAGGGTTTTATCCTTGATCACCTTGGTCGGCCCATTGGCCTTCACGGCGGCGATGCCTTTGGCACACGCCGCGTCGGACGAGTAGGACTCGCTGCTGCCGATGACCTGGTGATTGGCAGCCTTGAGGTTGAAATACGGATGCCCGTCCTTCGTCGATTTCTTCTCGTAGCGCTCGTCCAGCGGGCTGTTGACCTGCACCGAAGCGATGCCGTTGTCGGCGGCCGTGCGGGTGGTGTACAGCTCGCTGGTCAGAATGGTTTCGGCATTCGCCGCTTTCAGCACGAACTTGTACTGGCCGTTGCTGCTTTTGCTCAACTCATACCATCCGGACATGCTGTTTCTCCTTATCGATGTGTCACAGGGTGATTTTGGTTCCAAGCAACCCCAGGAAACCGGCCAGCCAGTTCGGGTGCGCCGGCCAGGCGGGAGCCGTGGCCAGATTGCCCTGGACATGGCCGTCCGTGACCGGGATGTCGATGTAGGTGCCACCGGCCAGACGCACTTCCGGGGCACAGGCCGGATAGGCGCTGCACTCGCGTCCCTCGAGAATCCCCGCCGCCGCCAGCAGCTGCGCACCGTGACAGACGGCAGCAATCGGCTTGCCGGCCTTGTCGAAAGCCCTCACCAGTTCCAGGACTTTTTCGTTCAGCCGCAGGTATTCCGGCGCACGGCCACCGGGTACCAGCAGGGCGTCGTAGTCCTTGGCATCGACCTTGGCGAAATCAAAGTTCAGGGCAAACTGGTGACCGGGCTTCTCGCTGTAGGTCTGGTCGCCTTCAAAGTCATGAATTGCGGTGCGCACCGTCTTGCCGGCGGCTTTGTCCGGGCAAACGGCGTGGACGGTGTGCCCGACCATTTGCAGGGCCTGGAACGGCACCATCACTTCGTAGTCTTCGACGTAATCGCCAACCAGCATCAGAATCTTTTTCGCGGCCATGGGCAGGGCTCCTCTGGTGAATGCACAGGAGTATTCAAAATAGTCCAAGGACCGCGATGGCGTTCGCAAACTGTATGGATAACTCTGCTCTCAGCTGTAACAGCCCGATTGCCGTGGTTTGTGGCTAGATGAATGAATCTCCCTGCCACCCTCGAATCTGGTTGCCCTCATGTCTTCGCGCGAAAACACCGGCATGGCCCTCGGTCTGCTCGGCGTGGTGATTTTCAGCCTTACCCTGCCCTTCACCCGCATCGTGGTGCAGGAACTGCACCCGCTGCTCAATGGCCTGGGCCGTGCGTTGTTCGCGGCGATTCCGGCAGCGGCGCTGCTGTTGTGGCGACGGGAAAAGTGGCCGACCTGGAAGCAGGTCAAAGGCCTGAGTTTGGTGATCGCCGGGGTGATTCTCGGTTTTCCGGTGCTGTCGGCCTGGGCCATGCAGACCTTGCCGGCGTCCCACGGCGCGCTGGTCAACGGTTTGCAGCCGCTGTGCGTGGCGCTGTATGCCGCGTGGCTGTCCCATGAACGTCCGTCGAAAGCCTTCTGGGCCTGTGCCGCGCTGGGCAGTGCGCTGGTGCTGGGCTATGCGTTGTATACCGGCGCCGGCAGCATTCAGGCCGGTGATTTGCTGATGTTGGGTGCGATCGCGGTAGGCGGTCTGGGTTATGCCGAGGGCGGGCGTCTGGCCCGGGAGATGGGCGGCTGGCAGGTGATCTGCTGGGCGCTGGTGCTGTCGACGCCGCTGCTGATCGGCCCGGTGCTGTACCTGGCGTTGCAGCATCAGGGCGCGGTGTCGGCGAAAACCTGGTGGGCCTTCGGTTACGTCGCGCTGTTTTCGCAGTTCCTGGGCTTTTTCGCCTGGTACGCCGGGCTGGCCATGGGGGGCATTGCCCGGGTCAGTCAGATCCAGTTGTTGCAGATCTTCTTCACCATCGCGTTTTCCGCGCTGTTCTTCGGCGAACACGTGGAACCAATCACCTGGCTGTTCGCCTGCGGGGTGATCGCGACGGTGATGCTCGGGCGCAAGACCGCGGTGCGCCCGGCTCAACCGGGCACGTTACCCGCCGGGGTTCAGCTCAAGCCTTGAGCTTCAGCAGGCCGTCAGCGAGCAGCAGGGTTTCGAGGCAGTGCTCGCTGATCTGGTAGAACGCTTTCAATTCCTGGATCTTCACCAGCAGTTGAGTCGGGTCCACCGGCTCGGCGCGCTTCACGGCGAGGATCATCTTGTTCTTGTTGGTGTGGTCCAGGGAGATGAACTCGAACACCTTGGTCTCGTAACCGCAGGCTTCGAGGAACAGCGCACGCAAACTGTCGGTGACCATTTCCGCCTGCTGGCCCAGATGCAAACCGTACTGCAGCATCGGTTTGAGCAGCGCCGGGCTCTGGATCTGCAGGCGGATCTGTTTGTGGCAACACGGCGAGCACATGATGATCGAGGCACCGGAGCGGATGCCGGTGTGGATCGCATAATCGGTGGCGATGTCGCAGGCATGCAGGGCGATCATCACGTCCAGCTCGCTCGGCGCCACACTGCGCACATCACCGCACTTGAACACCAGCCCCGGGTGTTCGAGCTTCTGCGCGGCGGTGTTGCACAGGTTGACCATTTCTTCACGCAGCTCGACGCCGGTGACTTCGCCCTCGGCCTTCAACGTGTTGCGCAAATAGTCATGAATGGCGAACGTCAGGTAACCCTTGCCCGAACCGAAATCCGCCACCCGCACCGGTTTGTCGAGAGCCAGCGGTGACGAAGTCAAAGCATGGCTGAAGACTTCGATGAACTTGTTGATCTGCTTCCACTTGCGCGACATCGCCGGAATCAGCTCGTGTTGCGCGTTGGTCACACCCAGATCCTTGAGGAACGGCCGGTTCAGATCGAGGAAGCGGTTTTTCTCGCGGTTATGCTCGGCAGACGGCACTTCACGCAATTGCTGGGGCTTGCTCATGAACAGCGAGCTCTTGCCCTTTTTGCTGTATTCGAGCTGGGCTTCGTCAGTCAACGCCAGCAAATGCGCATTTTTGAACGCCGCCGGCAGCAGCCCGGCAATCGTCGCCACTGCTTCGTACAGCGGCAGATTCTTGGTGATGTCGCGGGTCTTGTAGCGATAGACGAACGACAGGCACGGCTGCGCCTTGACCGTCACCGGTTTGATGATGATCCGCTGCAGGTCCGCTTCTTCGCCGACGTACTTGGCCAGCACCAGTTTGATGAAGCCGTTCTGTTCGAGGCTGGTTTGCAGCAACTCGATGAACCGGGCGTGGTGATCGGGCGCCGGTTTGGCAGATGCGGAGGGAGCGGTAACGGACATGGGAAAAAGCGGCCTCGGACGGGCAAATCGGGAATGGACGCTAGTTTAGGGGGGATGGGGATTGGGGACACGCTCTTATTTACCGAACGGCTTTTAAAAGCGGCCCTCACCCCAGCCCTCTCCCGGAGGGAGAGGGAGCCGACCGAGATGTCTTTCGCTATCCATCGACCTGAAATATCGAGTCGATTATGGATTCAAAGCCAATCGTTCAAGTCGGTGTATCTCCTCAATATCCCCCAATCGGCTCCCTCTCCCCCCGGGCGGTCCGACGTTTCGGGAGGGCTGGGGTGAGGGCTGCGATATCAAGTCTTACAACACTGCCGAAACTACCCCAACACCACCAACCGATTCGGCAACTCATTCCTCACCTGCGTCACCGGCACATGCACCTTGAGCAACTCGCCGCACGCCTCGATGCAAGTGACAAAACCCTGCAACGTCTGCCCCTGACGCACCTGCTCGGTAAACACCGCGACAATCGAGTCCCAGCTCTTGTTATCCAGTTTTTTGGAAATCCCTTCATCCACCAGAATTTCCACATACCGCTCCGCCTCGCAGACAAAAATCAGCATGCCGGTGCTGCCCACCGTGTGGTGCAGGTTCTGTTCGAGAAACTGCCGCCGCGCCAGGTTCGAGGCGCGCCAGTGCCGGACGTGGCGCGGGACCAGATGAGTGGTGACCTTGGGCAAACGAAACACCAGGCACAGCACGACAAAACTGACCCACTGCACCAGCAACAGGCTGTGCATCGTCAGCCAGCCGGTCAGGTAATGCACGATCCCCGGCACCACGAGCGCCAGCAGGCTGGCCCACAGCAACGGGATGTACGCGTAGTCGTCGGCGCGGGCCGCGAGCACCGTCACCAGTTCGGCGTCGGTGTCGCGCTCGACCCGGGCGATGGCCTCGGCGACCTTGCGTTGTTCGTGTTCAGTCAGTAATGCCATGTCGTGTTGTGCCTGCTCATTATTGTTATCACCAGCCGCCGGAGGAACCGCCCCCGCCGAAACTGCCACCGCCGCCGCTGAAGCCCCCGCCTCCACCGCCGCCGCCAAAACCACCACCACCGAAGCCGCCCCCTCCTCCGGAACCGCCCCGGCCGGCGGGAAGGATACCGAGCATCTGGCAGACAAAAACAGTCAGGATGAACAACATCACCAGAAATACGAACAATGCCGGGTGCCGCGAGACGAAATCGTCCGCGGGATCGCCGGCCGATTCATACACCGTGGAAGGTTCGTCCAGCGGATTGCCGCCCAGCACCACCAGCATCGCCGCCACGCCGTCGCTGATGCCCTTGCTGTAATTGCCGGCCTTGAACGACGGCGTGATGACCTGATGAATGATCACCGAACTCTGCGCGTCAGTCAGGCGATCCTCCAGCCCGTAGCCGACTTCGATGCGCAATTTGCGCTCGTCCCGGGCGACGATCAACAGGGCACCGTTGTTCTTGTCCTTCTGGCCGATGCCCCAGTGCCGGCCGAGTTCGACGCCATAATCCTCGATGGTGGCGCCTTGCAGGTTCGGCAACGTCACAACCACAAGCTGCTCGCCGGTCGCCTGTTCGTGAGCCTGCAACTGCTGGCTCAATTGCGCACGTACCGACGGCTCGATCATCTGCGCGTCGTCCACCACCCGCCCGGTCAGCGCCGGGAAGGTCAACTCGGCCCGGGCGCTGACGGCGAACAGCCACAGCATCAGCACCAGGCCCATTTTCAGCACACGCATGGGCATCCCCGGCTCAGAACTTCACTTCCGGGGCCTTGTCCGCGCCGGGGCTGGTGGCTTCGAAGGTCTCGCGGATCGGCAGGTCGCTGTACATCACGCTGTGCCAGAGGCGACCGGGAAAGGTGCGGATTTCGGTGTTGTACTTCTGCACCGCCAGGATGAAATCCCGACGGGCCACGGCGATGCGGTTTTCCGTGCCTTCGAGTTGCGATTGCAGGGCGAGGAAGTTCTGGTTGGCCTTGAGGTCCGGGTAGCGTTCGGACACCACCATCAACCGGCTCAACGCACCGGTCAGTTGATCCTGAGCCTGCTGGAACTGCTTGAGTTTTTCCGGGTTGTCGAGGGTGCTGGCATCGACCTGGATCGACGTTGCCTTGGCCCGGGCCTCGACCACCGCCGTCAGCGTGGCCTCCTCGTGTTTGGCATAGCCCCTCACGGTTTCCACCAGGTTGGGGATCAGGTCGGCGCGGCGCTGATACTGATTCTGCACCTGACCCCACGCGGCCTTGGCCTGTTCGTCGAGGGTCGGAATGTTGTTGATGCCGCAAGCGGTCAACAACGTGGCCAGCATCAGCAGGGTGGCGACCTGCAAACGCGAGCGGTAGACAGGACTGACATTCATCGGACGGGTGCTCCCTTGCACATTTCATGAATAATGAATCGCGAAACATTCTCAGCCGGCGGTTACGGCATAATCGCCCGCGCCACTGGATTGCGGCGGGCCGATGGGCTAAAAAGAGGCCCTGCGCGATCACGTCGCCGAAACTTTCGACGTACATTCGGCTGTCGTTTTCTGAATCAGCACCCGAACAACAATAGTCGCTCCCTAAATTTTGGCTGGCCGGTGTTGTAACGCCGTTTAGGCCCTTGAGAAAACTATTCATGAAGAAGCTGTGTTTGCTGGGCCTGTTCGTCAGCCTGGCCAGTCATCAGGTACTGGCCGCCACGACCCCGGTCCCCCTGGAAAACAAGGACGCGTTCATCAGTAACCTGATGAAACAAATGACCCTCGACGAGAAGATCGGCCAGTTGCGCCTGATCAGCATCGGCCCGGAAATGCCCCGCGAGCTGATCCGCAAAGAGATCGCCGCCGGCAACATCGGCGGTACGTTCAACTCGATCACCCGCCCGGAAAACCGTCCGATGCAGGACGCGGCGATGCGCAGTCGCCTGAAGATTCCGATGTTTTTCGCGTACGACGTGATCCACGGTCACCGTACGATTTTCCCGATTCCGCTGGCCCTGGCGTCGAGCTGGGACATGGACGCCATCGGCCAGTCCGGGCGCATCGCCGCCAAAGAGGCGGCATCCGACAGCCTCGACATCACCTTCGCGCCGATGGTCGACATCTCCCGCGACCCGCGCTGGGGCCGCAGCTCCGAAGGCTTCGGTGAAGACACCTACCTGACTTCGCGCATCGCCAAAGTGATGGTCAAGGCCTATCAGGGCGACACGCCGAGCGCAGCCGACAGCATCATGGCCAGCGTCAAGCACTTCGCCCTGTACGGCGCGGTCGAGGGCGGTCGCGACTACAACACCGTCGACATGAGCCCGGTGAAGATGTACCAGGACTACCTGCCACCGTATCGCGCGGCAATCGATGCCGGCGCCGGCGGCGTGATGGTCGCGCTGAACTCGATCAACGGCATCCCGGCCACCGCCAACACCTGGCTGATGAATGACCTGCTGCGCAAGGACTGGGGCTTCAAGGGCCTGGCGGTCAGCGACCACGGCGCGATCTTCGAGCTGATCAAGCACGGCGTGGCCCGCGACGGTCGCGAAGCGGCGAAGCTGGCAATCAAGGCCGGCATCGACATGAGCATGAACGACACCCTGTACGGCAAAGAGCTGCCGGGGCTGCTCAAGTCCGGCGAGATCGAACAGAAGGACATCGACAACGCCGTGCGTGAAGTCCTCGCCGCCAAGTACGACATGGGCCTGTTCAAGGATCCGTACCTGCGCATCGGCAAGGCCGAAGACGATCCGGCGGACACCTACGCCGACAGTCGCCTGCACCGCGCCGACGCCCGTGAAGTGGCCCGCCGCAGCCTGGTGCTGCTGAAAAACCAGAACGAAACCCTGCCACTGAAGAAAGCCGCGAAAGTCGCGCTGGTCGGCCCGCTGGCCAAGGCCCCGATCGACATGATGGGCAGTTGGGCCGCCGCCGGTCGTCCGGCGCAGTCGGTGACCCTGTTTGACGGCATGAGCAATGTAATCGGCGACAAGGCGAACCTGATCTACGCCCGTGGCGCCAACATCACCAGCGACAAGAAGGTTCTCGACTACCTGAACTTCCTCAACTTCGACGCCCCGGAAGTGGTCGATGACCCGCGTCCGGCCAATGTGTTGATCGACGAAGCGGTGAAAGCCGCCAAAGACGCTGACGTGGTCGTCGCGGCCGTGGGCGAGTCCCGTGGCATGTCCCACGAATCGTCGAGCCGCACCGACCTGAACATCCCGGAGAACCAGCGTGAGCTGATCCGTGCCCTGAAAGCCACCGGCAAGCCGTTGGTGCTGGTGCTGATGAACGGCCGTCCGCTGACCATCCTCGAAGAGAAAGAACAGGCCGACGCGATTCTGGAAACCTGGTTCAGCGGCACCGAGGGCGGCAACGCCATCGCCGACGTGCTGTTCGGCGACTACAACCCGTCGGGCAAGCTGCCGGTGACCTTCCCGCGCTCCGTGGGCCAGATCCCGACCTACTACAACCACCTGAGCATTGGCCGGCCGTTCACGCCGGGCAAACCGGGCAACTACACCTCGCAGTATTTCGATGACACGACCGGGCCGCTGTTTCCGTTTGGTTTCGGCCTGAGCTACACCGATTTCAGCTTGAGTGACATGGCGCTGTCGTCGACCACCCTGAACGCCACCGGCAAGCTCGACGCCAGCGTCACAGTGAAAAACACCGGCAAGCGTGACGGCGAAACCGTGGTGCAGTTGTACATCCAGGACGTCACCGGTTCGATGATCCGTCCGGTCAAGGAGCTGAAGAACTTCCAGAAGATCATGCTCAAGGCGGGCGAGCAGAAGGTCGTGCACTTCACCATCACCGAAGATGACCTGAAGTTCTACAACGCCCAGCTCAAGTACGCGGCCGAGCCTGGCAAGTTCAACGTGCAGATCGGCCTGGATTCCCAGGACGTGACGCAGCAGAGCTTTGAATTGCTGTAACAGTTTTCACACTGCAAAAACCTGTGGGAGCGAGCCTGCTCCGGGCGGCGATCCGACGATGAGGCCATGACATTCAATATCTATGTTGTCTGTCGGACCTCTATCGCGAGCAGGCTCGCTCCCACATTTGGTTTTGAGGTGTAACGACTAGCCGCGTCTGTCGAGCAGGTTGACCACCACCCGATCCACCCAGCCCCAGATCCGCTGCTTCACCCGCCGCCACAGCGGCCGGCGCTGCCATTCCTCCAGGCTCACCTGCTGACTCAGGCCGAAGTCTTTCTCGAAACTCGCCACCACCGCTGCCGTCAGTGACGGATCCAGCGCTTCCAGATTCGCTTCAAGGTTGAAGCGCAGGTTCCAGTGATCGAAATTGCACGAACCGATGCTCACCCAATCGTCCACCAGCACCATTTTCAGGTGCAGGAAACACGGCTGGTATTCGAAGATTTTCACCCCGGCCTTGAGCAGGCGCGGGTAGTAACGATGCCCCGCGTAACGCACCGACGGGTGATCGGTGCGCGGCCCGGTCAGCAGCAGGCGCACATCGAGCCCGCGGGCGGCGGCCTTGCGCAGGGAGCGGCGGATTTTCCAGGTCGGCAGGAAGTACGGCGTGGCCAGCCAGATACGCCTCTGGCCGCTGTTCAGGGCGCGGAACAGCGATTGCAGAATGTCGCGATGCTGGCGAGCATCGGCATAAGCCACGCGGCCCATGCCCTCGCCCGTGTCCGGCACTCGGGGCAATCGCGGTAGGCCGAAATGCGCGTTGGGCCGCCAGGCCCGGCGATGGCGGTTGGCGATCCATTGGCGGTCGAACAGCAATTGCCAGTCGAGCACCAAGGGGCCTGTGATCTGCACCATGACCTCGTGCCATTCGCTGGTGTCGTGGCCCGGCGTCCAGAACTCATCGGTGACCCCGGTGCCGCCGACCACCGCCAGACGCTGGTCGACCAGCAACAGCTTGCGATGATCGCGATAGAAATTGCCGACCCAGCGCCGCCAGTTCAGCCGATTGTAAAAACGCAATTCGACCCCGGCACCGGTCAGCCGCCGGCGCAACGTGAGGGTGAAGGCGAGGCTGCCGTAATCATCGAACAGGCAACGCACCCGCACGCCCCGCTCGGCCGCCAGCACCAGCGCCTGAACCACGGCTTCGGCGCAGGCACCCGCCTCCACCAGATAAAGCTCCAGTTCGATCTGCTCACAGGCGCGGGCGATTTCCTCAAGCATGCGCGGAAAGAACTGCGGGCCGTCGATCAACAGTTCGAAGCGGTTGCCGTCACGCCACGGGAACACTGCGCCGCGCATGTCAGCGCGCCGTGAAGATCAGCACCGCACCCACCGGCACCGACAGACTGATGGCCGACAGGCCGGCCATGTTGCGCAAGGTTTCCAGGCCCGGCAGCAGATCGAAATCCTCGGCGCTGATCACCAATGGTTCCAGCGTCACCACTTGAAAGCGTCGGTCATCAAGCCGAGTGGCGAGCAGTTCGGCGGGGTATTCATGCTGTTTGCCGTGCAGGTTGACGGTCAGCGGCAGGCGCAATTCAAGCTGCGCCCCGGGGGCCAGATCATTGATCGGGCGCAGGTCGATCTGGGTGGTGATGGTCGCTTCGGGGAATTGCTCGATCTGGAACAGTTCCTTGCGCATGCGCTCATCGCGCAGCGGGATGCCGCTGTTGATCGAGTCCAGTTCGACCTCGACTTCGGCGCGGCCATCGGGATCGACCTTGCCATGCAGCACCAGAAAGCGCTGCACTTCAGAAATATTGGTGTTTTTCGTGCTGACGAACGACAGCCGCGACGACTCGCCGTCCAGATACCAGTTGGCCTGGGCCGGCAGCGCGGCGGCGCCCAGCAGCAGGCCGGCGAAGGCGTTGCACAGAGTACGGTTGAACATTGAAGACTCGTGGGGCCGATAAACCTGCACGAACCTTAACTGGCCGTGGCGTTATTGCAAGCTGTCAGTCTCTGCAAACGCTCAGGCCAACGCCTGCTGCACCTCGCCGATAGTCGATGCGAGGCTGTTGAGGTGCAGGCTCAGCACCCGCTCCACCGGCGCCTGATCCATCGGCCAGTGCAGCGCCATGCTGCCGACCAGCCGCCCTTGCGCACGGATCGGCAACGCCACCGCACGAATCAGGAACGGCAGGCGCACCGGATACTCCCAGTAACCTTCGGTGCGCTGGCCAAAGCCCTGATGCAAAGCTTGTTCGGTGGCCTGCAATACACCGTCATCCGCCAACCGTTCGCGCTCGGCCAGACGTTTCACGTCCTGGCTGTCGAGTTCGCCGAGGCGCGCCCGGCCCATTGCCGAATGAAACAGGCTCGCGTGATGGCCGACGATCTGGCAGTTGGTTGGATAGCGCTTGCGCAACACCTGCGGGATCGCACTTTCCATCACTTCAACCCGTTCGCCGTCGAAGCACGACAGATCCGCCACCAGTCCGGTGCGCTCGCTCAGCTCCAGCAGCATCGGCGCCGCACTTTCCACCAAATGACGCTTGAAACGTTGCTGACGATCACCGAACAGCCGTTTGGCGCACAAGCGGTAGCGGCGGTCGCTGAGGCCACGATAGATCCAGCCCTGCTCCTGCAAGGTCGCGAGCATCCGAGACACCGTGGCCTTGGGCAGGGTCGTCAGGTAATGCAATTCCTCCAGCCCCAACGCCTGATGCTCGCCGAGCAATTCGACGATGGCCAGCGCCCGTTCGACCGAGCGCACGCTGCCGGTGTCTGCCTTGCTGCCCATATGTTCGACCTCCATGGATGCGGATCAAAGATCACTTCGCCCAGCAAGATGCGGGCCGCTCAGGCCGATTGCAGGCATGCCGGCGGTCGCCGCTCGACCCAGCGGGTCAGTTGCTCATGAGCATAGGCCAGTTGCAGCACCGCCCGATCCGCCCGGGCCGGGCCGATGATTTGCAGGCCCATCGGCAGCCCGGCCGGGTTGAAACCCACCGGCACGCTGATGCTCGGCAGCCCCGCCAGGGTCGGGCCGATCACCACTTCCATCCAGCGGTGATAGGTGTCCATGGTCTGCCCGCCGACGACTCGCGGCCACAGTTGCCGTGCATCAAAAGGGAACACCTGGGCGGTGGGCAACAGCAGGAAATCGTAACGCTCGAACAACTCGCTCACGGCGCGATACCACTCGCTGCGAGCGACCGATGCCTGATAGACCTCGGCAGCGGTCAGACGCAAACCGCCTTCGATTTCCCATTGCGCTTCGGGTTTGAGCAACGTCCGTTTTTGCGGGTCGGCATAGGCGGCGCCGAGGCTGCCCTGCACCAGAAAATGCCGGTGCGTGAGCCAGGTTTGCCACAGGCGTTCCATGGAAAAGTCCGGCTGGCAGGCCTCGACGTGGCAACCCAATGCACTGAAATCCGCCAGCGCCGATTCGCACAGGCTCAACACGCCATCGTCCATCGGCAGATAGCCATTGTAATCGCCAAGCCAGCCGAGGCGCAGGTCGTTGCAGTCCTGGTGCAGATCCAGCCCGAAATCCCGTGGTTCATCGGCCAGCGACAGTGGCACTCGCGCATCGTAGCCAGCCTGGGTCGAGAGCAATCGTGCGACGTCGGTGACCGTGCGCCCCATCGGACCTTCGGTGGCCAGTTGCTGGACGAACACTTCCGGCATCGGGCCGTGAGGCACACGGCCCTGGGACGGGCGGAAACCGAACACGTTGTTGAACGCCGCCGGGTTGCGCAGCGAGCCCATCATGTCGCTGCCGTCGGCCACCGGCAGCAGACGCAGGGCCAGCGCCACCGCCGCCCCGCCGCTGCTGCCGCCGGCGATCAGGCCCGGATCGTAGGCGTTGGTGGTGGTACCGAACACGCTGTTGTAGGTCTGCGAGCCGAGGCCGAATTCCGGGACATTACTCTTGCCGATGATGATCGCCCCGCAGTCGCGAACCCGCGCCACGCTGATCGCATCGTGCTGCGGCACTTGCTCGGCGAACAGCGGCGAGCCGAGGGTCGTGCGCAATCCGGCAGTGGCCGCCAGGTCCTTGATCGCCTGGGGCATGCCGTGCATCCAGCCTCGGGACTCGCCGCGATCCAGTTGCCGGTCGCATTCATCGGCCTCGCGCAGCAGCACGTCTTGCGGGCGCAGCGACACCAGCGCGTTGACCGCCGGATTGAAGCGGTCGATGTGCGTCAGATACGCCTGCATCACCTCGCGGCACGACACCTTGCGGGCATGGATCGCCCGGGACAGCGCATCGGCGTCGAGGGCGACAATCGGATCAATGGCTAACGGACTCACGGTTTCACTCCCAGGTTGAGCGCAACGGGTTTCTTCGCACGCGGGGCCTCCTGCAAACAGTAAGTACCGAGCAGGGTCAACAGGCAAGCGAACAAGACATAGAACGACGGCGCCACCGGGGTGTTCAGAACTTTACTCAGCCAGGTGACGATCAGCGGCGCGAAACCACCGAACACCATCACCGCCACGTTGTAGGCCACCGACACGCCAGTGGAGCGAACTTCAATCGGGAACTGCTCGGCCAGCGCGGTCGGGGCCGGGCCGAAGAACCCGCCAATCGCCGTGCACAGCAACAGTTGCATCACCAGCAGGCGCTCGATCGAAGGCGCCGCCGCGACCCACATATACAGCGGGTAGACCATGACGAAGAATGCCAGGGTGAAGGCCATCAGCACCGGCCGCCGACCGAGGCGATCCGACAGTGCACCGGAGAACGGAATCACCACGGTCATCAGCCCCACCGCGAGCATCTGCACCAGCAACACCTGATCCAGCGGCAGGCCGAGGCTTTTGTGGGCGAAGGTCGGCATGTTTACCAGCACCACGTAAAACGACACCGTCGCGCCACACGCCAGCCCCATCGACACCAGCAGGCTGCGGCGATGTTCACGCAGCACTTGCCACAGGCCGGGCGCGGCGCCTTTGGCCTTCTTGCGCGCTTCAAGAAACTCTTCCGGTTCTTCCATGTGCTTGCGAATCCACAAGCCCACCGGGCCGATCAACAGGCCGAGCACGAACGGAATCCGCCAGCCCCAACTGTCCAGCGCTTCGGGGGAAAACAGATGCGTGACCAGCGCCACCATCGCCGCGCCACTGAACACCGCCAAGCATTGCCCGACCAGTTGCCACGAGCCGTACAAACCCTTGCGATGGGCCGGCGCGCTCTCCACCAGAAACGCCGTGGCGCTCGCATATTCACCGCCCGTGGCAAAGCCCTGAAGCATCCGCGCCACCACAATCAGCAAAGGCGCACCCATGCCGATAGCGGCGTAGTTGGGTGCGAAAGCGATCAGGGCGATGGACACGGTCATCAGGCGGATGATCATCTGCATCGCGGCCTTGCGCCCTTTGCGGTCGGAGTAGATGCCGAGCAGGATGCCGCCCACCGGACGCATGAAAAAGCCGACGCCGAACGTCGCCAGCGCCATCAGCAGCGAAGCGTAGTCGTCGTCGGACGGGAAAAATTGCCGGGCGATGATGCTCGCCAGAAAGCCATAAACGATGAAGTCGTACCATTCCAGGGCGTTGCCGATGACGGCGGCGACCACTTGCCGGGTACGCGAAACGCCTGCGTTCGAAGGCTGCATGGGGATTCTCCAGAAGCTGTAGATTGACCACGCAGGCACGTGCGCACCTGCGTTCCAGCGGCAGCAAAAAGTGAAGAAATCAGGCCGGCTTGAGCCAGCTCTCGGTGAGCGCGCCCCAATACGCCGCGCCGGTCAGCAGGATGTCGTCGTTGAAGTCGTAGGCCGGGTTATGCACCATCGGCCGCGCCACGCCGTTGCCGATGAACAGGTAGGCGCCGGGGCAGCGCTGGAGCATCCAGGCGAAGTCTTCGCTGCCCATCAGTTTCGGGGTGTTGCCATCCACGGCGTCGGCGCCGACCAGTTCGACGCCGACCTGACGGGCGAACTCGGTTTCAGCGGTGTGGTTGACCAGTACCGGATAGGCCGGGCGGTGTTCGAGGGTCGAGGTGCAGCCGAAGCTTTCGGCCTGGGACTCGATGATCGAGCGCACGCGATGGAGGGTCTGTTCGCGGACCTCGGCATTCAGCGCACGCAGGCTCAGGCGCAGGATCGCCTGTTGCGGGATCACGTTCGCCGCTTCGCCGGCCTGCAATGCGCCGACTGTCACCACCGCCGCCTGCTGCGCATCGATGTTGCGCGCGACCACGGTTTGCAAAGCCATCACTACACTGGCCGCAGCGACCAGCGGATCCACGGCCAGATGCGGCATCGAACCGTGACCGCCGACGCCTTCGATGGTCACCGTGAGCAAGTCCTGCGAAGCCATCATCGGCCCTTCGCGAAAGCCCAGATGCCCCGCCGGCAGGCCCGGCATGTTGTGCATGCCGAACAGCGCATCGCACGGAAAACGTTCGAGCAGACCGTCGGCGAGCATCGCTTCGGCCCCGCCCTGCCCCTCTTCGGCGGGCTGAAAAATCAGCGTCAGGGTGCCGTCAAACTGGCGGGTCGCGGCCAGATAACGCGCCGCGCCGAGCAGCATCGCGGTGTGTCCGTCGTGGCCACAGGCGTGCATGCAGCCTTGATGGCGGCTGCTGTAGGCGACGCCGGTGTTCTCGATGATCGGCAGCGCATCCATGTCGGCCCGCAGCCCGAGTTTGCGCGTGCTGCTGCCGTTGCGCAGCACGCCGACCACGCCGGTCTTGCCGATGCCGGTGTGGACTTCATAGCCCCACTCCTGGAGCGACCGGGCCACCAGCGCCGAGGTGCGGCTTTCCTCGAAACCGAGTTCAGGGTGAGCGTGAATGTCCTGGCGGGTGGCGTGCAGGTCGCCGGCCACGTCGTTGAGCCAGGCCAGAATATGCTGATGTCGGGGCATGACGGTTCTCCTCGCGCGGGTGTTTCCCGGTCTTGTTGTTCGCTATGAATTCACGACACATCAACGGCAGGTCGTGCTCACCGCCAGATAACCGCGAGACACGCGAGAGGACAATCGAATGTGGTTCCACAGGGTGGAACCGGATCAGGGTTGCAGGCGACAGCCCTGGCGTTCGCCTTGCCACTGGGCGCTGTTGCGGCGTCCCAGGCCGCTGGCGGTGACGATTTTTTGCGTGCGGTCATCGGTCAGTTCGCTGGGCAGCCACTGCTTCACGTAGCCCCGGCAATATTCGGCGTCGTTGTTCATCACATAACGGCACGAACAATATTCCTTGGCGGTGTAGGCGCTGATGATGTCCGGGAAGGCCCACAGGTTTTCGCGCTCGTGCCAGCCCCAGCCCAGCAGCACGATCAGGAGCACCAGCAGGATTTGTCTGAACAGTTTCATGGCCGCACCGCCCCCAGCACACGCTTGAGCAATTCGTTGTGGCTATAGCTGCCGTCGCGATCATCGGCATAGCGAACGATCACCAGTTTTTCGCTGGGGATCACGTACAGAGCCTGGCCCCAGTGGCCGAGGGCGGCGAAGGTGTCGGGCGGTGCGTCGGGCCATGGCGAGGCGGCGCCGTCCGCCGGGCGATTGAGCCACCAGTGGCCGCCGGGCACGGCTTCGTCCTGATGGACCTTGTAGCCGGCAAAGGGTTGGCGGTTGAAAGCGACCCAATCCCCGGGCAGCAATTGCCGGTCGTTCCAGCGTCCGTCCCGTTCCATCAGCAGGCCGATTCGCGCCAGATCCCGTGCCGTCAGGTAAGCGTAGGAAGACGCGACGAAGGTGCCCGTGGCATCGGTTTCCCACGTGGCGTGGCGAATGCCCAAGGGATCGAAAAGCGCTGTCCACGGGTAGTCCGGATAACGTTGCGGGTCGACGATGGTTTTCAGGGCGGCGGCCAACAGATTGCTGTCGCCACTGGAATAGCGGAACGCCTGACCCGCTGGCGCGTAACTGTCGTGATCGGCAGTGAAGGCGGCCATGTCGCGGTGGCCACGGGTGTAGAGCATGGCCACCACCGAGGATTTCAGCGGGGCATATTCGTAATCTTCCTGCCAGTCGATGCCCGAGGCCCAGTGCAGCAGATCCTTGATCGTGATGGCCGGGTGTTTTTCCAGCACCGGGTAATATTTCGCGGCCGGGTCATCGAGTTTGAACAAACCTTCGCCGTAGGCCACGCCCAACACCGTGGCCATCAGGCTTTTGCTGATCGACCAGGTCAGGTGCGGGGTGTCGGCGGTGGTCGCGGCGGCGTAGCGTTCGTAGATAACCTGGCCGTCGCGGATGACCAGCAAGGCGTCGGTGCGGATGCCTTTGCGGGTGTTGTCATCGCGGGTCGGGAAGGCATAGGCCTCCAGTGCCTCGACGGCCGGGCCGTTGAGTTTCGGGCCGGTCGGCCAGTCGTCAGCCGGCCATTGTTCGGCCTGAACCGTGAAGCTGATCAGCAACAGAAACAGGGACAGGCCTTTGAACATGGCGAGGGCTCTGGGAATGAACCTGAGAAGACTAGCCGGCGTTCATGACAGATGTGTTTTGGTTTGCCCCCAAAGCCTTGGCCAGGCGTTTGGCCCGCGCACCCGCCGCCAGTTGCATGACCGATTGATCGCGCTGCCACATCGCCGCCCACTCAGGATCGCCGTCACGCAGGGCCTGATCGACTTCCTCTTTAAGCCCGTCGAACTGCGCAAACAAGCCGCCGAGCAACACATGCCCCGCCGGATTGTTCGGTGGCTGGCGACTGACTTCTGCGCACCCGGCCAGCAGCGCCAGCAAGCGCAATTGCAGCGGCTGCGGCCAGCCGCTGTCCTGACCGACGCCGTACAGCCACGCGGTCATCGCGCTCAATACGTAAACGTCTTCAAGGGTGCGGAACGGTTTGACGTAGGCATCCCAACCGTCCCCGGCGAGCAGTTCGCACAGAGCCTCGTCGAGGTACAAGCGGCCATGGCTGATGTCCGGCATCAATGGCAGCGCCGGCAGTTTTTCCACTCGCACACCGGGCTCGCCGGGGTAAACCACCGCCAGGCTCAGGCGTGGTGATTCGCCGGGCTGCTCACTGCGGGCGGCGATCAGCAGCCAGTCCGCCGCATCGCCGGCAGTGACAAAATCCTTTTGCCCGGTGAGGCGCAGATCCGTGAGCCGGGTCTGCATGTCCGCCGGGCGCAGGCTGCGCTGCTCGGTCGCACACATCGCGCCGAGGCTCGGCGGCGCGCTCGGCCAGAGCATGCGCAACGCCGCTTGATACCCCACCAGAAACGCCAGCCCCGGCGTCGCCATTCGCCGCCCTCCCGCCACGGCCAGTTCGAACGGCGTCACGCTGCCCAGTTGATACAGCAACGTGGCGAAGCCCTCCGCCAGATCGGCAACGGCGGGCAGGCGTTCGCGGCATTCAAGCAGGGTCGACCAGGTCATCGGAGGCTCCTTGTGGGCTGTCATATAAGCATCACCAAACATTCATGGCGATGACACCGGGGCTACATAGCCTGACTTTGCACAACACGGCTGCATAAAGAAAGTCGATCGGCTGCAACCCATGACGGGTTCAAGGCCCGTACGGAGATTCACATGACTCAGATCGCCCGCATCAGCGACACCGGCAATGAACGCCGCCTGCAAGCCGAACGCCTGATCGGCGCCGAGGCCTTGCAGCAAGCCCAGGCCTTGCGCTTCAACGTGTTCAGCGGCGAGTTCAACGCCAAGCTGAACGGCGCGGAGCTGGGTCTGGACATGGACGACTATGATGTTCACTGCAGCCACATCGGCGTGCGTGACCTGAACACCGGGCGCCTGGTGGCGACCACCCGTTTGCTCGATCACACCGCCGCCAGCAGCCTGGGCAAGTTCTACAGCGAAGAAGAATTCAGCCTGCACGGCCTCGCCGGCCTGCAAGGCCCGATCCTGGAAATCGGTCGCACCTGCGTCGACCCGGCCTACCGCAACGGCGGCACCATCGCCGTGCTTTGGGGCGAACTGGCCGAAGTCCTCAATCAGGGCGGCTACAGCTACCTGATGGGCTGCGCGAGCATTCCGATGCAGGACGGCGGCGTGCAGGCCCACGCGATCATGCAGCGCCTGCGCGAACGCTATCTATGCACCGAACACCTGCGCGCCGAGCCGAAGAATCCGTTGCCAACCCTGGATATTCCGTCGAACGTGATCGCCGAAATGCCGCCGCTGCTCAAGGCCTACATGCGCCTGGGCGCGAAGATCTGCGGCGAGCCGTGCTGGGACGAAGACTTCCAGGTCGCCGACGTGTTCATCCTGCTCAAGCGCGACGAACTCTGCCCACGCTACGCCAAGCACTTCAAGGCGGCCGTGTGATGAGCCGGCTGCGGGTGTACGCGCGGATCGCGCGAGTGCTGCTGGTGGTGACGCTGGGCTTGAGCATGGCCAGTGTCTTCGGGGTTTTCGAGCGTTTGGGTCTGGCCCATTCGATGCAACGCCGGCAGCGCTGGTCGCGGTTTTTCATGGCGCGCCTGAGCAATGCCCTGCCCTTTCGCGTGACCGTCCATGGCGAGCTGCCGAAGCAGCCGATGCTGTGGGTCAGCAACCATGTGTCGTGGACTGACATTCCGCTGCTCGGGATGCTCACACCGCTGTCGTTTCTGTCCAAGGCCGAAGTGCGCACCTGGCCGGTGGCCGGCTGGCTGGCGGCGAAGGCCGGCAGTCTGTTCATCCGTCGCGGCTCGGGCGACAGCCAGTTGATCCGCAAGCAGATGACCCGTCACCTGCAAACCGATCATCCGCTGCTGATGTTCCCGGAAGGCACCACCACCGACGGCCGTTCGCTGCGCACCTTTCATGGTCGTCTGCTGTCGGCGGCGATTGATTCCGAGGTGAAGCTGCAACCGGTGGCGATCCGTTATTTGCGCAATGGCGAGATTGATTCGCTGGCACCGTTCATTGGCGACGATGATCTGCTGTCGCACCTGATGCGTCTGTTCAGCAACGATTGCGGCGAGGTGGAAGTTCACCTGCTCAAGCCGATTGCCTGCCAGGGCCGGGAACGCGCAGCGCTGGCGTACGAAGCCCAGCAAGCGGTGCACAAAGCGTTGTTCGGCGAAGTGGCCAAACCCGCTGAACCCCGTCGCGCAGGCGAGTTGATCGCTGCCTGAACGTCATCATCTGCCTACAGCTGCCGGCCTGCGAAGTCCTGCAGTTGTGGGTAGAACAAGCGAAAGTCATCACTGAGCGGTTCATACAGACACCGCAATTCCTGCATCGCCCCGGCCAGCTCTTCAGGCTTGCTCAGGCGCCGGGAAATCCCGCGCAGCACCTGTTCCAGCACTTCGAAATCCTGATACGAGCCCAACCAGTCATTGGCCACCATGTGCGGGGCGATCTTCGCCAGGCGCTCGGGCAACTGCCGCTCGCTGGTCAGCACGCGGTAAACGTCAGTCGTGAATTGTCCCAACGGCCGGTCGGCGTACAGCGCCCAATCGCGGGCGAGGCAATGGTCGAAGAACACGTCGAGCACGATGCCGGCGTAACGGCGGCGGGTCGAGGTAAACCGCGCCAGTGAAGCGTCGACCAACGGATGGCGATCGGTGAAGACATCGATCTGACGATGCAAGGCAATCGCCGCTTCGATCTCCGGGTCGAACTGCCCTTGCAGCCGTCCTTTGACGAAATCGCCATACAGACTGCCGAGCAGTTGACCGGGACGCTGGCCACCGAGGTGCAAATGTGCGAGATAGTTCATGGGCGCAGCTTAGCACCGCGTCCGCGTTTGTTTACACCTCACATATCGTTATAACCCGATATACCGATTTATGCGGTCGTCAGATCGAATTCATATTGGTATATCGCGAAATACCGATTTAAAGTTCGCCTCATCGCGATATAGCGCTACACACATCACGAGCACCCAGCCATGAACATTGACCTCGACGAAATAATAAAAGCCCTGGCACACCCAGTACGACGAGACATCCTCAACTGGCTGAAAGACCCGAAAGCCCAGTTTCCGGAACAGATCCACAACCACGAGTACGGCATCTGCGCCGGGCAGATCGATCAACGCTGCGGCCTGTCGCAATCGACCGTCTCCGCCCACCTGGCCACCCTGCAACGAGCAGGACTGATCAGCAGCCAGAAGGCCGGCCAGTGGCACTTTTTCAAACGCAACGAGGACGTGATCCAGGCGTTCCTCAGCACCCTCAGCAAAGAGCTCTGACCCTTAACGTCAGCCAGCTAAAAGGAACCAACGATGCCCCTCTCGCTACTCATACTCGCCTTGAGCGCCTTCGCCATCGGCACCACCGAGTTCGTCATCATGGGCCTGCTGCCCAATGTCGCGGCTGACCTCGGTGTGTCGATCCCCGGCGCCGGCTGGCTGGTGACCGGCTACGCCCTGGGCGTGGCGATTGGTGCACCGTTCATGGCAATGGCCACTGCAAAACTGCCGCGCAAGGCTGCACTGGTAACGCTGATGGGCATCTTCATTATCGGCAACCTGCTCTGCGCTATCGCCACTGATTACAACGTGCTGATGTTCGCCCGAGTCGTCACCGCTCTGTGCCACGGTGCGTTCTTCGGCATCGGTTCGGTGGTCGCTGCCAACCTGGTGGCGCCGAACAAACGCGCCTCCGCCGTGGCTCTGATGTTCACCGGCCTGACTTTGGCCAACGTCCTTGGCGTACCGCTGGGCACCGCCCTCGGTCAGGAAGCCGGCTGGCGCTCGACCTTCTGGGCAGTGACCGTCATCGGTGTGATCGCGCTGATCGGCCTGATCCGCTTCCTGCCGGCCAAGCGTGACGAAGAAAAACTCGACATGCGCGCCGAGTTGGCCGCGCTCAAAGGCGCCGGTATCTGGCTGTCGCTGAGCATGACCGCATTGTTCGCCGCCTCGGTGTTCACTCTGTTCACTTACGTCGCACCGTTACTGGGCGATGTCACCGGTGTCTCGCCCCGTGGCGTGACCTGGACCCTGATGCTCATCGGCCTGGGCCTGACCGTCGGCAACATCATCGGCGGCAAACTGGCCGACAAGGGCCTGGCCGCGACGCTGATCGGCGTGTTCATCGCCATGGCCGTGACCTCCACCGTCCTGACCTGGACCAGCATCGCGCTGATCCCGACCGAGATCACTCTGTTCCTCTGGGCCACCGCGTGTTTCGCCGCCGTGCCGGCCCTGCAAGTGAACGTCGTGACCTACGGGCAGGCCGCACCGAACCTGGTGTCGACCCTGAACATCGGCGCCTTCAACGTCGGCAACGCCCTCGGCGCCTGGGTCGGCGGCAGCGTCATCGCCCACGGCTACGGCCTGACCAGCGTGCCTCTGGCCGCTGCCGCGCTCGCGGTCCTGGCCCTGCTGGTGACCCTGATCACTTTCCGCCAGAACGGTAATCCCGAGCTGGCCACCGCTAACTGATTCACTCACTTACTTCACGAGGGTTGTATCTCATGGCAACAATTTTCGATCCGATCAAACTGGGCGATCTCGAACTGTCCAACCGCATCATCATGGCACCGCTGACTCGCTGCCGCGCCGACGAAGGCCGCGTGCCGAACGCGCTGATGGCCGAGTACTACGTACAACGTGCCTCGGCCGGCCTGATCATCAGCGAAGCCACTTCGGTGACCCCGATGGGTGTCGGCTACCCGGACACCCCGGGCATCTGGTCCAACGACCAGGTGCGTGGCTGGACCAACGTGACCAAGGCCGTTCATGCGGCCGGCGGCAAGATCGTTCTGCAACTGTGGCACGTGGGCCGGGTTTCCCACCCGTCGTACCTGAACGGCGAAGCGCCGGTTGCACCGAGCGCCATCCAGCCGAAAGGCCACGTCAGCCTGGTTCGCCCACTGGCCGACTACCCAACCCCGCGCGCACTGGAAACCGCTGAAATTGCCGACATCGTCGACGCCTATCGCGTCGGTGCGGAAAATGCCAAGGCGGCCGGCTTCGACGGCGTGGAAATCCACGGCGCCAATGGTTACCTGCTCGACCAGTTCCTGCAAAGCAGCACCAACCAGCGCACCGACCACTACGGCGGCTCCCTGGAGAACCGTGCCCGCCTGCTGCTGGAAGTGACCGACGCGGCCATCGAAGTCTGGGGTGCCGGTCGTGTCGGCGTCCACCTGGCTCCGCGCGCCGACTCCCATGACATGGGCGACGACAACCTCGCTGAAACCTTCACCTACGTTGCCCGCGAACTGGGCAAGCGTGGCATCGCCTTCATCTGCTCCCGCGAGAAAGAAGGCGCCGACAGCCTCGGCCCACAGCTGAAGGAAGCCTTCGGCGGCGCGTACATCGCCAACGAACGCTTCACCAAGGACAGCGCCAACGCCTGGCTGGCCGAAGGCAAGGCTGACGCCGTGGCATTCGGTGTGCCGTTCATTGCCAACCCGGACCTGCCGGCCCGCTTGAAGGCCGATGCGCCACTGAACGAACCGCACCCGGAAACCTTCTACGGCAAAGGCGCAGTCGGCTACCTCGACTACCCGACCCTGTAAGCCTCACCGCAGAAACGCAAAAGCCCCCGACTCGTGAGAGTCGGGGGCTTTTTATTGGTCGCCGGGCGGCCAAGCCGTTCACATTCGTTCACAGGCTCGACACAAAATTGCTACAAAATACGTAGCTCGCTACCTATCAACCCGCGCCACAGAGGTATATAAAAGCATCCCATTGCAGCGGGGCGAGTGAACAGGGATCTTCACCCTCCTCCGTCATTGACACAAACTGATCCAATAACGAATTTTGTTTCATTTGCGCAGGCTGGGGCTCCAACGCAGCATGTCCAGCCCGGTATCGACCCAGCGCTCGGCCTCGGCGTACAGCTCAAAGCTGTCCGGGGCCAGCAGCCACTGATACAGGATGCCATCGATAAAAGCGTGAATGCTGATGGCTGCGCGGGCGGTATCGAGGTCTGCCGGCAACTGCCCACGATTGACCGCATTACTCAATGTCAGCGCGATCCGCACATTGCAATCGAGGCTGGCGGTCCGGCGCTGTTGGCGCAGATCGCACATTTCATCGGTGAATTCGCACTTATGAAACAGAATTTCGTTGATACGCCGGGTCTTCGGGTCCAGTGCAACTTGATGAAACAAATGAATCAGCAGCTTGCGCATGCAGCCCAGCGGGTCGGGTTCGTCCTCGCTTTCACTGGCCTTGGCCAACTCATCCAGCGGCTCATGCAGCGTATCGAGCATCGCCTGCAGCAAATCGGCCTTGTTGCTGAAGTGCCAATAGATGGCGCCACGCGTCACGCCGGCCAGGCTCGCGATATCGGAGAGCGTCGTGCGAGCCACTCCCCTCTCAAAGAAAGCTTTTTCGGCGGCTTCCAGAATCTGGCTGCGCGTTTCCTGAGCTTCCTCTTTGGTACGACGAACCATGGCAGTAAAACCTCAAACAAAATGTTTCAGGGATGGCTGAATATCCGCTGAATAAAAAGGGGTGGATCTCTCGCGGATCGACGCCCCCGGCCTACAATTTCAGACCTTGCCACGACTTTTGTAACCGGATGGGTACGCAGCGAAGGTGTTTACAAACAACCATGAACGTAAGTATATTCCTTAGCAAGCTACTTATCCACCCGGCACCCATTTTTTACCCTTCCACACTTCTTGTGCGCTTTTCGCGCGCCTGACCCGAGGATCTTCATGCAATTCAAGCCAGCTGTTACCGCTCTGGTCACTGCCGTCGCCCTGGCATCGCTGCTCAGCGGATGTAAAAAGGAAGAGGCGGCTCCCGCCGCACCACCTCCTCAGGTCGGCGTCGTCACCCTGCAACCACAAGCCTTTACCCTGACTTCCGAACTGCCGGGCCGCACCAGCGCGTTTCGCATTGCCGAAGTTCGTCCGCAGGTCAACGGCATCATTCTCAAGCGTCTGTTCAAGGAAGGCGGCGATGTCAAAGCCGGCCAGCAGCTGTATCAGATCGATCCGTCGGTCTATGAAGCGACCCTGAAAAGCGCCGAAGCCAACCTGCGTTCGACAAAGTCGATTTCCGACCGTTACAAGCAACTGGTCGACGAGCAGGCCGTCAGCCGTCAGGAATACGACACCGCCGTGGCCAATCGCCTGCAATCGGAAGCGTCGTTGCAGACCGCACAGATCAACGTGCGCTACACCAAGGTGTACGCACCGATCTCCGGGCGTATCGGCCGCTCTTCGGTGACCGAAGGCGCACTGGTCAGCAACGGCCAGGCCGATGCGATGGCGACCATCCAGCAACTGGACCCGATCTACGTCGACGTCACCCAGTCTTCGGTGGAACTGCTGGAACTGCGCCGCGAACTGGAAAGCGGCCGTCTGCAGAAGGCCGGCGACAACGCCGCTGCGGTCAAGCTGACCCTGGAAGACGGCAGCCAGTACAAGCTCGACGGTAAGCTGGAATTCTCCGAAGTGTCGGTCGATCAGACCACCGGTTCCGTGACCCTGCGCGCCGTGTTCCCTAACCCGGATCACACCCTGCTGCCCGGCATGTTCGTCCACGCGCAGTTGCAGGCCGGTGTGAACAGCGCCGCGATCCTCGCACCGCAGCAAGGCGTGACCCGCGACCTCAAAGGCACCCCGACCGCGCTGGTCGTCGGACCGGACAACAAGGTCGAACTGCGTCAGCTCAAGGCCAGCCGCACCGTCGGCAGCCAATGGCTGATCGAAGACGGCCTGAAGGCCGGCGATCGTCTGATCACCGAAGGGCTGCAATTCGTCAAGCCAGGCATCGAAGTCAAGCCAAGCGAAGCGACCAACGTCGGCAACAAGAACCCGGCCCCCGCTCAGGCAGCTGACAAAGCCGCCGGCGGCAAAGGGGAGTAATCCATGTCAAAATTTTTCATCGACCGTCCGATTTTCGCCTGGGTAATTGCCCTGGTGATCATGCTGGTCGGGGCACTTTCGATCCTGAAACTGCCGATCAACCAGTACCCGAGCATTGCGCCACCGGCCATTGCGATCTCCGTGACCTACCCGGGTGCTTCGGCACAGACGGTTCAGGACACCGTGGTGCAAGTGATCGAGCAGCAGCTCAACGGTATCGACAACCTGCGTTATGTGTCTTCGGAAAGTAACTCCGACGGCAGCATGACCATCACCGCGACCTTCGAGCAAGGCACCAACTCCGACACCGCGCAGGTCCAGGTCCAGAACAAGCTGAACCTGGCCACCCCGCTGCTGCCGCAGGAAGTGCAGCAACAGGGTATCCGCGTGACCAAGGCAGTGAAGAACTTCCTGCTGGTGATCGGTGTGGTGTCGCGTGACGGCAGCATGACCAAGGACGACCTGTCCAACTACATCGTGTCGAACATGCAGGACCCGATCTCGCGGACCGCCGGTGTCGGTGACTTCCAGGTCTTCGGTGCCCAGTACGCGATGCGCATCTGGCTCGACCCGGCCAAGTTGAACAACTTCAACCTGACCCCGGTCGACGTGAAAACCGCGATTGCGGCGCAGAACGTCCAGGTGTCGTCCGGTCAGCTCGGTGGCTTGCCTGCCGTGCAGGGCCAGCAGTTGAACGCCACGATCATCGGCAAGACCCGTCTGCAGACCGCCGAGCAGTTCAAAGAGATTCTGCTCAAGGTCAACAAGGACGGCTCGCAGGTTCGCTTGAAAGACGTCGCCGACGTCGGCCTGGGTGGCGAGAACTACGCCATCAGCGCCCAGTTCAACGGCAGCCCGGCTTCCGGACTGGCAGTGAAACTGGCCAACGGCGCCAACGCCCTCGACACCGCCAAGGCACTGCGCAAGACGATTGACGACCTCAAGCCGTTCTTCCCGCAAGGCATGGAAGTGGTGTTCCCGTACGACACCACCCCGGTGGTGACCGAATCGATCAAGGGTGTGGTTGAAACCCTGGTCGAAGCGATCGTGCTGGTGTTCCTGGTGATGTTCCTGTTCCTGCAGAACTTCCGCGCCACCGTCATCACCACGATGACCGTGCCGGTGGTATTGCTCGGTACGTTCGGCATCCTGGCGGCGGCCGGCTTCAGCATCAACACCCTGACCATGTTCGGTATGGTCCTGGCCATCGGCTTGCTGGTGGACGACGCCATCGTCGTGGTGGAAAACGTCGAGCGGGTGATGAGCGAAGAAGGCTTGTCACCGAAGGAAGCGACCAAGAAATCCATGGGCCAGATCCAGGGCGCTCTGGTCGGTATCGCCCTCGTTCTGTCGGCGGTATTGCTGCCGATGGCGTTCTTCAGCGGCTCCACCGGTGTGATCTACAAGCAGTTCTCGATCACCATCGTGTCGGCCATGGCGTTGTCGGTACTGGTCGCGCTGATCTTCACCCCGGCGCTGTGCGCCACCATGCTCAAGGCGATTCCGCACGGTGAGCACGGTGCGCCGAAAAAAGGCTTCTTCGGCTGGTTCAACCGCAACTTCGACCGTGGCGTTCGTGGCTACGAGCGCGGTGTCGGCAACATCCTGCAGCGCAAGGCACCGTACCTGCTGGCCTACCTGCTGATCGTGGTCGGCATGATCTGGCTGTTCACCCGCATCCCGACCGCGTTCCTGCCGGAAGAAGACCAGGGCGTTCTGTTCGCCCAGGTGCAGACCCCCGCCGGTTCCAGCGCCCAGCGCACTCAGGTGGTGGTGGATGAAATGCGTGAATTCCTGCTGCGTCCGACCAAGGACGGCGGTGAAGGCGACGCAGTAGCCTCGGTGTTCACCGTAACCGGCTTCAACTTCGCCGGCCGTGGCCAGAGTTCGGGTATGGCGTTCATCATGCTCAAGCCGTGGCACGAGCGAAACGCCGACAACAGCGTGTTCAAACTCGCCGCCCGCGCCCAGCAGCACTTCTTTACCTTCCGCGATGCGATGGTGTTCGCCTTCGCTCCGCCAGCGGTACTGGAGCTGGGTAACGCCACCGGTTTCGACGTGTTCCTGCAGGACCGCGCCGGTATCGGTCACGAAAAACTGATGGCTGCGCGCAACCAGTTCCTGGGCATGGCGGCACAGAGCAAAGTGCTGACCCAGGTCCGTCCGAACGGTCTGAACGACGAGCCACAGTTCCAGCTGGAAATCGATGACGAGAAGGCCAGTGCCCTGGGCATCACCATCGCCGACATCAACAACACATTGTCGATTGCGCTGGGCAGTAGCTACGTCAACGACTTCATCGACCGCGGTCGGGTGAAGAAGGTGTACGTGCAGGGCCGGCCAGACTCGCGCATGAGCCCGGAAGACCTGAAGAAGTGGTACGTGCGTAACGCCTCCGGCACCATGGTTCCGTTCTCCGCGTTCGCCAAGGGCGAGTGGATCTACGGTTCGCCGAAGCTTGCGCGTTACAACGGTGTTGAAGCGGTCGAGATCCTCGGTGCCCCGGCTCCGGGTTACTCCACCGGTGAAGCGATGGCCGAAGTCGAGGAGATCGCCAAGAAGCTGCCGGCCGGTGTGGGTATCTCGTGGACCGGTCTGTCGTACGAAGAACGACTGTCCGGCTCGCAGGCTCCGGCGCTGTACGCCCTGTCGCTGCTGATGGTGTTCCTGTGTCTGGCGGCGCTGTATGAAAGCTGGTCGATTCCGATCGCGGTCATGCTCGTGGTACCGCTGGGGATCATCGGTGCGCTGATGGCCACCAGCCTGCGCGGTCTGTCGAACGACGTGTACTTCCAGGTGGGTCTGTTGACGACCATCGGTCTGGCGGCTAAAAACGCCATTCTGATCGTCGAGTTCGCCAAGGAATTGCACGAGCAGGGACGCAGTCTGCGCGATGCGGCCATTGAAGCCTGCCGCATGCGTCTGCGACCGATCATCATGACGTCGCTGGCCTTCGTCCTCGGTGTTGTACCGTTGGCCATCTCCACCGGCGCAGGCTCGGGCAGCCAACACGCAATCGGTACCGGCGTGATTGGCGGTATGCTCACCGCAACGATCCTGGCGATATTCTGGGTTCCACTGTTCTTCGTCACTGTGTCGTCCATGGGTCAGCGCAAAAACGCCGGCAAGGATGACGCCATAGAAACTCCTAAAGAGGCTGGCCAATGAGCAAGTCGCTACTCTCCATCGCAGTCGCCGCCTTCGTGCTGAGCGGTTGCTCGCTGATACCGGATTATCAGCAGCCGGAAGCACCGGTGGCCGCGCAGTTCCCGCAGGGCCCGGCGTACTCGCCGGCCCAGGCACCGGCGCAGGCCGCTGCCGAACAGGGCTGGAAGCAGTTTTTCCATGACCCGGCCCTGCAGCAACTGATTCAGGTCGCCCTGGAAAACAACCGCGACCTGCGTGTCGCGGCGCTGAACATCGACGCCTACGCGGCTCAATACCGTATCCAGCGCGCCGACCTGTTCCCGGCCGTGTCGGCCAATGCCAGCGGCAGCCGTCAGCGGGTTCCGGCCCGTGCATCGCAGAGCGGTGAAGCGGCCATCAACAGTTCCTACTCCGCCACGGTCGGCATCAGCGCCTACGAACTCGACCTGTTTGGTCGGGTTCGCAGCCTGAGCGAACAAGCGTTGCAACAATACTTCGCCACCGAAGAAGCGCGCCGCAGCACCCAGATCAGCCTGGTGGCCAGCGTGGCCAACGCCTACCTGACCTGGCAGGCCGACAAGGAACTGCTCAAGCTGACTCAGGACACCCTCGGTGCCTTCGAGGAAAGCTACAAGCTGACCAGCCGCAGCAACGAAGTCGGTGTGGCCTCGGCGCTGGACCTGGCGCAGTCGCGCACCTCGGTCGAGAACGCCCGGGCACAACTGGCGCGTTACACCCGCCAGGTCGCTCAGGACGAAAACAGCCTGACCCTGCTGCTCGGCACCGGTGTGCCGGCCAACCTGCAAGCGGCCAAACCGCTGTCGGATGACCTGCTGGCCGACGTGCCGGCCGGCCTGCCGTCGGATCTGCTGCAGCGTCGTCCGGACATCCTTCAGGCCGAGTACAACCTGAAGGCGGCCAACGCCAACATTGGCGCGGCCCGTGCAGCGTTCTTCCCGAGCATCAGCCTGACCGCCAACGCGGGCAGCCTGAGCCCGGACTTGTCCGGCCTGTTCAAGGGCGGTTCGGGCACGTGGCTGTTCCAGCCGCAGATCAACCTGCCGATCTTCAACGCCGGCAGCCTGCGCGCCAGCCTCGACTACGCCAAGATCCAGAAGGACATTGGCGTGGCGAACTACGAGAAGTCCATTCAAACAGCCTTCCAGGAAGTCGCCGATGGCCTGGCCGCGCGCCAGACCTACACCGAGCAGTTGCAGGCTCAGCGTGACTTCGTCGCTGCGAACCAGGACTACTACCGTCTGGCCGAGCGTCGCTATCGCATCGGCGTCGACAGCAACCTGACCTTCCTCGATGCCCAGCGTCAGCTGTTCAGCGCGCAACAATCGCTGATCACCGACCGCCTCGCGCAGTTGACCAGTGCGGTCAACCTGTACAAGGCTTTGGGCGGCGGCTGGAATGCGCAGACCGCGCAGAACGAACCGCTCAAAGAAGAAGCGCCGAAGATGAAGCTGTTCTGATCATCCGGTGAACACGAGAAGCCCGCCGATTGGCGGGCTTTTTGTTGCCTGTGAATCTTGCGTTCGATAATCGCCCAAATTCCACTTTCGCCGATTGAATCGCCTCGCCCACGCCCCGCACCATTCGAACCACAAAACCAATAACAACAGGTTCGACACCATGCTCCCGCGCCCTGCTCCATCCGGCTGATCGCCGCCGCTTCGCCTCTGCATCCATCGAATTTCTGCGCCACCAATACGGCCGCAGCGTCCCCGTTTGCCCAAAAAAACAAGAGAGACCCGAGTCCATGACAACCTCCCCTGCGCCCTACGCATTTCCCGGCCTGATCGCCCTCGCCCTGGCCAGCGTCGCGCTGCCCGCTGCGGCTGAAGAAGCCGGTTTCATCGACGGGGCCAAGGCCAACCTGAACCTGCGCAACTTCTACATCAACCGCAACTTCACCAACCCGACCAAGGCTCAGGGCAAGGCTGAAGAATGGACGCAGAGCTTCATCCTCGACGCCAAGTCCGGCTTCACCCAGGGCACCGTCGGTTTCGGCATGGACGTATTGGGGTTGTACTCGGTGAAACTCGATGGCGGTAAAGGAACGGGCGGCACGCAATTGCTGCCCCTGGACCATGACGGTCGCCCGGCAGACAACTTCGGTCGCACCAACGTGGCGTTCAAGGCCAAGCTGTCGCAGACCGAAGTGAAGGTCGGTGAATGGATGCCGGTGCTGCCGATCCTGCGCTCGGACGACGGCCGCTCATTACCGCAGACCTTTCGCGGCGGCCAGATCACCTCGAAGGAAATCAATGGCCTGACCCTTTACGGCGGCCAGTTCCGCGCCAACAGTCCCCGTGACGACAGCAGCATGAGCGACATGTCGATGACCGGCAAAGCCGCGTTCACCTCCGACCGCTTCAACTTCCAGGGCGGCGAATACGTGTTCAACGACAAGCGCACCCAGATCGGCCTGTGGAACGCCGAACTCAAGGACATCTACAGCCAGCAATACGTCAACCTGATCCACAGCCAGCCGCTCGGCGACTGGACCCTGGGCGCCAACCTCGGCTTCTTCTATGGCAAGGACGACGGCAGTGCCCGCGCCGGCGACCTCGACAACAAGACCTGGTCGGGCATGTTTTCGGCGCGATACGGCGGCAACACCTTCTACGTCGGTCTGCAAAAACTCACCGGCGACAGCGCCTGGATGCGCGTCAATGGCACCAGCGGTGGAACGCTCGCCAACGACAGCTACAACTCCAGCTACGACAACGCCCGGGAACGTTCCTGGCAACTGCGCCATGACTACAACTTCGCCGCCCTCGGCGTTCCCGGCCTGACCCTGATGAACCGCTACATCAGTGGCGACAACGTCCACACCGGGACCACCACCGACGGCAAGGAATGGGGCCGGGAGTCCGAACTGGGCTACACCGTGCAAAGCGGTGCGCTCAAGGACCTGAACGTCAGATGGCGCAACTCGACCATGCGTCGTGATTTCAGCAACAACGAGTTTGACGAGAACCGCCTGATCGTCAGCTATCCAATCAGTCTGCTGTGAATGTGAAAACGGCGCTCCCCGCGAGCGCCGTCTTCAACCGCTGGTCATTTGAGTCTGGCAAGTCCCCGGGACCCGGTTACATTTAGGCGGTGTTTTTTATTCTCCAGCCCGCAGTAGGAGCCCATTTACCTTCCGTTATCTCCGGATGCTGTACGCGAAGCACACCTTGACCACGGAGGTCAGGTATGAAAAAGCGAATAGTTATCGTCGGTGGCGGCGTAGGCGGAACCATGCTGGCCAATCAACTGGTCGGCAAGCTGTATCCCGAAATCCTGCGTGGCGAAGTCTCGATCACCCTCCTGTCGGACTCCCCCGATCATTACTACAAACCCGCGTTCATGTACGTGGCGTTCAACCTGTTCTTCAAGGAAGAACTCAAACGTCCGGAACGCGAGTTGTTGCGCCCTGAAATCGACTTTCAGGTCGAACAGGTCACGCGGTTCGACTTCAACAACCAACGCCTCAAGACCCGTAGCGGCCAATGTCTGGGCTACGACTATCTGGTCATCGCCACCGGTTGTAAGCCCGCTCCGGAACGCATCGAGGGTTTGAAAGAGGCCGGCGACCATTTCTATCAATACGATCCGGCGCGCCAACTGGCACAACGTCTGAGCACGATTGAAAAGGGCCGGATTTTCATTACCGTGTCTTTTCCGCAGACTCCCAATGTGCCGCACCAATGCGGTATTGCTCCGGTAGAAACGACACTCATGCTGCATGATTTTCTGTGCCGTCGTGGTGTTCGCAAGAACGTGGAGATCATCTACACCTACCCGACTACCGCCCAGCTGTTGCGCAACTGTCTGTTCCTGCAACGCCCGACCGGAGAGATCCTGCCGGGCATTTTCGACAAAGCGGGCATCCAGTATCGGCGCGGTTTCACTCTGAGCCAGGTCGATCCCGACGCAAAAATCGCCTACTCCCATGAAGGCGCGGACGAACCGTTCGACATCCTGATGGCAACCCCGCCGATCCGCGCCGTGGATGCCGTGCTGGAATCCGGTATTTCCCAGGCGCCCAACAACGAAGGCTGGTTGCCGACCAACCACGAAACCCTGCAGGTCTATGGTCTGGACGGGGTCTATGTGATCGGCGACGCCGTTGACCTGCCAGTGAGCAAGGCCGGAGGCGCCTGCCATAACCAGGCGCCGGTGATCGCCAACAACATCGCCGCCGAAATCCGTCTGGGAAACCCCATCAGTGCCTATGACGGCCGCGTTCAGGCCGTTGCGCAAATGGGCCTGAATGCCGGAATGCCGCTTTGGTACGACTACAGCCGTGACGTACTGCCGACGCCACCGACCAAACTCGGAGGGCTGCTGCGCAATGGCTTTAATCGCGGTCTGTACTGGATGGCGGCCCGTGGAATGCTTTGACCCTGCACAGGGAGGAGTGATTGCTGATGAAAGAGTCTGAAGCCCTGTCGGCCACACCCGGCTACACCGCCCTGATGGCCAGACTGCAACCGTTGATCGACGCTGGACGGCTGGAAAACATTGTCGACCTGCTGTCCCTGCTGTCGGATCTGGTCGACCTGCTGGATGAAGCCATGGTGGAGAAACTGTCCTTGCTGATCGAACAGGCGGCAGCCTGCAGTTGGGAGGCGGCCAATGCTCTGCGTCTGGCCAAGGCTGAAGTCGCCGCGCAACACCAGCCACCAAGCGTTTTTGCCCTGCTCAAACTGTTGAACGACGGCGATACACGCAAAGGCGTGGCCGTTGTCCTGAAAGCGCTCAACGTCATCGGAAGACAACTTTAACTCGCCAGAGAGGATCACCTCATGAGCGTAAAACTCGAAACGCCGGTCAAGACCGGCACCGACTGGGACGCCCGGGCGTACCAGCAGTTTTCCCGTCTCAGGCAACAACCGGTCGACGAATTGCTCGGCCGTGTCGACCTGGAAAATCCCCAACGCATTTATGACTTGGGCTGCGGTACCGGAATTGCCACGAAGGTCCTGGCCGATCGCTGGCCCGAGGCAGAGATCAAGGGCATCGACAGTTCGAAAGACATGCTTCAGGTCGCCCGCTGCCTGCCGATCAAGGCGCGCTGGCAACACGCTGACCTGCAACACTGGAAACCCCGCAAGCCGGCCGACCTGTTGTTTGCCGCGGCCGTGTTGCACTTCATCGATGACCATCGAACGCTGTTGCCGGGATTGCTTCGCCACCTCAACACTGGCGGTTGTCTGGCCGCACACATGCCCGACTGGCGCGATGCGCTGTGGTATCGGTTGATGCTCGAAACCCTAGACGATGCCGGCCCCTGCGGTCGACCGATTGGCACCGCGCAATTGCGCCAGCGCATGGCGGCACGGACGTTGTTGTCACTGGAGGATTACTACCGTTTGCTCGCGCCGCTGACCCAATCGCTGGATATTTGGGAAACCGAACAGTTGCAGGTCGTGCGCGGAAGTTCGCCGATTTATGACTGGGTGAAGGTGTCGGCGCTGCGGCCGGTGATGCAGGGACTGACGTCAGAAGAACAGGCGCGCTTCATTTATCACTACCTGATGCGAGTGCATGCCCATTATCCGCAGGAGGATGACGGGCATACGCTGTTTGCGTTCAAGCGGATTTTCATTGTTGCCAAGGTGTGAAGTCCAAAGGATCGCAGCCTTCCACAGGCTGCGATTCTTCGAACTCGACGATTACTCGCGTGATTCGGTACCCAGCTCATCCCACACCGATTCGGCCAGATGAAACGTCGCATTCGCCGCCGGAATCCCGCAGTAGATCGCGCTCTGCATGATCACTTCCTTGATCTCGCCACGGCTCACGCCATTGTTGGCCGCCGCCCGCAGGTGCAACTTCAGTTCACCTTCGCGGTTCATGCCGATCAGCATGGCGATGGTGATCAGGCTGCGGGTATGGCGCGGCAGGCCCGGCCGGGTCCAGATGTCGCCCCAGGCGTGACGGGTGATCATCTCCTGGAATTCCGAGTTGAACTCGGTCAGCGTGGTCAGGCTGCGATCGACGTGAGCATCGCCGAGCACTGCGCGGCGCACCTGCATGCCGTCGTCGTAACGTTGTTTCTCGTCCACGGAAATCCCCTCAATCGGCCAGCAGGAATGTCAGCACACGGTCGCTGAACGCGTCGCCGGCCTGAACGTTGGAAAGATGCGCCGCATGGAACTCGGCGTACTCGGCGCCGCGCACGTGCTCCTGAATGAAATGCCCGCCGGACGGTGGCGTCACCGCATCTTCCGTACCGGCAATCACCAACAGCGGTGCCTTGATCGACGACAACTGCTCACGGAAATCCGCATCGCGCACCGCCGCGCAGTTGGCGGCGTAACCTTCAGGATTGGTCGCAGCCAGCATGTCGGTGATCTGCTTGGCCGCTGCCGGATTGGCGGCGGAAAAATCCGGAGTAAACCATCGGGCAATCGACGCATCGCGCAAGGCGACCATCGCCGCCGGGCCGTCACGCAGCACGGTTTCGATGCGCGGATTCCACACCGACGGATCGCCGATCTTTGCAGCGGTGTTGCACACGATCAGTTTGTTCAGACGCTCACCGGCATTGATCCCCAGCCACTGCCCGATCAACCCGCCCATCGACAGACCGCAGAAATGCGCACGTTCGATGTGCAGCGCATCCAGCAGCGCCAGCACGTCGCGACCCAGTTGCTCGATGCTGTAAGGGCCCGGCGTCACCAGCGACTGGCCGTGCCCGCGCGTGTCGAAACGCAGCACCCGAAAATGTTCGGTGAAGGCCGGCATCTGCGCGTCCCACATGTGCAGGTCGGTGCCCAACGAGTTGGACAGCACCAGCACCGGCGCATCGACCGGGCCTTCCAATGAGTAATGCAGTTCGCCATCGGCGAGTTGAACGAAAGCCACAGCCCTCTCCTTTCAGTCAGACAATGCGTTATGTTCGGCCACCGCACGCTCGACCCAGACCTGCGCCTGACCGAGGTAATGGGCGGGATCGAGCAGATGATCCAGTTCGGATGCGCTCAGTTCGGCGGTCACCTGCGGTTCGTCACCGAGTACCGCACGCAGGTGGCGTTGTTCGGCCACCGCTCGTTTGCAGCATTGTTCGAGCAGATGATGCGCGGTGTCGCGGCCGACTCGTTGCGCGAGCACGATGCTCACCGCTTCGGCCAGCACCAGACCTTGGGTCAATTCGAGGTTGCGGGCCATGCGCGCGACATCAACCTCCAGACCGTCGGCCAGCAACCGCGCCTGTTGCAGCGCACCTGACACCAGGCAGCAGATCTCCGGCAGGGTTTCCCATTCGGCGTGCCACAAGCCGAGGCTGCGCTCGTGCTCCTGAGGCATGGCGCTGAACAGCGTCGAGACCAGACCCGGCACACGGGTCGCCGCGCCGATCAGCACCGCTGCGCCCACCGGATTGCGTTTGTGCGGCATGGTCGATGAACCGCCCTTGCCCGGTGCCGAAGGCTCGAATACTTCCGCCGCTTCGGTCTGCATCAACAGGCTGATGTCGCGGCCGAACTTGCCGAGGCTGCCGGCAATCAGACCCAGCACCGCGCCAAACTCGACGATGCGATCACGCTGGGTGTGCCAGGGTTGTTCCGGCAGGGTCAGTTGCAGCTCTTCGGCCAGTGCACGGGCAATCGGCAACGCCTGTTCGCCCAGCGCCGCCAAGGTGCCGGACGCGCCGCCGAATTGCAGCACCAGCAGCCGCGGCTTGAGTTCGCGCAGACGCTGACGGCAGCGGGTCACGGCGCCGAGCCAACCGGCAATCTTCATCCCAAGGGTGACGGGCGTCGCGTGTTGCAGCCAGGTGCGCCCGGCCAGCGGCGTGGCGGCGTGGCGCTGCGCCTGAATGGCGAGGGAATCGGCCAGTTGCGCCAGCTCCCCTTCAATCAGTTCCAGCGCCTGGCGCAATTGCAGCACCAACCCGGAATCCATCACGTCCTGACTGGTAGCGCCCAGATGCACGTAGCGCTCGGCTTCGGCATCGGTCGCGGCAATCTGTTTGCCCAACGCCTTCACCAGGGGAATCGCCGAATTGCCGGCCGTGGCAATCGCCTCGCCCAGCGCTGCGAAATCAAACAGCCCGGCGCGGCAGGCGTTTTCGATCGACGCGACAGCACTCGCCGGAATCAATCCGACCCGCGCTTCGGCCCGGGCCAGCGCCGCTTCGAAGTCGAGCATCGCCTGCACCCGGCCCTGATCGCAGAACACGTCGCGCATATCGCGGGCAGTGAAGTAGGCATCGAACAATTGATTGCCCGGTCGCTGAGTCATAAACAGTCCTTGCCGGCGCGGGCCATCACGGCCCGCGCCCTTCGGTTAGAGATCGTGATGCAAATAGGCGGCCTGTTTCGGCAGGCGCAGGCTGAACAGGAACGCCACTGCCATCATCACCGTGACGTACCAGTAAAAGGCGTTTTCCATGCCCCCGGCCTTGAGGCTCAGGGCCACGTATTCGGCCGAACCGCCGAAGATCGCATTGGCCACCGCGTAAGCCAGGCCGACGCCGAGGGCGCGGACTTCCGGCGGGAACATTTCGGCTTTCACCAGGCCGCTGATCGAGGTGTAGAAACTGACGATCGCCAGTGCCACGGTGATCAGCACGAAGGCCAGGACCGGGCTGCTGACACTTTTCAGACTCAACAGAATCGGCACGGTGAACAGCGTACCGAGCGCGCCGAACCAAAGCATCGAGTTACGCCGGCCTATCTTGTCGGCGAGCATGCCGAACAGTGGCTGCATGCACATATAAAGGAAGAGCGCGCCCGTCATGATGTAGCTGGCGGTCTTGGCGTGCATGCCGGCGGTGTTCACCAGATACTTCTGCATGTAGGTGGTGAAGGTGTAGAAAATCAGCGAGCCACCGGCGGTGTAACCGAGCACGGTGATGAACGCCGCTTTGTGATCGCGGAACAACGCACGGATGCTGCCGGCGTCTTTGTTCTCGCGCATTTCCTTGCTGGCGGTTTCTTTCAGCGAGCGGCGCAGGAACAGGGAAATCAGCGCTGCTGCCGCACCGACCACGAACGGGATTCGCCAGCCGTAGGCACGCAATTCTTCTTCGGAGAGGAACTGTTGCAGGATCACCACCAGCAACACCGCCAGCAGTTGCCCGCCGATCAGCGTCACGTACTGGAACGAGGCGAAGAACCCGCGCTGCCCCTTGAGCGCGACTTCGCTCATGTAGGTCGCGGTGGTGCCGTATTCGCCGCCTACCGACAAGCCTTGCAGCAGACGCGCGAACAACAGCAGCAACGGCGCCCAGACGCCGATGCTGTTGTAGGTCGGCAGACAGGCGATGAGCAACGAGCCGAAGCACATCATCAATACCGAAATCATCATCGACGTCTTGCGGCCCTTCTTGTCCGCCAGACGCCCGAAAATCCAGCCGCCGATCGGGCGCATCAGGAACCCGGCGGCGAATACCCCGGCGGTGTTGACCAGTTGCACCGTAGGATTGTCGGAGGGGAAAAACGCCGGGGCGAAATAGATCGCGCAAAAGGCGTAGACATAAAAGTCGAACCATTCGACCAGGTTGCCGGACGACGCGCCGACAATGGCGAAGATGCGCTTGCTGCGCTCTTCGCCGGTGTAGTGGGAGGTGATAGTTGTCATTGTTTTTCACTCGATAGGGACAGTGAGAGTCTAGACATACTTTGCAACAGTCCCGTTCCGCAGATACTCAAGCGCTGCAAATCCCTGTGGGAGCGGGCTTGCCCGCGAAAGCGGTGGGTCAGCCAACATCAATGGCGACTGACAGGCCCTCTTCGCGAGCAAGCCCGCTCCCACAAGGGATGTGTGGTGATCTTCAGTAATCGAAGAACACGGTTTCCGCATCAGTGCCCTGCAGGATCACATTCCACTGATAAACACCCGCCGCATCCGGCTTGGCCAACAACGTGGTGCGGCGCTCGGCCGGTACGCATTCGAGCAACGGATCATTCACGTTTGCCGGATCGCCCTCGAAATAAATCCGCGTCAGCAAGTGTTTCACCAGACCGCGCGCAAACACCAGCACCACCAGATGTGGCGCCTGGGTCGTGCCTTTCAGGCCTTCGACCGTGCCCGGTTTGATCGTGGTGAAACGGAAGCGCCCTTCGGCATCCACCGGCACCCGGCCGAAACCTTCGAAATTCGGGTCCAGCGGTTTGGCCTGCTCGTCTTCCGGGTGATCGTATTTGCCGGCGGCGTTGGCCTGCCAGACTTCGAGCATGGCGTCGTTGACGACGTCGCCGTTGCCGTCCACCACTTGCCCGGTGATCGCCACGCGCTGGCCGAGGGTCAGTTCGTTGGCGAGGTTTTCACGGTTCAGCCAGGTCAGGCCGATGTGGTAATACGGCCCGACGGTGTGGGACGTGGTCGCAGTCAGGGTCATCTCATTTCTCCATCGGCGTGGCTTCGCGGCCGCGCAGCACGATGTCCCAGCGATAAGCGATGGCGTAGGACGGAATGGTTTTTTCCAGATCGAAAGCGGCGATCAGGCGTTCCTTGGCCGAGGTGTCCGGCACGCAGTTGTAGATCGGGTCGTACGGCAGCAGCGGATCGCCCGGGAAATACATCTGCGTGACCAGACGCGTCAGGATGCTCGGCCCGAACAGCGAGAAATGTACGTGAGCCGGGCGCCACGCGTTGTGGTGATTGCCCCACGGATAGGCGCCGGGCTTGATGGTCTGGAACTGATACCAGCCGTCGGCGTCGGTCACGGTGCGGCCGGTGCCGGTGAAGTTCGGGTCCAGGGGTGCGTCGTGCAGGTCACGGGCGTGGTTGTAGCGACCGGCGGCGTTGGCCTGCCAGATCTCCACCAGAATCCCCGGCACCGGCAGACCGTTTTCGTCGAGCACACGCCCATGAATGATGATCCGCTCGCCAAGGGGCTCACCCTGATGCTGGGCGGTCAGATCGTTATCGGTATCGGCCACACGCTCGGCACCGATGGTCGGCCCGGTGATTTCCGACAGCGAATGCGGCAGAAACACCAACGGCTTGGAGGGCGAGCGCAGATTGGTGGATTGATAATTGGGGTGCAGGTACGGCGGCTGGGTGCCTTCCTGCGGGCGGCGGTAACCAGGCTTGTCAGTCATTTCGCTTTCCTCTGTTCTTTTTCGTCACGGCTTGCGTCAGACGCGTTCGATGGCCAGGGCCAGACCCTGGCCGACACCGACGCACATGGTCGCCAGACCTTTCTTGCCACCGGTCTTTTCCAGCTGATGCAGGGCGGTCAGCACCAGACGCGCGCCGCTCATGCCCAGCGGATGACCAAGGGCGATCGCGCCGCCGTTCGGGTTGACCTGGGCCGCGTCGTCCGCCAGCCCCAGTTCGCGCAGCACCGCCAGACCCTGGCTGGCAAACGCTTCGTTGAGCTCGATCACGTCGAAATCGCTGACCGCCACGCCGAGGCGTTCGGTGAGTTTGCGCACCGCCGGCACCGGGCCGATGCCCATCACCCGTGGCGCAACCCCGGCACTGGCCATCCCGAGCACTTTGGCGCGGGCGGTCAGGCCGTGTTTTTTCACCGCTTCGGCCGAGGCCAGAATCAGCGCGGCAGCACCGTCGTTCACGCCCGAAGCGTTGCCGGCGGTGACGGTCTTGTCCGGGCCGTTGACCGGTTTCAGTCGGGTCAGGGCTTCAAGCGTGGTGTCGGCGCGGGGATGTTCGTCCTGGCTGACCACGGTTTCGCCCTTCTTGTGGGCAATCCGCACTTCGACGATTTCCTCGGCGAAGTACCCGGCAGCCTGGGCGGCGGCCGTACGTTGCTGACTGCGCAGGGCGAAAGCGTCCTGATCCTCGCGGGAAACTTCGTAGTCGTCGGCGACGTTGTCGGCGGTCTGCGGCATCGCGTCGACGCCGTACTGCGCTTTCATCAACGGGTTGATGAAACGCCAGCCGATGGTGGTGTCTTCCAGCTTCATGTTGCGCGAGAACGCCGCATCAGCCTTGCCCATCACGAACGGTGCACGGGACATCGACTCGACGCCGCCGGCAATCGCCAGCTCCATTTCACCGCTGGCGATGGCGCGGAACGCGGTGCCGATGGCATCCATGCCCGACGCGCAAAGCCGATTGAGAGTGACGCCGGGCACGCTGTCCGGCAGACCGGCCAGCAACAGCGCCATGCGCGCCACGTTGCGGTTGTCTTCGCCGGCCTGGTTGGCGCAGCCGAGGAACACTTCGTCGATGGCGCTCCAGTCCACCGAAGGATTGCGCTCCATCAGGGCCTTGATCGGCACGGCGGCCAGGTCGTCGGCGCGAACCGCTGCCAGACCGCCACCGAAACGGCCGATGGGGGTACGAATCGCATCGCAGATATAAACGTCGCGCATCATGCTTCTCCCGGTGCCTGGCCGTGGGCCGCTGCGGTGCGGGCTTCGAGATCGCGCAGGGCGGTCAGCTCGACCTCGGTCGGTTCAGCGGTAGTTGCAACGCTGTCGGCAAAACGGATCGCCCAACCGGTGGCGGCGACCACTTGCTCGCGGGTCACGCCCGGGTGCAGCGCGGTGACCACGAACTCATTAGTGCCCTCTTCCGGCTCCATGGTGCACAGGTCAGTAATGATGCCGACAGGACCTGCGCCCGGCAGGCCCAGACGTTTGCGCGAATCGCCGCCCTCGCCATGGCCGACCGAGGTAATGAAATCGAGCTTGTCGACAAACGAGCGCGCCGACTGTTTAAGGATGATCAGCACGCTTTTCGCGGAGCCGGCAATCTCTGGCGCGCCACCGGCACCCGGCAGACGGACTTTCGGTTGATGGTAATCGCCGACCACGGTGGTATTGATGTTGCCGAAGCGATCGACCTGCGCCGCGCCGAGGAAACCGACGTCGATGCGTCCGCCCTGCAGCCAGTAGCGAAAAATCTCACCGGTTGGCACGACGGTGTCAGCGGTTTCCGCCAGTTCGCCGTCACCGATGGACAGTGGCAACACGCTTGGCTTGGCACCGATAGGGCCCGACTCGTAGATCAGCACCACGTCCGGCGACGAGGTCAGGCGCGCCAGGTTGGCGGCTTTCGACGGCAGGCCGATGCCGACGAAGCACACCGAGCCGTTCTTCAGGCGACGGGCCGCGGCGACGGTCATCATTTCATTGGTGGTGTAAGTCATTACTTGGCCTCCGAAGCAGCGGCCAACTTGGCCTGGAACTCGCTGAAGTCAGCGCAGCCATGGATGTATTCGTTGATCCACGCGGTAAACGTCTCACGGTCGCGAGCGATCGGGTCCCACGCCTGATAGAAGCGGTTGTCACGCTCGGTGTAACCGTGGGCGTAGGACGGATGCGCGCCACCGGGCACATGGCAGACCGCACTCAAGGCCCAGGTCGGCAGCACGCAAGCGTTCATCGGGGCGTTGAGGTTGTCGACGATCTCTTCGACGGTGACGATGCAGCGCTTGGCGGCCAGTGCAGCTTCTTTCTGCACGCCGAGGATGCCCCACAGCAGCACGTTGCCTTGGCGGTCGGCTTTCTGGGCGTGGATCACGGTCACGTCCGGGCGCACCGACGGCACCGCCGCCAGCACTTCACCGGTGAACGGGCAAGTCACGGATTTGATCAGCGGGTTGACCTTCGGCAGGTCGGAACCGGCGTAGGCTCGCAGCACCGCGAACGGCAGGCCGGAAGCGCCAGCAACGTAGGCGTTGGCCAGGTCGGCGTGGCTGTGTTCTTCGATTTCCAGGGCATGCGGCCATTGCTTCTCGACTGCGTCGCGCAGACGGTGCAGCGAACCCACACCCGGGTTGCCGCCCCAGGAAAAGATCAGCTTGCGTGCACAGCCGGCGCCGATCAATTGGTCGTAGATCAGGTCAGGGGTCATCCGCACCAGCGTCAGATCTTTCTTGCCCTGACGAATGATTTCATGACCCGCTGCCGTAGGGATCAGGTGAGTGAAACCTTCGAGCGCGACGGTGTCGCCGTCGTTGACGAATTGCTTCACCGCGTCGTGCAGCGAAAGGATCTCAGCCATGGAGCGGGCTCCCGTTTTTGTAGTGAATCGCCAGTGATAAAAAGGCGCGAGGTTGTGCGCCGGAGTCACTGAAGATTAAGCCGCTGAAAATCACCAAACAATCCGATAATCGACTGAGTGTTCGATTATCGAACAGATTGTTACCTACCTATCAATCAACATCAAAAACTTCTTCGGAACGCCTTCGCGAACAAGGTCGCTCCCACATTTTGAAATGCATTCCAATGTGGGAGCGGGTTTGCCCGCGAAGGCGCCGGAACATTCAGCGCGGATCAAAATGACTCAACTCAAGTCGCATCCGCATGACTGACCAGGCCCTTGATCACCACCGCTGCCGTGGCCAGGCCCGCCGGAATCACCAGCGCCGTCAGCACTTGCTCGAAATTCCAGCCCAGGCCCAGCAGGGTCGCGCCCATCCACGCCCCGAGAATCGCACCGAAGCGGCCAATCCCGAGCATCCACGACACACCGGTGGCCCGCCCCTGAGTCGGATAAAAACGCGCCGCCAGCGACGGCATCGCCGATTGCGCACCGTTGACACACATGCCCGCCACCAGCACCAGCGTCGCCAGCAACGTGATGTTGCCCAGGCTCTGCCCGACCGCGTAGGCAAACACCCCGGCCAGCAGGTAGAAAATGCCGATGACCTTGTGCGGATTGAACCGGTCCATCGCCCAACCCACGCCGACCGCACTCAGCACCCCGCCGAACTGGAACAACGCGCCGATAAACGCCGCCTGCTCCATGCTCGCGCCGCTGTCGCGCATCAGGGTCGGCAGCCAGCTGGTCAGCAGGTAAACGATGACAAGGCCCATGAAATAGGTCAGCCACAACAGCAACGTACCGACGCTGTAGGTTCCGGAGAAAATCACCGCGAACACGTTGCGTGCCTTGACGGTTTTCTGTTCCGGCACGCTGAAACTCGCTGCCTGGGCGACGGTGACCGGGTCGATCGGCGCAAGGGTTTTGCGGACTTTGTCCGTGCCACGATTACGCACCACCAGATAACGCGCCGATTCCGGCAGCCAGACCAGCAACACCACAGCGAGGATCAGCGGCAAAATCCCGCCGATCAGCAACAGGCTGTGCCAGCCGAACGCCGGAATCAGCTTGGCCGAGATGAATCCACCGCCGGCCATGCCCAGGTTGAAGCCACAGAACATGCTGGTCACCAGAAGCGATTTCTTGCGCTCCGGGGTGTATTCCGACAGCAGCGTGGTGGCGTTCGGCATGCCGGCACCCAGCCCCAGACCGGTGAGGAAGCGCAGCACCAGCAGTTGCTCGACGTTGGTGGCGTAGGCCGACGCCAGGCTGAAGGCACCGAACAGAAATACCGCGCCGACCAGTACGACTTTTCGCCCGAAGCGGTCAGCCAGCGGACCGGAACCCAGCGCACCGAAAACCATGCCGATCAGCGCGGCGCTCATCACCGGACCGAGGCTGGCGCGGTCGATGCCCCAGTCCTGGGACAGGGCCGGCGCGATGAATCCCATGGCCGCCGTGTCGAGGCCATCGAGAAAGACAATCAGGAAACACAGAATCACCACCCGCCACTGATAGCGCGAGATCGGTTGGGCATTGATGAAGGACTGCACGTCGAGGCAGTTACCTACAGCGGACTGAGGCTGGTTCATTATTTTTATTTCCACGCAAAAAACGCAGTCGAACAGCGGCCGGCCAAAGACAGGCACGGACACAAGCATATAAGGAGGGAATCAGGCGTTGCGCTAAAACCGGCAACAGGAACAGGAGCAGCGACAGTCGGGGAACGTGCGCATGGGAAGTTGCCTCTTGTCATTATTATGGGAGTCGACGATCCGGCGGGCTCATTCACAACAGCGCCGGATGACGCTGCCGCGACATTAATGATCCGGGGGTTTTAGCGTCAATTCGATAAACGCAACTCTGTGCGTTTATCGAACAGCTTCATCAGGTGAACAACTGCGCACTGAGGTCACGGCTGGCACTCAACAAGCTCGGCAGAAAGCGCTGTTCCAGCTCGGTACGGCTGACGCGGCCGGCGTGAGTGCTGACGTTGAGCGCCGCCACCACCTGGCCGGAGGCGTCGTACACCGGCACCGCAATCGAACGCAGGCCTTGTTCGAGTTCCTGATCGACGATGCACCAGCCTTGCTGCCGCACTTCCTGCAGACACTTGAGCAAGGACTCGGGGGTGTGCAGCGTACGGCTGGTCTTGGCCACCAGTTCGGCATGGTCGAGGTATTCGCGCAGCGACGTGTCGTCCAGTGCCGCCAGCAGGATCCGGCCCATGGACGTGCAGTACGCCGGCAAACGTCCGCCCACTGACAGATCCACCGAAATCAGGCGCTGGGTGGTGGCCGAACGGGCGATGTAAAGAATGTCGTCACCCTCCAGCGTAGCCATGTTGCAGGCCTCGTGCAGTTGTTCGCTCATGCGGTCGAGGTACGGCTGTGCGGAGACTGCAAGCGGCGTCGAAGAGAGATAGGCATGACCGAGGGTCAGCACTTTGGGCAGCAACGAATAAGTACGACCGTCGGTGGTGGCGTAACCGAGTTTGATCAGGGTATGCAGGCAACGGCGCACGGCGGCGCGAGGGATTTCCGTACGGTGGCTGATCTGGGCGATGGTCAGATGACGCTTGCGTTCCTGAAAGGCCTGCACCACCGCCAGCCCACGGGCCAGGGAGGTCATGAAATCCGGATCGCCGGTCATGGCCTCGATACGTTTGGCCGCAGAGGCAACGATCGGTGGCGCCACCGATGTAAAGGAATTGCGCATTTGATCGTTCATGTCAGGTCCTTTTCCTGTACGGATCGACGGCTATACAAGCGGCTCGCGAGTAAATGCACAAGCAGCAGATCGCCAACATTGGGCGATTATCGAACCATCGACCGATAATCGCAAACCCTCGTTTGGCTCAGAACGGAAGCGGCTTGACGCAGTTTTCAACTCGCTATCTTTCATGCGCCTGCCCTCTTAGTTGTTCGGCTAAATGGCGCCAGAAACACAACACCCGGCAACCACGATGCAACTACCGGTAAAAGTTGCGAGTCACAAAACAATCACACATCCGGAACCGTTTTTAACTTGGCAAAGATAGTCAATCCCGATTCGGCCGCTATAATGCATCTCAGTGGCGCCGTACTTTTATTTGCCGTCGACGCCATTTGCCGAAGCAATGTCCATTGCCTTCGGCCCCGGCCAGCGCCTGATGACCATCACCCATGCACCGCCAGCGCGCTCGCTGAAACAGGAAACTGATGCTGCGTCAGTTTTAATCTGGTGCCGTAGCCGCCTGTAACATGGAAGTCTTGATCCTCCTGCCGATTACACTGCCGCCAGCCTTGGCAGCAGCCAGTTGGCGAACCGGTTCAATCGATTCGTTGCAGTGCGTTTCACCAGACATTTATCTCAACTCATACAGGTAGCACTGTGACGAAAGACGAACTGCGCGCGGAACTTGAGCGCCAGGAACAACGTTACAAGGAAGTTTACGGCGGGGAAGTCACCACCTACGCCGCCCAGCCCGAACCGGAACGCAAAGCCTGGCGTAAACGCCCTACCGTTCAGGATCAGGTCTTCCAGCAAGAACTGAAAAAAATGGAAGAGGAACTCAAAGCCGAAGAGCCTTGACGCCGTCCTTTGCATCTTTCGAGGGTAAACGTACTCACCGGGTTACAAGCACGGTGGGCTGACGATGCCTTGCGCGCCCGCTACCCGCGGGCAGCGGCCAACTCCCCTGTATTGCACAGGTTTGGAGCATGTCAGGCACGTTTCTCAGATATTTCATACAAGCTTCTGCACCCTCCCGCACACCGGCCAAGAAGCCGGTGCTTCGCATTTTTATCAATTGAATCAATACCTTGTAAAACCCCGCGAAAAGCTCGGGTAATGCGCCCTGATACAAATTAATTCGTTGAAGAATGTTACCGATGAGCAGGTAGGGGATCGATTTCCAGTCTTTTCTGGCATAATCGCGCCCCCTTATGACCGGGTCAGAAAACCTTCATGATCGATTTATTCAGCGGACTGGATGCCTGGGTGCTTGTGAGCCTCCTGCTCGCCCTGACATTTGTCCTCGCCTTCGAGTTCATCAATGGATTTCATGACACCGCTAACGCGGTAGCCACTGTTATCTACACCAAAGCGATGCCGCCTCACCTGGCGGTGTTCTTCTCGGGCGTGTTCAACTTCCTCGGCGTATTGCTGGGTGGCGTCGGCGTGGCTTACGCCATTGTCCACCTGCTGCCGGTAGAACTGTTGATCAACGTGAACACCGGCCATGGTCTGGCAATGGTGTTCTCGCTGCTCGCCGCCGCCATCGCCTGGAACCTGGGCACGTGGTACTTCGGTATCCCGGCCTCCAGCTCCCACACCCTGATCGGTTCGATCCTCGGTGTCGGCCTGGCCAATGCCCTGATCAACGACATTCCGCTGGGTGATGGCGTGAACTGGCAGAAAGCGATCGATATCGGTGCTTCGCTGGTGTTCTCGCCAATGGCTGGCTTCCTGGTGGCCGCACTGGTGCTGATCGGCCTGAAATGGTGGCGTCCGCTGTCGAAAATGCACAAGACTCCAGAACAGCGCCGCAAGATCGACGACAAGAAGCATCCACCTTTCTGGAATCGCCTGGTCCTGGTGATGTCCGCCATGGCCATGAGCTTCGTACACGGCTCCAACGATGGTCAGAAAGGCATCGGCCTGATCATGCTGGTCCTGATCGGTATCGTGCCTGCGCAGTTCGTGCTCGACCTGAACAGCACCACCTATCAGATCGAACGTACTCGCGATGCGACCCTGCACCTGAGCCAGTTCTACCAGCGCAACGCCGCCACCCTCGGCGAATTCCTGGCCCTGGGCAAAAGTGTCGAAGGCGACCTGCCGGAAAAATTCCGCTGCAACCCGCAGCAGACCGAACCGACCATTTCCGCCCTGCTCCACACGCTCAAAGGTGTATCGGATTACCACTCGCTGCCGGCGGAGAGCCGCATCGAAGTGCGCCGCTACCTGCTCTGCCTGGACGATACCGCGAAGAAAGTGGCCAAACTCCCGGGCCTTGAGGCTCGTGAAAAGGCTGACCTGGACAAGCTGCGCAAAGACCTGACCACCACGACCGAATACGCCCCGTTCTGGGTGATTCTGGCGGTTGCCCTGGCCCTGGGTCTGGGCACCATGATCGGCTGGAAACGCGTGGTCCTGACCATCGGCGAGAAAATCGGCAAGCAAGGCATGACCTATGCCCAGGGCATGTCGGCGCAGATCACCGCAGCGAGCATGATCGGCCTGGCCAACATCTTCAGCCTGCCGGTGTCCACCACCCACGTTCTGTCCTCGGGCGTGGCCGGCACCATGGTCGCCAACAAAAGCGGCCTGCAAGGCGGCACGGTGAAAACCATCCTGCTGGCCTGGGTCCTGACCCTGCCAGCCACCGTGGCCCTGTCGGCCGGCCTGTTCTGGCTGGCGTCGAAGGCACTGGGTAGCTGATAGACCGTTGTAAAGAAAAAGGCGTGATTCGAAAGGATCACGCCTTTTTTGTTGCCTTCAGAAATGGAACGCGGAGCGTCCAGGGCTGCATTCCCACGCAGAGCGTGGGAACGATCAAAGCAAAAGCAGTCCGCTTTCCGCTCCTCACCACTCAACACGATGAGCGTTAGCTCGAGTACCGCTCTTGACGTGCCGGCCCCATCGGAAGGCTGAGTGGAGGGATTGATCCGGGGGTGGGAGCGCAGCGACCGTGCGGCGAAGCCGCATGCATCGAGAGGAGGTGCAGCGAAGCAAACCGTAGGCGATGCCCCCGGATGAATCCCGGAACGAAGGAACGCCGAGCCAAAGCGAGGTGCCGAACGCAGGGGCCAAGCCTTTTGCTTACTTTTTGGCGTTTGAAAAAGTGAGCCGCCGTAAGGGCGGAACCGCCAGCGGCAGCACCCGAAGCAACGGATATTCACCCAAAACAACCCAAAGCATGGTCGGCCCAAAGGCCGCCAAGACACAAAAAAAAGGGCAACCGAAGTTGCCCAAAATGCCTTGCGTGCTCATCAAACCCGGAAGAATCAAGGCTTCTTGCGCTTGTTCGCATCCTTCCAGATAAAAAATCCAAACCCTGCAAAAAACAGAACCATGAGCCCCACCGTCAGAACCCCGGCAAACACCACGTTATCGAAAAACATGACTGACCTCCTGGCCCCTGCTTTGCTGCGATGGAGCCAAGTTAACCAATCGGGCAGGCGCAGAAATTGACCGGGATCAATGCCGGTCAAGGTGCGGAGGAAAGAAAGGGAAATAACTGACCTGCATCAACGGATGCAGAGGGAGATCAGCGCTTTTTCGGTTTGTTTTTCGACTTTTTCTTCGGTTTTCCCAACGGCATGGCCTGTTCGAATGCCTTGCGCACTTCATTCAGGCGTTTTTCGTTGAGGTCGTGAACCCGCTTGGCGCGTTCGGTGCTGAGGTCGATCAGTTTGTCGTCTTGGCTCATGGCGTTCGGTGCATCGCTTGGACTGAATCACAACTGCCGGAACACCGACAGGACTGCGCCAATAATGCGGCCTGGCGCAGGCGCTGACCAGCCACTGACCTGAACGCTCTACAACAATTCATGTACCGCCCACCGGATTTGCCCGCACAATCGGCGCCTCGCCCTGAACCCGAAGGATCTGCGCCGTGCCCCTGCATCAGGATCTGCCACCGCTGATGGCCTTGCGCGCCTTTGAGGCCGTGGCCCGCCATTTGAGCTTCATCAAGGCTGCCGATGAGCTGTCGGTGACCCAAAGCGCGATCAGCCATCAGGTGCACAAACTTGAAGAATTCCTCGATCAGCGACTGTTCGTGCGCCGCACCCGGGCGATCGATCTGACGCCGGCCGGCGAACAATACTACCGACAGATCGAACCGGCCCTTGCCGCGATTGCCGCCGCCACCCACGAACTGCGCGGCGAGCGCCCCACCACCCTGCGCATCGGTCTGCTCGCCTCCTTCGCCACCCTGTGGCTGGCACCGCGTCTGGCGGATTTCAACGCGAAATACCCGAACATCCATGTCGAGCTGCTGCCCGCCGTGCAACTGGCCGATGTCGACGCTGGCGAGGTGGATCTGGCGATCCGCTACGGCAAGGGTGGTTGGGCGAAAGTCGAGGCCCGCCGGTTCATGGGCGAAACCCTGACGCCAGTGTGCAGCCCGGCCTTCAAGGCCAAGGGCGTGAACAACGGGCCGTTGCTGATGGCCAAGTCGCATCAGCCGTTCGAATGGATGGACTGGCAGCAACACAGCGGCATCGATCTGGCTCATGTGCCCAGCGTCATGCTGCATGACTACAACATCGTCGTCGAAGCGGCCGTTGCCGGCCAGGGCATTGCCATGGGCCGTGAACGAATGATCGAACGGCGTTTCAAGGAAGGCGCCTTGGTGCCGGCCTTCGACACGCCGCCAATGGTCGGCGAGATCGGTTATTGGCTGGTCACCCCGCAACGACCGCTCACGCCGGCAGCGCAATGTTTCTGCCAATGGCTGGAGGACACCGCGAACGCATGAGTTTTTTGGATGCGTCGGATTAAATCTATCCGTTTGTCGCCCTTCGCTCGCGCCAACATGCTGAAGCCCTCACTCAGGAGGACTTCCCATGACCGATTCCCTCAGCCAACGCGTTCAACAACTCGGCCTGCGCCTGTCCGAACCGAGCCAGCCGATCGCCAACTACGTCAACCATGTGGTCAGTCAAAATCAGCTGTTCATCTCCGGGCAGATTCCATTGCTCGACGGCCAACCTGCCTTCATTGGGCGACTGGGCGAAGCAATCTCCGATGAAGAAGGAGTTAAAGCCGCTGAACTGGCTGCCCTGGGACTGCTCGCCCAGTTGAGCCATGCGCTGGGCGATGACCTGTCGAAACTGGTGCGCATCCTGCGCCTCGGGGTGTTCGTGGCCGCCACACCGGACTTCAAGGCTCAGGGCGTCGTCGCCAACGGCGCCTCGAATCTGCTGGTCAAAGCCCTCGGCGACAAGGGCCGGCACGTGCGCACCGCGGTCGGCGTGTCGAGCCTGCCGGCCGGCGTTGCGGTGGAAATCGACGCGATCTTCGAGCTCAAGCCGTGAACATCGACGACATCCTGCGTCTGCGCACCGCCACACCTGGCTGCGCTCAGTTGATCCACTTCAACCACGCCGGCGCTTCCTTGCCGAGCCAGGCCACTCTCGACGCGGTGATCGAACAGTTGCAACGCGAAGCGCTCGGCGGGCCGATGGAGATGGCCGACATTCAAGTGCAGGAACGCGCACGAGCAGCCGCAGCCACCCTGCTCAATGCCCAGCCCGAGGACATCGCCTTTGCCAGCAGCGGCTCGGCGGCCTGGAGTCAGGCGTTCAACGCACTGGGGCCGTGGCAGCCCGGCGAACGGATTCTGGTCGGACGCCATGAATGGGCCGGCAATCTGGCGTGCATGGCCGAAGCGGTGAAGGCCGGCGCGCGGCTCGAAGTGATTCCTTGTGACGCCCACGGTGCAGTCGACCCGCAAGCCCTGGCGCAGATGATCGACGGCCAGGTGCGGCTGATCGCCCTGACCTGGCTACCGGCCAACGGTGGTCTGATCAACCCCGCCGCGCAGATCGGCCGCGTGGCGCGGCGTCACGGCATCCCTTATTTCATTGACGCCGGTCAGGCGCTGGGGCAGTTGCCCTGCGATGTCCAGGTCTTGCAGTGCGACGTGCTGAAGGGTGCCGGGCGCAAGTTCCTGCGCGGGCCGCGCGGCACGGCGTTGATGTACATTCGGCCGCAATTCCTGCAACGGTTGCTCCCCGTGCAACGCGATGTACTGTCGGCGCCATGGGATGGCAAGCGCTTTACCCTGCGCGACGACGCCCGTCGCTTTGAAACCAGTGAAGTGTCGCTGGCGCTGCTGGCCGGGATGGCCAACGCGCTGGAAGAGTACAACCGCCTCGGCGCGATCCCCGTCCGCCGGCGCATCGAACAACTGAGCAGTGGATTGCGCCAACGCCTGAGGGCGATTCCCGGCCTGACGCTGCGGGATCTCGGAGCGGCCAATCAACAATCCGGGCTGATCGCCTTCACGCTTGAAGGCTGGGACAGTGTGGCGCTGAAGCAGACGTTGGCCGAGCGGCGAATCAACATCGGCGCCAATGGCGTGGCCTACACGCCGCTGGACATGCAGGCGCGTGGGCTGGTGAACATTGCGCGGGTGTCGGTGAGCTATCTGAATACCGAAGAAGAAATCGAAGTATTGCTGACGAATCTGGCTGAGTTGGCCGCCCAGCCTCAGATCTCGATGTCGACCCACAGGCCCTGACGCGGCTGGTCTTCCATCAGCGGCACCACCGGTACGGTGTTGTCGGCATTGAGTTCGGTGCCAGGAACGGCGAGGTGCGCTTCGGGGTCGTCGTCGGTTTCACGGCGGCGACGATCACGCTCCTGCTGGCGGCGCTGCTCTTCGCGCAGCAGGTAACCGTCCTCTTCCGGATCGCGCTTTTGCAGGTCGATGGTGCTTTCGTTGGAGCTTTCCTGCACCGGTACCACCGGGGGAATATCCGGCCGCTGGCGGATCGGGTCCTGTTGGGATGTGATCGGCACGGCGCTCAGGGGGAGCATCGGTGGCAACATATGAAGGGTCTCCTGTCAGCAGGCTATCGGCTGCGGCATCGGGGCCTTGAGCCATCGGTCGAAAACTTGTGACCGGGTTGGCACTCATTCGTGCCGCCAGCGCTCGTGAAACCGACACATGACCTAATCTTCCTTCCGTTGGCCGTCGGCATTTAATAGCCGCACGCGACGCCTAATCCTTTGGCCTCAGGGCCTCATTCCGTTAAGATAGCCCGCTTTTTCAAGGTGGGAGTCAGGCAGCATGGCGCAGCAGTATCAACCGGGGCAACGCTGGATCAGTGACAGCGAAGCAGAGCTTGGTTTAGGCACCGTTCTGGCACAGGACGGCCGCTTGTTGACCGTGCTTTACCCGGCCACTGGCGAAACCCGCCAGTACGCGCTAAGGAATGCGCCCCTGACCCGCGTGCGATTCTCGCCGGGCGACTCCATCACCCACTTCGAAGGCTGGAAGATGACCGTGCGCGAAGTCGAGGATGCCGATGGCCTGCTCGTCTATCACGGTCTGAATGCCGAGAACGAAGCTGTCACCCTGCCGGAAACCCAGCTGTCGAACTTCATCCAGTTCCGCCTGGCCAGCGACCGTCTGTTCGCCGGCCAGATCGACCCGCTGGCGTGGTTCTCCCTGCGCTACCACACCCTGGAACACACCAGCCGCCAGTTGCAATCCGCGCTCTGGGGCCTTGGCGGCGTGCGCGCGCAACCCATCGCCCACCAGTTGCACATTGCCCGTGAAGTCGCCGACCGCATCGCGCCGCGCGTATTGCTGGCGGACGAAGTGGGTCTGGGCAAGACCATCGAAGCCGGTCTGGTAATCCATCGCCAATTGCTTTCCGGCCGTGCCAATCGCGTGCTGATCCTGGTGCCGGAAAACCTCCAGCACCAATGGCTGGTGGAAATGCGCCGCCGCTTCAACCTGCAGGTCGCGCTGTTCGACGAAGAACGCTTCATCGAAAGCGATGCCTCCAACCCGTTCGAAGACACCCAGCTGGCCCTGGTGGCGCTGGAATGGCTGGTTGAAGACGAAAAGGCCCAGGACGCGCTGTTCGCCGCCGGCTGGGATCTGATGGTGGTCGACGAAGCGCACCACCTGGTGTGGCACGAAGACAAGGTCAGCCCGGAATACTCGCTGGTCGAACAACTGGCTGAAACCATCCCGGGCGTGCTGCTGCTCACCGCCACCCCGGAACAACTGGGCCAGGACAGCCACTTCGCCCGTCTGCGCCTGCTCGACCCCAACCGCTTCCATGACCTGGCCGCCTTCCGCGCCGAAAGCGAAAACTATCGCCCGGTGGCCGAAGCCGTTCAGGAGCTGCTGGACAAGGGCCGTCTCTCGGCCGAAGCGCACAAGACCATCCACGGCTTCCTCGGCAACGAAGGCGAAGCCCTGCTCACCGCCGTCAACGATGGCGACAGCGAAGCCAGCGCCCGCCTCGTGCGTGAACTGCTCGACCGTCACGGCACAGGCCGCGTGCTGTTTCGCAACACCCGCGCCGCCGTGCAGGGCTTCCCGGAGCGCAAGCTGCACCCGTACCCGTTGCCGTGCCCGGACGAATACCTCGAACTGCCACTGGGCGATCACGCCGAGCTGTACCCGGAAGTCAGCTTCCAGTCCCAGCCGGACGCCAGCGAAGAAGAACGCTGGTGGAAATTCGACCCGCGTGTCGAGTGGCTGATCGACCAGCTGAAAATGCTCAAGCGCACCAAAGTGCTGGTGATCTGCGCCCACGCCGAAACCGCGATGGACCTGGAAGACGCGCTGCGCGTGCGCTCCGGCATCCCGGCCACGGTGTTCCATGAAGGCATGAACATCCTCGAGCGTGACCGCGCTGCCGCCTACTTCGCCGATGAAGAGTTCGGCGCGCAGGTGCTGATCTGCTCGGAAATCGGCAGTGAAGGTCGCAACTTCCAGTTCGCTCATCACCTGGTGTTGTTCGATCTGCCGTCCCATCCGGACCTGCTGGAACAGCGCATCGGTCGTCTGGACCGGATCGGCCAGAAGCACATCATCGAACTGCACGTCCCGTACCTGGAAACCAGCCCGCAAGAGCGTCTGTTCCAGTGGTATCACGAAGCGCTGAACGCGTTCCTCAACACCTGCCCGACCGGCAACGCCTTGCAGCACCAGTTCGGCCCGCGCCTGCTGCCGCTGCTCGAAGAAGCCGACGACGGCGAGTGGCAAGCGCTGATCGACGAAGCGCGCACCGAGCGCGAGCGTCTGGAAGCCGAGCTGCACACCGGTCGCGACCGCCTGCTGGAGCTGAACTCCGGTGGCGCCGGCGAAGGTGAAGCACTGGTCGAGGCAATTCTGGAACAGGACGACCAGTTCGCCCTGCCGATCTACATGGAAACCCTGTTCGACGCGTTCGGCATCGACAGCGAAGACCATTCGGAAAACGCCCTGATCCTCAAGCCGAGCGAGAAGATGCTCGACGCCAGTTTCCCGCTGGGCGACGACGAAGGCGTGACCATCACCTACGACCGCAACCAGGCGCTGTCGCGCGAAGACATGCAGTTCATCACCTGGGAACACCCGATGGTGCAGGGTGGCATGGATCTGGTGCTGTCCGGTTCGATGGGCAACACAGCTGTCGCGCTGATCAAGAACAAGGCGTTGAAGCCGGGCACCGTCTTGCTGGAACTGCTGTACGTCAGCGAAGTGGTGGCTCCGCGTTCGCTGCAACTGGGCCGTTACCTGCCGCCGGCCGCCCTGCGCTGCCTGCTCGATGCCAACGGCAACGACCTGTCGTCGCGCGTGGCCTTCGAGACCCTGAACGATCAACTGGAAAGCGTACCGCGCGCCAGCGCCAACAAGTTCATTCAGGCCCAGCGCGATCAGCTGACGCCGCGGATCAACGCTGGTGAAGACAAGGTCACTCCGCGTCACGCCGAGCGCGTGGCCGAGGCCCGCCGCCGTCTGGCAGCGGACACCGACGAAGAGCTGGCGCGCCTGACCGCCCTGCAAGCAGTCAACCCGACCGTGCGCGACAGCGAACTGGTTGCCCTGCGCAAACAGCGCGAGCAAGGCCTGGCCATGCTCGACAAGGCAGCGCTGCGACTGGAAGCGATCCGGGTGCTGGTGGCGGGTTAAACCGCCCTGCTCCATCGCCACCCATGAAAAGGCCCGCAGCGATGCGGGCCTTTTTGTTTGCCTGAAAATCATTGATAGATGCCTATACCCCTTTCGCGAGCAGGCTCGCTCCCACAGGTTTTATAACGATCACATAATTTGTGAACGACCTCGATCACTGTGGGAGCGAGCCTGCTCGCGAAGGCGGTTATGCAGTCACCGCTGCAACCTCTGGCTCAACCACCGCCACCATCCCGTCCTTCATCCGCTTCGCATCCCGCACAAAACACCGCGACGCCAGAAACAGAAACACCATCGTAAAGAACAGCGCCACCGGGATCAGGTACATCGCATCATGCAGGCCGACAGCCTTGAATGCCTCGGTCATCTGTTCGGCCCCCGCCGAAATCATGGCCGACTTGGCAAAGTGATCCGACAAACCGCCCACCACCACTGGCCCCAAACCTCCGCCCAGCAAATACAACCCGGCAAAGAACAGCGCCATCGCCGTGGCCCGCAGTCGTGGTTCGACCACGTCCTGAATCGCCGTGTAGACACAGGTGTAGAAGTTGTAGGCAAACAGCCAGCCGACACTGAACAGCGCGACAAACACACCGATCTCGATCCGTCCCGCATGCAGCGCCCAGGCCGTGCACACGGTGGAGACAATCAGGCTGAACGCTGCAAACAGCAACCGGCCGCTGGCCACGCGCTGGTGGATCTTGTCGGCGATCCAGCCGCCGAGGGTCAGGCCGATCAGACCGGTCACACCGACGATCAGCCCGGTGGCCACCGCCGCCTCCTGCAACGGCATCAGGAAATAGCGCTGCAGCATCGGCACCAGAAACGAGTTGCAGGCATACGTCGCAAAGTTGAAGCACAACCCGGCCATCACCAGCCACAGAAACGTCGGCACCGCCAGCACCCGGCGAATCGGCTTGTCGACCTTCTCTTGCGACACCTGCACGGTTTCTGCCGCGCCGCGCTTGGGTTCCTTGATAAAAAACATGAACACCGCCAGCAGCAGCCCCGGCACCGCGGCAATGAAGAACGGCGCGCGCCAGCTGTCGAAGGCCTTGACCATCGCGCCGATGGTGAAAAACGCCAACAGCAGCCCCAACGGCAGGCCCAGCATGAAGATGCCCATGGCCCGCGCCCGACGGTGGGCCGGGAACAGGTCACCGATCAGCGAGTTGGCCGCCGGTGCGTAACTGGCCTCGCCGATGCCGATGCCCATGCGCACCAGCAGAAAACTCCAGAAGCTGCCCACCAGGCCGTTGACCGCCGTCAGCGCGCTCCAGGTGGCCAACCCCCAGCCCATCAATTTGCTGCGCGAGCCAGTGTCGGCCATGCGCCCCAAGGGCAGACCGGCAATGGCATAAACGATGGTGAATGCGGTGCCGACGATCCCCAGCTGAAAGTCGCTGAGGTGCCATTCCATGCGGATCGGCTCGATGATGATCGCGGGGATGGTGCGATCGAAGAAGTTGAACAGGTTGGCGAGGAACAACAGGAACAGAATGCGCCAGGCATTCGCCGCTTGGGTCGAGTTCTGCATGGGTCCGTCTCTTTTATTGTTATGGGGCTTCACTGCCGACGCATTCGAGCCCGGAACCTGCAATCTAGTCACGCTCGTCGGGGCTGTCTGTGATCATTCGCCAGCCTGATAGGGAGCCATGGCACTGTAACGAAACGTAAGCCCTTGAAAAGGCTCGAATCCCCCGAAAACCGGGGGTTTTGCGGAAAAATCCGGCAATGAAAAAATACTTTCGCGCCCCCCTTCCCAACGCCGTGGCAAAGCCTAGAATGGCCGCCGGATCCGTCCGGATCCTGCCGATCAATCCCTTTGATGCCCCTCCCATGTCCGATGTCAGTCCGTGTCTGAATTGCGGTGCCTGCTGTTCCCATTTTCGTGTGTCATTTTTCTGGGGTGAATGCGCATCCTCCGGCGGGACCGTGCCCGATGAGCTGGTCACCCAGATCACACCCAGCCGGGTCGCCATGATCGGTACCGACCGCAAGGCGCCGCGCTGCACCGCGCTGGAGGGCGAAGTCGGAAAGGCGGTGAGTTGCACGATCTACGACAAGCGCTCAAGCCCCTGCCGCGAGTTCGAGGCGTCGTGGGAAAACGGCGAGCAGAACACCGATTGCGACAAGGCCCGTGCCCGCTTCGGCCTGCCGCCGTTGCAACCGCACTGGAACGAGGTCGCCTGAGCCTTAGCGCCAATCGCTATGGCGCTCATGCCAAAATCATTAGAACCAATATGCCACTACGGCTTGCGCCCCGAAATCGGCCTCTATACTGCATTCATTCGCCTGCGTTCATGACGCAGTAAGGAAGCACTCAGAGACGGGGCATGCTATGGAGTGGCTTGGTTTGCAGTTTGTTGCCGAGCTGCCGCACAGCGGGCAGATCATTCTCAATTGCACACACAATCCATTGCTGGTGCTGATCGCCTATCTGGTGGCGTGCGCCGCGAGTTTTGCCACCCTCGACATGGCGGAACGCGTCGGCCACGCCGAAGACCTCGGATCGCGCAGGCTCTGGCGCTGGATCGGCGCCACCTGCCTGGCCGGCGGCATCTGGGCCATGCATTTCATCAGCATGCTGGCGTTCCAGACTCCGATCGACATCCAGTACGACCTCGCCATCACCCTGTTCTCCCTGCTGATCGCCTTGCTGGCGTCCTGGCTGGCAATGCACACCCTGAGCGAGCCACAGCCCAGCCTGCTGCAATACCTCAAGACCGCCATTGTCATCGGCCTGGGCATCGCCGGCATGCATTACGTCGGCATGGCCGCCATGCAGTCGGCGGCCAGCGCCTACTACGATCCCATCCTGTTCATCCTGTCGATCGTGATCGCCATCGCGGCCAGTTTCGCCGCGCTGTGGGTGGCCGGGTATTTGCGCGAAGGCAGCGGTCTGCACATCCAGATGCTCAAGTACGTGGCCGCCCTGATTCTCGGCGCCGGCATCATCAGCATGCATTTCACGGCCATGGCAGCGCTGAACCTGATGTTGCCGGAGGGACACATCCCTACCCTCAAGGCCGAGACCAACCATCTGCAACTGGGGCTCACCGTTGCCTTCATCACCCTGCTGATCCTCGGCAGCGCCATCAGCGCCGCCCTGGCCGACAAGAAACTGCAGAACAAGGAGGATGACCTGCGCCGGGTCAACATGCTGCTCAGCCAGCTCGATCAGGCGCGCGTGTCGCTGCAGCAGGCGGCCAATTACGATGCCCTGACCAACCTGATCAACCGTCGCGGTTTCAACCAGATCTTTGCCGAAAAACTCAGCCAGAAATCCACCGAGGGCGGCATGCTCGCGGTGATGTTTCTCGACATCGACCATTTCAAGCGCATCAATGATAGCCTCGGTCATGACGCCGGCGACCAGTTGCTCAAAGTCATCGCCCAGCACATCAAGGGCTCGGTGCGCGGCCACGAAGACGTGGTCGCGCGTTTCGGCGGCGATGAGTTCTGCATCCTCATCGGCCTGCGGGACCGCGAGGAGGCTCGCAACCTGGCCCAGCGCATCATGCTCAAGATGAAAGAGCCGATCGAACTGGCCGGACGACGCATGGTGATGACCACCAGCATCGGCATCAGCCTGTTTCCCGAGGACGGCACCACTTGCGAGGAACTGCTCAAGCACGCGGACCTGGCGCTGTACCAATCCAAGGGGGCCGGGCGCAACGGCGTGCACTTCTTCGACTGCAACCTGAAAAACCGCGCCAGCCAGGAACTGCAACTGGAAGAAGAATTGCGCCATGCCCTGCGCGAAGAAAACGGGCTGATTCTGTATTACCAACCGATCTTCGAATTGAAGACCGGCAAGGTCACCAAGCTCGAAGCGCTGATTCGCTGGCAACACCCGGTGCACGGCCTGCTGACTCCGGACCGTTTTATCGCCATTGCGGAAAACAATGGCCTGATCGCCGAGCTGGACAACTGGGTGCTGCGCAAGGCCTGTGAAGACCTTGGCGAACTGTCGCGCCATGGCTGCGACGAACTGAAAATCGCCTGGAACTGCTCACCGCTGAACCTGGCCCGGGAAGAACTGGCCAACGAAATCGAACGGGCCTTGCGCAGCGCCGGGGTCGCCCCCGAACGGCTCGAGCTGGAAGTGACCGAGAACGCCCTGATGGGCAACATCGCCAATACGCTGGTGCTGTTGCGGCAGATCCGCGCCCTCGGGGTATCGCTGTCGATCGATGATTTTGGTACCGGCTATTCGTCGCTCGCCTACCTCAAGCGTCTGCCGCTCAACACCTTGAAAGTCGACCGTTCGTTCATCCTCGACATACCCAAGGCCACCGCCGACATGGAGATCGTCCAGGCGATCATCGTCATGGCTCACACCCTGCACTTGCAAGTGGTCACCGAAGGCGTGGAAAGCCTGGAGCAATACGAATTCCTCGAGCGCTCCGGGTGCGACTTCATTCAGGGTTACCTGCTCAGCCGCCCGGTGCCGCTGGAAGAACTGCGCCCGGTCCTCGAAGAAATCAATCAGCGCAAACACCCTCACGCGGTCAATCCGTTGTCTCTGGCCCGCGGAACATTTGCACCAGCGTCGATGGATCTTTCTCCAAAAAGCCCTGCGCCCCATGCAGGCGCATCAGTTGTGCGGCCAATCCGCTGATCGGCGTGGCCGAGCCGGTTTCCCGGGAAAACTTCACTGCGGTATCCAGATCTTTCAGCAGCGTGCGCACGTGCCACTTCACCGGCTCGAAACGGCTTTCGGCCATTTGCGGGGCGAGGATCTGCAACGGTTTGGAATCGGCAAAGCCACCGGCCAGCGCTTCGGCGATCAGACTGGCATCGACCCCGGCCTGTTCGGCCAGCGCCACCACTTCGGCGATCACCAAAGCATTGCAGGCGACGATCATCTGATTGCAGGCCTTGGTCACCTGACCGGCGCCGACACCGCCCATGTGTGTGACGCGTTGCCCGAGGGCGAGCAAAACCGGGCGTACGCGATCAAGATCCGTTTCATCTCCGCCGACCATGATCGCCAGACTGCCGGCCTCGGCCCCGGCCACTCCGCCAGACACCGGCGAATCGAGCCAGGCCATGCCTGTCTTGCCGGCCAGCTCGGCTGCCATCTCACGGGTGGCAGTGGGTTCGAGGCTGGAAAAATCCACCAGCAACTGACCGGGTTTCGCCCCTTCAGCCACGCCGGTCGGGCCGAACACCACCTCGCGCACCACCGCCGTGTCCGCCAGACAGAGCATCACCACGTCGGCGTGCCCGCACAGTTCGGCCGGGGTTGCGACTTGCCGGGCACCCGCCTCGACCAGCGGCGCGCACTTGGCCGGGTTGCGGTTCCACACGGTCAGCGGATAACCGGCGGCCAGCAGACGCCGGCACATCGGCAGGCCCATCAGCCCGATTCCGGCAAACCCCAACGAAGGTCGCGTTGACATCATTTCGCCTCCTTTTGATTAAAGATCGCCGAATAATGGCCGATCCATCATCAATCAGGAAAGGATTCCCCCGTGCGACACACAGGCAAAGACCCTGACGCACGGGCCAAATACGCGCAGCAAAAAGACGCGAGATCCCATTCCGTGAGGCTCGACGACAGCGGTCGCCGAACCAACCAGTCCAGGTACATGGCGCACAATGACCTCTAAAAATAATCCGGCCACTGCGGTATCCGATCTGACCCTGAGCCCTGCAGCGAACAGCCCCACCCCGATGAAGCCATTGCCACCCTCGCGCCCGCTGGGCACCCAGCAATACCTGTACTTCACCGAAACCAACACTGACCGCATCCTCGACAACCTCGACGGCCTGCGTGATCTGGTGTTCCCGCGTCCGCCGCACCTGGAAGGTGACAACGAGCAGCACAACGACCAGGAATTCCCGTCGGTGTGCCTGATCGGCCTCGGTCGCTGCGGTTCCAACATCGCCCTCGACGTGGCGGAGCTGGTGTACAACGCGCGCAAGTTCTACCTCAACGAATTCAACAATGAAGACCGCGCGGCCGACCGTCGTCTGGCCTCCGACAAAGGCTACAGCCCGGCCCAGTGGATCAAGCAGAACCTGCGGATCGGCCCGAACAAGTCGACCAAGCCAGTGTTCCTGGTCGAGCCGCTGGTGATGCTCGGCGACCTCGACAAGGACATCGCCGGGCGCATCCGCTTCTCGCGCAAGGGCGAAAAAAGCGGCTTCCTGCGCGACTACAGCAAAATGAAGATCATGGACTTGTCCGAAGTCCACGCCGGTGGCGCCGGTAACGCGCCGATCCTCGGCCAGTACCTGGCGAAGATCATCCTCAACAAGGACACCCAGCGTTTCTCCAGCCCTGACTGGAAAATGATCCACTCGTACCTGATCGACAGCTGCGGCATCAAGGCCAACCAGTCGCGCCTGTATTTCTCGATCTTCAGTGCCGGCGGCGGTACCGGCTCGGGCATGGCCTCGGAATTCGGCCTGGCCCAGCAGCACTCGTACATGAACAAGACGTTCGACACCAAGCCGATGGACGAGCATGACGGCAAGAGCGGTCATTCGTTCGTGTTCGAACCGATCTTCACCAGCGGCATCTGCGTGCTGCCGAACATTTCCGACCACCGCAGCGAAATGTCCGAGGCGCTGCACATCAACGCCGGTCGCCTGCTGTGCAAATACCTGTCGGAAGAATGGGATTTCTCGTACAACTTCGCCAACGAAGACAGCAGCGAAGCCAGCGTCATGGGCCGTATCCGCCCATGGAACGCGATGATGCTGATTTCCAACGACATCATGCGTTACGCCGAAGAGAGCGATGACGGCAACATCCAGAACATTGATGTCAATGCGATGGAGAAGCACGCCAACCAGTACATCTCGCAGCAGATCTTCAACATTCTGACGGCCCAGGCGGTCACGACCGACTACGACCAGAACTATTTCCGTCGCGCCGGCATCGACATCGGCGAGACCATTCGCCTGGACGCCAACGACCTGTTCATGAGTCTGGCCGGCCCGGTGGCGATTGCCTACGCAGAATCGGTAGTGCCGGAAACGCCGCCACCGAGCAGCGACAAGTTCAAGGTGTTCGACAAAGAACCGCAGCGCCTGAACATCGACGACCTGTTCTTCCGCTCGATCGATCTGCCGCACTTCAACAAGGTCACTCAGGCCATCGAAGGCATCAGCCTGCTGCCGATCGAATCCAAGCGCTACCGCGCGTCGCTTGAGCAGTACAAGAATTCCGGCTACGACGCCGCCGCGCTGCACGACCTGCACTTTTTCAAGAACTGCTCGTCGGTGGTCTCGATCGTCTCGCTGCCGAAAGACTACAAGCTGTCGTACATGGACCTGAACCGGTTGAAGACTCACCTCAACAGCCTGTTCCCCAACACCACGCTCAAGCGCTACGCGCTGGTGATCGGTGCATCGGCCAACCTGTCGCTGACCACCCTGATCGCCAAGAGCCCGTGCCTGTCGGACGACTTCCTGACCCTGATCGTGGCGTTCATCAAGCGTTGCTTCGCGAAGACCCCGTACCGTTTCGACGAAACCCTCGACAACTCGATCCTCGACTTCATCATCAATGAGGAATTCGACGAAGCGCGCATCGACGACCTGCTCAACGAGTTCGAGAACCCGGCGAAGATCCTCGATACCAACTGGTACGCGATCAAGCCGATGTACGAGAAGAAGTACCGCGAGCTGATCAACGACAAAGAGAAGTTTGTCTCGATCAACGACATTCGTCTGTCGCGAGACTGCGTGAAGAAGTCGATCAAGTACCTGCGCGAGATCTATCGTCACCGGATCGGCAAGACCAAGGTTATTTCGCTCAATAACCATACCGGCAAGACTTACTCGGTCTGACATCAGACCGAGGCGCCGCCATCGCGAGCAGGCTCGCTCCCACATTGGAATGCGTCTCCTGTGGGAGCGGGCTTGCTCGCGAAGGGGCCCTGCAATTCACTGAAGATTTCAGGCTTTTCCAACATCCCGAAACAATTAAGCAGCCGTTAGGCTGCTTACTAAACTGTGCCCGTTACGTTTACGTCACCGTTATGCCACCTGCGCTTGTGGCGTTTCTCTACGGCAACGTGCCATCACGCTACTCGGCTACACACTTTTTTCCGGCACTTGCTCGCACCAACAAGGTGCAACCCTTCAGACCGACGCCCTTTCCTGGACCAGAATCCACGGCCGTACCACCACCGCCCACATCTGCGGATCACGTTCGAAAATATCCAGCGCCCGCGTTTCAGACAGCTTCGCGACCTTGTCTTCGGCCAGCCAGGCAGCGACTTTCTCGCCTTGATCCGAGGCCACGGCTTCGGCGACGGCGATCAAATCCAGGTCGCCGTCGACCCACAATAGGGCACCCTGGGCGTAGAAGCGCTCCAGCTCCTTCCAGGTAATAGATGCGGTTTCACCAAGCAGCTTGGCATAGAGGGTGCTAGGTTCTTGATTCATGGGACTGTCCGGAAAAGAAATCGGCGCGAATGATAACGTCGGTGGTCCGGCAGAAAAACCCGGTAGCAAAAGGCTGTACCGAACGAAAAGCGCAGGAAAGCCAAGGAATGCTGATGATTGAGGCATAAGCCCTCTGAAAGACCCGCCGCAATTCTGTCTTTTTCTTTCATTAAAGCGACACCCTCAGGTTTTGCCCCTTGGCGCCAGCTTCCCAGGCCAACAACCGGCGCTCTACACTGTACCGGTACAGTTGCCGGGGGCATTTCCGGAAGGTATCGCGAAGATATCCAGCCCGGTTCTGTTGCTACGGCGCCAGGACTCTAAAAAAATACAACAGTAAGAGTGGAGCACTATGACTAAGGCTACTAAGCAGATTTCCAAACTGTTTGCCGCTATGGTACTGGCCGGGGCGGCCAGCCATTCGTTCGCAGCTGACACCATCAAGATCGGTATCGCCGGCCCTAAAACCGGTCCAGTAGCCCAGTACGGCGACATGCAGTTCAGTGGCGCCAAAATGGCCATCGAACAGATCAACGCCAAGGGCGGCGTCGACGGCAAGAAACTCGAAGCCGTTGAATACGATGACGCCTGCGATCCAAAACAAGCGGTAGCGGTAGCGAACAAGGTCGTCAACGACGGCGTCAAGTTCGTGGTCGGTCACCTGTGCTCCAGCTCCACCCAGCCTGCTTCGGACATCTACGAAGACGAAGGCGTGATCATGATCACCCCGGCTGCCACCAGCCCGGACATCACCAACCGTGGTTACAAGATGGTCTTCCGCACCATCGGTCTGGACAGCGCCCAGGGCCCTGCCGCCGGTAACTACATCGCCGATCACGTGAAGCCGAAAATCGTTGCTGTCCTGCACGACAAGCAGCAATACGGCGAAGGCATCGCCACCGCCGTCAAGGCAACCCTGGAGAAGAAAGGCGTGAAAGTCGCCGTGTTCGAAGGCGTCAACGCCGGCGACAAGGACTTCTCTTCGATGATCTCCAAGCTCAAGCAAGCCAACGTCGACTTCGTCTACTACGGCGGCTACCACCCGGAGCTGGGCCTGATCCTGCGTCAGTCCGAGGAAAAAGGCCTGAAAGCCAAGTTCATGGGGCCGGAAGGCGTGGGTAACGACTCTATCTCGCAGATTGCCAAGGACGCGTCCGAAGGCCTGCTGGTGACCCTGCCGAAGTCCTTCGACCAGGATCCGGCCAACGTTGCGCTGGCTGATGCATTCAAGGCCAAGAAAGAAGACCCGAGCGGCCCGTTCGTGTTCCCGTCCTACTCGGCAGTTGAAGTGATTGCCGGTGGTATCAGCGCGGCCAAATCCGAAGACCCTGCGAAAGTGGCGGCTGCCATTCACGCCGGCACCTTCAAGACCCCTACCGGCGACCTGAGCTTCGACGCCAAGGGCGACCTGAAGGACTTCAAGTTCGTGGTCTACCAGTGGCACTTCGGCAAACCTAAAACCGAAGTGTCGCCTCAGTAAGGCGCTGCCTGACTGACTGCCAATAAAGCCCACGGCGTGCCGTGGGCTTTGTTTTACGAATGTATTGGGCCGCGCTGGCGTGATCCGCCAGTCTCCCCACCTGAAAATCTCAAAACCGTCATCAGCGGTTCGCTGGCAAAACCCGGATTCGAAGTGGATAGAGATCCACGGGGCCGGGCGGGAAAATGACTCCACCAGTGAAATGCGTATCAGGTTTTTAGGAGCGCTGTAATGCCTGACATCTATCACTTCTTCCAGCAGCTGGTTAATGGCCTGACCATTGGCAGCACGTATGCCTTGATCGCCATCGGCTATACGATGGTTTACGGCATCATTGGAATGATCAACTTCGCCCACGGCGAGGTGTACATGATCGGTTCCTACGTGGCGTTCATCGCCATCGCCGGGCTGGCCATGATGGGACTCGACAATGTCCCGCTGTTGATGACCGCGGCGTTCATCGCCAGTATCGTCGTCACCAGTTCCTACGGTTACAGCATCGAACGGATCGCCTACCGCCCCCTGCGCGGCAGCAACCGTCTGATCCCGCTGATTTCCGCCATCGGTATGTCGATCTTCCTGCAGAACACGGTTCTGCTGGCGCAAGACTCCAAGGACAAATCCATCCCCAACCTGATCCCCGGAAACTTCTCCATTGGGCCAGGTGGCGCACATGAAGTGCTGATTTCCTACATGCAAATCGTGGTGTTCGTGGTGACCCTGGTCGCCATGCTCGGCCTGACCATGTTCATCTCCCGCTCTCGCCTGGGTCGTGCCTGCCGCGCCTGCGCCGAAGACATCAAGATGGCCAACCTGCTGGGCATCAACACCAACAACATCATCGCCCTGACCTTCGTCATCGGTGCCGCGCTGGCGGCTGTCGCTGCGGTACTGCTGAGCATGCAGTACGGCGTGATCAACCCGAACGCCGGTTTCCTCGTCGGCCTCAAGGCCTTCACCGCCGCGGTACTGGGCGGTATCGGCAGCATCCCCGGCGCCATGCTCGGCGGGTTGGTGCTCGGGGTGGCGGAAGCCTTTGGTGCCGACATCTTCGGCGACCAGTACAAGGACGTCGTGGCTTTCGGCTTGTTGGTTCTGGTGCTGTTGTTCCGTCCGACCGGCATTCTGGGCCGTCCGGAGGTTGAGAAAGTATGACTAGGAATCTTAAACAGGCGCTGTTCAGCGCCTTGCTGGTCTGGGCCGTGGCCTATCCGGTATTGGGTCTGAAACTGACCATCGTCGGCATCAACCTGGAAGTTCACAACACCAGCCCGGCCATTCTGGCGACCATCGCCATCTGCTCGGTGCTGATGTTCCTGCGGGTGCTGTTCAACCAGCAGATCAGCAAGGCGTGGCGTTCGTCGCCAGGCATGCCGCTGATTCCGGCCAAGGCCAGCAACTTCCTGACCCTGCCGACCACTCAGCGCTACATCATCATTGCGCTGATCCTCGGTGCACTGGTGTGGCCGTTCTTCGGCTCCCGTGGTGCGGTGGACATCGCGACGCTGATCCTGATCTACGTGATGCTCGGCCTGGGCCTGAACATCGTGGTCGGTCTGGCCGGTCTGCTTGACCTGGGTTATGTCGGCTTCTACGCCGTCGGTGCCTACAGCTACGCGCTGCTGTCGCACTACTACGGCCTGAGCTTCTGGATCTGCCTGCCGATCGCCGGCCTGATGTCGGCAACGTTCGGCTTCCTGCTCGGCTTCCCGGTCTTGCGTCTGCGCGGTGACTACCTGGCGATCGTGACCCTCGGTTTCGGGGAAATCATCCGTCTGTTCCTGCGCAACCTGACCGACATCACCGGTGGTCCGAACGGGATCAGCAACATCGAGAAACCGACGTTCTTCGGCCTGACCTTCGAACGCAAGGCCGCGGAAGGCCTGCAAACCTTCCACGAGTATTTCGGCCTGGAATACAACTCGATCAACAAGGTGATTTTCCTCTACCTGGTTGCCCTGCTGCTGGCGCTGGCCGCACTGTTCATCATCAACCGCCTGCTGCGCATGCCGATCGGCCGTGCGTGGGAAGCGCTGCGTGAAGATGAAATCGCCTGCCGCGCGCTGGGTCTCAACCCGACCGTGATCAAGCTGTCGGCGTTCACCCTGGGTGCGAGCTTCGCCGGTTTCGCCGGCAGCTTCTTCGCTGCCCGTCAGGGACTGGTGACGCCGGAATCGTTCACCTTCATCGAGTCGGCGATCATCCTCGCCATCGTGGTGCTGGGTGGCATGGGCTCGCAACTGGGCGTGATTCTTGCGGCCGTGGTGATGATCCTGTTGCCGGAAATGATGCGTGAGTTCAGCGAGTACCGCATGTTGATGTTCGGTGCCCTGATGGTGTTGATGATGATCTGGCGTCCACAAGGTCTGCTGCCGATGCAACGCCCACACATGGAGTTGCGAAAATGAGCCGCGAGATCCTTAAAGTCGAAAACCTGAGCATGCGCTTCGGCGGTCTGCTGGCGGTCAATGGCGTGGCCCTGACCGTCAAGGAAAAACAAGTGGTGGCACTGATCGGGCCGAACGGCGCGGGCAAGACCACCGTGTTCAACTGCCTGACCGGTTTCTATCAGCCGTCGGGCGGCAGCATCCTGCTGGACGGCGAGCCGATCCAGGGCCTGCCGGGGCACAAGATCGCCCTCAAGGGCGTGGTGCGCACCTTCCAGAACGTGCGGTTGTTCAAGGACATGACGGCAGTCGAGAACCTGTTGATCGCCCAGCACCGTCACCTGAATACCAACTTCCTGTCCGGCCTGTTCAAGACCCCGGCGTTTCGCAAGAGCGAGCGCGAGGCCATGGAGTACGCCGAATACTGGCTGGAAAAGGTCAACCTCAAGGAGTTCGCCAACCGTACCGCCGGCACTCTGGCGTATGGTCAGCAACGTCGCCTGGAAATTGCCCGCTGCATGATGACCCGTCCGCGGATCCTCATGCTCGACGAACCGGCCGCCGGCCTGAACCCGAAGGAAACCGAAGACCTCAAGGCGCTGATCAGCGTGCTGCGTGAAGAGCACAACGTCACCGTGCTGCTGATCGAACACGACATGAAACTGGTCATGAGCATTTCCGACCACATCGTCGTGATCAACCAGGGCACGCCTCTGGCCGACGGTACGCCGGAACAGATCCGCGACAATCCTGAAGTGATCAAAGCCTACCTGGGGGAAGCGTAAATGCTGCAGTTCGAAAACGTTTCCACCTTCTACGGCAAGATCCAGGCCCTGCACAGCGTCAACGTCGAAGTCCGCCAGGGCGAGATCGTGACCCTGATCGGCGCCAACGGTGCCGGCAAGTCCACCCTGCTGATGACGCTCTGCGGTTCGCCGCAGGCCCACAGCGGCAGCATCCGCTACATGGGTGAGGAACTGGTCGGCCAGGACTCGTCGCAGATCATGCGCAAGAGCATCGCCGTAGTGCCGGAAGGTCGTCGGGTGTTTGCCCGCCTGACCGTCGAAGAAAACCTGGCCATGGGCGGTTTTTTCACCGACAAGGGCGACTATCAGGAACAGATGGACAAGGTTCTCGGACTTTTCCCACGCCTGAAAGAACGCTTCAACCAGCGCGGCGGCACCATGTCCGGCGGCGAACAGCAAATGCTCGCCATCGGCCGTGCGCTGATGAGCAAGCCGAAACTGTTGCTGCTCGACGAGCCGTCGCTGGGCCTGGCACCGATCATCATCCAGCAGATCTTCGACATCATCGAACAGCTGCGCAAGGACGGTGTGACGGTGTTCCTGGTCGAACAGAACGCCAACCAGGCGCTGAAAATCGCTGACCGTGCGTACGTTCTGGAGAACGGCCGAGTGGTGATGCAAGGCACCGGTGAAGCGCTGCTGACCGACCCGAAAGTGCGCGAGGCGTACCTCGGCGGTTGATCGATCGCGTTAAACAGAAAACGGCCTTCGGGCCGTTTTTTTTGCGCTTTTAAAATTGTTTTCGCGATCGCTGTAACGTATCGCCAGGTCGTTTCTCTAGTGGGGTAAGCAAGCGCACATCGCTTGTTCCAACCCAAGTTCAAACCGGAGAAACATCATGACTGCTACCACCCGCACCCTGTCCGCCACCGCCCTGGTTCTGGCCCTTGGTTCCGCCCTGACCATGGCCGCTGTTTCGACCGTTCAGGCGGCCGACAACAGCAACATGGAAAAATGCTTCGGCGTGGCCATGAAAGGTCATAACGACTGCGCCGCCGGCGCCGGCACCACCTGCGCAGGCACGGCGAAAATGGATTACCAGGCCAACGCCTGGAAGTTCGTTCCAAAAGGCACCTGCACCACCACCGAAAGCAAAACCTCGCCGACCGGTTTCGGTCAGATGGAAGCCTTCAAGGCCAAGTCCTGATCCGGAGGCTGCCCGAGTGTCGATCATGATCACATCCTGCGACCATGCCTCCCCCCGCACTCGGGCAGCCCTCACCGGGCTCCCGCCTCGCGCCGGGCTGGGGCTCAAGACCGGGCACTTTCGTGAAGTGCTCGGTTCTCTTCCGGACATCGGTTTCTTCGAAGTCCACGCCGAAAACTACATGGTGGCCGGCGGCCCGTTTCATCATTTTCTGGGTTTGATCCGAGAAGCGTATCCGCTGTCGCTGCATGGCGTCGGCCTGTCTATCGGTGCCGAGGGCCCGCTGGATGTTCAGCACCTCAAACGCCTGAGTACGCTGATCGAGCGTTATCAACCCCACGCCTTTTCCGAACACCTGGCCTGGTCGACTCACGGCCCGGTGTTTCTCAATGACCTGCTGCCCCTGGCTTACGACACGCCGACGCTGAACCGCGTCTGCGAACACATCGACCAGGTACAGAACACCCTCAAACGTCCGATGTTGCTGGAGAATCCGGCGACCTATCTGGCGTTCGAGCGCTCGACCATCGACGAAGCGGAGTTCATCCGTGAAGTCATTCGGCGCAGCGGCTGCGGTCTGTTGCTGGACGTGAACAACGTCTACGTCTCATGCATCAATCATCAGCGCGACCCCCTGGCCTACCTCGACGCACTGCCTTTGCATGCAGTTGGCGAGATCCATCTGGCGGGGTTTGCCGAAGATGCCGACAGCCTCGGTGATCGCTTGCTGATCGACGATCACGGCGCACCGATCGATCAGGCCGTCTGGGCGCTGTACCGCCAGGCGCTGGAGCGCGTCGGCCCGGTGGCGACGCTGATCGAACGGGACAATCAGGTGCCGGCCTTCGATGTGCTGATGGCCGAAGCGCAGCAGGCCGATGAGCTGTTGCTGTGCGCGGGAGCTCGGCGATGAGCACTCAAGCCGCATTCAACGCAGCGTTGCTCGATACCGACCTGCCCTGCCCCGACGGTTTGTGCAGTGCCAACGGCGCCGATCCGGCCAGTCGTTTCGCGGTGTACCGCAACAACGTGCAGGGTTCGCTGATCAATGCATTGGCCGACAGTTATCCCGTGGTGATGCAGTTGGTGGGTGACGAGTTCTTTCGGGCCATGGCCGGAGTTTTCATTCAAAACCACCCACCACGAAGCCCGTTGATGAGCGACTACGGCAGTGAGCTGGCGGACTTCATCAGCGGGTTCGAACCTGCCGCGAGCGTTCCCTATCTGGACGACGTGGCAAGACTGGAACGCCTGCGCACGCTGGCCTATCACGCGGCCGATGCGTTGCCTCTGAGTCAGGAGCGGATCGCCACTGTATTTGCAGATGCCGATGGGCTGAACGAACTGCGGATCGGCCTGCATCCTTCGCTGTATCTGCTCGATTCAAACTTCGCCGTGGTGGACATCTGGGCCGCGCATCAGCACGACGCGACCCTGGCCGGCATCGATCTGAATCAGGCCCAGCACGCGCTGATCCTGCGCAACGGGCTGGAGGTCGAGGTATTCAACGTGGATCTCGGCATCAGCCAGTTCATTCGCCAGCTCAAGGCCGGCCTTTCACTTACCCAGGCGCTGGCATCCGCAGACGCCTTCGATCTCGGCCAGACCCTCGCCCTGTTGATCAGTCGCCAGGCCATCACCCATTTACATCACAAGGATTCGCCATGAACAGCCTCACTGCCCGCGCCATTGCGCTGCTGGAAAAAATCCCGCACAGCCTGATCGCCTTCATCGCCCGTTTCTCCATCGCCGCAGTGTTCTGGAAATCCGGGCAGACCAAGGTCGAGGGCCTGGCCATCGACCTGATCGACGGCACGTTCCAGATTGGCTGGCCACATCTGGCGGACTCGACGATTCCGCTGTTCCAGAGCGAATACCACGTGCCGCTGCTGTCACCGGAAATCGCCGCGTACATGGCTGCGTTCGCCGAACACTTTTTCCCGATCCTGATCCTCGTCGGTTTCGCTACCCGGTTTTCAGCGCTGGCATTGCTGGGCATGACGCTGGTCATCGAGCTGTTCGTGTATCCCGACGCTTACCCGACTCACGGCACCTGGGCGGCAGTGTTGCTGTACCTGATGACCACCGGACCGGGCAAATTGTCGATCGATCATCTGATCGCACGACGTTACCGCTGAAGACGGTCCAGGGCCTCGCCGCTGCGCTTGAACCAGCCGATCAGATAGTCCGCCAGCACTTGAGTACGCCTCGGCAGCCCGCCCTGATACGGATGCACCAGATACATCGGCATGCGCCGGGTCTGAAAATCCCGAAGGAGCCAGCGCAATCGGCCGTCAGCCAATTCCGTCTGCAACAGATAGGACGGCAGTCGAGCGATGCCGGCGCCAGCGAGTGCGGCCTTTTTCAGCAGGCTGTAATGATTGCTGGCGAACGGCCCCGACACCCGTACCCGCAACAGCTCGTGCTGCTGGTGGTACAGCCACTCTTCGCGGCCGCCGTAGTGACTGTTGAGCAGGCAACGATGTTCGGTCAGCGCCTGTGGCGAAAGCGGTTCGCCGAAACGTTCAAGGTAGGCCGGACTGGCGCAGGTCATTTCTTGCCAGGCCAGCAAAGGCTTGGCTACCAGTCGCTCGTCGTTGGCCACTTCAGTGCGGATCGCCAGATCGAAACCGTCGCGGGACAGGTCGCGGTAACTGTTGTTCAGCTCCAGTTCGATCTGCACTTCGGGGTATTTCTGCGAAAACTCCAGCACCAGACCGTCGAAGAAGGTTTCCCCCAGCGACACCGGCACGGTCATACGTACCGGACCTGCCATGTCGTCCTTCAAACGTGCCAATGCCTGACGCGCTCTTTCGACCTGGACGACAAGCGCCTGGGCCTGCGGCAACAACGCCGCGCCGGCCGCTGTCAGGTTCAACCGACGCGTGGTGCGTTGCAGCAACACCACGGAAAACTGCGCCTCCAACTGACTGATGCGCTTGGACAACTGCCCCTTGCTGCACCCCAGTTGCTGCGCCGCCAAGGTAAAACTGCCGGCCTCGATCAATACCGCGAACGCCGCCAGATCGTCGATCTCGCTCATGGATTGTTTCCATTTGAAAACCAAAGGTTGCCCATTAGCGCGCTTATCAGCGAAAAAAACCACTCTAGACTGAAAGCTCGTTCAATCACTTGAGGCAAGTACGATGAAAATTCTGTTGATCGGCGCTGGCGGCACCATCGGTTCGGCGGTGGACAAAGAACTGTCGCAGCGTCACGAAGTCATTCGCATCGGCCGCCGCAGCGGCGATTTCCAGGTGGACATCAGCGACAGCGCGTCGATCCGCAAGCTGTTCGAACAGACCGGCAAGTTCGATGCGCTGGTGTGCGCCGCTGGCAACGTGACCTTCGCCCCGCTGGGAGACATGAACGAAGCCAGCTTCGCCCTCGGCCTGAAAGACAAACTGATGGGCCAGGTCAATCTGCTGCTGATCGGTCGCGAATTTGCCAACGACGGTGCATCGTTCACCTTCACCACCGGCGTGCTCAGCCACGACCCGATCCGCAGCGGTGCTTCGGCTGCACTGGTGAACGGCGCGCTGGACAGCTTCGTCCGCGCAGCGGCCATCGAGCTGCCACGCGGCCTGCGCGTGAACTCGATCAGCCCGACCGTTCTGGTGGAAGCCATGGGCAGCTACGCCCCGTACTTCCGCGGCTACAAGCCGGTTCCCGCAGCGGATGTGGCATTGGCCTACGCCAAAAGTGTCGAAGGCTTGCAGACAGGTCAGACATTTCACGTGGGCTAAACCCTTGTGATGAACGGTCAGCCTGCGTAACGTGACGGCACTTGTCTGGAGAGCCGAAGATGCGTGTTGCCCGTTCCTTGATCGTTGTTGCCCTGCTCCCTCTGTTTGCCGCGTGCCAGTTGTTCGACGGTGCGCGGACAAGCGCCTCCCACGTCGGCCAGACGCGGATGCAGGGGCAACTGACCGCGGCCGACGGCAAACTGGTGTTCCAGGCCTGCGGCGAGCAGCGCCAGTACGTGATCAACGACGTCGGCGGCACCAGCGTCCTGCAGGAGGCCGCCACCCTGGCCGATCAACAGGGCAAGCTGTTCGCCGACGTACGCGGCAAGATCGCCGGTGATCGTCTCGACCTGACCCAGTTGTACCGCGTCGAACGTTCCGGCACTGCCTGTGACGACCCCAACTTCAAACAAATGATCCTGCGCGCTGCCGGCCATGGCCCGGAATGGAACGTCAAGGTCAGCGGCAAAGGCATGGTCATCGACCGCGAAGGTCAACCACCGCTGGCAGTGCCTTACGTCGAAGAGCAATTGGGCGACGGTCGTTTCAACCTCAGCAGCGAAGCCAACAACCAGCGCATCGAGCTGTGGGTGGCGCCGCAGCGGTGCGTCGACAGCAACACCGGCAGCGTGCAGCACATGAGCGCCGAACTGCGTATCGACGGCAAGGTGCAGCGCGGTTGCGGGTATTTCGGCGGTTCACGCAACGACTGATCGTTTAACCCTCACGGGATCCGGCCGTTGCGGCTTATAATCGCCGCCTTCAAACGCCCTGGCGCAGTTGTGCGCCCCGCGAACCGGATCCTGTCATGTTACGAATCACTGAACTCAAGCTGCCGATCGACCATCCCGACGAAGACCTGCGCGCCGCCATCGTGCAGCGCCTGGGCATTGCCAGCGATGAGCTGCTCGATTTCACCTTGTTCAAGCGCAGCTACGATGCGCGCAAAAAGTCCTCCGAACTGTGCTTCATCTACACCATCGACCTCGAAGTGCGCGACGAGGCCAAGGTACTGGCCAAGTTCGCCGATGACCGCAACGTCAACGTGGCGCCGGATGTCAGCTACAAATTCGTCGGCCAGGCGCCAAGCGACCTGAGCCAGCGCCCGATCGTGGTCGGCTTCGGTCCGTGCGGGATCTTCGCCGGCCTGCTGCTGGCCCAGATGGGCTTCAAGCCGATCATCCTCGAACGCGGCACCGAAGTGCGCCAGCGCACCAAAGACACCTGGGGCCTGTGGCGCAAAAGCGTGCTCAACCCCGAGTCCAACGTGCAGTTCGGTGAAGGCGGCGCGGGCACGTTCTCCGACGGCAAGCTGTACAGCCAGATCAAGGACCCGAAGTTTCTCGGCCGCAAGGTGCTGCACGAATTCGTCAAGGCCGGCGCACCGGAAGAAATCCTCTACGTCAGCAAGCCGCACATCGGTACGTTCCGCCTGACCGGCATGGTCGAAACCATGCGTGAAGAGATTCGCGCCCTGGGTGGTGAAGTTCGCTTCCAGGAACGCGTCACCGACGTGCTGATCGAAGACGGCCAACTGGTCGGCGTCGAGCTGGCCAGCGGCGAAACCCTGCATTCGAAACACGTGATCCTGGCGCTGGGCCACAGCGCCCGCGATACTTTCCGCATGCTGCACAGCCGTGGTGTGTTCATGGAAGCCAAGCCGTTCTCGGTGGGTTTCCGCATCGAGCACCCGCAATCGCTGATCGACCGTGCGCGGCTGGGCAAGTATGCCGGTCACCCCAAGCTGGGAGCCGCCGACTACAAACTGGTACACCACGCCAAAAACGGCCGTTCGGTCTACAGCTTCTGCATGTGCCCGGGCGGCACCGTTGTCGCTGCAACCTCCGAGCCGAATCGTGTGGTCACCAACGGCATGAGCCAGTACTCGCGTAACGAGCGCAACGCGAACTCCGGCATCGTCGTCGGCATCACCCCGGAAGTCGATTACCCGGGCGGCCCGCTGGCCGGCATCGAGTTGCAGGAGCGTCTGGAATCCCACGCCTTCATCCTCGGCGGCAGTGACTACAAGGCACCGGCGCAATTGGTTGGCGACTTCATCAACGGCACGCCGTCCACCGAACTGGGCGAGGTTGAACCTTCGTACAAGCCGGGCGTGGCACTCGGGGATCTGGCCCTGGCGCTGCCGGACTTTGCCATCGAGGCAATCCGTGAGGCGTTGCCTGCGTTCGAGAAGCAGATTCGCGGCTATTCGCTGCACGATGCGGTGCTGACCGGGATCGAGACGCGGACTTCGTCGCCGCTGCGGATCACGCGTAACGAATCGCTGCAGAGCATGAACGTGAAGGGTCTGTTCCCGGCCGGTGAAGGTGCGGGGTATGCGGGCGGGATTCTGTCGGCGGGCGTTGACGGGATTCGCATTGCCGAAGCTGTAGCGCGTGACATCCTGGGCCTCGAGGCCTGATACCGGAAAATTGTGGGAGCGGGCTTGCTCCCACATTAAGTTCCGGGTGTATCAAATATTGGCGCGCAGAACCGAGGCTGGCAGCGCTTCACCCTTCTCGGCACTTGCTGCCACAGCCGCCATCAATCCCTCCAGCTCATAGCCCTGCGCCTTGAGCCACGCCTGATCGTAATACGTGTCTGCGTAGCGCTCGCCGCCATCGCACAGAATCGCCACGATCGACCCCGACTCCCCCGCCGCTTTCATCTGCTGCGCCGCCATCAGCGCGCCGATCAGGTTGGTGCCGCTCGACCCGCCCACATGCCGCCCCAGACGCCGCGCCAGGTAATGCATGGCCGCCAGCGACAAGGCATCCGGCACCTTGACCATCGCATCGATCACCTTCGGCAGGAACGACGCCTCCACCCGTGGCCGGCCGATGCCTTCGATCCGCGAACCGTGGTCCAGACGCAGGCTGGCATCACCGGTCTGGTAAAAATCGAAGAACACCGAACGCTCGGCATCGGCGCACAGCACGCGGGTGCAGTGCTGGCGATAGCGCACGTAACGGCCGAGGGTCGCGGTGGTGCCACCGGTGCCGGGGCTGGAAATCAGCCAGGCCGGGCAAGGGTGCTGCTCGTAGCGCATCTGCTGGAAGATCGACTCGGCGATGTTGTTGTTCGCCCGCCAGTCGGTGGCGCGCTCGGCGTAGGTGAACTGGTCGATGAAGTGACCGTCGTGCTCGCGGGCCAGGCGTTCGGATTCGGCATAGATCTGGGTCGGATCGTCCACCAGATGACTCTGGCCACCGTAGAACGCGATCTGGGCAATCTTCTCCTTGGACGTGGTCGCCGGCATCACCGCAATGAACGGCAACCCCAGCATCCGCGCAAAGTACGCTTCGGAAATCGCCGTTGAACCGCTGGACGCCTCGATCACCGGCGCGCCGGGCTTGAGCCAGCCGTTACACAAGGCGTAGAGAAACAGCGAACGGGCCAGACGGTGCTTGAGGCTGCCGGTGGGATGGCTGGACTCGTCCTTGAAATACAAATCGATACCCGGGAACCCCGGCAGCGGCAAGGGGATCAGGTGCGTGTCGGCGCTGCGCTGAAAGTCAGCTTCGATGATCCGGATGGCTTCGCGGGCCCACTGTCGGTTGTCGCTCATGGCTGTTGTTCTCGTTGAATCGGGCAGAAGTGCCTTCACAGGCTCAGCCCCCAAGCTTAGGAAAAATCCTGCCGCACTGACAGATACAGCTGAGCTTCAATACCTTTGGCAACTGCTAGGCTCTGCTGCAGGTCTGGCAGGCGCCTTGTAACCATATATAACAAAAAAGAATATAAATTTTGTTTTAACAACTAACAGTACGGGTTAGGGTGTCCCACCTTTTGACTTTATCGATGGAGAGCGACCTTGCCTCTGCGTAGCACTTTCACGCGTTTCTTTCAGTTGGAAGCTGCCAGCGGTCTGTTACTGATCGCCGCGGCCATCCTGGCTCTAATCATCAACAACTCGCCGCTGTCGTGGCTGTACACCGGCCTGCTCGACACCCCGGTGGTCGCGCAGATCGGCGCGTTGAAAATCGCCAAACCCCTGCTGCTGTGGATCAACGACGGCCTGATGGCGCTGTTCTTCCTGCTCATCGGCCTGGAAGTGAAGCGCGAAGTGCTCGACGGCCAGCTGTCGAAACCGTCGCAGATCGTCCTGCCCGGCGCGGCGGCCATTGGCGGCATGCTGGTGCCGGCGCTGATCTACTGGTTCCTCAACCGTGACAACCCGGCCGCCCTCGATGGCTGGGCGATCCCCACCGCCACCGACATCGCCTTCGCCCTCGGCGTACTGGCCTTGCTCGGCAAGCGGGTGCCGGTGTCGCTGAAGCTGTTCCTGATGACCCTGGCGATCATCGACGACCTCGGCGCCATCGTGATCATTGCGATCTTCTATTCCGGCGAACTCTCGACCCTGTCGCTGGGTCTGGCGGCGGCGTGCATTGCGGCGCTGGTGGCGATGAACCGGCTCGGGGTGGTCAAGCTCGGGCCGTACATGATCATTGGGCTGATCCTGTGGGTCTGCGTGCTCAAGAGCGGTGTCCACGCGACGCTGGCCGGCGTGACCCTCGCATTCTGCATCCCGCTGCGCACCAAAAACGCCGAGCCTTCGCCGCTGCTGACCCTCGAACACGCGCTGCACCCGTGGGTGGCCTACGGCATCCTGCCGCTGTTCGCCTTTGCCAATGCCGGCCTGTCGCTGACCGGCGTTACCGCCGAAAGCTTCACCCACCACGTGCCGATGGGCATCGCCGTCGGCCTGTTGCTGGGCAAGACTGTCGGTGTATTCGGTCTGACCTGGCTTGCCGTGAAAACCGGCATCGCCGCCCTGCCCCAGAACGCCAACTGGGGTCAGGTGCTGGGCGTGGCGATCCTGTGCGGGATCGGCTTCACCATGAGCCTGTTTGTCGGCTCCCTCGCCTTCGTGCCGGGTGCCAGTGAATACGCCGGGATGGACCGGATGGGCATTCTCACCGGCTCGGTGTTCGCGGCATTGATCGGTTATGCGGTGACATTGGCGGCAAGCAGAAAGAACACCGCACTGCCTTCCTGATGCCGTAGCGAACAATCTCCACGTCTTTAGAGACGCGTCCTACAGCCACGACTTTCCTGCTTCGTTAACGTCGTGCAGCCCCTTTCTAGGGGCTGTCGATGCATGAACGAAAGGACAATCAGTGGCTGGTCAAAAGGACGTTCCCCGGGTTCCCAACCCACCGGCAGGCGACGGGCATCACGTCACCTACCGCTACATGACGGCCACCGAACTGGCCGATCAGGACGAGCGACAAAACAAGTACGACGCCATGCTGGCGCGGCAGGAGGCCTTCGAGCGCAGCCGTGAGGTGGCGGCGAACAAGCCTGAGCCAATGCGCGCCGGCTGCACGTTCGCCAAGTCCTGCAAATTGCCGGACGCGATCATCGATTACTCGAATCCTTCGGGAATGGTCCCCACCGACAGCCTGAAAGATTACGGCGATCTGATCCTGCTCGGCGGCCGTAAAGCCGATGACAGCGGCGGCGTTCCACTCAAGAAAATCAGCGGCACCGCCATCCCGGCAGGCCTGGGCACCTTCGCCCTTGCGGGTGAAGCATTCAAGGCATTGCCCGCGATGGCCTCCACTGCCGTCATCACCCCGCTGGTCGGGCTGGTGGCGATGTTCATGCCATCGAACCTGGGCGACAGCGCGCTCTATACCGAAGACCAGTTGCTTGCCCTCAAGCAGGCTCGAACCCGCGTGCGCTTGCATGTCGAACAACAGGCCGACGGCAGCCTCAAGGGTTACGGCTTCTACACCGGCAAGAACCGCGACTGGGAAATGGTCGATGTCGCGCAGTTCACCGCACGCGGTAACCGCTTTGTCGCAGACCTCGGCGAAGGCATCGAGCTGATCTGGACGCCTGCCGTGGACGGCTCCGACATCCTCGGCATCCCCGCGCTGGAAGCCGCTCCGCAGGCACCGCATATCTGGGTGTACCCACCGACAAAAGCGGCGGACGGGATCCTGGTGAACCCGGTTTATCCGCCGGAGTATCGGGATTTCATATTGGTTTTTCCGGCGGATTCTGGAGTTGAGCCGCTTTATATTGTTGTCAGCACTCGAGCAGGAGATCACGAGTACCATCCGGCCCCCGACGTACTCCCAGCCTTTCCTGATGCGAAAATTGTAGGTCGTAAAACAGCCGTACAAGGTGGCGGAGCCAAGCGCAAAAGATGGAAAACTGCTAAGGGTATTATTCTTGAATGGGACTCTATGCATGGCACTGTCGAAAAATACGACTCCAGAGGAAAACACATTGGAGAGTTCGACCCAAATACAGGTGAGCCAACATCTACAAAAAAGAATAAAAAGTCGAAGAAAGGCAAAAAAAGGAGCATTGAACCTTGAGATTTTTAGTAGAAGCGTTTGACAAAAAAACAGACTTCCAGGCTTTCGTGATTGAGTTGCCAGCGAGATGTGATGAGCAAATAAAAGCCATCATGGGTTGGACAAAAGAGCAACACGGCTGGGAAGGTTACGATTTAAGCCCCCAACAGATACAAGCGATCGAAAAACTTATAGGTAGGTCAATTGTGAATCAGGACTTCTACTTCCAATTGACATGCAATGTATAAAATCACTCTACGTTGCGAGAGTTCCAGGAGAAACTTGTGGGTTTGAAAATCAGCCTCGATTGGTATGACAAAGAAACTAGTCACGGCATCGGAGATGAGTTATCGAAAGACTTCGGTGACGATGGCTCCGTGATCGAGGCGCTGGGCATTCCAATAGAAAACAACATAAACAACGGTGGATTTAACGTTACCAACGACTGGGTAAGTATTCTTCAAACTCATTTCAATCATGCCATCAATTTAAATTTGTATGACTACCAAGTTTCCTTCGACTACTGCGATCACTGGTAAACACCAAACAAAAAACCCCGACCAGTCACCTGATCGGGGTTTTCCTTTACCGCTCTTTCCCGCTTAGTGCGAAACGCGGCTGGTCCCGCCGACAGTCGAAATCCGTACCCGCTCACCGACGCGGAACACTTCATTCTCCTGCACTTGCTGCACGTAGGCGCGCATGCTGCCGTCGTCTTCGCGCACGGTGATTTCAACACCTTGAGTACGGGTCAGGCCTTCTTCGGTGGCGGAACCGATCAGGCCGCCGGCCACGGCACCGATAACGGCTGCCACGATGCTGCCACGACCACCGCCGATGGCGCTGCCGCCGACACCGCCGACCACTGCACCGGCTGCGCCGCCGATCGGGGTCTTGGTGCCTTCGATTTTCACCGGACGCAGGGATTCGATGGTGCCCATGCGAATCGTCTGCACGCGACGCGCTTCGTCACGGGAGTAGGAGTCACCGGTCAGGCTCGATTGGCAGCCGGTAAGCAACATCGCCATCGTGGAAAAGGAAGCAACCAGCAGAACAGACTTACGCATAGGATCAACTCCAAAGGACAGGTATTTATTAAACTCCGCAGCTTGACGCCTGTCACGGCGCCGCCCGGATAAATTTGGTTTCATTCAGGTCCGGTACAGGGCCTCCACGAACTCACCCAACAGTAGCGCCAAAATACATAGCTTGCGCCGCCGACCCCAAGGATTTTCATGGATTACTTCATCATCGTCGTCACAACCGTCGCCGGTTTGTACTTCCACTGGTGGTTGTACGTGCGGATCAAACGCTGGATGGACCGCGATCTGGCATTGTCGCTGGCCGGCAAGGATGAAGGCAAACGCGCCTACATGCTCGAACGGCTGGCGCAAGCCCGATCGCAGAAGATCAGGCGTCGGGACCTGCCGAAGTGGCTTGAGGCCGCTGCGGCAGGCTATCCCGCTCGGTAGACTGCTTAAGGTGCCAGACGTTCAAGAATCCAGTCGGCGCCCTGCAAACGGTAGTTGAGGCGATCGTGCAGGCGGCTGGCGCGCCCCTGCCAGAACTCGATGCGCTCCGGGAGCAAACGGTAACCGCCCCAGTGTTCCGGGCAATCGGGCTGGGTGTCGGTGAAGCGCTGCTCGGTAGCCTTGAGCAATTCTTCCAGTTCCCCCCGGCCATTGATCACCCGGCTCTGCGGTGAAGCCCAGGCGCCCAGTCGGCTGCCCAAAGGTCGCACCTGATAATAGGCGTTGGACTCTTGCGGCGTGACCTTCACCACCCGCCCTTCGATGCGCACCTGGCGCTCCAGGGTCGGCCAGAAGAACGTCATGGCCGCGAACGGATTCGCGGCCAGATGCTGACCTTTGGCACTTTCGTAGTTGGTGAAGAAGGTGAAGCCCTGCTCGTCCAGACCCTTGAGCAGCAGAATGCGGCAGTGCGGACGCCCGTCCGCATCGACCGTGGCCAGGGTCATGGCGTTGGCCTCCACTGGTGCCTGCTCGGTTTTCACCGCGTCGGCGAACCACTGGTGGAACAGCGCAAAAGGCTCGACCGGGGCTTGCGCCTCGGTCAGGCCATCCCGGGTGTAATCACGACGCATATCTGCCAGAGCCTGGGTCATGGCGCATTCCTTTTCGTTAGCGGATCACTGTTTTGCCGCATCGGTCGCAGCGACTTTCTTGTCGGTTGCGGCGGCTTTGGCTGGAGCGGTTTTCTTCGCCGGGGTCTTCTTCGCTGGCGCCTTGGCTGCGGCCTTCTTGGCCGGTGCTTTTTTGGTGGCAGGGACAGCGGCTTTCTTCGCAGCAGGTGCCGGGGTTACAGGCTTGGCGACTGGCTTGACGTCCTGAGCGGCAACCAGGGTCACCGGCTTCGGTGCTGGCATGTTGTACTTGCTCAGCAGCGCAACCATGGTGTTCTGCGGGGTCACCAGCAGTTCGACGCGACGGTTCAGGGCGCGACCTTCAACACTGTCGTTGGCGGCACGCGGTGCCTCGGAGCCCATGCCGCGCAACATCAGACGATCACGCTGCAGGCCACTCAGACGGAAGATCGCCGCCACCGACTGGGCACGCTCCTGGCTGAGTTTGGTGTTGTCCGGTGCAGCACCGGTATTGTCGCTGTGACCCAGTACCAGCACAGCAGTTTTCGGGTCAGCTTCGAGGATCTTGGCGATATTGGTGAACGGACTCAGGGTCACCGGCAACAGCATGGCCGGGCGTTTCGGGTTGAACGAACCTTCAACCGGCGCGATCACCACGAGTACGTTTTCACGGCGCTCGAATTGCAGGTTGCTGCCCTTGATCGCGTCACGCAGGCGTGGCTCGTAGTCGTCGAGCCAGGCCTGGGTCACTTTCGGGTCGGGCATCGGCACAGCTTTGGCGGTGTCCTGAGACTTGCCGCCGAACGGCCACCACCACTTGCTGCCGGTATCGGCATCGGCCTTGGCGACAACGGCAGGCTTGGTCTCCGTTTTTACTTCGGGCTTCACGTCGGCTTTGGCCTTGTCTGCCGAATCGTCGGAGCCGAACGGCCAGTACCAGTGGCTGCTGCTCTCGGTCTTGGCAAGCGGTGCAGTAGCGGCAGGCTTCACCGGTGCAGGTGCGGGTGCAGGCGTCGGCTCCTTGGCCGCGACCTTGTCGGACGAGCCGAACGGCCACCAGCTGCCGCCATCGGCGTCATTCTTCGGAGTCTGTGCACAACCGGTAATCGCGAAACACAGGGCCAGAGCGAGAGTTTGTTTGGACGACATTGGAAACCCACAAAAATTAGTAATGGACAATCAGAGGACTTTCGCCCGGATAAACAGACGCTTTGAATCGAAAAACCGTATGAGGTTCCGGCCCTGGATCCTCTGGTAACGCTTTACAGACAAGTGGCAAGTACCCGCGCCAGCTTCTGCGCGCGCGGATCCATCAAGACGTACGGCCCCAGGGTATTTGTCACAAAACCGAAGGCCACATCGTGCTCCGGATCAGCCAAACCGATGGAACCGCCCGCGCCTGGATGACCGAACGCCCGCGGGCCGAGGCCGTAAGTGGCGTTTGGTACATCAGGTTGGTCGAGCATGCAACCGAGACCGAAACGGGTGCGGGTCAGCAAGGTCTTGTCCTCGCCGAGGCTGTGTTCCCGGGTCAGTTCGTCGAGCATTTCGCTTTCCAGCAGGCTGCCGTCGAGCAGACCGGCATAGAACCCGGCCAGACTGCGCGCATTGCCGTGGCCGTTGGCCGCCGGTTGCTGCATGCGCCGCCATTCCGGTTTGTTGGTGCTGGTGAGCACCGACGGCGGATTGGTGAAGGCGCGGGTGGTCATCGCGGTCGGCTCACGCATGGTCACTTGCAACAGGCGCTGGGCGGCGGCATCGCCGACATTGCCTTTGCCACGAGCGATATGCGCGACGCGGTAGAACTCCTCGTCGGCCAGGCCGACATGGAAATCCAGCCCAAGCGGTCTGGCGACCCGCGCCACAATGGATTCACCCGGCCCGCGACCATCGGCCCGGCGCAGCAACTCGCCGATCAGCCAGCCGTAAGTGATGGCGGCATAACCGTGACCGGTGCCCGGCGTCCACCATGGTGCTTCGGCCGCGAGGGCGTCGACCATGGTTTGCCAGTCATACAAGGCTTCAGGGGCCAACAGTTCGCGCAGGGCCGGCAGACCGGCCTGATGGCAGAGCAATTGGCGCAGGGTCACGGATTCCTTGCCGGCCGCGGCGAACGCCGGCCAATAGCGGGCGACCGGCGCATCGAGTTGTAACTTGCCTTCGGCCACCAGTTGCAGCGCAGTGACCGCGGTGAAGGTCTTGGTGCAGGAGAACAGGTTGGCGATGGTGTCGCTGTGCCAGGCTTCGCTGCCGTCCTTGTCGGCGGTGCCGGCCCAGAGGTCGAGGACGGTTTCCCCGCCGACCCGGATGCACAACGCGGCGCCACGCTCCTGGGGATCGTCGAACAGTGCCGCGAAGGCTTCGCGCACCGCTTCGAATTGAAGCTCGTAATGTCCCTGAATCTGCACCCGCAACTCCCCCGCGAAAACGCTCTACAAAGTGGCCCGCATTGTTCCAGCCCTTGAGGGATTTGGGAACAGCGGCGGGCCGGGCGGTCCTGCCTTAATGACCGTTTCCGGAGTGCCCGCCGGTATGACCGGCTCCCTGCCCCGGGCCTTTCCCGGCCTCGCCCTTGCGGCCGCCTTCGGTCTCGTGGTCGACCTTGTCCGCTGCCGCCGCGGCTTTCTCGGCTGCTTTCCCGAGCTGCTCGAGGGTCGCCAGATTGCTCTTGCGCACCGTTTCGACGAAGCCCTGGTATGGCAGATCAGTCACGCCGACCAGACCGAAGTGGCCGTTTTCGCCATCAAGCAGGCGACCGGTCACCGGTTGGTCGAGGTACTGGAACCAGTGCACGCCTACAATCGACGGCTCGCTCAGCGCCTGCTTGAGGAAGTTGGCATACGCCGGACCACGGTCTTCTTCCTTACTCAACGGCGTCACGCCGCCCCAGAACGGGCCGCGATCGGTGGAGCCGAAGTTGAACTCGGTGATCAGCACCGGTTTGTCGAGGCTGCGCAGCGCGGCGAAGTCATAACCGTCCTGCGGTTTCAGGGTGTACATGTTAAAGCTCAGCACGTCGCAATACTGCGCACAGGAGGCCACGGCTTCCGGCGTGCTGATGGCGAAGCGACCGCCCAGCAGCAACTGGTTCGGCGCGTGCCATTTCAGCGAATCGGAAATGGTCTTGAAGTAGGTGTCGGCGAAGACTTTCTGGAAGTATTTGAAGTCAGCCTCGATTTCCGGGTGTTCCGGATTCGGCAGCGGCGCTTCGAAACCAGGGTCTTCCATCAATTCCCACGCCGGCAGATCGATACCCCAGGCTTTCGACAGCCCGGCCTGATTGCGGTATTTGTCGCGCAATTGCTTGAGAAACGCACGCTTGGCGGGTACGTCGGTGGTCATTTTCAACGTGCCGTAAGCCAGCGCATAACGCGACTTCGGATCATCACCGGGACCGGCCCAGGCCAGTTCGTTGTCGGCAAAATAGCCGATCAGCCACGGATCATCACGGTGATCGCGGGCGGCAATCGCCACGGCGCGTTCAGTAGCCATGGCGAAACGCGGATCGAACGGGTCAGGCATGCCGCCCCACCAATCATTGCCGGTACTGATGCTGGTGTAATCGCCGACGATCGACAGCGGCAAGGTGTAAGGCACACGCTCGGCGTCGCCCAGTTGCGGTGCGCTCCAGTTGCCGACGGTGTTGAAGCCCCACGCCTGCAAACGGTCGAGGGTATGGCCGGTCCACTTCTGCTCGTCGATGGCAGCCTTGCATGGCGCAGCAGGCGCAGGCTCAGTCGCCGCCGGGGTCACGCAAGGTTCGCCGTACAGGCGCTGCAGGTTGGCACCATAGAAGTCATACCAGCGTCCGTTGCCGTAGCCACGGCCCTGATCGGCTCCGTTGCCGCCACGGTTGTCGCCTTCACCGAAGTGACGGGCCAGCGGCTCGTCGGGTTTGGGCAGGGACTCGAACATGTACTCGCGGCCAGCCACGTAGGTCTGGTTGACCTCGGGGCTGACCGTGTTCACGCCCAGGGAATAGAACGGATGCCCCTCAGGCGTCACCAGATACCAGCGACCGTCGAGTTTTTCGGTGCGGAAGAAGCCGCTGGCCTTGAACGCAGGCCCCTTCTTCAAACCACCGAATGTGTCCAGCGACGACTTTTCGCGCTCGGCCAACCAGGTTTTCAGCTGTTGCTGTTCCTTGGCCGCGGCGGATTTCAGCTGTTCGTCATTGGCGACTTTCTCCGGCCACTTGTTGCGGGTCGACTGGCCGTAGGCGTCCACCAGATTGCCGTAGGCGGCTTTGATCACATCGCCCTCGTCCTGCACGCCGAAACGCTCCAGCAACAGACTTTGCGCGGCTTTCGGCTGATCCATCGACAGGCTGACGGATACCACCTGGCTGCGATCCAGCTCACCGGAGCTGCTGGCCAGCAGGATGCGCTGCCCGTCGACCGTCATCGGCATCAACGGGCCAGCCTTCATGCCCTGGCTCAGCGGCGAGGTCGCGGTCAACGGCACGAGCAAGGTCTGCGCCGGACCGGCGGGCAGATCGACGCGGCTGACCAGGGTCTTGCCGTCGTTGCTCTGGATTTGTACGTAAACGGTCACCGCCCAGTTCATCGCGCTCTGGATGCGCAGGCTCATCATGCCGGACTGCGACCAGTCCCAGGCGCCGGTCTGTGGGGACAGACGCAAGGTCGGGCGGGCCGTCGGATTGAACGTCACTCGGCGCAGCACTTCGCCTTCGGGGGTCTGCTCGGCGTTGGCTTGCGGCAGGTCGGCGTTTTCGGTCGCCACTTTCACCACATCGGCGGGGCGGACAAAATTGAACAGGGTCTGCTGGCCGGCAGGCGCCGCCAGCAAAGGCGCAGCGAAAACCAGGGCAAAAATGGCAGGCAACGAACGACGAATCATGAGAACGGAATTCTCCCTAACGACCCGCAAGGGCCAATGGAAAAGCAATGACAGAGAGATAGACAACGCGGCGGGCAAAACTGCCCACCGATGTCTCAGGATATTTCACGACGGAAAGGCGGCAACGCATTGAGGATCGCCTTGCCGTAGCGCTGGGTGACCAGTCGCCGATCCAGCAAGGTGATGGTGCCGCGGTCTTCCTCGGTGCGCAGCAGACGACCACAGGCCTGAACCAGCTTCAGCGAGGCATCGGGCACCGAGATTTCCATGAACGGATTGCCGCCCCGGGCTTCGATCCATTCCGACAGTGCGGCCTCGACCGGATCGTCCGGCACCGAGAATGGAATCTTGGCAATCACCACGTGTTCGCAATAGGCCCCCGGCAAGTCCACCCCTTCGGCAAAACTGGCGAGGCCGAACAGCACGCTGGAATCACCGCCATCGACCCGCGCCTTGTGCTTGTTCAGGGTTTCCTGTTTCGACAGGTTGCCTTGAATGAACACCTGCTTGCGCCAGTCGCGGTCGAGGCCGTCGAACACGTCCTGCATCTGTTTGCGCGAAGAGAACAGCACCAGACTGCCGCGAGAGCCTTCGACCAGTTCCGGCAGATCACGGATGATCGCGGCGGTGTGGGCGGCGGCATCACGCGGGTCGGCCTTCAGGTCCGGCACCCGCAACACACCAGCATCGGCATGATGGAACGGACTCGGCACCACGGCGGTGACGGCTTTTTTCGGCAGACCGGCGCGCATGCGGAAACGGTCGAACGTGCCGAGCGCGGTCAACGTCGCCGAGGTTACCAGACAGCCGTAAGCCACATTCCACAAGCTGCGGCGCAGGGTTTCGGCGGCGAGAATCGGGCTGGCATTGACCTCGATGTCGAACAGCGAACCGCTTTCGGCGAGGGTCAGCCAGCGGGCCATCGGCGGGTTGTCTTCCGGGTCTTCGGCGGTGAACGCGGTCCACAGCTCCCAGTTGCCGGATGCACGGGACAACAGGCTGCCGAACAGTGGATACCACTCTTCGGCCTGGTTGCTGGCGATGCCGATGTTGACCTCGCCATCCATGCCTTCCTTGAGCAGGTCGGTCAGACGGGTGAACAGGTCGTTGAGACGTGAGTAGCCTTTCTTCAGCTCGATGCCCATCTCGCGCATGTGCTCGGGAATCACCCCGCCAATGAAGCGATGGCGCGGGCGCTCGCGACCTTCGACATCTTCACCGGGTTTGAAATCGGCGATCTGTTCGCAGGCGGTGAACATGAATTGCTGCTGGGTCTTGATCTCCCGCGCCAGCTCCGGCACCTGCTCGATCAGTTTGCCGAGGTCCCCCGGCAACGGATGCTGGGCCAGCAGTTTGGTGAGGTTCTTGGCGGTGGTTTCCAGCCAGTCGGCGGTGGAACGCAGGCGCGTGTAGTGGGCGAAGTGGCCGATGGCCTTGTCCGGCAGGTGGTGGCCTTCGTCGAACACATAAATGGTGTCGCGCGGATCCGGCAGAACCGCCCCGCCGCCCAGCGCCAGGTCGGCCAGCACCATGTCGTGGTTGGTGACGATCACGTCGACCTTGCCCATGCCTTCGCGGGCCTTGTAGAAGGCGCACTGGCCGAAGTTCGGGCAATGACGGTTGGTGCACTGACTGTGATCGGTGGTCAGGCGCGCCCAGTCGGCGTCTTCCAGCGCGTTGGGCCAGCTGTCGCGGTCGCCGTCCCATTTATTGCCGGCGAGCTTCTCGATCATGCTGGTAAAGAGCTTCTGGCTGGCCTCATCGACCTCGATCTTGAAGCCTTCTTCTTCGAACAGCTGTGCGGTAGCGGTCTGCGCATGGCCTTCCTGCAGCAGCATGTCGAGCTTGGACAGGCACATGTAGCGGCCACGGCCCTTGGCCAGGGCGAAGCTGAAATTCAGCCCGCTGTTGCGCATGAGATCGGGCAAGTCCTTGTAGACGATCTGCTCCTGCAGGGCGACGGTCGCGGTAGCGATCACCAGGCGTTTGCCCGCCAGTTTGGCCGTCGGGATCGCCGCCAGGCTGTAGGCCACGGTCTTGCCGGTACCGGTGCCGGCTTCCACCGCGACAATCGCGGGGTCGCCACTGCGCCGGCCTTCGTCGTCGGTGTCGATATCCCCGAGGACCTTGGCGACTTCAGCGATCATCAGGCGCTGGCCGTAACGCGGCTTGAGGCTCTTGGCCTCTAGAAAACGCGAGTAGGCGCCCTGGATCGTGGTTTTGAGTTCAGTGCTGATCATTGAGTGTCGGGCGCTAAAAACGCTGGATAAATTTTCAGTGGTTCGGATGGGGGGCTATCATACCCCGCGAATCAATCCTGCGCAGATCGGAGTACCCCAATGACACCTTTTAGCCTCGTTTACCCCATCCATGTACTGGCCGCGCTGGTGTGGGTCGGCGGCATGTTTTTCGCCTGGATAGTGCTGCGCCCTGCGGCCGTGAAGGCGCTGGACGGTCCCGGGCGCCTGACGCTCTGGGTGGAAGTGTTTCAAGGTTTTTTCCGCTGGGTGTGGGGGGCGGTGATTCTGTTGCCGGTGACCGGGGTGGGCATGTTGCATCTGCAGCACATCGGCTTCGAGACCGCGCCGAAGTACGTTCAGGTGATGATGGGCTTGTACGTGGTGATGACCGCGCTGTTCATCCGGGTTCAGGGGCTGATGCTGCCGGAACTGCGCACGGCGGTGCAGGCGAAGGATTGGCCGGCAGGTGCGGCGGTGCTGGGTCGGATTCGCAAGGTGGTGGGGTTCAACCTGCTGGTCGGGGTGGTGCTGGTGGCCGTGGCTGCTGCGCGGCCGATGATTTGACCGTGATCGCTCCCGCGCACGGCGCGGGGGCGATCAGTTGACGGATTACAGGCGCTGCACCGTCACAGACCCCGCCGCACCCGCAGGCCCCGGCTGCCCGTCAGCCCCCGGCTTGCCGCTCTTGCCACCATCGGCGCGATAGACCAGGCAGCCCTTGGACTTGCCACCGGCCCCCGGTTTGCCACCAGGCCCTGCCGCGCCGCCGGCACCACCGGCGACGTCGACCTTGATCAGCTCCGCCGGAAACTCCCGCGGCACTTCCAGCCGCACCAGCGCGCCCGGCGCACCGGGCTGGCCGTTGCTGCCATCACTGCCGTCGAAACCATGCCCGGCCTGGCCCCAGGTGCAGCCCGGTTCCTGACCGTTAGCCCCGTCGAGCCCGACGAAACCCGGCGCTCCGGTGCCGCCACGGGCATCGACGATCAGCCGCGGAGCCTCCAGCGCCTTGAATTGCAGGTTCAGGTTACGCCCGGCACGGGCCGCCTTTTCATAAGTGCCCGGTGCGCCTCGCGCCGTGATCCGGCTACCGTCGGCAAACCGGGCGCGGATGACTTTCATGTCCAGCGCCTGATCGCCCGGGACGATGGCAATACGCGCCTCGTGGCCCAACTGCAATTCGCCGACACTCAATTCGGTCACGTTCGATGGCACCAGCAAAGTGCCGTAATCGGCGACCACCAGTTTTTCCACCTGCAGCGTGCTGGCCGTGTTGGGCAGACGCATCAGGGAGTTGGCTTCGACACTGACCACCTGGGCACAGGCCAGCGGACTGATGAATGCAGCGAGCAGGCAAAGTTTACGCATGGGAAGCCTCCGGAGCGGCCGGGGCCGGGATGGTTTGCAGGTGGAAAACGCCGAACAGCAGAACACGGCCACGATCACGCCATGGGTGCGGCCGACCCTTGAGGCTGGCGTTGCACAGCAGCACTTCAAGGAGGTGGATGGCCAGCAGCAGGACGCCAGCCACATTGACCAGCAGATGCAACGGATGAACAAACGGCACCAGCTGATTGGCCAGTACCACGCAGCAGAACACCAGGGTCAACAATCGCCCCAGCCCACAGAACACCTTCATACGCTCCCCCGTGTTGCGAATTATTCTTTGGGCGCACAGTAACGGCTTCCGTACGGGATAAGCCAGAGGGGCAAATAAAAAAGTTCCGGGCACTCGTCGGATGGCTGCCGGTCCGACGATGATCGTCGACCGACAGCTCTAACCTGCGGACTACAGAAGATTCCTAGCGATTGATGTGCAACTCCACGCGACGGTTTTTCGCGCGCCCCTCTTCGGTTTCGTTGTCGGCAACCGGTTCGCGCTCGCCACGTCCTTCACTGGTGAGTTTTTCCGGCGCCAGCCCCTGGCTCAACAGATAGGCCGCCACACTGCTTGCACGACGCTCCGAAAGGGCCTGGTTGTAGGCATCGGTCCCCTTGCTGTCGGTGTGGCCGATCACCTTGATGCTCACCACGTCGGCATTGCGCAGTTTGTCCATCAGCGCATCGAGCTGGCTTTTCGCGGCCGGGGTCAGGTCAGACTTGTCGAACGCGAACAGCACATTTCCAGCATCGCTCAGGGTGATGACTTCGGATTGCGGGGCCGGTTCGGCCGGTTTTTCAGTGACCGGGTATTGCGGCAACGGACAGCCACGGTGGTCGACCGGGGTGTTGGCCGGGGTGTCAGGGCAACGGTCGCGGCGGTCGAACACGCCATCGCCGTCCTCGTCGCCATCCTGGGCATAACAGATCAGCCCGCCGGTGAGGATACCCAGTGCCGCACCGCCTGCGGCCCAGCCACCGTTTTCAATGGCGCCGAGACCGCCGCCGACCAGTCCGCCAATGACGCTGCAGATCGGCCAGGTACGTTGATTGAGGGGGGCAGTGCCATCGCTGTGGGTAGCGCAGCCAGTCAACAGGCTGCCTGCCAGCAGCACCGGTAAGACGGACCGTGAGAGAACACTCATATGAAAGCTCCTGTGTCACCGGCCCATACCGGTTACACAGGAGTAAAGACCCGCATCCGCGACTGCACAAGCCGCGGATGCGAGGGCGTCAACGCTCGATTTTGATTTCCGTGCGACGGTTGAGCGCGCGGCCATCGGCGGTTTTGTTATCCGCCACTGGCTGACTTTCACCGGCACCGGTCACCGAAACGAAGCTGGCGCGCGGCACACCTTGCTGAATCAGATATTCCACCACCGAGTGTGCGCGACGATCCGACAGTTTTTTGTTGTAGGCATCGCTGCCGACGCTGTCGGTGTGGCCAGTCACGGTCAGACGCGCCGAGGACGATTCCTGTTTCAGGCGCGTGGCGACCTTGTCGAGTACTTGCTTGTCGGATGGCGTCAGGTTGGCCTTGTCGAACTGGAAGTGCACATCGCGGATGACGATGGTTTCTTCCTTGACCACTACAGCCTCTTCAACCACTGGCGCAGGGGCCGGGAATGGGCAGCCGTCTGCGTCGACCTTGGTGCCGCGAGGCGTGTGCGGGCACTTGTCGCGACTGTCCGGCACACCATCGCCGTCTTCATCGCCATCACCGTGCACCCAGCAATAAGCCGCTGCCGTGCCACCGACCAGCAACGCGCCGTAACCGGCCCAGGCCGAGCTTTCCGTCGCCCCGAGCCCCGCGCCGACGACACCACCGACTGCCGCACAGGTCGGCCAGTCGGTTTTCTGCAAACCTGCGCAACCAGTCAACACACTGGTTAGCAGAACCAAGGGTAATGCTGTCCGAACTATGCTCATCTAGTTTTCTCCTGAGGGATCGGCTTAGAACCGATTCAGGGAGTAAAGACCGGAGTTTTAATCTCCGCCAGCAATAGGCCACTGGTCTTTGCGAGCGTGTTCACAGGACTTCGAGGCATTTGCCGCAAACCCGCGGAACAGAGATCTAGGCCTCGACGCTCGGGCAGGCTAGTCTTGGCGCTCTGATTGAGGAGCTTCGATGAACGTCGCGATTTCTTCCCGCACGCCACAGCAGGCACTGGCCGCTCTGCTCGACCGCTACGCCCCGGCACGTCTGCTGCTGATCGGCGCCAGCGAATTTCCGGCGCTGGCCGCTTTCAAGGACGCGCATCCGGATACCTGCGTCGCTCACGCCGCGCCCGGTGCGTTGCCGGCAGAACTGGCGGCGCGCCGTTTCGACCTGGCGCTGGTGGTCGATTGCCTGGAACATTTGCCCAAGCGCGATGGCCTGAACCTGCTCGGCGGAATCCGCAACCTCAACGCCAGCCGCATCGCCGTGCTGGCCGACCTGCCGGCCAGCGGCTGGCAGGAAACCGATTTCTATTCGCTCGCCCTTCAGGCCAGCGAACGCTTCGCCCGGGATGAACAGGTGCTGACGCTGTTCACCTATGATCTGCTTGACTACAAACAAGTCCCCGACTGGCTCAACTCTCGGTTCTGGGCCAATCCGGAAAACTTCGGGAAATACTGGTGGTAATGCCATGAGTACAGCCATTTGCCCCTGCGGCAGCGGCAACCTGCTGGATGCCTGCTGCGGCCATTATCACGCCGGCCATCCGGCACCGTGCGCCGAAGCCCTGATGCGTTCGCGCTACAGCGCCTACGTGCTGGGCCTGATCGATTATCTGGTGACGACCACCCTGCCCGCCCAACAGGCCGGGCTCGATCGCCAGTCGATCAGCAACTGGAGTGCATCGAGCACCTGGCTCGGCCTCAACGTGGAAAGTTCGGAGGTCTTCGGCGGCCAGCCGGAACACGCCTTCGTCACCTTCACCGCCCGCTGGCATGACAGTCAGGGTGAGCACAGTCACCGCGAGCGCTCCTCGTTCGTACAAAACAGCGGGCGCTGGTACTTCATCGACCCGACCGTACCGCTCAAGGTCGGGCGCAACGATGCCTGCCCTTGCGCCAGCGGGCAGAAGTTCAAGAAGTGCTGCGCGGGGTATTTCGGCGCGTAGGGTGAGCGGCGACTAGACTGGGCGCAAAAGGGAGTTCTGCGATGGTCGGTCAATGGCGCATATTCAAAGCCTTCACACTGCTGCTGTTTCTGGGGCTCGGCGGCTGTGCCTCATGGTTCGCCGACGACACCCTCGACCCTGCCGTGCATCTGGTGAAGGTAGAAGTGGTGCGGGCCAAACTGCTCGAACAGAAATTCATCCTGCACTTTCGCATCGACAATCCCAATGACAGCGAGCTGACCGTGCGCGGCCTGGAATACCGCGTACATCTGGCTGACATGCTGCTGGCCGAGGGCGAGCATGAACACTGGATCACCGTCGGCGCCAAAAGCAGTGCTTTTTATAAGGTGCCGATCCGCACCAACCTGTGGCCGAAGGTCAAGGACGTGGTGAAAATGCTGAAGAATCCGCACCAGCAGGTTCCCTACCGCCTGCAAGGCGAAATGGAAACCGGTTTATTCATCGCTCACTACGTGCACCTGGAACGCAATGGCGTGATAATCCCCGCCGATTTGATTACGGAGTGACCCCGATGACCCAGCAACCTCATGTCCATGGCCCAGACTGCAACCACGATCATGACCATCACCATGATCACGACCATGGCCATGTCCACGGCCCGAACTGTGGCCACGCCCACCAGGAACCGGTGCGCAATGCCCTGAAAGACGTCGGCCGCAACGACCCTTGCCCGTGCGGCAACGGCAAAAAATTCAAGAAGTGCCACGGCGCTTGATGTTTCAGGCGAAGAATCTCTTCGCCTGAAACACCGCCTTCGCGAGCAAGCCCGCTCCTACAGCAGATCGCATTCCTTCTGACGGAATGCAGTCAAATGTGGGAGCGGGCTTGCTCGCGAAGGGGGCCGGCCTATTCATCAAAGGCTTTTCAGCCAGCCGCCAGAATCCGCACCGAACTGACCACCGTCGCATACTCCCCGTGCAGATTCCCCAGCGACATCCCGTGCACCTCTTCAGCCGAACGCGGCGTGCCGAAATAGTCGGCCTTGTCGAAGGTAAAGCACGCATCCTCCGCTACCCACGTATCAAACCCCAGATTGCCCGCCGTGCGCGCCGTGGACTCCACCGAGTTGTTCGTCGCCACGCCGACAATGACCAATTGCCCGATCCCGGCTTCACGCAACTTCACTTCAAGCTTTGTTGCACAAAACGCGTCCGGCACCTGTTTCTGGATCAGCCATTCCCCGTCCTGCGGCAAAAACCTTTCCTGAAATTCCACGCCTGACTGCTCGGGCCAGAACACCGAATCCGGTGAGCGCGACAGGTGCTGCACGTGGATCACCGGCCGCCCGTTGCGCCGCCAAAAGCCCAGCAGATCGAGGATCCGTTCTTCGGCCGACGGATTATTCCGCCGCCCCAGACGCGGCTCCAGAATGCCTTTTTGCTGGTCGATGATGATGAGTGCAGCGTTGGCCTTGAGCTCCATGGCGATTCTTCTCACGCGGGATCATTGAATTCCCGAACTTAAGCATCACCTCCTGTGACTAAGCAAGCTATCGATCTGCGTGAGCGGGAAGAAATAACCGCTTGCCCCGCTTGCGCGGCCCCCTCCTGCTCACTAACGTAGCGGCTTTATTGCGCCCCCAGCCTCTACACCCCCGCAGGAGCTTTGCCATGGCCTCGCCAGCCCTTTCACATTTTCTTCCCCGGTTCGGCGTTGCCGCAGCAGTGGCCGGTGTTCTGAGCCTGACCGGTTGTCAGACCTGGAACGCCCAGGACACCCTCCCGCCCACCTCCGGTGTACAGCCGCTCAAGGGCCTGGCGCAGAACGTTTCGGTACGCCGCAATGCCATGGGCATGCCGCTGATCGAAAGCAACAGCTTCCACGATGCGTTGTTCGCCCTCGGTTATGTACACGCCAGCGACCGCATCAATCAGATGGTCACCCTGCGCCTGCTGGCCCAGGGTCGTCTGGCGGAAATGTCCGGGGCTTCGATGCTCGACGCCGACCGCTACATGCGCGCCGTCAATCTGAAGAAAAGCGCCGGAGAGCTGTACAAGGCCTCGTCGCCACGGCTCAAGCGCTTCTTCGAAGTCTATGCGCGGGGCATCAACGCCTACCTGTTCCGCTACGCCGACAAGTTGCCGGGGGATCTGGCCTCCAGCGGCTACAAGCCTGAATACTGGAAACCGGAAGATTCGGCGCTGATTTTCTGCCTGCTGAACTTCAGTCAGTCGGCCAACCTGCCGGAAGAAATCGCTTCGCTGGTGCTGGCGCAGACCGTCACCACCGACAAGCTCGCCTGGCTGACGCCGTCCGCCCCTGACGAAAACCTGCCGATGGCTGAAGTCGACAAACTGCAAGGCATCAAGCTCAACGGGCAGATTCCCGGCCTGAACGAACTGAGCAGCGCCAGCGAACAACTGGCGGCGATGAACCTGCTCGGCGCCAGCACCTCGAACAACTGGGCGATTGCCCCGCAACGCAGCCGCAGCGGCAAGAGCCTGCTGGCCAGCGACAGCCATGGGCCGCTGGCCGCGCCGTCGCTGTGGAGTTTCGTGCAGATTCACGCACCTAAATACCAGGCCGCCGGCGTGACTGTCGCCGGCCTGCCGATGGTGCTCGGTGGTTTCAACGGCAAAGTGGCGTGGAGCGCGACCAGTGTTTTCGGTGACAACCAGGACCTGTTTCTGGAAAAGATCCGTCGCCAGGGCAGCAGCCTGACCTACGAGGTCAACGGCAAATGGCAACCGCTGAGCGTGCGCAACGAAACCTATTTCGTCAAAGGCCAGCGGCCGATTCGTGAAGCGGTGTACGAAACCCGCCACGGCGCGCTGCTCAACAGTGCTCAGGCCGCCGCTCAGGGCACAGGTTTCGGCCTGGCCCTGCAGACGCCGAGCTTCACCGATGACAAATCCCTCGATGCGTTTTTTGATCTGAGCCGCGCGCAAACCGCTGAACGCGCCTCGGACGCCAGCCGGGAAATCCGCGCCATCGCGCTGAATCTGGTATTTGCCGACGCCAGCAACATCGGCTGGCAAGTCACCGGGCGATTCCCGAACCGCCGTGAAGGCGAAGGCCTGTTGCCGTCGCCGGGCTGGGAAGGTCGCTACGACTGGGACGGTTACGCCGACCCGATGCTGCATCCGTACGATCAGGATCCGGCGCAGGGCTGGCTCGGCACCGCCAATCAGCGGGTCATTCCCCATGGCTACGGCATGCAACTGTCCAATTCCTGGGCCGCGCCGGAGCGTGGCGAGCGCCTCGCAGAAATGGCCGGCAGCGGTAAACAGGACGGTCGCAGCATGATCGCCATGCAGTACGACCAAACCACCACGTTCGCCGCCAAGCTGAAGAAAATGTTCGAAGCCCCGGGCATGGCACAGCCGCTGAAACAGGCGATCGATGCCCTGCCGGAAGCCGACCGCAGCAAGGCCCGCGAAGCCTACACCCGCTTGATGGCGTTCGACGGCAAACTCAGCCCGACCTCCGCCGACGCGGCGATCTACGAGCTGTTCCTGCAGGAAAGCATGAAGCAGATTTTCCTCGACGAACTCGGCCCGCAAAGCAGCCCGGCGTGGAAAGCGTTTATCGCCAATGGCGATCTGTCCTACGCCGCCCAGGCCGATCACTTGCTGGGCCGCGAAGACAGTCCATTCTGGGACGACGCCCGTACCCCGCAAAAAGAAGACAAACCGGCGATCCTGGCCCGCAGTCTGGCGGCCGCGATTACTGCCGGCGACAGTCAGTTGGGTGGCGATCACAAAGCCTGGCAGTGGGGAAAACTGCACCGCTACGAGTGGAAGAATGCCAACGGCCAGACCGTCCGCGGCCCGATCGCGGCTGGCGGCGATCACACGACGCTGAATACGGCGGCGTTTGCCTGGGGCCAGGACTTCAACACCACGCGTGCGCCGTCGATGCGCTTTATCGTCGACTTCGGTCAGAGCGAGCCGTTGATGGGGCAGAACGGCACAGGACAATCCGGAAATCCGGTGAGCCCGAACTACCTGAACGGCATCGATCCGTGGCTCAAGGGCCAGTACATCGGCTTGCCGATGCAGCCGCAGAACTTTGACCGGGTGTATGGCAAGACGCGGTTGACGCTTACCCCCGGCAAATAGCGCTACTCCCCAAAAGATCAAAAGCCCCCTCACCCTAACCCTCTCCCTTAGGGAGAGGGGACTGATCGGGGAATATTCAAGAGGTTCGCCGACCTGAACTTGCTGCACCGAATCCAGATGCGTATTGCTGCTTGGCAGATCCATAATCGACGCGGCCTCACAGATCGATGTACCTCGCCAGACACCTCCGTAGGCCCCCTCTCCCTCCGGGCGGTCCGACGCTTCGGGAGGGCTGGGGTGAGGGTGCTTTTGAAAATCAATAGAACTTCTGACTTCGCGCCAACCTCATAGCTAACAAGTCCCTCCATTCCGGTAACGCCATGGACCTTGTTATCGCCCGCCCCGAAGGCCTCTACTGCCCCGCCGGGGACTTCTATATCGATCCGTGGCGCCCGGTGGAGCGTGCGGTCATTACCCATGCTCATGGCGACCATGCCCGTACCGGCAACACTCACTATCTGGCCACCAGCGCCGGCGAAGGGATTCTCCGCGCGCGCCTGGGTCAGGACATCAACCTGCAAACCGTGGAGTACGGGCAGCGTCTGTCCCACCATGGTGTCACCCTGAGCTTCCACCCCGCCGGGCATGTCTTGGGTTCGGCGCAGATTCGCCTGGAGTACGGCGGCGAAGTCTGGGTCGCGTCCGGCGACTACAAGATCGAACCCGACGGCACCTGCGCCCCTTTCGAACCGGTGCGCTGCCACACCTTCATCACCGAATCGACCTTCGGCCTGCCGATCTACCGCTGGCAGCCGCAGGCGCAGGTGTTTGGCGAGATCAATCAGTGGTGGCAGGCGAATATCCAGGCTGGCAGGACCAGCGTGCTGTTCTGCTATTCGTTCGGCAAGGCCCAGCGAATCCTGCATGGCATCGACGAAACCCTCGGGCCGATCCTCAGCCACGGCGCGGTGGAGCCACTGAACCGGGTCTATCGCGAGGCCGGCGTGTATCTGCCACCGACGATCTACGCCGGCGACGTGAAGAAAAACGATCCCATGATGCGCCAGGCGCTGGTCATCGCCCCGCCGTCGGCCGGCGGCAGCAGCTGGATGCGCCGTTTCGGCGATTACAGCGACAGCTTCGCCAGCGGCTGGATGCGCCTGCGTGGTACCCGTCGGCGGCGCGGCGTGGATCGCGGTTTCGTGCTTTCGGATCACGCCGACTGGCCCGGCCTGTTGTGGGCCATCGAACAGACCGGCGCCGAACGGGTGATGGTCACTCACGGCTCGATCGGTGTGCTGGTCCGCCACCTGCGGGAAAAAGGGCTGGATGCTCAAGGTTTCAACACCGAATACGGTGACGATGAACAGGACACCCTCGCCGTCGAACCCACCGTGGCCGAGGTGCAACCATGAAAGACTTCGCCGGGTTGTACGCCGAACTCGACGCCACCACCTCCAGCAACGCCAAACTGGCGGCCATGCAGGCCTACTTTGCTCACGCGGCGCCGCAGGACGCGGCCTGGGCGGTGTACTTTCTGTCCGGCGGACGGCCACGGCAACTGGTGCCCGTACGGATCCTGCGCGAACTCGCCGTCGACGTGTCGGGACTTACGCCGTGGCTGTTCGAGGAAAGCTATCAGGCCGTCGGCGATCTGGCGGAAACCATCTCGCTGGTGCTCCCGGAAAACCCGTACACCTCCGAGGCCGGCCTTGCTCAATGGATCGAGCACAAGCTGCTGCCCCTGCGTGGTGAAACCCCGGAATACCTCGCCCATCAGTTGCCGGCACTGTGGGCACAACTGGATCGGCCGAGCCTGATGCTGTGCATCAAACTGATCACCGGCAGCTTCCGGGTCGGCGTGTCCAAACTGCTGGTGACCCGCGCCCTGGCCTCCATGGCCGGGCTCGACAGCAAACGCGTGGCGCAGCGGCTGGTGGGTTACACCGATTTGTCCAACCGGCCGAACGCCGCCAGCTACCTGAAACTGATCGCCCCCGAATCCAGCGACGAACATGCCCAGCGCGGTGGTCAGCCCTACCCGTTCTTCCTCGCCCATGCGCTGGCGCAACCGGTGGAAACCTTCGACGCGTTGCTCGGCCCCGCGAGCGACTGGCAAGTCGAATGGAAGTGGGATGGCATTCGCGCGCAGGTGGTCAAACGCGACGGGAAACTGTGGGTCTGGTCGCGCGGCGAGGAATTGGTGACAGAGCGTTTTCCCGAATTCGACACCCTGCTGCACGGTTTACCCGACGGCACGGTGATCGACGGCGAAATCGTTGTGTGGAAAAACAACCGCCCGGTCACCGAAGACGCTTTTGCTCCGCAGTCGACAGAAGCGCCGGCGGTGCAACCGTTCGCCTTGTTGCAGCAACGGATCGGCCGTAAGTCGCTGGACCGGAAAATCCTCGAAGACGCGCCGGTGGTAGTACTCGCCTACGACCTTTTGGAGTGGCAGGGTGAAGACTGGCGCAACCAGCCTCAGGCCAGGCGTCGTGCACAACTGGAACACGTCATTACCCAGTGCAACAACCCGGTGTTGCTGCCGTCGCCGATTCTGACGGGTGACGACTGGTTCGACCTCGCCCGTCAGCGCGAGGCCTCCAGGCGCCTGGGGGTCGAAGGCATGATGCTCAAGGCCCGGGACGCGATGTATGGCGTCGGCCGGACCAAGGACATGGGCGTGTGGTGGAAATGGAAGGTCGACCCGTTCAGCGTCGACGCGGTGCTGATCTACGCCCAGCGCGGGCATGGTCGCCGCGCCAGCCTCTACAGCGATTACACCTTTGCAGTGTGGGACGGCCCGCCCGGTTCCAGTGCACGGGCGCTGGTGCCGTTTGCCAAGGCCTATTCCGGGCTGACCGATGCAGAAATGCGTGAGGTCGACAGCATCGTGCGCAAGACCACTGTGGAAAAATTCGGTCCGGTCAGCAGCGTGAAGCCGAGTCTGGTGTTCGAACTGGGCTTCGAAGGCATCGCCCTCTCTCGCCGGCACAAGAGCGGCATCGCCGTGCGCTTCCCGCGCATGCTGCGCTGGCGTCAGGACAAGACCGTCGAGGAGGCCGACAGCCTGGCGACCTTGCAAAACCTGTTGGTCTGATCCTTGCCCTCACGCCTCCCCCATCGTTCCCACGCAGAGCGTGGGAACGATCCCTCCGAACCATCCTGGTGCAGCATTTGCGGCGTGCCCGTTTTCGTGCACTGACCGTCCCCGGCATGCACTTCATACACCTTTTAAAACACTTGTTCGGGACTCTGGTTCGGAAATTGCTACTTTCTATAAGTCGTAAGCGTTCCAGTAACAATCATTCTGCGCCACAAGCGCTCATATTGGTTCTTAGGGATTGAATAATGAAAAAAGCATTGCTGACCCTTTCTGCACTGGCGTTGTGCATGGCCGCCGGCTCCGCGCTGGCCAAGGAATACAAAGAGCTGCGTTTTGGCGTCGATCCTTCCTACGCACCGTTCGAGTCGAAAGCGGCCGACGGCAGCCTGGTGGGCTTTGACATCGATCTGGGCAACGCGATCTGCGCCGAGCTGAAGGTCAAGTGCAAATGGGTCGAAAGCGACTTCGACGGCATGATTCCGGGCCTCAAGGCCAATAAGTTCGACGGCGTGATCTCGTCGATGACCGTTACCGAAGCCCGCGAAAAAGTCATCGACTTCTCCAGCGAGCTGTTCTCCGGCCCGACGGCCTACGTGTCGAAGAAAGGTTCGGGCATTACCGACGACGTCGCCTCGCTGAAAGGCAAAACCGTCGGTTACGAGCAAGGCACTATCCAGGAAGCCTATGCCAAAGCCGTGCTGGACAAGGCCGGCGTGAAAACCCAGGCCTACCAGAATCAGGACCAGGTGTATTCCGACCTGACTTCCGGCCGTCTCGATGCGGGCATTCAGGACATGTTGCAGGCCGAACTGGGCTTTCTGAAGTCGCCGCAGGGCGCCGACTATGAAGTCAGCAAGCCGGTCGACAACCACTTGCTGCCAGCCAAGACCGCTGTCGGTATTAAGAAAGGTAACACCGAGCTGAAAGCACTTTTGGATAAAGGTATCAAAGCGTTACACGATGACGGCAAATACGCCGAGATTCAAAAGAAACACTTTGGCGATCTGAATCTGTACAGCGGCAAATAATGCCCCGGCGCCCATCCTCGATGGGCGCCTTTTTCATTCAGTCAGGTTGCTGATTTATGTTCGAAAACCTCTTACAAAATCTGGGGCTATCCGCCTTCAGCCTCAAGGGCTTTGGTCCTTTGCTGTTGGAAGGCACCTGGATGACCATCAAATTGTCGGCGTTGTCGCTGCTGGTGGCCGTGCTGCTCGGCCTGCTCGGCGCCAGTGCCAAGCTGTCAAAAGTCAAACTGCTGCGCCTGCCCGCCCAGCTCTACACCACGCTGATTCGCGGGGTACCGGACCTGGTCCTGATGCTGCTGATCTTCTACAGCCTGCAAACCTGGCTGACGACGCTCACTGACTACCTGGAATGGGAATACATCGAGATCGACCCGTTCACCGCCGGGGTCCTGACCCTGGGCTTCATTTATGGCGCGTACTTCACTGAAACCTTTCGCGGCGCGATTCTCGCGGTGCCGCGCGGGCAGGTCGAAGCCGCCACCGCCTATGGCCTCAAGCGCGGCCAGCGCTTTCGTTTCGTGGTGTTCCCGCAAATGATGCGCTTCGCCCTGCCGGGCATCGGCAACAACTGGATGGTGATGCTCAAGGCCACCGCACTGGTTTCGATCATCGGCCTGGCCGATCTGGTCAAGGCAGCGCAGGACGCCGGCAAGAGCACCTATCAACTGTTTTACTTCCTGGTCCTCGCCGCGCTGATTTATCTGCTGATCACCAGTGCCTCGAACTTCATCCTGCGCTGGCTCGAACGCCGCTACGCCGCCGGTGCCCGGGAGGCCGTACGATGATCGAACTCCTGCAGGAATACTGGAAAGCCTTCCTTTATACCGACGGCCAGAACATCACCGGGCTGGCCATGACGATGTGGCTGCTCAGCGCCTCGATCTTCTTCGGCTTCATCGTGTCGATTCCGTTGTCGATCGCCCGGGTCTCGCCGCACTTCTACATCCGCTGGCCGGTGCAGTTCTACACCTACCTGTTCCGCGGCACGCCTCTCTATATCCAGCTGCTGATCTGCTACACCGGGATCTACAGCCTGGCCGCGGTGCGCGCCCAACCGCTGCTCGACAGTTTCTTTCGCGATGCGATGAACTGCACGATCCTGGCTTTCGCCCTCAACACCTGCGCCTACACCACGGAGATTTTCGCCGGGGCGATCCGCAGCATGAACCACGGCGAAGTCGAAGCGGCCAAGGCCTACGGCCTGACCGGCTGGAAACTGTATGCCTACGTGATCATGCCGTCGGCGCTGCGCCGGTCGTTGCCGTACTACAGCAACGAAGTGATCCTGATGCTGCACTCGACCACCGTGGCCTTCACCGCGACCATCCCCGACATCCTGAAAGTCGCACGGGACGCCAACTCGGCGACCTTCCTGACCTTTCAGTCGTTCGGCATCGCCGCGCTGATCTACCTGACCATCACCTTTGCGCTGGTCGGCCTGTTCCGCCTCGCCGAACGCCGATGGCTGGCCTTCCTTGGCCCGACCCACTAGGACCCTTTTGAGATGCGCCACCAGATACACGATCTGCTGGCCCCGCTGCCGGGGACTGCACGACAGATTCACAGCTTTCATTTCGGCCCGGACAAGGCCCAAGGCAAGATTTACATCCAGTCCTCGCTGCACGCCGACGAACTGCCCGGCATGCTCGTGGCCTGGCACCTCAAGCAGCGTCTGGCGGAGCTGGAAGCCGCCGGGCGGCTGATCAGCGAATTCGTGCTGGTGCCGGTGGCCAACCCGGTCGGCCTCGAACAAGTGCTGATGGACGTGCCACTGGGCCGCTACGAACTGGAGAGCGGGCAGAACTTCAATCGCTGGTTCGTCGACCTCAGCGAAGAAATCGGCAACGAGATCGAAGCGCTGCTGTGCGACGATCCGCAGCGCAACCTGGAACTGATCCGTACCAGCCTGCGCAATGCCCTCGCCCGCCACACCGCCACGACTCAGCTGCAATCCCAGCGCCTGACCCTGCAACGGCTGGCCTGCGATGCGGACATGGTGCTGGACCTGCACTGCGATTTCGAATCCGTGGTCCATCTCTACACCACGCCCGAGGCCTGGCCGCAGGTCGAGCCGCTGGCGCGCTATATCGAATCCCAGGCGAGCCTGCTGGCCACCGACTCCGGCGGTCAGTCGTTCGACGAATGCTTCACCCTGTTGTGGTGGCAATTGAAGGAGCGCTTCGGCGAACACTTCGAAATTCCACTGGGCAGTTTCTCGGTCACCGTCGAGTTGCGTGGCCAGGGGGATGTCACCCATCCGCTGGCCAGTCGCGATTGCCAGGCGCTGATCGATTACCTGATCCATTTCGGTGCCATTGCCGGCGAGCCCAAAGCCTTGCCGGCGCTGCCACACCCCGCCACACCGCTGGCCGGCGTGGAACCGGTGGCCACTCCCGTCGGCGGCCTGCTGGTCTACACCGCCACGCCCGGCCAGCTTCTGGAAGCCGGGCAGAAAATTGCCGAAATCATCGACCCGATCAGCGACCGGGTCACGCCAGTCCATTGCACCGCTTCCGGTCTGCTCTATGCCCGCTCGCTGCGGCGCATGGCCACGGCCGGTATGGTGATCGCCCACGTCGCGGGCGCCGAAGCCTATCGCAGCGGCTACTTACTTTCGCCTTGAGGATGCCTGTCCCATGTACAAATTGACCGTTGAAGGCCTGCACAAAAGCTATGGCGACCATCAGGTGCTCAAAGGCGTCTCGCTCAAGGCCAAAACCGGCGACGTGATCAGTCTGATCGGCGCCAGCGGCTCGGGCAAAAGCACCTTTTTGCGCTGCATCAACTTTCTCGAACAACCCAACGACGGCGCGATGAGCCTCGACGGCCAGGCGATCCGCATGGTCACCGACCGCCACGGCATGCACGTCGCCGACCCCAATGAACTGCAACGCCTGCGCACGCGCCTGGCGATGGTGTTCCAGCATTTCAATCTGTGGAGCCACATGACCGTGCTGGAAAACATCACCATGGCACCGCGCCGGGTGCTGGGCTGCAGCAAACAGGAAGCCGACGACCGCGCCCGGCGTTATCTGGAAAAGGTCGGTCTGCCGGCGCGGGTGGCCGATCAATACCCGGCGTTCCTCTCCGGCGGCCAACAACAACGGGTGGCGATTGCTCGGGCGCTGGCGATGGAACCGGAAGTCATGCTGTTCGACGAACCGACTTCGGCACTCGACCCGGAACTGGTCGGCGAAGTGCTCAAGGTGATTCAGGGCCTGGCCGAGGAAGGCCGGACCATGATCATGGTGACCCATGAAATGAGCTTTGCGCGCAAGGTGTCGAGCCAGGTGCTTTTTCTGCACCAAGGGCTGGTGGAAGAAGAAGGCGCGCCCGAAGAAGTGCTGGGCAATCCGAAAAGCGAACGCCTGAAGCAATTCCTCAGCGGCAATCTCAAGTAAAACTATTGCCCGGCCGGCGCGGTCACTGAAGGAACACCTTCAGAGCACTCGTCGCCGGCATGGGCACTTCCACCGACTTCGCCAAACACTGGTTCAGCGCCCGCGACTGGAAGCCGTTCGCCTTTCAGAAGCAGGTGTGGGTCGCGGTAAAACGTGGCGAGTCCGGCCTGCTGCACGCCAGCACCGGCGCCGGTAAAACCTACGCGGTGTGGTTTGCCGCGCTCAATCGCTTTGCCCGCTCCGGGCCTGTTGCTGAAACCACCCGTAAACGCAAACCGCCCGCCGAACCGCTGACTGTCTTGTGGATCACGCCGATGCGCGCACTGGCCGCCGACACCGCGCGCGCCCTGCAAACGCCGCTGGACGATTTGCTCATTCCCTGGAGCGTCGGCCTGCGTACCGGCGACACTGGCAGCAGCGAACGCGCCCGGCAGAACCGGCGCCTGCCGACCACGCTGATCACCACCCCGGAAAGCCTGACCCTGATGCTCGCCCGCGCCGACGCGCAAACGGCGCTGTCGACCTTGCGCATGGTCGTGGTCGATGAGTGGCATGAACTGCTCGGGAACAAGCGCGGCGTGCAATTGCAGCTGGCCCTCGCCCGGTTGCGCCGCTGGCATCCTGAGCTGATTGTCTGGGGTGTTTCCGCGACGCTCGGCAATCAATCCCATGCCGAACAGGTACTGATCCCGCAGGGCGGTGGCGTGAGTGTTCAGGGTCAAAGCGAAAAAACCCTGCGTGTCGATACCCTGCTCCCACCACAGATCGAGCGCTTTCCCTGGGCCGGGCATATCGGTCTGAAGATGTTGCCGCAGGTGGTCGCCGAACTTGAGGTTTGCGCCAGCAGCCTGGTGTTCACCAATACTCGGGCACAATCGGAAATCTGGTATCAGGCCTTGCTGGAAGCGCGGCCGGACTGGGCCGGGTTGATCGCCTTGCATCACAGCTCGCTATCCCGCGATACCCGGGACTGGGTCGAGCAGGCGCTGAAGAATGGCCAGCTCAAAGCCGTGGTCTGCACTTCGAGTCTCGATCTGGGGGTGGACTTTCTGCCGGTGGAGCGGGTTCTGCAAATCGGTTCGGCCAAAGGCGTGGCGCGCCTGATGCAGCGGGCCGGCCGTTCGGGCCATGCGCCCGGTCGAACGTCGCGGGTCACCCTGGTGCCGACCCACAGTCTGGAACTGATCGAAGCCGCTGCCGCACGCGATGCCGTGGCGCAGCGCAGAATCGAGCCGCGTCTGTCACCGCACAAACCGCTGGATGTACTGGTGCAGCACCTGGTGAGCATGGCCCTGGGCGGTGGTTTTATTCCCGATGAACTGTACGAAGAAGTCCGCAGCGCCTGGGCCTATCGTGACCTGTCGCTCGCGGACTGGGCCTGGGCGCTGGCATTCGTGCGCCACGGCGGGATGTCGCTGACGGCGTATCCGGATTACCGTCGTGTCGAGCCGGATGAGCACGGAATCTGGCGCGTCCCCGATGCCCGGTTGGCGCGTCGCCATCGGATGAGCATCGGCACCATCGTCAGCGATGCCAGCATTCACCTGAAATTCTGGAGCAAGGGCGGTGGTGGCAAGCAACTGGGCAGCGTTGAAGAAGGCTTCATTGCCCGACTCAAACCCGGCGACGGTTTCCTGTTCGCCGGACGCTTGCTGGAACTGGTGCGGGTGGAAAACATGACCGCCTACGTCAAACGCAGCACCGCCAAAAAAGCCGCCGTGCCGCGCTGGAATGGCGGGCGCATGCCGCTGTCCAGCGAACTCGCTGACGCGGTGGTCAGCCGATTCAGCGCGGCGGCGCAAGGCGAGTTTGCAGGCCCGGAAATGCAGGCCTTGCAGCCGCTGCTGGAAACGCAGATGCGCTGGTCGGGCCTGCCGACCGTCAACAATCTGCTGGCCGAGGTGCTGAAATCCCGCGAAGGCTGGCACCTTTTCCTCTACCCGTTTGCCGGACGTCAGGTGCATCTGGGGCTGGCCAGTCTGTTGGCGTGGCGAGTCAGCCAGCGCCTGCCTGTGACTTTCTCGATTGCGGTCAATGATTACGGACTGGAATTGCTCAGTGCCACACCGGTTGACTGGTCTGCGCAACTGGATGGCACCCTGCTCAGCCCCGAGGATTTATTGAGGGATGTGTTGGCGAGTCTCAACGCAGGGGAACTGGCGCTGCGCAGGTTCAGGGAAATCGCACGGATCGCCGGACTCGTATTCGCTGGCTACCCCGGCGCGCCGAAAAGTACCCGTCAGGTACAGGCCTCCAGCGGGTTGTTTTTCGAAGTGTTCAAACAATACGACGCCGACAACCTTCTACTGGCCCAGGCCGGGGAAGAAGTCCTGCGCGAAGAACTGGATATTCATCGACTGGAACAGGCACTGGAGCGAATCAACCGGATGAAACTGGACATACACCTGATCAAACACCCGACTCCACTCGGCTTTCCATTGCTGGTGGAACGCATGCGCGAAAGCATGAGTTCGGAAAAACTCGCCGACCGTATCCGGCGCATGGTCGGTGATCTGGAGAACACTGCCGACAAGGGCCAATCCAGATGAACGCGCCCTACCCTGTGCGTCTGGCGGGTGAAGAACTCTGGCTGTTGCCGGAAAAGGCATTGTATTGGCCGGCGCAACAGGCGCTGTTGATTGCCGATGTGCATTTCGGCAAGGCTGCCGCCTACCGTCGCCTGGGGCAGCCGGTGCCGCAGGGCACCACGGCGAGCAACATCGCGGTGATCGAGCAGTTGCTGGCGAAACTGCCGTGTCGACAACTGATCTTTCTTGGGGACTTTCTGCACGGGCCCGGCTCCCATGCCCCCGACACTTTGCAGGCATTGGCGCAGTGGCGGGCGCGTCATGCCGATCTGCCGATCACGTTGATTCGCGGTAATCACGACAAGCGCGCCGGTGATCCACCGCAGACGCTGAACATTCGGGTGGTGCCGGAGCCGTTACTGCTCGGGCCCTTCGCATTGCAGCACGAACCCGATCCGCACCCTGAACGCCACGTACTCGCAGGACATGTGCATCCGGTTTATCGATTGAACGGCAAGGGGCGTGAGCGTCTGCGGCTGGCGTGTTTCAGTCTGGGAGAACGCATCAGCCTGCTGCCGGCGTTCGGTGCCTTCACCGGCGGCTATCCGGTGGAGAAGGACGAGCGTTGTCGGATCTTTGTCATTGGCGACAACGAAATATGGCCCGTCGGCTGACGTCCTGTTCAGGATTCAGCCGACGGGCCATGCATTCAATCACGCGACAGGCGCAGGTGGCGGTTTGTCCGGCAACGTCGGCTCGCCGGGCTCGGTCGGTTCTTCGTTAGGGGTATCGGGATCGGGCTGGTGAGGAATTCCGCCAGCCAGGGTGACGGGCGGGTGTGCCAGCAACGACCAGGCCAATACGCCAACCTGATTGGGCTCGAGCCTTGCCAGTTCGGCAGTGATTTGCGGATCGATCTTCATGGAGCACTCCTCGGCGAAGGCCCGTCCCGCTGTTCGCGAAACGGGCAGTACACCCCATAGAGTGTCTACCCGCCGAAGAATTCCCGGTAACTGCCGGATGGACGGATCAGGTGCGTGGCAGGGTCACGCCACGCTGGCCCTGGTACTTGCCGGCGCGGTCCTTGTAGGAGACTTCGCATTCCTCGTCGGATTCGAGGAACAGCATCTGCGCCACGCCTTCGTTGGCGTAGATCTTCGCCGGCAGATTGGTGGTGTTGGAGAACTCCAGGGTCACCTGGCCTTCCCACTCGGGCTCGAGCGGGGTGACGTTGACGATGATGCCGCAACGGGCATAGGTGCTTTTGCCCAGGCAGATGGTCAGGACATTGCGTGGAATACGGAAGTATTCAACGGTCGTGGCCAGGGCGAAGGAGTTCGGCGGGATGATGCAGACGTCGCTGTGGACGTCGACGAAGCTGCCGGCGTCGAAGTTTTTCGGATCGACAATGGCCGAATTGATGTTGGTGAACACCTTGAAATGGTTGGTGCAGCGCACATCGTAGCCGTAACTCGACACGCCGTAGGAGATCACACGGCTGTCGTCGCTGCCGCGTACCTGGCGCTCGACGAACGGCTCGATCATGCCGTGTTCCTGCGCCATGCGGCGAATCCACTTGTCCGATTTGATGCTCATGGCGGGGTGTCCTGAATAGCGAGGTGGAAAAAACTGTCCGGCATCTTACCGGGCGCGCCGCCCGGTTCAAAGTCCGTGGTGCAAATCTCGCCGAACATGCAGGAATTACACGGCTTCGCGACGAACCGTCACACCGCCGATCCTTAAAACGGAGAAACCTTCGCAAGAAGCATTGGCACGTTCCGGAAAAAGGGTTAAGGTGGCGCCACTGTGCTGCTTGTGTCACTGAGAATCTCTACACGATATGTTGAATTTCGATCCAACCATCTACAAGAATTTTTCCTGCTCTTTGCACTCAGTCTCGGCCAGGGTTCTTCCTGAGTCGCAGTTATCTTTGTTCAAGGAGTTACACCATGTCTAATCGCCAAACCGGTACCGTTAAGTGGTTCAACGATGAAAAAGGCTTCGGCTTCATCACTCCACAATCCGGTGACGACCTGTTCGTTCACTTCAAAGCTATCCAGTCCGACGGCTTCAAAAGCCTGAAAGAAGGCCAACAGGTTTCTTTCATCGCTACCCGCGGTCAGAAAGGCATGCAAGCTGAAGAAGTACAAGTTATCTAACTTGTAGCTTCTTTGGTAAAAAGCCCCGCCCTTAAAAGCGGGGCTTTTTTGTGGGCGCCTGTTTTGTACAGGCAAAAAAAATCGCAGCCTGTCGAAGGCTGCGATTTTTTCGGCCGGGCGTTACCAGGCCACGCCAAATCCTGCGGTGTAGCGGGTCTTGTTCAGATCCGCGTCCTTGGTACCACTGATGATGTCACGCTCGGCCTTGAGATTGAGCGAGGCCCAGTCCGTCACCTTGTAGCGCAGGCCCACTTCCGAATCCAGGGCATAGTTGGCGACGTCCGACAATGGCTTGCCCAGTTCGCCGGTGGTGAAGAACTGTACCTTCTTGCCGATCAGGTAGCGGTTATAGTCCCACTTCATGGCAACGGAATAGAAGTTGTCCTTGCCGCCGTCGCTGTACTCATAATCGGTGCGGTTGAGCAGCGAGCCGAGGGAAAATGCGCCCAGCTCATCATCCCAGAACTGATAGCCAGGACCCGTACCGACCACACGCTGGCGTGACAACTCTTCGACGTAGTCACGCTTGTAGTTCAACCGTCCCTGCCAGAACCACTTGTCGGTCAGGAAGCGGTCCAGGGCGTATTCGGCGCGCCAGTTGTTGGTGGTCACCACCTCATCCTGAACTTCACGGTTGTACTCGCCCTCAGCGGTATGACGCCAACGGCCATGGCGCGCGGTGGTCTTGAAGCCGACGTCGTAATCATCGGTGTCTTTTTCGGCACGCTGATAATCCAGGGCCAGGTCGACATTGCCCTTCCATACCAGATCCTCGACCACGGGTTTGGGCTTGAGAATCTGCTGGATGCTCGCCAGCTCGACGGTTTTCGGCGCTTCGCCGTTGGCCAGAGTGACCTTGCCGTCTTCGGCGGCAGTCAGCGATTTGGCCTTCTCACCGCTGTAGGCATCCTGCTTGACCAGCAGCTCTTGATCGCTTTCCAGGGTCTTGACCTGCTTCCAGTCGATGGTGACCGCGCCGGCGTACTGGGTCTGGACCAGCAACTTGCCGCCATCGAACAGGGTGATTTTGCCGCTCAGCTTGTCACCGTTCTTCAACCAGACGGTATCGGCAAGCAAGGGCGTGGACGCACTGAAGACAGCAAGGCACAACAGGGTTCTGGACAACATAAGCGAATCGGAAACTCGGGTTTGCGAAAAAGGGTCGGCATTATCCGTAGGAATAATCCTCTGACAAGGAGTGACCCGGCTATTTCTGTTGAGTTCATTTCTCAATTGCCCGATCACGGATTACCCTTGAACCCCATGAATCGATCTTGTTCAGGAACGGCGCCCGTGACAGACCCGATACCTGCCTGCGAAAACGACCCGCAAATCCGACGCACGGCACTCTATTCGACCCTTGCCCAAGTGCCCGAAGGCAAGGTCGTCAGCTATGGTCAGTTGGCCGAACTGGCCGGGTTGGGGCGCGCCGCCCGCTGGGTCGGCCGTACCCTGAGCCAGTTGCCCGGCGACACGAAGCTGCCCTGGCACCGCGTGCTCGGTGCCGGCGGTCGGCTCAGTCTGCCGGCGGGCAGCCCTTCAGGCGATGAACAGCGGGCACGATTGCGTATGGAGGGCGTTACGATCCTGAACAATCGTGTGGATATTCAGCGTCATGGCTGGCGCCCGGTAGAGCACAGCGGTTAGAGTGCGCGCTTTGTTTTCGCAATCTTGAGGCAGACTTCAGCCCATGCCCCGTAAAACCTGGCGCGCCGCGCTCGCCGCCTATGCCAGTCCTTCGACGCTCGTGCTGTTGTTGCTGGGTTTCGCCGCCGGCCTGCCGTACATGCTGGTGTTCTCGACACTTTCGGTCTGGCTGCGTGAAGCCGGTGTAGCCCGCGAGACGATCGGCTATGCCAGCCTGATCGGTCTGGCCTATGCCTTCAAATGGGTCTGGTCGCCCCTGCTCGATCAATGGCGCCTGCCATTGCTGGGCAAGCTGGGTCGACGCCGTTCGTGGCTGGTGCTTGCGCAATCGCTGGTAATCCTCGGCCTGATCGGCATGGGTTTCTGCGACCCCCAGAAACATTTGTCCTGGCTGATCGCCATCGCCGTGATCGTCGCCTTCGCCTCCGCCACCCAGGACATCGCAGTCGACGCCTACCGCCTGGAGATCGCCGAAGACAACCGCCAGGCCGCGCTGGCCGCCAGTTATATGTCCGGTTATCGGGTCGCCGCCCTGCTCGCGACGGCCGGTGCCCTGTTCTTCGCTGAAGGTTTCGGCTCCACCGGGTTCAACTATCAGCATTCCGCCTGGACCGGCACCTATGTGCTGTTCGGCGCCTTGATGGTCCCCGCCCTGATCACCACCCTGCTGATGCGCGAACCGCCGGTACCGCTGCGTACCCAGCTGCAGGCCGGACGCTACACCTTCATGCATCAACTGATGTCGGTGTTCGTACTGATCGTCCTGCTGGTTTCCGTACCGGCCATGTTTACCCAGCTCTACAACACCGATTTCGCCAGTGTGCTGTTCGGCAGCATGAGCCCGCTGGACCTGCTGCTGGAAGACCGGGCGTTCCTGCGTGCCATCCTCTACACCCTGCTGACCGGTCTGTGCCTCTCGGCCATGGGTCGCCGTGGCCTGGCGCCAGTACTGACGCCAGTCAATGACTTCATCCTGCGTTACCGCTGGCAGGCCCTGCTGCTGCTCGGTCTGATCGCCACCTATCGCATGTCGGACACGGTGATGGGCGTAATGGCCAACGTGTTTTACATCGACCAGGGATTCACCAAGGACCAGATCGCCAGCGTCAGCAAGATCTTCGGCCTGATCATGACCCTGGTGGGTGCCGGGATGGGCGGTCTGCTGATCGTTCGCTTCGGCATCCTGCCGATACTGCTCATCGGCGGTGCGGCGTCTGCGGGCACCAACCTGTTGTTCGTGATGCTGGCGGACATGGGCCCGAACCTGAAGATGCTGATCGTGACTATCTCCCTCGACAACTTCAGTTCGGGCATGGCCACTTCGGCGTTTGTCGCTTACCTGTCCAGCCTGACCAATCTGAAATTCTCCGCGACCCAGTACGCGCTGCTCAGCTCGATCATGCTGTTGCTGCCTCGCCTCATCGGCGGCTACTCCGGGGTGATGGTGGAGAAGTTCGGCTACCACAACTTCTTCATGATCACCGCACTGCTCGGTGTGCCGACCCTGGTGCTGATCGCCCTGCACTGGTTCCAGGAGAGTCGCCGCGAAGGCCCGACGCCGACACCGGACCCCGTGCCGACGCCCGTCGCCGAAGAGTCGTAAGACATCTCGCACCCGGCGCAGGGTATTGCGCCGGCCCTGCGCTTCTGTACGTAGGCAGCTCTCGCCGGTACACTGCTCCGTCATTTCCAGTCATAGCAACCGACAACGGCCAACCATGCGCACCAGTCAATTTTTGCTCGCCACACAGAAAGAAACGCCTTCCGACGCGGTCGTCATCAGCCATCAGCTGATGCTGCGCGCCGGCATGATCCGCAAACTCGCCTCGGGCCTGTATACCTGGCTGCCGATGGGCTTGCGAGTGATGCGCAAGGTGGAAGCCATCGTTCGCGAAGAGATGAACGCCGCCGGCTCTCTGGAAGTGTTGATGCCGAGCACCCAACCGGCCGAGCTGTGGCAGGAATCGGGGCGCTGGGAAGAATACGGCCCTGAGCTGCTGCGCATCAAAGACCGCCACGGTCGCGATTTCTGCGCGGGCCCGACCCACGAAGAAGTGATCACCGATCTGATGCGCAACGAGTTGAGCAGCTACAAGCAGCTGCCGATCAACCTGTACCAGATCCAGACCAAATTCCGTGACGAAATCCGTCCACGCTTCGGCCTGATGCGCGGTCGCGAATTCATCATGAAAGACTCGTACTCGTTCCATGCGGATCAGGCGTCGCTGCAGATCACCTATGACCGCATGCACGAAGCGTACTGCAACATCTTCACCCGCCTGGGCCTGAAGTTCCGTCCGGTGGAAGCCGACAACGGTTCGATCGGTGGCGCCGGCTCCCACGAGTTCCACGTGCTGGCCGAGTCCGGCGAAGACGATATCGTCTTCAGCAACGGCTCCGACTATGCGGCGAACATCGAGAAGGCCGAAGCCGTACCGCGTGAAACCTCGCGCGCCGCGCCAAGCGAAGAACTGCGTCTGGTCGATACGCCAGACACCAAGACCATCGCGGCCCTGGTGGAGAAATTCAGTCTGCCGATTGAAAAGACCATCAAGACCCTGATCGTGCATGCCGAAGAAGAAGGCAAGCTGATCGCCCTGATCATACGTGGCGATCACGAGCTGAACGAAATCAAGGCCGCCAAGCAGCCAGGCGTTGCCAGCCCGCTGGTCATGGCCTCCGATGCCGAACTGCGTGACGCTATTGGCGCCGGCGCCGGATCGCTCGGCCCGCTGAACCTGCCGCTGCCGATCATCATCGACCGTTCGGTCGAGCTGATGAGTGACTTCGCCATCGGTGCCAACATCGATGACAAGCACTACTTCGGCGTGAACTGGGAGCGTGATCTGCCGGTTCCGACCGTGGCCGACCTGCGCAACGTCGTGGCCGGCGACCCAAGCCCGGACGGCAAGGGCACCCTGGAAATCAAGCGTGGCATCGAAGTCGGGCACATCTTCCAGCTGGGCAACAAGTACAGCAAGGCGATGAAGTGCGAAGTGCTGGGCGAGAACGGCAAGCCGGTCACCCTGGAAATGGGTTGCTACGGCATTGGCGTGTCCCGCGTGGTGGCTGCCGCCATCGAGCAGAACAACGACGAGAACGGCATCATCTGGAGCGACGCCCTGGCACCGTTCCAGATCGCCCTGGTGCCGCTGCGCTATGAAACCGAGCAGGTGCGCGAAGCCACCGACAAGCTGTACGCGGAACTGACCGCGGCCGGCTTCGAAGTGCTGCTGGACGACCGCGACAAGAAAACCAGCCCGGGCATCAAGTTCGCGGACATGGAGCTGATCGGCATTCCACACCGGATCGTGGTCAGCGACCGCGGCCTCGCCGAAGGCAACCTGGAATACAAGAGCCGTACCGAAGGCCAGGCGCAAGCGCTGCCGGTTGCCGACGTACTGTCCTTCCTGCAGGCCCGTATCCGCCGCTGAAACCAGATAGAGTCCTCATGTTCAAGCGAAACACCTTAGGCCTCGGTGGTGCCGCCCTGTGCGGCACCCTGCTGGTCAGCGGCTGCGCCAATCACATGTCACAGCGCAGCGAGCACGAAGAGCGGGTCGAGCGAAAGTTGCTCGATCACAGCCTGCAGATCGATGTCGGTGAGCCTAAGGTGCTTGAGCTGCCGCAGCGCCGCGTGAAGATCAACGAGCAGAAAACCTTCGAGGTCACCGAATACGAAGTGACCCGTCGTTATGACCGCTACACGCCTTACCAGCCCTGGCGCGAAATCTACGAGATTCCGCTGGGTGCCGTGGCGGTGGTGGCCGGCGTCGGCGCCAACGTGGTCAATGTGTTCGCTCTCGGCAACCTGCCGGACAGCGTGACCAAGGACTGGCTGAGCTACGGATTCGCCGGGCTCAATCCGTTCATGAACGTGCAGTCCCACGGTCGTGCGCAACAGAACCTGGCCGGTATCGATGAAGTTCAGCGCGACAAGCGCATGGAGTATTCGAGCCTGCCGTGGAGCGAGCGCCCGGTGCAGGTCAAGGCCGGCAAGCAGACCTTCGACATGACCACCGATCGTAACGGCGTGCTGCGTCTGAACCTGCTGGACAGTCCGTTCGCCGAAAACGATCTGAATCACGTGGGCAAACTGCAGATCAGCGTCGAAGACGCCAAGGATGACGTGCATTCCGACTCGTCCCTGACCATCAGCAGTCACCTGCGCGGCAAGCTGCTGGAAGCGCATGGCCTGATTTACGACGATCTGGAAGACGACGAAGTGAGCCAGTGGGTGCACCGGGTCAAGCGCCTGTCGGAACTGGGTCTTGAAGAAGAAGCCAGTGAGCTGGAGCAAAGCCTGATCGAGCTGACGCGCAACGATCCCGAGTTGCAGGCCGAGTTTCTCAAGTCTCTGACCAAGGATGCCGGGCGACTGGTGGCGGACCCTGGTCCGAACTGACAACACTTATAGAAGAGCCCGAACCTGTTTCGGGCTTTTTTATGCGCGCTACCGCTCGAACAACTCCATCTGCTCGAACCCGCCGCGCAAATCCTCAAGCCGCACCCCGACCCCGAGCAGTCGCACCGGTTTGCCACCGCGATTGAAAGCCTGCGTCAGCATCAATTGATAACTGCCCAGATCCCGCCCTGCCCCGGCCTGCTCCAGCGTGGTCTGGGTGAAATCATGGAATTTCACTTTGACGAACGGCTTGCCCGGTCGATAGCTGCTGTCGATCCGAGCCATGCGGGTTTTCAGGGTCTCGAGCAATTCAGGAAGCTTGTCCAGGCAACTGCGCAGGTCGGGCAGATCGACGTCGTAAGTGTTTTCGACACTGATCGACTGACGACGACTGTCGTTATGCACCTGCCGCTCATCTATCCCACGGGCCAGACTCCAGAGTCGCTCGCCAAAACTGCCGAATTCGCGCACCAACGCCAACTTGTCCCACTCGCGCAGTTGCGAGCAGTCGTTGATTCCAAGCTTGCCCAATTTGTCCGCAGTGACCTTGCCAACGCCATGCAACTTGCTCACCGGCAGGCCGCTGACGAAGTCTTCGACCTGATCCGGGGTGATGACAAACAGGCCGTTGGGCTTTTTCCAGTCGCTGGCGATCTTGGCCAGAAACTTGTTTGGCGCGACGCCGGCGGAGACGGTGATGTGCAATTGATTGGAGACGCGGCGCCTGATGTCCTGGGCGATCCGAGTGGCACTGCCACCAAAATGCGCACTGTCGGAGACATCGAGGTAGGCCTCGTCCAGTGATAGCGGTTCGATCAGGTCGGTGTAGTCGCGAAAGATCGTGTGAATTTCCTTCGATGCCTCGCGGTAGGCGTCCATCCGCGGCTTGACGATGGTCAGGTCCGGACACAACTTCAACGCATGCCCGGAAGACATCGCCGAACGCACCCCGTAAGCCCGCGCCTCATAGTTGCAGGTAGCAATCACCCCGCGCCGGTCTGCCGAACCACCCACCGCCAGCGGTTTGCCGGCCAGACGCGGGTCATCCCGCATCTCGATGGCGGCGTAGAAACAGTCACAGTCGATGTGGATGATTTTTCGCTGAGTCATGGCAGAAAAGGAAACATGGCAAGCCGGACGGGCAGTATCTCACTGACACCTGTATATAGCACCAGTGGTATGAAGGTTCTTTTCCATCAGTAGGAAACTTCCTTTGAATTTATTTTCTCAATCGAAATTCACCACCCGATAGAGCTGAGACCCACGTCCTGCCTGACCTGCGGCCCCGCGAGCACCCTCCAAAAAGAGCTAAGCAATTGAACCAGAACAGATTTCACCCGGATACAAGGTTGACACCCCGGCAATTCTCTGTAGAATGCCGCCACACAGACGCGGGATGGAGCAGTCTGGTAGCTCGTCGGGCTCATAACCCGAAGGTCGTCGGTTCAAATCCGGCTCCCGCAACCAAACATCAAAAAAGGCTACTCGAAAGAGTGGCCTTTTTTGTGCGCGTCTGTTTTTCATTTGGCAATCATCCGGGCCAAACAGGAATTCGTTGCAATTCCGAAACTTACCCCCTCTTCTGCGGCGGATTGACGCGATTTCACACTTATTTGACCCTTCCCGGGATTATCGGTTGACACCCCGCCGTTCGCCTGTAGAATGCCGCCACACAGACGCGGGATGGAGCAGTCTGGTAGCTCGTCGGGCTCATAACCCGAAGGTCGTCGGTTCAAATCCGGCTCCCGCAACCAAACATCAAAAAAGGCTGCTCGAAAGAGTGGCCTTTTTTGTACCTGTGGAAAAAGTCCTTTCGCAACAATGATCTGTCATCGTGCAGTGAACCGTTCAGGATCGTCAGACCCGCGAGTTGCGACTATGCTTGAGTCGCAGGCAAGAGGTCTCCAATCCGAGACCTGCCCTCGCCGATACCCGACGAGAGGCGTAGTATTTTGTGATTATTTTTTTCTACAGGGATTGGTAACTTGGCTGGATACCCCCATCCTGTCGCGCACAATCCAAGAGGTGATTGATGCGCGCCAACTCGTCTGATCCACAAGACACCCTCACCGAGAATCCATCGATCAAGCCCGAGCGCATGCGCCTGCTGGATCGAATCAGCAAATACCGGCAACCGATCGGTCTGGCGGTCACGTTGCTGCTGTTCGCCATCGCACTGATCGCCTGCCGCCATCTGCTCAGCGAACTCGATCTCTATGCCTTGCACGACTCGATACTCGATGTGCCCAAGCCGGCCCTGCTGGGTGCTTTCGGTGCAACGGTCGTGGGTTTCATCATTCTGCTGGGCTACGAATGGTCGGCCAGTCGCTACGCCGGCGTGACCATCCCGCCGCGCACGCTGGCGCTCGGCGGCTTCACCGCATTCGCGATCGGCAATGCCATCGGTCTGTCGATGCTGTCCGGCGGCTCGGTGCGCTACCGTTTATATGCTCGGCTTGGCCTGGGCGCTTCGGAAGTTGCGCACATGACCTTGTTCGCCAGCCTGTCGCTGGGTTGTGCGCTGCCGCCACTGGCGGCGCTGGCTACCCTGAGTGACCTGCCGGCAGCCTCCCAAGCCCTGGGCCTGTCCGAGGGCCTGCTGGCCACGATTGCCTCTGCCGTGCTGCTGCTCGGCGCTATCCTGGCCGTCGGTATCTATCGTCGGCGCCTGCCGGAGCAGCCTTATCGCGACAACCTGCTGGTCAAGGTCGGCCGCCGCACCCTGCGCTTGCCGGGCCGACGCCTGACGTTCCTGCAACTGGTCATCACCGCCCTCGACGTGGCCGCTGCCGCTACCGTGTTGTACATGCTGCTGCCGGAAGCACCGCCATTCGGCGCGTTCCTGTTGGTGTATCTGCTGGCCCTTGCTGCCGGCGTGCTCAGCCACGTGCCGGGCGGGGTCGGGGTTTTCGAGGCGATTCTTCTGGCCGCGTTCGCCGACAAGCTCGGCGCGGCGCCACTGGCCGCCGCCCTGCTGCTCTATCGCATGATCTATGTAGTGCTGCCATTGCTGGTGGCTTGCGTGCTGCTGCTGATCAATGAAGGTCAGCGCCTGTTTCAAACCCAGACCATGCGCGCCGCTTCCGGTCTGGCGGCACCGATCCTCGCGGTGCTGGTGTTCCTGTCCGGCGTGGTGCTGCTGTTTTCCGGCGCGACACCTGAAATCGACACGCGCCTGGAACACATCGCCTACCTGATTCCCCATCGCCTCGTCGACGCCTCGCACTTCGGCGCCAGCCTGATCGGCGTGCTGTGCCTGATGCTCGCACAGGGCCTGCGTCGCCGACTGTCGGCTGCGTGGATGCTGACCACCATTCTGCTGCTGGTGGGCGCCCTGCTCTCGCTGCTCAAGGGTTTCGACTGGGAAGAAGCCACGCTGATGACCCTCACCGCCGCACTGCTGGGGGTGTTCCGCCGCTCGTTCTATCGCCCGAGCCGCCTGACCGAAGTACCGTTCTCGCCGCTGTATCTGGTGGCCAGTCTGTGTGTCCTCGGCGCCTCGACCTGGCTGCTGCTGTTCGCTTACCAGGACGTGCCGTACAGCCATCAGTTGTGGTGGCAGTTCACCCTCGACGCCGACGCCCCGCGCGGTCTGCGCTCGCTGCTGGGTGCGGCGGTGCTGTTGCTGGTGATCGCCCTGACCTGGTTGCTGCGTACCGCCCGCCCGGTGATTCATCTGCCGACAGCGGACGAACTGGAGCGCGCCACGAAGATCCTGATGGCCTCCTCGCAACCGGACGGCGGCCTGGCCCTGACCGGTGACAAGGCGCTGCTGTTCCACCCCAACGACGAAGCCTTTCTGATGTACGCCCGTCGCGGCCGCAGCCTGGTGGCGCTGTACGACCCGATCGGCCCTGGTCAGCAACGCGCGGAAATGATCTGGCAGTTCCGCGACCTGTGCGACATCCACCACGCCCGTCCCGTGTTCTATCAAGTGCGTGCCGAGAACCTGCCGTACTACATGGACATTGGTCTGACCGCGATCAAACTGGGCGAGGAAGCCCGGGTCGACCTGCATCGCTTTGACCTGGATGCCAAGGGCAAGGAGATGAAGGACCTGCGCTACACCTGGAACCGCGGCACCCGCGACGGCCTGTCGCTGGAAATCCACGAGCCGGGCCAGGCACCCATGGATGAGCTCAAGGTGATTTCCGATGCCTGGCTGACCGGCAAGAACGTACGCGAGAAAGGCTTCTCCCTCGGCCGTTTCAGCGACGATTACCTGAAGCATTTCCGCATCGCGGTGATTCGCTTCGAAGGCCGTCCGGTGGCGTTCGCCAACCTGCTCGAGACTTATAGCCATGACCTGGCCAGTCTCGACCTGATGCGCTCGCACCCGGACGCCCCCAAGCTGACCATGGAGTTTCTGATGGTCGGCCTGATTCAACATTATAAGAGTCACGGATACGCGCGTTTCAGCCTGGGCATGGTGCCGCTGTCGGGGTTGCAACCCCGTCGTGGTGCACCGCTGACCCAGCGTCTGGGCTCGATGGTTTTCCGCCGTGGTGAGCAGCTGTACAACTTCCAAGGCTTGCGCCGCTTCAAAGACAAGTTCCAGCCTGACTGGGAACCCCGTTATATGGCGGTGCCCGCCGGACTCGATCCGCTGGTGGCACTGGCCGATACTGCTGCCCTGATCGCGGGCGGCTTGACTGGATTGGTGAAACGCTGATGATTCAACGCTCCCTGAAGTACATCCTGGCCGCACTGATCGTGCTGGCCGTGATTGCCGGTGGCGGTTACTGGTACCTCAAACGCCCGGCACCGGAACCGACCCTTGAAAAGCTCACGCCGGCTGACGGCACCGTCATGACCCGGCTCATCCCCGGCACCAAGCCCAAGGCCCAGGTGCTTGTGGCGGTCGAGGACGACAAGAAACTCACCGACAATCAACTGACCACCCTGAGCCGCAGCGCCTCGGCGCAGATCGTTCAGGTGATTCTGCCCAAGGATTGCCTGCTGCAGAGCCGCGCACTGCAAAGCGGTCTGCGCGAACTGAACGGCCCGGCGACCCTGGTCAGCGGCATCGGCCCTGGTGCAGTGCTGGCCTGGCGCTGGCTGTCTGAACAGAAGGACGACAAGGCCCAGGCCGTGTCGGTCGACCTGGCGCTGGAAAAAGGTGGCTGCACCCACCTGCTGCCAAAATCCGCCGCCCACGGCCACTGGCTGGTGGCCTGGAACGACAACCCGGACGACACCAGCGCCGGTTTCGTGCGCGACCAACCGAACGCCGAAACCAGCATCAGCGACTACGACATCAACCTGCCGCAAGTGCTGAACAACGAACTGCGCAAGATTCTTGTCGGTGGTGACAAGGCGGCCGGCGGCCTGCAGATCCCGGTCGTGGAAGTCCCGGCCGGCCAGGCCAAGGACACCGTGACGCTGTTCCTGTCCGGTGACGGCGGCTGGCGAGATCTCGACCGCGATGTGGCCGGTGAGATGGCCAAGATCGGCTACCCGGTGGTCGGCATCGACACCCTGCGCTACTACTGGCAGCACAAGAGCCCGGAACAGAGCGCGCTGGACCTGACCGAACTGATGCAGCACTACCGCCAGAAGTGGGGTACCAAGCGCTTCATACTGACCGGCTACTCGTTCGGTGCCGACGTCCTGCCGGCCATCTACAACCGCCTGCCGGAAACCGAGCAGCAACGCGTCGACGCAATCATCCTGCTGGCCTTCGCCCGCACCGGCAGCTTCGAAATCGAAGTCGAAGGCTGGCTCGGCAACGCCGGCAAAGAAGCCGCCACCGGCCCGGAAATGGCCAAGCTGCCACCGGCCAAGGTTGTGTGCATCTACGGCGCCGAAGAAACCGATGAGAGCGGCTGCACTGACAAGACGGCAGTGGGCGAAGCGGTGAAACTGCCCGGCGGCCACCACTTCGACGAAAACTACCCGGCGCTGGCCAAGCGTCTGGTGGATCTGATCGAGAAGCGTCAGACCAAGGATCAGCCGGCAGAGTGATCTGAAGCGCACCAACGAAAAGCCCCCGCCAGTCGCAAAACTGACGGGGGCTTATTGTTTAAAGGCGCCTTTCAGCAGCGCCATACACCTCTTTGTCACGTCGAACCCCCACCGCAACGATCAACACCTGGATTTCCCGACCATCGACTCGATAAACGATTCGCGTGTCGCCCGTTCGAATTCGTCTGCAACCCGCAAGACTGGCTCGCAGAGGCTTACCACTTTTGTCTGGCTCGCCATGGATGATCCGTTCTTCGATCACATCCAATATCCGGTTGGCAGCTACTGATCCCAATTGATCAAGATCCCCTTGGACTTCCGGATGATAAATCACTCCCCAAACCATCCAGCGCTCCCTTAATCCTTCCGAGCGTACCTTGCCCGCATATCCTCATGGCTGACAGCCTTGGTCTGATCAAAATTGCTCAGACGTTCACGGGCAGCCGCTTCGATGCGAAGGTTCTCAAGTTCATCCAGCATTTCCTGATAGGCCTGCACGTTGATGATGACCGCTGCCGGTTGATTGTCCTTGAAGATGACCAGACGCTCAGTGGCACGACTGGAAATCTCCTTGAGCTTCGCGCTGAAGCTCCTGACCATGGCAGTCACGGAAATTGCCTGGTCAGCACGCTCTAATAATGCCGTCATAATCACCTCTCACTCACATGCTGATGCGTACGTTAATGCACAGAGTATTGTGCTGAATTAAACATAGTGCAACTTGCTGTTTCCACTATCCGACCAAGCCCTCGTAAACCGAACACGCACAAAAAAGCCCCCGCCAGCCGCAAGGCTGACGGGGGCTTTTTGATGACGCCGGTTTACATCTCCACCTGCGTCCCCAACTCAATCACCCGGTTCAGCGGCAGATTGAAGAACCGCAGATTGCCGTTGGCATTCTTCAACATGAACGCAAACAGCGCTTCACGCCAACGGGCCATGCCTTCGAGTTTCGAGGCGATGACCGTTTCGCGGCTGAGGAAGTAGGTGGTGCGCATCGGGCTGAAGTCCAGGTCGTCCAGATGGCAGAGTTTCAGCGCCTGCGGCACGTCCGGCTCGTCGGTGAAACCGAAGTGCAGGATCACCCGGAAGAAGCCTTCACCGTGGGCTTCGACTTCGAAGCGTCGGGATGGTGGAACGCGCGGAATGTCTTCGTAGACCACGGTCAACAGCACAACCTGCTCGTGTAATACCTGGTTATGCAGCAGGTTGTGCAACAGCGCATGCGGGACAGCGTCGGAGCGAGCAGTCAGGAACACAGCTGTACCCTGCACACGATGCGGCGGCTGGACGCGGATACTGCTGATGAAGATCGGCAGCGGCAGTGCGCCTTCGTCCAGGCGCTCGACCAGCAATTGCTTGCCGCGCTTCCAGGTGGTCATGAGGATGAACAAGGCGATACCGGCGATCACCGGGAACGCACCGCCCTGGACGATTTTCGGCACGTTGGCGGCGAAGTACAGACCGTCCACCAGCAGGAAGCCGATCAGCACCGGCACCGCCAGCACCGGTGGCCACTTCCACAGCAGCAACATGACGGCCGACACCAGAATCGTGGTCATCAGCATGGTCCCGGTCACAGCTACGCCATAGGCCGAGGCCAGTGCGCCCGAGGACTCGAAACCGATCACCAGCAACACCACGCCCACCATCAGCGACCAGTTCACCGCGCCGATGTAGATCTGGCCCTGCTCATCGCTGGAGGTATGCTGGATGTACATGCGCGGGATGTAACCGAGCTGGATCGCCTGACGGGTCAGCGAGAACGCGCCAGAGATCACCGCTTGCGAGGCGATCACCGTGGCCAGGGTCGACAGACCCACCAGTGGAATCAACGCCCAGCTCGGGGCCAGCAGGTAGAACGGGTTGCGCGCCGCTTCCGGGTTATCCAGCAGCAAGGCGCCCTGACCGAAGTAATTGAGCACCAGCGCCGGCAGCACCAACAGGAACCACGCCCGGGCAATCGGTTTGCGACCGAAGTGGCCCATGTCGGCATACAGCGCTTCGGCACCGGTCAGCGCCAGCACCACGGCGCCGAGGATCGCCACGCCCATGCCGGCATGCACCATGAAGAAACGCACGGCCCAGATCGGGTTCAGTGCCTTCAGCACTTCCGGGGAATGGCTGATGCCATAGACGCCAAGGGCTCCGAGCACCAGGAACCAGGTGACCATGATCGGCCCGAAGAGAATGCCGATCCGCGCCGTACCGTGACGCTGGATCAGGAACAGGCCCACCAGCACCACCAGTGACAGCGGCACGACCCAGTGGTCGATGCCATCGAACGCCAGTCCCAGACCTTCAATGGCCGAGAGCACGGAAATTGCCGGGGTAATCATGCTGTCACCGTAGAACAGCGCCGCGCCGATCAGGCCGCAAACCACCAGCAGCGAACGCAACGTCCTGCGCTTGCCCGCCGCCCGCCGTGCCAGCGCGGTCAGTGCCATGATCCCGCCTTCGCCCTGGTTGTCGGCGCGCAGGACGAACATCATGTACTTGATCGATACGACCCAGATCAGCGACCAGAAGATCAACGACAGAATACCCAGCACTCCGTCGTGATTGACCGGTACGCCGTAACCGCCGGAAAACACTTCTTTGAGGGTGTACAACGGGCTCGTGCCGATGTCGCCGTAAACTACCCCGACTGCCGCGACCAGCATGCTCAGCGGTTTTGCAGCCGAATGCTCGGCGCCCGCCGCCTGACTACTTGCCTGACCCATCCAACACTCCTGATTCTCGAACCGGCTTCTTTGAATGAAGCACTATGCTTTGTGGTGCAGCATGCGCTGTTTTACCTGTTGTTACAGACGTTTTGTTGACTGTAAAAAATCGGTAAAGCTTCACGGCGCGAAGCATAGCGCAGCACTCGTCGTATTTCCCTGCATAAAGCTGGTCAAGTGCGTTGCTCATCGCTAGAATTGCGCACTTTTTGATCAGAGGCGCGTTTCAAGCGCCCGTCCGTCGGTTTCCGAACCAGGCAAGCGACGTCACAAAACACCGAGGTTAGACATGTCCACCACTCCTGCGCCGGCCAATCCAAAGGTTGGCTTCGTATCTCTGGGTTGCCCGAAAGCACTGGTCGACTCCGAGCGCATCCTGACCCAGCTGCGCATGGAAGGCTATGACGTGGTGTCCACCTATCAGGACGCCGACGTGGTCGTGGTCAACACCTGTGGGTTCATTGACTCGGCCAAGGCCGAATCCCTGGAAGTCATCGGCGAAGCGATCAAGGAAAACGGCAAGGTCATCGTGACCGGCTGCATGGGCGTGGAAGAAGGCAACATCCGTGACGTGCACCCGAGCGTGCTGGCCGTCACCGGTCCGCAGCAGTACGAGCAAGTGGTCAACGCCGTCCACGAAGTCGTACCGCCGAAACAGGATCACAACCCGCTGATCGACCTGGTGCCGCCGCAAGGCATCAAGCTGACCCCGCGTCACTACGCGTACCTGAAGATCTCCGAAGGCTGCAACCACAGCTGCAGCTTCTGCATCATCCCGTCGATGCGCGGCAAACTGGTCAGCCGTCCGGTCGGCGACGTGCTCGACGAAGCTCAACGTCTGGTCAAATCCGGCGTGAAGGAACTGCTGGTGATTTCCCAGGACACCAGCGCCTACGGCGTTGACGTCAAGTACCGCACCGGTTTCTGGAACGGCGCGCCGGTGAAAACCCGCATGACTGAACTGTGCGAAGCACTGAGCACCCTCGGCGTCTGGGTCCGTCTGCACTACGTTTACCCGTACCCGCACGTCGACGAGCTGATCCCGCTGATGGCCGCCGGCAAGATCCTGCCGTACCTGGACATCCCGTTCCAGCATGCCAGCCCGAAAGTCCTCAAGTCGATGAAACGCCCGGCGTTCGAAGACAAGACCCTGGCGCGGATCAAGAACTGGCGCGAGATCTGCCCGGACCTGATCATCCGTTCGACCTTCATCGTCGGCTTCCCCGGCGAAACCGAAGAAGACTTCCAATACCTGCTGGACTGGCTGACCGAAGCCCAGCTCGACCGCGTCGGCTGCTTCCAGTACTCGCCGGTCGAAGGCGCACCGGCCAATGACCTGAACCTCGACATCGTCCCGGACGACGTCAAGCAGGATCGCTGGGAACGCTTCATGGCGCACCAGCAGGCCATCAGCTCGGCCCGTCTGCAGATGCGCATCGGCCGCGAGATCGAAGTGCTGGTGGACGAAGTCGACGAGCAAGGCGCGGTCGGTCGCTGCTTCTTCGATGCTCCGGAAATCGACGGCAACGTGTTCATCGACAACGGCAGCAACCTCAAGCCGGGCGACAAGGTCTGGTGCAAAGTGACCGACGCCGACGAATACGACCTCTGGGCCGAACAGATCTAAACGCGGAAAATACGAAAAGCCCCGCTCTCTTTTACGAGATGCGGGGCTTTTTTACGGCTATCGTTTGTGAGGGGAAGGACTCCCTCATTAATGACAAAGAGGCTAACGGGCATGCGTCACCATTCGGTCATTCACACACCGAAACTCAGCGATTATCAGGAACTGACCCGGGTCTGGGAGGCCTCGGTTCGCGCGACCCATGATTTTCTGCCGGACAGCTATATCGAGCTGTTGCGCAATCTGGTGCTGACCCGCTACCTCGACGCAGTGATGCTGATCTGTACCAAGGACAACCACCAGCGCATCACCGGGTTTGCCGGCGTGGCGGCGGGCAAGATCGAAATGCTGTTCATCGACCCCGAGCATCGCGGCCAGGGCCTGGGCAAAAAGCTGCTGAGATACGCCATGGAACACCTCAACGCCGATGAACTGGACGTCAACGAGCAGAACCCGCAGGCCCTGGGTTTTTACTTCAAGCAGGGCTTCGAGGTGATCGGACGGTCGGAAGTCGATGGCATGGGCCAGCCGTATCCGTTGCTGCACATGCGTCTGAAACAACCGGAACAGCGCGCCGTACGCGGCTAAAAGCCACACGGTACAAATGCAATCGCGATTAACCGGCGCCAGGCAGGTACAATGCCCACCCCTTTTTTGTTACGGCCCCTGTCATGACTGACCCGATTCGCCTCTCCAAACGCCTCATCGAACTGGTCGGTTGCTCCCGCCGGGAGGCCGAACTGTTCATCGAGGGCGGCTGGGTCACCGTGGACGGCGAAGTCATCGACGAGCCGCAGTTCAAGGTCGGCGACCAAAAGGTCGAACTCGACAAGGACGCCAAGGCCACTGCGCCGGAGCCGGTGACCATTCTGCTCAACGTGCCGGCCGGCATGGATGTCGATACGGCGATGCAGTCGCTGAGCGCCGACACCCTCAGCGAAGAACACCGCTACGGCAAGCGACCGCTGCGCGGGCACTTCCTGCGCCTGACCGCCAGCGCCGACCTGCAACCCAAGGCCAGCGGCCTGCTGGTGTTCACCCAGGACTGGAAGGTGCTGCGCAAGCTCACCGCCGACGCGGCGAAGATCGAGCAGGAATACGTGGTCGAAGTCGAAGGCGACATGGTCGCCCACGGCCTCAATCGCCTGCAGCATGGCCTTACCCACAAGGGCAAGGAGCTGCCACCGGTCAAGGCCAGCTGGCAGAACGAAAACCGCCTGCGCTTCGCCATGAAGAACCCGCAGCCGGGGATCATCGCCCAGTTCTGCGAATCGGTCGGGCTGAAGGTCGTCGGCATCCGCCGTATCCGCATCGGCGGCGTATCGATCGGCAAGGTGCCAGCCGGCCAATGGCGATACCTGTCCGGTAAAGAGAAGTTCTAAGGCCCCGTTGCCGCCATACATTCCGGCATCGCGCCTGCGCGGTGCCCACAGCGAACGATCAGGATTGCAAACATGGTTCATAACGACGTATTGCGCAGCGTGCGCTACATGCTCGACATCAGCGACAAGAAAGTCGTCGAAATCATCAAACTGGGTGGCATGGACGTAACTCTTGCCGACGTGGTGACCTGGCTCGACAAGAAGGAAGAAGACGAAGAAGGTTTCGTGCGCTGCCCGGACGAAGTCCTCGCGCACTTCCTCGACGGTCTGGTGATCTTCAAGCGCGGCAAGGACGAGAGCCGTCCACCGCAGCCGATCGAAGTGCCGGTGACCAACAACATCATTCTGAAAAAACTGCGCGTGGCCTTCGAACTGAAGGAAGACGACATGCACGCGATCCTCAAGGCTGCCGAGTTCCCGGTGTCCAAGCCTGAGCTGAGCGCGTTGTTCCGCAAGGTCGGCCACACCAACTACCGTCCGTGCGGCGACCAGTTGCTGCGCAATTTCCTCAAGGGCCTGACCCTGCGCATTCGCGGCTGATCCTTGAAAAAACGGCGACTTCGGTCGCCGTTTTCATGCATGCCTCTCCATTCCCTCAAAAAATAGTGGCTCCGCTTTTCGCGGCCGGCGACTAGGGTGTACTGAACCCTAGCCCTCAGGATTCGCCATGCACCCGTATTTCTCCCTGCAAGGCCGCACCGCCCTGGTGACCGGCGGCACCCGTGGTATCGGCAAAATGATCGCCAAGGCGTTTGTCGAGGCCGGCGCCCGTGTGTACGTCTGCTCCCGTGACGCTGAAGCCTGCCATCAAACCGCTGAAGAACTCAGTGCTCTGGGCACTTGTCGGGGCATGGCGGCGAATCTGGCGACGGAAGAAGGCGTAAAAGAGCTGGCCGCGCGACTGGGCGAGCAGATCACTCATCTGGACATTCTGGTGAACAACGCCGGTACCACCTGGGGCGCGCCGCTGGAGAGCTACCCGGTCAAGGGCTGGGAAAAGGTCATGCAGCTCAACGTGACGTCGGTGTTCAGTTGCATCCAGCAGTTTCTGCCGTTGCTGCGCAAGGCGGGCTCGGCGGCGAATCCGGCACGGATCATCAACATCGGTTCGGTGGCCGGCATCTCTTCCTTCGGCGAACAGGCCTACGCCTATGGGCCGAGCAAAGCGGCGCTTCATCAATTGTCACGAATCCTCGCCCGTGAACTGGTGAGCCAGCACATCAACGTCAACGTCATCGCGCCGGGGCGTTTCCCGAGCAAGATGACCCGGCACATCGTCAGCGACCAGCGGGCGTTGGCCGAAGACACCGCGCTGATCCCGATGAAACGCTGGGGCCGTGAAGAGGAAATGGCAGCGCTGGCGATCAGCCTGGCGAGCACTGCCGGGGCCTACATGACCGGAAATGTCATTCCGCTGGATGGCGGGTTCAGTCTTTAGGTCGGCAACAAGGCCTGCCGGGTTATCATGCCCGCCCTGTTTCCTGCCTTGACCCAAGACCATGACTTACAGCGTCTCCCCCATCGGCTTCGTCCGCTCTTGCTTCAAGGAGAAGTTCGCCATCCCGCGTCAGCCGCAACTGGCCCCTGCCGCCCGTGGCGTGCTGGAACTGATGGCGCCGTTCGACCAAGGCGACGCGGTGCAGGGGCTGGAGCAGGTCAGTCACGTCTGGCTGCTGTTCCTGTTCCATCAGGCGCTGGAGGAAAAGCCGCGACTGAAGGTCCGCCCTCCCCGTCTGGGTGGCAACAAATCCATGGGCGTGTTCGCCACCCGCGCCACTCACCGGCCGAACGGCATTGGTCAGTCGGTGGTGAAACTGGACAAGGTCGAAGCCAATCGCCTGTTCATCTCCGGCATCGATCTACTGGACGGTACGCCGATTCTCGACATCAAACCCTACGTGCCGTACGCCGACATCATTGCTGACGCCTCCAACAGCATCGCCAGTGCCGCGCCGCAACTGATCGACGTGCAGTGGACGGACGCGGCGCTGCAACAGGCGCACACGCACGCTCAGCGCCTGGCCGAGCCGCTGGTCGAGTTGATCGAGCAATGCCTGGCCCAGGATCCGCGTCCGGCGTATCAGACGCCCGTGCCCGAACGCGAATACGGCGCGCAGTTCTGGGATCTGGACGTTCGTTGGCACTACCCGACGCCCGAACAGATCCGCGTTCTGGAAGTGATTCCCGCCGCTGACTGAATCGCGGAAACGAAAAAGCCCGCGCTGCCTTCTCAGGCAACGCGGGCTTTTCTATCGGCATCGTCGGGATTATTTCTCGACGAATGCACGCTCGATCAGGTAGTCACCCGGCTCGCGCATACGCGCCGAGATCTTCAGGCCGAAGCTGTCGAGCACTTCGCTGGTCTCGTCGAGCATGCTCGGGCTGCCGCAGATCATCGCGCGGTCGTCCTGCGGGTTGATCGGTGGCAGGCCGATGTCGCTGAACAGCTTGCCGCTGCGCATCAGGTCGGTCAGACGGCCCTGGTTCTCGAACGGCTCGCGGGTCACGGTCGGGTAGTAGATCAGCTTGTCACGCAGCGCTTCGCCGAAGAACTCGTTCTGCGGCAGGTGCTCGGTGATGAATTCGCGGTAGGCGACTTCGTTGACGTAACGAACACCGTGAACCAGGATCACTTTCTCGAAGCGCTCGTAGGTTTCCGGGTCCTGGATCACGCTCATGAACGGCGCCAGACCGGTGCCGGTGCTCAGCAGGTACAGGTGCTTGCCCGGGTTCAGGTCGTCGAGCACCAGGGTGCCGGTAGGTTTTTTCGAGATGATGATCTCGTCGCCTTCCTTCAGGTGCTGCAGCTGGGAGGTCAGCGGACCATCAGGCACCTTGATGCTGAAGAACTCGAGATGCTCTTCCCAGTTCGGGCTGGCGATCGAGTAAGCGCGCATAAGCGGGCGGCCGTTAGGCTGTTGCAGGCCGATCATCACGAACTGACCGTTCTCGAAGCGCAGGCCCGGATCGCGGGTGCACTTGAAGCTGAACAGAGTGTCGTTCCAGTGATGAACACTGAGGACACGCTCGTGGTTCATGTTGCTCATGTACGTGGGACTCCTGGAGATTGATCTGCGCTTGCCCGGCTCACGTTGAAGGATGCCGACGGTGCGCAATTGCATCGCATTCTAATAGCGCCGACAATATCTGTTAACTGGATTATTAAGATAAGGGTTATCGGTTATATCGATATGCGATTTACTCTTCGTCAACTGCAAGTCTTCGTCGCTGTCGCCCAGCAGGAGAGCGTGTCCCGTGCTGCGGGCCTGCTCAACCTATCGCAATCGGCCGCCAGCACTTCCATCACCGAACTGGAGCGCCAGTCCAGCTGCCAGCTGTTCGATCGCGCCGGCAAACGCCTGAGCCTCAACGCTCTGGGCAAGCAATTGCTGCCGCAAGCGGTGGCCCTGCTCGATCAGGCCAAGGAAATCGAGGACCTGCTCAACGGCAAATCCGGTTTTGGCTCGCTGTCGGTGGGCGCGACCCTGACCATTGGCAATTACCTGGCCACCCTGTTGATCGGCGGCTTCATGCAGCGTCACCCGGAAAGCCAGGTAAAGCTGCACGTGCAGAACACTGCCAATATCGTGCAACAGGTGGCGCATTACGAAATTGATCTGGGTCTAATCGAAGGCGATTGCAGCCATCCGGACATCGAAGTGCAGAGCTGGGTCGAGGATGAACTGGTGGTGTTCTGCGCCCCGCAGCATCCACTGGCCAAACGCGGTAGCGCGACGATGGAGGAGTTGACCCACGAAGCGTGGATTCTGCGCGAACAAGGCTCCGGCACCCGCCTGACTTTCGATCAGGCCATGCGTCACCATCGCAGTGCGCTGAACATTCGTCTGGAGCTGGAACACACCGAAGCGATCAAACGCGCCGTGGAATCAGGTTTGGGGATTGGCTGTATTTCGCGCCTGGCGCTGCGTGATGCCTTTCGGCGCGGCAGTCTGGTACCGGTGGAGACGCCGGATCTGGATCTGGCGCGGCAGTTCTACTTCATCTGGCACAAACAGAAGTACCAGACCTCCGCCATGCGCGAGTTTCTCGATCTGTGCCGCGCCTTCACCGCCGGGGTCCAGCGCAGCGACGAGATCGTCCTGCCGACAATCGCTTAAAGCAGAATCACCGCCCACACCAGGGCAATCATGCTCAGTGCCACGAATTGCGCGGCGCTGCCCATGTCCTTGGCATTCTTGGACAGCGGGTGCAGTTCCAGGGAAATGCGGTCGATAGCCGCCTCCACTGCGGAATTCAGCAGCTCGACGATCAGCGCCAGCAGGCACACGGCGATCAGCAACGCCTGCTCGACACGGCTGACATTCAGGAAGAACGTCAGCGGAATCAGTACTACGTTAAGCAGCACCAGCTGACGGAACGCCGCTTCGCCGGTGAAGGCTGCGCGCAGGCCGTCCAGCGAGTAACCGGAAGCGTTGAGGATGCGTTTCAGGCCCGTCTGGCCCTTGAAAGGTGACATAAAATACACAACCGACCAAAAAGAAGTGGGGAAGCTAGTTCAACGAAAGTCAAAAAAGCGTGAAGAGGCCTGGTATTACTGGCTCGGAATTGACTCAAGTTGTTGCAAGAGTAAAGCCGCCTGGGTGCGGGTCCGCACGTTCAGCTTGCGAAAGATCGCCGTGACGTGGGCCTTGATGGTCGCTTCCGACACGCTCAACTCATAAGCAATCTGCTTGTTGAGCAAGCCTTCGCAGACCATGGTCAGCACCCGGAACTGCTGGGGCGTAAGGCTCGCCAGGCCATCGCTGGCAGCCTTGGCCTCGTCGGAAACACTGACGGCCTCGAACGCCTGGGGCGGCCAGAACACATCGCCATCCAGCACTTTGCGTACCGCTTCCTGAATCACGCTCAGGTCGCTCGACTTGGGAATGAAACCGCTGGCACCGAACTCCCGCGACTTGACCATCACCGAAGCTTCTTCCTGCGCCGAGACCATCACCACCGGAATCTGCGGGTACTGTCCGCGCAACATCACCAGCCCGGAAAACCCGAAAGCGCCCGGCATGTTCAGGTCCAGCAGCACCAGATCCCAGTCGGCCTTCTCGGTCAGGCGCGCCTCCAGCTCGGCGATGCTCGCCACTTCCACCATTCGTACATCCGGACCAAGGCCCATCGTCACCGCTTGATGCAGTGCGCTACGAAAAAGAGGGTGATCGTCGGCAATCAGGATGTCGTATGTGGCCATTTTTCAAATGATCCTGTTTTTGATGGCAGACCCGATGCATTCGGGACTCGCCAAGGCAACTCAAGATGCCGACGCTTGTGCGGCGGCATCCACAGGGGCACGTTCAACGCCAATCACGGACAAAAACGGCGTTTCAAACCTTGGCCGTACCCCAATCGGCGCCAAGCATGCCCAGCGAAGCCGGGGTGGTCAAGCAACACGGCCACTGCTTTAGCAGTATGGGCCAGGATCAGGCCGGCACCGGCTGCGGGTTTGCTATAAAAGGCAGCAACTCGGCATGGGCCGGTGTCGATACATTCACCTCAAGCTGCTGCTTGGCGCCCAGGTAATGCTGGCTGAACACATCGAAATAGGCGTCCAGCGCCGAGGCGGCATCTGTGTCACCCGCCAGTTCCAGGCACAGCGCCGCGACTTCGGCGGTGCACAGGTGCTCGCTGCGGGTCGAACGGCGCAGGCGATAACGCGACAGCTTGTCGGGCAGCAGACTGAGGATCGGCAGGCGATCGAAGTACGGGCTCTTGCGGAAGATCTTGCGCGCCTCGGTCCAGGTCGCGTCCAGCAAAATGAACAGCGGACGCTTGCTGCTATCGAGATCCACGGTATTGGTCACCCGCGAAGGCTCGACGTACTCGCCGGGAAACACCAGATACGGCTGCCATTGCGGGTCGTTCAACAGCGCCAGCAGTTGCTCGTCCGGTTCGGTCCGCGACCAGATGAAGGCGTGATTGTCCCGCACGATGTCGGCGATCAACCAGCCTGTGTTGCTTGGCTTGAACACTTCCTTGCCGGTCATGATCAGGCAGACACCGGAGCGGGTTTCAACGGTCGGGCGCCAGGCGCACAGGCAATGGCTGATGATTACCCGGCAGTCGCGGCAACGCTCGGAGCGAAAACCACGGGCCTGGATCGGCTTGATTCCCTCGTCCTCGCGCTGATCGCGCAGGCGGGCCACGGCGTTGGGGGCATGGTTCATTGCGGGCGACGCCGACTGACAGGAAAACTCGACACGAACAACTCTCGGCAAGGCAATAAAGGCCGGCAGTTTATCAGAGCAACGAGCACAAGCCTGTACCCTCCCGACCGGCTCCCCTATAATTCGCCGCCACTGAACGCACAGCCCCGGGGCTGGTCGAACCACCAGTCACTGAATCAGGAGAGTTTCATGCTGCGCCTTATCGTTCCTACCGCGGCCATCGCGCTGGCGTTGTCCTTCAGCGTACAGGCTGCGTCCCTGAAAGAGCAGAACCTGAACAAAGAGCTGCAAAACGTCGCTGCACAAAGCAGCGTCGGCACGCCACGGGCGATCAACGAAGACATCCTCGATCAGGGTTACACCGTCGAAGGCACTACGCTGATCAACCACCTGAGCGTCCAGGCAAGTCATGCCGACAAGATGCGTGCCGATCCCAAGGCCGTGTATTTCCAGCTGGGTGCTTCGGTCTGCAACAACCCGTCGTACCGCAAGTTGATGGCCAAAGGGGCCGTCATGCGTTATGACTTCAGCGAAGTGAAGACCAACAGGGCCATCGGTTCGGCCAGTTATCAGGAATCGGACTGCCCGAAAGCGGCTCCGGCGAAGAAAAAGTAATCATCGCGAATTGGCGCGCCGCTGTTCATCCTCGGCGCGCAGTTCGGCCAGTAAAGCCTGCAGATAGCGCGAGCGGCGCTCCCCTCCCGAAAGACGTCGGCAGCACTCCTCTTCGAGACTCACATGATTGGTCTCGGCCGATGCCTTCAACATTCGATACAGTTGTGTATCGATCTCCAGAATGACTCTGGTCATGTGTCCTGCCTCCTTGCCACCCGCAAATCCTTGAATCGCATGCACCTTGCGTACGCTCGCTGACGCAAAGTTGTCGTACGGCGCCTTTAACTTAGTAAATCAGAGCATTTTGCCCTCGGTGCGACATCGGACGAGCGGTGAAAGCACTTCGCAAAACGACAATAAGCAGTTGCCAGGCAAGACTTTGTGGCGCAATGCTGGATGCAGCGAAAAATGCTTCGAGGGTCTAGATTCAAAGTATTCACGTTGATCACTTCACGGCAGGAAAGGAGCTGCCGGGCGTTTGTTTTTTCTTGCAGCGCGGCACTGACGCCGCACGTCAGGGCCGAAGGCTCTGTGCAGAAGGAGAAGTTGCATGCCTTACCAACCGAATGACCTGCTCAGCCGTCATTTTCAGGAAAGCGGCCACGACCTCACCGGCAAGGTCGAAGAACAACTCAACCTGGTTTCACCCAACAGTCCGAATATTCCCATCTACCGCGACATGATCCTGACCGTGCTGCGCATGGCCCAGGAAGACCACAATCGCTGGAACGCCAAGATCACCCTGCAAGCCCTGCGGGAGCTGGAGCAGGCGTTCCGCACGCTCGAGCAGTTCAGGGGCCGGCGCAAGGTCACCGTATTCGGCTCGGCGCGCACCCCCGTCGAGCATCCGCTGTACGCCATGGCCCGTGAACTGGGCGCAGCCCTGACGAGATCGGACATGATGGTCATTACCGGTGCCGGCGGTGGAATCATGGCGGCTGCCCATGAAGGAGCGGGCCGCGACAACAGCCTGGGATTCAACATCACCCTGCCCTTCGAACAGCATGCCAATCCCACCGTGAATGGCACCGGCAATCTGCTGCCGTTTCACTTTTTCTTCACGCGCAAACTGTTCTTCGTCAAAGAAGCCGACGCGTTGGTGCTGTGCCCCGGTGGCTTCGGTACGCTGGATGAAGCACTGGAAGTCCTGACCCTGATCCAGACCGGCAAGAGCCCACTGGTGCCGGTGGTATTGCTGGATGTGCCGGGGGGCACGTTCTGGCAAGGAGCACTGGATTTCATCCGCCAGCAACTGGAGGAAAACCGCTACATCCTGCCAACCGATCTGAAACTGATGCGGCTGGTCTACAGCGTTGATGAGGCGGTGGAACAGATCAATCAGTTCTACGGCAACTTCCATTCCAGCCGCTGGCTCAAGCGCCAGTTTGTCATTCGCATGAACCACAAACTGAGCGATCAGGCCCTTGATCATATGCAGGAAGCCTTTGCCGATCTGTGCCTGAGTGACCGGTTCCATCAACACGCCTACAGTGGCGAGGAACACGACGAGGCGCAATACAGTCATCTGGTCCGGCTGGCCTTCGCCTTCAACGCCCGGGATCACGGGCGCCTGCGTGAGCTGGTGGATTTCATCAACCTGCCGGAAAACTGGGCCCAGTCCAGGCCTCAAACGACGCAGCACAACCGCGAACCGTCGAAGGTAATCTGAAGGCAAAAAAAAACGGCCCGCTATCGAAATATCGGGCCGTTTTTTATTGAATCGTTTTAATCGTCCATCCCTCTGCCGCTGAACAAGCGGTTGATCATCTCCATTGAGAACCCCCTGTATGCCAGAAACCGGCCTTGCCTGGCTCGCTCCTTGGCGTCGACGGGAAGTTGTCCGGAGAACTTCCTTTGCCACGTGTCTGTTAGCTGTTCCTGCCAACTGATACCGCTCTCGCGCAAGGCAAGTTCGATATCGGCACGCTGCAGGCCGCGCTGGCTGAGTTCTTCTCGAATCCGCAACGGGCCATAGCCTGAACGGGCGCGGTAAGAAACAAAGCTTTCCAGATAACGGGCTTCGGAAAGCAGGCCTTCTTCCGTCAATCGGTCGAGGGCTGTTTCGATCATCTCGGGTGGAGCGCCACGCTGACGCAGCTTACGCGTCAGCTCGACTCGACCGTGCTCGCGGCGTGCGAGCAGGTCCATGGCAGTTCGCCGCACCGCGACGAGGGTATCGAGTACGGCGGTTGTCATCGGTGCAATCAGATGTCAGCGTCAGCCAGGTCATCTTCGGTCTCTTTGACCGCAGAAGCCTTGGAATCAGCGATCACGGCTGGCGACAGCAGCTTGTCACGCAGTTGCTTCTCGAGCTTGGCCGCGACTTCCGGGTTGTCTGCCAGGAACTTGGCCGAGTTGGCCTTGCCCTGACCGATCTTGGTGCCTTCATAGGCATACCAGGCGCCGGACTTCTCGACGAAACCGTGCAGCACGCCCAAGTCGATCATCTCGCCGTTCAGGTAGATACCCTTGCCGTAAAGAATCTGGAACTCGGCCTGACGGAACGGCGAAGCAACCTTGTTCTTCACGACCTTGACGCGGGTTTCGCTACCAACCACTTCGTCGCCTTCCTTCACCGCGCCGGTACGGCGGATGTCGAGACGAACCGAGGCGTAGAACTTCAACGCGTTACCACCGGTGGTGGTTTCCGGGCTGCCGAACATCACGCCGATCTTCATGCGGATCTGGTTGATGAAGATTACCAGGCAGTTGGCGTTCTTGATGTTACCGGTGATTTTACGCAGCGCCTGGGACATCAGACGGGCTTGCAGGCCCACGTGCATGTCACCCATTTCGCCTTCGATTTCAGCCTTCGGTACCAGGGCGGCCACGGAGTCGACGATGATCACGTCAACGGCGTTGGAGCGCACCAGCATGTCGGTGATTTCCAGGGCCTGCTCGCCGGTGTCCGGCTGGGAAACCAGCAGGTCGTCGACATTGACGCCCAGCTTGCCGGCGTACTCAGGGTCGAGGGCGTGTTCGGCGTCGACGAAGGCGCAGGTCGCGCCGGCTTTTTGAGCCTGGGCAATCACGGACAGCGTCAGTGTGGTTTTACCGGAAGATTCAGGACCGTAGATTTCAACAATACGACCTTTTGGCAGGCCGCCGATGCCGAGCGCGATGTCCAGACCCAGAGAGCCGGTGGAAATGGCCGGGATCGCCTGACGATCCTGATCGCCCATACGCATTACGGCACCCTTGCCGAATTGACGTTCGATCTGACCCAGGGCCGCAGCCAAGGCTTTCTTCTTGTTGTCGTCCATTAAAGTCCTCACGTAATCAATAAGGCCTGACGGCCAACACCTGTATAAGTAGCCAGTATTATTCCACAGCGTTCGCGGATCGCCTACCCCTGATTTTCGATTTCTCGTGCCGCTAGTCGCAGGAGCCCCTCTAGCGCGGCCTTCACCGTTTGTCGGCGGACTTCATCGCGGTTGCCGGGGAAGTGCTGAACCTCGCTGGAAACCGCATCACCCACACCCCAGGCCAGCCACACCGTGCCCACCGGCTTGTTCGGTGAACCGCCGTCGGGCCCGGCGATACCGCTGACCGCTACGGCAAAACGCGCTCGGCTGTGTTTCTGCGCACCGCGCACCATGGCTTCGACCACTTCGCGACTCACGGCACCCACCGTGCCGAACAGCTCGGCGGGGACATTCAGTTGCTGGGTTTTCTGTCGGTTGGAGTACGTCACGTAGCCGGCCTCGAACCACGCCGAACTCCCCGGAATGCGGGTGATGGCTTCGGCAATCCCGCCACCGGTGCAGGACTCGGCCGTAGTGACGTGGGCATTGAGCAACTGCAGACGTCGGCCAAGTTCGGCCGCCAGTTGAGTGATTTCTTTCACGGCGCGCTCCGGATCGGATGGAATGGGTACCACCGTACACGAGCCGGTTGCGCTTTCAATACACAAGCTTATTCAAAATGTGCAGGCGCCAGCGCTCTGATATAGGCCTGACAGGCCTGCAAGGCAATCAGTCCGCGGTCGCCTTCGCCGGTGATGGCGACAATTCGTCGAGCATGCGCCGGGTCAAGTCGGGCGCGTACGGCTGCATGATCCACGCTGCTGGCGCCGGAGGCGGCTGGCACACCGCAGCCTTGGGCAGCGTCGCCTGCGTCGATGAGGACTGACAGGCGCAGATCAGCAGTGGCAAGACGATCGCGCAGGCGATCCTGATCACGTTGGGCATCGTTCAGTGCTCGGTAGTGGGTTTGTTCACTGGCCGCGAGCCGTTGCTCCAGGGCCAGGCGCTTGTCCTGCTCGGCCTGTTGCGCAGTGGCGGCAGCCTGAGTCAGCTGGTTGAGGGTTTCGGCATGCTGCCAGGCCTGCTCGGCCAGTTGGCGGCCGTAGCGCCAGTCCTGAAACTGCCAGGCCAGCGCCGCCGAACCTGCGGCCAGCAGCACCATGCCCACTAGCCGCCAGACGCTCAGACCGAAGGCAGGCATAACACCGCCCTCGCCCGCCCCCAGAGTTCCAGGCGATCCTGCAATCCGTTCAACCCGCCGTTGATACGCCGGGTGATGCTGTTGAACTCATCACGGTCGGCCAGCGCGTTCAGGCCGTTCTGCGCCCAGAACCACGCCGCGGATTCGGCCGCCCATTGCGGTTGTTCCAGCAGTTCCGGCAGCGCCAGCAAGCGCTCGTCACCGAACAGCCCGAGGCTGCACTGGCGATAGTTGGTGCGGCCGGTGATCTGGATCAGCCCGCGCCCACGATACTTCTGCCCGTCGCCATCGGCCTCGGGCGTGTTGCCCAGACGCAAGGCCAGCGTACCGGTGTCGTACTTGCTCAGGTATTGGTTGTTACCCAGCTCGCGCACGTACTGCAACTGCCCCGACTCGTGTCCGATTTGCGCGAGAAACGCCGCCACGCGCTTGGGCGTGTCGATACGATGGCGAGCCATGGCATCGTTGAGTGCAGAAACAAAAACGCCCGCTTGGCGGCGGGCGTTGGGCATGATGGTGAGTAGGTTGTCTTCAGTAATTTGCATAATGCTCGATCCTCCCTGGATACGCCGATTGAATCACGGTTGGCGACCAACGCCCCCCAGCCATTTTTTTGCCAGAGTTGTCAGGGTGCTGTTCGGTGCAGACTCCTCAAATGCTTCATTCGAGGGCAACACCTGGCCACCGGACAACAGCCACGCTTGATATTCCAGCCAATCCCGATTGGCAGGATCCTGTGGAACATATGCCAGGTCGCTCAGACGAAGAACGCCGTTGGCGGTCAATTGATAACTCATGGTTTCTCCTAAAATTCGGCGTCGGCAGTCCATTCGATCTGCAAGGTCTGACCGGGCAAGCTGCCGACCGGGGTAACGGTGGCAAACGAAATGGCACGCTCCGTCAATCCCTGCACAATACTGCCGGTACATGGCCCCACGGCCTGATTCCACACCTGATTGCTGGTATTGCCAGGGCAATACATGACGACGGTAGGTAACACCCTCTTTTGCACCAACATGCCTGTCGTCATCGCGAACTGACCGCTATTGGCAGGCGCCGCTTGCGTGAACGTTGAAATGCAGGTGCTAGAGCCATTGTTCGCCCGTACCGGCAACGAAGTGGCAAAGGACTTCTCGAAGTAACGCTGGCAAAGCATCAACTCTTCAGCCACTGGACGATACTCGAAAGGTGTGGATACCGGTCCTTCCTCCATTTGGATCTGCGCCAGATCCACGGTCTGCAGCACATTCAAAGGCAGGTCAAACGCAAGCCTCAGAAAGTTGCTGGCGCCCAGCATTTTCCCGGCAATGCCCGAGACTTGAAACGTTGCGCTGTACTTCTTCCACGATGTGCCCAACTGGAAAACATCGATGGTTCTTTCAACAGATTCGGAGCCTGCAGAACCGAAGTTCTGAGTAACCGACACTCTTAATGGCCGGGCAGCATCGGACCGGGCCCAGAATGTAACGGTGGCGTTTTTACCTGCCAGGGTTCGTACCGACTCAATAGCTTGGGAGATTCTGTGTACGGTGGCTCCGGCTCCCGCCTGGGTTTGTTGCCACCGCAGGAAAAACCGCGGCTCGTCGGCGACTTCCGTTTGACCGGGTGCAAAACCCTGCTGAGATATGGCGACTCCTGCACTGCCATTCCAGTCGCAACGAAAACGATCAGCCACATAGCCGCCAATGTTTGGCCCGAGGTTGGTTGGACCGCGTTGCCAGATATCAAACCCGCCATTGATCAGAACGTTCCGGCGATACACCTGCACCGGAAATTGTTGCAGCGGATCGGGCTTTGCCAATTGACGAATCGCCTGCGCCAATTGATCGGTCTGCTGCTCGTCAGGCTTAAGGCCTGCGGCGGTAATCGCGCCGAGAATTTCCTGAGTAACGCTGTTGCCCCAGCTCGCAGGTATCAACGATCCAGGGGTGCCGGCGATCGCGTCTTCGTCGACGAATCTGCCGTCGACCAGACCTGACCCCGGGACACTTTTTGGGTAGTCCATAATGATTTTCCTTGATAGTCCGGTGTTGCCGCATCGGGCAATCCGCTCAGTTGTTTGCTCGCAGCACACCTTCCAGCCAATCCGGTTCTAGCGGACGCGAACGCGCATCCGGAAACTCCGGATCATTGGGCCAGTCGCGCAGGTCCTGTCGGTAGGCGAGCAGTTGTTTGAATTCTTCGGCGCGCAGTGTGGTGCCCTCGCCGATTTCCAGCTCTTCGGCATCGCGAAGAACCAGCCACTGAGTGCGATCCAATACCTTGTCTCGCCAGGCCCGTTCTGTGGCATCAAGAGTTTGTTCAGCCAGTAGCACCCGTTCCGGGCGTCCGTTGGCAGTCAGGCCAAGCACGGTTCCTTTTGGAGCGTTCGAGACCAGCGCGCAATACTCGCCTTCGCTTAATTCAAACGCGTCCGCGGGGATGTTGGTGCCGTGTAGATCGGAGTGATAAAAGCCGGAAGTGGCCGGAGAAAAGTAATACATACTCAATATCCTATTCCGATGACACGAGCGGCAATGGAGCCTGACGGCCATTCAGGACAACGAACATTGATGCCTGCCTGCCGACTCACGGTCGCGTTGTTGTTCCAGATCAGCTGCGTTCCGGCTGCCGTGCCTTCATGGGTAGCGACTGCAAGGAACAGTGCGTTGGGAAAGACCAGCGGCCATAGGTTCAGATCGCCGTAACCGTTATTCCCCGCCTGGCTGGCCCCCCCGGTGATCCACTGGATAATCACTCCACCCATCCACGAGGGGAAAACGACGTAACCCGATGCCCCCAGCCTTACCATGAACCCGAGCCTGAGTTTTTTAGGGGTCACGACAGAGGTGTCACTGACACCGGCGTTGACCTCTGCCTGAGAAGCAACTTTTGCAATCCCCATCAGCGACTCTGTCGCCTGTTGCATCTTTTTCGCTATGGATTGAAACACTCGTAACGGCGTCATCAACCGGTTGTTGCTGATCCCCGCCTCAGCGTCTTCCTGACTGGCCAGACTGTCGCTTTGCTTCTTCGAGATCAGCGTATCGATTGCCGCCCTGAGCTGAGTGTTATCACTTTCATCGGCGGCCGTCCCTGCGCTCTTGATGACTTCAAGAATCTCTTGCGTCACGCCATTTCCCCAACTCGCCGGAATCAACGAACCTGGTGTTCCGGTCAGAGGGTTTTCGTCAACAAACCTGCCATTCACCAAACCTGCGCTGGGAATGTTTTTTGGATAATCCATTACCTGTCTCCTGAATGTGAATACATCGGCATCCGGTTGCGTCAGGCAGAAACTGCCGTGAACCCTGCTGGCTCCGCCGGCCGTTCAGCGAAGGTCTGAAACGGGCTCGCGGCAGGATCATTGGCTCACCGATTTCAACGTTGACGCCCTCGGGCACCGGAACCATCGCCGCGACAAACTCAGGCGCGAAGAGTTGGTCGATCGCGTAGATGCTGTTCCCTGTGCTGCAATCAGTTGGTTACGCTTGCGCCGGGCACCGTCGGCCAAGTGACTTCGCCGGGAAAGCCGGCCTGTTTTTCGATGCGGTTCAGCTCCACGCTGTAGAGCTTCCATTCGAGCAATTGCAGTTGCTCTTCGTGGCTGGCATCGCCGATGTCTTCGGCGTATTGCAGGGGGGCGATGCGCAGGACGGCGTCGCGCAGCAGCGTGTCGCGTTGATTGAGGACTTTGGTAGTGAGATCCGACCGGTGTCGTTGCTCATCGAGCACCCACCCGTTGTCCTGCCAGACATGAAACTCGTCCGGGCAAGGTTGCGCGGTGAACTCATCCGTCAGCGCACCCAATTCGCTCCAGGTCTGCTGGGCACCGTTGTCCTTGCGGTACACGATGCCGCGCAGATCAATCAGTTCACGCGGAACGCCGTTGGACATCGCCCACGTGCGCCCCTGCTCTGCCGCCGGCAACTCGTAAGCCAGTTGAACGGCATTGGCTGGTAATTGAACGCCGATTCCGGGCGTCACGAAAAACTCCACCGGCCCCACAAGGGCGCCAGCGTCATCGACCAGATAATTGAACATTGAAAAAACCTCAGATGACTTTCATGCGGCCGGGATAGGCAACGTTGCGGGGACGGGATGAGAAGGAATACAAAAGCGTGTTGGCCGTATCCATCTGATAGCTGGTGCCGGCAGGGTAGATCGGGCCTCCGTTGGTAGGCGTGGAGTAGGTTTTCGTTTCGTGAGTCTGCGCGCCGACCGCCGCCAGACTGTCAGACCAACGTGAGCCAATGGCTCCCCCGCCCTGAGCCCCCATGGCATACGAGTGCACCGTACCCGCCTGGTTGCTGCCCATCATGCGGCCCGAGTCGACGTTGCGGCCTTCGTCCAGTACGCGCAGGAACTCGCCACGCAACTCCGGGCCTCGAAATGTCAGAGCACCATCACCCGGCGTCCAGTTGCCCTCGTTGCCCACGCGGGTGGCTTCGGTATTGAGCATTCCGGAGCGCTGCGCGTGGTCCCAAAGCCAAGGCCATTCGGCACGATTCATCAGCGTGCCGTTCAGCGCACCATATCCACCAGGACTGAGCACGATGGTGGTTTCAAAAAACGGCCGCCCCAGTGGCGTGTTGTCGAAGCGCCCCACAGGCCACCAACTGCCAGCACCGTCGCTGCGCAAATGCCACCAGTCACCGCCGCCCATCAATACGAAGAATGGATAACCACTCGGCGAGAGATGGGTGTGAAAGCGTATGCGGTCAGTGCCGGAGGCCTGGATGACCATACGGTTTCCGCTGTTGTCCACGCGACGAACAATCACGTCACGCACGCCAAGAGCGACGTCGGCGGGAGGCAACAAAAGGGTCAAGGCTCCGGGACTGCCGTCAATCAGCAACAGGCCGAGCTCTTGCGCGGACAATGTTTTGGAAGCCGCCAATCGTGTAATGACTGATCGCATCGGACTGGTGTTGCCGACGATCGACTGAATCGCCTTGTACAACTGAGCTGTATCGGTCTCGGCGGCTGCCAGCCCGGCGCCGGTAATCACGTTGAGAATTTCTTGTGTAACGCTGTTGCCCCACACCGCCGGAATCAACGAACCGGGCGTTCCCGCCACCGGGTTTTCATCGACGAAGCGGCCATCGACCAGGCCGACGCTGGGGACGCTTTTTGGATAATCCATGGGATATTCGTTCCTCTGTCATGACAAATGAAACGTGGCGGCACGAAGACTTTCGCAACGGCGCTAGCGTTTCTGTTCCTGAAAATAAAAAGCCCACAATGAAGTGGGCTTGGGTGAAGCGAATGGCGATTACGGGGCCGGGTTGGCCGTCAGTTGATGAATGGCCTGCAGCGCTTCATCGGCGGCAGTGCGAGCCTGATCCATCTGGCTCTTGCCCGCGTACGCACGTATCTGGCTCTTGGCTTTCAGGCGCAAGGTGCGCAGGGTCAGAAGGTTCTCGCTGAGTTGGGCAGCCTTGTCGAGGATCTGCTCGGCCGACTGTTTGGCCGACCGGCCCTTGGCAACCCAGGCAGCAACGGACAGCGGCACTTCCTTTTTCGGGTAGCCGGCGTCCTGGAAGGCCTGAGCGTCGATGGCGGCCTGGGCGTATTCCAGGGCTTTGAGTGGATCACCCGCCAGTGCGGTGCGCGCGCTGTCGGCGGCGGCATCGACATTGGCGCAAAGGCGTTCGATTTCCTGCTGATCCAGCAGCGCTACCTTCTCGGCATTGACGACCCACTGCTCGCCGTCCCAATCATGAGCCGCGGAAGGTTGTGCAAGGCGCAAACCGTCCTCGAACTGATGCAGTTCTTGAATGATGATCATCGGATCAACTCCCAGGCTAAATTGACATTCACAGCAGCGGTAAAGTTGATCGCAATACCATTGGAATAGTCGGTTTGAGCGAAACTCTTGAGGCCCATGCTGAACAGCAATTCGTCACTGGCCGCGGTGCCCGCACCCAGCGTGTGTTCGGCCTGATAGACCTGCCACAGCGAGCGCAATTCGGCGTGGTCAAAACTGGCGGTCAATGTCGAAACAGTGGTATCGCTGACCACGTTACTGGAGAAGATCAGCGCCGCCGCACCTGCCGTAGACCAACCGTCCCAGTTGTTGGAGGTTGCGACAGTCGGGTTCAGGTAGCAGTAGTTGCCCCCCAACCAGCCTCCCGGTGCAAACGACACGCTGGTGATGCCTGTCGGGTGCGGAGTCGGGTTGCCGACCACCAGACGCGCCGCACGTGCATGAGGATCGAGCGGCAGATAGACAACACCATTGCCATTGACGACCTGCGTCCAGCTCAACCGGTTGCGGTTGTAGATTGGCCTGACAATCGGCACCGATCCAGGTCCTGCTGTCACCACCCACGCCAGACAGATATCCAGCGGTGTCGACTGGAAACCACCCCCCGCCGCACCATTGACCGTCCCCTTCAAGCCATCAGGGCTGGCGTCATAGATCGTCCCGCGCTGCATGTAGAACGTCAGCGCACCACCCACCACTTGCGCCCGCAGAAAGTAACCCGAACTCGGCAACAGATCGGCGCTGCTCCAGGCCTGAGTGGTGAACGTACGCGAACGTCCCAACTGCCCCGCCACCACTTCCTGACCGATGCTGACGTAAACACCCGCCGGCACCGACACCCGCCCACCACTGGTCGAGGCCGCAGCCGGCGTGATCGGCATCCGGGCATCCGACGTGGCCACGGTCGGCAACGGCAACGCTGCCAATGGCAACGCCAGGTCCTGATTCCAGCCCTTGGCCGTCACCGTCTGAATCGCCTGCAACAACTGATCGTATTTCTTCTCGTCCGGGGTCAGATCCCCGGCCTTGATCACATTGATGATTTCTTGCGTGACGCCGTTGCCCCAGTCAGCGGGGATCAGCGATCCCGGTGTCCCGGTCAGCGGGTTTTCATCGATAAACTTCCCATTCACCAAACCGGCGCTGGGCACACTCTTCGGATAATCCATTGCGTTATTCCCTAGTCATAATTGATGTGCACCCTGGTGTGCGCCGGCGCCGCCCGATGGATCAGGCATTCCAGCGCCGAGCCCGGATTCACGCCAAAGCGCTCGCCCCAATAGCTCGCGCCGAAACGCCGGCCGAGCAGCAGGCGGCCGCCGGTGTTGAGCGTCCACATGAACTGCGCCTCCCAAGTGCCCCAGTGCGCCGCACCGAAGCGCGAACGGCCCATGCGCGGGGCTTCGAGTTCGGTGATGGTGGCATTGGGATAACCCTGGCTTTTGGCGATTTCCAGGTAGTAGCCGACGGCCTGGCTGCCGACCGCCAGCAAGCGGCGGCGCACAGCGAGGCGACGGTCGTCGAACAGCGGCGTGGCGCCGAGGCACGGGTCGGGCAGGTTCATCACCTGTTCCCAGTCCGGCACCAGTTCGCTGACGCCGGCCGGGTCCATCTCGTTGAGCAGGTCGGCGGCGCGGGCATCGAGGCGTGCCAGTTCGACGGCGACGCCTTGCAGCACTTGCTCAAGCTCCGGCACCCGCTCCGGATCCCATGCCGGGCCACTGGGCAGCAATGCGCGAAGCTGCGCCTGATATTGCGCAGCGGATCTTATGCCCCCCATACGCAACCTCCGAAGGTGAGCAACTCGCTTTTACCGGCAGGCACGTCAGCGGCCGGCGCGGTCAAGGTGTGATCGTACTCACCACCGGCGCTGCTGATGGCTTCGCGGATATGGCTGATCAGCAACGGCACACCCAGGTCGGCTTCACGGTTGTGCAGGTCACGCAGTTGCGATTCGATGGCAGCGCGCACGGCGGTGGTGTCCGGGTTGACACTCTTGAAGCTGTACACCACCGGCACTTGAATCGGTCGCTGCACATTCACTTGCGCCGTCACCGGACGCAGCGGTTCGATGTAATCCTGAACTTCCGCCAACTGCTCATCGTTGGGCACCGGTTGCGGATCTTCATCACGCATGATGAACACCGTCACCGTACCCGGCCCGAGCTGGCCGCCCCGGCACCAGGCCCGTGTCACGCCCGGCACTTCCAGTGCCCAGGTTTCATAGTCGCTGGCCGAACCGCCGTGAGGAATGACGCGATAGGACCGGATCACCCGCGAACGCAGCGACTCCAGACTTTCCCGCGCCACGCCGCCGCTGAGGCCCGGCGCCAGCACGACAAAGCTGTTGCCGACCACACCGGTAACCGGCTGCACCGGAGTCAGCGCCAGTCCGGCCTCGGCATTACCGAGACTGCCGGCATCCAGCGCTGCAATCGTGGTGGTGTTGCTGCCATTGACGGTAGTGCGCGCGGTGGTGACTCTGTAGGTACGGCCATCGCTCGATTGCAGCAGCGTATCAACGTCCAGCACAGCGCCCGCGGTCGCGGTAAAACTGACGCTGCCGGTAGCGACTTGCGCCGGTTTGCGCGGCTGGTTCAAGCGCAGCGCGGCGATGCGTTCGAGGGTCGATTCGTCGGCGGTGTCGGGCAGGATCTGCTCGGCAATCCAGTCAAGGTAGCCATACAGACCGTAAGCCGCACCACCGACGGTGCGGGCCAGGACTTGCGCATCGGACTGGCGCAGCGAATCGCCGGCCAGGTCGCTTTGAGTGCGCTTGATCAGCACCGGCAGCGAAGGGGTTTCAAACGGCATAAATCACCTGCCAACTGTTATCGGGGTTGATGTCCAGGCGCTCGCCGTCGGCCAGGGTCAGGACCGTGCGCAGGTTCAGGCGCTGGGCGTCGAGGCGTTCGCTGATGATGTCGATGGCGCTGCAGTGGCCGTCGTCGATCAGCCATTGCAAGGCTTCGCGGGCATAGAACTCGGCGTCCATCTGGGTCTGGCGGGTCAGCTTGACCCGGCGCAACAGCCACAGCCGCGAGCCGATGCGGTCGTCAGCCACGGTGGGAAAGGTGTCGCCCCACCAGCCGAAACGCTCCTCGTCGTCGAGGGCATCGTCGTCGGCGGCGCGGCGCCAGGTGAACAGGCTGATCAGCACCGAGCGGGTCAGCGCGGCGTGAAGGTTCTGACTGAACAGCATCACTGACCTCCCGCCGGCGCGCCGGTCTGGCCACTGCCCGCCTGCACGCCAACGTGCACGTGCTTGATCTGGCTGATGCCGCCGGCCACTTGATCGCCTTTGGAAACGATCTTGCCGGTCTGGTTGATCACCGGCGTCTCGAAGTTCACGGCGGTGCTGGCGCGGATGTTCAAAGTTGAGGTTTCGATGTCGATGATCCGCCCGCGCCTGAAGTGGATCTTGTCGCCTTCGTCGGTGTAGATCGCCACTTCGCCGGCCGCCAGCGATTGCAGGCGGTAACGGCGGTCGGCGACCACCAGGGCGATGGCGTGGGAACGGTCGCCGCCGAGAAACGTGACGACGCCTTCGGCACCGGCCAGCGGGTGGCTGGTGAAGCCGTAGGGTTCGAAGTGCTCCATGTCGTCGTTCACTTCACCGGCGGTGAGGCGCATTTGCAGCGATTGCAGCTTGGAGGCCGAACTGGCGAGCACGACAGTGCCGCGCGCCAGCAGGCGTGTCAGTAGGCTCATAGGGTTTCCTCTAGACCTCGGCCAGACACTGGCAAACCCTGTGGGAGCGGGCTTGCCCGCGATGGCGGTCGTTCAGGCAAAGATGTGTTGCAGCCACCACAGCTTTCGCGGGCAAGCCCGCTCCCACAGTGTCCGGTGGTGTTTGCAGAACTTGGGCTCAGGTTTTTTTCGGGGGAGTCGGGTTCGCGTCGAAGGTATGCGGTGGCGCTACTTGCAATGTGGTGACCGAGCCTTGCGCCGACAGCGAATACGTCACCTTGGAAATCAGCATGTCTTCATCGAAGCCAAGCACCGGGTCCTTGACCCGCACCAACGTGTTGTGACGCCACAGATCGCCATTGGACTGACGCCAGCCCTGCACCTGATACGTGGTGGTCAGCGCCCGGCCCATACGCGTGGCGCTCTCCCACTGTGCCCGTTGCTGGGCCAGTTCGAACGTCAGTTGCGAGCCTTCGTTGATGATCGTGGTGCGCCGGCGCTTGAAGCTCAGGTCCGTCGCCGTCGATTCAACTTCGCTGACCGCCGCCCCGCTCTTCTTGTCGTTGCCCTTTTGCTGACCGATCACCCGGTACTCGGAAAACACCTGGCTGAAGTCCATCGGTGCATTGGCCGAAAGAATGTTCTTGCCCAGCTCCAGCGCATCGCTGGCGCGGCCAGCGCTGCCGGGTTTGGCGAGCACCAGCCGGCCTTCGGCGTCATCGGTGGAAAACACCCGGTACAGCGAGAGCAGACGGTCGATCGACTGAAACACTGTTTCACCCGGGACGATCGTGTGTTTGCTCAGACGTGCAGTCTCGGGAATTTCGTTGACCACAAACTGCGAGTATTCCCCGGCCAGGGCCTGGACGATGTTCAACAGCGACTGATCCTGCCATTGGCCGGGGATGTTTCGGGCCGCACAATCCACCAGGTCCTGAGTTTTGGAACTGCCTTCGATGCTCAGGCTGATCTGCCGCCCGTCATAACTGATCGGCGCCTTGAACACATAACCGGTGAGCACCAGATCCTGGCCGATCCTCACTTCACAGGGGTCACCGGCCTTGATCCGCTGATCCACGGTCTGCCCCGGCCATTGCCAGGTGATGTCGAGTTTGAAGGTGCGGAACTGGCGCTCCAGGTCCGCGGTGATCTCCACGCTTTTCCAGCCGCCGTATTCCATGCTGTTGACGGTCAGCGTCACGCGGTTGTCAGTCTCGTTCATGACTCACTCCCTGGAAACCTTGACTTCGTTGGGTGAGAAGCTCGGATGAGACAGACCATTGCGCTGAATGACCTCGGTCACCCGAGTGGCGTCGCCAAACTGCTTGTAGGCCACGACCAGCGCCGGGAAGGTTTCCTGGAAGGTTTTGCTGACCAGCCGCACACCGGACGATGCCACAGCCTTGAGGTGCGCGATCAGCGCTTCCTTCACATCGGCGATGGCCTGATAGTGCGCGGGATCGGCCTTGTCCTGGGCCTTTTGCAGCGCTTCGATCAGCTCTTTTTGCAGCGCTTGCAGATCGTCGGTGACCGGCACTTCCTGACGGCTGACCGGCTGTTTCGACTGTTGGTCCAGCGAAGGCGTCGACGACAGTTTCACCGGTGTCGACGCCACCGGCATCGAGGCTACCCATTGCGCCGCTTTGACGATCAGGGTGTCCTGCACCAGATTGGCCAGGGCCTGCGCTGCAGCGGTGGTGTCCTTGCCGGTGGTGATTTTCGGGGCGTCGGCCTTGCGGATGGCTTCGATCTGTTGGGACACGTCGGCAATCACGCCACGGTAGCCCTCCTTCGCGAATGCCTTCAGCTCCTTGATATCGCCAAGCAAGCCCTTGAACTCCGCTGCCACTTCCTTGGGCAGCTCCTTGACGGCCCTGACCAGTTCGGTGATCTGCTTGTACTGCGCGATCAGCGGCTTGAGCTGCTCCTTGATCACGTCGTACACGCCGGTAAGGCTGTTGCGCAGATTGGCGATGCCGATCCGCGCCGCCTTGATCAGGGTCATGGCCTGTTCGAAGCGCGCCACCGCCGAACCGAGCAAACCGTCGGCCTTGATCAACAGGACTTTTTGCGTGCTGACCGTCGCCGTCGGAAACGGCAGCGGTCGGTCCGGGTAGAACTTCAGGGTGAAGGTCACCATCCCGCCGTCCTGGCGAGTGTGGGTCATGTCGCATTCGCCGACCTTGACCTGCAGGCGGCCCAGCCACGGATGCACCAGTTCGCCGCTGCCCTGCTCCAGAGCCTGGAGCAGCTTGTCGCGCTGCTCCAGGCAATCGGCACCGATGATGAACGCCGTCAGATCGTGGGTCTTGGCCTGCTGGCCGAGATCCTCGAAGAACGGCAAGTCCCGTTGCGGGTATTCGTGCAACTGCCCCTTGCGACCGACCGGGGTTTTCGCCTGGTCGATCCAGAAACCGACACCGCGAAAGGATGCCGGCAACAAACGGTCACGCCAGTTCATTGGAACCTCCTGCCGATAGCGAGCGATAGCCGATGCGCGAACTGAGCGCCAGCCCCGGTTGATTGGTTTGCGGTTGATCAGTGCGCAGCCCCGCCGGCGCGTTTTCGAAGCGCACCGTCAGGCCGCCTTCGAGTTGCGTGCGGTTGTTGGCGGCGCTTTGCTGGATCAGGGCGCTGGAGGATTGCGGCAACGAACCGCCCTGCAACGCACTGCCGCCCTCGGGTTTCGAGCTGGCACCGAAGAATGCCGGCGCCAGTTCACCCTTGCCTTCGGCATTGGTCTGGCGCTGCGCCTGGGTCAGGGTTTCGACCTTGCCGGTGACCTTGGCGATCAGCCCGGCGAAGCCGCCGTCGAACAACTCCTTGATCGGCGCGATGACGGTTTGCAGCTTTTGCCACAACTCGCCGAACCACCCGACAATCGGCCCCCAGCTCTCGATGATCTGATCCAGGGGTTTCCATTCGAACAGGCCGTGCAAAAAGTCCACGACCGGCGCGGACAGCGCCAGCACAACACCCCACAGCGCCGAGAAAACCTCACCGATCGGCTGCCAATACTGCGCAATCTGCTCCAGCGGCGACCACTCGAACAGACCGGTGAAAAAACCTTTGACCTGTTGCACTGACGTTTGCAGTGCCGTCCAGATCGGTTCGAAGAATCCAACGACACCACCCCAGGCGCTGGTGATAATTTCCATCGGGAAAAAATCGAACAGTGCCCGCAACGTATCCCGGGTGCTTTGCACGGCCGATTGCAGCGTCGTCCACACCGGCTGGAAGTACGCGACAACACCGCCCCACGCACTGGTGATCATCTGCATCGGCGAGAAGTCGAACAACGACACCAGGAACTCTTTCGCCGTTTGCGCGGCTTTTCGCAGGCCGCTGAACATCGGTTCGAAGAACCTGACAACACCGCCCCATGCACTGTTGATCATCTGCATCGGCGAGAAGTCGAACAGGTTTCTGAGGAACGCCATCATCGGCACACTCAAGGCCTTGAGCAGCTCCCAGATCGCCGAAAAAAGACCGGTCAACGGCCCCCAGTTTTCCAGGATCATGCCTGCGGGCGACCACGAGAAAACCGACTTGAAGAAGTCGATCACCGGCGCGGTCACGACCTTGACCTTGTCCCAGATTCCCGAGAAGAACCCCGTGACCGGCTCCCACAACGCCGCCAGTGCCTCCAGCGGCCGCCAGTCGAGCACCGAGCGCAACGTCGCCATTGCACTGGCCCCGGCGTTTTTCACGCCCTCCCACAATCCGGTGAAGAACGCGGAAATGGGTGTCCAGTTGGCCACGATCAGACCGGCCGCCACGGCAATGCCCATGGCGATCAGCATGATCGGGTTGGTCTTGAGCACCATGCTCATGACGTCCATCACCTGAGTCATACCGGTGACGGCGGTCTGCATGGCGGAAAACGCAATCGCCCCCGCTGCCAGCCCTTCGACCAGCTTCGGGTTGTCGGCCAGCAGGCTGCCGACCTGGGTCAGCATCGGCTCCAGCCCGACCACCAATGCGCCCACCGCCGGCACCAGTGCGGCGTCCACTGCAGCGGACACCTTCTCCATGGATGCGCTGAACACATTCATGTTCTGCGCGGCGGCTTTCGGTGTTTCCGGCAGGTCGACGGTTTTCGCCGCCTCGCCGACCTCGGCAAGCTTGCCCTGAAACGCCGCAGCCGATTTGATGCCGTCCACGAACGGCGTAATCACGCTGCCGCCCTTGAACAGACCGCTTATGTCCAGTTTGCCGAGGCCGGTCTGTTCGAGGTTTTTCTTGAAGTCATCGACCTTCACTCGCAGGGCGCCGAGTTTGGGTGACAGTTCGTCGATGCCAGTAAGCAGCACCGACGCTTTAGCTTTGGTTTCTTCTGCCATCACTGCACCTGCTGCATCGCATTGATCCGTTGCGCGTGCTCCAGCGATTCGCGAAGCACATCCAGTGGCCTGGCCATCATCTGTTCGGGGTCAACCTTCCAGAACCAGGCCAGGTCATAGGCGACCGAAATCAGGTCGGTGATGGCTCCGACGCCGCACTCATGAAAAAACTCGCAACGGCCCAGCTCAGCGCGTTGAGGTCAGCCAGATCGAGCTGGTTGACCGACGACGGCGGAATGCCGGCGCACACGGCGATGTATTTGGCCGCCACGTCCATGTCGAGGCTGACCTCTTCGCTCTTGTCGATCTTGTACGGCAGCGCCTTGATCGCTCGCACCTCCTGCACCGTCGGACGGCGCAGGACGAGTTCGGTCAGGGGCTCGCCGTGAGCTTCGATCGCAACTTGAAGCTTCACGGCGCCGCTCATTGCCAGGTCCCCTTGATGCCTTCGAATTTCAGTTCGATGGTGGCGTCATCGCCCTTGGAGACTGGCTCTTCGACCAGGTACGCACCGGCCAGCACGTAGACTTTGCCGTTGCTGAATTCGCAGGTGACGGTGATGTCGGTGCCTTCGATCAGCTTCTTCAGCGGGAAGTCGGCGGTGTGCAGCGCGGTCACCTTGAACGATGGCGCGATGTCGGTTTCCTTGTAGAAACCCGGTACGACGGTTTCGCGTTTGACGGCCATCAGCGGGGCTTCGCAGCCGCCGTTGATAGTCAGTTGTGCACCGTCGACCTTGACGTAGCAGGTGCCTGCAATCAGTTGACCCATGGTGTTACTCCCTTCAAATAAAAAGCCCACGCGAGGTGGGCTGAAATCACAGTGTCAAACGAGCCGATCAGGCGACGTCGTCGTACTGCAGACGGAACTGGTTGAGCAGTGCGAACACGCGCAGACCGTTGATGTAATCCGGCGGGAACAGCACGTTCACGCGGCTCGGGTCCTGCACGTCGCGCTCGACGATCAGGTGCTCGGCGAACAGCTCGGCGTTTTCCACGTGGCCTTCGAGTTCGAGCTTGGCGTACTGGGCGATCAGCTCACCGCGAATGGTCGCCGGGGTGACGATCGGCTGGCCGGCGCCGAAACGGGTGCCGTCGGAGGCCAGTTTGTGGCGACCGTATTTGCTGGTGATCACGCTTTGCAGGCGACGCACGATGAACGCCGACTGGTGCATGGTTTCGCTGTCCAGGTACGAGTTGTCGGCCTGGCCGTAAGCGTTCTTCTGGTAGGTCGTAATCGAGCGCTGGATACGCACGTAGCCGCCTTCGTAGTACGCGGTGGCGATGCCGTAGTTAAGCAGCGACTGACGCTCGGTCAGGGTGAAGCGTTCGCTGGCCGGGGCCGGATCGACGCCTGGCAGGCTGCCGCTCTGGGTCGGACGGCTGGCGTCAGCGGAGATGAACACCGCGGTGCGCGCAGCCAGTGCCGCAGCTTGTACCCACACCGGTTGCGGAACGCCCGGCTCCAGCGCCTGAATGGTCATGTGCTGGTCGTTGCGCGCCTGACCGGCCGCCACCAGAGTACCGACGGTGCCACGCTTGGCGCTGTAGACATGACCGAACAGTTGCTTGGCCCACGACCAGCGACCGGTGCTGTCATCCATCACCGCTTGCCAGGTGTTGAGGGTGGCCAGGTCGGACCACGGCAGTGTGATGAACTCGAACGGCTCGTCGCCCAGTGCCGCAACCGCTTCAACCTGGTCAGGCACACCGACGCCGCCGGTCATGGCGGTGATGGCGGTGGTCAGGCCAGCCGGGGTTTCTTCGCCGTTGCTCTTGCCCAGGCGATTGAATTGCAGGCTGATGTCGTTGCCGCTCTCGCCAGTCCATTTGGCGCTCAGAGTGACGACGCCTTCGGCGGCGGCTGCGCTCACCGGCAGATCGGCGGTGGCGTTGATTTTCTGTGCCAGGGCGGTGGCCGCCTGGGCAGCGGTGGCACCGTTGACCACGGTGGCCTGGACGCGAACGCCGCCGACATACAGGTTGAGCATGCCAGCCTGAGTCGCGGTGCCGGTCAGGGTCAGCACGCCTTTGGCGATGGCGCCGGTGGCGTTGTGCAGCGGCAGGCACCAGATCTCACCGATCGGGTCGGCCTTGCGGAAAGTCTCGTACATGGAAGCCAGCATCGAGCCCTGGCCGCCAATGCTCTTGGCCAGTGCCACGCTGGAGACCAGCACCAGTTTGCCGACTTCGCTCGGGGCGATGTTGTCGTTGACCTGCGCCACGATCAGGCGGCGCATGGACGAGGACGCGCTATTGGCGGCCGAGTTGTCCATTTCGGCATAGAACAGCGGTACACGGATGTCCGCAGGGATGTTGCTGAATCCGATCGCCATTATTTGGCTCCCTTTTGTTTGGTTGTAGCGGTTTTGAGGGTGATATCGCCGTCGGCCAGACGTCGGCGCCACCAGGCGCTGTCCAGCACTTCACGGCCTTCCAGTGGCAGCAGGTCGCCGGCTTCAGGGTCCGGCACGGCACGGCCGGCGGCCGGCACTACGGTGATGCGGTTGCTCATGGGGTTACGTCTCCAGAGAAAGTCATTTCCACGCGCCCGTCAGGGCCCGGGCGTTTCAGATTGGGGTCGGCCGGGTCGATCGCATCGACCCGCACGGTGACCCCGGTAAAGGACGACAAACCGTCCAGTTCGCGTTCGTGCCAACTCTCCGCAGGCTGACTTGGCAGATTGCGGCCCAGCTGGAACTCGGCAAAAAAGCGCAGCCGGTAGAACGCGCGGCTGCTGTTGATCGAGACCGTTTCGCCGCCGTCGTAAACGATGGCGCTGTCGTTGGAATCGGGTTTGAAACCCACCAGCGCACGCCACAGTTCGGCGCGCAGGTCGTGCAACAGATCCAGCGCTTTTGTGCCGTCCGTGGCATCGAGTGCCAGGATGATTTCGAAGCGGTCGCGGATCGGTTGGCTGGGGGAGTTCTGGGCGGTGCCGGCGCTGGCTACGTCAGCCAGCGGTAAAACATGGGCCGAGGGCATCGGCAGATTCGGGTCGCCTTGCAGCAGCGCCAGGTCGACACCTGTCGCGATATGGCCGGCAAGGCTTGGGCATTGCGCACGCAGCTGCGTGAGGATCGGGGAGATCTTCATGGGGAGCGTTCCAGGATGTGTGAGTGGCCACAGTGATGCGTGTGGCGGGTGAGACCGGGGGGGATCAGTCCTTGGCTTTTGCCTCGGGATCCCGGCCGTTTGCTTCAATCAGGCAGCGATAACTTTCTTCGGGCTTGCCGCTGGCAGTCACCTTTTCAATCGACCAGCGACCGCGCATGAAGTCCGGCCAGGAATCGTCGAGCACCAGCAGACCTTCGGCCGCCAGCAACGGATCGCCCGGACAGGTGACCTTCAGCTTGTATTTCTCGCGCAGCATCTTGCGTACTTCGGCCTCGCCGATGGCTTTGGCTTCTTCTTCGCTGGCCAGTTTCTGGCGCATGACCTTGTAGGGTTCGGACCCGGTGATCACCTCCCGCAGCTTGCCGAGCGCACTGTCCCAGAAGCTGGTCTTGCAACCCTGATTCTGGGTACGGGCGGTCTCTTCCAGCGTGGCGCTGATGAAGGCGTGATCGCCCGGCCGGTTGTTGTGGGTCACCGACAGCCTGACATCCGGTATCACCTGGCCCGACAGGTTTTTCAGTTGCGCCGGTTTCGCCAGTACGTAGAGGTCGTTGAACGGTTTGGCCACCGCGTCGTACTTTTTCGCCAGGCGTGTGATGAAGCTCATGTCGGTTTCGTTCGACTGGTCGACATGAGCGATCCTGATCAGCGCCAGTTCGGGATCCACGCGCGGCGAGAATCCGTGTCTCGAGACCAGCTCGCGAAACAGTCCGCCAAGGGTTGTAGGGCCATGACTGGCCGTGCGCCGTTCCTTGAATCCGGTGTCGTCCTTGCCGCTGAAAGGCGCGGCGGTCGCGACCAGCGTCAGGCGCAGCGGGAACAGCGTCGGTGTGAGTCGAGTCACCTTGAACTGGCCCTTTTCGACCAGTCCGGTCTCCAGATAGCCCACCCGCAGGCCGATTGTTCCGCCCAGGGTCGGCAAGCCTTCAAGGCCTTCCAGGTCGAGCACCAGCGTCAGTTGATCGGACTCCATACCGGCGGCATCGATGTGTTCCCAACTGATCAGGCGCTGATTAAGCAGAGCCGCGTTGGCGCCGTAGATTTCGATCGCCGGCGTAAATCCCTGTGCCATGCAGCCTCCTTAATCCCAGGCCAGAACCGGTTTGATCGCGGCGGGTTTCGAGTCGAGTTCCGGCAGCGTCACCCAGACACCCGCCGGCAGGATCGGGCCGTGCTCGGCCAGGGTCGGGTTGAGCGTCCACAGGGCTTCCTCGGCGCTGTCATCGCTGCGACCGGTCTCGCGGTACAGCAACAGATTCACCGAATCACCGGCCACGCTTCGTACCTTACGCATTGTTGAACTCCGACAATCCGATGACCCACTTGATCACCATCGCGGTGCCGTCATCGATGACCTCGCTCTGGTTTTCGTCGATGCTGTTGATCCGCCACAAACCCCAGTTGCGACCAATGCCGTCAATTAACGGCAGCGGTACTCTCAACGCTTGCAGCGCACGCAGTTCATCGAGCCGCTCCATCGCCACGGCGTACATCGAGGTGCCGGAGATGGTCAGGGTTTCAGGCTTCTGTCCTGTCTGATGGGACCTGGGTTTGCTGTTGAGAATCTGCAGGTCAGTCCAGCCCCCCTCGGATTTTCGCGACAGCGTGCTGTAGGCAAAATCCCGAGACAGGCCGAAGATGAAACTGCCCAGTGCCATTTGTTGTTTCATGTACCGGCTCCGTCAGTCAGGGCTGCATCACGACGCGTCCCGAGTGGGTTTGCGCCCATCAGCAGCGGCATGAATTGGCCATGGAATTGACCGGAAATCTGTTGCTCGATAATCGACTGAATCTGTTGGGCAGTATCGGGGGCAGGACAGGTGACCTGGATCGTCGGAGAGAAGGAAACCTGCTGGTTTTGCGTCTGTGCGCCAGCCAGGTCTTTGGCGACTTCGGCCGGCGGGGCGAGTTTGTCCGGCGCGCTGGACATGAGCTTCTCACCTAAAAAGCCTCCTCCCTCAGCGCCCAGCCATCCCCCGACCAGTCCACCAATCAAACCGCCAAGTGCAATGCCCGGCGCCAGCCCCACACTTCCTATGGAGGCGCCGATCGAGCTGCCGGCGACCGCACCGGCCCAGGCGCCACCAGCGGCACCGAGACCTTGCGCGATCTGCTGTTTGTCACCGCTGGCAATACCTGCGGCGACAGCCGAAGCACCAATCGCCGCCTTCGCCTGCCAAGGCATCCAGCGCGAGGCCGGCTGCACCGATGCGAGCACAGGCTCCAGCCCCGGGGCAGCAACCCTTGCAGTCTGTTCGAGTATTTTCAGACCGTTGCCAGCGCTGGCACTGCGACTGGCCAGAGCCAAGCCCTGAGTTTCAGCCACGGCCGTCGCAGAGGTTGCTGCAGACAAGCCGAGCTTTGAACGACCGGGAAGGTAACTGGCAGCTTTATCAACGATCCATTTGCCTCCCCGGTCTTTCAGTTCACCGACCACCGCATCGGTCACGGCGTCGAACACCGGTTTGATCCAGGCCGTCGCCGTCAGAACAGCACCCGTGGTTTTCGGGTAGGTTTCGGCCAAATCGCTCAGCGCGTCTATCGAATGGCTCTCACCGGTTTTTTCGATATCCGGCGCCAGTGCATTGCCTTTGGCGACCGACAAACGTTCCTCACGGGCATTCTTGATGTTCCACTGCCCCTGCTGAGTATCGGCAAGTGCCAGTGCGGACTGTCTTACCGAGCCTTTGTCACCCAGCTTCGATGTCGCGTATCGGCTTTTGTCGCTCACAAGGAAAAAGGCTTCATTCACCTTGCCCAGGTCCTGGGACAGCGACAACGCGGCCTCTCCACTGTCCGCGAACAAGGTCCGGGCTAATGTCGAGCGCTGTTCTACCGGTCTGGCATTCAGCGCTGCAAGCACTGATAGAACGGCGCCTTGGGCATTCTGTTTGTCAGGATCACGCATGGCTTCGGCCACTGCCTTGGGATCCAGACCCAACTGCTTCCAGGCACCTTTTTCGGCTATGGATGCTTGATCGCCCTTGCCCAGCGCACTGGAAATGTTCTTCAGCGCATTGCCAGCATCGTCTTTTTTCGCGCCGCTGTTAAGCAACGCTGCCGTCAACGCCGCAGCCTGTTCAGGCTGCAAGCCGGCGCTGATTGCCGCCTCGCCCGACTGCTGCAAGACAGTACCGATATCCGCTGTCTGCACATCTCCGGGCATTTTGCCGAGATGGTTGGCCGCATCCGCAAGATCAAGGGCTTGATCGCGCGAGAGCTTCATCGAGGTGCGCCAGACCTTCAACATTTCGCCGGCTTCCAGCCCCGAAACCTTGAATGCCGATGCAGTGATGGCCGCATCGCTGGCAAAGGTCAGCAACTCGTGCTTTCTGCCCTCCTCGTTCACCGCTTCGCTGCCGATTCCCGCCTTGGCTGCCAGGGTTTCAATCCTGACCAGTTCGACCCCGGTCGTACCTCCGGCAGCCACCAGGGTGGCACTGGCCATTTTCAGGCTCGTGAGCGCCATGTCTTTCCCGCCATCGCGGGAAAGCTGCGCCACACTGGCGAGAGTGGCCGCCGCCGAATCCATGGCCATCGCGGCCTTGCGCATCTCGGGAAGCTCAGCTCCCCCGGAGGATTTTTCCGGTGTTTTCTGTCCGCCGGACGACTCACTCCTGGCTCCGGCACTCACTGCCTGCGGCAACGCACGCAAGGCGGACAGTGTCACGCTCAATGCATCGATTGCCGTCGTCAGCAGCTCGATTTTACCGCTGGCCGTCATCAGTGCCTGACGCAGGCCGCTGGTCTGTTCCACGGCAAACTGCCCGGCTCCTGCGTTCAGCGCGGCAGTGCTCAGGGTGATACTGCCGAATCCTGCGCTTGTGCTGTCACCGGCATTCATGAGCGTATTTTTACTCTCTGCCATGCCGCTCTACTCCCTTTTCACGCCAAGGCGAGTGATCGCTATGTCGTAGCGGCGCAACGCCTTTTCGGCGTCCCACTCCAGAATTTCCGCCTCACTTACCGGGTAAATGAGCGGCACGATATCGAGGATTACTTCGATGTCGCGCTCTGAAAGAAGGCCGCCGGCTGGTTTAAAAAATCGTCGATGCGCACCTGCAATTGCGTCCAGTCCGGCACGCTCAACAGGGCCAGATCGGGGATCATCAGGCCGGTGCAATGGGCGGTGATGAACTCGGCGCGTTCCTTGGCCGTTTTCAGTTTCTTCATCACTTTGGTGGCCCGCAGCGCCGGCATTTCCAGGCTCAGCGAAGTCACGGTGCGGCCGGTGACGGCGAGCGGTTGCAGCAGTTGCACCTGATCGGGATCGTCGGATTTTTCCGCGTCTTCGACCTGGTCGAGAAAGTACGACGCCGGACGGGTCGACATCTCGTGCACGTATTGCGCGATGGTCACGTAGTCCGGACGCTTGAGCTGGTCGAGTTCCTTGACCGACAAGCCGGTGGCCAGCAGCGCCAGTTCGAAGAACTGATCGTCTTCATCGTCGCCAGCGCGTTCCAGCGCTTCTTTCTGGGCGGCGTAGAACAGCGGCTTGAGCTGAATCGATTCGATCTGCGAGCCGTCGTCACCGGTAATCGGCGACAACAGGTCATGCTTGGGTGGCATCCACGACATGTATGAATTCCTTGGTGATTCTTGAGGGGGTGTTGCTAAACATCGGCCAGTCACACTGGCCCAATGTGGGAGCGGGCTTGCTCGCGAAGGCGGCCTATCAGATGAATGTGTGGCGACTGTCACACCGCATTCGTCGGATCGCCACCCGGAGCAAGCCCGCTCCCACAGGGGCAAGTGCCTGGTTTGCTTACAGCGTTACGGCATCAGCACCGCACGACGGGCATCACCGAGGATGTCGACGCCGTTGAGCACGAACTTCTGGGTGCGCACGTCGATGTCGATCACCGGCACGCCGTTTTCCAGGCGGTTGTAGGTGCGGCAGGAGAACTCAAGAGTCGTCAGGGCTTTGCTACCCATTTTGATTGCTTCTTCACCCATGGTTTTGAGCTTGCCGCCAATGGTGTGATAGGTGAACCAGGTGTTGCCGTCCTGATCCTGACCGGCTTCACGCACGTTCAGCAGAATGTCGTCGCCCAGTTTCACGCCCATCGCCAGCAGCACTTCAGCGCCGGTGCCTTGCAGCTTGAGCGTGGCGTTCAGCGGCTTGGCGCTCTTGGCCATTTCCTCGACGATGAAGCGCCCGCCCGTCATGCTTTCCATGTCGAAGTCGATCTTCGGCGGAGTGAATTCCTCAACGGTCGCCGACAACGGCAGGCCTTGCAGGGTGGCCGCGATGGCCTGTCTTACGCGGTTGGTAAACATTAGAGAACGTCCTCCAGGAACTGCTCGATGATTTCATCGCGGGCGTTGAGTTGATAAACCATGTGTTCGTTCGGCGCGTAGCGGCCGTAGTCGATGACCACGTACCAGGTGCCGTTCTTGTACTTCTCGACGCTGTTGAGTTCCGGATGCAGATACACGCTGCCGCCGGGAATGGTTTCGTCGGCGACCAAGGTTTGCAGCCAGTCGTTGATGCGTTTGACTTCCTGATCCATGAACGACTTGGTCAGGTTCTTGGCCATGGCTTTCTGGCCGGCCTTCACCAGCTTGCGGCTGATGGCGTCCTCCAGACCGACGTAGCTGATGAACTTGCCGGTAATCGAGCGGTTGCCCAGCAGCGAGAAGCCGCCAAGGATGGTGCGGGCGTAGTAGCTGACGCCGTAGCGGTTGAGCAGATCGCCTTCGGTGGAGGTGTCGAGGATGTTGTACTCAACGACCCGCGACACGTCTTCGGCGTAGGTCACCTGGTTGCCCGGGCTTTCCCACTGTTTGACCTTGGCCAGCGCGGCAATCGCCAGGCTGGATGGCGCGAGGAAGACGTTTTTCTTCGCGGCTTTCGAGTACACGGCCGGCATGTTGTGCACCACCAGGCAACGGTCGAAACCCAGATCCGCACCGCCCAGTTCCTGGCTGTACAGCACCTGATCGGCGACCGAGACATCCTTGCCGTCCAGCACCACACGGGCCTTGATGCGCTTGCCGAACGAGGCGAACTCGCTGGCCACCGCTTTAGTGCCGGTGAAGCCCGGCGCGCCGATGATGGTCAGGTCTTCCGGGACGCTGCCCAGTGCGGCCAGACCGAGCTTGCGGCCGGTGGCCGGTTCAACACCGCCGATCACCGCATTGACGGTATCGGCCGGGGTCGCGCCTGCTTCGACGATCACTACGTACACCGGCACCTTGACCACTTTGAGGATCTGGTAAACGGCGTGGTACAGGGTGCCCTCTTCCGAACCGGTCGGATCCAGCAGCGCGTGGGTGGTGAAGCTGTTGATGCGAAACGGTGCGTTGCGCGGAATCAGCGGATCGGCTTTCGGCGCGGTGCCGACCAGACCGATAACGTTGTCGCCCAAGCCACCCATGGCCTCGGGGGATTCGGTGGCATTGACGGTAATGCCGTTGTGCTCGAAGTTCAGAACCTCAGCCATAGTCAGTCAGCCTTCTTGGCAGCGGCCTTCACGGCCTTGGTGGTAGGTGTTTTCAGCTCCAGTCGACCGGCGCTGTGCAGCGCACTGGCCTCGACATCGAGCAGATCGAGTTCCTGGCCGACGCTCGACCAGTGCCCACCGCCGGTGGGGAATGGAACGAGCACGGTGTAGGTTTGGCGGGTTGCCATTTTTCGTTTCTCCATAAACGGGAAAGCCCCTCGTTGGGAGGGGCTTGGCGGGTGTTGAATGTGTTGGGCGGACAAGAAAATGCCCCGGGGTGCGGGGCGTTTATTCGAGATCTGCGGTATCGGTCGACGATGAATCCGGCCAGCCCTCGGCCAGCATTTCGTCGTGGTACTCGCCTGCCTCGATTGCGCGTAACAACGTCAGCTCGCGGTCAAAACAGGCCTGTACGTGCGCCCGCACGGCTTTCGCAATTTCGATGATTTGCGCAGCGCCAATCTCGACGAACCCCTTCGCTGTTTTGAAATTGCAGCGGTATTCGGGATCGAGAATGGCTGAAAGCCCCGTGCTTGCGATCAGCGCCTGGCTGACGCGAGTTGTCTCAATCAGAAGCTCACCGACCGACACGCCAGAGGCTTCCCGGCGGAATCGCTCGGCAGCGATGACGTCTTCTTTTGAGACCGGGGCATTTCCGGTTTTTGAAGCGATGTAGGCCAGATAGCGGACATCGTCTTCCGTAACGACGCCCTGGTTCGGCCAATACGCCTCATCTTGCGGCTCTGCAAAAACCGCCGTCACGGCAAGCTGGTGCTCGTCCGTAAATTGGACATAGATGCTCATAGGTCAGCCTTAAAATGTATATGCCGAGATGTTGATGCTAAAGGTTGCGATACCCGCAGACGCCGACAGGGTGTGATACAGCGTCTGAGGACTCGTCAGCGGCAGAAGCGGAAAAGGACTTTGAGGGCCACCGTTTGCAGCGCCAGAGGGATTGCAAGCGAACTGTACGTTGCCCACACCATTTTCGCCGCCCAAGGCTGCATAGGTATTGACACCAGCCGTGGCGTTGGAAAGCCCAATGTAGCCTTGACATTGCTTTGCATTCATCGGAACAGCAGAAGCCACCGAGAACGGCGCAAAGCTGGACCTGCCGCCCTGTGTCGACAACACTTCCTTGCCATTACCGGAGAACATTCGGTTTTCCTGATAACCATTCGGGAACTGGCCGCTGGCGTTCGTTGGCCACACCCCGATCAGCGCCGAGTAGGTGTAACCCGCTGGTGGAGCCGACCCACCGTACATAACAGGCGCCACAGCCGACGTGCAGTTCCACGCCATCACGCCCTGAGCTTCGGTTACCGGGTTGTAAAAGGCATAGAGGGCCACATAGCCATTGACTGGCGCAGCCCCTGCATCCATGGCCCCGAGGCCCTTGGCTGCCGACGCCAGATCAACCAACTGGCTGAAGTTTCGCAGGGTGCGCGTCTTGCCATTGGCATTGCCGACAACAACCTCCGCCACCTTGATCGTTCCGGACGACGACGCGACCGAAATCTGCATCTTGTCGCCACGCATGCTCCCAACAAGTGGGCCATTGCTGGAGGCGGTTTCAACGGCCGCTGCGAGTGCGGCTATATCGATCGTTCCCTGGTTGACCGGCGCGTTCCAGGCTTTGATGCACCACATGACGCTGATGTTTCGTGGGCGAGTGCCAACAAGGTTGCCACGCTCAAACATCAACGGTGTGTCTAAAAAGGACTTCCCAGGGTTGTCAGCCGTGCTGACGGTAATGCCGGTTCCCGGATACATGGCCTTGTTGACCACGTCGCCACCAACGTATGAATGAGCATTTTCGGTAAGGGTCGGACCCAGCGTGAATGCAACTGTGGTGTCTTGCAGCGCCTTGAGATCAGGAGTTGTCGCGTCAGTCGCCAAAAGCGTTGCCTTCTGGAAACTTCCCAGCTCCCGTCCAGCGTCCACACCTCGTCCATGATCCCAACCTCGCAGGAACTCACCGCGAGACTCTGGCAGGCGGAAATTGCCCGCGCCTTCGTCCCCTTTGTTGAACTTTGTTCCGAGATACGCCGCCAGATCCGGGTAGGTCGCAATGCTCTGCACGCTGCCATCCAGCTCCAGATAACCGGCAGGCACGACCCCCATTGGAAACGACAGAACAGCACCCACCGGAACAGACGATTTCAGCTGCGAGACTTCCTTGGCCAGTGCAGCCACATCGATGCTTCCCTGATTGATCGGCGCGTTCCAGGCCTTGATGCACCACATGACGGCGAGGTTGCGTGGTCGCGCCTCGCTGCCTCCCGACGTGTTCATGTAGCTGGCGAAGTTGGAACTGCCTGTCTGCGTTCCATTGTCGGCAACGATACCCGCGGCGTTGGCGCCACCGGTATTGCCGAAAACGGGAATCCGGGTGTAGGTGTGGGCGTGAGCCTTGTTGTCATCCGCCTGCCAGCTACCGAGCCCGCGACCTATATCGATCCCGCGACCATGATCCCAGCCACGCAGGAATTCTCCGCGAGACTCCGGCAAACGGAAATTACCGGTGCCCTCATCGCCCTTGTTGAATTTTGTGCTCAGGTACGCCGCCAGATCCGGATAGGTCGCAATGCTCTGCACGCTGCCATCCAGCTCAAGAAAGCCGGGCGGTACGATCCCCGTTGGAAACGCCATGACAGCACCCACCGGAACGGCCGACCCCAGCCGGGAGACTTCCTTGACCAATGCTGCTACGTCGATGTTTCCCTGATTGACCGGGGCGTTCCAGGCTTTGATGCACCACATGACGGCGATGTTGCGTGGACGCGCCTCTGAACCGCCCGCCGAGGAAGTAGTGACATTGGAACTCTGAAAGTCACGCCCTGGACCAGCCGCCAAATGACCATACGAGTAAATCGTACCAACGGCTGTATGCGTATGTGCCTTGTTGTCATCAGCCTGCCAACTGCCAATGCCACGCCCGGCATCCACCCCACGCCCATGATCCCAACCCCGCAAGAATTCCCCACGCGCCTCAGGCAACCGGAAATTCCCGACACCCTCATCCCCCTTGTTGAACTTGCCACCCAGATAGGCGCTCAAGTCAGGGTAGGTCGCGCTGCTCTTGACGCTGTTGTCCAGCTCCAGAAAACCCGGTGGCGGTGTATCGACAGGGAACGCCACAATCGATCCCACCGGCAACGCAGAAGCCTTGGCAATCAGCGCCTCGACTTCAGCCTTGGTGTACGAATCTTTGATGCCAAACCCGGACAACGTGTCGGGATTCGAGCCGGCCGTCGCGCGGCCGTATTCGTCGACGCTCAGACTCTTGTAAGTCCCGGCGGCAATCCCGGTGCGCCCTGCCAGCATCTTGAATGTCAGCGCGGTTGTGCCAAGAGTGATCGGCGCGTTGGTGGTCAGGTGCCACAGCGAATCGCCGTTGAGCGTACCCTCCTCCACCATCACCGTCAGGCCCGGTGTGACCTTGGCGCTGACGTTGGCATCGTTGGCCCGAACCCAGTCGCCGTTGGCGACGATCCACAGGCCGTTGTCCTTGGCCAGGGTCTGATTCGGCAGCAGCACACGGTCGCCGGCGATCACCGCCACGCCGTCGATCTGCTGCGCGCCGTTCAACACCACGTTGGCGGTGGCGGCGACGCGAGCCGACTGTTTGCCGTCGAGTTTGCCGAGTTCTTCGGCGAGGTAGCTCATGACCCACGCCCGAGTGGCCTTGACCACCGTGTCATCGATCAGCAGCGTCACCAGTGAGGCATTGCTGGTCTCGAAAATCGAGCGGATGTAGAACTCTTTGCCCGAGCCTGAAGTGGCCAGCACCGGTTTGAACGACTCCGGGTATTTGACGATGGCGTAGAGAATGCCGGTGTCGGTCCAAAGGCCGGCTTCACGCACGTACCAGCCGCCGACGTCCGGCGGGATGGTGACTTCGGCGAGCAGCCAGCTCGGATTCTTCTCGTCCTGGAACAACGCATTGAGCGGTCCGCGCCAGACTTCGCGTTTGAGCGCGGTGGCGGTCGCGGCCGGGTTGTAGACCGCGCCGCCGCCGTCGCCGACGGAAATCTGCGTCAACTTGATCGGTACGCCCGCTGCCTTGCAGGCGGTTTCGTAGGCAATCCCTGCATTGGTGAGCAGGGTGTAATAGTCAGCCATTCAGGCCCCCTGAGGATAAATAGTGGATGTTTCGACGGTGTACAGCGCAGCCGCCATGAAGGCCTCGCCAGATGTCTCGAGCCCTTCGAGGAACACCGGATAAACCGTGGTCAACTCACCGCAGAAGGTCGCGGCGCCGATGACGTGTTTGCCGAAGGCGCTAAGCCCTACCGACACCGACAGCACGTCCCGTTCGCTCTTGGCATCGGCCAGGCGTCGGTCGAGACGGGCGTCGATTTCTTCGCTGTAGGGTTGTTCGCTGAAGGCCCGCACGGAAAAGCTGTAGGGTTCGCCGGGCGGTGTCTGTTCATACCAGGCGCGGACTTCAGGCCTGAGTTGCAAGCCCTTGGCAGCGTTTTCCAGTGCCTTGTGGGTGCCGGCCTGACGCGCGGTTGGCCAGGCCAGTTCGACGGTCAGGCGCTTCTCGGCTTCCGGTGCGTCGGTGCTCCATTCGGCCACGCCGCGATCCGCTGCGAGATACGGCAGGAACGCGAGGGGTGTCGAGCTCGGGTTCATCAGTTCGGGGAACGGCGGCGCGATGCGGTCGAGCAAAGCGCCGAGGCCGATGTCGAGTGCCCGTTCCAGCGCCGAGCTATTGGCCGGCAGCAGGGTCGGTCGCGGTGTCTGATCGGTCATAGCGTCTGCACCTCGACTTCGACCGCCGTGCAGTACGGTGCTTGAAACGCGCTGCACACGATCGGTGTCAGCGGTTCAAGAATCCGCAATTGCACGGCGCCGGCGCTGTGCAGCGTGTAGTCGATCCAGCTCGGGTCGATCCGGCCTTCCAGGCGATGGCAGCTGTCGGCGTAGGCTTGCAGATGTTGCTCGGCGGCGACTTTGGTCAGGCCCGAATCGGGGCCGGAATTGATCTTTGCCACGACGCGGATTTTGTAGCGCTGAATCTCGGCGCCTTTGACCGTGACCTTGTCGGTTTCCGGACAGACATCGGGCCGGGCGAAGTGCTGGCGCACGCCGTCGAGCAGTGCGGCGGACGGTGTGCCGTCGGCGTCGCGGGACAGCACCGTCACCTGCACTTCACCGGGGGCCGTGCGGCGGCCATTGCCATCCTTGACCTGCGCAGCGAGGCCGTCCGGGGCAAAGGTGTAGGTGACGTTGACGACGCCGGCATCGGTGGATTCGACTTTCACCGCCGGCCGTTCGCCGAGGGTGAACACCTCGCGGCGATACTGCATCCGCGACCCCGCCGCCGGCGCATGGGGCGCCAGGTAATAACGCAACCGGGCATCATCGTCGCTCTCGTAAATCGCCGGCACCGGCGGAAACGCTGCCGGGTCGCCCGGGTCGAGCAACTGCCGCTCCAACCCCATGTCCGCGAGCCGCGCATCAAGGTTGCTGCCGGTGGCCCACCACGCCAGCATTTGCTTGATGCGAGCGTTGTATTTGCGTTCGTGGCTTTGCAAGCGAACGCAAAACGCTTCGAGCGCCATCGTCAGCAATTCGCTTTCGTTGTCCAGGCTGGTCTTGAGTTTCGCAGCGCTCTGCGGCGAGCGGGTACCGACGTATTCCAGGACGAAGGTCTTGAACTCGGCCAGCAGATCCTCGAAGGCCTCGACCTTGATCAAAGAGGGTTCGGCCAGTTGGTTCTGGCCCGGGATCAACATGCTCATGTCACGACCTCGAAAGTCTGTTGGCGGTTTTTCCAGGTGCCGGCGAAACGCAGCAGCAGACCGGCGCCCTGACGCGTGGCGACGATCACGCCTGGCTGGAAATCTCCGATGCCGTTCTGCGCGTTGTAGAAAGCCTGCGCAGCGTGACTCTGGGCCAGAAGCAGAACGTCATCGCCCAGGTTTTGCCCCAACAGCGTGGGGATCAACGAACCATAAAGGGGCCTTTTTTGCCGGGTGCCCAGCGGCGTGGTCAGGGCCCGGGTCGCGCGCTGCACGAATTGCAGCCAGTCGTCGACCGTGGCCCCGGTGTCTCTATCGATTCCGATCATGGGAAGCTCTTGATTCAGGGGCTGATGACGCGACCCTGGTGATCCACCAACGGGCCGCTGAAGTGCACGCCCGAGGCGTCGATGGTCAGGCCGACCGCGCCCAGCTGCAGGTTGATCGCTTGCGCTGTCATCGCCAGCCGCGCCGGGCCGATGCTCAGTTCAAGCGATTCTCGGGAGCCGTTGAAGGCGGCCGGACCGTTTTGCCAATGCAGCGTGTGAGTGGCGTCGTCGTAGCCGCTTTCGCTGCCGTCCTGATGGACGCGACGGGTCAACGTCGGCACCGTCGAGGTCGGTGGAAAACGGTCACTGTTCAGGCCGAACAACGCCACGCTTTGCGCGCCGCTTTCGCCGCTGCCGTAGTTGAACAGCAGGCATTGTTCGCCCACCGTCGGGATCCGCGACTCGCTCTGCGCGCCGGCGCTGGGGTTGAAGAACTTGATGGCCGGGGTGAGCAATCCACCGTGGCTGACCTTGCAGGTGTTGCTCGCCGCATCGACCTCCTGACAGATGCCGATGCGGCAATAACTCTCGGCGCGTCGGTGCAGGTCTTCGATCTCGGCCTCCATTTCCGCCAGGCGTTCGATGATCGGGCCCAGTTGCATACGCAGTAATGCGTCGAACATCGGTCAGGCCTCCAGCGTGGTGTATTGGTCGGGATCGTCGATGTCGCTGACTTCCCAGGTGCGGGCGAATTTCGGTGTGCCGAGCGGGTCGTCCAGCAGGGTCGGACCCAGGTACAGGGTCTGATTGAAGGTCAGTGTCCAGGCCTTGTTGGGCTGATCGGCGCGAATCGCCAGTGACGGCAGCCCATCGATATTCATCGGCAGATCGCATTGATCGCCGGGCAGGCCCCAACGATTGTCGGTGATCAGGTTTTTCAGGGCGGCGATCAGGTCACAGGCAGCGAACGCCGTGGCGGAAAGCGCCGGGATGACTTGCAGTGACAGCGTCAGCACATGGGCGATACGCCCGTTGGCAGCGCGTTCTCCTGGTGCATTGCGTTCGATGTCGATCAGCACCCAGGCCTTGTCGCCGGGGGCCGTGAAGTCATCCTGACTGCCGACCTGCACGTTCAGGTCGGCGTTGTTGCGCAAGGCTGTCGCCATTGCCGTGAACAGTTGCGACGGCTGCCGGATCGGTGTAGGCATGCATGACCTCCTTTTCGAATGTCCACGCGCAGTCCCACCGCACAGCGTGCAGCGAGACAGGAAAGTGAAAGGGTTACTGCGGATCGCGCGGGGGAACTTCGCAGACGCCAATGCGCTTGGCGGCCCAGCGTTCGTACAGACCGATGGCCACGTCGGCACCGGCCATGGCCGTCAGGCAGCCAAACGCGCCAGCAGCCCAGATCGACATGCCGGCGGCGTACAGCAGCATGATCGCCGAGACGCCGCAGATCATGCAGGCGCCGGAGCGCAGGGCGAGCCGCCGAAGCAGTGGCCAGCCACGGGCGCCCTCCTTGTCGGCGCGCCACATTTCGCCGGACACCCCGCCCACGACGGCAAGGAGGATGACCAGCCAGATCGGCATGTCAGCCAACGCTTGTTGCTCGGTTGTCATGTCACGCCTCCTTGAAAGTTTGATGTGTGATGTATTTTGGTTTCAAACGATGTCTCTGAAAGCGGGCACTCAAGGAGTGCCCGCAGGCTATCCCTTAAAGAGGTACTACGCTGACCTTGTCAATGAACGCGAAATGAGCATTGGGATTCTGCTCGTTCCAGAAGCTCAGGGTCGTTTGCGAAGTAGTGGCGGTGAAGTCCAGACTTCTGGTTTCCCATACGGTTGCATCACCTGTCGCCACAGGCGTGTCGAAGCTTGTGGTTTGTCCGGCTATCTTGACGTTGATGACACCATTGCCGGTGCGATTCACATACTTCGAGTTACCGGCGCTAAAAGTCAGGCGATACTTTGCGCCCACGACGGTGTTGATGTTTTGCTGAATTCCGCCGCCGTTTTCGTAAACATAGTTGGCAAGATCAACGGCCATTGCGCCATCGGCAGCAACCGAACTGCCGATGGCGGCGCGGACGTTCATGTACTCGACACCGGACAGGAACGTTGTCCAGCCGCTGATGAAGTCAGCCTGAGCGGGTGTATTCAAGATGCAGTCGTTAGCGCAACCGGGGGTTTCAAAGCTTCCATTGACGACCAGTTCGGCCGCAAAGGCGGAACCGCTGGCAGCCAGCAGCGTCAGGGACAACAGCATCGAACCCAGATGAGTTTTGATCGATTTCATTTTTTACCTATAGAGTCGGATAGTCTTGTGCACTTGATTGTGCTCATGTCGCTCACAGGCGATCGCTCGAGACTCGTGGCCTTCACATGATTCAATGTTCCGCAGCGGGAACATTTGATCTGGAGTTCTGTGTACTCACCCACCCGGGCGAGCAGTCGTTTGCAATAGCCGCAACGGCAGTCTTTCAGCATCTGCAAATCCTTTTGATTCTCCGCCTGACTGCGTTTATGCCGTGAAGCTTCGGTGAAGCGGCCTGCGTCAGGTAGGCATTCCAAAAAGCCCGGCAGTCCGCCGGGCTTTTCAGTAATGCGCTCCTTCGCCTTCCTTCAATCCTGTGTACGTGTGAAGGAAGCTGACTTTTCGGCGCTACTGGCGCGGTACGAGTCCATTCAAATTGTTTTTCCGACCGCGGTCCCTGCCCGCCGGATAACTGCTTCTGGTGCTTTACGCTGCACACCCGGGTCAGTTGCCAACCCTCTGAACCGTTGAGGCCGGTTCATCGCTGCCTGTTCTTGTGGAACTAAAGAGCTGTTGTTGCCAGCCGCTTTGTCGAGCGGCTTGGTGGCAAGAATATGCATGGATGCATATACAGTCAATGCGTAAATGCATTTATTTATGCATGAGAAATGCGCGGATGCATGAAACCCCCGCCAATCAAGGGTTGTCCGGTTTTCTAGGGGCGAAAAAAAACCCGCCGTGGGCGGGTTCTATCTGAGAGAGGGATCGTTATCGGGCGTACATGCCCCACCAGAAGACGTGACCGAGGATGACGATCTGCTCGTCCTGCATATCCTGGAAGCTGTAGTCCTCGTCCGGATGCTCGTCGCGATTGAAGCTGCGCAGACGGATACCGGTAGGCAGGCGGTAGAGCTGTTTCACCCGCAATTGACCGTTGTGGTTGATCGCATAAAGGTCGCCATCGATGATGTCGCCGATCCCGCACTTGCCGGCGTTGACACCGACCGTGGCGCCGTCGCGCAGCACCGGCAACATGCTGTTGCCCCGTACGGTCACGCATTTGGCCTGGTCGAACTGCACGCCATTATGGCGCAGGCTGCGCTTGCCAAAGCGCAGGCTGGAGCGCTCGCTCTCTTCGATGACGAATCTTCCTGATCCAGCAGCCAATTCAACCTCGCGAAGGAAGGGCACGGACACCTCGTCGTCATCGACGGGCGTGTCATCGTCCCACAGGCTTATGTCCTTGAGTTCGGAATGCAACTCCTCGCGCCCGCCGCCGGCAACCGGCGCGACATCCGCGCGCCCGCGCAACTGATCGGTGCTCACGGCGAAGTACTCGGCAATCTTCGAAATATGTTTATCCGAAGGATCGACGATCTTCCCGCTGAGAATCCGCGAGAGAGTGGATTGAGGCACGCCGGTGCGACGGTGGAGCTCCGTGGGGGAGATCCCGTGCTGATCGAGCAGTGCTCTTAAGACGGAGGATACGTTGCGTTTTTGCATAACGCGCATAGTGCTTGAAGTTTTTCGGGATGACAAATGCTGATTTGCATAAATCGTGCATAGTCGAGCTTTTTGCGCCATATACCTGTCACCCGGCCGCGATGCCTGCGTCCAACAGACCGCCCATGGTAACCTTGCGCCCATCGCGGAAAAGCCCGGCGACCGCCCCGCTTTTGCCCCACATCTTCCAACGAGTTACCTGACAATCCGATGAATAAAGCCGTCTCCGACCTGTCCTCCCACACTCCGATGATGCAGCAGTACTGGCGCCTGAAGAATCAGCACCCGGACCAGCTGATGTTCTACCGCATGGGCGACTTCTACGAGATCTTCTACGAAGACGCGAAGAAGGCGGCCAAGTTGCTGGACATCACCCTGACCGCCCGCGGGCAGTCGGCAGGGCAGGCAATTCCGATGTGCGGGATTCCGTATCACGCGGCGGAAGGCTATCTGGCGAAACTGGTCAAGCTGGGCGAGTCGGTAGTGATCTGCGAGCAGGTTGGCGACCCGGCCACCAGCAAGGGCCCGGTCGAGCGTCAGGTAGTGCGAATCATCACCCCGGGCACGGTCAGCGATGAGGCATTGCTGGATGAGCGTCGCGACAACCTGATCGCGGCGGTGCTGGGGGACGAGCGCCTGTTCGGCCTCGCGGTACTGGACATCACCAGCGGCAACTTCACCGTGCTGGAAATCAAGGGTTGGGAAAACCTGTTGGCGGAGCTTGAGCGGGTCAACCCGGTCGAGCTGCTGATCCCGGATGACTGGCCAAAGGATCTGCCGGCGGAAAAACGCCGAGGCGTTCGCCGCCGCGCACCGTGGGATTTCGAGCGCGACTCGGCGCTGAAAAGTCTCTGCCAGCAGTTTTCGACCCAGGATCTGAAAGGTTTCGGCTGCGAAACGTTGACCCTGGCCATCGGCGCTGCCGGTTGCCTGCTGGCGTACGCCAAGGAAACCCAGCGTACCGCCCTGCCCCACCTGCGCAGCCTGCGTCATGAACGGCTGGACGACACCGTGGTGCTGGACGGTGCCAGCCGCCGCAACCTCGAACTCGACACCAACCTGGCCGGTGGCCGCGACAACACCCTGCAATCGGTGGTCGACCGTTGCCAGACCGCCATGGGCAGCCGCTTGCTGACCCGCTGGCTGAACCGCCCACTGCGCGATCTCACCGTGCTGCTGGCGCGCCAGACCTCGATCCGTTGCCTGCTCGACGGTTATCGTTTCGAAAAACTGCAACCACAGTTGAAAGAGATCGGTGACATCGAGCGGATTCTCGCCCGGATCGGTCTGCGCAATGCCCGTCCTCGCGACCTCGCCCGTCTGCGTGACGCACTCGGCGCCCTGCCTGAACTGCAAGTGGCGATGACCGACCTCGAAGCGCCGCACCTGCAACATCTGGCAAGCACCACCAGCACCTACCCGGAACTGGCAGCGCTGCTGGAAAAAGCCATTATCGACAATCCACCGGCGGTGATCCGTGATGGCGGCGTGCTGAAAACCGGTTACGACAGCGAACTCGACGAGCTGCAGTCGCTGAGCGAAAACGCCGGACAATTCCTGATCGATCTGGAAGCCCGGGAAAAGGCCCGTACCGGCCTGGCCAACCTGAAAGTCGGTTACAACCGGATTCACGGCTACTTCATCGAATTGCCCAGCAAGCAGGCTGAATCGGCTCCGGCGGACTATATCCGTCGTCAGACCCTGAAGGGCGCAGAGCGCTTCATTACTCCCGAGCTGAAAGAGTTCGAGGACAAGGCACTGTCGGCCAAGAGCCGCGCCCTGGCTCGCGAGAAGATGCTCTATGAGGCGTTGCTGGAAGATTTGATCAGCCAGTTGCCGCCGCTGCAGGACACCGCTGGTGCGCTGGCAGAACTGGATGTGCTGAGCAATCTCGCCGAACGTGCTCTGAATCTCGACCTGAATTGCCCGACCTTCGTCAGCGAACCGTGCATGCGCATCAACCAGGGTCGCCATCCGGTGGTCGAGCAAGTGCTGACCACACCGTTCGTGGCCAACGATCTGAGCCTGGACGACAACACCCGGATGCTGGTGATCACCGGTCCGAACATGGGCGGTAAATCCACCTATATGCGCCAGACCGCGTTGATCGTGCTGTTGGCGCACATCGGCAGCTTCGTGCCAGCGGCCAGCTGCGAACTGTCGCTGGTGGACCGGATTTTCACCCGCATCGGTTCCAGCGACGACCTGGCCGGCGGCCGCTCGACCTTCATGGTGGAAATGAGCGAAACCGCCAACATCCTGCACAACGCCACCGAACGCAGCCTGGTGCTGATGGACGAAGTGGGTCGCGGCACCAGCACGTTCGACGGCTTGTCGCTGGCATGGGCGGCGGCCGAGCGACTGGCGCATTTGCGCGCCTATACTCTATTTGCCACGCACTATTTCGAACTGACCGTGTTGCCGGAAGCCGAGCCGCTAGTTGCCAACGTGCATCTCAACGCGACCGAACACAACGAACGTATCGTGTTCCTGCACCATGTCCTGCCGGGGCCGGCGAGCCAGAGCTATGGCCTGGCCGTGGCGCAACTGGCCGGTGTACCCAGCGAAGTGATCGCGCGAGCCCGCGAGCACTTGAGCCGACTGGAAGACACTGCGCTGCCTCATGAAGCGCCAAAGCCGGCCGTCAAAGGCAAGCCGGCCGCCCCGCAACAGAGCGACATGTTCGCCAGCCTGCCGCACCCGGTACTGGACGAATTGGCCAAGCTGGATCTCGATGACGTGACACCGCGCCGGGCACTCGAAATGTTATATGCACTTAAGAACCGGATCTAAGCACTGAAGAACCGGATATAACGCAAACGGCTTCAAGCTGTTAGAATCTCGCGCGGTTCGGGATGCTGCTGGCTATTTAGCCTGGCTGGCAGACATCGCTCCCGAACCTGGCGACCCCAACCGTGAAGGGGCAACGCTGCCGCCGCCTGAGGAGAAAATTAGAAATGACCTTCGTCGTCACCGACAACTGCATCAAGTGCAAGTACACCGACTGCGTAGAAGTCTGTCCGGTGGACTGCTTTTACGAAGGCCCGAACTTCCTGGTGATTCACCCGGATGAATGCATCGACTGCGCACTGTGCGAACCGGAATGCCCGGCCGTCGCCATTTTCTCCGAGGACGAAGTTCCGGAAGAAATGCAGGAGTTCATTCAGCTGAACGTTGAATTGGCCGAAATCTGGCCGAACATCACCGAGAAGAAAGAATCGCTGCCAGACGCCGAAGAGTGGGATGGTGTCAAAGGCAAGATCAAAGACCTCGAACGCTGATTACCCCCGCGTTCACGCAAAAGGCCTCATGAGGGCCTTTTTGCTTTTCTGCGTTTTGCTTTTCTACAGGCAAAAAAAAGGGGCGGTTTGACCCGCCCACATTTTTTCCCTATTCCCTGTGTTCCTTTTCATCGTCCTGATGAATCGCGTCCTGCGATGTCCATTCCCCTCTTCCGTGAAGGGCGTGTCTATCCGTCGACACAACCCAGATACTAAAGAGTTCCCCGGTTTGGGCAACCGGCCCGTTCCGGTAAAGTCTCGTGTCATAAGCATTTAACATTTGAAAATATTCATATAAATCAAAAACTTGATCACGTCTCCACAGCGCAATGGATGTCTTCCGCAGTGTAAAAATAACGAACACTTACGAAAGAGTAAGCCAGGGCTTACACCGCGAGACTACAAACCCGGGAAATGACGACCGATCGTCAGGTTCCAGGCCGCTCGCCAGAGCCGGCCAACAAAAAGCCCCGAACGGTCGGGGCTTTTTGTTGGCGGTCATGCAGAACGCTTACTGGAACAGCGACTCGCTCGACAGGCCGTTTTTCTCAAGGATTTCCCGCAGGCGCTTGAGGCCTTCCACCTGGATCTGTCTCACCCGTTCCCGGGTCAGGCCGATCTCCAGGCCTACATCTTCCAGCGTGCTGCTCTCGTGACCGCGCAGACCGAAGCGGCGTACCACCACCTCGCGTTGCTTGTCGGTCAGCTCCGAGAGCCATTGATCGATGCTCTGCGACAGATCGTCATCCTGCAGCAGTTCGCATGGATCGGTCGGACGGTCGTCCGTGAGGGTGTCCAGCAGGGTTTTATCCGAATCCGGACCCAGCGAGACGTCGACCGAAGAAACCCGCTCGTTCAGGCCCAGCATGCGCTTGACTTCGCCCACCGGTTTTTCCAGCAGGTTGGCGATTTCTTCGGGTGAAGGTTCGTGATCGAGTTTTTGCGTCAGCTCCCGTGCCGCCCGCAGGTACACGTTGAGTTCCTTGACCACATGAATCGGCAGCCGGATCGTCCGGGTTTGATTCATGATCGCGCGCTCGATGGTCTGACGGATCCACCAGGTCGCGTAGGTCGAGAAGCGGAAGCCGCGCTCGGGATCGAACTTTTCCACCGCCCGGATCAGCCCGAGGTTGCCCTCTTCGATCAGATCCAGCAGCGACAGCCCCCGGTTGACGTAACGCCGGGCGATCTTGACCACCAGCCGCAGGTTACTTTCAATCATGCGCTTGCGCCCGGCGGGGTCGCCACTTTGCGACAGACGCGCAAAATGAACTTCTTCCTCCGGGGAGAGCAATGGGGAAAAGCCGATTTCGTTGAGGTACAGCTGCGTGGCATCGAGTGCCCGGGTGTAGTCGATGTACTTGTGTTGTTTAAGTGAAGCGGAGTGTTTGGATTTGGCACGAACGGAAGGTGGAGCAGCCCCTTCATCATTCGACATCGAATCCGAATCGATGCCGGTCTCCATCAGGAGAACCTCATCGTCGATGTCAAACTCCGGCACTTCTTTACTGAGAGCCATTGTTATAGTCCTTTGGTGAGTTCGACCCCAAGCTCAAGCGGCGCCTTTATCCTTGGCAACGCTGGAGCCTGTCCCCTCTACGTGAAAGAACAGGCTGGTCTGCAAATCAACGTCTTGGCAGGAACTGCAGCGGATCTACAGGTTTACCTTGTCGGCGAATCTCAAAATGCAGTTTCACCCGGTCTGTACCCGTTGACCCCATTTCGGCAATTGTCTGTCCGACTTTGACCTGCTGCCCCTCCCGTACCAACAGCCGACGGTTGTGTCCGTAAGCACTGACGTAGGTTTCGCTGTGTTTGATGATGACTAATTCGCCGTAGCCCCTTAAGCCACTCCCGGCGTAAACCACAGTCCCATCAGACGCAGCTAAAACAGGCTGTCCCAAATCTCCGGCGATATCAATTCCTTTATTCAAACTACCGTTTGAAGAGAATTTACCAATCAGAATGCCATTAGATGGCCATCCCCAGCCGGTCGGGGCTGGGCCCGGTGGAGGCAATGGAGCCGGTGCCGGCTTGTTGGCGACGGACGGTACAACCGTCGTCGAAGCGGCCCCGGAACCGGTGGTTGTGGTGGTCGTCGTGCCATTCGCCTGGCGCCGGATTATCGTGGTTTTGCTCGACGAAGACGGTGCCGAACCACTGCTGCTGGCCACCGCAGTCGACGTTGAACCCGGGCGCCCATCAAAGCGAATCGTCTGACCCGGGTGGATCGTGTACGGCGTAGGAATATTGTTCCGGGCAGCGAGGGCTTTATAGTCCCAGCCGTAGCGAAACGCGATGGAAAACATCGTGTCACCCGGACGGACTACATACTGTCCGGTCGTCACTGTAGGACGCTGGGCGACCGCGTTGTTGCGATCGACGACCCGAACGTTGTTCGATTTGGTGCTGGAGCAACCGACCAGCAAGGTGCTCAAGACAAGGCCAGTCACCAGGCGCTGAAAGCTCGTGTTACCCATACGCTGCGCAATGACTGTGAGACTCACCCGCCGCTCCCTTTGTGGTGGCTGAAAAATGTGGAATGCCGATTTCGGCCTGTAACGTCGCAAGTATAACGGGCGAATGCGGCTTTACCTTTAATGAAGCGTTATCGCTCGGCGCACACGTTTGCTCATGGACGATGAATTCTGTTTAAACAATCGGTGCCGGTGTAAGACAGGTGCACTCGCAAGGAATTCAGCGCCGAAAAACAAATGCTCAGGCCAGAGGCCCGTTGAGCAATGGCACAAAACGCACCGCCCCGAGGACGTGTCGGGAAAAGCCGTTTTCTTCGCGCACGATCAACATCAATTGCTGAACTTCGCCCGAGCCGACCGGGATGACCATCCGCCCGCCCGGTGCCAGTTGATCGAGCAGCGCCTGCGGCACATCGGTCGCCACTGCGGTGACGATGATGCCGTTGTACGGCGCCAGCGCCGGCCAGCCTTCCCAGCCATCACCCCAGCGGAACACCACGTTACGCAGGTTGAGCTCGACCAGTCGTTCCTTGGCCCGGTCCTGCAGCACCTTGATGCGCTCCACCGAGAACACCCGCTCGACCAGTTGCGACAACACAGCGGTCTGGTAACCGGAACCGGTGCCGATCTCCAGCACCTTGTCCAGCGGCCCCGCCTCGAGCAGCAGCTCGCTCATGCGCGCGACCATATAAGGCTGGGAGATGGTCTGGTTGTGGCCGATCGGCAGCGCGGTGTCTTCATAAGCACGGTGCGCCAGCGCTTCGTCGACGAAGAGATGACGCGGCGTGCGGCGGATCACTTCCAGCACGTTCGCGTTGGACAAGCCTTCTTCATACAGTCGCTGAATCAGGCGTTCACGGGTGCGCTGGGAGGTCATCCCGATACCACTGCGCAACCGGTCGTCGTGTTCACGAGCCATCAGTTGAGCCCCTCCAGCCAGCCGTCGAGACTTCTGAAAGCATCATTGAAGGTGCGATCGAGCTGCAACGGAGTGATGGAAACGTAGCCCTGCATCACCGCGTGGAAATCGGTGCCCGGCCCGCCGTCCTCTGCATCGCCGGCGGCGGCGATCCAGTAACCGGCCTTGCCACGGGGATCGACCACTTTCATCGGCGCTGCCGCACGGGCGCGATGCCCCAGGCGCGTCAACTGAATGCCACGAATGTGATCGATCGGCAGGTTGGGAATGTTCACGTTCAATACCGTACGCGGTGGCAGATCGAGCCCGGCGTGGGCCTCGATCAGTTTGTGCGCAAAGTGGGCGGCCGTGGGCAGATTGTCCACCTGCCGGGAAACCAGCGAGAAGGCAAACGACGGTCGCTCGAGAAAACGGCCCTCGAGGGCTGCCGCCACCGTTCCGGAATACAGCACGTCGTCGCCCAGGTTGGCGCCGAGGTTGATGCCCGAGACCACCATGTCCGGCTGGCGCTCCAGCAGGCCGTTGAGTCCCAGATGTATGCAGTCGGTCGGCGTACCGTTTAGGCTGATGAAGCCATTGGCCAGGTATTGCGGGTGCAGCGGACGATCCAGCGTCAGCGAACTGCTGGCGCCGCTCTTGTCCTGCTCCGGGGCGATAACCACGCATTCGGTGTAATCCGCCAGCGCAGCATAAAGCGCGGCGAGACCGGGTGCGGTTACCCCATCGTCGTTTGAAATCAGAATACGCATGGGCTGTCCGTCTGCCCCACCGGCACCAGATCAACGAGTTCGCGCACCAATACGGTGGCGAAGCATCCGGCCGGGAGGACGAATTCCAGTTGCAGAATGTCAGGCTCGGGATAATGCCACGTCAACCCGCCAATGGGCAGCCGCAGGATACGACGTTCGTGGCTCATACCGGCATTAATCAACCAATCGCGCAGATCCGCCTCGCGTGCGGCAATTGCCTGCTCCAGATCATGGACAGCGCCGGCGGCCGGTGAGTCACCTTCGCCCCACTGCGGGCCGGTCGGATGCAGGTCGAGAATCGCCAGGCGCGGGTCGCTGCATTCGGCAACACCCGCCGGGAAAAAGCTGCGGCTGTCGGTGAACGCCAGCAGATCGCCGACCTGGGCGCGCTGCCAGGTGCCATCGGCAACACGCGCCGCCAGCACCTGGTTGAACAGAAAACTGCGGGCGGTCGACAGCAGGCGCGAACGCACATTGCGCTGCTCCGGCAAAGCCTTGCGCGCTGCCCATGAACGAGCGTCGACCACATTGCCGCCGTCATGGCCGAAACGCTGGGCGCCGAAGTAGTTCGGGATACCTTGTTTGGCAATCTGTTGCAGGCGCTCGTCAATGGCGGCCTTGTCGCCATTGAACTGGGTCAGGCGCAAGGTGAAACCGTTGGCCGAATGCGCGCCGCGTTGCAGCTTGCGTTTGTGGCGGGTGGTTTTGAGGATCTTCAGCGTGTCGTTTTCCGCCGCCGACAGATCCGGGTCGGCCTTGCCCGGCAATTGCACGCTGAACCACTGGCGCGTCAGCGCCTGACGGTCTTTCAGGCCGGCATAGCTGACCGTGCGCAGCGGCACACCGGCGGCCTTGGCAATGCGTCGAGCCGCTTCCTCGGTGTTCAGACCGCGCTTTTCCACCCAGATCCACAGGTGCTCGCCGTCACCGCTGAACGGAATGTCGAGGACTTCATCGACCTGGAAATCTTCGGCGATGGCTTTCAGTACCGCGGTGCCAAGGGCGTCGCCATAGGCCCGCGGGCCCAGCAGTTGCAGTTCGTTCATGCGCGCAACAACAAGGCAACGGAATGCACGGCGATGCCTTCTTCGCGACCGACGAAGCCAAGCTTCTCGGTGGTGGTGGCTTTTACGTTCACTAGATCCAGTTCTACTTGCAGATCCGCGGCAATCAGCGCGCGCATCGATTCGATATGGGGGGCCATTTTCGGGGCCTGGGCAACGATGGTGTTGTCGACGTTGCCGACCTTCCAGCCTTTGGCGTGGATCAGACTGACCACATGACGCAACAGCACACGGCTGTCGGCGCCCTTGAATTGCGGGTCGGTGTCCGGGAAGTGTTTGCCAATGTCACCTAACGCAGCCGCGCCGAGCAAGGCATCGCTCAAGGCGTGCAGCAGGACGTCACCGTCGGAGTGGGCGAGCAGCCCGAAGCCGTGTGCGATTCGCACGCCGCCCAGAGTAATGAAATCGCCTTCAGCGAAACGGTGCACATCATAGCCGTGGCCAATACGCATAAAAAAACGCCCCGATTTTTGTCAGGGCGTGATTCTACCTGCATTAGCCCTTGAGGGCGCGCGCGTGATGCTGCAAGTGGTCGTCAATGAAGCTCGCAATGAAGAAATAGCTGTGGTCATAACCCGGTTGCAGGCGCAACGTCAGCGGATGCCCCGCCTGTTTTGCCGCTTGTTGCAGCGCTTCCGGTTTGAGCTGGGTGGCGAGGAAGTCGTCGCGATCACCCTGATCGGCCAGCAGTGGCAGTTTCTCGTCCGCCTCGGCAATCAGTGCACAGGCATCCCACTCGCGCCACTTCGAACGGTCTTCGCCCAGATAGCGGGAGAACGCCTTTTGCCCCCACGGGCAATCCATAGGGTTGTTGATCGGCGAAAACGCCGACACCGACTGGTAACGCCCCGGATTGCGCAATGCACAAACCAATGCGCCGTGACCGCCCATGGAATGGCCGCTGATGCTGCGTTTGTCCGAGGCCGGGAAATGCGCTTCAACCAGTGAAGGCAATTCCTGCACGACGTAGTCATGCATCCGATAGTGCCGCGACCACGGCTCCTGCGTGGCATTCAGATAGAACCCGGCGCCCAGACCGAAATCCCACGCGCCATCCGGATCCCCCGGAACGTCGGAGCCACGAGGGCTGGTGTCCGGTGCCACAATGATCAACCCCAGCTCGGCCGCCATGCGCATGGCACCGGCCTTCTGCATGAAGTTTTCGTCCGTGCAGGTCAGGCCCGACAGCCAGTACAGCACCGGCAGTTTGCCGCCCTGCTCTGCCTGCGGCGGCAGATACACGGCGAACACCATGTCGCAGCCCAGCACATCGGAGCGATGGCGATAGCGCTTGTGCCAGCCACCGAAACTCTTCTGACAGGAGATGTTTTCCAGACTCATGTAGGACTCCTACGCAGCCACGGCTGCGCATTGCAGCCGTGGCATCGCGATTGATCAGAAATGAATGACGGTGCGGATGCTCTTGCCTTCGTGCATCAGGTCGAAGGCCTTGTTGATGTCTTCCAGCCCCATGGTGTGGGTGATGAAAGTGTCCAGCGGGATCTCGCCGCTTTGCGCCATGTCGACGTAGCTTGGCAATTCGGTACGGCCACGCACGCCGCCGAATGCCGAACCGCGCCAGACGCGACCGGTCACCAGCTGGAACGGACGGGTGGCGATTTCCTGGCCGGCACCGGCAACGCCGATGATCACCGACTCGCCCCAACCTTTATGGCAGCACTCGAGGGCTGCGCGCATCAGTTGCACGTTGCCGATGCATTCGAAGGAGAAGTCGACGCCGCCGTCGGTCATGTCGACGATCACTTCCTGGATAGGACGATCGAAGTCTTTCGGGTTCACGCAGTCGGTGGCACCCAGTTGTTTGGCGATTTCGAATTTGGCCGGGTTGATGTCGATGGCGACGATGCGCGAGGCCTTGGCCTTCACTGCACCAATCACGGCCGACAGACCGATGCCGCCGAGACCGAAGATCGCCACGGTGTCACCCGGTTTGACCTTGGCGGTGTTGATCACCGCACCGATACCGGTGGTCACGCCGCAACCGAGCAGGCAGACCTTTTCCAGCGGGGCATCCTTGGAGATCTTGGCCACGGAGATTTCCGGCAGCACGGTGTACTCGGAGAACGTCGAAGTACCCATGTAGTGGAAAATCGTTTGGCCCTTGTAGGAAAAGCGCGAAGTGCCGTCCGGCATCAGGCCCTTGCCCTGAGTGGCGCGAATCGCCTGACACAGGTTGGTCTTGCCCGACTTGCAGAATTTGCACTGGCCGCATTCCGGGGTGTACAGCGGAATCACGTGGTCGCCGACGGCCACGGAAGTCACGCCTTCGCCGATCGCTTCAACGATTGCGCCGCCTTCATGGCCGAGGATCGACGGGAAAATACCTTCCGGGTCAGCGCCCGACAGGGTGTAGGCGTCAGTGTGGCAAACCCCGGAAGCCACCACGCGCAACAACACTTCACCGGCCTTGGGCATGGCGACATCGACTTCTACGATTTCCAGCGGCTTCTTGGCCTCGAAGGCAACGGCGGCGCGCGACTTGATCATGCTGACTCTCCAGTGAATCCATTGAATAAAAACCAGACAGGGAGTGTAGTCCAGCGCTGCTTGATGAATAATCCGGACAAAAGCAAAACATTATTGCCATACAGGGATAATCCCCATGTCCGAAAACCGCTGGGAAGGCATCGACGAGTTCGTCGCCGTAGCCGAATGCAGCCAGTTCACCGCCGCTGCCGAACGCCTGGGCGTTTCTTCCTCGCACATCAGTCGACAAATCGTACGGCTGGAAGAGCGTTTGCAGACGCGGCTGCTGTATCGCAGCACCCGGCGCGTCACCCTGACCGAAGCTGGCCAGACGTTTTTGCAACATTGCCAGCGCCTGCAGGATGGTCGCGAAGAGGCGCTGCGTGCAGTCGGTGATTTGACCAGCGAACCCAAAGGCATGCTGCGCATGACCTGCGCCGTGGCTTATGGCGAGCGCTTCATCGTGCCGCTGGTGACCCGGTTCATGGGGTATTACCCGCAACTGCGCATTGATATCGAACTGACCAACCGCCAACTCGACCTGGTGCACGAAGGCCTGGACCTGGCGATCCGCCTCGGGCGCCTTCAGGATTCCCGCCTGGTAGCAACTCGACTGGCCCCACGGCGCATGTACCTCTGCGCATCGCCGTCCTACCTCGAACGGTATGGTCGGCCACACAGCTTGTCGGAACTGAGTCGACACAATTGCCTGATCGGCAGCTCGGACATCTGGCAACTTGAACAGAACGGGCGGGAATTTTCCCAGCGGGTGCAGGGAAACTGGCGCTGCAACAGTGGGCAAGCGGTGCTGGATGCGGCGCTACAAGGTGTCGGACTGTGTCAATTGCCGGACTATTACGTGCTGGAACATCTGCACAGCGGCGCGTTGATCTCTTTGCTGGAAGCGCATCAACCGCCGAATACGGCGGTGTGGGCGCTGTATCCGCAGCAGCGGCACTTGTCGCCGAAGGTGCGCAAACTGGTGGATTTTCTCAAGGAAGGTTTGGCCGAGCGGCCGGAGTACCGGATTTAACGACGGTTGGCCCAGCGCTGGCGCAACCATTCCAAGTCTTCCGGACGGGTGACTTTCAGGTTATCCGCACGGCCCTCGATCAGACGCGGCGCCATGCCGGCCCACTCCATCGCCGAGGCTTCATCGGTGATCAGCGCATCGGCCACCAGACTGTCCGCCAGTGCCCGGTGCAAGGCACCCAGGCGAAACATCTGCGGCGTGTAGGCCTGCCAGATCACGCTGCGATCCACGGTTTCCACCACACGACCGTGCTTGTCGACCCGTTTCAGGGTGTCCTTCGCCGGCACAGCCAGCAAACCACCGACCGGATCGTTCGCCAGCTCAGCGAGCAATTTGTCGAGATCGTCACGGCTCAGGTTCGGCCGCGCCGCATCGTGCACCAACACCCAGTCCTCGTCATCAGCACCTTGCGCGTGCAAATGCAGCAAGGCGTTGAGCACGGAGCCGGAACGTTCGGCACCACCGTCGACCCGTTGAATTCGCGGATCGCTGGCGCTGGCCAAGTTCGGCCAATAAGGATCATCAACGGCAAGACTGACCACCAGGCCCTTGAGGCTCGGGTGATCGAGGAAACAGCCGAGGCTGTGTTCAAGAATGGTGCGCCCGCCCAGTTGCAGGTATTGCTTGGGACGGTCCGCGGCCATACGGGCACCGACGCCCGCGGCAGGAATCACGGCCCAGAAGGCCGGCAGAGAATCGATCATTGGGCCAACTGGTAAAGGGTTTCGCCGTCCTTGACCATGCCCAGTTCGTGACGAGCCCGTTCTTCAACGGTCTCCATACCTTTCTTCAACTCGCTGACTTCAGCGTCCATCACCCGATTGCGCTCCAGCAAGGCTTCGTTCTCGGCGTGTTGATCAGCAATCTGCTGATTCAGTTCGGCGACTTGCGCCAGACTGCCATTGCCCACCCACAGGCGGTACTGCAGACCGGCCAGCAGCAAGAGCAAGACGAGAAACAACCAGTAAGGACTGCGCATCGAATATCAGGTATCCAGTGAAAAAAGACAGCCACGCAAAAAACTTTGAAGCATCTGATAGCACGAAGCCTGGAATATCCAGGCTTGTGCATATAAGGCATCAGATTAGTGGCAAATCCATCGCTGTCACGACTTTTCCGACACAATCCGGTGTCTTTTTAACATGTGTGCCTTGCTTCACCAATACGCTTCACTTTTGGCGAGTGACTGTTGCCGTCAAGCAAGGCGCCGCGACGAGTCATAGCGCGCTATGGCGAGGAGCGGCAACGCTGCGTGACGGCAACAGGCGCCGCCAAAATGAAGCAGTATTGGTGAGGCAGGGCACTTAATCAGCCGCGGAACTCGGAGCGACCGTTGTACTTGGCCTTGCCATTCAACTGCTCTTCGATACGCAGCAGTTGGTTGTACTTGGAAACGCGGTCGGAACGGCACAGCGAACCGGTCTTGATCTGGCCAGCCGAAGTGCCCACAGCCAGGTCGGCAATGGTCGAATCTTCGGTTTCGCCCGAACGGTGCGAGATCACGGCGGTGTAACCGGCAGCCTTGGCCATCTGGATGGCTTCCAGGGTTTCGGTCAGGGTGCCGATCTGGTTGAACTTGATCAGGATCGAGTTGGCGATCTTTTTATCGATGCCTTCTTTCAGGATCTTGGTGTTGGTCACGAACAGATCGTCGCCGACCAGTTGGGTCTTCTCGCCGATCTTGTCGGTAAGGATCTTCCAGCCAGCCCAGTCGGACTCGTCCAGACCGTCTTCGATCGAGATGATCGGGTAACGCTCGGTCAGACCTTTGAGGTAGTCGGCGAAACCTTCAGCGGTGAACACCTGGCCTTCGCCGGACAGGTTGTACTTGCCGTCTTCGAAGAATTCGCTGGCTGCGCAGTCCAGAGCCAGGGTCACGTCGGTGCCCAGCTTGTAGCCGGCGTTGGCGACAGCTTCGGAGATCACTTTCAGCGCGTCTTCATTGGAAGCCAGGTTCGGCGCGAAACCGCCTTCGTCACCCACAGCAGTGCTCAGGCCACGGGCCTTCAGAACGGCTTTCAGGTGATGGAAAATCTCGGTGCCCATGCGCAGACCTTCCGAGAAAGACTTGGCGCCAACCGGCTGAACCATGAATTCCTGGATGTCGACGTTGTTGTCGGCGTGTTCGCCGCCGTTGATGATGTTCATCATCGGAACCGGCATCGAGTACACACCCGGGGTGCCGTTCAGGTTGGCGATGTGTGCGTACAGCGGCAGGTCCTGATCCTGTGCAGCCGCCTTGGCCGCAGCCAGGGACACGGCGAGGATGGCGTTGGCGCCCAGGGTCGCTTTGTTTTCGGTACCGTCGAGCTTGATCATCGCGTGATCCAGGGCTTTCTGGTCGCTTGGGTCGGTGCCCAGCAGCAGATCGCGGATCGGACCGTTGATGTTGGCTACCGCCTTGAGCACGCCCTTGCCCAGGTAACGGCTCTTGTCGCCATCACGCAGCTCGAGCGCTTCACGCGAGCCAGTGGATGCACCGGACGGCGCGCAAGCGCTGCCGATGATGCCGTTGTCGAGAAGCACGTCCGCTTCCACGGTGGGATTGCCACGGGAGTCGAGAACTTCACGACCTTTGATGTCGACGATTTTTGCCATTGTTGTAAACACTCCAAAGTTGACGAAAACGACGCAGCTAGAGGAAATCTTTTGACCGTCGGCAAGTGGTGTGCAGCGGGCAGCTTGCAGACGACAACGCTCATACCCGAGGGCATGAGCGACAAATCGTGCGGTACTTTACCGGAGAATTGAGGTTTACGCGGTTTCTACCGTCGGAAAACTCTTCACCAGTTCGTCCAGGGCTTTGAGCTGGGCCAGGAATGGCTCCAGTTTGTCCAGACGCAAGGCGCAAGGGCCGTCGCATTTGGCGTTGTCCGGGTCCGGGTGCGCTTCGAGGAACAGACCCGCCAGCGACTGGCTCATGCCAGCCTTGGCCAGGTCGGTGACCTGGGCGCGGCGACCGCCGGCGGAGTCGGAACGACCGCCAGGCATTTGCAGCGAATGGGTCACGTCGAAGAATACCGGGTACTCGAACTGCTTCATGATGCCGAAGCCGAGCATGTCGACCACGAGGTTGTTGTAACCGAAGCTCGAACCGCGCTCGCAGAGGATCAACTGATCGTTACCCGCTTCCACGCACTTGTTCAGGATGTGTTTCATTTCCTGAGGCGCGAGGAACTGGGCTTTCTTGATGTTGATGACGGCATTGGTCTTGGCCATCGCGACGACCAGATCGGTCTGGCGCGACAGGAAGGCCGGCAGCTGGATGATGTCGCAGACCTCGGCGACGACCGCGGCCTGGTCAGGCTCGTGGACGTCGGTGATGATCGGCACGCCGAAGGCTTGTTTGATGTCCTGGAAGATGCGCATGCCCTCTTCCAGGCCAGGACCGCGATAGGAGGTCACAGAAGAACGGTTGGCCTTGTCGAAGCTGGCCTTGAACACATAAGGGATACCGAGTTTTTCGGTGACCTTCACATACTCTTCGCAAACCTGCATGGCCATGTCACGGCTTTCCAGCACGTTCATGCCGCCGAACAGCACCATGGGTTTGTCGTTGGCAATCTCGATGTCGCCGACGCGGATGATCTTCTGTGCCATCGGGTTACGCCTTCTTCTGGTGTTGAGCCAACGCTGCTTTCACGAAACCGCTGAACAGCGGGTGACCGTCACGCGGAGTCGAGGTGAATTCCGGGTGGAACTGGCAAGCGACGAACCATGGATGATCCGGTGCTTCGACCACTTCAACCAGCGCTGCATCGGAAGAGCGACCGGAGATTTTCAGGCCGGCCTCGATGATCTGCGGCAGCAGGTTGTTGTTCACTTCGTAACGGTGACGGTGACGCTCGACAATCACATCCTTGCCGTAGCAGTCGTGCACCTTGGAGCCGGGTTCGAGCAGGCATTCCTGAGCGCCGAGGCGCATGGTGCCGCCCAGGTCGGACGCTTCGGTACGCACTTCAACAGCACCGGTGGCGTCTTCCCACTCGGTGATCAGACCGACAACCGGATGGCCGCTGGCGCGATCAAACTCGGTGGAGTTTGCGTCTTTCCAGCCCAGCACGTTACGGGCGAACTCGATGACCGCCACTTGCATGCCCAGGCAGATCCCCAGGTACGGAACCTTGTTTTCGCGAGCGTATTGAACGGCAGTGATCTTGCCTTCCACGCCACGCAGACCGAAGCCGCCCGGTACGAGGATCGCGTCGACGCCTTCCAGCAGCGCAGTGCCCTGGTTCTCGATGTCTTCGGAATCGATGTAGCGCAGGTTGACCTTGGTACGGTTGGTGATGCCGGCGTGACTCATCGCTTCGATCAGCGACTTGTAGGCGTCCAGCAGTTCCATGTACTTGCCGACCATCGCGATGGTGACTTCGTGCTCCGGGTTCAGCTTGGCATCGACGACCTTTTCCCACTCGGACAGGTCGGCGCCATTGCATTGCAGGCCGAAACGCTCGACGACGAAATCGTCCAGACCCTGAGCGTGCAGCACGGCCGGGATCTTGTAGATGGTGTCGACGTCTTCCAGGGAGATCACCGCACGCTCTTCAACGTTGGTGAACAGCGCGATCTTGCGGCGCGACGACACATCCACCGGATGGTCGGAGCGGCAGATCAGCACGTCTGGCTGCAGACCGATCGAACGCAGTTCCTTCACGGAGTGCTGGGTCGGCTTGGTTTTGGTTTCGCCCGCGGTGGCGATGTACGGCACCAGAGTCAGGTGCATCAGCATCGCGCGCTTGGAACCGACTTCCACACGCAACTGGCGGATGGCTTCGAGGAACGGTTGCGATTCGATGTCGCCAACGGTACCGCCGATTTCCACCAGGGCCACGTCGGCATCGCCGGCACCCTTGATGATGCGACGCTTGATTTCGTCGGTGATGTGCGGAATCACCTGGATGGTTGCACCCAGGTAGTCACCACGGCGCTCTTTGCGCAGCACGTGCTCGTAGACACGGCCGGTGGTGAAGTTGTTGTTCTGGGTCATGGTCGTGCGGATGAACCGCTCGTAGTGGCCCAGGTCCAGGTCGGTCTCGGCGCCGTCGTGGGTGACGAACACTTCACCGTGCTGGAACGGGCTCATGGTGCCCGGGTCGACGTTGATGTACGGATCCAGCTTCAGCATGGTGACCTTAAGCCCCCGCGCCTCCAGGATGGCCGCCAATGAAGCCGATGCAATGCCTTTCCCCAAAGAAGAAACAACACCGCCCGTGACGAATATGTAGCGCGTCATGAAAAACCCTAGAAGTCTGCGTTAAAGCGGTCCGAGCCGCCGGGGAAAGCGAAGGAAGGCCGAAGCCCCCGATCACCTGCATTAATCACAGTGCACCTTTCAAAAAAACCGCCGCGTTGGGACAGACCGGAAGTGAAAACACCGGTACGTTGCTCGCTACACATTTTTTGGAATCGCCCAGCAAAGACTGCTTGGTAATCGGCAACTCCTGCAATTCAGGCGAATCCACAGAAGTTGTATCAAGAAGGGAGCGTAGTCTACCGGAATGCCCCCTTCATCTCAAACCTTGATCTTCGTCCGAAGGCTGCCAATGCAATCGCCAGCCTTCCAGCGCATTGCCGTCGAGCCCCGGCAGGTTCGCCACGGCGAGCAATTCTTCACCGCGAAACAGCAGCGGCAATCTGCCACGCACGAAGGCCGGCACCGCGCGCTCATTGAGCAGACGCTTGAGATCGCGATGTCCGCGATCCGTCAGATGCATCACTTCACCGCCCTGACGATAGCGGATCTGCAGTGCTCCTGCGGGAGTCTGACCGGTGAACATGACACGCCCGTTATCGGGCAAGCGTAGCGCCAGCGACGGCGCCTGCCAGTCGCCGCAGACCGCCGGCGTACGCAGCCAATGGCCGCTGAGCCACCACAGGCGACCGGCGCTGCGGTGCAACTCGCCATCAGCCAGACGCCAGACCGCCGAAGCATCGTTGCCGGCATCGCGCAGGTCCACCCAACCCGACCAATGGTCGGTGTCCGGCAGTCGCGTATGCGGTTCGAGCCAGTGACTGAGTGCATTTCGCTGGCGCGCAGCCGACAGTCCCGCCATGGCTGCAAGCTCCAGGGATGGCACTCCCAGCCATGCAAACTCGCTGGATGTCATCGCTGACTTCAGATCGATCTGCGCCAACTCATCAAGCAAGCCCTGCGCCTCGCGCAGATGTGCCGCACTGCGGGCCATGCTGGCGTGTGCCTGCGGCCAGCGACCGGTCAGCAGCGGCATGACCTGATGACGCAGGTAGTTGCGCGAGAACTGTCGATCCTGATTCGACGGGTCGTCTACCCAGTGCAGCTGATGTTCCTGCGCATAGGCTTCAAGTTCAGCACGCGTGACGTCGAGCAAGGGCCGAACCAGACTGCCCTGCCCCAGCGCACGCCGGGCTGGCATGCCGGAGAGACCCCGAACCCCGGCACCACGCAGCAGACGGAACAGCAGCGTTTCGGCTTGATCGTCGCGGTGCTGGCCAGTCAGCAACACATCATTGACCCGGGTTGCTGCACTGAACACCGCGTAACGCGCATCCCGCGCCGCGCGCTCCAGGCTGGCACCCTTTGGCACGGTGACGTGAACAACCGTCAATGGCACGCCCACGCCGTCACAGACAGACTGACAATGCTCCGGCCACGCATCCGCCACAGCCTGAAGGCCGTGATGGACATGGATGGCGCTTAGCAACGGAAGGGATTCGGTTTTGGCCAGAGTTGCCAGAAGGTGCAGCAGGACGGTGGAATCGAGGCCACCCGAGAAAGCGATACGCCAATGAGCCGCATCGAGCCAGGGCTTGAGACTGCCCAAAAGCCTGGAAGGTAAATCAATCGAGGGCTGACCCATTTTTCTACCTTTTCACAAACCAAAAGCGGGAGCGGGCTTGCTCGCGAAAGCGGTGAAACAGCCAACACAGTCGTTGAATGTTACATCGCATTCGCGGGCAAGCCCGCTCCCACAGTGTTTTGCGTTGTCAGCCAAAACGGCGTTCGATCAGAGGCCGTAGCTCATCAGACGATCATAACGACGCTTGAGCAGCGCTTCGTTGTCGAACTTCTTCAGCATCGCCAGTTGCGAGCTCAGCTCGGCGCGGATCGATGCTGCGGCAGCGGCCGGATCACGGTGGGCGCCGCCCAGAGGCTCGCTGATCACCTTGTCGACGATGCCCAGGCCTTTCAGACGCTCGGCGGTGATGCCCATCGCTTCAGCGGCATCCGGCGCCTTTTCTGCGGTTTTCCACAGAATCGAAGCGCAGCCTTCCGGCGAGATCACCGCGTAGGTCGAGTACTGCAGCATGTTCAGCTGGTCGCACACACCGATCGCCAGTGCACCGCCGGAACCACCTTCACCAATCACGGTGGCGATGATCGGGGTTTTCAGGCGGGCCATGACGCGCAGGTTCCAGGCAATCGCTTCGCTCTGGTTGCGCTCTTCAGCATCGATGCCAGGGTAGGCGCCCGGGGTGTCGATGAAGGTCAGGATCGGCATCTTGAAACGCTCGGCCATTTCCATCAGGCGGCACGCCTTGCGGTAGCCTTCCGGACGCGGCATGCCGAAGTTGCGGCGTACCTTTTCACGCACTTCACGGCCCTTCTGGTGACCGATCACCATCACTGGCTGGTCTTCCAGACGTGCCACGCCGCCTACAATGGCCGCGTCGTCGGAGAAGTGACGATCACCGTGCAGCTCGTCGAACTCGGTGAAGATGTGCTCGATGTAGTCCAGGGTGTAGGGACGTTTCGGGTGACGTGCCAGACGTGCGATCTGCCAGCTGGTCAGCTTGCCGAAGATGTCTTCGGTGAGCGTCTTGCTCTTGTCCTGCAGGCGGGAGATCTCATCGCCGATATTCAGCGAATTGTCATTACCGACCAAGCGCAACTCTTCGATCTTGGCTTGCAGGTCGGCGATCGGCTGTTCGAAATCCAGGAAATTCGGGTTCATAGGCGTCCGTCTTGGGTCGTGTCCCAATTGAGCTTGGGCCGGCCGGTTGTCTATTCGCGCCCTACCTTAAGGGAGAGGCGCGCTGAGGTCGAGATTAAAAATTCAGGTTGTGGGCAGGCGGCGTGTTCTCACCTGCCGGTCAACGGTATTGGAGGAAGACGTTGTCTCGCCCGAACTGGTCACGCAGGGCTTGAATCAAGGCATCCGCCGGGTCGATCCGCCAGGTCTCGCCAAACTGCAGCAAGGTCTTCGCATCAGGGCTGGTGTACTCCATGGTAATCGGGCACGCCCCGCGGTGACGCTTGAGCAAATCCCCCAACCAGCGTAGCTGATCGCCTTTCAGATCCTGGGTCTGCAACTTCAGGCGCAGGCTCTCGGCCAGGTTGGTGCGCGCATCTTCCATGCTCATCACCCGTTTGACCCGCAGGCGCAGGCCGCCGGAGAAGTCGTCGTTGCTGACCTCGCCTTCGACCACCACCATCGCATCGGTCTGCAACAGCGATTGCGCAGAATGGAACGCATCGGCAAACAGCGACGCCTCGATCCGCCCGGAGCGGTCGTCGAGGGTGATGAAGCCCATCTTGTCGCCCTTTTTGTTCTTCATCACCCGCAGGGCAATGATCATCCCCGCCACGGTCTGGGTGTCCCGGGCCGGTTTCAGATCGATGATGCGCTGGCGGGCGAAACGGCGGATTTCACCTTCGTATTCATCGATCGGGTGACCGGTCAGGTACAGGCCCAAGGTGTCTTTTTCACCTTTGAGCCGCTCCTTGAGGGTCAGCTCTTTCGCCTTGCGGTGGATCGCGTAAACGTCCGCGTCCTCTTCGACGAACAACCCGCCAAACAGGTCGGCATGGCCGCTGTCACGGGTACGGGCAGTCTGCTCGGCCGACTTGATCGCCTCTTCCATCGCCGCCAGCAACACCGCGCGGTTACGGTCGATGTTGGCCTGATACGCCTTCTGCTCGTCGTGGAAGTACGGGCCGAGGCGATCCAGCGCGCCGCTGCGGATCAGACCGTCCAGCGTGCGCTTGTTGATACGTTTGAGGTCGACCCGGGCGCAGAAGTCGAACAAGTCCTTGAACGGGCCGGCCTGACGAGCCTCGGTGATTGCTTCCACCGGGCCTTCGCCGACGCCTTTGATCGCGCCCAGGCCATACACGATGCGGCCTTCGTCGTTCACCGTGAACTTGAATTCCGACGTGTTCACGTCCGGCGCATCGAGGCGCAGCTTCATCGTGCGCACTTCCTCGATCAAGGTCACGACCTTGTCGGTGTTGTGCATATCCGCCGAAAGCACCGCAGCCATGAACGGCGCCGGGTAGTGAGCTTTCAGCCAGGCGGTCTGGTACGACACCAGACCGTAGGCGGCGGAGTGGGATTTGTTGAAGCCGTAACCGGCGAATTTTTCCACCAGGTCGAAAATGTTACCCGCCAGGTCCGCGTCGATATTGTTCGACGCACAGCCCTCAATGAAACCGCCGCGCTGCTTGGCCATTTCCTCGGGTTTTTTCTTACCCATCGCCCGACGCAGCATGTCCGCACCACCGAGGGTGTAACCGGCCATGACCTGGGCGATCTGCATCACCTGTTCCTGATACAGGATGATGCCGTAGGTCGGCGCCAGCACCGGTTGCAGGCCTTCGTACTGGTAATCCGGGTGCGGATACGCCAGTTCCGCGCGACCATGCTTGCGGTTGATGAAGTCATCCACCATGCCGGACTGCAGCGGGCCCGGACGGAACAGGGCCACCAGTGCGATCAAGTCTTCGAGGCAGTCGGGCTTGAGCTTTTTGATCAGCTCTTTCATGCCGCGGGATTCGAGCTGGAATACCGCGGTGGTTTCAGCTTTTTGCAGCAGTTGATACGTCGGCTTGTCATCCAGCGGGATGAACGCGATGTCCAGCGGCGGCTCGTTGACCTTGGCGCGGTCACGGTTGATGGTTTTCAGTGCCCAGTCGATGATCGTCAGGGTCCGCAGACCGAGGAAGTCGAACTTCACCAGACCGGCCGCCTCCACATCATCCTTGTCGAACTGGGTCACCAGACCGTCGCCGGCCTCGTCGCAATAAATCGGCGAGAAGTCGGTCAGTTTGGTCGGCGCGATCACCACACCACCGGCGTGTTTACCGACGTTACGCACCACGCCTTCGAGCTTGCGCGCCATCTCCCAGATTTCCGCCGCTTCTTCATCCACCTTGATGAAGTCGCGCAGGATTTCTTCCTGCTCGTAGGCTTTTTCCAGGGTCATGCCGACTTCGAACGGAATCATCTTCGACAGGCGATCCGCCAGGCCGAACGACTTGCCTTGGGCCCGCGCCACGTCTCGCACCACAGCCTTCGCCGCCATGGAACCGAAAGTGATGATCTGGCTCACCGCATTGCGGCCGTATTTTTCGGCCACATAATCGATTACCCGGTCGCGACCGTCCATGCAGAAGTCGACGTCGAAGTCCGGCATCGATACCCGTTCCGGGTTGAGGAAACGTTCGAACAGCAGGTCATATTCCAGCGGGTCGAGGTCGGTGATCTTCTGTACATAGGCCACCAGCGATCCGGCACCCGACCCCCGGCCAGGGCCCACCGGCACACCGTTGTTCTTGGCCCACTGGATAAAGTCCATCACGATCAGGAAGTAACCGGGGAACCCCATCTGGATGATGATATCCAGCTCGAAATTCAGCCGGTCGACGTAGACCTGTCGCTTGGCCTCGTAATCTTCAGTGGTGTCCTTGGGCAGCAGTACGCTGAGACGCTCTTCCAGACCGTCAAACGATACCTTGCGGAAATACTCGTCGATGGTCATGCCATCGGGAATCGGATAGTCCGGCAGGAAGTGTTTGCCCAGCTTCACGTCGATGTTGCAGCGCTTGGCGATCTCGACGGTGTTTTCCACCGCATCCGGCAAGTCGCTGAACAGCTCGGCCATTTCCTCGGCGCTTTTCAGGTACTGCTGATCACTGTAGTTCTTCGAACGCCGCGGGTCGTCGAGGGCCCGGCCCTCACCGATGCAGACGCGGGTTTCGTGGGCGGCGAAGTCTTCCTGCTTGATGAAGCGCACATCGTTGGTAGCGACCAGTGGCGCACCGAGCTTCTCGGCCAGGGCCACGGCACCGTGCAGTTGCTCTTCGTCGTTCGGACGGTTGGTACGCTGGATTTCCAGATAAAAACGATCCGGGAACACCGACATCCACTCGCGGGTGAGGGCCTCGGCCTCGGCGGGGTTGCCGCCGATCATGGCCATGCCGATCTCGCCTTCTTTGGCGGCGGACAGCATGATCAGGCCTTCGTTGGCCTCGGCGACCCATTCGCGCTCGATGATGACCATGCCGTTGCGCTGACCGTCGATGAAGCCACGGGAAATCAGCTCGGTGAGGTTGCGATAGCCCTGGGCATTCATGACCAGCAGACTGATCCGGCTCAACGGCCCGTCCGGATCCTTGTTCGACAGCCACAGGTCGGCGCCGCAGATCGGTTTGATTCCCGCGCCCATGGCGTTTTTATAGAACTTGACCAGCGAACACATGTTGTTCTGGTCGGTAACCGCAACGGCCGGCATGCCCATACCGGTCAGGGCCTTGACCAGCGGCTTGATCCGCACCAGCCCGTCGACCAGGGAGTATTCAGTGTGCAGGCGTAGATGAACGAATGAAGCCGGCATAGTGATCCTGTCCAGTTACATAGAAACAACAAGGCCCGGATTGTACCGGGCCCAGAATAAAACATCAGCCTCGCCGCTAAACCGGCGTGAGACCTTCCAGCGCCTCGTAAGCCTGTCGCACCGGGGCAAACGAACGGCGATGAATCGGCGTCGGCCCGAGGCGCACCAGCGCTTCCAGATGAACGGGGGTCGGGTAGCCTTTGTGGCCACCGATGCCATAACCCGGATAAATCAACTCGAACGCCGCCATCTCACGGTCGCGGCTGACCTTGGCCAGAATCGACGCCGCCGCAATGGCCGGAACCTTGCTGTCGCCCTTGACCACCGCTTCGGAACGCATCGGCAGTTTCGGGCAACGGTTGCCGTCGATCATCGCCAGTTTCGGCTGGATGTGCAGGCCGGCCACCGCACGCTGCATCGCCAGCATGGTGGCGTGCAGAATGTTCAGTTCGTCGATCTCTTCGACCTCGGCGCGGGCGATGCACCAGCTCAGCGCCTTTTCGCAGATTTCGTCGTAGAGCTTTTCCCGCCTGGCTTCGGTGAGTTTTTTCGAGTCGTTGAGACCGATAATCGGACGGTTCGGATCGAGGATGACCGCCGCCGTGACGACTGCACCGCACAACGGGCCGCGACCGACTTCATCAACGCCGGCCACCAGTTCTTCGACTTCGGCGACCAGGGTGAAATCCAGGCCCATCTGCATGCTTGTCTTGCTCATCGTTTTTGCCCGATCAGGTTCAGAACGGCGTCAGCCGCCTGATTGGAGGCGTCCAGACGCAGGGTGCGGTGGATTTCGTCGAAGCCACGAGTCTGTTCTTCACCGCCGTCGATCAGCGGCGAAAGGGTCTGGGCCAGTGCCTCGACCGTCGCATCATCCTGCAACAATTCCGGCACCAACAGTCGCTGGGCCAGCAGGTTGGGCAGAGAGACGTACGGGCTCTTGACCATGCGCTTGAGAATCCAGTACGTCAGCGGCGCAAGACGGTAGGCCACGACCATCGGGCGCTTGTACAGCAGCGCCTCAAGGGTCGCCGTACCCGACGCGATCAGGACCGCGTTGCACGCGGCCAACGCCAGGTGGGACTTGCCGTCGAGCAGGGTCACTGGCAGGTCGCGACCGGCCAGCAACGCTTCAAGCTGGGCCCGACGTTCGGGGTTGGCGCACGGCATGACAAAGCGCAGCCCCGGGCGCATGGCACGCAGGCGTTCGGCGGTATCGAGGAACAGCGCACCCAGACGACTGACTTCGCCGCCGCGGCTGCCCGGCATCAAAGCCACCAGCGGGCCGTCAGACAGCCCCAGCTCGGCACGCGCGGACGCACGATCAGCCTCCAGTGGAATGGTATCGGCCAGCGTATGACCGACGAACCGCACCGGCACGCCCTTCTCTTCGTAAAACTTTGCTTCGAACGGCAACAACGTGAGCATCAGGTCGCAGCCTTCGCGGATCTTCAGCACCCGCTTCTGCCGCCAGGCCCATACCGAAGGGCTGACGTAGTGCACGGTCTTGATCCCGGCCTGACGCAGTTTGAGTTCGATATTGAGGTTGAAATCCGGTGCATCAATGCCGATGAAGGCATCCGGTTTTTCGGCGATCAGCGTGGCGATCAGGTCCTTGCGGCGCTTGAGCAACTCGCGCAACCGCCCCAGGACTTCCACCAGCCCCATGACCGACAGACGTTCCATCGGAAAATAGGAGGTCAGGCCTTCGGCCTGCATCAGCGGACCGCCGACTCCGATGAACTCCACCGCAGGATGCTGTGCCTTGAGGGCGCGCATGAGACCGGCGCCCAGAATGTCACCGGAAGCCTCCCCCGCCACCAGCGCAATACGCAGATTGGCCATGGTCAGCGGGTGATGCCGCGGGTCGACGACTGGATGGAGTCACGGAACATCGCGACTTCCGGGAACTGTGCAGACGGCTCGGCCAGTTCGGCCAGCGCCTGTTCGACGGTCAGGCCCTGGCGATACACCGTTTTGTACGCCCGGCGCAGGGCGTGAATGGCGTCTTCGCTGAAACCGCGACGGCGCATGCCCTCGAAGTTCATGCTGCGCGCTTCGGCCGGGTTGCCGAATACGGTAACGAACGCAGGAACGTCCTTGCCGATCGCTGTGCCCATGCCGGAAAAGCTGTGGGCGCCAATGTGGCAATACTGATGCACCAGGGTGAAACCGGACAGAATTGCCCAGTCATCAACGTGCACATGGCCGGCCAACGCAGTGTTGTTGACCAGGATGCAATGGTTGCCGATGACACTGTCGTGACCGATGTGGGCATAGGCCATGATCAGGTTATGGTCGCCCAGCGTGGTTTCGGAACGATCCTGAACCGTGCCACGGTGAATCGTCACGCCTTCTCGGATCACGTTATGGTCGCCGATCACCAGACGGGTGTCTTCGCCCTTGTACTTGAGATCCGGCGTGTCTTCGCCTACCGAGGAAAACTGGTAGATGCGGTTGTGCTTGCCGATTCGGGTTGGACCTTTGAGGATCACGTGAGGCCCGATCACTGTTCCCTCGCCGACTTCCACACCTGCGCCGATGATCGACCACGGGCCGACCTCGACACCCTCGGCCAGTACGGCCGAAGGATCGATGATTGCGCGAGGGTCAATCAAACTCATAGCTTGCGTTCCGCGCAGATGATTTCAGCGGAGCAGACCGGCTTGCCATCGACCGAAGCCTGGCATTCGAACTTCCAGATCTGGCGTTTGCAGCTGATGAACTTGGCTTCGAGGATCAACTGGTCACCCGGCAGCACTGGCTGACGGAAACGCAGTTTGTCGGAACCGACGAAATAGTAGAGGGTGCCATCGGCCGGTTTCACATCGAGCATCTTGAAACCAAGGATCCCGGCAGCCTGAGCCATCGCTTCGATAATCAGCACGCCCGGCATGATCGGGTGGGCCGGGAAGTGACCATTGAAGAACGGTTCGTTGATGCTGACATTCTTGTAGGCGCGAATGCGCTTGCCTTCCGTATCCAACTCCACTACCCGGTCCACCAGCAGGAACGGGTAACGGTGAGGCAGGTATTCGCGAATCTCGTTGATGTCCATCATTTCGGGGGGAAGCCTATGTAAAGATTGGGAGCGCGACTGACGCGCACTCCTCTAGCAAATCAAGGAGGCAGTCCAGAGGCTGTGCACACTTGATATGGAAATGGTATCAGCCTTCAGATGAAGCATTGCCGCCAGGGGTCACTTCCCCTACGCGCTTTTCAAGCTGTTTCAAACGCCGCGCGAGGTCATCGAGCTGACGAATGCGCGCCGCGCTTTTACGCCATTCGGCAGCCGGCTGCATGGCTGTACCGGAAGAGTAGGCACCCGGCTCGGTGATCGAGTGGGTAACCATGGTCATTCCAGTCAGGAAAACGTTGTCACAAATATCGATGTGCCCTACCAGGCCGACACCCCCGGCGAGCATGCAGTGCTTGCCGATTTTGGTGCTGCCCGAAATCCCCACGCACGCGGCCATGGCGGTGTGATCACCGACCTGTACGTTGTGGGCGATCTGAATCTGGTTGTCGAGCTTCACGCCGTTGCCGATCACGGTGTCGGCCAGCGCACCGCGGTCGATGGCGGTATTAACGCCGATCTCCACATCGTCGCCGATGGTCACGCCACCGATCTGGGCGATTTTCTGCCAGATGCCTTTCTCGTTGGCAAAGCCGAAGCCTTCACCGCCGAGCACGGCACCGGACTGAATCACCACTCGCTTGCCGATACGCACATCGTGATACAGCGTCACCCGCGGAGCCAGCCAGCCGCCCTCGCCGATTTCGCTACGGGCACCGACGACGCAATGCGCGCCGAGGGTTACACCGGCCCCAATCCGCGCACCCGCCTCGATCACCACAAAGGGACCGATGCAGGCAGTCGGATCAACGACGGCGTCCGGCGCGATCACCGCACTCGGGTGGATACCGGCAGTGGATTTCGGCTTCGGATCGAACAGGTGGGAAATACGGGCATAAGCCAGGTAAGGATCCGGCACCACCAGTGCATTCCCGGCATAGCCTTCGGCGTCGGCTGCCTTGAGCAACAGCGCTGCGGCTTGGGAGCCGGCCAGGTATTTGCGGTATTGAGGGTTTGCCAGAAAGCTCAACTGAGCTGGGCCAGCCTCCTGCAAGGTGGCTAGCCCAGTAATTTGCTGCTCGGGATCGCCACTCAGGGTGGCGCCGAGGAACTCGGCCAACTGGCCGAGCTTGATAGTCACGGTCATGGGTTACTTCAGCTGATTCATGCGCTCGATAACCTGGCGCGTGATGTCGTACTGAGGTTTGACATCGATGACTGCGCCACGCTCGAACACCAGGTCAAAACCACCTTTCTTGATGACTTCTTCCACTGCGCTATCCAGTTTCGGCTTCAGTTGCTTGAGCATTTCGCGGTCAGCAACGGCCTTGGCTTCGTTCAGCTCCTTGGACTGGAACTGGAAGTCCCGGGCCTTTTGCTTGAATTCCAGCTCCAGACGCTCACGCTCGCCCTGCTGCATCTTGTCGCCACCGGCCATCAGGCGATCCTGAATACCCTTGGCGCTGCTTTCCAGCGTCTTGAGCTTGGTCAGTTGCGGGCCGAACTTCTTCTCGGCATCCACGGCGTACTTCTTCGCCGCATCGGATTCCAGCAGTGCCATTTGATAGTTCAGAACAGCGATTTTCATGTCGGCAAACGCCGGGCCTGCCACCAGTACGGAGGCCAGGAGAACCAATTGAGTCAACTTACGCACGATGCACTCCTACAAAATCCATTGTCGTTATCTTGGGTCAGACGCTTAGAACGTCTGGCCGAGGGAGAATTGGAACACTTGAGTTTCAGCGTTATCCGGTTTCTTGACCGGCGTGGCCAGCGCGAAGCTCAAAGGACCCAGTGCGGTAACCCAGGTCACGCCGACACCGACGGAACTGGCCATGTTGCTGAAGCTGATGTCGTTGCACTGCGTCTTGGACTTGGTGATGCCGTCAGTGTTGAGTGTCTGCTGGCACTTGGAGTCGAAAACGTTACCCACATCCCAGAACACGGAAGTACGCAGCGAACGCTGATCCTTGACGAACGGCATCGGGAACAGGACTTCCACACCACCTTGGATCAGGACGTTGCCACCGAACGGCAGCGGATCCTGGTCCGGGTCTGCGATCGTGCCGACGTTACCGGTCTTATCCTTACCACGGCTAGGCGTACTGCGTGGACCCAAGGTGCTGTCCTTGAAGCCGCGAACCGAGTTGAAACCACCAGCATAGTAGTTTTCATAGAACGGCAAGCCATCGGTCGAACCGTAACCATCACCATAGCCCAGCTCGGTGTGCAGACGCAGGGTGTAGTTCTCGGTGATCGGCTGGAACAGCTGACCACGGTAGTCGAGTTTGTAGAACGACAGGTCGCTGCCCGGAATGGTGCTTTCCAGGGTCAGGCTCTGGGAACGACCACGGGTCGGCAGCACGCCTTTGTTCAGGGTCGATTCAGACCAGCCGGCCGACGCCTTGAAGTTCAGGTACTGGTCGCCTTCGCGGTTCACGAAGTCGAAAATCTCGTCGACGGTGTACTGACCGGTCTTGATCTTGTCCTGTTGCGCGGACAGGCCGAAGGTCAGACGCGAAGTCTCGCTGATCGGGTAACCGACGTTCACGCCGGCACCCAGGCTGTCTACCGCATAGCTTGCTACGTCGACGTCGAGGTCTTTGTAGTCGGTGGTGCGATAGAACGCGTTGTAGCCCAGGCTCACGCCGTCGGCGGTCCAGTAGGGGTCAACGTAGCCGAAGTTGTAGCGGCTCTGGTATTCACTACGGGTGAGGCCGACGCTGACGCGGTTACCGGTACCCAGGAAGTTGTTCTGGGTGATAGAACCACCGAGGATCAGACCGGCGCTCTGGGCAAAACCGACGCTGGCGGTGATCGAACCGGAAGCCTGCTCTTCAACGGCATAGTTCACGTCAACCTGGTCGTCGACACCTGGAACAGCCGGGGTCTCGACGTTGACTTCCTTGAAGAAGCCCAGACGTTCAAGACGGGTCTTGGACTGGTCGATCAGGTAGGTAGAAGCCCAGCCGCCTTCCATCTGGCGCATTTCACGACGCAGCACTTCGTCCTCGGACTTGGTGTTGCCACGGAAGTTGATACGGTTGACGTAGGCACGCTTGCCTGGATCTACAGCGAACAGGATGTCCACGGTGTGGTCATCGTCGTGCGGCTGCGGAACACCGTTGACGTTGGCGAAGGTGTAGCCCTCGTTGCCCAGACGACGGGTAATCAGTTCCGAGGTGGTGGTCATCAGCTTGCGCGAGAAAACCTGACCTTTCTGCACCAGCAGCAGGGACTTGACCTGGTCTTCAGGCACTTTCAGGTCACCACTGAGCTTGACGTCACGAACGGTGTACTTCTCGCCTTCGTTGACGTTGACAGTGATATAGACGTGCTTTTTGTCCGGAGTAATGGAAACCTGGGTCGAAGCGATATCCATGTTGATATAGCCGCGGTCCAGGTAGTAGGAACGCAGACGCTCCAGGTCACCGGAAAGCTTTTCACGGGCGTATTTGTCGTCGTTCTTGAAGAACGACAGCCAGTTGGTGGTTTTCAGCTCGAACAGGTCGACCAGGTCTTCCTCGGGGAAAACCGTGTTGCCCACCACGTTGATATGCTGAATGGCAGCAACGGTGCCTTCGTTGATCTTCACTTTCAGGCCGACACGGTTACGCGGCTGCGATACCACTTCGGTATCGACGGTAGCCGAGTAACGACCTTGCGCAACGTACTGACGTTGCAGCTCGTTACGCACGCCTTCGAGGGTCGCGCGCTGGAAGATCTCGCCTTCGGCCAGACCGGATTGCTTGAGGCCCTTCATCAGGTCTTCGGTGGAGATCGCCTTGTTGCCTTCGATCTCGATGCTTGCGACCGATGGACGTTCGACGACGGTGATCACCAGAACGTTGCCTTCGCGGCCCAGCTGGATATCTTGAAAGAAACCGGTTTTGAACAACGCACGAGTGGATTCCACCAGGCGACGATCATCCGCCTGCTCGCCGACGTTCAACGGCAAGGCACCAAAGACGCTACCCGCGGAGACCCGCTGGAGGCCGTTGACGCGAATATCAGAGATAGTGAAGGACTCGGCGTGAACTTCGGCGATCATCAATACGGTGAGAACCGCAGTTAGCAGCAGACGTTTCATGAAGTCCTTTCTTATTCCAACTGGCAATAAACAAACTGCCGCAAAATGCGGCAGATTCGCAATTCAGCGAAGCGTTACAGACGACCCAGGTCGTTGACCAGAGCAAGCAACATCACCCCGACCACCAAACTGATACCGATCTGTATCCCCCAACCTTGCACCCGATCCGACAAGGGACGACCACGCGCCCACTCGATCAGATAAAACAACAAATGCCCCCCATCCAGTACAGGAATGGGCAGCAAATTCAGAACCCCCAGGCTAATACTCAGATAAGCAAGGAAATTCAGGAAATCAGCAACGCCCGACTGGGCAGAAGCGCCCGCCACTTTAGCAATGGTTATCGGTCCACTCAAGTTTTTTACCGAGAGCTCGCCGAACAGCATTTTCTTCAGTGAATCCAGCGTCAGGACACTCATGGTCCAGGTACGACGGGCACCCTCGCCAATCGCGGCCAAAGGGCCGTAGCTGACCTCGCGAATCATCTCCGGTGGCCAGTCGACGGCCTTCACCCCCGCCCCCAGATAACCGCTTGGCGACTTGCTCTCGCCGCGCGCCGCCAGTGTCACCGGGACGTCGATTTGAGCACCGTCGCGCTCGACGCGCAGCATGATTTTGGTATCAGGACGCGTACGTACCGTATCGACGACCTGCTGCCAGTCATCCAGCGCCTTGCCATCAAGGGCCAGAAGGCGATCACCGGTTTTCAGCCCGGCAGCCTGTGCCGGGCCTTTCGGATCGAGCTCAGCGAGCACTGGCGGCAGCGCAGGGCGCCATGGGCGAATACCCAGGGAGCGAATCGGATCCGGCTCGTCAGCCCCTTTGAGCCAATGATCCAGCGCAAGCTCCCGTGGCGAATCAGCAGTAGAGCCCTGCTCGCGCACCAGCACCTGCAGCGAACCACTTTCCCCCAGGCGACGTACCAATTGCAGATTGACCGCAGCCCAGCCGGACGTCGGCTCGCCGTCGATGGCCACGATTTCCTGGCCCGCACTCAGGCCGGCCTTCGCCGCGATACTGCCGGACTCGACTGCACCGATGACCGGACGCACCTGTTCGCTGCCCAGCATGGCCAGCACCCAGAAGAACACCATGGCCAGCAGAAAGTTGGCAACGGGACCGGCGGCGACGATGGCAATGCGCTGACGAACGGACTTGCGATTGAAAGACTGATGGAGCTGATCGGCCGGCACTTCACCTTCACGCTCATCCAGCATCTTGACGTAGCCGCCCAGCGGAATGGCCGCGACGACGAACTCGGTTCCCTGCTTGTCGTGCCAGCGCAGCAACGGCATGCCGAAGCCCACGGAAAAGCGCAGAACCTTGACGCCACAGCGACGCGCGACCCAGAAGTGGCCGAATTCGTGAAAGGTGACCAGCACACCCAAGGCGATCAGGGTGCCGGCAATCATATAGAGCGCGCTCATCTACTTTCTCCGCAATCCTGTTCCGTTCCGCCTGAAGCCGTGTGCTTTCTTCAGGTCTATCGACCGTGGCGAGTCAGCCATTGACCGGCCAGCGTGCGTGCCGCCGCGTCCGCGGTAAACACCGCATCAAGATCATTCAGCGCAACCACCGGCTCGAGATTCAACACTTCCTCGATGATACTCGCGATTTCGAGGTAGCGAACCCGCCCGTCGAGAAACGCTGCTACCGCCACTTCATTCGCGGCATTGAGCATGGCAGGCGCACTGTTGCCCGCCTCGGCTGCCTGACGTGCCAGTCGCAGGCACGGAAAGCGCTTCTCATCGGGTGCCTCGAAATCCAGTCGCGCGATGGCAAACAGATCCAGTGGAGCCACACCCGAATCAATACGCTCCGGCCAGGCCAACGCATTGGCGATGGGGGTACGCATGTCGGGATTGCCCAACTGCGCCAGCACCGAGCCATCCACATAGTCGACCAGGGAGTGAATCACGCTTTGCGGATGGATCACCACCTCGACTTGCGACGGTCGGGCATCGAACAGCCAGCAGGCCTCGATCAGCTCAAGCCCCTTGTTCATCATGCTGGCTGAATCCACCGAGATCTTGCGCCCCATGGACCAGTTCGGATGAGCACAGGCCTGATCGGGTGAAACATGCGCCAGTTCGGCCATCGGCGTCTGCCGGAAGGGACCGCCAGAGGCTGTCAGTAAAATCCGACGCACACCGACATTGCTCAAACCACGGGAAAAATCCTGCGGCATGCACTGAAAAATCGCATTGTGCTCACTGTCGATTGGCAGCAGGACCGAACCGCTCTTGCGCACGGCTTCCATGAACAAGGCGCCGGACATCACCAGCGCTTCCTTGTTCGCCAAAAGAATTTTCTTGCCCGCCTCGACCGCGGCGAGGGTCGGGCGCAGACCGGCAGCACCGACGATGGCCGCCATCACCGCGTCCACCTCGGGAGCAGCCGCCACCTGACACAGCCCCTCCTCGCCCACCAGCACGCGAGTCGACAGACCGGCAGCACGCAGATCGTCCTGCAAGCCACGCGCCGCTGCGACTTCCGGCACCACCGCGAATTGCGGCACATGGCGCACGCACAGGGCAAACAGCTCGCTCAGGCGCGTGAAACCACTCAGGGCAAAAACCTGATAACGCTCAGGATGACGAGCAATGACATCCAGAGTGCTCAAACCGATCGAACCGGTCGCCCCCAGAACGGTAATCTGCTGTGGGCGACTCACGGTGCCGCCATCCACAGCAATACCGCGAATACCGGGATCGCCGCTGTCAGGCTGTCAATCCGGTCCAGTACACCGCCATGACCCGGCAGCAGATTGCTGCTGTCCTTGATGCCGGACTGACGCTTGAACATGCTTTCCGTCAGATCGCCCACCACGGAGATGAACACGATCAGCGCTGCACCGATCAAGCCCTTGAACAATTGCGCGACCGTCCAGTCACGAAACAGCGCAACCAGCGTGGTAATCACCAGGCTCAGCGCCAGACCGCCGTACACGCCTTCCCAGCTTTTGCCCGGACTGACTTGCGGGGCCAGCTTGCGCTTGCCGAAAGCACGACCAGAGAAATAGGCACCGATATCAGCGCCCCAGACCAGCACCATCACGGCCAGGATCTGAAGGTTACCCAGCTGGTTCTGCTTGATGTAGATCAGCCCTTGCCAGGCCGGCAGGAGAATCAGCAGGCCGATCACCAACTTGCTGGCAGCACTGGCCCAGCGCTCGCTGGAGCGCGGATAGGTCAGCACCAGCCAGGTCGCCACCGCCCACCAGATTACCGAGGCACCGAGCACCCAGGGCGCCAGCCCCGGCAGGATGTACATGACGAACAGCATCAGCGCGACGATTGCCGCATAACCAACGCGAAACGATTGCGCAGCGAAACCGGCCAGGCGCGCCCATTCCCAGGCACCCAGACTGACAACCAGGCCGATGAACAGCGCAAAGCCGGATCCCTCGAGCAGGAAAAAACCGCCCAGTGCGATCGGCAGCAGGATCAGCGCAGTGATGATTCGTTGTTTAAGCATTAAACCCGGGCTCCAGCTTCGATCTGCTCGCTCGTTTTACCGAAACGACGCTGACGCGAAGCGAAATCGGCCAGCGCATTACGCATGGCATCGTGTTTGAAGTCCGGCCAGAACAGGTCGGAGAAGTACAACTCGGCATAGGCCAGTTGCCACAGCAGGAAGTTGCTGATGCGGTGCTCGCCGCCCGTGCGGATACACAGGTCCGGCAACGGCAGATCACCGGTCGCCAGACAGGTTTGCAGCAGATCAGGCGTGATGTCTTCAGGACGCAGATGTCCGGCCTGAACCTCGCGAGCAAGACGCTGCGCAGCCTGCGCGATATCCCACTGACCGCCGTAGTTGGCGGCGATCTGCAGAATGAAGCGATTGCTTCCCGCGGTCATGGCTTCCGCTTCGCGCATGGCAGCCTGCAGCTCGGGATGGAAACGCGAACGGTCGCCAATGATGCGCAGGCTGATGTTGTTGTCGTTGAGCCGCTTGGCCTCGCGACGCAATGCCTTGAAGAACAGATCCATCAAGGCACTGACCTCATCGGCCGGGCGCTGCCAGTTCTCACTGGAAAAGGCGAACAGCGTCAGCACCTCGACCCCGGCCTCGGCACACACCTCGATCACCGCCCGCACAGCATCCACACCCGCTTTATGCCCGGCAACACCCGGCATAAAGCGTTTTTTCGCCCAGCGATTGTTGCCATCCATGATGATCGCGACATGGCGCGGCACCGCGGACGGCGCAGTCTGCTTGGTCTTTTCCATTTAAAGCTCGACCCTTATACGGCCATCAGGTCTTTTTCTTTCTCGGCAAGCTTAGCGTCGATTTCGGCCACGAACTTCTTGGTCAGATCATCGATCTCGCCAGTTGCGCGACGCTCTTCGTCTTCGCTGATTTCCTTTTCCTTGACCAGATCCTTCAGCGAGCTGTTGGCATCGCGACGGATGTTGCGCACGGCAACACGGGCATCTTCAGCCACGTCACGCGCCTGCTTGGTGAAGCCGCGACGGGTTTCTTCGGTCAGGGCCGGCATGCTGATCAGCAGCAGCTCGCCAAGGTTGGTCGGGTTCAGGTTCAGACCCGCACTGCCGATCGCCTTGTCGACCGCGCCCAGCATGTTGCGCTCGAACGCCACGACCTGCAGGGTACGAGCGTCCTTGACGGTGATGTTGGCCACTTGCTTGATCGGGGTGTCGGCACCGTAGTACGGAACCATCACGCCTTCCAGAATGCTTGGGTGCGCCTGGCCGGTACGGATGCGGCCGAAGTTGTGAGACAGGGACTCGACAGACTTCTGCATGCGCTCTTTAGCGTCTTTCTTGATTTCGTTGATCATTGTTGAACTTCCTCGATCAGGGTTCCTTCAGCGCCGCCGTGCACGATGTTCAGCAGGGCGCCGGGCTTGTTCATGTTAAATACGCGCAGCGGCATCTTGTGGTCGCGGCACAGGCAGATGGCCGTCAGATCCATTACGCCCAGCTTGCGATCCAGCACTTCATCGTAAGTCAGATGATCGAACTTCTCGGCATGCGGGTCTTTGAACGGGTCGGCAGTATAGACACCATCGACCTTGGTCGCTTTAAGCACGACATCCGCGTCGATTTCGATGGCACGCAGGCAGGCTGCCGAATCCGTGGTAAAGAACGGATTGCCGGTACCGGCCGCGAAAATCACCACGTCCTTGGAGTTCAGGTGACGCATGGCCTTGCGACGATCATAGTGATCGGTCACACCGACCATGGAAATGGCCGACATCACGATGGCCGAGATATTGGCACGTTCCAGCGCATCGCGCATGGCCAGGGCGTTCATCACAGTGGCCAGCATGCCCATGTGGTCGCCCGTAACCCGATCCATGCCGGCCTTGCTCAGAGCTTCACCGCGGAACAGGTTGCCGCCGCCGATCACCAGACCGACCTGAACGCCGATACCGACCAGTTGGCCGACTTCCAGCGCCATGCGATCCAGCACTTTCGGATCGATCCCGAACTCTTCCGAGCCCATCAGGGCCTCGCCGCTAAGCTTGAGTAGAATGCGTTTATAGCGAGCCTGATAACCACTGCCCTGCTGAGCCATTGCGAATCTCTCCTGCGGCGTATTTAAAAAATTCTTTGCGAGCTGTTTGCAGCTGCGTTCACTCTAGCGTGGCGCTGCTTCAGCGCCATCGGAACATGGCTTTGTAAGTCAGTTCCAAGGGGAAACCAATTAAAAATTGGTAACCCTATCTGAAAAGAGGCTGCGCGCGTGAGCGGGCAGCCTCTTTCGGGCGACAGTTGAAAAACCGTCTTATTGCTTGGCGGCAGCCAGCTGTGCAGCAACTTCTTCAGCGAAGTTGTCGACTGGCTTCTCGATGCCTTCGCCTACTTTGAAGTAAGTGAAGGAAACGATTTCAGCGCCGCCTTTCTTGGCCAGCTCGCCAACCTTGATTTCAGGGTTCTTGACGAACGCCTGCTCAACCAGGCTCGCTTCTGCCAGGAACTTGCTGATACGGCCTTTGACCATGTTCTCAACAATGTTTTCCGGCTTGCCTTTGATTTTTTCTTCGTTCAGCTGCAGGAACACAGCCTTTTCACGCTCGATCGCTTCGTTCGAAACCTGCGAAGGCAGCAGGAATTCAGGGTTGCTTGCAGCAACGTGCATCGCGATGTCTTTGGCCAGCTCAACGTCGCCGCCTTTCAGGACAACGGCAACACCGATCTTGTTGCCGTGCAGGTAGGTGCCGACTACGTCACCTTCCACGCGCACCAGGCGACGGATGTTTACGTTTTCGCCTACTTTGGCAACCAGCGCTTCGCGAGCAGCTTCTTGAGAAGCGATCAGCGGAGCTGCGTCGGTCAGCTTGTCAGCGAATGCTTTGTCAACGCTGGCAGCAACGAAGTTTTTGAAGTCGTCCTGCAGAGCCAGGAAGTCGGTCTGCGAGTTGACTTCGATCAGAACGGCAGCCTTGCCGTCGTCCTTGATGGCGATAGCGCCTTCAGCGGCAACGTTGCCGGCTTTCTTGGCAGCCTTGATCGCGCCCGAAGCACGCATGTCATCAATGGCTTTTTCGATGTCGCCGCCAGCCTTTTCCAGGGCCTTCTTGCAATCCATCATGCCTTCGCCGGTACGCTCGCGCAGTTCTTTGACCAACGCTGCAGTAATTGCTGCCATTTTCAAATTCCTCTTGGATAGGTTTTCAACCATTCCACCCGATCGAACGGGCGTTCAATTCTTCCCGAACCTGTTTGTAGCCGCTGCACGTTACAGATGCTGTAGCTGCGCTGCCGACAGATGGTTTTCGAGGTGGCAAAAAGGGGGCCAAGCCCCCTTTTTGCTTACTGAGTCAACGCCAGGGCGTCAATTACTCAGCTGCAGCCTGAGTTTCTTCAGCTGCGAATTCAACAGTACCGCCAGCAACATTGTTGCGACCACGGATTACTGCGTCAGCCATCGAACCCATGTACAGCTGGATAGCGCGGATTGCGTCATCGTTGCCTGGGATGATGTAGTCAACGCCTTCCGGGCTGCTGTTGGTATCGACAACGCCGATGACCGGGATGCCCAGCTTGTTGGCTTCGGTGATCGCGATGCGCTCGTGGTCAACGTCGATCACGAACAGTGCGTCTGGCAGACCGCCCATGTCCTTGATGCCGCCCAGGGAGCGATCCAGCTTCTCAAGATCACGGGAGCGCATCAGCGCTTCTTTCTTGGTCAGCTTGGCGAAAGTACCGTCTTCGGCTTGTACTTCAAGGTCACGCAGACGCTTGATGGAAGCACGGATGGTCTTGAAGTTGGTCAGCATGCCGCCCAACCAGCGGTGATCGACGTACGGCGAACCGCAACGTGCTGCTTCTTCAGCAACGATCTTGCCAGCGGAACGCTTGGTGCCGACGAACAGAATCTTGTTTTTGCCCTGGGCCAGACGCTCTACGAAAGTCAGAGCTTCGTTGAACATTGGCAGGGTTTTTTCAAGGTTGATGATGTGAATCTTGTTACGCGCGCCGAAAATGTACTTGCCCATTTTCGGATTCCAGTAACGGGTTTGGTGACCGAAGTGCACACCGGCCTTCAGCATATCGCGCATGTTGACTTGGGACATGATAGTTCCTTGATAAGTCGGGTTGGGCCTCCACGTATCCCAATGACCAACCCCCGATCCGAGGATCAAAGGCACCCAGGCCATCGTGTCGACACGTGTGTGGGTTAATGCTCCCGGAGCTATCCCCGGAAAGCGGCGCATTTTATACCACAGCAAGGCCGCAAACGGAACCCGGAATCTTTAATCCCGTCAGGGACATGGATGCCGCCCCCTTGGAATCGGCCTTGCGCGCACTATTGTATAGAGAGAAGCGATGCACGCAGGCGCGGATTTGCGCCTTTGGTCTGTTAGAATCGCGTTTTTCAGGGCTGCCAGGCAAAAACCGCCGCCCTGTCCGTATCAGCAAGCGCCGCCGAGCGCAGAGAGAGCCTGTATGACCGTCACCCTCAAAACTCCCGAGGACATCGCTGGCATGCGTGTCGCCGGCCAACTGGCCGCCGATGTGCTGGAAATGATTGCCGAACACGTCAAGCCGGGCGTGACCACCGATGAGCTGAACCGGATCTGCCACGACTACATCGTCGACGTGCAGAAAGCCATCCCTGCCCCGCTCAACTACAAGGGCTATCCGAAGTCGATCTGCACGTCGATCAACCATGTGGTCTGCCACGGCATCCCGAATGACAAGCCGCTGAAAAACGGCGACACCCTGAACATCGATGTCACGGTGATCAAGGATGGCTACCACGGCGACACCAGCCGCATGTTCCACGTCGGCACCGTACCGGTCTGGGCCGAGCGCCTGTCCCAGGTCACCCAGGAATGCATGTACAAGGCGATCGAAATCGTCAAACCCGGCTGCCGCCTCGGCGACATCGGCGAGATCATCCAGAAGCATGCTGAAAAGAACGGCTTCTCCGTGGTGCGCGAGTTCTGCGGTCACGGCATCGGCAAGGTGTTCCACGAAGAGCCGCAGATCCTGCACTACGGCCGTGCGGGCACGGGCATGGAACTGAAGGCCGGCATGACCTTCACCATCGAACCGATGATCAACCAGGGCAAGGCCGACACCAAGGTGCTGGGCGACGGCTGGACCGCGATCACCAAGGACCGCAAGCTGTCGGCACAGTGGGAGCATACTTTGCTTGTCACTGACACCGGCTACGAGATCTTCACCCTGCGCAGCGACGACACGATCCCGCGCGTATCGGCCTGATCCCGACACTGCTCCCAGCCTATAGAAGGAAAGCCAATCAATGCCGCAGGTGGATCCCGAACTCTTCGACCGCGGCCAGTTCCAGGCTGAACTGGCCCTGAAAGCGAGCCCTATCGCCGCGTTCAAGAAGGCGATCCGCCAGGCCCGTGAAGTGCTCGACGCACGTTTTCGTGCCGGCCGCGATATCCGGCGACTGATCGAAGACCGGGCATGGTTCGTCGACAACATCCTGCAAAAGGCCTGGGACCAGTTCGACTGGAGCGAAGACGCCGACATCGCGCTGGTCGCGGTCGGCGGCTACGGTCGCGGCGAACTGCACCCCTATTCCGACATCGACCTGCTGATCCTGCTGGACAGCGCCGATCACGAAATCTTCCGCGATTCCATCGAACGTTTTCTGACACTGCTGTGGGACATCGGCCTGGAAGTCGGTCAGAGCGTTCGGTCGGTCGACGAATGCGCCGAAGAGGCGCGTGCCGACCTGACGGTCGTCACCAACCTGATGGAAAGCCGCACCATCTGCGGCCCCGAGCGTTTGCGTCAGCGCATGCTCGACGTCACCAGCACCGCCCACATGTGGCCGAGCAAGGAATTCTTCCTGGCCAAGCGTGCCGAACAGAAGGCCCGTCACCACAAGTACAACGATACCGAATACAACCTGGAACCCAACGTCAAAGGCTCGCCCGGTGGTTTGCGGGATATCCAGACGATCCTTTGGGTCGCCCGTCGCCAGTACGGCACCCTGAACCTGCGCGCCCTGGCCGGCGAAGGCTTCCTGGTCGAGAGTGAAAACGCCCTGCTGGCGTCGTCCCAGGAATTCCTGTGGAAAGTGCGCTACGCCCTGCACATGCTGGCCGGCCGCTCAGAAGATCGCCTGCTGTTCGATCATCAGCGCACCATCGCCGGGCTGCTGGGGTTTGAAGGCGACGACGCCAAACAGGCCGTCGAAAACTTCATGCAACAGTATTTCCGCGTCGTGATGAGCATTGCCCAGCTCAGCGACCTGATCATCCAGCACTTCGAGGAAGTCATCCTCGCCCCGGAAGACGAAGCGCCGCCGCAGCCGATCAACTCACGTTTCCAGCTGCACGACGGCTACATCGAGGCACGCAACGACAATGTGTTCCGCCGCACGCCGTTCGCCATGCTCGAGATCTTCGTGCTGATGGCCCAGCAGCCGGAGATCAAAGGTGTGCGCGCCGACACCATTCGTCTGTTGCGGGAAAACCGTCACCTGATCGACGACAACTTCCGCAACGACATCCGCAACACCAGCCTGTTCATCGAGCTGTTCAAGTGCAAGATCGGCATCCACCGCAACCTGCGGCGGATGAACCGCTACGGCATTCTCGGGCGCTACCTGCCGGAATTCGGTTTCATCGTCGGGCAGATGCAGCACGACCTGTTCCACATCTATACGGTCGATGCGCATACGCTGAATCTGATCAAGCACCTGCGCAAGTTGCAGTACACCCAGGTGTCGGAGAAATTCCCGCTGGCCGCCAAGCTCATGGCCAAACTGCCGAAACCCGAGCTCATCTACATGGCGGGCCTGTATCACGACATCGGCAAGGGCCGGCATGGCGATCACTCGGAGATCGGCGCGGTCGATGCCGAGGCGTTCTGCCAGCGCCACCAACTGCCGGTGTGGGACAGCCGCCTGATTGTCTGGCTGGTGCAGAACCACCTGGTGATGTCGACCACCGCCCAGCGCAAGGACTTGTCGGACCCGCAGGTGATCCATGACTTCGCCCTGGCGGTCGGTGATGAGACTCGTCTGGATTACCTGTACGTGCTGACCGTGGCCGACATCAACGCGACCAACCCGACCCTGTGGAACTCCTGGCGCGCCAGCCTGCTGCGCCAGCTCTACACCGAGACCAAGCGCGCCCTGCGCCGCGGCCTGGAAAACCCGGTGGATCGCGAAGAGCAGATCCGCCAGACCCAGAGCGCAGCGCTGGATATTCTGGTGCGCGGCGGCACCGATCCGGACGACGTCGAGCAATTGTGGGCGCAACTGGGCGATGACTATTTCCTGCGCCATACCGCCGGCGATGTGGCCTGGCACAGCGATGCGATTCTCCAGCAGCCGGCCGACGGCGGGCCGCTGGTGCTGATCAAGGAAACCACCCAGCGCGAATTCGAGGGCGGTACGCAGATCTTCATCTATGCCCCGGACCAGCACGATTTCTTTGCCGTGACCGTGGCCGCGATGGACCAGCTCAACCTGAACATTCACGACGCCCGGGTCATCACCTCCAGCAGCCAGTTCACCCTCGACACCTATATCGTGCTCGACACCGATGGCGATTCGATCGGCGACAATCCACTGCGGATCAAGCAGATCCGCGACGGTCTGACCGAAGCTCTGCGCAACCCTGACGACTACCCGACGATCATCCAGCGCCGGGTGCCGCGCCAGCTCAAGCACTTTGCCTTTGCGCCGCAGGTGACGATCCACAACGACGCCCAGCGTCCGGTGACGGTGCTCGAACTCACCGCCCCCGATCGTCCGGGCCTGCTGGCACGGATCGGCGGGATTTTCCTGGAGTTCGACCTGTCGCTGCAGAACGCCAAGATCGCCACGCTGGGCGAGCGGGTGGAAGACGTGTTCTTCATCACCGACGCCCACAATCAGCCGCTGTCCGACCCGCTGCTGTGCAGCCGTTTGCAGGATGCCATCGTCGAGCAGCTCAGCGTCAATCAGGAACCCGATATCAACCTGTCGCGCATCAGCATTTGACTGAGCGCCCGGATTCAACCGCTTTGCACGAGATCCCGCACCGATGAACAACGCTCTGACCCAGTTGCAGCCCTACCCGTTCGAAAAGCTCCGCGCCCTGCTCGGCAGCGTCACGCCGAACCCGGACAAGCGCCCGATCGCGCTGTCCATCGGCGAGCCGAAACACCGCTCGCCAAGCTTTGTCGCCGAGGCGCTGGCGAACAATCTGGATCAGATGGCGGTGTACCCGACCACCCTTGGCATTCCGGCCCTGCGCGAAGCCATTGCCGCCTGGTGCGAACGTCGCTTCAACGTGCCGAGCGGCTGGATCGACCCGGCGCGCAACGTGCTGCCGGTCAACGGCACCCGTGAAGCGCTGTTCGCTTTCACCCAGACCGTGGTCAACCGCGGCGACGATGCATTGGTGGTCAGCCCGAACCCGTTCTATCAGATCTACGAAGGCGCAGCGTTCCTCGCCGGTGCCAAACCGCACTACTTGCCATGCCTGGACGAGAACGGCTTCAACCCGGACTTCGACGCGGTTTCGCCGGACATCTGGAAGCGCTGCCAGATCCTGTTCCTGTGCTCGCCGGGCAACCCGACCGGCGCGCTGATTCCGGTCGACGTGCTGAAAAAACTGATCGCCCTGGCCGACGAATACGACTTTGTGATCGCCGCCGACGAGTGCTACAGCGAGCTGTACTTCGACGAGCAGACCCCGCCGCCGGGCCTGCTCAGCGCTTGCGCCGAACTGGGTCGCAAGGACTTCAAGCGCTGCGTGGTGTTCCACAGCCTGTCCAAGCGTTCGAACCTGCCGGGCCTGCGCTCCGGTTTTGTTGCCGGCGATGCCGACATCCTCAAGGGCTTCCTGCTGTATCGCACCTACCACGGCTGCGCGATGCCGGTTCAGACGCAACTGGCCAGTGTTGCCGCATGGAACGACGAAGTGCATGTACGTGCCAACCGTGCGCTGTATCGGGAGAAGTTCGATGCCGTGCTGGCGATCCTCAGCCCCGTGATGGATGTACAGCGTCCGGATGGCAGCTTCTACCTGTGGCCAAACGTGCAAGGTGATGACGCAGCATTCTGCCGTGATCTGTTTGCCGAGGAACATGTAACTGTGGTGCCGGGTTCGTACCTGTCCCGGGATGTCGACGGGGTCAACCCCGGTGCAGGCCGCGTGCGCATGGCGCTGGTCGCGCCGCTGGCGGAGTGTGTGGAAGCGGCCGAACGCATCCGCGATTTCGTCCTGCGTCACAAGTAATGGCTGAACGTCCGTGCCGGGCAATCCGGCACGGGCACTTCATACATCAGGTTACAGATCCTCCAACTATTTACTCCACTTCCCTGTCGGCCAGACGTTAGTCTTGAACCGCGCACAATCGCGCGCTCAACTGCATTCAAAACTTTAAACTTCAAGGAAGAAGTCGACATGGACACTCTATTGGATTGCCAGCTCGTTCAGTGGCCCGATGATCAAGCCGCCTACACCGCAGCCATCAATGAAAACCCCGCCAATGCCGGTACAAGTTCCGGTACTCGACGTAAACGCTCCATCGTTCACTATTCAAAACTCTGGGCCAACGGGCGAACCCTGAAAGTGGCTTTCATGGATTCACCGGATGCCGACCACAAACAAAAGATTATCGCGGCTGCCAGCCAATGGTTACCGTACATCAACCTTAAATTTGAATTTGTCGATGATTTGAAAGGCGACATCCGGATCGCAACAAAAAACAATAACAACAGCTCGATGCTGGGCACTGACGCCTTGTTGATCCACCCCGACCACCCCACCATGAATCTTGGAGTGAAGCCGCAGCACGAAGACTTCGAGGTCATCGTGATCCACGAATTCGGCCACGCACTGGGCGCGATGCATGAGCACCAGCACCCCAGGGCCAATATTCCGTGGGATAAGCCAAAAGTATACGAGTTCTATAAAACCCGTGAAATGAATCCCCTGACCGAAGAACAGGTGGACAGGAATCTGTTCGCATCTTTCGACACACTGGACGCGATCTACACTTCCTACGATCGAAAATCGATCATGCATCATCCTGTGGCAAATACATTGACTGTGGGCAACTGGGAAATACCGATCAATCGACGAATCAGTAAAAAAGACAAACGGCTCATGCGACTGCTTTACCCGAAACAATAAAAACACCTGTAGTACATCGTTCGCGAGGTGCAACACCTCGCGAACTTTCAACATCACGAAATACCCTTCAACTTCATTCATTCCGCACTCTACATTAACTTATGGCCGCCCCTGCCTTCCGGCTCAACCTGCCCGGAATAAACAGCAGCCCACTGAATCAATATAAGTACGGATAGATAACATGAACGCCACAACACTTTGCCTGACAGAAAAACCGGTGTCTTTCCACCGCGCCCATGAAGTTGCCATCGCCGAAAATCCTGCCAATGCAGGAAACTCGGTATCCGCTCGTAAAAAACGAGCCGTCGGGAAACACACTTACTTCTGGGCGCCAGGCCGGAGCTTGCGTATCGCCTTCCTGAGTGGGGATCAAGCATTCAAGGACGCCGTCAAAGCCGCGGCCAACAACTGGCTGCCCCATATCAACCTGACGTTCAATTTTGTAGAGGGTGAGTCAGGGGATATCCGTATCAGCAGCGAACCCGGCATTTACTGGTCGATGATCGGAACCAACGCGCTGCTGATCGACGAAGGCCCGACCATGCGGCTGTCGCCTGACTTGCGCACCCCGGCATTTTTCGCCGCCAATGTCATGCACGAGTTCGGACATGCGCTGGGGGCCGAACATGAGCACCTTCATCCGGCGTCAAACATTCCGTGGAACAAGCCTGCGGTTTACGCCGCGCACGGGGTGGCCGAAGACGCCGATGAGGGCGATTACGCACGTCGATCTGTCGATGAACGCTACTTCAACCTGCTCGACGCCAGCGATTTCGACTACACGCCTTACGATCCGAAGTCGATCATGCATTACGCCGTGCGCCAGAACTGGACCCTTGGCGACTTCAAGATTGATCTGAATCTGGTGCTCAGCGACAAGGACAAGGCGTTCATGGCGAAGGCCTATCCGTTCCCTGCGGCACAAACGGCGTAACCGCATGGGACAGGTCGACGCGATTATTTGACCTGCCCCAGATTCGCCTCACTCAAATCCAGCTCCCCCAACACTTCACGCAACACGTCATCGCCAATCTGGTGCTGACGACTCAGGCTGTACAACTCAAGGCGTTGCGCGCGCAGCGCTTTGAGGCGCAAACGGCGTTCGAGCAGATCCATCTGGAATGCCAGCGCCTGAGCTTCGGCCGAATCGTTGAACACCTCCAGTTGATGGCGATACTCGGACATGATCCGCGCCTTGAGCTCCGCCGACAACGCCGCTTGCGCAGCGTCCTGCGGGGTGACCTCTTCGATCTCCAGCGCATGAATCGCCGCTTCGGCGGTCTTGCGCCAGGCGTCGTGGACTTCCTGGCGGCGCTTGTCGTCGGGGCTTTTCTGGATTCCGCGCAGCAGCAACGGCAAGGCGATGCAGGCTGCCACCAGCGACATCAGGATCACCCCGGCGGCGATGAAGATCAGCAGATCACGTTCCGGAAAGGCCTCGCTGCCCATCAGCATCGGCACCGACATCACGCCCGCCAGGGTGACTGCACCGCGCACCCCGCCGACGGTCAGCAGCCAGCAGGAACGAGCGGTCGGCACCTGCGTCAGCTCGCCCTTGCCGCGTAACCGTCGCAACAGCACCGACAGACGCCAGATGCTTTGGACCCAGATGAAGCGAAGCAGCACCAGCGCCAGGAAAATAGCCATCACGTCGAGGCAGCGGTAAAGCAGCGTCGGCCACAACGACGTTTCGTGGCTGACCACCGCTTTGATGATGTCCGGCAATTGCAGGCCGAGCAGCAGGAAGATCAATCCGTTGAAGGCAAACTCCAGCAGCGACCACACGCTGCGATTGAGCAGGCGGGTGCTGGTCTGGCGCGGCAGCAGATCAAGCCAGCTCTGCATCATCCCCGCTGCCACCGCCGAGAGAATGCCCGAGGCGCCGAGTCGCTCGGCCAATACGTAAGCGGCAAACGGCAGCAGCAACATGAACACCACATGAGTGGCGGGATCGTCCCAGCCCCGGGCGATCATCCAGGCGCGCAAGCGGCCCACCAGCCAGCTCAGTGCAACACCGACCGCCAGCCCGCCAACCGCCACCAGCACAAACGTCAGGCTCGCATTGGCCAGCGAGAATGCACCGGTGACCGCCGCCGCCAGCGCGAACTTGAAGGTCACCAGACCCGATGCATCATTCATCAACGCTTCGCCTTGCAGCATGTGCATCAACGGTGTCGGCAAGCGGTTCTGCGAAATCGCCGACACAGCCACGGCGTCGGTCGGCGACAGTACCGCCGCCAGCGCGAACGCCACCGGCAATGGAATCGTCGGCAGCAGCCAGTGAATGAAATAGCCGGCACCGACCACGGTGAACAGCACCAGCCCGACCGCCAGCGTCAGCACCGGCCCGCGCAGACGCCACAATTCGCGTTTGGGCATGCGCCAGCCATCAGAGAACAACAGCGGCGGCAGGAACAGAAACAGGAACAGTTCGGGATCCAGAGCCACATGCAGGCCAAGAGTCGGCCAGGCCAGCAAGGCTCCGGCGGCGATCTGCACCAATGGCAGCGGCAACGGGATGACCCGTCCGACCAGACGCGAGACGCTGACCAGCATCAGCAGGATCAGGACGGTATAAGCGGTTTGCATAAAGCGGAAATCCCGGACAATCGACAGCGTTGAACTGCCATATTAGCCGCTTAGGCTCTGCGTGACCGTTGCACCTATGTCGCAGCCCCCGTCCGGGAAATCAACCTCGGCCGCCGCGAAACGGTTTGGTCATGGCATAATCCGACACCATTTTTTTTCAGCACCTGTAAAGGGGGCGATTCCTTGACCGTTTCAAGCAAAACGTTGCACCTTTTCGGCATCAAAGCCTGCGACACCATGAAGAAGGCGCGCACCTGGCTCGATGAACACGCTGTCAGCTACGACTTCCACGATTACAAGACTGCCGGCATTGATCGCGAGCACCTGACCCAATGGTGCGACGAGCATGGCTGGCAAACGGTGTTGAACCGTGCGGGCACGACCTTTCGCAAACTCGACGACGAACGCAAAGCCGATCTCGACCAGTCGAAAGCCATCGAACTGATGCTCGCTCAACCCTCGATGATCAAGCGCCCGGTGCTCGATCTCGGTGACCGAACCCTGATTGGCTTCAAGCCAGATATCTACGCGGCCGCCCTCAAGTAAGCAGCCCGTCACTTTTTGTAGAGGTATTCACATGTCCAACTCTCTGTTCAGTATCGCCTTCGGCGTCGGCACCCAGAACCGTCAAGGGGCGTGGCTTGAAGTGTTCTACGCCCAGCCGCTGTTGAATCCTTCGGCCGAACTCGTCGCCGCTGTTGCACCGATCCTCGGCTACACCGAAGGCAACCAGGCCATCACCTTCACCACCGCACAAGCCGCCCAACTGGCTGAAGCCGTGAAAGGCATCGATGCGGTACAGGGCAAGTTGCTGACCCGTCTGGCCGAAAGCCACAAGCCGCTGGTCGCCACCCTGCTGGCCGAAGACGCGCAACTGACTTCGACCCCTGAGGCGTACCTCAAACTGCACCTGCTGTCCCATCGTCTGGTCAAGCCTCACGGCGTAAGCCTGGCCGGGATCTTCCCGCTGCTGCCGAACGTGGCCTGGACCAGCCAGGGCGCCATCGACCTGAGCGAACTGGCCGAGCTGCAACTCGAAGCCCGTCTGCGCGGCGAGCTGCTGGAAGTGTTCTCGGTGGACAAGTTCCCGAAAATGACCGACTACGTGGTACCGGCCGGCGTGCGTATCGCTGACGCCGCACGTCTGCGTCTGGGCGCCTATGTGGGCGAAGGCACCACCGTGATGCACGAAGGTTTCGTCAACTTCAACGCCGGCACCGAAGGTCCGGGCATGATCGAAGGCCGCGTCTCCGCTGGCGTGTTTGTCGGCAAGGGTTCGGACCTGGGCGGCGGTTGCTCGACCATGGGCACCCTGTCGGGTGGCGGCAACATCGTGATCAAGGTTGGCGAAGGCTGCCTGATCGGCGCCAACGCCGGTATCGGTATCCCGTTGGGCGACCGCAACACCGTCGAGTCGGGCCTGTACGTGACGGCCGGCACCAAGGTGGCTCTGCTGGACGAGCACAACAACCTGGTCAAAGTGGTCAAGGCCCGTGAACTGGCCGGCCAGACTGACCTGCTGTTCCGTCGCAATTCGGAAACCGGTGCCGTGGAATGCAAGACCCACAAATCGGCGATCGAACTGAACGAAGCGCTGCACGCTCACAACTAAGCGCCGCTGTGACCTCCAGTGGGAGCGGGCTTGCTCGCGAAGACGGTGTGTCAGTCACCCTTGATTTCGACTGACACGACGCATTCGCGAGCAAGCCCGCTCCCACAAGGTTCGGTGTATATCCGCCCAAGTTCACAGGGCTGAACAGATGATGATTCCCTCCCCCTGGCGCGCCGACTTCCCGGCCATCGCCGCCCTGCAACGGCAAGACCAGACCTATCTGGACAACGCCGCCACCACGCAAAAACCCCAGGCTCTGCTCGACGCGCTGGCGCATTACTACGCCAATGGCGCGGCCAACGTGCACCGTGCCCAGCACCTGCCCGGCGCCCACGCCACGCAGGCGTTCGAGGACAGTCGCCTGAAGGTTGCCCAGTGGCTGAATGCCGGTGACAGCGGGCAGATCATCTTCACCCACGGCGCCACCAGTGCGCTGAATCTGCTGGCCTATGGCCTGGAACCTCTTTTCCATCCGGGCGATGAAATTGTCATCAGCGCCCTGGAGCATCACGCCAATCTGCTGCCGTGGCAGCAACTGGCACAACGTCGCGACCTGAAACTGGTGATACTGCCGCTGTACGATGACGGCGTGATCGACCTCGCTGCTGCCGTTCACCTGATCGGCCCGCGCACCCGCTTGCTGGCGGTCAGCCAGTTGTCCAACGTGCTTGGCGCGTGGCAACCGTTGCCGGCCCTGCTGGCGATGGCCAAGGCACAAAATGCGTTGACCGTCGTCGATGGCGCTCAAGGCGTGGTCCACGGCCGGCATGACGTGCAGGCACTGGGTTGCGACTTTTACGTGTTTTCCAGCCACAAACTGTACGGCCCCGATGGCCTCGGCGTGCTGTTCGGGCGCAACAGCGCACTTGAGCAACTGCGGCCGTGGCAGTTCGGCGGCGAAATGGTACTGGAAGCCAATTATCACGAATCCCGTTTCCGCCCTGCTCCACTGGGTTTCGAAGCGGGCACGCCGCCGATTGCCAGCGTGATCGGCCTCGGTGCGACCCTCGACTATCTGGCCGGTCTGGATCAGGACGCGGTGGCCGCCCACGAAGCGGCGCTGCACGATTACCTGTTGCGTGGTCTCGCCGCCCGCAACGGCATTCGTCTGTTGGGCAAACCGCAACTGGCGCTGGCCAGTTTTGTCGTCGAAGGCGTACACAACGCCGATCTCGCGCACTTGCTGACCGAACAGGGCATCGCTGTACGTGCCGGGCACCACTGCGCGATGCCGCTGCTCAAGCGATTCGAACTGGCCGGGGCGATTCGCGTGTCGCTGGCGCTGTACAACGATTCCGAAGATCTGGAGCGTTTCTTTGAAGCGCTGGATCAGGCGCTGGAGCTATTGCGATGAGCCTGCCGGTCGAGGCCGCCGAAGCGCTGCAAACGTTTCAGAACGCCGCGGGCTGGGAACAGCGGGCGCGGCTGTTGATGCAGTTGGGTGATCGCCTGCCGCCGTTGAGCGATGCGGACAAATGCGAGGCCAACCGTGTGCACGGCTGTGAAAGTCAGGTGTGGCTGGTTGGCGAATTGCGCGACGGTCACTGGCAGTTCGCGGCGAGCAGCGATGCGCGGATGATTCGCGGATTGGTGGCGTTGCTGCTGTTGCGGGTCAACGGCTTGTCTGCCGCTGAGTTGCAGCAAATCGATCTGCCGGACTGGTTCAATCAACTGGGGCTGTCGCGGCAGTTGTCGCCGTCGCGCAGCAACGGCTTGAATGCCGTGCTGCAGCGGATGAACGAGCTGGCGCAGTAAAAGGGCTGCTGCGCAGCCCTGGGCTTCACGCCTAAGACTTGACCCGATCCGCCGGGCGCCGAACACCCGCCACAATCTTGTCCACGGCCTTGGTCGCCGCGACCATGCCGAATGTCGCCGTCACCATCATCACCGCGCCAAACCCGCCGGCGCAGTCCAGCTTCACGCCATCGCCGACAAAACTCTTCTGCAGGCAGATGCTGCCGTCCGGTTTCGGGTAACGCAATTGTTCGGTGGAGAACACGCACGGCACGCTGTAGTGACGGGTCACAGTGCGCGAGAAGCCGTAATCGCGACGCAGAGTGGAGCGCACTTTCGAGGCCAGAGGATCATTGAAAGTACGGTTGAGGTCGCAGACCTGAATCAGCGTCGGATCGATCTGCCCGCCGGCGCCGCCGGTGGTGATGATCTGGATCTTGCGGCGCTTGCACCAGGCGATCAGCGCGGCTTTTGCGTTGACGGCGTCAATGCAGTCGATCACGCAGTCGATGTTCGGCGTGATGTATTCGGCCATGGTGTCGCGGGTGACGAAGTCCGCCACCGCGTGCACCTTGCAGTCCGGGTTGATCCCGCGCAGACGCTCGGCCATCACCTCGACCTTGGGCTTGCCGACGGTGCTGTCCAGCGCGTGCAACTGGCGGTTGGCGTTGCTGACGCAGACGTCGTCGAGGTCGAACAGCGAAATCTCGCCGACCCCGCAACGGGCCATGGCTTCCGCCGCCCAGGAACCGACGCCGCCAACGCCGACAATCGCCACATGGGCTGCACGCAGGCGCTCGAGGCCCTCGATTCCATACAAACGGGCGATGCCTGCAAACCGCGGATCTTCTGTACTCATGACCATTACCCCAAAAACCGGCGCGCATTATAGGGCCGTCGGCGGCCAAGAGCACCTTTGCGCTATGAACGGCGAACCTGCCTGCTTTAATTAAAGCTGCACGTAACAAAGATTTGCCTTACATGCTGAAACGAAAGAACTTAAGTCGGGTTGGATTGCCCAACGTCCGGCATTTCCCTGTCTGTTGTAGGACTCGGCGAACTGCCGGTGTAGGATGCGCGCCCTCAGGCGTCAACCAGCCGACCCTTCGTTCCACAGACCTTGGAACCCGACACAGCTATGTCATCGCGTAAATTTGGACTCAACCTGGTGGTGGTTCTGGCAATCGCCGCCCTGTTCACCGGTTTCTGGGCGCTGATCAACCGCCCCGTCTCCGCGCCGAACTGGCCGGAGCAGATCTCCGGTTTCTCCTATTCACCGTTCCAGCAAGGACAGTTCCCGCAGAAGGATCAGTATCCGTCCGACGATGAAATGCGCCGCGACCTGGAGATCATGAGCAAGCTGACGGACAACATCCGCATCTACTCGGTCGACGGCTCCCTGCAGGACATCCCGAAACTGGCCGAAGAATTCGGCCTGCGCGTGACGCTGGGGATCTGGATCAGCCCTGACCAGGAGCGCAACGAGCGGGAAATCACCCGCGCCATCGAACTGGCCAACACTTCGCGCAGTGTGGTTCGCGTAGTGGTCGGTAACGAAGCGATCTTCCGCAAGGAAATCACTGCCCAGGAACTCAGCGTGCTGCTCGACCGCGTGCGCGCGGCCGTGAAAGTACCGGTGACCACCTCCGAACAGTGGCACGTCTGGGAAGAGCACCCGGAGCTGGCCAAGCACGTCGACCTGATCGCCGCGCACGTTCTGCCTTACTGGGAATTCATTCCAGTGGACAAGGCCGGGCAGTTCGTTTTCGACCGCGCCCGCGACCTGAAAAAGATGTTCCCGAAAAAGCCGCTGCTGCTGTCCGAAGTGGGCTGGCCGAGCAACGGCCGCATGCGCGGTGGTGCCGATGCTTCGCCGGCGGATCAGGCCATCTACCTGCGCACGCTGGTCAACAAACTCAACCGTCAGGGCTTCAACTACTTCGTGATCGAAGCGTTTGACCAGCCGTGGAAGGCCAGCGACGAAGGTTCGGTCGGCGCCTACTGGGGCGTGTTCAACGCCGCGCGCCAGCAGAAATTCAACTTCGAAGGCCCGGTGGTGGCGATCCCGCAATGGCGCGTGCTGGCCATTGGCTCGGTAGTGCTGGCGCTGTTGTCGCTGACCCTGCTGATGATCGACGGCTCGGCCCTGCGCCAGCGCGGTCGTACCTTCCTGACCTTTATCGCGTTCCTGTGTGGTTCGGTGCTGGTGTGGATCGGTTACGACTACAGCCAGCAATACAGCACGTGGTTCAGCCTGACGGTGGGTTTCCTACTGGCGCTCGGTGCGCTCGGGGTATTCATCGTGTTGCTGACCGAGGCTCACGAACTGGCCGAGGCGGTGTGGATTCACAAGCGTCGCCGTGAATTCCTGCCGGTGGTCGGCGACTCGAACTACCGCCCGAAGGTCTCGATTCACGTGCCTTGCTACAACGAGCCGCCGGAGATGGTCAAACAGACCCTCGACGCCCTGGCCAACCTCGACTATCCGGACTTCGAAGTCCTGATCATCGACAATAACACCAAGGACCCGGCGGTCTGGGAACCGGTGCGCGACTACTGCGAAACCCTCGGTCCACGCTTCAAGTTCTTCCACGTCTCGCCCCTGGCCGGTTTCAAGGGCGGCGCGCTGAACTACCTGATCCCGCACACCGCCAAGGACGCCGAAGTGATCGCGGTGATCGACTCCGACTACTGCGTGCACCCCAACTGGCTCAAACACATGGTGCCGCACTTCGCCGATCCGAAAATCGCCGTGGTGCAGTCGCCGCAGGATTACCGCGATCAGAACGAAAGCACCTTCAAGAAGCTCTGCTACGCCGAATACAAAGGCTTCTTCCACATCGGCATGGTCACCCGCAACGACCGCGACGCGATCATCCAGCACGGCACCATGACCATGACCCGTCGCTCGGTTCTGGAAGAACTGGGCTGGGCCGACTGGTGCATCTGTGAAGACGCCGAACTCGGACTTCGCGTGTTCGAGAAAGGCCTGTCGGCTGCGTATTACCACGACAGTTACGGCAAGGGTCTGATGCCGGACACCTTCATCGACTTCAAGAAGCAGCGTTTCCGCTGGGCCTACGGTGCGATCCAGATCATCAAGCGTCACACCCGCAGCCTGCTGCGCGGCAAGGACACCGAGCTGACTCGCGGCCAGCGTTACCACTTCCTCGCGGGCTGGCTGCCGTGGGTCGCGGACGGCATGAACATCTTCTTCACCGTTGGCGCGCTGTTGTGGTCGGCGGCGATGATCATCGTGCCGCAACGGGTCGATCCGCCGCTGCTGATCTTTGCGATCCCGCCGCTGGCGCTGTTCGTGTTCAAGGTCGGCAAGATCATCTTCCTCTACCGTCGCGCCGTGGGCGTGAACCTCAAGGATGCATTCTGCGCGGCACTGGCCGGTCTGGCGTTGTCGCACACCATCGCCAAAGCGGTGCTGTACGGCTTCTTCACCAGCAGCATTCCGTTCTTCCGCACCCCGAAAAACGCCGACAACCATGGCTTCTGGGTGGCGATTTCCGAGGCCCGGGAAGAGCTGTTCATCATGCTGCTGTTATGGGGCGCGGCGCTGGGGATCTTCCTGGTGCAGGGCATTCCGAGCAACGACATGCGCTTCTGGGTGGCCATGTTGCTGGTGCAGTCGCTGCCGTACGTAGCGGCGCTGATCATGGCGTTCCTGTCGTCGCTGCCAAAACCTTCGGCGACGCCTGAACCGGCACCTGTCGTCTAATTCCTCGACCAAGCACTAAACGGCGGCCAATGGTCGCCGTTTTGCTTTAAGATAACCGCCATTTTGCGCGCCTTGCCCCCCAGCTTTCGGAGTTTTCCATGACGGCCCACGCCGACCTTTCGCCGACCCTCCAACTCGCCATCGACCTGATCCGCCGTCCGTCCGTGACGCCGGTCGACGCCGATTGCCAGAAGCAGATGATGCAGCGCCTGGGCGATGCCGGTTTCCAGCTGGAACCGATGCGCATCGAAGATGTGGATAACTTCTGGGCGACTCACGGCAAAGGCGACGGCCCGGTCCTGTGCTTCGCCGGCCACACCGACGTGGTGCCGACCGGCCCGGTGACCGCCTGGCAGATCGACCCGTTCAACGCGGTGATCGACGAGCACGGCATGCTCTGCGGGCGCGGCGCGGCGGACATGAAAGGCAGCCTGGCCTCGATGACTGTGGCGGCCGAGCGCTTCGTCGCCGATTACCCGGATCACAAGGGCAAGGTCGCGTTCCTGATCACCAGCGACGAAGAAGGCCCGGCCCATCACGGCACCAAGGCCGTGGTCGAGCGTCTGGCCGCCCGTAACGAGCGTCTGGACTGGTGCATCGTCGGCGAACCGTCGAGCACCACGCTGGTGGGCGACGTGGTGAAGAACGGTCGCCGCGGCTCCCTCGGCGCCAAACTGACTGTGCGCGGCGTGCAGGGACACGTGGCCTATCCGCACCTGGCGAAGAACCCGATCCACCTCGCTGCCCCGGCTCTGGCCGAACTGGCCGCCGAGCACTGGGATCACGGCAACGATTTCTTCCCGCCGACCAGTTTCCAGATTTCCAACGTCAATTCCGGCACCGGCGCGACCAACGTGATTCCGGGCGATCTGGTGGCGTTGTTCAACTTCCGTTTCTCCACCGAATCGACGGTTGAAGGCCTGCAGAAACGCGTGGCCGACATTCTCGACAAGCACGGCCTGGACTGGCACATCGACTGGGCGCTGTCCGGTCTGCCGTTCCTCACCGAGCCAGGCGCGCTGCTCGACGCGGTGTCGTCGAGCATCAAGGACATCACCGGTCGCGAGACCAAAGCGTCCACCAGCGGCGGTACCTCCGACGGTCGTTTCATCGCGACCATGGGCACTCAGGTTGTTGAACTGGGCCCGGTCAACGCGACCATCCACCAGGTCAACGAGCGCGTGCTGGCGGCCGATCTCGACGTACTGACCGAGATTTACTACCAGACTCTGATCAAGTTGCTTGCCTGATGCTCGCGTGCCCGATCTGCAGTGAACCGCTGAACGCGGTGGACAACGGCGTGGTCTGCCCCGCCGGCCACCGCTTCGACCGCGCGCGCCAGGGTTACCTGAACCTGTTGCCGGTGCAGCACAAGAACAGCCGCGACCCTGGCGACAATCAGGCGATGGTCGAGGCCCGCCGCGACTTTTTGAACGCCGGGCATTACGCCCCGGTGGCCAAGCGCCTGGCGGAGCTGGCGGCGGGTTATGCGCCGGCGCGCTGGGTCGATATCGGTTGTGGCGAGGGTTACTACACCGCGCAGATCGCCGAGGCCTTGCCGGACGCCGACGGCTACGCGCTGGACATCTCGAAGGAAGCGGTCAAGCGCGCCTGCAAACGCAATCCGGCGCTGACCTGGTTGATTGCGAGCATGGCCCGGGTGCCACTGGCCTCCGGCAGCTGCCAGTTTCTGGCCAGCGTTTTCAGTCCGCTGGATTGGGAAGAAGCCAAGCGCCTGCTCAGTGTCGGCGGCGGCCTGATGAAAGTCGGCCCGACCAGCGGCCACCTGATGGAACTGCGCGAACGCCTGTACGACGAAGTGCGCGAATACACCGACGACAAGCATCTGGCGCTGGTGCCGGAAGGCATGGCGCTGGCCCACAGTGAAACGCTGGAATTCAAACTGACGCTGGACAAGCCCGAGGATCGCGCCAACCTGCTGGCGATGACACCTCACGGCTGGCGCGCCAGTGCCGAACGCCGCAGGGCAGTGATCGAGCAGGCCGAGCCGTTCGTGACCACCGTGTCGATGCGCTACGATTATTTCGTTCTTCAATAACTTTTGGACTCGGGCAAGTAGCCCGGGGCCGGCTAAATCCGCGAATGGATTTTTCAGACCCGCAGTGAGGACATCCATGCGCCAACCGGACATCGAGATTTACCTGAAAGACGCCGACGTCGACCACAAGGCCATTTCCACCTGGTTGGGCGCAGCCCTTGGCCCGTGCAGCGACTGGGTACAAAAAGGCCAGACCTGGAAGTGCAAGGCCGGCAACATCCCGGTGACCTGGCTGCCGAAAGCCGTGGGCAAGTGGAACAGCCTGTACCTGGAAAGCGACCAGACGCCATGGGACGACGACATCGCTTGCGCCCGCGCCGCCTTTGCCGCGCTGAACGTTGAGGTGCGCTGCGCGCCGGGGACGTGGGTCGAGGAAGAAGGTGAGGAAACGGCGGATCGCTGGATTCGGATCAGCGCCGATGGTGAAGAAGAGATCACCTGGAAAACTGCGTAAAACCGGCGACACAGAACCAATGTGAGAGCGGGCTTGCTCGCGAATGCGATGTACCAGTCGATATCAATGCTGACTGACACACCGCATTCGCGAGCAAGTCGAAGCGTCGAACCGCCGCTCCCACAATGATTTTTGGTGTTCTGAAGATTTGCGTTACAAGCCTACAACGTCTTCAGCCTGCAAGCCCTTCTGCCCTTCCACCACCGCGTATTCAACCTGCTGACCCTCGGTCAGCGAACGGTGGCCTTCACCGCGGATCGCGCGGTAGTGCACGAATACGTCCACCCCGTCTTCGCGCTGAATGAAGCCGTAGCCCTTGGCGTCGTTGAACCACTTCACGTTGCCGGTTTCACGTGTTGCCATCTGTTCATACTCCTTTTTTATTATTGAACAGGCTTTTCGCAGGAAAGCCTTTGAGGAACGTCAGCCTGCGTCCGACGTCCATAAAAGGGCCCCGGCGACAGATCGCCGAGTATATGACAGGCGGCAAAACTCTCAACAGGAGATTACTTCGCCGCTTTTTTGCCGATTTTCGAGTAATCCGGCAAACTGTCGCCCTCCCGAGCAAACGCTCGGTTTATCCACTCACGCAGAAGCCGTATGACCCGTTCCCCGTTCCGCCGTCTTGTGTTTGGCACCTTGCGCCGACTGTTGTATCTCTGGGTTCGCTCCGAGACGATCAACCAGTCGTCGTTCACCCTCAACCTCGACCGCAGTCGTCCGGTGTTCTACGTCCTGCAAAACCCATCGCTGACCGATCTGGCGGTGGTCGATACCGAATGCACCAAGGCCGGACTGCCGCGCCCGGTGCTGCCGGTGTCAGTCGGAAATCTGTTGGAGCCGGCGGCGTTCTTCTACCTGACGCCGGACCCGGACTGGCTCGGTCGCCAGGACAAGCGCGGTGCGCCGCCGACCCTGACTCGCTTGGTCAGCGCGCTCACCCAGAACGCCGCCGAAGACGCACAGATCATTCCGGTCAGCGTGTTCTGGGGCCAGTCGCCTGACAGCGAAAACAGCCCGTGGAAGCTGCTGTTCGCCGACAGCTGGGCGGTCACCGGGCGTCTGCGTCGCCTGTTGAGCGTGATTGTCCTCGGGCGCAAGACCCGCGTGCAGTTTTCCGCGCCTATCCACCTGCGCGAACTGATCGAGCACAACAAGGGCCACGAGCGCACCGTGCGCATGGCCCAGCGGATCCTGCGGGTGCACTTTCGCAACCTCAAGGCTGCCGTGATCGGACCGGACATTTCCCACCGCCGCAACCTGGTCAAAGGCCTGCTCAACCAGCCACTGGTCAAGCAAGCGATCCTCGACGAAGCCGAACGCGAAAACATCTCCCTGGAAAAAGCCAAGGCCCAGGCCCTGCGCTACGGCAACGAAATTGCCTCGGACTACACCTACACCGCAATCCGTTTTCTGGAAGTGGTACTGAGCTGGTTCTGGAACAAGATCTACGACGGGATCAAGGTCAACCACATCGAAGGCGTGCAGAAGGTCGCCCAGGGTCACGAAGTGATCTACGTGCCGTGCCACCGCAGCCACATCGACTATCTGCTGCTGTCCTACTTGCTGTTCCGCAACGGCCTGACCCCGCCGCACATCGCCGCCGGGATCAACCTCAACATGCCGGTGATCGGCAGTCTGCTGCGCCGTGGCGGGGCGTTTTTCATGCGCCGCACGTTCAAGGGCAATCCGCTGTACACCTCGGTGTTCAACGAATACCTGCACACGCTGTTCACCAAAGGTTTCCCGGTCGAGTACTTCGTCGAAGGCGGTCGCTCCCGCACCGGGCGTATGCTGCAACCGAAAACCGGGATGCTCGCGATCACCATGCGCAGCTTCCTGCGGTCGTCGCGGATGCCGATCGTGTTCGTGCCGGTGTACATCGGTTATGAGCGCGTGCTCGAAGGCCGCACCTACCTCGGCGAACTGCGCGGCGCGAGCAAGAAGAAGGAATCGATCTTCGACATCTTCAAAGTCATCGGCGCGCTCAAGCAGCGCTTCGGCCAGGTGGCGGTGAACTTCGGCGAGCCAATCAAACTGGCGGAATTCCTCGACAGCGAACAGCCGGGCTGGCGCCAGCAGGAACTGGGCCCGCAGTTCAAACCGGCCTGGCTCAACGAAACCACCAATCGCCTGGGCGAAAAAGTCGCGCAGCATCTGAACGAAGCGGCGGCGATCAACCCGGTCAACCTGGTGGCGCTGGCGTTGCTGTCGACCACCCGCCTGGCACTCGATGACCGGGCCATGGCGCGGGTGCTGGATCTGTACCTGGCGCTGCTGCGCAAGGTTCCGTACTCGCCGCACACCACCTTGCCGGAAGGCGATGGCCGGGCGCTGATCGAGCATGTGAAGGACATGGACCTGCTGTCCGAGCAGAACGATGCGCTGGGCAAGATTCTGTATCTGGACGAGCAGAACGCCGTCCTGATGACCTACTACCGCAACAACGTGCTGCACATCTTTGCCCTGCCGGCGTTGCTGGCGAGTTTCTTCCAGAGCACTTCGCGCATGAGCCGCGAGCAGATCCTGCGCTACACCCGCGCACTGTATCCGTACCTGCAATCGGAGCTGTTCATCCGCTGGACCCTGGACGAACTGGATGCGGTGATCGATCAGTGGCTGGAAGCGTTCGTCGAACAGGGTCTGCTGCGTTTCGAGAAAGACGTCTACCTGCGCCCGGCACCGAGCTCACGACATTTCGTGCTGCTGACCCTGCTGTCGAAAAGCATCGCCCAGACCCTGCAACGCTTCTACATGACCGTATCGTTGCTGCTCAATGCCGGGCAGAACAGCATCAGCGCCGAAGAACTGGAAGACCTGTGCACGGTCATGGCCCAGCGCCTGTCGATCCTGCATGGCCTCAACGCCCCGGAATTCTTCGACAAGAGCCTGTTCCGCCACTTCATCCAGACCCTGCTCGACCTCGACGTGCTGCGTCGCGACGAAGCCGGCAAATTGAGCTATCACGAACTGCTCGGCGAACTGGCCGAAGGTGCAGCGAAACGGGTACTGCCGGCGGAGATTCGATTGTCGATCCGTCAGGTAGCGTTGCATCGTAGTGAAGATGCAGCGGAAACGGCATCCACCCCGCCCCGCTGAAACTTGAAGACAACTAACCGGCGGACCGGATCGTTTTCCGGTTAGTTGTTTTATGAATTAATGGGCTCTTTTAATCGATAAGGAAATCGATATGAGCCAGTTGAATGAATCCCCCCATACCATCAATGTAACGTTCAGTCTTCCACCCGACTTCAACGCCCCTCTCGACGGAAACAATGAAACCGTCGTCGATGTTCAACTGATCAATACACGGCAAACGACAAGCGTCAAACACTGGAGATATCCTTCCATCGTCGACGGTCAGTGGAACTTCCGGTTTCCCCACCGACTCACTGATGTCAGCGTTAAATATCGTGTCACCGTCCAGCTCTTTCACAACGGACAACCCTTGCTGCTGGAGCAGGAACATTTCGTCATTGTTCATCAGGCACCCCACCGTCAGACGCTGCATTTGAGTCCGATCGGTTACTTGTATGTTGAAGTGCAGGAACCCGAAATGATTCCACCCGAACAGGCAATCACTATCAGCCTGCATGAAAAAGAAAGTCCCGATGTCGAACTGGCGCGCGTTTCTCACGATGAGGAAACTGCCATTTCGTTTTATCTTAAATATGATCCAGCGCATGTTGTGCCGGGCAAACGGTATGCACTGACGGGGATAGAAAACAGGTATCACCAACGGCTGTCCGTATTTCCTGAAGCTATCGAACTTGTACCCGCGACACGTCCGCCCCAATCGCGCCTGTTGCGGGCAATCGAGCAGTGGCTGAATGAACCGTTACGTTTGTTCACTGACTCGTTATCCAAAATCCGCTAGATTTCCTTGGGCACCCCTCTGGCGCCCAAGTCTTTTGAGGTCCCCATGAAAAAACTTTCTCTTCTCGCCGCCGCCACCGTGTTGAGTGCTTGCCAGTCCACCACTCCAAGCGGCAAAGCGAGCCTCGACGGCGAAGTGTTCTACCTGCAACGCATCGCCCTGCCGCCAAGCGCGACCTTGAGTGTGAGCCTTCAGGACGTTTCGCTGGCCGATGCGCCCGCGGTAGTGCTCGACGAACAGAAAGGCCCGATCAAGGGACAAGTGCCGCTGCCGTTCCATTTGAGCTACGATCGGACCCAGGTCAAACCCGGCCACCGCTACTCGGTCAGCGCACGCATCGAGGTCAACGGCGAGTTGATGTTCATCACCACCGAAAACCATGCCGTGCAGCTTGATGGCAAGGATCCTCAGCCGCTGAAAGTCCGCGTCGACGCCGCCCGCTAAATCTTTTGAACAAGGAAGCTTTCATGCTCCGCCCTACCCTACGCTTCGCCGGCCTGTGCGCGGGCCTGATGATCTCCGCCAGCGCACTGGCCCTGTCCCTCGGCGACCTGTCGCAAGGCGACGCCACCGGCGGCCTCAAGGATGCCCTGACCCAAGGCGCGCAACTGGCCGTCAAACAACTCGGCACCCCGGGCGGCTTCAGCAACAACCCGGACGTGAAAATCGAACTGCCGGGCAAACTCGGCAAAGTCGCCGGCAAGATGAAAGCGTTCGGCATGGGCGCCCAGGTCGACGAACTGGAAACCGCCATGAACAAGGCCGCGGAAACCGCCGTGACCCAGGCCCAGCCGATCCTCGTCGACGCCGTGAAGAAAATGAGCGTGGCCGACGCCAAAGGCATCCTCAGCGGCGGTAACGACTCCGCCACCCAATACCTGGACAAATCCAGCCGCGAACAGATCCGCGCGAGGTTTCTGCCGATCGTCAAACAGGCGACCGACAAGGTAGGCGTGGCGCAGAAGTACAACGCGTTCGCCGGCCAGGCTGCGACGTTGGGCGTGGTCGACTCCAAGAGCGCCAACATCGAAAGCTACGTGACCGAACAAGCACTGAACGGCCTGTTCGAGATGATCGGCAAACAGGAAGAAACCATCCGCAAGAACCCGGCCGCTGCAGCGACCAGTCTGGCGAAGAAGGTGTTTGGCAGCCTCTAGGCCAACGCTGCACGGGAGCGAGACAACTCGCTCCCGTCCTTCAACACACTGGCTGGACTGCGTAAAAAGAACACCCACTCGCTGCCCATTTTCCTTTTCTCGAAGACCTGCAACTCGACCAGCCCGTTTAACGCTGACATCGCGGTGCTGCAAGAACAACCCAAGTGTTCACTCACGTTGCTCGCCGTAAACTCCTTCGCCACTCCGCTCTTGGCCACCTGATACAGCGCCCGCTGCCTTTGCGTCAGCCGCTCGAAAAAAACCGACGCCATCAGCCAGCGCTCAAAGTCTTCCGTGTACGCCAGGCTTTTGCGGTAGACATCCGTGAAGCGACTGACTGCACGCTGAATCACCGAACACTGAAACTCGATGAAATACGTCAGATCCAGCTCATCGGCCTCGCTATGCAAATACGACCGCCCGTACTTCACCGGCGCATTGCGCAGCAAAGGACTGATCGCAATGTAGCGAAATGCCGAAAATTCGTGCTTGAACATGAACCAGTAGAACAACGCCCTCGCAACCCGTCCGTTGCCATCGCGAAACGGATGTTCGTAGCCCAGAGAAAAATGCAGCGTGATCGCCTTGATCAACGGGTGCAGGAAGTCCTTTTCCTGAGGTGAGCCGAGTGGCTGATTGATCCAGCGTACGAGTCTCTGCAAACGCATCACCACTCCGACAGCGGGCGGCGGTGTATGCACCGTGTTGCCCTCGCCATCCTGTACCACCACTTCATCGTTCGTCCTGAAAAAACCGGGACTGTATTGCTCGTCATTGATCCCCTCGACGCCCACCCGATGCATTGCCGCGATCAAGTCGACACTCAAGGGTTGGTAACGGTTTTCCCAGGCGAAATTCATCATCCTGTAATTGCCCATGACCATGCGCTCATCCGGCGTGCGCGGCTGCCGTTGATACTTGAGCATGTCCTTGGCAACTCGCGTGGTCGTTGCCGCACCTTCCAACTGGCTGCTGGCGATCACTTCGTCTTCGATCAGATCATTGAGCAAATAACTGAAATGCGACCGTTCGCCGATCTGCCCGGTCATGCATTCCAGCGAAGCGGAAGTCGTCTGCAGATCGACGGCCGAAAGGGTTTTCCGGGCCGAGGGTGTCAGCAAATACTTGCCCCACTGCGGCGGCTCACCCAATGGCAGGAGATTGATGTACTGCGCAGCCCTCGCCCTCTTCACCAGCGCCCAACACAAACGAGCGTCCAGCCCCGGCGCCCAGCGATGGCGCAAATCCTCGAAAGGCAAATAACGCCCCCGATCATCGAGGGGCTTGAGCAGCGCCAGATAATCCACCAGATGCTGCTTGTGCGGCGCCCGCGCCAACAAGTCGAACACCGGATCGGACCGTCCTTTCAATACCGGCGGCTTCTTCACAAAAAACCTCCCGATCACTCATAAAAACAGAGAACCGAGTACAACACCCCAGACCGGACCGCCTCAATATCAGAGAATTCTGAAAAAGCTGTAGGAGCCCCCACAGCATGTGGCGCAGCCGCCCCACTCAACACAATGAGCGTTAGCTCGAGTAAAGCTTTTGACGTACCGGCCCCGTTGAGAGGCTGAGTGGAGGGATTTATCCGGGGGTGGGCGCGAAGCGCCGTTTGGCGAAGCCAAACACATCGAGAGGAGGTGCAGCGAAGCAAACCGTAGGCGATGCCCCCGGATGAATCCCGGAGCGAAGGAACACCGAGCCAAAGCGAGGTGCCGAACGCCGGGGCCCAGCGTTTTTGGTTACTTTTTTGGCGTTTGAAAAAAGTGACTCGCCGTAAGGGCGAAACCGCCAGCGGCAACACCCGAAGCAACGGATATTCACAAAAAGCACCCAGAGCATGGCCGGCCCAAAGGCCGCCACGCTCAAACAAAATCAAACCTCCTTGCGAACCCGGAACCAAGCCGCATACAACGCCGGCAAAAACAAAAGCGTCAGAGCAGTCGCCACAATCAACCCCCCCATGATCGCCACCGCCATCGGCCCGAAAAACACACTGCGTGACAGCGGAATCATCGCCAGCACCGCCGCCAGTGCCGTCAACACAATCGGCCGGAACCGACGCACGGTCGCCTCGATGATCGCCTGCCAGGGCTTGAGCCCCGCCGCAATATCCTGCTCGATCTGATCCACCAGAATCACCGAGTTGCGCATGATCATCCCCGACAGCGCGATGGTCCCGAGCATCGCCACAAACCCGAACGGCTGACGGAACACCAGCAGAAACAGCGTCACCCCGATCAACCCCAGCGGCGCCGTCAGAAACACCATCGCCGTGCGCGAGAAACTGCGCAGCTGCACCATCAGCAACGTCAGCACCACGACAATGAACATCGGCACCCCGGCGTTCACCGACTTCTGCCCCCGCTCCGAATCCTCCACCGTACCGCCGACATCCAGCAGATAACCGTCCGGCAATTCGGCGCGGATCGGATCAAGCGTCGGCATGATCTGCTTCACCAGCGTCGCCGGTTGCTCCTTGCCATAGATATCTGCGCGCACGGTTACGTTCGGCAGACGATTGCGGTGCCAGATGATGCCTTCCTCGAAGCCATATTCCAGCGTCGCAATCTGCGACAGCGCAACGCTGCGACCGTTATCGGTCGGCACCGCCAGACTCGGTAGCAGCGACAGTTCGGTGCGCTCATGCACGGTGCCGCGCAGGAGGATTTCGATCAGCTCGTTATCTTCGCGGTACTGGCTGACGCTGGAACCGGTCAGCGAACTCTGGAGGAACTTCGCCAGATTCGCCGTGCTCACCCCCAGGGCCCGGGCGCGATCCTGATCGATGTTCAGGTACACGACCTTGCTCGGCTCTTCCCAGTCCAGATGCACGTTCACCACATGCGGGTTCTCGCGCACCTTGGCCGCGACCTTGCGCGCCAGAGCCCGGACCTCCTCAATGTGCTCGCCGGTGACGCGGAACTGCACCGGATAGCCAACCGGAGGACCGTTCTCCAGCCGCGTGACCCGCGAGCGCAGGGCCGGGAACTGCTCGTTCAAGGTGTCGATCAGCCACGTGCGCAGCGCTTCGCGCTCCTCGATGGTTTTCGCCAACACCACGAACTGGGCGAAGCTCGCCGCCGGCAGTTGCTGATCCAGCGGCAGGTAGAAACGTGGCGATCCGGTGCCGACGTAGGCCACGTAATTGTCGATGCCGGCATGATCCTTGAGCATCGCTTCCAGCCGTTTGACCTCGGCGGTGGTGTTGGCCAGCGAAGCGCCTTCGGCAAGCTTCAGATCGACCATCAATTCCAGTCGCCCGGAAGCCGGGAAGAACTGCTGCGGCACGAACCGGAACAACGCCACCGAAGCCACGAACAGCAGCACAGTGAGCACGATCACGGTTTTGCGCCGACGTACGCACCACTCCACCAGACGCCGTACCCGTTGGTAGAACGGCGTGCCGTAAGGATCGGTCTGGCCGTCAGCCGTGCCGTGTTTGGCCGCGTGAATTTTCGCCAGATCCGGCAGGAGCTTTTCCCCCAGATACGGCACGAACACCACCGCTGCTACCCAGGATGCGAGCAAGGCGATGGTCACCACTTGGAAGATCGAGCGGGTGTATTCGCCGGTACCGGATTGCGCCGTGGCGATCGGCAGGAAGCCTGCGGCAGTGATCAGCGTACCGGTAAGCATCGGAAACGCAGTGCTGGTCCAGGCGTAACTGGCCGCCTTGATCCGGTCGAAGCCCTGCTCCATTTTGATCGCCATCATTTCCACGGCGATGATCGCGTCATCCACCAGCAAGCCCAGTGCGAGCACCAGCGCGCCGAGGGAAATCTTGTGCAGGCCGATGCCGAGGTAATACATGCAGGCGAACGTCATCGCCAGCACCAGCGGAATGGTCAGCGCCACCACCATGCCGGTGCGCACGCCGAGGGAGAAGAAGCTCACCAGCAACACGATAGCCAACGCTTCGACCAGCACCTGGACGAATTCGCCGACACCGGTTTTCACTGCCGCCGGCTGGTCGGAGACCTTGCGCAATTGCATGCCGGCCGGCAGGTTCTTCTGGATCCGGGCGAATTCGATTTCCAGAGCCTTGCCCAGCACCAGAATGTCGCCGCCGTCCTTCATCGCCACCGCAAGACCGATGGCGTCTTCGCCCATGAAGCGCATGCGCGGCGCCGGAGGATCGTTGAAACCACGCCGCACGTCAGCAACATCGGAGATGCGGAACGTACGATCACCGACCCGGATCGGGAAGTTCTTGATTTCGTCGACTGTCTGAAAATTCCCCGAAACCCGTAGCTGCAAACGCTCGCTGCCGGTTTCGAAGAAGCCGGCAGTGGACACCGCGTTCTGTTCCTCCAGCGCCTGCTGCACCGCTGCCAGCGGCAAGCCGAGCGTGGCGAGTTTGACGTTGGACAGTTCGACCCAGATTTTCTCGTCCTGCAAACCGAGCAGGTCGACCTTGCCCACGTCCTTGACCCGTTGCAGCTGGATCTGGATGCGGTCGGCGTAGTCCTTGAGCACCGCGTAGTCAAAACCGTCGCCGGTCAGCGCATAGATATTGCCGAAGGTGGTGCCGAACTCATCGTTGAAAAACGGCCCCTGAATCCCCGGTGGCAAGGTCTGGCGAATGTCGCTGACTTTCTTGCGCACCTGATACCAGAGATCCGGAATCTCCACCGAATGCATGGAGTCGCGGGCAATGAAGGTGACCTGGGATTCACCGGGGCGCGAGAACGAAACAATCCGCTCGTACTCGCCGGTTTCCATCAGCTTCTTTTCGATGCGCTCGGTGACCTGACGGGAGACTTCCTGCGCCGTAGCGCCGGGCCAACGGGTCTGGATGACCATGGCCTTGAAGGTGAACGGCGGGTCTTCGCTCTGGCCGAGCTTGGTGTAGGACAAGGCGCCGACAATCGCCAGCAGAAGCATCAGGAACAGTACGATCTGGCGATTACGCAACGCCCATTCGGAAAGGTTGAAGCGCATCGGGACTTACTCCTTGTCCGCCAGATTGACCACGCGGTTGGAACGATCTACCGGACGCACCTGCTGCCCTTCCAGCAGCACATGCACGCCGGCGGCCACCACCCAGTCGCTGGCGTTGAGGCCTTCGAGCACCGGCACGGTTTTCTCACCGAACGGGCCGACGCGCACCGGCGTCTTTTTCAGGGTGTTGTTGGCGCTGACGACCCAGACGTAGGTCGCGCCGTTTTCGGCCGTCAGCGCCGAAAGCGGTACCGACAGCGGGATGACATCGGCGGTCTGCACGAAGACCCTGGCGCTCTGGCCCAGTTCCGCCGGGACTTTGCCGGCGGTGAATGAAATGCGCGCAGCGAAGGTGCGGGATTTCGGATCGGCGGCCGGCGACAGCTCGCGGATCTGCCCGGCAAAGCGCTGGTTCTGTTGAGTCCACAGCTCCACCGAAACCGGCTGGCCGACCTTGAAGCGGCCGAAGCTTTGCTCCGGCAGGCTGATCAGCACTTCACGTTCACCATCGGTGGCGAGGGTGAAAACGGTCTGCCCGGCGGCGACCACTTGCCCGACTTCCACCGAACGCTTGGCCACCACGCCATCCTGGGGCGCACGCAGCACGGCGTAACTGGCCTGATTGGTCGAGACGTTGAATTCGGCTTTGATCTGTTTGAGGCGGGCTTCGCCGGAACGGTAGAGATTCTCGGCGTTGTCATAGGCCGAGCGGCTGACCATCTGCCGTTCCATCAGGGTCTTGTAACGATCACGCTCGGCACGCACCAGATTCAGATTGGCTTCGGCGGCGGTGACCTGGGCGCGGGTGGCTTCCAGTTGCAGGCGTACGTCTTGCGGATCAAGTTCGGCCAAGGGCTGATCGGCCTTCACCCGCTGGCCTTCCTCGACCAGTCGTCGGCTGACTTTGCCACCGATGCGGAACGCCAGATCGGGCTCGTAACGAGCGCGAACCTCGCCCGGATAGCTTTCCATCGCCTGCGCCGAAGGCTCTGGCTGTACCACCATGGCCGGTCGCACGCTGACTGGCGTCACCTCTTCCTTGCCACATGCCGACAATAAAAACACCAGACTGACTGGCACCGCAAAGGACAACGCATGGCGGAACATGGTGAAGGACCTTTCGCTAAGGAGGCTTGGAATAATTATACTGGCCGGTATGTTATTAATAGCAAACTCACCAGTCCAGTATTAAAAGCGAAGAATGTCGAACAATCTTTCCACTCCAAACGGCCCCGGCCGCCCGAAGGATCCGGCCAAGCGCCAGGCAATTCTCGAAGCGGCGAAAATCCTGTTCCTCAGTCACGGCTACGCCAACACCAGCATGGATGCGGTGGCCGCCGAAGCTGGCGTGTCAAAGCTGACGGTCTACAGCCATTTCAATGACAAGGAGACGCTGTTCTCCGCCGCCGTGGTGGCCAAATGCGAGGAGCAGTTGCCGCCGCTGTTCTTCGAATTGCCGGACGGCATCGCGGTGGAAAATGTGTTGCTGAACATTGCGCGAGGCTTTCATCACCTGATCAACAGCGATGAGTCGGTGAACCTGCATCGCCTGATCATGGCCTTGGGCAGTCAGGATCCCAACCTGTCACTGATCTTCTTCGAGGCCGGCCCTCAGCGCATGGTGCAGGGGATGGAACGTTTGCTGCGGCGGATTCACGAAACCGGCGTGCTGAGCATCGACAACCCGCACAACGCCGCCGAGCACTTCTTCTGCCTGATCAAGGGCGCGGGTAATTTCCGCCTGTTGTACGGCTGCGGTGAGCCGCTGACCGGCGAGGCGGCGGAAAGTCATGTGCAGGAAGTGGTCGGGCTGTTCATGCGGGCGTATCGCCCCTAGAAATTTGGAGTTTGGACTGGCCCCATCGCGAGCAAGCCCGCTCCCACATTTGAAATGCATTCCAATGTGGGAGCGGGCTTGCTCGCGAAGGGCAACAACTCGGCCTCAGGCCTTGAGCGCTTTCTTCGGATAGATATCGTAGCGGCTGGATTTGCCATCCAGCGCATGGCTCGGTTTCGGCCCTTCGATGCACGGCGCCTTGCGCGGGCGCTTGACCACCACCCGGTGCGTGGCCAGTGCCAACGCCGCTTCCAGCAAGGCCGGGGCATCCGGATCGTCGCCCACCAACGGACGGAACAGGCGCATTTCCTTCTTAACCAGCGCAGTTTTCTCACGATGCGGGAACATCGGGTCGAGGTAGATCACCTGCGGCGGCTCGCCCTCCCAATTGCGCATCACGTCGATGGAGTTGCCCTTGAGCAGCTTCATCCGCGCCACGATCGGCGCCACATCGAAGTCTTCCGCCGCTCGGGCCAGACCATCCTCCAGCAAGGCACCGATCAGCGGCTGACGCTCGATCAGGCTCATCTCGCAGCCGAGACTGGCCAGCACGAACGCATCCTTGCCCAGCCCCGCCGTGGCATCCAGCACCCGCGGACGCACGCCCTGGGCGATACCGACAGCCTTGGCGATCATCTGACCACTGCCACCGCCATACAACCGACGATGGGCCGCGCCACCCTCGACAAAGTCCACCCGCACCGGCCCCGGGGCATCCGGCCCCAGCTGTTGCAACTGCAAGCCCTGCTCGCCAACCTGCAAGGCGAATTCGCCGTCGGCCACCTGCAACGGCAGATTCAGGCGCTCGGCCCACTGCTCGGCCTGCGCTTCGAACGCCGGGCCGAGAGCCTGGACATGGATGCGGCAGGCCGCGGGTTGCTCAATCATGGAAAACACGCTCAAAAAAGTTAAGGATCGGCAAAAACCGCCGATAACCCAATCAACGCGCATTTTGCCAGAGCTGAGCGTCGACCGAAAAAAATGTCAGGCATTCTTCCCACATCGATTGGCTACATTTCGCCCAAAGGCGATTTCAGCCGTCATAACACTCAAGCATTGGGCGGCATCAGCCACCTGTGGCAGGATTTCTTCGCCCAGGCACTGACCGAACAATCGAGTGATGTGGTGCCGGCCTGTGGCACCTTCCCACCGGTCGATCTTGAAAGCCCTGAAGAACCCACCATCGGCAGCGAGCTGCACGCCCACATCATCGACCAGCGCGAATGCGATGTGGTGGAAACCGAGGTGCGTCCGCCGGAGCCGCTGTTCCTGCCGATCGCCGAAATCGACATGACACTGGCCGAGCCGTACCCTCCGTTCCCGCCGGAAGAAATCAAGACTCAGCAAAAGCAGCAGGATTTCGACAGCAGCTGGGTTCGTCCGGTCGTGATCAACAACGGCCAGCCGATTCCGGAACCGGGCCCTGCCCCGCAGAAAAAACCGCTGTACCTGCCGATTGCCGAGTTCGATCTGGATCTGCTGCAGCCTTACCCGCCGTTCCCGCCGGAAGCCATCGTCGAGCAGCAGAAAGCCCTGGACTTCGATAACGGCTGGGTGCGCCCGATCGTTCAGCAGAACCTGCGCATCGCCGCCTGATTGCTCCCTGCTTCAGCCCTTGAAAAACTGATTGGCTTTCGCGTACGACATCGACCGCGAGGTGAAACCGAACGTGCCCGACTGCTGGATTTCCTCGGCAGCCCGGAAAAACTCGCCGAACGCCGCCAGTGCCAGCGCCGAACCGGTGCTGATGCGCTTCACGCCCATTTCTTCCAACTGCTGCACGGTGAGTTTCAAGCCGCCGGACATCAACACATTGACCGGTTTCGGCGCCACTGCGCGTACCACCGCCAACACCTCTTCAGCCGTCCTCAGACCTGGAGCATAAAGCACATCGGCGCCTGCTTCGGCGAACGCCTGCAAGCGGCGAATGGTGTCGTTGATATCCGGATTGCCGTGCAGGTAGTTTTCCGCACGAGCCGTCAGCGTGAAGGGAAACGGCAACGTGCGCACTGCGCTGACGGCGGCTTCGATCCGCGCCACAGCGTGGTCGAAGCAGTAGATCGGCGCATCCGGGCGACCGGTGGCATCCTCGATGGAACCGCCCACTGCGCCCGCTTCGGCCGCTCGCAAGAGGCTTTGTGCGGACTCGGCCGGAGCGTCGGCAAAACCGTTTTCCAGATCCACTGCCACCGGTAAATCCGTGGCAGCGGCAATCGCCCGAACGTTGTTCAAGGTTTCTTCGAGGCCAAGTGCACCATCGGGCTTGCCCTGGGAAAACGCATAACCGGCACTGGTGGTCGCCAGCGCCTGGTATCCCAGACTGGCGAGCATCTTCGCCGAACCTGCGTCCCACGGATTGGGAATCACGAAAATCCCGGCACGCTCATGCAGGGCTTTGAAGGTCTCGGCTTTACGGAGTTGTTCTTTGCGGGCTTGGGCATCCATCGGCAGGCTCCTGGGCAGAAAAAACCGCCTCAGAGCAGGCCAAGTTGTTCCGCGGCGGGTTCTCTGTATAGCTCAGGCAGGGGTGGCAAGCCAGGCAAACGTTGCATCAGCTGTGCGTGAAAACGCTGCGCGAGCCTGGCCGCCAGAATGTTATCGGCGGTGTGCAGGAAGATGTACGGCGTACGGCCCTCTTCGATCCACTCGGCGATTTTCGCCACCCACGGCACCAGGAAGGGATCGTTGGCCTCAAGCTCGGGATGGCCGATGAAGCGCACCTGCGGGAACTGCGTGAACGCTGCCGGGCGCGTTGGTACTCGAGGTTTTTTCGATTGGGCGTGGATCACCGAAGACTCGGTGGACAGGCAACTGAACAACGCGCGCGGATCAAGGCAGATGCGCTCCACGCCGCGATCCAGCAGCAGGCGATTGAGCAGGCGTTCACTCTCACCCTTGGCGAAGAACTGCTCATGGCGCACTTCCACCGCCAGCGGTCGATCAAACGCGTCGATGAAGGCTGCCAATTCGGGGAGTCGTTGAGGGGTGAAGCTTTTCGACAGTTGCAGCCACAGCGGCGATACGCGTTCGCCGAGCGGGTTGAGCAATTGAATGAAGGTTTCGGCGGCGGTCAGTTGATCGCGCAAGTCACCGCCGTGGCTGATGTCACCGGGGAATTTGGCGGTGAAGCGAAAGTGTTCGGGCATGACCTCGGCCCAACGCTGCACAGTAGCGGGCGATGGGCTGGCGTAGAAGGTCGTATTGCCTTCCACGGCGTTGAACACTTGCGAATACAGACCGAGGAAATCGGAGGTCTTGGCGTCTACCGGATACAGATACTCGCGCCAGGCGTTTTCACTCCAGGACGGGCAGCCGAGGTAGTAAGGCAGATCCATCAGATGTACAGATCGAGGCCCAGCACATCTGCATCCCAATCGACAAAACCGGCGGTGCTCAGGTAGCTGGCCAGGGCCATGGCCACGCTTTTCTTCATCGCACGGTGATAAATCATGTCTTGTTGGCGGGCGGGCAGATTGCTCAGGCGATGCGCTGCGTTTTTGGCAGCACGGGCGGCCAGTTGCGCCTCGGTGGGGAATTCCAGCTCGCCGTCGATATCGTCGACGGACTCATCCAGCGCCGGATTGCCTTTGCGAGGCTTGCGCTTGATGGGGTAGGACTGAGTGGAAACGCCGTCTATACGCATAAAGTCATGCTCGGTATCGATGATGGCAATTTAGCGGCACCTGACCGACTTAGCAAATCGCCGAGTGATAACTAGAACACATAAAAGACAAAAGGTTTAAAGCGCGGGGTTAGAAACGGACGATTGGCAGGAACGGGAGAACCCTGTGGCGAATGCCACAGGGTGAACGGCCTCAGCGGGCTTTCGGGGTGGCCACTTTATCGCGCAGGTAAACCGGCTGGGCGTCGTCTGCCGGGATCGACTCACCGCGCTCCCAGGCAAATCGCGCCAGGGTCAGCAGGTCTTCGGCATGAGGCAGCATGCCCGCGTCGGTACCGGTCAGGCTCACAGCGATGCGCTCGCCATAGCCCCAACCCGTGCCGGCACCGAACCAATCGCCGGTAGCATCGTCTGCAAGTGCGGCCGCTTCCGGCGGCAACACCGCCTCGGTGCCCACCAGACGCATCTCCCCGGCGGTCTCGCGATAGCAGCCCCAATACACTTCATCCATCCGCGCATCGATGGCGGCTGCGACCTGGCTCACGCCGTGTTCGCGATAAGCACGCTGCGCCAGCACCGCCAGATTCGACACCGGCAACACCGGGCGATCCAGCGCAAAAGCCAGGCCCTGCACCACACCGATGGCGATCCGCACACCGGTGAACGCGCCCGGGCCGCGACCAAAGGCAATCGCGTCCACCGCTTGCAGCGTGGTGCCGGCGTCGGCCAGCAGTTGCTGGATCATCGGCAGCAGTTTCTGCGCGTGCAGGCGCGGGATCACCTCGTAATGGCTCGTGACCTTGCCGTCATGCAGCAAGGCAACGGAGCAAGCTTCAGTCGCGGTGTCCAGGGCCAGCAAGGTGCTCATCGATGTGTCCGTAAATCAGGTGGGGAAAAAGTGCGCCAGTATAAACAACTACGGCCCGCAAGCGGGCCGTGGATGATGCAGCGGATCAGGTTTTTCAGCTCAGCGCTTCAAGCACCTTGGCAGTGATCGCTTCAACCGAACCGACGCCAGGGATATGGCTGTACTTCGGCTTGCCACCGTTTTTGGCGGACAGGTTCTGGTAGAACTCCACCAGCGGCTTGGTCTGCGAGTGGTAGACCGACAGACGATGACGCACGGTTTCTTCGGTGTCGTCCTTGCGCTGTACCAGCTCTTCGCCGGTGATGTCGTCTTTACCGGCAATCTTCGGCGGGTTGTAGACGATGTGGTAAACGCGGCCGCTGGCCTCGTGAACGCGACGACCGGCGATACGTTGAACGATTTCTTCGTCTTCAACGGCGATTTCGACCACGGCGTCCAGCTCGACACCGGCAGTCACCAGCGCTTCAGCCTGAGGAATGGTGCGCGGGAAGCCATCGAACAGGAAACCCTTGGCGCAATCGGCTTGAGCGATACGGTCCTTGACCAGCGCGATGATCAGGTCATCCGACACCAGGCCGCCGGCATCCATGATGCTCTTGGCCTTGATGCCCAGTTCGGTGCCGGCCTTGACCGCAGCACGCAGCATGTCGCCGGTGGAGATTTGCGGAATGCCGAACTTCTCGGTGATGAACTTAGCCTGAGTACCTTTACCGGCCCCGGGAGCTCCCAGCAGAATGACGCGCATTAGATGTGCTCCTCAATTTTTTTATAAAAAGCTTTTGCAAAACAACGGATTCGCCTCATGGGGCGAAATCCTGGAAATAGGGTCGTGACCGCCCAAACGGCCAGAGGCTGACCAAGATACACAGCAGGCTGCGCCCACACAAGACGCCAAAAGTCGGAGAAACCCGCGCCTGCCGCGACCTTGCGACGCGGTTCCCCAAGTCGCAACCCCATCATTAACTGTCGCCTGACCGCATTTTTCCCACGCTCGATAAACAGCACCCGACACGAACCCCGGGTGCCTCGCCCCACGCAGAAAACCTTAGCCGGTATTTCGCAAACCGGCGGCAATCCCCGCCACAGACACCAGCAACGCCTGTTCTACCGGGCTGCCCTGCTCGACATTCTGCTGCCGCGAACGTGCCAGCAGTTCAGCCTGCAATAGATGCAGCGGGTCGAGATAGGTGTTGCGCAGACGGATGAATTCCAGGGTGTCCGGGCTATGTGCCAGCAGCTGCGACTGACCGGTCAGGCCGAGGACCACGGAACACGCCTGCGACAATAGGTCGCGTAAGTGCGCACCCAAAGGCAGCAAGTCCGACTCCACCAGACGCTCGTCGTAGGACAGTGCAATGTCGGCGTCAGCCTTGGCCAGCACCATCTCCAGCATGTCGATGCGGGTGCGGAAAAACGGCCACTGCTCGCGCATCTGCCCCAGCAATTCGCCTTCGCCACGCTCCAGCGCCTTGCTCAGCGCCGTTTCCCAGCCGAGCCACGCTGGCAGCATCAAGCGTGTCTGGGTCCAGCCGAAGATCCACGGAATCGCCCGCAGGCTTTCGATCCCGCCAGCGCGGCGCTTGGCCGGACGGCTGCCCAACGGCAGACGTCCCAGCTCCTGCTCCGGCGTCGACTGACGGAAATACTCGACGAACTGTGGATTCTCCCGCACCACGGCGCGGTAAGCGGCGACACCGTCGGCGGCCAATTCGTCCATCAGATGACGCCACTCCGGCGTCGGTGGCGGCGGTGGCAACAGGGTCGCTTCGAGCACCGCCGCCAGATACAGATTGAGGTTTTGTTCGGCGATGTCCGGCAGGCCGAATTTGAATCGAATCATTTCCCCCTGCTCGGTGGTGCGGAAACGCCCGGCCACCGAACCCGGCGGTTGCGACAAAATCGCCGCGTGCGCCGGGCCGCCGCCACGGCCTACGGTGCCACCGCGACCGTGGAACAGCAGCAGTTCGACTTGCTGCTCACGGCAGATTTCCACCAGCCGCTCTTGGGCACGGTATTGCGCCCAGGCCGCCGCGGTGGTGCCGGCGTCCTTGGCCGAGTCGGAATAACCGATCATCACTTCCTGCGGGCCTTGCAGGCGCGCGCGGTAACCCGGCAACAGCAACAGGCGTTCGATAACAGGTCCTGCGTTGTCGAGGTCTGCCAGGGTTTCGAACAGCGGCACCACGCGCATCGGCCGCAGTACGCCGGACTCTTTCAGCAGCAATTGCACCGCCAGCACATCGGAAGCGGCACCGGCCATGGAGATCACGTAAGAGCCCAGCGAAGCGCCCGGCGCAGCGGCGATTTCCTTGCAGGTGGCGAGCACTTCGGCGGTGTCGGCCGAGGGTTTGAAATGCGCCGGCAGCAACGGTCGACGGTTTTGCAGTTCGCGGGTCAGGAAGCCGATGCGCTGTTCTTCGTCCCACTCCTCGTATTTGCCGAGGCCGAGGTAATCGGTGATTTCAGTCATGGCCGCACTGTGTCGCGACGAGTCCTGACGCACATCGAGGCGCACCAGGAACAGGCCGAACGTCACGGCCCGACGCAGGCAATCGAGCAACGGCCCGTCGGCGATCACGCCCATGCCGCACTCGTGCAGCGAGTTGAAACACAGCTCCAGCGGATCGAGCAGATCGCGATTGTTGTGCAGCACATCGGCAGGCGCCGGGGTGGTCGCCGTCAAAGATGCATGGGCCCAGTTGCGCGTGGCGCGCAGACGTTCGCGTAATTGCTTGAGCACCGCCCGATACGGCTCGGCACTGTCGCCGGCCCGGGCCTTGAGCGCGTCGCTGGCCTGCTGCATCGACAGTTCGGCGGCGAGATGATCGACATCGCGCAGGTACAGATCCGCTGCCATCCAGCGTGCGAGCAGCAAAACTTCGCGAGTCACCGCAGCCGTCACGTTCGGGTTGCCGTCGCGGTCGCCGCCCATCCACGAGGCGAAACGGATCGGCGCAGCTTCCAGCGGCAAGCGCAAACCGGTGGCCGCAAACAGCGCCTGATCGGCCTTGCGCATGTGATTGGGAATCGCCTGCCACAGCGAATGCTCGATCACCGCAAAACCCCACTTGGCTTCGTCCACCGGAGTCGGTCGGGTGCGGCGGATTTCTTCGGTGTGCCAGGCTTCGGCGATCAAGCGTTGCAGGGTGTTGTGGATCTGCTCGCGCTCGGCACTGGTCAGGTCGCGGTGATCCTGAGCGGCCAGTTGCGCGGCAATCGCGTCGTACTTCTGGATCAGCGTGCGCCGGGCCACCTCGGTCGGGTGCGCGGTGAGCACCAGTTCGATTTCCAGCCGCGCCAGTTGCCGGGCAAGAGATTCGGCGCTGTGCCCTTCGTTGCGCAGGCGGGCGAGCAGTTCCGGCAGTACGCGGGACTCGAACGGCGCGGCCTGGGTCTCTTCGCGGCGATGGATGAGCTGGTACTGCTCGGCGATGTTCGCCAGGTTGAGAAACTGGTTGAAGGCCCGCGCCACCGGCAGCAGTTCGTCTTCGCTCAATTGATTGAGGCTGGCGCTCAGTTCGGCGTCCATCGACCCGCGCCGGTCGGCCTTGGCGCCCTTGCGGATCTGCTCGATCTTGTCGAGAAAAGCCTCGCCGTACTGGTCACGAATGGTGTTGCCCAACAGCTCACCGAGCAGGTGAACGTCTTCGCGCAAGCGTGCATCAATATCGGTCATCAGCATCTCTCCAGCAGTAATCGGTGACGGATCGCAAGTGAGTGGATGAACAGAGAGTGCCGCTCTGCAACGCTTCTTACAAGCAGACGACGAAGGGACTTTAAACCTTGAGGGTTGAAGCTAGTCTCAAGAGTAAGCCCCACAACGGCTTGCCGCCGGCTGACGGCGGACACTCACCCAGACCTGCCACGAGCAGGTGCGACATGAGGTCATTATGAAAATCCGTGAACTCGCCCAGCATTGGGAAGAAACCGCCAAGGGTCGCCTGACCGACACCGGCTACACGATTCATCTGGATGTGGAAGCTGCCGCACGGCTGGCAGCGATTACCGAGATGTACCCCAAACGGCATGCCGAAGAACTGCTCGGCGAACTGATCGGCGCCGCCCTCGAAGAGTTCGAAGCGAGTCTGCCGTATGTGAAAGGCCCGACTGTGGTCGCGACCGACGAAGAAGGCGATCCGCTGTATGAAGACGTTGGCCCGACCCCGCGTTTTCTCGCGTTGTCGCGGCGGCATTTGCAGGACTTGTCGGCCGCTGCAGGAAAGCAGAAACACTGATTTTCGGACATCACAAAAACGGTGGGAGCGGGCTTGCCCGCGATGGCGTCAATGGGGTCACAGCCATGTTGAATTTGACGGCCTGATCGCTGGCAAGCCAGCTCCCACATGCACTGTTTCCCCCTCCGGCTCTCTGCCATTTCTGCCCGCGCGTACCTCTGAAAAACGCCAAAGTTCCCGGTTTAGAGCCTTGTCCATTCGGTCAGAATATTTTTTGGCGATAAGCCATCTTTTCTGAACTTTTGAAAAATGCCTTCGGTCGGAACAGGTAACCACGCCTGGAACGAGCGTTTCAAAACGCACTTGCACATGACGGTTGCGGCTCCGCTACCAGGATGGATTTCGAAGCTTCCAAGGAGTTAACCAATGGAGTTGAAGACCATGAAGACCCAAACCTCGTTCTCCCACCTGCGCGGTCTGAAACTGGCCGCCCTGGCCATCGGCACCAGCTTCGTGCTGGCCGGTTGCGCCGGCAATCCACCGACCGAGCAGTACGCCGTGACTCAATCGGCGGTCAACAGCGCAGTCAGTGCCGGCGGTACCGAATTCGCCGCCGTGGAAATGAAGCAGGCACAGGACAAGCTCAAACAAGCCGAAATTGCCATGCACGACAAAAAGTATGACGAGGCCCGTACCCTCGCCGAGCAAGCCGAGTGGGACGCCCGTGTTGCCGAACGCAAGGCCCAGGCGATGAAGGCCGAACAGGCGGTGAAGGACTCCCAGAAAGGTGTTCAGGAACTGCGTCAGGAAAGTCAGCGCACCGTGCAGTAAGCGCGCATCCCGACCGCAAGGCTGAATCTCTTATCGATAGAAAGGACGAACGATTATGCGTAAACAACTGATGATCCCCGCTCTCCTGGCCGCAAGCGTTGCCCTGGCTGCCTGCTCGACGCCGCCGAACCCGAACCTGGAACAGGCACGCACCAACTACGCCGGCCTGCAGGCCAACCCGCAGGCGAGCAAAGTCGCGGCGCTGGAAACCAAGGACGCCAGTGATTACCTGGACAAGGCCGACAAGGCTTATCTGGACAAGGAAGACCAGCACAAGGTCGACCAGCTGGCCTATCTGACCAACCAGCGCGTGGAAGTGGCGAAGCAGACCATCGCCCTGCGCACCGCTGAAGCCAATCTGAAGAACGCCGCCGCCCAACGTGCCCAGGCCCGTCTGGACGCTCGCGATCAGCAGATCAAGCAGCTGCAGGACAGCCTAAACGCCAAGCAGACCGATCGCGGTACGCTGGTGACCTTCGGTGACGTGCTGTTCGCCACCAACAAGGCCGATCTGAAATCCAGCGGTCTGGTGAACATCAACAAACTGGCGCAGTTCCTCCAGGAAAACCCGGACCGCAAAGTGATCGTCGAAGGCTATACCGACAGCACCGGCTCGGCGAGCTACAACCAGTCGCTGTCCGAGCGTCGCGCGACATCGGTACAGGTTGCACTGATCAAAATGGGCGTCGATCCTTCGCGCATCGTGGTGCAGGGTTATGGCAAGGAATATCCGGTCGCGGATAACGGCAGCGTCTCGGGCCGTGCGATGAACCGTCGGGTGGAAGTGACCATTTCCAACGACAACCAGCCAGTGGTGCCGCGTTCGGCAGTAAGCTCGAACTAAGCGTCACACCGTAACGAAAAAGCCCCGCCTGAGTTGATCAGGCGGGGCTTTTGTTTGCCGCAGGTTTACTCTTCCAGCTTCTGCGGCGTCTCCTGCCCCATGCAGCGCACTGCCTTTTTCTGCGCGTTGATGAGCACCCCGGTCAGGCCTTTCTGTTCGGTGTCGAACAGCACCAGCACACCATCGATGCATTGCGCCACTTGCGGCGCCGGGTCCAGGGAGACCTTGTAGTCTTCGCCGGGAATGGTCTTGAGCATGGTGAATTCGTTGAGCAGCAATGCATCCTCGGGTTTGGCGAAGTGCAGGTAGCCGTAGTACCACAGGGCGCCGACGGTGCCGAGGATGCTGCAGATACCGGTGATGATCAGCGGGATGGCGTTGCGTTCTTCACTCATTGCGGACTCTCGTTTTCAGAATTCGGGGGTTGCGGGTAATTCGGGACTTCGCCGAGGCGGCGCAGTCCGTTGAAATGCTCGGGATCGTCGAGATAACGCAGCATGACCTGACGCCACACCGGGTCGCCGAAAGTCTGCACGTGCCCACCGCGAGTCAATTGCAGGACCCGGGGCGGCGGCGCAGCCTGATACAGACGAATGCCATTGGAAAGCGGCACCAGCGGATCGTCGATACTGTGGAAGATCAGTTTCGGCACGCCTTTGAGCTGCGGCATCGAATGGATTGCGCTGTCGCTGTCCGGCACCAGCCACGACAGCGGCACCTGGAATGGCCACGTCATCCACGATGTACTCAGAGCGTATTGGCCAACACTGCGGTAACTGGCCGGAACCCCGTCGAGCACAAAAGCCTTGAGCTGTTTTTGTCTTTCCGGATGTTGCACCAGCCAATGCACTGCCATCGAACCACCAAGACTTTGACCGAGCAGAATCAGTGGCTTGCCTTTGACCTCCGGCGCCTTGTCCAGCCAGGCAAAGGCAGCGTCGATGTCCTGATAGATCGCCGGCAGACTCGGCTCGCCCTCGGACAGACCGTAACCACGATAGTCCACCAGCAGCACCTGATAGCCGTTTTTCGGCAACCACCAGCTGCCGCCCAGGTGCATCGGCAGATTGCCGCCGTTACCGTGCAGATGCAGCACCGTGCCCTTGACCTCGACCCCGGGTTTGGCCGGCAGCCACCAGGCGTTCAGCTTGAGGCCATCGGCGGTGGTCAGGGTGACGGTGCGGTATTCGAGTCTGGCCTTTTCCGGGGTGAAGATCTGACCGGGCTCGGGATAAAACAGCAAGGAGCTGCAACCGCCGAGGGTCAGGAGCAGGCAAAGGATGCCGAGGATTCTCATCCGGTGAAACCTCGCAAGGTTCGGACTCCCGCGCGCCGCGCGGGAATGATCAATGGGCCTACAGGATGTTGGAGTAATCCGCCTCGATCCGGTCCAGGCTCAAGTGATTGAGGAAGTTGGAGAAGCACATCCACGCCGACAACGCATTCATGTCGCGGAACTGGTCCGGCAGGTACTTGGGCGGTACCACCAGGCCTTCGTCCACCAGTTGACGCAGGGTTCGCATGTCTTCCAGTGTGGTCTTGCCACAGAACAACAGCGGGATCTGCTCGAGCTTGCCTTTACGCACGGCCAACTGAATGTAGTTGTAAACCATGATAAAGCCCTTGAGGTAGGACAAGTCTTTGGTGAATGGCAGACCGGTCGGCGTCGATCCGCGGAAAACACGGCTGGCGTTGCCATAGCTTTCCGCCATTTCGAAGCCCTGCTCGCGGAAGAACTCGAAAATCTGCAGGAAGTCCGCCCCCTCCTCCACCATGTGAATGGCGCGGGTGCGGTTGGTCAGTTTGCGCAGGCGGCTCGGGTAAGAGGCGAAGGTGATGATTTCCATCAGGATCGCCAGGCCTTCCTGAGTCACCGTCGACGAGGGCGGGCCCTTGGACAGGAAGGTGCAGATCGGCTGGTTCAAGCCGTTGAGCGTGGTGCCGACGTGCACCAGGCCTTCGTGGACTTCCAGTGCCCGCACGTCGCGGTCGTTGAACATCGCGTCGGTGCGGATCTTGATGTAGTCGGCGCCCGCGGCCGCATCGGCGACGATCCCGTCGGACTCGAACACGCGGATGGTTTCCTCGGCCTCGCCGAACACCTTGTTCAGGCGGGTTTGCAACAGATGCACGGCGTCCTTGGCGGTAAGGGTCTTCGGTTCGTCCTTCAGGTCGCCACGACCATCGATGTTGTTCAGGTAGTCCGACATCATCAAACCGAGGTCGGCCAGCGTCGGGTCGCCGGCGTGGAACGCATCGGACGCGGCGCCGTACAGTTCCTGGGAAATCAGGCCGAAATCCTCGGTGCCGCGCGCTTCGAGCATGCGCACTACCATCCGGTATTCCTTGCACATGCGCCGCATGATCTGGCCGACCGGGTTGAACTGGCCGAGCTGGCGGGTGATGTCCCGTTCGATGTTCTGGAATTCCAGCTTGACCTTGCTCGAATCGAAGGACAGCGGCCGGTTGAGGTAGTAGTCGCGATCCACCGCCGGCAATTCCTTGCCCTTGGCCTTGAGGAACCCCTTGCGGATGTTCTCGTCCCACTTGACCGCGTCGAGCACGCGGATCGGCGTCTGCGCCAGCACTATGCGATCGGACAGCGTGCGTATCGTCTGCTGGTAATCGTCCACCCGAAACTCCTGTAGAAAACGTGACGAACTGAATTATTTGGCTTTGGCCTGATGCTGATAGCGCGCCGCTTCGACGAAAACGTCGGTATTGGCCGGGTCGTCGAGGTAAGCAAAGACCTTTTCAAGCGGGCTGTCGACCTGCACGCCGTCGCCGTCATCGGTCTGGAAGCCCTGGCCGTCGAGGGCTTTCTGGGCGATGGCCTGGTTGATCTGTTCGAGGTCGAGGTTGTAGATCACCAGTTCGCGCTTGTCGGTGATCTCGAAACCGGCGATGGTGAATTGCCCGCCATACTGCGCCGGCACCTTCGCCGACAGGTACCAGCGGCTTCCGTGGCGCGACACCGTGAACGGATAGGCTTCACGCTCATGGGGTCTGGCCTTGAAGTACGCCACCGCCTGATAGCGATCGTTGCCCAGGCGCGTCAGTTCAAGATTCATCGGCTCGCCCCAGGCGTTGGTGCTCGACCATTGGCCGAGCAGGCCTTTGGGCGCCGGCTCACGGGCGGGCAGCGGCTCCTTGAAGGTCACCAGACAACCGCTGAGCAGCAGGAACGACAGCGCGATCAACGCGCCACGCCAGGCTTTCATTCAACACTCCCTAGAACCTGAAACACCTTCCCCTGTGGGAGACCTCCATCGGCTTTCAGACCGACGCGAGTACCAGGTGCATATAGCGCGTCAGAATACCGAGCATGTCCTCTTCGGCCAAAGGCTCGGCGTCGTTGAGCAGGCCCTGATATTCCATCCGTCCGATAATCGCCGTCAACACCTTGGCATCCTGCTGCGGCTCGCGCGAGCCCAATACCTGGAACAACTGGCAGGTGCCCTGCAACAGAATCTGCTGATGGGAACGCACCAGTTCCGCCAGACGCGGGTTGAGCAGCGCTTCCTGACGGAACGCCTGCTCGGCCATCAAATGCTCACGACGATTGACCAGTTGCCGGTGCACGTAATCGGCCATCAATCGGGCGATATCGTCGGCCAGCTGCGAACGCGACTCCAGACTGCCGTCACCGCTGACCACCATCTCGCGCAGCAGGCCTTCGTTGTTGATCCACAGCTTGGCCATGTAAGCCGCGCTGCGTTCGACGTACTGGGCGAAGGTATCGGTGAGCAGGTCATCGATGTCCTTGAAGTAATACGTGGTGGCCGACAGCGGCACACCGGCCTCGGCGGCCACCGCCCGGTGGCGCACGGCCCGCACGCCATCGCGCACGACAATGCGCATCGCCGCATCCAGAATATCCTGCCGACGCTGCTCGCTGCCCTGTCGGCTGGCCTTGCGGCCCTGGTACTGAACACTTTCAGCGACCGCAGTGGCGATTCCCGCTGCACCCTCTTGAGCCATTGCACCGATCACGACAGGACTTCCTCTGTTGTTTTTTTCAAAAGTAACCATTTGATACGTTTGTACCAGACAGGCAATAAAAAGCCGCCCATTTCAGGCGGCTTTTTTATTGAAACACTTACGCTTGCGGCCGCATGTGCGGGAACAGGATCACGTCGCGGATCGACGGCGAGTTGGTCAGCAACATCACCAGACGGTCGATACCGATACCTTCACCGGCCGTTGGCGGCATGCCGTACTCCAGCGCGCGAACGAAGTCGGCGTCGTAGTGCATGGCTTCGTCGTCGCCGGCGTCCTTGTCGGCCACCTGGGCCATGAAGCGCTCGGCCTGGTCTTCCGCGTCGTTCAACTCGGAGTAGGCGTTGGCGATTTCACGGCCGCCGATGAACAGCTCGAAGCGGTCGGTGACGTTCGGGTTGTCGTCGTTGCGACGGGCCAGCGGCGACACTTCGAACGGGTACTGAGTGATGAAGTGCGGCTGTTCCAGCTTGTGCTCGACCAGCTCTTCGAAAATCATCACCTGCAGCTTGCCCAGACCTTCGAAGCCCAGCACCTTGGCGCCGGCCTTCTTGGCGATGGCGCGCGCCTTGTCGATGTCGTTCAGGTCATCGGCGGTCAGCTCAGGGTTGTACTTGAGGATCGAGTCGAACACCGACAGGCGCACGAACGGCTCGCCGAAGTGGAACACCTTGTCGCCGTACGGCACGTCGGTGCTGCCCAGAACCAGCTGCGCCAGTTCACGGAACAGTTCTTCGGTCAGGTCCATGTTGTCTTCGTAGTCGGCGTAAGCCTGGTAGAACTCCAACATGGTGAATTCAGGGTTGTGACGAGTCGAAACGCCTTCGTTGCGGAAGTTGCGGTTGATCTCGAACACTTTTTCGAAACCGCCAACCACCAGACGCTTGAGGTACAGCTCCGGCGCGATACGCAGGAACATTTCCATGTCCAGCGCGTTGTGGTGGGTTTCGAACGGCTTGGCCGCGGCGCCGCCAGGAATGGTCTGCAGCATCGGCGTTTCGACTTCGAGGAAGTCGCGCTTCATCAGGAAGCTGCGGATGTGCGCGATCACTTGCGAACGCACGCGGAAGGTCTGGCGCACGTCTTCGTTGACGATCAGGTCAACGTAGCGCTGACGGTAGCGCTGTTCGGTGTCAGTCAGGCCGTGGTGCTTGTCCGGCAGCGGGCGCAGGGATTTGGTCAGCAGGCGCACGCTGGTCATCTCGACGTACAGGTCGCCCTTGCCGGAACGGGCCAGGGTGCCTTCGGCAGCAATGATGTCGCCCATGTCCCAGGTTTTTACAGCAGCCAGGGTTTCTTCGGACAGGGTCTTGCGGTTGACGTAGACCTGAATGCGACCGGTCATGTCCTGGATCACCATGAACGAGCCACGGTTGAGCATGATGCGACCTGCAACCTTGACCGGGATCGCAGCCTCTGCCAGCTCTTCCTTGGTCTTGTCCGCGTACTGTTTCTGCAGTGCATCGCAGTAGTTGTCGCGGCGGAAGTCGTTCGGGAAGGCATTGCCCTTGGCGCGCTCGGCAGCAAGCTTTTCCTTGCGCAGGGCGATCAGGGAGTTTTCTTCCTGTTGCAGGGCTTGCGAATCGAGTTGTTGGTCGCTCATGTCTTTAAATTTTCCATCACAGGTTCGTTGCCCCCGCCGGTGACGGGGGACTTGAGGTCGGGTGAAGCTTACAGCCCCGATTTCAGGCTGGCTTCCAGGTATTCGTCGATATCGCCGTCGAGTACCTTGTCGCAGTCACTGCGTTCGATGTTGGTACGCAGATCCTTGATCCGCGACGCATCGAGCACGTACGAACGGATCTGGTGACCCCAGCCGATGTCCGACTTGGTGTCTTCCAGGGCCTGGGACGCGGCGTTGCGCTTCTGCATTTCCTGCTCGTACAACTTGGCCCGCAGCATTTTCATGGCGGTGTCCTTGTTGGCGTGCTGGGAACGTTCGTTCTGGCAGCTGACCACGGTGTTGGTCGGTACGTGGGTGATACGTACGGCCGAGTCGGTGGTGTTTACGTGCTGACCACCGGCACCGGAGGAACGATAGGTGTCGATCCGCAGGTCTGCCGGGTTGATTTCGATTTCCACCTTGTCGTCGATCTCTGGCGAGACGAAAACCGCGGAGAACGAGGTGTGACGACGGTTGCCGGAGTCGAACGGGCTCTTGCGCACCAGACGGTGCACGCCGATCTCGGTGCGCAGCCAGCCAAAGGCGTATTCGCCCTTGATGTGCACGGTAGCGCCCTTGATCCCGGCGACTTCACCGGCCGACAGCTCCATGATGGTCGCGTCGAAACCGCGTTTGTCGGCCCAGCGCAGGTACATGCGCAGCAGGATGTTGGCCCAGTCCTGGGCTTCGGTGCCGCCGGAACCGGCCTGGATGTCCAGGTAGGCGTTGTTCGGGTCCATCTCGTGGCTGAACATACGGCGGAATTCGAGCTTGGACAGGGACTCTTCGAGACCTTGAAGAACTTCGACGACGTCGTTGACCGCGCCCTCGTCGTTCTCTTCAACGGCCATGTCCAGCAGCTCGCGGCAATCGGCCAGGCCACCGTTCAGTTCATCGAGGGTATCGACGATCTGCGCCAGCGCAGCGCGCTCGCGGCCCAGTTCCTGGGCGTATTCAGGTTTGTTCCAGACTGCAGGATCTTCAAGCTCGCGATTGACTTCGATCAGACGCTCATGCTTTTGATCGTAGTCAAAGATACCCCCGAATAGTTTCGGAGCGCTCGGACAGGTCCTTGATGGTGTTCAGGATCGGGTTGATTTCCATGACGGGCAGCACTCGTTGGCGAACTTTTGAAAGCCGGCGAGTATAACGTAATCAAGCTGTCACGGCAGCCCGTCTGGCGGCTGTTAAGGCGATTCACTTGACATGGCCTGACACAGATCCCCGTGGGAGCGGGCTTGCTCGCGAAGGCGGAGTATCAATCGACATCATTGCTGAATGATCCACCGCATTCGCGAGCAAGCCCGCTCCCACAAGGGTATCGCGTACCTATTCGATGCCGACCTGATTGCGCCCGTTGTTCTTGGCCAGGTACAGGCCACGGTCCGCCGCCGAGATCAGCAACCGGCAGTCGCTGCCCGACTCCGGCACCATCGTCGCCAGGCCGATGCTGATGGTCAGGCTCGACCCTTCGACCGGAGCATTGTGCGGAATCTTCAGCGCCGCCACGGTCTGGCGCAGCTTCTCCGCCACCAGCCGCGCCCCGCCCGGCGAGGTGTTGGGCAGCACCAGCGCAAACTCTTCGCCGCCATAACGCGCCGGCAAGTCGGACGGCCGGGCACTGGCCTCGCGGATCGCCGTGGCGACCTTGCGCAAGGCTTCGTCGCCTTCGACGTGACCGAAGGTGTCGTTGTAGGACTTGAAGTAATCGACGTCGATCATCAGCAACGACAACTGGCTCTGGTCACGCAGCGAGCGGCGCCATTCCAGCTCCAGGTATTCGTCGAAATGCCGGCGGTTGGACAGCCCGGTCAGCCCGTCTGAGTTCATCAGCCGCTGCAGCACCAGATTGGTGTCGAGCAATTGCTGCTGGCTGACCCGCAAGGCGCGATAGGCCGCGTCCCGCTGCAGCAGGGTCATGTAGGAGCGCGAGTGATAACGGATGCGCGCCACCAGCTCGATGTTGTCCGGCAGCTTCACCAGATAATCATTGGCCCCGGCGGAGAACGCTGCGCTCTTGATCAGCGGGTCTTCCTTGGTCGACAGGACAATGATCGGAATGTCTTTGGTCGCCGGATGGTTGCGGTATTCACGCACCAGACTCAGGCCGTCAAGGCCCGGCATCACCAGATCCTGCAGGATCACGGTCGGCTTGATCCGCACCGCGTGGGCCACGGCAAGATGCGGGTCGGAGCAGAAGTGAAAGTCGATGTTCTCTTCATTCGACAGCCCGCGGCGCACGGCTTCGCCGATCATCGCCTGATCGTCCACCAACAACACCATGGCGGCGTTCTCGTCGGTTTTGATGTCATCGATCTGTAAGTCATTCATGGGCGGTCACCTGAGTGCTGCGGGGGCCAGGATTGCGGATGGATGTGTTCATTTGGGGAAAATCTCCAGCAATCGTGGCGCTATCTTTTCCAGTGGACGGATTTCTACGGCTGCATCGATGGCCGCGGCGGCCTTGGGCATGCCGTACACCGCACTGCTTTGCTGATCCTGCGCGATGGTCAGGTAGCCCTGTTGACGCATGAGCTTAAGCCCTTGCGCCCCGTCGCGTCCCATTCCGGTCAACAAAACCCCTACTGCGTCACCGTTCCAGTAATTGGCGACGCTTTCGAAAAACACGTCGATCGAGGGGCGGTAGATTTCGTTGACCGGCTCGGCGGTGTAGGCCAGCGTGCCGTTCTTGAGCAACCTGATGTGGTGATTGGTGCCGGCCAGCAGCACCGCGCCGGCCTGCGGTGGCTCGCCCTCCCGTGCCAGGCGCACGTCGAGGCCACTGGCACTGGCCAGCCATTCGGCCATGCCGGCGGCGAAAACCTGGTCGACATGCTGCACCAGTACGATCGCTGCCGAAAAGTTGCGCGGCAGGCCTTTGAGCAAGACCTCCAGCGCCGCCGGGCCGCCTGCGGACGAGCCGATCGCCACCAGCCGCTGGCACGATGCCGAACTGCGTGGCGTGGTCTGGGCCGGGCGCGAGCGAGCGGTTTTCTCGCCGATCAGCCAGCCGATATTAAGGATCTTGCGCAGCAGCGGTGCCGCCGCCTGCTGAGCGTTGCCGGCGCCGAGGGCCGGGGTGTCGACTACGTCCAGCGCACCGTGGCCCATGGCTTCGAACACCCGGTGCACGTTCTGCTGGCGGTCGACCGTGACGATGACAATCGCGCAGGGCGTCTCGGCCATGATGCGCCGGGTGGCCTCGACGCCGTCCATCACCGGCATGATCAGGTCCATCAGGATCAGGTCCGGGGTGTTTTCCGCGCACAGGCGCACCGCTTCGGCGCCGTTGCTGGCGACCCACACCACTTGATGCGCCGGCTCGAAAGCCAGCGCCCGGCGCAGGGCCTCCACCGCCATAGGCATGTCGTTGACGATTGCGATCTTCATGCCCGCGCTCCTCCGATGAGCTCAACCACTGCGTCGAGCAGTGCATCGTCATGAAAGCTGGCCTTGGCCAGATAATAGTCCGCCCCGGCATCCAGTCCACGGCGCCTGTCTTCTTCGCGATCCTTGTAAGACACCACCATCACCGGCAGCGATTGCAGGCGATTGTCGCGACGCAGCAGCGTCACCAGTTCGATGCCGTCCATGCGCGGCATGTCGATGTCAGTGATCAGCAGATCGAAATCCTCGGAGCGCAAGGCGTTCCAGCCGTCCATGCCGTCGACCGCAACGGCCACGTCATAGCCGCGATTGAGCAGCAGTTTGCGTTGCAATTCACGCACGGTGAGCGAGTCGTCGACCACCAAAATCCGTTTGCGCGCCGCCTCTGCGGCCTGATTGCCATGGCGGGCGATTCGCTCCAGACGCCCGGTGTTCAGCAACTTGTCCACCGAGCGCAGCATGTCTTCGACATCGACGATCAACACCACCGAACCATCGTCGAGCAACGCCCCGGCGGAAATGTCCTGCACCTTGCCCAGCCGCTCGTCCAGCGGCAACACCACCAGCGTGCGCTCGCCGATGAAACGCTCCACCGCCACACCGTAGATCGCCTCGCGCTCGCGGATCACCACGACTTTCAGGGTATCGCCGCTGTTCTGACTGGCCGGACGCTGCAGCAACTGGCTGGCCGCGACCAGCCCGACATGCCGCCCCTCGTGCCAGAAGTGCTGGCGGCCTTCGACCTGCACGATGTCCTCCGGCGCCAGATCGCACATGCGTTCGATGTGCGCCAGCGGGAACGCATAAGCCTCCTCGCCAACTTCCACCACCAGGCTGCGCACCACAGACAGGGTCAGCGGTACTTCGAGATGGAAGCGACTGCCCTCGCCCGCCGTCTGCTCCAGCACCACCGCACCGCGCAACTGGCGAACCATGTGCTGAACGGCATCGAGGCCGACGCCACGACCGGACACTTCGGTGACCTTGTCCCGCAGACTGAAACCCGGCAGGAACAGGAAGGTCAGCAGCTCTTCTTCGCTCAACTGGGCGGCCGTTTCCGCCGGCGACAGCTGGCGCTCGACGATGCTGCGACGGACCTTTTCCAGATCGACACCATTGCCGTCATCGCTCAATTCCAGCACCAGCAGACCGGCCTGATGCGAGGCGCGCAGACGGATCAGGCCTTCTTCGGGCTTGCCTTTGAGCAGGCGTTCTTCCGGGGTTTCGATGCCGTGATCCACTGCGTTGCGCAGCAGATGCGTCAGCGGTGCTTCGAGTTTTTCCAGCACATCACGGTCGACCTGAGTCTTCTCGCCCTCGATCTCAAGGCGCACTTGCTTGCCAAGACTGCGACCGAGGTCGCGCACCATCCGCACCTGACCGGACAACACATCGGCGAACGGCCGCATGCGGCAGGCCAGCGCGGTGTCATAGAGCACTTGCGCTCGCTGGCTGGCCTGCCAGGCGAACTCGTCGAGCTCGGCGTTTTTCTCTGCCAGCAGTTGCTGAGATTCGGCGAGCAGGCGCCGCGCATCTTCCAGCGCTTCTTGAGCTTCAAGGCTAAGGGCATGTTCCTTGAGATGCACATTGAGACTTTCCAGCGCCCGCAGGCCGTTGTTCTGCATGCGTTTGAGGCGCTGCATGGTGGCCAGGTGCGGCTTGAGGCGCTGGGTTTCCACCAGGGATTTGCTCGACAGATCGAGCAGGCTGTTCAGGCGTTCGGCGGTGACCCGCAGCACCCGCTCGCCGCCCTCCGTGGTGCGTTTGCTCTTGCGCGGCGCGGGTTCCGGCTCGGCAACCTCGACCGGGATGTCAACCGGCGCGGGCTCAACCATCGGCGGTGGCTGAAGTTGCAACTCGGCCATTGATGGCGCACTCGGAGCGGCAGGCACCACGGCTGGTGCCGTCGGATCGAGCAAACCGCCCATCAACGCTACGTAAGCCTCGATATCCGCCGGTTGCGGGCCGTTGGCCGGGGTGGCGATGCGCATCAGCAGGTCGGTACCCTGCAACAGCGCGTCGATATGCTCCGGGCGCAGGAACAACCGCCCTTCCTGGGCGCTGACCAGACAATCTTCCATCACGTGGGCGACGCTGACGCCACTGTCGATGCCGACAATCCGCGCCGCACCTTTCAAGGAGTGCGCAGCACGCATGCAGGACTCGAGCTGATCGGCCTGGGTCGGATTGCGCTCCAGCGCCAGGAGCCCGGCACTCAGCACTTGAGTCTGTGCTTCGGCTTCCAGGCTGAACAGCTCGAGCAGAGAGGCGTCGCGCATTTGCTCGGGGGTCATGTGAGGCTCCGGGTCACGGCGGACAGCAACTGTTCTTCATCCAGCCAGCGCAGGCTGCGGCCTTTGAAGGGCAACACGCCTCGGGTGTATTTGGCACTGGCCTGCGCACCGGATCGGGATGCGGCGTCAAGAATGCGTTCGTCGATGGCGTGAATGCCGTCGACTTCATCCACCGGCACCACCACCGGCCCGCCATTGGCAGCAATGATCAACATGCGCGGCATGATCCGCGCCCCAGTGGGCGCCGCGGCGTTGCTGTCCAGGCCCAACAGTTCGACCAGCGACAGGCACGCCACCAGCGCCCCGCGCACGTTCGCTACACCGAGCAAGGCCCGGGAGCGCTGGTGCGGCAGCGAGTGAATCGCCTGCAACGGCGCGACCTCCACCAGGCTGCGGGTGGCCAGGCCGAGCCATTCTTCGCCGAGGCGGAACATCAGCAACGAACGTGTTTTCAGCTCGGTTTCAACCTGGGTCGCCACCGGGTCGCGCTCATCCTGCTGCAGCGCATAACGGTCAAGCAGGCGCGTGGCCGCGGCGGAATACACCGAGCAATTGCGGCAATGGATGTGTTCTTCCAACAGCGGGCAGGACTTGTCGCCGTGAATGCCGATGCGGTTCCAGCAATCGTCGATGGCCCGGGCGTCTTCGTGGGTGACGTTCAAGGTGTCGGACGGGATCATCGTTTACGCTCACTGTCGGCGGTGCGACCGCTGCGGGCGGCGCGCTCCTGCAATCGTCGGGCACCGGCCGTGTCACCCTGGGCCTGCAGCAACCCGGCCAGGTGCATCAAGGCTTCGGCGTGTTGCGGTTCGAGGTACAAAGCCTTGCGGTAATAACCCTGGGCTTCGAGAGCGCTGCCGGCGACGTCACTGAGCAGGCCAAGCCAGTAGAACACCTGGGCCACCGGCTCATGGCTGCGCAAAAACTGTTCGCATGCAGCGCGGGCTTCGGCGCTTTTGCCTTCGTTGGCCAAAGCGGCGATGTTGGCCAGCAGGGTCGCCGCGTCGGGGGTCGGGCTTTTGGCGGTGGCAGGCAGTGGCGTCACAGCGGCAAATGGACGACTGCGTACCGGTGGCGGCGGCGTGCTGCGCACGGGCTGGCGCACGGGCAACGGAGGCGCAATCGCAACCGGCATCGGCAGCGGTTCGGGTTGCGGGTCGCTGTCGCGACTGAACGCAAAGGACTGTGGAATCCCGATCGAACGCATACCCAGTCGCCCGAGCAGACTGCCCTCGGCGGGGCCGATAAACAACACGCCGTCGACATGGGTCAGGCGTTTGAGCACGGCGAATACCTGTTGCTGGGTCGGCTGATCGAAATAGATCAACAGGTTGCGGCAGAACACGAAATCGAACGGCGGTTCGTTGACCAGCAACGAGGGATCGAGCACGTTGCCCACTTGAAGGCGCACCTGCTCGCGGACAATTTCATTCACCCGATAACCCTCGTCATCGGCGGAAAAGTGCCGCTCGCGAAAATCCAGCTCCTGGCCGCGAAACGAGTTCCTGCCGTACAGCGCCCGCCGCGCCTTGTCCACCGACAAAGGGCTGACGTCCATGCCATCGACCTTGAACTGATGGGGTTTGAGGCCCGCATCGAGCAACGCCATGGCAATCGAATAGGGTTCTTCACCGGTGGAACACGGCAGGCTGAGGATGCGCAGCGCCCGCATGTTGTTCAGCTCGGCCAGGCGTTTGCGGGCCAGTTTGCCCAGGGTGGCGAAGGATTCCGGGTAACGGAAAAACCAGGTCTCCGGGACGATCACCGCTTCGATCAGCGCCTGCTGTTCGTCCCGCGAGACTTGCAGGGTCTGCCAGTACTCGTTGGCATTCACCGTTTGCGACAGGGTGATGCGCTGGCGCACGGCCCGCTCGATGATCGCCGGGCCGACCGAAGCGACATCGAGGCCGATGCGTTCCTTGAGGAAGTCGAAGAAGCGCTGGTCGCTGCTCATGGCTGCTCCTCAAGTCGCTGTGGGTCCAGCGGCGGCGTCGGAAACAGCAGCGTGCGCACCGACTCGTCCAGCAAGTCGTTGACCCGCACCCATTGCACCAGCCCTTGGGCGTCTTCACGCACCGGGCCGAGGTATGGCGCCTGACGATTGTCGAGGCCGTACGGCTGAAAATCATCCGCGTTGCAGCGCAAGGTATCGGTGGCCTGTTCGAGGATCAGGCCTAGCCATTGCGAGGGCTGCGAGTCATCCGCGCGGTAATGCACCAGCACCAGTCGCGTGCTGGTACGCGCCTCGGCAGGATGGCCGAATGTCAGGGCACTGAGGTCGATCACCGGCACCACCGTGCCGCGATAGGCGAACACCCCCGCCACCCAGTGCGGCGCCCGGGCAATCGGCTTCAACGGCAGGCGCGGCAGCACTTCGGCCACTTCCGTGGCGCGCAAGGCGTAGCGTTCGCTGCCGATGCGAAACAGCAGGAACAACGCCTGCTTCGCCACCGGGGCAGCGCTGCGTTTGGCGGTGATTTCGCTCATCAGACTTTGAATCGCGAAACGCCGCTGCGCAGGCCTACGGCCACCTGGCTCAGTTCGTCGATGGCGAAACTGGCCTGACGCAACGACTCGACGGTCTGGCTGCTGGCATCACCCAGTTGCACCAGCGCATGGTTGATCTGCTCGGCTCCGGTGGCCTGGGCCTGCATGCCCTCGTTGACCATCAACACCCGCGGCGCCAGCGCCTGTACCTGATGGATGATCTGCGACAGCTGCTCGCCGACCTGCTGCACTTCGGCCATGCCACGGCGCACTTCCTCGGAGAACTTGTCCATTCCCATCACCCCGGCGGAAACCGCCGACTGGATCTCACGGACCATCTGTTCGATGTCGTAAGTGGCCACGGCGGTCTGATCCGCCAGACGCCGCACTTCGGTGGCGACCACGGCGAAACCACGGCCATACTCGCCGGCCTTTTCCGCTTCGATCGCGGCGTTCAGGGACAGCAGGTTGGTCTGATCGGCGACCTTGACGATAGTCACGACCACCTGATTGATGTTGCCGGCCTTCTCGTTGAGGATCGCCAGTTTGGCGTTCACCAGATCCGCCGCGCCCATCACCGAGTGCATGGTGTCCTCCATGCGCGCCAGGCCTTGCTGCCCGGAACCGGCCAGCACCGAGGCCTGATCGGCGGCGGTGGAAACTTCGGTCATGGTGCGCACCAGGTCGCGTGAGGTTGCCGCGATCTCGCGGGACGTCGCGCCGATTTCAGTCGTGGTCGCCGCGGTTTCGGTAGCCGTCGCCTGTTGCTGCTTGGAAGTGGCGGCGATCTCGGTCACCGAGGTGGTGACCTGCACCGACGAGCGCTGGGCCTGGGACACCAGCGAGGTGAGCTCGGTCATCATGTCGTTGAAGCCGGTTTCCACCGCGCCGAACTCGTCCTTGCGCTCAAGGTTCAAGCGGCTGCTCAGATCGCCCGTGCGCATGATGTCGAGGATCTGCACGATGCGGTTCATTGGCGCCATGATTGCGCGCATCAGCAACAGACCGCAGAAACCGGCGGCCAGCACGGCCACCAGCAGCGAGACGAACATGCTGACCTTGGCTGCCGCCACGGCTTCGTCGATGTTGGCCATGGCCTTGTCGGCGACTTTCTTGTTCTCGCCAATGATGTCGTTGAGCTTCATCCGGCCCGAGTACCAGGTCGGTGTCAGTTGTTCGTGGAACAGCTTTACAGCGTCGGCTTCGAGATTGCGCTTGTGCAGATCCAGTACCGCATCCTGAGTTTTCAGGTAGGCGTCGTGATATTTCTCGAACGCCGCGAATTCCAGCTTGTCCTCGTCCGTGACCACCGTGCCACGGTAATTGGCCATCTGCTCCTGAAGACGAGACTCGAAGGCTTTGTAATCGGCCGCATCTTCGCTGCTGACGCCCTGCCCTTCCTTGAGCCCCAGCAGTTCCTGGGTCTGCAGGTAACTGTCGACCCACGCGCCGCGGATCATCGAGCTGTAATAGACGCCGGGAATCGCGTCGTCACGAACGCTGTTTTCACTGGCTTCGATCTTCAGCAGCCGCGAATACGAGACGACCACCATCAGCAGCATGATGGCGATAATCACCGCAAAGCTCGCCAAAATGCGTTGGCGCAACGTCCAGTTCTTCACAGTCAGTCCTCGGGGCGGGTCGAAATGCGGGGGAGTATAGCTGAGGGCGGTGTTTCATTTATAAGACGGTTTGCCGCGCTCAGGCCTTCCGAGTAAACGGGGTGGGCTCTGGACAGGGACTTTCAAGGAATCGGAGGGTGGCGTGCCAGTGACGCAATGGCAAAAAGGGGCGATGGATTGGCCATTTCCGCTGCAGACGATCTGCCGATACCGTAACGCGCCCTCGCCGGCGATTTTTCAGCCACAACGAAAGAACCCGCCATCCTGTGCGGGATCGCGGGTTCTGATATCGCTGACAGCGGTTTTACTGGGTAGCTACACGGACCTGCTTCTCAAGCTCCACCTTCAACCCCGGCTCCAGCTTCAACTGCCGCGCCAGTTCATCCAGATAGCTCTTCTCCATGAAGTTCTCCTCATCCACCATCATCACGCTCGCCACGTACATCTCGGCGGCCATCTCCGGCGTGCTTGCCGCGCGGGCGACATCGGTGGGGTCGAGGGGCTTATTGAGTTCGGCGTGGAGCCAGTGCTTGAGTTCCTGATCGTTGTCGAGTTTGGTGAATTCGCCTTCGATCAGTTGGCGTTCACGGTCGTCGATGTGGCCGTCGGCCTTGGCGGCGGCGACCAGGGCTCTGAGGATGGCCTGGCTGTGTTGTTCGACTTGCGCCGGTGGCAGGCGGTCGAGGGTCTGCGGTTCGTTTTGCGGGGCGGTGCCTTTCTGGGCGTTCCAGTTGCCATAGGCTTTGTAGGCGATCACGCCCAGCGCGGCGAGGCCGCCGTAAATGGCGACTTTACCGCCAACCTTGCGGGCCTTTTTACTGCCCAGCAGCAGGCCCATGGCGCCGGCCGCCAGGGCACCGCCGCCGGCGCCTGACAGCAAACCGCCGAGTGCGCCATGACTGGAAGATCCGCCCAGCAAGCCGCCCAAACCGCCGGCAGCCGGTTTGTTCTGCGCCCCGCCCGCCTTGTTCTGCAGCAGTTCCTGGCCGGACTTGAGGAGTTGATCGAGCAATCCACGGGTGTTCATGTTCCGCCTCCAAACAGGGGTTATCCGGATCAATAAGGCCCTCAGCCTAGTTCGAAAGTGCCCGCCACTTGGGTGCGAGTGTGCTTCCAGATGTTGCCTGGCCCCCAGCAGCCCTTCGCGAAAATAGATATACACTCGAGGCAATCTATAAAAACCGCCCACCGGGTAAACCTTCCATGATGACCTTGCGTCAGATCCGCCATTTCATCGCTGTGGCCGAGACCGGCTCGATCTCCGCCGCCGCGCAAACCGCTTTCATTTCCCAATCGACCCTGACCCTGGCCATCCAGCAACTGGAGGAAGAAATCGGCGTCAGCCTGTTCAATCGCCACGCCAAGGGCATGACGCTGACGCATCAGGGCCACCAATTCCTGCGCCAGGCACACCTGATTCTGGCCACCGTGGACAACGCCAAACGCAGCCTGCAACAGAGCACCGACCAGGTCGCCGGGCAGTTGATCGTCGGCGTGACCAGTCTGGTGGCCGGTTATTACCTGGCGGATTTGCTCACCCGTTTCCAGCGTGCCTACCCCAATGTCGAGATCCGGGTGATGGAGGACGAACGGCCGTACATCGAGCATCTGCTGGTCAGCGGCGAAATCGATGTCGGCGTGCTGATCCTCTCCAACCTCGAAGACCGCCACGCCTTGCAGACCGAAGTGCTGACCCACTCGCCGCACCGTTTGTGGCTGCCGGCCCAGCACCCGCTGCTGGAACACGACAGCATCAACCTCGCCGATGTCGCCCGGGAGCCGTTGATTCAACTGAACGTCGACGAGATGGATCGCAACGCCCAACGCCTTTGGCGCGGCGCCGGGCTGCAACCGAAGATCACCCTCAGAACCGCTTCCACCGAGGCGGTGCGAAGTCTGGTCGCAGCCGGCCTGGGCGTATCGATCCAACCGGACATGACCTACCGACCGTGGTCGCTGGAAGGCGACATCATCGAAGCGCGGCCGATTGCCGACCTCAACCAGACCCTCGACGTCGGTCTGGCCTGGCGTCGCGGCACGGCGCGACCGGCGCTGGTCGATCCTTTCCTGACCGTGGCCCGCGAACAGCCCCACGGCGGACGCAAGCCATCTATTTAATCGAATGCCACCTTCAGTATTTAGAATTTGTCGACCCCGGAGCCGCGCACTAGTCTTGCTGCATCGATAAGACGGTCGGCTCCCGGATCCACGGGAGCAAAGATGACCACACAAGAAAAGAGATCCCGGAAAATGGCTGGCGCGCAGACCCCCATGCACACCGCGTTGCTGATCGACGGCGAACTGGTCGCAGGCCAGGGTTTTGTCGAACCGATCCTCAACCCGGCCACCGGCGAAGTCCTGACCCAGATTGCCGAAGCCAGCACCGAGCAAGTCGAAGCCGCCATCCTCGCCGCCCACCGCGCCTTTGCCGAGTGGTCGCGCACCACCCCGCAACAACGCTCGAATTTCCTGCTGGAAATCGCCAACGCCGTCGAAAAACACGCCGATCACCTCGCCCGCCTCGAAGCCTTGAACTGCGGCAAGCCGCTGCACCTGGCGCGGCAGGACGATTTGACCGCCACCGTCGATGTGTTTCGTTTCTTTGCCGGCGCCGTGCGTTGCCAGACCGGTCAACTCAGCGGCGAATACGTGCCGGGCTACACCAGCATGGTGCGTCGCGATCCGATTGGCGTCGTCGCGTCGATTGCGCCGTGGAACTACCCGATCATGATGGCCGCGTGGAAGATCGCCCCGGCCCTCGCTGCCGGCAATACGCTGGTGTTCAAACCGTCCGAACACACGCCGCTGTCGATTCTGGCGCTGGCGCCAGCGCTGGCCGAGATCCTGCCGCGTGGGGTGATCAACATCGTCTGCGGTGGCGGTGAAGGCGTTGGCAGTCACTTGGTCGGGCATCCGAAAGTGCGCATGGTGTCGCTGACCGGCGATATCGTCACCGGCCAGAAAATCCTCCAGGCCGCCGCCAAAACCCTCAAACGCACGCACCTTGAACTCGGCGGCAAGGCCCCGGTGATCGTCTGCAACGATGCCGATCTCAAAGCCGTGGTCGAAGGCGTGCGCACTTATGGCTATTACAACGCCGGGCAGGACTGCACGGCGGCTTGCCGGATCTACGCCCAGGCCGGGATTCACGACAAATTGGTCGCCGAGCTCGGTGCGGCGGTCAGCAGCCTGCGCTTCGCCGGCAAACGCGACGCCGACAACGAGATCGGCCCGCTGATCAGCACCCGTCAGCGCGACCGCGTGGCCAGTTTCGTCGAACGCGCCCTCGGTCAGCCGCACATCGAGCGGGTGACCGGTGCAGCGGTGCACTCCGGCGCCGGGTTCTTCTATCAGCCAACGCTGCTGGCCGGTTGCAAACAGAGCGATGAAATCGTCCAGCGCGAAGTGTTCGGCCCGGTGGTCACCGTGACCCGCTTCGATGAACTCGCGCAGGCAGTGGACTGGGCCAATGACTCCGAATACGGCCTCGCCTCGTCGGTCTGGACCCAGAACCTGGACAAGGCGATGCAGGTCGCCGCACGGCTGCAATACGGCTGCACCTGGATCAACAGCCATTTCATGCTGGTCAGCGAAATGCCCCACGGCGGGCTGAAACGCTCCGGTTACGGCAAAGACTTATCCAGCGATTCGCTACAGGACTACAGCGTGGTGCGGCACATCATGGCCCGCCACGGCCAGCATCTCTGACTACGCTAATAACAAGCCGACCACGGCATGCTTCACCGCGTTCACAACTGCCCCGACCATAATTTAAAGAAGAGGGTTCACCATGTTCGTGCACAAGACCGCACTGCTCAGTGCAATCACCACGGCCCTGCTGGCCAGCGCCAGCCTGCAAGCCGCCGAGCCGCTGAAAGCCGTCGGCGCCGGCGAAGGCCAGCTGGATATCGTCGCCTGGCCCGGCTACATCGAACGCGGTGAAAGCGATAAGGCCTACGACTGGGTGACCGGTTTCGAGAAGGAAACCGGCTGCAAGGTGAATGTGAAAACCGCCGCTACCTCCGACGAAATGGTCAGCCTGATGGCCAAGGGCGGCTACGACCTGGTGACGGCGTCGGGCGATGCCTCGCTGCGGTTGATCGTCGGCAAGCGTGTGCAACCGATCAACACCGCGTTGATCCCGAACTGGAAAACCCTCGACCCGCGCCTGAAAGACGCGCCGTGGTACGTGGTCAACAAGCAAACCTACGGCACCCCCTACCAGTGGGGCCCGAACGTGCTGATGTACAACACCAACGTGTTCAAGACCGCGCCGACCAGCTGGAGCGTGGTGTTCGACGCGCAGAACCTGCCTGACGGCAAGCCGAACAAGGGCCGCGTGCAGGCCTACGACGGCCCGATCTACATCGCCGATGCGGCGCTCTATCTGAAGTCCACCAAGCCTGAGCTGGGGATCAAGGATCCGTACCAACTCACTGAAGATCAGTACAAGGCGGTGCTGGAACTGTTGCGCGCCCAGCAGAAGTTGATCCACCGCTACTGGCACGACACCACCGTGCAGATGAGCGACTTCAAGAACGAAGGGGTGGTCGCGTCCAGCGCCTGGCCGTATCAGGTCAACGGCCTGATCAACGAGAAACAACCGATTGCTTCGACCGTGCCGAAAGAAGGCGCCACCGGTTGGGCCGACACCACCATGCTGCACGCCGAGGCCAAGCACCCGAACTGCGCGTACAAGTGGATGGACTGGTCGCTGCAGCCGAAAGTCCAGGGTGACGTGGCGGCCTGGTTCGGCTCGTTGCCGGCGGTTCCGGCGGCTTGCCAGGGCAGTGAATTGCTCGGAGCTGAAGGCTGCAAGACCAACGGGTTTGATCAGTTCGACAAGATCGCTTTCTGGAAAACCCCGCAGGCTGAGGGTGGGAAGTTTGTGCCGTATAGCCGGTGGACGCAGGACTACATTGCGATTATGGGCGGTCGCTGATCTCGAATTCACCTCGGTCGAGCTCCCTTTCCCCCTCTCCCCCTTGGGGGCGGTCCGACGTTTCGGGAGGGCTGGGGTGAGGGGTGGTTTTTGACGTTGTCTTGATTCAGCGAAACCGCTGCCCTCACCCCCCGCCCTCTCCCGGAGGGAGAGGGCGCTAAAAGCAGATCGCGGCGTATCGACCAGATGAGTTAGCCAAAAAACATCGCATACACCGCCAAACGATCCAGTTTTTTCAGAAGTCCAGGCAGGGCCGCTGCGACGGCCCTCGCCTTTTCGGAGCACCGCACCATGACGCTTGCAGTCCAGTTCACCAACGTTTCCCGGCAGTTCGGCGAGGTGAAGGCCGTTGACCGGGTTTCCATCGATATCCAGGACGGCGAGTTCTTTTCCATGCTCGGCCCCTCCGGTTCGGGCAAGACCACGTGCCTGCGCCTGATCGCCGGGTTTGAGCAACCGAGCGCGGGCTCGATCCGCATTCACGGTGCCGAAGCCGCCGGTCTGCCGCCCTATCAACGCGACGTCAACACCGTGTTTCAGGATTACGCGCTGTTCCCGCACATGAACGTGCTGGACAACGTCGCGTACGGTTTGAAAGTCAAAGGCGTAAACAAAACCGAACGCCACAAACGCGCCGAAGAAGCCTTGGACATGGTCGCCCTCGGCGGTTACGGCGCCCGTAAACCGGTGCAATTGTCCGGCGGTCAGCGCCAACGTGTCGCCCTCGCCCGCGCTTTGGTCAATCGCCCACGAGTGCTGTTGCTCGACGAACCGTTGGGCGCCCTCGACCTGAAGCTGCGCGAACAGATGCAAAGCGAGCTGAAGAAGCTGCAACGCCAGCTCGGCATCACCTTCATCTTCGTCACCCACGACCAGACTGAAGCGCTATCGATGTCCGACCGCGTGGCCGTTTTCAACAAGGGGCGCATCGAGCAGGTCGACACCCCGCGCAATCTGTACATGAAACCCACCACCACCTTCGTCGCCGAATTCGTCGGCACTTCGAACGTGATTCGCGGCGATCTGGCGCGTCAGCTCAGCGGTCATCCGCAGCCGTTTTCGATCCGCCCGGAACACGTGCGTTTCGCCGAAGGCCCGCTGGCCAGTCACGAGATCGAAGTCAGCGGCCTGCTTCACGACATTCAATATCAGGGCAGCGCCACGCGCTATGAACTGACCCTGGAAAACGGCCAGACCCTGAGCATCAGCCAGGCCAACAATCAATGGATCGACAGCAGCGCGCAGCACCAGACCGGTCAGCGAATCAGCGCACGCTGGGCGCGGGAAGCGATGATTCCGTTGCACGACACCGTTGCGAGCGGGGTGTGACATGACCACCCTCGCCCTCCCTCAATCGGCGCCGTTGCGCAGGTTTTCCAACCTGCTGTATCGCAAGCCGAACCTGTACCTGTCGATGCTGCTGGTGCCGCCATTGTTGTGGTTCGGCGCGATTTATCTGGGCTCATTGCTGGTGCTGTTGTGGCAAGGTTTCTACACCTTCGACGACTTCACCATGGCGGTCACGCCGGACCTGACCCTGGCCAATTTCGCCGCGCTGTTTCAGCCATCGAATTTCGACATCATCCTGCGCACCCTGAGCATGGCCATCGTGGTGTCGATCGCCAGCGCCATCGTCGCGTTCCCGATTGCCTACTACATGGCGCGCTACACCACCGGCAAGACCAAGGCGTTTTTCTACATCGCGGTGATGATGCCGATGTGGGCCAGTTACATCGTCAAGGCCTACGCCTGGACGCTGCTGCTGGCCAAGGGCGGCGTGGCGCAGTGGTTCGTTCAGCACCTGGGGCTGGAGCCGGTGCTGCAGTTCATTCTGGGGATTCCCGGGGTCGGCGGCAGCACCTTGTCGACCTCGCATCTGGGCCGGTTCATGGTGTTTGTCTACATCTGGCTGCCGTTCATGATCCTGCCGATCCAGGCCTCGCTGGAGCGTCTGCCGCCATCGTTGCTGCAAGCCTCCGCCGACCTCGGGGCCAAGCCGCGCCAGACCTTCATGCAGGTGATTCTGCCGCTGTCGGTGCCGGGGATTGCCGCAGGTTCCATCTTCACGTTTTCGCTGACCTTGGGCGACTTCATCGTGCCGCAACTGGTGGGCCCGCCGGGCTACTTCGTCGGCAGCATGGTTTACGCGCAGCAAGGCGCAATCGGCAACATGCCGATGGCTGCGGCGTTCACGCTGGTGCCGATCGTGCTGATCGCCATTTACCTGTCCATCGTCAAACGACTGGGGGCCTTCGATGCACTCTGAGCGCGCTTCATTGGGCTTGCGTATCGCAGCCTGGGGCGGGTTGGTGTTTCTGCACTTCCCGATCCTGATCATCTTCCTCTACGCCTTCAACACCGAAGACGCGGCGTTCAGCTTTCCACCGAAGGGCTTCACCCTGCACTGGTTCAGCGTGGCGTTTTCCCGGCCGGACGTGCTGGAAGCGATCAAGCTGTCGTTGCAGATCGCGGCCATCGCCACGCTGATCGCGATGGTGCTCGGCACCCTCGCTTCCGCTGCGCTCTATCGCCGGGACTTCTTCGGCAAACAGGGCATTTCGCTGATGCTGATCCTGCCCATCGCGCTGCCGGGGATCATCACCGGGATCGCGCTGCTGGCGACCTTCAAGACGCTGGGCATTGAGCCTGGGATGTTCACCATCATCGTCGGCCACGCGACCTTCTGCGTGGTGATCGTCTACAACAATGTCATCGCCCGTTTGCGCCGCACCTCGCACAGCCTGATCGAGGCGTCGATGGATCTCGGCGCCGACGGCTGGCAGACCTTCCGCTACATCATCCTGCCGAACCTCGGCTCGGCGTTGCTCGCCGGCGGCATGCTCGCGTTCGCGCTGTCGTTCGACGAAATCATCGTCACCACCTTCACCGCCGGCCATGAACGCACCTTGCCGCTGTGGTTGCTCAACCAGTTGAGCCGCCCACGGGACGTGCCGGTGACCAACGTCGTGGCGATGCTCGTGATGCTGGTGACCATGCTGCCGATCCTCGGCGCCTACTACCTGACCCGGGGTGGCGAGAGCGTGGCCGGCAGCGGTGGGAAGTAACCGAATAACTGAAGAAACCGGATCGAAATGTGGGAGCGGGCTTGCTCGCGAAGAGGCAATCAAATTCAGCATTGATGTCGGCTGACCCACCGCTTTCGCGAGCAAGCCCGCTCCCACAATGGAACCCGGTTTCTTCAGAAAAATAACAATTGCTTCGAAGAGGACAATCAAATGCAAACCAAACTCTTGATCAACGGCCAACTGGTCAACGGCGAAGGCCCGGCGCAACCGGTGCTCAACCCGGCGCGCGGTGACGTGCTGGTGGAAATCAACGAAGCCACCGAAGCCCAGGTCGATGCCGCCGTGCGCGCCGCCGACAGTGCCTTCGCCGAATGGTCGCAGACCACGCCGAAAGACCGTTCGCTGTTGCTGCTCAAACTCGCCGACGCCATCGAAGCCCACGGCGAAGAACTGGCCAAACTGGAATCGGACAACTGCGGCAAACCCTACAGCGCTGCGCTGAACGACGAGATCCCAGCGATTGCCGACGTGTTCCGTTTCTTCGCCGGTGCCAGCCGTTGCATGAGTGGTTCGGCCGGTGGCGAATACTTGCCCGGCCACACCTCGATGATCCGCCGCGACCCGGTGGGCGTGATCGCCTCCATCGCGCCGTGGAACTACCCGCTGATGATGGTCGCCTGGAAAATCGCCCCGGCCCTCGCCGCCGGCAATACCGTGGTGCTCAAGCCGTCAGAACAAACCCCGCTGACCGCGTTGCGTCTGGCTGAACTGGCGTCGGATATTTTCCCGGCCGGCGTACTCAATCTGGTGTTCGGGCGTGGGCCGAGCGTGGGCAGTCCGCTGGTGACCCATCCGAAAGTGCGCATGGTGTCGCTGACCGGCTCCATCGCCACCGGTTCGAACATCATTTCCAGCACCGCCGACAGCGTCAAACGCATGCACATGGAATTGGGCGGCAAGGCGCCGGTGATCATCTTCGACGACGCCGACATTGATGCGGCGGTCGAAGGCATTCGCACCTTCGGCTTCTACAACGCTGGCCAGGACTGCACCGCGGCGTGCCGGATCTACGCCCAGCAAGGCATCTACGACAAGTTCGTGGAGAAACTTGGCGCAGCGGTCAGCAGCATCAAGTACGGCTTGCAGGATGATCCGTCGACCGAACTGGGGCCGCTGATCACCGCCCAGCATCGCGACCGGGTGGCCGGGTTTGTCGAACGCGCCGTGGCGCAACCGCACATTCGCTTGATCACTGGCGGCAAGGCTGTCGACGGCAACGGTTTCTTCTTCGAGCCGACCGTTCTGGCCGACGCCCAGCAGGACGACGAAATCGTCCGCCGCGAAGTGTTCGGGCCGGTGGTGTCGGTGACCAAATTCACCGATGAGGCTCAGGCGCTGGAGTGGGCCAACGATTCGGACTACGGCCTGGCGTCCTCGGTGTGGACGGCGGATGTAGGACGTGCGCATCGACTGTCCGCGCGGTTGCAGTACGGCTGCACCTGGGTGAACACGCACTTCATGCTTGTCAGCGAAATGCCCCACGGCGGTCAGAAACTGTCCGGCTACGGCAAGGATATGTCCATGTATGGGCTAGAGGACTACACCACGGTTCGGCATGTGATGTTCAAACACTAAAAGCATCCCCCGGCTTCAAGGCAGAAACCGGTCATCCGCAATACCAGGCATTCAAAACAATAACTACCGATCCGGGCGGCGCTCACCAAGCCCCGCCACGGTTTCGGCCATCCGAAATCTGCCGATTTCACGGAGCAAACACACAATGAGTGCATCACCCGATCTCTCTGCCGTCATTGCCGACAGCGATGCCGAACAACTGCGACGACTGGGCTACACCTCCAACTTCAACCGCAGCATGAGCCTGTGGGAAAACTTCGCGTTGGGCTTCACGTATCTGTCACCGGTCGTAGGGGTTTATACCCTGTTCGGCCTGTGCCTGGCCGCCGGCGGGCCTCCGATGTTCTGGGCCTATTTGCTGGTCGGCTGCGGGCAATTGCTGGTGTGCCTGATCTTCGGCGAAGTGGTGTCGCAGTTCCCGATTTCCGGTGGTGTTTATCCTTGGGCACGTCGCTTGGTGGGCAAGAAATGGGCGTGGATGGTCGGCTGGATCTACTCCATCGCCCTGTGCGTGACCATCGCCGCCGTGGCGGTCGGCGCCGGCCCGTACCTCGCGGCCATGTTGGGTTTTGAGCCGAGTAACAACACCAATATCGTCATCGCCCTGGTGCTGACGCTGTTCGCCACACTGGTGAACCTCAGCGGCACCAAAATGCTGGCGCGGATCGCCATGTTCGGCTTTCTCTGCGAACTGGTGGGCGCGGTAATCGTCGGCGTGTACCTGCTGATTTTCGAGCGTCACCAGCCGATCAGTGTGCTGTTCAACACTTTCGACATCAGCGTCGACGGCTCCTACCTGCCGGCCTTCCTCACTGCGTCGCTGGCCGGGATGTTTCTCTACTACGGCTTCGAAGCCTGCGGCGACGTGGCCGAAGAAACCCCGAATCCGAGCGCAAAAATCCCGGTGGCCATGCGCATGACCATCTACATCGGCGGCATCGCGGCGATGTTCGCCTGCCTCGCGCTGATCCTTGCCGTGCCGGACATGCAGGCGGTGATCAACGGCACCGACAAGGACCCGGTCACCACCATCCTCAACAACGCCTTCGGTCCGATCGGTTCGAAAGTGGTGATGGGCGTGGTAATGATTTCCTTCATCTCCTGCGTCATCAGCCTGCAAGCGGCGGCGAGTCGTCTGCTGTATTCCTACGCCCGCGATGAAATGGTGATCGGCAGCCGACTGCTGAAAAAGATTTCTCCTACGACCCAGGTTCCAGTTGCCGCGCTGTTCGTGTCCGGCGTCCTGCCCGGCCTGATCATCGCCCTCGGCTTCTTCCTGCAAGACGCCGTAGCGACCATCGTCAGCTTCGCCGCCATCGGCATCTACCTCGCATTCCAGATGATCGTCCTCGCCGCCCTGTACGCCCGCAGCAAAGGCTGGAAACCGAACGGCAAATTCACCCTCGGCGCCTGGGGCTGGCCGGTGAACATCGGCGCGCTGGTGTACGGCGTCGGCGCAATCATCAACATGGCCTGGCCACGCACACCCGATGCGGCGTGGTACATCAACTACGCGATGGTGCTGAGTACGGCGATCGTGATTGGTCTGGGGCTGGTTTACATGTGGATTGGCAAGCCGTATGACCATGGGAAGGCGCCGGCTGGGGATGCGTGGAAAGTTAGTCGCTGATACGAATAGCCCCGGAATCGTTGTTTGATTCCGGGGCTTGATCGGCATCGTCTCCGCGAAGCAAAACCATCAAATCGTCGGTACCCCATTTGATATCCGCTTTTCCGCGCACCTTGTCGAAACAATCTTCAGGATCTTTCGGACGGCTGTCCTTGCTGTGTTTGTTCAATGGTCTGCTCCACGTCACCGCAGTAATCGCTTTCAGGTGCATAGATATAGGAAATTCACGGGGAGAAGTGGAGCTTTCGTAAGCTCACGGCAAATACAGGAAACTCCTACAGATCCGCCCTTCTTGAAATAGCTGCAATTCCTACAACATCCGTCGGCAGAGTAGACTTGGCGCCGCTAGCGCCTGACCGATAGGCTTTATCCCGTCGCTGCCCAATCAGCGGCCCGGGGTCGAAGCCGGAAATCTGTCAAAACGGTGCTTGCGTGCCCCCATTGAACTGCGGCTGCTTTGCAACTTCAGTTCTGCGTTATGGCGGGCCGTGTGGCGCGGGCCTTCCGGCTTTTCCGTTTCGACAGGAAGTAACCCGACTTCGAACGCCACTCGGTTCGCCACCCAACTTTTCGAAGAGTTGGTGGCGACTTTCCTACTCGAAACGGAAGTCATCTCATGCCAGCACCTACTCACAATCCGAAGACTGAATATTTCACTCCCACCGTCTTCACCCGCCACAACCGCTTCCTCCACGCCCTCCTGCTCGATCATCAAGCCTGGTTCTGCGCACAGGATCTCGGCCGCATGATGGGCCATCCCTTGAACCTACGCGTCACGCTCAAACTCGACCCTGACCAACGCCGCACCGTCCGGCTGCGCAAGTACGGCAAAGTTGTCGATACGCCGATGGTCAGTGAATCCGGCATGTATGCGCTGCTGGTTCACCATTTCATCCCGGAAAACCGCAACCTGCGCCAATGGCTGAGTAATGAAGTCATTCCCATCCTGCGGGAAACCAGCTCAGCAATAGCGGAAAACTGTCCGAGCCTGAGCTCGATGCATTGGGCGGGCGTCACCGTGCCGCTGCTCCACTGGCAACAACAGGCTTGGGTGAAATGGCGTGATGTGCCTGAATTGGTGCAAGTACAGCAGCCGTATCCAGCGCCTCGCTCTTGCGGCTGACTCTGAAAGCCAGTGGATTTGCCCCAGCGGCGATTAGGTCGCCGGGGCATCAACCAAGCATTTAGCAACACATCCCGTCTTCCAGCCTCGTTCAAGTCCACTAGAGTTTTCCTCAACCTCGCACTCTGACTGGTTGACGCCGATGTTATTGCGGCCTAGGGTGTCTACGTCGTTTACAGCGTATACACACGCAGGAGATCTTCCATGGCCTCGCCCGTTTTATCCTTCCGCGTCGAAGAATTGCTCGCTCAACAATTGGATCAATTGGCCGCGGCCACTGACCGAGACCGCCAGTACCATCTCAAGCGTGCGTTGGTTAGATATGTGGAAGCGGAGTCTTGGCATCTGCAAGCCATCAGCGAGGGGATTGCTGATGCCGATGCTGGAAATCTTACCGATCTGGATGCCGTGAAGGCTAAGTGGGCAAAACGTGCCGAACGTAGTACTGACTGAACGAGCTGAAAACGATCTCGAAACAATTTTTGAGTATTACCAAGGCATCTTGGGTGCCAATCCAGCGTTTGGTGTCGTGAACTCCATTCTTGGAGCGTTTGATCAATTGAAGCAATTTCCGGGTTCAGGCCGGCCTTCAGTCGTACCGGATATACGTGAACTGGTGCTGACCCGTTATCCGTTCATTGCGCCATATCGCCTGGAGGATGGCCAGATCCAGGTCTTGAGAATTCTGCACCAGCGCGCAGAACAACCAGAAAATTGGTAAACCAGCCGTAGCAAGTACGGCTGGCTGTTCACCTCCCTAGAACCGCGAAACACTCCTCATCGCATCCACCAGATACCGCATCGCAATCCGGTCGCTTTCCGACAACTCGCGGTAACGCTCCACCAGTTTCAGTTCGTCAGGACTGAGCCGGCGTCTTCGCCGGACGTTGGTGAGGCAGGGAAAGATGCCCAACATTTCGGTGATGCCTTGTCCTTTTGTCATGGACGATGTCCTTTTCCAGTACGTCAGAAATTTTCGAAAACCGCATCGCCCTGCTCCTTTAAGCAGCGATTTGAGCCCTGCCGGTCGGATGGGTCGTGACCGGCGATACCCATAGAATAGAAATTAAATCGGCGCTGAAAAGCTGTTTTTAGAGTAATTAGTCGAAAAAAGCAGTTATGCCCTGTAAATCAGAAAAGGCTGTGGGATAAGTAACCGTAACGTCTTGTTTCATTGAGACGCTGTCGCCGTGCTATCAATGATTTTTGCAAAATCGGCGAACCGATTAAGCTAGCGGGCATCTGTTACTAGTCCGTAGCGTTTGGCCGAAGGCTTGTCCGAACCGTAATTTCTGATCCAGTACGTGCCAGGAACGGCGCGGGATTGTCCACGACAGGTTGTATTTATGCACCGCAGGAATTTGCTCAAAGCGTCCATGGCCATTGCGGCCTATACCGGTCTTTCGGCCACGGGCCTGCTGGCCTCCCGCGCCTGGGCCGCCTCTGGCGGTGCCGCCGACGGTGAAGCCCAGGCCTTCGACTTCGAAACGCTGAAGCGCCAAGCCAAACAACTGGCCGGCAGCGCGTATCAGGACACCAAACAGGTGCTGCCGCCGACCCTGGCGACCATGACCCCGCAGAATTTCAATGCGATCCGCTACGACGGCGAGCATTCGCTGTGGAAAGAGAACAAGGGTCAGCTCGATGTGCAGTTCTTCCACGTCGGCATGGGTTTCCGCCAACCGGTGCGCATGTACAGCGTCGATCCCAAGACTCGCACAGCCCGCGAGGTGCACTTCCGCCCTCAACTGTTCAACTATGAAAACACTTCGGTCGACACCCAGCAGCTCAAGGGCGACCTGGGTTTTGCCGGCTTCAAGCTGTTCAAGGCGCCGGAGCTGGATCGCCATGACGTGGTGTCCTTCCTCGGCGCCAGCTATTTCCGTGCGGTGGATGCCACTGGCCAATATGGCCTCTCCGCCCGTGGTCTGGCCATCGACACCTACGCCAAGAAGCGCGAAGAATTCCCTGACTTCACCAAATTCTGGTTCGAGACCCCGGATCAGAACGCGACCCGCTTCGTGGTCTACGCCCTGCTCGACTCGCCGAGCGCGACCGGCGCCTATCGCTTCGACATCGATTGCCAGGCCGAACGCGTGGTGATGGAGGTCGACGCCCACGTCAACGCCCGTACCGCCATCGAACAACTGGGCATCGCGCCGATGACCAGCATGTTCAGCTGCGGCACCCACGAGCGCCGGATGTGCGACACCATCCACCCGCAGATCCATGACTCGGATCGCCTGGCCATGTGGCGCGGCAACGGCGAGTGGATCTGCCGTCCGCTGAACAACCCGGCAACCCTGCAATTCAACGCCTTCGCCGACACCGATCCGAAAGGTTTCGGACTGGTGCAGACCGACCACGAATTCGCCAACTACCAGGACACCGTCGACTGGTACAGCAAGCGCCCAAGCCTGTGGGTAGAACCTACAACCGCGTGGGGCGAAGGCTCCATCGATCTGCTGGAAATTCCTACAACCGGCGAAACCCTCGACAACATCGTTGCGTTCTGGACGCCGAAAAAACCGGTGGCTGCCGGTGACTCGCTGAACTACGGCTACAAGCTCTATTGGAGCGCCTTGCCGCCGGTCGGCACGCCCCTGGCGCGAGTGCATGCCACCCGTTCCGGCATGGGTGGATTCGTCGAAGGCTGGGCTCCGGGCGAGCATTACCCGCCGGTCTGGGCCCGTCGCTTTGCTGTGGACTTCACCGGTGGAGGGCTGGATCGCCTGCCACAGGGCACCGGGATCGAGCCGGTGGTCACCTGCTCCAACGGCAAGGTGCAGGATTTCAGCGTGCTGGTGCTGGATGACATCAAGGGTTACCGGATCCTGTTCGACTGGTACCCGACCAATGACAGCGTCGAGCCGGTTGAACTGCGTCTGTTCATCCGCACCAACGACCGCACGCTGAGCGAGACCTGGTTGTACCAGTACTTCCCGCCGGCGCCGGACAAGCGCAAGTACCCTTGATGTTTTGAGGCGCCTGCCCGGGCTTGCTCGCGAAAGCGTCAGAATATTCAACATCGGATTGAAGGCACTGCGTCAGGTCAGTGGGCAATACAGATGAATGTCTTTGGGCTCTTGATCAAACAACTCAGGATCCGGGTGATCAACCAACCGGCAGCCCTGGCGCTGATAGAACTCCACGGTATTGCGCGACTCGGTCGCCGAGACATACAACGCCTCGGCGCCGATCTTCCGGCCATGGGCGCAGGCCAAGGCGAACAACCGCCCGCCCAATCCCTGCCCGCGCCAGGCACGGCTGATGTGCAGGAACTTCAACTGCCGCATCATAAGGCCCTGATTGTGAATAACCCGGTTATCCACAACCACTGCCGCCACCAGTGTCTCACCATCGAAAAGTCCGTGTAGCCACCCGCCGCTGCGCCAGCATTTTTCCAATACCCGCGCATTTTCCTCAGCTTCCCCTTCGGGCCATCCGCGCATGTCAAAACGCGCCGGATACAGAACCAGCTCACCGTTTTCCACGCGATAGCACTCCTCAACCAACTCACTGCGGTCGATCAGCGCCAGCAGCGGCAAATCCGATTCAGTCAGCGCTCGTTCGATCAACATTGCGGCTCATTCCTTTGCAATTTCCGGATAGCGGGCAAGAAAAAACCCGCCGTTTCAATGGCGGGTTTTATAGGCGTTGCGACAGGTCGGAATCAATCCCGCAGATCAGACTCGTGAATCGGCTGATCCCGATGGGTCGCACGTTGATACTGCGCCGGCCACACGGCTTTGCGCCCGCCCAGGTCATCGTCGGCATGCAATGGCCAATACGGATCACGCAGCAGCTCACGGGCGAGGAAGATGATATCGGCCTGGCAGGTTCTCAGGATGTGCTCGGCCTGAGCCGGCTCGGTAATCATTCCCACGGTGCCGGTGGCGATGCCTGACTCCTTGCGCACCCGCTCGGCAAAACGCGTTTGATAACCCGGCCCCACGGGGATTTCCGCGTTGACCGCCGTACCGCCCGAAGACACGTCGATCAAATCAGCCCCCAAGGCTTTCAGGCGTCGCGCCAGCTCCACGGTTTCATCCGGATTCCAGCCGTCCTCGACCCAATCGGTAGCCGACAAACGCACAAACACCGGCAGTTCCTCAGGCCACACCGCGCGCACCGCCTCGGTCACTTGCAGCACGAGACGAATGCGGTTTTCAAACGAGCCGCCGTACTGATCACGACGCTGATTACTCAGCGGCGAAAGAAACTGATGCAGCAGATAACCGTGCGCCGCATGCACCTCGACCACACTGAAACCGGCAGTCAGCGCTCGTTTGGCCGCTGCCACGAAGTCCTGAATGACCTGAGCGATCTGCCCCTCATCCAGTTGTTTCGGTTGCGTGTGTTGCGGGTCAAAGGCAATCGGCGACGGCCCGACCGGCGTCCAGCCACCGTCCTCCGGTTTGACGCTGCCATGTTTGCCGATCCACGGCCGGTGGGTGCTGGCCTTGCGCCCGGCGTGGGCCAGTTGAATGCCGGCCACTGCGCCCTGTGCGTTGATGAAACGGGTGATGCGTTGCAGCGGTGCGATCTGTTCGTCGTTCCACAGGCCCAGGTCTTCGGCGGTGATCCGCCCGTCGGCCGTGATCGCCGTGGCTTCGGTAAAGACCAGACCTGCGCCCCCTACTGCACGGCTGCCGAGGTGCACCAGATGCCAGTCGTTGGCCAGGCCATCGACGCTGGAGTACTGGCACATGGGCGACACGGCGATGCGGTTGGGCAAGGTCAGTTGGCGAAGGGTAAAGGGTTCAAGCAGCAGACTCATGGGGCACCTCTCAAATCAGTGGGCAGGCTCCAGGGTTCTGTTTGAAAAGTCGACGAGTGACAGGAAAAAGGTACAGCACCCGCCCCCGCGGGCAAAAAATTCGACAAGACGTCACAAGGCCAATCAAGCAGTGCTTAGAGCCTAGTCGACATCCGGGGATGAGGGAGGGTTCAGAGTGATTCTGTGTGTGTGTAAGTCCGCTTGCTCGCGAAGGGATCAACGCGGTTCGATGTGGGCAATCATCAGTTGCACGGTTTCATTGCCGCGAAACTCGTTGAGATCGAGTTTGTAGGCCAGTTCGACCCATTTGATCGTCGGGTTCGGCCAGATATCGCGATCAATCCCGAAGGCGATGCCATCAAGCTTTACCGAACCACACTCGGTCTTCAGCACCACTTTGAGGTGCCGCTCACCCACTACGCGCTGCTCGACCAACTGGAACACGCCGTGAAACAGCGGCTCCGGAAAATGCTGGCCCCACGGCCCGGCATGACGCAGGGCGCGAGCCAGCTCCAGATGAAATTCCTCGACTGCCAGCGTGCCGTCCGACAGCAGACGCCCGGTCAAATCTTCTTCGCGAAGCTGCCTGCGCACCTCGGCATCGAAAGCCTCGGCAAACAACGGAAAATGCTCCTGCGGCAAGGTCAGACCGGCCGCCATCGCGTGGCCGCCGTACTTGCTGATCAGGTCCGGATGCTGCGCTGCCACCACGCTCAATGCATCGCGAATATGAAAGCCCTGCACCGAACGCCCCGAGCCCTTGAGCAAACCGTCGCCGGCATCGGCGAAGGCGATGGTCGGGCGGAAATAACGCTCTTTCATCCGCGACGCCAGAATGCCGATGACACCCTGGTGCCATTCCGGGTCGAACAGGCAGAGACCGAACGGCATTGACTCGACCGGCAAGTCCTTGAGCTGGGCCAGCGCCTCACGCTGCATGCCCTGTTCGATGGATTTGCGATCCTGGTTCATGCCGTCCAGTTGCGCGGCCATTTCCCGGGCCAGCACAGCGTCGTGGGTCAGCAGGCATTCGATGCCCAGGCTCATGTCATCCAGACGCCCTGCCGCGTTCAGGCGCGGGCCGACGATAAAGCCAAGATCTGTGGAAGTAATCCGCGAAGCCTCGCGCTTGGCCACTTCAAGGATCGCCTTGATCCCCGGCCGCGCACGTCCGGCGCGAATCCGCTCCAGGCCCTGGTGCACCAGAATCCGGTTGTTGGCATCCAGCGGCACCACGTCGGCAACGCTGCCCAGCGCCACCAGATCCAGCAGTTCGCCGATGTTCGGTTGAGGCTTGCTCTCGTACCAGCCGAGGCTGCGCAGGCGTGCGCGCAAGGCCATCAACACATAGAAAATCACCCCGACCCCGGCCAGCGCCTTGCTCGGAAACTCGCAACCGGGCTGGTTCGGATTGACCAGTGCATCGGCTTGCGGCAATTCATCGCCGGGCAAGTGGTGGTCGGTAATCAAGACCTTCAAACCGTGACGTTTCGCTGCAGCAACGCCTTCGACGCTGGAAATACCGTTGTCGACGGTGATCAACAGTTGCGGCTCGCGGGTCATCGCGACTTCGACAATTTCCGGGGTCAGACCGTAGCCGTATTCGAAGCGGTTAGGCACCAGATAATCGACGTGCGCTGCGCCCAACAGGCGCAAGCCGAGCACGCCGACGGTGCTGGCCGTCGCGCCATCGGCGTCGAAGTCACCGACAATCAGGATCCGCTGACGCTGCTCCAGCGCCGTCACCAGCAGGTCCACCGCCGCATCGATCCCTTTGAGCTGCTGGAACGGAATCAACCGCGCCAGGCTCTTATCCAGCTCTGCCTCGGACTGCACGCCTCGCGCCGCGTACAGGCGGGTCAGCAGCGGTGGCAGGTCACCGAGAAACGGCAGAGTGGCAGGCAACGGGCGAGGATCGATACGCATGGGGTGACAGGAACTTCTCTTGAATACGTGGGATTTTTCGGGAGTAACGCGGACTTAACCGCGCTCGCCTTGCAGCCAGGTGAGCTGGACTTCGTGCTGGCCACGGTCGTCGGTGACGAAGATCGTGCCTTCGCTGATCATCACGTCCCACTTGATGACGCGGGGCATGTCCTTGGCCAGGGTTTCCAGCACTTCCTGCGGAACAGCGGCGATGTTGACGTTCTTCAGGTTTTTGATCGCCGGGATCACCTTGCCTTCCCAGACGCGCAGGCTGCCGTAGGCCAGCAGGCTGGTGCGTTCGGTGCGACGGGAGCACCAGGTCAGACGATCAGCGTCAGGCTGTCCGACTTCGATCCAGTGCAGGACACGGTCGTCCAGGCTCTTTTCCCACAACGCAGGTTCGTCCACGTCCGACAGACCACGACCGAACGACAGTTGCTCGTTGTACCAGAGCGCGTAGGCCAACAGGCGTACGGTCATGCGCTCTTCGGTTTCCGAAGGGTGACGGGCGATGGTCTGCTTCACGTTCTCGTAGACGCTGCGGTCGAGATCGGTGAGGTTCAGTTCGAATTTGTAGGTAGTGGACGGCTGGGCCATGAACGGGCTTCTTGATACGAGGAAAGTCGGCAAGTCTAACCGATGCTGTAGGCAATCCACGAATTGATGGCGATCAACCTTACGCGACTGACAGCCGGCTATGTTAAAACGCTGTATCCGCTCAGCCTTGTCCTACAGGATCTCGCATGCCGTTCGCCAACAAACCGCTCAGCGGTCTGAAAGTCATTGAATTGGGTACTTTGATTGCCGGGCCGTTTGCCTCGCGCATTTGCGGCGAGTTCGGTGCCGAAGTGATCAAGATCGAATCGCCGGACGGCGGCGATCCGCTGCGCAAGTGGCGCAAGCTCTATGAAGGCACTTCGTTGTGGTGGTTCGTCCAGGCGCGCAACAAAAAGTCCCTGACGCTGAACCTCAAACACCCCGACGGTCTGGCGATCCTGAAAAAACTGCTGGGTGAAGCCGACATCCTGATCGAGAACTTCCGCCCCGGCGTGCTGGAAAAACTCGGCCTGAGTTGGGAAACCCTGCATGCGCTGAATCCGAAACTGGTGATGGTGCGCCTGTCCGGGTTCGGCCAGACCGGGCCGATGAAGGATCAGCCTGGGTTCGGCGCGGTCGGCGAATCCATGGGCGGCCTGCGCTATATCACTGGTTTCGAGGACCGGCCACCGGTGCGCACCGGAATTTCCATCGGCGATTCGATTGCGGCTTTGTGGGGTGTGATCGGCGCATTGATGGCTTTGCGTCATCGCGAGGTCAACGGCGGCCTCGGCCAGGTGGTCGATGTGGCACTGTACGAAGCGATCTTCGCCATGATGGAAAGCATGGTGCCGGAGTTCGATGTGTTCGGCTTCATTCGCGAGCGCACCGGCAACATCATGCCGGGCATCACGCCCTCCTCGATCCACACCAGCGCCGACGGCAAACATGTGCAGATCGGCGCCAACGGCGATGCGATCTTCAAGCGTTTCATGTTGATCATCGGCCGTGAGGATCTGGCCAATGATCCGACGCTGGCCAGCAATGACGGGCGCGACACCCGCCGCGACGAGCTGTACGGCGTGATCGACCGCTGGGTCAATTCGCTGCCGCTGCAAACCGTGCAGGACCTGCTGAACCAGGCCGAAGTGCCGGCCAGCCGGATCTTCAGCGCCGAAGACATGTTCAACGATCCGCAGTACCTGGCCCGGGAAATGTTCCTGCACGCCAAACTGCCGGACGGCAAACCTTTCAAGATGCCCGGCATCGTGCCGAAACTCTCTGAAACACCCGGCACGTCCGAATGGGTCGGACCGCAGCTCGGTGAACACAATGCGCAGGTACTCCACGATCTTGGCTACGACGAGAAGCAGATCGCCCGGCTGCGCGAAGACGGAGCCATCTGAGCTGAAGCGCCTGATGCCCTCGGCCTCGAACCGCGCCCACCATTGGTGGACCTGGCGGTTGTTCGGCCTGCTGTTCCTGCTGGTGCTGCCGGCGTGGGCGCAGGCCAAACCGACGTTGATCTGGCTGCTGCGCGACCTGCCGCCGCTGACGATCTTCGAAGGCCCGAAAAAGGGTTTGGGCGTTATCGATCAATTGATGCCGATGCTGATTGCCGGCATGCCGCAATACGAACACACCTTGATGCGAGTCAATCGCGCCCGTGGCATTCAAATGCTGCATGAACATCCCTTCGCCTGCGATCCGTCGCTGGTCTGGAACAAGGAACGGGCACAGTGGATCGCCTTCTCCATTCCCGCGTTTCGCGCGGTCAGCAATGGGCTGGTGGTGCGTCAGAGAGATCGCGAAGTGCTGGAGCCGTTTCTGGTCGACGATGAAGTCGACCTGTCGGCATTTCTGGCCAACGGCAAACGAAAAGTCGGCGTGGTAGCCGAGCGCAGCTATGGCGAGTACATCGATGCATTGCTGCGTCAGGCGCCGAATGGCGCGTTGACACCCCATTACGGTAACGACGCACTCAGCAGCCTGTTGTCGATGCAGCGCCTGGGGCGTTTACAGGTGGTCCTGGGTTACTGGCCGGAAATCCGTTATCAGGCGCGGCAGGCCGAGATAGCCGAGGACGAGTTGCTGTTTTTTCCGATTCGCGGCACGGACAAGTACCTGTCCGGCCATGTCGGCTGTACCGACACTACGGCGGGTCGACAGGCGATCACTGAGATCAATCAACTGTTGCGCTCCCTGCCCCACGAGCATCTTGACCGGCTCTACGCCGACTGGCTTGACCCCGAGAGGCGTCAGGACTATCTGGAACAGGCGCGGATTTTCTTCCAGCAACAAGCCGCGCAGTGAAATCCGGGCAAAAAGAAACCCCGAGAAGTGGGGAGACGACTCGGGGTTAAACGTGGTCTGTATCAAAGACCCGTAGCAGCAAGCGACAAGCACCGGAGCACAATGCTTGCTCCTGCTGTTACGGGTTCTGACTGATCTGGGTGCAGGAAGGTTCCCACAAAATATAAATCAGTTTCAGAGGGTCGGGTGCTTGTCGCGGGCTGCGTTTCGCAACGCGGCGATGACACAGGGTTCCAGCCGGCCTTCGGCAATCAGGATGTCACGGTGCAAGCCGTCAACCACATCCGTGAGTTGGCGTTTGTCGTTCAATTGCGCCTGATTGAATTCTCGCTCCACCACGATCGCGCCGCTGCCGTTCTTCAAGGTCACCAGGCATTCGCCGTGGCGCCCCCGAGGGGTCAACGTCACCTGATACGGGCTCAGAGCCTCACCGAGCAATAGACTGATACTTTCCATCTCGATCTCCACTCAATAGTCCGAAAACACAGTGTCTGGGGCGTATTCACAGTAAATGACCACCGCCCCGAGAGGAAAGTTCTACCAGCCGCCGGCCTCTCCCGGAGCGTCACCGGCCTATCGGAGCATGCAGGTTGAAGATGACAGAAAAAATAACCAGGGGCTCAGGCGTCGACGGAGTGCCGGGGAAGCGCCATGTAAGTATCCAGCAGTGACCTCATCAATACCGCCGAGACCGGCGTGTGCAGGCAGCCAAGCAAGGTGATCCGCTGCTCGCCCAGCAAGGTTTCCAGATCCTCCAGCAGACTGGGTGCCACGGCGCCCAGCAGAATCATCGCCCGCGCGTCCTGCCGGTCGGCCAGATACCGGATCAGCGCTAACCCGTCACCGCTCTGCAATTGTGGATTGCACAGGGTGATGTCGACGGCCCCGCGACGCTCCAATGAGCGCTTTGCCGAACCCAGCGACGGCGCCGTCAACACATCGTAGATACCGATGGCGTTGAGCATCTGGTGCAACGCCATCAGCTGGAACGGATTGGGTTCTAGAATCAGGATCTTGAGCGAGCGCATGGGACGACCTCTGGAGCGACAATCGCGGATTCACGCCGCAGTGGCCTGTCACTCTAGGGCAGTCGTCCTAAGCCTCCCATCAGAAAAGGAATCGCGGCTTATAGGACTTTTCCCATCTTCAATGCAGACATCGACACCCGCTCTCTTTCCGCCGCTGGGTGATGTCCGTCCAGCCTCCGAGCAGGCCACGCAACTTTCCATCGGCGCTGTAAAACGGCACCGTCCACTGATAGATCTGACGAGGCCCGCCCTTGAACAACAGCTGCCGCTTGCTGAAGCGCGTTTTACGGGTGCCCAGCTGCGCCATGAATTCGTCGTGCAGCATCAATGCCGTGGCCTGTGGAAGCGCATCGAACTCGAACAACATCCGGCCCTTCACCTGCTCCTGCCGGACCGACAGCGCATCTTCATAACTACGGTTGGACATGATCAACCGGCCCTGCAGATCACGAACGAACACGGGGTCAGGCATCGCATCGATCAATGCATGTTGAAAGGCCAGTTGATCACCCAGATCCTGCTCGACCGCGCGTCGCTGTTTTATTTCAGCCGCCAGCCGGCGGTTCCACAGCAAGGGCAATAGTCCGAACAAGCCGAGCCCGCCCATCGCCCAGCACCCCCACTTGATCAGGAGCGAGCCGATCGAAGGTGCCGGCGCAGGAGAAACGCCGTCCAGCCATTTCAGGCGCATGGCACGCAGCTCTGCCGCGGAGAAAGCGCCCAATGCCTTATTGAGGATGCTCACCAGCTCAGGCAGCCCTTTGCGTACCGCCAGATGATCGGCCTCCCACTTGCCCTCCACGAGCCCCCCGACCCTGAGCAGGCCGGAGGGAAACAGCTGAGCGCCGATCTCGTTCTCGATGGTGGCGTAGGCCTCGCCACTCTCGACCAGCGCCCGCGCCTCGGCATAGGTCTTGACCGAACGGATCTGGATCAAAGGGTAGTCGCGTCGAATGCTGTCCTCCAGCGCATGGCGGGCTGGCAACACCAGCACCCGCCTGGCAAGCGCTTCGAGCGACTGTATCGCCGGTTCGCCCGAATGACCGACGAACACCCAGCCGGCACCGCCGAACGCGTGACTGAAATCCAGAAACGCCTTGCGTTCTTCGTTCATTGCCAGCGTCGTACTGATGTCGGCCTCGCCACTCTGGAGCCGTTCCAGCATGTGATCGGTGGAAAACGACTCCTGATGGACGAACTGCAGTCCGGTCATGGCGCTGATGTGTTTGAGCACATCGTTGTTCAAACCGCTCCACTGGCCATGTTCGTCCTGAAACAGATACAACGGGTATTGCACCGACGCGACGGTCACCCGGGGGTTATCCCGAATCCACTGACGCTCACGCTCATCCAGCTCGATGAGCTGAACCGTCTCCACCGCATCGGCATGCTTCGCCAGATGGGCTGCTTCGGTCCATTGCGACAACCCGAAGCCCCCCAATAAAAACAACCAGCACAGGGCTGGTTTCAATCCTGAAAAAAACCGCATTGCCACATCCTTCGTCATCGACTCGCCCGTCCTTCGTGGGCGAAACGCGCGCAGTGTGGCATGCAAAAACAAGAAAGCCCGTCAGGAGACGGGCTTCAAAATGTGACAGCTTTGCGAGCTTAAAGAGGCTTGCCGCGGTTGCCATGCTGGCTGACAAAGGCCTGCACGGCTTTGAGCTCGTTCGGCAACACAGTGCAGCGCTCTTCTCTCTCAAACAAATCAGAAAGATGTGCAGGTAGTTCGAGAGCTTTTCCTACACCGGCTTTCTCCACTGCGTCCGGGAACTTGACCGGATGCGCCGTGCCCAGAATCACCATCGGGATGTCCAGGCTGCGGCGGCATTCGCGGGCGGCTTTCACGCCGATGGCGGTGTGTGGATCCAGCACCTCACCGGTCTGCTCGTAGACTTCGGCGATGGTTTCGCAGGTTTGCGCATCGTCGACGGCCAGCGAATCGAACAGCTTGCGTGCTTCGGTCCAGCGTTCCTGTTCGACGCTGAAACCGCCGCCCTGTTTGAACGAATCCATCAGACCGGCAATCGCCGCGCCGTTGCGACCGTGCAGGTCGAACAGCAGGCGTTCGAAGTTGGACGAGACCATGATGTCCATCGATGGCGACAGCGTGGCGTGCAGGGTTTCCTTGACGTACTGGTTGCCGCTCATGAAGCGGTGCAGGATGTCGTTGCGGTTGGTGGCGACAATCAGTTGATTGATCGGCAGGCCCATGTTGCGCGCCAGGTAGCCGGCGAAGATATCGCCGAAGTTGCCGGTCGGCACAGAGAACGACACCGAACGCGCCGGGCCACCCAATTGCAGGGCTGCGTGGAAGTAGTAAACGATCTGCGCCATGATCCGCGCCCAGTTGATCGAGTTCACTGCAACCAGACGGGTGCCCTTGAGGAAGCTCTGGTCGGCGAAGCTGGCCTTGACCATTTCCTGGCAGTCGTCGAAGTTGCCTTCAATGGCAATGTTGTGGATGTTCTCACCGACAATGGTGGTCATCTGCCGACGCTGCACTTCGGACACACGGTTGTGCGGGTGCAGGATGAAGATGTCGACGTTTTCGCAGTGCTTGCAGCCTTCGATGGCGGCCGAACCGGTGTCACCGGAGGTGGCACCGACGATCACCACGCGCTCGCCGCGCTTTTCCAGCACGTAGTCGAGCAGACGGCCGAGCAGTTGCAGGGCAAAGTCCTTGAACGCCAGGGTCGGGCCGTGGAACAGCTCCAGCACCCATTCGTTGCCGTTCAGCTGACGCAGCGGCGCAACGGCGTTGTGCGAAAACACACCGTAGGTCTCTTCAAGAATCTTTTTGAAATCGGCGTCAGGAATGCTGCCGGTGACGAACGGGCGCATGACGCGAAAAGCCAGCTCGTGATACGGCAGGCCGGCCCAGGAAGCGATTTCTTCCTGGGTGAAACGTGGCAGGTTTTCCGGGACGTACAGACCGCCGTCGGTGGCGAGACCGGCCAGCAGGACGTCTTCGAAATTCAGGGCCGGTGCCTGGCCGCGGGTACTGATGTAACGCATGACTGACTCCAATGGACAGTGTTCACGACACCGGCCCCGCTGGCGGGGCCGGTGAAGGAGATCGGCTTAGTTCAAGTGCTCGACGCGGATCCGCACAACCGGACCGACCACACCCGCCAGCGCTTCGAGGGCGGCGATCGCATCGTTGATGTGCTGTTCCAGCACGCGGTGGGTCAGCAGGATCATCGGCACCAGGCCGTCGTGTTCCTCGACTTCCTTCTGCATGATCGACTCGATGTTGATGCCGCGCTCCGAGAGGATGCTCGCCACCTGAGCGAGTACGCCCGGGTGGTCCTTGGCCTGAATGCGCAGGTAGTAGGCGCTTTCGCAGGCTTCGATCGGCAGAATCGGATGGGCCGACAGCGAGTCCGGCTGGAAGGCCAGGTGCGGCACGCGGTTTTCCGGATCGCTGGTCATGGCGCGAACCACGTCCACCAGATCGGCGATCACCGACGAAGCGGTCGGCTCCATGCCGGCGCCAGCGCCGTAGAACAGGGTCGAACCGGCAGCGTCACCGTTGACCATCACCGCGTTCATCACGCCGTTGACGTTGGCGATCAGACGATCGGCCGGGATCAGCGTCGGGTGTACGCGCAACTCGATGCCGGCCGCCGTGCTGCGTGCCACGCCCAGGTGCTTGATGCGGTAACCCAGCGCTTCGGCATAGTTCACGTCGGCGGTAGTCAGCTTGGTGATGCCTTCGGTGTAGGCCTTGTCGAACTGCAGCGGGACACCGAATGCGATGGACGCCAGGATTGTCAGCTTGTGCGCGGCGTCGATGCCTTCGACATCGAAGGTCGGATCGGCTTCGGCGTAGCCCAGCGCTTGCGCCTCGGCCAGTACGTCCTCGAAGGTGCGACCCTTCTCGCGCATTTCGGTGAGGATGAAGTTGCCGGTGCCGTTGATGATGCCGGCGACCCAGTTGATACGGTTGGCAGACAGGCCTTCACGGATCGCCTTGATCACCGGAATGCCGCCGGCTACCGCCGCTTCGAATGCCACGATCACGCCTTTCTCGCGGGCCTTGGCGAAAATTTCATTACCGTGAACGGCAATCAGAGCCTTGTTCGCGGTGACCACATGCTTGCCATTCTCGATGGCCTTGAGTACCAGCTCGCGGGCAACGGTGTAGCCGCCCATCAGCTCTATGACGATGTCGATCTCAGGGTTCGTGGCCACTTCGAAGACATCGTTGGTAATCGCAATACCGGTCGTCTGGAACTGAGGCTTTGGCGTGCGCATGGCAATTTGTGCCACTTCGATTCCACGCCCGGCACGACGAGCAATTTCCTCGGCGTTACGCTGAAGTACGTTGAAGGTACCGCCACCGACGGTCCCTAACCCACAGATGCCTACTTTGACCGGTTTCACTGTGAACTCCCCATAAAACGGCCGACGCGAGGCCGGCCGTGAAAACAACCGCGCAATCGCGGCTCTCTATTGATGGCCCGGCCATGTTGCCGCCGGGCCACGCTCGTCACGCCTGCGCGTGACGATGCGAATTACTTCGCGCCCAGCGCCAGTTTGGCGACTTGTGGCGCAGGCTGGTAGCCCGGAATGACTTGTCCGTCAGCCAAAACGATGGCCGGCGTGCCGTTCACGCCAATCGACTGACCGAGGGCGAACTGCCTGGAAACCGGGTTATCGCACTTGGCGGCCTTGATTTCCTTGCCATCGACCATTTTGTCCATGGCGGCTTTCTTGTCTTTCGAGCACCACACGGCTTGCAGCTGTTCGTCACCCGGCGAGCCCAGCCCCTGACGCGGGAACGCCACGTAACGCACTTCGATGCCGCGCTTGTTCAGCTCCGGCACTTCGGCGTGCAACTTGTGGCAATACGGGCACGTAGTGTCGGTGAATACGGTGATGTGCGACTTGGTTTCACCCACGGCCGGATAGACGACGGTCTCGGCGACCGGAATCCCGTTGATCAGTTTGGAAATGCCCAGTCGTTCGGTTTTCTCGGTCAGGTTGACCGGTTTGCCGTCCTTGAGCTGGAACATGTTGCCCTGAACGATGTACTGGCCATCGGCGCTGGCGTAGAGCACACGGCTGCCCTTGAGCTTGACTTCGTAAAGGCCCGGCAGCGGGCTGGCGGTGATGGTGTCCACCGGAACGTCGAGCTGGAGGTTTTCCAGGCTCTGGCGGATGGCTTTGTCAGCCGCGTCATCGGCGACGGCAAAGGTGCTGACCAACGCAATGGCTGCGGCGGCGAAAATCTGGGTCAGACGCATGAGAACTCCTGAAGGCGGACAAATGGAACGATCAGAACGCCCGTGCCGGAACACCGGGTCATAACCGTCCATCGTGCAAACCGGCAAAGCCTACCACATAAGGCTCGCGTGACCGAATGCGCCTGTCGCAAGACAGAATGCGCTCAGCCTCGCGGGTGATGTTTGGCATGCAGATCCTGCAACCGCGCCCGGGCGACGTGAGTGTAGATCTGTGTGGTCGACAGGTCGCTGTGACCCAGCAACATCTGCACCACCCGCAAGTCGGCGCCATGGTTGAGCAAGTGTGTGGCAAACGCGTGACGCAGAGTATGCGGCGACAGCGACTTGCCGATCCCGGCGACCTTGGCCTGATGCTTGATGCGGTGCCAGAAGGTCTGGCGAGTCATCTGTTCGCCGCGCTGGCTGGGAAACAACACATCGCTGGGACGCCCGCCGAGCAGCTCGCCGCGGCCATCGCGCAGGTAACGCTCAACCCAGACAATCGCTTCCTCGCCCATCGGCACCAGCCGTTCCTTGCTGCCCTTGCCCATCACCCGCAACACGCCCTGACGCAGATTGACCTGTTCCAGGGTCAGGCTGATCAGCTCGGTCACGCGCAGGCCGCAGGCATAAAGGACTTCGAGCATGGCGCGGTCACGCTGGCCGATGGCTTCACTCAGGTCTGGAGCCTTGAGCAACGCTTCGACGTCGGCTTCCGAAAGTGATTTGGGCAATGGCCGACCGAGTTGCGGCATATCCACGCGCAAGGTCGGATCGACCGAAATCAGTTTTTCCCGCAACAGGTAGCGATAAAAGCCACGCACACCGGAGAGGAATCGCGCGGTGGAACGGGGTTTGTAGTTTTGTTCCAGACGCCAGGCCAGGTGATCGAGGATCAACTCACGACCGGCGTTGATCAGCTCGAGATTTTTCTCCTGCAGCCAGCCGTTGAACAATGCGAGATCACTGCGATAGGCGTCGCGAGTATTGTCGGAAAGACCTTTTTCCAACCATAAGGCGTCGAGAAACTGGTCAATCAGCGGGTGGTCGATGGCGGACATAAAAGCTCAGGCAAGACAGGGAGGCGGACAGTCTTTCATAGCCCGCCCACTCACGAAACCGTCAGGCGGCAAAACCTGGCAACACCGGCACCGGGCGCTTGTCGTCATCAATCGCGACGAAGCTGAACTGCCCGTGAATCGCCTTTTCGCGACCATCGCAGCTCATGCTTTCAACGAAGACCTCCACCTCGACCTTGAGGCTGGTATTACCGACTTTAATCACTCGACCGACCAGTTCGACGATGGAACCGGCAGCAATCGCGTGATTGAAGTCGATGCGATCGGTCGACACCGTCACCAGCGGCAAACGGCAAAACCGTGTGGCAGTGATGAAGGACACTTCGTCCATCCAGGCCAGCGCAGTGCCGCCGAACAGGGTGTTGTGGTGGTTGGTCGTCGGCGGGAAAACAGCCTTGGTCACGCGGGTCACCGAGAGTTCGGTACGGCGTTCGATTTCTTGCTCGCGAGATGTCATGGGTACGGCCTGAAGCAATCATGCAGTGGATAAATGGCGGACAACAAAAAAGCAGCCCGTAGGCTGCTTTTTTCTGCATCGGAAGCTGGACTTAAGCCAGTTTTTCCTTGATGCGAGCTGCTTTACCCGACAGGTCGCGCAGGTAGTACAGCTTGGCTTTACGTACGTCACCGCGACGTTTGACAGCCATGCTGTCGATCTGCGGGGAGTAGGTCTGGAAAGTGCGTTCTACGCCAACACCGTTGGAGATTTTACGAACGGTGAACGCACTGTTCACGCCGCGGTTACGCTTGGCGATTACAACGCCTTCGAACGCTTGCAGACGGGAACGATCGCCTTCCTTCACTTTCACCTGAACGACAATGGTGTCGCCTGGGGCAAAGGCAGGGATTTCTTTGGTCATCTGCTCTGCTTCGAGTGCAAGGATGATTTTGTTGGTCATGCTGTGCTCCTAAGGTAAATCGTCTGATCTACCATCGATACGTTGTTAACTATCGTCCCGCTCGCGGATGTATTCCTCGAGCAGCTTCTTCTCTTCTCCAGAAAGCGAGCGGCTTTCCAGAAGATCGGCGCGTCGTTCATAGGTCCGACCAAGGGACTGCTGTAAACGCCAACGCCGGATGTGTGCGTGATTGCCACTTAGCAATACGTCGGGAACACGCTGATCCGCATACACCTCCGGTCGTGTGTAGTGCGGGCAATCCAGCAAACCATCCGTAAAGGAATCTTCCTCCGCGGAGTCCGCATGCCCTAAAGCTCCGGGCAGCAGTCGTGTAACCGCATCTATCAGGACCATCGCCGGCAGCTCGCCGCCAGACAGGACATAGTCCCCAATCGACCACTCTTCATCGACATGAGCATCAATAAATCGCTCGTCAATGCCTTCATAGCGACCGGCAATCAGGATCAATGCATCCGATTTCGCCAGTTCGCGTACCGCCGACTGAGTCAGTTGACGGCCTTGGGGGGACAGGTAAATCACCTTCGCCGCCTCCCCGGCTGCTGCCTTGGCCTGAACCAGAGCATCTTCCAGGGGCTTGATCTTCATCACCATGCCCGGACCACCGCCAAACGGGCGATCGTCCACAGTGTGATGCCGATCCGTCGTGTAATCCCGCGGATTCCAACAGGTCAGCTGCAAGAGCCCCTGTTTGACCGCTCGACTGGTGATGCCGTAGTCGCCGATGGCGGAAAACATCTCGGGAAACAAACTGATCACTTCTACGCGCAAGTTAGCCACGCTTAGAAGTCCGCGTCCCAATCCACCTTCATCTCGCCCGCTGCGAGGTCGACTGCCAACACGCATTGCTCCGTATAGGGCAACAGGCGTTCGCGATCATCCAGGCTGCCAGCGCAAGGCTTGACTACCATTACATCATTGGCGCCGGTTTCCAGAAGATGATCGATTTTCCCGAGCAGTTGCCCAAGCGTATCGATGACCTTCAGACCTTCCAGCTGGTACCAGTAGTACTCGCCTTCGGTCAATTCAGCGAACAGGCTGCGCGGCACGCAGATCTCGTAACCGGCCAGAAGACGAGCTTCTTCACGATCATCAAGACCCTTGAGCTTTGCGACCAGGAACTTGTCGCTCCCGCGTCCACTGACCAGCTCGACCTGTTTGACATTGCCTTCGCGCTTTAGCGTCCAGGTTTTGTACTGCAACAGGTTTTCAGTCGGATCAGTAAAGGAATAAACCTTCACTTCGCCGCGAACGCCGTGAACAGAATAAATTTTGCCAATAACGATCAAATCATCGGCAACAGCAGGCGTCGCGTTCATATTGCTCAGGCCGCAGCCTTAGCCGATTCCTTCAGCAACTGAGCAACACGCTCAGATGGCTGTGCACCAACGCTCAGCCAGTAGGCTACGCGCTCTTGGTTCACGGACAGACGAATTTCCTGACCACGGGCAACAGGGTTGAAGAAACCAACCTGTTCTTTGTGGGAACCGTCACGCGGGTTGCGGGAGTCGGTTACGGTCAGGTGGTAAAACGGGCGCTTTTTGGAGCCGCCAAGGGCAAGACGGATTGTTAGCATGTGAACATCGTTCCTGTAGTCGGTGCTGCAAATCTAAATGCACAGCGGGCATGGGTGCCCGAAAGGCCGCATATTCTAAGGAATATCCGGACTTTTGCAAATGACTTTTTCCGGCGCCTATGGCATGCCGTGCTGATTTGCGGTAGAGCCGTCAATGAAAACGGCCTGTCAGCTCCCGCCGAATGCGGGTTTGCTGTGAATCCCGCCTCCATGCGGGACTGCGCCGGTACGACGACCGGCGAGTTCTTTTACAGTTTCGGCATGCCGCCGCCGGGCAACATTCCGCCCATGCCGCGCATCATTTTCGCCATTCCGCCCTTGGCGGAGAACTTCTTCATCATTTTCTGCATCTGCTTGTGCTGCTTGATCAAGCGACCGATGTCCTGCACTTGGGTGCCGGAACCCATGGCAATCCGACGCTTGCGCGAACCGCTGATCAGCTCAGGGTCGCGGCGCTCGGCCGGGGTCATGGAGTTGATGATGGCTTCCATCTGCTTGAACTGCTTTTCTGCCGCGCTCTGGGCGTTGCCCATCTGCGACAGGTTGACGCCGCCGATGCTCGGCAGCTTGTCCATGAGCCCGCCGAGGCCGCCCATGTTCTTCATCTGTTGCAGCTGATCGCGGAAGTCTTCGAGGTCGAAGCCCTTGCCCTTCTTCAGCTTCTTGGCCAGTTTGTCGGCCTTGTCCTTGTCGAGGGTCGCTTCAGCCTGCTCGATCAGGCTGAGCACGTCGCCCATGCCGAGGATCCGCGAGGCGATCCGCTCAGGATGGAACGGATCGAGCGCTTCGCTCTTCTCGCCCATACCAATGAACTTGATCGGCTTGCCGGTGATCGCGCGAACGGACAGCGCAGCACCGCCACGGGCATCACCGTCGACCTTGGTCAGGATCACGCCGGTCAGCGGCAGTGCATCGCCGAAGGCCTTGGCCGTGTTGGCGGCGTCCTGACCGGTCATGGCATCGACCACGAACAGGGTTTCGACCGGGTTGATCGCGGCGTGCAGCGCCTTGATCTCGCCCATCATCTCTTCGTCGATGTGCAGACGACCGGCGGTATCGACGATGACCACGTCGATGAATTTCAGTTTTGCTTCTTTAATAGCCGCATTGGCGATGTCGACCGGCTTCTGGCTCAGGTCGGACGGGAAAAACGTCACGCCAATGTCGTTGGCCAGGGTTTCCAGCTGTTTGATAGCGGCAGGACGATAGATGTCCGCCGACACGACCATGACCGACTTCTTCTTGCGCTCTTTAAGGAAGCGCGCCAGTTTGCCGGCGGTGGTGGTTTTACCCGCGCCCTGCAGACCGGCCATCAGGATGACGGCGGGCGGCACGGCACTCAGGTTCAAGTCTTCGTTGGCCGCGCCCATCAGGCTTTCGAGTTCGGCCTGGACGATCTTCACGAACGCCTGGCCCGGCGTCAGGCTGCGCGACACCTCGGTGCCGACAGCGCGTTCCTTGACCGAGCTGACGAAGTCCTTGACCACCGGCAGGGCGACATCGGCCTCAAGCAACGCCATGCGCACTTCGCGCAAGGTGTCTTTAATGTTGTCTTCAGTCAGTTTCGCCTTGCCGGTGACATGGCGCAGCGTCTGCGAGAGACGGTCGGTTAAGTTTTCAAACATTGCGCGATCCTTTCAGGCCCTGTGTAGACCGGGATAATGGCGGCCCGGACCGAAATCAACATGTACTCGGCGAGCCTGCGGCGTGGGCAGGTCGCGGATTATAGCGAAGACTGCGTCTGGCGGACACCTCGCTGTCAGCTTGCCGGTCTTTCGTGCGACGACTGTTCTATGCCAAACTCAGCCCCTTTCGGGCTTGCCTAACAGGATTTATGCTCCCCTTGTCACCGAGTTTGCTGACCACCCTCGCCGCCGCCCTTCTCTATGCCGCTGCGACCCTCTATCAGGGCACCCGTCTGGCCACCGGTGCCAAGGCCAACAAGCGCCTGCTGGTCTCGCTTGGCGTCCTCGCCGTGCTGGCCCACAGCGCCAGCCTGCTCACTCATCTGTTGACGCCGATCGGTCTGGGCCTGGACTTCTTCAGTGCTTCGAGCCTGATTGCCGCGGCAGTCATCGCCCTGACCCTACTGGCCTGCTCGCGGATCCCGGTGGAAAACCTGCTGGTCCTGCTGTTCCCGCTGGGGGCGGTCACGGTGTTGCTGGCGCAGTTCGCGCCGACCGGTACCGTGCAGATCATCGACGAAGAGCCGGGCATCCTCGCGCATATCCTGCTGTCGATTCTTGCCTACGGCATGTTCACCATCGCCGTGTTCCAGGCCTTGCTGCTGCTGGTGCAGGATCACCAGCTCAAGAACAAGCACCCGTCCGGGCTGATCAAGAACTTTCCGCCGCTGCAGACCATGGAAAGCCTGCTGTTCGGTTTCCTGTGGGCCGGCTGGACACTGCTGTCGCTGTCGCTGATTTCCGGCTGGCTGTTCGTCGAGAACCTGTTTGCCCAGCATCTTGTGCACAAAACTCTGCTGGCCTGCCTGGCCTGGGTCGTGTTCAGCGTGCTGTTGTGGGGCCGCAATCGCCTCGGCTGGCGCGGCCACAAGGCGATCCGCTGGACCCTCGCCGGTTTCTGCCTGCTGATGTTGGCGTATTTCGGCAGCAAACTGGTCCGTGAATACATTCTGCACATCTGACGGGCGGCATAAATGGACGGTTTGCCCATAGGGCCGATGCTCGCGGTATTTGTCCTGCTGATTCTCTGGTCGGGGTTGTTTACCGCCGTGGAAGTTGCGCAACAGCATCTGCTGGCACAACGTACTGCTTCGCGTGCGAGCGACAAACCGCTGGCGAAGCTCGGTTTTCCCCTCGACAGCCTGATCCTGTGCAACACCCTGTGTCGAGCCCTCGCCGTGGTACTTGCCACGCTGCTGGCGATTTTCCTTTGTGAAGAGAACGGCCCCTGGGCAGCCACTCTGGGCGCCGGCGCCGTATTGCTGGTGTTTGCCGACTACTTCCCGCGCACTCTCGCACAACGCTATCCGGATGCCGTGCTGTCATTCGGCAACACGTTGCTGGCAGTACCGCTGAAAGTGATCTATCCGCTTGCATGGCTGTTCAGCGGCATCAGCAGCTTGCTGATGCGCCCACTGGTGCGCAAGCCTCAGGTCGTGCAGCAGAGCGAAGACGACGTCCCGCCTGAGCGCCATGACGACCCGGAACATCCGTCTCGACCGCACCCGGTTTCCGGCATCCACGCGCTGGACAACATCACGGTCAACGACATCCTGGTGCCCCGCAGTGACGTCGACGGCATCAATCTCGATGACCCCATCGAAGAAATCATTGAGCAGTTGCGCCACAACAAGCGCACCCGCCTACCGGTCTTCCACAGTGACATCAACCAGGTCGAGGCGATCCTCAACACTCGGCAATTCCGTCATTTGCTGGACGATCACAGCCTGACCCGGGAAGCGCTGCTGGCCGCCAGCTACGAGCCGTATTTCGTACCGGAAAGCACTCCGCTGCAACTGCAACTGCTGAATTTCCACAAGCAACAGCGGCGTCTGGGCATGGTGGTGGACGAGTACGGCGAAGTGCTGGGGATTGTCACGCTGGAAGACATTCTCGAAGAGATCGTCGGTGAATTCGAAAGCGAGCACAGCCTCGACAATCCGCACATCCACCCGCAGGCCGATGGACGCATGGTGATCGACGGCGCCGCCTCGATCCGCGAGCTGAACAAATGCCTGGGCTGGCACCTGCCCAGCGATGGCCCCAGGACCCTCAATGGCCTGGTGACCGAAGCGCTGGAAACCATTCCGGAAAGCGCAGTCTGCCTGAAGATCGGGCGTTATCGCCTGGAGATTCTGGAAACGGAGGAGAACCGCGTGAGCAAAGTGCTCATCTGGCACACCAGCTCGGCACCGGCGCTCGCACCTGCCCGCTAGTTCTCCGCTTGTTCAATCGTTAGCCACCTTCCTATAATCAGGGCGCTTACCCAAGCCCCGCCGCCCCCGTGCTTACCCCGCACCTGACAGGTTCCGGCCGGTTCATTGCCGTTTTACGCAGCACACCGACGACTGTTCCTACCTGAAACAGCGCTCGCGCCCTATCCCACATCCCCGGGTAGTCGACCATAATAATTCGCTCCAATGGAGCTCATGACTGTCAGGGATCACCGCATGACGACCAGTACCGCTTACCGCGACTCCGCGCCGGCCCAACCGGCCAACTCTGCCACCCGGGTGGCCACCGCGAGCTTCATCGGCACGGCTATCGAGTTTTATGACTTCTACGTCTACGCCACTGCCGCAGCACTGGTGATCGGGCCCGTGTTCTTTCCGCAGACATCCGGCACCGCACAGATGCTCTCGGCATTCCTCACCTTCGGCATCGCCTTTCTCGCCCGTCCACTGGGTTCCGCGCTGTTCGGCCACTTCGGCGACCGCATCGGGCGCAAGTCGACTCTCGTGGCCTCGCTGTTGCTGATGGGCGTCTGCACCACGCTGATCGGCGTACTGCCGGGTTACGACAGCATTGGGGCGTGGGCGCCGATCCTGCTGTGTGTGCTGCGCTTCGGTCAGGGTCTCGGATTGGGCGGTGAATGGGGCGGCGCGGCGCTGCTGGCCACCGAAAACGCGCCGAAAGGCAAACGGGCATGGTTCGGCATGTTCCCGCAGCTCGGTCCTGCGATCGGCTTTCTGGCGGCCAACGGCCTGTTCCTGACCCTCGCCATGACCCTTGATGATGAACAGTTTCGCAGTTGGGGCTGGCGGATTCCGTTCTTGCTCAGTGCGGTGCTGGTGATGGTCGGGCTGTACGTGCGCCTCAAGCTTCACGAAACCCCGGTGTTCGCCAACGCCATCGCCCGTCAGGAGCGGGTGAAAGTACCGCTGGTCGAGCTGTTCAGCCAGTACTGGGCACCGACGCTCTTGGGCGCAGCCGCCATGGTGGTTTGCTACGCACTGTTCTATATCTCGACCGTGTTTTCCCTGAGCTACGGCGTGTCGACGCTGGGCTACAGCCGCGAGACATTCCTCGGACTGCTGTGTTTCGCGGTGTTGTTCATGGCGGCCGCCACGCCATTGTCGGCCTGGGCCAGTGATCGTTACGGGCGCAAACCCGTATTGATCGTCGGCGGTGTACTGGCGATTCTTTCCGGTTTTCTGATGGAGCCGTTGCTGACGCAGGGGTCGACCTGGGGCGTGGCGCTGTTCCTGTGCATCGAGCTGTTCCTGATGGGGGTGACGTTCGCCCCGATGGGCGCGCTCCTGCCGGAACTGTTTCCGACGCACGTCCGTTATACCGGTGCATCGGCGGCCTACAACCTCGGCGGGATTGTCGGGGCCTCGGCGGCGCCGTTTTTCGCGCAGAAGCTGGTGGCGATGGGTGGTTTGAGTTACGTCGGCGGGTATGTGTCTGCGGCCGCGGTGCTCAGCTTGATCGCTGTGCTGTGCCTGAAGGAAACGCGCAATAACGATTTGAATCAGGTGTCGTAAAGGCTCTGATCGCTCCCGCCCGACGCGGGAGCGATCAGCTTGCGAGGTTACAGCTCTACAACGACCGCCTGAGAAGCACGGGTCGCCTTGGCGCGAGCCGCTTCAATCGACTCGTCACGCGCCAGGGCCACGCCCATGCGACGCTGGCCGTTGACCTCAGGTTTGCCGAACAGGCGCAACGCGGTATCCGGTTCGCTCAGTGCTGCGCCGAGGTTGGCGAATGCCGTCTGGGTCGACTGACCTTCTACCAGAATCACCGCCGAAGCCGATGGACCGAACTGACGGATCAGCGGCACTGGCAAGCCAAGGATTGCCCGGGCGTGCAGGGCGAACTGTGACAGGTCCTGGGAAATCAGGGTCACCAGACCGGTGTCATGCGGACGCGGCGACACTTCGCTGAACCATACCTGATCGCCCTTGATGAACAGCTCGACGCCGAACAGACCACGGCCGCCCAACGCCTCGGTCACCGCTTTGGCAACGCGCTCGGACTCAGCCAGAGCAATCGGGCTCATGGCCTGTGGCTGCCAGGACTCCTGGTAGTCGCCCTTCTCCTGGCGGTGGCCGACCGGAGCACAGAACGTGGTACCGCCGATATGTCGAACGGTCAGCAGAGTGATTTCGTAGTCGAAATCGATGAAGCCTTCGATGATCACGCGACCTTTGCCGGCGCGACCGCCCTCTTGGGCGTAATCCCAGGCTTTCTGCACGTCATCGGCGCTGCGCAGCAGGCTCTGGCCCTTGCCCGACGAACTCATCACCGGTTTTACGACGCATGGGAAACCCAGGTCCTGAACGGCCTTGCTGTAATCCTCGAAGGTGTCGGCGAAGTGGTACGGCGAAGTCGGCAGGTCCAGCTCTTCGGCGGCCAGGCGACGGATGCCTTCGCGGTTCATGGTCAGTTGAGCGGCGCGAGCGGTCGGGATCACGGTGAAGCCTTCGGCTTCCAGCTCCACCAGGGTGGCAGTGGCGATGGCTTCGATTTCCGGCACGATGAAATGCGGTTTCTCGGCTTCGATCACTGCACGCAGGGCGGCGCCGTCGAGCATGTTGATCACGTGGCTGCGATGAGCAACCTGCATGGCCGGCGCATTGGCGTAACGGTCAACGGCGATCACTTCAACGCCCAGGCGTTGCAGCTCGATCACCACTTCCTTGCCCAACTCACCACAGCCACACAGCAATACGCGGGTCGCGGTCGGCGACAATGGAGTTCCGATACGGGTCATCTCAGGTCCTCAAAGAAGCGGATCATCGAGGAAAGCAACGCCAGACGCGCTTTCCATGGGGAGAAAACGCGGCATTTTACATGAACCTGAGGGTTTGGCTTCAGCCGGCGACAGCCTGTTTGCGCTCGCGCCAGGTCATGATCAGCCAGACAGCGGTGACACCGGCAAACTTCGAGGCCAGGGCAGTGATGAGCACTGGCGGCGTCAGCAGGTCGATCATGCCGAAGAAAATGAAGGTGTCGAGGGGAATGCTCAGCGCCGAGCTGATCCACAACCGGTCGCGCAGCGGGCGCTTGGTGATGGTGAACACCAGCCAGTCAATGCACTCGGAGACCGCGAACGCCGTGGCACTGGCCAACGCAATCGACGGATCGGACGTGACATAGGACAGCACCAGCGCCGCCAGCATCGCCACAATCGCGCCGTGGCCAAAACGGATCTGCACCATGTCGCGCAGCACGAACACCAGCCCGCCCCAGGCCGACCAGATGATGTCCAGGTGGGGCGCGGTGGAGAAGGCGAAGTTGATCAGCACGACGCTGCTGATGTAGGCGATGAGGAAGAGCATGGGCGTGACCTGTCAATTTGGCGCACAGGTTACTTCAGCCCTTCGATGACGCCAATCAAATCGGTTATTGCCCTGGCGTTTTGCCGATCATCCAGACCAGGCCGCTGGCCTTCGCCCGCTCATGACAGAGCCCGAGCACCACGCGCCGCTCGTCGTTGGTCATGCGGCTCCAGCGAGTAATTTCCTCGACCGTACGCTGGCAACCGGTGCAAATGTCATCCTCGTCCAGCGCACAAATGCTCACGCACGGCGAAGCGACGGGTCTTTCGGGGGGCGTCATTCTTCCTGCTCAACCAGATCGCGCGCATAGCGCTGGGAGTTATGCACATAGTGCGCGGCGCTGGCTTCGAGCATCTTCTTCTGCGGCTCGGTCAGTTCGCGCACCACCTTGCCCGGAGAGCCCATCACCAGCGAACCATCGGGAATTTCCTTGCCTTCGCCGATCAGCGAGTTGGCACCGATGATGCAGTTTTTGCCGATCTTCGCGCCATTGAGGATGACGGCGTTGATGCCGATCAGACTGTAGTCGCCGACCGTGCAGCCGTGGAGCATCGCGTTGTGGCCGATGGTCACGCCAGTGCCGATGGTCAGCGGATAGCCCATGTCGGTGTGCATCACCGTGCCGTCCTGGACGTTGCTGTTCTTGCCGATCAGGATCAATTCGTTGTCGCCGCGCAGCACGGCGTTGAACCAGACGTTGGCGCCCTCCTCCAGCTTGACCTTGCCCACCAGTACGGCATTGGGGGCGACCCAGCTCTGCGGATGGGTTTCGACGCGGGCGTCGCCCAAGCGGTATTTCATCTTGTTTTCCTCAGGGCTCACGATGGCTGGCCATTCGAGCGATGGCTTCAGGTATTGGTAAAGCTTTTGGGCGGCTGGTGCAGGCTGATTCTGGCGTCATAGAGCAGGTTGATCAACTCGACGATCATGATCGCCGTCAGCCCCCAGATCTTGTATTCGCCGTAACGATAGCTCGGCACGTACCAACTGCGACCCTGATAGTCGATGCGGTGGGTGTGTTCGCGCGGATCCTTGCGGAAGAATTCCAGCGGCACGCTGAACACCGCTGCGATCTCGGCATCGTTGGCCAGGTATTCGACGAAATCGGGAATCACCCCGACATACGGCGTGACCTTGATGCCATGCAGGGAGATCAGCGGACTGAGCGGGCCAATCACTTCGACCAGGCCGGGCGGCAGGCCGATTTCCTCTTCGGCTTCACGCAGGGCGGTGAAGATCAGATCGGGGTCTTCCGGGTCTCGTCTGCCACCGGGAAAGGCGACTTCGCCACCGTGGGTCGAGAGCCCGCTGGCGCGCAAGGTCAGGACAAGCTCCGGTTCGTCACTGCGAGTAATCGGCACCAGGACGGCGGCCTCGGGGAAACGCGTGTCGGTCTCCAGCGTGCGCGGCGTGTGATTGCTTACCCGGTGCAGTAGCTCGTCCAGCATAAGTGTTCTCGATCTGTGCCTTACCCTGCATCATGCACCAATCATTGCGACCGCCCAAGCCCCGGACAGGCGTCATGTCGCGAAACGACAACTTGCCGACAGCCACCGCTGCACGCCAAGATAGGCGCAGCATTCAGGAACCCCAGCATGAAATTTTGCAGCCAGTGCGGCAACCCGGTGACCCAGCGCATTCCCGAAGGCGATTCGCGGCTGCGATTTGTCTGCGACAGCTGTCAGACCATTCACTACCAGAACCCCAATATCGTGGCCGGGTGTGTGGCGACCTGGGGCAGCAAGGTTCTGCTCTGCCGCCGCGCCATCGAACCGCGCCTCGGCTACTGGACCCTGCCCGCCGGCTTCATGGAGAACGGCGAGACCATCGAGCAGGCCGCCATCCGGGAAACCGCCGAGGAAGCCTGCGCCCGGGTGCGCAACCTGAGCATCTACACCCTGATCGATGTGCCACATATCAGTCAGGTGCATGTGTTCTTCCGCGCCGAGCTTGCAGACCTGGATTTTGCCGCCGGCCCCGAGAGCCTCGAAGTACAACTGTTCGACGAAGCGCAGATTCCATGGAACGAGCTGGCTTTCCGCACGGTGGGGCGTACCTTAGAATGCTTCTTCGCTGACCGCCGTGCCGAGGTCTACCCGGTTCGCTCCGAGTCGACTCCGCCGCTCGCCAAGCCAGTCATCACTTGATCTCGCCGGCGCCCGGCCGATACACAAAGCGCGGGGCTGCAACAGCGTCTGCATGACATCTATAAATAAAGTATCGGCTTCATTCCTGGGGAATCGTTTCAATGCGCTGGTTGCTTGCCCTGTTCTGCCTGTCGTTCGTTTCGGTATCGCAAGCGTCTTTCGTGACCACCGTGACACCCTCCAATACACCATTGATCGAAAAAGTACTGGTGCTCAAATCGGCTCATCAACTGCAGTTGATCGCCGACGGCAAGCCCATCAAGACCTATCGCATTTCTCTGGGCAAGGGCGCAAAGAAAGGTCCGAAACTGATTGAAGGCGACAAACGCACACCTGAAGGCTTCTATTGGATCGACTGGCGCAAGACCAGCGACAAATTCAATCTGTCGATGCACATTTCCTACCCGAACATTTCCGACTCCGCCCGCGCCCGCCGGGAAGGCGTCGAACCTGGCGGGATGATCATGATCCACGGCACGCCGGATTCGGAAGAAACACCTGAAGACCTGTTCCACACACTGGACTGGACTGATGGCTGTGTCGCCATGCGCAATGTCGACATGCGCGAAGTGTGGAACCTGGTGCCGGACGGCACGATGGTCGAAATCCGCCCGTGATTCTGTAACCTGGTCACCTGCTCTCTCGTGGCCGCGACGCGGCCCTTTCCCCTGACCACTGGTCGCCCGCAAAAAATAAATGAAAAAGATCGCAGCCTGCGACAACGTCTGAACGGTGATACCACTTTCACCGGCCAGAACTGCCGCAGACTGCGATCTTTTGCTTTCCAGAGCCCATCTCTAATACCACTTGAAACCACCCGCCCTCAAACACCCGATTCCAAAGGACTACAGGACTTTCCGCCGCGTTGACATGGTATTCAAGTGGTATTAGTTTTCGCCCGACAACCGAGCGACAACAATCCTATATCAGCGCCGGAAATGCCTTACATGAACGACCTCCACGCCCTACGTCCCGACGACTCCCAGCCGACGCCGCTGTACCTGCAACTGGCGCGCAATCTGGAAGCGGCGATCCACGCCGGCCAGTGGAAAGCCGAACAGGCGATGCCGTCGGAGCGCAATCTCAGCGAAATGCTGGGGATTTCCCGAGTCACCGCGCGCAAGGCACTGGAGGTTCTGCTCGATCAAGGTTTGATCCGCCGCCTGCAAGGTTCCGGCACCTTCATCACCCCACGCCTTGAACAACCGCTGTCGCGCCTGTCGGGTTTCAGCGAAATGCTCCGTCTCAAGGGCTTCGTGCCCAGCTCGCAATGGCTTGAGCGGGAAATCACCCTGCCAACCCACGAAGAACTGATTCGCCTCGGTCTGTCGCCGAACGACAAGGTTGCGCGCATGAAACGCCTGCGCAAAGCCGACGACACGGTGATGGCCATCGAGATGAGCACCCTGCCCGCCTCGATCATGCCCAAGCCACAAGTGGTGGGCGATTCCCTCTACGAACACCTCGACAGCATCGGTAAACCGATCGTGCGCGCCTTGCAGCACATTCAAGCCATCAACGCCTCGGACGAGTTTGCCGCGCTGGTCGGCATCGCCCCCGGCACCGCGATGCTGCTGATGACCCGGGTCGGCTACCTGGAAGACAACACGCCGATCGAAGTCACCGACACCTATTGCCGCAACGACTACTACGACTTTGTTGCAGAGCTTCGCCGCTGATCAGCAGCCAGGCCAAACGAGAGAAGCGAAATGTCCGAAGACAACATCCTCACCGCTGACGGCTGGGTTCGCGGCCGGCTGATCCACGAACACGGCAGAGTCGTGTCCATCGAAGGCGTGCCGTGCGATCCGGCGGATAACGACCTGCCTTACCTGCTGCCGGGTTTCATCGACCTGCACGTTCACGGCGGTGGCGGCAAAGACATCATGGAAGGCGCCAGCGCCTTCGCGACCATCACCAAGACCCACGTGCGCTTCGGCACCACCTCGCTGCTGGCCACCACCATGACCGCGCCGAGTGCCGAGATTGCCAGCGTGCTCAAGGATGTCGGCGAGTTCTGCGAGCAGCGTCCGAAAGGCGCCGCCCGAGTTCTCGGGGTTCACCTCGAAGGCCCGTACATCAATCCCGGCAAACTCGGCGCCCAGCCGAACTTCGCCCACACCGCGCTGATGGCCGAAGTCGAAGACTATCTGGCACTGGCGCCGATCCGGGTGATCACCATTGCCCCGGAAATCGCCGGCCACGATGGCTTGATTCGTGAACTGAGCGGCCGTGGCATCCGCATGCAGATCGGCCACACCCTCGGCAGTTACGAGGAAGGCGTCGCCGCCCTCGAAGCCGGCGCCACCAGTTTCACCCATTTGTACAACGCCATGAGCCCGCTGCATCACCGCGAGCCGGGCATCGTCGGCGCGGCGCTGGCCCACGCCAAATTCGCCGAGCTGATCCCGGATCTGCTGCATGTGCACCCCGGCGCGATCCGCGTGGCCCTGCGCTCGATTCCGTGCCTGTACTGCGTCACCGACTCGACCGCCGCCGCCGGCATGCCCGATGGCGAGTACAAGCTCGGCAGCCATACCGTCACCAAATGCCTGGGTGGTGTGCGCCTGCCGGACGGCACGCTGGCCGGCAGCACCCTGACCATGGATCAGGCTTTGCGCAATCTGGTGAAGATCGGCCTGCCGATCGCCGAGGCCTCGCAACGTCTTTCGCAATTCCCCGCCGACTACCTCGGCATCACCGAACGCGGGCGCCTGCAACCCGGCGCCTGGGCCGACTGCGTGCGGCTGGATCGCTCACTCACACTGACCGCCGTCATGGTCGAAGGAGAAGACATTGACTTCAAAAATGCTTGAGGAGGCGCTGTCCTCGTTCGAGGCCGTGCAAGCCCAACTGCAACAGCTCGATGGCTCGATGATCGAGATCGCCGGGCGCCTGCGCCGTCAGCCGCCACAAGTGGCGATGACCGTTGCCCGTGGCAGCTCCGATCACGCGGCGAGCTACTTCGCCTACCTGACCATGCAGCAACTAGGCATTCCGGTGGCGTCGCTGCCGATGTCGGTGGTGACCATGCAACAGGCGCCGCTGAAGGTCAGCGGTCAGGTCGCGTTCGCGTTTTCCCAGTCGGGCCAGAGCCCGGATCTGGTCAACAGCCTGCGCCTGCTGCGCAAACGCGGCGCCTTGAGCGTGTCGATGGTCAACGCCGCCGATTCGCCGCTGGAAGCCGCGTGTGAATTCAGCCTGCCATTGCTGGCCGGTACCGAAAGCAGCGTCGCCGCGACCAAGAGTTTCATCGCCACCCTCAGCGCCAGCGCCCGTCTGATCGCCCACTGGAAAGAAGACAGCGAATTGCTGGAAGCGCATAACGCCCTGCCTGAAGGCTTGCGTGATGCTGCGAAACAGGACTGGAGCCCGGCCATCGACGCCCTGCGCAATTGCGAGCGGTTGATGGTGATCGGCCGTGGCGCCGGTTTTGCCATCGCCCAGGAAGCCGCGCTGAAATTCAAGGAAACCTCGGCGATCCAGGCCGAAGCGTTCAGCAGCGCCGAAGTCCGTCACGGCCCCATGGCGCTGATCGACGAAAACTACCCTTTGCTGGTGTTCGCCCCGCGCGGCGCCGAGCAGGCCGGTCTGCTGAGCCTGGCGGCGGAAATGCGTCAGCGTGGTGCCCGTGTATTGCTGGCGGCGCCGGACGATGTGCTCGAACGCGACCTGACCCTGAGCCGTGCCGAACACCCGGCTCTCGACCCGATCCTGGCGATCCAGAGTTTCTACGTGATGGCCGCCAACCTGGCCGTGGCCCGTGGCATGGACCCGGATCAGCCGCGCCACCTGAGCAAAGTCACCCGTACGCACTGAGTGCGAACCGAACGTTTTTCCTGATGAGACCGAGCCATGCACAACAACAATAAAGAGCTGACTTTAAGCGCCCCGCTCAGCGGCCCGGTGCTCACGCTCGCCAAAGTCCCGGACGCGGTGTTCGCCAGCGGCGCCATGGGCGACGGCATTGCCATCGATCCGCTGAACGACACGTTGTACTCGCCCTGCGCCGGTGTGGTGATCCACGTCGCCCGCACCGGGCATGCACTGACCGTGCGCGCCGACAACGGCGCCGAGTTGTTGCTGCACCTGGGCCTGGACACGGTGGAGTTGCAGGGTGAAGGCTTCTCGATGCTGGTCAAGGAAGGCGCGCGGGTCAGCAATGGCCAGCCGCTGCTGCGCTATGACCTGGACAAGGTCGGCCGCCAGTGCAAAAGCCTGGTCAGCCTGCTGATCCTGACCAACAGCCAGGATTTCCAGGCGCGCCCCATCACCCTGAAAACGGTGAAGGTGGGCGAGCCGCTGCTGCACATCGTCGCTCGTCACAATGCCGCGGCAAATACAGAAGAACTCGGCGGCCCGCAAGTTCACGGTCACGTGCAGGTCGCCCATCGCGGCGGTCTGCATGCACGCCCGGCGGCGTTAATCCGCCAGACCGCGCAAGGGTTCAAGAGCCAGTCGCAGCTGCATTTCGCCGGCAAGTCGGCGCCGTGCAACAGCCTCATCGGTTTGATGGGCCTGGCAATTGGCGAACAGGACGAAGTGCAGGTCAGTTGCCAGGGTCCGGACGCACAGGCTGCGTTGCAGGCCTTGCTCACTGCACTGGCCACCGCCCTGCCGGAGGATCATCACGCCGCCGCACCGATTGCTGCCGCCCCACGCAATCGTCCGGTCGAGGCTGGCGTGTTGTACGGTGTTTGCGCCGCACCGGGTCTGGTGGGCGGGCCGCTGTTTCGCTTGAACGCGATCAACCTGCCGGCGGACGCTGGCAATCATCAGCCCGAACAACAATTGCAGATCCTCGACACGGCGCTGAATCAGGTTCGCAGCGAAATCGACAGCACCCTCGCCCAGGCGAAAAAACAGCGCAATGCCGACGAAGAAGCGATCTTTGCTGCGCACCTCGCGTTGCTGGAAGACCCGGCCCTGCTCGACGCCGCCCGGCAATCGATTGAAACCGGCACGGCGGCGACCCACGCCTGGAGCCAGTCCATCGATGCGCAATGCGAAGTGCTGCAAAATACCGGCAGCCCGCTGCTGGCCGAGCGCGCCAACGATCTGCGCGACTTGAAACAACGGGTGCTGCGCGCCCTGCTTGGTGAAGCCTGGCATTACGACGTGCCGGCCGGCGCCATCGTCGCCGCTCACGAACTGACGCCCTCGGACCTGTTGCAACTGAGCGCACAAGGCGTCGCCGGCTTGTGCATGGCCGAGGGTGGCGCGACTTCCCACGTGGCGATTCTGGCCCGGGGCAAAGGCCTGCCGTGCATGGTCGCACTGGGCTCGGCGCTGCTCGATCAGGCGCAAGGTCAATCGGTGGTGCTCGATGCCGACGGTGGCCGCCTCGAACTGACGCCGAATGCCGAGCGTCTGGCCGAAGTCCGGCAGGCGCAGATCGACCGCCAACAACGACGCAACGCCCAGCAAGCCCAGGCCCATCTGCCGGCGGAAACCCGCAACGGCGTGGCCATCGAAGTGGTCGCCAACGTCGCCTCCAGCCACGAAGCGGCGGATGCATTTGCCAACGGCGCTGACGGCGTCGGCCTGTTGCGCACCGAATTTCTGTTCGTCGATCGCAACACCGCGCCGGATGTCGAAGAGCAACGCGCCGCCTATCAAGCCGTGATCGATGCGATGGGCGACAAGTCGGTGATCATCCGCACCATCGACGTCGGCGGCGACAAACAACTCGATTACCTGCCGCTGCCCGTGGAGGCCAACCCGGTGCTCGGCCTGCGCGGCATTCGCCTGGCCCAGGCACGCCCGGAAATCCTCGACCAGCAACTGCGCGCCCTGCTGCAGGTCAGCCCGTTGCAGCGCTGCCGGATCCTGCTGCCGATGGTCACCGAAGTGGACGAACTGCTGCACATCCGCCAACGGGTCGATGCGCTGTGCCTGGAACTGGGCATCAGCCAACGTCCGGAAATCGGCGTGATGATCGAAGTCCCGGCCGCCGCGCTACAAGCCGAACAACTGGCCGAGCACGCCGACTTCCTGTCCATCGGCACCAACGATCTGTCGCAATACACCCTGGCCATGGACCGCGACCACGCCGGCCTCGCCGCACGGGTCGATGCCTTGCACCCGGCGCTGCTGCGCCTGATCGCCATGACTTGCGAAGGCGCGGCGGTGCATAAACGCTGGGTCGGCGTGTGCGGCGCCCTCGCCTCGGATCCGCTGGCGACGCCGGTGTTGATCGGCCTGGGCGTGACCGAACTGTCGGTGAGCCCGGTACAGATCGGCGAAATCAAGGATCGCGTGCGCCAGCTGCACGAAGCCGAATGCCAACGCCTCGCCCGGGACTTGCTCAAGCTGAGCAGCGCCGCTGCGGTGCGTCATGCCTGTCATCAACATTGGCCTCTGCGCTAACAAAAACAACAAGGACAAACGCCATGTACCAACTCTTCATCGAAGGCCTGCAACGCCTCGGCCGGGCACTGATGCTGCCGATCGCGATCCTGCCGATCGCCGGCCTGCTGCTGCGCCTGGGCGACACCGACCTGCTGAACATCGCGATCATCCACGACGCCGGTCAGGTGATCTTCGCCAACCTGGCGATGATCTTCGCCATCGGCATCGCCGTCGGTTTCGCCAAGGACAACAACGGCACCGCCGGCCTCGCCGGGGTGATCGGTTACCTGGTGATGATCTCCACCCTCAAGGTGCTCGATTCGACCATCAACATGGGCATGCTCGCCGGGATCGTCAGCGGCCTGATGGCCGGCGCGCTGTACAACCGCTTCAAAGACATCAAGCTGCCGGAGTACCTGGCATTCTTCGGCGGCCGGCGCTTCGTCCCCATCGTCACCGGTTTCAGCGCGGTCGGCCTGGGCGTACTGTTCGGTTACATCTGGCCGCCGATCCAGCACGGCATCAACAGCTTCGGCACCCTGCTGATGGAAAGCGGCAGCTTCGGCGCGTTCGTCTTCGGCGTGTTCAACCGCCTGCTGATCGTCACCGGCCTGCACCACATCCTCAACAACATGGCGTGGTTCGTGTTCGGCAACTTCACCGACCCGACCACCGGCGCGCTGGTGACCGGTGACCTGTCCCGCTACTTCGCCGGCGACCCGAAAGGCGGCCAGTTCATGACCGGCATGTTCCCGGTCATGATCTTCGGCCTCCCCGCCGCCTGCCTGGCGATGTACCGCAACGCCCTGCCGGAGCGCCGCAAAGTCATGGGCGGGATCTTCCTGTCGATGGCGCTGACGGCGTTCCTCACCGGGGTGACCGAACCGATCGAATTTGCCTTCATGTTCCTCGCACCGCTGCTGTATCTGGTGCATGCGCTGCTGACCGGACTGTCGATGGCAATCACCAACGCATTGAACATCCACTTGGGCTTCACCTTCTCTGGAGGCTTCATCGACATGGTGCTGGGTTGGGGACGTTCCACCAACGGCTGGCTCGTCGTGCCGGTGGGCCTGGCGTATGCCGTCATCTACTACGCGGTGTTCGATTTCTGTATCCGCCGCTTCAACCTGAAAACCCCGGGACGCGAAGACGTCGCCACCGCCGACAAAGCGGTCCTGACCGAAAACGAACGCGCCAGCGCTTACATCAAGGCACTCGGCGGCGCGGAAAATCTGCTCACCGTCGGCGCGTGCACTACGCGTCTGCGACTGGAAATGGTCGATCGCAACAAGGCCTCCGATGCGGACTTGAAAGCACTGGGCGCTATGGCGGTTGTGCGCCCGGGCAAGGGCGGCAGTTTGCAGGTTGTTGTGGGGCCGATGGCCGACAGCATTGCCGATGAGATTCGACTGGCGATGCCGGCGTTGGGCCGAGCCGCAGTGACGGCTCCTGTCGCCGTCGTCGAACCCAGCGAGCCCGTCGCAGTCACCGCACCGCAAGCTCAACAATGGTTGAGCGCTCTGGGCGGCAGCGACAATGTGCTGCAACTCGACTGCATCGCCATGAGCCGGATTCGCCTGCAACTGGCCGATGGCAAGGCGCTCTCGGAAAGCCGGTTGAAAGAGCTTGGATGTCTGGGCGTGAGCGCGCTGGAAGATGGCGTGTGGCACTTGCTGGTGGGTGAGCGGGCGCAGAGTCTGAGTGCGGCGATTGAGGGGTTGGTCAATCGGAGTGAGGTGAGTGCAAAGGTTTAGGGTGACCTCTGAATCGATGGGTGGGGGGGATTCGATGCATCTTTGTACGGTCGCAGAATTCCCCTCACCCTAACCCTCTCCCGGAGGGAGAGGAGACTGACCGCGTTGTTTGGGAGAGGTACGCCGACGTGAAAAACCGAGGTGAACTCGGGTTTGAAACACATGCAACTCGACTCGTGCTTCCTCTGCCTCCTTTGCTTCCTCCCCTTCTTCTGCTCCTGCTCCTGCTCCTGCTTCAACTTCCGCTTCTGCTTTCGCTCCCCACCACTCAACACGATGAGCGTTAGCTCGAGTAAAGCTTTTGACGTGCCGGCCCCATCGGCAGGCTGAGTGGAGGGATTTATCCGGGGGTGGGAGCGCAGCGACCGTGCGGCGCAGCCGCATGCATCGAGAGGAGGTGCAGCGAAGCAAACCGTAGGCGATGCCCCCCGGATGAATCCCGGAACGAAGGAACACCGAGCCACAGCGAGGTGCCGAACGCAGGGGCAAGCCTTTTTGGTTACTTTTGAGGCGTTTGTCAAAAGTGACCCGCCGTAAGGGCGGAACCATAAGCCGCAACACCCGAAGAAACGGATATTCACCCAACCCCAAAAACCAAAAAACCCGCTGAAATCACTCTCAGCGGGTTTCCCGTTTCAGCAGCCAAGGAAGATCAAAAATCCTCCAGCCGCCAAACCTCATAAGCCGGCGTCTCGTAAGGATGGCTAGCCTTCAAAGCCGCCACCACCCCACGAATCAACTCATCGCCAACAACAAGCTCGACCTTCCACTCCTCGACCCGCTCAACCCGCCCCGCCTCGCCAATGAACGGCTGACTACCGTCCAGAGGCCGAAACTGACCCGTACCAAGCACCTGCCACGCACAGTGGTCATAGTCACCGATCCGCCCACCACCGGCAGCGAATAGAGCGTCCTTGACCACCTCGACATGACTGTCGGGAACAAAAAACGCGAGCTTGTACACAGCCCTTAGTTCACCCACACACGAGCATTACGGAACATGCGCATCCAAGGAGCGTCTTCGTTCCAGTCTTCCGAACGCCACGAGTTCTGCACGGCACGGAAAACACGCTCCGGGTGCGGCATCATGATTGTCACGCGACCGTCGCGGCTGGTGAGGCCGGTGATCCCGCGCGGCGAACCGTTCGGGTTGGCCGGGTAGGCTTCGGTGACCTTGCCGTGGTTGTCGACGAATCGCATCGCCACACAACCGGACAGATCGGCTTCAAGCAGTGCCTCTTCGCTTTCGAATTCGGCATGGCCTTCACCGTGAGCGATGGCGATCGGCATGCGCGAACCGGCCATGCCCTGCAGGAAGATCGAGTTCGACTCCTGGATCTGCACCATCGCCACGCGCGCCTCGAACTGCTCGGAGCGGTTGCGCACGAAGTGCGGCCAGAACTCGCTGCCCGGGATCAGCTCGTGCAGGTTGGACATCATCTGGCAACCGTTGCACACGCCGAGCGTGAAGCTGTCGTTACGCTCGAAGAAGCCCTGGAACGCATCGCGGGCACGGCTGTTGAACAGTGCGGACTTGGCCCAGCCTTCACCGGCGCCGAGAACGTCGCCGTAGGAGAAACCACCGCAGGCCACCAGACCTTTGAACTCGTTCAGGTCGACACGGCCGGCCAGAATGTCGCTCATGTGCACGTCGATCGCATTGAAACCGGCGCGGTCGAATGCGGCCGCCATCTCCACCTGACCGTTGACGCCCTGCTCACGCAGCACGGCAACCTGTGGGCGGATGCCTTTCTTGATGTAAGGCGCGGCGATGTCCTGGTTGACGTCGTAGCTCAGCTTGACGCTCAGGCCCGGGTTGTCTTCCTCCAGCAGCGCATCGAACTCTTGCTCGGCGCAGTCGGCGTTGTCGCGCAGACGCTGGATCTGGTAGCTGGTCTCGGCCCACTGGCGTTGCAGCAGACGACGCTGGCCTTCGAACACGGTGTCACCGTTGAAGGTGATGTTGATCTGGCCGTTGTTGATCGGCTGACCGATCACGGAAACGCAGTCGCCCAGACCGGCCGCGCTGAATTGCGCGAGGATGTCCGGGGTGGCGTCCTGACGAACCTGGATCACCGCACCCAGTTCTTCGTTGAACAGGATCGCGGCGATTTCAGCGGAGCTTTCGGCAACGCTGTCCAGGTTCAGGCTCAGACCACAGTGGCCGGCGAAGGCCATTTCCACCACGGAGGTCAGCAGACCACCGTCGGAACGGTCGTGGTACGCCAGCAGGTGACCATCGGCGTTGAGGCCCTGGATCACCGCGAAGAACGCTTTCAGGTCTTCGGCGTCGTCGACGTCCGGCGCCTGCTTGCCGAGCTTGCCGTGAACCTGGGCCAGGATCGAGGCGCCCATGCGGTTCTGGCCGCGACCGAGGTCGATCAGGATCAGATCGGTGGTGCCCTTGTCCATGCGCAGTTCCGGGGTCAGGGTCTGACGGATGTCAGCCACTGGCGCGAAACCGGTCACGATCAGGGACATCGGCGAGGTGACGGTCTTGTCTTCGCCGTTGTCGTTCCAGCGGGTGGCCATGGACATGGAGTCCTTGCCCACCGGAATGGTCAGGCCCAGCTCGGGGCACAGTTCCATGCCGACCGCTTTCACGGTGTCGTACAGGCGCGCGTCTTCACCCGGGTGGCCGGCAGCGGACATCCAGTTCGCCGACAGTTTGATGTCGGAGAGCTTGTTGATGCGCGAGGCGGCGATGTTGGTCAGGGTTTCGCCGATGGCCATGCGGCCCGACGCCGGAGCGTCCAGCAGCGCCAGCGGAGTGCGCTCGCCCATCGCCATCGCTTCACCGGTGTAGACGTCGAAGCTGGTGGCGGTGACGGCCACGTCGGCCACCGGAACCTGCCAAGGGCCGACCATCTGGTCACGGGCCACGAGGCCTGTGATGGTGCGGTCGCCGATGGTGATCAGGAAGCTTTTGCTTGCCACGGCCGGGTGGTGCAGAACGCGTTCGATGCTTTCGCCGATGTCGAGGTTCGACGGATCGAAGTCATCGCCCAGCTCGGCTTCGCGAACCACCGAACGGTGCATGCGCGGCGCCTTGCCCAGCAACACTTCCAGTGGCATGTCCACCGGGTTGTTGCCGAAGTGGCTGTCAGTCACGGTCAGTTGCGGTTCGGCGGTCGCTTCACCGACAACGGCGAACGGGCAACGCTCACGTTCGCAGATCGCCTTGAAGCGCTCGAAGTCGGCCGGGCCGACGGCCAGAACGTAACGCTCCTGGGATTCGTTGGACCAGATTTCGTGCGGGGCCATGCCCGGCTCGTCGTTTGGAATGTTGCGCAGTTCGAAACGGCCACCGCGGTCGCCGTCGTTGACCAGTTCCGGGAAGGCGTTGGACAGACCGCCCGCCCCCACGTCGTGGATGAAGCTGATCGGGTTCTTGTCGCCCAGTTGCCAGCAACGGTCGATGACTTCCTGGCAGCGACGTTCCATTTCAGGGTTTTCACGCTGAACGGAAGCGAAGTCCAGATCCGCCGAGCTGGTGCCGGTGGCCATGGAGGAAGCAGCGCCGCCGCCCAGACCGATCAGCATTGCCGGGCCACCGAGCACGATCAGCTTGGAGCCGACGACGATCTCGCCTTTCTTGACGTGTTCTTCACGGATGTTGCCCATGCCGCCAGCGAGCATGATCGGCTTGTGGTAACCACGAACTTCATCACCATGCGGGGTGCTGATCGATTGTTCGAAGGTACGGAAGTAACCGGTCAGGGCCGGACGACCGAACTCGTTGTTGAACGCGGCGCCGCCCAGCGGGCCTTCGATCATGATGTCCAGCGCGTTGACGATGCGCTCGGGCTTGCCGTACGGCACTTCCCAAGGCTGTTCGAAGCCAGGGATCTGCAGGTTCGACACGGTGAAACCGGTCAGGCCGGCTTTCGGTTTGGCGCCACGGCCGGTTGCGCCTTCGTCGCGGATCTCGCCACCGGAACCGGTGGACGCGCCCGGGAACGGAGCGATCGCGGTCGGGTGGTTGTGGGTTTCGACCTTCATCAGGATGTGCACCGGCTCCTGCACCGCGCCGTACTGGCGGGTTTCCGGATCCGGGAAGAAGCGGCCGGCGACGTTGCCGACGATCACCGAAGCGTTGTCCTTGTAAGCGGACAGCACGCCTTCGCTGTGCATCTGATAGGTGTTCTTGATCATGCCGAACAGGCTTTTTTCCTGGCTCTCGCCGTCAATATCCCAACTGGCGTTGAAGATCTTGTGGCGGCAGTGCTCGGAGTTGGCCTGGGCGAACATCATCAGTTCGATGTCGTGCGGGTTGCGCTTGAGACCGTTGAAGGCGTTGACCAGATAGTCGATCTCGTCTTCGGCCAGGGCCAGGCCCAGCTCGACGTTGGCCTTCTCCAGCGCAGCGCGACCACCGCCGAGGATGTCGATGGCGGTCAGCGGCTTCGGCTCGGCGTGGCTGAACAGACCGGCAGCCTGTTCGAGGTTGCCCAGAACGATCTGGGTCATGCGGTCATGCAGTACGTCGGCGATCTGCTGCGCTTCGGTTTCGCTGAACTGACCGGCCACATAAAACGCGATGCCGCGCTCCAGGCGCTGGATCTTGCTCAGGCCGCAGTTGCGGGCGATGTCGCTGGCCTTGCTCGACCATGGCGAGATGGTGCCGAAACGTGGCAACACCAGGAACAGACGACCGCTCGGCTCTTGAACCGGAACGCTTGGACCGTACTTCAGAAGGCGCGCAAGCACCTGCTGTTCGTCGCCGGTCAGGACGCCGGTGACTTCGGCGAAGTGAGCGAATTCAGCATACAGGCCACTGACAGCTGGAACCTTCTGGCTCAGTTGCTCAAGGAGTTTGCTGTGGCGAAAGGCAGAAAGGGCAGGAGCGCCGCGCAGGATCAACATCTTCGGGACAGCCTCGGGAAGGGGTGTGCTTTGAGGCCGTGCATTCTAGCCTAAACCGACCTCAACATCACCCGAAACGCTACGCACGGTTGCACTCGGACCTCAATCTGTGTTTCTGCCTCTGAAGTCAGATTTCGAGCTTGCGCAAAGGCAGCTTATTTTTTCTGTCACAAAACGCTCTGCGGCCCCGTTCCTGTGGGGTTGCGGGTGCTTTTTCGATCGCTAGCAGACAACCCCTCCACTGTCGAGATATGGCGCCCGTTGCGCTTTGCGTATACTGCGCACATGTTTTCCCCAACGGCTTTGCGTCCGCGGTACGCCAAATGGCTGATCGCTACCGGACTCTTCCTGATGCTCAGTGGCTGTGTTGATAAACCCAACACCCTCGAGCGCGTAAAGGAGGATGGTGTGCTGCGGGTGATCACCCGTAACAGCCCCGCCACCTACTTTCAGGATCGCAGCGGCGAGACCGGCTTCGAATACGAGCTGGTGAAGCGCTTCGCCGACGATTTGGGGGTGGAACTCAAAATCGAGACCGCCGACAACCTCGACGACCTGTTCGATCAGATCGGCAAACCCAACGGCCCGGTGCTGGCCGCCGCTGGCCTGGTCAGCAGCGAACAGCGCAAGAAACAGGTACGGTTCTCCCATTCCTACCTCGAAGTCACCCCGCAGATCATCTATCGCAACGGCCAGTCGCGGCCGACCGACGCCAGTGAGCTGGTCGGCAAGAAAATCATGGTGCTCAAGGGCAGCACCCACGCCGAACAGCTCGCCGAGCTGAAACAGAAATATCCCGGGATTGAATACGAAGAGTCCGACGCCGTTGAAGTGGTCGACCTGCTGCGCATGGTCGATGAGGGCCAGATCGACCTGACTCTGGTCGATTCCAACGAAGTGGCGATGAACCAGGTTTACTTCACCAACATCCGCGTCGCCTTCGACCTTGGCGATGCGCGCAGCCAGAGCTGGGCGGTGGCCTCTGGCGAAGACAACAGCCTGCTCAACGAGATCAACAGTTATCTGGACAAGGTGCAGAAAAACGGCACCCTGCAACGCCTGAAAGACCGCTACTACGGCCACGTCGACGTCCTCGGCTACATGGGCGCCACGACCTTCGCCCAGCATTTGCAGCAGCGCCTGCCCAAGTACGAACAGCACTTCAAGACCTACGCCAAGAAAGAGAAAGTCGACTGGCGCCTGCTCGCGGCCATCGGTTATCAGGAATCGCTGTGGCAACCGGCCGTCACTTCGAAGACCGGCGTGCGCGGCCTGATGATGCTGACCCAGAACACTGCACAGGCCATGGGTGTGTCCAACCGCCTCGATCCGAAGCAGAGCATCATGGGCGGCGCCAAGTACCTGGCCTACATGAAGGATCAACTGGATGACTCGATCCAGGAACCGGATCGTACGTGGTTTGCACTGGCTGCCTACAACGTGGGCAGCGGTCACTTGGATGACGCGCGCAAACTGGCGTCCCGGGAAGGCCTGAATCCGGACAAGTGGCTGGATGTGAAGAAGATGCTGCCGCGCCTGTCGCAGAAGCAGTGGTACAGCAAGACCCGCTACGGCTACGCCCGGGGCGGCGAACCGGTGCATTTCGTGGCGAACATCCGCCGCTACTACGACATCCTGACCTGGGTGACCCAGCCGCAGCTTGAGGGCGATCAGGTCGCCGAAGGCAATCTGCATGTGCCGGGGATCGACAAATCCAAACCGGCGCAGGAAAACCCGCCGCTGTAGTCCACCCCCGCCCACATTATCTTGTGTAGATGTTCAGACCTTTGCCGCCGCCAGGATCAACGCCTTCATCTCCGACACTGCCGACTTGAAGCCGACGAACAACGCATGCGCCACCAGCGCGTGACCGATGTTCAGTTCGTTGATGCCCTTGATCGCCGCCACGGCTTCAACGTTGTGATAGTGCAGACCGTGACCGGCATTGACGATCAGGCCCTGGGCCAGACCGAATGCCACGCCATCCGCCACGCGCTTCAGCTCCTGGGCCACTTCGGTCGGCGTCTCGGCATCGGCATAACGCCCGGTGTGCAGCTCGATGGCCGGCGCACCCACACGTTTAGAGGCAGCGATCTGCCGCTCGTCAGCATCGATGAACAGCGATACTTCGCTGCCGATCTTCGACAGACGCTCCACCGCTGCCTTGATCCGCTCCTCCTGCCCCGCCACGTCCAGACCGCCTTCGGTGGTCAGTTCCTGACGCGTCTCCGGCACCAGACAGATATGGGCCGGACGAATACGCTCGGCAAACACCATCATTTCTTCGGTGACGCCCATTTCGAAGTTCATGCGGGTTTGCAGCACATCCTTGAGCAGCAGCACATCGCGCTCCTGAATGTGGCGACGGTCCTCACGCAGGTGCACGGTGATGCCGTCGGCGCCCGCCTCTTCCGCGTCCAGCGCAGCCTTGACCGGATCCGGGTAGCGCGTGCCACGGGCCTGACGCAGGGTGGCGACGTGGTCGATGTTCACGCCAAGAAGAATGCGATTGCTGGTGGTCACGGATGCGCTCCTGAAGGGAAAGATTCGGCGCACAGCATACGGTGAGATCAGGGCTTGCGAAACAGCTCGCGACTGACAAGGGGACGACCGCCCAAATGCACGGCCAGCGCTTGTCGCATCAGACGCTTGGCGGCAGACAGTGCGCCCGGTGCCGACCAGTCCGCTTCAGCCATGGCCAGCAGCTCGGTGCCGTTGAACAGGCCGGGTTGCAGCAGGTAGACCCGCTCGAGTCCGGCATCCACCTGCAAGCGATAGAGACCGTCCGCAGCAAGGGGCTCGTCGTTGATGTCGGTGTTCAGGGAGAAGCCATAACCGAGGTCGTCGAGCAGACGCCATTCGAAGGAACGCAGCAGAGGCTCCAGTGGCCGGCCTTCAGCCAAAGCCAGCAAGGTGGCAGCGTAATGATCGAATACCGCAGGATGCGGGTCTTCGGCTGGCAGCAGGCGTATCAGCAACTCGTTGAGATAGAGACCGCTGAACAATGCCTCGCCGACCATCCATGTCGCGTTTCCAATACTCTCCATGCGCCCGACATTCTTCAACTCACCTTTGCCGCGCAATTCCACTTCCAGCGGCACGAATGGCCGCGCCAGTGTCCCGGCCTTGCCCCGCGCGCTGCGCAACACCGCCCGCAGCCGACCTTGCGGCGTGAGGAAATCCACCAAGGCGCTGGTTTCGCGATAGGCGCGGGAGTGCAGGACGTAGGCGGGTTGGGCGGGAGGCGGGGTTTGCGACATTGAGTTCTCGATGAAGAAACGCAGTTTTGTAAACAACCCAAAACCAAATGCGGGAGCGGGCTTGCTCGCGAATGCGGTGAATCAGTCAAAGTATAGGCCGACTGACACTGCGCATTCGCGAGCAAGCCCGCTCCCACAGGGGTTTTCTGGCGTATCAGAAAACCGAGATTTTTACAGGTCGCCGTAACCCAGCGAACGCAGCGCACGCTCGTCGTCGGACCAGCCGCCCTTCACCTTGACCCACAGGTTGAGCATGATCTTGGAGTCGAACAGCAGCTCCATGTCCTTGCGCGCCTCGGTGCCGATGCGCTTGATGCGCTCGCCCTTGTCACCAATGATGATTTTCTTCTGGCCGTCACGCTCGACGAGGATCAGCGCATGGATGTGCAGCGTCGCACCCTGCTGCTTGAATTCTTCGATTTCCACGGTGATCTGGTACGGCAGCTCGGCGCCGAGCTGGCGCATGATCTTCTCGCGTACCAGTTCGGCGGCGAGGAAGCGGCTGCTGCGGTCGGTGATCTGGTCTTCCGGGAAGAAGTGATCGTTCTCCGGCAGATGGTCGGCGATGACCTTTTCCAGCGCGTCGAGGTTGTGACCCTGTTGCGCCGAGATCGGAATGATCTGCGCATTCGGCAGCTGTTCCTGCAACCAGGACAGGTGCGGCATCAGCTCGGCCTTGTCCTCGATGCGATCGGTCTTGTTCAGCGCGACGATCAGCGGACCGGTCACGTACTGCACGCGTTCCAGGACCATCTGGTCTTCTTCGGTCCACTTGGTGCGGTCGACCACGAAGATCACCACGTCAACGTCTTTCAACGCCGCCGAAGCCGTCTTGTTCATGTAGCGGTTCAGGGCCTTTTCGCCGCCCTTGTGCATGCCGGGGGTGTCGACGTAGATCGCTTGCACGTCGCCCTCGGTCTTGATCCCGAGCATGTTGTGACGGGTGGTCTGCGGCTTGCGCGAGGTGATCGCGAGCTTCTGGCCGAGGATGTGGTTCAGCAGCGTGGACTTGCCCACGTTCGGACGGCCGACGATGGCAACGTAGCCACAGCGAGTTGCGTTTGTATCAGTCATTGCCATTCTCCACACCCAGGGCAATCAGTGCTGCGGCGGCCGCTACCTGTTCGGCAATGCGACGGCTCACACCCTGACCCCGGCTTTTTTCATTCAAAAGGACAACTTCGCACTCGACGAAGAAGGTACGGCAGTGCGGTTCGCCCTGGATATCCACGACTTCGTAGCGTGGCAGCTCACAACCGCGCGATTGCAGGAATTCCTGCAGTCGGGTCTTCGGATCCTTGTTGGTATCGACCAGCGTCAGGCCTTCGAACTCGCCAGCCAGCCAGGCCAGGACGCGCTCGCGGGCGACTTCCATACCGGCATCGAGGTAGATCGCGCCGATCAGTGCTTCCAGGGCATCGGCCAGAATCGATTCGCGACGGAAACCGCCGCTTTTCAACTCACCCGAGCCCAGGCGCAGGTATTCGCCCAAATCGAAACCACGGGCCAGCACGGCCAAAGTCTCGCCTTTCACCAGACGCGCACGCAAACGCGACAACTGACCTTCACGGGCCAGCGGGAAGCGGTCGAACAGGGCTTCACCGGCAACGAAGTTGAGGATCGCATCGCCGAGAAACTCCAGACGCTCGTTGTTGCGTCCGGCAAAGCTGCGGTGCGTGAGGGCCAGGACCATCAGTTCCTGGTCCTTGAAGGTGTAACCGAGCTGGCGCTCGAGACGGCTTAAAGAAACGCTCACGGTTTACCCACGCTGAGTTCGTGGCTGGATTCCACTGCCATCGCCGGGATGCGGCGCAGGCCTGGGACAATTAACGCTGTGTTCAAAAATGACGTCCTGAATATCGTGGCTTCATGCCCTGGATCGATTGTGCCGACACCAGAAATGCATTCGGCGCTGTGGTCAACAGCGCCGTGATTGTTTACTTGATCAGGCCGACCCGCGAGAAATTCGGCAGGTGGCTGAGTTTCGGTTCCGGCCAGCTCATCCAGACCGCAAAGGCCTTGCCGACGATGTTCTGGTCGGGAACCATGCCCAGCAGATCCTTGGGAATGTTCGGATCATCCCAGTAGCGACTGTCGTTCGAGTTGTCGCGGTTGTCGCCCATCATGAAGTAGTGCCCGGCCGGCACGGTCCAGGTGTGGTCCGGCGTGGCGCGGTAGCGGCTCATTTCCTTGCGGATCAGGTGCTCGGCGGCGCCGAGTTTTTCCTTGTAGAGTTCCGCACTGCCGAGAGTGCCCGGCTCGGAGCCGACCAGTTGCTCGGCAATCGACTCGCCATTGACGAACAGACGCTTGTCGGCGGTGTAACGCACCGTGTCGCCCGGCAGACCGACCACGCGCTTGATGTAGTTGACGTTCGGGTCGCTCGGGTAGCGGAACACCATCACATCGCCGCGTTGCGGATCACCGACTTCGATGATTTTCCTGTCGATCACCGGCAGACGGATCCCGTAAGAAAACTTGTTCACCAGAATGAAGTCGCCGACGTCCAGGGTCGGTTTCATCGAGCCGGATGGAATCTGGAACGGTTCCACCAGGAACGAACGCAGCACCAGCACAATGAACAGCACCGGAAAGAACGACTTGCCGTATTCGACCAGCAGCGGTTCCTTGTTCAGTTTCTCCACCACCAGCACATCCGGCTGGCTGACGCTGCCCTGATAGGAAGCGATGGCGGCGCGCCGACGCGGTGCCAGGATCAACAGATCGAGCAACGCCAACAGGCCGCAGACGAACACGGCGATAACCAGCAACAGCGGGAAATTTAGTGACATAGGACCTGACTATTCCAACCTGAGCACAGCAAGGAAGGCTTCTTGTGGAATTTCCACGTTGCCGACCTGCTTCATGCGTTTCTTACCGGCCTTTTGCTTCTCGAGCAGTTTCTTCTTACGACTGACGTCACCGCCGTAGCATTTGGCCAATACGTTCTTTCTGAGCGCCTTGACGGTTGTCCGGGCAACGATCTGACCGCCAATGGCAGCCTGGATCGCCACGTCGAACATCTGACGAGGAATCAGTTCTTTCATCTTCTCGGTCAGCTGGCGACCTTTGAAGTGCGAGTTGTCACGGTGCACGATCAACGCCAGGGCATCGACCTTGTCGCCGTTGATCAGCACGTCCAGTTTCACCAGATTAGCCGATTGGTAACGATCGAAATGGTAGTCCAGCGAAGCATAGCCGCGGCTGGTGGATTTCAGACGGTCGAAGAAGTCCAGGACCACTTCGTTCATCGGCAGGTCATAGGTCACCTGGACCTGGTTGCCAAGGAACAGCATGTCGACCTGAACACCGCGTTTTTCGATGCACAGGGTGATGACGTTACCCAGGTGCTCCTGCGGTACCAGGATGTTGGCACGCACGATTGGCTCGCGCATGTCTTCGATCGCGGACACGTCCGGAAGCTTCGACGGGTTGTCGACGTAAATCGTTTCACCGGTTTTCAGCACCAGTTCGAAGATTACGGTCGGCGCCGTGGTGATCAGGTCCAGGTCGTATTCACGCTCCAGGCGCTCCTGGATGATCTCCATGTGCAGCATGCCGAGGAAGCCGCAACGGAAGCCGAAGCCCAGTGCGTCGGAGCTTTCCGGGGTGTATTGCAGCGACGAGTCGTTCAGGGTCAGTTTCTGCAGTGCTTCGCGAAAATCCTCGAAGTCGTCGGAGCTGACCGGGAACAGGCCGGCATAAACCTGTGGCTGAATGCGTTTGAAACCTGGCAGCACCGGGACATCCGGGGTGGAGCTCAGGGTCAGGGTGTCACCGACCGGCGCACCGTGAATATCCTTGATGCTGGCGATGATGAAGCCCACTTCGCCGGCCTTCAGGTCCGCGGTGGCGGTGTGTTTCGGGTTGAACACGCCGACGCTGTCGACCAGGTGCACCTTGCCGGTGGACTTCACCAGGATCTTGTCGCCCTTTTTCACGCGGCCATGACGCACGCGCACCAGAGAGACAACGCCCAGGTAGTTGTCGAACCAGGAGTCGATGATCAACGCTTGCAGCGGATCTTCAATGTTGCCGGTCGGCGCAGGAATGGTTGCGACCAGACGCTCAAGCACTTCGTCGACACCCAGGCCGGTCTTGGCGCTGCAGGTGACGGCGTCGGTGGCATCGATGCCGATGATCTTCTCGATCTCGTCCTTGACGCGGTCAGGCTCGGCCTGCGGCAGGTCGATCTTGTTCAGGACCGGCATGACCTCCAGGCCCTGCTCGATGGCGGTGTAGCAGTTGGCCACGGACTGGGCTTCTACGCCCTGACCGGCGTCAACCACCAGCAAGGCACCTTCACACGCGGCCAGGGAACGGCTGACTTCATAGGTAAAGTCGACGTGACCCGGGGTGTCAATGAAGTTCAGCTGGTAGGTAACGCCGTCTTTGGCTTTGTAATAGAGGGTAACGCTGTGGGCCTTGATGGTGATCCCGCGTTCGCGCTCCAGATCCATGGAATCCAGTACCTGGGCTTCCATTTCACGCTCGGCCAGACCACCGCACATCTGGATGAAACGGTCAGCCAGCGTCGACTTGCCATGGTCAATGTGGGCGATGATGGAGAAATTGCGGATATGACTCAAATCACTCACGGATCAACACTCAAAAAGGCTGCAGGCTTGGCCCGCCGAAAAATAGCCGGGAATTGTACCTGATACACGGCGCAAGCGTCACGTTCGCCTGTCACCCGGATTGCATGCAAAAACGCCCCGGTCTGGCGACCGGGGCGTTTTCAAAGCTAAAGCGTGGGTGAAACCTTGTTCATCAACCGGCTCGACGCAGTAACCAGACACCCGCCAGGGCACAGACGCCTGCCGGCACCAGCACCGCGAACAGTGGCGAGAAGCCGAACACCAGGCTGGATGGACCGAGCAGATCCTGGACGATGCGGAAGGTGAACCCCACCAGCACACCGGTGAACACTCGCTGACCGAGGGTCACCGAACGCAGCGGCCCGAAAATGAAGGAGATCGCCATCAGCACCAGAGCGGCGGTCACCAGCGGCTGCAACACCTTGACCCAAAAAGCCAGCCAGTAACGGCCATTGCTCAGTCCCTGATCCGCCAGGTAGTGGATGTAACCCCACAGACCGGTGATCGATAGCGCCTCCGGCGCCATGACCACGGTATTGAGCAGTTGCGGACTGATGGAAACATCCCAGTCCTCGGTCGGCGTGTTGACGACTTCGGTGCTGCGCTCATGGAACAGCGTGGTGGTGACATCGGTAAGCTGCCAGCGGGTGCCATCGAATTCGGCGCGCTTGGCAAAGCTCGAACTCAGCAGATGACGCTCCTTGTCGAAGTGATAGCGAGTCACGCCATACAACAGCCCATCGGGTTGAACGGCGTTGATGTGGATGAACTCGTCGCCCTGACGGTGCCACATACCGTGTTTGGCGCTCTGCGCGTCGCCGCTGCCCTGGGCAAGCGAGCGATTGGCCTGCGCCATGCTCTCGGTGGCCGGCGCAACATATTCGCCGATCAGTACGCCGGCCAGCATCAGCACCAGCATCGGCTTCATGACCGCCCAGACGATACGCCCGATGGACACACCGGCGGCGCGCATCACGGTCAGTTCGCTGCTGCTTGCCAGACTGCCGAGACCGATCAGACAGCCGATCAGCGCCGCCATCGGCAGCATGTCGTAGAGCCGGCGCGGCGCGGTCAGCAGTACGAAGCTCAGCACGTCGACCAGCGTGTAGGTTTCGCTGACGTCGCTCATCTCGTCGATAAAGGCAAACAGGGTGGCCAGGCCAAGAATGATCGCCAGTACCGCGATGATCGCGATGAATACGCTGCTGCCGATATAGCGGTCGAGTTTAACCACGGGCCACCTCCAGCGCAGCGCTGCGACGACTGGCCAGCTTCAGGCGCAGCGGCTCCCAGTACAGCAGGCCGATACCGATGGCCAGGAAGATCGCATGCACCCACCACAGACCCAGGCTCGCCGGGATCTTGCCTTTTTCGAGGGCGCCGCGAGCGGCAATCAGGATGGTCAGGTAAGCCATATAAAGAAGAATCGCCGGCAACAACTTGAGGAAGCGCCCCTGGCGCGGATTGACCCGCGACAGCGGCACCGCCATCAGGGTCACGATAAATACCAGCAGCGGCAGCGACAGACGCCATTGCAGTTCGGTTTTTGCGCGGATGTCGTCGCTGGCCATCAGGGCCGACGTCGGCATGGCGTCACGGTCGGTGACTTCCTCGCTGACATCCGGCTTGGGCAGCAGTACGCCATAGGTTTCGTAATGGATGGCGCGATAGTTGGCCAGCCCAGGGCTGCCGTCATAACGGTAGCCGTTGTGCAGGATCAGGTAGCGGTTGCCGTCGGGGCGGATTTCCTGCCGGCCCTTTTCAGCCACCAGCACGGAAATCCCGCGATCGGCCTGATTGGCACCGAGGTTTTTCTGCGAGATGAACACGCTGCCCAGGTTGACCCGGTCGTCGCTCAAGGTTTCGGTGTAGGTCACCCGGGTGCCATCGCGCAATGCCTGGAAGCGGCCCGGCTCCAGGGTATCGAACTCGGTCAGCGCATCCTGCTTGTTCAGCAGCAGCTGGAACTGGTTGGCACCTTGCGGGGCCAGGCTCAGGCTCAGCCATGCCACCACCAGCGCCACCAGGGTGGCGGGAAACAGGGTCATGCGGAACAGGCGCTGCTGGCTCATGCCAGTGGCCGACAGCACGGTCATTTCGCTTTCCAGGTACAAACGGCCGTACGCCAGAAGGATCCCGAGGAACAGGCCCAATGGCAGGATCAACTGCATGAAGCCCGGCAGACGGTAGCCCATGATCAGGAACAGCGATCCCGGATCGAGCTGGCCCGCGGCGGCCTGGGCAAGGTATTTGATGAAGCGACCGCTCATGATGATGACCAGCAGCACGGCACTTACCGCACTCAGGGTCAACAGGACTTCGCGGGACAGATAACGGAAGACGATCAAACCAGACACTCCAGGGTTGTCAGGCTAAGGCGGCCAAACAAGCAAACGTCTCGACGGGCCCGCAGGGCAGAGCCGTCGAAAAAAGATGCGGCATTATCCTGTGATTGAGGGCGCCTGTCACTGCGCACACTCACCCAAGCGTGCAATCCGTTGAAGATCGTACAACCGAGGGTTGTCAGGCGCAGGGAGCGAGGTTCAAACTGCGGCCCTTGTCGCAGGCGCTGGCCTGCGCCTCTTCTCTCTATATAAGCAGGCGACGGCGGACACGTCGAACGCCTGCGTGTTGACCATTCATTCAGGGATCCGGACATGGAACTGGTTGTAAAAAGCGTTAGCCCAGAAACGTTGAAAACCGCCACCCTGGTGGTTGCCGTCGGCGAAGGCCGCAAACTCGGCGTCGCCGCCAAACAGGTCGACGAACTGAGCGGCGGCGCCATCAGCGCGGTGCTCAAGCGTGGCGACCTGGCCGGCAAGGTCGGCCAGAGCCTGTTGCTGCACAGCCTGCCGAACCTGAAAGCCGAACGCGTGCTGCTGGTCGGCGTGGGCAAGGATGAAGAGTTGGGCGACCGCCCGTTCCGCAAGATCGTCGCCGGCATCCTCAACACCCTTAAAGGCCTGGGCGGCAGTGACGCCGTACTGGCACTCGATGAAATCATCGTCAAGAACCGCGACAGCTACGGCAAGACCCGCCTGCTGGCCGAAACCCTGGTCGACGGCGAATACACCTTCGACCAGTTCAAGAGCCAGAAAGCCGAACCGCGTGCCCTGAAGAAAATCACCCTGCTGACCATCAAGGCCGCTCAGGCCGAAGTGCAACGCGCCGTGAACCACGCCACCGCGATCTCTAACGGCATGGCATTCACCCGCAACCTGGGCAACCTGCCGCCGAACATTTGCCACCCGACGTTCCTCGGCGAGCAAGCCAAGAACCTCGGCAAAGAGTTCAAGGATCTGAAAGTCGAAGTCCTCGACGAGAAGAAGATCAAATCCCTGGGGATGGGTTCGTTCTACGCCGTCGGCCAGGGCAGCGCCCAGCCGCCGCGCCTGATCGTCATGCAATACAACGGCGGCAAGAAATCCGAGAAGCCGTACGCGCTGGTTGGTAAAGGCATCACTTTCGACACCGGGGGCATCAGCCTGAAGCCGGGCGCCGGCATGGACGAAATGAAGTACGACATGGGTGGCGCCGCCAGCGTGTTCGGTACCCTGCGCGCCGTGCTGGAACTGAAACTGCCGATCAACCTGGTGTGCATCCTGGCCTGCGCCGAGAACATGCCGAGCGGCACCGCTTCGCGTCCGGGCGACATCGTGACCACCATGAGCGGCCAGACCGTGGAAATCCTCAACACCGACGCCGAAGGCCGTCTGGTGCTGTGCGATGCCCTGACCTACTCCGAGCGCTTCAAGCCGCAAGCGGTGATCGACATCGCCACCCTGACCGGTGCCTGTGTCGTAGCCCTGGGTGCTCACACCTCCGGCCTGCTGGGCAACAACGACGAACTGATCGAGCAACTGCTGAGCGCCGGCAAGGCTGCCGACGACCGCGCCTGGCAACTGCCGCTGTTCGATGAGTATCAAGAGCAGCTGGACAGCCCGTTCGCCGACATCGCCAACATTGGCGGGCCGAAGGCCGGCACCATCACTGCTGCGTGCTTCCTGTCGCGCTTCACCAAGAACCTGAACTGGGCGCACCTGGACATCGCGGGCACCGCGTGGACCAGCGGCGGCAAGGACAAGGGCGCCACCGGCCGTCCGGTTCCCCTGCTGACCCAGTACCTGCTGGATCGCGCCAAGGCCTGAAACCGATGACTGCGAGCGGCGTCTCTTTAGAGGGGCGCCGCTCGCAGCTCAGGAACCGCAATGACCAAAGTCGACTTTTATATCCTGCCCAGTGCCAATCCCTCGGCGCGTCTGGATTTTGCCTGCAAGCTCACAGAGAAGGCCTGGCGGATGGGCCACCGCATCTACCTGCACTGCAGCGATGCGGCCCAGCGTGATGACCTCGATGCGCGACTGTGGTCCTTCAAGGGCGAAACCTTTGTGCCCCACGGCCCTGCCGAAAATGAACCGGATGGTTTGATCGTGCTTGGACTGGGTGACGACTGCGGCCAGCATCAGGATTTGCTCGTCAACCTGGACCTGAAAGTCCCGGCCTTCGCCAACAAGTTCGCCCGGGTGGCGGAAGTGGTGGTGGAAGATCCGGCGATCCGTTCGGCGGCGCGGGAGAGTTTCCGTTTCTACCGGGAACAGGGCTATCCTCTGCAAGACCACCGTTTACAGCGACTCTGAGTACGCCGATGGACACTCCAAAACCGCTGCAAAAACCCGCGCACCTGCTGGATGACCTCGAGTCGATCCGCCAGCTGCTCGGTGATGACAATCTGCAACCGCCACTGCTGACCGACACGGTCGATGAGGGCGAGCAGGAACAGATTCCGATGCTGTTCGACACGATCGACAACGCACCACAAGCTGTCGAACCGACTCCCGCCCCTGTCGCGAAGCCCGCCACTGCGACCGCCGCGCCTGCGGATAAAGGCCCCGACACCCTGCTGCACCTGGACAGCGAACTGCGCGCCGCCGCACAACTGATCATGCAGGACGTGATCGACGACTTCGCACCGCACATCGAAACCGAAATCAAACGTCGCCTCGAGGCGCGGATGGAACGGCTTCTAGCCCAGTACGAATAATTCCCCGGTCTCCTGCAGGAGCTGGCCTGCCAGCGATAGCATCACCGCGCCTTTCCTGAAAAACCGCGGAGCGTGCATCGCCGGCAGGCCGGCTCCCACATTTAAGTCTCCACCCGGCCCGCCCCGCTCGCCCTGCGCCCCATGCCCCGCTATACTTCCCGGCTTTTCCTGAATAAATGCCAATAGGGTCCCGCCGCGCATGGATAAGACCTACCAGCCGCACGCCATTGAAACTTCCTGGTACAACACCTGGGAGTCCGAGAACTACTTCGCCCCGCAAGGCGCGGGCGACTCCTACACCATCATGATCCCGCCGCCGAACGTCACCGGCAGCCTGCACATGGGTCACGGCTTCAACAACGCGATCATGGACGCCCTGATCCGTTTCCGTCGCATGCAGGGTCGCAACACCCTGTGGCAGCCGGGCACCGACCACGCCGGTATCGCCACGCAGATGCTGGTGGAGCGTCAACTCGAAGCCCAGGGCCAGAACCGCCACGATCTGGGCCGGGAAAAATTCCTCGAGAAAGTCTGGGAATGGAAGGATCAATCCGGCGGCAACATCAGCCGTCAGATCCGCCGCCTCGGTTCGTCCGTGGACTGGAGCCGCGAGCGCTTCACCATGGACGACGGCCTCTCGGAAGCCGTTAAAGAAGCGTTCGTGCGCCTGCACGAAGACGGTCTGATCTATCGCGGCAAGCGTCTGGTCAACTGGGACACCAAGCTGCACACGGCGATTTCCGACCTCGAAGTGGAAAACCACGACGAGAAAGGTTTCCTGTGGAACCTGAAGTACCCGCTGGCCGACGGCGCGAAAACCGCTGAAGGCAACGATTTCCTGATCGTCGCGACCACCCGTCCGGAAACCATGCTCGGCGACTCCGCCGTCGCGGTAAACCCGAACGACGAGCGTTACAAAGCCCTGATCGGCAAGTTTGTCGAGCTGCCGCTGGTCGGCCGCCGCATCCCGATCATCGCCGACGATTACTGCGATCCTGAATTCGGCACCGGCTGCGTGAAAATCACCCCGGCCCACGACTTCAACGACTACGAAGTCGGCAAGCGCCACAACCTGCCGCTGCTGAACATTTTCGACAAGAACGCCAACGTGCTGCCGGCAGCGCAAGTGTTCAACCTCGACGGCACGCTGAACGACAGCATCGACGGCAAGATTCCGGCCGAGTACGCCGGTCTCGAGCGTTTCGAAGCGCGCAAGCAGATCGTGGCTGCGTTCGACGCCGCCGGCCTGCTGGTCAGCGTCGACGATCACAACCTGAAAGTGCCGAAAGGCGACCGCTCCGGCACCGTCATTGAGCCGTGGCTGACCGACCAGTGGTACGTGTCCACCAAGCCGCTGGCCGAGCCTGCGATTGCTGCCGTTGAAGACGGTCGCATCCAGTTCGTGCCGAAGCAGTACGAAAACATGTACTTCTCGTGGATGCGCGACATCCAGGACTGGTGCATCAGCCGTCAGCTGTGGTGGGGCCACCGCATCCCGGCCTGGTACGACGAGTCGGGCAAGGTCTACGTCGGTCGCGACGAAGCCGAAGTACGCGCCAAGCACAACCTCGGCCCGGACGTTGCGCTGCAACAGGACAACGACGTGCTCGACACCTGGTTCAGTTCGGGCCTGTGGACCTTCTCCACCCTGGGCTGGCCGGAAAAAACCGAGTTCCTGAAAAAATTCCACTCCACCGACGTGCTGGTCACCGGTTTCGACATCATTTTCTTCTGGGTTGCCCGGATGATCATGCTGACCATGCACCTGATCAAGAACGAGGACGGCACGCCGCAGGTTCCATTCAAGACCGTTTACGTGCACGGTCTGGTGCGTGATGGCCAGGGCCAGAAGATGTCCAAGTCCAAGGGCAACGTCCTGGACCCGCTGGACATCATCGACGGTATCGAGCTCGAAACCCTGGTGCAGAAACGCACTTCCGGTCTGATGCAGCCGAAACTGGCGAAGAAGATCGAGAAGCAGACCCGCGAAGAGTTCGCCGACGGCATCGCCAGCTACGGCACCGACGCCCTGCGCTTCACCTTCTGCTCCCTGGCGTCCACCGGTCGCGACATCAAGTTCGACATGGGCCGCGTCGAAGGCTATCGCAACTTCTGCAACAAGATCTGGAACGCCGCGCGTTATGTTCTGGACAAGGGCGAAGACTGCGGCCAGAACGGCGAAGCCTACGAGCTGTCGCTGGCGGATCGCTGGATCATCTCGCAACTGCAACGCACCGAAGCCGAAGTGACCCGTCAACTGGATCAGTTCCGTTTCGACCTGGCGGCGCAAGCGCTGTACGAGTTCATCTGGAACCAGTACTGCGACTGGTACCTGGAACTGTCCAAGCCTGTGCTGTGGGACGAAAACGCGCCGGTCGAGCGTCAGCGCGGCACTCGCCGCACGCTGGTTCGCGTACTGGAAGTGGCGCTGCGTCTGGCGCATCCATTCATGCCGTTCATCACTGAAGAAATCTGGCAGCGCATCGCGCCACTGGCCGGCATTCAGGGCAAGACGATCATGCTGCAACCTTGGCCGGTGGCCAACGAAGAGCGCATCGATCCGGCAGCCGAAGACGACATTGAATGGCTCAAGGGCCTGATGCTCGGCACCCGTAACATCCGTGGCGAAATGAACATCGGCCCGGGCAAACCGCTGCCGATCTACCTGAAAAACGTCACTGCTGAAGACCAGCGTCGCCTGACCGAGAACGAAGCGCTGCTGAAGAAGCTGGCGCGTCTGGAATCGATCACCGTGCTGGCGGCCGGCGAAGAAGCACCGCTGTCCGCCACCGCACTGGTTGGCGAGATGGAAGTGCTGGTGCCGATGGCCGGCCTGATCGACAAGAACGCCGAACTGGCGCGTCTGGACAAGGAAATCCTGCGCCTGCAGGGCGAAGTCCAGCGGGTTGGCGGCAAGCTGTCCAACGCCGGTTTCGTTGACAAGGCCCCGGCCGAGGTCATCGAGAAGGAACGCGCCAAACTGGCCGAAGCCGAACAGGCTCTGGCCAAGCTGGCCGAGCAGCACGCGCGGATTGCCAGCCTGTAACGGCAAATCGCACTGAAAATGGGAGGCCCGCAACGGCCTCCCTTTTTTGTGCCCGGCACTTTTCCGGCCAACAACACGGCTCCCTGTGGGACAATAGCCGCCACTTTCAGCCCTACCCGAATCGACCACGCCCATGAACGCCCCACGTACACCGAAACCTGCGCGCAAGAAGCCTGACTCCGCCACCCCGGCCAAGCCCGTGGCGCCGCGTAAAGAGGCCAGCCTGCACCCGCGCAATCGCCATCAGGGTCGTTACGACTTCCCGGCGCTGATCAAGACCACGCCGGAACTGGCGAAGTTCGTGATCACCAACCCGTACGGCAAGGAAAGCATCGACTTCGCCAGTCCCGATGCGGTGCGTGTGTTCAACCGGGCGCTGCTCAAGTCGTTCTACGGTATCCAGCATTGGGATATTCCGGCCGACTATCTGTGCCCGCCGGTGCCGGGCCGCGCCGACTACATCCACTTCCTGGCTGACCTCTTGGCCAGCAACAACGACGGTGTGGTTCCGCGCGGCGCCATCGTCAACGTGCTGGATATCGGCATGGGCGCCAACTGCGTGTATCCGCTGATCGGCAACAGCGAATATCGCTGGCACTTCCTCGGCTCGGAGATCGATCCGACCGCCGTGGCCGCCGCCAGGGCCATCGTCCAGTCCAACGACCTGAACAAGGTCATCCAGCTGCGCCAGCAGGAGAACCGCAAGCACATCCTGATCGGCCTGCTGGAGCCCGGCGAGCGCTTCGACCTGACCATGTGCAATCCGCCGTTCCACGCGTCGATGGAAGAGGCCACCAAGGGCAGTGAGCGTAAATGGCGAGCTTTGGGCAAGGCTGACCCGAAACGCAAACTGCCGGTGCTGAACTTCGGCGGTCAGTCAGCCGAATTGTGGTGTGAAGGCGGCGAAGCGCGCTTCGTGACGCAATTGATCGCCGAAAGTGCGAACTTTGCGCACAAGGTGTTGTGGTTCAGCACCCTGGTCTCGAAAGCCTCGAACCTGCCCGCCATCGAAACCGCGCTGAAAAAGGCCGGCGCGCTGGAAAGCCAGGTGGTGGAAATGTCCCAGGGGCAGAAGCAGAGCCGCTTCGTCGCCTGGACCTTCCAGACCAAGTCCGAGCAGCAGATCTGGCGGCGCGAACGCTGGGTTCGCAAGTAATACGTTTCAACCGGGGCGGCGCGTGATCGCAAAGCAGCCGCCGCTACTGCTGAAACACAAACAGCAGGCATAAAAAAACCGTGCCCGGATCAATCCGGCGCACGGTTTTTTTTTGTATCGCTGCGTCTTACTTGTTCACAGCGTCGGTCAGGCCTTTGGCCACAACCAGCTTGATCACTTTCTTGGCAGGGATTTCGATGGCAGCGCCAGTCGATGGGTTACGGCCAGTGCGGGCAGGACGCTCGGTCACTTTCAGCTTGCCGATACCTGGCAAGGTGATTTCGCCGCCGTTTTCCAGCTGATCGGCAACGATTTGGCCCAGTTGGTCCAGAGCGTTACGCGCGGTGGTTTTCGGCGCGTCGATAGCTTCAGCGATGTCGGCGATCAGTTGGTCTTTAGTAAGAGCCATGTAGTGTTCCTTCCCTATCAAATTCATATGGATTGCAGAGTGCAGTGTCAGCCATCGAGCCCGATCTTCTGGATCTGGCACCCTCGGCGATAACCACGACGAGTCGGGGTTATAGATGCCGAAATCAGGGTTTGGTTCGACCTGACAAATGCTGAATGCACGCTTAACGCAGTGACTACGCGTAAGACCGGGCAAAACTAGCACAGAGACAAGGAAATATCCGCCTCTAGCTAGCCAAATGGTCAGGTTTATTGCGCTAAATCGGTAAATAAATGCATAAGCGCTGCCCCATGACCCCGAATTGCCCTTCACCCCGCGCCAAAACCAGTGGTTGCGGTACACTGAGCGCTTTTTCGGGGGAGCCCGCCCTCCTCCCTTTCACTTGCCGAGAAGCCCATGCCGATCCGTCATTGCATCGTCCACCTGATCGACAAAAAACCCGATGGCACACCCGCCGTCCTGCACGCCCGTGACTCCGAACTGGCTGAATCCGCCGCCATCGAGAACATGCTCGCCGACCTCAACGAGAGCTATAACGCCAAACAGGGCAAAGCCTGGGGGTTGTTTCATCCAGAGTCCGGCGCGTTCCCGTTCAGCGGCTGGCTGAAGGAATACATGGAAGGCGGCAAGGACTTCACCGCGTTCAGCAAAATCGCGGTCGAGCACCTGCAAAAGCTGATGGAAGAATCGAACCTGTCCGTCGGCGGCCATGTGCTGTTCGCCCATTACCAGCAAGGCATGACCGATTACCTGGCCATCGCCCTGCTGCACCACAGCGAAGGCGTGGCGGTGACCGATGAGCTGGACGTGACCCCGTCGCGCCACCTCGACCTCGGTCAACTGCACCTGGCGGCGCGGATCAACGTTTCCGAGTGGCAGAACAACAAGCAGTCCAAGCAGTACATCTCGTTCATCAAGGGCAAGAACGGCAAGAAGGTCTCGGAATATTTCCGTGACTTCATCGGCTGCCAGGAAGGCGTCGACGGCCCGGGCGAGACCCGCACGTTGCTCAAGGCCTTCAGCGACTTCGTCGAGAGCGAAGATCTGCCGGAAGACTCCGCCCGCGAGAAGACCAAGGCCCTGGTCGACTACGCCAGCAGCCAGGCCAAGCTCGGCGAACCGATGGGCCTGGAAGAACTGTCGGAGCTGATCGACGAAGAACGCCCGAAAGCCTTCTACGATCACATCCGCAACAAGGATTACGGCCTGTCGCCGGAGATCCCGGCGGATAAACGCACGCTCAACCAGTTCCGCCGCTTCACCGGTCGCGCCGAAGGCCTGTCGATCAGCTTCGAAGCGCACCTGCTGGGCTCGAAGATCGAATACGACGAAGAAGCCGGGACGCTGGTCATCAAGGGCCTGCCGACCTCGCTCACCGATCAGCTGAAGCGTCGCAACTGATGCTCGGCAATGTGCTGAAAAAGGTTCTGCTGGTTCTGCTGGTGGTTGTGGTCTATCAGAACTGGGGCAAGATCGAGCGGGTGTTCAACCCGTCGCAGATGGCGTCCGAGCAGGTTCGCGCCAATGCCCATGTCGTGCTGTACGCCACGGACTGGTGCGGCTACTGCAAGCAGACCAAACGCTTTCTCGATCAGAAAGGCATTCCGTTCAAGGAATTCGACATCGAGAAGGACGCCGAGGCGCGCAAGGCCTACGAAGCGCTGGGCGGACGCGGGATCCCGCTGATCGACGTCAATGGCACGTTGATTCGCGGGTTTGATCCGGACGAGATTCTCGCGGCACTGAAATGAACGAGGGAGCCAATCGGCTCCCTCGGTTGTTTCAGCGTTTCTCGATACGGAAACCGAAGCGCGGGAAGTGCACATGCACTAAACCGCCACGTTCGTCTTCACGGCGCAGGATCAGCTCTTCACGACCGGCAAACACCAGCTCACCGGCGACCGGGTCAACACCGTAGTCTGTCGCTGCGATCAGCACCTGCTGACCTGCCACGAACCCGTTCGGATCAGTGAATGCTTCGTCCGGCAACGCCGCCGGCGTCGAACTGCGCGCGATTTCCAGTGCTTCCTCCGAGCTCATCTCGCTGGCCGCGCCATGGCCAAAACCGAGCACACGCCCCAGCCACGCCGACACCGCCGGATAAGCATCCACCAAGGGCGCCGTCACGTGCGTGGCCTTGAGGAACCACAGTGGATGAGCCATGGCGAAGTCGGCAATCGACGGCTCGCCAAACAGGAAGTCACCGTCTTCACGCTGCAACTGCTGCTCCAGACGCGTCATGAAGGTCGGCCAATTGTGCCTGGCCTGCTCGGCCGACAGCCTGGTCGCGCTGCCACCGCTGAACAGTCCGGCACGATCGGCGAGGAAGGCCTTGATCGCTTCCGGCGGCAACTTGCCGAAACGCACCGCCACCGACTCCGGCTGGAACACCAGGCTCACCGCGTGCTGGAACACCACCGAATCGGACCAGGCGGCGAAACTGGCGGCGATCATTTCCTGACCTTCCGGGAAGAACGAAGGTTGGGCCTTTTCCTGCTCGAGGCGACGGGCGATCAGCGCGGTATCGCAATAGATGTCGGCGCCGATCTGCAGCACGGGCGTCTTGCGGTAGCCACCGGTCAGGGCCGTCAGATCCGGCTTCGGCATCACCGGCGAGATGTGCACCGAACGCCAGGACAAGCCCTTGAAACCCAACAGCAACCGGGCCTTTTCGGCGAATGGAGAGGTCGGGTAATGATGCAGAATCAACTCGGACATGCTCGGCTCCGCCGTACAGAAAGTGAGCCCGCAGCTTAGCGCGCAATTCGTTCGCGGCCTACGGATCCGGCTGATGGGAAATGATCAGTCAGGTTGATAAGGCACTAAAAAACCGCCTCAGCCAAGGCTGAGACGGCTTCCCACATCAATGACCCTACATCAGGTCATCGAAGTGATCTCGCAGGAACTCGTAAAAGCGAAACGCTTTGAACGACCTCCATACGAGGCTCAGAGTACGTAGCAAAAGCTTCATACGTTTTGGCCTCCGGTTGGGGGCCAAACCTCCAGCGCGCTTACCGGACCACGTACGCCTTCGGAATACACGCTAGTGTGTCCATTGAGGCGGCCGGTTGTGACACCCTCTGAAATATCATTCCGGCGCGGGAGCAACCCCGTGTCAGAGGGCATGAAACCTTTAAGCCCATCGGCCAGACCTCATAGTTGCACTGTCATGCGAGCGGACAGATCGTAATCGGGTTTCTCATCCGACGTTTAAACAAATGAATCAAAATCGCATTTTTCTGAAAAATGTTTTTAGGCTTGCTCGATTGCATAAAGCCGAATAATCTTCGTCCACGCTAGTGTGTCCATTGAGATGCAGTAAACCCGGCCGCAAACCGGCGTTTACAGAAAAAAACCGCCCCGCAAAGGCGGTTTTTTTTCGCCTGTCGTTTGCCTGAGGCAGCGCTTCTACATGCGGGGACTTCTACCGTTCGCACCGGATCAATCAGGCCGATAAGACGCCACCAGACATTCCTTCGCACTTTTCCTGAGCTTCTTGATCAACCGCTCCTGACGCAACGCATCACTCTTGTCGCGGCAACGCTCGGTATAGACCAGCGCCATCGCCGGGCTCGAGAGAAAGAATCGTGCGCCCTTGCCGCTCTGGTGCTTGGCGAAACGGCGCACGGGATCATCGCTGATCCCGCAGTACAGCGAGCCGTTGGCGGCGCGTACGAGGTAGACGAACCAGGATTTGCTCACTGGAACGTCGGCATCGAGAGGATTTTCGCTGAGGCGGGTCACGGGACAATTCAGGCGTAAGGAAAACAGGCCGCGATCTTATCAGCGACTCGCCTGAAATGCCTTCAGCCCTTTCAGCGCCTGGGCGCGGACGGCGTTGCGCACCAGCGGCGTCCAGCCCAGCAGCAGGCCCTTGAAGCCCAGCGCCTGACGCGACCAGCGCCACAGGTCGAAGCGGTCGTGGTGTTCACAGATCTTGCCGTCACGGAAGACGAAGCGTGCCTGGATGTCGTTGATCACGACGTTGCCGGTCTGGCTGAACAGGTAGGTCGCCACCCAGTGGGCACCGCCGCTGCGCTCGTCGGCGCGGACGTTGTCGAAGGTCAGGGAAAAGTCTTTGGCCCGGGTGGTGAGCATGCGCCACATGTCGCCGGCATCACGACCGCGCAGCTCGCCAAAGGCCGGATCGCTGAACACCACGTCGTCGGTGTAGCAGGCGGCCATGGCCTCGGCGTCGAGGCGCTGGAAAGCCTGGTAGAAACGGGTGATCAGGGCGCTGTGGGCTTCTTCACTCATGGGCAATCTCCAGGAAAGGTACAGATTGCCAGCACGATAATCTGCAAACGCCCGAAACACTATCGGCATTCGCTTTCCGAATACCGACAGTGTGTGCGTATCAGACCTTTTCGCTGACCACCTGCACGTACAACGCACGCCCGGCACCGAGGCCGGCGAGGATTGCACCCGCACCAATGATGCCGAAAATCCAGCCCACGGCGTTCCAGCCACCGGTCCAGTCATGCACCACGCCGACCGCGAACGGCCCCATCGACGCGAGGGTGTAACCAAAGCCCTGGGACATGCTCGACAGGTTCGCCGCTACGTGGGAATCCCGCGAGCGCAAGACGATCAGGGTCAACGCCAGGCTGAACGTACCGCCCTGCCCCAGGCCCAGCAGGATCGCCCAGCCCCACAGGCCTTCGATCGGCGCATAGAGGCAACCGAACAGGCCGCCGAGGGTCAGCGCCATCACTATCACGATCGCCAGACGCTGATCCTTGCCGCGCGTGGCCAGCCACGGCGCCGCCAGGGAGCTGGCGAGCTGGATGATCACCGAACCGGACAGCACAAGGCCTGCCTGTGTCGGCGTCAGCCCACGACCGATGAGGATCGACGGCAACCAGCCAAACACGATGTAGGCCAGCGACGATTGCAGGCCCATGTACAAAGTCACTTGCCACGCCAGCGGATCACGCAGCAGACCGCGGACCCGATAGGCAACGTTGTGCGCGCCGTGCTTCTGGCCGATCTGCGGCAGCCAGAACACCGCCGCAACCAGCGCCGGAATCACCCAGAAGCCCAGGCCCATGGCCCAGCTGTGGTCGAAGTGTTCGCTCAACGGCACGCTGGAACCCGCCGCCATTGCGGCACCCAGGCACAGAGCCATGGTGTAGACACCGGTCATGGTTCCGGCGTGTCTGGCGAAGTCGCGCTTGACGATGCCCGGCAGCAAGACGCCGATGATGCCGATACTCGCGCCACCCAGCACGCTGCCGGCGAACAGACCGATTTCGCCGAAGTTGCTGCGCAGGATGATGCCGCCGGCCAGTGTCAGCAGAATCCCCAGCACCACCCGCTCGGCACCGAAACGTCGCGCCAGCACCGGAGCCAGCGGAGCGAACAGACCGAGGCACAACACTGGCAACGTCGTCAGCAACCCCGCCTGCGCGGCGGACAAGCCAAGGCTTTTCGACACGTCACTGAGCAGCGGCGCCATGCTCGACAGCGCCGGACGCAGGTTCAACGCCACCAGAATCAGCCCCAGCAGCAACAGCCACGGGCGACGTACCAATGGATGACTTTGCTGCACCTGCTCGTCATCGGCCTCGGCGTCGATCAACAACTCTTCGAGCTCGGCCTTGCGAACGGGGGCTGGGGAGGCTTCTGGGCGGGACATGGGTTTCTCGGTTTCAAGGTTCATTAATCAACTGCCTCGACAGGGCTTTGGCCCGCTCCGGATCGCGCTGCTCGACGGCCTCAAGCAAGGCGACGTGCAAATCGAAGACTTCCTGTCGACGGGGGACGATGTTCAGGGTCTGGCGCAGTTGCGCGCCGACGATGCTGGAGAAATAGCGATACAGCTCGCTGAGGGTCGGGTTGTGCGCGGCGTCCACCAGACGGCGGTGGAACACCAGGTCACAGGCGATGTAGCTGTCGAGATCACCGTGATAGTGGCTGCCGGCAACGCCAAGTGCCTCGCGAAGGCCCGCCAGATCCTCATCGGTGCGACGCAACGCCGCCAGACCGATGGCCTCGACTTCAAGGATGTGCCGGGTTTCCCGGGCCTGATCCAGCGAGCACTTGGACAGCGCCTTGAGCGTGTCCATCGGGTCCACCACCGCCCGCAGATAGCTGCCGTCACCCTGGCGGATTTCGATCAGCCCGGAGAACGCCAGCACCCGCATGGCTTCACGCACGGTGTTGCGGCTGATGCCGAGCTCGACGCACAGCTCGGGTTCGGTCGGCAGGCGCTGACCGACCTGCCAGGTGCCGTCGGTGATGCGCTGGCGCAATAGATCCAGGGCCTGATCGACCAGGGATCGTTTGATCAATAAAGAGTTTTCAGACATGGAATTCGACCTGTCATCCAATCATGGGATGAATTTGCTGACAGGGTAGTCAGATTCTTCAAACAGGGCAATCGGTAAAATCCGGGCAAAAATAAACCCGGAACTGTGTCCGGGTTTATTTCAAGGCCTGAATCGGATCAATGCAGAATCTGACTCAGGAACAACTTGGTCCGATCATTCTGCGGATTGTCGAAGAAGTCGTTCGGTGCCGCCTGCTCGACGATTTCACCCTTGTCCATGAAGATCACACGGTTGGCCACTGTGCGGGCGAAGCCCATTTCGTGGGTCACGCAGAGCATGGTCATGCCGTCTTCGGCCAGTCCGATCATGGTGTCGAGCACCTCTTTCACCATTTCCGGGTCAAGTGCCGAGGTCGGTTCGTCGAACAGCATGATTTTCGGTTTCATGCACAGCGCGCGGGCAATCGCCACACGCTGCTGCTGGCCGCCGGACAGTTGCCCCGGGAACTTGTGCGCCTGCTCCGGAATGCGTACGCGTTCCAGGTAGTGCATGGCGATTTCTTCGGCCTTGCGCTTGGGCATCTTGCGCACCCACATCGGTGCCAGGGTGCAGTTCTGCAGAATGGTCAGGTGCGGGAACAGGTTGAAATGCTGGAACACCATGCCGACTTCACGACGGATCGCTTCGATCTGCTTGAGGTCGTTGGTCAGCTCCACGCCGTCGACCACGATGCGGCCCTGCTGGTGCTCTTCCAGACGGTTGAGGCAGCGGATGGTGGTGGACTTGCCGGAACCCGACGGGCCGCACAGCACGATACGCTCGCCCTGCTTGACGTTGAGGTTGATGTCTTTCAGCACGTGGAACTGGCCGTACCACTTGTTCACGCCCTGCATCTGAATGATGCCTTCAGGGCCCACTGGCTTTTTGATTGCTTCGCTCATCGAAAAAACTCCTAACGCTTGTGGCCAGTGTCGAGCTTGCGTTCCAGATGCATGGAATAGCGCGACATGCCAAAACAGAAAATCCAGAACACCAGGGCGGCGAACACGTAGCCTTCGGTGGCCATGCCCAGCCATTTCGGATCGGCAGCGGCTTGCTTGACGCTGTTGAGCAGGTCAAAGAGGCCGATGATGATCACCAGGCTGGTGTCCTTGAACAGCGCGATGAAGGTGTTGACGATGCCGGGAATCACCAGTTTCAGGGCTTGCGGCAGAATCACCAGGCCCATGGCGCGCCAGTAACCGAGGCCCATCGCGGCCGCGGCTTCGTACTGACCTTTGGGGATCGCTTGCAGACCGCCGCGCACCACTTCGGCGACGTAGGCTGACTGGAACAGGATCACGCCGATCAGTGCCCGCAGCAGCTTGTCGAAGTTCATGCCTTCGGGCAGGAACAGCGGCAGCATCACCGAAGACATGAACAGCACGGTGATCAGCGGCACGCCACGCCAGAACTCGATGAACGTCACGCAGACCACACGAATGGCCGGCATGTTCGAACGGCGCCCCAGGGCCAGCATGATCCCCAGCGGCAGCGCGCCGGCGATACCGACGGTGGCGATCACCAGGGTCAGCATCAGGCCGCCCCACTGGCTGGTGGCAACGGCGCTCAGGCCGAACACGCCGCCATGCAGCAGGCACCACGCAACGATCGGATAGATCACCAGAAAGCTCAGCCCGTACACCGCTTTACGCGGCACGCGTTTGATGAACAGCGGGGCCACACCGATGACCGCCAGCCACACGGTCAGGTCCACGCGCCAGCGCAGATCTGCCGGGTAGTAGCCGTACATGAACTGGCCGAAACGCTGCTCGATGAACACCCAGCAGGCGCCCGCCTTGGTGCAGTCGGCGCGGGTGGTGCCGACCCAGTTGGCATCGAAGATCGCCCAACTGAGCAGCGGCGGAACCACCAGGTAGATCAGATAGAACGCAAACAGGGTCAGCAGGGTGTTGAGCCAGCTGGAGAACATGTTCGCGCGTATCCACGCCATCGGGCCGAAGACCTTGGCCGGCGGTGGCATGTCGGGTTTGAATGTATGAGTACTCATGCGCTATTCCTTACCGCTCGATCAGCGCAATGCGCTTGTTGTACCAGTTCATCAGCAGGGAAATGCTGATACTGATCGCCAGGTACACGCTCATGGTGATGGCAATGACTTCGATCGCCTGACCGGTCTGGTTCAGCACGGTGCCGGCGAACAGCGAAACCATTTCCGGATAACCGATACCGGCCGCCAGCGAGGAGTTCTTCGCCAGGTTCAGGTATTGGCTGGTCAGCGGTGGAATGATCACGCGCAGCGCTTGCGGAATGATCACCTTGCGCAGGGTCGGACCGTTGCGCAGACCGAGCGAACGGGCCGCTTCGGTCTGGCCGTGGCTGACCGACTTGATCCCCGAACGCACGATTTCGGCGATGAACGCCGCGGTGTACACGGTCAGGGCCAGGGTCAGGGCCAGCAGCTCCGGAATCAGCACCCAGCCGCCGACGAAGTTGAAGCCTTGCAGCTTCGGCATTTCCCAATGCAGCGGCGCGCCGAAGATCAGCGCACATAGCGCCGGGATCACCAGGAATATCGCCAGGCCGACCCAGAACTTGTGGAACGGCTCGCCGGTTTCCTCAAAGCGCTTGTTGGCCCAGCGGCTCATCAGCACGATGGCAACGATCGCCACCACAATGCTGACCACGAATGCCCAGAAGCCGTCGGCCATTTGCGCGGCCGGCATGTTCAGGCCACGGCTGCTGACGAAGAAGGTGTCGCCGAAGTTGTGGCTGTTGCGCGGCCCCGGCATGGTCAGGAACACCGCGAAATACCAGAACAGGATTTGCAGCAGCGGCGGAATGTTGCGGAAGACTTCCACATACACGGTCGCCAGTTTGCTGATGATCCAGTTCGGCGACAGCCGCGCCACACCGATGATGAAGCCCAGCAGGGTCGCCAGGATCACGCCGATGAAAGTCACCAGCAAGGTGTTGAGCAGACCGATCACGAACACGCGGGCATAGCTGTCCGCTTCGGTGTAGGAGATCAGGTGTTGAGCGATGCCGAACCCGGCACTGCGCTCCAGAAAGCTGAACCCGGACGTGATGCCCCGGTGCTGCAGGTTGGTCTGGGTGTTGTCGAACAGATACCAGCCCATGGCGACCACCGCCACGACGGTGATGATCTGAAATAGCCACGCACGCACACGCGGATCGCTGAGGCTGAACCTCTGCTTTGGTGCGCCGATTGAATTTTGCATGAAGTGCCCCGCAAGAAATGGAACAGAACATCACCCGGCGGTTGGCCCGCCGGGTGATAGAACCATTAGCGCACTGGTGGTGCGTACTGAATGCCGCCGTTGTTCCACAGCGCGTTCAGGCCACGGTCGATTTCCAGCGGAGTGCTCTTGCCGAGGTTTTTCTCGAAGATTTCGCCGTAGTTACCCACCTGGGAAACGATTTTCACGACCCAGTCCTTCGGCAGTTTCAGGTCCTTGCCGTACTCGCCGTCGGCACCCAGCAGACGGGCAACGTCCGGGTTCTTGGTGGACTTGGCTTCTTCGAGTACGTTTTTCGAAGTGATGCCGGCTTCTTCAGCGTTGAGCAGCGCGTAGCCGACCCAGCGCACGATGGCCAGCCACTCGTCGTCGCCGTTACGCACGACCGGGCCCAGAGGTTCCTTGGAAATGGTTTCCGGCAGAACCACGTAATCCTTCGGCGAAGCCAGCTTGCTGCGCTGGGCGAACAGCTGGGACTTGTCGGAGGTCAGCACGTCGCAACGACCGGATTCCAGCGACTTGGCGCTTTCATCGGAAGTATCGAAAGTGATCGGGGTGTACTTCAGGCCGTTGGCGCGGAAGTAGTCGGAGACGTTCAGCTCGGTGGTGGTACCGGCTTGAATGCAGATGGTCGCGCCATCCAGTTCTTTGGCACTTTTCACGCCCAGCTTGTTGTTGGCCAGGAAGCCCACGCCGTCGTAGTAAGTGATGAAGCCAGGGAATTTCAGGCCCATGCCCGCGTCACGGGAGCTGGTCATGGTGGTGTTGCGCGACAGAATGTCGATCTCGCCGGACTGCAGCGCGGTGAAGCGCTCCTTGGCGTTCAACTGACTGAACTTGACCTTGGTCGCATCGCCGAACACGGCAGCGGCCACGGCACGGCAGACGTCGGCGTCGATGCCGAGAATCTTGCCGGTCGAATCCGGTACGGAGAAGCCTGGCAGACCGTCGCTCACGCCACACTGCACGAAACCTTTCTTCTGTACCGCATCCAGGGTTGCACCCGCCTGAGCGAACCCGCTGACACCCAGTACTGCAGCAGCAGTCACGATCGCCAGCGTGGATTTCAACATCTTCATTCAAACCTCCAGTTTTGCTCTTGTTGTGTCGGAGCTTGAGTCCAGTCGCACCCTTTTGAGGCGTTGTCGACCCGTGTTGGCTTTTTTTGGGGTCAACCGACGCAGGACCTTCGCTATGAGTCTAGTAGGAGACAATCCACATCATGGACAACTCACTTCTCACCAGTCGGCCGAACGGGCGGTAGCCCTTTCACATTCGCTAAGCCCGTTGCGGCCATTGGCGAACATCCATCACCGGATTCTTTGCTATCCCGTCGCCGGGCGTTCACTGATAGTGTTACCGCCAGGCGCGAGATCGATTGCACGACTTCCTCATAGCAAAGCCCGTACCACACCGCTCGCTGAAGCGATTGAGCGACAGGTCAATAGCAAAACTTGCAGCCTTGCGACATCTTCTTAACGGATCAACCGGGCGCGCACCCCAATCACGCACTTAATGAGAGCGCCCGCACATTTTTGGAGCAGCCATGACCGAGCCCTTGATTCTTCAGCCTGTAAAGGCAGCCGACGCCTGCGTGATCTGGCTGCACGGCCTCGGCGCCGACCGCTATGACTTTCTGCCGGTAGCCGAGGCCTTGCAGGAAAGCCTGCTGAGCACGCGCTTCGTTTTGCCCCAGGCACCGACCCGCCCGGTGACCATAAATGGCGGATATGCCATGCCGAGCTGGTACGACATCAAGGCCATGAGCCCGGCCCGGGCCATCGACCGCGATGAGCTGGAAGCGTCCGCCGATCACGTCATCGAATTGATCGAACAGCAGCGCGCCAGCGGAATAGACGCTTCGCGGATTTTCCTGGCCGGTTTTTCCCAGGGCGGCGCCGTGGTCTACCACACTGCATTTCTGAAATGGCAGGGGCCGTTGGGGGGCGTGCTGGCGTTGTCGACCTACGCGCCGACATTCAGCGACGAACTGGAGTTGTCCGCCAGCCAGCAGCGGATTCCGGTGCTATCGCTGCACGGCCAGTTCGACAACGTGGTGCAAAACTCCATGGGCCGTACGGCGTATGAGTATCTGAAAGCCCATGGTGTCACCGTGACATGGCAGGAATACCCAATGGAGCACGAAGTGTTACCCGAAGAAATTCGCGACATCGGCGTGTGGCTGAGCGAACGCCTGCGCTGATCGTTCGCAGCTCGATTTTCCGGTGGTCGGGCCCCTTTGATCATCCCACTACGCCGCGCCCGTTTCTTGCATTACACTGGCCGGCGTACATTCCTTAACCAATTGATGAGATGACCGTGCTCAAAGCACTCAAGAAGATGTTCGGAAAAAGCGAGGCTGAGCAGCTCGCGCCAACTCCCAGTGCGCCGTCGCACGCCCCCGGCCATCGCAGCGATGCCAGACCGGCGGACCGCCAGGCTCCCGTAGCCACACCGAAACGCGAACCGGCACCCGCTGCTGTTTCAGCTCCCGCTCCAGAAAGCACCCGCAGCGAAACACCAAAACCGGCCAGACCACGCCGCGAGCCGAAGCCCAAGGCGCCGGTCATTCCCTGGAAACTCGAAGATTTCGTCGTCGAGCCCCAGGAAGGCAAGACCCGTTTCCACGATTTCAAGCTCGCCCCGGAACTGATGCACGCCATCCACGACCTGGGTTTCCCGTATTGCACGCCGATCCAGGCCCAGGTGCTGGGTTATACCCTCGCCGGCAAAGACGCCATCGGCCGCGCCCAGACCGGCACCGGCAAGACCGCCGCGTTCCTGATCTCGATCATCACCCAGCTGTTGCAGACCCCGCCGCCGAAAGAGCGCTACATGGGCGAGCCACGGGCGCTGATCATCGCGCCGACCCGTGAGCTGGTGGTGCAGATCGCCAAGGACGCCGCCGACCTGACCAAGTACACCGGCCTCAACGTCATGACGTTCGTCGGCGGGATGGACTTCGACAAGCAGCTCAAGCACCTCGAAGCGCGCCATTGCGACATCCTCGTCGCCACCCCGGGCCGTCTGCTCGACTTCAACCAGCGCGGCGACGTGCATCTGGACATGGTCGAAGTGATGGTGCTCGACGAAGCCGACCGCATGCTCGACATGGGCTTCATCCCGCAGGTACGGCAGATCATTCGCCAGACCCCGCCGAAGAGCGAACGCCAGACCCTGCTGTTCTCCGCGACCTTCACCGATGACGTGATGAACCTCGCCAAACAGTGGACCACCGACCCTGCCATCGTCGAAATCGAGGTCACCAACGTGGCCAACGAAAACGTCGAACAGCACATTTATGCGGTGGCCAGTGCCGACAAGTACAAACTGCTCTTCAACCTGGTCAACGACAACGGCTGGGAGCGGGTCATCGTGTTCGCCAACCGCAAGGACGAAGTGCGCCGCATCGAAGAACGTCTGGTGCGCGACGGCATCAATGCCGCGCAACTGTCCGGCGACGTGCCGCAGCACAAGCGGATCAAGACGCTGGAAGGCTTCCGCGAAGGCAAGATCCGGGTACTGGTCGCCACCGACGTGGCCGGTCGCGGCATCCACATCGACGGCATCAGCCACGTGATCAACTTCACCCTGCCGGAAGTCCCGGACGACTACGTGCACCGCATCGGCCGTACCGGTCGCGCCGGCGCTGATGGCGTATCGATCAGCTTCGCCGGTGAAGACGACTCCTATCAGTTGCCGTCCATCGAAGAAAAACTCGGTCGCAAGATCAGCTGTGAAACGCCGCCGACCCATCTGTTGCGGGCGGTTGAGCGCAAGCGTCCACAGTAAGCGACGCTATAAAGAGAAGCGCAGCCGGCAACGGACTGCGCTTTTTTTTCGCCCGGATATTGTTCAACAAAACTAAAAGTCCATAATGGACAAATTAGTTTAGAAACAACCTCCGGAGTCCGACATGTCCAGTACGCCTTACGTGATTGACCAAACCCAGGCTCGCGAGCTGTTGGCCCGGATCGATGTGCCGCAGATCCTGCGCAAGCTGTTCCGCGATCTGGCGGCCGGGCATGCGGTGCAACCGGCGCAGCAACTGGTGGAATTTCCCCAGGGCGCCGGGGACTTCATCAACTATCTCGGCGTGCTGGCGGAAGATGGCGTGTACGGGGTCAAGACTTCGCCGTATATCGTTCGCGAACAAGGCCCGCTGGTGACGGCATGGACGCTGCTGATGTCGATGCAGACCGGTCAGCCGCTGCTGCTCTGCGATGCCGGCGAGCTGACCACCGCCCGCACCGCGGCAACCACAGCTGTCGCCGTCGATGCCCTGGCCCCGTTGAACGCAAAACGCCTGGCGATCATCGGCAGCGGCAAGGTCGCCCAGGCGCACCTGCATTACGTCAAGACATTGCGCGACTGGCAGAGCATCCGCGTGTACTCGCCCACCCTGAGCGAAGACCCGAAAACCGCCAGCCTGCTGCAAGCCCTCGATCCACGGGTGAGCATCGCCGACAGCCGCGAAGCCGCCATCGCCGAAGCCGACGTCATCATGCTCTGCACCTCCTCCGCAGGACCTGTGATCGACCCGGCAACCTTGAGCAAACCGGCGCTGATCACCTCGATCAGCACCAACGCACCACGCGCTCACGAAGTGCCGCCGCAAAGCCTCAACGACATGCAGGTGTTCTGCGACTATCGTCTGACCACGCCGGGTTCGGCAGGTGAAATGCTGATCGCCAGCGAACGGCATGGCTGGGACAGCAGCGCGATCATCGGTGACCTGGCGGATCTGCTCAGCGAAAAAGTGCAGCGTCCCGATTACAACCGTCACGTATTTTTCCGCTCCATCGGTCTGGGCCTGGAAGACATAGCCCTGGCCAACGCCGTCTATCAATTGCAGCGCTGACACCGGAGATTTTCATGAGTCATGCAGATTTCATCATCATCGGCGGCGGGATTGCCGGCGCGTCCACCGGTTTCTGGCTGTCGCAGCACGGCACGGTCGTGGTGCTGGAACGCGAATCGCACCCGGCCTATCACTCCACCGGGCGCTCGGCTGCGCTGTTCACCGCGGCTTACGGCACGCCGCAGGTTCGGGCGCTGACCCAGGCCAGTCGGGCGTTTTTCGATCACCCGCCCAGCGGCTTCTGTGAACACCCGCTGCTGACTCCACGCGGCGAAATGACCGTGGACTTCACCGGCGATGCCGCCGAGCTGAACAATCAATACCTCAGCGCCAAGGCCACGGTGCCGCAGATGCAACTGCTCAGCGCGGAAGAAGCCTGCGCCCGGCTGCCGATCCTGCGTCGGGAAAAGGTCCACGGTGCGATCTATGACCCCACCGCCAGCGACATCGACACCGACGCCCTGCACCAAGGCTATCTGCGCGGTATCCGTCGCAACAACGGGCAAGTCCTGACCGACTGCGAGGTGCTCGGGCTGAACCGTGATGCCGACAGCATCTGGCAAGTGCAAACCAACGGCCAGACCTTCAGCGCTCCCGTCGTGATCAACGCAGCAGGCGCCTGGGCCGACAAAATCGGTGCCCTCGCGGGTGCCCGGCCGCTGGGCCTGCAACCGAAACGCCGCGCCGCGTTCATCTTCGCCGGCCCCGAAGGCGTGGACATTCATCACTGGCCGATGCTGGTCAGCCTCGACGAATCGTTCTACATGAAGCCTGACGCCGGGATGTTCCTCGGCTCGCCGGCCAACGCCGATCCGGTCGAACCACATGACGTGCAACCCGAAGAACTCGACATCGCCATGGGCATCTACCAGATCGAAGAAGCGACGACCCTGACCATCCGCCGCCCGACCCGCACTTGGGCCGGCCTGCGCAGTTTCGTCGCCGATGGCGATTTGTTGTCCGGATTCGATCCGCAGGTGCCGGGGCTGTTCTGGGTCGCGGCCCAGGGTGGCTACGGTATTCAGACCTCACCGGCCATGGGCATGGCCAGCGCGGCGCTGGTACGCGGTGAATCGTTGCCGGAGCACCTCAAGCAGTTCGGCCTGGACGCCGCCATGCTCGCCCCTGCCCGCCTGGCCTGAGCCCTTGCCCGGATGACGCGCCCAACGGATTGCGGCACACTCGCAACGCCCCCGGATCACGGGGGCGTTGACGTTGCCTGGAGCTCCACAGTTATGACCGCCCCCGAATTATCTTCCGAGCTGAATGACGCCGCGCTGGATAACTACCACGCCATCGCCGACGCCATCGCCACCCTGTTCTTTCCCCACGCCGAAGTGGTGCTGCATGACCTGCGCACACAGAAGGTCGACTACATCGCCAACAACCTGTCGAAGCGGGTGATCGGCGATGAATCGTCGCTGGAAGACATGCTCAGCGACGACGTCAGCGAACGAAACATCGGCCCGTACGAAAAGCTCAACTGGGACGGCCAGAAGATTCGCAGTCTGAGTACCGTGCTGCGCGACAGTGAAGGGCGTCCGCTGGCGGTGCTTTGCATCAACCTGAATATTTCGCTGTTCGAGAACGCCAAGGCTGCACTGGACCTCTTCCTCTCGCCGAGCAAGCTGATCCCGCAACCGGACTCGCTGTTTCGCGATGACTGGCAGGAGCGGATCAACACTTTCCTGCACGCCTGGCTGCGCGAGCGGCAACTGAGCCTGAATCTGCTGACCCGCGACCACAAACGTGAACTGGTGCTGGCGCTGCACGCCGAGGGGGCGTTCAAGGGCAAGAGTGCCTCGAACTATGTGGCCAATGTGCTGAACATGGGGCGGGCGACGGTGTACAAGCATTTGAAGGAATTGAAGGGCTGAAACCGTGCAGCCTGCGAAGGCTGCACGGTTTTCAACATCAGTCGCCGTAGATGTCCGACTTGAAGTACTTCTCGGAAATCTTCTGGTATTCGCCACTGGCACGAATGCCGTCGATGGCGGTATTCAACTGGCTGACCAGTTCGGTGTTGCCCTTGCGCACCGCGATCCCGGCGCCCTCGCCCACGTACTTCGGATCCTTCAGCTCAGGCCCGACAAAGGCGTAACCCTTGCCACGCGGCATCGACAGGAAGTCGTTCAGCGGGATGGTGTCGGCGAAGATCGCGTCGAGACGCCCGGCCGCCAGGTCCATGTAGATTTCTTCGTTGTTGCCATAGCGTTTGACGTTGATGCCCTTGGGCTCGAACACCTCGGTGGCGTAACGGTCGGTGGTGGTCGCACGCTGCACGCCGACGGTCTTGCCCTTGAGGCTGGCGTACTGGTCATCGACGCTCGCGCCTTCCTTCATCACCAGCCGCGATGAGGTGAAATAGTACTTGTGGGTGAAGTCCACGGACTTCTTGCGATCCTCGTTGATGGTCATGGACGACAGCGCCATGTCGATTTTCTTCACTTTCAGGGAAGGAATCAGACCGTCGAACTCGCCCTCGACCCACACGCACTTGACCTGCATCTGCGCGCACAGGGCATTGCCGATGTCGTAGTCGAAACCGACGATTTCACCCTTGTCGGTTTTCGAAGCGAAGGGTGGATAGGCCGCTTCGATACCGATGCGCAGGGTTTTCTCGGCTGCAAACACGCTGCTGCACGCCAACAGGCTCAGCGCCAGACCGGTGATGAGGGGGAGTTTCTTCATGTTCGTTCTCTCGCGGGTTGTTGTTGGTTTGGCAAGACAGAAGAAAAAGCTGAAACAGGGAAAAGACCTTTTGTACTTTTAAATCCATACTGGACTTTTACGTACAAACCGTCAATTGGGCAAAAGAGATTGCTTCCTGCTGTTGGTCAGGTGGGCAATCCATAGCATTTTCGGTGTTGCGGATGGCGCCTTCGCGAGCAAGCCCGCTCCCACATTGGAATGCATTTCCCTGTGGGAGCGGGCTTGCTCGCGAAGCGGGCCGGGAGTACAGCGCGAAATCTACTGCTTCCAGCGATCCGCCGCCGCATGATCGCTGTCACGCCCTTCAACCCAGCGCGGGCCGTCGCTGGTGTTCTCTTTCTTCCAGAACGGCGCGCGGGTCTTCAGGTAATCCATGACAAAGGCGCAGGCGTCGAATGCCGCCTGACGGTGGGCACTGGCGGCGCCGACGAACACGATCGGTTCGCCCGGCTCCAGCGCGCCGATGCGGTGTAACACTTCCAGCTTCAACAACGGCCAGCGCTGCTCGGCCTCCATGGCGATCTTGCCGAGGGCCTTTTCGGTCATGCCCGGATAGTGCTCAAGGAACATCCCGGCGACATCGAGGCCATCGTTGAAGTCGCGTACGTAACCGACAAAGCTCACCACCGCGCCGACGCCGACATTGGCCGCGTGCATCGCGTTGACTTCAGCGCCGGGATCGAACGCCGTGGACTGCACCCGAATCGCCATGGTTCAGCCTCCGGTCACAGTGGGGAAAAACGCCACTTCATCGCCATCGACCACCGGTTCGTCGAGCTGGCAAAGGTCTTCGTTGCGCGCGCACATCAGGTTCTGTTCGCTCAGCACCTCGGCGCCGTCACGCTTGGCGAGCAAGGCGCGTACGTCTTCCACCGTCGCAAAATCGCCCTCGACCTTCACCGAATCCACACCCAGGGCCTCGCGGTAACGGGCAAAAAACTTCACGGTCAGGTTCATGGCTGCTCCGCCTGGAAGTGCCCGCTCTTGCCGCCGACTTTCTCCAGCAGGCGCACGCTTTCGATGGTCATGCCGCGATCCACGGCCTTGCACATGTCGTAGATCGTCAGCGCGGCGACACTGGCGGCAGTCAGCGCTTCCATCTCGACACCGGTCTGCCCGGACAGCTTGCAACGGGCCACGATGCGCACCGCGTCGTCGCCTTCCGCACTGAGTTCAACCTTGACGCCAGTGAGCATCAGCGGATGGCACAGGGGAATCAGGTCACTGGTTTTCTTCGCCGCCTGAATGCCGGCGATGCGCGCCACGGCGAACACGTCGCCCTTGGGATGGCCGCCGCTGACGATCATCTGCAGGGTGTCGGGCAGCATGCGCACCAGGGCTTGGGCCGTCGCCTCGCGGAACGTCACGGCTTTTTCGGTGACGTCGACCATGTTGGCGCGACCTTGGGAATCGAGATGAGTCAGCACGGGATTACTCCTGATCAGGAGCGTCGATTGTAAACCTGGGGGTCAGAATTGCGCACATAAAAAACCGGGCGACGTCGCCGTCGCCCGGTTCCATTTGGCGGGTTACAGATGGGATTCGGCGTATTCGGCCAGAATCGAACGCGGCACCCCTTGCAGGGTGATGTGCACACCGTTGGGGAAATCCTTGAAACGTTCGGTCAGGTAGGTCAGCCCGGAACTGGTCGCGGACAGGTATGGGGTGTCGATCTGTGCCAGGTTGCCCAGGCACACCACTTTGGAACCGGCGCCGGCCCGGGTAATGATGGTTTTCATCTGGTGCGGCGTGAGGTTCTGGCATTCGTCGATCAGGATCAGGCTCTGCTGGAAGCTGCGACCGCGAATGTAGTTGAGCGATTTGAACTGCAACGGCACTTTGCTGAGGATGTAGTCGACGCTGCCATGGGTGTTTTCGTCATCCATGTGCAAGGCTTCGAGGTTGTCGGTAATGGCGCCCAGCCAGGGCTCCATTTTTTCCGCTTCGGTGCCGGGCAGGAAGCCGATTTCCTGGTCCAGGCCCTGTACGCTGCGGGTGGCGATGATACGGCGATAACGCTTGCTGACCATGGTCTGCTCGATCGCAGCCGCCAGCGCCAGGATGGTCTTGCCGGAACCGGCGGCGCCGGACAGGTTGACCAGGTGAATGTCCGGGTCGAGCAAGGCGTACAGCGCCAGGCTCTGATAGATGTCACGCGGCTTGAGGCCCCAGGCTTCCTGATGCAACAGCGGTTCCTGGTGCAGATCCAGAATCAGCAGGCGGTCTTCTTCGATCTCCTTGATCCAGCCGACGAAGCCTTGCTCATCGATGATGAACTCGTTGATGTGCACGGCCGGCAGGTTGTCGATCAACTGCACCTGGTGCCAGGTGCGGCCATGGTCCTGACGGGTTTCGACCTTGCTCACGCGGTCCCAGAAGGAGCCGGTCATGTTGTGATAACCGTTGGGCAGCAGGGACACGTCATCGACCAGTTGGTCGGTGCTGTAGTCCTCGGCGTCGATCCCGCAGGCGCGCGCCTTGAGACGCATATTGATGTCTTTGGTGACCAGCACCACCGGTTTTTTCGGATCGCGGGTGTGCAGATCGATCAACTGATTGATGATTTTGTTGTCGTTCAGGTGCTCGGGCAGAATCAGGTTCGATTCGGCCTGTTTGCTCATCAGAATTGACAGCAAGCCCTTCGGCCCGCTCTTGCCGCGCTGGATCGGTACCCCTTGCTCGACGTCTTCGGGCGAGGCATCGCCCAACGTCTTGTCGATCAGCCGGATCGCCTGACGGCATTCGGCGGCCACGCTGTGATGCCCGCTCTTGAGCTTGTCCAGCTCTTCAAGCACGGTCATCGGAATCGCGACGTGGTGTTCTTCGAAATTCAGCAGGGCATTCGGATCGTGAATCAGTACGTTGGTATCGAGTACATAAAGGATTGGCTGGTTGGAAGAAGGGCTACGTCCGTGATCATCCATACTCGGTCACCTTTGTGGGAGCCATTCGACGCAATACCTGGGCGGTGCTGCGCCTCGAAGTGACTGCCGAATCCACCTGCACAACTTTTGTCGGAATAGCAGGTGAACTGCACACAAAATGGGTCTTGGAAGACGCCACCTGTGTTGCAGGTTTCGGCGGTCTGACTTCGTAATACTCCAAAACCCGTGACAGAAAAAAGCACTTTGACGCTTTTTTGAAGTTTATTTTGCAAAGTGACGAAAAGCCCTTGGCGGACCGCCCTGCCCCCGTTAGAGTCGGAAGTCCGCCTGCATCGAATTTTGCAAAAAATTCACCCCAAGCCCAATGTTTCCGGGCTCTTGCCGTTTGTCAGCGAAAAGCGTCCTGACAGTCTTCCCAGCCGATGCCGCTTTGCGCGGTCTGCGTGATCAGCCACGGCAACGCGGTCTTCACCGCATCCTGCTTCATGTTGAAATTGATCACCCCGTGCCGCCACAGCAGCATCAGGGTCAGCACCCGCTGCGCGCTCGGATTGCCCTTGAGCTTGCCGGCACCGTCCTGTGCATCGATGTCCCAGAGCGCCACTTGCAGGCCCTGATTGTGAAAGAAACTGCCCGCATCGCTGCGACGCTGGCCTTCTGGCGGTCGGAACAGCGGCACGTAGTTCTCCGGCAACTTGCTCTTGACCAGATCGGCACTGCGCCGCACCGAGTCCTGCCAGTCCTGCCAGTGGCTGTGGGAGCGGAATTCCCAGCCTTGCACGCCGACGCACTGCCTGGAAAACGCCACTTGCAGACTGCTCACCGAACGCTCGTTCAACCGCGCCTGAATGTCTTTGCCCAACATGAAGAACGTTCCACTCATGTTCGATTTGCGCAGGTATTCGGCGAGCCATTCAGTGTTGTCCGGCATCAGGTTGGCGGCACTGTCGAAGCTCAACAGGAACAACCGGTCATGCATCTCGTCGCCATTACGCTCGTAGTCACCAAAATGATCGACTTCGCTGGTGGTCTGCGGTGACAGCGCCGCCTTGCGCAGCAGTTCATCCAGGTACTGCTGATGGAAGATCCGGCTCGGCTCGGCCCACTTGGTGTAATAGCTTTCATCGCTGACCACAAACTTGGCCGCCTGCTCGCGCAGGGTCGGCAGATCTTCGACGAGGAAGCAGAAGGAAGCGTCCTGATCGCAGCTCTGCTGGGCGTAGTTGTAGCTGGTCAGCAAACGCTGCCACAGACGCTCGCGCAGGCTGTTGATTGCGTCCAGGTTAACCGTGCGCAGCCCCAGACGCTGGGCCAGCGCGGCCTCATCCAGCGCTTCGCTGCCCAGCAGGCCCCGGGCGAACATCAGGACTTCCGCCCGAGAGGCGACGTCGAACAGGGTCGGGTTGTCGAGTTTCTCCGGCCAGGTGCTGCGATCCAGCGTGGCGATATCGCCCGGTGCCGCCATGGCCCCGACGCTCAACAGCCACGCGGTGAAAAAAAGAACAATGCGCAAAGGGTGTCTCCATAACAAAACCCGCGCGGCACTATAGCCGATCCGGCTCGTAAACCGCCGATCACCTATGGACGCGATAGCTGGAGTCATGCGCCCCAACCCCCTAGAATCGCCCCCACGATTAAAGGAGACGACTTCATGCTGATGGTGATTTCCCCCGCCAAGACCCTCGATTATGAAACACCGCCGGCGACCCAGCGCTTCACCCAGCCGCAATACCTTGACCATTCCCAGGAGCTGATCCAGCAGTTGCGCGAACTGAGCCCGGCGCAGATCAGCGAACTGATGCACGTCTCCGACAAGATCGGCGGCCTGAACGCCGCGCGTTTCGGCAGCTGGACACCGGCGTTCACGCCGGAAAACGCCAAGCAGGCGCTTCTGGCCTTCAAGGGCGACGTCTACACCGGGCTCGACGCCCAGAGCTTCAGCGAAGCCGATTTCGACTACGCGCAACAGCACCTGCGCATGCTCTCCGGCCTTTACGGCCTGCTGCGCCCGCTCGATCTGATGCAGCCGTATCGCCTGGAAATGGGCACCAGACTGGCCAACGCCCGGGGCAAGGACTTGTACGCCTTCTGGGGCACACGCATCAGCGAATGGCTGAACGAAGCGCTGGCCGATCAGGGCGACGACGTGCTGTTGAACCTGGCGTCCAACGAGTACTTCTCGGCGGTCAAGCGCACGGCCCTGAACGCGCGGATCATCAACACCGAGTTCAAGGACCTGAAGAACGGCCAGTACAAGATCATCAGCTTCTACGCCAAGAAAGCCCGAGGCCTGATGAGCCGTTTCGTGATCCAGGAACGCATCAACGATCCGGCGGCCCTCAAACAGTTCGATGTGCAGGGTTATCGCTACAGCGCCGAACAGTCCAAACCGGACAATCTGGTGTTCCTGCGCGACTACGCACCGGAATAAAGCATGCACTTCTGCACGACTCTTTATAGAGAGAGTCGTGCACCTCGCACGACGTCAAAAAAACCTCCCTCCTTTTCGCCGACTTATTGGCGCCATAAAAACAGCACCCTCATTTCTATCTTTTCTTTCACTCGACAGATGTCATTTTTTTCAGTAGTGGCACCTGATTTTTTTCAGAGTAGTGGCACAAAACCATCTAACGCGATTATCTGCCTATTAATAAAGGGCGAAATGGAAAGTGCTATCAATATGAGAGCAGTGCCATCTTTCTCAATATTTCAAGAAATTTCAGAATTCGCGATGGGCGGACTGGAACTATGTCCAAATGCATAGCTCATACCACCGGTAACGATTATCGCCGAGCTTGTACGAGATAACTTACTCAGAGACTGAAACCATGTAACCAAGTTGTCACAGCAACTTGCCTGCATGGATAACAACTCTGGACAACTATCGAAGGACAGGAGATACGCACCATCAATATCCCCTACAAGGCCAAGGCCGCGCCCTTATAAACGTGCTCGCCTGAGCACCCAACCGCCCGATCTACAGGCCTGCGCCTGGCATCGGGCGCGCAAAACGAGATTGCACAAGAGTCCTCTTGCCAGAGGATCAGCTGCATAACGGGGCACGTCACAACAACAAGGCCTGGTTGCGCACATCTTGAGTGCACTTATTTAGACACTCGAAACTTAGTATGCCTGCACACGGCATTGTGACGCCTGCAAGTCACACTTTCGAGTGCACTAAAACCGCTGAACACCATTAACTCCGGCCCTCTAACGGCCTGATATATACAGAGGTAATTGCGATGCGCATCAGCATATTTGGTTTGGGTTACGTCGGCGCAGTGTGTGCCGGTTGCCTGTCTGCACGGGGCCATGACGTGGTTGGCGTCGATGTTGCCAAAGACAAGATCGACATGATCAACGCTGGCAAATCCCCCATTGTCGAACCGGGCCTGGGCGAGTTGCTGGCGCAAGGGATCGAGACCGGTCGTCTGCGCGGCACGACCAACTTCGCCGAAGCGATTCGTGACACCGACCTGTCGATGATCTGCGTCGGCACGCCGAGCAAGAAGAACGGCGACCTGGAGCTGAACTACATCGAAGCGGTGTGCCGCGAGATCGGTTTTGTCCTGCGTGAAAAATCCACCCGCCACACCATCGTGGTGCGCAGCACCGTGCTGCCGGGCACCGTGGCAAACGTTGTCATCCCGATCCTCGAAGACTGCTCCGGCAAGAAGGCCGGCGTCGATTTCGGCGTGGCGGTCAACCCTGAGTTCCTGCGTGAGTCCACCGCGATCGCCGACTACGACCTGCCACCGATGACCGTCATCGGCGAGTTCGACAAGGCCTCGGGTGACGTTCTGCAATCGCTGTACGAAGAACTCGACGCACCGATCATCCGCAAGGACATCGCCGTCGCCGAGATGATCAAGTACACCTGCAACGTCTGGCACGCGACCAAAGTGACCTTCGCCAACGAGATCGGCAACATCGCCAAAGCGGTGGGCGTCGATGGCCGTGAAGTGATGGACGTGGTCTGCCAGGACAAGACCCTCAACCTGTCCCAGTACTACATGCGTCCGGGCTTCGCTTTCGGCGGTTCGTGCCTGCCCAAAGACGTGCGCGCCCTGACCTACCGCGCCGGCTCCCTGGACGTCGAAGCGCCGCTGCTCAACTCGCTGATGCGCAGCAACGAATCGCAAGTGCAGAACGCCTTCGACATCGTTGAAAGCCATGACAAACGCAAAGTCGCCCTGCTGGGCCTGAGCTTCAAGGCCGGCACCGACGACCTGCGCGAAAGCCCGCTGGTGGAATTGGCCGAGATGCTGATCGGCAAGGGTTACGACCTGAGCATCTACGACAGCAACGTCCAGTACGCCCGTGTCCACGGCGCGAACAAGGATTACATCGAGTCGAAGATCCCCCACGTGTCGTCCCTGCTCAATGCGGACTTCGATTCGGTGATCGACAACTCCGACGTGATCATCCTCGGCAACCGCGACGAGAAGTTCCGCGCCCTGGCCGAAGAAGCGCCGCACGGCAAGCAGGTGATCGACCTGGTGGGCTTCATGTCCAAGGCCACCAGTGCCGGTAGCCGCACCGAAGGGATCTGCTGGTAACGCAGCAGCAAGCCTCGAGCTTCAGGCCGCACGCCGTGAATCGGCGGGCGGCTTGAAGCCCCCATCACCTTCGGATGACGGTCATGTCCAAGCTCACACATTTTTTTCTGCAATCCGCCGGCTGGCTTTTGTTTCTGAGCCTGCTGATGGGCCTGGCCCTGATGCTGCCCGTGTCCACATTCGACTCCGAGTCGAAGGACTTCATTTTCCTGATTGGCGCCGTGGGTATCTGGCGCTACTCGATGGGTGCCACGCACTTTGTGCGCGGCATGATTTTTCTCTACATCGTCTACCCGCACCTGCGCCGCAAGGTTCGCAAGCTGGGTAAGGCGGCGGACCCGTCCCATGTGTTTCTGATGGTCACCAGTTTTCGCATCGACGCGTTGACCACCGCGCAGGTCTACAGCTCGGTGATCCGCGAAGCCATCGACTGCGAACTGCCGACCACCGTGGTCTGCTCCATCGTCGAAATGTCCGACGAGCTGCTGGTCAAGGCGCTGTGGGCACGGATGAATCCACCGGACCGGGTCAAACTCGACTTCGTGCGCATTCCCGGCACCGGCAAACGCGATGGCCTGGCTTATGGCTTCCGTGCGATCTCCCGTCACCTGCCGGACGACCGCGCCGTGGTTGCCGTTATCGACGGCGACACCGTGCTCGGCGAAGGCGTGGTACGCAAGACCGTGCCGTGGTTCCAGATGTTCGGCAACGTCGGCGGCCTGACCACCAACGAATTCTGCGAAGTGCGCGGCGGCTACATCATGAGCGAGTGGCACAAGCTGCGTTTCGCCCAGCGCCACATCAACATGTGCTCGATGGCCCTGTCCAAGCGCGTGCTGACCATGACCGGCCGGATGTCGGTGTTCCGTGCTTCCGTGGTCACCAACCCGGACTTCATCGCCGACGTCGAAAGCGACTCGCTGCAACACTGGCGCCTGGGTCGTTTCAAGTTCCTGACCGGCGACGACAAGTCGAGCTGGTTCAGCCTGATGCGCCTGGGCTACGACACCTTCTACGTGCCGGACGCCGCGATCAACACCGTTGAACACCCACCGGAAAAGAGCTTCATCAAGGCCAGTCGCAAACTGATGTTCCGCTGGTACGGCAACAACCTGCGGCAGAACTCCCGGGCGCTGGGCCTGGGTGTGAAACGCCTCGGCGCCTTTACCTCGGTGGTGCTGTTCGACCAGCGCGTATCGATGTGGACCTCGCTGCTCGGCCTGACCGTAGCGATCATCGCCAGCTTCAAGTACGGCGGCGCGTTCATCCTCGCGTACCTGCTGTGGATCGGCATCACCCGCCTGATTCTGACGCTGCTGCTGTCGTGCTCCGGCCACCGTATCGGCCCGGCCTACCCGGTGATTCTCTATTACAACCAGATCGTCGGCGCGCTGGTGAAGATCTACGTGTTCTTCCGCCTCGACCAACAATCCTGGACTCGCCAGCCCACTTCCCTGACCCGTGATCTCGCCAGCTTTCAACGTTGGTTCAACACCTGGTCGTCTCGGACCATGACCTTCTCCGCCGGCAGCATTTTCGTCGCCGTGCTGCTGATGATGGTCTGACCTGCCCCTCTTGAATTAACAAGGAAATCGCCCCCATGAATACCGCCGTCAACGTCAACGTAGTGCATGAATCCGAAGCCCAGCGTCAGCACGCCCGAGTGAAAATCCCGGCCAAACTGCGATTCTTCGGCCCTGACCGCACACCGGTCGAAGCGCGGGTCATCGACCTGTCCGCCGGTGGTCTGGCGTTCAACGCCGGGCAACTGCCACTGACCGTCGGCCAGGTGTACAAGGCGCGCCTGCAATTCGTCATCGACAACCTCGGCATCGCCATGGATGTTGAACTGCAAGTGCGTTCCTACGACCGCCAGACCGGCCGCGCCGGCTGCCAGTTCCAGAACCTCGAACCGCAGGACATTTCCACCCTGCGCCACCTGATCACTTCGCACCTGGCCGGCGACATCGTCACCATCGGCGAAGTGCTGGCAACCCTGCAGCGCGACAACTTCACCAAGGCGCGCAAGGCCAAGGACGGCGGCCACGGCATGACCCCGTTCGGGCGTCTGAAAGCCGTGACCTTCAGTGCCGGTATCTTCGCGATCGGCCTCGTGGCGGCGGGTTTCGTTTTCAAATCGGTGTACAGCATGTACTTCGTCAGCCACGCGCAGGCCGGCCTGGTCAGCGTGCCGGGGATGAACATCACCATGCCTCGCGACGGCACCGTGCAGAGCCTGGTGAAGTCCGACGGCGTCGCCGCCAAGGGCGCACCGCTGGCGACTTTCAGCACCAGCATGCTCGACGTGCTCAAGGGCCATCTGGATGAAGACCAGTTGCAACCGGCCAAGGTTGAAGAACTGTTCGGCAAGCAAATGACCGGCACCCTCACCTCGCCGTGCGATTGCACCGTGGCTCAGCAACTGGTGGCTGACGGTCAATACGCGAGCAAGGGCGATGTGATCTTCACCCTGGTACCGCGCAACACCCAGGCCACCGTCGATGCACGCTTCTCCTATCGCCAGTTCGCCGACGTGCGCCCGGGTACACCCGTGAGCTTCCAGATCGCCGGCGAAGACAAGACCCGCACCGGCAAGATCATCGGCAGCACCAGCCTGAAAAGCGCTGACCTGTCCTCCGATATCCGCGTGCAGATCCAGCCGGACGAGCCGCTGGACAGCACCTTTGCCGGCCGTCCGGTGGAAGTGAACAGCGACCGTGGCCCGAACCTGAACTGGCTGATCGACAAAGCCATGGCTGCCGGTCTTTAAGTCGAGGACATGCCTGTGACTACTCCTACTCTTTTGAACACGCCGCAGCCCTTGTGGGAGCGGGCTTGCTCGCGAATGCGGTTCAACATTCAGAATCAGTGTGGGCTGACACACCGCCTTCGCGAGCAAGCCCGCTCCCACATGGGTCCTCTGTGTGCAGTTGCATTAGCAGTGTCTCTGGCCGGTTGCGCCGGCCTGCCCGACCAGCGTCTGGCCAACGAAGCGCTCAAGCGCGGTGACACCGCGACCGCCGCGCAGAACTACCGTGCACTGGCCGACCTGGGTTACAGCGAAGCCCAGGTCGGCCTCGCCGACATCCAGGTCGACAGCCGCGACCCGGAACAGATGAAACAGGCCGAAGCCACCTACCGCGCCGCCGCCAGTGTTTCGCCGCGCGCCCAGGCCCGACTCGGTCGCTTGCTGGTGGCCAAGCCCGGCTCCACCGAGGCGGAGCATCACGAGGCCGAAACCCTGCTGAAGAAAGCCGCCGCCAGTGGCGAAGGCAACACGCTGATCCCGCTCGCGATGCTGTACCTGCAATACCCGCACAGTTTCCCGAACATCAACGCCCAGCAGCAGATCGACCAGTGGCGCAAGTCGGGCTATCCGGAAGCGGGCCTGGCGCAGGTGCTGCTGTATCGCACCCAGGGCACTTACGACCAACATCTGGATGACGTGGAAAAGATCTGCAAGGCCGCGCTCCACACCACCGACATCTGCTACGTCGAACTGGCCACGGTCTATCAGAAACGCGCCCAGCCAGACCAGCAAGCCGAACTGATCAAGCAAATGCAGGCCGCTTACAGCCGTGGCAGCGTCACGGCCCAGCGTGTGGACTCCGTTGCCCGTGTGCTCGCCGATTCGACCCTCGGCAAGACCGACGAAAAGACTGCACAGGCGCTGCTCGAGCCGATCGCTCCGGGCTACCCGGCATCGTGGGTGACGCTGGCGCAATTGCTCTACGACTTCCCGGAACTGGGCGACGTCGATCAGATGATGAAGTACCTGGACAACGGCCGCGCCGCCGACCAGCCCCGTGCCGAACTGTTGCTGGGCAAGCTCTACTACGAAGGCAAACTGGTACCGGCCGACGCGAAAGTCGCCGAGGAACATTTCCAGAAAGCCGTTGGCCGCGAAGTCGCCGCCGACTACTACCTGGGCCAGATCTACCGCCGTGGCTACCTGGGCAAGGTCTATCCGCAGAAGGCCCTCGACCACCTGCTGACTGCTGCGCGCAACGGCCAGAACAGCGCCGACTTCGCCATCGCCCAGCTGTTCTCCCAGGGCAAGGGCACCAAACCCGATCCGCTCAACGCCTATGTGTTCAGCCAATTGGCCAAGGCGCAGAACACTCCGCAAGCCGATGAGCTGGCGACCACCCTCGCGGCGCAATTGCCCCCCGAGCGCCTGGCCGAAGCCCAGCGCCTGTTGCAACAGGAACAGGCCAGCCGTGGCGCCCTGAACCCGAACGCAATGCAACTGCACGCCCTGCAAGAAGAAGACGGCGAGGAAAAATTATGAAGTTGAATCCATTCGTGAAGGCCGGCATTGGCCTTTCGTTCGCGCTGATCTGGTCTTGCCCGACACTGGCCGCGATGACCGAAACCAAGAACTTCGGCCTCGAAGTGAAGATCACCGGCCAGTCCGAAGACGACCGCGACCTCGGCACCGCCCCGGGTGGCGACGTCAACGGTGTGGGCCTGGATCTGCGCCCCTGGGTCTACGGCGAAAGCGGCGCCTGGAGCGCCTACGCCATGGGGCAGGCCGTGACCTCGACCGACATCATCGAGACCGACACCCTGCAACAGTCCGACGGCGCCGAAACCACCGACAACGGCGACCGCAAGACCAAGAAAAACTACCTGGCGATGCGCGAGTTCTGGGTCGGCTACAGCGGCCTGACGCCCTACCCCGGCGAGATCCTCAAGTTCGGTCGCCAGCGCCTGCGCAACGACGACGGCCAGTGGCGCGACACCAATATCGAAGCGCTGAACTGGACCTTCGACACCACCCTGCTGCGTGCCAATGCCGGTGTCGCCGAGCGCTTCAGCGAATACCGCACCGATCTGAAAGAGCTGGCACCGAAAGACAAGGATCGCCTGCACGCCTACGCCGATGCGGCGTATCAGTGGACACCGGGCAACTGGGTCGGCATACGCGGCCACCACACCCACGATGACGGCAAACTCGATTACGCCGAACCGGGCGTGCCCCGCGACACCCTCGACAAAACCCAGAACGGCGACATCAGCTGGCTCGGTCTGACCGCCGACAGCGACGCCTACAACTGGCGCAACACCAACACCGTCAACTACTGGGGCAGCATCACCGGCATGAGCGGTGACCGCGACACGGTCAACCCGCTGAACGCCGACGGTACCCGCCCGGCACAGGCCAAGCGCAGCGAAGACATCAACGGCTGGGCCACCGACATCGGCGTGCGCCTGCGCCTCGATCCGCAGTGGCAGGTCGGTGCGGCCTATGCCCGCGCCAGTGCCGATTACCAACAGAACGGCCTGGAAAGCAACCGCTCGAACTACACCGGCACCCGCTCGCGGGTGCACCGTTTCGGCGAGGCTTTCCGTGGCGAAATGAACAACATGCAGACCGCCACCCTGTTCGGTTCCTGGATGCTCAACGACCAGTACGACGCCAGCCTGATCTACCACAAGTTCTGGCGCGTGGACGGCAACAAACCGGTGGGCAGCAACGGCATCAACGCCGTGGAAAACAACACCGACGACGTGACCGGCGCGATCCTTTCCAGCACCTCCCTGCCACTGCAGGACGGCAACAAGGATCTGGGCCAGGAAATGGATCTGGTGGTCACCAAGTACTTCAAGCAGGGCCTGCTGCCGGCGGCGCTGAGCCAGTCGATCGACGAGCCTTCGGCGCTGGTGCGTTTGCGTGGCGGTGTGTTCAAGCCGGGTGATGCCTATGGCAGCCAGGTCGATTCGTACATGCACCGCGCGTTCATCGACGTGATCTGGCGCTTCTGATGCAAACCGCGAAGGGAGTGCCCGACATGAACAACCCAAGGAAAGGCTCGCTCAGCCTGTTGGCCGGCGCCCTGTTGCTGGCCTCGACTGGCGCCTTCGCCACGGTCGAACCGGCGGCCCCTCAGCCAGGCAAGCCGGTCACCATCGCCAAGGAACTGCAACAGGCCAAGACCTACACCGTCAGCAGCGCCCCGACCGAGGCGCTGGAACTGGCCAAGCCGAAACTGCCCGACCTCTCCGGCTTCACCGCCGAGGCCGCTGCCGCGAAAATCGTGCGCAGCAAACCGGGCAAGATCAGCGTGCGCCGGATGATGCAGGAAGACGCCCTGAAGGACTTCATCGGCGGCGACAACAAGATGGCCGAATGGGTGGTGCGTCAGCACGGCATCCCGCAGGCGATCTTCGTCGACGACGGCTACATGAACCTGAAGGACCTGGCGCAGAAACTGCCCAAGCAGTACTTCAGTGAAACCTCGCCGGGCGTGTATCTGGCGAAATTGCCCATCGTGGTGGGCCGCAAAGGCATTCTCGACATCGACGGCCAGACCCAGGAACTGCGCCTGTCGCAAGAGGCCGGTTCGTTTCTGGTCAACGACGGTCAGTTGTTTGTGCGTGACACCAAAGTCACTGGCTGGCGCGAGAAGGACAACGGCCCGGCGACCTTCCGTTCGCCGAAGGAATTCCGCCCGTTTCTGCTGGCCTGGGGCGGCACCGAGACTTACATCGTCAACAGCAAGATGGCCAGCTTCGGCTACGCCAACAGTAAGTCGTACGGGGTGAGTATTTCCCAGTACACGCCGAACATGGCCAAGGTGCTCAAGCGTCCCGAGCCGACCGGCTGGATCGTCGGTTCCGAGTTCTCGGACATGTGGTACGGCTTCTACTGCTACGAGACCCGCGACTTTGTGGTCAAGGGCAACACCTACAAGGACAACATCGTCTACGGCATCGACCCCCACGACCGTTCCCACGGCCTGATCATTGCCGAGAACACCGTCCATGGGACGAAGAAGAAGCACGGGATCATCATTTCCCGTGAGGTGAACGACAGCTTCATCTTCAACAACAAGAGTTTCGACAACCACCTCTCGGGACTGGTGATCGACCGTAACAGCGTGAACAACATCGTCGCCTACAACGAGATCTACAAGAACCACACCGACGGCATCACGCTTTACGAGTCCGCCGACAACCTGCTGTGGGGCAACAAGGTCATCAGCAACAAGCGCCACGGCATCCGCATTCGTAACAGCGTGAACATCCGCCTTTACGAAAACATCGCCATGGCCAACGGCCTGACCGGTGTCTACGGCCACATCAAGGACCTGACCGATACCGACCGCGACATCAAGCTCGACCCGTTCGACGCCCAGGTTTCGCTGATCGTGGTCGGCGGAGAACTGGCGGCCAACGGCAGCGGCCCGATGGCCATCGACTCGCCGCTGAGCGTCGAGTTGTACCGCGTGTCGATGCTGGCGCCGACCAAATCCAGCGGCATCAGCTTCAACGGCGTCCTGGGTGACCGTCAGGATGAAATTCTCGACCTGCTGGTGCGCCAGCAGAAAGCCGTGCTGATCGACCCTGTCGAACGCCAGACCGAAATGCGGGACTGAGGATAATTTTATGCACCCACACCTGATCAAATTACTCAGCCTGTCGGCCCTGACCGTAGGCATTCTGGCGGCCAGCAACGGCGTGCGCGCGGATGAAGTCCAGCCGCCGAAGTTCACGGCCGAACCCTGCTGCAGCCTGTGCCCCGCCGCCCATGACGCGAAGAACTACACCACGCGCTATCAGCAGAACTTCACCACACTGGTGCAGGCCCAGGGCGATTGGTTGTTCCGGACCCAGGAAGACCTGCGCACCGAGTTCAACACCACCCCGGCCGGCTACAAACGCCTGCAACAGCTGCACGATGCGTTCAAGGCCAAAGGCGTCGAACTGGTGATCGTCTACCAGCCGACCCGTGGCCTGGTGAACCGCAACAAGCTCAATCCGGCAGAAAAAGCCGCGTTCGATTACGAGAAGGCGCTGGGCAACTACAAGACCATGCTCGGCCGTTTCGCCCAAATGGGTTACGTGGTGCCGGACCTGTCGCCGCTGACCAACGAATCGCTGCCGGACACCCTGCCCGCACACGATTTCTACTTCCGCGGTGACCAGCACTGGACGCCGTACGGTGCGCAGCGCACGGCAAAAATCGTCGCCGAGAAGGTCAAGCAGATCCCGGCCTTCGCCGACATTCCCAAGCGTGAGTTCGAGACCAAACGCTCCGGGCGCATGGGCAAGACCGGCACCCTGCACAACATGGCCGGGCAACTGTGCGGCACCAGTTACGCGATCCAGTACATGGATCAGTTCACCACCGAGCCGAAAGGTGAAGCCGGTGACGGCGATCTGTTCGGCGATTCCGGCAACCCGCAGATCACCCTCGTAGGGACCTCCCACAGCGGCAAGAACTACAACTTCGCAGGCTTCCTCGAAGAAGCCATCGGCGCCGACATCCTCAACGTTGCCTTCCCCGGCGGCGGTCTGGAAGGTTCGATGCTGCAGTACCTGGGCAGCGACGAATTCCAGAAGACGCCGCCGAAAATCCTTATCTGGGAATTCTCGCCGCTGTATCGCCTCGACCAGGAAACCATCTACCGCCAGATGATGGCGCTGCTGGATAACGGTTGCGAAGGCAAGGAAACCCAAATGTCCGCCAGCACCACGCTCAAGCCCGGCGGCAAACAGGAACTGCTGGTCAACAGCAAGAACCTGAACCTGCAGAACAGCGGCCATCAGGTCGACATCCGCTTCGCCGACACCTCGGTGAAAAAACTGCAAGCCACCCTCTGGTACATGAACGGTCGCCACGAGGACATCAAGATCGAGAAACCGGAAACCTCCGACACCGACGGTCGTTTCGCCTTTGAGTTGCGCACGGACGAAGACTGGGCCTCGCAGAACCTGCTGGCCGTCGAAGTCCAGGGCCCGGATGCGGGCACCGCGCCACAGAAAGTCGAAGCGAAAATCTGCAAACGCAACGTATTCCCGGGTGCTGGGCAACAAACCGCTCAGGTCGGGCAATGAGGTCTGCCATGCGAAACCGAACGATCAAACACCTGCTTGCGCCTTCCCTGCTGACACTGGCGATGTTCGCCGGGGCCACTCAGGCCGCCGCGCCATTGCGTCCGCCTCAGGGCTACTTCGCCGCTGTGGATAAATTCAAGACCGGCGACAAGAGCGAAGGCTGCGACGCGATGCCGGCGCCCTACACCGGCCCGCTGCAATTTCGCAGCAAATACGAAGGCTCGGACAAGGCTCGCGCGACGCTGAACGTGCAATCGGAAAAAGCCTTCCGCGACACCACCAAAGACATCACCACGCTGGAGCGCGGCACCGCCAAACGGGTGATGCAGTTCATGCGCGACGGTCGTCCGGAACAGCTCGATTGCACGCTCAACTGGTTGACGGCGTGGGCCAAGGCCGACGCGTTGATGTCCAAGGACTTCAACCACACCGGCAAGTCGATGCGCAAATGGGCGCTGGGCAGCATGGCCTCTTCGTACATTCGCCTGAAGTTTTCGGACTCGCATCCACTGGCGCAGCACCAGCAGGAAGCGCAGGTGATCGAAGCCTGGTTCAGCAAAATGGCCGATCAGGTGGTCAGCGACTGGGACAACCTGCCGCTGGAAAAAACCAACAACCATTCGTACTGGGCGGCGTGGTCAGTGATGGCGACGTCCATCGCCACCAACCGCCGCGACCTGTTCGATTGGGCGGTCAAGGAATACAAGGTCGGCGTCAACCAGATCGATGCCGACGGTTACCTGCCCAACGAACTCAAGCGCCAGCAACGCGCCCTCGCCTACCACAACTACGCCCTGCCGCCGCTGGCGATGATCGCCAGTTTTGCCCAGGTCAACGGTGTCGATCTGCGTCAGGAAAACAACGGCGCGCTGAAGCGTCTGGGTGACCGGGTGCTGGCCGGGGTGAAAGACCCGGATCAGTTCGAGAAGAAGAACGGCAAAGAGCAGGACATGACCGATCTGAAAGAGGACATGAAATTCGCCTGGCTCGAACCGTTCTGCACCCTCTACACCTGTTCGCCGGATGTGCTGGAGAAGAAGCACGGGATGCAGCCGTTCAAGACCTTCCGACTGGGTGGCGACCTGACCAAGGTCTACGACCCGTCCCATGAAAAGGGCAACAAGGGATCGTGAAAAGCGAAAGGCAAAAGCCCCTCACCCTAGCCCTCCCGAAACGTCGGACCGCCCGGAGGGAGAGGGGACTGACCGAGGTGCTTTTGAGAGATCCGCCGACCTGAGCTACCGAGTGGTTCTCAGGTTTTGAAAGCGATCGAAACAAGGGGCCATTGGCTGCAATAGGAAAGACCGAGCCGATCTCAATTTTGGCAACAACTGAGATCAGGCTCCCTCTCCCTCCGGGAGAGGGCGGGGGTGAGGGCTGCGGTCGCAAGGCCACCCACACCCTCGAAGAAACACCGTTTCACCCCTCCAACACCACGGGGGGGTTGGGGGGGCTTTGGCCCTTGACTGTTGGTTCAAACATGGAGAGATCGGGATGGTATTTTCATCCAACGTGTTCCTGTTTCTGTTCTTGCCGATCTTTCTCGGCTTGTACTACCTGAGCGGGCAACGCTATCGCAACCTGCTGCTGTTGATCGCCAGCTACGTGTTCTATGCGTGGTGGCGGGTGGACTTCCTGGCGCTGTTCGCCGGCGTCACCCTGTGGAACTACTGGATCGGCCTGAAAGTCGGTGCCGCCGGCGTGCGCAGCAAACCGGCCCAGCGCTGGCTGTTGCTCGGCGTGGCGGTGGACCTGTGCATCCTCGGCTACTTCAAGTACGCCAACTTCGGCGTGGACAGCATCAACGCGATCATGACCTCGTTCGGTCTCGAGCCGTTCATCCTGACCCATGTGCTGCTGCCGATCGGTATCTCGTTCTACATCTTCGAGTCGATCAGCTACATCATCGACGTCTATCGCGGCGACACCCCGGCCACCCGCAACCTGATCGACTTCGCGGCGTTCGTGGCGATCTTCCCGCACCTGATCGCAGGTCCCGTGCTGCGCTTTCGTGACCTGGCCGACCAGTTCAACAACCGCACCCACACCCTCGACAAATTCTCCGAGGGCTGCACGCGGTTCATGCAGGGTTTCATCAAAAAGGTCTTCATCGCCGACACCCTGGCCGTGGTAGCCGACCATTGCTTCGCCCTGCAAAACCCGACCACGGGCGATGCCTGGCTCGGTGCGCTGGCGTACACCGCGCAGCTGTATTTCGACTTCTCCGGTTACAGCGACATGGCCATCGGCCTGGGCCTGATGATGGGTTTCCGCTTCATGGAAAACTTCAAGCAGCCGTACATCAGCCAGTCGATCACCGAGTTCTGGCGCCGCTGGCACATCAGCCTGTCGACCTGGCTGCGTGACTACCTCTACATCACCCTCGGCGGCAACCGCAAAGGCACGCTGATGACCTATCGCAACCTGTTCCTGACCATGCTGCTCGGTGGTCTGTGGCACGGCGCGAACATCACCTACATCGTCTGGGGTGCCTGGCACGGCATGTGGCTGGCGATCGAAAAAATGCTCGGCCTCAACACCGCGCCGCGCAGCCTCAACCCGATCCGCTGGGCGCTGACATTCCTGTTGGTCGTCATGGGCTGGGTGATCTTCCGCGCCGAGAACCTGCACGTCGCCGGCCGCATGTATGGCGCGATGTTCAGTTTCGGCGACTGGTCGCTCTCGGAACTCAACCGCGCCAGCCTGACCGGTCTGCAAGTGGCGACCCTGGTGGTGGCTTACGTGACCCTGGCGTTCTTCGGTCTGCGTGATCTGTACACCAACCAGCCACCGGTGAAGACCAAACCTGCGGTCAACGTCGAAAGCGACGGCCCTGCCGGTGCGCAACCAGGCCTGATCAAGGCAGCGCCTGGCGAAAACCCGGCAAGCATCCACGAGCCTGGCTACACCGTCGGCGTCGAAGCCCAGGTGCAACCGGCGTACTGGACGGCGGACTGGTCGCGCTACGTGATGCGCGGGCTGATCCTGCTGCTGTTCATCGCCTCGATTTTCAAACTCTCGGCGCAAAGCTTCTCGCCGTTCCTTTACTTCCAGTTCTGAGGGATCTGACATGACCCGCTCATTACGCATCTTCTATGTCGCACTGTTTCTGGTGACCCTGCTGGTGCTCGGTCTGTGGTCGGTGCGCAGCTTCTTCGGCTTCAGTACCAACGCCGACGCGACGGTGCTCAACGGCCGCTGGACCAAAGCCGTGGAAACCCACTACGACGATGAATTCCCGATCAAGCGACTGGGCACCAACCTCTGGGCCGCGCTGGATTTCAAACTGTTCAACGAAGGTCGTCCGGGCGTGGTGCTCGGTCGCGATCAGTGGTTGTACAGCGATGAGGAATTCAACCCGATCGTCAACGAAGAGCTGAACCTGCAAGGCAACTACGCGCTGGTCGAAGGCGTGCGCCAGACCCTGAAAGAGAAAGGCGTGAAACTGGTGATGGCGATCGTGCCGGCCAAGGTTCGCCTGTACCCGGAACACCTGGGTGAAGTGAAACCGGCGAGCATCCACGCCAACCTCTATCAGGACTTCCACGCCCGTGTCGCGGCGGACAAGATCCTCGCCCCCGACCTGCTCGGCCCGCTGCAAACGGCCAAGCAGAACGGTCAGCAAGTGTTCCTGCGCACCGACACCCACTGGACCCCGGAAGGCGCGGAAATCGCCGCCAACACCCTGGCCAAAACCATCGCCGACAAGTTCCCGCTCAGCGGCGAGCCGCAGCGTTTCGTCACCACGCCGGCGGAGAAGGTCACGCACAAGGGCGACCTGCGTCTGTTCCTGCCGCTGGATCCGCTGTTCGAAAACCTGATGCCGGCCAAAGAGCCGCTGCAAAAGCGCAATACCGTGGCCGCCACCGAGCAGCCTGCCGGTGACGACGCGCTGTTCGCCAACAGCGAAGTGCCGGTCGCGCTGATCGGCACCAGCTACAGCGCCAACCCCAACTGGAACTTCGTCGGTGCGCTCAAGCAAGCGCTGCACAGCGACGTCGTCAACTACGCAGAAGACGGCCACGGCCCGATCCTGCCGATGCTCAGCTACCTGAAAAGCGATGACTTCAAGAACAGCCCGCCACAGGTGCTGATCTGGGAGTTTCCTGAACGATATCTGCCTGTGAACAACGAAATCGGCGACGCCGACCCGCAGTGGGTCGCAGAGCTTAAACAAGCCGGCGCGCGCCAACAAAACGTAGCTGTAAACACTAAATCCGAGACGCCCGATCGGGCGCAAAACTGAAAGAGAGGTCCACCATGACTTTCACTACAACTCCTCGTCGTCTCGCCAAACGCTTCGCTCTGGTCGCGGGTCTGAGCGTGCTGTCGGTCCAGGCTTTCGCCGGTGGCGACGCTGCGCTGTACGGCCCGACTGCACCGAAAGGCTCGACCTTCGTACGGGTCTACAACGCCAGCAACGCTGAAGTCAGCGCCACTGTCGGCAGCACCAACCTGAGCGACGTTGCGCCACTGGCCAGCAGCGACTTCAGCTTCATGCCGGGTGGTGACTACAGCGCCAAGGTCGGCAGCCAGACCCTGCCGGTCAAACTCGCCGGTGACCACTACTACACCCTGGTCAACAACGCCTCCGGCGCGCCGCAACTGATCGAAGAACCGCCGTTCAAGAACAAGCAGAAATCCCTGGTGCGCGTGCAGAACCTCAGCGACAAGCCGCTGACCCTGAAGACCGCCGACGGCAAGACCGACGTGGTGCCGAACGTGGCCGCCAAGGGCCGTGGCGAGCGTGAAATCAACCCGGTGAAAGTCAGCCTGGCGCTGTACGAGGGCGACAAGAAAGTCGGCGATGTGAAGCCGGTCGCCCTGGAGCGCGGTGAAGCTGCGGTGCTGTACGTCACCGGCAACGGCAGCAACCTGTCGCCAGTCTGGGTGAAACGCCCGGTGTCGACTCGCTAACAAATTTTCCTGAACTGACGCAGTTCCCCCTGTGGGAGCGGGCTTGCTCGCGAAAGCGGTCTGACATTCAACATTGATGTCACTGAAACACCGCCTTCGGGAGCAAGCCCCCTCCCACAAAAGCCCAAACAAATCGATTTTATGGAGTAAACAATATGATTCCGGTGATCTTGTCAGGTGGTAGCGGTTCACGTCTTTGGCCGCTTTCGCGCAAGCAGTTTCCCAAGCAGTTCCTCGCCCTGACCGGCGAACACACGCTGTTCCAGCAAACCCTCGAGCGTCTGGTGTTCGAAGGCATGGACACCCCGATCGTGGTCTGCAACAAGGATCACCGCTTCATCGTCAACGAGCAGTTGGCCAGCCGCAATCTGGAATGCCAGCGCATCCTGATGGAACCGTTCGGCCGCAACACCGCGCCGGCCGTGGCGCTGACCGCGATGATGCTGGTCAATGAAGGTCGCGACGAACTGATGCTGGTACTGCCGGCCGACCACGTCCTCGAAGACCAGAAAGCCCTGCAACGCGCCCTCGCCCTGGCCACCGTCGCCGCTGAAAATGGCGAGATGGTGCTGTTCGGCGTGCCGGCCACCAAACCGGAAACCGGTTACGGCTACATCAAGTCCACCGGTGATTCGCTGCTGCCCGAAGGCGTGAGCCGCGTCTCGCACTTCGTGGAAAAACCCGACGTCAAACGCGCTACCGAGTTCGTCGAGTCCGGCGGTTACTACTGGAACAGCGGCATGTTCCTGTTCCGCGCCAGCCGCTTCCTCGAAGAACTGAAAAAGCACGATCCGGACATCTACGACACCTGCCTGCTGACCCTCGAGCGCAGCCAGCAGGATGCCGACACCGTCACACTGGACGAAGCCACCTTCGCCTGCTGCCCGGACAACTCCATCGACTACTCCGTGATGGAAAAAACCCAGCGCGCCTGCGTGGTGCCGCTGACCGCCGGCTGGAGCGATGTCGGTTGCTGGTCGTCGCTGTGGGAAGTCAACGAGAAGGACGCCAATGGCAACGTCAGCAAGGGCGATGTGGTGATCCAGGACAGCAAGAACTGCATGATCCACGGCAACGGCAAACTGGTGTCAGTGATCGGCCTGGAGAACATCGTGGTGGTCGAAACCAAGGACGCCATGATGATTGCCCACAAGGACAAGGTTCAGGGCGTCAAGCAGATGGTCAACACGCTCAACGAGCAGGGCCGCAGCGAAACCCAGAACCACTGCGAAGTCTACCGTCCGTGGGGCTCCTACGACTCGGTGGACATGGGCGGGCGCTTCCAGGTCAAGCACATCTCGGTCAAGCCGGGCGCATGCCTGTCGCTGCAGATGCACCACCACCGCGCCGAACACTGGATCGTGGTCAGCGGCACTGCCGAAGTGACCTGCGACGAGAACGTGTTCCTGCTCACTGAAAACCAGTCGACCTACATCCCGATCGCCTCGGTGCATCGCCTGCGCAACCCGGGCAAGATCCCGCTGGAAATCATCGAAGTGCAGTCGGGCTCGTATCTGGGCGAAGACGATATCGAGCGCTTCGAAGACATCTACGGTCGCTCCACTCCGATCGAACGCGGCGTGTCGGTGAAAACCATCGCGCAGTAAGCGTTGCGCAAAACAAGAAGCCCCCGTCCAGCCCGCTGCGTCCCCTATCCGCAGCGGGTTGGGCGGGGGCTTTTTTTCAGCCCGTCTTGCGCCTGTCACTCGGAATGACTGCCCGGCTCATGGTTTTCCTGATACGTGTCTGTGGATAAACCGAAACCGATGCATTGGTTTTCTTGAAAAAGCCGGTGCTGCCAGGGCTGTAACGCTCGATTCCGCTGGAGCCTTGAATGGTCTGATAATGGATGTTCCATTGCTGCTGTTTGCGGTCGTACTTCATGAAAGCGAAACCGGTCGTGAGGTTTTCCTGACGGCCCTGATCATCCGGTGCATAACCGTAATCCTGATATTCCATGGCGGCGGCCTGCCCCATTCCGTGGCCTTCGGAGAGATCGTTGTATTGGGCATTTTCCTTTCCGCCTTCCACATGCCGGACACGAAGCACGTTGTCGTTGAGTTGATCCACCGTCAGTGAGCAACCGCTGAAACCGGGGGTAAATACATAGTCCGGCTGAGTGCCTGTCGGATGCAGCGGAATATCGACATAACCACCCTGAGGCGCCCAATAACCGGATACCGCGTTGTTCTGGTCAGGGATCTCGCCATTGGGAATATCGACGATCCGCAAAGCATTGAATTCCCCACTGCCAGCACCGGAATAAGTCATGCGATCCACACTGAAAATAAACTCTGCGCCACCGTTACGGCGGCTCAACTGCGAGACGGTTTCGTTCGAGTAACGTCCGGGAGCGGGGTCCAGCAGTTGGGTACTGACTTCAATCCTGCCCAGCTCACCAACCTCCAGCGCCTTTCGGATGTTGCCAGAGCTGCCTGTAGCGGGCACTCCGCGCCGAGGTGCGCCGCTTTTCACCTCCAGAGCCCCGGCCATCATTCGATCAGCCCCCGTCGCGATAACAGGTTGCCACAATCCGTTGGCCAGCCTTCTACGCGTGACCGCCCCCTCGTCATCGGTGAAGGTGAGCGGATTGTTGCGAACCATTCGGTAGAGGTTGGCACCGTCGCCATGACCGGCAGGGTCCGCACTGGACCAGCGTTGCAGCCATGGGATGTAGTAACGCAGACCAAAGTAGTCGAACCCGGAGGCATCGCGCTCCTTGCCCGAGTAACGAACGAATTTGCAGCTGAATTCGCCGTCCCGCCATGCGCTGGTACCGAAAGGGTGAAACCTTTCGCGGTTGATCATCGCACCGTCAGCGGCGGTTTCCAGACAGACCGAACCCAGATGATCGACATGTTGGTATCGATACCGATTGTTGATTCCCGAAGGTGGCGGGCTTTCCCAATGCTGTACTTGAGCGTTGTCGGCAATGATGACCTGCAACCGTTCGCCGGTGCCGTTGTCGGTGCGCAATTCCAGTCCAGGTAAATAGCGCACATCGGAAACCAGGGTGCGGGCGTTGGTTCGTAATGAGCGGATTTTGCGTACTCGTTGACTGCCAGACGCGTAGAGATAGACCTCTTGGTCGTTGAGCCGGGAGGCACGCTCCACCGGACTGACCGATTGCAGTTGGTTGCGCAGGTTCCAGTTCAGTATCCGCCCCGGTTCCAGCTGCAACAGGTTGCCTCTGCGGTCGTATGCGGCTTCGATTTGAGCGTCGTCGGGAGGTGCGTCGTCATAAGGCAGAGCGCGGTTGCTGTAACTCGCCGGTTGCAGTTTGCGCCCATGACTTTGTGCGCCTGCATGAGTCAGCCTGCGCAGGTTGCCGGAGGGATCATAATCGTAAGTCTGCTGATAGTTACTGACAGCCGCCGGATCGACGCGCCCCATCGAATGTGGGCCCTGACTGGCACTCCCGGCTTCCCAGCCGGACGCCATGATCAACTGATAAAGACTGTCATAGACAAAGCGGCTGACCGGCTCGATGCGCTGGTTGGCGAAGTAACGGATCGGCAGCGCCTTGTCTTCGATACTCAGGACATTGCCAGTCCTGTCGTATCCATAATGCAAGTGTTGCAGCACTCCACCGTGAGTGTCTTCGTCCCGACGGACCATCAGGCGACCGTCTTCGGGCCGATATACGCGGGTGGTCTGCACACCGTTGCCAGCGGTTTCCTGCTCGATACTGCCATAAGCGTTGTAGTGAATATCGCTGATCAGGATCTGTTCAGGCTCACCCTTCAACTGCAAGCGACGCTCGCGCAAGCGGCCATCGACGGTCAGCGCGAATGTATGTCGGTTGTCTCGGGCGTCCGTCTGCTCCAGTACATCGCCGAGCGCACCATGGCGCCACCGCGATGTCGCACCGGCGCCGGGTTCCAGCAGCCGCAGACGATCCGCTTCCAGCTCCGGCCAGTCGGGTGTCAGCGGATCCAGAGTGAAATGGCGGGTGTCTTCGGTGCACTGACCGCTGATTGCAAACCCGTTGAACAGTACGCTGCCCGCCGGATGGTCATGACGAATCAGCTGACCGTACTGGTTTCGCGACTGATCCCCACTGCCGGGACGACCGTAGGTCATGCGCTCGACACAACGCCGAGGCTCGCTTGCCCCTTGTTCGAACATAGCGACCGGTCGCAGCAGGTCATCGTGTTCGATCTGGCGGCGAGTCTGGCGGCTGTCCCAACTGAACACCGTTTGCGCGGCGAGTCCCTTGAGCTCGATTTGCGTGCCGGCATCGACGCTGTCCGAACGAATCGCCGTGGCGTCCAGAGCAAACAGCTGCGCCAGGTTGGCCGGTGTCAGCGGGTCGCCGGTCTGTGACAGCCAAAGCCGCGGATCCCACTGCTTCACCGCACGCCCCGCGAGGTCATGAAGGACGCGGTTGATCCGTGGCTCGACCGGGCCGCCCTCGATGACCCGACAATAGTCGACCGTGCGGACCGTCAGACCGCGCGGGTCGACTGCAGACATCCTCGGCGTATTGATGTGCAAACTCATGGAGCGCGCTCCCCGCGCGACCGGCATGTCTTTCTGCCTCGGGCATCTGAGCAAGCTCAGCGCTCGTTCGGCCACTGTCAGAAATTACAGTTCCGACCAACGGCACCTTCGCTCAATCCGTGAATGTCCATTCCCGCGCCCCTTCGGTAGGATGGTCATCACGAGTTCAAGGAGCGTTCGAACATGTTCATCGGCGTCTTGCTGGTCATCACCTGGCTGATCCTGCTGTTGCGCTACCCGGCCAAGGCCTTGCCGGTGTCGATGGCTGCCGCTGTGGGCCTCGGGCTGGTGGCGATGTGGGTGGTGTGGCTGGACAACCGCGAGGTCAAGCAACTGGCGCGCCTTGAACTGCGCATCGTCTATGCCCCCGAACAATGCCCTGCCGACCGGCCGCTGCTGCTCAAGATGAACAACGGCAACGACGTGCCGCTGACTGAACTGCGCTGGCGCATCGCAGCGTACGCGCCGGGCGACACCGTGAACCTGGCCGACAATCAGTACGCCGCCCCACGCTATCGCGGCCCAGGCGAATTGCAGGCCGGCGGCAATTGGGAAGACTGTTTGCCGCTGCCACCGCTGCGACCCGGTTATCGCCCTCAAACCCTGGAGTTTCGCGCCGAGCGATTGCAGGGTAGTTTCTCCGACTGATCCCCTCCCCCCACACTTTTGCACAAGGAATGCGCCATGCCCGTTGCGTTGATTACCGGTTGTTCCAGCGGCATCGGCCGCGCGCTCGCCGATGCCTTCAAAAGCGCCGGGTACGAGGTCTGGGCCAGTGCACGCAAGGCTGAAGATGTCGCGGCGCTCAGCGCAGCCGGGTTCACGGCGGTGCAGCTCGACGTCAATGACAACGCAGCGCTGGAACAACTCGCCGAGCGGATCAACCAGCAACACGGCGGCCTCGACGTGCTGATCAACAATGCCGGTTACGGCGCCATGGGCCCGCTGCTCGACGGCGGTGTTGCGGCCATGCAGCGCCAGTTCGAAACCAACGTGTTTTCGATTGTCGGCGTGACCCGCGCGCTGTTCCCGGTGCTGCGCCGGGCCAAGGGCCTGGTGGTGAATGTCGGCAGTGTTTCCGGGGTGCTGGTCACGCCATTTGCCGGCGCCTATTGCGCGTCGAAAGCGGCGGTGCATGCGCTGAGTGATGCGTTGCGCATGGAGCTGGCGCCGTTCGGCATTCGCGTGATGGAAGTGCAGCCGGGGGCGATTCAATCGAGCTTCGCCAAGAATGCCGGGCATGAGGCCGAACAACTGATCAACGAACAATCGCCGTGGTTTCCGTTACGCGAAGGCATTCGGGCGCGGGCCAAGGCCTCGCAGGACAAACCGACCCCGGCCAGCGACTTCGCCGCCGAGTTGCTCAAGGCTGTGCAGCAGAGCAAGCCACCGCGACTGATCCGCATCGGCAATGGCAGCCGGGCATTGCCGTTGCTGGCGACTTTGCTGCCGAAAGGGTTGCTGGAATTAACGTTGATGAAGCGCTTCGGCTTACGCGCAAAGCTCTGAGACCGAGTTGACGCTTTCGCGAGCAAGCCCGCTCCCACAGGGGAATGCATTCCAAATGTGGGAGCGGGCTTGCTCGCGAAGAGGCCAGGCCAGCCAACACTCAGCCCCAGCCCTTCATGAAATCAATGAACGCCCGCACCTTCAGCGGCAGGTGCCGGGTGTCCGGGTACAGTGCGTAAACGCCTTGCTGGGCGAAGCGGTAATCCGGCAACAAGCGCTGTAATCGCCCGGCGTCGAGGTCTTCCTGAATCAGCCATTGCGGCAAAATCGCCACGCCTTGCCCGGTCAGTGCAAAGGCGCGCAGGGTCGCCGAGTTGTCGGCGACGATGGCGGTGGTTCCCGGTTTTGGCTGATAGATATGCTCGGTGCCGGCCGGGTCGCTGACCGTCATTTCCGGCACTCGCCCATGCCCCAGCGTCGGCATCGACTCCAGCACCGCCAGCGTATCGACCGGCACAAATCGCTCGACCAGCCCCGACGCCGCCACGGCAAATACCTCGAACGTCGACAACTGCACTGCCCGCAGATTGGAGTCGTGCATGCGGCCCAGGCGGATCGCCATGTCAAAGCGTTCGGAGATCAGATCGGCATGGGTCGAAGATGTGGACAAGTGAATGTTCAGTTGCGGCTGCTGCTGACGAAACACTTCCAGCGCCGGCACCACCTGAGCCAGCGCGAACTCCACGGTCGTGGTGATGCGCAGGGTGCCCTTGAGCTGCGAGTGCTCTGAACGTGCTTCCTCGATCGCAAGCCGCGCTTCGTCCAGCGTGCGCAGGCAGCGCCGATAAAAACGTTCGCCGGCATCGGTCAGGGCCAGTTGCCGGGTGTTGCGGGTGAGCAAGGTGACGCCCAACTCTTCTTCCAAGCGCTTGAGGTTGAAGCTCACCACCGCCCGCGTTTGCCCCAACGTGTCGGCAGCGGCGGTCAGCGAGCCGGCCTCGACCACGGCTTTGAAGGTATCGAATCGATCCAGGCTGACCATGTTCACAGCGCTCCCTGTCAAAATAATTTTGACAAACTAGCAGCCAAACCAGCGTATTTCTATTGCCATCAGCGCACTACCCTGCACGCCTCATCACAGGAAAGCTGCCATGGCCTATCGCTCGAAAGTCGCGCTGGTGTATCTGATGGGGTTCGCCCTCGACCTGCTGAACATGTTCGCCGCCAGCATTGCCTACCCGGACATTGCCGCACAGCTGCACGCCTCGGTAACGCAACTGGCCTGGATCACCAACGCCTACATGCTCGGGCTGACGCTGATCATTCCGTTGAGCGTGTGGCTGGCTGCACGGGTGGGCGAGCGGCGGCTGATCCTCGGTTCGCTTTTGCTGTTCGGGATCGCCTCCGGACTCATCGCTCAGGCGAGCTCGATTGAAAGCCTGATCGGCTGGCGACTGCTGCAAGGACTGGGTGGCGGGTTGCTGCTTCCGGTCGGTCAGGCCTTGGCCTATCGAGAGTTTCCGACGACACAACGCGCGCACTTCACCGGTGTGGTTTTGCTGGTGACGTTGATGGTGCCGGCCCTGTCGCCGGCGGCGGGTGGCTTGATCGTCGAGGCGTTGTCGTGGCGCTGGATTTTCTACCTGAACATGCCGGTGGCACTTTTCGCTTTCGGTCTGGGCCTGCTCTGGTTGAAAGCGGATCAGGCAACAAGCACACGCCCGACACTGGACGCTCGCGGCCTGCTGCTGGCCGTTTCCGCGCTGAGTCTGTTGTTGATTGCCGTGAGTCTCGCGAGTGCGCCCGCAACCCGACATCTCGCGGGCGGTGTGCTGCTGCTCAGCGTCATCACCTTGTGGATCTACCTGCGAGATGGCTGGAACAGACCGGGTGCAGTCCTTGATCTGCAATTGATCAAGAACCCGTCATTGCGCCTGGCGATGCTGATCTATCTGTTTGTGCCCGGCATCTTTACCGGCACCAACATGATTGCCGTGTTGTATCTGCACGACCTCGGTTTCGGTGCAGCGCAAACCGGGGCGCTGATGCTGGCCTGGGCGGCGGCCTCGGGCGTGGCGATCATGCTTGGCAAACGCAGCTTCAACCGGACCGGTCCCAGGCCGTTGCTGATTGTCGGCATGCTGCTGCAATGCCTTGGCATCGTCGTGCTGATGCAGATCGATCAACCCGCCAGCGGCCCGTTGATCCTCGCCTATGCCCTGATGGGATTGGGCGGCAGTCTGTGCAGCGTCACCGCGCAGACCCTGGCATTTGTCGGCATCACGCCGGAAAAAATGGGCCACTCCAGCGCCCTGTGGAACATCAACCGCCAGCTCGGTTTCTGCCTCGGCGCAGCGCTGCTCAGTTCATTGCTGGGTGCCTTGGGTGCCAACGGATTCAAGTACTGCTTTCTCGCCGCTGCACTGCTCACGCTGTTGCCGATGGCCGCCGTACTGCGTTTCGACTCGACAAAAGTGCTAGCCCTTCTGCGCTCACCTCACCTTCAGGAAAAATCCACATGACTGACTACACCGACTATTTTGACGAAGTGATCCGGGCCCATGAGGCCATCGAACGATGGTTTGCCGTGGAGGAAGAAGAGGCAACGCTTGAACGATTGCTGGCGCGTTTTTCGCCACGGTTTTCCATGGTGACGCCGCTGGGGCGCGTGCTGGATTTCGAGGCCTTGCGTGCGCTGTTTCAAACGGTGGGCGGCAAGAGGAGCGGGTTCAGGATCGAGCTCGACGAGCTTCGCGGGATTGCTTTGCATGAACGCGGCGCGACGGTGAGTTATCGCGAACAGCAGACCGATGCGAGCGGATTGCACACGGATCGACGTTCAACTGTGGTGTTTGAAAAAACCGAATCCGGACGGGTGATCTGGCGGCATCTGCACGAAACGTTTTGCCAGGACTGACACCGTCGGTTATGGCGAGGAAGCCTGCTCCCTCGCCAAAGGATTACTCGGCAGCGTCCTGCTTCACCACCACCGTGCAGGTAATCCCCGCCGCCAGCAGCACACCCTCCGGCACTTCATCGATGTGAATCCGCACCGGTACCCGTTGCGCCAGGCGCACCCAGTTGAAGGTCGGGTTCACATCGGCGATCAGCTCGCGGCTTTCCGGGTTGTCGCGGTCGTAGATGCCGCGGGAAATGCTCTCCACGTGGCCCTTGAGGACTTCGCCGCTCATCAGTTGCATGTCGGCTTTGTCGCCGACGCGCACGTGAGGTAGTTTGGTTTCTTCGAAGAAGCCGTAGACCCAGAACGAATTCATGTCGACCACGGCCATTTTCGCTTCGCCGATACGGGCGTAGTCGCCGCGATGGACATTGAGGTTGGTCACGTAGCCGTCCACCGCCGCCCGCACTTCGGTGCGTTTGAGGTTGAGTTCGGCGGCTTCCAGTTGCGCCTGGGCCTGTTGGTAATCGGCCAGTGCGGAGTCGGCGATGTTGCTGGCGTCGTCGCGGTTTTCCTTGGAGATCACCAGGTTGTCGAGGTCAGCGCGGCGGTGAGCGTTGACCTTGCGCATCTCCCACGTGGCCTTGCGCGAAGCCACCAGCGACTGCGCCTGTTTCACCGCCAGGCGATAGTGTTCGGGGTCGATCTGCATCAGCAGATCACCTTTTTTCACCAACTGGTTGTCACGTACCGGCACGTCCACCACTTCACCGGTGACGTCAGCGGCGACGTTGATGATGTCGGCGCGCACCCGGCCGTCGCGGGTCCACGGGGTGTTCATGTAGTGCTCCCACAACGTACGGCCGATCCACAACGCCAGGGCCAGCACCAGCAGGGTCGCGAGCAGGCTGAAAAACTTTTTCATCGGGACAATTCTCAGACTCAACGGTAGACGGTCAGCGCCATCGCGCCGAACAGACAGGTAAACAGGCTCAGGCGCAGCAGCGCCGGGTGCCAGAAGAAGCGGTACAGATCGAACCCCGAAAGGAACCGGTCCAGCGCCCAGGCCAGTGCCGCGGCGACGAAAAACATCAAGGTCATGGTCGGCATGTACACGCCGTGGAAGGCGATTTCACGAGGCATGGGCAAGTCCTTCGGGCTTGGCGACGGCATAGGCAGCAAGGGGTGATTGCGGGTCGAGCAACGAGGTGCGGATGAAGTGCAGATAGCTTTTCACCCGCCGCAGCGCCGAGGTATCGAAGTGCGGGGCGAACGGTTCATCGGTAGCGGCGACCCGGCTGATCGCGTGATCGACGGCGACCAGGGCGCGCTCCAGATTGCTTGAATTCGGTTGCAGGAACAGCCGCACCAGCGAGCGCCCCATGACCCGGATTGCCTGCCGCCACGGTTGCGATTCGGCATACGCCGGGTGCACCGGCAGGATCGCCTGTTCCTTGCGCAACTCGATGATCGCGTGACCGACTTCCAGCACCACGAACATCCAGCGCAGCAGGTTTTTCTGCACCTGCGGCTGACCGGCCGCCAGGCCGTAAGCCTGATGCATCAAGTCGCGGGTACGGCTTTCGAAACTCGACGCCAGGCCCTTGAGTTTGCCGCTGATCGCGTACACCACTTGCCCGCGCAGATCCTGCTCCAGGCGTCGCCACAACCAGCGGCTGTTCGGCGGCAGAATGATTGCGCCCGCCGCCGCGCAGACCAGCATGCCCATGACCATGGCGATGTAGTCGTTGATGAAGGTGTACGGGTTGTAGATCGTCAGGTTGTCCGGCACCGAACCGGTGCTGAAGAAGATCAGCAGACCGAGACCGACACCGGCGTATTGCGGTCGCGAAGCGAGGAACGAGCCGAGCACGATCACCGGTGCGAGCATCACACACAGCAACGGGAAACCATCGATCCACGGGAAGATGAAAAACATCTCGACGAAGCCGATCAACGCCCCGAGGAATGTGCCGCAGGCCATCTGGAACGCCATGCGTTTCGGGTTCGGCGTGGCGGCGGACAGGCCCACGGTGGCAGCGGCGATCAGGGTCATGGTCGCGCCGCTCGGCCACGCGGTGGCGACCCAGTAACTGCCGAGTACGACGAGGATAAACGCGGCTCGAATCCCTGAAGCCGCGGCCGCCCACCAACTGGTTTGCGGGGTGAACGGTTCGTCCCAGCGTTCGCGCTCGTGGCTGTGATCGGCCAGCGAGGCGTGGGTCTGTGCATAACCGTGCAGGTCATCGACGAAGCGATAGAGCAATTCGTACGCGGTGTGGAAATCCAGCAGCTCGGCGTCGCTCGGATCGCTCTCTTGGAAGGCCGCCCGCAGACTGCGCACCCGCGCCGGCAACCCTTCCTTGTAAGCGGTCAGCGCCGTTACCAGACGCGCCGCATCCGGGCTGGTCAGGGCGCGGCCGCTGAAGCCGTCGAGCACTTCGGCCAGATCCTGCAGACCCGGTTTGATCGCTGCCTCCACATGGTCGGCACCGTTGCGGCGCAGGCGTTCGAGCAACTGATGCAAGGCGTTGAAACGGGTGGTGATACCCATGAATTCGCTGTTCAGGCGACTGAGCCGACCGTTACGGCGACGCATGTGCGGGTCTTCAAACACGGTCACGCTGCGCAGCCCTTCCAGCCCCACCGCTTCAGCGATGAAGCGCACGTTGCTGGCCTCGAACGCCTCCGGTTTGCTGCGCCCGCGCAAGCCGTCGGTGACGAACAACGCGAACACACCGAAGCGCTGATACAAGGCGTTGCGCATGGCTGCGCTGGCGGTCTGCGGCAGGATCGCGGCGCTGACCAGGGTTGAGCAGAGAATCCCCAACGAAATTTCCAGCACCCGCCACACCGCCGCCATGAACGCGCCGTCAGGATGCGCCAGTGCCGGCAGGCCGACCATCGCGGCGGTGTACCCGGCCAGCACAAAACCGTAGGCGCGGAAGTTGCGGCAACGAGCGGCGCCGGCCGAGCAGATCCCGACCCAGATCGCCAGCGAGCCGAGGAACAGTTCAGTGTTCTGGGCGAACAAGGAAATCAGCGTGACCATCATCGCCGACCCGGCCAGAGTGCCGAGGAAGCGATAGAAACTCTTGGCGAACACCTGGCCGCTCTGCGGCTGCATGACGATGAACACGGTGATCATCGCCGTGCGCGGCTGCGGCAGCTCCAGGCGCATCGCCAGCCACAGGGTCAGGAATGCGGCGATCAACACCTTGAAGATGTAGACCCAGGTCACGCCGTCGCTGCGTGCCCAGTCGAAGAAACCCCGGCGCCATTCCAGGGAGTAGAGCCAGCGCAAAGGTGCGGGCAGGTGAGTCATTTGGTCTTGCTCAAAAAGTCAGTCGAACCGGAGAAACTGTGGGAGCGGGCTTGCTCGCGAATGCGCTGTGTCAGACAACAAATGGGCTGTCTGACACTCCCTCTTCGCGAGCAAGCCCGCTCCCACAGGGGTTGTGTGTTCAACGCAGGAGGGCCGGGGTTTTCGGTGCGGCGGTCTGCTCAAAAGTCGGGACGTCTTTACCCGCACCAAGGCCGCCGCCCAATGCCGTCACCAGTTCCGCATGGGCACTCAAGCGCGCCGCCTGCACCTGCTGCTGCACTTGCTGCTGCTTGAACAGCAGGGTCTGCGCATTGAGCACGTTGAGGTAATCGGTGAGCCCGCGCTGGTAGGCGATCATTGCGATGTCGTAAGTCTTCTGCGCCGTAGCCACCGATTCGGCGGCGAACGTCTGCTGCTTGTCCATCGACTCGCGGCGGATCAACTGATCCGAGATGTTCTTCAGCGCATTGACCAGGGTCTGGTTGTAATGCGCCACGGCGATGTCATAACCCGCTGACGCTTCACCGAGTTCGGCACGCAGTCGACCACCGTCAAAGATCGGCAGCGAGATCGCCGGCCCGACGTTGTAGTTGAGCTTCTTGCCGGTCAGAAACTCCAGCGCCCCGCCACCGGTGGCCATGTAGCCGAGGCTGCCGACCAGATCGACGTTGGGGTAGAACCCGGCGTGCGCCACATCGATCCCGCGAGCCTGCGCCGCCACTTGCCAGCGACTGGCGACCACGTCCGGACGCTGGCCGAGCAGTTCGGCAGGCAGTGCCGACGGTAACTTCAGCGCCGCACCGAGGGACAGGGTCGGCCGTTGCAACTGCGCGCCAGCGCCCGGCCCTTTGCCGGCCAGTGCAGCGATCTGGTTGCGGCTCAGGGCGATTTCTTCGTCCAGCGCATCCAGTTGCCGATGGGTTTCCGGCAGCGGGGTTTCGGCCTGGCTGACTTCGAAGTGGGTGCCGATCCCGCCGTCCAGACGTTTCTGTGCCAGCTCGAGAATCTGCTGTTGCTGCTTGAGCGTCGCCGCGACGATGTCGCGCTGGGCGTAGTGCAGTGACAGTTCGATGTAGGCGCGCACGATGTTGTTCTGCAATTCGAGCTGCGCCTGACGCGCCTCGGCAGCGCTCATGTGCGCCAGATCGACGGCCCGCTCGGTGCTGTTGCTTTCACGGCCCCAGAGGTCGAGGGCGTAACTGAAACCCAGCGCGGCGTTGTTGTCCCAGGTGGTGCTGTTGGCCAGCTCACCGGGACCGTAGAACTGGTCGGTCGGCCAGTTGTGGCGCTTGAGGGTCGACTCGCCATTGATCTGCAACGACTCGGCGGCTTCGGCGACACCGGCCATGGATCTCGCCTGACGCACTCGCGCGGCGGCCATCGCCATCGTCGGGCTGCCTTGCACGGCCAGGTCGATCCAGCGGTTGAGTTGCGGGTCGCCATAGGCCTGCCACCATTGGGCGGTGGGCCAGTTTGCGTCACGGGCGGCGTGGGCGATGGCCTCGTCGGTGGCCAGTTCATTGGCCTCCAGAGCCTTGCCCTGCGGAGCAATGCCTCCGGTTCCGATGCAGCCGCTGAGACCTAACGAAATAGCCAGAACACTGAGCGATAAAAGCGCTCTGTTGATGCGACGCGGCACTGCTGCGAATTCCTGAGGTGGGGGATGTTTCGAGGTGTGCGCAATTCTAGGGGGCGCCCTGAACGGCGATAAGCTGGGTTTTCTGCGAATCTTTGTTACGGTTAACGAGATAATCCCTTGGTCGGGGGTCTCAGCCCCTGAAACTTCGTGTCACAATTTGCCATCTCCCTTGAGAGCACCCCATGGACACTTTGCAAAACATGCGCGCCTTCAGTTGTGTGGCCGAAGCGGGCAGCTTCACCGCCGCGGCCGTGCAACTCGACACCACCACCGCCAACGTCTCGCGCGCGGTCTCCAACCTTGAGGCCCACCTGCAAACCCGCCTGCTGAACCGCACGACCCGGCGCATCGCCCTCACCGAAGCCGGCAAGCGCTACCTGCTGCGCTGCGAGCAGATCCTCGCCTACGTCGAAGAGGCCGAAGCCGAAGCCAGCGAGGCCCACGCCCGCCCGGCCGGACAATTGAAAGTGCACACCATGACCGGCATCGGCCAGCACTTCGTGATCGACGCCATCGCCCGCTATCGCAAGACCCACCCGGACGTGACCTTCGACCTGACCATGGCCAACCGCGTGCCGGACCTGCTCGACGAAGGCTACGACGTGTCCATCGTCCTGGCCCGCGAACTGCCGGATTCGGGTTTCGTTTCGCAACGCCTGGGCATCACCTACAGCATCGTCTGCGCCTCCCCGGCCTATGTGAAGGCAAACGGCTGCGCACAAAAACCCAGTGACCTGCTGAACCACGCCTGCCTGCGCCTGGTGAGCCCGGTGATCCCCCTGGAAAAATGGGCTTTCGACGGCCCTGAAGGCCAGGAAATGGTCACCATCAACAGCTCCCCCTTCCTGGTGAACTCCGCCGACGCGATGAAAACCGCGATCACCAGCGGCATGGGGGTGGGTGTGTTGCCGGTGTATGCGGCGATCGAAGGCTTGCGCAACGGCACACTGGTGCGAGTGATGCCGAACTACCGCTCGCAAGAGCTGAACCTGTATGCGATCTACCCCTCGCGGCAATATCTGGATGCGAAGATCAAGACGTGGGTTGAGTACTTGCGTGGTTCGTTGCCGGAGATTCTGGCGGGGCATCAGGCGGAATTGGCGGCTTATGAAATGAGTGGGAGTATCGCGGGGGTGCGGGTGGCCAACTGATTCATGGCCACACGATATGAAATGGTAGCCCGACTATAGCAATTTGTTCTGAAAAACTGTCATTTATGACAGTGGTCAAAAAACTCCTTCGAATTAAAGCTCTGTGACGTCAGTTCACAGTTCATTCGAAGGAGCACTACCATGTTCGCTGATATCAAAACAGTTGCAGACGTTGGCACACTTGACGCCAAGATTCATGGTTTCAAGTTTCCCGATTTCGAAGGTCGCGTCACGTTCTTCTTCGATGGCAGTTCCATTGGGGGAATTTACTTAATTTCCAAGCAGGAAATCAGCGATACCGAATGGAATGAATTCAGCCTCGTGGTATCTCCGGACATCCAAGCTAAACGCTATGAGCTGCCCAACGCTGCCGTTCCTATCGTCCCTAACTTTCGAGAAGTGTGGATTGATGAGCACGGTGAAACGTACAGCAGGAACTACGTGACCGACCAGAAATCAGGACATTTCACTGTCGAAAAAATTGATATCAAAACAGGTGAATTCAAAGCAGAGTTCAACGTCGGTATTCGGGATGAAGGCAAACGCCATCAGGCAGTTGGCAAAATCAATGTCACTGGATGGAGTGAGGTAAAAAATTAATACCGCAATCGCAGCGCCTTGCTGCCGCCCTAAGGGGTAGGCAGCGAGGTACTCGCCTAACCCTCGACAAGAATGTTAGCTTGCTTGGCATCCAGCCGCCCGACGAGCTCTCCTTCAATGAAAAAAACCGTCCTCGCCTTCAGCCGCATCACCCCCCCCATGATCGAACGCCTGCAACAGGACTTCGACGTCATCGTCCCCAACCCGAAAAACGGCGACATCAACGCCCAGTTCAACGAAGCCCTGCCCCACGCCCACGGTCTGATCGGCGTCGGTCGCAAACTCGGCAAGGCCCAACTGGAAAATGCCGCAAAACTTGAAGTCGTCTCCAGCGTCTCCGTCGGCTACGACAACTACGACCTCGCCTACTTCAACGAACGCGGGATCATGCTCACCAACACCCCGGACGTCCTCACCGAAAGCACCGCCGACCTGGCCTTCGCCCTGATCATGAGCAGCGCCCGCCGCGTCGCCGAACTGGACGCCTGGACCAAGGCCGGCCAGTGGCAAGCCAGCGTCGGCGCACCACTGTTCGGCTGCGACGTACACGGCAAGACCCTGGGCATCGTCGGCATGGGCAATATCGGCGCGGCCGTCGCCCGTCGCGGACGCTTCGGCTTCAACATGCCGATTATCTACAGCGGCAACAGCCGCAAGACCGAACAGGAACAGGAACTCGGCGCACAATTTCGCAGCCTTGACCAACTGCTGGCTGAAGCCGACTTCGTCTGCCTGGTCGTGCCACTCAGCGACAAGACCCGCCACCTGATCAGCCATCGCGAACTGGCACTGATGAAGCCGAGCGCCATTCTGGTGAACATTTCCCGTGGCCCGGTGGTCGACGAGCCAGCCTTGATCGAAGCGTTGCAGAACAACCGCATACGCGGCGCCGGTCTCGACGTCTACGAAAAAGAGCCGCTGGCCGAGTCGCCGCTGTTCCAGCTGAAAAATGCAGTGACCTTGCCGCACATCGGCTCGGCGACCAATGAAACCCGCGAAGCCATGGCCAACCGTGCACTGGCCAATCTGCGCAGCGCCCTGCTTGGCGAACGGCCGCAGGATCTGGTCAATCCGCAAGTCTGGCGCGGATAATAAATCGGGCAAGTACTGTGCAGTACTTGCCCGATCACTGATCTGACGCACATAACTTGCAATTGAACTGAATAACTGACCAGTTCCTTCCGCTATAGAATCTCCAAAAATTAAAACTTTCTGGAGACATTAACCTTGAGAAACCTCGGCACCGACCAACTCATCCGCTACAGCAAAGTCATCTTGATGGCTTACATCAGTTTTTTCGGCATTCTAGTGATGTACAGCAACTTCACCGACTATCCATCAAACTATGAATATGTCGGGCACATCCTCAGCATGGACACCACTCAGATCAACGAAAACATACGACATCGGGCAATTACCTCGCCCATGCTGCACCACCGTATTTACTGGTTGATCATTACCCTTGAAGTGATTTACACCATTTGTTGCCTGCTGGGCACTTACCACCTTTATCGAAAAATCAACGAATCGGCAGACGCCTTCCACGAAGCCAAGAAACTCTCGATCATTGGTTTGATGATCGCCATGTTTGTTTATTATGTCGGTCTGCAAACCATTGGCGTTGAATGGTTCGACATGGATACTTCACAAACATGGAATGCCAAGGACTGGGCCCGACACATTGTCGACTTTATATTTCCATTATTGATTTACATCGCCATAAAAATTGAGCGCTGAATATCCGGCGCCCAATAACCTCAGGCCAGTTTGCCTTGAGTCGGCCGTATCGGTGCGCGGGGTTTGCGGAACACCAACACATTGCCCAACATCACCAGCACCAACCCCGCCAACGCCGGCGCCGTCCATTGGTAGCCCTCGGCAAATGCCGAAACATTAAGCGCCACGACCGGGAACAGCACCGTGCAATAGGCTGCGCGCTCCGGCCCCATGCGACCGACCAGGGTCAGGTAAGCGGTGAAGCCGATCACCGAACCGGGGATGACCAGGTACAGCAGCGCACCGATGTAGCGCGACGTCCATTCCATTTCGAACGGAATGCCTTTGATCAGGCACCACACCGACAGCATCGCCGCGCCGTAGGCCATGCCCCAGGCATTGGTGGTCAACGGTTTGAGGCCGGCCTTCTGTTGCAGGCTGGAGAGCATGTTGCCCGCCGAGAAACACAAAGTGCCGCAAAGCGCCAGACCGAGGCCGAGCAAGGTTTGCGGACTGGCGTGATGCCCGGCCAGTTCCGGCCAGAACAACAGGCCCAGTCCGCCCAGCCCCAGCGCCCCGCCCATCAGCACATTGCGCGCGATGCGTTGACCGAAGAACACCCGTGCATTCAGCGCGTTCCACAAGGTCGCGGTGGAAAACACCACCGCCACCAGACCGCTGGGAATCCATTGGCTGGCAGTCAGGAAGCACATGAAGTTGACGCAGAACAGGCACAAGCCCTGCGCCACGCAGATCAGATGCCCGCGCCGGTTCATCGGTTGCAGACGACGGCTGAGCAGCAACAGCGCAAACAGCACCAGCGCGGCAAGGCCGAAGCGATAGACGATTGACACCGGAATCGCCACCACGCCCAGTTGCCACTTCAGGGCAATCCAGGTGGTGCCCCAGATCAGCACGGTCAACAAATACAACGACAGGTTCATGGCAGACACTCCTCGATTGGGTTTCAGTGTCTGCTGAGGACGAGCTTTCACGCTTGCAAAAAATTGCTCTTTTTAACTACCCGCACGGCACGAAGTATTCAAGACTGCGGGGATGTGAGAACAGGCGGTGAGTCTCAACGAGAACATCACCAGAAAGCCCGGTACCAATACAATTTGCGCAACAACGTTGCAGACCGACTGGATCTGCAACGTTCTGGGCCATCCGAAAAACTATACTTTCCACGTATAACCTTCAAAACCATCGACAGTGGGGCCGGAATAATCGAGTGTGTAAAACATAGACAACCAACCAATGCTGTCCCACTGACTATCACGAATTGAGTAATCGAACTGACCGTCACTCACGTTGATTTCATCCACAAATCGACCATCCTGATTGAAAATCTGGACAACTGCGTTGAACGTGGAAATCAATTTGCATCTGATGCGCAGAATTCGCTCCTCCGATTTCAGGGTAACCTTCATTTGTGCGCGCACACCTTCGGACATGGAGTCACCAGAAAACTCAAGCACATTGCCTAGGAATCCAGCGTCAGTTTCCGTCGGTGTAGCACTACGACAGTTCAATGGAACATCTGCAGTTCCCCATGTCGTTTTTAGTTCAATATCAAAATGGGCAAGCTTGAGGGTCTGATGCCGGCCTGGAGTAACGCCTTCAAATCCTTCCTCCCACAATTTTTCTTCCGCCATGACGTTTCACCTTTTAGACTTGGGTCGTGAGCACACATCTAATACTTATTCACCACATCTACCAACTGTCAGTTCTAACAGTCTTAAAGAACTAAACGCACTTAAAAACCAACCGTTGATACTTTTTTCATGACTTGCGAAAACTTGCGGTTTTTAAGAGGCACTGGCTGGCAGCGCGAATTCTGCGGAGTAGGATGCAAGGCGTTGAAGAGAACCGATCATGGCCGCCATCGATACCCTGCAAGTCTTTCAAGCCCTCAACAGCTCGCCCAATGCACGCCTTGTGCACAGCGCCGAGTTGGGTGACGGCTTGTCCGCGGCCTTGTGGACCAATCACCACGACGCCCAGGAATACGAAGCGCCGAGTCATCACACCCTTTCCTGCTACATCGCCGGCGGCACCGGCACCTTCCGTCGTGGCGAGCCCGGCAACAAGGGCGGTCCGGACAAGCTGTGCATCCTGCCCGCCGATCACGAATCAGGTTGGGTCATCAACGGTGATATTCGCCTGGCTCACCTGTACTTCAGCGCCGAACAATTTGCCTTGGGTTGCGTCACGCTGCTGGATCGCGAGCCTCGGGAAATGCAGCTGCGCGAACAGACTTTCCTCGAAGATCCGCAACAGGCCCACCGGTTTCGCCAGTTGCTGACCCTGAACTGGGACGAACCCGGCGAGCGTCTGCTGACCAGCAGCCTGGCCCACGAACTGATCAGCCACACCCTGCTGAGTCAGGTCGGCGTACGTCAGGGTTTGCGCCTCAAGGGTGGACTGGCGCCGCATCAACGTCGGCAACTGGTGGAGTTCATCGACAGCCAGTTGGCAGAGCCGATCAGCCTTGGCCAATTGGCGGGGTTGTGTGCGCTGTCGGAATACCACTTTGCGCGGATGTTCCGGGTGAGCTTCGGCCTGCCGCCGCATCAGTATGTGCTGGCACGGCGCTTGAACCGGGCGCGGGAGTTGTTGCGGGGCACGGCGTTGCCGTTGGGGGAGATTGCCTTGGCATGCGGATTTGCCAGTGCCAGCCACTTCACCAACCGCTTTCGCCAGGTGCTGGGTGGAACGCCCGGCGAGTATCGCCAGGCGTTTTTGCGCTGATCAGAACTCCAGCGTGCTGGACAACGAAATCTGCCGCGAATCGCCCATCGACACGAAGAACCGGCTGGCCGCCGAGGTGTAATAGGTGCGGTCGAACAAGTTCTTCACGTTAAGCTGAAACTTGACCTTCTGCCCTTCCACTTTGGTGTCGTAGGTGGCGAACGCGTCGGCCACGGTGTAGCTCGGCAGTTCGAAATCATTCACCGCGTTACCCGCTCGCTCGCCGACATACCGCGCGCCGGCGCCGACACGCAGTTGATCACCGCCGATCACGCTGCCGAAGTCATAGACCGCCGACAGCGAGCCGGTGTTCTTCGCCACGTTTTGCAGCTTGTTGCCTTTGTAGTCCGGGTCTTCGGTGACCTCGGCGTCGGTGTAGGCGTAGCTGCCGATCATGCTCCAGCGGTCGCTGAGCTGGCCGGTCAGGTCCACTTCCAGACCGCGGGAACGTACTTCACCGGCGGCGCTGTAGATCGTGGTCGGACCTTCGGCATTGGCCACCAGCACGTTGCGTTTCTTGATGTCGAACAGCGCGATGTTGCCGGTGACGCGGCCCGGAATGTCGAGGCGTGCGCCCAGCTCCCAGGACTTGGCTTCTTCCGGAGCGATGCTGCCGTCGAGCACGGTGCTGCTGCCGCTGAGCGGAGCGATGGTCGAGTTCGGTTTGAACGACTCGGTGTAGCTGCCGTAGAACGACAACGCGTCGGTATAGCGATACACCAGACCGGCACGCGGCACCCACTTCTGCCCGTTGCTGTCGGTGTTGGCCTTGAACGGCACGCCTTTGCCGGCGTACTGGTCGTACTCCTGGAACCGCCCGCCGGCCACCAGAATCCACTGGTCGTTGAGGTGGATCGAGTCCTGCAGGAACACCGAATCACTGCGCAGCAGATCGGTCTGCGCGCTGTCCGCCGGGCTGACGGTGGTACCTTCGACTTCGCGGCCATAGACCGGATTGACGTAACTGAAGGTGCTCAGGCTTTTCTGGCGGATCAGGTCGGCACGGTAGATCTTGCGGTACTCGTCGTCGACGCCGAACACCAGGTCATGCTGCATGCCCAGCACCTTGACCTTGCCTTCGAGGCTGGCAGTGGTGAAACGGTCGGTACTGATCGCGCCCTGGGTGCCGTCCATGCTGCGGGTCAGGGTGCCTTTTTTGGTGTCGATGGCGGTTACGCGGACCTGGCTGGCGTCATAGGTTTCGCGGTTCCAGCTGTAGCCGAAATGGGCTTTCCAGTCATCGTTGAGTTCGTGGTCGGCCTCGAAGTGGTAGAGGTCCGAACGCCCTTCCATGTCGTTGAATTTCTCGTCGAGACGTTCGTTGCGCGAAATGTCCAACGGATGGTTGGTGCGTGGATCGATCAGCGTGCCACGGTCGAACGGCGTCAGGAATTCCCGATGCTCATACGCGAACAACAGCTTGGTGCGCTCGCCGTACCAGGCCAGCGACGGCGCGATCAGCGATTCACGGTGCGTACCGAAGTTGCGCCAGTAATCCTCGTCCTCGTGATCCAGCACCATGCGATAGGCCAGGCCGGAATCACCCAGCGCACCGGTGCTGTCGAACGAACCGCCGCTGCCGTTCTTGCCGTCGCCGTAAGTCGAGCCCCGCAGGGTCAGGGCGTTGTACTGCTCAAGTTCGGGTTTCTTGCTGACCATGTTGACCACGCCGCCCGGGTCCTGAATCCCGTACAGCAGCGAGGCCGGGCCCTTGAGCACTTCGACGCGATCCACGGTGGCGTTCATGCCACGGCCCTGCACTACCGGCATGCCGTCGCGCATGATCGAGCCGTTGCGGTTATCGCCGAAGCCACGGGTCATCACCGAATCCTGGGTGCTGCCCAAGGTGTTGCCCTGGGTGATGCCGCTGACGTTGGCCAGGGCGTCATCGAGATTGCGCGGCGCCTGGTCGCGAATGACCTGGGTCGGGATCACGTTGACGGTCTGCGGGATTTCCTGAAGCGAAGCGGAGGAGCGCATCACCGAACTGGTTTCCGGTGGCTGGTAACTCAGCGGCTGATTTTCCATCGAGGTGATAGTGGTCGCACCGAGGTTCAGTGCGCCCTCGATGGGCTGCGGTTCGAGCATCAACGTATGACTGTCGGTGCGACGGAAGGTCAGGCCGGAACCGCTGAGCAGACGTTGCAGCGCCTGTTCGGCACTCATCTGGCCATTGATTGCCGGCGCGTCGAGGCCGTAAGGCGCTTCGACGGTGTAGACCACGCTCTGACCGGTCACGCGACTGAAATCGCTCAAGGCCTGCGGCAGCGGTTTGGCGGTCAGGGAAAAACTGAATTGTTTCTGAGGCTGGCTGCTGTTGCTTTCAGCGGCTTGCGCCACGCTCATCGGCAGTAATGCCAACGCCGCAAAACTCAGCGCCGAGGCGCCGAACCACTGTTTGACCGAACCCGATTTTGCCCTGGACTTCATTGCTCATGACCTGTGTAGAACCGCAACGGATGCGAATGACTCGCAGTTTCAGTCACTACACGGATGGCATCGGGATTTACCTCACCACAAAATTGAAAATATTTTCAGAATGAGATTTTGTCAGTGCCGACGCCTTCGCGAGCAAGCTCGCTCTCACCCTGAAATGCACTTCCCTGTGCGAGCTTGCTCACGAAAGGGCCAGTGAGATCAGCGAAGAATTATCAGATTTCCCGGCAATTGATGCTGCTCGAATCCCAACACCCCTTGCAGCGAGTTCAGCACCGCTTGCGGGTCCTTGCTCGGAAAGCTGCCGCTGACTTTGCGTGCGCCCAGTTCGTCGTTGAGCAACACGATCCGTCCGGGAAAATAGCGCCGCAGATCCTGCACCACATCGGCCAGTGTCGACTTGTAGTAAGTCAGCCAGCCCTGACGCCAGGCCAGTTGCGCTTCGCTATCCACGGCGTGCAGTTTTTGCGCCGAACCTTCGCCATACGCAACCTGTTGGCCAGCAGTGAGAATCTGTTGTTCGGCGTCTCTTGCCGCCGTCACACCGACGCGTCCGGACAACACGGTGACCTGAGCCCCACGAGGTTGCAGGCGTACTTCGAACTGAGTACCGAGCACCCGCGCCTGGCCCCTCTCGGCCTCGACCACGAACGACTCGCCGGTGTGAGTCACGCTGAAAAATCCGGCGCCGCGGCGCAATTGCACATGCCGCTCGCCGTGACTGAAATCCACGGCGATAGCGCTGTCGGCGTCCAGCGTCACCTGCGATTGATCGGCCAGGATCACGGTGCGGATTTCGCCGGGAGCCGAAACATAATCGGCGCCCAGATCATCGACCCAACGCTGCGGCTGCCAACCGGTGCCGAGGCTGATCATCAGCAACAGACAGGCCGCCATGGCCAGTCCACCGGCCCAGCGTCGAAGGGGCGTACGGCGCGGTCGGTTCATCGCATTGAGCAATCCCTGCAACGCCAGAGCGTCTTCATCGGCCAGAGTACGCGCCGGCCCTTCGCTCAACTCCCAGATGACCTGCGCCTGGGCGTATGCCTCGGCATGCGCGGGATCGGCATGCAGCCATTGACTGAAGGTCAGTTGATCACCGGTGCTGGGGCGGTCATGCAACAGGCTCAGCCAGGCAAAAGCCGCCTGCTCCTGAGCGGGCGTCGGGGTGACGCGGTCAGTGTGGTTCACGGTGCTTTCCCTGGCAGGCGTGGCGCGGGTTCGCGCAGGCTGGCCTTGCAGGCCTCGAGGGCGCGCATCATATGTTTTTCCACGGCGCTTTGGGACAGGCCCATGGCCTTGGCGATCTCGGCGTACTTGCGCCCGTGGATGCGATTGAGCAAAAAGATCTGCCGCGTGCGCTCGGGCAAGGCGCGCAACGCTGCTTCGACGTGGCGCAGATCATTACCCGCTTCGAGCGCGGCCTGTGGCTCGCTGGCGCTACTGTCGGGTTCGTCCGGTTGCCAGCCTTCATTGACCCGAACCCGCGTGCCTTCACTGCGCAAGTGGTCGATCGCAATGTTGCCGGCGCAGCGCAGAAGATAAGTGCTGAGCTCTTCCACCTGAACGAGCGGCCGGCGCCAGAAACGCAGGAACAGATCCTGCACCAGATCCGCTGCCGTCGCCCTGCAACCGACGCGCCGGTTCACCAGCGCTTCCATTTGCGAACGTTGGGACAGAAACACCTGCAGAAAGTGCGCGCGGGCGCCGTGGGGCTCGTCGTCGCGGGACTCGGGCGGATGGCTGATCAGCATCTCAGTTCAAGAACCCTGCGACAGTGAGCGGTAGTGGGCCGGTCATTGCCTGCCTTGAATCCTCTTTCATGCGTAACCCAGCCCCCGAGCAGCGCCGGAGATCGTCGCCAGAATCACACTCGGCACCAGCAGCCCGACCCACGCGGCCCACGCGCTGCGGCAGGCGAAACACCAGAGCACGGCCACCAGGTAAACCAGAAACGAAACGGTCATCCCGGTAACGACTGCTTCGGCGCGGTTCAGCGGTAACCACAGGGTCAGCGTGACACTGGCCAGCGCCGCGACCAGATAGCCGCCAAACACCGCCGCGAGCACCCGCGACGTGACAGCCAGACGATAGGACATGGGAAGTGCGGCGAGTTTGGCTTTCATGTTTCGACCCTGAAACGGTTAACGCCCGGCCAACAGCCAGACGACAGGCAAACAATATTAATGATAAATATTCTCATACGCAAAAGAGTCTGATTGCCGGCACTTACGCGCAGCCCTACAATGCGAACCATTCTTGTTCTCTAACGCATCCTGCATGCGCCCGGAGTGATGCCGTTGTCGTCCGCCCATCCTGTCGAATCGCTCTACCAGGCCCATCACAGCTGGCTCACCGGCTGGCTGCGGCGCAAACTCGGCTGCCCGGACAGCGCCGCCGATCTGGCCCAGGACACCTTCATCCGCGTCCTGACCGCCCGCGAGCCGCCGGTGATCATCGAACCCCGTGCGTTCCTCACCACTCTGGCCAAGCGCGTGCTGTTCAACCATTACCGCCGTCAGGACCTGGAGCGCGCCTACCTCGACACCCTCGCGCAGATGCCGGAAATGGTCGCACCTTCGGAAGAGGAGAAAGCGATCATCCTGCAATCCCTGATGGAGCTGGATCAGTTGCTCGACGGTCTTTCGCGCGTCGTCAAACGCGCATTTCTGCTGGCACAAGTGGATGGCCTGACCTATCCACAGATCGCCGCTGAACTGGGTATCTCCGTGGCCACGGTCAAACGTCATCTGAATAAAGCGGCGATGCGCTGCTATTTCGCCCGGTGAACCCGCCGATGGATTTTTCCGCGCAGGTCGCCGAGCAGGCGGTGCACTGGTTGCTGGAAATGCAGCAGGGCCCATTGAATCCGCGCCAGCAACAAGCCTGGCAACAATGGATCAACGCCCACAGCGAACACCGCCGTGCGTGGGAACACATTCAGCGGGTCAATTCGCGGCTGCGCGGATTGTCGTCGCCACTGGCCCACGCCGCGTTGAATGCGCCGAAATCCGCCAGCCGGCGTCAGGCGCTGAAGTTGTTGCTGATTCTCGGCGCCGGCTCGGCGGTCACCTGGGGAATGCGCAAGCACAATCCGTTGCCGTCGCTGCTGGCCGATTACCGCAGCCCGGTCGGTCAGCGACGCAAGATATCGCTCGGCGCGGACGGTCAATTGCAGCTCAACACCGCGAGTGCGGCGGATGTCCGGGGCGATGGTCTGATTCGCTTGCTCGAAGGCGAAATGCTGCTGACCGCCACACAATCCTTCGAAGTACAAACCGCCCAGGGCCTTCTGAAAACCCAGGGCGCGCGAATAAACGTGCGGCAGTTTGCCGACCGCACGCAGGTTGCGCTGTTTGAAGGTCGGGTCGAATTGAATGCGCAAGGTCGCGCGCCGATGCTGCTGCCGGTCGCCCGACAACTGAGTTTCAGCTCCACCGACGTCAGTGCGGCAAAACCGCTGGACGCCAACAGCGGCGCCTGGGCCGACGGCATGCTGGTGGCCGCGCACATGCGCCTTGGCGACTTCCTCGACGAACTGGGTCGCTACCGTCGCGGGCAGCTCAATTGCGATGTGAAAGTGGCTGACCTGCTGATATCAGGGACTTATCCACTGGACGACAGCGAGCGGATTCTCGACCTGCTGGCAATCAGCCTGCCAGTGAACGTGAAGCGTTTTACTCGCTATTGGGTGACGGTCGAAGCCAGAGCCTGATCGCTCCCACGCTCTGCGTGGGAGCTCAACCCCGGGGGCTCCGCGTCCCCTGTAAAAATAAATGAGCCGTTTTTCAGATCTGGTGTGACAGAGAAGGAAAGCCCCCTTGATTCAACCTTCTCAGGACCGTCCTCCATGCACCCCACCCGCCTCACGCCGTTGGCCCGAACCCTGCGCAACCTCGTCCTCGGCGCCAGCCTGAGCTTCAGCGCCCTGCCCCTCGCGCAGGCCGCTGAAACCAAGGCTTATCACATCGCCCCGTCATCGCTGGAAAACGCCCTTAACCAGTTCGGTCGTGAGGCCGGTGTGCTGATCTCGTTCGGCTCGCAAGTCACCCGCGGCGTGCAGAGCCGCGGCCTGGAAGGCAGCTATACCGCGGAACAAGGCCTGAACGCGCTGCTCGAAGGCACCGGCCTGCGGGCCCGGGCCGAAGGCGGCAACGCTTTCAGCCTGCAACCGTCGAGCGATACGGCGCTCGAGCTGGACACTTCGACAGTGGTTGGCGACTGGCTCGGTGAAGCCGAACAGGTCAACGTTTTCGAGCACCCCGGCGCCCGTGACGTGATCCGTCGCGAAGAATTCGAACGCCAGGGCGCGACCCAGGCCCGCGATGTGCTCAACCGCATTCCCGGGGTCAATGCCCCGGAAAACAACGGCACCGGCAGCCACGACATGGCGCTGAACTTCGGCATTCGCGGCCTCAACCCGCGCCTGGCTGCACGCTCGACGGTATTGATGGACGGCATTCCGGTGCCGTTCGCGCCTTACGGCCAGCCGCAGTTGTCCTTCGCACCGATCAGCATGGGCAACATGGATGCGGTGGACGTGGTGCGTGGCGGCGGTGCCGTGCGTTACGGCCCGCAGAACGTCGGCGGCGTGGTCAACTTCGTAACCCGGGCGATCCCTGACGAGCCGACCGTCAAGGGCGGCTTCCAGACTGAAACCAGTCCATCGTCCAGCCATGACGGCTTCAAGACCAGCGCCAACCTGCTGGCCGGCGGCACCAATGCCAATGGTCTGGGCGGCGCGTTGCTGTACTCCGGCACGCGCGGTGGCGACTGGCGTGAACACAGCGACACGGAAATCGACGACCTGATCCTCAAGGGCAAATACCAGCTCGACGAAGCCAACAGCTTCAACGCCATGGCCCAGTATTACGAAGGCAAGGCCGACATGCCCGGCGGCCTGAATGTCGCCGACTACGATGCCGACCCGTACCAGTCTACCCGGCCAAAAGACCAGTTCTGGGGCCGTCGCACGATGTTCAATGTCGGCTATCGCTACCAGGAAGATCGCCGCGAATTCACCGCCAACACCTTCTTTACCAAGACCCTGCGCAGCGGTTATCTGGATCAGGGCACGTTCCTGTCGCTGTCGCCACGTGAATACTGGGTTCGCGGTCTGGAAACCCGATTCGCCCAAGGCTTCGACCTTGGCCCGACCGCCCATGAAGTCGGCGTCGGCTATCGCTATATCAACGAGGCCGGTCACGAGTTGCGCTATCGCACCCCGATCGCCAGCAACGAATACCCGACCACCAACAGCCGCAACGACCGTGACACTCGCGGCGGCACCGAGGCCAATGCGTTCTTCGTCGATGACCGCATCGACATCGGCAAGTGGACGATCACCCCGGGCGTGCGCTACGAAATGATCGAGTCGCAGCAGACCAACAACCTGACCAACGTCAAATACAAGGGCGACTACAACACCGCGCTGCCGGCGTTGAACGTGCTGTATCACCTGACCGACAGCTGGAACCTGTACGCCAACACCGAGGGCTCCTTCGGCAGCGTGCAATACAGCCAGATGCCCAACCGCGTCAGCAGCGGCGAAGTGAAACCGGAGAAGGCCCGCACGTGGGAAGTCGGCACCCGCTACGACAACGGTGCACTGCGAGCGGAGATCGGCGCGTTCCTGATCAACTTCGACAACCAGTACGAAAGCAACCAGACCAACGATTCGGTGATCGCCCGTGGCGAAACCCGGCATCAGGGCATCGAAACCAGCGTCAACTACGCTCTCGACGACTTGAGCCCGGCGCTGGCCGGCTTCGATGTCTACGCCACTTACGCCTATGTCGACGCAACCATCCGTGAAGATGGGCCGAACAAGGGCAATCGTGTGCCGTTCTCGTCGAAACACAAAGGCACGATCGGCGTCGGTTACACCGAAGGGCCGTGGAAACTGAACCTGGACAGCAGCTTCCAGAGCGACCAGTTCGCCGACAACGCCAACACCTCGAAAGAAAGCGCCGACGGCAGCACCGGCAAGATCCCCGGCTACATGCTGTTCAGCAGCCGTGCCGGTTATGACTTCGGCCCGCAGCTGTCGGACCTGAACGTGGCGGTGGGGGTGAAAAACATCTTCAACACGCAATACTTCACCCGCTCGTTCGATGACAACAACAAGGGCAAGTATGTCGGTGAGCCGCGCACGGTGTACGTGCAGACCTCCGTGGCTTTCTGATCCTGCTGAAAACAGAAAGGGCCTGCAATTGCAGGCCCTTTCTCATTGGGTGGCTTGGAAAATCAGCGCATCAACTGTTGATCGCTGCCTGTTCGTTCTCGTCAAACTCTTCCGCCAATAGCTTGTCATTGGCCTTGCTTGTGAATGGCACCACAGCGGCTCGCGGTTTGCCGCGCAGTTTGCCAAACAGGTGCTCCAGCGCGTGCTCCAGTTTTTCGGCTGCACCATCGATCGCCTGTTCCAGCGAATCGGCTTTGTGGGTGACGGAAATCGGTTGATGGCCTTTCGGCCGCGCTTCCAGTTGGCAGCGCAGGTCATGGGGACCCGGCTTGTCACCGTTCTCGTCGCTCAGATGGACTTCGACACGGGTCAGGTCTTCCTCATAACGGTCGAGCGTGCTCTCAATTGTGGTGCGTACCCACTCCTCCAGTCGTTTGCTGCTTTGAATATGGTTGTCGCTGTTGACTTGGATTTGCATAGTTCATCCCTTATTTCAGCTAGCTCGCAAGAGGCCTGGAACAGGATTTCGTGACCTCTTGATTACAACAATCGGCCCGCTTGACGAACATTTCAACCCCTGAAAAAAGATAAATATTCATACGCAAAAAAAGCCGGACAACCGAGTAAAGCGCTGGTAAGGTCGGGAGTTGGGTCGCCCCGGCACCCCGTAAAATCTGCTCACAATTGGCCATCACGCAGCGGGTGAAGGCTGCGAAAAATTCCCGCCTCCTCCACCAGCCAATCATGCACCGCCCGCACACCCGGATGGCTCAACGCCCCCGGCGCATAAAGCAAGACATAGCGCTTGTGATTGGGCACTGAAATCCCGAATGGCACGATCAACGTCCCCCGCTCCAGCTCGTCGTTGAGCAACGTGCGCCGGGCAATCGCCACGCCCATACCGGCAATCGCCGCTTCGATGGTCAAGTGGTTGCGATTGAACGTGTGCCCGCGCCGCACATCGGCGCCCTCGAAACCGATGGCATTCAGATAAAACTCCCACTCCGCGTATTCATAGCTGCCGCGCCAGGCGGTGATGTCGTGCAGCAGCGGGAAATGCACCAGATCCGCCGGCCCGTGCAGCGGCGGCCGCCCACGCAGCAGGCCCGGCGCGCACACCGGAAAAATCTGCTCGTCGAGCAAGGCTGTGGATAACAGGCCCGGATAACTGCCGTCATTCAAGTCGATGGCCAGGTCGAAGTCCCCTTCATGCAACGGCACGCTGCTGTCCTCGGCCACCAGTCGCAACTGGATGTCCGGGTAACGCTGTTGCAGGCGCGGCAAACGCGGGGTCAGCCATTTGCTGAGGAACGACGGAATCGAACGCACCCGCAGAATCCCGCTGATCATTCCCGCATCCAGGCGCCGCAATTCTGCATCGATGCTGCCGTAGGCCTCATTCACCGTGATCGCCAGTCGCTGCCCTTCCGCGCTCAACTCCACGCCCCTGGCGCGGCGGTGAAACAAGCGAAACCCCAGCCGCTCTTCCAGCTGTCGGATTTGCTGACTCACCGCCCCCGGCGTGATGTGCAGTTCCTCGGCACAGCGAGTGAATGACAAGTGCCGTGCGGCACAGGAAAACACCTGCAGCCAGACGTAAGTCTGGGCATGCAATTGACGGCTCATGGTTTAGTCCTGCTAAAGGCTTACTTAGGAAGTTTCGTTAGTCACGTTGAAGCGAGGTAGGCAGTATCGCCGACATTGCGCTTGTCCTACAAAAAATGGCAGCGATTCCTACTCCATCGCTTGTAAGGGTTTAGCATGGCTATCAGTGTTTTCGATCTATTCAAAGTCGGCATCGGCCCGTCCAGTTCCCACACCGTCGGCCCGATGCGCGCCGCCGCGACCTTCGCCCAGGCGCTGATCGACCAGCATTTGCTGAACGATGTGCAGCGGGTGGAAATCCGTTTGTACGGCTCGCTTTCGGCCACCGGCGTCGGCCATGCCACTGACCGCGCGACGGTCATGGGTTTGATGGGCGAATGGCCGGACAGCATCGATCCGTCGACCATCGAGCCTCGCATCCAGCAACTGCGCGAGACCGGCCAACTGTCTCTGGCCGGTAAACGCTCGATTGCCTTCAACTGGCAGCACGATCTCCTGCTGCTGGACGAGAGCCTGCCCTACCACCCGAACGCCATGTCGCTGACAGCCTTTGGCGCATCCGGCCAACTGTTCGAGCAGACGTACTACTCCGTCGGCGGCGGTTTCATCATCGAAGCGGCCGAAGCCGAATCCGGTGTAGCGCCGGCCAGCGACGTCGAGTTGCCCTACGAATTCTCCAGCGCCGTCGAACTGCTGGCGCTGTGCAAGCAGCACAACCTGCGGGTTTCCGAACTGATGATGGCCAACGAACGGGCCTGGCGTAGCGACGCCGAGATCCGTCAGGGCCTGCTGCACATCTGGTCGGTAATGCGCGAATGCGTCGAGCAAGGCCTGCGTCACGAAGGCGTCCTGCCCGGCGGTCTGAATGTTCCGCGTCGTGCAGCAAAATTGCACCGCAGCCTGTTGGAAATCGGCAAGCCGAACGTCATCAGTTCGACCCTGTCGGCGATGGAGTGGGTCAACCTGTTCGCCCTCGCCGTCAACGAAGAAAACGCCGCCGGCGGGCGCATGGTCACTGCACCGACCAACGGCGCCGCCGGGATCATTCCGGCCGTCCTGCACTACTACATGAAATTCAATCCGGATGCGTCGGACGATGACGTGGTTGCGTTCTTTCTGGGCGCTGCCGCCGTCGGCATTCTGTGCAAGAAAAACGCTTCGATCTCCGGCGCCGAAGTCGGCTGTCAGGGCGAAGTCGGTTCCGCTTGTGCGATGGCCGCTGCGGGTCTGGCCGATGTGCTTGGCGCCACACCGGAGCAGCTGGAAAACGCCGCCGAAATCGGTCTGGAACACAACCTCGGCCTGACCTGCGATCCCGTCGGCGGCCTCGTGCAAGTGCCTTGCATCGAGCGCAACGCCATCGCGGCGGTGAAGGCGATCAACGCCACGCAAATGGCCTTGCGCGGCGACGGCAAACATTTCATCTCCCTCGACCGGGTGATCCGCACCATGCGCGATACCGGCGCCGACATGCATGACAAATACAAAGAGACTTCACGGGGCGGCCTGGCCGTGAGCTGGGTGGAGTGCTGAGGAGCGCTCCCCGACCGCCCGTAACACGTGAGCCCGAGCAATAATAAAAACGAGGCAAAAACGATGACCGATGTACGCACACCTGCTGCCGAAAATCCTGCTGTAGACCGCACACGCAATAACGAAACCGCCCACAAGGGCTGGAGCAAATTCGACACCACCTGGATGCTCGGCCTGTACGGCACGGCCATCGGTGCCGGCACCTTGTTCCTGCCGATCAACGCCGGTGTCGGCGGCTTCTGGCCGTTGCTGATCCTGGCGTTGCTGGCGTTCCCGATGACCTTCTTCGCGCACCGGGGCCTGACCCGCTTCGTGCTGTCGGGCCGTTCCGGTGACATCACCGAAGTGGTGGAAGAACACTTCGGCATCGGTGCCGGCAAACTGATCACGTTGCTGTATTTCTTCGCGATCTTCCCGATCCTGCTGGTGTACAGCGTGGCGCTGACCAACACCCTGAGCAGCTTCCTCGAACATCAGCTGCACATCGTCCCGCCGCCGCGCGCGGTGCTGTCTCTGGTGCTGATCCTCGGGCTGATGACCATCGTCCGTTGCGGTCAGAGCGTGATCGTCAAAGCCATGAGCGTGCTGGTGTACCCGTTCGTCGCCGCGTTGCTGTTGCTCGGCATCAGCCTGATTCCGAACTGGAACGGCGCATTCTTCGCCAGCGCCCAGGAAGCCATGCCGATGTCGGTGTTCCTCAAGACCCTGTGGCTGGCCATCCCGGTGATGGTGTTCTCCTTCAACCATTCGCCGATCATCTCCGCCTTCGCCGTCGAGCAAAAACAACGCTACGGCGATCAGGCCGAACGCAAGAGCAGCGGCATCCTCGCCATGGCTCACGGCATGATGGTGGTAACCGTGATGTTCTTCTGCTTCAGTTGCGTGCTGGCGCTGTCGCCGGCGGATCTGGCAGCAGCCAAGGCACAGAACATTTCTATCCTGTCGTACCTGGCCAACCACTTCCAGACCCCGGTCATCGCTTACGCCGCGCCATTGATTGCGCTGGTGGCAATCACCAAATCCTTCCTCGGCCACTACATCGGCGCCAGCGAAGGCTTCCAGGGCATGATCGTCAAAAGCCTGCGCAGCCGTGGCCGGGTGATGTCGGCGAGCTGGCTGAACCGTGCGACCGCACTGTTCATGATCCTCAGCTGCTGGGCCGTGGCGACCTTCAATCCGAGCATTCTCGGCATGATCGAAACCCTCGGCGGGCCGGTGATTGCCTGTCTGCTGTTCCTGATGCCGATGTACGCGATCCGCCGCGTGCCGGCCTTGCGCCAGTATTCGGGCCAGGCGTCCAACGTGTTCGTGGTGCTGATCGGCCTGATTGCACTGTCAGCGATCATCTACTCGGTTCTGCCCTGAAACGGGCCGCAAACCAAGAAGGCGAGCCATGGGCTCGCCTTCTTTTTGGCTGGTTTCATTGTTCGACAATATTCCCGGCATGTCCCTTGCTACATCGCTGAAGGAGACAGGACCACGGAAGGGCCGATGGTCAGTTTTGGCGAACCAACCCGATCAAGGCCGGTCAACAACTGCACGTTCAATCAGGCGGTGACGCATCATGGACAATCCTTTTCAGATCATTACCGATGCCTTCGCGCCGGACTATCAGATCAACCTGAGCATTCAGGGCCTCGACGGCAGCATCATGCTGACCCTCTCCAATGGCGGCCGGATCGTCGCCAAACGGATGATCAGCGCCGAACAACGCAACGACCCCAAGCGCCTCAAGCGCCTGGTGCAAAGCATTCAGTTCGGCATCGCCATCGAACAGGGCCACAGCGCCATGGCGATCCTTGAAGCCATGACCCGCGGCGACGGAATCACCCCGCCACCGCGCCAGATCAAGGCCCGGCACCCGTCATCGATCGGCCTTTAAAGCTCGCCCTTCTCGATCTCGGGGTGTTCACCGGAACCCGCCCCGAGCTTGCGTTGCGGCTTCTCGATTTTCACCGAAGGGAATTGCGACGAGGCGTAACGCACCACCAGAATCGAGAACGCCAGCAACAGAATCCCGCCGCACAGGTAGATGATGCCCATGTCCGGCGGGTTGTGGTGCGAGACGTTGGAGATCAGCAGGCGCGTCAGTGCGGTGATCGCCACGTAGATCAGGAAGCGCACCGGCATGTGGTTGGTCTTGAAGTAAATCCCGACCATCGCCCCCAGTTCCAGATAGATGAACAGCAACAGAATGTCATCGATCTTGATGTGCCCTTCCTCGAGCATCCCGAGAAATTCCATCACCGCCGCCCACGCGGTCACCGCACCGATGGCGAACAGCGCCAGGTAATGGAAGGTCTCGACGAACAGATTGCCCAGGGACTCGGCCAGTTGATGCACGTTTTGCCGCAGTTTCTCGGCCCAGTTGATTTTCACGATGAAGATTCCTTAGCCCGGTTCGAGCGGATGTTGCGTGCTGGACGTGACAGTTATTGCGCACGTACGCAGATGCATGCAGAAAAGAGGCCACGCCATCATGGCGAGCCCCCGCGAAACCCGCGCCGTGGCGTTTGGTCGCACCTGCACGCAGGCACCGGGCTGACAAACTCCGAATCCGGTCTACATTAAAAAGCCACTACCCAAAGCGCAGGGATTCGCTTATCCTTTTCGCTGTATATAGATACAGTAGTCGCAAAGACAACTTAATGTGAAGGCATGTGAGGTGGTGAATGGCCGTCGAAGTGGTATACCGCAGCAGCCGAGATCTGGAGCGCTTGTTCATGGATAAAGCCGAAGCTGACCGTCATGACAAAATGCTCGAACTGGCCGAACTGTTGGCCGAAGTGCTGGAAAAAGCCGTTCCTTCGTTGAGCGAGCAGCAAGTGGAAGAAGTCGGGATCTTCATGGCGAAGAACCGCGATGTATTTGCCCGGGCGTTCAAGAGCCAGCCCGATGCCCTGTCGGAACTGATCAACGCACCGGCTGCACCGGTTGTGGCAACCGAGCCGGCAGACGTGGCTGAACCGGTAGAAGCGCCAGCCAAACCCGCCAAGACGGCGAAGGCTGCGAAGTAATCGGCATCTGAATTGAAGCCTCTGAATTGAATGGCCCCTGAGTTGAAAGACTCAGGGGCTTTTTCATGTCCGGACAAACCTCAGCGGTACAACACCTTCTCCGCCAGTTCATCCGCTACCCTCGCTGGCGAGCGCTTTTCCGCCTGGGCGTGGGCAAACACTTCGGTCAGCCGCGAACTGATCTTCGACAGGTGGGCGGTGATCGTGGTCAGCTCTTCGCCCCGGTGCTTGAGGGAAACGTAGATCAGCCCACCGGCATTGATCACGTAATCCGGCGCATACAGAATGCCGCGCCGCTCCAGTTGATCGGCGACGTCCAGATGCGTCAGCTGATTGTTGGCCGATCCCGCCACCGCCGAACAGCGCAACTGTGTGACAGTGTGGCTGTTGAGCACACCGCCCAGACCGCACGGTGCGAGGATGTCGCACGGCGTACTGAGTAAGGCGTCGTTGGCGATCGGGTGGGCGTTGAGCTGTTCCATCGCCAGTTGCACTTTGCCGTGATCAATGTCGCTGACCAGCAGTTCGGCACCGGCGGCGTGCAGCTGTTCAGCGAGGGCATAACCCACATTGCCCAGCCCCTGAATCGCCACGCGCAAGCCTTCAAGGTTGTCGCTGCCCAGCCGCGCCATGGCGGTGGCGCGTATTCCGGTGAACACCCCCATTGCCGCATGGGGCGCCGGGTCGCCAGCGGATGTGGTGCTGGTGACATGTTGGGTCTGCTGGGCGATGCAATCCATGTCCGCCACCGAGGTGCCGCTGTCGATGGCGGTGATGTAGCGCCCGTCGAGCTGATCGATGCAACGGCCGAAGGCTTCGAACAGGGCGGCGCGGTTTTCCACATGGGGCGGCCGCACGATCACGGCGACACCACCGCCCTGGGCCAGACCGGCCAACGCAGCCTTGTAGCTCATGCCCTGGGCCAGGCGTACGGCGTCCTCGACCGCGGATTCGTCGTTCGGGTAGGCAAGATAACGACACCCGCCCAGGGCTGGCCCCAGGCGACTGTTATGGATGGCAATGACCGCCTTCAATCCGGACACCGGATCAACGCTAAGGTGCAGCGATTCCAGGCGAGTGCTTTGCATGAGAGCGAACATCGGCAGGCTCCCGAATCACTTCTGGTAGTCGCCAGTATAGGCTTGCGCCCAAAAATTGCTGAAGCGCACGGGAATAAGGCCCGACAGCGACCAATGCGTTGCGGCATAACCCGATGGCAGAGCGGCGCGATACTGGACGAATGACAGAGACGGGGCTAAAACGAGGCATTCTCCGGAGATTTTGATGAGTCCGCGCCAACGTTTTTTCGACTGTCTGCACCGTTCACCGCCTGCGCTGCTGGAGGCAGCGTTGTGGATGGCCGCCGAACACGATAAACATGTCGAGCCCCAAGCACTGTTGCAGGACTTCATCGAGCTGCAACAACGGGTCAGCTACGGCTTGCCGCTGTTGCCGGTCAGCGAGCTGGCGCAACCGTTGCTTCGACGCATGGTAGAACTGGGATTCGCGCAGGACGATTTTGTGCCGCTGCGCCCGCAGGCTGCGATGGTCAACAAGGTGTTGCACACTCGACGCGGCCAACCGCTGGCTCTGGCGCTGATTGCTCTTGAGCTGGCCCGAGGCCTGGAGATTCCGCTGGTGGGTGTGAACTTCCCCGGGCATTTCCTGCTGAAGGTTCCCGGCGCCGATCACTTGCTCGATCCGTGCGGTGGACGGCGCCTGTATCCGAACGATTGCCGCGAACTGCTGCATCGCCAATACGGCCACCAGATGCAACTCAATGCCGACCACCTGCTGACCGCCACACCGCTGCAGATGCTGCAGCGCCTGTCGCGCAATCTGCGCCAGCTGCACGTCACCCACGATGACTTCATCGCGGCGCTGATCGATGCCGAGCGCGTGCTCGAACTGGGCAATGCCAATGCCGCCGACTATCTGGCCCGGGCCAGTCTGTATCAGCGCCTCGACTGCCCGAACGCCGAGCGCTTCGATCTGGAGCACGCGCTACTGCTCAGTGACGATCCGATTCAGCGGCTTCGCCTGACGGAACGGCTGGGTCATCTGCCGCCCAATTCGGTGGTGCACTGACTGACGCCGCTGAAGGCGAACGCACCTGAATGATCAACAACGCCGCAATCACCGCCGGGATCGCGCAGAAGAAGAAAATCTGCTGCACCGGAATGTGCATCGCCAGCAACAGACTGCCGAACAATGGTCCGAGAATCGACCCGAAGCGCCCTACTCCCAAGGCCCAACCGGTGCCAGTAGCGCGCACGTGTGCCGGATAGAAGTTGCTGGCGAAGGCATTGAGCGTCAGTTGCCCGCCAATGATGCAAAACCCCGCCGCAAACACACAGGCCACCAGATAACGCGGATTGTCGTGGTTCAGGCCCAGCAGGATCGTGCACACCGCCGCGCCGGCCAGCACAGCGGACAGCAGGCGCACCTTGCTCTTCAGCCGGTCGGCGAACCACGCCATGCAGATCGCGCCCAGCGTGCCGGCGAACAGGAACATCGACGTCACCAGATTCGCTTCATTGAGCTTCAGGCCACTTTCCAGCAGCAGCGACGGCAGCCAGCTGATCATGAAATACAGCAGGATCAGGCTGACGAAAAACGTCGACCAGATCAGCAAGGTCGGGCGTGCGTAACCATTGCGGAACAACTCCACCACAGTCAACTTGCTGCCCTGCTCGCGTTCGTTCTGCTCGACCGATGCTGCAGGGGGTTGCCAGCCCGGCAGCATCCGCGCGGTGACCTTGCGCAGGCGCGCATAGGGCGGCGCATCCCGCAGCAGTCGCGGCAAGGATTCCGGCAGCATCCACCAGAGAAACGGGAACAACAGCAGCGGTGTAACACCGCCGGCGAGGAACACCGCTTGCCAGCCGAATCGGTCGATAAAACCCGCCGCGACAAAACCACCCGCCGCACCGCCGAAAGAGAAGCCGCAGGCCGCCAGCGTCACCATCAGCGTACGCAAGCGCGGCGGTGAATATTCCGACATCAACGCCATGGCGCTGGGCATCGCACCACCCATGCCGATGCCGCAGATGAAGCGCGCGATCATCAGGGTGTTCAGGGAATCGGCGAACACCATCAGCACGGTGAGGCTGGCGTAGATCAGCACGCAGGCGAGCAGAATCCGCCGCACGCCGAAGCGGTCGGCCAGTGGCGTCACGGCGAGCGAACCGAGGGTCAGCCCCAGCAGGTTGGCGCTGAAGACCGGACCGAACGCGGATTTTTCCAGGCCCCAGTCCTGCGCCAGCGCCGGCACCACGTAACCGAGCACCTGGGCGTCATAGCCGTCGGTGACCAGCAGCAAGGCGAGCAGGATCAGGAGCAACCACTGAAAGCGGGACACAGGACGGGCGTCGAGTGCCGCCCGAAAGCTGGCAATCTGGTTGTGCATCGCAAGGTACCTGTTTTGTTTTTATGATTTTTGGTGCCGCAACGAAAGCCTTGTGGGAGCGAGCCTGCTCGCGATGACGGCGGCACATCCACGATCGATGTGACAGAGATACCGCTATCGCGAGCAGGCTCGCTCCCACAGGGGTTACGGGGTGTCCGGCTGATTCGCCGGATGCGCCGCAATGAACGCCGGATGTTCAGCGGCCAACGCGGCCACCCGACGAATCCGTGGATACGACTCCAGCGAAACGTTGAACCGTTCGGCCGCGTACAGCTGTGGAATCAGGTACACGTCCGCCACGCACGGCCACTCACCGAAACAGAAGCCGCTGTCACCGATCAACTGCTCCACCGTCGCCAGCCCCTGACTGATCCAGTGGCCGATCCACTCGTTCACCTGCGCCTCGTCGTGGCCCAAACCGCGCAGGCGATTGAGCACACTGACGTTGTGCAGCGGATGCACGTCGCAGCCGATCACCGCCGCCACACCACGCACCCGGGCGCGGGCAACGAGGTCTTCGGGGAGCAACGGCACCTGTGGATAACGTTCTTCCAGGTACTCGATGATCGCCGGCGACTGAATCAGCAACTTGCCTTCGTCAGTGCGCAGCGCCGGCACCCGGCCCTGGGGATTGATCGCCAGGTACGCCGGTTGCCGATGCTCGCCACCGGGCGGTGCAATCAGGTTGACCGGCAACGCCTGATAGTCGAGGCCCTTGAGTGCCAGCGCGATCCGCACCCGGTACGACGAGGTGGAACGGTAGTAGGTGTAGAGGTCCATGAGCCGCTCCCGTCAGCGTGCCGCCAGCACAGTGCCCCGGCATTCGCCGAAGCCGATTGAGGCAAAACCCTCGCGGGCGCAGCGGGCGCGCAGGATGATTTCGTCGCCGTCTTCAAGGAATTTGCGCACTTCACCGGACGCCAGTTCGATCGGCTTTTTGCCGCCCTCGGTGATTTCCAGCAGGCTGCCGAACTGACCGTTTTCCGGCCCGGACAAGGTGCCCGAACCGAACAGGTCACCGGCTTGCAACTGGCAGCCGTTGACGCTGTGGTGCGCGACCATTTGCGCGACAGTCCAGTACATGTAGCGGGTGTTGCTCAAGGTCAGGCGATGGGCCGGCAGGTTCTGCTCGCGCATTTTCTCGGTGAGCAGCAGCACCTCCAGCTCGATGTCGAAGGCTCCGCCATCCTGATCGCGCTTGTCGAGCAGGTACGGCAACGGCTGCGGATCACCTTGCGGACGCGCCGGTTGCGCGGTACGGAATGGCGCCAGCGCTTCGGCGGTCACCACCCACGGCGAAACACTGGTGATGAAACTCTTGGACAGGAACGGGCCGAGCGGCTGGTATTCCCAGGCCTGGATATCACGGGCCGACCAGTCGTTGAGCAGGCAGAAACCGGCGATGTGTTCAGCGGCGTCACCAATGGCGATCGGCTCGCCCATCTCGTTGCCCTGACCGATCCAGATCCCCAGTTCCAATTCATAGTCCAGTCGAGCGCACGGACCGAAGGTCGGCTCGGTCGCACCGGCCGGCAGGGTCTGGCCTTTCGGACGGCGTACGTCGGTACCCGACGCGCGCACAGTGGAGGCGCGACCGTGGTAACCGATCGGCACGTGTTTGTAGTTCGGCAGCAGCGGGTTGTCCGGGCGGAACAGTTTGCCGACGTTCTGCGCGTGTTCGATGCCGACGTAGAAGTCGGTGTAGTCGCTGATGCGCGCCGGCAGGTGCAGCTGGCAATCGGCGGCCAGCGGCAGCAGTTTCGCGCCCTGGGCCTCGATGTTGCCGCGGTGGGTGCTGCCTTCGCTGAACAGTTCCAGCAGGCGCTCGCGCAGGGCAACGCGGGCGTCGCGGCCGAGCTCGAAGAAGGCGTTCAACTGGCCGCTGCGCATGGCTTCGACGGCACTGCGCGCGACGCCGTCGAACAGCCCGGCCTCCAGCGCCACTTGCAGATCGAAGATGTGCTCACCAATCGCCACGCCCGCGCGCGGCGCCGAGCCGTTGAGGCTGAATACGCCCAGCGGCAGGTTCTGCAGCGGGAAATCGGTGTGGCCGTTGGCCGAAGCGACCCAACTGCGGGTGATGGAATTCTGAGTCATGGATTATCTCCGGGTCGGGTCGAACGTGGCGGGCAGCGTGGCCCAGCAGGCGTCGTAAGTGGATTGCAATTGCGGACATTCGAGGGCGAAGCGGCTTGGGCGCAACACCTGGCTGGTCTCGAACATGAAGGCCATGGTGTTGTCGATCTTCGCTGGTTTCAGCTCCGCGTTAATGGCTCTGGTGCAGGTCTCGCCGTCCGGACCATGGGCGCTCATGCAGCTGTGCAGGGACGCGCCGCCAGGCACGAAACCTTCCGCTTTGGCGTCGTACTCGCCCTGGATCAGGCCCATGAATTCGTTCATCAGGTTGCGATGGAACCACGGCGGACGGAAGGTGTTCTCGGCCACCATCCAGCGCGGCGGGAAGATCACGAAGTCGAGGTTGGCCAGACCGTGGACGCTGGTCGGCGAGGTCAGCACGGTGAAGATCGACGGATCCGGGTGGTCGAAGCTGACGGTGCCGATGGTGTTGAAGCGGCGCAGGTCATATTTGTACGGCACGTTGTTGCCGTGCCAGGCGACCACGTTCAGCGGCGAGTGATTGAGTTCGGTGCCCCACAACTGGCCGAGGAATTTCTGCACCAGGGTGGTCGGTTGTTGCAGGTTTTCATAGGCGGCGACCGGGGTCAGGAAGTCCCGCGGATTGGCCAGGCCGTTGCTGCCGATCGGCCCCAGATCCGGAAGACGCAACGGCGCGCCATGGTTCTCGGCGACGTAACCGCGCGCTTGCGAATCGAGCAGTTCGACGCGGAATTTCAGGCCCCGTGGCAGCACGGCGATTTCCAGCGGCGCCACTTCCAGCACACCCAGTTCGGTGGCGATGCGCAGGCGACCCAGTTGCGGCACCAGCAGCAGCTCGCCGTCGGCGTTGAAAAATACCCGCTCCATCGAACGGTTGGCGCAGTAGTGATAGATGCTGATGCCAGCGGGTTTGTCGGCGCCGGAGTTGGCGGCCATGCTCACCAGACCGTCGATGAAATCGGTCGGTTCGGCCGGAATGTCCAACGGGTTCCAGCGCAGGCGATTGGGGGTCACTTCACCCAACGGGCCGCCCGCCAGTTGCCGCTCCAGCTTGACGAATGCCGGGTGATTGGCCGACGGCTGGATCCGGTACATCCACGTACGCCGCGCTTCGCTGCGGGTCATGGTGAACGCGGTGCCGGAGAACAGTTCGGTGTACAGACCGTAAGGGGCTTTCTGCGGGGAGTTCTGGCCGACAGGCAGTGCGCCGGGCAACGCTTCGGAGCTGAATTCGTTGCCGAAACCGGACTGGTAAGCCAGGGCTGAATCGAGGTTCATGGAGCCTCCTGAACAGGGAGTCGGCATGGCCGGACGCTCTGGATCAGAGGTCTTGGCACGCCGGGGTTATTTTTATCGTAATTCAATTACGCATAACGTAATTTGCTCGCTATCGAGCGTCAAGCTATAAAGACGCCCATTCGTTCCGGGACACGGCAGCACCATGGAAAAAACCAGCGACAGCAACGGCAAACAGAAAGTCCGCTCCGCCGAAGTCGGCACCGACATCCTCAAGGCCCTGGCCGAGTTGTCGCCGTCCACTTCGCTGTCGCGTCTGGCCGAACATGTGCAGATGCCGGCGAGCAAGGTTCACCGTTATCTGCAGGCGTTGATCGCCAGCGGTTTCGCCGAACAGAACACCGCCACCAACCACTACGGCCTCGGCCGTGAAGCGCTGCGCGTGGGCCTGGCCGCACTCAACAGTATGGACGTGCTGAAAGTCGCCGCCCTGCCGCTGGCCGAGTTGCGCGACGAACTCAACGAAACCTGTTTCCTGGCGGTGTGGGGCAATCAGGGCGCGACCGTGGTGCACATCGAACCGGCGGTGCGCGCGGTGACGGTGGTGACGCAACTGGGCTCGGTGTTGCCGCTGCTCAGCTCATCCACCGGACTGGTTTTCGGCGCGTACTTGCCGCATCGGGAAACCGATGAATTGCGCGAACAGGAAATCGCCAGCGGCGGCCATCCGCTGGCGGACGAAAAAGCCTATGCGGCGTTGTGCGAACAGATCCGCGAACGCGGTCTGCATCATGTCCACGGTTTGCTGATGCCCGGCGTCGACGCATTGTCGGCACCGGTGTTCAACGCCCTCGGGCAGGTCGCTGCGGTATTGACCATCGTCGGCCCGACGTCGCTGTTTCACGCCGACGAAAACGGCCCGGCGGCGCAGCGGTTGCTGGCGGCGACACGGGCCGTGAGTTGGCGAATGGGCCATGAGCCCCAAGCCTGAACGCTTGAGGCTCGATCGCTTTATCAGTGCACTGTGGTCTGACTGCTGCGACTCTGATTATCCTTCATCAATTGCTCGATGATTTCGACCAGACGCTTTTCTCCCAGCGTCTGCCCCGTGGCCTTGGACATCCAGCCCACCACAGTCCTGGCATCCTTGCCCAGGTCAAACAAGGTCTTTTGAGCAGGCGTGACCTTGACCGGCTTGCCGGCTGCTGCTGCTTTTCCAAGACTCACCAGTCCGATCAGCGCGGATTTTCCATGATCAAGGGCGGCCGAGTAATTACCCAGATCATACGCTCTGGCACCGTCGTAAAGGCTCTTGAATACCTCCACGGCGGTGACGGCGACGCCGATCGGAGGAATCACCAGACTGATGATGTTGGCGGCAAAAATCACATTGTCATACACCAGACCGGCTATCACCTCATTCAGGCTTGTGGTCCGTGCATCGATGTCGCTCAGAACGCGATAGATCCTGTCGTCATGAAGCGTAGCAAAGCCCAGCATCCGCAGAGGGCCTTCCGGTTGAGGAGGAGCGACGGTGTTGACCGTGGCAACCAGATTGTCGAAGTAATCATTCACAACCTTTTGTTCTTCAATCTTCACCCGCGCGATGTAGTAATCCCGGAACGGCCCGTAGCGGAAACGAATGGAACCGACAAATTCCTCGACCGGACGGAAAGCCACATCGTCAGGCGCGTTCGGCGTGTAAAGATAGTCATAGAATTTTCCATAAATGGAAATCCGGAAAATATAGACACCTTCGACAATTCGACGGCTTTGCAAGCGGAGCTTGTAGATCCCTTCGTTTGTATTCGATGCAAACGGAGAAGCGTCATTGCCTGCAGTCTGGCTCAGGTTGTCGACCAGGCGTTGAATCCCTTTGAAAACTTCCGTGGAAAGTTGCCCGGAGAAATACTGATGACAGGCGTCGTAGTGCATCTCACAGCGGATTTTCGTGGCATGCACCGCCCGCTTGAACTCATAGCCCGGGTGTTTGCGATCCAGGTAATCGTTTCGTAAAAACCGGGTGTAGTGGTCCCCGGGACGCAAGGTTTTCGACCAACTGGAAAGATCCCTGATATCCAGTTTTTCAATCGACGGATGCCCACCCGTCACGTAGAACTTCGGATTGTCATCGATCGACCGGCCCGGCGTCGCCGGCACTTCAAAGTAACGGCCTTCAATCAGCACAGTGGTCAAATCCAGATGGAAATCGTCGGTCTGAATCATGATTTTGTCGGGATCGACCTGAACCTTCTGGCCCCGAGTCAATAACAATTCTTCAATCCGCTGCTTGACCAGATCACGGGAAAACTGCTCGAAAGTCGGATAGCCGTTCTCCCGGGAGTCCACCATCGACAATGCTTTGAGTTCAGTACTGAGGCGGGCGTATCTTTGCCGCGCCTGTGACCCGACAAAGGAGTAGGTAACCGGCGCCAACGCTCGGACACGGGCGACCTCACCCGCGTAAGCCACTTCACTATGACTGAACAACGGCTCACCGGCATTCAACGCCATGAGTCCCGGCACCGAATCCAATTCATACATGTAGTGTAACGGGGTAGCGCCTCCCCCCCTCAATACACCGACAGTGGCCAGTTCGTCAGGCGGGATCAACGATTCGGCATAAGCACGATTATCGGACAGCATGGACTCCATCCAACGATTGAACTGGTAGATGTCGGCGAATTTCACATAGTCGAACTGGCCGTCGGGCATCTTCATCAGCGCATAACGAGTTGCTGCTGTGCGCGGCGTGAACAACAGTACGTTTTGCAATACCGATGGCCGGTATTTCAGTTTCACTCCCCGTATTTCCACGGAGGGATCACCTTCCAGGGTGCGTTTGATCAACGCAACATCTGCTGCATTGAAACGTGCAGAATGTTGAGCAACGAACAGTGCAAACTCCGCCTGACTATGCAGATAGTTGAAATAAGCCTCGCGAAACTCCTGCGGAGTACTGGAAGGCAAGGATCTGCTGAATTCCACACGCAGATCCCGGTTGGCCAGCCAACCCTCCAGTTTGGCAACGGTCAACCCACTGTCCGCCGGGGCACCTTCGATACGCAGGGTCGCGCGATTGTCTGCATCATGCAGGCCGATCACGATGAACTCGGTCAGCGTGCGAATATCTTCCTGCTTGATCGTACGTCCGCCGACTTCTATCTGGTACAGGCTATGGACCTTGATTGCATCCGGGTCAAGCCGCATTCCCAAAGCGCTGTCACACCACAGACCGAAACGCTCCACGACAAAGTCGTGCAGCGAAAACAGCCGATCGGATACCTGGGCATATTCGAACTCATACCCCTCTTTCGAAGCCTCAAGGAATTCGTAAGTATTGCGTATCGACTCACCGGCCGATTTTAACCAGTCTGGCCACTCCAGGCGCTTGACCAATATGCGCAGCGCCCTGATCCGCTGGTACAGGTCAGAGTGCATCGCAAAAACCTGATGAATATTGTCCAGTTCGCGGACAAATCCCTCTTCGCGTGGCTCACCGGATCTGATTCGCGCAGCAAATTGTGCCTCCTGATCCTTGAGCCGGCTGCCCACACAGTGCGAGAACACGCTGACCGACAATGCCGGATACCTGATTGCATCGGGAGCAACAGCCAGTCGGCTGCACATTGCTGCATGCAGGTCGGCACTGCTGGAGAAATATTCAAAACCGTTGGCCGGCGTGTAAAGGAACCAGCCGTAAGCATCGCCGGATAACTTGATTTCGGAAGTTGTGTTGTTCGAATAGGGCATGACAAAAGCGGATACCATATCCCGCTCAATGCCAGACGCCTGACGGAGACTGATTTTGTAGCCCCCGGATAACTTCGCCTTCAGCAACTCGCTGGCGCGCAGAGCCTGGAAGCTTTTAAGCGAACCCGCCACTTCCGTCAAAGCCAACTCGGCCTGCAATGCTTCGGCAAAGGCAACTTCCAACAATGCCTTTTGAGTTGTCGATTCCCCGGATTCGCTGCGGGCCGGGCTGTGCCAGTATTGACGAAGTGCACTCGCCTGATCAGTTGCCACCTCCTGCAACGCCTGAATCAAAACATCCTCGACATCTGAAATTTTGATATTGTCGACTTTCAAGCGCGCATCTGTTGTACCCGGACGCAAATAGACAAAATCAAGACCCTGTACATAAGAGGTATAAGTACCGCGCCCCAGACAATCAAAAAAAACATCAAGTATCGAACCGGACGGCCTGTTCTCGACTTCATGCGGGGCATCACCGACATTGATATAAAGCCCCTCTACATCAATAGACTTTCCCCGTCGCTCGAATCGCTCCGAGAGCTTTTTCCGTAAAACATCCCTCAAGGATGGAGAACGCTCCAGCATCGCTCTCAACTCATCCCCCGCACGCTGCACATTTTCCAGCGCTACCCGACCATCCGCACTTTTCAGAACAGCACCGGCCATTAAAGTTTTAAACATCATACCCATTGGACACATCCTGTAGGTTCGTCAACGCGGAAACGGCTTCATGCCACTTCCTTTACAGGACCAACAATTACTCATTTGATTTAAAAGCGGAAGACACTGGTTATTTCAATATATCTGAACAGTAACACCCAGCCTTAATCACTCAACACAAATTCAGCAACTTTGCCCTGGCCACCGCCTGAGTTCGGCGTTCAACCCCCAACTTCCCATGTATGCGTCGAACATGAGTTTTAACCGTATGCAATGAAATGAACAACTTCTCGGCAATTTGCTGATTGGAATCGCCGGACGCAATCAACTCCAGAACTTTAAGTTCTCGCTGACTGAGGGGATTGAGCGGTGTACTTTGTTCTTCCACATGTACCGCTGTTTCAGCAACACGCCAGTGCGAGGGAATCTCCGTGCATCGGGCGTATAGCTCGGCCAACATTTGCTGCAGGTTGCAACGCTTGATGATCTGGCAGCCCTGTTCGAAGAACTTTCTGGCCTGTGCCGGCTCGCCGAGGACCAGCGCCACTTCGGTCAGCGTCAACAGCAACTCGGCCTCCAGTCTGGTCAGACCGCGAGCCTGAGCCGACGCCAGCAAGGTACCCAGCCGAATCAGAGGCGCTTGCATTTGATCCAATCGGGTCTCGGCCAGAACCAGCAGACATTCGATACGTGGAATCAGCTCCAGCGTCGCCGGCGGTGCCTGCCGAGCACGTGGGCCACGATAATGTCTGAGCACCCGGCTCAACGCCTCGTGAGCCAGTTCGGGTCGCCCTTGTTGCAACCAGAATTGGCTGCTGACCTGCAACAGGACACCGCGATAAACCGTGTCCGGAATCTGTCGCTGTTGCATCAATCGTTCGGCGTCCCGCAGTCGCATGAAGGCTTGAGCGTAATCCCCCTGATTGGCGGCCAGTTGCGCCTGTCCGATAAAGCCGTAAAGCACGCGCTTGTCAAAGCTTCGCAGGCAGTCGTCGAGCCCTTGTTGAAAGAGCTCGGCCGCCCGCCCCTGTTGCCCCATGCTCAGTGCCAGCTGCCCCCGGCGCAGGGCGATACGCCCCAGCAGCGGCGTCGGTCGCTCGACGGACGAAGCGAGCATTTCGCAAAGATTGGCCAGCAATGCTTCGGCGCGAGCCGACGCCCCTCGCTGTTCCAGCAATTGGGCGTGATCAAGTTCCAGCAACGCCTCGAACAGCAATGAGCCCTCTGCCCGGGCCAGACACAGCGCTTCACGATTGATCGAATGCGCCAACTCCAGCTCACCGCACAGCAACGCCTGTTGTGTACGTCCCGAGAGGCACAGCAGACGCGCAGTCCAGGCCTTCGGCGACAGATCGCTCAAGGCTTGTTCAAAGTGATCACGCGCCTCCTCCATCCGCCCTTGAAGATGCAACAGCCAGCCTTGCTGAGCCTGCCAGCGCGCGATCAATTGCCGTTGCTGGCCAGCCGACGGTGGCGGCAAAAAACGCGACAGTTGCCCGATGCAATCCGCCGCCTGCGCAAATCGTCCGGCGAACAACAGCGCTGCCGTGATCAACCCGACCAGCTGTGCCGAACTGAGCAACAGCTCCTCGCCGCGTTGTTCATAGAGACGCAGTAACAGCACGACGGTCTGCTCCTCGAACAGATGCTCGAAACTGAAGTGTTGCAACAGGCTCACCGCGACCTCGTACTCCTCGGCCAGCAACGCCTGCTCAAAGGCGCATTTCCAATGCTGTCCGGCGGCAAACCACTGACAGGCCCGGCGATGCCAGGAGCGTCCGGCCGGCCAGGGTTCATCACGCATCAAGCGCGACAGTGGAGCACATACCTGCAACCAGTCCGGAGATTGATGCCAGGGTTCGATGAAACACCCGAGGGTTTGCAGACTGCGCATCCATTGCGCCCCGTCCCCGGCACCGAACAGGTGATCGCACAGGCTGGCATTGAAGCGCGGCAAATGCGCCAGCACCCGCCAGGCTTCGGCCAGTTCCGGACTCAGGCTGCTGAACAGTTCGTGTTGCAGGTAGTCCAGCAAAGTGTCCATGCGCTGCTGCGGCCAGGTCTTTTGCGACCAGTCGCATTTTTGCATCATCAGCATCCGCACTCCGGCGCACCAGCCTGCGCTGCGCTGATGAATACGAGCAGCCACGCTGTCGGCCTGGGCTGGCGGCAAGTGATGCAACACTTGGGCGATCTCGCTCTGGGTCAACGCCAGCGTTGCGCCTTCACATTCGTACAGTGCGTCATCAAGCAGCAGGCGCGGCCAGTTGCAGGGTGGACGGCGCCGCGTACCGATCCACCACGTCAGGGCAGGACTGCTGACCGCCAGCAGCCGGTCGAGCAATGCGTCCAGCGCCGGCTGCGGATTGCGGCAGTAATCGTCGATAAACACCCAGGTTGCAGAGGACCGCCGTGCCACCTCATGAAGCAGCGACGCTTCATCCGCGACCGCCAGCCCGATCGCGCGCCCGAGCCGCTCGCAGAACTCACCGACGTTCAGAGAGGCACCTGCCATCGGTAACCAGCAGACCGTGCAATTGACCGGCGCCTGCAGCAGGCATTCGGTGAGCAGCGCAGTCTTGCCACTGCCGGGAGGCGCGCAGATCAATCGGACCCGGGCCATTGACTCGAGCAACACCTCGCAAAGGCGCGGACGCGGCAAATGATGGGGAGACAGTCTCGGGAAAAAATCCGGTCGATCCAGACAGGGGGTCATGGCGGTCATCGGCTGCGCCTTTTTATCGTTGTACGCTCACCCTAGCCCTCTCCCCGACGCTTGTTGACGAGTATTCAGTACGTTGATTGCGACCCATAAAAAAGGCGACCGCACGGTCGCCTTTTGTCTTGCCGGTGCATCGAAAACCCTAGCGCACGCCCTCGGCACGCAGGGCTGAAGGCGTGAAATCGGCGACCTTGGCTTCGAAGCCGAATTCGAAGCTGTGCTTCTCCTCGTTTTTCATTCCGAGGGCGATGTAGCGACCGGCGATGATGTCGTAGAGCGCTTCCAGCGTGTAGGCCTGAGTCTGGTGATCGTAGTAGTACTGGGCATGCCCTTCGGCGACCCGCCACAGCTGCCCGCGACCGTCGTAGTGATCGGCCAGCGCCACTTGCCAGCTGTCCTCGTCGAGGTACATGTGGCGCTTGGCGTAGATGTGCCGTTCGCTCGGCTTGACCGTGCCGATCACCTCCCAGACCCGGTGCAATTCATAACGGGTCAGATCCTGATTGATGTGCCCGGCCTTGACGATGTCGTCGTACTTGAGCTTCGGCGAATCGAGCTTGTAGCTGTTGTACGGAATGTACATTTCCTTTTTGCCGATCAGCTTCCAGTCATAACGGTCCGGTGCGCCGGAGAACATGTCGAAGTTATCCGAAGTCCGCAGGCCATCGGCGGCGGTACCAGGTCCGTCATACGCCACTTGAGGCGCACGGCGAACCCGACGCTGGCCGGCGTTGTAAATCCACGCCAGACGCGGTTCCTTCACCTGGTCGAGGGTTTCGTGCACCAGCAGCACGTTGCCGGCCAGACGTGCGGGGGCGGTCACCGACTGTTTGAAGAAGGTCAGTACGTTGGCCGCCTGCTGCGGGTCCAGGTCCTTCATCAACTGCGGCACGGCGATCTCTTCCTCGAAGCGGATCGGCGTGTAGCTGCCATTGGTCTGCGGTGTCACCTGAGTGATGATCCGTCGCAGATTGCCACCGTGATAACGCGTGATGTGGTTCCACAACACCTCGACGCCGTTCTTCGGAATCGGGAAGGCGTAGTAGCGATTGCCGGTGAAATTGGCCAGGCCGTTGCCGTCATTGATCGTGGTGACGTTCAACGCGCTGCGCTTGGCCGATTCGTAGATTTCCGGTGGAACGGCGACGGTGCGGTGTGTGGGGTAGACCGGAATTTTGTAGGTTTGCGGATAGCGTTTGAACATCGCCACCTGTCCCTCGGACAGCTTGTCCTTGTACTGATCGACGTTGGCGGCGGTGATGGTGAACAGCGGCTTTTCATTGGCGAACGGGTCAGCCAGAAAGCCCTTGCTGTCCACCGCCCCGGCATTCTTCGGAATGCCGCCGGTCCAGGCCGGAATCGAGCCATCGGCGTTACCGGCCTTCTCGGCGCCGAGTGGCGTCAGGCTGGTGCCGAGCTTGTCGGCCTCTTGCGGCGACACCGCCGCAATCACGTTGGCAGCCAGCAGGCTCAGGGCCAGGACACCGCATTGCAGAATCATCTTGCGCATGGATTTCATCCTTCTCGGGCAGATCAGAAGTTCACGCCGAAGCTCAGGGCCACGAAGTCACGGTCAGTGAGAACGTTGTAATCGCCGCCAAAAAAATCGGTGTAACTGAGGCTGGCGGTGTAGGTGTTGCGGTAGTCGGCATCGACGCCGACGCTGATGGCCTTGGCGCCTTCGTTGAACAAACCGTTGGGCCCGTAACCGGAGACGTCGTGGGACCAGGACAGGTTGGGCTTGAGGTTGATCCCGCCGATCACGTTGGCGTAGTCGAGGATGGCCCGGGCGCGATAGCCCCACGAAGTCGAAGTAACGAAGCCGCCGGTGTCACCACCGAAACCGTACTGGCCGTACACCGAGTCGCGGCCGTAACGCAGCTTGCTGCGCGACTCCAGTCCGCCGACCCGCACCACCGCAGCCTCGCCGACCACGGTCAGGCGTTCGGCGCCCAGCACCTGATCGAAGAAGTGCGTGAGGGTGCTCTGCAGTTGCGTCACTTCCTTGCGCCGATAGCCTTTGTTGTCGGCGCCTGGCGACGTGGTCAGCGGCGACGCCGCGCCGCCGGCGATCGGATTGAGCAAGGCCAGGGTCAGGTCGTTGGTGTTGACCTGCACCGGAGCATTGGGCCGGTAGCTGAGTTCGCCGGTCCACGCGGTGCCGGTGGGCAGTGTGGTGGCGAAACTCGCGCCATACAGACGGATGTCTTCCGGGTATTCGAGGTAGTACTGACCGCGCCCGAGCATCACGCTTTGCGCCAGCCCGGACCCGCTGCCGGGTGCAAGGCGATTGGCGGTACTGACCATCCCCGGGAGTGCCGCCAGGGTCGACAACCCGGCTGTGGTGGTGCCGACCGTGGGCGTACGGCTGTGGTAATTGATGAAGTACAGGCCATATTCGGTATCGTCGCCGAGCCAGCGCAACGCCGTACCCCATTGCCCGGAATCCCGCGCATCTCGGTCACCGCCACGGGGCACGACCACGCCTTCGCGAGTGACCTGGATGGGTTGCCCGAAGGCAGCGGCCAACGGCGCCAGCGGTGCAATCGCGGGACTGCCGACGGTGTAACCGTTGTTGCAACCGTCCGCCGCCACGTCGACACCGAAGAAGGTGCCGCAGTTGTCGAGAACGGTCTGGTCCCATTCCAGTTGATAGAAGCCCTCGACCGAGAGTTTGTCCGTCAGGCTTTGGGAGCCGAACAGCATGTTCACCGGAATCAGGCCTTCCTTGATCTCCGCGCCGGGCCGGCGAAATGCCGAGACGTCGATCGGGTTGATGCTGTTGATCGAGTTGCCGATGAAGGTGCTTTCGCCCCAGCTCACCACCTGCTTGCCGGCGCGCACGGTGCCCGGCAGATCGGCGATGGAGTAGTTGTGATAGACGAACGCATCGAGAATCTGCCCGCCGGAAGACTTGGCGCCCTCCTTGCGGCCCTTGTCGCTGATGGGTTTGAACTCGCGGTCTTCGTCCTTGAGTTCGAAGTCGTACCAGTATTTGCCGCGCACGAACACACCGGTGTCACCGTACTTGAGTTCAAGGTCGTGAATGCCTTTGAAGATCTTGGAAAAGGTCTCGCCCTTCTTGAAGTTCAAGCGCCCGTCATCACCGGTCGAAGACTGGCCCTTACCGCCATTGACCGTGCCGACCAGCGACTTGTCCGCATCACGCATGCCCCAGCTCGCGCCGACCGAGAGTGATGAGTCGAACGTGCCTTCGATTTCGCCGATGTTGAAATCGACCGCATGGGCCTGGGCGCAACAGCCCAAGGCGACCGCAGCCGCCAGTGCCTGCGGTTTGAAGATGGCGCGCATTGTTGTTTTTGTCATGCGTCTTCCCCGGTGAGTGACAGAAGGCCTCACCCTACTGCCGCCACACGGGGACGATAAGCGCACCAAGGAGGTATTCGCGCTGTCGCTCGAAAGGATGAATCGCCGCCTGCAGCAAGGCTTTGCGCCGCCCATGAGCCGGCTGGATGACCTGCGATCAATGGAACGCATGATGGCGCCACTGCACCCGCACACTGTTACATGCCCGGTAACAGTGCATGTCCGGAATCGCTATTTTTCCTTGGGCCCCGGACGCTTATTCTGAGCGGGCTTTAACGGCACGGCGCCGCGAAGCACGAAGTCCACGACCGAGTCGTCGGCAACCGATTTCTGATGGATTGAAGCGTTTTTCGCTCCATCGCCCAGGTGTTCACTGACGTTGATTTGTAGCTCCTTGATCCAACGTCTTACCTTGGCCGCTGCGTTTGCAGCGGCCTTTTTTATGGGCGGTGTTTTTTGCAGGAACGCCAAGGCGGGGATATTCGGCGGGAACGGCAGGACTCGGACGAGTCCTGCCAGACGACTCAAAGGCGTCAGAGCGAATGTTTCTGCAGATTCGCCATCATTTCTTTCAGCGCTTCGATATTGTCCTTCGGATGCGCCGCCCCTTCGAAATCACAAATCTGCTGCCAGTGCGCCGCGACATCTTCCGGTGAAAACCCCACCCGTGGATCGAACCCGGCGCCCAGACTGCGCTCCCAGCGCACCTTGCCCATCCAGCCGCCGCCGACTTCGAACAGGCCCGAGGTTTCCTGGCATTGCTCGCTGGCCAGATACACCACCAGCGGGCTGACCAGTTCCGGTTTGAGTTGCTCGAACACTTGCGGCGGGATCAGGCCTTCGGTCATGCGCGTGCCGCCGGTGGGAGCGATGGCGTTGACCAGGATGTTGTTCTTGCGACCTTCGATGGCCAGGGTGCGGGTCAGGCCGTAAAGACCGAGTTTGGCCATGCCGTAGTTGGACTGGCCGAAGTTGCCGTAGATGCCCGAGGTCGATGCGGTGAAGATCACTCGCCCGTAGTTTTGCTCACGCAGGTGCGGCCATGCGGCGCGCGTCACCTTGTAGGCGCCTTCGACGTGGACGCGATAGACCAGATCCCAGTCGGCGTCTTCCATTTTGTGGAAGGTCTTGTCGCGCAGGATCCCGGCGTTGTTGACCACCACATCGACGCGGCCGAACACATCGAGAGCGTTCTGCACCAGTTTGTCGCCGTCGGTCACCGAGTCATGGTTGGCTTCGGCAATGCCGCCGGCCTCGCGAATTTCCGCCACCACGCGGTCGGCGGCCGAAGCGTTGGCGCCTTCGCCCTGGGTCGAGCCGCCAAGGTCGTTGACCAGCACCCTGGCGCCCTGCTTGGCGAACAGCAAGGCATGAGCGCGCCCCAGGCCACCACCGGCTCCGGTGACGATCACGACTTTATCTTCGAAACGCACAGACTCATTCATCGGGGCAACTCCAGCAGGCCTGAGGGACAGTGTCCCCGAGTGTCAGGCACGACGCGCTCGGTCACAACGAACACGGCTGGGGCTGAATGGTGCGCGATAAGGCTGGGGGATGATGAAAACGTGCCGAGGCGCCAGGCGCCTGCGGCACTCACTCAAGAGCACGCCACCTTGCGCGGCGGCAACACGAAGTGATCGCGAAATTCGAGGTAGTGCTTGAGCACCTGCACCGGCGCTTCACTTTGCGGGTAATGACCGATGCCGGGCAACAGCACGGTGTCCGCGTCGGGTATCAACTCGCAATAACGCTCGACCATGTGCGCGCCGGAGATCGGATCGACCTCGCCATCGATCACCCGCAACGGCACCTCGCCGCGCTGCATCGCCGCGACCCAACGATCACGCTGCACCCTGCGTTCGGGAATGTAGGTGATCAGCTTGTGCATGATTCGCGGCCCGCGGTTGCACTCGATCAGGCTCCAGAAATCATCCATTTCACTTTCACTGGGCCGGGTGTCCGGACCGAAGATCTGCCGGAAGCTTTTCACCAGCGCATCGCGGGTAAACGCGCGGCCGATCATCCAGCCCAACGGGCTGAGCAACAGTTTTTGCGCCAGCAGTGGCCGATGGGTTTCCGGGAACAGCCCGCCATTGAGGAACACGCAACTGGCGACGTCGATCTTCTCTTCGTAATGCCGGGCCAGCAGCTCCTGGGCAACGCTGTCGCCGTAATCGTGGGCCAGAATGTGCACCGGTTGTTCGACCTGCAGATGCGCCAGCAAGGCCTGTTGCAGATCGGCCTGCTCCAGCAGGCTGTAGGTGTGGTTCAGCGGTTTGGCCGAGTCGCCGAAGCCGAGCATGTCGCAGGCGATTACCCGAAAGCGCTGGGCCAGCGGCTGCCACAGGTAATGCCAGTCCCAACTGGCCGTCGGAAAGCCATGGATCAACAGCAGGGGTTCGCCCTGCCCGGCCGTCCAGTAGCGGATCGGCTGACCATGGAAGACAAACGTCTGGCCGCGTTTGCGCCAGACACTCAGAGGGATCTCGGCGAGAGGCATTAGAGTCTATACCCCGGGTCTTGTTTATCGAGTTTGCGCAGCAGCGCCGGCCAGGCCAGCGCGCCACCCATGCCTTGAGCACTTTTGGTGACGCCGGCGATCATCGCCTTGGCGCCTGCCAGTATCTGCGGTTCGATGGCGATCAGTTCGGCACCGCCGGTCTGCGCCATGACCTGGATGTCGCAGGCGCGCTGAAAGGTGAACATCATCAGGAACGTGTCGGCGATGGTGCCGCCACAGGTCAGCAGACCGTGGTTGTGCAACATCAGAAAATTGCAGTCACCAAGATCGGCCTGCAACCGCGCTTTCTCTTCATGATTCAGGGCCACACCTTCATACGCATGAAAGGCCAGGCTCGAGAGCACGAACAACGATTGCTGACTGATCGGCAACACGCCCTGCTTCTGCGCCGACACCGCGACACCGGAGGCGGTGTGGGTATGCAGCACGCAGGCTACGTCGTGCCGCACTTCGTGCACGGCGCTGTGGATGGTGTAGCCGGCGGGATTGATTTCGTAAGGGCTGTCCATGAGTTTGTTGCCGGCCTGGTCGACCTTCACCAGGCTCGAGGCCGTGATCTCATGGAACATCATTCCGAACGGGTTGATCAGGAAATCTTCGGTGCCGGGCACCTTGGCGGAAATGTGGGTGAAGATCAAATCGTCCCAGCCATGCAGGGCGACCAGTCGATAGCAGGCGGCCAGATCGACCCGGGTCTGCCACTCCGCGGCACTGACCTGGTCTTTGACACTCAAGGAAGAAGAGACGGGGGCTACGCTCACTGTATGCACCTCTGTTTTTGTTTTTTTCGGCAGGTGTCAGCAGTCTAGTCAGCCCCGGGGTTTCGCGTAGTTGCATTGGCAGCCAGCTTGATGACTGTGCGAGTCAGCGGCGCAAACCGCTTGGATCCATGTCAAAGCAACGACGCCAACAATGGGGCGGCGAACAGATTGAGCAGTCCGGTGAGCACCATGACCAGCCCTGCAACCGAGCCTTCTTCGCCACCCACTTCATGGGCGCGACTGACGCCCGCGCCATGGGCGCCGACACCAAACAACGCGCCACGTGCCAGGGCGCTGCGCAGTGGCAGCCATTTGAGCAGCACCCCGCCCAGCATCGCGCCGAACACCCCGGTGACCATCACGAACACCGCTGTCAGCTCGGGTACGCCACCCAGGTCCTGCGCCAGCGGCATGGCAAACGGCGTGGTGATCGAGCGCGGCACCAGCGACAGCGTCACCGAGCTGTCCAGCGCCAAAGCTCTGGCCAGACCGAACGAGGTGGCAATCGATGCAACACTGCCGGCCAGCATGCCCAGCAGCAACGCCGACCAGTGCCGGACCAGCAACCGTCGCTGTTGCCAGATCGGCACTGCAAACGCGACGGTGACCGGGCCGAGTACCAGCATCAGCCAGTGGGTGTTGCTGGAGTACTCGGCATAAGCCGTGTGCATCGGCACTGCGAGCGCCAACAGCAAGGCGGGGACCAGAATCAGCGGCGACAGCACGTAACGCCCGGTACGGCGATACAGCCAGCGACTGAGCAGGTAGGCCAGCAAGGTGAACGCCAGCCAGAACATCGGCATCAGTTCAAGCTTCATGGGACCGCCTCAGGCGCACGGCCAGTTCAACGGTGAACGCCGTCACCAGCATCACCATCAGCGTGCTCGCCGCGATCACCAGCAGAATCCGCCAGCCGTCATCACGCAGCAAGGCGCCGTAATCCAGCAGGCTCATCAGCGCCGGAATGAAGAACAGCAGCATCTCGGCCATCAACAGTCCTGCGCCCATTTGCAGCGCCGCCGGCTTGATCCAGCCGAACGCAAAAGCCAACAGCAGCAACGCCATGCCGATCACGCCGCCGGGGATCGGCCATGCCAGCCATGCGGCCAACTGGCAGCCGAGCAGATAGAGACCCAGTAGCATGGCCAGTTCGGCCAGCAGGCGAGAGAGATATTTGAGGGTCGTGGCTTTCATAGGTGGGCTCCTTGTCAGGTGCCTATTTTACGAACCCGACTGCCATCTCCGAAGCGAATTGTTAGACTCAAAGCCATTCCAATCAGGAATCAGGCCATGGAATTCAAACAGCTCAAAAGCTTCGTCGAAGTCATGCATCAGGGCGGTTTCACCCAAGCCGCGAAAACTTTGCACATCAGTCAGTCCGCCGTGAGCAAGCAGATCGCCCAGCTCGAACAGAGCCTCGGCACGCCGCTGCTCGATCGCCTGGGCTCGCAGATACGCCTGACCGCCGCCGGCAGTGTGGTGCTGCAACGGGCCGAAGGCATGCTGCGCCTGCGTGATGAATTGCTCACGGAACTGGACGATCTCAGCCATCTGGCACGTGGCGAGTTGCGTCTGGGTTTGCCCTTGCTGGGCAGCGATGCGTTGTTTGCCGGGTTGTTCGCCGAGTACCGACGGCGATACCCGAACATCAGCGTGCAGTTGCTTGAAGGCGGCAGCCGTAATATCGAACAGGCGGTGCTCAGTGGGGAGCTGGAGTTGGGTGGCAGCCTGCTGCCGAAAGATCCGCAGTTCGACTTTCAGCCGTTCTGTGATGAACCGCTGGATGCGCTGCTTCCGGTGGATCACCCGCTGGCGGCAAAAGGCGAAATCGGTCTGGAGGAACTGGCCGATACCCCGTTCCTTTTATATCAGCGCAGTTTCGTGCTCAACGATCGTTTGCTTCAGGCGTGCCAGCAGATGGGCTTCACTCCGAAAGAAGGTGGCCGCAGCGGTCAGGCGGATTTTCTCGCGGCACTGGTTGCCGCCGGGCAAGGCGTGGTGCTGCTGCCCCGCGTGGTGGCCCGCGGTCTGGTGCGGCCAGGCGTGGTGCGCCTGACCTTGAACGCGCCGGACTATTTGCGCTGGGACATCGCCTTCATCTGGCGCCGGGGCGCCTATCTGTCGAAGGCTGCGCAGGCCTGGCTCGCACTGTTGCGCGAGCGTGGGATCAGCCCTTGAGGGTGGCGATCAACTGTTCCAGCCAAGGCTCGGCGTCGGTTTCCGGAGTGACGCTTTCACTGGCGTCGATGCGCAGCATGTCCTGCACTTCCCGTACGCCCAGTTCGCCGAACAATTCACGCATCTGCTCACCGCCGCCGCAAAAGGTGTCGCCGTAACTGGCGTCACCCAAGGCGATCACTGCGCCAGGCAGACCACGCCAGGCAGCGGGCAACTGATCACGGAGGGTCGAGTACAGGGGTTGCAGGTTGTCCGGCAACTCGCCCATGCCCGTAGTCGAAGTCACGGCGAGCAAGGCGTCAGGGCCAAAGGCCTGGAGATCGGCGAGGCTGGCGCGCGAGTTGTAGAAGGTTTCAAAACCGGCGGCTTTCAGCAGGCTTTGCGCGTGGCGAGCGACTTCTTCGGCCGTGCCGTACACCGAGCCGGAGAGGATGGCGACTTTCATCAATCTGATCCTGAAACTGAAAAAAAGAGCGGCGATAGTAACAGCCGCCGCTGCAATGTTGCGATTGGCTCTCGATACGCATTGATGGCCTGTAGACAGCGCCGATTGATCTTCTAGAATGCCAGACACCGACAACCTTGACGGGATTCAAAGATGATCAATGCCAGCCTCCTGCAAATGGTGATCAATGCGTCGAACGACGGAATTGTGGTGGCCGAGCGAGAAGGCAAGGAAGACAACATCCTGATTTACGTGAACCCGGCTTTCGAGCGCCTGACGGGCTACACCAGCGAGGAAATCCTCTATCAGGATTGCCGTTTTCTGCAGGCCGGAGACCGGGACCAGGAAAATCTGTCGCTGATTCGCGAAGCTTTGCACAGCAACGGTTCGTGTCGGGAAATCATTCGTAACTATCGCAAGGACGGCACACCGTTCTGGAACGAACTGTCGCTGTCGACGGTAAAAAACGCTGATGACGGACAGACATACTTTGTTGGCGTGCAGAAGGATGTCACCGTTCAGGTAAAGGCGCAGCAGCGGGTTGCACAGCTGGAGGCCCAGGTCACGGCACTCGAAGCCGAGCTTGCCGCCCTGAAAGCGACGAACGGCGCAAACAAAACTGCGAACTAAGTGTCAGTAACTACAATCACCAATGACTTTGTAATTATTTATTTCGAGCTAGCCATGCAACGCGACGCCCTCCTGACCCAGGATGAGCTGGATTTCATCCAGACCATGCAACACAACCCGCAACTCAATGTGCGGGATGCGACGTCGAGCCTGTTGGTCAATGGTGGTTCGCAGATCCGTGACCTGCTCACGCGACTGGCGGCCCACGAACAGATCACCATCCAGGCCAGTTTCGAAAACCAGCAGATGACTTTTCCGTTGCATCTGGTGGAAGACGAATTCCACGCGCTGCATCTGCGTCTGGGCGTACCAAGCATCTATGAAGACGGGCCGATGGTGCGCCCGTGGCGTCTGACCCTGGAAGAACCGGTAGCCCTGGAGAATGCCAAAGGGCAACCGGGCATGTTGTGGGTTCACGAGGTTTCGCACAAAGGCGTATTGCTGGAAATGCGCAACAAGACCAAACCGCCCCGGCATTTTGCCCTGTGGTTCAGCCCTTCAGGCTATGAGCGGATTTCCCTGCGCGGCACTTTCGAACGGGAAACCGAAAGCGGTTTCTTCGCCTACGATTTGAGCCAGAGTGATGCCGACGAAACCGAACGTCTGCGCCAGTTCATCCTGCAACAGCATCGTCTTACCCACCCTGCCCTGCACGCCTGAGTCTCAGGTATCCAGCGTGCCTGCGAGGAACTGATTCATGCGCTGACGCATGGTCGATCCTTCATTGCCCAGACAGCCCACCGATGATCCGGCCAGGCTGTCCTGCGCCAGATCGGCGGCATCGCCCGCCAGCATCAACTGACAATCAAGACTCAAGGCCAGACGATTCAGACGTCGTGGCAGCTCTGCGGTCGGCGCGTGATTGGAAAACAGCACCAGCGCCTCGGGCCTGGTCTTTTCGCACACCAGCGTCAGCTCATCGAACGGCTGGCCGGTGGTGAGCACTCGAACACCTGCGTCATTGCCGCTGAGAAACAGCGCCGCCACCAGCAATTCAAGCTCACGACACTGACCGGCCAGCGCGCTGACGATCACTTTGCGCGGTTGCGAGCCGCGCAACACAACGATGCGCTGCAGCACCTTCGCTCTCAGAAAACCATCGAAGAACAGCCACTCACTGGTCTGCCCGAATGCGTCCTGACGCTGAAGCATTTGCAGCCACAGCGGCATCAGGATGTCCTGAAATACCACGGGCAAGGCATAGGAGGAGAAAATCTGGCCGTAGACCTGGTCGAGCAACTGATCGTCGAATGAGCTGATTGCCTGCCGAACCTGCTCCTGCCACTGAACGTAGTCCGCCTGTACCAGGTCATCGGGGATGAGATGGGACAGCACTTTCATCGGTTCGGTCTTGGCCAGGATCTTGCCGACCTTGCTCACCGCCACACCACGATCAATCCAGTCGACGATACTGCGAACACGCTCGATATCGGTCATCGAATACAACCGATGCCCACTTTCGGTGCGTGTTGGCTGGATCAAACCATAGCGCCGTTCCCATGCGCGCAACGTGACAGGGTTGACCCCGGTCAGACGCGCCACTTCACGTATCGGGAAAAGTTCTTCGCGCTCCAGCGCAACAGATAACGGCGAAGCAGGACGAACTTCTGTAATGACAGGCATTGGGGCGGACACTTCCTTGGTGGCGAAGTTGGATCCCATTCTACCCCGGATGCACCTCCCCGGTTCAACCGACGAAATGGGACGAAAGTCTCTGGTTTTGTCACGATAATCAGGAATAATCCTTGCTTGTCGAAAAGCGCAGCCCTCTACCCCGGCGCTGCGTGAGGCGAAGTTCCTACCCGGAGCGACGCAAATGCAATACGGAGATACACAATGTCTACTTCCCCCGTCACGCTGATGGTTGCACGTCGCGTCGCCGATGGCCGCTATCAGGACCTGATCGCCTGGCTGCGCGAAGGCGAACAACTGGCCACCGATTTTCCCGGCTATCTCGGGTCCGGCGTCCTGGCTCCGCCTCCCGGCGATAATGAATTCCAGATCATTTTCCGCTTTGTCGACGAACAGACTCTGCATGCCTGGGAGCATTCTGCATCGCGCACCGCGTGGCTGTCCCGTGGCAGTGATCTGTTCGCCCATCCGAAGGAACATCGGGTCAGCGGCATCGAGGGCTGGTTCGGCGCAGCAGGTATCCGCCCACCGCGCTGGAAACAGGCCGTGGCGATCTGGCTGGCGTTCTTTCCGGTGTCGCTGCTGTTCAACTTCGTACTGGGCCCGCTGCTCGGTGAAATGAGCCTGCTGCCTCGCGTGTTCGCCAGCACGCTGTGCCTGACCCCCCTGATGGTCTACTTCTTCATCCCGCTGTCGACGCGTCTGCTGGCCGGCTGGCTCAACAGCGCCCCGGCCCGTCCACTGCCTGGCGCGGCATCCACGCAAAATCGCTGAAACCATCGCTCGCGTCGCTGTTATAGTTTTTGCTCAGACTTCGACGCGAGCCGTTCATGACCACTTCCGCCGCTCCCATTCTTATCACTGGCGCCGGCCAGCGCGTCGGGCTGCATTGTGCGCAGCGTTTGCTGGAGGACGGCCACCGCGTCATCTTCACTTACCGCAACGAACGTCCGGGCGTGAAGATGCTGAGGGATCTGGGCGCCATCGCCTTGTTCGCGGACTTTTCCAGTGAAGCCTCCATCCTGGCGTTTATCGCCGAACTGAAAACCCACACCGACAGCCTGCGGGCCATCGTCCACAACGCCTCCGAATGGCTGGCGGAAAACGAGGACGGTGAAGCCGCAGCCTTCACCCGCATGTTCAACATCCACATGCTGGCGCCGTACCTGATCAATCTGCATTGCGCCAATCTGCTGCAACGTTCGAGCCCCGCCGACATCATCCACATCAGCGACGACGTCACGCGCAAGGGCAGCAGCAGACACATCGGTTACTGCGCCAGCAAGGCCGGGCTCGACAGCCTCACGCTATCCTTCGCTGCGCGCTACGCCCCATCAATCAAGGTCAACGGCATTGCCCCGGCCCTGCTATTGTTCAATCCCGATGATGACGCAGCGTACCGCGCCAAGGCGCTGGCCAAGTCCGCGCTGGGCATCGAGCCCGGCAGCGAAGTGATCTATCAGAGCCTGCGCTACCTGCTCGACAACCCCTACGTGACCGGCACCACCCTGACCGTCAACGGCGGGCGACACGTCAAGTAATACGCCCCCGCGAGGATGCTCCATGAGCCGTTCACTGCCCGAAAACTACCGCGAGATCCTGATCGGCCTCGGTGAAGATCCCGACCGCGAAGGCTTGCTCGACACACCGGTGCGCGCGGCCAAGGCCATGCAGTATCTGTGTCACGGCTATGGGCAAAGTGTCGACGAGATCGTCAATGGTGCACTGTTCGCTTCCGACAGCGACGAGATGATCATCGTCGCCGACATCGAGTTGTACTCGTTGTGCGAACATCACCTGCTGCCCTTCATCGGTAAGGCCCATGTGGCTTATATTCCGACAGGCAAGGTACTGGGACTGTCGAAGATCGCGCGTCTGGTGGACATGTTCGCCCGCCGCCTGCAGATCCAGGAAAACCTCACCCGGCAGATCGCCGAGGCGGTCCAGCAAGTCACCGATGCCGCCGGTGTCGCGGTGGTGATCGAAGCCCGGCACATGTGCATGATGATGCGCGGTGTCGAGAAACAGAATTCGACCATGAACACCTCGGTCATGCTCGGCGCCTTCCGCGAGTCGAGCAACACCCGCCAGGAGTTCCTGCAATTGATTGGACGGAGCAAGTAAATGCCACAACTTCAACCGGGAATGGCGCGCATCCGGGTCAAGGATCTGCGCCTGCGCACCTTTATCGGGATCAACGAGGACGAAATCCTCAACAAGCAGGATGTGCTGATCAATCTGACCATCCTGTACGCCGCGCAGGAAGCGGTGCGTGACAACGACATCGACCACGCGCTGAACTACCGCACCATCACCAAGGCGATCATCGCCCATGTGGAGGGCAATCGCTTCGCGCTGCTCGAACGCCTGACCCAGGAACTGCTGGATCTGGTAATGGCCAATGAATCGGTGCTCTACGCCGAGGTCGAGGTTGACAAGCCTCACGCGTTGCGTTTTGCCGAGTCGGTGTCGATCACCCTCGCCGCCAGCCGCTGAGTGCGTCTGGCGCTCCGGGCGTCAGACTTTTATCATCCGCGCCACGATTTGACTGCACAGAGCCCATCATGACCGAGCAACAACGCCTCGAACTCGAAGCCGCCGCCTTCCGCCGGCTGGTCGCCCACCTGGACAGCCGCAAGGACGTGCAGAACATCGACCTGATGAACCTTTCCGGGTTCTGTCGCAACTGCCTGTCCAAGTGGTACAAGGCTGCCGCCGACGAGCGCCAGATCGAGGTCAGCCTCGACGAAGCTCGCGAAGTGGTTTACGGCATGCCGTACGCCGAGTGGAAAGCCCAATATCAGCAAGAAGCCAGCGCCGAACAACAAGCGGCGTTCGCCAAAGGAAAACCCAATGAGTGATCTGAACACCCTGCGCACCAGCCTCAAGAGCGGCGAACACGTTTTTGCCGACACCCTGTCCTTCATCGCCGCCGGTTACGACTACCAGCCTCAGGCGTTCAACAACGGCGGTGTGGAAAACGCGGCCGGGCAGAACGAAGGCTCGTGCAAGACCCTGGGTCTGGCGCTGTTGGAAGGCCTGAGCGATGAGGAAGCGCTGCTGGCGTTCGGCGAACACTACCGCTCGGTCGTGGCAACGCCTGAAGGCAGCGATCACGGCAATATCCGCGCCTTGATCGCCCACGGTCTGGCAGGCGTGAAATTCACCGCGCAGCCGCTGACCCGCCGCTGATTTAGAGCGAATCGCAGGCATGAAAAAACCGGCCAATTGGCCGGTTTTTTCATGCCTGCGTTCTTAGAACGAAGCGTTCTGCAAACCGTCCAGGTAACGCTCGGTGTCCAGTGCCGCCATGCAGCCGGCGCCGGCCGAGGTGATGGCCTGACGGTAAACGTGGTCGGCCACGTCACCGGCAGCGAAGATGCCTTCGACGCTGGTCGCGGTGGCGTTGCCTTCACGGCCGCCCTGAACGACGAGGTAGCCGTCCTTCAGCTCCAACTGACCTTCGAACAGCGAGGTGTTCGGGGTATGGCCGATGGCGATGAACACGCCGTCGACCTTGATTTCGTCGAAGCTGCCGTCGTTGTTCTTCAGACGCGCACCGGTCACGCCCATGTTGTCGCCCAGCACTTCGTCCAGGGTCGCGTTCAGTTTCAGCTCGATCTTGCCTTCGGCCACACGGGCGTTGAGCTTGTCGATCAGGATCTTCTCGGCGCGGAAGGTTTCGCGACGGTGGATCAGGGTGACCTTGCTGGCGATGTTGGCCAGGTACAGGGCTTCTTCGACAGCGGTGTTACCGCCACCGACTACAGCTACCGGCTTGTTGCGATAGAAGAAACCGTCGCAGGTCGCGCAGGCCGAAACGCCTTTGCCCATGAACGCTTCTTCCGACGGCAGGCCCAGGTAACGAGCGCTGGCGCCAGTGGCGATGATCAGCGCGTCGCAGGTGTAGGTGCCGCTGTCGCCGGTCAGGCTGTATGGCTTGGAAGCGAAGTCCACGGCGTTGATGTGATCGAAGACGATCTCGGTTTCAAAACGCTCGGCGTGCTCGCGCATGCGCTCCATCAGCACCGGACCGGTCAGACCGTGGACGTCGCCCGGCCAGTTGTCGACTTCGGTGGTGGTGGTCAGTTGACCGCCGGCCTGCATGCCGGTGATCAGCAGCGGCTTGAGGTTGGCACGGGCAGCGTAGACAGCAGCGCTGTAACCGGCAGGGCCGGAACCGAGGATGATCACTCGCGAATGACGGACTTCAGACATGAACCTGCTCCTGTTGACCGGCCAAGACACCTGGCCGGACGCCGGACTGCCGGCGGGAATAAAAAAGGACTGTGGATAACCTTGGGGAAGGCGTGAGCTCGACAGTCCTGTAAAAAGTTGGGTGCAGCGTATCGAGGGGGGCAAGATTAAGGAAATACGGTTTAACAATCCAGCTCATAGGTGGTCTCTATGCCGACACACTGACGAGATGGACGTCTTTGTTACAGTGAATGTCGATCCCGCTGCTGCGCTTTCACAGGTTGTGCAAAGTCGGTAAGGTCGGCGCGTTTTCCCTTGCTCGGAGCACCTTATGCCCGCCCCTGTTCTGTCCGGCCCGCAATACCTGCGCGAAGGCCTCAAACTGGTCTTGAGCCCGGGCCTGCGCCTGTTCGTGCTGCTGCCGCTGGCCATCAACCTGGTGCTGTTCGTCGGATTGATCTATTTCGCCGGACACCAGTTCAGCCTGTGGGTCGACTCCCTGATGCCATCGCTCCCCGACTGGCTGAGCTTTCTGAGCTACATCCTGTGGCCGCTGTTCGTGGTGCTGGTGGCGTTGATGGTGTTCTTCACCTTCACCCTGCTGGCCAACGTCATCGCGGCGCCGTTCAACGGCTTCCTCGCGGAAAAGGTTGAAGTGGTGGTGCGCGGCACCGACGACTTCCCGGCCTTCAGCTGGGGCGAACTGATCGCCATGATCCCGCGCACCCTGGCCCGGGAAATGCGCAAGCTCGGTTACTTCCTGCCCCGGGCGATCGGCCTGTTCATCCTGTCGTTCATCCCGATGGTGAACATTATCGCCGCGCCGCTGTGGCTGCTGTTCGGCGTATGGATGATGGCGATCCAGTACATCGACTACCCGGCCGACAACCACAAACTGGGCTGGAATGAGATGCTCGCCTGGCTGCGCCAGAAGCGCTGGCAGAGCATGAGCTTCGGCGGGATCGTCTACCTGGCGCTGCTGATTCCGGTGGTCAACATCCTGATGATGCCTGCCGCCGTGGCCGGAGCGACGTTGTTCTGGGTGCGCGAACGCGGGGCCGAAAATCTTGTGACGCAACGCTGAGTCCGCGTCACAAATCCATCATCCGAACGTCACAAGCGCGACATGGCCTCAGCCGACACTGAGGCCATGACGACAGCTCTACATATCACCCTGATCAGCGAAACCTTCCCACCGGAAATCAACGGGGTGGCCAATACCCTTGGCCGCTTGTGCGACGGTTTGCGCGCACGCGGGCATCGGGTGGAACTGGTGCGGCCGCGTCAAGGTGACGATCCGCAGCGCAGTGAAGACGATGCGCTGCTGTTGTGCCGGGGCTGGCCGTTGCCGGGCTATCCGGGATTGCAGTGGGGTCAGTCGTCGATGCACAAGTTGCTGCGACGCTGGACTCGCCAACGCCCGGACGTGCTCTACATCGCCACCGAAGGCCCCCTCGGGTTGTCTGCACTGCGAGCCGCACGCCGCCTGGGTATTGCCGTGGTCAGCGGCTTCCACACCAATTTTCAGCAGTACACCAACCAGTACGGCCTCGGCTTGCTGACGCGTTTGCTGACCCACTATCTGCGCTGGTTTCACAATCGTTCGGCCCTGACCCTGGTGCCGAGCGTCAGCCAGCGCCTGGAGCTGGAGCGGCGGCATTTCGATCGTCTGGCACTGCTGTCCCGAGGGGTCGACAGCCAGTTGTTTCACCCGACCAAACGGCTGAACGCTTTGCGCGAGCAATGGGGACTGAACGAGCAGGACATTGCGGTGATTCATGTCGGACGCCTTGCCCCCGAAAAAAATCTTGCCCTGCTCAAACGTTGCTTCGACAAACTCGCCGGCGCGTACCCGCAACGTAATCTGAAACTGATCATCGTCGGTGACGGACCGCAGCGCGCAGCCCTGGAAAAGGAATTGCCCAACGCGATTTTCTGCGGCTCGCAACGCGGCGAAGCATTGGCGGCGCACTATGCGTCCGGTGATCTGTTCCTGTTTCCGAGCATGACCGAAACCTTCGGCAACGTCGTGCTGGAGGCACTGGCTTCAGGCCTTGGCGTGGTGGCCTACGATCAGGCAGCGGCGGCACAACATATCCGCCATGGCTACAACGGCGTGCTGGCGATGCCGGGGGATGAAGAAGCGTTTTGCGATGCAGCGCAGTGGCTGCTTGAAGAGGATGAAACCTTGCGTTGCGTCAGGTTGAACGCCCGCCAGCATGCCAGTCGCCAAGGCTGGGCGGCGATCATCGAGCAGTTTGAAAACCATCTGCAGGGAGCTTGCCGCGACCTGCGCGACAAGCCCCCCACTGCGATCAAACCAGCGTCATCAACGCCTCACGGCTGAATGGCAGAATGTCCTGCTCGCGGCCTTCGCGCACTTTCTGCGCCCAGTCCGGATCCACCAGCAGCGCACGCCCCACTGCCACCAGATCGAACTCATCGTTGTTCAGACGCTCCAGCAGTTTTTCCAGACTGGCCGGTTGTGCCACCTTGTCGGTGTTGACCATGAACTGCAGGAACTCGCCATCGAGGCCGACGCTGCCAACGGTGATGGTCGGTTTACCGGTCAGTTTGCGGGTCCAGCCGGCCAGGTTCAGTTCGGAACCATCGAATTCCGGCTCCCAGAAACGGCGCGTCGAGCAGTGGAAAATATCCACACCGGCGTCGGACAATGGCTGGAGAAACTCGCCCAACGCCTCCGGGGTCTGCACCAGACGTGCGGTGTAGTCCTGCTGCTTCCACTGGGAGAAGCGGAAGATGATCGGGAAACCTTCGCCAACAGCTGCGCGTACAGCCTGAATCAGCTCGATGGCAAAACGCGAACGGTTGGCCAGGCTGCCGCCGTATTCGTCGGTGCGCTGGTTGCTGCCTTCCCAGAAGAACTGGTCGATCAGGTAACCGTGGGCGCCGTGGATTTCCACGCCGTCCATGCCGATGCTCTTGGCATCTTTGGCAGCCTGGGCGAAGGCTGCGATCACGTCCTGAATATCCTGCTTCGTCATGCCGTGCACCACGACCTGACCGTCCTTGAGTTTTTTCGACGGGCCGTAACCCGGCACGCTCGCGTCCGGCTCGGTGCCCAGACGGCGCACATTGCCGACGTGCCACAGCTGCGGAACGATCTTGCCGCCTTCGGCATGCACCGCGTCGACGACTTTCTTCCAGCCGGCCAGTGCCGCTTCACCGAAAAACTGCGGCACATTCGGGTAACCATTGGAGGCTTGATGGCCAACGGTGGTGCCCTCGGTGATGATCAGGCCGACGCCCGCTGCCGCGCGACGACGGTAGTACTCGATCACTTTGGAATTGGGTACGCCGCCCGGAGAGAACGAACGGGTCATCGGCGCCATGACCACGCGGGTCGGCAGTTCGAGGGCACCGAGCTGGAACGGTTTGAACAGGGCTTGCACGGGCATGGGAGGCTCCACGAAAAATTGATCGACGGGCATGCGATTCATATGACGACGATAATATGCGGAGTTTCAACCCATCGATAGCACTATTGATCTGAATGATTAAGGGTCAAAAGGCAGGCGAAAAAAATCGCAGCTCGAGGGCTGCGATTTTTGTGTTTCAGCTCAGGGCTTTTTCGATCGCCGTGATCACCGAAGGATCATCCGGCGCCGTGCGCGGCGAGAAGCGCGCCAGCACGCGACCGTCCTTGCCGAGCAGGAATTTCTCGAAATTCCAGGTGATGTCACCGGGAAATTCGGCCCCCTCGCCCGCCAGCAGCCGGTACAGCTGATGGCGATCGTGACCGTTGACTTCGAGCTTTTTCGACAACGGAAAACTCACGCCATAGTTGAGGCTGCAGAATTCCTGAATCTCCTGCTCGCTGCCCGGTTCCTGACCGGCAAACTGGTTGCACGGCAGGCCCAGCACACTGAAACCTTTGCCCTTGTATTGCTGATAGAGGTTTTCCAGCGCCGCGTACTGTGGGGTCAAGCCGCATTTGGAGGCGACGTTGACCACCAGCACGACTTGGCCCTTGAAGGGTGCCAGCGGTAGCTCCTGACCATCCAGGGCTGTCAACTTAAGGTCGTGAAAAGCACTCATGACGAACTCCAGATTCCCGTGTTCTACTCGAAACAGCCACTTGGCGAGACCACCAAGGACAGCCGCGGACTAAAAAGGCGCCCTCGGGCGCCTCTCCAGTTCTCTGAGCTTAGCGCAGAAAATCAGTGGTGATGGCCACCTTCGCCATGGACGTGACCATGAGCGACTTCTTCCTGGCTGGCGTCACGGATGGCAACGACCTTCACTTTGAAGTTCAGGCGCTGACCGGCCAAAGGGTGGTTGCCGTCGACGGTGACGTCGTCGCCGTCCAGATCACGGATGGTGACGATCTGCATCTGACCGTCCGGCGCCGACGCGTGGAACTGCATGCCGACTTCCAGTTCGTCGACACCTTCGAACATGCTGCGGCTCAGGGTGCTGACCAGTTCGGCCGAGTACTCGCCGTAGGCATCTTCCGGCTCGACGGAAACTTCCAGATCGTTGCCGACTTCCTTGCCTTCCAGGGCTTTTTCAAGGCCCGGGATGATGTTGCCTGCGCCATGCAGGTAAACCAGCGGAGCGCCGCCGGCGGAGCTGTCGATGACCTCACCAGCGTCGTTGGTCAGGGTATAGTCGATGGAGACAGCCTTATTGGCGGCGATCAGCATGGGGCGAGACCTTTTGCATAAGAATATAGAAAGGCCAAGTTTAGCGAAGCAATCGCTCGAAAGCGACCACAACCCTGACAAACGGGACTCGACGATTACAGGCTTCCATCAGGACGAGGACGGTCACTGGGTGGCCGAGCTCTCCTGCGGCCACACCCAGCATCTGCGCCACCAACCACCCTGGCAGTCGCGGGCATGGGTGCTGGACGCAACGCAACGTATTGAAAAAATAGGCCAACCCTTTGCTTGCGGTTGGTGCGCTCAAGGCTCGGTTAGCGCTAACCTTGACGCCTGAAAAACCGGTGGAAGGCCAGCCATAGGCCCACGCCCTTGCCATGCACCCTTAGAGAATCCGCATGCAAACTTTTTTTATCGCGCCCACCGATTTTGGTGTGGGTCTGACCTCCATCAGCCTCGGGCTGGTGCGTACGCTGGAACGGGCCGGGCTGAAAGTCGGCTTCTTCAAACCGATTGCCCAGCCCCATCCAGGCGACACCGGCCCCGAGCGCTCCACCGAACTGGTGGCCCGCACCCATGGCCTGAAACCGCCGCAGCCACTGGGCCTGGCCCATGTCGAGCGGATGCTTGGCGACGGACAACTCGACGAGTTGCTCGAAGAAATCATCGCTCTCTACCAACAGGCTGCCGTCGGCAAGGACGTACTGGTCGTCGAAGGTATGGTGCCGACCCGCAGCGCCAGCTATGCCGCGCGGGTCAACCTGCACCTGGCCAAGAGCCTGGACGCCGAAGTGATTCTGGTCTCGGCGCCGGAAAACGAAGTGCTCACCGAACTGTCCGGCCGCGTCGAGTTGCAGGCGCAACTGTTCGGTGGGCCGAAAGACCCGAAAGTCCTCGGCGTGATCCTCAACAAGGTCAAGACCGACGAGAGCATGGACGCCTTCGCCGCGCGTCTGAAAGAGCATTCGCCGTTGCTGCGCACGGGGGATTTCCGTCTGCTCGGCTGCATCCCGTTCCAGCCGGAACTTAACGCTCCGCGCACCCGCGACGTCGCCGACCTGATGGGCGCCCAGGTGCTCAACGCCGGCGACTACGAAACCCGGCGCATGACCAAGACCATCATTTGCGCACGCACCATGCGCAACACCGTGGACCTGCTCAAGCCCGGCGTGCTGGTGGTGACCCCCGGCGATCGCGACGACATCATCCTCGCGGTCAGCCTCGCGGCCATCAACGGCGTGCCGCTGGCCGGCCTGCTGCTGACCAGCGATACCCTGCCGGATCCGCGCATCATGGACTTGTGCCGTGGCGCGTTGCAGGCCGGTCTGCCGGTGCTGTCGGTGAGCACCGGCTCCTACGACACCGCCAACCTGCTCAACGGCCTGAACAAGGAAATCCCCGTCGATGACCGCGAGCGGGCGGAAATCATCACCGATTTCGTCGCCAGTCATCTGGATGCCAACTGGCTGCATCAGCGCTGCGGTACGCCGCGAGAAATGCGCCTGTCGCCAGCCGTGTTCCGCTATCAATTGATTCAACGCGCGCAGGCCGCCAACAAACGCATCGTCCTGCCCGAAGGCAGCGAGCCGTTCACCGTGCAAGCGGCGGCGATCTGTCAGGAACGCGGGATTGCCCGTTGCGTGCTGTTGGCCAAACCGGCAGACGTCGAAGCCGTCGCCCGGGCCCAGGGCATCGTGCTGCCGCCGGGGCTGGAAATTCTCGATCCGGATCTGATCCGCGAGCGCTACGTCGAGCCGATGGTCGCCTTGCGCAAGAGCAAAAGCCTCAATGCGCCGATGGCCGAGCAGCAACTGGAAGACACCGTGGTGATCGGCACCATGATGCTGGCGCTGGATGAGGTCGACGGACTGGTCTCCGGCATCATCAACACCACCGCCAATACCATCCGCCCGGCGCTTCAACTGATCAAGACCGCGCCGGGCTGCACGCTGGTGTCGTCGGTGTTCTTCATGCTCTTCCCGGAGGAAGTGCTGGTCTACGGCGACTGCGTGATGAACCCGCACCCGAGCGCCGCCGAACTGGCCGAGATCGCCCTGCAAAGCGCCGACTCGGCCGCCGCGTTCGGCATCACCCCGCGTGTGGCAATGATCAGCTATTCCAGCGGCGAATCGGCCACCGGCGAGGAAGTCGAGAAAGTCCGCGAAGCCACCCTGCTCGCCCACGAACAACAGCACTCGCTGCTGATCGACGGGCCGTTGCAGTACGACGCCGCCGCCAACGAAACCGTGGCCCGGCAACTGGCACCGAACAGCCAGGTGGCCGGTCGCGCCACGGTGTTCGTATTCCCCGACCTGAACACCGGCAACACCACCCACAAAGCCGTGCAACGCAGCGCCGATTGCGTCAGCCTCGGCCCGATGCTGCAAGGCCTGCGCAAACCGGTGAACGATCTGCCGCGCGGCGCGCAGGTCGACGACATCGTCTACACCATTGCCCTGACCGCGATTCAGGCTGCCAACCGACCTCTGGATATCTGACCCGATGCTGGCTTTTCTCCCTGCCCCCCTGCGCGGCGTGATCGCCGCGCTGCTGTTGGCGCTGAACACGATCCTGCTGTGCTCGTTCCTGTTCCTCGTGGCACTGATCAAAGTGCTGCCGTTCGACCTCGCACGCCGCGCTTCGCGCTGGCTGATGAGCCACACCCACGAAGCCTGGATCAGCAACAACAAAGGCTGGATGAACCTGGTGCGCCGCACCCGCTGGCACCTCAGCGGCCTGCAAGGCCTGGACTACCAGCACTCGTACCTGATCACCAGTAACCATCAAAGCTGGGTCGACATTCTGGTGTTGCAATACGTGCTCAACCGGCGCATCCAGCCGCTGAAGTTCTTTCTCAAGCAGGAACTGATCTGGGTGCCGGTGATCGGTCTGGCGTGGTGGACGCTGGGCTTTCCGTTCATGAAGCGCTATTCAAAAGCCTATCTGGCAAAACACCCGGAAAAGAAAGGCAAAGACCTGGAAACCACCCGCAAGACCTGTGCGAAATTCCGCGACAACCCGGTAGGCATCTTCAACTTTGTCGAAGGCACACGCTTCACCGAAGGCAAGCACGCGCAGCAGCAATCACCGTTCAAATACCTGCTCAAACCCAAGGCAGGCGGCATTGCGTTCGTGCTCGATGCCATGGGTGAACAACTGGAGTCGATCGTCAACGTGACCATCCACTATCCGGGTGGACGTCCAGGTTTCTGGGATCTTCTGTGCGGCAACGTGCGGGACGTGGTTGTGCATTTTGAAGAATTGAATATCCCGCCACAGTTCATCGGCAAGAACTACGACCAGGACGGCGAATACCGCCTGCAATTCCAGGGCTGGATCAATCAGCTGTGGCAGGACAAGGATGCGTTGCTTGCACAGATGCACCGCGAATATCCCAACCGACGCTGATCCCCCTGTGGGAACACCTGAAAGAAATTGATCGCCTGTCAGGCCGCCATCGCCAGCAGGCTGGCTCCCACAGGAAAACAGTTCGCTTTTAGCTTTTAGCTTCCCACCACTCACCACAATGAGCGTTAGCTCGAGTACCGCTTTTGACGTGCCGGCCCCTTCGGCCGGCTGAGTGGAGGGATTCATCCGGGGGAGGGAGCGCAGCGACCGTGCGGCGCAGCCGCATGCATCGAGAGGAGGTGCAGCGAAGCAAACCGTAGGCGATGCCCCCGGATGAATCCCGGAACGAAGGAACACCGAGCCAAAGCGAGGTGCCGAACGCAGGGGCCAAGCCTTTTGCTTACTTTTCGGCGTTTGGAAAAGTGAGCCGCTGTAAGAGCGGAACCGCCAGCGGCAACACCCGCAGAAACGGATATTCACCCAAAACTCCAAGAGCCTGATCGGCCCAAAGGCCGTCATCGCTAGCAGGCTAGCTCCCACAATCGACCGAATTGGCCCGAAATAAAAAGCCCGCCGATAATCACTCACCGGCGGGCTTTTTCATTCTCAGCGAACGCTTAAATCGCGGCACGCTTGCGCAGCAGATCCAGCACTTGCTTGACGCTTTCATCCAGCGACAACGATTGGGTGTCGATCACCAGATCAGCATCCAGCGGCACGTCATACGGGAAGGATTCGCCCGGGATGTTGTCGCCACCGGCAGCATACAGCCCCTGCGGATCACGTTCGGCACACACGGCCGGCGAAGCCTGGACGTAGACCGTCAGCAGACGTTCCTTGCCGATCAGATCCCTGGCCTTCTCGCGACCTTCCGCACTCGGCGCCACGAATGCTGCCAGCGTCAGCAGACCGGCTTCGTTGAACTGACGGGCAACGTGCGCCGCACGGCTCCAGTTTTCGGTGCGACCTGCGCGATCCTGTGGCAAGCCTTTGTTCAGGTCATGACGCAGATTTTGACCATCCAGCACGAACACCGCACGGCCCATGTCGAACAGTTTGCGCTCGACCGCATAGGCCAACGTGCTCTTGCCCGCGCCCGACAGACCGCTGAACAGCACGGTGGCCGGCTGCTGGCCGAAACGCTGGGCGCGTTCTTCGGTGGCTACATGGGCCAGTTTGCCGTGGTGCGTGGCAGCGCCATGGGTCACCGGCTGGGCGACGATCATGCCGGCGCCGACGGTGCCGTTGGTCAAACGGTCGATGACGATGAACGCGCCAGTGGTGCGGTTGCTGTCGTAACCGTCGAGGGCGATCGGTGCGTCGAGCGCGATCTTGACCTTGCCGATTTCGTTGAGCTGCAACGCACTCGCCGGGCCTTCTTCGAGGGTGTTGACGTCGACCTTGTTGACGATGCTGGCGATGGAGCCCGGCACGTAACTGGTGGCACGTTTGATGTCGTACTTCTTGCCCGGCAGCATCGGCTCTTCAGCCATCCACACCAGCATCGCTTCGAAGCTGTCGGTGACCGGTGGCACGTTGTCGGCATGCACCAGCAGGTCGCCACGGGAGATGTCGATTTCGTCTTCCATGGTCAGTGTCACGGCCTGACCCGGGCCTGCATGCTCCAGCTCACCTTCGAAGGTAACGATGGATTTCACGCGGCTGCTCTTGCCCGACGGCAAGACCACGACTTCGTCACCCTTGTGCACGATGCCGCTGGCCAGGGTGCCGGCGAAACCACGGAAGTTCAGGTTCGGGCGGTTGACGTACTGCACCGGGAAACGCAGATCGGTGAAGTTGCGGTCGCCCGCCACTTCCACGGTCTCGAGGATTTCCATCAGCGACTGGCCGGTGTACCACGGCGAGCGCTCGGACTTGTTCACCACGTTGTCGCCCTTGAGAGCGGACATCGGCACGAAGTGCATGCTGGTCGGCTTCATCTTCAAGCCTTCGGCGAACTTCAGGTAGTCGGCCTTGATCGACTCGAAAACGCCCTGGTCGAAGCCTTTGAGGTCCATCTTGTTGATGGCGACAACGATGTGCTTGATGCCCAGCAACGAGGCGATGAAGCTGTGGCGACGGGTCTGGGTCTGCACGCCGTAGCGGGCGTCGACCAGAATGATCGCCAGGTCACAGGTGGACGCACCGGTGGCCATGTTGCGGGTGTACTGCTCATGGCCTGGGGTGTCGGCGATGATGAATTTGCGCTTGGCGGTGGAGAAATAGCGGTAGGCGACATCAATGGTGATGCCCTGCTCACGCTCGGCCTGCAGGCCGTCGACCAGCAACGCCAGGTCGATGTCGTCGCCGGTGGTGCCGACTTTCTTCGAGTCACGGGTAATCGCTTCGAGGTGATCTTCGTAGATCATCTTCGAGTCGTGCAGCAGGCGCCCGATCAGGGTGCTCTTGCCGTCGTCGACGTTACCGCAGGTCAAAAAGCGCAGCAGCTCTTTACGTTCGTGCTGGCCCAGGTAGGCGAGGATGTCCTCGCTGATCAAATCAGATGCGTGCGACATGACAGCCCCTTAGAAATAGCCTTGACGTTTCTTGTCTTCCATCGAGCCTGCGCCATCGTGGTCGATGACACGGCCCTGGCGCTCGGAAGTTCGCGTCAGGAGCATTTCCTGAATGATGTCCGTCAGGCTTTCGGCCTCGGACTCCACCGCGCCCGTCAACGGGTAGCAGCCAAGGGTACGGAAACGCACTTTCTTTTTGACGATGCGCGCCTTGTCCTCGTCGGACAGGTGCTCGAGGATGCGCTCGTCGTCGATCATGATCAGCGTGCCGTTCTTCTCGATCACTTCGCGTTCGGCGGCGAAGTACAGCGGTACGATCGGGATGCCTTCGAGGTAGATGTACTGCCAGATGTCCAGCTCGGTCCAGTTCGACAGCGGGAACACGCGGATGGATTCGCCCTTGTTGACCTTGCCGTTGTAGACGTTCCACAGCTCCGGACGCTGGTTCTTCGGATCCCAGCGGTGCTTGCTGTCGCGGAACGAGTAGACGCGCTCCTTGGCGCGGGACTTCTCTTCATCGCGACGGGCACCGCCGAACGCGGCGTCGAAACCATACTTGTCGAGTGCCTGCTTCAGGCCCTCGGTCTTCATGATGTCGGTGTGTTTGGCGCTGCCGTGGGTGAACGGGTTGATGCCCTGCGCAACGCCATCCGGGTTGACATGGGTGATCAGGTCCAGGCCCAGCTCTTCGACCATCTTGTCGCGGAACTTGTACATCTCCTGGAATTTCCAGCGGGTGTCGACGTGCATCACCGGAAACGGCAGTTTGCCCGGGAAGAACGCCTTGCGTGCCAGATGCAGCATCACGGCGGAGTCTTTACCGATGGAGTACAGCATCACCGGGTTGTCAAACTCGGCGGCCACCTCGCGGATGATGTGGATGCTTTCCGCCTCCAGCTGTTTCAGATGCGTCAGTTTGTCGACCATGGCTACTCACGAAAGCTTTCTTATGAACGGCCAGCGGGCCGTGTTCGAGCGGGGAATCCTAGCACAGCGTCCCTCTTCTAATCAGGGCGCGAACTAGAACGAAAGAGCATATGAATATGCTCGTGCGTTTGGCCGCTCCCCCAAGGAACCCGGGCCGACTCAGATCGGGTTGGGGCAGTCGATGAAGATATGTTCGAGCGCGAATCGCTTCGCCAGATAATCGCCCAGCGCCTGCACGCCGTAACGCTCCGTGGCATGGTGGCCGGCGGCAATGAAGCTGATGCCGTTTTCCCGGGCGCTGTGGAAAGTCTGCTCGGAAGCTTCACCACTGAGAAACAGATCGACGCCGGCCGCGATGGCATTGTCGATGTAGCCCTGCCCGCCGCCGGTACACCAGCCGACCCGACGTATCATCGCGCTGCCTTCGACCAGAAGGGGTTCACGGCCCATGCGCTCCTGTACCCGGCGGGCGAAATCCCGGGCGGTCACCGGCTCGTCCAGCGAACCGACCAGGCCGACGATCTTCAGATTGTCCGGATCCAGCGGCCCCTCGACGGTGATGTCGAGCTGGCGGGCAAGTTGCACGTTGTTGCCGACGTCCGGGTGCAGATCCAGCGGCAGGTGATAGGCCAGCAGACTGATGTCGTGTTTGAGCAGGGTCTTCAGGCGCCGCTGCTTCATGCCGGTGATGCACGGGTTCTCGCCCTTCCAGAAATAGCCGTGATGCACCAGCACCAGATCCGCCTCGGCTTCGACGGCGGCATCGAGCAATGCCTGGCTGGCGGTGACGCCGCTGACGATGCGCATCACCTGCGGACGGCCCTCGACCTGCAGGCCGTTGGGGCAATAATCGGCAATTTTTGCACTGCCGAGGTAGCGGTCGGCTTCTTCGACCAGGGTGCTGAGGGCAACGGCCATGAAAGACTCCTGAAAATCCCGTTCAGAGGCGCGCGCGGCCTCGTATAATGCGCGACATTATGGGCGGTCTGACCCCGCCTGCAACTTTTCCAGGACGTGCTTAATGCTCAAGGCGCTGCGTTTTTTCGGCTGGCCGCTGTTGGCCGGTGTGCTTATCGCTCTGTTGATAATTCAGCGTTACCCGCAGTGGGTCGGGCTTCCGAGCCTCGACGTCAACCTGCAACAGGCCCCGCAGACCACCAGCACACAGCAGGGGCCAGTGTCCTATGCCGACGCGGTGGTCATCGCCGCGCCATCGGTGGTCAATCTCTACACCACCAAAGTCATCAACAAACCGAGCCATCCGCTGTTCGAGGACCCGCAGTTCCGCCGCTTCTTCGGGGACAACTCGCCGAAGCAGAAACGCATGGAGTCGAGCCTCGGTTCCGGCGTGATCATGAGCCCCGAAGGCTACATCCTGACCAACAACCACGTCACCACCGGTGCCGACCAGATCGTTGTGGCACTCAAGGATGGCCGTGAAACCCTGGCCCGCGTGATCGGCAGCGACCCGGAAACCGACCTGGCGGTGCTGAAGATCGACCTGAAAAACCTACCGGCGATCACCGTCGGGCGCTCTGACAACATCCGCATCGGCGACGTCGCACTGGCCATCGGCAACCCGTTCGGCGTCGGCCAGACCGTGACCATGGGCATCATCAGCGCTACCGGCCGCAACCAGCTGGGCCTGAACAACTATGAAGACTTCATCCAGACCGACGCGGCGATCAACCCGGGCAACTCCGGCGGCGCGCTGGTCGACGCCAACGGCAATCTCACCGGCATCAACACCGCGATCTTCTCCAAGTCCGGCGGCTCGCAAGGCATCGGCTTCGCGATCCCGGTGAAGCTGGCGATGGAAGTGATGAAGTCGATCATCGAGCACGGTCAGGTCATTCGCGGCTGGCTGGGCATCGAAGTACAACCGCTGACTCAGGAGCTGGCGGAGTCGTTTGGTCTGTCCGGGCGTCCGGGGATCGTGGTGGCGGGGATTTTCCGCGACGGCCCGGCACAGAAGGCCGGCCTGCAACTGGGTGACGTGATCCTCAGCATCGACGGCGAACCGGCCGGTGATGGCCGCAAATCCATGAACCAGGTGGCGCGGATCAAGCCGACTGACAAGGTCACGATTCAGGTGATGCGCAACGGCAAGGAGTTGAAGCTGACCGCCGAGATCGGTCTGCGTCCGCCGCCGGCGCCGGTTCAGGAAAAAGAAGAGTAAGCGTCGCCACAACTGACTGTAAGAGCGGAGGCGGTCGCCCCGCTCCCTCCCCCAGACATGCAACATGTCTGAATGCCCATTTACTTGTGTTCGCGATAACTCTCCAAACCAATGAATCTACCTCACCTGTCAGATATGACAGGTGAGTTCAGTCTGTCTGTAGATTAATGTTGATCTCCCTCAGCCACGACATCAGAAACCGAGTTGTCGATCAAACCTGGTTTCTGCAAGGAAAAACCATGACGACTCAGAAAATTTATAACTTCGAGCCTCAACCAGACTTCGATGATGGTGATGTAACAATCAAATGGAGAGGGGTCACTCTCACATCAACAATCGTATTTTTTACATCAGGCTTGATTACTGCAAGTTACTTGAAGCCGGTTAGCACCTCGAAGTCTAAGGGCGGAACACAGCACGACACCTTTGTTGTATCGCTGCTAGAAGGCCCATATCACAACTTTCAACAGTCCTACGAACGAGGCGTTACTGAACACCATTTTCAGTGGGCATTAAACTATGACAGTGTCATGCACTATCCAGACACAGGCACAGTTACTGGGAAATTCACAACAGGGTACGCAGGCATTGAGGCGACAATCCACATGATTTTCGCCGACAGGTCGGTGGCCGAAATAACATTCAAGGCCAGAAAAAGAACTTAGTTACTCCAATCCGGCACAGGGTTGATGAGCAACATCGAACAACAGTTCCCGGTGATAAACCGGGAACTGTGCTCATTCAACAATCACAAATCGCCAAGTCCCTCAATCAACGCCTGATTCTGCTCCGGCGTACCGATCGAGATCCGCAGGAACTGGGCAATCCGTTCCTGTTTGAAGTGGCGCACGATCACGCCCTGCTCACGCAGTTTCGCCGCCAGCCCTGCCGCATCATGCTGCGGATGCCGGGCGAAGATGAAATTCGCCGCTGACGGCAGCACTTCAAAGCCCTTGGCCTGCAACTGCGCAACCACCCACTCACGACTCTCGATGACCAATGCGCAGGTCTTGTCGAAGTATTCGCGATCCTCGAATGCTGCCGCCGCACCGACATTCGCCATGCGATCGATCGGGTAGGAGTTGAAACTGTTCTTGATCCGCTCCAGTGCCTCGATCAGGTCCGGATGGCCGACCGCCAGCCCCACCCGCAGGCCCGCCAGCGAACGGGATTTGGACAGGGTCTGGGTCACCAGCAGGTTCGGATAACGGTCCACCAGGCTGATCGCGGTTTCACCGCCGAAGTCGATGTAGGCCTCATCGACCACCACCACCGAATCCGGGCTGGCCTTGAGAATCTGCTCGACCGCTTCCAGCGCCAACAGGCAACCGGTCGGTGCGTTCGGGTTGGGGAAGATGATCCCGCCGTTCGGCTTGGCGTAGTCCGCCGGATTGATCCGGAACTGCGCGTCCAGCGGCACCGCGTCGAATTTGATGCCGTAGAGACCGCAGTAAACCGGATAGAAGCTGTAGCTGATGTCCGGGAACAGCACCGGCCGATCGTGTTGCAGCAGGCCGTGGAAGATGTGCGCCAGCACTTCGTCCGAACCGTTGCCGAGGAACACCTGATTGCTCTGCACGCCGTAGTAGTTGGCGACGGCGTTTTTCAGCAGGTCGCTGTTCGGATCCGGGTACAGACGCAGGTTGTCGTTGAGTTCGGCCTGCATCGCCGCCAGGGCTTTTGGCGACGGGCCGTACGGGTTTTCGTTGGTGTTGAGTTTGACCAGACGGGTCAGCTTCGGCTGCTCGCCCGGTACATAAGGCACCAGATCCTTGACGAACGGGCTCCAGAATTTACTCATGTTCAGTTCCCCTTCACTTCGTCTTTGATGCGGTACTCGGCGCTGCGAGCGTGGGCGCTCAGCGATTCGCCACGGGCCAGGATCGATGCGGTCTTGCCAAGTTCCGAAGCACCGGCCTCGGAGCAGAAGATGATCGACGAGCGTTTCTGGAAGTCATACACACCCAGCGGCGAAGAGAAACGCGCGGTGCCGGAGGTCGGCAATACGTGGTTCGGTCCGGCGCAGTAGTCACCCAGCGCTTCGGAGGTGTGACGGCCCATGAAGATCGCGCCGGCGTGGCGGATCTGCGGCAGCCAGGCCTGCGGGTCGGCGACCGACAGCTCCAGGTGTTCCGGGGCAATGCGGTTGGCGACTTCGATGGCCTGGGCCATGTCACGCACGTGGATCAAGGCACCGCGACCATTGATCGAGGTTTCAATGATGGTGGCGCGATCCATGGTCGGCAGCAGCTTGTCGATGCTCGCGGCGACCTTGTCGAGGAACCCGGCGTCCGGGCTGACCAGGATCGCCTGGGCGTCTTCGTCGTGCTCGGCCTGGGAGAACAGGTCCATGGCGATCCAGTCCGGATCGGTCTGGCCGTCGCACACCACGAGGATTTCCGACGGGCCGGCGATCATATCGATGCCGACCTGACCGAACACGTGACGCTTGGCCGTGGCGACATAGATGTTGCCCGGGCCGACGACCTTGTCCACCTGCGGCACGCTTTCAGTGCCATAAGCCAACGCGGCAACGGCCTGGGCGCCACCGATGGTGAACACCCGGTCGACGCCGGCGATGCACGCCGCCGCCAGCACCAGTTCGTTGACCTCGCCACGCGGCGTCGGCACCACCATCACCACTTCGGTCACGCCGGCAACCTTGGCCGGAATCGCGTTCATCAGTACCGACGACGGGTACGACGCCTTGCCGCCCGGCACGTACAGGCCGGCGCGATCCAGCGGCGTGACTTTCTGGCCCAGCACCGTGCCGTCGGCTTCGGTGTAGCTCCAGGAATCCTGCTTCTGTTTTTCGTGGTAGCTGCGCACCCGGGCGGCGGCTTTTTCCAGCGCTTCGCGTTGCGGCACGGTGATGCGGGTCAGGGCCAGTTCCAGACGCTCGCGCGGCAGGATCAGGTCTGCCATGGAGGCGACTTCGAGGCCGTCGAATTTCTGGGTGAACTCGACCAGCGCCGCGTCACCGCGCTCGCGCACAGCCTTGATGATGTCCAGCACCCGCTGATTGACCGAGTCGTCAGACACACTTTCCCAGCTCAGCAGATGATCCAGATGATGCGCGAAATCCGGGTCAGCAGCGTTGAGTCGGCGAATTGCAGTCGGTGCGGTCATAGCGAGAGCCTCATAGGAATGGCAAAAACTCAGGCGCCCTAACTTAGCAGTCGTTTCCGCTTGGGCACCTGAGATTCTGGCTATGAGGCGGATAGACGGGCGCGACTCAAGGTCGCGCAGGTACATCAGCCGCGGTGTCGAGACTCCACTGCCTTGCGCAGGGTGTCGATCAACGCCTGGATTCGGGCGTGTTGCATTTTCATCGAAGCTTTATTGACCACCAGACGCGAGCTGATCGTGGCGATCAGTTCCTGAGGTTCCAGGCCATTGGCACGCAGGGTGTTGCCGGTGTCGACCACGTCGATGATCTTGTCGGCCAGACCGATCAGCGGCGCCAGTTCCATCGAGCCATAGAGCTTGATGATGTCGACCTGACGACCCTGCTCGGCGTAGTAACGCTTGGCAACGTTGACGAACTTGGTGGCCACGCGCAGGCGACCCTTGGGCTCGACCGCGCCGACCTTGCCGGCGGTCATTAGCTTGCACTGGGCGATCTGCAGATCCAGCGGCTCGTACAGGCCCTGACCGCTGTATTCCATCAACACATCTTTACCGGCAACGCCGAGGTCGGCCGCGCCATGCTCGACATAAGTCGGCACGTCGGTGGCACGCACGATCAACAGGCGTACGTCTTCCTGGGTCGTGGGGATGATCAGCTTGCGGCTCTTGTCCGGATTCTCGGTCGGCACGATGCCCGCTTCGGCGAGAAGCGGCAGGGTGTCGTCAAGGATGCGGCCCTTGGACAGTGCGATGGTCAACATGGGAAACGTCAGTCCTTATCAAGGTACTCATGCCCGGTCGCAATCGGCGCCGAACATACTTCGAGGGCGTCACCACCCCCGATCAAAACGAATTCAACGGACACTTCCCTGTGTCCCGATGCAGCGACTAGCCCGGAACGCGACGGATCTTGGCGCCCAGCATCTGCAGTTTTTCCTCGATGCACTCGTAACCACGGTCGATGTGGTAGATGCGGTCGATCAGGGTATCGCCTTCGGCCATCAGGGCCGAGATTACCAGGCTGGCAGAAGCCCGCAGGTCGGTTGCCATCACTGGCGCGCCCTTGAGGATTTCAGTGCCGGTCACGATGGCCGTGTTGCCTTCGACCTGGATCTTGGCGCCCATGCGGTGCAGTTCGTACACGTGCATGAAACGGTTTTCGAAGATCGTCTCGATCACGGCACCGGTGCCTTCGGCAATGGCGTTGAGCGAGATGAACTGCGCCTGCATGTCGGTGGGGAACGCCGGGTACGGGGCGGTGCGCACATTGACCGCTTTCGGGCGCTTGCCGTGCATGTTCAGCTCGATCCAGTCTTCACCGGTAGTGATTTCTGCACCGGCTTCACGGAGCTTTTCCAGAACGGCTTCGAGGATGGTCGGATCGGTGTCCTTGACCTTCACACGACCGCCGGTGACCGCGGCGGCCACCAGGTAGGTGCCGGTTTCGATACGGTCAGGCATGACCTTGTAGAAGGCCGAACCCAGACGCTCGACGCCATCGATGGTGATGGTGTCGGTGCCGGCGCCGGATACCTTGGCACCCATGGCGTTCAGGAAGTTCGCCAGGTCGACCACTTCAGGTTCGCGGGCGGCGTTTTGCAGCACGCTGCGACCCTTGGCCAGAGCAGCGGCCATCATGATGTTTTCGGTACCGGTCACGCTGACGGTATCGAAGAAGAAGTGCGCACCGCGCAGGCCACCTTCAGGCGCCTTGGCCTTGATGTAGCCGCCTTCGACGTCGATGATCGCACCCATGGCCTCCAGGCCGCGGATGTGCAGGTCGACCGGACGCGAGCCGATGGCGCAACCGCCAGGCAGGGCGACTTCGGCTTCACCGAAGCGCGCGACCATCGGGCCCAGCACCAGGATCGAGGCACGCATGGTTTTCACCAGCTCGTACGGGGCGATCAGGGTCTTGATGGTGCGTGGGTCGATTTCGACGCTGAGCTTTTCGTCGATCACAGGCTCGATGCCCATGCGACCGAACAGCTCGATCATGGTGGTGATGTCGTGCAGGTGCGGCAGGTTGCCAACAGTCACCGGGCCATCGCACAGCAGAGTGGCGGCCAGGATCGGCAGGGCGGAGTTCTTCGCCCCGGAGATGCGGATCTCGCCATCAAGACGAGCGCCACCGGTAATAATCAATTTATCCATAAGAATCTCGACGCCCTAGGGCTCAGGTGCGCTCGGCCCAGGCCGCGCTGCTGAAAAATTTCATAGTGACCGCGTGGATGCTGCCATCGGCGATCCATGGGTTCAAATGGGCATAGATGCTTTGCTGACGCTTGACCGGGCTCAACACCGCCAGTTCATCACTAATCACGTTCAGCTGAAAGTTGCAGCCTTCGCCTTCAACTTCCACCAGCGTTCCTGGCAGCTTTCCTTCAAGGAAGCTCTTCACTTCTACGGCCTGCATGCTCAACCTCAATCGGCGCCCTGTGCGCACGGGTCGGACATCATACAAAAAAGCCCCGCGCCTGCGAACCCCGCTGCGCAGGACTCTGACGGGGGGCTTCCCTGTAGATGCGGGTTCAGGGTTGCGCCAACAGCTCGGTCAGCTCGCTGACCTGAGCGATTTCGCGCATGTCTTCCGGCATCTCGCGGATACTGACGGCCTTGCCGGCAGCTTTCGCGTCGCGAATGAAGCACAGCAGCAACGACAGACCGACACTGCTGGACTTCTCCACCGCCGAGCAGTCGATGACCAATGCCGGAGCATTGCACGACTTGATCAGCGCCCGCCCCTGCTCCCGAAGACCGGGCCCGGTGCGGTAATCCAGCACGCCAGTGAGCTGCAGCACACTGGCTTCGTCCAGACGAACGGCCGACTCGGTCATTGGGCTGGCTTCTCTTGTTTCTCGGCGGTCTGCTTGGCCTTGGCCACTTCGCCGGCCCAGCCGTTGATGGTCTTGTCCAGGTCGTTGCCGTTGCGCTGCATCGCGTCGGCGAACTGGTCACGGAACAGCTTGCCGATGTTGATGCCGTTGATGATCACGTTACGCAGCTTCCACTCGCCGTTGATCTTCTCCAGCGTGTACTGAACCGGATAGATCGCGCCGTTGTTGCCCTTGACGGTCATGCCGACGCTGGTGCGATCGCCCGACTCATCCTTCGGCGCATCGACGGTGATGCCCTGGTTGTTGTATTCCAGCAAGGCGTTGCCATAGAACTGGAACAGGCCACGCTTGAAGTTTTCCTGGAAGGTCTGCATCTGCGCCGGCGTGGCCTTGCGCGAATACTTGACCGTCATGATGCTTTTGGAAATGCCTTCGGCATCCACCACCGGACCCACGATGTTGTTCAGCGCGGTGTAGAAATCCTGCGGATCCTGCTTGTACTTCTCTTTATTGGCCGACAGATCGGCGAGCATCCGGTTGGTAGTGTCCTGAACCAGATCGTGCGCCGACTGCCCGGGCGCAGCGTTCGCCAGCAATGGCAGTGTCGCGAGCAACACCAACAGGCCACGTCGCAAGGTAGAGATCATTCAAAAGCTCCTCATTTGGCGTCTTTGCTAACGGTATTGAGCAGGAATTTACCGATCAGGTCTTCCAGTACCAGTGACGACTGGGTGTCGTGAATGGTTCCACCATCCTTGAGCCGGGTGTCTTCCCCGCCCACGCTGATACCGATGTACTTCTCGCCCAACAGGCCAGCGGTCAGGATAGACGCTGTGGAGTCGGTCGGCAGGTTGTCGACCTTCTTGTCCACCAACAGGGTAACGCGGCCGGTGAAGCTGTCGCGGTCCAGATCGATCGCCGTGACCTTGCCGATGGTCACACCGGCCATGGTCACTTTGGCTCTGACCGTCAAACCGGCGATATTGTCGAAGTAGGCATATAGCTTGTAGGTATCGGTGGTCGAAGTCGGAGACAGGCCACTGACCCGCAGGGCAAGCAGCAACAAGGCCAGGATCCCTGCCAGCAGGAACAGGCCGACACCGATTTCCAGGGTGCGGTTTTGCATCAGAAATCTCCAAACATCAAAGCGGTCAGAATAAAGTCCAGGCCCAGCACTGCCAGCGAGGCAAACACTACGGTCTTGGTGGTGGCACGACTGATTCCCTCGGAAGTGGGTTCACAGTCGTAGCCTTGGAATACGGCGATCCAGGTCACGACAAAGGCGAATACGATACTTTTGATCACGCCATTGAGCACATCGCTGGAGAAGTTCACGCTGTTCTGCATGTTCGCCCAGTAGGAGCCTTCATAGACGCCCAGCCAGTCGACCGCGACCCAGGAACCGCCCCAGATGCCGACCACGCTGAAGATCATCGCCAGCACCGGCAGGGAAATGAAACCGGCCCACAGGCGCGGAGCAATGATGTACTTGAGTGGATCGACACCGATCATTTCCAGGCTGGACAACTGCTCGGTGGACTTCATGTTGCCGATTTCCGCCGTCAGTGCCGAACCGGCACGACCGGCGAACAGCAGCGCCGTCACCACCGGTCCCAGCTCACGCAGCAGGGTCAAGGCAACCATCTGCCCCACCGCCTGCTCCGAGCCATAGCTCGACAGGATGTTGAACCCCTGCAGCGCCAGCACCATGCCGATAAAAATCCCGGAGACCACAATGATCACCAGCGACATCACACCGACCGAATGCAGTTGCTTGACCAGCAGGCCAAAGCTGCCACCGATGCTGCCTCGACCGAGCAAGGCATGAAACAGGAACAGGGTCGAACGCCCGAATACCGCGACGGTGTCGATCCCCGCCTGGCCAAACCGACGCACACGCTCCATTAATGTAATTCTGCGCATCAGCGGCGCTTCCCCAGAAGATCTGCGCGGTAATCCGTCGCTGGAAAATGATATGGCACCGGCCCGTCGGGATCACCGGTCATGAATTGACGGATTCGCGGCTCGTCCGAGTTCATCAGCTCATCCGGCGTGCCCTGCCCCAGCACCTGACCATCGCCCACGACATAAATGTAATCGGCAATGCTCGCGGTTTCGGCGAGATCGTGGGAAACCACGATACTGGTGATCCCCAATGCATCGTTGAGCAGGCGAATCAGGCGCACCAGAACGCCCATGGCGATCGGGTCCTGGCCGACGAACGGTTCGTCGTACATGAGAATCTGCGGATCAAGTGCAATCGCCCGGGCCAGAGCCACGCGACGCTTCATGCCGCCGGACAGCTCATCGGGCATCAGCTCGATGGCCCCCCGCAGACCCACGGCCTGCAATTTCAGCAGGACGATGTCGCGGATCATTTCTTCCGGCAACTCGGTATGAACGCGCAGGGGAAAGGCGACGTTCTCGAACACGTCGAGATCAGTGAACAGGGCGCCGCTCTGAAACAGCACGCCCATGTGCTTGCGCGCGTCGAACAGATCGCTGCGCGACAGCGCAGGCAGGTTCTGGCCATTGACCCAGACCTCGCCCTTCGATGGACGCAACTGGGCCCCCATCAGGCGCAGCAGCGTAGTCTTGCCACACCCGGAAGGCCCCATGATTCCGGTGACCTTGCCGCGCGGGATGCGGATATCGACGTTATTGAAAATGCTCCGCGCACCGCGCTTGAAGGAGACTCCCTTCAGCTCGACCGCGTAGGCGTTATCGGCACTCATCTAAACTCCTTGCGATGCAGCCTCTCACTCGGACGCCTGGCTTTCTGGAGAAAGCCCTTACATCCCGGGCAGGCCGAACTGGCGGCGAACTATATCACTGCAAAGGGCAAGCGCCCAAGGCCTCTCCCCGGCCACGTTCAGCGATATGACAGGCCGCAAGCGTTTAACTGAAGGCTTTTGTTAACAAGGAATGACAAAGCACGACGAACTTGCGTGAGGCTTTTCAACATAACCGCTATAATCGCCGCCTTTTCATCGGGCTATACGATTTCTGACATGAGCCAAACCAGCGACCTGATTCAATCGGCACAACGCACCATCCGCCTCGAAGTGGAAGCCGTACAAGGCTTGTTGCCCCATATCGACGCCGATTTCGTACGCGCTTGCGAGATGATTCTGGCCAGCAAGGGCCGTGTAGTCGTGGTCGGCATGGGCAAATCCGGGCACATCGGCAACAAGATTGCCGCGACCCTGGCCAGCACCGGCACCCCGGCATTTTTCGTGCACCCGGCCGAAGCCAGTCACGGCGACATGGGCATGATCACCCGTGATGACGTGATCCTGGCCCTGTCGAACTCCGGCTCCACCAACGAGATTGTTACCCTGCTGCCGCTGATCAAGCGCCTGGGCATCCAGCTGATCAGCGTGACCGGCAACCCGCAATCGCCACTGGCCAAAGCCGCAGAGGTCAATCTCAACGTTCACGTCGAGCACGAAGCCTGCCCGCTGAACCTGGCGCCGACCTCCTCGACCACTGCCGCCCTGGTCATGGGCGATGCCCTGGCCGTCGCGTTGCTGGAAGCCCGCGGCTTCACCGCCGAAGATTTCGCCTTTTCCCACCCGGGTGGCGCACTCGGCCGTCGCCTGCTGCTGAAAGTGGAAAACGTCATGCACGCAGGTCAAGAGCTGCCGCAGGTACAGCGCGGCACCCTGCTCAAGGACGCCCTGATGGAAATGACCCGCAAGGGTCTGGGCATGACCGTCATTCTCGAAGCCGACGGCAGGCTTGCCGGGATCTTCACCGACGGCGACCTGCGCCGCACGCTGGATCGCAGCATTGATGTACACAGCGCGACCATCGACCAGGTGATGACCGTACATGGCAAGACCGCCCGCGCCGAAATGCTCGCTGCCGAAGCCCTTAAAATCATGGAAGACCATCGAATCAACGCACTTGTCGTCGTGGACGAGGACGATCGCCCGATCGGCGCCTTCAACCTCTCCGACCTGCTGCGCGCAGGAGTGATGTAAATGAGCAACGATCTGCTGCAACGCGGCAAAGCCATCAAACTGGCGGTTTTCGACGTCGACGGTGTTCTCACCGACGGGCGCCTGTACTTCCTTGAAGACGGTAGCGAATTCAAGACGTTCAATACCCTCGATGGCCAGGGCATCAAGATGTTGATGAACGCCGGCGTACAGACCGCCATTATCAGCGGTCGCAAGACTCCGGTGGTCGAGCGTCGGGCAAAGAACCTGGGTATCCCGCACTTGTTTCAGGGTCGTGAAGACAAACTGGTGGTTCTCGACGGTCTTCTGGAGCAACTGGGCCTAAGCTATGAACAAGTGGCTTACCTCGGCGACGACTTGCCCGACCTGCCGGTGATCCGTCGAGTGGGACTCGGCATGGCTGTAGCCAACGCCGCGGCCTTTGTGCGCGAGCACGCTCACGGCGTCACTCAGGCCCGCGGTGGCGAAGGTGCCGCCCGCGAATTCTGCGAACTGATCCTGCGCGCCCAGGGCAGCCTCGATGCCGCCAACAACGCGTACCTGTGAGTCAAACCATGTTTAGCAAAAAAATTCGCAACATACTGCTGTTCGGTTGCATCGCTGCGATTTTCGGCGCAGTCGGCTACTGGAACATCAGCCCGGAACGCTTCCTCGACAAGCCTCCTGTCTCCGCAGCAGAAAGCCCGATCGACTGGTACGCGACCAACACCCACACCTTGCAGTATCTGGAAGATGGCAAGGTGCAGTACGAAATGACGTCCGAGAAGGCCGAGCACGTCAAGGCGACCGACATTACACTGGTCACCCGGCCCGACCTGAACATGTACCGCGGCACCGACTTCCCGTGGCACGTGACCAGCGAGCGCGGCGAAGTGAACTCCGGAGGCACCGAAGTCGAACTGATCGACTCGGTCCGGATCAAGCGTACCGACGAAAAGAACCGCGACACCCTGATCACCAGCACCCGAATGACGGTGTTCCCTCAGCAGCAATATGCGCAGACCCAGCAACCCGTTAGAATCGACGGCGCTGGCGGTGTATCGACCGGCGTGGGAATGAAAGCGTATTTGAAGGAAAGCAGGATACACCTGCTATCGAACGTAAGAGGACAGTATGAGGCTCGTTAAAACCCTCCCTATTTTGCTCAGTCTGGGCGCAGCACTGGGAAGCGTGAGCGCCTGGGCTCTGCCGAACGATAGTCAGCAACCGATCCGCATCCAGGCTGACGACGCTCAGCTCGATGACAAGAATGGCATCGCGACCTATAAGGGCGATGTGATCATCACCCAGGGTTCGATGATCGTCAAAGGCAACACCGTGACCATGACCCGCGCGCCTAACGGTGACATCGACGTCGTGACTTCGGTGGGCAACCTCGCCTACTTCGAGCAGCTGCAGACTGCCGGTGATGCCAAACCCGTCCAGGGCTGGGGCGTGACGATTCAGTACCACGCTGCGCAGAACCGCGTCGTGCTGATCGACAAGGCAAAAGTCGTCGACAAGGACAACAACACCACTCAGGGCGAGAAAATCGTCTATGACACGGTGAAAAAACTGGCCAGCGCCGGTCGAGCCACTGGCAGCAAGGTCACCGAAGCGCGTCCGCGCATCGACATGGTGATCCAGCCGAAGAAGAAAACCGACGAGAAAACCCAGTAATGGCAACTCTGAAAGCTCAGCACCTGGCCAAGGCCTATAAAAGCCGCCAGGTCGTGCGCGACGTCAGCCTGTCGATTGACAGCGGTCAGATCGTCGGTCTGCTCGGCCCGAACGGCGCCGGCAAGACCACGTGCTTCTACATGATCGTCGGCCTGGTTCAGGCCGATCAGGGTCGCGTACTGATCGACGACCTGGACGTCAGTCACCAGCCCATGCACGGTCGCGCGAAAGCCGGTATCGGTTATCTGCCGCAGGAAGCGTCGATCTTTCGCAAACTGTCGGTCGCCGACAACATCATGGCCATCCTCGAAACCCGTCAGGAGCTCGACAAGGCCGGTCGTCGCAAGGAGCTGGAAAGCCTGCTGCAGGAATTCCACATCAGCCACATTCGCGACAACCTCGGCATGAGCCTGTCCGGTGGTGAGCGCCGCCGCGTGGAGATCGCTCGCGCACTGGCTACGGCGCCGAAGTTCATTCTGCTCGACGAACCATTCGCCGGTGTCGACCCGATCTCCGTGGGCGACATCAAGCAGATCATCCACCACCTCAAGGCCAAGGGCATCGGTGTGCTGATCACCGACCACAACGTCCGCGAGACGCTGGATATTTGCGAAACAGCCTACATCGTCAACGACGGCCAACTGATTGCCGAAGGCGACTCCGCGACCATCCTCGCCAACGATCTGGTGAAGGAAGTGTACCTGGGTCACGAGTTCCGCCTGTAAGCGCGACGGTATTCGAGCGGCCGTCCGGGTGCTGTAACGTTGAAGCGCATTTTTATAGGCTTTTATTGTTACAGCGCTCTAGGCAAACACGACAGTTTCAGGCATATAATTTGCTTAAGTTTGGCGCTCCGGCGCCCTGTAGTGGATGGCGCATAGCGCCGGCGAATAAGGTGTTAAGCCCCTGCCATGAAACCATCGCTAGTCTTGAGAATGGGCCAGCAGCTGACGATGACACCGCAGCTGCAACAGGCCATCCGCCTGCTCCAATTGTCGACCCTGGATCTGCAACAGGAAATCCAGGAGGCGCTGGAATCCAACCCGATGCTCGAACGCCAGGAAGACGGCGACGACTTCGACAATTCCGACCCGCTGGCCGACAACGCCGAACAGAAACCCAACACCGAGATCCAGGAACCTTCCTATCAGGAAACCGCGCCGACGGTCGACAATCTCGAGGACGGCGAATGGAACGAGCGCATCCCCAACGAACTCCCTGTGGACACCGCCTGGGAAGATGTCTACCAGACCAGCGCCAGCAGCCTGCCCAGCAGCGATGACGACGAGTGGGATTTCACCACCCGCACCTCTGCCGGTGAAAGCCTGCAAAGCCACTTGCTGTGGCAACTGAACCTGGCGCCGATGTCCGACACCGACCGCCTGATCGCTGTCACCCTGATCGACTGCATCAACAATCAGGGCTACCTCGATGAAACCCTCGAAGAAATTCTCGACGCATTCGATCCGGAACTCGACATCGAGCTGGACGAGATCGAAGCCGTCCTGCACCGCATCCAGCAGTTTGAACCCGCCGGCATCGGCGCCCGCAACCTGAGTGAATGCCTGCTGCTGCAATTGCGCCAGCTATCGACCAAGACCCCCTGGCTGGCGGAAGCCAAGCGTCTGGTCACCGATTACATCGACCTGCTCGGCAGCCGCGACTACAGCCAGTTGATGCGGCGCATGAAGCTCAAGGAAGATGAACTGCGCCAGGTCATCGAACTGGTCCAGAGCCTCAACCCGCGCCCCGGCTCGCAAATCGAGTCCACCGAAGCCGAATACGTGGTACCCGACGTGATCGTGCGCAAGGACAACGAGCGCTGGCTCGTCGAGCTGAACCAGGAATCCGTGCCACGCCTGCGGGTCAACGCCCAATACGCCGGTTTCGTGCGCCGCGCCGACACCAGCGCCGACAATACCTTCATGCGCAATCAGTTGCAGGAAGCCCGCTGGTTCATCAAGAGTCTGCAGAGTCGCAACGAAACCCTGATGAAGGTAGCCACTCAGATCGTCGAACATCAGCGCGGATTCCTGGAGTACGGCGACGAAGCCATGAAGCCACTGGTGCTGCACGACATCGCTGAAGCGGTGGGTATGCACGAGTCGACGATTTCCCGGGTGACCACGCAAAAATTCATGCATACCCCGCGGGGCATATATGAACTGAAATACTTTTTCTCCAGCCATGTCAGCACCTCCGAAGGCGGCGAATGCTCGTCCACGGCGATCCGCGCGATCATCAAGAAACTGGTCGCCGCGGAAAATCAGAAAAAGCCGTTGAGTGACAGCAAGATCGCTGGTTTACTGGAGGCACAAGGCATTCAGGTGGCTCGCCGCACCGTCGCCAAGTACCGCGAATCCCTGGGAATCGCGCCTTCGAGCGAACGCAAGCGGTTGATGTAAGCCACGTTACAGCGTTCCAGTGGCAGGCTCTTCGGCCTGCCGCTTTATGCACTGGCAACGAAGGAGAAGCTGTATGCAAGTCAACATCAGTGGACACCAACTGGAAGTTACCCAACCTCTCCGTGAGTACGTTGAGCAAAAGCTCAAGAGGCTTGAGGGACATTTCGACAAGATCACCAACGTGCAAGTCACGATGTGCGTCGAAAAGCTGAAGCAGAAAATCGAAGCCACGCTGCATATTCCCGGCAACGAGGTCGTCGCAAACGCGGAACATACCGATATGTACGCAGCGATCGACGCGCTGACCGACAAGCTTGATAAACAACTCAAAAAGCATAAGGAAAAGACCCAGAGCCTGCTCCAGGGCGCTACCGGTCGATAACCCCCACCCCCATGATCCGACTTGAAAGCATCCTGACCCCCGGCCGTTCCCTGGTGAACGTGCCGGGCGGCAGTAAAAAGAAAGCCCTCGAACAAATTGCCAACCTGATCGCCCGGGAAGTCCCGGATCTGGAGATGCAAGATGTCTTCGAGGCGCTGATTGCCCGTGAAAAACTCGGCTCGACGGGTTTTGGCAACGGCATCGCCATTCCCCACTGTCGCCTCAAGGGCTGTGAATCGCCCATCAGTGCCCTGATGCACCTGGAAGCCCCAATAGATTTCGATGCCATCGATGGCGCACCGGTCGACCTGCTGTTCGTGTTGCTGGTCCCGGAAGCTGCCACCGATGCGCACCTGGAGCTGCTGCGCCAGATAGCCAGCATGCTCGACCGCAAGGAAGTGCGCGAGAAACTGCGTCGCGCCACGACTAACGAAGCCTTGTATCAGGTTGTCCTGGACGAGCAAAACGGGCACTAAACATGCGCTTGATCATCGTCAGTGGCCGTTCCGGCTCGGGCAAAAGCACCGCACTGGATGTCCTTGAGGACAACGGTTACTACTGCATCGACAATCTGCCGGCCGGCCTGTTGCCGGAGCTGGCGGAGCGCGCGCTGATTCATACTGAACTGTCTCAACCACTGGTCGCGGTGTCGATCGATGCACGCAACCTGCCAAGCCACCTCTCGCGCTTCCCGGAATTGCTTGAAGAAGTTCGCAGTCGACACATCCAGTGCGACGTTCTGTACCTGGACGCCGACGAAGAAACCCTGCTCAAGCGTTTCTCGGAAACCCGTCGCCGTCACCCGCTGAGCAGCGCCAACCGTTCGCTGGCCGAGGCAATCGACGATGAAACCGCCCTGCTGGGCCCCATCGCCGATCTGGCCGACCTGAAGGTCAATACCACCAATCTGAACCTGTATCAGTTGCGCGACACCATCAAGCTGCGGCTGCTGAACCAGCCTGAGCCGGGCACGGCATTTCTGGTGGAGTCGTTCGGTTTCAAACGCGGCATGCCGGTGGATGCGGATCTGGTGTTCGATGTACGCTGCCTGCCCAACCCGTACTGGAAACCGGAGCTGCGCGCACAGTCCGGGCTCGATGAGCCGGTGGCCGAGTATCTGGCGGCGCAGCCGGAAGTCGAAGAGATGTTTCAGGACATCTACGCCTATCTGTTCAAATGGCTGCCGCGCTTCGCTGCGAGCAATCGTGCCTACGTGACCATTGCCATTGGCTGCACCGGCGGGCATCACCGCTCCGTCTACCTGACCGAACGTCTGGGTCAGGCCCTGCAGAAAACCCTGAAAAACGTCCAGGTCCGCCACCGCGACCTCAGCTAAAGGATTCACACCGCGATGCCTGCTCTGGAAATCGAAATCATCAACAAACTGGGACTGCATGCCCGGGCGTCGGCAAAGTTCGTGGGCGTGGCGGGTCAGTATCCCGACTGCACGATCAGAGTAGGTCGCACCCCCGAAACCACGGTTGATGGCAAAAGCATCATGGCGATGATGATGCTCGCGGCCGGCAAGGGCACCAAAATCTACCTGAGTACCGAGGGTCATCAGGAACAGGAAGCCATGGATGCACTCGTCGCCCTGATCAACAACTACTTCGACGAAGGCGGCTGAAAGTCCATTGTGGCGAGAGCGGTCTCTCTCGCCATACTTATCCCAACGCCGTATCCATCACCATCATCAGACAGAAACCCATCAGCAATCCCAGACTCGCCAGCTTGTCGTGACCATTGCGTCGCGACTCCGGGATCACTTCGTGGGTCACCACCAGCAACATTGCCCCGGCCGCCAGCGCCAATCCCAGGGGCAACAACAATTCCGCCAGGCTGACCAGCCACGCACACAGCAGGGCGAACACCGGTTCGACCAGACCTGAGGCCGCCCCGATCAGAAACGCATTGACCCGCGACATCCCTGCCCCGGCCAGCACCAGCGCAATCACCAGCCCTTCCGGCACGTCCTGCAAGGCGATACCCATCGCCAGGCTGTCAGCGTCCTGCATGCCGCCGCCAGCGCTGACGCCGACGGCCATGCCTTCCGGAATGTTATGGGCAATGATGGCAAACACGAACAGCCAGATCCGCGGGGGAATCACCGGATGCTCGACACTGCCGATCAGCATCTCCGGTGACGCGCCGGACAACTTGCGGTCCACCAGATACAGGCCGAAAGCACCGAGCATGATGCCGAAACAGATCAGACCACTGGCGCCCCAAGGGCTCAGCCCCAGGCCTTCTGCGGCGGCAATCCCCGGCACGATCAGCGAAAACGCGGTCGCCGCCAGCATCACGCCAGCGCCAAACCCCAACAGCGTATCGCCTAACACCTGAGGCATGTTGCGGATCACCAGCACCGGAACCGCCCCGAGTGCCGTACCAAGAGCGCAGATCGCACCGCCCTGCAATGCCCGGGACAGTTTCGGCTCCAGGTTCAGCCATTCGAGTCCGTGAGCCACCAGCAAGGTCATGCCCGCCAACAGCAGCAGCGACCCGAATGCGTAACGGAACATACGCCCACTTCCGATCGCCAGTGTTTCAGTGCCCATAGTCAGCCCTGGAGTGTTTTATAGACGACCTAAACCAGCGCAGCCTGATAACGCGCAGCGACTTCAGGCCAATTGATCACGTTGTAGAACGCGCTGATGTATTCCGGGCGGCGATTCTGATAACGCAGGTAGTAGGCGTGTTCCCACACGTCGAGTCCGAGAATCGGCGTGTGGCCGCTCATCAGCGGGCTGTCCTGGTTACCGCTGCTTTCCACCACCAGCTTCTTGTCCGCAGTGACACTGAGCCACGCCCAGCCGCTGCCGAAGCGGGTCAGCGCAGCTTTGGTGAAGGCTTCCTTGAAGCTGTCGAGACCACCCAGTTGCTCATCGATCGCCCTGGCCAGCGCTCCGTTCGGCTTGCCCCCACCGTTGGGCACCATCACTTCCCAGAACAGCGAATGGTTGGCATGCCCCCCGCCCTGGTTGATGACCGCCGCACGCAACGTTTCCGGCAGTTGCTGAACGCTGGCCACCAGCTTTTCCACCGGCCACTCGGCGTATTCAGTGCCCTCGACTGCGGCGTTCAGGTTGTTGATGTAGGTCTGGTGATGCTTGGTGTAATGAATCTCCATGGTCTGCGCATCGATGTGCGGTTCCAGTGCGTCGTAGGCATAAGGCAGTGCTGGCAGGGTAAAGGCCATATCAGTGGACTCCATGGTGATATTGAGCAGGCACGCGGCGTGCATTGCCGGTATCCGGGTGCAGCAGACGCTGGGTGCGCGGGTATTCGCCGTGCTCGCTGATGAAGTTGAGCAGCTCGACATAGGTCTTGCTGCTCTGGCGCAGCGCCGCTTCACGCAGCGCCGGGCGCAGACGCTCATCCTGCATGGTCTGCAACAGGCGCTGGTGGATCGCGCACAGGTATTCGGCGCTCTCCTCCGGCTGGTTCAGGCGCAGATGCAGGTCGGCCAGGTTGTGATGGGAAATAACGCAGGCCGCTACCGCTTCGTCGGCATCGCCCCAGCGCTCGAACAGCACCTGGGCCAGGGCCAGCGCTTGCAGATAGGCCTCGCGGGCGTCGATCAGTTCGCCCAGCATGAAGCAGCGATTGGCCCGTTCGATCGTGCGTTTCCAGTGCTCCATGGTGAACCTCCAAAGCGATTGCGGTGCTTACACGCCGCCGGCGGTGAGTTTCTCGGGATTGAGCAACTCTTCCAGCTGGCTGCGCGACAGGTCGGTGTGTTCCAGCGCAACGTCAATCACCGGACGGCCCTGTTTGTAGGCCTGCTTCGCGATTTCCGCGGCTTTCTGGTAACCGATGATCGGGTTGAGCGCTGTGACCAGAATCGGGTTGCGCGACAGCGCTTCCTTGAGGCGCGACTCGTTGACCTTGAAACTGGCGATGGCCTTGTCGGCCAACAGACGGCTGGCGTTGGCCAGCAATTCGATGCTGCTCAACAGGTTCTGAGCGATGATCGGCAGCATCACGTTCAGTTCAAAGTTGCCTGACTGACCGGCGATGGTGATCACCGAATCGTTGCCGATGACTTGCGCCGCCACCATCGCAGTGGCTTCCGGAATCACCGGATTGACCTTGCCCGGCATGATCGACGAGCCCGGCTGCAAGCCTTCCAGTTCGATTTCGCCAAGGCCGGCGAGCGGGCCGGAGTTCATCCAGCGCAGGTCGTTGGCGATTTTCATCAGCGAGACGGCGGTGGCCTTGAGCTGACCCGACACGGCCACGGCTGTGTCCTGCGAGCCGATCAGCGCGAACAGGTCCTTGCCCGGGGTGAATTGCACGTTGGTCAGTTGGCTCAATTGGCGGCTGAAACGCGCAGCGAATTCCGGATGCGCGTTGATTCCGGTGCCGACCGCCGTGCCGCCCTGAGCCAGGGATTGCAGGCTTGGCAGCAAATCCTGCAGGTGACTGATATTGGCCTTGAGCTGCTGCGCCCAACCGTTGAGTACCTGGCTCATGCGCACCGGCATGGCGTCCATCAAGTGAGTACGGCCGGTCTTGACGTGGTGATGCACCTGTTCGGCCTTGCGCTCGATGACTTGTACCAGATGCAGCAGGGCCGGCAGCAACTGCTCGTGCAGCGCCAGTGCGGCGCTGACGTGGATGGTGGTCGGGATGATGTCGTTGCTGCTCTGCCCGCAGTTGACGTGATCGTTAGGATTGATTGGCTCGTCGAGCAGGCGACTGGACAGGGTGGCGATCACTTCGTTGGCGTTCATGTTGGAGCTGGTGCCGGAACCGGTCTGGAAGATATCCACCGGGAAATGCTGCATGAAGTCGCCTTCGAGCAGACCCTGGGCGGCATCGCTGATGGCTTTGCCTTGAGCGGCGCTGAGCTGGCTGAGTTCGACGTTGGCCCGTGCGGCAGCGGCTTTTGCCAGAATCAGCGCACGGATGAACGAGGTCGGCATCGGTTTGCCGCTGATCGGGAAGTTATCCACTGCACGCTGGGTCTGCGCGCCGTAGAGAGCGTCCACCGGCACCTGCAGTTCGCCCATGCTGTCGCGCTCAATACGTGTCTTGGTCATCTGAAAATCCTTGCACCAGTTCAATAAGGGGAATCGAGGGTTGCAACTCGCAAGTGGCGAGTTGCCAGGCGTAGCTTTGCCAGCGTTTGAGCCGGCATTTGCACAGCGTCAGGCGCTCCATTTCACGCAATGGGCGCCAGGCCTGATCGAGACAGAGACTGCGCCAGTGCCACGGCAGAGCGATGTCGGTGGCCGTGTCGAGCAGCAGGCGGAAAGAGGTTTCAGCGACAGTCCAGGGCGAGGTCGCCGTGCAGCAGGCCAGATACCGGCCTTCGGCCAGGTAGTGCTCGATCAGGCGCGGTTCGTCCGGGTCCATCGCGCAACGGATCTGGCGACTCATCCAGCGCCAGCTTTCGAGGTACGGCTGCTCGTGCAAGGCAGAACTCATGATCCTGGGCTCATCCGATAATGAGATTTATTATTAGATGATAATGAGAACCAAAACAAGCGTAGCTTTTCAGCGGCCTTGTCCATCCGAAAAAATTTGCAGACACAAAAAAGGCGCGCCACCGGATTGGGTGGCGCGCCTTTTGTTTGCCTGTCGGAAACTTAGCTGCCCGCGACAGTCATCTTCTCGATCAACACCGAACCGGTGCGAATGTTGCTGCGCAGCTCCAGATCATTACCGACTGCGACGATCTGCTTGAACATGTCGCGCATGTTGCCGGCGATGGTCACTTCCTGCACCGCGAACTGGATCTCACCGTTCTCGACCCAGAAACCCGCCGCACCGCGCGAGTAATCACCGGTCACCATGTTCAAACCATGGCCCATCAACTCGGTGACCAGCAGTCCACGCCCCATACGCCGCAGCAAGGCAGCCTGGTCTTCATCACCATGAGTGACGAACAGGTTGTGTACGCCGCCCGCGTTGGCGGTGCTCGGCATACCGAGTTTACGACCGGAATAGGTGCCAAGGATGTACGACACCAGCTCGCCTTTCTCGACGAACGGTTTGGCATAGGTCGCCAGACCGTCACCATCGTAGGAAGCACTGCCCATGGCACGCATCAGGTGCGGGCGTTCGTCGATGGTCAGCCATTCCGGGAACAGCTTCTGGCCCAGGGTGCCTTCGAGGAACGACGATTTGCGGTACAGACTGCCGCCGGAAATGGCCGACAGGAAGCTGCCGAACAACCCACCCGCCAATTCCGCCGAAAACAGTACAGGCACTTCGCAGGTCGGTACCGGACGCGCGCCCAGACGGCTCGCCGCTCGCTGTGCCGCACGCTGACCAATGCTCACCGGATCCGCCAGCAAACTGCCCTGGCGGTTCACGTCATACCAATAATCGCGCTGCATCTGGCCATCGGCCTCGGCGATCATCACGCAGCTCAGGCTGTGTCGGGTCGAAGCATAACCGCCGATGAAACCGTGGCTGTTGCCATACACACGGCAGCCCTGATGAGTGCTCAACGTGGTGCCATCGGCATTCTTGATGCGGGCATCGGCGTCGAACGCCGCCGCTTCACAGAGCAACGCCTTTTCGATGGCCTGCTCCGGAGTGATGTCCCATTGGTGGAACAGGTCGAAATCCTGAATATCCCGGGCCATCAGGGCGGCATCCGCCAGCCCCGAGGCTTCATCTTCCGAGGTGTGCCTGGCAATCGCCAGCGCCGCGGCGACAGTCTCGCGAATCGCATCCGGCCCGGTGGCAGACGTGCTGGCAGACCCCTTGCGCTGGCCGACGTACAACGTGATGCCAAAGCCCTGATCGCGGTTGAACTCGACCGTTTCTACCTCACGTTGACGCACGGAGGTTGACAGCCCCTGCTCCAGCGACACCGCCACTTCGCAGGCACTGGCGCCCTGACGCCTGGCTTCGGCGATGATCTGCTCGACCTGTTCCTGCAGTGCCGGCAATGCCTGTGGGCCGACGCTTTCAACTGCACTCATGCTCATCTCCACTCAAATTCTGCTTTCGGCTGGGGCCTTCGAGCGACCGGGCCGGACAAGCGGCCCCCGACTGGTTATCATGGCGGCGTTTCTTTGCGGACTGCCACCATGGTTGATTCTTACGACGACTCCCTCGATACGGGAGAAAAAAGCAAATCCCAGGTCAAACGCGAGCTGCATGCTCTGGTTGACCTTGGCGAGCGCCTTACAACGCTCAAGCCCGACTTGCAGGCGAAACTGCCATTGACCGACGCTTTGCGCCGGGCCCTGGCCGATGCGCCCAAGCACACCGCGAACATCGCGCGTAAACGGCACTTGCAGTTCATCGGCAAACTGATGCGCGATCAGGACACTGACGCCATTCTCACCTTGCTCGATCAACTCGATGCCTCGACCCGTCAGTACAACGAGCGTTTCCACAACCTCGAACGCTGGCGTGACCGCCTGATCGCCGGTGACGATGCCGTGCTGGAGAAATTCGTCGTCGATTACCCGGACGCCGACCGCCAGCAACTGCGTTCCCTGATCCGTCAGGCCCAGCACGAGGTTGCGCAAAACAAACCTCCTGCCTCGAGCCGCAAGATCTTCAAGTACATCCGTGAGCTGGACGAGACTCAACGCGGTCTGCGCTGATATTCGCCACCGGGTGGCCGCACTGCGCGCCACCCGAAGCTCCATCCCTTCTTATGCGCCCGTGCCACCCACGGTGATCGCATCGATTTTCAGGGTCGGCTGACCGACACCCACCGGCACCGACTGCCCGTCCTTGCCGCATGTGCCCACACCGCTGTCCAGCGCCAGATCGTTACCGACCATCGACACCCGGCTCATCGCTTCCGGACCATTGCCGATCAACGTCGCGCCTTTGACCGGCGCGGTGATCTTGCCGTCCTCGATCAGGTAAGCCTCGCTGGTGGAAAACACGAACTTGCCGCTGGTGATGTCGACCTGACCGCCACCGAGGTTGGCGCAGTAGATGCCTTTCTTCACCGACGCGATGATTTCCGCCGGATCGCTCTGGCCGCCGAGCATGTAGGTATTGGTCATCCGCGGCATCGGCAGGTGCGCGTAGGATTCGCGGCGACCGTTGCCCGTGCGGGCTACGCCCATCAGGCGCGCATTGAGCTTGTCCTGCATGTAGCCCTTGAGCACGCCGTTTTCGATCAGCGTAGTGCACTCGGTCGGGGTACCTTCGTCGTCGACGCTCAGGGAACCACGACGACCGGCCAACGTGCCGTCATCGACGATGGTGCAAAGTTTGGATGCAACCATTTCGCCCATGCGACCGCTGTAGGCCGAACTGCCCTTGCGATTGAAATCGCCTTCCAGACCATGGCCGACCGCTTCGTGCAGCAGCACACCGGACCAGCCCGACCCCAGAACCACCGGCAAGGTGCCGGCCGGTGCCGGAATCGCTTCCAGATTCACCAGCGCCTGGCGCAACGCTTCACGGGCATAGCCCATGGCGCGGTCTTCGGCGAGGAAATAACGGTAGTCGGTACGCCCGCCACCGCCGTGTCCGCCGCGCTCGCGACGGCCATTCTGCTCGACGATCACACTGACGTTGAAACGCACCAGCGGCCGCACGTCGGCAGCCAGACCGCCATCGGTTGAAGCCACCAGAATCCGCTCCCAGACCCCGGCCATGCTCACGCTGACCTGTTGGATACGCGGGTCGAGGGCGCGAGTCGCCACGTCGATGCGCTTGAGCAGTTCAACTTTTTCAGCGCGGCTCAGCACTTCCAACGGGTTGTCCGGCGCATACAACTGGGCGACGTCCTGGGTGCTGAACGCCTGCACCGTTCCGTTCTGCCCGGCGCGAGAAATCGAACGAGCCGCACGGGCCGCCGCGCCGAGCGCTTCGAGGGTGATCGCGTTGCTGTAGGCAAAACCGGTTTTCTCCCCGGACTGGGCCCGCACGCCGACACCCTGGTCGAGGTTGAAACTGCCTTCCTTGACGATGCCGTCTTCCAGCGACCAGGACTCGGAAATCTGCCCCTGGAAATACAGGTCGGCCGCATCGATGCCTGGACCCGCCAGATCACCGAGCACGCCTTGCAGGCTCTCGATCGTCACGCCGCCGGGCGCCAACAGGTGATCACTGACTGAGGACAACAACTCGCTCATAGGTTTTACGCCTTAAATTCGTGTTCTGAAGCAGGTCGCTGGGCGCCCTGCGAAAAAAACCGCCGATGATTCGTCACCGGCATGCGCGCCCGGATGGACGCCTGTTCGTCACTGTCACGCTCGGCCAGCAACACGGCTTCGCCTTGTTCCTGCTGCGCCAGCACGCGCCCCCACGGATCGACAATCGCCCCGTGGCCAAAGGTTTCCCGCGGCCCTGGATGTGTCCCGCCTTGAGCGGCCGCCAGCACATAGCACTGGGTTTCAATAGCCCGTGCGCGAATCAACACATCCCAGTGCGCCGCCCCTGTCACAGCGGTGAAAGCCGACGGCGCGGTAATCAGCTCAGCCCCGGCAGCCCGCAGCTCACTGTACAACTCCGGGAAACGCAGGTCGTAACACACCGTCAGGCCGAGCCGGCCGACCGGGGTATCCGCCAAGACCACACCACTGCCGTAAGCATAGTCATCGGATTCGCGGTAACGGCCGCGATTGTCCGCCACGTCCACATCGAACAGGTGCAACTTGTCATAGCGGGCAACAAATTCGCCCTGATCGTCTACCAACAACGAGCAGGCATGAGACTTGGCTTCGGGCTGCCCCACGGGCGGCAACGGCAAGGTGCCGGCCACTATCCATAACTTGAGGTCGCGGGCGGTCTGTTTCAACCACGGCAGGATCGGGCCTTCACCGAGGGCTTCGGCGCGGCCGATATCGGCGATGTCGCGACGGCCCATGGCGGCGAAGTTTTCCGGCAGTACCGCCAGCTTCGCGCCAGCGTTGGCCGCTTGTTCGAGCAAACGTCGGGCATCGCGCAGATTGGCCAGCACATCGCTCTGGCTGACCATTTGAATCACCGCTAAAGACATGGCGCACTCCGCAAGAGGTATGCGGCCATGCTACTCCATCGGTTCAGGGGCTGGCTGTTCAAAAAGGCTTGTCGAAGGTGATTTTCGGCTCTTTCCACGGGCCTTTGACGGTGTATTTGACGCTGGCGAACCGCGCCACGCGGTCACCGATCAGCTTGTCGATCAGGAACAGCGCCCCACCGACCGCCGGAGCACCGACGATCAGCGCGGCGATCGGCAGGTTGTTGGTCACCGGCAAGGTCACCAACAATTTGGCGTCGACCTGATCGCCGACCAGATCCAGCGTGCCATTGAGTTCCAGATTGCTCGACGGCCCGGTGAGCTTGATCGGCTCCTGCGTCACGTAAACGCCATTGTTCGCTACCAGCAATCCCTTGACCCGGTCATAGCTCAAGCCTTTGCCGAACAGGTCGGAAAAGTCCAGACGCAACCGGCGACCGATGGAGTTGAAATTGAGCAGACCGAACACTCGCAACGCCTGGGCACCGCCCTCGACTTCGACGAACTGGCCCTTGTTCAGCGACGCATCGAGCGAGCCGGAGAAACGCTTGGTGGCCAGCCATGCCGGCGAACCCGGCCAACGTCCGTCGACGTCCATGTGGAATTCTTCGCTGGTCACGCTTGGCGCAAAGCCCCAGCCCTTGAGCACATCGGCGAGGTTCTTGCCGCCGATCCGGCCCTTGTACCAACTGGTCGTGGCACCGGGCGTCCCTTCCCAGCCGCCGTTGCCCTGCAACAGGATGCCTTTGAGGCCCAGATCGAGATTGTTCAAGGCAATGCCTTTGGCGGTCGGTCGCACTTTCAGTGACCAGCCACCGACCAGATCCGGCCCCAGAAACAGCTGATTGACGGTGATGTCCAGCGCCGGGATTTTGGTTGGATCGACCGAGACTAACGGGTCCGGTGAATTTTCGTCGGCCTGGACCGATGGATCCGGCGCCGGCAGTCGCACGTATTGCAGATTGACGGCAATCGGCGCGCCCTTGGCATCGGGCAAGCTCGCCGTGCCTTTGGCTTGCTGACTGTCGAGCGCCAGGGCCCAGGCATCGGGCTTGCGGTTCAATTGCACCGCCGCCTGATCCAGTGTTGTGCCGAACGCCGTGAGCTTGCCGACCTTGAAGTCCGCACTGCTGAGCAATTGCTTGGCACTGCCGCCGGGATCCTGTCCGGCGTATTTTTCCACCAGATCCTGCCAGGGTTTGACGTCCAGCTCGGATAACACGCCGCGCACCCGCAAGCCTTTGTTGCCAGGCAGTACCGCCTCGCCGACACCGAGAAACAACTCGCCTCGACCATCGGCGAAACTGTTCGGTGGCGCCGCAAAGGTGAAGTTGGCCAATTGATCGTAGTTGACCCAGTAGCGCCGCTCCTGCCCTTGCAGCGTCATGCGGAACACCGTGTCACGCCCGGTGCTGGCGTTCAGGCCGAACGGAGCGGGCAGGTCCACCGCCACCCCTTTCAGATTGGAACTGACCATCAATTGACTGTCGGCACCGTCAAGATTCACTTGCAGCTGATAAGGAATCGTCCCGGATACCGGCAACGGCTGAGTCACACTCAGCCAGTCCGTGAGTTTCTTGACCTCGACCTGCCCTGACGCCGCCACGCGAGTCTTGAGCTTGCCGGGGCCGCCATCGGCGAAAATCTGTGCGGTGACCGGTTTGTCGAAGGCCCGGGCACTGATGTTCTGGCCGCTCAGGCCCTTGGTGCTGTCAAAACGGAAATCGCCCTTGAGCTGGCTAAGCTCCAGCTTCGGCTCGGCCAGTTTCAATCGCGCATTGGCCGTTTTGAAGTCCACAAGAATTTTCGGCTGATCGCCCTTGGCCAACGGTACATCCAGTTTGAGCTTGCCTTGCAGATCGCCATCGCCTTCCCAGCCAGCGAAAGTGTCGGCAGTGCCGATCGGCGCTTCCTGAAGAATCTTCAGGCCGTCGCCCAGGCCTCCGGCGAACCCGCCATCGAGGAACAGGTGGCTGTGCTCGCCGCTCGGCACATGGGGGATGTTGACGAAGACATCGTTGACCCGGGTGTCGAGCAACTGGCCTTCGCTGGCGACGATCCGTACCCCGCTGTCTTCGATGAACACGTCGCCGCTGACCTTGCTCACGTGCGGCCAGCCTGGCTGGAACGCCAGCTCGGCGTCGTGCACCTTGAAAAACAGGCTGATGCTGCGGTCCGCGTCTCCGGCCCCCTTGTTCAGTGAGCCCTGGTACTGGAAGAACCCCTGTTCCACCGAGCCTTTGAGAATCGCCGAGCGCAGCCACTCGTCGAGGGCCGGGCTCAAGACTTCGGGCAGGTACTTGGCGGTGTAACGACCATCACCGTCCACCAGACCGACCCGCAGGTCCATGTAGTCTTCCTGGGTATGATCGAAATGCAGACGGATCAGGAAATCGCCGGCAATCTTGCCCTCTTCGCCGAGCACCTTCAGGTACGGCGCGATCAGGGTGAAACCTTCTTTGTCGAGCTTCCAGGTCAACCGGGCGTTGGCCTGAATGTATTGCCACGGCTTGGCGAAAATCGGATCGAGGTGCAGGACGAAATCCTTGCTGTCCATGCGCAGCTCGCCGCCGCCGAGATTGCCGGTAAGGCTGCCGCTGACATTCCGTGCCGCCGGCGCGCCGTGGTAGGCGTCGAAGCCGACTTGATCGAGGTTGGCGGCGAAGCTGAATTTGCTGTCGTCGGTGGCATTCGGACGGAAATCCAGCAGCACGTTACGCAGACCGCCGGTCACTTTCAGGCGCTCGACCACGGTGGCGAAGCCTTGGGGCAAAGGTCCGAGGGCATTGAGCAAAGGTGTGATCGGGGTCAGGTCGAGGCGGTCAGCCTGCAGATGCCAGAGTTCTTCGGTTTTGTCGGTGGCGGCGGTCTGTTTGATCTGGACATGGGATTCCCAGCGGGTTTCACCGACATTCATCGCCAGCGAATCAAGCGTGACAGTGGCCCCCTCGGGACCGCGCTGGAAGTAGCCGTTGAGCGCCAGATTGTGGATCTGGATCGGCTTGCGCTCAGCGTAGGCACCGGTCAATTGCGGCGCATTGAGACGGATCGCAGCGCTCTGCAACGCCCCCTCGCGCCAGTCGACCCACAGCTCGCCACCGGCCTTGATCTCGGAGAAATTCCATTGCTGGGTTATGCGCTCGGGCAGCCATTTCGACCAGTCGCTCTGCGGCAGGCTGACATAACCTTCCACTTCGCTGTTCTGCCACTGACTCGGACGAATCCGCGTGCGCAGGCTCAGCGCCACGGGGTGTCCGTCGGGCAATGTCAGCCGAGCGTCGAGGCGTTGCCGATTGGCACCTGTCTTGAGATTGAGTCCGACATAAGTGAGCGTCAGCGGCGCCTGGTCCAGCGGCAGCAAGGTCACCTGACTGTCGAGCACCGACAGTTGCTGGACCATTTGCATGCGATTGAACAGTTGCTCGGGATCCATCGGCTGATCCTGCTGCACCGGCAGGCCTTCCAGCGCCCAATGACCATCCTCGCCTTCCTTGAGGCTGATCTTCAGGCCGTTGAGTTCAAGATGAGCGATGCGCACTTCACGGGCCAGCAGACTGGCCCACAGATCCGGCACCGCGCGCACCCGGTCCAGGCGCAAGGCATTGGCGCCGTCGCCGACCATGACATCGTGAGCCAACAGGATCGGTGCAAATCCGCTCCAGTTGCCTTCAAGCTCTCCGATCTGCAACGGCATACCCAGAGCGGCGCTGGCCTTGTCTTCGATGTCGGCGCGATATTCGGCCACGAGCGGTGCGAGTTCCCGGCCGAGGCTGACGTACAACGCCATCAACACCAGAATCAACGCGCACAGGCCCAGACCCCAGCGGGTCAGTGCGGCCAGAATGCGTGTCAGACGTTCCATGTCAGTTGGCTCCCATGGCAAAAATGCTGCAAAAAGCTGAGGCCAGCCGTTTCAGGAAAAAGGTGACGCAGGGGATCAGAGCAGCACCACGTCATATTGTTCCTGGGAATACATGGTTTCCACCTGGAAGCGTATGGTGCGGCCAATAAACCCTTCAAGCTCGGCAACGTTGCCGGATTCTTCATCGAGCAAACGGTCGACGACTTTCTGGTTCGCCAGCACGCGGTAACCCTCGGCCTGATAGGCCCGGGCTTCGCGCAGGATCTCGCGGAAGATCTCGTAACAGATGGTTTCCGGGGTTTTCAGCTTGCCCCGGCCCTGGCAACTGCTGCAAGGCTCACACAGTACCTGTTCGAGGCTTTCACGGGTGCGCTTGCGGGTCATCTGCACCAGACCGAGCTCGGTGATGCCGATGATGTTGGTCTTGGCGTGATCGCGCTCCAGCTGTTTTTCCAGGGTTCGCAGAACCTGACGCTGGTGTTCTTCATCTTCCATGTCGATGAAGTCGATGATGATGATCCCGCCCAGATTGCGCAGGCGCATCTGCCGGGCAATCGCGGTGGCGGCTTCGAGGTTGGTCTTGAAGATTGTTTCTTCGAGGTTGCGATGTCCGACGAACGCCCCGGTGTTCACGTCGATGGTGGTCATGGCTTCTGCCGGATCCACCACCAGATAACCGCCGGACTTCAGCGGCACCTTGCGCTCAAGGGCCTTCTGGATTTCGTCTTCGACGCCATACAGGTCGAAGATCGGCCGCTCGCCCGGGTAGTGTTCCAGACGATCGGCGATTTCCGGCATCAGTTCGGCGACGAACTGCGTGGTTTTCTGAAAGGTTTCCCGGGAGTCGATGCGGATCTTCTCGATCTTGGGGCTGACCAGATCCCGCAGGGTGCGCAGGGCCAGGCCGAGGTCTTCGTAGATCACACTCGGTGCGCCGACGGTCTTGATCTGCTCGTTGATCTGATCCCACAGGCGTCGCAGGTAGCGGATGTCCATCAGGATCTCATCGGCCCCGGCACCTTCGGCGGCGGTACGCAGGATGAAGCCGCCCGCCTCCTTGATCCCTTCCTTGGCCACACAATCGCTGACCACCTGCTTCAAGCGCTCTCGTTCGGCTTCGTCTTCGATCTTCAGGGAAATGCCAACGTGGGCCGTGCGCGGCATGTAGACCAGATAGCGCGAAGGAATCGACAGCTGAGTGGTCAGACGCGCCCCTTTGGAGCCGATCGGGTCCTTGGTCACCTGCACCACCAGGCTTTGGCCCTCATGCACCAGCGCGCTGATGCTTTCCACTGCCGGGCCTTCACGCAGGGAGATTTCCGAGGCGTGAATGAATGCCGCACGATCCAGGCCGATGTCGACAAATGCCGCCTGCATGCCCGGCAGTACCCGCACGACCTTGCCTTTATAGATGTTGCCGACGATCCCGCGTTTTTGCGTGCGCTCGACATGCACTTCTTGCAGCACACCGTTTTCGACCACCGCCACGCGCGATTCCATCGGCGTGATGTTGATCAGAATCTCTTCACTCATGGCAGGGTCTCGTTCAGGCATGTTCACAATGATGGCCGCATCTTGATCTGTTCGACGGTTACTGCGCACTCGGTTTTTGCCAACAGGGTATGCCGAAATGACCGAGCAGTTCTGCGCTTTCGCACACCGGCAAACCGACCACGGCCGAATAACTGCCGTTGAGACCGGCAACGAACACCGCGCCGAGCCCCTGAATGCCGTAACCGCCGGCCTTGTCCCGAGGTTCGCCACTGGCCCAGTAGGCCGCGGCTTCTTCACGGCTGATCGCCCGGAACCGTACCAGGCTGCGCACCACTTGAGACTCGCAACGGTCCCCGTCGAGCACGGAGATGGCGGTGAGCACTTCGTGTTCCTTGCCGGACAACATCATCAGCATGGCGCATGCGTCGGCTTCGTCCACCGGTTTGCCAAGAATTTTGCCGTCCAGCACCACTGCAGTGTCGGCGCCCAACACACAAAATGGCGTGTCGCAGACGACAGAGCGCCGCCCGGCCTCGGCCTTGCCACGCGCGAGGCGCTCGACATAGGCCGACGGGGATTCATTGGCAAGAGGAGTCTCATCGATATCCGCGCTGATGGCGGTAAACGGGACGCCGATCTGCGTGAGCAACTCACGCCGACGCGGCGATCCTGAGGCGAGATAAAGCGGCTTCATCCAAACATCTCCCTGTTGAGTGCCCTGCCTCATGGCACCGGTACGGGCCCATGCCTGACCGAATCAGTTGATTTTGTAGCGTCGGCGCAATCCGCGCAAAGCGAAGCTGACCCAGGGCCAGAGCAAGGCACTGACCAGCGCCGGCAGGACCAGCGCCAGGGTCGGCTGACGATTGCCAGTCAAGGCGCTGAGCCAGAGCTGTACAAGTTGAGCGAGGCCGAAGATCACCAGGATCACCAGGCTCTGCTGCCACATCGGGAACATCCGCAGGCGCTGTTGCAACGAGAGCACCAGGAATGTGATCAAGGTCAGGATCAAGGCGTTCTGCCCCAGCAACGTGCCATAAAGCACGTCCTCGGCCAGCCCCAGGCAGAAAGCCGTCACCATGCCGATCATCTGCGGCATGTACAGCGCCCAGAATGCGAGGAGCAACGCCAGCCACAGCGGGCGGAGGATTTCCATGAACTGCGGCAACGGCGACACACTGAGCAGCATGCCGATCAGAAAGGTCAGCCAGACGATCCAGCCGTTTCGGGAGGCTTTGACACCGACCATTATTCTCGTCCCCCGGTGGTGGCCGGTGCAGTGACCGGCGGTTTGGCGGCCGGCCGAGCGCTGGCAGGCTGAGCGGCCGGTGGCTTGCTGGCCGCTGCGGGCGGTTTGGCCGGCGTCGCTGGCGGCTTGCCTGCAGCAGGTTTGGCTGGCGTGGCGCTGGCGGGTGCTGCGGCAGGTGTGGCCGTCGTTGCTGCAGGCGTCGCAGTCTGGGTATTCACCGTTTTCGGCACGGTCGCCGGAACAACCGGCCCACCACCAAATGCATCAAGATTTTCCTGAGCCTGCGCCGCATCGTTGGCACGCTCTTCAGCCGTACGGTTGTCACTGAACACCAGCAGCAAGTAGCGGCTGCGGTTCAAGGCGGCAGTCGGTACGGCGCGGACAATGGCAAATGGCTGGCCGGAATCGTGGATCACTTCCTTGACCGTCGCCACCGGGTAGCCGGCCGGGAAGCGCTGACCCAGGCCGGAGCTGACCAGCAGATCGCCTTCCTTGACATCGGCGGTATCGGCCACATGGCGCAGTTCCAGACGTTCAGGGTTACCGGTGCCGCTGGCAATCGCCCGCAGACCGTTACGGTTCACCTGCACAGGAATACTGTGGGTCGAGTCGGTCAGCAGCAATACACGGGAGGTGTACGGCATCAGTTCGACCACCTGCCCCATCAGGCCACGTGCATCGAGCACCGGCTGACCGAGCACCACGCCGTCGCGCTCACCTTTATTGATGATGATGCGATGGGTGAAGGGGTTCGGGTCCATGCCGATCAGCTCGGCCACTTCGACCTTCTCGTTGACCAGCGCGGAGGAATTGAGCAACTCGCGCAGACGAACGTTCTGCTCGGTGAGGGCGGCAAGCTTTTGCATGCGCCCCTGCAACAGCAGGTTCTCGGTCTTGAGTTTTTCGTTTTCGGCGACAAGCTCGGTGCGGCTGCCGAACTGACTGGCGACACCTTCCCACAGCCTGCCGGGCAGATCTGTGATCCAGTAAGCGTCCATCAGCACCAGCGACATCTGGCTGCGGGCAGGCTTGAGCAGGCTGAAACGGGCATCGACCACCATCAGTGCGACCGACAGCACGGCCAGCACCAACAGGCGCACGCCCAGTGAGGGGCCCTTGGCGAAAAGCGGTTTAATAAGCCGCTCCTCCCAGGCAAATGTTCTGTTTATTCATACGGCATCAAACCGGCCTGGATGAAGACTGACAGAAGATAAACGCCAACAGGCAGCACTGCAAAGTGCTGCCTGTGCGCTCACCCACGTATTGCACCCGGCGACTTATTCGCTGGAGAGCAGGTCCATGGTGTGCTTGTCCATCATTTCCAGTGCACGGCCACCGCCGCGGGCAACACAGGTCAGCGGATCTTCGGCAACGATCACCGGCAGACCGGTTTCCTGGGCCAGCAGCTTGTCGAGGTCACGCAGCAGTGCGCCACCACCGGTCAGCACCAGGCCACGCTCGGCGATATCGGAAGCCAGTTCCGGCGGCGATTGTTCCAGGGCGCTTTTCACGGCCTGAACGATGGTGGCCAGGGACTCTTGCAGAGCTTCCAGCACTTCGTTGGAGTTCAGGGTGAATGCGCGTGGAACGCCTTCGGCCAGGTTGCGACCGCGAACGTCGACTTCGCGCACTTCGCCGCCCGGGTAGGCCGTGCCGATTTCCTGCTTGATGCGCTCGGCGGTGGATTCGCCGATCAGGCTGCCGTAGTTGCGGCGCACGTAGGTGATGATCGCTTCGTCGAAGCGGTCGCCGCCAACGCGGACGGATTCGGCATAGACCACACCGTTCAGGGAGATCAGTGCGATTTCGGTGGTACCGCCACCGATATCCACGACCATCGAACCGCGCGCTTCTTCAACCGGCAGGCCGGCACCGATCGCAGCAGCCATCGGCTCTTCGATCAGGAATACTTCACGGGCACCGGCGCCAAGGGCCGATTCACGGATGGCGCGACGCTCAACCTGGGTGGACTTGCATGGAACGCAGATCAGCACACGAGGGCTGGGCTGCAGAAAGCTGTTTTCGTGAACCTTGTTGATAAAGTATTGCAGCATCTTTTCGCAGACGCTGAAGTCGGCGATCACACCGTCCTTCATCGGACGAATGGCAGCAATGTTGCCCGGCGTACGGCCGAGCATGCGCTTGGCCTCGGTGCCGACAGCAACGACACTTTTCTGGTTACCGTGTGTCCGAATGGCCACAACCGATGGCTCATTCAGGACGATACCGCGCTCGCGCACGTAAATAAGGGTGTTGGCAGTGCCCAGGTCAATGGAAAGATCGCTGGAAAACATGCCACGCAGTTTCTTGAACATGGGAAAGGGACCCTAGGCAACGCGTGGGTAAAAAAGTGCGGCAAACTCTAACAACGACAGGGATTTTGGGCAAGGCGCCAATATGTTAAATTGGCCGCTTTTCTGTGCACCAAGCCCCACAATCGCGGCCTTATGACCGTAGAAGTGCGGTAGTGTTCCGACAATCTAACACACGGACGCCGTCCGTCCTGTTTTCCACTGGAGAAACCCGATGGCGCTAGAACGCTCCGACGTGGAAAAAATCGCTCATCTGGCCAGCCTTGGCCTCAATGACGCCGATCTTCCACAAATCACTTCGGCCCTCAACAGCATTCTTGGGCTGGTCGACGAAATGCAGGCGGTCAATACCGACGGTATCGAGCCGCTGGCCCACCCGCTGGAAGCCAGTCAGCGCCTGCGCGCCGACGTCGTGACCGAAAGCAATCACCGCGAGGCTTATCAGTCCATCGCACCAGCGGTCGAAAACGGCCTGTACCTGGTTCCGAAAGTCATCGACTAAAGGGAAAGAGCCTGCAATGCATCAAATGACTCTGGCCGAGATCGCCCGCGGTCTCGCCGATAAAAAGTTTTCTTCCGAAGAACTGACCAAGGTCCTGCTGGCGCGCATTACCCAGCTCGACCCGCAGATCAACAGTTTCATCAGCCTCACCGAAGAGCTGGCCCTCGAGCAGGCGAAAGCCGCCGACGTGCGCCGGGCCAACGGTGAGAGCGGCGCCCTGCTCGGCGCGCCGATCGCCCACAAGGACCTGTTCTGCACCCAGGGCATTCGCACCAGCTGCGGCTCGAAGATGCTCGACAACTTCAAGGCTCCGTACGACGCCACCGTGGTGTCGAAGCTGGCCGCCGCGGGCACCGTGACCCTGGGCAAGACCAACATGGACGAATTCGCCATGGGCTCGGCCAACGAGTCGAGCTGGTACGGTGCGGTGAAAAACCCGTGGAACCTGGAACACGTGCCGGGCGGTTCGTCCGGTGGTTCGGCGGCGGCAGTTGCCGCTCGTCTGTTGCCAGCCGCCACGGCCACCGACACCGGCGGCTCGATCCGTCAACCGGCCGCGTTCACCAACCTCACCGGCCTGAAACCGACCTACGGTCGTGTTTCGCGCTGGGGCATGATCGCTTACGCCTCCAGCCTCGATCAGGGCGGCCCACTGGCTCGCACCGCCGAAGACTGCGCGATTTTGTTGCAAGGTATGGCCGGCTTCGATCCGAACGACTCCACCAGCATCGATGAGCCAGTGCCGGACTACGCCGCCGGTCTGAATGGCTCGCTTCAAGGCCTGCGCATCGGCGTGCCGAAGGAATACTTCGGTGCCGGTCTCGACCCGCGCATCGCCGACCTGATCCAGAACAGCATCAAAGAGCTGCAGAAACTCGGTGCCGTGATCAAGGACATCAGCCTGCCGAACATGCAGCACGCGATTCCTGCGTACTACGTGATCGCCCCGGCGGAAGCTTCTTCCAACCTGTCGCGTTTCGACGGCGTGCGCTTCGGCCACCGCTGCGCAGACCCGAAGAACCTGGAAGATCTGTACAAGCGCTCCCGTGGCGAAGGCTTCGGGCCTGAAGTACAGCGCCGGATCATGGTCGGTGCCTACGCGCTGTCCGCCGGTTACTACGACGCCTACTACCTGAAAGCGCAGAAGATCCGTCGCCTGGTGAAAAACGACTTCATGACGGCATTTAATGAAGTCGACATAATCCTCGGCCCGACCACGCCGAACCCGGCCTGGAAACTCGGCGCCAAGAACAGCGACCCGGTCGCTGCCTACCTGGAAGACGTCTACACCATCACCGCCAACCTCGCGGGCCTGCCGGGCCTGTCGATGCCGGCCGGTTTCGTCGACGGCCTGCCGGTCGGCGTGCAACTGCTCGCTCCGTATTTCCAGGAAGGCCGTTTGCTCAACGTTGCGCACCAGTATCAGTTGAACACTGACTGGCACACCCGCACCCCAACCGGCTTCTGAGGAGACACACATGCAATGGGAAGTCGTGATCGGGCTGGAGATTCACACCCAGCTCACCACCCGGTCGAAAATCTTTTCCGGTAGTTCCACCCAGTTCGGTTCCGAGCCGAACACCCAGGCCAGCCTGATCGACCTGGGCATGCCCGGTGTGCTGCCGGTGCTGAACCAGGAAGCGGTGCGCATGGCAGTGATGTTCGGTCTGGCGATTGACGCCGAGATCGGTCAGCACAACGTGTTCGCCCGCAAGAACTACTTCTACCCGGACCTGCCGAAGGGCTACCAGATCAGCCAGATGGAATTGCCGATTGTCGGCAAGGGCCACCTGGACATCGCTCTCGAAGACGGCACGGTCAAACGCGTCGGCATCACCCGTGCGCACCTGGAAGAAGACGCCGGCAAGAGCCTGCACGAAGAATTCAGCGGTGCCACCGGCATCGACCTGAACCGTGCCGGCACGCCGCTGCTGGAAATCGTGTCCGAGCCTGACATGCGCAGCGCCAAGGAAGCCGTGGCCTACGTCAAGGCGATCCACGCGCTGGTGCGTTACCTGGGCATCTGCGACGGCAACATGGCCGAAGGCTCGCTGCGTTGCGACTGCAACGTGTCGGTGCGTCCGAAAGGTCAGGTCGAGTTCGGCACTCGCTGCGAGATCAAGAACGTCAACTCGTTCCGTTTCATCGAGAAGGCGATCAACTCCGAGATCCAGCGTCAGATCGACCTGATCGAAGACGGCGGCAAAGTGATCCAGCAGACCCGTCTGTACGATCCGAACAAGGACGAGACCCGTCCGATGCGCAGCAAGGAAGAAGCCAACGACTACCGTTACTTCCCCGATCCGGACCTGCTGCCGGTGGTCATCGAGGACTCGTTCCTCAATGACGTGCGCGCCACCCTGCCGGAGCTGCCACCGCAGAAACGCGAGCGCTTCCAGAGTGCCTTCGGTCTGTCGGCCTACGACGCCAACGTGCTGGCCACCAGCCGTGAACAGGCAGACTACTTCGAAAAAGTCGCAAGCATCGGCGGCGACGCCAAACTGGCGGCGAACTGGGTAATGGTCGAGTTGGGCAGCCTGCTCAACAAGCAGAACCTGGATATCGAGAATTCGCCGGTTTCGGCCGAGCAGTTGGGCGGCATGCTGTTGCGCATCAAGGACAACACCATCTCCGGCAAGATTGCCAAAGTGGTGTTCGAAGCGATGGCCAACGGCGAAGGCAGTGCGGACGAGATCATCGAGAAACGCGGCCTGAAGCAGGTGACCGACACCGGCGCGATCTCGGCGGTGCTGGACGAAATGCTCGCGGCCAACGCCGAGCAGGTCGAGCAATACCGTGCGGCAGACGAAGCCAAGCGCGGCAAGATGTTCGGCTTCTTCGTCGGTCAGGCCATGAAAGCCTCCAAGGGCAAGGCCAACCCGCAGCAAGTGAACGAACTGCTCAAAAGCAAGCTCGAAGGCTGATGCAAACGGAGCCAGATCCAAAGCCTGGCTCCATTCCCTGTGGGAGCGGGCTTGCTCGCGAAAGCGGCGTAACAGTCAGCAGATATGTTGAATGTGAGCCCCCCTTCGCGAGCAAGTCGGAGCGCCGAACCGCCGCTCCCACATTTGTTTTCGGGACCTCTTGAATGAAGCGTCTGTTCAGCCTTTGCGCCCTGCTCTCCTTGCTGGCCGGTTGCGCCAGCACCGATGTCATCGACCCGCACGGTTACGACCAGACCGGCGTCGCCTCCTATTACGGTGCCAAACACCACGGTAAACGCACCGCCAGCGGCGAAGCGTTCAACCAGAATTCCCTGACCGCCGCCCATCGCCAGTTGCCGTTCGGCACGCGGGTGAAGGTCACCAACCTGAAAAACGACAAATCCTGCGTGGTGCGTATCAACGACCGCGGGCCGCACACCCGTGGGCGCATCATCGATGTTTCACGGGAAGCCGCCGAACGCCTCGGCATGATTGGCAGCGGCACGGCGCGGGTTCGCGTGCAGGCCCTCGACGACTGACGGAGCGTCCACCATTTTTGGACTGACCGATTTACCGCTGATCAAAGTGATTGAGCTGCTCTGCGGATTGTTCCTGCTGATCGCCGGTGCCGAACTGATGGTACGCGCCGCCGTGCGCCTGGCCGCGCGGCTGCATGTACGGCCGCTGATCATCGGTCTGACCATCGTCGCCCTCGGCAGCAGCGCCCCGCAAATGGCGGTCAGTCTGCAGGCAACCCTGACGCACAATCCCGACATCGCGGTCGGCAGCGTGATCGGCAGCAGCATTTTCAACATCCTCGTAACCCTCGGCCTGTCGGCGCTGATCATTCCATTGCGCGTCTCACGGCAACTGGTACGCCTCGACATCCCGTTGATGATCGGCGCCAGCCTGCTGGTGTTCGTGCTGGCCTGGAACGAAGAGATCGGCCGATTCGACGGCATCCTGCTGCTGGCGGCCCTGGGGTTGTACCTCGGTTTGCTGTTGCGCCAGTCGCGCCACTCGGCCCGGCCACATTCCGGTCATCCTCAAACTCAGCCAGCGCCTTGGTTCACCAGCCTGCTGATGATCGTCGCCGGGTTGGCCATGCTGATATTCGCCGGACATCTGCTGCTGGGCGCCGCTGTCGCAGTGGCCACGGATCTGGGCTTTTCCGAGCGAGTCATCGGCCTGACCGTGGTCGCGGTCGGTACCTCGCTGCCTGAACTCGCCACCTCACTGATCGCCGCCCTGCGCGGGCAGCGCGACATTGCCGTGGGCAACGTGATCGGCGCCAACCTGTTCAACCTGCTCGGTGTGCTCGGCGTTACCGCGTTGATCGCGCCAACGCCCCTGTCAGTGTCGCCGAACGCGCTGGGTTTCGACCTGCCGGTGATGCTGGGCGTGGCCACGCTGTGCCTGCCGGTGTTCTACTCCGGCTATCGCGTGACCCGCGCCGAAGGCCTGTTGCTGCTCGGCTTGTACCTGGCGTACGGGCTGCACGTGGTGTCGTTCACCACCGGCATGCCACTGGCCGGCAAGCTTGAACGGTTGATGCTGTTTTATGTGCTGCCGACACTGCTGACGTTTCTGTTTTTCACGTCCGTACGCGCCTGGCGCCGCCAACACCACAAGAGGGATGTGCCATGACCGAATCGAAGAAATCCGGGGTTGAAGTCCGCCGTCAGGTAATGGGCGACGCGTTTGTCGACCGCGCACTGGGCAATGCCACCGAGTTCACCCAACCCTTGCAGGATTTCGTCAACGAACACGCCTGGGGCGGTGTGTGGAATCGCGAAGGTTTGCCGCTGAAGACCCGCAGCCTGATTACCCTCGCCGCGCTGACCGCGTTGAAGTGCCCTCAAGAGTTGAAGGGCCACGTGCGCGGCGCGCTGAACAACGGTTGCACGGTCGACGAGATCCGTGAGGCGCTGCTGCATTGCGCGGTGTACGCCGGGGTGCCGGCGGCGATCGATGCGTTTCGGGCGGCGCAGGAAGTGATCGACACCTATCAGAAAGCTGAGTGACAGATCGACCCCTTCGCGAGCAAGCCCGCTCCCGCAGGGGATTTGTGATCGCCACAGATCCAATGTGGGAGCGGGCTTGCTCGCGAAGAGGCCCGAACGTTCAAACCCGGTCTCAGGCTAGATCCATCCGCCCCATTGCAACAGAAAGATCCCGACGTTGGTGGTCACTGCCGCCATCAACGTGGTCAACACAATGATCGCCGCCGCCAGTTCATGGTTACCCTGGGCCGCCCGGGCCATGACAAAACTGGCGGCCGCCGTCGGGCTGCCGAAGTAGAGAAACAGAATCCCCAGCTCCGCCCCGCGAAAGCCCCACAGCCAAGCACCTAGCGTGGCGAACACCGGCAGACCGATCATCTTCACCAGGCTCGAGCTGAGCGCCAGGCTGCCGCTTTTGCGCAGCGCCGCCAGCGACAGCGTGCCACCGATGCAGATCAATGCCAGCGGCAGCGTGGTCTGCGCCAGGTACTGGCCGGACGTTTCCAGCCATCCCGGCAGACCGATCTTGAACCAGGCAAACGGCGCTGCCGCGATCACGCTGATGATCAGCGGATTGCTGAACACGCTTTTGCAGATGCTCCACGGGTCGGACTTGATCACCGGGCTGTAGACCGCCAGCACGATGGTCGACAGGGTGTTGTAGAAGAGGATCACCAGCGCCGCGAGAATCGCCCCGAGGGAAATCCCGTAGTCGCCATACATGCTCGCCGCCAGCGCCAGCCCGATGACCCCGTTGTTGCCGCGAAACGCGCCCTGGGTGTAGATGCCGCGATCTTCCCGCGGGCAGCGGAGAATCGCCCAGCCCCAGGCCAGGGCAAAACTGGCCAGCGTGGCGAGGGCGAAGTAGATCAGCAGCGCCGGTTGCAGCGCGGCGTGCAGGTCGGCATGCAGGATGCCGAGAAACAGCAGCGCCGGCATGCTGACGTTGAATACCAGTGAAGAGGCTGTGTGGATGAAGTTGTCGTTGATCCAGTCGATGCGCTTGAGCAGCACACCCAGAAACAGCATGGCAAACACCGGCGCGGTGATGTTCAGGGTTTCGAGGAAGATTGCCAGCATGCCGGGGAGCCTTGGAGGTGAGCGTCGTTAGGGGGCTAATGATAAGCCACTTCGGGCCGTTTTAACCTCAAAAGCCAAAAGCCCCTCACCCCAGCCCTCTCCCGGAGGGAGAGGGAGCCGACCGAGGTGATTTACGTCATCCATCGACCTGGAAGACCGAGTCGACTATCGATTCCCATCGAACCGAATCAACCAGTCGATTTGGGATTCAGCCTGAAATTTTCAGGTCGATAATTTTCTAAAGCATCCCCAGATCAGTCCCCTCTCCCTCCGGGCGGTCCGACGTTTCGGGAGGGTTAGGGTGAGGGCAGCTTTTGATCCTCCCGAGATCATCAAGTAATCGGCGCCGGATTGAACAACGTAATGTCGTTGTGCAGCTTGTGCTTCTCCGCCCACGTCTGCTGCTTGCCGCTCGCCACATCCAGGTAGTAGTGGAACAACTCCCAGCCCAATTCCTCGATGCTCGCCCGTCCGGTAGCAATCCGCCCGGCATCGATGTCGATCAGATCCGGCCAGCGCTGCGCCAGCTCGGTACGGGTCGACACCTTGACCACCGGCGCCATGGCCAGACCATAAGGCGTACCACGCCCGGTAGTGAACACGTGCAGGTTCATCCCCGCCGCCAGTTGCAACGTACCGCAGACAAAATCACTCGCCGGCGTCGCACAGAAGATCAAACCCTTCTGCTTGAACCGCTCCCCGGGGCCAAGCACACCGCTGATGGCGCTACTGCCGGATTTGACGATCGAGCCCAACGACTTCTCGACAATGTTCGACAACCCGCCCTTCTTGTTGCCCGGCGTGGTGTTGGCGCTGCGATCCGCCTCGCCCTTGGCCAGGTAACGGTCGTACCAGTCCATCTCACGTACCAGCTCTTCGGCAACGGTTTTGGTCTGCGCCCGTGAGGTCAGCAGGTAAATTGCGTCACGCACTTCAGTGACTTCGGAAAACATCACCGTCGCCCCTGCCCGCAGCAGCAAGTCAGAGGCATAACCGAGCGCCGGGTTGGCGGTGATCCCGGAAAACGCATCGCTGCCGCCGCACTGCATGCCGAGGATCAGCTCGGACGCCGGCACTGTTTCCCGACGGCGCAGGTCGAGCTTCTTCAGGCGGGTTTCGGCCAGTGCCATGATCTGCTCGATCATCTCGGTGAAACCGTGACTGGAATCCTGCAAGCGATACAGCCATGGCTCGCTCAAGTCCACCGATGCATCGTCCTCGTGCATCACCTGCCCGGCCTGCAATTTCTCGCAGCCCAGGCTGATCACCAGCGCCTCGCCACCGAGATTCGGGTTGCGCGCCAGATTGCGCACGGTGCGGATCGGGATGTAGGCGTCGGTGGCCGTAATGGCCACGCCGCAACCGTAACTGTGGGTCAGCGCCACCACATCATCGACGTGGGGGTACTTCGGCAACAGTTCATCCTTGATGCGTTTTACCGCGTGATCCAGCACCCCGGTGACGCATTGCACGGTGGTGGTGATCCCGAGGATGTTACGCGTGCCGACGGTGCCGTCGGCGTTGCGATAACCCTCGAACGTGAAGCCCTCCAGCGGCGCCTGGGCGGCCGGCACATCGGTGGACAGCGGCAGGCTGTCCAGCGGTGGCGCGGTCGGCATGCGCAGTTGATCTTCCTTGACCCAACTGCCACGGGGAATCGGCTGCAAGGCGTAGCCAATGATCTGGCCGTAGCGAATCACCGTGCCACCCTCGGGGATGTCCACGAGGCTGACCTTGTGACTCTGCGGCACAAAATCCACCGTCACCAGGCCATCGGCAAATGCGGTGCCGGCCGGCACGCCCTGGTCATTGACCACAACCACTACGTTGTCCCGCTCGTGCAGGCGGATGTAGCGCGGCGAGTCGGAATGTTCAATCAACTGCATGGCGCCGCTCCTCAGGAATGCGCTTGAGACAATTTACCGGTGGCTTCGGAACCACCGTTGGTTGGCGGTTCTTTCAGGACCACACGCTTGATCGGGCCGACGATCACCAGGTAGCTGAACACCGCCACCAGCGCATTGGCGCCAACGAACACCAGCGCCCATTTGAACGAGCCGGTGGAGCTGATGATGTAGCCGATGACGATTGGCGTGGTGATCGAGGCGATATTGCCGAAGGTGTTGAACAGGCCGCCACTGAGACCGGCGATCTGTTTCGGCGAGGTGTCGGACACCACCGCCCAACCCAGCGCGCCCACGCCTTTGCCGAAGAAGGCCAGGGCCATGAAGCCCACCACCATCCATTCAACGTCGACATAGTTGCAGGCCACGATGCTGCTGGAGACCAACAGACCGGCAATGATCGGCGCCTTGCGGGCGAAGGTCAGCGAATGCCCCTTGCGCAGCAGGTAATCGGAAATCACCCCGCCGAGGACACCGCCGATAAAGCCGCAGATCGCCGGCAACGAGGCGATGAAACCGGCCTTGAGGATGGTCATGCCGCGCTCCTGCACCAGGTACACCGGGAACCAGGTCAGGAAGAAATAGGTGATACCGTTGATGCAGTACTGGCCCAGATACACGCCGAGCATCATGCGGTTGGTCAGCAACTGACGGATGTAATCCCACTTCGGGCCGTCAGCCTTTTTGCCTTGCTTCTGGTCCATGTCGACCATACCGCCGTTGTCGGCGATGAACTTCACTTCCGCTTCGTTGGCCATCGGGTGCTGGCGCGGGCTGTGGATAACCTTCAGCCAGATCAGCGAGAACAGGATGCCGAACACGCCCATGACAATGAACACGTGTTCCCAGCCAAAGGCATAGACGATCCAGCCCATCAGCGGAGCGAACAGCACGGTGGCAAAGTATTGCGCCGAGTTGAAAATCGCCGAAGCGGTACCGCGTTCGGCAGTCGGGAACCAGGCCGCCACAATGCGTGCGTTGCCGGGGAACGATGGCGCCTCGGCCAGACCGACCAGAAAGCGCAGCATGAACAGCGCGACGATGGCCGTGGACATGCCGAACTCACCGACGAAGCCTTGCAGCACGGTGAACAGCGACCAGGTGAAGATGCTCAGGGCATAGACTTTTTTCGAGCCGAAGCGATCGAGCAGCCAGCCGCCGGGAATTTGCCCGGCCACGTAGGCCCAACCGAAAGCAGAGAAGATGTAGCCGAGGGTGACCGCGTCGATGCCGAGGTCTTTTTGCAAACTGGAACCGGCGATCGCGATAGTGGCGCGGTCGGCGTAGTTGATCGTGGTCACCAGAAACAGCATGAGCAAGATCAAATAGCGGACGTGAGTCGGCTTGGACGATTGCATGTAGATGTACTCCCACTGATTATTTTTATGCGGGTAAAACATTCTTTGGTCTTGTACCGCGCAGGGCCTTGGCAATAACCCTGCGCGGGTGCAGCGACTTACGAACCGATGTAGGCGGTTTTCACCACGGTATAGAACTCTTGCGCATAGCGGCCTTGCTCACGTGAGCCATAGGATGAACCCTTACGGCCCCCGAACGGAACGTGGTAATCGACACCGGCGGTCGGCAGGTTGACCATCACCATCCCGGCCTGGGAATGACGCTTGAAGTGGTTGGCGTACTTCAGCGATGTGGTGGCAATGCCCGCCGACAGACCGAATTCAGTGTCGTTGGCCATGGCCAGTGCAGCCTCGTAATCGGCCACGCGAACGATGTTGGCCACCGGGCCGAAGATCTCTTCGCGGCTGATGCGCATCGACGCTTCGCTGTCGGCGAACAGGGTCGGCGCAAGGAAGTAACCCTCGGTGTCGCAGGTCACCAGACCGCCGCCGCTGACTACGCGCGCTCCTTCGGACTGACCGATGTCGATGTACTTCAGGTCTTGCTCAAGCTGTGCTTGCGAGACCACCGGACCGATGTCGGTGCCGGCCTTCAGCGCGTGACCGACCTTGATCGACTTCATGCGCTCGGCCATGGCCTCGACGAACTTGTCGTGAATCCCGGCGGTGACGATCAGTCGGCTCGATGCCGTGCAACGCTGGCCGGTGGAGTAGAACGCGCTCTGCACCGACAGCTCGACCGCCTGCTTGAGGTCGGCGTCGTCGAGAATGATCTGCGGATTCTTGCCGCCCATCTCCAGCTGAACCTTGGCCTGGCGCGACACGCAGTTGACGGCGATCTGACGGCCCACACCGACGGAGCCGGTAAAGCTGATGCCGTCGACTTTCGGACTGTTGACCAGCGCTTCACCGACCACACGACCGCTGCCCATCACCAGGTTGAACACGCCGGCCGGGAAGCCTGCGCGGGAGATGATTTCGGCCAGCGCCCAGGCGCAACCCGGCACCAGATCCGCCGGTTTCAACACCACGCAGTTGCCGTAGGCCAGAGCCGGGGCGATTTTCCACGACGGAATCGCAATCGGGAAATTCCACGGGGTGATTAGGCCGACCACGCCGAGGGCTTCGCGAGTGACTTCGACGTTGACGCCCGGACGCACCGACGGCACGTACTCGCCGGACAGACGCAGGCACTCGCCAGCGAAGAACTTGAAGATGTTGCCGGCGCGGGTCACTTCGCCGATGGCTTCGGGCAGGGTCTTGCCCTCTTCCCGGGCCAGCAGGGTACCGAGCTCTTCGCGGCGGGCGAGGATTTCGGTGCCGACTTTATCGAGCGAGTCGTGGCGGGCCTGAATGCCCGAAGTCGACCACGCCGGGAACGCGGCGCGAGCGGCGTCGATGGCGGCGTTGACCTGAGCCAGGTCAGCCTTGGCGTAATCGCCGATGGTGTCGCTCAGCTCGGACGGGTTGATGTTGACCGAGTAATCGTTGCCGGCGACCCATTCACCGTTGATGTAGTTGTCATAGCGCTTGGTCACGAATCATTCTCCTGACGCAAAAGGCCGCTGATTGCTCAGCGGCCTCGTTTATAGAGTTGGGTTACTGCGCACCTTGCTTGTCGATCAGCGCGGCGAGCATCTCGTACTCTTCGCGGGTCAGGTCGGTCAGCGGCGCCCGCACCGGGCCTGCGTCATAGCCGGCGATTTTGGCGCCGGCCTTGACGATGCTCACGGCGTAACCGGCCTTGCGGTTGCGGATGTCCAGGTACGGCAGGAAGAAGTCGTCGATGATCTTGCCGACGGTGACGTGATCTTCGCGGGCAATCGCGTGGTAGAAGTCCATCGCGGTTTTCGGGATGAAGTTGAACACCGCCGACGAGTAGACCGGCACGCCCAGGGCCTTGTAGGCCGCGGCGTAGACTTCGGCGGTCGGCAGACCACCGAGGTAGCTGAAGCGATCGCCGAGGCGACGACGGATCGACACCATCAGTTCGATATCGCCCAGACCGTCCTTGTAACCGATCAGGTTCGGGCAGCGCTCGGCCAGGCGTTCCAGCAGCGGCGCGGTCAGGCGGCAGACGTTGCGGTTGTAGACCACCACACCGATGTTGACCGATTTGCACACTGCTTCAACGTGGGCCGCTACGCCGTCCTGGCTGGCTTCGGTCAGGTAGTGTGGCAGCAACAGCAGGCCTTTGGCGCCCAGACGCTCGGCTTCCTGTGCGTATTCGATGGCCTGGCGGGTCGAACCACCGACACCGGCGAGGATTGGCACGCTGCTGGCGCAGGTGTCGACGGCAGTCTTGATGATTTCCGAGTATTCGCTGGCAGCCAGGGAGAAGAACTCACCGGTGCCACCGGCGGCGAACAGGGCTGAAGCACCGTACGGGGCCAGCCATTCCAGGCGTTTGATGTAGCCAGCGCGATTGAAATCGCCCTGAGCATTGAAATCGGTCACCGGGAACGAGAGCAGGCCGGCGGAGAGGATGGACTTCAGTTCTTGTGGATTCATTATTCGAACACCCTGGTAACAACGTTTTTTGTGAGTGGACCGTTCAGCCTTCGCCGAAGTTGTAGGTCATCGTACAACTTAAAAGATAACCGTCAACTGCATTTCATCGCTGGGGGGCATTTTTTGTCGGACAAGATTTCTTTTTGACGTAGGAGATTTCTCGACTAGGCTCGATTTAACTGTATATGCATACAGTCAAATAAAACCTGCCGACGACATATCAAGGAGAAAGAAATGTCCGGTCTTCAAACCACATGCGTTGAAAAAACCACACCGGTCATCGCCCGTTTCGATGATCTTTTTGCCCCCGGCGGCATCGCCTTCAGTGCTGATTACCCACACCTGTTACTGCACATCGCCGACTCCCACAGTGATGTCGAACCCGCCCTCGCCCTGCCCGGCAAAGCCATGAAAGGCAAACCGCCGCTGCGCTTTGAAGGCGCGGAACACACGGCTGTCGGCGATAACACCCGGCTGCGCTTCGTTGAAGGTGCCGAGCCAGTGCTCGCGCAAAACGTGCCTTTGCATTTGCCGAACGGGTTAGCGCTGACCTACGGCCAGGTGCTGGCGCTGGGCGGTGACTTCTACGGAATCGTCGACCGGCCGATCAACGAGGGATCGACCCCGGCTGATCGTCTTCAGCGCTACACGGCGGCCTTCGACAGCCTCGCCGCGTTGCCCGCTTCAAAGGCCGAAGCGACACAGGTTCTCGCGATCATGCAAAAGGAGATCGACGCGGTTAAACAGGCGATCAAGGATGGCAAGCAACCCCACGAGGCTTATGACGCTTTAGGAGATACGTTGTCGGAAGAGTGGAACAAGATCACTGGCGGCGGCAGTTTTGCCTCGGCGCTGTTCCCGCTCGGTCGCTATCTTAAACTGGCGGCGAACAACGCCGACCACTTCGGCGAATGGGCTCGCCAGGCGTATATCGCCGGACACACCGCCGCCCTGCAAACCGCTGCAGCCGCCCATGCCAGTCAGGACGAACTGCAACTGGAGCGGGCCTACGCGATGAACGCGTTCGCTGACCACTACCTCACCGACCTGTTCTCTTCGGGGCATTTGCGAGTGCCGCGCAAGGCCATGGCCGCAGCGGTGACTCCAAGCGACCTGGGTTCACTCATCACTCGTTTCATGCACGACGAAGACAGCAAGTTCGGGCTCAAGGTGCGCAACGGCCATGGCGAGCAATGGCGGGCATTCGGGGACAAGCGCTACTTCGACACCACGGACGCCGACAACCGAAATCAGGTGAATCAGGCAGTGCAGGATTCGGCGGACGAGGTGTATGCCGCGTATTCCAGCGGCAACGTGCCGACCACTTTCAACGCGCTGCAACGGTTGCCGGATCTGACTTTCGTGATGAATCCGGCCAACAACTTCTCGCCCCTGTTCCGCGTCCAGGACAACAAAGTCCTGCGGCGCAAGGACGTCAACAACCTCAACGATACCGCCACCGTCGACGACTGGTGGGGCTGGAGCACTTACCTGCTGCTCAAGGACTATCACCCGACCGGCAACACGAATTAAGGAGCGATTCGATGACCCTCAAATTGAAACTGGAACTGGCCTCGGGCCAATCGATGAAAGGTGCGCCGCTGCAATTGCTGCGCGACGGCGTGGCTATCGCCCGGGCGTCGGTGGATGCCCGGGGGCAGGCGACGTTCGACATCACGCCTGGCCCGGGCAAACTGGCGGTCAGGGTGGATCGTTCGATTCTGCCCAAGAGCTGAAATGCCCGGACAAGATTGCCCCGGCGCGCCTCACCGATTCGCCGGGTAAAGTGCGACCACTGCCGCGAAGGATCGCGGCAGATCTTTCAAGGAGAACGAACCATGACGTTTGCCGCTGCACACCTTCCGCAATTCCCCGACCACGCCAGCGACTCGATCATTCTGCGGTTGTCGACTCTGGATGATGACTTGATCGTTCGTGTGCCCGATGGGCAGAACACACCGCCGAACTGGGATGTGTACCCGATCCTCGGCGAGGACCCGGAAGAGCCTGAATGGCAGGGTCTGTCGGAGCCGACCGGCGTCTGGGACGACACGCTCGACGACATGGTCGGCCTGACCGGAATCGAGTTGAGCATCCCGAGATTCGAGCTGGAAAAGTACCTGAACAGCACCGTTGAGCTGCGCTACAAGTTTGCCGATGAATCCAGTCTGGAGCCGTGTTCCGAACCGATGAAACTGTACATCGAAGCTTGATCGTCACGCATGACGGGATCAATGACGACCGTTTGTCGCCACTGTCATTTCTGACAGTGGCGCACCGGCACACAAAGAAGCTCAACTGGCGGGGTGCAATAAGATTGCACTCACCCCGACTCAAGGAGAGTTTGTCATGCAGACACTGCAAGTATCACCTTTAAATCTACTTGCCCCAGCGGAAGCACCTCAGGCGCCAAATGGAGTGCTGGACACCCAAAAACTGGATGGCGTTTTTCTGCTCGATTTCTTTTATGAGGGGAAAGCAGCAAACCAACAGATCGACATAACAATTGCAGTCAAGCCCGACCGCTTTAGCCCCCCTATTCCATGGGGCACCAGATTTACGACCTCGACAGCCGGAAAGGAACAGGTCTCTCTGAATTCAAGAAGCCTTTTCGGCTATCAATTCAAAAGTGGGTCCGTAGTAATCAGCTACCTCGCAACGATAGACGGCCCCCCGCAACCATCAGAGGCATTACCGTTATCTATCGTCGACACCGCATGACGTTTTCCCGCCCTTCCAGAGTTCAACCCTGTGCCTGCGCCTCTTCATGCGCCTGACGCAGCCGTTCGCGGCTGTTGGTCAGGTGCAGACGCATGGCCGCTCGGGCGGCATCGGAATCCTGACGGGCAATCGCGTCATAGATTTCCTCGTGCTCGCGACTCAGGCGACTCATGTAGTGCTGCTGATCGTCATGGGCCAGTCGCGCCGAATTCAGGCGAGTACGCGGAATGATGCTGGTGCCCAGGTGGGTCATGATGTCGGTGAAGTAGCGGTTGCCGGTGGACAGCGCGATTTGCAGGTGGAACTGGAAATCCGACGCCACCGCATCGCTGGCGTGGGCCACGCTTTCGTTCAGCGCATCGAGGGCGGCGCGCATGGCGGCCAGTTGTTCGGCGCTGCGACGTTGTGCGGCGAGGCCGGCGGATTCGACTTCGAGGCTGATACGAAACTCGAGAATCGCCAGTACGTCACGCAGGGTGACCACAGTGGCCGGGTCGATGCGGAAACCGCTCGGGCTCGGCGTGTCGAGAACGAAGGTGCCGATGCCGTGGCGGGTTTCGACTTGCCCTGCAGCCTGCAGCCGGGAAATCGCCTCGCGCACTACGGTGCGGCTGACGCCATGGGATTCCATGATTGCCGACTCGGTAGGCAACTTGTCGCCACGCTTGAGCAGACCGTCGCGGATCTGCTCGGTCAGCACCGTCACCAGTTCCTGTGCCAGGCTGCGGCGCTTGCGAGGGAGGCGCGGGGTGTCGATCGGGTTTTCCATGGTCTGGGGTTATCTCGAATTTCGGCTAGAGAGGCATCATAGCCCAAGGAAGTTGTACGATCACCGTCCTCTGTGGGAGCAGGCTCCCACAGATTCAGTGCACATCAGGCCGTGACGGTCTGCTCGACCAGATGCCCGCCATCGATCCGCACGTGCCGTGGATGGAAGCGCTTGAGGCTGCTGCGGTGGCCGACGCTGACGATGCTCAAGCCCGGCAACTGATCGATCAGCGCCTGATACAGCGTGGCCTCGTCTTCTTCGTCCATCGCCGACGTCGCTTCGTCCATGTACAGCCAGTGCGGTGCGTAGAGCAGCGCACGAGCAAAGGCCAGTCGTTGCTGCTCACCCGGCGAGAGCATGCGCTGCCAGTGATTGGCTTCGTCCAGTCGCGCCACCAGATGCGGCAGACGGCAGGTTTCCAGCACTTGTGCATAACGCTCTGGCGCGTAGGTATCGCCCGGTTGTGGATAGTTCAAGGCTTCGCGCAGTGTGCCGATCGGCAAATACGGCTTTTGCGGCAGGAACAGATAACGTGCCGCCGGCAAGCGGATACTGCCGTGCCCTGCCGGCCACAGATGCCCCATCGCCCGCAACAGCGTCGACTTGCCGCTGCCGGAGCGGCCGCTGAGCATTACCCGGTCGCCCGCCTCCACGGTCATGTGGGCGCTGGTCAGCAAATGACGACCATCGGCCAGATCGAGCCCGAGGTTGTGTACCTTCAATTCGCTGCCCTGATTCTGCACATCGATGGCCGGTGCCCGGTCTTCGTTTTCACTCATGGCCTGACGGAAGCTCAGCAGACGATCACAAGTGGCGCGCCAGGCCGCCAGATCCGAATACGCGCTGATGAACCAGCTGAAGTTCTCCTGCACATTGCCGAACGCCGAGTTGATCTGCATCAGCTCGCCCAGCTCGATCTTGCCTGCCAGGTAGCGCGGTGCCGCGACGATGAACGGAAAAATGATCGCGATCTGGCCATAACCCGAGGTGAAGAACGTCAGGCGCTTGGACACCCGCATGATGTCCCAGAAGTTGTGCCAGACCAGACCGAAGCGGCTGCTCAGACGACGGTTTTCGTTGGGCTCGCCGTTGTACAAGGCGATGCTCTCGGCGTTCTCACGCACTCGCACCATGGAGAAACGCAGGTCGGCTTCGAAGCGTTGTTGTTGGTTGTTCAGGCCGATCAGACGTCGACCGATCAGGTGGGTCAGCCAACTGCCGACCGCCGCGTACAGCAGCGCACACCAGAACATGTAGCCGGGAATTTCGATGCCGAACACTTCGATGCTGCCGGACACACCCCACAGAATGATCGAGAACGACACCAGGCTGACCACCGTGCGGATCAGTCCCAGCCCGAGGCTCAGGGTGTTGGCGGTGAAGGTGTTGAGGTCTTCGGAAATCCGCTGGTCAGGGTTGTCGGTATAACCGCCCTGCTCCAGCTGGTAGTAATTCTTGTGCCCGAGCCAGCGCTTGAAGTGGTTCTCGGTGAGCCATGCCCGCCAGCGGATCGTCAGCATCTGCGTCAGGTACAGGCGATACACCGCGCCGAGGATAGCCACCGTGGCAATACCGCAGAAATACAGGATCAGTTGCCAGAACGCAGCCTCATCCTTCTTTTGCAGTGCGTTGTAGAAATCCTTGTACCAACTGTTGATCCACACCGAGATCGCCACGCTGAACAGCGAAAGCGCAATCACGGCAATCAGCAATGTCCAGGCCTTGCCCTTCTCTTCGCTGCGCCAGTAAGGCGTGGTCATGGCCCACACCTTGCGAAAAAACTGCCCGCGCACAGCATCGTTGACCGCGGAATATTCAGCGTTCTGATTCATGGATAAGGCTCGATAAAGAAAAGAACAGACACGCACCGATCATAGTTGATCGGTGCGCTTTATCGCGAGGGCTGGCGATGGCCGTTCAGCGCAGGTTCAGCGACGAACCGGGCGCTTCTGCAGTTTGCGCTGCAGCGTGCGGCGGTGCATGCCCAGGGCACGGGCAGTGGCGGAGATATTGCCTTCGTGCTCGGTCAGCACGCGCTGGATGTGTTCCCACTGCAGGCGGTCCACCGACATCGGGTTTTCCGGCACCAGGCTGTCGAGGTCGGCGTGCTCGGACAGCAGCGCCGCCAGCACGTCGTCGGCGTCCGCCGGTTTGCACAGGTAATTGCAGGCGCCTCGCTTGATCGCTTCGACGGCCGTGGCAATGCTCGAGTAACCGGTGAGGATCACCACGCGCATTTCCGGGTCCAGCTCCAGCAGCTTCGGCAGCAGGACCAGACCGGAGTCGCCGTCCATTTTCAGGTCCAGCGCGGCATAGTCCGGCAGATCGGCCTGGGCGATGGTCAGACCTTCCTCGGCGGAACCGGCGGTGCTGACGCGAAAGCCACGGCGGGCCATGGCACGGGCCATCACCCGAGTGAAGGTCGCGTCGTCATCGACCAACAGCAAATGCGGCAGTTCTTCGCCTTCGACTTGGATTTCGTCACTCATGTTGCTCTCCTCGGACGCCGTGGGGCAGGCGCAGCTCGGTGAGCGTGCCGCCTTCCTCATGACTATAGAGTTTCACTGAGCCGCCGGCGCGTGTCACGCTGGCCTTGCTCAAAAACAGGCCCAGGCCGAAGCCTTTGCCCTTGGTGGTAAAAAACGGTTTGCCGATCTGCTCGGCGATGGCCAGCGGCACACCGGCACCATGATCGCGGATGCTGATAGTCAGGTCTTCGGCGGTCCAGTCCAGGGTCACCTGAAGGTTTTCCGGGCAGGCGTCGGCGGCGTTGTTCAACAGATTCAACAAGGCCTGGGTCAGATCCGGGGGCGGCGCCACACGAGGCAGCGGGCCCTGGCCCAGGCGCTGGAAGCGGTAACTGGCCTCGGGACGCATCAGGTGCCAGCGATTGAGCGCTTCGTCGAGCCAGTCGGTAACGTCCTGCATCTCCACCGCCATCCGGCGATTGGCCTCGGCGGCGCGCACCAGTTGCTGCAGGGTCTCCTTGCAGAGCTTCACCTGATCCTTCAGCACCTTCAGGTCTTCCTGAAGCATCGGGTCGTGATGATCCTGCTGCATTTCGTTGAGCAACACGCTCATGGTCGCCAGCGGCGTACCCAATTCATGGGCGGCACCGGCGGCCTGAGTCGCCACGGCCAGCAACTGCTGATCGCGCAGACCTTCTTCGCGGCGGATTGCCCGCAATTCTTCCTGACGGCGCAGCTCTTCGGCCATCCGTGCGGCGAAGAAGGTGATCACCGCTGCCGCGAGGGCAAAACTCAGCCACATGCCGTAGATCTGCAGGTTCTCCCGGGCCACGGGCAGGGTTTCCAGCGGATAGAAATGCGTCAGCATCAGGGTGTACAAAGCCAGCGCAATACCGGACAGCACCACCGAATAACGCCACGGCAGCGTCACCGCAGCGATGGTCAGCGGCACCAGATAATACGAAACGAACGGGTTGGTCGAACCACCGGAGAAATACAGCAAGGCACTGTGGATAACCAGATCGCAGGCCAATTGCAGCGCGTATTCGAGCTCGGTCACCGGCCACGAAGTGCGCAGACGCACGGCGGTGAACACACACAGCAGAATCGAACAGCCGAGGGTCATCACCAGTTGCACCCACGGCAACGGCAACAGATCCAGCCAGTAGGCCAGGCCCACGGAACCGGCCTGCGCGGCGAGCACCAGGGTGCGGATGAAAGTCAGCCGCCAGAGGTTCTGGCGAGTGGCGGAAGTCAGTTGTACGGGGGCGAGCATGAGCTCTCCTGATGAGCGCTCCAGGCGGATCGCACGGAGTATAACCAAGGCGCGGGCTTGAGAGGCGAAAGTGCGGCAAACGACCACATGGCAAAAAGCGTCGCGGCGGCTATAAGGCCCATCTGTATAGAAGTTGTAACTGGGCGAACCGGATCATAGACGCTAGAGTCTGATGGTTTCACGCAGGCCCCCGAACCATCACCTGCGCCCTCATCAAGGAGCTTTCATGCACACATTTCGCCGCAGCGCCGCCCTTCTCGCCCTGACCGTCGGCAGTGTCGCCAGCCTTCCGGCCCTGGCTGCCGATGAGCTGCACTACAACCAGATTTCCCTGCGCGCCGAAGTCAGCCAGGAAGTGGCCCGCGACCTGATGATCGTGACCCTCTACACCGAAGAACAGAATACTGACCCGGCCAAACTCGCCGCCGACGTCAGCACCACCATGAACAAGGCCCTGGCCCAGGCCAAGCAGGTCAAAGACATCACCCTGCGCCAGGGCAGCCGCAACAGCTACCCGATCTACGACACCAAGGGCCAGAAAATCACCGGCTGGCGCGAACGCGCCGAACTGCGTCTGGAAAGCGCCGACTTCGCCGCCCTGTCCAAACTCACCGGCGAACTGCTGACCGACCTGAAAATGGGCGGCATGGACTTCGCCATCGCCGACCCGACCCGCAAGGCCAGCGAAGACAAACTGCTGAAAGAAGCCGTCACCGCCTTCAAGGCCCGCGCCCAACTGGCCACCGACGCCCTGGGCGGCAAGGGCTACAAAATCGTCAACCTGAACCTCAACAGCAACGGCTTCCCACAACCGTACATGCGCGCCCCGATGATGATGAAAGCCGCCGGCATGGATTCGGCGCCCGTCACGCCTGAAGTCGAAGCCGGCACCAGCCAGGTCAGCCTGACCGCTGATGGCTCGATTGAAGTATTGATGCAGTGATTGAGTGACGGCTGAATGAAAACCGGCGATCAGTGATGATCGCCGGTTTTTTTGTGCCCGGCATTTGGGTTGTCAGCTCCGCCGTCATCGCTAGCAAGCTAGCTCCCACATTTGGAATGCGGACTCCTGTGGGAGCCAGCCTGCTGGCGATGAACGATGACACGGTCTCAGGTTTGCGGATCAACCCGATCCAGCGCCCGGTTCACCGCCAGCTCGGCCAGCATGATGATCTGCTGGATCCCGAGCGCCGTACTGCGCTGCGAACCGCTGAGCTCATTGGCGAAATTGCTGGCGATGGTACTGGCCGACGCCAGGGATTCGCAGGCATTGGCCAGCAGGCTTTCGGTGTCGACGTTGGGCGTGACCATGTACATCGTGCTCGGGCTCGGTTTGGAAGGATTGGGGCACAGGTAATAGTCGAGGGCGCGTTTGATGGCTTCGCGGTTGCGGGCGAGGTCTTCGGCGCGCATGGCTTCTTCGAGGGGGGTGGGTGATTCGAAGGGTGGGTCGGGTACGGGCTTGTTCATGGAGCATTTCCTTATGAATTTGCGCCACTCATTTCCGATCTCACTCGTGAAATGAGGTGGCAACTATGTACGGAGTGAGATTACCGGTAAGGAAACCAACCCGGCCGGACCGAAGTCCGCCCGTACATAGCCGCCATAAAGAACTGCCGACAGCATGAACTGGCGGCGATTATGGGGTGGCTTGCGCTGGTTTCCAAATTCAGTAACCGGGAATCTCACCTCCCGATCGCAGATTGTTCTGCGACAACCAAAGACTAGAGAGCGTGCTTCCGACGGACAACCTGAAAACCTTGTGGGAAGGATCCGGTGTTGTTGTTGAGATTTAAACAGCTTCAAAAGCTGCCCTCACCCTAGCCCTCTCCCGGAGGGAGAGGGGACTGACCGCGGTGCTTGGGGGAGGTACGCCGACGTGAGATATCGAGGTGAACTCGGGTTTAAAACGCATACAACTCCACTCCGGCTTTGGCTTTGGCTTTGGCTTCCACCACTCAACACAATGAGCGTTAGCTCGAGTACCGCTTTTGATCTTCGGGCGACGTCGGAAGGCTGAGTGGAGGGATTTATCCGGGGGTGGGAGCGCAGCGACCGTTTGGCGAAGCCAAACACATCGAGAGGAGGTGCAGCGAAGCAAACCGTAGGCGATGCCCCCGGATGAATCCCGGAGCGAAGGAACCCCGAGCCCTAGCGAGCGGGCCGAACGCAGGAGCAAGCGTTTTTGGTTACTTTTTAGGCGTTTGTAAAAAGTGACCCGCCGTAAGGGCGGAACCATAAGCCGCAGCACCCGAAAAAACGGTTATGTTCACAACCTCCCCAGATATACCGAGATAGACACCTCACCTAGAAAAACGATATTTCCGCACCCACCGAAACCCCGGCTACCCTCCTCCCCACAACTACCTCCAATACACTCGGGGACTCCATGGATCGATTCACCCTCAAACCACTTCTAATAACCCTGGCCCTGACCGCCATCACCCCAATCGCCAACGCAGCCACAACCCTCGTCTACTGCTCCGAAGCCAGCCCCGCCGGCTTCGACCCCAGCCAATACACCAGCGGCACCGACTTCGACGCCTCCGCCGAAACCGTCTTCAACCGCCTCACCCAATTCAAACGCGGCGGCACCGACATCGAACCCGGCCTGGCCACAAGCTGGGACGTCAGCCCGGACGGCCTCCAGTACACCTTCCACCTGCGCCAAAACGTAAAATTCCACACCACCGACTACTTCACCCCGAGCCGCACCTTCAACGCCGACGACGTGCTGTTCACCTTCCAGCGTCTGCTTGACCCGGACAACGCCTTTCGCAAGGCCTACCCCGCCGAGTCCCCGTACTTCACCGACATGGACCTGAACACCACGATCAAATCCGTGGAAAAACTCGACGAAAACACCGTGCGCTTCAACCTGAACAACGTCGACGCCGCGTTCGTGCAAAACCTCGCCATGAGCTTCGCTTCAGTGCAATCGGCCGAATATGCCGCGCAGTTGCTGAAGGAAGGCAAAGCGGCGGATATCAACCAGAAACCGGTCGGCACCGGCCCATTCGTGTTCAAGCGCTACCAGAAGGACTCGCAGATCCGCTACGCGGCGAACAAGGACTACTGGACACCCGAAGACGTGAAAATCGACAACCTGGTGTTCTCGATCACCCCGGACGCCGCTGTCCGTCTGCAGAAGCTCAAGACCGGCGAATGCCAGGTCAGTGGCTACCCACGCCCGGCCGACATCGAAGTGATGGAAAAAGACCCGAACCTGCGCGTGTTGAAGCAGGCCGGTTTCAACCTCGGTTTCCTCGCCTACAACACCACCCATCCACCACTGGACCAGCTCAAGGTGCGTCAGGCACTGGACATGGCCATCGACAAACCGGCGATCATCAAGGCGGTTTACCAGAGTGCTGGGCAGTTGGCGCAAAACGCCTTGCCGCCCGCGCAATGGTCGTTCGATCCGAACATAAAAGACGCGCCGCACGACCCTGCAAAAGCCAGGGCGCTACTCAAGGAGGCAGGGGTTGCACCTGGTACAACCATCAACCTCTGGGCCATGACCGTGCAACGCGCTTCAAACCCCAATGCGCGAATGTCGGCACAGATGATCCAGCAGGATTGGGAGAAGATCGGTATCAAGGCCAACATCGTCAGCTATGAATGGGGCGAGTACATCAAGCGCGCCAAGAATGGCGAACACGACGCGATGATCTACGGCTGGACCGGTGACAACGGCGACCCGGACAACTGGCTGGGCGTGCTTTACAGTTGCGCGGCGGTGAAAGGCAGCAACTACGCCAAGTGGTGCGATCCGGCCTACGACAAACTGGTGCAGCAGGCCAAGGTGTCCACGGATAAATCGCAACGGGTAAAACTGTATCAACAGGCGCAACTGATCCTTAAACAGCAGGTGCCGATCACGCCGATCGCCAACTCCACGGTGTTCCAGCCGCTGCGCAAGGAAGTCACCGACTTCAGGATCAGCCCGTTCGGTCTAACCCCCTTCTATGGCGTGGGTATAAATAAGTAACACCGGGCCCCGATTCGGCGCGCAAAACGTGACCAATGCACCGTTTTGGGGCTTCGTTTGCACCGTAAAAACCGACCGCAAACGGTCAAATGCGTCAGAAGTTATACAGATGCGACATTAAGGTACGTTCGTGCCACCGTTTGATGCCGCCGGGCGCTCTGGATCTTGCATTGGGTATGGGCCCTGCATAAGTATCCGCAGGCACGACTCACGAGGTCGTACCTCAATATTAAAAAATGACAACAAATCATGAGGCCAACATGCTTAAACACGCGGTCATTCCGTTTTTAGTCGGCGCAGGCTTGTTTGCCTCCGCACCTTTCGCCACCGCTGCGACTAACCTGGTGTTCTGCTCCGAAGGCAGCCCGGCCGGTTTCGATCCAGGCCAGTACACCACCGGAACCGACTTCGACGCCTCAGCCGAAACCATGTTCAACCGTCTGACCCAGTTCGAGCGTGGCGGCACCGCCGTTGTTCCTGGGCTGGCGACCAGCTGGGACATTTCCCCGGACGGCCTGACCTACACCTTCCACCTGCGTGAAGGCGTGAAGTTCCACACCACCCCGTATTTCAAGCCGACTCGTGAGTTCAACGCCGACGACGTGCTGTTCACCTTCAATCGCATGATTAACAAGGATGACCCGTTCCGTAAGGCGTACCCGACCGAATTCCCGTACTTCACCGACATGGGGATGGATACCAACATCACCAAGATCGATAAAGTCGACGACCACACCGTCAAGTTCACCCTCAAAGAAGTCGACGCCGCGTTCATCCAGAACATGGCCATGAGCTTCGCGTCGATTCAGTCCGCCGAGTACGCAGCCCAGCTGCTGAAACAAGGCAAGGCTGCCGACATCAACCAGAAGCCGGTCGGCACTGGTCCGTTCGTGTTCAAGAGCTACCAGAAAGACTCCAACATCCGTTACACCGGCAACAAGGATTACTGGAAGCCTGAAGACGTGAAGATCGACAACCTGATCTTCGCCATCACCACCGACCCGTCGGTCCGTATCCAGAAGCTGAAAAAGAACGAGTGCCAGGTCACCCTGTTCCCGCGTCCGGCCGACCTCGCTGCACTGAAAGCCGACCCTGCGCTGAAGATGCCTGACCAGGCCGGCTTCAACCTGGGCTACATCGCCTACAACGTGATGGACAAGGTCAAAGGCAGCAACGAGCCGAACCCGCTGGCCGACCTGCGTGTTCGCCAGGCGCTGGACATGGCCGTCAACAAGCCACAGATCATCGACTCGGTTTACCAGGGCGCGGGCCAGCTGGCCGTCAACGCCATGCCGCCGACCCAGTGGTCCTACGACACCACCATCAAGGACGCCAAGTACGATCCTGAGAAAGCCAAGCAGCTGCTCAAGGAAGCCGGCGTCAAGGAAGGTACCGAGATCGTCCTGTGGGCGATGCCGGTTCAGCGTCCGTACAACCCGAACGCCAAGCTGATGGCCGAAATGCTCCAGTCCGACTGGAAGAAGATCGGTCTGAACGTGAAGATCACCAGCTACGAGTGGGGCGAGTACATCAAGCGTTCCAAAGGTGGCGAGAACCAGGCCATGATCATTGGCTGGAGCGGTGACAATGGTGATCCGGACAACTGGCTCAACGTGTTGTTTGGTTGCGACTCCCTGAGTGGCAACAACTTCTCCAAATGGTGCGACAAGAAATTCGACGGCCTCGTGAAAGAAGCCAAGCGCACCACCGACCAGGCCAAGCGCACCGAACTCTACAAAGAGGCGCAACACGTCCTCAAAGATGCAGTCCCTATGACACCTATCGCTCACTCGACGGTGTATCAACCCATGCGCGCCAACGTGCAGGACTTCAAGATCAGCCCATTCGGCTTGAACTCCTTCTACGGCGTCAGCATCAAGTAAAAAAGCCGGCGGCGACGTTTTCAGCGTCGCCGCTGTTTTTTTCTGCCGATTAGTCAGGAATTTGCCTACATCCATTTCCACCTGGCCCTACCAGGTTGGTTTAGGACGCGTCGCCTTTTCCTACGAGTCTTTAGGACTCTGCGCATTTACTGCCAGACCTGCGGTCCCTACCGTCAGGTTCTGACCAGTGACTGCGTGGGCTATCGGTTTGCTGTGGGTTTGAGCTCAATGCAGCCACAACTTCCCTGGAAGGGATCACGGCGCATTGAAAAACACTGAGATAAAGAGGGAGCGTCATGCGCCATACCTTGGTTTTTTCCGCATTGCTGGGCGCCGGCCTGCTGGCCGCCACGTCCGCGACTTTTGCCGCCAGCGACAGCCTGGTGTTCTGTTCCGAAGGCAGTCCGGCCGGTTTCGATACCGCGCAGTACACGACGGCCACCGATAACGACGCCGCCGAACCGCTGTACAACCGCCTGGCTGAATTCGAAAAAGGCGCGACCAATGTCGTACCGGGTCTGGCAACGAGCTGGGATATTTCCGAGGATGGTCTCAAGTACACCTTTCACCTGCGTGAAGGGGTGAAGTTTCATTCAACGGCGTACTTCAAACCTACCCGCGATTTCAACGCCGACGACGTGCTGTTCACGTTTAACCGCATGCTCGATCCGCAACAGCCCTTCCGTAAGGCTTATCCGACCGAGTTCCCGTATTTCAACGGGATGAGCCTCAACAAGAACATCGCCAAGGTCGAAAAGACCGGGCCGCTGACCGTGGTGTTCACGCTCAACAGCGTCGACGCCGCGTTCATCCAGAACATCGCCATGAGCTTCGCCGCCATTCTGTCTGCCGAATACGCCGACAAATTGCTGGCCGAAGGCAAGCCGAGCGACATCAACCAGAAGCCGATCGGCACAGGGCCGTTCGTGTTCAAGAGCTATCAGAAAGACTCGAACATCCGCTACACCGGCAACCCGCATTACTGGGATCAGAGCCGGGTGAAGCTGAAGAACCTGATTTTCGCGATCAATACCGACGCCTCGGTTCGCGTGCAGAAGCTCAAGGCCGGCGAGTGCCAGGTCACACTGCATCCACGCCCGGCGGATGTGCCGGCACTGAAGAACGACCCGAAACTGCAATTGATCGAAAAGCCGGGCTTCAACCTCGGCTACATCGCCTACAACGTGCGCCATAAACCGTTCGACCAGCTCGAAGTGCGGCAGGCGCTGGACATGGCGGTGAATAAACAAGGGATTCTCAACGCTGTTTATCAAGGCGCCGGTCAACTGGCCGTCAACGCCATGCCACCGACCCAGTGGGCCTACGACGACACCATCAAGGAAACCGCCTACAACCCGGAAAAAGCCAAGGCACTGCTCAAGGCTGCCGGCGTCAAGGAGGGCACAGAAATCAACCTGTGGGCCATGCCGGTGCAGCGTCCGTACAACCCGAACGCCAAGCTGATGGCCGAAATGCTCCAGGCTGACTGGGCCAAGATCGGTCTGAAAGTGAAGATCGTCAGTTACGAATGGGGCGAGTACATCAAGCGCACCAAGAATGGCGAACACGACATCAGCCTGATCGGCTGGACCGGTGACAACGGGGACCCGGACAACTGGCTCGGCACGCTGTACAGCTGCGACGCCATTGGCGGCAACAACTACTCCATGTGGTGCGACCCGGCTTACGACAAGCTGATCAAGGAGGCCAAGGTGGTCACCGACCGTGAGCAGCGCACCGTGCTCTACAAACAGGCCCAGCAGTTGCTTAAGCAGCAAGTGCCGATCACGCCTGTCGCCCACTCGACGGTCAACCAGCCGCTGAGCGCGAGAGTCGAGGGGTTCAAGGTGAGCCCGTTCGGTCGCAACGTGTTTTCGGGTGTCAGCATCGATTAAACAAAAAACCGACTAGCCGCATCGCTGAGGAGGCCGTCTACCTCCTCACGCAAGCGCTTTGCCGAAATTCGCCAATCAGGCCTTTTGCAAACGTTTGCGATGTGTGAATGAGTTCTAAAACCAAAAACCGGCCCTATAAAAAAAGCCGGCATAAAAAGAAAGTAAAGGAGCTTCACCCATGAAACTGAGCAGCACCGCGATACTGGCCCTGGCCATCAGCAGCATCACCGCCACGGCTTATGCCGAGGAACAGAGCCAGGCGTTCACCCCGGTTACCGTCAACGAGCAGAGCGCCCAGGCTGAAGCCACCGGTTTCCTCGAAGGCTCCAAGATCAGCGGCACGACCCGTAACTGGTACGCCAACGAGCAACTGAAACGTGGCGGCAAGTTCACCTACCGCAAAGACGGCGTTGCAACCCCGACCGATCGTCGTATCAACTGGGTGCAGGGCACCATCGTCAACTACACCTCCGGCTTCACTCAGGGCACCGTCGGTGTCAGCACTGAAGTGGCCGCGTACAACGCCGTTGCCCTGGAGCGCGACCGCAAGGATCTGGCCTCCAACAATGGTGGCGCACCGGGCTCGCGTCCAGGCGCAGGCAACAACCGTACCCTGACCAAAGAAGGCGGTGATGCCGAAGGTCAGTGGAGCAAACTGGGCCTGGCCAACGTCAAGTTCCGCGTTTCCAACACCACCCTGACCGCCGGTCGCCAGAACTTCAGCACCCCCATCGTCGACACCATCGGCAACCGTGCGCTGCCTTCGAGCTTTGAAGGTGTCAGCCTGCACAGCGAAGAGCTGAACAACCTGTCGTTCGACGCCGGCAGCTTCGACCGCGTATCGCCGCGTACCGAAGAAAGCCTGTCGAAATTCCGCTCCGAGTACACCAACAACAATGCCGAAACCGATCGCGTGAGCATCGTCGGCCTGAACTACCAGCCGCTGAAAAGCCTGAAGACCAGCCTGTACGCTTCCAAGGTTGAAGACTTCTGGAACCAGTACTACTTCGGCGCCACCCACGAGTTGGGTGACAGCAATGTCGTGAGCCTGACCACCGGCCTGAACTACTACAAGACGGTCGATACCGGCAAAAAAGAGATGGGCAACATCGACAACGACACCTACTCCCTGTCGTTCGGCCTGACCCACCAGGCACACAGCCTGACCTTCTCGTACCAGGAAATTAACGGTAACGAGTACTTCGACTACCTGCACGAAACCAACGGCATCTACCTGGCCAACTCCCTGCTGTCCGACTTCAACGGCCCGAACGAGAAGTCCTTCCAGGTCGCCTACGGTCTGAACATGGCCGAGTACGGCGTACCAGGCCTGAAGTTCAACATCTACCAGGCTCGCGGCTGGGGCATCGACGGTACTCACTACACCGGCACTGCGTATGACGTGAAAAACATGGACGGCGAACACCACTACGAATACGGCATCGGTGCCACCTACGCGGTACAGAGCGGTCCGCTCAAGGCGACCACCGTGCGCGCCACCTACACCGCTCACCGTGCCAGCGAAAACCAGGCTGACGGCAGCATCAACGAGTTCCGTCTCGTGACCACCGTACCATTCAACATTCTGTAAAAACGCGTGCCGACGGCTGACTCAGTGACGAGTCGGCCGTTCGGCTTTTTGTCTTCAACCGATTGCAGAGGGTTAACGATGAAAATGCTTCCCCTACGTGCGGCCGTCGCTGCCGCCTTGTTGAGCGCCGCCATCGGCGTCTCGGCCAAACCCTTGGTGGTCTGCACCGAAGCCAGTCCGGAAGGCTTCGATATGGTCCAGTACACGACTGCAGTCACTGCCGACGCGGTGGCCGAAACCATCTTCAACCGTCTGGCGGACTTCAAGCCCGGCACCACCGAAGTGATTCCGGCGCTGGCCGAGTCCTGGGACATCAGCGAAGACGGCCTGACCTACACGTTCCACCTGCGCAAAGGCGTCAAGTTTCACACCACCGACTATTTCAAGCCGACCCGCGACATGAATGCCGACGACGTGGTCTGGAGCTTCCAGCGTCAGCTGGACCCGAATCACCCGTGGCACAAGCTGTCGAGCGTGGGCTTCCCGTACTTTGAAAGCATGGGCTTCAAGGAACTGCTCAAAAGCGTCGAGAAAGTCGACGACAACACGGTCAAGTTCACCCTGACCCGCCGCGAAGCGCCGTTCCTGGCCGACATCGCCATGGCGTTCTCCTCGATCTATCCGGCCGAATACGCCGACCAGTTGCTCAAGGCCAACAAGACCGGCGACCTGAACAGCAAACCGATCGGCACCGGGCCGTTCATCTTCCAGCGCTACAACAAGGACGCCCAGGTACGCTTCAAGGCCAACCCGGACTACTTCCGTGGCAAGCCTCCGGCTGACGCGCTGATCCTGGCGATCGCCACCGACAACAACGTGCGTTTGCAGAAGCTCAAGGCCAACGAGTGCCAGATCGCGCTGTATCCGAAACCGGATGACATCCCGAGCATCAAGAAAGACAGCAACCTGAAAGTCGACGAACTGGATGCGATGACCGTCTCGTATGTCGCCATGAACACCCAGCACAAGTACATGAGCGACGTGCGGGTGCGCAAAGCCATCGACATCGCCTTCGACAAGGAAGCCTACGTCAACGCGCTGTTCGGCAAAGGCAACGCGACCGTTGCGGTCAACCCGTACCCGCCGACCCTGCTGGGCTACAACCACGAGTTGAAGAACCCGCCACGTGACCTCGACAAGGCCCGCGCCCTGCTCAAGGAAGCCGGCGTGCCGGAAGGCACCGTGTTCACCCTGTTCACCCGCAATGGCGGCGGCCCGACCAACCCGAACCCGATGCTCGGCGCACAAATGATGCAGGCTGACCTGGCGAAAGTCGGGATCAAGATCGACATCCGTGTGATGGAATGGGGTGAGATGCTCAAGCGCGCCAAGGCCGGCGAACACGATATGGTGTCGGCCGGATGGGCGGGCGACAACGGCGACCCGGATAACTTCCTGACGCCTATGCTCAGTTGCGAAGCCGCCAAGAACGGCGAAAACTACGCTCGCTGGTGCAACGAAAAATTCCAGACACTGCTCGACGAAGCACGGGCTAAAGTAGATCCGGCCGAACGCGCCAAGCTGTATGAACAAGCCCAGGTGCTGTTCAATCAGGACCAACCGTGGATCAGCATGGCCCACACCCGGATGTTCACTGCAATGCGCAACAACGTTGAGGGTTATCACATCAGCCCTCTGACAACCAATAACTTCGCCACCACCCAGGTGAAGTAGATAAGAAAACTCCCGGTTTCCCTGACCCCAGGGAAACCGGGCACGCCTAACCGGCTGATGAGGTACCACACACGATGTTTAGTTTTATTGCCCGCCGACTGGGGTTATTGATCCCCACGTTTTTCGGCATCACCTTGCTGACTTTCGCGTTGATTCGCATGATTCCCGGCGACCCCGTGGAAGTGATGATGGGCGAACGTCGGGTCGACCCCGAAATGCACGCTCAGGCAATGGAACGCCTCGGTCTGAACAAACCGCTGTACGCCCAGTATCTGGACTACATCGGCAAACTGGCCCACGGCGACCTCGGTGAATCCCTGCGCACCCGCGAGAGCGTATGGACCGAGTTCACCTCCCTCTTCCCGGCGACCCTGGAACTGTCCATGGCCGCCCTGCTGTTCGCCGGCATCCTGGGCCTGTTGGCCGGGGTGATTGCGGCCCTCAAGCGAGGATCCCTGTTCGACCACGGGGTGATGGGCATCTCCCTGGCGGGGTACTCGATGCCGATTTTCTGGTGGGGCCTGATCCTCATCATGTTCTTCTCCGTGAGCCTGGGCTGGACCCCGGTATCCGGACGGATCGACCTGCTTTACGACATCGAGCCGCGCACCGGTTTCATGCTGATCGACACCCTGCTGGCCGATGACATGGGTGCGTTCCTCGATGCCCTGCACCACCTGATCCTGCCGGCCATCGTGCTGGGCACAATTCCGCTGGCGGTGATCGCGCGGATGACCCGTTCGTCGATGCTCGAAGTATTGCGTGAAGACTACATCCGTACCGCCAAGGCCAAAGGCCTGTCGCCGTCGCGCGTGGTGTTCGTGCACGGTCTGCGCAACGCGCTGATCCCGGTGTTGACCGTGGTCGGCCTGCAAGTCGGCACCCTGCTGGCCGGTGCGGTTCTGACCGAAACCATCTTCTCCTGGCCCGGCATCGGTAAATGGCTGATCGAAGCCATCGGCGCCCGGGACTACCCGGTTGTGCAAAACGGCATCCTGTTAATCGCCTGCCTGGTGATTCTGGTCAACTTCGTGGTGGACATCCTCTACGGCTTTGCCAACCCACGCATCCGTCATCAGCGCTGAGGTCAATACCCATGAGCACTCCAACTTCCTCAGTAGTCACCGCCGCCACCGCCGTGGATCAAAGTCTGCTGTACCCGTCACCGTACAAAGAGTTCTGGCAGGCCTTTGCCAAGAACAAGGGCGCCGTCGCCGGTCTGCTGTTCATGCTGCTGGTAATTTTCTGCGCGATTTTCGCGCCGTGGGTCGCCCCGCATAACCCGAGCGAGCAATACCGTGACTTCCTGCTGACGCCGCCGGCGTGGCTCGAAGGCGGGCAAATGCAATTCCTGCTCGGTACCGACGAACTGGGTCGCGACCTGCTGTCGCGTCTGATCCAGGGTTCGCGTCTTTCGCTGCTGATCGGCCTGTCGTCGGTGGTGATGTCGCTGATCCCGGGGATTCTGCTGGGCCTGTTCGCCGGCTTCTTCCCGAAAATGATTGGCCCGACCATCATGCGTCTGATGGACATCATGCTGGCCCTGCCGTCGCTGCTGCTGGCCGTGGCGATCGTCGCCATCCTCGGCCCAGGCCTGATCAACACCGTGATCGCCATTGCCGTGGTGTCCTTGCCGTCCTACGTGCGTCTGACCCGTGCCGCGGTGATGGGCGAACTGAACCGCGACTACGTGACCGCTGCGCGCCTGGCCGGTGCCGGTCTGCCACGCCTGATGTTCATCACCGTGCTGCCCAACTGCATGGCACCGCTGATCGTCCAGGCGACCCTGAGCTTCTCTTCGGCGATCCTCGATGCCGCCGCCCTGGGCTTCCTCGGCCTCGGCGTCCAGCCGCCAACCCCTGAGTGGGGCACCATGCTGGCTTCGGCCCGCGACTACATCGAACGCGCCTGGTGGGTCGTGAGTCTGCCTGGTTTGACCATTTTGCTCAGCGTGCTGGCAATCAACTTGATGGGCGACGGTCTGCGCGATGCGCTGGACCCGAAACTCAAGAACGCCGCCTGAGGAGATTCCCATGTCACTGCTAGAAATCAAGAATCTCAACGTTCGCTTCGGCGACAAGAACGCCACACCCGTGGTCGACGGCCTCGACCTGAAAGTCGACAAGGGCGAAGTCCTGGCGATCGTGGGCGAGTCGGGTTCCGGCAAGTCCGTGACCATGATGGCGCTGATGGGCCTGATCGAACACCCGGGGATCGTCACTGCCGATTCCCTGAGCTTCGACGGTAAAGACATGCTCAAACTGAGCAATCGCCAGCGTCGGCAGATCGTCGGTAAAGACCTGTCCATGGTGTTCCAGGATCCGATGACCGCGCTGAACCCGAGCTATACCGTCGGTTTCCAGATCGAGGAAGTGCTGCGCCTGCACCTGAAAATGTCCGGCAAGGCCGCCCGCAAGCGCGCCATCGAACTGCTGGAAAAGGTTGAAATCCCGGGCGCCGCGAACCGTATGGACGCCTACCCGCATCAACTGTCCGGCGGCATGAGCCAGCGCGTGGCAATTGCCATGGCGATTGCCGGCGAGCCGAAACTGCTGATCGCCGACGAACCGACCACAGCACTCGACGTGACGATTCAGGCGCAGATCATGGACCTGCTGCTGGCGTTGCAGAAAGAGCAGAACATGGGCCTGGTGCTGATCACCCACGACCTCGCCGTGGTGGCTGAAACCGCCCAGCGCGTGTGCGTGATGTACGCAGGGCAAGCCGTTGAAGTCGGTCAGGTGCCGCAACTGTTCGACATCCCAGCGCACCCGTACAGCGAAGCGCTGCTCAAGGCGATTCCGGAGCACAGCCAGGGTGCCGAGCGTCTGGCCACTCTGCCGGGCATCGTTCCGGGCCGTTACGACCGTCCGCAAGGCTGCCTGTTGTCACCGCGCTGCCCGTACGTGCAGGACAGCTGCCGCGCACAGCGTCCGACCCTTGACCCGAAAAGCCACAGCCTCGCCCGCTGCTTCTACCCGCTGAACCAGGAGGTGGCGTAATGGCCGTCGTACTTACCGCCCGCGACCTGACCCGTCACTACGAAGTCTCCCGTGGCCTGTTCAAGGGCCACGCGACCGTGCGCGCCCTCAACGGCGTGTCGTTCGAACTGGAAGCCGGCAAGACCCTCGCCGTTGTGGGCGAATCGGGCTGCGGCAAATCCACCCTGGCCCGTGCCCTGACCCTGATCGAGGAGCCGTCGTCCGGCTCCCTGAAAATCGCCGGGCAAGAAGTGGCCGGCGCCGACAAGGCCCAGCGCAAGCAACTGCGCAAAGACGTGCAGATGGTGTTCCAGAGCCCATACGCCTCGTTGAACCCACGGCAGAAGATCGGTGATCAACTGGCCGAGCCGCTGCTGATCAACACCAACCTGTCGGCCGCCGAACGTCGCGAGAAAGTCCAGGCGATGATGAAGCAGGTCGGCTTGCGTCCCGAGCATTATCAGCGCTATCCGCACATGTTCTCCGGCGGTCAGCGTCAGCGTATCGCGCTGGCCCGAGCGATGATGCTGCAACCGAAAGTGCTGGTGGCGGACGAACCGACCTCGGCGCTCGATGTGTCGATCCAGGCCCAGGTACTGAACCTGTTCATGGATCTGCAGCAGGAGTTCAACACCGCCTATGTGTTCATCTCGCACAACCTCGCGGTGGTGCAACACGTGGCCGATGACGTGATGGTGATGTACCTCGGCCGCCCCGTGGAAATGGGTCCGAAGAACGACATCTATGAACGCCCGCTGCACCCGTACACCCAGGCGCTGCTGTCGGCGACCCCGACCATCCATCCGGACCCGAACAAGCCGAAAATCAAGATCGTCGGCGAGTTGCCTAACCCGCTGAACCCGCCACCGGGCTGTGCTTTCCACAAGCGCTGCCCGTACGCGACCGAGCGTTGCAGTACTGAAGAACCGGCGTTGCGCCACCTCGACAATCGGCAGGTGGCTTGCCACTACGCCGAACAGTTCCTCGACGGCGCGGCATGAAAAAACCCGCCCGGTTTCCTGGGGCGGGTTGTTGATGATGTTGACCAAACCCCTTCTGCCTCGATTGCGCATCAGTCGAGAAAGAAGGGGTTTTCTTTTGTCCGGAATTTACGTCTGGCTATCGCCTTCATCCGGATCATCGGAGTCCGGCTCGTCGGTGGTCGAGTCGTCATCGTCGGCGCTGCCGCCCTGGCCCTGATCGCCCGGCTCGGACTCGGACTTGGCCAGCATCAGCGCGCTGTGCCCCACCTGCCCGCTGGACGCCTGGGTATCGTGATCCTCGCACTCGGCCCAGGCCGTCGCGGTGCCGAGCAACTCCTCCACGGCGTGGCAAAGTAAACGCTCATGTAATTGTGGCGGTATTCAAACAATCAGCCAAACCGCTTTCTTCCAAAACGACAATTGGAAGAAAGCGGTTGTTCAGCGAGCATCACAAAGATACAGAAGACCTTTTTTCCAAACCACAACAAAAGCCCCCCTCCCTTTCGCCAATAACTCCAGACAATTTAAAAATCAAACAAAAGCCTAACCCATGAATTAAGGATTACGGTCCCTCAAACCCCACAAATTCACCTAGAACCACGACTTTATCCTTAACATCACCTGTAGCACTTTCCAACTTCAACCTAGCTTCAAATTCGGCACTTTCAGAAAAATCATCGAACTTTTTAAACACGATAGTTCCTGAAACACCGTCATAGGCAACCCCCTCAGCGCTCTTATAATAAGCTAACGCAGTTTCCTTCTCTCCGGACCAAGCCGTTTGTATATCGTAATTTACGTTCTCTTTAACATCTAAAGTTCGTATAAAAAAACCCAGTTGCTCCGTTGCCATTCTGCCGTCCAAGGAATAGCCTTTATCCGATAGATTTTGCTTAAAAGAAACATCAGTCGTCGAAAAACCTGGCACTGAAGTTCCAGTAGCCTGCAATTTCCCGGTAGTATTCTTGCTTTCGTCAGTACTCATCATACGATTCCTTTTAGTAATTAAAAGCATCCAACTGCACGAATACTTATAAGGAGCAAACAACACGACGTCTACTGTCATTTCTGACAGGTCTGGAACAATCAATGTGAAATTCCGACAAACGGCTCGCATTGCAAGCAGGAGATTTTCAAGCAGAGCCGACAACTTTGCGGATCCGCGGGAAACATAGAGGAAGGATAGTCCGCACTAAAGCCTGAAGTATTTTAGTCTTCGGTAACTTCAAACTGTTTTCTCGTTTACTCCCCCTCTTCCACCTCGATTGCGATTGCACATCAGTCGAGGCAGAAGAGGTTTTCTATTGTCTGCAATCTACGTCTGGCTGTCGCCTTCATCCGGATCATCGGAGTCCGGCTCGTCGGTGGTCGAGTCGTCATCGTCGGCGCTGCCGCCCTGGCCCTGATCGCCCGGCTCGGACTCGGACTTGGCCAGCATCAGCGCGCTGTGCCCCACCTGCCCGCTGGACGCCTGGGTATCGTGATCCTCGCACTCGGCCCAGGCCGTCGCGGTGCCGAGGGACAGCATCACCATCACTTTCAACAGCAGCAAAACCCGTAGCAACCTGCTTTTCATAGCCGAGTCCATCCTGTTCCAAGTGAAAATTCATGCCTGACCTGACGCTGATTGAAATCTAGTTCCGATCCGCCGGGTTCACCAGATAGGACGCTGCCCCATGCCCGAAAATGCCATGCGTGGACAGACCACTTTCGAATAACGCCTATAACCGGATCGGCTAAGCATTTGCGCATTGCGTGGTTCGAATACGGGTGGCCTGATAAATCAGCGGTACTGACAGCGAGGCCAGCACGGCACTCGCCAGCCAGACACTGTGGCCACCGAACTGGCCGTAGAGCTGCCCACCCAGCACCGGCGACAACAGGGAACTCGCACTCCAGGCCATGAAGAACAGACCGAAGTAACGGCCGCTTTTTCCGGTTTGTGCATGCTGCATTACCAGCACGTTCAACGGTGGCATGAACAACGCTTCCCCCAGCGTCCAGATGACTGTCGAGAGACAGGCATAAAACAAGCCGGAACCCAGCGGCAACATGCCGAGTCCGACCGCCAGCAGCACACAACCGGCGATCAATGGCCGACGCGCGCCCCAGCGTTCCCCCCAGTGCGACATGGGAATCTGCAGCGCTACCACCAGAATCGCGTTGATCGCGAACTGCCAGCCGATGGCCTCGGTGCTCAAACGGTAATAGTCGCGAAGATAGTTGCCCAAGGTGCTGTAGACCGTGTCGAACGACATGCCAAGAAGGACGGTCGCCGCCAGCAACCAGAGAAATGGTTTGTCGCGATAGGGAAGGCCCGAACCCGATTGCGCCGGTGGCGCCTCGTCAGCGATCAGCACCGGCCGGCGCCAGGTCGTGCGGATGAACCAGAGCAGCGCCAGCAGCGTGAGCCCGGCACTGATGAAAAACACCCAGCGAAAATCCACCTGTGCCAGAACACCGCCCGCTACACCGGCAGCGGCCATCCCGAGGTTCCGGGCGATGCGACTCAACGCCTGCGCCCGTGGGCGCTGCGCAACCTCGCAATACTCCATGATCAGTCGCTGATGCAGGGTGCGAATCGCGCCATCGAGAGTGCCGCTGAGCAATAGCAACCCGGCCAGCAACGGCACTTGCGTAACCAGACCCAGCAAGACCAGAACCCACGCAGAGACAAAGAACAGCGCCGCCGTCAGGCGCGCCGTGCGGACGTGGTCACTGAGCCATCCGCCGAGCATCGAGCCGATCAGCAGACCACCGCCATATGCCGACAGCAGCCAGCCGACGGTTTCAATCGCCAGCCCCAGCTCCTGGCGCAAGTACAACGCCATGAACAGCTTGACCATGCTGCTCAGGCGATTAATGAAGAGCAACGCCGCCAGCACCCAGGCCATCAGGCTGAAATAACCATTGGGCCGAAGCAGATAAGCGAGCCTCCCTGTCATTCGATCGCTCCCTTATTGATGGGACCAGATGCACTGCGCCCGACTTGAATGAGTTCGCATACTTAATCAACACGCAAAAAAAACCCACTGTTATATCAGTGGGCTTTTTCGGGTGTCGCCAGTCAGCGCTTAATGGTGCTCACGCGTCGCACGGAATTTCACGTCCGGCCAGCGCTCTTCCATCAGGGCCAGGTTGACCCGGGTCGGCGCGAGGTAAGTCAGGTGACCGCCGCCGTCCAGCGCCAGGTTTTCCACCGCCTTGTTGGAGAATTCCTCGAGCTTCTTCTTGTCGCTGCATTCGATCCAACGCGCGGAATAGACGGTGATCGGCTCGTAGGAGCACTCGACCTTGTATTCCTCTTTCAGGCGGCTGGCGACCACATCGAACTGCAGCACACCGACGGCGCCGAGGATGATGTCGTTGCTGCGCTCCGGGAAGAACACCTGGGTCGCGCCTTCTTCGGCCAGCTGTTGCAGGCCCTGGCGCAGTTGCTTGGATTTCAGCGGATCGCGCAGGCGTACGCGGCGGAACAGTTCCGGGGCGAAGTGCGGGATACCGGTGAAGCCCAGGGTTTCGCCTTCGCTGAAGGTGTCACCGATCTGGATCGTGCCGTGGTTGTGCAGACCGATGATATCGCCGGCGTACGCTTCTTCGAGCTGTTCACGCTCGGAGGAGAAGAACGTCAGGGCGTCGCCGATGCGCACGTCCTTGCCGGTACGCACGTGACGCATCTTCATGCCTTTCTCGTACTTGCCCGAGCAAATGCGCATGAAGGCGATGCGGTCACGGTGTTTCGGGTCCATGTTCGCCTGGATCTTGAAGATGAAGCCCGAGAACTTTTCTTCCACCGGCTCCACGGTACGCTCGTTGGCCACACGTGGCAGCGGACGCGGTGCCCAGTCGACCACGGCGTCGAGTACGTGGTCGACACCGAAGTTGCCCAGTGCGGTACCGAAGAACACCGGGGTCAGCTGACCGTCGAGGAACTCCTGCTGGTTGAACTCGTGGCAGGCGCCCTGCACCAGTTCCAGCTGTTCGAGGAAGCGCTCGTACTCGTCGCCCAGGTGGGCGCGGGCTTCGTCGGAATCAAGCTTTTCGATGATCTTGGTTTCGGTGCGTTCGTGACCGTGACCGGCGGTGTAGACAATGATGTAGTCGTCGGCCAGGTGGTAAACGCCCTTGAAGTCGCGGTAGCAACCGATCGGCCAGGTGATCGGCGCGGCCTTGATCTTCAGAACGGCTTCGATTTCGTCGAGCAGTTCGATCGGGTCACGGATGTCACGGTCGAGTTTGTTGATGAAGCTGACGATCGGCGTGTCACGCAGACGGCAGACGTCCATCAGCGCAATGGTACGTGGCTCGACACCTTTACCGCCGTCGAGGACCATCAAGGCCGAGTCCACCGCGGTCAGGGTGCGGTAGGTGTCTTCGGAGAAGTCTTCGTGGCCCGGGGTGTCGAGCAGGTTGATCATATGTTCGCGATACGGGAACTGCATGACCGACGTGGTAATGGAAATACCCCGCTGCTTCTCCATCTCCATCCAGTCGGATGTCGCATGGCGGTCGGATTTACGGGATTTCACCGTACCGGCCACTGCAATCGCCTTGCCCATCAACAGGAGCTTTTCGGTGATCGTGGTTTTACCGGCATCGGGGTGGGAAATAATGGCGAAAGTGCGGCGTTTCGCGACTTCGGCGGCCTGTCTGGTCATGGGAAATCGCCTGGCGGTGATTCAAAAAAGGGCCGCGATTATAGCCCAAGTCAAGACAATAACCGAACCGTTGAGCACATTAAGGGTGGCCAAATGCTGCCTCAGATGGGAACCTTTTAAAGCACGGAGACGTCCATCCCCTGTTACGACTTTTCGTCAGGGGCTGAAAAATCAGCAAGTTAGCCTGACGAGGCTGCGCTCATGGCTCACTTTCAGACCGCTTTTGGCCGGTGCTGGGGGAGCTGCTTCTCGCGAACGTTCACGCCCGGCAGCCAGGCATGGCATGCCACTCGGGACAGCGTCCGCCGACTATAAAAAAGGAGTCCGCCTGTGGCTATCCGCTATGGCAAAGGGCTGATGGGAGGTGCGGTGGTAATCGCGCTCCTGGCCCTGCTGGTCCACTGGATCGGCATCAACACGATCGAACACTACCGCGACGATTTGTTGTTTTACCTGCAAGCTCATCTGATTCTCGTCCTCGCTTCAATGCTGGCCGCCCTTGTCGTGGGCATCCCCGCCGGTATCTTCCTGAGCCGCCCGACCATGGTCGGCCGCGCCGAACGCTTCATGCAAATCTTCAACATCGGCAACACCGTGCCACCGCTGGCCGTACTGGCGATTGCCCTGGGGATACTCGGCATCGGCAGTGGTCCGGCGATCTTCGCGTTGTTCCTCGCCTCGCTTTTGCCGATTGTGCGCAACACCTATGAAGGCCTGAAAAACGTCCAGGGTTCGCTGAAAGAAGCCGCAGTCGGCATCGGCATGACTCCGCGCCAGGTGTTGTGGCAGGTCGAATTGCCCAACGCCGTGCCGATCATCGTTGGCGGTGTGCGGGTGGCCCTGGCGATCAACGTCGGTACAGCGCCGCTGGCCTTCCTGATCGGCGCCAACAGCCTCGGCAGCCTGATCTTCCCCGGCATCGCCCTGAACAATCAGCCGCAACTGCTGCTCGGCGCCGCGTGCACCGCGCTGTTGGCGTTGCTGCTCGATGGCGTGGTCACCCTCGCCAGCCGTCTCTGGCTGGAACGCGGTTTGCGCCCGTCTTAAGGCTTCGGCAAAGGAATATTCATGAAACGACTTAGCTTGATTCTAGGCTGCGCCCTGCTGTTCGCAGGATTTGCCCAGGCGGCGGAAAAGCCGCTCATCCGCCTCGGTGCCCGGGTGTTCACCGAGCAAACCCTGCTCGCGGAAATCACTGCGCAATACCTGCGCAGCAAAGGCTACGACGCGCAGATTACCGGTGGCCTGGGCAGCAACCTGGCCCGCAGCGCCCATGAGAGTGGGCAACTCGACATGCTCTGGGAATACACCGGCGTGTCGCTGGTGGCCTACAACCATGTCACCGAAAAACTCGACAGCGAACAGTCCTACGCCCGAGTAAAAGAACTCGACGCGAAAAAAGGCCTGGTCTGGCTGACGCCGTCGAAATTCAGCAACACCTACGCCCTCGCCCTGCCGAAAAAGGTCGCCGAGCAATATCCGCAGATCAGCAACATCAGCCAGTTGAACGACGTGCTGCGCAGCGAGGCCAGCAGCAATCATCTGGTGGCGCTGGACACTGAGTTCGCCAACCGCTCCGACGGTCTGGACGGCATGGTCAAGCTGTACGACATGAACCTGACCCGCCAAAACATCCGGCAGATGGACGCAGGACTGGTCTACACCGCCCTGCGTAACGGCCAGGTGTTTGCCGGTCTTGTCTACACCACTGACGGTCGCCTCAATGCGTTCGGGCTGAAGCTGCTGGAAGACGACAAGCATTACTTCCCGGACTACACCGCCGCGCCAGTGGTGCGTCAGGCCTACCTCGACGCTCACCCGCAACTGGCGGAACAGCTCAAACCCCTGGCCGAGCTGTTCGACGACGAAACCATGCGCCAGCTCAATGCGCGGGTCGATGTCGATCACGAAAGCCCGTCGAAAGTCGCTGCCGATTTCCTGCGCCAGCATCCACTGAACTAAAGGAGGAAAAGTCATGGAATTTTTGAACGCCTTTTCCCACCTCGACTGGCAGCAGGTGATGCACCTGACCTGGCAGCACATCACGCTGGTCGGCATCGCCGTCAGTCTGGCGATTCTCATCGGCGTGCCGCTGGGCATTCTGATGACTCGCTTCCCGAGCCTCGCCGGCCCTTTGCAGGCCAGCGCCACAGTGCTGCTGACCGTGCCGTCGATTGCGCTGTTCGGCCTGCTGCTGCCGTTCTACTCGAAATTCGGTCAGGGCCTCGGCCCGATGCCGGCGATCACCGCCGTGTTCCTTTATTCACTGCTGCCGATCATGCGCAACACCTACCTCGCCCTGACCGGCGTCGAGCCGGGCATCCGCGAAGCCGCACGCGGCATCGGCATGACCTTCGGCCAGCGCCTGCGCATGGTCGAGCTACCGATCGCGGTGCCGGTGATCCTGGCCGGCGTGCGCACGGCCGTGGTGATGAACATCGGCGTGATGACCATCGCCGCAACCATCGGTGCCGGCGGCCTCGGCGTGCTGATCCTCGCCTCCATCAGCCGCAGCGACATGTCGATGCTGATCGTCGGCGCGCTGCTGGTCAGTCTTCTGGCGATCTTCGCCGACCTGTTTTTGCAGTGGCTGCAACGCTCTTTGACTCCAAAAGGATTACTCAAATGATCGAACTTCAAAACCTCAGCAAGACCTTCCAAAGCAACGGCAAAGATGTGAAAGCCGTGGACTCGGTAAGCCTGACCGTCAATGAAGGCGAAATCTGCGTATTCCTCGGGCCATCGGGCTGCGGCAAAAGCACCACGCTGAAAATGATCAACCGCCTGATCAAACCGACGTCGGGCAAGATCCTGATCAACGGCGAAGACACCACCGACCTCGACGAAGTGACCCTGCGCCGAAACATCGGCTACGTGATCCAGCAGATCGGCCTGTTCCCCAACATGACCATCGAAGAGAACATCGTGGTGGTGCCGAAGCTGCTCGGCTGGGACAAACAGAAATGCCACGACCGCGCCCGCGAACTGATGAGCATGATCAAGCTTGAGCCCAAACAGTATCTGCATCGTTATCCGCGCGAATTGTCCGGCGGCCAGCAGCAACGGATCGGCGTGATCCGCGCACTGGCGGCAGATGCACCGCTGTTGCTGATGGACGAACCGTTCGGTGCGGTCGATCCGATCAACCGCGAGATGATCCAGAACGAGTTTTTCGAGATGCAGCGGGCACTGAACAAGACCGTGATCATGGTCAGCCACGACATCGACGAAGCGATCAAGCTCGGCGACAAGATCGCGATTTTCCGCGCCGGCAAACTGCTGCAGATCGACCATCCGGACACCCTGCTCGCCCATCCGGCGGATGACTTCGTCAGCAACTTCGTCGGCCAGGACAGCACCCTCAAACGCCTGCTGTTGGTCAAAGCCGAAGATGCGGCGGACAACGCGCCGTCGGTCAGCCCACAAACCCCGGTGGCCGATGCGCTGGAGTTGATGGACGAGCATGACCGTCGCTATGTCGTCGTGACTGACGCTGAGAACAAGGCACTGGGTTATGTGCGCCGTCGCGATCTTCACCGTCAGACCGGTACATGCGCGCAATTCCTGCGCGAGTTCAACGCCACGGCCGCCTATGACGAACACCTGCGCATTCTGTTGTCGCGCATGTACGAGTTCAATCGGGCGTGGCTGCCAGTGATGGATGCCGAGCGGGTTTTCCTTGGCGAAGTCACCCAGGAGTCGATTGCGGCGTACCTGAGTTCGGGTCGTTCACGCGGAATGAAGACCAATATCGTGTCGCCGGCCGAAGCGGTGGCCTGATCAAAAGCAAAAGGGCTGTTCGACAGCCCTTTTTTCGACCGCCGGAAACTCAAGGCCGGGATTTTCCTACCGACGATGAGCCGGCAAGAAATATCAACACACCCGAGAGCCGAACCCGGCCGATTTTGCCAGCCTGAACCAGCAACTTCCCCCTCACCTGCCTTTCTCGCCGCCAACGTCGCCGATGTTGAAGTGATCGTAGTTATCCATGACTTGGCACACATCAGCATCGAACGTGCAGGTATTTTTAACACCTGAAAATTATTGCGGAACATCTGACCGTCATCTCGGTCGGGTACAAAGAGTGATATCCGCGACGTACGTCAGAAGCGTGCAAAAACGCGACATTTTTAGTTGATCTCAGGCCCCTCACGCCCTAAAGTTCGCGCCGAACGTCCATGCTGGAAACGATCCATCCGGCTCAAGTACTGACGACGAGACAGCAAGGCCAAGGGAAAGAAAGACTACATTTCCCATGGCCTTTTTGCTTTCGGCGACATGCCTTGGGAAGTAGGCGAACCAAAGTGGGGATACGGAGGGCGTTCATTTGCACCCATTGATTTCACGAGTTTGCCCATAGGAGCTCCCAAGTATGTCGATCCAGGTCGAAGACTATTTCGCGCGCGAAACCTTTCAGAAAATGAAGGCGTTCGCCGACAAACAGGAAACCCCGTTCGTGGTGATCGACACCGCGATGATCGCCCAGGCCTACGATGACCTGCGCGCCGGTTTCGAATTCGCCAAGGTCTACTACGCGGTCAAGGCCAACCCGGCCGTCGAGATCATCGACCTGCTTAAGGAGAAAGGCTCGAGCTTCGACATCGCCTCGATCTATGAGCTGGACAAAGTGCTGAGCCGTGGCGTCAGCCCGGACCAGATCAGCTACGGCAACACCATCAAGAAATCCAAGGACATCCGCTACTTCTATGAGAAGGGCGTGCGTCTGTTCGCCACCGACTCCGAAGCCGACCTGCGCAACATCGCCAAGGCCGCACCGGGCGCCAAAGTCTATGTGCGCATCCTGACCGAAGGCTCGACTACAGCCGACTGGCCACTGTCGCGCAAATTCGGCTGCCAGACCGACATGGCCATGGACCTGCTGATCCTCGCCCGTGACCTGGGCCTGGTGCCTTACGGCATCTCGTTCCACGTCGGTTCGCAACAGCGCGACATCAGCGTCTGGGACGCGGCGATCGCCAAGGTCAAAGTGATCTTCGAGCGCCTGAAGGAAGAAGACGGCATCCACCTCAAGCTGATCAACATGGGCGGTGGCTTCCCGGCCAACTACATCACCCGCACCAACAGCCTGGAAACCTACGCCGAAGAAATCATTCGCTTCCTGAAGGAAGACTTCGGTGATGACCTGCCGGAAATCATTCTGGAACCGGGCCGTTCGCTGATTGCCAACGCCGGTATCCTGGTCAGCGAAGTGGTACTGGTTGCGCGTAAATCCCGTACCGCCGTCGAGCGTTGGGTTTATACCGACGTGGGCAAGTTCTCCGGCCTGATCGAAACCATGGACGAAGCCATCAAGTTCCCGATCTGGACCGAGAAGAAAGGCGAAATGGAAGAAGTCGTGATCGCCGGCCCGACCTGCGACAGCGCCGATATCATGTACGAAAACTACAAGTACGGCCTGCCACTGAACCTGGCGATCGGTGATCGCCTGTACTGGCTGTCGACCGGTGCGTACACCACCAGCTACAGCGCCGTAGAGTTCAATGGCTTCCCGCCGCTGAAGTCGTTCTACGTTTAAGCGACGCTTCAAATGGAAAGGCCCATGCATGCATGGGCCTTTTTTATTTGCGCAGCCATGCCTCAAGATGATTGATCATCGCCATGAACTCGTCAGCGCCCTCCTTCGCAGCAGCCAATTGGAAATTCAACTCGCCGAGTTTCGACGCGCGCTCTGCCTTCAATAATTCATTGAACACCGTGTCGATGCGCAAGCCCGTTTCTTCGAGAAACACGCTGATGTGCGAACTCACGGAAGCCAATCCGTTAAACAAGCCGGCTATATCCGTTTTGTATTCGGCGCCTCTGACAAGCGGATCCGCTGACGAATAAGCCACGTCCCAAACCGGCGTAGTGCGCGCTTCGCGAAACAACTCCTCGACCACTGTCGGCTGGGTATGGCACTGGCACGTACGATGATCCATTGCCCTGACAAACACCGACTTGAGACCGAACGACTCGTCATGCACCTCGACGATTGTGTATTTCAGTTGGCGAATCGCCGCCCTTAACGAGCAGAACCGAAGCGCCAGCTCGTGAACAAGATCCGGGACATCGGTGGGGGGAAACAGCTTCCAGGTCGGCGACCTGGATAAGCTGTACAGATTGAAATCCACCTGACTGAGAGGCTCGTTCCTTGAAGTGTTCCGGGTGATTTCCAGCGTTTCGGCGGTGAACGTAGCGAGATCCGCGACGAAAGTGCTGCAGAGGCGCCGAGCCTCTTCGGTGCGCTGCCAGAACTCCTGCAAATAGCGCGCATTGAAACTGGCGTTGTTCAAACGCGAATCGCTGGCCAGTACCGCCAATTGATGACCGCTGGTTCTGCGGCGCTCAAACACCAAAGGGATGTTGTTGAAAGTGGGATGAAGTGAACTCAGGAAATTTGTGTATCGGTCCAGTGTCCGCCGTTGTGCTGCGCCAAGTTCATAGGCAAGTGTATTCATGACTGATCAGGAGACGATGGGCGGGGCGCCCACCGCCTCGACTCCTTATTGCTGAACCGTTTTCAAATACTGCCGGACGTCGGCAATCCGGGCGATTGCAGCAGTCGTTCGTTGCTCGACAGGCTGTAACTTGTCTTGCCTGAAGTCTCGGGCATATGACTCGAATCGGGCCACCAGATTCGAGAATTCATTCACGTAACTCCAACGCTCTTCGTCCAGTTGATCGAGGATCTGAACCAGGTGAATCTTTCCATCGATCTGGGCGATCTCGTTGACGTACTTCTTCAACTGCGTCCTCAGATCAGCCACCTTATCCTTGAGCTGGTTGTAACCCGCCAGCATGTTCAGATAGGAAATGGCTTCACCGATACCCGCGATCATTTTTTTCAAGGTATCAATGGCGAACAATGCAATCTGGACCTGCGGTGGTGCCAGCCCCAGTGCTTTCAGGTTATCCAGCGTCAGTTGGGCTTCCTGACCGATTTTCTCCACCCCGGCTTTCGCGATCAGCTCGAGCGCTTCAGACACCGATTTCATCTGCTTTTCGAAATCGACGACTTTTTCTTCCGATGTGACCTTCAGTGCTTCCGTGAAGGCCCGGTCCTGCTGCAGCGTCACGATCCATTGCGCCGAAGCCGATCGGTCGTAAGCGGTAGTCAGGCCGTTGTGCGTCATCTTCAAATCGTCCGCGTGCTCGGAGATTTTCATCGATACATTCTTGAGTTCGCTTTCCATTTCCTCGTGAATTTCATCCGCATCATCCGGATACTCGAGAAGTTCGTCCTGAGATGTTTTCAACTTCTTCTGCGCACGCTCCAGATTGATCCCCGTCGTCTGGGCCTGATTACGAAGTTCAAAGGTGGCTTTCTGGATAGCCATCGTCAGCCCATTCATTGTGCGGACCGTACCCGGCATGTAATTGAACTCCTCACCGAGCATCTGTGCAGTGACATTGCTTGTTTGAACAGCTGCAGCGCAGGAGCGCAAGGCAGCGATGTCAAAATCCGAAACGGCTGGATGATTGTTGAGCGTCAACATAGTTCTTTTACTCCCGAATACTGCAAAGCTGTTTCCATACTCTTTATCTGCCGCAGCGAAGACGCCCAACAGCTGATCGGAACTCACCTTGATCTGCTCCCACGGATCAACAATACCGAGAATCTGGTTCTTGAACTTCCTCAGGGAAGTTGCCTCTTTAAGCAGATCCACTTCTTTGACAGAGGCATTGATATAAGTGCTTAGTGCATTCCATACCAGCATCAGGTTTTGCGTGGCGACTTCGGCTTCAATCGCTACATAACTCAGGTTCTGCAAGTCATCGCGCACTTTGTTCAGGGAACTCAGCGTCTGGTTTTTGCTGGCCATTACTTGGTTGGAGGCCTGTTGCTCTGCCTTCAACCGGTTTCGCTCCTTGCGGATTTTTTCGGCCTTGACGCCCTGATAGATGCCGAGAATCAAACCACCGACATTCAATGTCGCTGCCGACCGGATCGCTTCTTGAACCAACTGATCATATTGCTTGTTCAGTTCATCGATTTCTTTCGAGCGCTGGTCGATTTCGCCCTGCAGGACCTGAATGTCTGCCTGATAGGTATTGCGCGACACGAACTCCAGTCGCAGCTTGATCTCCGGCAGCACGGTCTCGCGCATATCAGCGCCGAAACTGTCGAGTTCTGACCTGACATGCTCGGCCTTCGCATGGCACTGCATGACTTTGGCCAGCATGTCATTGAGATAGGCCTTGATTTCCGGCACATCCCCGGACGGCAAGCCCAGGTCTGGAAGATCCGGAATCGTGCGTTTCAGCTCCAGATACTCTTGCGGCGTATTGATATCGTATTCCTCCAGATACCTGGAGGCTTTCAGGTCTTCGTAGATCTCTACGATTCCCTTACCCGTACGAATGATGCTGCCGGCAAAAATTTTCAGATCAGTACCGGTGAGCATGATTTTTTCACGCAACGGCGACCAGCGTTTCGCATGGTCGTAGGTGCAGGTGAATGTCCGCAGGAAGTCTGTTGCCTTGAGGCCAACGCCCCCGGCATCCCCGGCGCCGTAGTTCAGATAGGCAACAACGTCCGCCAGCCGAACAGGAAGCGACAGCCCCAGCACCTCATACTTGCGCAGGCTGATGATCTGTTCTTTGGTTAATTGAATACCGGTTTCCCGATTGTATTCTTCACCTTCACCGAGCGAAGCACTTACAAATACCCGAGGCGCCTTCTCGGCGGCCTCGACAACCTTGCTGTCCATTTTTAATTCCATAAGAGACTCCTTGTCTTCTTCGGATATTCAATAAAAGTCATTTGGGATATACGACATTATCAAGCGAGTCATTCCAACTTGATCATCGATATCGCAAAACAACCTTAGGCCAGCAGGAAAACAACTAACAAGCACTTAAATATTAGTAATCAAGACAAAGCAATCACTCACCCACACTACTGCCTGACAACAGCCCCTCAACTTGATAAAAGCAACTAACAACCGAATAAATAATTACAAACCCGTCAACTCTGCCAGCCTCAACTTATAAGCATCGGCTATCGCACGAATTTGCGGATGTTGTGCATTCAACAAAGACACACTGGCGACTCGCAGGAAATTCAGATTACCGACGGCCAATGCTTTCTCCAGCCAGACCAACGCGTCATCAATGCGGCCCTCAGCCGCCAGCACCGCCGCATAACTGAACTGCCCGCGAAAATCCCCGCCCTCGGCCGAACGTCGATACCAGTCACGGGCCGCTGCCGGATTCGCCGGGCACACTTGCCCTTCTTCCAGATAACGCCCGAGCAGGTTCATCGACTTGGCATGCCCGGCTTCGGCCGCACGTTCATACAACGCCATTGCCTGAAGATGATCGACAACCACACCACGCCCGGTCGCGAGCAGATTGGCCAGGTTGTACATTGCCCAATCCAGACCGGATTCGGCTGCGATTCGATAGTGCTGCGCGGCAATCGACGTATCTGCTGCACATCCCCAGCCATGTTCATGGCAGCGACCAAGCATGTTGCGCGCCATCAGATGACCTTGCTCTGCGGCAATTTCAAACCAGCGCAATGCCAGCGGCTGATCCTGAGCAATCCCGTGACCATCGAGCAGGATCTGCCCGAGCAGCGCCTGCGCTTCCAGCACGCCCTCACCCGCCGCCAGCAGAATTGCCTGAGCTGCGCGGGCCGGGCTTTCTTCGAGCATGGCGGTGAGGCGTTCGCCGTCGAGGACTTCTTCGCGACGCAACCGAAAGTCCGCCACTCAGACCTCGACCCAACGACGCAACAGGTTGTGGTAAGTGCCCGTGAGGCGGATCAGCGAAGGGTGATCGGGCATGTCGTGGGTGAGTTGCTGGATCGCACCGTCCATCTCGAACAGCAACGCGCGCTGGCTGTCTTCGCGCACCAGGCTCTGGGTCCAGAAGAACGAGGCATAACGCGCACCGCGAGTCACCGCGTTGACCTTGTGCAGGCTGGTGCCGGGGTACAGCACCATGTCGCCGGCGGGCAGTTTCACGCGCTGGGTGCCGAAAGTGTCCTGGATCTCAAGCTCGCCGCCGTCGTAGTCCTCCGGCTCGCTGAAGAACAGCGTGGCCGACAGATCGGTGCGCACCCGCTCGATGCTGCCCTTGGGCTGGCGCACCGCGTTGTCGATGTGGAAATCGAAACTGCCGCCCGCCGTGTAGCAGTTGAGTAACGGCGGGAATACCTTGTGCGGCAGCGCGGCGGACATGAACAGCGGATTTTTCCACAGGCGCTCAAGCATCGCCGCGCCGATTTCCTTGGCCAGTGGATGGCCTTCCGGCAGTTGCAGATTGTGCTTGGCCTTGGCCGATTGATAGCCGGCGGTGATCTTGCCATCGGCCCAGTCGGCCTGTTCCAGAGCCTCGCGGATGCGCCGCACTTCGTCTTTTTCGAACAGCGCAGGGATGTGCAGCAGCATGGCAATGTCACCTGATGGCAAAGAGGCGGCAATGGTATTGATTCTTATTGACTGTGTAAAACCCGCTAGACGAATGAATCGGTAAAAACCGTAAGGCTAAATTGTAAAGAATGTAAATTCGTCGCGAATAGCAATGTTTCGCAATTGATACGAATACCTGTTTACCCTATATTCCGCCGCCTCAAATCCTTGGGGAGGGGAATAAAAATGTCACGTCAACCAGCACAACTACCCGTCAGTTCACCACGTCTGCTCGCCTCTGCCATCGGCGTTGCACTGACCGCCGGCTCCGCAGGCCACATGGTGTTCGCGGCTGAAAAGACCGACAGCAAAGCCTCCGGCAATGCCATTGCCCTGGACGCCACCGCCATCACCGGCGAAGCCCAGGACTCGACGTCCTACCAGGTCGAGAAAGCCTCCTCACCCAAGTACACCGCGCCGCTGGTCGACACGCCGCGCTCGGTCACCGTGATTCCACAACAAGTGCTGAAAGACACCGGCGCCCTGAACATGCAGGACGCGCTGCGCACCGTACCGGGCATCACCTTCGGTGCCGGTGAAGGCGGCAACCCGCAGGGCGACCGTCCGTTCATCCGTGGTTTCGACGCCCAGGGCGACACCTACCTCGACGGCGTGCGAGACACCGGCTCCCAGAGCCGCGAGATCTTCGCCGTTGAAAACATCGAAGTCAGCAAGGGCCCGAACTCCGCCATCGGCGGTCGCGGCGCGGCGGGCGGCAGCATCAACCTGGTGAGCAAGAAAGCGCACCTGGGCAACTCGTTCGACGGTGGCTTCACCTGGGGCTCCGACCAGACCCAGCGTTACACCATGGATGGCAACTACCAGTTCAGCGACACCGCTGCCGGTCGTCTGAACCTGATGAGCCACGAGAGCAACGTCGCCGGTCGCGACAAGGTCGACTACGACCGTTGGGGCATCGCGCCATCCCTGGCCTTCGGCCTGGGCACCGACACCCGCGTCAACCTCGACTACTACCATCTCGAAAGCAACGACACGCCGGATTCGGGCATCCCTTACACGATTCCGGCCGGTGGCTCGGCGGCGCGCACAAAGTCCAATCCGGACAAGCCCTATGCCGGCGGCGATCACAGCAACTTCTACGGTCTGGACCGCGACTTCCGCAAGGGCCGCACCGACACCGCGACCTTCGCCATCGAGCATGACCTGAGCGACTCGCTGACCCTCAAGAACACCCTGCGTCACGGCACCAGCATGCAGGATTACATCCTGACCCAGCCGGACGACAGCAAAGGCAACGTGAACAACGGCAGCGTCTGGCGTCGTGCGAACACTCGCGTGAGCAACACCGAGACCACCACCAACCAGACCGATCTGTTCGGCAACTTCTACGTCGCCGGTTTCAAGAACAGCTTCTCCACCGGTGTCGAATACACCCGTGAGGAAAGCAGCAAATCCTCGTACAACGTCAACACCGACACCACGCCGCGCACCTCGGCCGTGACCACCAACTGCAACCCGGGCCTGATTGGCGCCGCCAGCGGCTACAACTGCACCTCGCTGTCGAACCCGACCCCGAACGATCCGTGGAACGGCGCCATTTCGCGCAATTACGCCGGCACCGACACCCAGTCCGATACCTACGCGCTGTATGCGTTCGACACCCTGGAGCTGTCCGAGCAATGGCTGGTCAACATGGGCCTGCGTTACGACCACTTCGAAACCGGCTACAAGACGTACACCAACGCAGGCACCACCACCTCCAAAGGTTCGGACACCAGCGAGTTCGTCACCGGGCAGTTCGGCATCGTCTACAAACCGGCAGAGAACGGCAGCATCTATGCGTCCTACGCCACCTCCGCCACACCGCCGGGCAACACTCTGGGTGAAGGTCAGGAAGGCAACCCGCTGGGTGGCACGCCGGATCGCAACGGCAACCTGCTCAAGAGCGACATGGAGCCGGAAACCACCAGGAACTACGAAATCGGTACCAAGTGGGATCTGCTGAACGATCGCCTGTCGCTGACCGCCGACATCTTCCGCACCGAGAAAGAAAACGCCCGCGTCCAGGTGGATACCACCTCGTACGAAAACGCCGGCAAGACCCGTGTGCAAGGTATCGAGCTGTCGGCCAGCGGCAAGATCACCGACAAGTGGCAAGTGTTCGCCGGCTACGCCTACATGGACAGCGAGCAAGTGGACGGTGGTGACCTGCCGGCCAACAAGGCCAACAACGGCAACGAACTGCCGAACACCCCGAAAAACAGCGCCAGCCTGTGGACCACTTACCAGGTCACGCCGAAGCTGACCATCGGTGGCGGTGCGTTCTACGTGGATGACGTATTCGGCAACGTGGCCAACACCACCATGGTCGACTCCTACGTTCGCTACGACGCGATGGCAGCGTACAAGCTGAGCAAGAACGTCGATCTGCAACTGAACGTGCAGAACCTGACCAACGAAACCTACTACGACAAGGCCTTCTCGACTCACTTCGCCAACCAGGCGGCGGGTCGTACGGCATTGCTGAGCACCAACTTCCACTTCTGACAGAAGCCGGAAGCCTCGGGCCCCGTTCATTCACGTGAACGGGGCTTTTGTGCGTAATAAAGAACGTTTCTCGATAAGCCACGGCATAATGCACGCCGTGAACACAATTTCCGAACGGACAAGGCAAGCGACGTGTTGAAGAAAACCCTGTTCCAGTTGCACTGGTTTTTTGGCATCACTGCCGGGCTGGTGCTGGCCCTGATGGGCATCACCGGCGCCGCCTATTCGTTTCAGGACGAGATTCTGAAGGCGCTCAATCCGTCGGTCCTGCAGGTGGAAAAGCAGGTCGCCGGCGTCCTGCCGCCCGCCGAACTGGTGGAACGCATCGAAGCGGCGGCGGGCAAGACCGTTTCAATGCTCACGGTCGAAACCGACAGCGGCAACGCCGCGCGAGTCTGGTTCACCCCGCCAAAGGGTGAGCGCCGTGGCGAGATGCGCTACTTCGACCCCTACACCGCCGAGTTCAAGGGCGACGCCACCGGTCAGGACTTCTTCGGCCTGATGCTGCAACTGCACCGTTTCCTCGCCATGGGCGACACCGGTCGCAGCATCACCGGCGCCTGCACCCTGATGCTGCTGTTCTTCTGCCTGTCCGGCCTGTACCTGCGCTGGCCGCGCCAGTGGAACAGCTGGCGCGTGTGGCTGACCCTGGACTGGAAGAAAAAGGGCCGCAGCTTCAACTGGGATCTGCACTCGGTGTTCGGTACCTGGTGCATGCTGGTGTATCTGTTGCTGGCACTGACCGGACTGTCCTGGTCCTACGAGTGGTACAACAAGGGATTGACGAAACTACTGTCGGATGCACCGCAGAACGAGCGCGTGCGCGGCGGTCGTGGTCCGGCTCCCGAAGGTCCGGCGCCGACCGCCGATTACGCCGCGATGTGGAGCAGCATCTACAGCGCCGCAGGTCCGGGCCTCGCCTCCTACAACATCCGCATGCCCCCTGTGGCCGGCCAACCGGCGACCGTGTTCTATCTGCTCGACAACTCGCCCCATGAGCGCGCGCTGAACCAGATCACCCTTGACCCGGCCACCGGCGTTGTCAAACGCGTCGACCGCTACGCCGACAAGAGCTTCAAGGCGCAATTGCTGACCAGCATTTATGCGCTGCACGTCGGCAGCTATTTCGGCTTGGTCGGGCGGATCATCGTCACCGTCGCGGCGGTGTTGATGCCGCTGTTCTTCATCACCGGCTGGCTTCTGTACCTGGATCGCCGACGCAAGAAAAAGCAGATCAAGGATGCCCGCGAAGGTCTCGAACAACCTGCCGGCGATACGCCCGCGTGGCTGATCGGTTTCGCCAGCCAGAGCGGTTTTGCCGAACAACTGGCGTGGCAGACCGCCGGCCAGTTGCAGGCCGCCGGATTGCCGGTGAAGGTGCAGCCGCTGGCGAATGTCAGCGAGCAGGATCTGCAGGAATCGAACAACGCGCTGTTCGTGGTCAGCACCTTCGGCGACGGCGAGGCGCCGGACAGCGCTCGCGGTTTCGAGCGCAAAGTGCTGACCCGTGCCTCGGCTCTCGACAACCTCAACTACTCGGTGCTCGGCCTCGGCGACCGTCAGTATCAGCACTTCTGCGGTTTCGCCCGACGCCTGCATCAATGGCTGGGCGAACACGGCGGCAAGACGCTGTTCGCTCCGGTGGAAGTCGACAGCGGCGATCCTTATGCACTGCGGCACTGGCAGACCCAGCTTGGCCTGATCACCGGCCAGGCGCCGGTCGATACCTGGCAGGCACCGAGCTACAGCAACTGGACGCTGGTCCGTCGCGAGTTGATGAACCCTGACAGCAGCGGCTCGCCGGTGTTTCTGCTGGGTCTTCGCGCACCGGACACCAGCAGCTGGCTCGCTGGCGATCTGGTGGAAGTGTTGCCACGCAACTGCCCGTGGGTCATCGAACATTTCCTCGACGGCCTCGGCATTCGTGGCGAAACCAGCGTAAAGGTCAACGGTCTGGAAGAATCGCTGGAAGTGGCCCTCGCCACCCGCCAGTTGCCCGAGCACCGCGCCCATCTGGTCGGTCTGCACGCTCAGGCGCTGGTCGATGCGATGGTGCCGCTGGCCATGCGTGAATACTCGATCGCCTCGATTGCCGCCGACGGCGTGCTGGAGCTGATCGTGCGTCAGGAACAACACAGCGACGGCACCCTCGGCATCGGCTCCGGCTGGCTGACCGAGCATGCTCCGGTCGGCGGCAGCATCAGCCTGCGGGTACGCCGCAACAGCGGTTTCCATCTGCCAAATGCGCCGGTGCCGATGATCCTGCTGGGCAACGGCACCGGACTTGCCGGGCTGCGCAGCTTGCTCAAGGCGCGGATTGCCGACGGCCAACAGCGTCATTGGCTGCTGTTTGGCGAGCGCAATCGCGAGCACGATTTCCTCTGCCGCGAGGAGCTGGAAGAGTGGTTGATCAATGGTGATCTGGCGCGACTGGACCTGGCGTTCTCGCGGGATCAGGCCGAGAAGATTTACGTGCAGGACCGCCTGCGCGAATCAGCCGGCGAGTTGAAGAAATGGCTGGCGGACGGTGCGGTGATCTACATCTGCGGCAGCCTTCAAGGCATGGCGTCAGGTGTGGATCAAGTGCTCAATGAAGTGCTGGGCGCCGCCGAAGTCGAACGCCTGATCGAACAGGGTCGCTATCGTCGCGACGTCTACTGATTCACCTTGGGCAACTGTGGGAGCAACCCTGCTCCCACAGGTTCAGCAATGGATTCAGACCGGCTGCAACTTCTGCTCAAACACCGCCACACCGTTCAGATCCCGCAGTACCACACTCATCTCCCCGCTCTGCCCCTCGATGTTCACCTCACCGAAAAACTGAAACCCGGCAAACGGCGAGGCGTTCTGCGTCGGCGGTGCTTTCTGGAACACCACTTGCGGGCCAAAGGTCTTGTCCAGCGGATTGGGCCCGAAGCTGCCGGCGTTCAGCGGCCCTGCGACAAACTCCCAGAACGGTTCGAAATCCTGAAACGCCGCGCGATCCGGGTGATAGTGATGTGCCGCGCAGTAATGCACGTCCGCCGTCAGGAACACGAAATTGCGCACCTGATGTGCCCGCAGGAATCCGAGCAATTCGGCCACTTCCAGCTCACGGCCCTGAGCCGGGCCGGGATCACCGTTGGCCACCGCTTCCCAGCGCGGCACACCGGGGCTGACTTCACCGTCCGGCACACCAAGACCGATCGGCATGTCCGCAGCGATGACCTTCCACTGGGCTTTCGACGCCTTCAATCCGCGCTTGAGCCAGTTCAGTTGCTCACGTCCGAGGAACGGTTTTTCCGCCCCGAGGTTGTCGTCGTTGGCGCCGCGATAGCTGCGCATGTCGAGCACGAACACATCGAGCATCGGCCCGTAGCTCAGCTTGCGATAAATCCGCCCGCCACCGTCCGCTGCCTGCCGGCGCATCGGCGAATATTCAAGCCACGCCTGGCGCGCACGTCCGACCAGGGTGTGGATATCTTTTTCCTGATAGCGCTCGTCGAGCTGTTTGCCCGGCGACCAGTTGTTGACCACTTCATGGTCGTCCCATTGCCAGATCTGCGGCACTTCGGCGTTGAAGCGGCGGATGTTTTCATCCATCAGGTTGTAGCGGTAATTGCCGCGATAATCGTCGAGGGTCTGCGCGACTTTGCTTTTGGCTTCCGTGGTGAGGTTGCGCCACACGCGGCCACCTTCGGTGGTCAGTTGCGCCGGCACCGGGCCGTCGGCGTAGATGGTGTCGCCGCTGTGGATAAAGAAGTCCGGCAGGCGCAGGCGCATGGATTCGTAGATGCGCATGCCGCCGATATCGGGGTTGATGCCGAAGCCTTGGCCGACGGTGTCGCCGCTCCAGACAAAACGGAGATTGCGCCGCGCCGTCGGTGCACTGCGCAAGTGGCCGAGCCACGGCTCGCTGGCAACGCCGGTGCGGGCGTCCTTGAAGTACACGCGATAGAAAATCGCCTGATCGGCGGGCAACCCGGTGAGTTCGACGCGAGCGGTGAAATCGCTACGGGCATCGGCCACCGCCGAGACGACCCGGCGCGGATGACGGAACTGGCTGCGGGTGTCCCACTCCACCACCATTTGCGCCGGACGATCGCTGCGACTCCAGATCATCGCCCGGTCGCCTTGCAGATCGCCGGACTGCACGCCGTCGGTGAGTTGCGGCCGATCCTTGACCGAAGCGATCACGGCCGGCGCCAGCCCTGGCATCAGCAAACCGGCGCCGACCACTTGCATCACGCGCCGGCGACCGAGGTTGAAATCGCTCATGGTGTTCTCCCTGAAAAAAGGAAAACTTAAGCACCGCTAGATGAAAGGGGTGTGACACCTCACGCCTTCGCGGGCTCCAGCGCCAGTTCCACAGCCTCCGGCCGCTTGACCAGCGCATACACCACCGCTGTCAGCAAACTGCCCGCGACGATGGCCAGCAGATACAACAACGCATGGTTGATCGCATTCGGGATCGCCAGCACGAACAGACCACCGTGCGGTGCCATCAGCTTGCAGCCGAAATACATCGACAGCGCACCGGTCAGCGCACCGCCGGCAATGCTCGCCGGGATCACCCGCAACGGGTCTTTTGCGGCAAACGGAATTGCCCCTTCGGAGATGAAGCACAACCCGAGCACCAGCGCCGCTTTACCGGCTTCGCGTTCGGTCTGGGCGAACTTGCGTCGGGCGATGAACGTGGCGATGCCCAGACCAATCGGCGGCACCATGCCGGCGGCCATGGTCGCGGCCATCGGTGCGTAACTCTGCGACGCCAGCAGCCCCACCGAGAACGCATACGCAGCCTTGTTGATCGGCCCTCCGAGGTCGACGCACATCATCCCGCCCAGCAGCACACCGAGCAGGATCGCGTTGGTGGTGCCCATGCTGTCGAGAAAATGCGTGAGCGCTGCGAGCATCCCCGCCACCGGTTTGCCAACCACGTAAATCATCACCAGCCCGGTGATCAGACTGGCGAACAGCGGGATGATCAGAATCGGTTTCAGCGCTTCCAGACTTTGCGGCAACGCCACATACCGACTGATCGCCTTGGCCGCGTAGCCTGCGATAAATCCGGCGACGATCCCGCCGATGAAGCCGGCGCCCAGGGTGCTCGCCAGCAAGCCGCCGATCATTCCCGGCGCCAGACCCGGACGGTCGGCAATCGAGTAGGCGATGTAACCGGCCAGCAACGGCACCATCAACTTGAACGCGGTCTCGCCACCGATTTGCATCAATGCCGCCGCCAGCGTGCCTTCTTCCTTGAATGCGGTGATGCCGAACACGAACGACAAGGCGATCATCAGACCGCCCGCCACCACCATCGGCAACATGAACGACACACCGGTCAGCAGGTGTTTGTAGATGCCGGTTTTCTCTTGTTTGGCCGGTACTTTTCCGTCGCCGGCAGCGCTTTCAACGACACCTTCGGCCAGGGCTTTTTTCAGCGTGGCTTCGGATTGCTTCAACGCGATCCCGGTACCGCAGCGATAGATTTTCTTGCCGGCGAACCGCTCGGTAGCGACTTCGATATCCGCCGCCAGCAGCACCACGTCGGCCTCGGCAATCGCTGTCGCGCTCAAGGGATTTTTCGCCCCTACCGAACCCTGGGTTTCCACCTGGAACTCATAACCCAGACGCTTGGCCGTTTGCTGCAAGGCTTCGGCGGCCATAAAGGTGTGCGCGACACCGGTCGGGCACGCGGTGACGGCAACGATGCGTGGTGCGGTCTGCGTGACTGCAGCCGGGGCAACGTCGCTGGCGACATGAACTTCGGCCTCTTCGACACCGCGACGCAGCACCGCTTCGACATCCTGCAGCGCTTGCGCCGGCGCGATCCGGAACACGCGTTTGCCGATGAAACGCGTCATGTCGATGTCGCCGGTGGCCACCAGCAACACCCACTCCGCCGCCTCGATGGTGGCCGCCGAAAGCGCTCGTTCCGGGTGCGCTGCGTCCACCACTTCGACGCTGGTGCTCCAGCCCTGACGCTGGGCTGCGGCATCCAGCAGCCGGGCACACAGCACACTGGTGACCATGCCGTTCGGGCAGGCCGTGACAATGGCTAACTTCATGACAAACCCTCTTATTGTTCTGTCAGGGGACGCACGCGCACGCCCTGTTCAAGCCGCGCCAGTTGCGCAGCATCATGAATACCGAAACCGATCTGGGTCACCGCCTGCGCCGCAATCGCCGTGGCCGTGCGCAGGGTTTGTTCCGGCGTGTCAGCGCTGAGCAGACCGTGCAGCATGCCGGCCAGCAACGAATCGCCGGCACCGACCGTGCTGGCGACGCTGACCTTCGGTGGCGTGGCATGTAACGCCGAGCCGACGCTGAACCAGTTCACGCCTTCGGCGCCGTGGGAAATCACCACATGCTCGATGCCCTGAGCGTGCAGCCGATCGGCCGCTTCGGCCTGTGACGCGTGGGACACCACTTCACAGCCCAGCGCATCGGCCAGCTCTTCGGCATTCGGCTTGATCAGCCACGGACCGGCCTTGAGCGCCGTGCGCAACGCTTCGCCGCTGGTGTCCAGCGCGACTTTCAGGCCCAGCCCCTTCAGGCGCTCAATCAACTCCCGCAACCATTTCGCACTGACTCCGCGCGGCAGGCTGCCGGCCACCACCACTGCGTCATGCCCCGGCGCGATCTGCACCAGACGATCCAGCAACGCCTGTTGTGCCACCACGTCCACTACCGGCCCCGGGCCGTTGATGTCGGTGATACGGCCGTTCTGTTCGGCGACCTTGATGTTGCTGCGAGTCTCGCCGGGCACACGGATGAAAGCGTCGACGAAACCGCGTTTGACGAACAGGTTTTCGAATGCCTGCAGGTTGTCTTCACCGAGAAAACCGCTGACCGTCAGTTGATGACCGAGATCGGCGAGCACCTGCGCGACGTTCACGCCTTTACCAGCGGCGTGGGTGTGCATCTCGTCGCTGCGATTGACCTGACCGACTTCCAGAAGCGGCAGCTGCACCGTCAGGTCCAGCGCCGGGTTGAGGGTCAGGGTAAGAATCTTGGCCATTACAGGGCCTCCACTAATGCGCGCACTTCGTTGGCGCTGCCCACGGCCAGGGCTTGTTGAGCAAGGGTTTGAGCCTGGGTCAGGCTGAGTTCGCGGATGCGCGCCTTGACCTCGGCAATGCTGCGCCCGGACACACTCAGTTCATCCACACCGAGGCCGACCAGTACCGGCACCGCCAGCGGATCCGCCGCCAGCTCGCCGCACACACCGACCCATTTGCCATGGGCATGGGCCGCGCGCACGGTGATGTCGATCAGTTGCAGCACCGCCGGGTGCAGGCCGTCCGCCTGGGCGGAGAGGGTCGGATGACCACGGTCGATGGCCAGGGTGTATTGGGTCAGGTCGTTGGTGCCGACGCTGAAGAAGTCCACCTCTTTGGCCAGCACCGGCGCCAGCAACGCGGCGGACGGCACTTCGATCATGATCCCCAGTTGCAGGTCGGCGACCGGAATTTCCAGGCGCAGGCGTTCGGTCATGTCGCGGGCCTGACGCCACTCTTCGACGCTGCCGACCATCGGGAACATGATCCGCAATGGTCGGTTGTCCGCCGAACGCAGCAAGGCGCGCAACTGCGCTTCCATGATTTGCGGACGCTGCAAAGTCAGGCGAATGCCGCGTACGCCGAGGAACGGGTTTTCTTCCTTGGCGATCGGCCAATACGGCAGCGGTTTGTCGCCGCCGACATCGAGGGTACGCACCACCAGCGGCCGACCGGCGAGACCATCAAGGACACGGCGGTATTCGGCTTCCTGAGTCGCCTCGTCCGGCGCCTGCGGGTGGGCCATGAAAATCAGCTCGGTGCGCAGCAAACCGATACCTTCGGCGCCCTGCTCCACCGCGCTGATCACACCGGCGCTTTCACCGATGTTGGCGAACACTTCCACGGCGTGGCCGTCGGTGGTGTGCGCCGGTTGATGACGTTGTTCGGCGGCGGCTTTCAGACGTTGTTCGCGGGTGTCGCGCTCTTCGCTGGCGCGTTGCAGGGTCGCGGCATCCGCGTCCACATGCAGGCGACCGCGCTGGCCGTCGAGCAGCAACGGCGTGCCCGGTTTCAGCAGCAACACCGCAGCGCCCGCACCGACCAGCGCCGGAATCCCCAGCGCGCGGGCCACGATGGCGCTGTGAGCGGTGGCGCCACCACGGGCGGTGAGAATCCCCGCGACCCGCGCCGGATCAAGACGCGCCACGTCGGACGGGCCGACTTCATCCATCACCAGAATGTACGGTTGCTCGGGCTCGGCGGGCGTCTGCACGCCGCACAGTTGCGCCAGCACCCGGCGCCCGATATCACGCAGGTCGGCAGCACGTTCGGCGAGCAACGCGTCCTGCAACGCTTCCTGCTGTTTCGCGGCGGCCTCGATCACAGCCATCCACGCCGCTTCGGCGCTTTCGCCCTGCTTGAGGCGGGTGTCGACTTCGTCGGTGAGTTCCGGGTCGTCGAGCATTTCCTGGTGGGTGATGAAAATCTCGCGAATCGCCTTGGCCTTGCTGCGTTCGATCAGGCCTTGAATATCCTGACGCACGTCGGCCAGCGCCTGCTTGAGACGCTCGCGCTCGATGGCGGCGGACTCGCCGCGCAACGGGTAATCGATGGCTTGCTGGACCTGAATGTGCGCCGGGCCGATGGCGATGCCGGGGGCGGCGGGAATCGCTTGCAGCAAGCTGCCGGAGGCCGGGGCGATGATGACTTCAGCTATGTCGGTGATCACTTCGGGTTGTTGGCTGACGGCCGGCAGCGGTTCGACTTCTTCACCGAGGCCTTCCTCGATCGCCGCCAACAACGCCGGCAACGCATCGGCGGCGATACTCGGCTCGGCGATGATTTCCAGCACCTGGCCACGACGGGCACCAAGGCTCAACAGCTTGCTCAAGCTCTTCACCGATACGGCGCTGTCCTGACCATCGACGATGCGCACACGAATTTCACCGTCAAAGCTCTTGGCCAGTTGCGCCAGAATCTTCGCCGGCCGCGCGTGCAGACCATGAGCGTTGGCCAGTGCAATCCGCGCATTTGGCCAGTCGGCCGGCAACTCGCCGCCGAGCACTTCGAGGACTTTACGGCTGCTGGTGGCGCGGCCCAGTTCATGACCGCGACCTTCGATCAGCAACGCGCACAACCGCTCGAGCAACGCCTGATGCGCTTCACCGAGGCTGGCCAGACAGAACAGACCGCTGAGCGGCTGACCGAGGTAACGCATTGGTTTGTCCGGCGTGACGAATGCCAAACCTGGACGCTTCACGGTCTGTTCGCTGTGCAGCCACCACAGGCCATCGCCCAGCGGCAGCGCTTCGACTTGCTGCAACACCCCGGCAAAACCGTTGCTCACGCAATCGGCCTGACGCAGCAGACGCGCACCGCGCCAGACCAGCTCTTCGAAATCGTCGGCAGAGACCCCGAGGCCGATCATCTGTGCATCCAGCGCCAGCTCCTGTGGCGCGCCTTGCAGCAGTTTCAGCAGCGCTTCGGGCGAACTGGCACGGCGCAGCGCCTGGCCCAGATCGGTCTCGCCGAGGGCGCGGGTCAGCAGTTGCAGCAGGCGCAGGTGTTCGTCGGATTTGGCCGCGATGCCGATGGCCAGATAGACGATCTGGCCGTCGCCCCAATCCACGCCGTCGGGAAACTGCATCAAGCGCACGCCGGTCGCGAACACCTGGTCACGGGTTTCGGGCGTGCCGTGGGGAATCGCAATGCCTTGACCGAGGAAGGTCGAGCCCTGAGCCTCCCGGGCCTGCAGGCCGGCGAGGTATCCATCGGCGACGAGGCCATCGGCGACCAGATGACTGGCCAGCAATTGCAAAGCGGCGGGTTTATCCACAGCCGACTGGCCCATGGATATCTGCTCTACAGTGAGCTCGAGCATGCGATCTCCTTTTTGACGCGTTGATGCGCCAGGTATTGTTTTGAATGGTTGCAGCTTAGGCGCTTGTAGGCTTCCCTTTCAGGAGGCAGTTTTGGCGGTTTCACGGCAGAACCGGCCAAAGGCGTCTAAAACGTAGAAAATACGCTTGCTGAAACGTTTAATCTAGATTGATCGGCACGTTACTCGATAATGTCCCATCCTTGAAGTCCAACTTGTCGGATGCGCTGAGACAATGGTCGCCTGCCTGAATCGGGTAGGATTGGCGAAAATGTCGCGGCAAGCTCGAAAAAACAAGGAAATCCCGGGTTGAAACTCAGTGATATCGCGCGGTTGGCCGGAGTGTCCGTGACCACCGCCAGCTACGTCATCAACGGCAAGGCCGAACAGCAACGCATCAGCACCGCGACTGTCGAGCGGGTGCGGGCGGTGGTCGATCAGCACGGCTTTACGCCCAATCCACAGGCGGCCGGGCTGCGCAGCCGGCATACCCGGACCCTGGGTTTTATCCTGCCGGATCTGGAAAACCCCAGTTACGCGCGGATCGCCAAGCTGTTGGAACAAGGTGCCCGGGCTCGCGGTTATCAGTTGCTGATCGCCAGTTCCGACGATGCACCGGACAGCGAGCGGCAACTGCTGCAACTGTTCCGCGCCCGGCGTTGCGATGCGCTGATCGTCGCCAGTTGCCTGCCGGCCGGTGATGACAGCTACCGCCAGTTGCAGGCCAAGGGTTTGCCGGTCATCGCCATCGACCGAGTGATGGACCCCGAGCATTTCTGCTCGGTGGTCAGCGACGACCGCGAGGCCAGCCTGCACCTGACCGAAAGCCTGCTCGACCCGCAACCGAAACAGATCGTGCTGCTGGGTGCCCGCCCGGAACTGAGCATCAGCCAGGAACGTGCCGCCGGCTTTAAACAGGCCCTCGCCGGATTCAAGGGCGAAGTGCTGATCGAGCACGCCGAGTCCTTCAGCCGCGAATGCGGCAAGCAATTGATGGAAGAACTCCTGCAACGTCTCGGGCATTTGCCGGATGCGCTGGTGACCACGTCCTACGTGCTGTTGCAGGGTGTGTTCGACGCGTTGCATGACTTCCCGCTCAAATCCCGCCCGCTGCGCCTCGGCACATTTGGCGACACCCAATTGCTGGACTTCCTGCCGCTGCCGGTCAACGCCATGGCCCAGCAGCACCAGTTGATCGCCGACAAGGCCCTGGCACTGGCGCTGGCAGCGGTCGAGCAATCGGATTACCAGCCTGGCGTGCAGGCCATCGCCCGTACCTTCAAGCAGCGTATTCACCGGGACTGAACCGTGGAGCTGATCGACAGCCACACCCATCTGGACTTTCCCGACTTCGACGCCGACCGAGCGGCGTTGCTGGCCGAGAGCCGTGCCCTCGGCGTGCGGCGGATGGTGGTGCTGGGAGTCTGCGAAGGCAACTGGCAGCGGGTGTGGGATCTGGTGCAAAGCGATCCCGACCTGTACGCGGCTTTCGGACTGCACCCGGTGTATCTGGATCAGCATCGGCCGCAAGACTTGCTTGCGCTGGGCGATTGGCTGACACGGCTGCGCGGTCATCGACAGCTGTGCGCCGTCGGCGAAATCGGACTGGATTACTTCATCGAAACCCTAGACCGCGAACGCCAGCAAGCACTGTTCGACGCGCAACTGCAGTTGGCGGCGGATTTCGAGTTACCGGCGTTGATCCACGTGCGGCGCAGCCATGCGGCGGTGATTGCCACGCTCAAGCGATTCAAACTCAAACGCGCCGGCATCATCCACGCTTTCGCCGGCAGCCGTGAAGAGGCGCGGGAATACATCAAACTCGGTTTCAGACTGGGTCTCGGCGGCGCGCCGACCTGGCCTCAGGCCTTGCGTATGCATCGAGTACTGGCGGATTTACCGCTGGGCTCGGTGGTGCTGGAAACCGACTCACCGGACATGGCACCCGCCATGTACCCTGGCCTGCGCAACACACCGGCGCATCTGCCGGCGATCTGCAACGCGCTTGCGGGATTGATGAGTATCAGCGCAGAACAACTTGCCGAGGCCAGCACCGCCAACTGCCGCGAAGTGTTCGGCTGGTAGTCATTCGCCGTGGGCCTTCACCGCGTCGAGCGTCAGGGTCATATGCTGGCGATGGTGAACAAAACGCATCAGCGCGAAGTAGACGAAAACCACGATCAGTGAAGCATTCAACTGCTCGGTCACGTTGAGCAGCCCGATCCATTCCATCACCAGCGCCACCAGCAACGCAGTACACACCGTCAACGAAGCACTGAAGCGCAACCAGCCCAGCGAATCGAGGGATCTGAAACGTCTGATCTGTTTCGGGCAGCGCAGCTCCAGGGCTTTCTCGCAGTGAGCACAGGTGAACGGTTCATTGATCGCGATGGCATTGAGTTGCCAGGGTTTGAGCAGCAACGTGGTCTGGCAATGGGCACAGCGGCCCTGGACTCCCAGGGTTGCAACAGACATGTGTGGCCTCCTCCAAACGGTCAGTTGGTGTGATCTTGATCCATTGAAGACGAAAAATCAGGGCACGGAGGAAATCAGGAAATTGCTTACAAATGTAAGCAAAGAAGTACTACAAATTATTCCGACAAACCTGCCTCGCGAGAGGCAGGCTGATTAAACCCGGAAGGCGCTGATCAACTGCTTCAACTCAACCACCTGAGCCGACAGGGCGCGACTGGCGTTTTCGGTCTGACAGGCCCCTTCGGCCGTGCGTTCACCGGCGCGGTTGATCTCGACAATGTTCTGGTCGATGTCATGGGCCACAGCGGTCTGCTGCTCTACGGCTGCGGCGATCTGCTGGTTCTGGTCGACGATCATTCCTACCGCACCGAGGATGTTTTCCAGCGCCTGCTGGACCTTTTCCGACTGTCCGACCGTACCGTTGGCCATCGAATGACTGACACCCATGGCCTTCACTGCTGCGCCGACTCCGCCGTGAAGCCTGGCGATCATCTGCTCGATTTCTTCGGTCGATTGCTGAGTGCGTTTGGCCAGCGTCCGTACTTCGTCCGCCACCACCGCAAAACCCCGGCCCTGCTCACCGGCCCGCGCCGCTTCGATCGCCGCGTTGAGGGCCAGCAGATTGGTCTGCTCGGCGATGCTCTTGATCACCTCCAGCACCCGGCTGATCGACTGACTGTCGCTGGCCAACTGATTGATCACCCGCACCGACTGATCGATCTCACTGGCCAGTGCCGCGATGCTGCCCTGCTGCGACTCCACCAGACCACGTCCGTTGATGGTTTCGTCGTTGACGCTGTGGGCGCTGCTCACTGCAGCCGCCGCACTGCGTGCCACTTCCTGCGAGGTCGCCGACATCTGGTTCATGGCCGTGGCCACCTGCTCGATCTGGCTGCGCTGTCCGGCCACCGCCTGATTGCTTTGCGCCGAAACGTTTTCCACTTGCCCGGCCTGACGCTCGACCTCGCCGACGGTATGACCGACCCGCTCGATCAAGTCATGGATCTTGCGCACCGTGCCATTGAACACCTCGCCCAGTTCGCCCAGTTCATCGCGGCTATGGGCCACGAAGTTGACCGTCATATCCCCGGCCGCGACTCTGTCCATCATCGCGCCAAGACGTTTTAGCGTATTGCGGGTCGAGGCGTAGAAGCCGCCATAGAGGTAGAAGATCAGCACGAATACCACCGACAGCGCCACGGCTTGCAACACCATGTGCGTACGGTTCTGCGCCAGACGTTGCTGCAACTGGGTATCGAGAAATTTCAGGGTGGCTTCGTTGAACTGATAGGTGCGATCCATCAGCCCGGTGATCTGATCGTAGAAAGCCTGCCATGGGGCATCGAGTGTCTCGGCCACCACCACTTGTTCTTCAAACACTTCGCTGGCCTGTTTCAGCGACGCCTTGCTGGCATCGGCCGCGGGGCTCAGCGAGTCACGCGCAGCCTTGCTCGAACCCAGCGCGTCCTGCAGTTTCAGCCCGTATTCGCCCTGAAGCTTTTCGATCTGCGCCAGCAGTTCATCGAACCGAGTGCTGGAGGAACTGTTGAGAAACCCCTGCCCCAACGAGAAGGAGCCCATGGCCCGGCCTTCGCCGAGGGTCTGAGTGATGGCTGGTGTGATGGCTGTGACCAGCTCGCTGAGTTGGCGGATGTCGCTCTGAGTGTCGCGGCTCAGGCCGGCCTGGCTGGCGATGATCTGGCTGAAGATCTGTGCACTGCCCAGCAGCTTGCCGATCAGCGCGCTTTTGCTTTGCAGGGAGTTTTCAGCTTGCTGGGCCTTGAACGCGGCAATCATTTCATCGCGCTTGGCATCGAAGACCTTGATTTGCTCGGGGTCGTCGGTCATGGCCGCGAGCCCCTGCAGGCGCGTCAGGACGCTTTGCTCCAGACCGGTGATTTGCGACTCGACATTGCCGGCCTTGCCCGACTGGCCAAGGGTGACGTTGATCTGCACCAGGTTATTGAGGGTTTCCAGATCCCGACGCAGGGTCAGGCTGCTGCCCAGCAGGTCGAGGCTTTGCAACTCCACCCGGGTGCCCTGGAATTCGCGATAGGAATCGCGAACCAGATAGAAATTGGTCACCAGCATCGGTACCAGGAACAGCACGCTGATCAGGCTGAACTTCATGCCGAAGCTCAGACGGTTCATCAGCGAGACGGCGGGATAGAGCAAGCTCTTCACTGGAAGTCTCCCTTGGTTTTTTCTTGTTTTTATTGGCAGGCGCGGGGCGACAGCAGATAGCCACTATCGGGCGCTATCTCTGTATAGCTCAAATCGAAGGGAGGTTTTGTAACTTAAGGTTAACGGCAAAGGATCGCCCGGACGCGGGCTGCGTTCGGGCGACATATTGATCTTCAGGCAGGCATCAGTGGATCAGGACGGTCCACAGGGCAAACCCGGCGTACCACAACACCGCAGCACGCAGCAGCAGCTCCCACAGGCAATCGAGGGTGTTGATGCCTTCCGGGCCGACGACGGCAGGCGGAATCTCTCCGGCGGCCAGGCCGACCTTGTTGATCAGTTGCGCGGCGCTGATGTTCCAGTTCAACAGCTCATGCAGCATGATCCGGCTGACCGCGACAAAGTTGCCGACCAGCGCGAGACTTGCCGCCAACAGGCGCACCGGCACCCAGTCGAAGGCGTGCCGCAATTGCCCTGCCCGCTCGGCCAGCGCCGGGTTCTGCGCGTTCTCTTCTGCCAGGGCCAGCAGGCGATAGCTCAGGGCGGCGACCGGACCGAGCAGGAAGTACCAGAAAATCACTGCGAAAAAACTCTGGTACGCCTGCCACAACAGATGCTGCTGTACCTGCTCCAGCAGTTGCTCGCCGCTCTCGGCGCAGATATCCAGATCGCGCTTGGCCACATGTGCAGCGGCTTGCAGATCCTCACGGCGCCAGGCGTCACGGAACGGTCCAAGACCGCCGAGCAGATCTCCCCGCCCCAGGCTGTAAATCACCACCAGCAAATGCACCGGCAGGGCCAACAGGCCATAGGCAACCGGCTCCAGCACCAACAGCAGCAGCCCCAGCAAGGCCACCGGCAACAACACCAGAATGACCAGCACCAGCCATGGCCGTTTTGCCAGATTGCCGCTTTCAAGCTTGTGCAGTTCGCGGATCCATCCGCCATCGCGTTGAACCCGATGGCGCAGGGCCGAAAACTTCTCGACCCAGACCGCCAGCAGTAACACCAGAAAACTCATTGTCCTTCCTCTTGTGCCAGGGCTGCGCGGTAGCGTGCCCAATCGAATGCCGGGCCAGGATCGGTCTTGCGCCCGGGTGCGATGTCGCTGTGCCCGCAGATACGAGCGCCGGTGATAGCCGGAAATGCTGTTTGCAACTGACGGGTCAGCGTGATCAAGGCCTGATACTGCGCATCGGTAAATGGCAGATCATCAGTGCCTTCGAGCTCGATGCCCACGGAAAAATCGTTACAGGTTTCGCGGCCTTCAAAAATCGATACACCCGCATGCCACGCCCGCTCGAGACAGGAGACAAACTGGGTGACCTTGCCGTCACGTTCGATCAGGAAATGCGCGGAGACGCGCAGGTCGGCAATCCCGGCAAAGTAAGGATGCTCCGTGACATCCAGACGATTCTGGAAAAATTCCTGCACCTTACCGGTGGCGAACTGCGCCGGCGGCAGGCTGATGTTGTGGATGACCAACAGCGAAACTTCGCCCGCCGGGCGCTCATTGAAGTTGGGCGATGGGCAGACCTGCACCCCATGACACCACCCGCTTGCGGGATCCAACTGCATACCGATTCCTTCAACGCCGACTGTGTTGGCGCCCAGTATGCCGCGATCGACCCCCGACGCGCGATCACTTGCCGTTATTGAGCCGTCGCAGATTGCCGAGCACCGACTCCAGCGCGCGGTCGAACAGCAAGGTATCGTCCAGAGCCCGCACCGTGCCCCGGCGGAACTCCATGGCCAGGGCGAGCCGGTTGCGCTCCTGGACCTTCATCCCGGTGCGATCGACGAATACGTACTTGCCAGTGGCCTGAACGATCGCCGCCAGTTTGCAGCGCAAGACGTGCTCGTCATCCTCCTCGAACGCCACCCAGCTGCCCAGACGCAGCTGATCGACCTGGCGCAGGCTCGCGTCGTCGGCCGGCAAGCGCTCCGGGGTCAGGGTGAGGGCGGCCTCGTCAGCGGTCTGCAAAACGATGGCCCGGGAAACCTCGATCATCGGTGGCAATTCGCACTGATCCACTGCCGGCGTTTCGAGCAAGCGCACATGCAGCCCCTCCAGCTCACTGAAAAACTCGCTGGTGGCAAACGGGTCGAAGGCCGAGCTGCTCAACCCGTCACGCAACGATTTGAGCAACCCCGGCACCAGCGTCAGCAAGCGCAGGCCCGCGTCAGCCTCGGCGTGACGCTGCACACTCCAGATCAATTGTTCCATGGTCTGCACATCGGCCTGCCATTCGGCGGACTGATCGCCGTGCTTGAGACAGGTCAGCAGCAACACTTTGCTCCAGGCAGTCTGCACGAAGGCTACCACCGACGGTGGCAGGACTTTGCCCAGCAGCGCCCGGGTCATCGCTTGTTCGACGCAGACACGCGCCAGCTCGGTTTTCGCCCGACCCTCTTCAGCGTCGCGCAGGCGTTGCTCAAGCAGTTCACTGCGGCGACGTTCATCGCTGGTGAACGTTAGGAAGTCCGCCAGCAGTTCGGAGAAGATCGCCGGGTCATCAACGAAATCCGTCAGCAGCCGCTGTACCACTTGCTCGATCCGCAAGTACAGGCTGCCCCGTGCATCGCCGTCGCACTCGCCCCAGCCCATGGCCGCTTCGGCGATTTCATTGAGCAGGCGGCGTGCCGGATGACTGCTGCGGCTGAAAAAGCTCTTGTCGATCACTGCGACTTTCAACATGGGAATCTGCAGCCGGGCGATCAACGCCTTGAGGGAGTCCGGCAGATTGCGATCGTCGAGAATGCAGTCGAAGACCATGGCGACGAGGTTGATCACATCCTCGTCGGCCTCTCCGACGACCCGGGATTTGCCGCTTTTCACACTGACCCGGGTCAGCAGTTGTTCAAGCTGGTTGCGCAGGTCGAAGTCTTCCTGCCCCGCCAGCGCCGGCACGTATTGCTGCAAGTGCGACAGCAGGCGCAACAGATCGCGGGTGGAAATCGGCAGGGTCGCCGCGCTGGGCTCCAGAGTCGGCGCCACACTGCCGCGCAGGTGTGACAACAGTTCCTGAAGTGCGGCAAAAACCTCCTGTACACCGGCGTCCGCTGGCGCCTGATCGAGATCGTCAAACTCGCCGTCCACGCTGGCCACAGCATGATCCCCGACCCGGCGCGAAGGGGCCGGTTTCAGTTCGGGCAACACACCGGTAGCCACCAGCAGTTGATTGGCTTCGGCGAACAACTGAGCGGTATCAGCCAGTACATAGCGCTCGAACAGTTTGAGCAGAATCAGCTTGACCTTGATCTCCACCCCCAGATTGCGCCCGGCCTGGAGGAAATACTCACAGAGCATCGCCGGCCCCAGCGGGTTGTGGCGATCATCGAGGGATTTACCCAGCAATGCATTGAGCCGAGCGGTCAACTGATCGAGTGCAAGACCGTCGCGGTTGAGCACCCGACCCACCATGGTCTCGATGGCTACGTTGCGCTCCATGTCGTCGGTACGCGGCGTGGCGTCTTCGTACTGCAATGCATGCGAAACGACGTTTTGGGCAGGATCCGATTGAATGAGACCGACAAAGGCCTCGAAGTATTGCTCGAGAAAGCCGCGCTCGATGTTCTTGCGCTTGAGGCGCAGGTCGCGCATGGCTTCGAAAAAGATGTTCTGCTCGACGTCGTTGCGCGCCCGGTCGGCCATTTCGAACAGAGTGTCGTCGGCGTTATCGAACAGTTCCTGCAGGCCGTTGCGCAGGCGTTGTGCAGCCTTGTCGCGAACCTGAAGCAGAATCACAGGCAGGCGGGCGAGCGGCGAGTGGTTCGCCTGATCGGTAGCAGCCTTGTGCAAAGGCACTACGTTCCCGTCGTTGTGCATCCAAGCCTCCTGAAACGGTGATTTGCCGACGTCAAAGACATGGCGTCAAATGCAAGGCGGATTATCTTGCAAAAGTTGTCTCCGGCGCCAGAGGCGTCAGGGTTTCCCCTAGACGGGCGCACCCTTGAGTGACCGCCGCCCAACGGCTTTCGCTCCATGGAATCGACCAGATGCAGGCAGCCACGCGGTTCTCGCCTTGGGTTGGCCCGTGCCATACCCCTATAATCGGGCCACTTAGTTTGTGGAGCCCGTTATGCCGAATCTACGTCTCGCCGATTTGACCGCCGAAATCGAAGCCAATGTGCGCCGTGCGTTGCTCGAAGACATCGGCAGCGGCGACATCACCGCGCAATTGATCCCGGCCGAACGCCTGGCCAAAGCCACCATCATCACCCGTGACGCCGCCGTGATCTGCGGGACAGCCTGGGTCGATACGGTGTTCCGTCAGCTCGATCCGCGAGTCGCGGTGCACTGGCAGGTGCGCGATGGCGAACGGGTTTCGCCCAATCAGCCGTTGTTTCACCTGGAAGGCCCGGCCCGCTCGCTGCTGACCGGTGAACGCAGCGCTCTGAACTTCCTGCAATTGCTGTCCGGTGTGGCCACCCGCGCGCAATACCTTGCTGACTTCGTGGGCGAAACCGGGGTGAAACTGCTCGATACCCGCAAGACCCTGCCGGGTCTGCGTCTGGCACAGAAATACGCGGTGACTTGCGGCGGTTGCCATAACCATCGCATCGGTCTCTATGACGCGTTCCTGATCAAGGAAAACCACATCGCCGCCAGCGGCGGAATTCCTCAGGCCATTGCGGCAGCGCACAAGATCGCACCGGGCAAACCGGTGGAAGTCGAAGTGGAAAGCCTGGAAGAGTTGAAGGAGGCCCTGGCGGCCGGCGCCGACATCATCATGCTCGACGAACTGAGCCTGGACGACATGCGCGAAGCCGTGCGCCTGAACGGCGGCAAGGCGAAACTGGAAGCCAGCGGCGGCATCAACGAAAGCACGCTGTTGCCGATTGCACAGACCGGGGTGGATTACATCTCGATAGGTGCGATGACCAAGGACGTGAAGGCCGTCGACCTGTCGATGCGCCTGAGCCTCTGATTCGAGCGCGCAATAAAAAACGCCAGCCCTTTCGAGGCTGGCGTTTTTGTTTCAGACCACCAGATTGTTCATCTCGCAATATTCATCCCACTCGACGCCCAACACTTCGGCCGCTTCCTTGTGCAGTTCCAGGCGTTTGGCCTCGAACTCCTCAGGCGTGCTGGTGTACTTGAGGGTCAACTCCCAAGGTTGCAGGCCCTGGGCTTCGGCTTCGTCTTCGAACGCCCACTGAATCTGGTCCTTCTGATCATCGGGACTGAGATCCTTGATCTCGTCCATCAGCTCAGGCGCATCAAGCTTGTACTTTTCCAGCGCTTGTTCGTGGCGTTGCTCTTGAGTTAACTCGGTCATGGCGTTCTCGCTGATCGTAAGAATGGAAGATGGATGTGGATCATCAAGGATCTCTCTGACGCGGATTGTCCGGCCTTCGGAACCATTCGGGATCATCTGAAAACTGCTGGGCGATGCTCATGCAGACAGCGAATATAGGACGTTTGGCGAGCGAATTACACGGGTCTTTACATCTCTCCCACAAAAAGTTGACCGGGGGAACATAAATCGCCTTTCCAAGTCATAGCCATGTGCCACATCGGCACTCACCTTCGCTGTTCACAAGGAAACCCAGTGATGCGCAGCTTTTCGAAGATTTCTTCTGTTGTGTCCGCCACCGCTTTGACTGTCCTCTTGGGCACCCTCGCCCCTCTGACCAGTGCAATGGCAGTTGAACTCAGTGGCAGCAGCCCTTCCTATGGCGACGAGATCTCCGCTATTCACAACGATTTCGGCAAAGACGTGGTAATCAAGAGCGGTATCGGTGTCGATGAACTGAAAAAGATGCGCGACACCGTCAACGATCAGTCGCGTCAGATCGAAGAGCTCAAACGCAGCAGCGGTTCCAGGTCGAGTTCCAGCGGCAGAGAGATTGATGATCTGAAGAGCAAGGTCAAGGAACAGGAGCGCCAGCTCGATACGCTCGGCCGTCAGGTCGAAGACCTCAAGCGCAACAGTGGCTCCAGCTCCAGCTCAAGCAACAGCGAAATCTCCAGCCTGAAGCAGAAGCTCAACGATCAGGATCGCGCGATGGATCAGCTCAAGCGGACCGTCGAGGAGTTGAGCCGCAAGGTGAAATAAGGGGAAGTGGTGCCCGAGACAGGAATCGAACCTGCGACCTTCGCGTTACGAGTGCGCTGCTCTACCGACTGAGCTACACGGGCGGTGGGCTAAACCTAGCACTGGTCTTGCAGGTCGGCAACTTCGCCGAATGACTCGATATTTCACGGACAAAATGCCCCGCCGTTTTCACGGCGGGGCATTTTCATTGCGCTAAAGCTATGGGGTGATTAAACGCCCGAAGCCTTGGCCGCTGCCACGTCTTTGATGGACAGTTTGATACGGCCGCGGTTGTCCACGTCCAGTACCAGCACTTCCACTTCCTGGCCTTCTTTCAGGATGTCGGTCACTTTCTCAACGCGAGCGTCGCTCAGCATCGAGATGTGAACCAGACCATCCTTGCCTGGCAGGATGTTGACGAATGCGCCGAAGTCGACGATGCGCTCAACCTTGCCGACGTAGATCTTGCCGATCTCGGCTTCTGCGGTGATACCCAGAACGCGCTGACGTGCTGCTTCAGCCGCTTCCTTGGTTTCGCCGAAGATCTTGATCGAGCCGTCGTCTTCGATGTCGATCGAAGCCTTGGTCTCTTCGCAGATCGCACGGATGGTCGCGCCACCTTTACCGATAACGTCACGGATCTTGTCGGTGTCGATCTTCATCGCGATCATGGTCGGAGCGTTGGCCGACAGTTCGGTACGCGACTGGCCGATGATCTGGTTCATCTGACCGAGGATGTTCAGGCGCGCTTCCAGGGCTTGGCCCAGAGCGATTTCCATGATCTCTTCGGTGATGCCCTTGATCTTGATGTCCATCTGCAGCGCGGTCACACCTTTGGCGGTACCGGCCACTTTGAAGTCCATGTCGCCCAGGTGGTCTTCGTCACCCAGGATGTCGGTCAGAACAGCGAATTTCTCGCCTTCTTTAACCAGACCCATGGCGATACCGGCAACCGGTGCCTTCATCGGAACGCCGGCGTCCATCAGGGCCAGGGAAGCACCACAAACGGAAGCCATCGAGCTCGAACCGTTGGATTCGGTGATTTCCGATACCACACGGATGGTGTACGGGAATACGTCAGCGGCTGGCAGCATGGCCGAAACCGAGCGACGGGCCAGACGGCCGTGACCGATTTCGCGACGACCGGCGCCCCCCATGCGACCACACTCGCCCACCGAGAACGGAGGGAAGTTGTAGTGCAGCATGAACGGGTCTTTCTTCTCGCCTTCCAGAGTGTCCAGCAGTTGTGCGTCACGGGCGGTGCCCAGCGTCGCGACCACCAGAGCCTGGGTTTCGCCACGGGTGAACAGTGCCGAACCGTGAGTCTTCGGCAGAACGCCGACTTCGATGTTCAGCGGACGTACGGTGCGGGTGTCACGACCGTCGATACGTGGCTTGCCGTTAACGATGTTTTCGCGAACGGTGCGGTATTCGATTTCGCCGAAAGCGGCTTTGACGTCGGAAGCCGAAGGCTGGCCTTCTTCACCGGACAGCTTGGCAACGACCTGGTCACGCAGCTCGCCCAGACGCGCATAACGGTCGGCCTTGATGGTGATGGTGTAAGCCTGGGAGATCGCTTCGCCGAACTCGGAGCGGATAGCGGCCAGCAGCTCGGTGGCCTCTGGAGCCGGTGCCCAGGTCCAGGTTGGCTTGGCAGCTTCGGCAGCCAGTTCTTTTACAGCGTTGATCACGACCTGGAACTCGTCGTGAGCAAACAGTACCGCGCCCAGCATCTGATCTTCGGTCAGCTCTTTGGCTTCCGATTCAACCATCAGTACAGCGTCCGAAGTACCGGCAACGACCATGTCCAGGCTCGAGGCAGCTTGCTGCTCGTAAGTCGGGTTCAGCAGGTAACCGGTGCTTTCGTGGAAAGCAACGCGAGCGGCGCCGATCGGGCCGTCGAACGGAATGCCGGAGATCGCCAGGGCAGCCGAGGTACCGATCATCGCAGCGATGTCCGGATCGGTCTTCTTGCTGGTGGAAACCACGGTGCAGACAACCTGCACTTCGTTCATGAAGCCTTCAGGGAACAGCGGACGGATCGGACGGTCGATCAGTCGGGAAGTCAGGGTTTCTTTCTCGGAAGGACGGCCTTCACGCTTGAAGAAACCGCCAGGGATCTTGCCGGCAGCGTAAGTCTTTTCCTGGTAATGAACGGACAGAGGGAAGAAGCCCTTGCCCGGATCGGCTTGCTTGGCACCGACTACGGTCACCAACACGCTGACGTCGTCGTCAACGGTGACCAATACTGCGCCGGAGGCCTGACGGGCGATACGGCCAGTCTCGAGGGTAACGGTCGACTGACCGAACTGGAATTTTTTGATTACCGGGTTCACGGTGTCCTACCTTCTTTGTGGCTCTTGGGGGAACTGGTTTCTTGCGAAATTCTTGGGCAACGTCGGGAATCGGCCCGCTGATTGTCCGGGTAAAACGGTAGTTCAGATAAAACTTGAGGCTGGGAGCCTGCCATGCGCCAGCGGGAATCCCGTTGACGCAAGACAGACAACCAACCTCTAGCGCAATCGCTGATTAGCGACGCAGACCCAGGCGAGCGATCAGAGCGCTGTAACGGCTCAGGTCCTTGCCTTTCAGGTAGTCCAGCAGCTTGCGACGCTGGTTAACCATGCGGATCAGACCACGACGGGAGTGGTGGTCTTTACCGTTGGCCTTGAAGTGACCTTGCAGTTTGTTGATGTTGGCGGTCAGCAGTGCAACTTGCACTTCTGGCGAACCAGTGTCACCAACAGCTTGCTGGTAGTCAGCTACGATTTGGGCTTTTTCTTGAACGTCGAGAGCCATGAGGCAATCCTTTTATCAGGAAACCGTTTCAGAAACGGTTTCAACAGGCCAGGGACAAATCCCTGTATCTATAAATGAGTAGTGACCGTGCCTGTTAACAGCCACACTCGTTCGGTCATTCTGACCGAATCAGTCGACGCGGCGCGATCCGCCCGTCTTCGCTCACTTCACCGATACCGATGAAGCGACCGTTATGATCCTGTACCCGCACCATGCCGAACTTCGGAGCATCCGGGGCACGTACCGGCTGGCCGTTGAGCCAGTAGAACGCGCTCGCTTCCGAGAACTGCAGCAGTGGCCAATCCTGCAGGCCGCTGTCCGATGGCATCAGGAAGCGGTCGACCGCTTCGTTGCCGCCTTCGGCATGTACCGCTTCAAGCTCTTCGAGGGTCACGGTCTGCGCCAGGGTGAAAGGCCCGGCCTGGGTACGGCGCAATTCAGCGACGTATGCACCACAACCGAGTTGCTCACCGATATCCTCCACCAGGGTACGAATATAGGTGCCCTTGCTGCAATCCACCGCCAGACGCGCAGTATCGCCTTCGAAGGCCAGCAATTCCAAGCGCGCAATAGTAACAGAACGCGGTTCGCGCTCCACTACTTCGCCTGCACGGGCCAGCTTGTACAGCGGCTGGCCATCACGCTTGAGAGCGGAGTACATCGGCGGTATCTGACTGATTTGACCGCGAAATTTCGGCAGGACCGCTTCAATGTCGGCCTGACCAACGGTCACCGGACGCTCCTGCAAAACCTCGCCTTCGGCGTCTGCCGTGGTGGTGGTCTTGCCCAGTTGCGCCAGGGTTTCGTAACCCTTGTCGGAATCAAGCAGATACTGCGAGAACTTGGTCGCCTCGCCAAAGCACAGCGGCAACACGCCGGTAGCCAGTGGGTCGAGACTGCCGGTGTGACCGGCCTTCTCGGCGTTGAGCAGCCAGCGAACCTTCTGCAACGCGGCGTTGGAGGTAAACCCCAGCGGCTTGTCGAGCAGGATGATGCCACTGACGTTACGACGGATACGTTTGACCTGAGCCACCGAGTTACTCCTTGGTGTCTTCGGGTGCAGCAGTTTCGTGCTGACTGTCTTCGGCCACCGCTCGCTCGATCAGAGCCGACAGGTGCGCGCCACGGGCGACACTTTCGTCGTAGTGGAAGTGCAATTGAGGCACGCTGCGCAGCTTCATTTCACGAGCCAGCTGCATGCGCAGGAAACCGGCGGCAGCATTGAGCACCTTGATGCTTTGCGCGATGTCTTCGGCGTTGTCCTGCCCCATCACGGTGATGAAGATCTTCGCGTGACCAACGTCACGGCTGACATCAACAGCGGTAATGGTGACCAGGCCGACACGCGGATCTTTGACTTCACGACGGATCAGTTGGGCCAGCTCACGCTGCATCTGATCGCCGATTCGTTGGGTACGGCTGTATTCTTTTGCCATGATTTGTTACCTGTTACTGCCCCGCGGTGAAACCCGCAAGGTCTGAAAGCGGCAAACGCCCGGCCTGACAAAAAGCCAGACCGGGCGTTGCGTTTAGAGTCCTGACGCCGTGCCGCGCATTTTCATGCGGCGGCCCGACGTGGCCCTTGAAGTGCACGAGTCAGAGGCTGCGAGCAACCTGAACCTTCTCGAAGACTTCGATCTTGTCACCGACTTTGACGTCGTTGTAGCTCTTCACGCCAATACCGCATTCCATGCCGGCACGCACTTCGGAAGCGTCATCCTTGAAGCGACGCAAGGATTCCAGCTCGCCTTCGAAGATAACGATGTCTTCACGCAGTACGCGGATCGGACGGTTACGGTGAACGGTACCCTCGATCACCATGCAGCCGGCGATAGCGCCGAACTTAGGCGAACGGAACACGTCACGTACTTCGGCCACACCGAGGATGTTCTCGCGAACATCGCTGCCAAGCATACCGGTCAGGGCTTTCTTGACGTCTTCGATGATGTCGTAGATTACGTTGTAGTAACGCATGTCCAGACCTTCCTGCTCGACGATCTTCCGTGCGCCGGCATCGGCACGCACGTTGAAGCCGAACAGTACAGCGTTGGAAGCCAGTGCCAGGTTGGCGTCGGATTCGGTGATACCACCGACACCGCCACCGACCACACGCACTTGCACTTCGTCGTTGCCCAGGCCGTTCAGAGCACCCTGCAAAGCTTCCAGCGAGCCACGGACGTCGGATTTGAGGACGATGTTGAGCGTCTTCTTCTCTTCCTGACCCATGCTTTCGAAGATGTTTTCCAGCTTGCCGGCGTGAGCGCGAGCCAGTTTGACTTCGCGGAACTTGCCTTGACGGAACAGAGCCACTTCACGGGCTTTCTTCTCGTCGGCAACCACGCTCATCTCGTCGCCAGCGTCAGGCGTACCGTCCAGGCCGAGGATCTCGACCGGAATGGCCGGGCCCGCTTCCTTGATCGGCTTGCCGTTCTCGTCGAGCATGGCGCGTACACGGCCGTAGTTCGAGCCGACCAGCACCATGTCGCCTTGACGCAGCGTACCGTCCTGAACCAGAACAGTCGCTACCGGGCCACGGCCCTTGTCCAGACGCGATTCAACCACGACACCACGGCCAGGGGCCGATGGAGTGGCAGTCAGTTCGAGAACTTCGGCTTGCAGCAGAACAGCTTCAAGCAGTTCGTCGACGCCGGTACCCATCTTCGCCGAGACCGGAACGAATGGAGTGTCGCCACCCCACTCTTCGGAGGTCACACCGTGAGCCGACAGTTCGCTGCGGATGCGATCGAGATCAGCACCCGGCTTGTCGATCTTGTTCACCGCAACCACCAGAGGAACGCCAGCCGCCTGAGCATGCTGAACAGCTTCGATGGTTTGTGGCATCACGCCGTCGTCCGCCGCAACCACCAGGATCACGATGTCGGTCGCCTTGGCACCACGGGCACGCATTGCGGTAAACGCGGCGTGACCCGGGGTGTCGAGGAAGGTGACCATGCCGCGTTCGGTTTCAACGTGGTAAGCACCGATGTGCTGGGTGATACCGCCGGCTTCGCCAGCAGCAACTTTGGCACGACGGATGTAGTCGAGCAGCGAGGTCTTGCCGTGGTCAACGTGACCCATTACGGTCACGACCGGCGCACGAGGAACCGCTTCACCTTCAAACTTCAGGGACTCGGCCAGGGAATCTTCAAGGGCAGTGTCGCTGACCAGGGTCACTTTGTGGCCCAGTTCTTCGGCTACCAGCTGAGCAGTTTCCTGATCAAGCACCTGGTTGATGGTCGCTGGAGTACCCAGTTTGAACATGAACTTGATGATTTCAGCAGCCTTCACCGACATCTGCTGAGCGAGATCGCCAACAGTGATGGTTTCGCCGATCTTCACTTCACGCACGACAGGGCCGGTCGGGCTCTGGAAACCGTGGGCGTTGCGTTTCTTCAGCTTGGCCTTGCCGCGACCGCCGCGACGGAAGCCATCGCTTTCTTCGTCGGTGGTGCGTGGCGCCACACGTGGAGCCGGTGCCTTTTCCTTGACCGAAGCGCGATGCGGAGCATTCTTGCGCTCGCCATCACCACCCCCACGACGGTTGTTATCGTCGGCACGTGGTTTGTCCGGACGGCGCTGTTCGTCACGCTTGCGAGTGTCGGCAGCGGGCGCAGCAGCCACAACCGGCGCAGCTTCGCGCACAGGTTCAGCGGCTGGCGCAGGCGCAGCAACAGGCTCGGCAGAAGCGGTCGGTGCAGCAGGCTGGCGACGCGCTTCTTCTTCAGCGCGAACACGGGCTTCTTCTTCAGCCTTTTGACGGGCAGCATTCTCTACTGCGCGACGCTCATCCAGTTCACGCTTGCGCTCGGCTTCGATTTCTTCCGGGCTACGCTGTACGAAAACTTTCTTCTTGCGGACTTCAACGCTGATGCTTTTGCTGCCAGCCACACGCAGGGTGCTGGTGGTTTTACGCTGCAGCGTGATCTTGCGTGGTTCTTCCACTTTCGCCTTGTGGCTGCTCTTCAAGTGAGTCAGCAGGGATTGCTTCTCACTGTCAGTCACATGTTCTTCGGCGGCGGTGTGCGGCAGACCTGCCTCACGCATCTGCTGCAACAGGCGCTCTACCGGTGTTTTGACCTCATCGGCCAGTTGTTTCACCGTGACTTGCGTCATGCATTTCTCTCCTCAGGCCGCGCCTAATTACTCGAACCAGTGGGCTCGGGCGGCCATGATCAACTTGCCGGCACGATCATCGTCAATGCCGTCGATGTCGAGCAGGTCGTCAATAGACTGCTCGGCCAGGTCTTCGCGGGTAATTACGCCGCGCACCGCCAGTTCCATCGCCAAATCCTTGTCCATACCCTCAAGCGAGAGCAGGTCTTCGGCCGGATGGGCGTCTGCCAGCTTTTCCTCAGTAGCGATGGCTTTGGTCAACAAGCGATCCTTGGCACGAGCGCGAAGCTCGTTGACGATCTCCTCGTCAAAGCCGTCGATGTTGAGCATTTCTTCCAACGGTACGTAGGCAATCTCTTCCAGGCTGGTGAAGCCTTCGTCTACCAGCACCTGAGCCAGCTCTTCGTCGACTTCCAGCTCGTCGATGAAGTTGCGCAGGATGTCGCCGGTTTCCGCTTGTTGCTTAGCCTGGATGTCCGATTCGGTCATCACGTTCAGGGTCCAGCCAGTCAGCTGGCTCGCCAGACGCACGTTCTGACCACCACGACCGATGGCCTGAGCCAGATTGTCTGCGCCAACGGCGATGTCCATGGCGTGGGCATCTTCGTCAACGATGATGGCCGCCACTTCTGCCGGCGACATGGCATTGATCACGAACTGCGCCGGGTTGTCGTCCCACAGGACGATATCGACACGCTCGCCACCCAACTCGCCCGACACGGCCTGGACGCGCGAACCGCGCATACCGATGCACGCGCCCTGCGGGTCGATGCGTTTGTCCTTGGAACGGACGGCAATCTTGGCCCGCGAACCCGGATCACGGGAAGCGGCCATGACTTCGATGAGGCCTTCAGCGATTTCCGGCACTTCGATACGGAACAGCTCGATCAGCATTTCCGGCGCGGTACGCGACAGGATCAGCTGAGGGCCACGGTTCTCGGTGCGGATTTCCTTGAGCAGCGCACGCAGACGCACGCCAACACGGAAGGTTTCGCGAGAAATGATGTCTTCACGGGCCAGCAACGCCTCGGCGTTATTACCCAGGTCGACGATCACGTTGTCGCGGGTCACTTTCTTCACGGTGCCGGAGATGATTTCTCCCAGGCGCTCGCGATAGGCGTCAACCACTTGAGCGCGCTCGGCTTCGCGCACTTTCTGCACGATGACCTGCTTGGCGGTCTGCGCAGCGATGCGGCCGAACTCGATGGATTCGATCTTTTCTTCAACGACGTCACCAACCTTGGCGCCAGGATGCGTTTCGGCAACCTTGCTTGGCCAGGTTTCAATGGCCGGATCATCGAGATCATTCTCTTCGACGACCGTCCAGCGACGGAAAGTTTCGTAAGAACCGGTGTGGCGATTGATTTCCACACGCAGATCAACTTCGTCTTCAAAACGCTTTTTGGTAGCAGTGGCCAGAGCCAGCTCCAGCGCTTCAAAAATTACGCTTGCCGGTACGCCCTTTTCATTGGATACCGACTCAACAACCAGCAGTACTTCTTTGCTCATCGTACGCCTCGCCTTTCGCAAGCCATTGGATCCGCGGGATCCGCGTCTCAGTCAAAACTGGGAATAATGTTGGCCTTGTCGATCATATCGATCGGCAACAGGAACTCATGGTCATCTACCTGCACCACGACATCCTGTTCTTCTACACCGCGCAGAAGGCCCTGAAAGTTGCGTCGTCCTTCAAAAGGCGAGCGCAGCTTGATCTTCACTTGTTCACCGACATATTTGGCAAACTGCTCAAGAGTGAACAGTGGGCGTTCCATGCCTGGCGAGGAAACTTCAAGGGTGTATTCAACGGATATCGGATCTTCAACATCCAGCACACCGCTGATCTGACGGCTGACGATGGCGCAATCGTCCACCAGCACGCCGCCTTCCTTATCGATATAAACGCGCAACATTGAGTGGCGACCTTGAGCCGAAAACTCAATACCCCAGCATTCATAGCCCAGGGCCACGACCACCGGGGCCAACAAGGCCTGCAACTCTTCTAGCTTGCTCGACACCTGAACCCCCTCGTGCATGTATGTGCATGCTTTGCAAAATAAAAAAATGGGCGAAACGCCCATCCTTGAAACGCCGTCGAACAGCGGCGTTGAAAGTGTCCAGCTAACAAAAAGCCCCTTAAAAGGGGCTCCTTAAACTGGTTGCGGGGGCCGGATTTGAACCGACGACCTTCGGGTTATGAGCCCGACGAGCTACCAGACTGCTCCACCCCGCGACAAAGCTGGGGCGGAAGTATACGACCGATCCCTGAAAGGGTCAATGTAACCTTCCACCTGCAAGAAAGCCCGCAACAGCGGGCTCTCCTGACTAATTGGTACCGAGAAGGGGACTCGAACCCCTACACCCTATGGGCACAACCACCTCAAGGTTGCGTGTCTACCAATTCCACCACCTCGGCAAAACTACGTTTGAAACCCTTCTTACTTCTGCTCTTGAGCTGGAGGTACGTCAGTCGCTGGAGTAGCCGACTTTTGCTCTTGAAGCACCGGGACATCATCAGAAGCCGGTTGTTGCTTTGGAACTTCCAACACTGCCGGGTTTGGCAAACCTGCCTGAGTCAGCTGATGAGCTTTCTCTTTAGCAAAGTATCCTAACCCCAAGCTGGTTATGAAGAAACCGGCGGCAAGTATAGCAGTAAACTTACTAAGAAAGGTAGAGGAACCTTGGCTTCCGAACACAGTATTTGAAGCACCTGCTCCGAAAGACGCGCCAGCATCCGCACCTTTACCCTGCTGCAGCAAAACCAGAGCAACTACGCCCAATGCACCCAGCAGATGAAAAACGACTACGACTGTTTCCAGCATTTTTTCAGTTTCCCGCGGCGCGACAAATCGCACCGAACTCATCTGCATTCAGGGAAGCTCCACCAATGAGCCCCCCATCGATATCCGGCATGCCGAACAGTTCGACCGCATTGGCCGCCTTCACGCTGCCGCCGTATAGAAGCCGCACGCCTCGTGCGACTTCAGAATTCTCTGCCGCCAACTGCTCACGAATGGCCTTATGCACATCCTGAGCCTGTTGCGGCGTTGCAGTCAGCCCGGTGCCAATGGCCCAGACCGGCTCGTATGCGATCACTGCATTGGCAAAGGCACCAACGCCCAACTCCTCAATAATGCTGCCCAGCTGACGCCCGACAACTTCAAGAGTTTTTCCGGCTTCACGCTGCTCCAGGGTCTCCCCCACACACAACACCGGAATCAAGCCACATGCCTGCGCCGCTGCGAACTTGCGATTCAGCATCCCGTCTCGCTCGCCCATGATCTGGCGGCGTTCGGAGTGCCCTACAAGCACCAGGGAACATCCTGCATCCACCAACTGACTCGGTGCAATTTCACCTGTCAGCGCACCTTGCATCGACTCCACCGCAGAGTTCTGCGCGCCGACCGAAATCGACTTTCCTTTCAAGCCATCAATCACTTGATTGATATGCAGGCAAGGCGGGAATACCGCGACATCAACACCGCTTGGCAAGGCCAGATGACGAAGGCCGTTGATCAGCTCAGCGACGCTGGCGCGGGTACCGTGCATCTTCCAGTTACCAGCTACCATAGGGCGACGCATGCTGTACCTCGTCGGTCAAAGTGGGCGCAGATGTTACCCAACACAATCACGACTGGCAAGCCGTATCAGGCAGAAACTTCAGTTACCAGTTTTGCCAGTTCTTCGGCATAGCCGCGAACCTGGGTTTGATCCTCACCCTCGACCATGACGCGCACCAGAGGCTCTGTCCCGGACTTGCGCAGAAGCACACGCCCACGACCCGCCATCGCCTCGGTTACTCGCTTGCTGGCTTCCTTGACAGCCGGGTGCTCGAGCGGACTGTCGCCACCGCCAAATCGGACATTGATCAGCACTTGCGGACACTTGCGCAGGGCCTGTCGGGTTTGAGCAAGACCTTCATTGCGAGTCTTGAGTGCCATCAACACCTGCAATGCAGCGATGATCGCATCCCCCGTAGTGGTGTGATTAAAGCAGACGACATGCCCCGAGTTCTCGCCACCAACCTGCCAGTTGCGCTCCAGCAATTCGGCAATCACATAACGGTCGCCGACATTGGCACGCACGAAAGGAATACCCAGATCCGCCAGAGCCAGCTCCAGGCCAAGGTTGCTCATCAGCGTGCCGACCACGCCGCCCTGCAGCTTGCCACGCTCATGCAGATCGCGGGCGATGATGAAGATCAGTTCGTCACCGTCGACTATCGCACCGGTATGGTCGACCATCAGCACGCGGTCACCGTCACCATCGAACGCAATCCCCAAATCAGCGTGCTCGGCAAGCACCGCCGCCTGCAACGGCCCCATATGGGTCGAACCACAGTTGTCGTTGATGTTCAGCCCGTTGGGCTGCGCGGACAACACGACGACCTCAGCACCCAGTTCGCGGAACACACTTGGCGCGACCTTGTAGGTCGCACCGTGCGCACAGTCGATCACGACCTTGAGACCGGCAAAGCTGGTGTTGGTCGGTACACTGCTCTTGCAGAATTCGATATAACGGCCGGAGGCATCGTTGATTCGCGATACCTTGCCGATCTTGCTCGACTCGACAACGGTCATTGGCGTATCGAGCAGTTCCTCGATCATCAGCTCCAACTCGTCCGGCAACTTGGTGCCCCTGCCGGAGAAAAACTTGATGCCATTGTCATCGTGAGGATTGTGCGAAGCACTGATCACAATACCGGCTTCAGCCTGGAAGGTACGCGCCAGGTAAGCAATGGCAGGTGTCGGCATCGGGCCGAGCAACATTACATCGGCGCCGGCCGATGTCAGACCGGCTTCCAGCGCCGATTCGAACATGTAACCGGAAATTCGCGTGTCTTTGCCGACGAGCACCTTGCAGGCGCCCATTTTTCGGAAGGCCATGCCGGCAGCCCAGCCGAGCTTGAGCATGAAGTCCGGAGTGATCGGGTACTCACCGACGCGACCACGAATACCGTCGGTACCAAAGTATTTCTTGCTCATAAGTGCTCCATCATTCTTATTCGGCTGATTCCACGGCCGCGATCATGCGCACGACATCCACCGTTTCTGCCACATCATGGACGCGCAATATACGTGCACCTTTGACTGATGCCAGTGCGGCCAGTGCCAGACCACCATACAGACGCTCACCCACGGGGCGATTCAGGGCCTGTCCGATCATGCTTTTTCGCGAAACACCCACCAGCAGAGGTCGACCCAATGCATGGAGGGCTTCCATGTGCCTGAACAAGCTTAGATTGTGCTGAAGGGTTTTTGCGAAACCGAAGCCAGGATCAAGGATGATCCGTTCGGCGGGTATGCCGACCGAAGCGCATCGCTCCATACGCTCGGCGAGAAACTCACCCACTTCACGAGTGACATCCTGATAGTGCGGATTGTCCTGCATGTTGCCGGGCTCTCCCAGCATATGCATCAGGCAGACCGGCAACCCGGTGGCCGCCGCTGCATCCAGCGCACCATCACGCTGCAACGATCGCACATCATTGATCAGGCCGGCCCCCAGACGCGCGGTTTCCCGCATGACAGCCGGAGTGGATGTATCGACCGAAATGATCACATCGAGTTCGCGATTGATCAGCTCGACGATCGGCGCCACTCGCTCAAGCTCCTCGAGAGGAGAAACCGCACGAGCACCCGGACGGGTTGACTCACCGCCAACGTCAATCAGCGTTGCACCGGCAGACACCATTGCCTCGGCATGACGCAAGGCTGCATCAAGCTGACTGTATCGACCGCCATCGGAAAAGGAATCGGGAGTGACATTGAGAATGCCCATGACATGCGTCCGGGCCAAATCAAGAACCCGGTTGCCGCAAGGCAACCGGGTCAGGGACTGTACAGAAGTCATTTCAAACCTTAAACGTCAGCAGCCGGACCGCCAATCGGTGTTTCCGGACGCTCATCCTGAACGACCGGAGGAGGCGTACCAGTACCACCCGACCAGTCGCGCGGCTCGCGCGGCGTACGACCCGCCATGATGTCGTCGATCTGTTCGGCATCGATGGTCTCGTACTTCATCAAGGCATCAGCCATGGCGTCGAGCTTGTCACGGTTGTCCGTGAGGATCTGCTTGGCGGTGCCGTAGCACTGATCGATGATGCTGCGCACTTCCGAGTCGATCAGTTTGGCCGTTTCGCCCGAGAAGCTGGCGTTCTGACCGCCACCGCCACGACCGAGGAACACCTCGCCTTCTTCTTCCGCATACATCAACGGACCGAGTTTTTCAGACAGACCCCACTTGGTCACCATGTTCCGCGCAATCTGACTGGCACGCATGATGTCGTTGGAGGCGCCTGTAGTCACCCCGTCGAAGCCCAATGTCATTTCTTCGGCGATACGGCCGCCGTACAGCGAGCAGATCTGACTGATCAACGCACGCTTGGACAGGCTGTAGCGATCCTCTTCCGGCAGGAACATGGTCACACCCAGCGCACGTCCGCGAGGAATGATCGACACTTTGTAGACCGGATCATGCTCGGGCACGACGCGACCGACGATAGCGTGGCCGGCTTCGTGATAAGCGGTGTTCTGCTTTTCTTTCTCGGACATGACCATGGATTTGCGCTCGGCACCCATCATGATCTTGTCTTTCGCCAGTTCGAACTCTTTCATCTCGACGATGCGCTTGCCGGCACGAGCAGCGAACAGTGAAGCCTCGTTGACCAGGTTAGCCAGGTCAGCACCGGAGAAGCCCGGAGTACCACGTGCGATAACGGCCGGAGCTACGTCATCACCCATTGGCACTTTACGCATGTGGACCTTGAGGATCTGTTCGCGACCACGGATGTCCGGCAGACCGACCACCACCTGGCGGTCGAAACGACCAGGACGCAGCAGAGCCGGGTCCAGCACATCAGGACGGTTGGTTGCGGCGATGACGATGATGCCGTCATTCATTTCGAAGCCGTCCATCTCGACCAGCAACTGGTTGAGGGTCTGCTCGCGCTCGTCGTGACCGCCACCCATGCCAGCGCCACGATGGCGACCAACGGCGTCGATCTCGTCGATGAAAATAATGCAGGGTGCGTGTTTCTTGGCCTGTTCGAACATGTCACGAACGCGGCTGGCACCGACGCCGACGAACATTTCAACGAAGTCGGAACCGGAAATGGTGAAGAACGGCACTTTGGCTTCGCCGGCAATCGCCTTGGCCAGCAAGGTTTTACCAGTACCCGGGGGACCAACCATCAGTACACCGCGCGGGATGCGGCCACCGAGACGCTGGAACTTGCCCGGATCACGAAGGAACTCGACCAGCTCGCCAACCTCTTCCTTGGCTTCGTCGCAACCGGCAACGTCAGCCAGCGTGGTTTTTACCTGATCTTCGGACAGCAGGCGCGCCTTGCTCTTGCCAAAGCTCATCGGCCCACCCTTGCCGCCCGCACCGCCTTGCATCTGGCGCATGAAGAACATGAACACCGCGATGATGACCAGGATCGGGAAGCTGGCCACCAGAAGCTGGGTCCAGATGCTTTGCTGTTCAGGCTGCTTGCCTTCGACCACGACGTGGTTGTCGACCAGGTCGCCGATCAGGCCATTGTCCTGAATTGCCGGACGAATGGTCTTGAAGCTGTCGCCATCGTTGCGCTTGCCGGTAATCACGTAGCCATCGACGGCCACGCGCTCGACCTTGCCATCCTTGACCTGCTGGATGAAGTCGGAATAGTTGAGGGTCTGCGGCTCGTTAGGGCTGGAGAAGTTGTTCATCACCGTCACCAGGACTGCCGCGATGATCAACCACAGGATCAGATTCTTTGCCATATCGTTCAATTAACTACCCTCTGAAGCAAGCTCCGCTACTGGCGCGCGCTTCGCATGATATTCACCGGCCTAACTTACTACATTACCTACAGCTCTGGCAGGCGCCGTCTGTAACCCTTTGTGAAACACTTTCTACACAATATTCGCTAATGCACGCGGGGCGAAATACGAAAAACCTATCACCCCGCCAAAAAACCTCGTTTTACTCGCCACCGCCGCGGTAGCCCCAAGCCAGCATGTATTGCTCGCGGGAGCTGTCGCGGGAAGAGTCCGGCTTGATCATCTGGATCTTGTCGAACTTCTTGCGAGCGTCCTTCAGGTAAGTATCGAACCCTTCTCCCTGAAAAATCTTGATCAGAAAATTGCCGCCCGGCTTTAGTATCCGCTCTGCCAGATCAAGAGCCAGCTCGCAAAGAAACATGGCTTTGGGCATATCTACGGCAGGCGTACCACTCATATTGGGGGCCATATCGGAAATCACAAGGTCCACCTGCGAATTACCCACAGCCTCAAGGATTCGAGCGAGTACTTCGTCCTGAGTGAAATCCCCCTGAATGAAGGTCACGTCCGGAATGCTGTCCATTTCCAGGATGTCCGAGGCGATCAGGCGCCCCTGGCCACCGATCAGCCGACTGGTGACCTGCGACCAGCCACCGGGCGCCGCGCCCAGGTCGACCACGCTCATGCCTGGGCGGATCAATTTGTATTTTTCCTGGACTTCCAGAAGCTTGTAACTCGCACGCGAGCGGTAGCCATCCTTCTGCGCCTGCTTCACATAAGGATCGTTGACATGTCGTTTCAGCCAACCAAGGCTTGTCTTGGAACGCGCCATTGGGCACCTCGTTGATTAGGGTCGTGATTAATTGGGCGGATCCACGAGCCCTCGGGTAAAATGGCCGCCATTTTACAGAATCCAGACGAAAGGGTCAGATTATGCCGCTCACTCCAGAGCAGAAGAAACAGTACAAATCCATTGGCCACCACCTCAAACCAGTTTTGACTGTGGCTGACAACGGTTTGACTGAGGGTGTTTTAGCCGAACTCGAACGCGCGCTGGCGGACCACGAGCTGATCAAGATCAAGCTCAACATCCTCGATCGTGAGGCGCGCCTGGCGTCCATTGCGGAGCTGTGCAAGGTCGGCAAGGCCGATCTGGTTCAGGTCATCGGCAAAATGGCCCTGATCTACCGCAAGAACTTCAGCGTCAACAAGCAGCTGTCGAACGTTCATCGCTTCAAGTGATGAAAAGGGTCAAGGGTGTGCTTCGCGCACCCTGCCACTCCACCCCGGCACCGGCTGCATCACCAGAACCAGCCCGGAAAAGCCCAGAACAAGATAGCTGAACACTTGCCAGCGCTGCGCATCCGGCCAGCCGACACGCACTGCGACATACATCGCACTCGCATACAACGCCATCAGCAGCACCTGTCCGCGAAAATCCCGCCATAGACTGCCCAGGCCTTCGGTCCGTACCAGCACCAAAGCCTGAAAAATCACGCACGCGGCAGCAAAACCCACCACCGGCACTTCAAATGCACTGGCGACCTCGTCGATCAGCAGCGGTGCGAGACCTATCTGGCCCAACACCGGCCGCAGACCGAGGTGCACCAGCCATAAACCGCCGACCCACAACATCTGGGTCAGCTGCCAGAGCATGGCGCCCGCATGCAGCGGGCGCCCTGTTTCAGATGTGACGGACTTCGACAATCTCATACTCGATATCGCCGCCGGGCGTTTTCACGACGACCGTGTCGCCCTCTTCCTTGGCAATCAAGGCGCGGGCGATCGGCGAGCCGACCGAAATCTTGCCGAGCTTGATGTCCGCCTCGTCTTCACCAACGATCTGGTAAGTCACGCTTTCATCAGTCTCGACGTTGGCGATCTCGACGGTAGTGCCGAAAATCACTTTGCCGGTGTGCGCAATGGTCGTCACGTCGATGATCACCGCGTTCTGCATGCGACCTTCGATGTCACGGATCCGCGCCTCGACCATGCCCTGCTGTTCGCGGGCGGCATGGTATTCGGCGTTTTCCTTCAAGTCACCCAACTCGCGGGCCGTACCGATGTCCTGGCTGAGCTTCGGACGAACGACCTTGGTCAGATGAGCGTGTTCTTCTTCCAGGGCTTTCGCGCCCTGGACGGTCATTGGGTATTTATTCATGCCTTCAATCCTGCGTGTAGATCCTGCAAGCGGCGCACGGTCTTCTCGGGACCGAACTTCAGCGCTTCGCAGATGGCTTCGCCAGCAGCAATGGTGGTGGTGCAGTAGATCTTGTGCTGCAAGGCGTTACGACGAATGGAGTAAGAGTCGGCGATCGACTGACGACCTTCAGTGGTGTTGATGATCAGCGTGACTTCGTCATTCTTGATCATGTCGACCACGTGCGGACGCCCCTCGGTCACCTTGTTCACACGACGCACTTTCAGGCCAGCCGCTTCGATGAGCTTGGCAGTCCCGGCAGTGGCGACCACTTCGAAGCCCAAGTTGATCAGATCGCGGGCCACACCTGCAACCAGTGGCTTGTCGTCGTCACGCACGCTGATGAATGCGGTACCGCCGGTCGGCAGCACTTCGCTGGCGCCCATCTGGGCTTTGGCAAAGGCTTCGCCGAAGGTGTCGCCGACGCCCATCACTTCACCGGTGGACTTCATCTCTGGGCCGAGGATCGGGTCAACACCAGGGAATTTGGCGAACGGGAACACCGCCTCTTTCACGCTGTAGAAGTTCGGAATGATTTCCTTGGTGAAGCCGATTTCCTTCAGAGTCTTGCCAGCCATCACGCGGGCAGCAATCATCGCCAGGGAAACACCGATGCACTTCGACACGAACGGTACGGTACGGGAAGCACGCGGGTTGACTTCGATGACGTAGATGTCTTCGCCTTGCAGCGCCAGCTGAACGTTCATCAAACCGACCACGCCCAGTTCCAGGGCCATTTTCTTGACCTGCTCGCGCATCTCGTCCTGGATGTGCGCCGGCAGCGAGTACGGCGGCAACGAGCACGCGGAGTCACCGGAGTGAACGCCCGCTTGCTCGATGTGCTGCATGATCGCGCCGATCACTACGTCTTTGCCGTCGCAGACCGCATCCACGTCCATCTCGATGGCGCAGTTGAGGAAGTGGTCGAGCAGCACCGGGCTGTCGTTCGACACTTGCACCGCGTCACGCAGGTAGCGCTTGAGCTCTTCTTCCTTGTAGACGATTTCCATCGCCCGGCCGCCCAGTACGTAGGACGGACGCACCACCAGCGGGTAACCGATCTTCGCGGCAGCGCGAACAGCTTCGTCTTCGCTGCGCACGGTAGCGTTTGGCGGCTGACGCAGGTTCAGGCGCTCAACCATCTGCTGGAAGCGCTCACGATCTTCGGCACGGTCGATGGCGTCAGGGCTGGTGCCGATGATCGGCACGCCGGCTGCTTCCAGGGCGCGAGCCAGCTTCAGAGGCGTCTGGCCGCCGTACTGGACGATCACGCCTTTCGGCTTCTCGACGCGGCAGATCTCCAGCACGTCTTCCAGAGTCACCGGCTCGAAGTACAGACGGTCGGAAGTGTCGTAGTCAGTGGAAACGGTTTCCGGGTTGCAGTTGACCATGATGGTTTCGTAGCCGTCTTCGCGCAGGGCAAGAGCGGCGTGTACGCAGCAGTAGTCGAACTCGATGCCCTGACCGATACGGTTTGGACCACCACCCAGAATCATGATCTTGTCGCGACCGGACGGCGCCGCTTCGCACTCTTCCTCGTAAGTCGAGTACAGGTAAGCGGTGTCGGTGGCGAACTCGGCGGCGCAGGTATCGACGCGCTTGTAGACCGGGAACACTTCCAGTTTTTGACGATGAGTGCGCAGGTTCTTCTCGGTGACGCCCAGCAGCTTGGCCAGACGCTGATCGGAGAAACCTTTACGCTTGAGCTTGAACATCAGGTCGCGGTCGATAGCGGACAGACCGAGGGTCTTGACCTTTTCTTCATCCTTGATGAGATCTTCGATCTGCACCAGGAACCACGGGTCGATCATGTTCATGCCGAAGATTTCTTCGACGGTCATGCCGGCGCGGAAAGCGTCCGCCACGTACCAGATACGCTCGGCACCCGGCACGGTCAGCTCGCGCTTGAGCACGCTCATGCTTTCCGGATTGCTCAGGTCGACTTTCTCGTCCAGACCGCAAACGCCCACTTCCAGACCGCGCAGGGCTTTCTGCAGAGATTCCTGGAAGGTACGGCCGATGGCCATGACTTCACCGACCGACTTCATCTGAGTGGTCAGGCGCGCGTCAGCGTTGGCGAACTTCTCGAAAGCGAAGCGCGGCAGCTTGGTCACAACGTAGTCGATGGAAGGTTCGAAGGACGCCGGGGTCTTGCCGCCGGTGATGTCGTTCGACAGCTCGTCAAGGGTGTAGCCGACCGCCAGTTTGGCCGCGACCTTGGCAATCGGGAAACCGGTGGCTTTCGAAGCCAGGGCCGACGAACGCGATACACGCGGGTTCATTTCGATCACAACCATGCGGCCGGTGTCCGGGCAGATACCGAACTGGACGTTGGAACCGCCAGTCTCGACGCCGATCTCGCGCAGTACCGCCAGCGAGGCGTTACGCAGGATCTGATATTCCTTGTCGGTCAGGGTCTGGGCCGGAGCGACAGTGATCGAGTCGCCGGTGTGCACGCCCATCGGGTCGAAGTTTTCGATCGAGCAGACGATGATGCAGTTGTCCTTTTTGTCGCGGACAACTTCCATTTCATATTCTTTCCAGCCGATCAGGGATTCGTCGATCAGCAGTTCCTTGGTTGGCGACAGGTCCAGACCACGGGCGCAGATTTCTTCGAATTCTTCACGGTTGTAAGCGATACCGCCACCGGTGCCGCCCATGGTGAAGGACGGACGGATGATGCACGGGAAGCCCAGGCGCTCGAGCACCGCGTTGGCTTCTTCCATGCTGTGGGCGATACCGGAACGCGGGCATTCCAGGCCGATGGCTTTCATCGCCTTGTCGAAACGCGAACGGTCTTCAGCCTTGTCGATGGTGTCGGCGTTGGCGCCGATCATCTCTACGCCGAATTTCTCCAGAACGCCTTCGCGCTCCAGGTCCAGGGCGCAGTTCAGAGCGGTCTGGCCGCCCATGGTTGGCAGCACCGCATCCGGACGCTCTTTTTCGATGATCTTGGCAACGGTCTGCCACTTGATCGGCTCGATGTAGGTGGCGTCGGCCATGTCCGGGTCGGTCATGATGGTGGCCGGGTTGGAGTTCACCAGGATGACGCGGTAACCCTCTTCGCGCAGGGCTTTACAGGCCTGGGCGCCGGAGTAGTCGAATTCGCAGGCCTGGCCGATAACGATCGGGCCAGCGCCGAGAATCAGGATGCTTTTAATGTCTGTACGTTTTGGCATGGGTTTGTCACTCAAATCCGCAGGTCAGTCGGCAAGCCGTCTTGATCGATTTCTGAAGTCCCGAGGGGGCCGCCGGTTCCGGGGCCGCCCTCGAGGGGCTTCTCGCTACAGTCTCAAGGCGAGCGCTTAGCGTCGCTTGGCCATCTCGTTGATGAAGCGGTCAAACAGAGGGGCCACATCGTTCGGGCCCGGGCTCGCTTCAGGGTGACCCTGGAAGCTGAACGCGCTCTTGTCGGTGCGCTCGATACCTTGCAGGGTGCCGTCGAACAGCGATTTGTGAATCGCGCGGACGTTGGCTGGCAGGGTCGCTTCGTCAACCGCAAAACCGTGGTTCTGGCTGGTGATCATCACAACACCCGTGTCCAGATCCTGAACCGGGTGGTTGGCACCGTGGTGGCCGTGGCCCATTTTCAGGGTCTTGGCGCCGGAGGCCAGAGCCAACAGCTGGTGACCGAGGCAGATGCCGAAGACCGGAATTTCGGTTTCCAGCACTTCCTTGATGGCCTTGATTGCGTAGTCGCAAGGCTCCGGATCACCAGGGCCGTTGGACAGGAACACGCCGTCCGGCTTCAGGGCCAGTACGTCGGCAGCCGGAGTTTGTGCAGGAACGACAGTAACGCGGCAGCCGCGCTCGACCAGCATGCGCAGGATGTTGACCTTGACGCCGTAATCGTAGGCAACCACGTGGTATGGCAGCTCGGAGGCTTCGATGGTCGCGTGGCTGTCGGTTTTCAGATCCCAGACAGTGGAGCGCCATTCGTATTGGGTCTTGGTGCTGACGACTTTCGCCAGGTCCATGCCCTTCAGGCCCGGGAAGCCTTGCGCCGCGGCGATGGCCGCTTCTTCGGTAATGTTGTCGCCGGCCATGATGCAGCCGTTCTGCGCGCCTTTTTCACGCAGGATGCGGGTCAGGCGGCGGGTGTCGATACCGGCAATTGCCACGACGTTGTTGGCTTTCAGGTAATCAGACAGGGACATCGTGTTACGCCAGTTGCTCGCTACCAGCGGCAGGTCACGGATAACCAGGCCAGCGGACCAGACGCGGTCAGACTCGGCGTCTTCCGGCGTGGTGCCAGTGTTGCCGATGTGCGGGTAAGTCAGGGTAACGATCTGTTGGGCGTAGGAAGGATCGGTAAGGATTTCCTGATAGCCGGTCATTGCGGTGTTGAACACCACCTCACCAACGGTCTGACCGTCGGCTCCAATGGCTTCGCCGCGAAAAATGCTGCCATCAGCAAGGGCGAGTATGGCTGGCTTAGTCAAGAAGACCTCCCGTAAATAACGCATGAAAGGGCAATCGCAGGTTGTAAAAAAGCGGAGTGACGTATGGACACGTCACCCCGCTTCTTCACTGAATTATTCTGCGCGCTTTTAGTGGACACACTAAAGCTGTAGCTTACAGAAAAAGGGATTTTTGGTCTACCGCCAATGAGGCCGAAAGGCCGGAGAATGCGACAGGGCGTCGCTCGGCGGAGTAAAACCGGCACAAACAGGGCGTTTGCGCCGGCTTCGGAACCTCTCAATGCAGGTCGAGCACGTCCTGCATGTCGTACAAACCAGGCTCGCGACCGTCCAGCCACAACGCCGCACGCACCGCACCTTTGGCGAACGTCATGCGACTCGAAGCCTTGTGCGTGATCTCCAGTCGCTCGCCTTCGCAGGCAAACAGCACCGTGTGATCGCCCACCACATCACCACCGCGAACAGTGGCGAAACCGATGGTTTCACGCTCACGCACACCGGTGTGGCCTTCACGACCATAGACCGCGACTTTCTGCAGATCACGATCCAGTGCATTGGCAATCACTTCACCCATGCGCAGGGCCGTACCCGACGGTGCATCGATCTTGTGCCGGTGATGGGCTTCGATGATTTCGATGTCCGCATCTTCCGCCAACACCCGCGCCGCCATGTCGAGCAGCTTCAGCGACAGGTTGACGCCGACACTGAAATTGGCGGCGAACACGATCGGAATATCCTTGCCCGCCTCGGCCAGCAACTGCTTCTGCGCAGCGTCCAGCCCGGTCGTGCCGATCACCATCGCCTTGCCGGCCTTGCGACAGAAAGCCAGGTTTTTCAGCATGACTTCCGGCAGGGTGAAGTCGATCAATACATCGAACTCTTGCGCCACAGACTCCAGATTCCCGGACAGCGGCACGCCGATTCGACCCAGCGAAGCCAGCTCACCGGCATCCACCCCGATCAGCGTACTGCCAGGGCGAACGATGGCAGCCGTCAAACCGGTCAGCGGCGCGCGCTGCTGCACCGCCTCGACCAGAATCTTGCCCATGCGCCCGGCAGCGCCCATCACAGCTATACGTCGCATGCCGACTCCTTACAGATCGCCGAAGAAGCGTTTTACACCGTCAAACCAACCGGTGGTTTTCGGCGAGTGACTGTTGTCGTCGGCCAGGGAGCTGCGGAACTCTTCGAGCAACTCACGTTGACGACGGTTCAGATTGACCGGCGTTTCGACGGCCACACGGCACATCAGATCGCCCGCACCACCGCCACGCACTGGCGCCACGCCCTTGCCGCGTACGCGGAACTGCTTGCCGGTCTGAGTCCCTTCCGGAATCTTCAGTTTGACGCGACCGTCAAGGGTCGGAATTTCCAGCTCGCCACCCAGGGCTGCGTCGACGAAGCTGATCGGCACTTCGCAGAACAGGTGCTTGCCGTCACGCTGGAAGATGTCGTGCTCGCGAACGTTGATCACCACGTACAGGTCGCCGGTCGGACCACCCTGAGTGCCCGCCTCGCCTTCGCCGGACAGGCGAATGCGGTCACCGGTATCGACACCGGCCGGCACTTTGACGGAAAGGGTTTTGTACTCTTCGACGCGACCGTCGCCGTGGCAGGAGTCGCACGGATCGGAAATGATCTTGCCCTGGCCATGGCAGCGCGGGCAGGTTTGCTGTACAGAGAAGAAGCCCTGCTGCATGCGCACCTGGCCGATGCCGCCGCAAGTCGGGCACGTCGACGGGGACGAACCTTTCTTGGCACCCGAACCGTCGCATGGTTTGCAATTGACCAGTGTCGGAACGCGGATATTCACGGTCGTACCGCGTACCGCTTCCTCCAGGTTCAGCTCCAGGGTGTAGCGCAGATCGCTACCGCGCTGAGCGCCGCCACGGGAACCACCGCGACCGCCACCAAAGAAGTCACTGAAGACATCACCGAAAATATCGGAGAAGTTCTGACCGCCGAAACCGGCACCGCCGCCACCCATACTTGGGTCCACGCCGGCATGGCCGTACTGATCGTAGGCCGCGCGCTTGCTGGAATCGGACAATACTTCGTAGGCCTCGTTGGCCTCTTTGAACATTTCTTCCGATGCTTTGTCATCGGGATTACGGTCCGGGTGATGCTTCATCGCCAGACGGCGATAGGCCTTCTTCAGGTCTGCGTCGCTTGCGCCACGCTCAACACCCAACACTTCGTAATAGTCACGCTTTGCCATAAGTCTTTGCACTCTTAAGGACGTTCGGCAAACCCCTCCTGAGCTTCGCCAAACTCGTTGAGCCCCAATGCAGGCCCGGACCCAACTCACGTCAATTCAACGATCCTGGTCTTTGGTTCATGCGGTATTTGCGGCGCGAAAAGCAGGAGCATTCCCGGCCATACCGCTAACACACGAAGCTTGTCGCATGCTGTAAAAATTCGCGTATTCCAGATACGCCAACGCGGGAGCAAGCTCCCGCGCGGCGACATCCTACCAGTCACCGCCGCAAGGCAGTCAACCGGGCGACCAACAACTTACTTGTGGTCTTTGACTTCTTCGAACTCGGCATCGACAACATCGTCAGCCTTTTCAGCTTTCTCGTCGTGCGGTGCCGCGCCTTCAGCAGGCTGAGCCTGTTCGGCGTACATCTTCTGGGCAACCGGCGCAGAGACTTTCGACAGTTCTTCAACCTTGGCGTCGATGGCAGCCTTGTCGTCGCCTTTGACGGCGGCTTCCAGGGCAACCACGGCCGCTTCGATTGCAGTCTTCTCTTCTGCAGTCACTTTGTCGCCAGCGTCAGCGATCATCTTGCGAGTCGAGTGAACCAGTGCATCACCCTGGTTACGGGCAGCGGCCAGCTCTTCGAACTTGCGGTCTTCCTCGGCGTTCAGCTCGGCGTCGCGCACCATCTTCTGGATTTCTTCATCCGACAGACCAGAGTTGGCCTTGATGGTGATCTTCTGCTCTTTGCCAGTAGCCTTGTCCTTCGCACCTACGTGCAGGATGCCGTTGGCGTCGATGTCGAAGGTCACTTCGATCTGCGGCACACCACGTGGAGCAGGTGGAATGTCGGCCAGGTCGAACTTGCCCAGGGACTTGTTCTGTGCGGCTTGCTTGCGCTCGCCTTGCAGGACGTGAATGGTCACGGCGCCCTGGTTGTCGTCGGCCGTCGAGAACACTTGCGATTTCTTGGTAGGAATCGTGGTGTTTTTCTCGATCAGCGCGGTCATCACGCCACCCATGGTTTCGATACCCAGGGTCAGCGGGCTGACGTCGAGCAGCAGAACGTCTTTCACGTCACCGGCCAGAACGGCGCCCTGGATCGCAGCACCCATGGCAACAGCTTCGTCCGGGTTCACGTCTTTACGGGCTTCTTTACCGAAGAAGTCGGAAACAGCCTTCTGCACCATTGGCATGCGGGTCTGACCGCCGACCAGGATCACGTCGTCAATCTTGCTGGCGTCGATGCCGGCGTCTTTCAGAGCAATGCGGCATGGCTCGATGGTACGAGTCACCAGATCTTCGACCAGCGATTCGAGCTTGGCACGGGAGATCTTCACATTCAGATGCTTCGGACCGGTCGCGTCTGCAGTAATGTACGGCAGGTTGACGTCGGTCGACTGAGAGGAAGACAGCTCGATCTTGGCTTTCTCAGCGGCTTCTTTCAGACGCTGCAGGGCCAGTGGATCGTTCTTCAGGTCCATGCCGGACTCTTTCTTGAACTCGTCGACGAGGTAGTCGATCAGGCGCATGTCGAAGTCTTCGCCACCCAGGAAGGTGTCACCGTTGGTGGCCAGTACTTCGAACTGGTGCTCGCCGTCGACTTCAGCGATTTCGATCACGGAAACGTCGAAGGTACCACCACCCAGGTCGTAAACGATCACGGTGTGATCGCCCTTGGCCTTGTCCATACCGTAAGCCAGAGCGGCCGCGGTTGGTTCGTTGATGATACGTTTTACGTCCAGACCGGCGATGCGGCCAGCATCTTTAGTTGCCTGACGCTGACTGTCGTTGAAGTAGGCCGGAACGGTGATCACCGCTTCGGTCACAGCTTCACCGAGGTAGTCTTCGGCGGTCTTCTTCATCTTTTTCAGAACTTCGGCGCTGATTTGCGGCGGAGCCATCTGCTTGCCGGAGGCCTCGACCCAGGCGTCACCATTGTTGGCCTTGACGATCTTGTAAGGCACCAGCTTGATGTCTTTCTGTACAACGTCTTCTTCGAAGCGGCGACCGATCAGACGCTTCACTGCGAAAAGGGTGTTGTGCGGGTTGGTCACAGCCTGACGCTTGGCCGACTGACCGACCAGGATTTCGCCATCGTTGGCGTAAGCGATGATCGACGGCGTGGTGCGCGCGCCTTCAGCGTTTTCAATAACCTTGGCTTTACCGTTTTCCAGCACGGAGACGCAGGAGTTGGTAGTCCCCAGGTCGATACCGATAATTTTGCCCATGTTCACTCTCCCGAAACTTTGGATTTTTTTGCCGCAGCAGTGGTGGCTGACTGCGGTAATTCTTAAACGCTTGACTTGTAAATGGGGGCCTTGCGGCTAATTTCAAGCCTTCTCGTCAATCGAAGGCGAAACGGGCGCCGGTGCCTTGCTGACCACGACCATCGCCGGACGCAACAGGCGGCCATTGAGCTGGTAGCCCTTCTGGAACACCTTCAGAACGCTGTTCGGCTCCAGGTCAGCACTTTCCTGCATGGCCATTGCCTGATGTTCCACGGCGTTGAACGGTTCACCTTCCTGCGGGCTGACAGCTACAAGCTGATAGCGCGTGAGGGTGTCGTGAAACATTTTCAGGGTCAGCTCGATGCCTTCGCGCATCGGACGGATGCTTTCGTCATCAGGGCTCGACAGCTCGAGACCGCGCTCCAGGCTGTCGACGATCGGCAACAGGTCGCCGGCGAATTTTTCCAGTGCAAACTTGTGAGCCTTTTCGACGTCCTGCTCGGCACGGCGGCGGACGTTCTGCAGATCGGCAGCTACGCGCAGCGATTGATCCTGCGCGGCGGCCAATTGCTCTTCGAGCACTTGTACACGGGTCGCCAGGTCATCACCCGAATTCTCGGGCGCCTGATTGGCTTCTGGATTTTGCGTATCTACTGTCTGTTCGTCAGCCATAGAATTCTCCTTTCAATATCGTCCGCGAGTTCGATTCGCGCTTCTGCCCCGGTATATGGGGCCGCAAAATCAGGCTTCAAGGGCTGCCGATGATTAACCCTACAAAAAAGTGCTGCATTGTCATTCCCGGGTGCGATAAGCATTTGATCGGATCAAGCCAATCGAGCTAAGCGAGGGCATTGTCAGGCCGAAACAAAACACTGTATAAATAACCAGACCTAAAGCCTGGGAGCGGCCTTTATGCTGGTGCACCTGTCCGTACACAACTACGCCATCGTTGAACATCTCGATCTCGAACTCGATCGCGGGATGAGCGTGATTACCGGGGAAACCGGTGCCGGCAAGTCGATCATGCTCGACGCGCTGGGCCTGACCCTTGGCGACCGCGCCGACAGCGGCGTGGTTCGCCCGGGTGCCGACAAGGCCGATATCCTGGCGACCTTCGACCTGGCCGACATTCCCGAAGCCAGCGCCTGGCTGGCCGAGCGCGACCTGGAAATCGACGGCCCGTGCATCCTGCGTCGGGTCATCACTTCCGAAGGTCGTTCACGCGGCTATATAAATGGCACACCCTGCCCGCTCGGCGACCTCAAGGCCCTCGGCGAGCTGCTGATCGATATCCACAGCCAGCACGAACACCAATCCCTGCTCAAGACCGACACCCACCGGCGTCTGCTCGACGAATACGCCGGGGCTACCGATCTGGCGCGGCAGGTTCATCTGGCCGCCCAGCGCTGGCGTCAGACCCGTCAGGAGCTGGAACGCCTTTCCAACTCCGGCGACGAACAGCGCGCGCGGCATCAACTGCTCAGCTACCAGCTCGAAGAACTGGAAAACCTCGGCCTCGGGGAAAACGAGCTGGAAGAACTGGAGCAGGAACACAAAAACCTGACCAACGCCGAAACCCTGCTCGGCATTTGCCGACAAGTGGTCGAACAATGCAGCGAAAGTGATTCCGGCAACGTGCTGAATGCCCTGACGGCCAGCCTCAATCGACTGTCGAGCGTGAACAACTCGGTCGGCGCGCTGGGTGAGGCGAGCAGCCTGCTGACCAGTGCGCAGATCCAGGTCGAAGAGGCCGTCGGCGAGCTCAATCGCTTTCTCGACAACTTCGACGCCGATCCGGCGCGCCTGCAGTATCTGGAAGAACGTCTGGATTCCATTTACACGCTGGCACGCAAACACCGCATTCAGCCGACGGAAGTTGCGGAGATGCAGCAGAAGCTGCTCGACGAAATCGAAGCCCTGGACGCCAATGATGAATCCATCGAGCGCCTCGCCGAAGAACTCGCATCCTATGCCCGCCACTATCAGGAAAAGGCCCGGGAACTGAGCGAGCTGCGTCATCAGGCGGCCGGCAACCTGGCCAGCGCGGTGGAGCAGGAGATCCAGCGCCTGGGTATGCCCGGCGGTCGCTTCACCATCGAATTGCGCGACAACAACAGCAGCGAACTGCAGCCCAATGGCCTGGAACAAGTCGAGCTGCTGGTCAGCGCCAACCCGGGCCAGCCTTTGAAGGCCCTGGCCAAAGTGGCGTCCGGCGGTGAGCTGTCACGGATCAGCCTGGCAATCCAGGTGATTACCGCCCAGACCTCTCGCGTACCGACGCTGGTGTTCGATGAAGTGGACGTGGGGATTGGCGGTCCGACGGCCGAAATCGTCGGCCAGTTGTTGCGCCGTCTCGGGGATCGCGGACAGGTACTGACAGTCACGCACCTGCCGCAAGTCGCGGCTCAGGGGCATCAGCATCTGTTCGTGCACAAGGTGCGAGGCGAGCAGGCGACTCACACCGCCGTTTCGAAACTGAGCAAGAATGACCGAATAGAAGAAGTCGCGCGGATGCTTGGCGGCATCGATCTGACCAAAGAGTCTTTGGCGCACGCGAAAAAGATGGTCGTTACCGCAAAGGCTTAAGTACACCAGAAAGCACGAAGGCGACCCTTGGGTCGCCTTCGTTCGTTTCGCGAATCAGAAATTCGCGCGACATGCTTATTTTTTGTTGCGTACGTACAGCACCAGATTGTGATCCACCATCTCGTAACCGTGCTTCTCGACGATCGCCTTCTGAAGCTTTTCGATTTCTTCGTCGAAGAATTCGATGACTTCGCCCGACTCCACGTTAACCATATGGTCGTGGTGGCCACCGTCGGCCAATTCGAATACCGCGTGGCCGCCGTCGAAGTTGTGACGGACCACGAGGCCAGCCGCTTCGAACTGGGTCAGAACACGGTAAACCGTGGCCAGACCGACGTCCTCGCCAGCTTCCATCAACGCCTTGTAGACGTCCTCGGCACTCATGTGACGCTGCTCTGTAGAGTCGAGCATTTGCAGGATCTTGACCCGTGGCAGGGTCACTTTGAGGCCGGCTTTGCGTAGTTCGCTATTTTCAACCATGGTCAGCTTTCTCGCGATGCTGCTTCGCAGCTTCTCTTAATGCGGGTATGATCGGCGTTTACGTTGTCCCAGCCAAGATAGTGGAAGTCGCCCACCGATGCAAAACACCAAGCTCTTGCTAACCAGTTTCACCTTTGTGGGACTGCTCGCACTCGCCGGTTGTTCATTCCCCGGGGTTTACAAAATCGACATCCAGCAGGGCAATGTCGTCACGCAGGACATGATAGACCAGTTACGCCCGGGAATGACCCGGCCGCAAGTACGGTTTATCATGGGCAACCCTCTGCTCGTCGACACGTTCCATGCCAATCGCTGGGATTATCTGTACAGCCTGCAACCTGGTGGCGGTGAACGTCAGCAGGAACGCATGAGTGTCATTTTCGACTCTAACGACCGCCTTGTCAGCCTGTCCGGTGACTTCATGCCGGGCGTGAGCCGTGACGAAGCCATTCTCGGCAAGGACAGTGACACCAGCGTGACCGCTCCTGCCGAAAACGCCGAGAAGCCAAAACCGGAAAAACCCGTCAAGCCAGGCTCCTTGCTGGATCAGATCCAGAAGGACGTCGATGGTGTGCAAACCGTTCCGGTTCCTACACCAGAACCGCTGGACACCTCGCCGCAATAATTTGCGACGCAATAAAAAACCCGGAAATTCCGGGTTTTTTATTGCCTGCATATCGGCGCAATCATTGATTTCTGGCTTTAGCCTCGGCGGCTTTGGCAGCCCGCAATCGACGCACCTCTTTCGGATCGGCCAGTAGAGGGCGGTAGATTTCGAGGCGATCCCCCGCCTGGACAACCCGCACATCCGGATCGGCAATCACCTTACCGAAAATCCCGATTGGACAACCCGCCAAATCCAGCTCGGGAAAATCGGCATCGATGCCGCTGGCCAACAGCGCAGCACGGACCGTCGAACCGTCTACCACACTGATCGTACGCAACACCTGACGATCAACCGCCGCGTACACCACTTCTATTTCGATCACCGGCTCAACCATGCATCTGCTTGGCGCGCTGGCAGAATGCATCCACCAGTGTGTTGGCCGCCTGATTGAACAGCGGCCCGAGCGTGGCGCGCACCAGCGGGCCGGCATAATCGAAGGACAGATCGAGGCTGATCTTGCAGGCCTTCTCGTTCAGCGCCTTGAACACCCAGACCCCATGCAACTGATTGAACGGACCTTCCTCAAGGTTCATCTCGATCGACTGCCCCGGCACCAGCGTATTGCGCGTCACGAAGTGCTGGCTGAGGCCGCCCTTGGCCACGCCGACACTGGCGCGCATATGTTCAGGCGAGCTTTCCAGAACCTCAGCAGACGAGCACCACGGCAAAAACTCCGGGTAACGCGCCACGTCATTGACCAGGTCGTAGAGAAATTGCGCCGGGTAAGGCAGCAGCGCCGATCGTTGAATATGTGTCGTCATGTAAGCGTCACTTCCAGAGCTGGGCGGCAAACACTACAAGAATGCCGATGGGCGCCACATAGCGCATCAAGAACAGAGACAGGGCGAACAGCGCCGGGCTGCGAATAGACAATTCGTCACGCACCGCTTCACGCCCCATCACCCAACCGGCAAACAGCACGAAGCACAGCCCGCCGAGCGGCAACATGATCCGCGAGGTGAAGAAGTCGATCACCCCAAAGAAGTCCAGGCCACCGGCTGCACCCCATTGGTAGAGATGGAACACTCCGCCATCGTTCACGAAAAATTTGGCTTCCTTCCAGATATTGAAAGAAAACACGGTACCCAGACCGACGAACCAGCAGGTGAACGCCAGCCAGAACGTCACCCAGGCACGACTGATTTTAGTCCGCTCGACCAGATAGGCGACCATCGGCTCCAGCAGGGAAATCGCCGAGCTCCAGGCAGCAATGGCCACCAGAACGAAGAACACCACGCCCATCAACTGGCCGAAAAGCACGTTACCGAAAGCAAATGGCAGGCTGACGAACATCAGCCCCGGGCCTTCGCTCGGGTTCAAACCACCGGCGAACACAATCGGAAACAATGCCAGCCCGGCCACCAGCGAAACAAAGGTATCGAGCAGCGCCACACCCACGACGGTGCCGGACAGCGAGGCTTCCTTCGTCATGTAAGCGCCGTAGATCATGATCGAGCCCACGCCCACGCTCAGCGAGAAGAACGCGTGCCCCATGGCCGGCAGCAAGCCGTCGAGGACTTTTTCCGGGTGGAAGTCGAACATGAAATGCACGCCTTCCATGAAGTGCCCGGTGGTCATGCTGTAACCCAGCAGGACGAGGACCATCACGAACAGCAGCGGCATCATGATCCGCAGGCTGCGTTCAAGCCCGGCAACCACGCCTTTGGCGATCACCACCGCCGACAACAACATGAAAACCGTATGCCACAGCGTGATGCGCCATGGGTCGGCGATGACATTACCGAAGTACGCCCCGACCTGATCGGCCGTCGCGCCCTGGAAATCCCCGCGCCCCATATCAATGATGTAATCCAGCGACCAGCCGCCGACCACGCTGTAGAAAGACAGGATCAGCAACGCCGTGATCATCCCGGCGAACGCGCCCCACGACCATTTGCCCGAGTGCCCGGCTTCCCGCGCCAGCACCTTCAGGGCATTCGCCGGACTCTGACGGGCACGCCGGCCGATCAGGGTTTCAGCGAGCATTACCGGGATGCCGATCAGCGCGATACACGCCAGAAACATCAGCACGAAGGCGCCGCCACCGTAGACCCCGACCATGTAGGGGAATTTCCAGATGCTGCCCAATCCCACGGCCGAACCGGTCGCGGCGAATATGAAAACCCAGCGGCTAGCCCAACTGCCGTGGACAGAAACCTTGTCTGTCGACATCGTTTATCACGCCCAAGCGTTAGAAAAAGAGGCCGCATTGTCCGGGATTCACTCAACCTGCTCAAGCACGCAGCATCACCGTAGCCGACAGCCGTTTATCTCCATATAATGCCGCCCCTATGGCTAAACAGAAGAAACACCCAACAGGGACCATCGCGCAAAACAAAAAGGCGCGACACGATTACTTCATCGAGCACAAGTTCGAGGCTGGTCTGGTCCTGGCCGGCTGGGAAGTAAAAAGTCTGCGGGCAAGCAAGCTGCAACTGGTCGACAGTTACGTCCTGCTCAAGGATGGCGAAGCCTGGCTGCTCGGCAGTCACATCACGCCGTTGATGACTGCCAGCACCCACGTCATCGCCGACCCGGTCCGCACCCGCAAACTGCTGCTCAACCGCCGCGAGCTGGACAAGCTGGCCGCCGCCGTGCAGCAGAAGGGTTATGCCTGCGTGTGCCTGTCCTGGTACTGGAGCAAGCACATGGTCAAGTGCGAAATCGCTCTGGGCAAAGGCAAGAAGGAATACGACAAGCGTGATACCGAACGCGAACGCGACGCCGGTCGCGAGTTGCAGCGTGCGGTGCGCAACAAGGGCAAGGAAGACTGATTCCTCTGCCTGAATGACCGTTCCCGCGCCCGGCGCGGGAATGGTCATGCTTACATCCCTTTGCGCCGCTCGGCCCGAGCCACGCGCTGTACTTCCTGTCGCACTTCTTCCAGCACTTCCTGTACATACAGAATGTGTCGACTGGAAACCTCTCGCGCCTGCTCCGCACGCCCCTCGATAATCGCCAGATACAATTCCCGATGCTGCGTGATCAGCATGTCGCGGGTTTCCGTGCGCTGCTTGTACATGCCACCGATGTTGGTCACCACGTTGCGCTTGAGCAGATCGAACAGCCCGCGAATGGTGTGCAGCAGCACGGCGTTGTGACTGGCCTCGGCGATAGCCAGGTGAAATTTCGCGTCCGCCGCGCCCTCCTCGGCCCGACTCACTTCGTCATGGCGCGAGTAGCAATCCTGTAGTTCTTCGAACGCTGCGGTCAGCCGCTCGCGATCCACATCAGTGGCGCGCAATGCCGCGTAATAGGCGCACGATGCCTCCAGCGTGTGGCGAAACTCCAGCAGATCGCGCTGAGCCTCGGGATTACTTTCCAGCAGTTGCAACAAGGGATCGCTGAAGGTCGAGCCCAGGCTTTCCACCACGTAATTGCCGCCGCCCTGCTTGCTGACCAACAACCCCTTGGCCGCCAGTTTCTGGATTGCCTCGCGCAACGAAGGCCGGGACACGCCGAACTGCTCCGCCAATGTGCGCTCGGCCGGCAGGCGCTCGCCAGACTTCAGCGTGCCCTCGAGGATCATCCCCTCGAGCCGCTCGACAATATCGTCAGACAAACGGCGCTGACGTATCTGATCAAACCCCATCACTCAATTCTCCACGATCCCGACCACTCGCCGGGCTCTCTATTCTGGCCTATCGGCGCCTTGCCGACACCTGCCAGATAAAACGCCCCGGACCGGATCAGATCGGTTCTGCACCGGTCATTCGACAAAAGTTTCAGGGCGACAAATTGACACACCGACATCAAGGCTTTTACCCTAGCCAACAGCGATTGTAAATTGGTATTACCAATTAACCAAGAACGCTGACAGTGCCTGACCAACAACAATTAGGGGCCACCCCATATGCAAACCTGGCAACAGCTCTACAGCCCGCTCGGCAGTCTCGGCGTGTCCGCACTCGCGGCCGTCATCCCCATCGTTTTTTTCTTTCTCGCCTTGGCGGTGTTCCGCCTCAAAGGTCATGTCGCCGGCAGCATCACGCTGGCCCTGGCGATCCTTGTGGCAATCTTTGCGTTCCAGATGCCGGTCGACATGGCGTTCGCCGCCGCTGGCTATGGTTTCGCCTATGGTCTGTGGCCGATTGCCTGGATCATTGTCGCGGCGGTGTTCCTGTACAAACTGACGGTCAAGAGCGGTCAGTTCGAAGTCATCCGCAGTTCGGTGCTGTCGATCACCGATGACCAGCGTTTGCAGGTGCTGCTGATCGGCTTCTGCTTCGGTGCCTTCCTCGAAGGTGCAGCCGGTTTCGGCGCGCCAGTGGCGATTACCGCCGCGCTGCTCGTAGGACTGGGCTTCAATCCGCTGTATGCCGCAGGCTTGTGCCTGATTGCCAATACCGCGCCGGTCGCGTTCGGTGCCTTGGGGATTCCGATCATCGTCGCCGGGCAGGTCACCGGTATCGACGCGTTCAAGATCGGCGCCATGACCGGCCGCCAACTGCCGCTGCTGTCGCTGTTCGTGCCGTTCTGGCTGGTATTCATGATGGACGGCCTGCGCGGGGTGCGTGAAACCTGGCCAGCCGCGCTGGTTGCCGGCCTGAGCTTCGCCGTGACCCAATACTTCACGTCGAACTTCATCGGACCGGAATTGCCGGACATCACCTCGGCCCTGGCCAGCCTGATCGCGCTGACCCTGTTCCTGAAAGTCTGGCAACCAAGACGCACCGCAGGTGCACAGATCGCTGGTGCGACCTCGAACGTGGCGATCACCGCCAGCGCCGGCGGTTTCGGCCAGAAACGCACCACCATCGAATCCCCCTACAGCCTTGGGGAAATCTTCAAGGCCTGGTCGCCGTTCCTGATCCTCACCGTGCTGGTGACGATATGGACCCTCAAACCGTTCAAGGCGATGTTCGCCGCTGGCGGTTCGATGTACGCCTGGGTGTTCAACTTCGCGATCCCGCACCTGGATCAGTTGGTGATCAAGACTGCACCGATCGTCGCGACGCCGACCGCCATTCCGGCCGTGTTCAAACTCGACCCGATCTCCGCCACCGGCACGGCGATTTTCTTCTCCGCGCTGATCTCGATGATCATCCTGAAGATCAATTTCAAAATTGGTCTGACCACTCTCAAAGAGACCTTCTACGAACTGCGCTGGCCCATTCTGTCGATCGGCATGGTGCTGGCGTTCGCCTTCGTGACCAACTATTCCGGCATGTCTTCGACCATGGCTTTGGTGCTGGCCGCGACCGGCGCGGCGTTCCCGTTCTTCTCGCCGTTCCTTGGCTGGCTGGGCGTGTTCCTCACCGGTTCCGATACCTCGTCCAACGCGCTGTTCAGTTCGCTGCAAGCGACCACCGCGCACCAGATCGGGGTCAACGACACCCTGCTGGTGGCGGCCAATACCAGCGGCGGCGTAACCGGCAAGATGATTTCGCCGCAGTCGATCGCCGTGGCCTGCGCAGCAACCGGGCTGGTGGGCAAGGAATCGGATCTGTTCCGCTTCACCCTCAAGCACAGCCTATTCTTTGCCACGATTGTCGGCCTGATCACCCTGGCCCAGGCCTACTGGTTCACCGGCATGCTGGTTCACTGATACCTGCAAGAAGCATGGAAATAACCGACGCCGGTTCGTGATTCCGGCGTCAGCAATTCACGACCCGGTCTGTAAGGCTGCTGAAAGCAAGGCGCTCTATATTCGGCAGCCTCGACAGACGGATAACCGGGCCCACCCGGAGACACGCCTGATGAGCGAGCTTTTTTACAACGCTGTGCCCAACGCCACTCGCGTTGCACCGCCCCTGCCCGAACCCCGGCAATACCCGAGCGAGAAACCGTCGCGGGTCTACCTGTTCGGTACCTGCGTGGTTGACCTGTTTTATCCGGAAGCCGGGATGGACGCGATCCACTTGCTGGAACGCGAAGGCATCCGGGTCGATTACCCGCAAGGGCAGAGCTGCTGCGGACAACCGGCCTACACCTCGGGTTACACCGAGCAGGCGCGGACAGTGGCGCGCTCGCAACTGGCGCTGTTTGCCGGGGATTATCCGGTGGTGGTGCCGTCGGGCTCCTGCGCAGGAATGATCCGTGAACATTACGCCGACTTGTTCAAGGACGAGCCGCAAACGTTGAAACAGGTTCAGGCCCTCGCAGCCCGCACCTATGAACTGGCCGAGTTCCTGCTGTTCGTCTGCAAGGTGCAGCTCAAGGACAGCGGCGAGCCGGTCAAAGTGGCGCTGCACACTTCGTGTTCGGCGCGACGGGAAATGAACACCCACCTGCACGGCCGCGAGTTGTTGGCGCAGTTGAGCAACGTGGAACGAGTCAATCACGATCACGAAAGCGAATGCTGTGGCTTCGGTGGGACATTCAGCGTCCGTATGCCAGACATTTCCGGCGCGATGGTGGCTGACAAGACCCGGGCGTTGAAGGAATCCGGCGCGCATCAGGTACTCAGTGCCGACTGCGGCTGCCTGATGAACATCAACGGCTCGCTGGAAAAACAGAAGGAAGCGCTGCGCGGGCAACACCTGGCGAGTTTCCTCTGGCAACGAACCGGAGGTGCCCGATGAGCACTTCCACGATTATTCCTACGGTTGCCGTAGAAGAAGATTTCCGCACCCGGGCACACAACGCCCTGGGCGATTCGCAGTTGCGGAACAACTTCCGCACTGCGATGGATTCACTGATGACCAAGCGGGCAGCGGCTTTCAGCGATGCCCACGAAAGAGAACACCTGCGCGAGCTGGGCAATGCAATCCGTGCCCGCGCGCTCTCCAAGTTGCCCGACCTGCTCGAGCAACTGGAACAGAACCTGACCCGCAACGGTGTGACAGTGCACTGGGCGGAAACGGTGGACGAGGCCAATGGCATCGTCCTTTCGATCATCCGCGCTCACGAGGCGCGGCAAGTGATCAAGGGCAAATCGATGGTCAGCGAAGAGATGGAGATGAACCATTTCCTCGAGGCTCGGGACATTGAATGTCTTGAGTCCGACATGGGGGAGTACATCGTCCAGCTCGACCACGAGAAGCCTTCACACATAATCATGCCGGCAATCCACAAGAATGCCGGTCAGGTCGCGTCCTTGTTCCACGACAAACTCGGCGTGGAATACACCAAGGACGTTGACCAACTCATTCAGATCGGTCGCAGGGTCCTGCGGCAGAAATTCTTCGAAGCGGACATCGGCGTTTCCGGTGTCAACTTCGCCGTGGCCGAAACCGGCACCCTGCTGCTGGTGGAAAACGAAGGCAACGGCCGCATGACCACCACCGTGCCGCCGGTGCACATCGCCGTCACCGGCATCGAAAAAGTCGTGGAAAACCTGCGTGACGTAGTGCCACTGCTGTCGCTGCTGACCCGCTCGGCGCTGGGCATTCCGATCACCACTTACGTCAACATGATCTCCGGCCCGCGCAAGGAGCATGAACTCGACGGCCCGCAGGAAGTGCATCTGGTGCTGCTCGACAACGGTCGCAGCCAGGCTTTCGCCGACAGCGAACTGCGCCAGACCTTGAACTGCATCCGCTGCGGCGCCTGCATGAACCATTGCCCGGTCTACACCCGCGTCGGCGGCCACACCTACGGCGAGGTTTACCCTGGCCCGATCGGCAAAATCATCACCCCGCACATGGTCGGCCTGGCGAAAGTCCCGGATCACCCGAGCGCCTCGTCGCTGTGCGGCGCCTGTGGTGAAGTGTGCCCGGTGAAGATTCCGATCCCGGCGCTGCTGCGCCGTCTGCGCGAAGAGAACGTCAAGGCTCCGGACTCACCGCACCAAGTGATGCGCGGCCAGGGCAGCAAGTATTCGCGCAAGGAACGCTTTATCTGGAATGCCTGGGCGAAGCTCAACAGCTCGCCGACTTTGTATCGATTGTTTGCGTTTTTCGCCACGCGCCTGCGCGCCCTGACGCCAGACAACGTCGGCCCGTGGACGCAGAACCACAGCGCGCCGAAACCTGCCGCCCGCTCACTGCATGACATGGCTCGCGAACATCTGGCCAAACAAGGAGACCGTTGATGAGCGCCAAGCAAAACATCCTCGGCAAGTTGCGCAAAAGTCTGACCGGCACCACACCGATTGCCGACAACTTCGATGTCGATCTGGTGACCCAGCCTTACACCTACAGCGCCGAACAGCGCATCCCGCAACTGCGCAAACTGATGGAAGCGGTGCATACCGAAATCCATCTGACGTCCGCTGATGCGTGGCCCGCGCTGCTGGCGCAATTGCTGCGCGACCGCCAGCTCCCGAGCCTGTTGATAGCACCGACGACGCCCCACGGGCAGCGCATCACACAGCACTGGGCGAACAATCCTGATCTACCGGCGCTGAAATCCTACGACCGACCGATGGAAGAGTGGAAAGCCGAGCTGTTCAACGACACTCCGGCCAGCCTCACCGGCACCCTCGGCGCCATCGCCGCCACCGGCAGCCTGATTCTCTGGCCGACCCGCGAAGAACCACGGCTGATGAGCCTGGTTCCGCCGGTGCATTTCGCCCTGCTCAAGGCCAGCCAGATCCGCGACAACTTCTATCAGGTACAGCAGGAGTTCGAATGGGCGCAAGGCATGCCGACCAATGCATTGCTGGTGTCCGGTCCGTCGAAAACCGCCGACATCGAACAAGTGCTGGCCTACGGCGCCCATGGCCCGAAAGACCTGGTGGTATTGATTCTGGAGGACCAATGACCTTACCGGCGACTTTCCTGCGCGATGCGCAGCAACTGATTCCGGCCGAGCGCCGCTTCGACGATCCGCTGTCGACTTTGGCCTTCGGCACCGACGCCAGTTTCTACCGGTTGATTCCGCAACTGGTGATCCGCGTCGAATCCGAAGATGAAGTGGTGGCGCTGCTGAAACTGGCTCAGCGCGATCAGGTCCCGGTGACCTTTCGTGCCGCCGGCACCAGCCTGTCGGGCCAGGCGATCAGCGACTCGGTGCTGATCGTGCTTGGGGATAACTGGAACGCCCGGGAGATCCGCGGCCAGGGTGCGCAGATCCGTCTGCAACCGGGCGTGATCGGCGCCCAGGCCAACGCGTGGCTCGCGCCATTCGGGCGCAAGATCGGTCCGGATCCGGCCTCGATCAACGCCTGCAAGATTGGTGGCATCGTCGCCAACAACGCCAGCGGCATGTGTTGCGGCACCGCGCAAAACACCTATCACACGCTGGCCGGGATTCGTCTCGTGCTGGCCGACGGCACGCGCCTGGATACCGAAGACGCTGCCAGCGTCGCGGCGTTTCGCGCAAGCCACGGTGAGTTGTTGGAGCGCCTGGCAACATTGGGCCGCGAGACCCGCGCCAATGCCGAACTGGCCGCACGAATCCGCCACAAATACCGTCTGAAAAATACCACCGGCCTGTCGCTCAACGCCCTGGTGGATTTCGATGAGCCTGTGGATATCTTGAGTCACCTGTTGGTAGGCTCCGAAGGCACGCTAGGTTTCATCAGTGCGGTGACCTACGACACGGTGATCGACCACCCGAACAAGGCGTCGGCGCTGATCGTTTTCCCCGACGTGGAAACCTGCTGCAACGCCGTCACTGTGCTGAAAAGTCAGCCCGTTTCCGCCGTGGAACTGCTCGACCGCCGCAGTCTGCGCTCGGTGCAGGACAAACCCGGCATGCCGGGTTTCGTACAGCACCTGTCGAACAATGCCTGCGCACTGCTGATCGAATCCCGCGCCGCCTCTTCCACGTTGCTGCAGGAACAACTGGCGCAGATCATGGCGTCGCTCAACGGTTTCCCGGTGGAAAAACAGGTCGACTTCACCGAAGACCCGGTCGAAAACGCCCGCCTCTGGGCGATTCGCAAGGACACCTTCCCCGCCGTCGGCGCCGTGCGCAAGACCGGCACCACGGTGATCATCGAAGACGTCACGTTCCCAGTGGAACAACTGGCGATCGGTGTGAACCGTCTGATCGAGCTGTTCGACAAACATTACTACGACGAAGCGATCCTTTTCGGACACGCGCTGGAAGGCAATCTGCACTTCGTCTTCACACAAGGCTTCAACAGCCCGGAAGAAGTCGCACGCTATCAGGCGTTCATGGACGACGTGGCGCAACTGGTGGCCGTGGAGTTCGGCGGTTCGCTTAAGGCCGAACACGGCACCGGGCGCAACATGGCGCCGTTTGTCGAACTGGAATGGGGCAGCGACGCTTATCAATTGATGTGGCAGCTCAAGCGCTTGCTCGATCCTCAAGGCATTCTCAATCCGGACGTGGTGCTCAGCGAAGATCCGCAGATCCACCTCAAGCACCTGAAGCCGCTGCCGGCGGCCGACGAGATTGTGGATAAGTGCATCGAATGCGGTTTCTGTGAGCCGGTTTGCCCATCGAAAGGCCTGACCCTGAGCCCACGCCAGCGCATCGTGATCTGGCGCGATATTCAGGCGCGAAAACGCGCCGGGATCGACACCACCGAACTGGAAAAAGCCTACGAGTACCAAGGCATCGACACCTGCGCCGCGACCGGTTTGTGTGCGCAACGTTGCCCTGTAGGCATCAATACCGGCGAGCTGGTGAAAAAACTTCGCAGCCGTCACGCCACGCATACGAAAGCTGCCAACTGGATCGAAGGAAATTTCGCCACCACCCTGCAAGGCGCACGATTCACCCTGCACGTGGCCAACGGTGCGCGAATGCTGCTGGGAGCGCCGCGTCTGGCGAAGCTTTCGGCGACGCTGACGCGCCTGTCCAAGGGTCAGGTGCCGCAGTGGACCAACGCAATGCCGCAGCCGGAAAAGGCCATTCGTCTCAGTCCGACAGTCTCGGACGAACGCCCGCGTGTGGTGTATCTGGCGGCTTGCGTGTCGCGGGTAATGGGACCGGCGGCGGGCGACAAGGAGCAAATGTCGCTGTACGACAAAACCCGGGGTCTGCTGGAAAAGGCCGGTTATCAGGTGGTCTTCCCGGACAATCTGGACAACCTCTGCTGCGGCCAGCCGTTCGCGTCCAAAGGCTATGCAGAACAGGCCGAGCACAAGCGTCAGGAGCTGATCGGTGCCTTGCTGCACGCCAGCCGTGGCGGGCTCGATCCGATCTATTGCGACACCAGTCCCTGCACCTTGCGACTGGTGCAGGATGTGGGAAATGTTCGCCTGGATCTGTATGACCCTGTGCGATTCATTCGTACGCATCTGATGGATCGTCTCGAATTCACCCCGCAGGAAGCACCGATTGCCGTTCACGTGACCTGCAGCACTCAGCATCTGGGGGAAAGCCAGGCGCTGATCGACCTCGCACGCATGTGCAGCAATAACGTGGTGATCCCGGAAGGCATTCATTGCTGTGGGTTTGCCGGGGACAAGGGATTCACTACACCGGAACTCAACGGCCATTCGCTGCGAACCCTCAAGGATGCGGTGCAGCATTGCAGCGAAGGGATCTCCACCAGCCGGACCTGTGAGATCGGTCTGACACAACATGGCGGCATCGACTACCACGGCTTGGTCTATCTGGTGGATCGAGTGACCCGGGCCAAACCCCGTGAAACCGCCAGCTGAAGAAAAATAGAACCCCTGCGAACGACCGCAGTCCACAGAACAGGCCCCGAACAATCGGGGCTTTTCCTCCATTCGGTTGCCCGTCCTGACGGCCAGCGAAGTCGGGATCCCTCAGTTCAAGGAGACTCATATGAAACGTTCTGTACTGTTAGGTCTGTTCGTTACTGCCTCGATGATGGCTTCCACGTCCTTTGCTGCAGACAAGCCTGCCGACCTGTGCGACGCCAATATCCAGACCATCAACAATGCCAAGGGGCAGCTGTCATCTTCGCCGGAGCTGAGTCAGCGTGCTGAAACCAGCGTGCAAAAGGCTCAGGCGCTCAAGGCCCAGGGCAAGATCGATGACTGTGTTGCGGAAACCTCGCAAACCATTCTGGAACTGCGTAAATCCACCGGCACCAACAATTGATCCAGGCCCGGCCAACCTTCGGGTTGGCCTTGCGGGCCGTTTGGCGTACACTGCACATGCTTGTTGCTCGAACAGATGTACCGGGCAATGAGTTCGGGGCCGTTTAGGATTCGACGCCGGTTGCGAAACTCTAGGTGCATGCCGACTTGGTAACAGAAGTCGTAAATCCACTGTTGCAACTACTTATAGTTGCCAATGACGACCAATACGGTGCTGCTCTCGCTGCTTAATTGCAGCTGACATGCACTCCTGGTACCTTCGGGTCCAGCAATCATCAGGGGATGTCTGTAAACCCGAAATGATTGTCATATAGAACAGAATCGCCGTGCAGTACGTTGTGGACGAAGCGGCTAAAACTTACACAACTCGCCCAAAGCACCCTGCCCGTCGGGTCGCTGAGGGTTAACTTAATAGACACGGCTACGCATGTAGTACCGACAGCGGAGTACTGGCGGACGGGGGTTCAAATCCCCCCGGCTCCACCAACTCTCAACGACAAGGCCCGCCCAGTGCGGGCCTTGTCGCATCTGGGGATTCATGTCCGGAGAGCCCATGCGCCAAGCCCCGCTGATCATCGACGTACAACCCTGCTTTTTCCCGCCGCCATGGCTGCTCGAAGACATCCGGTCGCTCATCGGCACGCTGCCCAGCGTCGCCACGATCGAACGTCACGACGAAAGCCGCACGCCTTTCCAGCGACAACTCGGCTGGCACCCCACGCCGGACGATGACAGCCTGATCGCCGCAGACCGCATCTTCATCAAATACGGCTACGCGCCCTCCCCGGACACAATCGAATACCTGAAAAGCCTGAATCTGGATCGCGTTCTGGTCTGCGGCCTGCAAACCGAAACCTGCTGCCTTGATGCCGGGTTTGCGCTGTTGGATGCTGGCTTGCAGCCGACGTTGCTCACGGATCTGACGGTGGGTTCGTCGCTGGATCGCTCGGGCGGGCTGGGGGTGCGGTTGTGGGAACATCACTTTAAGCACACGCTGATGTCGGACGAACGTCTCTCATGCCTGCAAGTGTCCTAGAAAATTTCCCGCAGCACGCGTCGACTTACATGAATTGGTTCAAGATGCTTCCGAGCGCTGGTCTTCGCGCTCCGCTGCAACCCGGCAGATGGTTTACCAAAGGAATTCGCCGAGAGCCTGAAATCATGGAGCCTCGTCATGAGAAAGACACTCGAAGACAAATGAAAAAGGGGACAGGTTGATTTCCTTCAAAATAAATCTGTCCCCTTTTTCCTTTGTCCCCTTTTTCCTTATAAGCCTCCTACTTCGGAGGTTTTTATTGGACCTGTCCCGTGACAACGGACGCCAAGAAGCGATACTTAAATCGCTATCTTGGAGGTTGCCATGTACCCAAGCACTCGCCGTAACTACACCGATGAGTTCAAGGCTCAAGCTATCGCACTCGCGGAAAGCGTTGGTAGAACCGAAGCCGCACGTCAGCTCGAGATGTCCGTGAAAACGCTCGATAACTGGGTTGATGCTGCGCGCAAGGGATTACCGTTGAGTTCTCCAGAACGCAAAGCCATCACCAAAGAAGACAGCGAGCTTGCGCGTTTGCGAGCGGAGGTGGCCGAACTCAAGATGGAGCGCGAAATCCTAAAAAAGGCGGCGGTATTCTTTGCCAGAGAGTCCAGGTGAGATACGCCTTCGTCGCTGCTGAACGGGCTCACTTCCTGGTGCGCATGCTGTGTCGGGTGATGGATGTTTCGATTTCAGGTTTTTACGACTACCAGCATCGCGAGGAGCGTCCAGATCGGGATGCGCAGATTCGCGTTGATTTGCGTAAGGTTTATATGGCCAGCCGAAATACATATGGCCGACCACGGCTGGTCGAGGCCTTACGGCGAAAAGCGCATACAGTGGGCCACAAGCGAGTGAGCCGGCTGATGCACGAAGAACGCATACGCGGTAGATCCAAAGGCGGTTTCAAGCCCCGTACCACCGACAGTCACCACTACTTGCCTGTTGCGAGAAATTTGCTCGCTCGTCAGTTTTCCATCGATAACCCCACACCGACTTGGGTCAGTGATATCACCTATATCTCAACCAAAGAAGGTTGGTTGTATCTCGCAGTGGTTTTGAGCATCCAGACGCGCCAAATATTGGGCTATAGCCTGTCGGATCGGATGCCCGACGATTTGGTCGAGAATGCCTTCCTGAATGCCTGGAGCGCCTGTTCCGGCTCTAGTGGTGTGGTTTTTCATTCCGACCAAGGGCGTCAGTATGCGAGTAGCAAATTCCGACTGGCCTTGGCCAAGAAAGACTTCACGCAAAGCATGAGTCGAAAGGGAAATTGTTGGGATAACGCAGTGGCTGAGAGCTTTTTCGCTACTCTGAAAAGGGAGGAGGCGTATGGCGTCTATCCCAGCAAGAGGCTGGCTCAACTATCAATCGCTAACTACATCCATGGGTTTTATAACAGCAGCCGACTGCACTCTGCCTTGGGGTACCGTTCTCCGAACAAATACGCCAGGGTCTTAAGGCAGGCGGCTAAATAGCCAGCTTCTTGGCGTCCGTTGTGATGGGGCAGGTCCATTATAAATTGGTGGACGAATTCTTGGGATCATCTGCTGTAAAGAAAGATCGCCGCCAGTAAAAGATGAGCTCTCGATTGACTGATCCGTTTTCGCCACCCAAAAACAGCAGGAGTTTGGGCTGGAACACTGCGTAGGCCACGTGCTGCGTGGCTTTCGGTGTTTTCTATCTAAAATTCTTCGGTCATTTGAGTGGATATACCCCTAGTAAAGCCGGGATGGAGTGAGCTAGTTTTAGACAGGTTTACGTCACAGAAAGGATTCCAAAAAATGCAGATCGATCCCGAGCTGTACAAGCAGATAAAAGACACCATTGATAATTTCCCTCCGTACCCGGATCTTGATGCTTTGATCGCAAATGGCGACATCAAAAAGGTGCGCGCGGGCTACAACGTACTCTCTGAGGCTGGAATGGAGGCAATAAAAAAATACCTGATTTCTGTCACTGCCCCCCATAACGGAAAGCCCGCAATCTTCCAGATCTCCCGTAAGAGAAAGCGATAAGGCAGGACTCACCAACCACAGTGCTATCAATCAACCATTGGTTCGGAACGCTTTGATTGAGGAATAAAAATGTCAATTGACCGTTACAGTATTGACTACGTCCTAACTGACAAAGGCTGGGTGGAGTTAGTTAACTTCAAAGGAGACCCTGACGACGTCATTGAAGAGTGGTCTGCCAACTGTCGGCAGGCTTCTGCGTTTTCAGAGGTTGAAGTGAGTTGGCAACTGACGCGCCGAGCAGCACCGGACAAAGAAGATCTCGCGAAATCACTGCACGCCAAGCACAAAAAACCAGCTGATTTTTTTTGAGGCTATCCTTGGCAAAAGCAGGATGTCTGGCTACTGGGCAAAAATACGGAGATGTGACGAATGCTTACTGACGAGCAGATTAACGCAGCTAAGAAAACCACTCGCTATTCTACGACTGAGAAGCCGCTCCACGAGCACAACGACTGTATTCGTTTTGCTTTTGAATGGCTGGACGCCCAGGTAAAGACGAAGGGTTGCACAAAAAAACCGCACCAACTTAAGCATCTCATCGAGCGATGGGCCGGGCGCTATGTCTCAACCCACGATGTTGACGTTGCCGCCCAAATGCACCCGGATATTCATGGTGATTATCCCTACTTCAACATCAGCTCAAAGCTTACCAACCCATCATTCACAAGGATATCTGGTCTCGGCGAGACCTACAGCCACAACCACGGCGACCGGCACGATTTGGGGAAATACTCCAAGTCTGAGTAATTCAGCAAAAAGACGCAAAAAGGGAACTGATTTATTTCCTTCATAATAAACCAGTCCCCTTTTCCAATTCACAACATTGGGCGGATAGCGCGAGCATTGGCCGTAGCACCAGAAGTATTGCTTTGACGAAACTTTGATTGATGGATGGCGTAGCGGGTGAAATGCCCCCTGTACGCAGGCGCCTGTGATGGCTATGTTTTCCTAGAGCGGGCGTACCATGATTACGCCGCTACAATTAGACGGCGAAATAAATAATAGGGAGGCAGTTTCTTGGCTAGGATCGTAATGCCACAAAACCTATCGCTCACCGAGGCGATCAATTTCTGTAACCGGCTTTGGGAAACGCCCCCAGACACGAGGTACGAATTCGATTTCTACAGAATGGGAATGGTGGAGCCTTTCACAATGGCCTATGTGGCGAATGAGCTGAAGCGCTTTCGCCAGAGCAAAGAAGCAGCCCATTTTACTGCGCTCAACTACAGAAACCACACATACCCATCCCATATGGGCTTTTTCCAAGCCTTTGGCCTCAACCACGGAAATGCACCTGGGCAAGCTAGCGGAAGTAGCACGTACATTCCCCTAACGCTGCTCAACGTTGCTGATATTGAGCAAGAAGCTATCGAGCGAGCGCTGAATCCTGGGGATGTACTTGAGGAAAAAGCTTCGCAGATAGCTCAGCTGCTGATCAGGCAGTCCGAGGGTAACTTGGTGGATACCCTTACGTTTTCCATCCGAGAAATTATGCGCAATGTAGTCGAGCACTCCGGATCGGAGTTCATCGAGTACTGTGGTCAGTACTGGCCAAGCCGGAGCATGGTTGAGGTGGCAATTCTCGATGTAGGGCACGGTGTCCGTTACGGCTTGAGAAACAATCCAGACCTAAACATCGCTTGCGACCGCGACGCCCTACATTTGGCATTGTTACCAGGAATTTCTGGGAAAATGTATCGGGGAGTGCGGAGACGCTCCAATGATGCGTGGCAGAACTCCGGCTTCGGTCTGTACATGACGAGTCGTATTTGCCGCGCAGGAGGGAGCTTTTTTATCGCGAGTAATGGTGCAGGCATACTACTTGACGCCGAAGGCAAACATGACCGTACGACCTCCTATCAAGGAACTGCCTTAAGGCTGAGATTCGATACCCAGACGCTTACCAACTATGACGAAATGCTAGCGCGGTTTCGCAGGGAAGGTTATGCGGCGGCTCGCCAATTTTCGGGCGATCAGGCAATTGAGCCATCTATGGCGTCAACGATGCTTGCTCGTGATTTTCAAGATCCCTGATCAAGAGGCCTCTTAGGAGCAGGTTCAAATCCTTACACTCTCCTCCTCCTGCTACTGAAAGGATCGCTGTGTAAGGTTTGGTGAATCATCAACTAACCCCATCAGGGTGTGACACCTAAGTGCTGGTGCTGGACATCAAGCGTACGTATTTAGAGGCTTGTGCAGGGGTATATGATGTGATTGACCATCCCCCCCGGCTCCACCAAATAGACAAAAAAGACGTCCTTGGACGTCTTTTTTTGTGCCTGCGATTTGGTGCTGATTTTGGGATTCTCAAATCAGCACCTGTTTTTTTCGGCCGAAGAGGCTTTTTACACAGGCACATAAAAATACTCAACGGCTCTCCGAATCGGTAGCCGGGTAATGCGCAATCAATGTGCGAACCAGTTCATCTAGCGTCCACATAGTCAGATGGACATGGGCCTCTCTCCCTCGTAAAGCGCCTCTGTAAGGAGTGCGCCGGTGCTGACTTACCGCCCGCGATCACCTTTGTGCTTGCTGAAATGGTCACCAACTTCCGGCGACTGCTCTCCTCATACGGCCAGCAAACTGGCGGCAAATAGACAGCGGCAACTGCCACTGAAAAGCGCTGTTCTTCGATGTGAAAACAACCGAGCAGGGTTAGGACAAGTAAAGGACGTGAAGGTCGCCTCGAAAAAAGAGCTACGTCCTCCTACTCCCAGCACCCCTCAAAAGATATAGCGAACGCTGGCAAGCAATTCTGTCTGAAGACAGGTGTGAGAGAAAAACAAAAGATCTGCGCAGACAGAGAAAACCCTTACAATCCCAGGCCAGACTTCCTACACGCTTTTACCCCCTACCGATCCCCAAGAGATAGCCCCGTGAGTGACTCAGACAGCTCATCCGCGCCACTGGTTGACGTAGTGAAGCTTGCCGCCTCCCTTCAGCAATTCGCAGATGATCGCGACTGGCAGCAGTTCCACTCCCCGAAAAATCTCATCTTGGCACTCACTGGCGAGGTAGGAGAGCTGTGCGAGATTTTCCAATGGATGAGCGATGCCGATTCGCTCTCCGTAGCTAAAGATCCCGAAATCGGCCTAGCAGTAAAAGACGAATTGGCGGACGTACTGATGTACCTAGTTCGTCTGAGCAGCGTGCTCGGCATCGACCTTAACGACGCGGTGACACGGAAACTCGCCTTGAACGGCCAGAAGTACCCCGTGGATAAAGCCAAAAGTAACAGTAAAAAGTACGACCGACTCTGAACAACTCGAATCTAAGGACAGCCCGTGATCGTTTACGCTGCGACCAAACAGCAATTTCTAAAAGACAACGATAACGATGACATCGAGGAGGTGATCCTCAGGCACTACAAGGAAGCTACCGGCAAGAACGTTGGCAGTTCGGAAATCAGGTCGTGGCAAGGATCCCTCACGTACATGGCCAAGGTCCTAAGAGATGAAGGCTTGCCGAACGACGCAGGTTTGGCCATCGAGTTGCACATTCCACAGTCGTCGAAACGGATCGACTTTCTGCTCACTGGTCGCGACGAAAACCAGGCAAAAAAAGCCATACTGATCGAGTTGAAGCAATGGAGTAAGGCCAACGCCACAACCAAGGATGCCATCGTCAAAACGGCCTTGGGTGGGGGCCTCATTGAGACCATTCACCCGTCCTATCAAGTATGGTCATATGCAGCGCTGCTGGAAGGCTTCAACGAGGCGGTGTATGACAAAAGCATCGAAATCCGCCCGTGTGCCTACCTCCATAACTACGTCAGCGACGGCATCATAGATTCAGCTCACTATGAGCCCCACATCAGCAAAGCTCCGCTATTTCTGAAAGGCCCGGAAGAACTCAGCAAACTCAGAAGCTTTCTGAAAAAGCATATAAGTCATGGCGACAACAAAGAGATTCTTTACGAGCTGTCCGATGGAAAAATTCGCCCGTCCAAGGCGCTAGCCGAAGCCCTCGGTGGGTTGATGAAAGGCAAACCAGAATTCGTATTGATTGACGATCAGAAAGCAATTTTTGAGTCGGCGCTGGCGGCGGCAATCGAGGCGGCGGACCAAGCCCCCAAGGTGATAATAATTGAAGGTGGACCGGGAACCGGGAAAACCGTCCTGGCTATCAATCTGCTCGTGAAGCTCACCGAATTGAAGTTGATGAGCAAATACGTCTCCAAAAACGCAGCCCCGCGCAAGGTCTACGAGAGCAAACTGGTTGGCACCATCAAACGCAGCCACTTCTCGAACTTCTTTTCAGGCTCTGGGGCGTTCATCGACACTGAGCCCAACACATTCGATGCGCTTATCGTGGACGAAGCTCACCGGCTGAATGAGAAAAGCGGGCTTTACGGAAACCTTGGGGAGAACCAGATCAAAGAGCTGATTGACTCAGCGAAATGCTCAATTTTCTTCATTGATGAAGACCAGCGTGTAACTTTGAGCGATATCGGCAGCAAGCAGGCGATACGCGCCTTTGCAAAAGCAAAGGGTGCCGTGGTTGAAGAACACGTCCTGTCTTCGCAGTTTCGCTGCAGTGGCTCTGACGGTTACCTGGCATGGCTGGATGACACCCTAGGCATCCGCTCGACGGCAAATCCGACGCTTGAGACTCAAGAGTACGAATTTAAGGTGTTCGACTCACCTCAGGCGATGCATGAAGCAATCAACGAAAAAAACCACGGAAATAAAGCTCGGGTGGTCGCGGGCTATTGTTGGCCTTGGTTGAGCAAGAAAGACCCTACCGCTGCTGATATCGTCATTGGTGACTACAAACGCCAATGGAACCTGGATCAGGATGGCAGCCTATGGATCATCGCTGAGAACTCCATCGAGCAGGTTGGCTGCATTCATACCTGCCAAGGTTTGGAAGTCGACTACATCGGGGTGATCATCGGGCCGGACCTAGTCATACGTGACGGTAAGGTAGTGACATCCCCGAATGAGCGCGACAAGCACGATAAATCGATTCGCGGCTGGAAAAAAATGATGAAAGAGCAACCTACCCTCGCGAAAAATGAAACAGACCTGATCATCAAGAATACATACCGAACCCTGATGACACGCGGGATGAAGGGTTGCTATCTGTACTGCACCGACAAAGAGACTGCGCAATACTTCGAGAGTCGGCTTAGCCAACACTGCAATCATTGACGGTATCGTTTGCTAGGAGCCCCTGTACCGGCAAGCGCAGGGGCAACGATCAACGGTGCGACCATTTGCTTGAAAGATTAAGCCCCGATTCATTTTTGGGGGCGGTTCTCAAAAAGCACCGTCCATCGGAATCCAGACCAAGCAGCGCTCCAACTGGTATTCCAAGCAGGTTGACCAAACATTTGTTTACCAGCCAAAACGAATAGATACCGACCTGTTTCAAATTACCCCGGCCCACCAACTCTCAACGACAAGGCCCGCCAAGTGCGGGCCTTGTCGCATCTGGGGATTTTTATCGGGAGAGCGAGCTTCAACTTTCTCCGCCAGCATCCTAGGAAATTTCCCTCAACCCGCGTCGACTTCCATGAACTAGCCCCCCCTTCCCCACCCGGTTACCCTCCACTCCTCGCAACAAACAGGTGAACGGCACTACCCCGCCGAAGCGCAAGGATCACCCCTCACATGGAGTCCGGTCATGAAAAAAGACACCCCCGATCCATCCGAACATTCCCCGGTTACCGAGTCCAGGACGGTCTCGGCTTCCGAACGCCCCATTACCGTAGCCCGCAGGCGCAACTCCCGGCTTCTTCCGGTCGATCAGATCCTCAGCGTGCGTCCCGACGTCGACCTGATCACTCTGTTGACCCACGCCAGCCAGAATCTCGCGGCGCTCAATATGATGGCGCATGATCTCGTCCACCGACCGGACGAGGTGCAACGGGCGCGGATCGTCGCGATGCATCAGTTGGCGGGGTTGGCGGAGATGCTGGTCAGCAGCGCCCTGAGCAAGCTTGACCCACTGCAGCAGACGACCGAGCCGAAGCCGGCTCTCTGCCACTGAGCTTCTTGAAAGAGCCGAAATCAGGGGACCTGGCGTCTTGAGCCAAGGCGCAGGGAGATGAATTTTTCTTCACTGCCCCGCTTCCGCCAAAGCTGTAAAGTCCGCTCGCTCATTCAAGAAACTACGGTTCGCCCGCGCTCCTGCGGGCTTTTTTTTGCCCGGGATTTGGCCACGCGTTTGTATTTTCCCGCCCACCGCGCAATTCTGTTGATCAACCCCGCCCCCCCCGGAGCCCCCGATGCCGCTGTTGACCCTGCCCTGCCAACGCCTGACGCTCGCGGTGCTCGACCCGGACCAAGCGCCTCTGGAAAGCGATTTCTATCAACGCAACCAGCGCCATCTCGCCCCGTGGTCACCGATTCGCACCACCGATTATTTCTCCACCGAACAGATCCGCCGCCGTCTCGAAGTCCAGGCCAGCGCCTTCGAAGCCGGACTGGCCGTGCACCTTGCGCTGCTGACTCCGGACAGCCATCAAATGATCGGCGCGTGCAACTTCAGCGGAATCATTCGCGGCGCGTTCCAGGCCTGTTATCTGGGTTATCACATTGATGCGGCCCATCAGGGTCAGGGCCTGATGCAGGAAGCGCTGGAATCCGCGATCGCCTACATGTTCGAAACCCAGAACCTGCACCGGATCATGGCCAACTACATTCCCGGCAACGAACGCAGTGCACGGTTGCTTGAGCGCCTGGGGTTCGAGAAAGAAGGCTACGCCAAGGCGTACCTGAACATTGCCGGGCGCTGGCAGGATCATGTGCTGACGGCGCTGGTCAATCCGGCATTCGAAGCGCCGGATCAGCGCTGGTCGCGACGACTCGCGTGAGTTTCACAATTTGTTAAGCATTGGCGAAGTATGCTCACGCCTCTCGCCCCTTCCGGTTATCTGAAACCTATGTCGTCGCGTGCCGCCACTTCACTGTTCCTGCTTGCCGCCCTGCTGTTTTTCTTCGCACTGGGCAACCATCAACTGCAAGGCTCTACCGAAGCCCGCGTCGCCGGCATCGCCATGGAGATGCATCTGGACGATGACTGGGTGACGCCCCGATTGTTCGGTGAACCGTTTCTGGAAAAACCGCCGCTGAGTCTGTGGCTGGACGCCGGCGCCATGCGCGTGTTCGGCGTGTCTCCGTGGGCGGTGCGGCTGGCGTCGGCGGTGGCCGGACTGCTCAGCGTGATGATTCTGTACGGCATGCTGCGGCGCTTCGGACGACCGAAAGCGATCGCGTGGACAGCAGGCATTCTGTTGGCAACCATGGCCAGTTACTGGAGCAACGTGCGCGGGGTCGGCGAGGATGCGTTGCTTGCACTCGGCGTGACCACCGCACTGCTGGCGTTCTTCCAGGCGCAGCGGGCCTCGACGCCGGGTAATTCACTGCTGTTTATCGTCGGGATTGCGATCGCCACCCTGAGCAAAGGCGTGCTCGGTCTGGCGATGCCGGGGGTGGTGATTTTCGCTTACCTGCTGGCCGACAACCTGATGGACAAGCGCTTCAAACTGACCGAGTGGTTGCGGCCCGGTCTGTTGACAGCGCTCGGGCTGATTCCGCTGTTGATCTGGCTCGCGGTGCTCTATCAGCACGGCGGCGCCCAGGCCGTCAGAGAGGTCTTGCTGACCAACAGCGTCGGGCGCTTCAGCGGTTCCTTCGTCGAAGCCGGGCACTATGAGCCGTTCTACTACTACATCGCCAAACTGCCCGAAGCGTTCCTGCCCTGGAACATTCTGGTGTATCTGGGGCTGTGGCATTTCCGTAAACAATTGAAGGCCAATCGTTACCTGCTGTTCTTCAGCCTGTGGATCGTTGCGCAGTTCATCATGCTGACCCTGGCCTCGAGCAAGCGCACGGTGTACCTGATGTCGATGACGCCGGCCGCAGCGGTGATTGCGGCGGAGTATGCGGGGGTATTGTTCGAGCGTTTGAGGGGCCGCGAAACCTCCGAACGTCTTGTCGGACGGATCGCCCGTCATCGTCAGGGATTGGCGGCAGGGATCCTGACGGTGGTGATCGCCAGCTACCTCGGTGCCGCGCAATGGGCCCTGCCGAACGCAGACAAGGAACTGTCGTTCCTGCCCCTGACCGAACACATCCAGAGCCTGCAAGCCACCGGCCACCAGGTCGCCCTGTTCCAGGCCAACGAACGGGTCGGCGGCGCCAGCGTGTTCTACACCCAGCGCGTCCTCAAGGGGCTGGACACCGATGCGCAATTGAAGGATTTCCTCAGTGCCTCGCCTTCGAACATCGCGGTAATGTCAGGGGACAGCGAGCCCGCCGCCCCGCTGAAAGTGCTCAAGACCATGATGGTCGGACGCCAGGCGTACTACTTCGTAGGCTATTGATACAGCGATGCACAAATGAAAAACCCGCCGGTGATGGCGGGTTTTTCGTTTCAATCGCGACGCTTCAGAGAGCAGCCTCAGGCTGTGCACTGAACACCTGTCGCTCACGCTTGCTCAACACCGGCAGTTCCAGACGAGCCCGCCCATAAAACGCCAGCGCAGTGAGCAAACACGCCAGCCACACGAAGATACCGGCCCAGAACGTGTGGGACATGTAGTGCCAGCCCTGCAGGACGCGTGTGGTGCCGTAGACGAAACCGAGCAGCAGCGAGCCCCACAACAACGCGCTGGAGAAGCGCCACTGATAACGCCGCGCCACAAAATACAGCGCCAGCATGGTGAATCCGCCGGAGGCGTGTCCGCCCGGCCAGCAACGACCGTCACCGGCTTCATGGAACAGCTGGAAATTGTTGTACCACTCGACGTGAGCCATTTTGCCGCCGTACAGCGTCGTCTCGATCGGGCAGTAAACGCTGGTATGGGCCTTGAGGAAGTGAATCACGCCGGTACACACCGCGAAGGCCACCACCACAAACAGAAAATCCCGACGATGCTCAGCCGCAAAACGCAGGACCGGAGCGACTTTGCTGCGCTCCAGAAACTCGCCGAGGCGCGGGCGCTTCTGCGGAGTGACCAACGGCCAGACCACCGACAGCATCGCGCCGATCAGGGCGATTTCCGCGGTCCAGTTCGGGATGATCCGCGCCCACTTGTGGGTCAGCTTTTCAAAGAAGTGAATCTTGTCGAGGGGGAAGGTATGGGTCAGCGGATCGAACAGCAGATTACTGAAGGCGATGTCGATGTTCGTCATGTCGAACATCAGAAAAACCACAGCAGCACAAAACAGCGGGATGCCAAAGTTGTAAGCGTAAAAACGAGAAGTCATCGGGTGGTCACCGTGCGCCAGTCGGAGGCTTCGATGAAGCCGAGCATTTTGGGAGCCGCCGGGTTGGCAGCCGAAACGAACAGCGAGGATCCGTATCCGAGGGTCGAGGCCGGCATCTTGAGGTCTTTTTCCAGCTGCGCCATGCATTCGCTGTGGGTGACCAGGATCAGGTTACGCCCCGCAACCTTGTGTGCGAGCGCATCCTGCAGCATGCGACCCTTGCAGCTGATCAGCCAGTCTTCGCCGGCCGTCGCCCGGTTGAACATATAACCGGCGGTCTGCACGGTGCGGGTCATCGGGCTGTTGTAGATGTCGGCATGGTGCAGGCCCAGGTGCTCGAATTGTGCGCCGACGGCGACCGCGACACTGCGCGAACGGTCGGTGATGCCGTCATTGCCGCTCAGGCATGGCGCCGGGGAATGATCACAGCGCTCGACATGACGCACCAGCACGATCATGTCGCCCTTGGCCCAACCGGCCGTCAACGCCCGGGCACCGGCCACATTGCCGTGGGCCAGATCAGGCAACGCCGCCGGGGCAAGCAGCCACAGGGTCAATGGCACCACCAGCGCCAACGTCGCCAGAACAACCCCGGCGTTCCGAAAACGGGCCAGGCCCCTCAGGTCGATCGAGCGTTTGACGCCGAACAGACTCAGTCTCAATTCCACAAAAATCCGCCTTGCCAGTTCGCAGCACTGTCATTTGATCCGGCGAAGGTACAGAGGCCCCTGTGGGCAGCCAGTGAAAGTCATGTGAAAAAAGTCTTGGGATCCGTTGTTACAAAATCCGTCGGACAAAATCCTTTCAGCTCTCGGATTTGCGGCCGATACAGTCCTGTTAACACCCTTGCTGGCTCAAAAAAACAACAATCTTCCAGCCTGACCGACGATCAAGATGCACAACGTTTTTCTGGAGGATTTTTGATGAATAGCTGGTTCGGCAACATCAGCGTGAACCTGAAACTGGGGCTCGGATTCGGCCTCGTCCTGGCCCTGACCTGCATCCTGGCGCTCACCGGCTGGACTAGCCTGGGCGGTCTGATTGACCGCAGCAACTGGATGAGCGACATCACTCAGCTCAACGCTGGCCTGACCAAACTGCGCGTGGTGCGCCTGCAATACATGCTGACCAACGGCGACGAAGCCGCCGCGCAGAACGTGCAGACCACCCTCGACGGTTTCGTTGCACAGCAGCAGAACCTGATCAGCACTTTCAAGAGTCCCGAAAACGTCAAACTGCTCAAGCAGCAGGCGGCGACCATCGCCGAGTACCAGACGTCGCTGAACAAAATGCGTAACGCCTACCGCACTGGCAACACCGCGCGCGACTCGATGGCCACCAACGCCGCGACGGCTTACGGCCTGATCGAAGCGCTGAGCAACCGCGTCCAGCAAATGCCGCTGAGCGATGAGCGTTTCGAGCAGTTCCAGGCTGTCACCGCCGCCAAGGAAGCGTTCATCCTGGCGCGCTACGAAGTGCGCGGCTACACCGCCACCGCCAATGCCGACACCGAGCAGAAAGCCGTCGGCCAACTGGATGTGGCCATCGCCAGCCTGAAACAACTGAACGTGCATTTCTCCGGCACCCAGCAGGACGCCATGCGTCAGCTGGAAACCGCCCTGACCAACTACCGCAGCGCCTTGCAGGCGTTCAAGAACGCCAACAGCGAGGCGGTGCAGGCACGCAAGGAAATGACCGACCAGGGCGCGACCATCGTGACCCTGAGCGAGCAGCTGTATCAGATCCAGCTGGACCGTCGTGACATCGAAAGCGCCCAGGCCCGCACCCTGCAACTGATCAGCACCCTGCTGGCCTTGCTGGTGGGAGTCATCGCTGCGTTCATCATCACCCGCCAGATCACCCGTCCGCTGCAGGAAACCATGGCCGTGGTCGACCGCATCGCCAGCGGCGACCTGAGCCACAACGTGATCGTCACCCGCCGCGACGAACTCGGCGTGCTGCAACAAGGCATCGCGCGCATGGGCGTGACCCTGCGCGACCTGATCAGCGGCATCCGCGACGGCGTGACCCAGATCGCCAGCGCCGCCGAAGAACTGTCGGCCGTGACCGAACAGACCAGCGCCGGCGTGAACAGCCAGAAGGTCGAGACCGATCAGGTTGCGACCGCGATGCACGAGATGACCGCCACCGTGCAGGAAGTTGCGCGCAACGCCGAGGAAGCCTCGCAAGCCGCAGCCGCCGCTGACGGCGAAGCCCGTGAAGGCGACAAAGTGGTGAACGAAGCCATCGCCCAGATCGAGCGTCTGGCCAGCGAAGTGGTGCGTTCCACCGAAGCCATGAGCGTGCTGCAACAGGAAAGCGACAAGATCGGCAGCGTCATGGACGTGATCAAGGCTGTGGCCGAACAGACCAACCTGCTGGCCCTCAACGCCGCCATCGAAGCCGCCCGTGCCGGTGAAGCCGGTCGCGGTTTTGCCGTGGTCGCCGACGAAGTCCGTGGCCTGGCCCAGCGCACCCAGAAATCCACCGAGGAAATCGAAGGCCTGGTGGCCGGTCTGCAGAACGGCACACAACAGGTTTCGGCCGTGATGAATAACAGCCGCGCCCTGACCGACAGCAGCGTCGCCCTGACCCGAAAGGCCGGCGAATCCCTGGAAAACATCACCCGCACGGTGTCGAACATCCAGTCGATGAACCAGCAGATCGCCGCTGCCGCCGAACAGCAAAGTGCCGTGGCCGAAGAAATCAGCCGCAGCATCATCAACGTCCGCGACGTGTCGGAGCAGACTGCTGCGGCGAGTGATGAGACGGCCAAGTCGAGTGTTGAACTGGCGCGGTTGGGTGGACAGTTGCAGCAAATGGTTAGCCACTTCCGCGTCTGACCTACAGTCAGCGCTGAAGCGAATTTCAATCGCGGGCAAGCCCGCTCCCACAAGGTTCTGAGGCGTGCACAGATACTGTGTTCGACTCTTTACCTGTGGGAGCGGGCTTGCCCGCGATTGCGTCAGGCCACTTAACGCGTCCCCCGCTGCCGCAACGCCGACGGCATGAAATACGAATCCTCCGGCACCGGTTGCGAGAAGTCGACGGTGGAGGCCTCTTCGTTATCCAGGTTCTGCACGTAGTACCGACGGGCCTGCAAGTCGTGGAAGACGTCGAGAGCGCTCCAGGTGGTGGGCAGGTCGTAGAAGTTTTTCAGGTAGGCCATCGACACGCGCCACAGCTCTCCTCGCCCGTCGTATTGATCCACGAGTGCGGCGCCCCAGCTGTCTTCGTCGAGGAACAGCACGCGTTTGGAGTAGATGTGCCGCGCCCCCGGCTTGAGTGTGCCTTCGACCACCCAGACACGGTGAAGCTCGTAGCGGGTGTATTGCGGGTTGAGGTGGCCGGGGGTGAGCAGTTGGGCGTATTTCACGTCGGGGCTGCCGACTTTGTAGTTGTTGTAGGGGATGTAGATTTCCTGCTTGCCCTTGAGCTTCCAGTCGAAGCGATCCGGCGAGCCGTTGAACAGGTCGGTGTCGTCGGCGGTGCGCAGGCCATCGGAGGAGGCGATCGGCGTGTCATACGCAAGGTTTGGTGCGCGGCGGACGCGGCGTTGGCCGGCGTCGTAGATCCAGGCCTGGCGGGCGTCCTTGAGCTGGTCCAGGGTCTCGTGCACCAGCGCGGCACCACCGGCGAGGCGCGCCGGGCTTTTCACGAAGGCGAGGTAGTAGAACAGGATGTTTTTCAGGTCGGCGAACTGGCCGCCCGGGCGGTAGTAGTTGAAGAAACCTTCCTGTTGCGAGGTCACCAGCGCGAAGCTGCCGTTGCGTTGCACCGGTGTTTCGGAAGCGCGACGGACCACGTATATGCCGCGATAGCGAGTGATGTGATTCCACAGCACTTCGACCCCGTCCTTGGGCACCGGAAACGGCACGCCGCCATAGGCATCGGCGAATCCGCTGCCGCCCTCCAGTAACTTGGCCGAGGTCGCATTCTTCAGGGTGTTGTCATACAGCCACTGCGGCGCGGAGCCGGATCGGCGCGAGGGATAGACCGGCATCTGGAAAGTGTCGGGGTAGCTGTTGAACAGGGCGATCTGGCCGGGGCTCAGATGCGCCTTGTATTGGTCGAGGTTGGCCTTGGTGATGGTGAACAGCGGTTTGTCCGCCGCGTACGGGTCGGGGTGATGCTGACCGGGTTTGTAGCCGGCCGGCGCCTGGGTGATGCCGCCGGTCCAGGCCGGGATGGTGCCGGCAGCGTTGCCGGCGCGCTCGGCGCCCATGGGGGTGAGCGAGGTTTTCAGTTGTTCGGCTTGCTGGGGCGAGATGGCGGCCAGCGTACTTGTGGCGGTGAGGCTCAAAAGCAGCGCCAGTGTGGTCTTGGTCAGTCGTGATGCAGGAAACATGTTCGTTCTCCGAAATAAAACCAGGTCTGCGTAGCCAGCAAATCGCCTGTGGGAGCCAGCCTGCTGGCGATGGCGGTGAGTCAGGCAACACAACTTCTGGATGTGCCGTCCTCATCGCGAGCAGGCTCGCTCCCACAGGGGGACGCCGGTGTTCTGGATATCAAAGGAAATACTTGAGGTTGAACCCGACGTTGTCGCGGTCGCGAATGCCGTTGTTCTGTCCGCCGCCCCAGAACTCGGTGTATTGCAGTTCGGCTTCGAGCTTGTTCTGGTAGTTGGCCTTGACCCCCAGGGTGTAGGCCTTGCGCCCGTCGATGGCGTTGCCGGCCTGGTAGCTGTTGCCTTTGAAGTCGTCCTTGTAGACGACGTAAGGCGAGACGTTGATCCCGGCGTACACGTCGTTCCAGGTGCCGTTGAACATCACCGTGTAGCTGTAGGAATTGCGGTTGACCTGATCGTCACGATCGCCGCCGGACACGTACGAAGTGTTGCCGGTGCCGGCGTAGTAACGGGTGCTGCCGTCGTAGGCGGTGTATTGCAGGCTGCTGCCGCGCAGGTGCTCGGAGGCCAGTTCGAAGATGCCGAACATCGAGTCGAACGACAGCGTCGGGCCGAAGTTGTAGATGCTGCCCAACGAGGTGTTGAACGCTTCCACCCGCTCGGCGTTGTTGATCTGGCTGTCGAGGGTGACCATTTGCCCGCCGACGTTGATGGCCTTGCCGGACACCGCTGCCGCAGCGCCATTGGCCAGGTCGCCGATCAGATCGTTGGTGGCCGCGATGCCGATGGGCAGGTTCGGCCGATAGGCCAGTTCACCGAACACCGAAGCATTGCCCAGCGTGGTGTTGAAACTGAAACCGTACATGCGGATGTCTTCGGCATAACGCCGATGGGCCTGGATGTTGCCCATCACATCGGCAGTCGCCAGACCGTTGGCGAGGGCCCCGGCCTGACTGCCGGCCACGCTGGAGAGCATGTTGGTCAGGGCATTCATGTCGATGCCCTTGTAGCCACCAAGATCGGCGGCGATGGTCGGTTCCTTGGCGTGGTAGTTGACCATGTACAGGCCGAATTCGGTGCTGTTGAGTTCTTCGGCGATGTAGCGAAACGCAAAGCCGAACTGGCCGTCGTTGCGCGCGTTGTAGTCCTTGCCGATCGACGCCACCTTGAGGGTGTTGCCGTAGGCAGGAGTCACGCCGTTGGCATAGAGGCCGGTGGATTTCAGCGCCGGGCCGAGCAACGGGTTGTTGCCCAGTGCGCCGTACAGGCCGATGACATTGCCGAACCCCGGCACCGGCGTATCAAGCGCGGTGCCGCTGAAGTTGTTGTAAGCGGTGTTGCCGCCGTCGGCGAACAGGTCGGTCTGCGAGTAGAAGGTACCGACCGGGTCGATGCGGGTTTCTTTCCAGTTGGTCTGGTAGAAGCTCTCCATCGTCAGGTTGTCGCTCAGGCCGATGTTGAAGCTGACCGCCTCCACCGGCATCAGCACTTCCTTGACCTCGGCGCCCGGCAAACGATATTTCGCCGCATCCACCGGGTTGGTGGTGTTGACCCCGCCGCGATAGAAAATCCCCTCGCCCCAGTTGAACACCTGACGCCCCACCCGCGCCGTGACCGGCATTTGCGCGACGTCCCAGCTGCCATGAACGTAGGCGTCGAGCATCTCGATCCGGCTGCCGGCAATGTCGCGGGTCTGGCCGGTGAAACGGTCGTCCTGGGGATAACTCTGGCTCGGCTGCGACGGGCTGTTGTTGCGGTAGTAGTCGTTGCGCTTGTCCATCAACTGGGTGTCGTAGAACGCGGTACCGCGCAGGAACATTCCGTAGTTCTGGTAGTTGGCCTCCAGCTCCGAAGTGATCTTGTACACCTCGGAAACCAGCCCGGTATCGAAGTTGCGATTGCCGTCGTTGGTGTTGACGTCATCGTTGTTCTTGTCCCGGCCCTGAACCCGCCACAGGCGGCCATAGGACAAGGTCGTGTCGAGCGAGCCGGTGACCTGATTGTCCAGCACGCTGAACTCGGCGGCCTGCACCGCATCGACTGCGCAGAGTTGCAGCAGCCCTGCCAAACCGACACCGGGGAGCGCTACGCCGGACAGGCGCAATCGAGTGTTGATCATCTGTTCCTCCTTCCCTGTTCTTATTGTTGTGTGTTGCCGCGATGCTTAGGGCGCCAGCCCCGCGCTGACATAAATCCGGCTGTGGGCGCCGAAATGGCCGAGCAGTTTGAGCAGTTGTTGATTGAGTTCCGGATGCTCGAAAGTCTCGCGCTGCAACTGATTGCCCGCGCTGAAATCGCTGGTAACCGGCGCCGTTTCCAGCCATTGGTCGATGGCTTCATCGAAGGCGGCGGAGTCGTCGACCGACTCGGCACTCACCACTTCGCGCAGGTAATCCACCGAGTACGGCGGGTAATGCGCGTCCCCGGTGGCATCGGCATAAGCGTCGAGCATCGGATGCGGCTGACCGGCGCGCAGCACGCGGCGTAGCCAGGTCGATTGGTATTTCTCGACTTCCATGTGGCGGGTCGCGACCCGTTCGATGGACGCCTGTTTGTCCTCCGCAAAACCAGCCAGGGCCTTGCCTTCCAGCAGCAGAAGGCTCGGCAATTCGACGCCCGGCAACGGCTTGGCGTGATACGGCTGGGTCAGGTCCTGCACGTGGTGCAGGCCCCAACCGAGAAAGCGATAACCCCAGTAGGAATGGCCGCTGGCAAACGCCAGTCGCGCCAGCCCCATGTACTGATACGCACGCCAGTCCGGCCAGCTGCGCTCGAGAAATCCGGCGGCCGCGTACACCACCGGGCTCTCATGGAAGAAGCCCATGTGGAACGGTGCCTGGGAGCTGTACTGGAAGCGCTCATCGCCAAACGGCTGCGGGCCGAAGCCGTACAACGCGGCGACTTCGCCGGGGTTGTCGCTGAACAGGTTGATGTCGTGGCCGTAGTCCGGCTCATCGGCGGCGCTCGCCAGCACGGCCAGGGGCGCGACTGTTTCGTGATCGGTCACGCGAATGAATCGCTGGCGATTCCACGGTGAAAGCGTCTGCTCGACCATGACCTGATCGGCCTGCAGATGCTCGCGCTCGGGCAGGTCTTTGCCCGGCAACGGCTGGATGACCATTGCCAGATGAATCAGCGGATTGATCCGCAACGCGGTGAGGAAGTCGTGGCGCAGATTGTCGCTCGGCACGGCGGGCAACCTGAGGTTGTCGGGGCGCCGCGGGTACTGCTTGAAGTGCTCGCGGGCGAAGCGTTCCTGCTCATCGAGCAACGCGACGATGGCCGGGTATTGCTCGGAGAGAAACTGCTCCAGCGGTTCGACTACGACGGGCGGTGCATCGCGCAACGCCGGCAGATCCTGCAACGCCAGGTAGCTGCCCACCGTATGGTTCGACCAGCCCCACGCCGTCGGGGCCATTGCGCAAAGCAGCAGGAGGGAGATCAGCTTCATTGCTTCTGGTTCTTGTTATATGTGCCGTGGGGATCGAGCCTAACAACCGACCCCGCCCCTGACACTGTCCGATCTCACCAGAAAAGTTCTCCGATAGCGCCACGTGCATGGCGCAAAAAAGCGCCTCCGTCTCCTGTGGGAGCGGGCTTGCTCGCGAAGGCGGTGGGTCATTGAAACAATCGGTGACTGATACTCCGCTTTCACGAGCAAGCCCGCTCCCACAAGGGAATGTGTAGTTTTTCTAGGCCGGATAACCGGTGATCTTGCGGATACTCTGGTACAACGGTTTGAGCTGCCGATACATGCGCAGATAAACGTCCTTGTACAGTCGCTCATAGACCTTTTGCGCCTCGGGCTGCGGCTGAAACACCGCGCCGACCCGGGTCATCGCCGCTATCGCCGTGGGAAAATCTGCGTGCAATCCCAGCCCCACCGCGCAGCAAATCGCTGCACCCAGACCGGACGCCTCATAGACATGCGGACGCTCCGCCGCCAGGCCGAAGATGTTCGCCGTCAGTTGCATCGCCGCATCACTTTGCGAGCCACCGCCAGCAACCCGCAAACGGGTGACGGAGATCTTCGAGCGCTTCTCGATTTTCTCCATGCCCTGGCGCAACGCATAAGCCAGGCCTTCGAGGATCGCCCGGTAAATGTGCGCGCGGGTGTGCACGTCACCGAACCCGATCATTGCGCCTTTGGCTTCCACGCCCGGTTCGCGAATACCGGGCGACCAATAGGGCTGCAACATCAACCCCATGGAACCCGGCGGCACCGCATCGACCAGCGCATCGAACAGTTGCTCGGGCTCGATGCCCTGCGCTTTGGCCTGCTGCATTTCCCGCAGGCCGAACTCGTTCTTGAACCAGCTGACCATCCAGTAGCCGCGATAGATCATCACCTCGCAGTTGTACTGATCCGGCACCGCCGACGGGTACGGCGGAATCAACGGGACGATTTCCAGATAGCGCGAGCGGGTGCTGGTGATCGTCGCCGTGGTGCCGTAGGACAGGCACACCGTGCCCGAGTCGACGACGCCGGAACCGAGCACTTCACAGGCTTTGTCGGCCCCCGCCGCAATCAGTGGAATCCCCTCGGGGATGCCGGTGTGACGACTGGCTTCGGCGCTGATATGGCCGAGGGTTTCACCGGGTTTGTACAAGGTTGGCAGTTGCTCGGGACGCACCGCCAGCGCCTGCCATTTCCAGTCACGCGGCGCGGCCCAGCGCAGACGTTTGAAATCGAACGGCAGGTAGCCGACGCAACAGCCCACCGAGTCGACGAAACGCCCGCACAGGCGATGCGTGAGAAACCCCGAGAGCAGCAGAAACTTGTCGGTCGCCGCCCACACATCCGGTTGATGACGGGCGATCCAGTTAGCCTCGGCCTGGGCGCGAAAGTAATCCACCGTGGCCTGTGCGCCGACCAGTTTGAACAGCCAGCCCCACGGGCCCTTGATCGCGCCTTCGACTTCGCTCTGGCGTTGGTCGAGCCAGAGAATCGCCGGGCGCAGCGGCTTGCCCTGAGCGTCGACGTTGATCACCGTGCCGCGCTGGGTAGTCAGGGAAACGCCGGCAATCTGCGAGCGATCGATGCCGGTCTGCTGCCACAGCTGCTGACAGGCCTCGCCCAGTTTCGCCCAGTAATATTCCGGATCCTGTTCGGCCCAGCCCGGTTGCGTCGAGTAATAGGCCTGCAATTCAACCTTGCCCTTGCCGAGCAGATTGCCCTGCAAATCGAAGAGCAGCGCGCGCACGCTCTGGGTGCCATTGTCGATGGCCAGCAGGTAACGCTTGTTCGGGTGGTTGTCCATGGAGCTCTCTTCGAGGGGCATCACTGCGCGATATCCGGCAGGCCGTGATGACGTTGCCATAACGCCTGGTAGCGTTGCTGTTCCTGTTGCCAGCGTTCGTCGTCCCAGCCAAGCCGTGGCTGGCAGAGTTGGCGAATGGCCGGGAAATACTCCGCACCGCCATGGGGCAACAACAGGCCGAGACGGGTTCGGCGCAGCAGCAGGTCGTCCAGGTGCAAGACCATTTCCGCTTCGCAGGCGAAGGCCAATTCTGCCCACAAGGTGTCGGTGGCACCGACCGTTTCATGGCCCAGTTCGGTGAGCAGTTGCGCCAGCCTCGGCAGGTCCCGGCCATGTCGCCCGGCCAGCCGTCGCCATTGACCGGGACTGAGTCCGGGAATCGTCAGTGGCGGTACCGCAGCAAACACCGGCGCGGCATCATCGTCAAAAGAACGGCCGAGCATGTCGGCGCAGGCCTTGAGCACTTCGATGGCTTGCGGGCGGAACGTCGTGAGCTTGCCGCCGGCCAACGTGACGCAACCCGGCTCCTGCCACAGCACATGTTCCCGGGTTTCATTCGACGGCGTGTCCTGATGCTCGCCCGCCGCACTGCCCACCACCGGACGCACGCCGGACCAGGTTGAAAGCACATCGGCCGCTCTCACTTCAGCGCCGGGAAACTGCTGTCGGCAGGCGGCCAGCAGATAGTCGAGTTCTTCGGCGCTGATGCTCGCGCTCTGGTCCAGATTCTCGCGGTGATCGAGGTCCGTGGTGCCGACCACCGTGGCGCCTTCCCACGGAAAAACAAACACCGGACGCCGATCCCGCTCATGCAAAAACGTGAACGCCTGCGCCACCGGCAAGCGCCAGCCCGGCAGCAGCAAATGACTGCCGCGCAGCGGGCGCAACTGACGCGGCGCCTCTGGTGGGCGCAAGCGTTCGGCCCAGGCCCCGGTGGCCACCGCCAGTACACCACATCGCAATTGCAGCGATACGCCCGCTTCGCAGTCCTCGACCTGAACCCCGCACACCCGACCGTTTTCCCGCAGCAGATGTTCGACACGCATGCCGTTGAGCACCACCGCGCCGTCGGCCCGTGCTTCGCTCAACACGCGCATGACCAACCGAGCGTCATCGGTCAGCGCATCGACAAAACAGGTGCCACCCAGCAGGTCATGTTCTTTCACGCCCGGAGCGAGATAACGCAGTTGCTGCGCGTCATGGAAACGATGATCACGGCGCCCGGCCAATGCGTCGTAGATCGACAACAGACCACCCAGCACCCGCGGCCCGGGAAAGCCGCCGCGATAGTGCGGCATCATGAAGCTCATCGGTTCCACCAGACCCGGCGCTTCGTCAAGCAGACGCTGGCGCTCACGCACCGAATCGCGGGTCAGCCGCCACTGACCTTTGGCGATGTAGCGCAAACCGCCATGGACCATTTTCGAGGATCGGCTGGAGGTGCCCCAGGCGAAATCACGCTGTTCCAGCAGCAGGCAACGCCAGCCACGACGCGCGGCTTCACGCAGGATGCCGGCGCCGCTGATGCCGCCGCCGATCACGATCAGATCCCAGGTTTCAGCCGCCAGTGTCGGCAGGACTTGCTGGCGCCATTCGGCGTTCCAGTCCGCGCTCATGGCGGTCACTCCTGCAATAGCGTGCCGGGGTTCAGGCGCCCGGCCGGGTCGAAGTGCCGGCTCAGCGCCTGCAGGGTGTCCATCGCCAGCGCGCCTTTTTCGCCCGGCAAGTACGGTGCATGATCCTTGCCCACGCCGTGCTGGTGGCTGATGGTGCCGTGGTTGTCGACGATGGTCTGGCTGGCGGCGTGCTTGAGGGTCTTCCAGCGAGCGAGCGTCGCGGGATAGTCCGCCGCCGGACGAAACACGTAGGTGGTGTAGATGCTCGATCCTTCGCCGTAGACGTGGGACAGATGGGTGAACACATGCACCCGCTCACCCTCCGCCGCCAAGGCATCGCGCAGGCTGTTTTCGATCAGGTTGAGCAGGTTGTCGACGTTGCTCCAGTCGGTGGCAGTTTCGAGAGTGTCGACCACATAACCGGCGTTCCACAGGTTCTCCCGCAGGTACGGAAAACGAAAGCGGTTCTGCGCCCACTTCTTGCCCAGCAGGGTGCCGGTGAACACACCGCCGAACGCCTTCAGATGCTGACGGGCCTGGCTCAGGGACAACGCATTCTGCTTGCGATTGCCGGTCACGCCGAACGTCAGCAGGCACTTGCCCTGCCCGGCGCCGCGCAGGTTCAGGTACTTCTCCAGCCAGGCGATCTGTTGCGGATGGCCGGCCAGCGCCAGTTGGGTTTCAGTTTCCACCGCGTTGGACAGACGCAGCATCGACAGCGGCACCCGCGCCTGGGCCAGTTGCTGAATGGCTTGCAGCGCCTTGCTCCAGCTGGGCAGAAACACACCGTAAAAACGCTCATCGGCCGGCAGCGCGCTGACCCGCACCTTGACCTCGGAAATGATCCCGAAACGCCCCTCGCAACCCAGCACCACTTCGCGCAGATCCGGGCCGGCCGCCGAGGCCGGGAAGGTTGGAATCTGCAGCGGCCCGGCGAAGGTTTCCAGGGTTCCGCCGGCGAACAGTTGCTCAATCCGCCCATAACGCAACGACTGCTGGCCGCTGGAACGACTGGCCACCCAACCGCCCAGCGTCGACAGCTCCCACGACTGCGGGAAATGCCCCAGCGTGTAGCCACGGGCGCGCAATTGACTTTCCACCTGCGGCCCACTGGCGCCGGGACCGAAAGTCGCGAGCAAGCTTTGCTCATCGAGGTCGAGCAGACGATTCATCCGCGCCAGCGACACCGTCACCACCGGCCGCGCGGAGTCTGGCGGGTTGATGTGTCCGGCCACCGACGTGCCGCCGCCGTAGGGAATCAGGCACAGATCCTGGGCCTGGGCGAGCGCCAGCAACTGGCGGATGTGCTCGGCGGTTTCCGGGAACGCCACAGCGTCGGGATAGTGACCCAGCGCCCCCTCGCGCAACGCCAGCCAGTCCGGCAGGCTCTGGCCCCGGGCATGCAGCAAGCGATCATGGGCATCGATGCTGTACAAGGCGTGCTCTGCCAGCCGCGAGACCGGCACGCGGGCCAGCGCCGCTTCGAGTGTCGCATCGGGCAGCGCTCGCCCCTGCCCCAGTCGCTCATGGAGAAAACCTGCGCCCTGGGCCGGCAGTTCGACCACCGTGGTTGCATCTCCCCAGCCGTTCCAGCGTCGCATGCGTGTGTCCTTCTGTGCAGTCTGATCAGTGAGATTTCAGGCCCTCATACTAGTCAGCCGGCCGCAAGTGTCACGGTCGCATCCGGCCAGTTCGAGTAGCCAATTGAGTCAAACGTCGCGCAAGCGTCAGCCATTTACTTTAGTCGTGGATTCAAATTACCTTTCAGGGCGTTCATCCGCCCGTGGCGGCCTCGATCAAGGGAATTCGGTCATGCAATCGCTCGGCTTCACCTCCGTTCCGCCGCTGCTCAAGTACCTGCGCCATGCCGAACACCTGGGCCTGGCCATCGAGCCTGCGTTGGCGGCGGCCGGTTTGCAGGCGCAGCAGTTGAGCGACAACAGCCTGCGCCTGCCGGGTGAAACCCATGAGCGGTTGCTCGATTATTTCTGCGAGCACTCGGGTGATCCGTTGTTCGGTCTCAACGCCGCCAATTTTGTGCTGCCCAACTCCTGGAGCGTGCTCGGTTACATCACCATGAATTGCGCAACACTGGGCGACGCCATGAGCCGCATCATGCCGTTCGAAAAACTGGTGGGCGACATGGGCGTCAGTCGCGCCGAGGTGCAGGACAGCCACGTGCACCTGATCTGGAGCTGCCGCTTCGAACGCCCACGGATTCGCCGGCATCTGGTGGAAAACGTGCTCGGCTCCTGGCTGCAATACGCCCGCTGGATCGCCGACACCCAACTGTCGCCGGCCGCGGTGTGGCTGGAGCACTCACGTCCGGCGGACACGACGCTGACGCAGTACGAGCAGTTTTTCGAATGCCCGGTGCTGTTCGATCAACCGTATTCCGCGCTGATCGTGCCGTTGCCATATCTGCAGTTGCCGCTGCGCCAGGCCGATGCGCATTTGCTGCGCACGCTGGAGGAACACGCCCAGAGTCTGATGGCGACGCTGGAGGATGCGTCGCTGGAGCAGCGGGTCAAAAGCATCCTGCGCCAGTTGCTCAAGGAAGGTCTGCCGCGCAAGGAACAGGTGGCCGAACATCTCGCCGTCTCGGTGCGCACGCTGCAACGCCAGTTGCATCAGGCCGGCACCTCGTATCAGCAGATCCTCGATGACTTGCGCCAGGAGCTGGCCGAGCATTACCTGCTCAACAGCACCTTGCCGATTCAGGATATTGCGCAGTATCTGGGCTTCACCGAACCGCGCTCGTTTCACCGCACGTTCAAGAGCCGGCGCGGGATGCCGCCCGGTGAGTTTCGGCAGACTCACCGGGTCAGTGGTGGTGCCGAATGAGTGTGCGACTCACAGCCCCTCACCCCAGCCCTCTCCCAGAGGGAGAGGGAGCCGACCGCAATATGCTCACGATCTATGCCGACCTGAAAACGCTTCTGTGAATCCATAATCGCCACGATCTTTCAGGTCGATGTATGACGATAGACACCTCGGTCAGTCCCCTCGACCTTTGGAGAGGGAGCCGACCGCGAATTACTCACGATTTACGCCGACCTGAAAGAAATTCTGTGAATCCATAATCGCCACGATCTTTCAGGTCGATGTATGGCGATAAACACCTCGGTCAGTCCCCTCTCCACTGAGAGAGGGAGCCGACCGCAATATGCTCACGATCTATGCCGACCTGAAAACGCTTCTGTGAATCCATAATCGTCACGGTCTTTCAGGTCGGTGTATGACGATAGACACCTCGGTCAGTCCCCTCTCCCCTGGGAGTGTATGTACCGGAGACATGGTGGACAGGTGTTCGGAGACATGGTGGACACTTTTAAATAGACACATTGCTCATCGCGAAGGAGATGGCCTGTGTCTTGGGAAGAGGTGTCTACCGTGCAGCTACGTACAGAATTCGTGCTTTTGGCTCGGCAAGAAGGGGCCAATGTTCGGCAGCTTTGCCGTCGATTCAACATCAGCCCAAGCACTGCCTACAAATGGCTCAGCAGGTTTGAAAAATCAGGGGCCGAGGGGCTGAACAATCAGTCACGACGACCGAAGACGTCCCCCAAACGTTGTGCTGACGAGGTGGAGAAGCAGATTCTGATCGTGAGTCAGGAGTACGCGGCTTGGGGCGCTCGCAAGCTCAAACGCGTGCTGGAAGACAAAGGTTTAGCGATGCCTTCCGTCAGTACTGTGCATGCAGTTTTACAGCGTCATTCGCGCGTTGATCCAAAGGCTGCTGAGATCAAACCGTTTATCCGGTTCGAGCATGAAGCGCCCAACGATCTCTGGCAGATGGACTTCAAGGGCCATTTCAGCCTGAGTCAGGGGCGTTGCCATCCATTGACGATACTGGACGATCACTCGCGGTTTTCGATGTGTATCGCCGCGTGCGCCAATGAGCAGCGCGACACCGTCCAGGAGCATCTAATCCGGGTCTTTCGGCGTTACGGCTTGCCTTTGCGCATAACGATGGACAACGGTTCGCCCTGGGGTGACCAGACTGGGGTTTATACCGCGCTGGAAGTCTGGCTGATGGGGCAGGGCATCAAGGTAGGTCACTCCCGGCCTTATCATCCGCAGACCCAGGGAAAACTGGAGCGTTTCCACCGCAGCCTGAAGAGTGAAGTGCTGCAAGGTCGGCACTTCACGGACCTCAACAGCGCACAACAGGCATTTGATATCTGGCGTGATGTCTACAACCAGAAACGTCCTCATCAAGCGCTGGATATGCAGGTGCCGGCGACTCGCTACAGCAGCAGCCCTCGGGAGTATCAGGAGCAGCAAATGGCGCCGGAATACGCCGACGGAGATGTGGTCAGAAAGGTCCAGGTGAAGGGCGAGATTTACTGGAGGAACCGTGAATACTCAATCGGAAAAGCATTTCACGGGCTGTCGATAGCGATCAGGGAAACAGCGGAGGATGGCATCCACGATGTCTACTGGAGTAGACATCGTATCGCCCGAATCGACTTGAACTTGCAGATTGTTACGGCAGGTAAGAGGATCTAAAAACCGTCCACCATGTCTCCGAACATGTGTTCACCATGTCTCCGGTACATACAGGGAGAGGGTTAGGGTGAGGGGGCTTTTGGCTCAGAGGCTGATCGCGTTGGTAAACACCAGACGATTGCCGAACGGATCGGCGATGGTCATGTCCTGGCTGCCCCACGGCATGGCCTGGATGCCCGGGTGCGAAAACTTGTAGTTCTTCGCCAGCAGTTGCTGCTGGAACGCCTCCAGCTCATCTGTCTCGATCCGCAGGGCCGAACCCGGTGTCGCATCCCCGTGGTGTTCGGACAAATGCAGCACACACTCACCGCGCGAGACTTGCAGGTACAACGGGAAACCAGGCTCGAAGCGGTGCTGCCAGTCGATCTTGAAGCCGAGGAAGTCGACGTAGAATTCCACGGCCTTGGCTTCATCGAAGATCCGCAGGATCGGGGTGGTTTTGCCGAAGCTCATGGGGGTGCTCCCTGACTGATGGGCCCCGCCATGCAGCCGGGGTAGATGTCAGCAATTCGGCTTGGTGACCACTTTCTTTAGTCGCAATGTGCCATCACTGTGACGCAATCCGCGAAACTCAGTGAAAGTTGTCACGCAGATCACCCTCACGCGCCAGAAACCGCCCTGCCCTTTGCCCGTTGACCTGCCCCTCTCGATAACTCAAAACGCCGTTGATCCACACGCCATCGATGCCTTGCGCGGCACGTTGCGGGTCGGTGAAGTCCGCCACGTCATGCACGGTTGCCGGGTCGAACAACACCAGGTCCGCCCAGTGTCCTTCGCGGATCTCGCCCCGCTCCTTCAAGCCGAAGCGCGCCGCCGACAGACCGGTCATCTTGTGCACGGCGGTGTGCAGCGGAAATAGCCCGACATCGCGACTGAAATGGCCGAGCACCCGTGGGAAAGCCCCCCACAGGCGCGGATGGGGGAACGGGTCTTCCGGCAGGCCATCGGAACCAACCATCGACAGCGGATGGGCGAGGATCCGGCGCACGTCACTCTCGTCCATGCCGTAATACACCGCGCCGGCCGGTTGCAGGCGTCTGGCCGCGTCGAGCAGTGGCATCGTCCATTCGGCAGCGATGGCGGTCAGGTCGCGACCGCTGACTTCCGGATGAGGCGTCGACCAGGTGATGGTGATGCGGTGGGCGTCGGTGACCTGCTTCAGATCCAGCGTCGAAGAACTGGCCGCGTAGGGGTAGCAATCACAGCCGACCGGGTGGGTTTTCGCCGCCTCTTCCAGCGACGCGAGCAACTGCGCACTGCGTCCCCAGTTGCCCACGCCGGCACATTTGAGGTGGGAAACGATCACCGGCGAACGGGCGTGGCGGCCAATGCGAAACGCTTCGTCCATGGCCTCCAGCACCGGTTCGAATTCACTGCGCAAATGAGTGGTGTACACCGCGCCAAACGCATTCAATTCTTCGGTCAGTTGCATGACTTCATCGGTGGATGCAGAAAACGCACTCGCATACGCCAGCCCTGTGGATAAACCAAGGGCGCCCGCTTCCAGGCTTTCACGCAACTGCTCGCGCATCGCGGCGATTTCAGCGTCGGTGGCGGTGCGAAAAAGATCATCGAGGTGATTGCTGCGCAGCGCCGTATGCCCGACCAGCGCCGCGACGTTCAAAGTGGTGTTGGCCGCTTCGACCGCCGCGCGGTAATCGCTGAAACGTGGATAGACGAATGCGGCGGCAGTGCCGAGCAGGTTCATCGGATCCGGTGGATCACCCTTGAGACTGACCGGCGCCGCACTGATCCCGCAGTTGCCGACAATTACCGTGGTCACTCCCTGGCTGAGCTTGGGCAGCATCTGCGGCTGGCGGATCACCACGGTGTCGTCGTGGGTGTGCACGTCGATGAAGCCCGGCGCCAGCACACGGCCCGCGGCGTCGATCTCTTCCGTGGCGCGGGCATCGCCCGGATCGCCGATGCGCGCGATGCGGCCATCGAGGATTGCCACGTCAGCGGCGTAACCGGGAGTGTTGCTGCCGTCGATGACCAGGGCGTTGCGAATCAGTGTGTCGTACAGCATGTCAGTCTCCGGCGGCAGCGCGGCGTCAGTGTCTGCCTTTGATCAGATGGTGATCGAATCCTTGTTCGATCAGGTAGCGCCAGGCCACCTCGACTTCCTCGGGAATCACTTGCTCGACCTGAAAGCCCAGCGAAGGGTAAACCATGATCCGGTGGATATCGCCGACCATTTCGTCGATCAGTCCCAGGACCCCGATCAGGTTGCTGACCTCCCCCGGAAAACCGAACGACGGCGCATCCACCCAGGCCTCAAGCCCTGGCCATTGAACCGGCAAGGTCAACGCCACGCGCCGGATCGAATTCGGCTTGGTCAGGAACGTCGCCCGACGCACCTGCGGGAACAACGCTCGGGCAAACGCGATGTTCTCGGCGAAGTTGGTGGCGCGGGATTCGAGGGTGAACTGATCCGGCGAAACACCCTGCACCATGGCCCGTTGGGCAAAAATATCGGCTTCGGTGCGTTCCCACAAATGCTTCGTCCAGTTGCCGGTGTTGCCGGTAAACAACAGATGCGGGGCGACGCCTTTTTTCAGCAACTTACAGGCGTAATCACAGACCCGCAGGTCGTAGGAGCCGCACACCACAATCAGCTCGCACTCACTGTGTTGGCGTCCTGCTCCCAGGAAATTCCACAGGACGGTCGCGTGTCGCAAGGTCGGCGTCATGAGCGTGCGAACCTCTGGGCAACCTGCCCGCTGATAAACAGCCCGCCGTCGGCATAGAGGTGCGTATCCACCCCGCCCGGCGAGACCGGGAGCGCCGTGAAATCCGCGTACGTACGCAGTGCCCCGTGAGCGCTCAGCGTCGGATCGTCGCCGATACCGATGCACAGCGCGCCGCTGCTGACCGCTGATTGCACACCGCTGACGGAGTCTTCGAAGACCAGGCATTCATCGCTCTGACGCTCCAGTCGGGCGGCGGCCAGGCGATAAGGATCGGGAGCCGGTTTGCCGCTGCGCACATCGTCGCGGCAGACGATGCAGTCGAAAACCGACGTCAGGCCGTGCTGCTGCAGGACGTGGTCGACTCGCGCTCGCCAACTGCTGGTCACCAGCGCCAGCGGCACGCGCCCATTCAATTGGGCGATGAACGCAGCGACACCCGGCACCAGCGCACAGATCGAAACTTCTTCGAGGGCGTCGACTTCTTTCTTGATGGCCACACGCGTCTGTTCGTCGAACTGACCGAACAGGGCCTGCAGGGTGTAACCGCCCGGGCGGCCGTGAATGTGATCGTCGATGAACGCCTGATCGACGGCAACACCGTAGTTGCGCGCCACCGTGGTCCAGGCGAATTCGATGACCTCGCGAGACTGGATCAGCACACCGTCCATATCAAAGCAGACGGCTGTAAACGTTCGTTGTGTCATCGGTTGCACTTCGCATTTTCTGGTGAGCAATGAAGGCCAGCACGGTTCCCATCAGGGCAAACAACGCCATGACATACCAGGACCATTGTGGCTGCGTCTCGTACAGATACCCGGCAAATGGCGTGGCCAGGCCCATGGGCAAGGCAACCGCCAGCGAGTAATAGACACCCTGGGTAAAGACCTGGATATCGGGCGGGGCGTGATCGCGAATGCAGCGCATGATCGCCGAGTGATACGCCGCGAAACTCAGGGCGTGCAGACATTGCCCCAACAGGATCACCGGGACTGCATCGCTGTCGGAAAACAGCGCCCAGCGCGCCGCCGCACAGACACTGGAAAACATTACGATAGACAACGGTGAACAGAACGACAGGATTTTGTTGGAGAACGCGAAATAGGTGATTTCCGCGATCACCGCCACTGACCAGAACACCCCGATGGCGGTTGAAGAATAGCCTTTCACGCCCCAGCCAATCGACGCCGTGGAAAAGTACAGGGTGTGACTCAGCTGAATGAAACTGGCGGCGGCAATCGCAATCAACAGGCCCTTTTGAGCGAACAGCGCCTTCCAGTCGGGCCGCTTCGTCCCACGCTCGGCTGGTTGCAGATGCGCCAGCGTGACCTGACGCTTCAGCCACAGACACGCCAGCGCGGTGAGCAACATGCACACGGCAATCACCACCGGCACCCACGACTGGCTGTACTGCGCAAACAACAGACCGCCGAGGGTCGATGTCAGGATAAAGGCCGAAGAGCCCACCGCGCGGACCCAGCCATAGTTCTGCAGGGCTTGCTTGTCACGCTTGAGCAGATAGGACTCGGACAGCGGCAACACCACCATCCACAGCCCGCCAAACAGAATGCTCAGGCACACGAATCCCCACAGGTGCACCGGCAGGAAATAGAACAGCAACGTACACAACGCCGCCGAAAATCCGAGAATGGCCGCCAGCCGCAGTTGATCCACGCGCCAGTCGGCTACGTAGGTGATCAACACGCCGGTCACGACCTGGGGCCAATAGACCGCTGCGATCAGCAGGCCGATCTGGCTGGCGCTGAAGCCCAGCGAATTCAGCCAGGTCGGCCAGAACGGATAGATGATGCCTTCCGCGGCAAAGAACCCGAAAAAGATCAGATACATGGGTCAACCATACGCTCGATGCTCCTGAGCAGGGCTCCAGCGGAGCCCTGTAACCATCCGTCCATTATTCGAAGCGTTGCTGGGTGAAGCTGTTTTTGCCTTTGCGCCAGACAATCAGCGATTCACTCATCACCACCAGATCGACCATCCCGTCTTTCAGTGCATCCAGTGCATCCTGCGGCGAACAGACAATCGGCTCTTCATGGCGGTTGAACGAGGTGTTGATCAACGCCGCCTGACCGGTCCGCTCATGCCAGGCATTCAACAGACGATGCATGAATGCATCGCGCTGCGGGCGAATGATCTGCGGCCGCGCCGTGCCATCGATGTGCACGACTGCCGGACTGGCCTCGCTGAACTGCGGATGACAATCGTAGGTCATGGTCATGGTATCTGCCGCCACCTGGTCCTCGTCCCACCCGACATAGCAGGCCGCCGCGTGTTCGATGGCGGTGACCGGACCGAACGGCATGAACTCGGTACGGTGCATGCGCTTGTTCAGCCAGTCGTTCACTTCGCCATCCTGCGCGTGATAGACGATGCTGCGGTTACACAGTGAACGTGGCCCGAACTCCATCTTGCCCTTGAACATGCCCAGCACCTGATTCTCCATCAGTGCGTCGGTCAACACGTCGATGATGTTCGACGGGGTGTGGTAACCGAGCTCGGGATAGTTGCGATGGATCAGGTTGATGTTCTGCGAAACGCTGCGCGAGTCCGGCCCCAGGGTCATTGCCGGGTTCCTGAAACGGGTGCCGTTCTCCAGGTACGCCGCCCCGACGGCAGCCGCCAGCGCCAGCCCGCCATCGCCCATGCATGGCAGCACATAGACGTTTTTCACGCCGGGAATCTCGCGCAGGCGCTGGTTGAGTTTGACGTTGCCAAACACGCCGCCGGCCAGGCACAGGTTGGTGCTGCCGCGTTGTTCCAGATGATGTTTGACGATCGCCACCAGCAAGTCTTCGCTATGGCGCTGTACCGCAGCGGCGATGTCCTCCGGGGTTTCTTGGGAGAACAGGGTCTCCAGAGATTCGCTGTAATTGTTGTAGGACGGCACGAACAAGTCGCCGCAACTCGCCTTGATGCGCCCGTCTTCGAAACGGATCATCTGCTGCATCACCCCCAGCAACTTCTGCGGATCGCCGAACGCGGCCAGACCCGTGACTTTGCCTTCATGACGGTTCGGCTTGTAGCCCAGCAAGTGGGTGATCCGGCCGTAGAAGTAACCCAGGCTGTCGATGCTGGTTTCGCGTTGCAAAACCGTGGTTTCGGTCGGGCTGTACCAGGTCACGGTCAGGGACTGGAAGTCGCCGCGCCCGTCACAGGTCAGGGTCAAGGCCTCATCGAACGGCGAACAGACATAAGCACCGAGGGCATGGCATTCATGGTGATCGATGTAATACGCCTTGCCGGCCAGGCCATTGGCGGCAATGTACCGGTCGAATTCGGCGCGCTTCTCTTTATCGTTTCGGACTTCATCGGTGACACGCTGGCGGAACTGCGCCAGGCCCTCGGGGTTGTTCCGGACCTCTTCGACGATCCGGTCGAAATACAACTCAAGGTGTTTATCGGCGTTGAAACCGGCATTCCATCCGTAAGCCACGTAGTCGAGATCTTCCAGTGACACGCCAGCCTGGCTCAACACAAACTCGATGGACCTGGCGGGCCAGATCTTGTGGTCCTTGATACGGGTGAAACGCTCTTCGCTGACCGCCGAGAGAATCTGACCATCGCGTACCAGGCAAGCGCCCGACAAATCGTTATTGGTAATGCCCAAAATGACCATAACTACTCCTTGTTCTTGCCAATTTCGCGGATGAGTGTGCCCACGACCCAAGAGCGCAATGCTCCGGCCAGGGCGCTTGGCGCCGTGTCATGAACCGTGAGGAGGCGAAATCGTCTGATTCGCCCGGGATATGCCTTTACGAGCAGGCAGCAGAGGTGCGTATTGCCATCGCAAATTCCTTTTGCAAAAAAATTCCACGGGCGTTACCCACCGACCTGGCCTCATGGCCAGACAACCAGTGGGTGCCCGCTGTCCTACAAACCGGCCAGCTGCGTTGGCCATGCCTGTGCGGGAATCAGACTAGTAGGAAATGTCTGAACGCTTCGATGAGCCTCGGCGCCCTGTCCTTCTTTTCCGGGGCATAAAAAAACCTGTGGGAGCCGGTGAGCTCCAACAGGTTCAAGTGTGGTGCGGGCTCACACCATTTCGTGGCGAATCCACTCGACCACCGACGTGCGCTTCGGCGCCCAACCCAGCAATTCGCGGGCGTGCTTGCCGCGAACCCTGCTGTTGGAGCCCAGGCCGTAGTTGGCCATTTCGTAGCCCCACTCGGCTTCGGCGTCTTTCAGCGGCCAGTCCTGTGGCTGGCCCAGGTTCAGGGCTTCGGCCATGGCGGTAGTCATGTCGATGAACGACGCTTCGCCGCTTTCGACAAAGTAGAAGGTGCCCGGAACGTTTTTGGTCAGGGCCAGCAGGTACAGCGCCACCACGTCTTCGATGTGCACGTTGGACCAGATGTTCCGGCCGGTGCCGACGTGACGCACAACGCCGCTTTTGCATGCCTGTTTCAGCAGGCGCGGCAGTTGCACGCTGTCGCGATGGACGCCCAGGCTGTGGCCGTAGATCAGGGTATTACAGATGACGGCCGAGTTAACGCCGTCCTTCGCTGCCGCGAGGATCAGGTTGTCGATGGCCACCCGTGCGGCCTTGTCGACGGTCGGCTCAGGCAGGTTGTCTTCGAAGTAGATGATGTCGCTGGATTTTCCGCCCGAAGCATCGCCGACGATGCTCGAACCGCTGGTGTGCAGGAACACTTTGTTCGAGCCGCGCAAGGCATCGAGCAAGGCTTCGACCGCGCCGCGATGATCGCTGCTGGCGGCGTTGATCACCGCGTCGGCGGCACGGGCCTGTTCGGCCAGCAGCGCCTTGTCGTCGAGGGTGCCGATCACCGGGGTGATGCCCAGTGCTTTCAACTCATCGGCCTGTTCGGCGCTGCGCACCAGACCGGTGACGGTGTGGCCGGCCTGGACCAGACCGGTGGCGATGGAGCCGCCGATAAAACCGGCAGCGCCGGTGACGAATACGTTCATGGAGAAACTCCCTGCGTGAATAAGTGATGCAACGAGTATCGACCGCCAAGCCCGGTGGAAAAACCCGCCCTCAACCAATTCACTCTTGCGCAGGGATCACGAATCAGCCCTTGAAATCGGCACTGGCGTAAGCCGCCAGTTTGCTCTGGATGAAGTCGAGGAAGCACTGGATGCGCAGTGCCAGCTGCGAGTTGCGGTAGTACACCGCGTTGATCGGCTGGCGATAACCGCTGTTGAATTCCGCCAGCAACACCTTGAGACGCCCGGCGCGGATGTCGTCGATGGTCATGAAGTGCGAAAGACAGGCAATGCCCTGGCCTTCGAGCGCCAGATGGCGAACCGTCTCGCCGCTGGAGGCGCTGATCGCCGGGGTGATCGGCCAGCGGTCGCCGTGCACGTAACGCAGCGGCCACTGATTAAGGCCTTCGTTCTGGGTGAAGCCGAGCAAGGTGTGCGCGCTCAGGTCAGCCACTTCCAGCGGCGCGCCGTGTTTTTCCAGATACGCGGGACTGGCGACGATCAGCAGCGGACTGCAACCGAGCGAGCGGGCATGCAACGTCGAATCGGCGAGGGTGCCGATGCGGATGGCGACGTCGGTGCTTTGTTCCAGCAGGTCAATGATCAGGTCGTTGCTGTTGAGTTCGAGCTGGATGTCCGGGTACAGCTGCCGGAATTCGTCGATGTACGGCACGATGGCGTGGAGCATGAACGGCGACGCGGCGTTGATGCGCAGCCGTCCTGATGGCGTCTGCTGGCGCGAGGACAGGCGCTCTTCGAGCTGGTCCATCTGGTCGAGGATCAGCTTGGCCTGTTCGAAGAAATACTTGCCCTCCTCGGTCAGGTCCATGCGCCGCGTGGTGCGGTTGATCAGCGTGGTGTCGAGCTTGGCTTCCAGCCGCGACAGCGTGCGACTGACCGCCGACGGCGTCTGTCCGACCTGCTCGGCGGCGGCGGAGATTGAACCGCATTCGATCACGCAGACGAAAATCTGCAACTCATCGGATCTGGCTTTCACGGGTGTCCTCGAATCGAAAGGCCTGCTGGAGGCTCAGGCCTTCGATAGTAGCCGAGCGTCAGGCTTTGAGGCCAAACACCTCGCTCAGATGCTGCTCGTAACGCGCCACGTCGGCCTCGATGTTCGGGCGCTTCATCACGTCCACGCAGAGGAAGGTTGGCAGGCCGGTCATGCCGAGGAACTGGTTGGCCTTGTGGAACGGGAAGTACACAGCGTCCACGCCTTTGGCTTCAAAGAAATCGGTCGGATCATCGAACGCCTGCTGCGGTGCGTTCCAGGTCAGCGACAGCATGTACTGCTTGCCCTGGATCAGACCGCCGCTGCCGTACTTCTGCGAGGAGTCGGAACGAGTGCGGCCGTCGCTGGCATAGAGGCTGCCGTGGCCTTCGGTGAAGACTTCGTCGATGTACTTTTTCACGGTCCACGGTGCGCCCATCCACCAGCCCGGCATCTGATAAATGATCACGTCGGCCCAGAGGAATTTGGCGACTTCTTCAGCGATGTCGTAACCCTCGTCGATGAAGGTGGTCTTGACGTCGACACCGCCGCGATCCAGCACACTCAGCGCCGCTTCGTGCAGGGTGGTGTTGTAACGACCGTCGGAGTGGGCGAATTTTTTACCGCCGTTGAGCAACAGCACTTTCTTCATGGGGGAGCCTCGATCGGATTCCGATGCGCAGCGCAGAGCGCTAGCAGGATGGAGAAGGGGAAAAATTGAATGGCGGCAGATTAGCGATCCGCCTCGCGCGGAATAAGCACCGGTTGCGCAAAATTCATTTGAGTAAAACGCACGAATCGAATGCTGATTCTTGCCGTAGGATTGGCCGCCATCTGAATTTGAATGGAGTTTTTTGCGATGAGCGAACGCCAGGGTTTCATCCTGCACGCCAAGACCCGCCCGGAAAAAGCCGAGGCTTTCGAAGCGTTTTTCCGCGCCTACGTCGAACCGAGCCGCGCCGAACCCGGCTGCATCGAGTACCACATGCTGCGCGACAAGGAAGACCCGACGCTGTTTATCTTCTACGAGATCTGGGAAACCCAGGCGCATCTGGACGTGCACTCGAACCTGCCGCACATGCAGCAGTTCCTGGCCCAGCGCATGGAGTATCTGGAACGGGATTTTGATATCCGCCCGATTGAAATGCTCAGCGCGTCGTCCGCTAGCCGCTGATCAGCAGATGGGCGCCGAGCGCGCCCAGACCGATGAAGAACACCCGCCTGAACAGCACGGCGCTGATACGCTGGCGCAGCCACTGGCCGAGCAGCATGCCGAGCAACGCCGGGATCAGCGCCAGCAACGAAGCGCTCAACTCCGCACCGCCGAGCGACCCACGCCAGAGCAATCCACCGGCCAGCGCCAGGGTCGACACGGTGAAGGACAGGCCCAGCGCCTGCACCAGTTCATCACGGCGCAAACCCAGTGCCTGCATGTACGGGACGGCGGGAATCACGAACACTCCGGTGGCCGACGTGATGACGCCGGTGATCACACCACAGATCGGCCCCAGCCACGGTTCATGGCGGCGACTGACACTCAGCGTCGGCAGGAACAATCCGCTCAGCGCATAGAGCAACAGCGCCGCGCCGAGCCCGCGCACCACCCAATGCCCGCCTGCCATGCCGATCCACAAGGTGCCGATGGCCGTGCCGAGGAAGATCGCCAGCAACATCGGCCACAAGCGTTTCACCAGCCCCTGCAAATGCCCGCCGAACGCCAGTTGCCAGACGTTGGTGAGCGTCGCCGGAATGATCAACAACGCGGCAGCCTGCGACGGCGCCATAGCCAGACCGAGCAACCCCATGGCGACAGTGGGCAGGCCCAGACCGATCACGCCCTTGATCATGCCGGCGACGACAAAGGTCGCAATCACCAGCAATGACAGAGCCAGACCGAGGTTTTGATAGAAATCTGCGAGTGCGTTCATGGCGATACTGTGCGCCTGCGCGGATGAACTGAAAATCTGTCATACACTGAGACTGCCTCTCGCTCTGCCTGAGGCTAGTAGATTTTTTGCGGCCACTGGCCTCTTCGTCGGGGCTGACACCACTGATATTGAGGCTGCCCCATGCACTTCGACCTCACCGACCTGCGCCTGTACCTGCACATCCTCGACAGCGGCAACATCACCGCCGGCGCCGCACGCAGTCATCTTTCACTGGCGGCGGCCAGTGCGCGGATCCGGGCGATGGAAGCGTCGCTGGGCACCGAGTTTCTTGAGCGTGGACGTCGTGGTGTCACGCCGACGCCGGCCGGCAAAGCCCTGGCGCAACATGCGCGAGTGTTGCTGCAACAGGCCGAACGTCTGCAACAGGATCTGGCCGAGTACGCGCGCGGCGTCAAAGGCCAGGTGCGCTTGCTGTGCAACACCACGGCACTCAGCGAATACCTGCCGGAGGTGCTGGCGGATTTTCTGCGTGGGCATCCCAATCTCGATATCGATCTGCAGGAGTTACCCAGCGCCCGCATCACGCATGCATTACGCCAAGGGGCGGCGGATCTGGGCATTGTGTCCGACGCGATCGACACCACCGACTTGCAGACCCGAGCCTTTCGCGACGACCCATTGGTGCTGATTCTGCCTCTGGACCATCCGCTGTCTGACGCGACCGAAGTCAGTTTCAACGACGCCTTGCGTCACGACTTCGTCGGCCTCGACGCCGACAGCGCGCTGGCGGTGTATCTGGAGGAACAGGCACTACACAGCGGCTCGCGAATGCAGATCCGCATCCGCGCCGATGGTTTCGATGGCGTAATGCGCATGGTCGCTCGGGGTGCCGGCATTGGCATCGTTCCGCTGGCGGCAGTTCAGCGGTCCGCATCGCGGGGCTTCAAGACCCTGCCGATGAATGAAGGCTGGGCCGTTCGCAAACTGTTGCTGTGTGCCCGGGATTTCACCACGTTGCCAAGCTACGCCACAGCCTTGTTGCAAGCCTTGGCCCTCCCCGGGGATTGATCTTTTCATCCGCAAAATAAGCTCAAGGAATAGCTTGCAAGGTACGTATACATACGTACTATATCGCCAGAGCGAACGTGTTGCCCGATACCCGTTTTCGCCCAACGACAACGGACAAGGAAGAACGGATCGGCTCCATTAAACCTACATGGAATGAGGTGACGCGATGGTTGATTCAACGGAGTTTCGTAATGCAATGGCGATGCTGGGGAGTGCTGTCACCATCGTCACGACCGATGGCCCTGCGGGGCGTTTCGGCTTTACCGCGTCGGCGGTGTGCAGCGTGACGGATTCACCGCCAACGCTGCTGGTGTGCGTCAATCGCTCGTCGTCCAATCACGAGCATTTCAAGACCAATGGCGTGCTGTGCGTGAACGTCCTGACCGGCGATCATCAGTCGACATCAGGGGCGTTCGCCAATCGGCAGTTGAGCATGCAGGAGCGTTTTTCCAGCGTGAATTGCCAGACGCTCAAGACCGGTTCACCGGTGATCGAAGAGGCACTGGTCAGCCTCGATTGCCGGGTCAGCAAGGTCGACGAGGTCGGCACCCACAGCATCTTCTACTGTGAAATTCTCGAACTGCAGCAACACAGCGAGGCCACGGAAGGCCTGGTCTACTTCAACCGCAGTTACTACCGTCTGAACGACGAACTGCGCCTGGCACCCGAGCAGTGATCCAGACACCCGCCGGCTTCGGCTGAAGCCGGCCGGCGGGTCATGACAGGGATGTAACCATGCTATTCAATGAAGACAACTTCGCGGATATCGACCTGAACCTGATCATCATTTTCCTGGTGCTGTTTCGCGAACGCAGCGTGTCACGCACGGCCGAGCGCCTGCACGTCAAACAACCCGCCATCAGCGGATCGCTGGCACGGCTGCGCAAGCGGTTCGATGATCCTCTGTTTCTGCGCTCATCCAGAACCATGCGCCCGACCTCGAAAGCCGAGGAACTGGCGCAGGCCCTGACACCGGCGATCAGGCAGATCGAAGCGGTGATCCGGCTCTGAACAAACGGCGAAAAAAACCTGCGGGAGATTGCTCCAGCAGGTTTCATTGCATCAGGCCGATTTGAGCGCCTGAGCGTACTCGACCCGGGCCCAGAACGCCGGCAGGAAGCACTCACTGACCAGCAGCGCCGAGCCATTGCGGGTGAAGCGCGAACGCCGGGCCAACAGACGCTTGGCCTGCGGCGCGTAGCGATGGGACAGCGCCGCCAATGGTGCGCCGGGGGGCAGCAAGGCGCACTGGAAGGGTTCGCGCAGGGTCTGGTCCGACGTGTAGAGAATCTCGGCCAGCGGTCGACGACCGTAGCCGTTCAGATCCGCCCAGTCGCCGCTCAGCGCCGGCACGCTGGTCAAGCTGCGCGCAGTGACGCAGGCCTCGCCATCCAGTTTCATCACCACCTCGCGCACCCAGCCAATGGTCATCGGCGGCACGTTCAGCGCTTGCGCTTCTTCAGGATTGAGCGGGCCATGGGACTGCTCGACCACTTCGATTGAATAGTCGCCCATGGCTTTCAGACGCGGGGTCAGTGCCCCGGGCAAAAACAGCCAGTGATGCTCGGAGCCGGTCAGTTCCGACAGGGGTCGCGACGACCAGTAATGACTTGTATCCATACCGCCCACACCTTCCTGGTGATTGTGAATTGATGGAATGCCATGGAGCGCCAACCTTTCACAGGCGGTTCGCCACGGTCACTCGCTTGCGTTTTCTTCTGTGACTTCGTGCTTGCTGATCACACTGATGGTCTGTTCATCGGTCTTGACCGCCGAGAGCAGCGAATCGAGCAGGCCAGGGAAACGCACGTCCATGTCTTCGCGACGCAGGGACAACAGGTTTTCCCGACCATACGGACGCTGCCAGATCAGACCGCTGTCGCGCAGGACCCGCCAGTGGTGAGTCATGGTCGACTTCGATGCGCCCTTGAGGATCCGGCCGCATGGATGTTCCTGGCCATCGGACAACACTTTCAACACAGTCAGGCGTAGCGGGCTTCCCAATGCGTTCAGCACATTTTCCAGAAGGATCTGATCCTGATTGGGGTGATTCGGGACGTTCATAGGTAGGTACCCTTGATGATATAGGCGGGAAAAATCCGTCTTGTATTCGTCTATACGAGAACAGTAAGACTATACACAAGATGCCTTTTCCCCGCGACAGCCGCCCCGAAGGCGGCGTCCCGAAAAACACTACAGAGCACTGCTCTGTGCCGTCTCCAGCGAGGGCGCCTGGAACCCGCCGCCCAGCGCTGCCATCAACGAAACCGAGCTGTCGATGTGCTTGCTGCTGAGGAAGGCCAGGCGCATTTCGTCCTGAATCAATTGTTGCTCGATGTTCAGCGCATCGAGGAACGTGTCTTCCCCGGCCTTGTAGCGCGACTGCGACAGATCGTAAGACGACTGGGCAATCGCACAGGCATCGCGCTGCACGAGAATCTGCTGCTCGAAAGAACGCAACTGCGTCACCGAAATCGCCACCTCGTGCAGTGCCGAATTCAACACCCGGTTGTACTGTGCAATCGAACTGTCGAGTTCAGCATTGCCGGCCTTCAAATCGGAGCGCAGACGACCCGCATCGAAGATCGGCAGCGACACCGTCGGCGCCACGTTCCAGAACTTGCTGACCCCGGCGAACATCGCATCCCCCGTCAGTGCATGAGAGCCCGCCGCCGCCACCAGATTGATGTTCGGGTAGAACGTGGTCTTCACCGCCTCGACGTTTTTAGTCTCGGCCTCTACGCGCCAACGTGCGGCGACGATGTCCGGACGACGGCCGAGCAACTGGGCCGGCAACTGCGCCGGCAATGCCACGACGCTGGCCTGCAGATTCGATGGCCGCTCGAGCGTGTGTGCACGATCGACGCCCTTGCCGATCAGCGCCGACAATTGCAGCCGGGCGATTTCGATGTCTTCGTTGGCGCCGATCAGCGTCGATTCCGAACGCGCCTTGAGGCTCTGCACCTGCTTGAGTTGCGACAGGTTGTCGAGCCCCGAGCCGTATCGTGAATCCGTCAGGTCCACCAGTTTGCTCAAGCGTTCGAGATCGCGCTGATTGAGCTCCGACACCTGCCAGGCATACGCCAGCTGGTTGTAGGCCTTGGCCACGTTGACCGCCAGAATCAGCCGCGACGATTGCAGGTCGACCTCCGCGGCTCGTGCGCTGTTGAGCGCCGACTCCCAGGCGGCGCGCTGGCCGCCCCAGAGGTCGAAGGTGTAGCTGAAATTCACGGCCAGATTACGCGCGGTGAAGTATTTGTGGCCCTCGCCGCTGTAGTCCTCGAAGCGCGACAGTCGGCCACGGGTGACACCTGCCGATGCATCCATTTCCGGGTAGCGCTCGGCATCGCGCAGATCAAGAAATGCGTTGGCCTTTGCGACCCGGGCAGCGACTTCCTGCAAGTCCGGATTGCTGGCATACGCCTCTTCGATCAACGCGCCCAGACGCGGATCGCCCAATGACGTCCACCAGTCTGCACGCGGCCACTGGGCCGCTGGCAACTTGTCTTTCAGGCTGTCGGACGGCGCATCGCCGACCGCCAGCAATTTGCCCTGATGATCGATCCCGGCGTAGTTCACACAACCGGCCGCCAACAGGATGGACGCCGCCAGCGGCGCCAGCATCAAACGTGTAATCGAATACATGTCACGTCCTCACAGGATGGGTTGCGGCACACCGGCCGGCTCGGCTTCGGGTGCGTGGCTCGGTTGCTTGATCGAACTGAGCAGCGTGTACACCGACGGCAGAATGAACAGGGTGAACAAGGTGCCGATCAGCATCCCCACCACAATCACCAGGCCCAGGCCGAAGCGGCTGTTGGCGCCGGCGCCGCTGGCGAACAATAGCGGCGCGAGGCCGACCACCATGGCAGCGGTGGTCATCAGGATCGGCCGCAGACGTACCTGCGCGGCATGCTGAATGGCTTGCACGCGGTCCATGCCTTGCTGACGCTGCAACTCGTTGGCGAACGCGACCATCAGGATCCCGTGCTTACTGATCAGACCGATCAGCGTGATCAGGCCGATCTGGGTGTAGATGTTCATCGACGTCATGCCCAGCGCCAGCGGCACCAGGGCCCCGCATATCGACAGCGGCACGCTGATCAGAATGATGAACGGGTCGCGGAAGCTCTCGTACTGCACGCTCAGCACCAGATAAATGATCACCAGGGCCAGGCCGAAGGTGAACGCCAAGCTGTTGCCTTCCTGCACGTATTGGCGGGCATCGGACTGCCAGTCGAAACTGAAGCCGGCCGGGAAGTTTTCCGATTGCATCTGCAGGAAGCCCACCGCATCACCCAAGGTCACGCCCGGCGCCGGAATGGCCTGGAACGTGGCGGAGTTCTGCTGGTTGAACTGGGTCAGGCGATTCGGCTCGACCTTGACGCTGAGGGTGGCCAGCGTCGACAACGGCACCGGGTTGCCCTTCTGGTCCTTCACGTAATACAGCTTCAGGGTTTCCGGGGTCAGGCGATCCGCCGACACCGACTGCGGGATCACGTCATAGGAACGACCGTGGAACGAGAACCGGTTGACGTACTTCTCGCCGATCAGGCTGTTGAGCGTCTCGCCGATGTCCTGCATGCGGATGCCCAGGGCGTTGGCCTTGGCCCGGTCAACCTGGATTTCCACCACCGGGTTGTTGAAGTCCAGATCGCTGTCGACCACCGCGAACAGGCCACTGGCCTGCGCAGCCTGCTTGAGCTGATCCATCACGTTGTACAGCGCCAGGTATTCCTGATCGCTGCGGATCACCATCTGCACCGGCAGACCACCGGTGGAACCGGGCAGGGGCGGCATCTGGAACACGAAAATGCTCGTGCCTTCGATCTGATTCACCCGCGCCTGCAAGTCAGGCTGGATGGTGTTGGCGTCGCGGCCGCGTTTTTCCCAGTCCACCAGGTTGATCCCGCCGACGCTGTTGGACAGACCGTCGGAACCGTTCGCCACCCAGTTGCTGTAACCCTCGGGGATTTCGTTGAAGGTCTTGTACAGTTCGTGGGCGTAGGCTTCGAGGTAATTCAGGTTGGCGTGCTGCGGCGCCTTGATGGCGGTCAGCAGGATGTTCTGGTCTTCCAGCGGCGCCAGTTCGGTCTGCGCCGAGCGATAGAGGAAAGGCAGGCTGAAGAAAATCACCAGCGCCACGCTCAGGCTGATCCAGCGCCGTGCCAGCGAACCGCCGAGCAATGCGCCATAACGACGGGACAGGTACTGGAAGAAACGATCGGCCTTGACGGCCATGAAGCCTTCGCTGGTTTTCGCGTCCAGCAGACGAGTACTCATGATCGGCGACAGGGTCAGGGCGACGATGCCGGAAATCACCACGGCACCGGCCAGGGTCAGTGCGAACTCCTTGAACAGCGTGCCGGTGAGGCCGCCCATCAGACCGATCGGCGCGTACACCGCCGCCAGGGTAAAGGTCATCGCCACCACCGGCCCGGCTACTTCACGGGCGCCGATCAGTGCAGCGTCGAACGGTGTCTTGCCCTCTTCGATGTGACGATGGACGTTTTCCACCACGACAATGGCATCGTCCACCACCAACCCGATGGCGAGCACCATGGCGAGCAGAGTCAGCAGGTTGAGGCTGAAGCCGAACATCTGCATCAGCATCGCCGCGCCGAGCATCGACAGCGGAATGGTCACCAGCGGAATCAGCACGGTGCGGAACGTGCCCAGGCACAGGTAAATCACCAGCACCACGATCACCAGCGCTTCGAGCAGGGTGTAGCTCACCTCGTCGATCGACGACTGAATGAAGTGCGCCACTTCGAACGGGATCTGCACGGTCACGCCCGGTGGCAGGGTTTCCTGGATCTGCGGCAGCAATTCGCGCACGCGCTTCACGATCACCAGCGGGTTGCCGGTCGGTGCCGCGTCCAGACCGAGGAACAGCGCCGGTACGTCGCTCATCGCGCCGCTGGTGTCGGTGGAAGCCGCGTTCAGTTCTACAGTGCCAAGGTCACGCACACGGATGATGTGGCCGTTGTCGTTGCGCAGCACCATGTCACGGAAGTCTTCGACGCTGTTCAGGTCAGTGTTGACCCGCAGGTTGCTGACCACGTACAGGCCTTTGACCTGACCGGGAGCCGCCTGGAAGTTGTTGCCTTCGATGGCCGCCGACACGTCCTGCCCGGTCATGCCGTAGCCGGCCAGACGCTGCGGGTCGAGCCACAGGCGCATGGACAGTTTCTGCTCGCCCATGATGTTGATCTTGGCCACGCCTTCAATGCCGGCAAACATCGGCTCGACGACGCGGGAGATGTAATCCGACATCTCCGGAATGGTCAGGTTGGAGCTGGCGAACGCGACGTAGGCCACACTGGTGAAGCCGCCGGAAGTGCGCTCCACCACCGGGTCGTAAGCGTCCTTCGGCAGGCGGTATTTGATCTGGTTGACCTTGGCCATGACCTCGGTCAGCGCCGCGATGGAGTCACTGTTGAGTGCCATGCGGATCGTCACCTGGCTGCGGCCCTGGGTCGAGGCCGACGACAGATAGTCGATGCCCTCGACCGAAGCCACGGCCTGGCTGATCGGTTGGGTGACGAAGCCTTGCATCAGTTCCGAAGAGGCGCCGGGGTACTGGGTCGTGACCGTGATGGTCGACGTCTCCAGCATCGGGTACTGGCGGATCGGCAAGTTCATCAGCGCACGCACCCCGAACAACAGGATCAGCGTGCTGACCACCACGGCCAGCACCGGGCGGCGAAGAAAGAGGTCGGTGAAATTCATTTTTCCAGCCCACTGAGTTTAAGAGCAATCGTGTCCGGCACGCCTTCCACCGCCACGCCGTCGTGGAGCTTGAGCTGACCGGACGTCACCACTTGCACACCTTCGCTCAAGCCCTTGTCGACCACCGCCCAACCATTGCGGCGCTCGCCGACCTTGATGCTTTCACGCTTGACCTTCTGCACGCCGGCCTCGTCGGTGTAGACCGAGAACACGCTCTCGCCGTAGGCGTTGTAAGTGATCGCGGTTTCCGGAATCAGCAGCTCGGCGGTCTGCGGCAGGGTCACCGAGACCCGTGCATACATGCCGGGACGCAGGCGTTTCTGCGTGTCGGTGATGACCGCTTGCACATTGATGGTGTGGGACTGGTTGATCTGCGGATCGACCGCGACGATTTTGCCGGCGAAGGTCACATCCCCCCAGGCATCGACCTTGGCCTGCACAGTCTGGCCCAGTTGCACTTGCGAGCCATCGCGCTCGGCGAGGGTGAAGTTGACGCGCAGCACGCCCGGATCTGTCAGGGTCGCCACCGCGCTGCCGGCTTGCAGGTATTGGCCAAGGTGCGCCTGGCGAATGCCGAGGGTGCCGGCGAACGGCGCGCGAATGTGCCGCTGAGCGATCTGCGCCTGCATGCGCTCCATGTCGCCTTTGGCGGCGTCGTATTGAGCGCGGGCACTGTCGAAGGCGCGACGGCTTTCGGCGCCGGTCTTGGCCAGTTCCTGGACCCGGGCGAACTGGGCCTTGGCCGATTCGTACTCGCCTTTCAGGCGCACCAGTTCACCTTGCTCGGGTGCGTCGTTGAGCTTTAGCAGCACCTGCCCCGCCTTCACTTCATCGCCGGACTCGAAATCGATGTCCACCACTTTGCCGCTGACTTCGGCCGAGACCAGCACCTGACGCTGCGCCTCGAGTTTGCCGATGGCTTCGAGGTAGTAGGTGTACGGTTGTTTCTTGACCACGGCCAGACCGACCCGGGTGCTGGGAATCCGTTGTTCGGCCGCTGCCGGTGGCGGCGACCAGAAGCGCCAGCCCAGGGCGGCGGACAACACCACGACCAGAATAATAAACACCAGCGACTTAACAATATTTCGAGCAAGCATGTGGCACTCCCTTGACTCTTTACTGCGAGCACAAAAGTTTGAGATTTAAGAAAATAAAGGTGCAACTTGAAACGGGCGCGTTATTGATCCCTGTGAACACTCACTGATAACGCGCCCGTTTTATTTATCCGCTATTACGCCGCGGCCAGTACGTTGGTTTTATCCAGGTAATACTTGCCGATACCGTGCAAGTTCAAAGGCGACAGGGTGAAGTGCTTGGAACCGGTATGAATATCGCGGAAACAACGTTCCAGGAAGTGCGACTTGTAGACAGCTTTTGAGCCGGCCATCGAGTAGAGCTGGTTGACCGCATTGACCGAGTTCTCGGTCAGCACCGAGGCTGCCAGGCCGACACGGGCGCTGACCGGTTCGCCGATGGTTTCACCACGGCTGATCACCTGGTGAATTGCATCTTCCAGCAACAGCTGTGCGGTATGGACTGAGGAGATGGCGCGACCGGTCTTCTCGAAGATCACCCCTTCCAGACCCGGATCGGTGTTCACGGCGCGATCGTTACGGAAATGATCGACCGCAGCGCGGGCCACGCCCAGCACGGTGGACATCGCCGCCAGGGTGCCGAACTCGTAGTAACCGGTGGCGTAGGCGCGGGAGCTGCGTGCTTCGGGGGATTTCTTCAGGGTTTCGACGTCCAGCGAATACGACTTGTGGACGATGACGTTGGAGCACTGAAAGTGGTGGCTGCCGGTGCCGCGCATGCCCAGAGTGTCCCAGGTCGGCAGGATGGTGCACTGGCTGGCGGGCACGAAGAACATCCGCACTTCCGGTGTAGTGTTGTTTTCGGTGCCTTTGACGGTAGCGGTGCAGACCAGCCAGTCGGCGTGGGCCGAGCCGCTGGCGAACGCCCATTTGCCGCTCAGCAGGTACTCGTCGCCCATCGGCAGCGCTTCGCCACCGGAGTGGATGGCGCCGATCACGAAACCGTCACAGTGGTTGTAGATCGCTTCGGAAGTGGCTTCCGGCAGGTAGTCGGACAGGCGCCCCATCGCCACTTGCACCGCCAGTTGCCAGGACAGCGAAGCGTCGTACCGGGCAAATTCCAGCACCAGCGCGGAGGTGGTCTGGATATCGACCTGGGAGCCGCCGAACGCTCGGGACACCGACGTACGGCCGAAACCGTCCTTGAAGAATCGGGACATCACATCCTTGTGAGTCGCATTTGTCTGCTCGCTGTAATCGCGGTGCTGAACAATCAGCGGATTCAGTGCACGCACCTTCTCGAGCCATTCATTGGATTCGGAGGGAAGGCTGTTCCATTGCATTAGATTTTTCATAACGGCTCCTAGCTATTATTTATTTACGATCAGCAGACGAAAAAACAGACAAAAGTTTTGTTGTTAAACCCCGATAAAAATGTACGACTACAGTCGTACATTTGACAAGCACTATTATCAGACTTCTTTCATTTCCCAATAAAAGAACAATCACTGTCCGACAATAACGCAAGGCGCAAGAGGCCCACGTAACTTGCGAACAAGTTACGTTACTTGAATCTTTTTGATTACTTCACGCCGGCGCGCCGGTCACTGACTTTCGACAGTGACGCCCAGTCCTGATCGGCCTGACCATGAGCCATGCCGTCCAGCAGGTTGTCCTTCAACACACTGGCAAACGGCAGCGGCACCTGCGCCGCTTCACCGGCCTCCAGCGCCAGGCGTACATCCTTGAGACCCAGCGACAATTTGAAGCCGGCCGGCTCAAATATGTCATCGGCCATCTGCTTGCCGTAACCCTGATACACCGGCACCGGAAACAGCGTCGAAGTGATCATGTCGATGAACGACGCACGACTCACGCCGTAACCGCCGGCCAGGGTCGAGGCTTCAGCCATGGACTCGATCGCCGAGGCGATCATCAGATTGGCCGACAGCTTGGCGGCGCAGGCCACTTCAGCCGTGTCGCCGAGCGTCCAGGTCTTGCGCCCCAACACATCGAACAGCGGTTGTACCCGAGCCAGTGCATCGGCAGGCCCGGAGGCGAGAATGTTCAGATTGCCGGCAGCCGCCACATCGACCCGCCCCAGCACCGGTGCCGACACGTAATCGACGCCGCGTGCTTCATGCACGGCCGCCAGTTCCCTGGCCAGCGCCACGGACACCGTGGACATGTTGATGTGAACGCTGCCGGCCTGCAGACCGTCCAGCGCCTTGGCGTCGAAGAACACCGAACGGATCGCCGTGTCATCGCCGAGCATCGAGATCAGCACCTCGGCCTGCGCCGCCAGCGCCGGTGTCTCGACGGCTTCGGCGCCGGCCTTGGCCAGTGCTTGCAGCGGTGCTGTCGAACGATTCCACACGCGGACCCGATGTCCGGCTTTCAGCAGGTTCAGCACCATCGGTGCGCCCATCGTGCCCAGACCGATAAATCCCAGTTGCATGTCGCGTTCCTCTCTCGATGAGGTGTTCAAAGCCGTTTGGACGATGATGCAGAATTGCGATTGTACGTGTACAGGCGTACATTTCAAGTGCCGCGATGATTCATTCTTCACGGCAAGGGTTTCAAACGCACCTTTACCCAAGGCAAGGAGGCTTTATGCAATTCGGGATCTACACCGTTGGCGACGTCACGCAAGACCCTACCAACGCCCGTACCCCCAGTGAATCCGAGCGCATCCAGGCCACCCTGCAAATTGCGCAGAAGGCCGAAGACATCGGACTGGACGTGTTCGCCACCGGCGAGCACCACAATCCCCCGTTCATCACCTCCTCTCCCACCACCCTGCTGGCCTACATCGCAGCGAAGACTCAACGCATCATTCTTTCGACGTCCACCACCCTGATCAGCACCAACGATCCGGTGCGGCTGGCCGAAGAATATTCACTGCTGCAAAACCTCTGCGGCGGACGCATGGACCTGATGCTCGGCCGTGGCAACACCGCGCCGGTCTATCCCTGGTTCGGCAAGAGCATCGCCGACGCCCTGCCGCTGGCGATGGAAAACTATCGCCTGCTGCACCGGCTCTGGCGCGAGGAAGACATCAACTGGAGCGGACGCTTTCGTACACCGCTGAACCACTTCACCTCGATCCCGCGACCGCTGGACGACCTGCCGCCCTTCGTCTGGCACGGCTCGATCCGTACCCCGGAAATCGCCGAGCAGGCGGCTTATTACGGCGACGGTTTTTTCGCCAGCCACATCCTCTGGCCACGGGAGCATTTCATGGCGCTGGTGGAGTTCTACCGCACGCGTTTTGCCCATTACGGCCATGGTACGCCGGAGCAGGCGATCGTCGGCCTTGGCGGGCACATCTTCATGCGCCGCAACTCCCAGGATGCGCGCCGGGAGTTCCGCCCTTACTTCGATAACGCCCCGGTATATGGCCACGGCCCGTCCCTGGAAGAGTTCATGGAGATGACCCCGCTGGCGGTCGGCAGCCCTCAGGAAATCATCGACAAGACCCTGACCTTCCGCGAGCACTTCGGCGACTATCAGCGCCAGTTGTTCCTGTTCGACCACGGCGGTATTCCGCTCAAGACCGTACTGGAACAACTCGACATGTTCGGCAAGGAAGTCTTGCCGGTGCTGCGTGAAGAAACCCGCAAACGCCGCTCGCCGCTGGCGGCCGAAGCGCCGACTCACGCCAATCGCCTGGCCCGGTTGCAAACCCTCTCGGCCGAACCGAGCGCCACGGTCAAAGCTGCCCAACTCGACAGCGTGACCGGCCACTGACCCTGTGGGAGCGAGCCTGCTCGCGATTGCGGACATACATTCAACACCTTCAGTGAATGTTAAGCCCTCATCGCGAGCAGGCTCGCTCCCACATTTAGTCAGGCAACGTCCTTCAGCGGGCGCTGCGTATCCATCGCAACCACCACATCATCGTTGATCAGCCGCGCCAGATACTGACCATAACCGGTCTTGCTCATGCTGCCCGCGTGCACCAGCAACTGCGCATCGTCGATCCAGCCCTTGTTGTAGGCGATCTCTTCGAGGCAGGCGATTTTCAGGCCCTGGCGTTTCTCGATGGCCTGCACGAAGTTGCCGGCTTCCATCAAGGCATCGTGGGTGCCGGTGTCCAGCCAGGCCATACCACGGCCCATCACCGATACATTCAACTTGCCGCGTTGCAGGTAGACGTTGTTGACGTCGGTAATCTCCAGCTCGCCGCGCGGCGACGGCTTGATGTCGGCGGCAATCTGCAGCACTTCGTTGTCGTAGAAATACAGGCCGGTGACGGCGTAGTTCGACTTCGGATCACTCGGTTTTTCACAGATGCTCAGAGCCTTGCCGGCGGCATCGAACTCCACCACACCAAAGCGCTCGGGATCGGCCACGTAGTAACCGAACACCGTGGCCCCCTCGTCACGAGACGCGGCCTGCACCAGGGTTTCACCGAAACCGGCGCCGTAGAAAATGTTGTCGCCGAGCACCAGACACACATTGTCTTCACCGACAAATTCGCGACCTATGATGAACGCCTGGGCGAGGCCGTCCGGGCTTGGCTGCACCGCGTAGCTCAAGCTCAGGCCCAACTGGCTGCCGTCGCCGAGCATGCGCTGGAAACCCGGCAGATCTTCCGGGGTGGAGATGATCAGGATCTCGCGGATTTCCGCCAGCATCAGCACCGACAGCGGGTAGTAGATCATCGGTTTGTCATACACCGGCAGCGACTGTTTCGAGACGCCCAGGGTGATCGGGTGCAGACGCGAACCGGCGCCGCCTGCCAGCAGAATTCCTTTGTACTTGGCCATGCTTTTTTCCTTTCAAGCAGTGAGATTTGAATGACTGAATGTTCAGGCCACGAGGGCTTCGTCGCGTTGCTCGCCGAGGCGCTCCAGCGCGTAGGCGCCGGACATCACCCGCAACCACCAGGCGCGGTTGTCGAGGTACCAGTCGACGGTTTTCTTCATGCCGCTTTCGAAGGTTTCCTCTGGCGTCCACCCCAGCGTCGCGTGGATTTTTCCGGCATCGACGGCGTAGCGTTTGTCGTGGCCCGGACGATCCTTGACGAAGGTGATCAGGTCGCGGAAGTGCGCGACACCTGCCGGCTTTTCTGCACCGCGTGCTTCGAGCAGATCGCACAGGGTGTGCACCACTTCCAGGTTGGTCTTCTCGTTGTGGCCGCCGATGTTGTAGGTCTGCCCGACCTCACCGCGCGTGACCACCGCATACAGTGCGCGGGCGTGATCCTCGACGAACAGCCAGTCGCGGATCTGCGCGCCGTCGCCGTACACCGGCAACGGCTTGCCTTGCAGCGCATTGAGAATGACGTGGGGAATCAGCTTTTCCGGGAAGTGATAAGGCCCGTAATTGTTCGAGCAATTGCTCATCACCACCGGCAGGCCGAAGGTGCGATGCCAGGCGCGAACCAGATGATCGGAGCCGGCCTTGGTCGCCGAATACGGCGAACTTGGCGCATACGGCGTGCGCTCGGTGAACGCCGGATCTTCGGGTTCCAGATCGCCGTACACTTCGTCGGTGGAAATGTGATGGAAACGGAACGCCGACTGACGCGCCGCGTCCAGCCGGTTCCAGTAACCGCGCGCCGCTTCGAGCATCGTGTAGGTGCCGACGATGTTGGTTTCGATAAAGGCTTGCGGGCCATCGATCGAACGGTCCACGTGGGACTCGGCGGCCAGGTGCATCACCGCATCCGGTTGCAGGCGTGTGAACAGTTCGTCCAGCGCCGGCTTGTCGCAGATGTCGACCTGACAGAACCGGTAACGCGGCGAGTCGGACACTTCGGCCAGCGACTCGAGATTGCCGGCGTAGGTCAGTTTGTCGACGTTGATCACTTCGCATTCGGTCTCTTCGATCAGAAACCGCACCACGGCCGAGCCAATGAAGCCCGCGCCCCCTGTCACTAAAATTTTCATCAGCGCCTCCCCTGGCAAAATGATGATTGAACGTCCTTCGATGCTGTGTGCGGGTCAGTTCAACAACGCGACCCAGTATTGCGACAGCCCCTGTTCGAGAATCAGCAGCGTCTGAATGCAGACGAAGCTTTCGTCGGTAGTCGCCGAGGTCGCATTGAGCGGGCCGAAACCACCGTCCTGCTTCTGATGGGCAGCGATCCAGTCTTTCGACTCCTGCAGATACGTCGGCTGCGCGTCGAGCAGATACATCGCCGCGATGGCCATGTAAGTGCCCACCAGGCTGACCGCTTTGCCCGGCCGGTAGTGGAACGAGCCGTTGGCCAGTTGCAGCTTTTGCAGCCACGCGACGGTCTGCTCGGCATCGACGATGCGTCGGTTGAGAATGAACAGCGTCGACACCACGCGGTACACCGAGAAGGCATCCGGCGGATAGCCGGGCTTGTTGGCGAAACCACCGTCGGCCGAGCGGCAGCGCAAGGCGAACGCCATCACGCCCTGCTCGTCCGGCGCCTTGGCTTCAAGGGCATGCAGCGACAGCACCGCCAGGTTGGTGTGCCAAATGTCCGAGCCGAAACCCGGCACATCACCGAAACCGCCGTCGGGGTTCTGGCACGCTTGCAGGTAACGCACACAAGCGCCGATATCGTTCGGCAACGCGCCCAGCACCCGCAGCGACAACACCGCGCAGTAGGTGGCGAACACATCGCTCAAGTGCCCGGGCTGCTCGGCAAATCCACCGTCGGTGTTTTGCGAAGCCCTGATGCAGTCGATCAGGCTGGCCTTGTTTTCGATTTGCAACCCCAGGGCATGCAAGTCCGAAATCACGTGCAATCCGGAAAACACCTGCCAGGTCTTGTCGGCACGGAAGCCCAGCGGCGTGGTTTCGGCGGTCAGTCCGTAAGGCGTCTGATTCGACGCCCGGGCCTTGGCCAGCCAGGCGAGATAACGCTGCAGATCGACATTGATGGTCGGCACGCCATTCGGGTGAATGCGCTGGACGTCGCCACCGCCATCGATCACTTGCAACTCACGGCTGACCAACGCCGCGTCGTCATGATGAGCAACGGCAGCGGCCGGTTCGATGGACTGCAAGGCGTGGGCCGCGGCGAGCTGGGTTTTCAGGCTTTTCAGGTGCAGCGGCAGGTACGTCAGGTTGCCGATGCTGAAAATCCCCGGCTGACGCGGCGGCGCCCAGAACTGTCGAATGAACGGCACGGTCGGGTCATCCGGCGTCGACCAGAAGTAGCCCTTGCCCATGAACAACCCACCATTGCGGGCGTCATGAAACTCCAGCAAAGCGGCAGTCACCGAAGCGCGGTCAGCGTCGCTCGCACCGGACGGCAAGGCCTGAATCGCCTGCAACAGCAACGCCACGTCGTAGGCCGTCTTGATCGGGAATGGCGACTCGTGATGCTTGTACGAAGTGTGCCAGTCGCAACGTACTTTGCCGTTGATCCCGACCCGGTCCCAGTACCCGCCATAGGCCGGATCGCGGAACAGCGCCAGGGTTTGCAGCAGGAATGAACGAGCCAGGTTCGACAGCGCATTGTCGTCCCGCACATCGGCCAGACGCGCCAGCACCAGGCTGACCTGAGCGCGCACGGCGCAACGGGTCAGCGCCACATCGACACAGGATGCGCTGTCGCTGCCAGCCACACGGCCGATCAGATTTTCTGCGTGAATCTGCAAGTGCCCGACCAGCCCCAGACCCAACGGCTCGTTACCGATGCGTGCCAGCAACGCCGTGGCGCTGATATCGAGCTCGATCGAGGTCGCCAGCTCCAGCGGCGTCGACCAGTCGCTGCTGTACAGGCCGGCGACCGTGGAACGGGCGTAGAGCGCTTCGACCTTTTCCAGCAGCCCGTGGATCGCGGCATTGTTCGCCGCGTCCTGCGGCACTCGACGCTGATAGGCAATCAATGCCGCCAGCGCGTCCAGTTGCAGCGCCAGCGTGCGGCAGCGCCCGGAGCCGTGTGGCGTCCAGTAGCGGTCGGCCAGTTCGTGGAAACCGCCATTCGACGCATCATGCAAACGCATCAGCCCGTCATGGGCAAAACGCAGGTCGACATCGTCGCCGTGCTCGGCCTGGTAGAGCGTCGCGGCAACCTGATCCTGCAACTGCTTGTCACTGGAAATCGCAACCTCGCCACTGGTATCGGTCACAGCAAAAAAACCGCCGTACTCAATGTCCTTGAGGCCTTTATCAAATACAAACTGCGGATGCAGCGGCATGGTGAATCCCTCTTCCTTGAGGTTAAGCAGCTTTGCTTTCGGTCAGCGATACAACACGGCCGTGGCACAAATCGATGATGCGCGTCGCGGCGCGAGCGGCACCCTCGCCGTCCGGTGCGGCCACTTGCTGATGAGGTGCGTAGTAAGTCGATGACCGGGTATCTTTCTGCAGTTCGCCCTGAATCAGCTCGACGATTCGGTCACGGTCGTATCCGATATGCGTCGGGAAACCCAGCAATTCCAGACGTCGCAAAGCTTCCAGTTCGTGGTATTCAGACTTCGACGACAACAGGAACAGAGTCGGAATATTCATTGCCGCAATTTCGGTCACGGTGATCCAGCCCGGCGCCGAAATCAGCAGGCTGGCTTCGCGCAGCAGGCCCATCCAGTCCGGGTAGTACGGCACACAAACCACACCGTCCTGCTCCTCGATATCCTTGCGGCCCAGCAGCACCATTTTCAGATCCGGATTGCGTTCGCGCAGGATCTTGAAACTGTCCAGATACGCGGCAAGCAATGCGTCCTTGTTCTCCGCAAACATGGTCGTGCCGCTGATGGAGGCGACAATGAACGGCGCGTCACCCAGGTTGAGTTGCTCACGCACGTTCAATCCGCTCTGCACCGTGATGTCCCGGATCATCGGACCGACAAAATGTGCCTTGCCACTGGCCAGCGCTTCGGCGACCGGTGTGCCTTGGTCAAGAGCGGCAATGAACGGTTTGTCGGTCAGCACCAGCTGTGCCTGACTGATCATCCAGCTGAACTGACTGTGCAGCGCCGTCCGTGCCCGGGACATCTCCAGAGCATTCACCTCGAAGCCGCCTTCAGCCAGGTCGTGATCCTGCAGTTGGCAAAGCGTGAAGTCATAGCGTTCGGTCACGAACACCAACGGTGTGCCTGTGAAGATCGCTGCCAGGCAGGCAGCCATGTTGTAGTCCGACACCAGCACACTCGGCTTGTGTTCGGCGATCAACGCCAGGTAAGACAGGATCCGCTCACCGGACAGGAAGGTAGTCGCAATATAACTGCCGATGTAAGTAGCCCAATCAAGCTGTTTCGACAAGTTGCTCTTTTTCGAATAGTCGACCAGTCGTCCGGCAATATCCACGACTTCGATGCCAGACTTTTCGAATAAAGGAGTAAACGTCGGCTGTAAAGAAGCCAGTGCAACCGTCAGAGGCATATCCGGGCGTTGCTTCTTGATCGCCTGAGCGATGGACAGCACGCGCATGTTATGGCCGGAACCGGTCGGATTAGGGGCAAATAAAATCATTCTTGAATCTCCATTAGTTGAACAACGCCATGAACCACAGTGTTTTCCAATACATCCCTTATCACCACCGAATACGGTTTTATAACTGCACCGTCACCAATATTCAGTGGACCTACCAAGATGGCGCCCTCGCCAATAACGCAACGACTTCCAATGCGCACAGGTGCCTCCTCCCAAGGCAGTGAGCGGAACGAATGATCATGAGTAGAAGCGACAATCGTGACGCCTTCGGCCAGCTCGCTGAAGGCGCCGATGGTCACACCGCCAGCGGCTTCGATGACCACACCGGCAGCCAGTCGCACGCCTGTCCCCAGTGCAATGCCGCCCAGTTGCGACATCCCCCCCTGGCGGGAGCTGCGCCCGATCAGAATGCAGTCACGGGCGATTTCCACCGAAGCACCACCGCTCAACTCGGCATCAATCAAGGTTTCGTCGCTGATGTCCCAGGTCGAGGTGTCGGGGTTCATTGCCTTGAGTCGCGGCACCGATTGCGTGGACCGATCGAGCATCGACGGCAAGCCCCGGCAAGCACGGTCACGGACTTTGGCCAGCACGGGCGCCGGGCTCGGCAGGCCGTCCTCGACCACCGTGCGCCGGGCAATGACCCGCGCCGGGCGACCGACCACAATGGCATCGGCGGGTACATCCGCAGTCACCAGTGCCCCAGCGGCCACCACCGCTCCCGCGCCGATGGAAACGCCAGCCACTACAGTGGCCTTGGCGCCCAGCCAGACGTTCTCGGCAATGCGTACCGGTGATTGCGCCGTTCCCAGGCAGCTTGCGCCCGTGGCCAGCATGCTGGAGGCGCCAAGGGAGGCGAATTGCAGATCACACTTGAACCCGATGAAACAATCATCGGCGACCTGAACGTTCTGCAGGCGACTGCCGGCACGAATCCAGACATGCCGGCCCAACTTACTCTCGTTATTCACCGTCGTCGAAACTTCAACTACATTTATGTCGTCCACAATAAAGCCTCATTCCATTGATGCCGGGCACATAAGAATCCGAAAGGCGTGCGTATCCCGCAGATATAATTCCGCCGATGCACAAATAATAATCAACTGTTTATTTATGGCTTCCATTCAAAGCACGCACAACATTGCGTCTGCGCAACTTATTAACTGACTGGTTCACTCAATTGCCGTTATTCATTAACAACAGGTAGAGGTTCACGCTTGAGCCAAAGGCCAAGTCAGTTTCATGTGAAAAAAAGCCGATTCAAGTCTGTCCGTGACTCTTGTGTAGCTCCATCAGGGTGAGATTGTCCTTTAGTACGAATGTTATAGTACAGACGATTTTGTTTTGCAATAGGTGTCCGAATGGTTATCTCGTTTTAGTCTAAAAATTGATTGAACTTTTACGGTACGCGATTGTATTAAAACCGTCATATTTGCACAGCATTGGTGAAGATCCCCGGTTTTACGGGGCTCTTCCCGTTCAGCGCTAACAGGCATATGGAGGTCGAACCCAGACATTCCGACGGTGTTCACCCACGTTACGGTGGCGACTCAAACTGCCTTTGGCCTGGAGCCGTCATGCCTGCACCTATCACCGTTCTGCGCGACACACACCCGCTGCCAGTACTCGACGCCTGCAAATGGGAGAAGCTCGAGGGCGATCCCCACACCGTCAACCTCAACGCCTACACCAGCGAAGACGGCAGCAAGATCATGGGCACCTGGATCTGCACGCCGGGCAAATGGCGAGTGGATTACGTGAAGTGGGAGTACTGCCATTTCCAGGAAGGCTACTGCGTGATCACCCCGGACGGCATGGAGCCGATTCACCTGCGCGCCGGCGACATCTTCGTCGTCGAACCGGGCATGAAGGGCACCTGGGAAGTGGTCGAGACCGTGCGTAAATATTTCGTGTTCGCCTGATACAAAAAAGCCGGGAAACCACCCGATGTGATTTCCCGGCAACACCTACTGCATCTGAATTGCAGACCTGCGACGAGCGCAGGTCTGACGACGATTACTGCGGTTTACGATAGCTGTTGATGATCGCCGAGAAATCCTTGCCACCTTCCCCACGCTGACTCATCGCCTGATACAACTGCTGCGCCACCGCGCCCAGCACCACCGGCTGATGGGCCTGACGCGCCGCTTCGGTAGCCAGCCCCAGATCCTTGAGCATCAGCTCCGCGCCAAAGCCACCTGTGTAACCACGCGAGGCCGGCGCGGTTTCGACGATGCCCGGCCACGGGTTGTACATTTCCGAGCTCCAGCAACGCCCGGTCGAGCTGTTGATGATCCCGGCAAGCACCGTGGTGTCGATGCCCAGCGCATCGCCCAGCGCCATCGCCTCGCTGACGCCGACCATGGAAATGGCGAGCAACAGGTTGTTGCAGATTTTGGCGATCTGGCCGGTGCCGACCTCACCGCAATGCACGATGTTGCGGCCCATCTGCGCCAGCACCGGTTGCAGGGTGGCGAACAGTTCCGGGGTGGCGCCGACCATGAAGGTCAGCGTCCCGGCCGTGGCGCCGCCGGTGCCGCCGGATACCGGTGCATCAGCCATCGCCACGCCTTGCTTGGCGGCCGCCGCCGCCACATCGCGCGCCGTCTGCGGATCGATGGTGCTGCAATCCACGGCCGGCACGCCTTTGCCGATCCCGGCCAGCACGCCGTCCTCACCGAGCCAGACGCTGCGCACATGCACGGCGGCAGGCAGCATGGTGATCACCAATTCAGCATCTGCAGCAGCTTCGCGAGCCGAGGCACGGATGGTGCCGCCCAGTTGCTCGAGTTCCGCCAGCACGGTTTTGTTCAGGTCCACCAGGTTCAGCGAATGCCCGGCCTTGATCAGGTTGCGCGCCATCGGTGCGCCCATGTTGCCCAGACCGATAAATGCGATTTTCATGGCCATTCCTCAGCGCAGGTTGATGGTGGTGTTCACGCCGTCATTGACGCTGTCGTCATCGAACCAGCGCGCCGTGACCGTTTTGGTCTGGGTGTAGAACTGCACCACTTGCTTGCCGTACGGGCCGAGGTCGCCGAGTTTCGAACCCCGCGAACCGGTGAAGCTGAAGAACGGCACCGGCACCGGAATCGGAATGTTGATGCCGACCTGGCCGACGTCGATTTCAGTCTGGAACTTACGCGCCGCCGCACCGCTCTGGGTGAACAGGCCCGTGCCGTTGCCGAACGGGTTGGCGTTGACCAGCGCGATGGCCTGGTCGAGGGTGTCGACTTCCAGCACCACCAGCACCGGGCCGAAGATTTCCTGGGTGTAGATCTGCATGTCGGTGGTCACCCCGGAGAACAGGGTCGGGCCGACGAAGTTGCCGTTCTCGTAACCCGGCACGCTGATGTCGCGACCGTCCAGCTCGAGTTTCGCGCCTTCCTTGATGCCGCTTTCGATCAGATCGAGAATCCGCGCCTTGGCCTTTTTCGAAATGACCGGGCCGACATCAGTGCCTGGCTCGCTGCCGGCGTTGACCTTGAGTTTCTGCGCCAGCGCTTTCAGATCCGGCAACCACTGCTTGGCCGCACCCACCAGCACCACCACCGAAGTGGCCATGCAACGCTGACCGGCCGCACCGAAACCGGCGCCGACCAAGGCATTGAGCGCTTGCTCGCGATTGGCATCCGGCAGCACTACGGCGTGGTTCTTTGCACCCATCATCGATTGCACGCGCTTGCCGTGTTTACCGGCCAGGTCATAAACGTGAGTGCCGACGGCGGTCGAACCGACGAACGAAACCGCCTTGATGTCCTTGTGGGTGCACAGGCCATCGACCACGTCCTTGCCACCATGGACGACGTTGAGCACACCGGCCGGAATGCCGGCTTCGATCGCCAGCTCCACCAGCAGCATGGTCGACAGCGGATCCTGTTCGGACGGTTTGAGCACGAAGGTGTTGCCGCAGGCGATGGCCATCGGGAACATCCACAACGGAATCATTGCCGGGAAGTTGAACGGCGTGATGCCGGCGCAAACGCCGATCGGCTGGCGCAAGGTGTAGGTATCGACACCGCCGGCGACGTTCTCGGCGAACTCGCCCATTTGCAGACTGCCGATGGAGCAGGCGTGTTCGACCACTTCCAGGCCACGGAAAATATCGCCCTCGGCATCGGCAATGGTCTTGCCCTGCTCGGCGCTCAGCACCACGGCAATACGCTTGGAATGCTCGCGGATCAATGCCTGCAGCTTGAGCATGATGCGCATGCGCGCGCCGATCGGGGTCAGCTTCCAGGTCTGGAAGGCGCGCTGGGCGGCGCTGACGGCAGCGTCGACTTCAGCGGCGGTGGCGAACGGGACTTTGGCCAGTACCTGTTGGGTCGCCGGGTTGACGATGTCGTGCCACTCGGAGGTCTGCGACTCGACCCACTCGCCGTCGATCAGCAGCTTGACCTTCTGGACCGTGGTTTCGTTGGGCGTAAGCGATGCGTTCATGCTGGTCTCCAGAAATTGTTTTTATCTTGGGAGCCAAGGCGAAGGTTCGCCTTGAGATGAGGCGTGTGTCACGAATTGGTTGTCGGGCTGTTTTTGGAGTATAGATGTGCAAACTTCTAATAAGAACGCACATATAAGCCCGTCCATCATGCAAAAAAACATCACGTCTCTAGGTTCGCTGAACTGGGACGACCTCAAGTTTTTCCTCGAAGTCGCCCGTACCCGCAAGGCCAGCACAGCGGCCAAACGCCTGGCGGTGGACTACACCACCGTGTCGCGGCGGATCAGTTCGCTGGAAGCGGCGCTCGGCACCTTGCTGTTCGAAAAGTCGCGCACCAGCGGTTTCGTGCTGACTGCCGAAGGCCAGCGTCTGCTGAGCTATGCCGAATCGATCGAAAGCACACTGCACATGGCCTGCGAGCAGGTGTCCGGCTCTGGCGTCGCGCTGTCCGGGCATGTGCGGATGGGCTGCACCGAAGGTTTCGGCAGCTTCTTCATCACCCCGCAGTTAAGCCACTTCGTCGACGCCTACCCGGCAATCTCGGTGGACATCCTGCCGCTGCCACACTTCATCAGCCTGTCCAAACGCGAGGCGGACATCGTCATCGCCCTCGAACGCCCGGAGCACGGGCCGTATGTGTGCTGCAAACTCTGCGACTACCGCTTGCAGCTCTACGCGACCCAGGAATATCTGGACAAACACCCGCCGATCCGCCGCCCCGCCGACCTGGGCAAGCATCAATTCATCAGTTACGTGGATGACCTGGCGTTCAGCTCGGAGCTGCTCTATCTGGCAAACGTGCTGCCCGGCGCCAGCGCCAATTTGCGCAGCACCAGCGTGATCGCGCAATTCGTGGCGGCGCAGCAGGGGCGCTCACTGGCGATTCTGCCGTGCTTCCTCGCGGCCCAGGACCCGCGCCTGTTGCCGGTATTGCCGGAGGAAATCGACATTACCCGGCAGTTCTGGATGTACTGCCGGGAGGATTTGCGCAAGCTCAAGCGGATCACCCTGTTGTGGGATTACATCCGCGAAGTGACCGAGCGCAATCAGTCGCTGTTGATGGGGCAAACGCGGGAGATGCAGTTTGCCGACTAGTCGGCGCTGACCACGATCGACACCCGGCGGTTTTCGGTGCGGCCGGCGGCGGTGTCGTTGGAGGCCACCGGTTCGCGGCTGCCAAGGCCTTGCAGCTGGATGTTCTCTTCCTTCATGCCGACCGACGTCAGCACTTTGCCGACACTTTTTGCCCGGCGCAAAGACAGCTGCTGGTTGTAGGATTCCTTGCCCGAGGCATCGGTGTGGCCATCCACCCGTACCCGTTCGATGCCGACACCCAGCAACGCTTTGCCGATACGCTCGACGATTTCGGTACTTTGCTTGTTCAGGCTTTCGACATCGCTGCCAAACAACACTTTGCCCGACAGGCCGAACTCCCAGCCGTCATCGGTCAGCTCAAAGCCTTGCTGCTTGAGCACAGCAATCTGCGCCGGTGTCAGGCCTTTTTGCGGAGCGGTCTGGCATCCGGTCAGGGCCAGCATGGCCGTCAGCAATAGAGTGGAAAACAGTCGAACGGCAATCGAGAACACGGGCATCAGCTCCTGGTTTGAACGGAATCGACCGGGTGCTCCGACCCGGAGGTGAATTGGGCGCCACGGGACAGGCGCTTGGCTTGATACATCGCGGCGTCGGCCGCATCGAGCAAGGTGCCGGGCGTGGCGCCATGATCGGGGTAAACCGCAATACCGATACTGAGCGAGGTCACCACAAGGGTGTCGCCCGGTACCGCAATGGGGGTGTCCATGCTGGCGAGAATCTTGTCGGCAATGCGCTCTGCATCTTCGGTCTTGTGCAACGGTGTCAGCAGAACGGCAAATTCATCACCGCCCAGACGCGCTACCAAATCCTCTTCACGCAACTGCGCCCGCACCCGGTTCGCTACCGCTACCAAGACCGCATCGCCGGCCGCGTGGCCAAAATTGTCATTGATTTCCTTGAAACGATCACTGTCCAGAAACAGCACCGCTACGCGCTCGTTGAGTTTGCTGGCGCTGCGCAATGCACGAATCAGGCGGCCCTCGAAAAACGCCCGGTTGGGCAGTCCCGTGAGGCTGTCGTGTGTCGCTTGGTGGGCAAGGGTTTCGTTCTCGTTTTGCAGGTGGGTCTGCCACGATTCCAGCTCATCGAGCAGAGCATTGAAGTCGTTGCCGAGGTTGTCGAGTTCGGCGATTTTCGCCGGTGGTACGCGCCGGTCCAGCGCACGTTCGCTGCGGGCGGCGTGGGCCACTGCGGCGAGGCTGTGCAATGGCCCAGTAATTCCGTGCAACTGGCGACGCGCCAGAAAGAGCGCGACCCAGGCGCTGATCGCGGTGCAGAGTACGATCCCCGCCAGTCCGCTCAACAAAAAGCGCATCAGGCTGCCACCGTGGCCGGTCAGCAAAATCCGGCCGATCTCATGATCCTGATGCAGGATCGGCAGACTGATCGGCTTTTCCAGGATTGCCCCCGTCACTTGCATTTCCAACGCGGAAAACAGGCCGTTCTCCGGACGCTGCCAGTGCGCCAGCACTTGACCCTGACTGTCCAGCACCTGAGCGTCTGCCACCTCTTCGGTCGAGGCGATCAGCGCCAGCGCTTCCGTCGCGGCGGCCTTGTCGTTGAATACCACCGCGGCTTCCACGGTGTAATTGATCGAGCGGGCGATGAGGTGCAGGTTGTGATCGGCATAGACCCGCAGCGCCAGGACGCCGAGCAGGGTCAACGACACACTGGCCATCGCCACCGCCACCAGCGCGACAATCAAATGCCCGCGACCGATGACCGAGCCCAGGGTCGGACGTCCAGTGGAAGGGTCACGTCTCATGGGGCCGCCGGCTTGCGGCGCGACAACTGCAGCACGCTTGGATGAATACGAACACCACTACGGGCGACGGAATCGAGATTGACTTCGAAAGACACCTGCTCGTCGCCAACCCGCAGGCAGAACAGGCTGCCGACCGTGCACTGATCGCCGCCCTCGCTGATGCTCAGTACAGGATGGCCAATCAGCGACGCGAACAATCGGCTGCGTTCATCGGCGGTAAGTTTGCCGATATAGACGGCGTCGCATTCACTGACGACCGAGGGGTTGTCTGCCAGCAGACGACGCACGGTGACAGGCCGTCCTGTCGCCTGTGTCGTGCCTTTCACCAGATCATCCGTGTATTCGGTGGGACCGACGATGCACAGACGCAACTGTGCAGGTTCGACCGGCCAGCGCGCATAACTGAGAATGCCCAGCACCACTTGAGTGACCGACCTGGCCCTTTGCTCAGCCATACCCACTGGCGTTTCCGGCTGGGCAGCCGCTACACCCGTGAGCAAACAGAGCAGAACGGCAAGCAACGCTCGCTTGCTGCCAACTACGCGCTCTGTCGCCCAGACAGCCAGCTTCATGCAGGGATTCTCTTGGATCGTTACGAAATGATGCCGCAACGATAGCACAGCGTTGGAACGCCAGCGATACAGCCCCTCTGACCGGTCGGTCAGATAACGCCGGCAATCATTGGCAGCTTCACCCTCGGAGCGTCGCCCCCTCCTCCAGTTCCAGCATCAGACCGCTCAAGCGCTTGACCTTGCGCTGCACCGCTTCCTCGAATACCCCGGCTCGCGGTTCGATCAAGGTGAACCAGTGTTTGGCTCGGGTAATGCCGGTGTAGATCAGCTCTTTGGTCATTACCGGATTCAGGGCGTCGGGAAGGATCAACGCGGTATGAGCAAACTCCGAGCCTTGCGACTTGTGCACCGTCATGGCGTACACGGTTTCCACATCATTGAGCCGGCTCGGCAACACGAACCGCACCCCACCGCGCCCATCGTTACGCGGGAACGCCACCCGCAGCACCTGTTCACCGGCGTTCGGCCCCTCTCGTTCAGGCAGTTTGAGAGCAATGCCGATGTCACCGTTCATCAGCCCCAGGCCATAGTCATTGCGGGTCATCAGGACCGGACGACCTTCATACCATTGCTGGTCACGGTCAATCAGCCGCGCCTTGATCAGCGCGTCGGTGATGCGCTGGTTCAGCCCCTCGACGCCCCACGGCCCTTTACGCACCGCGCACAGTAGCTGGAAGGTATCGAACGCCTGCAAGACCTCACGCGCCCAATCGAGCCAACCGGGATGCTCAAGGGGAGCTCCGGCAGGCGGGCGCTGATTGCGCAGAACGCTCAAGTAATGCCGATAACCACAAGGGCCCTCGCCATGCCCTTCCAGAACAAGACGCTCCAGTGCGTGGTCCTGCTCACCTTTGAGCGCCAGTGAATACACATCGTCATGGCTTCGTGCAGCCAACAGTTGGCGGGCCTCATCCGGCAATTGCTGATTCACCCGTCGCGCAAGCTGACCGATGCCACTGCCCTCGCCGAAACGCCGCGAGTGACGCAACATCACCACTTGCTGCGCCAATGGGTGCGTACCGTCGCTGTCCTCGTGCAAACCGGCGTCCTGCAAGGATTCCCCGCTCACGGACTCCAGCCACTGACGTGTCTGCGGACTGTACCAACCCGCCTCGGCATCGCGGCACAAATCCCCCAGCACCGCACCGGCCTCGACAGAGGCCAGTTGATCCTTGTCGCCCAACAACACCAGGCGAGCATGTGACGGCAACGCATCAAGCAGGTTGGCCATCATTTCCAGGTCGATCATGGATGCTTCGTCGACCACCAACACATCCAGCGGCAAGCGGTTGCCCGCATGATGACGAAAGTGCCGGGTACCGGGACGACTGCCCAGCAAGCGGTGCACGGTCGTTACCTCGGAAGGGATTTTTTCCCGAACGGCCTCGGCGACTTTCAGCGATTGCACTTGCTGGCTGATGGACTCGGTCAACCGCGCAGCCGCTTTACCCGTGGGCGCGGCCAGACGAATACGCAAAGGCTGGCCGGCTTCGACGGCGGGAGCCTGAAGCAAGGCCAGCAAACGCACCACGGTGGTGGTCTTGCCGGTGCCCGGCCCGCCCGTGACGATGCTGAAAGCACCTCGAGTCGCCAGTGCGCAGGCGAGTTTCTGCCAGTCGATCACCCCGGTTTTCATTGCCGCCCCGAACAACTCGTCAAGACGCTGCGACAGGTCGCTCGGCGTCGATTCATGCTCCGCGAGGCGCTGACGCAGTGCCGTGTCGATGCGTCGCTCATAGGCCCAGTATCGCCGCAGGTACAGGCGTTTGCCGGACAGCACCAGGGGACATTGCCGTGCAGACTCACTCTCGTCGGCAGCCAGCGCCACCAGCGAACTGCCGGCCAGCACCTTGCACCAGTGCGCCCCTTCCAGGGTTTCAAGCAATTGCGATGGCAGCAACAACACACCCGATTGCACGTCCCCCTCCGGCGGCAGGGACAGGGCGAAGTCCGGAGCCTTGAGGGTTTCAAACAGATCCAGGCACACATGACCATGACCGAGCTGGTGACTGGTCAAAGCGGCGGCAAGCAGAACCAGCGGATCGGCGTCTGGCACCAACTCATGAAGAAACGTCACGAATGCCTTGTCCAGAGCCCGCAGCCATCCTCGTTCTACCCAGTGGGTCAGCAACTGCAGCAAGTCCTCGGCTCGCAACAGGGGCGTCAGTTGGGCAAGACTGTCTGCATCCAGCGCAATCGGCGACAAATGCGCAAAGGTGCGGCTCATAGCAACTCTCCCTGTTCCCATACCGGCTCGGATTTCGGTTCCGGTTTGCCCTGGAACATCCGGTCCAGACGCTCGATCAGCTCCCGCGGCGGTCGCACGAAATACACACCACCGCTGTCGGCACGTGTGCCCCGCAGGAACAGATACAGCGCACCGCCAACATGCCGGTCGTAATCGTAATCGGCGAGGCGGGCCTTGAGCTGACGATGCAGAGCCAGCAGATACAACACATATTGCAGATCGTAGCGATTTTCCAGAATCGACTGTTCCATGGCCTGTTCGGTGTAGGCGGCGTCATCGACGCCCAGCCAGTTGGATTTGTAGTCCGCCACGTAATAACGACCGTCATGTTCGAAGGTCAGGTCGATGAAGCCTTTGAACATGCCGTTGAGTTGCACCGCTTCGGCGGCGACCCGGGCAACACCGCCGTGGGTGAACTTGCGAACCTGTTCGTCGAGTCTGACGACATCGACCTTGTGGCTGGCGAACCAGAACTCCATCTCGACCCGATACCGTTTCAATTGCTCCAATACGACCGGTGGTCGGCCGGTACCTGCGGGCATCGGCGACTTGAGCAGATGCTGCAGCCAGTCACTGAGGGTCGTGATCCAGCCTTCCCAGCCGCGACGATTGCAGCGTCGGCCGATCGCGTCTTCCAGTGCCTCGCGTGAAACCGCGAAACCTTCATCACCGGCCCATTCGAGCAGTCCGTGGAGAAATGTTCCCGGATTCGGTCCACGAGGGAAGCGGTGAATATCAGCGCCTCCCGGGATGATCTCCCGGGGGGCGTCGGGTTCAAGGCGCTCGTCGTCGAACAGTTTCTGCGCTTGCGGACTGTCCGGCGCGTCCTCACTGCCCATACTCAACACATCACTGATCCGCAAAGCACTGTAGGAGGCGATCCACCAGTTTTCGCTGGCCTTGCGTTTGGGTACCAACGTGGCACTGAGGGTTGCTTCGTTGCGCGGTGGCCGGTAGTGGTCACTGGTCGCCAGTGGCATTTCAACGATGCTCAGCGCAGGACAGTGCTGTTGCAGATCATCGAGCCAACGAATCAAACCGCTGGACTCACTCAGTGACGCACCACCACCCAGCAAATAGCCAAGTGCTGAAAGATGCAGGACCGAACTGCTGTTATTACCGCGCTTGAGGTCCGTCACGCCAAGCCAGCATGCATGTTGTGCCCTGGTCAGCGCGACATAGAGCAAACGCAGATCCTCCGCCAGACGCTCATTGTCGGCCAGGGCAATCAGCTCGGCATCAGGCTTGAGACTGACCCGAGCGTTGCCGGATGCATCGTGGTAATGCAACGGCAGCCGACTGCCATCCACGGGTTTGGCCGAGCAGATGAAGGGCAAAAACACCAGCGGATACTCAAGTCCCTTGGACTTGTGAATGGTCACGACCTTGACCAGTTGCTCGTCGCTTTCAAGGCGCAGGATCTGCTCCTCACCGGCTTGACCAGACAACGCCAGGTGCTCGGACAAATGCCGGATCAGCGCCTGCTCTCCATCCAGTTCCGAGGCCGCTTGTTGCAGCAGCTCCGACAAGTGCAGCAAGTTGGTCAGCACCCGATCACCGTCACTGCGTGCAATCAAGGTTCGAGGCAAATGGAAGTCATGCAGAAAGCGCCGCAACATCGGCAGCACACCTTGTTTGCGCCAGATCTCGCGATAGGCTCGGAACTGCATGACGCGTGCCTCCCAGACCAGTTCGTCCTGATTCAGGCGCTCCAGCTCTGTCAACGGCAGATTCAACGTGGTGCAGGCCAGGGCTGCTTTCAACGAGCGCTCGACATCCGGTTCGGCACAGGCCTTGAGCCAGGCCAACAGGTCATGGGCCTCTTGAGCCGCGAAGACAGAATCCTTGTCCGACAGGTAAACACTGCGCACCCCTCGGGCTGCAAGCTCACCGCGTATCGCTTGAGCCTCTTTGCCGTCGCGCACAAGAATTGCGATGTCCGCCGGTTGCAGCCCGCGAAAATCCCCGCCGTCCTGCGCGAAACCAGCGCTGCCCGTTTGTCCGCCATTGAGCAGGGCAGTGATTTCACTGGCGCAGGCCGCCGCCAACTGCTGGCGATAGACCGCACCGGAGACTGGTTGCTCGGTAGATAAACGCCAGACATTCAGCGCCGGCACGTCTTGCCCGCAAATCAGTAAATGTTCCTTGCGCCCCTGAGAATCCACCGGCTGAAACGGCACCGGGTTATCACCGTTTGGCTCTCGAAACAGGAACGCGCCGCGTCCCTGTTCACGGGACTCCGCACGCTCGAACACCTGATTTACCGCCTTGACCATCCCGTGACTGGAGCGAAAGTTCGTGCCCAACGTATGTAGCCGCCCGGCGGTTGCTATTCGCGCACGCAGGTAGGTGTAGATGTCCGCACCACGGAAGGCATAGATCGCCTGCTTCGGGTCCCCGATCAGAAACAGACCGGTCTCGGGTTGGTTTTCCTCGATGCGATAAATGCTCTCGAAGATCCGGTACTGCACCGGATCCGTGTCCTGGAACTCGTCGATCATGGCGACCGGAAACTGCTCGCGGATAAGCGTGGCGAGTCGCTCGCCGCCTTCGGATTGCAAGGCTGCGTCGAGTCGCAGCAGCATGTCGTCGAAACCCATTTCGGCACGTCGACGCTTTTCTTCCTCAAAGCGCTCGCCCACCCATTTGGCGGCGTGCTGCAGCACCGCGGCATCGGGGGTTGGCAGCCCGTCGAGGCTCGACTTGAGTACCTGCATGGCGTCCAGCCCCGGATGGCTCGGTGGCTCGCCTTTCCAGGCTTCGGCCATGCCCTCAGGCGTCAGCCGGGTAAATCCGGTTCCGATATCCAGTTGTTCCTCAGACTCGTCTCCGGCCCAGGTCTTGAGCTTTTCGAACCAAGACTCGAAGTACCGGGCCTGAATCTTGCGCCCGTCGACTGTCTTGCTGGCGACGCCCTGATGACAAATGGCAAGCAGCTCATCCGCCCACTGCTGCCACGGCTTTTTCAATTCAACCAATGCAGCCCGGCGCTCTTGCAGGCACTCTTCGATCAATTCAGCCGGAGATCTGCCTTGCGCTCCATTACGTTCAGTACCGAAGAGAGCACGTACACGAGGCAACAGAGCGGCCGGCCCTCCCCAGTGACTGCGGACCCAATTCAGGGCATCCCCCTGCATCGGATAACAGAACAGGCGCCAGTAATCGCGGAGCACTTCGCCCAGCAGATCGCTGTGATCGGTTTCGAGGGTCTGGGTAAACAGGCTGCCGCTGTCGAATGCGTGTTCGCGAAGCATGCGCTGACACCAACTGTGGATCGTCGAGACGGCAGCCTCGTCCATCCATTGCGCGGCGATATCCAGTCGGTTGGCGCAAACGGGCCATTGCTGAGGGTCGAACTGCGCGCGCAGCTCGTCGATCAACGTATCAGGGGGCGGCGTCTCGTCACGGAAGAAGCGTGCGGCCTCGGCCAGGCGTGTGCGAATGCGCTCGCGTAACTCCTTGGTCGCCGCATCGGTGAAGGTCACCACAAGAATCTGCGGTGGCAGCAGCTCGCGACCGAAGCCACTCGCATCACCTCCGTGACCAAGGATCAAGCGCAGATACAACGCAGAGATCGTGAACGTCTTGCCAGTACCTGCGCTGGCCTCGATCAGTTGACTGCCCTTCAACGGAAACGACAGGGCAAGTGGCTGCCTTGCACTCATGAACGTACCCCCGCGCTGGCCAAGGATTGCCAAGGGGCTTCGATCACTGGGCGGTATAAAGCGTTGCACCAATCGGGGAAGGTCTCCTCGGCCAACAACGCATCGAAATCCGGGAACTGTCGCGCCAGGGCGGGGCTTTCGCGTCGCTCACCTTCGCTGGTCTGACCATCCCCCTCGTAGGCTTTGCGGGCAGCGGCTTCAGCCTTCAGCGAGTCATTCTGACCCAGCCATGCAAAAGCGGTTTTCACCACAACCGGGAGCGGTTGACGCATTCCTGACTGCCAGGCGAGCAGCAGATCTTCGAGTATTCTCCAGGCCCGATCCTGTTCCATTGGTTCAAGTAAAAGGGTGTCGTCACTGGCGACCAGCGCAGTCGTCAAAGCAAGCCCACTTGCACAAGCGACCAGATGACTGACCCATGGTTTGGTCAGACGGTGCCATTTGCGGTTTTTGATCGAACCGATGCTGTTGGGGATCGTCGTCACCGACAACACCCCGCCATCGGCGCGTTGGTGCAGACCTCCAAGCCACCCTTCCAGCCGTAATCCCTGCCATTGAAGATTGATCGGGGTGGCACCGGTCAACGGAGTTGGCCAAAGCGTCAGCAGTTGATGATAGCGGTGCAGCAAGTCAGGAAGCGGTTCGATCAACTCTCGCTGCAGGCACTCACCGAAACCCGCCATGGGCAGCAGCCCGCTGTTTTGCAGGCGCCGCGCTTGAGCTTCAAGCGCCTGATCGACATTCTCCGGTTGTCTCAAGGCTGCTTCCAGAAGGCTGTCGCTCAGTGAGTATCGTTGCAATGCGTCCAGCACAAAGGGTTCTTCATCCGCCTGAGGTGCCTGCGCCGCTTCGAAGTAAACCTTCAGTCGCTGGGTAAAAAAGTGTCGAACCGGGTTACGCAGAAAGTCCTGCAGCAATGCGAGACTCAGGGGCTCTTCCTGAACATGGGGTCCAAGCTTACTTGCCACCTCAGTAGGTTCATGATGCTGGTGCAGCACCTGCCATTCGCTGGCATAACTGAACAGCTCGTTGCCTTCATGAAAGTAGCGTGAGCTGAATGGCTGGAGTGGATGCTCCTGAGTCAGGACTTCCAGAATATTGGCCTTTTCATCCGTTGTTCGCCAACCACTGGCGAGATGATCACGCAACTGACCGATAAGTACCGAGGGTGGTCGTTCACTGTTGTCACGGATACTGCGCCCGACCCAACTGATGTAAAGCTGATGGCGAGCAGACAGCAGCGCTTCCAGCAACAGATAGCGATCATCCTCACGACGGGAGCGATCTCCCGGCCGGTAATCACTGCCCATGAGGTCGAAGTCCAGCGGTGGTTGTGCCCGGGGATAATCGCCATCGTTCATGCCCAGAAGACAAACCAGCTTGAATGGAATCGCCCGCATCGGCATCAGGGTACAGAAGTTCACTGCACCGGCCAGGAATCGCTGGGACAAACGCCCCTGATCCAGCCCTGCCAGCCATGCCTCGCGAACAACGGTCAGCGGTAACTCGTCTTCAAGTCCGACGGACTCGCAGGTCTCCAGCCATGTCTCGCGCAGCTCCTCGAGCTGAGTCAGCAAGTAGTCGTCATGCTCATTGCTGGCCTTGAAAAACAACTGCATCAGTACCTGTAACCGACTCCCCCACTCTTGAGGTTTCGCAGGCTTCAGTAATTGCTGGTGCGAATACTCCAAGGCATCCAGCAAGGCGACCAGAGGACCGATCAACGCAGCATCGAGACCGCCAATTTCATCGTAGGGCTCGATGCCCGCGCAGGCACTGGAATCGCCAACTGCATATCCGAGGAGCATCCGTCTCAGGCCAAAACGCCAGCTGTTTTGCTCCAGTTCATTTGGCAATCCCAGTCCGGCACGTTGGTCAGCGTCCATCCCCCAACGCACACCGGCGCCTTCGATCCAGCGATGCAGAGTCGGCAAATCCCTCTCCTCCACACCGAACCGTGCGCGTAACGCCGGAACATCGAGCAAGTCGAGGATTTCGCTGACGGGAAAACGACTGTCTGGCAGTTTGAGCAGGTGCTCGACAGCGATCAGTAATGGATCCCGACCCCGTTGCCCCTGGTCTGCCAGCGTGAAAGGAATGAACCGAGGATCCTGACGGTCCAGTTGTCCGAACACCGCACGGACATGCGGTGCATAACTATCGATGTCAGGCACCATCACGATCACGTCGCGAGGGCGTAATTGCGGATTGGCGCTGAAGCGGGCCAGAAGCTGGTCGTGGAGAATCTCTACTTCGCGCTGCGCACTATGGGCTATGTGGAATCGAATCGATTGGTCCTGCTTCAAATCGACCTCAGGCCAGAGCTCACGGGTCTCGCTGAGTGGACGCAGCTCCAGAATGTCATCCTGCAACTGGTTGAGCATGTTTTGTGGAAGAGTGTCACTGAACAGGTCGATACGGCCGTTGCGAAATGCCGCCCGATAGCTGCCGGGGTCGTCATAGCTGTCCAGCAGATTAATGTAGTCACGGCCTTGCTTGCCCCAGGCGGCAAGCAGCGGATGGGCGTGTTGATGCAGTGACTCTGGATCCAGCACCACGGGCATGCCGTTCTTGCGAGCCTGACGCTTGTATTGATGACGCAACAGATCCTTGTCGGCAACGATATCGGCCCAATGATAACGGCAAGGGTTGTGCACGCAGAGCAGAACCTGGCTGAAACGGGCCAGCCCTGCCAATGCTTCCAATACTTGCGCGGGCAGCGAAGAAATTCCGAAAACGATTACCCGAGACGGCAAGCCTGTCGGTGCATGTTCAAGATTGTTGATGCGCTCGATGAATCGCTGGTGCACGCCTGCCCGACTTTGAGCCATGCCCTGCTCACCGACATCTTCAAGCAATGCACGCCATAGCTCTGCCTGCCAGCAACTGGTGCTGGGAAGTGCTTTCACTTCCCCCCTGACATTTCGTAGCTGATGGCGCCCCTCGGCCCAATCCTCAAGCCAGTCGGCACGGTATACCTGATATTGATCGAACAGATCCGCCAATCGCTCGGACAACTGGTAGCGCTTGCGCAAGTCGGTGTCATGGGTCAGGAATCGTTGCAGTGGTTCGAAATACGGCAGGTTGATGAGCTGCGGCAGCAAGCGCATCAGTCGCCAGGTCAGAGGGGCCTTGTCGAGCAAGGACTTGGCCGGAATCTCATCTCGCCCCAGCACCATGCGGTAAAGCTGCCACATGAAGCTGCCCGGCAATTGCACATCAATTGCGGCGGCAATGCCGCAGCCGCCAAGGTCATCCTCTTCAGGATCCTCGGCTAACGCGAGCTTGAGCCATTGGGCTATGCCGTTGCTCTGCACGAGCGCAATTTCGTTCTCCAAGGGAGCCAACGGATAACGCCGCATTATGCCGATCACAAGGCTGCGCAGTTCGTCCAGGCTGTTGCTCTGAACCACCATGAATGCAGCATTGAGGGACTGTGTGTCCGGCATAAGGCTTCCTTGGAAAAATACAAAAGCTAGGGCTGAACCTTAGCATTGTCGGCCGGCGAGGACAGCCGCAAGGCGGCTGAGAATGCTGTAAGAACTTTCCTGCGGGCAAAACAAAACCCCAACTGCTTTCGCAGTTGGGGTTTCGGAATTTAATCTTGACGATGACCTACTCTCACATGGGGAAACCCCACACTACCATCGGCGATGCATCGTTTCACTTCTGAGTTCGGGATGGGATCAGGTGGTTCCAACGCTCTATGGTCGTCAAGAAATTCGGGTACTGACTCGTGACCGGACGGCCTCGCTTCAGCAAATTGGGTATGGGATAGTTTTCGGTGCTTTGTGAACATCGAACTTTCGGTTCATTGCGTCTTCACACACCGCAATCTGGTTGCTCTGGTTTAGAGAGCCGACGCAAATTGCTTGGGTGTTATATGGTCAAGCCTCACGGGCAATTAGTATTGGTTAGCTCAACGCCTCACAGCGCTTACACACCCAACCTATCAACGTCGTAGTCTTCGACGGCCCTTCAGGGAACTCAAGGTTCCAGTGAGATCTCATCTTGAGGCAAGTTTCCCGCTTAGATGCTTTCAGCGGTTATCTTTTCCGAACATAGCTACCCGGCAATGCCACTGGCGTGACAACCGGAACACCAGAGGTTCGTCCACTCCGGTCCTCTCGTACTAGGAGCAGCCCCTCTCAAATCTCAAACGTCCACGGCAGATAGGGACCGAACTGTCTCACGACGTTCTAAACCCAGCTCGCGTACCACTTTAAATGGCGAACAGCCATACCCTTGGGACCGGCTTCAGCCCCAGGATGTGATGAGCCGACATCGAGGTGCCAAACACCGCCGTCGATATGAACTCTTGGGCGGTATCAGCCTGTTATCCCCGGAGTACCTTTTATCCGTTGAGCGATGGCCCTTCCATACAGAACCACCGGATCACTAAGACCTACTTTCGTACCTGCTCGACGTGTCTGTCTCGCAGTCAAGCGCGCTTTTGCCTTTATACTCTACGACCGATTTCCGACCGGTCTGAGCGCACCTTCGTACTCCTCCGTTACTCTTTAGGAGGAGACCGCCCCAGTCAAACTACCCACCATACACTGTCCTCGATCCGGATAACGGACCTGAGTTAGAACCTCAAAGTTGCCAGGGTGGTATTTCAAGGATGGCTCCACGCGAACTGGCGTCCACGCTTCAAAGCCTCCCACCTATCCTACACAAGCAAATTCAAAGTCCAGTGCAAAGCTATAGTAAAGGTTCACGGGGTCTTTCCGTCTAGCCGCGGATACACTGCATCTTCACAGCGATTTCAATTTCACTGAGTCTCGGGTGGAGACAGCGCCGCCATCGTTACGCCATTCGTGCAGGTCGGAACTTACCCGACAAGGAATTTCGCTACCTTAGGACCGTTATAGTTACGGCCGCCGTTTACCGGGGCTTCGATCAAGAGCTTCGCGTTAGCTAACCCCATCAATTAACCTTCCGGCACCGGGCAGGCGTCACACCCTATACGTCCACTTTCGTGTTTGCAGAGTGCTGTGTTTTAATAAACAGTCGCAGCGGCCTGGTATCTTCGACCGGCATGAGCTTACGGAGCAAGTCCTTCACCCTCACCGGCGCACCTTCTCCCGAAGTTACGGTGCCATTTTGCCTAGTTCCTTCACCCGAGTTCTCTCAAGCGCCTTGGTATTCTCTACCCAACCACCTGTGTCGGTTTGGGGTACGGTTCCTGGTTATCTGAAGCTTAGAAGCTTTTCTTGGAAGCATGGCATCAACCACTTCGTGTTCTAAAAGAACACTCGTCATCAGCTCTCGGCCTTAAGATCCCGGATTTACCTAAGATCTCAGCCTACCACCTTAAACTTGGACAACCAACGCCAAGCTGGCCTAGCCTTCTCCGTCCCTCCATCGCAATAACCAGAAGTACAGGAATATTAACCTGTTTTCCATCGACTACGCTTTTCAGCCTCGCCTTAGGGACCGACTAACCCTGCGTCGATTAACGTTGCGCAGGAAACCTTGGTCTTTCGGCGTGGGTGTTTTTCACACCCATTGTCGTTACTCATGTCAGCATTCGCACTTCTGATACCTCCAGCAAGCTTCTCAACTCACCTTCACAGGCTTACAGAACGCTCCTCTACCGCATCACTTACGTGATACCCGTAGCTTCGGTGTATGGTTTGAGCCCCGTTACATCTTCCGCGCAGGCCGACTCGACTAGTGAGCTATTACGCTTTCTTTAAAGGGTGGCTGCTTCTAAGCCAACCTCCTAGCTGTCTAAGCCTTCCCACATCGTTTCCCACTTAACCATAACTTTGGGACCTTAGCTGACGGTCTGGGTTGTTTCCCTTTTCACGACGGACGTTAGCACCCGCCGTGTGTCTCCCATGCTCGGCACTTGTAGGTATTCGGAGTTTGCATCGGTTTGGTAAGTCGGGATGACCCCCTAGCCGAAACAGTGCTCTACCCCCTACAGTGATACATGAGGCGCTACCTAAATAGCTTTCGAGGAGAACCAGCTATCTCCGAGCTTGATTAGCCTTTCACTCCGATCCACAGGTCATCCGCTAACTTTTCAACGGTAGTCGGTTCGGTCCTCCAGTCAGTGTTACCTAACCTTCAACCTGCCCATGGATAGATCGCCCGGTTTCGGGTCTATTCCCAGCGACTAGACGCCCTATTAAGACTCGCTTTCGCTACGCCTCCCCCTATTCGGTTAAGCTCGCCACTGAAAATAAGTCGCTGACCCATTATACAAAAGGTACGCAGTCACAGAACAAAGTCTGCTCCCACTGCTTGTACGCATACGGTTTCAGGATCTATTTCACTCCCCTCTCCGGGGTTCTTTTCGCCTTTCCCTCACGGTACTAGTTCACTATCGGTCAGTCAGTAGTATTTAGCCTTGGAGGATGGTCCCCCCATATTCAGACAAAGTTTCTCGTGCTCCGTCCTACTCGATTTCATGACCAAGAGATTTTCGCGTACAGGGCTATCACCCACTATGGCCGCACTTTCCAGAGCGTTCCGCTAATCTCAAAGCCACTTAAGGGCTAGTCCCCGTTCGCTCGCCACTACTAAGGGAATCTCGGTTGATTTCTTTTCCTCAGGGTACTTAGATGTTTCAGTTCCCCTGGTTCGCCTCTTGCACCTATGTATTCAGTACAAGATAACCATCTTGTGATGGCTGGGTTCCCCCCATTCAGACATCTCCGGATCAAAGTCTGTTTGCCGACTCCCCGAAGCTTTTCGCAGGCTACCACGTCTTTCATCGCCTCTGACTGCCAAGGCATCCACCGTATGCGCTTCTTCACTTGACCATATAACCCCAAGCAATCTGGTTATACTGTGAAGACGACATTCGCCGAAAATTCGAATTTCTCAATTAAGAGAACTCACAAATTTTACCTTAGCCTGATCCGTTACCAGTGAAAGTAACGTTCAGTCTATCTTTCTATCACATACCCAAATTTTTAAAGAACGATCCAGTCAAAGACTAGAAATCAACATTCATCATCACACTGATGGAATGCTCATTTCTAAGCTTTCAAACTTCAGAAGCAGTAGTGGTGGAGCCAAGCGGGATCGAACCGCTGACCTCCTGCGTGCAAGGCAGGCGCTCTCCCAGCTGAGCTATGGCCCCGTATTTCTACAGGCGTTTCCCACACAAAATTGGTGGGTCTGGGCAGATTCGAACTGCCGACCTCACCCTTATCAGGGGTGCGCTCTAACCAACTGAGCTACAGACCCAATTTCGGGCTGCTTCTATCGTCTTCTTCAATGAATCAAGCAATTCGTGTGGGAACTTATGGAGCAGCTGATGTCGTCGATTAAGGAGGTGATCCAGCCGCAGGTTCCCCTACGGCTACCTTGTTACGACTTCACCCCAGTCATGAATCACACCGTGGTAACCGTCCTCCCGAAGGTTAGACTAGCTACTTCTGGTGCAACCCACTCCCATGGTGTGACGGGCGGTGTGTACAAGGCCCGGGAACGTATTCACCGCGACATTCTGATTCGCGATTACTAGCGATTCCGACTTCACGCAGTCGAGTTGCAGACTGCGATCCGGACTACGATCGGTTTTATGGGATTAGCTCCACCTCGCGGCTTGGCAACCCTTTGTACCGACCATTGTAGCACGTGTGTAGCCCAGGCCGTAAGGGCCATGATGACTTGACGTCATCCCCACCTTCCTCCGGTTTGTCACCGGCAGTCTCCTTAGAGTGCCCACCATTACGTGCTGGTAACTAAGGACAAGGGTTGCGCTCGTTACGGGACTTAACCCAACATCTCACGACACGAGCTGACGACAGCCATGCAGCACCTGTCTCAATGTTCCCGAAGGCACCAATCCATCTCTGGAAAGTTCATTGGATGTCAAGGCCTGGTAAGGTTCTTCGCGTTGCTTCGAATTAAACCACATGCTCCACCGCTTGTGCGGGCCCCCGTCAATTCATTTGAGTTTTAACCTTGCGGCCGTACTCCCCAGGCGGTCAACTTAATGCGTTAGCTGCGCCACTAAGAGCTCAAGGCTCCCAACGGCTAGTTGACATCGTTTACGGCGTGGACTACCAGGGTATCTAATCCTGTTTGCTCCCCACGCTTTCGCACCTCAGTGTCAGTATCAGTCCAGGTGGTCGCCTTCGCCACTGGTGTTCCTTCCTATATCTACGCATTTCACCGCTACACAGGAAATTCCACCACCCTCTACCATACTCTAGCTCGCCAGTTTTGGATGCAGTTCCCAGGTTGAGCCCGGGGATTTCACATCCAACTTAACGAACCACCTACGCGCGCTTTACGCCCAGTAATTCCGATTAACGCTTGCACCCTCTGTATTACCGCGGCTGCTGGCACAGAGTTAGCCGGTGCTTATTCTGTCGGTAACGTCAAAATTGCAGAGTATTAATCTACAACCCTTCCTCCCAACTTAAAGTGCTTTACAATCCGAAGACCTTCTTCACACACGCGGCATGGCTGGATCAGGCTTTCGCCCATTGTCCAATATTCCCCACTGCTGCCTCCCGTAGGAGTCTGGACCGTGTCTCAGTTCCAGTGTGACTGATCATCCTCTCAGACCAGTTACGGATCGTCGCCTTGGTGAGCCATTACCTCACCAACTAGCTAATCCGACCTAGGCTCATCTGATAGCGCAAGGCCCGAAGGTCCCCTGCTTTCTCCCGTAGGACGTATGCGGTATTAGCGTTCCTTTCGAAACGTTGTCCCCCACTACCAGGCAGATTCCTAGGCATTACTCACCCGTCCGCCGCTGAATCCGGGAGCAAGCTCCCTTCATCCGCTCGACTTGCATGTGTTAGGCCTGCCGCCAGCGTTCAATCTGAGCCATGATCAAACTCTTCAGTTCAAACATCTTTGGGTTTTTAAGAAACCCTAAACTTGGCTCAGCAATCGTTGGTTACATCTTTGATTTCTCGCGGAGTAACTTGTGATGCTGATAATCTTGTTGACTATCAGTCTGACTCCACAAGCACCCACACGAATTGCTTGATTCAGTTGTTAAAGAGCGGTTGGTTAAGAGCTTTCGTCTCAACCGAGGCGCGCATTCTACAGCAGCCTCATTTGCTGTCAAGTGATTATTTTCAGAAGTTTTCGAAGATTTCTTCAACAACTTCAACCACTTGCGCTTCCGATCTCTCGTCAGCGGGAGGCGAATTCTACAGCGTTACACGCTGCTGTCAACACCTCTTTTTCTCCGCTTTCGACCGAGAAGATCGAACCGTTGAAAGCGCCAGAAAAACCGGCATTTTCAACCCCCTCCAGGCTTCGATGATCTGAAGCAAACCGCTATCGAAAACCGTGTAACTCATTGAATCTCAAGGAGTTTTCCGTTTCGACTGCGCCGGAAGTGGGGCGAATTATAGACCTCCAGAATCTGCCGTCAACACTTAATTTCACAAATCTGTCATATCAGTCAAAAAAGCCCGAAAACGAGAAGGCCGACCTTAAAAGGTCGGCCTTCTCTGCGTTGCCCTTCTACTTACAAGCTAGGGAATGCGAACTGCGAAGCTTCATGACTCGCACGCTGTGGCCAGCGCTGGGTGATCGCCTTACGACGCGTGTAGAAACGCACACCATCCGGGCCATAGGCATGCAGGTCGCCGAACAGTGAACGCTTCCAGCCACCGAAGCTGTGGTAAGCCACCGGTACCGGCAATGGAACGTTGACGCCGACCATGCCGACTTCAATCTCGTCGCAGAACAGACGCGCCGCTTCACCATCACGGGTGAAGATGCAGGTACCGTTGCCGTATTCGTGATCGTTGATCAGTTGCATCGCCTCTTCCAGGCTGTTCACCCGAACGACGCACAACACTGGCCCGAAGATCTCTTCTTTATAGATGCGCATCTCAGGGGTGACGTTGTCGAACAGGCAGCCACCCAGGAAGAAGCCTTCTTCATGACCGGCAACGCTCAGACCACGACCATCGACCACCAGGGTCGCGCCCGCCGCCACGCCGTCTTCGACATAACCACTGACTTTGTCGCGGGCCTGACCGGTAACCAGCGGCCCCATGTCCAGACCGCAAGAAGTACCGGCACCGATCTTCAGCGCCTTGATCTGTGGAACCAGTTTGGCGACCAGTGCGTCCGCTACCTGGTCGCCCACACACACGGCCACCGAAATCGCCATGCAGCGCTCACCGCAGGAGCCGTAAGCCGCGCCCATCAGTGCGCTGACCGCGTTGTCCAGATCCGCATCCGGCATCAGCACCGCGTGGTTCTTCGCGCCACCCAGTGCCTGAACGCGTTTGCCACGCTTGGTACCTTCGGCATAGATGTATTCAGCAATCGGCGTCGAGCCAACAAAACTCAGCGCTTTGACTTCCGGCGCTTCGATCAGCGCGTCCACCGCAGTCTTGTCACCGTGCACCACGCTCAGTACACCTTTCGGCAAACCCGCTTCCAGCAACAATTGAGCGATCAGCAGCGTCGAGCTTGGATCACGCTCGGACGGTTTGAGGATGAAGCAGTTACCGCAAACGATCGCCAGCGGATACATCCACAGCGGCACCATGGCCGGGAAGTTGAACGGAGTGATACCGGCCACAACGCCCAGCGGCTGGAAGTCCGACCAGGCATCGATGTTCGGGCCGACGTTACGGCTGTACTCGCCCTTGAGGATTTCCGGCGCGGCACAGGCGAACTCGACGTTCTCGATACCGCGCTTCAGCTCACCGGCGGCATCTTCCAGGGTCTTGCCATGTTCTTCACTGATCAACTGTGCGATGCGCGCTTCGTTCTGCTCCAGCAGTTGCTTGAAACGGAACATCACCTGGGCACGTTTGGCCGGTGGCGTATTGCGCCAGGCCGGGAACGCAGCCTTGGCGGCATCAATGGCTTTCTGGATGGTTTCCTGGCTGGCCAGCGGCAGCTTGTGGATAGCCTGACCGGTGGACGGGTTGAACACATCGACCGCGCGACCGTTCTCGGTCACCAGTTCGCCATTGATCAAATGCGGGATAACGCTCATCGAAAACTCCTGAATTCTTGTGCGCAGGCGCCCGCAAGGGGCACCTGCTATTGGCGTATCTATATAGAAGGAAAAATCAGTCGAGCTTGTTCAGCACTTCGCCGACCGCGTCGAACAGACGATCAAGGTCCTGCGGCTTGCTGTTGAAGGTTGGGCCGAACTGCAGGGTGTCGCCGCCGAAGCGCACGTAGAACCCTGCTTTCCACAACGCCATGCCGGCTTCGAACGGACGCACGATGGCGTCGCCGTCACGGCCCGCGATCTGGATCGCACCGGCCAGACCGAAGTTACGAATGTCGATGACGTTCTTCGCACCTTTCAGACCATGCAAAGCGTTTTCGAAATGCGGTGCGACCTCGGCCACGCTCTGTACCAGGTTTTCCTTCTGCAGCAGATCGAGGGCTGCCAGACCTGCGGCGCAAGCCACCGGGTGCGCCGAGTAGGTGTAGCCGTGCGGGAATTCCACGGCGTATTCCGGGGTCGGCTGGTTCATGAAGGTCTGGTAGATCTCGGAGCTGGCAATCACCGCGCCCATCGGGATCGCGCCGTTGGTGACTTGCTTGGCGATGCACATCAGGTCCGGGGTCACCCCGAAAGTAGTGGCGCCGAACATGGTGCCGGTACGGCCGAAACCGGTGATCACTTCGTCGAACACCAGCAGGATGTTGTGCTGATCGCAGATTTCACGCAGGCGCTTGAGGTAGCCCTGTGGCGGAACCAGCACGCCAGCGGAACCGGCCATCGGCTCAACGAACACCGCTGCGATGTTCGAAGCATCGTGCAGCTCGATCAGCTTCAGCAGTTCATCGGCCAGTGCGATACCGCCTTGCTCCGGCATGCCACGGGAGAAGGCATTGCTCGCCAGCAGAGTGTGCGGCAGGTGATCGACATCCATCATCGCCTGACCGAACAGTTTGCGGTTGCCATTGACACCACCAAGGCTGGTGCCGGCGATGTTCACACCATGGTAGCCACGTGCACGGCCGATCATTTTGGTCTTGGTCGACTGGCCTTTCAGGCGCCAGTAAGCGCGGACCATTTTCACTGCGGTGTCGGCGCACTCGGAGCCCGAGTCAGTGAAGAACACGTGATTCAGGTTGCCCGGCGTCAGGTCGGTGATTTTCTCCGCCAGCTGGAACGACAGCGGGTGGCCGTACTGGAAGCCCGGCGAGTAATCGAGGGTGCCCAACTGCTTGGCCACCGCTTCCTGGATTTCCTTGCGGGTATGCCCGGCGCCGCAGGTCCACAGACCGGACAGCGAGTCGTACACCTTGCGGCCCTTGTCGTCGATCAGCCAGCTGCCTTCGGCGCCAACGATCAAACGCGGGTCGCGCTGGAAGTTACGGTTGGCGGTGTACGGCATCCAGTGCGCGTCCAGCTTCAGTTGGCTGGCCAGTGGCGACGACGCGTTTTCAGGCATGTTCATCGGGCAAAACCTCGCAGGGCAATAAGCTTCAGGGAGATAGAAAGCGTTGTTGCAGCTAAATTGCCACGGGGATAAAGTCGGTGAAATCCAACTCTTCTAACCTTCAGTTAGAACTCTGCTAAACAATGAGAACAACAGCATGAGCAGTCGTCGCCCCGATCCACTGGCCCAGGTCAGTGACTTTGACATTCGCCTGTTGCGGATTTTTCGCAGCGTGGTGGAGTGCGGCGGCTTCTCGGCAGCAGAAACCGTGCTCGGCATCGGTCGCTCTGCGATCAGCCAGCAGATGAGCGATCTGGAGCAACGCCTCGGCCTGCGTCTTTGCCAGCGCGGGCGCGCCGGTTTCTCCCTGACCGAAGAGGGCCGCGAGGTTTATCAGTCGGCGTTGCAACTGTTGAGTGCACTGGAAAGTTTCCGCACCGAGGTCAACGGCCTGCATCAGCACCTGCGCGGCGAGTTGATCATCGGCCTGACCGATAACCTCGTCACCCTCCCCCACATGCGTATCACCCATGCACTGGCGCAGTTGAAGGAGCGCGGGCCGGACGTGCAGATCCAGATCCGCATGATTGCCCCCAATGAAGTCGAACAAGGCGTGCTCGACGGCCGTCTGCATGTCGGTGTGGTGCCGCAGGCCAGTGCGCTGTCGGGACTGGAGTATCAGCCGCTGTACAGCGAACGTTCGCTGCTTTATTGCGCGGTCGGCCATCCGCTGTTTTACGTCGATGACAAACAACTGGATGACGAACGCTTGAACAGCCAGGACGCCATCGCCCCGACCTTCCGTTTGCCGGCAGAGATCCAGGCGCACTATCAGGCGCTCAATTGCACCGCCAGCGCTTCCGACCGAGAAGGCATGGCATTCCTGATTCTGACCGGGCGTTACATCGGTTATCTGCCGGATCACTACGCCAGTCTCTGGGTGCAACAGGGACGGCTGCGTGCGCTCAAGGCCAGCACGCGGTTCTATGATTTGAGCCTGGCCTCGGTCACCCGCAAGGGCCGGCGTCCGCATCTGGTGCTGGAAAGTTTTCTCGAAAGCCTGGCCGCGACCCGCTGATGAGCGGCGTTTTATTGCCCGGGGCTTGTCGCAGGCCGATGGTTGCGCTATCAACGCAACTGGTTGCACCCCACAGACAAACCCGGAAGTGCCTATGACCTTTGAAGTCCCTGCCCACGGCGGAAAACCTGCCAGCCGCATTCGTCAGAAGAACGAAGAGACCATCATCAAAGCCGCCGAAGACGAATTCGCCCGTCACGGTTACAAAGGCACCAGCATGAATACCATCGCCACCAAGGCCGGGCTGCCCAAGGCGAACCTGCATTACTACTTCACCAACAAGCTCGGGTTGTACGTGGCGGTACTGAGCAACATCCTTGAGCTGTGGGACAGCACCTTCAACTCCCTCACGGCCGAGGACGATCCGGCCGAAGCGCTGACCCGCTACATCCGCGCGAAAATGGAGTTTTCCCGTCGCCAGCCACAAGCGTCGCGGATCTTCGCGATGGAGGTGATCAGCGGCGGCGAATGCCTGACCGAGTATTTCAACCAGGACTATCGCACCTGGTTCCAGGGCCGGGCCGCCGTATTCCAGGCGTGGATCGACGCCGGCAAGATGGACCCGGTGGATCCGGTGCACCTGATCTTCCTGCTGTGGGGCAGCACCCAGCACTACGCCGACTTCGCCAACCAGATCTGCCGGGTGACCGGTCGCAGCAAGTTGACCAAACAGGACATGGAAGACGCCGGCAACAACCTGATCCGCATCATCCTCAAAGGCTGCGGCCTCACTTCTTCTATATAAGTCGTTTTATGCCATTCACCCTCAGCGGCTTTTGCGAATTCCGCGAAGAGATTCGCAAAAGCCGTTTCATCACCTTCGCCGCGCCGATCGGCAGCCCTGCCGAGGCGCAAGCCTTCATCGAGCAGTACAGCGACTTGAACGCTTCGCACAATTGCTGGGCGTGGAAACTCGGCGATCAATACCGCAGCAACGACGACGGCGAACCCGGTGGCACTGCCGGGCGGCCGATTCTCGCGGCCATCGAAGCGCAGGATTGCGATCAGGTCGCGGTGCTGGTGATCCGCTGGTATGGCGGCATTCAACTGGGCACCGGTGGCCTGGCCCGGGCCTATGGCGGCGGTGCAAACAAGTGCCTGCAGGCAGCGCCGAAGATCGAGTTGATCAGTCGCGTGCCCGTGCGTTGCGCCTGCGCTTTCAGCGAGCTGGCACTGGTGAAGTTGCGGGTGGCGGATCTCGGCGGTCTGGTGTTGGAGGAAAACTTCACCGCCAATGGTGTCGAGCTGCAACTGGCCGTGGGCGAAGCGCACATCGAGCTGTTGCAGAATCAGTTGGCCGACCTGAGCCGTGGGCGAATCCTGCTGCAGCGTTGAACCCTCGCCACGTTTTAGGGCACAAGCCGATTGGCTCATACCCGGGACTTGCCCACATCCGCTGTGCACCCGGCTGTGGATAACCTGAGCACAGGAGGCTGTAACCCTTCTGTCACGTGGCTTTGCGGGATTTGTTCACTTTTCATCCAATCGCCTGGCACAACGAACAATTTCACATGAAAACAATCGCTTAGCGTTGTTTATCGCCTTTAGAAGAAAGCCCGGCAGTGCTTATGCCCGGGATTTTGTCTTGCGCACAAATACTGTGGAGCAACCTGTGGATAAGCCGTTCATGGCTGGCGCAGTCGCAGGTTCTGCATGGCTCCGGCGGGACTGGTCGTTTTTTGATCAGCCGGTTGCGGGCAAAACTGGAGCCTGATCAAAGGCTTTGCCCTCAAGTGGTGCCTCGCAAAACGTCGAAATCATTTCACCGGCTCTACGCCACAGGCTGGCAAACAGCGGCCTTCCGCGTTCCTGACTCAATGGCCAGGAAATTGCTTTATCCACAGGCACAACTCCAAGCGACCCGAGCCTGTCATGCCAAACCCCACGTCCACACCGCGCCTGCAACTGCGCCACATCAGCAAACGTTATCCCGGTTGCCTCGCCAATGACGCCATCGACCTGAGCATCGCCCCCGGTGAAATCCACGCGCTGCTCGGTGAAAACGGCGCAGGTAAAAGCACGTTGATGAAGATCATCTACGGCGTCATCCAGGCCGATTCGGGCGAGATGCTGTGGCAGGGGCAACCGGTGATCATGCGCAATCCGGCCCAGGCGCGGCAGTTGGGCATCGGCATGGTGTTCCAGCATTTCTCGCTGTTCGAGACCTTGAGCGTGGCGCAGAACATCGCACTGGCGATGGGCCCGGCGGCCGGTTCGCCGAAACGACTTGAGGCGAAAATCCGTGACGTGTCCCGCCGATATGGCATGGCGCTGGAACCCCAGCGACTTGTCCACAGCCTGTCGATCGGCGAGCGGCAACGGGTCGAGATCGTTCGTTGCCTGATGCAAGACATTCGCCTGCTGATTCTCGATGAGCCGACCTCGGTGCTCACGCCGCAGGAAGCCGACGAGTTGTTCATCACCCTGCGCCGGCTCGCGGCCGAGGGCTGCAGCATTCTGTTCATCAGCCACAAACTCGGCGAGGTACGCGCCTTGTGTCACAGCGCCACGGTATTGCGCGGTGGTCGGGTGGCCGGGCATTGCGTACCGGCGCAATGCACCGACCAACAACTGGCGCAGTTGATGGTCGGCGAGTCGGCGGCGCTGAACGGCGAGTACCCGAAAGTCAGGGGCGGCGCAGCATTTCTGCAAGTCAGCGGATTGAACTGGCACAACCCCGATCCGTTCGGCTGCTCGTTGACCGACATCGACTTGCAGGTGCGCAGCGGTGAAATCGTCGGCATCGCGGGAGTGGCCGGCAACGGTCAGGACGAGTTGCTGGCATTGCTCAGCGGCGAGCAGACACTGCCCCGCGAATCAGCGGCAACCATCCATCTTCGAGAACACGCCGTCGCCGATCGGCGCCCGGATGCGCGACGCAGACTCGGCCTGGCGTTCGTCCCCGCCGAACGCCTCGGGCATGGCGCGGTGCCGGACATGAGCCTGGCGGACAACGCCCTGCTCACCGCCTTTCAACAAGGCCTGGTCAGCCACGGTTTGATCGAGCGCGGCAAGGTCGAAGCCCTCGCCCAAACGATCATCCAGCGCTTCGGCGTGAAAACCCCGGACACCCAGACCGCCGCCCGCAGCCTGTCGGGCGGCAACCTGCAGAAATTCATTCTCGGCCGGGAAATCCTCCAGCAACCGAAACTGCTGATCGCCGCGCACCCCACCTGGGGCGTGGACGTCGGCGCGGCAGCGGTGATTCATCGCGCCCTGATTGCCTTGCGCGATGCCGGTGCGGCGATCCTGGTGATTTCCGAAGACCTCGACGAACTGTTCCGGATCAGCGACCGCCTCGGCGCGCTCTGCGGCGGGCGCCTGTCGGCGTTGCAGGACACGGCGCTGACCCGCCTCAGCGACGTTGGCGGCTGGATGGCCGGTCAGTTCGACACCCCTCAATCACAACCGGCCACGGTTTAACGGAGTTTTCCCATGTTGCTTTCCCTCGAACCCCGTGGTCGCCAATCGCGCCTGATGTTGTGGTGCTCGCCGGTGCTGGCGGCGGTGCTGACGCTGGTCTGCGGATCGTTGCTGTTCGTCGCCCTCGGCCATGATCCGCTGAAAACTTTGCATACCTTGCTGATCGCCCCGGTCAGCGACCTGTATGGCGTCTCCGAGCTGCTGGTCAAAACCTTGCCGATCCTCTTGTGTGCGCTGGGGCTGGCGGTGGCCTATCAGGCGCGGATCTGGAACATCGGCGCCGAAGGTCAACTGTTGCTCGGTGCGTTGGCCGGCAGTGCGCTGGCGGTGAACATCATCGATCTGCAAAGCCGCTGGGCGCTGGTACTGATCCTGCTCACCGGCACCCTCGCCGGCGCCGCGTGGGCCGGGCTCACCGCCTGGTTGCGCACGCGCTTCAACGCCAACGAAATCCTCACCAGCATCATGCTCAATTACATCGCGCTGAACCTGTTGCTGTTCTGCGTACACGGGCCGCTGAAGGATCCGGCCGGATTCAATTTTCCCGAGTCAGCAATGTTCAGCGATGCCAGCCGCCTGCCGCTGTTGATGGAGGACGGTCGGGCACACATCGGTGTGTATTTCGCCTTGCTTGCGCTGGTCGCGGTGTGGGTGTTGCTGCAGAAAAGCTTCGTCGGTTTCCAGATAAAAGTGTTGGGTCTGGACAAGCGCGCGGCGGGATTTGCCGGTTTTCGCGAGAAGCGGCTGATCTGGCTCGCGCTGTTGATCAGCGGCGCACTGGCCGGGCTGGCCGGTGTCTGCGAAGTCACCGGCCCGATCGGCCAACTGGTGCCGCAGGTCTCGCCGGGCTACGGCTATGCGGCGATCACCGTGGCGTTTCTCGGGCGGCTTCACCCCATCGGCATTCTGTTTTCAAGCCTGTTGATGGCGCTGCTGTACATCGGTGGCGAGAGCGCACAGATGACGCTGAATCTGCCCCAGGCGATCACCCAGTTGTTTCAAGGAATGATGCTGTTTTTCCTGCTGGCTTGTGACGTGCTGATCCTCTACCGACCACGCCTGAACCTGCGCTGGGTGCGGCGCACCTCAACCACCGCCGTAACTGCCGGAGCGCTGTGATGGATATCGATCTGCTGAGCAATATTTTCTACGCCATGGTGCGTTGCGGCACGCCACTGCTGCTGGTGGCGCTGGGTGAACTGATCTGCGAAAAGAGCGGCGTACTCAACCTCGGGCAGGAAGGCATGATGCTGTTTGGCGCGGTGATCGGTTTCATCGTCGCGTTCAACAGCGGCAACCTGTGGTTGGGCGTGGTGCTGGCGATGCTCGCCGGGATGCTGTTGTCGTCGCTCTTTGCGCTGGTGGCGCTGGTGTTCAACGCCAATCAGGTGGCGACCGGGTTGGCATTGACGATTTTTGGCGTCGGCCTGTCGACCTTTGTCGGCGCGGCGTGGGTCGGCAAACCGCTGGCCGGTTTCGAGCCGCTGGCCATTCCCTACCTGAGCGAAATCCCGCTGATCGGTCGCATGCTGTTTGCCCAGGATCTGCTGGTGTACCTGTCGTTCGCGCTGTTTGCGCTGGTGGCGTGGGTGATCGTGAAAAGCCGTGTCGGGCTGGTCATTCAAGCGGTCGGCGAGAACCCGGACGCGGCCAGTGCCATGGGCTTGCCGGTGTTGATCGTGCGCACACTGGCGGTGCTGTTTGGCGGCGCAATGGCCGGGTTGGCCGGCGCATATCTGTCACTGGCGTATACGCCGATGTGGGCCGAGAACATGACCGCCGGCCGCGGCTGGATCGCGCTGGCGCTGGTGGTGTTCGCCAGTTGGCGGGTGTGGCGACTATTGCTCGGGGCGTATCTGTTCGGACTTGCCAGCATCCTGCACCTGGTGGCGCAGGGGTTGGGGCTGGCGATTCCTTCGAGCTTGCTGGCGATGCTGCCGTATGTCGCGACCATTCTGGTGCTGGTGGTGTTGTCGCGAGATGCGCTGCGTACACGGTTGTATGCGCCGGTATCACTGGGGCAGCCGTGGCAGGCCGGTCATTAAGCCGTGACGGCTCGCGACAGCGGCCGAACCGGCAACGCCTGAGCAATGCCCCACGCCACTTCGAGAACCAGAAAACCCACCACCAACGAACTGGCGCCGTGGGCCAGGGCATACGTCATCCACGCGGCGAACAGAAACCGGGTCACCGCGTCGTAGCGCCCATAAACCGGCTGCGGATCACGAATCCGCAGCACCGCCCACATGCACACCACCGAACCGAACAGATTCACAATCAACAAATGCGCAGGTTCGAACGGCGGCAGCTCGCCGGGCAGCTCCAGCGCCTGACTCAGCGCCGTCAACAACCCATGCAAAACAGCAAAACTCCACGGCGTGACAAACGCCGCCGTCACGATCAGGTCATACCAGGCACTGCCGCGCACCAACTGCCGATACTGCGTTGAAGTCCACATCATCCTTGCTCCGAAAATTCAGGGAGCAACCACGGTAAAGCCTGGAGTATGCTCCAGGGTCAAACACTTTCGAGACCTGCAAGATGCGCATCGGTGAGTTGGCCCAGGCCTGCGATGTCAGTCGTGACACGCTGCGATTTTACGAGGAGCGCGGATTGATCGCGGCGCAACGCAGCGCCAACGGTTATCGCAACTATCCGCCGGAGATGGTGCAACTGGTGCTGTACATCAAGACGGCGCAGCGTCTGGGCTTTACCCTTGGCGAGATCGGCAGCAGCGTTGGCGCGCTGTGGCAATCGCCAAACCCCGACACCACCGTCACGCAACTGCTGCAAGACAAGCTCAAGCTGGTCGAAACCCGCATGGCCGAACTCGGCGAGCTGCGCCACGAATTGCAGCATCGGCTCGGTCAACGCTGTCCATTGAACCCGTGATCTTTCAACTTTCAAGGAAAGCCCGTCATGTCCGCACTGAATCCTGCCAAGCACGCACTGATCATTGGCGCCTCCCGGGGCCTGGGTCTGGGCCTGGTGAAAACCCTGCTGGCCGACGGCTGGCAAGTCACCGCCACGGTTCGCAACCCTTCGAATGCCGAGGCGCTGAAAGCACTGGGCAACGTACAGATCGAAAAACTCGACATGGACGACCAGCAAGCGGTGATCGCTCTGAGCCAGAAGCTCAAGGGCGAGACGTTTGACCTGCTGTTCGTCAACGCCGGGGTCAAAGGCCCTGAAGTGCAGACCCCGGGCGGCGCAACGCTGGCCGAAGTCGGTCAACTGTTCTTCACCAACGCCGTGGCTCCGATCAACCTGGCCCAGCGCTTCGTCGGGCAGATCCGCGATGGCAGCGGCGTGCTGGCGTTCATGAGTTCGGTGCTCGGCAGCGTGACCATGCCCGACGCGCCGGAACTGGCGCTGTACAAGGCCAGCAAGGCAGCACTGAACTCGATGACCAACAGCTTCGTCACTCAGTTGGGCGAGCAGAAACTCACCGTGCTGTCGCTGCATCCGGGATGGGTGAAAACCGATATGGGCGGCGAAGGTGCCGACATCGACGTGGAGACCAGCACCCGAGGCCTGGTGGATCAAGTGGACGCGTTTGCCGGCAAGGGCGGCCATCACTTTGTGAACTACAAGGGTGAAACCATTCCCTGGTAATCACTGGACCCTGTGGGGGCTGGCTCCCACAGGGTTATCCCGGTGTCTGGTCGGGTTGGGCTTGCCCGTCGCAACATTTTGTTCGAAACTCCGCACCTCGCCCTTCGCGGCGACCCTGGATCAGCAGACAGGGCAACACTGAGCTGGCAACCCTGAACCCCACTTTCAGAGGAGCCGGCCACAATGCCTGCGACCCGTATCTGGTTAAAAAATCCCCTCGCCATTTTCACGGCCAACGGTCTCGATGCCCGTGGCGGTCTGGTGCTGCAAGACGGTGTGATCACCGAAGTGCTCGGCGCCGGCCAGCAACCATCGACACCGTGCAATGAAGTGTTCGACGCCCGTGAACACGTGATCCTGCCGGGCCTGATCAACACCCATCACCACTTCTACCAGACCCTGACCCGCGCCTGGGCGCCGGTGGTCAATCAGCCGTTGTTCCCGTGGCTGAAAACCCTGTACCCGGTCTGGGCGCGCCTGACGCCTGAAAAACTCGCCCTCGCCAGCAAAGTCGCGCTGGCCGAGTTGCTGTTGTCGGGTTGCACCACCGCCGCCGATCACCATTACCTGTTCCCGGATGGCCTGGAAAACGCCATCGACGTGCAAGTCGAAACCGTGCGCGAACTGGGCATGCGCGCCATGCTCACCCGTGGTTCGATGAGCCTCGGCGAGAAGGACGGCGGCCTGCCTCCGCAGCAGACCGTGCAGGAAGGTCAGGTGATTCTCGACGACAGCCAGCGCCTGATTCACGAGTACCACGAACGTGGCGACGGCGCGCAAATCCAGATCGCCCTGGCGCCGTGCTCGCCGTTCTCGGTGACCCCGGAAATCATGTCCGCCAGCGCCGAACTGGCGAACAAGCTTGATGTGCGCCTGCACACTCACCTGGCCGAAACCCTCGACGAAGAAGACTTCTGCCTGCAACGCTTCGGCCTTCGCACCGTGGATTATCTGGACAGCGTCGGCTGGCTCGGCCCGCGCACCTGGCTGGCCCACGGCATCCATTTCAACCCCGACGAAATCGCCCGCCTCGGCGCGGCCGGCACCGGCATCTGCCACTGCCCGAGTTCGAACATGCGCCTGGCATCCGGCATCTGCCCGAGCATCGAACTGACCGATGCCGGCGCACTTTTCGGTCTCGGTGTGGATGGCTCGGCGTCCAACGATGCGTCGAACATGATCCTCGAAGCCCGTCAGGCCCTGTACATCCAGCGTCTGCGTTATGGCGCCGAGAAAATCACCCCGGAACGCGTGCTGGGCTGGGCGACCAAAGGATCGGCGAGTCTGCTGGGCCGTACCGACATCGGCGAACTGGCGGTGGGCAAACAGGCGGATCTGGCGTTGTTCAAACTGGATGAACTGCGCTTCTCCGGCAGTCATGACCCGATTTCCGCATTGCTGCTATGCGGTGCGGACCGAGCGGATAGAGTGATGATCGGCGGCAAGTGGCGCGTGATTGACGGGCAGGTTGAAGGGCTGGATCTCAAAGGCCTGATTGCCGATCACAGCCAGGCAGCTCGGCAGTTGATCGCCGGCACCTGATCCAAGCGGAAGTCTGAATGTGGGAGCGGGCTTGCTCCCACATTTGGTTTTGTGATCGGCTCAGAGGCCCAGCAGCGACAACATGATGAACGTCGCAAACAGCACGAAGTGGGTCATGCCCTCGATGGCATTGGTCTCACCGTCATTGAGGTTGATCGCGCTGACGATCAGCGTGATGAAGATCATCACCGTCTGCACCGGCGTCATCGCCATCTGAAACGGCTGCCCCGTATAGAGCGCCATCGCCTCCATCACCGGTACCGTCAGAATCACCGTCGACAGAGAAGCGCCCATCGCAATGTTGACCACCGACTGCATGCGGTTGGCCAACGCCGCACGCAACGCGGTCAGAATCTCCGGCGCTGCCGAGATCGCTGCCACCAGAATCGCCGTGATCACCGGCGGAGCCCCCGTCCCTTCCAGGCCCAGATCGAGGGTCTTGGACATCACCTCGGCCAGTGCGCCAATCACCACTACACCGAACACCAGAATGCCGATCGACAGCGCCAGGCTGGCCGGTTTCGGCTCCTGCTCCACGGGCTCTTTCCTGCGGCGCTTGTCCGGGTAGCTATAGCTGAAAAAATAACTGTGCGGCCCGACCTGCATCCGCAGGAACAACGCGTAAAGCAGCACCATCGCGCCGATGGTGAACGCCGAATAAATTTTCCAGTTGGCCTCGGGAATGAACTCCGGCACCACCATCGACACACCCATGGCGGTGAGGATCATCACGCTGTAACTGCGGGCCGAATCGTCGTTGTAGGACTGCTCGCCATGTTTGATCCCGCCCATCAGCGCGGCGAGGCCGAGGATGCCATTGATGTCGAGCATCACCGCCGAGTAGATCGTGTCGCGCACCAGCGTGGCCGAGGCTTCGTTGCGCATCATGATCGCCAGGATCACCACTTCCACCAGCACGGCGGCGAGGGTCAGGATCATCGTGCCGTAAGGGTCGCCGACTTTTTCCGCGAGCAGTTCGGCCTGATGGGCGACGCGCATCGAGGCGGCAACGATGAAGGCGATCAACACCAGCCCTGCTGTCAGGGCGACGACCTGGCCGCTGTGCAGCAACCAGTGCTCCATCGGATACGCGACGAGGGCGGCGATCAGGGCCAGCAGCAGAAAGCTTTCTTGCTTGAAGATCGTGAGCATGGCGGGCCTTCGGGCGCTGAGGTCGAATGAGCTACTGACTGCGGGGCGGCGCTAATGGTTCGTTACACCTTAGCGCACCAGTGGATGGCGTCCTTGTACGGACATGCACTTTTATTGGCCTTTACGGCCTCTTCGCGAGCAAGCCCGCTCCCACAGGGATCGCGGCGTTTTTGTGGGAGCGGGCTTGCCCGCGATGGGCGCGCCTCGGTTTCAAGCCAGATTGTTGTCCGCTTGGTCAGCCTTTTGCATTGCTCTCCCCACACACAACAAAAGGGAGTTCGCGTTCATGCAAAAACGTCCACTGCAAACACTGCTGTGCATCGCCATGGGCCTTGGCCTCAGCCTGAGCGCCAGTGCCGCCGATCCACTGAAAGTCGGCTTCGTCTACATCGGCCCCATCGGCGACCACGGCTGGACGTATCAGCATGAACAGGGGCGCAAGGCACTGGCGGAAAAACTCGGCACACAGATCACCACCAACTACGTGGAAAACGTCGCCGAAGGCGCCGATGCCGAGCGGGTGATCCGCAACATGGCCAAGGACAACTACGACCTGATCTTCACCACCTCTTTCGGCTACATGAACCCGACGGTGAAAGTCGCCAAACAGTTTCCCAAGGTGACCTTCGAGCACGCCACCGGCTACAAGCAGGACAAGAACCTCGGCACCTATCTCGCACGCACCTACGAGGGCCGTTATGTCGGTGGTTTCCTCGCGGCGAAGATGACCAAGAGCAAAAAGATCGGCTACGTCGCCTCGTTCCCGATCCCGGAAGTGATCCGCGACATCAACGCCATTCAGCTGGCCCTGAACAAGTACAACCCCGGCACGGAAATCAAAGTGGTGTGGGTCAACTCGTGGTTCGATCCGGGCAAGGAAGCCGACGCCGCCAACGCGCTGATCGACCAGGGCGTGGACGTGGTGTTCCAGCACACCGACAGCCCGGCACCGATCCAGGCCGCCGAACGGCGAGGTGTTTACGCCGTGGGCTACGCTTCGGACATGGCGCACTTCGGTCCGAAAGCGGTGCTGACTTCGATCGTCAACGACTGGGCGCCGCACTACATTCAGGCGACCCAGAGCGTGATCGACCACAGCTGGAAATCCCAGGATTACTGGGGCGGGTTGAAAGAAGGCACAGTCGAACTGCCGATCAGCGATCTGGTGCCGGCACCGGTGAAGGCCGAAGCCGAGCAGATCATCGCCGACATCAAGAGCGGTGCCCTGCAACCATTCACCGGGCCGATCAAGGATCAGGCCGGGGTCGAGAAAATCCCGGCGGGGGTCAGCGCCACCAACGCGGAACTGGCGTCGATGAATTACTACGTCGAAGGCATGAAGGCCGAGATGCCGAAATAACGCCTGCCCGCCATAAAACCCTGTGGGAGCCAGCCTGCTGGCGATAGCGCACTTTCAGTCGATACCGTTCTGGCCTCATCGCCAGCAGGCTGGCTCCCACACTGGATCTCACATGACTCCAAGGATTGTGCATGAACAGCCTTCCGATCATCGACATCTCTGCGCTCTACTCCGACGACCAGAACGCCTGGCCCGCCGTCGCCGAACAGATCGACCACGCCTGCCGCGAATGGGGCTTCTTCTATATCAAGGGCCATCCGATTTCTGCGCAGCGCATCGAATCCCTGCTCGATCACGCCCGGCACTTCTTCGAATTGCCGGCAGCGGAAAAACTCAAGATCGACATTACCCGGACCGTCCATCACCGCGGCTACGGCGCCATCGCCACCGAGCAGCTCGACCCGGACAAACCCAGCGATCTCAAGGAAACCTTCGACATGGGCCTGCACCTGCCGGCCGACCATTCGGAGGTGCTGGCGGAAAAACCCTTGCGCGGCCCCAATCGTCACCCGGCCATTCCAGGCTGGGAAGCGCTGATGGAACAGCACTACCGCGACATGCAGGCCCTGGCGCAAACCCTGTTGCGGGCCATGACCCTGGCACTGGGCATCGAGCGCGATTTCTTCGACAAACGCTTCAATGAGCCGGTCAGCGTGCTGCGGATGATTCATTACCCGCCGCGCCACACCGCCAGTTCCGCCGAACAGCAAGGCGCCGGCGCGCACACCGATTACGGCTGCATCACGCTGTTGTATCAGGACACCGCCGGCGGTTTGCAGGTGAAAAACGTCAAAGGCCAGTGGATCGACGCACCGCCCATCGACGGTACCTTCGTGGTGAACCTCGGCGACATGATGGCGCGCTGGAGCAATGATCGTTATCGCTCGACCCCGCACCGGGTCATCAGCCCGCTGGGCGTGGATCGCTATTCGATGCCGTTTTTCGCCGAGCCGCACCCGGACACACGCATCGAGTGCCTGCCCGGTTGCCAGGACGCACAGCATCCGGCGAAATATCCGACCACCACCTGCGCCGAATTCCTGCTGTCGCGCTTTGCCGATACCTACGCCTATCGACGGGAACAGGAAGCGGTGTGATGGATCGGTTGGTCAGGTTTTGCCAATTGTTTCGGCGCGCATCTGTAGAATGCCGTCATTGCACCTGATGAGAAAAGAATATGTACGACTGGCTCAACGCCCTGCCCAAGGCTGAACTGCACCTGCATCTGGAAGGCTCGCTGGAGCCCGAGCTGCTGTTCGCCCTGGCCGAACGCAACAAGATCGCCCTGCCGTGGAGCGATGTCGAAACCCTGCGCAAGGCTTACGCTTTCAACAACCTGCAGGAATTCCTCGACCTGTATTACCAGGGCGCCGACGTGCTGCGCACCTCCCAGGACTTCTACGACCTGACCTGGGCCTATCTGCTGCGCTGCAAAGAGCAGAACGTGATTCACACCGAGCCGTTCTTCGACCCGCAGACTCACACTGACCGTGGTATCCCGTTCGAAGTGGTGCTCAACGGCATTGCCGCCGCGCTGAAGGATGGCGAACAGCAACTGGGCATCACCAGCGGTTTGATCCTGAGCTTCCTGCGCCACCTCAGCGAAGACGAAGCGCAGAAAACCCTCGACCAGGCGCTGCCGTTCCGTGATGCGTTCGTCGCCGTGGGTCTGGACAGTTCCGAGATGGGTCACCCGCCGAGCAAGTTCCAGCGCGTGTTCGATCGTGCCCGTCACGAAGGCTTCCTGACCGTCGCTCACGCCGGTGAAGAAGGCCCGCCGGAGTACATCTGGGAAGCCATCGACCTGCTGAAAATCCAGCGCATCGACCATGGCGTGCGCGCCATCGAAGACGAGCGCCTGATGCAGCGGATCATCGACGAGCAGATCCCGCTGACCGTGTGCCCGCTGTCGAACACCAAACTCTGCGTGTTCGATCACATGTCGCAGCACAACATCCTCGACATGCTCGAGCGCGGCGTGAAGGTCACGGTGAACTCCGATGACCCGGCGTACTTCGGCGGTTATGTCACCGAGAACTTCCATGCGCTGCACACTCACCTGGGCATGACTCAGGATCAGGCCAAGCGCCTGGCGCAGAACAGCCTGGATGCACGGTTGGTAAAACCGTAACAGCACAAAGCCGTTCGAACACTCCCGTGTTCGAACGGCTTTTCAGGTGTCAACGCACAACCGCTTCCGTCAACTCTTCCAGCGTCTTGCCCCGGGTTTCCATCCCGAACAGCCACACCACCCCCGCCGCCACCGCAAAGCACAACGCCCCCAACGCAAATACCCCGCCCTGCCCGGTGATCGGAAACACCAGACCGGTAACCAACGGCCCGAGCAGCGAGCCCACGCGCCCGATGGCCGAAGCGAACCCCGAGCCCGTCGCCCGCGCCGATGTCGGGTACAACTCCGGCGTGTAGGTGTAGAGCACCGCCCACATGCCGAACAGGAAAAACTGCATCAACAGACCCGTACCGATCAGCAGCGCCACGTTGCCGCCAAACACCGCGCTCTGGCCGTACAGAAACGCCATCACCCCGCCGCCGAGCAACGTGACGATGCACACCGGCTTGCGTCCCCAGCGCTCCACCAGCCAGGCCGCCATCAGGAAGCCGGGAATCCCGCCGAGGGAAATCAGCACCGTGTAATACACCGACTGGGTGACCGCGAACCCCGACTGTTGCAGCAACGCGCTGAGCCAGGAGGTCAGGCCGTAGAACCCGAGCAGCGCGAAGAACCACAGGCTCCAGATCATCATGGTGCGCTGTCGGTACAGCGGCGACCAGATCTGCCCAAGGGCCGACAGGAAGTTGCCCGGAGGCGTGATCATCCGAGGCAGGCGAACCGGCTCCGGCAACGCGACCCCGCCCAGCGACTTCCGTACCCGGTCCTCGATCGCGCACAACACCTTGTCCGCCGCTTCGTGCTTGCCCGCCTGTTCCAGCCAGCGCGGCGACTCGGGAATGAAAAAGCGGATCGCCAGCACAAACACCGCCGGCACCGCCAGCACCAGAAAGATGTCGCGCCAGCCAATCAGTGGCAGCAGGAAGTACGACAGCACCCCGGCAGCGACAAAGCCCAGCGGCCAGAAACCGTCCATCAAGGCGATGTATCGCCCGCGACGTTGTGCGGGGATCAGCTCCGACAGCATCGACTGGGCGATCGGAAACTCCATGCCCATGCCGACTCCCAGCAAGATGCGGAACAGCGTCAGACTCTCGACCGTTTGCGCCGTGGAACACAGGTAACTGGCCAGCCCCCACAACACAATGCTCCACTGAAACACCGGTTTGCGCCCGAAACGATCGGCCAGCAGCCCGGAGAGCGACGCCCCCAGCACCATGCCGAAAAAGCTCGAACTGGCGAGCAACCCGGCTTCGGCGCTGCTCAGGCCGAACTCGGTTTTGATCGAGCCAAGCAGGAAGGTCATCATCGCCAGATCCATGGAGTCGAAGAAAAACGCCAGGGCGATGATGATGAAAATGATCCGGTGATAACCGCTCACCGGCAGCCGTTCCAGTCGATCGGCCGCGCTGTAGCTTGCCGTGTCCATGCCACCTCCTCTATCCGAAATGTCCGCAGATCGAGTGTGCGCGATAGACGTCAGGCGTTTGTGCCAGATGCGACCTGATCACAGTCGTGGGCGACGCCAGTCATCAGGACAATGACAACGAGGGCTCTACAACGCCATTTCCAGCTCGGTTTCCCGGGCAAACCGGTGAATCTCCCGCTGCCCCGCCGCCGTCAACTGCAAGGCGCGGGAATCGTTGGGCAGCATCAACCAGCCGGATTGCATGAACAGCTGCAGCAACGCCGCGCCCAGCGAGCCGCCCATGTGCGGCCGACGCTCGCTCCAGTCCGGGCAAGCGCAGGCCACCTGGACATTGCGATGAGCCAGGGCCTGGATGAAGACCCCGCGACTGGCCAGTTGCGTCGCCCCCTTGTGGGTGACGACCACACGGTGTTCAAGCTGTTCGATCCATCCGGCATCGAGCAGGCGTTGATACAGGTCGGCCGCCAGCGTACCGCCCAGATGATCATCACAAAAACGCGCACGCAGCAGGGAAGACGGGGCGGCCTGTGGTCTGGCAATCGGTGTCGAGCGCTTGAACACGTCGGGAATTTTCTGCGGAGCGCTGGCGATCGAGGCACTGGCCAGTGCCTCGATCGCCGCGCCGACTTCGGGAGCGGCGAGGCGGAAGAAACGTTTGCGCCCACGGACCTCGACCTTCAACAGACCGCCAGCGGACAAGCGCCCCAGATGTGCGCTGGCCGACGAGGGCGAAAGCCCCGCCAGCAGCGCCAGTTCCTCGGTCTGCCGGGCCGAGCCATCCATCAGCGCCCACATCATTGCGCTGCGTTTGGGATCGGCCAGCAACGTGGCGATCTGGCTGATGCAAGGTGCATGTTCCATGTATTCACTCCCTGTTGAATCGTATCGTCTACTGCCCGCAGACATCTTGACCCGTAATCAGTCGTCGGCCAAACCGCGCAAAATGCCCTGAGCAAAAGGCAAGGCAACAACCCCGGCCACCGGCATTCGCTGCATTTGGCGCAGCCACCACCGCCACCGGTCAGTGACGATCTGATCGTGCCTGTGCCAGCGCGCCGGTGCAGGCTTCAGGCGGACGCTAGTATAAGCGGGTTGATAGCGGCGTCCTGCGCTGGAGCGGGTGCGGCTGGTGATTGTTCCTGACAGAAATTTCGCTATTTACCTGCGACTAATGATCAACCTGCGGAAAAACGGGAAATCGGCTACTCAATTCGGCGCAACGACTGGCGAGCATCTCCCTCAACAGGTTCACCGGCTTACTCAATTGAGCGCGATGGGCGCACAGCAGATTCAGCGGAGCCCGTTCGCAGAGCAAACCTGGCAACAGCACTTTCAAGCGTCCGGCGAGCACATCGTCGGCCACATCCAGCCACGACTTGTAGGCGATGCCCGCCCCCGCAACCGCCCACAGACGCACCACGTCGGCGTCATCGCTGAAGCGGTCACCACTGACGGTCAGGCCGACTTCGCGCTTGCCATCGTGAAAGCTCCAATGGTCATGCACCCGGCTGCCCAGCATGTACAGCAGGCAATTGTGCTGCGCGAGCTGTTCCAGTTGTGTCGGTTCACCGTGTTTCGCCAGGTAGCCAGGGGAGGCGCACAGAACTCGCCGGTTGTTTGCCGCAATGGGCAGCGCCACCAGACTGGAATCTTCCGGTTCGCCATAACGAAGGGCGATGTCCACGGGCTGACGAAACAGGTCAGCAATGCGGTCGCCCAGCAACAGACGCACCGTCAGCCTCGGATGTTCACGCTGAAACTCGTCGAGCCACGGCAGCAGCAGGTTGCGGCCGAAATCCGAGGGCGCCGACAGTTGCAGGATCCCGCTCACCTGATCCTGCCCGCTGGCCAACAAGCGGCGTCCTTCATCCAGATTGCTCAACGCCGCCCGGGCATATTCGAGAAAGCCCTCGCCCTCGGAGGTCAACCGCAGACTGCGGGTCGAGCGCGCCAGCAATCGTGCACCGAGCTGTTGCTCGATGCGCTTGAGCGCCGCGCTGGCCACGGCGGCGGACATGTCCATCACCCGTGCCGCCGCCGACAGACTGCCCAGGTCCGCCGCCCGGACAAATAACTGCAAGTCATCGAACCGCAACATCATCAGCCTCGATTATCAAAAAAATATTGAAAGAGACTGCTCTTTTAGCCGGTTTTATCTCGTACAGAAATAGCCAATCATGCCTCCCATCGAATTCATCCCCTTTCGGAGCCGACCATGTCCCAACCCTTCACCGCCATCGCCACCCTGATCGCCAGACCGGGTCAGCAGGACGCTCTAGAGCAGCACCTGCGCGCACTGATCGAACCGACCCGCGCGGAAGCCGGTTGCGGCCAATATGACCTGCACCAGGATCTGGCCAACCCGCTGGCTTTTTACATGATCGAACAGTGGGCCAGCGACGAAGCCCTCCAGGCCCATGACGCCAGCGCGCATATCCAGCATTTCCGGGCGCAGGCCGCCGGGTTCCTCGAGCATTTCGAACTCAAGCGTCTGCGCGCCATCGCCTGAATCCTTCCTGACATTCACTTTCGGAGTTCTCCATGAAAGCCATCGCCTATTACGCGTCCCTGCCGATCAGCGACGAAAAAGCCCTGCAAGACATCGAACTGCCGGAGCCGGTTGCCGGCCCGCGCGATCTGTTGGTGGAAGTCAAAGCCATTTCGGTCAACCCGGTCGACACCAAGGTTCGCCAGAACGTCGCACCTGAAGGTGGCTCGGCCAAGGTGTTGGGCTGGGACGTGGCCGGCGTGGTGAAGTCGGTCGGAAGTGAAGTGACGCTGTTCAAGGCCGGCGACAAGGTTTTTTACGCCGGCTCCATCGCCCGGGCCGGTGGCAACAGTGAACTGCACGTGGTGGATGAGCGGATCGTCGGCCACATGCCGAAAACCCTCGGCTTCGCCGAAGCCGCCGCCCTGCCGCTGACCGCTATCACCGCGTGGGAGCTGTTGTTCGAGCGCCTGCAGATCCGTGAAGGCAATACCGACGAAGGTCAGAGTCTGCTGATCGTCGGCGCGGCCGGCGGCGTGGGTTCGATCCTCACTCAACTGGCCAGCCAACTGACCGGGCTCAACGTGATCGGCACCGCTTCTCGCCCACAAACCCGCGACTGGGTGACCGCGCTCGGCGCCGACCGGGTGATCGATCACAGCCAGCCGTTGAGCGAAGAACTGAAGCGCACCGGCATCGACAACGTGACTCACGTCGCCAGCCTGACCCAGACCGACCAGCATCTGGACCAACTGGTCGAGGTCCTGGCGCCGCAAGGCAAACTGGCTTTGATCGACGATCCGAAAGCGCTGGACGTGACCAAGCTCAAGCGCAAGAGCCTGTCGCTGCACTGGGAGTTCATGTACACCCGCTCGCTGTTCGAAACCGCGGACATGATCGAGCAGCACAAACTGCTCAACCGCGTGGCCGCGCTGATCGACAGCGGAACGCTGAAAACCACCGTCGGCGAGCATTTCGGCACGATTAACGCGAGCAACCTGCGCCGCGCCCATGAACTGCTCGAAAGTGGCAAAGCCAAGGGAAAAATTGTTTTAGAAGGTTTCTAAAACTCGAAAAACCGCAGCCTTCGTCAGCGCCGGATGTGGCTGGCTCGGGGCTGCGGTGTTTTTTTGCCGTCAGTCAGATGCTTGAGCCTTGTCACAATTGCGATCGTATTCAGGTCTACAATCGAAACCTCTGCGAGGCAATCTTTTACGTACGGGAGGTCAGCAATGAAGATCCTGATAAAAGAAGTGGCAAAGTCCCAATGGCAAGTTCGCCTTGACCAGCACGCCGTGACCTTCCGCAGTGAGGCCGAAGCTCGCGCCTTCACTCGCACCCTCGAAGCGCGTCTGCACGCGCCCCATCAGATTCCCGATCCCGGCCAGCAACGCGCTGTCGGCTGAGGCTTTCGTTACTGGATTTCAGCCTGCGCCTTTGCCAGCGCCCGGGCATTCTGCATGCGTCGGGTGAGCGTCGCCGCGCAGACGACCAACAGACCGCACAGGCTGATGACCATGGCCATCGGCACGGCGGTGCCATCGTGCAGAATTCCCACCAGCGCCGAAGCCCCGGCGGCGACGCTGAATTGCATACTGCCGAGCAAGGCGGAAGCACTGCCGGCGCGACCGCCCTGCCCGTTCATCGCACACGCCGCCGCATTGGGGCTGATGCAGCCAAGGCTGGCCACGCAGACGAACAACGGAATCAGCAGTGGCCACAGGGCTTCGGTATGCAAGGCGCTGACCGCGAGCAGCGTCAGCCCGGCGCCCAGGTAAACCCAGACCGCCCGCGACAGCAGGAAGGCCGGACCACGTTTGGCCAACAGTCGCGCATTGACCTGGGCCACCAGAATGAACCCGGCCGCGTTGGTGCCGAACAGCCAGCCGAAATGCTCGGCCGGTACGCCATACAACTTGATGAAAATGAAAGGCGAGCCAGCAATGTAGGCAAACATCCCGGCGATGGCGATACCGCCAGTCAGGGCATGGCCCATGTAGACCGGGTCGGTCAGCAATCGACCGTACTGACGCAGGGCACCGGACAACGGCTGACGCGGAACATGCGCCGGCAGACTTTCCGGCAGGCCGAGCGCCACCGCCAGTCCGGCGAGGGCACTGAACGCCGTCAGCACCAGGAAGATCGACTGCCAGCCCGTGGTGTTGACCAGCAGACCGCCGAGCATCGGCGCCAGAATCGGTGCCAGCCCCATCACCAGCATCAGCTGCGAGAAGACTTTCGCCGAACCCACCGCGTCGCACTTGTCGCTGACCACCGCCCGGGCAATCACCATCCCCGCACAACCACCCAGCGCCTGCACGAGCCGCGCTCCGATCAGCCACTCCAGATTCGGTGCATAGGCGCAGGCCACTGACGCCAGCGTGAACAGCGTCAGGCCAATGAGCAGCGGAATCCGCCGGCCGAAGCGATCCGCCACCGGGCCGTAAGCCAGTTGGCCGATGGACAGGCCGAAGAAGTAAGCCGACAGCGTCAGCTGAACGTCTTTCTCGTCGGTACCGAACGCCAGCGCCATGGTGGGAAAAGCGGGTAGATAGAAGTCGATCGCCAACGGACCGAAAGCGGTCAGGGCACCGAGAATCAGAAGGGTACGGAAGTTCATCAGGCGTCCAGGTCGGGCAGACAATCGGGTTGAGTGTGCAGCCCGACAGTCTAGCCGCGCGAGGACGCCTTGAACATTCCGGTAGCTCGCTAACTATTAAAAAGATCAGGCGAGTTTGATCGCATATCCTTCTTCGCTGATCGCTTCGATGACCTGCTCGGCACTCAGCGCACTTTCGACACCGACTTCCTTCGCAGCCAGATCGACCCGCACGCTGGCGGTCGGATCTTTGCTCTGCACCGCCTGGGTGACGGCTTTGACACAGTGACCGCAGGACATGCCTTCAACAGTGAACACTTGCATGGAATGACTCCTTTGAGTGAGGTTGCCGGCAGTGTCGAGCTTGCCACGATGGCAAGGTCAAGTTCTGCAAACAACTGCCGGGCTGGCAATCGGCGCCGCGCTCGGCCAAGCTGCGTGCATCAATGACATGAATTCAGGAGATTCAGCCATGCGCTGGTCAGCTTTCAGCCTGTTTGGCGTACTCAGCCTTTTTGCCTGCCTGCCCCAGGCCAACGCAACCGGCGAGGATTACGCCGTTCTGATCATCTCCCGCGAGCGTCTGGAAGTGCCGACCTCCTGCGAGATCGGCGTGTACATCCAGGATCAGTTCGCCGGGCGACTCCTTCAGGAGCAGTCCACCTCGTTCAACCTGCCCCACGGCACGTTCTCCCTTCGTCTGAAGCTGGAACCGGGCCAGGTGCCGGGTTGCCAGCCGGGCATGCTGGCACCGCCGGCGCAGGAAATCTCGCTCAAGGCCGGGGATGTGGTGAAGTACCGGATCGCGGCAAACGCCAAAGGGTTGTACCTGCGGCCGGCCGCTCTCGAATACTGAGCGTTTCGAAAATGGGGGGAGCAGGTTTGCTCCCCCCATTTTTTTTGGCGCTTGACCTTGCCAGCATGGCAAGGTTGATCCTGTAGGCATCCACTACAGGGAGTACGACCGATGTCCGATTCCATCACGTTCGATCTGCCCATCAGCGGCATGACCTGCGCCAGTTGCGCCGGCCGCGTCGAGCGCGCCTTGAGCAAAGTCAGCGGCGCCAGCGCCGTCAGCGTCAACCTCGCCACCGAACAGGCCCGCGTACTGGCACCCGGCGACAGCCTGCCGGCACTGATGGAGGCGGTCGAACGCGCCGGTTACAGCGTGCCGCAGCACACCGTGGAATTGAACATCGACGGCATGACCTGCGCCTCGTGCGTCGGTCGTGTCGAACGCGCGCTGAACAAAGTCCCGGGAGTAAAAAGTGTCAGCGTCAACCTCGCCAATGAACGCGCTCATCTTGAGCTGCTTGGCGCGGTCGACCCGCAAACCCTGATCGCCGCCGTGAGCAAGGCCGGCTATTCGGCCAGCCTCTTCGAACTTGAACACCAGACCGACAATCATCAGCAACGCCTCAACCACGAGCGTTGGGCGTTGATCTGCGCCATCGCCCTCGCCTTGCCGCTGGTGCTGCCGATGCTGCTGCAACCATTCGGCATTCACTGGATGCTGCCGGCCTGGGTGCAATTTGCCCTCGCCACTCCGGTGCAATTCATTTTCGGCGCACGGTTTTATGTGGCCGCGTGGAAAGCCGTCCGCGCCGGGGCCGGCAACATGGACTTGCTGGTAGCGCTGGGCACCAGCGCCGGTTACGGCCTGAGTCTCTATGAATGGGCGACCGCCGCCGGGCGCATGCCGCATCTGTATTTCGAGGCCTCGGCGGTGGTCATCGCGCTGGTGCTGCTCGGCAAATATCTGGAAAGCCGCGCCAAACGCCAGACCGCCAGCGCCATCCGCGCCCTGGAGGCGTTGCGGCCGGAGCGGGCGATTCAAGTCATCGATGGCCGCGAACAGGACGTTGCCATCAGTGCTCTGCGCCTCGGCGATCTTGTACTGGTCAAACCCGGTGAGCGCTTCCCGGTGGATGGCGAAGTGCTGGAAGGTCAGAGCCACGCCGACGAAGCACTGATCAGCGGCGAAAGCCTGCCGGTGCCCAAGCAGCCGGGCGACAAGGTCACCGGCGGCGCGATCAACGGCGAAGGCCGCTTGCTGGTAAGCACTACGGCGCTCGGCGCGGAAAGCGTGCTGGCGCGGATCATCCGTCTGGTGGAAGACGCACAGGCGGCGAAGGCACCGATCCAGAAACTGGTGGATAAAGTCAGTCAGGTGTTCGTGCCGACCGTGTTGCTGCTGGCCCTGGCCACGCTGATCGGCTGGTGGCTGTACGGCGCGCCACTGGAAACCGCGTTGATCAACGCCGTCGCGGTACTGGTGATCGCCTGCCCCTGTGCCCTCGGCCTGGCAACACCCACTGCGATCATGGCCGGCACCGGCGTGGCCGCGCGGCACGGGATTCTGATCAAGGACGCCGAAGCACTGGAACGTGCCCATGAAGTCAGCGCCGTGGTGTTCGACAAGACCGGCACCCTGACCTCCGGCACGCCGCGCATCGCGCATTTCAGTGCGATCGATGGTGACGAAAACGCCCTGCTGACAGCCGCCGGCGCGCTGCAACGCGGCAGCGAACATCCGCTGGCCAAAGCGGTGCTGGACGCCTGTGCCGAACGCCATCTGAGCGTGCCGGATGTCAGCGACAGTCAGTCCCTGACCGGCCGAGGCATCGCCGGCCATCTCGACGGTCGACGTCTGGCGCTGGGCAATCGTCGGCTGCTGGACGAAACCGGTCTGGACGCCGGCACACTGGCGGCGTCCGCCAAGGCCTGGGAAAACGAAGGCCGCACGCTGTCGTGGTTGATCGAGCAAAGTCCGGCGCCCCGCGTACTCGGTCTGTTCGCCTTCGGCGACACCCTCAAGCCCGGCGCGCTGCACGCGGTGCAACAACTGGCGGCGCGAAATATCCACAGCCACCTGCTGACCGGCGACAACCGAGGCAGCGCTCGCGTCGTCGCCGAAGCGCTGGGCATCGAAAACGTCCACGCCGAAGTGCTGCCGGCAGACAAAGCCGCCACCGTCGCCGAACTGAAAAAAACCGGGGTCGTGGCCATGGTCGGCGACGGCATCAACGACGCTCCGGCACTGGCCGCTGCCGACATCGGCATCGCCATGGGCGGCGGCACCGACGTGGCCATGCACGCCGCCGGCATCACCCTGATGCGCGGTGATCCACGGCTGGTGCCGGCCGCGCTGGAGATCAGCCGCAAGACCTACGCGAAGATCCGCCAGAACCTGTTCTGGGCCTTCGTCTACAACCTGATCGGCATTCCGCTGGCGGCGTTCGGCTTCCTCAATCCGGTGCTGGCCGGTGCGGCGATGGCCCTGTCGAGCGTCAGCGTGGTGAGCAATGCGCTACTGTTGAAAACCTGGAAACCCGAGGATCTGGAGGACAACCGATGAACATCGGCCAAGCGGCCCGCCACAGCGGCCTGAGCGCGAAGATGATCCGTTACTACGAGTCGATCGGCCTGCTCAAGGCCGCCCATCGCACCGACAGCGGCTATCGCGTCTACGGCGACGATGACCTGCACACACTGGCGTTCATCAAGCGCTCGCGGGACCTGGGTTTTTCGCTGGAGGAAGTCGGCAAGCTGCTGACCCTCTGGCAGGACCGCCAGCGCGCCAGCGCCGATGTGAAGGCTTTGGCCCGCCAGCACATCGACGAGCTGAATCAGAAGATCCGCGAACTCGGCGAACTGCGCGACACCCTGCAGGATCTGGTCGAACACTGCCACGGCGACCACCGCCCGGACTGCCCGATCCTCAAGGAACTGGCGTCGGGCTGCTGCGCGCAACCCGCCCGCGCCTGAGCAGCAGGAGTTTCATCGACAGCACTGTGGCGAGGGGAATGCCGTGGAACAACAGCACCACGGCACCCGGCGCCCACCACGCATAGAACGGTGCGGCGATCAGCATGCCGACGCCGAACCCGGTCATCTGCAACAGCGTCAGGAAACTGAAAATCGGCAGGCGCAGGGGCTCCGGCTCCCGTTGCAAGCGCGACATCAGGCCGACTTCCGAGAACCCGTCACCCAATCCGGCCGGCAGCGAAAACAGCAACAGACCGACGACGCTGTGCTGCTGGAACATCAGGATGAACCCGCAAGACATCAGCAGCACGCCGCCGAAATAGCGGCGCTCGAGATGGATGTTTTCCGAGCCGTTGAGGCGGCTGGCGATGCGCGCGCCGAGCAGTTTGCCGGCGGCCCACACCGCGAGCATCAGGCCCAGCGTGGTGCTGGCTGAATCCGGCGTGAGCAGTCTGGAAATGATCGGGAAGCCGACGTTGTGCGCAGCGCTGCCAAGAGTGTCGGCCATGGTCACCGCCAACATCGCCGCCACCACCGGAGCGCTGCGCAGGCCTTGCAACAACGCCGACCATTCACCTTGTTTAACACTGGATTCAACCACTGGCTCAGGTGCACTGAACCGCAGCGGCACGATCAACGCCGCCGCCAACAAATAGGTCAGCGCATTCAGCGCGAACACCGTTTCAAAACCAAATCCCGCGACCAGCAACCCGGACACCAGACTGCCGCCGACCATCGCCATGGACGAGGCGGACGTGATCCAGGCATTGGTCTTGAGCAACTGCGCCGACTCGATCAAGCGCGACAACTGACTGTTGAGGCCGATGGCGAACATCGAATTACCGAAGCCCAGACCGAACGCAATCAGCGGCAGCAACAACGCCTGCTGACTGACCGGAACGATCAGCAACAGCCCGAGCACAGCGGCGCGCAGCAGATCGAAGGCAATCAACGGCAAGCGGCCGCTGCATCGGCGATAGAGCGCGGTGCCGATCAGGCTGGCGAAAATCCCGCCGCCCACGCGACTGGCGAGAAAAATCCCCACGCTCATCGCGCTGTTGCTCAGCAGATAGACATAAGTGGCCAGCGCCACCATGTTGAGGAACGCGCCGAAATCGGAAATCAGCCGGGCCGTGATGATCAGCCGGGCATTGCGGGACGTGGTGCTCACAATCAATCCTTGAATGTGTAAAACCCGGCCGAAGCCGGGTTTTCTTTTTCAGATGCTCACTGCATCCACGGTGGCGGAGGCGGTTCGTCGGACTTGCCCTTGGGCTCGTCGTCCGCCGCGCGGATGGCTTGCTTGCGCTCCTCATCCAGACGCGCCGCTTCGATCTCGCGCAGTACCCCGCCGACATCGGCCAGGTCCTCGGGATCGTCGAACTCGCCGGTCAGCACGCTGGCCGGGTGCAATGTCCCCGCTTCGTACAACGCCCACATTTCCTTGGCGTATTTGGTTTTCTTCAACTCCGGGGCGAAGCGGCCGAAGTACGACGCCATGTTGCCCACGTCACGCTCCAGCATGCTGAACGCGTGATTGTTGCCGGCGGCGTCCACCGCCTGCGGCAGGTCGATGATGACCGGGCCGGTCGGTGTCAGCAGCACGTTGAACTCCGAGAGGTCACCGTGCACCAGACCGGTACACAACATCAGCACGATCTGCGAAATCAGGAACGCGTGGTATTCGCGGGCCTGATCCGGTTCCAGCACCACGTCGTTCAGACGCGGCGCGGCATCGCCGTATTCGTCGGCCACCAACTCCATCAGCAGCACGCCTTCAAGGAAGTCGTACGGCTTGGGCACTCGCACCCCGGCATTGGCCAGGCGGAACAGCGCCGCGACTTCGGCGTTCTGCCAGGCATCTTCGGCTTCCTTGCGCCCGAACTTGGACCCCTTGGCCATCGCCCGGGCCTGTCGGCTGTTGCGAACCTTGCGGCCTTCCTGATACTCGGCCGCCTGGCGGAAACTGCGTTTGTTCGCCTCCTTGTAGACCTTTGCGCAACGTAACTGATTGCCGCAGCGCACCACATAAACAGCTGCTTCTTTGCCACTCATGAGTGGACGCAGCACTTCGTCGACCAGACCGTCCTCGATCAGGGGTTCAATGCGTTTTGGAGTCTTCATCAGCTTTTATTGTGGGTCCTTTATTACCAAACACGCGAATGTCACTCGTTATACGGCAATCCTCGCATCACGGGGAGGGGTTGCCGACCTGTGAACCTGTGGATGCACACACTGTGCCGGATCAAATACGTCAATCCATCACCCTTGTATCGACCGCTGCGAATCATAGCCGAGCCCACCGAACTTGTTGTCGCAAGGACTTGAGGGCATTTGCGACAGAATCTGACATCCCGCCGCACACAGCTCGTAAGAATTTTCTCTTCCGGCCTCAATTTCCCTCTCGTGCGGCCGAATTCCTCTGTGACAGAGGAATTTGTCCGACAATCGTTCCCAAAAAAATGTTGATGTCGCACCCAAGGAAACGGGTGAGAAATAGGTTTTTCGGCTGCCAATAACCGCGAGTCATCTGCACTGCGTGGGCCTACAAGAAAATCTGGAGCGCGGATGAACATCAAACAGAAGTTGACCTGGGCGTTTGCAATCATCGCCTGCTTGCCCGTGGTGCTGGTCGCCACGCTGGTGGTACTGAACCTGCGCAGCGATGCCCGGGACGATTTTGTCGACAGCAGCGGGCGCGAGATCCGTCAGGTCAGCAATGCCATGCAGCTTTTTTTCGACGGCATCAGCCAGAACGTCGATTACCTGGCGGCGCAACCATTGGTCAAAAACGCCGACGGCAGCGTGCGCAGCCGCATGAGCGCCAACGCTTCCGACACCTCGGATGGCGAGATCGACAAACAACTGTTTGCACTGTTCGAGGGGCTGGCCAAAGCCCACCCTGCCTACTCCTACGTTTCTTATGGATTGAACAGCGGCGGCTATGCCTTCTGGCCGGGCGATCCGAAGATGGCCAACTACGACCCGCGCACCCGCCCGTGGTACAAGACCGCCATGGCCAACCCGGGCAAGACCCTGCGCACCGAAGCCTATTACTGGGCCGGCGACGACGCGGTTCTGGTCAGCACCGTGCGCGCGGTCGCCAACCAGTTGGGCGCCCAGGGTGGCGTGGTCAACATTGACGTGTCGCTCAAGCAACTGACCGAGATCGTTAAACAGATCAAGCTCGGTGAAAGCGGTTACCTGATGCTGATGGAAAACACCGGCACGGTGCTGGTCGATCCGAAGCAACCGGAGCACAACTTCAAGCGACTCGACAGCCTCGGCGACGGCTACGCGCAACTGGCCAAGGCCGGCAAAGGCCTGGTTGACATCGAGCTCAACGGCGAGCGCTACATGGCCAATGTCTGGCCATCGGAGCAACTGGGCTGGACCTTCATCGGCCTGATCAAACAGAACGAAGTGATGAGCTCGGCGACCCGCCTGACCTGGCTGATCGCAATCATAGCCGCGGTGCTGGCGGTGTTCTTCGCCGTGGTCGGCGCCAGTTTCGCCAGCCTGATCGTGCGCCCGATCCGCAGCGTGGCCAATGGTCTGGAAGGCATCGCCCAGGGCGAAGGCGATCTGACCAAGAACCTCGACATCCGTGGCAGCGACGAAACCGCGCAACTGGCCAACTGGTTCAACCAGTTCCTCACCGCGATTCGCAGCCTGATCCAGCACATCGGCGGCGCGGCCGGGAAAATCCTTGCCACTTCGCAGAGCTCGACCCGAGTCTCCGGCGACATGGCTGAAGCCGCCGGCCGTCAGCGCGAAGCGGTGGACATGGTGTCGACTGCGTTTCACGAAATGGTCGCCACCGCTAACGAAGTCGCCCGCTCGTGCAGCCAGGCGGCGGAGTCGGCCGACAGTGGTCAGCGCCAGGCCCGCGAAGGTCAGCAACAGATCGATGCGGCGGTGCACAGCGTCGATCAACTGAGCCAGGAGCTGGAACAGTCGGCACAGTCGATGCAGCAACTGGAGCGTGACAGCAATGACATCCAGTCGATCCTCGGCACCATTCGTTCCATTGCCGAACAGACCAACCTGCTGGCGCTCAACGCCGCCATCGAGGCGGCGCGGGCCGGTGAGCAGGGGCGTGGTTTTGCGGTGGTGGCCGACGAGGTTCGCGCACTGGCCAAACGCACGGCGGATTCGACGGCGGAAATCGACGGCCTGCTGGGCAACCTCGCCAAACGCACCAGCGCGGTGACCCAGCAGATGCGGGCCAGCCTCGACGTGTCACAGCAATCGGTGGCACGCATTGGCGAGGCGCGGGAAAGCTTTGGGCAGATTCGGGAATCGGTGGATGTGATTCGTGACATGAACACGCAGATCGCGACGGCGGCGGAAGAGCAGCATCAGGTGGCCGAGGACATCAATCGGCACATCAGCCAGATTCATGGTGATGCGCAACTGGTGGCCGAGCTGGCCAATTCGGCGCGGCTGGATTCGCAGAGTCTGGCGGGTTTGTCGAATGAGCTGGATGGGTTGGTGCGCAGGTTCCGGACTTGAGATTGGCGGGCATCCTGAAAAGCGCCCTCACCCCAGCCCTCTCCCTGTATGTACCGGAGACATGGTGAACACATGTTCGGAGACATGGTGGACGGTTTTTAGATCCTCTTACCTGCCGTAACAATCTGCAAGTTCAAGTCGATTCGGGCGATACGATGTCTACTCCAGTAGACATCGTGGATGCCATCCTCCGCTGTTTCCCTGATCGCTATCGACAGCCCGTGAAATGCTTTTCCGATTGAGTATTCACGGTTCCTCCAGTAAATCTCGCCCTTCACCTGGACCTTTCTGACCACATCTCCGTCGGCGTATTCCGGCGCCATTTGCTGCTCCTGATACTCCCGAGGGCTGCTGCTGTAGCGAGTCGCCGGCACCTGCATATCCAGCGCTTGATGAGGACGTTTCTGGTTGTAGACATCACGCCAGATATCAAATGCCTGTTGTGCGCTGTTGAGGTCCGTGAAGTGCCGACCTTGCAGCACTTCACTCTTCAGGCTGCGGTGGAAACGCTCCAGTTTTCCCTGGGTCTGCGGATGATAAGGCCGGGAGTGACCTACCTTGATGCCCTGCCCCATCAGCCAGACTTCCAGCGCGGTATAAACCCCAGTCTGGTCACCCCAGGGCGAACCGTTGTCCATCGTTATGCGCAAAGGCAAGCCGTAACGCCGAAAGACCCGGATTAGATGCTCCTGGACGGTGTCGCGCTGCTCATTGGCGCACGCGGCGATACACATCGAAAACCGCGAGTGATCGTCCAGTATCGTCAATGGATGGCAACGCCCCTGACTCAGGCTGAAATGGCCCTTGAAGTCCATCTGCCAGAGATCGTTGGGCGCTTCATGCTCGAACCGGATAAACGGTTTGATCTCAGCAGCCTTTGGATCAACGCGCGAATGACGCTGTAAAACTGCATGCACAGTACTGACGGAAGGCATCGCTAAACCTTTGTCTTCCAGCACGCGTTTGAGCTTGCGAGCGCCCCAAGCCGCGTACTCCTGACTCACGATCAGAATCTGCTTCTCCACCTCGTCAGCACAACGTTTGGGGGACGTCTTCGGTCGTCGTGACTGATTGTTCAGCCCCTCGGCCCCTGATTTTTCAAACCTGCTGAGCCATTTGTAGGCAGTGCTTGGGCTGATGTTGAATCGACGGCAAAGCTGCCGAACATTGGCCCCTTCTTGCCGAGCCAAAAGCACGAATTCTGTACGTAGCTGCACGGTAGACACCTCTTCCCAAGACACAGGCCATCTCCTTCGCGATGAGCAATGTGTCTATTTAAAAGTGTCCACCATGTCTCCGAACACCTGTCCACCATGTCTCCGGTACATACACTCCCGGGGGGAGAGGGAGCCGAATCGGGGATGCTTTAGAAATCCGCCGACATGAAAGAACGTTGTTGAATCCATAATCGACACCGATCTTTCAGGTCGATGTATAACGCCAGACACCTCGGTCAGTCCCCTCTCCCTCCGGGAGAGGGTTAGGGTGAGGGCAAGCTTTTGCTCTTCTAGCGCTCGATGATCGCCGTCACACCCTGTCCGCCAGCCGCACAAATCGAAATCAACCCCCGCCCCTGCCCTGCCGCATCCAGCAACTTCGCCAGGTTCGCCACAATCCTCCCGCCCGTCGCGGCAAACGGATGCCCCGCCGCCAGCGAGCTGCCCTTGACGTTCAAGCGGCTGCGGTCAATCGACCCCAACGGCGCATCCAGCCCCAGTCGGGTCTTGCAGTACTCCGGATCCTCCCAGGCCTTCAACGTGCACAACACCTGCGCGGCAAATGCTTCGTGGATTTCGTAGTAGTCGAAGTCCTGCAAGGTCAGCCCATTGCGCGCCAGCAAACGCGGCACCGCATACACCGGCGCCATCAACAGCCCTTCGGCGCCGTTGACGAAATCCACCGCCGCCGCTTCGCCGTCACGCAAGTAAGCGAGAATCGGCAGGCCACGTTCTTTCGCCCACGCCTCACTGCCCAGCAACACCACCGATGCGCCATCGGTCAGTGGCGTGGAGTTGCCGGCGGTCAGCGTGCCCTTGGCGCTTTTCTCGAAGGCCGGCTTCAGGGTCGCGAGTTTTTCCAGGGTCAGGTCCGGGCGCAGGTTGTTGTCGCGGGTCAGGCCGAGGAATGGGGTCATCAGGTCGTTGTGCCAGCCTTCGCTGTAGGACGCGGCGAGTTTGTGGTGGCTTTCGAGTGCCAGTTGATCCTGTTCTTCGCGAGGAATATTCCAGGTCTGCGCCATCAGCTCGCAGTGCTGGCCCATCGACAGGCCGGTGCGCGGTTCGCCGTTGCGCGGGAATTCGGGGATCAGGTGTTTCGGACGCAATTGCAGGAAAGTCTTGAGCTTGTCGCCAGTGGTTTTCGCGCGGTTGGCTTGCAGAAGAATCTTGCGCAGGCCCTCGCTGACGCTGATCGGCGCGTCCGACGTGGTGTCGACGCCGCCGGCAATGCCGCAATCGATCTGGCCGAGGGCGATCTTGTTCGCCACCAGCAACGCCGCCTCCAGGCCGGTGCCGCACGCCTGCTGTATGTCATAGGCCGGCGTGGCCGGCGACAGGCGCGAGCCGAGCACGCATTCGCGGGTCAGGTTCATATCCCGTGACAATTTCAGCACCGCCCCCGCGACCACTTCGCCCATGCGCTGGCCGTGCAGATTGTAGCGTTCGATCAGACCTTCGAGGGCGGCGGTGAGCATCACCTGATTGCTCGCGGTGGCGTATGGGCCGTTGGAACGGGCGAACGGAATACGGTTGCCACCTATGATCGCGACGCGGCGCAGCTGACTCATGAAAAACTCCTTGTGAAATATCCAGTCTGAAAATCGGGCACTGAAAACCCTGCCGGGCCCCAAAAACACCGGGGGCAAACTACTCTGCTGTTCTAGCGTAGGCCTTATTGCGTGGATCGAACGATTGATTGCCCTTCGCAGTCCACACTTTGAACCCCATCTTCTGGAGAGCGTTCCATGTCTGACCGCTATATCGACTTCGCCAACTCGTCCATCGGCCATCGTCTGGTCGGGGCCCTGGGCCTGCCGTCGCCGGTGCGGCTGGAACGCTGGCAGGCCGGGCGCCTGCGGCCGGTGGACGGTGCGCTGCTGATCGGCGGCGGGCCGCTGGCCGAACGGGTCAGCGCATTCGCCAATCGCCTGACTGACTCGATTTACCGTTACGGCGACCAGCCGGCAACTGCCACCCAATGGATTCCCGGCCATGGCCCGAAACTCAAGGCCGTGGTGTTCGATGCCAGCGATTTGCAGCACACCGACCAGCTAAAGCAGCTGCGCGAGTTCTTCCAGCCGCTGATGAAGAACCTCGACAGCAGCGCGCATCTGGTAATCCTCGGCCGCGCCCCGGAAACCCTGCGCGAACCGTTTGCCGCCAGTGCCCAGCGAGCGCTCGAAGGTTTCTCTCGCTCGCTGGCCAAGGAGTTGCGCAGCGGCGGCACGCTGCAACTGATCTACGTCGGCGAAGGTGCCGAGGATCAGCTCGAAGGGCCGCTGCGGTTTTTCCTTTCGCCGAAAAGTGCGTTCGTCTCCGGGCAGGTGATCAGGCTGACAGCCTGCGCTACCCAGGTCACCGACTGGACGCGCCCATTGGCCGGGCGCAAGGCGCTGGTCACTGGCGCGGCGCGGGGCATCGGTGCCTCCATCGCCGAAACCCTTGCGCGGGACGGCGCCGAGGTGATTCTGCTCGACGTGCCGCCCGCGAAAACCGATCTGGAAGCCCTGGCCGCCCGACTCGGCGGGCGCGCCATCACCCTCGATATCTGCGCCGAAGACGCCGCCGCGCAGCTGATCGAACAGTTGCCGGACGGCCTCGACATTCTGGTGCACAACGCCGGCATCACCCGCGACAAGACCCTGGCCAACTTGACGCCCGAGTTCTGGGACGCGGTGCTGGCGGTCAATCTCAACGCCCCGCAAGTACTGACCAAGGCCCTGCTCGACAGCGGCACCCTGCGCGACAACGCACGCATGATTTTGCTGGCCTCGATCAGCGGCATCGCCGGCAATCGCGGGCAGACCAATTATGCGGCGAGCAAGGCCGGATTGATCGGCCTCGCCCAAGCCTGGGCGCCGACGCTGCTGGAGCGCGGCATCAGCATCAACGCCGTGGCGCCGGGATTCATCGAGACCCAGATGACAGCGCACATTCCGTTCGGCCTGCGTGAAGCCGGCCGGCGCATGAGTTCGCTGGGCCAGGGCGGCCTGCCGCAAGACGTCGCCGAAGCCGTGGCCTGGCTGGCACAACCGGGCACCGGCGCGTTCACCGGGCAGGCGCTGCGGGTCTGTGGACAAAGTGTTCTGGGGGCTTAGGCATGAGCATCGAATGGCATACGTTGCACCAGGAACCGAGCCTGCCAGGACTGTATGTCCGGGCGGCGACCCGGCGCAAAATCACCGGCACCACCTTGCCCGACAGCGGCTTGCGCTGCGCCGTCGAGGTAAATGGCAAACGTCTGGCGGCCTACCGCAAGGTCTGCGGTTTTGCCGATGACGGCCTGCTGCCGCCAACTTATCCACACGTCCTGGCGTTTGCGTTGCAGATGCAATTGCTCACGGCCAAAGACTTTCCATTCCCGCTGCTGGGGCTGATTCATCTGAGCAACCGCATTCGCGTACTGCGGCCGATGGGCGGGATCGGTCGGGCGCAGGTCAGCGTTCGGGTCCACAACCTGCAACCGCATCCGAAAGGCGCGACGTTCGAGCTGCTGACCACCCTCGACGATCAGCTTGGCCCACTCTGGGAGGCCGAAAGCCAGATGCTCTGCCGAGGCGTGAGGCTGGAGGGCGAAGCGCTCGAACAGACGTGGGAACCCACACTGCCACTGATGCAGGTGGCGCAGTGGAAAGCCCCGGCGGACATTGGCCGGCAGTACGCCAAAGTCTCCGGCGACTACAACCCGATCCACCTGAGTGCCGCCAGTGCCAGGCTGTTCGGCTTCCCCACCGCCATCGCCCACGGCTTGTGGAACAAGGCCCGTACGCTGGCTGCACTGGCTGATCATCTGCCACGGGCCAACCTGGAAATTGCTGTGTACTTTCGCAAGCCGGTGCGCCTGCCGAGCGAAGTATCGCTGTTCGCCAGCGCTGCGGGATCCAGCGGTGAATTACGTCTGATCGGTGCCGGGGATCTGGAACATATGGTCGGCCACTGGCAACCGATTGCCTGAGTCGACGCACCGCGCCAGTCGCTACCCCGCTCCTGGCGGGGTGCGATCCGCCCCGCGAAACATGATTAATTGTGTGTATATAACTTAAGTTTTTTTCCCCGCCATCCACTTCCTTGCCAAACACCCGGCCTTGATTCTCAAGGCTTTTTTTGCGCGCTTATATCCTCGGCATTAGTCGCTAAGCTGCAGATTCACCCCTCTATATAAAGGCATTAATACCAACTCGAGAATGGCATGAATCCAACCTTGCGATTGATATGAGCACAACGGGCGAAGGCATTGCCGACAACAGAATCGGTGAGCCATCGAAGACAACGAACGTTGTGACAGGTGCAAGGAATTACCCTCATGAAAACTCAAATGTGGTGCAAATCGGCAACAGCGCTGGCATTGATTCTCTCTCTTGGACTGACGGGCTGCAGCAGCGGCGGTGGCGGTCATCACAGCAGTTCCGGCAGCTCTTCACCGGACAGCTCCACCGCAGGCACTGGCGGAACAGGCGGAACATCAGGCACCGGGACCGGCACTGCCGGCACTGATAACGGAACGGGAACAGGTACCGGAACTGGAACTGGAACTGGAACTGGAGCTGGAACTGGAACTGGAACCGGAACCGGGGCGGGCAATGGCGGCACTGCGGGCACCGGCGGGACCGGCGGGACCGGCACAACGAATCCGACCAATCCCACGGACCCGACCAACCCGACGAATCCAACCGATCCGACCAATCCCACCAACCCGAGTACTCCTTCACCCCTGGTCACCTCGACCCTGGTGCAAGACGTTGGCAACACCGTCGCAGGCGTCGGCAGCGGCGTCGGCCAGGTCGGTGACTCGCTCAGTGGCGTACCTGTGGTCGGCGGGGTTGTGCAAAGCGCTGCCAAAACCGCCGGCAACGTCGTGACCACACTGGGTGACGGCGTAGCCAACGGAATCGGCAAACTGGGTACGACCGATAATGGCCTGGGCGTGACAGCGTCGGCCGTCGGCGGCGTGGTGCAGGATGTCGGCAACGGTGTGTCCGACCTGAGCGGCCAACTGGCGAATGCCACAGGCAGCGTTCCGGTAGTCGGCGGCGTGGTCACCAAGGTCGCGCCGCTGCTCGGTGGTGTCGGTGAAAAAGTCACCATGATCGGCGACACCCTCAGCACAGCGACCACCACCGGCCCCCTCGGTTCGCTGACCAAAAACGTCGGCAACAACCTGGTGCCGGTGATCGCCATGGTCGAAAGCACCACCGACAGAATCGGCAGCACCACGGGCCTGGGTGTGCCGTTGAACGGGATCGTTCAGAAAGTCGGCAGCACCGTCAACGGCGTGGGCAACAATGTCACCGCGGCCGGCAATGGCAATGCCTTGACCAACACCGTCGGCGGTGCACTGAGCAACGTCGGCACCACGGTTGGCAAGGTCGGCGGTGTAGTCGACAACGGCACCGGATCGGGAACCGGCGCCGGTAGCGGCCTGGGCAACAATGGCCTGCTGCAGACTGTCGGCGGCGCGGTGGCCAATGTCGGCACCGGGCTGACGGCCGGCAACGGCACACTCAGCGCACCCGGCGGCGTACTCGCATCGACTGGCAACACCGTGGCGTCGCTCAACACCGTGCTCGGCGGTTCGGGCACACCGATCACCGCACCCACCACACCACTGGCAACCCTGGGCAACAACGTCGGCAGCGGGATCGCTCCCGTCACTACCGCCGTCACCGGTCTGACCCAGAACGTCGGCAGTACCACCGGGCTCGGCGCTCCGGTCGCCAGCGTCACCAGTCAGGTGGGCGGCGCGGTCGGCAATCTGGGCAGCACCCTTGCGAGCACCAACAGTAACCCGGTCGTGACCGCTGTCGGCAACACCGTAACCACCGTGGGCAACACCGTCACCGCCGTCGGCGGACTGGTCAACGGCGGCACAGCGACCGGCGGCACTGGCACAGGCGTGGGCGCAGGCCTGGGCGGTGTTCTCGGTGGCCTGACCGGCGCCCTGGGCGGCAACAAACCCTGAATTGCACCTGGCCGATTCGACGGCCTAACCTACAGCGCCTACGCTTGGTTGAGGGCGGAAGATTCCCACGAGTCTTCCGCTTTTTTCTCAGGAAAACCCTGCCTGGTGCTGCGGTTTGAACATGGAGTGTCCTATGCGCGTAATGGCATCCCTGCTGTTCCTCAGTCTCAGTTCCTCTGCCCTCGCCGACACCCTGCCCAGCTTTCTCAACAGCAATGAAACCATTCGCAATTTGCCGGTGCCGAATCTGCCGGCCGATGCTTACCGGCCGAACGCTGCGCCGCTGCAAGTCCCGGAGCCCGGTGCCGCAGCGACCGAACCGCTGAAGATGGGCACGAAGATCAAACTGAAAACCGTGCAGATCGAAGGGGGCACGCTCTACCCGCTCAACGAACTGGCGGAAGTCTTCAAACCCCTGATCGGTCACGAACCCAGCCTTGCCGATCTGATCGAAGCCACCCGCACCATCACCCGGCGCTACCAGAACGACGGCTACCTGTTGTCCTATGCCTTCTTGCCGCAACAGACTTTCGAGGGCGGAGTGGCGCGGGTGGTGCTGGTAGAAGGCTACGTGCGGGACGTTGAGGTTCAGGGCGATATCGGCCGGGTCAAAGGCCTGATCGATAGACTGGCAGCGAAAATCCAGGCTGAACGCCCGCTGACCCGCAAGACCTTCGAACGCTATACCACGCTGATGACCCGCATCCCTGGCGTCACGCTCCAGGCCCAGGTGCCGCCACCCGGCACCACCGACGGCGCGACCACGCTGCTCGCCCAGGCCAGCCGCAAACCGTTCACCAGCACCCTGAGTACCACCGAAGACAACCGCAACGGCACTCAGGCCTTGTTGGGCGTAAGCAGCAACTCCCAGACGTCGATGGGCGAACAATTGACCCTCAGCGGATTGTTTCCGCCCGGGAAGGACCACGAGCATTACTACCGTCTGGACTACAGCCAGTTCCTCGATGACGAAGGCACGCAACTGAGCCTGTCGGCTTCACGCTATCGCGCCGACCCCGGCACCAACGTGCTGCTGAACAACGGCCTGGAACTCAAGCCCCACCGTGAGAACGACCGTTACTCGATCGGTTTCAGCCTGCCGCTGATTGCCGCCTCGAATGAACTGCTGACGGCCGGAGCCCGTCTGTACGCGGTCAATGACAAGACCCGCTACAACGTCATCGGCTACCCGCTGAGTGTTGAAGAACGCACCGATGTCCGCGCCCTCGCCTTCGAAAGCGACTGGCGCAAGGCCGACGCCCGGCAACTGCGGATTCTCAGCGGTGGTGTGTATCAGGGGCTGGACAGCATGGGGGCGCACACCAACAACAGCGCCATCGATCTCAACTTCCTGCGCCTGCGGCTTTCCGGGGTGCAGAGCGACAAGTTCTTCGACAACTGGCAAGGCGTGCTTTCGGGTGCACTGTACTGGACCGACGACACCCTGCCCGACAGCGAGCGCGCGGTGTTCGGCGGGCAGAATTTCGGCCGCGGCTACCCGGACGATCAGGCATCCGGCGACAAGGGCTGGGGCGTGGCCTACGAGATCAACTACAGTTTCAACCGCGACGGCAACTGGGTGCGCATCCTGCAGCCCTATGTCGTGCTCGACCGCTCCCGCAGCTGGTTCAATCAATTGCCGGTGCAGGCCAACAGCTTGTCCTCGGCGGCCGTGGGTCTGAGGTTCGGCGATGCCAAGTACTACAACATCGCCCTGGAAGCGGCCAAACCGATGTCGGATGAAGCGCTGGACACGTTCAATCGCCGGCCGCGCTACAGCGTCAGTTTCAGTTATCAGCTGTAGTCGGCCGGCTTCGCATTCACCCAGGGCTTGGGAAACAGGTTGTCGAGGGTTTCCAGCAACCGCACGTGATAGATCGGCTTGCGAAACAGGTCCAGCACCTGCAACCGCAGCATGTCGCTGACATCCTCCATGTCCGCATGCCCCGAGGTCACGATCACCGGCAAGTGCTGGCGCGAAGTGTGTTCGCGCAGCCGCTTGATCAGCGACATGCCGCTCTCCTCCGGCATGCGCAGGTCGGTGATCACCAGGGCGATATCGGGATGACGGGTCAGGTGATGCAGGGCGAGTTTCACCGACGTCGCGGTATGACAGACGAAGCCCTCGCCCTCCAGCAACTCCGCCAACTCCAGCAACGCATCCTCTTCATCGTCAACCAGAAGCAACTGTTGGCGGGGCAGCGAGGAAGCAGTCATGGGTCAATCCCTGAAAAACTGAAGGTGGAATCGAGTGTAGTGCGAGATTCGCCACCCATCGAGTCAGGGTAACTGCGTCGGCGCAGTCTGTGCCGTGCCACCCAAGGCCACGAGGATGTTGTTGAAGATCGCCAGCACCTTGGCGCCTACCGACGTCACGAACACCACCACCACAATGGCGACCATTGCCACCACAATTGCATACTCGATGGCCGACGCGGCTTCGGTGCTTGCCAGGAACGAGCGGGCACGCAACATCAGGTATTCGAAGAACATGGACATTCTCCTTCATGCCCGGGTCTTCCGGGCACCGGAAAGCCAATGATCAGGGCAATGCCTGCGCGCTTTCTCTCAGCGCCAGACAGGCATCGACAGAGGGAAGGGAAATTCGGTCAAGGTATGCCGGGTTTGGTCGGGGCCGTGCCACCCAGCGAGGTCAGTATCGCGCTGAAAATGTTGAAGACCTTGGTGCCCATTGGCGTCACGAACACCACGACCACCACCGCTACCATCGCCACCACGATCGCGTACTCGATAGCCGAAGCCCCTTCGTCACTTTTGAAAAACAGTCGTGCCCTGGCCAGCAGATAATCGAGAATCATACGTCCACTCCTTTGCGCTCCTGGCGCCGATGTCGCTACAGCGGCAAAGCTTCCACCGTGCCATCTGAGCATTGTCAACAAAGCCCCCGTCAACAACTGTAAGAACGGATTAATCACAAAGGATTAATTGCATCGTCGCTTCCCTCATTTCGACTGCTAATTGGCCAACCCCCATACTTTCGTAGGTTATTTGCCCGCCAGTAATGGCGTTTTGGCTTGTTTCAGCTAGCGTGGAAATAGCGAAATAGTTGGATGTTCATAGCTGCCTGATTGCGATGTTCCCTTGGTAGGAAGTGCGGGCTGGTAGTGCAGCAGGAAAGGGAGAGCCGTCATGAACAGTCGTGTCACCATGGGCCTTGCCGCCGTGCTTCTGCTGGGGGCCATCATTGTCGGCTACTGGGGCCTGGTGCTCAGCCGGCAACCGGCGCCAGTTGCCGAGGCACCTGCGCCAGCGGTGGTCACCGTCGAAAAAACCGTCGCCGCCGCTGAAGACCAGACCCGCCAACCCGTCGTGGTGCTGGTGCGCGATGTCCCTCCATTCACGCCCCTCACTGCTGCCGACCTGGCCGTTGAAAAACTGCGCAGTGCACCTGCCGGCAGCCTCGGCACAATCGAACAGGCCGTGGGTCGCACACCGTGGCGCCATCTGAGTGCCGGAACCTGGCTCAACGATGAAAGCTTCGAGGCCGGCGGAACGCTGGCGCGCATGATCCACAAAGATGAACGCGCACTGGCAGTGTCGGTCGATGAAGTCATTGGCGCGGCCGGACAATTGATTCCCGGTGATTACGTCGATGTGCTGTTGTTCCTGCGCCAGGACGCCAGCAACCCGCAGCAGTCGGCGCAGATTGTGGTGCCGGCCATGCGCGTGCTGGGTGTCGGCGAGCAATACGGCCTGACCAATGATGGGCAACCGTCTGCTCCCGCGTTGAGTGCCGACGACAAGCTCAAACAGGATCAGCGCCGGCTCACGGCGCGCACGGTGGTGCTGGCAGTACCGGAACAACTGCTGAGCCGGATGATGCTCGCCACCCAGGTCGGCACCTTGCGCCTGGCTGTGCGCAGCAGTGAAGAACAGCGCCTGGCCAAGTATTGGGCCGGCGAAAATCAGGCTCCGGACAAACTGGTCGCCGCCAACAGCCAACTCTTCCAGTTCACCCAGCTTGCGCTGGGCGCTGCGCCGAAAGTCCCGTCCGGCGGCGAGCACAGCGGCGCAGCGCGGCCTGCGGTGGAAGTGATTCGCGGCAATCAGATCACCCAACAGAATCCATGACTGAGCAAGGATCCAAGTGCATGCAGAGTCGTTCCTGGCCGACCTTCAATCCCCTGCTCCGGGCCTTGCTGCTGATGGGACTGTCGATCAATGCCGCGCAGGCGGCGACCGGCAATTGCTCGGCCCTCGGCCGCTTGCCACCGGTGATCGAAGTCAACGAAGGCTGGCAAAAGGATCTGCAATCGCCGGTGGCAATCACGCGCCTGGCCATCGGCGATCCGAAAATCGCCGACGTGCACGCCACCGGCAACGCGTCGTTCCTGGTCACCGGTATGGCCCCCGGCGCCACCAGCCTGATGGTCTGGACCGGCTGCTCCAGCGAGCCGCGTCAGAGCATGGTGTTTGTCCAGGGCGCCGCCACCGGGGCGCTGACCGGCACGGGCTCACCGCCTGCGGAGGATGCGCTGCTGCCTTCGCAAGTGCAGACCGATATCCGCTTCGTCGAAGTCAGCCGCACCAAACTCAAGCAGGCCTCGGCCAAACTGATCGGCACCCGCGGTAATTTCCTGTTCGGCTCCCCCGGGACACTGCCGCCCATCGATGGCGTGCCGCAGCCGCGACTGCCGGTGGATAACTCGCTGTTCAACTTCTCCTGGATCGGCGGCAATACCATGGCGATCATCAACGCCCTGGAGGGCAGCGGCTTCGCCTACACCCTGGCGCGGCCAAGTCTGGTGGCGCTGAACGGGCAGAGCGCGAGCTTCCTCGCCGGTGGCCAGATCCCGATCCCGGTACCCAGTTCCGGCAGCGACAGCGTATCCATCGAATACAAGGAGTTCGGCATCCGCCTGACCCTGACGCCGACCATCATCAGCCACGACCGCATCGCCCTGAAAGTCGCGCCGGAAGTCAGCGAACTGGACTTCAGCAATTCCGTGCAGATCGCCGGAACCACGGTACCGGCCCTGACCATCCGCCGCACCGACACCAGCATCTCCCTCGCCGATGGCGAGAGCTTCGTCATCAGCGGACTGATCAGCACCAGCAACAGCTCCCAGGTCGACAAGTTTCCGGGGCTCGGCGATATCCCGGTGCTCGGGGCGTTTTTCAAGAGTTCACAGATCAAACGCGAAGAGCGTGAACTGTTGATGATCGTCACCCCGCATCTGGTGCGTCCACTGTCGGCGGAAGCGCAACTGCCTTCGCTGCCGGGAGAAAAACTGCGCAACTACGACCCGAACTTCTATCGCATGTTCTTCATGGAAAACGGCAACTTCGACAAGCGCAGCGGGTTGTCCCAATGAGCCAGAGCATGAGCCAGACCTTTCTCGCCATCACCCGCAACAGCACCGATCTGGAATGGCTGCAAAGCGCTCTCGCGCCCCTGGGGCAAGTAGTCAGCGCCGGTACGGGCAGCCTCGATGAATTGCTCGCGCTGGTGGATGTCACCTTCGCCAGCCTGGTGTTCGTCGGCCTCGACCGTGAACACGTGGTGGCCCAGAGCGCGCTGATCGAAGGTGCGCTGGAGGCCAAGCCGATGCTGGCGATCGTCGCCCTCGGCGACGGCATGGACAATCAGTTGGTGCTCAACGCCATGCGCGCCGGGGCACGGGATTTTGTCGCCTACGGTTCGCGCTCCAGCGAAGTCGCGGGGCTGGTACGCCGCTTGAGCAAACGCATGCCGCCGGTGACCCACACCACGCAGTCGGGCGGGCTGACGGTTCTGTACGGTGTGCAGAGCAGTTCCGACGGCGCGTTGCTGTCCAACCATATGGCGCTGGTGGTGCAAAAGAGCGGGCAACAGACGCTGCTGCTGGACCTCGGCCTGCCCCGTGGCGACAGCCTGGCGCTGTTGGGTCTGGAAAGTTCGTTCCACTTCGGCGATGCCCTGCGCCACTTGCGCAGGCTCGACGCGACGCTGATCGACAGCGCCTTCACCAGCGCCGAAGCGGGTCTGCGGATTCTGGCCTATGCCGACACTGACGAGCCACTGGAGAGCACCAGCGCCGCCGAGCTGTACATGTTGCTCAGTGCCTTGCGCCAGCACTTCCAGCACATTGTCGTGAACCTCACCGGCCAGCCTGACAGCGAAGCCTTGCGCACCTTTGTCAGCCATTGCGACAAGCTGATCTGGTACACCGACCAGAATGTGCTCGATTGCCGGCGCAACCTGGCGGTGTTCAATCTGTGGCGGGAAAAAGGCATGAAACTCGATCACGGACGGCTGTTGGTCGACCGCTATCTGAGCAACGTCGCGCCGGATGCGGACACCCTCGGCAAGACCTTCAATCTGGAAGTGATCGCGGTGCTGGCCCTGAGCCCGGAGCTGCGCATGAACGCCAAGAACCAGGGTGTGAGCCTGTTTGAACTGGCCCCCCGGGAGAAACTCACCCAGAGCCTGCGGGCGCTTGGCGAGCGTCTGGCCAAACGCTCCGAAGGCCTGACCAAACCCAGAATCACCTGGTTCGACCGGTTGCGAGGCAGCTCATGAGTCCGGAAAAACTCTTCGGTGCCCCTGCTCGCGGTCAGTCGGGCAACACCGACCACGAAGGTCTGAAACTGGTCCTGCATCGCTACATCATCGATGCCATCGAGGAGTCCGGGAAAAACCTGCTGGAAGGTTCTCGGCAGTTGCTGGCGCAGTTCGTCACCGACAAGGTCGCTGAGTACATCGCCCGTCTGCACCTGGCGATTTCCCGTTACGAGATGGAGCGCCTGGCGGAAGAGATCGTCGATGAACTGACCGGTTTCGGCCCGCTGGAGGTGTTGCTGCGCGACAGTGCCGTGACCGAGATCCTGGTCAACGGCCCGCATCGGGTATTCGTCGAACGCGACGGCGTACTGCACCAGAGCGACTTGCGCTTCATCGACGCGCACCACGTCGAACGGGTCATGCAACGCATTCTGGCGCCGCTCGGGCGACGGCTGGACGAGTCGTCGCCGATGGTCGACGCACGCCTGCCCGACGGTAGCCGGGTCAACGCGATCATCCCGCCGATCGCCCTCGACGGGCCGTGTCTGTCGATTCGGAAATTCCGCAAGGACATGCTCAAGAGCAGCGACCTGATCGCCATGCAGACCATCGACCTGGCGATCTTCGATTGCCTGCAGGACGCGGTAGGCAAGCGCTGCAACATTTTGATCAGCGGCGGTACCGGTACCGGCAAGACCACGCTGTTGAACATTCTCAGTCAGTTGATCAACCCCCACGAGCGCCTGGTGACCATCGAGGACGTCGCCGAATTGCAGCTCGGTCATCCGCACGTGGTGCGTCTGGAAACCCGGCCGCCGAACGCCGAAGGTCATGGCGAGGTCAAGGCCAGCGACCTGATCCGCAACGCCCTGCGGATGCGCCCGGACCGGATCATTCTCGGCGAAATCCGCGGCGTCGAAGTGCTCGACGTGCTCACGGCAATGAACACCGGTCACGACGGTTCGATGAGCACGGTCCACGCCAATAACGCCCAGGATGCGTTGCTGCGGCTGGAAACTTTGGTCGGCCTGACCGGGCGCACCGTGGCCGAACGCACCCTGCGGCAGATGATCTGCGCGGCGCTCGACGTGATCATTCAGCTGACCCGCATGCCCGACGGCCGGCGCTGTGTCAGTGAAGTGGTGGAAGTGGTCGGCGTGCGCGAAGACGTCTACGTCACCAACACTTTGTTCCGCCTCGATCGACGCACCGGGTTCGGCTTCCTGCGCGAAGCGGTCAATCCGGCCGGCGACAAGTTGCGGCACGAGTCGAGTCTGGGCTGAGCGCATGGAGCCTTCGTCATGATCGGACCGGTGATTCTCATCGTCATTTGCCTGATGCTGCTGGTGCTGTCCATCCGTCTGTTCCTGCAGGGTGTACGCAAGACCGCCAACGAACGAGTGCTCAAGCGACTGGCTGCCGGGCAACCGCAGACAGCGCCCGGCAAAACTTCGTGGACAGGGCTCGAACGCATGTTCCTGAAGGCCGGCCTGGGCCGCCCCGGCGAGCGTCTGGGGTTATGGCTGGCGTTGTGGGCCATCGCGATGATGCTGGGTTATCTGATCGCCGACTGGATCGGCCTGCTGATCCTGACGCTGGCGCCGCCCCTGGTGTTGCGCCTGTACATCGCCTGGCTGTATCACCGCCGGCTCAATCGCATGATCGAGCAACTGCCGCAGCTGCTGGACCACTCGGTGCGCAGCCTCAAATCCGGGCGCACCCTGAGCGACGCCGTGCTGGGCGGCATCGATTCCTGCGAGGATCCGTTGAAGACTGCGATGGGCCGGGTGCAGCGCAACGTGCAACTGGGGGTGAACCTGCCCGATGCGGTGAGCGACTTCGCCGAGCTCTACGAACAGGACGAACTGCGCATGTTTGCCCTCGGCCTGAAGGTCAATCACCGCTACGGCGGCAATGCCAGCGAACTGCTGGAAAACCTGATCAAGCTGATCCGCGAACGCGATCAGGGCGCCCGTCAGCTGCGCGCCCTGACCGGCGAAACCCGCTTGACCGCGTGGGTGCTCGGATCACTGCCTGTGATCCTGGTGAGCTACTTCATGCTGACCAATCCCGGCTACATGCTTGGCATGTGGAAAGACCCCGGCGGCCAGACCATGCTGATCGTCGCGGTGGTGCTGCAGGTGATCGGCAGCCTGGCGCTGTGGCGCATGTTGAGGAGTGTCTGAGATGGTGATCCTGGCCAGTCTCATGCTGCTGCTCGGGGCGCTGCTGCTGGTCGGCAATCATTTGCTGAGCGAACGTCGCCGGGTGCGTCAGGTCAACCAGCGCCTGCTGGGCCATCTGGTGCGAGAGAGCCGCTTGCGCACCTTGCTGCGGGCGCTGGGCAACAGCCGGTTCGGCCAGCGTTCGGTGAGCATGGACAGCGAAACCCAGACCTTGCTCAACCGCCTCGGCTGGCGCCGGACCAGTGAACGCTCGCTGTTTGCCGCGTGCCAGATCGGTACACCGTTGCTGGCGCTGGGTATCGGTTTGTTTCTGCAGGAAGTGTTCTTTCCCCAGGCGCCCAAGGGCTGGCTGGTGCCGATGCTCGCCACCGGCACCGGTTACCTGCTGCCCAAGCGCCTGCTGGCGTATGCCGCCGCCCGACGGCAGAAAATCATTTCGGTGGAGGTTTCGACGTTCATTCCTCTGCTGCGCATCCTGTTCGAGTCCGGCATGGCGGTCGAACAGGCACTGCGCGTGTTGAGCATCGAAGGACAGAAACTGCTGCCGGAACTGACCAGCGAATTGCGCCTGATCCTTGCCCGCGTCGACTCGGGGCTGGAGCTCGGCCAGGAATTGAACAAGTCGGCGGTGATGCTGGCGGTGGATGAATTCACCGACACCTGCGTGATCCTGCAACAACTGATTCAACAGGGTGGCGGCGCGATGAAATCGCTGCTGGCGCTCAAGCAACTGCTCGATGACCGACGCCTGACGCGCTTGCAGGAATACATCTCGAAGATGTCGGCGAAGATGTCGGTGGTCATGATGCTGTTCCTGTTTCCGGCCTTGCTGATCGTACTGGCGGGCCCCGGATTTACCGCAATCACCCGGGCGTTTGCGTCCTGACATGGAGAGCGTTTGATGAAAGCACTGATGGTGGTGGCAAGCCTGTTGCTGCTGGGCGGTTGCGCAACGGACGGTCAGGCGCCGTGGACCGCCATGCTGGCGCCGAGCAGTTGCAGCAAGCTGAGCGCCGAGCAGGAGCTGTCGCTGAATCTGGTGGACGACCTGGCCAACGACGGCAAGCTGCACGCCAGTCTGGCCAACCTGCAAGGCCTGCCCGACAACCTCGTGGAGGTGCGTCTGCGCAAGGCCAAGGTCTATCGTCTGCTGGGGCGCAGTGAAGCCGAACCGCTGTATCGCGGCCTGCTCGGCACCTGTCTGAGTGCCGACGCCGAACACGGTCTGGGTCAGCTGTATGCCGCCCGTGGCGACAACGGCCAGGCCCAGGCGCACCTGCAGCGCGCCGTGCGACTGGCGCCGACCAATGAAAACATTCACAACGATCTGGGCGTGGTGTACCTCAATCAGTTGCGGCTCGAAGACGCGCGCTTCGAGTTCCTCACGGCCATCGAGCTCAAGCAGAACAATCAATTGGCGACGCTGAATCTGATCACCCTGCTGATCTACCAGAACAACTGGCAGCAGGCTGCCGAAATCGTCAGTCGCGCACACCTGACTCCGGAACAGTTCACCGACGCTCAAGAGCGGGCAGAAAAACTCAAGTCGCCCGTCAAGGCGAAAGCCGCCGCGGGCAATCAGGTCGCGGTAGTGGCTGACCCGCAACCGGCGACCATCAAGTGATCCTCAAGGAGGTGCCATGAACATCGTCAAGACACTGTGCTGCGTGGGGCTGCTGAGCCTGCCGCTCGGCGCACAGGCCATCGACGCCGGCCCCGCCTCGGCCCAGCAGCAGGAAACCGAGGGCTGGCTGTTGCTGCAAAGCCGCAACAAGGCCGCGTCCCCCGATCCGCAGGCAGCCACGGCCACCGAACGTGAACTGGCCATGCAGCGCTGGCTGAAGAAATACAAATATGACATCCCCGACTTCTATGACCCCGATGCCGGGGGCAAGATCGAGAGGAAGAACTGACTGGAGGTGTCGACGTTCCTGGCCGCCCGATGGCGGCCAGGAGCAACGAGCTAGTGCGCGGTAACCCGCTGACGTAAAGCCGCAGCACGCGGCGTAAGCGCCAGCGCCAGTTGGGTGCGGTTGTGCATGTGGGTCAGGCGCAGCACCTGCGAGACGTAAAGTTTCACGGTGTTTTCGGTGATGCCCAGCTCGCAGGCGATCTGGTAATTGGTCTGCCCCTTGCCCACCAGGCGCGCCACGTCCAGTTGCCGCGGCGACAGCTGATTGAAAATGGCCGGGATCTCCAGCACGTCGGTGTCACCCGATGCCTGCTCACTGACGGGGGCCGGCCCGCGGCGCACTTTGTCCAGATCCTGATACAGATCATCGATGGACGACGACAGGTCCTGCAGTTTCTGATTCAACTGCCCCAGTTGCAGGGTTTTGTGCCGCTCCTGCAGAACGGTCTCCTGACGCTGCAGGCCTTCGAGCAGTTCATCCAGATTGACCGGCTTCTGGTAGTAGTCGGCAATCCCGGCACGCAGCGCCTTGATCACATCCTGTTTGTCGGCGCGGCCAGTGAGCATGATCGCTTCGAACACTCGCTGCTTGCCGGCCTGGCGCTGCAGCTCCTGCACCAGCTGGATGCCGTCCAGGTCCGGCATGTGCAGGTCGCACAGCACCAGACCGATCGCCGGATCCTCGGCAAAACGCTCGACCGCCTCTTTGCCGGACCCGCAGGGGACACAGCGATAGCCGCTGCTCTCGAGAAACTCACAGAGTTCCTCGACGATCAGTGCCTGATCATCGACCACAAGAACTTTTACCGCAGATGTAAGCTTGTTCACGTGCCACTCCATGCCCGGGCCAAACCTGACCGTTCCTGTACTGTCAGCCGTTGGCTGTATAACCAGTACATTGAAAGTAGACGCACTTTCCGACTATGTACATAAGACTAGTGGCGTTTGGCGACTAATGGATCCAAGGTAGTGCGAGTAAAAAACCGATCAGCACGAACGGCGCAAATGGCAGCTTTTTTGACATCGATGGCGCCATATATCGAAGACGTTGCCTAACCCCTTGACTCATATGAAGCCAGAGTCTTGGCGCCAGCAGGATCCAGACAAGGCTCGCAACGCCGGCGCCGATAAATATCCCGAGCAGCGATGTACCGTCCGTCGCAAGGCCAAGGGCTGTCATTAATTTCACATCCCCGGCCCCCATGCGCCCCATGAAATACCCCGGCAGGGTGAACGCCAGCGCCACCAGGCAGGCCCAGCCGCCCTGTTCCGCTGCGGCGCCCATCCAGGTGGTTCCGCAATACAGCAGATAAACCAGTGCCAGGGCGCCAACGCCCAATGTCAGGAGGTTGGCGATTCTCCGTTGCCGGGCATCCTGGGCTGCACACAAGCCCAACCAGATCAGAAGAACAAGGCTTTGCATCCGGTAAAAACCGTCCGTTTTGGCTGAATGATTCTATGCTGATACTACGCAGTGACTGTCAGGGTAGACGCACGGATGAAAACCGGCTCTCGCAAGGCACAAAAAGGTGCGGTGGCGATCGAATTCGCCCTGGTGTTCGTGATCTTTTTCGCGGTGTTTTACGGCCTGGTCAGCTATGCCCTGCCGTTCGTGCTGATGCAGACGTTCAATCAGGCCACGGCCGAAGCGGTCCGCCGCAGCGTCGCCGTCGACCCTGCGACGCCCAACTACTCGACGGTTGTCGTCAACACCGCCAATGCCGCTCTGACGCAGCAGTTTTCAGGCTTGCCAACGTCCCTGAACGTGGTAGTAGGCGTGGACACTTCAGCAACCTATGACTCAACGCTGGGCACGCTCACCGTCAGCGTCAATTACCCCGTCAGCAAACTCAATCAGGTCATTCCGTTTCTGGTGTTGCCAGGCATCGGCGCCGTACCCAGCCTGCCCACCAACCTGACCGCCAGCTCGAGCCTGAAATTTTGACGGCCGGGGACAATCTGTTCGGCCGTCTGCTCAAGCGCGCCCCGCTCGCCGGGGACTTGCCGGACGTGCTCGGCTCACCCGCGACGGGCCTGCATCTGCACCTCGATGGCGAAGGCGCCGTGTTGCAAATGGCCGGCCCCTTGCGCCTGTTGCTGGCGCAGCAGATACCCCATGACAAACCGTTGCCACTGCACAACTTACTGCTACCCCACAGCACCCTGGCGATCGAAGGCCGGCCGCAGGAATGGCAAGGGCAACTGCTGGACCTGGACTTCACCGGTCTGGGCGAACAGACCCTGCACCTGCGCGGCTGGGCCCAGCCTCTGGGCCACGGCTGGCTGCTGCAACTGATCGACATTGCCGACCTGCTGTCCGAACGCCGGCAAGCGCATCAACGCGAGGCGTGCCACGGGATTGCCGAGCAGATCAGCAAGCAGTTGCGCAGTTGCAGCCTGGGACGACTGCCGATGGTCGTCAGCGATCAACTGCAGATAATCGCGCAGCGCTGGCAGATCCCGTGTGTGGCACTCGCCTTGCTCAATGAGCAGGAACAGGTGTGGCAGATTCACTGCCAGTTCCACGCCCACGATGCGCCCGCGCTATGGCAGGACGGCCAGCGCCTCGGCACGCCGCTGGACAGCCTCAATGGCGCCGGCCCGCAGCGCCTCGGGGCGCATTACGGTCAGTATGAACACACACGGGTGCAGGGGCTGTTCGGCAATGCCGAGGGGTTCGCCGTGCCCTACAGCGATGATCGTGGCGTGATGGCGTGGCTGCTCTGCGGCTTTTATGCGGTGGACAAGACCGCGCCGTATCTGACCGACCGTGACTGGCTGATGCTGGCCGGGGCGCTGGCAGGTCCGTTGCTCGGGCGATTGCGTGAGCAGCAGCATCAACTGCAGCTGGAACGACTGGAGTCGTTGCAGACATTGCTGGGCACCGGCTGGTGGGAAATCGGCAGCAGTGGCGAACACATCCAGCTGGCCCCGACACTGGCCGCCATCCTGCAACGGGACAGCTCGACGCTGACCCTGGAAAACTGGCTGAATCTGATCCACCCCGCTGACCGCGAGGAAGTGCGCAGCCGCCTGCAGGACCTGCAGGTGCACGGCGAAATCCTTGACCTGTGCGTGCGCCTGCAGCTTCGCGACAGCAGTCAGCCCCCGGCGTGGTATCGCCTTCAGGGGCAGGTCAGCGGCACCGGCGATCACCGTCGGCTGGCAGGCTTCATGCTGGACATCAGCGACATCAAGAATCAGCAGCAACTGGCCGCTGCGGCCCATGCGCGACTGAACAATCTGATCGCCAGTTCACCGGCGGTCATCTATGTCCAGCACTACGTCGAGGGCGCGTTGCTGCCGGCGTTTTTCAGCGCCAGTCTGCAACCGTTGCTGGGCTGGAGCCTGGAAGACTGCGATGCCGGCGCACTGGTGGAGCGGATACACCCGGAGGACCGGGCCCTGTATTTCGAACGCACCCGCCAGCTGTTGCGCGAAGGGTTGGTACGTGCCCGCTATCGCTTGCGCGACAGTCGCGGTGATTACCACTGGCTGCTCGACGAGGCCCGCCTGCTGCGCAATGACCTCGGCCTGCCGGTGGAAGCCGTCGGCTTGTGGCTGGACGTCACCGAGGCGACGCTGGCTGCCGAACAAGTCAGACAGAGTGAAGAGCGCTACCGGATTCTGGTGGAGGACTCGCCGGCGATGATCTGCCGTTATCGTCCGGACCTGATCCTGACGTTCGGCAACCAGCCGTTGGCGAAGTATCTGGAATGCGCTCCCGAAGATTTACCGGGGGTCAATCTGGGCAGCTGGATGTCGGACGTACAACGCGCAGACTTCGTCGAGCGCCTGGCGTTGTTGACCCCGGAATCCCCCGTCAGCACCGCCGAAATCAACCTGCAATTGCCGGGGCGCGAGCATGCGTGGTGGGTGTGGTCGGATCGGGGCGTGTTCGATGAGCACGGGAAACTGATCGAAGTACAAGCCGTTGGCCGCGACAACACCGAAGTGCGCCGCTCCCAACTACAACTCACCCAGAGCGCAAAAATGGCCACCCTCGGCGAAATGGCCACAGGTCTCGCCCACGAAATCAACCAGCCGCTGAATGTCATGCGCATGGCCATCGTCAACGTGCAAAAACGCCTGAGCAACGGCGATGTGCAGATCGACTACCTGACCGACAAACTCAACCGCATCGACGCCCAGGTCCAGCGTGCCGCGAAAGTGGTGGATCACATGCGGGTGTTCGGCCGTCGCTCGGAAATCGAACAACAGTTGTTCAACCCCGCCAGCGCCATCGAAGGCACGCTGTCACTGCTGGCCGAAGGCATGCGCGGCAAAGGCGTGGATTTGCGCATCAGTGAAACCGCGTTCGAGGTTCAGGTGCGCGGATACGTCGATCAGCTTGAACAGGTGCTGATCAACCTGATGGTCAACGCCCGGGATGCGCTGCTGGGCAAACGCGAGTCCGATCCGGCGTTCAAGCCGTGGATCTCGATCTACGCCGAACGGGATGAAGAAAAGGTGCGCCTGTGGGTCGAGGACAATGGCGGCGGCATCGACCCGCGTCTGCTGGAGCGGATTTTCGAGCCGTTCTTCACCACCAAACCGGTGGGCATCGGTACCGGTCTGGGGTTGTCGGTGAGTTACGGAATCATCGAAAACATGGGCGGCCATCTGAGCGTGTGCAACTCGGCGGACGGTGCGCGGTTCTGCATCGAACTGCCGATTGCACCCGATGACTAGATGACGAGATACGCCTTGCCGGTCTGGCCGCAGGTCATGTTGGCGCCGACATCAACATCCATCAGGTTGATCCCCAGCCCCTTGAGAAGGTTATTGAGCAACGGGTCGAGCAGCGGGCTGACCAGGTTGGTGATCAGCGGTTGCAGGATTGTCGTGACGCTACTGATCAGGCCCGCCACACCCGCTACAACGGAGCCCAGCGGATTGCTGCCAATCGGTTGGTAGACAATCAGATTGATTCCGGCGAGCGTGCTCGACAGGCTGTTGACGATGTTGCTGGTGGGTACGACGGAAATCACGCTCGGCGGCTGTTTCAGGTTGGGTGGCGTGGCGAACGGTGTGCTGCTGGAAAACACCAGATCCTGAGTGTTCTGCGCCACGCTGGTATCGACCATGATCGCGATACCGCCGGCGCCGTATTGCACGTGGGTACTCGAGTCACAGCTGCCAATACCTAAAATCGTATGGCAGGTCACAATGCCCAGGTCCACCAGCGGCAACGGGGTGACCGTGGGTTCGGCAGAGGATGAAAACGCGTTGGTCGGGTCAATCTTGCCCAGTTTGAGGTCGGCAATCGAGGTGATGGTGTGGGCCGTCAGGCTTTTGGTGCCGGTATTGCCGGTCGGGCAGCTGTAGTCGGTGACGTAGCTGATGGCGCCGCCGGCATCCAGGCTGATGTCGATTTCCGGTGACGGCAACAATAACGGGTCCATCCGTTGGCAACTGAGGCAAAGGAGTGAGTTGGCCAACGAGACCAGATTCAGGGTCAACAGCTGATTGACAGTCGTGCTCAGAGTGCCGACCAACCCCAATACCGCGTTGCTCAGCCCGGCCACCCCGGTCAACACCGGCAGATTCACCGAGAGCATCGTGCGAATCTGCGCAGTGCGCACATAAATCCGGTTCGGCCCCAGAGGATTGGCCTTGGCCAGCGCCGGATCACCAATCGCCGAGAACTGCGGCGGCTCGATCACCTTGACCCGCACCGTAACATTCGCCAACCCCAGCACGCTGATTGGCAGGGTCGCGGCCACCGCACTTTTGCTGTTGGCCAGTTGAATCACGCCCTGAACCAGTTGTAACAGTTGCAGATTGGCATCCAGCCCGGCCGCCGTGGTGCCGGTCTGCAGTTGCAGGATGTCGCCGAGTTTTACCGGCGCAGCATTGATCGCCGCCACTTGCAACTGACCGAGCGCCGTAATCACATCGGCGGTGGCACCGTTGAGTTGCACCACGGTAGCCGCAGCCTGGATCAATTGGGTCACCGTGGCCTGGGTATTGAGCAACTGGCTGTAATTGCCGGCGGCCACGTTGAGGTTGATTGCCAGTTGATTCAGGTAGCTGAGCAGATTGATGTCGGTGTTGAGCAAGCCGTTCCAGCCCAGGGCCGTCAGATTGACGTTGCCGCCGAGCAATCCGGAAAACAGCGGGTTGAGGATGTTCGATTGCGCGGTGTCGATACTGGCCAGATTACTGCGGATGTTCAATTGAGCGACGGTCGGCTTGGGCTTGGCCGCCACCGCCGAAGCGTAGAGCACGGTATTGAGACTGACCGGTGCGGCACTGAACAGCGCCTGCACGCCGCCGGCAAAACTGGTGGTCACGGTGCGGTTGGCCGCGACCTTGACCGCCTCTGATTGCGTCGCGTCAACCGTAAACGTGCGCAGGCCGGTGGCGGCTGTCACCAACTTTCCGCAATCGATCACAAGGACGTTATTGGCATCGGCGACAAACCCGTTGCGTGTCGCACTTTGCCCGGCGTAGCTGGCGGCAGTGAGGCCCGGCAGGCAATTGCCGCCACGGCTGACCGCCTCCAGTGCCGCGTTATCCACCAGCCGCTGCAATTTGCGCTGTTCCATGTACAGACGGCCGGTGTCCACCACCAGCAACATCAGGATCAGCGCGAGGCTGAGGGTGGCAGCCGCCATCAAGCCGATGGCCCCGCGCTGCCGGGCGGGGCCGCGACACTGCGAAAGACGCGACATGGCGCACTCCTTTGCCGGCGCACGGCCGGGCGCAAGCTCCATTGGTGGATGTCAGTGTAGACGCGGCGTGACGACACGGCTGGCAACACGCCAGCCGTCCCTTCAGAAAAAACGGGAGCTCCTGGGCTCCCGTTCAAGGCGCTCACTTAGCGCGGAGGGTAGTTCGACAGGATACGCGTCACCGTTTCATGGATGGCGCTGCTGCGATCCGCAGGGTTCGGCGTGCGGCTGAGCATCTGCTCGTCGCTGCCTCGCCACACCAGTTTGCCGTCCTTGCCGTCGAGCAGGTCGATCTGAATGGTCGCCACCTTGTAGGTGACGTTGCGGGTTTCGTTGTACATCGGCCCGCCCCAATAACCGTTCCATGGACCACCCCAGCCACCGCCGTAATTGGTGGTGACCTGTTGCTGGCGATCCTCGACGATCAGGTAGGCCTGCACACTCAAGTCACCTTTGCGGCCCGCCGTGGCCGGGCGCAGGCCGCGCTGGTCCAGTTGATCGGCGACCGACTGGCGGATCCGCTGTTCCGTCAGGTCGCTCTTGATCCGAGGATCGTCGGGGCGGTACTGCAGGGCAGGCTCTTTCCAGCTCCAGCTGCGGTAGGCGGCGAAGTCGCGGCTGGCGTCAAAGTCATGATTGACCTGGTTGGTGGCGCAGGCACTGAGCAGCGCGGCCACAGCCAGTAAAGCAAAACGGCGGAACATGGTTTTTCTCCGGTGGAAAACATGAACCTGAGGGAGCTTCCGGTTCACGGGAAGCTAACTGGGAGGATACGCCGACATGGCCTTTTCGACAGCCTCCCGGATCGCATCGGCACGGTCACTCTGGTTGCCCTGAGTGCCGGTTTCGGCGCTGGCACTCCAGACCGGCTGGCCGGTGCCGGCGTCGAAAAGATCGACCCGCACCACCACGACCTGCTCCTGATAGGTGCGGACAATGGGCACCGTGTTGTACATCCCGTAACCCCGGCCGTAACGGTCATAACCGCCGTATCCACCGTAGTAACCGTAGTCGTCCTGGACCTGACGCAGGCGGGTTTCCAGGCTCAGGTTGGCGCTGACGAACAAGTCGGCCGGGCGATTGTCGTGCAGCGGGCGCAAGCCGCGCTGGTCCAGTGCACTGCTGACGGCCTCGGCCACTTGTGCCGAATCCGCCCAGGCACTCCCCGGCGGCAGGCGCCCGTTGAGCCACGCCCAACTGCGGTAGCGCCCGTAATCCCGCGGTGGCGCGGGATAAGCGCTGCGGTCGAAGGTGGTCGCAGCTTGCGGTGGCGCCGGCGGCAAGGGCCGCGACTGCGCCACATAAGGGTTGCTGCCCTGGCAGGCGGCCAACCCCAGACAGATCAGCAATAACCCTGAATGACCTTTCATTTCATGCTCCGATCAGATCGGCCGGCAGATCCAGTGCAAGTAGCGCCCAAGCCCGGCGAAGCTTGGGTGACGACGGTGGGCGAGTTCCATCTCGAGCAAATCAATCAACTCGGCGCGGGCCTGGAATTCCACCGGCATGTAATCGTGGAAAACCCGCACCCCGCTCTGGGTTTCGACCTGCCACAACCCTTCGAGTTGCGTGGCCAGCTCCCGAGGATCCAGGGGCTGCTGCGGGGTCAGGCTCTGCTTCTCGCCGGCCATGTCGTTCTTGCGCATCTTCTTGAAATGGCCTTTGAGCAGGTTGCGATAGACCAGCGCATCACGGTTATAGAACGCCAGCGACAGCCACCCGCCAGGTCTGGTCAGTTGATGCAGCACCGGCAGGATCGCGTGGGGTTCGGCGAGCCATTCGAGCACCGCGTGACAGATCACCACGTCATAGGGTTCGGTGAGTTGACCGAGCAACGCCTGCCACGGCGCCTGAATGAACGTCGCTGTCTGCCCGGCCTCGGCAAAACGCTGACGCGCGCCTTCAAGCATCGGTTCGGCCGGCTCGGTGAAGGTCACGTCGTGCCCACGCTCGGCCAGCCACAGAGACATGTGGCCCAGGCCGCCACCGATGTCCAGCACCCGCAACGGACGATCCGGCAAGGCTTCTGCAAGATCGGCCTGCAGCACCGCGAGGCGGATCGCGCCTTTGGCACCGCCATAGATTTTTTCGGCGAAACGGGTCGCCAACTGATCGAAATGACGGTCGCTCATCAGCTGAACCGCCGTTCGCTGTCGGCGAGTTTGCTACGCACCACTTCATTCATGTCCAGCCCCAGTTCGCTGCACAGCAGCAACAGATAAAGGACGATGTCCCCGACTTCCTGGCCGGCGTGGGCCAGTTTTTCGGCGGGCAGTTCGCGGGACTGGTCTTCGCTCAGCCACTGGAAGATTTCCACCAGCTCGGCCATTTCCACGCTGGCCGCCATGGCCAGGTTTTTCGGGCTGTGAAATTGCCGCCAGTCATTACGGTCGCGAATGGCGTGCAGGCGTTCGGTCAGTTCAACAAGGTTCATCGTTTTCTCCTGAAGGCGTATAGCTTCGAGGGGATGCTGCGCGAAGGCAAGGGGCAGCCACCACCCGGCAAACCCTCTATGCTTGCAGGGAACTCGACCGCCCCTGCCGCGGCCCAAGGCTCAGCTCTTTCATCAGGATGAAAACATGCAGGTAGAAAGCTTCTTCGAATGGCTGGGCCAGGCGCTCGGCTCGATCATCCGCTTCATCGTCGACGGCCTGAGTGGCCTGTTCAACGTGCTGAGCCATGCCGGCGGCAACTTCGTCGACGGGCTGGCGAAGGCCCTGGGCATGGACACTTCGATCATCAGCATCATCGCGTTGATCGTTGGCCTGATGCTGCTGTGGTCGGCGATCCGCGCCTTCATGAATGCGTCGATCATTGCCGGGATCATCTGGTTGCTGCTGGGGCTGTGGCTGCTGAGCTGGATCATTCACTGACACCTCCCGCTACAATGCCGCTCCCCAAGGAGCCCGCATGTCCAACCTGATCGCCGACTGGCGCGACCGCCCGACCCATCGCCGGGTCTGGGCCCTCGCCGCCCCCATGATTCTCTCCAACCTCTCTGTGCCGCTGGTGGCGCTGGTCGACAGCACCGTCATCGGTCACCTGCCCCATGCCCACCAACTGGGCGCCGTAGCGGTAGGCGCGAGCCTGTACACCGTTCTGGCCTGGGCCATGGGTTTCCTGCGCATGGGCACCACCGGGTTCGCCGCGCAGGCGGCCGGGCGCAGCGATGGTGCGGCACTGCGGCAGATTCTGCTGCAAGGCTTGTTGCTGGCAATGGGGCTGGCGCTGCTGCTGGGGGCCGTGGGCGTGCCGCTCAGCGGCGTCGCCCTGCATTTCATGCAACCGTCGCCGGAACTCAATGAACTGACCCGCGACTTCTTCTACACCCGCCTGTTCGGGCTGCCGGCGGCGCTGGCCAGTTATGCACTGGTCGGCTGGTTTCTTGGCACCCAGAACGCCCGGGCGCCGCTGGCGATTCTGCTGACCACCAACCTGATCAACATCGTGCTGAACCTGTGGTTCGTCATCGGTCTGGACTGGGGCGTGGTCGGCTCGGCCCGGGCCTCGGTGGTCGCCGAATGGTGCGGCGCCCTGCTCGGCCTGGCACTCACCCACAAGGCCTTGCGCGCTTACCCCGGGCATATCGTCTGGGCGGCATTGAGGGTGTGGCAGAGCTGGCGACCGCTGCTGGGGGTCAACCGCGACATTTTCATCCGCAGCCTGGCGCTGCAATCGGTATTTTTCCTGATCACCGTGCAGGGCGCCCGACTGGGTGATGCCACGGTGGCAGCCAACGCGCTGCTGCTCAACGGCCTGCTGCTGACCGCCCATGCGCTGGACGGCCTGGCCCACGCGGTCGAGGCTTTGTGCGGACACGCCATCGGCGCCCGTGATCGCCTTGCGCTGCGTCGTTCGCTGGTGGTCGCCGGTGGCTGGTCGTTGCTGGCAAGCCTGGGTTTTGCTGTGTTGTTTCTGTTCGCCGGGCACTTGTTCATCGAAATGCAGACCGATATTCAGAGCGTGCGCGAGACCGCGTTCATCTATCTGCCCTACCTCGCCGTGCTGCCGTTGATTGCGGTGTGGAGCTACTTGCTCGACGGCCTGTTCATCGGCGCTACCCGCGCCCGGGAAATGCGCAACGGCATGCTGCTGACCGTCGCTTTGCTGCTGCCGTTCGCCTGGGCGTTGAGCGGGCTGGGCAATCACGGACTGTGGATTTCATTCCTGCTGTTCATGGTGCTGCGCAGCCTGACCCTCGGCACATTGGCGTGGCGACTGCGGCGCAACGACGGCTGGCTTGCCGGCGGTGCTCATTGAGGCGGCGTGTGCCGGATAAACTCGTCGATCTGATCGAGCACCGGCAGGATGCGCGCGAAACCTCGTGTCAGGGTGGGTCGTTCTGCCAGCGTCGACGCAGATGATCGAGCCGCTCTTGCTGGGTCAATCCTTGCGGCGGTTGCATCAGTTCTGCACGCGGATGCAGCAGACGTAGCCACAACCAGTCGTCCAGCACGGCCCGCTCGCTGAAACCCAATGTCAGGCCTTGTTCGACGTGGGAGGACAACGCGCGGTAATCGGTTCCCGTCGATTGGCTCCAGCGCCAGATATGTTGTTCCAGCAGGCAGCGGTGCAAGTGTTCACGCTGATGACGGGTCAGGGACTGCTCGATGTTGAGTGGCTCGACGTCCAGCCCAGGATTGCGCAGTTGCTGCCAGCCCTGGATGCCGCTCGCCCGGTCGGCCCAGGTACCGCCGAACCAGCGCAGCCAACCGATCGGCCCGAGCCAGCGGCTCAACTGGCGCGCATCGCAGGCGTCGAAAAAGTAGCTGGCCGTCTGCCGGTCGTAGTAATTGAGCAGCGCACGATGATTCAGACCGACAGAAACCGTCAGCATCCGTTGCAAATGTTCACGCAGCGATTCGCTCGAGGCATCGCTGCCCAGCAACAGCCCGCACCAGATCTGCGGGTCTGTATGACATAACGCCGACAGCATCGGACAATCGCGCAGATCGACCAGCAACGGCCCCTGCTCGCACACGGGCTGAAACTCCGTACCCTCGAACAGCTTCAGGCTCGGCACATCCGGGAAACCCTGGCGCAATACACTCAAGGCCTGCGCCGCATGCGCAACGTCCAGCAACAGCCACTGCGCACGTTGCCCCGGCGCTGCACCGCTCATCGTCCATCGCCAGGTTTGCGCCCCGCGAGCAGCCGGCAACTGCACACGGCCTCCCGACAGTGATGATAGCTGCCGCCCCCCGGCATCAGGCACAGCAGCAACAGGGGTTCGGCGCCATGCAGCCATTGTGCGATTCCTTCACTGGCCAGCGTCTCGGGCAATGGCGGCGGTTCATCCTCCTCATAGCTGCCGTCGTATGCCGGTGGCTGCAGGACTCCGCTGATGACCGGCTGCTCGGGATCACCCTCAAGAAAACTGACCACCACTTCGACACCCTCGCGCAATGCCTTTGTCGCCGTGTCGGCCAATGCCGGAGCCAGTGGCAGCCAGCAGTGGCTGGGCGCTGCGCCCTCGCCCTGGTAGAGCCAGTCGAACTGCACCGCAACGGGCCTCGAACGGTCAGGTCGGGGCTCATCGACCGCCACGACCCAGGCGCGTTGCAGACTGCTCATGCTCAACGCCGGGCGTTCGACGGCCGGCGCATTGACCTGCAAGTGTTCGACGGCACAGATTCGGTTGCTGTAAGTGGGCTCGAGCAACTGATCGGCGCGATGCTCGACTCGGGTCAGCAACCAGTTCGTACCGCATTGCGCAAATGGCTGCGACGACAGGCTCAGCCATTGACCGCAGCGCAGGGTCGGCACGTCGGAGTGCCCCTGCGCCGATCGAATCCGCCGGGCATGTTCACCGGAGCCACAAGCCTGTTCCCCGGTCGCCCAGCGGCGCACCGCCGGCGCCTGCCCCTCAACGTCGAATCGCACCGCCTCTGATGGCGGCAGCAACGCCGGATCATCGCCGAACACCAGGCAGTGGCTGTCCTGCCCATGCTCGAAGTGATAGTGAATCCGTGCCTGTGCACACAGGCGCTGCACCAGTTGCAGATCCGATTCGCCGTATTGGGTGCAGAATCTGCGGGCCGGATGCTCGACCTGCAATTCGAAGCGGCGCCGGGAACCGGTGATTCCATGCTCCCTGAGCACTTGGTCCAGAATCTGTGGAACAGACCGGCCACTGAAAATCCGCTGGCTGTGACGCAGCCCCAGGCAACTCAGCCGGGGCCCCAGCCGCGCTCGGCACAATCTGGGCCCATGGCCATGTTCGTGCTGGACAAGCCCCTGCAACTGACCGTGAACGCCGTTGCCCGACGGCCCGAAGGACAGGCGTGCCGAGCGATAGAGCAGGCCGGCAAGGTCCAGATGAGGATCGTCGATCAACACATCGATTTCGAACGCAAAAGGCTCGCTGATGGCCTCGCTCCCCGTAAAGGCCAGGACTTCGAACGGGGCAGACAGACCCGCTACATCGAGGCGAAACGACGGCTCGTCGGCTGGATCGAACATGGATGATTCTCTACAGGAGGGGCGGGCGGGGATTCTCGCCGAGAGCCATGGCCGAGTAGAGAGCCGAAGTACAAATTAGGAAATGACCTACGTGAAAAGCAGACGACATCACTTTTCTCGTGAGGACGACAGTCAATTCGCTAGTCGAAAAAGACAAGTCTCACCAGGTTGTCTGAAAACTCCGATTAATACGGAACAATTTCAGACAACCTGATGGATTCGGAACCTGCCGTCAGGAAGACAGGTAGGAGGAACGAGTCAGCCCCAGGCGCAGTGCATCGAGGAACTGGGTACGCTCACTGGCGCTGATGCGGGCACTGGCGCACTTGTCGCGGTAGTGGGTCATCAGCTCTTCCGGCGACAGGTGTACGTAACGCAGCATGTCTTCGATGGTGTCGTGGGTTTCGATCCCGGCGTGGTACACACTGCCGTCGGCGTTCTGGTAGATGTTCACCGAGTCGGTGTCACCGAACAGGTTGTGCATGTCGCCAAGAATTTCCTGATAGGCGCCGACCAGGAACACGCCCAGCAAGTAATCTTCACCTTCGTTCAGCGCATGCACAGGCAGGCTGGTCTCGATGCTCTGCTCGTCGACGTACTGGTTGATCTTGCCGTCGGAGTCGCAGGTCAGATCCTGCAGCACCGCGCGACGCAGCGGCTCTTCATCGAGACGGTGCAGCGGGATGATCGGCAGCACCTGATCGATGGCCCAGGTATCCGGCAGGCTCTGGAACACCGAGAAGTTGCAGATGTACTTGTCGGCCAGCTTGTCGTTGAGTTCGTCCAGCACCTGGCGGTGCGAACGCTGGCGCGCCTTCAGCGAGTTGTGCAGGCGACGGCATACGGCGAAGTAGCATTGTTCGGCCAAGGCTTTTTCAGCCAGGGTCAGTTTGCCGTCGGCGTACTGGGCGGCCACGTCGCTCATGTAGTGGGTGGCGCGCCAGTAGGTTTCGGTGACCATTTCGATATCGGTCGGGCCGAGCAGGTCAACCAGCCACTGCACGGTTTCCGGCAGCGCGTCCTTGTTCTCGATCTGCGGCACGTCGTCGTTGTGTTTCTCGACGTCGGTCACCTGCACCACCAGCATCGCGTGGTGCGCGGTCAGCGAACGGCCGCTTTCGGAGAAGATGTGCGGATGCGGCAAGGCCTGCGCGTCGCAGAACTCCTTGAGCATGCCGACCACGACACCGGCGTAGTCATCCATGTCGTAGTTGATCGAGCTGGCATTGCGCGAGTGAGTACCGTCGTAGTCCACACCCAGACCACCGCCGACGTCGATGTGATCGACCGGCAGGCCCAGATTGCGCAACTCACCGTAATAACGGATCGCTTCCTTGAAGCCGTGCTGGTAGTCGGCCAGGTTGGCGATCTGCGAACCCATGTGGAAGTGCAGCAGGCGGATGCCCTGATCCAGGCCCGCCGCGCGGAAGCGCTCGACCACCGACAGCAGTTGCGCCGCCGACAGACCGAACTTGGACTTCTCGCCACCGGTGTCCGCCCACTTCGACGAAGCCAGCGAGGACAGGCGAACACGCAGGCCGACCTGTGGCTTGACCTTCAGCGAAGCCGCTTCTTCGATCACCAGGCCGACTTCGGATTCTTTCTCGATCACGATGAACACGTTGTGGCCGAGCTTCTGGCCCATCAGCGCCAGACGGATGAACTCGCGGTCCTTGTACCCGTTGCAGACGATGGTGCCGCCCTTCGGCGCCAGTGCCAGCACTGCCAGCAGCTCGGGCTTCGAACCGGCTTCCAGACCGATGGAAACGTTCTGGGTGGCGATGATGTTCTCGATCACCGCTTCCTGCTGGTTGACCTTGATCGGGTACAGCGCGGTGTACTTGCTCTGGTATTCCAGACGCTCGATGTTGGCATCGAACGCACCGGTCAGCTGACGGACGCGGTCTTGCAGGATGTCGGGAAAACGCACCAGCAGCGGCAGGGACAAGCCACTCTTGCGCAACTGGTCGACTTGTTCGAACAGATCGATAGGCGAACTGCTCGGGCCGTTCGGACGAACTTCGACGCGACCGGCGTCATTGATCGCGAAATACCCGGCCCCCCAATGGCGAATCCCGTAAACACTGCGGCTGTCCGCAACTGTCCATTGGCTGCCATCGTCTTTGCGTGTGCGTCGTACGGACATCGAAGTCCCCTATAAAGAAGTCATAGTGCGTCGCCTGATCTCAGGCCGGCGCAGTCTAAAGAATGAAAATGACGGTTCGTCAGCGGGGCGGTAGACCGCGCTGACAGCGTTGAGTTTAGAAACCGGTCATGAACAGGCTCTGTGAAAACCATGGAAACGACGCCGGAACCGATGACGATCAGTGCCGGATCAAGCCGCAGGTGGTTTTCACAGAGGCTGCTAGCCGCCGGACTTCTTCGCCTTGAAACCGTGCTTGATCAACTCGGCCAGGAGCAACTCGACATGATCGCCCTGGATCTCGATGACCCCGTCCTTCAACGCACCGCCGGTGCCGCAACGTTTCTTCAACGTTGTCGCCAGCTCCTTGAGTGCGTCTTCGGCCAGGGGCACGCCGGTGATGGTGGTCACCGTCTTGCCGCCACGGCCCTTGCTCTCGCGACGCACGCGGGCAATGCCGTCACCGGCCGGGATCACGGTTTGTCTGCAGATACAGGCGTCCACCGGCTTGCTGCATTCCGGGCAATGACGACCTGCGTCGGTGGAAAATACCAGGCCGCCCAGGGCGGCGAAGGATGCGGCTTTTTTGGCCACCGGCAATCCTCTTGGGAGGACAAAGACTGATCGCAGCCTTGGGCAAGGCTATCGACCGCGAAGCCCCACTCAGGCAGGGGCAGCGCTACTGCACCGGTTGCTCCTGAAAACAGGCCGGCACAGCTTGAAAAGGTCGCGCAGTGTAACGGCAAAAACGCCGATTGCTAAGTGCCAATCGGCGCCAATTTATGAGTTCTTTGCGACGTCGCTTTGCTGAGCCTTCAGATAGCGTTTCAACGCTGCCAGAGAGTCCGGGCAATAAGGCTTCAGCTTGATTTCGCGCATCACCTGATCGACCGGAATGAAGCGCGCTTCGAGCACCTCTTCCGGTTGCAGGATCAACGGCCCGTCCCACACCGCCGAAAACGCCGAACACCACAGGCGATTGCCGGTGTCTTCGAAGTAGAAATGGTCGTGGGCCGTCAGCTCGACGCCGCTCACCCCCAACTCTTCCTCCAGTTCACGGGCCGCCGACTCGGCGTAGGTCTCGTTCGCCTGCACCATGCCGCCTGCCGCCACGTCCCAGTAACCGGGATAAATGGCTTTGCTCAACGTGCGCCGATGCACGCAAAGTTCACCGGCGGAGTTGAACAGCATGATGTAGGTGCCACGGCCGATCAGCCCGCGCTCGCGCAGGTCGGAACGTACCAGGGCGCCGAGCAGGTTGTCCTGCTCGTCGACCCAGGCGATCTGTTCGGCATCCGAGGCGGCGCGGTGGGCCGCCTCTCTGGCGCTCTCGTCCATGACTCAGCCCTGATTGAGCAGTTGACGCAAATCGATCACGGCGGCGTTGGCCCGGGAAATATAGTTGGCCATGACCAGCGAGTGGTTGGCCAGCACACCAAAGCCGCTGCCGTTGAGGATCATCGGGCTCCAGATCGGCTCCTGAGACGCCTCCAGTTCACGAATGATCTGACGCACGCTGACGGTCGCGTTCTTCTTCGCCAGCACATCGGCGAAATCGACTTCGATGGCGCGCAGCAGGTGCGACAGCGCCCAGGCCTGACCACGGGCTTCGTAGAACACGTTGTCGATCTGCATCCACGGAGTCTCGACGACTTCCTCGTCGACCTGCGGCACTTCACCCACCGCCGGCACTTCGGTTTTCAGCGCGGTGTTGAGCTTGACCCGGCCAACACTGGCGGACAGCCGTTGCGACAGCGAACCGAGACGCGTCCCGACGTCGCCCAGCCAGTTGTTCAGGTTGTCGGCGCGGGCGTAGAACAAGGCGTTTTTCTGGGTAGGGTCAGACAGGCGCGCCTGATAACGGCTCAGGGAATTGATGCCTTCCTGGTATTCCGACTCGCTGGACGGCAGGATCCAGCTCTTGTTGTCGAAGTTGAAGCGTGGTTCGGCCTTGGCCAGATCGGCATCTTCAGCCGACTGCGACTGCGAGCGGGCAAAGTCCTTGCGCAAGGCACGGGTCAGGTCGCGCACCTGGACCAGCACGCCGTATTCCCAGCTGGGCATGTTGTCCATCCACAGGCCTGGCGGGAAGCGGTCGTTGGAAATGTAGCCGCCCGGTTTGTTCAGCAGAGTACTGGCGACGGTCTTGAGGGTTTCGACGGTGGTGTAGCCGACCACCATCTGCTTGCCTTCCTTCTCGGCAGCCAGCTGGGCGTTCTGCGCCACGGGAAACAGGGCCGGTTCCTCGCTCCAGTACCAGCCCAGGGCGATGGTCACCAACAGATAAATACCGACCAGCGTGGCCAGCGCGCGGCTGAACAACAGGCCGCCCACATAGCTGCGGGCGGCGGATTTCGGCTCGGCGGCACGTTCGGGCGCACTGCTCGCGCGATTCTTCCAGTCCAGCATGGCGATATCCTTTCAATCTTGGGTTCAACGGTTCGACAGCAACCATACAACAACGTGCCTCTGGCCCGCACCCGTCAATAATGACAGGGGGTGACTCTTTGGACCGGGCGTCGTGCACTAAGGGATTCCCTGATGCCCGTCACCCCGAGAAATGCTTGCCGATACCCACGGAAAAACTCGTGTTCCCTCAGGTTTTCGTTACGCGTTTTCGGCAGAAACTGCTTCTCGACACGCCACTAAGTGCCCTGTTCACGGGGCCTCTACCGACGACCCGGTTCGAAGCAAAACCCGCCGGTCAGAAACTGAATGGTGACGCACCGCAGATTATTGACGTACGACACTGATGTAACCGGAAAGAGGTGCTAGCATAGAGCCACCAGTCGATCTCAGCATGCACCCTAACTAGTAGTCAGGATATGACCGAGCCAGAAGACCCCAGCCGCGAGCGCCTCAAGCACCACTTTGCCCAGCGGGTAATTCATCAGGCACGTCAGATTCTTGAGATATGGCAACGCCTGCAACGCAGTGAGTGGTCCACTGCCGACCTCGCCGAACTGAGCGAGGCCAATCTGCGCCTGCTGCGTTTTGCCGAGCGCTTCGAACAGCCCGAGCACACCCAACTGGCCCATCACATCAGCCAGTCGCTGGAAGCCGTCGACGCCAATCGCGGGCGCCTGAGCAGCGGCCTGATCACCGATCTCAACCGTTTGATGCAGCGTCTGTCGCGCACCGGCCTGCGCCATGGTGATCAACTCGACCAGACCTTTCTGCCGCCCCTGCGCAAACCGATCTACGTGATGCTTCAGGATCACGACCGCGCCGAACGACTGGCCAAACAACTGGAGTTCTTCGGTCTCAGCGCCCAGGCGCTGGACAGTGTGTCGGCGTTTCGCTCCTCGATGGTCGAGCGTCTGCCCGCCGCCATCGTCATGGACGTGGACTTCAGCGGCGCCGGCGTCGGCCTGAAACTCGCCGCCGAAGCCCAGCAGGGTCTGGAAGAGCCGTTGCCACTGCTGTTCTTCAGCCTGCATGAAACCGACACCCCGACCCGCCTCGCCGCCGTGCGCGCCGGCGGTCAGGAGTTCCTTACCGGCACCCTCGAAGCCTCGAGCTTGCTGGAGAAAATCGAAGTCCTGACCTGCGTCGCTCAGTACGAACCTTATAAAGTGCTGATCATCGACGACTCCCGCGCCCAGGCGATGCACACCGAGCGCCTCCTCAACAGCGCCGGGATTGTCACCCGTACCCTGATCGAGCCGATTCAGGCGATGGCCGAGCTGGCGGATTTCCAGCCGGACCTGATCATCCTCGACATGTACATGCCGGCCTGCACCGGCACCGAGCTGGCCAAGGTCATCCGCCACAACGACCGTTACGTCAGCGTGCCGATCATTTATCTGTCGGCCGAAGACGACCTCGACAAGCAGCTCGACGCCATGAGCGAGGGCGGCGATGACTTCCTGACCAAGCCGATCAAACCGCGCCACCTGATCACCACGGTGCGCAACCGCGCCGCCCGTGCGCGCAACCTGAAAGCACGGATGGTCCGCGACAGCCTCACCGGTCTGTACAACCACACGCACATTCTTCAGTTGCTGGAAGACTGCTCGTTCCGCGCCCGCCGCGAAAACAAGCCGCTGAGTTTTGCGATGCTCGACATCGACCATTTCAAACGGGTCAACGACAGCCATGGCCACCCCATGGGCGACCGGGTGATCAAGAGCCTGGCGCTGTTCCTCAAGCAGCGTCTGCGCAAGACCGACTTCATCGGACGTTACGGCGGCGAAGAATTCGCCATCGTCATGCCTGACACCGATATAGAAGCCGCGCACAAAGTGCTCGACGAAATTCGCCAGCGCTTCGCTGAAATCCATTACCCGGCCCAGCCACAGGATCTTTGGTGCACCTTCAGCGCCGGGGTAGTGGAGATGCACGACGACTCCGACAGCCTGATGATGGCCAGCCAGGCCGACGAGGCGCTTTACCGCGCCAAGGGTGAAGGCCGCAATCGGGTGCAGACCGCGCGAGACTCAAAGCAAAGTGCCACTTTTTCACCGGAATCCACCGATTCGGTCATAACCTTGTAACAGAACAGAAATAAATTCAGGCACTTACCATTTCTGCCGTTGGTAGCCGTCATGCGCCTGAAGTTGCTCACCAATCTCAACACGCTGTTGCTGGTCGCCGTCTGCGTGGCCCTCGGTGCCACGCTGTGGTGGTCGCAAAAAGCCCTCGAACGCCCGTATCTGCTGATGGAGCGCTACCTCGGGCTGTCACAGCAATTTCAGAATGAAGTCGCGCGCAACGTCGAGGACTACCTCGGCAGCGGCGATGCCTTGCGCCTGAGCAGCGCCAGCCAGGCCATCGACAGCCTGCAGAAAGAACTCGGCGAGCTGCCGCCCGCCCTGGCCGACACTCTGCGCCCGAGCCTCACCAGCCTCGATGAATTCAGCAAGACCGACCTGCTGGCCGCCGGCAAACTGGCCGGCGATCCGCAGGCGCTGCTGTTGCAGGCCGAGCGCGAATTGAGTGCCAGCCTCGATCAGCTCAACACCTATGCCGGCGGCAACTCGACCTATCTGGCGCCGTTGCTTGGCGCCTCTCAGCATCTGGGCAAGTTGTCGCTGGCCCGCGACAAACTGGTCAGCAGCGGGCGCAGTGAACTGGCTGCCGATGTCGAGCGCGAGATCACCAACATCCGCACCCAGGCCCAGGCAATCGATGCCCTGCCCTTGCTCGGCGTGGTCACCCGTAGCGAATCCGGCAGCGACGATTTCGCCTCGATGATGGGCATTGAAAGCACTGAAAAAGCCGTCGCCGAAGACGCCGGCGTCGGTCTCAAACGCGAACTCAACAGCTTGCTTGGCCGCTATCCGGCAGAACTGGCCCGCACCCGCGACCAGATCCAGAAACGCACCGAACTCAGCACCGCGACCCACCAGAAAATCGCCGCCGTTCAACAAGCCATCGCTGGCCTTGAGCCAGTGGTACGTGCCCAACACGGGCAGATCCAGAGCGAAGTGCGCCTGATGCAAGGTGTGATGATCGGCTTGATCCTGTTGATCGCCCTGCTGATCGACACCCTGCAGCGACGTCTGGCTCGTACCCTGACCAATCTCGCGCCCGCATTGTCGACTTGGGCCGAGGGTGATTTCAGCCGTGACATTCATCTGGGCAAGACCAACCTCGAACTGCACGACATCGAAGCCTCGCTCAATCGCCTGCGTGCCTATCTGGTGGATCTGGTCGGGACGATTCGCGGCAATGCCGAACAAGTGGCGGGCAGCAGCCGCACCCTGGCCGAACTGAGCAACGACCTGCACAGCGGCGCCGAGCATCAGGCCGGCGATACCGCGCTGATCCGTGACTCCCTGAGCGAACTGGAAGCGACCATCCAGCAGGTGGCCGGCGATGCCCGTCAGGCTGCGGACGCCAGCCGTCACGCGGGACAGGCCGTCGAGCATGGGCAAAAGGTCATCGGCCTGAGCCTCACCGGCCTGCATGCGCTGGTCGGAGAAGTGCAAGGCAATGCGCAGATGATCGAACATCTGGCGCAAGAGTCGGCCACCATTGGCGGCGTACTGACAGTGATCCGTTCGATTGCCGACCAGACCAATCTGCTGGCCCTGAATGCCGCGATCGAAGCCGCCCGCGCCGGAGAAATGGGCCGCGGGTTTGCCGTGGTGGCCGAGGAAGTCCGCTCATTGGCACAACGCACCGCCGGCGCCACCGCAGAAATCCAGACCTTGATCGCCGGCCTGCAAACCGCCGCCCGACAATCGGTCGAAGGCATGCGCGCCCAGGTGGAACACGCCGAAGCCACGGCCAATCAGGCGCAATCGGCGGACGGTGCGCTGGACAAGATCGTCGGCGCGATCCAGACCATTTCCGACACGGCAGTGCGCATCGCCGAGGTCACCGCGCAGCAAAGCGGCGCGGTCAGCGAAATCCGCGATCACAGCGAACGCATTCATCAATTGGGTGGGGATAACTTGTTGCGCATCGGTGAAGGACGCGAACAGGGGGAGAATCTGCTGGTATTGGGCGGGCAACTGCATACAGCGGTGCAGGCATTCCGCGTCTGATCGCGATTGTGCCGGGTTTGGCCGCGTGAATGACCGGATCTGATCACTCAGTCACATATTTCGCGCAAACATCGGAGATCGTGCTGGCTATTGCAGAGAACTGGACAGTCACAAAGTCTTTGCGGCATAGTCGCCGGGTTCTGATGAAGGCTCACCCATAACAAGGAACACGCAGATGGCAACGCTACTGGTGCTGCACGGCCCCAACCTGAACCTGCTCGGCACCCGGGAACCCGGGACCTACGGGTCGACCACCCTGGCGCAGATCAATCAGGATCTGGAGCGCCGCGCCCGTGACGCCGGCCATCATCTGCTGTATCTGCAAAGCAATGCCGAGTACGAATTGATCGACCGCATCCACGCCGCGCGCGGCGAAGGTGTGGACTTCATTCTGATCAACCCAGCAGCTTTTACACACACAAGTGTCGCATTACGTGACGCGCTGCTGGCGGTGAGCATCCCATTCATCGAAGTGCATTTGTCCAACGTGCACAAACGCGAACCTTTCCGCCATCACTCTTACTTCTCCGACGTAGCGGTGGGAGTGATCTGCGGCCTTGGCGCCAGCGGTTATCGACTGGCCCTGGAGGCTGCACTAGAGCAGCTTGAACAACAAGCTATACGCCCCTGACCGACCCTTGGGAGTTGATGATTCATGGATATCCGTAAAGTTAAGAAACTGATCGAATTGCTGGAAGAGTCCGGCATCGACGAGCTCGAGATCAAGGAAGGCGAAGAGTCCGTACGCATCAGCCGTCACAGCAAGACCCCGGCGCAGCAGTACTACGCACCGGCTCCGATGCAGGCTCCGGCCGCTGCACCTGCCGCGGCTGCCGCTCCGGTTGCTGCTGCAGCCGCTCCAGCAGCCGCTGCTGCTCCAGCGCTGAACGGCACCGTTGCCCGTTCGCCGATGGTCGGCACCTTCTATCGCAAATCTTCGCCAACCTCGCCGTCCTTCGTTGAAGTCGGCCAGACCGTGAAGAAAGGCGACACCCTGTGCATCGTCGAAGCCATGAAGATGATGAACCACATCGAAGCTGAAACCAGCGGTGTGATCGAGTCCATCCTCGTCGAAGACGGCCAGCCGGTTGAGTACGACCAACCGCTGTTCACCATCGTTTGAACTGCGGAGAGCCTTTGATGACTGCGAAGTTGGAAAAAGTTCTGATCGCTAACCGCGGTGAGATCGCCCTGCGGATTCTGCGTGCCTGCAAAGAGATGGGCATCAAGACCGTCGCCGTTTACTCCAAGGCCGACAAAGAGCTGATGCACCTGGGTCTGGCAGACGAATCCGTCTGCATCGGCCCGGCTTCTGCCGCGCACTCTTACCTGCACATCCCGGCAATCATCGCGGCCGCTGAAGTGACTGGCGCTACCGCCATTCACCCAGGCTACGGCTTCCTCGCGGAAAACGCCGACTTTGCCGAGCAGGTCGAGAACTCCGGCTTCGCGTTCATCGGCCCGAAAGCCGAGACCATTCGCCTGATGGGCGACAAGGTATCGGCCAAGCACGCGATGATCGAAGCGGGCGTTCCCACCGTTCCAGGTTCTGACGGCCCGCTGCCGGAAGACGAAGAAACGGCGCTGCGCATCGGTCGCGAAGTCGGCTACCCGGTGATCATCAAGGCCGCCGGTGGCGGCGGTGGTCGCGGCATGCGCGTGGTGCACAAGGAAGAAGACCTGATCGCCTCGGCGAAACTGACCCGCTCCGAAGCCGGCGCGGCGTTCGGCAACCCGATGGTCTATCTGGAAAAGTTCCTGACCAACCCGCGTCACGTCGAAGTGCAGGTTCTGTCCGACGGCCAGGGCAACGCCATCCATCTGGGCGACCGCGATTGCTCGCTGCAACGCCGTCACCAGAAAGTTCTCGAAGAAGCGCCGGCTCCGGGCATCGACGAGAACGCGCGCAAGGAAGTCCTGGCTCGCTGCGTCAAGGCGTGCATCGACATCGGCTACCGTGGCGCCGGCACTTTCGAGTTCCTGTACGAGAACGGTCGTTTCTACTTCATCGAAATGAACACCCGTGTTCAGGTGGAGCACCCGGTTTCGGAAATGGTCACCGGTATCGATATCGTCAAGGAGATGCTCAGCATCGCCGCTGGCAACAAGCTGTCGTATACCCAGGATGATGTGGTCATCCGCGGTCACTCGCTGGAATGCCGGATCAACGCCGAAGACCCGAAAACCTTCATGCCGAGCCCGGGCACGGTCAAGCATTTCCACGCACCAGGCGGCAACGGCGTTCGCGTCGATTCGCACCTGTACAGCGGTTATGCCGTTCCGCCGAACTACGACTCGCTGATCGGCAAGCTGATCACTTACGGCGCCACCCGCGACGAAGCCATGGCCCGCATGCGCAATGCCCTGGACGAAATCGTGGTCGACGGGATCAAGACCAACATCCCGCTGCACCGTGATCTGACCCGCGACGAAGGCTTCTGCAAAGGGGGCGTGAACATTCACTACCTCGAGCACAAGCTGGCTGGCGAGAAGCACTAAGCTTCAGCCCGCACCTGACAAAGCCGCCTTCGGGCGGCTTTGTTGTTTCCGAAGGTTTCATCTGCTCATACATTCCCCGCTCCCACAAAAGCGTCGAGCTCGCGTAAACTTGCGCGCTTCTCGCAGGCCGCTAGGCTGCAATCAATCTTTTTCACAGGTGCCCGCCATGCCTTGGCTGCAAGTACGTCTGGCCATCAGCCCGGAACAAGCCGAAACCTACGAAGACGCTTTCCTTGAAGTCGGCGCCGTTTCGGTGACCTTCATGGACGCTGAAGATCAGCCGATCTTCGAACCGGAACTCAATACCACCCCGCTGTGGGCACACACCCACCTGCTGGCCCTGTTCGAGGGCGGCACCGAAGCGGCGCCGGTACTGGCCCATCTCGAACTGCTGACCGGCAGCCCGCTGCCCGAGCACCACAGCGAAGTGATCGAAGACCAGGACTGGGAACGCAGCTGGATGGACGGCTTTCAGCCGATGCAATTCGGCCAGCGTCTGTGGATCGTGCCGAGCTGGCACGCCGCACCGCAACCCGATGCAGTCAACCTGCTGCTGGATCCGGGCCTTGCCTTCGGCACCGGCACCCACCCGACCACCGCCCTGTGCCTGGAATGGCTCGACGGCCAGGATCTGAAAGACTGCAACGTGCTGGACTTCGGCTGCGGCTCGGGGATTCTGGCCATCGCCGCCCTGCTGCTCGGCGCGAAAGAAGCCGTCGGCACCGACATCGACGTGCAGGCGCTGGAAGCTTCGCGCGACAACGCCGGGCGCAACGGCATTGCCGACGAACTGTTCCCGCTGTATCTGCCGGAAGACCTGCCACAGGTCAAAGCCGACGTACTGGTGGCCAACATCCTGGCCGGCCCGCTGGTATCCCTGGCGCCGCAGCTGTCAGGCCTGGTCAAGTCCGGCGGGCGCCTGGCGCTGTCCGGGATCCTCGCCGAACAAGGCGAAGAAGTCGCCGCCGCCTACGCGCAGGACTTCGATCTCGACCCGATCGCCAATCGCGATGGCTGGGTGCGCATCACTGGCCGTCGGCGCTAGAATGACCGCCTGCTCAATCCGGATCGCCGCATGACCGACAGCTTCGTCACCCAGTGCCCGCATTGCCAAACCAGTTTCCGCGTCAGCCATACTCAATTGAGCGTGGCCCGCGGGGTGGTTCGTTGCGGCTCCTGCCTGCAAGTGTTCAACGCCGCCAAACAGCTGCTCGAACAACGCGCAGGCAAGGAAGCAGTCACGCCGACGGCGCCAGCCATCGCAGAACCGGCACCGGCAACCGAAGCACCGGTCGTCGCCAGACAACCCGAGCCCATCGAACCACCTGAACCTCGCGCCATCAGCCAGAAGCAGTGGAGCGCTGCCGAGCTGGATCTCGACAGCCTGGATCTCGATGAAGAGCTGGCTCGTCTCGAGCAGCGGGAAATCCAGCCGACCACCGAATTCGGCGGTGCGCGCCAAGAGTCCCTCAGCGCTCGCCGTGACGACCACGAGCCGGATGACGAGCCTTGGTCGGACAGCCTGTTCAGCAAACCGGCAAATGAACGGATCGTCGAGCCTGAACACGCCAGCGATCCCGCCGATTTCGAACCGGTGAAACCGGAACGCACCGAACCTTCACTGTCGCTGGAGCCGGTCGACCTCGATGACGAGCCAGCCATTCCGCAGTTGCGCCTGCATGACCCGATCGATCCGGCAGCGCGCCACGAGCGCCTGTCGGCGAGCACGGAAATCGATGACGATCTGCCGGCGGTCGAACCATCCCGCAAAAAGCGCGAACGTGACGAATCCGGCGTACGTGCCGAAGTCCTGCAGGATCTGACCGACGATCCGCTGCAACTGGACTGGCAGAAGCGTCGCTCGCCCTGGGGCCGGCGCCTGCTCTGGCTGTTGCTGGTGCTACTGGCCGCCGGCGGTCTCGCCGGCCAGTACATCAGCTATCACTTCGACGAACTGGCCCGCCAGGACCAGTACCGCCCGTGGTTCCAGCAACTGTGCCCGCAGATCGGCTGCACGGTGCCGTCCAAGGTCGATATCGCCAAGATCAAGAGCAGCAACCTGGTGGTGCGCAGCCACCCGGAATTCAGCGGTGCGCTGGTGGTGGATGCGATCATTTATAACCGCGCACCCTTCTCGCAGCCTTTTCCGTTGCTGGAGTTGCGCTTTGCCGACCTCAACGGACACCTGATCGCCAGCCGGCGCTTCAAGCCCGGCGAGTACCTCAATGGCGATCTCGAAGGCATGGCGGAAATGCCCCCGCAGACGCCCATCCACATCGCCCTGGACATCCTCGATCCCGGACCGAAAGCGGTGAACTACAGTCTGAGTTTCCACTCCCCCGAGTAGAACGCTCCACTGCTTCAGGATTGACGGCAGTTTTCTGACTTTGCCCGGCACGACCAAACCGTCGGCAATAACGAAATGGCTGTTCAGATTTTGTTCAATTCAGCCTTTATCCAGTCATCGAGAGCGGGTATCATGCCAACCCTTTTTCGAACTCTCATGATCCGGCCCCACTTCAGGGAAGTCCTATGTCGGCGGTACGCATCGGCCCATATACATTGCAGAACGGCTTGATCCTCGCCCCCATGGCGGGTGTCACCGACCAGCCCTTTCGTCAGTTGTGCAAGCGTTTGGGCGCAGGGCTTGTAGTCTCGGAAATGGTCACCAGTGACATGAGCTTGTGGAATACCCGCAAGTCGCGCATGCGCATGATCCACGAAGGCGATCCCGAGCCACGCTCGGTGCAGATTGCCGGTGGCGACGCGCAGATGCTGGCGGATGCAGCCCGGGCCAACGTCGAACTGGGCGCACAGATTATCGACATCAACATGGGTTGCCCGGCGAAAAAGGTCTGCAACAAGGCTGCCGGCTCCGCGTTGCTGAAGGATGAAGCACTGGTTACCGAGATCCTGCACGCCGTCGTGGCTGCGGTTGATGTGCCGGTAACCCTGAAGATCCGCACCGGATGGGATCGCGACAACAAGAACGGCCTGACCGTGGCGAAGATCGCCGAGCAGGCCGGGATCACGGCGCTGGCGGTGCATGGCCGCACCCGCGCCGACCTGTACACCGGCGAAGCCGAGTACGACACCATTGCCGCGATCAAGCAGGCGGTGTCGATTCCGGTCTTTGCCAACGGCGACATCGTATCGCCGGAAAAGGCCCGCTACGTGCTCGACGCGACCGGTGCCGATGGCCTGTTGATCGGCCGGGCTGCCCAGGGGCGGCCATGGATTTTTCGTGAGATCGAACACTTCCTGCGTACCGGCGAGAAATTGCCGGCACCGGAGCTGATCGAGGTGGAACGCATTCTGCTTGAGCATCTGGCTGCCCTCCACGCCTTTTATGGGGATGTGATGGGCGTACGCATTGCCCGAAAGCATGTGGGCTGGTATCTCGCAACCTTGCCGGGCGCCAAGGAGTTTCGCGCCCGTTTCAATCGTTTGGATGGTACGGAAACACAATGCGCCAACGTTCGGGAGTTCTTCGCCGAACGTTACAAGAGCCTGACAGGGGACGGAGAAGGGGTGGCCGCATGACGATGATGACCGAGACTTTAGTGAGTGGAACAACACCCGTGAGCGACAACGTGAATTTGAAACAGCACCTCAATACCCCGAGCGAAGAAGGCCAGACCCTTCGCGGGAGTGTCGAGAAGGCGCTGCACAATTATTTCGCCCACCTTGAGGGCGCAGCCGTCACGGACGTGTACAACCTGGTGCTCTCCGAAGTCGAGGCTCCCCTGCTCGAAAGCGTGATGAACTACGTCAAGGGCAACCAGACCAAGGCCAGCGAGCTGCTCGGACTCAACCGCGGCACGCTGCGCAAGAAACTCAAGCAGTACGACCTGCTGTAAGCATTCAATCCAACCAGAAAGGCGCCCGCGTAAAACCGGTCGCCTTTTTTGCTGACTTCCCTTGCTTTTGATGGAAATTGAGATGACCGACCAGACTACCCGCCTGCCGATCCGCCGCGCCTTGATCAGTGTTTCCGACAAGACCGGGATCCTCGAATTCGCCAGGGAGCTGGAAGCCCTGGGTGTGGAAATCCTTTCCACCGGCGGGACCTTCAAACTGCTGCAGGACAACGGCGTGGCCGCAGTGGAAGTCGCGGATTACACCGGTTTCGCAGAAATGATGGACGGTCGGGTGAAAACCCTGCACCCGAAAATCCACGGCGGGATCCTCGGTCGTCGCGGTATCGATGACGCCATCATGAACGAGCACGGCATCAAGCCGATCGATCTGGTAGCCGTCAACCTGTACCCGTTCGAAGCCACCATCAGCAAGCCAGGCTGCGACCTGCCGACCGCCATCGAGAACATCGACATCGGCGGCCCGACCATGGTCCGTTCGGCAGCGAAAAACCACAAAGACGTGGCCATCGTGGTGAATGCCAGCGACTACGCCAACGTTCTGGAAAACCTCAAGGCCGGCGGCCTGACCTACGCTCAGCGTTTCGACCTGATGCTCAAGGCATTCGAACACACTGCCGCCTACGACGGCATGATCGCCAACTACATGGGCACCGTGAACCAGGCTGCCGAGACCCTGAGCACCGAAGGTCGCAGCGAATTCCCACGCACCTTCAACAGCCAGTTCATCAAGGCCCAGGAAATGCGCTACGGCGAGAACCCGCACCAGAGCGCGGCGTTCTACGTTGAAGCCAAGCCTGCCGAAGTCGGCATCGCCACCGCCACCCAGCTGCAAGGCAAGGAACTGTCGTACAACAACGTGGCCGACACCGACGCCGCGCTGGAATGTGTGAAGAGCTTCGTCAAACCGGCCTGCGTGATCGTCAAGCACGCCAACCCGTGCGGCGTGGCCGTGAGCCCGGACGCCGAAGGCGGCATCCGTCAGGCCTACGAACTGGCCTACGCCACTGACACCGAATCGGCGTTCGGCGGCATCATCGCCTTCAACCGTGAACTGGATGCCGAAACCGCCAAGGCGATCGTCGAGCGTCAGTTCGTTGAAGTGATCATCGCACCCAGCGTCAGCGAAGAAGCCCGCGCCATCGTTGCTGCCAAGGCCAACGTACGCCTGCTGGCCTGCGGCGAGTGGTCGGCCGATCGCGTTCCGGCCTGGGACTACAAGCGCGTCAACGGCGGCCTGCTGGTACAGAGCCGCGACATCGGCATGATCGGCGCCGACGACCTGAAAGTGGTGACCAAGCGCGCCCCGACCGAACAGGAAATCAACGATCTGATCTTCGCCTGGAAAGTCGCCAAGTACGTTAAATCCAACGCCATCGTCTACGCCAAGAACCGTCAGACCATCGGTGTCGGCGCCGGCCAGATGAGCCGCGTGAACTCGGCGCGTATCGCTGCGATCAAGGCTGAGCACGCCGGTCTGCAAGTGGCTGGTTCGGTGATGGCGTCCGACGCGTTCTTCCCGTTCCGCGACGGTCTGGACAATGCGGCCAAGGTCGGCATCACTGCAGTGATCCAGCCGGGTGGCTCGATGCGTGATGCCGAAGTGATTGCTGCTGCCGACGAAGCCGGTATCGCCATGGTATTCACCGGCATGCGCCATTTCCGTCACTGATACACAGATTCAAATGTGGGAGCGAGCCTGCTCGCGAATGCAATCTGCCAGCGACGTTGACGTTGACTGACACACCGCTTTCGCGAGCAGGCTCGCTCCCACATAAAGCGCTCCAACAGCGCCTGACAGAATTTTGAGGTTTTTGAAATGAATGTTTTGATCATTGGCAGCGGTGGCCGCGAACACGCCCTGGCCTGGAAAGTGGCTCAGGATCCGCGTGTGCAGAAAGTTTTCGTCGCACCGGGCAACGCCGGCACCGCGATTGAAGCCAAGTGCGAGAACGTCGCCATCGACGTGCTGGCCCTTGAGCAACTCGCTGACTTCGCCGAGAAGAACGTTTCCCTGACCATCGTCGGCCCGGAAGTCCCGCTGGTCGCCGGCGTCGTCGATCTGTTCCGCTCCCGTGGCCTTGACTGCTTCGGACCGACGGCGGGTGCCGCACAGCTGGAAGGCTCGAAAGCCTTCACCAAGGATTTCCTGGCTCGCCACAAGATCCCGACCGCCGACTACCAGAACTTCACCGAGATCGAGCCGGCCCTGGCTTACCTGCGTGAAAAAGGCGCACCGATCGTGATCAAGGCCGACGGCCTGGCCGCCGGTAAAGGCGTGATCGTCGCCATGACCCTGGCCGAAGCCGAAGACGCCGTGCGCGACATGCTCGCCGGCAACGCTTTCGGCGACGCCGGTTCCCGCGTCGTGATCGAGGAATTCCTCGACGGCGAAGAAGCCAGCTTCATTGTCATGGTCGACGGCAAGAACGTCCTGCCGATGGCCACCAGCCAGGACCACAAACGCGTCGGCGACGGCGACAGCGGCCCGAACACCGGCGGCATGGGCGCCTACTCCCCGGCCCCGGTGGTCACCGCCGACGTGCACCAGCGCGTGATGGACCAGGTGATCTGGCCGACCGTGCGCGGCATGGCCGACGAAGGCAACGTCTACACCGGTTTCCTGTACGCCGGTCTGATGATCGACAAGGCCGGCAATCCGAAGGTCATCGAGTTCAACTGCCGTTTCGGCGATCCGGAAACCCAACCGGTGATGCTGCGTCTGCAGTCGAGCCTGGTGTTGCTGGTCGAAGCAGCGCTGGCCCAGGCCCTGGACAAGGTCGAAGCCCAGTGGGATCCACGCCCGAGCGTCGGCATTGTGCTGGCGGCCGGCGGTTACCCGGGCGATTACGCCAAGGGCTCGACGATCAACGGCCTGGACGCGGCAGCGGCTCTGGAAGGCAAGGTCTTCCATGCCGGCACCGCGCTCAAGGACGGCAACGTCGTGACAGCCGGCGGTCGGGTGCTGTGCGCTACCGCCATGGGCGCCAGCGTAGGTGCCGCTCAGGAGCAAGCCTACAAGCTGGCCAAGGCCATCGACTGGGAAGGCTGCTTCTACCGCACCGACATTGGCTACCGCGCCATTGCCCGTGAACGCGGCGAAACCCGCTAATAAGCTACGCTGTGTTTCCGGCAGGGGCTCATCGCCCTTGCCGGACTGTTCCGACGCTGCGCATCGTTATATTCTGGCATCAACCTACGAAGGGATTTCGCCGTGCGCTGGCTCAGGATTGCCATAGGCTTCACCGTCACCTTGCTGACCTTGCTCTGCATGCTTGCGGCCCAGGCCGCGCAAGGCAGTGGCTGGTCGATATTGCTCGACGATCAGGGCAACCTCCAGCTGAGCGATATCCGCTCCTCCCGCTACACCAATCAATTCAGCCCCATCGAGCTTGACCGCCTCACCGCGGCCGAACCCGATGGCGCACTATGGCTGCGCTTCAAACTGGCCCCCGGCAAGCACGAACAAGTGCTGCGAATCTTTGCCCCCGACCTGTCGCACCTCAGTCTGTACGTCCTGGACGGCGAGCGACTGATCGAACAACGGGAAACCGGGACCGGGCAGGCCCAGGCCGAACGTCCGCTGCCCAGCACTGACTTTCTGTTGCCATTGCCGCAAAGCGACAAGACTCTCGACATCTACCTGCGAATGGTCTCCGATCACCAGTTGCGTCCGTACATCACTCTGCAATCGGCGGTGATGGGCGCGGCCAATCATAACCAGACGCTGATCTACGGCTTGCTGTTCGGCTGCCTCGGCATGCTGATCCTGCACAACCTGATCCGCTACGCCTACACCCGCTCGCGCAGCAGTCTGTGGCTGGCAGTGTGTGAAGGCCTGCTGACCCTGAGCCTGTTGCTGTTGCTCAACCTGGCCGGCCCATGGCTGCCGAACTGGCACGCGATCCAGACCCCCGGCGCCTATCTGGCCCTGCTGCTGACCGCCCCGTCCGGACTGATGTTCGCCTACCGATTTTTCGCTCCGCTCGGCGAACATCCGCTGAACAAGCTGTTGCTGGGCGACATTCTGTTCATCGTGATTTGCAGCCTGCTGCTGTTGTTCGTCAACACCTTGCCGCTGAACATCATTACCTATGCACTGGTGGCCCTGGCGGGCCTGAGCATGTTGCTGGTGGGGTTCTACCACTGGCAGAAAGGCTACCGCCCTGCCCGGTTGTTCGTCGCCGCGATGGTGGTGTTCAACATCGGTACGCTGATCATCCTCCCGGCCTTGTTGGGGTTGACCCTGGTGGCGCCGCAAGGCCTGATCATGACGCTGATGGGGTTCATCTGCATCAGCGGGCTGCTGATGAGCATCGCCCTGGGCGAACGCCAGCGCAGCATCACCGAAAGCCGTTTCAGCATCAGCCGCGATCTCGCCGCGAGCAACGCCGAAATCAACGCCAAAGCCGAATTCCTGGCCAAGATCAGCCACGAAATCCGCACCCCGATGAACGGCGTGCTGGGCATGACCGAACTGCTGCTCGGCACGCCGCTGTCGGTCAAGCAACGGGACTACGTGCAGACCATCCACAGCGCCGGCAACGAACTGCTGACCCTGATCAACGAGATCCTCGACATCTCCCGGCTCGAATCTGGCCAGATCGAGCTGGACGACGTGCAGTTCGACCTCAACGCCTTGATCGACGATTGCCTGAGCATCTATCGGGCGAAGGCCGAACAGCAGAGCGTCGAATTGATCAGCTTCATCCAGCCGCAGGTGCCCCGGGTCATCAGCGGTGATCCGACGCGCCTGCGCCAGACTTTGCTGAGCCTGCTGGAAAACGCCCTGAAGAAAACCGAGGAAGGCGAAGTACTGGTCGTGGTCGCCCTCGATGAGCGCAGGGCCGGGCCACGCCTGCGCATTGCCGTGCAGGACAGCGGTCAGCCGATGGATCAGGAAGAGCGCGATGCGCTGATGCACGCCGAGCTCCACAGCAAGCATTTCCTGTCGGCCAACCGACTGGGCGGCAATCTCGGGCTGGTGATCGCACGGCAACTGATTCGCCTGATGCACGGCGAGTTCGGCATCAAGAGCGGTGGCACTCAGGGCAGCACACTGTGGCTGACCCTGCCGCTGGATCCCGATCGCCTGGAGCACCCGACCTCCGATCTCGACAGCCCGCTGCAAGGGGCGCGGGTGCTGGTGGTCGACGACAACGAAACCTGTCGCAAGGTGCTGGTGCAACAGTGCAGCGCCTGGGGCCTGAACGTCAGCGCCGTGCCGTCAGGCAAGGAAGCGCTGGCCCTGCTGCGTACCAAGGCGCATCTGCGCGACTATTTCGACGTGGTCCTGCTGGACCAGAACATGCCCGGCATGACCGGCATGCAACTGGCCGCCAAGATCAAGGAAGACCCGAGCCTGAACCACGACATCCTGCTGATCATGCTCACCGGCATCAGCAATGCGCCGAGCAAGATCATCGCGCGCAACTCGGGGATCAAGCGCATCCTGGCCAAACCGGTGGCCGGTTATACCCTCAAGACCACGCTGGCCGACGAGCTGAACCAGCGCAACCGCGGCCAGGCGGTGTTCCAGCCACAAGCGACCGGCCCGGCCACGGCCGTCAAGGTTCCGAGCGACTTCCGCATCCTCGTCGCCGAAGACAATACGATTTCCACCAAGGTGATCCGAGGCATGCTCGGCAAGCTCAACCTGCAACCGGACACCGCCAGCAATGGCGAAGAAGCCTTGCAGGCCATGAAGGCCCAGCGCTACGACCTGGTGCTGATGGATTGCGAAATGCCGATCCTCGATGGCTTCTCCGCCACCCAGCAACTGCGGGCCTGGGAGGTCGGCAATCAGCGTATCCGTACGCCGATCGTCGCGCTGACCGCGCACATCCTTGCCGAACACAAGGAGCGTGCGCGCCAGGCCGGCATGGACGGGCACATGGCCAAACCGGTGGAACTGTCGCAACTGCGCGAGCTGATCGAGCACTGGGTAGCTCAGCGTGATCAACACAATCGCACGGCGGCACGAACGCCCTGAACCTGGCGAGCGCTCACTTTCTCAACGGATCTTGCCGTGATGACGCCAGATCCGCCTGATAGACTCCGTTCAACTTTCGTCGGCGCGAGTTTCAATCATGCTCCATGTGTTGTTCAGCGTTTACCTGAAGATGCTGGTGCTCTACAGCCCGTTCTTCGTGTTGTCCTGCTTCATCAGCCTGACCCGGGGTTATTCGCGCAAGGAACAACGGCGCCTGGCCTGGAAAGTTGCGATCGCCACCCTGGTATCGAGCGTGTTGCTGTACCTGTTCGGGCGAGTGATCTTCGACGTGTTCGGCATCACCGTGGATGCTTTCCGCATCGGTGCCGGCAGCGTGCTCTTCATCTCGGCGCTGGGCATGGCGCAGGGCAAGTCGGCGGTGCAGGCCGACAATGTGCAGCAGGACGTGACCATCGTCCCGCTGACCATCCCGCTGACCGTCGGCCCCGGCACGATCGGTGCGCTGCTGGTGATGGGCGTCAGCCAGCCGCACTGGGATGACAAGCTGATCGCGATCATGAGCATCGCACTCGCCAGTTTTACCGTCGGCGTGGTGTTGTATCTGTCGAATCGAATCGAGCGGATTCTCGGCGATCAGGGGTTGCAGATCGTCAGCCGGCTCATGGGATTGTTTGTCTGTGCCCTGGCTGCGCAGATCATCTTTACCGGGGTGAAGGGTTATCTTGGCTGACCTGCCACCCCGCAAATGAAAAAGCGGCTCCGAAGGGCCGCTTTTTCATTTCTCAGCTATCGGGTTTCTCGCCATACCAGCGCGGCGTGTACACCCACTCCCCACCGGCAGCCCGTGGAAAAGTGCAGGTCGTGGAGGATCCCACCAGCACCATGGTGCGCATGTCCACCTGATCCGGTGTCAATGCGCCGAGTGTCGTCACCCGCAACGTCTGCCCCGGACGACCGATATCACGGCCCAGCACCACCGGTGTCTGCGGCACACGGTGTTGCGCGACGATTTCCAGTGCGCGCCCCAACTGCCATGGCCGGGCGCGGGAGATCGGGTTGTAGAACGCCAATGCCAGATCGGCTTCGGCGGCCAGATCCAGACGCTTTTCGATGATCGACCACGGCTTGAGGTTGTCCGACAGCGACATCACGCAGAAGTCGTGGCCCAGCGGCGCACCGGCCTGAGCAGCGGTGGCCAGCGAGGCGGAAACACCCGGCAGGATTTCCAGATCGACGCTGTGCCACGCCGGATCCGTCGACTCGTGCAACGCTTCGAGCACCGCCGCCGCCATGGCGAACACGCCCGGATCGCCCGAAGAAACGACGATCACCGAACGGCCCTCAGCGGCCAGCCTGAAGGCATGACGGGCACGCTGCATTTCTTCGCGATTGTCGGTGCAATGCTGAACCTGATCGTCGCGGAACGGACCGGCCATGCGCACGTAGGTTTCGTAGCCGAGCACATCGGTGGCTCGAGCGAGCTCGGCTTTCACCGCCGGCACCATCAGCTCCGCCGCACCAGGGCCAAGGCCGATGACAGCCAGACGTCCGCGCGGACGACCGATCTGCGAAACATCCAGCGGCTGTTCGGCCACGGCGATGGCTATATCGTGGGATGTTGTGATGATTCGAGCGTCAGGGACTGCATCGCGAGCCAGCTCACCGATGTCATTCGCTGGCGCAACAAAGCGCAGCGGCACCGCCAGCTCGAGCGCAGCTTCACGTAATGCCGGGCTGGCCATCTGAACGTCAGCCGCCACCAGACAGGCCAGCGATTGAATCGCCACCCCGGCCTGCTGCAACGCACCGCGAATCGTGCCCGGCAGGTCAGTCACGTCTGAACCGACCGCCACCGCCACGCTGCGCGGATAAATCAGCAACTCACTGGCGCTCGCCATGCGGGCATCGCTGCTCACATGAATCGAACGCTGTGCCAGGGGATCTTCCGGCAGTTGCGCCTGCTCAAGCCACGGCGCAGCACCGTCGATGCGCACACTGTGGCCGGCGAGCAGATCAGAGACAAAACGTTTGCCCTGCTCCAGATCGCCTAGCGCGTAACCGCCGGGCGGGTTGAGCAGGCAAGTGCCGAAACGCAATTCGCCGCTGGTGGTGATCGCCGCTGCGACTTCAAGTGCTGCTGCGATCTCGCGGGCCATGACGTTCACCCCGCCGAGGCCGCCGAGCAACGGCACCACGGCGCTGCCGTCTTCAGCCACGGCGAGCACCGGCGGCTCGACGCCTTTTTCCAGCAACAGCGGCGCCAGGGTTCGAATGACAATGCCGGCCGCGCACAGGGCAATGATCGGCGTGTCCTGTTGATACAGCTCACGCAGGGTCGTGCCGAACTCGCTGTAAGTCTGATCGGCGCCTTCGACGCGTCCGCAGAGGCCGTGAATCTGCGCAGCCGGATAAACCTGTTGCAGGCGACGGGCCGTGGCCAGTGCGCCCTGGCCGAGAATGACGATGGCCGGTGTGGAATGAGTCATCAGCCTTGCCACCGTTCGCCGGGCACAATGATCAGCGAGAAGTACGGCGACGACATCGGCTCGACCTCATCCAGCGGCACGATCTTCTGGTTGGCCATGGTCGCGCGCTCGACGTACAGCGCACGCTCGGCCAGACCCAGTTCTGCCAACACGTCGCGTACTTTCGGGAAGTTGCGCCCCAGCTTCATGATCACCGCCGCGTCAGCATCGGCCAGACGCCGCTTGAGCTCGTCATGAGGCAGCACGCCGGACAGCACTGACAGGCTCTGATTGCGATACACCAGCGGCGCGCCCAGCACCGAAGCGCCGCCGAGCATCGAGCAGACGCCCGGCACCACTTCGGCTTCGTAACGGCTGGCCAGGCGATCGTGCAGGTACATGTAGGAGCCGTAGAAGAACGGGTCACCTTCGCAGATCACCGCCACATCGCGACCGGCGTCCAGGTGCGCGGCCACTTCCTCGGCAGCGTCATCGTAGAAATCGCTGATCACCTGTTCGTAGGACAGCGGCGCCGGCAGCACTTCGGTGGTCACCGGGTACACCAGCGGCAGCAGATTCTGCGCGTCCTGCAGATGCGCTTCGATGATGCCGAACGCGTTGCCCTTCTTGCCCTTGGCCACGAAGTACGCCACCACCGGCGATTCGCGCAGCAGGCGCAGGGCCTTGACGGTAATCAGTTCCGGATCACCGGGACCGACGCCCAGACCAATCAAACGTCCTTTAGCCTGCATCATTCGATCTCCGTGGCGAGGGCATTGACCGCAGCGGCGGCCATGGCGCTGCCGCCGAGGCGGCCCTGCATGATCACGAACGGCACGCCACGGCTGTTGGCGGCCAGCTCGGCCTTGGATTCGGCAGCGCCGACGAAGCCCACCGGGAAGCCGAGGATCAGCGCCGGTTTCGGAGCGCCGGCGTCGAGCATTTCCAGCAGATAGAACAGCGCGGTCGGCGCGTTGCCGATCACCACCACGCTGCCTTCCAGATGCGGGCGCCACAGTTCCAGCGCCGCTGCCGAGCGAGTGTTGCCCAGTTCACGCGCCAGCTCCGGCACGCTGTCATCGCGCAGGGTGCAGATCACTTCGTTGTTGGCCGGCAGGCGCGCACGGGTCACGCCCTCGGAAACCATTCGCGCATCACACAGGATCGGCGCGCCAGCGGCCAGCGCGTCGCGACCGGCCTTGCCGGCGCCTTCGGAGAATTGCAGCCCGTCGATGGCCTCGACCATGCCGCAGGCGTGGATCACCCGCACCGCGAGTTTTTCCAGATCGGCCGGGATGCGCGCCAGGTTGGCCTCGCTGCGAATGATCGCGAAGGAGTTGCGATAGATCTCCTGACCGTCGCGGATGTAATCAAGCATCAAGGGGGCTCCGTGAGCGGGCGGCGAGCAGGGCCGCGGCCGCTTCGATAGTAAGGTTGTGGGCGTGCAGCGCGCCAAAACCCGGCAGCGCTGCATCGCGAAAATAGAGATCGTAGTGACCGGGGCCCACCGCCAGCAGAGTCACCGCAGCCCGGTGTGCGGCGGCGCAGGAGCGCGAGCAGCCGGACAGGTGCACATCCACGGCGTGCGGCAACAGCGTAGCCAGACGGCGGGCATCGTGTTTGGTGTCGGCAAGACCTTTGCCGCAGCCGTTGGCGCCGGTGCAGGCGATCAGGCGCGTCAAAGGATCTTCGACATGGGTCAGCAGGTTCAGCCTGCCCAATTCGTCGAGCACTTGAACCGCATCGGTTTCCCGCACAGCGGGCAGCAACAGACTCTGCCAAGGGGTGAAACGCAGGCTGCCGTCGCCAAAGGCTCTGGCCAATTGCGCGGCGCCACGCAGCATGTCCGGATCGAGGCGGCCGAGCGCCGGTGTGGCACCGACATAGACCTGACCGGCCGATTGCTGAGGATGAATGCCGATGTGCAAGCCCTCCGGCACGGTTTCACGTTGCCAGTCGGCGACGTTTTGCAGACTGATCCGCTGACCGAGTTTTTCGAGGAACTCCGGTGCCGGACATTCGTCCAGCAGATGCCGCATTCGCGTCTGCTCCGGTCGGGCCAGATCGAGGAAAAGTTCCAGCACCGCGAGCACCAGTGCGTGTCCGTCCGCAAGCGCCACGGCGGCCAGCGGTCGATCCGTCGGGCAACCCGCCAGGCCGAACGCCAGCAGCGTATCGCCGTGATCTTCGAATGCCGACAACCACAGATCGTGGGGATGTTCGAGCATCGCCAGTGCCTCGCCACCGTCCAGTTGCACGGCGAACTTGGCACTCAGCTCGTGGAAGCGCGGATGGCTTTGCAGGGTCTCGAGAATCTGCCCGGCCAATGGGCGGGTATCGAAGCGCAACTGCGGGTCGATGCCGGCGGCGGGGCTGAGCATCAGGTTGCGCACGTCGTCGCCCGCTGCGGTTCGCGGCCCGAGACCGGCAGCCAGCAGGCTGTCGATCAGCGCAGCGGACTGCTCGCCGATCCCGCGAATCTGCAGATTGCCCCGGTTGGTCGCCTCGATCGCCCCGCCGGCAAACCGCTCGGCGGCATTGGCCACCGCATCGGCCTGGTCGGCCGTGATCGAACCGCCATCGAGCTTGATCCGGCAGATGCCACCATCCAGCGCCTGGACGATACGCAGCAACCCCGGACAGGCCGAGGGGCGTATGGCATTGGACATCGGACGTTCGTTCAAGGGCTGGCAGCTCTGTGGGAAAGGCGCTTCGCGGGCGAAGGCGCGGTATTATGCCTGCTTTGTCCGACGGCATGAAAAGTCTGCCCGTCGGAACGGCGCGTTTGCGGACACTTTTTTGAGAGGCTACAGATGTCACCCTGGCTGACAGTAGTAGGAATCGGTGAAGACGGCTTCAAGGGCCTGGGCAAGAATGCCCGGCGCGCCCTGATGGGCGCTTCGCGGATCATCGGCGGTCAGCGTCAGCTGGATCTGTTGCCGGTGTGCATCCGTGGCGAGCGTCAGTTGTGGCCGAGCCCGTTTTCCCTGGCCCCGGTGCTCGAGCGTCGCGGCGAAGCGATGTGCGTGCTGGCCAGCGGTGATCCGATGTTCTACGGCGTTGGCGCGAGTCTGGCGCGGCAGGTGCCGGGGGCCGAGATGCTGGTTCTGCCGGCGCCGTCTTCGTGCTCGCTGGCGGCTGCCCGACTGGGCTGGCCGTTGCAGGAGGTGGTGATCGTGTCCTTGGTGGCACGACCGTTGGCCGCCCTGAATGCACAGTTGTCCAGCGGCGTGCGCCTGTTGCTGCTGAGCAATGACGGTCAGAGCCCGGCCGCCGTTGCGGCATCGCTGCGCGAGCGTGGATTCGGCGCCAGTCGCCTGAGTGTTCTGGAACATCTGGGCGGCAACGCCGAGCGCCGGATCGACGGCACCGCCAACGACTGGAACGACCCGCTCATTGCCGACCTCAACGTGATCGCCATCGAATGCCTGGCCGATCCGCAGACACCACGCCTGTCCCGCCTCGCCGGTCTGCCGGACTCGGCCTTCCAGCATGACGGCCAACTGACCAAACGCGACGTGCGCGCGATCACCCTCGCCCGCCTCGCCCCGACACCGGGCGAACTGCTGTGGGACGTCGGCGCCGGCAGCGGCTCGATCGGTATCGAGTGGATGCGTGCTCATCCAAGTTGCCGCGCGCTGGCCATCGAGGCCGATGACGGCCGACAGCAGTTGATCGAACACAACCGCGACGCCTTGGGTGTTCCCGGCCTGCAACTGATTCGCGGCAGCGCACCACAGGCCCTTGTCGGGCTGGAACGTCCGGACGCCATTTTCATCGGCGGCGGCGTGACCCGCGAAGGCGTGCTCGACACCTGCTGGGAGCAACTCAAACCCGGTGGCCGGCTGGTCGCCAACGCCGTGACCCTGCAAAGCGAAATGACCTTGATGAGCTGGCGCGAACGCCATGGCGGCGAGCTGACCCGCATCCACATCGCCCAGGCGCAACCGCTGGGCGAGTTCGACACCTGGCGCCAGGCGTTGCCGATCACCCTGCTCGATCTGGTCAAACCCCTCGATGCGTGACGAAACCGCCGAACAACCCGCGCCCCTGCGCAGCGGCCTGACCACCGGCAGCTGCGCCACGGCCACCAGCCTTGCTGCCGCCCGCCTGCTGCTCGGCGGAGCGGTGGCGGACGCCGTGCAGATCGTGTTGCCCAAGGGCAAGCAGGTGCAGATGCGTCTGGAGTTCTGCCGGCTGACCGATGACGGCGCGGAAGCCGGGACGATCAAAGATGCGGGCGATGATCCGGACGTGACTCACGGCGCCCTGCTCTACTCCCGTGTGCAACTGATCGACGAGCCGGGAATTCGCTTCATCGCCGGTAAAGGTGTCGGCACCGTCACCCGCCCGGGACTGGTGCTGGCCGTCGGCGAACCGGCGATCAACCCGGTGCCGCGCAAGATGATCAGCGATCACCTGACGCTGCTCGCCGAAGAAACCGGCTATAACGGCGGTTTCGAAGTGACGGTCAACGTCGAGGGCGGCGAAGCCCTGGCGCTGAAAACCATGAACCCGCGCCTGGGGATTCTCGGCGGGCTGTCGATCCTCGGCACCAGCGGCATCGTCCGGCCGTTTTCCTGCGCGGCGTACATCGCCTCGATCCATCAAGGCATCGACGTGGCGAAAACCAACGGCTACCTGCACATCGCCGCCTGCACCGGCAACGCCAGCGAAGACACCATGCGCCGGGTCTACAACCTGCCGGAAATCGCCCTGATCGAAATGGGCGACTTCGTCGGCGCCGTGCTCAAGCACCTGCGCAAAGTGCCTGTGGATAAACTCAGCCTGTGCGGCGGCTTCGGCAAGATCAGCAAACTGGCAGCCGGGCACATGGACCTGCACTCGCGCCACTCGAGCATCGACCTGCCGCAACTGGCCGAGTGGGCGGCGGCGATTGGCGCCGACGACACCTTGCAGCAAGCCATACGCGGGGCGAACACCAGTCAGCAGGCATTGGCGATGGCCAGTGCGGCGGGTGTTGCCCTTGGCGATGAAGTTTGCCGCCATGCTCTGGAATTCGCCCGCAGCGTGGTGCCGGCTCAGGTGCAGGTCGAGGTGTTTGCGATTGATCGTCAGGGCGGCATCGTTGGCCATGCGGGGGCTTTTACATGAAACGGATTTTGTTGCTCGGCGGTGTGACTGAAGCGCTAGCCATCGCGCGCACGTTGGGGCCGGAACACATTTACAGCCTGGCGGGCGTCGGCCGGGTCCCGACCGATCTGACATGTCAGGTGCGCGTCGGCGGCTACGGTGGCGCCGAAGGTCTGGCGCAGTTCATTCGCGACGAGGGCATCGATCTGCTGCTCGACGCGACCCATCCCTACGCCGCACAAATCAGCCGGAACGCCGCCACCGCTGCAAAACTCACCGACATCCCCTGCTGGGCCCTGCGCCGCCCGGCGTGGCAACCGCAACCGGGCGATGACTGGCGCGAAGTCGCCGACTGGGCCGAACTGATCACCGCCCTCGAACCCTTCCGTCGCCCCCTGTTCACCCTTGGCCGCGAACCGCTGCAACACCTCGATGAAATCCCCGCGCACCAGTTCTGGACCCTGCGCGCCCTCGACGTCTACCCCGGCAACGAACGCTGCGAAGTCATCGGCGCCCGTGGCCCCTTTCTGCTGGAAGATGAGCGAGCACTGTTCGAACGGCGGCAGATCGACGTGCTGATCAGCAAGAACAGCGGCAGCACCGCGACCGAGCCGAAACTGGACGTGGCGCGGGAGCTTGGGGTACCGGTGATGGTGTTGAAGCGGCCGGTGTTGGCGGGGGTTGATCGGGAGTTCAAGTGTACGTCTGAAGTCCTGGAAGCCCTCTCTACGTCAGATAATTCCTGATTTCGAGCTAATCCTTGATTTGACCGGCAGAATTTCAGGAACCAGCCGACTGTTCGCCCCTGCCACCTCACGCCAAGATTTCGATTCCTTTAATCCACACAGATTTGCAGCGAGCAAATTCTTGAAGCGCACTGCTGCCTTCAAGAAAAACGCGCCTTGTCAGTCTGTATCCCAAGGAATACGATTTCGACATGATCGAATTTGAACGATCCCCTGCATTTGCCGATTGGCTCGACTCGATGAAAGACACCAACGGCAAAGCTCGCATCATCGCCAGAATTCGAGGTGCAGAGCATGGAAATATGGGTGATTGCGAGTTCGTTGGCAGTGCCGTTTATGAAATGCGCGTTCATTACGGTCCCGGCTACAGGATGTACTTCACACGTAAAGGTAACGTGATTTATCTGCTACTGCTGGGGGGCGACAAGTCGACACAAAAACGAGATATCAAACGCGCCATCCGGATGGCGCAAAGCATCGGTAATGAGGAGTAAGTCATGACCGAAAAATTCACCCGCTTCGACGCTGCAGAGTTTCTTAAAACGCCGGAGGAAATGGCGGCTTACCTGGACGCCTGTTTTGACGAAGATGCTGGCGATGGCGTTCTCATCCGTGCAGCGCTTAATGACATTGCCCGCGCCCAAGGCATGACTCAGGTTGCGCGGGATGCAGGTCTGGGTCGTGAAAGCCTTTATAAAGCGCTGAGCAGCACTGGAAATCCGGAATTCGCGACTATCATGAAAGTCATGAAGGCGCTGGGTTTGCGGTTGCATGCCGTAGCAGGCTGAATCCTCTGCGACACCAAACCGCACGACGCTTTTTTACTTATCGGCCCTGATCAGGCTAAATAGCCGCGCCTGATCGCCCACCCTACGGATCTGTCCCATGAACCGACACCGGCTCGCATTTGCCTGGATCGCCTGCTTTGCAGTGCTGTTCAACATGCTCGCCATGCCGTTGACGGGAGCGATGGCGCAGGCGGCGCAGACGCCGGCCGAGCAGTTGCTGTGGAGCAGTTTCTGCACCGGCAGCGGGACGAAGATGGTGGCGATCGACATCGGCAGCCTCGATCAGAAAGCGCCGCAAAGCGGTGACCATCATTCGACCATGCAGCATTGCTGGTGCTGTTCCGGATCGGCGCCGGTGATGGCGTTGCCGGGGCATTCGCCGCAGCTGTATTTCGCCCGATACGAAAGCAATCGCAGCGTGGCGCCCGCCTTGCTGCAGACTCCGACACCGCGCCAGCAATGGCCGAGCCTCAATCCCCGCGCCTCTCCTCTGGTTTGATTTGTTCCCGCATTTGACCTGCGTTTCAAATCGTTCTGGAGAACTGCCATGTTGAACAAATTCATCGTCATCGCTGCGCTGTTGCTGCCTGCGTGCTTCGCCCATGCCCACGAATACAAGGCCGGCGAGCTGGAAATCGCCCACCCGTGGTCGCAGGAACTGCCGCCGAACGCGCCGACCGTTGCCGCGTATTTCATCATTCACAACGCCGGCAAAACCGCTGACCGGTTGCTCAGCGTCGATTCGCCCATCGCCCCGACAGCCGAACTGCACGAACACGTGATGCAGGGCGACCTGATGAAGATGCAACAGGTGCCGAACGTGGCGATCCCGGCCGGTGGCAACGTGACCTTTGCGCCGATGGCCTATCACGTGATGCTGATGAATCCGAGCGACCGCAGTCTGCTCACCGACGGCAAGCGCTTCCCGCTGACCCTGCACTTCGAAAAGGCCGGTAACGTGACCGTCGAAGTCGCCGTGCAGAAGAAGCCACCGCAAGACATGCCGGAACACGCGCACGCCCAGTAACCCCTTCGGCAGACTCCGCCCATGCGCCCGCGCAGCGCCAGGTCGTCCGTGCAACGCCGTCAGACTGAACACCTGACCCGCGGCAGCTGGATCGCCCTGTTCGCCATGTTGATGATCTTCATCGGCCCGCTGATTTCCCAGTCGATGCCGATGGATCAGCACGCCTCGACCTCCATGCCGATGAGCATGGACATGTCGATGGACATGCCGGGCATGGATCATGCCGGGCACGGTGCACAGCCCTCGGCGGAACACTGCCCGCCGCAATCCTCGCACCACGTGCTGTGGGAAAAGTGCGGCTATTGCAGCCTGCTGTTCAATTGCCCGGCGCTGACCAGCGGCGGCAGCTTTGCCACTTTCAGCATTCCACTCGTCAACACCTTCACCCCACCCTCCCCGCGTCTGGGCCATGCCCGGCAGACCTTCTTCCCCGGCGCCCGCACCCGCGCCCCGCCCGTCGCAGCGTAAACACCTACCTCTGATTGCACACGGTTGAGAAGACAGCTTCAGGCTGCCGGCCGTGTCGTTTACGACTGTTTGATGGAAATTGTCATGTCCAGGTTTTCTGCTGTCCCACGCCCGGGTTGTGCCCCGGCGTCCTTTGCCCTGAACGAATCCCGCGTTCGTTTCAGGCACGCTACCGCCGTCCTTTGCGGCGTCCTGCTTTCCCCGCTGGTTCACGCCGATGAACACACCGGCCATGCTGACGAACTGAGCCCGACGGTGATCACCGCCATCGCCCCGAGCTCGCCGCTGACCATCGTCACCAATCCGAAAGATCCGCGCCAACCGGTGCCGGCCAGCGACGGTGGCGACTACCTGAAGACCATTCCCGGCTTCGCCCTGGTGCGCAACGGCGGCACCAACGGTGATCCGGTGCTGCGCGGGATGTTCGGTTCGCGTCTTAACATTCTCACCAACGGCAGCATGATGCTCGGTGCCTGCCCCGGCCGGATGGACGCGCCGACCTCGTACATATCGCCCGAGACCTACGACAAACTCACCGTGATCAAAGGCCCGCAAACCGTGCTCTACGGACCGGGCGCCTCGGCCGGCACGATCCTGTTCGACCGCGAGCCGGAAAGCTTCGGCGAACTCGGTACCCGCGTGAATGCCAGCGTGCTGGCGGGCTCCCACGGCCGCTTCGACAAAGTCGTCGATGCGGCGGCCGGCGGATCGCTGGGCTATGTGCGGGTGATCGGCAACACCGCGCAGTCCGACGACTACCGCGACGGCAACAACGACATCGTTGCCTCGCGTTATGACAAGTGGAACGGCGACGTGGCGCTGGGTTGGACTCCCGATGCCGACACCCTGATCGAACTCACCGCCGGCAAGGGCGACGGCGAAGCGCGCTACGCCGGACGCGGCATGGACGGCTCACAGTTCCTGCGCGAAAGCCTCGGTCTGCGCTTCGAGAAATCCAACATCACCGATGTACTGGAGAAGCTCGAAGCCCAGGTCTACTACAACTACGCCGACCACGTGATGGACAACTACACCCTGCGCACGCCGTCCGGCACCGGGATGATGGCAGGTCCCATGGCGTCCAACGTCGACCGTCGCACCCTCGGCGCACGGATCAAGGCCACCTGGCGCTGGGCCGACATCCAGCTGATCACCGGGCTCGATGCGCAGACCAACGAACACCGTCAGCGCAGCGGCATGGGCATCGATACCTACAAGGATCAGCCGTACACCAAGGACGCCGACTTCCATAACTACGGGGTGTTCAGCGAGATGACCTGGTACGCCGCCGACCGCGACCGGCTGATTACCGGCGCCCGGGTCGACCGAGCCTCGGCCAAGGATTACCGCCAGACCACCGGCTCGGGAATGATGTCTCGCCCGAATCCGACTGCCGGCGATACCCGAGCCGACACCCTGCCCAGTGGCTTCATCCGTTACGAGCATGACCTCGCCGACAGCCCGACCACGCTCTACGCCGGCCTCGGCCACGCACAACGATTCCCCGATTACTGGGAACTGTTTTCGCCCAAGTCCGGCCCGGCGGGTTCGGTCAATGCGTTCGATTCGATCAAACCGGAAAAGACCACTCAGCTGGACTTCGGCGTGAACTACAAGGACGCCGATCTCGAAGCCTGGGCCTCAGGCTACATCGGCGTGGTGCGCGACTACATCCTGTTCGACTACACCCCGACGATGATGGGCATGAGCACCTCCCGCGCCGAGAACATTGACGCGCGGATCATGGGCGGTGAACTCGGCGCCGCCTACAAACTCACCGACAACTGGAAAGCCGATGCGACCCTGGCCTACGCCTGGGGCAAGAACAGCAGCGACGGCAAGGCCCTGCCGCAGATGCCGCCGCTGGATGCACGTTTCGGCCTCACCTACAGCGAAGACAACTGGAGCGCCGGCGCACTGTGGAGGGTGGTTGCCGCGCAAAACCGGATCGACCAGAACAAGGGCAACGTGGTCGGCAAGGATTACGACAAGAGTTCGGGCTTCGGCGTGTTCTCGCTCAACGGTGCCTACCGGATCAACAAGAACTGGAAGGTCAGTACCGGCGTCGACAACCTGTTCGGCAAGGCTTACGCCGAACACCTCAACCTGGCAGGCAACGCCGGGTTCGGCTATCCGGCCAACGACCCGCAAGCCATCAACGAGCCGGGGCGCACGCTCTGGACCAAGGTGGACATGAGTTTCTAACCCTCAAGGGCACTCGCTCCTCTTGAGGGAGCGAGTGACAACAGACAACTAGAAGATCCAAGCCAAGCGGAGCACTCGTGATGACACAGCCCAAACCGAATTTCTACAACCTGGCCTGGCGTTGGCATTTTTATGCCGGACTGTTCGTCGCGCCATTCATGGTGATGCTGGCCCTGACCGGCATCATTTACCTGTTCAAGCCGCAGCTCGATTCACTGATGTACAGCAGCCTGCTGAACGTCCCCGCCGGACATCACACCGTGCCGGCCGACGACCTGCTGCAAAAGGTCAGAAGCGCTTATCCACAAGGCCAGGTCACCCAGTACCTGCCACCGGCGAACGCCGAGCGCAGTGCGCAATTCGTGGTGAAGAATGCCGGCCATGAGCTGAACGTGTTCGTTGATCCGTACCACGGCGACATCCTCGGCGAGCAGGATGCCAAGCAGAACCTGCAGGCGCTCGCCCGGGCGATCCACGGCGAACTGATGATCGGCACCGTCGGTGACCGGCTGATCGAACTGGCCGCCGGGTGGGGCGTGGTGCTGGTGGTGTCCGGGGTTTTCCTGTGGTGGCCGCGAGGTCAGGCAGCGGGGATTCTGTGGCCACGCCTGAACAGTCGCGGTCGCGTGCTGTGGCGTGACCTTCACGCGGTCACCGGGTTCTGGGGCGCGGCACTGCTGCTGGTGATGCTGCTCAGCGGCATGACCTGGACCGGCTTCTGGGGCAAGCAGTACGCCCAGGTGTGGAACGTGTTCCCGGCGGCGATGTGGAACAACGTGCCGACCTCCGACGTCGAGGCCGGCAGCCTGAACAACGCCGCGCGCCAGACCGTGCCGTGGGCGATGGAAAACACGCCAATGCCGATGTCCGGTGACCACGCCGAACACATGGCCCACGGCGGCATGCAACACGGCCCCGCCGCGCCGAGCATCCGCCTGCAGGATGTGCAGAACATCGCCATCGAGCGCAAGGTCGAGCCGGGCTACAGCATCACCCTGCCGACTACTTCCACCGGTGTGTTCACCATTGCGGTGTTCGCCGACGACCCGCGCAACGACGCGACCCTGCACGTCGATCAGTACACCGGCAAGGTGTTGGCCGACGTGCGTTTCGAGCAGTACGGCGCGGTTGCCCGGGCCACCGAGATCGGCGTGATGCTCCACGAAGGCAAGATGTTCGGCACCTTCAACCAGATCATCGTGTTGCTGATCTGCCTGATGATCCTGCTCAGCGCCGTCAGCGGCGTGGTGATCTGGTGGAAGCGTCGGCCCCAGGGCAAATTCGGCGTGCCGCCGCTGCGCCACGATCTGCCGAAGTGGAAAACCGGCGTGGCGATCATGCTGGTGCTGGCGGTGGTGTTTCCGCTGGTGGGGGCTTCGCTGGTGGTGGTGTGGTTGCTGGATCGGCTGCTGCTGTCGCGCCTGGGCCGACAAACTGAATCTGCCTCAACTTCATCATGAAACAGGCGAGATGCGCGAGCCAGACAGACCTTTAAACTGCCGGGGCTTAAACTCCGGCAATTTTTAGTGTTACTGTATAACGCAAATTTGCTGCTCTGCCCGCAGCCATGCACTGTCATGAGCCTGCGGGCTTTTCTTTTGAAGAAGTGATTCACCGCCCCGATGAACAAGTACCTCTTGTCCAGCCTCTGTCTGTTCGCCTTGAACAACAGCGCCCACGCCGACAACGCCCCGCTGACGCTGCCCACCGGCACCATCACCGCCCTGGCCAATGACGACCAGACTGTCAGCCTGACCACGCCGACCAGTGCCGGCTCGCGCCTGAACCTCAGCGCGATGGAAACCCCAGCCAGTGTCGAAAGCCTGAGCGGCGAACAAGTCCGCACCCGTGGCGACCGCAGCGTGCAGGACGCGGTGTCGCGCAGCACCGGCATCAGCCGCACCGGCACGCCGGGCGATGGCGGCACTTCGTTGCAGGCCCGGGGTTTTACCGGACAGAGTTCCGTGATGCAGTTGTATGACGGCAACCGCATGTACACCGGCATGGGCACCGTGACCTTCCCGGTCGACACCTGGTCGGTGGAGCGCGTCGACGTGCTGCGCGGCCCGGCCTCGGTGCTGTACGGCGAAGGCGCGACCGGCGCGGTGGTCAACATGATCCCGAAGAAGCCGTTCGCAGGCGAAATCGAAAACCATGTGCGGGTCGGCTACGGCTCGTTCGACAGCCAGCAACAGTCGTTCGACAGCGGCGGCTCGCTGACCGATACCCTGAGCTATCGCCTCAACCTCAATCGCCTGCGCAGCAACGGCTGGGTTGATCGCGGCGACTCGTCCAGCGACTTCATCAGCGCCGCCCTGCGCTGGCAGGCCACTGACGACCTGATCTTCACCCTTGCCCACGATTACGGCGATCAGCGCCCGCAGAACGACTTCGGCACACCGCTGATCAACGGCCAGTTGAAAGACAGCCTGCGCAACAAGAACTACAACGTGCGCGACGACAAGCAGCACTACAACGATCAATGGACGCGCCTGACCACCGATTGGCAGATCAACGACGCGGTCAGCGCCAGCAACGAGCTGTACTACCTGAAAGCCCAGCGCCGTTGGCAGAACGCCGAAAACTACAACTTCGACGCTGACAGTCAGCAGCTCAGCCGCAGCGGCTACTTTGGCATCGGCCACAAACAGGAGCAGGTCGGCGACCGCCAGACCTTCACCTTCAAGCATTCGCTGTTTGGTCTCGACAGCCAGACCGTGACCGGCGTCGATTACAACCGCATCCGCTTTCAGCTCGACAGCAATTCGCCGTTCAACGATGTATTGCCGAGCGGCAAGCCGCTGGATCGGTATCACCCGCAGATTGGCTATTTCGAGAGCGCCGACCCCTATCGCGATCAGTTCGACAGCACCACCAGACAGATGTCGGTGTTCGCCGAAAACCGCACGCAACTGAGCGAGCGCTGGTCGCTGGTGACCGGTGTGCGCCGCGACTACGTGCACGTGGATCGCAACAACCTGGTCGACGGCAGCCAGAGCGACAAGACCCTGACCGGCAACAACTGGAAGGCCGGGCTGGTGTTCGCGCTGACGCAGGACACCTCGTTCTACGGCCAGGTCGCCACCAGCACCGACGGCGTCGGCGGCCTGATTTCCCTGAGCCCGAGTCAGCAGCAATACGACCTGTCCACCGCGCGGCAAACCGAGATCGGCCTGAAGCAGCTGTTCTGGGATCAGCGCGGCGAGTTCACGTTGGCGGCATATCGCATCGTGAAGAAGAAGCTGCTGACTGACGACCCGGGCAACCCGACGCTCAAGCAACAGGTCGGCCAGCAATCGTCGAACGGCCTGGAGGCCAGCCTCGATCTGCAACTGCCGAACGCCTGGCAACTGCAGGCCAACGCCGCAATCGTGAAGGCCAAGTACGACGATTTCGAAGAAGTGATCGGCGGCGTGCCGGTGTCGCGTAATGGCAATCGCCCGGTGGACGTGCCACGGCGCACTGCCAATCTGTGGCTGAGCAAGGCGCTGACCGATGATCTGAAAGCCGGCGCCGGTGTGCGTTATGTCGATGCGCGTTATGCCGACATGGCCAATCGCAACGAGCTGCCGAGTTACACCGTGGTCGATGCGACGCTGTCGTGGAAAGCCCTGCGCAACACCACGCTGGGGTTGCAGGTGAACAATCTGTTTGACCGGACGTATGCACAAAGCCAATACAATGAGGGGCAGCAGTGGATTCTGGGTGAGCCTCGTTCGTTCTTTGTCACGGCTGACTACACCTTCTAGAACAGGAACGAAATGACCTCACTGTCCCTCACCGATCTCGCCTGGACACCCCTGGGCCACGGCCACTGCCATCACCAGTTCCAGCTGCGTGACGCCTCGCTGCAAGTGGCCGCCGGTGAGTTCGTCGGGCTGATCGGGCCCAATGGCAGCGGCAAGACCAGCCTGTTGCGCTGCGCCTACCGCTTCAGCCAGCCGGAACGCGGTGAGGTCAAACTCGACCACCACAACGTCTGGAAACAATCTTCACGCTGGTGTGCGCAACGCATCGCCGTGGTGCTGCAGGAATTCCCCGACGCCTTCGGCCTGACGGTCGAAGAAGTGGTCGCCATGGGCCGCACGCCGCACAAGGGTCTGTTCGATGGCGACACACTGGAAGACCGCCAGCTCGCCACCCAGGCCCTCAAATCCGTGGGCCTCGACGGCTTCGAAGACCACGCGTTCGCCACCCTTTCCGGTGGTGAAAAACAGCGTGTGATTCTGGCCCGCGCCCTGACCCAGCAACCGCAACTGCTGATCCTCGACGAGCCGACCAACCACCTCGACCCGCGCTATCAGCTGGAACTGCTGCAACTGGTCAAGCGTTTGCAGATCGGCACGTTGGCGAGCATCCACGACCTGAACCTGGCCGCCGCGTTCTGCGACCGTTTGTATGTGATCAACCACGGTCGCATCGTCGCCAGCGGCACCCCGCAACAAGTCCTGACCGTCGAACTGCTGCGCGACGTGTTCGGCGTCGAAGCACTGATCGATTCCCACCCCCTCCACGGCTACCCGCGAATCACCTGGATAACCCGACCATGACTGCGCGCTCCCTGCTTTGCCTCGCTCTGTTGCTGGGCACCACTCAAGCCTTTGCCGAGGCCACGAAGTACCCGCTGACGATCCAGAGCTGCAACCGCGAAGTGACCTTCGAGCAAGCGCCGAAACACGCGGTCAGTCACGACATCAATATGACCCAGATGATGCTCGCCCTCGGCCTCAAGTCGAAGATGGCCGGTTACAGCGGCGTCAGTGGCTGGAAATCGGTAACGCCTGAAATGCAGAGCCTGCTCGACGGTCTGCCGGAACTGGCAGCCAAGTACCCGTCGGTGGAAACCCTGCTCAACGCCAACGTCGATTTCTTCTTCGCCGGCTGGGATTACGGCATGCGCGTCGGCGGTGATCTCACGCCGCAGACCCTGCAACCGCTGGGCATCAACGTCTATGAACTGACCGAATCCTGCGCCTTCGTGATGAAGCGCCCGGCCGCCACGCTGGACGACACTTACAACGATCTGCGCAACCTCGGAAAGATTTTCGACGTGCAGGACCGCGCCAACGCGCTGATCGCCGACATGCAAAGTCAGGTCGCGGAAATCCGCAAAAACCTGCCCGCTGAAAAACCACGGGTGTTCCTGTACGACAGCGGCGAAGACCGCGCCATGACCTCCGGCCGCCTCGGCATGCCGCAGGCGCTGATCGACGCCGCCGGCGGGCGCAACGTGCTCGATGACGTAGAAGCGAGCTGGACCCGGGTCAACTGGGAAACCGTGGTCGAGCGCAATCCGCAGGTGATCGTGATCGTCGACTACAGCGAAATCACCGCCGAGCAGAAGATCGAATTCCTGCTGAAGAACAAGGCACTGCAATCGGTGGACGCGATCAAGAACCAGCGTTTCATCGTCATCCCTTACGTGCAGGCCACGCCGGGGATCGACAACGTGCTCGCAGTTGAAACCCTGGCCAAAGGGTTCCACGGCGAATGATCGATCGTCGCTATGCGCTGCTGCTGATCGCCCTCGGTGCCGTGCTGCTGGTGTCGTGCGTGGTGTCGCTGGGCTTCGGCCCGGCGCGGGTGCCGGTGGACGTGGTGTGGCGGATTCTGCAGCACAAACTGTTCGGCCTCGGCGTGCCGGACTGGAGCGCCGGCCAGGAGCTCATCGTCTGGCTGATCCGCGTGCCGCGCATGTTGCTCGGTGCATTGGTGGGTGCAGGGCTGGCGTTGATCGGCGCGGTGCTGCAAGCGGTGACGCGCAATCCGCTGGCCGATCCGCACTTGCTCGGCGTCACCTCCGGTGCCACCCTCGGTGCAGTGATCGTGGTGCTGCACGTCGGTGAAATCGTCGGCCTGCTGACCTTGCCGATCGCCGCATTCATCGGCGCATTGTTGAGCATGTTTCTGGTGCTGGGCATCGCCAACCGTCAGGGGCGGCTGGACAGTGATCGTCTGCTGCTGTGCGGCGTGGCCGTGTCGTTCGTGATGATGGCGATCGCCAACCTGCTGCTGTTCATGGGCGATCACCGGGCAAGTTCAGCGGTGATGTTCTGGATGCTCGGCGGACTCGGTCTGGCGCGCTGGGAATTGTTGGCGGTGCCGGCGCTCAGCGTGTTGCTCGGACTGATTCTGCTGATCGGCATGGCCCGTCCGCTGAACGCCTTGATGGCCGGCGAACAGACCGCCGTCACCCTCGGCCTGAATGCCCGGGCGGTGCGTCTGCGGGTGTTCGTGATTGCTTCGTTGATGACCGGGGTACTGGTGTCGATCAGTGGTTCCATCGGCTTTGTCGGGCTGATGGTGCCGCACATTGCCCGGCGTTTGATCGGTGCAGAGCACCGGCGTCTGCTGCCGGTGTGCGTGTTGCTCGGCAGCGTATTCCTCGTCTGGGTCGACGTCGCCGCACGCACGCTGATTGCTCCCGAAGACCTGCCCATCGGCGTCGCCACCGCGGCCCTCGGCGGGCTGTTCTTCATCGGCCTGATGCGCCGTCGCTGACTCCTCGGGGCGCGCCCCATTCTGGCGCACCCCGCTGCACCTTTGCATGCAACACGTCCTCCGATGGTGCGCGGACTTTGCGCGCAACCGCTCTAAACCGACATTTCCCTGCTCAAACACGACCGGGCACAGCCCTTGCAAAACACCCTTCAGTCGTTCGCATCTGCCAACCATAAAAAACTTTAACGTTCATGGAGATCGCACAATGAAGCGTCGCAGTTTGATCAAGGCTTTCACACTCACGGCATCGATTGCCGCGATGGGCATGACCTGGACGGTACAGGCCGCCGAGACCATCAAGGTCGGGATTCTGCATTCGTTGTCCGGCACCATGGCGATCTCCGAAACATCGCTCAAGGACATGGCGTTGATGACCATCGACGAGATCAACGCCAAGGGCGGCGTGAACGGCAAGATGCTTGAACCGGTGGTGGTCGACCCGGCGTCGAACTGGCCGCTGTTCGCAGAGAAGGGCCGGCAGTTGCTGACCCAGGACAAGGTCGCGGTGGTGTTCGGCTGCTGGACTTCGGTGTCGCGCAAATCGGTGCTGCCGGTGTTCGAAGAACTCAACGGCCTGCTGTTCTACCCGGTGCAATATGAAGGCGAAGAGATGTCGCCGAACGTGTTCTACACCGGCGCCGCGCCGAACCAGCAAGCGATCCCGGCGGTTGAATACCTGATGAGCGAAGAAGGTGGCGGCGCCAAGCGCTACTTCCTGCTCGGCACCGACTACGTCTACCCGCGCACCACCAACAAGATCCTGCGTTCGTTCCTCCATTCCAAAGGCGTCGCGGATAAAGACATCGAAGAGGTCTACACCCCGTTCGGCCACAGCGACTATCAAACCATCGTCGCCAACATCAAAAAATTCTCGGCCGGCGGCAAGACCGCTGTGATCTCCACCGTGAATGGCGACTCCAACGTGCCGTTCTACAAAGAGCTGGCCAACCAGGGCCTGAAGGCGACCGACGTACCGGTGGTGGCGTTCTCGGTGGGTGAAGAAGAATTGCGCGGCATCGACACCAAGCCGCTGGTGGGCAACCTCGCAGCGTGGAACTACTTCGAGTCGGTGGAGAACCCGGTGAACAAGAAATTCGTCGCCGACTGGAAAGCCTACGCGAAGAAACACAACCTGCCGGGCGCCGACAAAGCGGTGACCAACGACCCGATGGAAGCCACCTACGTCGGTATCCACATGTGGGCGCAGGCGGCGGAGAAAGCCAAATCCACCGACGTCGACAAGGTCCGCGAAGCCCTCGGCGGCCAGACCTTCGCCGCGCCGTCCGGCTACACCCTGACCATGGACAAGACCAACCACCACCTGCACAAACCGGTGATGATCGGCGAGATCCAGGCCGACGGTCAGTTCAACGTGGTGTGGCAGACCGAGGGGCCGATTCGGGCACAGCCTTGGAGCCCGTTCATTCAGGGCAACGACAAGAAGCCGGATTATGCGGTGAAGAGCAACTGAGGCGGGTTCCGAAACTGAGGTGGACCTGACACTTCCCCCTCACCCCAACCCTCTCCCTCAGGGAGAGGGGGAAAGGGAGCCGATCTTCAAGCCTTTCAAAGCCTGAGATCGACTCGAATCTGCAAGTTGCAGCACATCGCTCAAGCACCTCGGTCAGTCCCCTCTCCCTCCGGGAGAGGGTTAGGGTGAGGGGGCGGTTGAACAGGACACCACCAATGCCAACTGCCATCTACCGCTTTATCTGCGCCATCGCACTTTTGCTACCGATGGCCGCCCACGCCAGCGACGCCGAAGACTTCGTCGCCGCCAACCCGACGCAACAGGCCAAACTGCTGGAAGCCTGGGCCGCGCAGCCCGATCCGGCGCGTGTCGAACTGATCAACGCCCTGCAACAAGGCGAACTGACCGTCGACGGCCAACCCAAAACCCTGCGCCTGAACAACCGCCTGCGGGGTCTGATCGACACCGCACTGGCCAGCCACCAATTGCTCGCCGCCGACGCCAAAACCCGTCTGAGCGCCGCGCAGCAATTGCAGAAAAGCGCCAAACCGGCGCAGCTGAAATTCCTCGACCAGCAACTGGCTGGCGAACAAGATGAAAACGTCCACGCCGCCCTGAGCCTGGCGCTGGCCAACCTGCAACTGGTCGACACTGACCCGGCGGTGCGCCTCGCGGCCGTGCGTCTGCTCGGTGAAACCGGCGACCCATTGGCTCGCACCCGACTTGAAGGCCTGCTCGAACCCGGCATCGAAGCCGACGCCAACGTGCGCACCGCTGCTGAAACCAGCCTCGCCCAGGTCAAACGCAAATTGCTGGTTGGCGAACTGCTCGGTCAGGCGTTCAGCGGCATGTCCCTCGGTTCGATTCTGTTGCTCGCAGCCCTGGGGCTGGCGATCACTTTCGGCCTGCTCGGCGTGATCAACATGGCCCACGGCGAAATGTTGATGCTCGGCGCCTACTCGACCTACGTCGTGCAGTTGATGTTCCAGCGCTACGCCCCGCAGGCCATCGAGTTCTATCCGCTGATCGCGCTGCCGGTGGCGTTCTTCGTCACGGCCGCCATCGGCATGGCCCTGGAGCGCACGGTGATTCGTCACCTCTACGGCCGGCCACTGGAAACCCTGCTCGCCACCTGGGGCATCAGCCTGATGCTGATCCAGTTGGTGCGTCTGGTGTTCGGTGCGCAGAACGTTGAAGTGGCGAACCCCGCGTGGCTGTCCGGCGGGATTCAGGTGTTGCCGAATCTGGTGCTGCCGTACAACCGCATCGTGATCATCGCTTTTGCGTTGTTCGTGGTGGCGCTGACCTGGCTGCTGTTGAACAAGACCCGCCTCGGTCTGAACGTGCGCGCCGTTACCCAGAACCGCAACATGGCAGCCTGCTGCGGCGTGCCGACCGGACGCGTCGACATGCTCGCCTTTGGCCTCGGTTCGGGCATCGCCGGGCTCGGCGGCGTGGCCCTGAGTCAGATCGGCAACGTCGGCCCGGACCTGGGTCAGAGCTACATCATCGACTCGTTCCTGGTGGTGGTGCTCGGCGGTGTCGGCCAACTGGCCGGCAGCGTGTTCGCCGCGTTCGGCCTGGGCATCGCCAACAAGATTCTCGAACCGCAGATCGGTGCGGTGCTCGGCAAGATCCTGATCCTCGCGCTGATCATTCTGTTCATCCAGAAACGTCCGCAAGGCCTCTTCGCACTGAAAGGACGGGTGATCGACTGATGAACCAGCCTCTACTAGTCACGGCCACACAAAAGGCCGGCCCGAAAGTCACCCTCGCTGTCGGCGCGGTGGTTCTCGCCTTGCTGATCGCCCTGCCGCTGCTGTCGCTGTTGCCGGCGGACAATGCGCTGCACGTTTCCGCTTACACCCTGACGCTGGTCGGCAAGATTCTCTGCTACGCCATCGTCGCCCTGGCGCTGGATCTGGTCTGGGGGTACGCAGGTCTCCTGTCGTTGGGCCACGGCCTCTTCTTCGCCCTCGGCGGTTATGCGATGGGCATGTACCTGATGCGTCAGGCCGCCGGTGATGGTCTGCCGGCGTTCATGACCTTCCTGTCGTGGACCGAGTTGCCGTGGTACTGGAGCGGCACCGGCAGCTTCCTCTGGGCGATGTGCCTGGTGGTGTTGGCGCCGGGGTTGCTGGCGCTGGTGTTCGGTTTCTTCGCGTTCCGTTCACGGATCAAGGGCGTGTATTTCTCGATCATGACCCAGGCCCTGACCTTCGCCGGCATGCTGCTGTTTTTCCGCAACGAGACCGGTTTCGGCGGCAACAACGGTTTCACCAATTTCCGCACGATCCTCGGTTTCGGCATCACCGAACCCGGCACTCGTGCGGTGCTGTTTCTGGCGACGGTGCTGTTGCTGGTGGCGAGCCTGTTCATCGGCTGGCGCCTGGCCCGCAGCAAGTTCGGCCGGGTGCTGACGGCGTTGCGCGATGCGGAAAACCGTTTGATGTTCTGCGGCTACGATCCGCGCGGCTTCAAGCTGTTCGTCTGGGTGTTGAGCGCGGTGTTGTGTGGTCTGGCCGGTGCGCTGTACGTGCCGCAGGTGGGGATCATCAACCCCAGCGAAATGTCGCCGACCAACTCGATCGAAGCCGCCGTGTGGGTGGCCCTCGGCGGGCGCGGCACCCTGATCGGCCCGCTGCTCGGCGCCGGTGTGGTCAACGGCATGAAGAGCTGGTTCACCGTGGCCTTCCCCGAATACTGGCTGTTCTTCCTCGGCGCGCTGTTCATCGTCGTGACGTTGTACCTGCCCAAAGGCGTGATCGGTCTGCTGAAGAAACGAGGTGAATCATGAGAGTCACGGCGAGCGCTGAATTCATGCTGGAACCGGCCTTTTTCCCGGTGGAGCCCAACAAGGACGAAGGCACCAGTCGCGACTCGATCGGCCTCGGGCAACGCGTCGGTCCGGGCCTCGACACCCGTCACGGCACGATCCTGACCCTGGAAGACATCAGCGTCAGCTTCGACGGCTTCCGGGCGCTGAACAATCTGAATCTGTACATCGGCGTCGGCGAACTGCGCTGCATCATCGGTCCCAACGGCGCGGGCAAGACCACGCTGATGGACGTGATCACCGGCAAGACCCGCCCGAGCCATGGCAAGGCGTGGTTCGGCGAAACCCTCGACCTGACGCAGATGAGCGAAGTGCAGATCGCCCAGGCCGGCATCGGTCGCAAGTTCCAGAAACCGACGGTGTTCGAAGCGTTGAGCGTGTTCGAGAACCTGGAGCTGGCGCAGAAAACCGACAAGTCGGTGTGGGCCAGTCTGCGGGCGCGGTTGAGCGGCGAGCAGAAAGACCGGATCAGCGAAGTGCTCGACACCATTCGCCTGACCACCTCGGTCAATCGCCCGGCGGGGTTGCTGTCCCACGGGCAGAAACAGTTTCTGGAAATCGGCATGTTGCTGATGCAGGACCCGCAATTGCTGTTGCTCGATGAACCGGTGGCGGGCATGACCGACGCCGAAACCGAGTTCACCGCCGAGCTGTTCAAGTCGCTCGCCGGCAAACATTCGCTGATGGTGGTGGAACACGACATGGGCTTCGTCGGCTCGATTGCCGACCACGTCACCGTGTTGCATCAGGGTAGCGTGCTGGCCGAGGGGTCGCTGGAACAGGTGCAGGACAACGAGCGCGTGATCGAGGTTTACCTCGGCCGCTGAAACTGCAAACACCTTTCCAATGCGGGGATTTGAGGAGATCTGGAAATGCTGCAAGTCGACAAGCTGCACCAGTATTACGGCGGAAGCCACATCCTGCGTGGCCTGAGCTTTGACGTGAAGGTCGGCGAAGTGACCTGCCTGCTCGGCCGTAACGGCGTGGGCAAGACCACGCTGCTCAAATGCCTGATGGGCCTGTTGCCGGCCAAGGAAGGCGCGGTGAACTGGGAAGGCCAACCGATCACCACGTTCAAGCCGCATCAACGGGTACACGCCGGGATCGCCTACGTGCCGCAGGGCCGGGAGATTTTCGGCCGGCTGACCGTGGAAGAGAACCTGCTGATGGGCCTGTCGCGTTTTCCCGGCAGCCAGGCCAAAGAGGTTCCGGCGTTCATCTACGAGCTGTTTCCGGTGCTGCTGCAAATGAAACAGCGGCGCGGTGGTGACTTGTCCGGCGGTCAGCAGCAACAACTCGCCATCGGCCGCGCACTGGCCAGCCGTCCACGACTGCTGATCCTCGACGAGCCCACCGAAGGCATCCAGCCGTCGGTGATCAAGGAAATCGGCGCAGTGATCAAGAAGCTCGCCGCCCGTGGTGACATGGCGATTCTGCTGGTGGAGCAGTTCTACGATTTCGCCGCCGAGCTGGCCGATCAGTACCTGGTGATGTCCCGGGGCGAGATCGTGCAGCAGGGCCGTGGAGAAAATATGGAAGCCGAAGGTGTGCGCGGGCTGGTGACTATTTAAGGTTACGGTCTAATCTGTAGCGTCCTAACGATAATCAGAAAACATGAACTTACCTGTTGCGACTGCCCTGTTTACCCCGAGCTGGCACGCCGAGCTTGAGCTGGCCTACGCCCGCTTCGGCGATTGCACACGACCGACCCGACGCCGGCACCTCGGCCCGCTGCGGGTGCAAAAGCACCTGTACGCCGAAGGGCCCGAGGTCTGCCAGCACATTATCGTCCACCCGCCGGGCGGGATTGCCGGCGGTGACCGGCTCGACATCAGCGCCCGCGTCGAACAGGGCGCCTGGGCACAGATCACCAGCCCCGGCGCGGCCAAGTGGTATCGCGCGGCGGGGCCCGCTTATCAGTCGCTGAACCTGCATGTCGCTGATGGCGCGACACTGGAATGGCTGCCCCAGGAAACCATCGTCTACAGCGCCGCCCAGGCTGAACTCACGACCGCGATCGACCTTGAAGGCGATGCGCGGCTGTTCTACTGGGACGTGGTGGCGCTCGGTCGTCCGGCCAGCGGCGAGCGTTTCGACCTCGGGCATTTCCAGGCGCATCTGGATATTCGCCGTGATGGCCGGTTGTTGTGGCATGAGCGTCAGCGCATCGTCGGTGATGACGGCTTGCTGGATTCGCCGATCGGGCTGGATGGCAATCCGGTGTTTGCGACGTTGCTGGTCACCGGTGAAGTCGACGCTGAATTGCTGGAGCGCTGCCGCTCGCTGGAGCACGAAGTGCGCGGGGATCTGACGCAATTGCCCGGTCTTTTGGTCGCCCGTTGCCTGGCCAGTGAAGCGTTGCTGGCGCGGGCGTGGCTTATTGAGTTGTGGCGATTGTTGCGGCCGAAATTGATGGGACGCGAGGCAGTACCGCCAAGAATATGGAACACCTGAAAACCAGCCCTCACCCCCCGCCCTCTCCCGGAGGGAGAGGGAGCCTGACCGAGGTGCCCTGAAAAGAAATTTTTTAACTCAAAAATGTTGCTGACTGAACTGGCCATTGCAAACGACAGCGATCTGTCCCCTCTCCCCCCGGGAGAGGGCTAGGGTGAGGGGCGGTTCCAACTGACACCCCCTCACCACAAGAACCACACAAACTGCCCAAATGGATTTAAAACGATGGACCTGACCCCACGCGAAAAAGACAAGCTGCTGATCTTCACCGCCGGCCTCGTGGCCGAACGGCGACTGGCCCGTGGCGTGAAGCTCAACTACCCGGAAGCCATGGCCTACATCTCGGCGGCGCTGCTCGAAGGTGCACGTGACGGCCAGACCGTGGCCGAGCTGATGCACTACGGCACCACCCTGCTGACCCGCGATCAGGTGATGGAAGGCATCCCGGAAATGATCCCGGAGATCCAGGTCGAAGCGACGTTTCCCGACGGCACCAAACTGGTCACCGTCCACCAACCGATCGTCTGAGGCCGCGCCATGACTTACACCATCCGCGATGCACTGCACGCCGACCTGCCGGCGATCCGCGACATTTACAACGACGCCGTGCTCAACACCACGGCGATCTGGAATGAATCCGCCGTCGACCTCGGCAACCGTCAGGCGTGGTTCAGCGCGCGCCAGGCCCAGGGGTATCCGATCCTGGTGATCGTCGACGCCGACAACACCACCTTCGGCTACGCTTCGTTCGGTGACTGGCGACCGTTCGACGGTTTCCGCCACACCGTCGAGCACTCGGTCTACGTGCGCAGCGACCAGCGCGGCAACGGCCTCGGCCCGCAACTGATGACCGCGCTGATCGAACGCGCGAAAACCTGTGGCAAGCACGTCATGGTCGCCGCCATCGAAAGCGGCAACGCGGCGTCGATCCGCCTGCACGAGCGTGCCGGTTTCATCACCACCGGGCAGATGCCGCAAGTCGGCACCAAGTTCGGCCGCTGGCTCGACCTGACCTTCATGCAACTGACCCTCAATCCTGGCGCGGAGCCACCGCCCGCCAACAAGGAGTGACACCGATGAACCCCGCCCAACTGCGACGCGTCAATGCTGAAAGTTTTGCGCACTATCGTCAGGGCCTGATCGACCTGCTGCTCGACGCCGTGGGGTATGGCGCCAGCGTCGGCTTCATGGCCGACCTCGATGCCGCGCAGGCCCGTGCCTATTTCGACGAAGTGCAGGACAACCTGAACAAGGGCAGCGTCTTGCTGTGGGTGGTGGTCAAGGACGAGCAGGTGCAGGCCAGCGTCCAGTTGAGCCTGTGCCAGAAAGCCAACGGCCTGAACCGTGCCGAGGTGCAGAAACTGCTGGTGCGCGAACACGCCCGGCGGCGCGGCCTCGGTCAGCAATTGATGGAAGCGCTGGAGCTGACGGCCCGCCAGTACAAGCGCGGCATGCTCTACCTCGACACCGAGGCCGGCTCCCCTGCCGAAGATTTCTACAAGGCCCTGGGTTACACCCGCGCCGGGGAAATCCCCGACTACGCCTGCGACCCGAGTGGCACCTATCGCCCGACGGCCCTCTATTACAAAGTCCTGCAAGGAGCGAACTGATGATTCCCGGCGAATACCAGATCCAGCCCGGCGACATCGAACTCAACGTCGGTCGCCGCACCGTCAGCCTGAAGGTAGCGAACAGCGGCGACCGGCCGATTCAGGTCGGCTCGCACTACCATTTCTTCGAAACCAACGACGCCCTGACCTTCGACCGCGCCGCCAGTCGCGGCATGCGCCTGAACATCCCGGCAGGCACCGCCGTGCGCTTCGAACCGGGCCAGAGCCGCGAGGTGGAACTGGTGGATTACGCCGGTCACCGGCGGGTGTTCGGGTTTGCCGGACGGGTCATGGGTGACCTCTGAATTTTGCGGCGCCTCCATCGCGAGCAGGCTCGCTCCCACATTAAACCGAGTTCCTCCAGCTGGAATCCGATCCCCTGTGGGAGCGAGCCTGCTCGCGAAAGTGAGCGCAGCGAACGATCTCAAAACCAATTGAATTCCAAGGCGAACACATGAAGATCTCGCGTCAAGCCTACGCCGACATGTTCGGCCCCACCGTCGGCGACAAGGTGCGCCTGGCCGACACCGAGCTGTGGATCGAGGTCGAACAGGACTTCACCACCTACGGCGAAGAAGTGAAATTTGGCGGCGGCAAAGTGATCCGCGACGGTCAGGGCCAGAGCCAGTTGCTGGCCGCTGAAGTGGTCGACACCGTCATCACCAACGCGCTGATCATCGACCACTGGGGCATCGTCAAGGCTGACGTCGGCCTCAAGGACGGGCGCATCGCCGCCATCGGCAAGGCCGGCAACCCGGACGTGCAGCCCGGCGTGACCATCGCCATCGGCGCCAGCAGCGAAGTGATCGCCGGTGAGGGCATGATCCTCACCGCCGGCGGCATCGACACCCACATCCACTTCATCTGCCCGCAACAGATCGAAGAAGCGCTGATGAGCGGCGTCACCACCATGATCGGCGGCGGCACCGGCCCGGCCACCGGTACCAACGCCACCACTTGCACTTCGGGGCCGTGGCATCTGGCGCGGATGCTCCAGGCCGCCGATGCGTTCCCGATGAACATCGGCCTCACCGGCAAGGGCAACGCCAGCCTGCCGGAGCCATTGATCGAACAGGTCAAGGCCGGCGCCATCGGCCTCAAGTTGCACGAAGACTGGGGCACCACCCCGGCGAGCATCGACAACTGCCTGAGCGTCGCCGACCAGTACGATGTGCAGGTGGCGATCCACACCGACACCCTCAACGAGTCCGGTTTCGTCGAAACCACTCTCGGTGCATTCAAGGGCCGCACCATCCACACCTATCACACCGAAGGTGCCGGTGGCGGCCACGCGCCGGACATCATCAAGGCCTGTGGTTTCGCCAACGTGCTGCCGAGTTCGACCAATCCAACCCGGCCGTTTACCCGCAACACCATCGACGAACACCTCGACATGCTGATGGTCTGCCACCACCTCGACCCGAGCATTGCCGAAGACGTGGCGTTCGCCGAAAGCCGTATCCGCCGCGAAACGATTGCCGCCGAAGACATCCTCCACGACCTCGGCGCGTTCTCGATGATCAGCTCCGACAGCCAGGCCATGGGCCGCGTCGGCGAAGTCATCACGCGCACCTGGCAGACCGCCGACAAGATGAAAAAACAGCGTGGCCCGCTGCCGCAGGATGGCGAAGGCAACGACAACTTCCGCGCCAAACGCTACATCGCCAAGTACACGATCAACCCGGCGATCACCCACGGCATCAGCCATGAAGTGGGTTCGGTGGAAGTCGGCAAGTGGGCGGATCTGGTGCTCTGGCGCCCGGCCTTTTTCGGCGTGAAGCCGACGCTGATCCTCAAGGGCGGCGCCATCGCCGCGAGCCTGATGGGCGACGCCAACGCCTCGATCCCGACCCCGCAACCGGTGCATTACCGTCCGATGTTTGCCAGTTACGGTGGCTCGCTGCACGCCACCAGCCTGACCTTCATCAGCCAGGCAGCACAGGAATCGGGACTGCCCGAAGCGTTGGGCCTGAAGAAGAAAATCGCCGTGGTCAAAGGTTGTCGCGACGTGCAGAAAACCGACTTGATCCACAACGATTACCTGCCGACTATCGACGTCGATCCGCAGACCTATCAGGTCAAGGCTGACGGTGTACTGCTCTGGTGCGAGCCAGCGGAGACCCTGCCGATGGCGCAGCGTTATTTTCTGTTCTGAAGAAAAACCCCGGTCGCCCGGGGCTGTCTCTGGCTAGCGAGCAGAGGTGTCCACCAAGTCCCGCGAGGTGCGTGGGTGAGCACCATCGGTTTCGACCGGTGCGGGCTCACCCGTTTCCAGCCGGGATAACTCAATCAGTTTCAGATTGCGCTTCAGTTCCCGCTCGATCTCGAGCATCTGCACGGCCTCCTGATAATCCGCACTGTGCAGGTCGTCCTCGAACCGGCCCTCGATGTCCGACTGTTTCTCTCTCATACGCTGATCCAGATCGCTGAAGGCCTGAGGATATTTCTCCTCGAGGTACTGTACCCAGTAATCGCGGCTGATCAGATCCTCATAGAACTGTGCGCTTTTTTCTGCGTTCACTACCGCGGCACGTGCAGCCGCCAGTTCTTCGCCCCGGATCGGCCGGGCAAACCGCATGTGGCTGGGTTGCCCCGGCAGACGCAGACCGTCTTCCCAGCCGGAGGTCAGAGCAATTCGATACTGCAGGCGTACTTCAGCCGGATCCGCGTGGCGCCCCATGCTGCGGGTGGCGAGTTTTTCCACCTCGCCCAGGCGGAACAATTGCCGCGACAAGTCGAGCAAGGCGCGCCCCTTGTTCGCAAGACCGGGCTGCAAATGGCGCAAGGCGTTGTACTCGAACACCTTGACCTCGATTTCACTCAACGCCAGGGTTCGCCCGTCGACGCAGGTCGTGTGCGTGGTGGCCATGGAAAACAGGGTGTCACGCAGCTCCTGGCTGCCATCGGCGGCTTCGACGATTTCCCAGACCCGACGGGTCAGGTCGGCGCGAAATACGCGGAATTCTTCGGTGTCCGGCATCCGCGACAGCAGGTGAAAGAACGCCGCGTTGTCGGGTTCGGCAGCCAGTCGCTGCCACATCGCCCGATAGCGTGCAGAGTCCTCCTCGGGCAAGTTTTCAATCCACGGTGTCACTTGCTGCTCAAGGACCGTTTCGGGGAGTGCCGGAATAACCTCGTCGGGTTCACTTTCGACCTCCAGGTCTTCGGCATCACTTTCGGTGGTGCTGTACATGTCATGGATCATCCGGTCGATGTCGGCATACGTCAGACCCAGCAGGTCGCGCCGGCCATGGGCATCGGCGTATTCACGCAGTCTCAGCAGACTCTGCTGCGATATTTCGTAGTTCTCCGCCAGATTGCTGCCGGCCAGTAACGCCGTATGGCTGCCGTCAAACAGCTCAGGGGGGATCGATGCAATTTCATTGTTGCTCAAGTCAATCGCCTGCAAGCGTGGGGCTTGCAATGCGCCCTCCGGCCAGGCAGTCAGCAGGTTATCGCGCAGATCCAGCCGCACCAGCTGCCCGAAACCCGTGACGTTGAACGAACGCAGGCTGTTATGGCTGAGGTCCAGCCACTGCAACTGCGTCAGCCTCTGCAGCGCTTGCCCCGTAGCTGCGGAATCCGCAAGACCGGTAAGCGACAGCTCCAGCCGCTCGAGCCGATGCATTTGTGCCACCGGTTCGGGCACTGCAGGCAAGTGATTGCCGCTGAGGTTGAGCCGACGTACCTGCGTGAACGCCCTGAGGAAACCACTGGAACCTTGTGAAGTGAGCTTGACGCCCCCCAGGTTCAAGCTACTCACTGCCGCAAACGTCGTACCCGGCTCCGGCAGGTTGCCCACCTGCAGACCGTTGAGATCCAGCTCTCGATCCGGGACGCCATTCCAGTCGACGGTGCCTTCGCGCCAGCACTCCATGATGCGCTGCGCGGCGAGCTGACGGGTGCGCGATGACACGACCCAATCCATGCCCCGGGTTTCATGGGTGAACAGCCAATCGTTCAGACGCCGCGTCAGGGACTCGAAGTCGCGGTCCCATGCGTCGATTTGCGCGCCGATCTGCACCTCGGTCAGGCCCGCGTCCTGCATCCGCTCGATGGCCTGTTGCGCCCGAGCGTTGTCGTATTGCGGGCGCAGACGCCGGACTCGGGCGATCCAGCCCGCCGGTCCCTCGCCTGCCAGCGGCGGCGGTAACGGCAGCAGTCGTCGGGCGATCACTGAGCCACTTTCGATGGGCGGGGTTCGATGGCGCGGTTCTTCCAGCGCAAAGCGCTGCAACGATCCGGGCAACAGACCTCTGGCTGTTTCGATGCGCTGGCGCGCTGTGAGCAGCGACGCTTTGGCCTGTGCAGTCAGCGGCGTACCGCTCAGGCTGGTATCGAGCAACAACGCGTCACGCGCCAGCAACGCGTCCGGCAGCGAGGTCAACCGGCTGTCACTCAGGTCCAGCCAGGTCAGTTCCGGCAGCTGCTCCGCACCCGTCGGCCATTCACGCAGGGCCGTTGCGCTGAGGTCCAGCGACTTCAGGCGATTCATTCCGCGCACATCGATACTGCTCAATGGGTTGTCATGCAGATTGAGCGTTTCAAGCGCCGGCAGATCCGCTGACTCCAGCGGCAGCGCAGACAAACCGCAATGGCTCAGGTCCAGTGTATCGACACCGCTGAAGGTACGAAGAAAACCACGCAGCTGTTCGAGCGGAACCTGCAGCCCTGCCAGATGCAGGCTTCTGACGTGGGTGAAGCCCTCGGCGGACAAGCTCGGAAGGCTGTCCATCGGCGAGCCGAGAATAGCCAGCACCGAAGCATCGTTGGGCGGGCTGACATAGAGGTTGTAGAACAGGCTTTCGGTACGTGCGCCATAGCGCTGGAACAACCCGCTGCGCCAACTGCTTCGCAACGCTTCGGCCACCGCCGCGCGTGCTGCACCGCCATTGAATACCGTCGGATCGGAACCGACCCATTCCTGAAGCCGGTTCAGTTCACTGAACTGCTCACTCAAGGTTTCGATCGCGGCAAAACGACTGCCGACGTCCGTCCACTGGGCCTTGAACCCCGGGCTCAAGACATCGAACAGGTTCGCTTCCATATCGACAAAACGCTTGAGTTCACCGCGACAATAATCCGCAACCATTTCGTCCAGATCGAGCAGATGCCGAGGTTGACTGCGGACAAACTCATAGATCGGCTTGAACACCCGACGCGGAAATTTCGACCAGTCCAGTGACAGGCCGGACAACAATCGCTGATGGCCTTCATAGATTTCCACCGGCAGAGTATTGATCGCGGTCGCTCGCAGATTCAGACGCTCGAGTCGCGGCAAATCCAGAACGCCCTGCGGCCACTGGTACATCTGCGGACTGACGACTTCGAGCCTGCGCAATTGGCGCATGCCAGCGACGTCGAGCGTCATGGGCACCACCGGATTCACCCCGCCGGCGGTACAGTGCAGCTCCAGCTCTTCCAGCCGGGTCAGCACACGCAGACGTGACGCCACCTGGCCGGTGATCGGCGTGGAGAGTTTCAGGCGGGTCATGTGTCGCAGCGTCTTCAATGTCGCGAGCACTTTGTCGAACTCCGCCACGCTTGCGCTCAGGACCAGTTTCTCTACATTGGGAAACGCGGCAAGCGTATCGCCGACCACCGGGGTGTGCAGCGTCAGTTCGCGAACGTGGGCAAATTCCGCCGGCAATGAGGGCAACGGCACGTCACTTATGAGTGTCAGGCGTGCCGCTTGCCAATTGTGCTCGGCCAACGGTGCATTGCGCCAGCAGTCCTTGATGCTTTGCACCACGCTGACTGACTCGCCACGGGGAGCGCGCAGGGGCAGGCTCTGCGACACCAGCCATTGATCGAGTGTCGTTTCCAGCCTCTGCCACTCGCTCAACCGGTTGTTGAGCAAATGAAAAATCTGTTGATCGCTCCTGCCCAACCGCCACTGCTCAAGAATAAAGCCTCGGGCCTGGGCGTCATTCAATCCCCGGTAAACGTTCTGCACGTGAACGGTCAACGCCGGGCTCGGCCCCGGCCCGTCACCACTGGCGGGATAGCCGAGCACGCCGGGCGCGATGCGTTGCGGCGGTTTGAACCATGGTTTTTCGGCGGTGCCTTCCCGCAGAATCCGGGCCGACTGGCCGCGTTCGGCGAGCGCCCGTTCGATGATCGTGCGCTGCAGATCATTGCTCTGCCAGACATTCGGCAGGCCCAGCCCATGACGAGCCTCATCGGGCAAGGCATGCATCAACGAAGCGTAAAAATTGTCGCCTTTGTGCGGAATGCTGTTGAGCGGTTCATCGCGCTCATTGACAGCCTGATAGGCATCCCCGTACTTGACGAGGTACTTGCGCGTCGAGGCGGTTTCGCTGCCGATGGCGTCCAGCATCGGCCCGTCAATGCTGCCCTCGCGGATTTCCAGACGCACGTCATTGGACCAGCCTGGCAGTCGTCCCAATGTCTGCAATGCGAGATGGCGGCTGTCGGCAGATGCCATGGTTTCACTGCGCAACCCGGCCATAGCTCGGGTCAGGCGACCCGTCTGGCCATACCAGCGACCGAGTTCCTGCAAATGCAACGGAACCTTCGCCGTACTGTCCAGCCTCGCCAGTTCTCCGGCATTCGCCTGACTCAGGACGGCGCTGGCCGCTCGCTCGGTCAGGCCGGGGATGATCCGTTGCAGCTTCGCCGTCCGGGGATCCACGGGGGCAGTACCTTTGAGCAGGCTTTCGAACAGCGCCGACTGCTGCGCGCTGGCAAAATCGGCCATCTGTGCGGCGAGCTCCCGGGGCCGTGCATCCCGAACGCGCGCCGGCTCGCCACCCAACAGACGAACCGTCTCGGCTTCATCCAGTGCCGCGAGAATGCGCGCAGGCAACGCACCGCCAAGTACCTCGTCCCGACTGATGCGGATCGGCGCCTTGCCCCCGCGCTTCACCCCGTAGCCGCGCGCGGTGCCCGACAGATCGGCCGCATCGTAGACCTTCAACTGCCGCCCCCACGGCCAGCGTGGCATGTCGGGCAGCAGTGGCAGCACCTGCAGATAACGATCGTCAATGGCCTGTCGCCCTGCAATCTGCTCGACGATCAGCCCGGCATCCCGCTCGGTGTTGAGCAGACGCATGGCATCCGCCAGTTCCGGAGGGGGCAAGGCATTGTCCAGATGCATCCTGCGCAAGGCGTCGTCGCTGACACCGGCCATATCGGCAAGGGTCAGCAGCTGCTCGTCAGTGAACGCATCGGTGCTGTAGCCGATGCGCCGCAAGAGTGTCAGCCGGTCCCAGTTCTGCGCACGCTCGAGCGTATGTCGCCAGGCGCCGGCGCCGTTGTGTGTCAGCAGCGGTTGATAAGCCTGTGGATCGTTTGGGTGATTGATTCGCCATGCCCTGAGCGACTCGTCATAAGTCTGCCGGTACGTCTTGCCTTCAAGCCGAATGTAGTGGTTTTGCCCGACCTCGTACTGCCCCAATGCATTCGGCACTGCACGCGAGTCCAGCGTGACCGGACTCGCGTAGTCACTCAGATCCGGCCTCCACAAGCGGGTCGTGCCATCGGGCATTTGCACCTGATGCAGGTTCTCGATGACCGGTGTCGGTCTGGCTGCGGTCAGCCGGGCGAGCCCTTTGCCGGCACCCGCCATCAGAGCCACCAATGCGAGGTTTTGCGCGACATCGATCAGGTGTGCCTTTGCAGCCTTGCGATCCCCCTCACTCCACTCGATGGCGCCTTCAAAGGTTTCTTCGAGCAGTTGCCCTGCCATCACCACCATCATCACTTCGCCCAGCACCGGCACGAACATCGAAACGCCAGTCAGCACCAGCATGCCGATGTTCAGCAGCGAGGAGAGCTTTTCCGAGCGTACTCTGGCATCGACATCCGCCGTGGGCACGGCATGGCTGCGAGCATCGGTAATCAAGCGGTCGCGATGCTGTTCGAACAGGTAATTCCATAGATCGACGTTATCCGCCCAGATCCCGTGGCCCTTGCGGGAAAGGTCCACAGGATTCAGATACGGATCCGCATTCGGCACCTGCGCGACCGGTGACGCCGGCGGCAACTCGCGAATCCCGACAAGCGCCCCGCTGAGGGGATTGAAGGCCTTGAGAATCTCATTGAGCAGCGAACTGTAAGGCTCCAGTCTCTGTGCGAATGTCCGGTCGGGTGTGTCTTCGGTGAACTGACTGAAAAAGTGTGGTCGGTCCGCATAGGCGACAAACTGACTGAAAAAGCGCTGGTAGGCATTCGGTTCTGCAGGATGAACCTGACTGGCGTCGCGAGCGGTGAAGCGCTGCTTGAACATCGCTTCGATTTCCCGGCCCTTGTAGCGTTTGAGCGGGTGATAGGGATCGCCCGGGATATACAGCATCGAATCGTCGCTGTAGCGGTACTTCTCGCAGATCGTGAACATCACACAACCGGTCATGCGCCGCCCCATCAGGCCCAGATCGCAGAACCAGATCTGCCGCTTGCCCTGACGCGGCGCCAGTTCGCCATTGAGGACCGAGCGAATCGATGCATAGTCTTCGCGCCCGATGTCGCCTTTGACCAGGGCCAGTTCGGCTGCCGCACGCAGGGCGGTCTTGTGCGCGTCGATGAATGTGTCGCGCAATGCATCCTCGGCCGCCGCGTCTTTGGGGTGCAGGAAATCCTTGAGATACGCCTGATATTTCGCCCCGATGTCCAGCGTACGACACAGACCGATGAACTGTTCGACAGTCAAACGGGTACTCAACGGCTGCAGAATGCCTGGCTTCGAGGTTTCAACGCGAAATCCCGACGTTTGATGAAACTCTCCACGTTTACCTTCACGGGCTTCGAAGTTGTGCAATGCAGCTTGCAGCAGAGGCAGTTTCATGACTTCGAAAAAATCGATTTCGATGGCAAAAATCCCCATCTCCACCGGTTTGTTCAGTACCAGCCAGGTCTTGTTGACGTCCAGCGTCACATTGAAACGGTCCTTGAGGGCCTGGGTCAGCAATGGCGCGGCGAAGCGGTCGATGTCCTGGAAGGTCGACATGGCCTTGTCTAGGCGCGACCGGGCAGCGAGGCTGTCGGCCGCAGCGTCACCCACGGCCTTGCGTTGCTCGCGGGAAGCGCGCCTGTACCAGTCCGGCGGGGCGGAGTCGGCATTCTTCAAGGCCTCGCGCTGGCGCAACGGTGCATTGACCAGCCACTGCGGGCTGGATTGCCGAAGAAAATCGGCGTGCAGACTCTGCGTCACGACCGGTCCCGGCGGCGGTGCGACGTTGTCCGGCGAAAGTGAATTGACGGGTGTGTCGGACATGGTTTCGCTCCTTGAAATGGAGCGAAAAGCAGACCATGGCGCACTGCTGTGGCTGCGGTACATAGGTATCGCAGCAGGGTAACTTGTCAGCGGGAATTGCTGGCTCGAACGGCGCTTTCATTCCCGCATAAAGGGGCTAATATTCGAACGCCCCGCCTTGAATTTCCAGGAACCCGGACATGCGTTTATCCGAATTCATCCGGCAACACACGGATCACATCGTCGAGGAGTGGGAACAGTTCGCCAGGACCATCACCCCGGCGGCCGACACCATGGATCGGGCAGCGCTGCGCGATCATGCCCGGGCGATTCTGCTGGCCGCCGCGCGCGACATGGAAACCGCACAGACCGCCAGCGAGCAGCTCGCCAAGGCCAAGGGCGAAGGCCCGGAGAAAACCCCGAGCCTGGACGAGGCCGGCGCCAGCCACGGTGAGTTGCGTCATACCGTGGGCTTCGACTTGGTGCAGATGACGTCGGAGTTCCGCCATTTGCGTGCCTGTGTGATCCGCCTCTGGGTCGGCAGTCTGGAATCCCCGGACATGGCGTACTTTCAGGACATGATCCGCTTCAACGAAGCCATCGATGAAGCCCTCGCCGAATCGACGGCGGCCTACGCCGAACAGGTCAATCGTTCGCGGGACATCTTTCTCGCCATTCTTGGCCATGACCTGCGCGCCCCCTTGCAGGCGGTGAGCATGTCCAACGAATTGCTGATGCGCAAAACCACGCTTGAGGGCGATGCGCTGACTTGCGCACTCAACATCAAGCACAGCGCCCGGCACATGGCGGCGATGGTCAGCGACCTGCTGGAACTGGTGCGCAGCCGCCTCGGCAGGAGCCTGCCCATCGAACCGGCGCCGATGGATCTGGCCGACACGACGCGGGCAGCGATCGCCGAAGCCTGCGCTGCCAATCCCGAGTGCGACCCGATGCTGAAAATCGAAGGGGACACCCGAGGTGTCTGGGATGCGGGACGGCTGGATCAGTTGCTGCAGAACCTGATCGGCAACGCCCTGCAACATGGTTCGAACCCGCGCGAAGTGATCGTGACCCTGCGTGGCGAGAACGACGCGGTGCATTTGTCGGTGCACAACTATGGCGAACCGATCCCGGATGAGGCGATCGGCACGATATTCGATCCGCTGGTACGCAGCGCCGATGAAGAACTCGGACAACCGTCCACCAGCCTTGGCCTTGGGCTGTTCATCGTCAAGGAGGTGGTGACCGCCCACGGCGGGACGATCGAGGTCAGCTCAAGCGAAACCGACGGAACGCTGTTCAGCGTGATGCTGCCAAGGAAGACCTGAAGCGGTCACTCGATCACCAGCCGCGCCAGACGCTGGCGAAGCATACGGTTCTCGGCCCGCAGCTCCTGCACCTCTTCCAGCAGGTCCAGCGCCAGGGCGACGCCTTCCCATTCCAGCTCCAGGTCGCGCCGCAACTTGGCGGCGCGCTTGGCCAGGACCAGTTCGTAGTCGGTGAAACGCCATTCCCGGGGCTGCGTGCCCTGAGGTTCGAGGATGCCGTGTTCGACGATTTCGATCACGTAGACGTCCGACAGATCGGCCGCCTCACAGAATTCTGCCATGTCCAGTTGAACGATCAGGGGGCTGCTCATGATGGGCTACTCCGTCGTCAGTATCAGAAGTTCTCTCGCGGATTGAAGGCGGCCTTCTTCGCCAGTTCCTGCCACAGTGCCTTGACGTCATCGCCGTTGGCTTTCGGCATCACGGCCTTGAGCTGGACAAACAGATAACCGCGCTCGCCGGCCTTGTTCTGCAGGCCGTGGCCCTTGGCGCGCATGCGCTGACCGTTCTGGCTGCCCGCCGGCACCTTCAGGTTGATCTTGCCGGTCAGGGTCGGTACGGCCACTTCGGTGCCCAGCGCCAGTTCCCACGGTGCCAGCGGCAAGGTGATGATCAGGTTTTCGCCTTCAACGTCGAATTTCGGGTGCGGTGCGAAACGGATGGTCAGGTACAGATCGCCATTGGCGCCGCCACCGATGCCCGGTGCGCCCTGGCCCTTGAGGCGGATGCGCTCGCCGTCGGTCACGCCCGCCGGGATCTTCACGTTCAGGCTCTTGCTGGTGTTGCTGATGTGCTGACCGTTGGCGTTGTATTGCGGTACCTGGAAGCTGATCTTTTTCGATTCGTTCGACAGGGTTTCTTCCAGGAAAATCGGCAGTTCCAGTTCCACGTCTTGCCCTCGGCGCCCGGCGCTGCGAGATTGCCGGCCAGCGCCGCCACCGAAACCGGGACCGCGATTGCCGAAGATCGAACTGAAGAAGTCCGAGAAGTCACCGGTGTCGCCACCGCCGCCGCCAAAACCGCCACGGCTCTGCCAGCCCGGCGGGCCCTGGAACGGCTGACCGTGCTGGCCATAACGACGCAGTTCGTCGTATTCGGCGCGCTTGTCAGCGCTTTTCAGCGCTTCATAGGCTTCCGAGGCGTCCTTGAACTTGGCCTCGGCGTCCTTTTCCTTGCTGACATCGGGGTGATATTTGCGCGCGAGCTTGCGATAGGCCGCCTTGATCGCCTTGTCGTCAGCCGTTGGCTCCACGCCGAGTATCTTGTAATAGTCTTTGAAGTCCATCGAAGGAGTCACCATCCGTTATCGATTTCGCGCCATCTTCAGCATGCGCCGATTTGCGCGTGCCGGGTTGACCGATCTCAAGTTTGTGACCGGGTGGCGCAGCAGAAGTTTATCGGCAGTGGACGGCGGTTCTTGCGACCACCGGTGTGTCTGCCGGCCCATGCCAGCAAGTTTGGGGCAAAGCGCCGACTTTCAAGCAAGCTTAGTCGCTAAATAGCAGATGACCGGCCTTCGAATCTGTCGCGCACTGACATACACTGCGCGGCCGTTTTTTTGACCGGAACCGAAAGACCATGAAAGACGCCTCTCCAGCCCGTGCCTGCGGCATCGACTTCGGCACGTCCAACTCCACCGTCGGCTGGCTGCGCCCCGGCATGGAAACGATGATCGCGCTGGAAGACGACAAGATCACCCTGCCGTCGGTGGTCTTTTTCAACATCGAAGAGCGCCGCCCGGTGTACGGACGTCTGGCGTTGCACGAGTACCTGGAAGGCTACGAAGGCCGGCTGATGCGCTCGCTCAAGAGCCTGCTCGGTTCCAAGCTGATCAAGCACGACACCAGCGTCCTTGGCACCGCGATGCCGTTCAAGGACTTGCTCGGACTGTTCATCGGTCAGCTCAAGAGCCGCGCCGAAGCTGCCGCCGGTCGTGAATTCGAGCAGGTTGTACTGGGCCGTCCGGTGTTCTTCGTCGACGACGATCCGCTGGCCGACCAGGAAGCCGAAGACACCCTGGTGGAAGTGGCACGCAAGCTCGGTTTCAAGGACGTGTCGTTCCAGTACGAACCGATTGCCGCGGCCTTCGACTACGAGTCGACCATCGAAAAGGAAGAACTGGTACTGATCGTCGACATCGGCGGTGGTACCTCGGACTTCTCGCTGGTGCGCCTGTCGCCCGAGCGTCGGGGGATGGACAACCGTCACGACGATATCCTCGCCACCGGCGGCGTACACATCGGCGGGACCGATTTCGACAAGCAATTGAGCCTGCAAGGCCTGATGCCGCTGTTCGGCTATGGCAGCCGCATGAAGAGCGGTGCGCTCATGCCGACCAGTCACCACATGAACCTGGCAACGTGGCACACCATCAACTCGGTGTACTCGCAGAAATCCACCCTGGCCCTGGGCAGCATGCGCTACGACATCGAGGACACCGGCGGCATCGACCGTCTGTTCAAACTGATCGAACAGCGCGCCGGACACTGGCTGGCGATGGAAGTGGAAGAAACCAAGATCCACCTGACCCACAACGACAGCCGTCACGTGCCGCTGGATCGCATCGAGCCGGGGCTGAGCGTGGAACTGAGCCGCGCCCTGTTCGAAGCGGCGATCGATGCGCAACTGGAGCGGGTACGTGGCAGCGTTACGCAATTGCTGGCGGACGCCAACGTGGCGGTGGGTCAGGTCGATACGGTGTTCTTCACCGGTGGTTCGAGCGGCATCCCGGCGTTGCGCAACAGCGTTTCGGCGATGTTGCCGACCGCACGGCATGTGGAAGGGAACATCTTCGGCAGCATTGGCAGCGGTCTGGCGATTGAAGCCATGAAACGCTATGGCTCGGTGAACTGATCCAAAAGCGGCGCTGCGCCCTTCGCGAGCAAGCCCGCTCCCACAGGTTCAGTGTGATCCTGTGGGAGCGGGCTTGCTCGCGAAAGGGCCAGTTCAGACGCTGGAAGTCTGGATCAAACCATCCCGCCCAGCTTCAACTCACTCTTCAGGTACGCGTAATAGATCGGCCCCGCCACCACCCCCGGCAGGCCGAACGCGGCCTCGAACACCAGCATCGCCAGCAGCAACTCCCAGGACTTGGCACTGATCTGCCCGCCGACAATGCGCGCGTTGAGGAAGTATTCGAGCTTGTGGATAAAGATCAGGTAACCCAGCGCGGCAACCGCCACCCAGATCGACAGTGACAGGCCGACGATGGTGATCAGCGTGTTCGACATCAGGTTGCCGATCACCGGCAGCAGACCGAGCAGGAAGGTCAGCACGATCAGGGTCTTGGTCAGCGGCAGCTTGATCCCGAACAGCGGCAGGATCACCGCCAGGAAGATCCCGGTGAAAAAGGTGTTGAGCAGGGAAATCTTGATCTGCGCGAAGACGATATTGCGAAACGCCTGAACCAGCAGGTGCAGACGGTCGAACAACGCAGCCGCCAGCGGCTTGCGCTTGGTGACGTCCGGCACGCGCTGCAAGGCGATGATCGCGCCGAGCACCATGCCGATCAGCAGCGTCACGAACATGTGCGCCGCGTCCTTGCCCACCAGTTGCAGGTCGGCCAGGTGTTTGCTCATCCAGTCGCCGATGGCCACCCGGAACTCGGCAGCGCTGGCCGGCAGGTAGGCGTCGATGAACGGCGGCAACTGCCCGCGCGCGCGGTCGACCACGCCCATGAATTTGTCGAGGGAAGCGCCGGGGTTTTCCGCCTCGTGCAGCAGGAAACTGATGGCCCCGGCAAAGATCAGCGCCAGCACACTCACCACCAGCGTGCCCAGCAACGCCACCGCCAGCCAGCGTGCGCGGCGACCTTCGATCAGCCGCTGCAGTTGCGGGGTGAGCATGTTGACCAGCTCGAACACCAGCAACCCGGCCAGCAGACTGGGCAGCAGACGCAATGGCAACACCAGCAACAGACCGCCGAAAATGATGATGCAACTGACCCAGAACACAACATGACGCTCAGAAAACGTTGGCATACAGCCTCAAAACGAACGGCGTAAAAGGATTGGCAGTCTGCCAGCGATCCTTGGGGAGCACTAGGGATATGCGGTATATGTGGGTTTGGTGCCTGACTTGCGGCCCAGCCCTCACCCTAGCCCTCCCGAAACGTCGGACCGCCCGTAGGGAGAGGGAACTGACCGAGTAGATTTAGAGAATTCCCGCAACCTGACAGACCCGGTCGATTTCGGATTCAGCACCGCACATTCAGGTCGACATAAATACCAGCCATCCCCAAATCGGTCCCCTCTCCCTCTGGGAGAGGGTTAGGGTGAGGGTTGGTTCTCAAGTCGAACCCATCCCGCCGAGCCACCTCATTTTTTCTTCAGACAATCACTCATGAACGTCTTGCGCGCATCGCCCGTCAGCGCCTTGGTCTTGGCATCGGCATTACAGGTCTTCATCTTTTCCTGCTGCGGGGTCAGGGTCTTGGCGTCATTGGCGGCCGGCGCGGCCTTGAGGCAAGTGCTCATGAAGGCTTTGCGCTCGTCACCCTTGAGGCTCTTGGCCGTGGCGTCGGCGTTACACGTAGTCATCTTGTTCTGTTGCGCCGTGGCGGCGAAACCCTGGGAGCACAGCAGCAGACCGATCATCAACAAAGGGACACGCAACATCTTCATGGAGTTTTCTCCTTGTCGCCGCATCGATGGATACGGCCTCCGGCTGAGTGTAGTCAAAGCTTGTTACACCTTCCTAGCCTCAAGGTGACTGCGCCGGTATTGTTCCGGCGTACATCCGGCCTGCCGCGCAAACATGGCAATGAACGCCGAGCCGCTGCTGTAGCCGAGATCGAAGGCGATTTCCTGCACGCTACGCGTACTTTCCAGCGCCTCGATGGCCGCGAGATAGCGCAGCCGCTGACGCCATTCGCCGAAACTCATCCCCAACTCCCGCACGAATTGCCGGGCCAGCGTGCGCTCGCTGACATGCACCTGCGCCGCCCAGTGCGCCAGCGGCTCATTGTTGCCGGGCTCGGCCTGCAGGGTTTCGAGGATCGTCAGCAACCCGGGGCTGCTGGCGTATGGCAGATAACACTGATGAACCGGCGCCTGGCGCAGTTGATCCACCAACACCTGGGCCAATCTCTGGTCGGCCTCGAGCGCGGGGATTTTCACATCGCGGGCGGCGAAGTCCTTGAGGATGGCCTTGAGAATATCGCTGATCGCCAGGGTGCAGGCCTGCGCCGGCAAGTCGCAACAGACATCCGGCGCCAGGCAAACCGCCCGATAATTGACCGGCTGATGGCTGTAGAAACTGTGCTCGACCTGCGGCGGCACCCACACCGCGTATTGCGGCGGTGACATGAAACGACTGCCGTCGACATCCATGTGCAGCACGCCGTGGGCCGCGTACTCCAGCGTGCCCCACGGATGGCGGTGCGGCGCGGCGTATTCGTGAGCGTTGAAGTCGGCGTAGCGGAAATACACAGCCGATGGCAGTTCGCTGAAATCCAGCAGATCGATGTGTTTACTGTTCATGCTGTCCGGAATCAGAGGCAGGTTGTCCGGTTCGCAGTATAGGCCTGCATCCAGACAGGGGATAATCGCCGTTCATCAACGTACTGGTTTCTCCTCCCATGCAATACGCGTTTCCCCTGCTGGCGATTTTCATCTGGGCCGGCAACACCGTGATCAACAAACTGGCCGTCGGTGCGATCTTCCCCGCCGAGATCGGCTTCTACCGCTGGCTGCTTGCCGGCCTGCTGTTTACCCCGTTCATGCTCAAGAAAGTGATCGCGCACTGGCCGCAGATTCGCCCGAATCTCGGCAAGATCTTCATCCTCGGCGTGCTGGGCATGGCGGTCTATCAGAGCCTGGCCTACTTCGCCGCGACCCTGACCAGCGCCACCAACATGGGCATCATCCTGTCGCTGATGCCGTTGATGTCGCTGGCCATGGCGATCATCAGCCTCGGCCAGCGCCTGACCGCCGGCGCGCTGGTCGGTGCGGTGCTGTCGTTCGCCGGCGTGCTGGTGGTGGTGTCGTCCGGCAGTCTCGGCGCACTGCTGCAACACGGGGTGAACCTGGGGGACGCAATGATGCTGATCGCCACCCTCGCCTACGCGATCTACAGCACCCTGCTGAAAAAATGGCAGCTGCGCCTGCCGCCGCTGGTGTTGCTGTATTTGCAGGTGCTGGTGGCGGTGGTGGTGCTGTTTCCGCTGTATGCCGCGTCGCCGAAAACCGGCCTGACCCTGCAGAACATTCCGCTGGTGCTGTACGCGTGCCTGCTGGCCTCGATGCTCGCGCCGCTGGCGTGGATGCAGGCCGTACAGCGTCTGGGGCCGAGCCGGACCACGCTGTTCTTCAACCTGCTGCCGTTGATCACCGCGCTGATTGCAGCGGTGGTGCTGAAGGAACAACTGGCGATGTATCACCTGGTCGGTGGTTTGCTGACGCTGGGCGGGGTAATTCTTTCCGAACGCTGGACCACCGTCCTCGGTCGCTCCCGCACTCCGAGCGCCGCCTAGACCCCGGCGGCTTTCAAACGCGCCGCATGCTCGACGAACAGCCGCACCGGATCCGCCCCTTTGCCGACCAGTCCCAGCGACTGGTTGACGATGTCGAAGTGATCCATCGGGTAGTCATCGCCGATGACCGTGCCCAGGTGCGAGCTGTAGCGTCCGACCATGCCGTCGCACTGCCCCGGCTCGCGCACGAAGGTTTTGGCAAACAAACGACAGCTGCGGTTGGTGCCGTCGAACAGGTTGCCACCACGGTCGGTCTTGCCCGGTTGCAAGGTGCCGGACCACGAGTAATAACGCACCCCGTTGACCTCTTCCGGCCCGTGCCCGCCCCAGGTTTGCGGCAGACCCTGTGGATAACGCTGGTTGAACAGCGCCACGCCTTCGCTGGTCAGGGAATGGTGCGAGGCGTGGATATCCACCGGCAGTTTCGGCCCGTGATAACCGGTTTCCAGCAGCGCCATCAGCCAGCCGACAAAACGCAACAGCGCCTCGAGGATTCGGCCCTTGGCGCTGTCCGCCGGATAGTGTTTCGCCAGATAGTCGGCCAGTTCCGAACCGTGATTGGGCCCGGCCACCGATGTGACCGACGCCACCAGGTCCGGACGCTTGGCCGCCGCGTAACGCGCCGTCAGAGAACCCTGGCTATGGCCGAACAGATTGACCTTGGCCGCGCCGGTCTCGCGCAGGATTTCATCGATGCGCGTCAGCAACTGCTCGCCGCGCACCTCGGTGGAATTGAGCGGCGAAACCTGCACCGCGATCACCGTCGCGCCACCCCGGCGCAACGCTTTGATGATCCCGTACCAGTACGGGTACAGCACCAGACGAATGAAACCGAGCATTCCCGGCACCAGCACCAGTGGATAACGTGTGGCCGATTCCTGCGACATGGGCAGACATCCCTGTGGTCGGTGGGTGGAGGCATGACGTGCAAAACGCCCGCCAAGCATCCTCCTCGATGATGACAACTCCACGACCAGCCTACTTCAGCCCCACCACCCCCGCCACAATCAGCCCCACCGACAGCAACTTCACCAGCGTCAGGCTCTCGCCCAGCAGGGCGAAACCGAGAAACACCGTGCCGAGCGAACCGATGGCGGTCCAGATCGGGTAGGCGATGCTCACCGGCAACTCGCGCATTGCCAGGGTCAGGAAGTAAATCCCGCCCACCGCCGCGACCACGGTGATCAGCGACGGCCAGAGCCGGGTGAAACCCTCGGCGTATTTCATGCCCATGGCGAAGGTGACTTCAAATCCTGCCGCGATCAGCAGAAACAGCCAGGCCACCTAGAACTCCCGGGCGAGATCGAGCAAGCGCTGCTCGGCCTCGGCCACCGACACCGCGAAGGTGCGCTCGGCGGACTCCTCGCCCTCGGCGGCGACCACCGTGACGTCGTTGATGCCGATGAACCCCAATGCCGTGCGCAGCCATGGATCGGCGTGGTTCAGTGCCTCCAGCTCGCCGCCCGGGCCGAAACCGAAACCGCCGCGACTGGTGACGATCAGCGCCTTTTTGCCGTGCAGCAGCGGCGTGTACTGGGCGATGCCGTTGTCGAGGGTGTGATCGAACGTGAGGCCCAGACGCACGATCTGATCGACCCAGGCCTTGAGGCCGCTGGGCACGTTGAAGTTGTACATCGGCGTGGAAATCAGCAGCAGGTCGTGATCGAACAGCTCGCCCACCAGTTGATCGCTGAGCGCCAGATCGGCCTGCATCGTCAGCGGCCGTGCCTCGGGCTCCGGGTAAAACGCTGCCGCGACAAACGCTTCATTCACTGCCGGAATCAACGCACGCCCAACCTCGCGGCGGGTGACTTGCGCCTGTGGATGACGGACCTGCCAGGCGCTGAGAAAACTTTCCGCCAAACGCCGCGAATTGGAACGCTCACCGCGAGGGCTGGCATGGATCACAAGAATCTTGCTCATCTGAATCTCCTTGGGACTAGACTTGAATGACTGTGTGGCGCCAGATTGCAGGCATCACTTCATCGCCTCAAATGAGCAAAAATCAGTCTGGATGAATTGATTTCATCCATGGAGTTTTCATGTTCGCAGCCTTGCCCCTGACCGCCCTGCGCGCGTTCGAATCCGCCTCACGCCTGCTTAGTTTCAAGGCGGCCGCCGAAGAACTGGCGGTGACGCCGACGGCGATTTCCCATCAGATCCGCTCGCTGGAGGACTGGCTCGGCGTCGCCCTGTTTGAACGTCTGCCGCGTCAGGTGCGCCTGACCGAGGGTGGCGAGCGGCTGTTCCGCAGCCTGCATGGGGCGTTTCTGGAGGTAGCGCAAAGCGTCGACACCCTGCGCCCGCAACGCAGCGGCAGCAGCCTGACGCTGTCGACCACCGCCGCGTTCGCCGCGCTGTGGCTGGTGCCGCGCCTGGGGCGTTTTTACGCGAAGCATCCGAACATCAATGTGCGTCTGGACACCCACTGCGAAGTGATCGATCTGCACCAGGACGCCAGCGTCGATCTGGTGTTGCGCTACAGCCTCGACGATTACCCGAACCTCTATGGGTTGTGCCTGTTCGATGAATCGTTCGGCGTGTACGGCTCGCCGGAACAGGTGGCGCTGGCCGCCCGCCGCACCCCGGCGCTGATCAGCGTGCATTGGCACAATTCGAAGCTCTACGCTCACGGTTGGGAGGCGTGGTGCGCGCAGTCGGGCGAAAACTGGTTGAATCAACACCCGGCCGTCCGCGAATACGACGAAGAGCATTACGCCCTGCAAGCGGCCATTGCCGGACAGGGGCTGGTGCTGGCGAGCAACATCCTGGTGTCGCAAAGCGTCGCCAGCGGTCTGCTGGTGCCGTACAAGGGCGAGGTACAGGTCGATGGCGCCGGATACAGCGCACTTTGCGTACCGGGCCGCGAGCGGCATCCGCCGGTGAAGGCGTTTTTTGCCTGGCTGCGCGAAGAGGCGCAGCTTTCCGGGCATGTCCCGCGCTGAATCCGACAAAACTTTTTGCCGCGTTCATCACTCACAACCAGGTAACGATCACGTCAGCAGAACGTGACGCCAATCGGATTAGCCTCCAGGAGACTGAAATGAGTGACCTGCATTTGTCTGATGTTCAAACCCTGCGCGAGCGCGCCCGCCAGCACGTGGAAAACGGCGCGGTGACCGAAAGCTACAGCGCCAACCGTGAAGAAGTGCTGCGCCTGCTCAACGAATCGCTGGCCACTGAACTGGTCTGCGTCTTGCGCTACAAGCGCCACTACTTCATGGCCAACGGCCTGAAAGCCAACGTCGCCGCCGACGAGTTCCTCGAGCACGCCACTCAGGAAGCCGAACACGCCGACCGTCTCGCCGAGCGCATCGTGCAACTGGGCGGCGAGCCTGAATTCAACCCTGACCTGCTGTCGAAGATGTCCCACGCGCAATACGTGGCCGGCAACACCTTGAAGGAAATGGTCTACGAAGACCTGGTGGCCGAGCGGATTGCCATCGACAGCTACCGCGAAATCATCCAGTACATCGGCGAAAAGGATCCGACCACGCGCCGGATCTTCGAAGACATCCTGGCTCAGGAAGAAGAGCATGCGGATGACATGGCGGATATCCTGAAAGACCTCTGAGTCCTCCAGATCCCATCGCGGGCAAGCCCGCTCCCACAGGTTCAGTGAAACCCTGTGGGAGCGGGCTTGGTCCGGGCGGTGATCCGACGAAGAGGCCCTGTCAATCACCGATCATTTTGTAGGTTTCACTGTGACGGGTGCCTTGCCCGCCTTCATCTGCTCCAACAGCGGCGCGCACTGGTTCGGCTCGCCACCGCTCGGCGCCACCAGCGCCAGCAGCCCCGCCGCCGGCGCGGCGATCACGCCCAAGGCCACCATTCCCGCCCCGCGCAACATCAGCGGCACAGCTTTGACCCCGGCATCCGGCTTGATGAACTTGCCACGCACGTACAAGGGTGAGCGCAGGGAAATCAGGCGCCAGCCCTTGGATTCCGGCGTCACCGTCAGATCCAGTTGCTCGGTGGCCATGTTCGCTGTGCCGTCGATGTAGATGATCGCGTTCTCGGTATCGAAGACGAACAGCCGCGTGGTCGCCAGGCCGGTTTTGATGTCGAAGTCCGCCGCCGCGCAGTTGATCTTCACTTCCTTGTCGCCAAAGACTTTGCCGACCACGTAGTTACCGACGTTGAGCCCTGCCAGCTCCATCAGCTCACGACTGATGGCGCCGTCGTTGATCAGCATCTTCAGGTTGCCGTTGGCACCGCCCAGCAGTTTGGCCACCGAGTTGCCGCGACCGGCGATGTCGGCGTCGCCGTTGAGCTCGCCGAAACTGGTCTTCATCGGTTCAAAGGTCGGGAACAACTGCTTGAGCTTGAACTTGCGCGCGGTCAGTTTGGCCCGGCCTTCCAGCGGCTCGGTGCGACCGTTGAGGCGAATCTGCGCATCGAGGTTGCCGCCGGCTACGCCGAAACGCAGCGGCTCCAGGCTCAGTTCGCCGTCGTTGAGTTTCAGGTGGGTATAGAGGTCGGTAAACGGCAGTTCTTCGCTGTGAACGATGCGCTTGCCGGTGAATTCGACGTCGGCGTCCATATCGCGCCAGCGCTCGGTCTTGAACTCTTCCACCGGCAGTACCTTGTCTGCCGGCTGCTTGCTTTCGCCGCCACGGGCCTTCTGCTTGGCGTTGGAGTCGGCACCGATCAATGGCGCGAGGTCGGCGAACAACAGTTGATTGGACAGCAGCGCGCCACTCAGCTTGGGTCGCGGCTGGCTGGCGACGTAAGCCAGATCACCATGGATGTCGCTGCTGCCGATCTTGCCGTTGAACTGTTCATAACGAAATTGCGCGCCGCCCGGCTCATGCAGCTTGGCGATCAAATGGCCGTCAGTGGCATAAGGCGGGGTGTCAGGCAGGGTCACGCCGGTCAGCGGATACAGATTGCCGAGGCTGGCACCCGCCAGTTTCAGGCGCAGATCGAGCGCACCGAGATTCAACGGATCGGTCAGGGTGCCGGCGAGTTCGATGCTGGTGTCGCCGATCTTCGCCTGGGCCTGCAACGGGAACGGCTTGCTCGCATCCTGCAGGGCCAGCAGACCGCCGATCTTGCCTTGGCCGGCGAGTTTCTGGCCGTGGTACTGGCCGGTGACTTTCAGGCCGAAGGCGTAATCCTGCGGTGCACCGCCCTTGTCCTGCGCGGTTTTCGCGGCTTTGTCGCCGACGATGTCGCTGAACGGAATCGGTTTGCCCAGCGGATCGATCAACAGGTCGAGGTTGGTCTTGAGGGTCTGGTCATCCAGAGTGACGTGGCCCTTGTCGAAGCCGATGGCACCGATGTCGACCACCCAGTTCGAGGGCTCGGCATTCGGATCCTTGGGATCGAACTTGAAGGTCCAGTTGGCGCGGCCATCGGCCAGGCGCTGCAATTGCGCATTGGGTTCGGTCAGGTCGATGCGCGGGATCGTCACCCGTTGTGCCAGCAAGGCCAATGGCGAGATGCGCAGCTCGACCTTTTTGAGGGTGACCATCTGCGGCTGCTTCGACCAGTCCGGGTTGCCCAGCGTCAGGTCTTCGGCCACCACATGCGGCCACGGCACCCAGGCGCGCCAGCCGCCCTCGTCGAGTTCGCGCCGCCAGACCACCGTCAGGTTGCCGTTGATGGCGAACGGTCGGTGCAATTCTTCCGAGACTTTGGCGTTGAGCGGCGGTTTGATCCGGTTCCAATCGAAAAACACGATGATCAACACCAGCACCGCCAGAAGCAGCACAAGGGTGGCGAAGGTCCAGGCGAAGATTTTACGCGTGCGCGTCATGCACAAAGCTCCTGAAAACGACTGCATCCATTGGCACGACGCAGCTGAAACGGCAGGCCATGATGGCCCTCATGAAATCTGTGACTGACAAACAGTCCGCAGGTTTAATCCAAAGCCCTCATAGAGGGAAAAACGGTCGCCATTCTGACCGATCGGTCGAGCAGGCGTTACCGGCCCCGCACATTTGCGGAGCGCGAGTGGGTGGAAAATACCCACCGCAGTGCAAAACCGCCCGCCTGAAACGCCCGAGCTAGAGCCTCCCAAGCGAACAATCAATTCTGTTGATTATTACCATTGTGTTTATGAACTTTTATATCGACTTATCGAGAGTAGCATTGCCCTCGTACCCACTTTATCGCCCTCCCAAGGAGCAACCCATCATGAAACGCCAACTTCTGTTCAGTCTTACCCTCTCGATGCTGGCCAGCACCGCTTTCGCTCTGCCAGCTGCCGATCAAGCGACTCCGCAAGTCAAAACCAGCCACTCGGTGTTCAGCCAGACCGTTGCTGCTGATGGCTCGGACCGCACTCCACAAGGCCAGACCCTGGCTGAAAACGGTCGCAACCGTCTGGAAGAAAAAGGTCTGGTTCAAGATGGCTATGACAAAACCCCACAAGGCCAAACCTTAGCCGAAGGCGGCCGTGATCGTCTGGAAGAAAAAGGTCTGGTCCAGGACGGTTATGACAAGACTCCACAAGGTCAAACCCTGGCTTCCGACGGCTACGACAAGACTCCACAAGGCCAGACCCTGGCTTCTGATGGCTACGACAAAACCCCACAAGGCCAAATCCTGGCCGAAGGTGGTGGTGACCGTGTGATCGAACGCAACAGTGCTTTGAGCTAAGCCCATGGCGGCCTGGAAAAAAAGCCCAATCCCCGGATTGGGCTTTTGACTTTTCAGAAGCTGGTAAAGAAGAGTCCTGTATAAAGCAGTCGCGATTCCCTCCTGCATCCCCGCTGCCGTTCGACGCCGACAAAGCCGATTTGCTAGAGTGCGGCGCTTGTCTTGCCTAAGAACACACCCTTGCGATGCTGCCCCGCGCCGAACAGAAACAACAGACCCGCAACGCCCTGATGGACGCTGCCCGCCACTTGATGGAAAGCGGCCGAGGATTCGGCAGCCTGAGCCTGCGTGAAGTGACGAAAACCGCCGGCATCGTGCCCACCGGTTTCTACCGGCATTTCGCCGACATGGATGAACTCGGCCTGGTACTGGTCAGCGAAGTCGGCCAGACCTTCCGCGAAACCATCCGCCTGGTGCGCCACAACGAATTCGTCATGGGCGGCATCATCGATGCCTCGGTGCGGATCTTCCTCGACGTCGTCAGCGCCAACCGTTCGCAGTTCCTGTTTCTGGCTCGTGAGCAGTACGGTGGATCATTGCCGGTGCGTCAGGCCATCGGCCGTCTACGGGAGGACATCAGCTCCGACCTGGCGGCGGACCTGGCCTTGATGCCCAAGCTCCAGCACCTCAATCGCGAAGGCCTCAGCGTAATGGCCGACCTGATCGTCAAATCGGTGTTCGCCACCCTGCCGGACATCATCGACCCGCCGGCCGAAGCCCTGCCGGAACATCTGACGCCACAGGCCAAGATCACCCAGCAGTTGCGCTTCATCTTTATCGGACTCAAGCACTGGCAAGGGCTCGGCAGCACCGAGTAGCTCCCTGTTATTAAGCACACAACACATTTCCCCCTGTGGGAGCGGGCTTGCTCGCGAAGGCATTGTGTCAGTCACCTGATTCGTTAACTGACCCTATGCCTTCGCGAGCAAGCCCGCTCCCACATGGGCCATGCATCACGGCTCCGATTTGGTGCATGCAAAAAATTTCATGCACCAAAACACCTCACAATCCTGCAACATCTTGAAACATCCACTACGCTCCGACAGGGTTTTCCTACGTCTCGTCCGATTGGCAAGCCCCTTGCTCTAGCCTGAGCATTGTCCATTGCTGGAAGCTTTCCGATGCTGGTGATTCATCGCAGAATCGACCCCCAACCCGTCTGGGCCGCCGAGTTGCACCTGACCTTCGAGGCCCGGAGCAAAAGTCGCCTGCGCTGTTTCAGTGCCGAAGGCGAAGACGTCGGGTTGTTTCTGGAGCGCGGCCAGCCGCCGTTACATGACGGCGAATGCCTGCAAGCCGAAGATGGCCGGATCGTCCGAGTCTGTGCCCGCCCTGAACAATTGCTGCACGTCACCTGCGCCAACACCTTCGAACTGACCCGTGCGGCCTATCACCTGGGCAATCGCCACGTCGCGCTGCAGGTCGGTGACGGCTGGTTGCGCCTGCTCGACGATTACGTGCTCAAGGCGATGCTTGAACAACTGGGTGCGCAGGTCGAATCGATCGAAGCCCCGTTCCAGCCGGAACACGGCGCCTACGGTGGCGGCCATCACCATTCGCGGCACGGTGACGAAGACTTCAACTACGCGCCGAAACTCCATCAGTTCGGCGTCCGTTTGTGAACCCGGCCTGGGCGCTGCTGCGCCTGGCCAGTCCGCAGTTGCCGATTGGCGGCTACAGCTATTCCCAGGGCCTGGAAATGGCGGTGGATAACGGCCGCGTCGACAGCCCGGACAGCGCTCGCCGCTGGATCAGCGATCAATTGCTGCTCAACCTTGCGCGGTTTGAAGCCCCCATGCTGCTCGCCCATTGCCAGGCCGCAGCGGACGAAAATTGGGATGAGCTGCTGCGTATCTGCGAAAGCCACCGCGCCAGCCGCGAAACCCGCGAGCTGCATCTGGAGAGCCGGCAGATGGGCTACTCATTGCAGCAATTGCTCAACGGTTTGCCCGAGCTCGACGCACCGGCCCGCGATTTTCTTGAGCAATGCACCGAACCGCACCTGGCCCTGTGCTGGGCATTGGCAGCCCGCGCCTGGCAGATCAGCCCGCAGGACGCCCTCGCCGCGTGGCTGTGGAGCTGGCTGGAAAACCAGCTCGCGGTGCTGATGAAAACCCTGCCGCTGGGCCAGCAAGCCGCCCAGCGCCTGACCAGCGAACTGCTGCCGCTGCTGCAACAGGCCCAGCAGGACGCCACCCGAATCAATCCCGAACACCTCGGCAGTGTCGCGTTCGGTCTGTCCCTGGCGTGCATGGCCCATGAGCGCCAGTACAGCCGCCTGTTCCGTTCCTAGGGCCTATTTATCTGGAGAATCACATGAACACACAACCCCTGCGCGTCGGCATCGGCGGCCCGGTCGGTTCCGGCAAGACCGCGTTGACCCTGGCCCTGTGCCTGGCGCTGCGCGAGCGCTACAACCTGGCCGTGGTGACCAACGACATCTACACCCGCGAAGACGCCGACTTTCTGGTGCGCAACGAAGCCCTGGCGCCGGAACGCATCATCGGCGTGGAAACCGGTGGCTGCCCGCACACCGCGATCCGCGAAGACGCCTCGATCAACCTCGAAGCGGTGGATCAACTGAACCGGCGTTTTCCGGGGCTGGACCTGATTCTGGTGGAGTCCGGTGGCGACAACCTTTCCGCGACCTTCAGTCCGGAACTGTCCGACCTGACCATCTACGTGATCGACGTTTCGGCCGGCGACAAGCTGCCACGCAAGGGCGGGCCCGGCATTTGCAAATCCGACCTGCTGGTGATCAACAAGATCGACCTCGCGCCGCTGGTCGGCGCCTCGCTGGAGATGATGAACAGCGACACCCAACGCATGCGCAACGGCAAGCCGTTCGTGTTCAGCAACCAGAAAACCGGTCAGGGCCTGGAAGACATCATCGCCTTCATCGAACGCCAGGGCCTGCTGACTGCAGCCTGATTCACTGCTCAACAAGGAAGCTTATCCATGACACTCAAACGTATTCTCGGCGCCGTCGCGCTGCTGCTGACACCGGCCCTGGCCTTCGCCCACCCCGGCCATGGCGACTCGGGTCTGGTGGCCGGCATCAGCCACCCGATCGGCGGCCTCGACCATTTATTGGCGATGGTGGCCGTCGGTCTGTGGGCCGCGCAGCAGCAAGGCGCCGCGCGTTGGGCGCTGCCGTGCACCTTCGTCGGCACCATGCTGATCGGTGGTTTGCTCGGATTTGAAGGGCTGGAGTTGCCGGCGCTGGAAAGCGGGATTGCCGCCTCGGTGCTGGCGCTCGGTCTGGCGGTCGCATTGGCGGTGCGTCCACCGCTGGTGATGGCGGTGGCGGCGACGGCGCTGTTTGCGCTGTTCCACGGTGTGGCTCATGGCCTGGAGTTGCCGGACATGTCGAGCCCTTGGGCCTATGCCGCCGGTTTCGTGGTCGCGACCGCGGCCCTGCATGCGGCGGGTTATGCCGTCGTGCGTTTTCTGCCTCAGGCGGCCGCGCCGCTGGTTCGCTTGGCCGGAGCCGCTTCGGCGGTGACCGGCGCGTGGTTGCTGGCCGGTTGAACTCTATCGCCTGATCAGGCCTCTTCGCGAGCAAGCCCGCTCCCACAGTTGTTCTGTGTTGTTCACAAGTATTGTGTTCGGCGTGACCATTGTGGGAGCAGGCTTGGTCCGGGAGGCGATCCGACGAAAGGGGACTGACAGACACCGCGTCTCTAAGGCCGGTCGCTCTGTTAACATGTCGCGCAATCGCCCCTGCCGTGACGACGTCCGCCCATGCCCCACGCTTCCCGCTCCACCTCCCTGCCTGAACTGACCGCCCTGTTCGGTGCAGTGCAACAGCACTTTCTGAACGTGATCGTGCCCCTCTGGCAAGGACCGGGCTGGAATGCCGACATGGCATTGCCTTACGAGGCGCTGGACGCCGCGCATCAGCCGCTGGCACCGCAGCGCTATCGGGCCATGGCCTGCGCACGGCAGCTGTACCTGTTTTCCAGCCTGATCGGGGTTGTGGATAACGCCGAAGTCCGGGCGGCTGCGTTGTTCCGTTCCCTGCAACGGCACTTCCACGATGCCGAACACGGCGGCTGGTTCTACAGCATCGATCCCCAGGGCAAACCGCTGGATCAGCGCAAGGACCTCTACACCCACGCCTTCATCCTGTTCGCCTGCGCCCACTATTGGGACAAGTCTCGCGAGCCGTTGGTTGAATCGACCCTCAACGCCGCGCTGGAAGTTATCGGTCGGCGCTTCGCAACGGGCGACGGCCTCTACGAAGCCTGCCTGGACCGCGACTGGATCACGCTGGAAACCGGCCCGCTGCAAAACCCGCTGATGCACCTGGCCGAAGCGTTCCTGGCAACGCTGGCCGTGCGCGAAGATCCCCAGACCCAGCAGGCGCTGAGCGAGTTATGCACAGCCATGCACAAGCGCTTCATCGAACCGCAACACGGCGTGTTGATGGAAAAACCGCTGGGGGCTGTGGATAACTGGTTTGAGCCGGGGCATCAGTTCGAATGGTATTTCCTGCTGGAATCCTCACCGCTGCTGCGCGGCTCGAAACTGCACGCGGCACTGGATCGTACGTTTTCCTTCACCGAACAACAGGGCGTCGAGGCCGACACCGGTGCGGTGCTGGCCATGCTTGATCCGCAAGGACACGGGAAGGATTCGACCCAGCGCATCTGGGCCCAGGCCGAATACCTACGCGCCCTGACGTTGCGTCCGGGCAGTGAAAGCGCGGTGTTGCGCCAGTTGCAGGCGCTGCAACAGCGCTTCCTGCATGCCGGCGGCTGGCACGAGTGCCGTGACGATCAGGGCGAGGTCAGCCGCAAGGACATGCCGTCGACCACGCCGTATCACTTGGCGACCTGCTATGCCGGTCTGACTGAATATCTACGCTAACTGACCCTCCGCCATCGCCAGCAGGCTGGCTCCCACAGGATGTGCATTCCAATGTGGGAGCCAGCCTGCTGGCGATTGGTCCTCAGGTAATCCACTTCCTGTCGCCAGTGAAGCTGATGGTCAGCCAGCGCGCCGCGTCCGGCTTGCCCAGCTTCGCGGAAATCTCCTCACGCAGCGCATCCAGCTGGCCGACGTTCTGCAGCCGGTAATCCGCCGGCAACACCACATGAATCTCGATGAACCGCGCCCGCCCGTGCTTCTGCACGTAGGACACGTAATCGTCGAAACCATGCTCGGCCTTGGCCGCGTCCATTACCTGGCGTACCTGATCGTCCAGCGTGTCCGGCGCAATGCCGAGCACATCCTGCAGCGCCGGGCCGAGGATCTTGAAGGCCGGCGGCAGCATGGTCATGGCCAGCACGATAAGGATCAGCGGGTCGACAAATTTCGCCCACTCGCCATAACCCTGGGACTTGAGCAGCAACGCCGCGAGGAAACTGATCAACAGGCCCACGGACAACATCGCGTCCACCAGCCAGCTGATGTTGTCGAACTGGATCAGACTCGATTTGAGCTTGCGATTGCGGTGGCGCACGTAGAAGAAGTAGGCGAACTCGACAACGGTGAACACCGCCGCGTAGATGATCACCAGGCCCAGCTCGATTTCACGACCGCCATTGATAATGCCGAACACGCCATTGAGAAACGCGTAAATGGCGATCAACAACAGGAAACTGCCCTCGATCAGCAACACCATCGGCTCCAAGTGCCAGAAGCCGAACTGGAATCGGTGATTGCTTTGTTTGGCGATCAGCTTCGCGGTGATCAGCATCAGGACTTTGATGAAGGTTGCAATCAGCGAAAAAAAGCCATCGAACAGGATGGACTGGGAACCCGAAACAAAACCGGTGGCGATCCCGGCGATCGACACGGCGAACATCAGGATGGTCGATTGTTTGAGCAGAGACTGCTCACCTCGGTTACTCACTTTGACTCCTCGAAAAACCTTGAAAACCGCGAGATGCGGCGGGTTGTTGAGGAGTGAGTCTACCTTACTGCCAGATTCTGGCCGATTTGCCCTCTTCGCCAGCCCGCTGGCGAAGAGGGCAAAACCGTATCAAGCCTTGTTACGCTCGATGGCGAAACCGGCCCAGGACTGGCTCACCGGCATCAGCTCCAGGCTATTGATATTGATGTGCGCCGGTGCATTCAGCACCCAGAAAATCGTCTCGGCGATGTCCTGCGGCTGAATCGGCTCGGCACCGGCGTAGGTGGCGTCGTAACGCGCCTGATCACCGGCGAAACGCACCAGCGAGAACTCGCTCTCGCACAGACCCGGCTCGATGTTGCTGACGCGAACGCCAGTGCCCTGCAGGTCACAACGCAGGTTCAGCGAGAACTGTTTGACGAACGCTTTGGTCGCGCCGTAAACGTGGCTGCCCGGGTACGGGTAGTTACCGGCGATGGAACCAAGGTTGACGATGCCGGCGCCGCGACCGTGGGCGATCAGACGCGGCAGCAACAGGCGAGTGCTGTACATCAGGCCTTTGACGTTGGTGTCGACCATGGTGTCCCAATCGTCGAGATCGCACTTCGGTGCCGGGTCCACGCCCAGCGCCAGCCCGGCGTTGTTGATCAGGCCGCGCAATTTGGCGAACGACGGCGGCAGGTTGGCAATCGCCTCCTCCATCGCCTTGCGATCACGCACGTCCAGCACCAGGCCATGCACTTCGGTCTGCTTCGACAGCTCGGCGCACAGCGCGTTGAGGCGTTCTTCACGACGACCGGTCAGCACCAGTTTCCAGCCGGCCACGGCAAAACGACGGGCACAGGCTTCACCAAAACCGGACGTCGCGCCGGTGATAAACAGGGTGTTGGACATCGTGTTCTCCTTGCTTCGACCACCCGGGGCAGCCATTGGAATAGAAAATCAGCGGGCAGCATGCCCGGCCCTGCATTCACGAGCAACCACCGGCGGGCGTGGATTTCTGCTCAAAATTTGATCAACCCTCGCAACGCCTTGACGGGCGTGGCCTGTAGCCACATGCACGCACGTTATCCACAGTCCCTTCCACAGTTTCCGGGGGCAAGTGGAAATGCGCAAAGCCGCGCCACACAAGGCTTTGCGCCGCAAAAGCAAAGTTTTTCGCTTGACCCTGATCTGCCGATTATGCCGGGCAAGGCATTTTGCACGACCGGCCGATTACGGCGGTGATTGCGCAGGGCCAGTAATCACGGCCCTTAGCGGAGTCTTTCCAGAGTTTAATCACAGACTTATCCACAGGCTTGCCCACATGCAATCGCCTGTTCTGCCGCGGCTATAAAAAGGTTGACAAACGGGTACCCTGCAACAGTGAAAAGCCCTGATCAAAAAACAACCATGCGCCCGCAAGCCACGGTTTTAAAGGCTCTCAGCCAGCTACTCCCACGTTATTCACAGCCGGTTCCACAGCAAACGGGGACAAGTCAAAACTGTGGAAAAACAGCGATTTGCAGCGTCTATATGTCGCGCTTTGGCAGGTTGGGGATTTTGTTTTCCACAATTTCGGGAATGGCGTGGATCGTCATGAATTGTGGATACAAAAAAGCCCCGAGACTCGCGCCCCGGGGCTCTGTATATCTATGGCAAACCTGAAAACTCAGTGCCCGCCGAGATAGGCGTTACGCACCTCCTCGTTCACCAGCAGCTCCTTGCCGGTGCCCGTCAGGCGAATCTCACCGTTGACCATCACGTATGCCCGGTCGGACAGTTTCAACGCATGGTTGGCGTTCTGCTCGACGAGGAAAATGGTCATGCCGGTTTTCGCCAGTTCCCGCAGGGTGGCGAAGATCTGTTTCACCACGATCGGCGCCAGACCCAAGCTCGGCTCGTCCAGCAGCAACAGCTTGGGCCGGCTCATCAGCGCCCGGGCGATGGCGAGCATCTGCTGCTCGCCGCCGGACATGGTCATGGCACGCTGGGTACGGCGCTCTTCGAGCCGCGGGAACAGCTCGAACATGCGCTGCATGTCTTCCTTGGCGTACTTGTCGCCGATCGGAATGGTGCCCATCAGCAGGTTTTCCTCGACGGTCATGTCGGGGAACACCCGCCGTCCTTCCGGCGACTGCGCGATGCCGTTGGAAGCGATGTAGTGCGATGACTTGTGGGTAATGTCCACGCCCTGATACAGGATCTGCCCGCCCGCCGCCCGTGGCTGGCCGAAGATCGACATCAGCAGAGTGGATTTGCCGGCACCGTTGGAGCCGATCAGGCTGACGGTTTCCCCTTCGTTGATCTGCAGCGAAACGCCTTTGAGGGCCTGGATCGGGCCGTAGAACACGTCCAGATCCTTGAGTTCGAGGATGGGTTGCGTCATACGACTTCCTCTTCGTCGGCGCCCAGGTAGGCAGCGATCACTTTCGGATCGTTACGAATGGCATCCGGACCGCCCTCGGCGATGACGATGCCGTGGTCCAGCACCACAATGTGATCGGAAATGCTCATTACCATGCCCATGTCGTGTTCGATCAGCACCACGGTCAGATCATGCTCGTCGCGCAGCAGCCGGATCATCGCGCTCAGCGCTTCGGTTTCCTGAGGGTTGAGGCCGGCGGCCGGTTCGTCGAGGCAGATGATCTGCGGCCGCGTGCACATGGCCCGGGCGATCTCCAGCCGGCGTTGCTGGCCGTAGGACAGTTCACCGGCCAGACGGTTGGCGCAGTCCACCAGATCCACCACTTCCAGCCAGTAGAACGCGCAGTCCAGCGCATCACTTTCGGCCTTGCGATAGCCCTTGGTGTTGAGGATGCCGGCCAGCATATTGCGGTTGACCCACATGTGCTGGGCCACCAGCAGGTTTTCCAGCACCGACATTTCCTTGAACAGACGAATGTTCTGGAACGTCCGGGCCAGGCCCGCGCGGTTCACCAGGTGGGTGCCGCCGAACATCTTGTAGTACAGACGACTGGCGAAGTTTTTCGGCGAGACGAAGTCGGTCGGTTTGAAGGACTCGCCCAGCAGTTTGATGACGTTGGTCTGCTGACCGCGCACGTTGAGTTCGATCTTGCCGCCGGAGGCCTTGTAGAACCCGGTCAGGCAGTTGAACACCGTGGTCTTGCCGGCCCCGTTGGGGCCGATCAGGGCGAAGATCGAATTGCGTTTGACCTTCAGGCTGACATCGCTCAAGGCCTTGATGCCACCGAAGTGCATCATCAGTTTTTCAACAGAGAGTACGACTTCACTCATGGCGCAGTCCTCTCATAGTGAATGGCACCTTTGCGTGGAGTGACCCCGGTACGGCTGATGCGGATCAGCCCGCGAGGTCGCCAGATCATCATCAACACCATCAGGATCCCGAACAGCAGCACGCGGTATTCGGCAAAGCCGCGCAGCAGTTCCGGGGCAACGGTCAACACGAACGCTGCGATCACCACGCCGATGGTCGAGCCCATGCCGCCGAGCACGACGATCGCGAGGATCAGCGCCGATTCGAAGAAGGTGAACGAGGTCGGGTTGACGAAGCCTTGATAAGTGGCGAAGAACACACCTGCCAGACCCGCGGTGGACGCACCGATGGTGAACGCCGAGAGCTTGACCAGCACGTGATTGAGGCCCATCGAGCGGCAGGCGATCTCGTCTTCACGCAGGGCTTCCCAGGCGCGGCCGACCGGCATCTTCACCAGACGATGCTTGATGTACAGCACGGCCAGCACCACCAGGAACAGCACCGCATAGATGAAGTAATACTTCACGTCCGGGTTGTAGGCGATACCGAAGAACTCGTGAAACGGTACCCCGCCATCCTTCGCCCGCTTGCCGAACTCCAGACCGAAGAACGTCGGCAGCGGGGCCGGCATACCGTTCGGACCGCCGGTCAGGGACAGCCAGTTGTTGAGAATCAGACGGATGATTTCACCGAAACCCAGGGTCACGATCGCCAGGTAGTCGCCGTGCAGGCGCAGCACCGGGAAACCGAGGATGCAACCGGCAAGGCCAGCCGTGATCGCCGCCAGCGGCAGCACCGTCCAGAAACCCAGGCCGAGGTACTGATAACCGAGCGCCAGACCGTAGGCGCCGATGGCGTAGAACGCCACGTAACCCAAGTCGAGCAGGCCGGCCAGACCGACCACGATGTTCAGCCCCAGCCCCAGCAGCACGTAGATCAACCCGAGGATGACCACGCCCAGCAGGTAGGAGTTGGACACGAACGGCACGGCCACGGCCAGTACGATCAGCAGCGGGATGATCCAGCGCAGGCGGGATTTGTGATCGGCGGGCAGCACATGTACGCCGGATCCGGTGCTCTCGAATCCTTCGAGAATGCGCAGGCCCTTGGGGGTTTGCAGGAACAGGCTGAGGGCAAAGCGGCCGGCCATGACGATGGCGATGATCCACGCCACGCGGGTCGGTTCGAGGTTGAAGCTGTAGCCGTCGAGTACCACGCCGACAATCGGCCCGAACACGATCAGGGCGATCAGTCCGGCGAGAATCGCCTCAACCAGGCTTTTTTTGACATCAATGGATTTTGTAGTGGTTGAAGACATCGCTTACACCTTCGACACAAGAGGACGGCCCAGCAGGCCCTGAGGCCGGAAGACCAGAACAAGTACGAGCAGCGAGAAGCTGAACACGTCTTTGTAGTCGGAGTTGACCAGGCCCGAGAACAGCGACTCGGAGATCCCGAGGATGATCCCGCCCAACATGGCGCCAGGCAGCGAGCCGATCCCGCCGAGCACCGCGGCAGTGAACGCCTTGATCCCGATGACGAAGCCTGCGTAGAAGTCGAACGTGCCGTAGTTCATGGTGATCAGCACGCCGGCCAGGGCCGCCATCGCTGCACCGATGATGAACACATAGGAAATCACCCGGTCGGTGTTGATCCCCAGAATCGAAGCCATCTTGCGGTCTTGCTGGGTCGCGCGGCACATGCGGCCGAGCTTGGTGTACTTGATCACGTAGGTCAGCAGGCCCATCCCGACGAACGCCGCGACGAGAATGAAGATCTTGGTGTAGGTCAGCTGGACGAAGCCCGAGCCGACGTCGATGCGCCAGGCGCCGGTGAGCAGCGTCGGAACACCCTGTTGACGGGCGCCCTGGCTGATCTGGGCATAGTTTTGCAGGATCAGGGAGATACCGATGGCGCTGATCAGCGGTGCCAGTCGGGTGGAGTTGCGCAGTGGTTTGTAGGCGATGCGTTCGATGACCCAGCCATACACCCCCGTGACGACGATGGTGAAGACCAGTGTGCCGAGCATCAGCAGCGGGAAGGATTCGATACCGAAGTAAGCCAGCAGAGCCAGACTGATTGCCGCCAGGTAAGCGGAAATCATGTAAACCTCGCCATGGGCGAAGTTGATCATGCCGATGATGCCGTAGACCATTGTGTAGCCGATGGCGATCAGGCCATAGACCGACCCGAGGGTCAGGCCGTTGACCAGTTGCTGCAGGAAAATACCATCCATAACGCAATCTCACGCAGTGAGAACCTGCACGCCCTGGGGCGCGCGGTTCTTCTAGGAAAAATACAGATTTACGTCGGAGCAATGTCAGAGCGCATTCAGCCCGACCACCACAGGATCCTGTGGGAGCGAGCCTGCTCGCGAAAGCGGTTGATCATTCAACAGCGATGTTGCCTGTCAGTCCGTCTTCGCGAGCAGGCTCGCTCCCACATGGAACAGTGGAGGTCAGCCGATCGCGTCAGCCCTTACTTCTGTTTTTCCAGCTGGTGATATTTGCCATCCTTGTCCCACTGGTAGACCACGTAGTCGGAGACCTTCAGGTCGCCTTTGGAGTCCCAGGTCTTCTCGCCCATGACGGTCTTGACCGGGTTTTTCTTCAGCCAGGCAGCGGCCTCCTCGCCCTTGTTCGACTTGGCGCCATTGAAGGCGGCGGCCAGTGCCTGAACCGAAGCGTAGGCGTACAGGGTGTAGCCTTCAGGCTCGGTGCCGGCCTTGCGGAAGGCATCCACGACAGTCTTGCTTTCCGGCAGCAGACGCGGGTCGGCGCCGAAGGTCATCAGCACGCCGTCGACGTATTGCGGGCCGCCAGCGGTGGTCACCAGTTCGTCGGTCACGATGCCGTCGTCAGACATGAACTTCACGTCTTTCAGGCCTTCGGTACGCAGTTGCTTGACCAGTGGACCGGCTTCCGGGTGCAGGCCGCCGAAGTAGACCACGTCGGCACCGGCCGCACGGATCTTGGTGACCACGGCGCTGAAGTCTTTCTCGCCACGGGTCAGGCCTTCGTACAGCACCGGCTTCACGCCGCGTTTTTCCAGCTGAGCCTTGGTCGCATCGGCCAAGCCCTGACCGTAGGTGTCCTTGTCGTGCAGCACGGCCACTTTCTTGCCCTTGAGCACGTCGACGATGTAATCGCCGGCAACGATGCCTTGCTGGTCGTCACGGCCGCACATACGGAACATGGCGCTCAGGCCGCGCTCGGTCACTTGCGGGTTGGTGGAACCCGGAGTGATGGCGATGATCCCGGCTTCGTCGTAGATCTCGGACGCAGGAATGGTGGAGGACGAACAGAAGTGACCGACCACACCGGCGACTTTCTGGTTGGTGAGGTCCTTGGCGACCGTCACCGCCTGTTTCGGTTCGCAGGCGTCATCGCCTTTGACCAGGACGATTTTCTCCCCGTTGACGCCGCCCGCCGCGTTGACCGCATCGGCCGCCGCTTGGGCTCCCTTCATGTACTGCTCGCCAAATGCCGCGTTGGCGCCGGTCATGGGGCCCGCCACACCGATTTTCACATCAGCTTGTGCAAACGCAGAAACACCCAGCGCAGTAGCGACTGCGAGGGCCAGAAAGCCTTTCTTGTAAAACGTCTGGGACATGAGGTGGTGCTCCAAGGTTTTTTTTAGTTGGCACTGCGACTTCACTGGATTGCTCAGAGCAAGGGCCGTGCCATCGGTTTTTTATTCTTCAAAAAGTCGCTGCTTTCTTGTTATTTCGACTGTTTCGTTCCCATTTTCATTGGGCGTGCAACCGTCTAAACCGCGGAAGGTGAAACCATTTGTTTTTTCAGGCGCAACCCGCACGCGCCATCATTGCAACCGCGGCGCCAAACGATGTGCAACCAGCCTGTAACAGCCCGCGTCACCGAACTGCACACTGCTGGTGCGGGACTGCTACAACCCGCACCATTACAGGCTAGTCGCTACATCGAAAAGCGCCGCTTCCGGCAACATATTTCAACACTCAGATAACGATGCGCAGGCACTGGCCCGCGTGATACAGCGAGAACCCGGCCTCGTACAGACAACTGCGCAAGCCCACACCTGTCAGGGGCTGCATCGGTGCGAAAGGAATCGGCAATGCCTGAGGATTTCCGTTACACAGGTAGTCGGCGAAGGCCTTGCCGACCACAGTGCCGGTGGTCACGCCACGGCCGTTGTACCCGGTGACGGCCACCAATCCGGGGGCCGGTTCGAACAAGCGCATCAAGTGATCGGGGGTGAACGCGATGCGCCCGGTCCAGGTGCATTCCCATTCGACGGGCTTGAGGTTGGGAAAATAATGCTGCTGTACCCGGTCGGCCCAGGCCTTGAGAAACCAGGTCGGTTTCTGATTGCCGTTACCGAGGCTGCCCAGTAACAGACGTCCGTCCTTGTCGCGGCGGATGCTGCTCAGCACCTGGCGGGTATCCCACGAGCCCTGCCCGCCGGGGAGGATTTCCTGGGCGGCATCTTCAGTCAGCGGCACCGAAGCGACCTGATAGTAGTAACCGGGGAAGAAATTGCGCTTGAGTTCGGTCCAGTCGCCTTCGGTGTAGGCGTTGGAGGCAATCACCACTTGTTCGGCCAGCACCGAACCCTGCCCGGTCTGCACCGACCATTGCTGGCCCTGACGTTCAAGGCGGGTGACCGGGGAATGATCGAACATTTGCCCGCCGAGACTCGCCACGGATTTCGCCAGCCCGGTGACATACGCCATCGGGTTGAGCGTACCGGCACGCCGGTCGAGCAGCGCGGCGGCAATCTTTTGCGTACCGGTCGCCTGTTCACAGGCCTTGCCGGTCAGCAGTTCGACCGGTGCCCCCCGGCGTTTCCACTGTTCCTCGCGACTGCGCAGATCCGCCTCGCCCTTGGCGTTGTGCGCCATGTGCAGGGTGCCTTCGCGGCGTAACTGGCAATCGATGTTGTATTTATCCACAAGGCTGAACACCAGCGCCGGCGCCGCCCCGAGCATGCGGTTGAGCTGGCTGCCGACGGCCTCGCCGAACCCGGCCTCGATCTCGTCCGGTGGAATCCACATCCCGGCGTTGACCAGCCCGACGTTGCGCCCCGACCCGCCATGCCCGGCGCGATGGGCTTCGAGCACGCAGACGCTTTTGCCCTTTTCCAACAGATGCAGCGCCGCCGACAACCCGGTGAACCCGGCGCCGATCACGCAGACATCAACCTTGACCTCGCCCCTGAGCGCCGCGTTATCCGGTCGTTGCGGCGTGAGTTTTTCCCACAGACATTCTTCGCGTAACGGCATTGCCAGACTCCAACAGAAACCTAACAAACACTGCATACCCTGTGGGAGCGGGCTTGCCCGCGAAAGCGGTATATCAGCCAATATCCATGCTGACTGACCCAGCGCTTTCGTCGGAACGCCGCCCGGAGCAAACCCGCTCCCACATGGGGATCTCCACTTGACCGAAGGGATCAGTCGAACGTAATGCCCTGCGCCAGCGGCAACTCCAGCGAGTAGTTCACGGTATTGGTCTGCCGGCGCATGTACGCGCGCCACGCATCCGAGCCCGACTCACGACCACCACCGGTTTCTTTTTCACCGCCAAACGCCCCGCCGATTTCCGCGCCGCTCGGGCCGATGTTGACGTTGGCGATGCCGCAGTCGCTGCCGACCGCCGACATGAATTTCTCGGCCTCGCGCACATCGGTGGTGAAGATGCACGACGACAGGCCTTGCGGCACGGCGTTGTTCAGGCGCAGCGCCTCTTCGAAGTCGCTGTAGCCAACCACGTACAGGATCGGCGCGAAAGTCTCGCTGCACACCACGTCGCTCTGCTCCGGCATTTCAACGATGGCCGGCGACACGTAGTAGGCATTCGGGAATTGATCTTCCAGTTGACGCTTGCCGCCGAACACCCGGCCGCCCTCACTGAGCGCCTGCTCCAGCGCATCCTGCATGTTTTCGAAGCTGTGTTTGTCGATCAGCGGGCCGATCAGGTTGCCTTCCAGCGGGTGACCGATACGGACCTTGGAGTACGCGGCTTTGAGGCGGGTGACGATTTCTTCTTTCACTGATTCATGGGCGATCAGGCGACGCAACGTGGTGCAACGCTGGCCGGCGGTGCCGACGGCGCTGAACAGAATGGCGCGCACGGCCATGTCCAGATCGGCGCTCGGGCCGAGGATCATCGCGTTGTTGCCGCCCAGCTCGAGAATGCTGCGGGCAAAGCGTGCGGCGACTTTCGGCGCCACTTCGCGCCCCATGCGAGTGCTGCCGGTGGCGCTGATCAGCGCGATACGCGGGTCATCCACCAGCGCTTCGCCGGCATCGCGACCGCCGATGATTACCTGGCTCAGGTGCGCCGGGGCATCGCTGAAATTCTTCAGTACGCGCTCGAACAGCGCCTGGCAGGCCAGCGCGGTCAGCGGAGTCTTTTCCGACGGCTTCCACACCACCGGGTTGCCGCAGACCAGCGCCAGCGTGGTGTTCCACGCCCACACCGCGACCGGGAAGTTGAACGCACTGATCACACCGACCACGCCCAGCGGATGCCAGGTTTCACGCATGTGGTGGCCCGGACGCTCGGAGGCGATGGTCAAGCCGTACAACTGGCGGGACAGGCCGACGGCGAAGTCGCAGATGTCGATCATCTCCTGCACTTCACCGAGGCCTTCCTGCGTGATCTTGCCCGCTTCCCACGACACCAGTTCGCCGAGGTCGGCCTTGTATTCACGCAACACTTCACCGAACTGACGCACCAGCTCACCACGACGCGGCGCCGGCACCTTGCGCCATTGTTCGAACGCATGATCTGCGCGACTGATGTGCTGCTCCACTTCGGCCGGGCCTTCCCAGTTCACGGCGCCGATGCGGCTGCCGTCGATGGGCGAATGCACCGGCACTTTGCCGTTCTGGTACAGGGCCGGGTTCACACCAAGACGATCAAGCAATGCGGCAACCATGGGTCACTCCTCAAGCAAAAAACTGAATGTGTGCGGGCGCGTTTTCACGACCGGGCAGGCCTTTAGTTGTAGCGTCAGGAAGGCTGTGCAACAAACGACCTTTACGCGAGATATCATTCCGTTTATTCATGCTGCGCAGAAAGACAAGAAAAGGATCGCCCATGCTGAACAAACGCCACTTGCCGTCGATCACCGCGTTGCAGTGCTTCGAGGCCGTGACCCGGCACCTGAGTTTCACCCGGGCCGCCGAGGAACTGAACCTGACCCAGAGCGCCGTCAGCAAGCAGGTGGCGCAGCTCGAAGAATTGTTGCAACACTTGTTGTTCCGCCGGGTGCGCCGCCGTTTGCAGATGACCCCGGCCGGCGATCTGTATCTGGTGGAAGTCAGAAAAATCCTGACCCAGGTCGAGATGTCGACCCATTACCTGCGTTCCTACGGTGGCGAGACCGAAGTCCTGCGCGTCTCCACGCCCTCGACCTTCGGCGCCCGCTGGCTGGTGCCGCGCCTCAAGGGCTGGCGCCTGCGCCATCCGTCGATTCATCTGGACCTGTGCAACGAGCAGGAGGCCGATGACCTGCTGCAAGGGCGCAGCGACCTGGCATTCTATTTCGGCCAGGGTTCACGCCCCGGTACTGAATGCCTGAAGTTGTTCGGCGAAGAGCTTGTGCCGGTCTGCGCGCCGAGCAGCCTGCCCGATACGCCGTTGACTGATCCAACGCAACTCACCGATCTGGTCCTGCTGCAGAATGCTTCGCGCCCGCAAGCGTGGCACGACTGGTTCGACAGCCAGGGTTTCCAAACCGAACACAGCTACCACGGCCCGCGTTTCGAAACCTTTTATATGTGCATCCGCGCCGCTCAGGTCGGCTGCGGCGTCGCCCTGCTGCCCAGGTTTCTGGTGGAAGAGGAATTGGCCGACGGCAAACTGGTCATTCCCTGGCAGCACGCCATGCCCAGCACCGACGCGTATTACCTGGCCTACCCGGAACACGCGGCGGAAGTGCCCAAGGTGCGGGATTTCGTGAAGTGGATGCTGGAGCAGATCGACAGTCCTGATGCGGTCTGAGGCGCTGTGCCGGGATAAAAATCACTGGCAATCCCCACCCCGGATATGCGCCACTAGCGCCATTGATTGATACCGCGCCAACGCGCGGCCCGCCTGGAGACCCCGTTATGAGCGAGAGTGTGTTTGCCGATCGCATCGTGCAGAACCTGCTCGACACCGACTTCTACAAGCTGACGATGATGCAGGCGGTGCTGCACAACTACCCCAACGTCGAAGTCGAATGGGAGTTTCGTTGCCGCAATGCCGAGGATCTGCGCCCGTATCTGGCGGAGATCCGCTTCCAGGTCGAGCGTCTGGCCGAGTTGAGCCTGAGCGCCGATCAGTTGAGTTTTCTCGAGCGCATCTCGTTCCTCAAGCCGGATTTCCTGCGCTTCCTCGGTCTGTTCCGTTTCAACCTGCGCTACCTGCACACCGGCATCGAGAACGGCGAGCTGTTCATCCGCCTGCGCGGACCGTGGCTGCATGTGATTCTGTTTGAAGTGCCGCTGCTGGCGATCGTCAGCGAAGTGCGCAACCGCTATCGCTACCGCGAAACGGTTCTGGAACAGGCCCGCGAACAGCTTTACCGCAAGTTCGACTGGCTCACCGCCAACGCCTCGGCCGAAGAACTGTCGCAGTTGCAGGTCGCCGATTTCGGCACACGTCGCCGTTTTTCCTACCGCGTGCAAGAAGAAGTGGTGAACGTGCTCAAGCACGATTTCCCCGGCCGTTTCGTCGGCACCAGTAACGTGCACCTGTCCCGCGAACTGGACATGAAACCCCTGGGCACCATGGCCCACGAATGGATCATGGCCCACCAGCAACTCGGCCCGCGATTGATCGACAGCCAGATCGCCGCCCTCGATTGCTGGGTCCGCGAGTATCGCGGCCTGCTGGGGATCGCCCTGACCGACTGCATCACTACCGACGCGTTCCTCGGTGATTTCGATCTGTTCTTCGCCAAGCTGTTCGACGGTCTGCGCCACGATTCCGGGGACCCGGTGCTGTGGGGCGAAAAATGCATCGCCCACTATCACAAGCTCGGCATCGACCCGATGAGCAAGACTCTGGTGTTCTCCGACAGCCTGACGCTGCCCAAGTCGCTGGAGATCTTCCGGGCGCTGCGGGGCCGGATCAATGTCAGCTTCGGTATCGGCACCAACCTGACCTGCGACATTCCGGGTGTCGAGCCGATGAGCATCGTGCTTAAAATGACCGCGTGCAACGGCCAACCGGTGGCGAAGATCTCCGACGAGCCGGGCAAGACCCACTGCAAAGACCCGAATTTCGTCGCCTATTTGCGACACGTTTTCCAGGTTCCTGCCGTTTCCAGCCTATCTAGCAAGGAGTGAATTCATGCAAGCCGTACAGCGTGAGATTGCTGAACAGCTCAAGGTCCAGCCGCCATTCGCCGACTACCATGCCCTTCAGGCCGAAGTCGCCCGGCGCATCACCTTCATCCAGGATTGCCTGGTCAACTCCGGCCTCAAGACCCTGGTGCTGGGCATCAGCGGCGGTGTCGACTCGCTGACTGCAGGCCTGCTGGCCCAGCGCGCCATGCGTGAACTGCGCGAGCGCACTGGCGACAGCGCCTACAAGTTCATCGCCGTGCGCCTGCCGTACGACGTGCAGTTCGACGAACACGACGCCCAGGCTTCGGTGGACTTCATCGCCCCGGACGAGCGCCATACCGTCAACATCGGCCCGGCGGTCAAATCCCTGGCCGGCGAAGTCGCAGCCTTCGAAGGCAAGCACGCGGTGTCGGTGGATTTCGTGCTCGGCAACACCAAGGCGCGGATGCGCATGGTCGCCCAGTACACCATCGCCGGCGCAGCCCATGGCCTGGTAATCGGCACCGACCACGCGGCGGAAGCGGTGATGGGTTTCTTCACCAAGTTCGGTGACGGCGCCTGCGACCTGGCCCCGCTCAGCGGTCTGGTGAAAAACCAGGTCCGGGCCATCGCCCGCAGCTTCGGCGCACCGGAATCGCTGGTGGAAAAAGTGCCGACGGCGGATCTGGAAGACCTGTCGCCGGGCAAACCGGACGAAGCCTCCCACGGCGTGACCTACGCCGAGATCGACGCCTTCCTGCACGGCGAGCCGGTGCGTCAGGAAGCGTTCGACATCATCGTCAACACCTACAAAAAGACTCATCACAAGCGGGTCATGCCGTTTGCGCCCTGAATTTCAGGCATGAAAAAAGCGTCCTTCGGGACGCTTTTTTTGCCTGCGGCTTTCTTACTTCACAACCACTGTGCCTTTCATCATCGAGATGTGGCCAGGGAACGAGCAGAAGAAACCATAATCGGTGCCGGCTGCCAGTTTCGATACATCGATGGTCAGCGAGTCTTTCTCGCCGGCGCCGATGATTTTGGTGTGGGCGATAACGCGCTCGTCACCGTCCTTCAGGTAGTTCTTGTCGATGCCGGCGGCCAGGCCGTCGGTGGCGATCGGCTGCATGTCAGCGGTCTTGCTGACCACCAGGTTGTGGCCCATGACATTCTTCGGCAGGCTGCCGGAGTGGGTCAGTTCGACGGTGAAGGTCTTGCAGCTCTTGTCGATCACGATCTCCTTGGTGTTGAAGGACATCTGGTCGGTGGAATCGACGGTGGTTTTGCACTCGGCAGCCATCAATTGGCTGCTGGCCAGCGCCAGCAGGGATACCGCAACAACTTTGGAAAACATGGTGAATCTCCAAGGCAGGGTTAACAAAAACACGAGTGGTGGAAAGACTGCCTGAAATCTTCGCAAGTTCCTATGACTTGAGTCAAAAATTGTATACAACTTTCAGGCTATGACACTCATCGAAACAATCTAACAGCCAGACGTTTGGCCGGGACGTATCTTCAGGGCTCAACTCAACTGGAGCATCAGTCATGTCCCTCAACAGCCTGTTGTACAGTCTGCTCGCCGCCTACGCCTGTGGCGCCAGCGGCACCTATGAAACCCCGAAACGCGAAGTCTAGCCCTTGGATCAAGGCGTGCCAGCCATTACCCTGTGACGGATTGACCCAGGAGGAAGGCATGTCTCTCACATCCGTTTGTGTATTTTGCGGTGCCAACGCCGGCACCACCCCGGCGTACACCGAAGCCGCCATCGCCCTCGGCACAGCCATTGCCGAGCGCAAACTGACCCTGGTCTACGGCGGTGGCGCTGTCGGCCTCATGGGGATCGTCGCGGATGCCGCACTGGCGGCCGGTGGCGAAGTGATCGGCATCATTCCGCAGAGCCTGATGGACAAGGAAATCGGCCACAAGAGCCTGACGCGCCTGGAAGTGGTCGACGGCATGCACGCGCGCAAGGCGCGGATGGCTGAACTCAGCGATGCGTTCATCGCCCTGCCCGGCGGCCTCGGCACGCTTGAAGAGCTGTTCGAAGTCTGGACCTGGGGCCAGCTCGGTTACCACGGCAAGCCGCTGGGCCTGCTGGAAGTGAACGGTTTCTACAGCAAACTCACGGCATTTCTCGATCACATCGTCGGCGAAGGCTTCGTTCGCGCACCGCACCGTGACATGCTGCAAGTAAGCGAATCGCCGCAAACGCTGCTCGATGCCCTCGATCAGTGGCAGCCGACCGTCACGCCAAAGTGGGTCGACCAGAAACCCGGTTAACCCCCGGGCACCGATACAGGGCAGAATACGCGCCGCTCAACCTCACCTTCGACCCCAGAGGATCGCCCATGGCCAAACCCAATTACTCCTTCGCCAAGCGTCAACGTGACCTGGCCAAGGAACAGAAGAAAGAGGAAAAGCTTCAGCGCAAGAAACAGATGGCTGAAGAAGCGGCACTGAACCCTGACGGTGAAGTGGCGACCGATGATGATGCAATTGATGTTGATGCACCGAAAGATCAGACGCCAGACGCCTGAGCACATTGCTGAAACCTTGAACACAATCCCTGTGGGAGCGGGCTTGCTCGCGAAAGCGTCGTGACATTCATGACTGAACAATTGCTTTCGCGAGCAAGCCCGCTCCCACATTTGATCTTCACTCCTCCAATGGCAACACGGTGACGCGGACTTCCGGGTCGTGATTGCCACCGCCCAGAATCACCCCGCGCAACGGCGACACATCGGAGAAATCCCGGCCCCAGGCCAGGGTGATGTGTTCCAGTGCCGGCTGCACATTGTTGGTCGGATCGAAATCCACCCAGCCGAGCACCGGGCAAAACACCGAAACCCACGCATGAGACGCATCGGCGCCAATCAATCGCGGTTGCCCCGGTGGCGGCCGTGTCAGCAGGTAGCCGCTGATGTAGCGCGCCGCCAATCCTCGGGAACGCACGCAGGCCAGCATCAGGTGAGCGAAGTCCTGACAGACCCCGCGCCGGCGCTCCAGCACCTCGACCAACGGTGTCGCGACCTGCGTGGCCTCGGCATCGAAGGTGAATTCATCGAAGATCTTTTCCATCAACGCCTGTACGCCCAGCAGCAGCGGTCGCCCGGGCGGGAAACAGCTTTCGGAAAACTCGACAAAGCTGCGTTTCAAATGAACGTAGGGGGATTGAAACCGGTAACGGCAAGCTTCCAGCAGCTCGGTGGACAATGGCTGGCTGGTGTAGGTCAGCGAATTGCAGGTCTGCTCCCAGGCCGGGGACAGATTGAAATCCAGCGCCGGCCGCGCCAGCACCTCGACCGTCAGCCGGGCGTTGACCTGCAATTCATCGTGAGGCCGTTCGAACGCCAGGCGTGTCAGCGGATTGCCAAACACATCCTGCTCGTCACGCCGGGCGGTCGGTTCCGGACTGATCAGCAATTGCTGTTCGGTACAGCGCTGCCAGGCGCACTCACGGGGCCACAGGTGCGCCAGTTGCTGCGCCAGGGAGACCGGGCTGTCGTAGTGATAGCAGGTATCGTGAAGAATCTGGTAGTGGGCATTCATCAGACGGACACCGTGCGTTGGCTGACATCATCGACATGGGCGAAATGACGCAGGGCCAGTCGATCGGACACCTGGCCGCTGGCGTCGGCGATGTCTTGCAGCAGATCCGCCAGACCATCGAGGGCCGCGCGCACGCTGGATTCGCCGAACAGGGGGTTTTCCAGGCACCCCAGATCGAAGCGCGCCAGACGCTCGACCAGTTGCGGCAACCCGGCCTCCCGAGGCGCATCAAAATCGTCGCTCAAACGCTTGAGCGTGCGCGTCACCAGTTTCAACTGGAACAACACCGCATGGGGGTTCTGCTCGTCCAGCAGCAACAGGTCGAGCACCGGGATCAACTGCGCCACCGCCAGATAACGCGAGCGATAGGTGATGCTGCTGTTGCCCAGCTCCAGCAACCACTCAAGTCCCGCTTGATCGAACGCCCCGGCGCCGCGCAGGAAACCCGCAAGACTGCTGCTGAGAAACTGCAGGCGCTCGATCCGCCGGCCAATCATCAGGAAACGCCAGCCTTCGTCGCGGGTCATGTCATCGAGGGCAAACCCGGACAGCGCCGCCAGTGACATCACCAGCCGATTGAGAAAATCCAGCAACTCGCCAAAGTCCGGCTCATCGGTGTCCAGCTCCGTCGCCTCGCGCTGCAATTCCACCAGCGCCTGCCAGTTCTCCCGCGAGAGCTTGCCGCGCACCTGCGACGCCGCCCACTGCAAGCGTTGCAGGTTGGAGCGCAGGCTGAACGACCAGTCCTCGCCAAGCAGGGCCGCGAGCAGGCGCTCTGGCAGCTCTCCTTCGTCCGGCAGCAGCATCAGGCGCTCGCCGAGCTCCACGGCAGCCTGCAAGGCTTGCGGATCATCCCCGTCGATGTAACGCGCCAGCATGATCCGCAGCAGCCGCGCGCTGTCGTCGCAGCGCTCGCAATAACGGCCGAACCAGAACAGGTTTTCCACCACCCGCGACGGAAGATAGGGATCGCGCCGCACCAGATCATGCACGCCGATGTTGCGCTGGGTCTTCCACTGCTCGCCGCTTGGCGACCGGTCTCCCAGCACCCAAGTGTCCTTGCTCGCGCCACCACGCTGCATCGACACCACTTCGGCGTCGGCTTCGGCCGCCACCCGGGTCAGGCCACCGGGCAACACCCGATAACCATCATGACTGGCCACCGCATACATGCGCATGCCAATGGCACGCGGTTGCAACTGGCCGTCCTCGGGCTGCCAGATCGGCGCGTGGGACAGTTGCGCAAGTTCTTGCGCGACATAGGCATAAGGCCGGGCCTGCATGCGCTCGGCGAGACTCTGGCGCTGTTTCTCACTCAGATCACGCCCGAAAACGGGTGCAAAACTCTGGGACGGAAACGCCGGCTTGATCAGCAACTCCGGCAGTTTTTCCAACGCCTGGGCCAGCACCGGTGCCTCCCCGCACCACCAGGTGGCGATGGAGGGCAGGATCAGTTCTTCGCCGAACAAGTACTGATTGATCTTCGGCAAAAAACCCAAGAGCCCCGGCGACTCCAGCACGCCGCTGCCCAGAGCATTGGCCACCAGCACTCGGCCCTGACGCACGGCCTCGAGCAATCCGGGAACGCCCAGCGCCGAATCCGTACGCAGTTCCAGCGGATCGCAGAAATCATCGTCGAGCCGACGCATGATCGCGTGGACCCGACGCAGACCGCTGAGGGTTTTCAGGTAGACCGTGGCATCACGCACCGTCAGGTCGCCGCCCTCCACCAGTGGATAGCCGAGCTGACGGGCGAGATAAAGATGTTCGAAATAGCTTTCGTTGAAACGCCCCGGGGTCAGCAACACCACCAGCGGCGCGTCATCGTCGCAGGGGGCCTGACGGGCCAGGGTTTCCTGCAAGGTGCGGAAGAATCCGGCCAGGTGCTGCACCTTCAGATCCCGGTACAACTCGGGGAAGGCCCGGGACACAATGGTGCGGTTTTCCAGTGCATAACCGGCACCGGATGGCGCCTGGGTACGATCCGCAGTCACCCACCAGCGACCGTCCGGCGTGCGCGCCAGATCCACCGCATACAGGTGCAGAAAGGCCCCGTCCGGCGGCGCGATGCCCTGACAGGGCCAGAGGAAGTTGTTGTGGCCAAACACCAGTTCTGCCGGCAGCAGCCCTTCGCGGATCAACTGTTGCGGGCCGTACAGATCCGCCAGCACCGCATTGAGCAAGCGTGCGCGCTGGGCGATCCCGGCCGACAGTTGTTGCCACTCGTCAGCGGCGATCACGTGGGGCAGCAGATCCAGCTCCCAGGGACGATCCGCCCCCTTGGGATCGGCATAGACGTTGTAGGTGACGCCGTTTTCCTGAATCTGTCGGGTCAGCAGCGCCTGACGCTGCACCAGTTGCGCCGGGGTGCTGCGCTGCAATTGGTCGAACAGCCGCTGCCAGTGCGGACGCACCGCTCCGCTGTCGTCGAGCAGTTCGTGATAGGTGCCCGCCGTCAGCGGGTAGCGGTCAAGCAGGTCAGGCATGGAAAGCTCGGCAGCCAGCAAGGAACGGTCAGACTAACGCAGGCACATGACGCCCGGATATACGAAAAATCCGGGCGTCGTGCCTGATTCAGAAACGTCGTAAATCGAGTGTCATCGGTAGTTCGTCGTTCGTTTCGACATTGGGTATCGGAAGTTTCCCCGGCGTATGTCCGATGCGGAAGAAACGCGCCATGCGCCGGCTCTCCGCTTCGTTGGCGTTGACCGGCAGTGTCTCGTAATTGCGTCCGCCCGGATGGGCAACGTGGTACTGGCAGCCGCCCAGCGAGCGCTGCATCCAGGTATCGAGCAGGTCGAACACCAGCGGCGCATGCACCGGGATCGTCGGTTGCAGGCAGTTGGCCGGCTGCCAGGCGCGGAAACGCACGCCGGCGACAAACTCGCCGACCCGCCCGGTCGGTTGCAGCGGCACCGGGATACCGTTGCAGGTCAGCAGATAGCGCTGCGGCGGCAGCCCCGTAAGCTTGACCTGCAAACGCTCCAGCGATGAATCGACGTAGCGCACCGTGCCGCCCGCCGCGCCCTCCTCACCCAGCACATGCCAGGGCTCAAGGGCCTGGCGCAACTCCAGTTCGATACCGTTGACGGCGTAATCACCGACCTTGGGGAAGCGAAACTCCAGATGCGCCGCAAACCATTCGGCACGCAGGGGGTAACCGGCGTTGTTGAGCTCGACGATGACGTCGGCGAAGTCCTGCTCGATGAAATGCGGCAGCAGGAAACGGTCATGCAACTCGGTACCCCAGCGCGCCAGTTTCGGCGGTGCATAAGGCTCGCGCCAGAACCGCGCCACCAGCGCCCGCAACAACAGCTGCTGAGCCAGACTCATGCGCGCATGGGGCGGCATCTCGAACGCGCGCAACTCCAGCAGACCGAGGCGCCCGGTGGCGCCGTCCGGTGAATACAGCTTGTCGATGCAGAACTCGGCGCGGTGGGTGTTGCCGGTGACGTCGATCAGCAGATTGCGCAACAGCCGATCCACCAGCCATGGCGCGCACTCTTCTCCCGGTGCGGGCATTTGCGCGAAGGCGATTTCCAGCTCATACAGTGCGTCGTTGCGCGCTTCATCGACTCGCGGCGCCTGCGAAGTCGGGCCGATGAACAGACCGGAAAACAGGTAGGACAGCGATGGATGGTTGTGCCAGTAGCTGATCAGGCTGCGCAGCAGATCCGGGCGGCGCAAAAACGGTGAGTCCGCCGGCGTCGCGCCGCCGAGCACGAAATGGTTTCCGCCGCCCGTACCGGTGTGGCGCCCGTCGATCATGAACTTCTCGGTGGACAGCCGGGTCTGGCGCGCTTCTTCGTACAGAAACTCTGTGCGTTCGACCAACTCGTCCCAGGTCGCCGACGGCTGCACGTTGACCTCGATCACGCCAGGATCCGGGGTGATGCGGAAGTTGCTCAGACGCGGATCGCTCGGCGGCTCATAGCCTTCCAGCAATACCGGGCAATGCAGCTCCTCGGCGGTGGCTTCGATGGCCGCGACCAGTTCCAGATAATCCTCGACCCGCTCCAGCGGCGGCATGAACAGGTACAACCGGCCTTCCCGGGCCTCGGCGCAGAAGGCGGTGCGGGTCAGCCAATCAGCGGACTCGTCGATCTTCGGTGCACGTTCGTCCACCGGAGCCGGCTCACGGTGATCGTTGAGCTGCGTCGTTTCGGGCAACTCGGGGAAATCCTGATTCGGATCGTTCGGATGAATGAACGGATACTCCGTCGCCTTCACCCAGGGCTGTGAACCCAACGGCAGGCGATAGCCCAGCGGTGAATCCCCCGGCACCAGCCGGCAATGCTCATCGCGCAGATACCAGCGCCCGCTCTGCCACTGATCGCCCTTGGCGGTGCGCGCCAGCGGCAGCACCTGGCCGATGATCTTGTCCAGGCCCTGACTGAACACCTTGCGCAGTCGCGCACGTTCCAGTGGTTCCTCCAGACGCGAGTCTTCAGCGCTGACGTTGCTCGGCAAGGCGCCCTCGCGCCAGAGATAATAGAAATTGTCTTCGTAGGCCGGGAACACAAAACGTGTCGGCAGTTTCAGGCGCTCGGCGACACTCGCCAGAAAGCGTCCGGCCAGTGCGCCATCGGCGCCGTAATCCTGCTGCTCGTCGGCGATCAGTGCGTTGTTGTGCCAGATCGGCACGCCGTCGCGGCGCCAGTAGCAATTGAGCGACCAGCGCGGCAGTTGTTCTCCGGGATACCACTTGCCCTGACCGAAATGCACCAGCCCTTTTGGCGCGTAGTGTTTGCGCATGCGCTGGAACAGCTCGGCGGAAAGCCGGCGCTTGTCTGGGCCGAGCGCAGCGGTGTTCCATTCGGCGCCGTCCGGGTCGTCGATGGACACGAAGGTCGGTTCGCCGCCCATGGTCAGGCGCACGTCGCCTTCCAGCAGGTCGGCATCGATCTGCCGGCCCAGGGCCTGGATCGCCAGCCACTGTTCATCGGTGTAAGGCTTGGTCACCCGTGGCGCTTCCCAGACCCGCTCCACGGACATTTCGTGGCTGAACTCGCATTCGCAAGGCTCCACCAGACCGCTGATCGGCGCCGCGGAGGACGGATCGGGACTGCAGGCCAACGGGATATGCCCTTCCCCGGCGAACAGCCCCGACGTCGCATCGAGACCGATCCAGCCCGCTCCCGGCAGATACACCTCGCACCACGCGTGCAGGTCGGTGAAATCCACTTCGGTGCCGGACGGGCCGTCGAGGCTTTTCACGTCGGCGGTCAGCTGAATCAGGTAACCGGAAACGAAACGCGCTGCCAGCCCGAGATTGCGCAGCAGTTGCACCAGCAGCCACGCCGAATCGCGGCAGGAACCGGAGGCGTGTTCGAGGGTATGTTCCGGGGTCTGTACACCCGGCTCCATGCGGATCAGGTAATTGATGTCTTCGCTCAGACGCTGGTTGAGCGCTACCAGGAAATCCACGGCCGGCAGCGGCGTACGGTCGATGGCGTCCAGATAGGCCTTGAATGTCGGCGTCAGCGGCAGGGTTTCGAGGTACGGCGCCAGTTCCTTGCGCTCATCGGCGGCGTAGGCAAAGGGGATTTTCTCGGCATAGGGTTCAAGGAAAAAGTCGAACGGGTTGAACACCGCCATCTCGGCCAGCAGGTCGACCTCGATCCGCAGCTCGGCGGTTTTCTCGGGGAACACCAGCCGTGCAAGGTAGTTGCCCTGAGGGTCCTGCTGCCAATTGATGAAGTGCTGCTCGGGGGAGACTTTCAGTGAATAAGACAAAATCCGCGTGCGGCTGTGGGCAGCCGGGCGCAGACGCACGATCTGCGGGCCGAGTTCGACAGCGCGGTCGTAGCGGTAATGCGTGACGTGATGCAATGCGACATGAATCGACACGGCGTGCCTCCTGCGAGCCCAAGCGTATTCGAAAGCGCGCAAGACTTATGCCATGCAGAGGCTTGGGCGCTTTCCCGGAATGCTCAGGGCAGTACAGCACCAAAATCGGGCGATGCGGTGAAATGGTTTGGCACAGTTGCACGCAAATGTTGCGAGGCACAACGCAGAACGCCAACCCGAAGGTTGGCGTTCTGTTCAGCTCAAGTGCGTTTTAGCGCGGTACGACCGGCTTGCGTGCCGGTTTCGGTCCCTTGCCTTTCGCGGCTTCCTTGCGCTCCTTGGCGGCCTGCTGGTTGCGGGCGAATGCCGCGGCCTTGGCCTGTTCACGCTTGTCCCAGGGATTGCCGCCGTCGCTGGCGCGCGGTGGCAGGCCGTTGTGCTGGGTGAGGATCCTGGTGGTCTTCTCTTTTACGTCCTTCGCCACTTTATGGCTGCCGGCCGGCGTCGAGTTCTTGCGACGGGCACTCTGGTAGCTGTCGGTGGCCGGTTGATGCGTCGGGATCAACTGGTGCTTGCCGGGCCCGATCAGGTCGGCGCGGCCCATGCGGATCAGCGCTTCACGCAGCATCGGCCAGCCTTTCGGGTCGTGATAACGCAGGAACGCCTTGTGCAGACGGCGCTGCTCCTCGCTCTTGACGATGGTCACGCCGTCGCTCTTGTAGGTGACCTTGCGCAGCGGGTTCTTGCCCGAGTGGTACATCGCGGTGGCGGTGGCCATCGGCGACGGATAGAACGCCTGGACCTGGTCGGCACGGAAGCCGTTGCCCTTGAGCCACAGGGCCAGGTTCATCATGTCTTCGTCGGTGGTGCCCGGGTGCGCGGCGATGAAGTACGGAATCAGGTACTGCTCTTTCCCCGCTTCCTTGGTGTACTTCTCGAACATGCGCTTGAAGCGATCGTAGGTGCCGATCCCCGGTTTCATCATCTGGTTGAGCGGACCTTCCTCGGTGTGTTCCGGGGCGATCTTCAGGTAACCACCGACGTGGTGCGTCACCAGCTCCTTGACGTACTCCGGCGACTCGACCGCAAGGTCGTAACGCAGGCCGGAGGCGATCAGGATCTTCTTCACACCCGGCAACGCACGGGCGCTGCGGTACAGCTGAATCAGCGACGAGTGGTCGGTGTTCAGGTTCGGGCAAATGCCCGGGAACACGCAGGACGGCTTGCGGCACGCGGATTCGATTTCCGGGCTCTTGCAGGCGATGCGGTACATGTTCGCGGTCGGGCCGCCGAGGTCGGAAATGACGCCGGTGAAACCCGGCACCTTGTCGCGGATCTCTTCGATTTCACGAATGATCGACTCTTCGGAACGGTTCTGGATGATCCGGCCTTCATGCTCGGTGATCGAGCAGAAGGTGCAGCCACCGAAGCAGCCCCGCATGATGTTCACCGAGAAACGGATCATGTCGTAGGCCGGGATCTTTTCCTTGCCGTACGCAGGGTGCGGAACACGTGCGTAAGGCATGCCGAACACGTAGTCCATTTCTTCAGTGGTCATCGGAATCGGCGGCGGGTTGAACCAGACGTCGATCTCGCCATGCTTCTGGACCAGCGCACGGGCGTTGCCCGGGTTGGTTTCCAGGTGCAGCACGCGGTTGGCATGGGCATACAGGACCGGGTCGTTGCGCACCTTTTCCATCGACGGCAGGCGGATCACGGTCTTGTCGCGAGTCATTTTCGGGCTGGCCAGGATCTGCACGACCTTGGCTTCCTGCGGGTCTTCAACCGGGCCCTTCTCCTGCTCGATCGCGCAAGCCTGAGTGTCCTGGGTGTTGACGTACGGGTTGATGATCTTGTCGATCTTGCCCGGACGGTCGATGCGCGTGGAGTCGACTTCGTACCAGCCTGCCGGCGTATCACGGCGGATGAATGCGGTACCGCGCACATCGGTGATGTCTTCAATCTTGTGACCGTAGGACAGACGCTGGGCGACTTCAACGATCGCCCGCTCGGCGTTGCCGTACAGCAGGATGTCGGCGCTGGCGTCGATCAGGATCGAGTTGCGCACGCGATCCTGCCAGTAGTCGTAGTGGGCGATGCGGCGCAGGGAGGCTTCGATGCCGCCGAGCACGATCGGCACGTGCTTGTAGGCTTCCTTGCAGCGCTGGCTGTAGACCAGGCTCGCGCGATCCGGACGCTTGCCGGCCATGCCACCCGGGGTATAGGCGTCGTCGGAACGGATTTTCTTGTCCGCGGTGTAGCGGTTGATCATCGAGTCCATGTTGCCGGCCGCGACGCCGAAGAACAGATTCGGCTCGCCGAGCTTCATGAAGTCGTCTTTGGACTGCCAGTTCGGCTGCGCGATGATCCCGACGCGGAAGCCTTGCGACTCCAGCAGCCGGCCGATGATCGCCATGCCGAACGACGGGTGATCGACGTAGGCATCTCCCGTCACAATGATGATGTCGCAGGAATCCCAGCCGAGCTGATCCATCTCCTCCCTGCTCATCGGCAGGAACGGCGCTGGCCCGAAACATTCGGCCCAATATTTTGGATAGTCAAATAACGGCTTGGCTGCTTGCATGTCGATAACCGGTGTTGGCTTTCATTGAATTTCGCGGGCGCGGAATATAGCACAAATTTTGACCAATTCCGACGGCCGTGGTCGGTTTCTCTCCCCTTTGTCCCACCGGCCACACACCGGCTCCAAAAGATGCCCTTCAACTTATTCAAGGATGAATAAAGATGCCTGCAAAACCACCGTCAAGAAGCGTAACCACCGTCGAGGTGCATAACCCGCCTTTGCGATCAAACCATGACCACCTGCCACGGCACGACGCCTCGCACGCTATCCGTCCTGCCGAGCACAGCCTCATCAATGGACAGACATCGGACAGAATCCCGGACAGCACAGACCCGGACATGATCTCTCAAGCGCCTTCGGTGAGTGTCAGCGAAACTCATTCATACCCGACCGCAATACCCGCACCACCCTTACTTGAAGCCTACAGGGTCGGCCCGAACATCCGATTGCCGGTCGCCGACGCATCAGGATTCAGAAGGTTGAAGGGCCGGCAGTTCGTCGATATGCACGATGGCAGCATCCTGCAGATCAGCCTGGATCCCGACACTGCCCTCTACCGGGCCAGACTGGGAAGTGAATCAAGGCCCTCCGGCCCGATTCTCTTCCATGATCCCGATAGCAACCGATGGCATCCGCTGATCGACTTCGAAAAGAGCCCACTCCCACTCTCCGCCAGCCGGCTGGCGAATTTCAGGACGCCTCTGGACTTCTCCGGAGCAGACCCGGACAGCGACGGCCTGCATCGTTTTGAAGGCAAGCGCTACGTCATCATCGAGAACCATGCCCATCAGGTGATGCGCGACGTTGACGCTTCATCTCCCCAGCGCAATGTCTGGCGCGTCGTCAATCCGAAGGACCCGGTCGCCGCCGACAGCGAAAATATCTATCGCGCAAGCCGATCCGGTGAAACGCTGGCCATCACCCGCAATTCCGATGGCATCTGGACAACAAGTCTGGATGGACTCAAGGGAGGCATGCGTCGTACTGCACAGACTCAGGACAGCAAAGCCTATTTGCTTCAAAAATATGAGCCCATCAGAAACGCCTTCGAGGCGTTAGTCACATCCAACAAGCGCTATGGAGAACTCTGGGACAGTGCCCGAGATCTTCCTGAGGGAAGCCAGGCAGAGAAAGAGGCGATGATCAGGCTTGAAGTGCACATCATCAAGCACACAAGAATGCAAGCCGAATACGTCAAGTCACTGATCGACAACAAGGACTGGTTGATCCTGCTGAAGGCCGGCGGGCTCTACAAAAGCGAACTGCATACTCAACAGTTGAACAGAGTCGACTACCTCAACAAGCTGATTGCCGCGATGGATCACAGGGCCTATCCGACCAGACATCCAATAACGGTCGAGTCGCTAAAGAGCAATTTTGCCCATCTCAACAAAAAGCTGAAGATCATGAATGACCGCCAGGATGTCATGGATCAGATTCGCAAAGCCGACCGTAGTGCAACATCAGATCTGGACGATATGAACCGTGGAGTACCCACCGTAGATCAGATCCATTCCAATCAATACAACATCTGCCTGCGCCTGATTTCCGACGACCCCGAAAATCCGTCGCCTCTCGGCATGCGCAGTGCAATGGCCTTGCACCTGTTGAAAAAGGATTTGCCCGAAGTCTATGGTGACTCCGAAGCGCTGGCGCTGCATTTGACGCTGGAAAACATCAGGAGTGACAGAGCCTGGTTCGAATCTCTGGATACTTCAGCGGATCCGGTCAAGGCGCAATATGTCAGCCATGCATTGTCCCTGATGCATGTGTTCGAAACGAAAATCGACAACCGCCTGAACGCAATCCATGAACAGGTCGACAGCAACAGCCAATTACCTCTTTACGATCAGGACATCGATTTCGATTTTCTTCCGGAGCAGTCCGCTGCGGGGGCCGAGGCAACCGCCCCGCGAAAACTGTTCCGGACACGCCACCATGGCACTTACCGGGTTCTGGTGGGGGAGCAGGACACAGCAGCGGATGGCAGCATTACTCTCAAGGTTCCCGATCTTTTCAAGCCGCACCAGCCACCTCAACGCTACGAGAACATCGAAGGTGAGTGGCAACAGGTTCGCCCCGCCGTCGCGCTCACACCCAGACCACAACTTGTGAGCGACGCGACTGAATCCCTTCAACGCGTGAATGAATACGTAACCCAGGCCCGGATCATGGAAGCCCGCAAAGCCAATCCGACCAATATCGTCGAATTTTTGGGCGCAGAGACGGATCGTTTCAGGGATCTGGCGCAACGTCTGGAGGCCACTGATCGGGTGACAGAAGACGCCGAGGTCAGCGGATTGATCAGTCGGCTCAGAACCGCCGCGACATCAATGGAGACCGAAGGACAGTCCATTCTGATACGGATGTACAAAAACAAGGATGTCCTGGATGTACTGCGCCTGAACTTCCTGCTCGATCACTCACAGCTGACAGTCGTGAAAACGGTAGAACGCAAACAAATGGGCAAGGGAAGGGACAAGTCATTCCTCGATGTCTACTCGATCAACGACCGTTCAGACAATTCGCAATTGTGGGAGGCCCACTTTCACTACGACAGGCAAGATCGCGCGGCGCTGGACTACACGCTCAAGGGTGCACACATGAAAACCCTGGGACAAAGCAAGCTCGGCAGCGCGTTTCAACAGCGCGAAGCACAGGCTGGCCGACCCCACCAGCGGATCTGGCGGGAACTCATCAGTCCGCGAGTTGCCCAGAAACTGTTTGATCACCTGACGTGATCAATCGCGTTACTCATCGTCGTCGAAGTTGTAACTGCCCGGCGCGAGGTTTTCGAAGCGCGTGTACTTGCCGATAAAGGCAAGACGGATGAAGCCGATCGGGCCGTTCCGCTGTTTGCCGATGATGATTTCGGCGATGCCTTTGTGCTCGGTTTCCGGGTGATACACCTCGTCCCGGTACACGAACATGATCACGTCGGCGTCCTGCTCGATCGCTCCGGATTCCCGCAAGTCGGAGTTCACCGGGCGCTTGTTGGGGCGCTGTTCCAGGGAGCGGTTGAGCTGCGACAGAGCCACCACCGGGCAGTTGAATTCCTTGGCCAGGGCTTTCAGCGATCGGGAGATCTCGGAAATCTCGTTGGTCCGGTTGTCACCGCTGGAGCCAGGGATCTGCATCAGCTGCAGGTAGTCGATCATGATCAGGCCGATGTCGCCGTGCTCGCGCACCAGACGCCGGGTCCGGGCACGCATCTCCGACGGGCTGATACCGGCGGTGTCATCGATGAACAGTTTACGGTCGTTGAGCAGGTTGACCGCCGAAGTCAGACGCGGCCAGTCGTCGTCTTCCAGTTGGCCGGAACGCACTTTGGTCTGGTCGATACGCCCAAGGGACGACAGCATACGCATGATCAGCGATTCGCCTGGCATCTCGAGGGAGTACACCAGCACCACCTTGTCGCTGCGCAACACGGCGTTTTCCACCAGGTTCATCGCAAAAGTCGTCTTACCCATCGACGGACGACCGGCGACGATGATCAGGTCGGCCGGTTGCAGGCCGCTGGTCTTCTCGTCCAGATCGGTGTAACCGGTGGACAGGCCCGTGATCGAGTCAGCGGTGTTGAACAGGGTGTCGATACGGTCGATGGCCTTGGTCAACAGGTCATTCACGCCCACCGGGCCGCCGGTTTTTGGCCGGGCCTCGGCAATCGCGAAAATCTGCCGTTCGGCTTCGTCGAGGATTTCCTCGGCGGTACGACCTTCAGGGTTGAAGGCGCTGTCGGCAATTTCGGTGCTGATGCCGATCAACTGACGCAACGTCGCACGCTGGCGGACGATCTGCGCATAGGCCTTGATGTTGGCGACGGACGGCGTGTTCTTCGCCAGTTCGCCGAGGTAGCCCAGGCCGCCGACTTGCGAGGTCTGACCTTCCTTGTCCAGTTGCTCGGCAAGGGTCACGACGTCGATCGGCGAGTTCTGATCGGCCAGCTTGGCGATCGCACGGAAAATCAGACGGTGGTCATGCCGGTAGAAATCGCCGTCGGAGACTTGATCGAGCACGCGCTCCCAGGCGTTGTTGTCCAGCATCAGACCACCGAGCACGGCCTGTTCGGCCTCGATGGAATGCGGCGGCACCTTCAGCGCGGCGGTTTGCAGATCGTATTGCTCGGGAGCGGATATTTCGTTCATGGCCACTTTTTATTCAGGAAAAGCAGGGATTGCAGAAAGACAAAGGGCACGACCTGAAGACAGGATCGTGCCCGATGTTAACCGTCTGGCGAACAAGCCGCCAGTCGATCAGGTGTTGCTTAAGCTGCTACCACGACAACGCGCACGGTGGCTTCAACTTCGGCGTGCAGGTGCACAGCCACGTCGAATTCACCCACGTTGCGGATGGTGCCGTTCGGCAGACGAACTTCGCTTTTCGCCACTTCAACGCCGGAGGCGGTCAGTGCGTCAGCGATGTCGTGAGTACCGATCGAACCGAACAGCTTGCCTTCGTCGCCAGCGGTGGCAGTGATGGTCACTTCCAGCTCGGCCAGGTGGGCAGCGCGGCTTTCAGCCGATGCTTTACGGTCTGCGGCAGCTTTTTCCAGCTCAGCACGACGCTCTTCGAACGCAGCCAGGTTGGCAGCGGTCGCAGCGGTGGCTTTGCCGAAAGGCAGCAGGTAGTTACGGCCGTAACCGGCCTTAACGTTTACTTTGTCGCCCAGGTTGCCCAGGTTGGCGATTTTTTCCAGAAGGATCAGTTGCATGTGGAAATCCTCTTAACTTTTAACCTTCACCGTTCGCGTTATCGGTGTCTTTCGACACGTGACGACCGCGAAAATCAATCAGGCTGTCGACAATGGCCAAGACCACAAGCAACGGACCGAGCAAGTGCATGAAAGGCACGAGCGTGACGTATATCCCCACCAGCCAGAAACCGGCCAGCCGTTTCTGCGCCACCAGCCCGTGAACCAGAGCCAGACCAGCGAAGAACAGCGGCACACTGCACAACGGCAACAGAACCAGTGCGTGCAGACCGAAGAACGGTGCCACACACATGACGGCCAGAAGCGACAGCGCAACGCCTTTCGGCAGTCGGATGGCGCGAAACTCGCGACCGAAACCGCCGGGGTTATACAACAACGCCTGCCAGTAGCGCCCAAGAATCAGGCACAGCACGCTAAAAACCTGCAACGACACCGCTGTCGAGATGATCGACAGTGGAACCGCCAATCCCGTGAGAATCGCCTTCTGGTCTGCCGAGAATTTCTCGTAGACCTCACCCATCGCCAGCGGCAAGACTTGTTCAAACGTCTGCGCCAGCGCTTCGGTGAAGGAACCGAAAACGGATCCCAGGCTCACGGCAATCAACAATCCCACGGCCACGCTGACCAGCAGCACGCGATTCCAGGTGTGTTCGGCGCGTAAAACCAGCGCCAGACCGCAAGCCCCGAGCAGCACAATCAGTGCCGTCGGGTCTTTCAGGTAGTACCAGCTCACCAACGCTGACAGCACTCCCACACCCAGGACGCTCAAGGCGTCCGAACCGCGCCGCAGGAGCACAAGGCAACCTGCAGCGGCACTCAACCAGAACAACAGCGGCAATGCCGCAGATCCGGCCACGACCAGCGTGGCCTGCATACGCCCCCGCATGATGAATTCAGCCAAGGCACGCATGCATTCGATCCCTTACTTACTTGTCGACTACCCGGTCTCAGCGGCCGTGGCTGTCGGTGTAGGCCAGCAGGGCCAGGAAGCGGGCGCGCTTGATAGCGGTGGCCAGCTGACGCTGATAACGAGCTTTGGTACCGGTGATGCGGCTTGGAACGATTTTGCCGGTCTCGGATACGTAGGCTTTCAGAGTGTTGAGATCTTTGTAATCGATCTCCTTCACGTCTTCAGCGGTGAAGCGGCAGAATTTACGACGACGGAAGAAACGTGCCATTTGATAGGCTCCTTAAAAGGTCCGTGGATTACTCGTCAGCGTTATCGCTGTTGTCGCTGTCGCTATCGCTGTCATCGCCATCGGCGCTGCCATCGTGCTCAGGACGTTCGCGACGCTCACGGCGCTCACTGCGGTTTTCTTCAGCCTTGAGCATCTCGGACTGGCCGGTAACGGCTTCGTCGCGACGGATGACCAGGTTACGGATCACAGCATCGTTGTAGCGGAAGTTGTCTTCCAGCTCGGCCAGGGCCTTGCCGGTGCACTCAACGTTCAGCATCACGTAGTGAGCCTTGTGAACATTGTTGATTGCGTAGGCCAGTTGACGACGGCCCCAGTCTTCCAGACGGTGGATTTTGCCGCCGTCTTCTTCGATCAGCTTGGTGTAACGCTCAACCATGCCGCCGACTTGCTCGCTCTGGTCAGGGTGGACCAGAAAGATGATTTCGTAATGACGCATGAATGCTCCTTACGGGTTGTAGCCTGCCGCTCAAAAACGGTCAGACAAGGAGTGAATGACACTTATGGACTTGCCGGCGCGGGGCACATGCGTGCCTGCCGTCACAGCAAGGGGCGCAATTGTAGAGAAGGGACTGAAGAGGTGCAAGGCAATTGGTGATTATTTGAACAGTTCATTCACTTTACCAATCTGCACCTTTGCGCAGAACCAATGTGGGAGCGGGCTTGCTCGCGAATGCGGCATCACATCCAACATTTTTGCTGAATGACACACCGCTTTCGCGAGCAAGCCCGCTCCCACATTTGAATCGGCGTAAGGCTTAAGGCTTCTTGGCAGCCGCCTTGGCCTTGGCACCGCGCTGGCGCTGGGCCTCGAACAGGCACACACCGGTCGCAACCGATACGTTGAGGCTGCTGACGCTACCGGCCATCGGCAGGTTCACCAGGTAGTCGCAGTGCTCACGGGTCAGGCGACGCATGCCTTTGCCTTCGGCCCCCATGATCAGGATGGTCGGGCCGGTCAGGTCCTGGTCATAGATGCTGACCTCGGCCTCACCCGCCGTGCCGACAACCCACAGACCACGCTGCTGAAGTTTTTCCAGGGTGCGCGCAAGGTTGGTCACGGCCACCAGCGGAATCACTTCCGCCGCGCCGCAAGCCACTTTACGCACGACCGGCGTCAGGGTGGCCGACTTGTCTTTCGGCACGATGACCGCCAGCGCACCGGCAGCGTCCGCCGAACGCAGGCAAGCGCCGAGGTTGTGCGGATCGGTCACGCCGTCGAGCACCAGCAGCAGCGGCGCGCCTTCGGTGCGATCGAGCAGCTCGTCGAGCATCGCCTCGCCCCAGACCTGGCTCGGGCTGACGTCCGCCACCACGCCCTGGTGCACGCCTTCGACCCAGGCGTCCATTTCGCGGCGCTCGGCCTGACCGACCTGAACGCGGTTTTCGTTGGCCAGCTCGATCAGCGTCTGTACCCGTGGATCGTTGCGGCTTTCAGCCAGCCAGATCTGCTTGACGCGTTTTGGGTGGTGACGCAGCAACGCTTCTACCGCGTGAACGCCGTAGATTTTTTCCAACTGACTCATGACTTCGCCTTCGGTTTACGTGCCCCGCCGCTTTTGGCTGGAGCGGAACCCGCTTTTGGCGGGCCCTTGCGGTGTTTGCTCGGTTTGGCTGGCTTGCCGCCGGAAGCCTTGTCAGGCGCCGACCGTCCGGTCTTTCCCCCGGACGCCGCTTTACCACCGTTTTTGGCGTCGGCCAGCAAGGCCTTCTTCATCTCACGGCTTTTGCGCAGCTCGGCGTTTTTCGCCACGGCATCGCTTGGACGATAGGCCTCGACGGCCTTTTCCTTGGCCGGACGACGGCTGGCGGATTTTGCCGGAGCCTTCTCTTCCACAACCTTGGCCGCTGGAGCGGTCGGCTCGGCGCCACGCTTTTTGCGGCCGATCGGCGCGCTGATGGTTTTTTCAGCCATCTCGAAGTCGATCTTGCGCTCGTCGAGATCGACACGCATGACGCGCACTTCAACGGTATCGCCAAGACGGAAGCTGCGACCGGTGCGTTCGCCTGCCAGACGATGGTGCACAGGGTCGAAGTGGTAGTAATCGCCCGGCAGCGCCGTCACGTGTACCAGACCTTCGACGTAAATATCGGTCAGTTCGACGAACAGACCGAAACCGGTCACGGCAGTGATTACACCAGGGAACGATTCGCCCACGCGATCCTTCATGAACTCGCACTTGAGCCAGTTCACCACGTCACGGGTCGCTTCGTCGGCACGGCGCTCGCTCATCGAGCACTGCTCGCCGAGTTGCTCCAGCGCCGCTTCGTCGTACGGGTAGATGCGCGCCTTCGGAATGGTCATCGCACCGGCACGGCGAACGTGCGGGGTGTCCTGTTTCGAATGGATCACGCTGCGAATCGCCCGGTGCGTGAGCAGGTCAGGGTAACGACGGATCGGCGAAGTGAAGTGGGTATAGGCTTCGTAGTTCAGGCCGAAGTGGCCTTCGTTCTGGGCGCTGTACACCGCCTGGCTCAGGGAGCGCAGCATCACGGTCTGGATCAGGTGGAAATCCGGACGGTCCTTGATGCTCGCCAACAGGGCCTGATAGTCCTTCGGCGACGGGCCGTCCTTGCCTTTATGCAGCGACAGGCCGAGCTCGCCGAGGAACGCACGGAGTTTTTCCAGACGCTCCGGGGGCGGGCCGTCGTGGACGCGGTACAGCGCAGGGATTTCGTGCTTCTTCAGGAATTCAGCGGTGGCCACGTTGGCCGCCAGCATGCATTCCTCGATCAACTTGTGCGCGTCGTTACGGGTGGTCGGACGGATTTCGGCAATCTTGCGCTCGGAACCGAAGATGATCCGGGTTTCCTGGGTTTCGAAATCGATCGCGCCACGCACGTGACGGGCGGCCAGCAACACTTTGTACAGCGCGTAGAGCTGCTTGAGATGCGGCAGGACGTCGGTGTATTCGCCGCGAAGCTTGCGCCCCTCGGTAGCCTTCGGCGTTTCCAGCATCGCGCTGACCTTGTTGTAGGTCAGGCGGGCGTGGGAGTGGATCACCGCTTCATAGAAGCAGTAGTCGGTCATTTCGCCGGACTTGGAGATGGTCATCTCGCAAACCATGGCCAGACGATCGACATGCGGATTCAGCGAGCACAGGCCGTTGGAGAGTTGCTCCGGCAGCATCGGCACCACGCGCTCGGGGAAGTACACCGAGTTGCCGCGCACCTGGGCTTCGTTGTCCAGAGCCGAGCCGATCTTCACATAGCTGGAAACGTCGGCAATCGCCACGTACAACTTCCAGCCACCGGAGAACAGGCGCAGCTTGCCTGGCTTGGATTCGCAGTAGACCGCATCGTCGAAATCCCGGGCATCTTCGCCGTCGATGGTGACGAACGGCAGATGGCGCAGGTCGATGCGCTTCTCTTTGTCTTTCTCTTCGACTTCCGGCTTGAGCTTGCCGGCTTCCTTCAGAACGGCTTCAGGCCAGACGTGCGGAATGTCATAGGTGCGCAGGGCGACATCGATTTCCATGCCCGGCGCCATGTAGTTGCCGACGACTTCGATCACATCGCCTTGCGGCTGGAAGCGCGGAGTCGGCCAGTGGGTGATCTTCACCTCGACGAACTGACCGATCTGGGCGTTGGCGTTGCGGCCGGGAGTGACCAGCACTTCCTGCTGGATTTTCGGGTTGTCCGCAACGACGAAGCCGATGCCGCCCTCTTCGAAGTAGCGTCCGACGATGCTTTCGTGGGCACGGGACACCACTTCGACGATCACGCCTTCACGGCGACCACGGCGATCCAGGCCGGAAACACGAGCCAGGGCACGGTCGCCATCGAACACCAGACGCATCTGCGCCGGGCTCATGAACAGGTCGTCGGAACCGTCATCCGGCACCAGGAAGCCGAAACCGTCGCGGTGACCGCTGATGCGACCGAGGATCAGGTCGAGCTTGTCCACCGGCGCATACGTGCCACGGCGGGTGTAGATCAATTGAGCGTCGCGCTCCATGGCGCGCAGGCGGCGGCGCAGGGCTTCGATCTGGTCTTCTGTGGTCAGACCAAACTCTTCGACCAGTTGCTCGCGGGCAGCAGGCGAACCCCGGTCAGCAAGGTGCTGAAGGATCAGTTCGCGGCTGGGAATAGGGTTTTCATATTTTTCCGCTTCACGAGCGGCCTCGGGATCGAGGGACTGCCAATCGGCCATTAGAGAGTTTTCACCTTGTCTATATGCGGGTTAGTTTGGCATAGGCGCCATCAAACGGGAAATTTCCGACTCTATAAGGGACATCTGAGGCCTTGTATCGACGTCTGAAAGGCGTTTTGAACACCGCTGGTAAAAAAAACCATTTTTTTTGCTGGCAGGGGTTTACAGTTAAAAAGGCGCTCCGTATAGTGCGCGCCATCGACGACGTACACACGTTGCCGAGATGCCCAGATGGTGAAATTGGTAGACACGCCAGCTTCAGGTGCTGGTGACCTTACGGTCGTGGAAGTTCGAGTCTTCTTCTGGGCACCAATTTCGAGTTTGAGACTAGATCAGTTTCAAGACTCACACAAAAACCCGCGAAAGCGGGTTTTTTGCATTCTACGCCCCGCCTTTTTCTGAAAATGATTTATTAAAATCAAATCAGGGGTTTACAGATCAAAAGGTGCTCCGTATAGTGCGCCACATCAACAGCGGTAACGCTGAAGATGAAGCCCAGATGGTGAAATTGGTAGACACGCCAGCTTCAGGTGCTGGTGACCTTACGGTCGTGGAAGTTCGAGTCTTCTTCTGGGCACCAATTCAAATTCAAGGTCACGATCTTGAATCTCACAAAAACCCGCGAAAGCGGGTTTTTGCGTTTCCGGGGTTTGGAAAAACTCGAGAAACAGCGCCTACCAGACACACCTTCTCCCCCGCAAGGCGCACTTGAGAAACGATATCGTTTATCATTGTTGCAAGTTTTTGCAATGCGACAGTGAGGAACCCTGCGAATGATGTTTCGAAATACCCTGCGCCGCGGCTTGACCTTCACCCTGCTCGGCCTGGCACTCGCCACTCCCCTCACCCAGGCTGCCGACGCGGTTTCCCTGACGCTCTACAACGGTCAACACAAGGAAGTCGGCGACGCGATCGCCAAAGCCTTCGAAGCCAAGACCGGCATTCACGTCAATGTGCGCAAGGGCAGCAGCAACCAGCTCGCCAGCCAGATCATCGAAGAAGGCGACCGCTCTCCCGCCGACGTCATCTACACCGAAGAATCCCCACCACTGAACAACCTCGGAGAACTCGGCCTGCTGGCCAGGACCGACGATGCCACTCTGGCAGTCCTGCCGAAAAAATATGTCGCAGGCAATGGCACCTGGATCGGCGTCACTGCACGGGTTCGCGTAGTCGCCTTCAACCCGAAGCTGGTCGATGAAAAAGACCTGCCCAAGTCGGTCCTGGATTTCGCCGATCCGCAGTGGCAAGGCAAGGTCGGTTTCGTGCCCACCAGCGGTGCCTTCCAGGAACAGGCCGTCGCCATCATCAAAAAGCATGGCCGTGAAGCCGCCGAAGAATGGCTGACCGGCCTGCGCGCCTTCGGCAAGACCTACAGCAACAACATGGTTGCCCTCAAGGCTGTCGAAAACGGCGAAGTCGCCACCGTACTGGTGAACAACTACTACTGGTTCGCCCTGCAACGGGAGAAAGGCAAGCTCGACTCCAAACTGCATTACTTCACCGGCGGCGACGTGGGCGGCTTGATCACCGTCTCCAGCGCAGCCGTGCTGAAATCCAGCAAGCATCCAAAAGAAGCCCAGCAATTTCTTGCCTACATGGCCAGTGAAGAAGGCCAGCGGGTAATCACCCAGACCACCGCCGAGTATCCGTTGCACAACGGCATGGAATCGGATCGCGGCCTCAAGCCTTTCAGTGAGCTGGAAGCGCCGGATGTTACCCCGGCCGATCTGGGCAATGCCGAGGAAGCGCTGGATCTGGAACGCGAAGTTGGCCTGAACTGATGAGCGCCTCGTTATCCGCCCCCGTCACGCGCGGGGGTTACGTGCCACGGCGCAAGCGGCCGTCGATCTGGCTGGTACTGCCGGTATTGCTGCTGGTGGTGATGAGCCTGTTGCCACTGGCCTACGTCGGCCTTAAAGCCTGGCAGGCGGGCTGGTCCGAGGCGCTGCATTTGCTGTGGCGCCCTTACGTGTTCGGCCTGCTGCGCAACACACTGGCGTTGATGGTCGGGGTAACGGTCACTTGCGGCGTGATCGGTCTGTCACTGGCCTGGCTGCTGGAACGCAGTAATCTGCCGGGCCGGCGCCTGTGGGGTGTGGTTCTTTGCCTGCCGTTCGCGGTACCGGCATTCGTCAGCAGTTTTACCTGGGTATCGCTCAGCGCGCAGTTCGAAGGACTCGGCGGAGCGATTCTGGTGATGAGCCTGTCGAAATATCCGCTGATCTTCCTGCCGGTGGCAGCCACGCTGCGCAATCTCGATCCATCCCTTGAGGAGTCCGCCCGAACGCTGGGACAGAATCGCCGGGGCGTGTTTTTCCGCGTCACCCTGCCCCTGCTCTGGCCTTCGTTGCTGGCCGGTTCGCTGCTGATTGCGCTGCACATGCTGGTGGAATTCGGCGCACTGTCGATCATTGGTCTGCAAACCTTCACCACCGCGATCTATCAGCAATTCGAACTGGAATTCAGCAATGCCAATGCGGCAATGCTGTCGGCGGTGCTGCTGGCGCTGTGTTTGATGCTGCTGTGGCTGGAACTGCGGGTACGCGGCAAGGGCCGCCATGTGCGGACCGGCCAGGGCGCGGCACGCCGGGCCGAACAAGTGCAACTGGGGCCTTGGGCGATTGCCGGCCAACTGTATTGCCTGATGCTGGCGATTGTCGGCAGCGGCATTCCACTGGGGATGCTGGCGTACTGGCTCGCCGTGGGATCGTCAGCGGCATTCCCGGTTGCAGCGATCACTGAAGCTTTGCTGTCTTCATTGGCGCTGTCGCTGGGTGGCGCGGGACTGTGTCTGGTGCTGGCGGTGCCGGTCGGGTTGCTGGTCGTACGCTACAAAGGCCAATTGGCGATCTGGGCCGAGCGCCTGCCCTATCTGCTGCACGCCCTGCCGGGATTGGTGATCGCACTGACGCTGGTGTATTTCGCCCTGCATTACCTGCCGGCGCTGTATCAGACCTCCGCGCTGTTGCTGATCGCTTATGCGTTGCTGTTTCTGCCGCTGGCTCAGGCACCGATCCGCACGGCACTGAACAAGGCCGCACCGCAACTGGAGGAAGCCGCACGCACCCTCGGCGCATCGTCGTTCACGGCATTTTGTCGAGTAACCCTGCCAATCATTTTCCCGGCACTGGGCGCAGCGTTTGCTCTGGTGTTTTTGGATGCCATGAAGGAGCTGACGGCGACACTGTTGCTGAGTCCGACCGGCCTCAACACCTTGGCGACCGAGGTGTGGGCACACACCGCGAACGTCGAGTTTGCCGCAGCGGCGCCTTATGCGGCGTTGTTGATTGTGGTGTCGGGGCTGCCCGTCTACCTGCTGACAACCCGAATGTATTTGAGCCGATAAAAAATCGCAGCCGAAGCTGCGATTTTTTTACCCGCACTATCAGGCCCGGAACTGCCCCAGGCTCGCCTTGAGTTGCGCCGCCAGACCATCCAGCACTTTGCCGCTGGCCGTGGTTTCAACCACTGCCTGAGCGGCTTTCTCGGCTTGGGCATGGATCGTCTCGACTCGCCCACGCACAGCCTGCGCGCCCTGCGCCTGATGCGCCGCGGCCTGGGTCGCCAAACCAATCGCCGCGTGCACCTGCTCGACCGACGCCTGTACCGATTGCTGCAGCCGTGCACTGTCACGCAGCACCAGCAAGCCTTCGCTGGCCTGACGCCCGGCCTGACCGATCGCCTCCACCGCCTCACGGGCGCCCTGCTGCAACGCCACGATGTGCGCCTGAATGTCACCGGTGGAGCTTTGAGTCTTGCTCGCCAGTGCGCGCACTTCATCCGCCACCACCGCAAAGCCTCGTCCGGTTTCACCGGCTCGAGCTGCTTCGATCGCAGCGTTGAGCGCCAGCAGGTTGGTCTGCTCGGCGATACCGTGAATCACGGTCAGCACCACTTCAATCTGTTCACTCTGCTGCGCCAGCCGCTCGATGACTTTCGCGCCGGTATCGACCTGCCCCGCCAGCGCCTCGATCAGGCTGCCGACCTTCGCCGAGGTGCGAGTATTTTCGTCGGTGGCTTGGCGAATATCCACAACCTGCTTCAACGCCGCCTGCATCGCATGACTTTCCGACTGCGCCTCATCAGCCATTTGCGACAACGCGCGCAGGCTTTCAGCCACTTCATCGCGCTGCATCCCGGCCGCTGCATCAGCGCCAGCATTGCGCAGGGTCATAGCACCAATTTCCTCACCGGTACGCTGAGCCACATCCCCGGCCTCGCGCACGATCGGCTGCAACTTATCCACAAAGCGGTTGACTGCCGAAGCCATGTCGCCAATTTCGTCCTTGCTGTTGATCTGTACGCGCTTGGTCAAGTCGCCCTCGCCTGCCGCCAGGTCATCCATCGCAGCATTGAGCATCTTCAGGCGGTTGACCACGCGATGGCCGAGCACCACCGCCAACAGCAACAGCACGCCGGCACCCACCAGCGCCAGGCCCATGCCGATGCGCCAACGCAGGGTTGCTGCAGCGTCCTGCACGGTATTGGAGGTGTTGGCCTTCATTTCGGCCGCCGTGGACTGCGCCGATTGCAGGCGCGCACGCATGGCGGTGGCACTGTCGGCAGCAGCACCTTTGAGGCTGTCGCCAACCAGCTGGTCGCTGCTGGCAATCAGCGCCGTGAAGCGCTGATCGAGCGCCGCCAGATCGGTTTCGACCGAGGCGGTCGAGACCCCCATCAGCACCTTGCCGATTTCCACGCCATTGGGGTTGATCGAGGCTTCGAGGTAGTAGACCGACGGATCGTTCTTCGCCGCATCCAGCACTTTGTCCAGCGCTCGCTCACCCTGACCCTTTTCCAAAAGGGTCTTGTTGATCGGGTTTTCGCGGTTGAGGTAGCGGGTCAGATGCTGGCCGGTGGCGTCGTCATACACCACGAACAGCACGTTGGGATTGCGTTGGGCCCGGCGGGCGAATTCGGACAGGGTCGGCACGTCGCTGTCCCACATGGCACGAGGCGCCACCGAGGCCAGCAACTGGGCCATATCATTGGCCGAATCCTTCAGGTCTTTTTCCAGAGTCGCACGCAGCTGCGCCTGCTCTTCCTTCAGACGCGAGGAAAGACCGGCGGTAAGACGCTGACGGGTACTTGAAGAGAGGTTGTCGAGGCTCGACGTGACTTCACGCCCGGCCTGCTCCAGCTCACCGGAGAGCTTCTGGCTGTCGGCGCCCAGGCGAGTGCCCAGGTCGGCTTCCAGCGCGGTGACGGTGCTCCGCGTCAGGGCAACGGCCACCAACACCTGCACCAAAAGGGCGATACCAAGGGTAACGAATACGGGCCGCAACAAACGGCTTTGTAACAGTGAGAGAACGGCCGACACTGTGAATCCCTCTACTTCTGACGCCATTAATTTGATGGCACTCTTGTAGACAGATTCACAGCAAAGGTCATGCCGTCCAACAGGCATAAACGACAAAGGCCCCGATAAAGGGGCCTTTGTGTTTTTACATCAACGACTTATCAAGCGAACGGATGACGCAGAACGATGGTTTCGTTGCGGTCCGGGCCCGTCGAAATAATGTCGATCGGCGCGCCGATCAATTCTTCAACGCGTTTGATGTAGGCACGAGCGTTGACCGGCAGCTCTTCCAGGGTCTTGGCACCCACGGTCGATTCGGTCCAGCCTGGCACTTCTTCGTACACAGGCTGCAGGCCTACGTAGCTGTCAGCGTCAGTCGGAGCAACGGCATTGCCTTGCGCATCTTTGTAGCCGGTACAGATGTTGATGGTTTCCAGGCCGTCGAGTACGTCCAGCTTGGTCAGGCAGATGCCCGAGATGCTGTTCACATCGATAGCGCGACGCAGGATAACGGCGTCGAACCAGCCGCAACGGCGGGCACGGCCAGTGGTCGCACCGAATTCGTGACCTTGCTTGGCCAGGTGCGCACCGACTTCGTCGAACAGCTCGGTCGGGAACGGACCGGAACCTACGCGAGTGGTGTAAGCCTTGGTGATGCCCAGGATGTAGTCCAGGAACATCGGGCCAACGCCCGAACCGGTCGCCACGCCACCGGCGGTGGTGTTGGAGCTGGTCACGTACGGATAGGTACCGTGGTCGATGTCGAGCAACGAACCCTGGGCACCTTCGAACATGATGTCTTTGCCGGCGCGACGCAGGTCGTGCAGCTCAGCCGTCACGTCCAGCATCAACGGCTTGAGCAGCTCGGCGTATTCCTTGCACTCGGCCAGGGTCTTTTCGAACTCGATGGCAGGCTCTTTGTAGTAACCGACCAGCATGAAGTTGTGGTAGTCCACCAGTTCACGCAGCTTGTCTTCGAAGCGCGGCATGTTGAGCAGGTCGCCAACGCGCAGGCCTCGACGTGCAACCTTGTCTTCGTACGCCGGGCCGATGCCGCGACCGGTGGTGCCGATCTTCAGCTCGCCACGGGCCTTTTCACGGGCCTGGTCCAGCGCCACGTGGAAGGACAGGATCAGCGGGCAGGACGGGCTGATACGCAGACGCTCGCGCACCGGTACGCCTTTCTCTTCCAGCTTGGTGATCTCACGCAGCAGGGCATCGGGCGCAACCACCACGCCATTGCCGATCAGGCACTGCACGCCTTCGCGCAGCACGCCCGACGGGATCAGGTGCAGGACGGTTTTTTCACCGTCGATCACCAGTGTGTGGCCAGCGTTGTGGCCACCTTGGTAGCGCACTACGGCGGCAGCATGTTCGGTCAGCAGATCAACGATCTTGCCTTTGCCCTCATCACCCCACTGGGTGCCCAGGACTACGACATTCTTACCCATAACACTTGTCCTCATTCGCGCAAACTTGGTGCCGGCGGTGGCCGGCAGGAAAACTCAAGAAGCCAGTGGCGATACTTGCCAAAGCCCGTTCTGCTGGATCAATTGCCGGTCGCAGTCCGCATCACGGGCGGCGGCCAAAGGTTGTCCAGGCAACGCCTGAACGACACGCTGACCCTCACTGCGCAACTGGCAAACCTGCTGCCAGAGTGCCGCATCCGTACTGTCAGGCATCCAGATACCGCCAGACGGTAGCTCGACCTCAGCACGCCCCAGGGTCACCAGGGTTTTCAAATCGGTGGAAAAGCCGGTTGCCGGACGGGCGCGACCGAAGTCGGCACCGATGTCGTCATAGCGACCGCCCTGAGCGATGGACTGGCCAACACCCGGCACGAACACCGCGAACACCACACCGGTGTGGTAGTGGTAACCGCGCAACTCGCCCAGATCGAAGTACAGCGGCAGTTCCGGGAAGCGCGCCGACAGTCGCTCGGCGATCGCCAGCAAATCTTCCAGCGCAGCCAATACCGGCGCCGGCGCATTGGCCAGACGCTCACGGGCAGCACTCAGCACTTCACGGTCGCCGCACAGGTCGACCAGCGCACGCAGCATGCCGGACAGATCGGCCGGCAGGCCTTCGGTCAAGGTAATGACCTCGTCGATGGCCTTGCGTTGCAACGCATCGAACAACTGCTGCTCGACTTCACCCGACAGACCGGCCGCCTGAGCCAGACCGCGGTAAATGCCGACATGCCCCAGATCCATGTGCACATCCGGCACGTCGGCCAGTTGCAGCATGGCCAGCATCAGGCTGATGACTTCAACGTCGCTGCTCGGGCTCGCATCGCCGTACAACTCGGCACCCAACTGGATCGGGCTGCGCGAGGACGACAAGGCACGCGGCTGGGCATGCAGCACGCTGCCGGCGTAGCACAGACGGCTCGGACCTTCGCGACGCAGAGTGTGCGCATCGATGCGCGCCACCTGCGGCGTGATGTCGGCACGGAACCCCATCTGCCGGCCCGATTGCGGGTCGATGACCTTGAAGGTACGCAGATCCAGGTCCTGGCCCGCGCCGGTCAGCAGGGATTCCAGGTACTCGATATGGGGAGTCACGACAAACTCGTAACCCCAGCTCTGGAACAGATCCAACACCTGACGACGCGCAACTTCAATGCGCGCCGCTTCCGGTGGCAGTACTTCTTCGATGCCATCTGGCAGCAGCCAGCGGTCTACCGTTGCCATTACGCCATTCCCCTTAGATCCGGGCGGCCAGCCCGAGGGCGAGCCTTGAGTGAAGCAGAAAATGACCGGCTCGTTCAAAACGCACGCGCATGAACGACGCGGCGAAAGGCCTGTTACCGGCTTCGCCCATCACTTTCCTCGAAAAACTGTCGGGCCATTCAACCCGTTCTTCTGCAACAAAAACAGCAATCAAACATGCAGACGCAAAAAAGCCGGGAATTTCCCGGCTGCCGCATCATACACACGTTTTCCCAAAGGATCACCCCGCCCGAGGTTTTAGCCGCCGGGCGGAATGATTCAGGTCAACGTTGTATCAAGGCTTGGACTTTTCCAGGTAACGGAAGAAGTCGCTGCTTGGGTCGAGGACCATGACGTCGGATTTGTTCGCGAAGCTTTCACGGTAGGCACGCAGGCTACGGTAGAAACCGTAGAACTCCTGATCCTGACTGTAGGCCTTGGAGTAGATCGCAGCAGCCTGGGCGTCACCGTCACCGCGAATCTCTTCGGATTCACGATAGGCTTCAGCCAGCAGCACGCGGCGTTGACGATCGGCGTCGGCACGGATGCCTTCGGCCAGTTCGTTACCCTTGGCGCGGTGCTCGCGAGCTTCACGCTCACGCTCTGTGCTCATACGTTCGAACACGCTGCGGTTCACTTCCTTCGGCAGGTCGATGGCCTTGACCCGGACATCGACCACTTCGATACCCAGCTCTTTTTCCGCCATCTTGTTCAGCGATGCGGTGATGTCAGCCATCAGCGCATCACGCTCACCCGACACCACTTCGTGCAGGGTGCGCTTGCCGAACTGGTCACGCAGGCCCGACTCCAGACGACGGGACAAACGCTCGTCAGCAATCTGCTTGAGGCCGGAAGTCGCGGTGTAGAAGCGCTCGGCATCTTTCACGCGCCACTTGGCGTAGGCATCGACCATCACGGCTTTCTTTTCCAGGGTCAGGAAGCGTTGTGTCGGTGCGTCCAGCGTCATCAGGCGTGCGTCGAATTTACGCACCTGGTTAACGTAAGGCACTTTCACATGCAGACCTGGCTGAACATCGGCCTGAACCACACGACCGAACTGCAGCAACACCGCTCGCTCGGTCTGAGCCACGATGTAGAAGCAGTTCCAGCCAACCAGAACCACAACAACGCCAACGATCAGGGCGATCAGCGATTTATTGCTCATCAGCGGGTCTCCCTTGTACGCGTTTGCGGCAGGTCAGTGACATGCGGCGTGACGTCCGTGTTGTTGCTGGCGGCAGCCGAACCGGTGACCGGTGAATTGCTGCCCGAACTGTTTTGAATCATCTTGTCCAGCGGCAGGTAAAGCAGGTTGCTCTGGCCGTTCTTGTTACCGGTCACGAGCACCTTGCTGGTGCTGCTGAAGACTTCCTGCATGGTGTCCAGGTACAGACGCTGACGAGTAACCTCGGGCGCCTTGCGGTATTCGGCTACCAGCTTGGTGAAACGATCAGCCTCACCCTTGGCGCGCGAGACTGTTTCGTCGCGATAACCGTTGGCATCTTCAAGGATGCGCTGGGCCTGACCACGGGCTTCCGGCACCACACCGTTGGCGTAGGTTTCAGCCTGGTTGCGCGAACGCTGCTCGTCTTCACGGGCACGGATCACGTCATCGAAGGCTTCCTGCACCTCACGCGGTGCCGCTGCGCTCTGTACGTTGACCTGGGTGACGGTGATACCGGTGCGATAGGTATCGAGGAAGCGTTGCAGACGCTCCTTGATCTCGCTGGCCATCAGCTCACGACCCTCGGTCAGCACCTGGTCCATCGCGGTGGAACCCACCACATGGCGCAGCGCACTGTCGGTCGCGTGTTGCAGGCTGATTTCCGGCTGGTCGACGTTCAGCACGAAGTCCTGCAGGTTGCTGATCTTGTACTGCACGGTCAGCGGCACTTCGACGATGTTCTCGTCTTCGGTCAGCATCTGGCCCTGCTTGGTGTAGGCACGCTCGCGCGTGACGTTCTCCATGTACTTCTTGTCGATCGGCGGGAAGTAGATGTTCAGGCCCGGGCCGACGGTTTCGTAGTACTTGCCGAAGCGCAGCACCACGGCCTGCTCCTGCTCGTCCACCACGTACACCGCGCTGTACAGCCACACGGCCGCAAGCACGACGAGGCCAATGCCGAGCAGGCCGCCGAAGCCGCCACTCTTGCCCGGACCACCACCATCGTCACCACGTTTCTTTCCACCACCGAACAACCCGTTCAGGCTTTCCTGCAGCTTTCGGAAGGCCTCGTCGAGATCCGGCGGCCCCTTGCGGTCGCCATTGTTGCGACGCTTGCCACCCCAGGGATCCTGATTGTTCGAGTTGCCACCCGGCTCATTCCAAGCCATAGCGCTCTCCATCTGATAAAGCAAAGACGCACCCACGGCGCGCCGACCAATGCTACAGAATGCCTGCCGTTGCGGCACAACCGCTTTTTCAGGCTTTTATTGCAAAGTGTGTTGCTCGATGAACTCCGTCGGCACAACGCCTTCACGGCTGACCAGTCGATTGAGCTCCGAGCGCGGCAATCGAATGGCCAGCAAGCTGACACCTTCTTCGTCGTATTCTTCTTTCTGTACCGCGCCCAGCTCGAAGAACTGTGCACGCAGACGCGCAAACCGCTGGGGCAAACGCAAGGTTCCGACAAACAAATCACTGCCCAGCAATTCGGCAATGGCTTGCTCAAGCAATTCCAGACCAGTGCCATCACGCGCCGACAACCAGACCCGTTGAGGCTTGCCGTTCTCGTCGCGCTGGATTTGTGGCTCAACGCCTTCAAGCAAATCGAGTTTGTTATAGACCTCGAGGATCGGCAAGTCCTGAGCACCAATCTCGCCCAGCACCACCATCACCTGCTCGATCTGCAACATGCGATCCGGTTCGGCCGCATCGATCACGTGCAACAGCAGGTCGGAATTGCTCGACTCTTCGAGCGTAGACCGAAATGCCTCGACCAGCTTGTGGGGCAGATGACGAATGAAACCCACGGTGTCGGCCAGGACAATCGGCCCCAGGTCGTCCAGTTCCAGACGGCGCAGGGTCGGGTCCAGCGTGGCGAACAGTTGGTCGGCCGCGTACACCTCGGATTTCGTCACGTTATTGAACAGCGTGGATTTGCCGGCGTTGGTATAGCCCACAAGAGACACGGTAGGAATATCCGCGCGGGAGCGGCCACGACGCGACTGCTCGCGCTGACTGCGAACCTTTTCCAGCCGGCCCTTGATCTGGCGCAGGCGAACCCGCAGCAGACGGCGGTCGGTTTCGAGCTGGGTTTCACCCGGACCGCGCATGCCGATACCACCACCCTGACGCTCAAGGTGAGTCCAGCCACGAACCAGCCGGGTGCTCATATGGTCAAGCTGGGCCAGTTCTACCTGGAGCTTGCCCTCATGGGTACGGGCGCGTTGGGCGAAAATATCGAGAATCAGACCGGTACGGTCGATCACGCGACACTCGAAGACACGTTCGAGGTTGCGTTCCTGACTGGGCGTAAGGACGTGATTGAAGATCACCAGATCGGCTTCTTCGGCGTGTACCAGGTCGCGCAGTTCCTCGACCTTGCCGCTGCCGATCAGGTATTTGGCGGTTGGCCGATGACGCGGCACGTTAAAAAACGCAACGGTCTCGGCGCCTGCCGAATTTGCCAGTTCCTGAAACTCCTGCGGATCTTCGCGCGCCTCAGGGTCCTGTCCATCCAAGTGAACGAGGATGACTCGTTCACCACCACCGTGGCGCTCAAAGAACAAAGGAGACTCCTATTAGGCGTTACCTGGCTCAGCGTCACCTGCTTCGGATTCGGTTGCGCTTGGCAGACGAATTGGACGAACCGGCACGACTGTAGAGATAGCGTGTTTGTAAACCATCTGGCTGACGGTGTTCTTCAGCAGGATAACGAACTGGTCGAACGATTCGATCGTGCCTTGCAGTTTGATACCGTTGACCAGGTAGATGGAAACCCCCACTTTCTCTTTACGTAAAGTATTCAAGTAAGGGTCTTGTAGCGAATGCCCTTTTGACATGTGCCGCACTCCTTTAAGGATTCAATATAAAAAATAGGTAATCAGATGGCTTTTGCCGCCACACCCCCAAGGATAGACGGCAATTGCAAGGACTCAGCCCAATATGGAGATGGTCCCAAGGTATTTCAAGGTGCGTGGCAGATTGTCGCAATCCAGACTGTCGAGCCAGTGCAAATCGTCCCAGCTGCGCAGCCAGGTAAACTGGCGTTTGGCCAATTGGCGCGTGGCGATGATGCCCCGCTCCTGCATTTCGGCCGCCGTCAGCTTGCCATCCAGGTAATCCCAGACCTGGCGGTAGCCTACCGCACGTATAGACGGCAACCCGGCATGCAGGTCACTTCTATTACGCAGGGCTACGACCTCGTCGATGAATCCCTGTTCCAGCATATTTGTGAATCTTTGTTTAATGCGGTCGTGCAGTACCTGACGATTTGCCGGAGCAATGGCCAAGTTCGCGACAGTATAGGGCAATTGTTGCCGTCCCGATGCCGCCGCTTCAGTACTTTGTACAGATTGTTTCAGCCGAAGTTCAGTCATGCTCTGACCGCTGACCCGATAGACTTCCAGCGCACGACTCAGGCGCTGTGGATCGTTCGGATGAATACGCGCCGCCGACTCCGGATCGATTGCCGCCAGTTGATCGTGCAGGGCTTGCCAGCCAAGGCGTGCAGCCTCTTCTTCAATCTGCGCGCGAATCTCGGGATCCGCCGCCGGCATATCGGCCAGACCTTCGACCAAAGCCTTGTAATAGAGCATCGTGCCGCCCACCAGCAGCGGAATTTTTCCGCGTGCGGTGATTTCGGCCATCGCCTGCAAAGCGTCGCGGCGGAAATCCGCAGCCGAATAAGCCTCGGCCGGGTCGAGAATGTCGATCAGGCGGTGGGGGTACTCGGCCAGCAGCTCTTTCGACGGTTTGGCCGTGCCAATGTCCATGCCGCGATAAACCAGCGCCGAATCGACACTGATCAGCTCGCACGGCAGTACCTTGGTCAGCTCGATGGCCAGGTCGGTCTTGCCCGCAGCGGTCGGGCCCATCAGGAAAATCGCTGGAGGAAGCTGGCTCATCAACGACCGCGCAGGAACAGTTTGTCCAGATCGTCCAGGCCCAGTTGGGTCCAGGTCGGCCGGCCATGGTTGCATTGACCGCTGCGCTCGGTGTTTTCCATGTCGCGCAGCAGGCCGTTCATTTCCGGCAAGGCCAGGCGGCGGTTGGCGCGGATCGCGCCGTGGCAGGCCATGGTGCCGAGCAGTTCATTCAAATGCGCCTGGATTCGGTCGCTGGTGCCGTACTCCATCAAGTCCGACAACACGTCGCCCACCAGACGGTTGGCCTCGGCCTGTTTGAGCAGGGCCGGGATCTGACGGATCGCCAGGGTTTCCGGGCCCAGACGCTGCAATTCGAAACCGAGACGCTGGAACCACGCCGCATGCTCTTCGGCACAATCGGCCTCGCGCTGACTGACCGCCAGCGACTCCGGCACCAGCAGCGGCTGACCGCTGAGGCCTTCGCTGGCCATGGCGATCTTCAGGCGCTCGTACATGATCCGCTCGTGAGCGGCGTGCATGTCCACCAAAACCAGGCCCTGGGCGTTCTCGGAAAGAATGTAGATGCCCTTGAGCTGCGCCAGTGCGTACCCCAGCGGCGGAATGTCTTCCTGACCAGCCGGCAGCGCGTTGGCATTGGCCTCGGGCAGCGGCGCGAAAAACTCGCGGTACGCGGCCTGAGCCTCGGCAACCGGCACGGTCGATTGCGGACGCGGCGTGTATTGATACTGATAAGCACCGCCAGCACTGGCGCTCGACGAGGTATTGAACGTCGGTTGTGCCTGCGGTTGCTCCAGCAGCGCGTTGGCGGCCAGGCGCATCTCGCCCTGCGGCCCGAATTCGCCGGCTTCGAGACCGGTTGGCCGCACGACCGCGGTAGTGACCGAACCGGCCAACTGATCTTCCGGCCGCACATCCCCCAAGGCACGGTGCAAGGTGCCATAAAGAAAATCATGCACCATGCGCCCGTCACGGAAGCGCACTTCATGCTTGGTCGGGTGCACGTTGACGTCGACCGCTGCCGGATCGACCTCGAAGAACAGCGCGAACGTCGGATGCCGGCCATTGAACAACACATCGCGATAAGCCTGACGCACCGCGTGGGCCACCAGTTTGTCGCGCACCGCACGGCCGTTGACGAAGAAATACTGCAAATCCGCCTGACTGCGGTTGAAGGTCGGCAGACCGACCCAGCCCCACAGGTGCAAGCCATTGCGCTCGATCTCGATCGGCAACGCCTGCTCAAGGAAGCCCGAACCGCAGATCGCCGCCACACGCCGGGCGCGAGCCGCGTCATCGTGAGCTTCGTGCAGGCTGAGGATGGTCTTGCCGTTGTGGCGCAGGTGAAACGCCACGTCGAAACGCGCCAGCGCCAGACGCTTGATCACTTCCTGCAGGTGATCGAATTCGGTTTTTTCAGTCTTGAGGAATTTGCGTCGTGCCGGGGTGTTGAAGAACAGGTCACGCACTTCCACCGAAGTGCCGACCGGATGGGCTGCCGGTTGTACCCGGGGCGCCATGTCACGGCCTTCGGTTTCGACCTGCCAGGCCTGATCGGCGTCACGGGTGCGGGAAGTCAGGGTAAGACGTGCCACGGAGCTGATCGACGCCAGTGCCTCGCCCCGGAAACCCAGGCTCATCACCTGCTCGAGGTCTTCGAGGTTGCGGATCTTGCTGGTGGCGTGGCGGGCCAGTGCCAGCGGCAGGTCATCGGCGGAAATTCCGCTGCCATCGTCGCGCACCCGCAACAGTTTGACGCCGCCCTGCTCGACATCGACGTCGATGCGTCTGGCGCCGGAGTCTAGGCTGTTTTCCAGCAACTCCTTGATCACCGAGGCCGGGCGCTCCACCACCTCACCGGCGGCGATCTGGTTCGCCAGCCTCGGGCTGAGCAGTTCGATACGGGCAGCGTTCAGAACCTGATTCATTCTTTGGACGCCAGTTCAGTGCCCGGAATGGTCAGGTGCTGACCGACCTTCAACTCATCGCTGCTCAGGTTGTTGGCACTGCGCAACGTGGCGGCCGACACCTGATAGCGCACGGCAATCATCGCCAGGGTCTCACCCGGGCTGACCCGATGATCACGTGGCCCCTGGGCGATCTTGCCCGAATCACGCAGCCAGGCAATGTAGGTGCCCGGTGGCGGGTTCTGCTGGAAGAACTGACGCACGCCGCTGCTGATCGAACGCGCCAGCGCCTGCTGGTGGCTCGAAGCAGAGAGTTTGTTCGCTTCGTTGGCGTTGGAGATAAAGCCGGTTTCCACCAGGATCGACGGAATGTCCGGCGACTTCAACACCATGAACCCGGCCTGTTCTACGCGCTGCTTGTGCAACGGCGTGACCCGGCCGATGTTGCTCAGGACTTTCTGGCCGACGTTGAGACTGGAGGTCAGCGAGGCGGTCATCGACAGGTCGAGCAACACGCCGGCGAGCATCCGGTCCTTGTCGTCGAGGCTGACGTTGCCGGCACCACCGATCAGGTCGGAACGGTTTTCGCTGTCGGCCAGCCAACGGGCGGTCTCCGACGTTGCGCCACGGTCGGACAACGCAAACACCGAAGCCCCGAAGGCCGCCGCAGACGGCGCGGCGTCGGCGTGGATCGAGACGAACAGGTCGGCGCCCTTCTTGCGGGCGATTTCGGTTCGACCGCGCAGCGGGATGAAGTAGTCGCCTGTACGGGTCAGTTCGGCGCGGAAGCCTTTCATGCCGTTGACCTGGCGTTGCAATTCACGGGCGATCTGCAGCACCACGTCTTTTTCGCGCTGACCACGTGAGCCGGACGCACCCGGGTCTTCGCCGCCGTGGCCGGCGTCGATCACCACAATGATGTCGCGTTTGCCGGCCGGGGCCGGAGGCAGTTTGATCGCAGGTTCTGTCGGGGTTACCGGTACGGCCGGAACGGTCGCTACCGTTGGTGCGGGCGCAGGTGTCGGAGGTGGAGGCGCGGCATCGGCCGGGTTATCGAACAGGTCGACCACCAGACGGTTGCCGTACTGCGCGTTCGGCGCCAGCGAGAAGCTTTTCGGGGTGACGGCTTTCTTCAGGTCAATGACCACCCGCAAATCGGTCGGCGTACGCTGTGCCGAACGCATGGCGGTGATCGGCGTATTGGCCGTGGAGACTTTCAACGGCGCGCCAAGGGTGGCGCCATTGATGTCGATCACCAGTCGATCCGGTGCAGTGAGGGTAAAGACGCTGTGTTGCACCGGACCGGTCAGGTCGAACACCAGGCGCGTGTTGTCCGGCGCCCGCCACAGGCGCACGCTGTTGACCTTCGTTTCGGCCACAGCGTTGACGGTTACTGCCATCAACATCAGTCCAGCGGCAGCCACCAACGCGCGAAAGCGCATACCTAACCCCATCATTTAATTGGTTTCCAATGCCAAAGCGGCACACCAGGCCTCGCCACGCGAGCCCTGGGACAAAATAGTCAGCGAACGCCCGCTGTCTTGCGGGCTAATGGTAATGGTCAGGTCAGGCTTTGGCAAAAAGCCTGCACCTTTATCGGGCCACTCGATCAGGCACAGGGCGTCGTCTTCGAAATAGTCGCGAATGCCGAGAAACTCCAACTCTTCCGGATCGACCAGACGATACAGATCAAAGTGAAAGGCGCGGACGTCACCGATCTCGTAGGGCTCGACCAGCGTGAAGGTCGGACTTTTCACCGCGCCCACGTGCCCCAGCCCGCGAATGATGCCCCGCGACAGCGTGGTTTTGCCCATGCCGAGGTTGCCTTCAAGGAAGATCAGGCCATGCCCCCCGGTTACGCGGGCGATCCGTGCGCCAAAGTCGCTCATTGCCTGTTCATCGGCCACGTACAGGGTTACTTCAGACACGGTGCATGCTCCTCCAACAACTGACGAATGGCTGGAATGAGATCACTGGCCGCCAGCCCACGGCCGAATTTACCTTGTTGCGCTCCGGCGTTGGCGTGCAGCCAGACCGCCAGGCAAGCCGCATCGAAGACGTCCATGCCTTGAGCCAGTAACGCTCCGACCAGACCGGCCAGCACATCGCCGAGCCCCGCAGTGGCCATCGCCGGATGGCCTTGATGACACAACGCCAGACGCCCGTCGGGATGAGCGATCAGACTGCCGGCGCCCTTGAGCACCACCACCGCTGTATATTTTTTGCTCAACGCCAGCGCGGCGGCCGGACGATCCACTTGCACTTCTGCCGTGCTGATCCCAAGCAAGCGCGCCGCTTCACCCGGATGCGGTGTGATCACGCAATCCCTGGGCAGAGTAACGAAGCCGGACGCCAGCAGATTCAACGCATCGGCATCCCACACTTGCGGCAGCGGTGCATTGGCGGCGGCCGACAGCAGTGCCCGGCCCCAACTGGCCTGCCCAAGCCCCGGGCCGACCACCAATACGGACACCTTTTCCAGCAGCCCCATCAATTGATTGGCCGAAGAAGCGCCCAGCGCCATGGCTTCCGGCACCCGGCTCAACGCCGCCGGCACATGTTCCGGGCGGGTCGCCAGCGACACCATCCCGGCCCCGCTGCGCAAGGCGCTTTCGGTGCTGAGCAGAATTGCCCCGCCAAAACCGTGATCGCCGCCGATCAGCAGCACATGACCGAAACGCCCCTTGTGCGCAGCCGGCGCACGGGCAGCCAGATGCGGAAGGTTAGCCACGTTGAGCCGGCGAGCGGCGACAGGAATGTCACTGAAGGTTTCGGTCGAAGCCTGCAGATCGTTAAACAGCAGTTCGCCGACGTGATCCGCTGCCGCGCCCGTAAACAGCCCGAGTTTCAGGCCGATGAAGGTCACGGTGAGGTCGGCGCGCACTGCATCACCCAGCGCATGACCGGTATCAGCACACAACCCGGAAGGGATATCGACCGCCACCACCGGCAGTCCGCTGCCATTGATCGCCGCAATCGCGCAGGCATAAGGCTCACGCACGTCACCGCTCAGGCCGGTGCCGAGCAACGCGTCAACGACGATACCGCGCAACTCGCAGGACACATCCCACGGGGCAATCGAGACGCCGTCAGCCACGGCTTCGGCGTGTGCCACCGCGGCATCGCCCTTCAGACGCTGCGGCTCGCCGACAGCCAGCACCTGAACCTGCCAACCCGCCCGGTGGGCCAGCGCCGCCACCAGATAGCCATCGCCGGCGTTGTTGCCGTGCCCGGCCAGCACCGTCATTTGATTCGCGGCCGGCCATTGGCGCACCAGCGCGCGCCAGGTGGCATGGGCGGCACGCTGCATCAATTCGAAGCCCGGCGTGCCGGCGGCGATCAGCCGTGCGTCGAGTTCGCGCACCTGCGCGGCGCGGTACAGCGCGTCGGGTAATTGATCTTTAGTGTGCGGCATGCGTCTTCGGGCTCCGATGTCTGGCAGAATTATACGCACCTCAGCTCCGGTTTCTCTCGCCTCATGTCTGCCATCACCACAGATCTGCCTGCCCTCGCCCAATCCATCAAGGACTGGGGCCGCGAGCTGGGCTTCCAGCAAGTCGGCATCAGCGGTCTGGACCTGGCCGAGCATGAGCAGCACCTGCAACGCTGGCTCGAGGCCGGCTACCACGGCGAAATGGATTACATGGGTGCCCACGGCAGCAAACGCTCGCACCCCGAAGAACTGGTGCCGGGCACCTTGCGTGTCGTTTCCCTGCGCATGGACTACCTGCCGGGCGACACGCAAATGGCACAATTGCTGGCCAAACCGGAAAAGGCCTACATCTCGCGTTATGCCTTGGGCCGCGATTATCACAAGTTGATCCGTAAACGCGTTCAACAACTGGCGGACAGGATTCAATCCGAGATCGGTCCGTTCGGCTTCCGCGCCTTCGTCGACAGCGCTCCGGTGCTGGAAAAAGCCATCGCCGAACAGGCCGGCCTGGGCTGGATCGGCAAAAACACTCTGGTGCTCAACCGCAAGGCCGGCAGTTACTTCTTTCTCAGCGAACTGTTCGTCGACCTGCCCTTGCCGGTGGATGAACCCCACAGCAGCGAACATTGCGGGCGCTGCACCGCGTGCCTCGACATCTGCCCGACCAACGCCTTCGTCGGCCCGTATGTGCTGGATGCGCGACGCTGCATTTCCTACCTGACCATCGAGTTGAAGAACGCTATTCCCGAAGACCTGCGACCGCTGATCGGCAACCGGGTGTTCGGCTGCGACGACTGCCAGATCTGCTGCCCGTGGAACCGCTTCGCCCGCCCCTCCGGCGAAAGCGATTTCAAGCCACGGCACAATCTGGACAATGCCGAACTCGCCGAGCTGTTTCTGTGGGATGAAGACAAGTTTTTGAGCAGTACCGAAGGCTCGCCGTTGCGCCGGGCGGGTTACGAACGCTGGCTGCGCAATCTGGCGGTGGGTCTGGGGAATGCGCCTTCAACGATTCCGGTGCTGGAAGCGTTGAAGGCGCGACGGGATTATCCGTCAGAGTTGGTGAGAGAGCATGTGGAATGGGCGCTTGAACAACACTCACGATCAGCACAGGCAAAACCTGCAGACACGGTGCTCAAGCCGTAGTCTGGACATTGAGTGTCGTTGCCTCATGCCCGTCGCTGTCCGGGTGCGTTATTCGCACCTATTTTTTTTCGTTGTAGTGGCCACCCACCTGCTTGATGGTGACAATCTTGTGCTTGGTGTCTTCCGTCAGATAAATGCGATCCCCCTGCGATAAGTAAAGATGCATCGGCTTTGCCCCGGAACTGGCCGGACCATACATTGGCGTATAGTCGGCGTGTATGAGCGCGGCGGCGGAGGTCGGGGAATTACCCGCCTCGATATGTTTCATGAACAGTTCAGCTCTGTCTTCCGTGGCCTTGCGCGCTTCTATTCTGACAATATTCATCTTGTCTTTGGGCCTGACCAGTGTCCACTTCACTTCTTCGGCAACCGGCTCAGCGGCTTTCCTGGCTTTTGCTGCAGCCTTGGCTCCTTTTCCCTTGATCATTCCTTTGGCCATCTCTTTGCCCGCAGCGCCTGCCCCCTTGCCACTCGCCCCTTGCGCCCAGGCGCCAGCGAGTTTCCTGCCCGCATTAATGCCCGCTCTGGCACCCGCCCCCAGCCCAGCCCCGAACGAAGCCAGTCCAAGACCAAAGGTGATCCAGCCCAATATATTCCCCGCTTGAGATTCCGGCTCCAGCTCATTGACCACCTCGCTGGCAATACTCGACAAGCCCGAAGTAACGGCCAGCCCCAAGGCCGCCACTGCCCAGGGCGTCGCCGCTCCCATCGTCAATACGCTGGCAACAATCCCGAAAACACTCAATCCAACGCCCAGGATGGTTTGCCAGGAGATGTGTCCAGTGGGGTCAATACGATTGACAGGATCGCCCAGGCAATAGGCGTAGGCATTCAATCCGCCTTCACCAAACGGACTCATGCTGTCGGGGCTGAGAAAGCGCATCAAGGTCGGGCTATAGGCTCGGTATCCATTGCCCAACAGATACAGACCGGTAGCCGGGTCCAGTTGCTCGCCGTTAAAGCCCGCCAGACTGAACAAGCCACCTTCGGCGGGACGGTGCCCATAAGGGCTGTAAGCGCAATCGGTCAGATGCTCCTCACCCAGTTGAGCCAACACACTTTGCTGCTGATCGGTGCCGAACAGCTGAATACCGGAGCTCAATCCGAGTTGTTGCTGCCCTACAAGCAATCCACCGTGACGCACGACGCTGGATGAACGATTACCGCTGACTTCATGGGTGATCCGGCCTTCATGGTAATAACGCTGGGTAGTTACCGTATCCGGTTGCGCCAGTTCAACCAGTTGGTCGAACCCGTCGTAATGGTAGCCGCGAATGACCTTGCCTCCTGCACCGGTCAATTGCTCGAGTCGCCCGAACGCGTCATAGGCCAGGGTTCGCGCCTGATCATCCTTGATCATCCTGCCGTTGGCGTCATATTCCAGGGTCACTGCCGAGGGATAGTCGACGTGTGAATGCTTGACCGAGCTGAGTTGCGCAGGGTCCGGGTTGTCATAACCAAAGGTAGTCAGGTTCACACCCAGCGGGAACCGCGTCTGTACGGTGAGCAGGTTATCCAGCGCATCGAATGTGAACGCCTGCTGAACAATCTCCTTGCCATAGGGATCCCGGGGCTTGTGGGTTCCGGCGCAGTCGTACTGGATCAGACGCCCCCGCCTGTCGTAGGAAAACTGTTCATCGCGCAACACTTGCGTACCGCGGCTGGACACCTTCCGCGCCAGTTTGCCAGCCAGTGTATAGGTCGACACCAGCGTCTGATCGGGCTGGCCCTTGACCTCGAAAGTACGGCATGTTTCACGACCGATATCATCGTAGGCAAACCGGGTGATCATTTGACGCTTGAGCGAAGTCTCTTCGGTCATTGTCCATTCCAGCAACCCGGTCTGAAGGTTGTAGTGGAATTCGGTTTTCAGTGACCCCTGCAAGGTTGATAGCAGACGACCGTGATCATCGTATTCGGATCTGCGCTCCGTCCCCAGCACATCGATATAGGTGAGCGGTCGCCCCTCAAGAGAATAGGTAAAGGAAGTTGATTTACTGATCACCCCGTAAGTGGTCGTTTCGGATTTGATACGCCCGGAAGGGTAATACGTAAAACGACGCTCTCTGCCGTTTTCACTGCAGGTCAGGGGATGACCATTGACCGGGTCGTAAGTCATGGTTGTGAGCAACGCACCCGCCTTGCGCTCCGTCAGTAAACCGCCCAGCTCACGCAAATAGGTGAATTCGGTTTTCTTGCCATCGGGACTCTTGTGCCACTGCGGCTGACGGAAGCCCGCTTCATAACCGGCTTCGGACTTGCGCCCGCCCACTGTGCTTTGCGTGAGACGATTCAAGCCGTCATAGGTTTGCCGGCCCAACATTTTGCCGTCGACCTGGATGCAGGCCGGCAGCGCTTCGTCACTGTGATCGGCGTAATCGGTTACCACCTCGCTGGCATCGGGCAGGACGCTGCGGGTCATCCGGTCGAAGACGTCATATTCATAGCGTGTGGTATTGCCGGCAGGATCGGTCTCGGTGGTCGTGCGCCCGAGGCCGTCATAGGTGTAAACCGTTTTGCCCAGACTGCTGTTCTTAAGGTTGAAGCTCTCGACACTCAGAGGCTTTCCGAACGAGTTGACGAGGGTGACTGTCTTGCCCATCCCTTGAAGCCAATTCGTTTGCTGGCGAGCAACCGGATCGACCTCGCTGTGTTCGATGCGCCCATCGGCATGGAGCGTCTTGCAGACCTGGCCCCAGTCATCGAATTCGTAGCGAGTCACCACTGGACAAGGTTTGCCGTCGCGCCAATCGGTCAGTGTCACTTGTATCCTGTTACCCGCCGAATCATGAACCGCGGAATAAAGGGTGCGAGTCTGAATAAGTCCCTCCTTGTCCGGACGGTCACAGTCCTTTTCCGCAACGGTGATCACCCGTTCCAGGCCGTCAACACTTACGCGTTGCTCGCCGCCGGCGGGATTCGTTCCCACTATTGTGGCCGGCAGTTTCTGGCTGGCGGATATATAAGACCACTGAGTAGAGCTCGCGAAGGGCGTTCCAGGGGCAACCGTCTTGCATACTGCCCGGCCGATTGCGTCGTACTCATACTCGATGTGCTCGCCATCGACACCGATTTCCGAGACCTGTAATCCAGTCAGTGTCGAAAGCACTTTCTCACTGGTCTGCAGCGTTCCATCAAATCCGTATGTACTGGACTTTACTTCCAGCCGGGTGTCCTTGAGCTCATAGGAAAATTCAGTACGGGTCTTTTTATCGTTACGGGTGACACTTTGCTCTTGCGTGGCCCCATGTTTGAACGGGTCCTGCGGCGTATTCAGGTAACTTTTTTCGGTTTTCGACCGCTGGATCTCAACCCCCTCCACAAGCTCGAAAAAACGCTCCTCAACTGGCAGGACGAAGGCCAGCTCTGCACCTTCCAGCGCAGGATGCAGGGCATAGTCGTAGTAGGTAACAGTCGAGTTCCCTCCCCCGTCTGCCGGGATGACTGTCCTCTTTTTCTGGAACCTGGCGAAGCCCATCGGATCCTCTGGACACTTGTCCCCACCGCTTGCCGGATAAAACTCCGACAAAGTGGTCATTCCATTCGGCTCGACAAGTTTGAGCAAGTTGCCTTCACCATCGAACTCAGTGACGGTGGTTTCCTGACGCGTCTGTTGGGTGCGCCGGTCGAGATAAGTCACCGTCTGAATCTTTGGCATGCGGAACTGAGCCGGCTGCTCATTGAATGGCTTGGTGACGGAACAATGGTATTCGGTGGCGACTGAGGTCTTGGCATCACCTCTTGTAGTGACCTCTGCGGTCAACAAATGGAACTTGTTGTAAGTGCGGTTGACAAGGGTGTGCACCGCCCCCTTGACCACCAACCGCTCGGTCGAGGAATAGACGTAGTTGGCGGGCGCCAGGTAGAGAGGATCTCCGTCATTACTTCTGGTCGGGATGAGGCCCTGCCCGAGAAAGTTATGGTCGGAATACGAGTATTCCTTGCAGAGCCTGGGTTGGTGGTGCCCCGGATAAATATCGTGAGCGATGACAAATGGCAGTGACCGCTCCACGCCGTTTACGAAGAGGTGACCCTGGCGCTTGTAGCGAATGAATTCGACACCGCGCAACGGATTGACGACGCGCCACAAATAGATGGCCTGATCAATGACCTCATATTCCAGCTCCCAGCCTTTGCCGACCGGAAGCTCGATGGCCGTTACCCGACTATTTTTCAGGACCAGTCCGTAATCGGTAGCGGCCGAAGTACCAGGATGCCGGGTCAGTATCACCTGACCTGCCTTGCGTGTGATTTTCAGCAGGCATCGCTGGGTGTCATTGACTTCAACCAACATGGGAAACTGATTGAACAACACATGCTTCAGCGTGATGCTCACACCGTTCGGGGCAATGATTTTTTCTACTACCGCGACCTGGGTGCCGGCCTGAACCTTGAGCAACTCACGCCGACCATCCTTGTACCGGACTTCATAGCGTCCGCCCCCCGTCTCCAGCACCTTGGCGGTTTGCAGTTTCATTTCCCTGAACTTCAGGCCGGCAGACGTCTCCACAGCCTTATAGCGTTCACCGTTTGCCAGCGTCATGACCTTGCTGCGCAAGTCGTAATGCGTCATGGACAAAGACCAGCCGACGCCGAACCCGGTATCCACTTGATTCAGTGGATTGAAACCCAATGTCAGTGCAAGCTCAGGGCCATTGAGACCCGCCGAGTGCAACTTGCCCAGCGAAAATGAACACGTATACATTCCGGTGCGAGGGTCAACGCCTCCAGAAACAAACTCACCGAAGTTGAAAGCATTGGAGTGAGCATTGGAAGATGAATTACTTTCCATTGAAAAAGACGTCCTTTATTTCCATATTCAGATATTGGGAAATCAAGTGACCAGTGAACACTGGCTGGCCACCTGACAAAATCAGGCAAGCTGTTTCATTGACCGCCGGGACTCGCCCAAAATAAAGGTACGCTGTTCCTTGTCACCATCGAGCGAAAGCCTGTGTTCCGAGCCGAACTCATCAAGCACTGCAAACTCGAATGCACTTTCATTTTCCCGTGCCACTTGAAAGTCAGCGGAAATATACTGAACAAGTGTCAACTGGCCGGGCACTTTGTTAATAGGTACGGTCACATAGCCCAGCGGACTGCGAAACGTTGTTTTCTGCCCATAAATCGGCGCCATGTAACCGTAAAAGTTTCTGCGTCCGTCCCGTGTATCGGGAATATTTCCGGACACGTAGACCAGCGCCGCCATTTCAGAATCATAAGGATCAAGCTTGACCTCACTGCTGTACCAGTCGAGGAGATGAACCTGCCTGCCCTCTGCGTGCAGTCCAATATGGTAAAGCTGGATCCAGTCGTAAGAGGCCCTCTGCTGCTTCTCTTCATATTTATTCAGCGAAAAACTGTTCAGCGAATACACTCTCGGCGGAATAGCTTCCAGCGTGACACTGCTATCGAAGCCAATTCCGTTCGTTCGCAGCGTCACGTTATCCATGGTTATTTCGGCAGCCACTTCCATGATTCCAGGCCGGGAAGCGGAAACCCAAAATTCAAATACTTGCACAGGATCGGAATCATCACTGATTCGATTGTCCTTGACTTGGCGAACTTCTGTAACGCGCGGCGCCCCACCCGACATTTCGTGGGCAAACCGGTTCTCCTGCCTGGATACACTCCAGTCACCTTCCAGAGGCCGAGCACCGTTGTAGGCAATCAGCCGCAGTGTCTGCAAGGCGGGATGCCCGTACAGTGACACGCCATCACCATTGCTATCGGCTCCTTGTACAAGCACCAACACACGCACTTGCATGCGACCGTTGGCGTAAAGCACTTTGTGCTGGCCAGACTTGGTAGCGTCGAGTTTAACTTCGATACGGGAAATACTAAGTTGTTCGTCAGACATTCAATAACACCTTGGCTAATAAATACATGACGTCCATACAAGGACGCGCCCAAGTATTGACGCATGACTAAAACAACAATAACAGCCAAGACACTCGACAAATTATGAACAGGCCATCCGAGGAAATACCTTAACATCAAACCCGGCACAGCAAACAAACATTCAAAAAGGGAAACTCCAAATTACGAAATTCAAGCTTTCCATCCGTGCCCCTTTCGTTTCGGCATTCCCCGCAGCGCTTCTCTCCTTTATTCTGGCTTTACCGATAACAGAAGATGAAGCGCTACGTTATTCATTCGTATCAGATCGTGTTAGAAAAATACGCAGAACGTTACGCTTATCAACAGTCAGCTACTGCTTGAGTCTGTCCCGAACCCACTTTCTGAAGAGTCACTTTCGTACTCCGAGTCTGAAAAAGACTCTTCCACTTTTATTTCTATTTTTCTATCCATGCTGGAACGGTCAAGATATTGGTCAATTCGCTCCCTGGAAGCGTTATTCAAGGGGTTGCCCACCAGACCGATGAATAGATTCTGTGTATCCAGAATATCGAATAACTCATCCCCCACATCGACAATATTATTGTTCTGCAACGTCAATATCTCGAGCTCCTTGAGTGTTCCTACTCCCGAAGGCACATTTGAAAGATTGGCGTCATGCAGCATCAACTCAGTCAGATCCTGCATGAAGCCTACATGCGGAGCCACCGTCAAAGGGTTCTGTGACAGATTCAACAGTGTCAGCGTTTCTATTCTCCCCAGCCCCTCAGCCGTTGCTTCAGAAAGTCTGAGCGAGCACCCGTTCAAGGTAAGTTGACGCAACTCACGCATTTGGAAGATCCCTGGCGCAAGGTCCTCCATTTTTACGCCGTTCACCATCAAATATTGAACGTTGGGAAAACTGTCGAGAAATGGACCGATCCGTGCCTCCGGATTTTTTGCGGTTAATATTAACTCTGTTACATATTCGAATCGGGTGGATAACCTTGGTAACTCGCCAGAAAAATCGACATCAGCAGAAAAATGATAGTCACCATATTCCCATCTCGAAATCGACTTGCGCTGCCAGATATCCTGCAGCAACTTGCTGAATTGCTCGCGGGCCTGGCGCTGTTCGACAAGTGTCGGCGCTGACGACCATCCCGACGATTGCGAATGAGGTGATGACTCACCGGCACTCCATATCGCCAGTTCTTCACGCAGCATCGCGAACTCTTTTTCAAGCCGCTGTATCACGCCGGATGGATCATTCTTCAATCGCCGGTTGATAAACGCCGTCACCTCCTCATCCTTGAGTTGCGGATAAAGCTCACGCACGCTGTCTACAACTGACTTTGCCGATGTCGGATCGTTATCGGCTCCACCTCGCAATCCTCCCGTTTGCGCGTATTGCAAGGCAGCGGGATCGACAGAAACCGGCCGTGGAGCCATTTCCAGAACTTCGCTCACGACTTGGCGCGAGGGCAACGGCTGTAAACGCACCAATTGCCGTAACGCTTGCCCTCCTCCATCCAGGACACCGAGCGCCTGACGCTGAACGGGCAATAACCGCAACCAGACTGACGAATAGAGATCGTTCATATCTTTGGCAGACGCGCCCTCGGGGCTGTCGATGACATACCCGGAGTCCTGTCTGACCAGTACATGAAGGAACGGCGCCTGAACATCGCCAACAGCGGTCGCGACTTTCGCGTTGTGACGAATTTCGATACGAACTGTCGATGGCCACTGCGCAAGGAGGCCGATCATGTGCAACGCCAGCCGATCACTATCGAAACTGGATACCGAATCAAGGTAAATCCCTTCACAGGCTCTTGCCAGACGCACATCGCGCATTGCCAGCTGCGCGTCTTCTGCCATTTGTCGTGTCATTCCCGGATGACTATGCACATACAGACGATCGGAGGCGCTTGCGTCCTGCCACAGCGCCTCGGCCACCGTTTTGGTCAGTTCCGGAAAACTGCGTCGCATCTGCAACGTGTTTTCGTCACAGTCGAGTTCAAACGCACGCTCATGATCCTGGAAGAGCAGAGCCCGGTCCCTCTCGGCAAGATCGCCCTTGCGCGACTTCAGCAGCGCCAGCAGTTGTGGATCGAGCTGGGCGCGAACCAGCGGATCGGGATGCTGCAGTTGTGTGAAGAAAATCTGGATTTTCCGATCGAGGCTGAAACGCCTGAGAGTTTCCTGGAGCACCGCGAGGGAACGAGAATGAATGGGGAAATCACGCGCCAACGCTTCATCCATTCCACTCACCGCAAGGACACGTGTCATTGTAATTTCAGAGAAGTCGTCCACCGAATACCCCACGCGGTGAACCAGTTCAGCCGTCCGTCTGTGTATCGAATCCGTCCTTGCGAGACGATTGCGCGAATCACTGCTGTCCAGTGCGAGCCAGAACCGGCCCTCACCATCGGGCTTCAATAGCGGACCGGAAGGGTTGAGCTCTCTGGCTTGCGTGGCGCGAAGCAGACCACTCCCGGCATCCAGGACCACTTGCACGAAATGGCCGTCGGCGACTGCCACAAACTGACGCCCCTTGTACATCCGGATGCCCTGAGCATCGGCGTCGCCGAGGAGTGTTGAAGCAGGTATCCGGTAATCTGCCAGGGAGCGGGGCGCGGAAAGCATCGCAAGCTCGTCGATCGCAAAAGCAACCGGGTTCGCACTCACATTGCTCTCCTGCATCAATGCACCCACCTCTAGCCGGACGAAAGGGTTCGACGGTTCCAGTCGATTCGGCATGGATACCTGCGGTGCTACTGGAATGGGGGAGGTTGGTCGATGTGAAACATTGATGCTGAAATCGGGTGAATGGTTTGGGGCAGGAACAGTTTTGACCTTTGGCGTTTTGTCAGCCATTGAGTTCTCATCCTTGAGGAGTAGTTTACGCTGGCCCCCGCAGAACCAAGGGGCCAACACAAGTCATAAGTACTGCACTTTTTATGCGAATACCCGACAATTGAACATCACAGAGTATCGATATCCGCCGTTAAAAGAGCATATATACCTACTACTCCTGCCGAATGTGCATCAGCAGAAAATGCTATCAACCTCGCTCAAGCGTGAAGTTGCGCGTATAAAAATCCAGCCTCAACGCTAAACTATGCTCGGTACCGTGTTGATCAATGGCGCGAAAGTGAAATATTTCGCCGTGCCTGGAACCAGGTGCAATTTCAGAATATTCGGACAGCGCCTGCACAACCGTCAGCTCTCCGTTGTGATCATTGACCCTTACAGAGTATGTTTTTGACTCTCTTGTAATGGCATCGGGGAAAAGATACGCAATGGGATCGCCATTAAATGGCAGTTTCACCTCCAAAGTATTCCGTTCCGGGCGGACAAAAGTGGCCCGCATAAAATTGGTTCTCGGCTCCTCTAACTTGTTCCCCCCAGCAAAAGCGTGGTCTTTCCCCGCTTCAGCTCCGTCTGCGATCCAATCAACCAGCTTGATCTGCTGCCCCTGCGGATAAAGCCCCAGATAATAGTTGAAGATGCGATTACCGGGTTGCTCATTGCCGCGCCGGGCTTGATACCAGCGGAACTGTTCAATGGCATAAGCCGGAGGCGTTTGGGATTCGATCGTAATGCTGCTGTCATGGACGCTGGACAGCGTGGTTCCGTTACTGAGAATTCTCAACCCGTTCAGAGACAGGCGCGCAGCGATCCTGGTCGTCCCGGCGACCGATGAGGATACCCAGAAGGTGCGAACCTGAGGATGAACGCTGTCATTTTCAGCATCGTCGTCGTAAACGACCTCACCTGTCGCCGACGTTTGCGTCTCAAGCGTATAACGCCCTTGTTCGGTGCTCGCCGCCCAGCCGTCACGTAACGTCCTGCCGGTACTGTAATGAATGAGTTCTATGCTATCCATTACACTTTCCGGCACGTGCATGAAGTTGCCGTTGGCATCCACTCCGGACACCAGAACTTGCACTTTCACCTGCATGCGGCCATTGCCGTATAGTGATTTGCTGCTGGTGCTGTCGCCAGCATCAAACTTTACCTTGAAGCTGGCAAGGCCTTCGAGAACAGGTGCGATGGTTTGCCCGCCCTGTGTTTCGCTCACATCTTCATTCATGTTGCATTTCCTTTGAGGAGTTTTATTCAAGGATTGGCATTGAACAATCCATCAACAAAAGAAATAACATGACCTTAAAACAATCAGCAAAGCGAAAAATGTAAGAAACATACACTTGCAAACCGCCGGAAGGCTGCAAATGGTCGTTTATTAAACCGTGACTGCAACAACTATCAATGCTCGTCGTTATAGACAAACTTTGGCATTTCCCAATGAAAACGAATCGCCAGCAATCGCAACAGAAAACCGCCAAACAAGGTAATCAGGATTGCCTGCTCACTCGGCACATTGAGATACAGGCACAACATGTAACACCAGGCCGCTGCAAAAGAGACGCTGGCATACAACTCACGGCGAAAGATCAGCGGAATGTCGTTGCAGAAGATGTCGCGCAGGATGCCGCCGAATACCCCGGTGATCACGCCGCTGACCGAAGCCACCAGCATGCCGTGGCCCATTTCCAGGGCGGTCATGCAGCCGATCAGCGTAAACGCCACCAGGCCGACCGCATCGAGCACCAGAAACAGCGAACGCAGGTGACGCATCCAGCGCGCCGTGAACACGGTGATCATCGCCGCGACCGTGGTCAGCACCAGGTATTCCGGGTGTTTGACCCAGGTCAGTGGGTAGTGCCCGAGCAACACGTCGCGCACCGAACCGCCGCCCAATGCCGTGACGCAGGCAATCAGCACCACGCCAAACCAGTCCATGCCGCGACGGCCCGCAGACAGGGCGCCGGTCATGGCTTCGGCAGTAATGGCAACGAGGTAGAGCATCAGCAACATGGTGGCGATCCTGGCAGGAAGGCGCGCAGTCTACTCACTTCGCCGAGGCACCAAAAGAGGGCGCCCCGGCGTGGGTGCCGATCTCAGAACTTGATGAAATGCTTGCGGTAGTGCTGCAGCTCGGCGATGGATTCGCGGATGTCGTCCAGCGCCAGGTGAGTGCTGCCTTTCTTGAAGCTGTCACGCACGTCCGGCGCCCAGCGCGCGGCCAGTTCCTTGAGCGTGGAGACGTCGAGGTTGCGGTAGTGGAAGTAGCTTTCCAGCGACTTCATGTGGGTATAAAGGAAGCGGCGATCCTGACAGATGCTGTTGCCGCAGATCGGCGACTTGCCCTTCGGCACCCACTTTTCGAGGAAGGCGATGGTTTCGGCTTCCGCTTCGGCCATGCTGATGCGGCTATCGCGCACGCGCTGGGTCAGGCCGGAGTTGCCGTGGGTGCGAGTGTTCCACTCGTCCATCCGGGCGAGGACTTCGTCGCTGTGGTGGATGGCGATCACCGGGCCTTCGGCCAAGGTGTTGAGATCGCTGTCGGTGACGATGGTGGCCATTTCGATGATCACGTCGTTTTCCGGATCCAGACCGGTCATTTCCAGGTCGATCCAGATCAGATTCTGCGGGTTTTGCATATTTCGGCTCCTGAGCAATGCTGCGCAGTTTAGCCTAGGGCGATGCCCGGGCGTGCTAAACTCGCGGCCGTTTTACCTAATCGCTGCATTCTTCAGACGGAACACCCATGGCCAAACGCCAACTCAATCGTCGTCAAAACTGGCGCATCGAAAAGATTCAGGGCGAGCGCGCCGCCCGCGCCGCCAAACGCGAGTCCTCGGCTGTCGAGGCGCTCGAAGGCGGCGACCTGGGCCCGGAACAGCATGGCCTGGTGATCGCCCACTTCGGTGTGCAGGTCGAGGTCGAGGCCGTTGACGGCGAACTGGCCGGCCAGGTCTTCCGCTGCCACTTGCGGGCCAACCTGCCAGCGCTGGTAACCGGCGACCGCGTCGTCTGGCGCGCCGGCAACCAGGGCATCGGCGTGATCGTCGCGCAACTGCCGCGCACCACCGAGCTGTGCCGTCCGGACAGCCGTGGTCAGCTCAAACCGGTGGCCGCCAACGTCGACATGATCGTCATCGTCTTCGCCCCGCTGCCCGAGCCCCATGCCAACCTGATCGACCGTTATCTGGTCGCCGCCGAACACGCCGGCATCCGCCCGCTGTTGCTGCTGAACAAGTTCGACCTGATCGACGAGCAGAACGCCCCGGCCCTGAACGCGCTGCTGGCGGTGTACCGGACCCTGGGTTATCCGGTGCTGGAAGTCTCGGCGCACCATGGCAACGGCATGGAGCAGTTGCAGAAACAGCTCGACGGGCGCATCAGCGTGTTCGTCGGTCAGTCCGGTGTCGGCAAGTCGTCCCTTGTCAACAGCCTGCTGCCCGACGTGGAAACCCGTGTCGGCCCGCTGTCCGAACTGTCCGGCCAGGGCACCCACACCACGACCACCGCACGGCTGTTCCACTTCCCCGGCGGCGGTGAACTGATCGACTCCCCGGGCATCCGCGAATTCGGCCTCGGCCATGTCAGCCGTGCCGATGTCGAAGCCGGTTTCATCGAGTTCGACGACCTGCTCGGCACCTGCCGCTTCCGCGACTGCAAGCACGACCGCGAACCGGGCTGTGCCTTGCTCAAGGCACTTGAGGACGGACGCATCCAGCAGCAGCGGATGAACAGCTACCGCTCGATCATCGCCAGCCTGCCGGAAAACGGTTACTGAGCGTTCAAGTAGCCAGACACAAAAAAGCCGCGATCATCTCGCGGCTTTTTTGTGGATCACTGTTTCGGCGCGGGCGCCGGAGCAGTGGCCGGTGCAGCAGGCGCCGGGGCAGGCGCCGCGCTGCCCGGCTCGACCGGTTTCGGCAGCGGGTCGTCAAACAGATTCAACCGTTCGCGCAACTCGTGGGCCGGCACTGGCTGCTGATCCGCCGGCAAGGCATTCGGGTCGACCGGTTTGGCTGGATCGGCACCGTTCTGCCCTTCAGCCGGTTTCGCCGGCTCGGCACCTTGCGAACCTTCGATGGCGGCCTGGGCCTTCTTGGTCAGGACCACGATGTCGATGCGGCGGTTGACCGGGTTGAACGGGTTCTCCTTGTCGAACAGCGCCGACGAGGCGTAACCCACCACACGCGCCACTTGCGAGTCCGGATAACTGCCCGCCACCAGCGCACGCCGGGCGGCGTTGGCACGGTTGGCCGAGAGTTCCCAGTTGCCGAAGTCGCCAGTGCCGGTGTACGGCTTGGCGTCGGTGTGGCCGCTGATGCTGATCTTGTTCGGCACCGCTTTGATGGTGTCGGCCATGGCCAGCAGGATGTCTTCGAAGTACGGCTTCAGGCGCGCAGAACCGGAGTCGAACATTGGCCGGTTCTCGGCGTCCATGATCTGGATGCGCAAGCCGTTCGGCGTGATTTCGAACAGGATCTGGTCCTTGAACTTCTGCAGTTGCGGGTTCTCGTCGACCTTGTTCTGCAGTTCTTGCAGCAACAGTTCCAGGCGTTCCTTCTCGACCTGCTCGGCCATGCCTTCAACCTGTTCAGTATCGACTGTGACCTTGTCCGGTTGCGGCTGAGACTTCACTTCAGGGTTGAGGGTGTTTTCCGGCGCCAGGGTCGGCGTGCCGCCCAGATCGATGATGTACGGCGTGCCGCTCTCGGAGAAACCGACCGGGTCCTTGAAGTAACCGGCGATGGCGATCTTCTGCTCCGGGGTCGCGGTGGACAGCAGCCACAACACCAGGAAGAACGCCATCATCGCCGTCGCGAAGTCGGCGAAGGCGATCTTCCACGCCCCGCCGTGATGCCCGCCGGCGATGCGCTTGACGCGCTTGATGATTATCGGCTGGTTATTTTCCATGACTTAGCGACCGCGAACGGCTTGTTCCAGCTCGGCAAAGCTTGGACGGTGAGCCGGGTACAGAACCTTGCGACCGAACTCGACAGCCAGCGACGGCGGCATGCCGGAAGCCGAAGCCACCAGCGAGGCCTTGATGGCTTCGTAGACGTTCAGCTCTTCCTTGGCATCGTGGGCCAGGGAGTGCGCCAACGGACCGAAGAAACCGTACGCCGCGAGAATACCGAAGAAGGTACCTACCAGTGCCGCACCGACGTGCAGACCGATGGACTTCTGATCGCCTTCACCCAGGGAGGCCATGGTCACCACGATACCCAGTACCGCCGCGACGATACCGAAACCCGGCATGGCGTCGGCGATGCCGTTCACCGCGTGGGACGGATGCTCGAGGTCTTCCTTGAGGCTGTACAGTTCCATGTCGAACAGGCCTTCCAGCTCGTGGGGAGCCATGTTGCCGGACGACATGATGCGCAGGTAATCGCAGATGAACGCGGTCATGCGTTCGTCCTTCAGCACCGCCGGGTACTTGGCGAAGATCGGGCTCGCGGCGGCATCTTCGATGTCGCCTTCAATGGCCATCATGCCTTCGCGGCGGCTCTTGTTGAGGATCTCGTAGATCAGGCCCAGCACTTCCAGATAGAACGTGTGGCTGAAACGCGAACTGAACATGCCCAGGGATTTCTTGAGCACATGCATCGTCATGTAACCGGGGTTGGCCTGGAGGAAGGCTCCGAGTGCCGCACCGCCGATGATCATCACCTCGAAGGGCTGGATCAGGGCGGCAATCTTGCCGTGGGAGAGCACGTATCCGCCGAGCACGCTCGCGAATACGACGATGATGCCGATAATTTTAGCCATAGGTAGAAAGGTACTTGTTTAAGTCGGGTTCAAGGTCATATTCGGAAGTTAAAAAATCTCTTCTTCTACTTATCGGCAAAACTGCGCCAGACTATAGCCAGTTCAGGCGAAAAGCCAATTTAGCCCATGCCGGGCGCGTCTACAGTCAGTGAAGATCTCGTCCAGACATGGCTAATGAAACGAACGTCCCACACGCAAGACCGACCACACTCGATGGCTGGGTGAAGCTGCTCGACGGCGTGCGCCTGCCGGTACCGCAAGAAGCACACGACCGCGTTTGCCGTGCCATCCGCGACAATCGCAGCTCGTTGCGCGACATTGCCGAGCTGATGCAGGACAGCCCGGCACTGGCCCTGAGCATCATCCGCGAAGCCAACCGTCACACCCTGGGCAGCATGACTGCGCCGGCGGAAAACCTTGAAGTGGCGATCAATCGTCTTGGTCTGGCCCGCACCGAAGAACTGCTGGCACGCCTGCCCGCCGAACCCCAGGCACAAATCCCCCAGGCCTTGCGCCAGATACAGATGATCAGCCAGCACGCGACCCAACAGGCCAACGGCTTTTTTGCCAGTCGCCTGGCGCGACTGTGGCAGGACATTCATTGGGGCAGCCTGCTGTTTCTGTCGCCGCTGTGGCCGTTGGCACTGACCTTTCCCAAATTGCTTGAAGAGTGGGAAGTGCGGGTTATCCACAAGGGCGAATCAGCGCGAGTCGTTGAAAAGCAGCTGTTCGGCGTGCGCCTGCTGAAAATCGGCGAAGCGCTTGTGCAAGCCTGGCGTCTGCCGATCTGGGTGCAGCAAGGTTACCGACTGCTGCTGACCGAGCAGCGCGAACTGGTCAAGGTCCTGCGCATTGCCCGCGACGTCGATCATCCGCTGCGCCAACAGAATCGCCTCGATGACGACCCGACCTTGCGCCGCTGGCTCAACCAGCCAGCCAACACCGTGCTGCTGGCCAACGGTCTGGCACTCTCGGCGCAACAGGCCTGGGACAGTCCGCACAGCGAGCGCTGGCAATACCTGACCAGCCTTTACCTGCAAATCTCGATGGACGAGGTGCAACAGCAGTTGCACCAACAGGCCGCTGTCAGCGCTCGCCATCACTTCATGCCCGACCTCTGGCACCCGGCGGTCTCGCTGCTGTGGCCGTGGGGCACCCGTCGTCTGCCCGCCGGAATGCTGCCGGCTGCGGCGCCGTCCGCTGAAGATCTGACCCGGTGGCGCCGGCAATGCGCCGAGCTGCTGGCCGTGCCAAGCCGCTTCACCAACGCCATGAGCCTGACCGTCGCCGCCCGCGATGCGCTGGTCGCCAGCGGCATGCGTCGGGTGATGATCCTGATGGCCGACCGCAGCCACGCCAATCTGCGCGTCCATCAAACCTCGGGGTTGCCGAAGGAAGCTGCTGCGCTCAATTTTGTCGTCAGCCAGAGCACCGTGCTGCAACGATTGCTCGCGCAGCAGGCGCAGGTGCGGATCACCCCGGACAACAACGCCCAGTTTTCCGCCCTGCTGCCGCCCTCGCTACGCGCCCTGTTTCGTGGCGAACACCTGTTCCTGCGCTCGCTGGTGAACAACGGCCGGGTGATCATGATCGTGGTCGCCGACCAGGGCGGCGGGCCGTTCGCCGACATCACCGTACAAGCCTTCGGCAAAACCGCGCAGTGCATCGAGAAAGCACTGCACAGCTTTAGCCAGCGCGGCCAATGACAGCTACAATCCTTCCCCTTTGTGCTCTGGAGACCTCACATGCCTGACTTCTCTGGCCTGGCGCTGGTGATCGAGCCGAGCGACCTGCTCCCGCGCCTCGACGACCGCAATCTGATTCTGGTGGATCTGACCAGTGCCGCCCGCTATGCCGAGGGTCACCTTCCCGGCGCACGCTTCGTCGATCCGAAGCGCACCCAGCTGGGCCTGGCACCGGCTCCGGGCTTGCTGCCGACAAAGGAAAAACTCGAAGAGCTGTTCGGCGAACTGGGCCACAACAAGGACGCGGTCTACGTGGTCTATGACGACGAAGGCGGCGGTTGGGCCGGACGCTTCATCTGGCTGCTCGACGTGATCGGTCACGACAAATATCACTACCTCGACGGCGGTCTGACGGCGTGGCTGGCGGAAGGTTCGCCAATGTCGATCCAGGTTCCTCCAGCGGTGGGCGGCCCGGTAGCCCTGACCCTGCACGACGAGCCGACCGCCACCCGTGAATACTTGCAAAGCCGTCTCGGCGCCGCTGACCTGGCAATCTGGGACGCTCGCGGGCCGCTGGAGTATTCCGGCGAGAAAGTCCTCGCAGCCAAAGGTGGACACATCCCCGGCGCGGTCAATTTCGAATGGACGGCGGGCATGGACCAGGCGCGTCAACTGCGCATCCGTACCGACATGCCGCAGATCCTGGAAAACCTCGGGATCACCAAGGACAAAGAAGTCATTACCCACTGCCAGACCCATCACCGGTCCGGTTTCACTTATCTGGTGGCCAAGGCCCTCGGTTATCCGCGGGTCAAGGGCTACGCCGGTTCCTGGGGCGAATGGGGCAACCACCCCGACACCCCCGTCGAGCTTTAAGGATTTTTAAGGACAGTCATGAAAGAGCGTTTGTTTATCATCAGCCAGTACCTGCTGCCGCATCACTTGCTGTCGCGCCTGGCCGGCTGCATTGCCGAGTGCCGCGTGCGCTGGTTCAAGAATGCCTTCACCACCTGGTTCGCCAAGCGTTATCAGGTGGACATGTCGCAGGCACTGGTTGAAGACGTCACCGCTTACGAGCACTTCAATGCCTTCTTCACCCGTGCCCTGAAAGACGGCGCACGTCCACTGGACCCGACCCCGGGCGCGATCCTCAGCCCGGCCGACGGTGCGATCAGTCAGCTCGGCCCGATCGAGCACGGTCGCATCTTCCAGGCCAAGGGCCACAGCTTCAGCGTGCTGGAACTGCTGGGTGGCGACGCGGCCAATGCGGCGCCGTTCATGGGCGGTGAATTCGCCACCGTTTACCTGTCGCCCAAGGACTACCACCGCGTGCACATGCCGCTGGCCGGCACCCTGCGCGAAATGGTCTACATCCCGGGGCGGATCTTCTCGGTCAACCAGACCACCGCGGAAAACGTTCCGGAACTGTTTGCCCGCAACGAGCGCGTAGCGTGCATCTTCGACACCGAGCGCGGACCGATGGCCGTGGTGCTGGTGGGCGCGATGATCGTGGCCTCGATCGAAACCGTCTGGGCCGGGCTGGTGACGCCGCCGAAGCGTGAGCTGAAAACCTTCCGTTACGACGAAGCCGCCCGTGCGCCGATTCATCTGGAAAAAGGTGCGGAATTGGGGCGCTTCAAGCTGGGTTCGACCGCGATCGTGCTGTTCGGGCCGGATCAGGTGAAGTGGGTTGAAGAACTGAAAGCCGGCTCGCCGGTACAGATGGGTCAGGCCCTGGCACTGTCGAACGCCTGAACCTGCTGATCCGCCCCTGCGCACGTCTGCGAAGGGGCGGACACGACCTGAGTAGCGCCGTTACTCTATCTGCCCACGGAAGCCGATCGGCCCTTCGTTGGCGTAGGTATTGGTGCCGCTGAGGTTTTTCCCGCCGTCACTCGACGTGACACTCAACGCGATAACGTTCTGGTTATCCCGACCGCCGATCACCCATTTGCCACCCGGATGCCAAGGGGCATCGTTGCCACCCCACTGGTTCTCGACGTTGTACTGGTTCTGGCCAGTGCGCTGAGCCTTGAAGCCAATAGGGCCTTCGCCGGCGTAAGTCATGGTGCCGGTGAAGCTTTTGCCGCCATCGCCAGACTTGATGTCGATGGCGACGACGTTCTGGTTGTCCCGCGCGCCCAGGACCCAGGTTCCACCCGGATGCCAAGGTGCCGAACTACCGCCCCATTGGTTTGCCACTGCGTATTTAGACATGAACCTCATCTCCTTGAAGTTTTTCAGAGACCTGCCCGACGTTGGCGGCAAGCCGTGCAACCGTGCGTTTCCGATCGCACGCCAGAGAGCCTAGTAGCGCCAGCCGAAATGGCACCAGGCCAGCAGACCAATGGTAAAAAAGCCGGATAAACGCCTGCGAAACAGACCACAACTGCTAAAGTTTTTGGCATTGCCCTATTCGCCGCCGGAGCTGGTCACGGCATGAGTGAGCCTCGATCCCAACCACAACTGAGCGCCCCGATCCCGGCGCTGTTGCGCCTGTCATTCTGTGAAGCCACCCCGCGCGACCTCAAGCGCTGGATCGCCGGTCTGCCCAAGGCCAACATCGGCGAAACCGCGCGCCAGCTCTATCAGGGGCTTGGTGAACTCAATCAATTGCTGACACCCAGCGACAACCGCCTGCACCTGCTGGAGCTGTTGCGGCCCGAGGTGTATTTCGTCTGCCAGCACCTTGAGCGACATTTTCTGCATCAGGCGATCATGCTCGATGAGCGCTCGCGCAAGATCAGCAACCTGTGCCAGGCCCTGCAAAGCCATCTGGCCATCGGCTACAAACAGATCGTTCTGCGCATCGCCCCCAAATACACAAGGGATCGGGCAGCCTTGTTGAGCGTAGCGCTGCAACGTGCAACCCACGCGCTGAAAGGACAACTGCTGCGCGCCACGCAGCTGTACAGCCCGGCGCCGGAACAGCTGTGGTTTGAACTGCACCAATTGTTTCGCTGCGCCTGCGACTTGCAGCTGCAGCATCGCCGGGTCCGCGATGACCTGGCCAGCCTGGCCGGCGAACTGAGCGTCGAACAGACTTATATCGCCGCCCTGCTGCTGGGCAGCGCTCGCTGCAATCAGTTGCGGCAGAATCCGATCGCCCAACTCGCGCAGGTGCTCGAGCCCTGGAGCGCCTGGCTGAAACTGCATCCCGGTGCCCCGGGCGAGGGATTGTTCGCCATTTCTGCAGAGATCGACGCCGGCCCGCGTTATCGCAGCAAGTTTCGCGGCGAACAACAGCCCGACCTGCTCGGCTTCGATCCGCAACCGCTGGTGAAGGCCATCGAGGCTCACCTGCTGCATCAGGAGACTTCGACGCCGCTGCCCGTCCCATCCGGCCTGACCCTCGACACCCTGCAACATCTGCTCGCCACTTGGGGCGAGGCCGCCGAGCGCAGTTTTCAGCGCACCGTCGGCCAGGGCAACCTGACTGTGTGCGTCGGCATGAGCGCCCTGCACTTCTATCTTGGGGGCGAACGCACATTCAGCGAATTGCTCAAACACCCGGGCTCACGCGCCGCCAATTTCAGCCAGGCGGTGGCTCAAGGTGAAAAGGACAGCTGGAGCCAGGCCTTCGACGCCGCTCCGCAGAGCAAGGCCGACGAATTCCTGCCCTACGAGGAAATCCGCTACGAACCGCTGGCCGACGACGAAGGCGACGCTGACAGCCCGCCGCATTACCCGACCTATGCGTTGCCGGTCATCAACCACAGTCCGGGCGGTTACTGCCTGGCGTGGCCAAAAGAAGTGCCCGCCGAATTGCAGACCGGGGAAATGGTCGGCATCCAGGACACCACGAATCAGGGCTGGAGCATTGCCGTGGTGCGCTGGATCCGTCAGGTGCGTGGTGCCGGGACACAAATGGGTATCGAGCTGGTGGCCCCATACGCCCAGCCCTGCGGCCTGCAACTGGTGCGCACCCGGGACGATCACAGCCATTACCTGCGAGGTTTGCTGTTGCCGGAAATCAGCGCCATCGACTTGCCCGCAACGCTATTGGCGCCGCGACTGCCGTTTCAGGAAGGCAACAAAGTGCTGATCAACACCCAGGGCGAAGAGCACCGCGCCGGGCTGGATCGGCGAGTAGCGAGCACACACAGTTTCAATCAGTTCGCTTATCGCTCATTGGAGACCGCGCAGAATGGCGGGAGCGAGGAGGATTTCGACTCGTTGTGGAAATCCCTTTGAGTACAACCAGGTAATCCAGGGCGCTCCATTCGCGAGCAAGCCCGCTCCCACATTGGAATGCATTTCAAATGTGGGAGCGGGCTTGCTCGCGAAGGGGCAGCTCAGGCGGCAGAGCTTTCAGAGCTGCCCGTCGCGATCCCGGAAGCCCAACAGGTACAGCACGCCATCCAGACCGAGCGTCGAGATCGCCTGCTTCGCCGATTGCTTGACCAGCGGCTTGGCGCGGAACGCCACACCCAGGCCGGCAATCGCCAGCATTGGCAGGTCGTTGGCGCCGTCGCCCACGGCAATGGTCTGCTCCAGACGCAAACCTTCTTTTTCAGCCAGCTGTTTCAGCAGATCGGCCTTGCGCTGGGCATCGACGATCGGCTCGATAGCCACGCCGGTGCACTTGCCGTCGACCACTTCCAGCTCGTTGGCGAACACGTAGTCGATGCCGAGTCTGGCCTGCAATTGCTTGGCGAAGTAAGTGAAGCCGCCCGACAGGATCGCGGTCTTGTAGCCCAGGCGCTTGAGTTCGGCGAACAGGGTTTCAGCGCCTTCGGTCAGGCGCAGCGAGGCACCGATCGAATCGAGCACGCTGACATCCAGCCCCTTGAGCAGTGCCAGGCGCTCCTTGAAGCTGGCGCGGAAGTCCAGCTCGCCGGCCATCGCCCGCTCGGTGATTTGCGAAACCTGGTCGCCGACACCGGCGGCCTTGGCCAGCTCGTCGATGACTTCGGCTTCGATCAGGGTCGAGTCCATGTCGAACACCGCCAGGCGACGATTGCGACGGAACAGCGAATCTTCCTGGAAGGCGATATCGACGTTCAGTTCCTGGGCCACGCTGAGGAACTCGGCGCGCAGGGCCTGCGGATCGGCGGCTTCGCCACGCACGGAGAACTCGATGCAACCCTTGCCCTTGTCGGCGGGAGTGTCCAGCGGCATGCGCCCCGACAGACGGTCGATGTGGTCGATGTTCAGGCCATATTTGGCGGTGATCGAACTCACGGCCTGCAACTGGCCGGCGGTGACCTTGCGGGTCAGCAGTGTGACGATGTGGCGTTTCTTGCCCTGATTGCCCACCCATTGCTGGTAATCCTCTTCGGATACCGGGGTGAAGCGCACCTGCTGGTCGAGCTCGTAGCCCTTGAACAGGATGTCCTTGAGCACAGAATTGCCTGGCTCGGAGTCGGGGATTTCCACGAGGATGCCGAACGACAGCATGTCATGGATCACCGCCTGACCGATGTCGAGGATATTCACACCACCCTGGGCCAGAACGCCGGTAATGGCCGCAGTCAGACCGGGACGGTCGACTCCCGTGATGTTAATCAGGACGATTTCGCGCAACGCGCACCCCCGCAACTGGAAAAAAACCGCATTCTACCCACTTTCAGTGACCATCGGGCACCGCCAGCGCTTTGCCGGTCTAGGGCCTGTCGCTATACTGCGCGTCAACTTCACGGACAAAAGAGCCGAGCTCAGTGAACCGGCCCACGCCAGTTAAAACCGATAACTTCTTCCTGCTGATCTTCCGTGCACTGCGCCACCGCCGTGTACCGATTGCATTGCGCATTGCCAGCCATAACGTGATCCTGGTCGCCCTGGCCCTGGTGATCTATGCCTGCGTGATGGGCTTGCAGTTCAAGCAGGCCATGCACGAGCAGGCCGATGCCCTGGGCGAAAGCCTGACCACGCAGACCGCCACCTCCGCGACCGAGCTGCTGGTGTCCAACGACATCCTCAGCCTCAACGTGCTGCTCAACAACCTGACCAAGAACAAGCTGGTGGCCCACGCCGCCATCTACAGCGTGGACAACCGCATCCTCGCCGAGTCCGGTCAGCGGCCCAAGCACAGCCTGCTGGGCGAAGCCGAGGGCATGTACGAGAGCAAGATCACCTTCCAGGACGTGACCGCCGGGCAATTGCGCATCAGCCTGGACATGGACCAGTTCCAGCAGCCGATGACCATCAGTCTGCAGAGCATGGGCATTTTGAGTGCGATCCTGCTGGCACTGTCCCTGGCCCTGAGCCTGCGTCTTGGCCGGCACATCTCCACGCCGTTGCTGCAATTGCGTGTGTGGCTGCGCCGGATCGACGAATACACGCCGGGGATTGACCGTCAGGACGAGATCGGCGATCTGGCCCGTCAACTGCACGCCAGTTACGCTCCGGAGCCAAGCATTCCCGAGCCTGAGCCGGAACCCGAGTTCGAGGACGATGACGTCGGGCCGGAATTCGAGGTGCGCAACCTGCGCGATCCGAGTTTTGACGAGAGCCGCCCGATGGCCGCGCAGAAACCTGCGCCACGCCATGTGGTCAGCACCGTTGAAGACGACGATGACGAAGACCCGTTTGCTGACCTGCGTGACGAATCCCTGAACGACGTCGCGCAACCGGCGGTGCGCCGCCCGACGCCGAGCGTTCCGCAACACACCGCGGTGCTGGCCGTGCAACTTGGCTCGCAAGAACAATTGCGCCGCTTGCCACGGGCACGTCTGGAAGAGCTGCAGGAGCGCTATCGCGACTGTCTGGAGCAGGCGGCTTCGCTGTACCAGGGTGAAATCGAAACCCTGAATGACGGCAGCACGCTGATGCTGTTCCACACCGAAGACAGCGGCGACGATTACCTGACCAACGCCATCTGCTGCGGCGAGCTGCTGCGGGCACTGGGCCATCAACTGCAGATCGAAGTCGCCGACAGCGGCATCACCCTGCAATTGCAGTTGGGCCTGACCCTGGGCGACGAACTGTTCGGACTGAGCCAGATCGACTTGCTGCTGACCGACTCAGCCCAGGACGCCCTGGCGCTGTCGCAACACAGCCGCAACCTGCTGCTGGTGGAGCGCAAGATCGGTGATGACGCGCTGATACGCCAACGTGCACGGATCCGGCCGATTGCCAGCCCTGAGGGTGCCTGCTGTGTTGAGCGCTTGATGGAGCCTTACCCGTCGATGCTCGAGCGGCAACTGGCGCGGATGCATGAGCGTCGGGCCTGAGGCCTTGATGTAAAGAAGCCCGCAGACGAGTGATTGTCTGCGGGCTTTTTTGTGCGCGGTGGTTTCGTGATTGCGCCAGACTTTGGAGCCCCCTCACCCTACGATTGGGGGATGTTCGGGATCTACACCGACCTGAAAGAACAAGACCGAATCCATAATCCAGACAAGCAACCGAACACGATTTCACAAATCCATAATCGACTCGAGCTTTCAGGTCGATGGATAGCGGCAGACGCCTCGGTCAGTCCCCTCTCCCTTTGGGCGGTCCGACGTTTCGGGAGGGTTAGGGTGAGGGGCTTTTGATCGTCTACTCAGAACCCCAGACACAACAGAGCCCGCACAAGGCGGGCTCTGTCTTGACTCGTTCCAGCCTCAGAAGCGAAACACTTCCATATCGGTGCGAATCGGCGAAGCCATCGGAATCTTCGGCTGTTTCTCGGCTTCCGCCGCCGGCGCGGCCGGTTTCGGTGCCGGTTTGCGCGGTGCTTCGGCAACCGGTGGCTGGTTGGCCAGCGGTTTGAGCGCGACCGATAGTTGCTCGGCCAGGCGCTGCAGCAGGATACCTTGTGCCTGAACCTGCGAAGCCGTGCCACCACTGTGCAGCTCTTGCAGATGAACGATGCGGTTGTCCCGAACCTGACCACGACGGTCGATCAGGCGCCACTGTGCGTCGAGAATCGCCGGCTGCTTGGCACCGGAGTCCAGGCGAGTGATGGTCAACAGCACCTGTACATCCGGGGTGAAGCCTGAGGTGGCCGGTGCCAGCACCACGCGCTGACTGTCCAGACGACCGGCGACCTGACGCAGCAGCAATTGATCGATATCCGACGAAAGGCTGCCAGCCCAACGACCATCGACCGCTGCCTGCAGGCTGCCGTCCGGTTGACGCTGCAGCAGGGTTTCACGTTGCAGGTAGTCGGCAACGACCACAGGGCCCAGCAAAACCGCCATGCCCGCGCTTTGCGCAGGCTGAGCCGGACTTCCGCTGTCCAGCTGATACAGCGACACCGGCTGGTGAACGCTGCAACCCGCCAGGCCAAGAACGCCGGCGAGCAGGAAAATAAGGGGGCGCAGAGAAGTCATCATCCCGTCCAGGTGGCCGCCACAAGGCTGACCACAGTGAAAATACTCAACATTTGTGAAGAACGCTCGGCCACGCCGGCGCTTGGAAAGGCCATATCATCCGTGAATATGCGTTCCGACTCCAGCGCCAAAGCGCCGATCTACGGGTTAAATCGTAGATCGGGCGCTCTAGAGAGGCGTTATCACTTGTTTTCTCCGCCGGAGAAGACAGAGCGAATGCCCCCTGGCCGCTTAATTGAGGTTTTCGACGAGCAGCGCGTCCACCCGCTGGAAGCCCCGTGGCAGTTTATTGCCACGACGACCACGCTCACCCTTGTAGTGTTCGAGGTCGTCGGCTTTCAGCGACAAGGTACGTTTTCCGGCCTGCAGCACCAGCGTGGCGCCTTCCGGAAGAACGGCGATGTCCGTGACATATTCTTCGCGACTGGCCACACGTTCACCGGAGATACCGATGATCTTGTTGCCTTTGCCCTTCCCTAATTGTGGCAGATCGCTGATTTTGAAGATCAGCAGGCGACCCTCGGTCGTCACCGAGGCCAGCCAGTTCTGTTCGCGGTCGGCCACAGGGCGCGGCGTGATCACCTTGGCGTTGTTCGGCAGGCTCAACAGGGCCTTGCCGGCCTTGTTCTTGGCTTGCAGGTCTTCGCCTTTCACCACGAAACCGTAGCCGGCGTCGGAGGCGATCACGTACAGCGCGTCGTCTTCCGGCATCAGTACGCATTCGAACGTAGCGCCAGGCGGTGGCGTCAGACGACCGGTCAACGGCTCGCCCTGGCCCCGTGCAGAAGGCAAGGTGTGCGCGGCCACCGAGTAACTGCGGCCCGTGGAGTCGATGACCACGGCTGACTGGTTGGAACGCCCCGCCGCCGAGGTCTTGAAGCCGTCGCCGGCCTTGTACGACAGGCCGGTGGCGTCGATCTCGTGGCCCTTGGCCGAACGGATCCAGCCTTTTTCCGACAGCACTACAGTCACTTTCTCGTTCGGCAGCAGATCGTGTTCAGTCAGCGCCTTGGCTTCGGCGCGCTCGACGATTGGCGACCGACGGTCGTCGCCGTAGGTTTCGGCATCTTTCAGCAGTTCGCTGCGAACCAGTTTTTTCAGCTTGGCTTCACTGCTCAGCAGGGCTTGCAGCTTGGCCTGCTCCTTGAGCAATTCGTCCTGCTCGTCGCGCAGTTTCATCTCTTCCAGACGCGCCAACTGACGCAGACGGGTGTCGAGGATGTAGTCGGCCTGGATTTCGCTCAGGGCGAAGCGTTCGATCAGCTTGGCTTTCGGGTGCTCCTCGGTGCGGATGATGTGGATCACTTCATCCAGGTTGAGGTAGGCAATCAGCAAACCGTCCAACAGGTGCAGGCGACGCTCGACCTTGTCGAGGCGGAATTGCAGGCGGCGACGCACGGTCAGCACGCGGAATTCCAGCCACTCCACCAGCAACGTACGAAGGTTTTTCAGCTGCGGCTTGCCATCCAGACCGATGATGTTGACGTTGACCCGGTAGGTCGACTCCAGCTCGGTGCTGGCAAAAAGGTGTTGCATCAGCGCTTCGTGATCGACGCGGCTGTTGACCGGGATGATTACGATGCGGCACGGGTTCTCGTGGTCGGATTCGTCACGCAGGTCAGCGATCTGCGGCGCTTTCGACGGCTTGGCCTGCATCAGCGCGGCGATCTGCTCCAGCACCTTGGCCCCGGAGACCTGGTGCGGCAGCGCGGTGACGATGATGTCGCCGTCCTCGACGTGGTACACGGCGCGCATGCGCACCGAGCCCTTGCCGGTTTCGTACATTTTCAGCAGGTCAGCGCGCGGGGTGATGATTTCCGCTTCGGTCGGATAGTCCGGGCCCTGAATGTGTTCGCAGAGCTGCTCGACCGTGGCTTTCGGCTCGTCGAGCAGACGCACGCAAGCGGTGGCGACTTCGCGCAGGTTGTGTGGCGGCACGTCAGTGGCCATGCCCACGGCGATACCGGTGGTGCCGTTGAGCAGGATGTTCGGAAGGCGCGCAGGGAGAACCAGCGGTTCCTGCAGGGTGCCGTCGAAGTTCGGGCCCCAGTCTGCGGTGCCTTGGCCCAGCTCGCTGAGCAACACTTCGGAATAACGTGACAGCCGCGCTTCGGTGTATCGCATGGCGGCGAAGGACTTCGGATCGTCCGGCGCACCCCAGTTACCCTGGCCGTCCACCAGCGTGTAGCGGTAGCTGAACGGCTGGGCCATCAACACCATCGCTTCGTAGCACGCCGAGTCGCCGTGCGGGTGGAACTTGCCGAGCACGTCGCCGACGGTACGCGCCGACTTCTTGTGCTTGGAATCGGCATCCAGCCCCAGCTCGCTCATGGCGTAGACGATACGCCGCTGTACCGGTTTCAGACCGTCGCCGATATGCGGCAGGGCACGGTCCATGATCACGTACATGGAGTAGTTGAGGTAGGCATTTTCGGTGAAGTCAGCCAGCGACCGGCGTTCTACACCGTCCAGGCTGAGATCAAGGGAGTCGCTCATGCGGGCCTCATCGGTTCGTTGTCTGGCGCAGCAGCATGGTGCCACCGCGCTGGGTAAATTCAAGTTTGTTCAGGGCGCTCATGCCGAGCAGCACCTGATCGCCATGCAGCCCCGGCGCCACCAGTGCGCGGACGTCCCGCAGCACGATGTCGCCCAGTTGCAGGCGGTCGATACGGGTGCGATAGCCCTGGCTCAGGCCATTGGCCGTGCTCAGGGTCACACCGAAACCTTCTTCCAGCCGGAGGTCTTTAGCGACCTGCGCCGGGATTGCCACGTCGGTCGCGCCGGTGTCGAGCATGAACTCCACCGGCCGACCGTTGATCAGGCCGCTGGCGACAAAATGTCCCTGGGTGTTGCCGATCAGTTTCACTTCGATCACGCCGCCCACCTGCTCCGAGCTGACCACCACATTGGGATTGCGTTGACGCTCTTCCCACTGGCCGAAAAACCGCGTGGCCAGAAACAGCGCCGCGCACCAGGCCAGAATCATCAACACCCGACCGGCGCGCTTGCCTGGCGGTTGCTGGCTCAAGGCTTGGCACTCCATCCACCCTCGGGTGCGGCGAAACGCCAGACGATCGGGCGGACTTCGCCATCGGCGCGGGGGCCGAAATTGTTGTCGACACCGATCCAGGCGCCTTGAGCATCGACCACCAGCGCCTCTTCCAGCCCGAAGTTCTGCGAATAACGCCGATTGGCCTGCAACAGCTCGTCCGCATACGACCAGCAGAGCTCGACCTTGGCCGTCTGCGCATCACGACGACAGATCTGGTAGGCGTTGCGTTCAAGGGTAAACAGTTTGCCGTCGAACAGGGACACGTCGGAAAAATCCCGATTGACCGGTCGGGCCTTGGGAAACTGCGGCGGTTGCATTTCCATCCCGCCTTCACTGAGCAGCACGCAGCGGCCGTCACAGTCCCATACCGTTTGCTGACGCTTGATCATCAACAGGCCACGGTTTTGCCGTTCGGCGGCGAGCCACATCTGATCGCCCGCCGGGTTGATCGCCAGACCTTCGAAGATCGCATTGAACTGCAGCAACATCCCGCTGGCCCGAGCTTCGCGAACCATCATCGGCGAGATTTTCAGCCACGCCGACGGCCCCTGCGCAGGCACTTGGAGCACCGCTGCATGACCTTCGCTGACAATGTAGCGATTGCCGGCGCTGTCGCAGGTGATCCCTTCGAAATCCAGATCGCCACCACGGACGAACGAGGCCGCCCAGGTCCGCGATTTGATGCCCCACGGCAAGCCGCTGTCGGGCACCGGCGGCGGATCGATGCGCACGGCCGTGGCCTGCCAGACCGGATCGCGGGTATCGAGTCGATAGATTTGGTCATCGTCCCGATCCGAAACCGTCCACAGCGCGTTGCCGCACAAGGCCAGCCCCGAGAGGTTGCCGCCACGCATGCCTTCGACCGGGTGTTCGGCGAGCACGCGCAGTTCTTGCGCAGGCTCTGCCGACACCGTCATCGAACCCAGCAGCAAGGCACCCGCCAAGGCCCAGCCAAACCGCATCAGGCCAGAACCTCGGCGAGGTTGCCCTTGGATTCAAGCCAGGTCTTGCGGTCGCCGGCGCGTTTCTTCGCCAGCAGCATGTCCATCATTTCCGAGGTCTGGGCGAAGTCTTCGCCGAGGGTCAGTTGCACCAGGCGCCGGGTGTTCGGGTCCATGGTGGTTTCACGCAGTTGCGGCGGGTTCATTTCACCCAGGCCCTTGAATCGGGTGACCTGCGGCTTGCCGCGTTTCTTCTCGGCCACCAGACGATCGAGGATCCCGTCGCGCTCGGCTTCGTCGAGGGCGTAGTAGATCTCTTTGCCCAGGTCGATGCGGTACAGCGGTGGCATCGCCACGTAGACGTGACCGGCGTCCACCAGCGGACGGAAATGCTGGACGAACAGGGCGCAGAGCAACGTTGCGATGTGCAGGCCGTCGGAGTCGGCGTCGGCGAGGATGCAGATCTTGCCGTAGCGCAGCTGGCTCATGTCTTCGGCACCCGGATCGACACCGATGGCCACGGCAATGTTGTGCACTTCCTGGCTGGCCAGCACTTCGCTGCCGTCGACTTCCCAGGTGTTGAGGATCTTGCCGCGCAACGGCAGGATCGCCTGGAACTCCTTGTCCCGCGCCTGCTTGGCCGAACCGCCGGCGGAATCACCTTCCACCAGGAACAGTTCGGAACGCATCGGGTCCTGCCCGGCGCAGTCCGCCAGTTTGCCCGGCAGCGCCGGCCCCTGGGTGATGCGCTTGCGCTCGACTTTCTTGCTCGCTTTCAGACGCCGGCCAGCGTTGCTGATCGCCAGTTCTGCCAGGGCCAGACCGGTTTCCGGGTTGGCGTTGAGCCACAGGCTGAACGCGTCCTTGACCACACCGGAAACAAACGCCGCCGCCTCACGGGACGACAGACGTTCCTTGGTCTGGCCGGAGAATTGCGGCTCCTGCATTTTCATCGACAGGACGAAAGCGATGCGCTCCCAGACGTCTTCCGGCGCCAGCTTCACGCCACGCGGCAGCAGGCTGCGGAATTCGCAGAACTCGCGCATCGCATCGAGCAGGCCCTGACGCAGACCGTTGACGTGGGTGCCGCCCTGCTCCGTCGGGATCAGGTTGACGTAGCTCTCAGTGACCGAGGTGCCGCCTTCCGGCAGCCACAGCAGCGCCCACTCGACCGCTTCCTTGGTGCCGGCCAGATTGCCGCAGAACGGCGCGTCCGGCAGACGCTCGAATTCGCTGACCGCGTCTACCAGGTAGGAGCGCAAGCCATCTTCGTAGTGCCACTCGACCTTTTCGCCGGTGCCTTTGTCTTCGAAGCTGATCAGCAGCCCCGGGCACAGAACGGCCTTGGCCTTGAGCACGTGCTTGAGGCGGCTGATGGAGAATTTCGGCGAATCGAAGTATTTCGGGTCCGGCGCGAAGTACACACTGGTCCCGGTATTGCGCTTGCCGACGGTGCCAATCACTTGCAGATCGGTGGCCTTGAAGCCGTCGGCGAAGGTCATTTCATATTCGTTGCCGTCACGCTTGACCCGCACCCGTACCTGGGTCGACAAGGCGTTGACCACGGAAATACCCACCCCGTGCAGACCGCCGGAGAACTGGTAGTTCTTGTTGGAAAACTTGCCGCCCGCATGGAGCTTGGTCAGGATCAGTTCAACGCCCGACACACCCTCTTCCGGGTGGATGTCGACCGGCATGCCACGACCGTCGTCGCAGACTTCCAGCGAGTGGTCGGCGTGGAGGATGACCTGGATCGATTTGGCATGGCCGGCCAGGGCTTCGTCGACGCTGTTGTCGATGACTTCCTGGGCGAGGTGGTTCGGCCGACTGGTGTCGGTATACATGCCGGGGCGTTTGCGCACCGGGTCGAGGCCCGAGAGGACTTCGATGGCGTCGGCGTTATAGGAGCTAGCGCTGGGAGTGGCCATAAGTTCTCGTCGTCAGTGTTCGGTGAATAAGGAATTAATGGGGCAACCGCTCACAGCGCGGTGAAATCGATTGCCTGAAACAAATCGGCGCCAATGCCGGCAAAACTCAGCAACGCCGGCAACTGCCCGGCAAACCCCTGGAAACTGTGGTCGCCGCCAGCCTGAATGCGCAAGGCACAGGCCCGGTAATACTGCTGGGCGTAGCGATAGTCCAGCGTTTCGTCCCCGGTCTGCAACCACACCTGATACCGCTGCGGATCCTGCGGTGCCGGCACTTCCAGTTCGGCCAGGGCCGTCACGTGGTCGTGGGTCAACTCCCAGGTTTCGTCGGTGTACAGGTTTTTCTGCGTCCCCAGGTATCCGTCGAACATCCGGTGCGGACTGACGGCCGGGTTGACCAGCAGGGCTTTCAGGCCGTGGCGCTCGGCCAGGTGAGTCGCATAGTAGCCGCCGAGCGAGCTTCCCACCAGCAACGGCCGGCCCAGCTCGGCGATTGCCTGCTCCAGCTGACCGATGGCTTCACGGGGGTGGTGATGCAGCGCCGGGACACGCAGTTGATCGCTCAAACCCAGTCGTTCCATCACCTCGACCAGCTGACAGGCCTTCTTCGAGGCCGGCGCACTGTTGAAGCCGTGGATATAGAGGATCGAACCGGACATTTGAGCTCCCTGGGTGTCGGCTAAAGAAAGCGGAGTTTACAGGGAGTCGGGGGGTGTTGGGCCAGCACCCGAGGAAATCAGCGCTGCGCCCCTGAATCAATAGCCGTTCGAGCCGTAATCCACCTGAAAATCGAACCCCGTGACACGCGCCACACCCGTCTCGATCCGCCCATCCGGCAGAAGACGCAACCAGCGATACCCCGGCGCCTGCTCGCCGACCTTGAAGTCGGCACTGCGCGGCTCGAACTGAATACAGGTCGACGGCGAGGCAATCAGCCGTACACCGTTGCGCTCTCGATCGATCTCTTGATGCACATGTCCCCACAACACGGCTCGGACCTGTGGGAAACGGTCGAGCACGTCGAAAAAAGCTTCGGGATTGCGCAAGCCGATCGGCTCCATCCAGGCACAATCGATCGATACGGGATGATGATGCAAGCACACAAGATGATGCCGCTCCGGCGCTTCGCTCAGGGCGCGGGCGAGCAATTGCAGCTGTTCATCCTGCAAATACCCCGGCACCGAGCCCGGCACCGCCGAATCGAGCAGGGTCACGCGCCAGTTGCCGATGTCCACCACCGGCTCCAGCAGCGCACTCTGCACAGCGGCCATTTGCATGATCTGCGGTTCGTCGTGGTTGCCGGGGATCCAGCGAGCGGGCGCGTCGATCTGCGCGGTCATCTGACGAAACTGCTGGTAGGACGCCAGCGTGCCGTCCTGTGACAGGTCGCCCGTGGCGATCATCAGGTCGATTTGCGGCTGCTGCTCGAGCACCAGCTCGATGACCTTTTGCAGGCTCTCGCAAGTTTTCATGCCCAGCAGCGCACCGTCCGCCTCGGCGAACAAATGACTGTCGGACAGTTGCACCAGCAACGCCGCATCGGCGGTGGTCAGAGTCGATACGCTCGGCAAGGCGTTCTCCCAGGGCTGGATCGCCGGGTCGGAAAGGTTCGCAATTATGCTGGGGGAAGGCCCCGGGATGAAACCGCCGAACCGGACGCAGTTCACAACTTGCCGCTGTTATAGACGCTATCGAACAGCGGCGTACTCGTGACCGCAGGCCAGGCAATGACTCAGCCACTCTCCGAGAAACAGATTGAGCTGGGCCTTTTCGTCCGGCTGATGCATGGCCGCGTTGGGGTAAGGATAGATGCCGCGAAAGCGTCGCGCATGTTCGGCGCTGATCACTTCGGCCATGCGCGCGTCGTGGTAGACCTGCACTTCCAGTTGCGGCACCGGCAGCCACGGCAGGCTGTGTTCCTGGCGTACTTGCAGGGTCGTGGTGTACGGGCAGGTCTGCAACACTTCGATGGCCAGCACGCCGAGCATCTGGTCGCCCTGGGTCACGGCGATGCGCCGCGCTTCGGGGTCGCGGCGCATGTCCGGCAACAGTCGCATCAGGCGCGCGTAGTTGGCCTCGCAGGCGGCTTGCAGGCCCGCGAGGTCGACACGATAGCGATCGCGCAGTTTGTTTACGACCATAACCCCCTCACTTCGGCGCGATTGAGCGCCAGCCACTGCAAGGCGATGATGCTCGCCGCATTGGCAATCCGACCGTCGCGTACGGCCTGCAGGGCATCCTCGAATGCCCAGACCGTAACGCGGATATCTTCAGCCTCTTCCTCCAGCCCATGCAGGCCGCCGACGCCTTCGGTGCTGCAACGCCCCAGAAACAAATGCACGAATTCGTTGCTGCCCCCCGGCGACGGGAAATATTGCATCATCGGCCACAACGCCTTGATGTCGAGTCCAGCTTCCTCCTGCGCTTCGCGGTGAGCAACTTCTTCCGGCACTTCTTCCTTGTCGATCAGACCGGCGACCAGCTCCACCAGCCAGGGGTTGGCGGTCTTGCCCATGGCACCGACGCGGAACTGTTCGATCAGTACCACCTCATCGCGTTGCGCGTCGTAGGGCAGCAGGCATACCGCATCGTGGCGCACGAACACTTCACGATTGATTTCGCGGCTCATACCACCAGCGAACAGTTCATGACGCAAATGCACGCGATCGAGCTTGTAGAAACCCTCGTAGCATTGCACCCGCTGCACGATATCGACGGCGGTTGGAATGGCGTTGGCAAAATCGGTCATGGGCATCCTCGTCTACTGCAGATTCCAATACGAGGTTCGTCTTGTTAATGGCGACCTCGACTTCGCGCCATCCTAACGCGCCCGTGACGTTTGATGCAGCCCCTTTGCTGTCAGCGGGATGGACGGTGGAAGCGAAACCAACTCTAATTAGCTTAGTGGCGAACTGACCGCTTCGTTGAGAGTCGAAGCGGTAACTTTTTGCCTTCCCCCTGCTTCAGAAAGGACGCCCATGTCGCTTTTCAAAATTGCCTCCGTGGCCGCCATCGCCCTGACCCTGGGCGCCTGCGCCAGCCTGTTCCAGCCCAACTACCGCACGCCGCTGGAAGCCACCCGCGACGCCTCGGAAACCCTGAAACCCGGTTGTTCCAACCCTGACTGCCCGCTGGTGAACATTGACACCCTGCACTTCCCGGCGGAGCCTGCGCTGGACGGCATCATCGAAAAACGCCTGCTGCAATTCACCCGCACCGAACCCGACGCACCGGTGGCGCCGACCCTGGCGGCTTATCGCGAGCAATTCCTGCGCACTGCCGGGCCGCGCAACAGCAGCTATTTGCAGGCCAAAGTACGCGAGCAGCATGACGGTCTGGTGATTGTCGAAGTGTCGAGCTACCTGGACACCGGCGGCGCCCATGGCACGCCGGGCCGCGGTTTCATCAACTATTCGCGCCAGCAGCACAAGGTGCTGAGCCTGTCGGACATGCTGGTGCCAGGTCAGGAAGAAGCGTTCTGGAAAGCGGCGCAAGTGGCGCACAACAGCTGGCTGATCAGCACCAAGCTCGATCAGGAAGCGGAGTTCGTGAAGAACTGGCCGTTCGTCAAAACCCCGCATGTGGCGCTGACCTACGGCGGCGTGATCCTCAAGTACGACGTGAGCACCCTCGCGCCTTATGCACTGGGCCACGTCGAACTGAAGATCCCTTACCCGCGCCTGAACGGCATCATCAAGCCCGAGCTGTTTCCCGGCCGTAACTGAAGGCCCGGCCCAGCACGAGTTGCAGCAACCCTGCCAGGACCAGCGCCGGCAGGGTTGCGCCGACATCCGGATACAGATTGGCCAGCAGATGGTAGGTGCTGATGCCACCCAGCCAGGCCAGCAGCGCCGGCCAGCGCAACGCGGCCGAAGCCACCTGGCCACTGCGTTTGCGCAGGATGAAGTGATCCACCAGCACCACGCCGAACAGCGGCGCAAATACCGAGCCGATCAGCAGCAGGAAATTCTGGTATTGCGCCAGGGGCGCAAGCAGCGCGATCAAGGTGCAAATCACGCCGATGGCCAGCGCCAGATGCTCGACCTTCAGACGTAGCAGAATCCCGCTGGAGACCGCAGCCGAGTGAATGTCGGCAAAAGCGTTTTCCGACTCGTCCAGCAGAATCAGCAACAGCGGAATCCCCAGGCCGGCACCGGCCAGCGCCAGCAGCAGCGCATTGACTTCACCACTCGGCGCGAAGGCCAGGGTGTAGGCGACGCCCAGGCTCATCAGCCAGAAGTTGCCGATGAAGAAACCGATGGCGGTGCCACCGAATACGTTCTTCGCCTTCTTGCCGAAACGCGAGTAGTCGGCGATCAGCGGCAGCCACGACAGCGGCATCGCAATGGCGATGTCAAAACCCACGGCGAACGGCATCGAACCATCCCCGGCCTGTGCCCACAAGGCGCCCAGATCAGCCTTGGCGAACAGGTTCCAGGTCAGCCAGATGCAGGCGGCCAGAATCAGCCAGATACCCCATTTGCGCAGGATCTTGCGCACAAATGTCAGAGGCCCGCTGACGGCGAGCAAGGTCGCCAGTGCACCAAAGCACAACGTCCACAACATCGGACTGGCCCACAGCGAACCTTCGCTGAACGCACGGCTGCCGAGCAGGCTGGCCGCATCGCGCATGACGATGATTTCGAACGAACCCCAACCGATCAGTTGCAGCAGGTTGAGCAGCGCCGGCAGGCTCGCACCTTGTCGGCCCAGGCTGAGTTTCAGTGCAGCCATCGACGACAGACCGGTGTCGCTGCCGATCACGCCAACGGCGGCCAGCAGCAGGACGCCGACCAGGGTGCCGAGGAAAATCGCCAGCAGCGATCCCGACAGGCCCAGCCCCGGTGCCAGCAGCGCGCCGGTCTGCAAGACCATCAGACCGATACCGAGGGAAAACCACAGGGAAAACAGATCGCGACCGCCGAATACACGCTTGTCGGCGGGCACGGCGAGGTCGGGGGAATAAGTACCGGGTTGAATGCTCAAGGGTGTTATCTCAGAGGGACATTTGTTGTTGTGTCGATCAATCGCCAGCAGGCTGGCTCCCACAGGGGACTTGTGGCGATGGGGCCTGCACAGGCCCCACCCTTTCAGGTCAGATCAAACCTTCTTGTACAGCTGACTGCCTTCCTTCTTGAACCGCTCGGCCTGTTCGGCCAGGCCTTGGGCGACGTCCACGTCGACCGCGTCGATCCGCTGGTTGGCCGCGTATTCACGGACTTCCTGAGTGATCTTCATCGAGCAGAATTTCGGCCCGCACATCGAACAGAAATGCGCGACCTTCGCCGAGTCCTTCGGCAGGGTTTCATCGTGATACGAACGGGCGGTGTCCGGGTCCAGACCGAGGTTGAACTGATCCTCCCAACGGAATTCGAACCGTGCCTTGCTCAAGGCGTTGTCGCGGATTTGCGCGCCCGGATGCCCCTTGGCCAGATCCGCGGCGTGCGCCGCGATCTTGTAGGTGATGATCCCGGTCTTCACATCATCCTTGTTCGGCAGGCCCAGGTGTTCCTTCGGCGTCACGTAGCAGAGCATCGCGCAACCGAACCAGCCGATCATCGCCGCACCGATACCGGAGGTGATGTGGTCGTAGCCCGGCGCGATGTCGGTGGTCAGCGGACCGAGGGTGTAGAACGGCGCCTCGTCGCAGCACTCCAGCTGCTTGTCCATGTTCTCTTTGATCAACTGCATCGGCACGTGGCCCGGGCCTTCGATCATGCACTGCACGTCGTGCTTCCAGGCGATCTTGGTCAGCTCGCCGAGGGTTTCCAGTTCGCCGAATTGCGCTTCGTCGTTGGCATCGGCAATCGAGCCCGGACGCAGGCCGTCGCCCAGCGAGAAGCTGACGTCGTAGGCCTTCATGATTTCGCAGATTTCGTCGAAGTGGGTGTAGAGGAAGTTCTCTTTGTGATGCGCCAGGCACCACTTGGCCATGATCGAACCGCCACGGGAAACGATGCCGGTCACGCGCTTGGCGGTCAGCGGCACGTAGCGCAGCAACACGCCGGCGTGGATGGTGAAGTAGTCGACGCCCTGCTCCGCCTGCTCGATCAGCGTGTCGCGAAACAGCTCCCAGGTCAGATCTTCGGCAACACCGTTAACTTTTTCCAGTGCCTGATAGATCGGCACGGTGCCGATCGGTACCGGCGAGTTGCGGATGATCCACTCGCGGGTTTCGTGGATGTGCTTGCCGGTGGACAAGTCCATCACCGTGTCCGAACCCCAGCGAATGCCCCAGGTCAGTTTCGCCACTTCTTCTTCGATGGACGAACCCAGTGCGCTGTTGCCGATGTTGCCGTTGATCTTCACCAGGAAGTTACGGCCGATGATCATCGGTTCCAGTTCGACGTGGTTGATGTTGGCCGGGATGATCGCGCGACCACGGGCGATTTCTTCGCGGACGAATTCCGGGGTAATTTCTTTCGGAATGCTCGCGCCGAAACTGTGGCCGGCATGCTGCTGGTTCAGCAGGCCGGCAGCCCGGGCCTCCTGCAGCTTCATGTTTTCGCGGATGGCGACGTATTCCATCTCGGCGGTGATGATGCCTTTACGGGCGTAGTGCATCTGGCTGACGTTGGCCCCGGCCTTGGCACGGCGCGGGTTGTTGACGTGGGCAAAGCGCAGCTTGGTCAGCTCCGGATCGGCCAGGCGCTCCTGACCGAAATTCGAGCTCAGGCCTGGCAGGCGCTCGGTGTCGCCACGGTCGTCGATCCACGCCGAACGCACGTCGCCCAGACCTTTGCGCACGTCGATCACCACGTTCGGATCGGTGTACGGGCCCGAGGTGTCGTAGACGGTGACCGGCGCATTGATTTCGCCGCCAAAGTCGGTCGGGGTCACATCGAGGGTGATTTCGCGCATCGGCACGCGGATGTCCGGGCGGGAGCCCTGAACGTAGACTTTTTGCGAACGGGTGAACGGTTGAACCGACTGCTCGTCGACCTTGGCCGAGTCACTCAGGTTGATCGCGTTTTTGGATTTTGTAGTCATCACGGGCTCTCCAGACAGCATCCAGGCAGTGAATTGTCGGAGCAGAACCTGAAAGGCACGGACGCACCCAGAACGGGTGCTGTGCATCGTCGTCGAGCGTTCGATTGTCGAACAATTTCCCGGACGAAGCACAAGAGGACTCGCCGGGTGACGAGAAATCTTGTTCCCTACGCAGGCGCTAACCTGATCAGGTTCAACGGGATCCGAAATTATTCGATCTCAGCCTCATAGCAAGGCACCCCGACAAGAACCTGGCCAGTCTAGACACAACCGGCAAAGAACGCCAACACCGTGGCAAACACCATGATGAATGGCGCAATTGCGGCGGCCGACAGGATTGTGAGGGCCTCAATGCGCAACTACACTCGCCTTGCCCTGCTGCGCCTTGACGCTATGCGGCCCGCGCCTTACCTTTGGCGCCCGGATTATTTCCATAATATTCATGCTAGGGATCGCCTCATGCTGCGCAAACTCTCACTGGCTGTTGCCGTGTCTTGTGCGTCCAACGCAATGGTCTGGGCAGCAGAAGCGCCCTTGTCGACCAAGACCGATCTGGTCAGCGTCTATCAGGAAGCGGTCGACAACAACGCCGATCTGGCCGCCGCCCGCGCCCAGTACGGCGCACAGAAAGAAGTGGTGCCGCAGGCCCGCGCCGGGTTGCTGCCGAACCTGTCCGGTGGCGCTGAAGTCGCCAACGTGCGCACTTCGATCGACCAACCCTCGGCCATCGCCAACCGCAGCGCGCACTCCTATCAGGCGACCCTGGCCCAGCCACTGTTCCGCGCCGATCGCTGGTTCCAGTACCAGGCCGCCAAGGACGTCAACGAGCAGGCCGCGCTGCAACTCTCGGCCACCGAGCAGAACCTGATCCTGCAAACCGCCGAAAGCTACTTCAACGTGCTGCGCAGTCAGGACAACCTGGCCTCGACCAAGGCTGAAGAAGCGGCGTTCAAGCGCCAGCTCGACCAGTCCAACGAGCGCTTCGACGTGGGCCTGTCGGACAAGACCGACGTGCTGCAATCGCAAGCCAGTTACGACACCGCCCGGGCCAACCGGATCGTCGCTCAGCGGCAGGTCGATGATGCGTTCGAAGCCCTGATCACCCTGACCAACCGCCAGTACAACTCGATCCAGGGCATCGTCCACACGTTGCCGATCCTGCCGCCGGCGCCGAACGACGCCAAGGCCTGGGTCGACACCGCCGCGAAACAGAACCTCAATCTGCTGGCCAGCAACTATGCCGTCAGCTCCGCCGAACAGACCCTCAAACAACGCAAGGCCGGCCACCTGCCGACCCTCGACGCCGTAGCCAAATACGAAAAAGGCGACAACGACGCCCTCGGGTTCGCCAACCCGAATGCCTTCGGTACGCCGTACAGTGGCAACGTCGAGCAGAGCACCGTGGGCCTGCAACTGAACATCCCGATCTACAGCGGCGGGCTGACCAGCTCCCAAGTGCGCCAGTCTTACGCGCAACTGGACCAGACCGAACAGCAGCGTGAAGGCCTGCGTCGGCAGGTGGTGGAGAACACCCGCAACCTGCACCGCGCGGTGAACACCGACGTCGAGCAGGTGCAGGCGCGCCGCCAGTCGATCATCTCCAACCAGAGCGCGGTGGAAGCCACGGAAATCGGTTATCAGGTGGGGACGCGCAACATCGTCGACGTGCTCGACGCCCAGCGTCAGCTCTACACCTCGGTGCGCAACTACAACAACACCCGCTACGACTACATCCTCGACAACCTGCGCCTGAAACAGGCGGCGGGGACGTTGAACCCGGGGGACTTGCAGGATCTGACGCGTTATCTGAAAGCCGACTACAACCCGGACAAGGATTTCCTCCCGCCGGATCTGGCCAAGGCCGCCGAAGCACAGCTCAAGGCCCGGCCTTAAACAAAAAACGCAGCCCTGAGGCTGCGTTTTTTCATGCGCGTTCGATCAACCTTCCCAGGCCATCAAGCAAGCGCTGCAACGCGCCCTGATTGCGGCGCATCACGCTCAGCCCGGCTTCCGCCATGCGCTGTGCATCGCGCGGCAATTCGAACAGCCGCTGCACTTCGGTCGCCAGACCTTCGGCGTCATCGACCTCGACCAACGCTCCGGCGCTGCGCAGTTGCGCGGCGATGTCGAGGAAGTTGAACAGGTGCGGGCCGCTGATCACCGGTTTCGCCAGGGCCGCCGGCTCCAGCAGATTGTGGCCGCCGTTGGCCACCAGACTGCCGCCGACGAACGCGCTGTCGGCCAGGGCGTAAAGAAACAGCAACTCGCCCATGGTGTCGCCGAGCAGCACCGACGTTGCGGAATCGACGTTGACGCCGGTCGAACGGCGTACCGTGGCGAAACCTTCGCGTTGGCACAGTTCGAACACGGAATTGAAACGTTCCGGATGGCGCGGCACCAGAATCAGCAGCGCATCGGGGTGACTGGCCAGCAAACGGCGATGAGCATCCAGCACCACCTCGTCTTCGCCTTCATGGGTGCTGGCGGCGATCCACACCGGACGCTCCTGCGCCTGCCATTGGCCACGCAGTTCAGCGGCGCGTTGCAACAATTGCGGGTCGATGGTCAGGTCAAACTTGATCGAACCGGTGACTTCGACTGTCTCAGGGCGTGCGCCCAAATCACGGAAACGCTGGGCTTCAACCTCGGTCTGCACGGCGAACAGGCTCATCTCCGCCAGCATCGGTGCGGTCAGTTTGTTGAACCGGCCATAGCCCTTGGCGGAGCGCTCGGACAGGCGTCCGTTGGCCAGCGCCACCGGAATCCCGCGTTTGGCGCATTGGTGAATGTGGTTGGGCCACAGTTCGGTTTCCATGATCACCGCCAGTTTCGGCTGCACGCGATCCAGAAAACGCGCCGCCGCGCAGGGCAAATCGTAAGGCAGGTAGCAATGCTGGATACGCGGCTCGTTGGCGAACAGCGCTTGAATCCGCTCCGAACCCGTCGGCGTCATGCAGGTCACGGTGATCGGCAGCTGTGGATAACGTTGCAGCAGTGCGCGGATCATCGGCGCGGCGGCGATGCTTTCCCCCACCGAGACGGCGTGAACCCAGATGCCGCCCGGTTGCAGGATCGGCATGCCATAGGAGAAACGTTCGCCAATCCGCTTGGCATACGCCGGCGCCTTGCGCGAACGCAGCCATAGCCGAATCGCCACCAATGGCAGCCCCAGGTAAAACAGCGCGGTGTAGAGAGTTCTATTCATGGCGGCGGAGTTTATCGGCTTTTGCCGCCGATCGCCCGCAGGTGTATGGCAAATCGCTCCGCAAGCCAACGCGCCGCCGGACCCAGCGGTTCGTCACGACGCCAGACCAGTTCCACCACCAGCGCCGGCGGCGTCCATTCGCTGTCGAGCTCCACCATCAGGCCCTGATAGGCCGAGTACTGCACCACGTGACGCGGCAGCCAGGCCCAGCCGAGGTCGCGCACCAGCCATTCGGCCATCACGTAGAAACTGTCAGCGCGCCAGACCTGCGGACTGGCCGGTTCGTTGCCGGGATAGAGGCTGGTCTGGGTCGACATCAACAACTGCCGATGCTGCGCCAGTTGCTGACAGGTGACGTAAGCCTGGGATGCCAGGGGATGGTTGACACCGCAGACCGTGACCATTTCCACGCTGCCCAACACCCGGCGCTCCAGCGCTTCGGGGATTTCATCGTGATAGAACAGCAACCCGAGATCGGCCCGACGCTCCACCAGTTTGCGCGAGACCTCGCCCTGGGCGGCGCTGGTCAGCTGGACTTCCAGACTGGGAAACTGCTCGGCCAGGGCGGCGAAGCTTTCCACCAGCGCCTGATAGGGCATCGCCTCGTCCTGGGCCACCCGCAACTGCGCTTCCTGCCCGCGCATCATCGCCATGGCCCGGCCGTTCAGGCGTTCGCATTGACGCAACACTTCCCGCGCCTCTTCCAGCAGCGCCTCCCCGGCCTCGGTGAGAAGCGGCTGACGACCGCTGCTACGCTCGAACAGACTGACACCGAGGTCGTCCTCCAGCATCGCGATCGCGCTGCTAATCGCTGACTGAGCCTTGCGCTGCTGACGTGCCACGGCAGAGAACGAACGTTGTTCGGCGACCGCCACGAACGCGCGCAACTGATCCAGATTCCACTGCATGTCCATCGACAAACCCATCTTCAAAACAGATAGGTAATGACTTTACCCCATCTGGGAAGCCACTAGAATCGCGCCTCAGAAAGCAACGCTTCACACGAGGATTTTGAACATGAACGCTTACGTCTATCTGGCCATTGCCATTTGCGCCGAAGTGATCGCCACCGTTTCGATGAAAGCCGTCAAAGGCATCAGCACGCCTCTGCCCTTGGTGCTGGTCATCGTCGGCTACGCCATCGCGTTCTGGATGCTGACCCTGGTGGTGCGCAGCGTGCCGGTGGGCGTGGCCTACGCGGTATGGGCCGGCATGGGCATCGTGATGGTCAGCGTGGCGGCGCTGTTCATCTATGGGCAGAAGCTGGACGTGCCGGCGATGCTTGGCATGGCGCTGATCGTGCTCGGAGTGGTGGTGATTCAGCTGTTCTCGAAAACCGCAGGCCATTAACTGATTAATGCATAACCCCCTGTGGGAGCGGGCTTGCTCGCGAAGACGGTGTCTCAGGCAACATTGTTGTTGACTGATAGACCGATTTCGCGAGCAAGCCCGCTCCCACATTGCCCGACACCTTCCCCTCTGTTGATCATCGACAAATCCCCTTTTCCCCGAGTCTGTATACTGCGCCCTCGTCTTGAACACTGAGGTCGTTGCATGCCATCTCCCATTTCCACCGACGTGCTGATTGTCGGCGCAGGTGTCGCCGGCCTCTGGCTGAACGCGCGCCTGCGTCGCCAGGGTTTTTCGACCGTGCTGGTGGAAAGCGCCAGCCTCGGCGGCGGACAGAGCGTGAAGTCCCAAGGCATCATTCACGGCGGCGCCAAGTACGCGCTGCATGGCGCGCTGACCGGGGCCTCGGAAGCCATCGCCGACATGCCACGCCGCTGGCGCGAAGCCTTGGCCGGCAACGGTGAACTGGATCTGACCGGCGTGCGCCTGCTGTCCGAAGCTCATTACCTGTGGTCGCCGGGCACCCTCGCGGGCAACCTCACCAGTTTCTTCGCCAGCAAAGCGGTGCGCGGCCGGGTCGATCAGGTCAAGGGCGACCAATTGCCGCCAGCGCTGCAGGACAAGCGTTTCAAGGGCAAGGTCTACCGCCTCGCCGAGCTGGTGGTCGACGTGCCAAGCGTGATCCAGCGCCTGGCTGATCTCGCCGGTGACGGTCTGCTGGCCGGTCAGAACATCGAGCCATTGCTGCAAAGCGGTGTATTGGTCGGCCTGAAGGTCGACGGTCGCGAGATCCGCGCCCAGCGCATCGTCCTCAGCGCCGGTGCCGGTACTGCGGCGCTGCTGGAAACCCTCGGTCTGACGCAACCGGCCATGCAACGCCGGCCGCTGCACATGATCCTCGCCAAGGGCCCGGGGCTGAAGCCGCTCTATGCGCACTGCCTGGGCGGTGGCACCAAGCCGCGAATCACCGTGACCACACATCCGGCCGCCGACGGCCAGTGGGTCTGGTACATGGGCGGCGACATTGCCGAATCCGAAGGCGTGGCCCGTGAGCCCGCCGAACAGATCGCCACCGCGCAAAAAGAAATCGGCCAGTTGTTGCCGTGGATCGACCTGAGCAACGTGCAATGGGCCACCCTGCGCGTCGACCGCGCCGAACCGCTGCAAACCGGACTGACCCGCCCGGACAATGCGTTCCTCGCCGAAGAAGGTCGTCTGCTGGTCGGCTGGCCTACCAAACTGGCCCTGGCGCCGGACTTTGCCGACCGGGTGATCGCGTCCCTCGAACGCGACGGCATCCAGCCAAGCCACCCGGCTCCGCTGCCCGAGTTGCCGAAACCTCCGATGGGCGTTCCGGCCTGGGAGCAACTGCTGCCATGAGCCTGCCGACCCTGCACGATTTGCATCGCCCGCTGGGCAGCACCGGCCTGCTGGTTTCGCCGTTGGGCCTGGGCACCGTCAAACTCGGTCGCGACCAGGGCGTGAAATACCCCAACGGCTTCCAGATCCCCGATGACGACGCCGCGCGCATGCTGCTCAAGCAGGCGCGGGAACTGGGGATCAACCTGATCGACACTGCGCCGGCCTATGGCCGCAGCGAAGAGCGTCTCGGCCCGCTGCTGCGCGGCCAGCGTCAGGATTGGGTGATCGTCAGCAAGGTCGGCGAAGAATTTGTCGACGGCCAGTCAACCCACGACTTCAGCGCCGCTCACACGCGAATGTCGGTGGAGCGCAGCCTGCAACGTCTTGAAACCGATTTTATCGACCTGGTGCTGGTGCACTCCGATGGCAACGACCTGGCGATTCTCAATGACAGCGAAGTCTATGCAACCCTCGCGGCGCTCAAGGCCGAAGGCAAGATTCGCGGCTTCGGTTTCTCCGGCAAGACCGTCGACGGCGGCCTCAAAGCACTGGAGCAAGGCGACTGCGCGATGGTCACCTACAATCTGAACGAACAAAACGAGAAGGCGGTCATTGACTATGCTGCTGCCCACGGCAAAGCCATTCTGGTGAAGAAGGCGCTGGCCAGTGGTCATGTGTGCCTGAGCCCCGGCGTGGATCCGGTGCGCGCCAGCTTCGAGTTGCTGTTCGCCGGGCCTGGCGTAACCAGCGCCATTGTCGGAACAATCAATCCGCTGCACCTCGCCCATAACGTTGCGACCGTTGCCCAGGTCCTTCGTGGTCACTGACGCCGCCCCGCGGCCTTAAGCAGGAGCCGACATGCCGCGCACGCTCATCAGAAAGAACCCGAGCAACTTCAAGACACTGCCGCTGTTCGTCGAAGCGACGCCCGAAGGCCTGACGTATCAGAGCGTCGGCATGCCGCTGAATTTCGCCCAGACCCTGCAGCGGCGCAAACCGGTCAGCGTGGCCGACGCCGAACGCTTTGCGCTGGAACTGGCCAATCTCGGCGTCTCGGTGCGCCTGACCCTGCACTGGCAGAATCGCGATTACTGGGTGCTGGTGCGCCAGCGGCGGCAGGATCGTGGTGACGTCGTCCTCAAACTGATTTCCGGCTACGTGCCGGCGCACGAATTGAATATCCCGTTGCACACGGCGATCCAGGAGATCGCCGAAGAATGCCTGCTGGAAACTCCGGAAGGCTGGCTCGGCGGGCGCTTCAACGACACCTGGCTGCCGGCGCCGTACGCATCGGCGCTGCATTATCGCGAGGCCCTGCCCTTTCGCCTGACGCCGCTGTCCGGTTCGGCGCGGCCGGTACGTTGCGCCAATCTGCAATTGCTCGAACGGCCACGCGCCTACGTGCACTTGCCGACCGCGTCTCTGCAATTGATCTACGACCTGCGACTGGACGTGCCCAAGGAAGCCAAGAACCTGAGCCTGTTCCATGTCGACGAACGACTTGAGGGCGATCAACTCGTCGCCCGGCTCGACCGCAAGCGCCCCGATCTGTACTTGATGCCACTACAGGACGGCGGACCGCTCCCCGAGCTGTATACGCTGAAGAAAGGTCAGTTGTCCCCGGCCGGCACCCGAGGTCTGTATCTGGCGGAAAGCTTCGCCAGACAGGACGGCTGGCTGGTGCGCGATGAGCGGATTCGCTGGAAAGACTGGCTGCGTCAGCAGGGTTTGACGCCGCCGTCCAAGGACACGGGGCTGGCGCGGTTGCGCGGCAAGGCGAAGCAACTGCTGAAGAAGATCGTGCCGCGCAAGAAAGTGAACTCCTGAACGGCAAAAGACCGCGCCTGCGAGCGACTCCAGAGAGTCGTCGCAGGCGCGGTCTTTATGTTTGCATCACTCGGATTTGCGGATTTTTTCCACAATCGCCGTGGTCGAGCTGTTTTCCACCAGCCCCAGCACCTTCACGGTGCCGCCGTAGGCCTTGACGATGTCGGCGCCGACAACCTGGTCGATGCCATAGTCGCCGCCCTTCACCAGCACGTCCGGTTTGACCTCGCGCAGCAGGTTTTCCGGGGTACCTTCGGCGAAGCTGATCACCCAGTCCACCGCACCGAGACCGGCGAGAACCGCCATGCGCCGGTCAACGCTGTTGATCGGCCGGCCCGGGCCTTTCAAGCGACTGACCGAGGCATCGTCGTTGATCGCGACGATCAGACGATCACCCTGGGCCCGTGCCTGCTCGAGGTAGGTCACGTGCCCGGCGTGGAGGATGTCGAAGCAGCCGTTGGTGAACACGATCCGCTCGTTGTGCGCCCGGGCATCGGCCACCGCCAGAATCAGCTGCTCCAGACCCAACACACCGCGTTCCGAACCTTCCTCGCGCTGAATCGCGCGACGCAGTTCCGGGGCGCTGATCGCCGCCGTACCGAGTTTGCCGACCACGATGCCGGCCGCCAGGTTGGCCAGCGCCACCGCGTGGGGCAGCTCTTCGCCTGCGGCAATCGCGGCCGCCAGGGTGGAAATCACGGTGTCGCCGGCACCGGTCACGTCAAACACTTCACGAGCCCGGGCCGGCAGGTGCAGCGCCGGATGATCCGGGCGCAGCAGGGTCATGCCGTGTTCGCCGCGAGTCACCAGCAACGCGCCGAGCTCGAGGTCGTGCATCAGTTTCGCGCCCTTGCTCACCAGTTCGTGCTCATCGGCGCAACCGCCGACGATGGCTTCGAACTCGCTAAGGTTCGGGGTGATCAGGCTCGCGCCACGGTAGATCGAGAAATCCTTGCCCTTCGGGTCGGCCAGCACCGGAATGCCTTTGGCACGCGCGGCCTGGATCAGTGCCTGATGGTTTTTCAGGGCGCCTTTGCCGTAGTCGGACAACACCAGCACCTTGATACCTTCCAGCAGGTCGTCGACCTGGGAAGCAAGGGCCAGGGCATCAGTGGCGAACGGTTCTTCGAAGTCGATACGCAGCAGTTGCTGGTGCCGGCTCATGACCCGCAGCTTGACGATGGTCGGCTGGTGCGCGATGCGCTGGAACAAGGCTCGCACGCCCGCGCCCTTGAGGCTGTTGCTCAGGCTGTCGGCGGCTTCGTCGTCACCGGTCACACCGACCAGCGACGCCGGCGCACCCAGCGCGGCAATGTTCAAGGCAACGTTGGCGGCACCGCCCGGGCGGTCTTCGATTTGCTCGACCTTTACAACCGGTACCGGCGCCTCAGGGGAGATCCGTGAGGTACCACCATGCCAGTAACGGTCGAGCATGACATCGCCGACCACCAAGACAGGGGCTTGATCGAATCGCGGCATGGACAACTTCATGGAGCAACCCACATACAAAATGAACAGGGGCGCGATATTAACACAGGGTTGGCGAAGGCTTGTGCGGCGGCTGCAACAGGATGAAACGACGGGGTTTTTTGCTCATTTTTTGTACAGGAACGCTGCCCATTGATGGCAGGCACAGACCCGGGGGTACCTCATTCATAACCGAGCATCTCGTAGTCACGTGCATAGACCCGCCGCACCAGGCGTCGGGTACGCAAGGAGCAGAATTCCCGGGCCGGCAGTGGACGCCGCTCCCGGGAACAGTTGACGTATTGCAATCGGCTGGTCAGGCCCAGGTGCTCGCACACCAGGTGGAAATCCCGCTCCAGATGTTCCTGATAACCGATGAAGTCCAGCGCCAGACGGCCCAGAGAGTCGGTGAGAAAGTCGGTTTGCGCAGCGAAGTGCAATTGTCGCGCGATGTTTTCCGCATGCAGCCAGCGCGCAACGAAGTCATCGAAGTCGCGGTAATGCCTGACCAGTTGCTGCGCGGCGTGATCGCGTCCGCTCAGCTCGTTGCCCCGCAGAAAAGCGTATGCCGAATAGGCACGTTCCAGCGGATCGCGGACGAAAGCGAATTTGTATGCAGCGGCGAACTGCGCGGGAAACTGCTCTTCATACCAGTACAACGGCAGATGGCCGGGCCGCCAACCATCGAACATCGCGGTACACACGCTGCTGCCGGCGCATTTAGGCACATGAATGAACAGGCAGGAACGCTGTTCGAAGGCTTCGGGAAAGCGCAGGTTGGCCGACATTGACTTGTTCACCGCCTGTCTATCGACCACCGACAGACGCCCGAGCAGAAAAGCCCGCTGCGGCTTGGGCAGCAGCTTCCACAGATAGCGTTGCAACATGAAGATACCCGCGCGACGGGGATGGCCCCCTCGATGGAAGTCAAAGTTCGTTCAGGAACCTTAACAAGCGCGGTGTCGGGTTTTATGCAGGTTTGGTCAAGAACGGTAAAGTTCCGGATACAAACCGCCGGGCGCATTGCGTGCCCGGCATTTGCAAGGCGGGCTCAGGCGATGTCTTCGGCCGGAGCATCGAGGCCCATGGCATTGAGGCGCGCGTAGTAGCCGTTCTGGGCCAGCAGCTCGCCGTGAGTGCCACGCTCGACGATACGCCCCTGATCCATGACCAGAATCAGGTCGGCCTTCTCGATGGTCGAGAGACGGTGGGCGATCACCAGCGTGGTGCGGCCCTTCATCACCTGATCCAGCGCAGCCTGGATGTGTCGCTCGGATTCGGTATCGAGGGCCGAGGTGGCCTCGTCGAGAATCAACACCGGCGCGTTCTTGAGCAGGGCACGGGCAATCGCCAGGCGCTGGCGCTGACCGCCGGAAAGCAGCACGCCGTTCTCGCCGACCTGGGTGTCCAGGCCTTCCGGCAGTTGCGCGATGAAGTCCATGGCATAGGCATCACGCGCGGCCTTCTCGATGTCTTCACGTGGCGCGCCGGCCAGATCGCCGTAGGCAATATTGTTGGCCACCGTGTCGCTGAACAGCGTGACGTGCTGGGTCACCTGGGCGATGTGACGACGCAGATTCAGCAGTTTGTACTGCTCGATCTCCACACCGTCGATCAGGATCTCGCCCTTGTCGTGGTGATAGAAACGCGGGATCAGGTTGGCGAGGGTCGACTTGCCGCTGCCGGACCGTCCCACCAGCGCCACCATCTGCCCCGGCTCGACCGAGAAGGTGATGTTGTCGAGTACCTGACGCTCGGTGCCCGGGTAGGTGAAGCTCAGGTTGCGTACTTCGAGGCGACCGGTGACCACATCACGCTCGACCGTACCGGTATCGACCTCCGGCTCGACGTCCAGTTGCTCGAAAATGCTTTCGGCACCGGCCACGCCTTTCTGGATGGTCGAGCTGACTTCGGACAACTGACGGATCGGCTTGGGCAGCAGGCCCGCCAGGGTGATGTAGGCCACCATGTCACCTGCCGAGGCATCACCGCGAAGAAACAGCACCAGGAACATCAGCACCGCCATCGCGGTGTAGATCACCAGTTGCAGCATCGGCGTGTAGATCGCACCGGTGCGGGTCATGCGCAGTTGCTTGTCAGTGTTGCTCTGACTGGCATCGAGAAAGCGTTTTTCTTCATAGGCTTCGCCACCGAAGCTGCGCACCACGCGATAGCCCTGGATGGTTTCCGAGGCAACATGGGTCACGTCGCCCATGGCCAACTGGATCTTTTTGCTCTGCTTGCGGAATTTCTTGCTGGCGGTACGCACCATCATGGCGATGAGCGGCAGGATCGCAACCATCACCAGCGTCAGCTTCCAGTTCATGAACAGCAGGGAAGCGAACAGGAAGATCACCGTCATACCCTCACGGATTACGACCTTGATCGCATCTGTTGCCGCCCCCGTGACCATGGTGACGTTGAACGTGATGCGTGAAATCAGGTGACCGGAGTTATGCTTGTCGAAATAACGGTTCGGCAGCACCAGCAGGTTGTTGAACAACTGCACCCGAAGATCATGCACCAGGCCCAGGGAAACCTTGGCCAGGAAATAGTTGCCCAGATAGGAGCCCAGGCCCTGCCAGGCCGCAATGAGGATGATCAACAGCGGTACGGCCTGCAGCAGTTGCAGGTCGCGCAGGTAAGGCACGGTGGGGAACAGTACTGCCTCTGGATTGGACAGACCGTCGACGAAATACTTGAGAATGTAACCGAGCATCGGCTGGGTCGATGCGAAAATCAGAAAACCGACGATGCTGATCAGAAACAGACTGATATACGGCCGGACGTAGCCGAGCAGGCGGAAGTAGATTTTCAAGCTCGAAGGGCTTGCGGCGGGACTGGAGTCGGTCATATCACGCGAAAGTCGATAAAAAGGACGCTGACTTTAGCACAGCTTCTTCAGGGTTCTGGCAATCGGGCAAAGGCTGTTATTGTTATGCGTCTTTTTCAGCATCAAATAGCCATCAACGTAATGGCCGATCAACTTCAGGATTGAATCTCACAGCATGCAACTTCGCGGCTTCAGCAGTACGTCCAGTCGAATATTCGATTTCATCAGCCTGTGGATACTTCCCGTCGGCTACTTCCTGCTCCTGTGTGCGCTGTTCTTCCTGCCTGGCCGCAGCCTGCATCACAAACTGTTTTATGGCCTGTTCAGCATTCCGGCGCTGATCGCCCTGTGCCTGCGTCCGCGGGAGTGCCGGGAACTGCTGCGCGAGCCGATGATTGTCGCGCTGCTGGTGTTCGTCGCCTGGGCATTGCTCAGTCTCGCCTGGGGACCGCCGGATGGCGAATCGTTCGGCGGCATGCTCAAGCCTCCCTTGCACACCCTGATGCTGTTCGTCGGCTGCTACCTGCTGGTGCGTTACCGCAGTGACATTCTGGCGCCGATGCTGTTCGTCGCAGCCATGGTCGCGCTGATCGCCACCCTCTGTTTCCTCATCCCGTTCATCCGTCATTACGAGCCGGGCGCACGCCTGATCGGGGGTGGCGCCTTCGATAACCCGCTGCTCAGCTCCCACCTGTTCGGATTCTTCTGTGCCTATTGGCTCAGTATCAGCATGTCCTGCAAGCATGGCCGCCTGCTCTGGCTCAGCCTGCCGGCCATGCTGATCATGTTCGCAGCGGTGATCGCGACCGGGTCCAGAACACCGCTGGTCGCCTTGACCCTGGCCGCATTCTGGCTGGCCTTCATTTGTTGGAACCGACGCTCGGTGGTGCTTTTGAGCGCACTGTCGGCCATTGGCATCACCGTGATCGCCCTGTTTTCGAAGATGATCACCGAACGCGGCGACTCCTACCGTTTCGAAATCTGGCAGATTGCCCTGCAAAAGATTGCCGAACACCCGTGGATCGGTCATGGCTATAACGCCGGCCTGGCGATCGACCCCGGTGTTGGCTACAACTTCCAGGAACCCCACAGTTTTGCCCTGGGGGTCCTTTATTATGTCGGTATTCTGGGCCTGTTGCCGTGGCTGTTTTTCCAGGCCTGGGGACTGCTGAGCAGCTGGCGCCAGCGCGTTCAGCCGCTGCTGATCATCGCCTCCACCTGGCTGGTGTTCGGTATCGGCGCCGGCCTGACAGAGGGCGGCGGTATCATCTCGCGGCCCAAGGAGCACTGGTTCCTGCTGTGGATTCCCCTGGCACTGATCGCCGCCTTGAGCATCAATCAGCGAGCCCGCCGCCTGTTGACCGTTCCCGTGCAGAAACTGTCGGCCACCGGCCTGCAACAGCTGGGCGCCAATGCCCAGGTGATTGAAGAGGACGGCCTCGGCCCCAAGGTCCTGCGCCTGACCGATGGCAGCTTCCTCAAGCTGTTCCGCCGCCGTCGCTGGTACACCTCCGGCAACTTCAACCCTTACTCCGAACGCTTCGCCATCAATAGCGAACAATTGCGCCGGATGGGCATCCCCACCCCGCAGGTACTGAACCTGTATCGCCTCGACGATGGCAGCAGTGCAGTGCACTACGCGCCACTGCCAGGCCATACCTTGCGCCAGGTGCTGCAAGGCATCACCGCGCCAGCAGTACGACAGGCCCTGGTCGAACGTTTCGGCAAATTCATGGCCCGGCTGCATGAGCAAGGCGTCTATTTCCGCTCGCTGCATCTGGGCAATGTGCTGGTGCTGGAGGACGGCGAGTTCGGGTTGATCGATCTGGCAGACCTGCGGATCTACCCTTCGCCACTGACTCTTTCGTTGCGCCAGCGCAATCTGCGACACATGCAACGCTACACCGTCGACAAGCGCTGGCTGTTCGAGGATCACCTCGACGCGCTGCTTCAGGGGTACGCTGTGACGGCGCCGAAATCCGCCGTAGACAACCTGCACAGGCAAGTGCTGGCCACCACCACTGCGGCCCGGGTTCAATGATGACCGCAACCAATCTTCTTATTGCACCGGCCGCTTATCTGCTGGCCATCGCAACCGCCGCGCTGTTGTTGCGCGCGGTTCCGAAAATAGCCCGCCATCTGCAGCATTCCGGTGAGAGCCGTTACGCCAGCATCGATGGCTTGCGCGGTTACCTGGCGTTTGGCGTGTTTGTTCATCACTCGATCATCACCTGGATCTTTCTGCGCACGGGCGTGATCGATTTTCCACCGAGCGCGTTCTATTCGATGCTTGGCCAGGGCAGCGTCGCGCTGTTCTTCATGATCACCGGATTCCTGTTCTGGGGCCGCCTGCTGGCCCAGGGTCGCGAGTTCGACTGGACGGCTTTCGGCGTCTCTCGGGTCTTTCGCCTGTATCCGCTGTACTTGCCGCTGATGCTGATCGTGTTCATCACGGTGTTCCAGCTACAGGGCTGGGAACTGAAAGTATCCACTGTAGAGCTGCTCAAGCAGACCCTGGCCTGGCTGACCTTTGACCGGCCGGACGTCAACTTGTACCCGCACACCGGCATGCTCATCTCCAACGTCACCTGGACGCTGGCCTACGAAGTGTTCTTCTACCTGGCGCTGCCACTGGCTGGCATGGTGTTCATCTTCCGAAGCAACTGGCGCCAGGTGGTGCTGTGTCTGCTCGGTATTTATGCGCTGTATCAAGTGGTCGGCTGGGAGCACTCGCTCAAGAAGCACTTCCTGGCCAGTTTCCTCGGCGGAATCGCTGCTGCGTACTGGGTACGTCGACCGCAACTGGTAGCCTGGAGCAAGACCCCTCTGGCCGGAGTCGTCGCCCTGGTTGCGCTGGCGATTGCCTTCACCGCCTTCAACAGGGCCTTCAAGACCCAGCCACTGTTTCTGCTGTCGCTGTTCTTCGTGATCGTGGCTTCTGGCAACACTCTGTTCGGTGCCCTCAAGCCACGCAGCATCCGTTGGCTGGGAGAGATCAGTTACAGCACCTATCTGCTGCATGGTTTCGTGCTGTGGCTGATGGTCCAGCGCCTGCCGCCGGCACTGCACCTCGATGGCCGGGAGGCCTGGGTCTACCTGCCATTGCTGGCAGCGTGCACCTGCCTGCTGATCCTGATCAGCAGCGCGACATTCCTGTACATCGAACAGCCGGGAATGAGCGCAGGCAGGAAGGTCGTGCAGTGGCTTCGCCAGCGCCAGCAGGGCAACAAGCGCATCGCAGAAAAAGCCGCCCGCTGATCACGGGCGGCCGCGGCCTCAGTCCTTTTCCAGTGGTGAAAACAGCAACCGGCCCAGACCGCGCCAGGTTTTCTTGTTCCACGCCTTGAACGGAATCTGCGCCAGCAGCTCCCGCGCCAGTTTGCGGTCGCGGTTGGCGGTTTTCAGGAACATCGAATTGAGCGACTTGTAGCGCACCTCGTCGTACAGCGGATGATCGCTGAACAGCGCGTAGGTGCGCAGGATGTTTTCGATCATGAAGCGATGGTTCTTGTAGGAGTTGGTGGCGTGCTTGCGGTAGCGAGCCATCACCACGTTCAAACCATCGATGAAATACCCGGCGCGTGTCACCTTCAGCTCGATGTACAGGTCTTCGAGGCGAATCGTCGGATCGAATCCACCCACCTTGTCCAGTGCTTCACGACGGATCATCAGGGTCGGCGCCGGCGGATAAGGCTTGCGCTCCAGGAACATGTCATCGAAGTCCAGACGACGGAACGGCACATCCCGGCGCTGGCGCTTTTCCGGGTAGAGGTTGCCATCGGCGTCCATCAACTCGATGTTGCCGGCGCAGATGCCGACCTCAGGCTTACCGTCCATGTAGGCGACCTGGGTGGCGATGCGGTCCGGGTACATGATGTCGTCGGAGCCGAACGGGACGATCAGGCTGCCCCTGGCCCGCGCAATGGCACCATTGAGCGTATTGGTCAGGCCCTGGTTCTGCTGCACACGGAAGTCAAAACCGTGCTTTGCCTGCAAGGCATTGATGCGCTCGACGCTGTCATCCTTCGAGCCGTCGTCGACCACCAGCAGCTCGATGTTTTTGTAGCTCTGGTTGATGACGCTGAGGATGCTTTCCTCGATGTACGGGCCGTGGTTATACGACGCGATGATCACGGTGACGATGGGTTGTGCATCACTCAGGGCGGTGACCTCACTCATGGCTGTTCCTTGCGGGCCTGTTCCAGGCCGGAGTCGATCAGGTTCAGGTATTCCTGGCGGAAGACCTCGATATCGTGCTGTTCCTGCAAATAGCGATAAGCCTGCTCACCCTTGGCCTTGAGCTCGTCATCCGACAGCCCGAGGTAGGCATCCAGCGCCGCGACCAGGCTCGGCACGTCCCTGGGCGTGATCGACAGGCCACCGGCACCTTCGATCAGCGGCAGCATGGCCGGCACGTTCGAGGCGATCACCGGCAGATGCCCGCTCATGCCTTCCAGCAAGGCCAGGCCCAGACCTTCGGCCAGCGACGGCATGGTCCAGATATCGAACGCACGCACGTATTGCAGAGCGTTTTCCTTGAACCCCAGCAGGTGGGCGCGACCGCTCAGGCCGAGTTGCTCGATCTCGGCGGCCAGCGGTGCTTGCAGGCGTCCGGCACCGATAATTGCCAGTTGGGTGTTCGGGTATTTGTCTTTCAGTTGGGCGAACGCCTGCAACAGGTAGGTATGGCCCTTGACCGATACCAGCCGTCCCAGAGCGCCGATCAGGCGCACCTTCGGATCGATGCCCAGCAACTCCCGTGCACGCTCGCGACTGTGCTGCAGGCCTTCAGCCTGTTCGATGTCGATGGCGTTGGTGATGGCGTAGGTATTCCGGTCAGTGAAACCGCAATCGCAATCCAGCAGGTATTGCTTGACCGCCGGCGACACGCCGACGAAACGCCAGTGCCGGTCGATCAGGCGCTGAGTCTGACGACGGCGATAGAAGCGGTCGTACTCGCCGAAACCGTGGGAAATACCGATGCACAACGGCACCTTCAACCAGCGATTGAGCGTCAGCATCATGTTCACCGGTTTGAAGCGGTTGCAGATCACCACGTCGAACTTTTCCCGCCGGCAGAATTTGTACAGCTGCCACATCGCCCGCAGGCGCATGCCTTTGAGGGACTTGTCGGAAAACTCGAAATACACCGAACGGTCGGCCCGGCTGACGGCTTCGCCGGGACCGGGCTTACCGCGCAGAAACGCAGCGGTCACCTCGTAACGATCCGTCGGCAAGGCCTTGACGATCTGCTCGGCGAGGTCGGCGAAATCATGGGATTTGACGTTGTAGTCGGGCTGCAGCTGCAGCACCTTTGCGCGTTGACTCATGACTCTCCCCGGTGCGATCCCGTCGCGCCTGTTTCACTCTGCTTCAGCAGCCAGAACAGCTCCTGGCGCCTGACCGCTTTGCGGAAAAATTCGTTTTCGCCGTAGACCGAAGGCACTCGACCGGCCAGCACTCGCTGAACCAGTCGGCGCAGACGACGCTTGAACGGCGCCGGCGGCTGCAGGTCATGCATCATGCCCAGTGCCATGGCCTTGTCCCGCTGCAACTCGATCGGCAGTGGCAGACACAGCGGCTGCATTGCGAGCGTTGCATCGAACGTCGGCGGCAACGCAATGCCCTGCCCGCTGTCGCCCATCGGCCAGCGATCGTTGTCGTGCAAGTGGTTGGCGTAGCCGAGCAGGGTCGGCTGCCAGTCCAGGCCGTGCAAGGCTTCCATCACGGCTTCCTGGGCGCAGATATGGTCGGGATGTGGATCGAGTGTCGGGTGTGGCAACACGATCACATCCGGCCGCGCACGGGACAGAACGTCACGCAGGTCGGCCAGCAGGTTGTTCCAGGTCGGCGCGCCGTCGGCATCGCCGGGCAGGGCAAACGGATTCAACTGACGAAAAATCCGCGTGTCGTTCAGATCGGCTTCCCGCGAGCCCACCGGTTGATTCGGCGCAGCCTGCATCGCCGCCAGTTGCAGACAGAAGTAACCGAGCTGCACGCAATGTTCCTGCGGCACGCCGGCCCAGCGCGGCACGGCGAGGCTGTCCCAGGCCCGCAAGCGACCCTTGAGCCGCGACGCCTCGACCTTGTTCAGGCCCATCTGCCGATAGTGTTCGGCTTCTATCTCGCCGGCGGTCAGGGTGACGATCCAGGCCTCGTCGGCCTGACTGTACAAACCGTAAGCGGCCAGCTCGGCATCGTCGGCGTGCGGCGCAATCACCATCACCCGCTGACGCCGGTAATCCGGCTGCTCCAGCGCCCACAGCACCGGCTCGCCGGACACCCGGCAAAAACGCCCGCGCAGACGCAGCAAGCCCTGAGACAGGGTCTGCGCCTGACCGCTGAGGTTCAGAAAACGCAGGCCGTTGACGCCACGTTCGAAAGTCTGGGCATCCGGATTCGATCCACCCGCCAGCTCGACCCGTGGATCGAAGAAACGCCCCAGCCAGCTACTTTTCACCCGCACGGCGAGAATCAGCGTTGCGTCATCCGGCAGCATCACGCCCTCATCGAGGCGCAATTGTTCGCCGTGCAAATGCACTTTTGGCTGCGGTGTGAATGGTGGAAAGCTGTACTGGTAATCGTCTTTCGGCGAATAGAACAAGTGGTCGGCGAACCATGCTTCATGGGCAATCCAGCCAATCACCGCCAGCACCAGCGGCAACCACCAGGCCACCAGCACGCCGAGGGCGATCAACACGATCAATGCGATCAACAAACCGATGCGTTTATTGCGCCGGTGACGCTTGAGCAGTTGCTGTTTGCGGCTCATGGGCTGACTCATACGGTGAAGACCGGCACAGGATTGCACCAGCGATCCTTGTATTCACGGTCGGCACGACCGAAGGAAAAGCGCAGCGGCTTGTTCAGTGCCCGGGCATGTTCCCAGGCACTTTGCGTATTGAGGAAACTCAGGACGCTGCCGGGGCTGAATTCACGGGTTTCGGGATCGACGCCGCCGTTGATGTACTCGACGCTGATCCACTCCGGCGCTTCGACGCGATACACCAGTTGAATGGCGATCGGCGCGTCATTGAGGAAGATCACCGAGCCGATCAACAGCTCGCGCAACAGCTCGATGACTTCGGCCATGCGTGCTGCGCCAGTGGCCGGGAAACCCCAGCGGCGCTGGAACAGGTCGCAATAAATGGCTGCCAGTTCGGCACTGGAAAAGTCGCTGACCGGCCGCACCACCCCGCCCGCCTCTTCCAGCAGGCGCAGTTCGCGGCGCTGGTTATAGCGAAACTTCTTCGACAGTTCTTCCGGGGTACGGGCCATGGCCAGTTGCTCGGTCTGCAACTTGAGGCCGCTGAAGCGGTTTTCGTTGAGCGCCGACAGGTAGCGTCCGCGATGGCGCAGCGGGGCCCGGGCATCGGCGGCGGCCGGCAGGATCAGCTCGGCGTTGCCGAGGTCGAACAGGCCTTTCTTGCCGTTGCGCTTGAGCACGTCCTTGGACAAGGCCAGGTCGCGGCCCCAGGTCGGGATCGCCGCTTTGATCTCACCCTGCTGTTCCCAGGCCAGATAGCGCACCGCAATGCCGGCCAGATTCGCCAGCCGCTCGACGACCATCGGATGAGTCGCGACGCTGCCGCCGAAACGTTGCCAGGCCTGTGCATAAGTTGAGGCGTCAACGGGCGACCAGCCACGTTCGCGCCAGCCTTGAAATCGGTTGAGCATCAGCCCCTCGGTGCCAGATCGGTAACTTGCGGCAAATGCCAGAAGGTGTCGCGTACGGCGCGGTCGGAGAAACGCTCGCGCAGGCGATCGAACATCATTTCGGCGCACTGGCGACGCTGCTGCTCGTCCATGCTGGCCAGATGTTTCAAGCCCTGGGCCAGATGTTCGGCATCGCCCAGCGGGAACAGAATGCCCACGCCTTCGACTACTTCCTTTGCCCCGCCGCATGCCGTGGCCAGCAACGGCACGCCGGCGGCCATGGCCTCCAGCAGCACCATGCCGAACGGTTCGTGATCGGAGCTCAGGGCAAACACATCGAATGCGCGGAAGTAATTGCGCGCGTCCGGCACCTGACCGAGAAACAGCACGCGATCACCAACGCCCAGCTCACGGGCCAGGGCCTTGAGTTCATCCTCAAGACGACCCTTGCCGAGAATCACCAGTTGGCTGTTGGCCGGCAGACCAGGCAATGCCGCGGCAAACCCGTGCAGCAACGTGGCCTGATCCTTGTCCGGGTGCAGGCGACCGACGTTGCCGACAATGAATGCATCCGCCGACAGACCGAGGGTCTCGCGAGCTTCACGGGCGGACACCTGACTCATCTGCAACGCCGAGACATCGATGCGGTTATAGAGGGTCTGGATACGCGCCGCCGGCCATTTCGGCAGGCAACGGCGCATGTCGTCGCGCACCGCATCGGACACGCCGAGCAGGCTCAGACGCTTGCGGAAAATGTGTGCAAAGAGTTTGCGCGAACCGCGTTTGTAATCGCCAAACGCGTGGTGCACGCCAATCACCGGCAGTGAAGTGCCGAGCAAAGCGATGTAGATCGGCTTGAAACGATGGGCGATGCAGAAACTGAAATTGCGTGAAGCGGCGATCTTGCGCAGATCGCCGATGGCGCCCAGCTTCAGGCCACGAATGGCCTTGGAGCTGTACTCCATGAACAACACTTCATCGGAGGCGCAGGCCGCGGCCACCTCGCTATCGGCGACCCCGGTCAGAAAGACCGTGGTGACCCGATAACCGGTGCCCGCGAACAGGCTGGCGTACTGCCGCGCGCAGTCGAGGAACGGCCCGTCATAGCCGTGACAGAACTGCAGCACATGGCGTTCAGCCGAGCGTGTCATAAGCGTTTGCGCCTTCTTTGACCACCAGGATGTCTTCCATGATCAGGTACTGCAGATCCGAGCCGAAGAACATGTTCAGGGCGTCGGTCGGCGAGCAGATCATCGGTTCGCCACGGCGGTTGAGCGAGGTGTTCAGGGACACGCCGTTGCCGGTCAGCACTTCCAGCGCCTTCATCATGTCGTAGTAGCGCGGGTTGTATTCGCGCTTGAGCACTTGGGCACGGGACGTGCCGTCTTCGTGGACGACTTCCGGCACGCGGGTCTTCCACTCTTCCGCCACTTCGAAGGTGAAGGTCATGAACGGCGCCGGGTGATCGATCTTGATCATCTGTGGCGCAACGGTGTCGAGCATCGACGGGCAGAAAGGCCTCCAGCGCTCGCGGAACTTGATCTGGTGGTTGATGCGGTCAGCCACGCCAGCCACGCTCGGGCAACCGATGATCGAACGACCACCCAGTGCACGCGGACCGAACTCCATGCGGCCCTGGAACCAGGCCACCGGGTTGCCATCGACCATGATTTTGGCGATCTGCTCCGGCATGTTGTCAAGCTTGCGCCAGGTCGGCTTGTTCTCGTGACGGGCACATGCGGCGATCACGTCTTCGTTGCTGTACGACGGGCCGAGGTAGACGTGTTCCATCTTCTCGACCGGCACGCCACGGGCGTTGGACACATAGGCCGCGGCGCCGACTGCGGTGCCGGCATCGCCGGAGGCAGGCTGAACGAACAGCTCCTTGACGTCGTCGCGGGCGATGATTTTCTGGTTGAGCTTGACGTTCAACGCACAGCCACCGGCATAGGCCAGTTTGCCGGTTTCCTTGAGCACGTCGCCCAGGTAGTAGTCGATCATCTGCAGCGCGATTTTTTCGAACAGCGCTTGAATGCTGGCGGCGTAGTGGATGTACGGCTCGTCGGCGATGTCACCTTCGCGCTTCGGACCCAGCCACTCGATCAGCTTCGGCGAGAAGTAGTAACCCTTGCCCTTCTCTTTGTAGCGACGCAGGCCGATCACGTTGGCGTAGTCGGTGTTGATCACCAGCTCGCCGTTCTCGAACGAGGCCAGACGCGAGAAATCGTATTTGCTGGCATCGCCGTACGGCGCCATGCCCATGACCTTGAACTCACCGTCCAGCATGTCGAAACCGAGGAACTCGGTGATCGCGCCGTACAGGCCGCCGAGGGAGTCCGGATCGAAGAATTCCTTGATCTTGTGGATCTTGCCGTTTTCGCCATAACCGAAGAAGGTCGTGGCGTACTCGCCCTTGCCGTCGATGCCGAGGATCGCGGTTTTCTCTTTGAAACCCGAGCAGTGGTAGGCGCTGGAAGCGTGGGCCAGGTGGTGTTCAACCGGTTCGATCTTGATTTTCTTCGGATCGAAGCCCAGTTGCTCCAGGCACCAGACGATTTTGTTGCGATAGCGCTTGTAGCGACGGTTGCCCATCAGGATCGCGTCGAGTGCGCGGTCCGGGGCGTACCAGTAACGCTTGGCGTACTGCCAGCGGGCCTTGCCGAAAATGCTGATCGGGGCGAACGGAATCGCGACCACGTCAACGTCGGACGGCTTGATGCCAGCCTGCTCCAGGCAGAACTTCGCCGATTCGTAGGGCATGCGGTTCTTTGCATGTTTATCGCGTACGAAGCGCTCTTCCTCAGCCGCCGCGACCAGCTTGCCGTCGATGTACAAGGCTGCTGAAGGATCATGGCTAAGGGCGCCGGACAGGCCAAGAATCGTCAATGCCACAGGGGTCTAGCCTCTTTAGTCTGCATTCAGGCGCGATGCGCCTTGAAAAATGATGTGCCCTCGCACCGGGCGAGAGACAGCTAAAGGGCGGGATTATAGCTTAAAAGCGTCGACAAACCTCTAGCGGAACTGGCCGGCCGGTGCGTTGACACTCGAGTAGCATCGACATAGACTCCAGCGCAAACGGACTGGGAGATCCCGGTCGGCGCTAATGCCTCGGTGAGATCATCGGGGCTTTTCGCTTTCTGGGGATGGGAAAATCTTCAAACCCCAATTCTCGAAACCCTCTCCAACTTTGCTCCGTCCCCCGCTGCAATAGAACTTGCGCTTGAGCACGTCAAAAGCACGGTTTCCCTGATCCGCCCTCAAAACGCTCATGCCAATGGGCCTCGCAACAAGGTCGGCTAGCTGCAGGCCTGTGGAATTCACCTGTTTGGTTGCAAAAACGATGTCAAACGGCAGTTGAATACCCCATCGATTCGCCCCACCACACATCCTGCGAAACTCCAACTCAAGCTCGTTATCTTCTCGCTTTCCTCGGCGCTCGAAAATCACGTGCGTCAGTGCTCGTTGTTGATTCTTCTCCTGCAAAAACTCATAGAGCGTTTCCAGACAAAAGCCGAGAGCGAGGTGATAAGGATTGTGTCCTGTGCCTTGTTTTTCACGAAGGGAAGCCTTGTCTACGACGCAACTGATCAGAACGAAGTTGCTGGCTTCAATGATGCAGGTCAGCTCCTCAAGAAAGGCATTCTTGTGCTCTCTCGACATGAAGAGGCCAGAAAACGCTCCTTTTTCTTTACGAATTTCGAGTTCATGCAGGCCGATCAGATCGTGTCCCATATGGGCAAACTTGAATTTCTGTAGAGCAGGAATGACTTGCTCGCAGTAATACCTTTTATGAAAGGCACAAAAGGCGAGCACGAAGACTGGATAGTTGGGATCGAGTGTCTGCATCCCATGATCACCGCTCTCATCGACATAAACGACGACATCGCTGTATTCACTGGTTGGGGGCAAAGTAGTTACCCGCGGCTCGGCCGCCAATAAACACCGATATTCCCGTCCACCGCCTGACGATAGATCGTATAAGGCAGGCAAGCCGTATCGAATACCCCGGAAAGAGTCATGTCGAGCAGGACGACCGGCACCAGAATGCCAGTGGGATCAGGGGGCGCGTGCAACAGGCAGAAGTCGTGGGCGAGCCCGCTGTAGATGCGCGGAATGGACTGGCAGTAGGTCTTCTGTTTGCGCAGGCTGCGCGTAGCAGCCTCGTCGCCCTGCAGCACAGTGACGGCGGTGCCGCAGCCAGACAATGCCAGGGAAAATGCGCCAATGGTAATAGCCGTTTTGATGGTCAAGATTTGCCCTCCGGGAACGTCGGGGCAAACTAGCATCGGAGGCTTATACGGGGCAGTTCATGGGTTCTGGTAAGGCCGTAGGACAAATCACAAGAATTTGTCGTCACATGCCTTACCCGATTTCCATTGCAGAAACGCCTTACCGGCTTGCGAAATAAATCACACAGCGCCCAATGCATCCTTGGGCAAACGCTGATCGATCACCTGATACAGCGCACTGCTCTCGGGCCAGTTGCGCATGAACCGCGCGCGATCCCGGGCATAGGCTGGAGCAAAGCTGCCCGCCGAACCGTGCTGGCACATCGAATCCAGATCGATCAGCGCCCAGCGATCCTCATGCCAGAACAGGTTGTGGCCCTTGAAATCGCCATGACTGATGCGCTCGGCAATCAACCGCGCAAACAGCTGATCCAGCGCCTGCAACTCGGCTTCCGGCGCTGCGCCGCTCTCAACATACGGCGCAAAGCGCTCGATGATGTCAGGCCCGGGCAGGTACTCGGTGATCAGATACGCCTTGCTGCGCAGCCAGAAAAACCGGGTTTCCAGCACCGCCAGCGGTTTGGGCGTGGCGATACCGAGGAACGCGAGGCGATTACCCTCGCGCCAGGAATGCCAGGCGCGGCTCGGGCGCCAGAAGCGCTTGAGCCAATGAGCAAACCCTTTGATGTTGTAACGTTTGATCACCAGCGCACGCCCGGCCACTTCGATCTTGCCGACGCTCGCCGCGCCGCCGGTCTTGTACAAATGACCCTGATCGAGCAAGGCATCGGCCTGCTCCAGCACCGGCAGCATCGCGGACTCTTCCTCGCGACGGATCGACCGCAGACCGAAGGCCCCGCGCCGCACGCTGAACAGCGTGCATTCACGACCGACCTTGATCAGGAAATCCTTGAGCCGCCAGGCGCGCACCTTGTCGATCTGCTTCTGCAAGGCTTCCAGCGGCAACGCGTGCTCGCTGTTGCTCAGCAGGTAATACACCAGCAATTCTTCGGTGAACGGCTCCAGCGACTTGGGCAGCTGGGCGAAGAACACCCCGAGGTTTTCCAGCACTTTCTGACGGGACAACGGCTGGCCGGCATTTTCCGCACAGATGCCGGCGCCATCGATCAGATACAACTGGCCACCGTGGCGCAGCAGGTTGTCCAGGTGCAGGTCTTCCTGCCACAGGCCTTTGCCGTGTAACTGGCCAATGGCGCCGAGCGCTTCGGCCAGCACTGCCGATTGCTCATCCGCCAGCACCGGCAAGGATTCGACCTTGTTCCAGGCATCGCCCAGACTTTCAGCACCTTCGAGGAACTCGAACAGCAGCCAGCCACCCTCGCCGTCCTTCAAGCCATCGGCCAGCAGCAACGGCGTGGTCATGCCTTGGGCAGCGAGCAGCTTCACGCCTTCCAGTTCACGCTGAAAATGTCGCGCCGCCTTGCTGCCGACCAACAACTTTGCCAGCACCGGACGACCGCGCCACACGCCCGCACCGACATAACGCTGCCCCGGCAACACCCGCAACAGACTGAGCAATTGCAGATCGGCCGGGCCCGCCGCATCAGCCAGCCCAACGGTCAGAGGCAGGCTCGGCGTGCGTCCGGCGTTTTTCAGTTCGGACAACTGCATCAACGCGTCTCCTTGCGACTGCGCCGCGCGGTCAGCCGCGTGACCCAGCTGTCGACCAGCGAACTGTCGACCGACTGATCGAGATACGCCGCCAGCAACTCGCGCAACTGGGCATCGCTCCATTCCGGAGCACGACGCAGCAGCGGCTCCAGGTCCTTGACCCGATCCCGCTGACCGAACAGCAGAGGGCGGGTCTTTTCCAGATCAATCAGTTGCGCCTGATAACCGGCGCCTTCGGCCCGCAGGAAAATATGCTTCGGATAGAAGCAGCCGTGCACCTGACGCACACCGTGCAGATGCCGGGCCAGCTGACCGCAGGCCTTGAGAATCGCCGACTGCTGCGATGCCTCAAGGTCCGACCAGCGCTGCAACAGCGAATCCAGATCATCCCAACCGTCGAGCGCCCGGGTCAGCAGGAGCGCGCGCACTTCGCCCGCGACGTTGCGCTGACCGAAAAACGCCGCCTGCAGCGCCGGAATCCCGAGCGAGCGGTAGCGGCTGATATTGCGAAATTCCCGGGCAAACGTCGGCTCGCCAAACGGCGCATGCAGCGTGCGGGTCAGGTAATTGCTCTGACGCTTGAGGTAATAACCATGACCTTCGAGTTCGAGGCGGAACACGCTGCTCCAACCGCCGCCGTCGGTGTTCGGCTCATCCACCGCGTCGAGCTGTTTGGCCCACAGCGCGTCGAAAGTACCGAGGCCGTGGCGCTCCAACAGCGCACGGTCTTCAGCGGCGAGAAAATCAGTCATTCGCGTCCCTCGAAAAATCTCACCACGTGACGAATCCGTTTCTTGTCGGCGGCATTGAGCCGGTCACGCTGGCGGTATTGCAGGTAGAAGCGCAGGCGCTGGGTGTTCGACAGGTGATATTTGGCAACCTTGTCGAGACAGGCCAGGTCCTTGGTGATCCGGTACTTGAGCCAGAAACCGCGCCAGAAATCGCCGTTCGGGCAATCGATGAGAAACAGCTGTGCCTGATCGTCGATCAGCAGGTTGCGCCATTTCAGATCGTTATGGGTAAAGCGATGATCGTGCATCGTCCGGGTATAGACGGCCAGTTGCCGACTGATGCCGTCGACCCAACTGTGATTTCTCAGCTTGGGGTCATTGCGCTCGGCCAATGCCGAGAGGTCCTCGGTGCGGGGCAGCTCACGGGTGATCATCGCCCCGCGATCGTAGGCTATGCCGTTGCGCTCCAGCCCCCAGGCCACCACTTCGGCGGTGGGAATGCCCCACTTGGCGAAGCGCTTGAGGTTCTGCCACTCCATCTTCACCCGGGGCTTGCCCAGGTAACGGCGCAAGCCCTTGCCGGCGCCGGAGTAGCGTTTGACGTAATAGTTGACGCCGTTGCGCTGCACGCGAATGACTTCGGACAACGGGTCGCGGGTCAGACGCTCGCCTTCAAGCGCAAACACCGCTTCAAGGCTGCCGAAATCCGCTGCGAGATCGTTGTATTCGGGCTCAAGATTCCAACCCGCCATCAGAGCGCATCCCCGTATCGCTGCTTGCGCTCGTAGAGCTTGTTGGCCTTGCCTTCGAGCCAGCTCAGCAACGGTGCTTCTTCAGCCAGGATCCGGCACAGCGGTTGCTGGAAATAGCCCTTGAGGAAGCGCAGCTTGTCGCGGCGGGTCAGGCCGATGTCCAGCGCGGAAAAATACAGCGCCGCCAGATCCTTGTCGCGCCAGCGCCGGGTGATCGCCGGACGGGTCTGGGCGCGGTGCAGGTCGATGACCGAGAGTTTGAAATCTTCCGGGGTCACCGGCTTGTCGGTGTGCAGCAGAAAGTGGCAGATGTAGCAGTCGCGGTGGTTGACCCCGGCGCGGTGCATCATGCCGGTCATGCGCGCGACCTCGGCGATCAGCGCCCGCTTGAGCTTGGGCTGCGGTGGCTGTTTGACCCAGTCGATGCTGAAGTCTTCAAGACTGATGGTCGGCGCCAGCTCTTCGGTGACGATGAATGAATGCTGATCTGCCGGATTGCTGCCCTTCTCGCCGTACGCAACAGCGGTCATGGTCGGCACACCGACCTCCTGCAGACGCTGGATAGCCTTCCATTCCTGGCCCGCACCGAGCACCGGCAGCTTGGCGGTGAGCAGATTCTTGAAAATCTCGCTCCAGCCAATGCCACGGTGGATCTTGACGAAAAATCCGTTGCCGTCGACTTCCGTGCGCAAAGTCCGGCGGGCTTCCAGCTCGCGGTACACCTCGCCCTGCAAGCCCTCGACTTCCGCGAATGCATCGCGGCCAGCCCAGAGGCTCTTGAACGGTTCAGCCAGCATCAACTTCATTTATGCGTGCTCCGCCAGAATCACATCGGCCGCGTGCTGCGGCATGCTGTAGAGGTCGGCCGTCTCGGCGAAGGCCAGACCGTTGCGGCTCCAGGCCGCCCGTGCAGCGTCGTCGTTCAACATGTCAGTCAGGTACTGCGTCAGTTGCGTCTGATCGAACGGTTCGTCCAGCACTCGCCCGGCATCGGCCTCGGCAATGTAATGGGCGTAGCCGCAGACCGCGCTGACCAGCACCGGCAACCCGGCGACCAGCGCTTCAAGCAGCACCGTACCGGTGTTTTCGTTGTACGCCGGGTGAATCAACAGATCGGCGCCGAGCAGGAAACGCGGGATATCACTGCGCCCCTTGAGGAACGTCACGTTATCGCCCAGACCCAATGTTGCACTCTGCATCTGGAACAATTTGGGGTCATCCTGGCCGATTACAAACAGCCGGGTACGTTTCTTCAGCTCGGCGGGCAACGCGGCCAGCGCTTTCAGGCTGCGATCGACGCCCTTGGTCTTGAACCCGGAGCCGATCTGCACCAGCAGCAGTTCGTCGTCCTTCAGATTGAATTCGGCGCGGAAACCGGCGCGAATCTGGTCGGCATCCGCCGGACGGCGGCGATCCTGGGCGATGCCCGGCGGCAGCAGGTGGAAGCGCTCCAGCGGTGTGTCGTAATACTTGATGAACAGCGGCTGCTGCACTTCGGAAATCATCAGCACTTCGGTCTTCGCGTCTTTGGCGAACACTGCACGCTCGTATTCGGCGAAGTGGCGGTAGCGGCCCCAGCGGCGATACAGCGAATGGCGCAGGTTCTGCGCCTTGTCTTCGAAGCAGCCGTCGGCGGCGTAGTAGACGTCCAGCCCCGGCATCTTGTTGAAGCCGATCAGGCGATCCACCGGTCGCTTGGCCAGGTCCGCCTCCATCCACGCGCTGAGCTTTTCGTTGCGGCGGTGATTGAAGAACGCCTTGACCGGCGCCACCAGCACTTCGAAACCGGGCGGCACGTCGCCTTCCCAGATCAGGGTGTAGACGCGGATCTTGTGGCCACGCTTCTGGCATTCGAGGGCGATGCGCAGGAAGTCGCGCTGCAAGCCGCCGAACGGGAAATATTTGTACAGGACAAAAGCCAATTGCATCAGCGCAGCTCCTCAGCCATCAACAACGTGCTCAGTCGGCTGGCAACACGCTCGGGATTCAGACGCGTGAAGCACAGGGGCCACTCGCGTTTCAGGTCAAACTGACGGGCATCCTGCGCGGTCGGTTGATACGTACATTTCTTTTGCAGGCACGGCGCGCACGGGAAATCGCTGCCGAGGTGAATCTGCAGCTTGCCGTAGGCGCCGGTCAGGCCCGGATTGGTCGGGCCGAACAGGGAAATCGTCGGCACGTCCAGCGCCGCAGCGAGATGGCCCAGACCGGTGTCCACCGCAACGCAGGCCTGGGCGCCGGCCAGCACCTTGCCGACCCCGGCCAGGTTCAGTTTCGGCAGCACTTCGGCGTGTTTGAAACCGGCGGCGATGCGCTCGGCCCGGGCTTTCTCCAGCGGGTTGCCCCACGGCAGCCTGATCCCGACACCGAGATAACCGACACGCTCGGTCAGCTCGCGCCAGTAGGCTTCCGGCCAGTGCTTGGTGTCCCAGGTGGTGCCATGGAGGAACACCACGTAGGCATTCTTGCGTGGCAATTCGACCAGACGCTCGACGTTGAGGCCGTAATCGCCCAGGCCTTTGGGCAAGTCGTAACCCAAGGCAATGGCAAACAACTGGCGCACACGCTCGACGGCGTGCTGCCCACGGGCCACCGCCAGTTTGCGGTCATAAAAACGCGCGGCGATCGGTTCCCGGGCGGAACCTTTGTCGAGACCGGCCACCGGGGCCTTGACGTAGCGGGTCAGCCAGGCGCTTTTCAGCAAACCTTGGGCGTCGATCACCAGGTCATATTTGTTCGCCCGAACGGACTGCTTGAAGCGCTTCCATTCGCCACTGGTGATGGTTTTCCAGATATTTTTGCGCCAGCGGCGGATCGCCACCGGAATCACGTTGCCCACGGCCGGGTGCCAGGTCGGAATCTCGGCGAAACCTTCCTCCACCACCCAGTCGAACTTGATCCCGGGAATCGCCCGGGCGGCGTCGGTCAGCGCCGGCAACGCGTGAATGACGTCGCCCAGCGATGAAGTCTTGATCAGCAATACCCGCAACTTAATGAACCTCGACCACAGAGCCCTGCAAACGCTGCAAGGCATCGTTGACCGCGTCCGGCATCAGCTGGCGCAGGCAGTTGTAATGGCCGAAACGGCAGGTGCGGTCAAAGCAGGGGCTGCAATCGAGGCCCAGACGGACGATTTCCACGTGCTCGGCCAGCGGCGGGGTGAAACCCGGCGAGGTCGAACCGTAGACCGCCACCAACGGGCGATTCAATGCAGCGGCCACGTGCATCAGGCCGGAATCGTTGGAGACCACCGAGTCGGCGCAGGACATCAAATCGATGGCCTCGGCCAGCGACGTGCCGCCGCTCAGATTCACGGATTCTTCGCGCAGGCCCGGAATCAGCCGCGCGCGGATGTCTTCACCCACCGCGTGATCGTTCTTCGAACCGAACAGCCAGACCTGCCAGCCCTCGCGAATCCGCGCCTCGGCGACCTTGGCGTAGTGCTCGGACGGCCAGCGTTTGGCCTCACCGAATTCAGCGCCGGGGCACAGCACCAACACCGGGCGATCGAGGGTCAAACCGAACTTGGCCAATGCGGCCTCGCGGGTGACCGGGTCGATTTGCAGGCTCGGGCGCGGATAAGGTTTCGGCAGTTCGGCGTTCGGCTCGTAGGCCAGTGCCATGAAACGTTCGATCATCAGCGGATAACGTTCTTTATCCAGCGTGCGCACATCATTGAGCAGGCCGTAGCGGAATTCGCCACGCCAGCCGGTGCGTTTCGGGATGCCGGCGAAAAACGGCACCAGTGCCGACTTCAGCGAGTTCGGCAGCAGGATCGCCTGGTCGTACTGGCCGGCCAGGGATTTGCCGATCCGCCGGCGGGTCGCCAGCTCCAGCGCGCCGTGGCCGAGCGGAAAGCTCAAGGCCTTGCGCACTTCGGGCATGCGTTCGAGGATCGGCCGGCTCCACTCGGGGGCCAGCACGTCGATTTCGCACTGCGGGTGGCGCTGTTTGAGACACTGAAACAGTGTCTGCGCCATCACCATGTCACCGACCCAACTGGGCCCAACGATCAGAATATTCATGTGGTTTCCATAAACGAACCGGGGAGGCCTTACGCCTCCCCGTCTCGAGAATCAGCTTAGCCCCAGCTCTCGCCAGATCCGCATCACCTGCCGCCGTTCGTCCGCGAACTGGTCGCCCGGTATCACTCCGGCGTCCTTCTGCAAAGCCTGCCGGTGGGCTGCGGAACGGTAGGCCTTGTAGGCCTCGCGCAACAGGCTGGCGTCTTCGACGGGCATCAACCCTTCGTGTTCCAGCTCTTCCAGAATGCGGATATTGTCCGTCCAGCGCAGCAGCGGCGGATGGCTTTGCGACCACGCCAGGGCCGCGTATTGCACCATAAATTCAATATCGACGATACCTCCGGCGTCCTGCTTGAGGTCGAACGGCGCCGTGGCCTCGAAGGCATTCGCCCCCGTACCGGCGGCCGTGCTCTTGCTGCCGAGGTTGTCGCGCATCTTGGCGCGCATCTCGCTCACTTCCTGTTGCAGCTTCGCCAGATCCCGCGTCTTGCCCAATACCTGGGCCCGTACTTTCTCGAACGCCTGGCCGACATCCTGACTGCCCACCAGCACCCGCGCCCGCACCAGGGCCTGATGCTCCCACGTCCACGCTTCATTTTCTTGATAGCGGGCGAACGCGCCAAGCGAACTCACCAACAGCCCGGATGCACCGGATGGCCGCAGACGCATGTCCACTTCATACAGCTGGCCGGAGTTGGTCTGCGCCGTCAGCAAGTGAATGATCCGCTGGCCGAGCCGGGTAAAGAACTGCGCACCATCAATCGGTTTCGCCCCGTCGGTTTCCGCCTGTGGATCGCCGTCGTGGATGAACACCAGGTCCAGGTCCGAACCATGCCCCAACTCGATCCCGCCGACTTTCCCATAACCGACAATGATGAAGCCGGGATCGCACAACGTGCCGTCAGTGCGCAGCGGCGTGCCGTACTTGGCCACGGTCTGGCGCCAGGCCAGGGCCAGCACTTGCTCCAGAATCGCTTCGGCGAGCCAGGTCAGGTAGTCGCTGACTTTCATCAACGGCAGGCTGCCGGCGATTTCCGAGGCGGCGACCCGCAAGCGATGCGCCAGTTTGAAATGGCGCAGGGCTTCCATCTGTTGTTCGAGGTCGTCTTCCGGAATGCGGGTCAGGCGCTCGCGCAGCTCGGCGGCCAGCTCCGGTGCCAGCGGTGGCTTGAACAGGCGACCTTCGTTGAGCAATTCGTCGAGCAGCAACGGGAAACGGGTGATCTGCTCGGCGATCCACGGGCTCGCGGCACACAGCGTCAGCAAGCGTCGCAGCGCGCCGGGGTTTTCCGTCAGCAACACCAGATAAGCCGAGCGCCGGGCCACCGCTTCGACCAGCGGCAGGACCCGCTCGAGCACCAGATCCGGATTGTCATGCTCCACTGCCTGAGCGAGCAGGCGCGGAATAAAGGCGTCGAGGCGTTCGCGCCCCAGACGCTGCATCGCCCGCAGTTGCGGACTGCTGCGCAGACCGGCCAGTGCTTTCAAGGCTTTGGTGGCGTCGGCAAAACCGCCCTCTTCCAGTTGGCGGCAGGCGGCTTCTTCGTCCTGCGCCTCTTCCCACAGCGGCAGCCATTCGCCGCCGACCACCACTTCGCAATCGGCGCCCTCTTCTTCATCAGGGTCCGCGATCACTTGCGCAAAGTGCCAGGCCACCCGGCCTCGCCAGAACATCAGCTTTTCATGGAAAGCGTCCCAGTCGGCGAAACCGAGCATGAAAGCGATGCGTGCCTGATCCTGCGCAGTGTCAGGCAACATTTGAGTCTGGCGGTCGGCAATCGCCTGGATCGCGTGTTCGGTGTAGCGCAGGAATTCGTAACCTTCGCGCAACTCGCTGATCACCGCAGGCGGCAGATAACCCTGCCCTTCCAGCGTGCCCAACACCTTTAATAGAGGACGCTGTTGCAGACTCAGGTCGCGTCCGCCGTGAATCAACTGGAAAGCCTGGGCGATGAACTCAACCTCGCGGATGCCGCCGGAGCCCAGCTTGATGTTGTCGGCCATGCCCTTGCGCCGCACTTCCTGCTGGATCAGCTGCTTCATGGTGCGCAGCGCTTCGATCGCCGAGAAGTCCAGATAACGCCGGTACACGAACGGCCGCAGCATTTCCTGCAACTGCGCACCGGCCACTTGATCGCCGGCCACCACTCGCGATTTGATCATCGCGTAGCGCTCCCAGTCCCGGCCCTGATCCTGGTAATACTGCTCCAGCGCATTGAAGCTCAGTACCAGCGCGCCGGACGAGCCGTAAGGGCGCAGACGCATATCGACGCGGAACACGAAACCGTCGACGGTCATCGGGTCGAGGGCCTTGATCAGGCGCTGGCCGAGACGGATGAAGAATTCCTGGTTGTCCAGCGCACGCTTCACGCCGACGGTTTCGCCGCCCTCGGGGTAGGCGAAGATCAGGTCGATGTCCGAGGACAGGTTCAGCTCGACCGCACCGAGCTTGCCCATGCCCAGGATGACCATTTGCTGCGGCAGGCCGCTGCGCCGGCCGGTGGGCGTGCCGAATTGCTGACAATGGCGGCTATATAACCATTGATAAGCCTGGTCGATGCTGGCGTCGGCCATGTCGGAAAGGTCGCGGCAGGTCTGCACCAGATCGGCCTGGCGGGTCAGGTCGCGCCAGATAATTCGCACCTGATGCCGGGCGCGCTGGCGACGCAGGACGCGGCCCAGCTCATCGTCAGTCTGCGCCGCCGTCGCCGCAGCAGCGATCTGCGCACATAACTCGCCGGGGGCGAACGGCCGGTCGAGTTCGCCGGACTGCACCAGCGACAGCAACATCAAAGGGTCACGAACACTCTGTTCAATCACGAAATCGCTGGCGGCGGTAACGCGGGCGAACTGCGCCCAGCGCTCCGGGGTCCAGGTGGAGAAGCCGTGATCGTCTTCAAGCTGAGCGACGGCCGTACGGAACGACTGCTCGGATCGGCTGACCAACGGCAGGAGAATGGCGGGCAGTTCGGCAAGCGCGGGCAGGGTCATGGTCTATCCTTGATCGGCGTGTAAATGGCCGCTTGTAGTGATGATTGAAAAACCGCTACGCGAAGGACTGTCGAACAAAAGTGAGAAATAGCTGAAATTTCTTTTTCTTTGGCAGCCAGCATCAAACTTTCACCTTTTTAGGATGGCCAAAGACCAACCTTAACGATTATTCTCACAACGCAGCCGGAGGCCACAAGCCTTTCATCTGTAGTTTTACTACTCGTCTATACATTCGAAAGGCTGAAATGCCGGATGATTTGTAGTAAAACTACACGCCGCCGGAACAACCTGTCGGCAATCCAAGAATTTTAAATCGTCTGCCCACAAGGCCAGTCGCAAACTCAGGCAACCGATTCTGGAAGCCTTTCCGCCCTGGAGCAAGCCATGCAAGACCTCGATCCCGTCGAAACCCAGGAATGGCTGGACGCCCTGGAATCGGTTCTCGACAAAGAAGGCGAAGACCGTGCTCACTATCTGATGACCCGTATGGGTGAACTGGCGACCCGCAGCGGTTCGCAGCTCCCTTACGCCATCACCACGCCTTACCGCAACACGATCCCCGTTACCCACGAAGCACGCATGCCTGGCGACCTGTTCATGGAACGCCGCATTCGCTCGCTGGTACGCTGGAACGCGATGGCCATGGTAATGCGTACGAACCTGAAAGATTCTGACCTGGGCGGTCACATCTCCAGCTTCGCCTCCAGCGCGACCCTGTACGACATCGGCTTCAACTACTTCTTCCAGGCCCCGACCGACGAACACGGCGGCGACCTGATCTACTTCCAGGGCCACACCTCGCCAGGCGTTTACGCCCGTGCATTCATGGAAGGCCGCATCTCCGAAGACCAGATGAACAACTTCCGCCAGGAAGTCGACGGTCAGGGCCTGTCGTCCTATCCGCACCCTTGGCTGATGCCTGACTTCTGGCAGTTCCCGACCGTATCCATGGGTCTGGGCCCGATCCAGGCGATCTACCAGGCGCGCTTCATGAAGTACCTGGAACACCGCGGTTTCATCCAGCCGGGCAAACAGAAAGTCTGGTGCTTCCTGGGCGACGGCGAGTGCGACGAGCCGGAATCCCTGGGCGCCATCTCCCTGGCCGGCCGCGAGAAGCTGGACAACCTGATCTTCGTCATCAACTGCAACCTGCAGCGCCTCGACGGCCCGGTTCGCGGCAACGGCAAGATCATCCAGGAACTCGAAGGCGTGTTCCGCGGTGCTCAGTGGAACGTGACCAAAGTCATCTGGGGCCGTTTCTGGGACCCACTGCTGGCCAAGGACGTCGACGGCATCCTGCAACGTCGCATGGACGAAGTCATCGACGGCGAGTACCAGAACTACAAAGCCAAAGACGGCGCGTTCGTGCGTGAACACTTCTTCAACACGCCTGAACTCAAGGCGATGGTTGCAGACCTGTCCGACGACGAGATCTGGAAACTCAACCGTGGCGGCCACGACCCGTACAAGGTCTACGCGGCGTACCACGAAGCGGTCAACCACAAGGAACAACCGACCGTCATCCTGGCCAAGACCATCAAGGGTTACGGTACCGGTGCGGGCGAAGCGAAGAACACCGCGCACAACACCAAGAAAGTCGACGTCGACAGCCTGAAGCTGTTCCGCGACCGCTTCGACATCCCGGTGAAAGACGAAGAGCTGGAAAACCTGCCGTTCTTCAAGCCTGAGCCAAACAGCGCCGAAGCCCGTTACCTGGCCGAGCGTCGCGCCGCACTGGGTGGCTTCGTCCCTCAGCGTCGCGCACAGAGCTTCAGCGTGCCGACTCCGGATCTGGACACCCTCAAGGCAATCCTCGACGGCTCCGGCGACCGTGAAATTTCCACCACCATGGCCTTCGTGCGAATTCTCGCGCAACTGGTCAAGGACAAGGAAATCGGCCCGCGCATCGTTCCGATCATCCCGGACGAAGCCCGTACCTTCGGTATGGAAGGCATGTTCCGTCAGCTGGGCATCTACTCGTCCGTCGGCCAGCTCTACGAGCCAGTCGATAAAGACCAGGTGATGTTCTACAAGGAAGACCAGAAAGGTCAGATCCTTGAAGAAGGCATCAACGAAGCAGGTGCCATGAGCTCCTTCATCGCCGCTGGTACTTCGTACTCCAGCCACAACCAGCCAATGCTGCCGTTCTACATCTTCTACTCGATGTTCGGCTTCCAGCGTATCGGCGATCTGGCCTGGGCTGCCGGCGACAGCCGCACCCGTGGCTTCCTGATCGGCGGCACCGCCGGCCGTACCACCCTGAACGGTGAAGGCCTGCAGCACGAAGACGGTCACAGCCACCTGCTGGCTGCCACCATCCCGAACTGCCGCACCTACGATCCGACCTACGGCTACGAGCTGGCGGTGATCATTCAGGACGGCATGAAGAAGATGACCGAAGAGCAACAGGACATCTTCTATTACATCACCGTGATGAACGAGTCCTACCAGCAGCCAGCCATGCCGGCCGGTGCCGAAGAAGGCATCAAGAAAGGCATGTACCTGCTGGAAGAAGACACCCGCGAAGCGGCGCACCACGTCCAGCTGATGGGCTCCGGCACCATCCTGCGTGAAGTCCGTGAAGCGGCGAAGATCCTGCGTGAAGAGTTCAACGTCGGTGCCGACGTGTGGAGCGTCACCAGCTTCAACGAACTGCGTCGCGACGGCCTGGCCGTAGAGCGCAGCAACCGTCTGAAACCAGGCCAGAAGCCTAAGCGCAGCTACGTCGAAGAGTGCCTGAGCGGCCGCAAGGGTCCGGTCATCGCCTCTACCGACTACATGAAACTGTTCGCCGAGCAGATCCGTCAGTGGGTCCCGTCCAAGGAATTCAAAGTCCTGGGCACCGACGGTTTCGGCCGCAGCGACAGCCGCAAGAAACTGCGTCATTTCTTCGAAGTCGACCGTCATTTCGTGGTGTTGGCAGCCCTGGAAGCACTGGCTGACCGTGGCGATATCGAACCTAAAGTCGTGGCCGAGGCCATTACCAAGTTCGGCATCGACCCGGAAAAACGCAACCCACTGGACTGCTGAGGAGAAACTCTGTGAGCGAACTCATTCGCGTACCTGACATCGGCAGCGGTGAAGGTGAAGTAATCGAACTGTTTGTGAAGGTCGGCGACCGTATCGAAGCCGACCAGAGCATCCTGACTCTGGAATCGGACAAGGCCAGCATGGAAGTGCCGGCCCCGAAGGCCGGCGTCATCAAGAGCCTGAAAGTGAAGCTGGGCGACCGCCTGAAAGAAGGCGACGAACTGTTGGAGCTGGAAGTCGAGGGCGCCGCGCAAGCGGCCCCTGCTCCGGCTGCCGCTCCTGCCGCCAAGGCTGAAGCTGCACCGGCCGCCGCGCCTGCACCGGCTGCGCCTGCCGCTGCCCCTGCTGCCGCTTCGGTTCAGCAAGTGCACGTGCCGGACATCGGTTCGTCGGGCAAGGCCCAGATCATCGAGATCCAGGTCAAGGTCGGCGACACCGTCGAGGCTGATCAGTCGCTGATCACCCTGGAATCCGACAAGGCGAGCATGGAAATCCCGTCGCCTGCCGCTGGCGTGGTCAAGGCCATCAGCGTCAAGTTGAACGACGAAGTCGGCACTGGCGACCTGATCCTGGATCTGGAAGTGGCGGGTGCTGCGGCCCCTGCGGCTGCCGCTCCGGCCCAGGCTGCTGCTCCAGCCGCTGCTGCTCCGGCGCCTGCCGCCGCGCCGGCTGCACCGGTTGCCGACAGCGTTCAGGACATCCACGTTCCGGACATCGGCTCGGCCGGCAAGGCCAAGATCATCGAAGTGCTGGTCAAGGCTGGCGACAGCGTTGAAGCCGACCAGTCGCTGATCACCCTGGAATCCGACAAGGCGAGCATGGAAATCCCGTCGCCTGCCGCCGGCGTGGTGGAAAGCGTTTCCATCAAGCTGGACGACGAAGTCGGCACCGGCGATCTGATCCTCAAGCTGAAAGTCAAAGGCGCCGCTCCGGCTGCTGCCCCGGCTCCGGCGGCCGCTGCTGCCCCGAGCGCTCCGGCACCGGCCGCTGCTGCTCCGGCGGCCGCTGCACCTGCTGCTGCCGCTCCGGCCGCTGCTCCAGCCAAGCCTGGTGCGAAAGTTCACGCCGGTCCTGCCGTGCGTCAACTGGCTCGCGAATTCGGCGTCGAGCTGAGCGCTGTCGGCGCCAGCGGTCCGCACGGTCGCATCCTGAAAGAAGACGTGCAGGTTTACGTCAAAGCCATGATGCAGAAGGCCAAGGAAGCACCGGCCGCTGCCGCTGGCGCAACCGGTGGCGCGGGCATCCCGCCGATTCCGGTCGTCGACTTCAGCCGTTTCGGCGAAATCGAAGAAGTGCCGATGACCCGCCTGATGCAGGTCGGCGCTGCCAACCTGCACCGCAGCTGGCTGAACGTGCCGCACGTGACGCAATTCGACTCGGCGGATATCACCGAGCTGGAAGCGTTCCGCACCGCACAGAAAGCTGTTGCAGAGAAGGCCGGCGTCAAGCTGACCATCCTGCCGCTGCTGCTCAAGTCCTGCGCGCACCTGCTCAAGGAGCTGCCGGACTTCAACAGCTCGCTGGCACCAAGCGGCAAGGCGATCATCCGCAAGAAGTACGTGAACATCGGCTTCGCCGTCGACACCCCGGATGGCCTGCTGGTACCGGTCATCAAGAACGTCGACCAGAAGAGCCTGCTGCAACTGGCCGCCGAGGCCGCTTCCCTGGCTGAAAAAGCCCGGACCAAGAAGCTCTCGTCGGACGAGATGCAAGGCGCCTGCTTCACCATTTCCAGCCTCGGCCACATTGGCGGCACCGGCTTCACGCCGATCGTCAACGCGCCGGAAGTGGCGATCCTCGGTGTTTCCAAGGCAACCATCCAGCCAGTCTGGGACGGCAAAGCCTTCCAGCCGAAACTGATGCTGCCACTGTCGCTGTCCTACGATCACCGTGTGATCAACGGCGCCGCTGCTGCACGCTTCACCAAGCGTCTGAGCGATCTGCTGGCGGACATCCGCACCATCCTGCTGTAAAGCGCTCGGCCCTCCGGCAGCGGAGGGCCGACCGCGTTCCACGTTTTCGAGCGCCACACGCTCGTACCTCAACCCCGTCAACCTGGCGGGGCTTTTTTTGCCTGAAATATCCGACAGCCGTATTTTTCCCACAAGCCTTGCTGATTTCAGCCACGAGCCAAGTCCCCTTCCTGTCGATATTTTTTATACACAGGCAACTAATCTTTGCGCACCAAAGTTAGCCAATAAAAGTCAGTGCGCTTTCTTTTCAATTAACACTCATTCGAATGGATTCGAAAATGCAGAAGCCGACTGTCGGCCCCATCATGGGTCACGCAACAACTAACCAGACCCGCATTTTTATACGCGGCGAATTTCAAAGTAATGCTGCAGTATTTGCCGGCATTCGTTATCGACCCACCGATTCGAAACAATGGCACACGGGAGGATTCATCAAACTGGACGCGAGACGTGATATGTCTGGCGTACTGGTTCTGGATAACTTGAGCGCCGACACCGATTACGAGTACCAGACCGGATGGTTCAGCCCGATGAGTCCGGCCCACACCACCGAAAGCGTGGCGGAGTTGCCGCTGCAATGGCCGCGGGAGACTTACCGTCTGCGTACCCGCAGCGATCAGGCCTTACAGCCACGCGCCTATATCCTCGGTTCGTGTCGCTACCTGCGCCTGACCGCCGGCATCCCCGTATTGCCGCAGCTGGGTGACCGGATCTTCGCCTCGATCAGCCAACTGATCGAAGGCGCACAACCACCGGTCAGCGCAATCATGATGAGCGGTGACCAGATTTACGCCGATGACTTGAACCTGATTGCACCCGACCGCGAATATAACGAGATCATTGCAAAGTATCGCGCGGCTTTTTCCCAGCCCAATATTCAACGACTGATGTCTGGCACTTCGACTTACATGATTCTCGACGACCATGAAATAGAAGATAACTGGCCAAGTCATGCCGACCCAGCCGATGAAACACTGTTTCGCAATGCAATGGCGGCTTACGAAATCTATCAAACCAGTCACAGTCCGGCCTGTTCACTCACAACTAACGGCCAAGTAGAGCATTCTTCGCTGAAGCACTATTGGTATCAATTCAGCGATGGCGATATCGAATGGTTTGTGACCGATAGTCGAACCCGTCGCCACTTATCCAGCGACAACCGCCGCGTTCTGGATGAAGAGCAGGAACACGCCTTGTGCAAGTGGCTGATCGAAAGCACCGCACGGGTCAAGTTTGTGGTTACCAGTGTCATGTTCTATCCGGATCGCAGAATGAACGGCGAGGACGCCTGGATGGGCTTCCCGCAACAGCGCTTGCGGCTGCTGGAAACCATCCGCCGGCATCGAATCAGGAACGTGGTGTTCATCTCCGGCGACGTGCACGGTTCGCTGACCTCGCGCCTGACCCACAGCGAGGACCCGGAATTCGAAATCCACACCATCGTCTCTTCGCCGCTGCACAACAGCAAACTGCTGCCCTATGCCACGGCCGCGACGTTCATCCTCGATCAGCCGCTGGTTCGTACCGACACGGGAGACTATCGGCACGAACTGACCAGCCAGGTCATCAGCCAGGACAATTTTGCGCACATGGTGGTCGAGCCCGGGCACATCCAGGTCAACTACCACGACCGGGATGGCAGACACCTGCAAACGATCGACATTCCACTTCGCTGAAATGCAGCGGCATTACCGTTCCGGTCGCCAGAGAGCTCTGGAGCGGTACTTTCAGAGCGATCCCGCATTACTTTCCACCACCCTCTGGAGAAATGCCCACAGTTGCCGACATATTCTTATAGCACTTGGCCTTCATGTCTCTTGTCAGTCGGTGCCGCAATGATGCAACCTTGCCGCAGGCAACAGTAAAGAGGGCGAGAGCCCGGCGCGTTCAGCAAATTTCCAAGCGAGTTCCCTTCATGAAGAGCCAACCCGATGCCGCCAGCCGTATGGCGGCCGAGGTAGTGACGCAGTTGCCTGTGCCCTCGCGGCTCGGCATGCTGCGTTTCGAGCGCCTGAATGAAGCCAGTTGGGCGATGCTGTTTCTCGATCCCAGCTGCGAACGCCAGTTCGGCCAGCCGGCCGTCGAACTCTGCGCCCTGGTCGGCTCGCCCTACGCCAGCCTGATGGAGCCCGAAGCGCGCTATCAGCTGCACGACGCGATCCAGCAACAGCTTGGCCAAAGCCCGCATTATATGGTGCGCTACACCCTGCACACCGCCGCCGGTGTCCTGAGCATTCTCGAACTCGGCGAGGCCTACAAACAGCACAACCGTCATTTGCTGCGCGGTTACCTGCTGGCGGTCGACGATGTATTTGACGAAGCGCCAGCGCTGCCGTGCGTCGACCTCGAAACCCAGAACTCGCGCCTGCAGATCGCCCTTGAGCTCAACCAGCGCGCCCAGCAGGAGCAATTGCAGCACCTGGAGCGGGTGCGCGCCCAGCAGGACCTGATCCTGCTGCTGGCCCGCCAGCGCTACAGCAGCCAGAACTCCCTGCAGGAAGCCGCCGAACTGATCACCCGCTGCGCCTGCGATATCTACGAAATCGACTGCGCCAGCCTGTGGAACCTCGAAGGTCAGAAGCTGGTGCCGATTTCCGCCTATCACCGCGCCACCCAGGAATACATCCTGCCGGAGGTGCTCGACGTCAGCGGCTTCCCCGATTACATGGACGCGTTGCACGGCAGCCGCGCCATCGACGCGCACAACGCGATGCGCGACCCGCGTACCCGCGAGATGGCCGAAGCGCTGCGCCCCCGCGACGTCAACGCCATGCTCGACGCCAGCATCCGCGTCGACGGCCAGGTGGTCGGCGTGCTGTGTCTGGAGCAGACCGGCGTCACCCGCGCCTGGCAGTCCGACGAAATCGCCTTTGCCGGTGAACTGGCCGACCAGTTCGCCCAGGTCATCAACAATCACAACCGCCGCATCGCCACCAGCGCCCTGCACCTGTTCCAGCGTGCGGTCGAGCAAAGCGCCAACGCCTTCCTGCTGGTCAATTGCGACGGCGTGGTCGAGTACGTCAACCCGAGCTTCACCGCGATCACCCAGTACACCACTGAGGAAGTCCACGGCCAGCGCCTCTCGGAGCTGCCGGCCCTGGAAAACCTCAGCGAGTTGCTGTTCGACGCGCCCTCCGCGCTGGCCAAAAGCAATAGCTGGCAAGGCGAATTCAAGAGCCGCCGCAAGAACCTCGAACCCTACTGGGGCCAGTTGTCGATCTCCAAGGTCTACGGCGACAACCGTGAGCTGACGCATTACATCGGCATCTACGAAGACATCACCCAGACCAAGCTGGCGCAGCAGCGCATTGAGCGCCTGGCCTACACCGACAACCTGACCAACCTCGGTAACCGGCCTGCATTTATCCGCAATCTGGATGAACGCTTCGCCCGAGACAGCGATACCCCGATCAGCCTGCTGCTGGTGGATATCGACAACTTCAAGCGGATCAACGACAGCCTCGGCCACCAGACCGGCGACAAACTGTTGATCAGTCTGGCCCGGCGCCTGCGCAACAGCCTGAGCCCGAGCGGCAGCCTGGCGCGGTTCGCCAGTAATGAATTCGCGGTATTGCTCGACAACACCGCCCTTGAGGCCGGCCAACAGATTGCCAGTCAGTTGCTGATGACCCTCGACAAACCGATGTTCGTCGACAACCAACTCATCAGCGTCACCGGCTCCGTGGGCCTGGCCTGCGCGCCGCTGCACGGCCGCGACCCGCAGACCCTGATGCGCAACGCCGGCCTGGCCCTGCACAAGGCCAAGGCCAACGGCAAACACCAGGTGCAGGTGTTCACCGAGGCGCTGAACGCCGAGGCCAGTTACAAGCTGTTCGTCGAAAACAACCTGCGCCGCGCCCTGACCCAGAACGAACTGGACGTGTTCTACCAGCCCAAGCTGTGCCTGCGCAGCGGGCGCCTGCTGGGCATGGAGGCGCTGCTGCGCTGGAACCATCCGGAACGCGGCATGATCCGCCCGGATCAGTTCATCAGCGTCGCCGAGGAAACCGGCCTGATCATTCCGATCGGCAAGTGGATCGCCCGCCAGGCCTGCCGCATGAGCAAGGCGCTGACCGCCGCCGGCATGGGCAATCTGCAGGTGGCGATCAACCTGTCGCCCAAGCAGTTCTCCGACCCGGACCTGGTGGCGTCGATCGCCAACATCCTCAAGGAAGAAGCGCTGCCGGCCAATCTGCTGGAACTGGAGCTGACCGAAGGCCTGCTGCTGGAAGCCACCGAAGACACCCACTTGCAGCTCGACCAGCTCAAGCGCCTGGGCCTGACCCTGGCCATGGACGACTTCGGCACCGGCTACTCGTCGCTCAGCTACCTGAAGAAATTCCCGATCGACATCATCAAGATCGATCGCAGCTTCATCCACGAAATCCCGGACAACCAGGACGACATGGAAATCACCTCCGCCGTGATCGCCATGGCCCACAACCTGAAACTCAAGGTCGTGGCCGAAGGCATCGAGACCGCCGAGCAGCTGGCGTTCCTGCGCCGTCACCGCTGCGACGTCGGCCAGGGCTACCTGTTCGACCGGCCGATTCCGGGCGGCGAGCTGATCCAGGCGCTCAAGCGCTACCCCCGCGGCCCGCTCTGCCTGTAACTCACAGGGCACTATCCGCACACTTTGCCAGGTGATTAACTGGGCATCATTGGGCACACTGGCGGTCAGACTTTTTACATCCCATCCTGACTGAGAGGAACGATCATGGTTCTGCGCTCGGAAATTCTGGTGAACAAAAACGTGCTACCGACTAAAGAACAAGCTCTGCCCGGCCGCGAAACCCCGATGGCCCTGCCTGAAAAACACTTTGTTTTCACCGAGACGCCGTTGCTGGGCCCGTTCTTTCAGGACGTCGATTTCGCGATCTTCGGCCTCGGCTGCTTCTGGGGTGCGGAACGCCGCTTCTGGCAGCGCGAAGGCGTGGTCAGCACCGTGGTCGGTTACGCCGGCGGTTACACGCCGAACCCGACCTACGAAGAAGTCTGCTCGGGCCTGACCGGCCACGCTGAAGTGGTGCTGGTGGTGTTCGACAAGGCCAAGGTCAGCTACGAAGAGCTGCTGGCAATGTTCTGGGAATTGCACAACCCGACGCAGGGCATGCGTCAGGGCAATGACATCGGCACCCAGTACCGTTCGGTGATCTACGCGACCCACCCGGAGCAACTGGAGGCGGCGCTGAAGAGCAAGGCTGTTTATCAGGCTGAGTTGTCGAAGGCGGGTCTGGGTGAAATCAGCACCGAGATTGAACAGGCGCCGACCGTTTACTTCGCCGAGACCTATCACCAGCAGTATCTGGCGAAAAATCCGGAAGGCTACTGCGGGATTGGCGGCACTGGCGTTTGCATGCCACCGAGTCTGGCAGGTAACTAAGCCCACCCTGATCGCTCCCGCGCTTAGCGTGGGAGCGATTGACGGCTGATCAGCTTTCGGCGATCAACCAATCCATCTGCCACCCACCCTGGGTCTGGCCCAGCTTCTTGGACAGCCACGGCAGCAGCTCACGCAACTCTTCCTCCAGCCCCCACGGTGGATTGGCAATCGCCAGCCCGGAACCGTTCAGGCTGTTCGGCGTGTCCAGCGGATGCACCAGCAGCTCCACACGCAGCAGTTTCGGCGCACCGGTGCCGGCCAGATCCTGATAGAAACGACGCAGTGCGCGCTGGTCCTTCACCGGATACCAGATGGCCGCCACAGTCTGGCGCATCCGACCGATTGCCTCTTTCATCGACGCCGCACAACGCTGCATTTCATCGAGCTGTTCGAACGGCGGATCAATCAACATCACCGCGCGCTTCTCCTGCACCGGCAACATGGCGCGGGCGACATGCCAGCCCTCACCCAGATGCACCTTTACCCGACGGTCACCGGCCATGTTCTCCTTGAGCTGCACGCCGTCTTCGGGGTGCTTCTCGTTGAGCATCACCCGATCCTGCGGTCGGGTCAGACGCCGCGCCAGCTCCGGCGAGCCCGGGTAATAGCGCAGCTGGCCATCCGGGTTCATCTCGTGCAGCACTTTCATGTAGTCAGCGGTCAGCGCCGGCAGATCCGGCTGATCCCACAACCGCGCGATGCCTTCCAGGTACTCGCCGGTACGGTTGGCCTGATCGCCCTGCAGGTCATACAGACCAATGCCGGCGTGGCTGTCGAGATAGGCAAACGGCTGCTCCTTGCGCGACATCAGAGCGATGAGGCGGGTCAAAGTCAGGTGTTTGAACACATCGGCGTGATTGCCGGCATGGAAGGCGTGACGATAATTCATGGCTGCTCCTGCGAGGGCCGTGAAGTTTACCTTTTACCGGGCGGCAAGTCAGGGGTTGGGGGCTGAGTGGGTGGTCTTGCTGTCGGGTACATCCTTGAGAGCCAGCTGAGGCAGATGGGATCGAAGGCAAAAGCAACATCAAGAAACAACTCGCCATAGATACTCTTCGTCCCTTGAACAAAGGGAATGCGAAGATCGGTCGCACTTAAAACCTGTAAAGAGGGACATTTACATGGGAAGAAAGGTGATCGGAATCGGCGCTCCGACCTCAACCGGCGGCGCAGTCCTGGAAGGGAACGCCGGAATCAACATTGATTACGCCGTAAGCACATCCTCCATCGGCCACATGGCCAGTTGTCCGGCATGCAGTGCAGGCAAAGGCCCTATCGTTGCAGTGGGCCCTCGAACAGTTACATTACCCGCCGGGCCAGTTGCACTCGAAGGTGATTACATCGCCTGCGGGTGTCCACCAAAATCCAACACGCTCTTGTTCGGTCAATCGTCTGTTTATGGTGGCGGTGAACATAGTGCTGCGAGCTTCTCTGCGATAAGTAGCCTTATTCCAAAGCCCAAAACGATACAACGGATAACCTTCTCGTACGGGGAAAGCCAAACTCCCGTGGATTCAGTGTCGCGCTTCTATACCGACCTGAATATTCATGTAAAAACATCCGGCTATTCACCCGGTGAAACGGTAACTGTCACGATCAGTGGCGCGACAGAAAAGACGTTGTCGGGCACTGTCGGAGCGAAAGGAATCGCGATCATCCCGAATGCTTTTCAAGGGGAAGCATTTGATATGGAAGGAGAGATCTAATGGCCCAGGTCAATATCAGTTCAGGCGGCGTAAGCTCCAACATCGTCGTCAAAAGACCAAAATTCAGCACGCTGTGGACTGCCTACGCAGAGGTCGGTCTTAAAAGCTCAATAGATGTTTATGCGCTTGTCGGGGGCAATGTCGAGGCTGCCAGAGCAGAAAAACCGGACGCCTATGCAAACGCCTGCGCTCTGAGAATAAGCAGAGGATTCAACTACGGCGGTTACAAAATCCCGAAAGGAACGATCATTCCCAGCAAATCCATCTATCGTCTGGCCGGCGCGGATCAGCTCCCCTACATCATGAAAGTCGCGGACTTTCTGGCTTTCCTGAAACACAATTGGGGGGCTCCCGATCACGAGTTGACGCTGAGCAACGCAGACTTCATCAATGGCAAGAAGGGCGTCATTATCATGGAGATCACTGGATGGAGCGATGCGACGGGCCATGCGACTTTATGGAATGGTAGCGCCACCGGAGACAACAGCGACTACCATCGTCCCGATAGCCATACCTATGACCGGCCAGACGTAAAGCTGGAAAAAATCAACTTCTGGGAGTTAAAGGGATGAAATTCCAGCTACTCATCGCACTAGGAATTCTGGGTATTTCCGGAAGTGCCCTTTCAGGTGAGGCCGAAATAAACAGTGCAAGAATCTCACTTAAGAATTATGGCCTCGCCAACTGCATATCGAGTCAATTCAAGTCTGAGTCCGACATAAAATCGGATCTTGGACTCGCGATTGGCGCCTACTCGGCCATGGGCAAGGGGCAACACGTGATACTGCAGAATGAAGATACGCTGGAGGTCACGCATGATCCGTATGCTGAGACTGAGAAATACATGGCAAGCGCCTACCTCAAAACGTCCTCTACCAGCAAACAGACTGGTAAAAACATAGTGTTTTATTCTTGCCTGGAAATTTATAACTCCCCGGAGTTTGACGCTTTCATCAAGTCGCAGGATCAGTATCTGCAAAACTGAAATCTTCTCGCCTGACTAAATGATCTTTCCAAAACGGATGTTGGAAGGATCTTTGGAAAGGGGTGAGTGGGCAGTCTAGCTGTCGGGTACATCCGTGAGAGCCCCCTCACCCTAGCCCTCTCCCTGTATGTACCGGAGACATGGTGAACACATGTTCGGAGACATGGTGGACGGTTTTTAGATCCTCTTACCTGCCGTAACAATCTGCAAGTTCAAGTCGATTCGGGCGATACGATGTCTACTCCAGTAGACATCGTGGATGCCATCCTCCGCTGTTTCCCTGATCGCTATCGACAGCCCGTGAAATGCTTTTCCGATTGAGTATTCACGGTTCCTCCAGTAAATCTCGCCCTTCACCTGGACCTTTCTGACCACATCTCCGTCGGCGTATTCCGGCGCCATTTGCTGCTCCTGATACTCCCGAGGGCTGCTGCTGTAGCGAGTCGCCGGCACCTGCATATCCAGCGCTTGATGAGGACGTTTCTGGTTGTAGACATCACGCCAGATATCAAATGCCTGTTGTGCGCTGTTGAGGTCCGTGAAGTGCCGACCTTGCAGCACTTCACTCTTCAGGCTGCGGTGGAAACGCTCCAGTTTTCCCTGGGTCTGCGGATGATAAGGCCGGGAGTGACCTACCTTGATGCCCTGACCCATCAGCCAGACTTCCAGCGCGGTATAAACCCCAGTCTGGTCACCCCAGGGCGAACCGTTGTCCATCGTTATGCGCAAAGGCAAGCCGTAACGCCGAAAGACCCGGATTAGATGCTCCTGGACGGTGTCGCGCTGCTCATTGGCGCACGCGGCGATACACATCGAAAACCGCGAGTGATCGTCCAGTATCGTCAATGGATGGCAACGCCCCTGACTCAGGCTGAAATGGCCCTTGAAGTCCATCTGCCAGAGATCGTTGGGCGCTTCATGCTCGAACCGGATAAACGGTTTGATCTCAGCAGCCTTTGGATCAACGCGCGAATGACGCTGTAAAACTGCATGCACAGTACTGACGGAAGGCATCGCTAAACCTTTGTCTTCCAGCACGCGTTTGAGCTTGCGAGCGCCCCAAGCCGCGTACTCCTGACTCACGGTCAGAATCTGCTTCTCCACCTCGTCAGCACAACGTTTGGGGGACGTCTTCGGTCGTCGTGACTGATTGTTCAGCCCCTCGGCCCCTGATTTTTCAAACCTGCTGAGCCATTTGTAGGCAGTGCTTGGGCTGATGTTGAATCGACGGCAAAGCTGCCGAACATTGGCCCCTTCTTGCCGAGCCAAAAGCACGAATTCTGTACGTAGCTGCACGGTAGACACCTCTTCCCAAGACACAGGCCATCTCCTTCGCGATGAGCAATGTGTCTATTTAAAAGTGTCCACCATGTCTCCGAACACCTGTCCACCATGTCTCCGGTACATACACTCCCGGAGGGAGAGGGGACTGACCGAGGTGATCTTTCGGTTTGCATCGACCTGAAAAATCACCGCGACCTAAGGCTTGGCCAAGCCAAGTTCACCACCGAAGTTGCAGGTCGGCGTACGTCACCCATTCACCTCGGTCGGTCCCCTCTCCCTCGGGGAGAGGGCTAGGGTGAGGGGATGGGATCTAAGGCCGGTCACGCAACCTGCGGCCAATCACATCCAAGACATCACAGCCATCACGCAACGGAATCACGCAGAGCTGGGCGAAGTCGCTGAGGATGACGGAGTCGCACTCGACTGAGCCGCGCATGCACATGTTTTCCAGGACCTGGATCACGGCGCGGATACGGTAGTTGGCGGCGTCCATCAGGATGTCGAGCGGGGCGTGGGTGTCGATGAACAGGGTGGGCATGTCGTTGCAGTTGCTGGTCAGCGCCATGAGGCGGTTGTCGGGGTGGGGGATGAAGGGCTCGTAGGGTGGATCGGGTTTCAATGTTGGCACTGGAATGACTCCTAACGTATTGGGTGGAGCCGCCAACTCTCACTTCCACGCATTAGGTGGCGGCTGTACGCAGGTGTGGAAGACCGGGACGTTAGGCACCCGGCGCACTCGAAAGCGCCCCGCGCACAGCCACCAAAAACTCAAACGACAAAAACGTCTGACTGGTGCAGCTTGACGCGCCTAACGATAAAAGGGCTTCCACGCCCTGTCACCGATTTTGCGGTGACAACCAAAGACTATCCCCGCACCACCGCGCCCACCAGTTCACGCAAACCGCCGCAACTCGCAGGAAACGTCCGAAGCATTTGCCCGGAAATTTCACTCTGACTCGTCCCGCAAGTAGTCCAGCAAAGCCGAAGCCGACGACTCGTCCGACGCCGAAACCGCAAAAAACCTGACAACCTTGCAACGCAAAACGTCGGCGGGAAACGCCTCGAACAACGCCGGCTGCTCCTCGCTCAACCACTGCAAGGTGTTGTTGATCCGGGCATCACCGCCGAATTGCGCCAGCTGTTTTTCCGGCACCGACCACCAGGGAAACTCTCGACCCGAGACCTGCGCCCTACCCCCGATCTCGACGGCCTGACCGTTGATCAAGCCTCGCGTGAGAACCGGCAGCAATTGCCCGGCATCCACCTCGGACGACTCAAGGATCGGCAACAAAAACCGCCCATCCCAGAACCGGAAGAACACCGCTTTTCCGTCCGGCATCAGCACCTGAGTCAAACTGCGAAAGTGCTCGACCACCGCCTCAAGCCCCGCCGAAGAAACCGCCAGCCAACCCCAGTCGCGAGACTCCGTGGTCGCCACCCAATCCAGAAACTGACTGTCAGCGTCGACGATTCCCACGTAGGGCATCACCGCATCCCACTCGGCGTAGATCGTTTCCGCCCAGATCGGCTTCGGCATCTGTGCATTCGAAGGCCAGGCTTTCAGCGGTTCTACCGCACTGGCGCTGCTGAAAATCGCAAACAACTGCTCCGACGGTTTCAGCGGCTCATCCTTCAACCATTGATCAGGCTGCACAGACACCGTCCTTGCAGCGCTCGCATTCTTCGCAGAACGGCGCGTCTCCTTTAAGGCTCATGATTTGCGCGGCAGTCAGAATCGCAGCCGGTGCCGCCACCAGTGTTTCCGGCAACCCCGGCACTGTCGGCGCTGCGCTCATCGCCGCCATCGGCGCACCACCCACCACAATCGGCACGCTGCTGAAGATCCCGCCGGGGCCGATGTTGATCCACTGCCCGCCCGCCTGAATCGTTGCGCTCGCCCCGCCGTCGATCACCACCTGCTGGCCGGCGCTGACGTGAAATTGAGCACTGGCGTTGATCGCCTGATTGCTCACGCGAATGTGCCGGTCGCCGGTCACCGTGAGGTGGTCGTCCTGCTTCACTTCAGTCTGGCGCTGGCCGTGGGTGATGTGCTGCTCATCGGCCTTCAGTTCATGCCTGGCAAGGCCCGTGACAACGACGCTGCGCTGGTTATCCACCTGCACCTGCTGATCATTCAGCACATGCTGCGTCCAGTTTCGCTGGGCCCGCAGGTAGATTTCCTCGGCCCCCTGGCGATCCTCGATGCGCAATTCGTTGTAGCCCCCACCGCCGGGACTGCTCTGGCTGCGGAAAATACTGCGGGTCTTGTCGGCCGGCAGATCAAGCGGCACCGGCGTGGCGGCGTTCGGCAGGCAACCCATGACCAGCGGTTTGTCGGCATCCGAATCGATGAACCCCACCAGCACTTCCATGCCGACCCGGGGAATCAGCACGCTGCCATAACGGTCATGAGCCCAACCGCTGGCAACCCGCAGCCAGCAACTGGAATGCTCGTTGAGTTCACCGTCGCGATCCCAGGCCAGTTGCACCTTGACCCGGCCGTACTCGTCGCAATGGATTTCACTGTCTTTCGGGCCGGTGACCACGGCCGGTTGATAGCCGAGCATCCGTGGTTTTTCCGGGCCCATCGGCGGGCGAAAGAACACGTCCCACGGCGTGGCGAGAAAGGTATTACGGTAACCCTGGAATTCATCACCTTCGCTGGTCACCGATTCCTCCAGCACTTGCGGCTGTCGGCCATGGTGTTCGAGCGAGGTCAGCAGCCAGAGGTCATTCAAATCCTGGCGCGGATGCTTGGTCAGTTGCAGGAAATGTCCACTGACCAAGGCAGATTGATCGCTGCGCCCCTCGGCCTGACGGTAGTCGGCGACATGGCGCTCAAGCGTGCGTCGGGCCAGTTGCTTGCCGGTTTCGCGCTCGGTGAACTGGCCGGGAAAGTGGTAATCCTCCAGCACCGGACGCTGTTCGCTTTCGGCGCGACCTTGCAGCGCCAGCCGGGGTTTGGTGAAGTCGTAATCTCGTCGGGTGACCACGCTGGTGCGGGTTTCAACGCGTACGGTGAAACGCTTGATCGCCGGTGCCGCCGCAGCCATGCCGCTGCCCGGCAGGTACAGCGTCGGCTCGGCCAGACGCGGGAACACCGTTTGATCGTCGCCGAACACCAACAGATGCCCGTCCGGACTGTGCTGAAAATGGAAATGAATGCCGACTTCGGCACACAGACGCTGGATAAACGCCAGATCGCTCTCGGCGTACTGCACGCAATACTCACGCGGCGGGTAATCGCTGCCGAGGCGAAATTCGAAGGCATCGCGCAGGATCGCGTGATCCTTGAGGATCCGCGTCACGATCTGCGGCACGCTTTGATGCTGGAAGATGCGCTGATTGATCCGGTGGCCAAGATAAGCCAGGCGCGGAACAAGACTGACGTGATAGCGAGTCAGACGCTTGCCGGAATCCCCCTGCCCGACCCGATAGATCTGACCGTGAATACCGGAACCCTCTTCATCAAAACTCAGAAACGCCTGACAGTGCAGCAGGCTCTCCAGATCCAGATCCGGCCGCTCGCTGACCAGTTCCAGGTCGAAGCGAAAGGGTTGGCTGATGGCTTCCTTGCCCGTGAACTCAAGGACTTTGAGATCAAACTGGGCGCCTTCGACGGTCAACGTGAAACGCGGTTGATTGGCAGGCGCGAACATCCGATGTCTCTCTGCAGAATGAGGGCGGGCGATTCTGCATGAGGGGCAAGGGGTGCAGGACGGGTGACTGAAAAATCAGATTTCCCCTACTTGAAACTTCGATCTCCCCTTCAAGAATCAAAGCATTCGACTACAGACTTTCCTTTCAAAAAAAAATCGCAGGCACAAAAAAGGCCCGCTTCCGGGTAGGAAACGGGCCGTTTTCTTGTGAGCCTCAGCTCATTCCCATCACTTGTTCAGATGGAAATCCTTCTCGGCCGCTTCAAAGCGCTGAACCATGCCGGCGCTCGGCTGGCCCATCAGGCTGACGAAGTAGATCGCCAGGCTGGCGAAGATGAAGCCCGGGATGATTTCGTACAGACCCAGCAGCTCGAAATGCTTCCACACGATCACGGTGATCGCGCCGACCAGGATGCCGGCCAGTGCGCCGTCACGGGTCATTTTCTTCCAGATCACCGAGATCAGCACCACAGGACCGAAGGCTGCACCGAAACCGGCCCAAGCGTAGGACACCAGACCCAGTACACGGTTGTCCGGGTTGGCGGCCAGAGCAATGGCGACCAGCGCAACCAACAGCACCATGGCACGACCGACCCACACCAGCTCAACCTGAGAAGCGCTCTTGCGCAGGAAAGCCTTGTAGAAGTCTTCGGTCAGGGCGCTCGAGCACACCAGCAACTGGCAGCTCAGGGTGCTCATAACCGCCGCGAGAATCGCCGACAACAGCACGCCTGCAATCCACGGGTTGAACAGGATTTTCGCCAGTTCGATGAACACACGCTCGTGGTTCTCGGTCACTGGACCCGCGACTTCCGGGTGCGCCGAGAAGTAGGCGATACCGAAGAAGCCCACGGCCACGGTGCCACCCAGGCACAGGATCATCCAGGTCATGGAGATGCGACGGGCGTTGGCGATCGACTTCACCGAATCAGCGGCCATGAAGCGCGCCAGGATGTGCGGCTGGCCGAAGTAGCCCAGTCCCCAGCCCATCAGCGAAATGATGCCGATGAAGGTGGTGCCCTTGAGCATGTCGAAGTTGCTTGGGTCCTGTGCTTCGATGGCCAGGAACGTGGTGTCCACACCGCCGGTGGCCAGCAGCACGATGATCGGCGTCAGCAGCAGGGCGAAGATCATCAGGGTGGCTTGTACAGTATCGGTCCAGCTCACCGCGAGGAAACCGCCGACGAAGGTGTAGGCAATCGTCGCCGCAGCACCGGCCCACAGCGCGGTCTCGTAGGACATGCCGAAGGTGCTTTCGAACAGACGGGCGCCGGCCACGATGCCGGAAGCGCAGTAGATGGTGAAGAACACCAGAATCACGACTGCCGAAATGATACGCAGCAGACCGCTTTTGTCTTCGAAACGGCTGGAGAAGTAGTCCGGCAGGGTCAGCGCATCGCCGTTGTGCTCGGTTTGAACACGCAGACGGCCGGCGACGAACAGCCAGTTCAGGTAAGCACCGACGATCAGGCCGATGGCGATCCAGCTTTCGGACAGACCGGACATGTAGATGGCGCCCGGCAGGCCCATCAGCAGCCAGCCGCTCATGTCGGAAGCGCCGGCGGACAATGCGGTCACCACGCTGCCCAGGCTGCGGCCGCCCAGAATATAGTCGGAAAGGTTGTTGGTGGAGCGATAGGCCATGAAGCCGATCAGCACCATTGCTGCGATGTAGATCACGAACGTGATCAGGGTTGGATTGCTTGCGCTCATTACGTACGTGCCCTGGCTTTGTTTTTATGTAGCGGCGGCAGTTGCACCGTTTACAGACTGACGTCTGACAGACGATTCGCACGGCCGCGCATTTATGACCAATGTTTCCCCAGGAAAGCCATTGGCCGGTAAACCGGTTTTCCCGGTTGCACCTTGGGCGCGAATCCTATGCAACAAAGCAAAAGAGGTGCAACCAGTTTCTTGGGAATTAGTTGCACCTGCGTCGGATTTTCCACCGAAAACTGCCGATTTTGCGCGACTCCGGTGCATTAACACCCGTTCATCTGCCTTGAAAGCACCGATCTAGAGCGGCCATCGAAAAGCTGAAATTTATTCCTGACAAGCTGCCGAATATTCCGACAAAAAAAGGGTTGCACCCGGTTGCACCTCTTTCGGCTCGCAGCTAATCTTGCCGCCAGCTGTTGTCGCGCAACTGCGGCACCTATGAGGATAAAAATATGGCTACCACCACCCTTGGGGTCAAACTTGACGACCCGACCCGCGAGCGCCTGAAGGCCGCCGCAACCTCGATTGATCGCACACCGCACTGGCTGATCAAGCAGGCAATTTTCAATTACCTGGAAAAACTCGAGGGTGGTGCAACCCTGACCGAGCTGAACGGTTTGACCGCCAAGGACGCCGACGACGCGGGCGAAGTCCACACCGATCACGCTCACCAATGCTTCCTCGAATTCGCCGAAAGCATCCTGCCGCAATCGGTGCTGCGCGCTTCGATCACTGCCGCTTACCGTCGCCCTGAGCCGGAAGTGGTGCCGATGCTGATCGAGCAGGCTCGCCTGCCGGCACCGATGGCCGAAGCCACCAACAAACTCGCCGCGACCATCGCGGAAAAACTGCGTAACCAGAAGAGTGCCGGCGGTCGTGCAGGCATTGTTCAGGGTCTATTGCAGGAATTTTCCCTGTCGTCCCAGGAAGGCGTGGCGCTGATGTGCCTGGCCGAAGCGCTGCTGCGTATCCCGGACAAAGGCACTCGCGATGCGCTGATCCGCGACAAGATCAGCACCGGCAACTGGCAGCCACACCTGGGCAACAGCCCGTCGCTGTTCGTCAACGCCGCGACCTGGGGCCTGCTGCTGACCGGCAAACTGGTGTCGACCCACAACGAAGCCGGCCTGACTTCGTCCCTGAGCCGCATCATCGGCAAGAGCGGCGAACCGATGATCCGCAAGGGCGTCGACATGGCCATGCGCCTGATGGGCGAGCAGTTCGTGACCGGCGAAACCATCGCCGAGGCCTTGGCCAATGCGAGCAAGTTCGAAGCCAAGGGCTTCCGCTATTCCTACGACATGCTCGGTGAAGCGGCGCTGACCGAACACGACGCCCAGAAGTACCTGGCCTCGTACGAACAAGCCATTCACTCGATCGGTAAAGCGTCCCATGGCCGTGGGATTTATGAAGGCCCGGGCATCTCGATCAAGCTGTCAGCCCTGCACCCGCGTTACAGCCGCGCCCAGTACGAGCGCGTGATGGACGAGCTGTACCCGCGCCTGCTGTCGCTGACCCTGCTGGCCAAGCAATACGACATCGGCCTGAACATCGACGCCGAAGAAGCCGACCGCCTGGAGCTGTCGCTGGATCTGCTCGAGCGCCTGTGCTTCGAGCCGCAACTGACTGGCTGGAACGGTATCGGTTTCGTGATCCAGGCCTACCAGAAGCGTTGCCCGTACGTGATCGACTACGTGATCGACCTGGCGCGCCGCAGCCGTCATCGCCTGATGATCCGCTTGGTGAAAGGCGCGTACTGGGACAGCGAAATCAAGCGCGCCCAGGTCGAAGGTCTGGAAGGCTATCCGGTCTACACCCGCAAGGTGTACACCGACGTTTCCTACATCGCCTGCGCCCGCAAACTGCTGTCGGTACCGGAAGTCATCTACCCGCAGTTCGCCACGCACAACGCCCACACCCTGTCGGCGATTTATCACATTGCCGGTCAGAACTATTACCCGGGCCAGTACGAATTCCAGTGCCTGCACGGCATGGGCGAACCCTTGTACGAGCAGGTTGTAGGCAAGGTTTCCGAAGGCAAGCTGAACCGTCCGTGCCGCGTGTACGCTCCGGTCGGCACCCACGAGACCCTGCTGGCGTATCTCGTACGTCGTCTGCTGGAAAACGGCGCCAACACCTCGTTCGTCAACCGTATCGCCGACCAGTCGATTTCGATTCAGGAGCTGGTGGCCGATCCGGTGGCACAGATCGAGCAGATGGCAACCGTGGAAGGTGGCTTCGGCCTGCCGCACCCGCGCATCCCGCTGCCGCGTGACCTGTATGGCTCCGAGCGCGCCAACTCTGCCGGCATCGACATGGCCAACGAACATCGTCTGGCGTCGCTGTCCTGCGCCCTGCTGGCCACCGCGCACAACAACTGGAAAGCCGCGCCGATGCTCGGTTGCGCCTCCAGCAACGAAGCGCCGGCACCGGTGCTGAACCCGTCCGATCTGCGTGACGTGGTCGGCCATGTGCAGGAAGCCACGGTCGAAGACGTCGACAACGCCATTCAATGCGCCCTGAACGCCGCACCGATCTGGCAGGCCACCCCACCCGCCGAACGTGCGGCGATTCTGGAACGCGCCGCTGACCTGATGGAAGGCGAGATCCAGCCGCTGATGGGCCTGCTGGCTCGCGAAGCCGGCAAGACCTTCGCCAACGCCATCGCCGAAGTCCGCGAAGCCGTCGACTTCCTGCGTTACTACGCGGTGCAGGCGCGCAACGATTTCAGCAACGACGCCCACCGCCCACTGGGTCCGGTGGTGTGCATCAGCCCGTGGAACTTCCCGCTGGCCATCTTCAGCGGTCAAGTCGCCGCCGCACTGGCCGCCGGTAACCCGGTACTGGCCAAACCGGCCGAACAGACTCCGCTGGTCGCCGCACAAGCCGTGCGTCTGTTGCTCGAAGCCGGGATTCCGGAAGGCGTGCTGCAACTACTGCCGGGTCGCGGTGAAACCGTCGGCGCCGGCCTGGTGGGTGACGAGCGCGTCAAAGGCGTGATGTTCACCGGTTCCACCGAAGTAGCCCGCCTGTTGCAACGCAACATTGCTGGTCGCCTCGACAACCAGGGCCGTCCGATTCCGCTGATCGCCGAAACCGGTGGCCAGAACGCGATGATCGTCGACTCTTCGGCCCTGACCGAACAAGTAGTGATTGACGTGGTGTCGTCGGCCTTCGACAGCGCCGGTCAGCGTTGCTCGGCCTTGCGCGTCCTATGCTTGCAGGAAGACTCCGCTGATCGCGTCATCGAAATGCTCAAAGGCGCGATGGCTGAAAGCCGCCTCGGCAACCCGGAGCGTCTGTCCGTAGACATTGGCCCGGTGATCGACGCCGAAGCCAAGGCCGGTATCGAGAAGCACATCCAGGGCATGCGCGACAAAGGTCGCAGCGTGTACCAGGTGGCCATTGCCGATGCCGAGGAAATCAAACGCGGCACCTTCGTCATGCCGACCCTGATCGAACTGGAAAGCTTCGACGAACTGCAACGCGAGATCTTCGGCCCGGTGCTGCACGTGGTGCGCTACAAGCGTAAAGAGATCGACCAGTTGATCGCCCAGATCAACGCCTCCGGTTATGGCCTGACCCTCGGTGTGCACACCCGCATCGACGAGACCATCGCCAAGGTGATCGACAACGTCAACGCCGGTAACGTCTACGTCAACCGCAACATCGTCGGCGCGGTGGTCGGCGTCCAGCCGTTTGGTGGCGAAGGCCTGTCGGGTACCGGTCCGAAGGCCGGTGGCCCGCTGTACCTGTACCGTCTGCTGTCGACGCGTCCTGCCGATGCCATCGAACAATCCTTCGCTCGCGGTGATGCTGCCGCAGCACCGGACGTTCGTCTGCGCGACGCCATGAGCAAACCGCTGACCGCCCTGAAAGCATGGGCCGACAGCAACAAGTTCGCCGACCTGAGCACCCTGTGCGTGCAGTACGCAGCGCAGTCGCAAAGCGGTATCACCCGCGTACTGGCCGGCCCGACCGGCGAGAAGAACAGCTACGCGATCCTGCCGCGCGAGCACGTGCTGTGCCTGGCGGACATCGAAGGTGATCTGCTGCCCCAACTCGCTGCAGTACTGGCGGTAGGCGGTTCGGCAGTCTGGCCGGAATCCGACACCAGCAAGGCATTGTTCGCACGCCTGCCGAAGGAAATTCAGGCGCGGATCAAACTGGTTTCCGACTGGAACAAGGACGACGTGGTGTTCGATGCGGTTCTGCATCACGGCCATTCCGACCAGTTGCGTGCGGTCTGCCAGCAGATCGCCAAGCGTGCCGGCGCCATTGTCGGGGTTCAGGGCCTGTCCCAGGGCGAAACCAACATTGCGCTGGAGCGCCTGGTGATCGAGCGCGCGTTGAGCGTCAACACCGCAGCGGCGGGTGGTAACGCCAGCCTGATGACCATCGGTTAATCAGCGACTCTGCCAGCCACCTGAAAATGGGCGCCCTCACCAGCGCCCATTTTTTTGGCCTCTCCATCACCGTTATCAATCTTCCTGTTCAGCCTTTATTCGCACGCCTAGACTCGGCCCATTCCAAAAAAAGGTAGGCCGCCATGTCCGAGACGTTGCTCAGTTCCCGCAATCTGGCTTTCGAGCTGTACGAAGTCCTCGATGCCGAGGGCCTGACCCGGCGCGAGCGGTTTGCCGAGCACAACCGCGAAACCTTCGATGCCGCCATCGGCACGGCGCGCAACATCGCCGAGAAGTACTTCGCGCCGCACAACCGCAAGGGCGACGAGAACGAGCCGCGCTACGAGAACGGTCAGGCAATTCTGATTCCCGAGGTGAAACCGGCGGTGGATGCCTTCCTCGAAGCCGGATTCCTCAACGCTGCACGCAGTTTCGACGCCGGCGGCATGCAACTTCCTACGCTGTTGTCCCAGGCCTGCTTCGCCCACTTCCAGTCGGCGAACGCGGCTTCGACGTCGTATCCGTTCCTGACCATGGGTGCGGCCAATCTGATCGAAAGCTTCGGCACCGAAGAGCAGAAACAGCGCTTCCTGCAACCGATGATCGACGGCCGCTTCTTCGGCACCATGGCCCTGACCGAACCTCATGCCGGTTCGTCGCTGTCGGATATTCGTACACGCGCAGAACCAGCGTCCGACGGCACTTATCGCCTCAAGGGCAACAAGATCTTCATTTCCGGCGGCGATCACCCGCTCTCGGAAAACATCGTGCACATGGTGCTGGCCAAACTGCCCGATGCGCCGGCCGGGGTGAAGGGCATTTCGCTGTTCATCGTGCCCAAGTTCCTGGTCAACGATGACGGCAGTCTCGGCAAGCGCAACGACGTGCTGCTGGCCGGGCTGTTCCACAAGATGGGCTGGCGCGGGACGACGTCCACAGCGCTGAACTTCGGCGATAACGGCGAGTGCATCGGCTATCTGGTGGGCAAGCCGCACCACGGTTTGAGCTACATGTTCCAGATGATGAATGAGGCGCGGATTGGCGTCGGCATGGGCGCGGTGATGCTCGGTTACGCCGGTTACCTGTACTCGCTGGAGTACGCTCGCGAGCGTCCACAGGGCCGGGTGCCGGACAGCAAGGACCCGACGACGGCACCGGTGGCGATCATCCAGCACGCGGATGTCAGACGCATGCTGCTGACGCAGAAGTCCTACGTTGAAGGGGCGTTCGATCTCGGTCTGTATGCGGCGCGACTGTTCGATGACACCACCACGCTTGAGTCCGAAGCGGAGCGCAAACAGGCCCACGAACTGCTGGACTTGCTGACCCCGATCGTCAAATCCTGGCCGTCGGAGTTCTGCCTGAAGGCCAACGAACTGGCGATCCAGATTCTCGGCGGCCACGGTTACACCCGCGAGTACCCGGTGGAGCAGTACTACCGCGACAATCGCCTGAACCCGATCCACGAAGGCACTCACGGCATTCAGTCGCTGGACTTGCTGGGACGCAAACTGGCGCAGAACGGTGGCGCTGGGCTCAAGCAGCTGATTCGCCTGATCGCCGACACGAGCGAACGCGCGGTGGCGTACGCATCGTTGACCGCATTGCGTGAGCCGCTGGAGAAACTGGTGGCACGCCTGCAGAGCGTGACCATCGGTCTGCTGACCGATCTGGCACAGGGCAAGGTCAACAGCAGTCTGGCGAATTCGGCGCTGTACCTGAAAGTGTTCGGGCATGCGGTGATTGGCTGGCGCTGGCTGGAGCAGGCAATTCGGGCCCAGGAAGGCTTGGCCAAGGGGAATGCGGCGGATGTCGACTTCTATAAGGGCAAGTTGCAGGCGGCGCGGTATTTCCTGACCTGGGAAGTGCCGGGTTGCCAGCATGAGCTGACGTTGCTGGAGGCGCGGGATGATACGTGTCTGGCGATGCAGGATGCGTGGCTCTAAAGCCGGCCCTCACCCCAGCCCTCCCGAAACGTCGGACCGCCCGGAGGGAGAGGGAGCCGACCGCATAGTTTTGCGAGGTACATCGACCTGAACGACCGAGTCGATTATGGATTCAAAACCGATATTTCAAGTCGGTGAACCTCTTCAATATCCCCCTATCCGTCCCCTCTCCCTCCGGGAGAGGGCTAGGGTGAGGGGCTTTTCAGATCCAGCACTCAACTCAACTTGAACCCACCCATCTGCCGCGCCAGGTCATCCGCCAACCGCTGCAACATCTGACAATCCTCACGACACGCCCGAACCTCCCCCGCCGTCGCCCGGGCCAGATCGGAAATCCCCTGCACGTTGCGGTTGATCTCCTCGGTCACCGCCGACTGCTCCTCGGTCGCCGTCGCCACCTGGTGGTTCATGTCACTGATGCGCTCGACCTGCCCGGTAATCGCAGTCAAAGAGGCCCCGGTACGCTGGCTCGACTCAACCCCAGTCCCCGTCGCGGCCTGCCCGGTGCGCATCGAAGACACCGCATTCTCCGCGCCCTGCTTGAGGCTGCCGATCATCTGCTGGATCTCGTCGGTTGAAGCCTGGGTGCGGCGCGCCAAGGTGCGCACTTCATCGGCCACCACCGCAAAACCACGCCCCATATCGCCGGCTCGAGCAGCCTCGATGGCAGCGTTTAACGCCAGCAGGTTGGTCTGCTCCGACACCCCGCGAATCACCGCCAGCACCTGATCGATCGACGCCACTTGATGCGCCAATTCACCCACTGCTCCCGCCGCGACGCCGATTTCATCGGACATGCTTTCTATATGGCGAATCGAGCCGCCAACCACTTCCCGCGCCTGCATCGCTTCATCGCGCGCAGTTTGCGAGGCGAGCGCGGCATTGCCGGCGTTCTGGGCGATTTCCTGCACGGTCAGACCCATTTCGTGGACGGCGGTGGCAACCATGTCGGTCATTTCCTGCTGCCGGCCGGAGCGTTCGGCGGTGTTATCCACAACCCTGGCCACCTGACCGACGGCAACGCGCAGTCGCTCGCTGGTGGTCAGCACTTCGCCGATCATCCCGCGCTGGCTGTCGAGGAAACGGTTGAAGCCCCGAGCGAGGTCGCCCAGTTCATCGGCGCGGCTGGAATCTAACCGGTGAGTCAAATCTCCACCACCGCTACCGATTGCTACCAGTGCAGCTGTTACCTGACGAATCGGCCTTACCAACCCTTGGGCCAGCCAGATCACCAGCGCCAGGCAAACCAGCGCCACCGCCAGACCAATGCCGCTGCTCATCCACATCGCCCGGCGAGCTTCGGCGTAGATCTGCGACTGTGGCACTTCGGCCACCAGGGTCCAGCCGAGGTCGCGCAAAGGCAGGCTGAAGGCGAGGAAGTCTTCGCCGTCGCGCTGGAAGCTACTGTTGGTCGCCACCTTATGGCCCAAGACCGCTTGTGCAGCGCTGGCGCCAATCTGCTCCGTGAGGGTGCGCTTACCGCTGAACTGCGCCTCGGGATGGACCTGGATCAATCCGTCGGAACGCACAAGATAGACCTTCCCTCGCTCGCCGAAGCTGAAGTTGTGAATCAGCTCGGACAGCTCTTTCATGCTCAATCCAAGACCCGCCACGCCGACCACTTTGCCGGCCTGCTCCACCTTCAAATCAATGAACAGCGCCAGCTCTCCGGTAGCCCCGTCGTTGTCGATGTTCAGGGTTCGTGGCTGATTGCTGTCGAGGAAAGAGTAGAACCACGCATCGGCCGGTTTGTCGCGACTGAGGGTCCGATCCAGGCCTTTTTCGGTGATGTAGTGATTGGATTCGGTGCCGATGATCAGCGCGGTAAACGCCTTGTGTTCGGCGCGGATGCCTTCCAGATACTGCGCGAAGCCCGCCGTTTTGGTGGAGTCCTCACCATTGGCCAGCCAGTCGCGGACCATGGTGTTGCTGGCGATGTCTTTGGCGGCGGTCAGGGGTTGAACGAGGATTCGTTCGATGTCGTTGCGCGTCGCTTCGATGCTCGACGGCAGGGCCTGTTCGACCAGATAGCTCTGGGCGAGGCGGTTGACCACCAGGGTATAAATGCCAACCACGATCAGAATGCTGACCAGCAGGGCGGTGCCCATGCCGAGGATCAACTGCCATTGAATACTGCGACGCCAGAACTGCATGGAGCACCCCCAAAGAATAAGAGGCTGAAACACTGCAACAGCCGTGCCGATTGTATACAGCGCAATCGACAATCTTATTCTTTGGTTGTGCGCAACCCATCAACCCTGATTGATGGTCTTGGCGATGGTCTCGACCGTGGCGCTGACTTGCTCTTGGTAACGCTCGAGTTCTTCCTGATGCTGCTTCTTCATTTCAATCTGCTGGGAGCACAGATTCATCGCCGCCAGCACCAGCAGGCGGTCGCCGATCAGCGTCGGGTATTTCTTCTTGGTGTCGGCCAGTGCGGCCTTGAGCATCAATGCGGCGTCCAGCAGGGTCTGTTCTTCCCCGGCCGGTGCCTTGATCGAATAGTCCTCCCCCATGATGGAGATGACTTTTACCCCTGCTGTACCGTGGTTCATGCGCTGACAGGACCTGTGTTGACGCGATCAACCAGGGCCTGGATGCGCGCGGCAGTGGCGCCGTGCTTTTCTTCCTGTTCCATCAGGCTCAGTTGCAGGCTTTCGTTTTCATCCTTGGCCTGGGCCAGTTCCATGGACAGGGTCTGGTTGGTTTCCGACAGGGTCTGGTTCTGTTGCACCAGGTCGCTGACGAGCTGTTCCAATTGGCTGAGGGATGCTTCCAACATTTTGATCTTCCAGGGCTTTTTCAAAGGGCGCGTACGATAAAGAAAAGTCGTCGTTGACGCCAGGGTTAAACCGGCGCAAGGCCTTGATTTTCCTGGCGGCTCGACCGTTCTCGCGAGTCTTAGAGACTGTGATCTGCCGATCTGGTTCCTGCACTTCGTCGCCCGCCCCCTCATGCGACAAATACGCGCACCGCCTCAAGACTTTAGTCGTATGACCGATAAGTCATCCAACAGCAGTCTCAGCCCGCATGGATGCGGCCCTTCCTGGTATACGCCCCCATGTCCCTTCGCAATATGAATATCGCCCCCCGGGCGTTCACCGGCTTCGCCCTGATCGGCGGCCTGATGCTGATTCTCGGCGTGTTCGCCCTGAACCAGATGAGCAAAATCCGCGGCGCCGCCGAGGACATTTCCTCCAGCAGCGTGCCAAGCATCAAAAACCTTGACGAATTCACCCAGCTGACCTTGCGTCTGCGGGTGCTGTCGTACCGTTTGCTGGTGAACCGCGAGCCGGACGTCCAGCAGAAAACCATCGAGCTGCTGGAGATGCGCAACCAGCAGATCCGCAAGGCTCAGACCGATTACGAGCCGCTGATCGGCAGCCCCGAAGAGCGTGCGGCCTACGACCAATACGTGCAGTTGCTGGGCCAGTACCGCCAGATCGAAGACCGGATGAAAACCCTGTCGCGCAACAATCAGTTCGATGAGCTGCGCAACCTGCTGAACACCCAGTTGCTCGACAACTCCGAAGCGATGAACACCGTGCTCAACCGCTTGATGCAGATCAACGGCCAGCAGATCAGCGAAACCAACCAGCAGGCCGCCGACCAGTATTCCTCGGCCTTCAATCTGGTGGTAACCCTGCTGGTGATCGCCACCGGCCTGACCTTCCTGTTCGCCTGGTTGCTGACCGCCAGCATCACCAAGCCGATCGCCAAGGCACTGGACGCGGCGGAAACCATCGCCGAAGGCAACCTGACCCAGCCGATCCACGTCGACGGCACCGACGAAGCCGGTCGCCTGCTGGCGGCCATGGCCAAGATGCAATCGAAGCTGCGCGACACTCTGCAGCGGATTTCCGGCTCGGCCACCCAACTGGCCTCCGCCGCTGAAGAGCTGAACAGCGTCACCGACGAGAGCGCCCGTGGCCTGACCCAGCAGAACAACGAAATCGAACAGGCCGCCACCGCGGTCAACGAGATGACCAGCGCCGTGGAAGAAGTTGCGCGTAACGCAGTCAGCACCTCGGAAGCCTCGAAGAACGCCACCACCTCCGCCGGCGACGGTCGCGATCTGGTGCAGGAAACCGTCAGCGCCATCGAACGCATGAGCGCCGACGTGCAGAGCACCGCGACCCTGATCGGCGATCTGGCCAACGAATCCCGCGACATCGGCAAAGTGCTGGACGTGATTCGCGGCCTGGCTGACCAGACCAACCTGCTGGCCCTCAACGCTGCAATTGAAGCGGCCCGCGCCGGTGAAGCCGGCCGTGGTTTTGCCGTGGTGGCCGACGAAGTCCGTGCCTTGGCGCACCGCACCCAGCAGTCGACCAGCGAAATCGAACGCATGATCGGCAGCATTCAGAGCGGCACCGAACACGCCGTGGACTCGATGCGCAACAGCACCGAGCGTGCCGAGTCGACATTGAACATCGCCCGTGGCGCCGGTCTGTCGCTGGACACCATCAACACCGCCATCGTCGAGATCAACGAGCGCAACCTGGTGATCGCCAGCGCCGCCGAAGAGCAGGCACAGGTGGCGCGGGAAGTGGACCGCAACCTGGTGAACATCCGCGATCTGTCGGTGCAATCGGCGACCGGCGCGAATCAGACCAGTGCGGCGAGCAACGAGCTGTCGCGCCTGGCGCTGGATCTGAACAATATGGTTGGGCGGTTCAGCCTGTAATTTTGAGATCAAGATCAAAAGCTACCCCCTCACCCCAGCCCTCTCCCCCTAAAGGTGGCGAGGGGGAAAGGGAGCAGATCTTCGTGCGTTTCAAGACCTGAGTTCGACTCGCTATTTCAGGTCGATGTAACTCGAGAGAGCCACTCGGTCAGTCCCCTCTCCCTCCGGGAGTGTATGTACCGGAGACATGGTGGACAGGTGTTCGGAGACATGGTGGACACTTTTAAATAGACACATTGCTCATCGCGAAGGAGATGGCCTGTGTCTTGGGAAGAGGTGTCTACCGTGCAGCTACGTACAGAATTCGTGCTTTTGGCTCGGCAAGAAGGGGCCAATGTTCGGCAGCTTTGCCGTCGATTCAACATCAGCCCAAGCACTGCCTACAAATGGCTCAGCAGGTTTGAAAAATCAGGGGCCGAGGGGCTGAACAATCAGTCACGACGACCGAAGACGTCCCCCAAACGTTGTGCTGACGAGGTGGAGAAGCAGATTCTGACCGTGAGTCAGGAGTACGCGGCTTGGGGCGCTCGCAAGCTCAAACGCGTGCTGGAAGACAAAGGTTTAGCGATGCCTTCCGTCAGTACTGTGCATGCAGTTTTACAGCGTCATTCGCGCGTTGATCCAAAGGCTGCTGAGATCAAACCGTTTATCCGGTTCGAGCATGAAGCGCCCAACGATCTCTGGCAGATGGACTTCAAGGGCCATTTCAGCCTGAGTCAGGGGCGTTGCCATCCATTGACGATACTGGACGATCACTCGCGGTTTTCGATGTGTATCGCCGCGTGCGCCAATGAGCAGCGCGACACCGTCCAGGAGCATCTAATCCGGGTCTTTCGGCGTTACGGCTTGCCTTTGCGCATAACGATGGACAACGGTTCGCCCTGGGGTGACCAGACTGGGGTTTATACCGCGCTGGAAGTCTGGCTGATGGGTCAGGGCATCAAGGTAGGTCACTCCCGGCCTTATCATCCGCAGACCCAGGGAAAACTGGAGCGTTTCCACCGCAGCCTGAAGAGTGAAGTGCTGCAAGGTCGGCACTTCACGGACCTCAACAGCGCACAACAGGCATTTGATATCTGGCGTGATGTCTACAACCAGAAACGTCCTCATCAAGCGCTGGATATGCAGGTGCCGGCGACTCGCTACAGCAGCAGCCCTCGGGAGTATCAGGAGCAGCAAATGGCGCCGGAATACGCCGACGGAGATGTGGTCAGAAAGGTCCAGGTGAAGGGCGAGATTTACTGGAGGAACCGTGAATACTCAATCGGAAAAGCATTTCACGGGCTGTCGATAGCAATCAGGGAAACAGCGGAGGATGGCATCCACGATGTCTACTGGAGTAGACATCGTATCGCCCGAATCGACTTGAACTTGCAGATTGTTACGGCAGGTAAGAGGATCTAAAAACCGTCCACCATGTCTCCGAACATGTGTTCACCATGTCTCCGGTACATACAGGGAGAGGGCTAGGGTGAGGGCAGCGATCGCAAGCCGAATCCAAATCCCGAATCCCCCGCTGAAAAACCTTTTTGACAGCATCACATTTCAACAGGTTAGAATCGCTGGCACGCAGACTGCATGGTCAGTTTGTGCCCGTCTTTCCGCTTCTGGAGTACTGCCTTTGAATGCGACGACCATCAACAGCCTGTTCTTGATCGGCGCGTTGCTGGTAGGTGCAAGCATTCTTGTCAGTTCCCTTTCGTCGCGTCTCGGCATCCCGATTCTGGTAATCATCCTCGCAGTCGGCATGACTGCCGGGGTCGATGGTGGCGGCATCATTTTCGATAACTACCCGACGGCCTATCTGGTCGGCAACCTCGCGCTGGCGGTGATCCTGCTCGACGGCGGCTTGCGCACCCGGGTGTCCAGTTTCCGCGTGGCCCTGTGGCCGGCCTTGTCGCTGGCCACGGTGGGCGTCCTTATCACCACCGGCCTCACCGGCATGGCCGCCGCCTGGCTGTTCGACCTCAACCTGATTCAAGGCCTGCTGATCGGCGCCATCGTCGGCTCCACGGACGCCGCGGCGGTGTTCTCGCTGCTCGGCGGCAAGGGCCTGAACGAACGGGTAACCGCCAGCCTGGAAATCGAATCCGGCAGCAACGACCCGATGGCGGTGTTCCTCACCGTGACCTTGATCGACATGCTCGCCAGCGGCCAGACCGGCCTGCACTGGAGCCTGCTGACCCACCTGATCCGCGAGTTCGGCATCGGTGGCGTGATCGGCCTCGGCGGCGGCTGGCTGATGCTGCAACTGGTCAACCGGATCAACCTCGCCACCGGCCTTTATCCGATCCTGGTAATCGCCGGCGGTCTGGTGGTGTTCGCCCTGACCAACGCCCTGCACGGCAGCGGCTTCCTTGCCGTCTACTTGTGTGGTCTGGTGATCGGCAACCGTCCGGTGCGCAGTCGCCACGGCATCCTGCACATGCTCGACGGCATGGCGTGGCTGGCGCAGATCGGCATGTTCCTGGTGCTGGGGCTGCTGGTCACTCCGCATGACCTGCTGCCGATCGCCTTGCCTGCTCTGGGTCTGGCGCTGTGGATGATTCTGTTCGCGCGGCCGCTGTCGGTGGTGGTCGGGCTGCTGCCGTTCAAGGCTTTCCATGGTCGCGAGAAGGCCTTCATTTCCTGGGTCGGCCTGCGTGGCGCAGTACCGATCATTCTGGCGGTGTTCCCGTTGATGGCCGGGCTGCCGAATGCGCAGCTGTACTTCAACCTCGCGTTCTTCATCGTGCTGGTGTCGCTGCTGGTGCAGGGCACGAGTCTGCCGTGGGTGGCCAGACTGCTCAAGGTGACGGTGCCGCCGGAGCCGGCGCCGATCTCCCGCTCGGCCCTGGAAGTGCACATCACCAGCGAATGGGAGCTGTTCGTTTACAAGCTCGGTGCGGAGAAATGGTGCATCGGTTCGCCCCTGCGCGAGCTGAAAATGCCCGAAGGCACGCGTATCGCGGCCCTGTTTCGTGGTCAGCAACTGCTCCATCCGTCGGGTAGTACGGTGCTGGAAGTCGATGATTTGCTGTGTGTTATCGGCCATGAACACAACCTTCCGGCCCTCGGAAAGCTCTTCAGCCAGGCGCCGCAGCGCGGCCTCGATCTGCGCTTCTTCGGCGACTTCGTGCTCGAAGGAGACGCCCAGCTCAAAGCGGTTGCCGCCCTTTACGGCCTGTCGGCCGATGGCATCGATCCGGACATGACCCTGGGCCACTTCATCGCCCAGAAAGTCGGCGGTGCGCCGATCGTTGGCGACCAGGTGGAGTGGAACAACACCCACTGGACGGTTGCGGTCATGGACGGGAACAAGATCGCCAAAGTGGGCGTCAGATTCCCCGAAGGAAGTCGCCCGGGCCCCGGGCTCTTCCTCTAAACTGCGTCCACTCTCACTTGCTTGACCGGTCTCTATGCCTACCCTGCGCTCCTTTTTCGTCGCGGCCCTGCTGGGCCTGAGTCTCACTGTCGGCCCACTGCAGGCCGCCGAACCGCCGTCCAGCGACGCCGTACAGGCCAATCTGGACAAGATCGCCGACAGCAAACTGCCCGAGGCCGATAAAAAGACCCTGCAGACGATCCTGCAAAACACGCTGAACCAGCTCAACAACAAGCGTGACTACGAGCAGAAACTGGTCGATCTCAAGCAACAACTGGCCACCGCGCCGAAGCAGACCATCGAGAACACACGTGAACTGACGCGACTCAAAGCCACCCCTGCGGTGCCGGTGGCGCAGCGTTTTACCAAGGAAAACATCCAGCAGCTGGAACAGATGCTCACCGAGCGCTCGACCCAGCAAAGCGACCTGCAAAAAGCGCTGGCGGACGCCAACAGTCTGATTATCACTGCCCAGACCCGCCCGGAGCGTGCCCAGGCCGAAATTTCCACCAGCCAGACGCGCATCCAGCAGATCAACAGCATCCTCAAGACCGGCAAGGACAGCGGCAAGACCCTGAGCGCCGAGCAGCGCGACCTGCTCAATGCCGAGCTGGCAGCGCTCAATGCACTGATCCCTTTGCGTCGCCAGGAACTGGCCGGCAACAACCAGTTGCAGGATCTGGGCAACAGCCAGCATGACCTGCTCACGGAAAAATCCGATCGCCTGGACCATGAGATTCAGGAACTGCAAACCCTGATCAACCAGAAGCGCCTGGCCCAGTCTCAGGAGACCGTCACCCAGCAGTCCATCGAAGCGCAAAAGGCCGGCGGCAGCAGCCTGCTGGCCACCGAAAGTGCGGCCAACCTCAAACTCTCGGACTACCTGCTCAAAAGCACCGACCGCCTCAACGAAGTCACCCAGCAGAACCTGCAGACCAAGCAGCAACTGGACAGCGTGACCCAGAGCGACTCGGCCCTCGACGAACAGATCAACGTGCTCAAGGGCAGCCTGCTGCTGTCGAAGATTCTCTATAAACAGAAACAGTCGCTGCCGCGTCTCAAGGTCGACCGTGACCTGGCGGACCAGATCGCCGATATTCGCCTGTATCAGTTCGAAGTCAGCCAGCAACGGGAACTGCTGAGCAACCCGGCGGCCTACGTCGACAACCTGCTGTCCACTCAGCCGCCGGAGCAGGTCACGCCACAACTGCGCAAGAGCCTGCTGGAGCTGGCCAACACTCGCGCCGACCTGCTCGAGCGCCTGAACCGCGAGCTGAGCGCGGTCCTCAACGAATCGATCACCCTGCAACTGAACCAGAAGCAACTGCTGAGCACCGCGCAAAGCCTGCGCGCAACCCTCGATGAACAGATGTTCTGGATTCCCAGCAACAAGCCGCTGGACGCCGAGTGGATACGCGGTGTGCCAGAACGCCTCAAGCGCCAGATCGACACGCTGCCCATGGCGTCGAGCCTCAGTGAACTGACCGACGGCCTGACCCAGCGCCCGTTGCTGTTCCTGCCACTGGCGCTGCTGATCGGTGCCTTGCTGTGGCGTCGCAAGCAGCTGTATGCACGCCTGAACAAGGTTCACCAGGACATCGGCCACTTCAAGCGCGACAGCCAGTGGCACACGCCGCAGGCGATCCTGATCAACATCCTGCTGGCGATGCCGGTGGCGCTGGGGCTGGCGCTGTGCGGGCTGGCGCTGCAGATCGACGCCCGGGGTCAGAACGCCAACATGGGCGCCGCCCTGCTGCAAATGGGCCAGGCGTGGCTGGTGTTCTACACCGCTTACCGGATCCTTGCGCCGGGTGGCGTGGCCGAATTGCACTTCCGCTGGGAGAAACCGCAGGTCGAATTCCTCCAGGGCTGGGTGCGTCGCCTCGGCCTGGTGGTCATGGCCCTCGTGGCGGTGGTGGCGGTTGCCGAGCTGCAACCGGCGGCACTGGCCGATGACGTGCTGGGCATGCCGGTGGTGCTGACCTGCTACGCCCTGATGGCATGGCTGCTCAGTCGCCTGCTGATCAGCAGCCCGACTCACGAAAACGCCTCGCTGTTCCGCAAGGCCGTGGGGATCATGTTCACGCTGCTGCCCATCGCCCTGTTCGTCGCGGTGTGCTTCGGTTACTACTACACCGCGCTGAAACTCAGCGACCGCTTGATCAACACGCTGTACCTGCTGATGTTCTGGCTGGTGATCGAAGCCACTTTCGTTCGTGGCCTGGCCGTTGCGGCTCGACGTCTGGCCTACCAACGCGCCCTGGCCAAACGTCAGGCAGCGAAAGAGGCCGGCGACGGCGAGGCGGTGATCGAAGAACCGACCCTGGACATCGAAAAGGTCAACGAACAGTCCCTGCGCCTGATCCGTCTGGCACTGCTCGGCGGCTTCATCGCGGCGCTTTACTGGGTCTGGTCGGACCTGATCTCGGTGTTCTCGTACCTCGACAACATCACCCTCTACGAATACACCAGCGGCACCGGCGCCAACATGAGCATGGTGCCGATCAGCATCGGCGACATGCTCGGCGCGTTGATCATCATCGGCATCACCTTCGCCCTGGCACGCAACCTGCCAGGTCTGCTCGAAGTGTTCGTGCTGTCGAAACTCAATCTGGCCCAGGGCAGCGCCTACGCGACGACCACGTTGCTGTCCTACGTGATCGCCGGGGTCGGTTTCGTCTCGACCCTGTCGACACTCGGTGTGAGCTGGGACAAGTTGCAATGGCTGGTGGCGGCGCTGTCGGTGGGTCTCGGCTTCGGCATGCAGGAGATCTTCGCGAACTTCATCTCCGGCATCATGATCCTGTTCGAACGCCCGGTTCGGATCGGCGACACCATCACCATCGGCAACCTGTCGGGCACGGTGAGCAAGATCCGCATCCGCGCCACGACCATCACCGACTTCGACCGCAAGGACATCATTGTTCCGAACAAAACGTTCATCACCGGTCAACTGATCAACTGGTCGCTGACCGACACCATCACCCGGGTCACGCTGAAACTGGGCGTGGATTACGGTTCGGATCTGGATCTGGTCAAGGAACTGCTGCTCAAGGCCGCCCGGGAAAACCCGCGCGTGCTGAAAGAACCCGAGCCGCACGTGTACTTCCTCAATTTCGGCGAGAGCACCCTCGACCACGAGCTGCGCATGCACGTGCGCGACCTCGGTGACCGCAACCCGGTGATCGACGAGGTCAACCGCTTCATCAACCGCGAGTTCAAGAAACAGCACATCAACATCTCGTTCCGGCAGATGGAGGTGTACCTGAAGAACCTTCACGGCCAGGAGTACAAACTGGTGCCGATCGAAGACGACAGCAAAACCATCGTGCCCGTCAACGGCGAGCAAAAACCGCTGCAAGAGCCGCCGCCCGCCAAACTCGACTAACCCGGTCATTCCCAGCAGAATGCTCGGACATTCTGCTGGAGCCGGCCCTTGAAAGCCCTCGACGAACTGACCTTCGACAACCGCTTCGCCCGCCTGGGCGACGCGTTCTCGGCCCATGTGCTGCCCGAACCGATCGACAACCCGCGACTGGTCGTCGCCAGTCCTGCGGCGTTGGCGCTGCTGGATCTGGAACCGGCGACGGCCGACACCCAGGAATTCGCTGAACTGTTCGGCGGCCACAAGTTGTGGGCCGATGCCGAGCCGCGGGCGATGGTCTATTCCGGACATCAGTTCGGCGGCTACACCCCGCAACTGGGCGATGGTCGCGGGTTGTTGCTGGGCGAGGTCTATAACGAGGCCGGCGAGCACTGGGACTTGCACCTGAAGGGCGCCGGACAGACACCGTTCTCGCGCATGGGTGATGGCCGCGCGGTGCTGCGTTCGTCGATTCGCGAGTTTCTCGCATCCGAAGCGCTGTATGCGCTGAACATCCCGTCTTCACGCGCCGCGTGCGTGATCGGCTCCGACACCCCGGTGTGGCGCGAAAAACAGGAACGTGCCGCGATGGTGCTGCGCCTGGCGCCGAGCCACGTTCGCTTCGGGCATTTCGAATATTTCTATTACACCAAGCGTCCCGAGCAGCAGAAGCTGCTCGGCGAGCATGTGCTGGCGATGCACTTCCCAGGGTGCCTGGAGCAGCCGGAGCCGTATCTGGCGATGTTCCGCGAAATCGTCGAGCGCAACGCCGAACTGATCGCCAAGTGGCAGGCCTACGGTTTCTGCCACGGGGTGATGAACACCGACAACATGTCGATCCTCGGCATCACCTTCGACTTCGGCCCGTTCGCCTTCCTCGATGACTTCGACGCGAACTTCATCTGCAACCACTCCGACGATCAGGGCCGCTACTCGTTCAGCAATCAGGTGCCGGTCGGTCAGTGGAACCTCAGCGCCCTGGCCCAGGCCCTGACGCCGTTCATCAGCGTCGAAGCCCTGCGCGAAACCCTCGGTCTGTATCTGCCGCTGTTCCAGGCCCATTACCTCGACCTGATGCGCCGCCGCTTCGGCTTCACCACGGCAGAGGACGAGGACCAGCAATTGCTGGAGCAACTGCTGCAATTGATGCAGAACAGCGGCGTCGACTACACCTTGTTCTTCCGTCGCCTGGGCGAAGAGTCAGCCGGACAGGCCGTCGCCCAGTTGCGCGATGACTTCGTCGATATCAAGGGTTTCGATGCCTGGGGCGAGCGTTATGTCGCCCGTGTCGCGCGCGATGGCGCGACCGATCAGGAACAACGCCGGGCGCGGATGCATGCGGTGAACCCGCTGTACATCCTGCGCAATTACCTGGCGCAAAAGGCGATTGATGCTGCCGAGCAGGGTGACTATTCAGAAGTGCGCCGGTTGCACGCGGTGCTGAGCAATCCATTCGAGGAACAGCCTGGAATGGAAAGCTATGCGGAACGGCCGCCGGAGTGGGGCAAGCATCTGGAGATCAGTTGCTCGTCGTAAGCGGGAACGACTGAACCTTGATAATCGATCCGTACGGCTCCAGATCAGTCGTACGATCCCGTTTTATTCATTGAGCTGATCATGACCGACCCACTCCTCATCCCCTGCCCCTCCTGCAACGGCCTCAACCGCATTCCCGCCGAACGCCTCAGCGACCACCCAAAATGCGGGCGCTGCAAGTCAGAGGTGCTGTTGAACAAGCCGTTCGAACTCAAGCAAGGCGATTACGCCAGCCAGATCAAGGGCGATCTGCCGTTACTGGTGGACGTGTGGGCGGACTGGTGCGGGCCGTGCAAGTCGTTTGCGCCGGTGTTCGAGCAGGCCGCTGGGCAATTGGCAGGCAAGTGCCGGCTGGCCAAGCTCGACAGCGAGGCCAATCAGCAGTTGTCGGCGCAATTGGGGATTCGCTCGATTCCGAGCCTGATCCTGTTCAAAAACGGCCGTGAGGTGGCGCGGCAGAGCGGCGCGTTTCCATTGCCGCAACTGATGGCGTGGTTGCGCAGCCAAGGCATCTGACACACCACCCCATGTGAGAGCTTGCTCTCACATGGGTTTATTCAGGCGTCTTCGAGCAGGTTGTGCAGCTCGACGAACTGTTGCGTCAGCTTGTGCCGTGGATCGAGGTGGATCAGCGGCATGCTGGCCTGATGCGATTCGCGCATGCGCACTGAACTGGCGAGGTAGACCGGCAGCACCGGCAGGCCCTCGGCGATCAGTTCGTCGAGGATCTGCTGCGGCAGGCTGGCTCGGGCCTGGAACTGGTTGACCACGATGCCTTCGACCTCAAGGCCTTCGTTGTGGTCCTCCTTCAACTCGTCGATCTCGGCGATCAGACCGTACAGGGCCTGACGCGAGAAGCTGTCGCAGTCAAAGGGAATCAGTACCCGATCAGCAGCAATCAGCGCCGAAACCGCATAAAAGTTCAGCGCCGGCGGCGTATCCAGATAGATCCGGTCGTAATCTTCCGACAGCTCGTCGAGCAGCTTCCGCAGCTTGTTGATCTTGTGTTTGGCCTCAAGCTTGGGCTGCAAGTCGGCCAGCTCCGCCGTGGCGGTGATGATGTGCAGGTTGTCGAACGGCGTTTCGTAGATATCCGCCTGATTCTTTTTCGAGAACGGCCCGGAAGACAGGGTCTGCTTGAAGAAGTCGGCAATGCCCATCGGAATGTCATTACCGGTGAGCCCGGTCAGGTACTGAGTGGAGTTGGCCTGGGCATCGAGGTCCACCAACAGCGTGCGATAGCCCTCGCTGGCGCTGACCGCCGCCAGATTGCAGGCGATGCTGGATTTGCCCACGCCACCTTTCTGATTGAACACCACGCGCCGCATGACAAAACCTCCGTGTATCAAAGAATGACCGAGTGTAGTGTCGCCCAGCCCCGCTTCGCTACCTTCATGGACGCGGACTACAGAGTCAGACGCCAATATCTCAATGAACACGGCGCAAAGACTGCAACGGACTGCTGATCCGCCTGACAGAAAAAACCGGCGTGTTCTGGATAATGGCCAAGTGACATTTTTTACAATGTACCCTTCGGTCCATTTCAGCGCGCAAAATGTAACCAGCATTTGCTACACACTCGTCACACCGGGATAATGCGCACCACTCGGGGCCAAGCGCCACGCCACTTCCGGCAGGGTCAGCGCAACTGCGACGCTGGCAAAACAGCGTCACTTTAGCCCGCAGGGGCGGGATGAATGTCCGTGATCAACTTCAACATCGCCCAATGGCGCGCGTGGGCTCCCGGGCTCGACAGCGTGGACGCCTGGCAGGCCTGGAGCCGACAACCGGTCGTGCTCCCGAGCAGCGATGCCGCGCCCGATGTGTCGTTTCTTGCGGCCATGCAGCGACGCCGTCTCAGTCGCCTGGCGCGCATGGCCTTCAGTGTTGGCTGGCCGTTGGCCGAGGGGCGGGAAAACCTGCCGCTGGTGTTCATTTCACGCCACGGTGAAACCCCGCGTACGTTCGATATTCTCAGTGATCTGGCCAGCGAGCAGCCGCTGTCACCGACTCAGTTCAGCCTCTCCGTACACAACGCGATCATCGGTCTGTGGTCGATCATGCGCGGAGAAACCAGCGAGATGACGGCCCTTGCCGCCGCCGGCGACGGCCTCGAACACGGCATGCTGGAGGCCGCCGCGCTGTTGGACGAAGGCGCCCCGGCCGTACTGCTGGTGATCACCGAAGAACAACCTCCCGCGGCCTATTCGGCCTGGATCGATGACGTGCCGTTCCCATACGCGGTCGGCTTGCTGCTGACCCCCGGTACCGACTGGCGGCTGACCCTGAACAGCGCCCCGCCGGCACTGTCCAAAGCGCAATGGCCCCATGCATTGAGCCTGTTGCTAACCCTGCTCGGCCAGCAACCCCTTTGCCAACATGCCTGGAAAAATCGTGTATGGACCTGGCAACGCAACCCGTGACCGAAAAGCACCGCGACGCCTATTACTGGCGCTTGCTGGCCACCGCCCTCAGCTTTGCCCTGTTCGGGGTCGGTGGGCTGTGCCTGCGTTTGCTGGTGTTTCCGCTGCTGGGCTGCCTGCCCGGCAACGCGAAAGCCCATCGGGAGCGGGCACGACAGACCGTCAGTCGGCTGTTCTGGTTTTTCGTCCGGTTCATGGCCCGTACCGGTGTGCTGACCTATGACATCCAGGGCGCCGAACGCCTTGGCCGCCCGGGGCAGATGATCATCGCCAACCACCCGTCGCTCATCGATGTGGTGTTTCTGATCGGTCTGGTACGCCACGCCAATTGCGTGGTGAAGAAAAGCCTGTGGGAAAACCCTTTCACCCGCGGCCCGCTGCGCAGTACCGAATACATCAGCAACGACGGCAGCATGGACATGCTCGATGCCGCCGCCGACGCACTTCGAGACGGCCAGACCCTGATCATTTTTCCCGAAGGCACCCGCACCCAGCCCGGACAGGCACCGGCCTTTCATCGGGGCGCGGCGGCCATTGCACTGCGGGGTGCGAAAATCCTCACACCGGTCATCATCAAGGTCAGTCCGACCACTCTGACCAAAGCTGAACCCTGGTACCGCATCCCCAGGCGCCGTGTTCATTTCAGTTTTCGCGTCGGGGCCGATATAGACCCACAGACGTTTGTCGCGCAGGGCCCCGCACCACAGGCCTCGCGCAAGCTCAACGACTTTCTGCACCATTTTTTTATCAAGGAGCTCGCCGAAGATGAGCGATCTGCACCGTGAGATAAAACTGCTGATCATCGACGCCCTGGGCCTCGAAGACATCAGCGTCGACGACATCGGCGACAATCAGACGCTGTTTGGCGAGGGCCTGGGCCTGGATTCCGTCGACGCACTGGAACTCGGCCTGGCGATCCAGAAAAAGTACGGCATCAAGATCGACGCCGACGCCAAGGACACCCGCAACCATTTCACCAACGTGGCGAGCCTCGCGGCGTTCGTCACGGCAAAACAGGCAGCTTGAGACCGGACCATGCAAACTCGTGACGACATTTTCAACACCCTGCGCGATGCCCTGGTCGAGCTGTTCGAACTGGACCCGGCTCGCGTGAGCCTGGAATCGAACCTGTATCAGGACCTGGAAATCGACAGCATCGACGCCGTCGACCTGATCGACCACATCAAACGCCAGACCGGCAAGAAAATCGCCGCCGAGGAATTCAAGTCGGTGCGTACCGTCAGTGACGTGGTCGAGGCGGTCTACCGTCTGGTTCAACCGGCCGCATGAGCCGACTGATCGGCCTCGGCCTGCTGCTGGCGGGCCTGCTTTATCCCTTTGCGGTGTATTTCGGCATGGAGCACTTTGCGCCGTGGCAGTTCGGTCTGCTGCTGGGCAGCCTGTGGCTGGCCCGCGCGCTGACCGGCGAGCGCAAGCCCGGCAGCCTGTGGATGGCCTGCGTGGCCATCGTGTTCTGCCTGCTGCTGGCGCTGTTCGACAGCCCGCTGTTGCTGCGCTGGTATCCGGTGCTGATCAGCGGTTTCATGCTGGTGCTGTTCAGTCTGAGCCTGAAATACGGGCCGCCGATGGTTGAACGCCTGGCGCGGATTCGCGAGCCGCAGTTGCCGCCCGAAGCGATCCGCTACACCCGCCAGGTCACCGTGGCCTGGAGCGTGTTTTTCTTCTGCAACGGTCTGTGCGCCGCGCTGCTGACCCTTTGGGCGCCGCTGCACTGGTGGATGTTGTACACCGGCCTGATCTCCTACGGATTGATCGGCCTGATGTTTGCCATTGAATGGCTGGTACGACAACGGGTAAGAGGTCGCCCATGAACTGGATAAGACTTGAGCAACTGTTGCTCAAGGATCTGCCGGGACGCGCAGTCACTGTCGCGCCGGCACTCGATCACGGACATCTGCGCGAGCAGGCCCTGCGCCTGGCCGCCGGCCTGCAGGCCAAAGGCGTGCAACGCCTGGCCGTGCACCTGGAAGATGCCGCGGAACTGGCGATCGCCCTGCTGGGTGCCTGGCGAGCGGGCGCCAGCGTGTTGCTGCCTTCGGATCTGCAGGCCCAGACCCGCCAGCGCTGGTCGAGCGAAGTCGACCTGTGGCTGACCGATCACGCAGACGACGCGAACCTGAGCGACTTGCAGCACACCGCACTGACGGGCGCCGAACTGGATCTCGACCAGTGCCGCCTGAGTCTGTGCACCTCCGGCTCCAGCGGTGAACCCAAGCGCATCGACAAATCCCTGCGGCAACTGGCCAACGAAGTCCAAGCCCTGGAGCAACTGTGGGGAGCGGATCTCGGCGAGGCCTGCATCATCGGCAGCGTTGCCACTCAACACATTTACGGCCTGTTGTTCCGTGTGTTGTGGCCGCTGTGCGCCGGGCGCCCGTTCCTGCGCAAACAACTGGCCTTTCCCGAAGACCTGCAGCGCGCCAGCCGCGAACACCCGGCATTCGCCTGGGTCGCCAGCCCTGCACTGCTCAAGCGCATGGGCGACAACCTCGACTGGCCGGCCCTGAGCGCCGTGCGCCGGGTGTTTTCCTCCGGTGGCGCGCTGCCGGCAGATGCTGCGCAGAGTCTGCACCAGCGCTTGCAGCAGTGGCCGACGGAGATCCTCGGCAGCTCGGAGACCGGCGGCATCGCCTGGCGTCAGGGCCAACAGCTATGGCAGCCGTTTGCCGGTGTCGAGCTGAGCCAGGACGGCGACGGCGCACTGCTGATCGCGTCACCGTACCTGCCCGCCGGACACGTCGAACACACCGCCGATGCGGCACGCATTGCTGCCGATGGTCGCTTCGAACTGCTCGGGCGACTCGACCGGATCGTCAAACTCGAAGAAAAACGTATTTCCCTGCCGATGCTTGAACAGGCGCTGGTGGCCCACGACTGGGTCAGCGAAGCGCGTCTGGGCGTAGTACAGGAAAACCGTGCGTCCCTCGGCGCCTTGCTGGTGCTCAGCGAATCCGGCCTGTTTGCCCTGCGCGAACATGGCCGGCGCAGCCTCACCGAAACCCTGCGCCGTCACCTCGGCGAACATTGCGAAGCCCTCGCCCTGCCCCGGCGCTGGCGCCTGTTGCGACAACTGCCGCTGAACCCTCAGGGCAAGCTGCCCCAGGCCGAGGTCGAAGCCTTGCTGCTGGCGCCGCGTCCGAAGGCTCCGGAGGTTCTGGAACAGACCGAAACCGAGGGCGAGTGGAGCCTGCAACTGAGCGTGCCGCCAGACCTCGCTTACTTCAGCGGCCACTTCCCCAAGGCCCCGGTACTGCCCGGCGTGGTGCAGGTCGAGTGGGCGCTGAACCTGGGTCGGAAACTGCTGAACCTGTCCGGTGCATTCGCCGGGATGGAAGTGCTGAAGTTCCAGCAACTGGTGCGCCCAGGCGATGAAATCCAGTTGCACCTGCGCTTCGACCCCGAACGCGGCAAGCTGTATTTCGCCTACCGCAACGACACCGCGACCTGCTCCAGCGGGCGGATTCTGCTGGGGACTGTCAATGCATAATCCTTGCGCAGTCATCCCGGTCTACAACCACGAAACCGCGATCTCCGCGGTGGTCGACGCCCTGCTCGCCCAAGGCTTGCCGTGCATTCTGGTGGACGACGCCAGCAGCAAATCCTGCGCAGCCGTGCTGGATGTGCTGGCCGAACGCGAGCGGGTGTATCTGGTGCGCCTCACCACCAATCAGGGCAAGGGCGGCGCGGTGATGACCGGCCTGCGTGAAGCAGCGCGACTGGGCTTCAGCCACGCCTTGCAGGTCGATGCCGACGGTCAGCACGACTTGCAGGACGTCAGCCGTTTCGTCGAAGAATCCCGCGCCCATCCGCGAGCGCTGATCTGCGGTTATCCACTGTACGACGCCAGCGTGCCCAAGGGTCGCCTGTACGCCCGCTACCTGACTCACGTGATGGTGTGGATCAACACCCTGTCGCTGCAGATCCGCGACTCGATGTGCGGTTTCCGGGTGTATCCGCTGGAGCCGACCCTGGCGCTGATCGACTCGGCCCGGATCGGCAAGCGCATGGATTTCGACTCGGACATCCTCGTGCGCCTGTCCTGGCGCAACCAGCCGATGCGTTGGCTGCAAACCGGCGTGCATTACCCGCTGGACGGCGTGTCGCACTTTCGGATGATCCACGACAACGTGCTGATTTCGAGCATGCACACGCGCCTGTTCTTCGGCATGTTGCTGCGCTCGCCCGCCATCCTCTGGCGACGGTGGCGCGCATGACCGTCGAAACCGACAAGAAGCACTGGGCCGACCGCGAAGAACGCGGCAGCTTTGTGCTGATGAAATTCACCGCGTTCGCCGCCAGGGTTCTTGGCCGACGCCTGCTGAGCCCGCTGTTGTACGGCATCGTCCTGTACTTTTTCCTGTTCGGCCGCACGGCCCGGCGCAGTGCCTGGCAGTATCAGCAGCGCCTGGCCGACTGGAGCGGTCGCGGCGAATTGCGCCCAAGCCTGTGGCGCGTGTTCGGCCAGTTCATGGCGTTCGCCGATTCACTGCTCGACAAGCTCGACGTGTGGAACCGCAAGTTGCGCATCGAACAGATCGAAATCATCGACCCCGCGCTGCTGCGCAATCAGTTGCGTGGCAGTCGCGGGCAAATGCTGGTGGGCGCGCATCTGGGCAACCTCGAAGTGTGCCGGGCGCTGGCGGAGATCGGCGAAAAGGTCACCATGAATGTGTTGGTGCACACCAAGCACGCCGAACAATTCAATCGGCTGCTGGGTGAAGCCGGGGCGACCAATCTGCGGCTGATCCAGGTCAGCGAGCTGGACCCGGTGATCATGCTGCAACTGCACGAACGCCTGGAGCGCGGCGAATGGCTGGCGATTGCCGGCGACCGGGTGCCGCTGCACGGCGGGCGCAGCGTGACCGTGGACTTCCTCGGCCATCCGGCGCGGTTCCCGCAAGGCCCGTGGCTGCTGGCCGGCCTGCTGAAATGCCCGGTCAATCTGCTGATGTGCCTCAAGCAACCTGACGGACACTATCGCCTGACCCTCGAGCCGTTCACCGATGCCGTGACGTGGACGCGCCGCGATCGCGAACAGGTCATTCATCAGTGGGCGAGTCGCTACGCCGAACGCCTGAGTCACTATTGTCTTGAAGCACCGAAGCAATGGTTCAACTTTTACCCTTTCTGGAAGACCGATGACGACGCCAACCCATGAGCCGGTAACCTTCGGCGAACGCCCTTTGCGCATCGAAGACGTGCTGGCCCTGGCCAATCGTCAGGCGCCCGTGCAGTTGCAGAGCGACGCCGACTACCGTGAGCGCATCGCCAAAGGTGCGCGGTTCCTCGACTCGCTGCTGGACAAGGAAGGCGTGATTTACGGCGTGACCACCGGTTACGGCGACTCCTGCGTGGTTGCGGTGCCGCTGCATCACGTCGAAGCATTGCCACAGCATCTCTACACGTTCCATGGCTGCGGGCTGGGCAAACTGCTCGACGCCCAGGCTACCCGCGCGGTGCTGGCGGCGCGTTTGCAGTCGCTGTGCCACGGCGTGTCCGGGGTGCGCATCGAACTGCTGGAGCGCCTGCATGCGTTTCTTGAACACGACATCCTGCCGCTGATCCCCGAAGAGGGTTCGGTGGGCGCCAGCGGCGATCTGACGCCGCTGTCCTACGTCGCCGCGACCCTGTCCGGCGAGCGTGAAGTGATGTTCCAAGGTCAGCGCCGCCAGTCCGCCGATGTGCATCGTGAACTGGGCTGGACCCCGCTGGTGCTGCGCCCGAAAGAAGCGCTGGCACTGATGAACGGCACCGCCGTGATGACCGGCCTCGCTTGCCTGGCTTACGCCCGCGCCGATTACCTGCTGCAACTGGCCACCCGCATCACCGCGTTGAACGTGGTGGCGCTGCAAGGCAATCCGGAGCACTTCGACGAGCGCCTGTTCGCCGCCAAACCGCATCCGGGTCAGATGCAGGTGGCCGCGTGGCTGCGCAAGGATCTGGCGATCGACGCGCCGACCGCGCCGCTGCACCGGTTGCAGGATCGTTATTCCCTGCGCTGCGCACCGCATGTGCTTGGCGTATTGGCCGACAGCCTGAGCTGGCTGCGCTCGTTCATCGAGACCGAACTCAACAGCGCCAACGACAATCCGATCATCGACGCCGAAGCCGAGCGCGTGCTGCACGGCGGGCACTTCTATGGCGGGCATATCGCGTTCGCCATGGACAGCCTGAAAAACCTCGTGGCCAACGTCGCCGACCTGCTCGACCGACAACTCGCGCTGCTGGTGGACGAGCGTTACAACCACGGTTTGCCGAGCAACCTGTCCGGCGCCAGCGCTGATCGGGCGATGCTCAACCACGGTTTCAAGGCTGTGCAGATCGGTGCCAGCGCCTGGACCGCCGAAGCGTTGAAAAACACCATGCCCGCCAGCGTGTTCTCGCGCTCTACCGAGTGCCACAACCAGGACAAGGTAAGCATGGGCACCATCGCCGCCCGCGACGCCATTCGTGTGCTGGAGCTGACCGAACAGGTCGCCGCCGCCACCTTGCTCGCGGCCAATCAGGGCGTGTGGCTGCGCAGCCGTGATGAGGACGCGCGAGCGCTGCCATCGTCCCTGGCCGCCATGCACGAAGAGCTGGCCCAAGACTTCCCGCCAGTGATCGAAGACCGCGCTCTGGAAGGCGAACTGCGCCTGTGCCTGCAACGCATCGCCGAACAACACTGGAGGCTGCATGCGTAGCGCCGGAGTGCTTCACGCCGATACGGAAATCCTCGTGCCGTTCTTTGACGTCGACACCATGCACGTCGTCTGGCACGGCCATTACGTGAAATACCTGGAAGTGGCGCGCTGCGCGTTGCTCGACAAGATCGGCCACAACTACAACCAGATGGTCGACTCGGGCTACGCCTGGCCGGTGATCGACCTGCAATTGCGCTACGTGCGCGGCGCGGTGTTCGGTCAGCGGCTGAACGTGCGCGCCAGTCTGGTGGAATGGGAAAACCGCCTGAAGATTCACTACCTGATCACCGACGCCCGGACCGGCGAACGCCTGACCCGCGCCAGCTCCGTACAGGTCGCCGTCGAGGTGAGCAGCCGCGAGATGCAACTGGCCTCGCCGAAAGTCTTCACCGATGCCGTGGAAAGGATGCTGCGATGAATGTGTTCGTGAAATCCCTTGGGGTCCTGGCGCTGCTGACGCTGTCGTCGCTGGCCAACGCCTTCGACCTGCAACAGTTGGGCGATCAACTGGCGAAGCCGGACGTGATCCACGGCCAGTTCATCCAGGAAAAGCACCTGCGCGCCCTGCCCCAGCCGCTGATCAGCAAGGGCAGCTTCGTGCTGGCGAAAAACCACGGCCTGCTCTGGCTGCTGAAAACCCCGTTGCAGCAGGATTACCGCATCAGCGCCAAAGGCATCGCCCGTCGTGACGTAAACGGTTGGCAACTGTTGCCCGACAAGAGTGCCGGCGCCGAGCAGAACCGCTTGTTCCTCGCCGTGCTGCAAGGCGACAGCAGCGGTCTGCAACGGGATTTCGAACTGGCCCTGAGCGGTGATGCGCAGCAATGGCATCTGACACTGACCCCGCGCTCGGTGCTGCTCAAGCAGGTTTTCAATCAGATCAACATCACCGGCGGCACGCTGGTGAATACCATCGAACTGCTGGAAACCCAAGGCGACAGCACCGTGCTGCGCATGCAGGACAGCACCGCCGACCAACCGTTGAGCGACGCGGAGCAACATGACTTTGCCGAGTGAACGCAGGCTGCCCTGGCTGTTCCTGATTCTGCTGCTGGCGGTTGTCGCATTGGGCGCCTGGCAGTGGCGCGACGGCGCACCACTGTCGGCCAACCTGATGGAGCTGGTGCCCGGCACCCACCCGGACGCCGTCGAGCAGCGGGCCGAACAACGCATGCAGGATCCGCTCAACCGGGAAATGCTGGTGCTGGTCGGTCACACCGATCGCCAGCAAGCCGTTGCCATGGCCCAGACCCTGGGCGAGCAGTGGCAGGCCAGTGGACTGTTCGAAAAGGTCCAGTGGAATCTGCAAGCCGATTTGCCCGCGCTGCGCACGCAGTTGCTGCAAGGGCGGCTGGCGATGCTCTCGGCGGATGATCGGCAACTGCTGATCGAACACCCGGACGCCTTTATCCAGCAACGGGTGCAGGCGCTGTTCGATCCGTTCACCGGTTTCAGTCTGGTACCGAGTCAGGACGACTGGCTGGGCCTGACCGGACGCATCCAGAACAGCCAGCCACAACATGGCGCGGTGCAACTGGACATCGGCAGCGGTGCATTGATCGCCGATGCCGACGGCAAGAGCTGGGTGCTGCTGCGCGCACGCACCACCGGCAACGCCTTCGACATGAGCCTGCCGCTGCAAGTCGCCACGCTGCTGCAACACAGCCGCGAACAAGCAGCGAAATCCGACGTGCAACTGCTGGCCGCCAGCGGCCTGCTGTACGCCGCCAACGGTCAGCAGCAGGCGACCCGGGAAATGACCTGGGTCGGCGGCGGCGCCACGGTCGGCATTCTGCTGCTGTTGCTGCTCGCCTTCCGCCGCTGGCGGGTGCTGCTGGCGTTCATTCCGGTGCTGGTCGGCATGCTGTTCGGTGCAGTGGCCTGCGTGGCGCTGTTCGGGCACATGCACGTGATGACATTGGTGCTCGGCTCCAGCCTGATCGGCGTAGCCGTGGATTACCCGCTGCACTACCTGTCCAAGAGCTGGAGCCTCAAGCCATGGCGCAGTTGGCCGGCGCTGCGCCTGACAGTGTCAGGCCTGACCCTGAGCCTGATCACCAGCGCCATCGGCTATCTGGCGCTGGCCTGGACACCGTTCCCGGCCCTGACCCAGATCGCCGTGTTTTCCGCCGCTGGGCTGCTGGGTGCCTACCTGTCGGCGGTGTGCCTGCTGCCGGCGCTGCTGAGCGGCGTCGAGCTGCGCCCGGCGCAGTGGCCGCTGAGGCTGGCCGAACGCATGGTCAACCTTCGGGAAACCCTGCTGGAGCACGTGCGCACGCCGATTCTGTTCGCCCTGTTGATCGCCTTCTGCGCCGGCGGTCTGGTGCAACTGCAAAGCAAGAACGACATCCGCCAGTGGGTCGGCGCGCCGCAGCACCTGACCGATGAGGCGCAGGCCATCGCCCGCATCACCGGTTATCAACCGACCAGCCAGTTCTTCCTGGTGCGCGCAGAAAACCAGGAGCAACTGCTGGAACGTCAGGCAGCGCTGAGTGAGCGACTGGAGCAACTGGTCAACCTCGACAAGTTGCAGGGTTTTCTGGCGCTCAACCAATTGGTCAGTCCGCCCAGCCAGCAGCAACAGGTGCGCGAAGCCCTGAACAAGTTGCCGCAGTTCTGGCAGCCGCTGCTTGAAGTCGGCGTACCGCTGGCAGCCCTGCAAACCGAACTGACGCAATTGCAATCCCTGCCCGCCGAAGACATCGATGCCGCACTCGTCGGCCCTCTCGGCGAGCCTTACCGCACCTTGTGGCTCGGCCCGACCGAGGGCGGTGTGGCGGCGATGGTCAGCCTGCAAGGCCTGAACAACCCGGCACTGCTGCGGGTGCAGGCACTGGACTTGCCCGGCGTGGAGCTGGTGGATCGACTCGGTGACCTGAACCGGGTATTTGCCGAAACCCAGATCAGCGCCGCCGAACTGAAACTCGCCTCCTGCGTGCTGATCGTGCTGGTGCTGATCCTGCCGTTCGGCCTTGGCGGCGCGTTGCGCATCGTTTCCCTACCGCTGCTCGCGGCGCTCTGCAGTCTGGCCAGCCTCGGCTGGCTCGGTCAGCCGCTGACGCTGTTCAGTCTGTTCGGCCTGCTGCTGGTGACCGCGATCAGCGTCGATTACGCGATCCTCATGCGCGAACAGGTCGGCGGCGCGGCGGTCAGTCTGCTCGGTACTTTGCTGGCGGCGCTGACGACCTGGCTGTCGTTCGGCCTGCTGGCAGTGTCAAGTACGCCGGCGGTGAGCAATTTCGGGTTGTCGGTAAGCCTCGGGCTGGCCTTCAGTTTCATGCTGGCACCCTGGGCCGGGCGTCATGCTCATGCGGCGACAGTCGCGGAGCCGGCAGCATGATGGTCGTGGTCTTCTGGCTGATGGCGCTGGCGTTGTTCGCCGTGGCCACCCGCGTCGGCCGGCATTTCGGGTTGATTCCGATTGTCAGCCAGTTGCTGCTGGCCAGCTTCGTGCTGCCGCTGTTGATGTATTTCTGGATCGAACCGGGCTGGCAGCTCAGCGGCGCCGACCTGATTGCGCCGGCCTGGCTGAAGAATCTCTACAGCCTGAGTTTTGCGCTGTTGCTGGGGCACATTCTCAGCGACGTGATCGACCTGCGCCTGGATCGCCAGAGCGTGAAAATCGCCGTGCCGAGTTTCGCCGTGCCGTTCGCCTGCGGACTCGCAACGACGTACTGGCTGCTGCCAGCGCAACCATGGATCACCTCGTTGGCGATCGGTCTGGTGTTCGCCATCACCGCGATCCCGGTGTTGTACCTGTACCTGCGCCACATCGACTACCCGCCCGCCGCCACCCGGCGTCTGGTGCAGACCGCGATCCTGATCGACCTGACCTGCTGGACCCTGTTCGGCCTCGCCCAGGGCAGCCTGCACCTGAGCAGTCTGTTGCTGCCGCTGGGGCTGGCCTGTGTGCCATTGCTGCTACGGGTGTTCGGCATCCTCCGGCCGCTGACTTACAGCCTGGTTTTTTTTGCGCTGTTGGTGCTGGCCGAGCACTACAAGCTCAATGCACTGATTTTCGGCATCGGCTACCTGCTGTGCATGGCCGCACTGAAGGTGCCGTTGGTGTTGCCGCTGCCGGCACGCTGGATGAACCGTTTGCAGACGTCGATTGCGATCCCGCTGATCCTGACGTTCGGCATTGTGCAGATCGATGTGCACAGCGTCCTCGCCAGCCTCGGCGTTGTGCAATGGACAGCACTGCTGCTGTTGCCGATCGCCAGCAAACTGCTCGGCAACTGGCTGGGTCTTGGCTGGGCCGGCGCATCGTTCGAAGGCGCCAGTCGCTGGCGCGAAAGCGTGCTGCTGAACATTCGCGGCTTGAGCGAAATCGTTTTTCTCAACCTGCTGTTGCAACAACAGATCATCAGCCCGGCGCTGTACTTTGCGCTGATGCTGATGGGGCTGATCGCGACGCTGTTGCCGGCCTTCATCGGCCTGCACCGCAGGTCACTGAACCCTATTGCCGTACCCGGGAGCTCCCGTGCCAATCGTTGAAATGGAATCCCGTCAGGTCGTGATCATCGGCGCCGGCCCGTCGGGCGCCATCGCCGCCGCGTTGCTCAAGCGCAAGGGGCACGACGTGCTGGTCATCGAGCGCCAGCATTTTCCGCGGTTTTCCATTGGCGAAAGCCTGCTCAGTCATTGCCTGGATTTCGTCGAAGAAGCGGGAATGCTCGACGCCGTGAACGCCGCTGGGTTCCAGCGCAAGACCGGCGCGGCATTTGCCTGGGGCGAGCACTACAGCGCGTTCGATTTCGGCGATACATTCACCGGCGGCAAACCGACCACCTTCCAGGTACAACGCGCCGACTTCGACAAACTGCTGGCCGATCAGGCAGCGTTGCAAGGCGTGGAAATCCGTTATGGCGACGCCATTGTCAGCGTCGACTTCGAGCGTCCGCGTCCGCAACTCGATGTGCGTCGCGAAGACGGCAGCGAGTACCGTGTCGAGGCTGATTTCGTGCTCGATGCCAGCGGCTACGGCCGGGTGCTGTCTCGCTTGCTCGATCTGGAAGCACCGTCGAATTTCCCGGTGCGCCAGGCTGTGTTCACCCATGTCGAAGATCACATCGACCACCCGGCCTTCGACCGCGAGAAAATCCTCGTCACCACCCACCCGCAGCATCGCGACATCTGGTTCTGGACAATCCCGTTCAGCAACGGTCGCTGCTCGGTGGGCGTTGTCGCTGCCGCTGAACATTTCAACGGTCGCGACGCCGATCTCGATGCCTGCCTGCGCGGTTTCATCGCTGAAACCCCGAGTCTGGCCAAAGTGCTGAACAACGCCGTGTGGGACACCCCGGCGCGTACCCTTGGCGGTTATGCAGCCAACGTCAAAACCCTGCACGGCCCAGGTTTCGCGCTGCTGGGCAACGCGGCGGAGTTTCTCGATCCGGTGTTTTCTTCCGGCGTGACCATCGCCATGCGCTCGGCGAGTATGGCCGCCGGCGTGCTGCATCGGCAGTTGCAGGGCGAAACCGTGGATTGGCAAAGCGAGTTCGCCGAACCGCTCAAGCGCGGCGTCGATACCTTCCGCTGCTATGTCGAGGGCTGGTACGCCGGCACCTTCCAGGACGTGATTTTCCACGAGCAAGGCTCGGCGCAAATCCGTCGCATGATCTGCTCGATCCTCGCCGGTTACGCCTGGGACGAACGCAACCCGTTCGTCAGCGAAGCGCGTCGCCGGCTGAAGATGATCTCCGAACTCTGTGCAAAGGACGCCCCATGAATTACTTGAGCGACAGCTACGTCGAGGAAACCCGTTTCGGCTTCTGGTTCCTGCGCAGCCACACCTGGCAGCACCATGTGTTGCGCGTGGCGATCAACGACTTGCGCGGGTTGTTCAGCGAATCGCTGCCGGCCAGTCCGGTGCTGCTGGATGCGGGATGCGGTCAGGGCAAGTCGTTCGGCCACCTGCGCCAGACCTTCGCACCACAGCGTTTGATCGGCGTCGATGCCGACCCGCACAGCCTGGAATTGAGCGCCGCCGAAGCAGCGCGCCAGGGGTTTGCCGTCGAGCTGATCGGCAGCGACTGCGCGACACTCAATGTCCCGGATGCGAGCGTCGACCTGCTGTTCTGTCACCAGACCTTTCATCACCTCGTGGAACAGGAAAAAGCCCTGGCCGAGTTCTATCGGGTGCTCAAACCCGGAGGTTATCTGCTGTTCGCCGAGTCCACCGAGGCATACATTGATACGTGGGTCATCCGCTGGTTGTTCCGTCATCCGATGCACGTGCAGAAGAGTGCGGCGCAATATCTGGAGATGATCCGCCAGCAGGGATTCGAGTTCGCCGAGCGGAATGTTTCCTATCCGTACCTGTGGTGGAGCCGTGCAAAGGATTTTGGCCTGCTGGAACGTTTTGGCCTGCGCAAACCGAAGCCGTTTGGCCAGCGTGAAGAAACCCTGGTCAATGTCGTGGCGCGCAAACCGCTGGAAGAGGTCGTCTGATGCTGCGTGTTCTGCTGCTCGCCTGCGTCCTGCTGCTGACCGCTTGCGCCAGCCAGGCGCCGCTGCCTGTGGATAACCCTACGCTGCCCTTGCCGCTGCAACTGCACATCGAGCGCCAGCAAGCCGGGCAGCGTCAGGACTGGTTGCTGGTGATCCAGCGCGAGGGCCCGGGCATCCGCTGGTCGATGATGGATCCGCTGGGCATCCCCCAGGCCCGTCAGCAACTGATCGACGGACGCTGGCAGGCTGACGGCCTGCTGCCGCCGAATCCGGAGGCCCGGGAGTTGTTCGCCGCGCTGTTGTTCGCCCTGACACCTGCCGGCGAGCTGTCGCGCAATTACCCCGCGGCGCAACAGCACGACGGGCAACGTTCCCTGCCGGCACGCTGGAACATCCGATATTCACAACCGTCGAGCTTCGAATTGAATCTGCCACAAGGCCCGCACTATCGCGTGTCTCCCTTAGGTGAATCGACGCCATGACCGCCTACCTCAACGCCCTCGGCGTGATCTGTGCCCTGGGCCGTGACAAGCAGCAAATCGCACACCACCTGTTCGCCGGCAATTGCTCGGGCATACGCCACGAGGCTGGCTGGGTGCCGGAGCGCGAGCTGCCGGTGGCCGCCGTGCGCGGTGATCTGGCGCTCATTCCGCCGCAGATGGCCGCGCATAAAAGCCGCAACAATCAGCTGCTGCTGGAAGCCGCGTTGCAGATTCGCGACGACATCGACGCCGCCATTCAGGCCTACGGCCCGGAGCGTATCGGTGTGGTGCTCGGCACCAGCACTTCGGGCATCGACGAGGCCAGCCGGGGTCTGGCGCATTACATTCGCGACCAGCAGTTCCCGGCCGATTACGACTATCGGCAACAGGAACTCGGCGCCCCGGCGACCTTCCTCGCCGACTGGCTGCAACTGAGCGGCCCGGCCTACGTGATTTCCACCGCATGCACCTCCAGCGCCCGGGCCTTGATGAGTGCACGACGCCTGCTGGATCTGGGGCTGTGCGATGCGGTGCTGTGCGGTGGTGTCGACAGTCTTTGCAAACTGACCCTCAACGGCTTCTCGTCGCTGGAAGCGGTATCCGACCAGCGTTGCAATCCGTTCTCCGCCAACCGCAACGGCATCAACATCGGCGAGGCGGCGGTGCTGTTCGTGATGAGCAGACAGCGCGGCGAGGGCCCGGCCATTGCCCTGCTGGGCGCCGGCGCCAGTTCCGACGCGCACCACATTTCCGCGCCGGAACCGTCGGGTCGTGGCGCGTTGCAAGCCATGCAACAGGCGCTGGATCGCGCACAACTGCAAGCCGCGCAAATCAGTTACCTGAACCTGCACGGCACCGCCACCCAACACAACGACGCCATGGAAAGCCTGGCCGTTGCCACCCTGTTCCCGCAGGGCGTGGCCTGTTCCTCGACCAAACCCATGACCGGCCACACCCTCGGGGCTGCCGGAGCGCTGGAGGCCGCGTTCTGCTGGCTGAGCCTGAGTGCCGACAACCCCGACCGCGCCTTGCCGCCCCACGTCTGGGACGGCCAGGCCGACCCCGACCTGCCAGCGCTGAAGTGGGTGACCGCGAGCGAGCGCCTGGCGTCCATTGCACCCCGCTACCTGATGAGCAATTCGTTTGCCTTCGGTGGCAATAACGTCAGCCTGATTATCGGAGATGCACCATGAATGACTGGCCGCTCGCCGAATTGCTGCCCCACGCTGGCGACATGATTCTGATCGACCGGATCCTCGGCTTCGACGACGAGCAGATCCACACCACCCTCACGGTCAAGCCCGATGGCCCGTTCAACCTGCCCGACGGCAGCCTGCCGGCATGGGTCGGCGTCGAATTGATGGCGCAGAGCGTCGCTGCATTTGCTGGCTGCCATGCACGGCAGAAAGGCAATACGGTGGAGCTGGGCTTTCTGCTTGGCACCCGCAAGTTCGAATGCAATGTCGAGGCATTCCCCGTCGGCTGTGAACTGACCGTCCATGGCATCCGCTCGCTGGAAGACGACAACGGCATGGGCGTGTTCGAATGCCATATCACTGCGCCCGGCATCGAAGCCAGCGCCCGGCTGAACGTGTTCCGCCCGCCGCAGGCCGACCAATATCTTCAACAATCCAGGGAGTCGAACGATGACTGAATCCGTACTGGTCACCGGCTCCAGCCGTGGCATCGGCCGCGCCATCGCACTGCGTCTGGCCAGGGCCGGCCACGATATCGTCGTGCATTGCCGCAGTGGCTTGAGCGACGCACAAGCCGTGCAGGCCGAAATCGAAGCCTTGGGCCGCCATGCGCGCATCCTGCAATTCGACGTGGCTGAGCGCGAAACCTGCAAAGCCATCCTCGAAGCCGACGTCGAAACTCACGGCGCCTATTACGGCGTGGTGCTGAACGCCGGTCTGACCCGCGACGGCGCGTTTCCGGCCCTGAGCGATGACGACTGGGACGTGGTATTGCGTACCAACCTCGACGGCTTCTACAACGTCCTGCACCCGGTGATGATGCCGATGATCCGCCGCCGCGCCGCCGGTCGCATCGTTTGCATCACCTCGGTCTCCGGGTTGATCGGCAACCGTGGCCAGGTCAACTACAGCGCTTCGAAGGCCGGCGTGATCGGCGCCGCAAAAGCGTTGGCGATCGAACTGGCCAAGCGCAAAATTACAGTCAACTGTGTCGCGCCGGGCCTGATCGACACGGCCATGCTCGACGAAAACGTGCCAGTGGAAGAACTGATGAAAATGATCCCGGCACAACGCATGGGCACCCCTGAAGAGGTGGCCGGTGCGGTGAATTTCCTGATGTCGGCGGAAGCGTCATACATCACCCGCCAGGTCCTGGCGGTCAACGGAGGCTTGTGCTGATGAAGCGCGTTGTCGTCACCGGCATGGCCGGCATTACCTCGCTGGGCAGCGACTGGGACACCATCGCCGGCAATTTTGCGGCCAACCGCAGTGGCATCCGCCGGATGGACGAGTGGGATCGTTTCAGCGAACTCAACACCCGACTGGCCGGGCCGATCGATGATTTTCTGGTGCCGGCGCACTGGACCCGCAAGCAACTGCGCAGCATGGGTCGGGTTTCGCGGCTGGCCGTCGGCGCTGCCGAAAAGGCACTGGCCGATGCCGGCCTGCTGGGCGACGAATCGATCAAGGACGGGCGCATGGGCGTGGCCTGCGGCTCGTCCACCGGCAGCACCGACGAGATCAAGGCGTTCGGCAACATGCTGCTGAACTCGGTGGCCGAAGGCCTGAACGCCAACTCCTATGTGCGGATGATGCCGCACACCACCGCGGCGAACATCAGTATCTTCTTCGGCCTCACCGGCCGCCTGATCCCGACCTCCAGCGCCTGTACCAGCGGCAGCCAGGGCATCGGTTACGCCTACGAGGCGATCAAGTTCGGACGCCTGCCGCTGATGCTCGCCGGTGGTGCCGAAGAGCTGTGTCCGACTGAGGCCATGGTGTTCGACGCGCTGTATGCCACCAGCCTGAAAAACGATGCGCCGCAAACCTCGCCACGCCCGTACGACAAGGGCCGCGATGGTCTGGTGATCGGTGAAGGCGGCGGCATGCTGGTGCTCGAAGAGCTCGAACACGCCCTCGCGCGCGGTGCGCACATTCACGCCGAAATCGTCGGTTTCGGCAGCAATGCCGACGGCCAGCACACGACCCGGCCGGAACAGATCACCATGCGCCGCGCCATGGAGCTGGCGCTGGAAGACGCCAGTCTGGAACCCGACGCCATCGGTTACGTGAACGGTCACGGCACCGCCACCGAACAGGGCGATATCGCCGAAACCCTGGCCACCAGCAGTCTGTTCGGCGAACACATGCCGATCAGCTCGCAGAAAAGCTTCCTCGGTCACACCCTGGGTGCCTGCGGTGCGCTGGAGTCATGGTTCAGCATCGAAATGCTCAACCGTGACTTGTACGTACACACGCTCAACCTCGACGAGGTCGATCCGCACTGCGGCAAGCTCGACTACCTGCGCGGCGAATTCCGCCAGATGCACCACGACTACGTGATGAACAACAACTTCGCGTTTGGCGGGGTCAACACCTCGCTGATCTTCCGCCGCTGGACGCCACCGAATTAATCCAGGTCAAGGAGACCTCCATGCGTTTGAACAAACTCGCTGCCGCCCTGCTCATCTGCGCGCTGCCAGCCGTCAGCCAGGCCCGTGACACGGCGGTGTACCTGCCGTTCGACAAGGCGGTCGCAGAAGCAACCCGTACCGGCAAGATCGACGGCAGCGTGAAGTTCTATCTGGCAGGGAACGCCCCGGCCGGCAAAGTCAGCGTCGTCAGCCCTGGCGCGGTGACCAACAAGAAGACCAACGCCTTCAACAAGTCCGACCAGGAAGCCTGCGAGTGGGTCGTGCAATCGGCCATCATCAGCCTGCACCAGGCGGCGAAAAACGCCGGCGCCAACGCCGTGACCAACATCGTCAGCTTCTACAAGAGCAACGAGCGCAAGGATGCGAAGAACTATGAGTGCCACGCGGGCGCGATCATGGCCGGCGTTGCCTTGAAGGGTGATCTGGCGACGGTTCAGTAACTGTCGGAAACGACAAAGGGCGCCTTTCGGCGCCCTTCGTCGTTCAGCTCATGTGCTGGCGTGCAACTTCAGCCCCAGCGCTTTCATGACTTTCAGGATCGTTCCAAACTCGGGTTTTACCTCGCCTGACAGTGCGCGGTGGCGTCTACACTCGTCATACCCATGATTTGCTGCGCGTTACGTCAAGGAGATGACCATGCAAGCAAAAGCCCTGATCGCCGCCGCCCTTTTCAGCCTGCTCCCCAGTGCCAGCCACGCCACCAATCTGATGTACATGCCGTTCGAAACCGTGCTGTCGGATGCGATTCGTGCCGGGCGGCTGGATGGCAGTGTGAAGTTTTATCTGATCGGCAACGGGCCCCAGGGCACACAGCAGTTGTTGAAGCGCGGGGTGGTCAGCGACTTGAAGACCAACGGCTTCAACAAGAGCGATCACGACTCCTGCGAGTGGGTCTTGCAGTCGAACCTGATTGCGCTGCAGGCCGAGGCCAAGCGCGTCGGGGCCAATGCGGTGACCAACATCGTCAGCTATTACGACCAGCATGTGCGCAAGGATCTGAACACATACGAATGTCGGGCCGGGGTGTTTGTGACGCGGGTGGCGTTGAAGGGCGATCTGGTGCGGCTGCCCTGATCAACCGGTTTCGACCTTGCGCGTGAGCAGCTCGACAAAGGCCTTGGCCATCGGCGATTTCTGATCCTTGCGCTGCACCAGCCACACCGCCGTCACCGCCTCGGGATCGAGCAGCGGTCGGTAGACCACGCCGTCAATGCGCATCCGCTGATACGAGGCCGGCATGACCGAGACGCCCAGGCCCGCCGCCACCAGGCCGATGATCGTCATCGCCTCCCCCGCTTCTTGGGCGAAGTGCGGACTGAACCCGGCGTCACGGGCCAGGCTGATCAATTGCGAGTACAGACCGCTGCCATAGCTGCGTGGGAAGAACACGAACGGCTCCAGAGCCAACGCCGAGAGAAACAGACCTTCCTCACTGCCTTGGGCCAGAGGATGCTTGGAACTGAGCACCGCCACCAGAGGCTCGCGCGTCAACTCGACCACGCTCAGCGAATCAGGCAAACCCAGCGGGCGCATGATGCCGACCTCGATCGACTCGTCCACCAGTGCGTCGGCCACCATGGTGCTGCTCATCTCCCGCAGGTTCAGGTGCACGGCCGGGAAACGCTGGCGAAAGGAAAAGATCGCCTGGGGAATGGTCGAGTTGAACGGTGCCGACGAGGTGAAGCCGATCTTCAGTTCACCCAGCTCGCCGAGTTGCGCACGGCGGGCCACGTCGGCCGCTTTATCGACCTGGGCCAGCACCAGCCGCGCTTCCTCCAGAAACAGTCGCCCGGCTTCGCTCAGTTCAACCCGACGATTGGTACGCTCGAAAAGCCGTGCGCCGACTTCCTGTTCCAGCGCCTGAATCTGCTGGCTCAGCGGTGGCTGGGAGATGCCCAGCACCTGTGCGGCGCGGCCGAAGTGCAGTTCTTCGGCGACGGCGATGAAGTAGCGCAAGTGACGCAATTCCATGGACACCCCATTAAGTCGTTAAAGCTATCAAACAGGTCGAACAATATATTGGATAGAAACATTAGCCAGCTATATGATTTTTTCATTGCCTGCCTGCCCGCGCCCTCCGAGGTCTGATGTGAAAACCGCCGTCGCTCCACTGGCCCATGAAGTCCCGCCCGCTGCGGCGGACGATGTGCTGACCGAACTGCAAGAGATCTACATCGAGAAAGGCACGCCCGCGTTCATGCGCACGGTACTCGCGCTGTTCAGCGGCGGCTTCGCGACGTTCGCCCTGCTGTACTGCGTGCAGCCGATGATGCCGCTGCTGTCTCACGAATATTCGATCAACGCGGCGCAGAGCAGCCTGATCCTGTCGGTGGCCACCGGCATGCTGGCGTTCGGTCTGCTGATCACTGGTCCGATTTCCGATCGGGTCGGGCGTAAACCGGTGATGGTCGCCGCGCTGTTTGCTGCAGCCCTGTGCACCATCGCCAGTTCGATGATGCCGAGCTGGCACGGCGTATTGATCATGCGTGCGCTGATCGGGTTGTCGCTCAGCGGTCTGGCGGCGGTGGCGATGACGTACCTGAGCGAGGAAATCCATCCGCAACACATCGGTCTGGCGATGGGCCTGTATATCGGCGGCAACGCGATTGGCGGGATGAGCGGGCGGTTGATCACCGGCGTACTGATCGACTTCGTCAGCTGGCACACGGCGATGCTGGTGATCGGCGGTCTGGCGCTGATCGCGGCGGCGGTGTTCTGGAAAATCCTGCCGGAGTCGCGCAACTTCCGCTCCCGCTCGCTGCATCCACGCAGCCTGCTCGATGGTTTCACCATGCACTTTCGTGATGCCGGCCTGCCGCTGCTGTTCCTTGAGGCGTTCGTGCTGATGGGCGCGTTCGTCACGCTGTTCAACTACATCGGATATCGCCTGCTCGCCGAGCCGTACCACATGGATCAAGTGTTTGTGGGGCTGTTGTCGGTGGTCTACCTGTCGGGTATCTACAGCTCGGCCAAAATCGGTTCGCTGGCCGACAAACTGGGTCGCCGCAAAGTGCTGTGGGCCACCATCGCCCTGATGTTCGCCGGCCTCGCGCTGACGATGCTCACCCCGCTGCCACTGGTGATCATCGGCATGCTGATCTTCACTTTCGGTTTCTTCGCCGCACACTCGGTGGCCAGCAGCTGGATCGGCCGTCGGGCGCTCAAGGCCAAGGGCCAGGCGTCGTCGCTGTACCTGTTCAGCTATTACGCCGGGTCGAGCATCGCCGGGACGGCGGGCGGGGTGTTCTGGCACATGGCCGGGTGGAACGGGATTGGCCTGTTTATCGGCGCGCTGCTGCTGGTGGCGCTGTTGGTGGCGTTGAAGCTGGCGAAGCTGCCGCCGCTGGGTGGCGTCAAAGCTTGATTCACGCCCACAAAAAACGCCCGGCATAAGCCGGGCGTTTTTGTTTTCTAACATTAGAGCTGAGCGCCGATCACTCGTGATACTGCGCCGACAACTCGTGCACCGCGCGCAGGAACGCGCCGGCGTGTTCCGGATCGACTTCCGGCGTGATGCCGTGGCCGAGGTTGAACACGTGGCCGCTGCCTTTGCCGTAGCTGGCGAGGATGCGCCCGACTTCGGTGCGGATCGCTTCAGGCTTGGCGTACAGCACGGTCGGGTCCATGTTGCCTTGCAGGGCGACCTTGTCGCCGACGCGAGCGCGGGCGTTGCCGATGTCGCAGGTCCAGTCCAGGCCCAGTGCGTCGGCGCCGGCGTCGGCGATGCTTTCCAGCCACAGGCCGCCGTTCTTGGTGAACAGGATCACCGGTACCTTGCGACCGTCGTGCTCGCGGATCAGGCCGCTGACGATTTTCTTCATGTAGGCCAGGGAGAACTCCTGATACGCCGCCGCCGACAGGTTGCCGCCCCAGGTATCGAAGATCTGCACCGCTTGCGCGCCGGCCTTGATCTGGCCATTGAGGTACGAGGTCACCGACTGCGCCAGCTTGTCCAGCAGCAGGTGCATGGCTTGCGGGTTGTCGTAGAGCATCGCCTTGGTCTTGCGGAAGTCTTTCGACGAGCCGCCTTCGACCATGTACGTGGCGAGGGTCCAAGGGCTGCCGGAGAAACCGATCAGCGGCACACGACCGTTCAGTTCGCGGCGGATGGTGCTGACCGCGTCCATCACGTAACCGAGGTCTTTGTGCGGATCCGGGATCGGCAGGGCTTCGATGTCGGCCAGGGTGCTGACGACTTTCTTGAAGCGCGGACCTTCACCGGTCTCGAAGTACAGGCCCTGGCCCATGGCATCGGGAATGGTGAGGATGTCGGAGAACAGGATCGCCGCGTCCAGTTGCGGATAGCGGTCCAGCGGTTGCAGCGTGACTTCGCAGGCGAATTCCGGATTCATGCACAGGCTCATGAAATCACCGGCCTGGGCACGACTGGCGCGGTATTCCGGCAGGTAGCGGCCGGCCTGGCGCATCATCCACACAGGGGTGACGTCTACGGGTTGCTTGAGCAGGGCGCGGAGGAAACGGTCGTTCTTCAGGGCAGTCATGTCGGCATCCGGAAAAAAAGTGCGGGCATTTTCTCAGAGCGCGACGCAAAAGGCACGGATGCAGGTCAGCCTTTTGTCTATCGGGTCAATTTGTCGCAATAAATACGGGGCATCAGCAACAGCGAGAAACAACTGTGGGAGCGAGCCTGCTCGCGATAGCGGATTGTCAGCCAATACTTCTGGTGACTGATTTACCGCTATCGCGAGCAGGCTCGCTCCCACAGGGTTATTGCTTTTGGCTCAGGATCCGGGTTTAGACGCCCAGGTAATCCAGGATCCCTTCCGCCGCATTGCGGCCTTCGAAGATCGCCGTCACCACCAGGTCGGAACCGCGCACCATGTCGCCACCGGCGAAGATTTTCGGGTTGCTGGTCTGGTGCTTGTACTGACCTTGCTCGGGCGCAACGACGCGGCCCTGGCTGTCGGTCTGGATTTCGAACTGTTCGAACCACGGCGCCGGGCTCGGGCGGAAGCCGAAGGCGATGACCACGGCGTCGGCCGGGATGATCTCTTCGGAGCCCGGGATCGGCTCGGGGCTGCGACGGCCACGGGCGTCCGGTTCGCCGAGACGGGTCTCGACCACTTTCACGCCTTCGACCCTGTCTTCACCAACGATGGCGATCGGCTGGCGGTTATAGAGGAACTTCACGCCTTCTTCCTTGGCGTTTTTCACCTCTTTGCGCGAGCCGGGCATGTTCGCTTCGTCACGACGATAGGCGCAGGTCACCGACTTGGCGCCCTGGCGGATCGACGTGCGGTTGCAGTCCATCGCCGTGTCGCCACCGCCCAGCACCACGACCTTCTTGCCTTTCATGTCGACGAAATCTTCCGGCGACTTTTCAAAGCCCAGGTTGCGGTTGACGTTGGCGATCAGGAAATCCAGCGCGTCATAAACGCCCGGCAGGTCCTCACCGGCAAAACCGCCCTTCATGTAGGTGTAGGTGCCCATGCCCATGAACACGGCATCGTATTCGGCGAGCAGTTGCTCCATGGTCACGTCCTTGCCGACCTCGGTGTTGAGGCGGAACTCGATGCCCATGCCGGTGAAGACTTCGCGGCGATTGCTCAGCACGGTCTTCTCGAGCTTGAACTCGGGGATGCCGAAGGTCAGCAGACCGCCGATTTCCGGGTTCTTGTCGAACACCACCGGGGTCACGCCACCGCGCACCAGCACATCGGCACAACCGAGGCCCGCCGGGCCTGCGCCGATGATCGCGACACGCTTGCCGGTCGGTTTGACCTTGGACATGTCCGGGCGCCAGCCCATGGCGAATGCGGTGTCGGTGATGTACTTCTCGACCGAACCGATGGTCACCGCACCGAAGCCGTCGTTGAGGGTGCAGGCACCCTCGCACAGACGATCCTGCGGGCACACCCGGCCGCAGACTTCCGGCAGAGTGTTGGTCTGGTGCGACAGCTCGGCGGCCTGGAGGATGTTGCCCTCGGCCACCAGTTTCAGCCAGTTGGGAATGAAGTTGTGCACCGGGCACTTCCATTCGCAATACGGGTTGCCGCAACCCAGGCAGCGGTGGGCCTGGTCGGCCGACTGCTGGGGTTTGAACGGTTCGTAGATTTCCACGAACTCTTTCTTGCGTTGACGCAACAGTTTCTTCTTCGGATCTTTGCGCCCGACATCGATGAACTGGAAGTCGTTATTCAGACGTTCAGCCATTGTTAAAACCTCATCAAACTCTTCAGGCGCATATCACTGCGGGTTGGCACGGGTGCTGGAAAGCAACGACTTCAGGTTGGCAGCCTTCGGCTTGACCAGCCAGAAACGACGCAAGTAGTCATCGAGGTTCTCGGCGAGCTCACGACCCCACTCGCTGTCGGTTTCCGCGACGTACTCGTTCAGCACGTTCTGCAGGTGGCTGCGATAGGCTTCCATCGCCTCGCCGCTGATCCGCTGGATCTCCACCAGTTCGTGGTTGACCCGGTCAACGAAGGTGTTGTCCTGGTCGAGCACGTAGGCGAAACCGCCGGTCATGCCAGAGCCGAAGTTGTAACCGGTCTTGCCCAGGACGCAGACAAAACCACCGGTCATGTACTCGCAGCAGTGATCGCCGGTGCCTTCCACGACCGTGTGGGCACCGGAGTTGCGCACGGCGAAACGCTCGCCTGCGGTGCCAGCGGCGAACAGCTTGCCGCCGGTGGCGCCGTACAGGCAGGTGTTGCCGATGATGGCGCTGTTCTGAGTCTGATAAACGCTGCCCTTCGGCGGCACGATGACCAGTTTGCCGCCCGTCATGCCTTTGCCGACGTAGTCGTTGGCATCGCCTTCCAGGTACAGGTTCAGACCGCCGGCGTTCCACACGCCGAAGCTCTGACCGGCAGTGCCCTTGAAGCGGAAGGTGATCGGCGCTTTCGCCATTCCCTGGTTGCCGTGCTTGCGCGCGATTTCGCCGGAGATCCTTGCGCCGATCGAACGGTCGCAGTTGCAGATATCCAGGTCGAACTCGGCGCCGCTGAGGTCGTTGATCGCCGATGTCGCCATCTCGACCATTTTCTCGGCCAACAGGCCCTGGTCGAACGGCGGGTTGCGCTCGACGCCGCAGAACTGAGGCTTGTCCGCCGGGATGTGATCGCTGCCCAGCAGCGGGGTCAGATCCAGGTGATGCTGCTTGGCGGTCTGGCCTTCGAGGACTTCCAGCAGATCGGTGCGGCCGATCAGCTCTTCGAGGGAACGCACGCCCAGCTTGGCCAGCCACTCACGGGTTTCTTCGGCGACGTAGGTGAAGAAATTCACCACCATGTCGACGGTGCCGATGTAGTGATCCTTGCGCAGCTTCTCGTTCTGGGTCGCGACGCCGGTGGCGCAGTTGTTCAGGTGGCAGATACGCAGGTATTTGCAGCCCAGCGCGATCATCGGCGCAGTACCGAAGCCGAAGCTTTCGGCGCCGAGGATCGCGGCCTTGATCACGTCGAGGCCGGTTTTCAGGCCGCCGTCGGTCTGCACCCGGACCTTGCCGCGCAGGTCGTTGCCACGCAGGGTCTGGTGGGTTTCGGCCAGGCCGAGTTCCCACGGTGCGCCAGCGTATTTGATCGAGGTCAGCGGCGAAGCACCGGTGCCACCGTCGTAGCCGGAGATGGTGATCAAGTCCGCATAGGCCTTGGCCACACCGGCGGCGATGGTGCCGACGCCTGCTTCAGCCACGAGCTTCACCGAAACCAGCGCCTTCGGGTTGACCTGTTTCAGGTCGAAGATCAGCTGCGACAAGTCTTCGATGGAATAGATGTCGTGGTGCGGCGGTGGCGAAATCAGGGTCACGCCCGGTACTGCGTAACGCAGCTTGGCGATCAGCCCGTTCACCTTGCCGCCCGGCAGTTGCCCGCCCTCGCCCGGCTTGGCGCCTTGGGCGACCTTGATCTGCAGCACTTCGGCATTGACCAGGTATTCCGGGGTCACCCCGAAACGGCCGGTCGCGACCTGTTTGATTTTCGAACTCTTGATGGTGCCGTAGCGCGCCGGGTCTTCGCCGCCTTCGCCGGAGTTGGAACGCGCACCGAGGCGGTTCATGGCTTCGGCCAGGGCTTCGTGCGCTTCCGGCGACAGGGCGCCCAGCGAGATACCGGCGGAGTCGAAGCGCTTGAGCACCGATTCCAGCGGCTCGACTTCACTGATGTCCAGCGGCGTGTCGAGGGTCTTGACCTTGAACAGGTCGCGAATCATCGACACCGGACGGTTGTCCACCAGTGAGGTGTATTCCTTGAATTTGGCGTAGTCGCCCTGCTGCACGGCGGCTTGCAGGGTGTTGACCACGTCCGGGTTGTACGCGTGGTACTCACCACCGTGGACGAACTTCAGCAGACCGCCCTGCTGGATCGGCTTGCGCGGACTCCAGGCTTCGGTGGCCAGTGCTTTCTGTTCGGCTTCGATGTCGACAAAACGCGCCCCTTTGATGCGGCTCGGCACGCCACGGAAGCTCAGGTTGCAGACTTCTTCGGACAGACCGATGGCTTCGAACAGCTGCGCACCGCGATACGAGGCGATGGTCGAGATGCCCATCTTCGACAGGATCTTCAACAGACCTTTGGTGATGCCTTTGCGGTAGTTCTTGAACACCTCGTAGAGGTCGCCCAGTACTTCACCGGTGCGGATCAGGTCGCCCAGCACTTCGTAGGCCAGGAACGGATACACCGCCGAGGCGCCGAAACCGATCAGCACCGCAAAGTGATGCGGATCGCGCGCGGTGGCGGTTTCCACCAGGATGTTGGAGTCGCAACGCAAGCCTTTTTCGGTCAGACGGTGGTGTACCGCGCCGGTGGCCATCGAGGCGTGGATCGGCAGTTTGCCCGGCGCGATATGGCGGTCGCTCAGGACAATCTGGGTACGACCGGCACGCACGGCTTCTTCAGCCTGATCGGCCACATTGCGGATCGCCGCTTCGAGGCCGACGCTTTCGTCGTAGTTGAGGTCGATGATCTGCCGCTCGAAACCCGGGCGGTCGAGGTTCATCAGCGAGCGCCACTTGGCCGGGGAAATCACCGGCGAGCTGAGGATTACGCGCGACGCGTGTTCCGGCGATTCCTGGAAGATGTTGCGCTCGGCACCGAGACAGATTTCCAGCGACATCACGATCGCTTCACGCAGCGGGTCGATCGGCGGGTTGGTCACCTGCGCGAACTGCTGACGGAAATAGTCGTACGGCGTGCGCACGCGCTGGGACAGCACGGCCATCGGCGTGTCGTCGCCCATCGAGCCGACGGCTTCGTAGCCTTGCTCGCCGAGCGGACGCAGTACCTGATCACGCTCTTCGAACGTGACCTGATACATCTTCATGTATTGCTTGAGCTGATCGACGTCGTAGAAAGCCGAACCGTGATCGTTGTCTTCCATGGTCGCCTGGATGCGCAGGGCATTCTTGCGCAGCCATTGCTTGTACGGATGACGGGATTTCAGGCGGTTGTCGATCGCGTCGGTGTCGAGGATCTGACCGGTCTCGGTGTCCACGGCGAGGATCTGGCCAGGACCGACGCGGCCCTTGGCGATCACGTCCTGCGGCTGGTAGTTCCAGACGCCGATTTCCGAAGCGACAGTGATGAAACCGTTGGTGGTGGTAACCCAGCGCGCCGGGCGCAGACCGTTACGGTCGAGCAGGCACACCGCGTAGCGACCGTCGGTCATCACAACGCCGGCCGGGCCGTCCCACGGTTCCATGTGCATCGAGTTGTACTCGTAGAACGCACGCAGATCCGGGTCCATGGTTTCGACGTTCTGCCACGCAGGCGGAATGATCATCCGCACGCCACGGAACAGGTCGATGCCGCCGGTGACCATCAGTTCGAGCATGTTGTCCATGCTCGAAGAGTCGGAGCCAACGCGGTTCACCAGCGGGCCGAGTTCTTCCAGATCCATCAGATCGTTGGTGAACTTGGTGCGACGGGCCTGAGCCCAGTTGCGGTTGCCGGTGATGGTGTTGATCTCGCCGTTGTGGGCGAGGAAGCGGAATGGCTGGGCCAGCGGCCATTTCGGCAGGGTGTTGGTGGAAAAGCGCTGGTGGAACACACAAATTGCGGTTTGCAGGCGCTGGTCACCCAGGTCCGGATAGAAAGCGGCCAGATCGGCCGGCATCATCAGGCCTTTATAGATGATGGTCTTGTGGGAAAAGCTGCAGATGTAGTGGTCGGTGTCGGCGGCGTTGGCCACCGACGAACGACGACGGGCGCTGAACAGCTTGACCGCCATGTCCTGATCGCTCAGGCCTTCGCCACCGATGTACACCTGCTCGATCTGCGGCAGGCGCTCAAGGGCGAGGCGGCCGAGGACGCTGGTGTCGATCGGTACTTTGCGCCAGCCGATCAGTTGCAGGCCTTCGGCCAGGATCTCGCGGTTCATGTTCTCGCGAGCGGCTTCGGCCTTGGCCGGATCCTGATTGAAGAAGACCATGCCCACGGCGTATTGCTTGGGCAGCTCGACGCTGAAGGCTTCCTGGGCAATGGCACGCAGGAAGGCGTCGGGTTTTTGAATCAGCAGACCGCAACCGTCACCGGTCTTGCCGTCGGCATTAATCCCACCGCGGTGGGTCATGCAGGTCAGGGCCTCGATGGCCGTTTGCAAAAGGGTATGACTGGGTTCGCCCTGCATATGGGCTATCAGGCCGAAACCGCAGTTATCCTTGAATTCATCTGGTTGGTACAGACCTGCTTTCATAGACACTTTCTCACCAGGCTGCCTCTTTTCGAGGCAAATTTCTTTTCAATTCAACCACTTGCACCTAGCGCCGAACGTACGCCGGCTTTGCGGGGGCAAAAGGGTGGTCATTGTACACAGCGACACAGAGGCTCACAAATTTGACGACGAAATGTCGCAAATCCATGTCGCATTTGTGAAAGGTTTAAAACGATCTGCTGTGCTAGTCAAAACTTTTTTAATTTTGACCGCAACGACTCAAAGACTACTGTGACGCAGACACCACAAGGCACGCGGCCCGTAAGGGCGGCGCGCACTTGTAGAAATTTTGAGGTGCTTGGAGAGGCGGCCTGGGTAAGGCCGCCGAATCTTCAGCGAGTTGTTGCCAGTTCCTGTTGGACGCTGGCGACAGTGCGAGGCCAAGGTTTACCAGCCTGAACCTTCGCTGGCAAGGCCTTGATGGCAGAAACGGCCGCATCACGATTGGCGAAGCTGCCATAGGTGATCACGTAGAGCGGCTTGCCGTTGAGGACTTTCTTGAAATAGCGGTACTCGCCGCCCTGCTCCTTGACGAAGTTTTGCGCGGCGGCTTCAGAGCTGGTGCCGAGGATCTGCACCACGTAGTTGCCCGGTGCTTGACCTGCATACCAGCTACCGCCGGCGGCTTTGGCGACGGCAACCGGCTTCTCGGCGGCTTTCTCGGCCGGTTTGGCCGCTGCCGCAGGCTTGGCAGGCGCCGGGGCCGGCTTGGCCACCGGAGCAGGTGCTGGCTTGGCGGTAGCCACCTGGGTCGGAGCCGGTGTCGGTTTGGCCGCAGGGACAGGGACAGGAACCGGCGTCGGTGCAGGACCGGCCGGCACACCGACCGGCGGCGCAGAAGTGGTCACGGTTGGCGGCGTATTGCTGGAACCTTCCAGCGGCACACCGTCGTCACCTTCGGTGATCCCGCCGGCCGCTTCGGCCAAGGGCTTGCGCATGACCGGCTGCGAATTGCCGACCAGCGGCAAGGGCATCGGCTGGGTGTTACCGGCGAACTCCACGTTCGGCGCACCACCCTGACCCAGTGGCAGTTGTGCCTGTTCATTGGCCGGTGTGCCGGTGGTCGGCGCCTTGTTGCGACCGGGCATCAGCCAGGCGGCAGCGACCGCCACCACGACAACGGCGGAAATCGCCAATACGTGTTTCTTCGGCATGTTGAACCCCATACTTGGACGCTTCACCGCAGAGCGGCTGGCAATCATGACTTCGATCAGTGCATCGCGAGCGACCTGGTTGATGTTGCCGGGCCAACCCTCGGAGCTTTCGTGAATATCAGAGATCTGATCCGCGGTGAAAAGTTCGACGCCCCGGCCGGCGCCTTCGAGCCGCTGGTCGAGATATTCGCGGGTTTCTTCTTCGGTGTACGGCTGCAATTCGATGACGTGGAAACGCTCTTCCTCAAGGTGCAGCGCCTCAAGCTGTGCAATCAGCGACGACTCACCGAACAGGAACACGTGCGGACGGCCTTCCGGCGCGCCGGCCCCCAAAGCCATCAGGGCTTCGAGCGCGGATTCGTCGAGCTGTTCGGCGTCATCCACCAGCAGATAGACCTCCTGACCAGTCAGCGCCAGCTGTACGACCTGATCGAGGATCGCCCCGACCTCGGCCTGGGCGACATCCAGCCCCTGAGCAACCTGACGCAGCACACCGGCCGCATCGCCGGCGCCACGAGCGGAGACGACAACACTTTGAACCGACTGCTTGTTGGTGCTGGCCACCAAAGCCTGGCGCAGCAACGTCTTGCCGCTGCCCTGAGGGCCGGTGACCACCAGCAGCAACTGGCTGTAACGCGCCAGGTGGTGCAGTTGACCCAGCACCGGTTTGCGCTGGGCCGGGAAGAATTTGAAGCCCGGGACCCGTGGTGCGAAAGGGTCGTGACTTAACTGGAAATGGCCGAGGAACGCCTCGTCGGCATGCAAACTAGTCATCGGAATCTTATTAACCTTTAAGCTGAGCCAGAGCGCGGTAATCCGCTCCCAGCGTGGCCTGTAGAACCTCTTTCGGATAATCGTCGGTCACCACCGCTTCGCCCATCCGGCGCAGCAGCACCAGGCGCAAACGACCGTCGATCACTTTTTTGTCAATTGCCATGTGTTCGAGAAAATCGGCCTCGGTCATCTCTTCCGGCGGAATCACCGGCAGACCGGCCCGCTGGAACAGTCGGATGCCGCGATCACGCTCCTGCTCGCTGATCCAGCCAAGGCGCGCGGACATTTCCATCGCCATTACCGTGCCAGCAGCGACCGCTTCACCGTGCAACCAGACACCATAGCCCATGTGGGTCTCGATGGCGTGGCCAAAGGTGTGGCCAAGATTGAGCGTGGCGCGCACACCGGTTTCTTTCTCATCGGCGCCGACCACCGCCGCCTTGGCGGCGCAGGAACGCTCGATGGCATAGGTCAGGGCCTTCTGATCCAGTGCACGCAGGGCGTCGACGTTGTCTTCGAGCCAGGTCAGGAACGGCTCGTCGCAGATCAGGCCGTACTTGATGACTTCCGCCAGGCCGGCCGACAGTTCACGCGCTGGCAGGGTTTTCAGGGAGGCCGTATCGATCAGCACCACGTTCGGCTGGTAGAAGGCGCCGACCATGTTCTTGCCCAGCGGATGGTTGATGCCGGTCTTGCCGCCCACCGACGAATCGACCTGGGACAGCAGCGTGGTAGGAATCTGGATGAAATCGACGCCGCGCTGGTAGCAGGCGGCTGCAAAACCGGCCATGTCGCCGATCACACCGCCACCGAGGGCGATCACCGTGGTGCGACGGTCATGACGGGCGGTCAGCAGGCCGTCGAAGATCAGTTGCAGGGTTTCCCAGTTCTTGAAGGCTTCGCCGTCTGGCAGCACCACGGAAATTACCGAGTACTGCGCCAGGCTGCGGGTCAGACGCTCGAGATAGAGCGGCGCAACGGTCTCGTTGGAGATGATCGCCACCTGCCGCCCATGGATATGCGGAGCCAGCAGTTCAGGCTGATCCAACAGGCCTTCGCCAATATGAATCGGGTAGCTGCGCTCGCCTAGATCGACCTTGAGTGTCTGCATGTGTCCCCACAGTGAAGATGGAAGCAGGCGTCCTGCCTTGAATTATCGGATGTCCCCGGTCTTGAGTGATGTGACGCCGCTTGCGTGCGATCCGCCACAACCCTCGACAGGACGCCGAGGATAGCGCATTTCGGGCGGCGCTTTAACGGGGCGGAAGTTGCGCCAGGCGGTCAAGAATGTCGAGCACCACCATGCGTGGCGGCCGCTCGTCGGTTTCCACCACCAGATCGGCGATTTCCCGATACAGCGGATCACGAATCGCCAGCAGGTCGCGCAGGGTTTTCTCGGGATTGGCCGTGCGCAACAGCGGGCGATTGCGGTCGCGGGAGGTGCGGCCGACCTGCTGTTCGACGGAGGCGTGCAGATACACCACCCGCCCGCCCTCGTGCAGGGCCTTGCGATTGGCGTCACGCATCACCGCGCCGCCGCCCGTCGCCAGCACCACGCCGTCGAACGCGCACAGCTCGGCGATCATCGCCTGCTCACGATCACGAAAACCGGGCTCGCCTTCCTTGTCGAAGATCCACGGGATATTGGCGCCCGTACGCAGCTCAATTTCCTTGTCGGAATCCTTGAACGGCAGGCGCAGCTCTTTGGCCAGTAATCGGCCGATGGTGCTTTTTCCAGCCCCCATCGGTCCTACAAGAATCAAATTTCGCACAGAATCAACGACTCACAGCAATCGCCTGGTTATTCATGATACGCGGAGTGAGGAATACCAGCAGCTCGGATTTTTTCTCCGAAACCACATCACGCCGGAAAAGGCGGCCAAGATACGGCACATCGCCAAGAAATGGCACCTTATCTACGACCTTGCTTTGAGTATTTGAGAAAACGCCCCCGATCACGATGGTCTCGCCGTCGTTCACCAGCACCTTGGCATTGACCTCGTTTTTCTTGATCGGTGGTACATCCTGCACTTTGTTCAGGTAGTCCGGTTCGTCCTTGGTGACCTTGACCTCCATGATGATGCGGTTGTCCGGGGTGATCTGCGGCGTGACCTCCAGCGACAGCGAGGCCTCCTTGAACGACACCGACGTAGCGCCGCTGGAACTGGCTTCCTGATACGGAATCTCGGTGCCCTTGAGGATCTTCGCGGTCTCTTTGTCCGAGGTGACCACCTTGGGCTGCGAGACGATTTCGCCGTTGCCGGTCTTTTCCATCGCCGTCAGCTCAAGGTCCAGCAAGACGTTGTCGGTGATGAACGCAATGCCGATCCCGGACGTGTTGTTGACCGTGCCCATGTCGACGAACGGCGAGTTGGTGCTGGTGCTCCCCGGCGTGCCGATGGTGGTCGACGAACCGTTGCTGACCCCGGAAGTGTTCCAGTTGCCCTTGTTCTGGATCGATCCGCCCCAGCGCACGCCCAGGCTCTTGTCGTAATCGACGTTGGCCTCGACGATCCGCGCCTCGATCATCACCTGACGCACCGGAATATCCAGCTGCGCCACGATCCGCCGCAGTTCATCGAGCCGATCCTGGGTCTGGTAGGCGATGATGTTGTTGGTGCGCTCGTCGACGGTGATCGAACCCCGTTCGTCGACCTTGGCCTCAGCACTGGTGACCGACTGGAACAGCTTGGCGATGTCCGCCGCCTTGGCGTAGTTCACTTGCAGCAGTTCACGACGCAGTGGCGCCAGCTCGGCGATCTGCTTCTGCGACTCCAGCTCCTGCCGTTCGCGGGCGGCGATTTCATCCGCCGGCGCGACCAGCAACACGTTGCCGACCTTGCGCTTGTCCAGGCCTTTGGTCTTGAGCACCAGATCCAGCGCCTGATCCCACGGCACGTTTTGCAGGCGCAAGGTGATTCCGCCCTGCACTGTGTCGCTGGCCACCAGATTGAGATTGGTGAAGTCGGCGATCAGTTGCAGCACCGAACGCACGTCGATGTCCTGAAAGTTGAGGGACAGTTTCTCGCCGCTGTAGCTGTTGCGGTCGGCATTGCGTTTTTGCAGGTCGTCGATCGTCAGCGGCCGGATGCTCACGGTCAGCTTGTTGTCGGTCTGGTAGGTGGAATAGTCGAACGTGCCGCCGGGCTCAACGGTAATGGTCGCCCGATCCCCACTGACGCCGGCATTGACGAACTGCACCGGGGTGGCGAAATCCTTGACGTCGAGACGCACCCGCAATGGCTCTGGCAATTGGGTGCGGGCAAAGTTGAGGATGATTTTGCCGTCGTGTTCCTGGATGTCCGGCGCGATGGTCGGGTCGGACAGGTCGATGACCACATTGCCCTCACCCGCCGTGCCGCGCTGGAAGTCCACACCACGAATGGCCCTGGCGACGGGTGCGTAAGTCCGCGCCGGCGCTGCCACCGGCGTGGAGCGCGGTGTCTTGGCGGCAGGTCGCGGCGCGGTGGCCTTGGTGCCTTGCCCGACCACCACGAACAGCGTGTTGCCCTCCACCCGGGCGTCATACGGCGCCAGTTGCGTCAGATTGATGATCAACCGGGTGCGGTCATTGGCCTCGACCACCGTGGCAGAGCGCGCATTGCCGCTACCGAGGTCGCGGGTCTTGGTCGCGAGCTGGCTGGCTACTCCCGGCAGGTCGAGGGCGATGCGCGCCGGCGAGTCGGTGGTGTAACCCTTGGGCTGCGGCGGCGGGCCGTCGAACGACAGCTTCAGCTCGACGCGATCACCCGGCAGCGCGGCAACATCCAGCGTCTTCAGGTTGGCCGCTTGAACCATCGGTGAAAGCAGCGCTATCCATAGCGAAAAACCGAGGGTGGAGAAAATCCTGTTCATTGTTCGACTTCCACTATGAGTGCTCTTTCAAAGGAATGGTGCGCGGCCGCTCCAGCCAGGCGCCTTCGCCGTCGGGAACGATTTCGACCACATCGACCTGGGAGGCGCTGATCGCGACGATGCGCCCGTCGTTGCGCCCCAGGTAATCGCCGACCTTCAGCCGGTGCACTCCGCCCGCCCCGCGCAGCAGCGCAAAGGAACCGGAGGCATTGGAAATCGTGCCGACCATCTCGAACTGCTCGATGTTGAAACCTTCGAGGTATTGCTTGATCCGGTTCGGATCCGGTTTGACGTTGCGCGAGCCGTGCTGCTGCCCGGCCAGATCCACCCGCACCTGACGCGAGAACGGGCTGCGCAGGTTCGCGGCGCTGTAGGTGAACGTCGGGTAGGAACGAAAGGTTGGCGTCGGCTCGATCCTGCCCGGTGGTCGCAGACGCACTTCATTCATGTAGGCGTCGAGATCGCCGAAGTCGGTGCCGCCGCAACCGCTCAGCCCCAGCATCAATGCCGACAACAGAAGAAAACGGATCGGGCTCATTTTTGCAGCCCCTTGTCGTTATAGCGGTACGTCTTGGCGAGGATGCTCATGCGCAGCTTCGTCCCGCCTTCCGGGTTGGCCGGCGCCAGCTCGAAGTCGTGCAGGGTCACGATTCGCGGCAATCCGGCCACGCCGCTGACGAATGTGGCGAGGTCGTGATAGGCGCCCGTGACGGTGATCTGGATCGGCAATTCGATGTAGAACTGCTGCGTTACTTCCGGCAACAGCTTGATCTCTTCGAACTCAAGGCCACTTCCCAGTCCGGTGCGCGTGATGTCCTCCAGCAACCCGGGCACTTCGGTATCGCTGGGCAATTGCCGCAGCAACACGCCGAACGAGTTTTCCATCTCCTTCATCTGCTGGGTGTACAGCTCCAGATTGGCCGCCATGTGCGCCTTGCTGGAGAACTGCTCCTTGAGCGTGGCTTCTTCCGCACGTTTGGTTTCGAGCTCGCTTTCCATGTCGCTGACGAAAAAGTTGTAGCCCAGCGCCAGTACCAGAATCATCAGCAGCACTCCGGCCAGGCCTTTTACTGCCGGTGGCCACGAGCCGATGTTGCCGGTATCCAGCTCGTTGAAGTCGATACTGCGCAGGCTGGCCAGCCATTCGGACGGTTTCATGGCTCGTCCTCCAGGTTCTTCGGCCGGGTCTGATGCACAGTCAACTGGAACATGTTGGCCTGATCCAGCTGCCCCGCCGTGGTTGCCTTGACTTCGTTCAGGGTCGGGGCATCGAACCAGTCGGACGCTTCGAGATTGCGCATCAGGTCGGACACCCGATTGTTCGACTCCGCTGCACCACTGATCGACAGTGTCTTGCCGACCATCTTCACGCTGGTGAAATAGACGCCGTCGGGAAGGGTCCGCGCCAGTTGATCGAAGATCCGCCCGCTGACCTGCCGGTTGCCCTGCAGGTCCTGGATGATGCGCATGCGCTCCACCAGTTGCTGGCGACGTGCCTTGAGCTCACTGATCTGCTTGATGCGCTCATCAACTACAGCGATCTGCTTGCCGATGTAATCGTTACGCGCCCGTTGATGCTCGATGGCGGTGCTGAAAACCTGCGCGGCAATGAACAGCGCGCCGACGGAACCGACCACCACGCCGGTCAGGGCCAGCAGGAAGCGTTTGCGCCGTTCTTCGCGGCGCTCCTCGCGCCAGGGGAGAAGGTTGATCCGCGCCATCAGTCGAAACTCCTGAGCGCGAGCCCGCAGGCAATCATCAGGGCCGGCGCGTCACTCGCCAGGGCTCCGGCGTTGACCTTGTTGCTCAAGGACATGTCGGAAAACGGATTGGCGACCTGGGTCGGTGTGCCCAGTCGCTCTTCGATCAGCCGGTCCAGCCCCGGCACCGAGGCCGTGCCGCCGGCCAGCAGAATGTGATCGACCGCGTTGTACTGGCCGGAGGCGAAGAAGAACTGCAGTGAACGTGAAACCTGCTGTACCAGCGCCTCGCGAAACGGTTGCAGGACTTCGCTGACGTAATCGTCCGGCAGCCCGCCCTGCTTCTTGGCCAGCCCGGCCTGCTCGAGGGTCAGGCCATAGCGGCGCTGGATTTCCTCGGTCAGCTGGCGACCGCCGAACAGTTGCTCCCGGGTATAGATGATCCGCCCGTTATGCAGGACGCTGAGGGTGGTCATGGTCGCGCCGATGTCGACCACCGCGACCGTCAGGCGCTCCTGGGAGGCCGCCAGTTGCGTGGCCAGCAGGCCGAAGGAGCGTTCCAGCGCATAGGCCTCGACGTCTACCACCCGCGCAGTCAAGCCGGCAAGGGCCAGGGCCGCCTCACGGACTTCGACGTTTTCCTTGCGACAGGCGGCCAGCAGCACGTTGACGCGCTCGGGGTTGCGCGGCGAAATGCCCTGGACTTCAAAATCGATGGCGACTTCGTCCAGCGGATAGGGAATGTACTGGTCGGCTTCGATCTTGAGCTGGTTTTCCAGCTCGTCCTCGGACAAGCCGGCGTCCATCTCGATGACCTTGGTGATCACGGCAGAACCGGCTACCGCCACTGCGACGGTTTTCAGCCCGGTGCGGGCCTTGACCAGCACCCGGGACAGGGCGTGCCCGACGCCTTCGAGTTCGGCGATGTTCTTTTCGACCACGGCATTGGCCGGCAACGGCTCCACCGCGTACGCCTCGACCCGGTAGCGCTCGCCCTGACGGCTCAGCTCCAGCAGCTTCACCGAAGTGGAGCTGATATCGATCCCCAGCAACGTATTGGTCTTTTTATTGAAGAGTCCTAGCACTACCAATTCCCTATGACTTTCCGTGAGTTACGGACTCTGTAATGCGCATTGCGTTCCCTCGCCCCGTCTTGACAGAAGCGCAAATGACGCCCCCAGCGGAAAAGTGCTTATAATGCCCAGCGATTTTTTCCGCTTTTTACTGCCGGCGCGGGCCGTTCTGTGTGTTCCCGGAACCCTGTCGCCCAATTCATTCTTTGCCCTGGATGTCCAAAAGCCTTGATTCGTCTGCTGAAATTCTTCGGTTGGTCCATCGTCGCCGTTTTCTGCGGACTGCTTTTAGTTCTCAGTGGCGCGTTTCTTTACCTTAGTCCGGGTTTGCCATCTGTGGAGGCGCTGAGAAGCATTCAGTTGCAGATTCCGCTCCGGGTGTACAGCAGCGACAACAAGTTGATCGCAGAATTTGGCGAAATGCGCCGCACACCGATCCGTTTCGCCGACATTCCCCCCAATTTCATCAATGCGTTACTAAGTGCTGAAGACGACAACTTCGCCAACCACTATGGCGTCGATCCGAGCAGCCTGATGCGTGCCGCGACCCAACTGGTCAAGAGCGGGCACATCCAGTCAGGCGGCAGCACCATCACCATGCAGGTGGCGAAGAACTTCTTCCTGACCAGCGAACGCAGCTTCTCGCGCAAGACCACGGAAATCCTCCTGGCCCTGCAGATCGAACGCCAGCTGACCAAGGACGAGATCCTTGAGCTGTACGTGAACAAGATCTATCTGGGCAACCGCGCCTACGGCATCGAAGCAGCGGCGCAGGTGTATTACGGCAAGTCGATCCGCGAAGTCAGCCTGGCGCAGATGGCGATGATCGCCGGCCTGCCGAAAGCCCCGTCGCGCTTCAACCCGCTGGCCAACCCGGCGCGCAGCAAGGAGCGTCGCGACTGGATCCTCGGGCGCATGTACAAGCTCGGCAAGATCACCGAGGCCGACTACACCGCCGCGATCAACGAGCCACTGAACGCCAGCTACCACGTGCCGACCCCGGAAGTGAACGCGCCGTACATCGCCGAGATGGCCCGTGCGGAAATGGTCGGCCGCTACGGCAGCGACGCCTATACCGAAGGTTTCCGCGTCACCACCACGGTGCCGAGCAATCTGCAGGAAATGGCCAACACCGCGCTGCACGAAGGCCTGATGACCTACGATCAGCGTCATGGCTACCGTGGCCCTGAATCGCGCCTGCCGGGCAAGACCCGCGAAGCCTGGGCCACCGAGCTGACCAAGCAACGCACCATCAGCAGCCTGGAGCCGGCCATCGTCACCCAGGTCGACAAGAACGGCCTGCAGGTGCTGACCCGCACCGGTGAAGAACACGTTGCCTGGGACACCATGAAGTGGGCCCGCCCGTTCCTCAATACCAACAGCATGGGCGCAGCTCCGCGTCAGCCATCGGATGTGGCGCAGGTCGGCGATCTGGTGCGCGTGCAGCGCCAGCCGAACAATTCGCTGAAGTTCAGCCAGATTCCGCAGGCCCAGGGCGCGCTGGTATCGCTGGACCCGCAGAACGGCGCGATCCGCTCGCTGGTCGGCGGTTTCGCCTTCGAGCAGAGCAACTACAACCGTGCCATGCAGGCCAAGCGTCAGCCGGGTTCGAGCTTCAAGCCATTCGTTTACAGTGCCGCGCTGGATAACGGCTACACCGCTGCCACGCTGGTCAACGACGCGCCGATCGTGTTCGTCGACGAGTACCTGGACAAGGTCTGGCGCCCGAAGAACGACACCAACACCTTCCTCGGCCCGATCCGCCTGCGTGAAGCGCTGTACAAGTCGCGCAACCTGGTTTCGATCCGCCTGCTGCAAGCCATGGGCGTGGGCAAGACCATCGACTACATCACCCGCTTCGGCTTCAACAAGCAGGACCTGCCGCCAAACCTGTCCCTGGCACTGGGCACCGCGACCCTGACACCGATGGAAATCGCCACCGGCTGGAGCACCTTTGCCAACGGCGGTTACAAGATCACCCCGTACATCATCGACAAAATCGAAAGCCGCAATGGCGACACGCTGTTCGTCGCCAATCCGCCGACCGTGCCACAAGGCGCCTCGGCCACTGACGGCATCGCGGCGCCGGCCAGCCAGTCGTTCACCGTCAACGCCGCACCGGTGCCGGGCGAAGCGCCGGGCGCTGCAGCGGTGCCACAAGCGCCGGCAGTCGCCGAGCGCATCGTCGATGGCCGCACCACTTACATCCTCAACAGCATGTTGCAGGACGTGATCAAGCTCGGCACCGGTCGTCGCGCACTGGCCATGGGCCGCAGCGACATCGCCGGCAAGACCGGTACGACCAACGAATCCAAGGATGCATGGTTCTCCGGTTACAACGCCGATTACGTGACCACGGTCTGGACCGGTTTCGACCAGCCGGAAAGCCTCGGTCGCCGGGAGTTCGGCGGCACCGTGGCGCTGCCGATCTGGATGAACTACATGAGCGCAGCGCTCAAGGACAAGCCGCCGCATGTCCAGCCGGAACCGGAAGGCATCCTCAGTCTGCGGGTGGACCCGGTCAGCGGCCGCGCAGCGTCGCCGAGCACGCCAGGCGCCTACTTCGAGCTGTTCAAGGCTGAGGACACTCCACCGTCGGTCAACGAGATCGGCAACGGCACGGCACCGGGCAGCCCGCTGCCGGCGGATGAACAGGCGCCGATCGACCTGTTCTGATCCTGATCCGCAAAAAGCCCCGCCTTCGTGAGAAGTGCGGGGCTTTTTTATGCCTGCCAGATTTGTATTGCATGGACTGACCCCTTCGCGAGCAAGCCCGCTCCCACATTGGAATGCATTTCACCTGTGGGAGCGGGTCTGCTCGCGAAGAGGCCCTCGCCGACAACACAGAATTCATAGGCACAAAAAAGCCCCGACTCTCGCGAGCCGGGGCTTTCGGTTGAAGCACTACAACGACTTAGCCGTTGAACACATCATCCACGCTTTTCAGCGGGTAGTTCTTCGGATACGGCAGGGTTGCTACGCCGGTCTCGATCGCAGCCTTGGCCACGGCGTCGGAGATCACGGTGATCAGGCGCTTGTCCATTGGCTTCGGAATGATGTACTCACGACCGAATTCCAGGGAGATGCCGCCGTAGGCGTCGCACACTTCCTGAGGGACCGGCAGCTTGGCCAGTTCGCGCAGGGCGTTGGCGGCAGCGATCTTCATTTCTTCGTTGATGCGCTTGGCGCGAACGTCCAGGGCACCGCGGAAGATGAACGGGAAGCCCAGCACGTTGTTGACCTGGTTCGGGTAGTCCGAACGGCCGGTGGCCATGATCACATCGTTGCGGGTGGCGTGAGCCAGTTCCGGGGAGATTTCCGGATCCGGGTTGGAGCAGGCGAAGACGATCGGGTTGGCCGCCATGCGCTTGAGTTGCTCGGCGCTCAGCAGGTTCGGGCCCGACAGGCCGACGAATACGTCAGCGCCTTCGATGGCGTCGTCCAGGGTGCGCTTCTCGGTAGGATGAGCGAACACGGCCTTGTACTGGTTCAGGTCGTCACGGCCAGCGTGGATCACGCCGGTACGGTCAACCATGAAGATGTTCTCGACCTTGGCGCCCATGCTCACCAGCAACTTCATGCAGGAGATGGCGGCTGCGCCAGCGCCCAGGCAGACGATCTTGGCGTCGGCCAGGGTTTTGCCAGCGATTTCCAGGGCGTTGATCATGCCCGCAGCGGTCACGATCGCGGTGCCGTGCTGGTCATCGTGGAACACCGGAATGTCGCACTGCTCGATCAGGGCGCGTTCGATCTCGAAGCACTCCGGAGCCTTGATGTCTTCCAGGTTGATGCCGCCGAACGTGATGGAAATGCGTTTTACGGTGTCGATGAAGGCTTGCGGGCTTTCGGAATCGACTTCGATGTCGAATACGTCGATACCGGCGAAGCGCTTGAACAGTACACCTTTACCCTCCATCACTGGCTTGGAAGCCAGTGGGCCGAGGTTACCCAGGCCCAGAATCGCGGTGCCATCGGAAATGACTGCAACCAGGTTGCCCTTGCCGGTGTACTTGTAGGCCAGTTCAGGATCGCGGGCGATCTCGCGCACTGGTTCAGCTACGCCGGGGCTGTAGGCCAGCGACAGGTCGCGGGCGGTAGCAGTGGCCTTGGTGAGCTCGACACTCAGCTTCCCTGGACGAGGATGGGCATGATATTCGAGAGCGGCAGTTTTCAGATCAGACATTTTGGCATTCCGCTTTTTACTGTTGGACAGACTGGTCAGCGAGGATACGCGCCTCGCAAAGTCCCCACAAGACTGCCCGGTCACCCCTGTCAAGCGCCCTGCCCTACGACTTTGGGCCAAGAGCCACGGCGCACAAGGGCTAGACTGTTCACAATCGACTGAAAAAATGTCTACAATTTTTTCTTCAGCGGGACGGCTGGAGCATCGAAGGATCGGTCAGCGGCAACAGCCAGCGCGCCTGGCCAGATTTCAATCCACCGCGCCGAGAACGGTCGACCACCCAGCCACGGGCCTCGATCTGCTTGCCCTTCAACGCTTGCAGAGAGGCACCATCGAAACGATCCAGCAGATTGGGTGCAACGCGCAGTACAAGCTTGTCCTGCAACTCGATCCAGATTCCGCCGCGATTGCGCTGAACCTTGCTCACACGCCCGCTGACCAGCGCGAACCCCGAACGCTCGATCTGCTCCGCTTTCAGTACAGGTGAGCGCTTCCACAGGCCAAGCCCGCCCTCTCGCGCGCGGCGTTCGGCGGCTTGCTGGCAATCGACCAGATCGACATTCGGCGCCACCGCGACCTGGAAACCGAGGCCATCGGCGAGCATCTGCGCTTCGAGGTTCTCACCCCTGGCGCTGAAAACATGGGCCAGGGTGCGGCCGTAATGGTCTTTGGGCTGGGCGCCGAGTCGCAGGCCAACCCGCCCGTCGCTCTCGGCGACCAGGGCTTCGAGACGCTTGCGCGCGGCAACCGCAAACGGCTCGTCGCTGCGGCCCTGCTTGCCGAGTTCGGGCGTATTGAGACCGATCATCCGCACATTGCGCCCGTCGCTCAGGCGCAGGGTGTCGCCGTCGACCACTCGCTGCACGGTGGCGCTGTCCAGCCCGGACGGCGCCGGGCAGAAGGCCTGGGCGGCGGAGAGCCAAATCGCGGACACAAAAAAGGCGCCCGCAAGGGACGCCTTTTTCATCAGACCGGAAAAGCCGCTGAGGTTTTCCAGAATGAAGGGCCTTAGGCCTTTTTCGCGCCGAAAGCACCGAAACGGTCGGCGAACTTCTGAACGCGACCACCGGTGTCCAGAGTCTTCTGCTTACCGGTGTAGAACGGGTGGCACTCGTTGCAAACGTCGATCGCCAGGGCTTTGCCGAAGGTCGAACGGGTTTCGAACTTGTTGCCGCAGCTGCAAGTTACTGCAACTTCTGGGTAATTCGGGTGGATATCGGCTTTCATGGTGTTTTCCTCAGCTGGCGTGCCGCCATCCAACACGATTGTTGAATACCGCACGTAATTAGGCCGCGGATTCTACCAGACAATCCCGATCACGCAAGCTGTCACTGAGACCGACCGTCTGCTAGGCTCGCGCCCCAAATGCTGATCATCTGCGCGCAAACCTGTGGGAGCGGGCTTGCCCGCGAAGAGTCGCATAAAGTCGGCATCTTCATCGACTGTCAGGACGCTTTCGCGGGCAAGCCCGCTCCCACAGGGTTCGCGCTCAGCCTTTCTTACTGCCCGCTCACAGAGAATCCCCCGCGTGCCCGACGCCATTCTGCGCCTCGCCCTGCCTTCGCCCCTGCGCCGCCTGTTCGACTACCGGGCCCCGGCCGGCGTGCTGCGTTCGCAGTTGCAACCGGGCATGCGCCTGCGGGTGCCGTTTGGCCGGAGGGAGATGATCGGGATTCTGGTGGAAGTCACTGACACCAGCGAAGTGCCGGTGGAAAAACTCAAACCGGCGCTGGCCCTGCTCGATGCCACCGCACCGCTGCCGCCGGCGCTGTTCAAGCTGTGCCTGTGGACGGCTCAGTATTATCAGCACAGCCTCGGCGACACTCTGAGCTGGGCGTTGCCGGTGCTGTTGCGTCAGGGCGAACTGGCCGAGGCCCGCCAGGAACGCTTCTGGTCCGCCGCCCCCGGCGCCAGCCTCGATGACCCGCGCATCGCCCGCGCCCCGCGCCAGCGTGAAGCCTTGGCAACTTTGGCCCAGCACCCTCACGGCGTCGCCCATCAGTTGCTGAGCAAACTGATGCTGAGCAAGGACAGCCTCGACCTGCTGCTGGCCAAGAATCTGGTGCAGGTCGAAGTGCGCCGCCACGCTCCCGGCGCGCGCCATGAACACTGGCTGGCCCAGCCCGAGCTGCCGCTCAACAGCGAACAGCGCGCCGCGTACGAGGCGATTCGCGCCGGTTTCGACAGTTATCACGCGTTCCTGCTCGCCGGGGTCACTGGCAGCGGCAAGACCGAAGTCTATTTGCAGTTGATCCGCGAAACCCTCGAGGCCGGCAAGCAGGCGCTGGTGCTGATTCCGGAGATCAACCTCGGCCCGCAGACCCTCGCCCGTTTCGAACAACGTTTCAATGCGCGCATCGCCCTGCTGCACTCGGCGGTCAACGATCGTGATCGTCTGGATGCCTGGCTCGCCGCCCGTGACGGTGAGGCCGACATTATTATCGGCACTCGTTCAGCGCTGTTCACCCCGATGAAAAATCCGGGGCTGATCATCATCGACGAAGAACACGACGGCTCTTATAAACAGCAGGAGGGCCTGCGTTACCACGCGCGGGATCTGGCGCTGGTGCGGGCGCGGCAGGAAAACATCCCGATCGTGCTCGGCTCAGCGACGCCATCGCTGGAAAGCCTGCACAACGCCTACACCGGTCGTTACGGGCTCCTGCGCCTGAACGAACGGGCCGGCGGTGCCAAGCAACCACGATTCCTGCGCCTGGATGTGAAAAGCCGTCCGCTGGACAGCGGCATTTCCGGGCCGATGCAGCAAGCCATCGGCCAGACCCTCGCCGCCGGCCAGCAGGTGCTGGTATTCCTCAACCGCCGGGGGTTTGCCCCGACCCTGCTGTGTCACGATTGCGGCTGGATGTCCGAGTGCCAGCGTTGCGATGCGCGGATGACCGTGCACCAGCGTTACGGCGAACTGCGCTGCCACCACTGCGGTTACGTCGAGCGCGTGCCGCGCCAGTGCCCGAAGTGCAACAAGGTCGATCTGCGGCCGGTGGGCGCCGGCACCGAGCGGGCCGAGGAACGGCTGGCGATTCTGTTCCCGGACTATCCGGTGCTACGCGTCGACCGTGACAGCACCTCGCGCAAGGACGCGATGAACCAGTTGTTCGCCACGATCCAGAAAGGCCAGCCATGCATTCTGGTCGGCACCCAGATGTTGGCCAAGGGTCACCACTTCCCCCGGGTCACCCTGGTGTCGATCCTCGACGCCGACGGCGGGCTGTTTTCCGGCGACTTCCGCGCCAGCGAGCGCATGGCGCAATTGATCGTGCAGGTCGCCGGCCGTGCCGGGCGGGCGGAAGAACCGGGCAAGGTGATCATCCAGACGCATCTGGCCGACCATCCTTTATTGGTGCAGTTGACCGAGCAGGGTTACTTCGCCTTCGCCGAGCAGGCCCTTAGCGAACGCCGCGCCGCCGGCCTGCCGCCGTTCGCCCACCTCGCCCTGCTGCGCGCCGAAGCGCACAAGCCGGGACAGGCCGAAGGCTTTCTCGATGAAGCCTGCAGCGAGGCCGAGCGTTTGCTGGCCGAACAGAACCTGAGCGGAATCGAATTGCTGGGCCCCGTGCCGGCGCCGATGGAACGCCGGGCCGGACGCTTCCGCGCGCAGCTGCTGTTGCAGGCCACGGCCCGGGCGCCGCTGCACCGATTGCTGGCGAGCTGGCTGCTGGCGCTGGAACAGATGCCGAGCGGCCGGGCGGTGCGCTGGTCGCTGGATGTCGACCCGGTGGATCTGTACTGACCGGGCAAAACCGGCCGAATTGTCACCACACATCCACATCCTGCCTGCTAAGGTTGGCAAGCCCGTCTTCGCAACGGATAATGCCCAGTTTTTCCACCCGCGCATCGATGCGCCGCCGCGCTTGCGGTCGAAAGAGAAGACCATGAAAGACACCATTCGCCAGCTGATCCAACAAGCCCTCACCCAACTCGTCAACGAAGGTGTGTTGCCTGAAGGCCTGACGCCGGCGATCCAGGTGGAAAACGCCCGGGACAAGACCCACGGCGACTTCGCCAGCAACATCGCGATGATGCTGGCCAAGCCTGCCGGCATGAAACCGCGTGATCTGGCGGAAAAAATCATCGCCGCCCTGCCGGCTGACGAAAACGTCACCAAGGCCGAAATCGCCGGTCCCGGTTTCATCAACTTCTTCCAGAACACTCAAGCACTGGCCTCGCGCCTCGACGCCGCCCTGGCCGACGATCACGTTGGCGTGCGCAAGGCCGGTCCGGCGCAACGCACCGTGGTCGACCTGTCGGCACCGAACCTGGCCAAAGAGATGCACGTCGGCCACTTGCGCTCGACCATCATTGGCGACGGCGTGGCGCGGGTACTCGAATTCCTCGGCGACACCGTCATCCGTCAGAACCACGTCGGCGACTGGGGCACCCAGTTCGGCATGCTGATGGCTTATCTGCAGGAAAACCCGATCACCAGCGACGAGCTGTCGGACCTGGAAAACTTCTACCGCGCCGCCAAGCAACGCTTCGACGAGTCAGCGGAATTCGCCGACCGCGCCCGTGGCCTGGTGGTCAAGCTGCAGGCCGGCGATGCCGAGTGTCTGGCACTGTGGACCAAGTTCAAGGACATCTCGCTGTCGCACTGCCAGAAGATCTACGAACTGCTCAACGTCAAACTGACCATGGCCGACGTGATGGGCGAAAGCGCCTACAACGACGACCTGATCAACGTGGTCAACGACCTGAAAGCCGCCGGCATGCTGGTCGAAAGCAACGGCGCCCAGTGCGTGTTCCTCGACGAATTCAAGAACGCCGAAGGCGAGCCGCTGCCGGTGATCATCGTCAAGGCTGACGGCGGCTACCTGTACGCCACCACCGACCTGGCGGCCGTGCGCTACCGCAGCGGCAAGCTGAAGGCCGACCGTGCGCTGTACTTCGTCGACCAGCGTCAGGCCCTGCACTTCCAGCAAGTGTTCGCCGTGGCGCGCAAGGCCGGCTTCGTGACCCATCCGATGGAAATGGAACACATGGGCTTCGGCACCATGAACGGCGCCGACGGCCGTCCGTTCAAGACCCGTGACGGAGGCACCGTGAAGCTGATCGATCTGCTGACTGAAGCTCAGGAACGCGCTTACACCCTGGTGAAAGACAAGAATCCGGAACTGGCGGAAGACGAACTGCGCAACATCGCCAAAGTCGTGGGCATCGGCGCGGTGAAATACGCCGACCTGTCGAAGCACCGCACCAGCGACTACAGCTTCAACTTCGACCTGATGCTCAACTTCGAAGGCAACACCGCGCCGTACCTGCTGTACGCCTACACTCGTGTGGCTGGTGTGTTCCGCAAACTGGGCAAGGATTTCAGCGAAGTTGACGGCCAGATCGTCCTCGAAGCGGCGCACGAACAGGAACTGGCGGCCAAACTGGCGCAGTTCGGTGAAGTGCTGAACAACGTTGCGGAAAAGGGCACGCCACACACCCTGTGCACCTACCTGTACGACGTGGCCGGCCTGTTCTCCAGCTTCTACGAGAACTGCCCGATCCTCGCCGCCGAGACCCCGGCACAAATGCAAAGCCGTCTGCGCCTTGCCGCGCTGACCGGCCGTACCCTCAAGCAAGGCCTGGAACTGCTCGGCCTGGAAACCCTGGAGCGTATGTAAGTTGGCTGCCAAGAAAAAACCTGCACCCAAGCGTGGCGCCAGCCGTTACCAAGCTCCTGCGAAGCAACCGATTCCGGGTTGGCTGTGGATGGCCATCGGCCTGACGGTCGGCGCGTTCATCGTGTTCCTGATGAAACTGGAGCCGGGCAAGGGCAGCGACACGGTCAAGCGCGAGAAGGTCGAACAACAGCAACAACAGAAGGCCACCAAGATAGCCGAGGCCAACAAGACCCCGCCGAGCCCGACGCAACCGGTGAAGCCGAAGTACGACTTCTACACCCTGCTGCCGGAATCGGAAGTGATCGTGCCGCCTGATGCGGTGCCGGAGAAAACCCTGCCGACGCCACAGGTGCCGGCGATCCCGACCACGCCGGTGACCCCGGCGGAAGCGGCGAAGATCGACACGGCGCGGGCGCAGGCTGCACTGGCCGGGATCACCCCGCCGCCAGCGCCACCGGTGACCAAGGCTGCGCCGGTGACCAAGTTCTTCCTCCAGGCCGGCTCGTTCCGCAAAGAGGCCGATGCCGACAAGGTGCGCGCGCAGATCATTCTGCTCGGCCAGGCGGTAGCGGTTGAATCCGGGACGGTGAAGGATGAAACCTGGTATCGCGTACTGGTCGGCCCGTTCAGCAACCGCGAACAACTGACCACCGCCCAGAAACAACTGGCGGGCGCAGGTTTCAGCAACCTGTTGTTACAACAACGCCAGAGCCGCTAACAACTCCCCACCGATCGTTCCCACGCTCTGCGTGGGGAATGCAGCCCGGGACGCTCCGCGTCCCTTGCCGCAGGGACGCGGAGCGTCCATTGAGGCATTCCCGCGCGGAGCGTGGGAGCGATCACGTTGCTTTGCGTGAGAACGACCCCGCGCAAACCACCGCTCGTCCCCTCTCCCTCCCCGCAGTTGAAATCCTCTCCACCACCCCCATATGAATGGGCATAAGGCATTTTCGCCCCGCAGTGTGGAGACTCTTCCCTTGACCACCATCGTTTCAGTCCGCCGCCACGGCAAAGTCGTCATGGGCGGCGACGGCCAGGTTTCTCTCGGCAACACCGTGATGAAAGGCAACGCGAAGAAAGTTCGTCGCCTGTACCACGGTCAGGTCATCGCCGGTTTCGCCGGTGCCACCGCCGACGCCTTCACCCTGTTCGAACGTTTCGAAGGCCAGCTCGAGAAACATCAGGGCCATCTGATCCGCGCCGCCGTCGAACTCGCCAAAGAATGGCGCACCGACCGCTCCCTGAGCCGCCTCGAAGCGATGCTCGCGGTCGCCAACAAGGACGCTTCACTGATCATCACCGGCAATGGTGACGTGGTCGAACCCGAGAATGGCCTGATCGCCATGGGTTCCGGTGGCGGTTACGCCCAGGCTGCAGCCAGCGCGCTATTGAAAAAGACCGACCTGTCGGCCCGTGAAATCGTCGAAACCGCACTGGGCATCGCTGCCGACATCTGCGTATTCACCAACCACACTCAGACCATTGAGGAGCAGGATCTCGCTGAAGAAGCCTGATACGGCCCCTGTGCCACGGCTTGTTTCTGCTTGAGGACCGTCAATTATTATGTCCATGACTCCCCGCGAAATCGTCCACGAACTCAACCGCCATATCATCGGCCAGGACGATGCCAAGCGCGCCGTCGCGATTGCCCTGCGCAACCGCTGGCGTCGCATGCAGCTGCCTGAAGAGCTGCGCGTTGAAGTGACCCCGAAGAACATCCTGATGATCGGTCCGACCGGTGTCGGTAAAACCGAGATCGCCCGTCGCCTGGCCAAGCTGGCCAATGCGCCGTTCATCAAGGTCGAAGCGACCAAGTTCACCGAAGTCGGCTACGTCGGCCGCGACGTCGAATCGATCATCCGTGATCTGGCCGATGCCGCGATCAAGATGCTGCGCGAGCAGGAAATGACCCGCGTTCGCCACCGTGCCGAAGACGCCGCCGAGGACCGCATCCTCGACGCCCTGCTGCCACCGGCACGCATGGGTTTCAGCAACGAAGAAGCGCCGACCCAGGATTCCAATACCCGCCAGCTGTTCCGCAAGCGCCTGCGCGAAGGTCAGCTGGACGACAAGGAAATCGAGATCGAAGTCGCCGAAATGGCCGGCATCGAGATCGCCACGCCGCCGGGCATGGAAGAGATGACCAACCAGCTTCAGTCCCTGTTCGCCAACATGGGCAAGGGCAAGAAGAAGTCCCGCAAGCTCAAGGTCAAGGAAGCGCTGAAGCTGGTGCGCGATGAAGAAGCCGGTCGCCTGGTCAACGAAGAAGAGTTGAAGGCCAAGGCCCTGGAAGCGGTCGAGCAGCACGGCATCGTGTTCATCGACGAAATCGACAAGGTCGCCAAACGCGGCAATGTCGGCGGCGCCGATGTGTCCCGTGAAGGCGTGCAACGCGACCTGCTGCCGCTGATCGAGGGCTGCACCGTCAACACCAAGCTGGGCATGGTCAAGACCGACCACATCCTGTTCATCGCCTCCGGCGCGTTCCATCTGAGCAAGCCGAGCGATCTGGTGCCGGAGCTGCAAGGCCGTCTGCCGATCCGCGTCGAACTCAAGGCCCTGAGCCCGGAAGACTTCGAGCGCATCCTCAGCGAACCGCATGCCTCGCTCACCGAGCAATACTGCGCGCTGCTGAAGACCGAAGGCCTGAACATCCAGTTCCAGCCTGAAGGCATCAAGCGTCTGGCGGAGATCGCCTGGCAGGTCAACGAGAAGACCGAGAACATCGGTGCCCGTCGCCTGCACACGTTGCTCGAGCGCCTGCTGGAAGAGGTGTCGTTCAGTGCCGGCGATCTGGCCAGCGCCCACGACGACAAGGCGATCCTGATCGACGCCGAGTACGTCAACAGCCACCTGGGCGAATTGGCGCAGAACGAAGACCTGTCCCGTTATATCCTGTAAGCCATACTTACAGTGGTCGTGAAACTGTGGGAGCCATCGGCTCCCACAATTTTTTCCACCTGACGGAACGCCGGCGATGACCCAACTCCCTACCGACATCAAACTGCACAAAGCCTCGAAAACCCTGTCGCTCAAATACGCGTCCGGCGAGGAATACACCCTGCCCGCCGAATTCCTGCGTGTGCATTCCCCCTCCGCCGAGGTCCAGGGCCACGGCAAACCGATCCTGCAATTCGGCAAGCTGCACGTCGGCCTGACCAAGGTAGAACCGGCCGGTCAGTACGCACTGAAACTGACCTTCGACGACGGTCACGACAGCGGCCTGTTCACCTGGGATTACCTCTACGAACTGGGGCGACGTTATGACGCACTCTGGGCGGATTATCTGGCCGAGCTCAAAGCCGCCGGCAAAACCCGCGACCCGGACGAGTCTGTCGTCAAGCTGATGCTCTAGTCCGCGCCTCGTACTGTTTAGAGGGCATTTTCTAGATTCATCTGTTTGAATGCTCCGCTAAAGCGGCCCGGGATCGGCTGCTTGCGAAAAAAATCAATCTCGGGTAACCAATGGAACTGGCAAGTTCCCTGCAGTGCTCTACGACTGTAAAGCAGCTATGCAGAATCAACGGTCACCCGAGCAGTAGTACCTGGCATTGGCTGTGGAACTGCACAGCAGAAACCGGGTACTCGTCTCAGGACAATGGAGCGTCGTAGATGAGTAACAAGAATAACGATGATTTGAAGTACCAGGCCTCGGAAAACACCCTGGGGCTGAATCCTGTCGTTGGGCTTCGCGGAAAGGATCTGCTGGCCTCTGCTCGAATGGTGCTGACCCAGGCCATCAAACAACCGATCCATAGCGTCAAGCACGTCACCCATTTCGGTCTCGAATTGAAGAACGTGTTGTTCGGCAAATCAGAACTGCAACCGGCCAGCGATGACCGTCGCTTCGTCGATCCGGCGTGGAGTCAGAACCCGCTGTACAAACGTTACCTGCAAACCTACCTGGCATGGCGCAAGGAACTCCATGCCTGGATCGACGACAGCAGCCTCTCGCCCAAGGACATTGCGCGCGGCCACTTCGTGATCAACCTGATGACCGAAGCCATGGCGCCGACCAACACGGCGGCCAACCCCGCGGCGGTCAAACGCTTCTTCGAGACCGGCGGCAAGAGCCTGCTCGACGGCCTCTCGCATCTGGCCAAGGATCTGGTGCACAACGGCGGCATGCCGAGCCAGGTCAACATGGGCGCGTTCGAGGTCGGCAAGAGCCTGGGCGTGACCGAAGGCGCGGTGGTGTTTCGCAACGACGTGCTGGAGCTGATCCAGTACAAGCCGATCACCGAGCAAGTGCACGAGCGCCCGCTGCTGGTGGTGCCGCCGCAGATCAACAAGTTCTATGTATTCGACCTGAGCCCGGACAAGAGCCTGGCGCGCTTCTGCCTGCGCAACAATGTGCAGACCTTCATCGTCAGCTGGCGCAACCCGACCAAGGAACAGCGCGAGTGGGGCCTCTCGACCTACATCGAAGCCCTGAAGGAAGCGGTCGACGTGGTCACCGCGATCACCGGCAGCAAGGACGTCAACATGCTCGGCGCCTGCTCCGGCGGCATCACCTGCACCGCCCTGCTCGGCCACTACGCCGCCACCGGTGAAAACAAGGTCAATGCCCTGACCCTGCTGGTCAGCGTGCTCGATACAACGCTGGACAGCGACGTCGCGCTGTTCGTCGACGAGCAGACCCTGGAGATGGCCAAGCGTCATTCGTATCAGGCCGGCGTGCTGGAAGGCAAAGACATGGCCAAGGTCTTCGCCTGGATGCGCCCCAACGACCTGATCTGGAACTACTGGGTCAACAACTACCTGCTCGGCAACGAGCCGCCAGTGTTCGACATCCTGTTCTGGAACAACGATACGACTCGACTGCCGGCCGCGTTCCACGGCGACCTGATCGAGATGTTCAAAAACAACCCACTGATTCGCCCCAATGCACTGGAAGTGTGCGGCACGCCGATCGACCTCAAGCAGGTGACCGCCGACATCTTCTCGCTGGCCGGCACCAACGACCACATCACCCCGTGGAAGTCCTGCTACAAGTCGGCGCAGCTGTTTGGCGGCAAGGTGGAATTCGTGCTGTCCAGCAGCGGGCATATCCAGAGCATCCTGAACCCGCCGGGCAACCCGAAATCACGCTACATGACCAGCGATGAAATGACCGCCAATGCCGATGACTGGCAGGAAAACTCGACCAAGCACGCCGACTCCTGGTGGCTGTACTGGCAGGCGTGGCAGGCCGCGCGTTCGGGCGAGCTGAAAAAGGCGCCGACCAAACTGGGCAACAAGGCGTATCCGGCAGGTGAAGCCTCGCCGGGCACTTACGTACACGAGCGGTAACCGACACACCTCACCCCACAATGTGGGAGCGAGCCTGCTCGCGATGGCGTCGGCAGCCGTAACAATGTGCTGACTGACACACCGCTATCGCGAGCAGGCTCGCTCCCACAGGGGATCGAGGCTGATACTGAGATCGACCCATAGGGCCTTGAAGCATGCCGCACCCGTTCATCTTTCGAACTGTCGAGCTGGATGGCCAGACCATCCGCACGGCGGTCCGCCCCGGCAAGCCACACTTGACGCCCTTGCTGATTTTCAACGGCATCGGCGCCAACCTGGAGCTGGTGTTTCCTTTTGTCGCGGCGCTGGATCCGGACCTGGAAGTGATCGCCTTCGATGTGCCCGGTGTCGGGGGTTCTTCGACGCCGAGCCGGCCGTATCGCTTTCCGGGGCTGGCGAAGCTGACGGCACGGATGCTCGATTACCTCGACTACGGCCAGGTCAATGTGATCGGCGTGTCCTGGGGTGGCGCGCTGGCGCAGCAGTTCGCCCATGACTATCCCGAGCGCTGCAAGAAGCTGGTACTGGCCGCCACGGCGGCGGGTGCGGTGATGGTGCCGGGCAAGCCTAAGGTGCTATGGATGATGGCCAGCCCACGCCGCTACATCCAGCCGTCCCATGTGATCCGCATCGCCCCGATGATTTACGGTGGCTCGTTCCGACGCGACCCGACGCTCGCCGCCAGTCACGCGGCCAAGGTGCGTTCGGCGGGCAAGCTCGGATACTACTGGCAACTGTTCGCGGGCCTGGGCTGGACCAGCATTCACTGGCTGCACAAGATCCATCAGCCGACCCTGGTGCTGGCCGGTGATGACGATCCGCTGATCCCGCTGATCAACATGCGCCTGCTCGCCTGGCGAATTCCCAACGCGCAATTGCACATCATCGATGACGGGCATCTGTTCCTGATCACCCGGGCCGAAGCCGTGGCGCCGATCATCATGAAATTCCTGCAGGAGGAACGTCTTCGTGCCGTGATGCACCCCCACCCGACACCGCTGGGCGGATAACCGGCCCGATCCGGTTTTCTGGACAGCTCCTTGCAGAGCGCTTTGCAAGTGCGTGGCAGGACGCCGCGCAGGCAACAACCCACAACAGCGTCTATGGTGTTCTGGTTCGGTGTGTTTGTTTTTGACCTGAAGACGAAGGAGTGTTGAGTCATGCGCGACAAACCAGCGACGGGCGGAGTGCCCAGTCCTGCCGTGTTCATCAATGCACAGAGTGCAATGACCGGCCTGCGTGGCCGCGATCTGATTTCGACGTTGCGCAGCGTCGCCGCCCATGGCCTGCGCAACCCGATCCACAGTGCGAAACACGCATTGAAACTCGGCGGTGCGCTCGGACGCGTGCTGCTGGGTGAAACCCTGCACCCGACCAACCCCAATGACAGCCGTTTCGCCGACCCGGCCTGGAGCCTCAATCCGTTCTACCGCCGGGGCCTGCAGGCCTATCTGAGCTGGCAGAAACAGGTCAGGAGCTGGATCGACGAAAGCAGCATGAGCGACGACGATCGCGCCCGTGCGCACTTCGCTTTTTCCCTGATCAACGACGCCGTGGCGCCCTCCAACACGCTGCTCAATCCGCTGGCGATCAAGGAGCTGTTCAACTCCGGCGGCCACAGCCTGGTGCGCGGCCTGAGCCATCTGCTCGATGACCTGCTGCACAACGACGGCCTGCCGCGCCAGGTGACCAAACAGGCCTTCGAGATCGGCAAGACCGTTGCCACCACCACCGGCTCGGTGGTGTTTCGCAACGAACTGCTCGAGCTGATCCAGTACAAGCCAATGAGCGAAAAGCAGTATTCGAAACCGCTGCTGGTGGTGCCGCCGCAAATCAACAAGTACTACATTTTCGATCTGAGCCCGAACAACAGTTTCGTCCAGTACGCCCTGAAGAACAGCTTGCAGACCTTCATGATCAGTTGGCGCAACCCGGACGTGCGCCATCGCGAATGGGGCCTTTCGACCTACGTCGAGGCCGTGGAGGAAGCGATGAACGTCTGCCGGGCGATTACCGGCGCTCGGGAGGTCAACCTGATGGGAGCCTGCGCCGGCGGGCTGACCATCGCCGCACTGCAAGGGCACTTGCAGGCCAAGCGGCAGTTGCGGCGGGTCTCCAGCGCGACCTATCTGGTGAGCCTGCTCGACAGTCAGATCGACTCCCCGGCGACGCTGTTCGCCGACGAACAGACCCTCGAAGCGGCCAAGCGCCGTTCCTATCAGAAAGGCGTGCTGGACGGTCGCGACATGGCCAGGGTGTTCGCCTGGATGCGGCCCAACGATCTGATCTGGAGCTACTTCGTCAACAACTACCTGCTGGGCAAGGAGCCGCCGGCGTTCGACATCCTCTACTGGAACAACGACAGCACCCGCCTGCCAGCCGCGTTTCATGGCGACCTGCTGGACTTCTTCAAGCACAACCCGCTGATTCATTCGGGAGGCCTGGAAGTCTGCGGCACACCGATCGACCTGCAGAAAGTCACGGTCGACAGTTTCAGCGTGGCCGGCATGAACGACCACATCACGCCATGGGACGCGGTGTATCGCTCGACCCTGCTGCTGGGCGGCGAGCGACGCTTCGTACTGTCCAACAGCGGCCACGTACAGAGCATTCTCAACCCGCCGAGCAACCCCAAAGCCACTTACGTCGAGAACGGCAAGCTGAGCAGCGACCCGCGCGCCTGGTACTACGACGCGAAAAAGGTCGACGGCAGTTGGTGGCCGCAATGGCTGGAATGGGTCCAGCAGCGTTCCGGCACCCTGCGCGAAACCCAGATGTCTCTGGGCAACGCCAATTATCCACCGATGGAGGCAGCACCCGGCACCTACGTGCGCGTGCGCTGACCGGCCTCAATCCCTTTAAGAAGACTGGATGAAAACAAGCGAACGGATCCTCGAATGTGCCCTGCAGTTGTTCAATGAAAAGGGCGAGCCGAACGTCTCCACCATGGAAGTTGCCAATGAAATGGGGATCAGCCCCGGCAACCTCTACTATCACTTTCACGGCAAGGAACCGCTGATCCTCGGGCTGTTCGAGCGCTTCCAGAACGAACTGGCGCCACTGCTCGACCCACCCGCCGATGTCGAACTGGCACCGGAGGATTACTGGCTGTTCCTGCATTTGATCGTCGAGCGGCTGGCGCAGTACCGGTTCCTGTTCCAGGACCTGTCGAACCTGGCCGGACGCCTGCCGAAACTGGCCAAGGGCATTCGCCAGTTCCTCAACGTGCTCAAGCGTACGCTGGCGTCACTGCTGGCACGGTTGAAGGCCTCGGGGCAGTTGGTCAGCGATACCCAGGCGCTGGGGCAGCTGGTGGAACAGATCACCATGACCTTGCTGTTCTCGCTGGACTATCAGCGGATTCTCGATCGCGAAGGGGAAGTGCGGCTGGTGGTGTACCAGATCATGATGCTGGTGGCGCCGCATTTGTTGCCGCCGGTGAAGGTGGCGACGGAGCGGATGGCTTTGCAGTATCTCGAAGATCACGAGTAACCCGACGGCTTTTACCCAAACAAAAACGCCCGACCTTCACAGGCCGGGCGTTTTCTTGAGCCCTGAAAAATCAGGACTGACTGGTCGGCGTCGACGGCGTCGGTGCAACAGTCGAAGCTGGCGCCGGGGTTGGAGCCGAGGCGGAGTTCGACGTGCTGGCCAGTGCTTGCGGTGTGGTCACCGGTTTTGGAGCAGCAGCTTTCGGCGCAGCGGCTTTCGGTGCGGCCGGTTTTTTCACTGCTGGTTTTTTCGCCGCAGCCGGTTTGGCGGCAGGCTTGGCAGCGGGTTTGGCGGCAGCGGTTTTCGCTGCTGGCTTGGCCGCAGGTTTGGCAGCTGATTTTGTTGCCGGCTTGGCGGCGGCCTTGGCGGCAACCGGTTTGGCCGCGGCCTTCGCTGCAGGCTTGGCGGCTGCGGTTTTGGCTGCTGGTTTTGCTGCCGGTTTGGCGGCGGCTTTAGCCAGTGGCTTGGCAGCGGTTTTGGCCGCAGGCTTGGCTGCTGCGGTTTTCGCCGCGACAGGCTGAGCTTTCAGGCCGGTGAGTTTTTCGATCTGCTTGGTCAGGGTATCGACCTTCTTGTGCAGATCCTTCACCTCGTTGCGGCTCGGTACGCCCAGGCGCGAAATCGCACTGTTCAGGCGCTTGTCGAAAGCCCCTTCCAGCTGATCCCAGGTGCCCAGTGCGCGATCTTTCACGCCGCTGATGCGCGATTTTGCCGAGCTTGCAGAATCCTTGGCAGCATCGACTTTCTTGCCGACTGCAGCCTTGGTGAGCTTCTCGGCTTTCTCGCCGTCTTTGACCAATGTATCGAAGAGCTTGCTGCCGTCAGTGTCGATCTTCGAGTACACGCCTAAACCAGCCAGCCAGATCTTGCGGGAATAGTCTTCGACTTTTCCGATCCACGAGCTGCCTTCTTTATCGGTGTTCTTTTTACCAGCCATCCCGTTCTCCTTAAGATTTACGCGCGACGCGTTCGAGCAATGCCGTCAGCTCATCGAGCTTAGCAGAGAGTGTCTCAACGTCATGTTTAGACGGAATGCCGATACGATTCAAGGCACTGGCGACACGCGTGTCGAACGCCTTCTCGACCTTGTCGAGCTGAACTTCGACCCGGCCTTTGAAAGAGCTGACTTCGCTCTTGGCTTCATCGATCTCGGCGTTGGCCGCTTCGAGTTTTTCGGTGACGGCTTTTTTGCCTTTCTTTTCAACAGTTTGACCAGCCTTGATCAACTCCTGAAAGTACTCGCTGCCCTCCTGACCGACCTTGGTGTAGGCACCCAGGCCTGCCAGCCAGATCTTGCGGGCATAGGATTTGACGTCGCTCAGAGCGGAAGTCGAAGCGTCGATTTTTTTCTTCAAAATGACTTTGGCCATGGTGCACCTCACGCGCAGAAGGTTTGAGGAACTGCCCTGACGAGTGTCGGGCTCAGGCACAAAGTAGGGAGAAAAATTAGAAACGGCACCCTAACAACTGACATAAACAGCTGGGCACACCACAAAACAAATGTGGGAGCGGGCTTGCTCCCACAGGGGGATTTCATTTCAGGCAGAAATCAGACCAGCGCTTTATCCAGCGCCTTTTCGATCTCGGCTTTGATCATGCCGCTCATGGCCGACATCATCAGGCCCAGTTCCACGTCAACCCGGATCGAATCCTCGGCCACATGTACTGCGCCCTTCACACCCGAACGCTTGAGGTTCAGGGTGTCACCCGCCCATTGCGGCTCCAGGCCATATTGATCGGAGAGTTTCTGCGCCAGTTTGTCGGCTTTCTCGCGGGCCGCTTCCTTGCCCAGGCTGTGGGCACGCTCAACACTGATATGGGCCATTGAATGACTCCTGCTTTTTGAATGGGGCTATGAATGCCTGCAACGAATCTTGACCGCCACTGCGGCAAATCGTCCTGAAGGTTGCCCATCTTACCTTTAGCCATTCCAAGACAAAGCATGGCTTGGGGATTAGAATGTCGCGCATTCTCTTTTGGTGACAGCGATATGACTGATCAGCGCAAAGGCAGCGATGCCGAACCCACCACTCACTTCGGCTTCAAAAACGTTCCGGAAAGCCAGAAAGCGGAAAAAGTCGCTGAGGTGTTCCACTCCGTGGCCGCCAAGTATGACCTGATGAACGACCTTCTGTCGGGCGGCATGCACCGTCTGTGGAAGCGTTTCGCGATCGAACTGTCGGGCGTGCGCGCCGGCAACCGCGTGCTGGACATCGCCGGCGGTACGGGTGACCTGACCAAGAAATTCTCGCACCTGGTCGGCCCGACCGGTCAGGTGGTGCTGGCGGACATCAACGAATCCATGCTCAAGGTCGGTCGCGACCGCCTGCTGGACCTGGGTGTGTCGGGCAACGTCGAGTTCGTTCAGGCGGACGCCGAAAAGCTGCCGTTCCCGGACAATCACTTCGACTGCGTGACCATCGCCTTCGGCCTGCGCAACGTGACGCACAAGGAAGACGCCCTGCGCTCGATGCTGCGCGTACTCAAGCCGGGCGGCCGTCTGCTGGTGCTGGAATTCTCCAAGCCGACCAACGCCCTGATGTCCAAGGCCTACGACGCCTACTCGTTCGCCTTCATGCCGCTGATGGGCAAGCTGATCACCAATGACTCGGAAAGCTATCGCTACCTGGCCGAATCGATCCGCATGCACCCGAATCAGGAAACCCTGAAGTCGATGATGGTCGACGCCGGTTTCGATCGCGTGACCTATCACAACATGACCGCAGGCATCGTTGCCCTGCACCGTGGCATCAAGCCCTGATGCTGCTGACCGGGCTGCTGGCCAGCGTCGAACTCGGCCTTAACCGCGTGCTGCGTCTCGACAGCACGGCGCTGCCGCGACTGGCGCATTTGACCGGCAAAGTGATTGCCGTGGATTGCCGCAGCCCGGCGCTGCAATTGTTTATCCTGCCGAGCGATGAAGGCCTGATGCTGGCGTCCCACTGGGAAACCGGCGTCGACTGCACCCTGCGTGCGCCGGCCTCGAGCCTGATCAAACTGGCCGTGAGCAAAGACAAGACGGCGGTGCTGCACGCCCCGGAGGTCGAGCTCGACGGCGACAGCGGCGTGCTGCTGGAACTGGCGGGTGTGCTGCAGGATCTTGAGCTGGACTGGGAGTACGAACTCTCACGCTGGATCGGCCCGGTCGCCACGCAACTGGTCGGCGGTCACCTGCGCAGCCGCGCCCGCTGGTATCAACAAGGATTTGCCAGCCTCAACCAGAACCTCGCCGAATACCTGGCCGAAGAATCGCGCACCCTCGTCGGGCAGCGCGAAGCCGAAGCCCGTTTCAGCGAACTGGACCGGATCAAACTCGATCTGGAACGTCTCGAGGCGCGCTTCGAGCGCCTTTCCCGATCCCTCGACCCAAGCGATAACGCATGAAGCTGCTCGCCGTCCGCCGTCTGTTGCGCATCCAGCGCGTCGTGATCCGCTACCGCCTCGATGACCTGCTGTTCGATCTGCCTTTGCCGTGGTTCCTGCTGGCGCTGCGCTACGTCCTGCCGTGGCGCTGGTTCCCGCGCAAGCCGCTGGACCTGAGCCGTGGCGCACGCCTGCGCCTGGCCTTGCAGGACCTGGGGCCGATCTTCATCAAGTTCGGGCAGATCCTCTCGACCCGCCGCGACTTGCTGCCGGAAGACATCGCCGATGAGCTGATGCTGTTGCAGGACCGCGTGCCGCCGTTCGATTCGCAGCTGTCGGTCAAATTGATCGAAGAACAGCTGGGCAAGAAGATCAGCGAAGTGTTCAGCCGCTTCGACGTCGAACCGCTGGCCTCGGCCTCGGTGGCGCAAGTGCATGCCGCGCAACTGAAGACCGGCGAAGAAGTGGTGGTCAAGGTGATCCGCCCGGGCCTGAAACCGATCATCGCGCAGGATCTGGCGTGGCTGTTCATTCTCGCCCGCGCTGCCGAAAAGGTCTCCGCCGACGCCCGACTGCTGCACCCGGTGGACGTGGTCAGCGACTACGAAAAGACCATCTACGACGAACTCGACCTGTTGCGCGAAGCGGCCAACGCCAGCCAGTTGAAGCGCAACTTCGAAGGCTCGCCACTGCTCTACGTACCGCAAGTCTATTGGGACTGGTGCCGGCCGAAAGTGCTGGTGATGGAGCGCATCTACGGGATTCAGGTGACGGATCTGGCGACCCTCGCCGACCAGCGCACCGACATGAAGATGCTCGCCGAACGCGGCGTGGAGATCTTCTTCACCCAGGTGTTCCGCGACAGTTTCTTTCACGCCGACATGCACCCGGGCAACATCTTCGTCAGCACCGTCAATCCGTGGAGCCCTCAGTACATCGCGATCGACTGCGGCATCGTCGGCAGCCTGACCCCGGAAGACCAGGACTATCTGGCGCGCAACCTGTTCGCTTTCTTCAAGCGCGACTACCGCCGTGTGGCGCAATTGCACATCGACTCGGGCTGGGTGCCGGCGGAAACCAAGCTCAACGAATTCGAAGCAGCGATCCGTACCGTGTGCGAACCGATCTTCGAAAAACCGTTAAAAGATATTTCATTTGGCCAGGTGCTGATGCGCCTGTTCCAGACTGCGCGTCGCTTCAACATGGAAGTGCAGCCGCAACTCGTCCTGCTGCAAAAGACCCTGCTGAACATCGAAGGCCTGGGCCGTCAGCTGTACCCGGACCTGGATCTGTGGAACACCGCGCAGCCGTTCCTCGAGCGCTGGATGCGCGAACGCGTCAGCCCGAAAGCCTTGATCGGCAACGTGCAGAGCCAGTTCGAACAACTGCCGCACCTGGCCAACATGGCCCGCGATTTGCTCGAACGCATGTCCCAACCGCACGCCAACGACCCGCCGCCCCCGTGGCAGAAACGCAAGGACGACTGGTTCCTGCGCCTGCTTGGCAGCGCGCATCTGGCGGGCGGCACGATCCTCGCCGCCGGTGGCCCGCTGCATGAGCTGGGGCATTGGCCCGCCGGGATAATGGTAGCAGTCGGCTTGTATCTGGTCGTTCGCCGATAGCCAGTTGCGTGATCGACTGGCACACTGTTTCAACGCCTGAACCCGACTATTGAAGTGTGGGTTCGCTGTCGGAGTCGAAGATGAAAAACTGGCTGGACGAGATCAAGTGGGACGCCGATGGCCTGGTGCCGGCGATTGCCCAGGATCACAAGACCGGACGCGTGCTGATGATGGCCTGGATGAACCGCGAAGCCCTGGAGCTGACCGCGGCGGAAAACCGTGCCATCTATTGGTCACGTTCCCGTGGCAAGCTGTGGCGCAAGGGCGAAGAGTCCGGCCACGTACAGACGCTGCATGAAATGCGTCTGGACTGCGACGCCGACGTCATCATCCTGATGGTCGAACAGATCGGCGACATCGCTTGCCATACCGGCCGTCAAAGTTGCTTCTACCGCGTCTTCGAAAACGGCGACTGGAAAACGGTCGACCCGGTCCTGAAAGACCCGCACGCTATTTATTCCGCAGGACACAAACATGAGTGACACCCTGACTCGTCTGGCCCAGGTGCTCGAAGAGCGCAAAGGCGCAGCGGCCGACAGCTCATATGTAGCCAGTCTGTATCACAAGGGCCTGAACAAGATTCTGGAAAAGGTCGGCGAAGAGTCGGTCGAAACGATCATTGCCGCCAAGGACGCCGCCATCAGCGGTGACTGCAGCGACGTGATCTACGAGACCGCCGACTTGTGGTTCCACAGCATGGTCATGCTCGCCCAGCTGGGGCAGCATCCGCAGGCTGTACTCGACGAGCTGGATCGTCGCTTCGGCCTGTCCGGACACGTCGAGAAAGCCTCGCGCCCGTCCGCCTGAACAACTTCAAGAGAGGAACAGCAACATGGGCATTTTTGACTGGAAACACTGGATCGTCATTCTGGTTGTCGTGGTGCTGGTGTTCGGCACCAAGAAACTGAAAAACCTCGGCACCGACGTCGGCGAGTCGATCAAGGGCTTTCGCAAGGCCATGAACGACGACGAGAAACCGGCCGATCCGACCGTCACGCCTGCGCAGCCGGTGCCACCGGTTCAGCCGCAAGCCACCGCTCAGGCCAACCCGCCGCACACCATCGACGTGCAGGCGCAGAAAGTCGAAGAGCCGATCCGCAAAGACGTGTGAGCACTGACTAATGTTTGGTATCAGCTTCTCTGAACTGCTGCTCGTCGGCCTCGTTGCCCTGCTGGTGCTGGGCCCCGAGCGTCTGCCGGGCGCTGCACGCACGGCCGGCCTGTGGGTCGGACGGCTGAAGCGCAGCTTCAACGCGATCAAACAGGAAGTTGAACGTGAAATCGGTGCCGACGAAATCCGTCGACAACTGCACAACGAGCACATCCTGTCGCTGGAACAGGAGGCGCGGAAGATTTTCACGCCGGTTCAGCAGGAGCCGACGCCCGTGCAGCCGGCGGCAGACCAGACGCCAACACCGCCTGTCGCTGAACAAACGATTCATGCACCGGCGAGCGTCGAACACGTCTCTGCCGCAAGCGCTGAAGCTGCTCCGGTCATGAAACCGATCGAACCCGTTGCTCCAGCCGCCGCGCCAACCACGCCGGCCCCTCACGACCCAACATTGCCGCCGCGAGCCCCATGAGCGATCTCCCCGAAAACGACCAGCACATGCCGCTGGTTTCGCACCTCACCGAGTTGCGCACCCGCCTGCTGCGTTGCGTGGCGGCGATCTTCATCATCTTCGCCGGGCTGTTTGCCTTCACCCAGCAGATCTACACCTTCGTCTCGACACCGCTGCGTCAGTACCTGCCGGCCGGCGCGACGATGATTGCCACCGACGTGTCGTCGCCCTTCCTGACGCCGCTGAAGCTGACGATGATGGTGTCGCTGTTCCTCGCGATCCCGGTGATCCTGCACCAGATCTGGGGCTTCATCGCGCCAGGCCTGTACAAGCATGAAAAGCGCGTTGCAGTCCCGTTGCTGATCTCCAGCATCCTGCTGTTCTACACCGGCATGGCGTTCGCCTACTTCTTCGTGTTCCCGCTGATCTTCAAATTCTTCGCCTCCGCCACCCCGGCCGGCGTGGAAATGATGACCGACATTACCAGTTACCTCGATTTCGTCATGACGCTGTTCTTCGCCTTCGGCGTGGCGTTCGAAATCCCGGTGGCCGTGGTGCTGCTGGTGTGGATCGGCGTGGTCGACGTCAAATACCTGAAGAAGATCCGGCCATACGTGATCATCGGTTGCTTCGTGGTCGGCATGATCCTGACCCCGCCGGACATCTTCTCCCAGACCCTGCTGGCCGTGCCGATGTGGATGCTGTTTGAAGTCGGCATCCTGTTCGGCAGCCTGGTCAGCAAGCGCGAGCGCCCGGACGAAACCGTCGACGACCACAACGACCAGCCGCCAGCGACCCAGCCATGAACCTGCTGCTGCTCGAAGAAGCCGATTTCATTGCGGCCGACCGCGTCGTGCTGCGTGATCGGCGCCTGACCCACATGCAGGAAGTCCACCGCTCGGAAGTCGGCGACAGCTTGCGGGTCGGGCGCATCAACGGCTTGATGGGCTCGGCCGAGCTGCTGCGTCTGGACGCGGGCGAAGCCGAGCTGCGAGTCACCCTCGATCAACCGCCGCCGGCCAAACTGCCGCTGACCCTGGTGCTCGCCCTGCCCCGCCCGAAGATGCTGCGCCGGGTGTTCCAGACCGTAGCGACCATGGGTGTGTCGAAGGTGATTCTGGTCAACAGCTATCGCGTCGAGAAGAGCTTCTGGCAGACACCCTTTCTCGAGCCGGAAGCGATCCGCGAGAATTTGATCCTCGGCCTCGAACAGGCCCGCGATACCGTGCTGCCGGAAATCATCATCGAGAAGCGCTTCAAGCCGTTCGTCGAAGATCGGCTGCCGGCCATCACCGACGGCACTCTCGGTCTGGTCGGTCATCCCGGCAATTTCCCGCCCTGCCCTCGCGCCCTGAGCGAACCGGTGACCCTGGCCATCGGCCCGGAAGGTGGCTGGATTCCCTACGAAATCGATCTGCTGGCCAAATCCGGCCTGCAACCGGTGCAACTGGGCGATCGCATCCTTCGGGTCGAAACCGCCGTCACCGCCCTGCTCGCACGCCTGTTTTGAACCTGCCGGCGCCATTGAGCGCCGGACAAATCGCGTTACAGATTGCGATCATCCAGCCGATACAGTCTCCATAAGTCCAATTAGTGGTCCGAGGGGAGTCGTCGCATGTACCGTTGGTTAGCCGAGAGTCTTGGAAATGTCAGTGTCAAACGCAAGCTGGGCATCGGTTTCGGCCTGGTGCTGCTACTGACGCTGTTGATCACCTTTACCGGCTGGACCGGCATGAGCGGCATCATCAGCCGCGGTGACAAACTCGGCTTCATCTCCAGCCTCAACGAGCTGACCAAGGACCTGCGTCTGGCGCGCCTGGACTACGAAATGCGTCGTGGCGAACAAGGCCCGGGCGCGGTCAATGACCTGCTCGGCAAGCTCGACAGCGGCCTGCAGACCGCTCGCAACCTGATCGAACAACCCGCCGACGCGGCGAAAGTCGACCAACAACTGGCGGCCATCGCCGAGTACAAGCGCGCCTTCGCCGACATGGTGCAGGCCGGCGCCAACCGCGAAGATGCCCGCAGCAAACTCGGCGCCACTGCCGACAACGCCGTGGCCAAGGTTGCCGAAGTCGAGAAATCCATGCTGCAGGGTGACAGCGTTGCCCAGTTCAACGCGGTGATCGATCTGAGCAAGTTGATCCAGCAGGCCCGCTTCCAGGTGCGCGGCTACACCTACAGCGGCAAGACCGAAGCCGAGCAACCGGCCCTCGACGCCATCGACAACGCCCTGAAAAACCTCGAGACCCTGCCGGCCAAACTGCCTGAGCAACACATCGCCAACCTGCAACAGGCCACCGATTCGCTGAAAGCCTATCGGGCCGCCGTCAGCCAGTTCCGCGACTCGCAAGTTGCCAGCGCCAAGGCCCTGGCCCGCATGGCGGCTCAGGGTGACATTCTGTTCGACGTCAGCCGCCAGCTCACCGAGTCCCAGACCATCGTCCGCGATACCGATGCCGCCAGCGCCAAGAACCTGTTGCTGATCGCCACCCTGCTGGCCGTGGCGTTCGGCCTGCTCGCCGCCTGGGCAATCACCCGACAGATCATCATCCCGCTGGAGCAGACCCTGAAAGTCGCCGAGCGCGTGGCTGCCGGCGACCTGACTCACAACCTGGTATCGCTGCGTCGCGACGAACTCGGCCAGTTGCAGCGGTCGATGCAGAGCATGACCCAGGGGCTGCGCGAACTGATCGTCGGCATCAGCGACGGCGTCACCCAGATCGCCAGTGCCGCCGAAGAACTGTCAGCCGTGACCGAGCAAACCAGCGCCGGCGTGAACAATCAGAAAATCGAGACCGACCAGGTCGCGACCGCCATGAACGAAATGGCCGCCACCGTGCAGGAAGTCGCGCGCAACGCCGAGGAAGCTTCGGAAGCCGCCGTCGCCGCCGACCAGCAAGCCCGTGAAGGCGACAAGGTGGTTGGCGAGGCCATCGCCCAGATTGAACGTCTGGCCGCTGAAGTCGGCCATTCCACCGAGGCCATGGGCGAGCTCAAGCGCGAAAGCGACAAGATCGGCAGCGTGCTCGACGTGATCAAGTCCGTGGCCCAGCAAACCAACCTGCTGGCCCTCAACGCCGCCATCGAAGCGGCCCGTGCCGGTGAAGCGGGCCGTGGTTTTGCGGTGGTCGCCGATGAAGTGCGCAGCCTTGCCCAGCGCACCCAGAAGTCCACCGAAGAGATCGAAGAGCTGATCGTCGGCCTGCAGAACGGCACCCAGCAAGTGTCGACGATCATGGACAACAGCCGCACCCTGACCGACAGCAGCGTCGAGCTGACCCGTCGCGCCGGTGGCTCGCTGGAAAGCATCACCCGCACCGTTTCGGCGATTCAGGCGATGAACCAGCAGATCGCCGCAGCGGCCGAGCAGCAGAGCGCCGTGGCCGAAGAGATCAATCGCAGCGTGCTGAACGTGCGGGATGTGTCGGACCAGACGTCGGCAGCGAGTGAAGAGACGGCGGCCTCCAGCGTCGAGCTGGCGCGCCTGGGCACTCACCTGCAAACGCTGGTGGGCCGGTTCAAGGTTTAAACCGCGCAAACAAAAAAATCGCAGCCATTGGCTGCGATTTTTTTTGTCCTGCGTTTAGAGGACTTGGCGCAGGAACGCCTGGGCTCGCGGATCCTTCGGCGCATCGAAGAATTCGGCCGGTGAGGCATCTTCCAGCAGTTTGCCGTGATCGAAGAACAGCACCCGATCCGCCACTTCCCGGGCAAAGCCCATTTCGTGGGTCACGCAGACCATGGTCATGCCTTCCACAGCCAGGTTCTTCATCACGTCCAGCACTTCACCGACCATTTCCGGATCGAGGGCCGAGGTCGGTTCATCGAACAGCATGACCTTCGGATCCATCGCCAGCGCCCGGGCGATCGCCACGCGCTGCTGCTGCCCGCCGGACAGACGCGAAGGGTATTCGCGGGCCTTCTGCGCAATACCGACTTTCTCCAGCAGCGCCAGGGCCTTGGCTTCGCTTTCTTTCTGGCCGCGCTTGCGCACGACTTTCTGCGCCAGACAGAGATTTTCCAGCACGGTCATGTGCGGGAACAGGTTGAAGTGCTGGAACACCATGCCGACTTCGCGGCGGTAGGCGTTGACGTCGGTTTTCGGGTCGGCCAGCTGCAGGCCGTCGATGCTCACCGAACCGGAATCGAATTCTTCCAGACCATTGAGACAACGCAGGAAGGTCGACTTGCCGGAACCGGACGGGCCGAGCACCACCAGCACTTCGCCCTTGGCCACGTTCGTACTGACGTGATCCACCGCGCGCACTACCTGGCCGCGGGTGTCGAAGACTTTTACCAGATCGCGGACTTCAATCACTTTGCGCGAGCCTCCGCTCGAGCCGGCTGGCGATTTTCGACAGCGGCAGGTTGATCAACAGGTACAGGCCGGCAACGCAGAACAGGATTTCGAATGGCGAAAACGACGTGGTGATGACTTCACGGCCGCTTTTCAGCAGCTCAGTGATGGCGATCACCGACACCAGCGAGGTGTCCTTCACCAGGCTGATGAACTGCCCGGCCAGCGGCGGCAGCACGCGCTTGAACGCTTGCGGCAGCACCACGTGGCGCATCGACTGGCCAGCGCTCAAACCCAGCGAGCGGGCCGCTTCATTCTGCCCACGGGCAATCGACTGCACACCGGAACGGATGATTTCTGCCACGTAGGCGCCGGTGAACAGCGACAGCGCGGCGATCCCGGCGAACTCCCGGGACAGGTTCATCACCGTGCCGATGAAGAAATAGAAAATGAAGATCTGCACCAGCAGCGGCGTACCGCGCACCAGCTCGACATAGATCGTCGACAGGTCGCGCAGGGTCGGGTTGCTCGACAACCGGCACAATCCGGTCGCCAGACCGATCAGCAGTCCCAGCACGCCGGACACCGCCGACAGCCAAAGCGTTGTCCACAGGCCCCACAGCAGCGGACCCGCCGCCCAATGCCGGGTCACGCCCACGACGTCGCCTTCGGCCACATCGTCGCCCTGAGCGAATTGCAGGCTGTTTTCGTCGACGGTCAGATGCTGCTCGTCACCGGCATCGTTGCGCAGGGTGACCTGCGCGCTGCCGCCCTTGCGCACCAGTTCGCTGACGGTGGAAATGTCGGTCGCGCGCTGGGTTTCCTCGGCCTGGTAGGCGAAGTACTGCGGCACGCGGTTCCAGCGCCATTCGTAGGACATCAGCGACGTGGCGTAATACAGCGCGCCAGCCAGGCCGACCAGCACCAGCACAGTCAGCACGTGCCAGGGCCATTGGGCTTTTTTCTGTTTCATGGGTTTAGCGAAATCCGAAAGTTGTGTCGCCGGGGAGGCCGCCTTCGCGGGCAAGTCGAATCGTCGTACCGCCGCTCCCACAGGGAACGCATTCCAATGTGGGAGCGGGCTTGCTCGCGAATGGGGCGACTCGGTCTATATGACCGAGTTATTCCATGTCCTTGAGCCACTCGGTGCTCTTGAACCACTTGTCATGGATGCGATCGTAGGTGCCGTCTTCGTGGATCTGGTGCAGGAAGTTGTTGATGAAGTTGAGGCTGTCGTAGTCACCCTTCTTCAGGCCGAAGGCCAGTGGCTCGTAGGTGAACGGCTTGTCGAGGAACACCAGTTTGCCGGCACCGACCTTGTTCACGGCAACGACGTTGTACGGGGCGTCGTAGATGAAGGCGTCAGCCTTGCCGTTGACCACGTCGAGCACGGCTTCCTGCTCGTTGTCGTAGCCGTGGTACTTGGCCTTGGCGATCAACTTCTTGGCGACCATCTCGCCGGTGGTGCCGAGCTTGGAGGTGATGCGGTAGTCGGCGGTGTTCAGGTCTTTATAAGACTTGATGGTGCCTTCCAGCTCCTTGCGGATCAGCAGGGTCTGGCCGACCACGATGAACGGTTCGCTGAAGTTCAGGCGCAGGTTGCGTTCCTGGGTCAGGGTCATGCCGCTGCCGATCATGTCGAACTTGTCGGTCATCAGCGCCGGGATAATGCCGTCGTAACCGGTCGAAACCAGCTCCAGCTTGACGCCCATGGCCTTGGTCATGGCTTTGAGGATGTCGACTTCGAAGCCGATGATTTCGCCGCGCTTGTTGGTCATCTCGAACGGCATGTAGGTCGGGTCCATGCCGACTTTCAAGGTGCCGCGCTTGACCGCGTCATCGATTGCGCCGGCCTGCGCCGCATTGACTGCAACCAGTGCCGTGACGCCGACCAGCAGCATCGACAGATACTTCTTCATCTTCAAGTCCCCAAAACCATTGCGTTTGCGGCGCGAAAACCGACAGAGATGGACAAAATTGTCCGGGGGCGCCAATTCGGGGACGGATGCTAACGCACTCGATTTTTTGCACAAGGTTTAATGGACGATTTGTTTAACAATCAAGGGCCGGGCCGAGAGGCTCCTTTATCGAGATCAAAAAAAACCCCGCTTTCGCGGGGTTTCTTCATCAGGCCGGTTGCGCCTGCAAGCTCACAGGCTTGAGCGGCAGCAGCGGCGCATGGGGGTCGGCTTTCACCGAAGCCCGCCAGGCGTCCAGCCACTCGGCGTGACCTTCGGCCCACACCTGCTCGTGCAAACGGGCCAGGGCGACCGGATCGCTCAGCAGTTGCAGGCGATCATGGTTGTTCAGCCCGGCCGGGCCAACCTTGATCGCGTGACGCACACGCTCCTGACGCAGCCATTCGATCGGCTCGGCCTCACCGTGACGCGAAGTCGCCAGCGAGCACGCCAGGGCGTTCTGCTGCGGATCGACCACGGCGCGGACGAAGCCGTCGTTCAGCGCGTGCCAGCGGTTTTCGTGGGTGTACTGATCAGTGGCCAGCAGCGCCTGTGGCGGATTGTATTCCTCGGGGATGAGGAACAGGCTCTCGTCACGGGATTTGAGGCCCAGCCCCACACGGCTGGAAATCACCGACACCGGAATCGACAGCATCAGCGAACCGACGATCGGCACCAGCCACCACAGGAAGCTCGGGTTCAGCCAGATCACCAGCAGCGCCCAGAAGAAGCCCAGTAGCGTCTGCGGACCGTGGCGCTTGACCGCCTCGCTCCATGGCGTGGAGTCGTCGTCACGCTGCGGCGAGTTCCAGGTCGCAGCCCAGCCGAGGAACGCGGCCAGGACAAAACGGGTGTGGAAAATCATCCGCACCGGCGCCAGCAGCATGGAGAACAGCATCTCCAGCAGCATCGACAGGGTCACCTTGAACTTGCCGCCGAACTCTTTCGCACCCTTGGCCCAGATCAGGATGATGCTCAACAGTTTCGGCAGGAACAGCAGCACGATGGTCGTCGAGAACAGCGCGATCGCCTTGTCCGGGTGCCATTGCGGCCACAGCGGATAGAGCTGACGCGGTTCGAGGAAGTACTGCGGCTCCATCAGCGTGTTCACCGCCAGCAGCGCGGTGGACAGCACGAGGAAGAAGAACCACAGCGGCGCCGACAGGTAAGACATCACGCCGGTCAGGAACACCGCGCGGTGCACCGGGTGCATGCCTTTGACCAGGAACAGACGGAAGTTCATCAGGTTGCCGTGGCACCAGCGACGGTCACGCTTGAGTTCGTCGAGCAGGTTCGGTGGCAGTTCTTCGTAGCTGCCCGGCAGATCGTAGGCAATCCACACGCCCCAGCCGGCACGGCGCATCAGCGCGGCTTCAACGAAGTCGTGAGAGAGGATCGCACCGGAGAACGCCCCCTTGCCTGGCAACGGCGCCAGGGCGCAGTGGTCGATGAACGGCTTCATGCGGATGATCGCGTTGTGACCCCAGTAGTGGGATTCACCCAGTTGCCAGAAGTGCAGGCCGGCGGTGAATAGCGGACCGTACACACGAGTGGCGAACTGCTGCATGCGTGCATACAGCGTGTCCATGCCCGAAGCACGCGGCGCGGTCTGAATAATGCCGGCGTCCGGAGTGGCCTCCATCAGGCGCACCAGACTGGTCAGGCACTCGCCGCTCATCACCGAGTCGGCGTCGAGCACGACCATGTACTTGTAATCACCGCCCCAGCGACGGCAGAAGTCGTCGAGGTTGCCGCTCTTGCGTTTGACGCGGCGACGGCGGCGGCGATAGAAGATCTTGCCGAAGCCCTTGGCTTCACGGCAGACGTCCAGCCAGGCCTGCTGCTCAGCAACACAGATGTCGGTGTCGTTACTGTCGCTGAGGACGAAGAAGTCGAAACGATCCAGGTCACCGGTAGCGGCGACCGACTCGAAGGTCGCACGCAGACCGGCGAACACTCGCGGCACGTCTTCGTTGCAGATCGGCATCACCAGTGCGGTGCGCGCATCTTTCGGAATCGGTTCGTTGCCAGCGCTTTTACCGGAGATCCGGTATTTATCGTGACCGGTGAGCAATTCGAGGAAGCCCATCAGCGCGGTCCAGAAACCGGCCGACACCCAGCAGAACAGAATCCCGAACATGATCAGGATGCTGGTCTGCAGCGCATACGGCAGCACTTGTGTGGCGGTCTGCAGCAGCGGTTGATGCAGGACTTCTTCCAGATCGACGAACGACCAGCCCTGGTACGGCATGATGCCTTTCATGTACCAGCCGGCGACGATGGTCTGGCCGAGCATCAGGATCAGCAGGATGTAGCGACGGATCGAACCGACGGTGCGCCAGCGTGCGGCCGGCAGCACGTTCTGGTCCTTCGGCGGCTGCGGCGGGTTGGTCCGGCCGGTCATACGACGCCAGCCACGCACCAGGATATTGGTGCGCCACGGCTCCGGCACGACCTTGGTCCGACGGATCGGCGGCGTAGCCTTGAGGCTGACCCGGCCACTGGCATCGAGCACCAGCATTTCCGCGTCTTCCAGCTCTTCGGCGGTGCTCAGGGTCAGGCGCTTGCCGACCGAAGCCTGGGCGGCTTCGGTCGGCGCGTCGAACGTCGAGGACGACAGGCGTTGATGCAATTCGCTGAAGGACTGGCAGCCCGCGAGTTCCGCGCGCTGTTCGTCGGTCATCGGCAGATGCGCCAGATACTCGGACAGAGTCTCTGGCTGTACTTGAGAATTACTCATCGGCAGGCAACTGATAGCTCCAGGTCTCGGTCAGGACTTCTTCAGTCGAGGCCGGTTCCGGTGTGGCTGGGGCCGCGTCCGCAGCCGCTGGCTGCTTGGCGTCTTTGTTGGCCTTGTCCTTGGCGTCTGTCGCTGGCTTGGCGTCGGCCTGTTTGGCTTCGGCGGCCTTGGCTTCCTTGTCGGCTTTCTCTTGCTGCTTGGCGGCGATCTTGTCGGCCTTCGCAACCGAGGAATTGGAAGCCGGCAGCGAGGTCTTGGCCAGATCGGCCGGGACGATGTTCTGCACCAGTGCGGCACGCATCTCGGTCGACTTGCTCGCGTCCTTGATCTTCATCCGCAGGGTCAGGCGCCAGCCCTTGGTTTCAGGGTTGTAGCGCACGCTGTTTTCGACCAGTTCGGCGTTGTCGCCGACGCTGACCTGGCTGCGAACGTCCGCATCCGGGGCCAGGGCCGCCAGAGACGGGCCTTCGAAGTCGACCAGATAGGCAACGCTGCCATCCGGCTGACGGATCAGGTTCGATTGCTTGACGTCACCGGTCGAACGCAGGGTCTGCTTGACCCAGGCGCTGTCCGGCGCGTGAATCGCCGGTTCGTCCATGGTCCAGTGCATGCGATAGGCGAAGTCCAGCGGCTTGCCTGGCTCCGGCAGTTTTTCCGGGTTCCAGAACGCAACGATGTTGTCGTTGGTTTCGTCGGCGGTCGGGATCTCGACCAGATCGACGGTACCTTTGCCCCAGTCACCCTTCGGCTCGATCCAGGCGCTTGGACGCTTGTCGTAGCGGTCATCGAGATCTTCGTAGTGGCTGAAGTCACGGCCACGTTGCAGCAGACCGAAACCACGCGGGTTTTCGACGCTGAACTGGCTCACGGCCAGATGTTTAGGGTTGTTCAGAGGGCGCCAGATCCATTCGCCGTTGCCGGCATGGATCGACAGACCGCTGGAGTCGTGCAGTTCACGACGGTAGTTGAGCACTTTCGACGGCTGGTTGGCGCCGAACAGGAACATGCTGGTCAGCGGCGCGATGCCGAGCTTGCCGACCTTGTCACGCAGGTACATCTGGCCCTTGACGTCAACGATGGTGTCGCTGCCCGGACGCAGGATCAGGCGGTAGGCGCCGGTCGCACGTGGCGAATCCAGCAGGGCGAAGATCACCAGATGCTTGTCACCCGGCTTCGGCTGTTGAATCCAGAACTCGCGAAAACGCGGGAATTCTTCGCCGGACGGCAAAGCGGTATCGATCGCCAGGCCACGGGCCGACAGACCGTAGGTGTGACCCTTGCCGACAACGCGGAAGTAGCTCGCGCCCAGCATGGTCATGATTTCGTCTTGCTTGTCAGCCTTGTTGATCGGGTACAGCACACGGAAACCGGCGTAGCCCAGCTGTTCGGTGGCCTTGGGATCGAACTGCAGATCGCCGAAATCGAAACGGCTCGGATCGTATTTGATCTCTTCGACGGTGTTCGCGGTGATTTCGTTGATTTTCACCGGCGTATCGAAGTGCATGCCCTGATGGTAGAAGGACAGCTTGAACGGGGTCTTCTGGTCGGCCCATTCGGCTTTTTCGGTGCGGAAACGAATCTTCTGATAGTCCGCGAACTTCATCTCACGGAATTCGTTCGGCAGGTTGCTGCGCGGGGCTTCGAACTTCTGCCCGGCCAGCTCTTTGGCCTTGGCCGACACATCGTCAAGATTGAATGCCCAAAGCTGGCCGGCGCTGAGCAGGCAGAGAACTGCCGAGCCCGCTACCAGAGCGCTGCGCAAGCGTTTGGCAGACAATTTTGCTGCATAACAGGGACTAACAATCACGAGCAACCCTCGCCGAAAACAGATCAATAAACCAACGGCCAGATGAAGCGCCTGTGAGGTATTCGGTACAAAAATAACCGACCTTGCAGGACACCCTTGCCAAGTTGGCGAGCATTGTTCCGACTCCGCTGGGTCGAAATGATTCCCCAATCGGATCCGGACAAGTCTCTACCTAAGTCAAAATGGACCAACGAACGCTGATCCCCGTAGCGCGCGATTATCTAGTAGCCCGCGTGACAACGCATCAGGGGTAACAAAGTATTTATCGCGAAAATTCCCTGTTTTCAGTCGAAAAGCCCTTAAAAACGTGTTTCAAGCACTTTCATGTCTGTAACAGGAAGGTTACCGGGCCGTCATTGACCAGGTGAACCTGCATATCCGCGCCGAATCTACCTGATGCCACAGTGCCATGCATCTGTTTCGCTTTGCTGAATAGATAGTCGAACAATTCCTCGCCCAGCGCCGGAGGGGCGGCGGTCGAGAAACTCGGACGCAACCCGCTTCTGGTGTCGGCAGCCAGGGTGAACTGAGAGACCAGCAGCAGCCCGCCGCCCACATCCGCCAAAGACAGATTCATCTTGCCTACGGCGTCACCGAATACTCGATAGTTAAGCAGTTTATGCAGAAGTTTGTCGGCGCTGGCCTGCGTGTCGTCGGGTTCGACCGCCACCAGCACCAGCAATCCCTGATCGACGCTGCCGACCACCTCCCCCGCCACTTCGACTCGCGCGCCTTTCACGCGCTGCAATAGCCCCTTCATGCTTCTTCGGGCGGCAGGTCGAGCAGGCGCCGGGCCATGTTGCTGGCGGCGCGTACCAGCGCATCGGTGATACCCGGTTCCGAGGCCGCGTGACCGGCATCGCGGATCACCTGCAGCTCGCTGTTCGGCCAGGCCTGATGCAGTTCCCAGGCATTGTCGAGCGGGCAGATCACGTCGTAGCGGCCGTGGATGATCACGCCGGGCAGATGGGCGATCTTGCCCATGTCGCGGATCAACTGGTTCGGTTCCAGGAAAGCGTTATTGGTGAAGTAGTGGCATTCGATCCGCGCGATCGACAAGGCACGCTGCGGCTCGGAGAACCGGTCGACCACCAGCGGGTTCGGGCGCAGGGTCGCGGTGCGCCCTTCCCAGGTCGACCAGGCCTTGGCCGCGTGCATCTGGGCGATCTGATCGTTGCCGGTCAGGCGTTTGTGGAAAGCGCTGAGCAGGTCGTCGCGCTCATCCAGCGGGATCGGCGCGAGGTAGTCCTGCCAGTAATCGGGGAACAGACGGCTGGCCCCGGCCTGGTAGAACCATTCGATTTCCTGCGGGCGGCAGAGAAAGATCCCACGCAGGATCAGACCATGCACGCGCTCCGGGTGAGTTTGCGCGTAGGCCAGCGCCAGGGTCGAACCCCAGGAACCGCCGAACAGCACCCATTTGTCGATGCCCAGGTGTTTGCGGATACGCTCGAGGTCTTCGACCAGATCCCAGGTGGTGTTGTTTTCCAGGCTGGCGTGGGGGGTGGAACGTCCGCAGCCACGCTGGTCGAAGGTGACGATGCGATACAGATTCGGATCGAAGTAGCGGCGACTCTGGGCATCACACCCCGCGCCCGGGCCACCATGGATGAAGACCACCGGCAAACCTTCCGGTGAACCGCTTTCGTCGACGTACAGCGTATGGGTGTCATCGACGGCCAGATCGTGCCGTGCGTGAGGTTTGATCTGCGGAAACAAAGTCTGCATTGCGCGCTCCGTAAGGGGTAGAGGTCATCCCTGGGGGGACTTCTATTATTCTGCCGTCCGGCATCATAAACCCGATTTACGTCAATGAGCATGCCCGCGCGCTGTCACATTTTGTCAGTCATGAACCCCAGCAGGTTCTCAAAGAGACGATCGACCTCGGCGACCTGATGCCGCGCCCGCAGGCAACCGTGAACCAGCCCTTCGCCGTAGTACAGCGCCGCGTCGACGCCCGCCGCGTTAAGCCGTTCGGCGTAGCACACGCCGTCGTCACGCAGCGGATCGAACTGCGCCACGGCAATCCAGGCCGGGGGCAAACCACTGAAGTCATCGGCCAGCAACGGCATCGCATAAGCATTCGGATTCGCGGTGCCGCGCAGGTACAAGGCGTGATAACAATCGACATCGCTGCTGGCGAGCAGCGGCGCATCGGCGCATTCGCTGCGCGACGGTAACTCTGTGTCGCCTCCCAGCCCCGGATAGATCAAGACCTGCGCGCCCGGCAGCGGCTGGCCGGCATCGCGCAAGGCCAGGCACAACGCCGCCGCCAGATTGCCGCCTGCGCTGTCGCCGGCTACCAGCATCCGCTCGGCGTCGAACCAGAACGGCCCGCTGCGCAACGCGCGCCACACGGTCAGGCAATCCTCGAAACCGGCCGGGAACGGATGCTCCGGCGCCAGCCGGTAATCCACCGCCACCACCATTGCCCCGAGCGAGATGGACAGTTCACAGCAGATGAAGTCATGGGAATCCAGCCCGCCGACCACCCAACCGCCGCCGTGCAGATACAACACGCACGGCCAGCCACTGACCGATGGCCGGACGGGCGGGCGATACGAACGCACCGCCACCCCGCTCAACTGGAAATCCACCACCTCCAGACCCGCCGGTCGCTCGGGCGCGAAGGCCCGGCACATGTCGTCATAGGATTTGCGCAAACCCGCGAGGCTGCCGTCATCACTGGCGAAGCTTTCGGTTCTGGCGACAAACGCCGCCATCGCCGGTGAAAGTGGATAAGTGCTCATCAGTTTTTCAGGCTGGCCTGGACTGTGGCCACGCCGTCCTTGCCGTCAAAACTGCTGACACCCGCCAGCCAGCGTTGCAAGTCTTCGGGATGCTCACGCAGCCAGGTTTTCGCCACTTCCTGAGGTGTCTTGCGCTCCATGATCGGCACCATCAACTGGCTTTCCTGGGCGGCGGTGAAGGTCAGGTTTTCCAGCAGTCGATGGACGTTCGGGCAGCGCTCGGCGTAGTCCGGCGCGGTGACGGTGGAAACGGTGGCGGCGCCTTCGTTGGGGCCGTAAACGTCTTCGCTGCCGGTCAGGTAGGTGATTTTCATGTTGATGTTCATCGGATGCGGGGTCCAGCCGACGAACACCACGAATTCCTTGCGGTTCACCGCCCGCTGCACGGCGGCGAGCATGCCGGCCTCACCGGATTCGATGATCTTGAAGTCCTTCAGGCCGAAATGGTTGGTCTCGATCATGGTCTTGATCGTGGTGTTGGCGCCGCTGCCGGGCTCGATACCGTAGATCTTGCCGCCGAGCTGATCCTTGAATTTCGCGATGTCGCCGAAGGTTTTCAGCCCCGCCGCCGCAACATAGTCCGGCACTGCCAGCGTGGCCTGGGCATCGGCCAGGCTTGGCTTGTCCATCACCTTGACCTGATTGGCGGCGAGGAACGGCGCGATGTTCTTGTCCATCGCCGGTTTCCAATAGCCGAGGAAAATATCCAGACGCTTGTCGCGGATGCCGGCAAAGATGATTTGCTGCACGGCGCTGGTCTGCTTGCTCTCGTAGCCCAGGCCGTTGAGCAGCACGTCGGCCATGCCGCTGGTGGCGATCACGTCGGTCCAGTTGACCACGCCCATGCGCACGGTTTTGCAGGATGCATCGTCGGAAGCCATGGCGCCGGCGCTGAGCAGCGCACTGCCGGTCAGGATTAACGCACAACGAGTGAACAGTTTTTTCATGTGGGATCGTCTCGTGCGGCAGCGGTTTATTGTTCGGATCGGTGTCTTCTTGCACCGTGGCCAAAACATTACGCAGTAGGCGAGACGGAAAAGCGAACTGTGGCGACCGGGATTTGCACGGTGGCGACTGTCGGCCCCTTACTTGTGATCACCAAAAACTGTGGGAGCGAGCCTGCTCGCTCCCACAGGGGGAACCTTATGCGCTGTAGTGGGATTTGCCCCAGGCGAGCAGCCCTTGCAGCAACTCCTTGAGCACCACCCGCGTCGGCTCCGCCAGATCGGCGCGGTAGCGGAACGGTTCGAACTCTTCCATGTAGGTGCACTGGCCCAGTTCCAGCTGCACGGCGTGGATGTTCTCGGCCGGGTTGCCGTAGTGACGGGTGATGTGGCCGCCCTTGAAGCGTCCGTTCAGCACATGGCTGTAATCGCCATGGCGGGCACAGATCGCCTCCAGTTGCGTGGCCAGTTGTGGATCGCAACTGGCGCCGTTGAAGGTGCCGAGATTGAAGTCCGGCAGCTTGCCGTCGAACAAGTGCGGGATCACCGAACGGATCGAGTGCGCATCGAACAGCAGCGCGTAACCGAACTCGGCCTTCAGCCGCGCCAGCTCTTCCTGCAAGGTGCGGTGGTACGGCGTCCAGATCTGCTCCAGATAGGTCGCACGCTCTTGTTTCGACGGCTCCTGGCCTTCCTTGAACAACGGAATGCCATCGAACAGCGTCGCCGGGTACAGGCCGGTGGTGGCGCCGGCGTACAGCGGTTTGTCGTCTGACGGCCGGTTCAGGTCGATGACGAACCGCGAGTACTCGGCCGCCAGGGTGCTGGCGCCCAGTTCGGCGGCAAAGTCGTAGAGCTGCGGAATATGCCAGTCGGTGTCCGGCAGGCTTTTCGCGTCCGGGATCAATCCGGCCTCGACCGCCGGAGTCAGGCGCACACCGGCGTGAGGCATGCTGATCAGCAGCGGCACGCGACCTTGTTTGAAGTTCAGAACCTTATCCACAACCACTCTCCTACAGACTTGATTCAACGCCGTGACGCACGACGCGTTTGTCCAGTTCACCACCCAGCCAGTACGCCAGATCCGCCGGCCGGTCGATCTGCCAGGCGACAAAATCCGCGACCTTGCCGGCTTCCAGCGAACCGTGGGTCTCGGCCATGCCCAGGGCTTGCGCCGCGTGAATCGTGGCGCCGGCCAGCGCCTCTTCCGGGGTCATGCGGAAACAGGTGCAGGCCATATTCAGCATCAGGCGCAACGACAGCGCCGGCGAAGTGCCGGGGTTGAGGTCGCTGGCGATGGCGATTTTCACCTTGTGTTTGCGCAGGGCTTCCATCGGCGGCAACTGGGTTTCGCGCAGGAAGTAGAACGCGCCCGGCAACAACACCGCGACGGTGTCGGATTCGGCCATGGCGATGGCGTCGGCTTCGTCCATGAACTCCAGGTGATCGGCGGACAATGCGTGATAACGCGCGGCCAGGCTGGAGCCGTGCAGCGACGACAATTGCTCGGCATGCAGCTTCACCGGCAGACCGAGTTTTTGCGCGGCGATGAACACCCGCTCGACTTGCTCCGGGGAGAACGCCAGGTATTCGCAAAACGCATCCACCGCGTCCACCAGACCTTCGGCGGCCAGGGCGGGGAGCATCTCGGCGCAGATGTGATCGATGTAGTCGTCGGCGCGATCCTTGTATTCCGGCGGCAAGGCATGGGCGGCCAGGCAGGTGCTGCGCACGCTGATCGGCAACTCGGCGGCGAGACGACGGATGACCCGCAGGATCTTGCGCTCGCTGGCCAGATCGAGGCCGTAGCCGGATTTCATTTCGACCGTGGTCACGCCATCACGCATCAGGCTTTTCAGGCGTTTGGCGGCGCTGGCGAACAGTTCGTCTTCCGACGCTTCACGCGTGGCGCGCACGGTGCTGGCGATGCCGCCGCCGGCGGCTGCGATCTCGGCGTAGCTGACGCCTTGCAGGCGTTTCTCGAACTCACCGCTGCGGTTGCCACCGAACACGGTGTGGGTGTGGCAGTCGATCAGGCCGGGGGTGACCCACGCGCCTTGCAGATCATTGACCGCCGGATATTCGCCGGACGGCAATTGGCTGCGCGGGCCGATCCACTCGATAAGTGCGCCGGACGTCACGATGGCCGCATCCTCGATGATCGAGTAGACGCCTTGCGCCATGGTTGCGACGTGGCAGTGTTGCCAGAGGGTTTTCATCCCTAGTCTCCACAGTATTCGTAATCGAATCGCCAGCAGGCTGGCTCCCACAGGTTGCGCGGTGCTCTTGTGGGAGCCAGCCTGCTGGCGATGAGTGCATCACAGGCTCGGCAGCAACTTAGCCGGAACCAGCTCAGTCAGAACCCGCGAAGCCAGCAATTCGGTCGCCGCATTGATGTCCGGTGCGAAGAAACGGTCCTTCTCGTAGAACGGCACTTCGCGACGCAGAATGCCCCGGGCTTTTTCCAGTTTGCTCGAGGTCTTCAGGCCGTTGCGCAGGTCCAGCCCCTGCACCGCCGCCAGCCATTCCACCGCGAGAATCCCGCGCGTGTTCTCGGCCATCTCCCACAGGCGCTTGCCGGCGGCCGGGGCCATCGACACGTGGTCTTCCTGGTTGGCGGAGGTCGGCAGGCTGTCCACCGAATGCGGATGGGACAGCGCCTTGTTCTCGCTGGCCAGGGCCGCAGCGGTCACCTGGGCGATCATGAAGCCGGAGTTCACGCCACCGTTGGCGACGAGGAACGGCGGCAGTTGCGACATGTGCTTGTCCATCATCAGCGAGATGCGGCGCTCGCTGAGGGAGCCGATTTCGGCGATGGCCAAAGCCATGTTGTCAGCCGCCATGGCCACCGGTTCGGCGTGGAAGTTGCCACCGGAAATCACGTCGCCTTCGGCCGCGAACACCAACGGGTTGTCGGACACGGCGTTGGCCTCGATGACCAGCACCTCGGCGGCCTGACGGAACTGGGTCAGGCACGCGCCCATGACTTGTGGCTGGCAACGCAGCGAGTACGGGTCCTGGACCTTTTCGCAGTTCTGGTGCGAGTCGGAGACTTCGCTGCGCTCGCCCAGCAGATCGCGATAAGCGGCGGCGGTGTCGATCTGCCCTTTCTGGCCACGGGCGGCGTGGATACGGGCATCGAACGGCGAGCGCGAGCCCAATACCGCTTCAACTGTAAGCCCGCCCAGCGCCAGCGCGCCGGCGAACAGGTCTTCACCTTCGAACAGACCGCGCAAAGCGAATGCGGTAGAAACCTGCGTGCCGTTGAGCAGCGCCAGACCTTCTTTGGCCGCCAGCGTCAGCGGGGCCAGACCGGCGACTTTCAGCGCCTCGGTCGCTTCCATCCACTCGCCCTTGTAGCGCGCCTTGCCTTCGCCCAGCAGCACCAGCGACATGTGCGCCAGCGGTGCCAGGTCGCCGGAAGCACCGACCGAACCTTTCAACGGAATGTGCGGATAAACCTCGGCGTTGATCAGCGCAATCAGCGCGTCGATCACCACGCGACGGATCCCGGAGAAACCACGGCTGAGGCTGTTGACCTTGAGCACCATGATCAGGCGCACCAGCTCATCGCTGATCGGCTGGCCGACGCCGGCGGCGTGGGACAACACCAGCGAACGCTGCAGGTTTTCCAGGTCTTCGCTGGCGATGCGGGTCGAGGCCAGCAGGCCGAAACCGGTGTTGATGCCGTAGGCGGTGCGGTTCTCGGCGAGGATCTGCTCGACGCAGGCGACGCTGGCTTCGATCTGGGCGCTGGCGCTGTTGTCGAGGGTCAGTTTGACCGAGTTCTGATAGATGTCACGCAGTTGGGACAGGCTCAGTTGGCCCGGGATCAGGTTCAGCGCAGTCATTTTGTGCTCCTTTTGAGAGTTTATTGTTAACTCGCCAGACGCTCCGGAGATGTCCGTTGTCCGTCGCGTCTGCCCTTTTGGGGAGCCGCGCCTTGGCACGCTGGCGTGGGTAGTTTTCAGTGCAAATTCGGTAAGGCGTTGTGCAACAGGTTCGAGTCTTTCAGAACACTTGCAGCAGCGGCGATATCCGGCGCCAGCCAACGGTCCTGATCGTAGGCCGGGACCTTCTCGCGCAGCAGTCGCCACGCCACATCGGTGCCCGCGCCGAAGCGCTGGTCCTTGAGAAATTCAAAAGCCTGGGCCGCCAGCAGGTACTCGATGGCGAGGATCTGCGTGCAGTTTTCCAGCGCACGGTGCAGCTTCAGCGCGGCGTTGGTGCCCATGCTCAAATGGTCTTCCTGCAGGCCCGAAGTGACGTAGTTGTCGAGCACCGCCGGTTGCGCCAACTGGCGGTTTTCCGCACACAGCGACGCGGCGACGTATTGCACGATCATCATCCCGGAGTTCACCCCCGGGTTGGCAACCAGAAACGCTGGCAGACCACTGACGTGCGGGTTGATCAGACGATCCAGACGTCGCTCGGCAATCGAGCCGATTTCGGCCATCGCAATCGCCAGCAAGTCCGCCGCGAGCGCCACCGATTGCCCGTGCGGGTTGGCCTGGGACATCACCCGGAAGTCGTCCGGCGTGCCCAGCAGCAACGGGTTGTCGGTGCAGCCGTTGAGTTCGGTTTCGATCTGTTTGATCGCGTGCTCCAGTTGATCGCGTGCGGCGCCATGCACCTGCGGGATCGAGCGGATGCTCAAGGCATCCTGAGTGCGAATGCCTTTGCTCTTCGCGATCACTTCACTGCCATCGAGCAGCGCCCGTAGATTGACGCCGACCTGTTGCATGCCCGGGTGCGGCTTGAGCGCGATGATCTCGGCATCGAATGCGGCGATCTGGCCGCGCTGGGCTTCGAAGCTCATGGCGCCGATCACGTCCGCCCATTGCAGCAGACGCGTGGCGTCGGCAATCGCCAGGCAACCGAGGCCGGTCATGCACGGCGTGCCATTGACCAGACACAAACCGTCCTTCGCCCCGAGCTGCACCGGTTGCAGGCCCTCTTCGGTCAGCGCCTGCTGTGCGGACACCACTTGCCCGCGATAGCTGACATTGCCCACGCCCAGCAGCGCGATGCCGACGTGGGCCATGTGGGTCAGATAACCCACCGAACCCTGGGACGGCACCTGCGGGGTGATACCGCGATTGAGCAGCGCCAGCAGCGCTTCGACCACCCGGCGATGAATGCCGGACTTGCCGTGGCTGTAGTTGCGGATCGCGGCGCACATGATGGCGCGGGTCTGCTCGTCAGCCAGTACCGGGCCGACGCCGCAGGCATGGCTGAGCAAGGTGTTACGCGACAACTGGCTGAGCTGTTCGCCCTGCAGCGAAACGTTGGACAGACCGCCCAACCCGGTGTTGACGCCATAGGCGCGTTCGCCGCTGGCGACGATGCGCTGGACGATGCCCTGGGCGTTTTCAATGCGCGCCCAGGTCTGGGCCGACAGCTCGAGCGGCGCGCCGTGACGGGCGACTGCGACCACATCCTGCCAACGCATCGGGGCGTCGGCGATAACGATTTTTTCAGCCTGGGACATCTAAAACCTCATCCGAACATTGATGCAGCTTTGCCGACGCTTTCGGGGCCGGCCCAGCCAACACAACTTAAACCACCGCCGCCCGCCGCTGCACGAAGCGGTCGACATACTCGTCCGCCGGCGAGTGCAGGATCTCTTTCGGCGTACCGACCTGGATCAGGCGACCGTCCTTGAGGATCGCGATGCGGTTGCCGATGCGCACGGCCTCGTCGAGGTCGTGGGTGATGAAGACGATGGTCTTGTGCAGGGTCTTTTGCAGCTCCAGCAACTGGTCCTGCATCTCGGCGCGGATCAGAGGGTCGAGGGCGCTGAACGCTTCGTCCATCAGGATGATGTCGGTGTCCGCCGCCAGGGCGCGGGCCAGGCCGACACGCTGGCGCATGCCGCCGGAGAGCTGGTGCGGGTATTTGTTTTCGTAGCCCTTGAGGCCCACGGTGTTGATCCAGTGCAGCGCGCGTTCGGCGCACAGCTGCTTGCTCTCGCCGCGCACTTTCAGGCCGTAGGCGACGTTGTCGAGCACGGTCTTGTGCGGCAGCAGGCCGAAGCTCTGGAACACCATGCTGATCTTGTGCCGACGAAATTCGCGCAAGGCGTCCATGTCGTATTGCAGGATGTCCACGCCGTCCACCAGGATCGCGCCGCTGGTCGGGTCGATCAGGCGGTTGAAGTGGCGTACCAGTGTCGATTTGCCGGATCCGGACAGGCCCATGATCACGAAGATCTCGCCGGTGCCGATGCTCAGGGACAAGTCGTTGACCCCGACCACACAACCGGTTTCGTTCAGCACCTGCTCCTTGGTCTTGCCCTGGCCGACCATGGCCAGCGCATCCTTGGAACGGTTACCGAAAATCTTGAAGACGTTTTTGACTTCGATCTTGCTCACGGTTGCGTTGTTCATTTGCTCACCTCATGCCGTGGCCGACCATACGCCTGGGTAATGCGGTCGATGACCACTGCGAGAATCACGATCGCCAGACCGGCTTCCAGGCCGCGTCCGACGTTGAGGGTCTGAATGCCGACCAGTACATCTTCACCCAGGCCACGGGCGCCGATCATCGAGGCGATCACCACCATCGACAGAGCCATCATGGTGGTCTGGTTGATCCCGGCCATGATGCTCGGCAGGGCCAGCGGCAATTGCACGCCGAACAGTTGCTGCCAGCGGTTGGCACCAAAGGCGTTGATCGCTTCCATCACTTCGCCGTCGACCTGGCGGATGCCCAGATCGGTCAGGCGGATCAGCGGCGGCGCGGCGTAGATCACGGTGGCGAAAATCGCCGGCACCTTGCCCAGGCCGAACAGCATCAGCACCGGAATCAGGTACACGAAGCTGGGCATCGTCTGCATGATGTCGAGCAGCGGCATCAGGAACGAACGCAGGCGATTGCTGCGCGCCGAGAGAATCCCCAGCGGCACCCCGATCAGCACCGAAATGACCGTGGCGACCATCATCAGCGCCAGTGTCTGCATCAATTTGTCCCACAGGCCGACGGCGCCGACCAGGAACAGCAGACCGACGATCACGGCGGTGGTCACGACTTTGCGGGTGGCGTGCCAGGCAACGCCTGCAACGATGGCCAGCATCAGCCACCACGGTGCAGCGCGTAACAGGCCTTCAAGGTTGACGATGGCCCACAGCAGGGTGTCGGAGATGTGGCGGAACACGTCACCGTAGTTGGTGACCAGTGCATCGACCCAACCGTTGACCCAGTCGGCGATGGAAAACGTAAAGCGTTCGGGAAACATAAGAGACTCTCAATCAAGGGGTTGCGATCAAGCGTCCGACTGCCGTTGCCGGCAGCCGGTGAAGCTCGACCTACAAGGCCGCGTCGATTTTCTTGGCTGCGTCGTCGCTCACCCATTTGTGCCAGACTTCAGGATGTTCCTTGAGGAAGATTTTCGCCAGTTTCGGCGACTCGATCCGCTCCTTGGTCATGCGACCCAGGTTCTGGTTCAGCAGATCGATCGGCAGGTTGACCTTTTCCAGCACGGCCACCAGCTCCGGGGCTTGCTCGTGGAAGGCCTTGGACAGGCCGACCTTGATGGTCACGCGCTTGTCGACGCCCGGTTTCTCTTCCAGTTTGACGGCGTCGATCTGGCCCATCAGCGGGGTTGGCGACCAGTAGTAGAACAGGATCGGCTCGCCACGCTTGTAGCTCGACAGCACCGCAGCATCCAGCGCCGGGCCGGTGCCCGGGCGGAAGTTGGTGTAGCTGTTTTCCAGGCCGTAGCTTTTCAGCATTTCGCTGTTGTCCAGCTCGCAGGTCCAGCCGGCCGGACAGTTGTAGAAGCGGCCCTTGGACGGTTCTTCGGCATCCTTGAAGATCGCCGAGTATTTGCCCAGGTCAGCGATGTTTTTCAGGTCTGGCGCCTTGGCTTCGATCTTGCGCTTGGCGTCGCCTTCGATCACGTAGCGCGGCACATACCAGCCTTCAACCGCACCGACGACCGGCGCGCCGACACCGACGACCTTGCCGGCCTTCTCGGCCTTGTTCCAGACCTCGCTGCGGCCGACCCACTCTTCGGCGAACACTTGAATATCGTTGCTGCTCAGCGCGTTTTCCATGGTGATGGAGTTGCCTGGCAGGCTGTCGGTCTTGCAGTCGTAACCTTTCTCCAGCACGACCTGCAGTACGTCGGTGAGCAACATCGCGCTTTCCCAGTTCAAACCGGCGAATTTCACTGGTTTGCCGGACTCGCACCAACCGGCGGCCTGGGTGGCACCGGCACTGGCCAGCAGGCCCATGGACAGCAATGTGGTCAGCAGGGTCTTGTTCGATTTCATTGTTGTGACGCTCCTAATCATGAATTGGCTTACGGCAGTTCAAGAGGCATCCAGCCCTGTCCACGTCCAGATCAGGCCTGTGCCGCAGCGCGGCCGGTCCCGTTTGCTTCAGGTTGTACAACGCTGTTCTGCTCGACCGGCAGAATCAGGTGATCGGGCACGCTGCCGTGCCATTTCATTGCGCACAGGTAGTAAAGCGCAGCGGGCAGCACCAGACCGATGATCCACGAGATATCCACATCCCCCAGCGCGGCAACCAGCGGACCGGTATAGAACTTGGTGGAGATGAACGGCAGCTGCACCAGCACACCGAACACGTAGACGCTGATCCCGAGAATGTTCCAGCGACCGTAGCGACCGTTCGGATCCGCCAGCGCCGGTACGTCATAGCGCTCGCGAGTGATGCAGTAGTAGTCCACCAGGTTGATCGCGCTCCACGGCGTGAAGAACGCCAGCAGGAACAGGATGAAAGACTTGAACGCCCCGAGGAACGAGTGCTGGCCGAGCAGCGCCATCAGAGTCGCCGCTCCAACGATGACCAGCACGAACACCAGACGCTGCATGCGCGTTACTTTCAGGTCACCACGGAAACCGCTGATGATGGTCGCGATGCACATGAAGCTGCCGTAGGAGTTCAGCGTCGAGATGGTCACCTTGCCGAACGCGATGCTGAAATACAGCAGCGCAGCGGTGGCACCGGTGCCGCCCAGACCGACGATGTAAGCCACTTCATGGCCGGCAAACTGGCCGTTGGCCGAAGCCGCCGCGAACACACCGAGAATCATCGCTACCTGCGCGCCGATTACCGAACCGGCACCGGCGGCGAAAAAGGTTTTCACCGAGGAAACCTTGCTCGGCAGGTAACGCGAGTAGTCCGCCACGTAAGGGCCGAAGGCGATCTGCCAGGACGCTGCGAGCGACACCGCCAGCAGGAAACTGCTCCAGCTGAAGTGGCGAATTTGCAGGAGTGCGCCGACGTCCACCTGACTCATCAGACGGCTGAACAGATAAACAAAAGCAATCACGCCAATGACACTGGCGATACGACCGATCCAGTGGATCACCCGATAGCCGAGCACCGTGACCACCACGATGACGCTGGCGAAAAGCAGGATGCCGACGGTGTCACTGACACCAAACAGCTGGCCCAGCGCCTGACCGGACAGCACAGTCCCGGTGGCGGTGAAGCCCAGGTACATCAGGCACACCAGCACGATCGGGATGGCTGCGCCGTAAACCCCGAACTGCACACGGCTTGAGATCATCTGCGGCAGGCCCAGCTTCGGACCCTGCGCCGCGTGCAACGCCATGACGCCGCCGCCTAGCAGTTGACCGATCAACAGACCGATCAGCGACCAGAACACATCGCCGCCCAGCACCACGGCCAGGGCCCCGGTGACAATCGCAGTGATTTGCAGGTTGGCACCCATCCACAGGGTGAACTGACTGAATAGACGACCGTGTCTTTCCGCTTCCGGGATGTAGTCGATCGAACGCCTTTCGATCAACGGTTTACTGCCTGCACGATCGGTGTTGCCCGCCATGATTCAACCTCTGTGGATTGTTCTGGGTTGTGTTGCTGTATTGGCTTGAGCGGGAGCGAGCGCGCTCGCTCCCGCCGTTTTTTATTTGCCGGTGATCATCGGCAGGTTCAGCCCCTGCTCCTTGGCGCAGTCGATGGCGATCTGGTAACCGGCGTCGGCGTGACGCATCACACCGGTACCCGGGTCGTTGTGCAGCACGCGAGCGATACGCTCGGCCGCCTCGTCCGTACCGTCGCAGACGATCACCATGCCCGAGTGTTGCGAGAAGCCCATGCCGACGCCGCCACCGTGGTGCAGCGACACCCAGGTCGCGCCGCTGGCGGTGTTGAGCAAAGCGTTGAGCAGTGGCCAGTCGGAGACGGCATCCGAGCCGTCCTGCATCGATTCGGTTTCGCGGTTCGGGCTGGACACCGAGCCCGAATCGAGGTGGTCGCGACCGATCACGATCGGTGCCGACAGCTCGCCGCGACGGACCATTTCGTTGAACGCCAGACCCAGCTTGGCGCGCTGGCCCAGGCCGACCCAGCAGATCCGCGCCGGCAGACCCTGGAAGCTGATGCGCTCGCGAGCCATGTCCAGCCAGTTGTGCAGGTGGGCGTCGTCCGGGATCAGTTCTTTGACTTTGGCGTCGGTCTTGTAGATATCCTGCGGATCACCCGACAGCGCCGCCCAGCGGAACGGGCCGATGCCACGGCAGAACAGCGGACGGATATAAGCCGGCACGAAACCCGGGAAATCGAAGGCGTTTTCCACGCCCTCTTCCTGGGCCATCTGACGGATGTTGTTGCCGTAGTCGAAGGTCGGGATGCCTTGCTTCTGGAAATCCAGCATGGCTTTGACGTGCACGGCCATCGACTGCTTGGCAGCCTTGATCACCGCCGCCGGTTCGGTCTTGGCGCGGGCGCGGTATTCTTCCCAGGTCCAGCCGGCCGGCAGGTAGCCATTGAGCGGGTCGTGGGCGCTGGTCTGGTCGGTGACCATGTCCGGGCGCACGCCACGACGGACCAGCTCCGGAAGGATTTCGGCGGCGTTGCCGAGCAGCGCGATGGAGATCGCCTTGCCTTCTTTTGTGTACTTTTCAATGCGCGCCAGGGCGTCGTCGAGGTCTTTGGCCTGTTCGTCGACGTAACGGCTTTTCAGGCGGAAATCGATGCTCACCTGCTGGCATTCGATGTTCAGCGAGCAGGCTCCGGCCAATGTGGCAGCCAGCGGCTGGGCGCCGCCCATGCCGCCGAGGCCGGCGGTCAGAACCCAGCGGCCCTTCAGGTTGGAATCGTAATGCTGGCGACCGGCCTCAACGAAAGTTTCGTAAGTGCCCTGGACGATGCCCTGGCTGCCGATGTAGATCCAGCTGCCGGCGGTCATCTGGCCGTACATCGCCAAACCTTTCGCGTCGAGTTCGTTGAAGTGTTCCCAGGTCGCCCAGTGCGGTACCAGGTTGGAGTTGGCGATCAGCACGCGCGGCGCATTGCTGTGGGTCTTGAACACGCCGACCGGTTTGCCGGACTGCACCAGCAGGGTCTCGTCGTCGTTCAGGTTGGTCAGGCTCTCGACGATCTTGTCGTAGCACTCCCAGTTGCGCGCGGCGCGGCCGATGCCACCGTAAACCACCAGCTCTTTCGGGTTCTCGGCCACTTCCGGGTCGAGGTTGTTCATCAGCATGCGCAGCGGCGCTTCGGTCAGCCAGCTCTTGGCGGTCAGCTTGTTGCCGCGGGCGGCGCGGATCTCAACATCACGTCTCTTTGTATAAACGGCAGTTGTAGGCTTATTGTCAGTCACGAAAAAGACTCCTCAGCGATCAATTCAAACCAACCCTGGCGGTGGGCAAGCGGCTTGTGCGCTTCAATGCGCGACAAGCGAATCAGTGGACGCTGCGGAGAACCTCTAACGACTCATACGCATACGTCTTTACTTGTACATACAAGCATATGCAATCGAGCGGCCAACTTGTTGGAGGGCTGTTCAACAAAAATGCCGGACACGACTGGAGGACGCCTATATCAAGGGCTGTGGCGTGTATGAATTTTTTCGCGAGGTGGGTCTGCGCGAGCAGTGAGCTGTTACAGAAGCGTGGTTTTGCGCCACGCTGGGGCGTTCGGTAACAAGTTGGTGCGCGTTCGGGAACGTCGGGATGAAAAAACCGCCGCTTTCAACAGCCCTGCCGGGACTGTTCGAAGCGGCGGTTTTTCAAGGGTCGATCAGCGTGCAGTCAGTTCGATCACACAGCAGCCGGCATTCACGGCAACTTCCACCAGACCGATGTTGCCGTCCAGTTGCAGGCAATCATGCCGCCCAAGTTGCGCAGCACTGTCACCGACCTGCACTTGCAGCAACTCGCTGACGCTGAAAACCAGAACGGTGCCGGCGGAGCTGAAAAACCGTTGCTCGCCGTCCAGCCACTGCAAGCGCGCGCTGTAACGCTGCGGCGCATAAATCAAATTGAAGTCGCGGATCGCCCCGCCGAGCAAGGTGCAAGACACCTGGCTTTCACCGCTGAAGGCAAACGGGTCGAGAGGTAACAGCGGTCGGGTGTCGTCACCGTCGACGCACAAGGTCATGCCGTCGCCCTGCAACACCGTGATCACCCGTTGATAACCGGTGAATGTCGAGAAACCGCCGGATTCTGCAATGTCGGCAATCGACAGGCGCCAGCCGAAACCGTCGAGGCCGGCACCGGCGTCACGGGTGATTTCTTCGGTGCTGCCACCGCCGTTTTTCCACGGCATGCGCGGGTAGCCTTCGGCGCGTAAAACCTTCACTTCACTCATTTATGAAAGCGTCCTTCCAGACGATGACGGGAACCGGGATGGATCAGGCGCGCCGCCGTCACCGGCTGACGGCCAGACCAGGTACGGCGACGGATCAGCAGGCACGGCTCGCCCTTTTCAATCTGCAGCAATTTGCATTCGGACGGCTCGGCCAGGATCGCTTCGACCACGTGTTCGCCTTCGGTCAACGGCGCAACCTGGTTCAGATAGGCGTATGGCGTTTGCAGGGTGAAGTCCTGCTTGAGGTATTCCGGGGCGACGAGCGCGTTGACGAAACGGTCTTCGATTTGCACCGGAATGTCGTTTTCGTAATGCACGATCAGCGAGTGGAACACCTTCTGCCCTTCGCGCATGTCCAGCGCCAGGGCGCGCTCGGAACCGGCGGCCTCTTCTTCCAGGGTGATCACCTGGCAGGTGTGGCGATGGCCACGGGAGGCGATTTCGTCGGCGATGTTGTGCACTTCGAACAGCGCGGATTGGCTCTTCGGCTCGGCGACGAAGGTGCCGACGCCCTGCATGCGTACCAAAAGACCGTCGGCGGTCATCTCGCGCAGCGCGCGGTTGATGGTCATGCGGCTGAAGCCCAGCTGGCTGACCAGCTCGCTTTCCGACGGTACGCGGTAATGCGGCGGCCAGTTACCACTGTCGATCTGCTGGGTGATCATCTGTTTGACGCGGGCGTACAAGGGCGCCGGACTGTCGCCCATGTTCGCGGCCAACGGAGAAACTGGAGGCGGAGTCGGCACGATGGATCCCTGTTCATTGGATAAGGTTGCTAGCTTGCCGGAGTTTACCGGGCAGGCAAACGTCTGTATATGTATATACAAATAACACACGATGGGGTGCTGAACCATGTCCGCCTTCTTTGCCGAACGCGCGCTGCTGCCTAACGGATGGGCCAACAATGTACGTCTCGAGGTCAGCGCCGACGGCGTATTGACCCGAATCCAGGCCAACTCCACCGCAGATGGCGCCGAACGGCTGAGCGGTCCGCTGCTGCCGGGCATGCCGAATCTGCACTCCCACGCGTTCCAGCGAGCGATGGCCGGGCTGGCGGAAGTGGCCGGCAACCCCAACGACAGTTTCTGGACCTGGCGCGATCTGATGTACCGGCTCGTCGGAAAAATCAGCCCCGACCAGCTCGGCGTGATCGCCCGTCAGCTGTACATCGAGATGCTCAAGGCCGGCTACACCTCGGTCGCCGAATTCCATTACGTTCACCACGATCACAACGGTCAGCCGTACGCCGATCCGGCCGAGCTGGCGTTGCGCATCAGCCAGGCCGCCAGCTCCGCCGGCATCGGCCTGACGTTGTTGCCGGTGCTCTACAGCCACAGCGGATTTGGCGGCCAGTCGCCGAACGAAGGTCAGCGCCGCTTCATCAACAGCACCGAAAACTACCTGAAGCTGCAATCGCGCCTGCAACCGCTGCTGGCTCAGCAGAAGGCTCAGTCGCTGGGCCTGTGCTTCCACTCGTTGCGCGCAGTCACGCCGCAACAGATCAGCGAAGTGCTGGCGGCCAGCGACACGCAATGCCCGGTGCACATCCACATCGCCGAACAACAGAAGGAAGTCGACGACTGCCTGAGCTGGAGCGGTCGCCGCCCGCTGCAATGGCTGTACGAAAACACCGAAGTCGATCAGCGCTGGTGCCTGGTGCACGCGACCCACGCCAATCCGGAAGAAGTCACGCTGATGGCCAAGAGTCGCGCCATCGCCGGCTTGTGCCTGACCACCGAGGCCAACCTCGGCGACGGGATTTTCCCGGCGGTGGATTTCCTCGCTCAGGGCGGACGCATGGGCATCGGTTCCGACAGCCATGTGTCGCTGAGCGTGGTGGAAGAGTTGCGCTGGCTGGAATACGGCCAGCGTCTGCGCGACCAGCGACGCAATCGCTTGTATGGCGCGGATCAGCCGATGGTTGGCCGCACGTTGTATGACGCCGCACTGGACGGTGGCGCTCAGGCACTGGGCCAGCCGATCGGCGCGCTGGAGGTCGGCAAGCGTGCAGACTGGATTGTGCTCGATGGCAACGATCCGTACCTGGCCACGGCCAGCGGTGACGGGATCCTGAATCGCTGGCTGTTTGCCGGTGGCGACCGTCAGGTGCGCGATGTGCTGGTCAACGGTCAGTGGGTCGTCCGTGATGGCCGGCATGCCGGGGAAGAGGACAGCAATCGCGCCTTCACCCAGGTCTTGCGAGACCTTTTGGGCTGACACAAAAAAACCTGTGGAGGGCAACCTCCACAGGTTTTTTGTTGCGCGTCAGTTGGACGTCTTGGCCATCTGCTGATCCGACGTTCGCCAGATCAACCGCGTGGTGTCGTAACCCTGCTGGCGCGCCTTGCTCAGCAGTTCTTCGCGCACCACACCGTTGACGGTCGGTGTACGCGACAACAGCCACAGGTAGCGGCGGCTCGGATCGCCAACGATGGCGGTCTTGTAGTCGTCGCTGACGTACAGCACCCAGTATTGGCCCTTCGCCGATCCCGGAATCAGTCGCGAAAACCAGGTATCGAACTCGACCCACAATTTGTCGGTCTTGCCCGGCACCTGGGGATAAGCCGTGCCCTTGACCTCTTCCCATTGCCAGTCCTTGGTCAGGCAACGGTTGAACACGCCCAGGTTGCCGTCCGATTCGAGCGTGTAACGGGCTTCGGATTGCGCGCAGTTGCGCTGGAAATACATTGGCAACCGCGCCAGCTCGTACCAGGTGCCCTGGTAACGTTTGAGGTTGACGCTGTTGACTGTCTTGGGCGCCAGCGGATCTTCACCGGTCGTGGCGCAGCCGGCCAGTACCAGGCCGGCGAAAAGGATAAGCAATAACCGCTTCATTGTTTTTCTCCCGTGGGCGCGTAGCCCCGGTTTACTTCAGGCCTTGGCCGGAAAACATCAACACTTTGTCACCGGCGTACTGCACGCTGATAAAGCTGTTCTTGTCGCCCCAGGTGCAACTGGACATGCCGAGCGCACCCGAGCAGTCGGTAGGCTTGCCGAGCAGCGTCTCCACTTCAGCCTTGGCCATGCCGGCCGAGAGCTTCGAGTAGTTTTCCTGATTGACCTTGCTGCATGCGGCCAACAGCACACAAAACGACAGAAGGGCGATAGATCGCAGCGACATGGTGTAACTCCTGGAACGGAAGGGGGATGGCCTGGCGCCAACCAGAAGCTTAGAAGAGAAAACCCCTGTCTGGTTCCCTCGGCGGGCGGCTATTTATTGACCCGCTCGTCCGGCTTTCATCGGTAAATCAGTCACTTTGTAGGGCTATTGAGCATTTCGTCGCCTTTAACAAAAGCGTTCTCATCTTTGTCGCGCGGCGGTCGAAATAAGAGCAGCGCAAAGCCCGAGAGTGTGGCAAATTGCCGCCCTTTCTTGACCAGCCCCTTCGCGGTAGCTTCCTTAATGACCAGAAACATGAAATTCAGCCACAAAATCTTGTTGGCTGCCGCCCTCGTGGTGGCCGTTGCGTTCGCCTGTTTCATTTTGTTCAACGACTATCGCCAGCGCGAAGCCCTGCAAAGCAGCACCGAAGCGTCGATGCAGGAACTGGGCAGCCTGACCACCAGCAACATCCAGACCTGGCTGGAAAGTCGCATTCAGTTGCTGCAATCGATGGCCCAGCAGGTTGTCGCCGACGGCAACGCCCCGGCCAGCCTGAAGCGCATCATTGATCTGCCCGCCTACACCGGCAATTTCCAGCTCAGCTATTTCGGCGGCGCCGACGGCGTGATGTTCTCGGTCCCTGCCGGCAACCGCGCACCGGATTACGATCCCCGCGCCCGTGGCTGGTACAAAGCGGCGAACAGCGCCCAGCAGACCATCGTCACCGAACCGTACATCGCCGCTTCGTCCGGCAAACTGGTGATCACCGTCGCCACCCCGGTGCAGCGTCAGGGCCAGATGATCGGTGTGGCCGGCGCCGACATCGATCTCACCAGCGTCAGCGCGATCATCAACTCGCTGAACTTCGGCGGCCACGGCCACGCGTTCATCGTCAGTGCCGACGGCAAGATCCTGATCCACCCGGACAGCAAGCTGGTGCTCAAGACTCTGGCCGAGGCCTATCCCACCGGTGCGCCGAAAGTCACCCCGGGCCTGAAAGAGGTCGAGTTCGACGGCAAGACCCAACTGATCTCCTTCACTCGCGTCAACGGCGTGCCGTCGGCCGACTGGTACGTGGCGCTGGTGCTGGACAAGGACACCGCGTTCTCAATGCTCAGCGAGTTCCGCACCTCGGCGCTGATCGCCATGGTCATCGCCGTCGTCATCATCATCGCCCTGCTCGGCATGCTCATTCGCGTGCTGATGCAACCGCTGCTGACAATGGGCCGCGCCATGCATGACATCGCCGAAGGCGAAGGCGACCTGACCAAACGGCTGACCATTCATGGCCACGACGAATTCGGCGCGCTGGGGCTGTCGTTCAATCGTTTTGTCGAGCGTATCCATACCTCGATCCGCGAAGTGTCCTCGGCCACCGGGCAGGTCAACGAAGTCGCCCTGCGCGTGGTCGCGGCATCGAACTCGTCGATGTTCAACTCCGACCAGCAAGCCTCGCGCACCAACAGCGTGGCCGCTGCAATCAACCAGCTCGGCGCCGCCGCCCAGGAAATCGCCCAGAACGCCGCGCTCGCCTCGCAACACTCCAGCGACGCGCGCAGCCTGGCAGTCGACGGCCAGCAGGTTGTGGATAAAACCATCCACGCGATGCAGCAACTGTCGGCGAAGATCAGCGACTCCTGCGGCAACATCGAAACCCTGAACAGCAACACCGTGAATATCGGGCAGATTCTGGAAGTGATCACCAGCATCTCCCAGCAGACCAACCTGCTGGCGCTCAACGCAGCCATTGAAGCAGCCCGCGCCGGGGAGGCCGGTCGCGGTTTCGCCGTGGTGGCCGACGAAGTCCGCAACCTGGCACACCGCACCCAGGATTCGGCGCAGCAAGTGCAGAGCATGATCGAAGAGCTGCAGGTTGGCGCGCGTCAGGCGGTCGGCATCATGACCGAGAGCCAGCGCGAGAGCGAAAGCAGCGTCGGCATCGCCAACCAGGCCGGCGAACGCCTGGAAAGCGTGACCCAGCGCATCGGCGAGATCGACGGCATGAACCAGTCGGTGGCAACCGCGACGGAAGAGCAGACGGCGGTGGTTGAATCGATCAACGTTGATATCAATGAGATCAACACGCTGAACCAGGAAGGGGTGGAGAACTTGCAGGCTACTTTGCGGGCTTGTGCGGATCTTGAGCAGCAGGCTGCGCGGTTGAAGCAGTTGGTGGGTAGCTTCAGAATCTGAAGATCAAGAGCTTACCCCCTCATCGGAACGCCGCCCGCCCAACCCTCTCCCCCAAGGGGGCGAGGGGAAAGGGAGCCGATCTCTGTCGCTTTCCAGACCTGAGTTCAACTCGGTATTTCAAGTCAGCGTAACTCGAACATCCAACTCGGTCAGTCCCCTCTCCCTCCGGGAGAGGGTTAGGGTGAGGGCTGGTTTTTGAGATTGCCGAAAATCGCCCTAAAAACGCGAACCCGGCTCTCTCAAAAACGCCAACTCCTCAGCCGTAGACTCCCTCCCCAACACCGCATTGCGATGCGGAAACCGTCCAAACCGCGCAATCACCTTCTGATGCCGCTCGGCATAATCCAGGTTGTCGGCAAACACCCCGCGCTCCGCCTCCGGCTGTTCAGCCACCAGTTCGATGAATCGCGAGACCGCTTCATTCTGCACCGCGAGGTTTTCGCAGTGTTCGAAGACGAGGTAGATGAAAACCCGCTGGATCGGTTTCAACTGCCGATCGAAGTCTGCAGCAATCCCCTGAGCAACCAGCTTCTGCGCTCGCAGATCACCGGAAAAAGCCTTGGGCGTATCGCGAAAAATCATGCGCGGAAGCTGATCGAGTAGCAGCACCACTGCCAGCCAGCCTTCGGGACATTGCGTCCATTCGGTCAATTCGCCAGCGAGGGCCTGATCGACAAAGACCCCGAAACGCTCTCGCGCCTCGAGGTCCTGGCTGTCTTGCTTGCCAAACCAAAACTTGCCCTGTCGCGCCGAAACTTCACTGGCTGATTCGGCATGACCGAACCACCAATCGAGCAACGGCTGCCAGGGCGCGGTCATGGTTTATTCCTTGTGGTAGGCCGTGGCGCGGGCGACTTCTTCTTTCGAGCCGAGGAACACCGCTACGCGCTGGTGCAGGCCTTCAGGCTGGATGTCGAGGATGCGCTGGTGACCGTCGGTGGAAGCGCCGCCCGCCTGTTCCACCAGGAACGACATCGGGTTGGCTTCGTACATCAGGCGCAGTTTGCCTGGCTTGGAAGGCTCGCGGCTGTCGCGCGGGTACATGAACAGACCGCCACGGGTCAGGATGCGGTGCACGTCGGCAACCATAGCCGCGACCCAACGCATGTTGTAGTTCTTTTTCAGCGGGCCTTCTTCACCGGCCAGCAGTTCCGAAACGTAGCGCTGTACCGGGGCTTCCCAGTGACGCTGGTTGGACATGTTGATGGCGAATTCCTGGGTGCTCTCAGGAATGGTGATGTCTTCGTGGGTCAGGACGAAGCTGCCCATTTCGCGATCCAGGGTGAAACCCTTCACGCCGTTGCCCAAGGTCAGGATCAGCATGGTCTGCGGACCGTAGATCGCGTAACCGGCAGCCACCTGCTGGGTGCCTGGCTGCAGGAAGGCCTTTTCGTTCAGGGCTTCGTTCTGGCTCAGGTATTCGTTCGGGCAGCGCAGCACGGAGAAGATGGTGCCGACCGGGGCGTTGATGTCGATGTTCGACGAACCGTCCAGCGGGTCGAATACCAGCAGGTAGGCGCCTTTCGGGTATTTGCCCGGGATCTGGTAGGCGTTGTCCATTTCTTCGGACGCCATGCCGGCCAGGTGACCGCCCCACTCGTTGGCTTCGAGCAGGATTTCGTTCGACAGCACGTCGAGCTTCTTCTGCACTTCGCCTTGCACGTTTTCCGTACCCATGCTGCCCAGAACGCCGCCCAGGGCGCCTTTGGATACGGCGTGGCTGATTTCCTTACAGGCGCGCGCCACCACTTCGATCAGGAAACGCAGATCGGCAGGAGTGTTGTTGCTGCGGGTCTGCTCAATCAAATAGCGACTCAGGGTAACGCGGGACATGGACGGCTCCGGTGGAATGGGGGGCTAAAAACCCGCGCAGTTTACAGGGAGTCTGAAACCGTAGCGAGCAATGACGCCCGGTAACGTGCGTCGGGTGCAATTCCTGCTATCAGACGTGATGAATCCGGGAGAGTTCAGGCACCGGATTCAGCGTAGTTGGAAACCCGACGGGTGTAGAGGCCACACCCGTCATATTCAGGACTTGGCCGGCGGTTTGCGCAGCAGACTGAAGGCCATCGCCGCCAGAAACAGCACACTGAGCAGCAACACCGCCCACAGGCCGAACTTCTTCCAGTTGGTATCGGTGGTCGCCGCTGTGGTGGCCGTCGAAGTCTGGGGCGCGACTGCTTCACCCTGCACCGCGGCCTTGCCCAGCGTGGCCAGTTTCTCCGGTTTGAAGTCGGGGATCAGCGTACTCAGTGGCAGGTTTGCCGTTCTCACCGTCGGATTGCCCAGCGCCAGGCTGTAGGGGCCTTCGCCACGGGCAAGGAAGATGACTTGTGTGGCGCGCACCGCGTATTTCACGCTCGGCGCCTGTTCGCCGAGACCGCCACCGCGTTCGTCGACCGTCAGCTTCAACTGCTGCACGGTCTGCCCGTAGAGCTGCAATTCGTTCTGCACCACGTCCTGGCCGTTCTGGGTCAGTCGGTAGAGCAAGCCGCTGCTCAACGGCTGCCACGGCAGACTGGTTTCCCGGCGTCCCGAGAGCGTCACTGGCGCCAGGCTGTTGGGCTGTTTCAACTCGACCTGGACCCGCTCGACATTCAGCCCCATCGGCAACTGCCAGGTGTATTCCCCGGCCTTGGTGCTGCTGCCGGCCAGCGCCGGCGACCAGACCAGCGGTAACGGCAGGTTTTGCGGGTCACTGCTTTTCAATTGCGCCGACGTCAGATTGGGTGCCGCGTTGGGCGAATCCCACAACAGCCGCAGGTAACGCGCCGATTGCCCCGGCAGCGCGACTTCATGCTGTTCGATGCGCTCATCGGAAAAAGTCAGGCGCGCAACCTGCCCTTCGCCCCAGGCCTGCCAGTGCTGCAAGTCGTCACTGGCCTCGATGCTGAAACGCTGGAAGCCGTCGCGCTCGCTGGTCCAGTCGAGGATCAGTTGCTGCAACGGCGCCTTGATCGCACTGGCATCGAGCAGCCAGCCGCGCAGCACTTCTTCACCGGCTTCGAGCTGACTGGACGGCTGCACCTCCACCAGCGTGCCGGTGGTGGTGGATTGCACGCGAACGCTCGGCGCGCGCTCGGTGGCATCCGCCGAGTTGTACAGCGGGAACCACTTCACCTCATGCAACTGGCCGTCGTCGCGGGTCTGCGCCGACTCCCGGGCCAGCGCATAGGCCTGCGGTTGTCCGGCGGCGTTGAACACCCGCAGATCGCTGAGATCAGTCTGGCGCGCCTGCAACTGCACGCTCAGCGGCAGTTCGAGGCGATACCACGGGCCGGAACCACTGACCGACAACGGCACCTGCGCGGCGAAGTCCGCCGGTTTTTCCTGAGCGCCGGCCGTCATGGCCACGCCCAGCAACAGCCACCCGAGATTAAGCTTGCGACTCAAGACGACACTCCTTCGGTTTCCGGGGCCGGCTTGTCCGCCTCCGGTGCAGCTTCGACGCGTTTGGGCGGCAGCGGCGCAAAGTAGCCCACCACCAGCAGCAACACACCGACGCCGATAAACGAGACGATCCGCGCCAGCCCGCCACGGTTGCTCAATTCGACAAAAATCAGTTTGGCCACCACCAGCGCAATCAGCGCCGCGCCGATCAACCACACTTCGCGGCGATGGCGCAGGTGCCCGCCGATCATCAGGCCGAGCGCCATCAGCGTCCAGACGATGGACAACCCGGCCTGCACCAGCATCGATTCGAGCAACAGGTCCAGCTCGAACGGAATCCCCGCCCAATGGTGCGCGGCGCGGGTCACCAACGCGGTGCAGAACGCGAACAGCGAAACGCCGGCGATCAGTTGCGAGGCGTGAGCGGCGTAGTCCTTGCGGATCGACAGCTCGGTTACCGCGTTGCGCGACCAGGCATAAACGCTGAACAACGCGATCAGCAGGCCCAGCTCCAGCGGGTTGATCAGCGGCACGTAAGGCAGCGGTTCGGCGTTGCCGTCGCTCACCCCGTTCGCCAGCCAGAACCAGACCAGCATCAACACCGCCAGCGGCAACGCCGCGTACAAACGGTACTCACGGGGGAACGCCGCCACCGGCCACGGCCAGGTGCGCGGTGCGGCCATCAGCAACAGATACACGCTCGGCAGAAGCGCCCAGCCCAGCCAGCGCCAGGCATTGTATTGCTCGGACAACAGCAGCAGGCCGTAGCGCAGTTCCAGCGCCAGCACGCCGATCAGCAGCCAGCAACCGAGCACATGCGCCGTGCTCAAGGCCCGCGCCGGCAGCATTGGCACCAGACGCCGCAGGCTGATGAAGTGCACGACGAACACCGCCGTCCAGGCCAGCCAGCCGAAGTTGGCCGCCGGGTGATAACGCGAGTGCCACGCGGCCAGCAACACCAATCCGGCCGCCGGAATCAGTAAAGTGCAGAGCAACCCGAGCGACGGCCATTTCAGACGCAAGGCCAACAGCGTCCACAACGCGACGCTCAGCGCGGCGACCAGCAGCAACAACGTCGCCTGCAGATTCAGCGGCGCAAACCGCAGCACTTCGCTGACCCACGCCAGCGACCACCAACCGGCGCCCCACACCAGCAACACTTCGGACAGCCGCTGCAGACTCAGTACATCGAACGCCGAAGCGTGATTGCCCAGTTGCAGGCGCCACGCCCCGATCATCGCCGCCAGGCCCAGCACCAGCGGCGTCCAGAATCCGCCATGGGACAGCGGTCGCAGACCTTCGCTGGACAGCGGCCCGAGCAACTCGGGGCCGGCCAGCAAAAACGCCGCGCCACCGATCAACTGCAACAACAGACCAAAGACAAAACTCACGCGCTGCCTGAGGTACAGGCTGAGCCAGATGATCAGCAAGCCACTGGCCGCCCACACCGCACTCGCGGTTTGCCACGGCAGTACGAACAACACCGCCAGATTGATCAGCACCAGCCCCGCCAGCAGCACCACCGACAAGCCGCGCAGCAACCGAACATCGCTGCGCACCATCTCGTCACGCGCCGCCAGGAGCATGCCGGCGATCAGCGCCAGACCGATCAGGGAGGCGCTGAGCAGACCGCTCCAGCCGGCGCTGAACACGGCTGCCGAATCCTCGCCCGCCCCTTGCAGGCGCAACAGGAACAGCGCCCCGCCGAGCAGTTGCACGGCAAACGCAGTGAACAGGAAGGTGCGCGATTGCAGGGGCAAGCCGACGAACAAGGTCACCAGCCCGGCCAATGCCCAACTGATCGCCGTGCCCTGAGTGAAGAAGAACAATGGCGCCAGCAGATAGAGAAAGGTCAGACCGAGACTCGCCAACACCGGCAGGCCTTGGCGCTCCCATGGTGAAACCTGTTCCGGCAACGCCTTGCGCAATTGATAGAAGCTGAACAACAACGCCGCGCCGAGCATCAGTGCGCCCAGCGGCGCTCCGTCGAGCAGGCTGCTTTCGCCAATGCGCAACTCGCTGAGAAACGCCAGCGCCGAGCCCAGTTGCAACAGCAATGCGAAGGCCCGGGCCAACGGCCGTTGCTGACGCAAGCCCAGCCAGAAAATCCCCGCCCCCTCCACCGCCCAGGCCGCGGACGTCCAGCGCGCATCCAGGCCCAATGGAATCGCCAGGCTGGCGAAAATCACCCCGAGCGCCAGACAGGTCTCGCCCAGCAGCAGCGCCCGGCCGCCCATCAGCACTTTGGCGAGAGCCATGTAAATCATGCCCAGCGCCAGCGCACTGAACGCGGCGGCAAATTCCAGAGGCTGCACCAGCGCCAATTGCAGGCCGAAACCCACCAGCGGCGGGCCGAACAGCATCGTGCCGTCAACGTAGTCGCCCTTGCGCGCCGACCAGTGCAGCAGCGCTTCGCGATCGCTCTCTGCCGGTGCATCCGGCATGTCCAGCAACTTGCGTCGGGCGAACAGCAGGCCGATGGCGAGGTACATCAGGAAGAACAGAATCAGGAACGGCTCGGTGCTCCACAACAGTTCCGGCGCATACGAACGCACGCCCCAGGCGAAACCGATGCCGAAAGTGCCGGCGAAACCGATCAGGTTGAGCAGACGCCAGGCCTTGAACCACGCAATGGCGAGAATGCCGGCGTTGAGCAACGCGAAATAGCTGAACAGCGCGACATGGTTGCCGCTGCCGGTGGAGGTCAGGATCGGCGCGGCGAAACCGCCCAATGCGGCGACGCAGGCCAGGGCCAGGGAATCCTGGGTGATGGCCAGAATCGCCGAAAACACCGTCACCGCCACCAGCAAACCCAGCGCGGCGGACGGATCCAGCAGCGGGTGCAGGCGCATCGCCGCAAACACCGTCAGGTACAGCACCGCGATCCCGGTGCCTTGCAGCATCAAGGCGTAGCTTGTGTTGCGATGGCGCAACCACCAGCCCAGCGCCAGCAATCCCAGCGCTGCCGCCGCGACCCCGGCGTAACGCAACTCGATCGGCACCACCATGCCTTCGGTGGCGTAACGCAACAGAAAGGCCAGGCCGAAGAACAAAAGCACCACGCCCACCCGCAGCACGGTGTTGCCACCGAACAGCCAGTTTCGCGCCGCGCTGATGCCGCGCTCGATGAAGTTCGGGCCACGGGGTTCGGCGGGCTGTCGGGGTTCCGGGGTTTCAGGGGTAACGGCGTCGAGACGCCAGACATCGGCCGGCAACGGCTGACTGGTTTCGCTGACGACGACTGAGAGAGGTTCGAGTTCGGGCGGCAGCTCCCAGACCAGTTCGGGGGGCGCAGCATCTTCGGCGACCTCGGCGGGCTCGACCAAAGGCTCGGGGACCGGTTCCACGCCTGACGTCGGCACCGCGTGCGAAGGCGATCCCTCCAGCAGATACAGACGCTGCGCAACGCCTTGCAAAGCCACCTTCGTCTGTTCAAGTTGCCGCTGTTGCTCCGCCACCTGCGAGCCAAGCCGCATGATGCGGATCGTCTGCCCGATTGCCAGGCCCAGCAGCGCGCCCAATAGCGAAGAACTGAACGACTCGTCGAGCAGCCAACCGAGCAGCAGCCCGATCAACATGAACATCCATTGCATGGTCGATATCCCTGAGCAGCCCCGGAACGGGGCGGAACCAAGGCTCAGTATATCGGCCCGGCCCAACAAGCGTGGGGCCGGGCGCACATTTGTCGCTAAAAGTTACTCCAGTGCCTTCCAGATATCCGTGGCGTACTCGCGGATCGTCCGGTCCGACGAGAACCAGCCCATCCGCGAGGTGTTCAGCACCGCCGAACGCCACCAGTTGTTGGAATCATGCCAGAGCGCATCCACGCGCATCTGCGCTTCCCAGTACGAGTCAAAGTCGGCGCAGACCAGGAAGCGGTCGTAGTCCACCAGCGAATCGATCAACCCGGTGTAGCGCGACGTGTCGTCCGGCGAGAACACCCCGCTGCGGATCGCCTGCAACACATCGTTCAAACGATGGGACGCCGCGATGTCCGGCACCGCGCTGAACTCGTGGTTCTGCTTGCGCGCTTCGACCTGCTGGGCACTGAGGCCGAAGATGAACATGTGCTCGGCGCCGATGCTTTCGCACATTTCCACGTTGGCACCGTCGAGGGTGCCGATGGTCAGCGCGCCGTTGAGGCCGAACTTCATGTTGCTGGTGCCCGAGGCCTCGAAACCGGCAGTGGAGATCTGCTCCGACAGGTCCGCCGCCGGAATGATGCTTTCCGCCAGACTGACGTTGTAGTTAGGCAGGAACACCACTTTGAGCAGGCCGCGCACGGTCGGGTCGTTGTTCACCACCCGGGCGATGTCGTTGGTCAGTTTGATGATGAGTTTGGCCTGGTGATAACTGGCCGCTGCCTTGCCGGCGAAGATCTTCACCCGCGGCACCCAGTCGGTTTCCGGCTCGGCGCGGATCGCCTGATACAGCGCGACCGTGTGCATCAGGTTGAGCAACTGGCGCTTGTATTCGTGGATCCGTTTGACCTGCACGTCGAACATCGCCGCCGGGTTGACCGCGATCCCCAGCCGCTCGTGAATCAGGTAGGCCAGCGCTTTTTTGCTGTGCAGCCGTTGCTCGGCGAAGGCTTTGCGGAAGGCTGGTTTTTCGGCGAACGGCTCAAGATCGAGCAGACGCTGTTCCGGGTTATCCAGAACGTCCGGGCCGAGGGAGTCGACCAGCATCGACGTCAACTCAGGGTTGGCCTGGTACAGCCAGCGGCGGAACGTGATGCCGTTAGTCTTGTTGTTGATCCGCTCTGGATACAGCTTGTGCAACTCGGCGAACACGGTTTTGCGCATCAACTGCGTGTGCAGCCCGGACACGCCGTTGACGCTGTGGGAGCCGAGGAACGCGAGGTTGCCCATGCGCACCCGGCGGCCGTTGTCTTCCTCGATCAGCGACACCGCGCGCAGCACGTCAAAATCGTGGATACCCTTGGCTCGCAGCGAATCGATGTGCTGGGCGTTGATCAGATAGATGATCTGCATGTGCCGCGGCAGCATGCGCTCCATCAGCCCCACCGGCCAGGTTTCCAGCGCTTCGGGCAGCAGCGTGTGGTTGGTGTACGACAGCGTATCGACGGTGACTTGCCACGCCGCGTCCCAAGCCACGTCATAGACATCGACCAGTTGGCGCATCAGTTCGGCGACGGCAATCGAGGGGTGCGTGTCGTTGAGCTGGATCGCCGCGTGATCGCCGAGGGTCAGCACCGAGGTGTGCATGTTGCGGTGACGGCGCAGCAAGTCCTGAAGCGAGGCGGCGACGAAGAAGTATTCCTGACGCAGACGCAGTTCCTGCCCGGCTTCGGTGCTGTCCGCCGGGTAGAGCACGCGGGAAATACTCTCGGCCCGGGCCACTTCGGCGACGGCGCCCAGGTGGTCACCGGCGTTGAAGCGCTCCAGGTGCAAGTCTTCCATCGCTCGGGCCCGCCACAGGCGCAAGGTGTTGACGCTCGCCCCGCGCCAGCCGACCACCGGTGTGTCGTAGGCAATGGCCCGGACGGTTTCCGCCGGTTGCCAGACTTGCCGTGACTTGCCGCTGGCGTCGGTGACGGTTTCGACACTGCCGCCAAAGCCGATCGGATAGACCACCTCTGGCCGCTCGAACTCCCAGGGGTTGCCGAAATCCAGCCAGTGCTCGGTCTGTTCCTGCTGCCAGCCATCGACGATGGCCTGACGAAACAGCCCGTGCTCATAACGAATGCCGTAGCCGTGACCAGCGATACCGAGGGTCGACATGCTTTCCATGAAGCACGCCGCCAGCCGCCCAAGGCCACCGTTGCCCAGCGCCGCATCCGGCTCCAGGATGCGGATGCGCTCCAGATCGACGCCCAACTCGGTCAGTGCTTCACGAGCAACATCCAGCAGGCCGAGGTTGCTCAGGCTGTCGTAGAGCAAGCGGCCGATGAGAAATTCCAGCGAGAGGTAATACACCCGCTTCTGACCTTTGCGGTAGATCTGCCGGGTGTGGTCCATCCAGTGCTCGACCATGTGATCGCGCGCCGCCAGGGCGATGGCTTCGAACCAGTCATGGTCAAAGGCGTGATCCGGGTCTTTGCCCACCGCGTAGGTGAGTTTGGTCAGGACGGCGTCGCGGAATGCGGCCACCTCTGCTTCGCGAACTAGTGGTTCTTGAGTCATCGATAGGACCTCGAGCGAGCGGGGGAGTTGTCAGAGCCTAGACGGTCTGACCGACGGTAAGGGCTCTGGTTCGGCAGTTTTTACCGAGAGTGTGAGATCGACCGGCAATACTCTGGCGAATGCCTCAATGAATGCAGGGGCCGTGCCGAGTTGTCGGACGATGCGGGTGCATGAAGAAAAAATCTGGCGAAAGGTTGTTCAAAAATCCACCCGTCCCGGTATGATCGCGCGCCCTGATGCACACGCCTGGTAAACCCCGATGATGAAGCCCAACCTGATCGCCGCAGCCGAGATCGACCGTCTCGATACCTGGGCCAAATATTCAGCCCCGATGTGCGGCTCGTGCGTTTCCAGCTGCTGCACGCTGCCGGTCGAGGTCAAGATCAAGGACCTGGTACGCATCGGCGTGGTCGACGAGTTCGAACTGGGCGACCCGCCGAAGAACATCGCCAAGCGTCTACAAAAGGAAGGGCTGGTGGAGCGCTTCAACCAGAAGTCGGGGATCTTCACCCTGCAGCGCATGAGCAACAACGATTGCTACTACCTGGATCGCAAGAGCCGCCTGTGCACCATTTATGACAAGCGCCCGGACACTTGCCGCAACCACCCGAAGATCGGCCCGCGGCCGGGGTATTGCGCGTACAAGCCGAAGGAAGTGGAGCGGGTGCAGAATTCGCGGTCGATCGAGAAGTTCTGATCTGCCCTGAGATGTTCGGCGGCTGATCGGCCGCCTTCGCTGGCAAGCCAGCTCCCACAGTGATTTTTGCTGTACACAAACTTTTGGTACGACTGAAAACACTGTGGGAGCGGGCTTGCCCGCGATAGCGCCGGAACAGACACCGCGCAAATCCCGGACAAACAAAAACGCCCCCGGTCTCTCGACCGGGGGCGTTTTTTTCAAGCCTGGCTAAATCTTACGCCTTGGCTTTCTTGGCAGCGCGGGTACGCTCGCTTTCGTCCAGGATCTTCTTGCGAAGACGGATGGACTTAGGAGTGACTTCGCACAGCTCGTCTTCCTGGATGTATTCCAGAGCCTGTTCCAGGGTGAAGCGAACAGGTGGAACCAGAGCGATGGTTTCGTCTTTACCCGAAGCACGCATGTTGTCGAGCTTCTTGCCTTTGGTCGGGTTTACACCCAGGTCGTTGTCGCGGGAGTTCTGACCAACGATCTGACCGTTGTAGATCTCCTGGCCGTGTTCTACGAACAGCTTGCCACGAGCCTGCAGGGTTTCCAGGGAGTAGGTCAGCGCCTTGCCGGTTTCAACCGAAACCAGAACGCCGTTCTGACGGCCGGACATGTGGCCCGACTTCACTGGAGCGTAACGGTCGAAGATCGAGGTCAGGATGCCAGCACCGTTGGTCAGGGTCAGGAACTGGTTACGGAAACCGATCAGACCGCGAGCAGGGATGTTGTATTCCAGACGAACACGGCCTTTGCCATCCGGCACCATGTTGCTCAGGTCGCCTTTACGCAGACCCATTTCTTCCATGACCTTGCCCTGGGATTCTTCAGGGATGTCGATGGTGACGTTTTCGAACGGTTCCTGCTTCACGCCGTCAACTTCACGGATGATCACTTCAGGACGGCCCAGGGCCAGCTCGAAGCCTTCGCGACGCATGGTTTCGATCAGTACCGAGAGGTGCAGCTCACCACGGCCGGAAACCTTGAACTTGTCAGCCGAGTCGCCTTCTTCAACGCGCAGTGCAACGTTGTACAGCAGCTCTTTGTCCAGACGATCCTTGATGTTACGGGAAGTCACGAACTTGCCTTCTTTACCGCAGAATGGCGAGTCGTTTACCTGGAAGGTCATGGAAACGGTTGGCTCGTCAACGGTCAGAGGCTTCATCGCCTCGACGGTGTTGATGTCGCACAGGGTGTCGGAGATGAACAGCTCGTCGAAACCGCTGATGCAGACGATGTCGCCAGCTGCAGCTTCTTCAACGTCAACGCGGTGCAGACCGTGGTGACCCATCAGCTTCAGGATACGACCGTTGCGGCGCTTGCCATCGGCGCTGATAGCGACAACCGGAGTGTTCGGCTTGACGCGACCACGAGCGATACGGCCAACACCGATAACACCCAGGAAGCTGTTGTAGTCCAGAGCGGAGACCTGCATCTGGAACGGACCGTCACGGTCAACAGCCGGAGGCGGAACGTGGTCGACTACCGCCTGGTACAGCGCGGTCATGTCTTCGCCCATGGCGGTGTGGTCCAGACCGGCGATGCCGTTCAGGGCCGAAGCGTAAACAACCTGGAAGTCCAGTTGTTCTTCGGTAGCGCCCAGGTTGTCGAACAGATCGAAGATCTGGTCCAGAACCCAGTCAGGACGCGCGCCCGGACGGTCAACCTTGTTGATGACCACGATTGGACGCAGGCCGGCTTCGAAAGCCTTCTTGGTCACGAAACGGGTTTGCGGCATAGGGCCGTCTTGAGCGTCGACCAGCAGCAGCACGGAGTCAACCATGGACATTACGCGCTCGACTTCGCCGCCGAAGTCGGCGTGGCCCGGGGTGTCCACGATGTTGATGTGGTAGCCGTTCCAGTTGATGGCGGTGTTTTTCGCCAGAATGGTAATGCCGCGCTCTTTTTCCTGGTCGTTGGAGTCCATCACGCGCTCGTCGTTGAGCTCGTTGCGCTCCAGGGTGCCGGATTGACGCAGGAGTTTGTCTACCAGGGTGGTCTTACCATGGTCAACGTGGGCAATGATGGCGATGTTGCGTAGATTTTCGATCACTTGTGTATCTCGATCAGAGGATTCGGTTTGCTGACAAGTCTTGGCAGCGATTAGCAGTAGTGTCCGGCATGGCCGTTACAGCTTGACGGCGGTGTCGGGGGGCCGGTGACGCAGGCCACAGGCAAACAGCCCCGGGCACTTAGCTCGGTCGATAAACGCGCACATTGGCATGCCCCTCACTGAGCAAATGGTGAGCATGCAGGCGACTCATCACGCCTTTGTCGCAATACAGCAGGTACTGGCGAGTAGGGTCCAGTTCCTTGAAACGTGCGTTCACTGCATAGAACGGCATCGTCTGTACTTCTATGCCCTCGAGCTCCAGCGGCTCATCCTCGGCGGCATCCGGGTGACGGATGTCGATGACGATCTGGCCGGCCAGTGCCTCGCTGACTTCTTCGATTTGCAAATCCTGGCCCAATTCGTCGATCACCCGATCAATCGGCACCAGTCTGGCGTTTGCGAGCGCACGCTCGAGCACCGCCATGTCGAATTCCTGCTCTTCGTGCTCAACGCGACCACGCTTGGCGGCTGTCTTCGGATTGACCGAAATGACCCCGCAGTACTCCGGCATGTGCCGGGCGAAATCGGCGGTGCCGATCTCGTTGGCCGTGTCGATGATATCTTGCTTGTGGGCGACGATCAGTGGACGCAGGACCAGCTTATCGGTCACGCAGTCAATCACCGACAGGTTCGGCAGCGTCTGGCTCGACACCTGGGAGATCGCCTCGCCGGTGACCAGCGCATCAATATGCAGGCGCTCGGCGATGGCCGAGGAGGCGCGCAACATCATACGCTTCAATACGACGCCCATATGACTGTTATCGACCTTGCCGAGAATTTCGCCCAGCACTTCTTCGAACGGAACACTGACAAATAGCACGCGTTGCGAGCTGCCGTACTTCTTCCAGATGAAATGCGCGACTTCCATTACGCCCAATTCGTGGGCACGACCGCCCAGATTGAAGAAGCAGAAGTGCGCCATCAGACCGCGACGCATGATCTGGTAGGCCGCAACCGTCGAGTCGAAGCCGCCGGACATCAATACCAGCGTCTGCTCCAGCGCACCGAGCGGGTAGCCGCCGATGCCATTGTGCTGGCTGTGGATGACAAACAACCGTTTGTCGCGAACCTCGATGCGGACTTCGATTTCCGGCGCTTTCAGGTCGATACCGGCGGCACCGCACTCACGGCGCAGCTTGCTGCCGACGTATTTTTCGACGTCCATCGAGCTGAAGGCATGCTTGCCCGCACGCTTGCAGCGCACCGAGAAAATCTTCCCGGCCAGTGCATCGCCATAGTGCTGTTTGCACTTCTCGGTGATGTCGTCGAAGTCACCCAGCGGGTACTCGTCGATCTGCAGAAAGTGCGCGATGCCCGGCATGCAGGTCAGGCGTTCGCCCATCTCTTTCAGGGCCTTGGGATCGGTCACGCGGGTTTCCAGCTCGAGATTGTCCCACACACCGTTCACCACCACGGCCGGGTCCAGGTCGCGGAGCACGGTGCGGATGTTCTTGGCCAGCTGGCGGATGAATTTCGTCCGGACAGGTCGGCTTTTGATGGTGATCTCGGGGAAGACTTTTACGATTAGTTTCATGAAAACAGCGCGCGCTGGGCCAGCCGAAAAAGGGGGGCGCGGATTATAGCGGAAATTGCTCAAGGTTTAACCAGTTAATGTGCAGAAGGTTTTGCATGCACCAAAACGGGTCATTTTCGACTTATAGCGCTACATTAGAGGGCGAGATTTTCTCTCTTTCTGCGCTTTGCACCTTTATAAGCGTGAATTTGGGGCAAAAAACCCATGCTGGGGCACTGGCATGCAATTTGCTCCCTTGTGAGGCAGGTTGCCTTGGCAGAGTATTCGCGCCGGCATCACCAACATTTAAGGGCATCCACTACCAGCCCTAAGCCACCCGGAGGACACTATGTCGAAGTCGGTTCAACTCATCAAAGATCATGACGTCAAGTGGATTGATCTGCGCTTCACGGACACCAAAGGCACTCAGCACCACGTGACCATGCCGGCTCGCGATGCGCTGGAAGACGACTTCTTCGAAGTTGGCAAGATGTTCGACGGTTCCTCCATCGCTGGCTGGAAAGGCATCGAAGCCTCCGACATGATCCTGCTGCCGGACGACGAAACTGCCGTTCTGGACCCGTTCACCGAAGAGCCGACCCTGATCCTGGTTTGCGACATCATCGAACCTTCGACCATGCAAGGTTACGATCGCGACCCGCGCGCCATTGCCCACCGCGCCGAGGAATACCTGAAGACCACCGGTATCGGTGACACCGTATTCGCCGGTCCAGAGCCTGAGTTCTTCATCTTCGACGAAGTGAAGTTCAAGTCCGACATCTCCGGCTCGATGTTCAAGATCTACTCCGAGCAAGGCTCGTGGATGTCCGATCAGGACGTGGAAGGCGGCAACAAGGGCCACCGTCCAGGTATCAAGGGCGGCTACTTCCCGGTTCCGCCGTTCGACCACGACCACGAAATCCGTACCGCCATGTGCAACGCACTGGAAGAGATGGGTCAGACCGTTGAAGTTCACCACCACGAAGTGGCGACTGCCGGTCAGAACGAAATTGGTGTCAAGTTCAACACCCTGGTGAAGAAAGCTGACGAAGTTCAGACTCTGAAATACGTTGTACACAACGTTGCTGACGCTTACGGCCGCACCGCGACCTTCATGCCGAAGCCACTGTACGGCGACAACGGCTCGGGCATGCACGTCCACATGTCCATCGCCAAAGACGGCAAGAACACCTTCGCTGGCGAAGGCTATGCCGGCCTGTCCGAAACCGCCCTGTACTTCATCGGCGGTATCATCAAGCACGGTAAGGCCCTGAACGGCTTCACCAACCCGGCCACCAACTCCTACAAGCGTCTGGTGCCAGGTTTCGAAGCTCCGGTGATGCTGGCCTACTCGGCTCGCAACCGTTCCGCCTCGATCCGTATTCCTTACGTCAACAGCCCACGCGGCCGTCGTATCGAAGCACGTTTCCCGGATCCGGCTGCCAACCCGTACCTGGCTTTCGCAGCACTGCTGATGGCCGGCCTGGACGGTATCCAGAACAAGATCCACCCAGGCGATGCTGCTGACAAAAACCTGTACGACCTGCCGCCTGAAGAGGCGAAAGAGATCCCGCAAGTTTGCGGCAGCCTGAAAGAAGCCCTGGAAGAGCTGGACAAGGGCCGTGCGTTCCTGACCAAGGGCGGCGTATTCTCCGACGACTTCATCGATGCCTACATCGCGCTGAAATCCGAAGAAGAAATCAAGGTCCGCACCTTCGTACACCCACTGGAATATGAGCTGTACTACAGCTGCTGATCCGGTAGCGCTGCGCTACGCGGCATGACAAAAGAGAGGCCTCCTTCGGGAGGCCTTTTTTTTGAGGTTATTTCCGACAACATCAATCCAGAAATCCGAAAGCAACTGACACATCGTCCGGCATCAATCCCTTTGAGCGGCCCGTAGCTTTCCTCCTTACGGCCACTTGAGGAATACAACGATGAAGCAATGTCTTATCCAGATTCTGCTTGCCACTCTGGCAACTCTGACCCTGCAAGGCTGTGCCTCGCCACAGGAATCAAGACAGATAGAGCGCAATCTGTTGCTCGAAAGCACCACGTCGTGGGATGGGACCTCCTATTCAAACTACCCCGACGCCAAACCCGAACTGTCGGTGCTCCGGCTCAGTATTCCTGCCAACACACAGCTCCAGTGGCACACTCACCCTATTCCCAACGCTGCCTACATTCTCTCCGGCGAACTGACTATCGAAAGCAGGGACGATGGCCGCAGCAAACGTTTTAAACAGGGAGAAGCCGTCGCTGAAATGGTGAACCGCAGTCATCGCGGGATCACTGGAGACAAACCTGTGGAGCTGGTTGTGTTCTATGCTGGCGGCGAGGGTATTCCATTGTCGGAGTGATATCCGCTACTCACAGGACGTCCGAATGCGGCCATTGCTGCCAATTCTGTTGCTGGCTTGCGCGTACGACGCGTCAGCGCAGATCTACAAATACACCGACGCCAACGGCAACACGGTCTACAGCGATCACTCGCCGGACGGCGTGAAGGCGCAGCCGGTGGAGTTGCCGCCGCTCAACAGCGTCCAGCCTCAGGCACCGAGCGCGCCGTCGTCGGACACGGCCAGCCGGGCGCCTGCGCGCAATGCCTATGACGTGCTGGAACTGACCGGCCTGCCCACCGAAGAGGCCCTGCGCGCCAACAACGGCACGTTCACCGTCAGCGTGCAGATCAAGCCGCGCCTGCAACCGCCGCACCAACTGCGCCTGCTGCTGGACGACGCGCCTTATGGCCAGCCGAGCAACGTGCCGATCCTGCAACTGGTGAACGTCGACCGGGGTGAGCATCGGCTGGCGGTTCAGGTGATCGATGGCGAGGCGATCATTCAACAGAGTCCGGCAGTGGTCTTCACTGTGCAGCGAGTGCACAAGCCGTGACTCGCGGACTGATCGCTGCGTGTCTGGCCCTGTTCGCGCTCGGTGCGTCCGCCGAAGTCTTCACTTATGTCGATGCGCAGGGCAATCGCGTCTACACCGATCAACCCCGAGGCAACGCCAAGCGTGTGCCGCTGGCCACCAGCAATCGCATGGCCTCCAACCCGACCGGGGCGGCGCCCATCACCACGGCCAAAAAATCACCGGAGCAACCGCTGTTCCGCTACGACATGCTGCGGGTGCTGGTACCCGAGCCGGACGCCACCATTCGCAGCAGCGCCGGCGAGCTGATCGTCAGCGTCACCAGCGAACCCGGCCTGCAAAAGGGACATCGCTATCGCCTGCTGCTGGATGGCCAGGCCACCGGCGAACCCGGCCTGAGCCCGGTGTTTCCACTGAACAATATCGATCGCGGCAGTCACAGTCTGTCAGTAGAGATCCTCGATGCACAGGATCGCATCGTCGAACGAACGGCCAATCAACCGTTCCACATGCAGCGCATTTCGCTGGCACAAAAGCGCCAGGTCAAACCCTGCACCACCGATGACTACGGCGTTCGACCGGAATGCCCGCTGAAAGACAAACCCGCCGAACCGAAAAATCCCTTCCTGCGTTTCTTTTAGCGCCGTTCAGCTTTGCGCACTATATTGGTGCAACAGTCTGCACCGTACCCACAATCCAACCCATTTTGGTTCGAAAGTACCCGCGAGGGCCGGCCAATCGCTGCGCAAACGGGCGTCAAACGCCTGTTTCAGGCGCCGAACGCTTCTTTTCGGAGCCTTGGTTTGGTTTTTGCATTTTCCTCGCACCGGCGCTTGGTTTCTTGCGCACGCCTTGCTCCAAAAGAGGTCCTGATGACCATAAGCGACGCACTCCACCGTTTGCTGCTCGACAACCTGACCACCGCCACCATCCTGCTCGATGCCGAATTGCGCCTCGAGTACATGAACCCGGCGGCGGAGATGCTGCTGGCCATCAGTGGTCAGCGCAGCCATGGGCAGTTCATCAGCGAGCTGTTTACCGAATCCACCGAAGCGCTCAACTCGTTGCGCCAGGCGGTTGAACAGGCGCACCCGTTCACCAAGCGTGAAGCGATGCTCACCGCCCTCACCGGCCAGACCCTGACGGTGGATTACGCGGTGACGCCCATCCTCAGCAATGGCGCGACCCTGCTGTTGCTGGAGGTTCACCCTCGCGACCGCCTGCTGCGGATCACCAAGGAAGAGGCGCAACTGTCCAAGCAGGAAACCAGCAAGATGCTGGTGCGCGGCCTCGCCCACGAGATCAAGAACCCGCTGGGCGGCATCCGTGGCGCCGCGCAATTGCTGGCCCGGGAGCTACCGGAAGACAGCCTGCGCGACTACACCAACGTGATCATCGAAGAAGCCGACCGCCTGCGCAATCTGGTCGACCGCATGCTCGGCTCGAACAAACTGCCGTCGCTGGCCCTGTGCAACGTCCACGAAGTGCTGGAGCGCGTCTGCCAACTGGTCGAGGCCGAAAGCCAGGGCTGCATCACGCTGGTGCGCGATTACGACCCGAGTATTCCCGACGTACTGATCGACCGTGAACAAATGATTCAGGCCGTGCTGAACATCGTGCGCAACGCCATGCAAGCGATCAGCAGCCAGAACGAGCTGCGCCTGGGCCGCATCAGCCTGCGCACCCGCGCCATGCGCCAATTCACCATCGGCCATATCCGCCATCGCCTGGTGACCAAGATCGAGATCATCGACAACGGCCCGGGGATTCCGGCGGAACTCCAGGAAACCATTTTCTTTCCCATGGTCAGCGGCCGTCCGGACGGTACCGGACTCGGCCTGGCCATCACCCAGAACATCATCAGCCAGCACCAGGGCCTGATCGAGTGTGACAGCCACCCAGGCCACACCACGTTCTCGATCTTTCTGCCACTGGAACAAGGAGCCACATCGACATGAGCCGTAGTGAAACCGTGTGGATCGTCGATGACGACCGTTCTATCCGTTGGGTTCTGGAAAAAGCCCTGCAACAGGAAGGCATGACCACCCAGAGCTTCGACAGTGCCGATGGCGTGATGAGCCGCCTGGCCCGCCAGCAGCCGGACGTGATCATCTCCGACATCCGCATGCCGGGTGCCAGTGGCCTGGATCTTCTGGCGCGGATTCGCGAGCAACACCCACGACTGCCGGTCATCATCATGACCGCTCACTCCGATCTGGACAGCGCTGTCGCCTCCTATCAGGGCGGTGCCTTCGAATACCTGCCAAAACCGTTCGATGTCGACGAAGCGGTGTCGCTGGTCAAACGCGCCAATCAGCACGCCCAGGAACAACAGGGCCTGGAAGTCGCGCCAACCCTGACCCGCACCCCGGAAATCATCGGCGAAGCACCGGCGATGCAGGAAGTGTTTCGCGCCATCGGACGCCTGAGCCACTCCAACATCACCGTATTGATCAACGGCGAATCCGGCACCGGCAAAGAGCTGGTAGCCCATGCCCTGCACCGCCACAGCCCGCGTGCGGCCTCCCCGTTCATTGCGCTGAACATGGCGGCGATTCCGAAAGACCTGATGGAGTCCGAGCTGTTCGGCCACGAGAAAGGCGCGTTCACCGGCGCAGCGAACCTTCGTCGCGGACGTTTCGAGCAAGCTGACGGCGGCACGCTGTTCCTCGATGAAATCGGCGACATGCCGGCGGACACCCAGACCCGGCTGCTGCGGGTATTGGCCGATGGCGAGTTCTATCGCGTCGGCGGGCATGTGCCGGTCAAGGTTGATGTGCGGATCATCGCCGCGACTCACCAGAATCTGGAAACCCTGGTCCACGCCGGGAAATTCCGTGAGGACTTGTTCCACCGCCTCAACGTGATCCGCATCCACATCCCGCGCCTGTCGGACCGTCGCGAAGACATCCCGACCCTGGCCAAGCACTTCCTCAGCCGCGCCGCGCAAGAGCTGGCGGTCGAGCCGAAGCTGCTGAAAAGCGAGACCGAGGAATACCTGAAAAACCTGCCGTGGCCGGGCAACGTGCGTCAGCTGGAAAACACTTGCCGCTGGATCACGGTGATGGCGTCGGGGCGCGAAGTTCACATCGGCGACCTGCCACCGGAACTGCTGAGCCTGCCTCAGGATTCAGCGCCGGTGACCAACTGGGAACAGGCGCTGCGCCAGTGGGCCGATCAGGCGCTCGCACGCGGTCAGTCGAGCCTGCTCGACAGCGCGGTGCCGGCGTTCGAGCGGATCATGATCGAGACCGCCTTGAAGCACACCGCCGGACGTCGTCGCGACGCGGCCGTGCTGCTGGGCTGGGGCCGGAACACCTTGACCCGCAAGATCAAGGAACTTGGCATGAAGGTCGATGGCGGGGATGACGATGAGGGCGATGAAGGCTGAGCTTCGGCGCCAGCCTGCACCGCCGCAAGGCAGCGTGACCCTTAATCGGGCACGGCCACTGGCTCAGGTTTGTCCTGTAAACCGCTGAAAATCCCACCCTGTGAAAAGACGAAGGCCCCGTATTACGGGGCCTTCGTCATTGTGTCGGGCTTTTTTGTTTCAAAACGATAAAAACTGGCACGCCCCCTGCAATAACCCAATCAGGTGATTCGATTCACCCACCCTTTCGGGGGCCTTGGTACAGGCAGGCCGGGGATTCCCCTCTTTACACCAGGCTCACACCACAAACGTGATGAGCCCACCCTTTTGGGGCCCTTGATACAGGCAGGTCAGGGGTTCCCTCTTTACACCGGCTCAGAACGCGATGCGATGAGCCCGCCCGTTTCGGGAACCTTGGTACAGGCAGGCCGGGGATTCCCTCTTTTATTGCTCCCGGAGATGGATCTCCAGCCGCCAGCGGTCATCGACCGCCTGGCCGGCCCAGTCGCCCTGCAGCGGCCGCGCCGCCACCAGCGTCAGCAACAATCCCCCGTCACTCAAACGCGTCCGCCAGTTCACGTCCTTGCCGTTGAGCTTGAGCTGACCTTTCTGCGCCTTGCCTTCGGCCTCGAACAGCAACGCGATGCTGCCATCGACGATCTCGCCATGCAGCTTCGGCTCATTGTTGAACCAGACCGCCAGACCACCCTCGATCACTTCGACCTGCTGCAAAACGCTTGGGTCGGGGGTGGTCAAACGGCCGATCATCATTCCGACCATCAGGCCGAAAATTGCCAGCGACCCCATGACTCGCGGGAATAGTTTCGAACGCGGGTCGGCTGGCGGCGTAGAATGCGCGTCATCTTTACCTTCGGAGCCGTGCATGTTTCACGTCATCCTTTTTCAACCGGAAATTCCACCGAACACCGGTAACGTTATCAGGCTGTGCGCCAACAGCGGCTGCCACCTGCATTTGATCGAACCGCTGGGCTTCGAGATGGACGACAAGCGGCTGCGTCGCGCCGGTCTCGACTATCACGAGTATGCCACTCTGCAACGCCACGCCGACCTCGCCAGTTGCCTGGAAAGCCTCGGCCATCCGCGGCTGTTCGCCTTCACCACCAAGGGTTCGCGGCCGTTTCACGATGCCGCGTTCGTCCCGGGCGATGCGTTCATCTTCGGCCCGGAAAGCCGTGGCCTGCCGCCGGAAGTGCTCGACGCCCTGCCCGCCGAACAGCGCCTGCGTCTGCCGATGCGCGAAGGCTGCCGCAGCTTGAACCTGTCCAACACCGTAGCAGTGGCCGTGTACGAAGCGTGGCGGCAGAACGACTTCAAGTAACACCCGAAAACAACTGTGGGAGCGAGCCTGCTCGCGATAGCGGTGCGTCAGACGACATCGATGTCATCTGACCCTCCGTAATCGCGAGCAGGCTCGCTCCCACATTGGGTGGAGCCAGACCGCTTACTGAACGGTCGGAGTCTCGCCGGCTTCCTGCATGCGCTGCAGCTCTTGCGCGTACAGGGCGTCGAAGTTCACCGGGGCCAGCATCAGGGCCGGGAACGAACCACGGGTCACCAGGCTGTCCAGGGTTTCGCGAGCATACGGGAACAGGATGTTCGGGCAGAACGCACCCAGGGTGTGGCTCATCGAGCCCGCGTCCAGGTTCTTGATCAGGAAGATACCGGCCTGTTGCACTTCAGCGATGAAGGCCACTTCTTCACCGTTTTTCACGGTGACGGACAGGGTCAGCACGACTTCGTAGAAATCACCTTCCAGGGCTTTCTGGCGGGTGTTCAGATCCAGAGCGACCGCCGGATCCCATTGCTGACGGAAAATCGCCGGGCTTTTCGGAGCTTCGAAGGACAGGTCGCGTACATAGATGCGCTGCAAGGAGAATTGCGGTGCGGTTTCTTCTTCGCTGGCTGCAGTGTTCTGTTGGTCAGTCATCTCAGATCCTTTCTGATCTTGGGTCTTTTGGGTTCTTGGTGAGGTGCAGCAGTTCAGGCCTTGAGCAGCGCGTCCAGCTTGCCGGCGCGCTCCAGGGCGTACAAATCGTCACATCCGCCGACGTGGGTGTCGCCGATCCAGATCTGCGGCACGGACGTACGTCCAGCCTTCTGGGCCATGGCGGCGCGCACCTGCGGCTTGCCATCGACCTTGATCTCTTCGAAGGCCACACCTTTTTTCGCGAGCAGGTACTTGGCGCGCGAGCAGTAAGGGCAGTAATCGCTGGAATAGACGATGACGTCGTTCATATCACTTCACCAGTGGCAGGTTGTCGCCTTTCCAGCTGGAGATCCCGCCGGACAGCTTGGCGGCGGTAAAGCCGGATTTCATCAGCTCGCGGGCATGGGTGCCGGCAGTCTGACCCAGGGCGTCGACCAGAATGATGGTCTTGGCCTTGTGTTTTTCCAGCTCGCCGATACGGGCGGCCAGTTTGTCCTGGGGAATGTTCACCGCGCCAACGATGTGACCGGCGGCGTATTCCTTGCTCGGACGGATGTCCACCACCACGCCGGCGTCCTTGTTGACCAGTGCGGTCAGCTCGCCGGTACTCAGGCTTTTACCGCCGCCCTGCACCGTATGCGCCAGCAGCAAAGCCAGCAGTACGACGAAGATACCGACAAGAATGTAGTGGTTAGTGGCAAATTCAATCAGGTGAGCAACCATCGAAGGAGGTTCCAGGGCGTTAAAATGTCGGCCAGTATACACAGCCACTATGGTGGGCCAAACCCCGTCCGGCGGTGACGCCGCCGGAACTTCGCTTTAAACTCCAACTCCCTTTTCCATCGCCCTCTTCTTTATTAGCCACGAGTGGATTCCATGACTACCACGCCTAAACCTTTGGTCCTGATGATTCTCGACGGCTTCGGTCACAGCGACAGCCCCGAATCCAACGCCGTCTATGCGGCCAAAAAGCCTGTGCTGGATCGCCTGTGGGCCACCGTGCCGAACGGCTTGATCTCGGGCAGCGGCATGGACGTCGGTCTGCCGGACGGCCAGATGGGCAACTCCGAAGTCGGCCACATGAACCTCGGCGCCGGGCGCGTGGTGTATCAGGACTTCACGCGTGTGACCAAAGCGATCCGCGACGGCGAGTTCTTCGAGAACCCGACCATCTGCGCCGCCGTGGACAAGGCCGTGGCCGCCGGCAAGGCCGTGCACTTCATGGGCCTGCTGTCGGATGGCGGCGTTCACAGCCATCAGGATCACCTGATCGCCATGGCCGAACTGGCCTTCAAGCGCGGCGCCGAAAAAATCTACCTGCACGCCTTCCTCGACGGCCGTGACACGCCGCCGAAAAGCGCCGCATCGTCGATCGAACTGCTCGACGCGACCTTCCAGGCCCTCGGCAAGGGCCGCATCGCCAGCCTGATCGGCCGCTACTACGCCATGGACCGCGACAACCGTTGGGATCGCGTGGCCCAGGCCTACAACCTGATCGTTGATGGCAAGGGCGAATTCAACGCCGCCACCGCCCAGGAAGGTCTGGAGGCCGCTTACGCCCGTGGCGAGAGCGACGAGTTCGTCAAGGCCACCAGCATCGGTGAGCCGGTGAAGGTCGAAGACGGCGACGCCGTGGTGTTCATGAACTTCCGCGCCGACCGCGCACGCGAGCTGAGCCGCGTGTTTGTCGAAGACGGTTTCAAGGAATTCGAGCGCGCACGCCAGCCAAAAGTGCAGTACGTGGGCCTGACTCAATACGCCGCCAGCATCCCGGCCCCCGCCGCCTTCGCGCCGGGCAGCCTGGAAAACGTGCTCGGCGACTACCTGGCGAAAAACGGCAAGACCCAGCTGCGCATCGCCGAAACCGAAAAATACGCCCACGTGACCTTCTTCTTCTCCGGTGGTCGCGAAGAGCCGTTCCCGGGCGAAGAGCGCATCCTGATCCCGTCGCCGAAAGTCGCCACTTATGACTTGCAGCCGGAAATGAGCGCGCCGGAAGTCACCGACCGCATCGTCGAGGCCATCGAGAACCAGCGCTATGACGTGATCGTGGTCAACTACGCCAACGGCGACATGGTCGGCCACAGCGGCGTGTTCGAAGCGGCAGTGAAAGCCGTTGAATGCCTGGACACCTGCGTCGGCCGGATCGTCGATGCCCTGGAAAAAGTCGGCGGCGAAGCGCTGATCACCGCCGACCACGGCAACGTCGAGCAAATGGCCGACGAAGCCACCGGCCAGGCGCACACCGCGCACACCACCGAGCCGGTGCCGTTCATTTATGTCGGCAAACGCGACCTCAAGGTCCGTGAAGGCGGCGTGCTGGCGGACGTGGCACCGACCATGCTCAAACTGCTGGGTCTGGAAAAACCGGTGGAAATGACTGGCACTTCGATTCTGGTCTGATATCAAAAACGCCCTGTAATCAGCCTGAAACGGCTTTTTATGACGAACGCCTCAAAGCAGTTGGCTTTGAGGCGTTTTTTTTGCCGCGTGGGGCGGGCATACTAGGCCGTCCCTTACCCTGGTACCGCCCGCCCTTATGCTTCGCGTCCTGATCGCCCTCGCTCTGACATGCCTGCTCCAACCGGCCTTCGCTGACGAGCGTGCGCAAACCCAACAACAGTTGGACGCCACGCGTCAGGACATCGCCGAGCTGAAAAAACTGCTGGGCAAGCTCCAGGAGGAAAAATCCGGCGTCCAGAAAGAGCTCAAGGGCACCGAAACCGAGATGGGCAAGCTCGAGAAACAGGTCGACGCCCTGCAAAAAGAGCTGAAGAAGAGTGAATCCGAGCTGCAGCGGCTCGATGCAGAGAAAAAAAAACTCCAGAGCGCGCGCACTGAACAGCAACGACTGATCGCCATCCAGGCCCGCGCGGCCTATCAGAACGGCCGGCAGGAATACCTCAAGCTGCTGCTCAACCAGCAGAATCCCGAGAAATTCGCCCGTACCCTCACCTATTACGACTACCTGAGCCAGGCCCGCCTGGAGCAGCTGAAAAACTTCAACGAAACCCTGCGTCAGCTGGCCAATGTCGAAAAGGACATCTCCTCCCAGCAAGCCCAGTTGCTGGTGCAGAAAAGCGACCTCGACACCCAGCGCGACGCCCTCGAAAAGGTTCGCAAGGAGCGCCAGCAAGTGCTGGCCAGGCTCAACGACGACGTAAAAGCGCGCGACCAGAAACTGGCCGCCCGCGAGCAGGATCAGGCAGACCTGTCTAAAGTCCTTAAAACCATTGAAGAAACCCTGGCCCGCCAGGCCCGTGAGGCAGAAGAAGCGCGGCAGAAAGCGCTCATCGCCCAGCAGGAAGCCGAAAAAAAGCGTTTGCGTGAGGCCCAGGCCCGTGCCGACGCGGACTCGGACACCAGCGACGCCCCGCGAAAACAAGTCAGACCCACACCTGGCGCGCTGGTTTCCAGCAGCGGCGAGACGTTCGGCGGCCCTTTTGCTGCCACCCGGGGAAAACTTCCATGGCCGGTTGATGGTCGACTGCTGGCACGTTTCGGTGAAACCCGTGGCGACGATGCCCGCACCAAGTGGGATGGCGTGATGATCAGCGCCTCCGCCGGCAGCCAGGTGCACGCCGTACATGGCGGGCGCGTGGTGTTTGCCGACTGGTTGCGCGGTGCCGGGCTATTGGTGATCCTCGATCATGGCAATGGTTTTCTGAGTCTTTACGGTCATAACCAGACGCTGCTGAAGTCGGCTGGTGACGTGGTAAAAGCCGGTGAGTCCATCTCCACTGTCGGTAACAGTGGCGGGCAGGACACACCAGCGCTGTATTTCGCAATTCGTCAGCAGGGTCACCCGAGTGATCCGGCGCAATGGTGCCGCGCGCAAGGATAGGCGTTGAGTCACCAACTTTAGGAGTTCGTTCGACATGCTGCATTTGTCCCGTCTTACCTCGCTGGCCCTGACGATCGCCCTGGTGATCGGCGCGCCTCTGGCGTTTGCCGCTCAACCGGCTCCGGCTGTCGCTCCGGCAGGCACTGCCGCGACGTCCAAGGCCCCGCTGCCGCTGGAAGAGCTGCGCACCTTTGCCGAGGTCATGGACCGGATCAAGGCCGCGTATGTCGAACCGGTGGACGACAAGACCCTGCTGGAAAACGCCATCAAGGGCATGCTCAGCAATCTCGACCCGCACTCGGCCTACCTCGGCCCGGAAGACTTCACCGAGCTGCAGGAAAGCACCAGCGGTGAGTTCGGCGGCCTGGGTATCGAAGTCGGCTCGGAAGACGGCTTCATCAAAGTCGTGTCGCCAATCGACGATACGCCAGCATCGAAGGCCGGCATCCAGGCCGGTGACTTCATCGTCAAGATCAATGGCGCGCCGACCCGCGGCCAGACCATGACCGAAGCCGTGGACAAGATGCGCGGCAAGATCGGCCAGAAAATCACCCTGACCCTGGTCCGTGACGGCGGTACGCCGTTCGACGTAACCCTGGCCCGCGCAGTGATCCAGGTGAAGAGCGTCAAGGCGCAATTGCTCGAATCGGGTTATGGCCTGATCCGCATCACCCAGTTCCAGGTCAAGACCGGCGAGGAAGTCTCCAAGGCCCTGGCCAAGCTGCGCAAGGACAACGGCAAGAAGCTCAACGGCATCATCCTCGACTTGCGCAACAATCCGGGCGGCGTGCTGCAGGCAGCGGTGGAAGTGGTCGACCACTTCATCACCAAGGGCCTGATCGTCTACACCAAGGGCCGGATTGCCAACTCCGAACTGCGCTTCTCCGCCACCGGCAAGGACGAAAGCGAAGCCGTGCCGATGGTCGTGCTGATCAACGGGGGCAGTGCCTCGGCCTCGGAAATCGTCGCCGGCGCCCTGCAAGACCAGAAACGCGCCGTGGTCATGGGCACCACCAGTTTCGGCAAGGGTTCGGTGCAGACCGTGCTGCCGCTGAACAACGACCGTGCGCTGAAGATCACCACCGCGTTGTACTTCACGCCGAACGGCCGCTCGATCCAGGCCCAGGGTATCGTCCCGGACATCGAAGTGCGCAAGGCCAAGATTACCAACGAAGCGGACGGCGACTACTTCAAGGAAGCCGACCTGCAGGGTCACCTGGGCAACGGCAACGGCGGCGCGGACAAACCGACCGGCTCCGGCGGCAAGCCGAAAGCCATGCCGCAGGATGACGATTACCAGTTGGCCCAGGCCCTGAGCCTGCTCAAAGGCCTGAGCATCACGTCCGGCCGTTGAGGATGTCTTTGCGTTTCGTCTTTGTCCTGCTGTGCTGTCTGGCGGGTGCTGCTCACGCAGAGCCTGCCAGACCGACACCACAAAAAGCCTACCTGACACTGATCATCGACGACCTGGGGCAGAACCTGCCCCGGGATCGCCGCGTGCTGGCCCTGCCGGGGCCGGTCACCACGGCAATCATGCCCGATACCCCGCACGCCACCGAATTCGCCCGCGAAGCCCATCGTGCCGGCAAGATCGTGATCCTGCACATGCCGATGGACCCGGCCACCGGTCCATTCGCCTGGCATCCCGAACTGCCCATCGAAGAGCTTGAGAAGCGTCTCGACGCCGCGTTCAAAATGGTCCCCTACACCGCCGGCATCAACAACCACATGGGCAGCCGCATGACGGCGCAACCGGTGGCGATGGCTTGGTTGATGGGTGAACTGCAGCGCCGTCACAAGTTCTTCGTCGACAGCCGCACCAGTGCCCAGACCGTCGCTGCGCAACAGGCACAGAAGATCGATCTGGCAAGTGTTTCCCGGGACGTGTTTCTCGATGACGAGCGCACCGAAGCGGCGATCTACACCCAGTTGCAGACCGCAATCAATCTGGCGCGCAAACAGGGTTCGGCGGTAATGATCGGCCATCCTTATCCACAGACCCTGGCCGTGCTGGAGCGAGAACTGCCTAAGTTGAAAGCTCAAGGCATCGAGTGGATCGACATCAAGCAGATGATCAGCGTGCGCAGCAATCGCGCTACGACCGCGCACGGCAAAAACGGTGTCTACCGATAAACGCCCTGATACAACCGCTACACATAGTTATTGCCTGACGACTCGCCCGCGTCTGGATAGTCAGCCCTGCAATGGTTAGCGACTCTTGTGAGTCGCCTTTCAAACTTCAGGACTGACTATGACAGGCATCGACAGCAACACATTACCCGCGCAGCGAATGGAACCGATCCGGTTCGGCAATCTGCTGATCAATTTCACCAGCGAATTCCATCGGATCTGGGACAGCCGAGGCTCCGGCTCCTCGGTTGGAAGCTTTTGGCGCCCGACCCCCGCCCCTGACCTGCTGCCGGGGTACTTCCCGCTTGGGGATCTGGCCGTGACCGGATATGAAAATATCAACGGAAACAGAATCGTGGCCGTCGTCTGTGAAGGTGAGCTGCAAGGTGACGACGCCTCCCGAAGCAAAGCACTCAGCCCGCCCACGGACTATGAAAAAGTCTGGAGGGACTCCAACTCCGGAGCCGCCGCCGACTGCACGGTGTGGCGCCCGATCCCTCCTTCCGGCTACGTGGCCATGGGACTTGTCTGCTCCAATGGTCGCGACAAGCCATTACTCAATGCGATCCGCTGCGTGCGGGAAGATCTGGTCATCGCCACGACCGTCGGCCATTTGATCTGGGACGATAAAGGCAGTGGCGCAAGACAGAACTTCAGCGCCTGGCACATCGATCCTCCGCAGGCAGCCGAAGGCGAAATCTATTTTGCTCCGGGCACATTCTTCGGTGTCCAGAGCCACTCCAGACCTGTGAACTCCATCGCCTATGCGTTGCGAATGCAGATTCCCCGGCAGTCAGTACCGGCACCCGAGGCTCCGAAACTCTCGGGGTATGGAGCGCCCCCGGAACTGGCACCGGCCAAGGTCACACAGACCGTGCGAATTCCGTGGTTCGCGGTAACCGATCATCTGTCTCCTGGCGAGCAATTATCTACCTCCCCGTTCTACCATCTGGAACGCTCGGATCAGTATGTACTGGTGGGACACGGTCACAACACGAGTGATCTGCCACGGCCGTTCAAGTGGAAAGCAATTCGTGCCCAGAACCCGCAGATGCAGCAGATTTTCAGTCGCCTCACCTCTATCGAAGTGTCGAAAGCGTGGCCAGCGATGCCTTCGGGCGCAGGCCGTGCCATCCGCTACTCGGCGCATTTGTACAAGGACTTTACCTACTGCGAGACATCACCCGACGGCTGGAATGAATCCCGCCCACTGGACATCGTCGCCATGGCTGCCAAAAACAAGGCCGTGGCGATCTACCAGGTACAAAGTCTCTATACGTTGAGGCGCACGGACGGCACTCATGTAGCGGTGAGCATGAGTTACACCGATGATGAAAGCCTTTACTTGACCGAGTATCCGCCAGAAACCGACAGCACGCTGACCTTCACTCCGCAATTGGCGACAGAGCCACCTTCAAGCGAAAGCCATTCAGACCGTGACAGCCACGATATCGGTCTCGCCCCACAGCCGACGACAGAGGAAGGAGTCGTTACAAATACTGCCCCATGATCTCGTCGACCACGCCTTCCTTGCGCATCTGATCCAGCTCAGCCTGCAACCGGGCAACGGTTGCATCCGGCACGTCCTTGTTCAGCGCCAGGTACAGCTCGGCGCTGTTGAAGCGAAGCACGGTTTTCAATCCGGTCACGCCATCCTGTCGAGCCAGATAGCGCCCGGCAGGATCACCAGTGGCCCACAGGTCAATCTGGCCGCTGACAAGCTTTCTGGCGTTGTCCTGATCACGCAGCACCACCACCGGCTTCAGCCCCTGTTTGGTCAACGTCTCGGCAATCGCATCGCCTTTGTAGGCGCCGATCTTGTACTTGCGCGCATCATTGAGGGTTTCGAGGGTGATCTTGCTGTCGGCCTTGGCCAGCATGACCCAGTCGTCCGGGCCGATCGGGCCGACCCACTTGAACAGTTTTTCGCGATCCGGCAGCCGCGCCATGACGAACGCACCGTAACCGGGATTCTCCAGCGCCAGCTTGTAGACCCGCTCCCAGGGGAAGCGCAGAGTCAGGCTGTAGGTGATGCCGGCACGTTTGAACATCTCGCGCACGATGTCCGTGGCAATGCCATTGATGTTTTCGTCCTGGGCGAAATTCTTGCCGTTCTTCGCCATGTTGTACGGCGGGAAGTTTTCGGTGAGGAGCACCAGATCGGTGTCGGGACTTTCTTCGGCGTACCCGGTGTTGATCAACAACACGGAGGCACTGGCGAGGACGAGAAGCAGGCGTTTGATCATGTCGGGCTACCGAAATCCATGGCGTGCCCAAGAGTGCCTTGGGTACGCCATGCTGTCCACTGGCCTGTATTGTTTTGGGTCTGCGTGAAAACTCGCCGAGCGGCGATCAGGCAAGGCAAAAACAGGCGAGGAAGCGGAGTGTAGGGGACCTACATGAGCATTCCGAGCCTGTTTTTAACGCAGCATGATCGTCGCGCAGGCAGTTTTCGCGCAGAGCCTAACGCATTACGATGCCGCGGTGAGCCATATAGGCCTTGGCTTCTTGAACGGTGTATTCGCCGAAGTGGAAAATACTCGCCGCCAGCACCGCGCTGGCGTGACCTTCGAGGATGCCGTCAGCCAGGTGCTGCAGGTTGCCGACGCCGCCGGATGCGATCACCGGAATGCCCAGCGCATCGCTGATGGCGCGGGTCACGCCGAGGTCGAAGCCGTTTTTCATGCCGTCCTGATCCATGCTGGTCAGGAGGATTTCACCGGCACCCAGGCCTTCCATTTTCTTTGCCCACTCGACGGCGTCGAGACCGGTCGGCTTGCGACCGCCGTGGGTGAAGATCTCCCAGCGCGGGGTTTCGCCCGGGCCGGAGACCTTCTTCGCGTCGATGGCGACGACGATGCATTGCGAGCCGAAATGCTGCGCCGCTTCGCCGACGAATTCAGGATTGAACACGGCAGCGGTGTTGATCGACACCTTGTCCGCACCGGCATTGAGCAGGTTGCGGATGTCCTGCACGGTCCGCACGCCGCCGCCGACGGTCAGCGGGATGAACACCTGGCTGGCCATGCGCTCGACGGTGTGCAGTGTGGTGTCACGGCCATCGACGCTGGCGGTGATGTCGAGAAAGGTAATCTCGTCGGCACCCTGCTCGTCATAGCGACGGGCAATTTCCACCGGATCGCCGGCGTCACGGATGTTCTCGAACTTCACACCTTTGACGACCCGGCCGTTGTCCACGTCCAGGCAAGGGATGATGCGTTTGGCCAGCGCCATGGTCAGTCCTCAGCCTTGGTACGAGTCGCAGAAAGCTTGCGCTTCGGCGACGTCGAGAGTGCCTTCGTAGATCGCCCGGCCGGTGATGGCGCCGATGATGCCCGGCGCCTTGGCGTCGAGCAGCGACTTGATGTCACCCAGGTTGTGAATGCCGCCGGAAGCGATCACCGGGATCTTCGTGGCAGCAGCCAGCGCAGCGGTGAACGGTACGTTGCAGCCCTGCATCATGCCGTCTTTGGCAATGTCGGTATAAACGATCGAGGACACACCGTCGGCTTCGAACTGCTTGGCCAGGTCGATGACCTGCACTTTGCTGATTTCAGCCCAGCCGTCGGTGGCGACAAAACCGTCCTTGGCGTCGAGGCCGACGATGATCTTGCCCGGGAAGGCGCGGCAGGCCTCGGCGACGAACGCAGGCTCTTTCACCGCTTTGGTGCCGATGATCACGTAGCTCACGCCCGCCTTGACGTAGTGCTCGATGGTCTCCAGCGAACGGATGCCGCCGCCGATCTGGATCGGCAGGGTCGGGTAGCGCTTGGCGATCGCGGTCACCACTTCACCGTTGACCGGCTGGCCTTCGAAAGCGCCGTTCAGATCGACCAGATGCAGACGGCGGCAACCGCCCTCCACCCACTTGGCAGCCATGCTCACCGGATCATCGGAGAACACTGTGGAATCTTCCATGCGGCCCTGGCGCAGACGTACGCAGGCACCGTCTTTGAGATCGATAGCGGGAATAATCAGCATCTGGCAAACCTTCAAATTTGAATGTTCAGCTTGGCTCGGAAATCAGTTTTTCTCGAGCGCCCACAGGTCGCTTTCGATGCTTTCAAACCGCTCCTTGAGGTGGGTCTGCACATCGAAAATCGCCCTGTTGTAATAGTGCGGAGCAATTTCGCGGGTAAACAGCTCAAGAATTTCCGCCGCCTCGAATGAACCCAGGTCCAGTTCGAAACGATCCTCCATGAACCGCTGGATCTTGCGGCTGGCCTCGCTTTCCTGCTCGGGTGTGAGGGTCAGGATCGGCGGTTTTTTCTTGGCAGCCATTTACCAGCGACCGTCCCACGCCGCGAAGTTCTGCAGCAATTGCAGGCCATGGGTATGGCTCTTCTCCGGGTGGAACTGCACGGCGAAACGCGAACCTTCGGCCAGCGCCGCGGCAAAATCGACGCCGTAATGACCGCTGCCGACCACCTGCCGCGGATTACCCGCGGCGATGTAGTAACTGTGCACGAAGTAGAAACGCGCCAGGTCCGGAATGTTGTGCCACAGCGGGTGATCCACCGACTGCTTCACTTCGTTCCAGCCCATGTGCGGGACTTTCAGGTGCTCGCCGTCTTCATGCAGGTCTTTGCCGAAGAACTTCACCGCGCCCGGGAACAGGCCGATGCAGTCGACGCCGTCGTTCTCTTCGCTGCTGTCGAGCAAGGCTTGCATGCCGACGCAGATGCCGAGGAACGGACGATCCTGGCTGACTTCACGTACCAGCGAGTCGAAACCGAGGCGACGGATCTCCGCCATGCAATCGCGAATCGCCCCGACACCGGGGAAAACCACACGGTCGGCTTCGCGGATCACGTCCGCATCGCTGGTGATCAGCACCTTGCCGGCGCCAACGTGCTCGAGGGCCTTGGCCACCGAGTGCAAGTTGCCCATGCCGTAATCGATTACCGCGACGGTCTGCATTACAGCACGCCCTTGGTCGAAGGCATCTGGCCGGCCATGCGGTCATCCAGCTCGACGGCCATGCGCAGCGCGCGGCCGAAAGCCTTGAACACGGTTTCGATCTGGTGGTGAGTGTTGGTGCCGCGCAGGTTGTCGATGTGCAGGCTGACCAGCGCGTGGTTGACGAAGCCCTGGAAGAATTCCTGGAACAGGTCGACGTCGAAGCCACCAACGGTGGCGCGAGTGTACGGCACATGCATCTGCAGGCCCGGGCGGCCGGAGAAGTCGATGACCACACGCGACAGCGCTTCGTCGAGCGGCACGTAGGCGTGGCCGTAGCGACGGATGCCTTTTTTGTCGCCGATGGCTTGCGCGAAGGCCTGGCCGAGGGTGATACCGACGTCTTCCACGGTATGGTGGTCGTCGATATGCAGATCGCCCTTGCATTGGATATCCAGGTCGATCAACCCGTGACGGGCGATCTGATCCAGCATGTGCTCAAGAAAAGGAACACCGATATCGAATCGGGCCTTTCCGGTGCCATCAAGGTTGATCGAGGCTTTGATCTGGGTTTCCAGAGTGTCGCGCTCGACAGACGCCTTACGTTCGGCCATCACCAGCTCCGCAAAATCATTGGGCGAAAAAGGCAGCCATTATAGGGGCGCGGGGCCGAAACAGAAACACGAGAGGTGGAATGACTGACGGATAGAACCCCGTGCTGTCGGGGATAGACATGTGCATACAAGCTATTTCGGACAGCACAAAACAAATGTGGGAGCGAGCCTGCTCGCGATGAGGGCCGTACATTCAACATCACTGTCGACTGTCAGACCGCCATCGCGAGCAGGCTCGCTCCCACAGGATTTGGTGCCGGCCTGAGATTTCAGGCCGGCAACTTTAGCGTCTTAGTGGAAAAGAACCGCCGTCTTCTGCAGGGTCACCCACACACCCCACGCCAACGGAATCCCCACCACCAGCCACGCAGCGATTGCCAACGGCTTGCTGCCCGGCGCGGCTTTCCACTCCAGCACAGTGCTGCTGTCAGCACCCTTGTCGTGACCCAGCGCCTGTTCGGCGGCCAGTTCGGCGTCGGTCATGAAGTACTTGTCCGCCACCGGACGCACCAGCAGGTTGCACAGGAAACCCAGCACCAGCAGGCCGGCGAGGATGTACAAAGTGATGTCGTAAGCGGCGGCGCGTTCAACGCCGATGCTCAGTTGATACTCACGCAGGTAGTTCACCAGCACCGGACCCAGCACGCCAGCGGCAGCCCAGGCAGTCAGCAGACGACCGTGGATCGCACCGACCATTTGCGTGCCGAACAGGTCGGCCAGGTACGCTGGAACGGTCGCAAAACCACCGCCGTACATCGACAGGATGATGCAGAACGCCGCCACGAACAGCGCAACGTTGCCCAGGTGACCGAGGTTCGGGATCAGTGCGTACAGCGCAAAACCCAGTGCAAAGAACACAAAGTAAGTGTTCTTGCGACCCAGGTAGTCCGAGAACGACGCCCAGAAGAACCGACCGCCGATGTTGAACAGGCTCAGCAGACCGGTGAAGCCTGCCGCAATCGCAGCGATGGACGCCAGTTGACCGGCGTCCAGCTGACCGAACGGCAGATCGTTGCCCAGCAGCTTGCCGCCGAACACTTCCTGCAACAGGGGCGATGCCATGCCGAGGATGCCGATACCCGCCGACACGTTCAGGCACAGCACCAGCCACACCAGACGGAATTGCGGGGTTTTCCACGCCACATTCACGTGAACGTGACGGTGGGTGATCATCGCATTCGAGGCTTTCTTCGCCGGCGCGGCCCAGCCTTCAGGCTTCCAGCCGGTCGGCGGCACGCGGTAAGCCAGCGCACCACCGATCATGAACACAAAGTAGATCGCGGCCATGGCGACGAAGCTCTGCCATACGCCCACGCCCGTCGGCGAAGCGAAATGGCTCATCAAAGCGGTTGCCAGCGGCGCACCGACCATCGCGCCGCCACCGAAGCCCATGATCGCCATGCCGGTGGCCATGCCGCGCTTGTCCGGGAACCACTTGATCAGGGTCGAGACCGGCGAGATGTAGCCCAGGCCCAGACCGATACCGCCGATCACGCCGGAGCCGATCCACATCAGCCATATCTGGTGGGTATAAATACCCAACGCCGAAATCAGCAGACCGCCGCACCAGCACAGTGCCGATACCACACCGGCCTTGCGTGGTCCTGCGTGTTCGAGCCAGCCACCCCAGATTGCAGCCGAGCAGCCGAGGAAGATGAAGAACAGGGTGTAGATCCAGCCGAGCATGGAGATCGGCCAGTCGCATTGCGACGAGAAGACTTGTGCGATGAAGCTCATGTCCGGTGCGCAAGCCACCGGAGCGGTCACGCCCAGCGCCTTGGACAGCGGCAACCAGAACACCGAGAAGCCATAGGCCATGCCGATGCACAGGTGAATGGCCAGTGCGGCCGGTGGGACCAGCCAGCGGTTGAAACCGGGCTTGGCGATGATGCGTTCCTTGGACAGGAACGCAGGCTGGGCGGCGCTGAGGCCGTCCGCCGTGATGCTCGTGCTCATTGTGTATCCCCCAATTATTAGTATGCGTTCGCCAGCCACTGCTCACCCCCGGCCTTTATGCACGCAGGCATGACCGTGTTGGTGGGTGGAGCTCCTTGAAGCGCGACCAAAAGTCGCAGAGGGACGGACGAACGGGCGAAGGTTACCATCTGCACGTGACAGAAAAACCAAACTGATATCACCTTTTTTGAGTCATCTGATCTCAGATGACCGGGGAACCCTCCCGCCGACCGTTGTCGAAGCGCTGCACGCCGCGGATCGACAGGTTCCTCTGGACACCGCACCAGCACAGGGTCATGCAGCGCTATACTCCCCGGCTAAATTATGAATTCGACTAACTACAAGGACTCGCCCATGAAAGCGTTCGGCAAAATCCTGGGTCTGGTACTTCTCGGGCTGTTGCTGATCATTGTGGCGGCGGGCTTCGCCCTGACCCACTTCTTCGATCCCAACGACTACAAAGACGAGATCCGCCAGATAGCCCGCGACAAGGCCCACATCGAGCTGACGCTCAATGGCGATATCGGCTGGAGCCTGTTCCCATGGCTCGGCCTGGAATTGCACGAGGCCAGCGTCGCCACCCTGATCAAGCCTGACGAACCGTATGCCGATCTGCAGATGCTCGGCCTGTCGGTACGCGTGCTGCCGTTGCTGCGCCGTGAAGTGCAGATGAGTGATGTGCGTGTCGAAGGTCTGAACCTGCGCCTGAACCGTGACAAGAACGGTCACGGCAACTGGGAAGACATCGGCAAGCTGCCGGCTGCAGCGCCCGCGCCGGGCAGCACCCCGCCTGTTGCCGCTGGCGAACCGGTCGCCGAAACACCTGCCCAGCCGGAAAAACCGCCGCAGCCGATTCGCCTCGACATCGACAGCCTGACCGTCAACAACGCCCGCGTTGAATACAACGACGAGCAGACCGGCAAGCAGTTCAGCGCCGAAAGCATCCAGTTGAGCACCGGCGCGGTACACGACTCGACCAACATTCCGCTCAAAGCCACGGCATTCCTCAGCACCAATCAGCCCGTGCTGCGAGTGCGCACCGAGCTCAATGGTGAGCTGCGCATCGAGCGCGCCCTGCAACGTTACAAGTTCGAAGACCTGAAGCTGTCCGGCGAACTGACCGGTGATCCCCTGCAGGGCAAAGCCATGACGTTCTCCGCCCAGGGGCAGATGTTGCTCGACAAGGCTGCAAACGTCGCCGAATGGACCGGGATCAAGATTTCCGCCAACCAGTTGCGCGCCTTGGGCGAGCTGAAGGCCAACGATCTCGACAAGACGCCGCAGATCACTGGCGCGATTTCCATCGCCCAGTTCGATCTGGCGAAGTTCGTCGACAGCATCGGCCAGACCCTGCCGGCCATGGCCGAAGGCAGCCTGAGCAAGGTCGAGCTGGTCAGCCGTGTCGCTGCCACACCGACCAGCCTGGCGCTGGACAACATCAACCTGAAACTCGACGACAGCAACTTCAGCGGCCGCATCGCCGTCGAAGACTTCGCCAGGCAATCGCTGCGAGCGATCCTCAAGGCCGACACCTTCAACGTCGACCGCTACCTGCCGCCGAAATCGGAAAAAGCCGCCAGCGCCACTCAGGCACGCCAGACCGAAGTCGCCAGCACCGAAGCCGATGCCATGGCCGGCGCCGGCAGCACCCCGCTGCCGGACAAACCGAGCAAAAGTGCCTGGAGCACCGAGCGACTGTTCCCGGTGGAGCGCCTGAGCAAACTGGACGTGAACGCCGACCTGACCTTCGGCCAGTTGACCCTCGATAAATTACCGATCCAGAACGCCGCACTGAAAGCCACCGGCCAGGGCGGCCTGCTGACTCTGGAGAACCTGCGCGGCGAGCTGTACAACGGCGACTTCGAATCCAAGGGCACGCTGGACGTGCGCCAGACCGCGCCGGTACTGAATCTGCAAACCCGGATCAACCGCGTGCCGGTGGAAAAAATCCTCGAAAGCCAGGGCAAGAACCCGCCGGTCAAAGGCCTGGTGAACCTCACCAGCACCGTCACCGGTAGCGGGAACAGCCAGCAGGCGCTGATCGACACCCTCAACGGCAACGCCAGTTTCGTGATCAACAACGGCGTGTTGCTCAATGCCAACCTCGAACAGCAACTGTGCAAAGGCATCGCCACCCTCAACCGCAAATCCCTGAGCGGCGAACCGCGGGGCAAGGACACGCCGTTCCAGGAACTCAAGGGCAACCTGACCTTGCGCAACGGTGTGGCCAACAACCCGGACCTGAAAGTGCGCATCCCTGGCATGACCGTCAACGGTGACGGCGACATCGACCTGAAAGTGCTGGGTATGGACTATCGCGTCGGCATCATCGTCGAAGGCGATACCAGCGCCATGCCGGACCCGGCCTGCCAGGTCGGCGAGAAATTCGTCGGCATCGAGTGGCCGCTGCGCTGCCGTGGCCCGCTGGAGCTCGGCGCCAAGGCTTGTCGTGTGGATAACGAGCGCCTCGGCCAGGTCGCGACCAAATTGGCCGGCGACAAGCTCAGCGAAAAAATCGACGAGAAACTGGGCGACAAAGTCAGCCCTGAATTGAAAAACGCATTGAAGGGGCTGTTCAAGCGATGAGAGCGGAGCAGTTTTCCACGGCGGTGCTGGAATGGTTCGACCGTCACGGCCGCCATGATTTGCCCTGGCAACAGAACATCAACCCGTATCGGGTGTGGGTGTCCGAGATCATGTTGCAGCAGACCCAGGTCAGCACCGTGCTCAATTACTTCGACCGGTTCATGGCCGCGCTGCCGACGGTCGAAGCCCTGGCCGAAGCGCCGGAGGACGAAGTGCTGCACCTGTGGACGGGCCTGGGTTACTACACCCGCGCGCGCAATCTGCAGAAGACCGCGAAGATCGTCGTCAGCCAGTACGGCGGCGAATTTCCCCGCGATGTCGAGAAACTCACGGATCTTCCGGGCATCGGCCTGTCCACTGCTGGCGCGATTGCCAGCATCAGCATGGGCCTGCGCGCGCCAATCCTCGACGGCAACGTCAAACGGGTGCTCGCGCGCTTTACCGCACAGGAAGGCTACCCCGGCGAGCCGAAGGTCGCCAAACAACTGTGGGCCAACGCCGAGCGCTTCACGCCGCAGGATCGGGTCAACGCCTACACCCAGGCGATGATGGATCTGGGTGCCACGCTGTGCACCCGCAGCAAGCCGAGCTGCCTGCTGTGTCCGCTGAAGAAGGGCTGCGAAGCGCACATGCTCGGCCTGGAAACGCGTTACCCGATCCCCAAGCCGCGCAAGGCCATCCCGCAGAAGCGCACGCTGATGCCGCTGCTGGCCAACGAGGACGGCGCGATTCTGCTTTATCGTCGCCCATCCAGCGGATTGTGGGGCGGTTTGTGGAGCCTGCCGGAACTCGACGACCTCGACGACCTGCAACACCTCGCCGCGCAGCACTCGCTGGAACTGGGCGAGCAGCAGGCGCTGCCGAGCCTTGTCCACACCTTCAGCCATTTCCAGCTGTCCATCGAACCCTGGCTGGTTCAGGTGCAGGAAGCCGGCGGTCACGTGGCCGAGGCCGACTGGCTCTGGTATAACCTCGCCACCCCGCCGCGCCTGGGCCTCGCCGCCCCGGTCAAGACCTTGCTCGAACGCGCGGCCGCCGTCTTGAATGCAGGAGAGTCGACATGACCCGCACCGTAATGTGCCGCAAGTACAAAGAACAACTCGAAGGTCTGGAGCGCCCGCCGTACCCGGGCGCCAAGGGCCAGGACATCTTCGAACACGTCTCGGCCAAGGCCTGGGCCGACTGGCAGAAACACCAGACCCTGCTGATCAACGAAAAACGCCTGAACATGATGAACGCCGAAGACCGCAAATATCTGCAGGGCGAAATGGACAAGTACTTCTCCGGCGAGGAATACGCCCAGGCCGAAGGCTACGTTCCACCGGCCGAATAACCCCCGGATTTCGTAAGCGACGGAATTAATTTAAGAAATTTTAAAAAAGTCGTTGACGTAAATCCGAAAAACCCTTTTAATGCGCCCCGTTGCCCAGATAGCTCAGTCGGTAGAGCAGGGGATTGAAAATCCCCGTGTCGGCGGTTCGATTCCGTCTCTGGGCACCAAATACCGAAAACCCTGAATCGCAAGATTCAGGGTTTTTTTATGCCTGCGATTTGATGACGGCCTGATTCAGGGACGCATCGGCAACGGTCGCGCCATCCCGGCGCGACCGGCAACGTCCCTAGCTGTTGTCGTTCCAGTGGAACACCAGATTGCGCGCTGCACCGCCGCCTATTTCGGCCGCATCCCGACGCGTTTCACCATTGCGGGTAGCGACGACCGTGTACTTGCCGGGCGGTAACTGCACATACACCAATGGCCCGGTCTGATTCAGCGTCAGCACGGTTTGGCCGGGGGCTTTCTGGATCATCACATCGACATCGGCGGTGTACAGGTTTTGCATGCCGACGGCGAAGGTCATGTGCAGGTTGTAGCCAGCGGATTGCTGAATGGCTTTCGACTCATCCAGGCCAATCCCGCCGGCCAGATAGCGAATACCGTTTTGCTCTTGCTGCTGAGCCTGCACAGCGGAATTGTCGATCGGCTCCAGACTTGCAGCCTGCGTCATGAGCGGAAACAGCAACACCGCCGCAGCGGCAACGGGCAGCACGAATTTAAGAACGCGTTTCATGAGGACGACTCCCGGGCTCTCGCGGAACCCAATCGTTACCTCTTTTTAGATTTTGTCTCGTGAGGTGAGTTTTAGAACGATTGGGAGTTGCGGTAGATACGAAAAGGACTACAGAAAACTCCACCAACGATTCGCGCCGCATTGCGTCTCGAATTAGCGATTGCCTGATCAACCTGCACATTTGGTACTCACTGCGTTCCGATTCGTTGCATACCCACCCGCTTGAAGTTCATCCTCGAACCGTCCCCGAAAGTCTGGATCGCCATGAACCTACAAAGCGCGACACTGCCACTCAGTCAGCTGTCAGCGGAAAGCGAGCCCTTCCACGAGCCCGCCGCCGACGGCTATTTGCTCGGCGGTTTCACCTGGCGTCACGCGTCTCCTGATCCACAGCGCCCGCTGGTGATCATCAACGCCGCCACGTCCGTGCGCTGCCGCCACTACTCGCGCTTCGCGGCGTATCTGTTCGCCAACGGCTTCGACGTGATCATTTACGACTACCGGGGCATTGGTGAGTCGCGGCCAAAGTCGATGAGGCATTTGCAGGCTTCATGGACGGATTGGGGCGCGCTGGATTTCGAGGCGATTCTCAAACGAGCACAGCGGGAGTTTCCCGGTCAGCCGATCGATGTGGTCGGGCACAGTTTCGGTGGCTGTGCAGCAGGCCTGGGGGCATCCGGACATCTGATCCGACGACTGGTGACGGTCGGCGCGCAGTTCGCTTACTGGCGCGATTACGCGCCCGAGCACCGCTGGCGGATGTTCGGCAAATGGCACCTGCTGATGCCGCTGGTCACGCTGTTCTGTGGCTATTTTCCGGGCAAGCGACTTGGCTGGCTGGAAGACACGCCCGCTGGCGTGGTCCGCGACTGGAGCACGCCCGACGCACGTTATGAGCGGCGCCCGAGCGGTAGAACAATCGCCGACTTGCCCTTCGCCAACGTCCGGGCCAAAGCCCTGGCAATCAGCATCAGCGACGATCCCTACGGCACGATTCCCGCCATCGAACGCCTGCTCGATTACTTCCACAACGCGCAAAAGACCCACCTGCGAATCGAGCCGCAGGACATCGGCGAACAAGAAGTCGGACATTTCGCCTTTTTTCGCAGCGCATACCAAGCCACACTATGGCCCATCGCGCTGACCTGGCTGCAGACCGGCGCACTGGCCCCCGATACACCGGGGCGGCAAGTGCCGCGCAGTTGAGTCCCCTCCAACGCATCACGGAACACACACCATGGCTTCCGCCAACAAGCAGCAAAAACGCGCCGCCCGGGCCAAGACCAAGGCCAGGCAGAACCGCACCAAACGCGCCGAGGCACCGGTCGAACTGGACCCGAACGACGACCGCATCGATTTCGAGTCGGTGGACCTGACCGAACTGTTCAAGAAAATGATCGACGCCGAGAAGATCAGCCAGCAGGCCATGTGCACGGCATTCCTTGAGGACCCGCTGCTGGAGCTGGTGTATGAACAGGAAGGTGAAGAAGGCGCGATGGATTTCATCCTCGCCGCACTGATCGAGTACCGCCAGTGGTCCACCGAGACCGACGAGGCCGGTGCCCTGGCGTGGATCGAGTCGCCTGACTTCCAGAAAGACTATGTGGCCGCGTCCGACGCGATCGCCGCACAAACCCAACAGAAAGACTGAGTTCCCATGGCATCCCTGAACAAGCAACAGAAACGCGCCAAACGCGCCAAGGCCAAGGCCAAGCAGATCCGCATGGTCGGCCGCAAACCCCTGGCCCTGGACGATGACCTCGGTCACCTGGCCGAGCCGATCCCGGAATACACCCTGGCGATGTTCAGCAAGATGCGCGACGCCGAAGCCGTCAGCCGCAACGACATGCTGCTGACCCTGCTGCGCGAGCTGGCGTTCATCATCGTCGACCATCCTGAACTGCTGGACATGGAAAACGCCGACGACGAAGGCATGGCCGCCACCCACCTGGCCGCCGACATGCTGATCGACTATCGCATGTGGGCCGATGGCATGGATCGCGAGACAGCCCAGGCCTGGTTGAGCGAGCCGCAGTTCATCACCGATTTCGGGATGGCACTGGATACTTACGGCCAGTCGCTCGAAGCGCCTGAAGAGAAGAGCGAATAAACCTCGCCCGCAAACAAAAACGGCCGCTTGTCATCGCTGACAGCGGCCGTTTTGCATTACGCGATCCGGATCAGTTCAACACCACCGCACCACGCTTTTCTGCCTTGCGACGACGCGCCACGAGCATGCCGGTCGCAACAACTACCAGGCTCAGCAGGCCCGTCGCGAGGATTTCCACGCGGTGGGCGTCCTGGAACAACATGATGGTCAGGGCCGCCACGATGAACACGATCACCGCGTAGGTCAGGCCCGGGAACAGCCACATGCTGAAGACGATTTTTTCACCGCGAGCCATGCGCTGCTTACGCATGCGCAGTTGCGAAATCGCGATCACCAGGTACACCAGCAGCGCGATGGCGCCGGAGCTGGCCAACAGGAACTCGAACACCGCAGCCGGAGCCACGTAGTTGGCGAAGGTGCACAGGAACGCTGCGCCTGTGGACAGCATCACCGCCCAGTAAGGGGTGCCGCTCTTGTTGGTGCGGGTCGCCATGGCCGGGGCATCGCCACGTTTGCCGAGGGAGAACAGCATGCGCGAAGAGGTGTACAGCGCCGAGTTCAGGCAACTGGTCACAGCGACCAGCACCACGATATCGACGATCATCTTGGCGTTCGGGATGCCCATGCGCTCAAGCACAGTCTGGTAGGAGCCAAGGCTGGCCAGCGCTGGATCGTTCCATGGCACCAGGGCCACGACGATGAAAATCGATACGAGGTAGAACAAACCGATCCGCCAGATCACCGAGTTGGTGGCCTTGGAAATCTGCTTGCCAGGGTTCTTCGATTCCGCGGCCGCGATGGTCACGATCTCGGTACCCATGAAGGAAAACATGGTGGTCAGGATCGCGCCCAATACAGCGCCCAGGCCGTTTGGCAGGAAGCCCTGGGTGTCAAAAATGTGCGACACACCGCTCACCTGGCTGTTCGGCAGGAAACCGAAAATCGCCGCCACACCCAGAATGATGAAACCGATGATCGCCACGACTTTGAGCAGGGCGAACCAGAATTCGAACTCACCGTAGTTTTTTACGCTGAACAGGTTGGTCACCGTCAGCAGCATGGTGATGATCAGCGCGAAGGCCCAGATCTCCACGCTCGGGAACCAGGCATGCAGGATGGTCGCGGCGGCGTTGGCCTCCAGCGGGATCACCAGAACCCAGAACCACCAGTACAACCAGCCGATGGTAAAACCGGCCCAATGACCGATGGCGCGGTCGGCATAAGTCGAGAAGGAGCCGGTATCCGGCGAGGCAACGGCCATTTCGCCGAGCATGCGCATGACCAGCACAACCAGCATGCCGGCAGCGGCGTAGGCCAGCAGCACGGCCGGGCCGGCGGCGGCGATCGCGTGGCCGGAGCCGACGAACAGACCTGCACCGATCACACCGGCGATCGACAGCATGGTCACATGACGCGGTTTGAGCCCCTGTTCGAGGCCATTGGAGCTTTGGGTACTGCTCATTGGAACTACCTTTGCGAGGAAAGCGATTGCGTCCGGCCCGTCTGGCGTTCCTTCTCGTAAAAAGAATCCAACGGGGCGTTCCAGATTCTGCACGCAATAATTGCGCCAAAATGTTTCAAAGTCTTCTGGCCCGCGGTTTTCAGTACGACCGGACAGTCATCGCAAGTCCTTGAGAATACTGGCCTTTCGCCAAAGCGTTACCCTGCGACTCACTTTTCAAAACGAACGGGCGCACCAGAAACACACTGAAAAAGTGCGGGATGCACAATAAAAGGGCGAATGAGGAACGTTCGGCCGGATAGCGCTTCCAACACCCCGCCAAAGGTGGCAACATCGCGCCTTTTTTTACGCGACACCCACGGGAATCAACGTCAAACGCCCGTTCGGTTGTTGACGGGGCGACAGTCTGCTGCGCTGATGCGACAACCTGCCACACGCCATCCGTTTACCGCTCGTAGCGCTGTTGGCTGCCATTGAAACGCTATGCTAGCTTGGCCGCCTCGCCAGGAAGGCCAACCAACAGCTGGAGCGCAACATATATGAGGAACGCACATGGCTGAGGCCACGCCCGCGCTTGAAATCCGCAACCTGCACAAACGCTACGGACAGCTTGAGGTGCTCAAAGGCATCTCGCTGACCGCCCGCGACGGCGATGTGATCTCGATCCTCGGTTCCTCCGGTTCCGGCAAGTCCACGTTCCTGCGTTGCATCAACCTGTTGGAAAACCCGCACCAGGGCCAGATCCTGGTCGCCGGCGAAGAACTCAAGCTCAAGGCCGCCAAGAATGGCGAACTGGTTGCCGCCGACGGCAAGCAGATCAATCGCCTGCGCTCCGAGATTGGTTTTGTATTTCAAAACTTTAATCTGTGGCCGCACATGAGTGTGCTCGACAACATCATCGAAGCCCCGCGCCGCGTGCTCGGCCAGAGCAAGGCCGAAGCCATCGAAGTCGCCGAAGCCCTGCTGGCCAAGGTCGGCATCGCCGACAAGCGCCACGCCTACCCGGCGCAGCTGTCCGGCGGCCAGCAACAGCGCGCGGCGATTGCCCGCACACTGGCGATGCAGCCCAAGGTGATCCTGTTCGACGAGCCCACCTCCGCCCTTGACCCGGAAATGGTCCAGGAAGTACTTAATGTCATCCGCGCATTGGCCGAAGAAGGCCGCACCATGCTGCTCGTGACCCACGAAATGGGGTTCGCCCGTCAGGTGTCCAGTGAAGTGGTATTCCTCCACCAGGGCCTGGTCGAAGAGCAAGGATCGCCACAGCAGGTGTTCGACAACCCGCTTTCGGCGCGCTGCAAACAATTCATGTCCAGCAACCGCTAACGGAGCTACCCGCATGCAGAACTACAAAAAGGTCTTCCTGGCCGCCGCCGTCTCCCTGGCGTTCAGCGCCGGCGCCATGGCCGAGACCCTGAAGATGGGCATCGAAGCCGCTTACCCGCCGTTCAACAATAAAGACGCCAGTGGCCAGGTCGTCGGTTTCGACAAAGACATCGGCGACGCCCTGTGCGCCAAGATGAAAGTCGAATGCAGCGTCGTGACTTCCGACTGGGACGGCATCATCCCGGCCCTGAACGCCAAGAAGTTCGACTTCCTGATTTCCTCGCTGTCGATCACCGACGAGCGCAAGGGCGCGGTGGACTTCACCGACCCGTACTACTCGAACAAGCTGCAGTTCATCGCGCCGAAAAACGTCGATTTCAAAACCGACAAGGACTCGCTCAAAGGCAAGATCATCGGTACGCAACGCGCGACCCTGGCCGGCACCTGGCTTGAAGACACTTACGGTAGCGATATCGAAGTCAAGCTCTATGACACTCAGGAAAACGCCTACCTGGACCTGACGTCCGGTCGTGTCGACGCGATTCTGGCCGACAAGTACGCCAACTATGACTGGCTGAAAACCGACGCAGGCAAGAACTACGAGTTCAAGGGCAACGCGGTCGTGGAAAGCGACAAGATCGGCATCGCCGTGCGCAAAGGTGACCCGCTGCGCGAGAAGCTGAACGCCGCATTGAAGGAAATCGTTGCCGACGGTACCTACAAGAAGATCAACGACAAGTACTTCCCGTTCAGCATCTACTGATCCTGACCTGCGGGACCTGCACCGTGCTCTGACGGTGCAGGCTCCCGGCCTTGCCTGCCGCGATTTGAAAAGAAATCCATGATTATCGACCTCTACGGATTCGGCCCGGCGCTCGCCGCCGGTGCGCTGATGACCGTCAAACTGGCACTTACGGCTCTGTGTCTCGGGCTGGTGCTCGGTCTGCTCGGCGCCCTGGCCAAGACTTCCCCGTACAAGCCGCTGCAATGGCTTGGCGGCACTTATTCGACCCTGGTACGCGGCGTCCCGGAATTGCTCTGGGTATTGCTGATCTACTTCGGTACGGTCAATGCGATGCGCGCGCTCGGGGAGTTCTTCGGCAATCCCGATCTGGAACTCAGCGCCTTCGCCGCCGGCGTCATCGCGCTGGGCCTGTGCTTCGGCGCCTACGCCACGGAAGTGTTTCGTGGTGCGATTCTCGCCATTCCCAAAGGGCACCGTGAGGCTGGTGTGGCCCTGGGCCTGTCGAAATGGCGGATCTTCACCAAGCTGATCATGCCGCAGATGTGGCGCATCGCCCTGCCCGGTCTGGGTAACCTGTTCATGATCCTGATGAAGGACACCGCCCTGGTGTCGGTCATCGGCCTGGAAGAAATCATGCGTCACGCACAGATCGGCGTGACCGTGTCCAAACAGCCGTTCACCTTTTATATGGTCGCCGCCCTCATGTACCTGTGCCTGACGGTGCTGGCGATGACAGGCATGCACTTCCTGGAAAAACGCGCCGCACGCGGCTTCGCGAGGAGCGCTCAATGAACTGGGAAGTCATTATCAAGTGGCTGCCGAAACTGGCGCAGGGCGCGACCCTGACTCTGGAACTGGTGGCCATCGCAGTCATCGCCGGTCTGCTGCTGGCGATCCCGCTGGGCATCGCCCGCTCTTCGAAGCTGTGGTACGTGCGCGCTTTGCCCTACGCCTACATCTTCTTTTTCCGTGGCACGCCGTTGCTGGTTCAACTGTTCCTGGTCTATTACGGCCTGGCGCAGTTCGACGCGGTACGCAGCAGCTCGCTGTGGCCGTACCTGCGTGATCCGTTCTGGTGCGCGACCGCGACCATGACGCTGCACACCGCGGCGTACATCGCCGAGATCCTGCGCGGCGCAATCCAGGCCATTCCGCCGGGTGAAATCGAAGCGGCGCGGGCTCTGGGCATGTCCCGGCCGAAAGCGCTGTTCTACATCATCCTGCCGCGTGCTGCGCGCATCGGCCTGCCGGCCTACAGCAACGAAGTGATTCTGATGCTCAAGGCCAGCGCCCTGGCCAGCACCGTGACGCTGCTGGAACTGACCGGCATGGCGCGCACGATCATTGCCCGTACTTACCTGCCGGTGGAGATCTTCTTCGCTGCCGGCTTGTTCTACCTGGTGATGGCCTACGTGCTGGTTCGCGGTTTCAAACTGCTGGAACGCTGGCTGCGCGTCGATGCGTGCCAGGGACGCTGACTCTTCTTACGTGCTGACGGGCGAGGACTTACTCGCCCGCTTCACCGCACTGGATACATTTCTCACAACGCATCAGGCGCTGTGGAAACCCCGCCCGTTTACTCATCTGCATCTACCCTGGGAAGCATCCTGCCCGGAGCTGGCTTCGTGGCTACGCGGACGATCGCTGGAAGAGGCGGAAAACGCCCACAACAACCCTGCCGAACTTTTGGATGCACCCGAGCCCTTTGCTTCATTGGCAGCGTTGTCGCTTGAACTGAGTGCGGTGGGTGAGTTGCCTGCACACTCACTGGAAGCTGCCGGCCATCGCCTGAATGTCGATGTACCGGGGCGCAAATGGCAGCAGATCGAGGCCTTCGCCAGCCGCTTGTCGTTTGCCGCGCAACCGAAGCACTGGCTGGACTGGTGTTCGGGTAAAGGCCATTTGGGGCGGCGTCTGCTCGGTGCCGATCAGCAGCTCACTTGCCTGGAATATGATCCAGCGCTGGTCGCGAGCGGTCAGGCACTGAGTCAGCGTCATCAGTTGCACGCACTGCATGTCGAGCAGGATGTACTCGCCGCGAACACCGCTTTATTGCTGAACGCCGAACACACACCTGTTGCCCTGCACGCTTGTGGTGATCTGCATGTGCGGCTGATGCAACTGGCCAGCGCCGCAGGTTGCCGACAGTTGGCAATCGCTCCGTGCTGCTATAACCGGATCAATCGAGCGGAGTATCAGGCGTTATCTTCCGCCGGCTCGCACTCTGCCCTACAGCTGTCGCTGGAAGATCTGTCCCTGCCGATGAGCGAAACCGTCACCGCCGGTGCCCGTGTCCGACGTCAGCGCGACACTTCCATGGCCCGCCGGCTGGCTTTCGATTTGCTGCAGCGGCAAGTACGCGGCACCGACGAATACCTGCCGACGCCGTCGCTGCCGAGCGCATGGCTGGACAAACCGTTCGCCGATTACTGCTGCGACCTGGCAGCGTTGAAAGAGTTATCCACAATCGGCTCGCCGGATTGGGTAGCTCTCGAAGCCGCCGGTTGTCAGCGGTTGGCCGAAGTTCGCAACCTGGAATTGCTGCGCGGACTGTTCCGACGCCCGCTGGAGCTTTGGCTGAATCTTGATCGGGCACTTTTCCTCACCGAACAGGGATACGTCGTACGTCTCGGCACCTTCTGCGAAACGCCGCTCACACCGCGTAATTTACTGCTGCTGGCCGAGCGCCCGTAATTTTACAGCCTGTGGATAACTCTGTTGATGGATTTCTCTTGGATCCCATATCCGCGCCTGTTTCAGGCCACTAACAGCCTTGGTCATTTTTTGTTCACATGAATAAAAAACCGATAAAACAGGGATTTGCGCACCAAATGAGAACCCTTTCACAAAATCCCCTCTAAGCCCGCCCTCTTCAAAGCCTGTTGTGCATAAGCCCCCAAGCAAAAGGACATATCCGCCGAATCATGGACGCAGGGAACGGAAAATTGCGCCGGCCAGCCACCCTTGCTATACAGACCTACGCCGTGCAGGTAGCGCAGGCCCGAACAAGAAAAAATCGACCGACAGGAAGCGACCGTGACGTTCATTTCTTACGCACAGAATTTCGAGGACGTTCGCCTTTGGCGCGCCCTGCAGTATTTTGAAAACGGGTTTTATATCGACGTCGGCGCCAATGACCCGATCCACGACTCGGTCACCAAAGCCTTTTATGATCGCGGCTGGCAGGGCATCAATGTCGAACCGATGCAGAACTATTACGACGCGCTCCGCCACCATCGCCCCCGCGACACCACGCTGCAATGCGTGGCCAGCGACCAGCCGGGCCAACTGACCTTCTACGGCATTCCCGACACCGGCCTGTCCACCGCTGACCCGGTCGTTGCGCAACAGCGCAAAAACCTCGGCATGGACGTGCAAAGCCTCACCGTCACCGCACGCACACTGACCTCGATCTGCGAAGAACACGCCGCCGAGCGGCCGATCCACTTCCTGAAAATCGACGTCGAGGGCCACGAAGAAACCGTCCTGCGCGGGATGGACTTCGGCCGCTTCCGCCCCTGGATCATCCTCATCGAAACCCCATGGGAGCGCGACCACACCTGGGAACACCTGGTGACCGACGCCGGCTACACCAACGTCCTGTTCGACGGCCTCAACAGCTTCTTCCTCGCCAACGAACACATCAACCTCAAACCCGCGTTCGACCTGCCACCGTGCAACCTCGACAACTTCCAGCTGTGCAAAGGCCACAACCTCGCCCACCCGGTAAACCCGGCCCTGGAAACCGCCCTGCAACGCGCCGAACACGCCGAAGCCGAACTGCGCGCCATGCAAAACAGCCGCACCTGGCGCGCTGTACAAAAACTGCGCAACGTCCTGCGCCGGGCGTGATTCGCAGAGGACGCAAAAATAGTCTGAATTCAGGGGTTTACAGAAGCACCCGAGTCGCTATAATCGTCGCCCACACGCCGGTATAGCTCAGATGGTAGAGCAACTGACTTGTAATCAGTAGGTCCCGGGTTCGATTCCTGGTGCCGGCACCATACAAAACAAAGCCCCTGCAGAAATGCAGGGGCTTTGTTGTTTCTCGGCATTATGACGGCCTGTGTTTAACCGTTTACCATCTGCTGGCGTAATTCTTCTTCACGTAACGGTTGATGTAACTGTTTAAACCTTGCCCTGCCACAGCCAAACGTATTAGCTCTGCCACAATCACAGCGCCGGGCTTGAGCGAATCATAAAGATAAGTTCTGTAAGCACCCTTTGCGAATTGAATCGTGATTGATCCCCGCCCTAGTTCATAAGCAATCACGCCTGAATCTCCAGCCAGGTTCTTATACTGCGCCATAACGTCCTTCCCCGACCGTACGATCACGAGTAACTGTTTCTAATCAAAATAGACGACTCTCAGCATATCCTCAGGCTTAGGCTCACTGAGTTCCCCTTGAACTCGCGGGAGCTTCGCAAGGCGCTGGTCGATGACGATCCACAAACCGTCGCCCACAAAAAAGCCCTCGCATCACTGAAAGGGCTTTGTGTTATCGCATCAATCAATGCCCAGCGCTCTGCCCGCCGTCCACATGCAGAATCTCACCAGTTACAAAGTTCGCGTTATCGAGATACACGACCGCCTGCGCAATATCGTCGATCTCGCCCATGTGCCCAACCGGATGCAGAGCCCCCAGCGCCGCGTGGGTTTCCGCGCCATGCATCGGCGTTTTGATGATGCCCGGCGATACCGCGTTTACCCGGATTCCGCGTTTGGCGTATTCGATGGCCAGGGATTTGGTGGCGGCGTTGAGGCCGCCCTTGGTCAGCGACGCGAGGACCGAGGGCACGCCGTCGATGGCGTGGTCGACCAGGCTGGTGGTGATATTGACCACGTGGCCCTTGCCTTGTTTTTCCATCTCGGCGATGGCCAGTTGGGTGATGTAGAAGAAGCCGTTGAGGTTGACCGACAGCACCGCCGCGTAGTCGTCCGGGGTGTAGGCGGTGAACGGTTTGGCGACGAAGATGCCGGCGTTGTTGACCAGGGTGTCGATGCGGCCGAAGCGGGCCACGCCTTCGCTGATCACGCGTTGAGCGGTGGCCGGGTCGCCGATGTCGCCGGCGATGGTCAGGATCTGCGGATCGTTCGACGGTTTGATCGAGCGCGAAGTGGCGACGATGTTGTAGCCCAATTCACGGAAGGCCTTGACCATGCCTTCGCCCAGACCTTGGGAGGCGCCAGTGATGACGACGGTTTTTTTCGAATTGCTCATGATGAAATCCTCAATCAATAAGTGGGTGTTGAATCAGGCGCTAGCCAGTTGTTTCAGCATTTGTTCGTAGTACTCGACCGATTGCGAACCGGAGACCAGATGCTTACCGTTCAGGATCAGCGCGGGCACCGAGTTGATCCCGTGCTGTCGGTAAAACGCCTGCAGTTGCCGCACTTCACTGGCGAATTCGTCGCTGGCCAGCACCTTGCGGGCCCTCGCCGCCTCCAGCCCCGCTTCGGTCGCCAGACGGATCAGCGTCGGGTGATCGTTGGGGTTGTCGCCGTCGCGGAAGTAAGCGCGCAGCAGGATCTTTTTCAGCACGACTTGCCGCCCTTCCTGCGCTGCCCACATCAGCAATCGATGGGCATCGAAGGTGTTGTGAAAGTGCGTGCGTTTCTCCAGGTCGAACTCGAAACCGATGGCCTTGCCGCGCTCGATTTGCATCTTTTTGCCGGCGGCAACGTCTTCGGCGGTGCGACCGTATTTGCGCATCAGGTGCTGCACCGCCGGTTCACCTTCGGCGGGCATGTCCGGGTTGAGTTCGAAGGGCTTGTAGGTCAGCTCCACCGAAACCTCGCCGGCCAGATTGCCGATCGCCTGCTCCAGCGCCGTCGCCCCGAGTGCGCACCAGGGGCACACCACGTCGGAAACGAAATCGATGGTCACGGTCGGGGTCATGACTGGCCCCGTTCCGCCAGCTGTCGGCGGTATTCGGTGGTGGTGATGCCGGCGTAGCCCCAGTTATCGGTGTCGACTTCTTCGATCACGATGTGGGTCAGGTCCGGGCGTTTGTTGAGGACGCGCTCCAGGGTTTCAGTGATTTCGGCGATCACCTGAGCTTTCTGCTCGCGGGTAACGCCGTCGCGGGTGATGCGTACGCTGACAAATGGCATGACGACTACTCCAGTGACCTGCCCTCGGGATGATGGTCAGGTGTTGGAGCTCAATGTAGGCGTGTGCCGGGAGGGGAAAAAGTAGGGGTGGGGTACTTCATTTGTGAGGTGGTGTAATGAATTGACAAGCCGAAGTTCAGTGACAGAGAATCCCCTCAAGAGCGCGAAACCGGCTGCCATCAGGTGGCGATAGCCGGCGTTAGGAACCCCGTTGATGACCTGAAAATCAGCGTTCGGGTGCGACCTCTTCTCCCCTGCTTGAGGGAGCACAATATCGAGCGACTTCAACAAAAAAGCCGACAGCGATGTCGGCTTTTTTGTGCGCGCTATTTGAACAGTTCGGAATGAGTACCCAAGTCAACGAAGGTGATCAAATCTGGGCGTGTGTTTTCGTAAATCATCAAAAAGTCACCGCCGATGTGACACTCGCGAAATCCAGTCCAATCACCGTTTAGAGCATGATCCACATACTCCGCAGGCAACTGTTCGCCCAAAAACAACATGACCATCACCTTACGAACTTCATTCATATCTCGACGCCCGGCACGCTCGTAACGATCCCAGGACTTCTTGAACTCGGACGTTTGTGAAGCCTGCTTAGGCCGCTCAGCGCGTTTTTGTCTTTTCTCCGGTTTCGCCATCGGCAGCCCTCAGCATCTCATCTATCGAGTCGAAACGCTGGCGAATATCTCGTGCTTCCATCATCGCGCGGGCGGTCTTCTCTGAAGGGACGCGCACCTCAAAGGGCAAGCCTTGGGTCGCCACGACCTGACGAAGAAACAGACGCATGGCATCACTAATACTGAGCCCGCAAGCGTTCAAAACCTCAGTGGCACGCGCCTTCAAATCCTCATCAATGCGGCAACGCACATCGGTGGTTTTCAGTAGTGCACCCATTTCAATTACCTCATGGTGATTTTGTAGCTACATCGGCGCTACCTCTACATTGTGGTCAGGGGATTCGTTTTGGGTCAATGTGAAGTTGATACACGGGTCTCCACCGTCGTAACTCACTACTATTTCATCCGCTTTGACACCGGTCTGCTATCAGCCCAATCGCCAATTCCCCTGAGATGTATCTGCTCATCGTGCAGGCATAACGTGTGAACCCTGTCAGTCGTTTCTCTTGATGAATCTGCCCAGACGCACCCAAACCGTGCACTTTTTTTGACCCCAATCACCCCCACGTCACCAAAAACCCCGATCCTGTGTCAGCCTCCAGCCATCGGCAGGGACATCGATTCGCTACTAATTGCGCGACAACTATGCTCAGGTACAGGAATATAGCCGGCAAATGGCGCCGTTCAGGCTGCCACGTACACAACAATACCCAGCCCACTTCAGAGGGCATTACCCATGGATAGCAGAACCTTACGCAACCTCATGCGCATCGTGCAGACCGGCTCCTTGTCGGCCGCAGCCGAGCATTCGTGCCTGACTGTGCAGGCCCTGGCCGCGCAGTTGAACAAGGTCGAAGAACAGTTCGGTTTCCGCTTGTTTCGCCGTTCCAACAAGGGGCTGACGCTGACGCCGCAAGGCACAGAGCTGACGCCTTATATGGACAGAGTGCTGATTGCCACGCGGCAGATGGAAGAGAAAGTCGAGGCGCTGAAGGTGCCGGGACAGCGCACGTTGAAAGTGGCGTTGAACACCACGCTGGACCCGGACTTCAACCGACGATTGATCGGGCGCTTGATCGATGTGTTCCCCGACTACCAGATGGAATTCAGCTACGCCGAGTCGATGGAAAATCTCAGCAAGCTGAAGAACGAGGACTTCGACCTGGCGGTGCTGATCGGCCCGCAGCGTCCGGGGTTGCCGAGCATTGTCCTGCCGGAAGTGCAGGTACAGGTGGTCGGCGCTCATTGCGGTCAGGAGAACGATCCGCTGACGTTGCTCGGCAACAAGTTTCAGGTGCGTCCTGCAGAAGATTGCCCGTATTCCCACAGCTTTTTGCGTTTTCTCGACGCCGGGCTGGGCAATTTCGAGAACAGCCGGCGGACGATTTACTCCTGCAGCGAAACGCTGACCCTGTCACTCATCACGCAGATGGACGCGGTCGGCATGGTCTCCCGCGAGGCCGCACAGAAGAACGGCCTGACGATTTTCCCCGGATTCGAGGATTTCCTCGAAGTGCGCCTGGCGGTGAACAACCCGGATCTGTCCGGCCAGGCGTTGAACGACGTGGTCGACCTGCCGTTACATGAACGAGCCGAGCGCAATGTACGCAGCCGTCCCAACCGCCACACTGAGAAAGAGGTTTTTGCTGAAATACGCACATAACAGCGTCGGAATCGCTGCATAGAATTCCGGGCGATCGAGCTGTATGTGCTGTTCCTTGATCAACAAGGGGGTCAGGCTGATCGCAGCGACGATCGCCACCGGCAGGTATTCCAGCGCCCGGGCGACGAAGGGCGGCCAGTGCTCGGTGTTGACCTGCAGCGGCAAGGCCCGTGGCAGGAAGGTCACGGCCATCATCAGCGCGACCACCAGGATCAGGAACGTTTGGTCAGGCATACACCCACTCCACAGCCCACAAACGTGGCGATGAAAACGTTGAACGGCGAGCTGCCCACCAGACTCAGTGCGCCCATGCAGACGACTGCGGCCATAGCGGCGATGAGTTTGTTGCGGGTGTTGCACAGCGAGACCAGCACGTAGAGCATCATTGCGGTCAGCGCGTAGTCGAGCTGGTATTTGATCAGGTGCGAAGCGTATTGCGCACACAGGGCCCCGAGCAATCCGCCGATCACCCACGAGGTGTGGCAGAACAGGTTGAAGCCGATCAGATAACGGATGTTCACCGGCGCCCCGGTGCCCAGCTTGACGCTGTGAAAGGCGAACGACTCATCGGTGAGCCCGCCGGCATAGCACCAGCGCTCCATGCGGCTCAGACCCAGCGCCCGCAGGGCCTTCGCCATGTAGACCGACATCAGCATGTGCCGCGCATTGATCAGAAATGTGGTCAGCACGATGGTGGTCAGCGACGCACCGCTGCTGATCAGCGCCAGCGCCGCGAATTGCGAAGCCCCGGCATACACGAACAGACACATGGCCACCGGCAGCCACAGCGGCAGCCCGGCGTTGACCGCCATCAGCCCGAAGACGAACGACACGGTGAAGTAGCCGGCCACCACCGGGCTGGCTTCGGCAAAGGTGCGCGATGGCTGACGGTCGACCATCAGCGGCGCACTGCCGGATGTTTCATTCATAGATCCCTCTCAAATGTCCGTTCGCCGTGAGGCTCGCAAAAACCCTGGGCCGTCCAGAAACGCTTGCCCGCGAGGTTAGCATCGTCAACGAACAGAAACATCCGCAGCACACCGACCCGTTTCATGTCGGCTGACGCCGCTTCCACCAGCCGCTGCCCCACACCCTGGCTGCGATAGCGCGCGCTGACAGCCAGATGGTTGATCGTGCCGCGACTGCCGAGCATGCCGCCCAGCACCGCACCGACGATCTCGCCTTCGACGTCGAAGGCGAGATAGGCCGTGGTGGTTTTCTGGATCAGCACGCCGCGCAGGCATTTGGCGTCCTGCCATTCACAGAACGACACTTCGTCGAACTGGCGGAAGAAACGCTCCATGCGCTGCGCGTCCTTGGCCGTCGCACGCCGCAGCACCACCGGCGTCGAGCACTCGACGCCGTCGATTGGGGTGATCTGATTAGCGAACAATGTCGAAAGCGGTCCCGGGCCGCGAGAAGGAAATCGCCAGAATCTGCCGGTACGCCATGGCATGGGAGTGGGTGTTGCGCGCCGGCGTGACGTAGTGGCGCATGTCGCGGTCGAGGAAGTAAGTGGTGTCGAGAATTTCCTGGTAGGTGGTCGACGCCAGTTGCTGCTCGTGAATGTCGTACAGGCGGCTTTCGGCCCCCTCGACATTGTTGCGACCCCAGAAGTGCACACCGCTGAACGGGTAACCGTCGCAGTGGATGCCTTCCGGCGTGATTTCCAGTTGTTTGCCGGGTTTGATCTCGATGCGGATCTGATGGATCTGGCATTGCCAGATTTCATTGTGCAACTCTTCCGGCAACACGCTTTTGTACACTTCGAAATCGGTGTCGATCAGGCTGCGCATCACCGGCGAAGTAATCACTTCGTCGGAGAAGTCCTGGAAGTGCCGCACAACGCCGCCCACGTAGGCGTTGTTCTCCTTGGACTGCACGTACGCGCGGTGTTCCAGCTGCTTCAGCTCGCGCGTCTTGGGGTTGTATTCAAAGTCGCTGTAACGACGGTAACGCATGCCGGCTTCGGCCTGACCGTAGTAACTGTCAGGCTCCATGTTTTCCCAACTTTTGGTCAGTCTGACAAAGTCGGCGAAATGACCGTAGAGATTGAAGTCAGCACCCTGCACATTGGCGTATTTGTCGCGCCGTAGCGATTCGCCCACTTCTCTGGTTAAAACGATCATTACCCAATTCTCCGCTGCATTGAACGGCCTAATCTATTAGGTGGAGAATTTGCGTCCATGAGAAAGAATTTCAGGCATTTAAAGCGCTGTTTGAAACGCGATTTGAAACGCCTTGAAAGTGCATTTCAAATGACAAAAACACGGGTTTTTATGCTGTTTTCGCAAAAAACGTCAAAAAAAACCCCGAACCAGTCGGGGTTTTTCTGACGCGCTTCGCGGCTTCAATCGATCATCAGAAGATGTTGATCGGGTAATCCACGAACACACGCAACTCGTTGCCGCTGACGTTGTATTCGCTGGATTTCTGCGAAACACGCAGGATCGAGCTACGCACTTTCACGCTCAGGTCCTTGGCCGGGCCACTCTGCACGACGTACTTGAACTGGTTGAAGATTTCGCGCTCGGTGCCGCCTTCGCTGGTGGATGTGGTGATGTTGTCGCCACGCACGTAAGCGAAGTTGTAGCTCAGACCCGGAACACCGAATGCGCCGAAGTCCAGGCCGTAGCCCAGTTGCCAGCTGCGCTCGTCTTCAGCGTTGAAGTCCGACCAGTAGGAGTTGGCCAGGTAGATGGTGTTGCCACCGTCACCCACGCGACCTTGGCCTTTCTGGTAGCCGCCATAGGCGTAACCCAGGTTGCTGTCGCCGGTGGAGCGCTGGTGCGCCACGGTGAACGAGTGCGGGCCGGTGGCGAAAGTGGCTGCCAGGCTCCAGATCTTGTTGTCGTCGCCGGTTACGCCGTTTTCGCGGACATAGGAGTTGTCCAGCTTGGTGCGGTAACCATTGAAGTCCAGGGTCAGGGACTGATCCTTGTCGATCGGGAACACGTAGTTGGCGTTCACGTATTGCTTCTTCAGCACGTCTTCGACGTCGGAAGCGTACAGCGCAGCCTTGAACTGTTCGGTGAACTGGTAGCTGCCGCCCAACACGTTGATCGACTTCAGACCACCGCTGTCACGGCCTTCAGCGCTTTTCCGCGATTCGGCGGTGAAACGACCGGCATCCAGTTGCAGACCTTTGATCTCTTTGGAGGTGATCAAGGTACCGGTGTAGCTTTCCGGCAGCAGGCGCACGTTGTCGTAACTCAGCACCGGCAGGGCCGGCATCTGGTCGCCGTAGGTCAGTACGGTGTTGGAGATACGGAATTTGACGGCTGCACCGCCCTTCGACAGGTCGTCGGCAGCGTTACCGCTGTCACCGCGCTTGAAGAAGTCGATACCGCCCGCACCGCTGCGGCCCTTGCCGCCATCCAGGCGCAGTGCGTACAGACCGAAGGCATCCACACCGACACCGACGGTGCCCTGGGTGAAACCGGACGAGAACGTACCGATGGCCGCTTGGCCCCATTCCGCTTTGTCCTGGTTGCCGTCTTTGTAGTCACGATTGATGTAGGCATTGCGCAGCAGCACTTTGAGGCTGCTGTCTTCAACAAAACCCTTGGACTCGGCCTGGTCGTTAGCCATGGCCGAAGTGGCACTCAACATCCCCAGTGCGATCAAACTGATTCGCTTGTTCAACATCTTGTTTTCCTTATTGCGGGTTGAAACGCGCTGTGTCGAACGGCTGAAACGGCGCTTATTGCACTCTTTTATTCACCCCGAAACAAAAAGACCCGCTCAAGACAATGTCATGGCGGGCCTGCTCCTGATTTTGAGTCATGGCGGTTAGCCACAGGCGTTGGGCCGAATCGTAGCCGCGCCCTGAACAATGTGTCAATTTCAAGAATCGTCTTTAAATAGGCAAAAATCGTCTAATAAAAGTAAATTTTACGATGGCTGCGTGCTGGGAATTGCCAGTAATCAGGTTTTTTGATGTCCGCTCACGCACAACCATCGAGGCCACAGACCGGCAAGGCTTGCACCACGGGTGCCGACGGAACGGACTCGCTCAACCACTGTGCAAAGGCCTGCGGTTTGCCGAGCCACGGGCCGATATCGATCAGAGTGAACTGACCGTCCTGTTCCAGTGCAAAGGTTGGAAAGCCTTGACCACCGAGTTTCGCCAACAATGCGCGGCTGTTCTTTATGTGTTGATCGGTATCAGTGGCCTTGAGGTTTTTGAGGAAAGTGTCCGCCTCGTAGCCCATCTCTACCGCGCACTCCACGAGCACGACCTCATCGGCAATCCGCCGGCCTTCTACATAGTGTGCGGTTTGCAAACGACCCAGCAGTTCCAGGCCACGCCCATCGAGGCGTTCTGCTGCCATGACAGCGGCAATCGGTGGCGTGGAATCAAATACCGCCGTGTGATCACGCAACAGACCTTCGAAATAGGCTTCGCCAAACGGCTGTCCGGTGTATTCGGCAATGCGTCGGTCGTGAGGTATCACGTAATTGCGCAGTTGCGGTGAAACGCTCTGACGGTTGGCACCGGTCATCATGCCGCCAGCATGGGCGATCACCGGCAGAACTTGCTGTGCGGCCTGTACCAGCGGCTTGGCGCCGTAGCACCAGCCACACAGCGGGTCGTAGATGTAATGAAGAGTCATCGAAAAGCTCCGGCTGGAAGATGGGAAAAATGATGCCGGCACATTAGTCCATGGGTCGTTGCGGAAAAACGCCGGAATGGCTTTCAGTCTGTTTCGGCAATCGGTCAAATGCGCTCATTGTCCGCTCCGACACAAACATGAAATAAATTGACACAATCAAACCAAGGAACCTTTCAGGAATAATTAACGGAAGCAAATGCAAAGCATTACCATCCGCGCGTTTGAATTCTTTCACCCTTTCGGATGCGCTTTTCAATGCCTGCCCCGTTCCGTCTTACGCCCGTCACGCTTGGGCTTTCTGCCGTTTTGTCCTCCGGTTTCGCTTACTCCGCGACCGAACTTCCCGCCACTTCGATCAGCGCTGAAGCGCAGGCCGACGACCCGCGCGTAAAGGTCAGCAACACCGCAACCCGTACGTCCACCCCCGTGCGCTACGTGCCGCAGGCGATCGATTCGATCAAGACTGCCAACGTCGCGGATTACGGCATCAATGACATCGAAGACGCCCTGAGCGGGATTCCCAACGTCAGCGGCGCAGGCGATACGCGCTTCGACAGCCTGCGCATCCGGGGTTTCGACGCCAGCAACGACTTCTATCTGGACGGCATCCGCGACGACAGCCAGTACAAGCGCGATCTGCACAACATCGAACGCGTCGAAGTGCTCAAGGGGCCGGCCGCCGTGCTGTACGGCCGTGGCAGCCAGGGCGGGATCGTCAACCGTGTGAGCAAGGCGCCCGAATCCGGCCGCCGCTCGACCATCGAGGCCCAGGGCGGCAGCGAAGATCTGCGCAGCCTGTACGCCGACCTCAGCGCCGACCCGAGCGAGAACATCAGCCTGCGCCTGAACATGGGCAACATGGACGAGAACAGCTTCCGCGACGGTGTCAGCGGCAACCGCAAACTGTTTGCGCCGTCGATGAGCTGGCAGCTTACGCCTGACCTGAACTGGCTGGTGCAGTACGAATACAGCCGCTACAACCGTACGCCGGATCGCGGCATTCCCGGCGTCGGTGGACGTCCGGCGGATGTTGGCCGAGACACGACCTACGGCAACGATCACGACTTCATCGATGACAAGGCACAGTCCCTGCGCTCGAAGCTGAGCTATGAAATCAACGACAACTGGCAACTGCGCCACACCCTCGGTGTGTTCAAGCTCGACAGCGATTTCGACAACACCTACCTCACCGGTTTCGATGCGAAGACCAACAAGGTCACCCGCCAGCACTGGCAACAGGACCTGACCACCCGCAACGTATTCAACAACGTCGAACTGGAAGGTGGATTCGACACCTTCGGCCTCGAACACCGCTTGCTGACCGGCCTCGAAACCGGCAGCCAGCGCCGCGACCCGACGCTGTACAACGCGGCAACCTCCGGACGCGGCAGCTCCGCAGTGCCATCGCTGGACCTGTACAACCCGGATCGCAATCTGCGCCACAACGGCCGTATGCAGGTGTCGAGCAGCAGCCATACAGAAGTCGAAAGTCGCGCGATCTACGTTCAGGACCAACTGCGCCTGAACGATCAATGGCAACTGCTGGCAGGCCTGCGCTATGACACCTTCGATATCGAGTCGACCAACAAACTGCGCAACATCTCCGAGGACCGTGACAGCCACAGCACCAGCCCGCGTTTCGGTGTGGTCTGGACGCCGCTGCAGAACCACTCGTTCTACGCCTCGTGGACCAAGACCTTCTCGCCGGTGGGCGGCGGTCTGATCGGTATCACTCCAGGCGCAGCCGGCAATACCAACGACCTGAGCCCGGAACTGACCAAGCAGAAAGAGATTGGAGTGAAGAGTGACTGGCTCGACGATCGCCTGAGCACCACCCTCGCCATCTACGAGCTGGAACTCTACAACCGTCGCACCACCGATCCGAACGACCCGACCCTGACTGTACTCAGCGGTCTGCAGCGTTCGCGGGGGATCGAGTTGACCGGTACCGGCAAGATCGTCGGCAACTGGTACGTGCGCGGCGGCTTCGGCGTGCAGGACGCGACCATCGAGAAGGACAACAACGGCCTGGAAGGCAAACGCGTCAACAATGTCGCCAAGCACAACGGCAGCCTGTTCCTGACCTGGAAACCGGAGATGGGCTGGTACGGCGAAACCGGCCTGACCCTGGTCGGCCAGCGTTACGCCGACAACGCCAACACCACCGTGCTGCCGGGCTATGGGCGCTGGGACGCTCTGGTCGGTTACCGCCACAAGGACTGGGACCTGCGCGCAGCGCTGAACAACATCACCGACCGCGAGTATTACGCGTCGGCCACCAGCGCCTTCCAGATCCAGCCAGGCGCGCCGCGCAGCCTGGTCATGACCGGTACCTACAGCTTCTGATTCACGCCCATAAAAAAAGCGCTGCCATCCCGGCAGCGCTTTTTACAATCCTTGTCTGTTCTTCTTATCCTTCCATCACATCCCACAATGCGTCCAGTTCGGCCTCGCTGAACAGGCCAGCGGGGTAACGCTCGATCATCATCCGGCGCGGATCAGGTTCCCTGATCTGACGCGTTCCATTGGACTTCAACCAGTGCGCGACAATCTGGAGCGACTCACTATTTACAGCCATGGGATGCATCGTCCGCTCGCTGATTACGTTCACTTCGGCGTTCATTTCCGCGCTCTCTCCCCGTTCGTGAGCGGCTACGTTATCCAAGGTTTATGACAGAACTGTTGAAGTTCTCCCCCCTCCCTAGTGCGTCATAAGCGATACAAGAGCTATGCCAATGTGTTGAAACTGCCGACAGGCGGATATAAAGAAACCCGCAGTCCTGACGGGCTGCGGGTTTCTCTTCAAGCGTAGGCAACAAATGACTGCCCGGTCGATTTTCCAATCAACTCAAGCTGTTACATCTGCACTCACTCTTTGTGCGGAGCGGGTTGCTGTTGGGTAAGGCAGTGAATATTGCCGCCCCCCAGTAACAGTTCGCGACCCGGCACCATCACCACTTCGTGTTGCGGGAACAGGTTCTGCAGAATCTCACGGGCCGGAGCATCCATTGGATCGTCGAAACTCGGCGCGATGATGCCGCCGTTGACGATCAGGAAGTTCACGTAGGAACCGGCCAGACGCACGCTCGGGTTGCGCTCCTGAGTGCCATCCACCGGGTCCACGCCTGCGCATTCCTCTTCGGTGGCAAACAGCGGCCCCGGAATCGGCATCTTGTGCACCGTGAACGGGCGCCCCTTGGCGTCGGTGCTGCTTTCCAGCACTTTCATCGCAGCCTGGCAGCGCGGGTAGTTCGGATCCTGCGGATCGTCGGTCCACGCCAGCAGCACTTCGCCCGGACGCACGTAGCAGCAGAAGTTATCCACATGGCCGTCGGTTTCGTCGTTGAACAGGCCATCCGGCAGCCAGATGATCTTGTCCACGGACAGGTTGTCGCGCAGCACCGCTTCGATTTCTTCACGACCCAGGTGCGGGTTGCGATTGCGGTTGAGCAGGCATTCTTCGGTGGTGATCAGGGTGCCTTCACCGTCGACATGAATCGAGCCGCCTTCGAGCACAAAGCCTTCGGTGCGATAGCGCGGGCTGCGCTCGATCTCGAGGATCTTGCCACCGACCTGGGAATCGCGGTTCCACGGCGAATACAGGCCTCCGTCAAAACCGCCCCAGGCGTTGAAGTCCCAGTTCACACCGCGCACTTCGCCGCTGTTGTTGATCACGAAGGTCGGGCCGCTGTCGCGGACCCAGGCGTCATCGCTGGACATCTCGACCACGCGGATATTCGGCACATCAAGGCGCGCGCGAGCATTTTCGTACTGGCCGGCGGACACCGCCACGGTCACCGGTTCGAAACGCGCGATGGCCTTGGCCACGGCAGCATGAGCAACCTGCGCCGGCTTGCCGCCCAGACGCCAGTTGTCCGGACGCTCGGGCCAGATCATCCAGGTCTGGGTTTGCGGCGCCCACTCGGCCGGCATGTAGAAGCCATCGGCGCGTGGGGTACTTTTCAAGGTGGTCATGTCGATCAGGACTCCAGGGAACGGTCGAGGTTGTTCAACGCGCCGAACAGGTTTGGACGACGGACGATAGCGACTTTATAAACGATAAATATCGACTTTAAAAGCTAAAAACAAATATCGAGTTTTGTTTTTACCGATTAATACCGATAGAAATCGGTATTAATCGGACTATCACAGTCTCAGAGGCCTTCTTCCAGCACCTTCGACAGCATGTCGACAAAGAAATCCACACTCTGACGCGAGGTGACCATCGGCGGTTTGATCTTGAGGATGTTCAAGTCATCGCCGGTCGGCTGCATGAAGATCCCCAGCTCCCGCAGGCGATCACACAGCAGCGTGGTTTCTTCGGTCGCCGGCTCCAGGGTCTGGCGATTGCGGATCAGTTCGACCCCCAGATAGAACCCCGAGCCATGCACCGCACCGACCAGCGGATGTTTATCGATCAATGCCTCCAGCCGCTGCTTGAAGTACCCGCCGACCACCTGGGCGTTTTCCCAGAGTTTTTCCTCTTCCATCACATCAAGCACGGCCATGCCGATCTGGCAGCTCACCGGACTGCCGCCAGCGGACGAGAAGAAGTAACCCTCGGCCTCCAGCGCTTCGGCGATTTCCCGCCGGGTGATCACGGCGCCCAGCGGCTGGCCATTACCCATGCCCTTGGCCATGGTGATGATGTCCGGCACCACGCCTTGCTCTTCGAAGCCCCAGAAGAAATTCCCCATACGCCCATAACCGACCTGTACCTCGTCGGCGATGCACACACCGCCTCGAGCACGCACCAATTCATAAACTTTTTTCAGATAACCGGGTGGCAGCGAGATCCCGCCTGCATTGCCGTAGACCGGCTCGCAGATGAACCCGGCCAGTTGGCGTTTCTGCTCGTCGATTTTGGCCAGGTTGTGTTCGACGCTGCGCACGTAGTCCGGCGCCGAATCGAGCCCCCGGAATTCGCCCCGATAGATATTCGGCGCGGTCACCGGGTGCACCCAGTCCGGACGACTGCTCAGAGCCTGCGGGTTGTCGGCGATCGAGGTCGACACCGCATCTGCGCCGACCGTCCAGCCGTGATAGGCCTCCAGCACACTGAGCATGTCGCGCCCGCCGCTGTAGGCCCAGGCCAGGCGAATCGCCAGATCATTGGCTTCGCTGCCGCTGTTGACCAGGAACACCCGGTCCATGCCCTCCGGCGCCAGTTTCAGCAAACGTTCGGAAAACTCGGCGACCGCCGCATAGTTGAACCGCGAATTGGTATTGAGCAACGACCACTGTCGGCTCGCGACCGCCGCCATGCGTGGATGACCGTGCCCGAGCACCGCGACGTTATTGAGCATGTCGAGGTAGGAACGGCCTTGCATGTCGATCAGGTGATTGCGCCAGCCGCGTTCGATACGCGGCGGGTCGACGTAATAATGTTTTTGAGTGCGGGCGAAACTGGCGTCACGACGGGCAAGCAGGGCTTTCGCATCCAGCTCGGGCTCGGCGTCGCAGGCCAGGCCCAGCAGCGCTGCCGGCGATGGCGACAGTACCTGCCACGCCGGAGCACGGGTCGGCGTACAGAACAGCGGCGCCTCCAGATGCGCATCGCGGACCAGTTGCACAATCAACGGACCGTCCACCGATCCCAGAACCTGTCCTTTGACCAGCGCCGCGCCGCTGTGCAGCGAGGGCGTCACACCCCACAGGCGCACGCTCAGATTCGGGCCGTCGAGTCGCAGCGCGCCGTCAGCCGACAGATGCAGCACGCCGGCGAACGGCGCTTCGACTGCTGCCCCGCAAGGCACACGCAACTCGACGTGCAGCGGAAACGTCTCAGGTTCCCCGGCGCTGTCAGGCCGGGTGCGGGACAAACGGTACTGCCCGTATCGACTGGCAGCCAGACCATGGATCGCGGCGGCTTCACTCAACAGACGTTGATCGATGACCGGCTGCTCCCAGTTGCCCGCCTCGAAGTGCGCGCTCAGAACACCCAGATCGATCAACGCGAATTCGCGCCCCACCAGCTCCGGCAACAAAGGTGCGAAACCTTCACTGTCGATGGCTGGCAACGCCTGCCCGACCGCCGAGAGGATCGCCGCTTCCATCAGCGCCAGAGGCACCGAAGTGGCGACCCGGAAGATTTCCCACTCATGCGCAAGATTGTCACGGCTGTAGGTATTGCCCGGATCGATGCTGACCTGTTGCTCGCCACTGAGCACCAGCACTGCCGCGCGCGTCACGATCAGCGGCCACAGTGCCTGCAATTCTTCGTGTTGCAACGGATTGACTGCGTGATAGGCCTGCACCGCCGGCAGGATCACGAACGGATCGCCCCCGGCGTGATGCAGCAGCGCGGCGCAGGTGACCGACAGATCGGTGATGCGCCAGGTGCGCACCAGATCACCGAAATCGATGACGCCTTGCATTTGCCAGTGACGCCGGGCATCGCGCTGCCAGACCACGTTGTCATCGGTGATGTCCATGTGGATCGCCTGCACCGGCAATTTGTCCAGCAGCGGTTGCAGGCGCCGTCGAGCCTGCTCGGCGGCATCGGCGATCAGACCGCGCTGTTGCCGGTCCTCGATCACTGGCAGCAGGTGCTCGATCAGGGCGCCGGCATGGCGCGCATCCCACTGCAATGTACGTTCAAGTCCTGGATGGTCGAACCCGGCCAGGGCCAGATCCATTTCACCGCAGAGTCGACCGAATCCGGCAACCACCTCGTGGCCGAGATGATCCAGGGCCGTCAGAGACTGGCCCTCGATGTAGTCGAGCAGCCGCACGTGCACCGCTTCTCCACCGATTTCCAGCGACAACAGGTCCTGGCCGTCACTGGCCGGGATGACCCGGGGAACGTGGACATCGCAATGTTCGACCAGATACTTCAGGCCGGCATGCTGGGCCTGCAGCTCCACCAGCGAATAGTCGCCGCGACAGATCTTCAGTACGAATCGCCCGCGTTCGCTGTCTACGCGATAGTTGAGATCCTGCTGGCTGCCCAGCGCCTGTAATGTGCCGCCCAACCCGTAATGTTGCTCCAACACTTGCAAGGCTTGCTCCGCAGTGACCTGCGGGCCGGGCAGACTGGCGCGGTGAATCAGCGTGGCGAACGACATGAAGCGACCCCTGTATTTTTATAAGGCGTTTATATCGCCATTGCTTCAGACGATAAGCAACCCCTTAAATCGGTTCAGATCGGTTAATGACTGCCGATACACACGACTATCATTAAAGGTGACTTTTCCCACAGGTTTTTCAGATTGCGTTCCACGCCCCTCCACCTCACCCTGAAGGATCAGAACTACCGTAGTGGTCTACCCGATGGCCGGTAGCGACCCGATAGACTATAAAAAACATCAGAACTCGCGCGCTCCGGCACTTTGCGCAAAAATATCGGTCATTCCACCTTTACTTGGAATTTTTTCATGAATGTAATTACCACCGACCTACCGGGTGTTCTGATCATCGAACCCAAGGTATTTGGTGACGAGCGCGGTTTCTTTTACGAAAGTTTCAATGCCAAGGCTTTTGAGGACGCAACCGGTATCACTCCGCATTTCGTCCAGGACAACCATTCCCGATCACAAAAAGGCGTACTGCGCGGTTTGCATTACCAGGTGCAACATACCCAGGGCAAACTGGTGCGGGTCACCGCAGGTGAAGTTCTCGACGTGGCGGTGGATATTCGCCGCAGCTCGCCGAACTTCGGTAAATGGGTGGCTGTACACCTGTCCGCCGACAATTACCGCCAACTGTGGATTCCGGAAGGTTTCGCCCATGGTTTCCTGGTGCTGAGCGACTACGCCGAGTTCCTCTATAAAACCACGGACTACTACACCCCGGCGGCCGAACGCAGCATTCGCTGGAACGATCCGGACCTTGGCATTGACTGGCAATTGACTGAAGCGCCGACGCTGTCTGCCAAGGACCAGACCGCAGCTTTTTTCAAGGACGCCGAAGTCTTTTCCTGATTCCCTGTGTGAATCTTCCACGCACGCGTATCCAAAAAAAGCGGATGCACAGATCAAGCCCGGCCCGGGCATAATGCGCCTGTTCCCCCAGGCGCTTGAGGATCATGACTCCACCCCTTCCCCGCAGACCTCGCTGGCGCAGCCTCGCCCTGCTGGCCCTGTGCCTGGCCCCGCTGCTGTGGCCGCTGCAACATCTGGCCGAGCGCTATTACCGCAGTGAACTGATCGGGCAGAACCGCCAGACACTCGACCTCTACGTCGCCAACCTGCTGGGCACCCTGCATCGCTACGAAGTGCTGCCACAGATCCTCGGCGACCTGCCGGCCCTGCGGGCGGTCGTCGGTGCTCCGGACGATGGTGTCACTCAGGGCAATGCCAATCGCCTGCTGAAGAACATCGCCGCCCAGACCGGTGCCGAAGTCATGTACTTGATGGATACCACCGGCAAGACGCTGGCGGCCTCGAACTGGGACAAGCATGACAGTTTCGTCGGGCGCAATTTCTCGTTCCGGCCTTACTTCAGCGAAGCGATGGCCGGGCGGCTGGGGCGCTTCTTCGGCCTTGGCACCACGTCCGCCAAGCGTGGTTACTTCTTTGCGGCGGCCGTGCGCAACGGCGAAAAAATCATCGGCGTGCTCGTAATCAAGGTCGATCTCGACCACACCGAAAGCCTGTGGGGAAAAACCCCGGAACAATTGCTGGTGACCGATCACAACGGCGTGGTCATCCTTACGTCGCGCCCGGAATGGCGATTCCGCTCGACCCGTCCGCTAAATGACGATGAACGCTCGGCGATCACCGCCATTCAGCCCTATCCGACTCGCTCACCGCGTCCGCTGAATCTCAGCTCGACAGCCTGGCTGACCCAGACCCGGGCGATCGAGGAAACCGGCTGGAGCGTCAGCATTCTTGCTCCGCGCACCTTGATCGACCGTCCGGTGCGGACCGTGGTGGCCGTTGGCGGCGCCACGCTGTTGGTGGTCATGCTGTTGCTCGGGCTGATGATGCAGCGCCGCCGACACTATCTGGAACGGATTGCCTTCGAAGCCAAGGCCCGACGTGAACTCGAAGGTCGGGTTGCCGAACGGACCAGCGATCTGGAGGGCCTCAATCGGCGCCTGAAACAGGAAGTGCTGGAACGCGAGCACGCCCAGCAGGAGCTGGTGCGCGCTCAGGACGATCTGGTGCAGGCCGGCAAGCTGTCGGCGCTGGGCACCATGTCGGCGAGCATCAGTCACGAGCTCAATCAGCCGCTGGCGGCGATCCGCAGTTACGCGGAAAACGCCGAGGTGCTGCTTGACCATCAGCGCACCGACGACGCTCGCGGCAACCTTAAATTGATCAGCGAACTGACCGGGCGCATGGCATCGATCATCGCTCACCTGCGCGCCTTCGCCCGCCGCGATCGTCACGCCCCGGAAAGCGTGGCCCTGCAACCGGCGCTGGACGATGCGTTGGCGCTGCTGGCCAAACGCCGTCGGAGTATGGATGTCGAGCTGATCCGCGACCTGCCCGCCGCAACCTTGTGGGTCGAGGCCGGGGAAACCCGTCTGCGCCAGGTGCTCGGCAACCTGCTGGCCAACGCACTCGATGCCCTGACCGAGAAAGGCCCGCCGCGCAAATTGTGGCTGAGTGCCGAATCCACCGGTGAAGGCGTCAATCTGTACATTCGTGACAACGGCCCGGGGTTTTGCATGGAAGCCCTGGGCCGCGCCAGCGAACCGTTTTACACCACCAAGACCCGTACGCAGGGCCTGGGTCTGGGTTTGGCCATTTGCGAAACCCTGATGCGCGCCTTCGGCGGTGAACTGTCGTTCGCCAACCACAAGCAAGGTGGCGCCTTGATCACCCTGCGGCTGCGCGCCGGCGCGCCCGGGGTCAGCCTGCAACCGTCCGAGGATCGAAGTGCATGACCATCGACAACCGCATTCAGGTGGTGCTGATCGACGACGATCCGCACCTGCGTCAGGCCCTGGGCCAGACGCTGGATCTGGCCGGCCTGAAAATCCTTCCGCTGTCCGAAGCCAAGGGCCTGGCCGCCCAACTGGAGCGTGACTGGCCTGGCGTGGTGGTCAGCGACATCCGCATGCCCGGCATGGACGGTCTTGAATTATTGAGCGAACTGCACGCCCAGGACCCTGAGCTGCCCGTGCTGCTGATCACCGGCCACGGCGACGTGCCGCTGGCCGTGCAGGCCATGCGCGCCGGTGCCTACGACTTCCTCGAAAAGCCGTTTGCCAGCGACGCCCTGCTCGACAGCGTGCGCCGCGCACTGGCCCTGCGGCGCCTGGTGCTGGACAACCGCAGCCTGCGCATGGCCCTCAGCGACCGCAACGAGCTGAGCGCGCGACTGGTCGGCCAGTCCGCCCCGATGGCGCGTCTGCGCGAGCAGATCGGCGCACTGGCCGCGACCAAGGCTGATGTCCTGATCCTCGGCGAAACCGGTGCCGGCAAAGAAGTCGTCGCCCGCGCACTGCACGACCTGTCGAGCCGGCGCAACGGCCCGTTCGTGGCGATCAACGCCGGGGCACTGGCCGAGTCGGTCGTGGAAAGCGAACTGTTCGGCCACGAGCCCGGTGCATTCACCGGTGCGCAAAAACGCCGGATCGGTAAATTCGAATTCGCCAATGGCGGCACGTTGTTTCTCGATGAAATCGAGAGCATGAGCATGGACGTGCAGGTCAAACTGCTGCGCATGCTGCAGGAACGAGTGGTCGAACGGCTGGGCGGCAATCAGTTGATCCCGCTGGATATCCGCGTCATCGCCGCGACCAAGGAAGACCTGCGCCAGGCCGCCGATCAAGGACGGTTCCGGGCGGACTTGTATTACCGCCTCAACGTGGCGCCGCTGCGCATTCCGCCACTGCGTGAGCGGGGCGAAGACGCGCTGGTGCTCTTCCAGCACTACGCCGATGAAGCCAGCGCCCGCCACGGTCTGCCACCTCATGAACTGCAACCGGCACAACGGGCGTTGCTGCTGCGTCACTCATGGCCGGGCAATGTGCGCGAATTGCAGAACGCGGCGGAACGTTTCGCCCTCGGCCTGGAACTGGCGCTGGACAATACTCAGACCGACGGCAGCAGTGGCACCATCGAGGTCACGAGTGGAGGCCTGAGTGAACAGGTGGAAAATTTCGAAAAGTCGCTGATCGCCGCCGAACTGGCCCGTTCGCACAGCTCGGTGCGCAGTCTCGCCGAAGCGCTGGGTATTCCGCGCAAGACCCTGCACGACAAACTGCGCAAGCACGGGCTGAACTTCGCCGACAGCAGCAGCCATGGAGACGAATCCGAATGAATCGTGACAGTCGCTATCTGGAATCCGTCCTCCATCACGACATTCCGCTGACCCGGGACATGGGCCTCAAAGTGCTTGACTGGCACGAGGGTGAGTTGCGTCTGCACCTGCCACTGGAAGCCAACGTCAATCACAAGAGCACCATGTTCGGCGGCAGTCTGTATTGCGGCGCAGTGCTGGCCGGCTGGGGCTGGCTGCATCTGCGCTTGAAGGAAGAAGGCATCACCGACGGACACATCGTGATCCAGGAAGGACAGATCAGTTATCCGCTGCCGGTTACCGGCGATGCCAACGCCATCTGCGCAGCGCCGAATGCGGCCGTGTGGAAGAAGTTTCTGACGATGTATCAGCGCTACGGGCGGGCGCGATTGACACTGCAAACGCGAGTCGTCAATGCGGGTAGCGATGAGGATGCGGTGACCTTCAGCGGGCAGTACGTCCTGCACCGCTGAGGTGTGGAAGTGCGCTTACGAACGGGCCAGTTCCAGCAGCTTCGTGCGCCACGCGGCTTTTGCCGGCAGCGCCAGGAAGAACTCGTTCAGCAGTGTTTCCCGCGCCGGGTAGCAGAACGCTTCTCCGTTCAAACTCAGCACCTCGCCACCTGCGCCTTCCAGCACGCCTTGCGCCGCCGCCGTGTCCCACTGGGATGTCGGCGCAAGCCGCGGATAGCAATCCGCTGCGCCTTCGGCCAGCAGACAGAATTTCAGCGAACTGCCGATATTGGCCAGTTGCAATTCGCCCAGGCTTGCACTCAAACCAGACAGCAGCCGCTCCTGCTCCGGACTCGAATGGCGACGGCTGGCGACCACGGTGAAGGCTTCGCCAGGCCCCGGCACGTCACGCACCTGAATCGCCACTGGCGTACCGCCCTTATCGCCACGCCAGGCACCCAGCCCCGCACCACCGACGTAGAAACGCCCATTGGTCGGCATCGACACCACGCCAAAAACTACCCGGCCATTTTCGATCAAGGCAATGTTGACGGTGAATTCTTCGCTGCCGCTGATGAATTCCTTGGTGCCATCCAGCGGATCCACCAGCCACCAGCGCTGCCAGCCGGCGCGCACGCTCTGCGGGATGCTGGCGTCTTCTTCGGACAACACCGGGATGCTCGGATCCAGGGCGGTCAGGCCAGCCACGATCACCTCGTGCGCGGCGATATCCGCAGCAGTCACCGGCGAATCATCAGACTTGGCGGTCACCGCCACATCGGCACGCCAGAACGGCAGAATCGCCTCGCCGGCCCGCAACGCCAGTTCAACCACCGGCGCCATCAACGGATGGGGAAAACTCATAGACATCTCACTCATGACTGAAAAAAGCCGCGCTGGGTCAGCAGATCGCGGGCCAGGTACAACGCCGCCAAGGCCCGACCTTCGGAAAATTGCGGATTTTGCGCCAATGAAGAAAGGTCCCGCAGGTTGATCTTGTCCACCCGCATCGGCTCCGGCTCGTCGCCTTCCAGGCGCTCTTCATACAGATTGCTGGCAAGCACCACCTGGATTTTCTGGCTCATGTAACCGGGGGACAACGACAGCTCGGTCAGGTGTTCCAGTTGCCGGGCACCGTAGCCCGCCTCTTCCTTGAGCTCGCGCTCGGCCGCCGCCAGCACGTCCTCGCCCGGTTCGATCAACCCTTTGGGCAGTGACAGTTCGTACTCGTCGGTGCCGCCGCAGTATTCCTCGACCAGCACCGCGTGCTCCGCATCGAGCATCGCCACAATCATCACCGCGCCGTAACCGGCGCCCTTGCCCACCAGCCGCTCGTAGGTGCGCTCCACGCCATTGGAAAAGCGCAGCTTCAGCTCTTCGACGCAGAACAGACGGCTGGTGGCGACGATTTCCCGGGCGAGTACGGTTGGTTTCTGGCGCATGCAAAGCTCCTTGGCGTGAACGCGCTACTATAACGCGGCTTTTCCGATTGTTTGCGTCGGATATCTTTCTACCGTTCGAGACGTTGCCATGCCTTCATTACCGTGGTCCGACATCGATACCGTTCTGCTGGACATGGACGGCACGTTGCTGGATCTGCACTTCGACAACCATTTCTGGCTGGAACACTTGCCACAACGCTACGCCGAACTGCACGGCGTGAGCCGGGCCATGGCGGAGATGGAGTTGCAGCCGTTGTTCGAACGCCATGCCGGTCAATTGCAGTGGTATTGCCTGGATTTCTGGAGCGCGGAGCTGAAGCTGTCGGTGCGCGAACTGAAGCTGGAAACCGCCCACTTGATCGCCCTGCGTCCCGACGCCGACACGTTTCTGGCTGCCCTCAGACGCGCCGGCAAACGCGTGGTGATGATCACCAATGCGCACCGTGATTCGCTGTCGCTGAAACTGGAACGAATTGAACTGGCACCGTACTTCGAGCGGCTGATCAGTTCCCACGATTACGGTTTTCCCAAGGAGAACCCGCAATTCTGGGACGCCTTGCAGGCCGACATCGACTTCGACCCGGCGCGCAGCCTGTTCATCGACGACACCTTGCCGATCCTGCGCAGTGCGCGGAATTTCGGCGTGGCGCATCTGTTGGCCGTCAGGGAACCGGACAGCCGCAAAGGGCCGAAAGACACCGGGGAGTTTGCGGCGGTCGAGGATTACCGGGATTTGATTGCCGGGCTCTGAAGACTGCAGGAGCCGCCAAAGGCTGCTCCTGCAGGCGTGTTGTTACTCAGGAATACGCAGTGTCTGCCCCGGATAAATCTTGTCCGGGTGTGACAGCATTGGCTTGTTGGCCTCGAAAATCTTGTTGTACTGGTTGGCATTGCCATACACCGCCAGGGAAATCGCGCTGAGGGTGTCGCCCTTTTTCACCACCACGAAACGTGCGGCAGCCACCACCGGCCCGGTGACCGTGATCTGGTCATCGACACTGCCCACGCCTTGGATATTGCCGACGGCCAGCAGAATCTTCTCTTTCTCTTCCTGGCTTGCCACTTCGCCGGTGACCGTCACCTTGTCACCGTCCACGGTGGCGTGGACATTCGGGTTACCCAACCCGACCTTGCTGATATGTTCCTTCAATTGCTCGCTGGCATTGGCGTTGCCGGGGGTCAGCAGGTCGATCAGTTTCTCACCTGCTTCTTTTACAAAGTCCAAAAGACTCATAGCGCACACTCCTTGATTTAGGTTCCAGACGCCCAAGCCTAGACCACCGCGAACCAGCCCGGTTCCGGCCCGACCAATGACCCTGCCCTCGCGCAAGCGGTAGAATCGCCCACCCTTGCCAGCGCCCCGGAGCGAAGATGGACATCAAGCAGCTGAAATTCCTCATCGCCCTCGACGAAACCCGCCACTTCGGCCAGGCCGCCGCCCGCTGCCACATTACCCAGCCGACCTTGTCGATGCGCCTGCGCAGCCTCGAAGAAGAACTCGATCTGCCGCTGGTCAATCGCGGCCAGCGCTTCGAAGGTTTCACCGCACCTGGTGAACGCGTGCTGGCCTGGGCGCGCACGGTGCTGGCGGCTTATGACGGCCTGCAGGCGGAAGCGGCAGCCTGTCGCGGCAACCTGATTGGCACCTTGCGTCTGGGGGTCGTGCCACTGTCGAGTTTCGACCCGCTGCCGCTGATGCAACGCCTGCACGCCGCACACCCGGACCTGCGTTTCGAGCTGTCGGCGCTGAGTTCGGAGCAGATCCTCGAACAACTGGCGGACAACCGGATCGACATCGGCGTGTCCTATCTGGATCGTCTCGACAATGAGCGTTTCGAATCCCTGGCGTTCGACGAAACCCGCATGGGCCTGCTCTACGATCAGCGTTCCTTCAGTTTCGGCGAAGCACCGCTGAGCTGGCAGGCGCTGATCGAACTGCCGCTGGGCATGCTCACCAGCGGCATGCACTTTCGCCAGTCCATCGACCACAATTTCCACAGCCGCGGCCTGACACCACAGCCGTTGTTGCAGACCGACGCAGTGCATCAATTGTTACAAGCTGTGCACGGCGGATTCTGCTGCGCGATCATGCCGCTGGACGGCGGCCTCGAAAGCCTCACCGATCACCTGCGCCTGCAACCGATCGAAAACGCCCAGACCCTCGCCCGCCTGGGCTTGATCATGCGCCGCGGCGCCCCGCGTTCGGCACTGGCCGAGGCCTGTTTCGCGCTTTATCAGAAATCGCCAGCGGCCGCTTGATCGACGGCATCTATCGATAGATCGACACTAGCGATTAGACGCGACAAGTTGCCGCGCCTAGTCTTAACGTTGATCAATCCCTCGGTGATGCCATGAACGCCAAGCGCCCGGCCTGCGCGGCGCCTGCTCTCGAAACGCCCGCGCCCGCCGCCAGTCAGACCTACAGCTACAGCGACCTGCCCCTGGCGGAGTCGGCCAGCACCGCGCTGGCCGAAGAAGTCGCACTGGCGATTGCCTACAACGGCATCAGCCAGGCGGTGATGCTGGTCACCCCGACCGACCTTGAAGACTTCATCGTCGGCTTCAGCCTCGGCAGCGGCATCATCGAAGACGCCTCGGACATCTACGACCTGCAACTGACCGGTGCGGGCTCGGCGCAATACGCGCAAGTGACCATCGCCAACCGCGCCTTCTGGAACCTCAAGCAGCAGCGTCGGCAACTGGCCGGCACCAGCGGTTGCGGGTTGTGCGGCGTCGAAGCAGTGGAGCAGGCGTTGCCTGATCTCAAGGTTTTGCCCGGCGCACCGTTGCCGCCCGCCGAATGGCTCGACGGTCTGCGCCAACGCATCGGCGCCTTCCAGCCATTGGGCCAACATTGCGGCGCGGTGCACGCGGCGGTGTTCATGAATGCCAGCGGCGAATTGCTGCTGGGTCGTGAAGACATCGGCCGGCACAACGCTCTCGACAAACTGATCGGCGGCCTGATCCGACAAAAGATATCCACAACCGGCGGCCTGGCGATCGTCACCAGCCGCTGCAGCCTCGAATTGATCCAGAAAGTCTTGCGTGCCGGCATCCAGACCCTCGTCAGTCTGTCCGCGCCCACCGGCCTCGCCGTGCAATGGGCCCGGCGCCACCACCTCAATCTCATCCACCTGCCGCAGAAGAACGCGCCGCGGGTGTATAGCCCAGAAATGGAGAAACACTCGTGAGCCAACACCATCAAGCCGACCAGAAACCCGTCCCGCGCTACAAGCCTTACAAGGGCGCTGCCGGCGGCTGGGGCGCACTGATCAGCGTGGCCCAGGCCTGGCTGACCAGCGACAATGCGCTGAAGAACCTGCGCATGATGCTCAAGACCAACCAGAACGGCGGCTTCGACTGCCCGGGCTGCGCCTGGGGCGACTCCCCGGAAAGCGGCATGGTCAAGTTCTGCGAGAACGGCGCCAAAGCGGTGAACTGGGAAGCGACCAAACGTCGGGTGGACGGCAAATTCTTCGCCAAACACAGCGTCACCGCTTTGCTGGAACAGAGCGACTACTGGCTCGAGTATCAAGGTCGCCTGACCGAGCCGGTCGTGTATGACGCCGAAACCGATCGCTACAAGCCAATCAGCTGGGACGATGCCTACGCGCTGATCGGCAAACACCTGCAAGCGCTGTCGAGTCCGGATCAGGCCGAGTTCTACACCTCGGGCCGCGCCAGCAACGAAGCGGCGTACCTGTATCAACTGTTCGTGCGCGCCTTCGGCACCAACAACTTCCCCGACTGCTCGAACATGTGCCACGAGGCCAGCGGTGTTGCGTTGGCGCAAAGTGTCGGTGTCGGCAAAGGCACCGTGACCTTCGACGACTTCGAACACGCCGATGCAATTTTCGTCTGGGGCCAGAACCCCGGCACCAACCACCCGCGCATGCTTGAGCCGCTGCGTGAAGCGGTGAAACGCGGTGCTCAGGTGGTGTGCATCAACCCGCTGAAAGAGCGCGGCCTGGAACGCTTCCAGCACCCGCAGCACCCGATCGAAATGCTCACCAATGGCGACAAACCGACCAACACCGCGTATTTCCGCCCGGCACTGGGCGGCGACATGGCGGTGTTGCGCGGCATGGCCAAATTCCTGCTGCAATGGGAACGCGATGCGCAGAAGGCCGGCGCACCGGCAGTGTTCGATCACGATTTCCTGAATGAACACAGCGTCAACGTGCTGGAATACCTGGGCGTCGTCGATGACACGCCGTGGGAGCAGATCGTCTCGCAGTCCGGCCTGACCTTGGTCGAGATCGAGCAAGCGGCGCGCATGTACGCCAAAGGCAAGAACGTGATCATGTGCTGGGCGATGGGCATCACCCAGCACCGCCATTCAGTGCCGACCATCCAGGAAATCGCCAACCTGATGCTGCTGCGCGGCAACATCGGCAAGCCCGGCGCCGGTCTGTGCCCGGTGCGCGGTCACAGTAACGTGCAGGGCGACCGCACCATGGGCATCAACGAGCGTCCGCCGGTGGCGTTCCTCGACTCCCTGGAGCGTCGCTTCCAGTTCAAGGTGCCACGCCACAACGGGCACAACGTGGTCGAGGCGATTCACGCGATGGCCGAAGGTCGCGCCAAGGTGTTCATCGGCCTGGGCGGCAACTTCGCCCAGGCCACGCCGGACAGCCCGCGCACCTTCCAGGCCCTGAGCAACTGCGACCTGACCGTGCAGATCAGCACCAAGCTCAACCGCAGCCACCTCGCCCACGGCAAGGACGCATTGATCCTGCCGTGCCTGGGCCGTACCGACATCGACATCCAGACCGAGGGCCCGCAAGCCGTCACCGTGGAAGACTCGTTCAGCATGGTGCACGCCTCCAATGGTCAGCTGCAGCCGCTGTCGAACCAGATGCGCTCGGAGCCGTCGATCATCGCCGGCATCGCCGCCGCAACCCTGGGCAGCAAACCGGTGGACTGGAACTGGCTGGTGGCCGACTACCGGCGCATTCGCGAACTGATCGCCGACACCATTCCGGGCTTCAAGGACTTCAACGAGAAGGTGAAGAACCCGGGCGGTTTCTACCTCGGCAACAGCGCCGGCGCGCGCAAGTGGAACACCACATCGGGCCGGGCCAACTTCAAGCCGAACCTGCTGCCCAAGGACCTGATTCACGAACGCACCCGCGCCACCGGCAAACTGCCGGACCTGATCCTGCAATCGATGCGCTCTCACGATCAGTACAACACCACGATTTATGGTCTCGACGACCGTTATCGTGGCGTGAAGGGACAGCGTGACGTGTTGTTTGCCAACGAGGCGGACATCATTCGCCTGGGCTTCAAGCCCGGGCAGAAGGCTGACATCGTGTCGTTGTGGGATGATGGCCGCGAGCGTCGGGTGAAGGGCTTCACGCTGCTGGCGTTCGATATACCGGCGGGGCAAGCGGCGGCTTATTACCCTGAAGTGAACCCGTTGGTGCCGCTGGAAAGCACCGGCGATGGCAGCCATACGCCGACGTCGAAGTTCATCGCAATCAGGTTGGAGGCGGCGAGTGAGACGGGACTGATCATGGCCAAGTCAGCCTGAGACGGCGCCTGAACGAGCCCGCTCGCGAAAGCGGCAGCCGAATCAATGATCTTTTCCTGCGCGAACACTTTTCAACCGCCCACAAAAAAGGCCGCTTTGTGATCAAAGCGGCCTGTCCGAAGTAGTTAAAGACCGGCGAAAAACGGTTAAGTTCCACCCAAAAATCAGTAGCTTGCAGAATTGTATACAGGTGGTGCTATTCGTCGGATTTCGATTGTCACGTCCATTGCAGAGCCTCAGGATCGCGCCGTCATCCCTTTGAGGCTCCTCTATGAAGTTCTCCCAGATTCTCTTGTTGTCCCTTGGCCTGGTCAGTGGCTTCGCTTCTGCCGGAGGCACCACCGAAGCAGGTGTGGGCGGCGCATTGGGCGGGGTTCTTGGCTCGGTCGTCGGTCAGTCTTTAGGCGGCAGCACAGGTTCAACCATTGGCGCGGCCCTGGGTGGCGCGGGTGGTAGCGCGGTGGGCGCCAACAAACACAGCCGTGGCGAAGCCGCCATTGGCGGTGCATTGGGCGCAGCCGGCGGTAACGTGGTCGGCCGCAGCATGGGCGGCACCACCGGCAGCCTGATCGGCGCCGCAGCAGGTGGCGGCGCCGGTGGCGCGCTGGGTAACTACATGGGCAACGAGAGCAATCGCGAAGACCGCTATTACGATCGCGGCCGTGACCGTGGTCGCTACTACCGCGACGATCACCGTGGTCGTGGCCACGCGTACGGCCATCGCAAGCATCACCGCTACTACCGCGACTGAGGCCTGACCTCGTTGCCGGTACAGCCAAATCGCAGCTCCCCCGAGCTGCGATTTTTTTTGCCTGTCAGATCGCCAGCCGTTCCAGCGCTCCGCGCAAACCCGCAGGGATCGCCACCGGCTGGTTCGATGCACGATCAACGAACACATGCACGAAACGCCCCGCCGCACAGGCTTCATGCTCGCCAGTCTTGAACACGGCCAGCTCGTATTGCACTGAACTGTTGCCCAGTTTGCCGACCCGCAAGCCGACTTCGATCAAGTCCGGGAACGCAATCGAGGCGAAGTAATCGCAAGACGAACTCACCACAAACCCCACCACCTCGCCATCGTGAATATCCAGCCCACCGACCTGAATCAGGTAGGTGTTCACGGCCGTATCGAAAAAGCTGTAGTAGGTGACGTTGTTGACGTGGCCATAGGCATCGTTGTCGTGCCAGCGCGTGGTGATCGGCTGGAAATGCGGGTAATCGGCGCGTTGCGGCATCGGGTTGGACATCAGTGTCGATTCCTTGAGTGATCGGCTCAGTCTAAAGGTAAAAACCCTTTCCTCGCGCCGCCAGCTCGCCAATCAATTGTGCCGGTCGCCACTGATCTCCCTGCCGCGTTTCCAGCGCCAGCAGCCGCTTGTGAATATCTGCCAGCCCCTGATCGTCCGCCCAGGCCATCGGCCCACCCCTCTCCGCCGGGAAGCCATAGCCGTTCAGGTAAACCTGATCGATGTCATGCGCCGACTCGGCAATCCCTTCCTGCAGGATCTTCGCGCCCTCGTTGACCAACGCCAGCAGACAGCGCTCAAGGATCTCCTCGGACCCAATCTCACGGCGATGAAATCCCAGACCTTCGCTGACGCTCAACACCAGTGCGTCCACTTCAGGGTCATGCTCGGCCTGACGACTGCCTGGTTCGTAATGGTAGTAACCGTTGCCGGACTTCTGACCGAAGCGACCCAGTTCACACAAGCGGTTATCCACCTGAACCTCGGGCGCGTCCTGCCCTTTGCCGGCCAGCTCGCGGGCACGCCACTCAAGATCGATGCCGACCACGTCGTACATGCGAAACGGCCCCATGGCGAAACCGAAACTCTGCAACGCCGCATCGATCTGATGTGGATACGCCCCTTCGAGCAACATCTTGCGCGCTTCGAGCACGTATGGATGGAGCATGCGGTTGCCGATAAAACCGTGGCAGTTGCCCGACACCACACTGACCTTGCCCATGCGCTTGCCCAGCTCCAGAGCGGCTTCAAGCACAGCCGGTGAGGTCTGCGCGCCACGGACTATTTCCAGCAGTTTCATGATGTGCGCCGGGCTGAAGAAATGCAGGCCCAGCACTTGAGTCGGCCGCCGTGTCGCGGCGGCAATGGCGTCGATGTCCAGCGCCGAAGTATTGCTCGCCAGCAGCGCCTCTGGCTTCAGCACGCCATCGAGCTCACGGAAGATCTTCTGCTTGAGCTCGAGGTTCTCGTACACCGCTTCAATCACCAGGTCGACGTTGCGGATCGCCACATAATCCGCCGCCGCGCTGACCCGGGCGATTCGCGCATCAGCCTCGGCCTGATCGATCCGCCCCTGACGCACGTTGTGCGCATAGGTATCGGCCACCGTCTTCAGCGCCTGCTCAAGCATCTGTGGATTGTTGTCGACCCATTGCACTGACACGCCGGCGTTGGCCAGGCACATGACAATGCCACGGCCCATGGTGCCGGCGCCGATCACGGCGGCCCGCTGAATTTCGAAGGATGTCTGGCTCATGTTGTTCTCTTGTGGGCGATCCAAAGACAGCCTTCACCATAGTCAGCCACCGGGCATTTTTGAAGTTTATTGCCGTGATGATCGACATTCAGCAAATGGATTCGATGCCTCAGAGATGCGCCTGAGCCCACGCCCGCACGTCCGCGTAGGGGTAGTCCTCCAGCGCCGCATACCCGGAGATGGTTCGCGCCTTGAGTTTGGTAAACAGCGGCACACTGATCCCGCACAGAAACCGCGTCAGCCGCTCCGCCGAAGGAACGCTGCCGGTCAGTTGCTCATGCCTGTGGATAAAATCGCCGCACAACGCCGGAAAACTTTTATCCACAAGCGCCGGCAACGCCGGAGGTGACGGCAGCCGGGCGACCTGCCCGTGGCACACCGAACAATGCCCGCAATGCTCGGGGGCATTGTGATCACCGAAGTACTCCGCCAGTCGGTGGCCCAGGCAACGCTCGGTGGCGAACAATTCGAGCATCGCGTGAATCCGCGCCACTTCGGCCTGTTCGTGGCGGGAGAAGTCATCATGCAACTCGCCACTCAGGACCTGGCTGTCGAAGGCGCTGTGCAGCACGTTGTAGACCTCGGTCATCTGTTTGCTTTCCAGCTCGACCCAGCCCTTCTCCTGGAAGTAATCCAGCGCCTTCACCACACGATTTCGCTCGGCCGAATATTGCGAATACATCGCCTCGAAATTCACCGTGGCCCAGGTCCGCGCGCGGCTCGAAGTCTGGATGATCGCCGCGACGAAATCCCTGCGCTCACCCTCAAAACGCTCAAGCAACGCCTCGGGCTCCAGCAGGTATTTGAAACGGTATTCGGCGTAATACGCGTAGCGCGGGGCAATCAGCCCTCGCAGCTCCAGTTGCACCAGCAACGTCTTCAATGGCAGCGCACGGATGTTGCTCTGATCCGCCAGCGGCCCGAGTAAAAACTCCCACTGACCTTCAGGGGCAGCGGTCTGTAACTCGTCCAGCACATGGCGAATGCCGTCGCGCTCCGGCGTGTCGCCATAGACGAAGTTTTCCAGCACATTGAGACTGTCGCGGTTGGCCAGCACCAGACAGTCGGAGGGTTGCCCGTCACGCCCGGCGCGGCCGATTTCCTGGCTGTAGTTTTCAATGGATTTGGGCAGGTCGAAATGCACCACGTTGCGGATGTCGCTCTTGTCGATGCCCATGCCGAACGCGATGGTGGCGACGATGCAATTGGACTGCCCGCCCATGAAGCGCTTCTGGATCGCTTCACGTTGTTCGTGGGGCAACCCGGCGTGGTAAGCCTCGGCCTGGATGCCATTGCGCTCCAGATGCTCGGCGATGTATTCGGCGGTTTTCTGCAGGGTGACGTAGACGATGCTCGGCTGACCCGCACGCTCGGCCATCCACTGCACCAGCCGTCGACGCTTGTCCTCACCGCGTACCGGCTCCACCAGCAGATTGAGGTTGGGCCGGTAGAAACCGGTGGTCACCACATCCTCGGCGGCGATGGCGAATTTCGCCTGCATGTCGGCGATGACTTTCGGCGTTGCCGTGGCAGTCAGCAGCAAGGTCTGCGCAATGTTGAACTGGCGCTGGTAGTCCGGCAGCTTGAGGTAGTCGGGCCGGAAGTTATGGCCCCATTCGGAGATGCAGTGCGCCTCATCCACCACCAGCAGCGAGATCGGCACCTGCTGCAAAAAATTGCGGAAGCGCTCGTTCTTCAAGCGCTCAACGGAAATCATCAGAATCTTCAATTCGCCCGAACGGGCACGGGTCATCACGTCGTTGGCATCTTCGCGGCTCTGTGCCGAGTCGATGCTCCCCGCCGAAATGCCGTGGCGCCGCAAGAACTCAAGCTGATCCTGCATCAGTGCCAGCAACGGCGAAACCACCAGCGTCAGGTGCGGCAGCAGGAGCGCCGGGACCTGGTAGCAAAGGGACTTGCCGGAACCCGTGGGAAAAATCGCCGCCGCCGAGCGCCCGGCCAGCACAGCGCTGATTGCCGCTTCCTGACCGGGTCGAAATTGTGGATAACCGAAAACCTGTTCCAGGGTGTTGTGCATTCGCTGTCACTCCGTTGACCGCCGTGATGCCAACAGCCTAGCGGGCGATCGCAGCGAATCGAGAAAAGGTCGGGGGGCAAATCGATACGGGATGATACAGCGTCGGCGGCCACGCCACGGGATCAAACAAATGAAACACTTTGTTCATCGCCGCGTGAATCGACCTGAAGGTAATGTCCGTCACGCCTCGAGCCAGGACGGCCGATGCCCATGGATTTTTATCAAGGAGTGAACATGTCAAAGCCTTTGAAACTGCCCTTCGCCCTGATCCTTGCATCCCTGTTACTGGGTGGATGTACGCCCTCTCCCGACAACTTTCCACCGCCCTGGGCTTCCGCCGTGACAACGGGTGAAACCTCTTCAACCTGACACCCGCCAAAGCGCTATGGCCGCAGGACGGCCACCCGCAATTGCTCATCCAGTACCCGCTCATGCACGTCCAGGCTCTTGCTCGCCCACAGTGCATGGGCCGGGCTGATATCGCCCGTAAATGCCGCCGCCAACTGACGCAAGTCGGCGACGCTGCGCACCCGCGGGCAAAACGCTTGTTCGTCGCAATTCTGACTGGCGTTGCGATAGGTATGGAGCAAGCGATCCCACAGACCGTCGCGCACTTGTCGGATCGACTTGAGCTGCATTTGCTGCACGCCCAGTCGTTGTTTGAGTCCCGTTTCGTCCAGCGCTTCGCTCGCCAGCAGAGCCTTGCCGAAGATCAACACTTCAGCGCGGGAAGCTGTGTCAATGTTGGCTTGAGTGGTGAGTGCATCGGGCCAACCGCTGCGCTCCAGGTTGGCCAGCGCCAGCCCATTGCCCGTGTCGGAGGCCACCGTCAAACGACAACCACTGGCCCACAGCAAGATGATCGAGGCCATTCGTAGCCACTGCATACCTAATTCCCTTTAAGCGTGTGTCGGACGTCTGGAAACGCCCTACGGATTCTGGCGCGCACCATACAGAGGTTTACCGGGAATCGCCCGACAAACGCGTGGGAAATTTCTTCCGTCAGGGTTTGGCTGTGAAAACACCGCAAAAATGCGTAGGGCAAATGCCCGAACCCCGGAAAAACCCCTACGAATTCTGTCCATCGCGGCTGTCTTGTCCCGCTCGAGGGCACCCTTCTATAGTGGCCGGCGCGACTGAAAACACTGTGTCGGCCCGCCACAGCGACTTCGTAAAGGAGACACCCCGATCATGAACATGTTCAAACCGTCAAACACCCGATACCGCGCACTCACAACCAGCTATAGCGAAACGCCCGTGCTGATCATTGATACCGAAGCGAGCCACCGCGATCTCCTTGATGCCGCCGATCAGCGGCTGCGGGCGGCCAACAACCTGCTGGAAACTCTTTACTGCCTGTGTTTCAAACAGGCCGATGTCAAAGACATCCCCAACATCGTCAATGCGCTTTATCTGTTGACGCAGGACGGCTGCGACTTGCTGGAAGTTGCAAGACAACGAATAAATAATTAACGCCACCAGCCAAACTTACAAAGTTCGAAACAACCCTTCACTTCCATTACTGCGAAGTTCAGAACTAGCCTGTTTGCTCTTTCATCAACCCAGAGCAACAACATGACTACGCTAACTATTTTCTTTTGCGGTACAGGTTCGACAAAGTTTGATAACACCCACGAAAATTATTGGGATGGCGAACTGGTCTCCACACTTGCCTCCCATCACTCTGGTCGCGAGTTCGCCGAATGGATCGTGGTCGATGGCCCCGGCACCAGTAACCTGCAGGCCGATGACCTGTTCACCAAATCCAAGGACTATGGCCTCAGCGGAACCCTGTTCGGCAAGGGCTGGGAGGAAAACGTCCAGCACGCGATGAACATCATCAAAGGCAAATGCGACTGGCAGCGCGAGCAACTGACCGAAGCAGAATATAACCGCCTCAAAGCGGCAGGCATTCCCATTGAAGATGTAAAAGTCGAGGGCTCGTGGCTATGGCGCAAGTACAACTACGGCGACCGCAGCATCACGCAACAGAAGTTACAGGAGCAGATCATTAAAACTTTCCGCAAGGACGGTGTCATTCCAACAAAAGTCAATCTGGTGGGCTGGAGCCGTGGCGGCATAAGTTGCCACATGCTGGCCAATGCCATGTTCAACGACACTGCGCTGAAAAACATTCCAGTGAATATCTTCGCCATTGATCCCGTGCCCGGTATCGGTAACTTTCAGGAACACCGGGTGAAGCTCAACACCAACGTAAAAGAGTACGTGGGCTTCTATGCACGGGACGAACGATCCAAAGGCTTCAGCTGCGTCATCCCACAAACCGCGACCAGCACCAAGACCAGCATCTTCCCCATGTCCGGCCGTCACGCCACCCTGGTCGGCAACGCTTCCGCCGATGGCAACAGTGGTCCCAAAGTGCTGGCCGAACCGGGTCTCATCGTCCGCCACTTTGCAGAGGTCTGCCTGAAACGCTGGGGCACCGTCCTCGAGAAAAACCTCAACCTCTCCGACGCCGACCTTCGCAACCATGCCGCCGCCATCGTCAATGCGGCAGCGAAATACAAGGCCATGGAAAAGTGCTCCTACACCTGGTTCACCGAACTGGATCAAGGCGAACGCTACGTTTCGCTGGGCAGCAAAGGCGTTCCGTTCTCGACGGTAAAAGGCACGATCTACACCCCGGCGAGCGGGCTGACGACGAGTGTGCTGGATGTTGAGGCGTATCGGGCGATTCGTTGAAACCGTGATTGATCTGTAGGAACGGCCTGCCCGGATCTGCATCCCGTTCCTACAGGCAGCGGCGCCTTGTCTTCTATCGGTGCCTGTTAGCCCAAATCTATAGTTGTGAGTGTCGCTGCCCAATCAGCGATTCAGGTTTGGTCACCTGAAAAACAGAGATAACTGATACATGCCCTTGTATGCTGCCGAGCTCTTTCTGTCGGCATGCTTTATGGCGGGCTGTGTTTGGGACGCTTCGGCGTACCGGGTTATCTCTGCCGGTTTGACCAACTTGAACACAGTCCGCCTCCACCGCTTGGTCACGGTAGCAGCGGTTAATCGATGCCTACAGAGATAGAAAAAATGAAATCATGGAACGAGCTCCACTCCGATCGCTACCGCCCCGTCGACTCCAACCTCACCGACACCAAGCCCCTGGTCATCGACACCGATGCCAACCCGCAAGACATCCTCGAATGCGCCGTCCAGCGCCTGCGTGCCTCCAGCGACCTGCTGCAAACCCTCTACTGCCTCTGCTTCAAACACGCCGACGTCGAAGACATCCCGCACATCACCCACGTCCTCTACCTGCTGACCAAAGACGGCTGTGACCTGCTGCAAGTCGCCCAGCAGAAAATGCTCAGCTGGAAAGCCCCGGCCTAACGAACTCCTCAGGCAGGCGTGTTCATGGCTAGAACTGCCTGCCTCTATCTCAAACACTGACGCTGACATTTCCGACGCAAAACTTAAGGATCTGGATTTTGCAAACTATTATTGATTGCGTACGATGGGAGCCATTGTTCAACCAAGGGCTTGCTTTCATGACCACTGAAACCATTGATCACAGCACTCTCACGCGACTGTTTGAGAACGGTTCGATCAGTAGCGCACATATCGTCGCCAAGCCCGGTGGCTGGTCGATTCAAGTTCAGCAAGGAAGCAAAGAGTATTCACTGGCAGCACAGCGCAGTGGTCAGGTGCGGCTGTTCAAGCGGTTCGAAACACTGGTGACATACCTGCAAGGAGTGGGTATCAATCACTTCGATGTGGACGCCTCCAGTTATGATCCTCTTCAAATAAAAACCTATGCTCGCCCTGATCGCGCCGAAGCGATGAAGCAAGCTCATGAAGCCGCTGCGTATGAAGAATGGGTCAAGCAACAGGTACAAATCAGCATTGATGACCCAAGACCCAGCGTCAGCGATGAAGACGCTCGCAGGATATTTGCCGCCAAGCGTGATGCCCTGCGTCAGCGAGTACGTTGATGAGGTTAGTCTGGCGCCAAGAGGCGCTGGATGACCGAGACAACATCATGGAGCGTATCGGACAGGAAAATCCCGTTGCAGCGATTGAGCTCGATGAGGTTTTCGAACTGAAAGGAGAAAGCGCTCGCCAGCACCCAGCCATATACCGAAAAGGTATCGCGGAAGGCACCCGCGAAATCGTCGTCACCCCAAACTACGTCATCATCTACGCAATCAAAGTTGATGTTGTGGAAGTGCTGCGAGTGCTGCATACCAGACGGCAATGGCCATGATGGCTGGAGAAAAAATGCTTAGGAGTTCGAGGCTCCTTAAGTAGCATTATTCTGGCTGTTTAGCGCGGACTCTGCGGGAATAATGGCAGTTGATCTGACAACGAAGTCCAACCAATCACCCACAAAAAAGCCGCCCTCAAGAGGCGGCTTTTTCATTCACCAGAACTAAGCCTTACAACTTAGGCCCGGCACCCTTGATCGCGTCGCTCACGTCGAACTTCTTGAAGTTCTCGATGAACAGACCGGCCAGTGCTTTGGCAGCTTCGTCGTACGCAGCCTTGTCAGCCCAGGTGTTGCGTGGGTTGAGCAGGTTGGTTTCGACGCCCGGTACGGCCAGTGGCACGTCCAGGTTGATGGTGTCCAGGTGCTCGGTTTCAGCACCGATCAATGCACCGCTCTGGATCGCTGCGATCACGGCGCGGGTGGTCGGGATGTTGAAGCGTTTGCCGACGCCGTAGCCACCGCCGGTCCAGCCGGTGTTGACCAGGTAGACCTTGGAGCCGAAGCCCTTGATGCGCTTGATCAACAGCTCAGCGTATTCGCCAGCCGGACGCGGGAAGAACGGTGCGCCGAAGCAGGTGGAGAAGGTCGACTTGATGCCGCTGCCCGAACCCATTTCAGTCGAACCCACCAGTGCGGTGTAGCCGGACAGGAAGTGGTAGGCCGCCTGCTCGTTGTTCAGGATCGACACTGGCGGCAGGACGCCGGTCAGGTCGCAGGTCAGGAAGATTACAGCATTGGGCTCGCCGCCCAGGTTCTTCTCGGAACGCTTGGCAACGTGCTCCAGCGGGTAGGCTGCGCGGCTGTTCTGGGTCAGGCTGACATCGGCGTAGTCGGCGTGCTTGGCGTCGTCGATCACGACGTTTTCCAGCACAGCGCCGTGCTTGATGGCTTTCCAGATGACCGGCTCGTTCTTCTCGGACAAGTCGATGCACTTGGCGTAGCAGCCGCCTTCGATGTTGAACACAACACCTTCACCCCAGCCGTGTTCGTCGTCACCGATCAGGTAACGGCTTTCGTCGGCGGACAGGGTGGTCTTGCCGGTGCCCGACAGACCGAAGAACAGGGTCACGTCGCCCTCTTCGCCGATGTTGGCAGCGCAGTGCATTGGCAGCACGTCAGCGGCCGGCAGCAGGAAGTTCTGCACGGAGAACATGGCTTTCTTCATTTCACCGGCGTAACGCATGCCGGCGATCAGCACTTTCTTCTGGGCAAAGTTGATGATCACGCAACCGTCGGAATTGGTGCCGTCACGCTCAGGCACGCACTCGAAGTTGGCGACGTTCAGCACTTGCCACTCTTCGCGACCGGCCGGGTTGTACTGGGCCGGATTGATGAACAGGCAACGACCGAACAGGTTCTGCCAGGCAGTCTGAGTGGTCATCTTCACGGCCAAGTAGTGATCTTCGGCCGCACCTACATGCACGTGGGAAACGAAATGCTCTTGCGCGTTGTTGAATGCTTCAACACGAGCCCACAGCGCGTCGAACTTGTCGGACGGGAACTTGCGGTTGATCGGGCCCCAGGCAATGGCAGCCTGGGTGGAAGGCTCTTCAACGATGAAACGGTCGACTGGCGAACGGCCGGTGCGGTGACCGGTGCGAACAACCAGAGCGCCGGTATCGGCAAGCTCGCCTTCACCGCGTTTCAGGGCTTCTTTTACCAGATCATCAACACTCAGATCGGTGTACACGGCGTTATTGGCTTGCGTCATGAGGTTCCCCGTCGGCCAGTGGCCGAGTGTGCTCCAAACGTTTTGTAGTAGAAAGTCGTGCACTACTACCGCGAAAAAAGTGGGCCGGATTATGCCAGAAAAGCCCAAAAAGAGTAGGGCCCTCCCGTCGTAACGGCGTTATTCCGTCGTTGAGCAGTGAATTTACCTGCGCTGAACCGTTTTAGTGCCGGGTATCTGACGGCGTCTCGACGCCCGCGCCAGCGAACAATTGAGCGATATCCGCCGCATCGAACAGGTAGCGCTGGTTGCAGAACTGGCAATCGATCTCGACACTGCCACCCTGCTCGGCCACCAATTGCTGCGCATCTTCCAGACCCAGGCTGACCAGAGCATTGCCCGAACGCTCACGGGAGCAACTGCAGTGGAAGCGCAGTTTCTGCACATCGAACAGACGGACCTGCTCTTCATGGTAGAGACGATGCAGAACCGTTTCGTTGTCCAGGCTCAACAGTTCATCAGCGGTCAGGGTGTTGCCCAGCGCGGTGATGTGCTGCCAGCTGGCGGCGCGCTCTTCTTCATCTTTCAGGCGATCGGCAGGCAGTTGCTGCAGCAGCAGGCCACGGGCGCGACGACCATCGGCGCAGAGCTTGAAGCGGGTGCCGACCTGTTGGGACATGACGAAGTAGTTGGTGAAACAGTCGGAAAGGGTTTCGCCGTCAAGGTCGACGATACCCTGGTAACGCTGGCCTACCGTCGGGTCGATCGTCAGGGCCAGAACACCGTTGGGCATCAGGTCGGCGAGGGTCGCGTCGGGGGCGATCAGGTCAGCCTCGTAACGGGCTAGGCCACGGATTTCACGCTCGCTGGAGCATTCGATCATCAGCAGCGGGATCGGGCCTTCGGAGCGCGCCTGAAGAATCAGCAAGCCATCGAATTTCAGGGTGCCCACCAGCAACGACGCGGCAGCCATGAATTCGCCCAGCAATTGCGCAACCGGCTCCGGGTACGGGTGCTTGGCGAGCACTTCGGCGTAGCTGCGTTCCAGCGACACCAGTTCGCCGCGCGTGTCGCTGTCATCGAAGATGAAGCGTTGGGTGTAATCGGTATCGAGGAAATCGGTCATAGGTTTAGGTATCTGATTTTAATGACAAAATGGTTACAAAGAATGAAAATCCCGCGCTTCTGGCATCCATTTTGATGCCTGTGTTCAGCCACGGGAGGCATTTTATGAACAATCCGGGTTTGTTCCAATCAAGGTGGAACCTCGGCCGGCTGCTTCTGTGCAATACGGTGCCATTGGCACTACTGGCTTTCTGGTTATGGCCTACAGGCCAGATGCTGTGTGTGGTTTTCGACGAGTGGCTGTTCCGCTCACTCAATACTCCGCTGGCCAGCAACCCCATATGGCTCCACATCTGGGCAATTGCAAGTCTGCGCCCGTTCGATGTTGTCGTCGGACTGATTCTGCTGACGTTGCTGATCAAGGGCGACTGGGTCTTCAAGGCGATTGATGTACGTCGCGCCTTCTTCGGATTTTTCTCGATCCTGCTGCTGATGGTGGTCATCCGCGCGCTGTTTTCCAAATTCGCCGATCACATGGGCTGGCAGCACAACAGTCCCTCCATGGTGCTCGAAGGCGCCGTCCATATGAGCGATTACTTCCCGCATCTGGAGAAGGCCTTTGAGCTGAAGGATCGCTCAAGCCAGAGTTTCCCCGGTGACCACGCTTCGGTGCTGCTGATCTGGGCGCTGTTCATGGGGGTGTTCAGTCGTTCAGCCGGCCAGTTCCTGACGATCTGGGGCCTGGCGCTGCTGTTCATGCTGCCGCGTCTGGTAGCCGGCGCACACTGGGGCCAGGACGATTACATCGGTGGTCTGCTGCTGGCGGTGTGGGCGCTGGGTTGGGGTTACTACACGCCGTTCGCCTATCACGCGGCGAATTTCTGGCTGAAGGTCACGGCGCCGATTTTCGGGCTGCTGGGCAAGTTGCCGGTGATTTCGCGGATGACCATCGTGTCCGCACGATAATCGACGACCACTGAAAAAAATCGCAGCCTTTGACGGGTCTTGAGTCAGGACCGGCCAGCTGCGATTTTTTATTCGCCGCTACTGTTCCCACGAAATTTAAACAGATCCCGCCGCTGCTTCTTGCTGGGTTTGCCATCGGTGGTCACGCCCATCGCCCCGGCCTTGCGCATCGCCGCAGCCGCCTCGCGCTTGGCGATACTGGCCTCGGTCTCCGCATACAGTGTCTGAGCTTCCGGCGCGCCACGACGCACGATCGACAGGGCCTGGACCACTACAGTCTTTTCCTCGAAGCCGGTGCGAATCTCGAATTCGTCGCCAATGCGTGGCTCTTTGCCAGGCTTGCAGCGCTCTCCCCGACAATGCACTTTGCCGCTCTCGATCGCAGCCTTGGCCAAGGCCCGTGTTTTATAAAAACGCGCTGCCCACAACCATTTATCGAGACGGACCTTGTCGTCCTCTTCCTGTTTTTGCGCCATATGAATTCCTCGTTCAGCCAGTAGTCGGAACTGTACTACCGATTCTGTCGGGCGCAAGGATCCGGCCCTCCAGATAAACTGTGATCTTCGCCGGTTCAACGGCATGGAGTGATCGAGTGACCAAATTTCCGTCTTCATTGACCTCGCCCCGATCCGGGTGCCTGGGCTGCCAGCAAAGCGAGCCGCTGGGCTTCGATTTTTCCTTCGCTTATCAGCCCATCGTGGATCTGCGTGACGAGTCGGTTTACGCCTACGAGGCGCTGGTTCGTAGTCCGGCCGGTGAAGGCGCGTTAACCGTGCTGGACCAGGTTACAGAAGACAACCGCTACCGTTTCGACCAACTCTGCCGGACTCGCGCCATCGAAGGCGCGGCCGCGCTTAATATGCAGACACACTTGTCGATCAACTTCATGCCCAACGCCGTCTATCGTCCAGAGTTATGCATTCGCAGCACCCTGGAGGCTGCCAGGAAACACAATTTCCCGATCGACCGTCTGATTTTCGAAACCCTGGAAAGCGAGCACGTAGATAACTATCGCCATTTGACCAATATTCTGCGTGAATACCGCGAATTCGGCTTCAAGACGGCTATCGACGATTTCGGTGCCGGCTATTCGGGGCTCAATCTGCTGGCCGATTTCCAGCCTGACCTGATCAAACTCGACATGGCGCTGATCCGCGATATCGACCGTGACCGTATTCGTCAGGCTATCGTTCGGGGGATTGTCACAATCTGTGCGGAGTTGGACGTTACAGTCATCGCCGAAGGCATAGAAAGCGCTGGTGAACGGGATTTCCTGGCGGATTGTGGAATATTTCTGATGCAGGGATTCTGGTTCGCCAAGCCTGCATTCAAAGCGTTAGCTCAGGTTTCCCCTGCAGCGTGGGCGCGTTAATTGTTGGTTTTTTCCATTGAAGACATTTGACCATTTGACCGTTGTCGGTCTGCGCGAGTGGGTGGCGCTCCCGGATCTGGGAGTTGCGGGCCTTCGGGCGAAAATCGACACCGGCGCCAGCACCTCCAGCCTGCACGCCACCGACATCGAGCCGTTCGAACGGGACGGCGAGAAATGGGTGCGTTTCACTGCGCACCTGGGCACGGTGGTGCAGTTGCGCCACCGGCGTTGCGAAGCGCCGCTGGTCACCCGCAAGACCATCAAGAGTTCCAACGGCCAGGCCCAGGTGCGCTACGTGATCAGCACCACCCTGGCCCTCGGTGATCGGGTCTGGCCGGTCGAGTTCACCCTCGCCTGCCGCAAGTCCATGCGCTATCGCCTGTTGCTCGGTTCCAAAGCCCTGATCGACGGCCAGCTGGTGGTCAATCCGGGCATCAAGTATGTACAAGACAAGCCGGTGTTCCCGGTATCTACCTCCTCCACAGGTGTTGCATGAAGATCGCTGTGCTGTCGCGCAATCCGCGTCTGTATTCCACCCGTCGTCTGGTCGAAGCCGGCACCGAACGCGGGCATGAAATGGTGGTGATCGACACCTTGCGCGCCTACATGAACATCGCCAGCCACAAACCGCAGATCCACTATCGCGGCAAACCGCTGGAAGGTTTCGACGCGGTGATCCCGCGGATCGGCGCATCAGTGACGTTCTATGGCTGCGCGGTGTTGCGTCAGTTCGAAATGATGGGGGTGTTCCCGCTCAACGAATCGGTGGCCATCGCCCGCTCCCGGGACAAACTGCGTTCGCTGCAGCTGCTTTCCCGCCGTGGCATCGGCCTGCCAGTGACCGGGTTCGCCCACTCGCCGGACGACATTCCCGACCTGATCGACATGGTCAACGGCGCACCATTGGTGATCAAGGTGCTGGAAGGTACCCAGGGGATCGGCGTGGTGCTGTGTGAAACTGCAACGGCGGCGGAGTCGGTGATCGAGGCATTCATGGGCCTGAAGCAGAACATCATGGTGCAGGAATACATCAAGGAAGCGGGCGGCGCGGACATTCGCTGTTTCGTGGTCGGTGACAAGGTGATCGCGGCGATGAAGCGTCAGGCCAAGCCCGGGGAATTCCGCTCCAACCTGCACCGTGGCGGCAGCGCCAGCCTGATCAAGATCACCCCGGAAGAACGCATGACCGCGTTGCGCGCCGCCAAGGTCATGGGCTTGGCGGTGGCCGGTGTGGATATCCTGCGTTCGAATCACGGGCCGTTGGTGATGGAAGTGAACTCGTCGCCGGGCCTGGAAGGGATCGAGACCACCACCGGCAAGAACGTGGCGGGGATCATCATCGAACACCTTGAGAAGAATGGCGGGCCGAACATGACCCGCACCAAAGGCAAGGGCTAGACCTGAAGCGATGAGGCGGCCAAATGGCCGCCATCGCGAGCTGGCTCCCACAGGGGGATGCATTTCAACTGTGGGAGCGAGCTTGCTCGTGAAGAGGCCGTCAGACCCGGCAGGATATCCGCCGTTAAACGGCATCTCTTGGCAACATCAATCCCAGCGGCAACCGAACCCGTGCTTCCAGCCCGCCACCGGACCGGTTACGCAACTCGACATTGCCGCCATGCATCGAAGCTATCCGCTTGACGATCGCCAGCCCCAGCCCGGTGCCCTTCCCGCCCCGCGCGCGGTCGCCACGGGTGAACGGATTGAAGATCGCCTCGAGCTCCGACGGATCAATCCCCGCCCCACGGTCCATCACGCTCAGCACCACATACGGCGCGCTGGTGTCGCCGGACACATAGGCCGCGACGTCCACGCTACCGCCGGCATGGTTCAACGCGTTGCCGATCAGGTTGTTCAGCAGACGTTTCATCGACACCCGACGCAGCGGGAACGGCTGGATCGGCTCCAGACGCAAACGCACCTTTTCTTCACTCTGGTTGTACGGCGCCGCGACTTCGCGCACCAGATCGCTCAGATCCACCTCTTCCACCGACTCGTCTCGACCATCGCGAATGAACGCGAGGAACTGGTCGAGGATCGCGTCCATGTCTTCGATGTCGCGCACCATGTCGTCGGTCAGGTCGGTGCGATCGCCCATCAACTCCAGTGACAGTCGCAGACGGGTCAGCGGTGTTCGCAGGTCATGGGAAACGCCGGCGAGCATCAGTTCACGTTCACGACCGGCCTGTTCGACGTCTTCAGCCATCTGATTGAAGGCGCGATAAACCTCGGTCATTTCGCTGGGCGTATCGCTGATCGGCAGGCGCACGCTGCGGCCCTGACCGAGTTGCCGGGCGGCATAGACCAGACGTTTCAACGGTTGGTTGAGCTGGCTGACGAAAATCCATGCGGAAGCGGTCGAAAGCAGCCCGATGGCGAGGAACCATCCGAGCACGTTCCAGATTTTCTGGCCACGCAACGGATGAGGATACAACGGCACTTTCAGCCATCCGTCCCCCAGGCTCGGCGCGCGCACCCACAACGCCGGCGGCGAATGCATGCGCAGCCGGACTTCTGTATCGGCACCCAGCTCCGCCTGCATCTGCCGCTGGTAGATTTCGCTGTAAGGCCAGTGCTGTTCACCTTCCGGCACACCGGCACCGACCACCCGGATCAGGGTTGCGGCATCGGCGATCTTCGCGCGGTTCTCTTCATCGGCGGCCCAATAGGCGCGCAGCGTCAAGGCGACGCCGTGGCTGTATTGGCGATCCACCAGCACATCCTCGTTCATCAGCAGATAAACCAGGGTCAGTGCCTTGGAAAACAATACGACGATGAGCACCAGCCAGAGGGTGCGGGAGAAGAAACTTTGGGGGAACCAGACAGGGGTTTTCATGGATAACCGCTACGCACTTGCAGGAGCGAGCAATGCTCGCATATTGCGGATAGCGAGTCTGCGGAGGCGGCACTTTCGACCGTTTCCCGCAGACCCGCTCCTACAAATCACCCGTCACTTGGTGGAGTTGCCATCCGGCACGAATACATAACCCACGCCCCAGACAGTCTGGATGTAGCGCGGTTTGGACGGATCGGGTTCGATCATCCGGCGCAGACGGGAAATCTGCACGTCGATGGAACGCTCCAGGGCATCCCACTCCCGGCCACGAGCCAGGTTCATCAGCTTGTCGCGGGTCAGCGGCTGACGGGCGTTCATCACCAAGGCCTTGAGTACCGCAAACTCACCGGTGGTGAGCATGTGCACTTCGTCGCCGCGCTTGAGTTCGCGGGTGGCCAGGGACAGCACGTAGTCGCCGAACGTGACATTTTCTTCTTCACTGCCCGGCGCGCCCGGCACCGGTGCGGCCTGACGGCGCAGTACGGCTTTGACCCGGGCCATCAGCTCGTCCGGGTTGAACGGCTTGGCCAGGTAGTCGTCGGCGCCCAGCTCCAGACCCTTGATACGGCTCAACTCGTCGCCCTTGGCGGTGAGCATGATGATCGGGATCTGATTGTTCGCGCCACGCAGGCGACGGCAAGCAGTCAGGCCGTCTTCACCTGGCAGCATCAGGTCGAGAACGACCAGGTTGAACACTTCGCGCGACAGCAGACGATCCATCTGCTCGGTGTTCGGTACGGCGCGGGCACGGTAGCCCTTGCTGACGAAGAAGCGTTCCAGCAGGCTGCTCAGCCCCGGATCGTCGTCAACAATAAGAATTTTTTCGCCTTCAGCAGTTTGTGCAGTGCTGCTCATTGGATGCTCCTTTTAGCTCGGCGCGCATTATGGCGTAGCTGCCGTTATACGCACCGTGTGCATTGTTAGCAGATTTTTCCTTCACTGCCAGAAAACCGGGGCTTGAGCCTACAGACTGCGTCGCCCCCGAATGACAGAACGCCGGTTATAATGCGCGGCCTTTTGTGCCAGGCAACGTCTGAATCGTTACCGCAGGTGGCCGTCCTTTATTTTCCGGGTCGCCGCAGTAATTGTTCGATTTCACGGGTCAATGGAATGCCTTTTGACCCAGGCAGCGGCCAGCATCAAGCCGCCCCACCAGACTCCGGGCCTTCATTTACGCGCCTGCGAGCCTGCTTTCACAATTTGTCAGGTGGTTTTATGGACAGCATCAACAGCCGCATCGCCGAGGAACTCGGCGTACGCCCACAACAGGTCGAAGCGGCCGTCGCGCTACTCGATGAAGGCTCAACCGTTCCCTTCATCGCCCGTTACCGGAAAGAAGTGACCGGCAGCCTCGATGACACTCAGTTGCGTCATCTGGAAGAGCGTCTGCGCTACCTGCGAGAACTCGACGAACGGCGCATCAGCATTCTTTCCAGCATCCAGGAGCAGGGCAAACTCACCCCCGAACTGGAACGCGAAATCAAACTCGCCGACACCAAGACCCGCCTCGAAGACCTGTACCTGCCGTACAAGCAGAAGCGCCGCACCAAGGGCCAGATCGCCCTGGAAGCCGGCCTCGGCGAGCTGGCCGACGGTCTGTTCAACGACCCGAGCCTGACCCCCGAAGCCGAAGCTGCGCGCTTCGTCGACGCCGAAAAAGGCGTGGCCGATGCCAAGGCAGCGCTGGAAGGCGCCAAATACATCCTCATGGAGCGCTTCGCCGAAGACGCCAACCTGCTGGACAAACTGCGCAATTATTTGAAGCAGGAAGCCACCCTCAGCGCCCGCGTGATCGCCGGCAAGGAAGAGGAAGGCGCCAAATTCCGCGATTACTTCGAACACGACGAACCGCTGAAAAGCATGCCGTCGCACCGCGCGCTGGCAATTTTCCGTGGTCGCAACGAAGGCATTCTCAGCTCCGCGCTGAAAGTCGGCGAAGAACTGCCGGGCACCCTGCACCCGTGCGAAGGCATGATCGGCCAGCACGTCGGCATCCAGAATCAGAACCGTCCGGCCGACAAATGGCTGGGCGAAGTGGTGCGCTGGACCTGGAAGGTCAAGCTCTACACCCACCTGGAAACCGACCTGCTCGGCGAGCTGCGCGACGGCGCCGAGACCGAGGCGATCAACGTGTTCGCCCACAATCTGCACGACCTGCTGCTGGCCGCCCCGGCCGGCCCGCGTGCCACCCTGGGCCTGGACCCGGGCCTGCGCACCGGTTGCAAGGTCGCCGTGGTCGACGCCACCGGCAAGCTGCTGGATCACGCCACGGTTTACCCGCACGTGCCGCACAACAAGTGGGATCAGACCATCGCCATCCTGGCCGCCCTGTGCGCCAAGCACTCGGTCGATCTGATCGCCATCGGCAACGGCACCGCCAGCCGTGAAACCGACAAGCTGGCCATCGAGCTGATCAAAAAATACCCGGCGATGAAAATGACCAAGGTCATGGTCTCCGAAGCCGGCGCATCGGTGTACTCGGCATCGGAACTGGCGGCCAAGGAATTCCCGGATCTGGACGTATCGATCCGTGGCGCAGTATCGATTGCCCGCCGTCTGCAGGACCCACTGGCAGAGCTGGTGAAAATCGATCCGAAATCCATCGGTGTCGGCCAGTACCAGCACGACGTGTCGCAGCTGAAGCTGGCGCGCGGCCTGGACGCCGTGGTCGAGGACTGCGTGAACGCCGTGGGCGTGGACGTGAACACCGCCTCCGTAGCGCTGTTGGCGCGGATCTCCGGCCTCAACGCGACCCTGGCGCAGAACATCGTGGCCCACCGGGACGAGCACGGCGCATTCAAAACTCGCGCTGCGCTGAAGAAAGTCGCGCGTCTGGGCGAGAAAACCTTTGAGCAGGCCGCCGGCTTCCTGCGCGTGATGAACGGCGATAACCCGCTGGATTCCTCGGCCGTTCACCCGGAAGCCTATCCGCTGGTGCAACGCATCGCCGCTGAAACCGACCGCGACATCCGCTCGCTGATCGGCGACGCGGCGTTCCTCAAGCGTCTGGATCCGAAGAAATTCACCGACGAGACCTTCGGTCTGCCAACCGTCACCGACATTCTGCAGGAACTGGAAAAACCGGGCCGCGACCCGCGTCCGGAGTTCAAGACCGCCGAGTTCCAGGAAGGCGTCGAGGACCTGAAGGACCTGCAACTGGGGATGATCCTCGAAGGCGTGGTGACCAACGTGACCGCGTTCGGTGCGTTCGTCGACATCGGCGTGCATCAGGACGGTCTGGTGCACATTTCCGCGCTCTCGGAGAAATTCATCAAGGATCCGCGCGAGGCGGTGAAGGCCGGTGACGTGGTGAAAGTGAAGGTCATGGAAGTCGACATCCCGCGCAAACGCGTCGGCCTGTCGATGCGTATGAGCGACACCCCGGGCGAGAAGATCGACGGTGCCCGTGGTTCGCGTCCGGGCTCGGCGCCACGCCAGTCCCAGGGTTCGGCTCCGCGCAAGGAAAGCACCCCGGCAGCTCCGGCGAACAACGCCATGGCGTCGCTGTTCGCCAACGCCAAGCAGTTGAAGAAACGTTGATGGAAATTCCGGCCGGGCTCGTCGAGAGCGCGTTTTTCAAGCTGTTGGGCTGTCGCCTGCACAGCCTGGAAACCGGGGTGGCGCAAGTCGCCCTGGCGCTGGAACCCGAACTGCGCAATCGCGGCGGCAAGCTGCACGGTGGCGCGCTGTTCAGTCTGGTCGATATCGCCATGGGGCTGGCCTGTTCCAGCACCCACGGCTTTGATCAGCAGAGCGCGACCATCGAGTGCAAGATCAACTACATCCGCGCCGTCTCCGAAGGCGAGGTGATGTGCACGGCGCGGGTGATCCACCCGGGCCGGCGCACGCTGGTGGTCGAAGCCGACGTGATGCAGGGCGACAAACTGGTCGCAAAAGCGCAAGGCACGTTCGCTGTCCTGTAGATGTTGTTCATCATTTTGAGTTAATTTCGGCGCTGTGATCGCAGCGTCGAGCTTTTCTGTGGGAGCGGGCTTGCCCGCGAAGAGGGAGTGTCAGGCAGCATCAGGTCGCCTGACACGACGCCTTCGCGGGCAAGCCCGCTCCCACAGGGATCGCGTAATCTTCGCGTGCATCGGCCAGATTCAGGGAATGAAGTCGGCGCTTCAACGGGGGCTTCAGAGCCCGAAAAACCAGGCGAAAACGCCAGTTTCAACTTCACCCTTGTAGACCGTCCTGCCCACCCCCATATTGGGGCGACTGACGCGTGAAGGAATCCAAATTGAGCGAACTTCTCAACCGCCGCCTGGCTCTGCTCGGCGAGCGCGCTAACCTCTCTCTGCTTGAGCAGTGCCTTCACGGTATCGAACGTGAATGCCTGCGCGTGACCGGCGAAGGCCGTCTGGCCCAAACGCCGCACCCTGAAGCCCTGGGTTCCGCGCTGACCAACGAACAGATCACGACCGACTATTCCGAGTCGTTGCTGGAGTTCATCACGCCCGCCCTGCCAGACCCTGCCGATACCCTGGCCAGCCTGGACAAGATTCATCGCTTCGCCTACAGCAAGCTCGGCAACGAGTACCTGTGGAGTCCATCGATGCCGTGCCCGTTGCCGGCCGAGGAAGACATCCCGATCGCCTATTACGGCACCTCCAACATCGGTCAGCTCAAGTACGTCTACCGCAAGGGCCTGGCCCTGCGTTACGGCAAGACCATGCAGTGCATCGCCGGGATTCACTACAACTTCTCCCTGCCGGAAAAGCTCTGGCCGTTGCTGAAAGAAGCCGAAGGCTTCGTCGGCACCGACCGGGATTTCCAGTCGTCGTCCTACATCGCGCTGATCCGTAACTTCCGTCGCTACAGCTGGCTACTGATGTACCTGTTCGGCGCTTCGCCGGCGCTGGACGCCGGTTTCCTGCGCGGCCGTTCGCATCAGCTGGAACAGCTGGATCCGGACACCCTGTACCTGCCCTACGCCACCAGCCTGCGCATGAGTGACCTCGGTTACCAGAGCAACGCCCAGGCCGGCCTGACCCCTTGCTACAACGACCTGGCCAGCTACACCGACAGCCTGCGCCAAGCGGTGGCCACGCCGTACGCGCCGTACGTTGAAATCGGCACGCACCAGGATGGCGAGTGGGTGCAACTGAACACCAACATCCTGCAGATCGAAAACGAGTACTACTCCAACATCCGCCCGAAACGCGTGACCTACACCGGCGAGCGGCCGATCCAGGCCTTGATGGCCCGTGGCATCCAGTACGTCGAAGTGCGCTGCCTGGACATCAACCCGTTCCTGCCGATGGGCATCGATCTGACCGAGTCGCGCTTCCTCGACGCGTTCCTGCTGTACTGCGCGCTGAACGACAGCCCGTTGCTGACCAACATCAGCTGCGGCAACGCCACCTCCAACTTCCTCAGCGTGGTCAAGGAAGGTCGCCGTCCGGGCCTGCAATTGCAGCGCGACGGCCAACCCGTCGACATGAAGGAATGGGCGGCGCAACTGCTGGAAAAAATTGCTCCGCTGGCCGCGTTGCTCGATCAGAGCCATGGCGGCGATGCCCACAGCAAGGCCCTCGACGCGCAACTGGCGAAGGTCAAGGACTCGTCCCTGACACCTTCGGCCCAAGTGCTGGCGGCCATGGCCGAGCACAAGGAAAGCTTCGCGCAATTCTCCCTGCGCCAGAGCCAGGCCCACGCCGAGTTCTTCCGCAGCGAGCCGTTGGCGGCTGACGAGCAAGCGAAGTTTGAAGAACTGGCGCGCTCTTCACTGGCGCAACAGGCTGAGCTGGAACAGAACGAGGTCGGCGATTTCGACGTGTTTGTCGGGTCGTATCAGGCGAGCATTCTGGCGATCAGCAACTGATCGATCGGCTTTGGATCGCAGCCCCTCACCCTAGCCCTCTCCCAAGGGGAGAGGGGACTGACCGAGTTGTACTCTCGAACTGCACCGACGTGAAATACCGAGTCGAACTCAGGATCTGAAAAGCCCCCGATCAGCTCCCTTTCCCCCTCGCCCCCCTGGGGGCGGTCCGACGCTTCGGGAGGGTTGGGGTGAGGGGGAAAAGATCTCAAGCCATACCCAGAACTCCAACGCCCCCAATACCTCTGAGCCTTAGATTTTTCCGCTCATAAGCTCATTCTAAAAAGTTATTTATTTTTAGATTCTTAGATCATTTAGTCTCCTTTCACGCCGACGCTCGGTCGCCTGATATGGAGCTCTTCAATGAAACTGAATGTCCCGCTTCGCCTGCTGGCCGTGGCCTCTCTGGCTGCCGCGAGTTTCCTGGCTCAGGCCGCCGACCTCACTGTTGCCTACCAGACCACCGTCGATCCGGCGAAAGTCGCCCAGGCCGACGGCGCCTACGAGAAAGCCACCAAGGCCGACATCAACTGGCGCAAGTTCGATAACGGTGCCGATATCATTGCCGCCATCGCCTCCGGTGACGTGCAGATCGGCTACCTCGGTTCCAGCCCGCTGACCGCGGCGATCACCCGCAAGGTGCCGGTGGAAACCTTTCTAATTGCCACCCAGATCGGCGCCGCCGAAGCGCTGGTCGCCCGCGACGGCTCCGGCATCAAGACCCCGCAGGATCTGGTCGGCAAGAAAATCGCCGTGCCGTTCGTGTCCACCGGTCACTACAGCCTGCTCGCCGCGCTGAAGCACTGGAACATCGACCCTTCGAAAGTCACCGTCCTCAACCTCGCCCCGCCGGCGATCATTGCCGCGTGGAAACGCGGTGACATCGACGCCACTTACGTTTGGGATCCGGCGCTGGGTGTGGCCAAGGAAAACGGCAAAGTGCTGATCACTTCCGGTGAGCTGGCCAAGTTCGGCGCGCCGACCTTCGACGCCTGGATCGTGCGCAAGGACTTCGCCGAGAAGCACCCGGAAATCGTCACGGCCTTCGCCAAAGTCACCCTCGACGCCTACGCCGACTACCGCAAGGATCCAAAAGCCTGGCTGGCCAACCAGAGCAACGTCGACAAGCTGGTGAAGCTCTCCGGCGCCAAGGCCAGCGACATTCCATTACTGCTGCAAGGCAACGTCTACCCGCTGGCGGCGGATCAGGTCAGTGACCTCGGCGCGCCGACTACCAAAGCCATCACCGACACCGCTGCGTTCCTCAAGGAGCAAGGCAAGGTCGAAGCGGTACTGCCGGACTACGCGCCGTACGTCAGCGCCAAGTACATCACCAACTGATCGGGAGTCAACTGCGATGGCCTTGCTACAGCTGGAGCGCATCAGCGCACAGTATCCCGGCAGTCCGGAACCGGTACTGTCCGACATTTCCCTGACCCTCGGCCCTCAGCAATTGCTGGTGGCCCTGGGCCCTTCCGGCAGTGGCAAGACTTCGCTGTTGAACCTGATTGCCGGCTTCGTCGAACCAAGCGCCGGTCGCATCACCCTCGACAACGTACCGGTCAAAGGCCCGAGCGCCGAACGCGGCGTGGTGTTCCAGGACGACGCCCTGCTGCCCTGGCAGGACGTGCTGGCCAACGTGGCTTTCGGTCTCGAACTGGCCGGTGTGGCCAAGGACAAACGCGAACAGCGCGCCCGGGAAATGCTCGCGCTGGTCGACCTTTCCGGTTTTGAACACCGTCGCATCTGGCAGCTCTCCGGCGGCCAGAAACAGCGCGTCGGCCTGGCCCGCGCCCTCGCCGCCGACCCACGCGTGCTGTTGATGGATGAACCCTTCGGCGCCCTCGACGCCTTTACCCGCGAACAGATGCAGGAGCTGTTGCTGCAAGTCTGGCAACGCACCGCCAAACCGGTGTTCCTGATTACCCACGACATTGAAGAAGCGGTGTTCCTCGCTACTGACCTGATTTTGCTGGCGCCGAATCCGGGGCAGATCGTCGAGCGTCTGCATCTCGACTTCGGCAAGCGCTACGCCGCCGGCGAATCGGCGCGGTCGATCAAGTCCGATCCGCGCTTCATCGAAACCCGCGAACACGTACTCGCCAAAGTGTTCTCGCAACGCAGCGCCGCTCAGCGGCAGGAGCGCGCATGAGCAGTTACGACGTTTCCGCCACCGCCGTGAAACCTGCCGCCACGTCGGCGGTGATTCCCGTGCGCCGCAGCCTCAGCACCCGCTGGATCAGCCTGCTGACCCTGTTCGCGTTACTGGTGATCTGGTGGGCCGTGACGGCCACCGGCCTGATCGAACCGCTGTTCCTGCCGCCACCGTCCGCCGTGCTGCAAAAAGGCTGGTTGCTGGCGACCACGGGCTACATGGATTCAACGTTGTGGCAGCACCTGGGCGCGAGCCTGAGCCGCATCGGCCTGGGCCTGGGTTTTGCGATTCTGACCGCCGTGCCGGTGGGCATTGCCATCGGCGCCAACCGCATCGCCCGTGGCGTGCTCGATCCGCTGATCGAGTTCTACCGGCCGATTCCGCCACTGGCGTATCTGCCGCTGATCGTGATCTGGTGCGGCATCGGCGAATTGTCGAAAGTGCTGCTGATCTACCTGGCGATTTTCGCTCCGATCGCGATTGCCACCGCCACTGGCGTGCGCACCGTCGACCCGGCCAAATTGCGCGCCGCGCAGTCGCTGGGCGCCACCCGCGCACAACTGATCCGCCATGTGATTTTGCCAAGTGCTCTGCCGGACATTCTGACCGGTGTGCGCATCGGCCTGGGTGTCGGCTGGTCGACGCTGGTCGCCGCCGAACTGATCGCGGCCACCAGCGGCCTGGGCTTCATGGTGCAGTCGGCCGCGCAGTTTCTGGTCACCGATGTGGTGGTGCTGGGGATTCTGGTCATCGCCCTGATCGCCTTCGCCATGGAGATGGGCCTGCGCGCCCTGCAACGCAAACTGGTGCCGTGGCACGGCCAGGCCCACTGATTTTTCAGCACTGACTACCCCGACAGTTTCGGGGCCCCGGAATTGAAGAGAACCACCATGAGCAGCCTGAACATCACCCCGTTAAGCTCGGCCCTCGGCGCACAGATCAGCGGCGTCGACATCAGCCAGCCGCTGAACCTGGAACAGCGCGACGCCATCGAGCAGGCGCTGCTCAAATATCAAGTGCTGTTCTTCCGCAATCAGCCGATCGAGCCTTCGCAGCAGGCGCGCTTCGCCCACTATTTCGGCGACCTGCACATTCACCCGATCTACCCGAACGTACCGGAACAACCGGAAGTGCTGATCCTCGACACCGCCGTCACCGACGTGCGCGACAACGCGATCTGGCACACCGACGTGACCTTCCTGCCGACCCCGGCCATGGGCGCGGTGCTCAGCGCCAAGCTGTTGCCGGAGTTCGGTGGCGACACGTTGTGGGCCAGCGGGATCGCCGCCTATGAAGCGCTGTCGGCGCCAATGAAAGCACTGCTCGAAGGGCTGACCGCGACTCATGACTTCACCCGTTCGTTTCCGCTGGAGCGCTACGGCAACACCCCGCAAGCACTGGCGCAGTGGGAAGAGGCGCGGCGCAAGAATCCACCGCTGTCGCACCCGGTGATTCGGACTCATCCGGTGAGCGGACGCCGTTCGTTGTTCGTCAACGAAGGGTTCACGTCGAAGATCAATGAGCTGTCGGAGACCGAGAGCGAAGCGATTTTGAAGTTTCTGTTCGCCCACGCGACGCGGCCGGAATTCACCATTCGCTGGCGCTGGCAGAAGGACGACATCGCGTTCTGGGACAACCGCGTGACGCAGCATTACGCGGTGGATGACTACCGGCCGGCGCGGCGAGTGATGCAGCGGGCTACGGTGTTGGGAGATGTGCCGTTCTTTAAATAGGCCCCGATTTCTTTGGTGCTTGAGCCGGCCTCTTCGCGGGCAAGCCCGCTCCCACAAAGACAGCTGTGTTCGCAGATTTTGTGTACGACTCGGCCCCTGTGGGAGCGGGCTTGCCCGCGAAAGCGTCAGAGCAGGCGCCGAATATTTCGGCGCCAGTCACTTATTCAGCCGTCGATGGTTTCTCCCAAAGATTGATCCCGCCCTCCTGGGCAAACCGGTCAATCTCCGCCAGTTCCTGAGCACTGAAGCTCAGATTCTTCAACGCCCCGACGTTCTCGATAATCTGCTCCGGCCGGCTCGCGCCAATCAATGCCGAGGTCACCCGCGGATCGCGCAGCGTCCAGGCCAATGCCAGTTGCGCCAGGCTCTGGCCACGACGCTTGGCGATTTCATTCAACGCCCGCACGTGAGCAATGTTGGCCTCGGACAAGTGCGAAGCCTGCAAAGAACCACCGCCCGGACGGTTGACCCGCGCATCCGCCGGCACGCCGTTGAGGTATTTGTCGGTCAGCAGACCCTGCGCCAGCGGGGTGAAGGCAATCACGCCAGTGCCGAGCTCGTCGGTGGTGTCGAGCAGGTCCTTTTCCACCCAGCGGTTGAGCAGGTTGTAGGCCGGTTGGTGGATCAGCAGCGGCACTTTCCACTCTTTGAGCAACGCGGCGATTTCGCGGGTTTTCACCCCGGAGTACGACGAGATGCCGATGTACAACGCCTTGCCCTGCTGCACCGCCGTGGCGAGGGCGCTGGCGGTTTCTTCCAGCGGGGTGTCCGGGTCGAAGCGGTGCGAATAGAAGATATCCACATAGTCCAGGCCCAGGCGTTGCAGGCTCTGGTCGAGGCTGGCCAGCACGTATTTGCGCGAGCCGCCGCCCTGGCCGTAAGGGCCGGGCCACATGTCCCAGCCGGCCTTGCTGGAGATGATCAGTTCGTCGCGGTATTGCTTGAAGTCTTCGCGCAGCAGACGACCGAAGTTGATCTCGGCGCTGCCGTAGGGCGGGCCGTAGTTGTTGGCCAGGTCGAAGTGGTTGATGCCCAGGTCGAACGCCGTGCGCAGCAACGCGCGCTGGGTGTCGATCGGCGTGCTGTCGCCGAAGTTGTGCCACAGGCCCAGGGAAAGCGCCGGCAGCACCAGACCGCTGCGTCCGACGCGGCGGTAAGGGATGGAGTCATAGCGGTTTTCGGCAGCGGTGTAAGTCATCGAATCCTCTCTTGTCGGTCTTGAATCGGGTGTCGATTGCTACGCAAATCTGTTGCCGGGCCTGGCGAGGCCAAGGTTCTGGCGCAAGGTCCGGCCCTCGTATTCGGTTCTGAACAGCCCACGCCGTTGCAGTTCCGGGACCACGCCGTTGGCGAAGTCTTCGAGCCCGCCGGGCAGGTGCGGCACCAGCACGTTGAAACCGTCCGCCGCGCCTTGCTCGAACCATTCCTGCAAGCGGTCGGCAATCTGCGCCGGGGTGCCGACGACGCTGTAATGCCCGCGACCGCCGGCGATTCTGCGACCCAGTTCGGCCAGGGTCAGATGCTCCCGGCCGGCCAGTTCGGTCAGCAGTTTCTGCCGGCTCTGCTGGCCGCTTTCAGTCAGCGGCAAATCCGGCAGCGGCCCGTCCAGCGGGTACTTCGACAGATCGAAGTTGCCCAGCATACGCCCAAGCAGGGCGACGCCCACCTCGGGTTCGACCAATTGCTGAAACGTTTCACATTTTTCCTGCGCTTCGGCGTCCGTCTGCCCGACCACGACGAACACGCCGGGCATGATTTTCAGTGAATCGGCGCTGCGTCCGTATTTCGGCAAGCGGCCCTTGAGGTCGGCGTAAAACGCCTGGGCGCTGGCCAGTGAGGTCTGCGCGGTGAATACCACTTCGGCTGTCTGCGCTGCCAGTTCACGTCCGGTTTCCGACGAGCCGGCCTGCACGATCACCGGCTGACCCTGTGGCGAGCGCGCGACATTCAGCGGGCCTTTGACCCGGAAGTGCTCACCGACGTGATCCAGAACGTGCAGTTTTTCCGGGTCGTAATACGCACCGCTGGCCTTGTCGCGAAGGAAGGCATCATCCTGCCAACTGTCCCAAAGCCCGGTGACCACCTGATGAAACTCCCGGGCGCGGCTGTAGCGTTCGGCGTGGCCGATGTGTTCGTCGCGGCCGAAATTCTGCGCTTCGGCGGCGTTGTCCGAGGTCACCAGATTCCACCCCGCTCGCCCGCCCGACAGGTGATCGAGCGAAGCGAACTTGCGCGCCACGTGGTACGGCTCGTTGTAACTGGTGGTAGCGGTGGCGATCAGGCCGATGTGTTCGGTTACCGCGCTCAAGGCCGAGAGCAACGTCAGCGGTTCGAAGTGATCCGAACGGGCCATGCGGCTGGCGATGTCCTGGGTTGGCGCAGCGACGCTATCGGCGACGAACAAGGTGTCGAACTTCGCCGCCTCGGCAATCTGCGCCAGGCGTTTGTAATGGGCGAAATCCAGCCCGGCGTTGGCCGGCACATCCGGATGACGCCACGCGGCGACGTGGTGCCCGGTGGCCATGAGGAACGCGCCGAGTTTCAGCTGTCTGCTCATCTCAGAAGTCCTTGCGCAGTTGCACGCCGAAGTAGCGCTCGTCGTCGCGAGGCACGGCGCGGTAGATGTAGTTGCCACCGCTGGCGAGCAACGGCGAGTAGGACTTGTCGGTAAGGTTTTTGCCGAGCAGCGCCACGCGCCAGCCGTTGTTGTAATCGGCCAGGGCGACGCTGGCGTTCCAGAGGCCGTAGGCGCCCTGCTTGGTGTCGGCGTTCTGGCTGATGTCGTACTGCACTTCGCTCTGCCAGCTGTAGTCGGTGCCGAGTTCGATATCCAGGCCGTTATCCAGCGGGATCGTGTAGTCGGCGCGCACGTAGCTTTTCCAGTCCGGGCTGAACGGCAGCGGCTTGCCGTTGACGTTGCACGACGCCGCCGCACCCGCCGGGCAGGCGAACTGGTCGATGCGGGCGCGGGTGTAGGCCAGTGCGCCGGAAAACTTCAGTTGCTGGGTCGCTTGCAAGGCGTAATCGATTTCCACGCCTTCGGTGCTGACGCTGCCGGCGTTGATCAGGCGCGTTACGACTTGCCCGGCGACGGTGTCGAAAAAGTTCGCTTGGTAGTTGTCGTAGTCGCTGTGGAAAACCGCGAGGTTGGTGGTCAGGCGATTGTTCCAGCTTGAGGCTTTGATCCCCGCCTCCCAGGTGTTGGAGGTTTCCGGTTTCAGCGCTTCGGTGTCGCGTGGCTGCATGTTGAAGAACACGTTGTAGGCCGGGCCTTTGTAGCCGCGCGAGTAGGTCAGATAAGTGGTGACGGCATCGCTCAGGTCGTACTGCAAACCGAGCCGACCGGACCAGCCATCTTCATCCACCGAACCGGAGCTGCGGGTGGCCGGTTGAATACCGCTGACGGTGGTGGCGGAAGTGGAAACGCGACGGTGATCGTATTCCAGATCGTCATGGGTGTAGCGCAGGCCGGCGATGCCACGGAAGTCCGAAGTGAAATTCAACGTGCTCTCACCGAACACCGCGTAGCTGTCGCTGGTGGTGCTGTAATCGGCGACGCCGCGATCAGTTCGTGTGGTGGTGGTCAGCGTGCGTTGATAGGTCTCGTCATCCTTGCCGTGCATGTAGAACAGACCGCCGACGTATTCGAGGAACTCGCCTTTGGGCGAGGCCAGACGCAGCTCCTGCGAGTACTGGTCGAAGGCCAGATCACCCTTGTCCGCCGTGCCGGGGAAAGCGGCCGTCACCGTACCGAGGCGGTCGCCGTCCTGATACTGAGTGTTGTCCCAGCCACGCCACGCGGTGATCGAGGTCAGGGTGTAATCGCCCAGTTGCCAGTCGAGCTGGCCGGACAGGCCCTTGTTGGTGTCCTCGACGTGGGAGCGAGTGTCGGTGTTGATGTCGCGGTTGTGGCGAGTGGCGCTGACCGGGCTTAGCGCATTGGCGAAGGCCGGGGTCAACGATTTGGTGACGACGCCATTGGGGCCGTCATCGTGGGACTGCATGTAGTCGGCGATCAGGGTGAAGGTGACGTCGTCGTTCGGGGTGAATTCCAGTTTGCCGCGCACGCCGCGATGGTTGTAGCCGTTGACCTCCTGGCCGTTGTGCTTGTTGTCGACATTGCCGTCGTAAGTGCCGAAAAGGGTGCTGATCGACCCCTTGAGTGTGTCCGGAATCAGGCTCCCGCCAATGCCGAAACGGGTGCGGCTTTCATTGCCGCTGTAGTACGACTGATCGATGTAGCCGTGGGTCTCGGCGGTCGGCGCCTTGCTGGTGATGTTCAACACGCCGGCCGAGGCGTTCTTGCCGAACAGCGTGCCTTGCGGGCCGCGCAGAATCTCGACGCGTTCCAGGTCCAGCAAATCCAGAGTGGATTGGCCGGGACGCGCATAAACCACGCCATCAATCACCGTGGCCACGGTCGGCTCGACGCCCGGCGAGGTGGAAATCGTCCCTACGCCGCGCACGAACAACGAAGTGTCCTTGTTCGATGCGCCGGTGCGGAAATTCAGCGACGGCACTTGCTGGACGATGCTCGCCACGCTGTTGCGGTTGTCGCGTTCCAGCTGCTCGCCGTCGATCACCGACACCGGCACCGGGACCTTTTGCAGCGACTCTTCGCGGCGGGTGGCGGTGACCGTGACGGACTTGAGTGTCGGCTCCTGATCGGTGCTGTCGGCGGCGAACGCGGCCGGCAGCGGCAGCGCGGCCAGCCCGGTGAGTAGCCAGCCCGCAGCGCGGATCGATTGCGCCAGTTTGTGTGTCGCCCCAGGAATGTTGTGCATGTGTGCCCGCTCGAAAAGTTGCCCTGAACCGCTGCCGTTCTGCGACGACAGCGCCTGTCTCGGTGTCTTGGGCATTCGCTCGAGCGAGTAGCAGACAATGCGCTTTGTTAGCGCTAACATCGCCAGTATTGGCAAGCCGGACATAGACCGTCCAATACTGAAAAATTACTTTTATATGCGTTTTGGTTTTTAAGAAGGATCGAGCCTTGAGCGAAGAAAAGCCCCGCAAGCGCCGTGGCGCCGGTCGCGTGACCCTCAACGCTGTGGCGCGCCAGGCCGGTGTTTCGGCAATCACCGTGTCGCGCTACTTCAACCAGCCGGAACAGGTCTCGCCCGAACGCCGCGAACGGATCGCGGCGGTGGTCGCCGAGCTGGGTTATGTGCCGAATCTGGTGGCCGGCGGCCTCGCCTCGGCACGGGGGAAAATCGTCGGCATGGTGATTCCGAACATCTCCGGGCCGATCTTCGCCAACACCATTCAGGGTTTCAGCGACACCCTCAGCCGTCACGGCTATCAGCTGTTGCTGGCCTCGAGTTACTTCAGCACTGAACAGGAAGAAAACGCCGTGCGGGCGTTCCTCGGCTGGTCGCCGGCGGCGCTGGTGGTCACCAGTCACTTCCACAGTGCGGGCACGGAAAAGATGCTCGCCGAAGCGGATATCCCGGTGATCGAAACCTGGGATTACCAGCCGGATCGCGAGCCGATGCAAATCGGCTTTTCGCACTTCGAGGTGGGGGTCAGCGCCGCTCGTTATTTGCACGGCAAGGGCTATCGGCGGATCGCGTTTGTGCAAAACAGCGCACCCGGCGACTTCAGCGCACTGGAGCGCCGCGACGGTTACGCAGCGACCGTCCGCGAGTTGGGCCTCGAACCGTGGGTATTCGCACCCGACGCCGATCGCGCCCCGTTCGAAGCCGGCAAGCAAGCGATGGAAGCGCTGATGAGCGCCTCACCGCGCCCGGACGCCATCCTCTTCGCCAACGACAACCTCGCCGCCGGCGGCCTGCTCGCCGGACAACGCGCCGGCCTCAAAATCCCCGAAGACTGCGCCGTCCTCGGCTTCGGCGACTACCCGTTCGCCGAGATGCTGCTGCCCAGCCTGAGCACCATCAAACCACCGGCGCTGGAGATCGGCGTACTGGCAGCGACGCGAGTGCTGGAAAGCCTGGGCGTGTTGCCGAGCGATGAGGTGCAGCGGTTGAATCTGCTGCAGTGCACGGTCATAGAGCGGGAAAGTACCTGACAAGTATGGCGTGGGCCGGTTTGGCTATGCTCTAGGTAACACCGCACATTCCACAGGCGCGACCATGCACACCGCAATCATCATCTTCTTCGGCCTGATCCTGCTGGCGCTGATGCTCTATATCGGCGAGCGCATCGGCTTCAGTCGACAGACCATGGCCTACGGTTTCGCAGCGTTGTGGCTGGCGTTGACGGTGATCAATGGCGCGGTCGGCGTGGTGCACGCCGGGCAGCCGCTGGGGGCGGAGATTGCGATTGGCAGTGCCGTGTTTGGCGTGCCGATCGCTGCGATGGTGTTGTTCATGGTGCTGAGCGCCGAGACCTGAAACCGTCCCGGCGCCCTGCTCCGATCAACGCACCAGATGCAGGAACTGCATGTGCCGCTCGTACTGGTCGAGGATGTCGTTGATGATCTGCTCTTTGGTGTAACCGACCAGATCGTAGTCCTGACTGCCCTCGCTCAGATGCACTTCGGCGCGGTAGTAGCGGCGATTATTGAGCTGCTTGGAACCCATGCCGCCACGGGCGAATGACGGCGTGAAGTAGCCGCGCATCTGCACCTGATAGATGAACGGGTGCAGCTCGCCGTGACCGATTTCCAGGCTGACGCTGTCGTGGGCCGGATCGGGTTGCGTCACGACATTCAGCCCCTTTTCGACAAACACCGCCGTCACTTCTTCGATGGCCGGTTTCACCGTGGTGTCCATGAAGCGGTACACCTCGTCCCGCGACGGGAAGTGCACAGCCTGACTCAGGCGCTGTCGCCAACCACCCTTGCCACGCCGGGAGCCGGACACCGGGGCCAGCGAATGCAGTTGCGCGATCTGCTTCTGCGACTCCAGATAGAACGCCTTGTGCAGCCCCCACATCATCAGCAGCAGAATCAGCGAGAACGGCAACGAGGTCAGCACCACCGCCGACTTCAGCGCATCGATGCTGCCGGAGAACAGCAGTGCGCTGGTCACCAGTGCAGTCATCGCACCCCAGAACACCCGCAGCCATTTCGGCCCGTCTTCATCCGGATTGCCGCCCTTGGCCGACAGGGTCGAGAGCACCACGGTGCCGGAGTCGGCGGAGGTGACGAAGAACACGAAGCTGATAAACACCGTCACCGCGATGACGGTCTTGCTCCACGGGTAGGTTTCCAGCAGCAGGTAAAGGGTCATCGACGGATTGTCGAGGGCCGACATGCCCAGTGCCGACATGCCGTGATTGAGCACCTGATCGATGGCGCTGTTGCCGAAGATCGACATCCACGCCAGGGTGAAACCGAGCGGGATCAACAGCACGCCGAAGACGAATTCGCGGATGGTCCGGCCACGGGAAATCCGTGCGATGAACAGGCCCACGAACGGCGACCATGCAATCCACCAGGCCCAGTAGAACACCGTCCAGCCGCCGAGCCAGTCGCTTGGTTTGTCGTAGGCGTAGAGGTCGAAACTCTTCATCGGCAACGCGCCGAGGTAGTCACCGAGGTTCTGGATCAGGGTGTTGAGCAAATGCTGGGTAGGACCGGCGAACAACACGAACAGCAGCAGCGCACAGGCCAGCAGCATGTTGATGTCGGACATGACCCGCACGCCCTTATCTACGCCGGAAACGGCGACGATGATCGCCGCGCCCATCATCAGCGTGATCAGGCCGACCTGAATCCACTGGGTGTGGGCGATGCCGAACAGGTAGTCCAGACCCGAGTTGAGATGAAGCACGCCGAAGCCCATGTCCGCACCGAGGCCGAACACCGTGGCGATGATGCCGAAGCCATCGACCGCGTAGCCGATGGGCCCGTTGATGCGCTTGCCGATCAGCGGATACAGCGCCGAACGCAGGGCCAGCGGCAGGTTGTGCCGATAAGCGAAATACGCCAGTGCCATGCCGACAAAGGCGAACACGCCCCAGCCGTGCAGGCCCCAGTGCAGAAACAGAATCTGCATCGCCTGACGCGCCGCATCCGCCGTGCCGGCCTCGCCTTGCGGCGGCTGGAGCATGTGGGTCAGCGGTTCGGATACACAGAAGAAAAACAGCGTGATGCTGATCCCGGCGGCAAACAGCATGCCGGCCCAGGACAGGTAACTGAATTCGGGTTCGTCGTGGTCGGCACCGAGTTTGATCTTGCCGTAGCCCGATAACGCGGTGACCACCACGAAGACCAGATACAGGGTCATCGCGAGCATGTAGTACCAGCCGACCGTATTGGCCGCCCAGTTTTGCGCTTCAAGAAGCCAGGCACCGGCCTGTTCCGGCACGGCAATGACAACGAGGCCAAAGAGCAGAATCACCGTTGCGGCGAACCAGAACACCGGCGGATTCATGCGTACCAGACCGCTGGCGGGGGTAGACGATGCACTCATGAACGGTGCACCTCAAGGGGTTGGAAAATGGCTGAAATGATCGGACTCAGCAAAGGCAAGCCTCCTGTTGTGAGCGGGCAGCGAGCTACCGGTTTAACTTGAATGAACGTTCAAGTTAAACATGGATAGCACGCTCAGGACTAATCGCAGGGCTCAGCGGTACCTTTCGTACGCTAGCTGAAGAGGGGGTATGACGCTTTAGTGAGAGCGATCGTTCCCGCGTTGCGCAGGAACGATCAGGTGCAAGCGTTACTTCTGCGTCCCGTCATCATGCTGCAGGTTGGCCTGGGTCAGGTTGCACCCCGCCGGCACGCTGCGGGTCAGCCACACATTGCCGCCGATGGTCGAGCCTTTGCCGATGGTGATCCGCCCCAGAATCGTCGCGCCGGCGTAAATCACCACATCGTCCTCGACGATCGGATGGCGTGGGTGACCCTTTTGCAACTGACCGTCCTCGTCCGCCGGGAAGCGTTTGGCGCCGAGGGTCACCGCCTGATAAATCCTGACGCGCTCGCCGATGATCGCGGTCTCGCCGATCACTACTCCGGTCCCGTGGTCGATGAAGAAGCTGCGGCCGATCTGCGCGCCAGGGTGAATATCGATGCCGGTTGCCGAGTGGGCGATTTCCGAACTGATCCGCGCCAGCAGGGGCAGGCCTGCACGATACAAATGGTGCGCCAGGCGATGGTGAATCACCGCCAGAATCCCCGGATAGCACAGCAGCACTTCATCGACGCTGCGCGCCGCCGGATCGCCGTGATACGCGGCCAGCACATCGGTGTCGAGCAGGCTGCGCAGGCCTGGCAGCGCCAGAGCGAAATCCTGAATGATCCTGATGGCCTGTGTCTCGACTTCGCTGTCGTCCCGGGCACTGTGACGGGCGACGTAACGCAGTTCGAGTCGTGCTTGCGCCAGCAATGCATTCAACGCGACATCAAGGGTGTGGCCGACGTAAAAATCCTCGCTCTCTTCACGCAGGTCCACCGGCCCCAGACGCATCGGGAACAACGCGCCGCACAAGGCTTCGAGAATCTGCGCCATCGCATCACGGGACGGCAGCTCGCGTCCGCCCTGCTCGCCGCTGGCGCGGCCATTTTGCGTACGCCATTGATCCCGGGCGGTACGCAGTTGGCTGACGATGGTCTGCAATTGCCAATGGCTGGAACGCTCGCTCACGGTAAAGACTCCTCACGGGCGGCCGGACTGTCTGGCCGCGTCAACGGCCACTACTTTACGGCAACGCATCGGATGCGAATTAAGAACCGATAGTGCTGGCCTAAGCACATTTGGCTATAAGCGAATGACGGTTGCCCCCGGTAAATCGGCGTGCCTATAGTCCTGACATCTCCTTGCATCAGTACGGAACCATGTCCACACAACCGATCAAACAACAGCTGGACCGCTTTAATCGCCTCGACCTGCTCGGCCAACCGACCCCACTGGAAAAGCTCGAGCGCCTGTCCACCTGGCTCGGTCGCGATGTCTACATCAAACGCGATGACCTGACGCCACTGGCCATGGGCGGCAACAAGCTGCGCAAGCTCGAATACCTCGCCGCCGATGCCCTCGCCCAAGGCGCGGACACCCTGATCACCGCCGGCGCACTGCAGTCGAACCACGTTCGCCAGACCGCTGCGCTGGCCGCAAAACTGGGTCTGGGCTGCGTAGCCCTGCTGGAAAACCCGCTGGGCACCGACGACGTCAATTACACCGGCAACGGCAACCGCCTGCTGCTGGATCTGTTCGACACCAAGGTCGAGCTGGTCGACAACCTCGACAACGCCGACGAGCAACTGGCGGCCCTCGCCGTGCGCCTGCGCAGCAACGGCAAGAAGCCGTATCTGGTGCCGATCGGTGGCTCCAACGCCCTCGGCGCGCTGGGTTACGTACGCGCCGGTCTGGAGCTGGCTGAACAGATCAAGGACACCGGCCTGCAATTTTCTGCCGTGGTGCTGGCCTCGGGCAGCGCTGGCACTCACAGCGGCCTGGCCCTGGCCTTGAGCGAAGCGCTGCCGCAACTGCCGGTGATCGGTGTGACGGTTTCGCGCAGCGAAGAAGATCAGCGCCCGAAAGTGCAAGGCCTGGCCGAACGCACCGCCGATCTGCTGGGCGTGGCGCTGCCGGAGAGTTTCAAGGTCGAGTTGTGGGACGAATATTTCGGCCCGCGTTACGGCGAGCCGAATGCCGGGACACTGTCGGCGGTGAAACTGCTGGCCAGCCAGGACGCGGTGCTGCTGGATCCGGTCTACACCGGCAAGGCCATGGCCGGGCTGCTCGACGGCATCGGGCGCGGGCGTTTCGACGACGGCCCGATCATCTTCCTGCACACCGGCGGTGCCCCGGCGTTGTTCGCGTACAAGGACTTTCTGTAGTAGGTCGACGCGCATACTGCAGCGCTCGTTCCCACGCTCTGCGTGGGAATGCAGCCCGGGACGCTCCCACGCAGCGTTTGGGAACGTTCGGAATCTCAAAAACACATATTCAATTTAAGAATAACAAAAAGAAAATTCATTATTTTCCATTCTAAAAAAACCGTCATATAGTCTCGCCGCAGGCGAATTTCGCGAGAGACGCATAAGCTGCTTTAAGGCAGGATAGCGCTGTCGTCCAATTCCCGGATTCGCCAACTTTCCTTAAGCGTCTTCCATAAGAAAACACAGGGGCTTGTCATGATTTTTTCCGCACTACGTCGAAATCTGCTGGTAGGTTCGCTGGGCCTGGCACTGAGCGCCGGCCTGATCAGCAGCGCCGTTGCCGGTGAGCAACTGCAACAGATCAAGGAAAAAGGCGTTATCAACGTCGGCCTGGAAGGCACTTACCCACCGTTCAGCTTCGTCGATGCCGACGGCAAGCTGTCGGGTTTCGAAGTCGAACTGTCCGAAGCCCTGGCCAAGAAGCTGGGCGTCAAGGCCAAGATCCAGCCGACCAAATGGGACGGCATCCTCGCAGCCCTGGAATCCAAGCGTCTGGACGTCGTGGTCAATCAGGTGACCATCTCCGACGAGCGCAAGAAGAAGTATGACTTCTCCGAACCGTACACCGTGTCCGGGATTCAGGCGCTGGTGCTGAAAGACAAGGCAGCCGCGCTGAACATCAAATCCGCGGCCGACCTGTCCGGCAAGAAAGTCGGCGTGGGTCTGGGCACCAACTACGAACAGTGGGTCCGCGCCAACGTGCCGGGTGCCGACGTTCGCACCTACGACGATGATCCGACCAAGTTCGCCGACCTGAACAACGGCCGTACCGACGCAATTCTGATCGACCGTCTCGCTGCGCTGGAATACGCCAAGAAAGCGCCGAAAACCGTGGCTGCCGGTGAAGCCTTCTCGCGTCAGGAAGCCGGTATTGCCCTGCGCAAAGGCGAGCCTGAACTGCTGGCTGCCGTGAACAAGGCCCTCGACGAACTGCGCGCCGACGGCACCCTTGAGAAGCTGTCCACGAAATACTTCAACGCTGACGTCACCCAATAATGGAAGAAGCTTTCCAACTCGCACTGGACTCCGCGCCCTTCCTGTTGAAGGGCGCGTACTACACGGTAATCCTTAGCCTGGGCGGCATGTTCTTCGGCCTGCTGCTGGGCTTTGGCCTGGCGTTGATGCGCCTGTCGCGCTTCAAGTCGGTCAGCTGGCTGGCCCGCATCTACGTGTCGTTCTTTCGCGGCACGCCGTTGCTGGTGCAACTGTTCGTGATCTATTACGGCTTGCCGCAATTGGGCATGGAACTCGACCCGCTGCCGGCGGCGCTGATCGGCTTCTCGCTGAACATGGCCGCCTACGCCTGTGAAATCCTGCGTGCCGCGATCGGTTCGATCGAACGCGGCCAGTGGGAAGCCGCTGCGAGCATCGGCATGACCCGCGCGCAGACCCTGCGCCGGGCCATCCTGCCGCAGGCCATGCGCACGGCGTTGCCGCCGCTGGGCAACAGCTTCATTTCACTGGTCAAGGACACCGCACTGGCCGCCACCATTCAGGTGCCGGAGCTGTTCCGTCAGGCGCAGCTGATTACCGCCCGGACTTTCGAAGTCTTCACCATGTATCTTGCCGCCGCGCTGATCTACTGGATTCTGGCCACGGTGCTGTCGCACTTCCAGAACAAGCTGGAAGCGCGGGTCAATCGGCACGACCAGGAGTCCTGACCCCATGATTGTCGTGGAAAAACTGACGAAGCAGTTCAAGGGTCAAGTCGTGCTCAACGGCATTGATCTGGAAGTGAAAGAAGGCGAGGTCGTGGCAATCATCGGGCCCAGCGGCTCGGGCAAGACCACGTTCCTGCGCTGCCTGAACTTCCTTGAGGAACCCACCAGCGGCCGGATCAAGGTCGGCGAGATCGAGATCGATACCAGCCGCCCGCTGAACCAGCAGCAAAGCTTGGTGCGCAACCTGCGCCAGCATGTGGGTTTTGTGTTCCAGAACTTCAACCTGTTCCCCCACCGCACCGCCCTGGAAAACGTCATCGAAGGCCCGATCGTGGTCAAGAAGACGCCTCGCGACGAAGCCATTGCCCTGGGCAAGAAGCTGCTGGCCAAGGTCGGCCTGGCGGGCAAGGAAGACGCCTACCCACGGCGCCTGTCCGGCGGCCAGCAACAGCGCGTGGCGATTGCCCGGGCGCTGGCGATGGAACCGGAAGTGATCCTGTTCGACGAACCGACTTCGGCCCTCGACCCCGAGTTGGTGGGCGAAGTATTGGCGACCATTCGCGGTCTGGCCGAAGAAAAACGCACCATGGTTATCGTCACCCACGAAATGGCATTTGCCCGTGACGTGGCCAACCGCGTGGTGTTTTTCGATAAAGGCGTGATCGTCGAGCAAGGCGAAGCCAAGGCGTTGTTTGCCAATCCGAAAGAAGAACGCACGCGACAGTTTCTCAGCAAGTTCCGCAACAACGGCTGAGCACTGAAAAGTGCAAACCGCTCACTTCCACGGATGGAAGTGATATTTCGCCAGACATGCAAATCCCCTCAAAACATAAACAACCCCCTCCTGCGACGACAGCAAATATATATGTCCTGCAACAACTTCACCGTGCGTAAAATTCGTCGCTCGTTGATTCCTCGCTTCACAAGAGCACCCGACGAAACACGCTGAAAACCGCCAAAACCTGTAGCCAGGTTCCTTGTCACGCCTAGTCCTATTGCTATAACAACGTAGGACGTTTCTGATTAACTGGTAATTCACGGATTAACTAATCCGCTCGCTTGACACCTCTTCCGGCGAACTCTTATCTAGTCATCAACCGGCAAACGCTAGTTCAACAAGTTCCTTTATAACTTGTACGAGACTCCAAAGTTTTATTGCCGGGTAATACACGCCATTCGTTCTTTCGAAAACGGACTTCGCTGCAAGACTTCAAGGAGAGAAACCGATGACCTGCATTTCAATCATCCCGAAATTGGCACCGCCGGCCCTGGAGCAAACCCATGGCACCGGAATCAACCTCATGGCGGCCGCCAACCTGTCGCTCGAAATCGAACCGTATGACGAGATGGACAGCGGCGACTTGATCGAGCTGTTCTGGGATGGCTGCTACGTCGCTTCCCGCGTGCTGAATGCCGGGGATGTCGGAAGCACAATTTGCCTGCGGGTACCCGAGAGCTTCATTGTCAACGGTTCACCCTGCGTGCATTACCGGGTCATGCAGGTCGGAAGAAACCCGACCTTGTCGCCCAGCGCCCGGTTTGAGGTCAAGCTCGACTGCCCGGGCGGGCAACCTGCGCCGGGATGCGAGGAAGAAAATCAGTATCTGCTGCCGGTCAGCCTTCCAGACGTCATCCGCCGGCGCGGGGTCAACCCGAGTCAGATCAAGCGCGGCGTCCCTCTGACCATCGAGCCTTACCTGAACATGGCCGAAGGCGACGAAATCACTCTGCGCTGGGGTGATGCGCGGATGGATCTGCCCCCTGTCACGCAAGCCGATGTCGGCCAGGGAATCCAGGTCTGGGTGCCGCCGGCAATCATCGTTGAAGCGGGCGAAGACCTGCGACTGGATGTGACTTACTGCGTCATTGATCGAGTGGGCAACAACTCGCGCTGGGCGCCGCCACGCACCCTGAAGATTGGCTGCGTGAATCCTTATCTGAAAGTGCCCTTGAGGCAAATTCCCATGGCCGCGGAGCGCAAAGTCGAGTGAGCTTTCGATCTTCTATGCATATTCCTAAAAGTTAGTTTATTTAAATTTTATACGCGCTTAGGGTATATGAACCGGACCACCGGACATTCTTTCGTTCGCCGCACTTTTGCGGCGTTTTTCATGAGATGTGAGGTAGGTAACATGGTCCGGAACCCAATCACCCCAGTGCGGATCGCCAGGGCATTGCGTGCAGCCAAGGAGTGGCACTGATGTCCAGTCTGGCAGACGCAAACGTCCAGAGTGATCTGGACATCGCCCCGTTGTTGTTGCCCGCACAAGTGCTGCGCAACGACGCTCAAGCCATCCAGGCTGCACATGAACTGGCGCAAGTCGCCCGCGTGCAGGCCGCCAAACGCGACCGTCAGCGCAAGCTGCCGTGGGCAGAAATCGAGCAATTCACCCGCAGCGGCCTGGGCAGTATTGCCATCCCGCGCGAGTACGGCGGGCCGCAGGTTTCCTTCGTCACCCTGGCCGAGGTGTTCGCGATCATTTCCGCGGCCGACCCGGCACTGGGGCAGATCCCGCAGAACCAGTTCGGCATCATCAACCTGATCCTCGGCAGCGCCACAGAAGCGCAGAAACAGCAGCTGTTGCAGAGTGTGCTCGAAGGCTGGCGCATCGGTAACGCCGGGCCGGAACGCGGCACCAAGGACACCCTGGAACTGAAAGCGCGCATCACCGCCGATGGTGATGACTACGTGATCAACGGCCAGAAGTTCTATTCCACCGGCGCACTGTTCGCCCACTGGGTCGCGGTCAAGGCACTCAACGATGACGGCAAGCAAGTGCTGGCCTTCGTCCGCCGTGGCACACCGGGTCTGCGCATCGTCGATGACTGGTCCGGTTTCGGCCAGCGCACCACCGCCAGCGGAACGATCCTGCTGCACAACGTGCGAGTCGACGCTGGCCTTGTGGTGGACAACTGGAAGATCAACGAAAAGCCCAATACCCAAGGCGCGGTGTCGCAGCTGATTCAAGCGGCCATCGACGCCGGCATCGCCCGCGGCGCCATCGATGACGCCATCGAATTCGTCAAGACCCGCGCCCGGCCGTGGATCGATGCCAAGGTCGAACGCGCCAGCGACGATCTCTACGTGATCGCCGACATCGGCAAACTGAAAATCGAACTGCACGCCGCCGAGGCGCTGCTGCGCAAGGCCGGGCAAGTGCTGGATCAGGTGCACGCCGCACCACTCACCGCCGAATCCGCCGCCCGCGCGTCGATTGCCGTCGCCGAAGCCAAGGTGCTGACCACCGAGATCTCGCTGCTGGCCAGCGAAAAGCTTTTCGAACTGGCCGGCAGCCGCGCCACCCTCGCCGAATTCAACCTCGACCGTCACTGGCGCAACGCCCGGGTGCACACCCTGCACGACCCGGTGCGCTGGAAGTACCACGCGGTCGGCGCCTGGCGCCTCAACGGCAAGTTGCCGGCTCGCCATTCCTGGATCTGACGACCAGACATCTGGAGAAAACCTATGACCTTTTCCCATCCCGTCGCGGTCATCACCAGCGACGAGCAAGCCCTGATCGTGGCCAGTGACCTGGCCGAAGACTTCCAGCGCGACAGCAACCTGCGCGACCGCGAACGACGCCTGCCGCTGCCGGAACTCGACGTGTTTTCCCGCTCCGGCCTGTGGGGCATCAGCGTGCCCAAGGAGTACGGCGGCGCCGGCGTGTCCAACGTGACGCTGGCCAAAGTCATCGCCCTGATCGCCCGGGCCGATGGCTCGCTCGGGCAGATTCCACAGAACCATTTCTATGCCCTCGAAGTGCTCCGGGTAAACGGCAGCCACGAGCAGAAACAACGTCTCTACGCTGAAGTCCTCGCTGGTCAGCGCTTCGGCAATGCTCTGGCGGAACTGGGCACCAGGACCGCCCACGACCGTGTCACCAGCCTCAAACGCGACGGCAGCGGCTATCGCATCAACGGCCGCAAGTTCTATGCAACCGGTGCCATTTACGCCCAACGGATTCCAACGTCCGTGGTCGATGAAAACGGCGTGCAGCAACTGGCCTTCGTCCCGCGTGACAGCAAAGGCCTGACCGTGATCGACGACTGGAGCGGCTTCGGTCAGCGCACCACCGGCAGCGGCTCGGTGGTGTTCGAAGACGTGTATGTCGCCGCCGAAGATGTCATCCCGTTCCAGAGTGCTTTCGAACGCCCGACCCCGGTCGGCCCGCTGGCGCAGATCCTCCACGCCGCCATCGACACCGGCATCGCCCGCGCCGCCTTCGAAGATGCGCTGCACTTCGTACGCAGCAAGACCCGTCCATGGATCGATTCGGGGAATGACAAGGCCACCGAAGACCCGCTGACACTCAAAAGCTTCGGCCACCTGAGTATCCGCCTGCACGCCACCGAAGCCCTTCTCGAACGCGCCGGCGAATTCCTCGACGCGGCCCAGGCCGAGACCAACGCCGAGACGGTTGCAGCAGCCTCGATTGCCGTCGCCGAAGCGCGGGCGATCAGCACTGAAATCTCCCTGGCCGCCGGCAGCACGTTGTTCGAACTGGCCGGCAGCCAGGCCACCCTGATCGAGCACGGCCTCGACCGTCACTGGCGCAACGCCCGGGTGCACACCCTGCACGATCCAGTACGCTGGAAGTATCACGCGGTGGGCAATTACTACCTCAACGATGAAAACCCTCCGCTGCGAGGGACCATCTGATGAGCAAGAAAAAGATCCTGCTCAATGCGTTCAACATGAACTGCATCGGCCACATCAACCACGGGTTGTGGACGCATCCCCGCGACACCTCGACCCGATACAAGACCATCGAGTACTGGACCGAACTGGCGCAATTGCTGGAGCGCGGGCTGTTCGATGGGCTGTTCATCGCCGACATCGTCGGCGTGTACGACGTCTACCAGAACTCGGTTGACGTCACGTTGAAAGAGTCGATCCAGCTGCCGGTCAACGATCCGTTGCTGCTGGTATCGGCGATGTCCGCGGTGACCAAAAACCTCGGCTTCGGCCTGACCGCCAACCTCACCTACGAGCCGCCGTATCTGTTCGCCCGACGCATGTCGACCCTCGACCACCTGAGCCGTGGGCGGGTGGGCTGGAACATCGTCACCGGCTATCTGGACAGCGCCGCCAAGGCCATGGGCCTGAGTGAGCAGGTCGAGCATGACCGGCGTTACGACCAGGCCGACGAGTACCTCGAAGTGCTCTACAAACTCTGGGAAGGCAGCTGGGAAAACGGTGCGGTGCTCAACGATCCGCAGCAACGGATCTACGCGCAGCCGGACAAGGTGCACAAGGTCGAGCACAAGGGCGAGTTCTATCAGGTCGAGGGTTATCACCTGTGCGAGCCGTCGCCGCAGCGCACGCCGGTGCTGTTCCAGGCCGGCAGTTCGGATCGGGGTCTGCTGTTCGCCGGACGCCATGCCGAGTGCGTGTTCATCAGTGGCCAGAACAAACCGTCGACCAAAGTGCAGGTGGACAAGGTCCGTGCCAGCGCCGTCGAAGCCGGGCGCAATCCCGAGGACATCAAGGTGTTCATGGGCCTCAACGTGATCGTCGGCGAGACCGAGGAAGCGGCCTGGGCCAAGCACGCCGAATACCTGAGCTACGCCAGCGCCGAAGCGGGCGTGGCGCATTTTTCGGCCTCCACCGGGATCGATTTTTCCCAGTACGAAATCGACGAGCCGATCCAGTACGTGAAGAGCAACGCGATCCAGTCCGCCACCAAGAACTTGCAGAACAACGACTGGACCCGCCGCAAGTTACTCGACCAGCACGCTCTGGGCGGGCGCTACATCACCGTGGTCGGCTCCCCGCAGCAAGTGGCGGATGAGCTGGAATCGTGGATCGCCGAAACCGGTCTCGACGGCTTCAACCTGACCCGCATCGTCACCCCGGAAAGCTATGTGGATTTCATCGATCTGGTGATTCCGGAACTGCAACGGCGCGGCTCGTACAAGACCGCGTACGACACCGGCAGCCTGCGGGAAAAACTGTTTCACGGCGAAGCGCACTTGCCGCAGCAACACACGGGCGCCCACTACCGACACACCTCCTCGCACTGACTGGAAAACCACCATGACCAAGAAGCTCCTGTCCCACCCAGTCAAAGCACTGGCCCTGGCCTTCGGCCTGTTCAGCTCGGCCATTTTCGCCGCCGACGCGCCGTTGAAAATCGGCACCACCGCCGCCTTCGCGATTCCGTTGGAAGCTGCCGTCGAAGAAGCCTCCAAACAAGGCCTGAAAGTCGAACTGGTGGAGTTCACCGACTGGATCGCGCCCAACGTCAGCCTCGCCGCCGGTGACATCGACGTGAACTACTTCCAGCACATCCCGTTCCTGGAAAACGCCAAGGCTGCTTCCGGTTTTGACCTGGTGCCGTTTGCCCCGGGGATCATCAACAACGTCGGCCTGTACTCGAAGAAATACAAAAGCTTCGATGAGTTGCCTGAGGGCGCCAGCGTCGCCATCGCCAACGACCCGATCAACAGCGGACGCGGCCTGCAACTGCTGGCCAAGGCCGGTCTGATCACGTTGAAACCGGGCGTCGGCTACAAGGCCACCGAAGACGATATCGTCGCCAACCCGAAGAAGATCAAGATCCTCCAGGTCGAAGCCGTGCAACTGGTGCGCGCCTACGATGACGCTGATCTGGTCCAGGGCTACCCGGCCTACATCCGATTGGCGAAGACCTTCGACGCAGGTTCCGCGCTGCTGTTCGACGGCCTCGACCACAAGGAATACGTGATCCAGTTCGTGATCCAGCCCAAAAGCAAAACCGATCCGCGCCTGATCAAGTTCGTCGACATCTACCAGCATTCGCCGGCCGTTCGCGCCGCGCTGGACAAGGCCCATGGCAAGCTGTACCAGGCCGGTTGGGAAAGCTGAGGATGACCGCAGCCATTCAACGGCGACTGGATCTTCCAGAGCCACCCGCGCTCGCAGAGCGCACCGAACTGCATCCCGAGCTGAACCGCGCCCATGTGCGTTTCGTCGGGCTCGGCAAAACCTATGACGGCAAGCAAGGCCCGGTCGCAGCCCTGCAAGGCATCGACCTGGCGATCCAGCGCGGTGAAGTGTTCGGCATCATCGGCCGCAGCGGCGCCGGCAAGTCGTCGCTGATCCGCACCATCAACCGCCTCGAACAACCGACCTCGGGTCGGGTGCTGATCGATCAGGTGGACATCGGCGAGTACGACGAGGATCGCCTCGTAGCCCTGCGCCGGCGGATCGGCATGATCTTCCAGCACTTCAATCTGATGTCGGCAAAAACGGTGTGGCAGAACGTCGAGCTGCCGCTGAAAGTCGCCGGTGTCCCGAAGGAGCAACGGGAGAAAAAGGTTCGCGAACTGCTGGAGCTGGTGGGCCTGCAAGCCAAGCACAAGGCCTATCCGGCGCAGCTGTCCGGCGGGCAGAAACAGCGTGTCGGCATCGCCCGCGCGCTGGTGCATGACCCGGACATTCTGCTGTGTGACGAAGCCACTTCGGCGCTGGATCCGGAAACCACCCAGTCGATCCTCGGCCTGCTGCGCGAGATCAACAAACGCCTGGGCCTGACCATCGTGCTGATCACTCACGAGATGGCGGTGATCCGGGAAATCTGCGACCGCGTCGTCGTGCTGGAACATGGCCGCATCGTCGAACAAGGCCCGGTCTGGGAAGTGTTCGGCAACCCGCAACACGAGGTCAGCCAGACCTTGCTCGCGCCGTTGCAACACGCCTTGCCCGAAGAGTTGCAAAGCCGTTTGCAGGCGCAACCGTCGTCGTCCGATGCGGCCGTGGTGCTGCGTTTGCAGTTCACCGGCCGCCAGCAGGATGAACCGGATCTGGCCGCGCTGTTCGCCGCGCTTGGTGGCCGGGTGAAATTGCTCCAGGGCGGTGTGGAACGGATTCAGGGCCACGCGCTAGGGCAACTGTTGCTGGCAGTGGCGGGATCAAAGCTGAACGCCGAGGAATTGCGTCAGCGTGCCGGCCAATGGGCGCAACGCACGGAGGTGCTGGGCTATGTGGTTTGATCGCTTGCTGCAGGGTTTCATCGATACGTTTCTGATGGTCGGCGTGTCGTCGCTGATCGCGTTGCTCGCCGGGATTCCGATGGCGGTGATTCTGGTCACCAGCGACAAGGGCGGGATCTATGAAGCGCCAGTTCTGAACCGCGCTCTGGGTGCATTCGTGAACCTGTTTCGCTCGATTCCGTTCCTGATCCTGATGGTCGCGCTGATCCCGTTCACCCGGCTGATCGTCGGCACCACCTACGGCGTATGGGCCGCCGTTGTGCCGCTGACCATCGCGGCCACGCCGTTTTTTGCGCGGATCGCCGAAGTGAGCCTGCGCGAGGTGGACCACGGTTTGATCGAAGCCGCGCAAGCCATGGGCTGCCGACGCTGGCATATCGTCTGGCACGTGCTGTTGCCCGAAGCGCTGCCGGGCATCGTTGGCGGGTTCACCATTACGCTGGTGACGATGATCAACTCCTCGGCGATGGCTGGAGCGATTGGCGCCGGCGGACTGGGTGACATCGCCTATCGCTATGGTTATCAACGTTTCGACAGTCAGATCATGCTGACCGTGATCGTGCTGCTGGTGGCGCTGGTGGCGGTGATTCAGCTGGGCGGCGATCGTCTGGCGCGTGGGTTGAACAAGCGCTGAACTGCATGGCGTATAGTCGGCAACATCCATTGCCAGCGCAGCCCGACCATGAAACAGACCCCCACCGATCTGGAACAGATCACCTCCACCACCCTCGGCCACTACAACTCAGTGGCCGAGGACTTTCGTGAAGGCACCCGCGATCACGATGTCAGCCAGAACATCGACGCCCTGCTGCGCCACATCCAGGGTGACGCGCCGTTTTCCATCCTCGATTTCGGCTGCGGACCGGGTCGGGATTTGCAGACTTTCACACGGATGGGTCACATAGCCGTCGGCCTCGACGGTGCGGAAAAATTCGCGCAGATGGCTCGGGAGGACAGTGGCTGTGAAGTGTGGTGCCAGGATTTCCTGAAGCTGGATCTGCCGCCAGAACGCTTCGACGGCATCTTCGCCAATGCGGTGCTGTTTCATGTGCCGTTGCAGGAATTGCCACGAGTCTTGAAGCAGTTGCACGGGACATTGAAACCGGGCGGCGTGCTGTTCAGTTCCAACCCGCGCGGGGATAACCGTGAAGGCTGGAACGGGCCGCGTTACGGCTCGTATCACGATCTTGAAGCCTGGCGCGGATTGTTGACCGCTGCCGGGTTCGTCGAGCTGGAGCATTACTACCGGCCGACGGGGCTGCCGCGTGAGCAACAGCCTTGGCTGGCGAGTGTCTGGCGCAAGATCTGAGACTCAGGGCCCTGTCTCAACCTGATACAAGGCAGGTGCACTCTCCGGCGAGCGCACCGTGATGCTCCGCCCGGGAAGGATCTGCCCCTGTACCTCGTGCGCCTGCACATCAAAGTTGGCCAGCAATTGCGTGCCGTCTTCAAAGGCTGTCTGCTGCACCAGCCGATCTTCGCTCATCCATTCGAAACCGGTGAGCGCCTGGGCCGCCAGACGTTCATGCAAAGGCCGGAAGAACGCATCCTGACGGGCAATCTGCGGCAATCGCTGCGCAAGCGTGTCGACACTGAGGTGATACAGCGGCGCAACGTTGTAGAGCAACTGCGCAAGTTCGTTGTCCGCCCGTACATTGGTCAGTTTCAGGCTATCGAACAGCCAATGGTGGGACGTGATCACCGAGCCATGGAACACCGCCTGATACAACGGCAAACGGCTGGCCGGATCAAAGTGAATACGCCGCAACGACTCTTTGATCGGCACAGGTTTGAAGAAAACCTCTGGCTGCTCCGGCGGATACCACTTGCCTGCAAAGTACCTGGATTCGGTTTTCTTGCTCATTTCAACGTCGCCCCAACCGATCACCGGCGTCTGCATGCCATGGGCGAGCAGCACGCCTCGCGCGGTCGTTGCGTTGCCATCCTCCGAGCCGGCGGGCAGCTTCAGCACTTCATTGATCCAGCGTGATGCCCCGATGTTGCCTTCGGCATTCTGTGCCTGGGTCATCGTTGCCCCGGGACGGTAGCTGTCGAACAGCATGCCGGTGGCATAGGCATCGAGAAACCAGCTGTTGAAACCGGCGGCGTCGCGAATGGCCGCGACCCGTTGCTCAAGCAGCTGCCGCACGCAGCGAGGGTCGGTGTAATGCCCCGATTGCTGGAAGCCGCTTTTCAGCGTTCCGTCGCTCTTCACGATTGCACACTCGAGATTTGCCCTGTCCCCCAGATGTGCGGTGGTCCAATCAGGATTCTCACCACGGCTCAGCGCCGTTTCATAGGAATCGTACGGTGCGATCAGATAGCCCGCCGCCACGCCTGCCTTGATCGTCTCGGGGTGCCAGAGTCCGCCCTCCCAGCCCTCACCCAGTCCCAACCACAAACGGGACAGCCCGGCGTTCTGTAATTGCTTGATCGTATCCAGCGAAAACGTGCTGCCCCAGCGCTCGGGTTCGGGGGTCAGCGCCTCACCGAGGTCGGCTGCCACTTGTGCGCGCACGTCGGCGTAACCGTTGACCAGCGCCCGCATGTCCGGCACGGCCCGGGCCTGCCAGGTCTTGCGCGCCAGGGTATTCAGGGCGTGATTGAGACCGCGCAAAAGTACGGTTTTCTGATAACGGTTCAACTCCCCGCCAGTGGCCAGGATCTGCAACGCCTCACGATCCATTCCCGCTTTCAGGCCACTGGCCAGCGAGCCACCACCGCGCAAGATGTCGAGCAGCATGGGCCAACTGCGCACATCTTTGGCCCCCAGCAGGTCGTTGCCCCACAAGTACAGATGACTGGCGCCCGACAGCCGCTTCGCCTCAGGTGTTTTCAGGAATTTGCTGGTCAAGGTTTCATAGCGCCCGTTATCGATCAGCCACTGCCGGTAGCGTTTGGCGCCGGCCAACGGGTCGGCCACCCCCAAGAACAGGGTGAACGTCAATGGCGCCGATGGATCGAGTGAAGTGAAGCGATGCCGGGCCGACAGTGCCAACGCCTTGCCTTGGGCACTGAACAGCAGCCGATTGTTGTAGGGATTGGTCATCAGCCAGTGCAGGCTGAATCCGTCATGTTCAACGCCCCAGAGCGGCAAACTCAGGTCCTGAGTGGTATTGAATTCACCCTGATTCAACAGAAATGCCTGCCACACCGGATCGCCGCGCGGCACGTAGTGCCCCTCGGCCAGAGGCCAAATCAGCCCCTTGCCCATCGCGCGGGCGGGCTGACGCAGAAATTCCAGTTCTGCGGGCTCACGCGCCGTGATCGAGAAGGACAGATCACGCTCATCGAGCGTGGCGCTGAGGGACCAGGCTCCGTCATCCCATTGCCAGTCGAGGCGGTTGTTGCGCTTGCTCAACTGACTGACCTTGTGCGGGGCAATTCCCGTCGACGCCAGCACCGTCTCACGGCCCGCAGGGGTGATATGGACAGCCAGCGTTGCCGGATCGAGCTGAACGCGCCACAGCGAGTTTTCCAATAGCGTGTCGGCCCAGGACAGGGACGACAGGCATAAACCGGCAATCAGCAATAGCGCGCGCAGCCAGCAAGTAACGGTCAGCATCAGACGTCCCTTCTCCCAAAGGAGAAGGGACGTTAACCGAATACGCCGACGCTGTAAGTCAGGCCCTTCGCAAATATGTAACAAGCGCACTCACTGTGTCGATGACGAGGCGTCTTTCTTCGGCTCGCGAATCTTGTACCAGGCCACATACAGCGCCGGCAGGAACAGCAGCGTCAGCAGTGTCGCCACCACAATCCCGCCGATCATCGCGTAGGCCATCGGGCCCCAGAACACTTCCCGGGCGATCGGGATCATGCCCATGCTCGCCGCTGCGGCGGTCAGCAGAATCGGCCGGCGCCGGTGCTCGGTCGCTTCCACCACCGCATCCCAGGGCGAGTAGCCCTTGTGCTCGAACTCTTCGATCTGCGTCACGAGGATCACCGAGTTGCGGATGATGATGCCGATCAGCGCCAGAATCCCCAGGATCGCCACGAAGCCCATCGGCGTACCGGTCGGCACCAGCGCCAGCACCACGCCGATCAGCCCGAGCGGCGCGACACTGGCCACCAGGAACAGCTTCTGCACGCTGTGCAACTGGATCATCAGGAAAGTCGCCATCAGGAACAGCATCAGCGGCAGCACCTTGGCAATCGGCCCCTGGGCCTTGCCGCTCTCTTCGACCGTACCGCCCGTGGCGACCTTGTACCCCACCGGCAGCTTGGCGGCGAAGGCGTCAATGGTCGGTTTGAGGACTTTCACCAGGTCGGTCGGCTGGATTTCATCGCGCACCGAGGCCTTGATGGTGATGGTCGGCAGACGGTCGCGACGCCACACCAGCGGCTGCTCCAGTTCATAGCGCACGGTGGCGAAGGCCAGCAGCGGAATCGACGTACCGTTGGGCGTGACGATCTGCAGGTTCTGCAGGGTTTCCGGTGTGCCGCGCTCGGAATCCACCGCCCGCCCGACCACATTGATCAGGTAGATATCGTCGTCGACCTGAGTCAGCGGCGAGCCACTGACAATGCTGTTCATCAGGTTGGCCACATCTTCCGAGGACAGTCCGAGCTGACGCGCCTTGTCCTGCGCGATGTCGATGCGCAGGACTTTGCCGGGCTCGTTCCAGTCGTAAATGATCTCGCCGATGTGCGGACTCTTGTCCAGTTCAGTGGCGAGGTCGATGGCGTGCTTGCGCACCTGATCGATGTCCTTGCCGCTGACCCGGTACTGAATCGGGCGCCCCACCGGCGGGCCCATTTCCAGAGCCTGCACGTAGCTGCCGATGCCGACGAAGTCCTTGCGCAGACGATCTCGCAGGCGCTGGCTCAAGGCTTCGCGGGCCTTGAAGTCTTTGCTGACGATCACCAGTTGCGCGTAGTACGGGTTCTGCAATTGCTGGTCGAGGGGCAGGTAGAAACGGATCGCACCCTGGCCGATGTAAGTGCTCCAGCGCACGATGTCCGGGTCGCCCTTGAGCGTGGCTTCGAGTTTGTCGACGGCCTTGCGGGTTTCATCGATGGAGGCGTTTTGCGGCAGGTTGAGGTCGACCAGAATTTCCGGACGGTCGGAAGACGGGAAGAACTGGTTCTGCACAAAGCGCATGCAAAACACCGCGAGCACGAAGCACAGCACGGTGATGCCGATGCACCACCAGCGGTTGCGCATCGACCACAACAAACCGTGATTGAACGCTCGCCCGATACGCCCCGGCTCCGCTTCGTGGGGTTTTACGTTGGTGCTGAGGATATGTACGCCGATCACCGGCGCGAAGAACACCGCCACCACCCACGACACAATCATTGCCACCGCGATCACCGCAAACAGCGTGTAGGTGTACTCACCGGCGGAGCTGGCGTTGAGACCGATCGGCACGAAACCGGCCACGGTCACCAGCGTACCGGTGAGCATCGGAAACGCTGTGGAGGTGTAGGCAAACGTCGCGGCCTGCTCCTTGGTCTCGCCCATTTCCAGGCGCGTGACCATCATCTCCACGGTGATCATCGCGTCGTCCACCAGCAGCCCGAGGGCGATGATCAGCGCTCCAAGGGAAATCCGCTGCATGGTGATGCCGCTGTATTCCATGTAGACGAACACCATGGCCAGCACCAACGGAATCGAGCACGCCACCACCAGTCCGGCTCGAACGCCAAGGCTGATGAAACTGACCACCAGCACGATGATCACCGCTTCGAACAACGCGCTGGTGAAGCCGCCGACGGCTTCTTCCACCACCACCGCCTGATCGGAAACGGTGTGCACGCCAACACCCACCGGCAAGTCGGCGGTGAGCTGATCGATGCGCTCGTGCAGCGCCTTGCCGAAGGCCTGGACGTTGCCGCCCTTCTGCATGGCGATCGCCAGACCGATGGCCGGCTTGCCGTCGAAGCGGAATTCCGGGGTTGCCGGATCGACGTAGCCACGGCTGATTTCAGCGATGTCGGCCAGACGATAGAAGCGGTCATTGAGTTTGAGATTGACCTCCGCCAAGTCCTTTTCCGAAGCGAACTGCCCGGAGGTTCTCACCGAAATCCGCTCGGGCCCGGCTTCGATCACACCCGCCGGGGTCACGGCGTTCTGCGATTGCAGGCTCTGCACCACCTGGCGTTGATCGATGCCCAGCGCCGCCAGCTTGCGGGTGGAGAAGTTCAGGTAGATCACTTCGTCCTGCTGGCCGACCATCTCGATCTTGCCCAGCCCCGGCACGTTGCGGATCTCGGCGCGCGCCTGTTCCACGTAGTCGCGCAGTTGCCGCATCGTCAGACCATCGGCCGTGAAGGCATAGACCGAGCCGAACACGTCACCAAACTCATCGTTGAATCCCGGCCCCTGAATCCCCTGGGGAAACTGGCCGCGAATGTCGTCGATCTTCTTGCGCACCTGGTACCAGATTTCCGGAATGTCCTTGGCACTGGTGGTGTCGCGCAGGTACACGTAGACCGTGGACTCACCGGGGCGGGTGTAGCTTTTCACGTAGTCGAGAGAATCGAGCTCCTCGAGTTTTTTCTCGATGCGGTCGGTGACCTGCTTGAGCGTTTCTTCCTGGGTCGCGCCCGGCCATTTGGTCTGGATCACCATGGTCTTGATGGTGAACGACGGGTCTTCCTCGCGCCCCAGATTGAAGTAGGAAAACACCCCCATGAGCAATGCGACGAACATCAGATACCAGACGAAAGACTGATGCTTGAGGGCCCATTCGGAGAGATTGAAAGACCCTTTCATTGACTGTCCTCGTCGAGTTTCACGGCTTGTCCGGATTTGAGGCTGTTGACGCCGGCGCTGACCACACGCTCGCCGGACTTGACTCCGCCGGCCAGCACCACGGTGCTGTCGGTGCGGCTGGTTACGCTGATGTCACGCGGGGCGACGGTTTTACTTTGCGGGTCGATCACCCAAATCCGGGTTTTGCCGTCGACCTCCTGCAAGGCCGTCGCAGGCAATTCGATTCTCGGTTTGATCGCCGAACTGAGGGTCACGCTGATTGCCGTGCCGAGGCGGAATCCGGGTGGCGTGCTGGCCAGGGTTAACCGGGCACGACGGGTGCGCGTGGCGCTTTGCGCCTGGGGTTCGATTTCACGAATGACCGCCGTGGTATTGATGCTCGGATCAAGTTGTGCGGCCACCAGAAACACCACGTCGCTGGGGATCTGATCAACCAGCGTGTCCGGCAGATCGATCACCGCTTCCTTGATATCCGGTTGTGCCAGCGTCACCACCTGCTGGCCGGCCGTCACCACTTGCCCGGCCTCGGCGTTCCACGCCGTGACCACGGCTTTGTGGTCGGAACGCAGCTCGGTATAGCCGAGTTGATCCTTGCTCTGGTTGACTGCCGCCCGCGCCTGGTCGAGGGACGCCTGGGTGGTTTTCAAATCCGTGGTGGCGATGTCCAGTTGCGCCTGGGCGCCGACACCACGATCAAACAGCGCCTGCTGACGCCGGGCGTTGGCCTGGGCGTTGATCAGTTGCGCCTCGACTTTCGCCAGATCACCCTGGGCCGAGCGCAACTGGTTCTGCTGGTCGGACGGATCGAGAGTGGCGAGCAAGGTGCCCTTCTCCACCTCGGCACCCACGTCGACGTTACGGCTGGCAATCCGACCGCCGACGCGGAAACCGGTGTTGCTCTCGTAGCGCGCCTGAATGCTGCCGGCGAAACGACCCAGGGTTTCCTCGTTCAGCGCTTGGACCTTGATCGACAACACCGGCCGCACCGGTTCTGGCGGCGGCTCGCTCTTGGAACAGGCAACCAGCAGCAGCCCGATGGACAACCCCCATAAAGGCTTCATGGCTGTGCTCCCGGTTGCAGTTCCTTGTAGGTGTTCTCGGCGATCTCGACTTTCATCCCCGGATGCAGCAATTGCCCACCGGCAACGATCACTTTTTCGCCGCCCTTGAGGCCTTCGCTGATGATCACGTGCCCGGTCAGGTATCGGCCGACAGTGACGTTGTGCAGTTGCGCTTCACCCTTGTCGTCGACCATCCACACCGCCGGTTCGCTGATGTTTTTAGTCAGCGCCGACCAGGGCAGCTCCACCGCCGATTTGCCGGAGCCTTTGGCGGTGGCACTGACCACCGAGCCAAGCTGCATACCCTGAGGCAGACTGTCGAGAGTGACCTTGACTTGCACCGTGCCGGATTGCGCCGACACCGCCGGGGTGATTTCGCGCACGGTGCCGGTGGTCTTGATGGCCGGGTTGTCGAGCAGGCTGACGACAATCGAACGCTCTGCCGGCCGCTCGGCCAAAAGGGACTCGTACACATTGAATACCGCGTCGCGATCGCCGTCCCGGGCCAGGCTGAATATCGGCGCTGTGGCCTGAACCACCTGACCCACTTCGGCCTGACGCTCGGTGATGACACCCGGCGCGTCGGCGATCAGCGAGGTGTAGCTCAGTTGATCCCTGGCGTTGGCCAGCTGCGCCTGAGCCGCGCTCAAGGCACTCTGGCTGCTGCGCAACGCCGCCTGCGCGGAATCGTATTCGCTCTGGCTGGTGTAGCCCTTGGGCAACAGTTTCTGCTGGCGGACGAACGCGGCAGCGCTCTGTTTGACTCGTGCCTGCTCGGCCAGCACCTGGGCCTGGGCGGAATCGACGTTGGTCTGCAAATCCTTGGGATCGAGCTTGGCCAGTACCTGTCTGGCCGAGACACGGTCACCGACATCGACCATGCGCTGGATGATCTTGCCGCCGACCCGGAACGACAATTCGGTCTGCACCCTGGCCTGAATGTCACCGGTGAGGGTCACCGACGCCGCGTAGTCCGCAGGCTTGACCTCTTGCACAAAGACTCGCGGAAGATACTCCTGGGGAGCCTTTTTTTCGCCGCAAGCGGCGAGCAAAGCGAGGACGCTCAGCAGGACCACTGTTTTCATTCCGGGACTCGCCATGCAGACTCCTTCCTGTGTACGAACGTGCAAGTGACGATACGACTGTGAGCTTAGAACAGGGTTCCGAGTCTGCATGCGCGAATCTTATACTCCCTGTGATCGTTCCCACGCTGTGCGTGGTAACGCCGCCATGGACGCTCCGCGTCTGCCTTTGACGCAGATGCATTCCCACGCACAGCGTGGGAACGATCAACGAGGATTCAATGCTCAAGACCCTCGCGGTGGCCAATTACCGCTCGATCAATAAATTGGTGATTCCGTTGGGTCGGCTGAACCTGATCACCGGCCCCAACGGCAGCGGCAAGTCCAACCTGTACCGGGCGCTGCGGCTGTTGGCGGAAACCGCTCAGGGCGGCGTGGTCAATGCGCTGGCCCGAGAGGGCGGGCTCGACTCGACGTTCTGGGCCGGGCCGGAAACCATCAGCCGGCGCATGCGCAACGGCGAGGTGCCGATCCAGTCCACCGTGCGCCAGAGCGTGAAACGCCTGCGTCTGGGGTTTGCCGGGGAGGACTTCAGCTATTCAATTGCCCTGGGTTTGCCGGAGCCAAGCCGTTCGTTCTTTTCCCTCGACCCGGAAATCAAAAAGGAATGCATCTGGGCCGGGCCGCTCTATCGTCCGGCCAGTCTGCTGGTGGATCGCGACGGGCCGATGATCCGTGCCCGTGAAGGTCGTGGCTGGGATGTTCTGGCGCAATACACGCCGAACTTCGACAGCCTGTTCGATCAGGTCGGCAGCCTGCGCACCTCGCCGGAAGTGTTCCAGATGCGCGAGTTCATCCGCCGCTGGCGCTTCTACGATCACTTTCGCAGCGACGCCGACGCCCCGGTGCGCCAGCCGCAACTGGGCACGCGCACGCCGGTGCTGCATCACGACGGGCGGGATCTGGCGGCCGCGTTGCAGACCATCCGCGAGATCGGCGATCCCGAGGCGTTGCAGGCGGCGATCAGCGATGCCTTTCCCGGCGCACGGCTGAACATCGCGCCACTGGCGGGCGGACGCTTTGCCATCGAGTTCTTTCAGGAAGGCTTGTTGCGGCCGTTGTCGGCGGCGGAACTGTCGGATGGCACGTTGCGTTATCTGCTGCTGGTCGCCGCGCTGCTGACACCACGCCCGCCTTCGCTGATGGTGCTGAACGAACCGGAAACCAGCCTGCATCCGGATCTGTTGCCGGCGCTGGCGCGCTTGATCATCCGGGTCTCGGAGCAGTGTCAGGTGTGGGTGGTGTCCCATGCGCGGCGGTTGATTTCGGCGTTGCAGGAAGACCCGGAATGCAATTGCATCGTGCTGGAAAAAACCCTCGGCCAGACGGGAATCGTCGGGCAGAGGGTTCTGGATGAGCCGGCGTGGAATTGGCCGGATTAGGTGTGCCAGTTGAAGAGCCCCTCACCCTAGCCCTCTCCCAGGGGAGAGGGAACCGATTGGGGGATGCTCAAGAGTTACGCCGACCTGATCTTGCTGTACTGAATCCATAGTCAACTCGGTCGTTCAGGTCGATGCAGGACGCAACACACCTCGGTCGGCTCCCTCTCCCTCCGGGAGAGGGCTGGGGTGAGGGGGAGGGTTCACTGCGGACTATCAGACAATTAACCCTGCCACTTCCCACCTTCGACAATCACACTCTCAGGCTTGGTGTCATCACTCAGCTCTTTACGCACATATTGGTCATACAGTTTCAGCAGATATTTCTCTTCCCCAAGCTTGGCCAGCTCCGTATTCACCCAATCGCGCAATTCGATATTGCCCTTCTTCACCGCCGGTGCAATCGGCGCTTCGGCGCCAAGTTTTTCGTCCAGCACACGGTAGCCCGGGTTCTGCTTGGCCCAACTGAACAGCACCAGGTTGTCCTGGGCGTAGGCATCGCCACGGCCGTTGGCCAGGGCTTGCAGCGACTCGGAGTTTTTCTCGAACTTCAGCAGTTTCCAGTCCGGGTGGTTCTTGGTCAGCCAGATATCGGCCGTGGTGCCAGTGGTGACGATGGTGGTGCGGGTTGCCAGATCATCGAGCTTTTTCACATCACTGCTCTGCGGCACCAGCGCCTGCACCGCAACCTTGAGGTTCGGGTTGGTGAATTCCACCGCTTCCTTGCGCTCCGGGGTCACGGTCATGTTGGCGAGGATCAGGTCCACCTTGTCGCTTTGCAGGAATGGAATGCGGCTAGCCGGTTCCACGGCCACGAACTCGACCTTGTTTTCATCGCCCAGCAGATCCCTGGCGAATTGACGACCGATGTCGGTATCGAAGCCGACATAGCGCCCCGCCTCGTTGACGAAGCCGAACGGCGGTTTGTCGGTGAACACGCCGACGATCAGTTTGTCGCGGGCCTTGATCTTGTCCAGGTAACCCGCTGGCGCGGTGCTTTCGCTGGCGACTTTCGGCATGGCCGGTTCTTCGGTCTTGTTGCAGCCGGCCAGCAGCGCGAGGCTGATCAGCGGTAATGCGAATAGGGCTTTGGCAGTTTTCATGGCAGTTCCAGTTCCTTTGTTTGGGTCGTTTTGGGCGAGGTCGTTGAAGGCAGGGCTTCGACGTAGGAGAACTTCTCCAGGAACTGCTGCGCGCGTGCGGTTTGCGGGTTCGTAAAGAAAAGCTCGGGCGGGTTCTGTTCAAGGATGCGCCCGACGTCCATGAACACGATGCGATCGGCCACCGCGCGGGCGAAGGCCATTTCGTGGGTGACGATCAACAGAGTCATGCCTTCGCGGGCCAGGCCCTGAATCACTTCCAGCACTTCCTTGACCATCTCCGGATCAAGGGCGGCGGTGACTTCGTCGAAGAGCATGACCCGCGGGTTCATGCACAACGAGCGGACGATGGCGATGCGTTGCTGCTGGCCACCGGAGAGCTGTCGCGGGAAGGCGTCGCGCTTGTCCGACAGGCCCACGCGTTCGAGCAATGCTTCGGCTTGTTGTTGTGCTTCGCGGCGTTCGCGTTTCTGCACTTTCAGCGGACCGAGCAGCAAATTGTCGAGCACGCTCATGTGCGGGAACAAGTGATAACTCTGGAACACCATGCCGATCTGCTGACGCACTTCGCGCCAGTCGGTGGACTTGTCCAGCAACTCGCGACCGGCGAATTTCAGGTGGCCGCTGTGGGCGGTTTCCAGGCCATTGAGGCAACGCAGCAGAGTGCTTTTGCCGCATCCGCTGGGGCCGAGAATGACGATCACTTCGCCGGACTTCACTTGCAGGTCGATGCCCTTGAGCACCTGCTGTTCGCCGAAGAATTTGTTGAAGCCCTGAAACTCGATCAATGCGCTCATGCTTGCGTCCAGCGCCGCTCCAGCACGCGCGAGGCGGCCGACAGCGGGTAGCAGATGAAAAAGAAAAACAGGAACAGCGCACCGTAGATCAGCACCGATTCGTAAGTGCGCTCGATGATCTGCTGGCCGACCTTGATTACATCCACCACACCGATCAGCACCGCCAGCGAACTGGTCTTGATGATCCGCGTGTAGACGTTGATGGTCGGCGGCGTCATGCGCTTCAGCGCCTGGGGCAGCAGCACGTAGCCGTAGAGCTGCGCCGCGTTCAGACCGATCGACAACCCCGCCTCACGCTGCCCGCGCGGCAACGAATGCAGCGCACCCCGCGCCACTTCACCGACCTCACTGACGCCCCACAGCGACAGCACCAGCACCGCGCACCAGAAGCTCGGCAGGCTCAGGCCGAAGAAAATCGGAAGGCCGAAAAACAGCAGGTACAACCAGACCAACACCGGAATCGCCCGGAACAGTTCCAGATAAACCCGCAGCACCGCGTTAAGCCACGTCACGTTGAGCGTGCGCAGCACGCCGTAGAGCACGCCGCCGACGGTGCTGATGGCGATACTGAGGAAGGAGATCGAAAGGGTTTGCCCGGCGCCTTTGGCCAGTTGCGGCAAGGACACCCAGAGTAGTTCAAGACCCGAACTGGCCATGCTGGAGCCTCCTTTCCAGACGGCTCAACAGCAGCGACAGCGGCAGGAACAGCAGCACGCAGATCAGCGTCAGCACGGCGAGCATTTCGTAGGTCTTGTAGTAGAGCGCGATGTAGCTCTTGGTGGTGTAGAGAATCTCCGGCACCGCCACGGCCGAGACCACGGTGGTTTCCTTTAGCAGGAAAATGAAATTGGCGAACAGTGACGGCAGGCTGAGGATCCCTGCTTGCGGCAGGATCACGTAGCGCAGTAACTGGCCGTGGGACAGGCCGATAGAGCGGCCCGATTCGAGCTGCGCCTGTGGCACCGCATCGACGCCGGCGCGCAGCACTTCGGTGAGGTAGGCGCCGCCGAGAAACGTCATGGTGATGATCGCGGCGGTGAATCCGGAAACCTTGATCCCCAGCGCCGGCAGCGCGAAGTAGACGAAAAACAGCTGGATCAGCAGCGGCGTGTTGCGCGCCAGCTCCACATAGAGCCCGACCAGTTTTTGCAGGTAAGGCGTGCGAAACACCAGAATCGTCGCATTGAGCAACGCCACCAGCAGCGAGGTGCCGATGGCGATCAAACCGACCTGCAGCGTCACGCCCACGGCTTTGAGAAACGCCGGCAGGGTGCTGAGGATAAATGCGTAATCGAAGGTCATGAAACGTCCTGACGTCGCTCGGTAAGCGACGGTGGTGCAGTCCATGGACAGCGGATAGCCGTCCTGCAAGCACCGACTTTAAAGGTATAAAAATCAGAATTTAAATACCGATAAAGCATATTGATATCACACAAAAAACTATCCTGCGGGTTTGCCGAGACAGAATAAGAAGGCTATTTTTCCTTTCGCTGTAGGAAGGATCTTTTTTTCGTAATAGCCCTCCAAGGACGAACAGCTTTTGGCCAGACTCCCCCGGCTGAACTCATAACAAGGAAGAAAACATGGACGTAAAAGTGCCGCCGCGACCGGACCCGCAGGATTTCGTGAAATGGCTGGTGGCTTTGCGCAGAGCGTTGAAACACACCGCGTAGATCAAACGCGAAAAGCCCCCTCATCGGAACGCCGCCCGCCCACCCCTCTCCCCCTGGGAGAGGGAGCCGACAGAGTTGTCTTTCGACAGACATCGACCTGAAAAACCGAGCCGATTATGGATTCGGTGAAGAATAATCAGGTCGGCGTACCTCTACAGCATCCCCCAATCAGTCCCCTCTCCCCCCGGGAGTGTATGTACCGGAGACATGGTGGACAGGTGTTCGGAGACATGGTGGACACTTTTAAATAGACACATTGCTCATCGCGAAGGAGATGGCCTGTGTCTTGGGAAGAGGTGTCTACCGTGCAGCTACGTACAGAATTCGTGCTTTTGGCTCGGCAAGAAGGGGCCAATGTTCGGCAGCTTTGCCGTCGATTCAACATCAGCCCAAGCACTGCCTACAAATGGCTCAGCAGGTTTGAAAAATCAGGGGCCGAGGGGCTGAACAATCAGTCACGACGACCGAAGACGTCCCCCAAACGTTGTGCTGACGAGGTGGAGAAGCAGATTCTGATCGTGAGTCAGGAGTACGCGGCTTGGGGCGCTCGCAAGCTCAAACGCGTGCTGGAAGACAAAGGTTTAGCGATGCCTTCCGTCAGTACTGTGCATGCAGTTTTACAGCGTCATTCGCGCGTTGATCCAAAGGCTGCTGAGATCAAACCGTTTATCCGGTTCGAGCATGAAGCGCCCAACGATCTCTGGCAGATGGACTTCAAGGGCCATTTCAGCCTGAGTCAGGGGCGTTGCCATCCATTGACGATACTGGACGATCACTCGCGGTTTTCGATGTGTATCGCCGCGTGCGCCAATGAGCAGCGCGACACCGTCCAGGAGCATCTAATCCGGGTCTTTCGGCGTTACGGCTTGCCTTTGCGCATAACGATGGACAACGGTTCGCCCTGGGGTGACCAGACTGGGGTTTATACCGCGCTGGAAGTCTGGCTGATGGGGCAGGGCATCAAGGTAGGTCACTCCCGGCCTTATCATCCGCAGACCCAGGGAAAACTGGAGCGTTTCCACCGCAGCCTGAAGAGTGAAGTGCTGCAAGGTCGGCACTTCACGGACCTCAACAGCGCACAACAGGCATTTGATATCTGGCGTGATGTCTACAACCAGAAACGTCCTCATCAAGCGCTGGATATGCAGGTGCCGGCGACTCGCTACAGCAGCAGCCCTCGGGAGTATCAGGAGCAGCAAATGGCGCCGGAATACGCCGACGGAGATGTGGTCAGAAAGGTCCAGGTGAAGGGCGAGATTTACTGGAGGAACCGTGAATACTCAATCGGAAAAGCATTTCACGGGCTGTCGATAGCGATCAGGGAAACAGCGGAGGATGGCATCCACGATGTCTACTGGAGTAGACATCGTATCGCCCGAATCGACTTGAACTTGCAGATTGTTACGGCAGGTAAGAGGATCTAAAAACCGTCCACCATGTCTCCGAACATGTGTTCACCATGTCTCCGGTACATACAGGGAGAGGGTTAGGGTGAGGGGGCTTTTGAAGCACACACAAAAACGCCGATGACCATCACTGGTCATCGGCGTTTTTTCAACCTTGAAGGGGGTTGCTGTTGCGTCGGATCAGAACGCCGGCAGTACCGCGCCGTTGTACTTCTTCTCGATGAACGCTTTGACTTCAGGGCTGGTCAGGGCCGCGGCCAGTTTCTTGATGGCGTCGCTGTTCTTGTTGTCCTCACGGGCCACCAGGAAGTTCACATAAGGCGAATCCGCGCCTTCGATCACCAGGGCGTCCTTGGTCGGGTTCAACTTGGCTTCCAGCGCGTAGTTGGTGTTGATCATGTCCAGGTCGACTTCTTTCAGAACACGCGGCAGCAGGGCCGATTCCAGTTCCTTGAACTTGAAGTTGTGCGGGTTCTTGGCGATGTCTTTTGGCGTAGCCAGAGCGTTCTTCGGATCTTTCAGCTCGATCAGGCCGGCCTTCTGCAGCAGGATCAGTGCACGACCGCTGTTGCTGCCTTCGTTCGGAATGGCGATGGTAGCGCCGTCCGGCAGTTCAGCCAGGGTTTTGTACTTGCTCGAGTAGCCGCCGAACGGTTCAACGTGAACGCCTTGCACGGTCACCAGGTACTTGGCCTTGTCGTCCTTGTATTTGCCTTGGTTGAAGCTGTTCAGGTACGGCAGGGTCTGGAAGTAGTTGGCGTCCAGACGCTTCTCGCCCACCTGTACGTTCGGTTGTACGTAGTCGGTGAAGACCTTGATTTCCAGATCCACGCCTTCTTTGGCGAGGGTCGGCTTGATCAGCTCGAGGATCTCGGCGTGTGGAACCGGGGTCGCAGCAACCACCAGTTTCTCGCCGGCCTGGGCCAGGGAAGCAGTCAGAGCAGCCGCCAATGCGGTAAACAACAGAACCTTTTTCATGCAGTGTCCTTAGTCGAAAATCACGGTCGTCATCGACGACGGCATTAATACGTGTGCCAGCGATGTGCTACTGCTGGCGTGAAGCGGACAATACCGGGATTTTTTATTCCCGGACAATAACGTTTATTCAGCTTCATATTCCATTTTGTTCATGTTGAACAAAAGGGTTACAACGCCTCGCTCAGGCTCAACAGCAATTCTTTCAATGCCTTACGTTCGTCGGCAGTGCCGTTGAGGCTGATGCTCGCCACCTGACGCTCGATCTGAACCAGCGGCCCAGACACCTCGGGCAGGTTCAGGTGCTCCGGCAGGATTTCGTCGCCGGTGCTCACCAGCAGGGCAAAATGAATGACGTTTTCCAGTTCCCGGGTGTTGCCCGGCCAGCTGTGCTGCTCCAGCACCTGCTGCGCCGCTTCGCTGATCAGCGGCACCGGCAGATCCAGGCGCTGGCTGTAGATACCGAGGAAGTACTCGGCCAAAGACAGAATGTCGCCGACCCGCGCGCGCAGCGCCGGCAGTTCAAGATGCCCTTCGCTGAGATAATGATAGAGACGCTCGTGGAATTTTCCCGCTGCCACTGCTTGCGCCAGATCGATGCTGGTCGCCGCTACCAGGCGCACGTCCACCGGGCTTGGTTGATGCGCACCGACGCGGGTGACTTCGTGGTTTTCCAGGGCGGAAAGCAACTTGACCTGGATCGGCAGCGGCAGATCGCCGATCTCGTCCAGGTACAAGGTGCCGCCGTTGGCCGAGCCAAACCAGCCGGCGCGGCTGCTGGCCGAACCGCTGTAGCTGCCGGCGGCGTAGCCGAACAATTCGGCATCGGCATACGTCGGGCTGATCGCGCCGCAATTGACCGAGACAAACAGCCCGCTGCGATCACTGGCACGGTGGATGTGGCGGGCGAGCAATTCCTTGCCGGTGCCGGTCTCGCCACGAATCAACACCGAGATCGAACGCGGTGCGAGTTGGGCCATTTCCTCGCGCAACTGGCGCGAGCGTGGATCGACGAACACCAGCGCCTTGGCGCGGATGCTCAGGGGACTTTTTTCCGCATCGGGAAAGGTCAGCAATGGCTGGCCGAAGGTTTCAAGACTCATGGCAGACTCCCGCCCCAAATCGCCGGGAGACGGGGGCGTTGAAAAAATAAAAGTGGTCAGGCACGGCGCCGGGCGTGGTGTTCCATGCGGTTTTGCAGGCGATACAGATAAGCGAATCCCTGCTCCCAGCGTTGATGCCCGGACTTCACGTTGATATGGCCGGCGCCCGCGAGAATCCCCGCCTCGGCGCCCCAGTTGCGCGCCAGTTCCAGCGCACGCGGCGCACTGACGGCGGCGTCGTTGTCGGAGCTGACGACCTGGCTCGGGAACGGCAGCAGATCGGTCGGGATCGGTGCGAAATTGCGCAGTGCCGGCACGCAGGCCGGGCGTTCGACATCCGCTGGCGCCACCAGCAGCGCCCCCCGCACTTGACGCAAATGATGCAGCGGCGCGGTGGCCGCCCAGTGCGCCACGGTGATGCAGCCCAGGCTGTGCGCGATGAGAATCACTGGCGAGCTGTCGGCGGCAATCGCCTCGGCCAGCGCCGCGACCCAGTCTTCACGACGCGGCGTCAGCCAGTCGGCCTGCTCCACCCGCGCGCTGTTGGGCAGGCTGTTCTGCCAGTGGGTTTGCCAATGATCTTCTGGCGATCCTTGCCAGCCCGGCACAATCAGATAGCGGATTGATTCGTTGCGCATGGGGGAGCTCTCCTGCGTCGTGTCTGTTCCTGAACGAGTATAGGGACGGGATTTATATTCGTTAAGGAATAAGAAGCTATTTATTAAGACCTGAAATGCATATTAAGCAACAGACAAAAAAGGGGCCGCACCCTGCCAAGGAGACGGCCCCGGAAAAACGTGAAACCCTTATCGTGCAGTGATCACCGACAGCTTGGTGATGCCCGCCCGCTCAATCGAAGCCATGGCTCGCGCCACTTCGCCGTAATTCACCCCGTCGTCGGCCTGCAATTGCACGCGCACTTCCGGGTCCTTGGCCTTGGCCGATTTGAGGTTGAACTCCAGCAGGTCCGGCTGGATTTCGTCCTTGTTGATAAACAGCTTTCCTGCACCGTCGATGCTCACCACCAACGGGTCTTTCTGCTCGACCGGCGCCACCGCTTCGGTCTTCGGCAGGTTGATCGGTATCGCGTTGGTCAAAAGCGGAGCGGTGACGATGAACACCACCAGCAGCACCAGCATCACGTCCACCAGCGGCGTCACGTTGATCTCGCTCAGCACCTCGTCGCTGTCTTGCGTGGAGAAGGCCATATCAGGACGCCTCCTTCACTTTTGTTGCGTTGCCCTGGGCCGCAGCCTTGTGCGCGGTCGGGTGGATCAGCACGCGGAACGCGCTCTTCTGCGCCAGGCTGTAGAAGTCGTGGGCAAAGTCATCCAGGTCCGCCGCCGTCAGTTTCAGGCGACGCAAAAAGTAGTTGTAAACCAGCACCGCCGGCACCGCGACCGCGATCCCCACCCCGGTGGCGACCAGCGCTGCACCGATCGGTCCTGCGACCGTTTCCAGGCTCGCCGAGCCCGCCGCGCTGATGCCTTTCAACGCTTCCATGATTCCCCACACCGTGCCGAACAGACCAATGAACGGCGAGGTGCTGCCAATACTCGCGACCACCGCCAGACCGGTTTCCAGCGAACGGCGCTCGCGGACGATCTGCTGGCGCAAGGCACGTTCGAGGCGATCCTGATGATTGATCGCCTGGCTCAGGTCATTGGCCTGCGGCGCCTCGCCCACCTGAATCGCCGCATAACCGGCCTGTGCCACCCGCGCTGCGGCGCCGGGCTGGGTTTCGCTCAACTCGGCGGCGGAGTCCAGACTCGACGCCGCCCAGAAGCGCTTGTGAAATTTGCGGTCCTGCGCCTTCAACCGGCCGAACTGCAGCGCCTTGAGCAATGCCAGGCCCCAGGTAGCGACAGAGAAGACCACCAGCAGCCAGATCACCGCGCTTTCGATGGATTCCAGTGGAGATGCCAGTAACGTCATGATGTGTTCCCTCGTGTGTGGGAGCCGAGCTTGCTCGCGATGACGGTTACAGACACACCGCGAGAATAAAGCCGGCTGATTACCAATTAATGAATCTTGAAATCGATGGGTACGCTGACCCAGCCGTCCTGGGCGACATCACCCTGCTTGGCCGGCACGAAGCTCCAGCGCTTCACGGCGTCCAGCGCCGCGTCGTCGAGCTGTTGCCGGCCACTGCTTTTCTGAATCTGGATCTCGCCCGGTTTGCCGCTGGCCAGTACGTGCACCCGCAGCAACACCGTGCCTTCCCAACCGCGACGCTGGGCCAGCGACGGATACTCCGGCGCCGGGTTCTTCAGGTACGCGGCGTTGGCCGAGGCCGGGGTCACCGGAGCAGGCGCCGGTGGTGCAGGTGGTGCTGGCGCGGCGACCGGGGCGGCCGGTTGTGGCGGAGCCGGGGGTTGCTCGACGGCTTTTGGCGCTGGTTTCGGAACAGGTTTGGCGACCGGTTTCGGTTTGGGAATCGGCTTCGGTTTCGGTGGTGGCTTGGTTGCCAGTTCGTCTTCCACCGGCGGCGGTGGCTCGACCACCGGTGCCGGTGGCGGCGGTACAACCACAGGCGGCGCCGGGGGGGCCGGACGCGAAAACTCGATGGTCATCGGTGGAATTTCCGGCGGCACGATCGGCAGCGCCGGCGTCGGATGCTGATTGATCCAGTAGATCACCGCGCCATGCACCACCAGCGCCAGAACGCCGAGCAGAATCGTTTCGCGGCGGCTCAGAATGCCCTTGGGCGCGCGCTGCAAACGCAGCTGCCCCAACGGCACACGATGGGGCCGGCCGAGATCGACCAACTCGCCGCTCGGCGCCTGGCGCCACAGCACCTCCTGTGCACTGGCAGCGGTCTGGACATTGCCCATTGATTTACTCCCTGCGGTCTCTTTGCGTTTTGCGTTTTTTCGCGTAGCCGATCCGCCGCTTGTTGAATCCCCCACGGCGTGATCGATGGGTCAATCATTGGGTCGGGAGGCTTATCTCCGAAAGTAATCTTTAATGTTATGAATAGACATTTATGGAATATAAGAAGCGATCATTTCCGCCAAAGCCACGGCCTGCAAGGCTTCCAGCGGCTCGCCGAAATCGACATGCTTTCCTGGCATAAAAAGTATTCATCCAAGGCATCGGTTTATCGAGGACCCGGGATTCGGTGACAACTAATACCAAGGTGATAGTTGACGAACTTTTTTTGTAGACAAACAAAAAGGCCGATGCATGTTTAATGCATCGGCCTTCGATTTGCGGAATTTCTTATTGCTTCACAAACTCCCCGGCCAGACCGACTACATCACCGTCAAAGTTGGTACGAGAACCCACCGCACGAACTTTCGAGTAGTTGTGATCCGGCGAGAACAGCGTCCAGGACTGATAGCCAGTGCCGTCATTCAAAGCCGCGAAAGTAATGATCGTAGGCTGCCCGGTGCTGTTCTGGAAGTGATAGTGACCGTACGCGATGTCGTAGTTCACGCCGTTCTGGCTGAACTTTCCGCTGAAGGTGCCGTTGGAGTCGTTGCCATCGGTGATCGTCAGTTTGGCGCCAGCGTTAGCGTTTACATAGTTGCCATTAATGCTCGACATAACGAGATTCCCTTTATCGTTGGATAAGTGTCTTCCGATGAGAGCAAGTTTCCTCCTGGAAACTCACGAGACTCAGGATGGTTGGACATTGACTTATTGTCCACGGCACTTTTCAACGATATTGCTATATGCACTATTCATGTCGCTCATAAATTATTTCGATTCGGAAGAGTCTTGATAACTAACGATTGGCATTGGTCTGTTGCCTTTTCCAGGTGACGGCCAGGTTCGGCCCCAGGCGCCAGACCACCTTGCAACAGGTTGTCCGGATTGAAGCGCTGGTCGCCGGGATCGATCAGAAGTCGTAGCGACCGGTGACGCCGAGGGTGCGCGGCGTGCCGAGCAGACCTTCATAGCCGCCGTTGCCGCCGGTCCACAGGGTCGTGTAGTAGGTTTTGTCGAAGGCGTTTTTCAGCCACAGCGAGACATCCCACTGTCCCTGATTGAAATCGCCGCGCAGGCCGGTGGAGAGATTGACCACCGCGTAACTCGGGATCTGGCCGTAGTCGGAATCTTCGACCGTGCCCACCGCTTTGGAGCGGAACGCGTAGCTGCCAGTGACGTAGGGTTGCAGTCCGTTGGCCAGATTCCATTCGTATTTGCCGTTGGCGTTGCCGATCCATTTCGAGGCGCCGACCACCTGATGCCCACTGAGGTCGCAAGAGGCCGGAGCCCCCGGCGCCTGACTGACTTCAGGTGGGCACGGCGCGTCCTTGTACGAGAGGTAACTGACGTCGTTGAACGAGCCGTTGAAGTTCAGCGTCAGACCGCGCAGCGGAATCACGGTGCTTTCGAACTCCACCCCGCGTGAGCGCACTGAGCCGGCGTTGGTCAGGTATTGCACACGGTTGACGTCGTCGTAGGCGTTGGTCTGGTAAGCGTTGACCTGAGTCCAGAACACGTTGGCGTTGAGCTGCAAACGCCGATCCCACAGCGTGCTCTTGAAGCCGAGTTCGGCGTTGTTGGCGCGCTCGGTGCCGATCAGCAGGGAGTCGGCGCCAGCGGTCGGTGCCGAGCCGACCACCAGGTTGACCCCACCGGATTTCTCGCCGTGAGACAACGTGGCGTAGCCGAGCAGATCATCGGTGAAGCGATAACTCAGGTTGAGCAATCCGGACGGGCTGGAGCTGTACTGATTCAAATCGCCGGAATCGTAGGCGCCGGTCCGGCCGCGTCGCGCGGTGGCAGCAGCACCAGTCACTGCTGCGCCACCCTGCGGCGCATCACGATTGACCCAGGCGTTCTTCTCTTCATAGGTGCCACGCACCCCGGCGGTGAAATCCAGACGCGGGGTCAGGTGCCAGGTGCCTTGGGCGAACAGCGCGAAACTGTCGGTCTTGATGTGGCCACGGCCGACGCTGTTGACGTTGGCCAGCGCACCCCGTGGCGTGCCGTTCCAGATATCTGCCTGCGGGCCGTAATAGGCGAAGGATTTGTTGTCCAGGTCCGAGCCGAAATAGTAGGCGCCGAGGACGTAATCGAAGAACTCGCCCTTGGGCGAGGCGAGGCGAAATTCCTGGGAATACTGCTTGTCCTCCACCGAGACCCCGGCGTTGTAGCTCGCCGGCACGTTGAGGCCATCGTCGTTGCGCGGGGTGAAATTCCAGTATCGATAGGAACTGACCGAGGTCAGGGTGAAGTCGCTAGGCAGTGTCCAGTTGGCCTCCACCGACGTGCCGCCCTGATGCACGGTGACGTGCTGGTCGCTGTCCAGATTGACCTTGCGGTGCGAGCCGTTGACCAGCGTCGCGCCGGCAGCGGCGGCGCGGGCCGAGTAGAGATTGACGCCATTGATGGTCGGCCCGGTGTTGTACAGCACGCGGGTGCCGGCGCTGGAATCCTCTTCGTTGTAATCACCGATCCAGCGCAGATTGAAGTTTTCGTTGGGCTTGAACAGCAACTGCGCCCGGAAGCCGTCACGGGAACCACCGTTCAAATCGTGGCCGTTGAATTCGTTTTTGATGTCGCCATCGCTACGGGTGCGATAGGCGGAAATTCGCCCGGCCAGTTGATCGTTGAGCGGCCCGGAAAGCGTGCCCTTGGTCTGGAAATAACCGCCCTCGCCGACCGAGGTTTCGATGCTGCGTTCCGGTGTGAAACTCGGCGCGCGGGTGCTGATGTTGATCACCCCGGCGGTGGTGTTCTTGCCAAACAACGTACCTTGCGGCCCGCGCAGGACTTCGAGCTGTTCGATGTCCATCAGGTCGAACACCGCCATCCCCGGACGACCCAGATAAACGTTGTCGATGTAAAGGCCGACGCTGCCTTCCAGGCCGTCGCTGGCCGGGTTGTTGCCCAGACCGCGAATCGACACGCTGGACTGGCGCGCATGCATGTAGGCGACGTTGACGCTGGGCACCAGTTGCTGCAGATCCTGGATTCGATAGACCCGCTGCGTCTCCAGAGTCTGGCCACTGACCACGCTCATGGGCGTCGGCACATCCTGAGAACTTTCTTCGCGGCGGCGGGTGGTGACGGTCACGGTTTCCAGTTGCGAAGTGGCGGTCGCGGTCTTGCCTGCCGGTGCCGGCACAGGGGTATCCGTTTCCGCAGCGTAGCCGTGGGTCCAACTGGCACTCCCCGCCAGCAACAGGGCCAGGGGCAGACGTTTGAGCCGTCGTGGCGGCTGCGGTGAAGCGAGGTTCAACGGACTCATGGGGCTGCTCCTGGTCAAAAAACACGCAGACATCTTCCGCGCTGCATATTCTTTTCAGTTATTCATTTATGTTTTTACAAAGATTTACTGCATAAGAGATTGCCTTTATAAGGAGTCGACCTAATGCATATCCAATGCATTTCCCGGATATTTTTTATGTGAAAAATGCATATCGACTTGCGCCAGCTCCGCCACTTCATCGCCCTTGCCGAACAACGCAGCTTCGTCGCCGGCGCGCAGGCGGTGAACCTGTCGCAGTCGGCATTCAGCCGCAGCATTCAGGCGCTGGAACACAGCGTCGGTTGCCAGTTGGTGGATCGCGGGCGCAAGGAATTGCCGCCGACCAAACAGGGGCAGGTGCTGCTTGAACACGCCCGGCGGCTGGTCAGCGGTGCACAGCAGATGGCCAACGAGATCAGCCAGTTCAACGGGCTGGAGGCGGGAGAATTGCGCTTCGGTTGCGGCCCGGCACCGGCGGCAGGATTGATCCCCCGAGCCATCGGCAGCTTCATCGGCCGTTACCCCAAAGCGCGGGTGCATTACCAGGTCGATGACTGGCAGAGTTTGAGCAAGCGACTGCTGAGTGAAGAGTTCGAATTCTTCGTCGCCGACACCCGGCACTTCGAGGCCGATCCGGATTACCTGACCCATCGTTTGCGCCCGCGCAAATGGCATTTCTGCTGCCGCGCCGGGCATCCGCTGGCCGCATCGGATCGGGTCACCGCCGAGCAATTGATGAGTTATCCACTGGCCGTCAGCATCCGTCCACCGAACCTGCGCAAGGTCATCGTCGACCTCAGCGGCCGCCCGGATTTCGTCCCGAACGTGGAGTGCGAGAACAGCGCCAGCCTGCTCGGCGTGGTGCTGCGCTCGGATGCGATCGGTATCGTCGGTGCCTATTCGGATGCGCTGCATCAGGCTCGTGGTGAGCTGGTGTGCTTGAAGATCGAAGGGTTGGCGGATGATCTCGAGGAGTTGTACACGCGCTACGGAATTGTCAGTCGCGCCGGGTATCGGTTGTCACCGTTGGCCGAAGCGATGATCGAGCAGATCAAGGCGATTGATGCGGTGGATGAGGAAGTGTGTTCACTGGACAATTTTGCCGTCTGACGCACCGCCTTCGCGAGCAAGCCCGCTCCCACATTCGAAACGCGTACTCCTGTGGGAGCGGGCTTGCTCGCGAAGAGGCCTGCGCAGGCGCCGATGCATTTCTTGCATGAAACACATTCCCCGAATGCACTTGCCGAACACCCTCGCAGAAAGCGAAAAACCTCGCCTGTCTTTCTGACTGGTGAACCCCATGTCCAACCCGCAAAACCCTGTGCGCAACGTGCTGTACATCATGTGCGATCAACTGCGCCGCGATTACCTGTCCTGCTACGGCCACCCGCACCTGCACACCCCGAACATCGATCGCCTGGCCGCCGCCGGCGTGCGCTTCAGCCGCGCCTACACCCAGGGCACGATCTGCGGGCCGTCGCGGATGTCGGCCTACACCGGACGCTATGTCAGCAGCCATCAAGTGGCGTGGAACGCCGTGCCGCTACCGCTGGAAGAACTGACCATCGGCGATTACCTGCGCCCCCACGGCATTCGTACTGCGCTGGTCGGCAAGACCCACGCCACGGCTAATGTGGATGCCTTGCAGCGGCTGGCGATCAACCCCGAAAGCGCCCAAGCCGAAGTGCTCAATGAAGTCGGCTTCGAACCGTACTTTCGTCACGACGGCATCTTCCCCGACGACCCGCTGTTCGATGACAAACGCGAATCCGCGCCGTACACCCATTACCTGCGCGAACAGGGTTTCGAAGGGCGTAACCCCTGGCACGACTGGGCCAACGCGGCCGAAGGCGACAACGGCGAAATCCTCAGCGGCTGGAAAATGCGCAATGCCCATTTGCCGGCGCGAATTCCCGAGCAACATTCAGAGACTGTCTACACTACAAATCGAGCCATCGACTTCATCGGTGAGCAAGGTGAAAAACCGTGGTTTTTACACCTGTCCTATATCAAACCCCACTGGCCCTACATCGTACCGGCTCCGTACCACACTTTGTACAGTACGAAATCGATTCTCGAACCGGTACGTAATGCCTCTCCAAGCGACCACCCGGTCTATCAGGCCTTTCGCCAGCATGAGGAATGCCTGAATTTCTCCAAAGATCCGGTACGACTGAACGTGATCCCGACGTACATGGGCCTGGTCAAACAGGTCGATGATCAGTTGGGGCGGCTGTTCGATTTCCTGCAAAGCAACGGACGCTGGGAGGACACGCTGATCGTGTTCACCAGCGATCACGGCGACTTTCTGGGCGATCACTGGCTGGGGGAGAAGGAGTTTTTGCTGGAGCAAGCGGTGGGCGTGCCGTTGATCGTGCGCGACCCGCGTGCGGCGGCGGATGTCACGCGGGGCACAGTCGATGAACGCCTGGCGGAAACCATCGATGGCGTGCCGACCTTTCTCGACGCGCTGGGCGTGGCGGGTGCCGAGCATCGCCTGGAGGGCCGTTCGTTGATTCCGCTGCTGCACGGCGAGAATCCCGACTGGCGTCGCTATGCGATCAGCGAATACGACTACGCCTTCCAGGCCCCGGCGCGGCAGCGACTGGGCCAGCCGATCGACCGCTGCCGCATGACCATGGTGCGCAGCGAGCGCTGGAAATACCTGGCGTACGACGGCTTTCGGCCGCAGCTTTTCGATCTGTTGAATGACCCGCAGGAGCTGCAGGATCTGGGCGCGGATCCGACGTATGCGGCGGTGCGTGAGGAGCATGCGGGGTATCTGTTCGAGTGGGTGCGCGGGCTGAAGCGGCGCACGACGATCAGTCATCAGGAGATTGATTTGCGTGGGCAGCGGTTTCGTTATGGGGAGCCGGAGACCGAGAAGCTCGTTCAGATTGGCGTCTGGTAAAAGGACTGCGGGCAAGCCGGATGGCCGGCTTGCCCGCGATGAGGTCTTATCAGACGCCGACGATTTCAGCGCCTTTGATGGTCTGGCTACGCTGCCCGCTCGCCCCGACCGGCACTTCTCCTTTGAGCGTCACCCGACGCACCACCCGATCCTGAGTGCCGTAATCATCAATCGCATAATGCTGCGTCGAACGGTTATCCCAGATCGCCACGTCACCGGCCTTCCAGCGCCAGCGCACGGTGTTTTCCTGGCGGATGACATGGCTCTGCAGCAGACCAAACAGATGCGCCGAATCGGCCTGGGAATAGCCCTTGATGCGCTTCACGAAGTGCCCCAGCAACAAGCTCTTTTCGCCGCTGATCGGGTGCACACGCACCACCGGATGCTCGGTCTCATAGACGGTCGAGGTGAAGATCTTGCGATAGCGCTCGAGCTTCTCCGCCGACACGTCCGGCTTCGCTCCGGCGTAGTCGTACTCGTTGCTGTGCACGGCCACCAGTTTGTCCGCCAGTTCACGCAGTTCGGTCGGCAGTTCGTTGTACGCGGTCGCGGTGTTCGCCCACAGCGTGTCGCCGCCAAACGCCGGAGCCACCACCGAGCGCAGGATCGAGGCTTTCGGGTAGGCATCGACGAAGGTCACGTCGGTGTGCCAGGAGTTGGCGCGCTGCCCTTCGGCGCCGTCCAGTTCCAGCAGGTAACGGGTGCCCTCGCGGGACGGCACGGTCGGATGCGCCACCGGCTCGCCGAGCAGGTGCGCAAAGGCTTCCTGACGTTGATCGTCGAGCTGGGTCTGCTCGCGGAAGAACACGACCTTGTACTGGATCAGCGCCTGTTGAATGGCTTCAACCGTCGCGGCATCCAGCTCACCGGACAAGTGCACGCCACGGATTTCGGCGCCGATACGGCCGGCCACCGGATGAATGTCCAGCGCGTGGACAGCGGGTTTTACAGCGAGTGCGGCATTGCTCATGGGTAGACCCTCATCGACTGCTTGCGGTTGGACGGCAGCGAAACAACGCTCTATCTATATTCCATTTGAATCTAATAGATATTCACATGCTTCGTTGACGGAATAAGAGCTTGCATTTAAAACCTCAAGCAACCTCGTCGCAAATGCCTTCGAGCTATTTTTAGGATGCCGGAAAAGCATATGGATCTTCGCCAGTTGCGCTACTTCATCGCCCTCAACGAACACCGCAGTTTTGTCCGCGCGGCCGACGCCATGGGCATCACTCAACCGGCGTTCAGCCGCAGCATTCAAGGGCTGGAGCAGGAGTTCGGCTGTGTGCTGGTGGATCGCGGCAACAAGGATCTGCGCCCTACCCCAGAAGGCCAAGTGGTGCTGCAACACGCCTTGACCCTGGTGCAGGGCGCGGCATTGCTCAGCGCCGAAGTGACGCAGATGACCAAGCTCGACGCCGGCGAACTGCACTTCGGTTGCGGCCCGGCGCCGGCGGTGAAACTGGTGCCGGACGCGGTGGCGCAATTCATCAATGCGCACCCGAAAGTACGCACCCGCTTTCAGGTGGATAACTGGGAAAAGCTCAGCCGCGCCCTGAGCCGCGAAGAGATCGAATTCTTCATCGCCGACATCCGTCATTTCGAATCCGACCCGAACTTCCAGACCCAACCGCTGACGCCCAAGCGCGGGGTGTTTTTCTGCCGGCCGGGGCATCCGCTGCTGGCCAAGGAAAGCCTGTCGACCAACGACATGTTCGACTACCCGCTGGCGACCACGCTGATCCCGCCGGGCATTCGCAAACTGCTGGCGAATCTCAGCGGGCGGATCGATTTTTCACCGACCATCGAGACCGAGCATTTTCCGGCGCTGGTGAAAGTGGTGCTGCAATCCAACGCGATCGGCGTCGGCACCGAAGAGGCGTTTGTCGAGGACATTGCCCAAGGCTCGCTGGCGCTGCTGCACTGGCGCAACCTGCCGCAGAACCTGGAGAGCATGAATGCGCGGTGCGGGATTGTGAGCCGCACCGGATTCCGGCTTTCACCGGCGGCGCGGGCGATGATCGAGACGTTGGTGGCGGTGGATAAACAGGAAATCAGCGTCGCGGTTTGAGGTCGTCATCGCCAGCAGGCTGGCTCCCACATGAAATGCATCCAATTGTGGGAGCCAGCCTGCTGGCGATGAGGTCTGCTCTGACGCTAAAAAATCAAAGCTTCGCAGCCGCCAGCTCAGGCGCCACCCACTCGTTCACCTTGAACGGCTTGCGAATCAGCTTCTGCTGCGCCGCCAGATCCACCTTGCCCTGCAGGTTTTCGAGGAACAACGGGTCCAGTGTCGACGGGAATACTTCACTCAGGTTCTGATCCTTCAGATCCTGGGTCAGGATCACCGGCGGATAACTCGCGAGTCCCGAGACCAGTTGCACGTAGGCGTCCTTGTTGCTGTCCTGGGTCAGCCACTCCACGGCCTGCTGCTGAGCCTTGAGCAGCTTCGCCACGGCTTCCGGATGCCCGTCGACAAATTTGCCGGTCCCCACCAGCACCGACTGCACACTGCCAGCGCCGCCGAGATCCTTGGTGTTCAATGGCAACTCGGCCAGGCCTTTGGCCTGCAATGCAGTCAGCCCAGAGCTGCCCCACGACGCATCGATCTGCTTCGCCGCCAGCGCGGCAACCGCTGCGTTGAAATCGAGGTTGATCACTTTCACGTCCTTCTCGCTCAGGCCCACACTGGCCAACGCGGCATCGAACGACAACTGGGTCGCAGTGCCGCGGAAGATCGCCACGCGCTTGCCTTTGAGATCCTGCAGCGTCTTGATCCCCGAACCCGGCACCACGCCCAGGTATTGCTTCACACCCCGGGCGCTGGCGCTGAGCAGGCGCGTATCCAGTCCGTTGGACTTGCCGATGATGGCCGCCAGATCTCCGAGATAGGCCAGGTCCACCTGGCCGTTGGCGAACGCTTCGTTGATCACCGGTCCGGCGCCCTTGAAGAAACTCCACTGAATCTTGATGCCCTGATCGGCGAAGGCCTTTTCGAAGATCTGCTGATCGCGCAGCACGTCCACGATGCCCCCACCGCTGTGCTGGGTGCCGGCGCTCAGATCCGGCACGGCAATCCTGATCTCCTTGAGCTCGTCGGCCTGGGCAGAGAACGCCAGCAGCCCCGCCAGCGCCGGCGCGGCAAACAGACTGATGACACGTTTGAAGGGAAGGTTCATGGGTGCGGCTCCTGATCACGGCGGGCATTGAGGAACCGAAAGTAGGCGCAATCCGTACCAGCACTTAAATACTTAAAACGCACATTTTTATAGCTATTCAAGCTAAGTCAGCAAAATCGGGACATGCAGAGCGGTATGCATGGAGAGCATCGAAAATATTCTTCGAATGCATTGGATGCGTGCAGGGCTGGAGGCCTTAAATGGCGCTGCTTATCTCCAAAATTGTTATTTTTCAATTCGCTTATAACAATTAGTTTTCAGCTAATTCCGCTAACACGATCCAACCCGACAACGGAGGTCACCCATGGCCCGTGAATCCCTGCTCAGCCTGCCACTGGCCGCACCGCCGTTGAAAAGCCGGCGCACCTGGCCACGCCTGAGCCACCGCGTCTTACCCTGGATATTACCGCTCGGACTGTTCGCCCTGTGGTGGCTGGCGGCGCGCAATCAATGGATGAGCGAACAGATCCTGCCGGCGCCGTCACTGGTGTGGAGCAGCGCGATCGAGCTGTCCCAGGGCGAGTTGTGGAGTCATTTGTGGATCAGCCTGCAACGGTTGTTCTGGGGCCTGCTCGCGGGCGTTTCCGCCGGCGCAGTACTCGGCGCGGCGCTGGGCTTCAGCCGTCGCCTCGAACGCCTGATCTTCCCGACCTTCACCGGCCTGGCCCAGGTGCCGACGCTGGCGTGGATTCCGCTGTTCATGGTGTTTTTCGGCATCGGCGAAACGCTGAAACTGGTGGTGCTGGTCAAGGCCATCGTGGTGCCGGTGACCCTGCACACGCTGGTCGGCGTGCGCGATGCGCAACCCAAATTACGTGAAGCCGCCGCTGTTTTACGTTTGCCGCCACGTCTGTTGATCCGCCGACTGGTGCTGCCCGCCGCCCTCCCGGCGTTCATGGCCGGCGTGCGCCTGGCGCTGGCCGCTGGCTGGACTTCATTGCTCGCGGTGGAACTGCTGGCCTCCAGCGAAGGCATCGGTTACCTGATGGTCTGGGCGCGTCAGTTGTTCATGCTCGACATCGTCTTTGTGTGCATCGTGGTGATCGGCCTGATCGGGGTGGCGATGGATCGCGGCATCGGCCTGCTGGACAGAAAACTGGTGCACTGGCCGCACCCGGCCACGGCGGAAATTCGTCGCGGCCCACGCTACGAAGGCTGGCAACGCGTGCAGCCGTGGCTGCTGCCGCTGGCGCTGTTTGCGTTGTGGCAACTGGCGGTCGATCAACAATGGATCGATGCCAACATTCTGGTCAGCCCGTGGGTGGTGCTTGAGGCAACGAAAAACGGATTGCTCGACGGCACGCTGATCTCGGGCATGGCCCTGAGCCTGGGCCGCACACTCGGCGGCTTGTTGATTGGCGGCGGCCTCGGCCTCGTGCTGGGCTTGTTGCTGGGTCTGTCGCGTACCAGCGAACGGGTGCTCGGCCCGACCCTCGCCGCCCTTCGCCAGATCGCGATTTTCGCCTGGGTGCCGTTGCTCACCGCCTGGTTCGGTCTGGGCGAATTGGCGAAGTGGGTGTTCGTCGCCCTCGCCGCTTTCTTTCCGTTGTTTGTCGCGACTCAACGCAGCGTCGCCAACCTCTCGCCACAGCTCAACGAAGCCGCGCAGGTGCTGCGCCTGAGCCTCGCCCAACGCCTGCGTCGACTGGTATTGCCGGGCGCCGCGCCGGGGATTTTCGCCGGCCTGCGCCTGAGCCTGATCTACGCCTGGCTGGGCACCATCGGCGCCGAATATTTCATGCCGTCCAACGGCGGCATCGGCAGCCAGATGATCGGCGCCCAACAACTGCTGCGCATGGACCTGATCATGGCCGGGATGCTGCTGGTCGGCCTCACCGGCGCCCTGCTCAACCTCATTGGCCAACGCCTGGAAATCCGCGCCACCCGCTGGAGACACGCATGAACGCACCGATTGTCAGCTTCAACCATGTAGGCAAATCTTTCGACGTCGACGGTTTCGAACTGGAGGCGATTCGCGAATTCAACCTCGACATTGCCGAGGGCGAATTCGTCGCCATCGTCGGTTCCAGCGGCTGCGGCAAATCCACTTTGCTGCGCTTGTTGGTGGGCCTCGACACGCAGTTTCGCGGGCAGATCACAGTCGATGGCAAAGCCGTCAACGGCGTCGGTGGCGAGCGCGGCATCGTGTTTCAGGAGCACCGTCTATTCCCGTGGCTGACGGTGGCCGACAACATCGGCCTGGGCTTGGTGAACGAGCCGCTGGCTGCCTCCGAAAAGCAGCAACGCGTCAACGATTTCATCGAACTGGTAGGCCTGCGCGACTTCACCCGCGCCTACCCGCACCAACTCTCCGGCGGCATGGCTCAGCGCGTGGCGATTGCTCGCGGCCTGGTGGCGAGCCCACGGATCCTGTTGCTCGACGAACCTTTCGGCGCCCTCGACGCGCTGACCCGCCAGCAGATGCAGGACGAGCTGCTGGCGATTCGCGAGCGGGCAAAGATCACCACGATTCTGGTCACCCACGATGTCGAGGAAGCGATTTTCCTCGCCGACCGCGTGGTGGTCATGGAGCCGCGCCCGGGCCGGATCAAACAGGTGGTGGACATCGCCCTGCCCCATCCGCGCCAGCGCAGCAGTTTCGACTTCCACCAGTTGCGCGAAGAACTGCTGCACGAACTGACCAGTGACGACCATTACCAACCGAGCGCACCGGTGCAGATCCGCGATCTGCCGCTGTCGTTCATTGCCTGCTGAACAGGAGCCTGTCGATGCCGCAACGTCCCAACTTTCTGGTGATTCTGGCCGATGATCTCGGCTTCTCCGACATCGGAGCCTTCGGCGGCGAAATCGCCACGCCGAACCTCGATGCGCTGGCCAACAATGGCTTGCGCCTGACCGATTTTCACACCGCACCGACCTGCTCGCCGACCCGCTCGATGCTGCTCACCGGCACCGATCACCACATCGCCGGCATCGGCACCATGGCCGAAGCCCTGACCCCGGAACTGATCGGCAAGCCGGGCTACGAGGGTTACCTCAATGACCGTGTCGTCGCGCTGCCGGAGTTGCTGCGTGAGGCCGGTTATCAGACTTTGATGAGCGGCAAATGGCACCTGGGGCTGACCGCCGAACTGGCGCCCCACGCCCGCGGTTTCGAGCGTTCGTTCTCGCTGCTGCCCGGCGCGGCCAACCACTACGGCTTCGAACCGACCTACGACGAACACACGCCCGGCCTGCTGAAATCCACCCCGGCGCTGTACATCGAAGACGACACCTTCATCGACGAATTGCCGAAGGATTTCTATTCCTCCGACGCCTTCGGCGACAAGCTGTTGCAGTACCTCAAGGAGCGTGACCAGAGCCGGCCATTCTTCGCCTACCTGCCGTTTTCCGCGCCGCACTGGCCGCTGCAGGCGCCCGCCGACATCGTCGAAAAATATCGCGGCCGCTACGACGCGGGGCCGGAAGTGCTGCGCCTCGAGCGTCTGGAAAAACTCAAATCGCTTGGGCTGATCGAGCCGGATGTCGAACCGCATCCGCTGATCCAGCTGACCGCGCAATGGGACGCGCTGAGCGATGAACAAAAACGCATTTCCGCCCGGGCGATGGAAGTCTACGCAGCGATGGTCGAGCGCATGGACTGGAACATCGGCCGCGTCGTCGATTATCTGCGTCAACAAGGTCAGCTCGACAACACCTTCATCCTGTTCATGTCCGACAACGGTGCCGAAGGCGCGCTGCTGGAAGCCTTCCCGAAATTCGGTCCGCAGCTGATGACGTATCTGAGCCAGCATTTCGACAACAGCCTCGACAACATCGGCCGCGCCAATTCCTACGTCTGGTACGGACCGAACTGGGCGCAGGTGGCAACCGCACCGTCACGCCTGTTCAAGGCCTTCACCACCGAGGGCGGGATTCGCGTTCCGGCGCTGCTGCACTATCCGCAGCTGCCGTTAAAGGGGCAGATCAGCCATGGTTTCGGCACGGTGATGGACATCACGCCGACCATTCTCGATCTGGCCGGCGTGCGCCATCCCGGCAAGCAGTGGCACGGTAAAACGGTGGCGCCTTTGCGCGGTAAATCGTGGCTGGGGTTCTTGTCCGGCGAGACGGCGCAGGTGCATGACGAACACACCGTCACCGGGTGGGAACTGTTCGGGCGCCGGGCGATTCGGCAGGGACAGTGGAAAGCGGTGTGGATCCCCGGCCCGGTGGGGCCGGCGACCTGGCAGTTGTACGATCTGAGCAGTGATCCGGGGGAGATTCATGACCTGGCGTCGAGCCAGCCGCAGAGGCTGGAAGCGCTGATCGAGCATTGGCAGCGGTATGTGGAGGAGACCGGGGTGATTTTGAGTGAGTCGCCGTTTCAGCCGGATTGAGATTTCGATCAAGAGCTGCCCTCACCCCAGCCCTCTCCCGGAGGGAGAGGGAGCTGACCGAGGTGTTCCGCGTTATACATCGACCTGAAATACCGAGTCGATTATGGATTCAGCACATCAGGATCACGTCGGCGTTCTTCTCCAATATCCCCCAATCAGTCCCCTCTCCCCCCGGGAGAGGGTTAGGGTGAGGGCTGGTTCTCAAGCCGAACATACAAAGTCAATTCACCTCAATTGCCTTCCCCGCCAACCCTTCATTTTCCTTGCGAACAAACCGGTTCGCCCGCCCGAACGTCCCGAAATCGTTAAACCGAACCCCCATCTCCCGCATCACCTTATGCGCCACCGGCACCGTCAGCTGGCGAATGTAGAACGGCTCCTTCACCACAAAATGATGAATCCCGTGACTGCTGCCGAAGTTGAAGCAGAACGCCTGCAACGGCCACAGCCACCACGGGTTCAACACTTGGCACTGCTGCAGCACATTGCCCGGCTCCACATCCCCGTAGTAATGCATGTTCGAACTGATGAAGTGCAGGCAGAAGGTGCGCAACACGTTCGGGCCGATGATCACCACAGCCGCGATGTCGATCACTTGCATCACCGACAACGTGGTCGCCGACCATTCGATCGGCGAGCCCATCAAGTAAGCGATGCCATTGGCCGCGTGGAAGCCGAGAAACACATACCACGCCCCCCAATGCACCAGCGCCAGCGGCGCGTAGACTTTCAGCGTGCGTTTGATGATGCTGTACTTGTGCGCCCAGGTCTTGGCCCGGAGCATGCGGATAAGCGCCGACATCACGTTGTCGCCAACCATCAGCAACCGCGCAAAACCCCAGGGTTCGCCATTGGTGATCGCCCGCTCTTCCATGTCGGTTTCGGTGCCGGACACCTTGTGATGATTGAGGTGCAAATGACGGCGGATCCAAGGGTTGATCGTGCTCGGCCGCGCCAGCCACACCAGGCCCATCATCAGGTTGTGCGGCACGCGCTGTTTGCGGAAATACATGCTGTGGATCAGGTCGTGTTCGAGTTCGTGGGTCAGCGAAGCGAAAAAGGCGTTCAATAGCAAGCACACCCACCACGCCAATTGCCCGGTGATATAGAGCGCCGCCGATCCGATCATCCCGGCCAGGGCGAAGGCCAGAATTCCCGCACCAAGGGCATCCTGATGCTTGAGAATCGGGTAGCGCTCGCGCAGCTCGACGCCTTTGGCCAGCACCACTTCGCGAATATGCGCTGATCGCTGGGCAGCATTGTGTCGCTGGGGACTTGCAGAAGTACGGTCCATGCTTCCATCCTCTGATTATTGATGTTCGTATCCTGCCCCGCGCGGACTCCAAACGCGGTAGCCGAGAACGCCAACCTGTTGACCGGAAGCGCCAATCAGCATGAAGGAACCGACTTCTCTCGCCAGCTGGACCCGCGCCCTGCGCAAGCAACTCGACGCGCTGGGGCTGGACAGCACTGCCCTGTGCCAGCAGGCCGGGCTCGATCCGCAATTGATGGACGACCCGAACGCCCGCTATCCGTTGTCCGCGACCACACGCCTGTGGGAAATCGCAGTGCAGGTCAGCGGTGATCCGGCGATCGGTTTGCGGGTGTCGCGGTTTGTCAGCCCCACGACCTTTCATGCGCTGGGCTATGCGTTGGTGGCCAGCGGCAGCCTGCGGGAAGTGTTCGAGCGGATCGTGCGTTATCACCAGGTGGTCAGCGACGCGCTGGAACTGGAGCTGACCCGCACCGAAGACCGCTATCGGTTTCGCCTGAAGATCCCGGTCGACAACCCGGCGCCTGCCTTCGAAGCCATCGACGCCTTCGCCGCGATCTACGTGCGTACCTGCCGCAATCGTCTGGGCCGCGACTACGCGCCACTGGCGGTGTACCTGCGCCGCCCGGAACCCACCGATGCACATCAATGGCACAAAGTGTTCCGCTCGCCGGTGCATTTTTCAGCCGAAGAAGACTGCATCGAGTTCGCCCTCGCCGACTTCGACAGCCACCTCGACGACGCCAACCCGGAACTGGCCGAGCACAACGAAGCGGTGCTCAAACGCACCCTCGCCCAGCTCCAGCCCCTGACCTGGGAGCGCAAGGTGCGCGACGCCATCGAAGAACAACTGCCCGAAGGCGAACCCAGCGCCGAACGCATCGCCCAGGCTCTGCACTTGAGCCTGCGCAGTCTGCAACGGCACCTGGCGGACGAGGGTTGCCGCTTCGACACCCTGCTGAATGAAAGCCGCGAAAACCTCGCGCTGCTGCACCTGCGCGATCCGCAATGCTCGCTGAGCGAAGTCAGTTATTTACTGGGATTTGCCGATACCAGCAGCTTCAGCCGGGCGTTCAAGCGCTGGACGGGGATGACACCGGGGCAGTTTCGGGATCAGTTGCGCTGACGGGGCTGGAATTTGTTCTGAATCGACCAGCCTCTTCGCGGGCAAGCCCGCTCCCACAAGGATTGGGGCGTACAAAAATCCGCGTCACACCTCGACCATTGTGGGAGCGGGCTTGCCCGCGAAAGCGCCCGTCAGACCAACATAAACCCCAGTTCAAACACGGTGCCATTTGCATCACTGCTGACCCGCACCCGCCCCCCATGCAACTGCATGATCGACTGCACGATCGCCAATCCCAATCCGCCGGAATCTCCCGGTTCGGCGCGGGACGGGTCGACGCGGTAGAAGCGGTCGAACAGTTTGCCCAGATGCTCCTGCGCGATGACCGGGCCCAGGTTATGGACCTGCAGCCAGCACACGCCTGGTTCATCGCGCCGGCGCAAGCTGATGACAGATCCGGCATCGGCATGGCGCACGGCGTTGGCCAACAGGTTGCCCAAGGCGCGTTGCAGCAGTTGTTGATCCGCCAGCAGTTCACCGCTGAACGTGTTTTCGAGGCGGATTTCCCGGTCATCGGCCAGGGCTTCGAAGTAGTCGCACAACTCTTCGCCGATATCGTGCAGCTTGAGCGGGCGCAGATCGAGCGCCCGTTCGGCCTGCTCTGCGCGGGCGAGAAACATCAGGTTTTCGGCCATACGCTTGAGCCGTTCGAACTCTTCCATGTTCGACGCCAGTACATCCTGATACTCGGTGCTGGTGCGCGGGTGATTCAGTGCCTGGCCGTTGCTCGCCAGCAAGGTGTGCAGGGGCGTGCGGATTTCATGGGCGAGGTCGGCGGAAAACTGTGAGAGACGCTGAAAACCGTCGTCGAGCCGCCCGAGCATGCCGTTCAACGCTTGTACCGGCTCCAGCAATTCGGTTGGCGTGCCGGTGGTGGGAACCCGTTGGTCGAGGCTGCGCAGGTCGATGCCACGCAGCGCCTCACTCAGCTTGCGCAGAGGCCGCAAACCGCGGCGCAACAGTACCAGGCCAAGGGTGAAGGCGAGCACGGCACCCAGTCCGACGGCCAGATACAAACGCAGGCGATAGCTGCCGAGCATCTGCTCGCGCTCGCTCAAGACCTTGCCGGCGATCACGGTCAGCGATTCGCCGTTCGGGCCTTGGGCCTGACCTGACAACAGGGCCAGTTCGACACCGTCCGACGCTTGCCAGACCAGCACATCGCTGCGTTGCGGCGGTTGATCCCGGGGGATGGCCGGCACCGACGGCAGTGCGCGTTGGCGAGGGTTGATCGTGATCACATTCGAGCCGTCAGCGCGTTGCACCAGCAGCAGACTGTCGAGGTTGCCGAGCATGTTCTGGTACAGCCGTGGCCGCGCCTGCAAGGCGTCGAGGCTGTCGCTGTCGGCGAGCAATGCGCGTACTTGCTCCAGACGACCGAGCAACGCCATGTCGTCGCGCCAGGCGAGTTCCGAGGCCAGCGAGCGATACAGGAACACGCCGATCGCGCCGAGTACCAGCGCACAAACGGCGGCGAACGCCAGGGCAAGGCGCCAGGCGATCGACCTAGCGCGCATCGTCGGGCGCTTCGAGTTGATAGCCGACCCCGCGCACGGTGTGGATCAGTTTGGGCATGTACGGATCATCGACTTTCGAACGCAGCCGGCGCACCGCGACTTCGACCATGTTGGTGTCGCTGTCGAAATTCAGGTTCCACACCTGCGAAGCGATCAGCGTGCGCGACAGCACTTCACCCTGACGGCTGGCGAGCAAATGCAGCAGGGCGAACTCCTTGTTGGTCAGGGCGATGCGCTGACCGCCACGGCTGACCCGACGGCGCAGCACGTCGATTTCCAGATCGGCGATGCTGTACGACTCGGCTTCGCGCATCGGCCCACGCCGTAGCAACGTCCGTACCCGTGCGAGCAATTCGGCGAAGGCGAATGGCTTGAGCAAATAGTCATCGGCCCCCAGCTCGAGGCCGCGCACGCGGTCCTCGATGGCGTCCTTCGCCGTCAGGAACAGCACCGGCGTGGCGCCACGCTGGCGGATCAGCTGGAGCAATTGCCAGCCGTTGAGGCCCGGCAGCATCACGTCGAGGATGATCAGGTCATACTCCTGCTGCTCAATAAAGTAGCGACCGTCGAGGCCATTCAGCGCCACGTCCACGGCAAAACCCGACTCTCCCAGCCCTTTGGCGATGAAGTTCGCGGTTTTGGCTTCATCTTCTACGACCAGCAAACGCATGGCACACCTCGATTGATCAGAAGCACAGGCTAGGCCCCTTCGGCGACATTGCCCATTACAAACATGTAATCCGACTGACGAGGTTACGACGGGGACCGGCGGATAAGGTGGCGGCCTTCGCTTTTGGAGCCTGCCCATGACCGCTAAATACTTGATCGCCAGCCTGGCAATCAGCCTCGGCGCCACCGCATTCGCCGCACCTGAGCTGCCCCGTCATGCCGACCTCGATCTGAAAACCGCACGGCGGCTGGCCGATGCAACGCTGGAAAACTGCACTGGCACGGTGTCGGTGCTCGACCGTGGCGGCAACCTGCTGGTGACTTTGCGCGGCGACGGTATCGGCCCGCACAACACCGCCGCCAGCCAACGCAAGGCCTACACCGCGCTATCGACGAAAACCCCGACCCGGGTGTTCGCCGAGCGCGCCCGCAGCAATCCGGAAACCGCCAACCTCAATACCCTCGATGAATTGCTGTTGCTCGGTGGTGGCATTCCGTTGTTCGCCGGAAAAGAACTGGTCGGCGCCATGGGCGTGGCCGGCTCCGGCGGCGGTGAGCAGGACGAAGCCTGCGCAATCAAGGCTGCCAACATCGTCGGCCTGTCCATCAACCGTACTTGAACCCAGGAGCATCACCATGACCCCACTGCGCATCACTTTTGCCGCGCTCGGCCTGAGCGCTTTTTCGAGCCTGGCGCTGGCTGCCGGCAACCCGCTGAGCGTGCACGTACTCAATCTGGAAAACGGCCTGCCTTCGCCGGGCATCAACGTGACGCTGGAGCGTCATGTCGGTCAGGACTGGCAGCCGCTGGCGCAGGGCACCACCAATGAACAGGGACGGATCGCCGAACTGTTCCCGGCGAACAAACCGTTCGAGGCGGGTGAATACCGGGTGGTGTTCAAGACCGGCGAGTACTTCGAGAAGACGAAGCACGAGACGTTTTTTCCGGAGATTCCGGTGATTTTCAAAGTGAAGCAGACGGATCAGCACTATCACATTCCGCTGCTGCTGAGCCCGTATGGCTTCTCGACCTATCGCGGTTCGTAGCTCAGACAGATTCGGCAAGAAAAGCCCTGCTCCATCGACGGCAATATTGGATGATCAGGGTCTTTTCTTCTTCGCAAACTCTCCTACCGCCGCTGTGTCGGAAATCAGCTTGCGGACCAGATGTTCATTAATTGACCTTGAACTTGAAAAACGGGCTCCATTCAGACCTTTCACGATTATCCATCTGTACCGCGAAAGCCTGATATTCAGCTTTGGGCAGTGTCGCTTTGACAGACCAAGTACCATCCGGGCCGACTAGAGCTGAAGCAAACGGATCACCATCAATCGGAACTTCCATGATCCATACCCGCCACCCAGCCAGACCAGTACCAGAGAATTCAACCGGGTTGTTGACGTCACCCTGGGGTTTGACAACGACTGGTGCGGGGACGCTTTTATTGACAGGGAGGTCAGAGTAATCAGCGGTGCCGGCAGCTTTACTGTTCATCGGGTCCAACTCCTTTTGTGGTCATATTCGACCCACCTCTTGTACACCGCCCGATATGCGTCCGCTACTGTCAGATCTGACAGGTGGCGCGCAGTTTTTCCATGTCCAGAATCTCGATTTCCCCATAACCGAGACCAATGATTCCCTGATCTTTCAGGTCCTTGAGGATCTGGTTGGTGGTCTGCCGCGACAGCGACAGCATCGATGCCAACTGTTCCTGGGGCAGTTGCAGCACACAGCGTGGCGGGTCGAGTTCGCCGTAGCCTTCGGCAATCATCAGCAGTCGGTGAGCCAGGCGCGCCGGGGCCGGCAACAGGCTCAGCTGTTCAAGATTGATGAAGGTCAGGCGCAGCTTGTGGCTCATCAACAGCGCGAGATGCCGCCAGTAGACGGGTTGCTCGTCGAGCAATTTCAGCAGCGTAGCCTGGGGAATGTTCAGCAGCGTACAAGGCCCGACCGCACAGGCATCGTGGGTGCGGGGCTGGCCGTCGAACAGGCAGATTTCGCCGAACCAGTGGGGCGCCTCCACCAGGCTCAGCAGCGCCTCCTTGCCCTGCTCGCTGACTGCGCCGATGCGTACCGCGCCGTCGAGCACCGCGTACAGCCCGCACGGCGCATCACCGCGCTGGAACAGCCGCTGCCCCGCCGCCAGCCGCCGCTCCCGGGCCGCCGCCAGCAGACTATCCTGAAAGGACAGCGGCAGATGACTGAACCATTGCCCGGTCAACAGGCGCTCGCGCCAGACCTTATCCATGCGTTCTCCTAAAGATTGTCGCCTGCCTGACAGAGCGAGCCGTGAACCCGGGGCATGATTCGATCACCCTACAGGAGGAACAACAATGAAAAGCCTCGTCGATCATTTGAGTCAATACGCCGCTTACCACCGTGACCCGCGCAACATCGCCAGCCACTTTATCGGGATTCCGCTGATTGTGGTGGCGGTGGCCGTGCTGTTGTCGCGGCCGGAATGGTCGGTGGGCAACTTGTGGATTTCCCCGGCGGTGATCGTGGCCCTTGCTTCGGCATGGTTTTACCTGCGCCTGGAGCTGAAGCTCGGGATTTTGATGACCGTGCTGATGGGGCTGTCGGTCTGGGCCGGGCATGTCCTGGCGCAGCAGAGCACCCTGGTCTGGCTGAGCGCAGGTCTTGCGATGTTTGTGATCGGCTGGGTGATCCAGTTTGTCGGGCACCACTATGAAGGGCGCAAACCGGCGTTTGTCGATGACGTGAGCGGGTTGATTGTCGGGCCGCTTTTTGTGGTGGCCGAACTGGCGTTCATGCTCGGGATGCGCCATGAGCTGAAAGAGCAGATCGAGGCGCGGGCGGGCGTGGTGCGGGTCAATCCGAATCGCGCGGCTGTCTAGACCGCCATCGCTGGCAAGCCAGCTCCCACAAGGGTCCGGTCGTTCACAAATGTTGTGTTCGCCGTAAAACATGTGGGAGCTGCGGTGCGACGACTCGACTTGCCCGCGATGCTTTTAAAGGTTGGCGACTTTCTGCCAGACCTTCGGTTTAAAGAACAACGTTTCACCCTTGGCCAACCCGGTCAGGCTGTCGTGATCTTTCACCACTTCCGCTTCGATCAGATCGGTTTGACCTTCAACCTTCAACGTCACCCGCGTGGTCGCGCCCAGCGGCCGGATATCGCGGACTTCAGCGGCGTGGTGATCCTCCAGTTCATGCCGCGACAGCGACACTTCGTGCGGGCGGAACAGCACGTGGTTGTCATCCCCCAGATGCAGACGGTTCGAATCGCCGAGGAAGTGATAGACGAAATCGCTGGCCGGGTTTTCGTAGACGTCGCCCGGTGAGCCGATCTGTTCGATCACACCCTTGTTCATCACCACGATGCGGTCGGCCACTTCCATCGCTTCCTCCTGATCGTGGGTCACAAACACCGACGTCAGGTTAATGTCTTCGTGCAGGCGCGCCAGCCAGCGGCGCAGCTCTTTACGCACCTTGGCGTCGAGGGCGCCGAACGGCTCGTCGAGCAGCAGCACTTTCGGCTCCACCGCCAGGGCGCGGGCCAGGGCGATACGTTGGCGCTGGCCGCCGGACAATTGCTCCGGATAACGATCCGACAGCCAGTCCAGTTGCACCATGTTCAGCAACTCGTGAACCTTGGTCGCGATCTGGCTTTCGCTCGGGCGCTGGTTTTTCGGCTTCATGCGCAGGCCGAATGCGACGTTGTCGAACACCGTCATGTGGCGGAACAGGGCGTAGTGCTGGAACACGAAACCGACGTTGCGATCACGCACGTCGTGACCGGACACGTCTTCGCCGTGGAACACGATGTTGCCGTTATCCGGGGTTTCCAGACCGGCAATAATGCGCAGCAAGGTGGTCTTGCCGCAGCCGGACGGGCCGAGCAACGCCACCAGTTCACCGCTCTGGATGTCCAGGCTGATGTTGTCCAGCGCCTTGAACGCATTGAAATTCTTGCTGACGTTACGCACTTCGATCGACATGAATTATTCCTCCGCGGCGCTGGCGCGCAGGCGGTTGATACGGTTTTCGCTCCACTGCTTGAGCAGCAGGATGAAGAGCGCCAGGATCAGCAACAGGCTCGCCACGGCGAACGCGGCCACGTGGTTGTATTCGTTGTAGAGGATCTCGACGTGCAGCGGCAAGGTGTTGGTCACCCCGCGAATGTGCCCGGAAACCACCGACACCGCACCGAATTCACCCATGGCCCGCGCGGTACACAGCACCACACCATAGATCAGGCCCCATTTGATGTTGGGGACGGTCACGTGCCAGAACATCTGCCAGCCATTGGCGCCGAGCAGACGCGCGGCTTCTTCTTCCTGAGTGCCTTGTTCCTGCATCAGCGGGATCAGCTCACGGGCCACGAACGGCACGGTGACGAAGATCGTCGCCAGCACGATGCCCGGCAGGGCGAAGACGATCTGGATGTCGTGATCCTGCAGCCACGGCCCGAACAGGCCCTGAGCGCCGAACATCAACACGTAGACCAGACCGGCGATCACCGGCGACACCGAGAACGGCAGGTCGATCAGCGTCACCAGCATACTCTTGCCACGGAACGAGTATTTGCTCACGCACCACGCCGCACTGACACCGAACACCAGGTTCAGCGGCACCGAAATCAGCACGGCGATTACGGTGAGTTTCAGGGCCGACAGGGCATCCGGCTCAAAGATCGCCGTGAAGAAGGCACCGAGGCCGTTCTTCAAACCCTGGGACACCACGATGAACAGCGGCAGCAGCAGAAACAGGAAGAAAATCAGCCAGCCGAGGCCGATCAGAATCCGCCGCGAAGTGGCACTGCCACGCCGGGCAGCGTTGGCCGAGGAAGCGGCCGCAATAGACGATTGGGACATGGTTCGCGCCTCCTTATGGGGTTTCGATGCGCCGCTGCAGCAAGTTGATCAGCAGCAACAGGACGAAGGAAACCACCAGCATCAACACGCCGATGGAGGTAGCGCCGGTGTAATCGTACTGGTCGAGCTTGACCATGATCAGCAACGGCAGGATCTCGGTTTTCATCGGCATGTTACCGGCGATGAAAATCACCGAACCGTACTCGCCGACGCCCCGGGCGAACGCCAGGGCGAAACCGGTCAGCCAGGCCGGCAACAGCGCCGGCAGCAGGATGTGGCGGAACACCTGCAACGGTTTGGCCCCCAGGCACGCCGCCGCTTCTTCGACTTCACGCGGGATGTCGGCCAGCACCGGCTGCACCGTGCGCACCACGAACGGCAGCGTCACGAAGGTCAGCGCCAGGGTGATTCCGAGTGGGGTGTAGGCGATTTTGAAACCGAGGTCGGCGGCGAACTGCCCGACCAGCCCGGTCGGCGTGTACAGCGCTGTCAGCGCAATACCGGCCACCGCGGTCGGCAGGGCGAACGGCAGATCGATCATCGCGTCGATCACCTTGCGCCCCGGGAACGTGTAACGCACCAGCACCCAGGCCAGCAACGTGCCGATGATGCCGTTGATGATCGCGGCGCACAGTGCAGTGCCGAAACTCAGCTTCAGTGCAGCGAGAACGCGGGGCGCGGAGATGATCGTCCAGAACTGATCCCAGGTGAGTTGGGCGGCGTGGACGAACATCGCCGCCAGCGGGATTAGCACAATCAGGCTGAGGTACACCAAGGTGTAGCCCAGCGTCAGCCCGAAGCCGGGTATGACGGGGGAGATACGACGCGACATAAAAGTCCTTGGTTAAAAACGCATCAATGTGGGAGCAGGCTTGCTCGCGAATGGGCCCTATCATTCAACATTTACGTCGTCTGACACACCGTCTTCGCGAGCAAGCCCGCTCCCACATGGTTTCGTGCCTGAGCATCAGGCTCGTTTCATTTGAGATTACTGCGCCTGATAGATCTGGTCGAACACGCCTCCGTCGTTGAAGAATTTCGGCTGCGCGGTTTTCCAGCCGCCGAAGTCCTTGTCGATGGTCACCAGCTCCAGTTTAGGGAACTGCTGGGCGTACTTGGCCGCCACGTCCTTGTCTCGCGGGCGGTAGAAGTTCTTCGCCGCGATTTCCTGGCCGGCCGGGCTGTACAGGTGCTTGAGGTAGGCTTCGGCGATCTGCTCGTTGCCCTTCTTCTCGGCGTTCTTGTCGACCACGGCCACCGGTGGTTCGGCGAGGATCGACAGCGACGGCACGACGATATCGAACTTGTCCTTGCCACCGTCTTCTTTCAGCGCCAGGAAGGCTTCGTTTTCCCAGGCCAGCAACACGTCACCCTGACCGTTGTTGACGAAAGTGATGGTCGAGCCACGGGCGCCGGTGTCCAGAACAGGAACGTGCTTGAACAGGGTCTGTACGTATTCCTTGGCTTTGGCTTCGTTGCCGCCGTTGGCTTTCAGGCCGTAGGCCCACGCGGCGAGGAAGTTCCAGCGCGCACCGCCGGAGGTTTTCGGGTTCGGGGTGATCACCGAGACGTCGTTCTTGATCAGATCGCCCCAGTCCTTGATGCCTTTCGGGTTGCCCTTGCGCACCAGGAACACGATAGTCGAAGTGTACGGGGTGCTGGCGTCCGGCAGACGCTTCTGCCAGTCAGCCGGCAGGGTCTTGCCGAGCTTGGCGATTTCGTCAATGTCGCCGGCCAGCGCCAGGGTCACGACATCGGCGCGCAGACCATCGATCACCGCACGGCCCTGCTTGCCCGAACCGCCGTGGGATTGCTGGATTTTCACGGTGTCGCCGGCGTGCTCCGACTGCCAGTACTTCACGAATTCGGCGTTGTAATCCTGATACAGCTCGCGAGTCGGGTCGTACGACACGTTGAGCAGTTCATAATCCTTGGCAACCGCGGAACCGGCAAACACGGCACTGGCCAGGGCGGCCAAAGCGTAACGGCGAATCGACGACATGGTGAAAGCTCCTGGAATTCTGGGTGGTGGCTTTTTCTTATGGATTGCGAAAATCGGGTTGCCAGTAAAGATCACCGCCTGCGCCCACTCTTGCATTGATCCCCGGCAAGAGCGGGCGCAGGCTGGAATCTTTTTGGATTCAGCTCGGTTTGTTGCCCGGTTGCTGCAGACGGAATTTCTCTTTGCGTTCGATCTGGACCACTTGCGCGTTGTGCACAGTAATTTCCACCGCACCGAAACGCAGGTCGCGCAAGGCGCTCTGGATTTCACGCAGAATGGTGGTTTCGTCCTGACCGTCAACGCTACGCAGGGATGCGCTCATGGTGCTGCTCCTTTGTATGGGATATGCCTGGCAGTGGGCGGCACTGCGTTCGGCGTGGGAGCAATATAAGAGAGGCGCGGATATTCTTAAAAAGACTATTTAAGAATGTTTATATAACTGGAAAACATTATGTGATGCAGCAAGGGTTTGCGGCGGATTTACCCTTTCGCAAGTCCGCCGGTCCCGCCGCTCAACCGATTGCCGGGGCTCTGCTCCAGTCAATCAACGTCTCGGGCACAGGCCGCCCGAACCAGTAGCCCTGCCCCAGATCGCAAGCCTGCTCAAGCAGGAACGCCGCCTGCTCGGCCTGCTCGATGCCCTCGGCATGCACCTGCATGCCCATGCTGCGGGCCAGGGCGATGATCACCCGGACAATCGCTGCATCGTCTTCGTCCCAAGGGAGGCCGGCGACGAATCCCTGGTCGATCTTGAGCTTCTGCACCGGCAGGCGCTTGAGCCGCAACAGCGACGAGTAACCGGTGCCAAAATCATCGATGGCCAGACGAATCCCCAGCTCGCGCAGACGATGCATCTGTTCCAGCGCCACTTCCGGATCGTCCATCACCGCGCTTTCGGTGACTTCCAGTTCCAGATAGGCCGGATCCAGACCGGTGTCGTGCAGCACCTGCGCCACCTGCTCATACAACTCACGGCGGGCAAACAGTCGTGACGAAACATTCACCGCAACAAACGACAGCACCACACCGGCCTGCTGCCATTGGCACATCTGCCGGCAGGCCTGCTGCATGACCCAGGCGTCGATTTCCGAGATCAGCCCGGTGCGCTCGGCAATCGGGATGAACTCCGCCGGCGACACCAGGCCCCGCTGCGGATGCTCCCAGCGCACCAGCGCCTCGACGCCGATCAGGCGACTGGTTTTCAGGTCGTGCACCGGTTGGTAGTAGACCCGCAGCTCCTGCTGCTCCAGCGCGCGGCGCAATTCGAAGGCGATTTCGACCCGCTGCTGGGCGTGGGCCGTGAGTTCTTCGGTGTACAGCGCGTAGCCATTGCGACCACTGCTCTTGGCCTTGAACAGCGCCGCATCGGCGTTGCGCAGCAGTTGTTCGGCGCTCAAGGCATCGCTGGGGAAGAGACTGATGCCGAGGCTGGCGTTGATGAACAATTCGTGGCTGTCGAGGCAGAACGGCTCCTTGAGTGCATCGAGAATACGTTGGGCCAGCGCCGCCGCCTGCGCCGGCTGTGGACAACTTTCCATCAACACCGCGAACTCGTCGCCACCCAGGCGCGCCAGCGTGATGCCCGGTCCGAACAACGCCTGCAAACGCACAGCAACCGCCTTGAGCAAACGGTCGCCGATGTTGTGGCCGAGGCTGTCGTTGATCAGCTTGAAGTGATCGAGGTCGATCATCAGCAGCGCGCAGCCGCGCTTGTGGGTCTGCGCCGAAGCCAGTGCCTGCTCGGCGCGGTCGCTGAACAGCAGGCGGTTTGGCAAGTCGGTCAACGGATCATGGTGGGCCAGATGCTTGAGTTCGTGCTCGGAGTCCTTGATCGCGCTGATGTCGGAAAATACCGCGACGTAATGACTGAGGCGACCGTCATCGTCGCGTATCACCCGGATGGTTTGCCACTGTGGATAAATTTCTCCGCTCTTGCGCCGGTTCCAGATCTCGCCGCTCCATTCATCCTGCGCCTGCAACGTGGCGAACATCGCCTGATAGAAGCCTGGTGGATGGTGGCCGGACTTGAACAGGCTGGGCTGCCGACCGAGCACTTCGTCGTGCTGATAACCGGTGATCTCCATGAACGCGCGATTGACGTGCACGATCAGCCCTTGTCGGTCCGTGACCAGCACGCCTTCACGTGTGCAATCGAACACCGCGGCGGCCTGGCGCAGACGTTCGCGATCGGCCTGACGCTCGCGCAACCGGGCACCGATGCCCAGGCATTCGAACAGACGCGCCCGGGCGAGGAAGATCAGCCCGGCACTGAGCGCCGCAAAGACGTAACCGTTGATCAGTTGCCAACGCAACGGGTCAGCGGAGCTATCGAAGAAACTGTTCAATAAATAGCCAGTACCTTGCAGCCAGACAACGGCAAGAACCAGGTAAAGCAGCGCTGCACGCAAGGCATCGCGGTATGTGGCAGACATTCGGCCGTCCATGTCCCTACAAAAAATGCCGGGATTATAGGTCAAGAAACATCCAGCCATCTCTTATCTGAAAGGGCGACTGGTTTTATCTGTGTGCTTGGTGATAATGCAACGGCTGTTTTTTCTCTATCGAGGGCCCTATAGCCTATGTGGTACGAAGGTTTTCTTGGCTTGTCGGCCTGGTCGCTGGTCGCCGTGACCCTGCTGATGACCCACGTGACGATTGTTGCCGTCACGGTCTACTTGCACCGCTACTCGGCTCATCGCTCTCTGGAGCTGAATGCCGGGCTGAAGCATTTCTTCCGATTCTGGCTGTGGCTGACCACGGCGCAGAACACCCGCGAGTGGACGGCCATCCACCGCAAGCACCACGCCAAATGCGAAACCGAAGATGACCCGCACAGTCCGGTCGTCAAAGGCCTGTCCACGGTACTGCGCAAAGGGGCCGAGCTGTACCGCGAAGAAGCGCAGAACCCCGAGACCCTGCGCATCTATGGGAAGAACTGCCCGGAAGACTGGATCGAGCGCAACCTCTACAGCCGCTATCGCCTGCTTGGCATCGCAATCATGGCGGTCATCGACCTGCTGCTGTTCGGCACCATCGGCATCACCATCTGGGCGATCCAGATGATGTGGATCCCGGTCTGGGCCGCCGGCGTGGTCAACGGTCTCGGTCACGCCGTCGGCTACCGCAACTTCGAATGCCGCGATGCCGCGACCAATCTGGTGCCGTGGGGCATCCTGATCGGCGGCGAGGAGCTGCACAACAACCACCACACCTACCCCAACTCGGCCAAGCTGTCGGTCAAGAAGTGGGAGTTCGACCTCGGCTGGGCCTGGATCAAGGTCTTCTGCTTCCTGCGTCTGGCCAAGGTGCAGCGGGTCGCACCGATCGCCCACCGCGTCGAAGGCAAGGGCAGCCTGGACATGGACACCGCCATGGCGATCCTCAACAACCGTTTCCAGATCATGGCCCAGTACCGCAAGCTGGTGATCGGGCCGCTGGTCAAGCAGGAGCTGGCCAAGGTCGATCATTCGGTACGCCACCAGTTCCATCGCGCCAAGCGTCTGCTCTCCCGTGAAACCAGCCTGCTCGAGGATCGCCATCACGCGCGCATCCAGAACATGCTCGAACACAGCCAGGCGCTGAAGGTCATTTACGAAAAACGCCTGGCCCTGCAGCAGATCTGGGTCAAGACCAGCGCAAATGGCCACGACATGCTCGCGGCCATCAAGGAATGGGTCCACGAGGCCGAGGTCAGTGGCATCCAGTCCCTGCGTGAATTCGCCGATCAGTTGAAAACCTACTCGCTTCGCCCTGCCTGATGCCGTTGATCGGTGCGCCCGGCTCCCGGGCGCACCCTTCGGAACTTCACCCGCGATCCCCTATCTCAAAGACACTTCGCCACCCCCGGCGGGCTGTCCCGTGGCCGTTGTCGACTTCCCGGCACGCCCTTTGAGATCCGTGTCGATGGTCAACAACAATCAAAAAGACTCATCCCTTCCCCAGTGGCCAGAGGCCGCACAGACCCTGATGGCATTGATGCACGCTCAGGGCGAAGTGGCGCGCCTGAGCGAACGCGAACAGCTGTTCAGCTCGCTGCTGGTCAGTGTCAACGCCGTGCTTTGGGCCTTCAATTGGGAAACCCGTCAGGTGCTGTACGTCAGCCCCGCCTATGAGCGGATTTTCGGCCGCTCCGCAGCCCTGCTGCTCGCCGACTACAACCAGTGGCGCGACAGCATCTACCCCGATGACCTCGAATATGCTGAACGCAGCCTCGCCGAAGTGCTGCACAAAGGCGCCGTGGAAGACCGCGAATATCGGATCATCGACGCCGACGGTCAGGTGCGCTGGATCAGCGACAAGTGCTTCATCAACCGCCAGGAAGAACCAGGACAACCGGTGATCATCGTCGGCATCGCCGAAGACATCACCGACAAGAAACAGATGGAAACCGAGCTGCAACGGCTGGCCACTACCGACGTGCTGACCCAGAGCAGCAATCGTCGACACTTCTTCGAATGCGCCCACCGGGAATTTGAACAAGCGCGTCTGCAAGGCGCGCAAATGGCGTTCCTGCTGCTGGACATCGATGACTTCAAAGTGATCAACGACACTTACGGCCACCCGGAAGGTGACAACGTGCTGCAACGGATCGCCGAATGCGGGCGAGCATCCTTGCGTCGGGGGGACCTGTTCGGACGGATTGGCGGTGAGGAGTTTGCTGCGGTTTTCCCGGGCTGTGCGCCGGACATGGCGATGCAGGTGGCCGAACGGCTGCAACGGGAAATTCAGCGGCTGAGCTTCAATCACGGTGAACAGACGTTCGGCATTACCATCAGCCAGGGCCTGACCAGTCTCACCCCGGATGACGAAAGCCTCGACACCCTGTTCGCCCGCGCAGACACGGCGATGTACGAGGCCAAACGGCAGGGCAAGAACCGGATCATTTGCGCCTGACTCCAGACCGGATGCGCAATCAAGCCGCTATTTGCGCATCCGCATCAGCTCCGGCAAGCCGATCTTGAGCAACCGCGCCGTACGGCTCTTCGCCAGTTCCTCGACGCCCTCGTGCTCGGTCAGCCGGGCCATCTGCGCCGCCATGTTCATTACCAGCGCCTCGCGGGAATACACCCCGCCACCGAGCTGGTAGGCCGAGGCAATCAGCTCACGCAGCTCCAGCGGCAGGCGCCAGCGGGTGCGTAGCGCCGAGCCATACGCCGCACCGAACTCCGCCAGCGCATCGCCGACCTCCTCCAGCTCATCCAGCTCGCCGCCGGCCTGCTTCCACTCCTGCAGACAACGCAGCAGCGCCAGATCGCCGAGACGATGGAGCATCCCGGCGCAGTAGCAGCGCTCCTGATCCAGATCGAGCAGACGCGCCAGCGTGCGAGCGTACTCGGCGGTGTGCAGCGACAGGCCCCAATAACGCTCGGCGTAATCGGCGAGGCACGGGTCGCTGAGTCGGGCGCTGCGCTTGAGTGCAAGGCCAAGGATCAAGTTCATGCTTTGCCCGGTACCCAGACGATGCAACGCCTGCGCCAGGGTTTGCACCGGCGCGCCATGGTGCTGGGCAGCGCTGTTGGCGGCGGCGATCAACACAGCGGTGATTTGCGGATCGGTGCGAATTTCCTCCTCCAGCAGCTTCAGATCCAGCCCGTTGGGGTTGAGGCTGCGCTTGACCGCCACTTGCACGTCGGTCATCAACGGCGCGCCGTCGGCCTGCTCGCGGCGACGTTCGAGGAATACCGAGAGGGTCATGCCCGGCGCCAGCGCCGGCACTTCGCAGAACACTTCTTCGCCGGCGTTCAGCAGCAGTCCCTGTAAACGCTCGGTCAGACTTTCCATGTTAAGGGGTTTGGCCAGGTAGGCGGTCGGCGCCAGCGGCAAGGCTTCGCGCACGCTGGCGCTGTCGTTGCGACTGCTCATCAGAATGAACGGCAGCGGCGGATTGCGTTTGCGCTGGCGAACGCTGCGCAACACGCTCAAGCCATCGACGCCGGGCAACTCCCAATCGACGATCGCCAGGTCATAGGGCACTTCGCTGAGCAGCGTCATTGCCTCCTTGCCATCGGCGCACAGGTCCAGCCGCGCATCGCAGCGCACATTCAGCAACACTTGTTTGAGCAGGTCACGAGACCAGGGGTCGGCCTCGGCAATCAGCACTCGGGGTACAGCGGGTAAATCGACGGCCGTCATGCGCGCCCTCCCTTGCAATGCTTGAACCTTAGCCAATGCTGACGTTTCGGTACAACCTGAAAACCGCACAAGTGTTTCCCGGGCATGAAAAAACCCGCCGAAGCGGGTTTTTTGTCGATCCGATTACACGGTGCTACGGCTTACAGCTCCGAGAAGCACTCTTCGATGATCGCCAGACCTTTGTCCAGTTGCTCGTCCGGCGCCGTCAGCGGAACCAGAACGCGCAGAACGTTGCCGTAGGTGCCGCAGGACAGCAGGATCAGACCCTTGTCACGCGCCTTGGCCACCACCGATGCCACTGCCGCAGCGTTCGGCTTGTGGCTGTCGCCGTTTTCGAACAGCTCGACCGCGATCATCGCGCCCAGGGCACGCACTTCACCGATCACTGCCGGGTATTTGGCCTGGATGGCCTTCAGGCCGGTGACCAGACGCTCGCCGACAGCCTTGCAGCGGTCCAGCAGTTTTTCTTCTTCGAACACTTCCATCACGGCCAGGGCCGCGGCGCAAGCAATCGGGCTACCGGCATAGGTACCGCCCAGGCCACCCGGGGCGATGGCATCCATGTATTCGGCCTTGCCGCAGACACCGGCCAGCGGGAAGCCGCCAGCGATGGATTTGGCGAAGGTGGTCAGGTCGGCGGCAACGCCCATCTGTTCCATGGCAAAGAAGGTGCCGGTACGGCCAGCGCCGGTCTGCACTTCGTCAGCGATCAGCAGGATGCCGTGCTGGTCGCACAGGGCGCGCAGACGCTTCATGAATTCTTTCGGCGCAACGTAGAAACCACCTTCACCCTGTACAGGCTCGATGATGATCGCGGCGATGTCTTTCGGCTCGGCGTCGTTCTTGAAGATGCGCTCGATGGAAGCGATCGAGTCGTCGATGCTCACGCCGTGCAGTTCGTTCGGGTACAGCGCGCGGAAGATGCCGCCTGGCATCAAGCCCATGCCGGCCGAGTAAGGCACGACTTTACCGGTCAGGCCCAGGGTCATCATGGTGCGACCGTGATAAGCGCCGGTGAAGGCGATCACGCCAGCGCGGCCAGTGGCTGCACGAGCAATTTTCACGGCGTTTTCAACGGCTTCGGAACCGGTGGTCACCAGCAGGGTTTTCTTGGCGAAGTCGCCCGGTACGCGAGCGTTGATTTTCTCGCACAGCTCAACGTACGGCTCATAAGCCAGAACCTGGAAGCAGGTGTGAGTCAGTTTGTTCAACTGTTCGGTCACGGCGGCGATGACTTTCGGGTGCACGTGGCCGGTGTTCAGTACAGCGATACCGCCAGCGAAGTCGATGAACTCGCGACCTTCAACGTCGGTCACGGTCGCGTTCTTCGCGGACTCGGCGAAAATCGGGTGAATCTGGCCAACACCACGTGGAACAGCTGCGGTACGACGGGCCATCAGTTCAGCGTTAGTCTTGCTCATTACAGTCCTCATTCGCCGCTCATCGGGCGGCGTGGTTCAAGGATAAAGCGGGAGGAATCGGCGGTGGCAGCATGCGATGATCGACTGCCACGGCGTTCCCGGCCGCAGAGAAAATTCCGGTTTGAAACGACGCAAAGGGACAGCGCTCTCGTGCCCTTTGCGTTTACAGCGATCTTCTACCGAGGCTTAGATGCCCAGGCAGAGGTATTTGATTTCCAGGTAATCTTCGATGCCGTACTTGGAGCCTTCACGGCCCAGGCCCGAGGCCTTGATCCCGCCGAACGGTGCGACTTCGTTGGAGATCAGCCCGGTGTTGACGCCGACCATGCCGTATTCCAGCGCTTCAGCCACACGGAACACACGGCCCAGGTCGCGAGCGTAGAAGTAGGAAGCCAGGCCGAATTCGGTGTCGTTCGACATCGCGATCACTTCGGCCTCGTCTTTGAAGCGGAACAGCGGCGCCAGCGGACCGAAGGTTTCTTCCTTGGCCACAGCCGCGTCTTTCGGCACGTTGGTCAGGATGGTCGGCTCGAAGAAGTTGCCTTCCATCGGCTTGCCGCCGGCCAGCACGGTGGCACCTTTGGCCACGGCGTCAGCGATATGCTCTTGCACCTTGGCCACAGCTTTCTCGTCGATCAGCGGACCCGTGGTGGTGCCCTCTTCCAGACCGTTGCCGATCTTCAGTTTGGCGACGGCCGCTTTCAGCTTCTCGGCGAACGCGTCGTAGACCGAATCCTGAATGTACAGACGGTTGGCGCAGACGCAGGTCTGGCCGTTGTTGCGGTACTTGGAAATGATCGCGCCTTCGACGGCCTTATCCAGGTCCGCATCGTCGAACACGATGAATGGCGCGTTGCCGCCCAGTTCCAGGGAAACTTTCTTGATGTCCTTGGCGCATTCCGACATCAGCTGACGGCCGATTTCGGTCGAACCGGTGAAGGACAGTTTGCGCACGATCGGGTTGCTGGTCAGTTCGCTGCCGATGTCGCCGGCGCTGCCGGACACCACGCTGAACACACCTTTGGGGATGCCGGCGCGCTGGGCCAGTTCGGCCAGGGCGAAAGCGGAGAACGGGGTTTGCGAAGCCGGCTTGAGCACCATGGTGCAACCGGCGGCCAGGGCCGGACCCGCTTTACGGGTGATCATCGCCGCCGGGAAGTTCCACGGGGTGATGGCGGCGGTCACGCCGATCGGTTGCTTGATCACGATCAGGCGCTTGTCAGGCTGGTGGCCGGGAATCACGTCGCCGTAAATGCGTTTGGCTTCTTCGGCGAACCACTCGATGAACGAAGCGGCGTAAACGATTTCGCCCTTGGCTTCGGCCAGTGGTTTGCCTTGCTCGAGGGTCATCAGGCGAGCGAGGTCGTCCTGGTGCTCGATCATCAGCTCGAACCAGCGACGCAGTTTGCCTGCACGCTCCTTGGCGGTCAGTGCGCGCCAGGCCGGCAGCGCTTTGTCAGCGGCTTCAATCGCGCGGCGGGTTTCGGCAGCGCCCATCTTCGGCACGGTGCCCAGAATCTCGCCGGTGGCCGGGTTGTTGACCTTGATCGTCTGACCGCTGTCCGCGTCGACCCAAGCGCCATCGATAAAGGCTTGCTGGCGGAACAACTGGGTGTCTTTAAGCTGCATGTCGGCTTTCCTTAACAGCACCGCGGCCAGCGCGGAGCAAAATTATGATTGTAGAAAGGCGCCTCGCAAGGCTGCCGTCAGGGAAATCATTCACCGGGCTCAAGCACCTGAATAGTGCACGGTTGCAAACACGTGCGGCTCGGCACCCGATCAAAGAGCGTTTGAAATCTCAAACGGATCCTAGGATCAAAGGGGTTAAAGGACAATAGTTCGTTCGAAAAAAAGAACAAAAACGCCGTAATTGCTGAACATTTCGGATCAACGTACAAACAGCCCCGATCGCAGGGAAACCATAGAACAGCCTCTCCAAAGCGCCAAGCGAGCCTTTTGCAGGACGTTACAGCTTTATGGAATGCAGGGTTTTCCAACCGACACTTGCACTGACAAACCACGCCAAAACCCGGCATGGACGCCCCGAGCCGACCTAGGTATGATGTCGCCCGCTGCACCAGTAGCTCAGCTGGATAGAGTACTGCCCTCCGAAGGCAGGGGTCGTGGGTTCGAATCCCGCCTGGTGCGCCATGAACAGAAACGAAAAAGCCTCAGGCCGAAAGGTCTGAGGCTTTTTTGTGGATGCTGGTTGGCGAATCACTCCGTCGTCCAGTCAAACTCGTCGTATTCTTCATCGTCTTCATCGTCTTCTTCGTCCTCGATCCACTCATCATCAAGAACGTCCTCCTGCAGATCCTCTTCTGCCTGCTTCGCCAGAAGAAACTCCTTACGACTCTCGGTCACGGCTCGCCGCAGTTCCTCACCCTTCACCGGGCAGTTGAGCATTTGGGCGATGCGGTCGATTTTTTGGGCCACGGCATCCTCCAGCGCATCGGCAATGCCCCGATAGTGCGCGTTTTTGCGGGGCAATGCCAAATGGCTGGGTCATCAATCGGTCACTTCTGGCGAATTTGTTCGAGTCGGATGTCGAGGTTCACGTCCGGGTAGCGTTTGTGCAGGTTATTGAACAGGGCGTCGGCCGCTTGCGATTGACCGGATTCGCGCAGACGCAGGACTTCGCGCAGTTGCTCGTCAAGGCCATTGGCCGGGGCGGCAGCGCGTTTGCTGGCTTTGGCTTCGTCTGCCCTGTCGGCGCTGATCGACTCACTTTGCATCGGCGCGGCCATTTCCGTCATCGGAGCAGGTTCAGGTGCAGGTGCGGACAGCGCGCCCGTTGGGGCTGACAATGTCCGGGACTCGATAGCCTCCTTGCGGGCCAGCGGTGCGGCTGGTTTGGCAGCAGGGGCGAAATCGTAATGGGCCACAGGTTCCGGGGCACGCTGTACCAGCGACAGCACCAGCGCGATGCCCACCAGACTGGCGAAGGCCACCTGGTAACGCGGTGTCTGGCAGGCCTTGAGCCAGCGCTGCCACGGGCTGGATTTCGCTGCAGAGGCCTGGCGATGGGCGGCGCCAAGAATCAGCGCGTCGAGATTTCCCGGCGGCTCGCCGTTCTGTTGCTCGCGGTAATGCTTGAGCAGTTGCTCTTCGGGTGTCTGGCGGGCGTCCGTCATGTCAGTACCTCCTCGGCCAGCAGCCGACGCAGTTTTTGCTGGGCGTAGCGCAAGCGGCTCTTGACGGTTTCCAGCGGTGTTTCGGTGAGGCTGGCGATTTGTGCCAGATCGAGGTCGCCGTGGGCGCGCAGCAGGAACACTTCGCGCTGGTCGGCAGGCAGGGTTTGCAGGGCGCTGTCCAGGCGCTGATTGTCGCGGCTGAGGCTGAGCAGTTGTTCGGGGTCGCTCGCCTCATCGCTGACCGCATGAGTCTGCTCGTCGTAGCTGTCATGCAACGGCTGATGGGCGCCGTGCTTGCGCCAGTGGTCGATCAGGCGATTGCGGGCAATCTGGAACAACCAGGTACGAAAAGTCGCCCGGCCTTGTGGCTGACTGCTGCTGCGGATCAGGCTCAGCCAGGTTTCCTGATACACCTCTTCGGCCAGCTCCGGCTTGCCGCTCAACCCGAGCAGAAACCGGTACAGGCCCTGGCGATGACGGGCATACAGGATTTCGAACGCCTTGCCCTCGCCCTCGCGATATCGGGCCAGCAGCGATTCGTCGCTGCTGGCCTCAAGGCTGTCTGCGCTGGCAAACAGCTGGCTGATGAACCCCTTCAGGCGACTCACTATTCAATCCGTCGCTCGGTCGGCAACGCATTGAATGCGGTCGAAGTCCGCAGACTTTGCGCCAGTTCCACCAGTTGCACGAATTCGTTGCGCAGGCCGAAACGGTCATCGCCACGGGCACCTCGGGCCAGGGCTTCGGTGTCCTTCAAGCTGAAATCGCCGGTGTAGCGACCGTCCTTGAATTGCTGGGAGAACGCCGCGACGGCGGCAGCAAAACGCAGGTCTTCGCAGGCGGGCGCAACCTGACTGGCAATCGGCCGCTCGATCAGCAGACTTTTCCCACCTTCCGGCTTTTGGTATCGCACACGCAACATCGCCAATTCTCCGTTCTTCCCGGAAACAGCCGGCTCCGACTTACCGTAGCGCAGCGGCTCCAGCCAGCCCTCCTCGCCTGCGGGGACAATTTCATACAGCGCCGTCACCGTGTGCCCTGCACCGATTTCACCGGCATCGACCTTGTCATTGCTGAAATCCTCACGCTTGAGCGCGCGATTTTCGTAGCCAAGCAGCCGGTATTCGCTGACCTGCGCCGGGTTGAATTCCACCTGCAATTTGACGTTTTTCGCCACCACGGCAAGGGTCGAACCCAACTGATCCACCAACACCTTGCGCGCCTCGCGCAGGTTGTCGATGTAGGCGTAGTTGCCATCACCGGCATCCGCCAGTTGCTCCATCAAGTGTTCATTGTAGTTATCCACACCGAAACCCAGGGTGGTCAGGGAAATACCGGTCTTGCGTTTATCCACAGCCATCTGCTTGAGACTGTCGAAGTCGCTGACACCGACGTTGAAGTCGCCGTCGGTGGCCAGCAGGATGCGGTTGATACCTTTGGGGATGAACGCCTGTTGCGCCATCTGGTAGGCCAGTTCGATGCCGGAAGCACCTGCGGTCGAACCTCCTGCGGTCAACTGCTCGATGGCGGTGCGAATTTTCGCCTTTTCCCGCCCGGAAGTCGGCTCCAGCACCACCCGCGATTCACCGGCATAGACCACCAGCGACACGCGATCCTGCTCGCGCAATTGATCGACCAGCAGTTTCAAAGTGCTTTTGACCAGCGGCAGCCCTTCACGGCGATCCATCGAACCGGACACGTCCACCAGAAACACCAGGTTGGCCGGCGCCAGCTCCACCACCGAGCGGTCAGATGCCTTGATGCCGATGCGCAGCAAACGGGTGTGCGGATTCCACGGGGTGGCCGCCAGTTCCGTGGTCACGCCAAAAGGCGAGCCGTCGGCGGGCAGCGCGTAGTCGTAGGGAAAATAATTGACCATCTCCTCCAGCCGCACCGCGCCCTCCGGCGGCAGGCGTCCCTGATTGAGCAGACGGCGAACGTTGGCGTAGGCGCCGGTATCCACATCGGCACTGAAGGTCGAGACGGGTGTTTCGGCAACGCTGTGGATCGGGTTATCAGCCAGGTGGGCATACTGTTCGTGCTGCTCGGCGCGATAGCCTTGTGGATAACTTTCCCCGGCCGGCATCGGAGCAAAACTGGCCATCGGCGCCGCAAGCACGCTGCGTTTGGCCATCGCGCGATCGGCCACGACCGCTTCGTGCTGTACCGCAGGGCTGGATTCGGGCTGTGCCGGTGGCGGTACGGCGACCGATTCCGGACCGGAGGAAACACCGCAACCGGCGACGGCCAACAGCACACCGGCAGCCAAGGGTCGCAGAAGCGTCGAAGGAAGGAACATGGGGGCTGACCTCGAGGAAGAATTGATCATTCAACCTCTGAGACGGGCAGCCCTTTCAGTTCGGGTTAAACGCCGCCGAATATTTTTCAGCGGTGATAACGCCGTACCGCACTGCTGTTGCGCAGCACATGGCCTTTGATCTTTTCCAGCAACTGGGCGCGGGTCAGACCGGCCGGCAAGGCGTCGGGGGCAAGGTCCAGGGCGTAGATCTGGATGATGTAGTGGTGGGCACTGTCGCCGGTCGGCGGGCAGGGGCCGACATAGGTGGTCGTGCCTTTGCTGTTGGTACCGCCCAGCCCTTCGAAGGTCGGCCTGGTGCCGCTGCCGGCCGGGATCTGCCGGGTTGTGGCCTTGATGCCGTAGTGAACCCAGTGATCGACGCCCATGCCTTTCTGGCCGTCCGGATCGTGCATCACGATGGCATAGCTCTGGGTCGCGGCGGGGCCGGCGTTCCAGCTCAGCGCCGGGGACAGGTTCTTGCCGCCGCAACCGGCGGCATCGCTGGCCGCCGCTGCGGTGAACAGACGATTGTCCGAAACACCGGGAATGCTGAGAGTGAAGCGCTCCTGGGCCTGCGCCGGGAACTGCACGCAAAGGGCGACGGCAACGGCCGCCAGCCAAGGGTTGAGAGAGGTCAATCGGGTCATCCGGGAGCACCTTGTGCAGTTGGGCCTTCGTCGGCCTGCAAACTATAGCCGTACCGTTCGTGCCGTGGCAGTGGGAAATGGATGAACCTCGCGATCCGGGCCAAACTCGTATGAGAAACACCCCATGGAGCACGACCATGTCCCTGCACCGTGTCGCCCGTTTCGCCGATGTTGCGCAAGACCGTGGCCTTGAAGTACAGATCGGCGACTGCAAGATTGTCCTGCTGAGCGTCGCCGGCCAGTTGCGCGCCTTTCAGGGCGAATGCCCACATGCCGGGGCGCCGCTGGCGGAAGGCGCCTTGTGTCATGGGCGACTGATCTGTCCCTGGCACAAGGCTGCCTTTCGCGCAGAGGACGGCGCCCTGTGCGAGCCACCGGCCCTGGACAGCCTCAAGCGGTATCCGTTGGAACTGCGTGGTGATGAAGTCTGGGTTGATGATCAACCACTGCCGGATGCCCATGTCCCCGGGCTGGACGATCAGCGAAGCTTTGTCATTGTCGGTTCCGGCGCTGCAGGAACGGCGTGCGCCGTCGCTCTGCGGGAGAAAGGCTTTGGCGGACAGATCGTGATGATCGACCGCGAACCGGACGCCGGCTACGACCGCACGGTATTGAGCAAATTTGTCCTGTCGGGAGAGACACCGCCACAGCAAATCCCGCCCTTGCGCGATGATGACTTCTACCGCGAACAACACGTCAATCGCGTGTCTGGCACAGTCATCGCGCTCGATGCCCAGACCTGCACCCTGCATCTTGCCGATGGCCGGACGCTGAACTACAGCGCCGCCGTACTCGCTACCGGAGCGACGCCCAATGCTCTGGAGCTGCCCGGTGCCGACCTGCCGCAGGTGTTTGTCCTGCGTTCCAGGGCCCACGCCGAACAGATCATGAAAATTGCACGGCCGGGACAGCGTGCCGTCATCATCGGTGACAGTTTCATCGCCCTCGAATGTGCTTCGGCGCTGCGCCAGCACGGTCTCGACGTCACGGTGCTGGCGCGCCACGCCATTCCCTTCGTGGCACAGTTCGGTGAAGCCGTGGGCAAGGCAATCCGCGCCCTCCACGAAGAGAACGGGGTGAAATTCATCGTCGATCACCCAGCCAGGGAGATCACCGGTGACGGCAAGGTCGAGGCGGTGCTACTCGATAATGGCCTGCGTCTTTCGGCGGATCTGGTGCTGGCGGGAATTGGTGTGCGCCCGGCAACCGAGGCGTTCGCATCATTGCCACTGGAGAATGACCAATCGATTCGAGTCGATGCCGGTATGGGCGTCACCGACAACCTGTGGGCCATCGGCGATATCGCCACGTTCCCGTTGAACGGCCAGCCGCGGCGCATCGAGCACTGGCGCCTGGCCCAGCAACACGCGCGGATCGCCGCCGCCAACATGCTCGGCGCCGACGAGCATTACCTCGACGTGCCGTATTTCTGGACCTGGCACTTTGGCCGCAACTACGACTATCTCGGCCAAGCCGGGCAGTGGGACGCCATCGAATTCATGGGCGACCCCGAACAGCCGCCCTTCATCGGACTCTTCGGCGCCAACGGCCTGGTGGTGGCTGCGGTGGCGTGCGAGCAGGAGCGCGCAATGGCGTTGCTGGCCGAACGCATGAAACAGCCGCTGCCCATGGAAGAGGCATGGCGGCTGATTCGCGCGGTCAGTTGAGCCGGTTCGATGGCTCGCGGTTATCGTCGTCCTCGGCGTGCAGAAAGATCACCCGTGGGTGCTCCAGTGGAGCCAGCGGTGGCGGCAGTTCGGCTGGCTCCACCGGCCACAGGTGCGGCACCACGTGGCTGACGTCACCGTCCTGATTGTTGTGGATGGTGATGACGCCAGGGCTGCGCAGCTTCTGCAGGCGGTCATCGCACAGCTTGAAGCTTTTGCTCAGACCGTCATCGTCGACCACCGGGGCAGCCAGCCGGCGCTGGGCGAAACTGCGGCTTTTGCGTTGTTGATAGCGGGCCCAGGAAATCAGGATGATGGCGTTGACCAGCGCCACCCATAGATAGATCTGCAAGGTGCCAAGGGCTTCGAACGCCGAATGATCGATGCGCGGGCCACCGGCATGGGTTTCGATCAGCGGCCACAGCCCGCGCACCAGCAGATACAGCAGGCCGACCCAGGCCAGCACGGTGAGGATCACATCGATCACCACCAGAAATGGCCGCTGGCGGGTCCGGATGATTTTCATTTGATGATCTCCTCTTCGTCGTCGCCCGCCGGTTTGATGCCCCGGTCCGGGCTGACCCAGCGCGCACGCTTCTGATGCTGGCCGAACAGCACCTTCGGAAAGCTGACCAGCGTGGTCAGCAGACTGATGAACCAGAACACCAACGGATACCAGACCACCCAGAACATGGTTCTGCCCAGACCCGGCTCGTAGCGTCGGTCGATCACGATACTGACCGCGAACTGCACCAGGCAGACGAAGGCCAGCAACAGCCCGGTAAATGCCGGTGGCATCAGGTGGTCCACCGCAATCGCTTCGGGCATGACCACGAACTTGCCGACGCCCCAGAAGATGACCGACAACAGGAAGGTGAATGCCCAACCGGTCGACAGGCAGTATTCGAACAGCAGTGGCCACAGGTAACGGTGACGGTACTGCCAGATCCCGCGAATATTCTTGAACAGCACCTCGGCGCCGCCCTGGGCCCAGCGCAGGCGCTGCTTCCACAGACCGCGCAGGGTTTCCGGCATCAGGATCCAGCACAGGGCGCGGGGCTCGTAGAAGATGCTCCAGTGGTCCAGTTGCAGCTTCCAGCTGATGTCGATGTCTTCGGTGATCATGTCCGGGCTCCAGTAGCCGACCCGGTTCAGCGCCGTACGGCGGAACGCGACGATCACACCCGACACGGTGAAGATCCGCCCGAACACCCGCTGGGTGCGTTTGATCAGCCCGATGATCGACGAAAACTCGCCCACCTGAACCCGCCCGACCAGGGTCGAACGGGTGCGGATCCGCGGGTTGCCGGTCACCGCGCCCAGTCGTGCGTTGTCGAGCATCGGTGCCACGAGATAAGCGGCAGTGTTCGGCGCCAGCAACGCATCACCGTCGATGCACACCAGATATTCGCTGCGCGCCGCGATGGCGCCCATGCGCAGTGCCACGGCCTTGCCCTGGTTTTCCGCCAGGTGCAGCACGCGCAGCCGTGGATCTTCCTTGGCCAGCGCATCCAGCACTTGCGCGGTGTTGTCCTTGGAACCGTCGTTGATCGCGATGACTTCGATGTTCGGGTAATGCTGCGCCAGCGCCGCGTGAATGGTGTCGGCCGCGTTGTCGCCCTCGTTGTAGCAAGGGATCAGGATCGAAATCAGCGGTTCGCCTTCCAGCGGTGGCGGCAGGGTGTCGTCTTTCCAAGGCCAGTGCCGTTCCCAGTGCAGCCAGAAGTACAGGCCACCGGAAATCCACAACCCGGACATGAACAGCGGGTAGAAGAACACGAAGTCCATCAGGAATTGCCCGGTGACCAGGAAGATCAGCCCCAGCGGTACGCCGAGGACAATCGCCAGAACCAGCAGGGCCAGCAGTCTATCCAGCATGTCATGGGTTCCATTTGTTGGAGAGCGCAGGCCGCACGGTTTTCAGGTCCGGCAGGTTCTCGAGGAAGTTGTCCGGGTAGTAACCGAAACTGGTGGCGCCCTGACGCTTGAGGCGGCCCATCCAGTCGGCCAGTTGCGCACCGTCGATGTCGGCCTGATCCTTCTTCGTCCAGTCCCGTGCCTGCAATTCGAACACCGTGCGATCCAGCGCACCGGGGCGTTGTTTGATTTTCGCCACCAGTTCTTCCAGCCACGGGCCGGATTGCGCAGGGGTCTGCTTTTCCATGAGTGGCATGGCCATCGGCGCCGTCCAGTCGTAGCTCACAAGGAAGTCGTCGAGGTTCTGCGCGAACCACGCTTCGCTCCCGGGATTGAGAATCGGCTCGGCGAAGATGTTGCGCGCGGTGAGCACCTGCGGGCCACGGATCGCCCGCACCTTGGCGGTCAGTTCATTGGTGAAGTCGATCAGGTAGCGGCTCTTGAATCGCGTCCAGCGCTGCATAGCTGCCGGATCATCACGCAGGGCGGCAATCGAGCCCGGCAGACCGTGGGCGGCATAAGCCTTCAAGGCCTCGGGACTGGCGTCCTCGAAGTCCGACAGCACGGCGTCATCGTGGTAGAGAATGCCGTCCACCGAGGTCAGGCGCGCCACGTCTTCGTAGATCTCACCAATGATCCGCCGCACCTCGGGGTCGAACGGTGACAGCCGCTTGTACTGATCCGGATCGACAGCGGTAGTGCCGGTCTTCGGATCCCAGCGCGTGACCCGCGGCAATGTCGAATCCAGCGCAAAACTCAGCACCGGCATCCAGGCGAACACCTTCACGTGGGCCCGGGTACGCAGCTGCCAGGCGACGCGGTCGAAGAGGTCGGCGCGCATCGGCAGATGACGGTTGGGGAAGTACAGCGAATGCACCAGACCATCACCCTGCGGATCGGCGAAGGCTTGCAGGAACACCGTGTTGGCGCCCATGTCGGACATGCGCTGGATCAGCTTGCCGAGATTGACCTCCTGCTGCGCCGGATCCGGGTCATAGACGTTGTCCAGATCCACGTGCACCACGCGCATGGCGAAATCCGACTGCACGGCCACGATGCTGTTGGCGAAATGCTCGCCATCCGGGTCCGAGGCCACGAGAAAACGTGGGCTGCTCATCAGGTTGTCGAGGGCATCGAGACCGTCGTCGAGGGTCAGGGCCATTTCGTAGCCCTGCTCGCTGACAACGGTCAGCGAAGTACCGTCCGCCGTCCCGTAGGGCCAGACCCAGATTCGTGGTTTTTTACCGGTGGCCTTGCGGATTTTCTCTGAGATGGTGGCCACGTCAGTGCGAATCCGTGCCTGGAATTGCGCTTCGGATTCGTAGCGCCTGGTCACCGGATCGTAGCGACGGGTTGCGGCGGCCGGCTGCATGTTGCCTTGCGGGTTGGCGAGGATGCCTTTGTGGCTGGCATCGGTGTGGGCGGCGATTTCCACCAGGCCCGATTGCGAAATTTCTCGCACCTGATCCCAGGTCAGAAAGTCGGAACGCGGGCGCATGGCGCCGGCAAAATCCACCGGTTGATTCAGCGGTGTATCGATCCAGACCCCGACCGGCGCCAGCAGCGCATGCCAGTTGTAGGCGCGCAGCACCGGCATCACACGGGTGTAGAAACTCGCGTAGCCGTCGTCGAAGCTGAGCAGGATCGCTTTGGGCGGCAGTTCCGGCCCGCCCTTGCGCGCGGCCATGATCTGATCGACCGTCACCGGCTTGTAGTTGTTTTCCCGCAGCCAGGCCAGCTGCTCGATCATGCGCTCGGTGCGCACGGCCACTACGGCCTGATCGGGATCACGGTCTTCGACGTCGTGGTAGGCAATGCCCAGCACGTGGTTTTTCGGCCAGGGCTTTTCATTGGCCGCCAGCGGACGCTCGGACGGCGGCGCGAAGGCCGGGGCTTGCTGGGCGCAGGCGCTGACCAGCAGCACTCCCAGCAGAAGGATGAAACGCGAAATCAAAGGCATCTTCAAACTCTTCTAGAAGCGGAAAGTGAGGTCGACGAGCAGACGCAGATCGGTTTCCCGGTCACCGTCGTAGGGCCGGTTGATCACACTGAACAAACCGCCCACCTCGAATACGTCGTTCCAGGCATAACGCTGGCCGTAGCCGAGCATCGCCATGCCGCCGGTGCCGTGATCACGCTGGCTGTACGTACCCGCACCGGCCTGGAATTGCTGGCTCCAGGAGGTTTCGTAGCGGTGGTAGAGCACGTGGTTGACGTTGACCGTCGGCATCACGCTGAAGTCCGCCTTCGGGTTGAAGTACGGCACGTCTTCGGATTTGGAGTTATGACTGGTGCTGACTTCCAGACCGGCGTCGACCTGCACGTGGGTGGTGCTGTAGACGCCTTCGCGGCCGGTCAGCAAGGCTTCGACACGGTTGTTGCCGTCGCTGAAATGCGACGGGCTGACCGACAGTTTCCACTCGCGGCTTTCATTCGCGCGCCAGCGGATGAAACCGCTGCCGCCGTTGGCCTTGATGTCGCTGTTGAGCGCCCGCAACGGGGTCTCCGCCGACAGGTATTCAAGGCTGCCGCCGTACTGCCAGTTGTCATTGATGTCCCGGGCAATCGCCAGGCGGGCGCCCTGCTTGTCGCCGTAACCGTAGGAATGGTTGGAGACTTCAGCTTCAAGGGTCATGTCGCGGGTGCGCCGCTCCAGACCGACACGCTGGAAGCGGTGGTTGCCGGTGCCTTCGGCGAAGTCACCGGTGGCATAACCGACCCCGGCGAACACGCGCCAGTCCTCATCGATCGGCGGACTGTAGAGCGTGCTCTGGATACCGAAGTCCCGGCTGCCGCTGACCGCGCCGGCATTGCCACCGCTGCCGCCATTGGCCTTGCCGCCGTAGGCTTCAACGCGTAATTCGGACATGTCATGCACTTCACGCTCGCGGGCCGCTCGCTGCACCTGGCGGTTGTCCGGGAAGCGCTCCACGACGTCGTCGGTCAGCGCATCCATCTGCCGCCATTCCTGAAGCGTCATGGCGGTTCGGGCCTGAGCCACCTCCAGTCCCATGTCCCGGGGCACCATGCTCTCGACTTCCTTGAGCTGGCTCTCGGCGCGGCGCGGCCATTGTCGCGCCAGGTAAAGATCGGCCTGGGACAGGCGCAGGCCGACGTTGCCCGGCGCCTGATCGACCAGCGTCTGCAAGCGATCCTCGCCATGGGGCAGGTCCGCGCCGTAGGTGCCGGCAGCCTGAGCCGAGAGCAGTTGCGCGTCCATCCAGTCGTCGCTGGGGTTACCGATCGGCAAGCCCTTGAGTTCGACGCGCGGTTTCTCGTTTTTGGCCAGATCTTCGGCGACCTTGCGCGCCTCCTCGACACGGTCGCTTTCCAGCAACGAGTAATACAGCGCGGTGGTGTCTTCGAGGCGATCGCCGGCATCGGCGTCCGGCGCCGAGAGCACCTGACGATACAGGTCAGTGGAGACCTCGGGCTGACGCTGATCCAGATACGAAGCAGCCACCCAGCGCAGGGCGTAGGTCGGAATCTTCACGCCTTCGCCTTGCAGTTTCTGGTATTCGGCAATGACGTCGGCCGTACGCGCACGGGCCTTGAGCGCGCCCATGCGGTCGATGCGCCAGCGGGTCACGTCGTCGTGGGCGCCGGCATCCGGGGTCCAGGTGGCGAGCAGCTTGTCGTAGTCGGCCAGTGCGCGGTCGGCGATCACGTAGCGTTCTTTTTCGCTGCGGGTGGCGAATTCGGCGAGGCGCACCCGCTCGGCAGCCAGATCGCCTTCGAGACGACGCAGAGTCACCGGATCGATCAGCCCCGGCCGCTGATTGGCCAGGCGCAGCGCCGGCTCGGGCATACGGGCCTTTTGCAGAGCGACCACGTATTCACGGGCGACTTCCGGTTTGCTGCCGGCGCGAGCGAAGGCCTGATCGTATTCGAACAACGCATCATATTGCTTGCCAGCACGGGTCAGGGCATAGCCCAGTGCGAGACGGCGGGAAGGATCATCGGGTTTGGCGGCAACCAATGCCTTGGCACGGGTCACGGCCTCATCGGGTTTGCCAGAGTCTGCCTGGGTCAGCGCGAGACCGAGTTGCAGGTCGGCGTTGTTCGGTTCCTGCGCCAGGGCCTTGTTGTAGACCTCGATGGCCTGATCCCAGCGCTTGAGATTGCGATAGGCGCGAGCGGTGGCGGTCAGGGCCTGGGTCGGCAATGCGCGGTCGCGCCCCTGGGTCTCGTAAACTTGCACCACTTCGGCATCAAGCCCGGCCCAACTGGCGATTTGCAGGTGATCGCTGATCTGTCCCGGAGTGGCCTGGGCCGGCGGCACCTGACGCAAAGCGGTCAGCGCGGGCGTGTAATGCCCTGCCCGGGCATCAAGCACCATTTGATCGTAGGCCGTATCGGCCAACGCGAGCACCGGCCAGAGCAACTGAGTGCAAAGCGCGACTCGAAACAAAGGGCGTAAACCACGATGTATTACAGGAACATCAATACGCGGCATTCGTCAGCATCCTTACATGGCCAGCCGGGTAGCAATGCTCCCCCTTGCCCAATTCGTAACGGAGACCAAGTCGATTTACCTGGCCAAGCTATCCAAGCAGTCTTGCACGCAAGCGTAGATCAATATTCAGAACACAATATTTGTTCAGATTCGTGACCGAAAACGCTGGCTCACGCCGCTCACGCCGATTCCAGACAGCAAAACGCCCGGCGTTTGCGGGGAGCAAAGGCCGGGCGTTGAGGTGTAGCGAGGGGGTTACTGTTCCTGGCTGACGTTGACACCAGCGAATTTGCTCATCAGGAAACCGACGAACTGCTCGACGGTCATCTTCTGGCCGTTGAACTCCACCTGATTGGCGGCGTAATGCAGCTTGGTGACAACGTTGGTGCCATCCAGGGTCGCCAACTGCGAACCGACGGCCATGCCGGCGAACATGTCGGCTCCGGCGCTGGCCTGGTCGACGATGGCTTTGGCATCGGTCTGACCATCGAGTTGCGCCTGCACGCTGAGCAGATCGACCAGCATCGGCTTGGACACCAGCACGTTGACGTCAAGCAGGGCGATCAGTTGCTTGCCCAGTTGATCCGGCGGCAGGTCCATCGACTGTGGCTTGGTCAGGTCGAGCACCAGATTGGCACGGCTTTCACCGTTGGCGGTTTTCAGCGACAGGTCTTCCAGCGCCAGTTGCGGCCCGGCCGCCAGCAGTTTTTGCAGGTCAGCCTTGACCTGAGTGGACTCGGCTTCGGTCAGGTTCAGCTCCGGTGCCGGCAGACCGGCGGCGGAGGCTTCGGCAGCGGCTTTTTCGTATGGCTGCAGCTTGGTCTGGTAGATCTGCATCAGCGACAGAGCCGACGGGATGTCGAGGTTTTTAAGGCTCATGGCCAGATTGGCCGAACCGATTTTCTTGTCGTTGAGGGTCACTTCACCGATTTTGTAGTCGGCACGGCCGGAAGCGTTCGTGCCGTTTTCTTCGGTGAGGTTCTTCATCTCGAAGTTCTTCACGCCCAGCACGGACTGCTTGGCGCCGAAGGTAGTCTTGCTGCTGGTCAGTTCCAGGGTGTTTTCGCCGGTGTAGTAGCCATAGCTGCTCTTGGCGAGGTTGCTGGCCAGGGTCAGGCCATTGAGTTCGATCTGCACCGGCGCCTGGTCTTCAGCCACGGTGGTCAGGTGCAGGCTGTCCATGTAGCCGTTGGCCTTGACCTTCTGTGCCTGGGCACTGGCGGAAATGTCCATGTTCAGGCCGGAAAACTTCAGGCTCGACTTGTCGTCCAGCGCGGTTTCCAGCGGCAGCAGTTCGATATTGCCAGTGGTGGACTGGTCATAGCCGATGTTGACCACACCTTTGAGTGGCGCAGCGCCCTTGGTGGCGGCGAACCATTTCTCGGTGATCGGGGTCTTTTCCAGCTCATAGTGACTGGTGGCCATGACCGGCAGCCATTTCAGCGAGACCAGACGCGAGAACGGCAGCGGGCCGTGCTCGATATGGTCGACGAACAGCAGCTCGACCGGCGCTTCGCCGAACATCTCGCCTTCACCCTTGAGGCGATAGTGCGCGGTGCTGCTGAAGGTGTTGCGTTCCAGCGACACCAGTTCCAGCGACGCACTGCCGTTGGAGCCGGCCATGGCGGTCTGCAACTCGCTGTTGGCATTGGCGACGGCATTGTTCAGTACGCCTTCGATTTTGGTGCCGGTGTACCAGGCCCCGCCGACGCTAATGGCGCCGATCGCAACAACAATTCCGAGAAGCACGCCTGCTGATTTATTCATGAATGACCTGATCGATTTCCGTGGCTGAAGGTGTGGTCGTCTTCCGTGAACCCGTGACCGGGCCGTGGCGCGACTCCGCTGAATTTAGCGGTGGAGATTAGCACTGGCAGCGCGGGGCGGCCCAATGTTTAAAGGTTAAAGAGTGTCCACGGGACATGGACAAACAAAAAGATCGCCGGGTTCGGCGATCTTTTGGGAGGTCAGGAATACTGCAGCTCGATCTCATCGAGCTGATGATCGAAGCTTTTCAGGCGTGCGGTCCAGGTGTACACCAGCACCTCGAAATCCCGGTCGATCACCGCCCCGCCCGGCCCGTCGCCGCGTGGGTCGCAGAAATCCAGCTGATAGCGCTCGCGGGCCATGGCGGTCGCGACATCGGACAATTCACGGGCATTGTTCAACCAGTGCCAGCCGTCATCGGCGACTTGTTTGTCCAGAGCCAGGCATTGTTTTTTCAGGGCTTCGAGGCTTTTTTCCAGCGGAGTGCCGGTGAGTTCGCCCATGACCTCGGCGAAAGTGCGTCCCGGTTGCCAGTAGCTGCCCCAAAAGTAGCGGTCGAACACGGTTTCGACTTTGCGCAGTGCGACTTTGGTGTCCCAGATCAGCAGCAGCGTCTTGCTTTGCTGAAGCTGGCGTTTCTTGAGCCGCTGCACCTGGACCGATGCCCAGGCCACCACCACGATCGCCATCACCGCGATCAGCGCGGTCGCGCTGTCGAGGAAGACCATCGCCTTGTCGATCTGATGAGCCAGCATGATGCCGTAGAAATAGGTGGCCGACAGCAGCACCAGTGCGACCAGGGCGCACCAGAAGCCGAGAGCGTAAGGGTTTTTCATTATTGGTTTCCCCTAGACCTGCGCTAGCAATGTGCACTGAAAAGGCGCCTGGTTCGGGGCGCCCTTTCAATACTTCAAAGCATAGCAACGGCCTCAGGGTTTGCTGGCGCTCGAGGCTTGCGTTCGTCCGCTTTCCCAGCCACCGCCGAGGGCGAGGAACAAATCGATCTGGCTCATGGCAACCTGAGTGTTGGCGGCGGCCAGTTGCGCAGTGACGTCGGTGTAGGTGCGAGTGGCTTGCAGGTCGGCGAGGAACGACTCGCGGCCCGCCTGGAAGAAGCGGTGAGTCTGGTCAGCCGCCAGCTTCGCCGACTGCTCGGCATCGGCCAGGGCGTCGCGGCGTTGCAGCAGCGCGGTGTATTGAGCCAGACCGGTCTGGGTTTCGCGGATGGCGTTGAGCACCACCCCGTCGAAATGCGCCAAGGCGCCCTGGGTCGAAGCTTCGGCCTCGCGGATACGCGCCCGGGCGCCGTTGGTCGGCACCTTCCAGCTCAGCGACGGGCCAAAGCCCCAGCGGTTGGTCGAGGGGTCACCAAGGTCGGAAACAATGCCGACGGTGCCGATGGTCGCGCCGATGCTGATGTCCGGGTACAGCTCGCCGGTGGCAATGCCGATCCCGGCGGTCGCAGCTGCCAAACGACGTTCGGCCTGGCGGATATCCGGCCGTCGTTTGAGCAGCGCGACGCCATCACCGACCGGCACCAGTTGGGCGATTTTCGGCAATTCAGCACAGGTCGCCGTGCCGGCCGGCAATTGATCGACCGGTTTGGCCAGCAGCATCGACAGACGGAACAACCCGGCCTGACGCGCCGCTTCATAGCGCGGCAGGTCGGCGCGCAGGGACTTGAATTGAGTCTGCGAGCGGGTGACCTGGGTTTCGTCCCCGCGTCCGGCATCACGCAGGCGCTGAATCAGCGTGGTGCTCTGGGATTGCAGGTCGAGGGAATGCTGGGCGATTTCCCGTTCTTCGTTGGCTGCGCAGACCTGGGTGTAGGCCCGAACCACGTCTGCCACCAAGGTGATGCGTGCGGTGTCGGCAGCGGCCTGGGTCGCGTCGGCGTTGGCTTTCGCCGCTTCGATCCCGCGCTGCAGGACGCCCCACAGGTCGAACTGGTAAGACGCGCTGATGCCGATGTCGGCGACGTTGGCCACCGGGACTTTCTCCGGCAGCAGAAATGCCTGACCGGATTCCTGCAAGCGCTGGGCACCCATTTTCACGCCACCGCTCCAGCCGCCGGCCGCCTCGGCTTCATCGACCTGGGCACGGGCCCGCGACAAGTTCGCCGCCGCCACCCGCAGATCGGTGTTGGAGGCCATGGCCTGCTGCACCAGTTGATCCAGACGCGGATCGCGATACAACCGCCACCAGTCCGCCGGCACGGGAGTGGAGACCACAGGTTTGCCGGCCACCGCCAGATCGCCCTGGAAATCCTTGCGCTGAATCGCCGCATCACTCGGCAGGTGATAGTCCGGCCCGACCATGGAACAGGCCGACAACATCACGCCCAGACCGGCGATCATCAGGGCCCTGCTCATTTCGCGGGCTCCTGCTGATCGTCGATGATCGAGACCGTGGCGGTACGCCCGGCAATCATGCGGAAGTCTTCCGGCACATCGTCGAAGGCGATGCGCACCGGAATCCGCTGCGCCAGACGCACCCAGCTGAAGGCCGGGTTGACGTTGGGCAACAGGTTGCTGCCGCTCGAACGGTCACGGTCTTCGATACCGGCGACGATGCTTTCGACATGCCCGCGCAAGCGGGCGCGGTCGCCGATCACGCGGATATCCACCGACTGACCGATGTGGATGCCGTCGAGTTTGGTCTCTTCGAAATAGCCGTCGATGTGGAACGAATTGCTGTCCACCACCGACAACACCGGACGCCCGGCGGTGACGAATTCCTGCGAGCGCGGCGCACGGTCGTTGACGTAGCCGTCCACCGGGCTGCGGATCACCGAGCGATCGAGGTTGAGCTGGGCGCTGTCCACCGTCACCAGCGCTTCGGCCAGTGCCGATTGCGCGCGGGCCACTTTCGACAGGCTTTCTTCCAGCTGTTCGGCCGGCACCAGATTGCCCAATCCACGGTTACGCTTGGCTTCACGCTGGGCCTGGGCGAGGGTTTCTTCACGGTCGGCAACGGCTGCCTTGGCTTGGCGCAATGCCAGTTTGAAACGGTCCTGGTCGATGCTGAACAGCACCTGGCCGCGTTTCACCAACTGGTTGTCCTTCACTTCGACCTGCTGGATCAGCCCGGACACGTCCGGGGCGATCTGCACGATGTCGGCGCGAATGTGGCCGTCGCGGGTCCAGGGCGCGAACATGTAATACATCACCATGCGCCAGACCACGACGACGGCGAAAGTCACGATCAGCAGCGTCAGGACGACGCGACCGAGGGTCAGAAACGGTTTTTTCATGTCATCAGGTATCGACTGAGTGAATCCACGCCGTACAGCATCACGGCGTAGAGAGCCACGTTGAACAATGCCCGGTGCCAGACCAGACGGTAGAAATGCAGGCGTGTGAGCACGCCGTGTACCAACACAAACAACACATAAGTGATGCCCATCAACACCAGCAGGGTCGGCAGGAAAATGCCGCTGATGTCCAGATCACCGATCATAGGGGCGCTCCTTCGGGCAGCGGTTCTTCGGGCTCGGCACTGGAGACGAATTCCACGCCGGGCAACAGCGCCAGGCGCAAACCGCTCAAGGCGTGCAACAGGTTGAGTCGGGTTTCTTCCTCGCAGTGGCCATTGAGCGCACGGCGGGTGCGATCCATGGTCATCAACAAGGCGCTTGGCGCCGGCAAGCGTTCACCGGCCTTGAGGCAGGCACGGAAATACTCGCCGACCTCGGACACCACTTGCTTGAGTAACGCGTTCGGCGCGCCCGTCACTCGCGGCGTATAGGCGAGCAGATCGAGCAGGTTCAGCCCCACGCGCACTTCGCGCATGGCGATGCCAGTGTCCTGGCCGGTCAGCGCCAGACGCGGCAGGTGCTGCATCAGGCGGTCGAGCAGTTGCACACCCAGATGCCGGTGTTCGGCGAGGGTGGCCGGTTCGGTCATGCTGACGATGTCTTTCCAGCTGAAACGGGTCAGGCGCTTGGCCGCCAGCTCGGCGCCGAACGGCCGGGCGATCAGGGTCCAGATAAACGCGAACAACAGCCCCATCGGGCCCGCCAGGTTGGAATTGGCGAATGCAAAGAAATCCGCGTCGTAAGCACCCGAAATGCTGATGAACGACGAGGTGTTGACCAGCGTCAGCAGCATGCCGAGGAAAAACCGTGGCTGGACCGTCAGGGTGCCGACACAGATGAACGGCACCGCAAATGCCAGCACCAGCATCGGAAAGTCATGCAAGTTCGGCAGCACCAGAAACAGGTACAGGCTGGCAAACAGCACTGACATCCCGGTCCAGAAAAAGAACCGGTAGATCTGTGGCGCCGGGTCGTCCATCGAGGCGAAGAAACTGCACGACACCGCCGCCAGAATCACCGCGCTGCCGCCGTCGGTCCACCCCAGCAGGATCCACAGTACCGAGGCGACGATGATCGCCAGAATGGTCGAGGCCACCGAATACAGCATCAGCCCACGGTCGAGGAATGGCGTCAGGCGGCCGAGGCGCCAGTGACGATAGACCGCGCGCCAGCTGTCCTGCCGTTCGCACAGGATCGCGCCCTGCAGACTGCGACAGTCCTGCCACAGATCGATGAATTCGCCGAGACGGTACAGCGCGTTGGAAAACAGCAACTGTTTGCGATCTTCGAGGGCTTCGGCGCTCGGTTGCAACGCTTCGAGCTGTTCCCGCAGGGTTTGCCAGCGCTCGAGGTCGGCGTCTTTGTGGCCTAGCCATTCGCGGGTGGCGGTGAGCAGCGGCGCGAATTTTTCCACCAGTTCCGGCGTGCGTCGTTCGAGGGCGTAAAGCGAATCTTCCAGGGCATCGATCACCGGCAGCAGGTGGATCATCCGCCCGCGCAGTTCCTTGGTGTTGCGCACCGTCTGCGGCCGCGCACCTTCGTGCGGCAACTGGCCGATCATCAACTCCAGGCTGTTGAAACTGCCGACCATGGCCATGCGCAGGGCGGTGACTTCTTCGGGATTTACGTCGCGGCTGAGGAATTTCAGGCTGTAGGTCGTGGCGTCGGCGAACCATTTGCCCACGGCGTCGTTGAACACCGGTGCCAGGCGTCGTGGCCAGAACATCGCACCGACCACCGCCGCCACGGCGATACCGAGAAAGATCTCTTCAGTTCGCGATTCGGCCACGTCCCACACCGCCAGCGGGTTATCCACCACCGGCAGGGCGATCAACGGCAAGGTGTAGCCGGCCAGCATCAGCGCGTAATTGTTGGCGGTCCGCAGATGCAGGGACAGAAACAGCAGAATCCCGGTCCATAACGCAATGACCACCACCAGCACATAAGGGCTCTGAACGAACATCGGCACGAACAGCACCGCCGCCGCTGCACCGAGAAACGTGCCGATGGCGCGATACAGCGCCTTGGAACTGGTCGGACCGAGGAACGGGCTGGAAACGATGTACACCGTGGCCATCGCCCAGTACGGACGCGGCATCTGCATGAGCAGGGCGATGTACAGCGCGATCATCGAGGCCGCGAACGTGCGGATCCCGTAGAACCAGTCCCGCGCTGGGGGCATGCCGGAAAAGAACCCGTTCACGGATTGATCACCGTTGGCGGAGTGGCCGCCTCAAAAGCTCTCAGTACCCGAAGCGTAGCCTCCAGATCGCGCTGGTCGATGCCTTCGAGCACTTCATGACGCAGGCGCACCAGTTGCGCCTCCACCGCTTGCACCAGCTCACGGCCGGTGTCGGTCAGGCTCAGGCATTTGGCGCGACGGTCCTGCGCATCTTCGGTGCGGCAGACAAAACCGGCGTGACACAACTGATCGAGCAGACGCACCAGCGACGGCGACTCCATCCCCGCCGCCTGCGCCACCTGTACCTGCCGCACACCCTCGCCCAGCCGCCCGATCATCAACAACGGGACGGCGCAGGCTTCGGAAATTCCATAGTTGACCAGCGTGGTCTGGCAGATCTTCCGCCAATGCCTGGCGGCCACCACCATGGCACTGCTGATGTTCATCTGGAGAGCGTCGAGGTTATTCGGCACGAGGGAATGCACACACTGTTAGTTTGCTAACTATCAATATGGCATTTGAGGGGAAATTCAGTCAAGTTTTGAAACAAATTGCTTTCAGCACAAGAAATGTTCCTCGCTGAAACTGCGCCGACACCGACATCCGAGAGCACTGAACCATGACGACGCAATTCACGCCCGAGAACCCGAATTCCGGACAACATCCGATTGAACGTCTGCCCGACACATCTGCGTACGCGGCATTTTTAGAGCAAAAAGTAAGAATCGCTCGTGAATCAATGGCCTGCGGAATCGGTTTATCCAATCTTGAAGTTGAAGCGACGTTCTCTTCCTTGAGAGCTATGACTGCCAAGGACTAGGTCTTGTCTTTATCCCGCCCGCCCTTTCCTCAACATCACATCCAGCTGATCCACCACCTCCGCCCAATCCGCATCATCGAGAATCTCGTCGCGCAGGAAATCCGCCTGGCTCTTGCTCCAGAAGAACGCATCGCACAGGTGCAGTTCGGGTTTGAGCGGGGAGTGGGCGGCGATGAACTGATCGATGCTGACCGGGTCGTTGTCCAGGCCCAGTTGTTTGAACAGGGACGGGAGGCTGTGCGTCGGGTTTTCCATTGTTCTGGTCCTTTGAAGATTCAGTGGATGCAAGAATTTCGCGAGCAGGCTCGCTCCCACAGGCTCAGCGCAGGACCTGTGGGAGCGAGCCTGCTCGCGATTAGCGTCGTCAAAAACGCCGCAAACCTACTGACTCAACTCCCGCACCTGCGCATGCGGCACCATTTTCAGAAACTCGGGCATGCTCATGTGCAGCAGATTGTTGTGGTTGCCGGCCTCCAGGTAGATGTCTTTCTGCCGGGTCACGAGCGGGTCGATGACCATGTCCAGGCCATAGGAATCGCCCAGTGGCGGCACCGCACCGCGTTCGCAGTCATCGAACAGGTGAGCGAGCGTGCTTTCGCGGGTGATCTGCCACTCGCCGCTGGTGCGCACCTTGCTCAGGTCCAGATGGCGGCTGGCTGGCAGCACGGCCATCAGGTAATGCCCGTGGTGATCGTCGAGGATCACCGATTTGGCCACCCGCTCCGCCGGGATCCCCGAAACCCGCGCCGTTTCCAGGCTGCTGCTCGAGTGCGGATGGGAAACGACGTCGTATTGGCATTGCGCCCGGGTCAGGCTGCTTTGCACTTTTCTTGCCATACGCATGATGCACCTCGTTGCCCGCCGACGCTGCGCGGCGAGCGATGATGAACGTTGTTCCTGTTCTGGAAAGTCTAGTCCGGCAAGCCGCGAACGAAGGTAAATCCGCCCACTGGCGAGGCCGCGCAATGATCAAAATTCATCCAGCCGCAGGCTCTACTAGACTGATAAGAGAACCCCATGACTCTCCCGGAGGGTCGCGTGAACACCCGATGCTGTGCGTTCGCCCTGATGCTGCTGAGCGGATCGGCCCTGGCGGCGGACACCTCACTTGCGGCCGAAAGCCCGATCGGCCTGTGGCTGATCACCCTGGGCATCACCTTGCTGATCGCCGAAGGCCTGCTGCCCAATTACGGCGTGATCGGCCTTGCCGGGATTGTCATGTTCGTGATCGGCGCGCTGATTCTGAGCAATGCCGAACTGCCGGTGCCAATGATGATCGGCCTCGGACTGGTCAGCGCACTGCTGCTGATCGCGTTGCTGGTTCGTGCCCTGAAGACCCGGCCGCGACACCCGGTCAGCGGCGACGCCGGCCTGGTCGGCAGCGTGACGGCCGTGACCATGGTGGAGTCGCGCGACACCCGCAACGGCTGGGTGCAATTGCAAGGAGAACGCTGGCAAGTGTCGAGTGCCACGCCGCTGCACGCCGGGCAACCGGTGCGGGTAGTCGGGCGCAAGGGCTTGTTGCTGCAAGTGGCCGCGACTGACGCGGCACCGCTCGGAGAGTGATCATGGGTCTGCAAATCGGTTTTGTCGCGCTGCTGCTGTTGCTCATTGCCCTGGCGGGCTCGACGTTCCGCATCCTGCGTGAATACGAACGCGGCGTGGTGTTCCAGCTCGGGCGCTTCTGGCAGGTCAAGGGGCCGGGGTTGATCCTGTTGATTCCGGTGGTGCAGCAAATGGTCCGGGTGGATCTGCGCACCATCGTCCTCGACGTGCCGCCCCAAGACGTGATCACCCGCGACAACGTCTCGGTCAAGGTCAACGCGGTGCTGTACTTCCGCGTGCTCGACCCGCAGAAAGCGATCATCCAGGTCGAAGACTTCCTGACCGCCACCAGTCAACTGGCCCAGACCACCCTGCGCGCGGTACTCGGCAAACATGAACTGGACGAACTGCTGGCCGAGCGCGAACAGTTGAACATCGACATCCAGCAAGTGCTCGATGCCCAGACCGACGCCTGGGGCATCAAGGTGGCCAATGTCGAGATCAAGCATGTCGACCTCAACGAATCGATGGTGCGCGCCATCGCCAGACAGGCTGAAGCGGAACGGGAACGGCGCGCCAAGGTGATCCACGCCGAAGGCGAACTGCAGGCCTCGGAAAAACTCATGCAGGCCGCCGAAATGCTCGGCCGCCAGCCCGGCGCCATGCAATTGCGCTACATGCAGACCCTGAGTTCGATTGCCGGTGACAAGAGCTCGACCATCGTCTTTCCGTTGCCGATCGAGTTGCTCAAGGGAATGGCGGATCTGTCGGCAAAATCGTGAGCCTGCGCAAGCGCTCCAGTGCGTCATAGGGCGCCCGCGCACAACGTTCCACTTGCGTGCGCAACAGAGTGGAAGCCTCAAGGCGTTTGCTTTCGCCATCGGCGACAAACGCCTGTGACGGCTGTTTCGCATGCTGCGCAGAAGCCGTCAGCGCCTGCTCACACTGCTCGGCATTGAGTTGAAAGAACCTCGCCAACCGTCCTGTCATCGCCTCAGGCAACTCGTTGTAATTCACCGCCAGCCCGTCGAAATCAGCGCAGTGCAAACACGCCGCGTCCAGCAGCCGTCCCAGTCGCCGGGCGATAAAATCCTCGCTTCCTTTGAATGGCAGGTCGTCGTCCAGCACGCACGCGCCGAGCAGGTCGGGCACCATGTGCATGCCTGGGCGACGCAGATGTGAAACGGCGATCTCCAGCGGATCGCGGTAGACAAACAGCCACGGCGTGTCGGGAAAACAGTCGTGCAATAACGGCCATTCGCCGATGTTCCAGGCATCGAGCTTGATCACCAGTCTCTGCTCCATCCCGCGCCGGCGCTGACCGTAGGCCGAGAGCAACCCGGCGATGGCCGCACGACGTTCAGCGGCCGGCAGATCGCTGCGCAGCAAGGCATCCAGGGGGGGCGCCTCGGAAATCACGATGTGATCGGCGAGCTGCGCCACCATCTGACTGATCAGCGTCGAACCACAGCGCGAAGCGTGCAGGATGAAAGCGCTCGGTGACAGGCCCGGGCTGAGTGCTTGCCAATCGGCAAGCGCCGACAAGGACGTCTGCCGGCGAAACGCCTGATTGAACGGCAACTGCAGCGCCTGCTCCACCGCCTCGCGAAAAAACGGCTGGTGCAGCGGCGTGTCACCGAACCAGCACCAGTCGACCAGCCATTGCCCGCCCTCTTTCCAGATGCGAATCGGCAGCCAGCCGTCGAAATTCAGGCTCGCCATTGTTCGTTCCACGAGCGGCGCCCGTTGCGCATCGCCGCCTGCAGTTCTTCCCGGGAGAATGACAAGCCGCGCTCGGCGGCCAACGCCAGGGTTCGGCTGATGAACGCTTCGGGATCACGTAGCGCCTGCAAGGTCGCCGACAACGACCGATCCACGGCCAGCAGACGCTGAAATCGCTGCAGCGCCGAGTCTTCGGCATCCGGCCGCGGTGTGCTTGGCAAACCGTCGGTCATCATCTGCTCCAGCCAGGCGCCGGGTCGGCAATCGAGGACCAGATGAATGCGTGCCGTACTGTCCCGATTGTCAACCCGGTGCGGTCGCGCAAGATCGAGAAACCAGCACTCGCCTTCCATCATCGGCATGCGCAGGCCATCGAGCCAGAAGTCCACCGCAGGCGGACTGAGCAGCGGAATGTGCAGTCGCATATCGGCGTTCTCACCCTCAAGATCGTAATCGCGATGCTCATGGATCTGCCCACCCGGCCCCAATCGCAGCAGCCGGGCACTGACGATCTCCAACGGCAGGTCGCGCAACGCCTGTTGCCAGCGGCGGTCATTCAACCAGGGGCGGCGCGGCACCGGTTCGGCGGTACCGGGTGACAACTCGGTCAAGGCATCGGCAGCGCAAATCAGCGCCACACCGCTCCAGTCACCGCTGAAATACGCGGTGTTGAAATGGCCGTGCCAGTCTGTGTCCTCGATCGCCGCCAAGGCCTGCAACAGCAACGGCAAATCCACAGAGACCGGCAGGCGCGAGTACGCTGGCCGACTCATCACTCACTTGGCAGCGGCACGGGCCGCCGGCACCGAAATATCCCCCGACGCCCACGCCGCTTCGCGGTTGGCCAGCGCCGTGGCGATCGACTGCACTTCAGTCGACTGCACCTGATCCGGCAACGGATCGAGGCCGGCACTGGCGAAGATCTGGCCATAGGCATTGCGCAGGTCGGCGTAGGACAGGTCACGGCGCAAGTCCGCTTGCAGGTTGTTCAGTTCGCCCTGGATCAAATCCAGCTCGCCGATGCCTGCCGCCTGATGACGGTTGCGCAACTGACCGACAATTTGCCCGTCGATGTCCGACAGTTGCTGGTTGGTCTTGAACTGGCGCAGCGCTTCCTGATAGTTGGCGTTGGCCACGTACAATTGCGCCAGCACTGCAATCGACATCGCCTGACGCCGTGCGGTGGCGACTTCTTCACCGGCCTTGGCCACATCGATGGCCGCCGGAGCGGAGATCACGTTGAACAGGTTCCAGGTCACTTTCACGCCATAGTCGGCCCAGCGGTCGTTCACCAGGAACGAGTTGCTGTCGTAGTGCCCGCCGGCGGAGAACTCCAGGCCCGGGAGCATGCGCAGCATGGCTTTGCGGGTTTCGGCAGCGCTGATCCGGGTCTGGTAATCCTGCTCGCGCAGTTCCGGGCGACTGGTCAGGGCTTCCTGTTCCAGTTTGGCGATATCGACCTTGAGTTCCGGGATCTGATAACCGTCGTCGGTGGCCAGCGTCAGGTTGGTGCCCATCGGCAGGTTGATCAGGGTCGCCAGTTCGGTTTTCGCCAGCGACAACGCGCGGCGCTGCTCTTCCAGCTGCCGGGTGGCTTCGATCAGTGAACGCTGGTATCCGAGGGACTGCACCGGATCGCCGATGCGCTGCTCGCTCATGCTTTCACTGTTGCGTCGGGCAGCGTCGACCCGTGCCATCAGGCTGTCGATCTGCTTGAGCAGACGCTCGGCTGCCATTGCCCGCCAATAGGCTGAACGCACGTCCTGGACGATGGTGTTGATCACCTTGCGACGACGCTCCTGGACGATCAAGCGCTGGTCGCCCTGTTGCTTGGCGTTGATGTAGCTGACGCCGAAGTCGAGAACGTTCCAGACCATGGTCAGGTCGGCGACGTTGCGGTCGCGGTCCTGGGAGGTCGACGGTTCCAGAGACTGAGTGCCGGTGCGCACACTCTGGCTGCTGGAGGCGCTGACGTTGTTGCGTCCGACGTAACCGGCGTCCAGCGCCATGCGCGGCAGCATGTCAAAACTGGCGAGATCGAGCTGCCGCTTGGCCAGCGCTTCCTCCATGATCTTCAAGCGACCTTCGAGGTTGTATTTCACCGCGCGGGCCATGGCCTGGTGCAGGGTCAACGGACCGCGCAACGGTTCCTGGCCCTTGTACATGGTTTGCAGGTCGGCTCGGGCCCGTTGCTCACTGACACTGCGTTCGATCGGTTCACTGGTGACTGCACATCCGCTGATCGCCAGCGCCAGCAGGCTGGCGCCGAACAACTTCTGACTTTTCTTCATCCCTGGATCGCCCCTAGGTCCCACATATTGTTGGATTGTTCTGGTTTGTCAGGCCGGTATTTCGCTGATGCCGACCTGTTGCAGCGCCGCGGCCAGGTTATCCACCCGGTGCTGCTCGCTGTCCTTGATCTGTTGCAGTTGCTGGCCCAGGGTCGGCGCGCCGAACACACCGCGCAGGCCTTGGGTAATGTCGCCGCCCTTGATCGAGTGACTGTCGAAGGCGTTCAGTGAATCCCGCTCTGTCTCGCTGTTCTGGTTGAACAGGCTGGAAAGGGTGCTGATACCGAACACGCCCCCATCTCCCCCGCCAAAGCCGAGGAAGCCGTGGCCCGAACCGTCGCCGCCGCTGTCACTGCTGGTGAACACCTGGGCAATGAAACTCGGGCTCAAGGCACCGTGGTTGATGAAGATGTCGCCCAATGGACGGATACCGTTGCCGATGACCCGCTGCTCGAACAGCGGCGGGAAGGTCAGCGGTGAACCGAGATTCCCGACAGGCGTCGTGAAGACCACCGGTTGCAGCGGTACGTTGGGCGGTGGCGGTGCCACGACCGGATCGCTGCTGCGAAACTGCGGATCCGGCGTCACCACCAGAGGAGACGTCGGTGGCACGGCCGGCACCGTGTTGATCACATAGTTGCCGGACTGACTGATCCCGCTGCCGCTGTTGCCCGACAGATCGCTGACCCCGGCACGGTTGACGCTGATCGCATTGCTGGCGCTGCTGACGTTGGCGTTTGGCGTCAGGGTCGCGGTCCAGGTCTTGCCGCCGTCGTTGCTGCTGAGGTTGGACAAGGTACCGTTGGCCACGCTGAGGTCCGACAGATCGAAACCGGTCACCGCTTCATTGAAGGTAATGAACACCTGCGACGTCTGGCCGACGCCCAGGTTCGGATTGGCAACCACTACCGTAGCGGTCGGCCGTTCACTGTCGAGGGTGTAGTTGTTCGACACCGCCACCGTGCTGCCGGCGTTGCCCGCCTGGTCGGTGACGTTGCTGGTGTCCAGGGCAATGAAGTTGCTCGGGTCGGTGACATTCGCGGTCGGCGTGAAGGTCGCGGTCCAGGTCTTGCCGCCGTCGCTGCTGGTCAGGTTGCTCAGGTCACCGTTGGTCACACTCAGGTCGGACAGGTCGAAATTGCTCACCGCCTCGCTGAACGTGAAGGTCACCGTGGTGGTCTGGCCGATGCCCAGATGCGGATTGGCGACCACAATGCTCACCGTCGGCCGGGTCGCATCGAGGAGGTAGTTGTTGGAGATGGCAATGCTCGCCCCGGCATTGCCGGCCAGATCCTGGACGCCGGCAGTGTCGATCAGAATCAGGTTGGTCGGGTCGTTGACGTTGGCTGTCGGCGTGAAAGTCGCCGTCCAGGTCACGCCACCGTCGCTGCTGGTCAGGTTCGAGAGCGAACCGTTGGCGACGCTGATGTCCGACAGGTCGAACCCGCTCACCGCTTCGCTGAAGGTGATGGTCACCGTGGTGGTTTCACCGATGCCCAGGCGGTTGTCGGCAACCACGATGGTGGCGGTCGGCAGCGCGGTGTCGATGGCGAAGTTGTTGGAATCGGTGGTGCCGACGCCACTGTTGCCCGACAGGTTGGCCACCCCGGCGTTGTTCAGGGTGATCAGGTTGCTGCTGTCGGTAATGTTGTTGGTCGGCGTGAACGTCGCGGTCCAGGTGATGCCACCGTCGCTGCTGCTGACGTTGCTCAGCGTGCCGTTGGCGATGGTCAGGTCGCTGTTGTCGAAACCGCTGACCGCTTCGTTGAAAGTGATGGTCACCAGCGAGGTTTCTCCGGCCTTGAGCGCAGTGTCGGCAATGACAATGGTCGCGGTCGGCACTTCGGTCTGCACCTGGTAATTGGCCGAGCTGGTGGTACCGCTGCCGGTGTTGCCGGCCAGGTCGGTGATGCCGGTGTTGTTCAGGACGATCAGATTGGTCAGGTCGGTAACGCCGATGTTCGGCGTGAAGGTGGCCGTCCAGGTGATGCCGCCGTCGCTCGACGAAACGTTGCTCAGGGTGCCGTTGGCCACGCTCAGGTCCGAGTTGTCGAAACCGGTCACCGCCTCGCTGAAAGTGATGGTCACCTGGGCGGTTTCGCCAGGGCGCAGATCACTGTCACTCATGACAATGGTCGCCGTCGGACGCTGACTGTCGACGGCATAGTTGTTGGAATCGGTGGTGCCGCTGCCGGCATTGCCCGCGAGGTCGGCGATGCCGGTGTTGTCCAGGGTGATCACGTTGGTGGTGTCGGTAATCCCTGCCGCCGGGGTGAAGGTCGCGGTCCAGGTAATGCCGCCGTCGCTGCTGCTCACGGCGCTCAGCGTGCCGTTGGCGATGATCAGGTCGGCGTTGGTGAAACCGGTTACCGCTTCGCTGAACGTGATGGTCACCAGACTGGTCTGGCCGACGCCAAGCGCGGTGTCGGCGACCACGATGGTGGCAGTCGGACGCTGAGTGTCGACCGAATAGTTGTTCGAATCGGTGGTGCCGCTGCCGGCGTTGCCGGACAGATTCTGCACGCCGGAGTTGTCCAGCGTGATCAGGTTGGTGGCGTCGGTGACGTTGCTGGTCGGGGTGAAGGTCGCCGTCCAGGTAATGCCGCCGTCGCTGCTGCTGACTGCCGACAACGTACCGTTGGCGATGGTCAGATCGGCGTTGGTGAAACCGGTCACCGCTTCACTGAAGGTGATGGTCACCAGCGAGGTTTCGCCGATTTTCAGGCTGGAGTCGGACACGATGATGGTCGCGGTCGGCAGCACGGTGTCGATGGTGTAGTTGGGCGAACTGGTGGTGCCGCTGCCGGTATTGCCGGCGAGGTCGGCGATGCCGGTGTTGTTCAGGACAATCAGGTTGGTGGCGTCGTTGACGCCCACGTTCGGCGTGAACGTCGCCGTCCAGGTGATGCCGCCGTCGCTGGACGTGACGTTGCTCAAGGTGCCGTTGGCGACGCTCAGGTCGGAATTGTCAAAACCGGTCACCGCTTCGCTGAAAGTAATGGTGACCAGCGAGGTTTCTCCGGCACTCAGGCTGCTGTCGGAGAGCACGATGGTGGCGGTCGGGCGCTGGCTGTCGACGGCATAGTTGTTGGAATCGGTGGTGCCACTGCCGGCGTTGCCCGCGAGGTCGGCGATGCCGGTGTTGTCCAGGGTGATCACGTTGGTGGTGTCGGTAATCCCTGCCGCCGGGGTGAAGGTCGCGGTCCAGGTAATGCCGCCGTCGCTGCTGCTCACGGCGCTCAACGTGCCGTTGGCGATGATCAGGTCGGCATTGGTGAAACCGGTCACCGCTTCGCTGAACGTGATGGTCACCAGACTGGTCTGGCCGACGCCCAGCGCGGTGTCGGCGACCACGATGGTGGCAGTCGGACGCTGAGTGTCGACCGAATAGTTGTTCGAATCGGTGGTGCCGCTGCCGGCGTTGCCGGACAGGTTCTGCACACCACTGTTGTCGAGGGTGATCAGGTTGGTGGCGTCGGTGACGTTGCTGGTCGGGGTGAAGGTCGCCGTCCAGGTAATGCCGCCGTCGCTGCTGCTGACTGCCGACAACGTGCCGTTGGCGATGGTCAGGTCGGCGTTGGTGAAACCGGTCACCGCTTCACTGAAGGTGATGGTCACCAGCGAGGTTTCGCCGATTTTCAGGCTGGAGTCGGACACGATGATGGTCGCGGTCGGCGCCACGGTGTCGATGGTGTAGTTGGGCGAACTGGTGGTGCCGCTGCCGGTATTGCCGGCGAGGTCGGCGATGCCGGTGTTGTTCAGGACAATCAGGTTGGTGGCGTCGTTGACGCCCACGTTCGGCGTGAACGTCGCCGTCCAGGTGATGCCGCCGTCGCCGCTGCTCACCGCCGTCAGGGTGCCGTTGGCAACCACGATGTCGGCATTGCTGAAACCGGTCACCGCTTCACTGAAGGTGAAGGTCACCAGCGTCGTTTCACCGGCCGTGAGGGTGCTGTCGGCAACCACAATGGTCGCGGTCGGACGCTGGGTGTCGATGGCATAGTTACCGGAGTCGACAGTTCCGCTGCCGGCGTTGCCGGCCTGGTCAGAGACGCCGGTCTGGTCCAGGGTGATGACGTTGGTGGCATCGGTGATGTTGCTGGTCGGCGTGAAAGTCGCCGTCCAGGTGACACCGCCGTCGCTGCTGCTCACCGCACTCAACGTGCCGTTGGCAATGGTCAGGTCGGCGTTGGTGAAACCGGTCACCGCTTCGCTGAAGGTGATGGTCACAACCGAGGTTTCGCCGATTTTCAACGCGTTATCGGACAAGGCGATGGTCGCGGTCGGGCGCACGGTATCGATGGCGTAATTGTTCGAATCGGTCGTGCCGCTGCCGGCGTTGCCGTTCAGGTCAGCGATGCCGGTGTTGTTCAGGGTAATCAGGTTGGTCGCGTCGGTGATGCTGGCGGTCGGCGTGAAGGTTGCCGTCCAGGTGATACCGCCGTCGCTGCTGCTGACCGCCGTCAAGGTGCCGTTGGCAATGGTCAGGTCGGCGTTGGTGAAACCGGTCACCGCTTCGCTGAAGGTGATGGTCACCAGCGAGGTTTCGCCGATTTTCAGGTTGTTGTCGGCCACCACGATGGTCGCTGTCGGCCGCGCGGTGTCGATCGCATAGTTGTTGGAGTTGGTGGTGCCGCTGCCGGCGTTGCCGGCCAGATCGACGACCCCGGTGTTGTCCAGGGTGACCAGGTTGGTGGTGTCGGTGATGTTGGTGGTTGGCGTGAGCGTGGCGGTCCAGGTGACGCCGCCGTCGCTGCTGCTCAGGCCGGTCAGGGTGCCGTTGGCCACCGTCAGGTCGGCCGTGGTGAAGCCACTGACCGCTTCGCTGAAGGTAATGGTCACCAGCGAGGTTTCTCCCGCCGCCAGGTTGGTGTCGGCCACAACAATGGTCGCGGTCGGCCGCACCGTATCGATCACATAATTGACCGAATCGGTGGTGCCGGTGCCGGCGTTACCGGCCAGGTCGGCAATACCGGTGTTGTCCAGAGAGATAAGGTTAGTCGTGTCGGTGATGCTGGCGCTCGGGGTGAACGTCCCGGTCCAGGTAATACCGCCGTCACTGCTGCTCACCGCGCTCAGGGTGCCGTTGGCAATGGTCAGGTCGGCGTTGGTGAAGCCGGTCACCGCTTCACTGAAGGTAAAAGTCACCAGCGAGGTATCGCCGATTTTCAATGCCGTATCCGACATCACGATGGTCACGGTCGGGCGCGCCGTATCGATCGCGTAGTTGACGGAGTTGGTCGTACCGACACCCGCCACACCGTCGCTGATCGCGTTCACCCCGGTGTTGTCGAGGGTGATCAGGTTGGTGGCGTCGGTGATGTTGTTGGTCGGGGTGAACGTCGCGGTCCAGGTCAGGCCGCCGTCGCTGCTGCTGACCGCTGTCAGCGTGCCGTTGGCGATGGTCAGGTCGGCGTTGGTGAAACCGGTCACCGCCCGGCTGAAGGTGATGGTCACCAGCGAGGTTTCGCCGATTTTCAGGGCGGTGTCGGACATCACGATGGTGGCGGTCGGTGGTTCCACATAAGCGGTGTTGAGTGTGCCGCCGTTGTTGTAGATCGCCGCGAAGGCCAAGGGTACAGAGCCCGTTACGCCGCCGCCCAGTTCTGCGCCACCGGAGCCGCTGCCCGCCGCGTTGCCAGTGATGGAGCTGAAGTTGGAGGCCGTGATCAGTACCGTGCCGCCCTGGTTCCAGATTGCGCCGACACCCCGTCCGCCGTCGCCGCCGTTCAGGTTGTTGCTGCCCTGGCCGCTGCCGCCACCGCCACCGCCGCCCGCACCGATGTTGTTGCTGATGACCGAGGTGCCGACGATTTTCAGGGTCCCGGTGGAGGCGTTATAAATACCGCCGGCCGCATTGCCGCCGACGCCGCCGACCTTGTCCCAACCGGCGCCGCCACCGCCGCCGCCAATGGAAATCGTGCCGTTGTTGGCGGTGCCGCCATTGCCGCCGTTGCTGTAATAGGACACGCCGACACCACCGGCGCCGCCGATGGTGGAGCCGCCACGACCGCCCATGTGGGTCGCATCGTAGCCACCGCCGTAGCCGCCGACACCGCCGCTGCCGGCCTGGCCACCCAGCGTACCGGTGCCCGGCCCGGCCGTGCCGCCATGACCGCCGCCCTGACCACCGAGGCCACCGCCGCCGCCACCGGCACCGCCGTAGAACGCACCGGTCACACCCCCGCCACCGCCACCACCGGCCGCCGCGTTACCGGTCACCGAAACGTTGTTCAGGGTCAGGATGCCGGCGTTGAAAATCCCGCCGCCCATGGCCCCGGTCGCGCCATAGCCGCCATTGCCGCCGTTGCCCGAGACCAGGCCCCGGGTGATCACCAGACCATCGAGGGTCACGGTGCTGCCGGAGGTGATTTCCACCACCCGGGTCTTGTACTGGCCATCGAGGGTGACGTCGGCGACGCCATCGTTGTTCAGGTCGCCATCGACCGTGATGCTCTTGTTGATCAGCAATTCCGAGGTGAGCTGTACCGTCATGCCGGTGCTGAAGGTCACGATGTCGCCGTTCTGCGCCGACGCCAGCGCTGCCCGCAGCGAGCCGACCCCGGTGTTCGCGTTGTTGGTGGCAGTCCAGGTGGCGAGGCCCCACTGGTACTCGCTCATCGACAAGGTCGACAGCACGTTGGCGCTCTCGATCTTGCCGGTGGCGATCTCCAGATCCCAGTCACCGCCCACACCGGTGCGGTTGTTCGACGCCGCCACGTCACGACCGGTCAATTGCGCCAGCGAGTCGACAAAGCTCAGGCCACGGTCACCCTCGGCGGTGTAGCAGCCGTAAATGAGGATGTCGCCACCAACGTTCATGTCCTTGCCGATTTCCGCCAGCACCGCGCTGCGCTGCGCGACGTTGTCCGCCGACAGGTAGCTGTTGCCCAGCCACAGGTCACCGGCGTTGCCGTGGGCAATGATTTGCACCGAGCTGACGCCCGAATGCTGGTCGAGATAGTCGGCGATCTGCTGCAAGCCGTCCTTGCTCGCGTCGAGCTTGACCACTTGCGTCCCCGGGGCGACGCCTTTGAGCAGGCTGTCGGCATCCTTGACCCGGCCATCGACGAACACCACGCTTTGCCCAGGTACCGCCACCGGGCTGACCGCAGGTGTGGCATCGGCCTGGCCGTGGGTGTCCTTGCTGACCGACGGATGATCGGCCGTGGGTGTCTTGGCCGCATCGGCAGCGGGATGGCTGTCGGCCTGGGCGGCTGTGTCAGCGACAGTGGCCGCCACGGCGCCGTCGAACAGCAGGCGCGGTTCCAGCGACATGATCAGCGGCGCCGCCAGCGTCCGTTGGCTTTCGGTTAACCGCGACTTTTGCTTGCTCCACCACATGTTGCTCACCCGGACTCGAACAGTTGTAAACGCATCAATGAAAAACGCCGCGATCAACTGATCGCGGCGTCGGACTTCATACGAATCACATTGGCAGCGCTGGCTGAGCCATCGAGCCAGAAGGACAAATCGGCGTATTGCTTGAACAGGTCCGGCGGCAGAATCGTGCGCCGCGACTGCAGGGCGACCTTGGGTTTGACCTTGTGCAGGCCGGCCACGCCCAGGGCCTGGTCGAACTCCGGCGCGTCATAGGCCAGGTGGTCGAAATCGTGCTCGAACCAGGGTTCGCCAATGAAGTCGTAGACCAGCCGCAGCACCCGCTCGGGGGCCTGGGTCAGCAGGTCGTAATCAACGATCAGCAGCGAATCGGCGTGCTCGCCGTAATAGGCTTCCTTGAGCGCCGCCCAGGCGAATCCCACCAGGCGGTTGCGCTGGGCCAGGGTTTCGCAGCGGCTGTAGACCGTGTTGCGCTCGACGGCATCGCCGAACAGCTTGGTGTTTTCATAGGGGTCGGCGCGGTACAGCCGCTCCAGACTGTCCATCACCCAGGCGACGTTGCGCACGCAGGCGATGACCTTGGCTTTGGGGAACAGATCGTTGATCGCCGGCAGGCGCGAACTCCACTGCCGGTTGGTGTCGAACACCACCGGTTTGTCGGCCTTGTCGGCGTAGTAGGAATCGAACAGCCCGCGCAGCAGGCGACGGCGCATGTCGGTGTCGATCACCGCACCGAATTCGCTGCCGGCGCTGCATTGTTCAAGGACACCGGAGAACAGCGCGCCGACCGGACTGGTCATGCCGGCATGAAAGCGCGGGTTCTGCAAAAGAATCGCAGACAGGAGAGTCGAACCTGAGCGCGGCAAGCCGGAGATAAAGTGGAACTGCTGCAATCCCTTCACCATTACTTTGTAAGTCCTTTTATCCGACGAGCGTAGTCCAACAATAACCTTTCGACTAGTAGTGTTTTGATATCAACATAGAGCAAAACGGACTTGTAATGTCATTTCTTATCGCGAACAGTCAGGTGAAGCGTTTAAGTCACTCTCCGTTGGTACGATCGTCCTTTTCCATAACGAAAAGTCGCGCTTTCGCCCCGCCAGCACTGGACTGATCACGCAACTGCCAGCTCTTGGGCAGAGGCAGGAACGGGTCCGCCACTTCCGGGTCCAGGTCACCGATCAACCAGACCCGGGAGCTGTTTTTCGGCAGATCGGCGAGACGATCCAGATAAACCTCATCGGGCACCAGTGTGCCGAAACCGTAATGGTTCGGACGCGTCGAGCGCCCGTCGGCGGCGGGCGGTGTGTACAGCCTTACCTGAGCATCGGTGCGGTTGTAGTAGACGTAACTCAGGTACCAGAGCATGTCGCTGGTAACGATCCGGTCACCACTGACGAAGTGATGGTTGATGTGATCGACCATGACATTGAGCTGGTCATCGGGATCGACCGTGGCGTTGGTGTTCACCCCGACCATTTCGATCCCGACAAACGACACCAGTACCACCGCCGCCAGCACTCGAGCGCGGCTGTACAAACGGTCGATGGCCAGCGCCACCAGCATCGGCAGCCCCAGTGCGTAGGCCGTCAGATAGCGCTCGATGAACACCGGGCTGATGAACGACACCGCGAACACCAGAAACAACGGCACACCGGTGTAGAGCGCCAGCAGCACGCTGCCATGGTTCACGCTGCGGTCACGGGCCACGGCCACGCCCGCCAGCGCCAGCATGGCCAGCGGCATGCCGCCGAACAGCAACACCGGAAGATGATCGCCTTCGTTCTGGATCAGCCACAGCCAGATCATCGACGGCAGTGAGGACAGGGTCACCGGATCTTCCCAGCCCACATCGCCACCGACCTTGAGTTCTTCCATGTGCTGCGTCAGATCGAGCAGGTTCGGCAGCCACGGCAGGTAGAGTGCGACGATCGCCAGATTGGCCAGCCACCAGTCCTTGCGCTGGATGTGCCGCAGGCGATAACCCGGCAACAGGCGGATCAGCCCCAGGTACAGCCAATGGCTCAGTGCCGCCAGCACGGCGAAATAATGGGTGTACAACGCGGCGCTCATCAGCAGCGCGTAGATCACCAGATACCGTCGGCGCTGCGGGCGTCTGACCCAGCAGATCAATGCCAGGGTGGTGCCGAGCAGCAACAGGCCGAGCAGCGAGTACATGCGCACTTCCTGGCTGTAGCGCACCGCCGTCGGCAGCAGCGCCAGCAGTACCCCGGCGATGATGGCGGCACGACGGGTCGCCAGACGATCGACCAGACACATGCCCAGACCGACTGTGGCGATGCCGGCCAGGGCACTGAGGCTGCGGATCGACAGAATCCCTTCGCCAAACAGACTGACCCAGCCGTGCAGCAGCATGAAGTACAACGGCGGATGCACATCGAACGCCGCATGTTCCCAGATACCGCCCAGCGTATAGCGCGCCAGCAGCAGGCTGGAGCCTTCGTCGCCCCAGATCGCGGCGGCGGTCAGGTCATAAAAACGCACGACTGTCGCCAACAGCAAAATCGGTATCAGCCACTGCTGGCGAACCCAGCGCAGCAGACGCCGGACACCGGCATTTGGTGCGGCAAACGGGTCCTGGGTATCCCCCAGCGGAGTCTCGCGACGCGCTTCCATCAAGCTTCCCTTAGATTTTTCGAGTACAGAACAGCCTCAATCATTGCGCTCACTGTAGGCCAGCGGCGAAGTCGACGCGCGGCCGCGACGACGTCCGGCAAGTCCGTCGATCCGGGTCTACGCTACGGCTTGGCGTGACCTGCCTGCGCAAACGGAAGGCGCCAGCAAAGCCTTTCCACCTGCCCGACAACACAGGCTAACGCGCGGCGCGCCAACCACATAACAGAAGGATGAGGAACCATGGAAGTCTTTATGGGTACGATTCAACCGTTCGCCTTCAACTTCGCCCCCAATGGCTGGGCCCTGTGTAATGGACAGACCCTTTCCATTGCGCAATACAACGCGTTGTTCGCGTTGCTGGGCACCTACTACGGCGGCAACGGCACGACCAACTTTCAGTTGCCCAACCTGCAAGGTCGCGTGCCAATCGCCCAAGGCAACGGTCTGGGCCTGACGCCGCGCATCATCGGCCAGGTGGCTGGCACGGAAAGCGTCACCGCCACCATTGCCAACATGCCCAACCACACCCACGCGATGACGGGTCTGAGCGCCAACACGGCCTTGTCGCTAGCGGTCCCCGCCAGCAATCCGGCGACTGTACCGACTGCCACCAATTCCTACCTCGGTGCCTCCGGCGGCGGCCCCGGCTCGGCGAACATCTATTCCGACGCTCAGGGCGCCACGCCAGTGCCACTCAAAGGTGTGACCACCACCGTCACCGGGGACATTTCCTCCACCGGCGGCAGCCAGCCGCTGGGCATCATGAACCCCTTCCTGGTCCTCAACTTCAGCGTTGCCCTGAACGGTCTCTTTCCGTCGCGCAACTGAGCAATCGTCCGGGGGCCCCGAGCCCCCGGACGTTTCGTTTTTTCTCTGGAGTCAAACCATGCTGCAATCGGTTCAGATCGAACACCTCCAGCCGTTGCTGGGGCAACAACGCACACTGCACCTGCCGGATGGCACGGCGCTGCCAATTCAACTCGCCCACCTTGAAGCAGCCCCGTCGGCGAAAATGCGCCACAGCGAACGCATGCCCTTCTGCCTCGAATTCAACAGCCTGGAGCCGACCGAGTTTGTCGACGGCCTGTGCGCACTGGAGCTGCCGGCGTTCGGCCGGGTGGAAGATATTTTCGTGTCACGAGTGCCGGCGATGGGGCGGGATCCACAGTTGGGCTACTTCTGTATTTCCTTCAATTGATTTTCAAGGCTCACTGCGGATACCACACCAGCCGCTCCGCCGCCGGATTGCGCTCTTCCACCGCAAACCCCAGCGCCAGGTATTGCTGGCGCGCATGGGGATTGTTGGCCCAGACCACCGTCGCCACCGGGCAACGCACTTGCTGCGCGGCCTTCTGCACACCTTGCAGCACCGCACGACCGTAACCCTTGCCCCGGGCCTGAGGGATGAAGGCGATGTACAACACGCGGATTTCGTTGGGGCCGAAATCCGTGCTCAGTGCACCGATGGCCGTGCCGAGTTTTTCCACGACGTAGTGCATGGCATTGGGATGGTTCTCGCCCACGCCCTGTTCCTGCACCTGAAATTGCTGCGCGACCACTTGCTGCACCACGTCCTGCTCGCCGTCGATCCATTGCAGATCCGGGCGAGCGGATTGATAGAGACTTTGCAGAAAAGGCCCGTCGGTGGCCCGCGAGGGTCGCACCACCAGGCCGTCTGCCGACACTGCTGCGTTGTCCGCCATATTCACGCTCCCTAGAAACCGCTTTCCCTGACCCCCAGCGCCGCCAGCCGACGCCAGGCTACGCCGAGCACCGATTCGCCGCTGCCCTGCAACACCACCACGCCGCGCAACGGCTGTACCGGCGCAGGTGGCTGATCCAGCGTAGTCAATCGCGCGCCGTATTGCGCCTGCACCGGTTCCGCCCGTTGCTGTTGATCGCGGCGTACGGCAATCGGCCCGTGATGGTCGGACGTCAGCGCTTCCTGATCGACATAGGCCACGCCATTGGTATCGATTTCATCGAGCTTCACGGTAATCGCCGGGTGCATCGGGTCATCGGCGATAAACCGCCCGGTGGCCCCCGGTTTGACCCGCCACAACTCGGCCTCGGCCACATAACCACGCAGGCGCGAACCGTCCTCGACCACTCGCGCCAGTGCATCCTTGCTCGACAGCCAGCGGCCCGGTGTCAGGTTCGGTAGCAAATCACGCACGGTGCCGGCATGGGGCGCACGCAGCAGCAGGCGTTCGCGGCGAGCGCTCAAGCCACGGTATTGCGCCACGGCTTCGGCGAGGCGTTGCCCGACGATGCCGGCGTCGGCAGCCGTTTCGCTGCGACCGGCCTGACGGCGCATCAGCAACTGCTGAATCTGGATTTCCCGGCGGACGATGGCCTGTCGCGAGTCGAGATCCGGCGACTCCAGTTCGATCAGCACGTCGCCCTGAGCGACCTTCTGGCCGTCCGCAACCTTCACCGTTTTGACCCGCGCCGCCACCGGCGCATGCAGCGCACTGGCTCGACCGCCCTCGAGCATCGTCGGCAGTTCGACCGCGCTGCGCCACGGCACGATCAGCACCAGCAACAAGCCCAGCACTGCCAGGCTGCTGAGCAGCACCCGCGGGCCGTGAGCCTGTTCGCGGCGACTCCACCACTGGCGCCACTCACTCATGATCGGCAAAAAGATGAACCACACCAGTTCCACCAGCATCAGGAAGATCCCCAACACCTTGAAGAACAGGTGATAGACCGCCAGCGCGATCCCGAAAAACAACGCCGCACGCCATAACCACGAACCGTACCCCCAGATCAGCAAACGCCGCTGCATCGCCGGCGACCAAGGCTCCGGCGCCGGTGCGCCATAGCCGAACAAGAACTCACGCAGGCGCCAGCGGCAGAAGGCAAAGGCCCGGCCCTGAAGGTTGTCGACCTCCCACAAATCGCTGAGCAGAAAGTAGCCATCGAAACGCATGAACGGATTGAGATTGACCACCAGCGTGGTGATCCAGGTCGCACTGGCAAGCATGAACGCCGCCGTGCGCGCCGGGCCGTCCGGCAGCAATGACCAGACCAGCAACGCGATGCAGGCCAGCAGCAATTCCGCCAGCACCCCGCCGGCACCGATCAGCAGCCGCGCACGTCGGTCATTGACCCGCCAGGCATCGCTGACATCGGTGTAGAACATCGGCAGCAAGACCATGAACGCCACGCCCATGCTCTGCACCCGACACCCGGCGCGCTTGGCCATGAACGCGTGGCCGAATTCATGACAGAGTTTGGCGAAAAACAGCGAGATGCCGAACGCGATCGCGCCGCCGAGGCTGAACAGGTGCGGAAAGGTGCCGACAAATCGCTGCCAGTCCCGCGAGACCAGAAACACCCCGAGCCCAAGGGTCGCCGGAAAGCCGTAGCGCAAAATCCTTGGCCCGAATCGCTGCAGCCACGGCCACGCCCGATTGAGAAACGCGTCCGGGCGCCACAGTGGAATGCGGAAAAACAGGTATTGATGCAGCAGGATTTTCCACAGGCTCTGGCGTTGCGCGAGGGCCTTGAGCTGGTAACTGGCGCGTTGCTGATCGTCGAGGGCGCTGATCAGGTCATGCCCGCGCAGAAACGTCAGCAGTTGCTCCAGCTCGACGCCGTCCAGCGGCAAGCCTGGTTCACGGTTGGCGGCGCGCAGCACCTGCTCGGGATCACCGAGTGACCAGTGGCGTAACAGGCGCATTGCCGCCGTGCCGAGTTTGAAATAGCGCCCGCGCACCGGGTCGGCCAGGGTCCAGCGCGGCGAGCCGTCCAGCGCCGGCGCCGCGGGCGACAGTTGCAGGTCGGCACGCAGGCTCGGCAGGTTCATTTACAGGCCCACGCTCTGACGCAAACCGGCCAGTGGGCGGCGCAGCAGATACAGCGCCAGCGGCGCGCGATCACCGAAGATCTTCGCCGTGCCGCGCAGGCCGATACGCGGCGGTGCGTCGGTAAAATTCGCATCCAGCCGATAGGCCAGTTGGCCACCAGCGGTGGGCTGGGCTTCATAGGCCGAACGCTCGAGTCGGGCGACGTGGCGTTGCAAGGGATCGCTGTCGAGGAACAACGCAATATCGGCGCCCGGCTCCAGCGAAATCGCATCGCCTACTGCCAGTTCGATGCGCAGTTCGGCCTGGCTCGGGTCGGCGATTTCCATCAGTCGCTCGCCGGTCTGCACCGGTTTTCCGGTCCAGCGCTCGGCGTCGGCGAATACCGCAATGCCGTCGCGCTCGGCGCGCACTTCGCTGCGGTTGAGCAGTTCCCGGGCGTAGTCCCGTTCGGCGCGTTTCTGCTCGACCCGGGCGGCCAGCAGATCCACCCGTGAGCTGGACTCGGCGTCGGCGAATGCACGTTGGGAATTGGCTTTGAGTTCGGCTTCGGCCACACCGAGCGCACGCTCGGCGACATCGGCCTGGGCCTTGAGCGTAGTGCTTTCGAAGCGCAGCAGCAGATCACCGGTTTTCACGTTCTGATTGGGTTTGACCAGAAACTCGGCAATCACCCCGTCCAGCGGCGCCGCCACCACTCGCCCACCCAAGGGCACCACTTCGGCCGGGGCCAGCACCGACTGGCGCACCGGGATCAACAAGCCAAGCAACAACACCGCGACCAGTGCCACCTGACGTTTACGCGTCCAGCGCAGCCGCCACGGCTTGCGCGGTTGCAACGCCAGCCAGGCGTGACTGTAGGTGTCGCCCAGTTGCGACAGCAGCACTTGTTCGGAAGGGTTCCACGGCAGATCACGGGCCAGCCACAAACCGCCGAACACCTGACCCTCGCGGTCGATCAGCGGCAGCCAGAACACCTGCAGCGCCGATAGGCTGCGCCAGTCGCTCTGGATTGACTCGCTGACCATCTCGGGCGTGATCACCCGCGCCTGTTTCAGCACATCCTGCTTGAACAACTGCGCCACCGCCTGCTCGACGAACGCCACGAACGGCGCATTCGGCTCCACCGCGCTGACACCCGTCACCGCCTGCACCTTGCCGGCGATCAGCAGGGCCGCATGGCGATAACCGAACAGCGGCTGCCCGTCATTGACCAGGCTGTAGGCCAGTTGCGACGCATCGCGGGCGGCGCGGGTCTGCCGTTCGAGATCGAGAAACCGCGCGAACACCTGTTCGGCACCGCCGCTCACCGGGGCGTTCACTTAAGCTCCGGGAAACGCGCAGTGCCGCTCATGCCGGCGAGCAGGCCTTTGGCTTCAGGAAGTGTGGCGACCAGCAACAGGGTCTGACTGCCTTCATCGATCCGTGCGCCAAGGCGTTTTACCGTCGCACCGATCGGCTGGCCGGTTTCATCGGGAACGAAACTGAAGGTCTGACCGGGCTTGAGCTTCGCCATCCAGCGCGAGGGCACCAGCAAATGGATTTCCAGGGTGCGGTTGTCCACCACATCAAGCAATGGCGCCCCGGCCGGCACGCTTTCGTAGCGTTGCACCTTGCGCTCGACCACTTGCCCGTCGAACGGCGCCACCACGCTGCAGCGTTTGACCTGAACTTGATAAACCTGAGATTGCGCCTGAGTCTCGCTGACCTTGGCCTCGGCCCGGGCCACTTCAAAACGCCCGACGGAATTGAGCGCCGCCAGTTGCCGGTTGTGCGCCAGCTCTTCACCGGCGCCACGGCTGGCGGCTTGCGCGGCATTCAACTGGGCCTGATAGGCCGAACAGTCGAACTTCGCCAGGGTATCGCCCTTCTTGAACGACTCGCCCTCGCTGAACGGCAACTCGACAATCCGTCCCGACAACTCGCTGGCCAGCGTCGCCTGATCCCGCGCCCGCAACACACCGCGCGCTTCACTGCTGGCCGACGCATTCGCCGCCCCGCCGTTATCCAGCAGCGGATCGTCTGGCGCGGGCGTTTGAGCCTGAACTGCACACGTTACAAAGGTCAATCCGACAACCCAACCACGAAAACGCCGCATAACCGTTACTCCCTGACGGATGCTCGGAGTCTACGACAGCGGCGATTAGCGTCAAGCGAAAGGCCATCATTCGGGTGGGAGAATCAACGCTGCGCCATCTCCCCCACCGGATACACCGACTCCCATCCCCCGCCCAACGCCCGGTACAACCCGACCATCGCCAGTGAAACGCCGGTGGAGCTTTCCACCCATTGCTCCTGGGTGGCGAGCAGTGCGCCTTGCACGGTGAGGACGTTGACGAAGTCGACCACGCCTTCGACGTATTGCTGTTGCGCGGTGCGCAGGGCGATCTGGTTCTGGCGCACGGCTTCGGCGAGGCTGTCACGGCGGCGCTGGCTGGCGTTGTAGGCGGTCAGCTGGTCGTCGATTTCGTGCCAGGCACGCAGGACGGTCTGTTGATAACCGATCGCCGCTTCCTGCTGCTGGGCTTCGCGCAGTTGCAGCATGCCGCGCAAGCGGCCACCGTCGAACAGCGGCAGGCTGAATTGCGGGCCGATGCCGAAGGCCCGTGAGCCCCAGGAACCGAAATCACTGAGCTGCATGGCTTGCGAACCGAGATTGCCGGACAGGGTGATGCGCGGATAGAAATCGCCCTTGGCCACGCCAATGTTGGCGGTGGCGGCATGCAGACGGGCTTCGGCCTGGCGGATGTCCGGGCGGCGTTCGGCCAGTTGCGACGGCAGACCGATGGCGACGGTCAGCGGCGACTGCGGCACCGGCGCATCTGTGGATAACGCTTTGGTCAGAGCCTGCGGAGGCTCGCCCATCAACAGGCTGATGGCATTGATCAGTTGCGCCTGACGTTGCTCCAGCGCCGGCAGCCGCGATTCGATGGCCGCCACTTGCGCGGCCGCTTCGGCGACGTCGAGGTCGGTGGCCACGCCGTCGTTCAACCGCAGTTGCGAGAGCTTCAGGCTGTGCCGCGCCACGTCGAGGTTCTGCTCGGTGACGGCGCGGGTGTTCTGCACGCCGCGCAACTGAATGTAGTTCTGCGCGGTGTCCGCGAGTACCGCCAGCAGCACGCCGCGACGGTCGTTTTCCGCGACTTCGAGGTTGGCATCGGCGGCTTCGGTCTCCCGGCGCACACGGCCCCAGAAGTCCAGTTCCCAAGAGGCGGAGAAACCGGCGTCCCACAGGTTGAAGGCGGAATCGCCGTTGTGCCCGGACGGGTCGCTCAGGCCTTCGCCGCTGTTGCGTTTGCGGGCGTAGCTGCCGGTGGCGGCGGTCGTTGGATAACGGTCGGCGGTGATTACCTGACGAGCGGCGCGACTTTGTTGCAGGCGGCTGCTGGCCAGTTGCAGGTCAAGGTTGCTGCGCAAGGCGCGCTGGGTCAGGGCCGAGAGCTGCGCGTCGTTGAAGACTTCCCACCAGCGCTCGTTCAAGGGTTCGCTGACGGCCTGGCTGACGGCGGTTTTTGACGGTTTGGCCCACTCGGCAATCCGGGTGGCTTCGGGTTTCTGGAAGTCCGGGCCGACGGTGCACGCCGCCAACGCCGACAGACTCAGGACCACTGTCATGGACTGAACGCGCTTCATCGCTGCGTCACCTCACGCACCGACGTCGCCGAGCTTTGGGTATCAATGCTCGCCTCCACCGACATGCCCACGCGCAGGCGCTCGGCCGATGGCTGGCCCGGATCCAGCAAAACTTTCACCGGAATCCGCTGCACGACTTTGGTGAAGTTGCCGGTGGCGTTGTCCGGTTTGACCGCCGCGAAAGTCACGCCGGTGGCCGGGGCGATGCTCTCGACGCGGCCGGTGAGGGCTTCGCCGCCGAGGCTGTCGACCCGCACGACAACGTCCTGCCCCGGCTGCACGTCGGTGAGCTGGGTTTCCTGGAAGTTGGCGACCACATAGGCCTGCTTCAGCGGCACCACCGCCAGCAGTTTGCTGCCCGGCGTCACATAGGCGCCGACCCGCACGGCGCGCTCGCCGATCATGCCGTCCTGGGGCGCGGTGATGCGTGTGTAGGACAGCTCGAAACTGGCGATTTCCAGCGCAGCCTGAGCGTGCTTCAAACGGCCTTCGGCGGCATCGCGCTGCGCCGTGAGGATTTCCACCTGCTTGCGTTCCGCTGCCAGTTTCGCGGTGGCCGTGTCCAGCCGCGCAGAGGCCTGATCGATCCGGGTGCGCGCCTGTTGCGCGTTCTGCACGGTGCCGGCGCCAACGCCCGCGAGATGGTTGTAGCGGTTCAATTCCTGCTGGGCGAAAGCCATTTCAGCCTTGGCCGAAACCACCGACGCCTGCGCCTGTGCGATCACCGAGGTCTGGCGCTCCAGCGTGGCTTTGGCGTTCTGCAATTGAGCGCGGGCCACCAGGGTTTGCGCGTCGGCGGCCTCGGCGGCGGCGCGCAGGTCGCGGTCATCGATCAGCGCCAGCAACTGCCCGGCCTTGACCTGCTGGTTGTCCTCCACCAGCACCTCTTTGATGAACCCGGCCACACGCGGCACCACCAGGGTGAAGTCGGCAGAGACGAAGGCGTCGTTGGTGTTCTGCTGAGTGCGCTTGCCGAACAGGCCGGGCATCGCCAGATACACCAGCACGCCGACCGCCAGCGCAGCGGCCACAGCCACCGCGAGTTTTTGCTTTGCTTGAGTCGTCATAAGAACCTTCTATTTCAATCAGGTCGGCGCACGCGGCGGAAAGATCCGCGTCGGCAGCCAGAAAATCAGCAGGATCAGCGCCACTGCGACGCCGGCCATGCACAGGTAAAGATCCGAAGAAGTCAGCACCACCGCCTGTTCATGCAGGCGATGGGCGAGGCCGGGGTCGTTGCTCGCGGCCAGCGGCGAGTTGCCGAGGCGATCGACCAGCATCGTCGAGTGAAAATGCAGGCGCGAAGTGGTCAGCGCTTCGATCACGCCGGTGGCGACCACCGCCGCCAGGCCTTTCACGGTGTTGAACCACGCCGAGGCGAACGGCCCGTCCTGCGGCTGGATGCTGCCGGTCGACAGCATCAGCAACGGCAGCACCGCCATCGGCTGGCCGAAAATCTGCAGCCATTGCAGGACGTAGAAATCGTCGCGAATCCACTCAGAGGTCAGCTGCGAGCCGCCCAGGCACGACAGCGTCAACATGCTCAAACCGATCCCGAGCACCCAGCGGCAATCGACCCAGCGCAGGTTGCACAGCGCTGCCACCAGCGGCAGCGCGATCAACTGCGGCAACGCCGCGATCAGCATGATCGGCGCAGTCTGTACCGGCCGGTAACCCTGCACCTGAGCCAGATAACTCGATGGAATCAGCACCACTGCCTGCAGCACCACCAGCACCCCGGCCAAGGTCATCAGCGCGAACGACAGGTTGCGAATGCCGAGCATCTGCAACTTGAAAAACGGAATCGGCTGCGACCACTCATTGATCAGAAACGCCACCAGCAACAACGAACCGGCGCCGAGCAAAGCGCAGATCAGGTTCGACTCGAACCAGTCCAGGCGATTGCCCTGCAACAGGCCGATCACCAGCATGCAGATCGCCGGAAAGCCCAGCAGCAAACCTTTCCAGTTGAACGACTTGAGGCGCTCCAGGCGCAGCGGATCCTGTGGAATGCCCCAGGCAACCATCGCCATGGCAATCAGGCACGGCACGATGATTTGCCAGAACGTCCACTGCCAGCCGACGTATTCGGTCCACAACCCCGCCAGCGGCGTGCCGAGACCGGGGCCGAACGTCGCGGTCAGGGCGTAACCGGCGAGGCCGTAAAGCTTGATGTTGGCCGGCAGGAATCGCAGCGCAACGGTCATCAGCATCGGCGGCAGCGCGCCGCCGGCCAGGCCTTGCAGGATGCGCATCAGCAGCAGGCTTTCGTAGTTCGGGGCGAACGGGCAGAGCACCCCGAGCAACGTGAACACGCCGATGGCGCACAGGGTGAAGCGACGCAGGGAAAAGGTCACCGAGCACCACGGCGCAAACGCCATGGCCGCCACCGAGGTCGCGGTGTAACTCGCGACCAGCCAGGTGCCTTCGTCGTAGCCGATGCTCAGGGCGCCGCGAATGTCGGCCAGGGCGACCTTGGTCACCATCTCGTTGAGACCCGACACCAGCACCGCCAGCAGCACGCCGACCAGACCGATGATGATCCGCGCCCCGAACACCGGTGGCGCGGCGGCCATCGGAGCGGCAGCGGCGATCGGCGCCGTGACCGTCAGGGATGTCATGCAAGCAAACTCCGGAGGGAAAAATACCGGAGCATCTTAGTAAGGCTTACGGCTGACGAAAATTGACTTGTCGGCAGCTTATAGTTGCACCAGACGCAATCGTCAGGGCTGCGCCGCCAGCCAGGTTTCGTCGCAGCAGGTCTTGAGGGTTTCACGCAGCCAGCGGTGGGCCGGATCCTTGTCGAAACGCGGGTGCCAGGCCTGGGTCAGCATCAGGGTCGGCAACGGAATCGGCAGGTCGAACGAACGCAGTTTCAAGCCCAGCCGCCGCACGCTGAGCAGCGCTTCCTTGGGCACCGGCAGGATAAGATCGGAGTCCGGCAGGGCGAACATCGCCGCATGAAAACTCGGCGCGATCACCGCGACTCGCCGCTCCAGCCCCAGGGCATTCAAAGCGGTGTCGATGGGTCCACGGGCGATGCCCCGGCGGGACATGCTGATGTGGGAAAACCCGGCGTAACGTTCGGCGGTGATCTCGCCATCCAGCAGCGGATGGTCCTCGCGCACCAGACCGACGAAATGGGTGGAAAACAGGTTCTGTACTTTGACTTCCGGGGTCACCGGTCGTGTGTTGCTGACACTCAGGTCGATGCGCCCTTCGCGCAGCGCTTCATCGTCGCCATCCCCTTCGGGAACGAAACGCAACTCACAGTGCGGCGCCAGTTGATCGAGGGTGTCGAACAGCTTGCCGCCGTACACGCCAACGAAAAAATCGTTGGCGCGAATGCTGAAGCGCCGGCGCAACGTGCCCAATTCCACGGCATCGGCCGAGCGAAACAGCAGCGCCGCCTGCTCGACCACATCCCGAACCTGCTCGCGCAGCTCCAGCGCCTTGGGCGTCGGCACCAAACCGCGGCCGGCACGCACCAGGATCGGATCGCCAATGGCTTCGCGGATCCGCGTCAGCGTGCGGCTCATGGCCGCCGAACTGAGGTTCATCCGCCGCGCGGCGCCGACCACGCTGCCCTCGTCGAGCAAGGCGTCGAGGGCGACCAACAGGTTCATGTCCGGGAGTTGCATGCTGAGCACTCGTGACTGATCAGGATTGATCTGGGTGCAATGCTAGCAAACATACTTGAAGTCGGTGGCGCATGAACCGACGTCTTCGCGAGCAAGCCCGCTCCCACAGGGGAAATGCATTTCAAATGTGGGAGCGGGCTTGCTCGTGAAAGGGCCAGCCGCTTCCGCACACATCTCAGCGCTGCATTCCCCAGCGCTTCACCGTCACCCGCTCCAGTGTGTCGAACACCAGGTTCTCCACCAGCAAACCGATGAGGATCACCACTGCCAGACCGGCAAACACCTTGTCGGTGTACAGCTCGTTGCGGTTCTGAAAGATGTACCAGCCCAGACCACCCTTGCCGCTGGTGGCGCCGAACACCAGTTCGGCGGCGATCAGGGTACGCCAGGCGAAGGCCCAGCCGATTTTCAGCCCGGCCAGAATCGACGGCAGCGCTGCCGGAATCAGGATGAACAGCACGAAGCGCATGCCCTTCAGACCGTAATTACGCCCGGCCATGCGCAGGGTTTCCGAGACACCGAGAAACCCGGCATACGTGTTCAGCGCCAGCGCCCACAGCACCGAATGCACCAGCACGAAAATCAGGCTGTTCTGACCCAGCCCGAACCACAACAAGGCGAGCGGCAGCAGCGCAATCGCCGGCAGCGGGTTGAACATCGAGGTCAGGGTGCTCAGCAAGTCGCGACCAACCTGAGTCGAGACCGCCAGCGTGGTCAGGGCGAAGGCCAGGACGATGCCGATCAGGTAACCCTTGAGCAGCACCACCAGCGAGATCCAGACCTTGCCCAGCAGTTCGCCGCTGAGCAGGCCGTCATACAGCGCATGACTGGTCTGCAAAAAGCTCGGCAGCAGCAGATCGTTGTTCTGCACCCGGGCCACCACCTCCCAGAGCACGGCGAGCAAAACCAGGATCACGCTTTTGCGCAACCAGCCCTGCTGCCACAGGCGCTGACCCAGCGGCAGTTCGCGCTCCACCGGAACGCTGGTCAGCGGTTGCAGATCGTTTTCGAAAGCTTGACGTACGGATGATGAATGGCTCATCGGGCAATCCTCCAGGCGGCTCAATAAGCGATGCGGATATCAGTGAAATCCAGTTCGCGCTCGGTTTCCGGCGACTGCCCTTCATCGAACAGCAAACGGTGAATGCGTCGCGCCGATTCCTGAAACGCCACGCCACCGAGGCTGTGCAGATCGTATTGATGGCTGTGCACTTCCGCCCTCACCCGGCCCGGGTGCGGCGACAACAGCAGGATGCGATTGCCCACCACCAGCGCTTCTTCAATCGAGTGCGTCACGAACAACAAAGTGAAACGCACTTCCTCCCAGAGCAGCAGCAATTCCTCCTGCATCTTGCGCCGGGTCAGGGCGTCCAGCGCGGCAAACGGTTCGTCCATCAGCAGGATTTTCGGCTGCATCGCCAGCGCCCGGGCAATCGCCACCCGCGCCTTCATGCCGCCGGACAGGGTGTGCGGATAGGCATCGGCGAACGCCGCCAGACCGACCTTTTCCAGATAGTGCAGCGCACGCTCTTCGGCTTCCTTTTTCTTCAACGTGCGTGAAGCCAACAGCGGAAACATCACGTTCTGTTTGACGGTTTTCCACGGTGGCAGTTGATCGAACTCTTGAAACACCACAATCCGGTCCGGCCCCGGCGCGTCGACCCGCTGGCCCTGCAGACGGATCTCGCCCTCGCACGGCGCTATGAACCCGGCGACGGCTTTGAGCAAGGTGGATTTACCGCAGCCGGACGGGCCGAGCAGCACGAAGCGATCCTGTTGATCGACTTCGAAACTGACCTGGTGGGTGGCCCGCACGACGCGCTGCGGCGTACGGTATTCGAGGCTGACCTGATCGACCGCCAGCAGCGCTTGCGCGGTGGCGATCGGGTTGCTGGCCGCGTGGCCTTGCAAAGGGGCGTTCATGTCGATCAGCTCCCTTGCAGCGGTTTGGCGTCCTGGAAGAAGTAGTCCTTCCACGATTCGGGTTTGTTCTTGATCGCGCCGACGCGGTAGAGGAATTCGGCGAGCGGGTAGGTGTTTTTCGGCGTGACGCTGAATTCGAACTGCGGGTTGTCGATGATTTTCAGCAACGCGGCGCGGTCGATCTTGGCCTTGGTCACGCGGATGTAAGTGTCCGCCGCCGCGCCCTTATCGTTCTGCGCAAATTGCGCGGCTTCGGTCAGGGCTTCGACGAACGCCTTGTAAGTCTTCGGGTTCTCATTGCGGAATTTCTCGGTGGCGAACAACACGGTCGGCGAGTTCGGGCCGAGCACGTCATAGGAGTTGAGCACCACGTGCACGTTCGGATTTTCCAGCGCCTGATCCTGGAACGGCGGGTTGGAGAAATGCCCGGTCAGCTCGGTGCCGCCGGCAATCAGCGCAGCAGTGGCGTCCGGGTGCGGGACGGCGATGGTGTATTTGTCGAGGCGATTGAATTCCTTGTCGCCCCACTGCTTGGCCGCCGCGTATTGCAGGAAACGCGACTGCACCGAAACGCCCACCGCCGGCACCGCGATGCGGTCCTTCTCGGTGAAATCGGCGATGGTTTTGACCTTGGGATTGTTGCTGACGAGGTAGTACGGGAAGTTGCCCAGCGAGGCTACGGCTTTGACGTTCTGCTTGCCGTGGGTGCGATCCCAGATCGTCAGCAGCGGCCCGACGCCGGCGCCGGCAATGTCGATGGAACCGGAGAGCAGCGCATCGTTGACGGCTGCGCCACCGGACAGCTGGGTCCAGTCGACCTTGATGTCGAGCCCTTCCTGCTTGCCGTACTTCTCGATCAGTCCCTGATCACGCACCACGTTGAGCAATAAATAGACAATGCCGAACTGTTCGGCGATGCGGATTTCACCTTCGGCGTGGGCCACGGTCGGCGCCACCAGGCTGCCGGCGATCAGGCTGAAACCGAGGCCGATGGCCGCCGCCAGCGGTGCGAATGGAAGACGTTTGGACATGATCGGATCTCCGGCAAATCAGAAAGGCGCGTCGCCCTGGATGGTGGTGCGATACAGCTTGCGGCGCAGGTGCGCAGGGCAACCGGCGGCAAGGTGGATCAGCGAGCGGTTGTCCCAGAACACCAGATCGTGGGGCTGCCATTGATGGCGATAGATGTTCTGCGGCAGCACGCTGTGGGCGTAGAGCTCGTCGAGCAGTTGCTTGCTCTCGTCTTCCGGCAGGCCGACGATGCGGGTGGTGAAGCCCTCGCTGACGAACAACGCCTTGCGACCGTTTTCCGGGTGGGTGCGGACCACTGGGTGCACGACCTCGGCGACCTGGGCCAGTTGCTCCGGGGTCAGGGTCGGGCGCCAGTTGCCTTCGAATTTGGTTTCGCTGTAACGCGCCGTGTAGGAATGCGCAGCCGAGCGGCCTTCGACGGCTTTGCGCAGCGCGTCGGGCAGGCTGTCCCAGGCTTTGTGCATGTCGGCGAACAGGGTGTCGCCGCCTTCGGATGGCAGCTCCTGGGCATGCAGCATCGAGCCGAGGCTCGGCAGCTCCTTATAGGAAAGGTCCGAGTGCCAGAATTTGCCGGCATCACCGAGGCCGATGTTCTGGCCGTTCTCGACGATGTTGGAGACGATGAGAATTTCCGGGTGATTGGCCAGCAGGAACTGCTTGAGCACATGGATCTGCAACACGCCGAAACGACGGCTGAAGTCGATCTGTTGTTGCGGGGTGATGCGCTGGTCGCGAAACACCACGACGTGATGATCGAGGTGCGCACGGTGAATGCGGGCGAAGTCCTCATCGTTGACCGGACGGGTCAGATCGAGGCCGATGATTTCGGCGCCGACGGCACCGCTGAACGGGCGGATCTCGAAGGTTTGCGGCGCGACAGTCGCGGCGCTTGGGGTAGCAGTAGCTGCGGACATCAATCAATCTCCCACGCACGGCGCGCTCAAGGGCGCGCGCGTCGATCAGAAACTCACGCTGGATTGCGTGTGGGTTCGTGTCGTGCGGCGCGCCGATTGGTCGGCAGGTACGCAGGAGGCTGACTTTATAGCTATAAGAATTGGAAATTAAATACCGTTAACGAATAACGATATGGCGATTGCTTCGGAATGGACTGGATGGTGAGTGACCATTTGTGTCACTTCTGGACGGAATTTGTTGTTTTGACTGACGCCTTCGCGGGCAAGCCCGCTCCCACAGAGTTCTTTGGTGAGCACACAATCGTGTTCTAACCGAGATTCCTAGTGGGAGCGGGCTCGCTCGCGAAGAGGCCTGAAAGGCCAATAAAGATCTAGCGCTCGTGCAACGCCTCGGCCCGCGCGCGGATGATCGGCTTGAGCAGATAGCTCAACACGGTCTTCTTGCCGGTGATGATGTCCACCGACGCCACCATCCCCGGGATGATCAGCAACGGCTTCTCGTCGGTGCCCAGATGGCTGCGCTCGGTGCGCAGCTTGATGACGTAATAGGTGGTTTTCTTGTCTTCGTCGGTGATGGTGTCGGCGCCGATCTGCTCAAGCTTCGCCTTCAAACCGCCGTAGATGGTGTAGTCATACGCGGTGAATTTCACCGTGGCTTCCTGGCCCGGATGCAGGAACGCGATGTCCTGCGGGCGGATCTTCGCTTCGACCAGCAGCGTGTCGTCCAACGGCACGATTTCCAACAGGTCGCTGCCCGGCTGGATCACGCCGCCGATGGTGTTGACCAGCATCTTGTTGACGATGCCCCGCACCGGCGAGGTGACGAGCGTACGGCTGACCCGGTCTTCGAGCGCCTTGCCGGTGGCCTGGGCCTTGTTCAGATCGGTGCGCGCCTCGTTGAGCTGGGTCAGGGCTTCGCTGCGGAATTTGCCGCGCGTTTCGTCGATCTTGCGCTGCACTTCCTTGATCGCCGATTCGGCACGCGGGATCGCCAGAGTGGTGGCGTCGAGCTGACCACGGGTTTCCACTTCGGCACGCTTGAGTCGCAGCACTTCCACCGGCGACACCGCGCCCTGGGCCACCAGCGGCTCGGACATGTTGATTTCCTGGCGTTGCAGGCCGAGTTGCTGGCGGTACTGCGCCTGCTTCGAGGTGAACTCGCGCAGCTCTTGCTGACGCTGGATCAACTGTTCCTGCAAGCCACCGACCTCATCGTGCAGTTGCTGGCGACGGCTGATGTACAACGATTCTTCGCTCTTTGCCTGACCCGGCACGGCTTTGAGCACATCCTCGGGGAAATTCAGCGGCCGGTCATCGACCTCGGCGCTCAGGCGCTCGACCCGCAGCAGCATCGACAGGCGATCAGCCTCGGTTTCACCGACGTTGGAGGCAAAACGCGTGTCATCCAGCCGCACCAGCGGCGCGCCGGCCTCGACGATCTGGCCTTCCTTGACGAACAGCTCGGAGACGATCCCGCCCTCGAGGTTCTGGATTTTCTGGACCTTCGACGACGGAATCGCCTTGCCGTCGCCCTTGGTCACTTCGTCGATGACGGCGAAATTGGCCCACAGCATCAGGAACACGAAGAAACCGATGATCGCCCAGATCGTGAGCCGCACCACGCGCGGCGCATCCTCGATCAAGGCCTTGTTGACCTCTGGCAGCGGCTGGCCTTGCAGCGATGCCGAGCCCTTGAAGTAGCGGCGGATCGAATCCTTGAAACCCGACTTAAGCAACACTGATCTGCCCCTTCTTCAACGCTTCCATCACGGCGGCTTTCGGGCCATCGGCGAGAATCTGTCCACGGTCGACCACCAGCAGGCGGTCGACCAGCGACAGCAGTGATGCCCGGTGCGTCACCAGCACCACGGTCTTGTTTTCCACCACCGCCGCGAGGCGCTGCTTGAGGCGCTCTTCGCCGGTGTTGTCCATGGCGCTGGTCGGTTCGTCGAGCAGCAGGATCGGCGGGTTGAGCAACAGCGCCCGGGCCAGGGCGACGTTCTGGCGCTGGCCGCCGGACAGGTTCTGCCCGCGCTCACCGACTTGCAGTTCATAACCCTGTGGGTGCAGGCGGGCGAATTCATGGACGCCAGCCAGTTCGGCGGCTTGCAGCACAAGCTCATCCTCGACGTAACGGGCACCGGAAATCAGGTTGTCGCGCAGAGTGCCGGCCAGCAGCTGGATGTCCTGCGGCACGTAGCCGATGTTGTAGCGCAGCTCGCTGACGTCGATCTGGCGAATGTCGACGCCGTCCACCAGCAACGCGCCGTCGTCCGGCTGATACAGGCCGACCAGCAATTTCGCCAGCGAACTCTTGCCCGAGCCGCTGCGGCCGATGATGCCGATTTTCTCGCCGGGACGGATCACCAGGTTGATGTTCTTCAGCGCCGGGTTCTGTTGATCCGGGTAGGTGAAGTTGAGCTGACGGCATTCGATCGCACCTTGCAGCACCTTGCGGCTCAGCGGGCGCTCTTCGAAATTGCGCTCTTGCGGCAGCTCCATCATCTGGTCGACCGAGGTCATGGTCACCCGCGCCTGCTGGTAACGGGTCAGCAGACCGGACAGCGACGCCAGCGGGCTGAGGGCGCGGCCACTGAGCATGTAGCAGGCGATCAGGCCGCCCATGCTCAGGTTGCCGGCGATGATCTGGTACACGCCGAAGACGATCATGATCACCCCGGCCAGCTGCTGGATCAGCAGGGTGATGTTCATCGCCAGACCGGAGAGCATTTTCACCCGCAGCTCGAGGCGGCTGAGGGTGCCGATGGTCTGTTCCCACTGGTACTGGCGCTCGCTTTCGGCGTTGTTGACCTTCACCGCGTCGAGGCCGGCGAGGGTTTCGATCAGGCTCGACTGACGCTCGGCACCCAGCGCCATGGTGCGTTCCATGGTGGCCACCAGCGGCTTCTGCAAGGCGTAGCCGATCAACAGTGCAATCGGGAAGGCCAGCACTGGAATCCACACCAGATGCCCGCCGAGAATGGCGATGACGATGAAAATCAGGATAGTGAACGGCAGGTCGATCAGGCTGGTCAGGGTCAGCGAGGCGAGGAAGTCGCGCAGGCTCTGGAACTCATGAATGTTCTGGGCAAAGCTGCCGACCCGCGCCGGCCGGTATTTCATGGCCATGCCGACGATGCGTTCGAACAGCGTGGCGGAAATGATCAGGTCGGTTTTCTTGCCGGCCAGATCCAGGCACAGGCTGCGCAGGCTCTTGAGGATCAGGTCGAACAGATAGGCGCCGGTGATGCCCAGCGCGAGCACCCACAGGGTCGCTTCGGCCTGGTTCGGCACCACGCGGTCGTAGACGTTCATCACGAACAGCGGCGCAGCCATGGCGATGATGTTGATCAGGAAACTGGCGGCGATGGCGTCGGCGTACAGCCAGCGCGAACGCTTGAGGGTGTCGCGGAACCACGAGCGTGCACGCGGGATCAGCGTGCCGTGGTTGACGTCGAATTTGTGCTGGGGTTGGGCGAAGAACACTTTGCCGAGGTAGTCGTCGGCCAGCAGCTCACGGTTGACGAGGGACTCGCCGCCATCGGTTTCGCTGAGCAACACCCGGGCATCGTTCTCCCCCTGCCAGCCGAGCAGAACGGCACTGCGGCCATCCTTGAGCAACAATAACGCCGGCATCGCGATGGCCGGAATTTCTTCCAGCTTGCGTTGCAGCACCCGCCCCTGCAGCCCGGCGCGCGCCGCCGCACGGGGCAGCAGCTCGACACTCAGGCGTTGCTTGGGCAGCGGCAGACCGGTGGTCAGCATCGCCGCGCTGGCGGGTTTCTGGTGCAGCATGCAAAGAGCGAGCAGACCATCCAGTAACGGATCGTCGTGCATCGCGCGTGGATCATGACTGAGATGAACTCGACTGACTTCTGATTCCACGCTCGACACTCTTTAACAGTTGAAAAGGGACAACTCAATTCATATCGGGCAGTTGAACCTTGGGCTTCACGTCGTTCTGCACAACGGATGCCAATGGTGCGACCACTCCCTGGCTCTTGAGCAATTCGCCCATGGTCGCCTTGATTCGGTATTGAGTAAATAACTGAATGTTCTTGATCTCGGCCAGACGACGCGAAGCGGTAAACAGTTCGTTTTCACTGTCGAGCAAATCCAGCAGGGTTCGTTCGCCCAGACTGAACTGACGCTGGTACGCGGTACGCACCGAGGTGCTGTGATCGACGTACTGCTGGGCGATCGGCACTTGGGCATTGGCGTTATTCAGGGCGTTCCAGGCCAGGCCCAGTTCCTCGTTCAACTGACGCAGGGCGTTGTTGCGGATGTCCAGCGCCTGGTTCGACAGATAGGACTTGGATTCCAGGTCAGCCTTGTTGCTGCCGCCGGAGTACAGGTTGAAGCGCATGCGCAGCATCGCCTGCCATTCATTGTTGTGACCGTTCTGGCCATCGAGGTCGTTGTCGGCGGTGCGGCCCAGCTCGGCGTCGAAACGCGGGTAGAAGGTCGACTTGGCGGTTTCGTACTGCTTTTCGGCCGCGGCGATGTCGGACTCGGCCGAACGCAGGATCGGGCTGTTTTCCAGCATCTGCGTGCGGGCTTCATTCAGGTTGGCCGGCATCATCGCCATGAACGGCGCAGGACGCTCCAGTTGATCGGGCATCTGGCCGACGGCGCTGAGGAAGTTGGTTTCCGAGTCGGCGAGGTTGGTCTGCTCGGTGATCAGGTTGTTGCGGGCCTGGGCCATCCGCGCTTCGGCCTGGTCGAGGTCAGCACCGCTGCCGACGCCGCGCTGGGTGCGCAACTGGATCTGATCGTAGATGCGCTGGTGGCTCTTGAGGTTTTCCTCGGCCAGACGCACGAATTCGCGGCGGGTCAGTACATCCAGATAAACCTGGGCCACGGTCAGCGCAGTGCGCTCGGAGGTCCCGAGCAAGGCATAGGCGCGGGAGTTGACGGTGGCTTGTTGACGCCCTACCTCGCTGGACGTCGCGAAACCGTCAAAAACCATTTGCGAGAGACGTAAACTTGACTCGCTGCGGTTCAGGGTTTCCCAGTGATTACCGCCGCCGTTGGCGCGGGTGGTGACGCTGTCGGTGCCTTCACGGCCATAACCGCCGAGCAGGTCGACCTTGGGCAGGTATCCACCTTTGGCAGCCTTTAACTGATAATCCGCAGCCAAACGACTATTGACCCCCGCCTGGATTTCCGGATGGACATCCAGTGCCTGTTGCATGGCTTCGGGCAGGGTTTGTGCTTGTGCAAAAGACGCGGCGAGAGCGAAAGGCAATGCCTTGAACAGGTGCGAACGCATGGTAAGGATTTCCCAGAACTTCTTGTCGTGAATCACAGCAATTAAGGGTGCTGCGTCGGATGATGGCAACCGGAATGACCGTATGTCGGAAAGTTTAAAACCGGAACTGGATCACATGCTCAAGGGCAAGTCGCCGCGTAAATATCAATGTGACATTAGTGGGGCGATTGTTTAGGATGGCATCCATAAGGTCAATAGTTTGGCATAAAGTTAATAGCGAAAGATTCCAGCCAAAATATTGACGCAGATCAGCGTCAAACTTGTTCCACCCTTTTTAAAAAGTACGTCCAGACTGAATCGGCGCAGAAAAGCCATCAGGTCTATGGAAGTCAACTGAACGTGACACCCGGAGAGTCTTCAATGAGCAGTGTTGTTGCCATCGTCAAAAGCATTGTCGGTCAGGTTTTCGTGGTGTCCCCAGAGGGCGTCCGTCGCGTACTCGTTGAAGGCGACCGTTTGTTCGCCGGCGATCAGGTCGATACCGGCGTATCTGGCGCGGTGTCTCTGGAGCTGGCTGACGGCCGTACCATCGATCTGGGTCGTGACACCCAATGGAGCGCCGATACTCCGGACTCCACCACCGACCTGGCCGAAGCCACTGCGCAAGCCGCACCATCCGTTGAAGAGCTGCAGCAGGCCATTGCCGCCGGCGTCGACCCGACCACCGCTCTTGACGCCACCGCTGCCGGCCCGAGCGCCGCAGGCACTGGTGGTGCTGCCGGTGGCGGCCACAGTTTCGTGATGCTCGACGCAACCGCTGGCCGTGTCGACCCGACCATCGGCTTCCCGACCGCAGGCATCAACTCGGCCGGTCAGGCCGCCCAGAACATCACGGGTGGCCAGACCACCGATACCACCCCCAACGCCTTGCGCGACTCGACCCTGAGCCTCAGCGCCACACCGACCATCACCGAAGCCGGCGGCGTGCTGGTGTACACGGCGACCCTGACCCAGGCGCCGCTGACCGACCTGAGCATCACCCTGTCCAACGGTTCGGTGATCGTGATTCCGGCAGGCTCCACCACGGGCACCGTCAACGTGCCGCTGGCCCCGAACGATACGGTCTACAACGACCCGACCCAGATCAACGTGACCGTTACCGGCACCACCGGCGGCAACGGCATTACCGTCACCGTGCCGACCACACCGGCCGTGACCCAGGTCACCGACACCATCGACACCACCACCGTCACGCTGACGGCGGGCAACAGCGTCACCGAAGGTGGCCAGATCACCTACACCGCGACCCTGACCAACCCGGCGCAGACGCCGGTCACCGTCACCCTGTCCAACGGCTCGACCATCACCATCGGCGCCGGCCAGACCACCGGCACCGTCAACGTGCCGACTGCGCCCAACGACGTGTACAACAATGGCAGCACTGTCACCACGACCATCACCGGTGCAACGGGCGGGAACTTCGAGAATCTGGTACCGAACCCGACGCCGGCCGTTACCACCATTGTCGATTCGAAAGACACCACCGGCCTGACCCTGACGGCCACTGGCACCGTGGTCGAAGGCGGCCAGATCACTTACACCGCGACGTTGACCAATCCGGCGCAGACACCGGTCACCGTCACGTTGTCGAACGGTTCGACCATCACCATCGAAGCCGGCAAGACCACCGGCAGCGTCAACGTGCCAACCGCGCCGAATGACGTCTACAACAACGGCGGCACCGTCAGCACCACCATTACCGGTGCTACCGGCGGCAATTTCGAAAATCTGGTGCCGAACACCACGCCGGCGACCACCACGGTCACCGACTCCATCGACACCACCAATCTGTCGTTGAGCGCCACCGGCTCAGTGGCCGAAGGTGGCTCGATCGTTTACACCGCTACATTGACCAACCCGGCCGGCACGCCAGTGACCGTGACGTTGAGCAACGGCTCCGTCATCACCATTGAAGCAGGCAAAACCACCGGCACTGTGACCGTTCCGGCGCCAGCCGATGACGTTTACAAGGATGCGGGCAAAGTCGAAGTCAGCATTGCCGGCACCACCGGCGGCAACTTCGAGAACCTGGTACCAAGTACCGTTCCGGCCGTGACCCAGATCACCGATACCATCGACACCACGACGGTCAAACTGACCGCGACCGAAACCGCAGCCGAAGGCGGCACCGTTATCTATACCGCGACGGTGGGCGCGCCAGTGACCGGCTCGCCGGTGACCGTGACCCTGGCCAACGGTCAGTCGATCACCATCGAAGTGGGCAAGACCACTGGCACCGTCACCACCACCGCGCCGAACGACGCGGTGACCGGCAATCCGCCGCTGACCAACTCGATCACCGGTGTGACTGGCGGCAACTACGAAAACCTCGTCGCCGATAAAACCCCGGTTTCGACCACGATCACCGATACCGTCGACACCACCAACCTGTCGCTGAGCGCGACTGGTTCTGTGGCCGAAGGCGGCTCGATTGTTTACACCGCCACCCTGACCAATCCGGCCGGCACCCCTGTGACCGTGACCTTGAGCAACGGCGCGGTGATCATCATCGAAGCCGGCAAAACCACCGGTACCGTGACCGTTCCGGCCCCTGCCGATGACGTCTACAAGGACGCGGGCAAGGTCGAAGTCACGATCAAGGACGCGTCCGGCGGCAACTTCGAGAACCTCGTTCCGAGTACTGTCCCGGCGGTTACCGAAGTGACCGATACCGTCGACACTTCAACCGTGAAACTGACCGCTGACACCTCGGTCGCTGAAGGCGGCACCGTCACTTACACCGCCACTGTTGGCGCACCGGTGACCGGCTCCCCGGTCACCGTGACCCTGGCCAACGGTCAGACCATCACCATCGAAGTGGGTAAAACCACCGGCAGCGTGACCACCACCGCACCGAACGATGTACTCAACGGCCACGCGCCGCTGACCAACTCGATCACTGACGTAAGCGGCGGCAATTACGAGAACCTCGTGGCCGACAAGACGCCGGTCAGCACCACCGTGACCGACACCGTCGACACCACCAATCTGACCCTGAGCGCCACTGGTTCCGTGGCCGAAGGCGGTTCGATCGTTTACACCGCGACCCTGACCAACCCGGCCGGTACGCCGGTGACCGTGACCTTGAGCAATGGCTCGGTCATCACCATCGAGGCTGGCAAAACCACTGGTACCGTGACTGTTCCGGCTCCGGCTGATGACGTCTACAAGGATGCCGGCAAGGTTGAAGTCACGATCAAGGACGCGTCCGGCGGCAACTTCGAGAACCTGGTGCCAAGCACTGTTCCAGCGGTTACCGAAGTCACCGATACCATCGACACCACCACGGTGAAGCTCACCGCGACCGAGTCGGCAGCAGAAGGTGGCACTGTCACTTATACCGCTACCGTTGGCGCGCCAGTGACCGGCTCGCCGGTGACCGTGACCCTGGCCAATGGTCAGTCGATCACCATCGAAGTGGGCAAGACCACTGGCACCGTGACCACCACCGCACCGAACGATGCGTTGAACGGCCATGCACCGCTGAGCAACTCGATTACCGACGTAAGCGGCGGCAACTACGAGAACCTCGTAGCGGACAAGACTCCGGCTTCGACCACGGTCACCGACACCATCGACACCACCAACCTGTCGCTGACTGCGACCGGCACCGTGGCCGAAGGCGGTTCGATCTTCTACACCGCCACTCTGACCAACCCGGCCGGCACGCCAGTGACCGTGACCTTGAGCAATGGCTCGGTCATCACCATCGAGGCCGGTAAAACCACTGGTACCGTGACCGTTCCAGCTCCTGCCGATGACGTCTACAAGGACGCCGGCAAGGTCGAAGTGACCATCAAGGATGCGTCCGGTGGCAACTTCGAGAACCTTGTTCCAAGCACCGTCCCTGCCGTGACGGAAGTCACCGATACCATCGACACCTCGACCGTCAAATTGACGGCTGACACCTCGGTGGCCGAGGGCGGCACTGTCACCTACACCGCGACTGTGAGTGCGCCTGTGACCGGTTCGCCAGTGACTGTCACTTTGGCCAACGGTCAGCAAATCACCATCGAAGTCGGCAAAACCACCGGTACCGTGACCACCACCGCACCGAACGATGCGTTGAACGGCCATGCACCGCTGAGCAACTCGATTACCGACGTAAGCGGCGGCAACTACGAGAATCTGGTCGCCGACAAGACCCCGGTTTCGACCACGGTCACCGACACCGTCGACACCACCAACCTGTCGCTGACTGCGACCGGCACCGTGGCCGAAGGCGGTTCGATCGTCTACACCGCGACCCTGACCAACCCGGCCGGCACGCCAGTGACCGTGACCTTGAGCAATGGCTCGGTCATCACCATCGAGGCCGGCAAGACCACCGGTACCGTGACCGTTCCAGCTCCTGCCGATGACGTCTACAAGGACGCCGGCAAGGTCGAAGTGACCATCAAGGATGCGTCCGGTGGCAACTTCGAGAACCTTGTTCCAAGCACCGTCCCTGCCGTGACGGAAGTCACCGATACCATCGACACCTCGACCGTCAAATTGACGGCTGACACCTCGGTGGCCGAGGGCGGCACTGTCACCTACACCGCCACGGTCGGCGCGCCAGTAACCGGTTCTCCGGTCACCGTGACCCTGGCCAATGGTCAGCAGATCACCATCGAAGTCGGCAAAACCACCGGCACCGTCACCACCACGGCGCCGAACGATGCACTCAACGGTCACGAGCCGCTGACCAACTCGATCACCGGTGTGACCGGTGGCAACTACGAAAATCTGGTTGCTGACAAGACACCGGTCAGCACCACCGTAACCGACACCGTCGACACCACCAACCTGTCGCTGAGCGCCACTGGCACCGTGGCCGAGGGCGGTTCGATTGTTTACACCGCCACGCTGACCAACCCTGCGGGCACGCCGGTGACCGTGACCTTGAGCAATGGCTCGGTCATCACCATTGAAGCCGGCAAGACCACCGGCACCGTGACTGTTCCTGCGCCAGCCGATGACGTTTATAAAGACGCCGGCAAAGTCGAAGTCACCATCAAGGACGCGTCTGGCGGCAACTTCGAAAACCTGGTACCAAGTACTGTTCCAGCGGTTACCGAAGTCACCGATACCATCGACACCACCACGGTCAAACTGACTGCGACCGAGTCGGCGGCAGAAGGTGGCACCGTCACCTACACCGCCACTGTCGGCGCGCCAGTAACCGGTTCTCCGGTCACCGTGACCCTGTCCAACGGCCAGCAAATCACCATCGAAGTCGGCAAAACCACCGGCACCGTCACCACCACGGCGCCGAACGACGCGCTGAACGGTCACGAGCCGCTGACCAACTCGATCACCGGTGTGAGCGGTGGCAACTACGAGAATCTGGTTGCTGACAAGACCCCGGTCAGCACCACGGTGACCGACACCGTCGACACCACCAACCTGACCCTGAGCGCCACTGGCACCGTGGCCGAAGGTGGTTCGATCATTTACACCGCGACCCTGACCAATGCGGCTGGCTCGCCAGTGACCGTGACCTTGTCGAACGGCGCGGTCATCACCATCGAAGCGGGCAAGACCACTGGCACCGTGACTGTCCCGGCGCCAGCCGATGACGTCTATAAGGATGCCGGCAAGGTCGAAGCAACCATTTCGACGGCAACCGGCGGCAACTTCGAGAACCTGGTGCCGAGCACCGTGCCGGCCGTGACCCAGGTCACCGACACCATCGACACCACCACGGTCAAACTGACCGCGACCGAATCGGCGGCAGAAGGCGGCACCGTTACTTACACTGCGACGGTGGGCGCACCTGTGACCGGTTCGCCAGTCACCGTGACCCTGTCCAACGGCCAGCAAATCACCATCGAAGTCGGCAAGACCACCGGCACCGTGACCACCACTGCGCCGAACGACGCGCTGAACGGTCACGCGCCACTGACCAACGCGATTACCGACGTGAGCGGTGGCAACTACGAGAATCTGGTCGCCGACAAGACGCCAGTGTCGACCACTGTCACCGACACCGTTGACACCACCAACCTGTCGCTGACCGCGACCGGTACCGTGGCCGAGGGTGGTTCGATCCTCTACACCGCGACCCTGACCAATCCGGCCGGTACGCCGGTGACCGTGACCTTGTCGAACGGTGCCGTGATCACCATCGAAGCGGGCAAAACCACCGGCACCGTGAGCGTTCCTGCGCCAGCCGATGACGTCTACAAAGACGCCGGCAAGGTTGAAGTCACCATCAAGGACGCGTCCGGCGGCAACTTCGAGAACCTGGTACCAAGCACCGTTCCAGCGGTTACCGAAGTCACCGATACCATCGACACCACCACGGTCAAACTGACCGCGACCGAGTCCGCCGCTGAAGGTGGCACCGTCACCTACACCGCCACTGTCGGCGCACCGGTGACCGGTTCGCCTGTGACCGTGACCCTGGCCAACGGTCAGTCGATCACCATCGAAGTCGGCAAAACCACCGGCACCGTAACCACTACCGCGCCGAACGACGCACTCAACGGCCACGAACCGTTGACCAACTCGATCACTGACGTGAGCGGCGGCAACTACGAAAATCTGGTGGCCGACAAGACACCGGTCAGCACCACCGTCACCGACACCGTCGACACCACCAACCTGACGCTGAGCGCGACGCCGGAAGTCAACGAAGGTGGCCAGATCACCTACACCGCGACCCTGACCAACGCCGCTGGCACCCCGGTGACCGTGACGCTGAGCAACGGCGCGGTGATCACCATCGAGGCTGGCAAAACCACCGGCACCGTGACCGTCGATGCACCGAAGGACGACGTCTACAAGGACGCCGGCACCGTGGAAACGACCATCAAGGGCGCCACCGGCGGCAACTTCGAAAACCTGGTCACCAGCACCAGCCCGGCAGTCACCACCGTCCACGACACCATCGACACGTCCACCGTGTCCCTGAGCGCTACCGCCAACGTCGCCGAAGGCGAAACCGTGGTCTACACCGCCACCGTGACCGCGCCAGTGACCGGCTCGCCGGTCGTGGTGACCCTGTCCAACGGCCAGACCATCACCATCGCCGTGGGCGAGACCACCGGCACCGTGAACTTCGTCGCGCCGAACAGCCCGCTGGCTGGCGGCAGCTCGCTGAGCGTCACCATCGACAAAGCCACTGGTGGCAACTACGAAAACCTGGCCGTCGACAGCAAACCGGCCAACACTTCGGTTTCGGACACTGTCGACACCACCAACCTGAACCTGACCGCCACCGACTCGGTGGCCGAAGGGGGTTCGATCGTCTACACCGCCACCCTGACCAATGCGGCTGGCTCGCCAGTGACCGTGACCTTGTCGAACGGCGCGGTCATCACCATCGAAGCCGGCAAGACCACTGGCACCGTGACTGTCCCCGCGCCAGCCGATGACGTCTACAAGGATGCCGGCAAAGTCGAGGCGACCATTTCGACCGTCACCGGTGGCGGTTTCGAGAACCTGGTGCCGAGTACCGTTCCGGCCGTGACCAACGTCACCGACACCATCGACACCACCACGGTCAAACTCACCGCCACCGAGTCGGCGGCTGAAGGCGGCACGGTCACTTACACCGCGACTGTGGGTGCGCCTGTGACTGGCTCGCCTGTGACCGTGACCCTGGCCAATGGTCAGCAGATCACCATCGAAGTGGGCAAGACCACCGGCACCGTGACCACCACCGCACCGAACGATGCGTTGAATGGCCATGCACCGCTGACCAACGCTATTACCGACGTGAGCGGTGGCAACTACGAAAATCTGGTGGCCGACAAGACGCCGGTTTCGACCACGGTCACCGACACCGTCGATACCACCAACCTGACCCTGAGCGCCACTGGTTCCGTGGCCGAGGGCGGTTCGATCGTCTACACCGCGACCCTGACCAACCCGGCGGGTACTCCGGTGACCGTGACCCTGTCGAACGGCGCTGTCATCACCATCGAAGCCGGTAAAACCACTGGCACCGTGAGCGTTCCGGCTCCGGCTGATGACGTCTACAAAGATGCGGGTAAAGTCGAAGCAACCATTTCGACGGCCACCGGCGGTAACTTCGAGAACCTGGTGCCAAGCACCGTTCCGGCCGTAACCCAGGTCACCGACACCATCGACACGACGACCGTGAAGCTCACCGCTTCCGAAACGGCGGCAGAAGGCGGCACCGTTACTTACACCGCCACTGTTGGCGCACCAGTGACGGGTTCTCCGGTCACCGTGACCCTGGCCAACGGTCAGCAAATCACCATCGAAGTCGGCAAGACCACCGGCACTGTCACCACGACCGCACCGAACGATGCGTTGAACGGTCATGCACCTCTGACCAATGCGATCACCGACGTAACGGGCGGCAACTACGAAAACCTCGTCGCTGACAAAACCCCGGTCAACACCACCGTCACCGACACCGTCGACACCACCAACCTGTCGCTGACTGCGACCGGCACCGTGGCCGAAGGCGGCTCGATCGTTTATACCGCGACATTGACCAACCCGGCCGGCACTCCGCTGACCGTGACGTTGAGCAACGGCGCCGTCATCACCATTGAAGCGGGTAAAACCACCGGCACCGTAACCGTTCCGGCCCCGGCCGATGACGTCTACAAGGATGCCGGCAAAGTCGAAGTCACCATCAAGGATGCAACCGGCGGCAACTTCGAGAACCTGGTTCCGAGCACCGTTCCGGCTGTCACCGAAGTCACCGACACCATCGACACGACGACCGTGAAGCTCACCGCTTCCGAAACGGCGGCAGAAGGCGGCACCGTTACTTACACCGCCACCGTTGGCGCACCAGTGACGGGTTCTCCGGTCACCGTGAGCCTGGCCAACGGTCAGCAAATCACCATCGAAGTCGGCAAGACCACCGGTACCGTGACCACCACCGCACCGAACGATGCGTTGAACGGTCATGCACCTCTGACCAATGCGATCACCGACGTAACGGGCGGCAACTACGAAAACCTCGTAGCTGACAAAACCCCGGTCAACACCACCGTCACCGACACCGTCGACACCACCAACCTGTCGCTGACCGCGACCGGCACCGTGGCCGAAGGCGGCTCGATCGTTTATACCGCGACATTGACCAACCCGGCCGGCACTCCGCTGACCGTGACGTTGAGCAACGGCGCCGTCATCACCATCGAAGCGGGTAAAACCACCGGCACCGTAACCGTTCCGGCCCCGGCCGATGACGTCTACAAGGATGCCGGCAAAGTCGAAGTCACCATCAAGGATGCAACCGGTGGCAACTTCGAGAACCTGGTTCCGAGCACCGTTCCGGCTGTCACCGAAGTCACCGACACCATCGACACGACGACCGTGAAGCTCACCGCTTCCGAAACGGCGGCAGAAGGCGGCACCGTTACTTACACCGCCACTGTTGGCGCACCAGTGACGGGTTCTCCGGTCACCGTGACCCTGTCCAATGGTCAGTCGATCACCATCGAAGTCGGCAAGACCACCGGCACCGTCACCACCACTGCGCCGAACGACGCGCTGAACGGTCATGCACCTCTGACCAATGCGATCACCGACGTAACGGGCGGCAACTACGAAAACCTTGTAGCTGACAAAACCCCGGTCAACACCACCGTCACCGACACCGTCGACACCACCAACCTGACACTCAGCGCTACCAATTCGGTCGCCGAGGGCGGTTCGATCCTCTACACCGCCACACTGACCAACGCTGCCGGCACTCCGGTGACCGTAACGTTGAGCAATGGCGCCGTGATCACCATCGAGGCGGGTAAAACCACCGGCACCGTGACCGTTCCAGCCCCGGCAGATGACGTCTACAAGGACGCCGGCACTGTCCAGGCAACGATCACCAACGCCACCGGTGGCAACTTCGAAAACCTGGTGACCAGCACCACGCCAGCGGTGACCAGCGTCACTGATACCATCGACACCACCACGGTCAAACTGACCGCGACCGAAACCGCGGCTGAAGGTGGCACCGTCACCTACACCGCGACCGTGGGTGCCCCAGTGACCGGCTCGCCGGTTGTGGTAACCCTGGCCAATGGTCAGAACATCACTATTGAAGTCGGTAAAACCACCGGCACCGTGACCACCACGGCGCCTAACGATGTGCTGACCGGTCATGCGCCACTGACCAACGCCATCACCAACGTTTCCGGTGGCAACTACGAAAATCTGGTCGCCGACAAAACCCCGGTCAGCACCACCGTGACCGACACCATCGACACCACCAACCTGTCGCTGACCGCGACCGGCACCGTGGCCGAAGGTGGTTCGATCGTCTACACCGCAACGTTGACCAACGCGGCGGGCACTCCGGTGACCGTAACCTTGAGCAATGGCGCCGTGATCACCATCGACGCCGGCAAAACCACCGGCACTGTGACAGTTCCTGCACCGGCCGATGACGTCTACAAGGACGCCGGCACCGTACAGGCAACGATCACCAACGCCACCGGTGGCAACTTCGAAAATCTGGTGACCAGCAACACGCCAGCGGTGACCAGCGTTACCGACACCATCGACACCACCACGGTCAAACTGACCGCGACCGAAACCGCGGCTGAAGGTGGCACCGTCACCTACACCGCGACCGTGGGTGCCCCAGTGACCGGCTCGCCGGTTGTGGTAACCCTGGCCAATGGTCAGAACATCACTATTGAAGTCGGTAAAACCACCGGCACCGTGACCACAACGGCGCCTAACGATGTGCTGAATGGTCATGCGCCACTGACCAACGCCATCACCAACGTTTCCGGTGGCAACTACGAAAATCTGGTCGCCGACAAAACCCCGGTCAGCACCACCGTGACCGACACTGTCGACACCACCAACCTGTCCCTGAGTGCTACCAATTCGGTTGCCGAAGGTGGTTCGATCATCTACACCGCCACACTGACCAACGCGGCGGGCACTCCGGTGACCGTAACCTTGAGCAATGGCGCCGTGATCACCATCGACGCCGGCAAAACCACCGGCACCGTGACGGTTCCGGCACCGGCCGATGACGTCTACAAGGATGCCGGCACCGTACAGGCAACGATCACCAACGCCACCGGCGGCAACTTCGAAAACCTGGTGACCAGCACCACGCCAGCGGTGACCAGCGTCACTGATACCATCGACACCACCACGGTCAAACTGACCGCGACCGAAACCGCGGCTGAAGGTGGCACCGTCACCTACACCGCGACCGTGGGTGCCCCAGTGACCGGCTCGCCGGTTGTGGTAACCCTGGCCAATGGTCAGAACATCACTATTGAAGTCGGTAAAACCACCGGTACCGTGACCACCACGGCGCCTAACGATGTGCTGAATGGTCATGCGCCACTGACCAACGCCATCACCAACGTTTCCGGTGGCAACTACGAAAATCTGGTGGCCGACAAGACACCGGTCAGCACCACCGTGACCGACACTGTCGACACCACCAACCTGTCCCTGAGTGCTACCAATTCGGTTGCCGAAGGTGGTTCGATCATCTACACCGCCACACTGACCAACGCGGCGGGCACTCCGGTGACCGTAACGTTGAGCAATGGCGCCGTGATCACCGTCGAGGCGGGTAAAACCACCGGCACCGTGACCGTTCCAGCCCCGGCAGATGACGTCTACAAGGACGCCGGCACTGTCCAGGCAACGATCACCAACGCCACCGGCGGCAACTTCGAAAACCTGGTGACCAGCAACACGCCAGCGGTGACAAGCGTTACCGACACCATCGACACCACCACCGTGAAGCTGACTGCCACCACGACGGTGGCCGAGGGCGGCAACGTCGTCTACACCGCGACTGTCGGCGCTCCAGTGACGGGTTCGCCAGTGACCGTGAGCCTGTCCAACGGCCAGACCATCACCATCGACATCGGCAAGACCACCGGCACCGTGACCACCACCGCGCCGAACGATGCGCTCAACGGACACACGCCGTTGACCAACGCCATCACCAACGTCAGCGGCGGCAACTACGAAAACCTCGTAGCCGACAAGACGCCAGTGTCGACCACTGTCACCGACACCATCGACAACACCAACCTGTCGCTGACTGCGACCGGCACCGTGGCCGAGGGTGGTTCGATCGTCTACACCGCAACGTTGACCAACGCGGCGGGCACTCCGGTGACCGTAACGTTGAGCAATGGCGCCGTGATCACCATCGAGGCGGGTAAAACCACCGGCACCGTGACCGTTCCAGCCCCGGCAGATGACGTCTACAAGGACGCCGGCACTGTCCAGGCAACGATCACCAACGCCACCGGCGGCAACTTCGAAAACCTGGTGACCAGCAACACGCCAGCGGTGACAAGCGTTACCGACACCATCGACACCACCACCGTGAAGCTGACTGCCACCACGACGGCGGCCGAGGGCGGCAACGTCGTCTACACCGCGACTGTCGGCGCTCCAGTGACCGGTTCGCCAGTGACCGTAACCCTGTCCAACGGTCAGTCGATCACCATCGACATCGGCAAGACCACCGGCACTGTCACCACGACCGCGCCTAACGACGTCCTGAATGGTCATGCACCGCTGACCAACTCGATCACCAATGTGAGTGGCGGCAACTACGAAAACCTCGTGGCCGACAAGACGCCGGTCAGCACCACCGTGACCGACACCATTGACACCACCAACCTGTCGCTGACCGCGACCGGCACCGTGGCCGAGGGTGGCTCGATCACCTACACCGCAACCCTGACCAACGCGGCCGGCACTCCGGTGACCGTGACGCTGAGCAACGGTTCGGTGATCACCATCGATGCGGGTAAAACCACCGGCACCGTGACCGTTCCGGCACCGGCTGACGACGTCTACAAAGACGCCGGCACCGTGCAGGCAACCATCACCAACGCCACCGGCGGCAACTTCGAAAACCTGGTGACCAGCAACACGCCAGCGGTGACCAGCGTCACTGACACCATCGACACCACCACCGTCAGCATCACCGGCAGCACCTCGGTGACCGAAGGCCAGACCGCCAGCTACACCGTCAGCCTGACCCACCCGGCGCAAACCGACGTGACCCTGAAAATCGTCTACAGCGGCACCGCCGCCGACGGTTCGGACTTCACCGGCGTGTACACCGTGAAGATCCCGGCGGGCGCCAGCAGTGCGCAGTTCAACGTCGCGACCATCGACGACAAGATCACCGAAGGCACCGAGAACTTCGTGGTCAAGATCGACTCGGCCACCGGCGGCAACTTCGAGAACCTGGCGGTCAGCAGCACCAACGGCAGCGTCAGCACCTCGATCATCGACAACGATGCACCACCGGTCATCGACCTCGACGCCAACAACTCCAGCGGCGCCACCGGGGCCGACTACAAGGTGACCTTCACCGAGAACACCCCGGGCGCAGGTGTGTCGATTGCCGACACCGACATCAACATCACCGACCCGGACAGCACCATGCTGACCGGCGCCACCATCGTGCTGACCAACCGTCAGGACGGCGATGCGCTGAACCTGGGCAACAGCGTCAACGGCATCACCATCAACGCCAACAGCACCAATGGCACGATCACGCTGACACTCTCGGGCAACGCAACGCTCGCCGACTACATGCAGGCGATCAAGAACATCACCTTCACCAACAGCAGTGAAGACCCGAGCACCGTGCCGCGCATCATTACCGTGACGGTGACCGATGGCGGCAACTACTCCAACGTGGCCACCACCACGGTCAACGTGGTCGCCGTCAACGACGCGCCGGTTGCCGCGCCGGCCAACGTCACTGGCACCGAAGACACGCCGCTGATCCTCGGCTGGTCGACCTTCGGCGTGACCGACGTCGACAGCCCGGCCTCAAGCCTGGGCGTGAAAATCACCCAACTGCCGGGCGAAGGCAAACTGCAGTACCTGGACGGTTCGACCTGGAAAGACGTCGCCACCAACCAGACCTTCAGCAAGGCCGACATCGACGCCGGCAAGCTGCGCTTCATGCCGGATGCCAACGAATCGGGTGTGAACGGTTACGGCGGCACCGGTCTGGGCAACAACCAGGCTGACTACGCACAGATCAAGTTCCAGCCAACCGACGGTCAACTGCTGGGTAACACCGGCACGATCAAAATCGACATCACGCCGGTGGCGGATGCGCCGACCCTGTCGGTGGCCGACAACAGCGTGAAGTCCACCGGCTTGATCAAGGAAGTCTGGACCGGCCTGTCGGGCCTGGGCACCGACGGCAGCGGCGCGAACTCGACCACCCTGAAAAACGTGATCGACGGCGCCGGTACCGCGAACTCCAAAGGCAACGTGACCAACGTGCAGTCCGACGGCAACGTCGCGGCGGGCACCGCGTCGAAGACCTCCGGCCTGATCTACCTCGAAGCCGGCAAGACCTACACCTTTACCGGCACCGGCGATGACAGCCTGCTGGTGAACATCGGAGGCAAGAACGTGGCCTCCACGACGTGGGGCGCGGGCGGCAACCTCAACGGTTCGTTCACCCCGACCACCAGCGGCTACTACACCCTGGAGATCTACCACCACAACCAGAACGGCCTGGGCAGCTACGACGTCAACCTGTCGGTCAACGGCGGTACGGCGATCGACCTGAGCAGTACCGGCGTGCCGATCTACACCGGCGTACAGGACCTGGTGAACTCCGGTGTAACCGTCTCCGATCTGCACGGCACCAACGGCGAAGGCTATTACGACGGCTACAAGCTCAACACCGGCGCCGAAGGCACCACCGTGAAACTGTCGTCGATCAGCACTGCGCTGACCGACACCGACGGCTCGGAAACCCTGAGCATCAAGATCAGCGGCGCACCGGTCGGTTCGGTCCTCAGCGACGGCGCCGGCCACAGCTTCACCGTGACCGCCACCAGCGGCGATGCCAACGTCACCGGCTGGAACCTCGGCAGCCTGACCGTGACCCCGCCGGCCTACTACAACGGCCAGTTCAACCTGACCGTGACCTCGACCTCCACCGAGGCTCTGGGCGGCTCGGCCAGCACCACCGCGACCATTCCGGTCTCCGTGGTGCCGGCGGTCTACAACTCGATTGTCGCCACCTCGGCCGACGACACCGTCACCGGCACCGACGGCAACGACATCATCGTCGCCGACATCGGCGGCCTGACCGTTGTGCCGGGCACCAACTACAACATCGCGTTCATGGTCGACAGCTCGGGCAGCATGAGCACCTCGTCGATCAACGCCGCCAAGGACTCGCTGACGTCGGTGTTCAACACCCTCAAGCAGAGCATGGGCAACAACTCGGGCACGGTGAACATCTTCCTGGTGGACTTCGATACCCAGGTCAACAAGTCGGTGTCGGTGAACCTCAACGATCCGAACGCGCTGACCAAGCTCAAAGCGGTGCTGGACTCGATGACCTCCGGCGGGGGCACCAACTACGAAGACGTGTTCAAGACCACGGCCAACTTCTTCCAGAGCGCTGATGCAGTGGCCAACACCGGGGCGAAGAACCTCACCTACTTCATCACCGACGGCCAGCCGACCTACTACCAGAGCGGCGAACAGACCAACCCGACGCTGTACGGCAACGTGAAGTTCGACGACGTGGTGAAGACCAGCAACTACAAACTGGGCGACAGCTTCAGCACCTACATCGACAGCACGCACTACCTGACTATCAGCACGGCGGGGGCCGTGGTCCTGCAGACGTACAAGAACGGCTACTGGAACTGGAACAACGTGGGCAACATCCACGCCCAAGGCGACGGCACCTACGAGCTGTCGAACCTGGCGGGTTCCGGCAGCAGCACCAGCTCGGCCACGACTGACAATGCCAACAGCGCCTTTGCGCTGTTGGGCAACCTGTCCAATGTGGAAGCCATCGGGATCAACAGCGGTGTCAGCCTCAACGACCTGAAACCGTACGACACCGATCACAACCCGCAGACCAACATTGATCCGAAGGACCTGGCCAACTCGATCATCGGCCACACCGAAGCGACGATGCCGGGCAACGACACGGTCAACGGCGGCGACGGCAATGACATCCTGTTCGGCGATCTGGTGAGCTTCAACGGCATTGCCGGCGAGGGTTACCAGGCGATGCAGGCGTTCGTCGCGCAGCAGACCGGCGTCGATGTCAGCAAAGTCACCACCAGCAACGTGCACCAGTACATCACCGAGCACTATCAGGCGTTCGATGTGTCCGGTACCCACGACGGCAACGACACGCTGCTGGGCGGCGCAGGCAATGACATCCTGTTCGGCGGTGGCGGCAATGACGTGCTCGATGGTGGCAAGGGCAATGACATCCTGCTCGGCGGCACCGGCAACGACACGCTGATCGGCGGCCCGGGCAACGACATCCTGATCGGCGGTTCCGGTGCCGACACCTTCGTCTGGAAAGCAGGCGATACCGGCAACGATGTGATCAAGGACTTCAACGCCAGCGAAGGTGACCGCATCGACCTGCGCGACCTGCTGCAGGGCGAGTCCGGCAGCACCATCGACAACTTCCTGAAGATCACCACGGTCGACGGCGTGTCGTCGCTGCAAGTCAGTTCGGCGGGCAAGTTCAACTCCGCCGACGCGGCTGCCGCGACACCGGACGTGACGATCAAACTGGAAGGCAACAACTGGTCCACTGCCAACATTCACAACCTGATTGCCGGCAGCGATCCGACCATCAAGGTCGACCACAACAACAGCTGACGCGTGAACAAAACGGCCGCCCCCATGGGGCGGCCGTCACGTTTGCGTCTTTCTTCCCGGTGACGATTTCGTCCCCGCACCGCATACTCCCCTGCAGTTGGCTATGCTGCTGACAGCATGACGCTGGTCCATTTCCGAGGGATGCTCAATGTTTTACGTGCAACGCGATGCACAGGGTCAGTTGGTTCGCGTGGAAGCTGCGGCCTGGGCCGAGGCCACGGAAACGCTGCCCGCCGACCACCATGAAATCCAGGCCTGGTTCGCCAATGCGGCGGTGGAAAACAGCCTCAAACAGCTCAAACAGAGCGACCTGGAGATGATTCGGGTACTCGACGACCTGATTCAGGTCCTGACCCAGAAAGGCGTGATTCGCGTCACCGACCTGCCAGCGGCGGCCCAGGCCAAATTGATGGACCGTACCCAAGCCCGGGAAGCACTGGGCGGGTTGAGTCAGTTGATCGATGAGGATGAGGGCGGGTTGATCTGATTTGCCTGTAAGTACAGATCAAAAGCCAGCCCTCTCCCCAGCCCTCTCCCGGAGGGAGAGGGAGCAGACCGTGGGATATTGGGGTAGTACGCCGACGTGAAAGAGCTTCGCTGAATCCATAATCGACTCGATTTTTCAGGTCGATGTATAGCGCCAGACACCTCGGTCGGTCCCCTCTCCCTCCGGGAGAGGGCTAGGGTGAGGGCAGCGATCTCAATGACTCATCGCCAAGGCGCTGGCTCACCGAACAACTGCCCCTGAACCCCATACAACCCCATCTCGCGAATCACCGACAACTCCCCTTCCGTTTCGACCCGCTCGGCAATCAGCGGCAGATCGATACTGTGCGCCGCACGCTGGATAGCCTCGATGAACAGGCGCTTGTCGCTCTCCTGATCGATCGCGCGGATGTAGCTGCCATCGATCTTCAGGTACGCCAGCCCCAGCCGCGCCAGGTTGCCGATCATGCTGAAACGGCCGCCGAACCGTTGCAGGCTCAGGGAGAAACCGAGTTCGCGCAGGCGCCGGGTCAACTGCTCCAGCACCGCCTGCTCCGGCAGTTGCTCCTCGCCGATTTCCAGGGTCAGGCGCGGCCCCAGATTGGAGTGCGAGCGCAGAATCTCGAAGACTTTGTTCAGCGCCTGTGGATCGGCCAGGGTCGCCGAGGACAGATTCAGCGCCAGGGATTCTGCATGGTCGGCCATTTGCTCCAGCACTCGCTCGAGCATCAACCGGTCCAGTCGCGCGGTCCAGCCAAAGCGCTCCAGCCACGGCAGGAAACGCCCGGCGGGAATGGTCTGGCCCTGTTCGTCGAGCAGCCGCGACAGCACTTTGTAATGCAGCACCAGCTGTGTGTCCTGCGCCGCCACCACCGGTTGGAAGAACAGCTCGAAACGCCGCTGATTCAGCGCCTGATCGAGCAAGCGATGCCAGGCGTGGTGATCGTCACCGACCTCCGCCACCAGGCTCTGGTCGAGGCACGCCCAGTTCTGCTCGCCCTGACCTTCGGCCTGGGCCAGTGCCTGATCGCCGAGGCTGAGCACCGCTTGCGGCGAATCACCGTGAGCGAACGGCGCCAGACCGATAGAAGCCACGGCGGCCACGTCGGTGGCGCCTGTCGCATGCAGGCTGCTCAACGCACTGTCGAGACTCTGCGCCAGTTGCAGCGCTTCTTCGCGGGTCAGCCCCGGCGCCAGCACGGCGAATTCACCGCCGCGAATCCGGGTAACAAGGTTCTGGGTTTCCGGGTATCTGGCGCACTCGCGGGACAGTTGCTCGCCAACCGCTTTCAACAACTCATCGGTGCGCTGACCGCCGAGGCGCTGGTTGAGCCCGGCCAGATCCTTGACCCGCAACAGCAGCAGATAACCGGAACTGGCCTGCTCCGGGTTGCTCACCCGCGCATTCAGCTGCATCTCGAAATAACGCCGGTTGGCCAGCCCCGTGAGGTTGTCCTGATAGGACTCGGTGCGCAGTTTTTCGCTGCGCTCGGCCTGCTCCTGAAACAGCGCCTTGAGCTTCTCGACCATCTGGTTCATCGCCAGCACCACGCGGCGCAATTCCGGCGTGCGCGGCAGGTCCGGCAGGCTGAGAAATTCGCGGCGGGCGATGGCGTGGGATTGCTTGACCATGTAATCCAGCGGCTTCAATTGCCGACGCAGCAACAACGCGCCCAGCACCGCACTCACCGCGCCGCAGACCAGCAACCAGCCCAGGCTGCCGAGTGCGCTCTGCCAGAGTTTGGCCAGGGCGAACATCGGATGGCTGACCACTTCGACCCGCGCCGCCTGCTCCCAGCCACGGCTGACCAGAGCATCGCCACCGGCCGGCTCCAGGCCGATCAGTCTGACGAACCAGTCCGGCACGTTGGTGACGGCCGGAATGCCGCTGCGCTCGACAATGGTCTGATCGGTCTTCAGGTCGACCACACGGATGCTCGAATAATAACCGCTGTCAAAGATCGAACTGACCAGCAGCTCGACCATCGCCGGGTCGTCGATATTCGGTGTCAGCGACAGCGCCAGCGCTGTGGCGGCGTCCTGGGCGTGGGAGCGCAACTGGTTGACGTACTGGGTGCGCGAGCTCTCCAGGCTGACCATGAAGCTGCCGGTGAAGGCAACCACGAGGAACAGACAGATAGCGATCAACAGCTGTTTGAACAAGGACATCTGAGCGCGTGCTCCTAGTTAGTCGTCTCGACCGGGAATCCTTCGGCCTGCATTTTTTTCAACACATCCTGCCAGCGTGACAGGCGTTTGGTGTCGCCGACCTTTTTGTTGCCCTTGGCCCCCGGCAGGTACAGACCTTCGGCATTGAAAGAGTAGACCGGCAGCAAATCGGTTCGCTCGGAAGCCGGTTTGATCGGGTCGATCAGACTGTCGAGCACCAGTGGCATGGCGTCGGGACTGGAATAGTAGGTCAACACCATATGCGCGCGGTTCTGGCGCAAGGCCTTGACGTAGGTGATGCGCAACTTGTCACTGGCCACGCCGAGGTGGCGCAGGCTGAAATACTTGGCGATCGCGTAGTCTTCGCAGTCACCGGCGCCTTTCCACAAGGCTTCGATGGGCGTCTCCCAATAATCGACCTGGCCCCACAGGTCGATGTCCTCGACATAGCGCATCTGTTTGTTGAAAAACAGGTTCACCACTTTGAGCTTTTCCATCTCGCTGACCTGCTTCTGGGTGGCCAGCAGATTCTGCCAGGCGTCGATCCGTTGTTGCCCGGCGCCCAGCGGTCCGTACAATGCCGTGGCCTTGCGGCTGATCGCGGAAAAATCCCAATCGGCATGCAGACCGCCCAGCATGACGCCGGCCAGCAGCAGCGCGCAGGCAAGCCAGCGCGCAATCCGTGGGATCGCGAAACGTACCGCCAATGCAAGGCATCCAGAGCAGGAGGAAAGGCGTTTGATGGTGAAGGTTAGCCGAGCAAAAAACAATGGCACCCTGAGATCATCGCTGGCGCGCTAAACTTCAGATGTGACAGGGTTCTTCTACACGGTTTGACAACCTGTAGAGCAATCACTAGTGTCCTTTGGATCCAAATTCCGCAGTCAAAGGGTGTGCAGTTGTGACCCAGAAGCCCAAGCCACTCCACAGCATCAAAGTCGACGGGCCGATTCCCGCGCATATGGCGCGCTCGGTCATCGAGGAAACACTGCGCGCCGCGATTCTCGACGGGCGCCTGCCGTGCGGCACCGCCGTGCGCCAGCAGGATCTGGCGGACCTGTTCGGCGTCAGCCGCATGCCAGTACGCGAAGCGTTGCGTCAGCTCGAAGCCCAAGGCCTGTTGAACGTGGTTGCACACAAAGGCGCCGTGGTAGCGCCGCTGATCCAGGGCGACGCGACCGAAACCTATGAGCTGCGCATCCTGCTGGAGTCCGAAGCACTGCGCCAGTCGATCCCGCTGCTGACCCCGGCCGATCACGAGCGCGCGGCCGGCTACATCGAAGAGCTGGAAATCGAACACGACTACACCGAAATCGGCCGGCTCAACCGTCTGTTTCACATGGCGCTCTACAGCAAGGCGCCCAATGGCCGGCTGTTGCGGCTGGTGGAAGACGGCCTGAATGAAGAAGAACGCTTCCTGCGTTTCAACCTTGAGGCCATGGGCCTGGGCAAGATCTCCCAGGACGATCACCGTGCTCTGCTGCAAGCCGTGAAGCAACGGGACACCCCGCTCGCGGTGGCATTGCTGGAGCAGCACCTCAACCGTGGTGTCGAGGTCATCACCCGTTACCTTGCCAGCCCCGCCGCTCAAAATCGCAAGACCGCCCGCTGAACGCCCCTTCCGGGTGAGCGCCTGCTCACCCGGCGAATAACCCGCTTACAAATCCCCACGCCGGTCACGCTCAATTGCCGTGGCACTTCGGCGCCTTCGCTCTAACCTCCCCCCTGCTTTGGACAGCCCGGAAATTGCACCGCAAGGAAGTCATTTTCGACGATAGCCGCGGCGCCGATTTACGCGCACCCTTGGATCGCCAACCCAATATAGAACGGGGACGCGCCGCCCCGGCAGCAGTCCCCGCACCAGGAACCTACGGAAGGAGCCTTGTCACGGGAACAGGAAGAAACGGCGCCGTTACAGCCCGACTTCATCCCCTCATATTCATTCAACTACTCAATTGGAAAGTTGCTTCGAGTGAGGCATTCACTCTTGTCGTTCAATTTTGGCCATTAAACGCCGAAAGGAGCAACTACGCCCAAATAAAACTTAACTCATAAGTTTTATCAGACCCACTCATACTTGAAAAACAGCCAACTAAAAATAATTAAAAATAAACTTGTTAAGTTGTTTTGCGATGTATTAGTTTTTCTTCGCCGAGTTTGGATCCGAAATGACAAACCCGGCCCAACCCTGCAGTACGGCCTCGATCGCGACGGTTTCACCGTCCGCTGCTGTCTCGGGCCCTTCAGACATTGCCTGTTTTCATCGAAACCGAATGAGGCTGTCGTTCGCCTGGAGAAACTTGTTCAACGTTATTAGCGATTGATTGAGCAGTCCCTATTCCCTATTAGCCAGAGTCTCGCAACCATGCCAACCAAAGAGCAACTTACACTAAAGAAAGCCGAACTCAGCGTTCATCCGATCTTCTCCGAAATCGATTCTTTGGCGACATTGCGCCGGTTCATGGAGTCCCATGTATTTGCTGTCTGGGACTTCATGTCACTGACCAAACGCCTGCAGCAGGAACTGACTTGCACTCGTCTGCCGTGGTTGCCGCCGCGCGATCCGCATGCAGCCAGACTGATCAACGAAATCGTGCTCGGGGAAGAATCGGACGATCGGCTGTCACACGGGCATTACAGTCACTTCGAACTGTACCTTGATGCGATGCGCGAAGTCGGCGCGGACACGACAGCGGTGGAGCGCTTCGTGATGCTGCAGCAGGAAGGCGTGAGTTACGACGTCGCCCTGCAAAGCGTCGAGGTCGATCCGGCCGCTGCGCAGTTCGTGCGTGACACGCTGCAAACCGCACTGCATGCGCCGGGGCACAGCGTGGCCGCCGCCTTCCTGCACGGTCGCGAGAGCGTGATCCCAACCATGTTCCAGCGCATGCTCGATGCCTGGGGCATTGGCGTCGAACAGGCGCCGACCTTCCGTTACTACCTGGCGCGACACATCGAGGTCGACTCCGAAGACCACGGCCCGGCCGCCGAGCAACTGCTGGACCGTCTGGTCGATGGCGATCCACAGCGCGAAGCCGAGGTTTACGCCAGCGCCATCGCCGCCGTGGAAAGCCGCATCGCCCTGTGGGACGGCCTGCGCCTGAGCATGCGTGAACCGCTGGCGGAGGTGGCCCAATGAACGCCGCCGACTACCAGTCTTTCGCCGATGCCTGGGAAAGCCGCGCGACCATTCGCACCCGGCCGCGTCGTGTGCTGGAGGACGACGCGCGGCTGATCTATCCGCTCAGCCGCCAGCCGTTGGTGCTCAGCGAAACCTTCCTGCGCGAATGCCCGGAACAGCGTGATTTCGCCCTGGTGCAGACGCTGTACAAATTCATCAACGACGTGGTGATTTTCGAAACCGAGATCGTCGACAAGACCGCCCGCAGCATCGCCAAGAACCGCTTCGCCTTGGCGTTCCCGTTCGCCTGTCGTTACGACGCCATGACCGTCGTCGTGGATGAGGATTACCACGCGCTGGTGGCGATGGATTTCATGCAGCAGACCGTGGCCCTGACCGGTATCGAGCCCATCGAGTTGCCGGATGAAATCGAACTGAGCCGGGCAATTCCGGCCGCCGTCGAACTGGCCCCGGAACACCTGCGCAGCGCCGTGGAGCTGATCTGCGTGGCCATCGCCGAGAACACTGTGACTGGCGATGTCGCGGCGTTCGCCCGGGACGACACGGTCAAGCCGTCGATCAAGGGCCTGATGGCTGACCATCTGCTGGACGAGGGTCGGCACTCGAGTTTCTGGGCGCGGATGGTGCGCATCTACTGGCACACCGCGAGCGATACGGATCGTGAATGTATTGCGCAGATCCTGCCGGTGTTCATCGGCCACTACCTGACCAATGACATCCAGAAATCTTTCGACCTGCGCCTGATCGATGCCTTGCCGGTCAACGATGCCACCCGCCGCGCCCTGAAAGACGAGATGGCCGGGCTGGCCTTCCCGATCAATCGCCACCACCCGCTGGTGGGCAACATCGTGCGTTTTTTCCACAACAGCTCACTGCTCGACACACCGTGCGTACGGCACGCCCTGCGCGACTACCTGGTTTGACAAGGAGGCTGACATGAGACGTCTCGACATTTTGCTGAAGGGCCGCAGCCAGGCCTTGACCGACCTGGCGCAGGAGCTCGAACAACACGGTCATTCATTGCTGACGGCGTTTGCTCCGTCGGTGGATCTGGTGATCGATGACGGCAGTCTTGCGCCGCAGGATTACGGCACGACACCGCACCTGAACTTGCGCTTGGGCATCGGTGCAACGGGCATCGGCGGACTGCCGGTTCTCGATCTGCTATGCCTCTGCAACACGACACTGCTGAGCCGCGTGCCCATCGCCGACGAACCGTCCGGTAACGGTCAGGCCCTGCGCCAGCGAACACTGGCGCAGGTGGTGGACGAAGTGGCGCTGCTGGTCAGTCGCTTCTCCCGCGATGCCGAGTATTTCCAGCAGGCGACGACGGCCCGTGCGCCGGACTTCGAGCAGGTGGAAAACCTGCTGTTTCTCGACAGCCTGGCGTATGTGCATCGCTTCAATGCCACGGCCAACCCGGCCTTGTTGCAACAGGCGCAGATCCCGGTGATCGAGCGGTTGCAACAGAGCCTGATCGAGCATGCGAAGCGCCCGGCGCTGCACCTCGCCGAGCAGTCGATCAGCTACCGCCAGTTGCATGATCACAGCCGGGCGATCCAGCAACGTTTGCTGGCCATGCTGGAGACACAGCCGCAACCGTGGGTGGTAGGGATTTGCCTGCCGAAATGCGATGCGCTGTTTGCTTCGATTCTGGCGATTCTTGGCAGCGGCGCGGTGTATCTGCCACTGGAACCCAGCCATCCGCTTCAACGCCAGCAGTACATCCTGGAAAACGCCGGGGCGGTGCTGTTGCTGCACGATGGCGAACACCCGCTGAGCGGTTCGATGCCAGGGCTGGATGTCTGTCGCATCGACCGCACTGACGTCGATCTGTCGCAACCGTTGATGCGTCGTCGGCCCGAGCTCGATGCTCCGTGCATGGCGCTCTACACCTCTGGCACCACCGGGCATCCGAAGGGTGTACTGCTGACTCAGGCGAACCTCGCGCACTTCACCGCGTGGTACGCCGACTATGTGCAGTTGCGGGCAGAGAGTCGGGTACTGCAGTTCTCGTCGCTGAGCTTTGACTCGTCGCTGATCGACATCTTCCCGACCCTGCTCGAAGGCGCGGAACTGGTGGTGCCCGACGACAACCAGCGCCGTGATCCGCTGCAACTGGTGGCGCTGATCCGCCGTCGGCAACTGACCCACGCGTTCCTGCCGCCGGCGCTGCTGAGCATCCTGCCGCTGGAGCAACTGCAAAGCGTCGGGCAGATCATGACCGGCGGTGATGTCTGCGAGCCGTTCGTGATCGAGCAACTGACGCGCCAGGGCAAGTTGCACAACCTCTACGGTCCCACCGAAGCCACGGTGTTGATCACCGCACGACAGCTGCAACCGGGCGACAGCAATCGCACCCTCGGCGGGCCGATTGCCAACAGTCAGGTGCTGATCCTCGATGACGATCTGCAACCGGTGCCGGAGCAAACGGTGGGCGAATTGTTCATCGTCGGCCCGGGCGTGTGCCTGGGTTACCTGAACAATCCCCAGCAGACGGCGGAGCGCTATCTGCATCTGGAGCTGCCGGACGGTCAGCGTCTGCGCGCCTACCGCAGCGGCGACATGGCCAAGTGGGGCGAAGACGGCATCGAGCTGTGCGGACGCCGCGACAATCAGGTGAAGATCCGCGGCTTCCGGGTCGAGCCGGAAGAGATCGAGCGTTGCCTGCGCGAGAGCCAGTTGTATCGGCAGATCGCCGTGGTGATCGACAGTCAAAGGCGGATTCTGGCGTTCTTCGCGCAGCCGCAATCGGATGCCGCCCGCGATGCGCTGAAGGCACATGCCCAGCAGTTTTTGCCCGACTACATGCAACCGGTGGCGTGGACGGAGCTGCCGAACATGCCGTTCGCCGCCAACGGCAAAGTCGACCGAAAAGCCTTGCTGGAACTGCCGGTAAGCGTGCAGGACAGCGGCCCGAAATGCCTGCCGGCCAACGCCGACGAAGCGCTGCTGCTGGAGATCTGGGGCGAGTTGCTGGAGTTGCCGACCAGCGACATTTCCACCGACGAAAGCTTCTTCAATCTCGGCGGTCACTCGATTCTGCTGTCGCGCATGCTCCTGCGTCTGCGGGAGGAATTCGGTCGCAGCATTTCGATCAACCGCTTCATCGAACTGCCAACCATCGCCAAGCTCGCCACGCTGGTGCGCGGCACCGACGACAGCGCGGTACTCAGCGCACAGGCAATGGCCGACGCCGAGCGAGCGCTGGATATCGAGCCGTTGCCGATCAGCCGCATGGGCGATGTGCACAAGGTGATTGTCACCGGCGCCAACAGTTTTGTCGGCGTGCACATCGTCGAGGCGTTGCTGGGTTGGGGCGCCAGCGAGGTGGCGTGCCTGGTGCGCGATGGCGGCGGACAAACCGCGGCGCAGCGCTTTGCCCATTCGTTGCGAGAGAACCGGCTGGAGCATCTGGACCTGAGTCGGGTGCGGGTCTATTCGGCGGACATCACCCAGCCGCAACTGGGTCTGGCCAATGACGACTTCGTGCGACTGGATCGCGAGTTCGGCGCGTTGGTGCACAACGCCGCCAACGTCAATCACGTCCTCGATTACGAGTCGTTGGCGGCGGACAACGTCGAGCCGATTTTCGAACTCCTGCGCCTGTGCGAAGGGCGCAGCAAGAAGGTGTTCAACTTCGTCTCGACGCTGTCGGCCTCCAGCACCGTCGACGACGCGGGCCGGGTGCTGGAGCTGCCCGCCGCACCGACGCCGCCGATCTACATCCGCAACGGCTACAACCTGTCGAAATGGGTCGGCGAACGCCTCCTCGAACGGGCCCGGGAGCGCGGGGTGCGGGTCAATCTGTACCGGCCCGGCAACATCAGTTTCAACAGCCTCAGCGGCGTCTGCCAGCCGCACAAGAACCGTTTGATGCTGATGCTCAAGGGCTCGATCCAACTCGGCCAGGTCCCGGCCTTCGCGCTGAACTTCGACCTGATGCCGGTGGACTTTCTCGCCCGTTTCATCGCCTTCCACGCCAGCCGTTATTCGCCCGAACGGGCGGTGTTCAACCTGCACAACCCGGAGCCTCTGAGCTGGGATGCCTACGTCGCGTCATTCCGCGAAACCGGCAGCGAGTTTTCACTGGTCAGCGTCGCCGACTGGCAACAGCAACTGGGCCGGGTCGACGCCGACAACGCGCTGTTCGGCGTGCTCGGTTTCTACCTCAACGGCTTCGAGGAAGACATCGGCGACATCTCCCTGATCGGCCACGCCAACGCCCAGGCCGGCGTGCAGCAGATGGGCGCGCACTACCCGGAAAAATCCCCGGCGCTGCTGCGTCGCGGCTGCGACTACCTGAAAGAAATCAACTTCATCTGACTCATCAACCAAGGAGCAACACCATGAGCAATCTTCAACCCGACACCCTGATCAAAAACCCTCACGGCTGCCACGTCGTGTCTTCGGTGGAAGTGCCGGTGGACGCCAGACAAGTGTGGGCGGTGGTCGGCCAATTCGACGGTTTCGACCGTTTCATCCCGGCCCTGTCGCACATCGAAATGACCGGCGAAGGCGTGTCTTCGCTGCGCAAGAAGTTCTTCAAGGATGGCAACGTGGTGGTCGAGCAACTCAACTCCCGGGACGACCAGGCGCTGAGCATGACCTGGACCACGATCTACAACACGCTGGGCGTGGCCAACCTGTGGGCGGCGATGAATGTGGAATCGCTGGGCGCGGGCAAGTCGCGGGCGACCTGGACGATCATTGCCGAACCCGCCTCCGGCGGCCCCGAGGCGCTGCCGGGGTTCAAGGATTTCGTGCAGGGGTTTGCCGATGATGCGATGGGCAATGTGCTGAAGCTGTTTGTGTAAGGCATGAAAAAGCCCGCTGCGGATCGCTCCGCAGCGGGCTTTGACCGCGAGCGATCAGATCTTGAAGCTGTCGACCAGCTGTTTCAAACGGTTGGCCTGTTGCGACAACGCATCGCAATCCTTCAACGTTTCATTGAGGTTGGCCACGCTCTGCTGGTTCAGCAGGTTGATCTGGTTGACGTCGACATTGAGGGTTTCCACCACCGCAGTCTGCTCCTCGGTAGCGGCGGCCACCGACTGGTTCATGCCGTCGATTTCGCCGATGCGCTGGGTCACGCTGACCAGACGCAGACCGGCCTGGTTCGCCACTTCAACGCTCTCTTCGCTGGACGCCTGACTGGCGTTCATGGTGGCCACCGCTTCGCGGGAGCCGACCTGCAGCGAGGTGATCATCTTGTGGATTTCTTCCGCCGATTCCTGGGTGCGGTGAGCGAGGTTGCGCACCTCGTCCGCCACCACCGCGAAACCGCGTCCGGCCTCACCGGCACGAGCCGCTTCGATGGCCGCGTTGAGCGCCAGCAGGTTGGTCTGCTGAGAGATGCCTTTGATCACGTCGAGAATGTGGCCGATGTTGTCGGTGCTCGCATTCAGGGTTTCGATCTGGGTGCACGACAGGCTGATCTTCTGCGACAGCTCGGTCATGGCCTGAATCGTCTGCTCGACCACCTGACGACCGTCATCGGCCTGCTCGCTGGCGCCGCTGGCGTGTTGCGAAGCATCGGCGGCGTTGCGGGCGATTTCCTGGGTGGCGGCACCCAACTGATTGATCGCGGCGGCCACGCTGTTGGTGCGTGCGCTTTGCTCGTCGGAACCGATGATCGAGGCGTTGGACGATGCCATCACCCGTTGCGACAGGTCGTGTACGTGGCGAGTCGCAGAAGACACTTCGGAAATCGACGCGTGAATCCGCTCCACGAACTGGTTGAACGAACTGCCCAGCTCACCGAACTCGTCTTTGCTTTCCACTACCAGACGGCGAGTCAGGTCACCTTCACCCTGAGCGATGTCCTGCATCGCACGGCCCATGGTGATCAGCGGACGCATCAGCACGGTGATCAACAGGCTCAGGAACACCGCAATCGCGCCCACTGCGACGAACATCGCGATCAGAGCCGAAGTACGGAACTGGCTGAGTGCGGCGTAGGCCTTGTCGCGATCGATCGACAGACCGATGTACCACTGGGCATTCGGCAGACCGGCGACCGGGGTGAACGACAGGATGCGTTCCTGGCCGTTGAGCACCACGTTCTGGTTGCCCTTCTCGATGCGCACACCGGCGTTCGGGTAAATGTCCTTGAGGTTCTTCATCACCTGATCTTTGTCCGGGCTGACGATCACCTGACCGTCACCGCTGACCAGGAACGCGTGGCCCAGGCCACCGAAGTCCACCGAGTTGATGATCTTCACCAGGGTTTCCAGACTCAGGTCACCGCCCACCACACCGAGCAGCTCGCCATTCTTTTTCACCGGCATGGCGATGGTCACCACCAGACCGCCAACGGCGGCCATGTACGGCGGGGTCAGCATGGTCTGGTCAGCAGCCACGGCCTGTTTGTACCAGGGACGCTGACGCGGGTCGTAGCCATCCGGCATCTTCGCGTCAGGGCGCTGGGTGAATACACCGTTGGCCTGGCCGACGTAGGTGAACTGGAAATTCGAGGTGAAGGCCGGTTGATCGACCAGCCCCGGGAAATCGGCGTTCTTGCCCTGGTGAGCAACGTTCTGCGCGAGGTTTTCCAGGACCAGAATCCGCCCGCTCATCCAGTTCTGCACACTGCTGGCGGTCAGGTCGCCGGCCTGCTGGACGGAGGACTGCAGGTTCTGACGAATGGTGTTTCGCTGCAGATAGTCGTTGTACAAAGTGAACAGCGCGAACGCCAGGACCACGACGCCCGAGGCGGCCAACAGGATTTTATGGCTGAACTTGAGATTCATTTCATGGGACTTCTTATGCCAAAAGTGGGGATGCGTTCCGGATGCAACATTCCATGTACAGCGCAGGCAGCGTTCTGACGGCTGCTCTACTTTGGTGCACGCATGTCTCCCCAGTCTGTCGGCACGATTCGGAGAAAACTTAACGCTTTGTAGGAAATGGACGGCATTTCTGCCAGATTCCCGCCGGGCGGTGTGCCAGTGCGTTCGCCTGTCATTTTTTAATGGCTGTTTTGCAGCGCCGGTTGCAAATTCTCCACCCCTTGATGACAATGCGACTAATTATCATTTGTGACGTTCAGGCTGTCGCGTTCATGTCATCACCTGAGTTGGCAGTACAGGCGCTTTACAGTCGTCATCACGGCTGGCTCAACGGCTGGTTGCGTGCGAGGCTGGGCAATGCCGCCGATGCGGCGGATCTGGCCCAGGACACCTTCGTGCGCCTGCTGCAGCGCACCGAACGTCTCGAACTCAAGGCGCCCCGTGCGTTTTTGCGCACCATCGCTCGCGGTTTGGTCATCGACCATTGGCGACGCGAAGAAATCGAACGCGCCTACCTGGAAACCATCGCCCACTTGCCCGAAGCCGAGAGACCCAGTGCCGAAGCCCGCGCACTGGTGATCGAACTGCTGGAAAGCATTGCCCGCATGCTTGAAGGACTTAAACCGAAAGTGCGTCAGGCGTTTCTGCTGGCGCAGTGCGAAGGTTTGACCCACAAGCAGATTGCCGAGCAGATGGGCCTGTCCTTGCGCTCGGTGGAACGCTACGTCGCCGATGCGCTGTATCACTGCTACGTACTGCGGTACGAAAACTGATGCCGGTGGATAACCTCTCGCTTGGCCGACGCGCCGAGCCGCCGCAGCAGGTCGTACGACAGGCCATTCACTGGCTCCTGCGTCTGCGCAACAACCATGGCAATCCGCGCCTGAATCGCCAGTGCGAACAATGGCGCGCCGAGCACCATGATCACGAACTGGCCTGGCAACGGGTGCAGTCTCTGCAAGCCGAACTGACCCACAATCTGAGCGCCGTGCCCGGTGCGCAGGTGGCGTTCAATACGCTGGAAAACAGTGCACAGGGTCTGGGCCGACGTCAGGCATTGAAGCTGTTGTCCGGCGCGCTGCTGATGGGTTCGGCGGGATGGCTGGCCAAGGACACGTCCGTCTGGCAACAGTGGAGCGCCGACTACACCACCGCCACCGGCGAACGCCGTGGTTTCCAGTTGCCGGACGGCACACGGATCGAACTCAACACCGCCAGCAGCGTGGATCTCGATTACACCGCGCAGCAACGGCTGATCAAATTGACCCGTGGCGAAATCATCGTCACCTGCGGCGGCGCCGATGAAGGTGCAACGTTTGACCGACCGCTGCAGGTGCAGAGCCGTCATGGCAGCTACGAGCCGTTCAAGGCACGATTCCTTCTGCGCCAGGAAGATGGATGCACGCGCCTGAGCGTCACCAGTGGCCGGGTCGCGATTCAATCCGCAGGCAACTCGACCGAGGCAATCGCCGGTCAGAGCTATCTGATCGATCACCATCGAGTTCGACCGGCGCCACCGTTGGACATGGACGCTGGCGCCTGGGTCGACGGACTGATCGTGACGCGCAACATGCGGCTGGGCGACTTCATCGGCGAAGTCGGCCGGTATCGTCAGGGTTTTCTGAGCTGTGCGTCGGACATTGCGGATTTGCGCCTGTCCGGCGTGTTCCGTCTTGAGGACACCGACAAGCTGCTGGCGATCCTGCCGCAGACCCTGCCGGTGCAATTGCGCTATCGCACCCGTTGGTGGGTGACGCTGGAGTCTGTGGCCTGAAATTATTTTGGCGGGTTTTCGTGGCAAGTCCGGCTTAGTCAGTAAGCACTTCAACTCAGCCTTCGCGACTGCCTACGGAAACCTACAATGACTGCGCGCGTTACCTGTAAGAACCCTCTGAATTTCACTGTCGAATCGGGCCTGCTGCACCGCGCTGTTCGGGCCGCGTTGTTATCCACGGCACTGGGCGTTGGACTGCTGCCGAACCTGAGCGTCGCGGCGAGCGCCAGTGAGGTCGGCAGCCACCGCTACAACATCGCCGCCGGACCACTGGGCGATGCGCTCAACCAGTTCGCGCGTCAGGCGGGCATCACGTTGTCGATGACGCCACAGCAGACCCAGGGCCGGCAGTCACCGGGTGTGCAGGGCGAGTATTCGACCGATCAGGCCCTGAGCCACTTGCTCGGCGGCTCGGGCCTGGAGGCGGTCAGCCAGGACGGCAGTAGCTATGTGTTGCGCTCCGTTGCAGAAACCGAAGCGCTGGCCCTGCCGACCACCGACATCAAAGGCTTCGCCCTCGGCAACGCGCTGGGCAGCATGGATGGCTATAATGCGACGCACAGCCAGATCGCCACCAAAACCAGTACCGCGCTGCTGGAAACCTCGCAAAGCGTGTCCGTGGTCACCCGCGAGCAAATGGATGACCAGGGCTCGCAAACCGTATCCCAGGCCATGCGTTACACCTCCGGCGTGCTGACCAACCCTTACGGTGCCACGCACCGCTACGACTACGTGGCGATGCGCGGTTTCAACGACGGTTCGGTGGACAACATCTACCTCGACGGCCTCAAGTCCATGGGTGACAGCGGCACCTACAGCACCATGCAGGTCGATCCGTATTTCCTCGAGCGCGTGGATATTCTCAAAGGCCCGTCTTCTGTGTTGTACGGTCGTAGCTCGCCGGGCGGGCTGGTGGCGCTGACCAGCAAGAAGCCGCTGTACGAGGCCTATCACCAGGTTCAAGCCACCGTTGGCACTCAAGGCCAGCGCGGCGTCGGTTTTGACTTCAGTGGCCCGGTCGATGACGACAAGCGTATCGCCTATCGTCTGACCGGTTTGACGGATCAGTCCGACACGCAATTCGACCACAACAAGGAAAAGCGCTTCGCCCTCGCGCCAACGGTCAGCATCGATTTCAGCGAGGACACATCGCTGACGCTGCAAGCGTATCTGCAACATGACCCGGATGGCGGCTACCACGGCGGCGTGCCGGCCGACGGCACGATTCATCAGCGCAACGGCAACCGCATCTCACCGCACTTCTTCGAAGGCGAGCCGGGCATCGATGGTTACTCCCGTGATCAGCAGTCGTTCGGTTACCAGTTCGAACATCGATTCAACGATGTCTTCACCGCGCGGCAGAACTTCCGCTACCTCGACTCCAAAGTGAACATGGATCAGGTGTACGCCTATGGCTGGACGTCGCCGACCGGCAACGAACTGAATCGCTACTACACCGCAGGTGACGAGCGTCTGCACGCGTTCATCGTCGACAACATGCTTCAGGCCGAATTCTTCACCGGCGCGACCAGGCACACGGTGCTGATGGGGGCGGATTATCAGCGGCGCAAAACCGTGGTCGACTGGACCAGTGGCGGCCTGGCGCCGATCAATGCGTTCAACCCGGTGTATGGCAATTCCGCTATCACGCCTTACGGCGAGACGAGCTACCTGCGGCGCCTGGAGCAGACCGGCGTTTACCTGCAAGACTTGATCGAGATGGACAAGTGGCGCTTCTCGCTGGGACTGCGCCAGGATTGGGTAGAAACCTCCGACGAAAACCGTATTGCCGAAGCGGGCCGTCCGGTCGGCACCGAGATCAATGATCGACGCACCAAGCTCACAGGCCGTGCCGGCGCGCTGTATCTGTTCGATAACGGCCTCGCGCCGTACGTCAGCTATTCCGAGTCGTTCAACCCGAACTCCTACGCGGACAGTGCCGGCAATCCTCTTGCACCGACCGATGGAACGCAGTGGGAAATGGGCCTGAAGTATCAGCCACCGGGGACGGACGATCTGTTCACCGCTTCCTTGTTCGGCATCGACCAGAAGAACCTGGCAACCAAACTGCCGCAGGAAAACTTCTATCGCGCTGTAGGCGCTGTCCGCTCTCAGGGTCTGGAACTGGAAGCGCACATGCAGTTGACCGATAACCTGAAAGTCCTCGGCAGCTACACCTTCACTGACATCGAGTACTCGAAGTCGATGACCAGCACCTTGAGCACCCCGACAAACGTGATCGAGAACAAAGGCAACTCGCCAACCCAGGCGCCGCGGCACATGGCCTCGCTGTGGGCGGACTACAAGTTCGACAGTGCGGCGCTTGATGGGCTGCGATTGGGCGGTGGTGTGCGTTATGTCGGCTACAGCTGGGCGGATGCAGAGAACACCATGAAGGTGCCGTCCTACACATTGTTCGACGCATCGATTGGCTATGACCTCGGCAAGGTCGGTTTGAAGGGTATCGACGTACGCCTGAATGCGAACAATCTGACCAATGAATCCTATGTAGCCTCCTGCGCCAGTCTCGACTTCTGCTACATGGGCGAAGAGCGCAATGTCGCCGCTACGGTCAGTTACCAGTTCTAAGCCTTTGTCTTGTGCATAAAAAAGCCAGCTCCTGATTTCAGGGGCTGGCTTTGTCGCATCTGTGGGGGAAATTTTCATGCGTTCGTTTCTGGTTTTATTGCACCGGTATATCGGGTTGGCCACGGCGGTTTTTCTGCTGCTGGCGGGGATTACCGGGAGCATTCTGGCGTTCAATCATGAGCTGGATGAGTGGTTGAACCCGGAGTTCTACGCGGCATCGGCCGAGGGAGAGCGCCTACCGCCAGGCGAACTGGTGGATGCGGTGCAATCGTTACATCCGAAGTTGCAGGTCTGGTACATGGAGTATCCGAACGAGGCAGGCCACACGGCATTGCTGGCGGCGGTTCCGCGCAACGATCCGGCGACGGGCGAACCGTTCGAAGAACGCAATCAGGTGTTCTACCTCGACCCGGTCAGTGGCGAGCAGAAAGGCCAGCGTTACTGGGGTGAGTGCTGTTTCCAGCGTGAGAACTTCGTTCCTTTCATTCTCGAGTTCCACTACAACCTGACACTGCCCGGTAACTGGGGTTTGCTGTTGATGGGGTTGGTGGCCATCGCCTGGTTGATCGATTGCTTCATCGCTCTCTGGCTGACTTTGCCTCGAGGTAAACCGTTCTGGAAGAAGTGGCCTGACGCCTGGAAGATCAAGGGCAGGCATGCCTATCGACTCAACTTTGATCTGCACAGGGCCGGGGGCTTGTGGCTGTGGTTGTTATTGCTGCCGATAGCCGTCAGTAGCGTGGCGATGAACCTCCCGAGCCAGGTCTTCAAACCGGTGGTGTCGTTGTTCTCTTCGATTGAACCGAGCGTGTATGAGGCTCGAGGGCGAATGCCTGCCGAAAAGTTGGGGATTACTCGATTGAGTTATCAACAGGCATATGAAAGGGCACTGCAGGAAGGGAAAAGGTTGGGGCTGACAGCGGCAATCGGCGAGTTGTATTACAGCTTTGAGTACAACTTCTACGGCGCGGGGTTCGGACAGCATGACACTGAGGCCCACGGCAAATCCTGGTTGTTCTTCCACGGTACGGACGGGCGATTATTGGGGCAGGAGATTGCAGGAGAAGGGACGTTGGGAGAGCGGTTTTATCGGTTGCAGTTGCCGATACATGGGGGACGGATCATAGGCTTCACCGGGCAAGTGATGATCGCGGTATTGGGCGTTCTGATTGCAGGATTGTCGGGGACCGGCGTCTACATCTGGTGGCGCAAGTGGCAGGCTCGTCGGAGCAGCAAGGCACGCAGAGCGGTCTGAAGATCGGACTTTCGTGGGCACTGAAACGACAAAACCCCTGTCTGCGTTAGCAGACAGGGGTTTCGGAATTCAATCTTGACGATGACCTACTCTCACATGGGGAAACCCCACACTACCATCGGCGATGCATCGTTTCACTTCTGAGTTCGGGATGGGATCAGGTGGTTCCAACGCTCTATGGTCGTCAAGAAATTCTGTGACCAGCCCGTTACCACAGTAACGTTCCGGCAAAAAACGGTGACTTCTACTAAAACAAAACCCCAACTGCTTTCGCAATTGGGGTTTCGGAATTTAATCTTGACGATGACCTACTCTCACATGGGGAAACCCCACACTACCATCGGCGATGCATCGTTTCACTTCTGAGTTCGGGATGGGATCAGGTGGTTCCAACGCTCTATGGTCGTCAAGAAATTCGGGTACTGACTCGTGACCTGACGGCCTCGCTTCAGCAAATTGGGTATGGGATAGTTTTCGGTGCTTTGTGAGCGTCGAACTTTCGGTTCATTGCGTCTTCACACACCGCAATCTGGTTGCTCTGGTTTAGAGAGCCGACGCAAATTGCTTGGGTGTTATATGGTCAAGCCTCACGGGCAATTAGTATTGGTTAGCTCAACGCCTCACAGCGCTTACACACCCAACCTATCAACGTCGTAGTCTTCGACGGCCCTTCAGGGAACTCAAGGTTCCAGTGAGATCTCATCTTGAGGCAAGTTTCCCGCTTAGATGCTTTCAGCGGTTATCTTTTCCGAACATAGCTACCCGGCAATGCCACTGGCGTGACAACCGGAACACCAGAGGTTCGTCCACTCCGGTCCTCTCGTACTAGGAGCAGCCCCTCTCAAATCTCAAACGTCCACGGCAGATAGGGACCGAACTGTCTCACGACGTTCTAAACCCAGCTCGCGTACCACTTTAAATGGCGAACAGCCATACCCTTGGGACCGGCTTCAGCCCCAGGATGTGATGAGCCGACATCGAGGTGCCAAACACCGCCGTCGATATGAACTCTTGGGCGGTATCAGCCTGTTATCCCCGGAGTACCTTTTATCCGTTGAGCGATGGCCCTTCCATACAGAACCACCGGATCACTAAGACCTACTTTCGTACCTGCTCGACGTGTCTGTCTCGCAGTCAAGCGCGCTTTTGCCTTTATACTCTACGACCGATTTCCGACCGGTCTGAGCGCACCTTCGTACTCCTCCGTTACTCTTTAGGAGGAGACCGCCCCAGTCAAACTACCCACCATACACTGTCCTCGATCCGGATAACGGACCTGAGTTAGAACCTCAAAGTTGCCAGGGTGGTATTTCAAGGATGGCTCCACGCGAACTGGCGTCCACGCTTCAAAGCCTCCCACCTATCCTACACAAGCAAATTCAAAGTCCAGTGCAAAGCTATAGTAAAGGTTCACGGGGTCTTTCCGTCTAGCCGCGGATACACTGCATCTTCACAGCGATTTCAATTTCACTGAGTCTCGGGTGGAGACAGCGCCGCCATCGTTACGCCATTCGTGCAGGTCGGAACTTACCCGACAAGGAATTTCGCTACCTTAGGACCGTTATAGTTACGGCCGCCGTTTACCGGGGCTTCGATCAAGAGCTTCGCGTTAGCTAACCCCATCAATTAACCTTCCGGCACCGGGCAGGCGTCACACCCTATACGTCCACTTTCGTGTTTGCAGAGTGCTGTGTTTTTAATAAACAGTCGCAGCGGCCTGGTATCTTCGACCGGCATGAGCTTACGGAGCAAGTCCTTCACCCTCACCGGCGCACCTTCTCCCGAAGTTACGGTGCCATTTTGCCTAGTTCCTTCACCCGAGTTCTCTCAAGCGCCTTGGTATTCTCTACCCAACCACCTGTGTCGGTTTGGGGTACGGTTCCTGGTTATCTGAAGCTTAGAAGCTTTTCTTGGAAGCATGGCATCAACCACTTCGTGTTCTAAAAGAACACTCGTCATCAGCTCTCGGCCTTAAGATCCCGGATTTACCTAAGATCTCAGCCTACCACCTTAAACTTGGACAACCAACGCCAAGCTGGCCTAGCCTTCTCCGTCCCTCCATCGCAATAACCAGAAGTACAGGAATATTAACCTGTTTTCCATCGACTACGCTTTTCAGCCTCGCCTTAGGGACCGACTAACCCTGCGTCGATTAACGTTGCGCAGGAAACCTTGGTCTTTCGGCGTGGGTGTTTTTCACACCCATTGTCGTTACTCATGTCAGCATTCGCACTTCTGATACCTCCAGCAAGCTTCTCAACTCACCTTCACAGGCTTACAGAACGCTCCTCTACCGCATCACTTACGTGATACCCGTAGCTTCGGTGTATGGTTTGAGCCCCGTTACATCTTCCGCGCAGGCCGACTCGACTAGTGAGCTATTACGCTTTCTTTAAAGGGTGGCTGCTTCTAAGCCAACCTCCTAGCTGTCTAAGCCTTCCCACATCGTTTCCCACTTAACCATAACTTTGGGACCTTAGCTGACGGTCTGGGTTGTTTCCCTTTTCACGACGGACGTTAGCACCCGCCGTGTGTCTCCCATGCTCGGCACTTGTAGGTATTCGGAGTTTGCATCGGTTTGGTAAGTCGGGATGACCCCCTAGCCGAAACAGTGCTCTACCCCCTACAGTGATACATGAGGCGCTACCTAAATAGCTTTCGAGGAGAACCAGCTATCTCCGAGCTTGATTAGCCTTTCACTCCGATCCACAGGTCATCCGCTAACTTTTCAACGGTAGTCGGTTCGGTCCTCCAGTCAGTGTTACCTAACCTTCAACCTGCCCATGGATAGATCGCCCGGTTTCGGGTCTATTCCCAGCGACTAGACGCCCTATTAAGACTCGCTTTCGCTACGCCTCCCCTATTCGGTTAAGCTCGCCACTGAAAATAAGTCGCTGACCCATTATACAAAAGGTACGCAGTCACAGAACAAAGTCTGCTCCCACTGCTTGTACGCATACGGTTTCAGGATCTATTTCACTCCCCTCTCCGGGGTTCTTTTCGCCTTTCCCTCACGGTACTAGTTCACTATCGGTCAGTCAGTAGTATTTAGCCTTGGAGGATGGTCCCCCCATATTCAGACAAAGTTTCTCGTGCTCCGTCCTACTCGATTTCATGACTAAGAGACTTTCGCGTACAGGGCTATCACCCACTATGGCCGCACTTTCCAGAGCGTTCCGCTAATCTCAAAGCCACTTAAGGGCTAGTCCCCGTTCGCTCGCCACTACTAAGGGAATCTCGGTTGATTTCTTTTCCTCAGGGTACTTAGATGTTTCAGTTCCCCTGGTTCGCCTCTTGCACCTATGTATTCAGTACAAGATAACCATCTTGTGATGGCTGGGTTCCCCCATTCAGACATCTCCGGATCAAAGTCTGTTTGCCGACTCCCCGAAGCTTTTCGCAGGCTACCACGTCTTTCATCGCCTCTGACTGCCAAGGCATCCACCGTATGCGCTTCTTCACTTGACCATATAACCCCAAGCAACCTGGTTATACTGTGAAGACGACATTCGCCGAAAATTCGAATTTCTCAATTAAGAGAACTCACAAATTTTACCTTAGCCTGATCCGTTACCAGTGAAAGTAACGTTCAGTCTATCTTTCTATCACATACCCAAATTTTTAAAGAACGATCCAGTCAAAGACTAGAAATCAACATTCATCATCACACCGATGGAATGCTCATTTCTAAGCTTTCAAACTTCAGAAGCAGTAGTGGTGGAGCCAAGCGGGATCGAACCGCTGACCTCCTGCGTGCAAGGCAGGCGCTCTCCCAGCTGAGCTATGGCCCCGTATTTCTACAGGCGTTTCCCACACAAAATTGGTGGGTCTGGGCAGATTCGAACTGCCGACCTCACCCTTATCAGGGGTGCGCTCTAACCAACTGAGCTACAGACCCAATTTCGGGCTGCTTCTATCGTCTTCTTCAATGAATCAAGCAATTCGTGTGGGAACTTATGGAGCAGCTGATGTCGTCGATTAAGGAGGTGATCCAGCCGCAGGTTCCCCTACGGCTACCTTGTTACGACTTCACCCCAGTCATGAATCACACCGTGGTAACCGTCCTCCCGAAGGTTAGACTAGCTACTTCTGGTGCAACCCACTCCCATGGTGTGACGGGCGGTGTGTACAAGGCCCGGGAACGTATTCACCGCGACATTCTGATTCGCGATTACTAGCGATTCCGACTTCACGCAGTCGAGTTGCAGACTGCGATCCGGACTACGATCGGTTTTATGGGATTAGCTCCACCTCGCGGCTTGGCAACCCTTTGTACCGACCATTGTAGCACGTGTGTAGCCCAGGCCGTAAGGGCCATGATGACTTGACGTCATCCCCACCTTCCTCCGGTTTGTCACCGGCAGTCTCCTTAGAGTGCCCACCATTACGTGCTGGTAACTAAGGACAAGGGTTGCGCTCGTTACGGGACTTAACCCAACATCTCACGACACGAGCTGACGACAGCCATGCAGCACCTGTCTCAATGTTCCCGAAGGCACCAATCCATCTCTGGAAAGTTCATTGGATGTCAAGGCCTGGTAAGGTTCTTCGCGTTGCTTCGAATTAAACCACATGCTCCACCGCTTGTGCGGGCCCCCGTCAATTCATTTGAGTTTTAACCTTGCGGCCGTACTCCCCAGGCGGTCAACTTAATGCGTTAGCTGCGCCACTAAGAGCTCAAGGCTCCCAACGGCTAGTTGACATCGTTTACGGCGTGGACTACCAGGGTATCTAATCCTGTTTGCTCCCCACGCTTTCGCACCTCAGTGTCAGTATCAGTCCAGGTGGTCGCCTTCGCCACTGGTGTTCCTTCCTATATCTACGCATTTCACCGCTACACAGGAAATTCCACCACCCTCTACCATACTCTAGCTCGCCAGTTTTGGATGCAGTTCCCAGGTTGAGCCCGGGGATTTCACATCCAACTTAACGAACCACCTACGCGCGCTTTACGCCCAGTAATTCCGATTAACGCTTGCACCCTCTGTATTACCGCGGCTGCTGGCACAGAGTTAGCCGGTGCTTATTCTGTCGGTAACGTCAAAATTGCAGAGTATTAATCTACAACCCTTCCTCCCAACTTAAAGTGCTTTACAATCCGAAGACCTTCTTCACACACGCGGCATGGCTGGATCAGGCTTTCGCCCATTGTCCAATATTCCCCACTGCTGCCTCCCGTAGGAGTCTGGACCGTGTCTCAGTTCCAGTGTGACTGATCATCCTCTCAGACCAGTTACGGATCGTCGCCTTGGTGAGCCATTACCTCACCAACTAGCTAATCCGACCTAGGCTCATCTGATAGCGCAAGGCCCGAAGGTCCCCTGCTTTCTCCCGTAGGACGTATGCGGTATTAGCGTTCCTTTCGAAACGTTGTCCCCCACTACCAGGCAGATTCCTAGGCATTACTCACCCGTCCGCCGCTGAATCCGGGAGCAAGCTCCCTTCATCCGCTCGACTTGCATGTGTTAGGCCTGCCGCCAGCGTTCAATCTGAGCCATGATCAAACTCTTCAGTTCAAACATCTTTGGGTTTTTAAGAAACCCTAAACTTGGCTCAGCAATCGTTGGTTACATCTTTGATTTCTCGCGGAGTAACTTGTGATGCTGATAATCTTGTTGACTATCAGTCTGACTCCACAAGCACCCACACGAATTGCTTGATTCAGTTGTTAAAGAGCGGTTGGTTAAGAGCTTTCGTCTCAACCGAGGCGCGCATTCTACAGCAGCCTCATTTGCTGTCAAGTGATTATTTTCAGAAGTTTTCGAAGATTTCTTCAACAACTTCAACCACTTGCGCTTCCGATCTCTCGTCAGCGGGAGGCGAATTCTACAGCGTTACACGCTGCTGTCAACACCTCTTTTTCTCCGCTTTCGACCGAGAAGATCGAAACGTTGAAAGCGCCAGAAAAACCGGCAGTTTCAACTCCCTCCAGGCTTCGATGATCTGAAGCAAACCGCTATCGAAAACCGTGTAACTCATTGAATCTCAAGGAGTTTTCCGTTTCGACTGCGCCGGAAGTGGGGCGAATTATAGACCTCCAGAATCTGCCGTCAACACTTAATTTCGTTTTTCTTTCAATAACTTGCGGACAGACCGTAAAACACCCCACGCCCTCTATATAGAAGTCCCCTTCTATATAGAGGAAGTCATCAAAGCACTCCATCCTGCTTCATTGCCGCCACCGCTCCGGCTTCCAGACCCAGCACTCGCTGCAAAACCTCCAGCGTATGCTCACCTAATAGAGGAGGAGCACGTCGATACTCAACTGGAGTCCGCGACAAGCGAATCGGACTCGCCACCTGCGGCACCATCCCTGCCAGAGCATGAGGCAGCTCGATCGCCAACCCACGGGACTTAACCTGCGGATCCTCGAACACCTGTGACAGATCATTGATCGGCCCACACGGCACACCCGCCTGCTCCAGTTGAGACACCCACTCGGCGGTCGATTTGAAGACTGTTGCCTGACGGATCAGCGGAATCAGCACCGCCCGGTTCGCCACTCGTAGCTTATTAGTAGCAAAGCGCGGATCGTCCGCCCACTGCGGCTGCCCGGCTACCTCGGCAAACTTGCGGAACTGCCCGTCATTACCCACCGTGAGAATGAAGTCACCATCAGCAGTAGGAAAGTCCTGGTACGGCACGATATTCGGATGCGCATTCCCCAGCCGCTTTGGCGCATTGCCCGTCGTCAGATAATTCATCGCCTGGTTAGCCAGACAAGCCACCTGAACATCCAGCAGCGCCATATCGATATGCTGACCACCGCCGTCATGATCGCGGTGAGCCAGCGCGGCCAGAATCGCCACGGTCGAATACAACCCCGTCAGAATATCCGTGAGCGCCACACCCACCTTCACCGGACCGGCGCCTTCATCACCTTCAGGACGCCCGGTGAGGCTCATCAGCCCACCCAGTCCCTGAATCATGAAGTCATAACCCGCACGCTTGGCATACGGTCCGGTCTGACCGAAACCAGTAATCGAGCAATAGATCAGATCCGGATTGACCGCCTTCAGCGACTCGTAATCCAGGCCATAAGCGGCCAGACCACCCACCTTGAAGTTTTCGATGAGGATATCGGACTTGGCGGCCAACTCCCGTACCAGCTTCTGACCTTCGGGACGCGTGAAGTCGATCGTCACCGATTGCTTGTTGCGATTGGCCGACAGGTAATAAGCCGCCTCGCTGGTGTTCTCGCCGTAAGCGTCTTTCAGGAAGGGCGGCCCCCAGGCGCGGGTATCGTCACCATTACCCGGGCGCTCGACCTTGATCACTTCCGCCCCAAGGTCGGCAAGAATCTGCCCGGCCCATGGGCCGGCCAGCACTCGCGATAAATCCAGTACCCGCAGATGCGACAGCGCGCCCATGGTCGCTCTCCTGTTAATAGAACGCCTGCAGGCCGGTCTGCGCACGACCGAGGATCAGCGCGTGAACGTCGTGAGTACCTTCGTAGGTATTGACCACTTCCAGGTTGACCAGATGACGGGCCACCCCGAACTCATCGGAGATCCCGTTACCGCCCAACATGTCACGCGCCATGCGAGCGATATCCAGCGACTTGCCGCAAGAGTTGCGCTTCATGATCGAAGTGATTTCAACCGCTGCGGTGCCTTCATCCTTCATGCGACCCAGACGCAAGCAGCCTTGCAGTGCAAGGGTGATTTCGGTCTGCATGTCCGCAAGCTTCTTCTGGATCAACTGAGTGGCGGCCAACGGACGACCGAACTGTTGACGATCCAGGGTGTACTGGCGAGCGGTGTGCCAGCAGAATTCCGCCGCACCCAGCGCACCCCAGGAGATGCCATAACGTGCAGAGTTGAGGCAGGTGAACGGACCTTTCAAACCACGCACGTCCGGGAAGATGTTCTCTTCCGGCACAAAGACATTGTCCATGACGATTTCGCCGGTGATCGAGGCTCGCAGACCGACCTTTCCGTGAATCGCCGGAGCGCTCAGGCCCTTCCAGCCTTTCTCCAGAACGAAACCACGGATGTCGCCAGCGTCGTCCTTGGCCCAAACCACAAACACATCGGCGATCGGACTGTTCGTGATCCACATCTTGGCGCCGGTCAGGCTGTAGCCACCTTCGACTTTGCGCGCACGAGTAATCATCGCACCCGGATCGGAACCGTGGTTCGGCTCGGTCAGACCGAAGCAGCCGATCCACTCGCCGGAAGCCAGTTTCGGCAAGTACTTCTGTTTCTGCGCTTCAGTACCGAATTCGTTGATCGGCACCATCACCAGCGAAGACTGCACACTCATCATCGAACGGTAGCCAGAGTCGACACGCTCGACTTCACGAGCAATCAGGCCGTAGCTGACGTAGTTGAGGCCGCTGCCACCGTACTGTTCGGGGATCGTCGCACCCAACAGGCCGACCTCACCCATTTCACGGAAGATCGCCGGATCAGTCTTCTCATGGCGGAAGGCTTCGAGAACACGTGGCGCGAGGCTCTGCTGGGCGAATTGCTCGGCAGTGTCGCGGATCATGCGTTCTTCTTCAGTCAGCTGTTGATCCAGCAGCAGTGGATCGATCCAGTTGAAGCTAGCTTTACCGCCCATGAGTGAGTCCTCGCAAATCGGGTGAATTAACGTGGCATTGATCCTAGGCCCGCTTCGCCATCCCGGCAAACGAGGATTTCGCATCCTGTTGTGCTAATTTCTCACTCCGAAACGTCGCGAAATGCCAATTAAGCGATGTATTAGTGAGGTTGACGTACATGCGCCGCAAGATACCCAGCACCACCGCCCTGATCAGTTTCGAAGCCGCCGCCCGTCACGAGAGCTTTACCAAGGCCGCCGAAGAACTTTCCCTCACTCAAGGCGCCATTTGCCGACAGATTGCCAGCCTGGAGGATTTCCTCAGCGTCGAACTCTTCCGACGCTCGCGTCGCGGAGTGAAGCTGACGGAGGCGGGTCTTTCCTACAGCCGTCGGGTTGCCACTCAACTCGACGCCGTGGAGCGCGACACCCTGTCGGTGATGGGTCAGCAAGGCACCAACGTGATCGAGCTCGCCGTGGTCCCCACCTTCGGTACGCAATGGCTGCTGCCAAGACTGAAGGACTTCCAGCTCAAGCACCCGGAAGTGACGGTCAACCTGACCAACCGCACCCGCCCGTTCCTGTTTGCCGACACTGACTTCGATGCCGCCATTTATTTTGGCGATGCCGATTGGTCGGGCACCGAATCCCACAGGCTGATGGGCGAGAATCCGATGCCGGTATGCAGCCCTGCCCTGCTCGGCAACCGGAAGCTTCTGACACCGGAGGATATCGCCGATCTGCCGCTGCTCCAGCAAACCACCCGCCCCTACGCCTGGCGACAGTGGTTCAACTCGCAACACCTGAACATCCCCCGCGACATGACAGGTCCGCGCTACGAGCTATTCTCCATGCTGGCCCAGGCCGCCATGCACGACATGGGCATCGCGCTGATCCCACCGTTCCTCATTCAACGCGAACTGGCCGAGAAACGGCTGGTCATTGCCAACCCGAACGCGCTCTCCAGCATCAAGGCGTATTACCTGATGATTCCGGAGCGAAAGGTCGAATCAGCGTCACTCAAGGCATTTCGCGACTGGCTGGTGAATCAGGCATATAGCTACAACCTAGAAGGTTAAAGGGCTCCAGCAATTACTAACCCCGTAGTCAGGAAAATCAAAGCCCTACAGATATAACTATTTGTCGCAAATCGACAGACTGTATCCGAAAGTCGTACAGACGTCCCACAAGCGCCTGCCGACGTGGCTTTGAGCCCTCATTCGCGACGCATTGCGACCTATTCACGTCACCGATGAGAAAATTCTTCAAATTCATCCAGACTCCTTGAAAGGCACGGCCTGCAAGGGATTCAACTGGCCATCTGCGACATTCGGTCACGGGATGACTTGTAGTTAATTTTCCGTCACCCGTCATAATCCCTTGAAGGGCATAAACTTCGCCTGCAAAATGCCGCGCCCCGCCCTGATTTGGCGGGATCGTGCTGATCGGCCGCCCCAGTCGCACCATCCGTAGTGCATGGGTTTACTCAATAAGATCACGCAGGAGATTTGACGTGCACATTGGTGTTCCTCTCGAAACCCAGACCGGTGAAACACGGGTTGCTGCAACCCCGGAAACCATTAAAAAGCTGATCAGCCAAGGTCATAAGGTCACTGTGCAAACCGGCGCCGGCGTTAAAGCCAGCGTTGTCGACAGTGCCTATGAAGCGGCAGGCGCGACCATTGGCAGTGCCAATGACGCGTTTGGCGCCGAGCTGATTCTCAAAGTGGTCGCGCCAAGCGATACCGAACTGACGCTGATCAAGCGTGGAACGGTGCTGGTGGGCATGCTCAACCCGTTCAACAACGACACCATCGCGAAAATGGCCGAGTGCGGGATTACCGCGTTCGCCCTGGAAGCGGCACCACGTACCTCCCGGGCCCAGAGCCTCGACGTGCTGTCGTCCCAGGCGAACATTGCCGGCTATAAGGCCGTGCTGCTGGCCGCTCATTACTATCCGCGCTTCATGCCGATGCTGATGACCGCTGCGGGCACCGTGAAAGCGGCGCGCGTGCTGATTCTGGGGGCCGGCGTGGCCGGGTTGCAGGCGATTGCCACGGCGAAACGTCTGGGTGCCGTCATCGAAGCGTCCGACGTACGTCCGGCCGTGAAGGAACAGATCGAATCCCTCGGCGCCAAGTTCGTCGACGTGCCTTACGAGACCGATGAAGAACGCGAATGCGCGGTCGGCGTCGGCGGTTATGCGCGCCCGATGCCGGCCAGCTGGATGCAGCGCCAGGCCCAGGCCGTGCACGAGCGCGCCAAGCAGGCTGACATCGTCATCACCACCGCACTGATTCCGGGCCGCAAGGCGCCGACGCTGCTAAGCGCAGACACCGTGGCACAGATGAAACCCGGCTCGGTGGTCATCGACCTCGCCGCCGCCCAGGGTGGCAACTGCCCGCTGACCGTGGCCGATCAGGTCGTGATCGAGAACGGCGTGACCATCGTCGGCCCGACCAATCTGGCCGGTGAAGTCGCCGCAGACGCCTCGGCGCTGTACGCACGCAACCTGCTGGACTTCCTGAAGCTGGTCTTCACCAAAGAAGGCCAGTTCGAAGTGAACCTCGAAGACGACATCGTCGCCGCGTGCCTGATGTGCCGCGACGGCCAAGTCATCCGCAAAAACGCCTAAGCAGGGATTCAGACGATGGAAGAGCTTATCTCCCCCGGTATCTACAACCTGATCATCTTCGTGCTGGCGATTTATGTCGGCTATCACGTGGTCTGGAACGTTACCCCCGCACTCCACACGCCTTTGATGGCGGTGACCAACGCCATTTCGGCGATCGTGATCGTCGGCGCCATGCTCGCTGCCGCCCTGACCGTCACCCCGCTGGGCAAGACCATGGGCACCCTTGCCGTGGCACTGGCAGCGGTCAACGTGTTTGGTGGCTTCCTGGTCACCCGCCGCATGCTTGAGATGTTCAAGAAGAAAGCCCCGAAAGTAAAAGAAGAGGCGCCTAAGTAATGAGCATGAACCTCGTCACGACGCTCTACCTGATCGCGTCGATCTGCTTCATCCAGGCCCTCAAGGGTCTGTCGCACCCGACCACATCGCGGCGCGGCAACCTGTTCGGCATGCTCGGCATGGCGCTGGCAATCATCACCACGGTCGGCCTCATCTATAAGCTGGGCGCTGAGCTGGCAACTGCCGGCATCGGTTACGTGATCGTCGGCCTGCTGATCGGCGGCACCGCCGGTTCGATCATGGCCAAACGCGTTGAAATGACCAAGATGCCGGAACTGGTCGCGTTCATGCACAGCATGATCGGTCTGGCAGCGGTGTTCATCGCCATTGCTGCAGTGGTTGAGCCGCAGTCGCTGGGCATCGTCAAGCAACTGGGCGACTCGATTCCGGCAGGTAACCGTCTGGAGCTGTTCCTCGGTGCCGCCATCGGCGCGATCACCTTCTCCGGTTCGGTAATCGCCTTCGGCAAGCTGTCGGGCAAGTACAAGTTCCGCCTGTTCCAGGGGGCACCGGTACAGTTCAGCGGTCAGCACAAGCTGAATGCGGTACTGGGTCTGGCGACGCTGATCCTTGGCCTCACCTTCATGCTGACCGGCAACCTTGCCGCATTCGCACTGATGCTGGCCCTGGCGTTCGTCATGGGCGTGCTGATCATCATCCCGATCGGCGGCGCCGACATGCCGGTGGTGGTGTCGATGCTCAACAGCTATTCCGGTTGGGCGGCGGCGGGTATCGGCTTCTCGCTGAACAACTCGATGCTGATCATTGCAGGTTCCCTGGTGGGTTCGAGCGGCGCGATCCTCTCGTACATTATGTGCAAGGCGATGAACCGTTCCTTCTTTAATGTACTGCTCGGCGGTTTCGGCAATACAGCAGACGCCGGTCCTGCCGGGGAGAAGGAAGCCCGTCCGGTGAAATCCGGTTCGGCTGACGACGCGACTTTCCTGCTGACCAACGCCGACACCGTGATCATCGTGCCGGGCTACGGTCTGGCGGTGGCTCGCGCGCAACACGCACTGAAAGAGCTGACCGAGAAGCTGACCCACCACGGCGTGACCGTGAAGTACGCGATTCACCCGGTGGCCGGTCGGATGCCTGGCCACATGAACGTACTGCTGGCCGAAGCCGAAGTGCCTTACGACCAGGTGTTCGAGATGGAAGACATCAACTCCGAGTTCGGCCAGGCCGACGTGGTGCTGGTGCTCGGCGCCAACGACGTGGTCAACCCGGCCGCCAAGAACGATCCGAAATCGCCGATTGCCGGCATGCCGATCCTCGAAGCGTTCAAGGCCAAGACCATCATCGTCAACAAGCGCTCGATGGCCAGCGGCTATGCCGGTCTGGACAACGAACTGTTCTACCTGGACAAGACCATGATGGTGTTCGGCGACGCGAAAAAAGTCATCGAAGACATGGTCAAAGCGGTCGAGTAACCCTCGCCGGCAACACCGAACGCCCCGACTTGTCGGGGCGTTTTTGTTTGCGCAAACCGTCGGACAATTTGCCGCGTTGTTGCAGATCCGGTAACGGTGTTTTACTTGAAACCCGCTGAATAGACGCCTCGTTTGCGACCTTGGTAGCGGGACAGGCGCTCGCGAAATTCACTAGACTGCGCATCCTGCTACTCGCTGCCCGAGAAAATAATCCATGTACCGTGACCGTATTCGCCTGCCTTCGTTGTTGGATAAAGTGATGAGCGCCGCCGACGCCGCTGCGCTGATTGAGGACGGCATGACCGTCGGCATGAGCGGCTTCACCCGCGCCGGCGAAGCCAAGGCCGTTCCCCATGCATTGGCCGAGCGAGCCAAGGTCACGCCGCTGAAGATCAGCCTGATGACCGGTGCCAGCCTGGGCAACGATCTCGACAAGCAACTGACCGAGGCCGGCGTGCTGTCGCGGCGCATGCCGTTCCAGGTCGACAGCACCCTGCGCAAGGCAATCAACGCCGGCGAAGTGATGTTTATCGACCAGCACCTGTCGGAAACCGTCGAGCAACTGCGCAACCAGCAACTGAAGCTGCCGGACATCGCCGTGATCGAAGCCGTGGCCATCACCGAACAGGGCCACATCGTGCCGACCACTTCGGTGGGCAACTCGGCGAGCTTCGCGATCTTCGCCAAACACGTAATCGTCGAGATCAACCTGGCGCACAACGCGAACCTCGAAGGTCTGCATGACATCTACATCCCGACCTACCGCCCGACCCGCACGCCGATCCCACTGGTAAAAGTCGACGACCGCATCGGCAGCACCGCGATCCCGATCCCGCCAGAGAAGATCGTCGCGGTCGTCATCACCCAGCAGCCGGATTCGCCGTCTACCGTGTCGTCGCCGGATGTCGACACCAAGGCCATCGCCGATCACTTGATCACCTTCCTCAAGCAGGAAGTCGATGCCGGACGCATGACCAACAAGCTCGGCCCGTTGCAGGCCGGGATCGGTAACATCGCCAATGCGGTAATGTGCGGACTGATCGACTCGCCGTTCGAAGACCTGACCATGTACTCCGAAGTGCTACAGGACTCGACCTTCGACCTGATCGATGCGGGCAAGCTGAGTTTCGCCTCGGGCAGCTCGATCACCCTGTCGGAACGGCGTAACAGCGACGTGTTCGGCAACCTGGAGAAGTACAAGGACAAGCTGGTACTGCGTCCACAGGAAATCTCCAACCATCCGGAGGTGGTGCGGCGCCTGGGCATCATCGGTATCAACACGGCGCTCGAATTCGACATCTATGGCAACGTCAACTCCACCCACGTCTGCGGCACGCGGATGATGAACGGCATCGGCGGCTCCGGCGACTTCGCGCGCAACGCACACCTGGCGGTGTTCGTGACCAAGTCGATTGCCAAGGGCGGCGCGATTTCCAGCGTGGTGCCAATGGTCAGCCACGTCGACCATACCGAGCATGACGTCGACATCCTGGTGACCGAGGTAGGCCTGGCCGACCTGCGCGGCCTGGCGCCACGGGAACGCGCCCGGGTCATCATCGATAACTGTGTGCACCCGGATTACCGCCAGGCGCTGAACGACTATTTCGATAAAGCCTGTGCCATCGGCGGCCACACCCCGCACATCCTGCGCGATGCACTGAGCTGGCACATCAATCTGGAAGAAACCGGACGCATGCTGGCTGTGTAATCCGCACAGATTTCCCGCTGGCACAAACACAGTTTTGCCAGCGGGATTTTAAAATCTTCGATCTCATCAAAAACTGTACTTCTGTACCGGTCTTTTCCTACGGCTTTTGCCTGCTCAAGCCTTCCTATTGGGTAAAAATGCACCAAAAATGCGCAGACAGGTACAGTTTGCGCAATTTTGACCCGTACACCCCCTATAAACAGTTAACTGGTCACTCACAATACAAGTGAACTGTATCTAGAGAGTCTGGCCAAACGAGAGGATCATGGGCACCAGTTAAACCACTACCTGATCCCGCCACAAGCGGAAGGATGTCAACCATGGAACGTACACTCAGTTCCGAACTGTTCTTCGAAGACAAAGCTGCAAAAACCCAGGCTTCCCTGCCTCTGCGCGTTATCGCCAACCTGATGTTGTGGCAGCGCCGCATCTCCAGCCGCCACCAACTGGCTCGTCTGGATTCGCGTCTGCTGGCTGACGCCGGTATCAGCGAAGCACAACGCTACGAAGAGCTGAGCAAGCCGTTCTGGCGCTAAGTAGCGTCGCTGGCTCTGGTCGCTAGACCCACCGCCAGCAACCCGAATTGAACACACAAGACCCGTCGCGGGAAACCGCGACGGGTCTTGTCGTTTTAGGCCAGGAAAACATCCGGTACAGGAGCGTGTACCGCAGACAGGTACAGTTTTAATATAACCATAACTGAACCAGTACAATTTTGCCGCGGTGTATCTGCCGTGCTCACCGCATTCGGCTCAACATGACCTTCCGCCTTAACTGGAATAAGGAAGACGTCATGAATCACATACAGGATGTTTCAGCAGTTTCGGCCGATCGTTCTCTTCGTTTCGGTCGCCTACGGCGGCTATTCAGAGGTTTCCGGCAGGGTCTGGAGCGCGCCAGGACACGGCGTCTGCTGGCTCAACTCGATGGACGGGAGCTCGCCGATCTCGGCCTGAGCCACACGGATCGACTCAACGAACTGGAAAAACCTTTCTGGCGCTAGCATTTTGCCCTCTGTGCGAAACCTCCCACACAGGCCTAATATCCGGGCAGAACGTGGCGAATGCCGTGCGACTGGCGTCTGACTTCCCAGACACCAAGCCACCTCTCAATACGAAACTTCCAGAGGAGTTACACCATGTCCCGTCTTCGCCTGCTCAGTGCTGCCGCCCTGCTGGCCGTGGCAGCCAATGCCAGCGCCTCCAGCTTCATCGTGACCACCGACGCCGTTGTTGGCGCCCTGAAGTCCTCTTCGGACGCGACTTCCGACGTCAGCTCTTCGCTGCGTGACAACAAAGTCGTGATCGCTGCCCGTGACGACGCTGCCAGCTTCGTTGCCAGCGAAGGCCAGATCCGCGGCGTGAAACTGGAGAGCGCCCTGGACCTTATCCGCCATCAGGCTCCGCAACTGAATGCGACCGATGCACAACTGGCGCAAGCCATCCTGGCGATCTGATCCGACGTTGCGTGAAGGGACACGTCCGTCGTGTCCCGATGTTTCGCCGCTGGCTCTGGCCCGGGCATTGCGCTAGCCTTGGGGCTCACTAACAGCACCCGAGACTCATGCGTTTTCTTTCAAATCTGCTCATCCCGTCCGTTCTGTTCACGTCCTGCTGGGCGACGTCAGTCGATGCCTTTGACGTCTCGACGCAAAACACCGTTGTCAGCGGTTACGCCACCAGCATGGTGTCTTCCGCGCCTTTCGACCGTAAACTGTTGCTCGCCGCCCACGACGATGCCGCGGCATTCGTTGCCAGTGACGGCCAGTTGCGAGGCGCCCAGCTGGAATCCGCGTTGCATTACCTGCGTAAATCCCGGCCAAAACTTCATGTAAGCGACCTTGAACTGGCACAGGCAATTCTCGTCCAATAGTTATTCTTGCCCCCTCCGGAGTCGTTCCATGCGTAGCCCGCTGATTGCTGCCGCCCTTGGCCTGCTGTTGTTGGCCGATATGGCCCAGGCGCACACCCTGGTAGCCACCAGTAACATCATCGTTCGTGCCTCCCAGCGCACCATCGATTTCACCTCCGACACCACCACATCGATCCGCGATTCGAAAATCATCCGCGAAGCCCACGACGACGCCGCCAGCTTCGTCGCCAGCAACGGTGATATCCGTGGTGCGCATCTGGAAGCCGCCCTCAACACCTTGCGCACCCGCGTGCCGGAAGCCCGCGACGCCAGTGATCAGGTACTCGCCGAAGCCATCCTCGCATTGTGAAGTCACTCAGCGCCTGGCTGCTGGCCGGGGCGCTGCTGCTGATCGGCAGTAACGCTCACGCCAGCCTGCAACTGCGGCTCAAGACCGACGGTCTGAGCCCTGCCCAACAACAGGCCAGTCAGGCCCTGCTCGATGAAGCGATGCGCAAGCTGCCGCCCAGCTTCATCGAGCGCCTGGATCGACGCATCGATGTCGGCTGGACCGACGACATGCCCGCCAACGCCTATGGCCAGGCAACGCTGGTCTCCGAACTGGACCTGAACCGCAAACTGCTCGCCAGTCTCACCGACGGCAGCGCGGCCAAACAAAAGACCAGTCGGCCCCACGGCACTGTGCGTCAGGAATTGCTGGCCACGGTACTGCATGAAATCACCCACATTTATGATCGCGCACGCCTGTGGCCGGCCGCCGAACGCACGCTGATCCAGCGCTGCACGCGCCGCAACAACAGCGCCGGGCTGATCGGCCTGCCGGATGAATGCCGTGGCCAGAATGACCGGCGCTTCACCCTCAGCGATGACCCGCGCCTGCTCGACCTCGCCGGCTGGCAGCAATACGTCGGCCGCCGTGGCGAGCGTGAACAGCACAACCGGCAAATCGCCCGCAGCCCGGATCTGTACGAAATCTCCAATCCGAAGGAGTTCGTCGCGGTCAACATGGAGTACTTCCTCCTCGACCCGAGCTACGCCTGCCGCCGCCCGGCGCTGTATCGCTATTACAAGGAACACTTCGGCTGGGCGCCGCCGGAAAAGGACACCTGCGCCAAATCCTTCGCCTTCCTCAACGCCGGCAACGACTTTGCCAAGCAGCCACTGGGGCAGGTCGATCCGGAGCGGGTCTACGCCATCGACTACCTGCTGGCCGAAGCGAATCAGAACTGGGTCAGCCGCTGGGGGCACAGCATGCTGCGCCTGGTGATCTGCGCCCCGGGTCGGCCTCGCGGGCCGGATTGCCGACTGGACCTGGATCAGCACCTGGTGCTGTCCTACCGCGCATTCGTCGGCGATGTGCAGCTGTCGAGTTGGGATGGACTGGTCGGCAAATACCCGTCGCGTCTGTTTGTCCTGCCACTGGCGCAAGTGATCGACGAATACACCAAGACCGAATTGCGCAGCCTCGCCTCCGTGCCGCTGAACCTGTCCCGCAGCGAGATCGAAGACGTGGTCGAACACGCCGCCGAAATGCACTGGAGCTACGACGGCAACTACTTCTTCCTGTCCAACAACTGCGCGGTGGAAAGCCTGAAGCTGCTGCGTAGCGGCAGCAACAATTCGCAACTGGTCGGCCTCGACAGCATCATGCCCAATGGCCTGCTGGAAGTGCTCAAGGGCCGGGGCCTGGCGGATACCAGCGTGCTGGACAACGCGAAAGAGGCCTTGCGCCTGGGTTACCGCTTCGACTCGTTTCGCGATCGTTATCAGGCGATGTTCGAGGTGCTGAAGAAGCAATTGCCGATCAAGCAGACCAGCGTCGAGGAATGGCTGTCGCTGTCTGCCGAGGAGCGACGGCCCTGGTTCGAACGCGCCGACCTGCGCACCAGCGCTGCATTGCTGCTGTTGGAACAGGCGAGTTTCCGTCGTCAGTTGTTGCTGGCCCAGGATGAGGTCAAGCAGCGCTACCTCGGCGCCCGGGAGCTGGAAAACGGCGGCATGGACAAGGCCAACGCCACGTTGCAGCAGATCCTCGCCAACAGCGGCTTCCTCAGTCGCCCGGCAGAATTGCTCGATTCTCGTGGTTACGGCCTGCCGCAACCCAGCGAATTCAGTCGACTGGAAGCCGAAAGCAGCCAGCGTCAGAAACAGCTGCTGGTGCTCAGCGGTGATCTGGACAAGGAGGTACGCGCGCTGCTGGAACCGAAGCGAGCGGCGGAGATTGCCGCCAACGAAGCCAACGTGAAGCAGATCGGCGAGCATTTGCGCAAACTGCACAAAGCCTCGGGCGGCCTGGAACTGCCCTGAAAACAACGGCGCTGAAAAAAGAAGACCGCAGCCTGTGAAAGGCTGCGGTCTTTTTTATTGCCTGCCAATCAATACAGAACGCCGTCCAGAACTTCGTAGACGATCCCGGTACCGACTGCGATCAACACGATATCGCCACCGCGATCGTCGAAATGACCCTGTTGCAGGCCGCCGTGGTCGTGATCATCGCGTGGATCGGCGCTGGCCAGCAGCGGCGTCGCGCTGATCATCAGCACGCCCAGACCGGCAATCAGACGTTTCGGCATTTTCACGGGGTTTCCTCACCGCACCAACAGCAAAAAGGGATTCAGAACGTGGTTCTGAACCCCTCGTTAGTCTGTGCCTCGAGGTGCTAATTCCTCTCTATCAGGAACGTTACCTTCAGCTGACGCGAGCCTTACGCACGCCTTCGGACAGCGCCGAACACAGGCTCAGCACGCCGTCGATGGCCTGATCCGGCGTGGTCGCATTGGCAATGTGATCGATCAGCGCCGACCCTACCACCACGCCATCGGCCAGACGCGCGATGGACGCAGCCTGCTCCGGCGTACGGATACCGAAACCGATGCTGATCGGCAGGTCGGTGTGACGACGCAGACGCGCCACCGCTTCCTCGACGTGCTCCAGCGTCGCCGCACCAGCACCGGTCACACCGGCAACCGAAACGTAGTAGACGAAGCCGGAGCTGCCGTTCAACACTTTCGGCAGACGTGCGTCATCGGTGGTTGGTGTGGTCAGGCGGATGAAGTCGATGCCTGCAGCCTGGGCCGGGTCGCACAGCTCCGAGTTGTGCTCCGGTGGCATGTCGACCACGATCAGGCCGTCAACGCCGGCCTCTTTGGCTTCGGCGATGAAGCGCTCGACGCCGAACTTGTGGATCGGGTTGAAGTAACCCATCAGCACCAGCGGTGTGTCGCTGTTGTCCTTGCGGAACTCGCGGACCATTTGCAGGGTTTTGATCAGGTTCTGCTTGGCGCCCAGGGCACGGATGTTCGCCAGCTGAATCGCCGGGCCGTCGGCCATCGGGTCGGTGAACGGCATGCCCAGCTCGATCACATCGGCACCGGCTTTCGGCAGGCCTTTGAGGATGGCCAGCGAAGTGTCGTAGTCCGGGTCACCAGCGGTGACGAAGGTCACCAGGGCGGCGCGGTTCTGTTCCTTGAGTTCGGCAAAGCGGGTTTGCAGGCGGCTCATCAGTGTTTCTCCTGCTTCGATTGCTCTTGTTGAGAGTGTTCCATGTGGTGCATGACGGTCTGCATGTCTTTGTCGCCGCGGCCGGACAGGTTGACCACCATCAGGTGATCCTTCGGCAGCTTCGGTGCGCGTTTGAATACTTCGGCCAGGGCATGGGCGCTTTCCAGTGCCGGGATGATGCCTTCGAGGCGGCAGCACTGGTGGAACGCAGCGAGGGCTTCGTCGTCAGTCACCGAGGTGTACTGGACGCGGCCGATGTCATGCAACCAGGCGTGCTCCGGGCCGATGCCCGGGTAGTCGAGGCCGGCGGAAATCGAGTGGGCGTCGATGATCTGGCCATCGTCGTCCTGCAGCAGGAAAGTGCGGTTGCCGTGCAACACACCCGGTACGCCGCCGTTGAGGCTGGCCGCGTGTTTGCCGGTTTCGATGCCGTAACCGGCGGCTTCGACACCGATGATCTCGACGCTCTTGTCATCAAGGAACGGGTGGAACAGGCCCATGGCGTTGGAACCGCCGCCGATGCACGCCACCAGGCTGTCCGGCAGACGACCTTCCTGGGCTTGCAGTTGATCGCGGGTTTCCTTGCCGATCACCGCCTGGAAGTCGCGAACCATGGCTGGATAAGGGTGCGGTCCGGCCACAGTGCCGATCAGGTAGAAGGTGCTGTCGACGTTGGTCACCCAGTCACGCAGTGCTTCGTTCATCGCGTCTTTCAGGGTGCCGGTGCCGGCGACCACCGGGATCACTTCGGCGCCCAGCAGCTTCATGCGGAACACGTTGGCCTGCTGACGTTCGATGTCAGTGGTGCCCATGTAGATCACGCAATCCAGACCGAAACGCGCGGCCACGGTGGCGGTGGCCACGCCGTGCATGCCGGCGCCGGTCTCGGCGATGATGCGTTTCTTGCCCATGCGTCGCGCCAGCAGGATCTGGCCGATGCAGTTGTTGATCTTGTGCGCGCCGGTGTGGTTCAGCTCTTCGCGCTTGAGGTAGATCTTGGCGCCACCGCAGAACTCGGTCAGGCGCTCGGCGAAATACAGCGGGCTCGGACGTCCGACGTAGTCGCGCTGGAAGTAGGCCAATTCTTCTTTGAACGCCGGATCTTCCTTGGCCGCTTCGTATTCGCGGGCCAGGTCGAGGATCAACGGCATCAGGGTTTCGGCGACGTAACGGCCGCCGAACGAGCCAAACAGGCCGTTGGCGTCAGGGCCGTTACGCAGATCGGAGGTGTTCGAAGTCTGGGTCATGGTTCGCTCCAGCGGATTTCACGAGAAGACAATGGCGTTCACTCTACCCCTGACCTTCCAGGCTGAAAACCGATAAGATCGCCACAACCTGTCAGGAAAACTCACAGATATCATGAGCCATGACCTTCCCCCGCTGAACGCCCTGCGCGCCTTCGAAGCCACCGCCCGGCTGAACAGCGTCAGCCAGGCTGCCGAACAGCTGCACGTAACGCACGGTGCGGTCAGTCGCCAGCTCAAGGCGCTTGAAGAGCACCTGGGCGTCAGCCTGTTCGTCAAGGATGGTCGCGGCTTGAAACTCACAGATGCCGGCATCCGTCTGCGCGACGCCAGCGGCGAGGCGTTCGACCGCTTGCGCAGCGTCTGCGCCGAACTGACCCAAAGCACCGCCGACGCGCCGTTCGTGCTTGGTTGCTCCGGCAGTCTGCTGGCGCGCTGGTTCATCCCTCGGCTGGGACGACTGAATGCCGATCTGCCGGACTTGCGTCTGCACCTGTCGGCCGGAGAAGGCGATCTCGATCCACGACGCCCGGGGCTGGATGCATTGCTGCTGTTCGCCGAGCCGCCATGGCCGGCAGACATGCAAGTCTATGAGCTGGCCAGCGAGCGCATCGGCCCGGTCATGAGCCCGCTGTTCAGCGGCTACCAGCGCCTGCAATCGGCACCGCCCATCGCCCTGCTCGACGAACCCTTGCTGCACACGACTTCACGCCCGCAAGCCTGGCCGAGCTGGGCGCAGCAAAGCGGCCTCGACGCCAAGGCGTTGAAGCTGGGGCAAGGTTTCGAGCATTTGTATTACTTGCTGGAAGCGGCCGTCGCAGGGTTGGGCGTGGCGATCGCGCCGGAACCGCTGGTGACCGAAGACTTGAAGGCCGGTCGCCTGGTCGCGCCGTGGGGTTTCAGTGAAACCCCGGCGCAACTGGCGTTGTGGCTACCCAAGCGCGCCGCAGACGGGCGCGCCCGGCAATTGGCGCAGTGGCTCAGGAACGAGCTGCGCCAGGCGGATCACTCGCCGCGCTTGAACAGCAAGTAAGCGGCCAGCAGACCCAGCGCACCGACCGCCACACCGGCGGTCGTCCACGGATGTTCCTGCGCGTAATCACGGGTGGCGATCCCGGTCTCGCGGGTTTTGACTTTGACTTCTTCGTAGGCATCGCTGAGCAGACTGCGCGAGTGTTTCAGCGCGCTTTCAGCATTGCCCTTGAGCGCCTTGAGGGTCTTGCGCGACTCGTCAGAAGCGTCGTCCTTCAGGCTCTCCAACGACTTGAGCAGACTCTCGATCTCCGCTTCCATGCTTTGCAACGAGGCTTTGCGTAACGAGGTGTTGGCCATGGTGGCTCTCCTGCATTGGTGATGAGTGGCGTGTGTTGTTTGGGACTTCACGGGTTCTGGAAAGTGCAGAAAATCTGAACTCCGGTTTCTCCCGGCGACCGAAATCAACAGCGCAAATCGCTGCTAGGCTCAATTCCACACGTCAAGGAGATCGCCATGAGTGACCATCACACCTACAAGAAAGTCGAGCTGGTCGGTTCGTCCACCAGCAGCATCGAAGACGCCATCAACAACGCGCTGGCCGAGGCCAACAAGAGCATCAAGCATCTGGAATGGTTTGAAGTAGTCGATACCCGCGGCCACATCAAGGACGGCAAGGCTGCCCACTTTCAAGTGACTCTGAAAGTCGGGTTCAGGATTGCCAGCAGCTGAATTTGGACTACGCTTCTGAACTTGCGCGCTGGCCGAATGCCATAGGAATGGCAAAGCGCTACAGGGTGAGCGCATCGGGTAAACGACCTGATGCCCGCCTCTTTTAATCCGACCAGGGAGTGCGACCGATGAAGAAGTTCATATTGGCAGTAGGTTTGTTGAGCCTTGCGGGTGGTGCGTTTGCTGCCGGCAAGCCCTGTGAAGAACTGAAGGCTGAAATTGCGGCCAAGCTGGATGCCAAGGGCGTTTCCGGGTATTCGCTGGAGATTGTCGACAAGGGTGCGGCCAGTGGCGGCAAAGTCGTCGGCACCTGCGAAGGCGGCGCCAAAGAGATCGTTTACACCCGCGGCTGATCACGCCGGAAAAACAGAAGCCGACGCAATGCGTCGGCTTTTTTTGTGCCTGGATGTCAGACCTCAGCCCTTCATCACCTGCGCCAGCAGCTCGTAGGAATGCAGGCGATCGGCGTGTTCGTACAGATCGCAGGTGAAGATCAGTTCGTCAGCCTGGGTCTGTTCCACCAGTACTTCGAGTTTCGCGCGGATTTTCTGCGGACTGCCGACCATCGCCAGACCGAGGAAATCACCCACCGCCTCACGCTCGTGTGGCAGCCACAGGCCGTCCATGGTTTTCACCGGCGGACGCTGCACCAGACTTTGCCCACGCATCAGCGCGAGAATCCGCTGGTACACCGAGGTTGCCAGGTAATCGGCCTGCTCGTCGGTGTCGGCGGCCACCAGCGGCACGCCGAGCATCACGTACGGCTTGTCGAGCACCGCCGATGGCTTGAAGTGATTGCGGTAGACGCGAATCGCCTCGTGCATGAAGCGCGGTGCAAAATGTGAGGCAAAGGCGTAGGGCAAACCGCGCTCGCCGGCCAGTTGCGCACTGAACAGGCTGGACCCGAGCAGCCAGATCGGCACGTTGGTGCCGGTGCCCGGCATCGCGATCACTCGTTGATCCGGCGTACGCGGGCCGAGGAACCGCGCCAGTTCGGCCACATCTTCCGGGAAGTCGTCGGCACTGCCGGAGCGCTCTCGGCGCAGGGCGCGGGCGGTCATCTGATCGGAACCCGGCGCACGGCCCAGGCCGAGGTCGATCCGCCCCGGATACAGGCTTTCAAGGGTGCCGAACTGCTCGGCGATCACCAGCGGCGCGTGGTTGGGCAGCATCACGCCACCGGAGCCGACGCGGATGGTCGACGTGCCGCCGGCCAGATAGCCCAGCAAAACCGTGGTGGCGGAACTGGCGATGCCGTCCATGTTGTGGTGCTCGGCGACCCAGAACCGGGTGTAGCCGAATTTTTCGACATGCTGCGCGAGGTCCAGCGAGTTGCGCAGCGACTGCGCCGGGCTGCCGTTTTCGCGCACCGGCACCAGATCGAGGGTTGAAAACTTTACGTCGGACAGTTGCTTCATAAACCTGCATCTCCGATTGAGGGCGCAGGTGTGTTCTTGGCGAACGCAAACCTGCCCAATTCATAAGCGTGTCATGTGCAATAAGGGCATATACCCGAGTTTCAATAGCCGACCCGAAATTTCCTACTAAAAAAGTCAACGATTCAGATGAGCTGAACTTTGTTCCGGCGTCTATCCTCAGAAGCCTTGCAGGCAAAAACCACGACGGCGCGGCGTTCGCGCCCGAATTGAAGGAGGCACACATGGCTATCGTGAAGAAGGCATCCGCGCATTGGGAAGGTGACCTGAAAACCGGCATCGGCTCGATCTCCACTGAAACCGGCGTCCTGCGGGAAGCGCCGTACGGCTTCAAGGCCCGCTTCGAGGGCGGCAAGGGCACCAACCCGGAAGAACTGATCGGCGCCGCCCACGCCGGCTGTTTCTCCATGGCATTCTCGATGATCCTCGGCGACGCCGGGCTGAAGGCCGACAGCATCGATACCCAGGCTGAAGTCACCCTTGATCAGGTTGACGGCGGTTTCGCGATCACTGCGGTGAAGCTGATTCTCAAGGCGAAGATTCCGGGCGCGACTCAGGCGCAGTTCGAAGAGCTGAGCAACAAGGCCAAGGAAGGTTGCCCGGTGTCCAAGGTGCTGAATGCGAAAATCAGTCTCGACGCGTCGCTGGTTGGCTGACGGGATTGAGCCTAATCAGAACCCGCCAGGCAAAAATGTGGTCGAATAAATGACAGCAGCTTTCGCGCATCTTCGTGCGCGCTGCTTCGATGGAGCTTCAACCATGAAACGTTTTGCCTTGGCGGTTATCTGTGGCGTGCTGGCAACGTCGGCCTTCGCAGCGCCCAAAGACTGCGAAGAACTCAAGCAAGAGATCGAAATCAAGATTCAGGCGAATGCCGTGCCCTCCTACACCCTGGAGATAGTGTCCAAAGAGGAGGCTGAAAAACACGACGTCGCCATGATCGTCGGCACCTGCGACAACGGCACCAAAGCCATCATCTATCAGAAGAACGACCGCTGATTCACGCTAGATGGCGCAATAGGTGTCGCGATCCTCGGCGACGATTTCCCGCTTGGCGTTATACAGCCGGGCACTGGGAGTAAACATCAGGGAGCGACCCTCCAACACGTAACGCTGACCCGCTTCGAAATGGTCGAAGCGGATGGTCAGGTAACACAGACGCTCCACGGGGTCGTTCAACAGACCGCCGCCTCCACCAGGCGCCTCGAAATCGAAACGCACCAGCAACTCATGGCTGCCGGGCGTTACCTGGAAAAAACGCCCGTCATTCAAGCTCTGCTTGTCGAGACGCTCGGCCATCAGCAGTTTCCCGCCGGGGGTCGGCGTGGAGAACTCGACCCAGGCCATGCTCGGGTCGACCGGGGGCATCGGCGTCTGACAACCGGCGAGCACACCGGCAACCAGCAACAGCATTGACTTGCGCATGATGAATGTCCGTGAACTCGGACATCCAGCATAACGCCGATCAGGCGCGCTGACAGCCTGCCGGTTTGCCTTGGCCGACTACATTTTTCTGTTGGTCATAGAGCTTGGCCCACGGCCGGAAACCGATGTAGCCAGCCTGGAGCTGATAGCGCTGGCCGGCGTTGAAGTCCGTGAATTTCAGGCTCAACTGACAATCGCGCCACAGCGGCTCGGCATCCGGGCCGATGTTGGTCGCCTCCACTGGAAACTGGTAGCGCACCTTCAGTTCATGACTGCCGGGCTGAACTTCAAAGTAACGTTTGTCGACGGCGGCCTTCCTGTCGACTTCCAGCGCTTGCAGCGCCGTGTCCTGTTGCCGGGCGTCCAGATCGATCCAGGCTTGCGAGGGGTCAGGGGTGGGCATTCCGAATCCGGCACAACCGGCCAGCGTCAGCAGGCCTCCCGTCAGTATCAAGATGCGCATGGCGAAGCTCCAATGGGCGGGATAGTCTTGCGATCAGACTTTCCAGGGATGTTCTTATTGTGGTCAGGCCGTTTCCAAGCCTTGGGTTACTTGATCGCGTTTTGCGGGTTTTGTTTCCGGGTGTGTTGTTTTTGTTGCTCAACGGTTGTTCCAGCGTTGGCTATTACAGCCAGCTGGCCAGCGGTCAACTGCAATTGCTGCGGGCGCGAGAGCCGGTGGCCAAGGTGATCGCCGACCCGAGCCGGGACGCCACACTGCGCGCCCACCTGACCCAGTCGCAGAAGGCCCGGGATTTCGCCAGCCAGCACCTGCACCTGCCCGACAACCAGAGCTATCGCCTGTACGCCGACATCCACCGGCCGTATGTGGTGTGGAATGTCTTCGCCACCCCGGAGTTTTCCCTGAGCCCACAGAACCACTGCTTCCCGATTGCCGGCTGCGTGGCCTATCGCGGCTACTACAGCCAGAGCGCGGCGCGGGGCGAAGCGGCGATTCAGCGCCTGCAAGGCATGGACGTGTCGATTGGCGGTGTCGAAGCCTATTCGACCCTGGGCTGGTTCAATGACCCGATCCTCAATTCGATGATGGGCTGGGGCGATGAACGGTTGGCCACGCTGATCTTCCATGAGCTGGGCCATCAACGTTTCTATGTGAAGGACGACACCGAGTTCAACGAGTCCTACGCCACGTTTGTCGAGCAGGAAGGCACCCGGCAGTGGCGGGCGTTTCGTGGCTTGCCGCCAGAAAATGACGCTCAACTCAAACGTCGTGACCAGTTCATTCAACTGATCCTCGATACCCGTGCCCGACTGGAGAAGCTGTACGCCCAACCGATTTCCGTCGAGCAGATGCGCGAACGCAAGACTGCCGAGTTCGAACGGTTTCGCCGGGACTATCGGGTGATGCGCGACAGCCAGTGGGCCGGGGACAAACGCTATGACGCCTGGGTCAAAGCACCGCTGAACAATGCGCGGCTGTTGCCGTTCGGGCTGTATGACCAGTGGGTGCCGGCGTTTGCGGCGTTGTTCAGACAGGTGAAGGGAGATTGGCCGCAGTTTTATGCGCGGGTCGAACAGCTGGGTAAATTGCCGGCGGACAAACGCAAGGCAGCGCTGCGTGAGCTGGCTGCCCCTCGCCCGGATTGACGATCAGCGCTGCAAAAACGCCTGATGCAGCTCGGCCAGCGTCTCGAAGTGATACGTCGGCGCTTCCGCGCTGAGCTCTTCACGGCTGCCAAAACCGTAACCCACGGCCGCCGCGTCCAGACCATTGCTGCGTGCGCCGATCAAATCGTGTTTGCGATCACCGATCATCAGCGTATTGGCCGGATCCAGCCCTTCCTCGGCGATCAAGTGAGCAATCAGTTCGACCTTGTTGGTGCGGGTGCCGTCCAATTCGCTGCCGTAGATCACCTTGAAATGTCGGGCGAAATCGAAGTGCCGGGCGATTTCCCGAGCAAATACCCAAGGTTTCGAAGTCGCGATGTACAACTGCCGCCCCTGGCCGCTCAAGGTTTCCAGCAACGGCGTGACGCCTTCGAACACCCGGTTCTCGTAAAGGCCGGTGACCTTGAAGCGCTCGCGATAGAAATTCACCGCCTCCCACGCCTTCGCTTCATCAAAACCATAGAACTGCATGAACGCCTGCAACAGCGGCGGGCCGATGAAGTGTTCCAGTCTGGTCAGGTCCGGCTCATCGATGCCGAGTTTGGCCAGCGCGAACTGGATGGAACGGGTGATGCCCTCACGCGGATCGGTGAGGGTGCCGTCGAGGTCGAACAGTACGGTCTGGTAATGCATGAAAAATCCCGGGCAATAGAGAGAAAAGTCAGAGCTGGTCGTAGCCTTCGGCCAGATGCAAGTCCTTGAGCTTCACGTAGTTCGCCGCGCTGTAGGTGAAAAAGGCGTTTTCCTTGTCGGTCAGCGGGCGAACCTGTTTCACCGGGCTGCCCACGTACAGGAAACCGCGTTCCAGGCGCTTGCCCGGTGGCACCAGACTGCCGGCACCGATGATCACGTCGTCCTCGACCACCGCGCCGTCCATGACGATGCTGCCCATGCCGATCAGTACGCGACTGCCGACGGTGCAGCCATGCAGCATGACCTTGTGGGCGATGGTCACGTCATCGCCGATCAGCAGCGGGAAGCCGTCCGGGTTGAACGGGCCGGCGTGGGTGATGTGCAACACGCAGCCATCCTGCACGCTGGTGCGGGCACCGATGCGGATGCGGTGCATGTCGCCACGGATCACGGTCAGCGGCCATACGGAGCTGTCTTCACCGATTTCGACGTCGCCGATCACCACCGCCGAGCCGTCGACAAAAGCGCCTTGGCCCAAGCGTGGGGTGTGATTCTGGTACTTGCGAAGGGACACGATTAGTTCTCTCTCTGTCGCCGATAGCTGCGGTGGGGGTCGATTGTAATTAAGATGGGCGCATGTTTCTTCCAGCCAAGGTGCCAACCGTGAGCGTGAACAACCCTCTTCTGCAGTCCTACGACCTGCCGCCGTTCTCCGCGATCCGTGCCGAACACGTGCAGCCGGCCATCGAAACCATCCTGGCCGACAACCGCGCCGCCATCGCCGACATCCTCAAGACCCAGGGCCAGAACCCGACGTGGGCCGGGCTGGTGCTGGCGATGGACGAACTCAATGATCGCCTGGGCGCTGCCTGGAGTCCGGTCAGCCACCTCAATGCCGTGTGCAACAGCGCCGAACTGCGTGAAGCCTACGAGTCGTGCCTGCCGGCATTGAGCGCCTACTCCACCGAGATGGGTCAGAACCGCGAGCTGTTCCAGGCCTATGAAGCCCTGGCCAACAGCACGGAAGCCGCCGGTTTCGACGTGGCGCAGAAAACCATTCTGGAACACGCGTTGCGCGATTTCCGCCTCTCGGGCATCGACCTGCCGGAAGCCGAGCAGAAGCGCTACGCCGAAGTGCAGAGCAAGCTGTCCGAGCTGGGCAGCCGCTTCTCCAACCAGTTGCTCGACGCCACCCAGGCCTGGACCAAGCACCTGACCGACGAAGCCGCCCTTGCCGGCCTGACTGATTCGGCCAAGGCACAAATGGCTGCTGCCGCACAGGCCAAAGGCCTCGACGGCTGGCTGATCACCCTGGAGTTCCCGAGCTACTACGCGGTGATGACCTACGCCCAGGACCGTGCGCTGCGCGAAGAAGTCTACGCCGCCTACTGCACCCGTGCGTCGGATCAAGGCCCGAATGCCGGCCAGAACGACAACGGCCCGGTGATGGACGAAATCCTCGACCTGCGTCAGGAGCTGGCCAAACTGCTCGGTTTCTCCAGCTTCTCCGAACTGAGCCTGGCGACCAAAATGGCCGAGTCCAGCGATCAGGTGCTGAGCTTCCTGCGTGACCTGGCCAAGCGCAGCAAACCGTTTGCCGCCCAGGATCTGCAACAGCTCAAGGCTTACGCCGCCGAGCAGGGCTGCGCCGATCTGCAAAGCTGGGACAGCGGTTTCTACGGTGAAAAACTCCGTGAACAACGCTACAGCGTCGCCCAGGAAACCCTGCGCGCTTACTTCCCGATCGACAAAGTGCTGGGCGGGCTGTTCGCTATCGTTCAGCGCCTGTACGGCATCGAAATCGCTGAACTGAAAGGCTTCGACACCTGGCACCCGGACGTGCGCCTGTTCGAGATCAAGGAAAACGGTCAGCACGTCGGCCGCTTCTTCTTCGACCTCTACGCCCGCGCCAACAAGCGTGGCGGTGCCTGGATGGACGGCGCCCGAGACCGTCGCCGCACCGTCGACGGCGTGCTGCAAAGTCCGGTAGCCAACCTTGTGTGCAACTTCACCCCGGCCGACAGCGGCAAGCCTGCGCTGCTGACCCACGATGAAGTGACCACCCTGTTCCACGAGTTCGGCCACGGCCTGCACCACCTGCTGACCCGCGTCGAGCATGCCGGCGTATCGGGCATCAACGGCGTGGCGTGGGACGCAGTCGAGCTGCCGAGCCAGTTCATGGAAAACTGGTGCTGGGAGCCGGAAGGCCTGGCGCTGATTTCCGGTCATTACGAAACCGGCGAGCCACTGCCGCAGGACCTGCTGGAAAAAATGCTCGCAGCGAAGAACTTCCAGTCCGGCCTGATGATGGTGCGTCAGCTGGAATTCTCGCTGTTCGACTTCGAACTGCACGCCACCCACGGCGACGGCCGCAGCGTCGCGCAGGTGCTTGAAGGCGTGCGTGACGAGGTGTCGGTGATGCGTCCTCCGGCCTACAACCGCTTCCCGAACAGCTTTGCGCACATCTTCGCCGGCGGTTACGCGGCGGGTTACTACAGCTACAAGTGGGCGGAAGTGCTGTCGGCAGATGCCTTCTCCAAATTCGAAGAAGACGGTGTGCTCAATGCTGACACCGGTCGCGCCTTCCGCGAAGCGATCCTCGCCCGTGGCGGCTCGCAGGAGCCGATGGTGCTGTTCGTCGACTTCCGTGGCCGTGAGCCGTCGATTGACGCACTCTTGCGCCACAGCGGCCTGAGTGAGGACGCGGCAGCATGAGTGAGGCACCCGTGAAGACCAAAAAACGCTTTATCGCCGGGGCGGTCTGCCCGGCGTGCAGCGAGCCGGACAAACTGATGATGTGGAGCGAGGACGATGTCCCGCACCGCGAATGCGTGGCGTGCGGCTACAGCGATACGCTGAATGCCCAAGGGCTGTCGGTGCCGAAAGAGCTGGGCACGCGGGTCAACACCAGCGCGCTCAAGCCTGCTCCGGACAAAACGGTTCAGGCGGTGCAGTTCTTCCCGAACCCGAAGCTGAAGAAAAAACCTGACGAGCAACACTGATCCGGCACCACCTTCCACCGAGCTGCGGTGGAAGGTGGTATTGGCTTAACACCTGTCCCCTGCACTTGCTTCGTAGGCTGGCCGTTTCCGCCATGCCTCGAAGGAAGTTGCCATGCCCGACTCCAACCCCCTCCTGCAACACTGGATCCTGCCGCCCTGGCCGGCGATTCGCGCTGAACATCTGCTGCCGGCGATCAACACCCTCATCGACGACCAGCGACGAATCATTACGCAAGTGCTCGACACTCAGTTGGAAAATCCCGGATGGGACGATCTGGTACTGAGCATCGACGAAGCCGATGCCCGCATCGGTGAATTCCGGTCGATTCTCGAAACACTGTCCACGGTCAGATCCGACGATGCCGACTGGCTCGTGGAAAGCGCCAAGGCTCATCTCGCGATCAACCACTATCGCTCTGAAAAAGCCCGAAATCGCCCGTTGTTCGAGGCTTACCAGCGTTTGGCGCAGAGCTCGGTCGCGGCCGGTTTCGATGAGTCACGCAAGACCGTGCTGGCGCGGGTACTGCGCAAATTCAGACAGTCCGGCATCGAGCTTCCCACTGCGCAGCAGCGGGAACTGGCCCGGTTGAAGCTTGAGATTGGCGGTCTGGAATTCAGTTTTCTGACCCACCTCGAACGCTGGACCGAGACCTGGAGCAAACGTGTCGACGACCCGACGTTGCTTGCAGGCCTGTCTCCGGCGATGAAGGAACGCCTGGCACTCAACGCCCGCCAGGCCGGCCATGACGGCTGGCTGATTCGCCTGGACCAGAACACCTGTCAGCACATCCTCAAATACGCCGAGAATCGTGCCCTGCGCGAGGAATGCTGTGTTGCCTACGCGACCCGCGCCTCCGATCAGGGGCCACTGGCCGGACGCTTCGACAACGGTCCGGTGCTGACAAAGCTACTTGCCTTGCGCCAACAGAAAGCTCGCTTGCTTGGCCACGAAAACGCCGCGCAACTGAGTCTGGCAAAGAGCATGGCCGGAACGACGACCTGGGTCAGGGATTTTCTCCAGTGCCAGGTTGCGCAATTGATCCCCATCCTGGAGCAGGACGCAAAACAACTGGCCGCCTTCGCCCGCCAATGCGGAATCGACCGTATCCAGCCATGGGACGAAGACTTCCTCGCCGAGCAATGGCGTCAGCAACAGTTTCCCGGAGCGCTGGATAACCTGCGTGATTACTTCGCGTTCGATGGCACCCTGCTCCGACTCTGCCTGTTCTGCGAGCGCATGTTCGGGATCCGTATCGTCGAACAGATCGGCGCAAACCACTGGCATGACGATGTGCGACTGCTGGAAATCCGCGAGCATGAACAGGTCATCGGCTACATCTACCTCGACCCGTTTCATCGCGATAACGCTGCGGATTACGCTGGCACCTTCACGCTACGCAACCGTCGGATCAACGTCGAAGGCCGGCCGGCGCTCCCCATTGCCGTGCTCTACAGCAATTTCACACCGGCCACCGACGGCCATCCATGCCGACTGGAGCTCAATGAGCTACGAGTACTTTTTCATGAGTTCGGCCACTGCCTTCAACACGTATTGACGCGCTCGCCCCATCACACGCTGTCCGGCATTTTGCAACTGGGCCATGAGGCGGCGGAGTTTTCCGGACAGCTGTTCGAACAGTGGTGCCAGTCGCGGGAGTTCGTGCTGTGGCTCGGTGCGCATTTCCAGACTGGCGAGCGCTTGAGCGCTGCACGGGTCGACGCGGCACTCTCGGCCAGTCAGGCCCACTCCAGTCGGCAACAGGCTTTGCTACTGATGGGAGCGATCATCGACTTCGAGCTGCACGCCACTCTCGGCGACGGTCGCTCTGTCGAAGAGGTTTGCGCCGACGTGCAGCGCACGATGGGTCTGCAACTGCCCGACAGTCACCGGTTCGCCAATGGTTTCGATTACATGGTGACCCAGTACGACGCTTCGGTTTACGCCTATGTCTGGTCAGGGGTGCTGGCTCAGGAAGCGTTCAAACGCTTCAGTCTTGACTGGGTGTTCAGGGCGCAGACCGGCCGGGCGTTCCGGGAAACGTTCTTTGCGCCCGGAGCCGGGCGCCCGTTGCTGGAAGCGGTGGAGGCGTTCATTGGCCGGCCGGTCGCTGAAGAGCTTTGCCCCGGCCGCCCCATCAACCGGCGGGTTATTTCAGATTGACGGTCTGGAACCAGCTCTTCATCGAGCAGGTAGCGAACGCACTGGTGCTGCAATCGCCATTGGCCAGCGCGGTGCGCAGCTTGTCGACATCAGCCTGCATCACGTAGCGCACCCCGTCCTTGAAGTGACCGCTTTCACCGAAACCGCCCTGGGTCATTTCGTTCAGGGCGTCTTCCTTGCTCCAGCCCTGCACCACGATGCGGTACATCGCCGCCATCAGGCCGGTACGGTCGGAGCCGTGCTTGCAATGCATCAACACCGGACCGTTGGCTTCGGCGGTCTGAATGGCGCGCAAGGCCTTGAGGACATCGCTGTCATCGACGTGATTGGTGCGATACGGCAGTTGCACCTGATTGATGCCAGGGGCATTCAGCCAGCTCGAGTCCGCCTCCGGCAGGAAGTTGATGACCGTGGCCACTTTCAGTTTTTGCAGCAACGGCACGGCACCGGCGTCAGGCAGCGCACTGCGATAGAGCGTGGGCGACATCTGGAAGAAGTTGTATTTCACTTCGACCGGTTGCGCCCATTCCGGAGGGCGGGAAACCGGCGCATCTGCGGCATGGGCCGGGATCGAGCCGAGCAGGGCAAACAGCGAGAAACAGATCGCGGAGGAAAAACGCTTCAAGGACATGCTGTGCGGTAACCGTGTGGGATTCGTCAGTAGGGCCGCAGCTTGCGGGTTGTCCAGTCAAATCCCTGTGAGGCGATTGTCAAAGAAACGTGAAGCCAGGCACTTCCTTCGTCGATAATTCGGGCTTTTTTCGGCCGAATCGATTCATCCGATTGGTTAGCCTGCTACCATTTGTCACATCATGTTGCAGGCGCGTCCCCCTTTTCCGGGTCATTTCCAGCCACGTCGCAACCAACCACTTCAAAGCCGTCCTCAGAAACGGCTGATAACCATCAATGCCTGATGAGGTGCATCCCCATGTCTGATCAAGATCGAGACAACCCGCGGCGTGAGTTTTTGCGCAAATCCCTGACCCTGATCCCGGTGGTCACCCTCGCCGGCACCGGCCTGGGCAGCAGCGTGCTGCAAGCCGCCCCGCAAAGCGCACCGGCTGCGGCGCCGGCAAAACCGGGCGTCACTGACGCGGGCGTCTATCAGCCGAGTTACTTCACCGCCGAAGAGTGGGCGTTCATCAATGCCGCCGTCGCGCAATTGATCCCCAACGATGCCCAGGGCCCCGGTGCTCTCGAGGCTGGCGTGCCGGAATACATCGACCGTCAGATGAACACGCCGTACGCCGCCGGTGCCCTTTGGTACATGCAGGGCCCGTTCAACGCCGACGCCGCGCCGGAGATGGGCTGGCAGAGCAAACTGGTGCCGAAAGAGATCTATCGCCTCGGCATCGCCGCCACGGATCAGTGGGCAAAATCCCTCAACGGTAAAACATTTGCCGAGCAAGACAGCGCTACCCGAGACGATCTGCTCAAGCAGCTTGAAGCCGGAAAACCGCAATTCGACAGCGTTCCGGCGAAGATTTTCTTCAATCTGCTGCTGCAAAACACCAAGGAAGGGTTCTTCTGCGATCCGATCCATGGCGGCAATAAAGGCATGGTCGGCTGGACCATGATCGGCTTTCCCGGCGCCCGCGCCGATTTCATGGATTGGGTGGAACGCAACGAGCAATACCCCTTCCCGGCAGTTTCGATTCGCGGCGAGAGGGCGTGAGCATGGCAACGGTAATGAAGAAGGTCGACGCAGTGATCGTCGGTTTCGGCTGGACAGGCGCGATCATGGCCAAGGAGCTGACCGAGGCAGGCCTCAACGTGCTGGCGCTGGAGCGCGGGCCGATGCAGGACACCTACCCTGACGGCAACTATCCCCAGGTGATCGACGAACTCACCTACAGCGTGCGGAAAAAACTCTTCCAGGACATCTCCAAGGAAACCGTCACCATCCGCCACAGCGTCAACGACATCGCTCTGCCGAATCGCCAGTTGGGCGCGTTCCTGCCGGGCAATGGCGTGGGCGGTGCCGGCCTGCACTGGTCGGGGGTGCACTTTCGTGTCGACCCGATCGAACTGCGTATGCGCAGCCACTACGAAGAGCGCTACGGCAAAAGCTTTATCCCCAAGGACATGACTATTCAGGACTTCGGCGTCAGTTATGAAGAGCTGGAACCGTTCTTCGATTTCGCCGAAAAAGTCTTCGGCACCTCCGGCCAGGCCTGGACCGTGAAAGGCCAACTGGTCGGTCAGGGCAAGGGCGGCAACCCGTACGCCCCGGATCGCTCGAACCCGTTCCCGCTGGAAGCGCAGAAGAACACGGTTTCCGCACAGCTGTTCGGCAAAGCGGCCACAGAAGTCGGTTACAAACCCTACAACCTGCCTTCCGCGAATACTTCGGGGCCGTACACCAACCCTTACGGCGCACAGATGGGCCCGTGCAACTTCTGCGGTTTTTGCAGCGGTTACGTTTGCTACATGTATTCCAAGGCCTCGCCGAACGTGAACATTCTGCCAGCGCTGAAACCGCTGCCGAATTTCGAACTGCGGCCCAACGCCCACGTGTTGCGGGTCAACCTCGACAGCACGAAAACCAAAGCCACCGGCGTTACCTACATCGACGGCCAGGGCCGCGAGATCGAGCAACCGGCGGATCTGGTGATCCTCGGCGCATTCCAGTTACACAACGTGCGCCTGATGCTGCTCTCCGGCATCGGCAAGCCGTACGACCCGGTCAGCGGCGAAGGTGTGGTCGGGCGTAACTTCGCCTACCAGAACATGGCGACCATCAAGGCGTTCTTCGACAAGGACACCCACACCAACAACTTCATCGGCGCCGGCGGCAACGGCGTGGCGCTGGACGACTTCAACGCCGACAACTTCGACCACGGCCCCCACGGCTTCGTCGGTGGCTCGCCGATGTGGGTCAACCAGGCTGGCAGCCGTCCGATTGCCGGCACCTCCAACCCGCCGGGCACGCCGGCCTGGGGCAGCGACTGGAAACGCGCCACCGCCGATTACTACACCCACCAGGTGTCGATGGACGCTCACGGTGCGCATCAGTCCTACCGGGGCAACTACCTCGATCTGGACCCGGTGTACCGCGATGCCTACGGCCTGCCGCTGCTGCGGATGACCTTCGACTGGCAGGAAAACGACATCAAGATGAACCGCTTCATGGTCGAGAAAATGGGCAAGGTCGCACAAGCCATGGGCCCGAAAGCCATTGCCGTGCTTGGCAAGAAAGTCGGCGAACACTTCAACACCGCGTCCTACCAGACCACCCACCTCAACGGTGGCGCGATCATGGGGACCGATCCGAAGACCAGCGCGCTGAACCGCTACCTGCAGAGCTGGGATGTGCACAACGTGTTCGTCCCGGGCGCCTCGGCGTTCCCACAGGGCCTGGGCTACAACCCGACCGGGCTGGTTGCCGCGCTGACCTACTGGTCGGCGAAAGCGATCCGCGAGCAATACCTGAAAAACCCCGGCCCGCTGGTTCAGGCTTAAGGAGCGATGACCATGAAGACTCTCGTTATCGCGACCCTGGCGCTGCTCGGCAGTGCTTCCCTTTATGGCGCCGAAGTTGATCAATCCTTGATCACACAAGGCGAATACCTCGCCCGTGCCGGTGACTGCGTGGCCTGCCACACCGCCAAGGACGGCAAGCCGTTCGCCGGCGGCCTGCCGATGGAAACCCCGATCGGCACGATCTACTCGACCAACATTACTCCGGATAAAACCGGCGTCGGTGACTATAGCTTCGAGGACTTCGACCAGGCCGTGCGTCATGGCGTGGCCAAAAACGGCAGCACCTTGTACCCGGCGATGCCGTACCCGTCCTACGCCCGTGTCAGCGAAACCGACATGCAGGCGCTCTACGCCTACTTCATGCACGGCGTGAAACCGGTGGCACAGGAAAACAAGGCCAGCGACATCACGTGGCCGTTGAGCATGCGCTGGCCGCTGATGGGCTGGCGCTGGCTGTTCGCGCCGAAGGTCGAGGACTACAAACCCGCGTCGGACGATGCCGTCGTCAGCCGTGGGGCCTATCTGGTGGAAGGCCTCGGACATTGCGGCGCCTGCCATACGCCCCGGGCCCTGACCATGCAGGAAAAATCCCTGAGCGCGGCCGAAGGCAGCAGCTTTCTGTCAGGCAGTGCGCCGCTGGAAGGCTGGATCGCCAAGAGCCTGCGCGGCGACCACAAGGACGGCCTCGGCAGCTGGAGCGAAGAGCAACTGGTGCAGTTCCTCAAGACCGGCCGTAGCGACCGCAGCGCGGTATTCGGCGGCATGAGCGACGTGGTCACCCACAGCATGCAGTACATGACCGACGCCGACCTGACCGCAATCGCCCGTTACCTGAAATCGCTGCCGGCCAACGATCCTGCCGACCAGCCGCATCAATACGATGAGAAAGCTGCCAAAGCCTTGTGGAACGGTGATGACAGTCAGCGCGGCGCGTCGGTGTACATCGACAACTGCGCGGCGTGCCACCGTACCGACGGCCATGGCTACACCCGGGTGTTCCCGGCGCTGGCGGGCAACCCGGTGTTGCAATCGGATGACCCGACCTCGCTGATTCACATCGTGCTCAAGGGCGGCACATTGCCTGCGACGCACACCGCGCCGTCGACCTTCACCATGCCTGGCTTCGCCTGGCGTCTGTCGGATCAGGAAGTGGCGGATGTGGTGAGCTTTATTCGTGGCAGTTGGGGCAACAAGGGCGCGCCAGTCAAGGCCGCTGACGTCGCCGAATTGCGCAAGGACGATATGAAGCAAACCTCGAACGATGACCTCGGCCAGGTGACACAGCACAACTGACTGTTCGCCCAACGGCACTAGTCAGATCGACAGCGCCTCGATACTGTACATACAAACAGTATCGAGGCGCTGCCATGTCTACCCCTCTTCCCCCGCGCGGTCGCGGCACCGCCACCAACCCGCACAACCGCTTCGCACCGAGTCGTTCGGTGGCCGAGGACGACGGCTGGTATCAGGAAGTGCCACTGACCCAGGGCACCGAAGTCAGCTTCGAGACGGCAAAGACCATCATCACCCGCAACACCTCGCCGGACTTGCCCTTCGACCGTTCGATCAATCCCTATCGCGGTTGCGAGCATGGCTGCATCTATTGCTACGCACGGCCGAGCCACGCCTATTGGGACATGTCGCCGGGGCTGGATTTCGAAACGAAGCTGATCGCCAAGACCAATGCCGCCCAAGTACTGGAGGAACAGCTTGGCAAGAAAGGCTATCAGTGCGCACCGATCAATCTGGGTTCCAACACCGACCCGTATCAACCGATCGAACGCGAACACAAAATCACCCGCCAGACCCTCGAAGTGCTGCTGCGCTATCGACACCCGGTGACCATCGTCACCAAGGGCTCGCTGATCCTGCGCGACCTCGATCTGCTCACCGAGCTGGCGCAGCAACGGCTGGTGGCGGTGATGATCAGCCTCACCACCCTGGACGATGAACTCAAACGCATCCTCGAACCCCGCGCCGCCGCGCCCAAGGCCCGGTTGCGGGCGATCCGGGTGATGCGCGAGGCGGGAATTCCGGTCGGTGTGCTGTGCTCGCCGATGATTCCGATGATCAACGACAGCGAAATCGAGAACCTGCTGACCGAAGCCCACGCTGCCGGTGCCCAGAGCGCCGCCTACATGATGCTGCGCCTGCCGCTGGAAGTGGCGCCGCTGTTCGAGGAATGGCTTGAGGCACACTACCCGCAGCGGGCCGCCCATGTGTTGAGCCTGATCCGCCAGAGCCGTGGCGGCGAACTGTACGACAGCCGTTTTGGCGCACGCATGCGCGGTGAAGGGCCATTCGCCGACCTGCTCGCCCAGCGCTTCGCCAAGGCCCTCAAACGCCTGGGGCTCAATCACCGCGAAGGTTTCAATCTCGATTGCACGGCCTTCTGTCCGCCGGGTCGTCAGATGGCGCTGATTTAGGAACAATTGGCCTGCGGTTGAGTGGAAGGAAATACTGGCCCGGTTCACGCCAGTCATCTTTTTTGTGACCTGGAACACACGTTCTAGAGCGCTTGATTCAGTTTGAGTTAAGTTTCGGCGGTTACCTTGTTCATCGAGTGACTGATGGGTCAGGACGGCCCGGATGTTTTAAACAGCCACTGGCTTCATACCGGAATACACGGGAATGACTCCCCGAATCCGCCAAAGAGGATGAATCATGAGTGACAAGGATAAACAGCCGTTGGCTGCGTCGGCGCAAGCCGTCCCCGGGGCGGATTCCGCCGATGCAGCACTGCGACATATCGTTGACGGCTTTTTGCATTTTCATCATGAGGTCTTCCCGCAGCAGGAAGAACTCTTCAAGAAACTCGCCACGGCCCAGTCGCCACGGGCGATGTTCATCACTTGCGCCGACTCGCGCATCGTGCCCGAACTGATCACCCAGAGCTCCCCCGGCGATCTGTTCGTGACCCGTAACGTCGGCAATGTCGTGCCGCCCTACGGCCAGATGAACGGTGGCGTATCCACCGCCATCGAATACGCGGTACTGGCCCTTGGCGTGCAGCACATCATCATTTGCGGTCACTCCGATTGCGGCGCCATGCGCGCGGTACTCAATCCGCACAGCCTGGAAAAAATGCCGACGGTCAAAGCCTGGCTGCGCCACGCCGAAGTCGCGAAAACCATGGTGCATGACAACTGCAACTGCACCGACGAAAAAGAAAGCATGCCGATCCTCACCGAGGAGAACGTCATCGCCCAACTGCAGCACTTGCGTACCCATCCTTCGGTAGCCTCGCGCATGGCGAACGGTCATCTGTTCATCCATGGCTGGGTCTACAACATCGAAACCAGCGAAATCAAAGCTTACGACGCGGATCAGGGACGCTTCCTGCCGCTGGACGGCAGCCATCCGATTCCGGTGGCGACGCCCAAAGCGCGCTTCTGAATCCTCCTAAACATCCGTGTGGTCTGACGCCGGTCGCAGTTCAAGCGACCCGGCTTCGCCACGCCTGAAGAAAACTTCGGGAGAGTCATCATGCGTGCGGCTCAATTGAAAGCTGTGTTGCCACGGGAGCTGCTCGCTTCGGTGGTTGTGTTTCTGGTCGCCCTGCCGCTGTGCATGGGCATTGCCATTGCTTCGGGGCTGCCACCGGCCAAAGGTCTGATCACCGGGATCATCGGCGGTCTGGTGGTGGGCTGGCTGGCGGGTTCGCCGTTACAGGTCAGCGGGCCGGCAGCGGGTCTGGCGGTGCTGGTATTCGAGCTGGTGCGTCAGCACGGTATCGAGATGCTCGGGCCGATCCTGCTGCTCGCCGGTTTCCTGCAACTGGTGGCCGGGCGTCTTAAGCTCGGCTGCTGGTTTCGGGTCACGGCGCCAGCGGTGGTGTACGGCATGCTTGCCGGTATTGGTGTGTTGATCGTGCTCTCACAGGTGCATGTGATGCTCGATGCGTCACCGAAACCTTCAGGTCTCGACAACCTCACGGCATTCCCCGGCGCGGTGGCGCAGGCCTTGCCGTCCGTTGGCTGGCAGGCCGGGCTGCTCGGGCTGTCGACCATCGCGGTGATGTGGCTGTGGGAGAAATTCCGCCCCCATTCGCTGCGTTTCATTCCGGGCGCGCTGCTCGGTGTCGGGCTGGCGACAGGTGCCAGCCTTTTGCTGGCGCTGCAAGTGAAGCGGGTTGAAGTGCCGGCGAATCTGGCCGAAGCCATCGACTGGCTGAAACCGGCGGATCTGCTGAGCCTGGCCGACCCGACGCTGCTGATTGCCGCGTTCGCCGTGGCCTTCATCGCCAGCGCCGAAACCCTGCTGTCCGCCGCCGCAGTGGATCGCATGCACAGCGGCCCGCGTTCGGACTTCGACCGCGAACTGTCGGCGCAAGGCGTCGGCAACATGCTTTGCGGTCTGGTCGGCGCACTGCCGATGACCGGGGTCATCGTACGCAGTTCGGCCAACGTCCAGGCCGGCGCCACCACGCGCTACTCGACGATTTTCCATGGCCTGTGGCTGCTGGCGTTCGTGCTGTTGCTGTCGAGCGTGCTGCAGAGCATTCCGGTGGCGAGTCTGGCGGGCGTTCTGGTCTACACCGGTTTCAAACTGGTGGATCTGAAGGCGTTCCGTGGTCTGGGGCGTTATGGCCGGATGCCGATGTTCACCTACGCCGCCACGGCGCTGGCGATCATCTTCACCGACCTGTTGACCGGCGTGCTGATCGGTTTCGGCCTGACCCTGGTGAAGCTGGCGTTCAAGGCCTCGCGCCTGAAAATCAGCCTGATCGATCTGCCGCAGGACGGGGAAATGGAGTTGCGTCTGGTGGGCGCGGCAACGTTCCTCAAAGTGCCGGCATTGACTCAGGTGCTGGGCAGCATTCCGCCGGGCACGACGGTGCATGTGCCGCTCAATAACCTGAGCTACATCGACCATTCGTGTCTGGAACTGCTCGAAGAGTGGGGCCGGGCCAATGGGGCCAAGGGTTCGAAGCTGTTGATCGAGTCGCGTGGGTTGAAGCGCAGACTGGAAGGACGGGTGCGGACCAATACCGGGATTGGTGCGGCGGGTTAAATAATCGACCCCAAAACACAAATTCTGTGGGAGCGAGCCTGCTCGCGAAAACGTTACATCAGCCAACAGAGATGTTGAATGATCGACCGCATTCGCGAGCAGGCTCGCTCCCACATTGGATTGATGACACAAGGAAATCAGGCAGCAGGCTGATCCAGCTCCAGACCCACGCCCAGACGGCGACTCATGCACGGCCAGCGTTTCCACGCCGCACCGGTGTCCGGGCTGCTGAGTTTCTCGCGGTAGGCTTCCACCGACTCCAGCGCAAAGCTGTCGTCGTCGAGCATGCTGTCCACCGCGTGATGCACCACTTCATCGAGTTGGTTGGCAAATTCCTCACCGAGCAACTGGTGAGCAATCAGATTGGCGACCGTCATGTCCAGGGGGATCAGTGGCTGGCCGAAATGCTTGATGTACAGGTCGTTGACCTCTTCGACAAAACGGTGCGCCAGATAGGCTTCGTCCAGCAGACTGTCCAGGCCGACCGGCGGCTGGAGAAAGTACTGTTCGGCGATTTTCAGCACCGGTGTGATCTGTGACTCGATTCCCGCTTCCCTGGCGACTTCATTGGCTGCATCCAGCAGATCTGGCACTTCATCGATGTAGGCGGCGACAAAACGCGTCAGCACGCCGTTGGCGTCGGTTTCCGGCAACCGAATGGCCGGGTGCAGGTGTTGCAGTTGGCTTTCGAGCTGACGGGTCAGCTTTCCGGTTTCGATCTCGTGTTGTCGGGCTATGTGGATCTGCTCGCGCAATGCGGCGGTGTTCATGAAAACTCCAGGAAACAAGGCAATGAAATAGGGAAGACATAACTTAGCTGGCTTACGAAAAATGCTAAGACGCATTTGTCATAATTATTTCATCCTTGATGCACCGGCGTTATATCGGTTTGCCACCACTCGTCTGCATCCTTCTCCATTCGTGCCCTGGAACGCAAGTGCCAGCTGTTTCATTCGATTTACGTCCGCACATTGCATTTTTCAGCCGCTGTCTATACTCGCCATTGAATGGAGTTAGCTGATGACGCCCGACTGCCCACGCAGCAAGGCCCGGCGATTCAAGTTCGTAGTCTGATGCAGCCGCTCCCTTGCCTCTGGTGAAAGCCGGCGGGATAACAAGAACGATAAGGGGAACCCGCAATGATGCGACATCCACACGTCTGGATGGGCCTCCTGTTGTGGTCGATTTTCAGCCCGGTGCAAGCTGCCTGGACTGTGAATATGGCGCCTGGAGCGACCGAAATCAGTCACGCAGTATTCGACCTGCACATGACCATTTTCTGGATCTGTGTGGTGATCGGGATCATCGTCTTCGGCGCCATGTTCTGGTCGATGATGGTGCACCGTCGTTCTACCGGGCAGGTCGCCGCAAAATTCCACGAAAGCACCACCGTCGAAATTCTCTGGACCGTCGTCCCGCTGCTGATTCTGGTGGCGATGGCCGTTCCGGCGACCGCGACCCTGATCAAGATGTACGACACCAGTGAGCCGGATATCGATATCCAGATCACCGGCTATCAGTGGAAGTGGCACTACAAATACCTGGGCCAGGATGTCGAGTTCTTCAGCAACCTGGCCACCCCCGCCGAGCAGATCCACAACAAGGAAGCCAAGGGCGAGCATTATCTGCTCGAGGTCGACAAGCCATTGGTGCTGCCGATCGGCGCCAAAGTGCGCTTCCTCGTCACGTCTGCCGACGTGATCCACTCCTGGTGGGTGCCCGCTTTTGCGGTCAAGCGCGATGCGATCCCGGGGTTCGTCAACGAAGCCTGGACCCGCATCGACAAGCCCGGCCTCTACCGTGGCCAGTGCGCCGAGCTGTGCGGCAAGGATCACGGCTTCATGCCGATCGTGGTCGACGTCAAGGAGAAGGCCGACTACGAAAAATGGCTGGCCGACCGCAAGGCCGAGGCTGCGCAGCTCAAAGAGCTGACCAGCAAGGAATGGACCCTCGACGAGCTCAAGGAACGTGGCGACAAGATCTACCACACCACCTGCGTCGCCTGTCACCAGGCTGAAGGCCAGGGCCTGCCGCCAATGTTCCCGGCACTCAAGGGCTCGAAAATCGCCACCGGCCCGAAAGAGGCGCACCTGAGTCTGGTGTTCCACGGCAAGCCGGGCACCGCCATGGCGGCGTTTGGCAAACAACTCTCGGAAGTCGATATCGCAGCGGTCGTGACCTACGAACGTAACGCCTGGGGCAACAACAAGGGCGACATGGTCACGCCAAAAGAAGTGCTGGAGCTGAAACAGGCGGAAAGCAAATGAGCCGGTCTATTGCGTACTTCGTGAACCGGTCGGGGCAAGGCGCCCCGGCCTGCCCAGTCCACTCACTTGAAGGAGACCGGCCATGAGCGCTGTTATCGATGACCACGGTCATGCCGACCACGCCCACGGCCCCGCCAAAGGCCTGATGCGCTGGGTGCTGACCACCAACCACAAGGACATCGGCACGCTGTACCTGTGGTTTGCGTTCTGCATGTTCCTGCTCGGCGGCTCGTTCGCCATGGTGATCCGTGCCGAGCTGTTCCAGCCCGGATTGCAGATCGTCGAGCCTGCGTTCTTCAACCAGATGACCACCATGCACGGCCTGGTAATGGTGTTCGGCGCGGTGATGCCGGCGTTCGTCGGCCTCGCCAACTGGATGATCCCGTTGATGGTCGGCGCGCCGGACATGGCCCTGCCACGGATGAACAACTTCAGCTTCTGGCTGCTGCCGGCGGCGTTCCTGCTGCTGGTCTCGACCCTGTTCACCCCCGGTGGCGGGCCGAACTTCGGCTGGACCTTCTACGCGCCGCTGTCCACCACCTATGCCCCGGAAAGCGTGACGTTCTTCATCTTCGCCATCCACCTGATGGGGATCAGTTCGATCATGGGCGCGATCAACGTGATCGCCACCATCCTCAACCTGCGCGCCCCCGGCATGACCCTGATGAAAATGCCGCTGTTCGTCTGGACCTGGCTGATCACCGCGTTCCTGCTGATCGCGGTGATGCCGGTGCTGGCCGGGTGCGTAACGATGATGCTGATGGACATCCACTTCGGCACCAGCTTCTTCAGTGCCGCCGGTGGCGGTGACCCGGTGCTGTTCCAGCACGTGTTCTGGTTCTTCGGCCACCCCGAGGTGTACATCATGATCCTGCCGGCTTTCGGCGCCGTCAGCCAGATCATCCCGACCTTCTCGCGCAAGCCGCTGTTCGGCTACACCTCGATGGTCTACGCGACGGCGAGCATCGCGTTCCTGTCCTTCATCGTCTGGGCGCACCACATGTTCGTGGTCGGCATCCCGCTGGTTGGCGAGCTGTTCTTCATGTACGCGACCATGCTGATCGCCGTGCCCACCGGGGTGAAAGTGTTCAACTGGGCCAGCACCATGTGGCAGGGCTCGATCACCTTCGAAACGCCGATGCTGTTTGCCGTGGCGTTTGTGATCCTGTTCTCCATCGGCGGTTTCTCCGGGCTGATGCTGGCCATCGCCCCGGCGGATTTCCAGTACCAGGACACCTACTTCGTGGTCGCGCATTTCCACTACGTGCTGGTGCCCGGGGCGATCTTCGGGATATTCGCGTCGGCCTATTACTGGCTACCGAAATGGACCGGCCACATGTACGACGAAACCCTGGGCAAGCTGCACTTCTGGCTGTCCTTCGTCGGCATGAACCTGACCTTCTTCCCGATGCACTTCGTGGGACTGGCGGGGATGCCACGACGGATTCCGGACTACAACCTGCAGTTCGCCGACTTCAACATGGTCTCGTCGATCGGCGCGTTCATGTTCGGTGCCACGCAGATCTTCTTCCTGTTCATCGTGATCAAGACCATCCGTGGCGGCGAGCCGGCTCCGGCCAAACCGTGGGATGGCGCCGAAGGTCTGGAGTGGAGCGTGCCGTCGCCGGCGCCGTATCACACCTTCACCACGCCACCGGAAGTGAAATGAAAATCCAACCCTATGTGGGAGCGAGCCTGCTCGCGATGAACGATGACGCGGTCTGTCTGCTAGACCGTAGCGCCTGCATCGCGAGCAGGCTCGCTCCCACAAGGGCTCTCGGTAGAGACATTAATCATGGCTGACTCGATTTCGATGAAGAAGCTGGTCACCCGATTGCTCGGTGTGGTGGTGGCGATGTTCGTCTTCGGTTTTGCCCTGGTGCCGATCTACGACGTGATGTGCAAGGCGTTCGGCATCAACGGCAAGACCGCCGGGCAGTACGAGGGCGAGCAGACCGTCGATGCCTCGCGGCAGGTGCGGGTGCAATTTCTGTCGACCAACACCGCCGACATGCCGTGGGACTTCTATCCCAAGCATGACGAACTGACGGCCAACCCCGGCGCGGTGAACGAGATGATCTTCATCGCCCGCAATCCCACCGACAAACCGATGAGCGCGCAAGCAGTGCCAAGCATCGCGCCGAGCAATGCGGCGGCGTATTTCCACAAGACCGAATGCTTTTGCTTTACCCAGCAGGTGCTGCAGCCCGGTCAGCAGATCGAGATGCCGGTGCGTTTCATCGTTGACCGCGACATGCCCAAGGACGTGAAGCACCTGACGCTGTCCTACACGCTGTTCGATATCACCGCCCGACATCCTCCGGTGGCTGCAAACACTGGCGGTTAAGCGTGCCCGATAAGGAGAACAATAAATGGCAACTCATGAGCACTACTACGTCCCGGCCCAGAGCAAATGGCCGATCATCGCGACCTTCGGTATGGTCATCACGGTCTACGGCCTGGCCACCTGGTTCAACGACCTGAAGGCAGCGCGCCCTGAATCCCACGGCCCGCTGATCTTTTTCGTTGGTGGCCTGTTGCTGGCGTACATGCTGTTCGGCTGGTTCGGCACGGTGATCAAGGAAAGCCGCGCGGGGTTGTACAGCCCGCAGCTGGACCGCTCGTTCCGCTGGGGCATGAGCTGGTTCATTTTCTCCGAGGTGATGTTCTTCATCGCCTTTTTCGGCGCACTGTTCTATGTGCGGCACATCTCCGGCCCGGCGCTGGGCGGCGAAGGCACCAAAGGCATCGCCCACATGCTCTGGCCGAACTTCCAGTTCACTTGGCCGCTGTTGCACACACCGGATCCGAAACTGTTCCCGCCGCCCAAGGAAGTCATCAGCCCCTGGGGCCTGCCGCTGGTCAACACCATCCTGCTGGTGAGCTCCAGCGTGACCATCACCATCGCTCACCACGCCCTGAAGAAAGGCCATCGCGGTGCGCTGAAACTGTGGCTGGCGATCACCGTGCTGCTGGGTTGCGGCTTCCTCGCCTTGCAGGCCGAGGAGTATATGCATGCCTATCACGAACTGGGCCTGACCCTCGGTTCGGGGATCTACGGCGCGACGTTCTTCATGCTCACCGGGTTCCACGGCGCCCACGTGACCATCGGCACGATCATCCTGTTCGTGATGCTGATGCGCATCATGAAGGGCCACTTCGACAACGAGCACCAGTTCGGCTTCGAAGCTGCGAGCTGGTACTGGCACTTCGTCGATGTGGTGTGGATCGGCTTGTTCATCTTCGTTTACGTGCTCTGAAGGACAGAGCTACCAGGGCGCATGCGACACCAGTTGGCCGCTGTAGAAACCCCAGGCAATCAAGCCGACGGTGCAAGCGGCCAATGCCACCCGAACACTCAAGGCGATGACCAGGCGATTTGAACTGCTGTCGTCCTTGACCAGGAAAAACAGGCCGCTGAACAGGCTGATCACCGTGGCAATCAGCATCAGGACGATCGCTGCTTTGAGCATGGGAAGAACTCCGGGGGAACAAGCGATGCAGTTGAGTATAGCGATCGCGTTCACTGATTTTCTGGCGCGACCATGAAGCGCTTCCGGCCGGGCGTCGTGCCGACGCTGGTGGTCGCCTTGCTGCTGCCGCTGCTGATTTCGCTGGGCTTCTGGCAACTGGGCCGGGGCGCGGAGAAAACCGCCCTGCTCGCCAGTTACGCCGAACGCCGCGCCGCCGAGCCGATGGCCAGCACCGAACTGCTGCACAGCGCCGATCCGGCCTTTCGCCGGGTGCATCTGCACGGTCAGTTCGATGCGGCGCACAGCCTGCTGCTGGACAACCGGCAGCGGGACGGCAAGGTCGGCGTCGAATTGCTGCAACCGTTTCAGGATCAGCGCAGCGGCCAATGGCTGCTGGTCAATCGCGGCTGGCTGCCCTGGTCGGACCGGCGCATTACCCCGCAATTCAAGACACCGGCCGATGCCGTGAATGTCGATGCCTGGGTGTACGTCGCCCCCGGCGCGACCTTCCAGCTGCACGCCGACCCGGTCAGCAGCACCTGGCCGCAAACCGTCACCGCCGTCGAACCGGCCAAATTGTGGAAAACCCTCGAGCGCGACGGCTTCGCCTATGAATTGCGCGCAGAACCGGGTCCCGCCAGCTATCAGGCCGACTGGCCCGTAGTTGCCATGGGCCCGGAAAAACACCTCGGTTACGCCGTGCAGTGGTTCGCCATGGCCACCGCCCTGTTCGGTCTCTACATCTACCTCGGATTGCACAACGCGAAGGAGAAACACCATGGGAGCGGCCATGAATCCACCCAGCATGTCTGAAGCCAAAGCCCCGGCCGGTCGCCGCCGCGGACGCATTCAACTGCTGCTGATCGTGCTGGGCGTCGTCGGCCCGATGATCCTCGCCACCGGCATGTACAAGCTGCAGTTCTGGGTGCCGGACGGTCGCAGCTATCACGGCGAACTGATCGGCAACGGCCAGAGCCGTGCCGACCTCGGCGTGACGGCTGACGAAGAACGCTGGCAGATGTTGGTGACCGCGCCGAAAGACTGTGCGGTGGATTGCCAGCAACTGGTGTACCTGGCGCGGCAGATCCAGATCGGCCTCGGCCGCGATGCCGGACGCGCCAGCCACGCCCTCGCCGCCGCACAGCCGTTGAGCGCCGACTACGAAGCCAAGCTGACCCGTGAATATCCGCAACTGCAACGTTACCCGCTGGATTCCGCCGCGTTCAGCAAGGCGACCGGCGACAAGGCCACGCCGCAACTGTGGATCATCGATCCCCACGGCAACCTCGTGCTGCGCTACGACCCGAGCGTCAAGGGCAAGGATCTGCTCAACGACCTGCGCCACCTGCTGAAACTGTCGAACATCGGATAAGGGCATCGTCATGGCCAAACCTGGATTTCGCCTCGCGCTGTTTGCCACCCTGCTGGCACTGATCGTGGTGCTGCTCGGCGCCTACACCCGCCTGACCCACGCCGGCCTCGGCTGCCCGGACTGGCCGGGCTGCTACGGGTTTATCAGCGTGCCGAAAAGCGAAGCCCAACTGGCCCATGCCGAACTGCATTACCCCGACTCGCCAGTGGAAGCGCACAAAGGCTGGAACGAGATGATCCACCGCTACTTCGCCGGCACCCTGGGCCTGCTGATTTCGATTCTGGCCGGGCGGGCGTGGGTCAATCGGCGGCATCCGGGGCAACCGCTGAAACTGCCGCTGTTTCTGCTGGCGGTGGTGTTCGCTCAGGCGGCGTTCGGCATGTGGACGGTGACGCTCAAGCTCTGGCCGCAAGTGGTGACCGGGCATTTGCTCGGTGGTTTCGCGACCTTGAGTCTGCTGTTTCTGCTGACGTTGAGATTGTCCGGCGTGCTGCCGGCGCTGACCGTGCCCAAGCGTCTGCAATATTGGGCGACTGCCGGCCTGTTGCTGGTGATCGGTCAGATTGCGCTGGGTGGCTGGGTCAGTTCCAACTATGCGGCGGTGGCCTGCATCGACTTCCCGACCTGCCACGGTCAATGGTTGCCGCCGGCGGATTTCGCCAATGGCTTTCACCTGACCCAACATATCGGCCCCAATTACCTCGGCGGACAACTCGACAGCGATGCGCGCACGGCGATTCACCTGACCCACCGCATCGGCGCGTTGCTGGTGACGGTCGCCCTGCTCGGTCTGGCCTGGCAACTGAAAGTGGTGGGCATGACCCGACTGGCCGGGCTGGTGCTGATCGCCCTCGCCGCGCAGATCACCCTCGGCATCAGCAACGTGCTGTTTCATCTGCCGCTGCCGGTGGCCGTGGCGCACAACGCCGGTGGCGCGGCGCTGCTGCTGACCATGGTGCTGGTCAACTATCACGCGCGAACCAGTCTGGTTCGGGTCAAGCAGCCGATGCTTGTGCGCTGGCGTCTGAGCCCGCGTAAACAGTCGGCCGCGCCCATCACGATAAAAGGAGAGACGCCATGGCGGTTCTGATCGGCGAACGTCACGGACAGGCGATCTGGCGTGATTACCTGGAGCTGACCAAACCGAAAGTCGTGGTGCTGATGCTCATCACCTCGCTGGTCGGCATGTTCCTCGCGACCCGCGCCGGGGTGCCGTGGACGGTGCTGGTGTTCGGCAACCTGGGGATCGCGCTGTGTGCCGGCGGCGCGGCGGCGGTCAATCACGTGGTGGACCGGCGCATCGACGCGGTCATGGCTCGTACCCACAAACGGCCGCTGGCCGAGGGTCGGGTCTCGCCTGCCGCTGCACTGACGTTTGCACTGGTGCTGGCGCTGCTCGGCCAGGCGTTGTTGCTGACCTTCACCAATCCGCTGACCGCGTGGCTGACCCTGGCCTCGCTGCTCGGCTACGCGGTGATCTACACCGGTTTCCTCAAACGCGCTACGCCGCAGAACATCGTCATCGGCGGCCTCGCCGGCGCCGCCCCGCCGCTGCTCGGCTGGACCGCTGCCACCGGTCACGTCAGCGCCGAACCGTTGCTGCTGGTGCTGATCATTTTCGCCTGGACCCCGCCGCACTTCTGGGCGCTGGCGATCCATCGCAAGGAGGAATACGCCAAGGCCGACATTCCGATGCTGCCGGTCACCCACGGCGAGCACTACACCAAGGTGCACATTCTGCTGTACACCTTCGCCCTGCTGGCGGTCAGCCTGCTGCCGTATGTGATCCACATGAGCGGCCTGCTGTACCTGATCTGCGCGCTCGGGCTGGGCGCAAGGTTTCTGCAATGGGCCGTGGTGCTGTACCGTGGCACCCGGCCGCACGCGGCGATCAACACCTTCAAGTACTCTATCTGGTACTTGTTTCTGCTGTTCATCGCCCTGCTCGTAGACCACTACTTACTGTTGAACCTATGACTCGAACCCAGAAAACCGTCTTCATCCTCGTCGCCGTGATCGCGCTGATCCTCGGCCTGACCGTCAACAAAGTGCTGAGCGGCAAGGGCCAGGGCGACCCGACCGCACTGATCGACGCCGGCATCATCCTGCTGCCGCAGAGTCGCAACCTGCCGGACGTGACGATGACCAATCAGGACGGCCAACCGGTTACGATCAACGAGCTCAAGGGCAAGTGGAGCCTGCTGTTCTTCGGCTACACCTTCTGCCCGGACATCTGCCCGACCACCCTCGCCCAACTGCGCCAGATCAAGAGCGAGCTGCCGAAGGATGCTGTGGACAAGTTGCAGATCGTGCTGGTCAGCGTCGACCCGAACCGCGACAACCCTGCGCAGTTGAAGCAGTACCTGGGCTACTTCGATCCACAGTTCATCGGCCTGACGCCGAAATCGATCGAGGAGCTGCAGAAGGTGGCGAACGCAGTGAGCATTCCGTTCATTCCGGCGGACACCAGCAAGCCGAATTACACGGTGGATCACAGTGGGAACCTGGCGGTGATCGGGCCTGATGGTACGCAGCGTGGGTTTATTCGGGCGCCGTTGAATAATGCCAAGCTGGTGGCGCAGTTGCCGGTGATGCTGAACCGCAAGTAAGAACAGCACTGTTCCAATGTGGGAGCGGGCTTGCTCGCGAATGCGGTGTGTCAGTCGACCTATGTTTATCTGACCCACCGCTTTCGCGGGCAAGCCCGCTCCCACAGGGGATGTGTTTTGGGGACAAAAAAGGGGACGCCAGTGGCGTCCCCTTTTTCGTTGCGGCGTCCGAATCAGAACGCCGGCAATACCGCGCCTTTGTACTTCTCGGTAATGAATTTCTTCACTTCCGGGCTGTGCAGGGCGGCGGCCAGTTTCTGCATGGCGTCGCTGTCCTTGTTGTCCGCGCGGGACACCAGGATGTTCACGTACGGCGAGTCGTTGCCTTCGATAACCAGCGCGTCCTTGGACGGATCCAGCTTGGCTTCCAGCGCGTAGTTGGTGTTGATCAGTGCCAGGTCGACCTGGGTCAGCACACGCGGGATGGTCGCGGCTTCCAGTTCACGGATCTTCAGGTCTTTCGGGTTTTCAGCGATGTCCTTGACGGTCGACAGGATGTTTTTCGAGTCTTTCAGTTTGATCACGCCCGCCTTGTCCAGCAGCAACAGCGCACGGCCGCCGTTGGTGGCGTCGTTCGGGATCACCACGTTGGCACCGCCTGGCAGGTCTTCGATTTTCTTGATCTTGCTCGAGTAGGCGCCCAGCGGCTCCAGGTGTACGCCGGTCACGGCAACCAGGCTGGTGCCCTTGGCCTTGTTGAACTCATCGAGGTACGGCTGGTGCTGGAAGAAGTTGGCATCCAGACGCTTTTCAGCCACCTGCACGTTCGGCTGGATGTAATCGGTGAAGACCTTGACCTTCAGATCCACGCCCTCTTTGGCCAGTGCCGGCTTCACGAATTCGAGGATTTCCGCGTGCGGCACCGGGGTGGCGGCAACGGTCAGGGTTTCAGCGTGAGCCGAAAAAGCGGCTACGGCAGCGAAAGCAGCGATCAGTTTTTTCATTCAGCTAACTCCTTTTGAGATGCCCGTGTGGCACCTGCCAGCGAATGGCCGGCTCATTTTTTGATTACCAAACCGGGTTATTTGCGCGAGAAATGTACGACCAGTCGGTCGCCGACCATTTGCAGCACCTGCACCAGAATCAGCAGCAACACCACGGTCACGATCATCACGTCAGTCTGGAAACGCTGATAGCCGAAACGGATCGCCAGGTCACCCAGGCCACCGGCGCCGACCACACCGGCCATCGCCGTGTAGGAAACCAGTGTAATCGCCGTCACCGTAATCGCTGCGAAGATGCCCGGACGGGCCTCCGGCAGCAAGGCGTTCATGATGATCTGGCGAGTGGTCGCGCCCATCGACTGGGTCGCTTCGATGATGCCGCGATCGACTTCACGCAGAGCGGTTTCCACCAGCCGCGCGAAGAACGGCGTTGCACCCACCACTAGCGGCGGAATCGCACCGGCCACGCCCAGCGAGGTGCCGGTGATCAGCACGGTGAACGGGATCATCACGATCAACAGAATAATGAACGGCAGCGAACGCAGGATGTTCACCACCAGCGACAGCAGCGCGTACACGCCTTTGGCTTCGAGCAACTGACGCGGGCTGCAGAGGAACAGCAGCACGCCCAGCGGCAGGCCGAGCAACACAGTGAACAGCAGCGAACCGCCGAGCATCATCATGGTGTCGCCGGTGGCCAGCCAGATTTCGTACCAGTCGATATTGGTGAAGAAACTCATCAGGTCTGCCATTAGCGCAACACCTCCATGTGAACGTCAGCGGCGGTGAAACGGGCGAACGCCGCGTCCATGTCGCCACCGGTGACGGCGAGGGTCAATTGCCCGTAAGGAATGTCTTTGATGCGGTCGATACGACCGGCCAGGATGCTGTAGTCCACGCCGGTTTCCCGGGCGACGGTACCCAGCAACGGCGCGTAGGTCGCTTCGCCCTGGAAGGTCAGACGCACGATGCGGCCCGGCACGTGAGCGAAGTCATCGCGCTGCTCGCTCTCGTCGATCTGCTCGTCTTCCTGAACGAAACGCTTGGTGGTCGGGTGCTTCGGATGCAGGAACACCTCGGCCACCGAACCTTGTTCGACGATCACGCCGGCGTCCATCACCGCCACCTGATCGCAGACACGGCGAATCACGTCCATCTCGTGAGTGATCAGGACGATGGTCAGTTTCAGCTCGCGGTTGATCTCGGCCAACAGTTGCAGGACCGACGCCGTGGTCTGCGGGTCGAGAGCGCTGGTGGCCTCATCGCACAGCAGGATTTTCGGCTTGGTCGCCAGGGCGCGGGCGATGCCGACGCGCTGCTTCTGGCCGCCGGACAGCTGTGCCGGATACTTTTTGGCGTGATCGGACAGACCGACCCGCGCCAGCAACTCGGCCACACGCTGGTCGATCTCGGCGCGGGACAGTTCACCGGCCAGGGTCAGCGGCAGCGCGACGTTGTCGGCCACGGTCTTGGACGCCAGCAGGTTGAAGTGCTGGAAGATCATCCCGACCTGCTGGCGGAAACGGCGCAGGCCGTTGGCGTCCAGTGCGGTGACTTCTTCACCGTCGACAATGATCTTGCCGCCACTGGAATCTTCCAGGCGATTGATCAGACGCAGCAGGGTACTTTTCCCCGCGCCGGAATGGCCAATCAGGCCGAACACCTGACCGTTCTCGATGGAGAAGCTGGTCGGGTGCAGCGCAGTGATGTCCTTACCGGCGACGCGGTAAGTCTTATGGACGTTTTGAAACTCGATCACGTAGCGAACCTTGTGGGGCGCGTTGGAAAAGGATCAGCGGTTAGCCGGGCGCGCATTTTAGCCTGTCCGTATAGAGGTTCTTAGCATTTATTTCGCAATTAACCTTCGATTTGGCAATAACAGGACTAAAGGTCATAAAAAAGGAACGCCCAAAACCCTCGTCAGTCACTAGATAAGCGACTTGAAAACCCTGGGTGCCGTGCCCGGGAAACACTCAAGCGTCCCGGAGAAATTCGGGACAGACAGGAGTTCACGACTGATGAGTACGAAAAAACCTGCCACAGACAAAAGCCAGATGGCCGGCACCGACACCCCGGATCGCGCCAACACCAACGCCAAACTCGACAGCCTGGAAAAATTCCGTTCCGACGCCACCGGCCAGGCCCTGCGCACCAATCAGGGCGTGAAGGTCGCGGACAACCAGAACACGCTCAAGGCCGGGCCTCGCGGACCGTCGCTGCTGGAAGACTTCATCATGCGTGAGAAAATCACGCACTTTGACCATGAGCGGATTCCCGAACGCATCGTCCATGCCCGCGGCACTGGCGCCCATGGGTTCTTTCAGAGCTACGAGAACCATTCGGCGCTGACCAAGGCCGGTTTCCTGCAGGATCCGGGGAAGAAAACCCCGGTGTTCGTACGTTTTTCCACAGTGCAGGGGCCTCGTGGCTCCGGCGACACCGTACGTGACGTACGCGGTTTTGCCGTGAAGTTCTTCACCGACGAAGGCAACTTCGATCTGGTCGGCAACAACATGCCGGTGTTCTTCATTCAGGACGCGATCAAGTTTCCCGACTTCGTTCACGCCGTAAAACCCGAACCGCACAACGAAATACCTACGGGCGGCTCAGCTCACGACACCTTCTGGGACTTCGTGTCGCTGGTGCCGGAATCGGCGCACATGGTCATCTGGGCCATGTCCGACCGGGCCATTCCGAAAAGCCTGCGCAGCATGCAGGGCTTTGGCGTGCACACCTTCCGGCTGATCAACGCCGAGGGCAAATCGCGCTTCGTCAAATTCCACTGGCGCCCTACCGCCGGGACCTGTTCGCTGGTGTGGGACGAGGCGCAAAAACTTGCGGGCAAAGACACCGACTACCATCGGCGCGATCTGTGGGAAGCCATCGAAATGGGTGACTACCCGGAATGGGAACTTGGCGTACAGGTCATCGAGGAGGAAAACGAGCACGACTTCGATTTCGACATTCTCGACCCGACCAAACTGATCCCCGAGGAAATCGTGCCTATCACGCCGCTGGGCAAGATGACCCTCAACCGCAACCCGGACAACTTCTTCGCCGAGACCGAGCAGGTCGCGTTCTGCCCCGGCCATATCGTACCGGGCATCGACTTCTCCAATGACCCGCTGCTGCAAGGCCGGCTGTTTTCCTACACCGACACGCAGATCAGCCGACTCGGCGGGCCGAACTTTCATGAGTTGCCGATCAATCGCCCGGTGGCACCGTTCCACAACGGCCAGCGCGATGCCCAGCACCGCACGGTGATCGACAAGGGCCGGGCCTCTTATGAACCCAACTCCATTGATGGCGGCTGGCCGAAAGAAACTCCGCCGGCTGCACAGGACGGCGGGTTCGAGAGCTACCCGGAACGCATCGACGCCAACAAGATCCGCCAGCGCAGCGAGTCGTTCAGCGATCACTTCTCCCAGGCGCGGCTGTTCTTCAAGAGCATGAGCAAGCACGAGCAGGAACACATCATCTCGGCCTACAGCTTCGAGCTGGGCAAGGTTGAGCGGGAACACATTCGTGTGCGGGAGGTGAACGAGATTCTGGCCAATATCGATCTGGAACTGGCCAAGCGTGTGGCTGCGAATCTTGGTCTTCCGGCGCCAGCCAAAGGCACGGTCGAGGTGCGCAAAACATCTTTGGATCACTCACCGTCCCTGAGCCAGGCCAACCTCTTGCCGGAGAATATCAAGACGCGAAAAGTGGCGATTCTGGCGGCAAACGGCGTCGATGGTGCCGCAATTGATGCAATGAAGAAGGCTCTGGCGGCAGAAGGTGCACACGCCAAGCTGCTCGGCCCGACTTCGGCGCCGGTGAAGACGGCCGATGGCAAAAGCCTGGCGGTGGATGCGTCGATGGAGGGTTTGCCATCGGTAGCGTTCGACGCGGTGTTCGTGCCGGGTGGCGCGGCGTCGGTCAAGGCATTGAGCGGTGACGGCGTGGCGTTGCATTACCTGCTGGAGGCGTACAAACACCTGAAGGCGATTGCGCTGCATGGCGAGGCCAAACAGTTGCTGGACGTGCTGAAGCTGGAGGCGGATGCGGGGTTGCTAGAAGGCAAGGATGTTGGCGCGCTGACCAAGCCATTCTTTGCTGCGATCGGGCAGCATCGGGTTTGGGATCGTGAGGCGAAGGCCAAGGCGATTCCGGCTTGATAGTTTTGTAATGTCTGAAATAGTCATCGCGAGCAGGCTCGCTCCCACAGGAATCACGTTGTACCTGTGGGAGCGAGCCTGCTCGCGATTTCTTATGGCTTGCGAGGACTCAAGACCACTTGAGCGGGAATGCTGCGCAGGATCTGTTTTTCGATCTTCAGATCGAAATCCGGATCGAGCTTCTTCACGCGCTTGGTGATCAACGTCGCCAGCCACGGGTAATCATTGGTGCGCGGGGCCTGAATGCTCACCGCACAGTCGTAATTCACCACATCGGCGGCGATCGCATCGAGTTGACGGCGAAGTTTGCGGCTATCGTTGATATTCAGCGCAACCGTGGTGCTCTCGGCGGTCGGATCGATCACCTTGGCCTTCGGCTTGGCTTCGGCGGCCTGGAGCGCTGCCTCGGCTTTCTCCAGCTCAGCCTTGCGCGCCTGGGTGATGGCGCCATTGACGCCGCCGGTCAGCGCCGGGGCCTTGGGCATCAGCGCGCGGGCGCGGGCCAAAGCGGTTGCGGCAGCATTCACATCGCCCTTCTGCAGGACAATCTGGCTGCGGCGCAGATAGGCTTCGGCCAACTGACGCTGGTATTGCTCAAGGGACTGATCGTTGGGTGTTTCGGCCTGCAAGGCTGCCAACTGGTCCTCGGCAGTGGCCAGTTCGCTGCTGGCCAGGCTTTGCTCCAGCTGTGCGATGGCCGTGGCCCGCGCATCGGGGGCTTCGGCCACCGGCGGCGTGCTTTGGCAGGCGCCCAGCAGCACTGAAAATGCGACAAGGAGCAGATAACGGGAGGCGAACGGCTTCATTCCTGCGACTCTCTATTTGCGCAAAAAACGAGCAAGTCTACACCCCTCGACGGGGCAGAACAAAACTCAGCAGAAACAGTGCGGCCGCCGTCACAACGATTGACGGGCCGGCCGGGGTGTCCTTGAACCAGGACAGCGCCAGCCCGCCACACACGGCAAGCATGCCCAGCAGGCTCGCGCCCAGCGCCATCTGCTCCGGCGAACGGGCGTGACGTTGTGCCGCAGCCGCCGGGATGATCAACAGCGACGTAATCAGCAACACACCGACGATTTTCATCGCCACGGCGATCACCACCGCAATCAACAGCATCAGCGCCATGCGCAGACCGGCCACCGGCAGGCCTTCGACCCGGGCCAGTTCTTCGTGCACAGTGATCGCCAACAACGGGCGCCACAGCGTCACCAGCAACACCAGCACCGCCGCGCTGCCGCCGAGGATCCACGCCAGATCGGTCGGGCTGATCGCCAGCAGGTCGCCGAACAGATAGGCCATCAGGTCGATCCGCACTTCATGCATGAAGCTTAGTACCACCAGGCCGAGAGAGAGCGTGCTCGGTGCAAGAATGCCCAACAGCGTGTCGGAGGCCAGCGGCTGGCGCTGTTGCAGAGTCACCAGCAGCACCGCCAGCAACAGGCAGCCCACGGTGACCGCCACGGTCGGGCTGACATCCAGCAGAAAGCCCAGCGCCACACCCAACAGCGCGGCGTGGGACAGGGTGTCACCGAAATAGGCCATGCGCCGCCAGACCACGAACGAGCCAAGCGGCCCCGCGACCACCGCCAGCGCCAGACCTGCAAGCAGGGCGTAAAACAGAAAATCAGCCATGCTTGCAGCTATCTCCGTGAACGTGAGGTTGGCCCGTCAAAGGCCCTTTGACCACTGAACCGTGCAGGTCGTGGGCGTGGTCGTGATGGTGGTGATAGACCGCCAGGCTCGGTGCGTGATTGCCGAACAGCTCGACGAAAGCGGGGTCGCCACTGACCTGCTCGGGATGCCCGGAGCAGCAGACGTGACGGTTGAGGCACACCACCTGATCTGTGGTGCTCATCACCAGATGCAAATCGTGCGACACCATCAACACCCCGCAACCGTGGCGGTCGCGCAGACGAGTGATCAGGCTGTACAGCTCGGCCTGGCCGGCCACATCGACGCCCTGCACCGGCTCGTCGAGCACCAACAGTTCCGGCTCGCGAAGCAGTGCCCGAGCCAGCAGCACGCGCTGCATTTCACCGCCCGACACGCTTTGCACCGGGCTGTCGATGACGTGTTCAGCACCGACTTCCTTGAGCGCCGCCAGCGCACGCGGGCGATCGACGCCCGGCACCAGACGCAGGAAACGCAGCACTGAAAGCGGCAAGGTCGGATCGACATGAAGCTTTTGCGGCATGTAACCGACGCGCAATTTCGGCTTGCGCCAGACGCTGCCGCTGTCGGGTTTCAGCAACCCGAGCACGGCGCGCACCAGCGTGGTCTTGCCGGCACCGTTGGGGCCGATCAGGGTGACGATCTGCCCCGGCTCGACGCTCAGGTGAATGTTGTCCAGCACGTTCTGCCCGGCAAACCGGACAGCCACCTGCTCCAGACGGATCAACGCATCGCTCATCAAGCCCCCCGGCAACCGGAGCAGAGGCCGACCACTTCGACGGTCTGGGCTTCGACGATGAAGCCGACGTCCTTGGCGCTGTGGACAATCGCGTCGCTGATGGTTTTTTGTTCAAGTTCGATAGCGGCGTGGCACTCGCGGCAGATCAGGAACTGGCCCTGGTGCGAATGTTTCGGGTGTACACAGCCGACGAAAGCGTTCAGCGAAGAGATGCGGTGCACCAGGCCGTTTTCCAGCAGGAAATCCAGCGCCCGGTACACGGTCGGCGGCGCGGCGCGGCGGCCGTCCTGCTCGCTGAGCACCGCCAGAATGTCGTAGGCACCCAGCGGCTTGTGGCTCTGCCAGACCAGCTCAAGCACCCGCCGACGCAATGCGGTCAGGCGCAGGCCTTTCTGTGCACACAAGGCATCGGCCTCGGACAGGGCGCTGTGGACGCAATGGGAGTGGTCGTGGGGACGGCTGGCAATCGGGGTAATAGGCATGAGCGGCGACGAGTTTGGTTAGAGACGTTATTATGTTACCCGTTCTCGCCTCCATGAGTGGTCATCGTGTCCCGACTTTTTTCTGTTTTTGTGGCATTTGTCGCCAGTTTTCTGCTGATCGGTTCGGCTCAGGCCGAAGTCAGAGTCCTCACCAGCATCAAGCCACTGCAACTGATTGCCGCTGCGGTGCAGGACGGCGTGGCGATTCCGGAAGTGCTGCTGCCGCCGGGGGCCTCGCCGCATAACTATGCGTTGCGCCCGTCCGATGTGCGCAAGGTGCAATCGGTGGACCTGCTGTACTGGATCGGCCCGGACATGGAAGGTTTCCTGCCTCGCGTGCTGAACGGTCGTACGTTGCCGAGCATCGCCGTGCAGGACCTGCCGGGCATGAAGCTGCGCCGCTTCGCCGAAGACAGCCACTCCCACGCCGAAGACGCCGACGAACATGATCACGATCACCGCCCAGGTACTCTCGATGCGCATTTGTGGCTATCGCCAGTGAACGCGCGGGTGATTGCCGACAAAATGGCTGCTGACCTGAGCGCCGCCGACCCGGCCAACGCCGAGCGCTATCAGCACAACGCCAAAGCGTTCGACGAGCGTCTGGATGCACTGGATCAGCGTTTGAAGAAACGTCTGGCCGGTATTGAAGGCAAACCCTACTTCGTCTTCCACGAAGCCTTCGACTACTTCGAAGATGCCTACGGCTTGAAACACACCGGCGTGTTCAGCGTCGCGGCGGAAGTGCAACCGGGCGCCCAGCATGTCGCGGCAATGCGAGCGCGATTACAGGAAGTCGGCAAGACCTGCGTGTTCAGTGAGCCACCGCTGCGCCCACGCCTGGCCGAAACCCTGGTGGCGGGCCTGCCGGTGAAACTGGCGGAACTGGATGCGCTGGGCGGTTACACACCAGCGACGGCTCAGGGTTACGAGCAAGTGCTGGAGAAGCTGGGGAATGATCTGGCGGGTTGTCTCGAATCGCTCTGATACAAAAAAACCGCAGCCTGCGCAGGCTGCGGTTTTTTCTTTTACAGGGCGAAAGGTAGCGGTGTGCTGACCTGCTGACGCTGCGCCAGCCGCTGCTCGAACTCTTTCGGATCGTGAATCAGCACGTCCTGCCCGGCGAACGATTCCGCCGCGATCAATCGCGACAGCCAGAACCGCACGCACGCCACTCGCAGCATGGTCGGCCACAGCTCGGCTTCGGCTGCCGTGAACGGACGCAGTGCCGCGTAGGCACCGAGCAAGGCCCGAGCACGCGGGCCGTCGATCAGTCCGTCATCGTCCGAACACCAGTCGTTCAAGGCAATCGCCACGTCATAAAGCATCGGCCCGGAGCAGGCGTTGTAGAAGTCGATCAGCCCGGTCAGGTGCGTGCCTTCGAACATCGCATTGTCGCGGAACAGGTCAGCGTGGATGTTTGCCCGGGGCAGCGCGAGAATTTTCTCTTTCTGTTGGGTGATTTCGTCCAGCGCGCTTTGCAGCAGCGCGCGCGGTTCATCGCTCAGGTGCGAGAGAAACTGCGTGCCCTCTTCCAGCATCCAGTCCAGGCCACGATCGGTCTTGCGCTTGATCATCTGGTCACCCTGGGTCGCCAGGTGCAGATGGGCCTGCAAGTCACCGACCTGCGCGCAATGCTGGGCGTTGGCCTGCTTGATGTGTTTGCCCGCCAGGCGCGGTTGCAGCAGTGCCGGCTTGCCTTTCAGCTCGCGCAGGGCCACGCCGTCGGTGGTGCGTAGCGCGTAGGGCACCGGCAGATCGGCTTGGTGCAGGACGTCGAGCAGGTCGATGAAGAACGGCATTTCCTGCACCGGGCCACGTTCGACCAGGGTCAGGACGAACTCGCCCTTTTCCATGCTGATGAAGAAGTTGGTGTTTTCGCTGCCGGCGGCGATCCCCTGGAAATCGAGCAGACGGCCGAGCCCGTATGGGGCGAGAAAGGTTTCCAGCTCAGGCCGAGCCAGGGGGGTGAAGACAGACATGGTTAAAAACTGCTCAGTTCTGGCGCCGCCATCAAGCCGGCGCCGGTTGAAATTAAGAAACTACTTCCACTCGAAAATCTTCCACGCGGGGATCAGCATATCCGGCTGGTCCGAGCGGATGAAGTTTGCATCAGTACCGTCCGCACGCACCAGAAAATAGGGCGGGAAACCCTTCTGGGTCACCTTGATCGCGTACAGGAAACCGTTCTGCCGGTACTCCTGGATGGTCTTGTCACCCTCGGTGCGGATGGTGACTTCCGGCTCCGCTGACGGCGCATCATCCGCCGCGATCGCAGGCAACGGTGAGACAGCAATCAAACTGACCAGCAGCAAGCGATTTAACGTACGCATGATAACCTTGTCCCTTTGTCGTCAACGGTCCCGCTATTCTAGCGCCGGACCCGCCGAAAAGGTTGATCCTGCTCATGAGCCAAGCCCCCCTCGTCCTGGTGGACGGTTCGTCTTACCTGTACCGCGCCTTTCACGCGCTGCCACCGCTGACCACGTCCAAAGGCCTGCCGACCGGTGCGGTCAAGGGCGTGCTGAACATGCTCAAGAGCCTGCGCAAACAATATCCGGACAGCCCGTTCGCCGTGGTATTCGACGCCAAGGGCGGGACATTTCGCGATGAGATGTACGCCGAATACAAGGCCAACCGCCCGAGCATGCCCGACGACATGCGCCTGCAGATCGAGCCGCTGCACCAGAGCGTCAAAGCTCTGGGCTTCCCGCTGCTGTGCGTCGAAGGCGTCGAGGCCGATGACGTGATCGGCACGCTGGCCCGCAGCAGCGCCGCTGCCGATCGCCCGGTGATCATCTCCACCGGCGACAAGGACATGGCGCAACTGGTCGATGGCCACATTACCTTGGTCAACACCATGTCCGGTAGTTCGATGGACGTGGAGGGCGTGAAGGAGAAATTCGGCGTCGCTCCGGAGCAGATCATCGATTATCTGGCCCTGATGGGCGATTCTTCCGACAACATCCCTGGCGTTCCGGGCATCGGCCCGAAAACCGCGTCCGGCCTGCTGGTGGGCGTCAACGGCGGCCTGACCGAGCTGTATGCGCAACTCGACATTGTGCCGACCCTGCCGATTCGCGGCGCCAAGACCCTGCCGGCCAAGCTCGAAGAGCACAAGGACATGGCATTCCTCTCCTATCAACTGGCGACCATCAAGGTCGACGTGCCGCTGGACATCGGCCTCGACGACCTGCAAATGGGCCCGGAAGATCCGGCCAAGCTGCTTGAGCTTTACACCCTGCTGGAGTTCAAGAGCTGGATCAACGATCTGGAGCGCGACGCCAAGCGTCTGGAGCTGAGCAGCGCTGTCGCGCCTGAGCCGGCCGGCGATCTGTTCAGCGCGCCTGCGCAAGAAGCGCCTGCCGCTCCGGCTGAAGCCGCGTACGAGACCATCCTCGATCAGGCGCGCTTCGACGTCTGGCTGGAAAAACTGAAGAACGCCAAGCTGTTTGCCTTCGACACCGAAACCACCGGCATCGACGCGCAACAGGCGCAACTGGTCGGTCTGTCCTTCGCGGTACAGGCCAACGAAGCGGCGTACATCCCACTGACCCACTCCTACATCGGCGTGCCGGAGCAGCTGGATCGCGACACCGTGTTGCGCGCTCTGAAGCCAATTCTGGAAGACCCGAACAAGCTCAAGGTCGGCCAGCACGCCAAGTTCGACATGAACATCCTGGCCAATTGCGCCATCGGCGGTGATCTGAATGAAGGCATCACCGTACGCGGAATTGCCTTCGACACGATGCTTGAGTCCTATGTGCTCAACTCCACCGCCACCCGTCACGACATGGACAGCCTGGCGCAGAAGTACTTGGATCACACCACCGTGAGCTTCCAGGACATCGCCGGCAAAGGCGCCAAGCAGCTGACCTTCGACCAGATCGCCCTGGAACAGGCCGGGCCGTATGCCGCCGAAGATGCCGACGTGACCCTGCGCCTGCACCAGACCCTGTTCGAAAAGCTCAGCGCCATCCCGAGCCTGGCCAGCGTGCTGACCGACATCGAGATCCCGCTGGTGCCGGTGCTCGCTCGCATCGAGCGCCAGGGCGCGTTCGTCGACGCTGAACTGCTCGGCATCCAGAGCATTGAGCTGGGCAACAAGATGGTCGCGCTGGAACGTGAAGCCTTCGAGATCGCCGGTGAAGAATTCAACCTCGGCTCGCCAAAGCAACTGGGCGTGATCCTCTACGAGAAACTCGGCCTGCCGGTGCTGAAGAAGACCGCCAAGGGCCAGCCTTCCACCGCCGAAGAAGTGCTGGCGAAACTGGCCGAGGACGATCACCGCTTGCCGAAAGTGCTGATGGAACACCGTTCCATGAGCAAGCTGAAAAGCACCTACACCGATCGCCTGCCGGAGCAAATCAACCCGCGTACCGGGCGCATCCACACTTCGTACCATCAGGCCGTCGCGTCGACCGGTCGCCTGTCGTCGAGCGATCCGAACCTGCAGAACATTCCGGTGCGCACCGCTGAAGGCCGACGCATCCGCCAGGCGTTCATCGCACCGAAAGGCTACAAGCTGCTGGCGGCGGACTACTCGCAGATCGAACTGCGGATCATGGCCCATCTGTCCCGCGACGAAGGCTTGATGAACGCCTTCCGCAACAATCTGGACGTGCACACCGCCACCGCCGCCGAAGTGTTCAAGGTCGAGCTGAACGAAGTGTCCTCCGACCAGCGCCGTGGCGCCAAGGCGATCAACTTCGGCCTGATCTACGGCATGGGCGCGCAGAAGCTCGGCAAGGACATCGGCGTCGACACCAAGACCGCCAAGGCCTACATCGACACCTACTTCGCGCGCTACCCGGGCGTTCGTGAATACATGGATCGCACCCGCGCCCAGGCAGCCGATCAAGGCTACGTGGAAACAATCTTCGGCCGCCGTCTGTACCTGCCGGACATCAACTCCAACAAGCCGCAGGAACGCGCTGCCGCTGAACGCACGGCGATCAACGCGCCGATGCAGGGCACCGCAGCGGACATCATCAAAAAAGCCATGGTGGCGGTGGATAACTGGCTGACTGCGTCGGGGCTGGACGCCAAAGTCATTCTGCAGGTGCACGACGAACTGGTGCTGGAGGTTCGCGAGGATCTGGTCGATCAGGTTCGCGACGAAATTCGCGTGCACATGAGCGAAGCGGCGAAACTGGACGTGCCATTGCTGGTGGAAGTCGGGGTTGGCAACAACTGGGACGAGGCGCACTGAGGCCTCTGGGACCGGATTTTGCCGCGACATGACGTCGCGGCAAACGCATCGGAAGGGGTTTAGTTCTGATCGCTCTTGGGCTTATTCCAAAGTTTTTTGAAAAGAATCTGAACTAATCTTGCGACAGGCCACTCAGAGATACTGAATGGCTGGTGAAGCCCTTCGATGCTCCTATGTTGTGTTAAGTGTTGGCAGATATCTGAACCCCGCCCTAGCGGTTCGGAACTTGAACCCCGGAACTTCTCCCTCCCCATATGAAGTCCGGGGCTTTTTTTGCCTGCGATTTACTCGGCAGGCAACTCAGAGCCCTTATCCGCCAGTTCCATCCAGCCTGCCAGCTTGGTGTAAGCCTCTTCCAGGCCCATGCGTTTTGGTGCGGAGAACAGTTGGATTGTCACCAGGTCGCCCCACCCCTTACGGATTTCCGACTGCACCTTGAGCAGCGTGTTCTTGGCTGCGCCGTAGGTCAGCTTGTCAGCCTTGGTCAGCAGAATGTGCATCGGCATACCGGCCGCAACCGCCCAATCGAGCATCAGCAGGTCGAAGTCGGTCATTGGATGACGGATGTCCATCATCAGAATCAGCCCCTTCAAACTCTCGCGGCCACCGAGGTAAGCCTCGAGGTGACGCTGCCAGTGTTGCTTGAGCGGGATCGGTACTTTTGCATAACCATAGCCCGGCAGGTCGACCAGACGCCGTTCATCGTCTAGCTTGAAGAAGTTCAATAGCTGTGTGCGACCCGGGGTTTTCGAGGTGCGCGCCAGGCTGGCGTGAGTCAAAGTGTTCAGCGCGCTGGATTTACCGGCGTTGGAACGACCGGCGAACGCCACTTCGAAGCCTTCGTCGTCGGGGCACTGATCGACTTTGGCGGCACTGAGCATGAACGTGGACTGTTGGCACAGGCCGAGGATGGGATTCTTGAGTTGCATGGGATTTCCGATGTGGGCGGCGCCGGGATTGGGCGCGGAACGCGGTGTCGCTTCCGTTTCAGTGACGCCAGTATATAATGCCGCAGATTTTGTGTGTGCTTTGTCCCAGCGAAGGATGAAGTTCACGAGAGCGACAGACTTGGATTGCGCAACAGAACGCAGATCGCTCTCAACCCTGAAAAGGTCGTTTTATGACGAAATGGCTGCTGGCTGCCGGAGTTCTGATGCCGCTTTACAGCGCACAGGCTACACAGGATCCGGAAGCCGTGTACAACCGTGTTTGTGGTGCCTGTCATTCCGGCCAACTACCCATGGCGCCCAGAAGAGGCGATCAGGAAGCTTGGACGCCGAGGTTGGCGAAAGGTATGGAGACGCTGGTGCAACACGTGACCCAGGGTTTCAAGGCGATGCCGCCGCGTGGTTTGTGCATGGACTGCAGTGCCGAGGATTACCAGGCCATCATCCTCTGGATGAGCGGAAGTAAACCCGGTCCATAACTCTTAACCCTTAGCCGTAGTTGGATTAGCTGATGAACAAACTGATCGTGAGTCTGCTGTTGACCGTGGGAATCTCAGGCTTCGCCCATGCTGCAGGCGATGCCGCCGCAGGCCAGGCGAAAGCGGCCGTATGCGGGGCTTGCCATGGCCCGGATGGCAACAGCATGGCGCCAAACTTTCCAAAACTGGCCGGACAGGGTGAACGCTACCTGACCAAGCAGCTGCACGACATCAAGTCGGGCAAGCGCACCGTTCTGGAAATGACCGGGCTGCTGACCAATCTTAGCGATCAGGACCTCTCTGACATCGCCGCCTATTTCGCCAGCCAGAAAGGCAGCGTCGGCGCAGCCGATCCGAAGATCGTCGCTCGCGGTGAAGCGCTGTTCCGTGGCGGAAACCTGGAAAAAGGCCTGCCCGCCTGCACCGGTTGCCACTCGCCGAACGGCGCGGGCAATGCCGCCGCCGGCTTCCCGCACCTGGGTGGCCAGCACGCTCAATACATCGCCAAGCAGCTGACCGATTTCCGCAAGGAAGAGGCCGGTCGCAGCAACGACGGCGATGCCATGACTATGCGCACCATAGCTCGCAAGCTGAGCGACGAGGACATCGCGGCGGTCTCCAGCTACATTCAAGGCCTGCACTAAGACGCGCGATTCGAGGGTTGCGTGCGATGGCCCATGCCTGCCACGTTAACGCTCGATTAATCCGTTGCATGAAGTATAAAAAGGGTGGCTTTGGCCGCCCTTTTTTGTGGCCGCTGCCGTTACACTACAGAACTCATGCCCGCCAGGATCTGTCTGAAAACAGGTCGCGCGAGGCGACCAAAATTGTCCAGGAGTAAAGCATGCGTAATCTGATCATCAGCGCCGCCCTCGTCGCTGCCAGCCTGTTCGGCGTGACCGCCCAGGCCGCCGAAGCCCCTGCTGCCCCTTACGTCGAACTGAGCAACCCGGTACCGGTTGCCGTGCCTGGCAAGATCGAAGTGGTGGAGCTGTTCTGGTACGGCTGCCCGCACTGCTACGCGTTCGAGCCGGTGATCAATCCATGGGTTGAAAAACTGCCTTCCGACGTCAACTTCGTACGCATCCCTGCCATGTTCGGCGGCCCGTGGGACGCTCACGGTCAGATGTTCCTGACCCTGGAAGCCATGGGTGTCGAGCACAGTGTTCACGCTGCCGTGTTCAACGCGATCCAGAAAGAACACAAGAAGCTGACCGACAAGAACGACATGGCCGACTTCCTCGCCACCCAGGGCGTGGACAAGGACAAGTTCCTGGCCACTTTCGACTCCTTCGCCATCAAGGGCCAGATCGTCAAGGCTCGTGAACTGGCCAAGAAATATGAAATCTCCGGCGTTCCAACCATGATCGTCAACGGCAAGTACCGCTTCGACATCGGCTCTGCCGGCGGCGCCGAAGAAGCACTGAAACTGGCTGACCAGCTGGTTGCCAAAGAGCGAGCGGCCAACAAGGCAGCCGCCAACTAAGCGCGGCTGTCGCCATGCGCCGCTGGGGAACCGAACGTCTCGTCGGCCTGCATGATCCGCAGGTCAACGAGCATCACCTGGAATCCACGGGCCTGCCCGCAGACAGCCGTTTGCGCTTGCTCAGCTTCAATATCCAGGTCGGCATCAGTACCGAGCGTTATCGGCACTACCTGACTCGCAGCTGGCAGCATCTGCTGCCGCACCCCGGCCGCTCCGGCAATCTGCAGAAGATCGGCAATCTGCTCGGCGACTTCGATCTGGTCGCCCTGCAGGAAGCCGATGGCGGCAGCCTGCGTTCAGGCTACGTCAATCAGGTCGAACATCTGGCTCAGCTCGGCGCCTTCCCCTACTGGTACCAACAACTCAATCGCAACCTCGGCCGACTGGCCCAGCACAGCAACGGTGTGCTCAGCCGTCTGCGTCCGTGGGCGATCGAAGACCATCCGCTGCCGGGACCGAAAGGTCGCGGGGCGATTCTGGTGCGCTTCGGCGAAGGTCCCGAGGCACTGGTGGTGGTGATGATGCACCTGGCGCTCGGCGCCCGGGTACGCACCCTGCAACTGGCCTATATCCGCGAGCTGATCGGCGGCTACAAGCATCAGGTGCTGATGGGTGACATGAACACCCATGCCAGCGACCTGCTGCAGCACTCGCCCTTGCGCGACCTCGGCCTGCTGGCTCCGCAACTCGAAGCGACATTCCCCAGCTGGCGCCCGCAGCGTTGCCTGGACCATATTCTGCTCAGCCCGACCCTGACCCTGGAAAAGGTCGAAGTGCTGGCCCAACCGATTTCCGATCACCTGCCCGTCGCGGTAGAGATTCGTCTGCCGGGTTCGCTCACGGCCGATGCATTGCCCGCGTTGAGTCCTGCCCCTCGCGGAACGCCTGAATGAGCGACGAAGCCCAGCGCTGGAAAGAGAAATACCTCAAAAGCATCGAACAACAGGAAAAGCTCGAACGTCGATGGGACGCCCGGCTCGACCTGCTGCGCCGCGGCCTGGTGCGTAGCACTCTCGCGGCGGAAGGCACCGACCGCGTGGTCGACCAATGCATGAAGGAAATGCGCGACGTGGTGCGCACCGACGACATGGATGCCAGACTCGCCGCCCTGTTGCCGCGTCTTGAAAAAGCCGTGCTCGACTCCGAGCAACGCCGTGAAACCCGGATCGAGCAGGTCAGCACCGCCCTGAACTCGCTGGTGGCTCAGCTGCAATCGCTCCCCCTGCCCCGGGATGTCGCTCAGCCACTGAAGAAATTCGCCAAGCAGCTTGATGGCCGGGTCAGCCAGGCGCGGGAAATGCCGCTGCTGCTCAGCGAGCTCAGCGGTTTGCAGGGCAAGGCGTTGAGCCAACTGGAGACGCCGGCGGAACCGGGACGTCCGGGATTGTTGCAGCGCCTGTTCGGCAGCCGCGACAGCGAGGAAGCGTCTGCACCTGCGGCTCAGCCTGTCGTGAAGTCTCCTGCCGTTCAGCCAGCGCAACCACCCGCTGCGCCTGAAAGCGCGCCAATGCCAGAAGCGCCTGTCGCAATCGCCGAACCGGCAGCCATCGCCACTGTCAGCGAAGCACCGGTCGCCATACCTCTTGTCGCACCAACGCAGGCTTCAGCACCCGCACCACTATCAACACCAGAGCATGTTGCAGAGCCGGAAGTGGTGGCCTTCGAGCCGGTCCGGATCCCTCCAGAAGTCGTTACCACTCCCGGCGAACCGGAACCAGCCGGGCCGGAATCAGAGCCGCCAACCTTCGCGCCGCCTCCGGTCTTCACTCCGTCGGCACCAACGGCCATCAATCCTGACGAACTGATCCACCCCGGCGACAACCCGCCCCCGGTTTTCCTCGACAGCCTGCCCCTGCCCGAGCCCATCGCGCAGGCCCTCGCGGCCATCGATCCGGAGCAGTCCGAGCATGACATTCTCTACGCCCTGCCGGATTCGCCCGAACCCTCCTACAGCTCGGTGGCCAAGCACATCGAAGACACGCTGATCGGGCTGCTGGATGACCTGACCCTGCCGGAGCGTCACCGCCCGCAAGCCGAAGCCATGCGTGACCGGCTGAAAAATGGCTTGAACTGGTACGAATTGCTGCCGATCCTCGACGATCTTGCGACGTTGATGCTGGCCATCACCGATAGCGGCCAGCACGAATTCGAGGCGTATCTGCAGCAGCTCAACGAACGCCTCGAAGCGTTCCAGAGCAACCTGCAGGCCGCCAGCGAAGGTCACGCCGACAACAGCTCTGCGGCGCGAGCGATGGACACGCAGATCCGTGAACAGGTCGACGGCCTGCAGAACAGCGTGCAGGAAGCGGCAGACCTGGACGACCTCAAGCAGGTATTGGAAAACCACCTCGAAGGCCTGCTCGGCACGATGGACCAGCATCAGAAACAGCGCGACGCCCGTGAACAGGAGGTGGCTGGCCGCTTGAAGAGCCTCGCCGAACGCGTGGCGCATATGGAGCAGGAAGCCCTCGGCTACCGCGAACACCTTGAAGAGCAACGCCAGAAAGCCCTGATCGATCCGCTTACCGGGCTGCCCAACCGCGCCGCCTGGGGCGAACGGCTCGACCACGAAATCGCCCAATGGCAGCAGCATGGCAATACCCTGAGCCTGGCCATGCTCGACCTTGATCACTTCAAACGGATCAACGACAGCTACGGGCACCTGGCCGGCGACAAGGTGTTGAAGATCATCGCCACAGTGCTGCGCAAGCGCCTGCGTGACAGCGATTTCATTGCCCGGTTCGGCGGCGAGGAGTTCGTCCTGCTCCTGCCGGCCACCACGCCGGCCGTCGGTGCCAAACTGCTGGAAACCCTGCGCGCCGCCATCGAGGCCTGCCCGTTTCACTTCAAGGGCGAGCGGGTGACGATCACCATTTCAATGGGACTGGCAGCGTTCAGGCCAGGAGAACACAGCGATCTTGTGCTCAAAAGAGCCGATCAGGCACTGTACCGGGCAAAAAATGCAGGACGTAACCGGGTGGAGCTGGGCTGAAGACAATTGTTCCATTTCATTTAAATGAGCCCTTTTGCCGTTCGCATGCAAGTCAGTACGTTACACTGTTGCATTACTGACTGACGTGTACTGCCATGAAATTCCTTGCCCTCATCGCATCGCTGCTCATTCTGTCCGGTTGTGCCAGCGGACCGCGCTACGACACCAGCCATCCTTCTGCCAATCACGACAGCCGCGCGCAATTCGTGATCGTGCATTACACCTCCGCCTCCCTTGAGCGTTCACTGCAACTACTGACCCACGGTGAAGTCAGCAGCCACTACCTGATCGGCGATGACAGGAACGGCACGATCTACAAGCTGATGGACGAAAACCTCCGTGCCTGGCATGCCGGCGAAAGCGAATGGCAAGGCCGTACCTGGCTGAACTCAAGCTCCATCGGCATCGAAATCGTCAACCCAGGCTTCAAGGACACGCCGACCGGACGCGTGTGGTATCCATACAGTGAGGCCCAGGTACAGTCGCTGATCGTGCTGCTCCGGGACATCAGTAAACGCAACGGGATCAGCCCGGATCACATCATCGGTCACAGCGATATCGCACCGCTGCGCAAGCTTGATCCGGGCCCATTGTTCCCGTGGAAGCGCCTGGCTGCCGAAGGCCTTGGCTTGTGGCCCGATGAGCAGGCGGTAGCCCGTCAGCAAGTTCGTTTCGACGTCGAGTTGCCGAGCATCAGCTGGTTCCAGACACAACTGGCACGCCTGGGCTACGCGACGCCGCAGAACGGCGAACTGGATGTGGCAACCCGTCATGTTCTCGCAGCCTTTCAGATGCACTTCCGCCCTTCCCGCTTCGACGGTATGCCGGACGCGCAAACCGCAGCGTTGCTGCTGGTGTTGAATCAGACAAAATAATGACGCCCGCCCGACGGTCAGGGCGAAAAGGCAATCAGCAGCTATAACTCATTGGTAACTCTTCGGATATCCATGATGGTTGCCACCCGAGAGACACTGCGCAGCTGGTTTTATCGTCCGTGGTTTCTGGCGATGCTGGCGGCTGTCCTCAGCGCAGGCCTGCTGATCACTGGCGGGTTGTTCGTGGCTATGCACCAGGTCGAACAGAGCGAAAGCCAGGAAATGAACGCCCAGGGTGAGCGCTTCCTGGCCCGCCTGGAGCAGTTGTTCGGCCAGTTGCGTGAAAGCCTCGACGACCTCGAGGCCCAGCCCCTGCGCAGCTGCGACGACGAGATGATCGCTACATTGCAGCAGGTGACCTTCAACTATCGCTTTGTCTATGAAGCGGCCTACATGGATGCTTCGCGCATCTGCTCGAACCGTCCGCGCCAGGAAGGCCTGTCAGTCGTCCGTCCGCCGGACATCAAGGGCCCGACCTACAGCTATTGGCTGAACACCACCACCGAACCCGACGAAAACCGCGCGGCGCTGATGCTCGGACGCGGCAACTTTCGTGTGGCCACCTCTCGCGGGCATTTGACCGACATGGTCGACCTGTCCCCCGACAGCAGCCTGCTGGTGGTGCTGGATCACGGGACCCGGGCGATTCCAGTGCTCGGCGTGCCACAGGCCTGGCCGCCGACTGAACCGTGGCCGCCGCAATCCACCGACGCGCTGCAGGTGACTCAGACCCGTCTCATCTATCGCATGCCGACCGACAATCCGGAATATCAATTGGTATTGATCACACCGCGTACCGGCATGCATATCCCGCAATTGTGGTGGTGGATGGTGCCGTTCTGTGTGGTGCTGGGTGCATTGGTGGGGGTGGTGGTGTTCTGGGTCGTGCGCCAGCGCCAGTCACTGGACGCCGAACTGCACGGAGCCATTCGCCGGGGCGAACTGCAGGTTTTGTATCAACCGATCTTCGATCTCGACAGCCGCAACTGCGTCGGCGCCGAAGCCCTGCTGCGCTGGCGCCGGCCGGATGGCACGCTGACCAGTCCCGATCTGTTCATCCCGATGGCGGAAAACACCGGGCAGATTCGCCAGATGACAGACTTCGTCCTCCAGCGCCTGTTGGAGCAACTGGGCCAACTGCTGCGGGCCAATCCGCAGTTGTATATCTCAGTGAATCTGGCGGCATGCGATGTGATGGTGCCGCGCATCGGCCAGGTCATGGCGCGGCTGCTAAGCCTGCATCGGGTGGCGGCGCGGCAAATCGCATTTGAAGTGACCGAGCGCGGCCTGATCGATGTAGTGGTGGCCCGGGAAAACCTGCAAGCGTTGCGCGATGTGGGCCACCAAGTGCTGATCGACGATTTCGGCACCGGCTATTGCAGCCTCGCCTACCTGCAGACCCTGCCGGTGGACTGCCTGAAAATCGACAAGGCCTTCATCGACGCCCTCGGCCATGACGCGGCCAGCAGCGGTGTCGCGCCGCACATCATTCACATGGCTCAGGCACTGGATCTGAAAGTGATCGCCGAGGGTATCGAATATGAATCCCAAGCGGCGCTGCTCAGCAGCGAAGGCGTGAAGTTCGGTCAGGGCTGGCTGTTCGCCCATGCCTTGAGCGCCGTGCAATTCATTGAGCTGATCACCCGAGGACGACGGCTCGCCGGCCGCCGGATGGACGACGAAGCCTAAACTGCCAGCGCCATGTAGAACTGCGTGCCCTGCCCCGGCCGCGAATAGACGCCCATCCGCCCGCCATGCAGCTGGACAATTTCCTTGCACAATGCCAATCCGAGCCCGGCGCCACCCTTCTTGCGCCCGACCTGTACGAAAGGTTCGAAAATCCGGCCCTGCTGGCCGTAGGCAATACCTTCACCATTGTCCTCGACACTGATGATCACCCGCTCGCCGTGGCGGCGCGCCTGCAAGCGGATCTGCCCGTCGCGGGCGGTGTGGCGCAAGGCGTTGTCGATCAGGTTGTCCAGAACTCGATCCAACTGGGCCTGATCGGCCTGCAAACGTGGCAAAGGGCTCTGCACCTCGACATTCAACGCCACCCCCTTCTGCGCCGCCGCATCGGCAAAACGCAATTGCGCCTGGGCCAGCAAATCCTCGATGGAACACGGCGCCAGCGTGAGTTTCTGCAGGCCGCTCTGGTAGCGCGAAAAATTCAGCAGATCATTGATCAACTGCATCAAGCGCTGCATCTCTTCGTTGACGGTATCGAGCAGATCGGACTCACGGGACTCCGCCGGGAACTTTGCCCGTTCACGAAACAGCCCGAACGCCATGTGCATGCCGGTCACCGGCGTACGCAGTTCGTGGGAAGCACGCAGCACGAATTCGCTGCGCACCCGCTCGAACGCGCGCTGTTCGGTGACGTCGTGCAGCACCATCACCGCGCCGAGAATATGGCCCTGGGTATGGCTGACCGGGGTCAGGCTGTAAGTCAGCAGCCGGGATTCGCCATCGACCTCGACGCTCAAGTCTTCCGGTGCGCGCTCAAGGGTGCCGCCGCGCAATACCAGTTGCAGTTGCGCATCCAGTTCCGGACGCTGCAAGGCGCTGCCCAGTCCCTGGCCGAAACGGTCACTGTCCCAGCCCAGTTGTCGCTGTGCCACCGGGTTCAAGTGCTCAAGGTGCCCCTGACGGTCGATCATCAGCAGACCGTCGTCGATGCTGTCGAGCACCGCCTGCAAGCGCTGCTGGCCGGCCAGCAGTTCGTCGACATTGGTCGCCTGATGCTCGCGAAGGGCTTCGGCCATCAACCCGAAGCGCCGGGTCAGCAGATTGATTTCCATGGCCGAGGACACCGGCAGGGTTACTTCGAAATTGCCTTGGCCGATGTTGTCTGCCGCTTTCGCCAGGGCTTCGATCGGAGCCCCAAACCGGCGGGCAATCCCCTGGGCGGTGATGAAACCGATGATCAACACCGCCAGCCCCACCAGCCCGAGCAGGCCGGCAATCAGCAAGGCCCGGTCGCGGGCGGCGTGTTGTACGGAGTTGATGTTATCCAGCGCGTGCTTGTGCTCGGCGATCAACCCGTTGCGCAGGGTGTTGAAGCGCTCGCGCAGATCGCCACTGCCACTCAGGGCTGCAGCGGGGTCGCGGGAAACATCGAACGCCTGGAGGAAATTCAGATAATCCGCCTTGGCCTGACTGAACCCGTACTGGCGTCCATCGTCTTTCTGTTCCTGGGCGATGCCCTCGTCGAGCAGTTCGAAGTAACGCTGCTTGGACGCTTCGAAGGCCACCGGATCGGGCTTCTCGGCCAGCATCATGATCAATTGATCGCCCAAGGTCTGACGCAGCTTGAGCCCAAGATCGAGGGTGACGAAATTGTTGCGGATCAATGCCTCCTGAGTACCGGCCATTTGCATCACGCTGACCAGCCCGAGCATCAGCCCGAGCAAGGCCACGGTGATCAGCGCGGAAATGCTCAGGAACAAGCGGGTCCGCAACTTCATCGCCAGTTTCATCGGCGCACGCTCACAGGTTGTACTGCTTGCGCTTGCGATACAGGGTCGAGGCATCGATCCCGAGAGTCTTGGCAGCCTGGTCGAGGGTGCCGGCGGTCGCCAGCACCGCGCCGATGTGAGCCTTCTCGAGCTCATCGAGACTCAGGGCCGCGCCAACCCGCGGGGCATTGTTGGCCGGCTGTTCAGCCATGCCGAGGTGGCTGATCTCTACACGCTCCTGCGGACAAATGATACTCGCCCGCTCGACCACGTTGCGCAGCTCACGGATGTTGCCTGGCCAGCGGTAACCCAACAGCGCTTCCCGAGCCTCGTCGCTGAAGCCGCGGGCGGGACGGGCATATTCCTTCACGAAGCGGGCCAGGAAGCGGTCGGCCAGGGTCAGGATGTCTTCGGCCCGCTCGCGCAATGGAGGCAAATGCAGGGTGATGACGTTCAGGCGATACAGCAGGTCTTCTCGGAAACGACCGTCGCGCACCATGTCTTCAAGGTTGAGGTTGGTCGCCGCGAGAATGCGTACATCGGCGCGGCGGGTGACCGGATCCCCTACCCGCTCGTATTCCTTGTCCTGGATGAAACGCAGCAACTTGGGTTGCAACGTCAGAGGAAAATCGCCGATCTCGTCGAGAAACAGCGTACCGCCATCTGCCTGGTTGACCCGGCCCAGGGTGCTTTCGCTGGCCCCGGTGAACGCACCGCGACTGTGACCGAACAGCTCGCTTTCCATCAGTTCAGCAGTCAGCGACGGGCAATTGATGGTGACGCAGGATTTCTTCTCGCGCTTGCTCCAGCCGTGAATGGCCCGGGCCAGTTCACCTTTGCCGGTGCCGGACTCGCCGAGGATCAGGATATTGGCGTCAGTACTCGCCACTTGCCGCGCCGTTTCCAGAACGACTTTCATCGCCGGGCTGTGGGAATCGAGTCCGTCCTTGGGTTTGCGAATCTCGCCTTCGAGGGCTTCCAGACGCGCAGACAACTGGCGTACTTCAAGCTGCTTGGCGGTGGCCAGGCGCAACTGGTCAGGGCTGCAGGGTTTGACCAGGTAGTCGGCGGCACCGGCCTGAATGGCATCGACCGCCGTATCGACAGCCGAATGGGCGGTGACGATCACCACCCGCATCCATGGCGCCTGAATGCGCATCTGCGCCAGCACGTCGAGACCGTTGTCTTCGCCGAGGCGCAGATCAAGAAAGCACAGATCGAACACCTGACGCTGCAACAGCGCATCGGCCTGGGCCGCGCTGTTGGCGGTGGCAACCGTATAGCCTTCGTCTTCGAGGCAATAACGGAAGGTTCGCAGGATGGCGGATTCATCATCCACCAGCAGAATGCGGCCTTGATGCTCAGTGGCTGATTCCATTTTTCCTACGCTCCATAAGTGAATGTCTTGGGTTAGTCCCGGAAAAATCGGGCAAGTTGCATGGTTGATTCTGATCGATTCCAGTCATAGCAGGGTAGCTCTCTCCTGCTCTAACGGCTAATTAGCTGATTTTGTTGATTTTTTTCCAAATCGACGCTTTTCAGGCATTTGCCTGCTTATGTTTCTGACATCCACACCCTGCTCTCAATTCAAAAAGAATGATTTCTCCTACGAAACATTCGTGCATTTCGCACGACCGTGGATGACCCATCGTGCAGGATGCGTCGTCATAAATTTTCACACCACTCATAACTATCTGATTTTATTGAATTTTTTTAAACAAAAAAGCTGGCATGCCGGCTGCAATACCTCTCTCAGCCCGGGCAGATAAGCACTGCCCTAACCCAATAAGAGTGAGGAACCCAGGATGACTCGCCAACGTGCCGCCCAACTGCGTATCTCGCCCCTGCATCTTCAGCAGGGCCTGTTTGGCGCACTCGCGCTGTTGATCACCCTGCTCGCCTGCCAGCAGTACCTGCGCTGGGAACAGAGTCAGCACCCTGAACCCCTGATTTCCATGCAACACGCGACGCAGACACACTTCAGCGCCGTCAACAGCAGCCACGCCGAAAGCGGCGCAATGCGCATGATGGATGTCGACCAGCCTCAGCCGCTGGGCGACATGCCGCGTGAAGAACGCTGGGTTTTCTGATCCACGAATCTGGGCGCCGCTGCGCCGAGACCGGCAACATCCCTAAATAGAAACAAGGAGAATCACCATGTTGAGCTGGGCAATCACATTCCTGATCATTGCCATCATCGCTGCGGTACTGGGCTTCGGTGGTATCGCGGGCACCGCCACGGGTATCGCCAAGATTCTCTTTGTCGTATTCCTGGTGATGTTCATCGCCTCGTTCTTTTTCGGCCGTCGCGGCCGAGGTTGACCATGAGTGCTCTAAAGACACTGGCAGCCGCCCTGCTTCTGGGCGGCAGTGCCATGGCGATGGCGGCCAATGATGGCCAGACGCGGGTCAACGAACTGTTGAGTTCAGACCCGCAATACAGGGAGACCTGGGAAGGCGTGGTGAAGAAGGAAGAACGCCTGCCGGAATGGGTGATGAACCTCTCCGGTACGCCAGACCAACAGATGAATGCCGTCACTGAAGATGGCGACAAGTACCTGGTCGGGCCGCTCTGCGAATCGCAGGACAAGTGCCTCAACCACCGCTTGATCGTCGCGTTCAGCTTCGACAAGAAACACGCTTACGCCATGCTCGTCGATGTGCCTGAAGGACTGCCGGCCGACAAGTCGCCAACGCGACATGCCACCTACCGCTTCCTCGGCAAACCCGATCAGGGCATGCAGAATCTGTTGATGGAAACGCTCAAGAAGGATCCGAACTGGTATTGAACATGAGGGCAGCTGAAAGGCTGTCCTCCATTGCGCCCGCCCGAGGAAGGCCGGTGCATGACCAGGGGGCCGGGACGTTCTGACTGTTGCAGGGTCGGAGTGACCTACGGGTACAGGGAGTGCCTGCGATGAGGGCCGGGTCAGGGTAAAAGCTGCGACGCAAGTTCGCCAACCGGAACGGTTCGACGGACTTGCGCTGAGCTTTCAACGTGACAAAACGTTGATCCAGAGCGTTCTGCTCGTCGTTTTATCGCTCACACTGCGTGCGAAAGCATTTCGCGGTGTTTCCTGGCGACCGTATATCTAGAAAGAGTCGATCGAGTAAGTCGGACATTTAGTTTCCGGACGTAGGCTTTTTCCTAAATTTTTCGACGAAATCACTCGTTCAAAAAATAACCAACCTACGCTGTAATGGCCGGTTCACGGCACTTATGCCTGCCGAAATGTCGTATTCGAACCGGTTGGGACGCCAGTTTCATTTAAAAAAGCTCATGCCGATTCGGCATAGGGTAGGCGTTTACGGCATTAGACGGCGCAACCCCGCATGGGAATAGTTGCGCCTTTTTTCGCCTGCCGGAGAGCCGTAAACACGCGCTTCGGGGCACCTTATACGGAGGCAGATGCACAGACTTTTCCGCCAAGAGCGTTCCAGTTCCTGCATGTGCCTTGAGTCAAACGCAAGTAAGGGTAAAGAATATGAAGAAGGCAAAGCTTAGCCTCGCCTGGCAGATCCTCATCGGTCTGGTATTGGGGATTGCAATCGGTGCGTTGCTCAACCATTTCAGTGCCGAGAAGGCCTGGTGGATCAGCAACGTCCTGCAACCGGCAGGCGATATCTTTATCCGTCTGATCAAGATGATCGTGATCCCGATCGTCATCTCTTCCCTGATCGTCGGCATCGCCGGCGTGGGCGACGCCAAGAAGCTCGGGCGTATCGGCCTCAAGACCATCATCTACTTCGAAATCGTCACCACCATCGCCATTGTCGTCGGCCTGCTGCTGGCCAACCTGTTCCATCCGGGTGCCGGCATCGACATGAGCACTCTGGGCACCGTGGACATCTCCAAGTACCAGGCGACCGCCGCCGAAGTACAGCATGAACACGCGTTCATCGAGACCATCCTCAACCTGATCCCGTCGAACATCTTCGCCGCCATGGCCCGCGGCGAGATGCTGCCGATCATCTTCTTCTCCGTGCTGTTCGGTCTCGGTCTGTCGAGCCTGCAGTCGGACCTGCGCGAGCCGCTGGTGAAGATGTTCCAGGGCGTCTCGGAAAGCATGTTCAAAGTCACCCACATGATCATGAACTACGCCCCGATCGGCGTGTTCGCCCTGATCGCGGTGACCGTGGCCAACTTCGGTTTCGCCTCGCTGCTGCCACTGGCCAAGCTGGTGATCCTGGTTTACGTCGCCATCGCCTTCTTCGCCTTCGTGATTCTGGGTCTGATCGCCAAGATGTTCGGCTTCTCGGTGATCAAGCTGATGCGCATCTTCAAGGATGAGCTGGTCCTGGCGTACTCCACCGCTTCTTCGGAAACCGTACTGCCACGCGTGATCGAGAAGATGGAAGCCTACGGCGCACCGAAAGCCATCTGCAGCTTCGTGGTGCCGACCGGTTACTCGTTCAACCTCGACGGTTCGACCCTGTACCAGTCCATCGCGGCGATCTTCATTGCCCAGCTGTACGGCATCGACCTGTCGATCAGCCAGCAACTGCTGCTGGTTCTGACCCTGATGGTCACCTCCAAAGGCATCGCCGGCGTACCGGGTGTGTCCTTCGTGGTACTGCTGGCCACCCTGGGCAGCGTGGGTATTCCGCTGGAAGGCCTGGCCTTCATCGCCGGTGTCGACCGTGTGATGGACATGGCGCGTACCGCCCTGAACGTGATCGGCAACGCCCTCGCCGTACTGGTCATCGCCCGTTGGGAAGGCATGTACGACGACGCCAAGGGCCAGCGCTACTGGAACTCGCTGCCGCACTGGCGCAGCAAGGAAAAACTGCCGGCCGGCGAGATTTCCAAGAACTGATCGTCGCCCCTGTGTAGCCCTGACAAACCCCGGAGAAATCCGGGGTTTGTCGTTTCTGGCGACCCCGCTATCATTCGCCGCATCTTCCGGGGGATTTGACTGATGCTTAATGGCCTGTGGCTTGGCTTCTTCATCGTGGCGGCCGTTTCGGCGCTGGGGCAATGGCTGATCGGCGGCAACGCCGGGATCTTCGCGGCGATGGTGGAAAGCATTTTTGCCATGGCCAAGCTGTCGGTCGAGGTCATGGTGCTGCTGTTCGGCACGCTGACCCTGTGGCTGGGCTTCCTGCGCATCGCCGAGAAGGCCGGGATCGTCGAATGGCTGGCCAAAGCGCTAGGCCCGCTGTTCCTGCGGCTGATGCCGGAAGTGCCGGCGGGGCATCCGGCCATCGGCCTGATCACCCTCAACTTTGCCGCCAACGGCCTGGGCCTGGACAACGCCGCCACGCCGATCGGCCTTAAAGCCATGAAGGCGCTGCAAGAGCTCAACCCCAGTTCCACCATCGCCAGTAACGCGCAGATCCTGTTTCTGGTGCTCAACGCGTCATCCCTGACCCTGTTGCCGGTAACGATCTTCATGTACCGCGCCCAGCAAGGCGCGCCGGACCCGACGCTGGTGTTCCTGCCAATCCTTTTGGCCACCAGTTGCTCGACCATCGTCGGCTTCCTGTCGGTGGCGCTCATGCAGCGCCTGCGGGTCTGGGACCCAGTGGTGCTGGCCTACCTGATTCCCGGCGCGCTGATCCTCGGCGGCTTCATGGCGTTGCTCGCAACGATGTCGGCCACTGCGCTGGCAGGGCTGTCGTCGATCCTCGGCAACCTGACGCTGTTCGGTCTGATCATGTTGTTCCTGGTGATCGGCGCCTTGCGCAAGGTGAAGGTCTACGAGGCGTTCGTCGAAGGTGCGAAGGAAGGTTTCGACGTCGCCAAGAACCTGCTGCCGTATCTGGTGGCGATGCTCTGCGCCATCGGCGTGTTGCGCGCATCAGGCGCTTTGGATTTCGGGCTAGACGGCATCCGTCATCTGGTGCAGTGGGCCGGCTGGGACACGCGCTTTGTCGATGCGCTGCCGACCGCGATGGTCAAACCGTTCTCGGGCAGCGCCGCCCGGGCGATGCTGATCGAAACCATGAAGACCTCGGGCGTGGACAGCTTCCCGGCGTTGGTCGCGGCGACGATCCAGGGCAGCACCGAAACCACGTTCTACGTACTGGCGGTGTACTTCGGCGCCGTGGGCATCCAGCGCGCCCGGCATGCCGTGGGTTGCGCGCTGCTGGCCGAACTCGCGGGCGTGCTCGGCGCTATTGGCGTCTGCTACTGGTTCTTCGGTTAAGGCTCAAGGCCGGGCAGGTGGGGCAACTTTCTGCCCTTGCTCCACCGCCCACGCCACCACCTTCGCGGTGAGCCGATCACTGGCCTGACCAAACCCGGCAACCACCGCCGGGACTTTCACATCATTGAGCGGCTGACGCTCTTCGAAGCGGCGACTGGCGAGAATCCGCTGGTCATAACCGCGCACCAGCAATGCATCCACCCGCACCACCACGCTGGCCTGCGGGCCCTGATACTCGGTCTGAAACGCCTGCAGGCTACCGCCCAGTTCCAGGTCCGCCTGGAAGTTGCTGTCATCGGTGCTCAACAGCGATACCCGGCCATCGCGCTGGAAGCCATCGAGCAACCGGTTACGCACCAGCACCGGTGCCGGATCGCTCCAGCGCGAGGCCTTATAAGTGCTGATCACATCACCCTGAGGAATCACCGCGATGCCCGGCCGGTTCAGCGCTTCGCTGGCCTGCAGTTTGTTCAGGCGCAGCGACCAGTGCTGTGTCGCCGCCGAACTGGCCGAGGCGGGCGCCTGTGCCGCCGGCAGGCGATAGACATCCGACGGTTCGGACTTGGGCAGGATCGAACACGCGCTGATCAGCGTGAAGCCGGCGAGGAGGGCGAGGTGAGTCAGCTTCATGGCGTGAACTCCTTGTTCTTGTCACTGCCCAGCAGGTAACCACTGGGGTTGGCCTCCAGGCGTTGGGAAATGGCGCGCAGCGAATTCAGGGTTTCACGCAGTTCGCGGATCGCCGGGGCCAGACCGTTGAGACCCTGCATGCCGCTGTCGAGGGAATTCTGATTCTTGCTGAGCAGGCCGTTGATGGTGACGCTGCTTTGCTCCAGGGATTTCATCGCCTGTTCGGCACTGCCCAGCGCCTGTTTGCCCTGATCGTTGAGCAGGCCGTTGGCGTTGCGCATCAGCGCAGACGTCTGTTCGAGCATGTTGCCCGCCTGTTTGCCGACCGTCGCCAGTTGCTGCATGGCCTGACGCAGGTCACCGCGCTGATCGTTGATCGAACCGGTGGTCTGTTCCAGGTGTTCGAGGGTTTTGCTGACGCGCTCGATGTTGTCGGCGGAGAACATCTGATTGGCATTACTGAGCAACGTCGTGACCCCGCTCATCAAATCGTTGCTGTCACTGAGCAGCCTCGAGATGGGCGAGGGCGAGGCGACGATGGTCGGCAGATTGCCGTCATGGCCCTTGAGTTTCGGGCTTTGCGGCGTACCCCCGCTGAGCTGGATGATCGAGGTGCCGGTGATCCCGGCCAGAGCGAGTTTGGCCTCGGTGTCTTCCTTGACCGGCGTGTCGCCCGCCAGACGAATCCGTGCCAGCACCCGACGCGGGTCTTTCGGGTCGAGGCGCAGGCTGACCACATCGCCGACCTTGATCCCGCTGTACTGCACCGGGCTGCCCCGGGACAGGCCGCTGACCGCCTCGTTGAAGACGATTTCATAATCCTTGAACTCGGTGTCGACACTGGACTTGGCCAGCCACAGACCGAAGAGCAGGGCGCCCGCCACCACAATCACCGTGAACAGGCCGATCAACACATGATGGGCTCGGGTTTCCATGTCAGACCTCGTTGAGCAGTTTGGCGGCGTCAAGCGCCGAGCGGCCGCGAGGGCCGTGGAAATATTCGTGAATCCACGCGTCGTCGGTTTCCGAGACCACGTCGATGGGGCCTGCCACCAGCACTTTCTTCTGCGCCAGCACCGCCACCCGGTCGGTGATGGTGTAGAGCGTGTCGAGGTCGTGGGTTACCAGAAACACGCTCAGGCCCAGCGCATCGCGCAGCGTCAGAATCAATTGGTCGAACTGCGCCGCGCCAATCGGATCAAGGCCGGCAGTGGGTTCGTCGAGAAACAGGATGTCCGGGTCCAGCGCCAGCGCCCGTGCCAGCGCCGCGCGTTTGATCATGCCGCCGGACAGCGAGGCAGGGTACTTGTCCGCCGCCGACAGCGGCAGCCCGGCCAGCGCCAGCTTCACCGCCGCCAGATGCTCGGCGTCGTCGCGGCTGAGGCCGGCGTGTTCGATCAGGGGCAGGGCGACGTTCTCGGTTACGGTCAGCGATGAAAACAGCGCGCCTTTCTGAAACAGCACACCGAAACGCCGCTCGATCAGCGAACGCTCATGTTCCGGCAGGCTCGGCAGGTTCTGACCGAATACTTTGACCATGCCTTCACTGGGCTGGCGCAGGCCGACGATGCTGCGCAGCAACACCGACTTGCCGCTGCCGGAGCCGCCGACCACGGCCAGGATCTCGCCTTTGTACAAGTCCAGGTCGAGGTTCTCGTGCACGCTCTGGCGGCCGAAGCGATTACACAGGCCACGGACTTCGATCACCGCCTCGGAGGGCGTGCGGGGTAGACGACTCACCAACCCATCTCCATGAAGAACAACGCGGCGACCGCATCGAGCACGATCACCACGAAAATCGATTGCACCACACTGGAGGTGGTGTGGGCGCCGACCGATTCGGCGCTGCCGCTGACCTTGAAGCCTTCCAGACAGCCAATGGCGGCGATCAGGAACGCAAAGATCGGGGCTTTGACCAGGCCAACCAGGAAATGTTGAATCCCTATGTCGCTTTGCAGCAGCGACAGGAACATCGCCGGCGAGATATCCAGCGACACCGCGCAGACCACCGCGCCGCCGATGATCCCGCAGATCATCGCCAGAAAGGTCAGCATCGGCAGCGCCACCAGCAAAGCCAGCACCCGCGGCACCACCAGCAATTCCATGGGGTCGAGGCCGAGGGTGCGGATGGCGTCGATTTCCTCGTTGGCCTTCATCGAGCCGATCTGCGCGGTAAAGGCACTGGCGGTGCGGCCGGCCATCAGGATCGCCGTGAGCAACACGCCGAATTCGCGCAGGAAGGCGAAGCCCACCAGGTCCACGGTGAACACGCTGGCGCCGAAACTGGCCAGCACCGTCGCGCCGAGAAACGCCACCACGGCGCCCACCAGAAAGGTCAGCAACGCCACGATAGGTGCAGCGTCGAGGCCCGTCTGTTCGATGTGCGCAATCATCGGCGTGATCCGCCAGCGCTTGGGGCGAAACAGGCTTCGGGCGATGGTCTCAAGAATCAGGCCGACGAAGCCGAGCAGTTGCAGGGTGTCTTGCCACACCGTGTCGACGGCCCGGCCGATGCGGGTCAGCAATTGCACGCTGACGCTGATTTCCGGTTCCTTGACCGGCACGCAGAAGTCGGTCAGCGAGCGATAGACGGTTTGCAGCAACGCGCGGTCGGCCGTGGAAATCGTGCAATCGGGGTGTTCGGCGGATTGGCCCAGACGCTCGGAGCCGAGCAGTTCCACCAGCAGCGAGGCGCCAGCGGTGTCCAGGGCGCCGAGGCCGTTGAGGTCGATGGGGGTGCTGGCGTCGTACTGACCGCGGAGCGTTTCGCTCAGGTGCTTGAGCTCGGCGTAATGAGCAAGCGTCCAGTCCCCGGTGACCCGCAGGCGGGCAGGGCTGATCGAGGTGTCCAGACGGGCATTACCGGTCATCGAGCTGCTGGTCATAAGCTCCGTGCTTGTTCGGCTAAATTCGCGAACCTACGTAATAGCACGAACCGGATTACTTTTCTTTGGTCGGTGTGCTGTCCGTGACTTCGAAGCGCAGCACGCCGATCACCTGGTCGTCTTCGGTCAGCACCCGCACCTGCCAGTCACCCACCGGGTTGCCGGGGAAAACCTGCTTGTGGGTCCACGCCCGATAGCCTTCCTTGCGCCCGCCGTGGATGTCGAGGGCGATCCGGTCGACCTCTTTGCCGTTGAACTGCCACACATGGTAGATCCGCTCATCGAGCCCGCGCGGTGCGTTGATCGCGGTATAGGCGTAAAGCCCGCCGTTGCGGATCTGCTCGGCACTGACTTGCTCCAGGCTGGCGCCGGGGACGCGATCCTGCACCTGGGTGCTGATCGCCACGTCGGTCATCCACAGCGTTGCCGGCGGCACCCACGAACGCAGCACCCAGCCGACGCCGCCGATACCGATGGTGATGCTGAGGATCGCGAGCGCGTTGCGCACGGTGCGGATCGGGAAGATCGACGCCAGACTCGGGAACGACAGCACCACGGCAGTCCCCAGCGCCCACTTGAAACTCTGCGAGGTGGTCAGGTGCATGATCACCGGCAGCGCGGTGAGCAGGGCAGCGAACAGCGTCAGGGTATGCAACGCCAGGAACGCCCAGCGCCGCGGCGCCAGCCATTTGTAGTAGAGCGGGTCGACGATCGAGATCAGCGCGGCGATGCACAGCAGACCGGTGAACACCAGTTGACCGCTGTTCCAGGTGGTGGTGATGAAGAAGAACGGCAGGACGAAAAACAGGCTCTCCTGGTGGATCATCTGCGTCGCATAACGCAGCAGCGGCTGGGGGATTTCCCGTTTGAAAACCCGGGTGAACAGCTCGGTCAGGCTGTTTTCCAGCATCAGCCAGATCCAGCTCAGCAGCATGATCGTGGTGATCCAGCTCGCCAGCCCCTGTTGCCGGTCGACCAGGATGAAACTGCCGACTCCGGAGATGAAACCGCCGAGCGCAATGACCCCGGGGTAGCGCTTCATCAGTTCGAGGATGCGCTGGATCAGGAGGGTCAATTTGGGCATTTGGGCGATTCACGACAGTCGAAGAAAAAAACCTCGACAGAGTACCGCCCGCCGGGGGCTGTGGCGAGGCTGTCGATCAGTCTGAATGCACGGACTGGCGTCTATGCAGGCGCCAGCCGAGCAGGATCAGTAACACGGCGCCCAATCCGCCGCCGATCAGCCAAACCACCTGATCGTCACTGAGCAGCGGCTTCTCGATCCGCAGATACCCCGGCTGCAACAGCAACTCGCGCATGGCCTTGTTCGCCGCGTCCAGCGTGACCCCTTGCAGTTCCCTGGCGGGATCGGCGAAGCGGCCATCTTCGTAGTCGCCCAGCGCGCTCCAGTAATAGTCGGCCATGCCGCTGTTGCCCTGCACGGCCCAGGCCTGATGGGCGATGGCTGCTTGCTTGATACGGTTGAACGTGTCGGCATCGAGACCGTTTTTCAGCAGGTCCGCCTTGAGGCCTTCCAGCACCTGTTCGGCTTCGGCGATATCGCCGCGATCCAGGTCGGCGTTGAGGCTCATGAAGCCAACGCCGCCGAACACCTCGCGCTCGGCCCAGGGCCCGTAGGACAAACCGTGGTTCAGGCGCAATTGGCGGTACAGCGCCCACTCCAGATATTCCTTGAGCAGATCGAAAGTCTGGTCGTACTGATCGTCCAGCACCGGCTCCGGCACCAGCCAGTGCAGCTTGGCGCTGTTACCGACGAAGCCGCGTGTGATCGTGCGTTCGTGGGCGGCGCTGGCACGGATGTCCGGCAACGGACGATGTTCGCTCGGGTCGACCGCTTCAAGTGCGCCCCAGGCCCGCTCCAGATAGGCCGGCAGCAACTTGTCGAGGTCGCCGACGACGATCAGGGTCATATTGTTTGGCGCGTACCAGGCTTTGCGCACCTTATCCAGCTGTTCACGGGTCAGGCCATCGACTTCGGCCCGTTGCGAGCACTTCAAGCCCAGCTCTACCGCCAGTTGATTGCTCGCGCTGTGGCCCAGGTCCTGACGATCGAGAAAGCGCCGCAGGCGGGTGTAATGGCCGCCATCCTCGCGCTCGACCACTCGTTTGGCGGCGTTGATCGCGTTGTCGTCGAAACGGGTCTGGGTCAGCAGATCCAGCAACAGATCGAGCACCTTGCGCTGGTTTTTCGCCGGGGCTTCGATGACGAACGTGGTGTCGGCGTTGCTGGTGAAGGCGTTCCAGTCACCGCCCAGTGCCTGCATGCGCTCTTCGAGGCCGCCTTCGCCGGTGGCGTCTATGCCGCTGAACAACAAGTGTTCGAGCAGGTGCGGCAGCTCCTTTTCATTGCAGTCGAAATCATCGAGACCGACACCGATCACCAGCCGGATCGCCACATGTCCACGCTCGGTGCCGGGCTTGAGCAGCAATTGCAAACCGTTGGGCAGCGCATAGCCTTCGACCTGAAAACGATCCAGGGCGAAGGCGGGCAGGGCACCGAGCAACAGGCAAGCGAACAACAGGCAACGCATAACAAGCTTCCGTACGGCTGAATTGGAGATCCGTGTCGTCAGACAGATCGCTTTCGCCAGCAAGCTCGCTCCCACAAGGGAATACGTTTCAAATGTGGGAGCGAGCTTGCTCGCGAAGGCATCCTTGAGACTGAACGCTGAGTTACTGACTGACCACAACCCCAGACGTTCAAGGCGAATGCGTGATGTCCGCCATATCGTCCGCCGCCAGCGCGCCGGTATCGGAGGTTTCCAGCACCGCATAGGCGCTGCTGCAGAACAGCGAATTCAATCGTTTCATGTCGGCAATCAACTCAAGGTGCAGCGAACTGGTCTCGATACTTTGCACGATCTTGCGTTGCAAACGGCTGACATGGGCATGGGCCAGACGGCGCTCCTGGGCGCGGAAGCGACGTTTCTCACGCAACAACTGCCGAGCACTTTCCTTGTCGCCACTGAGAAACACCGACAAGCCCAGCCGCAGGTTGGCGATCAACTGACTGTGCAGCCCGGCCAGTTCCTCCAGCCCGTCTTCGGAAAATGACCGGCGCTGCGAGGTCTTCTGCTGCTGGATCTTGCGCAACATGCGTTCGATCAGATCGCTGGCAAGCTTGAGGTTGATCGCCAGTTCAATGATTTCCGCCCAGCGCCGACTGTCCTGCTCGCCGAGATCCTCCCGAGGCATCTGCGCCAGGTACAGCTTGATCGCGCTGTAAAGTGCTTCGACGTCATCGGTCAGTTTGCGCACTTCCTGGGTGACGGCGGTCTGCTTGCCACGCAACACATCCTGTGTGGCGTCCAGCAGGTTGTCGATCAGATCACCCATGCGCAGGGTTTCCCGGGCAGCGTTGGCCAGCGCCAGGCTGGGCGTGACCAGGGCGGTCAGGTCGAGGTGACGCGGTTTTGCGGTGCCGTTGACCTCCGGACGCTCCGGCAACAGCCAGGCGCACAGCCGCGCCATGGGGGCGACCGTCGGCAGCAGGATCAGGCAGCGCGCAGTGTTGTAGAGCAGATGGAAGCCGATGACCATTTCCTGAGGGCTGTAATCGAGGCTGTCGATCCAGTGCACCAGCGGATCTAGCACCGGGATGATCAGCAGCAGCCCGATCAGCTTGTACAACAGGCTGCCCAGCGCGACCTGACGGCCGGCGGCGTTTTGCATGCTGGTGCTCATGAATGCCAGCACACCGCTGCCGATATTGGCACCGATCACCAGACCGAGCGCCACCGGCAGGCTGATGACATTGGCACCGGCCAGGGTCGCCGTCAGTAGCACTGCGGCCAGGCTGGAGTAGGAAATCATCGCGAACAACGCGCCGACCAGAGCGTCGAGGAGAATGTCGCCGGTCAGCGAGGCGAAAATCACCTTCACACCCTTGGCATGAGTGATCGGCCCGGCAGCTTCGACGATCAATTGCAGCGCCAGAATGATCAGCCCCAGCCCGATGGCCACACGGCCCATCTGCCCCAGCCGAGTCTGTTTGCGCGACAGAAAGAAAATCACCCCGAGGAAAATCAGCAGCGGCGACAGCCACGACAGATCGAACGTCAGCACCCGCGCCATCAGCGCGGTACCGACGTCGGCGCCGAGCATGGTAGTCAGGGCCGGGGTCAGCGCCATCAGGCCCTGACCGACAAAGGACGTCACGAGCATGGCGGTGGCGTTGCTGCTCTGCACCATCGCGGTGACGACGATACCGGCGACAAAGGCCAGCCAGCGCCTGGACATGTTCTGACCGATCACGTGGCGCAGATTGGTGCCGTACACCCGCAGGATGCCGGTTCGGACAATGTGCGTGCCCCAGATCAGCAGAGCCACGGCAGAGAGCAGATTGAGCAGGGTTAGCATGCAGACCCCCTGTAGTAGCAGCGCCCCAGTGGGGCAAGTGGACGGCACCGCGCGGTTTCTACGTTTTTAATACTTAAGCTGTAGTTGGCTAACGGTCTCGGCGCCAGCATTGCACAGCTAAAGCGTGGATTGAAACAAAAGTGTCATGAAAACAGGTTCATGCAGCCATGAAAAAAGGGCCCGCGAAGGCCCTTTGATCTTTTGCGCAGCGTTCGAGTTACTGACCCGGAATATCCTTGCGCAGTTTTACCGGATCCTGCTGTTTCTTCTTTTTCGCGATGGCGGTGCGCATCTTGATGTTGATCGCTTCGACCGCCAGTGAGAACGCCATGGCGAAGTAGACGTAGCCTTTGGGAACGTGCACGTCGAACGATTCGGCAATCAGCACGGTACCGACCACCAGCAGGAACGACAGCGCGAGCATTTTCAGCGACGGGTGCTTGTCGATGAACTCGCTGATCTTGCCCGAGGCCGCCATCATCACCAGCACCGCCACGATGATCGCCGCGACCATCACCGGTACGTGGGACACCATGCCGACGGCGGTGATCACCGAGTCCAGCGAGAACACGATGTCGATGATCGCGATCTGGATGATGGTGTAGAGGAAATTGCCGCCCTTGCCCGAAGGCTCGTCGCCGGTTTCATCTTCACCTTCAAGCGCGTGGTACATCTCCTGGGAGCTTTTCCACAGCAGGAACAGGCCACCGAAGAACAGGATCAGGTCACGCCCGGAAATGCCCTGGCCGAATACTACGAACAGGTCGGCGGTGAGGCGCATGACCCAGGTGATCGACAGCAGCAACAGGATCCGCGTGATCATGGCCAGGCCAAGACCGAAGATCCGGGTGCGCTGTTGCATGTGTTTGGGCATGCGGCTGACCAGGATCGAAATCATGATGATGTTATCGATGCCCAGGACGATCTCCAGGGCGGTCAGGGTGAAGAAGGCAACCCAGATCTCAGGGTTGGTCAGCCATTCCATGTGTATTCCTTTGAGCGTGTGTTAAACCAGGACGCCAGCAAGCAGCTGGCGTTCTGGTGAGTTGATGCCGTTACAAAGTGCTGAACAGCGGGAAAGTCCCCAACAGCAAGGCTGCGACCAGTATGCACAGGCAGACCAGCACTGCCCACTTCAGGGTGAAACGTTGGTGATCGCCGAACTCGATCCCGGCCAGTGCGACCAGCAGATACGTCGACGGCACCAGTGGGCTCAGCAGGTGAACCGGCTGGCCGACAATCGAGGCACGGGCCATTTCCACTGCGGTGATGCCGTAATGGCTGGCCGCTTCCGACAGTACCGGCAACACACCGTAGTAGAACGCGTCGTTCGACATGAAGAACGTGAACGGCATGCTCACCAGCGCCGTGATCACCGCCAGGTACGGGCCGAGGAAATCAGGGATCACCGCCAGCAGGCTTTTCGACATGGCATCGACCATGCCGGTGCCCGACAGGATACCGGTGAAGATGCCCGCCGCGAAGATCAGACTGACCACCGACAGCACACTGCCGGCGTGGGCCGCGACCCGATCCTTCTGCTGCTGCAGGCAAGGGTAGTTGACGATCATGGCAATACTGAACGCCACCATGAACAGCACCGGCAGCGGCAGCAGGCCGGCGATCAGGGTGCACATCAGCGCCAGGGTCAGCAGGCCGTTGAACCAGATCAGCTTCGGACGACGGGCATCCGGGAACTGCGACACGCTGATTTCGCTGTGATCGATCTCGTCGCCGATCAGGTGCAGCTCACCCAGACGCGCACGTTCACGTTTGCCGTAGAAGTAGGCAATGATCAGGATCGCGATCACACCGGCACCCATGGCCGGGATCATCGGTACAAAGATGTCCGACGGGTCCACGTGCAGCGCACTGGCGGCACGGGCGGTCGGGCCGCCCCAGGGGGTCATGTTCATCACGCCGCCGGCGAGGATGATCAGGCCCGCCATGATCCGCGGGCTCATGCCGATGCGGCTGTACAGCGGCAGCATGGCGGCCACGCAGATCATGTAAGTGGTCGCGCCGTCACCATCGAGGGAAACGACGAGCGCCAGTACGGCGGTGCCGACCGAAACTTTCAGCGGGTCGCCCTTGACCAGTTTGAGGATCTTGCGCACGGCCGGGTCGAACAGGCCGGAGTCGATCATCAGGGCGAAATACAGAATGGCGAACATCAGCATCACGCCGGTCGGCGCAAGCTTGGTAATACCTTCGAGCATCATCGGGCCGATCTTCGGCGCGAAGCCACCGAACAGGGCGAACAGGATCGGGATGATGATCAGAGCGATCAGCGCGGACAGGCGCTTGGTCATGATCAGGAACATGAACGTGATGACCATGGCAAAGCCAAGGAAAGTCAGCATGGGAATACTCCAGGCGTAGTGCGGCTAGGGAATGGGCGGATCGGGCGGGATCAGCGCAGAACGGGAAGCACGAGACGTACGGGCGGAGTTGCAGCGAGGAGGCGGGTTACAGAGGACATCAGAATCACCATTGTTGTTGTTAATAGGGCCTGACGTGCAAGCAATCACACGCGTGGCCAACCGGTCTGTTGCCGGTAGTGGCGGCGATCCTAATGGGGCAACCTTTCAGCCAGCTTTCGCGGATGAAAGCTTCGATGCGAACGGCCAACCGGCCGTCGGATGCGGCTAGAGTCAATGAACACGGGAACGGGAGGGTGGGGCGATGGGTGAATTGCACAGCGGTGGCTGCCATTGCGGACATATCCGCTATCAGTTCAGTGGGACATTGCACGACATTGCCCACTGCCATTGTTCGATTTGTCGGCGGGTCAGCGGCGGTATCGTCACCACCTGGATCACGGTACCGGCAGCAAACTTCCAGTGGCTGGCCGGGACCCCTTCGCGCTACGACTCGTCGCCCAGTTGCGCACGGTTCTTCTGCCCGAACTGCGGCGCGCAACTGGCGCTGGTGACGTTGCTCAGTCCCGAAAGCATCGATCTGACGGTCGCCACCCTCGATCACCCGGAGCTGGCCGCTGCGCAGCGGCACATCTGGACTGACAGCCAATTGCCGTGGCTGCACCTGGATGAGCATTTGCCGGGGGAGCCCGAAGAAACACTCTGATCAAAAAACAGACAGATCCAGCGGCCGCATAGCGCCCATCCAGATCGCGTGCTCGGTGTGGTCAAGCAAATCATCACCGGTATCCGGGTGCAGGAACACCACCAACCCCTTGCGATTGAGCGCCAGCCACGGCAGCACGTCGCCGATCAGTTCCGGCCCGAAGGCCAGCTGGCAGCTCCAGTCCGGATGCGGGCCGACCGGACGCTCGTGCACACGGCCCATCTTCAACGGGAATAATTGCGCGGCCTGCTCACACAGCGCCCGCGCCTGTTCAATGGTGCTGGCATCGAAATAAACATGGGCGTGATAGCCCTTGATCGTCTGCATCGCAAACCCTCTGAATCAGTTCGAACCCTCGGCGTTGCCCGTATGTCACACGCCATACAAGGGAAAACAAACGGGACCTCAGCCATGAAAAATGCCGAAACCCCGGCGGTGAAAGTGGTGCTCTATGGTGCCATGAGTAGCCTGGGCAGTGCGTTGATGGCTGAACTGCTGCGTCGCCAGCATGAAGTCATCGCCATCCTCGACGATTTGACGGCGCTCGCGCCACGGCCGGGACTGCGTACCAAAAGCGGCGACCTGCTCGATGCCGAGCGGGTCAATCAGAGCGTGGCTGGCAGTTCGGCGGTGATCTGCCTGCTCAATGCGCCGGGCCTGCCGCTGAGCAGCGATCACATTGAGAAATCCGTGGTGCTGGGGCCGGTGGAACAGGTGCTGGCGGTGGATGCACTGATCGACGGGCTGCAGGCAGCGAACGTCTCGCGGCTGTTTGTCATCGGCGAATTCGAAGCCCTGGACGATCCGGAAAACGCCGACCCGCTGCAACGCCACGCCGCTCAAGAGGTGCGCGAAGCCCTGCAAAGCAGCCCGCTGCACTGGACGCTGGTGAACGCACCGCGCAGCGTCGCCGGGCTGACGATCGAGCATTTCAGCCAGGTCGGCCGCACGCTTGAACCGGGTCTGGCAGAACCGCTGGAGCGCCTGAACCGGGTGGCGGTGGGGATTGCCGATGAACTGCGGCTGAATCTGCATCTGCGTCAGCACGTGGATTTTGTCGCCGCCTTTTGATCCGTTACACCGCAATCGACGGCAGCGGCAGCCCGGCCAGGGATTCGGCGCTGCTGGCCTGTTCGGCCATCAGCCATTCCACGAACGTCTGAATCAACGCGCCCCGGCGTTTGCGCTGCGGCAACACCACGTAATAACCGAGGCGCGACAGTGTGGTTTCGGCGATGGGCCGGCACAACAGACCTTGAGTGAGCAAGTTATCCACAAGGTGACGCCAGCCGATGGCTACACCCTGACCGCCAATCGCCGCCTGAATCAGCAGGGTGTAATTGTCGAAGCGCAGCTGGCCCGGCGCTGGCGGCGTGCTGATGTTCAACTCGCGGAACAGCCCGCTCCAGTCGAACCAGTTGCTGCTGTTTTCCCCACGCAGGTGCAGCAGTGGAAACTCCAGCAGCGCTTGGGCCGGCAAGGGCAGAGCGCGATCCCTGAGCAATTGCGGACTGCACACCGGAAATACTTCTTCGCTGAATAACCAGTGACTTTCGCCCTGTTTGAAGCGACCGTCGCCAAACAGCACGGCAACATCGATATCCGTGCGCAGCATGTGGTGATTGCGCTCGCTGGTCACCAGGCTGACGTCGACCTGTGGATAAGCTTCATGGAAACGGTGCAGGCGCGGCATCAGCCAGTACGCGGCGAAGGCAAAATCGGTGGCGACCTGCAGCACTTCATGTTGCTGTTGTGCGCTGATCGCGCTCAATCCTGCGTCGATGTTCTGTAAACCGAGGGTGACTTGCTCAAAAAGAATCGAACCGACCTCAGTCAGCCCGATACCTCGGTAGATCCGGTCGAACAACCGCGTTCCGAGCTGTTCCTCCAGCCGTTTGATCTGCTGGCTGATGGCCGGTTGCGTCGTGCCGAGTTCCACCGCTGCAGCGGTAAAACTGCGATGACGAGCCGCCGCCTCAAAGGCACGCAGCAGGTCCAGCGACAAATCACCGAGAGCTTCATACATAAGCTGTGCTTATCCTAGTCATTGTCCGGCGCGGGCTTTACGGGATATTGCGTGGAATCCATGCTCATTCACAGCAATGTCGCATAAATATTCACTATGGAATGCCGCGATCACATGAAGCGCAAGAACATTCTCTTCATCATGGCCGATCAAATGGCCGCGCCAATGTTGCCGTTCTACGGCCCGTCGCCGATCAAACTGCCGAATCTCAGCCGCCTCGCCGAACAGGGCGTGGTGTTCGATGCCGCGTACTGCAACAGCCCGCTGTGCGCACCGTCGCGTTTCACCCTGGTCAGCGGCCAGTTGCCGAGCAAGATCGGCGCCTACGACAACGCCGCCGATTTCCCCGCCGACATTCCGACCTACGCCCATTACCTGCGCCGTCTCGGCTATCGCACCGCACTGTCGGGCAAGATGCATTTCTGCGGGCCGGATCAACTGCACGGCTACGAAGAACGCCTGACCAGCGACATCTACCCGGCCGACTATGGCTGGGCGGTGAACTGGGATGAACCCGATGTGCGGCCGAGCTGGTATCACAACATGTCCTCGGTGCTGCAGGCCGGGCCGTGCGTGCGCACCAACCAGCTCGACTTCGACGAAGAGGTGGTGTTCAAGGCGCAGCAATACCTGTTCGACCACATTCGCGAGGACGGTGACCAGCCGTTTTGCCTGACCGTGTCGATGACTCACCCTCACGATCCGTACACGATTCCCAAGGCGTTCTGGGACTTGTACGACGATGCGGATATCCCGCTTCCGACGACGCCGGATCAACATTCCCTTGATCCGCATTCCCAGCGTTTGCTCAAGGTCTACGACCTGTGGGACAAACCGCTGCCTGTGGATAAGATTCGCGATGCGCGCCGGGCGTATTTCGGCGCGTGCAGCTATATCGACATGAACGTCGGCAAACTCCTGCAAACCCTCGAAGATACCGGGCTGATCGATGACACCATCATCGTGTTCTCCGGCGACCATGGCGACATGCTGGGCGAGAAAGGCCTCTGGTACAAAATGCACTGGTTCGAGATGGCAGCGCGTGTGCCCCTGTTGATAACTGCCCCCGGGCAGTTCACTGCGGGCCGAGTCAGCGCCGCCGTGTCCACCGCCGACCTGTTGCCGACCTTGGTCGAACTGGCCGGCGGCAGCCTGGAACCGAACCTGCCGCTGGACGGTCGTTCGCTGGTCCCGCACCTGCACGGGCAGGGCGGTCATGACGAAGTGTTCGGCGAATACATGGCCGAAGGCACGATCAGCCCGTTGATGATGATCCGTCGCGGCGCGTACAAATTCATCTACAGCGAAAGCGACCCTTGCCTGCTCTTCGATGTGCACAACGATCCGCGTGAACTCGAAGAACTCAGCCAATCACCGCAACATCGTCAGCTGTTCGACGATTTTCTCGCCGAAGCACGGGCCAGATGGGACATTCCGACGATCCACCGCGAGGTGCTCGAAAGTCAGCGGCGCCGGCGCTTCGTTGCCGAGGCGCTGACGATCGGCAAGCTCAAGAGCTGGGATCACCAGCCGCTGGTGGACGCCAGTCAGCAGTACATGCGCAACCACATCGACCTCGATGACCTGGAGCGCAAGGCCCGTTATCCACAACCCTGCCAAAACCAATAACGTCAAGGGGAAGTCCATGGTCAAGTTATCCACAGTCGTGACAGTCAGCCTGCTGGCACTGGGCAGCGCATCCGCGTTCGCCGAGAGCTGCGACACGGTGAAAATGGCCGATCCCGGCTGGAGCGACATCGCCGCGACCAACGCCATCACCGGTTTTCTGCTGGATGGCATGGGCTACAAGGCCAAGATCGACACCCTCGCAGTGCCGATCACCTTCGGCGGCTTGAAGGATGGCCAGGTCGACGTATTCCTCGGCAACTGGATGCCGGCGCAGCAGGGCTTCTACGACAAGTTCGTCGCCACCGGCGATGTCACCCAACTGGCGAAGAATCTCGACGGCACCGAATTCACCCTGGCCGTGCCGGATTACGTGTGGGATGCGGGTGTGCATAACTTCGCCGACCTGAATAAGTACGCCGATAAATTCGAGAAGAAGATCTACGGCATCGGCTCCGGCGCACCGGCGAACATCTCGCTGCAAGAGATCATCAAGAAAAACGACTTCGACCTGGGCCAGTGGAAGCTGATCGAGTCCAGCGAACAGGCGATGCTGGCCGAAGTCTCGCGGGCGGTGAAGAAGCAGAAATTCGTCACCTTCCTCGGCTGGACCCCGCACCCGATGAACGTGCAGCTGAAAATGCATTACCTCAAGGGCGGCGAGAAGTACTTTGGCGACACCGGCAGCGTCTACACCCTGACCCGCAAGGGCTACGCCGAGGCCTGTCCGAATGTGGGTAAATTGCTGACCAATCTTTCGTTCACTCAGGAGATGGAGAACAGCATCATGGCCGAGGTGGTGAACAAGAAGGTCAGCAATGCCGATGCGGCGAAGACGTGGATCAAGGCGAACCCGGCGGTGTTGGACAAATGGCTTGATGGCGTGAAGACGGTGGATGGCAAAGATGCATTGGCGGCGGTTAAAGCGAAGCTTTGATCGCGGTGTGCTGAAGGTCTGAGTTCGCTTTAGATCTTTTCCCCCCTCACCCCAACCCTCTCCCCCCAAGGGGGGCGAGGGGGAAAGGGAGCTGACCGTCGTTGGTTTCAGAACCTGAGTTCGACTGAAGACTTTCAGGTCGATGGATTTCGAACAGACACCTCGGTCAGTCCCCTCTCCCTCCGGGCGGTCCGACGTTTCGGGAGGGTTAGGGTGAGGGGGCTTTTCCTGACTGACACCCTGATACCCTTCACACACCACCAATCCCAAACCGAGAGGATCCATGGCCCTCCCCAGCCGCCGCTCACTTTTCCCCTTTCTGGCCTGGCTGCCCCGGCAGACCCGCGCCAGCGTCGGGCGAGACCTGGTCGTCGGTCTCAGCGGGGCGATTCTCGCGTTGCCCCAGTCGATTGCCTACGCATTGATCGCCGGTCTCCCACCGGAATACGGGCTCTACGCCGCCATCGTTCCGGTGTTGATCGCTTGTCTGTGGGGCTCGTCGTGGCATCTGATTTGCGGGCCGACGGCCGCGATTTCGATTGTGCTGTTCGCCAGTGTCAGTCCACTGGCCGTGCCGGCGTCGCAGGACTACATCACCTTGATCCTGCTGCTGACGTTCCTGGCGGGGATTTTCCAGTGGCTGCTCGGTCTGTTGCGCTTCGGCGCGCTGGTGAATTTCGTCTCGCATTCCGTGGTGCTGGGTTTCACCCTCGGCGCGGCGGTGGTGATTGCCATCGGCCAGTTGCCGAATCTGCTGGGGCTGGATCTGCCGGCCAAGGCCACGGCGCTGGCCAGCCTGATGGACCTGCTGCGTCATCTCGGGGCTGTGGATAAACCGTCGCTGGTCCTCGGTGTCGCCACGGTGGTGGTCGGTGCGTTGCTCAAACAATGGCTGCCACGTTGGCCGACGCTGTTGATGACCTTGGTGCTCGGCAGTCTGGTGGTGTGGCTGTGGCCGGCGATGTTTGGTCACGTTCACTTGGTCAGCGCGTTTGTCGGGCGCTTGCCGCCGTTCAGTGGATTGCCACTGGATATGGACCTGATCCTGCGCCTGCTGCCCAGCGCCGTGGCAGTGGGCATGCTCGGGCTGGTCACCAGCCTGTCGATTGCCCGTTCGATTTCCGCGCGCTCGCAACAGCTGCTCGACGCTAACCAGGAAGTCCGCGCGCAGGGGCTGTCGAACATTGTCGGGGCGTTCTTTTCGGGATCGTTGTCCGCCGGCTCGTTCACCCGTTCCGGGCTGAGCTATGAGGCAGGGGCCTGTTCGCCGCTGGCCGGGGTGTTTTCGGCGTTGTGGGTGGCGTTGTTCGCGATTTTCGGTGCCGGACTGATCGCGCATATTCCGATCCCGGCCATGGCCGGCAGCATTCTGCTGATCGCCTGGGGACTGGTGGATCATCGCGGCATTCGTGCGTTGCTGCGGGTCAGCCGGGCCGAGTTCGTGGTGATGAGCCTGACCTGCGTCGCCACGTTGCTGCTGGAATTGCAGACGGCCATTTACGCCGGGGTGCTGGCGTCGCTGTTTTTCTACCTAAAGCGCACGTCGCAGCCGAGGGTGCAGCATTGGCGTGATGGCGAGGACGATGTGCTACGGGTCGGCGGCTCGATCTTTTTCGGCGCCAGCCACTACCTGCAAGTGCGCCTGCAACGGATGCACGGCGCGCGGGTGGTGATCGAGGCGCAGCAGATCAACTTCATCGACTATTCCGGCGTGGAAATGCTCCATCAGGAAGCCCGGCGCCTGCTGCGCCAGGACCGCAGCCTGACCTTGCGTCAGGCGCGACCGCAGGTGGTGGAGGAATTGCGCAAACTCGAAGGGCCGGAGAAATGCCCGATCCGCTTCGAGGACTGAGGGCGCCTTACAGCGCCAACTGCCGACGCAATTCCGCCAGTACCGGCGCAGTGTCGGGACGTACGCCACGCCACAGGAAAAAGGCTTCGGCAGCCTGTTCGGCCAGCATGCCCAAACCATCCATCACCACGCCTGCGCCGTGCTCGCTGGCCCAGCGGCAAAACGCGGTTGGCTCCTTGCCGTACATCATGTCGTAGCACAGCGTCTTGCCCGGCTCGATCAGGCTTGGGGCAATCGGCGGCACATCGCCGGTGAGGCTGGCAGACGTGGCGTTGATGATTACGTCTACCGGTTCGCGCAACCAGTCGTAACCACTGGCCGACACCGGCCCCAGATCACAGAACAGTTCGGCCAGCAGCTCGGCCTTGTCCACCGTGCGGTTGGCGATGATCACCGAGGCCGGTTTTTCCGCCAGCAACGGCTCCAGCGCACCGCGCACCGCGCCACCGGCGCCGAGCAGCAGAATGCGTTTGCCGGTGAGGCTGAACCCGGCGTTGACCGTCAGGTCCCGCACCAGCCCGGCACCGTCGGTGTTATCACCGAGCAAGGTGCCGTCGGCCAGTTTGCTCAAAGTGTTCACCGCGCCGGCGCGTTGGGCACGGTCGGTCAGGCTGTTGGCCAAGCGGCAGGCATCTTCCTTGAACGGAACGGTCACGTTGGCACCGCGACCGTCCTGGAAAAACGCCGTGGCGCAACCGGAAAAATCGTCGAGCGGTGCCAGCAGGATGCTGTAATCGAGGCTTTGCCCGGTCTGTTCGGCGAACAGTTTGTGAATCATCGGCGACTTGCTGTGGCCGATCGGGTTACCGAAAACGACGTAACGATCCATCGGAAATCCTCAGGCCCGGGCCAGCCAGTCGCGGTCTTGCAGGAAGTACTCGGTCAGGCGCGCTTCTTCGCTGCCCGGCTCGGCTTTCCAGTCGTAGGCCCAACGCACTTGCGGCGGCAGCGACATCAGGATCGACTCGGTGCGCCCGCCCGATTGCAGGCCGAACAGGGTGCCACGGTCGTAAACCAGGTTGAACTCGACGTAGCGACCGCGGCGGAATTCCTGGAACTCGCGCTGTTTGGCGGTGAAGGCGTCGTTCTTGCGCCGTTGCACGATCGGCAGGTAAGCGTCGATGTACGCATCGCCGATGGCGCGCATGAAGGCGAAACTGGTGTCGAAGTCCCACTCGTTCAGGTCATCGAAGAACAGGCCGCCGATGCCGCGCGGCTCGTGGCGATGCTTGATGTGGAAATAGGTGTCGCACCAGGCCTTGTAGCGCGGGTAGACGTCCGGGCCGAACGGCGCGCAGGCCTGCTCGGCGACGCGGTGCCAGTGGATGCAGTCTTCCTCGTTGCCGTAGTACGGGGTCAGGTCGAAGCCACCGCCGAACCACCAGACCGGTTCTTCACCTTCCTTCTCGGCGATGAAAAAACGCACGTTGGCGTGGGACGTCGGCACATGCGGGTTGTGCGGGTGGATCACCAACGACACGCCGAGGGCTTCGAAACCGCGCCCGGCCAGTTCCGGTCGATGGGCGCTGGCGGACGGTGGCAGACCGCTGCCGAAGACGTGGGAAAAGTTGACGCCGCCCTTTTCGATCACCGTGCCGTTCTCGATCACCCGGGTGCGACCGCCGCCGCCGGCCGCACGAGTCCAGGCGTCTTCGACGAAGCGCGTGCCGCCGTCTTCAGTTTCCAGCGCGGCGCAGATGCGGTCTTGCAGGTCGAGCAGATAGGCCTTTACGGCGTCGGTGCGGGTCGTCATGGCATCACCTTGGATCGGGCATCACCCCGTGGGCAAGGGGGGCGGCGCAAATGGGCGCGTAGCATACCATCGCAGGCCGGCACACCGCAGTTGACGAAGATCAAGCATGGGGGTTCGATAGGGGCCTTCCAAATCATCCCAAGGAGTAGGCAGATGGCCAAGCGAATCCAGTTCCGCGCCCACGGCGGCCCCGAAGTGCTCGAATACGTTGACTATCAGCCCGCCGAACCCGGCCCGCAGCAGGTTCGCGTGAGCAACAAGGCCATCGGTCTGAACTTCATCGACACCTACTACCGCAGCGGTTTGTACGCGCCACCGGCCTTGCCGTCGGGTTTGGGGGCGGAAGGCGCGGGCATCGTCGAAGCAGTGGGCAGCGAGGTCACCCGGTTCAAGGTCGGTGACCGCGTGGCTTATGGCAGTGGTCCACTGGGTGCTTATAGCGATGTCCACGTCCTGCCCGAAGCGAATCTGGTGCACCTGCCGGACGCCATCAGCTTTGAAACCGCGGCCGGTGTGATGCTCAAGGGCCTGACCGTGCAGTACCTGCTGCGCCAGACCTATGAACTCAAGGGCGGCGAAACCATTCTGTTCCACGCGGCGGCCGGCGGTGTCGGCTTGCTCGCCTGCCAATGGGCCAAGGCTTTGGGCGTGAAGCTGATCGGCACCGTCAGCTCGCAAGCGAAAGCCGAATTGGCCAAGGCCCATGGCGCCTGGGAAACCATCGACTACAGCCACGAAAACGTCGCCCAGCGGGTGCTGGAATTGACCGAAGGGAAGAAAGTCCCGGTGGTCTATGACGGCGTCGGCAAGGACACCTGGCCGGCATCGCTGGACAGCGTGGCGCCCCGTGGCCTGTTGGTGAGCTTCGGCAACGCCTCGGGTGCGGTGGACGGGGTGAACCTGGGGATTCTCGCGGCAAAAGGTTCGCTGTACGTGACCCGGCCGACGCTGGCGACCTACGCCAACAACGCAGAGAACCTGCAACGCATGGCGGATGAGCTGTTCGGGATGATCACCAGCGGCAAGCTGAAAGTGGATATCAGCCAGCGTTATCCACTGGCTGAGGCGGCCAAGGCGCAGACCGAGTTGTCGGCACGGCGCACGACGGGTTCGACTGTTCTGTTGCCATAAAACCGATGGTGGCGGGGAGCAAGCTCCCCGCCACCAGGCTTTTCGGATTTCAGGACGGGCGTACAACCCTGCCGGTCGCCAGATCCCGAATCAGGCTCGGGTTTTTGCGCCCACCGAGCACTCCACCCAACACCAGATCGACCTGACCACGGAAATACTGCTCGACCCGCAAGCGACTCTTCGCCGCCGGCCGGCCCTGCGGATTGGCCGAGGTCGAGATCAACGGCCCGACCAGCGAGCACAGATCCCGCACCTGCGGATGATCGCTGACCCGCAGCGCCACGGTGTCATGCACCCCGGTCACCCATTCCGGCAACAGGTTCTGGTGCGGCACCAGCCAGGTGTTCGGGCCCGGCCAGGTACTGGCCATGCGATCGATCCAGTCCTGGGGGAAGTCCTCGAACAGGAAGTCGAACTGACGAATGTTGTCGGCGACCAGAATCAACCCCTTGTCCACCGATCGGTTCTTGATCGCCAACAGACGATCCACCGCTTCTTCATTCCAAGGATCGCACCCCAGCCCCCAGACGGCTTCGGTTGGATAGGCAATCACCGCCCCGGCGCGAATCTCTCGTGCGGCTTGTTGCACACGCCAACTGTTGACCATGAAAAACTCTCCGCAAACAGGTTTTGCGCAGTTTACCGATCTTCAATGTAAAACCTAGCTTACCCGCGCAAACCAGCGGCCGTTTTCGCACACGGCGCGGCCCTCCATCTCCAGTTCGGTCAATGCCGCCAGTACTTTTGGCAACGCCCAGCCACTGCTGTCGGCCAGGCCTTCGCTGGTGTGCGGCGCCGCGTGTAGCAGACGCAGCAACGGGTTATCTGGATTCACTGCGACGCTGGATACCGGCAGATGCTGCCAGCCACGCAAGGCTTCGAGAATGTGCTCGATGGTTTCCACCAGCACCGCTCCATCACGGATCAACTGATGACAACCCCGGGCGCCGGGGTGATGGATCGAACCCGGAATGGCGTACACCTCGCGACCCTGTTCCGCCGCCAGCCGCGCGGTGATCAGCGAACCGCTGGCAACACTGGCCTCGACCACCAGTACGCCGAGTGACAAGCCGCTGATGATCCGGTTGCGCCTGGGGAAGTTGCTCGCCGTCGGCCCGGCGTCCAGTGGAAACTCCGAAATCAACGCACTGCCCGAGGCAATCATCGTGTCCGCCAGCCGCCGGTTGCGCTGTGGATAAAATTTTTCCAGACCGGTGCCCAGCACACCCACGGTTTGCCCGCCAACGTCGAGCGCGCCTTGGTGCACGGCGGCATCGATGCCCAGCGCCAGGCCACTGGTGATGACAAAACCGGCTCCGGCCAGACTGCGGGAAAATGCCGTGGCGGTGTCCATGCCCGGTCGCGAAGCGCGGCGACTGCCGACCATCGCCAGTTGCGGTTTTTCCAGGATCCGTGGGTCGCCAGCGACGAACAGCAAGGGTGGCGGGTCGGGAATCTGCGCCAGCAAAGCCGGGTAATCCGGGTGATCCCACATCAACAAATGTTGCTCCGGCCGCTCTAGCCAGCGCAATGCGTGGCTGGCGCCGTCGCGAACTTCAGGGCAGCGGCGGGCCTCGGCACAAGCCGCCGGCAAACCCAGCGAGCGCCAGGCGCTGGCGGGCGCGCTGATTGCCTTCGAGGCACAGCCGAAGGCTTCGAGCAGTTTGGTGAAACGCTTGGGACCGATTTCCGGCAAGCGGTGCAGGCGCAGGCGCGCTTCGAGCTCCGCCGGCGAAACCGATGGAGAGACAGGCATCATCATGGATCATCCTTGATCGTTATAAGGCCCGAACCTTTCGGAACAAGCTGTGGATAACTCTGTTGGTAACTTGTGAAGCCAGCTAAGGATTTCGCACCTTGTCCAGCACCGCCAGCGAGCGCGATGCGTTCAACACCAGGCCATAACTGAGCTTGTCGTAGGTGCGGAACACCATCAGCAATCCGGCGCGCTCGTCGGGGATTTTCAGCGGCTGGCCGGTGATCCGGTCACGCACGGTTTCCCCGGTTTTCATCACCACCAGTACGTTGCCTTCGGCCAGACCGTCGCGCTTGCCCTTGTTCAATGTCACTACATCCATCGCGCCGATCTGCGTGACGCCGCGTGGCACGTCGATGATCAGGCCATTGATGTCGGTGGTGGGAGCGCTGGGCATGAACGTCGAGTTGATCGAACGCTCTTCGCCACTGAACAGACGGTCGCCGAGGCGCACTTCCTGTGTGGTGCGTTGCAGGGCGAGGGTAGCGACGTCGCCTTCGGTGGCGACGATTTCACCGCCGCCGATATCGTCGGCGTTGATCCCCAGAAACTCCTTGCTCTGCGGATCGGTGTAGACCTTGCCCTGGCGGAAGATGCCGTAGACCGGCTGGTTCGGGTCGAAATGCCCGCGAGCAAAGATCCGGTCGCCGGTGCCGCTGAGCACCCGCTCGGCATCGCCGGCGACGATGTACGGCGCCTTGTCGAAGTCCTCGACCTTGTCGACGATGCGGTTGCTCAGCAGAAAGCTGTTGATGGATTTGAGCGGAATGCTCGGAATCGCCTCCGCTACCGGACTGGTACGGATGCGTGGCGACAGCTTGATGGTGCCGCGCGACTCGCCGCGATTGACGGTCAGGCGCGGCTGGCCGTTGACGTAACTGAGCGTGAGCGTGTCGCCGGGGTAGATAAGGTTGGGGTTTTCGATCTGCGGATTGGCCCGCCACAGCTGTGGCCACTGCCAGGGTTCGCGCAAATATTTACCGGAGATGTCCCAGAGCGTATCCCCCGAAACCACCGTGTATTGCTGTGGAAAACCTTCCTTGAGTTGCACTTGCCCGTGCGCAGCGCCGGCCGAGGCCAGAAACAGCAGGGCGAGTAGTGATTTCCTCATGCGGTGAATCCCTTTATTATGTGCGTTCGCGTGAAACGCCAGAGCCCCCGTGGCTCGCTCCCTGCTCTATGCTTGAAAGCAAGGAGCTACGTTTCACAACGGTAGCCTGCATCTTCGGACCCGCCAGGCCATCGCCCGACTTTACCTCACACGTGCAGCAATCAAGCTTATGGCCATTTTGAACATCCTCGAATTTCCGGACCCGCGTCTGCGCACTATCGCCAAACCTGTGGCTGTAGTGGACGACGAAGTGCGTCAGCTGGTCGATGACATGTTTGAAACAATGTATGAAGCGCCGGGCATCGGCCTCGCCGCGACCCAGGTCAACGTGCACAAACGTATCGTCGTGATGGACCTTTCCGAAGACCGCACCGAACCCCGGGTGTTCATCAACCCCGAGTTCGAACCGCTGACCGACGAAATGGAGCAATACCAGGAAGGCTGCCTCTCGGTGCCGGGCTTCTACGAAAATGTCGACCGCCCGCAGAAGGTCAAAATCAAGGCTCTGGACCGTGACGGCAAGCCTTACGAACTGATCGCCGAAGGCCTGCTCGCGGTGTGCATCCAGCACGAATGCGACCACCTCAACGGCAAGTTGTTCGTCGATTACCTGTCCACGCTCAAACGCGACCGGATCAAGAAGAAACTGGAAAAGCAGCACCGCCAGAACGCTTGATGCCCCTCTCCAAAGGCTTGCTGCGGCAAGCCTTTTTCTTTTTATGAGATTCCCCCCATGACTGAGCCACTGCGCATCGTTTTTGCCGGCACCCCGGAATTCGCCGCCGAACACCTCAAGGCCCTGCTGGACAGCCCTTACGAGATCGTTGCGGTCTACACCCAACCGGATCGCCCGGCCGGTCGTGGGCAAAAACTGATGCCGAGCCCGGTCAAACAGCTCGCCCTGGAAAACAATATCCAGGTGTTGCAGCCACCGACCCTGCGCAACGCTGACGCTCAGGCCGAGCTTGCTGCGCTGAAACCGGATTTGATGGTGGTGGTTGCCTACGGCCTGATCCTGCCGCAAGCGGTGCTGGATATTCCGCGCCTGGGCTGCATCAACAGCCACGCCTCCCTGCTGCCACGCTGGCGCGGTGCGGCGCCGATCCAGCGCGCCGTGGAAGCGGGCGACGCCGAAAGCGGTGTGACCGTGATGCGCATGGAGGCCGGCCTCGATACCGGGCCGATGCTGCTTAAAGTCGTGACCCCGATCAGCGCCGACGACACCGGCGGCAGCCTCCACGACCGCCTGGCCGAAATGGGCCCGCCTGCCGTGGTGCAAGCGATTGCCGGTCTGGCCGCTGGCACCCTGGAAGGCGAAGTGCAGAACGATGAGCTCGCCACTTACGCGCACAAACTGAACAAGGACGAAGCACGCATCGACTGGAGCCGCCCGGCCGTTGAGCTGGAACGTCTGGTCCGCGCCTTCAACCCATGGCCAATCACCCACAGCACGCTCAACGGCGAAGCGCTGAAAGTGCTGGCGGCAACACTGGCCGACGGCAAAGGCGCACCGGGCACCATCCTCGGCGCCAGCAAGGACGGCCTGCTCGTCGCGTGCGGCGATCAGGCGCTGTGCCTGACCCGTCTGCAATTGCCCGGCGGCAAGGCGCTGAACTTCAGCGATCTGTTCAACAGCCGTCGTGAGAAATTCGCCACCGGCACCGTGCTGGGCGTAGCGGTGGACGCGCAATGAACCCGCGTCTGGCCGCCGCCAAGGCACTCGCCGCAGTCCTGAGCGGCAAGGCTTCGCTCAACAGCTCCCTGCCGACGCAGCTGGACAAGGTCGAGGATCGCGATCGCGGCTTCACTCAGGATCTGGCATTTGGCACCGCCCGTTGGCAACCACGTTTGTCGGCACTGGCGGAAAAGCTGCTGCAGAAGCCGTTCAAAGCGGCGGACGCCGATGTCGAGGCGTTGCTGCTGGTCGGTCTTTATCAACTGCTCTACACCCGCGTTCCGCCACACGCCGCCATCGGCGAAACCGTCGGTTGCGCCGACAAGTTGAAAAAGCCTTGGGCCAAAGGTCTGCTCAACGCCGTGCTGCGCAATGCCCAGCGTGAAAGTGAGGCGATCTTCGCCGAACTGGAACGCGATCCGGTGGTGCGCACCGCCCACCCGCGCTGGCTGCAAAAATCCCTGAAGGCTTTCTGGCCTGAACAGTGGGAAGCGATCTGCGAAGCCAACAACGCACATCCGCCGATGATTCTGCGGGTCAATCGCCGTCATCACAGCCGCGACGCCTACCTCGGTCTGCTGACTGAAGCGGGTATCGCCGCCCAGCCGTGTACGTTCAGCCGCGACGGCATCGTGCTGGAGGCCGCTGCCGATGTGCGCAGCCTGCCAGGCTTCGCCGAAGGCTGGATCAGCGTGCAGGACGAAGCTGCACAATTGGCCGCCGACCTGCTCGACCTCGCGCCGGGCCAGCGAGTGCTGGACGCCTGCTGTGCGCCGGGCGGCAAGACGTGCCACATCCTCGAAGCCGAACCGGCACTGGCCGGCGTGGTGGCGGTGGACCTGGAAGCCAAGCGTCTGGTGCGAGTGAAGGAAAACCTCGAACGCCTCGGTCTGAGCGCCGAACTGATCGCCGCCGACGGTCGCGACACGGCCGCATGGTGGGACGGCAAACCGTTCCAGCGCATCCTGCTCGACGCGCCGTGCTCGGCCACCGGGGTGATCCGTCGTCATCCGGACATCAAGCTGACCCGCCAGGCCGACGACATCGCCGCCCTCGCGCAACTGCAAGGCGAGTTGCTTGACGCCATGTGGAAAACCCTCGAAGTGGGCGGCATCCTGCTCTACGCCACCTGCTCGACCCTGCCGACCGAGAACACCGAAGTGATCGCCGCGTTCCTTGAGCGCACGCCGGGCGCCCGGGAACTGGATCTGGCCACGCAGGCCGGGATCAAACAGCCCCACGGTCGCCAATTGCTGGCCCAGCAGGGTGGGCATGACGGGTTCTACTACGCCAAGCTGATCAAGATCGCTGCCGCGCGCGGCTAAACGGATTCAACGGAGTGACTGGATGAAAATCATCATCCTCGGAGCGGGACAGGTCGGCGGTTCGCTGGCTGAACATCTGGCCAGCGAAGCCAACGACATCACCGTGGTCGACACCGATGGCGACCGTCTGCGCGACCTTGGCGACCGCCTCGATATCCGCACCGTGCAGGGCCGTGGCTCGCTGCCGACCGTGCTGCGTCAGGCCGGTGCCGACGACGCCGACATGCTGGTGGCGGTGACCAACAGCGACGAAACCAACATGGTCGCCTGCCAGGTCGCCCACACCCTGTTCCACACCCCGACCAAGATCGCCCGGGTGCGCGAAGCCTCGTACCTGACCCGCGAGGAGCAACTGTTCCAGAACGAAGCGATTCCGGTCGACGTGCTGATCAGTCCCGAGCAGGTCGTCACCAACTACATCAAGCGCCTGATCCAGCACCCCGGCGCCTTGCAGGTGATCGACTTCGCCGAAGGCCAGGCGCAACTGGTCGCGGTGCGCGCCTACTACGGCGGGCCGCTGGTGGGTCAGCAACTGCGCCAGTTGCGCGAGCACATGCCGAATGTGGAAACCCGGGTAGCCGCCATTTTCCGCCGCGACCGTCCGATTCTTCCTCAAGGCGACACGGTGATCGAGGCCGACGACGAAGTCTTCTTCATCGCCGCCCGTGAGAACATTCGCGCTGTGATGAGCGAAATGCGCCGCCTCGACGAAACCTACAAGCGCATCGTCATCGCCGGCGGCGGGCAGATCGGCGAACGCCTGGCCGAGGCCATCGAAAGCCGCTATCAGGTGAAGATCATCGAGATGAACCCGGCACGCTGCCGCTACCTCTCCGACACCCTCGACAGCACCGTGGTGCTGCAGGGCAGTGCGTCGGATCGCGACCTGCTGCTGGAAGAGAACATTGCCGACGCGGACATCTTCCTCGCGCTGACCAACGATGACGAAGCCAACATCATGTCGTCGCTGCTGGCCAAGCGTCTGGGGGCGAAGAAGGTGATGACGATCATCAACAACCCGGCCTACGTCGATCTGATCCAGGGCGGCGACATCGACATCGCCATCAGCCCGCAACTGGCGACCATCGGTACCTTGCTGGCTCACGTGCGGCGCGGCGATATCGTCAGCGTGCACTCCCTGCGCCGGGGCGCGGCTGAGGCCATCGAAGCGGTGGCTCATGGCGATTCGAAGTCGAGCAAGGTCATCGGCAAGGCCATCGAAAACATCGCACTGCCGCCGGGCACCACCATCGGCGCGATTATCCGCGATGAAGAAGTGATCATCGCCCATGACGACACGGTGATCGCAGCGGGCGACCATGTGATCCTGTTCCTTGTGGATAAAAAGCACATTCGCGATGTGGAGAAGCTGTTCCACGTGGGCCTGAGTTTCTTCTGAGCGATCAAGAGGCGAGACCGATGATCGAATCCCTGGAAAAAATGCTCGCCAAGGGTGTGGATAACTCGCTGCTGCGCTTCGGACTCGGCAAGGGTTATCTGGATCTGGGAGAAAACGCGAAGGCGGCCGAGCATTTCCAGCGGTGTGTCGGCTTCGATCCGAAGTATTCGGCTGCTTGGAAACTGCTGGGCAAGGCGCAACTGGCGCTGGGTGATCTGGCGGCTGCGCGGCAGGCCTGGGAGCAGGGTCTGGAAGCGGCCCGGGCCCATGGCGACAAGCAGGCCGAGAAGGAAATGACGGTGTTTCTGAAGAAGCTCGATCGGCAGAAGCCGTGACGGCTGTGGATAACCCGTTTGCTCAGGTTATCCACAAACGCCTCTCGCCGATCAGTACCAGCGCGCCTCACCCGGCGGACGCTTCTTGAAGCGTTTCATGCTCCACATGTACTGGCTCGGATAAGCCGCCACATAACGCTCGACCACTTGGCTCATCGCCGCGCAGGAGGTTTCGGTGTCGGTGCTGTACATGGCTTCCGGCGCCGCTTCGAGGATCACCTTGTAACCGGAACCGTCCGGCAGGCGCAGGGCATGCAGGAACACCCCGACGGCTTTGCCGCCAGCGAGCATGTTCGGCACGAACTTGCTGGTCAGGGCCTGAGTGGCGAAGAACGGCACGAAGATCCCGGCCGATTCCGCCGGCTCCGGGTCCGCAGGAATCCCCACCTGACCGCCCTTGCGCACTTCCTTGATGACACTGAGGATGCCTTCCTTGGTCGACGCCGCCACGCGGTTACCCAATTGCACCCGCTGCTTGCGCAGCAATTCATCCACAGCCTTGAGCTTGGGCGGGCGGTAGAAAATGATCGGTTTGCACTGGCTGCAATAGAAGTGATTGAGCACTTCCCAGTTGCCCAGGTGACTGGTGATGCCAACCACACCTTTACCCGACGCCAGCGCCTCCTTGAGGATGTCGAGGCCTTCGACTTCGCGCACCAGGTCGATGGAACGCTGGGCCGGCCAGATCCAGGCGCAGGCGCTTTCGGTCAGGGACTTGCCGATGTCCTTGAGGCTCTGGCCGACCAGACGCTCGCGTTCGGCCGGGTCCATCTGTGGAAAACATTTGGCGAGGTTGATCCGCACCACATCGCGGGAACGGTTGGGGGTTTTCCACATGATCCAGCCGATCGCCGAACCCACGGCCTGCACGGCCCGCCACGGAAGCAGGGCAAACAGCCGCAGAGCGCCAACCAGCATGGCGCCTTTAAACTTTTCCACAGGTCACTCCTGATCTTGTGCTGTGCGCGAGGCGGCCATTCTAACCGGCGTTGACGAGCTGCGCGTAGCGGTCGCAGTCCTGAGTGTGATCCATGACCATGCCCGAGGCCTGCATCAACGCGTAGCAGATGGTCGGGCCGACGAAGGTGAAACCGGCCTTTTTCAGGCCTTTGCTCATGGCCACGGCTTGCGGGGTGATGGCCGGGACTTCGCTGCGATCCTTGAAATGATTGATCACCGGCCGGTTATCCACAAACGACCAGAGGAACGCCACCGGGTCTTCCAGCGCCAGCCAGGCCTGGGCGTTGCGCCGGGCGGCATTGAGTTTTAGACGGTTGCGGATGATCCCCGGATCGAGCATCAATTGATCGATTTCCGCGTCGCTCATCTGCGCCACACGCTGTACGTCAAAGCCGAACAACACCTCGCGATATCGCTCGCGCTTGCGCAGCACGGTGATCCACGAAAGCCCGGCCTGGAACCCTTCGAGCAAAAGCAACTCGAACAAACCCTGCGCATCGCGTAGCGGCGTGCCCCACTCCTGATCGTGGTAAGCCATGTACAGCGGATCTTCGTTGCACCAAAAGCAGCGTGGCATAAGGCTCCAGGGGGTGGAGGTGCGACTGAATCGGGTATACTCCCGCTCTTTAAATCGCAGCCCAAGAAACAGGTGAATTTCGTGAGCCAGCCTACGCCAGCCGTGCGTACCTTCCAAGACTTGATCCTCGCGCTCCAGCAATACTGGGCCGAGCAAGGTTGTGTGGTACTTCAGCCCTACGATATGGAAGTAGGCGCCGGCACTTTCCACACCGCGACATTCCTGCGCGCCATCGGCCCGGAAACCTGGAACGCCGCTTACGTGCAGCCAAGCCGCCGTCCGACTGACGGCCGTTACGGCGAAAACCCGAACCGTCTGCAGCACTACTACCAGTTCCAGGTAGTCCTGAAGCCGAACCCGGACAACTTCCAGGAACTGTACCTGGGCTCCCTCAAGCATGTCGGCCTGGACCCGCTGGTCCACGACATCCGCTTCGTCGAAGACAACTGGGAATCGCCGACCCTCGGCGCCTGGGGTCTGGGCTGGGAAGTCTGGCTGAACGGCATGGAAGTGACCCAGTTCACTTACTTCCAGCAGGCGGGCGGCATCGAGTGCTACCCGGTGACCGGCGAGATCACCTACGGCCTCGAGCGTCTGGCCATGTACCTGCAAGGCGTGGACTCGGTCTACGACCTGGTCTGGGCTGACGGTCCGTTCGGCAAAGTGACCTACGGCGACGTGTTCCACCAGAACGAAGTGGAGCAATCCACCTACAACTTCGAACACGCCAACGTCGACAAGCTGTTCGAACTGTTCGACTTCTATGAAAGCGAAGCCAAGCGCCTGATCGAACTCGACCAGCCGCTGCCGTTGCCGAGCTACGAAATGGTCCTGAAGGCCTCGCACACCTTCAACCTGCTGGATGCACGCCGGGCGATCTCGGTGACTGCGCGTCAGCAATACATTCTGCGCGTTCGCACCCTGGCGCGTTCCGTCGCCCAAGCCTACCTGCTGGCCCGCGCCAAGCTGGGCTTCCCGATGGCAACCCCGGACCTGCGTGACGAAGTACTGGCCAAGCTGGAGGCTGCACAATGAGTGCTCAAGATTTTCTGGTTGAACTGGGCACCGAAGAACTGCCACCCAAAGCCCTGAACACCCTGGCCGAAGCGTTCCTGGCCGGTATCGACAAGGGCCTGCAAGCTGCCGGCCTGAATTACGAGACCAAAACCGTCTACGCCGCGCCGCGTCGTCTGGCTGTGCTGATCACCGCGCTGGCCACCCAGCAGCCGGATCGCAGCATCAACCTCGACGGCCCGCCACGTCAGGCGGCGTTCGATGCCGACGGCAACCCGACTCAAGCGGCACTGGGCTTTGCCAAGAAGTGCGGCGTCGAGCTGAGCGAAATCGATCAGAGCGGTCCGAAACTGCGCTACAGCCAGAACATCGCCGGCAAGCCGACCGCCAGCCTGTTGCCGACCATTGTCGAAGACTCGCTGAACGACCTGCCGATCCCGAAACGCATGCGTTGGGGTGCTCGCAAGGAAGAGTTCGTACGTCCGACCCAATGGCTGGTGATGCTGCTCGGCGACCAGGTCATCGACTGCACGATCCTCGCGCAGAAGGCTGGCCGTGAATCCCGTGGCCACCGTTTCCACCACCCGCAAAGTGTGCGCATCGGTTCGCCGTCGAGCTACCTGGCCGACCTGCGTGCCGCCTACGTGCTGGCCGACGCCAACGAGCGTCGCGAGATCATCAGCAAGCGCACCGAAGAGCTGGCGACCCGTCAGGAAGGCACCGCGATCGTGCCGCCGGCGCTGCTCGACGAAGTGACCGCGCTGGTCGAGTGGCCGGTGCCGCTGGTGTGCTCGTTCGAGGAACGTTTCCTCGACGTGCCGCAGGAAGCGCTGATCACCACCATGCAGGACAACCAGAAGTACTTCTGCCTGCTGGATGCCGACGGCAAGTTGCTGCCACGCTTCATCACTGTGGCCAACATCGAATCCAAAGACCCGCAGCAGATCATCGCCGGTAACGAGAAGGTGGTTCGTCCACGTCTGACCGACGCCGAGTTCTTCTTCAAGCAGGACAAGAAGCAGAAACTCGAAGCGTTCAACGATCGCCTGCAGAACGTGGTGTTCCAGGAAAAACTCGGCAGCGTCTACGACAAGGCCGAGCGGGTTTCCCGACTGGCGGCTTACATCGCGGCGCGCATCGGCGGCAACGCTTCGTGGGCTGCCCGCGCAGGTCTGCTGTCCAAATGCGACCTGGCCACCGAAATGGTCGGCGAGTTCCCGGAGATGCAAGGTGTCGCCGGCTACTACTACGCCCTCAATGACGGCGAGCCGCAAGACGTTGCCCTGGCGCTGAACGAGCAATACATGCCACGCGGTGCCGGCGCTGAACTGCCAGCCACCCTGACCGGTGCGGCCGTGGCCATCGCCGACAAGCTCGACACCCTGGTCGGCATCTTCGGCATCGGCATGCTGCCGACCGGCAGCAAAGACCCGTATGCCCTGCGCCGTGCGGCACTGGGCGTGCTGCGGATCCTGATCGAGAAACAACTGGACCTGGACCTGAACGACGCCGTGGCATTCGCCGTGAATGCGTTCGGTGCCAAGGTCAAGGCTGCCGGCCTGAACGACGCGGTACTGGAATTCATCTTCGACCGTCTGCGTGCGCGTTACGAAGACGAAGGCGTGGATGTCGCCACCTACCTGTCGGTACGTGCCCTGAAGCCGGGTTCGGCGCTGGACTTCGACCAGCGTGTGCAAGCGGTTCAGGCCTTCCGCAAACTGCCGGAAGCGGCAGCCCTGGCGGCAGTGAACAAGCGTGTGTCGAACCTGCTGAGCAAAGTCGAAGGCTCCGTGCCGACCGACGTTCAGGCCAAGTACTTCGACAACGCCAACGAGTTCTCGCTGTACTCGGCGATCCAGCAGGCTGACCAGGCTGTACAGCCAATGGCTGCTGCGCGTCAGTACAACGAATCGCTGGCACGCCTGGCCGCCCTGCGCGAGCCGGTCGACGCGTTCTTCGACGCGGTGATGGTCAATGCCGAAGACGCCAATGTGCGGGCCAACCGTTACGCGCTGCTGGCGCGTCTGCGTGGCCTGTTCCTGGGCGTTGCCGACATTTCGCTGCTGGGTTGAGGGATTGCTGTTGAAACTGCTGATTCTCGATCGGGACGGAGTGATCAATTACGACTCCGACGCTTACATCAAGTCGGTGGAGGAGTGGATTCCGCTGCCCGGCTCGATCGAAGCGATTGCGCAGTTGAGCAAGGCCGGCTGGACGGTGGCGGTCGCCACCAACCAGTCAGGCATTGCTCGCGGCTATTACGACCTCGTCACCCTCGATGCCATGCACGCGCGCCTGCGCACGCTGGTGGCGGAGCAGGGCGGTGAAGTCGGGCTGATCGTGTATTGCCCGCATGGACCGGACGAGGGTTGCGACTGCCGCAAGCCGAAACCCGGCATGTTGAAAACCATTGCGCAGCATTACAACGTGGCGCTGACGAATGTCTGGTTCGTCGGCGACAGCCTTGGTGACCTGGAGGCCGCCAAAGCCGTCGATTCACAGCCCGTTTTGGTAAAGACCGGGAAAGGCGAAAAGACTCTGGGCAAGACCCTTCCGGTCGGCACCCTGATTTTTGACGATCTGGCGGCGATTGCCGCAGAACTTATCCACAACTAGAGTACTTCTGAAGTTCCTGACCAGGGATTGATCGGGAGTGCGCTTGAACAGTCGGGCATCGCCCGTAACGGTAAACGTCGCCATGTCGATACTGCAGGCCATCAGAATCTTCCTCTTTTACCTGCTGCTGGGCACCACCGCTCTGCTGTGGTGCAGCCTGAGCTTTTTTATCGCGCCCTTTCTGCCGTTCAAGGCGCGCTATCGCTTCATCAATGTGTACTGGTGCCGTTGCGCCTTGTGGTTGACCAAGGTGTTCCTCGGTATCCGTTACGAAGTCAAAGGCGCGGAAAACGTGCCTGACCGGCCCTGCGTGATTCAGTCGAACCACCAGAGCACCTGGGAGACGTTCTTTCTCTCCGCTTATTTCTCGCCCTTGAGCCAGGTGCTCAAGCGCGAATTGCTGTATGTGCCGTTCTTCGGCTGGGCCATGGCCATGCTGCGGCCGATCGCCATTGATCGCGACAACCCGAAAGCCGCCCTCAAGCAGGTCGCGGCGAAGGGTGATGAACTGCTCAAGGACAATGTCTGGGTGCTGATCTTCCCTGAAGGCACTCGCGTTCCCCACGGCACCATCGGCAAGTTCTCCCGCAGTGGCAGCGCATTGGCGGTGAATGCGGCACTTCCAGTGCTGCCGATTGCGCACAATGCCGGCAAGTTCTGGCCGAAAATCGGCTGGGGCAAAAAACAGGGTGTGATCACCGTGGTCATCGGTAAACCGATGTATGCCGAAGGATCCGGCCCCCGCGCCATCGCCGATCTGAACGACCGGGTGCAGGCTTGGAACGAGCAGGCTCAACGGGAAATGGGTTCGTTGCCACCGGCACCACAAGCCCCGGCAGCCAGCGACCAACTGACTGTCTGAATTTTGTGGATAACCTGTGTACGGTTTGTTGGCAATATTCCAAAAACGTCAATTAAGTTACTGATTTTTATATATATTTCTGAAGCTGATAAAACACCGTAAAAGGTGCATAAGTTTTTTTCGGAAGTAAGAAAACCGGCTGATATAGCCGGTTTTTTTATGCCTGCTCTTCGGCGATCAGCGGCAGCTCCAGGCGGAATGTGGTGCCCTGATCGATAACGCTGAGGCATTCGATCCGCCCACCGTGGTGATCCACCACGGCCTTGACCATCGATAACCCCAGCCCCACGCCATCAATGCCCTTGGCCGAAGAAAACCGCCGATATTGGCTGAACAGATCAGGCAGTTCTTCAGCCGCAATGCCTTTGCCCTGATCGGTCAGTTCGCATTGCATCCAGTCATCGTGGCAGCGAATGCGCAACCTGACCATGGACCCGACCGGGCTGTACTTGATCGCGTTTTCCAGCAGATTGAACAGCGCCCGGGTCAGCAAGCCCTGGTCCGCCAGCACCAGACGCTCCTGAGATTGTTCGTCCATATCGTTAAGCAGCTCGATGCGCTTCTGCTGGGCGATGGGCAGCGCCTGATCCAGGACGTCCATTACCAGCATCGCAAACAGACTCGGCTGGAACTGATAGGCCTTGGATTCGGCCCGAGCCAGCAATACGAAACCATCGGTCAACTCCAGCGCTCGCCGCACCTGGCGTTCAATCTGCTCGAACAACGGCGAATCTGTCCCGGCCTGATGCCGGTGTACGTCGAGCAGAGCGAGAATCGCCGAATGCGGGGCGCGCAGATCGTGGGACAGAAAGCGCAGCAGCACGCCGCGCTGTTCTTCAGCGGCACGCTCGGCACTCAGATCGGTAAGGCTCAGCAGCCAGCCAATCGGCGTGTCGCCGTCCACCGGTAACAATGCTGCACGTTCCAGCCGCAGGCTGCGCTCCTTGTGATCTCGGAACTCCACTAGAGGCAGGTCGGACAACAGTGGACGCGACGCTGTGGATAAATCCGGATAGCCAAGACTCGCCAATCGATCGAGGACTTCATCACCGACCAGATCACTGCCGAACAAGTCACGCGCCTTGCGGTTACCCAACAGGATCTGACCTTTTGGATCACTGATCAGGGTCGCGACCGGCAGATATTCCAGGCCATCGGCGATGAAGCGACGGGTGTCACGGGTACGGCTCATGGCTTGCTCAAGGGCCATGATCTGGCCTTGCAATCGGTCGCCACTGGCAAATTGTGTACGGCGACGTTCGGGGAACACCTTCGGTTCATCGTCCAGCCGTGACAATTCCCAGCCGAAGTAAGTCAGCACGACACTCAGCCGTCGCCAGTTCCAGATCAGATAACCGAACAGCATTCCCAGCACTGCTGGCGTAGGGGACCACCAACGCTGAACTTCCGCCAGGCCTGCGCTGGTCAGCAGCACGCCAACCATACCGATCAGCGTGAGCCAAAGCGCCAGGCGCGGTCGCCACAGCAACAATCCCAACACAATGGCCACCAGCACGGTGGACAGTACTGCGCTGGTGACAGGCGCCGGATCATGCAGATTGATCTGCGCCCGCCAGGACAACAATGCAGTCAGCGGCAACAGCACTAGACTTATCCACACCCACTCGCGCACCAGTTGCCGAAACAGGCGTTGAACCTGACTTTGCACACGGCTTTCGTGGCGGCGTCGGTTAATCATGGAAAACAGGGCAGGGCGGGTTGAATGGTTTCATAGGCGACAGGTCTGAGGACGTGGACCCGAAGAATCATAGCGGCTCGACCCAGGGTGTGCCGCTTACTTTCACTGCTTTGGTCAAGCCTCTGGTGTTGACCACCCATTACCAAGCGACAAGGAATCCCGCGTATGCGCGTTGCGATACTGGACGATGAACCCGCCGAATTGCGCCGGGTCGAGCAGACCCTGCAACAAATGGCCGAGGCCGGCGAACAACCCTGGTCGCTGCACAGTTTCGAACGCGCCGAAGACCTGCTGCGGCAACTGCGCCGGGAAACCTTCGACCTGCTGATCCTCGACTGGCAACTGCCCGACCTCACCGGGCTGGCACTGCTGCGCTGGACCCGCGAACACATGGAAGCGCCGCCGGCGGCCATCATGTTGACCAGTCGCGACGGCGAGAGCGATATCGTCCAGGCATTGAATGCGGGAGCCGACGATTATGTCAGCAAGCCCTTTCGTCCAAACGAGTTGAAGGCACGAGTCACCGCCGTACTGCGTCGGCACAGCCATCAACGCCCATCCGTCGCCAATGTTCTGCGTTTCAATGATCTGGTGTTCGACGACGCCGAACTGACCGTCACCCGCGAAGGCAAGCCGATCATGATGACCGAGCGCGAGTATCGGCTCGCACATTGCCTGTTCAGCAACCTCGGCCGGCCGTTGTCACGGGACTACCTGTACGAAAGATTTTGGCCCCATGAAGAAATGGCCTCGTCGCGGCCGCTGGACACTCATATCTATCGGCTGCGTAACAAGCTGGGGCTGACGGCGGATCGGGGTTGGCAGTTGCTGACGATTTATGGGTATGGGTATCGGTTGGAGAGCGTGGTGTCTGCCGGCGAGTGAACCGCAGGCAATAAAAAAGGCCAACGCGGATGCGTTGGCCTTTTTGCTGGTGCCGACCCGGATCAGAAATCCAGGTTGGAAACCGCCAGAGCGTTGCTCTCGATGAAGTCACGGCGTGGTTCGACCGCATCACCCATCAGGGTGTTGAAGATCTGGTCTGCACCGATGGCGTCTTCGATGGTGACTTTCAGCATGCGGCGCACGCTTGGGTCCATGGTGGTTTCCCATAGCTGATCAGGGTTCATTTCGCCCAGACCTTTGTATCGCTGAATGGTATGGCGCTTGGTGCTTTCGGCCATCAGCCAGTCCAGGGCTTCCTTGAACTCGGTGACCGCTTTCTTGCGCTCGCCACGCTGGATGTACGCACCTTCGTCGAGCAGGGTGCTCAGTTGAGCGCCGAGGGTGACGACGGTCTTGTAGTCGTTGCTGCCGAAGAAGTCGCGGTTGAAGGTGACGTAGTTCGACAGGCCGTGGGAGATCAGTTCGACCTCCGGCAGCCACACGCCACGTTCACGGTCTTCACGCAGGCTGGCCTTGTAGACCAGGCCGGACTTCTCGACGGTGCGCAGACGAACTTCGTACTGGGCCAGCCAGTCTTGCATCTTGGCGTGGTCGCCGAGCATTTCCAGGCTTACGGCCGGCAGGTAGATGAAGTGCTCGGTCAGCTCCTGCGGGTACAGACGCGACAGACGCTTGAGGGTCTTCATCACCATACGGAAGTCGTTCACCAGACGTTCCAGCGCTTCGCCGGAAATGCCCGGGGCGTCTTCGTTCAGGTGCAGGCTCGCATCTTCCAGGGCCGACTGCGTCATGTACTCTTCCATGGCGTCGTCGTCTTTGATGTATTGCTCTTGCTTGCCTTTCTTGACCTTGTACAGCGGCGGCTGGGCGATGTAGATGTAGCCGCGCTCGATCAGCTCCGGCAACTGACGGAAGAAGAAGGTCAGCAGCAGGGTACGGATGTGCGAACCGTCGACGTCAGCATCGGTCATGATGATGATGTTGTGATAGCGCAGCTTGTCGATGTTGTACTCTTCGCGACCGATACCGCAGCCCAGCGCGGTGATCAGGGTGCCCACTTCCTGGGACGAGATCATCTTGTCGAAACGGGCTTTCTCGACGTTGAGGATCTTGCCCTTCAGCGGCAGGATGGCCTGGGTCTTGCGGTTACGTCCCTGCTTGGCAGAGCCGCCCGCGGAGTCACCTTCCACGAGGTACAGTTCGGACAGCGCCGGGTCTTTTTCCTGACAGTCAGCAAGCTTGCCCGGCAGGCCGGCGATGTCCAGCGCGCCTTTGCGGCGGGTCATCTCACGGGCCTTGCGCGCCGCTTCACGGGCACGGGCGGCGTCGATCATCTTGCCGACGACCAGTTTGGCTTCGTTCGGGTTTTCCAGCAGGAAGTCGGAGAAGTATTTGCCCATTTCCTGTTCGACCGCGGTCTTCACTTCGGAAGACACCAGCTTGTCTTTGGTCTGGGAGCTGAACTTCGGATCCGGCACCTTCACCGAGATGATCGCGGTCAGGCCTTCACGGGCATCGTCACCGGTGGTGGCGACTTTGTGCTTCTTCGCCAGACCTTCCTGCTCGATGTAGTTGTTCAGGTTACGCGTCAGTGCGGAACGGAAGCCCACCAGGTGAGTACCGCCGTCGCGCTGCGGAATGTTGTTGGTGAAGCACAACAGGTTCTCGTTGAAGCTGTCGTTCCACTGCAGGGCGATTTCCACGCCGATGCCGTCTTCACGCTGGATGTTGAAGTGGAACACCTGGTTGACCGCAGTCTTGTTGGTGTTCAGGTATTCAACGAATGCACGCAGGCCGCCTTCATACTTGAACAGCTCTTCCTTGCCGCTGCGCTCGTCCTTGAGGACGATGCCGACACCGGAGTTGAGGAAGGACAGCTCACGAATGCGCTTGGCCAGGATGTCCCAGCTGAAGTGAATGTTCTTGAAGGTTTCCTTGGAAGCCTTGAAGTGGATCTGGGTACCGGTGGTTTCGCTGTCGCCAACGATCGCCATCGGTGCCTGAGGTACGCCGTGGACGTAGGTCTGTTCCCAGATCTTGCCGCTGCGGCGAACGGTCAGGACCAGCTCTTCGGACAGCGCGTTCACTACCGAAACACCTACACCGTGCAGACCGCCGGATACCTTGTAGGAGTTGTCGTCGAACTTACCGCCGGCGTGGAGGACGGTCATGATGACCTCGGCGGCGGAAACGCCTTCCTCTTTGTGCACATCGACCGGGATGCCACGGCCGTTGTCTTTGACGGTGATGGACTCATCCGGGTGGATGATGATGCTGATGTCGTCGCAATGGCCGGCGAGGGCTTCGTCGATCGAGTTGTCGACCACCTCGAACACCATGTGGTGCAGACCGCTGCCATCGTCGGTGTCACCAATGTACATACCGGGACGTTTGCGCACGGCATCCAGGCCTTTCAGCACTTTAATGCTCGATGAGTCGTACGTATTTTCTTCGCTCAATGCCTTCACTCCCGATGGTCGTGGGTCTGGGTGATACGGCCCTGTTCCACGTGGAACAGAGCGACTGGCGTTTCCGTCTGCCAGCCTTCCCTCAATAATTCGTGATCTACACAGGTGATAAAGACCTGGCAGCGTAAGTCTTCCAGCAAGCGGCACAGCGCGCGACGGTGGCTCTCGTCCAGTTCGGACGGCAAGTCATCCACCAGATAAATACACTGGCCGCGTCGGGCCTGGCTCACCAGATGCCCCTGGGCAATGCGCAAGGCACAAACCACCAGCTTCTGCTGACCCCGGGACAAGATGTCCGCGGCATTGTGAGCGCCCAATCGAAGACGCAAATCAGCACGTTGCGGTCCGGCCTGGGTATGACCCATTTGCTGGTCCCGCTGCAGGGATCCGGCAAGTACGGCACTCAATTCCCGGTCCTTGTCCCAGCCTCGGTAATAGCTGAGCGTCAAACCTTCGAGCTCAACCAGTTCGCTCAAGGTTTGTTCAAAGACTGGTTTCAAGGCTTTGATGTAAGCGCGGCGGTATTCATCGATTTCAGCGCTGGCCTGGCACAGTTCCCTGTCCCAAACCGCTTGCGAAACGGCGTCAAGTGTACCATGTCGCAGCCAGGAGTTTCTCTGGCGCAAGGCCTTCTGCAACCGCTGCCAGGTAGCCATGAACCGTGGTTCGACGTGGAACACACCCCAGTCGAGGAATTGCCGGCGAATCTTCGGTGCACCTTCCAGCAGGCGGAAGCTGTCCGGGTTGATCAACTGCAGCGGCAGAATCTCCGCCAGTTGCGCGGCACTGCGGGCGTTCTGGCCATCGATGCGAATCTGAAACTCGCCCTGGCGATCGCGAGAGATCCCCAATGCGCTGTGGCCACCTTCGGCAAGCTCGACCTGACCGAATACGGTACAGGCGAGTTGCTCATACTGGATGACGGGCAACAGTCGGGTGCTGCGGAACGAGCGGGCAAGCCCCAGCAGGTGAATGGCTTCCAGAACACTGGTTTTGCCGCTGCCGTTGGCGCCGTAAAGAATGTTGATTCGGGGGGAAGGGGAGAAGGTCACCGGGTGCAGATTGCGCACCGCGGTGACCGAGACGCGACTTAGCGACATCCAGAGTCAGCTGATTACAGACGCATCGGCATGACAACGTAAGCCGAATCGTCGTTGTCGGACTCTTGCACCAGCGCACTGCTGTTGGAGTCAGACAGGATCAGGCGAACCTGCTCGGTGGTCATCACGCCCAGCACGTCGAGCAGATAGCTCACGTTGAAGCCGATTTCCAGAGAGCCACCGTTGTATTCCACGCCCACTTCTTCTTCCGCTTCTTCCTGCTCCGGGTTGTTGGCCTGGATTTTCAGCTGACCACTGGCCAGTTGCAGACGAATGCCGCGGTACTTCTCGTTGGACAGAATTGCGGTACGGCTGAACGCTTCGCGCAGCGCCTGGCGATCGCCCAGAACCAGTTTGTCGCCGCCCTTCGGCAGAACACGCTCGTAGTCAGGGAATTTGCCGTCGACCAATTTCGAGGTGAAGGTGAATTCTCCGGTGGTCGCGCGGATGTGGTGCTGACCCAGGACGATGCTGACGTTGCCGTCCGGCTCGGTGAGCAGACGCGCCAGTTCGAGAATACCTTTGCGCGGCACGATCACCTGGTGGCGATCCTGCTGACCGATGTCGGCCTGCATCGAGCACATGGCCAGACGGTGACCGTCAGTGGCCACGGCGCGGATCACACCGGTCGACACTTCCAGCAACATGCCGTTGAGGTAGTAACGCACGTCCTGTTGGGCCATGGCGAAACTGGTGCGTTCGATCAAGCGACGCAGCTTGCTCTGATCCAGGCTGGTAGTCAGCGAACCCGGGCCTTCTTCCACAGTCGGGAAGTCATTGGCCGGCAGGGTCGACAGGGTGAAGCGGCTACGGCCGGCCTTCACCACCAGCTTCTGCTCGTCGACCTTGATATCGATCAGGGCATCGTTCGGCAGGCTCTTGCAAATGTCCATCAGCTTGCGCGCCGGCACGGTGATGGAGCCTGTTTCAGCCGGCTCTTCGAGTTGCACGCGACCGACCAGCTCGACTTCCAGGTCGGTACCGGTCAGCGACAGTTGCTGGCCATCGACAACCAGCAGCACGTTGGACAGTACCGGCAAGGTCTGTCGGCGCTCGACGACGCCTGCGACCAGTTGCAGGGGTTTCAACAGGGCTTCGCGTTGAATGGTGAAATGCATGGTCTAGTCCCTTGCCTTAATAAGCTGCGCTGGTGTTCATCAAGTGGTCAGTGTACGCAGCAGGTTCTTGTAGTCCTCGCGGATGTCCGCGTCGGATTCCTTAAGTTCGTTGATCTTGCGGCAGGCATGCAACACCGTCGTGTGGTCGCGACCGCCAAACACATCGCCGATTTCCGGCAGGCTGTGGTTGGTCAGTTCCTTGGACAGTGCCATGGCCACCTGACGCGGACGAGCAACCGAGCGCGAACGGCGCTTGGACAGCAAGTCGGAGATCTTGATCTTGTAGTACTCGGCGACGGTGCGCTGAATGTTATCCACAGAGACCAGTTTGTCCTGCAACGCCAACAGGTCTTTCAGGGATTCGCGGATCAACTCGATGGTGATGTCGCGGCCCATGAAGTGCGAGTGGGCGATCACGCGTTTCAGCGCGCCTTCCAGCTCACGGACGTTGGAGCGAATACGCTGGGCAATGAAGAATGCAGCATCGTGAGGCAGCTCGACTTTGGCCTGGTCGGCCTTCTTCATCAAGATGGCCACACGGGTTTCCAGCTCCGGCGGCTCGACGGCGACCGTCAGGCCCCAACCGAAGCGGGATTTGAGGCGCTCTTCAAGGCCTTCGATTTCTTTCGGGTAGCGGTCACTGGTGAGAATGACCTGCTGACCACCTTCCAGCAGGGCGTTGAAGGTGTGGAAAAACTCTTCCTGGGAACGCTCCTTGCGGGCGAAGAACTGAATATCGTCGATCAGCAGGGCGTCCACCGAACGGTAGAAACGCTTGAACTCGTTGATCGCGTTCAGTTGCAGCGCCTTGACCATGTCGGCCACGAAACGCTCGGAATGCAGGTACACGACCTTGGCATTCGGATTCTTCTTTAATAGGTGGTTACCCACCGCATGCATCAAGTGCGTTTTACCCAGACCGACGCCGCCATAAAGGAAGAGCGGGTTGTAGCCGTGCTTCGGGTTGTCTGCCACTTGCCAGGCCGCCGCACGGGCGAGCTGGTTGGATTTACCTTCGACGAAGTTTTCAAAAGTGAAGGTGCGGTTCAGGTAGCTGGTGTGCTTGAGCGCGCCTTCGACCTGCACGGTGCGCTGTTCGGCACGCACTGGTGCTTGCTGGGAAGCAGCGCCCGCCATCGGATCGAAGCTGTCGCGGGACGGCTCTTCGCTGACTTCCTCGGTTTTCTGCGTCGCGCGCTTGGCCGGGGTTGGAGCTGGCGCTGGTGCCGGAGCGCTGACGGGGGCGGCATTGGCCTGAGCCAGTGAAGCAGCAGCGGCGGCCAATGGCGCATTGGGCGCGGCACGCGGCGCAGAGCTGCGCTTGCTGCCTATTAATAAGGAGAGCGACGGCGCGAGGCCATTGCCATGCTCATCCAGCAGTTCAAGGACGCGCCCCAGGTACTTTTCGTTGACCCAGTCCAGAACAAAACGGTTCGGTGCGTAGACACGCAACTCGTCGCCTTCGGCTTCGACCTGTAACGGACGGATCCAGGTGTTGAATTGTTGGGCCGGCAGCTCTTCGCGCAAAAGCTCCAC